>CAWBUV010000020.1:0-14006 GCA_963792055.1 uncultured Solibacteraceae bacterium | reverse complement strand
TGATCCATAACTGCTCGATCCCGGAGTCGAGTTCCACACCCACGAACGACGGAACGGGACCGATCAGGAAGGGAACCGAGTTGGTCAGGTTCCCGAGCCCGTCGATCGCAAAGAGTTCGAGTAGGGCTGGCGACGTCACACTCAAATCGAAGCCCACTCGCGTCTGCGATTCGAGGAAGTCGACCTCTACGGGAGTTACCGGCGGACCGCCGGAAGAGTTGGTGGCTGTGTTCGCATCGACCGCGCCGAACAAGCCGATCCAAAGAAGACGCCGTGCCCCACATAATTCGCGGCAACCGCCTCACCCGGCGTTAACCCGTCGAATGTGATGACTGTCTCGCTGCCGGAGAAGTCACCGGGGCCGACTGGAAGTAGATCCGCACTGGCGCGCGACAGACCGAGAAGGAGGAGCACACCGAACCGGAGCGCACCAGGAACGATAGGCCGTGGCATGTGGCATTTGCTCCGCCGGTAGTATACGCGCTCCGAGATCTGCTGTCCAACGAAAACTCTTCGCGCTGCCGTCGTGCCGAGGTCGAACCTCCGAATGCGGTGTGTCCTGGATATCTGAGATCAAAATGACCCTCGTTGATCGAGCACACTTCAGACGGTCGGTCCTGTGTCCGATAAGCGGTCTTGAAGTGGGCTTCCCGTTCATCGGCGTTCCGTATACACCTGCGCAGTCCAGCGTGCGCAAGTCTGCTCGTTGCGCGGTCTGCCTGATTTGCTTTAATACGGGTAGGAAGGGATGAAGTGCGACACGTACTCCGCCGTCACTTGTTCTTGTTAATCGGCCTCCTCTCGCTCGCACTCTTTTTCCTGGTCGCAGGACTGGATCGGGCGGGCAAAACCGGAGCTGTCCAGACCCTCGCGGGTCCCATGCGTGTGCTGATTGTGCCAATCTACCTGGTTTGGATGCTCATAGCGATCGCGCAAGTGGCAGTCGCGGGGCCGCAGGGTTTACCTCAGCCGCTCGCCACGCTCGTGTGGGCCTTCAGCATGGTTGCGGGACTCGCGCCTTACGCTCTCGTGGACTACGTCATTCATCGGTTCCGCCGGGCGGGCACCCGGAAGTGATCGGCTACCATTCAACGATCGCACCAAGTTCTCTTTGGAGATCCACGGACACCCCCTAAGAAGCACATGCGTGGAGTCTCCGGCAGGACAGCTTGCCATATCATTTCGCAAGACCGCGATGTCCGATACCGTGATCTCACGTCCCACAGTCGAACACTCCCGTAGACAAACGTAGCTTCGATACCCATCTTCTTCATCGCCCTAACATTGGCATCGAAGTTGCCTACTCGACTCAGATCGAAGCACAGGCCGTTACGGTAAGCTGTCGCAGGGCTGCACTGGTCAGTTCGGGAGGGATCATGTCGCTGAGGGACCTTCGTTACGCATTACGCAGCCTGCGGCTTTCGCCCGGCTTCGCGTTGGCCGCCATCGGGTCGATCGCTGTAGGTATCGCCGGCAATCTAACCATCTTCAGTTTGGTGAACGCAATCCTCCTCAAGCCCCTGCCCTATCCCGGAGCCGACCGCCTCGTGTCGATCAGGACGGAGTTGCCGAAAGGAGTGGAACTCGGAGTCCTCGGAATCCACTTACTCCGCTGGCGCCAGGAAGTGGCATCCATCGAGTCGATCGAAGGACTCTACACAGCAACAAAGAATACCCGAAATCTGGACGGACCTGGCGACCCGGAACGGGTTGGGACCGTGAGAATCACCGCGGGTCTCTTCGATGTTCTGGGGATCAATCCGCAACTGGGCCGCGGTTTCACGCGCGCTGAAGAGGAACGCGGTGCGCCGGAAGTGGTGATCCTCAGCGATTCTCTCTGGCGGCGGCATTTTTCCGCTGATCCCCGTATCATCGATTCCCGGATCTTTCTCGATGGTCAACCCTATACCGTGGTCGGCATCACTCCTCGGAACCTCCACTTCTTTCGGGGACACCAGTTGGATCGGCTACGCATGATGCCCGAGCACGCCGATGTGTTCACTCCGATTCGCCTCAGACCGGCCGAACTTGCCGGAAGAGAGCCCAATCCGGTATATACGTCCATCGCACGGTTGAAGCGGGGCGCCTCTCTTCAGAGGGCGCGTAGTGAAGTCGAAGCTAGCATGGCGCGGCTCACGCGGGAGCACCCGGAAATGATCGAGTTGCACCCGGTCATCGAGTCGCTCGAAACCACCCTCGTGGGCGATACACGGAAAGCGCTTCTGGTCATGCTGGGTGCAGTCGGGCTTTTGTTGCTGATTGTGTGTGTAAACGTCGCCAATCTGATGCTTGTGCGTGGAGCCAACCGGCGGCAGGAACTGGCGGTCCGGGCGGCGCTCGGGGCGTCAAGGCGGCAATTGATTGGGCAGTCGGTCGCTGAAAGCGCGCTGCTCGGTCTGGCCGGCACAGCCTCCGGGCTTCTGCTGGCATTGTGGATGATGGACTTCGTCGTGCACCGCGCGCCGTTACAGTGGGCACGATTGGAAGATACTTCGCTGGACGGGAATGTGCTCCTATGCGCAATCGTCTTATGCCTGCTGACGATAATCCTGTTCGGACTCATTCCGGCCTGGCGCGCCTCACAGGCGCACCCACTGGGAATGCTCCAGTCAGGAGACCGGGGTAAGACTGAGGGACCGCAGGGCAGCCGCGTGCGAGCCGTCCTCGTTAGCCTTGAAGTCGCACTTAGTACCGTGCTCCTCATCAGTGCCGGCCTACTGCTCGGCAGCCTGCAACGCATCCTGAACGTACCCCGGGGCTTTGCCACGCAAAGCATCGTTGGCGTCGATCTCCGCGTCTCGGACACGACCTACCGCACACCCGAACAGCAACGCTCGTTTTACCGGCGGGTACTCGGAAGTGTCTCCTCGATTCCAGGGGTGATGCAAGTCGGATATTCCGAAGCCCTCCCGCTGATTCAAAAATGGGGCGGCTACATGATTGTGCGAGAGGACGGTCCCGCGTACCGCTCGCTCTGGAAAGATCAGTCGACAGGTGATTTTGCAGCCGCGATCCAGGTGAGCTCCGGCTATTTTCAAACCCTGGGCATTGCCCTTCGGGACGGCCGCCTGTTTGCCGATGACGGAGAGAAGGAATTGGTCGCGGTGGTAAGCGAATCGGCAGCCCGCAAGATCTGGCCGGGAGAGAGTCCGATCGGTAAGCGATTCCGGCACGATTCGGAGCAGCGTTGGACTCGCGTGATCGGGATCGTAGCGGACGCGCGCACGGAGACGCTCGGGCGTGATCCACAGGCTGCGATTTACGTTTCTTATTTCCAGTTCGGTGGCCCCCAGCTCAATTTGCTCCTGCGCACTGAATTGGACGCTGCCTTGCTGACGCGTTCCATTCGCGAAGAGATTTGGAAGGTTGATCGAGCAGTCCCGGTGCCGGAAATTCATACCATGTCGGGCATTGTCTCGCAGGCCGTAGCACCGCGCCGGTTTCAGGCGGTTCTGGTTTCGAGCTTCGGAGTCCTGGCCCTCGTTCTGGCCTCGATGGGCATATTCGGGGTGGTCTCATATGTTGTATTGCAGCGCCGCGCTGAAATCGGTTTGCGCGTTGCCTTAGGTGCAAACCCCACACAAGTCTGTTCCTTGATGCTGCGTCAAGGCATGTGGCCTGTCGTGCTCGGTCTCGCAGCGGGAATTCTGACCGCGACCGCTGCCACGCGCTTAATGACTGGCCTCCTGTTCGAAGTACGGGCGATCGATCCGGCTACATTCGTGGCGGTCCCTACGCTTCTGGGCATGGTCGCGGCCGTGGCGTGTTACGTTCCCGCGCGTCGGGCCTCTCGAATCGATGCGATGGAAGCGCTGAGATATCACTGAAGTCGGCTCGTATAGTCCGTTTCACTCCGCCCGTGAACTAAACCGCGCCGCGGACGCGGCGGCCCAGCGCCGTCCCAACGTTTACCAGCCAGTCGAGCGAGAGCGCAGTGGTCGGCGCCCGCCCGGGTACGCGCTCCGTAGCCCGGCTAGTGAATGCGCGACAACTGCCGCATGGCTGTCACGCCGGAGACTCCGCCGATACTCAGTCGATCCCGATCCGCAGGATCCCCCGGCGGGTCCGGAGGGCCGGATACGATCGGCATCCCGCCGGATTCGTCCGCCCGGAAAAACTCGATCTCCCATTCGGAAATGCCCTTAATGTACAGCCGCGCGAACTTGCCGGCCACTGAATCCGTTTCACCAGCGCCGGTGCCGAGGATCTGCGGATAGAAGCCGGGCGAAAAACCGATATTCCTCGCATCCATGATGCGCGTAGGTGTAGACCAGAGCCCCGGATCGCTTAAGTCGGGAGTAATCGAAATGTAGATTCCCTCTTGAGGCCACCCCGTCTTACAGCAGGTATGGTTGAGGACGACGGCATAGCACTGGAGATAAGTGTTCCAGTGAACCGCGGGCCCCCAAAGCGCGTTGGTGTCGGAGCGTTCCCACGACACCGCGACCGGAAAAATCGGGGTGACCTGCCCTCCGATACCAGGTTCGGTCCAGGCGCCGTCATGATATTTGCTGACAGCTCCCACCGGATCCGCGCGATTCTCGAACGGCATGCGCGCCACCACAACACCCTGATGTTCCGGCGGGCCGCTGTAGTTATCGAAAAGGAAATAAAAGTACCGGCGGTCCTGATCTAGCACGACGGAGAAGTCGCCGTGGCCGCCCGCGAAGAATCCGTTCTCCGCGTGGCAATCCAGGGGATCTCCGGTGGAGAGTACGATCCCGAGGTCGGTGAAGGTATTCCCTCCATCCGTCGACACCAGCGCTCCAATTTTGGGCGCCGTGAGCCCGTTGTTGGCACATACTCCACCGGGCTCGTGGTGATACCAGGCGTAGATCGTGCCGTCGTCATCCCGCCAGGCCGACTCGATCCAGATTGGATAGTGATCCCGTGGAGTCACCACCGGCGACGCAGTTTGACCAAGATGGAAGAGGTCCGCTCCGCTCATCGCCAGGGGATCTCCCGTCGACGTATACACGTGAAGGACGCCGTCCACCCACAAGCTTGGGCTGTTTCCGTCAACGATGGCCACGGGATATCGCGCGGCCGGGGCCGTGCTGATCCGCATCGACTGGCCGTACAAAGATGCGCCGGCACAACAGGTCGCGAGTGCTAGGACGAGTAGGGTCTTCACCGGGCCGGCTCCGGGCAGAACGGCTTGGTAGAATTTGCCGTTAACAGCCTGCCTTTGAGACGACAGTCCCGATCCTCAGGTTACCCGCTGAGATTATGACCTGTTTTGATTTCAACGCATTGCGGCGCGTGCGAGCGCTGTTCCACACAGGTCGACCGCCCCCGGCCCGGGAACGTCGGGGCGTCCCATCCCTGCCACGCGGAGCTGAACCCTAGGGCCGATCCGCAGGCTCACCGCCAGGTCTGCCGCCTGCGACGCATAAGGGAAGCAGTACACATCCACCAGACCTTTCCGGTCACGCAGGCTTTGTACCAGGATCTCCGTCGGTTCTGCCCGTTCAATGTATTGCCGCTGCTTTCGAATCCACAAGTAGGCGCATTGATGAACCACGATCAGCAGCGTGATCGCCGCAACCAACCCGCGGCGCTTGCCTGCCTGTTCCTGCAGCGTCACAAATCCCGCTGCGACGATGAGCGAAAGCCCGGCTCCGGCAAGGTAGGTATGCCGGCTGGGCACAACCGGCATATATGTCAGGAAGGAATAGGGTAGGAGCGTCAGGACCATCCAACAGGCCGCCGTCGCTACCAGGCCCACTTGGGATTTCGCTCGCCACACCCACATGGCCGCAAGGCTCACCCACCCCCACACCCACAACATCCGTCCCATGCTGCGCGGCACAGTCGCCCAAAACGGCGCCCACAGTGAAAACGTGCCGTCACCGTAGTGCTGGTTGTGATTGCGCCCCGCGTAGTCCGCCGCAAAGTAGACCATCGCCAGCGCGGCAAACGGCGCGAGGCGCCGCGCCGTCCGCCGCCAGTCTCCCGCTTCCCGGAACTCTACGATTGCGAGCAACCCAACTGCGGCAACCGCTGACTCCTTCGAGGCCAGCGCCAGTGCGAAAGCCGCCATCGATGCCGCGTACCAAAGTCGTGCCTGCCCCGGACGCTCATACCGTAGAATCCAGAAGAGCACGCACGCCATCACGAAGAGAAAAACCAACAGCTCGGGCAATGCCGAGTACCACACCACCGCCTCCTGTTGCCCGTGGTAGACCGCGAAGAAGCAGGCGGCAATCGCCGAGAGCTTCCATCCAATACGCCTCCAGGCGCCAAGACAGAAGACCAGCCAGGTGTTGACGATGTGCAGCAGCAGGCTCGACACGTTGTACCAATACGGATCCAGGCCGGCCCATGGTTCCGTCAGCCAGGTGGCTACCAGAGAAGTCGCCCGGCACCGGTACAGCGGATCCGCCGCCAGTTCCGCCCATTTCCAGGGCGGCCCATATTGTCTCCCCAGCGTGATCTGCAGGTAGTCGTCGGCAATAAACGGCAGCGCCAGAGACCAGCCGTAGGCCGCGACGCTCAGTACAGCCGTCAGGACCGGGATCCAGATCGACAGCCTGACCCACTTCGACTGAAACTGCATGAGTTCCTCCAAGGTTTTTCGAGTAGAACGTACTTCACTTTCAAGCAGAACGTACGTCGCGGCCAGTTACCTGCGGCGCCACAACCAGCGAAAAATAAAGCGCCGCGAGTTGCCGGAACGTGATCAGCAGGGAACGCAGCCGGAAGAATTGAGAGCGCCCATGACGCCGGGGATAATGGTGAACACCGACTTCTTCCACCAGGTACGGACACATCTCCAGCTTCTTCACTAACTCCACACAGATCGTGCCGCTCGTGCAATGCACGGAGATATCGTCGAGCACGTTCCGCCGGATCAGCCGGAAATCGCAGTCGATGTCCCGGATCTGGATTCCGAAAACAAAGCGGGCGAACCGGTTGTATGTCCACCCAATGGCGACGCGGTGCCAGGGATCGCTGCGATCCAGCTTGTACCCGTTGACGAAGCCGGTCAGCGGACCCATGCGTTTGACCAGGCTACTCAGTTCCAACGGGTCATACTGTCCGTCGCCATCGGTGTAAAACACCAGATCCTTGCGTGCCGCGGCAAAACCGCTCTGCAGCGCGCCGCCATATCCTCGATTGCTTTCGTGAGTGACCACGCGCAACTGGTCGGGGAACTCCTCGCATAATCGCTGCAGCACCGTCCCCGTGCCGTCCCGGCTACCATCGTTCACCACGATGACCTCGTAGTCCTCGGCGCACTGCGGAAGGACCGTCAGAGCCTTTCGAACCAGGCCTTCGATGGTGTGTTCATCGTTATAAGCAGGGAAGAACACACTGATGCTCTCTCTCATATCGCTAGCTTCGCTTCCGTCAATCGTGGCGATGGCGCCTGCGTTACGGCGCACCTACCAGCCGTATACATGAACAATCGCGGTTTACAATAGCTCTTTTGAGGGGTCCGGAACAATACGGGCCTTTCTGTACGTCTGCACACTCAATCCGGAGACGGTTTCTTCTCCGTTCACACGTGATTTCGAGCTATTTTTCGTTGATAACAGGTCGATTTATATTTTGAGACCTCTAACTCCCGTATATCGTTGGGTTAGGATGATTCGACTTGTGCACCGCGATTTCAAACCCGCCCCCGGCGTTCCGGCTTGGGTTAGAAAATGGCATCGTGTTTTGGGTTGCAAATCGAGTAACTATCATCGTTTCAATGACATGCATTTACGCCATGAACCCAACGAACCCAATCGATCCCAACCCATCTCCATTGCGCCGAGTGACGAAATATGGGCAGTCCGTCTCCCGGCCCGCATCCTAATCAACGTGAAAACAATCACTTACCGCAAAATCTTTGGCACTCCAGGTGCATTTCGATCGAGCTATGAAGCTGAGGATTCCGATACTGCTGGCGCTCGCCGCAGGCGCCTTTGCACAGAGATCCTGCCCCCCTCAAGCTCACCCTGCGCGACGCCGTCCAGCTTGGCGCTCAAACAGAATCCGCGCGTAATTCTCGCCAACCTCGGCGTGGCGCAGAGCGAGCAGGACCGCAAACTTCGCGCGCTCCGCCCTGCTGCCGCAAGTCGACGGCCGCGCCAGCGAGACCGTCAACCGCGTCAACCTCGAATCTGCCATCGGCTTCTCGCTTCCCCGGCTTTCCCCAGCACGTCGGGCCCTACCGGTACGAGCAGTTCGGCGCCAACTTCAACGCCCCCGTCTTCGACCTCACGCTCGTGGCACCGCTATCGCGCCAGCCAGTCCGGCATCGACGGTTCGCGCGCCCAGGAAACCACGGTTCGCGAAGAGAGCGTGCATGCTGGTGGTGTCGCAATACCTCGGCAGCCAGCGCGCCGCCGCCGATGTGGAGGCCGCCCAATCGCGCGTCGATCTGGCGCAGGCCATTTACGATCAGGCCGCCGACCTGCAGAAGAACGGCGTCGGCACCGGCATCGATACCCTGCGCTCCAACGTGCAGCTGCAGAACGAAAAGCAGCGCCTGATCGTGGCGCGCACGCAGCTGCGAAACCTCGCTCTTCGGCCTCGCCCGCCTGCTGAATCTCGATCCCACCAGCGCGTCGAACTGGCCGACGCGGTCAGCTTCTTCGATACCCCCGCAGTCAACGCCGATCAGACCCTGGATCGCGCCTGCAGAGCCCGCCCCGAACTGCAAGCAGATTCCCGCCGAGGAGCAGCGCGCCGAACTGGAACTTCGCGGCCGCCGCCGATGCCCGTCTGCCGCGCGTCTCGGTCAGCGGCTTCTGGGCCGAGCAGGGGCTCAACTCGAGCACCGCCATCCCGGTCTATACCTACTCAGGCCAACGTCGACGTGCCGCTCTTCACCGGCGGCCGCATACAGGCCGAGCGCACCAGGCCGGAACTCGCAGATCCGCCAGTTGAAGCAGCAGGAGCAGGAGATTCGCAACCGCATCGTGCTCGACGTGCAAACCTCGCGTCGCCCAACTGGCCAGCGCGCGCAGCGAAGTGGATGTCGCCAGGCTCGGCATCGATCTCGCCCGCCAGGAAGTCGACCAGGCGCGCGACCGCTTTCAGGCCGGTGTCACCAACAGCGTCGAAGTAGTCCAGGCGCAGGACGTGTTGGCGCGCGCCAGCGACAACCAGATCGCCGCCTTGTACCGCTATAACCAGGCGCGCGCCGATCTGGCGCACAGCACCGGCGCAGATGGAGGCGCTCTACGCAAAATAATGCCGCCATCGCCGTCTCCGCGCCGGCCGTCAGCGCCGCCCCTCATCAACCCATGGATCATCGCCTCACGGTGATGCTCGCCACCTTCATGGAGGTGCTGGATACCAGCGTCGCCAACGTGGCGCTCCCGCACATCGCCGGCAGCCTCTCGGCCACCCCGGAGGAAGCCACCTGGGTGCTGACCTCCTACCTGGTGGCCAACGCCATCATTCTCCCCATGGGCGCCTGGTTTTCCATGCTGATCGGGCGCAAGCGCTTTTACATGATCTGCGTCGGCCTCTTCACCGTCAGCAGTCTGCTCTGCGGCATGGCGCCCACCCTGGGACTCGCTGATCTTGTTCCGCGTCCTGCAGGGGCTCGGCGGCGGCGCGCTGCAGCCCATCTCGCAGGCCATCCTGGTGGAGAGCTTCCCGCGCGAAAAGCAGGGCATGGCGATGGCCATCTACGGCATGGGTGTCGTCGTCGCCCCCGTCATCGGCCCCACCCTGGGCGGCTGGATCACCGACAACTTCAGTTGGGGCTGGATCTTCTTCATCAATCTCCCGGTGGGCATCCTCTCGCTGGTGCTGACCTCCTCGCTGGTGCACGATCCGCCCTACCTGGTGCGCAAGTAGCCTCGGTAAAGGTTTCAAGGTGGACTACATGGGCTTCGGCCTGCTCGCCCTCGGCCTCGGGCTCGCTCGAAATCGTGCTCGACGAAGGCCAGCGCAATGACTGGTTCTCCTCGAACTTCATCGTCACCTTCGCCATTCTCACGGTCGTCTGCCTGATCGGCGTGGTGGTCTGGGAGCTGCGCCAGAAGCAGCCGGTGATCGATTTCCACGTGCTCAAGGAGCGCAATTTCGCGCTAGCCACGGTGTCCATGCTGGTGCTCGGCTTCGTGCTCTACGGCAGCACCGCCCTGCTCCCGCTCTTCCTGCAGACGCTGCTCGGCTATACCGCCATGCTCAGCGGCATGGTGCTCTCGCCCGGCGGAATTGTCATCTGCGTCGCCATGCCGCTGGTCGGCATCCTGCTGCGCCGCTACCAGGCGCGCTGGCTGGTCATCTTCGGCGTCATGGTGTCCGCCGCTGGGGCTGATCGCCATGTCGCACTTCACTCTGCAACTGGATTACGCCACCGCGGTCCGCAGTCGCATCGTGCAGAGCTTCGGCCTGGCCTTTCTCTTCGTGCCCATCAGCACCGTGGCCTTTATGCGGATCCCGCGCGAGCGCATGAACTACGCCACTGGCCTCTACAATCTGGCGCGCAATATCGGCGGCAGTTCCGGCATCGCCGCCACCACCACCATGCTGGCGCGCCGCGCTCAGTTTCATCAGTCGGTGCTGGTTTCGCACCTGACCCCGTACGACGCCGCCTATCGCGATGCCCTGGCAAGGACTACGACGGCCCTCCAGGCCGGCGGTTCGTCTGCCGCCGATGCGGCCGCGCAAGCGCAGGGCCTGATCTACGGCACGCTGTTGAAGCAGTCCAGCATGCTGGCCTTTGCCGACGCCTTCTGGGTGATGGGCATGTTGTTCCTGGTGATCATTCCGTTGATGTTCCTGATCCGCAAGACGCCGCCGGTGCGCGGACCGCGTCCTGATCGAGTGAAGCTGCCGAAATAGCGGCAGCGGTGGCTGGCGGAAGGTTTGGGAAGTATGCAGAAATCCAGTCGGATGAGCGGGTTGGGACACAGGCTGTATCTGGCACTCGGCTTGCGACATCCAAATGAGGGAAAGGTAATAATTAACATGGCGGAAGTGATGGACCAATTGCCGAAAACGGAGAGTCCGGCTGCGGCCGCGCCCGCGGCGCCGGCGCCGCAGCGTTCGCCGGTCAAGTTCATCGCCCTCGGCATGCTGATTCTGGCAGTCGCCGCCGGCGTCTGGGCCTGGTTCCACTTCCGCGATCGAGTCTCGAGCGACGACGCTCAGGTGGACGCGCACATCACCGCGATCGCCCCCAAGATCCCCGGCAACGTGATCGAAGTGCTGGTGAAGGACAACCAGCCGGTCAAGGCCGGCGACGTCCTGGTGCGCATCGATCCGCGCGATTACCAGGCCCGGGTCGATATCGCCCGCGCCGCTCTCGTGCAGGCGCAGAGCCAGTTGCATACTGCGCAAACGGTCGTGCCCTTGACCAACGAGCACCACCCAATCCGGCACCTCGGGCGCCACCGCCCAGCTCGCCGATGCCATGGCGGAACTCGAACGCGCCCGCCTGGCCTACGAACAGGCCGCCAGTTCAGCGATATCGCCGTCGCTCAGGCCAATGTGCGCACCCGCCAGGCCAACAACGAGCGCGCCCAGGCCGATCTCGCCCGCATGAAGCCGCTGGTCGACAAGGCCGAGATCTCGAGTCTGCAATACGACGCCTACCAGGCCGCCGCCCGCGTCGCCGAGAGCGAACTGCGCGCCGCCCAGGAGCAGGTGTCTTCGGCGCAACAGAACGCGGCCATGAGAAGTCCGCCATTGCCGCCGCGCAATCGAAGGTCAACGTGGCCCAGGCGCAGGTCGAAGCGTCGCTGGCCAATCGCAAGCAGGTGGACGTGCGCCGCGCCGAGAGCGGCACCGCCGCCGCCGGCGTGGAAGCTGCCCGCGCCAACCTTGCCGCCGCCGAGTTGCAGCTCAGCTACACCACGCTCGTAGCGCCTGTCGATGGTGTGGTCACCCGCAAATCGGTGGAGCCCGGCCAGATCGTCCAGCCCGGCCAGAGCCTGATGACCATCATCCCCCTGCAGGACGTTTGGGTCACCGCCAACTTCAAGGAAACCCAACTCGCCGGTGTACACGCCGGCCAGCGCGCTGAAATCAAAGTGGACATGTATGGCGCGTTCGGTCGAAGGCCACGTCGATTCCATCGCCAGCGCCACCGGCAGCCGCCTCAGCCTGCTGCCGCCCGAGAATGCCACCGGCAACTTCGTGAAAGTCGTTCAGCGGATTCCGGTTAAGATCCTGATCGACCAGACCAACGGCCTGATCCTGCGCCCCGGCATGAATGTGGACGCTACTATCTTTACGAAGTAGAGTATTTTTTTGCACGACGGTTTTCGACGTGCTAAAAATCTTGTATGAGGGTATGGGCGCTCACACTGCTTGCAAGTTCTCTGGTGCTCGCGGCCGATGTTCGTCAACTGGCCCTGGCGCTAAAAGCGCAAACTGATTTCGATCGCGTCGAACTGGCGGCCCGGCCGCCCATTCCGGACGCCGAAGCCTGCATCCAATCGCAAGCCGCCGCTCTTTCCGTTAGTCTTCCGGAGGAACGGTCGCTGCTGTTTTATCGCAAGGCGTACTGCGCGCTGGCTGAAGCGGCCGCCACCGATGACCGGCACCATGCCGAAGCGGCCGTGGCGGATTTCGACCGGGCCATCGAGGTCTGGCCGTTGCGGATAAAAATTACCAGGCATACACAGCCGGAGCCGGTCGCCGTCTCTCTGCGCGTCTTCGCCGCCATCGCGCGCCTGAACGCCGGCACGGAAGGCGCCGCGGCCGACGCGGCCCGCCAGGAGCTCGCATCCGCGCTCGACACCCCCACCTGTACGTCGAACCTGATGTCGCCCGGACGCTGCAGCGATGTGCTGGCTGCCGGCAATGAATGGTTGGGCTGGTTCGCCCTGCGCGACAACCAATTGGATCTCGCGGCCCGCCGCTTCGCCGCAACTCCAGTCAGCGGCTGGAACGCCTGGGTGCAGGGCCGCCGCGAGTTCGCCGCCGGACGTTATGCCGCCGCGGCCACCCAATACGGCGACGCCGTAAGTCGCTGGAAGCCCGTATGGCAGTCCGGCAAACCCACTTTGATGCAATCCCTGGGACCGCGGCCGCAGTATGCCGACGCCCTGGCCGATTGGGGTGGGGCGCGCCTGCTCGCCGGCGATCTTCCCGGCGCCATCAACACACTGGACGCCTCCCTGCAGATCGATTCCGCCAATGCGCGCGCTCTCTTCCTGCGGGCCCGCGCCAAGGAACTCGCCGGCCGCAATGACGCGGCGCTGGCGGACTACAATCTGGCCAGCCGCACGGCGCTCGCCTCAGCCCGCGACCTGGCCAGCGGCGACGCTCACCTTTACCGCGGCATCGCCCTCTACCGGCGCCGCGACTTCGCGCACGCCGAGGAGGAATTCGCCAGCGCGCTGAGTTTCGAAATCACGGGAGCGCTGCGTCCCGACGCCCGCGCCTGGCGTCATCTGGCGGCGGTCGCCGGCGGTTCCTGCGGGACCTCGCGGCAATCGCTCGATGTCGCGCTCGGCACGGTTTCGCCGTTCTTCCCCCGGGATGAGGCGCGCTCGCTGGTCTCCGCCTGCGGCTCCGCATAGAAGCTGCCGGCTCAGCCGGTGTGTGTTACAGTGCAGGATAAGATGGCATCTAAGAGCGTAAATAAAGTAGTTCTGCTTGGTCACCTCGGCAAGGATGCCGAGACCAAATTTACCCCCAGCGGCGTTTCCCGCACCACGTTTACGCTGGCGACCAGCCGGCGCTGGAAGGATCAACAGTCGGGCGAGTGGAAGGAAGAGACCGACTGGCATAGTTGCGTCATGTGGCGCGCCGAGAACCTCGCCAACTACCTGCTGAAGGGCAAACAGATTTACGTCGAGGGCCGTCTGCAAACCCGCAGTTATGACGATAAGGAAGGGCATAAGAAGTACACGACTGAAGTGGTTTGCGAAGCGCAAAATTTGATCCTGCTGGGTGGCGGTGGCGGTCGCGGTGACGCTCCCCCGGAGGGCGGCGGCGAGTATGACCGGCCGGTATCTATGCCTCGCTCCGCACAGCGTCCGCAAGCGAGTTCCACCTCGCAGCCGAACGAAGACTTCAATCAGGGTATTACCGACGACGAC
>CAWBUV010000019.1:0-145024 GCA_963792055.1 uncultured Solibacteraceae bacterium | reverse complement strand
ACTCTACACGGGCACCGCGGCGCTATTCCGCGATCTGGCCATCGCTCGTGCTGACGGGAGCCTACGACTGCTGCTGGCCAAGTTCAGTCGCATCGATGTGTTTGTGATCGACGACTGGGCCATGGCGCCGCTCACCGAAACTGAGCGGCGCGACTTCTGGGAGATCTGCGAAGACCGCTGCCAGACCCGGTCAATGATCCTGACCTCGCAACTGCCCGTGGCTCGCTGGCACGAGCAGATCGGCGATCCCACGGTCGCCGACGGCATCCTCGACCGCCTCGTCCACAACGCCCACCGCATTGAGATGAAGGGCGACTCGATGCGCAAGAAGCGCGGAGGAGGTGCATAGAGCCGGCGGCTGACGCTCGCCGGGTCTCTCCAGTGCCGAGTGCGTATTCCGAGCGATGCCGATCAGCGTTCCGAACTGATGGCGATCACGATTCCAAACTCATGCCGATCACCATTCCAAAGTGATGGCGATCACCGTTCCAAACTGATGCCGATCACTCGGCCGCTCGGTTAAGAACGGTGCGCTAGCCACTTTGGCTTGGCGGCGCTGGGCAATCCAGCGGTGACCGGGCTCCACCCTGAAAGGTGGAGGATCCCGGTTGCCGCAAGAGAGGTTGTCCATGCACAAGATCAAAACTGTCCTGAGGCTGGCCGGTCTCGGGTTGAGCCAGCGCCAGATCGCCGCTGAGCTGTCAGATCGGCCAAGCTACTGTCTCCGACTACCTGCGGATGGCCGCGGCGGCCGGGCTCAAGTGGCCGGACATCGCCGATTGGGACGAGGACCGGCTGAGAACCGCGCTGG
Source organism: uncultured Solibacteraceae bacterium (assembly GCA_963792055.1). Lineage (GTDB taxonomy): Bacteria > Acidobacteriota > Terriglobia > Bryobacterales > Bryobacteraceae > Solibacter. The sequence goes on along the minus strand of CAWBUV010000019.1, from coordinate 144,213 downwards.
CGCCTTCCTCGATCCCGGCGCCGAACTGGCGCAAGACCGACGACCCCGACTACGCCGAGATCCGGCGCGAGCTGCAGACCCACAAGCACCTCACCCTGCAGTTGCTCTGGCAGGAGTACCGCGAAAAGCAGCCGAACGGCTACGGCTACAGCCGCTACTGCGGCCTGTACCGCAGTTGGCTGAAGCGTCAGGACGTCGTGCTGCGCCACGAGCATCGCGCCGGCGAGAAACTCTTCGTCGACTACGCCGGCGACACGATCCCGGTTCACGACCCGGCCACCGGCGAAGTGCGCGCCGCCGCCGTCTTCGTCGCGGTGCTCGGCGCCAGCAGCTACACCTACGCCGAAGCCACCTGGACGCAAGGTCTCGCCGACTGGATCGGCGCCCATCTGCGCGCCTTCGAGTTCTTCGGCGGCACGCCGGAAATCCTGGTCCCGGACAACTTGAAGTCCGGCGTCACCCGCGCCTGCCGCTACGAGCCGGACCTCAACCGCACCTACGAGGAAATGGCCACCCACTACGGCGTGGCGGTGATCCCGGCGCGCCGCATGAAGCCTCGCGATAAGGCCAAAGTGGAGTCCGGAGTTCTGGTAGTGGAGCGCTGGATCATGGCCGCGCTGAGAAAGCGCAAGTTCTTCTCGCTCGGCGAAGTCAATCAGGCCATCGCGGAACTGCTCACTGGCCTCAACAACAGACCGTTCCGCAAAGCCGCAGGCACACGCCGCAGCCTGTTTGAAGCGCTCGACAAGCCGGCCCTGCGCGCCTTGCCTGCCGAGCGCTATCAGTACGGCGACTGGGCCACGGCCCGCGTCAACATCGACTATCACGTGGTCGCCGACAGCCACTTCTACAGCGTGCCTTACCGCCTGGTTCACGAACCGGTTGAGGTGCGCTTATCCGCCTCCACGGTGGAGATCTTCCACAAAGGCGTGCGGGTGGCCAGTCACGCCCGCAGCCGTGCAGCCAACAAAGCCTCCACGCTCGATGAGCATCGGCCGAAATCGCACCAGCGATACCTGCAGTGGACGCCCTCACGCCTGGTGGAATGGGGCCGGAAGATCGGCCCGCTTACCGCCGAACTGCTGGAGCGCATCCTCGCCTCCAAGCCGCATCCCGAGCAAGGATTCCGCACCTGCCTGGGCGTCATTCGGCTCGGCGACGAGTACGGCCACCAGCGACTGGAGGCCGTTGCCCAGCGGGCGTTGCGGCACAGGACTTATTCCTACAAGAACATCGAATCCATGCTGAAATGCAATCTCGACACTCTGCCAGAGGCCGAGGCCCAGCCCCCACGGCCGCCACTCGATCACCCCAACATCCGCGGGCCGAAGTATTTCGATCCGCCACCACCCAATCCACCACTTAGTGAGGACTCATCATGCTGAACCAACCGACCATCGACAAACTCTGCGCCATGCGCATGCGCGGCATGGCCGAGGCCCTGCAACAGCAAATGCAGGAGCCCGACATCCACCAACTCAGCTTTGAAGAACGGCTCGGCCTGCTCATTGACCGTCAATGGGACTGGCGACAGAACCGCGCGCTGGAGCGCCGCCTGCGCAACGCGCGACTGCAGGGACCGGCCTGCGTGGAAGACATCGACTATCGCACGCCGCGCGGTCTCGACCGCGCCGTCGTGCGCTCGCTGACCCAGCAATCGGCCTGGGTCGAAGCCCACCAGAACCTCTTTCTGGTGGGTCCAACCGGAATCGGCAAAACCTGGCTGGCGCGGGCGATCGCGCAGAAGGCTTGCCGCGACGGCTACACGGCGCTGTTCCTGAAAGCCGCCGAGTTGTTCCGCGACCTGGCCGCGTCGCGCGCCGACGGCAGCCACTCAAAGCATCTCTACCAGCTCGGCCACGTCGACGTGCTGATCGTCGACGATTGGGCCATGGCGCCGCTGACCGAAGCCGAGCGCCGCGACTTCCTCGAGATCTGCGACACCCGCTACCAGGCGCGCTCGGTGCTGCTCACCAGCCAACTCCCGGTCGCCTCCTGGCACTCGCAGATCGGCGATCCGACGATCGCCGATTCGATCCTCGACCGTCTGGTGCACAATGCTCACCGCATCGAACTCCAGGGCGAATCGATGCGTCGCAAGAAACGGCAACAAAGCCGGAAAGGACCACTCATGAACGAGCGCCGTGCCCCGAGGTCTCTCCAGTGCTGAGCGGGGCAAGGGGGCTCAAACGCCGCCCCCTCGCCCCGCACCCCACTCCCCGCTCAAACACGAGGAGATTGACGCACTGTCGATCCGTTCAACGATGATAAGTACAGTCCAGCGTCGCTTCGCTCCGATGGTGATCGGCATCGATTGGAATCGTGATCGCCATCAGATTGGAATTAGTGATCGGCATCGCTGGAATACGCATTTCGATGTGAGATTACGAAGCTGTCAACTAAGTTCTTCCATTCCGCTGATCGCAGGCGGATCTGCTTAGCGGTGAGTTTCTCGATGATGATCATGGCGCCGCCACAGCACGGGCATGGCCAGGTGGTGACGGGCGATGGGGTTGTCGGCAGCGTGGGGGATCGTGGTCGAGGAGTCTCCGCCAGCACCTGACGGCTGACGGCAATGGACTCTCGCCGTCGCCGTGCGGACAGAAAGCCGAAATGGCGGATGCGCACAAAGCCACGCGGCAACACATGCAACAGGAACCGACGCAGGAATTCATCGGTAGTGACGGTCATTTTGCGTTTCTTGCTGCCGTGGGCGTAATCCTTCCATAGGAATGTGACTTTGCCGTCGGCCAGGGACACGAGACGGTGGTTGGAAATGGCCACGCGGTGCGTATAGCGGGCCAAATACTGGAGTACGTGTTCTGGTCCGCCAAATGGTGGCTTGGCATAGACGACCCAATCCTGCCGGAACAACTGCCGCAGAAAAGCGTGAAATGGTCTGGGCTCGCCCAGAGGCTCGAGCTGCCCATGGAAGCGGAGCCTCTGTTGGCGGAAGAGGCGCTTCAAGCCGGCGACGAACTTGCCGCGAAAGACGCGGCTGAGGACCTTCACCGGTAGAAAGAACGGGTACTTCGGGTGAATCCAGCGCGCGTGGTCTGGCGACAGACCACCGGCAGGAATGACGCAGTGGACATGCGGATGGGCTTGCAGGTTCTGTCCCCAGGTGTGAAGCACGCTCAGGAAGCCGATGTCCGCGCCGAGATGTTTCGGATCGGCGGCCACCTCCTCCAACGTCGCGGCACTCGCCTGGAATAGCAGGTCATAGAGGGCCTTCTTGTTCTGCAAGGTCAGTGCGGACAGTTCGTGGGGCAGCGTAAAGACCACATGAAAGTAGCTGACGCCGAGCAGTTCTTCGGAGCGTGCCGCGAGCCACTGGTTGCGGGCGTTGGTCTGGCACTTTGGGCAGTGCCGATTGCGGCAGGAGAAGAAGGAGATGGCGCGATGGCCGCATCGGGAGCACTGATCGAGATGGCCGCCGAGCGCTGCCGTGCGGCAGCGCCGGATGGCCCGCAACACCTTGAGCTGCTGCCAGCCCAGATGGGATTCGTGACGCCCGATGAAAGCGTCGCCCGCAGAACGGATGATGTCGGCCACCTCCAGGGTGGGCCGTTTCATCGCTTCTTCTTGAGCCTCGAACGCTTGGTTTCCTGGGCGCTCTGAGTGACGGTCAGCTGATCGAGGGGATTGGCCACGCCCAGCAGGTGTCGCCGGGACAGGTGCAAGTACTTGACCGTGTCTTCCAGCTTGGCGTGCCCCAGCAGTTTCTGCAGGACGAGCAGGTCCCCGCCGGCTTCCAGCCAGTGTGTGGCGAAGCAATGGCGAATCAGATGAGGATAGACATGTTTTTGAATGCCGGACCGCTGCGCGGCTTCATGGCATGCCGCCCAAACCACCTTGCCCGTGATGGGCACGTCTGCGCGCCAGTTGTTTACCGTACCGGGGAACAGATAGGTCTTCGGCCTCATCCAGCGGAAATATTCCCGCAAGGTTTCCAGCAGCGTTTCAGTTAACTCCACATCGCGGTCGCGTTGTCCTTTGCCCTGGTCGGATGTGGATGACCATCCGTTCCTTGTCGATGTCGCTCACTTTCAGGTGGCACAACTCCGCCCGTCGCATGCCAGTCGCGTAGAGCGTCATCAGAATGGCGCGATGCATCAGGTTGCTGGCCGACTCGATGAGCGTGGTGACCTCTCCCTGGCTCAGCACGTTCGGAAGGGTCCGCGGCTCCTTCGGCAGCGGAATGCTTTCCAGCAGGTAATGCCGTTTCAGCGTCTTCACGAAGAAGAAGCGTAGTGCGGCGCTGTACTGGACAACCGTACGGGCATTCAGCTTCCGCTCTCGAAACAGATGAGCCTGAAACTGCCGCAGGTGGTCGGGGCCAAGCCGGTCGGGTGGCTGATGGAAGTATGCAGCCAGTTCGCGCACGACACGGACATACGCTCGTATCGTACTCTCAGAATAGTTTCGACGCTGGAGTTCCTCCAGCATCTTGTTGCGTAAATGGGTCACAGGGACACCTCCTTGTGACCCACAACGATACTCCCACCCGGGCCGACTGCCGCCAGCCACCACGCGTAGCGTCCGCCGCGCCAGCGGCTTACTTGAAACGCGCATTGCGCAGCCGATCAGGCATCCACGCTTCCTCAAGCAGCGCGCCGGGAGAATCTTGATTACCTTTTCGACGACGCACGCGATTGGAGCCACCGCCGGAGGGATTGTTGGCTCTCGCCAGATCCGCGGCCCGCAAGGAGGCTTTCGACACTGATGTCTTCATCCAGATCCGGCCAGTGAATTCCCTGGCCCCGCGCGATCAGCCGCCAGTGGTTCCGCTCGGCGGGTTCGCCATTCGAAAGGCGTGGAAACCAGGCGAGCGGAGCGGTAATGGTCCTTCCATCCGCGAGGTCCACCGATAGCGCATCATCGCTTACATTGACGCTCTGCGCCAATGCTTCCCTGAGTTCAGTCCCCGAAGTACTCATTCCATGACCTCAATAGATCGACGGCGCTGTCGGCGACCAGTCTCTCCAACCGTTGAATCTCGCCTCGCCCAAAACCGCGGCTCCCTTCGAACCGGACAGGCTCCAGCCAGAATTTCGCGCTAGCGTCATCGCGCTCCACGTGCACGTGAGCGGGCTCGTCTCGATCCGCCGAGTAAAAGAAAAAGCGGTATGGTCCGTTCCGAAGAACCGTCGGCAAACGATCCCAGTTTACACGGTCCGGGCGAGTGGCTGGTGGTCTGGACTTTGTGGTCGATTCGGAATACACCGCCGTCTCGTGATATTCGGGTTGCCCAACGCGAAGCCGATTTACGTTGCCTATGGCAGCATCCGTCGGACTACTCCCGAGAAACGCACTGAGCTCTTGCAAAGAACGCTTGCAGCAACTGGAGGCGAGGCGCGCACGAGTAGTGGATTTCTATTATTGCCTCGAGGCCAATCCGCAGATAACCTCTTTTCAGCATAAAGAGAGAGGGGTTTCCCGTATATGAGAGGGCTGGTGCTGCTGTTGTTCCTGCCGGTGGCGTATTCACAGGGCACGAACGCGACGTTAGAGGGTCAGGTGACCGATCCATCGGGCGGCGTGATTGCCGGCGCGGTGGTGAAGGCGGTCAGCGCGGATACAGGGTCGACGCGAGTTCAGACGACGACGAATGCGGGCGCGTATCATCTTTCGCTGCCGGTGGGGCCGTATGAATTGCGGGTGACGGTCCCCAATTTCGGCGAGTATGTGCGGTCGGGGATTCAGCTCGAAGTGGGCCAGACGGCGCGCATCGATGTGCGGCTGCAGGTGGCCAAGGAAAAAGAGACGGTGAACGTGGACGCGAGGGCTCCGCTGGTGGACTCGGGGTCGAACGCGATCGGGAATGTGGTGAGCGGGCGCGAACTGGTGGAGCTTCCGCTCAACGGGCGGAATTTTACCCAACTCGGATTGCTGCAGCCGGGGGTGGCGCCGATGACGGCGGGGCTGGCCGAGGCCGGCGGGTCGCTGCGCGCGGGCCAGGCGTACGCGGTGAACGGGCAGCGTCCGGAATCCAACAACTATCTGCTGGACGGAGTGACCAACGTCAACCGGGTGGACGGCGGTTATGCGCTGAAGACGCCGGTGGATGCGATCCAGGAGTTTCGCATTCTGACGGAGTCCGCGCCGGCGGAGTACGGCGGAACGAGCGGAGCGACCACGACGGTGGTGACGCGCTCCGGGAGCAATCAACTGCACGGCACGGTGTACGAATTCCTGCGCAACGACAAGCTGGACGCGCGCAACTTTTTCGCATCGAGCGTGGAGCCGCTGAAGCAGAATCAGTTCGGCGCGACGGTGGGCGGTCCGCTGCGGCGGAATAAGGATTTCCTTTTCGGCTATTACGAAGGGTTCCGGAACCGGCAGGGGATCACGCAGAGCGCCACGGTGCCGAGCGATGCGGAGCGGACGGGCGACTTCTCGGGATTGCGGGATCCGCAGACGGGGCAGCCGGTCCCGCTGATCAATTACCTGAGCGGGCAGCCGGTTCCGAACAACAAGCTGCCGGGACCGATGATGAACGCGACGGCGCTCAACCTGGTGCAGTTTTATCCGCACGCCAATGCGGGGCCGAATCTCTTCGTGACCACGCAGACGATGCAGAACCGTACGGACCAGGGGGGCGCGCACTTCGACCATGTGTTTAACGAACGCGACCGGCTGTTCGTGCATTATGCGCGCTCGGCGAGTTCGAATGTGAATCCGCTGTCGGTGGCGGGCGCGAATGTGCCGGGCTTCCCGGTGGGCGAGGATTTGAGCACGCACACGGTCTCGGTGTCGGAGACGCACGTGTTCAACGGGTCGACGGTGAACGACCTGCGGCTGGGATTTTTCCGCAACGGGTTCGACACGGACAAGCCGCTGAACCGGACGCGGCCGCGCGACCTGGGCTTCAATTATGGGAGCACGCTGAGCGCCGCCGAGGGGCCTCCGTTCTTCATCGTGAGCGGCTATGCGAGCATCGGGGATCCGATTACGGGGCCGCGCGACACCACGCAGAATACGTTCCAGGCGCACGATGCGATTTCGCACGTGACGGGGGCGCACAGTTTCCGCGCCGGGGTGGAGTTGCGGCGGAACCAGATCAATATGACGGAGGGGATCGCGTCGAACGGGTTCTTCGTGTTCGCGCCGTTTCCGCTGAGCGATTCGTTCGCGAGTTTCCTGTTCGGGTTCCCGGTGGTGTTTTTTCAGGGCGGCGGCGATATGAATCGCGGGCTGCGGAATATCGATTTCGCGGCGTACGGGCAGGACGAGTGGCGGGTGACGCCGCGGCTGACGGTGAATTACGGACTGCGCTGGGAAGTGAGCACGCCGTTCACGGACATACGCAACCGGATGAATTCGTGGTCGCCGGGCAAGCAATCGACGGTGTTTCCGAATGCGCCGAAGGGGCTGCTGTTCCCGGGCGATCCGGGCGTGCCGGACGGGATCGCGCCGGTGTACTGGAAGGGGCTGATGCCGCGCGTGGGCGTGGCGTGGGACCCGACGGGTTCGGGGAAGACGTCGGTACGGGCGGCTTACGGAATGTTTTACGACTCGTTCACGAATGGCGTGGGGGGACCGCTGCAGGCGCCGCTGAGCGCGCTGCCGTGGACGCAGGCGCGGCAACTGCCGCCGCCGATCAACTTCACGGATCCGTGGAACGGGCAGAATCCGTTCACGGCGAACTCCTTTCCGCAGCCGACGACGGTGCTGACGGTAGAGAACGGAATGCGGCCGCCGTATTCGCAGAACTGGAACTTCTCGATCCAGCGGGCGCTGGGCGGCGATTATTTGCTGGATGTGCGGTATATCGGCAACAAGGGAACGCGGCTTCCGCGAATCATTGAGGCCAATCCGGCGGTATACAGTCCCGGGGCGACGTCGGGGGACGCGGACCAGCGGCGGATGTATGCGGGCTGCCATGGGGCACAGGGGCCGTGCGATTTTGCGTCGGTGGGGCTGATTACGAATTCGACGAACTCGACGTATCACGCGGCGCAGATGGCGCTATCGCGGCGGTTCGATAACGGGCTGTCGTTCCTGACTTCGTACACGTTCTCGAAGTCGCTGGACTATGTTTCGAGCTTCAATGTGGCGGGTTCGGCGCCGCGACTGGTGGCGGGGGAGAACGACCTGGCGCAGAATCCGTTTAATTTGGGCGCGGAGCACGGGGCCTCGCTGTTCGACGCGCGGCACCGGTTCGTGTTCAGCGGCAGTTACCAGATTCCGACTCCGCGGGGGGCGAAGGGCGCGGCTCGCGCGGCGCTGGGCGGGTGGCAGTTGAACACGATCGTGAACTTTGCGTCGGGGACGCCGTTCACGGTTTACGACAGCGCCAACGTCGCGCTGCAGGGGTCGTCGCCGGAGATTACGGGGTTTTACTCGAGCCGGCCGAATCTGATTTCGGACCCCAATGCGGGGCCGCATCGCGCCGATCAGTGGGTGAGCCGCTCGGCATTCCAGAGGCTGGATCCGGTGACGCAGGCGGGGCAGTTCGGCAACGAGGGACGGAACGCGGTGCGCGGGCCGGGCGTTTCGAATGTCGATTTATCTTTGCTGAAGACGTTCACGGTGACGGAGCGGGCGCGGGTGCAGTTCCGGGCGGAGTGCTTCAATCTGGCGAACCATGCGAACTTTGGGTTGCCGGATAACGACGTGGCTTCGCCGAATTTCGGACGTGTGCTGGAGGCGGGGGCGCCTCGGTTGATGCAGTTTGGGATCAAATTGATTTACTAGTGCAGTTAGTGTTCAACGCAGAGACGCGGGCGGGATATCATCCCGCCGCAGGCTGCCAGCCTGCCCCACGTCTAATCACGGGATAGAGATGAGCAATGAGATGAAGCCGATGTTTCTTCCGGGGGTGGAGAAGAATCCGCAGCCGGGGCCTTATGCGGACGCGCTGAAGATGATGCAGGCGGCCGGTGAGTATCCGCAGATCTGGCATCTGTTCGCTTTCAGGCCGGAGGCGACGGGGCATTTGGCGCGATTCACGCAGGAGATCATGCGGGAGCCGGGGCCGCTGAGTCCTTGGCTGCGGGAGTTGATTGCGGCGTATACGTCGGCGCGGAATCATTGCCCGTTTTGACTGAAGTCTCACGCCGCGGTCGCGGCGGTGCTGTTGGAGAAGGAGAGCGCTACACCGGTGAACGGCGAGGAGTTTGTCGCGGGGGTGATTCGCGATCTGGAGACCTCGGGGCTGAGTGAGAAGGAGAAGGCGCTGCTGCGCTTTGTAGACCGGGTGAATCACGATTCGCCGGCGATCACAGCGGAGACGATGCAGCCCTTGTACGCCGCGGGCTGGGACGATGCGGCGATTTATTACGCCATCACGGTGTGCGCGCTGTTCAACTTTTACAATCGCTGGGTGGATGCGACGGGTGTGCACGCGCTTTCGGATGAGGCGCACCGGACAGGGCGGAAAGCGGTCGGCAAGCGCGGGCTATGTGAGGAAATAGGATGGCGGACGAGCGGCAGGACGAAGGCAGCCTGGAGTACGCGGGTTGGCGGGTGGCGCTGGCTTCGGGGGCGGGCGTGTTGGTGAGCTTTGGCTCCCTGCTGGTGTACACATTCGGGATCTTTCTGAAGCCGCTGACGGAGGAATTCGGGTGGTCGCGCGAGGCGGCATCGCTGGCATTCGGTATCGCCGCGATTATGATCGCGGTGTGTTCGCCGCCGCTGGGATACCTGCTGGATCGCATGCGGGCGCGGCGGGTCATTCTGCCGTGCGTGATGGTTTTCGGATGCGCATTCGCTTCGCTTGCGCTGCTTGAGTCCGCACCTCTGGCATCTGTACGCGGTGTTCGCGATTCTGGGGGCCGTGGGGAGCGGAACGGCCCACATGGCTTATGCGCGCGCGGTTTCGACGTGGTTCGACCGGCATCGGGGAATGGCGCTGGCGGTGGTGATGACGGGCGGCGCGGTGGGTGCGATTGTGCTGCCGCCGGCGGCGCAGGCGCTGATCGGGACGGTGGGGTGGCGCGCGGCGTTCGCGGTGCTGGGCGCTCTGGTGTTTGCGATTGCGCTGCCGGTGGTGGTGCCGCTGGTTCGCGAGAGGCCGGGTTTCGGCCAGGAGCGCAGGGTGGAGACGGAGGGCGCTTCGGTTGGGGAGGCCATGCGGTCGCGGGCGTTTTGGATTCTGATCGTGGTTCTGTTCTTGTTTTCGATCGGGCAGAACGGCGCGATGACGCATCTCTCCGCGCTGCTGACGGATCGTGGGATTTCGGCGGGTGAGGCGGCGATTGCGGTGTCGCTGATGGGCGCGGCGAGCCTGTTGGGCAGGCTGGTGACGGGCTGGCTACTGGATCGCTTTTTCGCACCGCGGGTGTCCTTCTGCGTGCTGGCGCTGGGCGCGGTGGGGATCTTCCTGCTCGCGTCGGCACATTCGCTGGCGATGGGCTCGCTGGCGGCAATTCTGATTGGGGGCGCGATGGGCGGCGAAGCGGATATTACGCCGTACTTACTGTCGCGATACTTCGGCTTGCGAAGGTTCTCGATGCTGTATGGGTTTAGCTGGACGGGGTACGCGATCGCGGGCGCGATCGGTCCAGTATTGATGGGCAGGGCATTCGACACGACCGCTTCTTATCAGGCGCTGGTAGTGAAGCTGTCGGCGATTACGTTTCTGGCGGCGGGGCTGATGCTGACGATGCCGGCGTATGCGCGGCGGGTATCGGCGACTCCCCGGGTGCGCGCGGCGGCCGCGGATTAAATGAGGCAGGCGGGATGCCATCCCGCAGCAGGCTGCCAGCCTGCCCCACAAGATTTACTCCGGCACACGGAGCGTATCGGTGACGATGAGTTCACGGACGCGCAGGCTTCCGATGGTCAGGCTGTCGATGGAGGCGGATTTCAGATTGCGCTTTGCCGACGGTCATCTTTCCGATGACGAGGCGGCCGATGGCGAAGGCGCCTAAGGCGAACGCACCGACCGCGAGAGCGCCGAGGGCGTTGGCGCCGATCGCGGCACTCCCGATACTGAACTGCCGCAGAGATTTGTTATGCGTCATAGAGATCACCTTAGCGCAACTGGCCCTCGCCGACGGCAAATGAAGGTGGTATACCAGTGTCTAAGACCCGGGTGAGAATTCTCTATTAGTTCGGGGTAAAGGTTTGCTTATGCGCCGATATCGTCACTTCGCAGTTCCCTGCGCCGCACTGCTGTTGGCCAGCGCGGCATTGTGCCAAACCATTCCGCAAGGCGTTCGAAAGGTTACCTCCGTCGAGGGCATCACGGAGTATGCGTATCCGAACGGCCTGCATCTATTGCTCTTTCCAGACCCTTCGAAGCCGAAACTGACGGTTAACGTCACTTACCTGGTGGGCTCTCGTCATGAGGGCTCGGGCGAAGGGGGCATGGCGCACCTGCTGGAGCACATGCTGTTCCTGCGCACCAAGAGCGGGAAGGACGTGAAGAAGGAGTTGACCGACCATGGCGCGCAATGGAACGGCACCACGTCCGACGACCGCACAAACTATTTCGAGATCATCACCGCGAGCGAGGAGAATCTGCGCTGGGCGATTGGCCTGGAAGCCGAACGCATGACCGGCATGCGGATGGAGAAGCAGCTGCTGGATACGGAGATGACGGTGGTGCGGAACGAATTCGAGGCCAGCGAGAACAACCCGTTCGGGGTTCTGTACCAGCGCGTGGCCAACGCGGCGTTCACGGCGCACAGCTACGGCAGGTCCACGATTGGAAACCGTTCCGACATCGAGCATGTGCCGATCGAGCGGCTGAACGCGTTTTACCAGAAATACTATCAGCCCGACAATGCGGTGATGCTGATCGCGGGCCAGTTCGACGAATCCAAAGCACTGGCGCTGGTGGCGCAGACCATCGGCACGATTCCGCCTCCGCAGCGCAAGCTCGAACCGACTTATACGGTGGAGCCGGTGCAGGACGGCGAACGCCAGATCACCTTGCGGCGGGTGGGCGACAACAAGGCGATCATGATGGCTTACCACACGCCGGCCGCGGTACACCCGGACAACGCCGCCGCTCGAAGTGCTGACACGCGCTGCTGGGCGACCAGCCTTCGGGCAGGCTATACAAGGCGCTGGTGGACAACAAGAAGGCCGTGGTTGCGCAGATGAATCACCGGGAGGCCCACGATCCGGGCCTGATGCAGGCCATGGTGATTCTGCAGGTGGACCAATCGATCGACGATGCCCGGGAGACGCTGATCAAGACGGTGGAGGGGTTCGTGAACGAGCCGCCTTCGAAGGAAGAAGTGGAACGGGGCAAGGCGCGGCTACTGAAGCAGTTCGATCTGAATTTGAACAACTCCGAGCGGATCGGTCTGTTCCTGAGCGAGTACGAAGCGTCGGGCGACTGGCGGCTGTATTTCCACTCGCGCGATCAGATCAAGAAGGTGACGGAGCAGGATGTGGTCCGGGTGGCGAAGGCATACCTGAAGGAGTCCAATCGCACGCTGGGCCAGTTCATTCCCACCAAGACGCCGGATCGCGCGGAAGTTCCGGCTACTCCGAGCGTGGCAGCGGTGTTGAAGGATTATACCGGCGGGGCGGCGATCGAGCAGGGAGAGGTTTTCGCGTCGACGCCGGCGAATATCGAAGGCCGCGTGATTCGCAAGGCGCTGCCGGGCGGGCTGAAGCTGGTGATGCTGCCGAAGAAGACGAGGGGCGGGACGGTCTTCGCCCAGGTCAATCTGCGTTTCGGAGATCAGGCCTCGCTCGCGGAGAAGGCGACGATCGCGTCGTTCACGGGCCAGATTCTGATCCGCGGCACGAAGAACAAGTCGCGGCAGCAGATACAGGACGAAATCGACCGATTGAAGGCGCGGGTGAACGTGGGAGGGGGTGCTACAGGCGCCACGGCGAACATCGAGACGGTGGAGGCCAACCTGGCGGGCGCGCTGCGGCTGGCGGCGGAGATTCTGCGCGAGCCGTCGTTTCCGGAGAGCGAACTGGAACCGATGCGGCAACTGCGCATTGCGGCCATCGAGAGCGGCAAGAGCGAACCCACGGCGATCGCTTCGATCGCGTTCAGCCGCCATATGAATCCGTGGCCGCGCGAGTGACGTGCGCTACGTGGGCACATTCGAAGAGCAGGTGGCCGACGCCAAGAAGGTGACGCTGGACGAGATGCGCCAGTTCTACCAGAAGTTTTACGGCGCATCGAACGGCGAGTTTGTGGTGGTGGGCCAGTTCGACCCGGCGCAGGTGGAGAAGCTGGCCGGGGAGCTGTTCGGCAACTGGAAGAGTCCCAGCCATTACGAGCGCCTGGCGAATCACTACACCAAGATCGAACCGATCGATCAGAAGTTCGAAACGCCGGATAAGCAGAATTCGTTGTTCCTGGCGGGGATGAAGGTCAAGATGAACGACGATGACGCCGATTATCCGGCGGATGATCATCGGCAATTACATTCTGGGCGGCTCGGGCGGGTCGCGGCTGTTCAAGCGGGTGCGCGATAAGGAGGGCCTGAGTTACGGCGTAGGCTCGGGATTCGGCGTGCCGACCAAGGACGACGGCGCGATGTTCTCGACGAATGCGATCTGCAATCCGCAGAACCTGCCGAAGGCGGAGGCGAGCATCAAGGACGAACTGGCGCGAACGGTGAAGGACGGCTTCACGGCGGAGGAGGTGGCGGCCGCCAAGAAGTCGTGGCTGGAAGAGCGCATGGTGGCCCGGTCGCAGGACCAGGGTGTGATGGGGACACTGGGAACTCGCGAATTCTGGAGCCGCACGATGAAATGGGACGAGGCGTTGGAGGCCAAGGTTTCGGCGCTCACTCCGCAGCAGGTTTCCGAGGCTTTCCGAAAGCATATCGATCCGTCGGCATTGACGGTGGTGAAGGCCGGGCGATTTCAAGAAGGCTGGAGTGCTGCAGTAACTGGCACGGCGGCGGGGACTGGCCGTCTGCCGCCAATGACAGTGCGCGCGAGGACGAGCGCCAGGATGAGTGCGGCGATACTGATTGCGGCGGCCGCTTTCTCGGAAGCGGTCCGCCCGTAGCGTACCTGCACGAAGTGCTCGCCCGCGGGAATTTGAAACGTGATCAGGCCGCTGGGCGTGCCCGGGCCCGCGGGGACGGGTTGGCCGTCGATGGTCACTTCCCAGCCGGGAAACCAGGCGGTATTCATTTCGATGGTGCTCGGGACCTTGGCGTTGACCGGACTTGACCAGAAGAACGGCGCGCGGCCCGGCTGGCGGATCTCGGCATTGCCGGAAAGCACGGTGGCGGCGGCCGGAGTGTAGGCAGGGAGTCCCGGCATCCAGCGCGGCGTCACTTCCGCCATGGTGGTGGTTTCGAATCCGCGCAGGGACAGTTGCTCGGGCGTCCAGAAGCTGAGATCCACATCCACCGATTGTTTGGGGTGCAGGTGCGACAGGTTGGGGACGATCAGGAGCGCCATGGCCGCCGCCATGCCTGCGGCTCGCCAGCGCGGTGTGTTGGTGAGGAGGCGGCCAAGTTGGGCGATCACGAGCGCCATGCAGATGGCGACGGGTCCAAGCAGTCTCCACGGGAATTGCACGTTTTGCAGGATTGACGCCCGCTCCCAAAACCATTCGGCATCCTGCAGCATCAGAATGCAGAGCAACACTGCGGCGGCGCCAAAGAAGCGGAACAGGCGGCGATCTCCCGCGGGCGTGCGCGAGATCCAGATCCACACCGCGACCGCCAGAAGCAGGTGGCTCCAACCCAAGGAGAACGACATGCCATCGTCGGGGCCGGGCACGGAAAGCCCGTAGCCCCACTGGGGGTAGAACAACTGGTGCAGGTACACAAAATGATTGGAGTACCGCGCGTATCCTTCCACCGCGCGATTCATGGCCGCATACTGTCGCGCCGCCAGCGCCGGCGCCCATATGAAAGCGCTCAATGCCAGCCCCAGCAGAAAGCCGCAAGCCTGCCTCCACAGACACGCTCCACGATCTCTCCATCCAGGCAGTAAGACCGAGGAATGCCACGAGCAGCGGTGTAAACAGGAGCGCCGCTGGAAAGTGGCACAACAGCACGCAGGCGTACGCGGCTACGCCCAGCAGCCAGTGTTGCACGCCGGCGATGCAGGGCATATGCGCCGAATCCGTAAAGGGCAAACGCGAAGAACGGAAACGCGGCAGAACTCCTCCATCGCCGACCGCACGTACAGGTCCACGGCGAAATACGGCGCATATAGGATAAGCTGCGGCACCCAGCCAGCCTCCCGCGACGCCGAAGTAGAGGCGCGCCAGCAGGAACATGGCCGCCGCCGAGAGCAGCACCACCGACACGCAGGCCAGGTTCATCGCGGTAACGAAATCGAACCCCACCAGGTGCCACAATTCGCCGAGGTAGTAGATCATTGGCGGGTGAAAGAGGAAGAGCGGCTGGCCGGTTCCGCGACCCAGATCGGGAGCCCAGCGCGGCACCAGAATCCCGTGCGTGATGTTCTGGTGAATCTCCACCAGGCGCGGAAAGTAGCCGAAGCCGTCGTGGCCCCAAAGCACGCTGCCCGTGAACAGGGGGATGCACACCGGCAGCGCCAGCAGGATCAGGCCGGCGGCGATTAGCAGGCGCTGGCGCGCTGCCTCGCGGCAAGTGCCCACGCGGGCGTCCATGTTTCCAGGCGCGCGCGCCAACCCGCGCGCCACTCCAGCGCCATCAGAAGAAGCACGCCGAGCAGCCCGGCAAAGCCCAGCGCGGCCTTCCAGCTCTCGGGCTCGTACCGCATGACGAGCGAGTGGCGCCCGGCGGGTATGCGGAACACCGACGAAGCCCGGCGACAGCATGCGGTCGTCTGCGAGGCTTGCCATCCACGTACGCCTTCCAGTTGGCGTGCCATGTCATTTTGAAGAGCGCAAAGCAGGGACGGATGGCCTCCAACTCCGCCTGATAGACTTCGCCGTTGCGCTGTTCGCTGCGCACCTCTCCGGCGGAGGGCAGCGGCAGGATCGGGGGAAGCGCGTCCTCGGGGGCAGGCGGGCGATGCGCGGCGCGACGTCATCTCTGCCAGTCGAGGCGGAGGTGCGCGCGTTTCGGTCACCCAGTCGCTTTGCAGCCAGCGGTCGTTGATGTCGTAGAAATTGTTTTTGGTGGTCTTGACGGAGGCCAGTACATCCACGAGATCGAAGTAGGAGTTGCCGGGCGCTTCGAAGATGCCGGAAGCGGCCATTGCTGGCCGAGCGGGAGAAGGAAGGGAGGGACGACCGGAGCGGCGCCCTCGGGGGCGACTACGGTGTGGATGTTGAAGAGGCGATAGTGGCTCGGATTCCACTCGTTGAAGCGCACCATGATGTCCGCGGTGAGCGCCATCGAATGGTAGAGGAAGGCGACGGCGGGCACGTTGGCCTTGCTGAAGTACGCGTAGAACGGCACGTCGCCGACCTTGAATTTGCCGCCCCAGGCGGCGGCCAGGCCGGCATACGCGCGTCCGCCGCGTTGACCGGCAACGGCGAGCGTGGCATCGAGCGCTTGCTGCTCGGCGGCGTTGACGGCGAGGTTCTTCCTGCCCCAATCGGCATCGTTGGCCAGATTGCGGGAACGCTCGGCGAGCATGGGGTAGAGCAGCAGGAGCGTGGCAGCGGCGGCGGCCGCATAGTGCCAGCGGCGGCGACAGCTCGCGCCACAGGGTGCTCAGGCCGATGGCGGCCAGCAGCACGAGAAAGATATGCGCGCCGCCGAGCACGCGGTGCAACTGCATGTCGGCGGAAACACCCAAGCAGGGTGAGCAGCGGACCCCAGAAGGGGCGGCCGAAGAAGAGCAGAATCCAGAGCGCGGCGGCGGAGAGGATGAAGGCGTGAGCGGCGCTGTATGGCTGCCGTTTGCGCCAATTCCAAGCGAAGGCACCGGCTCCGGCAAGCGCCAGCAGGGTGAGGACGGGCAGGCGGCCGTAATCCAGCAGATTCGCCGGTGAAAAGCCATTTCAATACCTGGGCGGCGCCGAAGGAGTCCCACTTCCAGACGGGTTCCCAGCGGCTGTGATTGATGTGGGAGGCGTCGAGCAGGAGCGGCACCAATTGAAATGCGGAGAGCAGGAGCGCCACGGCTCCGACGATGACGACGCGGCGGATGCGAACGGCGCGCGCCAGTCTCGGGATCGGGCAGGAGGGCCAGGAGACAGATCGAAAGGGCGCCCATGTAACCGTAGATGAGATGGGCCAGGAAGGTGAGCCCCAACAGGGCGCCGGTGAGCGCGAGGCGGCGGCCGCGGCGGATGGAGTGGAAGGCAACGCCCAGGGTGAGGAGGAGGAAATGCGTGCCGACGGCCTGCGGAAAGAGTCCGCTGCCCGCCCAGATGAAGCTGCCGTACTCCACGCCGTAGAGGAAATTGGTGGAAACGAGCGGGGCCAGAATGGCGGCGGCCGCGGCGGTGAGCGGACGGAGTCCCATGAGCCGGGCCGCCGCAAAGAAACTCAAAGGCAGCAGGACGACGGAGAGGAAGCGCGCCCACACGAAGACGGTCATCAGGCCAACGGACTTGCCAAGGGCGAAGTATGCGAGCGCGACCAGGGAGTGGGCGAGGGGCTGATAGGTGCGGAGCACGGGATAGCCGAGCGACCACTCGGGCGACCAGCAATCGAGGGGATTTTCGCCGCGCTCGACGGCCTGCACGATGCGTTCGGTGAGGGTAAAGTGGAAGACGTTGTCGTTCAGATCCACGCGGCTGATGGAGAGTTCGGGCCAGAGAGCAGCGGCGTTGACCGCTAAGACGATGAGTAAGATTGCCAGGGAAGGCAGATTCTCTCGAGCAGGCTTCATTGCGGGTTCGATCAGGGTTGGATGCCAGTATAGCGCGCGCACGAGTGCGGCTGATGTTTACTGAAGTTATCAGTGAGCATTCCGGCCGGTCTGTTATAAACTGCGAACTCCAGGAATCAATCTTGGCTGCTATGACTCCATCGATCACCACGCGGGCGGCGACGGAAGAGGACGACGCGTTCCTGTTCGGGCTGTTCCGGTCGGTGCGTTTGCCCGAATTCGCGCATGCCGGGCTAGCGCCGGCGCAACTCGATTTGCTGATGAGCATTCAATACTCCGGGCAGAAGCAGACTTATGGCGCGGAGTACCCCGGCGGCAATGAAGTCGTCCTGCTGGATGGGGAGGCGATCGGGCGCATCTGGCTGTACCGGGGGACGGCGGAGCACCACCTGGTGGATATCGCGCTGATGCCGGAATTTCGTAATCGCGGGATCGGCACCGCGCTGATGAAGGACGCGATCGCAGGAGCGCGAGCGGCGGGCATGCGGCTGCGCTGCTCGGTGGCGGCGACCAACGCGGGTTCGCTGCGTTTCCATCAGCGGCTGGGATTCCAGGTGGCCGGCCAGGACGATCTTTATTACGACCTGGCGCTGGGACCGCAGTAAGTTCCCCAAACTTAATAACTCGCGTTTGCTATCGAAAGGTAACTAGTACTAACCAAGTACCTCATTAGTATCTTTATGAGTCTAAAACCTTTTCTTCCAACGGCTGGTTCGCTAGACTGGGGACCTGAATCTGCAACGGGGGGACACCTTGCACAGCCTTAAACACACATCGCGACGATCATTTCTCAACTTAGGCGCCAGAGCCGCCGCGGTGATCGGCCTGTCGGAACTTATGTCGCCGGCTTCGTTGCGGGCGGCCTCGCCGAACCGGACGGTGGTCTGCATCTATCTGGTGGGCGGCAACGACAGTAATAACATGATCGTGCCGCTGGATTCTCCGGCCTATGACGCTTATGCGCGTGGACGGGGAGCACTCGCGCTGGCCAAGGACTCGCTGCTGGGCGTAGAATCCGGCTCGGCGGGAAGTTACGGATTCCACCCTAACCTTCCCGGGTTGCGCGATCTGTACAACCAAAACGCACTCGCCGTGGTGGCGAACACCGGGCGCTTCGCGCCGGGACGCGAAACAGCAGGCAGCGGGACGGACAATATCGGCGAGATGCAGGTTCGCTTTGTGCCGGGAGGGTATCTGGCGATTCCGTGGGCGGTGGCGGGCTCCGGCGATTCCGGGCAGCAGGGGGTGCTTACTCTGCCGCACGGCGTGACGCTGGCAGCGCCGGGCGCGGACCCTGCGGGTCAGAGCAGCCTGGTAGATTCGATCGCGGCGGCTCCGACGCAGGAGGGATTCGGGAATACCAGGCTTGGGGAGCAGTTGAGCGTGGTGCTGGCTGCGTTGAAGGCGGGGGCATTTAGCCAGCAGGCGTTCCTGGTGCAGGTGTCAGGATTCGAAACCAAACAGGACGAACTGAGACGGCAGGCCGAACTGTTTGCGGAACTGGATAGCGCGCTGGTGATGTTCTACAAGGCCGTGAGCGATCTCGGAATGGCGGAGAGCGTCACAGTCTATACCGACACGGAGTTCAACCGTACACTGACGCCGAACAAGACCGGCGGCAGCTTGCACGCGTGGGGCGGACACCAGATGGTGATGGGCGGATCGGTATTGGGCGGGCGGATCTACGGGACGTTCCCGTCGCTCGAAGTGGGCGGCGCGGACGACGCGTCGGGCAATGGCACCTGGGTGCCTTCGACATCCAGCGCGCAATATGCCGCCACGCTGGCATACTGGTACGGAAAGACAGGTCTGACGGACGTACCGGAGTATGCGGCCTCTTACCGTGCGGACCAGGCTCGCCTGGACTTCATGGCGCATTAGGGGCGCGGGATGACCCCTCCCTTACGGTCGGGGCTCGGATCGACGTCGGGCTCGATCGGGTCTTGCAGGCGGGTTCGATGGCGATTCAGGATTTCCTCACGATCCGGACGGCCGTACTGAATGACGCGGCGCTGCAGGAGCAGCTGCGAGCGGCGCCCGATGAGGCGGCGCTTTTCGAAATAGTCCTGGCGCTGGGACGTGAGCGCGGCTGCGACTTATCGGAGCAGGATTTGCGCTTTGTGGTGGACACGAATCGCCGCAACTGGCTGGAACGCTGGCTGCACCAATGAGCGACCTTCCACTGGAAGGGTGGGTGCCGATCCGCTTGTTCTGGCAGGGAAGCGAACCGCTGGTGGAATGGTGTTACCTGGGCCGCGAACGCTTTACACATCCGTTCTTCGACAGCACCATCCAACTCGCGCTGCAACGCCCGTTCAACAGTCTGTTCCGGCAGCACACGACGATGGCGACGCTCGGGGAATGGTCGCGCCGGAGTCCCGGCGTGCGGCCGTCCGGCTTCATTTTTCACATGTCGCGCTGCGGCTCCACGGTGGTGTCGCAGATGCTGGCTTCGCTGACGGAGCATGTGGTGGTTTCGGAGGCTGGGCCGCTCGACGCGCTGGCCCGCGCCCACCTGCGCGCACCACTGGCGAGTGTAGAGCAGCGAATCGAATGGCTGCAATGGATGGTGAGCGCGCTGGGGCAACGGCGGGCAGGGTGCGAAGAGCGCTACTTCATCAAGTTCGACGCGCGCACCACGTTCGAACTGCCGCTGCTCCGCGAGGCATTCCCGGAGGTGCCCTGGATTTTCCTGTACCGCGATCCGGTGGAAGTGCTGGTTTCGCTGGCGGGCCGGCCCTCCACCATGACCACGCCGGGCATGGAGCATCTGCTCGGGCTTCCGATGTCCCGGAATGCCGGCATGGCGATGGAGGAGCACGCCGCGCAGATTCTGGGACTGCTGTGTGAAACGGCAGGCCGGCAATTTCCGGACGAGCGCGGCCTGCTGGTGAATTACCGGCAGATCCCGGACGTGGTTTGGGAGAGACTGCCGGGGCAATTTGGATTTGCGCTATCTGCCGGGGCCATGGAACTCATGAAAACAGCGGCTGGTTTCGACGCGAAGAATCGAAGCCGGCGGTTCGAGGGCGATTCCGCCCGCCGCCAGGCGGAGGCATCGGAGGAGATCCGGCGGGCGGCGGAGCGCTGGGTCGCACCAGCGTACGCGAGGTTGGAGGGGCTGCGCGTTCAGGGTTTGGCTTGAACCGATTCCCACCACGACGCGAAGGTCGCCTGAAACTGGCGAGTGAGTTCGGCCGGGTCCTGAAATTCCCGTATATCGCAGGTGCCGCGCGCGGAGAGAGTGTCGCGGTATTGCTGGACTTCCTCAGCAGCTTCCGGGTAGTTCTTGAAGAAGACGGCGATCTGGCGCATCGGCTGGGCTGGGTCGGCCATGCAGACTTCCGCAAGCTCGATGAAATCGCGGAAAGCGGGGTCCGGCCACCTGTTGGAGAAGATGTGCAGCAGGAAATCGCACTGGCGAACGTTGTCCTCTCCGAGAGCGCGGTTCCGGCCGGCATCAAACGGCGGGCGAAACGAGGCGCCGGCGAAGAGAACCTGGTGGGGAAACGTCACCTGTTCTCCGAAAGCGGTCAGGGTCGATTCGAAGGCAAGCCTCTCGGTTTCCAGATCGGGGGGCGTGGAACAGAGGATCCGATAGATTCGGAAGTGCGCGGCCATGAGTACAGGATACAGGTGAGGGCAGCGGGCGACGCCCACTGCCCTGAGAGGTCAGTTGCGGGCGGGATAAATCCCACTCAAGGCGATGATGAAATTCAGCGCCAGATAGGGCTGCATGTTTTCGTGCGGCTGGCTGTTCGGCAGGGGAGTCAGCATTTGCGGACTCATCAACGTGCCGTCTGTTGTGGGGCCGTAGATGTTGGTCTGAAATGCCGCGTCGGAGTTCACGTTGCCGGTGATGGTGGCGACATTCCCGCGCGAGCCCGAACCGCCGGTGTAGGTGTGGCTGTGCTGGGGCACCTCAGTGGTGAGTAGAGTGACCGTAGGCGAGCCGCCAACTTCTCCGAGAGCGCGGTCGGTAAGTCCGGGACCCTGGCCGAAATTAATGGGGACGCAACCTTGCAGATTGGGAAGCGCGAAGTTCGATGTTCCGTTCCCACCGTAAGTAGTGCCCAGGAGTGAAAACAGAGCCGTGTTTTGCGAGATGGCCAGAATCTGACCATTGCAAAATGCCCAGTTCCTGGGGGGAAAATTCCCCGCGAAGATTCGAATCTCGGCAAGAAATGGTGTTGACATGATATTTATTCCTCTCGGCTTTAGTTACGCGACGGAAAAACACCGACCAGTGCAATCACGAAGTTGACCACGAGGTACGGCTGGAGGTTCGTGTGCGGCTGGCTGCCTCCCTGCTGGCTGACGGTGCCGGCATTCATGGTGGTATCGGAAGCGGATCCGTAGATGTTACTGGCAGAGGCCGCCGGAAAGTTGCCGGCCGCTGTGTTGGTGGTAGCGGTGGCGGTGGCGTGGACCGGGTGGGAATGGCCGGCCTGGTTGCTGTTCAGCGTGACGTTTTGCGATCCGCCAACCTGGCCTAGATTGTAGCCATTGCCAAAGTGCAGCGGGACGGAGCCCTGCAGATTGGGAAGCGCAAAGGTAGTTTCGCCGTTGCCGCCGTAAGTGGTGCCCAGAATCGAAAACAGCGCCTGATTCTGAGCGATCGCCAGCAACTGCCCGTTGCAAAACGCCCAGCCTTTCGGCGGGAAATTGAACGAGATCATCTTTACTTCGCCAATAAACGGTGTCGCCATTCTTTTTCGGTCTCCTTATGGAAGATTAGCTTTGGGACGGAAATATGCCTTCCAGCGAGATGATGAAGTTGACAGCCAGATACGGCATCATATTGTCGTGCGGCTGGCTGCCGCCGGCGACGCCGATCACGCCGGCATTCATCGGTGCGCTGGGGGTGGGTGTATAAATGCTATCTGTATTGCCACCGTACACGTTACCCGAAGGGCTGCCGGCGGTGGCCGAAGTGCGTGCCACCACCGTGTGCGTGTGCGCGGGCATCTGGTTGGTGGTGAGGGTGACGGTTTCGTTTCCTGCCAATTGACCTATGACGAATCCGCTTCCCTGGTGCACGGGAAGCCTGCCCCTGAGGTCGGGTAGAGCGAAGGTGTTTTGGCCATCGCCCCCGTAGGTGGTTCCGATCAACTGAAACAGGACTTCATATTGCGAAATGGCCATTAAGGCGCCATTGCAAAGCGCCCAACCTACTGGCGCGAAGTTCCCGCCGAACATGCGAATTTCACCGACAAATGGCTCTGACAATTCTTTCCTCCTTACGTGAATTAGTTTCCGGTTCCGATTACTGCGTTGAGATCACATGCCAATGGCCGCTGCCGTCGCTGAAGAGGCTAATGGGGCGCTGGGAGGAGTAGTTGGCTTGCGCCGCGGCAGAAGTCCCGGTAAAGATCGAATCGCTCCCCTGGGCTGTTACCTTGACCCGTTCCGGCGCGGGCGAAGCGTTGGCCGGTATGGCATACAGAATTCTGCCTTTCACCGTCGCGTGGGGCAGGTTGAGATTGGCCACCCCGCCGGCGACAGGATTGTTTACCAGATAGTAGATGAAGGCGTCCGAATCCGGCACGGTGTAGTTATTCGGATGCACTGTCGCATCGAAGTTGAACTGGTTGCTGGTTGGGCCGTTGGCGCCTTGCGGTCCGGTGGGTCCGGTAGGGCCGGCCGCTCCGGGGGGGCCGTTCGAGCCCTGCGGCCCGGCGGCTCCGGTGGCGCCCGCGGGACCGACGGCTCCGGCGGGACCCGTTGCACCGGTGGGGCCCTGGGCGCCGGCAGGTCCGGTGGGACCGATCGCACCCGTGGGACCCATGGGGCCCGCCACTCCTGTTGCCCCGGTTGCGCCGGGCGCACCTGCAGGCCCGGTGGGACCTGTCGGACCAATCGGGCCGGCGGCTCCAGCGATGCCCACTGCGCCTGTCGGACCTTTGGCGCCTGTGGCGCCGGTGGGACCCGCGGGCCCAGTGGGGCCTGTCGGACCAACCGCACCTGTGGGGCCGGCAATTCCTTGAGGACCGGTTATGGTCACATCGAGCGCGGCCGGATGGCTGGTGGCGGTGTTTTCCTTGGTATCGAGCAGGACCGCGGTGGCGCCGGCGCCCGCGATGGCGATGCCGAAGTTGGTGGACGGGCTGGCGAGCCAGCCATTCACGAGAGTGGTGACATCAATCAGCACGAAAGAATTGGCCACGGTGACCGGGGCGCTGGCAAACGATGAGCCGATTGCCGGAGCAGCCGAAGCAGTCGCCGCACCTTCGCTCCAGGCGCTCAGAACGGGCGAAAAGGTCAGCGTACCGGCGGTGGTCACCTTGTTGACGTAGACCTTCAAATAGGCGGCGGGCACGGTGGGCGCAGGGATCGACGAGAGGTTGAACTGCACCAACCCCGTGTTGCCCGCGGCAATCGTGATGGCGACCGCCGAACCGAAATTCGCGGCCGGGGCGCCGCCGCTGAGGTACGTGTCCCCGATAATCGGAGCGTCCGCTGCGGACAGTGCCGGCAGCCACAGGGCGCCTGCCAGAAGCAGAAGCGAAACCGGCCTGGCGAGTGATGGCGTGTTCATGATCGTTTTCCTCTCGTTTGGTTGGCTTCTCATCATCGGCTCCACAAGAGCAGCCAGCGGTTGACGCCGTCACTGACCAAGGTCATGCCGTTGGGCCGGGTCACACTGGTTTCGCCGGGAGGGTCTTTGGCGATAGAAAAAATCTGATCGGTGCCCTGGCGCTGAACCGTAATGGCGCTGCCGTTGTCGGGATTGGTTGCCTGCAGGCGGATCTGTTTGCCCGCCAGGGTGTTGGCCAGGGGCAGTGTGATGGTGGCCGGCCCCCCGGAGTTATTCACGAAGAAAATAAAACTGGTGCTGGAGCCGGAGATGGTGCTGCCGTTGACCAGGGTGGAGGCGTCCACGGAGTCGGCATTGGTGAACGCAGGTCCCGTCGAGCCCGCCGGTCCCGTAGGACCGATGGGTCCTTGCGAGCCAGTCACACCCATAGGTCCGGTGGCGCCGGTAGCTCCTGCCGCGCCGGTTGGCCCGGCTGGCCCGGTGGCGCCGGGCGGCCCTTGAGCGCCCGCGACGCCTGTGGCGCCTGTCGGACCGGCTGGCCCGGTATCGCCTGCGGGACCGGTTGCACCGGTGGGACCGCCAATTCCTGCCACGCCCGTAGCGCCGGCGGGTCCGGTCGCGCCGGTAGGACCTACCGGGCCGGTGGGGCCTGTTGGGCCGGTCGCCCCGGGAGTGCCGGGAGTGCCGGGCGCGCCGGTGGGTCCCGTGGGACCGACCGCACCGGTCAAGCCGGGCGCACCCGAAAAGACAACTTCCAAGGTGGCGGGATGGCTGGTGGAAACGCTCTCCTTGCTATCCAGAAATGCCGTTGTGCCGCCGCTGGCTGCCAGGAAGAAGCCGGTGTTGGGAGCTCCATTCAACCAGGAGCGAACCTGATTCGTCACATCGAGCGTGATGTAGGTTTGGGGGCTAGTGACCGGGATTCCGGCCTGAATCGGAGCGCCCGCGGCAATACCGCTGGTGCCGCTCACCGAAGATTCGGTCCACACAATGTTGGCCGCGGAAAGATCCACCGCGCCGGCCACACTGACCGAGTTCACATAGATCCGCAGCCGGGCCCAGGCCAGAGCCGGGCCTGTGCCGGATACATGAGTGAGATCGAACAGCAGCAGCCCTTGCGAACCGCCAGCGCCGCCCAGATTCAGGGTTGGCAGCCCTCCGAAATTCAGCGCGCTGCCCGGAGTGACGTGAGCATCGCCCACCAGGGGCGCAGTCTCGGCCGATAACATTCCGGGAAGGAGCAGCGCGGCGCCGATGGCGGCCAGTTGAAGGGGGTTGGAGAATTTGTTGTTCTTCATGGTCATCTCTCCCTTAGTTGTTGGCCGGGCAATACCAGTGATGATTGCCATCGGACACGACCTGCACCCAGATATTCACGGGGAAGGATGCGTTGGTACATCCGGAGGTACACACGGTGGCGCTGCCGATGACAATCGGATCGGTCGCTAACGCTGTCAGATTGATGCTATTGGCGCTGGCAAAAGAATAGTTATTGAGGACAATCAGCAGTTCCTTGCCGGCGGTCCCGGGGCCGGCGGCCGGGAGGGTGTAAGTAGCCGCTGCCGCGGGGTTCGATACCAGGATCACATCCTGCGTAAGAGCACCGGAAAGCGAGCCCGGAGACTGGACAGCCGAGATGGTGAAGCTGTTCAGAATCACGCCCTGCGGTCCGGTCGGTCCAACCGGCCCGGTGCTGCCAGCGGCGCCGGCATTACCGGGGGGGCCGGTGGGACCAGTCGGACCACTCGAGCCGCCCGCACCCGCAACCCCTGTCGCACCGGTTGGACCACTCGGTCCTGTAGGTCCGGCAGGGCCCGTCGCGCCGGTCGGACCGGCGACGCCCAAGGGACCTTTCGGTCCGGTGGCGCCGGTCGCTCCGGCAGGTCCAACGGGGCCGGTGGGACCGGTTGGGCCAGTAACACCGGCCTGTCCTTGTGGACCTGCGTCACCCACGGGTCCGATCACGCCGGGAGCCCCAGCGGGGCCGGTTGCGCCCGGCGCGCCGGCAGGTCCCGCGGCACCGTTCGGTCCGGCGGGCGGCGCCAGCACGACGTCAATGGCCGCGAGCTGGCTGGTGGTTGTATTCTCTTTGCTGTCGAAGAAGAGCGAAGTGGTGGAGGGGGTTGCGGTAACGATCAAGCCATTATTCGGCGCCCCGCTCAGCCACGCCTGAACCTGTGTAGTGATCGGGATTGAGAGGTAAGCGCCGGCAACCGAGACGGCGATAGGCCCGGCGACCAGTTGTCCGACACCCACACCCGAAAGGCCGGTCACCGTGGATTCCGTCCATGACGCGTTGGCAACGTTCACGTTGATCGATCCGGCCGCTCCGATTTTATTGACATACAGCCGCAGCGACGCGCTCGAGACGTTGGCCGCGATGGTGCCCGGCGGCAGTTTGCTCAGATCGAACTGAAAGAGTCCCTGATAACCCGAGACTCCGCCGATGTTCACGTTGACGGTGCCACCGAAATTACTGGCGGAGCCGGGCATGATAAATGCGTCCCCGACCAGCGGGAGCGTCTGCGCCCACCCCGTGGCCTGCAACGCAGCAAGCGCGCCTACTCCCAACAAGAACCTTTTGAAAGAAACCCCACTCATTGGCAAACCCCTCCCTGCGTTACCCAAAACGCACAGCAGCCGCAACCTTGATTGACTTACGATTTGTTTTTTTGGCGTCGTCCCAGCACGACCAGGCTGGAAAGGCCGGTGACCAGAAGCAGCGTGGTTCCCGGTTCGGGGACCGCGCCGGCGTTGGTGACATCGGTGGCCGAACCGACACCCAGAATATCCACCGCCCACTGGCCATTGCGCTGCGCGGGCGAAGCGTCGCAGAACGGATCGGTCCCGGGGCAGCCGAAGGCTCCCGCCGTGAAATTGCCTTGCCCGCTCCGGCCAAAGCCATCGCCGTAGGTCGGGCCGTTTGCAACGTTATCATTCTGGCTGAGGATGAGGGCGTAGGTGTTGCCGGGGGTCAACAGGTTCAACACCAGCAGCGAATCGAAGGCATTGCCGGTGGCAGGGTCGGTATCGACGCCCGCACCATCGTTGTTGCTATCGATCAGTGAAGAGCTGGCGACCAGACCGCCGGTGGCATCGAACACGGTGAGAATGGGATCGAACCCGCCTGGCAGAATCACTTGTCCCGCGTCGTTGATTCCGCCGGCATAGCTCCAGGTGCGCACAACGGTGCTCGCCGAGGGAGCCGTGAACAGGAAGACCTCTAACTGATCGTCCTGGCTGAAAGCGCCCGTGTAAGAAAAGTTACCGGCGGCAGCGACACCGATGGAAAGGCTGAAGGCCAGGACTAACAATCCGAAACTACTCAAACGCATTCATTCTCCTCCGCGGGGTCTAAAAGGTAAATACCCTACGCCCATTAATTCATTCATTTCGGATCCAGCAGTACCGGAGCATCTAAGTTTTTAACCGATAACTCAGATCCAAATTGTCTGTACATCTTCGCATAAATGAGAATGAATTTGGGAAAATCTTCGATAACATTGGAATTTAATTAGTACCACCGGGTTTGACGTAGTACTAAGGGTTGATTAGTATAGATATACGGTATTTACCGGGCGATTCAGGTGTATATTCGGTGACTATCCATCCGGCCAGCGACCGCTCGCTTTTGATTCTCTTTCGGCGACGAGATCTCTCTCGACACACACGTCGCCGTGGCGCGCCTTACGCGCTGCCTGGAAGGGCGTGCGCGGAATTCTCAATCTGCATCCCGCGTACACTTCGGTGCTGGTGGATTTCGACCCGCGCCTGCGTTCCCACGCGCGAGGTGGAGGCGCTGATTCGCGAGCAGGATGGCGGTGCAGTTCAGGACGCAGGCGCCGCCCGAACCGCGGCACCTGGAGATCCCGGTCCGTTACGGCGGCGACGTTCGGGCCCGACCTGGCGGACGTGGCGCGCCATACCGGACTGAGTGAAGCAGCGCGTGGTGGAACTGCACTCGTCAGCGGAGTACCTGGTGTACTTCGTGGGCTTCTCGACCTGCTTCCCCTATCTGGGCGGGCTGCCGCCGGAACTGGCCACTCCGCGCCTTTCCGCGCCGCGCAAACATGTGCCCGGTGGGCAGCGTCGCGATTGGCGGCGCGCAGGCCGGGATCTATCCGCTGGCCTCTCCCGGCGGATGGCGGCTGATCGGCCGCACCGGTGCAACTTTTCGATGCCGCTGTCCGCCTCCGCCGCCGCTGTTGCGCATGGGCGACCGGGTGCGTTTTGTACCGGTGCGGGAGGCGCGGCTCTGACCAGTCTCCACGTCTCTCACCCGGCCTGCTGACCACGGTGCAGGATCTGGGGCGCTTTGGCTACGCGCATTTCGGAATCTCGGCATCGGGCGCGGCGGACCCGCTGGCCCTGCGCGCGGCAATCTGCTGGTGGGCAATGCGGAGAATGCCGCGGCGCTCGAGATGACGCTGACGGGCGGCGAGTTCGTGTTCGAAAGCGACGCCGGTGATCGCGCTCACCGGCTCCGATTTCGGGGCCAATATGCCGCATGTGGCAGCCGGTGGAGATGCCGCGCCGGTGCGAGCGGTGCGCTGCGGCGCCGGCGCGCAACGGCGCGCGCTGTTATCTCGCGGTGCGCGGCGGATTGGACGTACCGCGGATCGATGGGCAGCGCTTCGGTGCACGTGATGACCGGGGTGGGCGGGCGGCCGCTGCGCCGCGGCGATGTCCTGGCGATCGGCAGCGCGGCGGTACGGCGGCCGCGCAAACCGGCGCGCGGAGTTCCGGTGCACGTGGCGACGGCCTGCCTGCGCGCCACGGCCGGACCGCAGGCGGCTGGTTCGGAGACGAACTGTACACGTGGCAGCTACCGTGGTGAGCGAGGAATCCAACCGCATGGGGATCCGGCTGCGAGGGCCCGGCGCTGCCTGTCGCCCGGCGGGACATATGATCACGGAAGGTGTGCCGCTCGGAGCGGTGCAGGCGCCGCCGGACGGCCAGCCGATTGTGCTCTTCGTGGAGCACCAGACCACGGGCGGGTATCCGAAGCCGGCCAACGTGATCTCGGCGGATTTCTGGCGGCTCGGACAATTGCGGCCGCGCGACGAGGTGCGCTTCGAACGGGTCACGCATGGAGGGTGCCGCTCGACCTGCTCCGCGACCAGGAGGAGTGGCTGCTACTTCGTATGAAGATCGATCTGAACTGCGATATGGGCGAACTGGAAGACGCGGCGCACGAGGCCGCGCTGATGGCAGTACATCACCTCGGCCAATATCGCCTGCGGCGGGCATGCGGGCGATGACGCGGACCATGGAGCGCACGGCGCGGCTGGCGCTGGAGCGCGGAGTGCGCATCGGCGCGCATCCCGGCTATCCCGACCGGGAGAATTTCGGACGGCTGGAAATCGCCATGACCGCCGAGGAGATCGCGCGAAACGGTGTATCGCGCAGATTCGCGCGGCTGGACGCCGTGGTGCGGCGACTGGGCGGCACCATCGTTCACGTCAAGCCGCATGGCGCGCTCTACAATGTCGCGGTGAAGAACGCGCGAAGTCGCGCGCGCCATCGCGGCGGGCGTGGCGCGCTGGAATCCGCGCGGTCCTGCTTTGGGCTGGCCGGATCGCCCATGCTCGACGTATGGCGCGGGATGGGGATGGCGGTGGCGGGCGAGGCGTTCGCCGACCGCCGCTACGAGCCGGATGGCACGCTGCGCCCGCGCAAATTCGCCGATGCGCTGATCACCGACCCGGAGGCCGCGGCCGCACAGGCGCTGCGCTTCGCGCGCGAGGGCCTGGCGGAAACCATCTGCGTACACGGCGATACCCCGGGATCGGTGGCGATTCTGAAGGCTTGCCGTGAGGCGCTAACATAGTGACAATGAGGTTCTGGCCGTCCTTGGCGTTTGCCGCACCGTTCTTCGCCCAGAACTGCACGTTCGTCGTCACCCCCCCAGTTTCACATCAGCGCGGAGGCGACACCCGGCGTAGTAAAGGTGACGCAGACCGCGGGCAGCGCCTGCGGGAATTTCTCGGCGACCGTCCCAGTAGAGACGAACTGGCTGCATATCTACTTCGGGGCCCTCCGGTGTGGTGGGCGACTCGGGCGTCACGTTTATGGCGGATGCAAATCCGAGTGCGGCGGCACGCGCGGGAAGCATGGTGATCGCGACCCAGGTCGTCACCGTGACGCAGGCTGGGCGACCGGTTGCACCTTCGGGATCACTCCGACCCGCCAGATTTCCGGTAGGCGGCGGCAACCGGCACGTTTACGGTGCAGTCGAATTGCCCTGGCAACCGACTACGAACGTGGACTGGATCTCCGTGGGAAAGGCGGTTCCTTGGGCGCGCCGCATCAACTATACGGTGGCAGAGAATAAGTGCGTCGGGTCGCGTTTAGGAACTATCGCACTGATTACGAACCTGCCCAATCCTCCTGCGCTAGCGGTCACGCAGGATGGCTCGCCCAGACAACTGACGCTCTCCGCCTCCAGCGCCACGGCGGATGCCACCGCCAATAACTACCGCATTACGGTGACCACGGGCGATGTCTGCGACTGGAGTGCTGTCCCGGACGTGAACTGGATTCAGATCACGGTGGGGGCGACTGGCAACGGGCATCGGCGGGATTTCTTTCCATCTTCTCGAAAACACGACGGCGCAGCGCGCACGGGCAGCATCCACGTGGGCGCGCTGACGTACACCATCACTCAGCAGGCGCCGGCTCGGCGCCGCCGCTGCTGCGAGTGTGGGCAACGCCGCCAGCTACAATACGGACGCGGTTTCGCCGGGGGAAATTGTGTCCCTGTTCGGCAGCAATCTGGGTCCGGCCTCGATTGTCACGCTGCAGGTGAATAACGGCGTCGTCACCAATTCGCTGGCCGGCACGCAGGTGCTGTTCGACGGCGTGCCCGCGCCCATGGTTTACACGCTTGAACGGGCAGGTCGAGCGCGGTGGTGCCTTATGGAGTGGCAGGCAATACGAGCACCAAGGTGCAGGTGCAGTATCAGGAATAGCGATGTCCAATACCGTGACCATGCCGGTGCAGGCGGCGACCCCGGCAATCTTCTCGCTGGACTCGAGCGGGCATGGGACCGGGCGCGATTCGCAACGAGGATACCTCGGTCAATTCCACCGGCAATCCGGCGGCTCGCGGTTCGGTGATTTCGCTCTACTGTACCGGAGGCGGGGTCACGACGCCCGCCACGACGACGGATGGCCTGGTGATCGGCGTGCCGCCTCCGAAGCTGGCGGCGCAGCCTCCGGCGGCGGTGAGGGTGACGATCGGCGGCGTGGACGCGGAAGTGCAGTATGCGGGAGCTGTGCCTGGTACGATCGCCGGCTTCACCCAGATCAACGTCAAGGTTCCCGAGGTGACGCCGGGCCTCGCATTGCCGGTGGTGGTAAAGGTCGGCGATTTCGCGAGCGGCAGCAGCGTGACCGTTGCTGTGAAATAGAGCGGGTGCGAACTTCACTCCTTGTTCGGTATGCGATCGCACCGTAATGCAGGAAATCGCTATTTCGAGCCATACGCGCGTTGTAAAAAACGGCTAAAATTAATTAGAATTAATAAAACTTCATATTGGAGCGTGCGGAATGAAGTCTAGAATTCTGTTCATCTCCGGATGCCGGAAGGATGCCAAGCGTCTTTCTGAAATGCTGCATGCGCTTCCGCTGAAGTTGGATCACGTTCCATCGCTGGACAGGGCGCGTACCCGGCTGCAGCGGCAATCGTACAATGTCATACTTACCGAAGCCGCCCTACCCGATGGCGGGTGGCAGGACGTGCTGAATCTGGCTCGGGAGGCGGCGCGCCGAACCGAGGTGATTGTCACCGACCCACAGGCAGATGCCCGCTTCTGGGCGGAGGCGCTGAACGTGGGGGCGTACGACCTGCTGGCCCAGCCTTTCTATGAACCTGAGGTCCGCCGCATTCTGTTCAACGTCTGCGCGCGCTCGCAGTTGAAAACCATGACCGCCGTATAATGGTCTCTCCGCACACACGGAGAGACTATGTCCGCCGCCACCGACACCTTCGTCAAAGAGAATCAGAGCCGCCTGCTGGAAGAACTGAAAGAGTTCCTGCGCATTCCGAGCATCAGCACGCTGCCGGAGAATCGCGCCGATGTGGAGCGGGCGGCCAACTTCGTCGCGGACGCGCTGCGCGCGGCGGGCATGGAAAACGTCGAGCTGATTCGTACCGCAAAGCACCCCCTTGTGTATGCCGACTGGCTGCACGCTCCGGGCAAGCCCACCGTGTTGTGTTACGGCCACTACGATGTGCAGCCGGCGGATCCGCTGGACCTCTGGACTACTCCCCCCTTCGAACCGACCGAGCGCGACGGCAACCTATACGGCCGCGGCACGGCCGACGATAAGGGGCAGATGTATTCGCACATCAAAGCCATCGAAGCGCTGAAAGCCACGACGGGCACGCTGCCGGTAAATCTTCGCTTCATCGTGGAGGGTGAGGAGGAAGTAGGCGGCGCATCGATCGCGAAGTATGTCGCCGAAAACCCCGATAAATTGCGCGCTGACGTTGCGCTGGTGAGCGATACGGCGATGTACGCGGAAGGCATGCCGACGCTGTGCATCGGGCTGCGCGGACTGATCTATATGGAAGTGGAGGCTACCGGTCCCACGCGCGATCTGCACTCCGGATTGTACGGCGGCGCGGCGCCCAACGCGGTCTTCGGACTGATCGAATTGCTCGCCCAGGCGAAGAACGCCGATGGCGTGCTCCAGATTCCCGGCATCTACGACGATGTGGAGGAGCCTGCGGCGGCAGAAATTGCGAGCTGGAAGAGCCTGCCTTTCGAAGAACGCGAGTTTCAGGCGAAGGAAGTGGGCGCACCGCGCTCACCGGCGAACCGGCGCGCATGGTGCTGGAGCGCGTGTGGTCGCGCCCGACATTTGAAGTTCACGGAATCGCGGGAGGCTTCACGGCAGCAGGGGCGAAGACAGTGATTCCCGCCAAAGCTGT
Organism: uncultured Solibacteraceae bacterium; assembly: GCA_963792055.1. GTDB lineage: Bacteria > Acidobacteriota > Terriglobia > Bryobacterales > Bryobacteraceae > Solibacter. The sequence goes on along the minus strand of CAWBUV010000019.1, from coordinate 111,067 downwards.
CGCCAAAGTGAGCATCCGCCTGGTGCCGCGGCAGAATCCGGACGCTGTGGTGGCCCGCTTTCGCGAATGGGTGCGCCATCGTACGCCGAAAGGAATTCAGACCGAAGTGCGCGTGTTGAGCGCGGGACCGGGACTGGTGGTGAACCCGGATCATCCGGCGATCCGCGTGGCCGCGCGCGCACTCGGCGACGTATTCGGCAGGCCGACGGTGTTCATTCGCTCCGGCGGGTCGATTCCGATCGTCGGCGATTTCGCCACGCACCTGGGGATTCCCGACCATCCTGATGGGCTTCGGGCTGCCCGACGACGGGCTGCATTCGCCCAATGAGAAGTACAAGATCGGGAACTACTACCTGGGCATCAGGACGGTGGCGCACTTCCTCGAACAATACGCCGCGTGATGTGGGTGACGGCGGCGGGCGTATTCAAGCTCGCAGGCAGGCGAAGGTTGTAGCCATTCTTACGCACGACGAGCGCGGCGAACAGGACTCCGAGGACGGCGGCGGTGGCGCCGGTGCCGGCGATCATGTACTCGAAGGGACGGTGCGGCGGCGGCATCAGCCACAGCAGCCACTCTCCCATGGCGACAAGTGCCAGCAAGCTCCCTACGGCAGGTACAGCCCACTTGAATTTCGGCGTCACCAGTCCATTTTAGATTGGGAGGGGGCTGGTACGGCTGGTAAACTCATATATAAGGGTGCCCGCAGGTTCCATAACTAAGGTAACAACGGTAGCAGGAGTGATGCTCCTGTTTTGCGGCTGTGCCAAAGGTCCGCCGCGCGCGAAGCCGATCGGCGAGGCATTTGTCGGCCCCGCCCTGCTGAAAATCCGCAAGGACATTCCCTTACAATCTGCCGCGGTTACCACGGTCAAACATGGCGACCGCCTGGAAGTTCTGCAGACGCGCCGGCGCTTCCTGAGGGTGCGAACGCCGAGCGGCGCAGAGGGATGGACGGACGAGCGCCAGTTACTGGCCGCCGGAGACATGGTGGCGCTCAAGGAACTGACGGCTCACGCCGCCAAACTGCCGTCCCAGGGAGTGGCGACGACCTACGCGCCGCTCAACATTCATACGCAGCCGGTAATTTCCTCGCCGAGTTTCCTGCAGCTCAAGGAGAACGAGAAATTCGACGTGCTGCAATCGTTCGTGCTGCCGCGCTCTGAGGCGCCGCGCAAGCCGTTGATCCCGCCGGCGCCCAAGAAGCCGAAGCTGCCCCCGAAAGAGACCAAGAAATCGACCAAGGTTCCGCCCATGCCGAAGCCGCCCGCGCTACCTCCCGACTGGTTGGAACTTTCCAAGACCGATCGCGATGAAGCAGCGGCCGCCGCCGAGGAGGTGCCGCCGCAAAAGCTCGCGCCGCGAACCGATGGCTGGAGCCTCATACGCACTCCGGGTGGACAGGCCGGCTGGGTACTGACGCGGCTGGTTTCGATGGCCATCCCGGATGAAGTGGCGCAATACGCCGAAGGCAAGCGGATCGTCAGCTACTTCCCGCTCGGGACGGTGGAAGACGACGACAAGAAGAAGAACATCTGGTTGTGGACCACAACCGCGAACAGCAAACAGCCCTGGGACTTCGACAGTTTCCGCGTGTTTGTGTGGAGTCTGCGGCGGCACCGTTATGAGACCGGGTACATCGAGCGAAATCTGCAGGGCTACTCGCCGGTGCTGCTCAAGGAAGTGGAATTGTCGTCTAAGACGGGCACCTCGAAATATCCGGGCTTTTCGATCTGCGTGGACCGGAACGGCCAGCGTGTGCGGCGCGAGTATGCGCTGTTGGGCGTTGCCATCCGTTATGCGGGCGACCGTCCCTGCGAGGCGCCCATGCAGCTCGCACCGGTGGCGAATCCCGCGCCGCTGCAGGTCTCCGAAGCTCCGCCCGTGGAACCGAAAACCAGTCTCGCCGAGCGCTTGAAGAAAAAGTGGCACGCCCTGACGGGGAAGTGACGGACTTGCGCAACACCGGCGGTTTGGGCTATTTTTTCGAGAGAGAACCGACCGTTGATGACTCCCAAAAAAACCAAGGCTTTCGACATCAAGGCGTTTTTGAACAAGGCGAATGGCGGAAGAACGATCGCGACTTACCGGACGAACGCTCGTATTTTTGAGCAGGGCGATCCGGCGGACGCCATATTCTATATCCAAAAGGGCAAGATCAAGCTGACCGTTATTTCGAAGCAAGGCAAAGAGGCGGTCATCGCGTTCTTGGGAGAGGGCGATTTTTTTGGCGAAGGATGCCTGGCCGGACAGCCGCTACGCATGGCGAGCGCCGCCGCGATCTCCGAATGCACGGCGATGAAGCTGGCAAAACCTGTCGTGGTGAAGCTGCTGCGCGAAGAACCGGTCTTCTCCGAGAGGTTCCTGACTCATCTTCTCACCCGCAACATCAAGATTGAGGAAGACCTGGTAGACCAACTGTTCAACTCCAGCGAGAAACGGCTCGCGAGGGTGCTTCTGCTGCTGGCGAATTTCGGCAAGGAGACCAAGCCCGAAGAGGTGATTCCGAAGATCAGTCAGGAGACGCTGGCGGGAATCGTCGGGACCACTCGCTCGCGGGTCAGCTTTTTCATGAATCGCTTCCGCAAGCTCGGCTTCATCGACTACAACGGCGGCCTGACGATACACAGTTCCCTGCTCAACGTAATCCTGCACGATTGACCGGGGGCGCGGCGCCCGTCCTCCGATTACAAAATCTTACGTTCAATTGTTTCTCCTTCATTCCGTAGTGTTTGTGATGGGTCGAGAATAACCTGGAAACCGTCCGGGCAACGGTCAGGATTCGGTAATGAATGAGTGATCGCGGTTTGACCCGGTTCGTACAGGGTTCCGGGGTGGCGGGTCACGTTGCAGCGGAGGGTCCATTGTGTTATTTATGAGTTCAAGCCGGAAGATATCCAACTAGAACCGCGCCGCTGAAGCGTAGCGACGGCCAATCATAATCTCATCAAAGGATGGCATCCCGTGGAAGCTGTCAATCGCAAACTTATCCGTCCGTCGTTGAACGAAATCAAAGAGCAAATCGCTCCTCCCCGCCGTGCGCCGCTGCAGAAGAAACCGGTACCGCCGGATCAGACCAACGCTGAAAATTTTTATTACGTAAAGCAGATGCAGGCCAAGACCGCGATGGTGTTCGTATTGCGGGATGGTGAGACGCTGCACGGAGTCATCGAGTGGTACGACCGCTGCTGCCTCAAAGTGAATCGCACCGAGGGACCGAATATCCTGCTCTATAAGCCTGCGATCAAGTACATGTACAAGGAAAACTGAGCTAGGCTTTCAAGCGGTTCCGCATCGCCAGGCGGTATTCCCGCCGCTCCCCGGCCTGCCGGTACCGGCGTATTTCATCCTCCGTTTCGGGAATCACTTGCGGAATGGAGACGGCCTTCCCTTCCGGATCGATCGCCACAAAAGTCAGGTAGGCCGAACAGGTGTGCAACTGCACGCCGGTCAGCAGTTTCTCCGTCATCACCTTGACCCCGATCTCCATGGACGAGCGGAAGACGCGGTTCACCGAAGAGCGCAGCAGAATCAGCTCGTTAATATGCACCGGATGCAGGAAGTGTAGACTGTCCACGGAGGCCGTCACCACCGGGAGGCGCGCGTGGCGCAAGCCCGCCATTGCCGCCGCCAGGTCCACCAGATGCATCACCTTGCCGCCCAAGACGTTACCAAAGCCGTTGCTGTCGTTCGGTAAGGTCAACTCCGAGTACTCCGAAGCCGATTCGCGGACCGGTTTGCCTTCCATCAGTGTTCCTCTCTACGTCGCAGATAGCTCTCCACGTAAGCCTGCGCCTGACGCGACAGGGTGGCGCTTTCCGGCGGCGCCAGGAAGGCGGCAGCGGCAAGCGAATACTCCAGCCGTCCATTGGCGAACGGATGATGGTCCCGCTCCAGGACATAGTCGATGCCGATGACGGTGTTTTCGTGCCGCGAAACGGTGAATCGCGCCGCATCGGGACCGTCGCCTTCGGGGAAGCGGGCGCAGCCGCCGCGCGCATAGCCGAGGTTGCAGAAGGCGCCGGAGGTGTCGCACCCGATACTGCCGGCATTTTGCGGCGCGCCGGGTATCGCGTGGCAGATGCCCTTCCACCAATCGCCCAGGGGAAGCATGGCGCTTCCCGGGTGCGCGTCCACGGGGTAAAAGTACGGACAGGCCATTTTGCAGGGTATAGTAACACAAGCATGGCAAGCACCCGCCTCGATACCCTGAAGAGTATGGTGGAACAGAACCCCACCGATAGTTTCGCGCGCTACGGCCTGGCAATGGAGTATCGCAATACCGGCGATCTGGAAGCCGCCATGGGCGAATTCCGAGCCCTGATGACGAACAAACCGGACTACGCCCCCGCCTATTTTCACGGCGGCCAGACGTTGGAACGTATGGGCCTGCTCGAAGAAGCTCGGGAAGTATATCTGCAAGGTATCGAAGTGACCACGCGCAGCGGCGACCAGCACGCCAGAAGTGAGATGCAGGGCGCCCTGGACATGCTCGGGTAGCGATTCACTCAATTATTTCCAGCAGCCCGCCGTACAGTCGGTCCGCAGGCCCTCAAGTTTCGGGGCCTTCCTGCCGATAGTAGCGGTATGACGAGTCGCTGCATGAAGACGTTCGCGCTGGCGTGGCTGGTGCTGGCCTGCGCTCAGGCCCAAACAGGACCGACGGTCAAACCCACGTCGCTCAGTTTCGCCTACCAGTTGAACAGTGCGACGCTTCCCGCGTCCGTCAAGCTGGCAGTAACCCTTCCCACCGCCATCGCAACGCTTCCCGTGAAGGTAACGCCAGACCACGATTGGTTAATCGTGACTCCCGGCCAAGGCTATTCACCGTTGGCGTGTACGGTCGCTGTAAACGTCTACGGCCTCACTCCAGGGACGTATACGGCAACGATCACGGTCGATACCACTCCGACGCATGGGGCGGTGTCCATCCCTGTGGTGCTCTCCATTTCGAACCCTCCGGCATCGCTACTGCTGAATTCGCCGTCGGCCTACTTTAGCCCCGCGACCAGCGCCACTTCGGCGTCCATGTCGTTCGCCTACACGACAGGCGGTTCGGTGACCACTCCGGATCAGATCGAGATCGATGTGTCATCCAGCGGAGACAGCATCCCGTTCGACGTCACCGCCACGAGCGGGACGGGCGCTACGGCCGGATGGCTCCGCGTCAGCCTTTACAAAACCGTACCGCCGGCGCCGGTTCTCCATACCAGTGCCTCCGTGCTTCTGGGCGGAGCCGTATTTGTCTATGTGTCGGTGGACCCCACGATTGTCGCGACGCTGGACGTCGGCAGTTACGCGGGCCAGATTTCCATAGTGGACAGTAATAATTCGAAAGACGTCAAAACGGTGCTGGCCAACCTTGTGATCACCGCCGGCCAGCCGGCCTTGCGGAGCACAGCATCCCCCAACCCGCCGCACCCCATTTCGCCCTACAGCCTGGTCGCGAACCCGATAGCCGATCCCGTGATTACGATTTATGGCGATAATTTCTTCCTGACGTCGGTGGTCAATGTCCGGGACAATGCCACCACGCTCTCGCTGCCCGTGAAGTCGCAGTCTCTGCTCAGCCGGCAGGTGCTGCAAGTCACCCTTCCGAAGGAATACTTTACACGGACTACAGGGCTCCCCGTCTGGCCGGCCACCTGGGATTGGACCCTCTCCGTAACTAACCCAGACCAGCCACCGGTGCTCACCACCTTGAGCGTGACCGATCCGAACATGCCGAGCATCTCGGCGGTGGTCAACGCCGCCAGCTTCCAACCCGCGGCGACACAGACCGGGACCAACGTCAACCCGTTGACCGCCGCCGGAGTGCCCACCGCGGTCTGCCCGCTCGAAATCATCTCGATCTTCGGACAGAATCTTGGCCCGGCAGACGTCACCACAACAATTCCCACGGGTTCGCCTCTGGCATTCCCCAAGGTGGGCGCGGGCATCAGCGGCAACACGGTCAGAGTAAGATTTCAGCTTCCCGCCATCCCTCCGGCGATTCCCGTGGTCATAGACGCTCCCATCATCATGACGTCGGCCAACCAGATCAACGCGATCGTTCCCGAGGGTGTGAATGCGGTGCTGGCTACCTCGCCCGGACTGGTGACGATCCTCGTGATCAGCACGCCGGCAGTCGGCGCGTCTCTCACCTCATCGGGATGGCCGGCTCTGGTCCTGCCCGAAGATCCGGGACAATTCACGTTTGGCGGTCTCGGCCAGGGGCAGGCGGCAGTGCTCAATTACGACAGCACGGGGGCCACGACCATCAACTCTTCGAAGAATCCCGCCATTCGGGGGCTTCCGATCTCGATTTATGCCACCGGACTCGGTGATATCGTGAGCGGGGGCTTGGCCGATGGAATGATCATGACGGCGGCCATCAAACTGATCGACACGGCCACCAGGGTGGAAATCGACGGGCAGCCGGTGGTGGTCACATATGCCGGAACTTCGCCAGGCTCCGTCTCAGGCCTGACCCAGATCAACGCGATCGTACCACCCACCGTTCGGACCGGAAACTCTGTACTCGTAACGGTCGCGATCGGAGACGCGGCAACCCGGCGGAGGAGTCAGCTTGGGGTATATATCGCGGTGAAATAGCGCTTCGAAGACGAGCGGACGGCTACAGCTACTTCTGCTTTGCGGCCATCTTTTTCTCGAGTGCCTTCATCAGGCGGTTCTCGACATCGGGTGGAATGGGATACGGCTCCATGCCCTTGTAGATCTGGATCGTCTTTCTAGTGGTGTCGAGGATGACCCAGCAATTCGGGCATTCGGTGATGTGTTTTTCCAACTTCGTCCGCAGCTCGGCGTCGATAGTCTCGTCGAGATAGTCGCTCAGCTCGCTCAAGAAATCTTTACATGTAAGCAAAAGCGTCGTCTCCCTTACGTTTGAAGAAACGGGTCAGCTTCTCCCGCAGTTGCAGTCTGGCCCTCAACAATCGGCTCTTTACCGCCGGAACCGAGAGGCCAAGCGCTTCGGCCGTTTCTTCCGTCGATAGTTCTTCGATGTCGCGAAGCACGAAAACGCTTCGATAAAGAGGCTCCAGACTCTGTATTGCGGTATCCAAAACGCCGCCCAGCTCCTCCCGTGAGAACTGCTGCTCGGGGTCCTCACCCCATGCCGCGATCTCGCGGACCACCGTATCTTCGCCAGTGTCGATGGTTTCGTCCAAAGAAACCGATTTGTCCGTCTTCCGCCGGCGCAGTTTCATGAGCGCCTGGTTGACCGCGATCCGGACGATCCAGGTATAGAACTTGGAATCGCCCTTGAACTGGTCCAGGTGCTCGTAGGCCTTCATGAAGGTCTCCTGCAGCACATCTTCCGCATCTTCGCGGTTCTGGGTGACGTGCTGCGCGAGACGGAAGATCTTGCCCTCGTAACGGCGCACCAGCTCGGCAAAGGCGGTGGTATCGCCCTCGCGAGCCTGGGTTACCAGAGCGGATTCTTCAATTCCTGTCAGGCTGGACACTGCCATTATTGAGTCCTATTTCCAATCATACCCCGCTTGGTGCGCCATTCCACCCTACCCGATCGGCCAGTGGCGCCAGGATCGTGACCTTACCTACGTGCTACGCTGAAATTTCCCTATGAGTCTCATTGAAATCACTCTGCCGGACGGGAGTAAACAGTCCGTCGCGGCCGAGACCCGTCCTATCGATATCGCCAAAGGCATCAGTCCCCGGCTGGCGGACGCGGCCATCGCGGCCAAGGTCAACGGCGAGATGTTCGATCTCACCCGCCCCCTCGAACAGGACGCCACGCTCCAGATCCTCACAGCCAAAGACCCGGAGTCGCTCGAGGTCTACCGCCACTCCACCGCGCACCTGCTGGCCGCAGCAGTACTCGAGCTTTATCCCGAGACCCAGCTGGGCATCGGCCCCCCTATCGAGAACGGCTTCTATTACGATTTCGACCGGCCGACTCCGTTCACTCCCGACGACCTCGAGAAGATCGAAAAGAAGATGTGGGAGATTCAGGCCCGCGCCCTCCCCTACGAACGCGTCCTCACTCCGAAGACGGAGGGACTTCAGAAGTACTCCGAAGCGTGGATGAAGTGCCAGCTCATCGAAGAGAAGGCCGGCGAGGTCTTCACCGAGTACACACTGGGACCGCGCTTCATCGATTTCTGCCGCGGCCCGCACATCCCCGATACCTCGAAGATCAAGGCCTTTAAGCTGCTCTCCATCGCCGGCGCCTACTGGAAGGGCGACGAGCACAACAAGCAGCTTCAGCGCATTTACGGCACGGCCTTCTTTTCCACCAAGGAGCTCGACGCCTACCTCAAGCAGGTGGAGGAGGCCAAGAAGCGCGACCATCGCAAGCTCGGCAAAGAGCTCGATTTGTTCAGCATTCAGGAACTCGCCGGGCCCGGGCTGATCTTCTTTCATCCCAAGGGCGGCATCATCCGCAAACAGCTCGAAGACTGGATGCGCGATCAATACCTCAAGCGCGGCTACTCGCTGGTCTACACGCCCCACGTGGCACGCCTCGATCTGTGGAAGACTTCCGGCCACGCCAATTTCTACGCGCAGAACATGTTCACGCCGATCAAGCTGGACGACGCGGATTATCAGCTCAAGCCGATGAACTGCCCGTTCCATATCCTGATCTATGCCGACCGGCAGCGCAGCTATCGCGACCTGCCCGTGCGGCTCGGCGAGCTTGGCACCGTGTATCGCTACGAGCGCTCTGGCGTGCTCAACGGCCTGTTCCGCGTTCGCGGCTTCACGCAGGACGACGCGCACATTTTCTGTACTCCGGACCAGATTGAAAACGAAGTGGTGGACTGCCTCCAATTCGCGGTCGATACGCTGACCGCGTACGGCTTCGAGAAGTACGATGCCGAAGTTTCCACCTGGGATGGCGGCGCTAGCGGCAAATACGATGGCTCGCCGGAACAGTGGGCGATGGCCGAAGGAGCCCTGCAACGCGCCTGCGAGAAGTTGAAGATCGCTGCCAAAGTGATTCCCGATGAGGCCGCCTTCTACGGGCCCAAGATCGATATCAAACTGGTGGACGCCATCGGCCGAAAGTGGCAGCTTTCCACCGTCCAGTTCGATTTCACCCTGCCCCGTCGTTTCGGCCTCGAATTCATCGCCGAAGACGGCAAGGCCCATCAGCCGCTGATGGTGCACCGGGCTCTGTACGGCTCAATCGAGCGCTTCTTCGGAATCCTGATCGAGCATTACGCGGGCGCTTTCCCCGTCTGGCTCGCGCCCGTGCAGGCGATCGTGCTGCCCATCACGGATCGGCAGACGGCGTACGCGCACGACATTCAGAAGCAGCTCGATGCCGCCGGAATCCGCGCCACGGTGGACGATCGCAATGAAAAGGTGAACCTCAAGATCCGCGAGGCCCAACTGCAGAAGATTCCGTACATGCTGGTGGTGGGCGACCGCGAGCAGGAGAACGGCATGGTCGCCGTGCGCAACCGCAAGCACGCCGATCAGGGAGTGAAGTCGATCGCCGATTTCCTCACTGAGATCCGCGGCTTGATCGATTCGAAAGCCGTCAGCGAGTAAAGGGCGGAGGCCGCGGGCCTATGTATGCGACCATCGACGGCACCACACGTTACATCGAGCGCTTTGCGAAATATCGCGATGCCGCTTTCTATCGCACGGTCTGCGGACTCCAGGTATCCAGCCTGGGCATCGGCACCTATCTGGGGGCCGCCGACGACGCGACCGACCAGTCTTATACCGCTGCCCTGATCGCCGCCGGCGCCGGCGGCATCAACTTTTTCGACACCGCCATCAACTACCGCAGCCAGCGGTCGGAACGCGCGATCGGTGCAGCTCTGCGCGAGTTGCAGCGCGACGAGATCGTGGTCTGCACCAAGGCCGGCTTCCTCACTCCCGGCGGCGTCCCCGGGTTCCTGAAGCCCGACCACGTCGTGGGCAAGATGCATTCCATGGATCCCGATTTTCTGGCCGACCAGATCGATCGCAGCCTCGCCAATCTGGGCGTAGATACCATCGACGTCTTCTACCTGCACAATCCCGAAACCCAGCTCAGCTTTCTGACCCGCGAGGAATTCGACGAGCGTATTCGCCGCGCCTTCGCCCGCTTGGAGCAACTGGCAGCCGACCAGAAGATCCGCTGGTACGGCGCCGCCACGTGGGACGGTTTCCGCAAGGGCGCGCTGAGCCTGCAGCGGATGGTGGAACTCGCCCTTGAAACCGCCGGCCCGGAGCATCACTTTCGCTTCATCCAACTTCCCTTTAACGTCGGCATGGTGGAAGCATATGTCGATAAGCCCGAGAGCGTCCTGCAGATTGCATCGCGTTTGGGCATCGTAACCGTTGCCAGCGCTACACTCTCGCAGACGCAGGCGCTTGAGCACATACCTAAGTCGCTGGCGGAACTGCTGCCCGGTATGACCAATGCGCAGCGCGCGATTCAATTTACGCGCTCCACTCCCGGCATTCCGGTGGCGCTGGTGGGCATGAGCCGCCCGGAACACGTACTCGAAAACCTCGGTGTGGCGCTGGTGCCCCCCGCCACTCGCGAACAGTACCTGCGCCTCTACCAGTGATGCTCGCGATCGAAATCGGCGATGATCTGGCGCAGTTGGACGCTGCGATCGATGGGTTGCCGGATCAGCCGGCGGTCTTCCTGCTTTGGGCCAGGGAGGGCGAACCGTACCTCTCCCGAACCGGCGTGCTGCGGCGGAGGCTGCGGCGCCTGCTCGCCGAACGCGACCGGCCCTCGCGGCTGCTGAATCTGCGACACACCGCGGCACGCATCGAGTACCGCCTGACGGGCTCGGCATTCGAATCTTCCATCGTCTTTTACGAACAGGCGCGCCTCCATTTTCCCGATACGTACCTGCGGCTCATGAAGCTTCGGATGCCGCCCTACCTGAAGCTGGTGTTGAATAACGAATTTCCGCGCAGCATGGTCACTACACATCTGACCCGCGCCGCGGGCTTGTATTTCGGACCGTTCCGCTCGCGGGTCTCGGCGGAGCGATTCGAGGCGCAGTGTCTGGATCTCTTTCAGATGCGGCGCTGCCAGGAAGACCTGGCGCCTTCGCCCACGCACCCCGGCTGTATCTATGGCGAGATGGCGATGTGTCTGCGCCCCTGCCAGCAGGTGGTGGGCCCGGCGGAATACGCCAACGAAGTCGGGCGCGTCGCGGAGTTCCTGCGCACGGACGGGCGCTCGCTGCTGGAATCGATTGGCCACTCGCGCGATCGCCTGAGCGAAGAGATGCAGTTCGAGGACGCCGCGCGGCAGCACAAACGCTTTGAAAAAGTGCAGGACGTGTTGCGGCTGCGCGATGAACTGGCGCGTGACGTGGAGCGGCTCAACGGAGTCGCCATCACGCCGTCGCTGGCGCAGGACGCCGTCGAAATGTGGTTTGTCCGCGATGGTTTGTGGTGCAGCCCCCGGCGCTTCGGATTTGAGGTGCACGAAGGCAAGCCCCTCTCGCTCGACCATCAGTTGCGCGAAATGCTGGCCGCCGTCGTGCCGGGAAAGCTCACCGTGCGCGAACGTCAGGAGTATCTCGCGCTGCTGGCGCGCTGGTACTACTCGACGTGGCGGCAGGGCGAATGGCTCAGCTTCGAAGATTATGGCGAGATTCCGTATCGCAAGCTGGTCAACGCGGTTTCCCGCGTGGCGCGCCGCGACAGCGGAATATAATGTGAAGACCTATACCGGAGATCAAGCATGAAAGAATGGGGCTTCGCACAGAATCACCCGAACGAGGAACTTGCGCTGGTTCACCTCTTCTCGATGAAGAAGCAGCAGGCCGGCGGCGAGATCGAGTTTGCGATCACGGTGAAGGAATTTATCACGCCCAAAGAACCGACCATGCATTTCTTCGCGCAGGCCGACAAGGACACCAATCAACATACGGCCGCTTATCGTCCGTCCGGGTGGGGAAAGACCATGCTGGAGGCCCTCTCGGAGTGCGTGCGCGCCATCAATCGCTTCCCTTACGAAGGCAAGTGATCGCTCAGCGGAAGCTCTCGACCGCCGCGTTTTCTTCCGCGAACGAAACAAAAAGGCTATAAAGCCGCGTCACCCGAAGAAGATTGTGGACTTTGGGCTGGGGATTGAGCAATTTCAATTTGCCGCCCTGACGGGACACCGTGATGTACGCCGATGACATCTCGCCGAGCGAAGCACTATCCAGGTACTCCACCGCGCCAAGATTGAGCAGAATGCTCTTGTGGCCGCCGGCGAGGACACCCTCCACGGCGCTTCGGATAGAGCCGGCGCCGTCGTTCATGGTGATGCGGCCGGAAAGGTCGATGATGGCCACATTGCCGGAGTGGCGAACGGTTGCGATCGAGCTCATGATTTTCCCTACACGCTAATTATGTACAATCGCAGATGAATATGCAGCGAGACGGAAAGCAGATGATCTCGATCTGGATCTTCATCGGCCTTCTGTTAATCGCCTATGGGACCCTGATCATGGGTCAGGGAATGTGGGAATTGTTCGTACCTCCGGCGAAACCGGTAGTGCTGGTGGAGTTGCACGCCGGCATCTGGTGGGGCTCGATAATCCTGATCCTGGGCGGGGTTTTCGTGGGCGCCAACTCAAAATGGTAGACGTGCGAAGGGCCGCCGCTGCTTCTCAGCAGGGCGGCCCTGGCAGTTTTGGATAGAGCGGTCTTTACTTCTTGGGTCCAAAGAAGGCGACCATACCGAGCAGAATCGTCGGCTGGCTCTTGGCAAAGCCGGAGCCCTGCTGGAAGAAATACTGGTTGGACCAGTCATGGCGGAACTCAAGCCGGCTCAGCAGCCAGTCGGTAATCTTGCATTCACCGGTGACAGTGAATTCCTTGACCTTTTGCGCGGTGCCGGTGGAGAAGCCATCCACATCGTCAAACCATTCGAGGCGGCCGGCAACCGCAAATTTCTTATTCAGTGCGTAGCGCGCCGCGCCGGCGATGCCGGTCCACGTTGCCGCGCCCGAACCGATGTTCTTGTCGCGGCCGTAATCGAAGTTGATGTAGTAGCTGAAATTATCGTTGGCATTCACCAGGACGGTGGTGTCATAGAGTTGGCGAAGGCCGGTGTTGGTCTTGGTCTTTTCGGGTCCAACGTAGTAGTTGTGCGACCAGGTCACCTTTTTCCAGGCGTAGGCGCCGTTCAGGCCGATGGTCTTGCCGCTGTTGTTGTCGTAGATGTTATTCCACCCCTGCACCACTTGGACGCCGCCGGTAAATTTTCCGATGGGTATCGAGGCGCGAACGCCAAAGTGGTAATAAGGGAGTGCCCATGCGAATAGCAGCGAGCGGGAATAGTTCCAGTTTGCATTGGTCTCGATCACCTCGGCGCCCGCGGAGGTGACGAATTCTCCGGCGTCGATTTCCACGCCTTTCCAGGATTTCGGCTTCAAGCTCACGTAGGCCTGTTCGAAGTACTTAAACGCTTCGGGAGCGCGGTCGGTGGAGTGGATCACACTGAAGGTCTGGCCGAAACCCACATCCAGGTGAAAGCCCACCGGGGCCGGAGCCCGGTCGATGGTGATCTTTCCCATGTTGACGTGCAGCGTGTCGGCACGAAAATCGAAGTTCCTGAGCTGGTTGAACCCGGAATCAGGATGGTTATAGCTTCCGTTCACGTAGCCATCGAACATGAAGCTGAAATCCATGCCTCCCTGGGTGAAGGGGGACTTGGGCGGCGGCGCTGGAGCCGGCGCTGACGCAGCGGGCGTTTGCGCCACAGATGTCTGGGTCGTTGGTGCCTGTGTGGTTGGAGCCTGGTCGGTGTCCGAAGTTGACTGCTGGGCGGCTGCGATGGAAACGAACGTGGCCGATGCGATCAATACGATGATGCAATTCTTCCGCATATAAAAATCCCCTCTAAAAGCGTTGTGTGAATTCGAAACGTCCCTCTGAAATGCCGGGAGCGCGCTAACGGGGCGGGCATCCACGTCTTCGTGATTAGGTTTAATTTAGTCTTTCCCCGCGGAGGATGCCAATAGATAATTTCTATCCGGGGGATTCGAAAGTTGGGACATCGCGGGCTGCTGGGGGCACGCATCCCTCGTACGGCTTACAAGTGTCGCAATCCCTTACAATCAGAGCGTTAGCGGGATCGGAAAGCGGTCCGATCCTATCCAGATCCGAATCGGACAGATCAATTATTTTGATTGTGTAGCCGCGGAAATCACGCGTCCAGGTGGTCGCGGAAGTAGAGATCCAGGGCGATTTTGTTCTTCCCGGAGAGCTCGCCGGACATCTTCTTCATCTCCGGTCCGGGTAGCGGTTTGAAAGCTTTTGCCGCCGCCACATTCTGCTCGATGTGCTCCACCTTGGGCATGCCGATGACAGTTGCGGCTACAGGCAGTGACATCGAATAGTGAATCAGCTTCTCCGGAGATGCCTGGCCCACCAGCGCGTCCTGCGCAAAGATCTTCATGGCGGTGACCCCCATTTTCTTGCGCAGGGCGACGGGCAGCGCGACCGTTTCAAAGCTGGGCTGCGCATCTTTCACCTGGCTGCGCATCGCGGCGTTGAGCGCCATCTGCGTGCAATCGAAATCGTGACGTTCCAGCGCGGTCTTCAAGACATCCGGGAAAGCGTGGCAGGTGATGCCGATGAAGCGCGCCATCTTCTGTTCCTTGGCCTTCATTGCGGCTTCATAGGCGCCGCCCCTGGCGGAGATCGCGGCCAGATCGTCGGGACCCATCAACGCGTGGATGTGCAACAGGTCGACGTGATCCACCTGAAGGCGCTTGAGGCTGACGTCCAGCATGCGCATGAAGTCGTCGTATTTGCGCGGACCGACCTTGCTGGCCAGCCAGAGTCCCTGTCGCCCGCGCTGCTTGAGCACTTTGCCGATCCACAACTGGCTTTCGCCGTTTGCGCCGTAACTGTCGCAGGTATCGATGTAGGTGATGCCGAGGTCGAGTGCGTGATTCAAAGCGGCAAGACCCGGCCCTTCCCCGTAACCGACGAAGCGGCTGCCGCCGCCAAACGCCAGGAGGGAGACGTGCGCACCGGTGCTGCCCAACAGGCGCATCGGCATACCGGTGGCGGAAACCAGCGGCGCGGCTACCGCACCGAGGGCGGCAGTTCCTAGAAAATCGCGGCGGGAGATGCTCATACCGCAGAGCCTATCACGCTTCACCGATGAGATGAAGCAGCACGCTGCGGCGGTGGGGAGCGGCGCGATGTTCGAATAAATACACGCCCTGCCAGGTGCCGAGCGCCATGCGGCCGTGCTCCACCGGGATCGAAAGCTGCGTGAGCGTCAGCGCCGCGCGTATGTGGGCCGGCATGTCGTCCGGACCTTCGGCGGTATGGCGGTAGAGCCGGCTGTCCTCCGGCACCAGTCGATTGAAGAAGGTGTTGAGGTCGTGCACCACGTCCGGATCGGCGTTCTCCTGAATCGTGAGGGAAGCCGAGGTGTGCTGCACGAACACGGTAAGCAGGCCGGCGCGCACCGGAGCCTTCTCCAGCCAGGCGGCGATCTGGCCGGTGATTTCGTAGAGCCCCTTGCCGCGGGTGGGGACCTGCAGGCGGGAAGACGTGATCAATTGGCGTATCCCTGGCCGGGGTAGAGCGCATGTAGGGCGAAGGAGAACACGGGCTGGAACATGGGGCCGAATACCTGCCAGGCCACCAGCAGGCCGATCATGCTGAAGCCGCCCAGCGAACGGCCGAAGTTCTGTATGCGGCGCGCCATGTCTTCGGAGCCCAGCAGCCCAAGCACGCCGAAGCCATCGAGCGGCGGCACCGGGATCAGGTTGAACGTGCCCAGCAGCAGATTCAGAGAGAACAGCAGGCTCACGAACATCGCTGCTCCCGATGCGATTCCCGCGGACGCCGGTTCCACTACGTGAATGAAGCCGACCGATTCCGGAGAGCGGAAAAACCCTGTCCAAATGCCGACATGGATCAGTATGCCTGCCAGGATCGCAAGCGAGAAATTCGCACCTGGGCCGGCCAGCGACATCCAGGCTGCCCGCCGCGGATAGCGCAGCGACCATTGCGGGTCGAACGGCGCGCTGGCCCATCCCATCATCCAGCCGCCCATGGCATAGGTCAGCAGCGGGAAGATCACCATGCCAAAGGGTTCGCGGCGGATGTGGGGAATGGGATCGAGCGAGACCTGGCCGCCATGGAATGCGGTGAGGTCGCCGCCGAGCCGCGCCGCCCACGCGTGCGCAGCTTCATGGCACGTAGTGGAAAGCAGGAAGACCACGTACCACACGACGCCCGCGATCAGGAACTCAGTATTCACTTGGACTCCATAGTCCTATAGTAGTCGCGCAGGATGAAGAATGCCGAGTTTGCGTTGCCGGATCGACATCAAAGCGGGTATGCAGACAACATAACCAAACGATAACCTTCGATGTATTTGTGACCCGAAGTTGCGAGTTCATACTGGGGGCGCGGAGGTGTCGAATGAAGGTGGTGCTTGCGGCCCTGGTGGCGGCGAAGTTGGTTGCAGCGGGAGATTTTGCGTCGGACCTGTTCCCTGCCAACACAAAGGTCGTGCTCGGTCTTCGTGTGCCGGCGATCGTGGACTCCCCGCTGTTTAAGGATATGGGCGCCGACGCAAAGAAGCTCGGCGACGATTGGCTGAAGGTGGTAGCCTTCACGGGATTCGACCCGCTGCACGACATCGATGAAGTTCTGATTGCGTCGCCCGCCGACAATGAAAAGGCGGCGGCCCTGCTGGTGGTGCGTGGCAGATTCGATTTGGCGCGGATGGGCGCCGGCGCTCCCCGCTACCACGGCATCGCGATGATGGGAGCCGGCAAGGACAACAAGGGCGTCCTGGCATTGCTGGACGCGAACACGGTGTTGGCCGGCGACATCGCGGCGGTCCACGCCGCAATCGACCGGCGCGGACAAGCCACGTCATTGGATGGCGCACTCGCGGCCCGCGTGCAATCGCTGCGGGAGCGTTTCGACATATGGGGTACGGGCGAGCGCCCCGAGGGCTTCGTCGCGCCCACCGGCAAGAATGAGCAGCTCGATTCGCTCGATCGCTTCCAATTCGGCGTACGAATCAGCAAGGGATTCGAGGTGGACGCGGAACTGCACTCACGCACACCGAAGGATGCGGAAAAGCTGGCGGCATCCCTTCAGTTAATGAAGATGATGATGAGCGGGCAGGATCAACTGGCCCCGAAGATCGACGTCCAGGTGATCGACGGGACAGTCAAGATCTCGCTGGCGATTTCCGAAGAGGGTTTGAAGAAAGTGATGACGGCGCGCCGCGGGACGACCGTTCCCATCGGCGGACCTCCCGTAATCGTGAGCTCGGAATCCACCGTGCCGCTGCCGGGCAGCCAGAGCGGCGGCACCACAATCGTCACGCTGCCGGGCAAGAAGTAGGGCTACTCCACCGTAACGCTCTTGGCGAGATTGCGAGGCTGATCGACGTCGCAGCCGCGGCGGACAGCAATGTGATACGCCAGTAACTGCAGCGGCACGATCGCCAGAATCGGAGTCAACAATTCCGAAGAGTGCGGGATTTCGATGACGTGGTCGGCAACTTTGCGCACCTTGTCATCCCCCTCGGTGGCGACGGCCACCACGATGCCGTCGCGCGCCTTTACTTCCTGGAGATTGGAGAGCGTCTTGTCATAGAGCAAGCAGCTCTCCACGCTGCTCGAATCGTGGGTCGCGAGCACCACCACCGGCAGGTTCTCATCGATCAGCGCGTTAGGCCCGTGCTTCATCTCGCCGGCCGGATAGCCCTCCGCGTGAATGTACGAAATCTCCTTGAGCTTGAGCGCGCCTTCGAGCGCGATGGGGAAGTGTACCCCGCGGCCCAGGAAGAGGAAATCGGTGGAGCGATAGAGTTCCCTAGCGAGCGATTCGTACACCGCATCGTGGGAGAGCACGGTTTCGAGCTTGCCGGGCAGGTGAACGAGTTCCTGCACAAGCACACGCGACTCTGCCTCAGTCAAGGCTTCCGTTGGCCTGGCCGAGGTACATCGAGAGAATGAAAAGCGCGGTCAACTGGCACGTAAAGGCCTTGGTGGAAGCAACGCCGATTTCCGGCCCCGCGTGAGTATAAATCGTGCCGGCGGCCTCGCGAGTGATCATGGAGCCGACTACGTTGCAAATGGCTAGCGTGCGCGACCCCTTGCTCTTGGCTTCGCGCTGCGCTGCCAGCGTATCGGCCGTCTCACCGGATTGCGAGATGACGATGGTCAGCGTACCGGGCACCACAATCGGATCGCGGTAACGGAACTCGCTGCCGTAATCCACTTCGCACGGAATCCGCGCCAGCTTCTCGATCATGAACTTGCCGGATAGCCCGGCATGCCAACTGGTGCCGCAGGCGATAATCTTCACCTGCTTGAAGCCGGCGAACTCGGCGGGAGTAATCTCCATTTCGTCGAGGAAAATGCGCCCGCTTTCCTGGCCGACGCGGCCAAGTGTCGTATCGCGGACCGCGCGCGGCTGCTCAAAGATCTCCTTGAGCATGAAGTGCTGGTAGCCGCCCTTCTCCGCCTCGATGGGATTCCACAGGATATGTGACACCTGCCGGTGTACGGGGCGGCCGTCGAAGTCGGTGAGCGTCACTCCATCGGGAGTCAGAATCGCCATATCGCCATCGGCGAGGAAAAACATATCCTGCGTGTGCGAGAGAATGGCGGGAACGTCGCTCGCGATGAAGTACTCGTTGTTCCCGATGCCGATCACGACAGGTGGGCCGGAGCGTGCGGCGACGATCTTGAACGGGTCGGACCGCGCGATTACGGCGAGGGCAAACACGCCGGTGAGTTCCTTGACGGAGGCGCGCACGGCTTCTTCCAGGTTGCCTTCGAAGTGCTTCTCCACCAGGTGGGCGATGATTTCGGTGTCGGTTTCGGTCTTGAACGCGTGGCCTTCGTGCTGTAATTGCTGCTTCAGCGCGAGGTAGTTCTCCACGATGCCGTTGTGCACCACCACGATGTCGCCCTTGCAATCGCGATGCGGGTGCGCGTTTTCCTCGGTCGGACGCCCATGGGTAGCCCAGCGCGTGTGCCCGATTCCGAAGGAGCCATCCACCGGGTTCATGCGGATGTTCTCTTCCAGATTGCGGAGCTTTCCCTGGGCGCGGCGGATGGCGAGCTGCTCGTCATCGCAATAAACCGCAAGGCCCGCGGAATCATAGCCGCGATATTCGAGGCGCTTCAAACCTTCCAGGATGATCGGAACGGCGCGATGGGTACCAATGTAACCGACGATGCCACACATAATCTGATTACATTATAGAGGGTGGCCCGCAAGGGCCCCCGTGCGCAAACGCGCGTCAATCCAGGATTTCGACGCGGTACTCTTCAATGACGGGATTGGCCAGTACGTCGTGCGCGGCGGCTTCGATATCTTTTTGCGCCTGTTCGCGGCTGGTGCCATCGGCAAGTGCGATTTCGAAGAACTTGCCCTGGCGCACCTCGGCGATGGCCGCGAACCCGAGGCCGTTGAGCGCCGAGCGCACCGTCTGTCCCTGCGGGTCGAGAACGGTGGACTTCGGAGTTACGAATACGCGAGCTTTCATGGGGAATTCCGATTATCGCACGGCACGCTATGCAGTGGGAATGTCGGTCTGTGCGAAATCCTTTGGCCCGTGAATAGCAGGGGCATGCCGGCAACGGACGCGACTGCGTATGCCATGCAGTCCCCGAAATTCAAAGCCGCCGGATGACGCCCGCGTCCGAAGCGCAGGAAAGCGGTGGTGGCTGTGTCCAAATGTTCTTCATTGAACGCGACCACCTCGGCGTTCAAGCGGCGAAGAAAAGCGTGGAGCATCGGCCGGGCATCCTGGCCCAACCGCGCGGTCAAGACCATCGCGGTTTCGAGCAGAGTTGGGGACGCCGACCACCACGATCTCCGACACTTCGATGGCTTCGATCAGACTATCGTGGCCGGGTTCCTTCAAGTGGATGGCGACGATCGCGGAACTATCCAGAACCATTCTTCAGTAGCCTTCCGGCCCGTAGCCCAGAATCTGGTCTTCCTCCTCCCGCGTGAGAACCCGCCCCAACTCGGTGGACGGAATCATCGGCCACACGTTCCGCTCGAGGTACTCGCGCAGGCTCCGAGACCCACGCTTTCCGGCATGGGCCCGCAGTCGCGCACGGCGCTCCAGCAATGCACGCCGGATCGCCTCGGTCTTGGTTTCATGAGCTAAATTAGCCACTTCGCTGGCCAACTGCTCGACGTCCGTATTCTTGATATTCAGTCCCATGGTAGAAACCTACCAGTATTCTACCATTCCACCTTTAATTCAGCAGCGTGCCCTGCCTCAAATACGCGGGCGTATCGAGATCGTCCATATCGAGCACCGGCTCCGGCTCGACGACCGGAACGGGACGGGAGCAGGCTCCGGGCGCCGGACGGCGCCGCGACGTACGCATGATCGGGCACCGGTTCGGGGTCCGGCGGACGCTGCTGCACCTTGATCACCGGGATCACCGACCCGCGGCGCTCCGGCATCGGCGCGTTTTCGGGCTGGAAGCCGGTGGCGATCACCGTGATCTTGACCGCGTCGCCGAGCGACTCGTTGAAGATCACGCCGAAATTGATCTGCACGTCGTCGCAGCCGGCGGCCTCGCGAATGATGGTGCAGGCTTCGTTCACCTCGTGCAGGCCGAGGCGGCTGGAGCCGGTGATGTTGATCAGAATGCCGCGCGAGCCGGCGATGCGGCTGTCCTCCAGCAGCGGGCAACTGATGGCCTGGCGCGCGGCGTCCACGGCGGCATTCTCGCCGCGGCCCTCGGCCGTGCCCATCATGGCGTAGCCCATGCCGACCATGGTGGCCTTGATATCGGAGAAGTCGCGATTGATCAGTCCGGGCGTGATGATGATGTCGCTGATGCCCTGCACGGCCTGGCGCAGCAGGTCGTCGGCGACCTTGAAGGATTCGAAGAAGCTGGTGCCCTTGGGTACGAGTTTCAACAGCCGGTCGTTGGGAATGGCGATCACCGTATCGACCGTGCCGGCAAGGCGGCCGAGGCCTTCTTCGGCCATGCGCATGCGCCGCGGCCCTTCGAAGCCGAAGGGCTTGGTGACCACCGCCACGGTGAGCGCGTCGAGTTCCTTGGCGAGCGAGGCGATCACCGGCGCCGCGCCGGTGCCGGTGCCGCCGCCCAGGCCGGCGGTGACGAAGACCATGTCCGCGCCCTGCAGCAGTTCGACGATGGCGATCGGTGTTTTCGAGCGCCGCCTGCCGCCCGATCTCCGGGTTCGATCCGGCGCCCAGACCCTTGGTGATCTTGGCGCCGAGTTGCAGTTTGTTGGGCACCTGGCAGGCGGAGAGCGCCTGGAGGTCGGTGTTCATGGCGTAGAACTCCACGCCTTCCAGACCTTCCGCCACCATGCGGGCCACGGCATTGCAGCCGCCGCCGCCCACGCCGATCACTTTGATGCGAGTGCCGGTGCGCGCTTCTTCTTCCATTTCGTACTTCAGATCGTCCATGTCCATGTCGCCGTCGATGATGCCCATGGTCACCTCCTCACTTCAACATTTTCCCGATCCAGGTTGCCTGTTCTTTTTGCAGCCCGGCGTGCTGCTTCAATTTTGCGGAATACATCGCGAGACCCGCGGCGGTACACCACGCCGGGTCGTTCAATTCCAGCGGCCAGTCCTGAATGCCTTCGGTGAGACCGAAGCGCGTCTGGCATTGCAGCATCTTCCTCGGCCGCATCGCACAGGCCGGGCAGCTTGGCGCCCGCGCCGGTGAGGAACACGCCGCCGATCAGCGCGCGCTCCATGCCCACGCGCGCGAATTCGCCGCGCACGAAGCGGAACAACTCCTCGGCGCGGGCCCCCAGAATCCGGTTGACGAGTGACGCTGCACCTCGCGCGGCTGGCGGTCTTCGGCGCGTGGGCAACTCCACCAGGATGTTCTCGGCGGAGTCTCTCGGTAAGCGCGCAGCCGAATTCCATCTTGACCAGTTCGGCGTCCTCGAAACTGAGGCAGAGGCCCTGGGCCAGATCGCGCGTGAAATGATCGCCGCAGATGCGGACGGTGGAGGCGAGGTGCATGGCGTCGCCGTAGTACACCACCAGTTCGGTGGATTGCGCGCCGATATCCACCACGGCGATGCCTTCGCGGCGGTTCTCCGGCAAGCACGGCGGCGTAGCAGGCGGCGAGCGCTTCGTAGACCGTCTCCTCCACCGCCAGGTGGGCGGCGTTCACCGCGCCGATGATCGCGTTGTGCTCCTGAATCGACGCCGTCACCAGGTGGACGTTGATTTCCAGCCGCGAGGCCAGCATCTTGCGCGGATCGCGGTGCCCGGGATGGTCGTCCACCACGAAATCCTGCGGGAAGAGTTGCAGCACCATGCGGTCTTCCATCAACTGCACGCGCGAGGCGCGCTCGATCACGCGCCGCACGTCGCGCTGCTGAATCTCCTGCACGTAGCCGAGTTCGAGCACGCCGCGGCCATTGGCGCCGCGCAAGGTGGGCCCGCCCATGCCCACGACCACCGATTGCAGCGCCGCCGGCGCTGGCCATCGGCCTCACGCAACGCGGCGGTGATGGATTCGGTGACGGCCTGCTGGTCGGCGATCCGGCCCTTGGCCCAGCCCTGCGACTCCACCGCGCTCGCGCCCACAAAGCGGATGCGGCTGTTTTCCAGGACGCAGATCACCAGCCGCGTCTGAGCGGCTGCCCGCGTCCAGTCCTGCTGCGTAAATCGGTTTTACTGCCATTAGCCTGCTTATTCCTTCACCGTAATGCGGCCGTCCAACCGGAGATCGAAGACCTTCGCCTGGGGCGAGCCTTTGCGGATCTCCGGATAGTGATTGAGGAAATTCTGGAAGCGCTGCGCGTAGTTGCCGTCTCCCAGCAGCAAAGTCACCACGCGCCGGTCCACCTGCGAAACGATACGAATATTCTCCGGGTCGGTGGCGTCCACCTCCGAAATTTCCTTCGCCAGGTACCCCATCTCCTCCTGCACTTGCAGAAAGATGCGCACGTGGCCGCGGCGCTCGATCTCGGTTTCTCCTTCGCGCACGCCGGAGAGCACCGGGAAGGCAAACTGCGCCTGGGCCGGCTGTTCCAGCAGAACGCCCTGCGCATCGATCAGCAGCGGACCGGAGCGGAAGTGAGACGAAGGCCACGGGCTTGCGCTCGCGTATGCGGATCACCAGGCGGTCCGGCCAGACGCGAGACACCGAGGCGTCTTCCACCCAATCGATCGCCAGCAGCCGGCGGCGGCGCTCGGCAAGCGGCACGGAAAAAATGCTGTGGTCGAAATCGCGCGGCGAAAACGCGCTGCACCTTGGAGCGCGAAGCATAGGTCAGGCCCAGGATGGTGAGCGCG
Organism: uncultured Solibacteraceae bacterium; assembly: GCA_963792055.1. Lineage (GTDB taxonomy): Bacteria > Acidobacteriota > Terriglobia > Bryobacterales > Bryobacteraceae > Solibacter. The sequence goes on along the minus strand of CAWBUV010000019.1, from coordinate 87,827 downwards.
TCCTGCGCTCGTGCGAGAGCGTGAATTGCGGGTCGGACGCCACGTAGAGGCTGACCTTGTAGCCGGCCACGGCGGTGGAGACGCCGATCGCGCCGAACAGCCAGAATGCACGAAGATCAGGCGCCAGTTGATACGCCGGCGGCTGCTCTTTGGGCTGCGCGCGCCATCAGTTCGTCTCCTCCGCACGCAGGCGCTCGCAGAACCTTTTCGCCGGCCTGCCAGACGTTGCCCGCGCCCAGCGTGAGCACCAGGTCGCCATCGGACGCGGCCGCCAGCAGCGCGTCCACGCCGCGATCGAGCGTGCCCACATATTCCACGCCGCGATGGCCGAACTGGCGGATGCGATCCGCCAGCGTCTCCGCCGTCACGCCCTCGATCGGCTTCTCCGAGGCGGCATAGATATCCATCACGAAGACGCTGTCCGCCTGCATGGAAGGAGCGCGCGAACTCGTCCATCAGATGAAACGTGCGTGAATAGCGGTGCGGCTGGAACAACACGTGAATGCGCCGGAACCCGCACAGGCGGGCGCCATCGAGAGTAGCGCGAATTTCCGTGGGGTGGTGTCCGTAATCGTCCACCACCGTGATGCCGCGCTACTTTGCCGCGCATCTGGAAGCGCCGATCCACGCCGCTGAAGGTGGCCAGCGCCTTCGCGAATGGCGTCGGGCTTGACTTCCAGCTCCATCGCCACCGCGATCGCGGCCATGGCGTTGAGCACGTTGTGGCGCCCGGGAATGCGCAGCGTGAAGCGGCCGAGGTCGGCAGTGCGATAGCGCATATCGAACTCGCTGACGAACGGGCCGCAGACGATCTCCGTGGCCTCCACATCGGCCTGCGCGGTAGTGCCGTAGGTGATGGTGCGGCGGCGGATCTCCGGCAGCAGGCCCTGCACGTTGGCATCGTCGAGGCAGACGATGACCGCGCCGTAGAACGGCACCTTGTTGACGAACTCGATGAAGGCGGCGCGGATGGCGTCGAGCGTGGGGTAGTGATCCAGATGCTCGCGATCGACGTTGGTGACCACCGCGATGATGGGCGCGAGCTTCAGGAAACGAGCCGTCGCTCTCGTCGGCCTCCACCACCAGGAAATCGCTGCGTCCCACGCGCGCGTTCGATCCGCCCATGGTGCCGACGCGTCCGCCCACCACCACCGTGGGATCGAGGCCGGCGAAATTGAGAATGGTGGCGGTCAGCGAAGTGGTGGTGGTCTTGCCGTGACTGCCGGCCACCGCGATGCCGTACTTCAGGCGCATCAACTCGGCCAGCAGCTCGCCGCGCGGGATCACGGGGATCTGCAGCCGCCGCGCCTCCTGCACTTCCGGATTCTGTTCGTCCACCGCGGAACTCACCACCAGCGCGCGCGCGCCGGCGATGTTGGAGGCGGCGTGGCCTTCGAACACACGCGCCCCCATGGCGGCGAGGCGCTCGGTAATGGGCGACAGTTTCACGTCGCTGCCCGAGATCTGGTAGCCCAAATTGAGCAGCACTTCCGCGATGCCGCTCATGCCAATGCCTCCAATTCCGGTGAAATGAAGGTGCTGGGGTCGAAAGAACATTTCCTTATCGTATTGTTTCGGCTTATCGGGCAACTGTCAATTGAAAATGTGGCAGTTAGTTCCGCGCGACCTCCTCTAAAATGTCCGCGGCACGTCCCGCTGCGCCCGGCTTGGCAAACTGCCGCGCCGCTTCACCCATCGTCTCCAGGTCCGCGATAATTCGGCTCACAGTTTCCAACAGTTTCTCGCCCGTCATTTCGGCATCGCGCACCAGGCGCGATGCGCCGCCGCGCTCCATAGCCTGGGCGTTGCGAGTCTGGTGATTGTCCGCGGCGAAGGGAAAGGGAACCAGAATCGATGGCTTGCCGGCGGCGGCGAGTTCCGACACGGCGCCCGCGCCCGAACGGCAGACCACCAGATCGGCGGCAGCAAAGGCCGCGGGCATATCGGCGATGAACGGCACCACTTCGCCTTCGATGCCCGAGCTTGCAAATGCATCGCGCACTTCGGCGAAGTCCCTGGCGCCGGTCTGATGGGTGATAGAAACGGGCAAGCCAGCCTGAAGGAAGAGCGGCCAGCTCTGCTGCAAGGCGTGGTTCAACGTGCGCGATCCCTGGCTGCCGCCGCTGATCAGCAGATGCAGCACGGGGCCGCGCGTCTTAGGCAGAATGTGAAAAAACTCTTCGCGAACAGGAAGTCCGGTGACTTCGGTGCGGCCGCTCGGGAAGAAGGCAGCGGTCTCCGGAAATGAGACCAGCGCGCGCGAAACCAGCCGCGAGATGGAGCGGTTGGTGAATCCCGGTACCGCGTTCGGCTCCATCACCACTACCGGAATCCGGCGGAAAATAGCGGCCAGCACCGGCGGCCCGGCAACGTATCCGCCCATGCTGAAGACGGCGGAGGCAGTGCGGACGCAGCGGTCGCTACCCACTGTCGCGATGGGCAGGCGCGCCAGCGTGGAGAAGCTCTTGCGCAGGCCGACGCGGTTGAGCCCGCCGATCTGGATCTTCTGTAAGTCGAACCCCGCGGCGGGAACTAACTTGGCTTCCAGCCCATGCTCCGTCCCGACAAAGCAAACGTGATGACCGCGCGCTTGCAGTTCGTGAGCCACCGCCAGGCCCGGAATCACGTGCCCGCCAGTCCCGCCACCGGCCATCAGAAAATTACGCTCCTTCATTGTGTGGGGCAGGCTGGCAGCCTGCGGCGGGATGGCATCCCGCCCGCCTCTCGTCCGTCACTCATCCCGCGTGCTCGCTCACATTCATCAGCATCCCCAGACTGGCCAGCGTGCTTACCAGACTACTGCCGCCGTAGCTGATCATCGGCAACGGAATGCCCTTGGTGGGCATCATCCCCAGCACCACGCTCATATGCATGAATCCCTGAACCACCACGATCACCGTCAACCCGAGCGCCAGAAAACGTCCGAAATCGTCATTAATACGCAGCGTGGCACGAATGCCGCGCCAGAAAATAATCGTGAAACCGAGCAGCAGTCCCACGCTCCCGATCATGCCCAACTCCTCGCCCGCCACCGCGTAGATGAAGTCCTTATGTGCTTCCGGCAGGTAGAGCAGCTTCTGGCGACCGCCCATGAAGCCCAGGCCTAACGGGCCGCCCGCGCCCACCGCGATCTTGGATTGCTCCAACTGATAGTTGGTGTCGCGCGTGACCAGCGACTCCTGCAGGCGGGTCTTGATCGTGCCCTTGCTTATCGAACTTCTCGATGATCTTGAACTGCGGGTCGAAGAACATCACCACGCGCGCCAGCCGGTAGGTCTTCGAAAAAACAAAGAAGACCAGTCCGATCATGGCCAGCGCTCCGACAATGGCGCAGTAGCGCTTCTCCAACCCCGCGGCGAAAAAGACCAGCGCCGCCGCCGCGCCCAACACGATGGCGGTACCCAGATCGGCCACCACCACGGCGAGGATCACCAGCCCGACAGCCATGGCAGCCGGCACCAGCGTGTAGCGCGGATTGTTGATCGCGCGCGCTCGCCACGTCACGAAGAATGCCAGGAAGATGACGAGCGCCGGCTTGGCAAGCTCCGAAGGCTGCACGCCCACCGGTCCGCCAAGACGGAGCCAGCGGTGATTGGCGGGATCCAGAAAGTAGACCGCCACCAGCAGAAAAAGCGACACGCTGATCGCGCTGAGGGCGACCGCCGGATTCTGCAGCTTGCGGTAGTAGGTGCTCTTGAGCGCCATCATGATCGTGAGGGCGATCACGGCCCATGCGGCCTGGCGTTCCACATAGTACCAGGCGGAGTGGTTCGGGCCCATCTGGGCCATGATGGCCGAGGCGCTGTAGACGATCAATACGCCGGCAAATACCATCGCCAGCACGGTGAAGAAGAGGATCCAATCGGTTTTGAGTCTTTGCGCCATATCAATCTTTCGCTTGTAACTGATTCACAATCTGTTTGAAGAACTGTCCCCGGTGCTCATAGCTCCGGAACTGATCGAAGCTGGCGCAGGCGGGTGCCAGCAGCACCGTATCGCCCGGCACGGCATGCGCGTATGCGTGAGCGATCGCCGCATCGATCGTACCCGCCGGGACCAGCGGCACCGCGCCTTCCAACTGTCCGGCGATCTTCGGAGCCGCGGCGCCAATCAGCAGCGCGGCGTGCGCCTTCACGGCCAGCGGTTCGCGCAGCGCGCGTATATTCGAGGCCCTTATCCTTGCCGCCCAGGATCACCCAGAGGCCGCCCGGAAACGCCTCCAGAGCCTTCAACGTGGCATCCACACTGGTAGCCTTGGAATCGTTATAGAACTCGACTCCGCTGAGAGCGCGCACGAATTCCAGCCGGTGCTCCACCGCGCGAAACGTACGCACTGCGGCGGCAATCGCTTCGCGCGACACTCCGGCGCGGGCCGCGGCGATTCCGGCGGCCAGCACGTTCTCGATATTGTGTCGCCCGCGGATCGGGATCTCGTCGGCCTGCATGAGGAGCTTGCCGTCCAGAATCAGTTTGTCGCTGCACAGCGACGCGCCCGGCTCCACCTTCTTCCGGCTGCTGAACCACAGCGGCGTGCCCGCAGTCAGCGCCGCATACGTCACGCAGACCGGATCATCCGCGTTCAGCACAGCGTAGTCGCCGGGACGCTGGTTCTCGAAGAGCCGTCCCTTGGCGGCGGCGTACTTCTCGAAGGTGTAGTGCCGGTCCAGGTGGTTTTGCGTGACGTTCAGCGCCAGCCCGATGTGGGCGCGGAACTCCACGATCGTCTCCAACTGAAAGCTGGAAAGTTCCAGGACGTTCCAACCGTCATCGCGAGAGCTCTCGAGCATCGCCGTAACCGGCAGCCCGATATTGCCGCCCACCTGCACCGTGACGCCGGATTCCTTCAGGATGTGGCCGATCAGGCTGGTGGTGGTGGTCTTCCCGTTGGATCCCGTGATCCCGATGGTGCGGCCCTTCAGGAAGGGCGCGGCGAGTTCCACCTCGCCGATCACCCGCACGCCGCGGCGGCGCGCCTCTTCCAGCGGCGCCAGGTCGGCCGGAACGTCGGGAGAAAGCACGATCAGTTCGGCGCCTTGGAAGACCTCGGGGCTCTGTTGAGCGAAAGGGATGTTGAGCTCGCGGACGCCGGGCAATTCATCCAGCGGCTTCAGGTCCGTGGCGCGCACCATCGCGCCCTCGCGCGCGAGCAGCGCCGCCGAAGCCAGACCGGACTTCTTCATGCCCACCACCAGCGCCTGTATGCCCTTGAGCTTCATCGGAGTTTCAGCGTTGTCAGCGCGAACAGTGCCAGCACCAGGCCGGCAATCCAGAAGCGGGCAATGATTTTCGACTCCGTCCAACCCAGCGCCTCGAAGTGATGGTGGAGCGGCGCCATTTTGAAAATGCGCTTGCCATGGCGCAATTTGTAGCTGCCCACCTGCAGGATGACGGAGATGGCTTCCACAATGAAGATGCCGCCGATGAAGAGCAGCAGCACTTCCTGCTTGATCAGCACCGCAACCACCGCCATCGCGCCGCCCAACCCGAGCGAGCCGACGTCGCCCATGAAGATCTCCGCCGGATGCGCGTTGTACCAGAGAAAGCCCAGACTAGCCCCCGTCATCGAGCCGCAAAAAATCGTGAGTTCGGCGGTGCGCGGGTTGCGGGCCAGTTGCAGGTACTGCGCGAGATCCTTGTGCCCGCCGGCGTAGGTGAGGATGGTCAGCGCGCCGGCGGCGATCACCATCAGCCCGATCGCCAGGCCGTCCAGACCATCGGTGAGGTTGACCGCGTTGGAAGTGAAGACCACCACCAGCGCGACGAAGATGCAGAATGGCGCCACGCCCAGCACATACGTCCAGGGGTTTGCCATCAACGCCGGCATCAGGAGCGACGGCTTGAAACCTTTGAAGAACGGGAAGTTCATCGAGGTATTGAAATCGCCCCACGTTCGCATGAACAGCAGCGCGGCGGCGAAGCAGAATCCCACCAGAAACTGGTAGAACAGCTTGCGCTTCCCGCTGAGTCCCAGATTGCGTTGTTTGGTGATCTTCGCGTAGTCGTCCAGAAAGCCGATCCAACCGAAGGCAAGCAGTGTAAGCGTGGCAATCCATACATAAGGGTTGCTGAGATCCGCCCAGAGCAGCGTCGGCACAACAATCGAAATGATGATCAGGACGCCGCCCATCGTGGGAGTGCCGGCCTTCTTCTGGTGCGACTTGGGGCCTTCCTCACGAATGTACTGGCCGATCTGAAAATAGCGCAGCTTGTTGATGAGCCATGGGCCGAGCGCGATACAGAGAAATAAGGCCGTGAGGCTGGCGAAGGCGGTGCGCGAGGTAGTGTAACCGAAAACGCGAAGCGGGCTGATGTGCTTGTAGAGCTGTGTGTAGAGTAAGAAATAGAGCATGGGAGCTACGCCGTAAACCTTTCCAGCGCCTTTTCCACTTTTACGCCGCGCGACCCCTTGAACAGCACCGCGTCGCCCGAACGCGCCACCTGGCGGGCCCGTTCGCCGGCATCGGCCGGATCTTCGAAAAATTCCGCCTCCACGCCGGCCTGCCCGGCGGCTTCCACCATCGCCCGCGCAGCCCCGCGGACTCCAATCAGCAGGTCCACGCGCCCGTCACCTGTACGGCCGGCATAGCGTCCAACCTGCCGGTGCAATTCTTCGGCGGCGTGCCCGAGCTCCAGCATTTCACCAAGTACGGCGATGCGCCGCGCAGCGGGCGTGGCGCGCAGAACGTCCAGCATCGATTGCGCCGCCTCCGGGTTCGAGTTGTAGCAGTCATTCCAGATCACGATGCCGCGATGCTCGCTGCGCTCGCCGCGCATGGCGCCCACGCTGAAACTGGCGACCGCCGGACGCAGGCGTTCGGCAGGGATCTCGAAGACATGGGCAACCGCGATAGCCGCCAGCAGATTCATGACGGCGTGACGGCCGGACAGCGGGCTTTCGAAATCCACGCCCAGGCAGCGAAAGCGCGAGCCCGCCGCAGTGAACTCCACATTCTCCGCGCGCACCTCCGCCCCCTCGGAAAAACCGAACGTAACCGAGCGGCCGGAATGAACCTCGCCGAAGCGTGAGACGCGCGCATCATCGGCATTGAGTACGGCGACCCCGTCCGTCGGCAGCCCTTCGATCAACTCCCGTTTCGCGGCGGCGATCCCATCGATCGACTCAAAAAACTCCACGTGAGCATACCCCACGTTGGTGACCACGCCGACATCCGGCCGCGCGATGGCCGCCAGCCGGCGGATCTCTCCCGTATGATTCATGCCCATCTCGATCACGCCTGCGCGGCAGCCATCGGGCAGCCGGAGTAAGGAAAGCGGCACGCCGATATGGTTATTGAAATTGCCGTTCGTCTTGCCCACGGGCAGTTCGGTTTCCAGCAGATGTGCGATGGCATCCTTGGTGGTGGTCTTGCCCGCGCTGCCGGTCACCCCGATCACCCGTCCACCCCACTTCTGCCGCGCCCACGCGCCCAGGTCCTGTAGGGCGCGCTCCGTATCCGGCACGACGAGTTCGCAGGGTAGGTTCGCTGCATGGTCCACCACTACCGCCGATGCGCCTTTCTCAATGGCGGCGGTTAGAAATTTATGCCCGTCGTGGTTGGGCCCGCGCAGCGCAAAATACACGTCGCCCGGATTCTGTGTCCGTGTGTCCACACTCCAACCGGCCACCGCCAGGGACGGCGGATGTGCAACAGCTCCCATGGCAAGGGCAACTTCTTGAAGATTCAGGGTCATGGCTCACTGGGTCTTGTGATACCCATACCCTTTCAGCACTTCTCTCGCCACCGCCCGGTCATCGAAGTCGATCGTCTTGTCCTTCAGCACCTGGTAGGTCTCATGCCCCTTGCCGGCGAGTATGACGATATCGCCCTCGCGCGCCTCTTTCAAGGCCCGGCGTATGGCGGCCTGCCGGTCGGGTTCCACCACGTGCGGCACGTCCATCCGGCGGATACCTACCAGGGCGTCGTTCATAATCGCCAGGGGATCTTCGGAGCGCGGGTTGTCGCTGGTCAGGACCACGAAATCGCTGGCCTCCGCGGCCGCCTGTCCCATCAAAGGCCGTTTGGAGCGGTCGCGGTCTCCGCCGCAGCCAAAAAGCGTGATCACCCGTTTGGGGTTGAGTCCGCGGGCCACGGCAATGACATTGCGCAGCGCATCGTCCGTATGCGCGTAGTCCACCACGACCACGAAGGGCTGTCCTTCATCCACGCGTTCGAAGCGTCCGGGGACCGCCTTGAGATTCGGCGATGCCGCGCGTGATCACTTCGGGCGGGAGTCCGTACGTCAGGCCGGCAGCGCACGCGGCAAGAATATTATAGACATTGATCTTGCCGATCAACGGCGATTCCACAGGGAAGCGCAGCTTGCCGAATTGCAGGTCGAAGCGCAATCCGCCGAAGCCCGATGCGATATGGCGCGCGCGCAGGATCGCCTCCTGGCCCAGACCGTACCACAGCACTTCGGTCTTGGGATTCACTTTGATGCGGCGCGCCCACTCGTCGTCGCGATTCAGCACGGCATATTTCGGCGGAGCGCCGCCGGCGCCTTCGAACAGCAACTGCTTGGCGGCGAAGTAGCTCTCCATGTCGCCATGGAAATCCAGATGATCGCGCGTCAGGTTGGTGAAAATCGTGGTGTGAAAGTTGAGGCCGTACACGCGGCCGAGTGCCAGGGCGTGGGAGGAAACCTCCATCGTCACATGGGTGCCGCCCGCGTTTTCCAGCTCCGCGAACAGGCGCAGCAGATCCAGCGATTCCGGAGTCGTGTTGACTGCCTTGAGCACACGGCCCGCCAGGTGATATTCAATGGTGCCGATCATCGCAGTGGTCTTGCCGCCGCTGCGTAGCACCGAATCGATCAGGTACGACGTGGTGGTCTTTCCGTTCGTCCCCGTGATCCCGGTAAGGAAGAGGCGTTCGTCGGGCCGGTGAAAGAAATTGCGCGCCGCGCGCGACAGCGCCTGCCGGCCGTGCGCCACTTGAATCCACCGGCCCTCTAAATCGGCCGGCGCGGGCGATTCGCTGACCACCGCCACCGCGCCGCGGGCCAGCGCATCGGCCGCGAACTGGCGTCCGTCCGCCTTACTGCCGGGAAAGGCAAAGAACAGCGATTGCGGGGCGGCGCGCCTGGAATCGAACTCGATGGCGGCAATGGTGGACTGGGCGAGTTCCGGCGCAAGCGGTTGAAGCAACGCTACACCCGAAAGTATTTCGCCAAGATTCATCGTGCAAACTGTACGCGGATGCGTTCCCCCTGATGCAGCGGCGCGCCCGGCGGGGGAGATTGTATGCGGGCAATGCCGCTTCCGTCGGGAAGAATCGACAGGCCCCTGGCGGCGGCTTCGGCGAGCACGGCACGCATGGTCATACCGCGAAAATTGGGGACCCGCGGCCCTTGCGGTTTCGGCGCAGGCGGTACGGGCACTACTGCAACCGGCGGACCTTGAGCTAACGGGTTCAGCGGCGAGTGTGCGGCGGCCACGTCTTCCTCGGCATCGGCCAGCAGGTCCTCATTCAAACGCTCCAGGTCGCTGACCGCGAGGTCGTTCAAATCGGCGGCGTTCTTCGTTACCAGTGTGTTCGGGATAGTCTCCGGCAGGTCTTTGGGCACTTCGCCCACGCGCAGTGCTTCGGCAGTCACAATCTTGAATACAGGGGCCGCGGAACTACCGCCGAAACCCGATTCACCGTGCGTGCCATTCAGCGTCACGACCACCACCACCCGCGGATTGGTTACAGGCGCAAAGCCCATGAAAGAGCCATTGTAAGTATGGGTGTAGTGCTTGTTGGCGTAATCGTAGATTTGCGCGGACCCCGTCTTGCCGGCGCTGGAATAACCGGCCAGGCGTGCGCGGCTTCCCGTGCCAGTGAGGACAACGTCTTCCATCATGCGGCGCATCGTGAACGTCGTCTCGGGCTTCAGGATGCGGACCGGTGTTGCTAATGGCTCCACGCGATTGTCGCGCTTCATTACGAGGCGGGGCTTCACCAGCATCCCGCCATTGGCTACGGCCGAGGCGGCTTGCGCCAGTTGCACCGTGGTCACGCTGACTTCCTGCCCCATGCTCACCGACGCCAGCGACGTCTTACCCCACTTCTCGAGACGGTACACTTTGCCTGGCGACTCGCCGGGCAGCGGCAACCCCGTCTTCTGACCGAAGCCAAACCGCTTCATGTAGTCGTACATGGCGGGCTGGCCGACCTTGAAGCCGACCTGGATCGCGCCGATGTTGCTCGAATGGGCGAAGGCGTACATCGCCGGGACCACCCACGTACCGCCGTGGGAATCGTGGATCGTGCGGATCCCCAACTTGAGGACGCCGCCGTTGCAGTTAATGGGGGTTTCGGGACGCAGGTTGGTGGTTTCGAATCCCGCCGAATAGGTAACCACTTTGAACACGGAACCAGGCTCGAAGGGGACACTGAAAGCGTGGTTCATTCGGGGCTTGGGATCTTCGCCGCGCTCCACGGGAACATTGGGGTCGAACGTAGGATAGCTGGCCATGGCCAGGATGTCGCCCGTATCCGGCTTCATCACCACCACACTGCCGGAGTTGGCATTGTGCGCGCGAACCGCCGCGGCGATTTCCCTCTCCGCGACAAATTGCAGGCGCTCGTCAAGCGTCAGGGTGAGCGAGGTGCCGGGCTTGGCGGGAATCGTCGTCTGCGGCGCGATGCCGCGACGGTGTACGTCGGTGAGCAGACGTATGCGGCCGGGCGTGCCGCGCAGTTCCTTGTCCAGGCCCTTCTCGATTCCGGCGTTGCCCTTCTCCTCGAAATCCACCGATCCCAGGACGTGAGCGGCCAGCGTGCCGTTCGGATAATGACGCTGGCTCTCGTGGGAGAGGCTGACCCACTCGATGCGCGATTTCAGATGCAGCAGATTGTCATACTCTTCCGGACTGAGCTGCCGCTTGATAATCAGATAGCCGCGATGCGCGTCAGCGGCCTGTTTGATCTTCAGGTAGAGTTCGGCGCGGTCCAGGTGCAGCAGGTAGCCGAGAAGATCGCTGGCCACGCCGACATCCACTTTCATGGGATTGATGTAGGCGGAGCGCGATGCCAGGCTCATCGCCAGCGGCCGGCCGTCGCGGTCGAAAATCGTGCCGCGCGGCGCCGGGATTTCTTCCACCACTTCCTGTATCGAACGCGCCCTCACCGCATACTCGCGGTGATGAAAGATTTGTAGCGAGATCAGATTCTTGAGGATGGCAGCGCCCCATAACAGGACGATGACAGCGAGACATGTAAGACGGCGCTCGACCATGGTGCACAGCGTGAGAGATTCACGCCTCCAGACTCCTTACTTTGCCATCGCAACCGCGCCTTGGGGCTTGCCTTCCAGATGGAAGACCTGGCCCGAGGACGGTGTCACCAGATTATTCTCGCGGGCCAGTTGATCCAGGCGCGCCGGGCTGAGCAGCTCGGCTTCCTGCAGGTCCAGGCCGCGATGTTCTTCCAGCAGCCGGCGCTCTTCAATGCGCAAGGCTTCCAGTTTGTAGCCGGCGATGGTGGTGGCGACAGAAGGCGCAAAGGCGCTGGTCAGCAGAATGGCGAGCACGCTGGCCGCGCCAATCGCGCTCCAGCACGCTCCACGAGATTTCGGATCCGCCTCACGAACCAGGCGGGAGTTGTCGATACGTTTGTTGTAGAGGAAGAGGTGCTCATGCGGCAATGCACGTAGCTGGAAAGGGTCGCGCACCGGCCGCATCTTGGTCCGGCTCGCTGCATCGGGGCCCTGTGGGGCTCCGGTGAGAGCCTCGTTCTTTTTCAAATACGCTGGTAGCGTCGCCATGGTCTCTTCGTTCCTCCGGCCCGTTTGGGCTCAAATCATTTCCAGCGCCCGCAGCTTTGCGCTGCGTGATGCCGGGTTGGACGCACTCTCTTCGTCGGTCGGCTGCAGTGGATGTTTGGTGACGATCGTGAACTGTCCCGAGTGTCCCAAGGCCTTGAACTTCTCTTTCACCGCCCTGTCGTCGCTGGACATGAAACTGATCACCACCATGCGCCCGCCGCTCTTCAGCAACTGCGGACCGATCTCGAGCAACCGGTCCAATTCCTTCGGTTCTTCATTCACCGCCATTCGCAGCGCCATGAACGTCTTTGTGGCGGGGTGCAAACGGCCCGTCCTGGGCACGGCCCGCTCCACTACATCGGCCAGATGCAGTGTGCTCCGTAAGGGCCGTGCTCGGACGATTGCTCTGGCTATCTTCCGCGCCCTCCTTTCCTCGCCCAACTGAAAAATCAGATCGGCGAGTGTCTTTTCGTCGGTGTGATTGACAAGATCGGCCGCCGTGGTGCTGATGGATTGATCCATCCGCATATCGAGCGGCCCATCTGACATGAACGAAAACCCTCTGTCCGGCGCCGTGAGCTGATACCGGCTGACTCCCAGGTCTGCCAGCAGCCCATCCACCTTCTCAAACCCCGCCTGCTCCACCGCTTCCGCCAGTGAGCCGAATCCGCCGTAATGAAAGCAGATTCTGTCGGCCCAGGGTGCAGTGTTTGCACGCGCCATCTCTAGTGATCGCGTATCGTGATCGTTGGCGATCACCACGCCCGTGGTCAACTGTCGGGCGATCAATCCGGTGTGCCCGCCCAGTCCCGCCGTGGCATCCAGATAGATGCCTTCCGGACGAACCGACAACAGGTCGATCGCTTCCTTGGGCATTACCGGGACGTGCATACGTCATCACTTCATTCCCGCCTGCCGCAGCTTGGTAAAGTCCGCTACCGGCTTCACCGTCGCCGCGCGCTTGCGCTCTTCGTAAACCGACTGACTCAAAACTTCGATGTGCCCGCCGAATGCATATAGATGTACGGGCTGATCTTCCAACCCAAGTTCGCGCCGCAGTTCCGGGCTGAACAACACCCGGGCCTGCCCATCCATCTCGGCCTCGGCCCCTAAATCCGCCGCGTTGAAAGCCAGGTTTTCCGCCGCCTCCGGGTCCTGCGCGAAGTTCTCCAGAAACTTTTTGGTTTGCTTCCAGAGAACCATCGGATACACTTGCGCTATGCGACGGTCCAGGCTCGTCACAAACAAACGCTTGTTTTCAAACTTCTCCAGATACTCTTTGAAGGCCACGGGAAGCTTGATCCGCCCACGATCGTCCATGCGGGATGGGTACATCCCATCGGGAGGCTCGATTTCGGGCGCTTGATTGGGGTTTTCTTCCACTTTCCATCACCAATCTATCCACTTTTGGCCACAACCCATAGTATAGTGCCGCTTCACGTATTGCAAGCAGTTTTTTGCAGATATCGCTGATAGGAAAAGGGGTTATGCTGGCACAACCAGAGCTACACCGGTTGAACGGCATACCACCTATTGACGTGAAGAGAATAGAAGGCGAAGAGAGAATGGTACTAAGGGGAATAACGGGGGCGAGCCGGGCCCGCCCCCAGGGGGATTGACTACTGGACGATCGGCAGTTTGCTGCCGTTGCTGAACCGCGTTGCACTGTCGCCCGGGACGTTGACGGCCACACTCAGAACCACGTCGTTCCCCGTCGGGGAATCCGACGCGACCTGGAATGCGATTTCGTAAACGCCGAGCAGGTTCGGCGAGACGCGGGAGGTGACCACGCGGGCGCCGGCATTTGCCACGCCAACGATCACCTGGCCCGAAACCAACGAGTCGACACCGGCGAACGGCAGCGCACCCGTAACGATGGCCGGGCTAGCCGGCCCCATGCCCGTAACGAAGACGCGGATGATTTCACCGCGGCGTGCCGGGTTCTGCAGGGTGACGAACGAGCCGTCCGGACGGATGGCCACCGCGCGGCGCGTGCCATCGGACGTGGCGGTTTCGAAAATACCCGGAGTGGCGGCCTGAACCGGAAGGTTGACCGTGGCCGTACCGCCGCTGACATTCACGGTGATCGGTACGCTGCCGGCGATCCCGGTTTCGCAGGGAACCTGGAACGTGAGCTGTTCCACGCCGCCTACGTTGCCGACACTATATATGGGTGCGGCTACCCCGCCCACGGATACCGAGTCGTTAGCCAGCGTGGTGGCCCAGGGGCCGAACGCGTTGGTGTTGAGCACGATTCCCTGAACGTTCGGCGCCAGTCCGGAAGAGATCACAGTGACCAGGCTGCAGGGTGACAGGGCCGACAGGCGTATGCTTCCGCCGGCGTTATAGAAGCTGCTGGTGGACAGCGACGGGCCCGGAGGGCTGATGGTGAGGTTGAACGTCTGGGAGACGCTTCCGATGAATGCGTTCACGGTCACCGCACCGGGAGTGGCTCCGGCTGTTACGGTGACTTGCGCGTTGCCGGTAGCATCGGTGAGCGCGGAGGTCGCCGAGAGCGTGGCGCCGCCGGTCACGTTGAAGCTGACCGGTTGGTTGACCACCGGCTGGCCGTTGGTGCCCATGACCTGAACCACCAGCGGCGCGCCGAACGCCTTCCCGGCTTGTGTGCTCTGCGCATCGCCGGAGACCTTGGTCAGTGAGGAAATCTGGACATTCGTCGCGAGCAGGAAGGTGGCGGAGATACCGCTGTTGCTGGTGAGGGCCGCCTTCACACTTATCTGTCCGACTGCGGAGGGAGAGAGGGTGACGTTGGTCTGCGTCTTGCCTTGAGAATCGGTGGTCGTAGAGGTCTGGCTCAGTGTAGCCGCACCTGCCGGAGATACTGTCCACGCGACCGGTGTATTCGCGATGGTGACGCCGCCGGAAGCGTCCGTGAGTTGGACCACGAGCGGAGCGGATGACTGGCCCGGATTGAGAGTCTGGTTGTTGCCGCTGATCACGGAGAGACGGCCCGGGGTCACTTGCGACACGGCGAGCTGAATGCCGACGTACTGATCGAACGCGAGAGGCGTTTGCAGCGGCTGGGGACTGATCGTCTGATCGAATTGCGCGGGATCGAGTCCACCGACCAGCACACTGACGGGGCCATTGCCCGCGATCGGACCGAACACCGGGTAACACGTCGCATCGCCGTTGGCATCGGAAAGTACGCTGCCCGGATCGGCGCCGGGAGCAGTAGCGCAACTGGCAGAGGGCAGGGTCTTCGGATCGGGATTCAAAATGCGCACGGAAACGCCCGGCACTCCGAGCCCGCCTCCATCAATGTGAATCCGGATGGGATCCGTGCCGGTGCCGCCGGCAGGTCCGGTCAGCGGTGTACTGCCCTCCGGAGATATTTTCTGCGTGAAGACGAGTTGGTTGCCGAAGGCCGAACTGGTAAGGGCTACGGTCTCGGTAAAATTGGTGCTGACACTGTCTACGTAGGCGTTGATTACGCTCTGCAGATACGGCGTCTGCCCATTTCCACCGATGATTGAACCCTGAAAGAGCCGGGAGATCGAGAGTCCGTTGGCGTCCGTAGTGGTAGGCGTGTCGAACGAGGGGGCCGCGGTGCCGGAGACCAGTTGCCAGTTGACCGTCTTATTGGCGATGGGATTGCCGTTGGCGTCGGTTACCTTGACTACCATCGGATAAAAGAGTGTGAAAGTTCTTGAAAGCGCAAGCCGGGCAGATCATCTGCCCGTTACCGGAGATCACGTCCACCCTTGCCGCTGTGGCCTGGGCGGACGCGGCAGGTGTATAGAGTATGGCAATTACAAAGGCTGTGAGTAACGTAGTTTGAAATCTGTCGCAAGACTACCTCCTTGTTCACCTAGGAACATGGTTTGACTGGGATGGACGCGGGAGAATCTCAGTCTACCACTTTCAACGCTCACTGTTAGCAAAAAAAAGGGGGGAGCCGAAGCTCCCCCCTCAGAGTTAAATCAACTTCTTATGTGTTTAGTGACTATCCTGCTCGCCCCGGTGTTGCAGCCGCTGACGCCAATGCAACCGCCCGGCGAAGCCGCGCGAGTGCCAGTACCCGGATCCGGGATGACCAGCGCCAGGTAGCCCATTGCGAGATTACGTGCACCAACATCGCTGATGAACGCAAAGCCGTGAGCGTACTGGAAGTTGCAAACCGCGAACATGTAGCCCTGGAAGTTCGGGGCCAATGTCTGCAGGGTGTTGACCCAAACCGTGCCGGCGCCAATGGTGCCGGTGTTGCTGGCGGCCGGAGGAACCGTCGGTGCAGCAGTCGTGCCGCCGAACCAGGTCAGTGTGCAACTGCCTGACTGTGCGGACGCGTTGCTGGCGCCGGTGATCGGTACGATCGAATCCTGGGAGGTATTCGCAATCGACAAGCCAGTGTCGAAGCCACCCTGATTCGTCACGTACGGATAAAGCAGAATCGTACGGCAGATGTTGATCGAGAAGATGGTGCTAGCTGCCGCCGAATCAGCCGATGAACCGCGGGATGCTCGCCGTGCTGGAAGCCACGCCGGACGTTGCCGTCGGAGCGAAGGACAGGTTGACAGTGGAGTTACCCGGCAGCGGGGAGTTCAGTCGCAACTGCGGAGACATAGGTGACGTAGACCGCGAACTTAAAGCTTTCAGGAGTGTTCGGGTTGGTGTTCACCACTTCCCATACTGCACTACCGGACTTGGACGTCGGATCGATCGAGACTTCAGCAACGGGTACGTTGCCGCCGCTCGGGCCGTTGTCCGTAGCGGTGATCAGAGCAGCCTGGAAGCCGCCGACGCCGCCGTCGCTGGTGTTCTCACCGTTGATGAGCTGGGCCATAACCAACATACGGAGTGTTCGGGCTGGTATTTCCCGTGCTACCGCCGGCGAGACCGCCGCCCGGGGGAACCGGAGGATTCGCGGTCGAAACCGGGAAGGCGTTGTTGTTCACGTTCACGGTCGACACGAAGATACGCGCGCCGGACGGAATGTTATTGAAGGTGGCCTTCAGGCGGGTTCCGAAGTCTGCCAGACCGGCAACTGCGCTGCCGTTCGTGGCTCCCGTGAATACAAAGTTAGACTCGGAGTTGTAGATGCCGCCGGGAACGTTCTGAACCGGATTGCCAATCTGACCAGCATACAAGCTGGTGCGACTGAGCGGCGACCCTGGTCTTGAACGCAGTACCAAAGTTCTCGGTGAATGTAAGTGTATTGACCGAAGTCCTGGTCTGCGTAGGAGCACTGATTGAGGTTGCCGGCGCTGCTGGCGCTGGCCGTCAGGCCCGCGGATACGAAGCCGACGATCGGAGTCGGATTCGTGATCGGCAGCGAGGTGGCGCCGCTGATCGCGATGCTCGCCTGAACCGGGCTCGCGCCCGAAGCCGAACCGCCAATCAGAGGCGTCGCGTCGACGCGAACGTTGGTGATGCGGAAGACGCGGTTACCGGTCGTGGTCGGCGGCATTACCGGAACACCGAAGAACGTTACGGAGCGGTTGCCGGAAGTTGCGGCAGGCAATACACCCTGATACACGTTCGGAGCCGGCGTTGCCGCCCAGAGCGGTCACCGGGCTGGGAGCCGGCGAAGCGCCGGGGTCCGGCAAGTCGGGAAGCCAACCGAGCCGGGCAACCCGTCAACGGGTGTCGTGCAAAGCATCTGCGGCAGCGACGGGCCATAGCCCGGAAGACCGGAACCCGGCTCATCGATGAGCAACAGGGCTTCGGACGGGTAGACGTTGGTCGAGCCAGCTGGCCAGCAGGCGGCTGGTCACAGTGGCGTTGTAGAAACCGTGATGTTGACCAACGGAATCGGGCTGCCCGGCGCGAGCGGTGGAACCGCCGGTGCAATTGATGGTGATATCACCAGTCTGTTCGGTGAAACCTTCACCACGCAACTGCGGGGTGACGGCGACGTTGGTGCGTGCAGGTCAACTGAGGCTGCCCGTGCGGACCAACCTGCGCAGCTGCAAGCCCGGTGAACAGGGCGAGCACGGCAAGCGCAGTAATTACTCTGCGAAAATCTACCATTTCCTTCTCCTTGTGAATTGCGAATTGAATCGGTCGAAGTTCGCTTCCAACCTGAGCCTCAAAACTGTGAAGTCTCAAAATCTGTTCAGCCAACCTAGGGAACTTCTCCGTGTCGGGCGGAGAGTCATTTTCCGAATGCCGTGACGGCTATCGGGCCTTACTGAAAAACCTTACTTGCGGCACATGATCGTTAGTTCTTATGTCTTCTGTGCTCGACAAGTACAAATACAAAATTGCCATTGAAACCAGACGCGGTAAAGATATTGATAGCTGATTGCCCGCTGCATGTCAAGAGAAATCCTTCCCCTTCAACGCGAAGCGGCGTGGCAGCCAGCGCAAATTCCGTTGCAAAACGATGCTCGCCCGATTTAATCATGTTGCAGGCCCAGCAGTCAACAGTTTCACACCAGATCGTCCCATTTTTCTGTGGATTACTGTAACGCTACCAACACCGGATTGCTCTGCTGACCACTAACCTTGAGCATCAGGGGAATACTCAGTCCCGGCGGCGTACCGACCGGGATCGTCACGTTCACCTGATATAGACCGATGAAGCCGGGCGCCAGACCGGCATAAGATGCCGGGAGCTCCACGCCGTTCAATAGCACGGTTACCGGGACGTTGGTCGGTGAGAGTTGCCCGCCCTGTGTCACCGCGCCCAGCCCTGTGGCAAAAATAACCATCGACTGTCCCCGACTGTAGCGGGTTCGATGGCTGCACGAGATTGAAATTCTGGTCCGTAATCGCACCTATCGGCGGATTTCCTATCAAGAAGATCCCAGGAGCCACCGCCGAAACCGTCACAGCCTGCTGCGATGATCCGTATGCAGACTGAATCCGCATGTTATGCACGCCTGGTGCCATCGTCAGGGGTACGACCGCATTAATCTGGAACGGCGTCGCGAACAGGATCGGCATAGCGACATTATCCATATCGACCGTAGTTGTCTTACCTGCACCCGAAAGTCCTGTGCCAAATATCGACACCACGCCGCCGGGCGCGATTCCGGGTGCAAAGGTGGCACCGTTGACCACCGAGGCGGCGGTAAAACTGGCATCCAGCGGCTCTAATGTTAGATAAAACTGCGGCGCGCGCCGCCCGATAAGTCGCCGGAACGCTGCCCGAAAGATCGGTGTGCGATCCTCCGGGCGCTAAGTCGGTAAGTTGGGCGTGGAAGGGCTGGGCTCCGCCGATTAAAATTTGATAGGTGACTGCGCGCCATCGCAGGCAGTAATACGGGAAAGCAGCGGTCCCGGCGCAGGAGTTGCCCGACGCATCCACCGAATCGAAGAGTTCGAATGCCTGCCCGCAGGTTCCGGCCGCCGAAGTGATATTCGTGGCGAGGATCTGCATCAGCGCGACGGGCTGGGACAGCGCCGCCACCAGGAAGCGGGTCGAAAGCGGACTGCGCAGCGCGAAGCGGGCGATGCCGCGCACGCTTGCCTTCCACGCGCCGCCCCCGGCATTGAAGCCGCTCGAGATAATCGGCAAGCGTGGTGCGGGCGAACAGCGGGCTGGGATCCTGAATCGCGATCGAGCCATCGGCAGCGATCCCGGTAGCCACGACGAAGTGGCCGCCCGCGGGCGCACCGTTCAAGGACATGGCCAGCGAAAGCAGCACGGGCGAACCTTGCGCCAGGAAATCCGCGATGGCCGCCGGAGTCGCCGCCGCCACCTCCACATCGGCACGCGCCGGTGAATTCGGCGGCGCGCCAGAGATTGACCACCTGCTCTCCGCCATCGGAGCCGGCCAGGAAGCCATCGCAGGTCTGGGCGCCCTTGACATCGGTGGGGCAGTAGGCGGTGAGGAACTGATTGAGCGCCGCCGCGTCCGCGGAACCGTTGGGGCTGCCCAGTTCGCCGCGGTTCTGGTGGTAACGAAGCATCGCGGCGACGGCCGTCAGCAGGGCGCCTTTTTGTGCGATGGTGGCCGCTCCGTTGCCGATCTTGCTATCGCCGGCCTGCTGGAATTTCGGGAAATTGGACAGCGAGGCGGCCGCCGAGCGCAGGCCGAACGTCACCGGGCTGAATGCGACGCCGGGCGCATCGGCGCGAACCAGGGTGACGCCTTCGGCAGTTTGCAGCCGTACCAGGGTCTCGGCCTGGCCATTGGCATCGGTGAGCGCAGAAGCGGTGGAAAGCTGCGCACCGCTGGACGCTTCGAAGGTGACCGCGGCGCCCACCACCGGGTCGCCCGCGGCATCGCGCAAAGCGACGCGCAGAGCGAGAGGCAACAGAGCACCGGGAGGGCCGGTCTGATTGTCACCCTGCACGATCGTAAACGGCACGCGATTATCGTTGAATCCGCGAACTGGTGAGGGTAGCCGTCCGCCGTGCTGGTTCCCTTCGCATCGGCCGCGTGGACCGCCATGACACCGCTCCTGGTGCTCAGCGGGAAGAACATGTCCCACGTGTAGGCGCCGTTGGCGGTGGTCACTGTGAAATCCGGCTGGCCGGCTGATCGAGACGCGAATCGTGCTGTTCGCGGGGAAGCCTACGATGGCGAAGCGCGCGCGGCTGCCCGCGGGCACGGTGGCCGGCGACACAATCAGCCCGGGAGTCTTGGGAGCCGCATGCTCCTTAGCAGCGGTGTCGCCGGGCGACCACGTCATGTTGCCGCCTTCGAAATTCTGCTGATGCACGTTCCGCCGGAGACGAATTCGTCGCTGGTGGGCATGCCGTAATCGCCGCCCGGCCCGCCGAGAGCGTTGTAGCGCTCGAGGATCAGGCCGGTGACGAAATACGCCTGCCCGGTGCGCGGTCCGCCGGTCGCGCTGTAGATGGCGCCGCCGGCGAAGGCCTGCGCGGATCCGGAGTTCGCGCCGAAAGTGGAGAAAACGGCGGCATCGGAAACGGGAGCGCCGGCCGCACCGGTTTCGTAACCCAGCAGGGCCCACTTCGTAAGGATGCCCCCGCTGACCAGGCGCACAGGATTCCCGGCTAACGCCGCGCCGTTTTCAAAGCGCTGCGTGCCTCCCGCACTCAGGTCGCTCACCGGATATCCCAGAAGGCCGGTCGGCCCGCCGAGCGACTGCCACGCGGTAAGCACGGCCCCCCCGATCACAAAAGCGCTGCCGACCTTGTCCGATTCCGCAACCAGATAGATCGCGGCGCCGGCATCGGCGGACTGCACCTGTTGCAGATACCCGCTGCCGACGCGCGTCGCCGGGCTGGGGATCGGAGACTGCACGGTTATTTTGTTGCGCGTCAGTGCATCTTTGAACGACTGCTGCACCAGCGGCGGCGCGCCATCGCCCACCTCGCAGCAGGGCGCGATGACGATGACATTCACCTTCTGACTGGCCTTGCCCTCGCTGGACGCGGTCAGGCTGGCGGCGCCGCCTCCGACCGCCTTCGCGACCGCGGTGCCGTTACTGCCGGCGGTGATCGTGACCACGCGGCTGTTGGTAGTGGTCCAGGAGATCGGGCCGGTCGGTGAGCGGATCGCCTGCGGGACTCGTGGGCGTGGCGGTCAGGGTAACACTCTGGCCCAGATTGAGGCTCAACGTGCTGCTCAATGGAACCGCCGCTCAATTGCACGGTGGACACGGGCGGCCGGATGACCGGGCCGCTTCCTCCGGGCGTGTATTGTATGACGCCGCCTTCGAAGGTCTGGCGGTGGTCGCCATTGGGGAGGACGAACTCCTGCGACGTCGGCACGCCCAGGCTGCCGGACGGGTCCGAGGGAGCTCACGTAGAGGCCGTAGACCGGCTGCATCACCGTGAAGAGGGAGTTGCGGTTGAGACCGGACGTGATGGAGTAGATGGCGCCATATGCGTACGGCTGCACCGTAGCGGTGGTGCCGGTAGTGGCGGGCGCGATCACGGTGGCGGTGACGGCGCTTTCCACGTCCACCGGGCGTCCCAGGCCGGTGACGCCGCCCCTTGCGGTCCACTCGGTATAAAAGAGTATACTGGTGCTGCCCGCCTGGTTGCGGATGGTGAAGTTCTGCCCTGTGGCCAGAGCTACCTGGTAGGCGAACAGCGCATAACTCTTATCGAAGATATCGTAAGTGCATGAATTGGTCGCATCGATGGGCGGACACAGCAGCGTATCGTAGAGCGGCAGCCCCGCTACGCCGGCGCCGACCGTGGTGTAGTAGGCGTAGAGATCGGCGCAGCAGTTGCACGACGATGGAACCATCGCTGTTGCCCGGGGCAGTCGGGCTGGCGGTGGCCAGGGCCAGTTTCGCACCGGACTTCTGCGCATCGTTGAACTCCTGGACGTATCCCGTGGTGCCTAGGCGCTTGACGTTGCCGAGCGGCGGCAGCGACACCAGATTCTTGAAGCCGTTGCGGAAGTAGGCATTCAGGAACGACTGAACCAGCGCGGCGGGCGCACCGGTGCCCACATCGAGCAACGGACCCAGCGTGATGGTAACCGTGTCGGACTGGGACGGATCCTGCACGCTGGTAGCGGTCACGGTAACCCGGGTGGTGGCATTCACCGGTGAAGGAGCCTTGTATGAATTCGTCGACCTGCCGCTCGCATCGGGGCCTGCCGGCGGACCGATGGTGGCTCCGGCTACGGTAGGAGCAAAACTCCACGTCACCCCAGTGCTGGTTGCGCCGTTTACCAAAGCCACAAGGGTCGCGGTCTGTCCATCGCTCAAGCTATTCGAACTGGTGCTCAGGGTGACGATCACCGCACCCTGCAGGACATACGCGAAGAGAGAGAGGAATACGAGACGGAGGAATCGATAGGCGAACCGGTTTGGGCGCACGAGTATCCTGTATCTTAATATGCTGCAAACCCCGCGGCCCAAATAGAGTTTCGAACCCAGAGGTCGGAGAGCACATAGAGCCAGATGATAGACTGCTACTGAATGGCAAAAGCGACCCATCTGGAATGCAGCCTCTGCGGCACTAAATATGATGCAGCGGCGGTGGCGAATCTCTGCACCTGCGGAGGCCCGCTGCTGGTCCGGTACGATCTCGCTGTCATCCGGCACCGCTGGCCGCGACGCGAGGTAGCGAGCGGCCCGTCGAACATGTGGCGGTATGCGCCGGTGCTGCCGGCGGCCGAAGCGTCCGTCGTCACGCTCGGCGAGGGCTGGACGCCGCTGGTGCGGACGCGGCGGCTGGGCGCGCGCATCGGCGCCGAGCAGCTCTGGGTCAAGGACGAGGGCCTGAATCCCACCGCCTCGTTCAAGGCGCGTGGGCTTTCCTGCGCGGTTTCGATGTGCGTGGAGCTGGGCATCAAGAAGGTGGCGATTCCCTCGGCGGGCAACGCGGCCAGCGCCATGGCGGCGTATGCCGCGGCGGCGGGCATCGAGGCGCATATTTTCATGCCGCGCGATGTGCCGCAAGCCAACTACCTGGAGTGCAAAGCGTACGGCGCGCGCGTCACGCTGGTAGACGGACTGATCAGCGATTGCGGCCGGATGGTGGCCGAACGGCGCCCCAAAGAGGGCTGGTTCGACGTCAGCACGCTGAAGGAGCCGTACCGCATCGAAGGCAAGAAGACGATGGGCTACGAAGTGGCCGAGCAGATGGATTGGGAACTGCCCGACGCGATCTTCTATCCCACCGGCGGCGGCGTGGGCATGATCGGCATGTGGAAGGCGTTCGACGAGATGGAAAAGCTGGGATGGATCGGCAGCCGGCGGCCCAAGATGATCGCCGTGCAGGCGGAGGGCTGCCAGCCGGTGGTGCGCGCCTACCTGGAGAACGAGCCGCGCAGCCGCTTCTACGACGGCGCGCACACGGTGGCGAGCGGCCTGCGCGTGCCCAAACCGCTGGGCGATTTCCTGGTGCTGAACGCGGTACGCGAGAGCGGCGGCACGGCGATCGCGGTGAGCGACGAGGACATGCTGGAGGCCGGCGTGCAGCTGGCCAGCGACGAAGGCATCTTCGCGGCGCCGGAAGGCGCGGCCTGCGTGGACGCGGCCGCACGCCTGCTGCGGTCCGCGCTTCCTGAAGAGCACGGACCGCATCGTGATCTACAACACCGGCTCGGGCTTGAAATATCCGGAAGCCTACTCCACGCGCTTCCCGCGCACCGCGCCGGCGAGCAGGACAAGCTCGGCGGGCTGATCACGCCGCGATGAAAGACCTTGCACTGCGCGCCCTGGACGCGGTGGCGGGGCGCGGCGTGACCTACGCCGACGTCCGCGCGGTGGATTCGCGCGAGCGCGAAATCTCCACCAAGAACGGCAAGGCGGGGCACGTCTCGCAGCTCCGAATCGCTGGGCATCGGCATCCGCGTGCTGGCGCAGGGCTGCTGGGGCTTCGCGGCCACCGACGACCTGACGGCGGACGGCATCGGGAAGGCCGCGGCGCTCGCGCTGGAGATCGCGCGCGCCGGCACGGCGGCGCGGATTCACGAAGTGGCGCTGGCGCCGGAAGAGAAGTACGAGGCGGTATGGATCTCGCCCATGCGGGTCGACCCGTTCACCGTGCCGGTGGATCGCAATCTGGCCGTGCTGCTGGCGGTCGACAAGGAACTGCGGCACAACCCCGGCGTCAGCCTGGCCGAGGCCGCCATGCAGTTCGAGAAGCGACGGCAGGTTTTCGTCTCCACGCTGGGCTGCGTGATCGACCAGACGCGATGCCTTTCGGGCGCGGGATTTTCGGCGCTCTGCTACAAGGATGGCGAGATCCAGAAGCGGTCCTACCCCAATTCCTTCGGCGGGCAGTATCAGTTGAAGGGCTACGAACTGGTGGACGAGTTGCGCCTGCTGGAGAACGCGCCGCGCATTGCCGAGGAGGCGGTGGCGCTGCACGCGGCCGACCAGTGCCCGGAAGGCGAATTCGACCTGATCCTGGACAGCTCGCAACTGGGACTGCAGATTCACGAATCGATCGGCCACCCGATCGAACTGGATCGCGTGCTGGGCAGCGAGGCCAACTACGCGGGCATGAGCTTCCTGACGCTGGACAAGCTGAACCACCTGCGCTATGGGTCGGAGATCGTGAACGTGGTGTGCGACGCGCGGCAGGAGCACGGCCCGGGGCTCGGCACCTTCGCCTTCGACGACGAGGGCGTGCCGGCGCAGGGCAACGACATCATCCGCGACGGGCAATTCGTGGGCTACATGACGTCGCGCGAGACGGCGGCCGCGGTGGGCGCGGCGCGCTCCAACGGCTGCATGCGGGCCGACGGGTGGGCGCGGCTGCCGCTGATCCGCATGACCAATGTGAGCCTGCAGCCGGGCGAGCAGACGCTCGAAGAGGTCTTCGATGTGGACCACGGCATCTACATGGAGACCAACCGAAGCTGGTCGATCGACGACAAGCGCTACAACTTCCAGTTCGGCTGCGAGATCGGCTGGGAGATCCGCCACGGCAAGCGCGGACGCATGCTGAAGAACCCGAGCTACAGCGGCATCTCCACGGAGTTCTGGAATTCCTGCGCGGCCATCGCCGGCCGCGAGCACTGGACGCTGTGGGGCGTGCCCAACTGCGGCAAGGGACAGCCCGAGCAGGTGATGGGCACGGGCCACGGCGCGAGCCCGGCGCGCTTCCGCAAGATCAAGGTAGGCAGCGCGTATGCCGGATGATCTCGTTTCAGCAGGTGATGGAGGCGGCGCGCGCGCTTGGGGTGACGGAGATGGAGGCCATCGTCTCCGAAGAGACGCAGGCGCTCACGCGATTCGCCAACAACGCCATTCATCAGAACGTCAGCGAGCGGAGCACGCATCTTTCGGTGCGGCCGGTGATCGACGGGCGCACGGCGCGCGCCACCACCAACCGGCTGGATCGCGACGGCATCCGCGACGTGGTGGCCGAGGCGATCGCGATCACGCGGCTTGATAGAGAGCGATGCCGACCTGCTGCCGCTGGCGGAGCCGGCGCCGATCGACGCGGTCCACCGGCATTACGAGAGCACGGCCCAGGCCACGCCGGAAGACCGCGCGCAGGCCGTCGCGGAGGCCATCCGCGTGGTGTCGGCCGAAGGCCAGACCGCGGCGGGCATCTATTCCACGGACGCCACACGCTTCTCTTTGTACAACTCGCGCGGCGTGGCGGCGACTTACGAGCGAGACCATGGCGCGCTTCTCGATCACGGCGATGGCGGGAGATAGTTCCGGGTGGGCCAAGGCCAGCGCCTGCGATCTGCGCGTCCTGGACCCGGTCGCGCTGGCGCAGTCGGCGGCGCGCAAGGCGGCGGAGTCGCACGATCCGCGAGAACTGCCGGCGGGCCGCTACACGGTGATCCTGGAGCCGGCGGCGGTGCTGGATCTGGCGGGCCAGATGTTCGGGGATTTCAGCGCCACCGCGATCCGCGACGGCCGCAGCTTTCTGAACGACCGCATCGGCCAGAAGCTTTTCGGCGAGAACATCACGATCCACGACGATGCGGGGCATCCGCTGCAGGCCGGCGCCGCCTTCGACTGCCGAAGGCGTGCCGCGGCGGCGCCTGACGCTGGTGGACGCGGGCGTGGTGCGCGAGATCGCGTATTGCCGGCAGGCGGCCGCGCTGGCAGGCGTCGCGCCCACGGGCCACGGCTTCCCGCTGCCCAACGAAATGGGCGAAGCGCCGATGAATATCGTGATTCGCGGGCGGCGACACAAGCGTGGAAGAAATGGTGGCGGCGACGGAGCGCGGCATCCTGGTCACGCGCCTCTGGTACATCCGCGAAGTGGATCCGTACGAGAAGATCTTCACCGGCATGACGCGCGACGGCACGTTCCTGGTGGAGGGCGGCAAGGTGACGGCGGGCGTGCGCAATTTCCGCTTCAACGTCGGGCTGATCGAGATGCTGTCGAACGTGGAAGCGCTCTCGCCGGCGGTGCGCGCGTCGGGCGAAGAGACGTTCGACATGGTGGTGCCGGCGATGAAGGTGAACGGCTTCAACTTCACGGAAGTGACGCGGTTCTAGCGATCGTTCTTGGGCTAGGGCAATTGCTTCAAGACGAGCACCGAGATCTCAGGTAAGCTTGCCAACGCGGCGTCATTGGTCAAAAACCAGGAAGCGCCGGAGCGAATGGCTGTCGCAAGTTGTATCGAATCTGGTGTTCGGAGGTTATGACGCGCACGTAATGCGGCGGCTTCCTCGGCAATGCCCTGATCCAACGGAATCGCGGTCAGGGCAGGTGATTGAAGGAGTATGCTGCGATACTCCTCCGCCAATTTCTGCTGACCTTCACGAAGCGGGTGAACCAGAACTTCGATCAGCGTCACGAACGAAGTCACAATTCGGAATTCGTTGCGCTCCGCCGCCTCGAAGAAGGGCTTGATCTTTGCGAGGAAAGCCGGATGTTCTTCGATGTAGTAGATCAACGGCCCTGTGTCCAGGCCGACAGTCGAGCCTCGAAGAGCATTTATCCATTCCACGAGGAACGTTCCTGGCGGAGGTACTCATCGACATCGACGCTTTGCCAGATAGCCTTGCCGAGGCCCTGGAGTTCCAACAAACTCCGGCGCGGCTGGGGGTCCAGTTCGCCGCTCAGGCGTCCGACCAGTTCGGCGATGAGGCGCAACTGATCGGCGGGACCGAGAGCCTGCACGGACCTCTTTGCCTGATCGTAACGAGGGTTTGGGATGTCGCTCGTCCCCATAACCACACGATACCGCTCTTCATGCCGGGACCGCCACCGCTGGACCTACCGAAGGTCCGGGATCGGGTACCCAGGCGCGCTTTTGCCAGGATTCGATGCCTTTTTCGGCGAGTTGCACGCCCTTGGCGCCTTCCAGCAGGCTCCAGCGGAAGGGCTCGTCCTTGACGACGTGGCGGAGGAACAGTTCCCACTGGATCTTGAAGGCGTTGTCGAAGGTGTCCTGCTCGGGGACCTTCTGCCAGCCGTCGAAATAGTTGAGCGGGCTGTCGACGTCGGGGTTCCAGACGGGGCGCGGCGTGTTGCCGTAGTGCTGGGTCCAGCAGTGGCGCAGGCCGGCGACGGCGGTGCCCTTGGTGCCGTCCACCTGCATGGTCAGCAGGTCGTCGCGGCGCACGCGGACGCCCCAGGATGAGTTGAAGTGCGCCACGATGCCGCCGTCTTTTCCGGCGATTTCGAAGGTGGCGTAGGCCGAATCGTCGGCGGTGCAGTCGTAGGGCTTGCCGGCTTCGTCCCAGCGGGTGGGGATGTGGGTGGCGCCGAGGCAGGAGACGGCCTTCACCGGTCCGAAGAGATTGTCCAGCACGTAGCGCCAGTGGCAGAGCATGTCGATGATGATGCCGCCGCCGTCTTCCTTGCGGTAATTCCACGACGGGCGCTGGGTGGGGACGGTGTCGCCTTCGAAGACCCAGTAGCCGAACTCGCCGCGGACGGTGAAGATGCGGCCGAAGAAGCCGAGGTCGATCAGAGTCTTCAGCTTCAGCATGCCGGGCAGCCAGAGCTTGTCCTGCACCACGCCGTTCTTGACGCCCGCCTTCTCGGCAAGCGGCGAGCAGTTCGAGGGCGACGTCGAGGCTGTCGGAGACCGGCTTCTCGCAGTAGATGTGCTTGCCGGCGGCGATGGCCTTCTTGACGGCGGCGGCGCGGCGGTCGGTGGTCTGCGCGTCGAAGTAGATCGAGTAGTCGCGGGATCGGCGAGTTCGCTGTCGAGATTGGTGCGTCCAGCGGGATGCCGCCGCACTCGGCGCTGATCGCCTCGAGTTTGGCGGGATTGCGGCCCGACCAGGACCGGCTCGGGCATGATGACTTCGCTCGGGCTCAGCTTGACGCCGCCCTGCTGCATGATGGCGTAGATCGAGCGGCGCAGGTGCTGGTTCAGCCCCATGCGTCCGGTGACGCCGTTCATGATGATGCCGTACGGAATGGATGGTTTTTTCGCTGCATGGAGTCATGGATGTGTACGTTAGTGCTTTCGGTTTCTCGGTGCACTGCGGCCGGGCGCCGGCGGGGAGCGCGGGGACATCGACGCCGGCCTTGGGCAGCGTGCCGTCGAGTTCCTGCCGCCAGTGGGCCACGTCGCCGGCGGGACCGTAGCAGTAGATCATGCGCAGCGGCGTGTCGCCGATGTTGGTCAACTGGTGGAAGACCCCGGCGGGATGTAGACGGCCTGGCCGGTGCGTGAGCGTCGTGCGCTCTTCGCCGAGGCACATTTCGCCGGTGCCCTCGATGATGAAATAGACCTCTTCCTGCTCCTGGTTGTGCCACGGCACCTGGCCGCCGTTGGGCTCCAGGGTGACGTTGCCGATGGAGAAGTTTGTCGCCTGGATGGGGCTGACGCCCCCGACCAGGTTCTGCGTGCGGCGCCGCGCGGGATAGGTGCGTCCTGCAATCTGGGCAAGATCGGCGATGGTCATAATGATGGCTCCGTAAGAGATTAGGATACTAAACGGTGCATCAGGCCGAGCTTCGCAGCTTTTCTACGCGTGGTCGCCAAGTGGGTATCATGACTGCCATGGCTGACAAGAAAATCATTGCGGTGATGGGAGCGACGGGCGCACAGGGCGGCGGCCTGGTGCGCGCGATTCTGGATGATCCGGCCGGCGGATTTGCCGTCGCGGGCGATCACGCGCGACGTGAATTCCGAGAAGGCGAAGGCGCTGGCGCGGGCCGGCGCGGAAGTGGTGGCCGGCGATGTGGACGATGCCGGGAGCCTGGAACGGGCGTTCGCGGGAGCCTACTGGCGCGTATCTGCGTGACCTTCTACTGGGACCATTTTTCGCCGGAAAAAGAACTGGCCCATGCGGCAGGCGATGGCGCAGGCGGCGAAAGAGGCGGAGTTGCAGCACGTGATCTGGTCCACGCTGGAAGACACGCGGCAGTGGGTTCCGCTGAGCGACAACCGTATGCCGACGCTGATGGGCAAGTACAAGGTGCCGCACTTCGATGCCAAAGGCGAGGCGAATCACCTGTTCACGGACGCCGGCCTGCCGGTCACCCTGCTGCTGACTTCGTTCTACTGGGACAACTTTATCTATTTCGGAATGGGTCCGAAGAAGGGGCCGGACGGGAAAGTGACGCTCACGCTGCCGATGGGCGACAAGAAACTGCCGGGGATTGCGGCGGAGGACATTGGACGCTGCGCGTACGGGATTTTTCAAAAACGAAGCCAATTTGTGGGGAAGACGGTGGGGATTGCGGGCGGGCATTTGACCGGCGCGGAGATGGCGGCGGCATTCAGTAAAGCCCTCGGCACGGAAGTGGTTTATCAAGCGGTGCCGTTCGACGTCTATCGCGGCTTTGGGTTCCCGGGAGCGGACGACCTGGGAAATATGTTCCAGTTCAAGCACGATTTCAACGAGATGTATTGCGCGGCGCGCGACCTTGATTTCTCGCGGTCTTTGAATCCGCGGTTGCAGACATTTGAGCAGTGGTTGGGTGCGAATGCGGGGAAGATCGCGATCGGGTAGGGCGGGATACACTTTGGGCTTGAGAGGGAGTCTTACGAAGAGCGTTGCGGCGGCCGGGGCTACCGGGTGTTTGCCGGGCGTATCCGGCCGCCAGTGATTCGATTGGAACCTACGAAGACGTAGGAGCAGTGCTTATTACCTTGGGCACATCGAGCGTCCCCTCGTTTCGGTTCTCAATCTCTGTACCCAGGGGGCCGGCGATATACGCTATCCGGACATCCCCTGGATGTTTTCCGTTCGAACGGAAGATCTTCCCGCCGGCGCTCCTACCATATAGGGGAGCACCGTGAGGCCGGTTAAGGCTTACGGAAAGTCAGCACCACCGAACATGCAACGTATCCTGGCCAGGATAAAAAACTGTTGGGGCCGGGCGAGTGGTGCGCACGACCTCTTTCCAACTTGAACGTAGCAGAAACGCTATTCGATTATTTAGGTATGAAAATATTAAATTGTTGAAGATACACGAAATATAATTCTGGGTTTCGGGCAATGGGTTGGAGTTCGGGAGGGCGGATTCAACGCGGAGGCGCAGAGGGCGCAGAGATAAGCGCGGAGAACACACGAGCAGAGAATTGAGAGGTTAGCGCGGCGCGCCGTGTGGTCGAAGGCGACTTTGCCACCGACGATGGTGTAGACCACGTCGGTGGCGAGGATTTCGTCTTCGGGGATGGTCATGATGTCCTTGGAGAGGACGGTGATGTCGGCGAGTTTGCCGGGCTCGAGCGAGCCCTTCAGTTTCTCTTCGAAGGCCGCGTAGGCGTTGTTGAGGGTGTAGGATTTCAGCGCTTCCTCGCGCGACATGCGCTGGTCGGGGTAGAAGACGGTGCCGTCCTTGAGCTTGCGGCTGACGCTGGCGTAGAAGCTGGCGAGCGGGCTCACGTCTTCGACCGGGGCGTCGGTGCCGTTGCCGACGATGGCGCCGGATTTCATCAGCTTCTGCCAGACGTAGGCGCCTTCTTCGGCGCGTTGCGCGCCGAGGCGGAGCAGGACGTAGGGAGCGTCGGAGGTGCAATGGACGCCCTGCATGGCGGCGATCACGCCGAGTTGTCCGAAGCGCGGAATGTCGGCGGCGCTGAGGTGCTGTGCGTGCTCGACGCGCCAGCGCAGATCCTTCTTATCGGGATGGGCCTTGAAGGTGTCTTCGAAGATGTTCAGGGTCTCGCGATTGGCGCGGTCGCCGATGGCGTGGACGCAAAGCTGGAAGCCGTGCTGGATGGCGAGTTCGGCGGTCTTGCGTATGTCGGCGGGGTCGTCGGTATTGAGTCCGCTGCTATCGGGCTTGTCGGTGTAGGGCTCGAGCAGCCAGGCGCCGCGCGAGCCGAGGGCGCCATCGATCGGCGCGCTTGATGGCGCGCACTGTAAAGAAATCGTCGCCCGCGCCGATGATCTTGTAGCGGTCGAGATTGGGGGCGAGCTGGTCGTTGGGGGCGCGCAGCATCATCCAGATGCGCATGTCGGAGTTGGTGGGCGTCGGCCATCTTCTTGAGGATGTCGACGGTGGCGAGACGGCGAGCCGGCGTCTTCGAACGTGGTGATGCCCTTGGAGAGCGATTCGTCGATGGCGAGGCTGATGGCTTTGTTGGTTTCGGCCAGGCGGTCGGCGGCGGTGCGTTTGGCTTCGTAGTCGGCGCGGGCCTTGCTGATTACGCCTTGCGCGCGTTCGCGGAGGAGACCGGTGGGCGCGCCTTTGGCGTCCTTGAGAATTTCGCCGCCGGAGGGATTGGGCGTCTGACCGGTGACGCCGGCGAGTTCGAGCGCTTTGCCGTTGACGAAGGCGGCATGGCCGCTGGCGTGGGTCAGGATGACCGGGTTATTGGGCGAGACCTTGTCGAGCGAATCGTGGAGCGGGAAGCCCTCGACGTTCGGTGTGGGCGGGGCGGTCCACTTGGACTGGTGCCAGCCGCGGCCGACGATCCACTCGCCGGGCTTGGCCTGCTTGACGGCGCGGGCCACCTGGGCCACGATGTCGTCCCAGGTGCGGGCCTCGCGCAGATCGAGGCCCATGCGGAATTCGCCTACGCCGGTGAAATGCCCGTGGCCTTCGATGAAGCCGGGAATGGCCAGCATGCCGTGGAGGTCGATGACTTTGGTGTTGGGGCCGATCCACTGGGCGGCGGCGCGGTCGGCGCCGAGCGCGGTAATTTTGCCGGCGCGGACGGCGATCGCCTGCGCGGTAGGCGTGCCGGGGCTCATGGTGACGATCTTCCCGTTGCGGAGGACGAGGTCGGCGGGCTGGGCGTGAAGGGATGATGCAAGGGCGGCGATGATGACGGGAAGGAATGCGCGCATGGAGTTCAGGATACTGAATTTTGGGGGGAAAAGGCCTGGCGAGGGGTTTCGGAAGAGAGGTCCGAGCTCCGCTCGGATCGGCAGGCTGAAGCCCGCCCCACCGAAGACGCGCGCTATTCCTGACGGAGGGTCTGTATGGGGTCGAGGCGGGCGGCGCGGCGGGCGGGTAGATAGCCGGCGGCGGCGGCGATCAGATAGAGGAGCGCGGCGGCGGCAACGAGCATCGAGTAGTCGGCCGGGGCGAAGGCGAAAAGCATCGTTCGCAGCGTACGCGTGGCTGCGATGGCTCCGGCCACTCCCAGCAGGGTACCTGCCGCGGCGAGGACCGCCACATCCCACATGATCATGCGCGAGACGGCGCCGCGCGCAGCACCGAGTGCAAGGCGGATGCCGATTTCCTGAGTACGGCGCTGCACCGCGTAGGCGATGACGCCATAGACGCCGACCACGGTCAGGGCGAGGGCCAGCACGCCGAAACAGGCAGAGAGCAGAGCCAGCAGTTTCTCATTGCCGAGTTGGGCTTCGACACTTTCCGCCAGCGGGTGAATGGCGCCGACCAGCAGTGTGGGATCGACTTCGTGAAATGCGGCGCGGACGGTGGGTACGAGGTGGGCCGGGCCGGAAACGGCTCGCAAGAAGACCGCCGTGACGGGTGCGGGGTCCTGCGTCAGAGGAACATAGATCACGAAGCCGAACGGATCGCGCGGGCTGGAGAATCGAACGTCGGCGGCGACACCGACCACCTGGAGCGCGGCGGTTGATGCAGAACTGGATTCGAAACTCTTGGCAGTCGAGACGAAGCGGCCGATCGGGTTCGCGTCGCCGAAAAGCGTACGGGCAGCGGTTTGGCCGAGAACGACGACGTCCGGCGAGCCGGCGCGATCGTCTTCGATGATGCCGCGCCCGGCGAGGATGGTGGTGCCGAGGGTTTCGAAGTAACGCGGCGAGATGTGGACACGGCGCGTGATCTCGCCGGTTTGCGCGGGGCGCCCGGGAATGGAGAGGCTGCAGGTGTGCACGGTGGAGTCCATGACTCCGAAGGCGGAGATGGCGGCGGACCGGACGCCCGGGATGGCATTCATACGGAGGTAGAGCGGTTCTCGCAGGGCGGTGCGCTGCTTCATCATGGCCTTGGTGAATTCGAGAGGAATGTCTGCCATGAGGACACCGGTGGTGTCGTAGCCGAAATCCTGATGGCGAAGATTCCACAGCGAATGGGAAAGCAGGGCGGCCGCGGAGAGCAGGGTTAGGGAAATGGAGAGCTGGCCGACGATGAGGCCGCGGCCCAGGCGATTTCGGAAACGTCCGCCGGAAAGACCGCGGTGGGCAGATTGCAGTGCGGACTGCACGTCGATGCGCGTCGCGGCCCAGGCCGGCGCCAGGGCAAACAGGCAGGTGGATGTCAACGGCGATGGTAGCGATGTAGGCGAGGTGGCGCCATTCGAGGGTGACGGAGAGACGCCAGTCGGCGGCTGCGGAGGCCCAGGCGACCAACCAGCGGGCCCCACGCGCGGCCAGCGGGAGTGCGATCGCGGCGCCCAGCATAGAAAGGACGAGGCCCTCGGTAAGCAGTTGCCGGGCGATGCGGACGCGGCCCGCGCCGATTGCAAGACGAACGCCGATTTCCTGCGTACGCGCGGCGGCGCGACCCAGCATCAGGTTGGCAAGGTTGCTGCACGCAATCAAGAGCACCAGGCCGGTGATGCCGGCCAGCACCCAGAGCGGGCGTCCGAAGCGTTGTTGCAAAACGTCGATTCCGCGACTGGCGGGTTGCAATTGGACGCGGTAGTGGTGCTTCGAGGATTGCGCGGACTGCATCGCAAGTCCACGGTAGAGCGGGTCGAGCGCGCTTTCGGCCTGGCGGGCGGAGATGCCGGGGCGCAGGCGGCCCATCATGGTGAGCCAGGAATGGGAGGGCGCATTGAGCCAGTCGGCAGGCATGAATTGGGGCTGGAAACTGATTGGCAGCCAGACATCGGGAACGGTACCCACGGTTTCCCCGAAGAATTCGGGCGGAGTCACGCCGATTACGGTACCGCCGGCTCCATTGATTTCGAGGACCTGGCCGATGGCCGCAGGACTGCGCCCGAACTCGCGATTCCAGAAAGCGTCGCTCAGAATGATGACGGGAGGGGCGGCGGGGCGGTCATCGGCCTCGGTGAAGACGCGGCCGGCGTGGGCGGAGATGCCGAGGACTTGGAAGTAGTTTCCGGTGACGATGGAGCCCCTGACCGGGCGTAGGGATCCGCGGACACGGAGAACGGCCTGGCGGAGCGGGAAATCGCTTAATGCAAAAAGTCCGTCGAAGACCTGTTGCCCGGCGGCCAACTGGCGATATAAAGGATAGCTGACGTGGACCGGCAGGTTGCTCTCGAGGAGTTGCACCTGAACCAGCGAAGCGGGGTCGTGGACCGGAAGGGAGCGGAATACTACCGCGTCCAGCACCTGGTAGATTGCAGCATTGGCTCCGATGCCGAGCGCCAGGGTGAGGACCGCCGCAGCGGCGAAGGCGGGATTGCGGCGGAGTTGCCGGAGCGAGTATGCCACGTCTTGCGCGAGGCTGTCGAGGACAGGAAGGCGGCGCTGGTCGCGATAGGCTTCGTGAAGCTGAGTGACGGGTCCGAAGTGGCGGCGCGCTTCGGCACGGGCGTCGGCTGGGGAGAGTCCGCGGCGTTGGTAGTCGGCCGCGAGAAGGGAGAGATGGGCGGCGATTTCGGTATCGAGTTCGGCGTGTGTGCGCCCCTTTCCGGTAAGGCGGGAAAGCAGGACGCGCAGGGGTGTCACGCCTGGTTCTCCAGAAGACGGGCCATCATGGCGACGGTGCGGCTCCAGTTCTCGGTTTCGGCGGCGAGTTGTTTGCGGCCCGCGCGCGTGATGGAGTAGAAGCGGGCTTTGCGGTTATTTTCGCTCGCGCCCCAAACGCTCGCGATCCAGCCCCTTTGTTCCAGACGGAGGAGGGCTGGATAGATGGTGCCCTGGTTGAGTTCCATGGCGCTTTGCGCTAGCTGCTCGATGCGGCGGGCGATGCCGTAGCCGTGCTGGGGGCCGAGAGTATCGAGGGTCTTGAGGACCATGAGGTCGAGAGTGCCGTAGGGGATCTCCGCTCTGTTGCCCATCAACAGGAGTATGCGATGGCTTCTGTAGAAAGTCAACAGGGGAGAATTCGTGGGGGAGGATCGTGGGCTGAGAAGTCCACGGACCGCCGGCTGTTACGCCGATGGCCCGTGCAAAATACGGGGAGGGTTTAGGACAGACGCCGGCGGATCTTGTGGCCGAGGCCGAGCAAACAACACCCGAGCAATAAAATGGACGCGGGCTCCGGAGTCGCTACGATTTCCAACGATCCATGGTCTGAATAGAGCCAATTTCCATAAAAGCCGTTATAACTGCCACCGTCCCGCATGATATTCAAGCCGTCGGTTTGATTTGGCGACAGGTCCACATTGAACACGAGACCATAAACGTCCAGTTTCCCAGGATCTGGCAGTCCCGGGAACAACTGGTCGTCATACGTGAAGACGACACCGCCCGGGTACCTTGCGTCCGCCGTGCCGGTGGGCGCCTGTGGATTCACTACCAGATTAATATTCCTCTGACCGATCAGGGGATTCGTATATATTCCTGCTCCTGAAATGGCCGTGAAGCTGCCGTCGCCGTTTGGATTCGCCACGAGATATCCGGTCGCGGACGAATTCGAGCCGACGTACGTGAAGTTGAACTGGTCCGCCCTCGCACTCAATCCGAAGGAAAGCAGGCAGATCGCCAGTACAACAAGTTTTCGCATGGAAACTCCTTTTGGAATGTCTAGCCTTATGGTCCCTTTCGCGAACGCCGGGGGTGCCTAACCTCGACGGGTGGCAGCGGCGCTAAAAAGGGAACCCTAAATTGGAGCAATTCAGACTCCAATATCCTAATTAGTAGGGAATTTTAGCGGAACTGCCGGGGGAATAAGGGGATCCGAGGGGGGCTCGATTACGCGCGAGGAAAATCGACATGAAAAAAGACGAAATAATTTGCTATGAAATCCAACTAGTGAGGGGTTCTTCCAACGCTCGGATTGGGGTGCACGGTCGTTGAGGTGGCACGTACGCGAACTAATCGTGGTGGAATTGCTGGCCGATTCGGTGGAGGGCTACTCGATCGGGGTGGCGGCCGGCGGACTCGCAGACTCTTTGGATGGGTTCGAAATAGGGCTCGCGGCTTAAGGTGAAGGTCTGGTGGTGGACGGGGAGGAAGAATTCCGCGCCGGCGTCCTGGGCCATTTGCCAGGCCTGCTCGGGATTGCAGTGGGAGCGGATCCAGGGATCGTAGGCGCCCACTGGCATGATGGCGAGGTCGAAAGGACGGGAGGTTTTCAAGGCGCGGAAAGCGGTGGTCATTGCCGTATCGCCGCCGAAGAGCACGCGGTAGCGGCCTGCCTCGATGGTGTAGCCGTTATAGCCACGGTAGGTGTCGCTGCGCATGCGGGCGCCCCAGTGCTTCACCTGGAAAGCGCGGATTTCGAGGGGACCCACGCGCGCACGTTCTCCCCAGCCGAGTTCGTGAACGGCGCCGTAGTGGGGAACGCGCAGGAGATCGGCGGTCCGGGCGGCGGTCACTACGGTAGTCGCGGGGCTCTCGAGGCGGCGCAGGCTGCGGATATCGAAATGGTCCATATGCGCGTGCGAGAGCAGGATGACGTCGATTTTCGGCAGTTCCGCGAGGGTGAGGGCGGGTTCGACGAGGCGTTTCAGGCCGAGTGTCACCGGGCCCATGCCGATGCCGGCGCGGGCGCTGAAGACGGGGTCTGTGAGGACCGTAACTCCATCAATCTTCAGCAGAACGGAGGTGTGGCCGAGCCATGCGGCGTGAAGGCCGGAATCGGGCCAGAACTGGGGATGGGGGCGGTAGGGAGCGGGCAGAATCTGGCGTTTGAAGTCTCGAACGATGCTACGCCGGTTCATCTGCCTAGTAGATGCGGGGTGAAGTCCATCGGTTGCGGCAAGTATGTCGGCTATATTGATGGGGTGGCTACGGGCAGAGATCCATTAAAGTTGAGCATCCATGTAACGATCTACGTGGCGCTCTATTTTGCCACCGCGTTCGTGTTTACCGGGCTGCTGGTGTGGCTGGGCGGGTATCTGACGGGGATCACGGCGACCGGATTGCTCGCCGCTATTTTCGCCAACTGGCTGGCGCTGCGGATTTATGAAAACCGGCACGTGGTGGAGATTGGACTGTGGCTGAACCGGCGCTCGGCGGAAAATCTCGCGATCGGGCTGGCTGGAGGAGCGGGTTCCGCGGCGCTGGTGCTGCTTCCGGGCCTCCTGGTAGGGGTGGCGCGCCTCACACCGACGCCGGACGATCAGCCTACGGTGGGGACCATCATATTGGTGAGCATCCTGCTGGCTGCGGGATCGATTGGAGAGGAGTTATTTTTCCGGGGTTACGGATTTCAGGAATTGTTGGCTGCCGTGGGGCCATGGGCAACGGTGGTTCCGGTAGGAGTAGTCTTCGCGCTGCTGCACGGCTCCAACCCGGGTGCGAGCTGGTTCAGCACGGCGAATACGGCTGGTTTCGGCATCCTTTTTGGTTACGCGTACCTGCGGAGCCGCGACTTATGGCTTCCGATCGGGTTGCATTTTGGATGGAACTTCACCCTGCCCCTGTTCGGGGTGAACGTCAGCGGGCTTAGAATGAAGGTGACGGGCTACGAGATGTCGTGGACCGCCGGCAGATTGTGGAGTGGCGGAGAGTATGGTCCGGAAGCCAGTATTTTGACTTCCCTGGTGATCATCGTGCTGTTCGTTTATCTTTACAGAGTTCCTGTTCGCCGGCAGGTTTCACCGTTGACGGACCCGCCTGCCGGGAGTGAAGTATGCGAGGCTACGCCGTCATCGCCGTCCTGACATTCGCGCCGGGCCTGTGGCCGGCGGGAAACCAACTCACCTGGGAAGACCGCGTGGAATTGACGCGCGGGCTGACCGCGGAATACGCCACGGTCAAAGTCCTTCTGCCGCGCTCCAGCAAGCCGCTGGAATTCGACGCAAAGAACGGGTACGACAAGAACCAGTGGATGGAGATGGGCCGGCAGAGCGGACCGGCGGCCCGCACCGGCGACCTGGTGCAGGTGACCAAGATCGATATCGGCGATGACAAGCTGGTGCTGCAGATCAACGGCGGTTTCAAGGGCGGCCGCAAGTGGTATCAGGGCGTGCAGATCGGCATGGGCGGATCGACGGCGCCGGTATCGACGAATAGCGATTCGAACGCGCCCGGCGGAACGTCCATCGAGATTCTGTTTCACAAGCCGCTGGAGCCGATGAAGGCGTCGGAGATTAAGAAGATGCTGGCGCCGGTGCTGGATTTCGAGAAGCACAGTGTGACGCAGCTTTATTCCGAGAGCCTGCCGCCCGAAACCCAGGCGGCGATCAAGGAAAAGCGCGCCATGGTGGGCATGGACCACGAGCAGGTCCGCATGGCGCTGGGGCAGCCGCAGCACAAGTCGCGCGAGACGAAGGACGGCGTCGACGTGGAGGACTGGGTGTATGGGACGCCGCCCGGTAAGATCACGTTCGTGACGTTTAGCGGCGACAAAGTGATCAAGGTAAAGGACGCGTACGCGGGGCTGGGCAACCAGGTGGGCAATTCGCCCGTCGTCCGGTAGATGCACAGGCACCTGTGGATTGCAGTGGCAGCGGCAGCGATTACGCTGACACGATGCGCAAGTACCGAAAAGAAGGCCGGAGTGTCCGCTCCGCCGCCTGACGACAGCGCGCGAATCACGCAGTTGTATACCACATCGGCACAGGTGGCACGCGGCGAGAAGGCGTTGGTGTGTTACGGCGTGGAGAACGCGAAGACGGTGTGGATGGAGCCACCGCGGCAGGAGCTATCGGCCGCGCTCTCACGGTGCGTGGAGGTGTTTCCCACGGCGGATACGACTTACAAACTGACGGCAGAGGGGCCGGATGGCAAGCAGGTCACGCGGGAGTTGAAGGTGGCGGTGGGGGCGCCGCGGGCAAAGATCGTTAACGTGAACGTGAGCGCCCTCGAGGTGAAGGCGGGCGAGCTGGTGAGCGTGTGCTACACGGTGGAGCACGCCAGGGCGGTGACGATCGAGCCGATCGGATTTCGAGGCGGGGCCGCGGGGAAGGGCTGCGCCACGGACCAGCCGAGGAAATCGCGGGAGTACACGATTTCGGCGCTCGGGGCAGATGGGGAAAAGGATCAGGAGCGGGTGACGGTTCGTGTGAAGTAGCCCGGCGCCCGGGAGTGGCGGCATCGGGTGTTTTCCCTTCCTTACTAACGCAGTGGGCCGGGGTGCGTCTGATGGGTGTATGAAAAACGAAGGTGTGCTCTACGTTGCGGCGGCG
Organism: uncultured Solibacteraceae bacterium; assembly: GCA_963792055.1. Lineage (GTDB taxonomy): Bacteria > Acidobacteriota > Terriglobia > Bryobacterales > Bryobacteraceae > Solibacter. The sequence goes on along the minus strand of CAWBUV010000019.1, from coordinate 48,192 downwards.
GTGCTCTCTGTGGGGTGGCTGATGACCCCGGGAATGACGCACGCGGCCAAGAATCGGGGCTTGAACCTGAGTATCGACGGCAATGCCGAGAGCTGCGCGGATTTGAAGGTACGGTCGACCGGTGAGGTTGCCCAGGTGAACGAGAGCTTTACGCTGAGCAAAGGCGAGGCGCCGATCCTGGAACTGAATGCCGCCGAGCGCGGGCAGATCCGGGTGCGGGGATGGGACCGGGCCGATTATTCGGTGGAGACCTGCAAGGTCGCGGCGGCGGACACGCGCGCCGCGGCGGAACAGGCGGCGCGCGGCATCTCCGTGGCGCATACCGCGGGACGAATTTCATACACCGGACCGGCCAGCGATTCCGCGGAGTGGACGGCGGTGTTCATCGTGCACGCGCCGCGCGATGCTTCGTTGAATCTGGAAGCGAAGAACGGGCCGATTGAAGTGCGCGGCGTGAATGGCAGCGTGAAATTGCGCGCCTCGAACGGACCGATCGCGATCGCCGATTGCGGCGGCACCGTGGAAGCGCACACGACGAACGGACCGATCGCGTTCTCGGGCGATCGCGGCGAAGTTCACCTGAATGCGCAGAACGGGCCGATCGCGGTGAATCTGAAGACCGAGACCTGGAACGGATCGCAACTGGAGGCGCGCACCATCAACGGGCCGCTGGCGGTTTCGCTGCCGGAGAATTTCCGCTCGGGAATGCGGCTGGAGACTTCGGGGCACAGTCCGGTGTCGTGCAGCGCGGCGCAGTGCCGCAATGCGTGGAGGGATGGACGGACGATGCAGATGAACGGCTCGAACGACACGATCCGGCTGTCTACCGAGAATGGTCCGGTGTCGGTGCACAGCGAACGGCCGGCTAAGAAGATTATTTGAGTGGTCAGAGGTGACGAGCGACAGGCCGGGAGGCCTGTCTTACATTGCCAGGCGGCGGGAGCGGGGACGGGCCAGGCGGCCTTTGAGGCGGTCTTCGCGGCGGCGGATCTCCGGGGTATCCTCGAACGCCAGAGCGTTGCGCGTCATTTCCAGCGCCATGGCGTAGTTCTTCTCGCGATGCTCGTAGTGCTTGGCGATTTCCTCGAAAGGCGCGCACGCGATAGGGATTGCGCGCGGCGGCCAGTTCGGTGAGCAGGGCAAGCGCGGCGTCGTCACGTCCGGCGCGGCGCTCGATGATCGCGACGTCCCACATGGTGCGGAAGAGCAGATCGTCCGGCAGCCCCATCTCCAGGGCGCGGCGGAAGAGGCGCAGGGCTTCGTCCTGCCGCTCGGACTGGAGCAGCCAGCGGGCCAGGCCGATCAGGTCGGCGCCGTGGCGGACATCGACGCCTTCGGGCGAGCGGAAGGCGAACGGCACGATCGCGGTGAGGCAGGCGAGCGAGAGGATATCGATGGCGTTGTGGTGGAAGATGGGCACCACCTGGAAGGCCTTCTGGCTGCGCAGAAAATCGAAGTAGACGTAGGGGATCATCTCGCCGGGCAGATCGCCCTGGCGCTCCACGCCCAGGATGCGGTTCTCGAGATCCACCAGGCGGCAGCTATCCAGGCGCAGTTTCCAGAGCCGGCGCGCGCCGAAGAGAAGATCGAGGTGCTGCATGCGGTCGAACGGATGCCGGGCGCGTGCCATGCGGAAGCGGGTTTCGAGCAGCGGCTGGTCGTAGGATTTGCCGTTGTAGGTGATCAGCACGTCGAAGGGCGCGAGGTACTCGGCGAGGCGAAGGAGCAGCGAGGCCTCCTCGCCGTAATCGCGCATGAAGAACTGGCGCAGGCGGAAGCCGGCGGAATCGATGGAGCCGACGCCGATCAGGAAGGCGTAGGTGCCGGTGCCGCCGGCGAGGCCGGTGGTCTCGGTATCGAGGAAGGCCCAGCGGGTGGGATGCGCGCTTTCGACGGTTCCGGCGGAGAGGGGCTGCAGCAGGTCCTCGGGAAGTTCGGCGAGGTCGGAGATATAGACGCTGCCGTGGCGGCGGTGGGATTCCCAGAGCTTCTCGGTTTCGAAGTGCTGGCCCAGCGGCGTGGTGACGACTTCGCCGGAGAGCAGCTCCTCGATGAACTGCCCGTCGGGGCGCTGCACGGGACGCGGCGGCGCGGGCGGGGCGTTGGCGTACTTGCGGTCGACGCGCGCGATGCGCTGGCGCAGGGCCGCGAGTTGTTGCTGGATGTCCTCCATTCGCTTTTTCTTTGCCCAATATAGCATTCCGGCGGAATCAGGATACGCACGGGCTGTTGGTATATTCAGAAGGTGATTCAAAGCGCAGTCGTTCCCGTCGCGGGTCTGGGCACCCGCCTGCTGCCGGCCACCAAGTCGCAGCCCAAGGAAATGCTGCCGGTCGCGCGCAAGCCGATCGTGCAGTACGTGGTGGAGGAACTGGTTTCCAACGGTATCGAGCAGATTCTGTTCGTCACCGGCCGCAGCAAGGCGTCCATCGAGAATCATTTCGATCACGACCCGGAACTGTTCCAGGCGCTGACGCAGGCGCAACAAGCAGGACCTGCTGCGGGAACTGGATTTCGAGGCGCTGAAGGCGAACTTCTTCTACACGCGCCAGCGGCTGCAGCGCGGGCTTGGGCGACGCCATTCTCTGCGCCGAGAATTTCGCCGGCGAGAAGCCGTTCCTGGTGGCGCTGGGCGATTCCATTCTCGGGTTGAACGCGGTTTCGCGGGCCGTGAGCCGCATGGCGGACGTGTTCGATTCCAAGCGCGCCAGTTGCGTGATCGCGGTGGAAGAGGTGCCGCGCGGAAGAGACCTCGCACTACGGCATCGTGCAGCCCGAGGCGGCGTCGGACGACGTTTTCCGCATCGTCAACCTGGTGGAGAAGCCCGCGCCCGAAGGACGCGCCCAGCAATCTGGCGATCGCCGGCCGCTACATTTTCTCGCCGGTGATCTTCGACATGATCCGCCGCGTGAAGCCCGACAAGCGCGGCGAGATCCAGCTGACCGACGCCATCCAGTTCATGTGCGACGAAGGCCGCCGCGTGATGGCGGTGAAGCTGACGCCCGAGGAGAAGCGCTACGACATCGGCAACTTCCCGAGCTACTTCGAGAGCTTCGTGGAGTTCGCGCTGGCCGATCCGCTCTACGGCGCGGATTTCCGGATCGCGCTGGAGCGCCTGCTGGCGCGAACGCCCGTCAAGGTTTGAGCAAGCCAGTTTGAGCAAGACGCGCTGGTTCTTTCTGCTGCTGTTCGCGCTGCTGCTGGCGGCGCGGCTGTGCCACGTCGGAATCCTGTGGGCGGAAGAGACGCTGCCGCTGGCCGCGGCGCAGCAGATGCGCGCGCGGCAAGGTGCTCTACCGCGACATCTGGTTCGATAAGCCGCCGCTGGCGCCGGCGTTCTACACCTGCTCGGCGGCGAGGCGGGCTGGCTGCTGCGGCTGGCCGGCGCGCTCTACGCCCTGCTCTGCTGCTGGATCGCGTGGGGCTTCGCGCGCGACCTGTGGGGCGGCGCGAGGGCCTGTGGGCGGCCGGGCTGCTGGGCTTCTTCCTGATCTTCGACTTTCCCTCCGCGGTGATCCCGCTGGCGGCCGATCTGCTGATGCTGGCGCCGCACCTGGCGGCGGTATGGATGGCGTACCGGCGGCGTCCGCTGTGGGCGGGCGCGCTGGCGGGGGTGGCGTTCGCGATCAATCCCAAGGGCGTGTTGGTGCTGGCGGTGTGCGCGTGGTGGGCGCCCTCGTGGCCGCTGCTGGCGGGCTTCGCGGCGTGTCACCGGGGCGGTCTCGGCGTGGATGTGGGGTGCGGGCGCGCTGCCGGCCTATTGGGACGAGGTCTGGCGCTGGGGACGCATCTACGCGGGCACGACGTTCGTGGAGGCGCCGGTGAAGAACGGCCTGCTGCGCACCCTGAACTGGGCCGGCTTCCATGCGGCCATCGTGATTGCGGCGGCCGCTGGCGTCTGGCGCGGAAGCTAGCGGAGCGCCGCCGCTGGATGGTGTGGCTGCTGATTTCGCTGGCCGGCGTGGCGGCGGGCATGCGCTTCTTCCCGCGCTATTACTTCCAGCTGCTGCCGGTGGTGGTGCTGCTGGCGGCGCGCGGATTCGCGGCGCTGCGCGGGCCGCGCGCGCGGCTGCGTTGCGCTGCTGCTGCTGATTCCGCTGGCGCGCTTCGCGCCCACCTACTATCAGGCGGCGCGCGATGGGGACTGGCGCGATACCGCGATGGACCGCGACAGCCGCGCCGCGGCGGCGATGGTGCGCGCGCGCGGCGAAGCCCGGCGACACGCTGTTCGTGTGGGGGTACCGGCCCGAGATCTACGTGTACTCGCACCTGCCGGCAGCGACGCGGTTTCTGGATTCGCAGCCGCTGACGGGCGTGCCCGCGGACCGGCACCTGACGCAATCCACGCCGGTGGAGACGGAGGAATCGCGCGCGCGGCGGGCAGAGCTGGCCGCATCGCGGCCAACCTTCGTAGTGGATGGGCTGGGGGAGTATAACCGGCGGCTGGCCCTCAACCAGTTCGCCGATCTGCGGGCATGGATGGCAGGGTACTACGAGGTGGGGCGCAGCGCGGGCAGTGTAATTTACCGGAGGGACTGACCGGCTGCGCTGGAAATCTCCGGTCTAGCTGAACTCGCCGGCGCGGTCAAAGACGATGGTGTGGAGCAGTTCCATGGCTCCGACCACACCTTCGACGACGTCGTCGGTTTGGGTCTGGCTGGCGACCACCGAGGCAATGGCGGTCCTTTGCGATTTGAGCGTCTGCTCGAATTCGTGCATGCGCGCGCCGACGTAGTCCTGCAGGACGGTAGCGCCCTGACTGAGGACATCGATGCCGTCCTTCACGCCGTTGACGCGCTCGTCGATGGCTTCGATATTCTGCTGGACCTGCTCGACGTGTGTCATGATGCGCTGGCAGAGGGTTTCCAGCAGGGCGGAGCGGGCCTGAAGGGGGGCCAACTCGGCTTCCATGCCGGCCAACTTCGCACGGAGCTGGCCGATTTCTTCGTCGGACGACTGCTGCATGTCGACGATGGCTTTTTCGTGGGTATCGAGGAGCGCGGCCACACGAGTTTCGAGCTGCTGCGTTTCCGCGCGGAGGGCGGCGGTTACACTCTCCTGGCGGGAGATCGCGTCCGGACGCGGAGCGGCAAAGCCCATCAGCTTCAGTTCCAGGATGACTTTCTGCATGCGGGGGCAGCGAACGGACGGGTCCTTCGCGGTACAGTTGCTCACTACATGATCGATGGCGGGAGTTCCGGTGGACGCGGGATGAGAGATGGTCAGCGATACGGCGAGTGCATCGGAGTTGTCGCCGTCGAAAGCGCGACGGCCGGCTGCCATTTCGTAAACGATCGCGCCGAAGGCGAAGATATCGCTACGCGCATCCGCGGGGTGGCCTTGGAGGATTTCCGGAGCTGTGTAGGGCGTGATGGCCTCCGGTTGTCCCTGGGGGGCGATCAACTCGAGGCCGGAAGCGGTGATCGCAATATTCGATGGGGTGAGGGCGCCGAACGTACGTCCTTCGTCGTGTATTTGGCGGAGCGCCTCGGCCAGCAGTGTGGCATAACGCAGAGCCTCCGGTGTGGGAAGTGGTCCTTCGGCCAGACGACGGCCGAGAGTTAATAGTATCATTCGTTATCTCGTCGAGAACAGTCATTTTGATCCTCGTGTAGGGCCATTCGCCCTTCTGCACAGTCAAACAGGTTGGGAGGCAAGCGACAAGTCCTCCAATGGAACTATCCAGGTACTATCCGGCTTATGTGAGTACCAGAAGTACGTTGAGACGGCAATCAAAAACAGGGTATTTTCAACTGGCTTTGGCGGAGAACTGGATCACGCCATCGACGCCGGCGGACCGGACGCGCAAGGCGGCGTTACCCGCGAGCTGGCGCTTGAGATCGCCGAGCATTCCGCGGAAGCGGGCTTCCGTGTCTGAGCGGCGGCTGAGGCGTTCCAGATCGACCTGGTGGTGCTTGGACGCATTCTCGCAGATACCGGACGATATCCGGCTCAGCAGGCAATCGTAACCGATACTGCGTCCCATCCGTTGCATCTCGGGAGCGGGGTGCGTTCTGGACATGGTCCCTCTGGTGGAGGAGAGGACGTTTGTTTTTGAAGGTGCGAACCCGGCTGCGATGAAGGATGCCATATGTTTTACTCTACGGGTTCTATTATCAGCAGATCTTTTGCGCGGCGTAAGTCCTACGAATGCTATGCACGTAATGGTACTAACGGGGTAAGTATTCCAGTACAATCGTCTATACCACTCGCGGGATAAGTATTACTTATTTTCCGCTCCAGCACGGCGCGCGCTTTCCCAGGAATGCGCCGATGCCTTCCTGCGCGTCGGCGGCCAGCGCGTTCATCGACATGACTTCCTTGGCGTAGGCGTAGGCTTTGGGCTGGTCGAGATCGATCTGGGTATAGAACGCCTGCTTGCCGATGGCCACCACCAGCGAACTGGCTTCGGCGATCTGTCCGGCCAGCTTGCGCGTGGCGGCCGGCAGTTCGGCGGCGGGCACGGCCTGGTTGATGAGGCCCCATTCGGCGGCGGTGGCGGCGTCCACCATCTCGCCGGTGAGCAGCATCTGCGAGGGCGCGCTTGCGGCCGATGGCGCGCGTCAGGGCGACCATGGGCGTGGTGCAGAAGAGCCCGATCTTCACGCCGGGCGTGGCGAAGGCGGCCTCTTCGGCGGCGATGGCGAGATCGCAGGTGGCCACCAGCTGGCAGCCGGCCGCGGTGGCGATGCCCTGCACTTCGGCGATCACCGGCTGCGGGATGGACTGGATCTTCTGCATCAGCTCGGTGCAGACGTCGAAGATGCGGCGGTATTCGTTGATGTCGCGGCCGGTCATCTCGGCCGAGGTCGTGGCCGGAGCAGAAGACCTTGCCGGCGGCGGCCAGAATGACGGCGCGAATTTCGCGATTGCGGCCGATTTCGTCGAGGCGGCGATCAGTTCCAGCATCAGTTCGAGCGAGAGCGCGTTGCGGCGCTCGCGGACGGTTCAGGGTGACGATGGCGATGGGGCCTTCGTGGGCGATTTGGAGATTCATGAGGTGCACCTTTGCGCGTCCGGGCGCGCAATTCGTTCTTGCGGATCTTGCCGGTGGCGGTGCGCGGCAGCGGACCGAACTCCACGTGCTTCGGGACATTTGAAATGCGCCAGGCGCTCGCGGCACCAGGCGATCAACTCTTCGGCCGTGGCGGAGCAGTCCGGGCTTGAGGCCGACGTAGGCCTTGGGCACCTCGCCCCATTTTTCGTCGGGCGACGGCGACGATGGCGACTTCGGCGACGGCGGGATGGTCGGCCAGCACCTTTTCCACTTCGATGGAAGAGATGTTCTCGCCGCCGGAGATGACGATGTCCTTCATGCGGTCGCGCAGTTCGATGTAGCCATCGGGATGGACCACGGCGAGATCGCCGGAGTGGAACCAGCCGCCCTGAAAGGCCTCGGCGGTGGCCTTGGGATTGTCGTAATAGCCGAGCATCACGTTGTTGCCGCGCATGAGGACTTCGCCCATGGTTTGGCCGTCGGCGGGAACATCGTTCATGTAGTGATCGGCCACGCGCAGGTCCGTGCCGGCGACGAGGTAGGGCACGCCCTGGCGGGCTTTGAGCTGCGCGCGTTCGGCGGCGGGCAGGGCGTCCCATGCGGGCTTCCAGGCGCAGACGGTGTGCGGACCGTAGGTTTCGGTGAGGCCGTAGGCGTGGGTGATCTCCGCGCCGGTCTCTTCGGCCGCGCGGATCACGGCGGGCGGCGGCGGCGCGCCGGCGGTGACGATGCGCAGGGGGTGCGAAACTTCACGCCGTTGGCGGCGCAGTACTGGGCCAGCGAGCTGACCACCACGGGCGCGCCGCAGAGGTGGGTCACACCTTCGGCTTCGATCAGGCGCACGGCTTCGGCGCGGGTCCGGCTGGCGCAGGCAGATGTGGCGCCCGCCGGCGGCGGTGACGGCCCAGGAGAAGCACCAGCCGTTGCAGTGGAACAGGGGCAGCGTCCAAAGGTAGACGCTGCGCTGGGTGAGTCCGTGCTCGATGATTTCGCCGATGGCGTTGATCCAGGCGCCGCGGTGGGTGTACATGACGCCTTTGGGAAAGCCGGTGGTGCCGCAGGTGTAGTTGATGGCGATGCAGGCGTTTTCATCGGTCGATCGCGAGCGCGGTCCCAGGTGGTACTAGCCGGCCTCGGCCGACGCTCCTGGCACCCAGGAACGCCTCGTAATCGTCGACTACGCATGAGGGCACTGCGGCGTTGGCGACGCAGCGGTTTGCAGTTGCGGGTCGACCAGCAGGACTTTCGCGCCGCAGTGTGCGCAGGATCCACTCGAGCTCGGCGGAGGCGAGCCGGGTATTCAGCATCACGAGGATGGCGCCGATCCGCATGGGGGCGAAGTGGGCTTCGAGCGCCATGGCGCCGTTGGGGGCCAGTACCGCGACGCGGTCGCCGGCCCGACACCCAAGTTGCAAGCAGGGCGGCGGCCTGACGTTCCACGCGGGCGCGAACTCGGCGTAGGTGAAGCGGCGCTCGCCATCCACCACTGCGGTGAGGTCTCGCCAGGCGTGGCGCTGCGCGCCAGAAAATCGAGTGGAGTGAGCGGCGAGATCATGCCGCAATCGTATACCACCGAGGGATTATCCGTAAACCGTTCTGAGGCACATCGCCTGTTGTACCGGTACAACGGCCTCTGTTCAGCCGGAGTGCCGCGACTTACAATGCGTGGATGAGAGTGTGGTCGGGGCTCTGTGCTTTGCGCTGCTCACGGCGTCATCCGTGAGCGCGAGCACGCTCGATGTATCGGCACTCACCAGCGTGGTGGTGCATACCGGAGACACGCTGGTGTTTCATCTGTTGACCTCGAATTTCAGTGAAAATGCCGCCCGGTTGGGTTTGGCGCAGTCTCCCTCGCAGATGGATTTCGCACTGGTATCGGCTCCATTGGTTGTACCGGGAGAATTCGCCGTTACCGTGGAATCGGCGGACCGGTCTGTTTCGGAAGCCTTCGGCGACGCTGACATTTCACTCGGGTTTTTTCCAGGGAAGTGCGTATAGCGGAGAAGTTTCGACACTGGAGGGCGAGCTGCCCCTGCCTCCACTGCTTTCCGCAGCGCTGTTGGAAGGGCCGTTTATAGTGCTAGCCTTACGCAATGAAGGGCCCGATGTCAGGTTGGGCCTGGATCCGTACGTTCTGCGGCAGGATCTGTACGCCGGCCTGTCGGGCGGTCCGCTTTCAGTTGGCGCGGTGCCCGTATCTGGTAGATCTGGAAGGGCGGGCAGGCCATTCGACGCTTCTGGCGCGAGTGACGAACGGTGCGGTTATGGCGGAGGTACCGGAGCCCGGGACGGAGGGGCTACTTTTGGGTGGCGGAGTACTGCTCTGTGCGCTTCTGGCGCGACGGACGAGAATCTTCCGCAGGCCCGCTGTACGGCGCTAAAAATCAACCATTTGCATCCGCTAATCCACTCTGATACTATCTAGATGGCAGATCGGAATCCTCCCCTTGAAGTGCCGCAAATCCACAACGGAGTAACAAAATCAACTGAATGAGCTTCACCGTATTTCTTGGTAATCTCCCTACCTGGGTCACCGCTGACGATATTAAGCAATGGCTAGCCGCCGAAGATCTGGTGGCCGATGCCGTTAAAGTGATCCGAAACCACGAAACGCAGGAATCCAAGGGCTTCGCATTTGTCGAAGCGCCCACAAGCGACGAGATGCAATCCATCATCCGCCGTTTTGACCGCGCCCCCCTGGAAGACCGGTTGTTGCGGGCCAACCCGGCACAACCGCCGAAGGGCAAGGATGCTCCCCGTGGAGCGGCGCCGTCACCGCAGCAGGCCGCAGGCGCAGCAGCACCCAATGCCATCCGAACCGAACAGCGTCCCGACCGCAAAAAGCGCGGCGGACGAAATCGCGAGCAGTCTCCCCGCAGCGCGTTTGCTACCGAGTTGGCGAAGGTCCTGTAAGCCAGGCCTCGCCTGCCCGGGCGGCGCCAGCCACTCCTGCCACGTGTTCCACACCTGTGAACTCAAGTCACAAGCTGCATCGGGCCACCCCTCCTATTTTCAATCCGTTATAATTGGTTGTAAGCGTGCCATTGGGCACAGCATGAAATTCGCCTGGCTGGGTTGTCTATTGGTGGGCACCCTACTCTTTGCCGGAACGCAAGACTCCGATTTGAATGTGAACAAGCGCTATACGGTCGACGCAGTGATCGTTGCGGGAAAGGGCTGGCAGACGAACGTCGCCGACCAGCAGAACGACCGTCTGAGTACGGGCCTGCGGAAGGACCTGGCGGCGCTGATCGGGCAGAAGCTGAATCCCGGCCTGCTGGACGGTTTAGGCTCGCGCCTCAAGAAGGAACTGTACGCGCGAGAGGTAAGCCATCATGTGCTGCGGGGCGACACGCCGGAGCATGTTCGGGTGGAATTCGAAGTCGACCCCGGCGCGCGCAGCCATCGACGCTACGGTGACCAAGTTCCTGTACGATTCCAGGCAGGGTTGGAGCGGAGCAGGCGCGGTAGGCTTCACGGTCCACCAGAACACGTTCCTTTTCGGCTTGGCGAGCGACGGCGACACGCTGGCAGAGCGGTTCGCAGGAATTTCCGGACGCTATGAAAACAAACACTTGGGCACCGATCGCGTGGGCCTGCGCTTCCAGTTCGAGAGCTATCACGAGCAGTGGAACCAGAGTACGCTGGACGCCTCTGGCGGCGCAGCCCAACCAGACTTCGGACGCCTACCGGACGCGGCAGAATTTCGAGCCGACCGCGACGATCAGCCTGGCCAAACCGCTGACCCTGGAGATCGGGTTGGCTTTCAACGCTTTCAAAACCAGTTTCCCACCGCTCATAACGAGGCCGCGAATGCCCTGATCACTTCACTCCGCTATCATCAGCGGCTGGCGGAATCGGAATATCAGCAGGACGTGGATGCGGGTTACACCCTGCGGCGGCCACCAGACTCCTGGGCACAGATTTCACCTATACGTCGCACGCCGTGGGACTGCATTACCGGCTGATACACGGGAAACATCAGTTGATGGACAGCTGTACAGGCCGGGTCGATCAGCGGGCGGGCGCCGCTGTCGGAGCGCTTCGTGGCCGGTAACAGCTATTACCTGCGCGGCTGGAACAAGTACGATATTGACCCCATTGGGGGAAACCGGCTGGTTCACAACACCGTCGAGTATAGGTATGGACCGCTTCCAGGCGTTTTACGATGCCGGCGCCGTTTGGGATAGCGGCCAGCCGGCCACCCCGCGACATTCGGTGGGCGTCGGCTTCAAGGAATCGATTTTTTCGCTGGCCCTGGCGTTCCCCTTGAAGTCCGGACACGTGGAACCGATCGTGATGATAGGCATGATTTATTGATGGAATTCTGATTGATGGAAACCCGTTCGCGGGAGACAAGGATCAGCCGCAGGAGCTGGCTTCTGGCCGGCCTTACGGCTCCTCTGTTCTCCGCGCGGGCGGCCGAGCCCCTCAAGGTTCTTTATGACGGCGACAACCTGCACGTCGCCGCACCGACGCTGCACTTTCTCACCGGTAAAGCCGCTGGAACGCCTGAAATATGGCGATGTCGTGGCTTATGTTTCGCAACTCGAGCTGCTCAACGAAGCGCGCACGGCGGTGATCCGGCCGCAGAAAGGGCGCTTCGTGGTCAGCTATGCGCTTTGGGAGGAGAAGTTCTCGGTGACCCAGATCGAGAGCACACCGGGAGTAGCGCCGCGCACGGTGGAAGGCCTTTCGGCCACGGCCGCAGAAGCCTGGTGTTTCGACAACCTGACCATGAGCACCCTGGGGCTGGCGCCGAACCAGTACTACTGGCTTCGGCTCGAGCTGCGCACCGGCACGGCGCGCGACTTTGCCGACGAAACCAAGATCGGCATCAGCATCCACGACCTGATCGAATTCCTGGGGCGCAAGAACACCGAAGTCACGCATTGGGGGCCGCTGGAGACACGCGTGCGTCTGGCCGATCTGCCCCGCATGGCAGGCCGCGGGTCGCGAAACGGGTGAACCGCCTTCGCAACAGGCTGATCCTCATCTTTCTGGCGGCCACGCTGGCGCCACTGGCAGCCACCGTCTGGATTACCACTTCGCTGCTGGAGGAGAGCGTCGATACCTCGTCCACCACCAAGCTGGACCCGCTGTCGAAATCGCTCAAAGGCACGGCGCGCGGATTGTACGAACGTGCCAGCGACGATGTGAAACACAAGGCGGCTGCCGGCGAGATCGAGCCCCACAAGTACCTCCAACGGAGCGAGCGTCGTGGCCGGACGCGGTCAAGATTTTCTCGGGCGGACTGGAGGGCGAGCGCGTGGTGCGCGCCGGCCAGGAGGGCAACCGGCTGGACTACCTGGTGCGCCACGGCAACGAGATCTGGGTCGTACTCCGAGAGCCTGGGCGATGTGGCGATGGATCGGCTGACGCGCGAGATCCGCGATGCGCGGCGCGCGGTGGAAGAGGCGAATGCGCGCGATTTGCGCCGCGGCATCAAGCGCACCTACATTGTGCTGGCGGCGGCGATCTGGCTGGTTTCGCTGGCGCTGCTGGTCTATCTGGCGCACCGCATCAGCCGGCCGATCCAGGAGTTGACCGCGGGACTGGGCAAGCTGGCCGGCGGCGATCTGAACGCGCGCGTACAGGCGCGGCGCGACGACGAAATCGGCCGCGCCATCGGGGCCTTCAACAACATGGCGGCGCGGCTGCAGGAAAGCACGGAGCGCCTGGTCTACCTGCGCCAACTGGCGAGCTGGCAGACGCTGGCGCGCAAGATGGCGCACGAGGTGAAGAACTCCCTCACGCCGATCCGGCTGACGGTGGAAGAGATGCTGGTGCGCTACGACGATGCCGACCGCGGCTTCATGGAGCAGGCCACGCAGATCGTGGTGGACGAAATCGAGACGCTGGAGCGGCGCATTCGCGCCTTCTCGCAATTCGCCGCGGAGCCGCCGGTGCAGCCCGGCGAGATCGACGTCAACGGTCTGTTGCAGGAGCGCATCGCCTTCCTGAAGACGGCGCATCCCGAAGTGGCATACGATTGCCGGCTGGCGGAAAGCACGCCGCCGGTAGTGGCGGACCAGGATCTGCTGAAAGGCATTCTGACCAACCTGCTGGAGAACGCGGCGGAAGCGGCGGGCGAGGGCGGCAGGATTCTCGGGGTGACGGCGGCAGATGGCGGGCGGGTAGCGATCGAAGTCCACGATTCCGGGACCGGGGTTGAGCGAACAGGCGCGCTCCAGCCTGTTTCAACCCACCATCTCCTTCAAGAAACGCGGCATGGGGCTGGGGCTTTCCATCGCGCGCAAGAGCGCGCTGCTGAACGGCGGAGACATTGTTGTGGTGAAAGGAGAACTGGGCGGCGCAGGCTTCCGCGTGCTGCTGCCCGTGGCAACCCATGGCATCCAAACGCATCCTGATCGTGGATGACGAAGAGAATATCGGCCGCTCGCTGCGCATGATTCTGGAGCGCGAGGGGTACGCAGGTGAACTTCTGCCGCAGCGTGGCGGAGTTCACCAAGCATCCGGACGCGGGGCGCGCCGACGCCTACCTGCTGGATATGAAGCTGCCCGACGGCAGCGGGATCGACCTGCTGAAGGCGGTGAAGCAGAACGGGGCGACGGCGCCGGCCATCATGATCTCCGGCCACGGGACGATTGCCGACGCGGTGGAAGCGACGCGCGCCGGCGCCTTCGATTTCCTGGAAAAGCCGCTGAGCCGCGACCGCGTGCTGCTGGCGGTGAAGCACGCCATGGAGCACTCCACGCTGCGCCAGGAGAACGAGCGGCTGCGCGAGCTGGTGGGCACTTCGCCGAAGATGATCGGTACTTCGGCGGCCTGGCAGCGCGCGGTGGAGCAGGCTTCGATGGCGGCGCGCAGCGATGCGCGCGTGCTGCTGATCGGCGAATCGGGCACGGGCAAGGAACTGCTGGCGGCGCACATTCACAATGCGAGTCCGTTTGCGGCGGGACCGTTCGTGAAAGTGAACTGCGCGGCGATTCCCACCGAGCTGCTGGAGACCGAGCTTTTCGGACACGAGAAGGGCTCGTTCACCGGCGCCACCTCGCTGCGCCGCGGCAAGTTCGAACTGGCCGATGGCGGCACGATCTTTCTGGACGAAGTGGGCGACCTGCACGGCGCATCGCAGGCCAAGCTGCTGCGCGTGCTGCAGGAGGGCGAATTCCACCGCGTGGGCGGCGAGCAGATCATCCGCGTAAGCGTGCGGGTGGTCTCGGCGACCAATCGCGATCTGGCGGCGATGGTGGCGGCGGAGAAGTTCCGCGAAGATCTGTACTACCGGTTGAGCGTGGTGCCGATACGCGTGCCGGCGCTGCGCGAACGGCCGCACGATATCCGCCTGATGGCGGAGTATTTCCTGGAAGAATTCTGCGCGCGCAACAACTTCAAGCGCAAGGTGCTGGACGAAGGCGTGTTCCGACCTGCTGGAAAGCTACGGCTGGCCGGGCAACGCGCGCGAGCTGCGCAACGTGATCGAGCGCATGGCGATTCTGACGCAGGGCGAGCGGCTGACGCGCGATTCCATCCCGGTGGAAGTGCGGGTGCAGCGCGAGGCCGGACCGAAATCGACCATCCAGGAGGCGCGGGAATCGGCGGAGCGGGAGCATATTCTGCGCGCGCTGGATGAATCCAACTGGAACGTGTCGGGCGCGGCGCGGGCACTGGGGATGGAGCGAACCAACCTGCACAAACGGATCCGTGCGCTAGGATTGACCAGGGGGAAGTAGGCGCATGGACACCATCGGCGTCATCGGAGTCGGCCTGCTGGGGTCGGCGATTGCGGCGCGATTGAAGGCGGCGGGCTACGGGATCCTCGGCTACGACCTGGTGCCCGAACGGCGGATGGGCGCGGGCGCGGCGCAGGAGGTCGCGGACAACTGCCGCACGGTGCTGCTGTGCCTGCCGACTTCCGATGTGGTGGCCCAGGTACTGGGGGCGCTCCGATTGACGGCGGGAATTGCGATCGTCGATTGCACTACCGGCGAACCGGAGGCAATGGCGGCGATGGGCGTGAAGCTGGCGAAGAGCGGCGTGGATTATCTGGACGCCACGGTGCTCGGCTCCAGCCGGGTGGTGCGCAGCGGCGCGGCGGTGGTGATGGCGGGCGGGCGGCGGCCGGTGTTCGACGCCGCGGCTCCGTTGTTCCAGACTTTCGCGTCGCGCGCGTTCTACCTGGGAAGCTACGGCGCGGGGGCGCGGATGAAACTGGTGGCCAATCTCGCGCTCGGACTGCATCGCGCGGTGCTGGCGGAGACGCTGGCGTTTGCGCATGCGTGCGAGGTGTCGCCCTCGGATGCGCTCGAAGTGCTGAAGGCAGGGGCGGCGTATTCGCGAGTGATGGACGACAAGGGGCAGAAGATGCTGGATCACGATTTCAGCGTGGAGGCCAAGCTGTCGCAGCATTTGAAGGATGTCCGGCTGATTCTGGCGGCGGCGAATGCGAAGAAGGCGAAGGCTGCCATTGTCGCAGGTACACCGGCAGTTGCTGGAAGGGCTGGAAGCGGCGGGGTACGGCGAGATGGATAATAGCGCGATTATGATGGCTTACGAGAAGTAAGTCTTCCGAGCTTCGCTCGGATGGCCGATTGCCAATCGGCCGCGGGTTCACAACCCGCCCTACAATAATCGGTCGTCCGAGCTTCGCTCGGATTGGCAGGCTGAAGCCTACCCCACCATTACAGGTGGCGGATGACGGCGTCGGTGAATTCGGTGGTGGAGGAGTTTCCACCTACGTCTCCGGTGAGGTGATCTCGTTCGGCGTAGGTCTGGTAGATTGCGTGGTGCAGGCGGGCGGAGGCGTCGCGCTCTCCGATGTGGGCGAGCATCAGGACCGCCGATTGCATCAGGGCGGTGGGATTGGCCAGGCCTTTGCCCGCGATATCGGGGGCGGTGCCGTGGACGGCTTCGAAGATGGCGTGGTGGTCGCCGATATTGGCGCCGGGAACGATGCCGAGTCCGCCGACCAGGCCCGCGGTGAGATCGCTGATGATGTCGCCGTAGAGGTTGGGCAGCACCAGCACGTCGAAGGTCTCGGGGCGCATTACCAGTTGCATGCAGGCGTTGTCCACGATGAGTTCGCTGTATTGAATCTCGGGGAAATGCGACGCCACTTCGCGGCAGCACTTGAGGAAGAGGCCGTCGCTCAACTTCATGATGTTGGCCTTGTGGATGGCCACCACTTTCTTGCGGCTCTCGCGGCGGGACCATTCGAAGGCGGAGCGCGCGATCTTGGTGGAGGCTTTCTGAGTGATGATCTTAAGACTCTCTACCACGCCGGGCACAACTTCGTGCTCCAGACCGGAATAGAGGTCCTCGGTATTCTCGCGGAAGATCGCCAGATCGAGCGCAAGGTCATGGTAGCGCGTCTTGAGTCCGGGGAGCATGCGCACGGGGCGGAAGTTCGTGTAGAGGCCGAGCTTTTTGCGCAGGGCGACGTTGATGCTCTGGTGACCGCCGCCGATCGGGGTGGCGGTGGGTCCTTTGAGGCCGACGCGCGTCATTTCGAGCGATGCGAAGACATCGTCGGGAATCAATTGGCCCTGTTCGGCGAGGGCGCGAACGCCGGCTTCGACGCGCTCCCATTCCAGGGAGACGCCGGTGGCGTCAACAGCGCGTACGGTAGCGTCGGCAACTTCGGGTCCAATTCCGTCGCCGGGGATGAGTGTGATCAGATGGGCCATGTATATAGCTATTATAAAGTTGGGGGTGGACTTGGTCCCCGATTGGTTTTCGGAACGCCGCC
The DNA here is from genome assembly GCA_963792055.1 of uncultured Solibacteraceae bacterium. Classification (GTDB taxonomy): domain Bacteria; phylum Acidobacteriota; class Terriglobia; order Bryobacterales; family Bryobacteraceae; genus Solibacter. The sequence goes on along the minus strand of CAWBUV010000019.1, from coordinate 31,481 downwards.
GGATGGTGGATACACAGCTTCGCCGGCGAGGCATTCGCGATGAGCGGGTTCTGGCAGCCATGCTGGAGATTCCGCGCGAGGAGTTCGTCCCGCTGGACTCTCGAGTGGTGGCATATCACGATGGACCGATTCATATCGGCGAGGGTCAGACCATTTCACAGCCTTACATGACCGCGTTGATGGCAGAGTGCCTGGAACTGCAGGGAACGGAGCGTGTGCTGGAGGTGGGCGCCGGGTGCGGGTACGCCGCGGCGGTATTGGGCGCGCTGGCGGCTGAGGTGATCACATTGGAGATCATTCCGCAGTTGGCGCAGCAGGCCCGGGACAATTTGCGGCGCACGGGCCGCGACTGGAACGTGCGAGTGGTGGCCGGCGATGGCTCGGGCGGCTATGCGACGGCTGCGCCTTACGATGCGATCTCGGTAGCGGCGGGCGCGCCGGAGGTGCCGGCGGCGCTGGTGGAGCAACTGAACGATCCGGGAATTCTGGTGATTCCGGTGGGTCCGCTGGATGACCAGGAGTTGCGCGTGCTGACCCTGCGCGATGGACGCGTGGATCATCGCGTACCTACCATGTGCCGGTTCGTACCGTTACGCGGCGGCGAGGGCTGGCAGTAGATGCGGCTGCGCACGGCGAAGGACCGGCTGAAAATCGAACACAGCATCATCGATGGCGTGCGCGGGATCTTGGAGGAGCTGTTGAAGGCGACGCCCGAGATCCGCTCGGTGATTCCGGGCGTCATCCGTCCGGTACGCGACGCGCGCGGTAAGGTACGCGTGCACGTGACGGTGCCGACGCAGAACGGCTGGAAGGCAATCGCACTGAGCGCCGGCGCGCGGCAGGAACTGTTCATCAGCACGGACCTGAAGAAGGAAGAATTGGAAGGCGCGCTGGCAAAGGCGGGCGCCGTGATCAGTTCGTGATGGCCTGGCCGGCCGCTAGAGCTTGTTCACGGTGACGTAGTAGAGATCGGTGGCGACTTCGAATTCGCCTTTTTTGAGCGGCGTCTGGAGGGTCTGCCATTCGACGGTGGGCTGGAGCGTCTGCCAGTGGTTCCGCGTTCCCGCGCGGACCGGCATACGGAACGCGGGCTCGTCGACCTTCCAGCGGTAGGAGACGGAGCCCTCGGCCTCGTTCCATTTCAGCTCGAGTTCGGGAAGCGCGGTGTGGCGCAGGTACTGGTCGAAAACGGGCGTCAGGTTCATGCCGGTCTGCTGATTGAAGAAGGCCACCACGTCTTCCGTCATGATGTTCCGATACTTGAAGTGCTGGTAGAAATCGTGGATGAGCGTCCACCAGCGGGCATCGTCATTCGACGATGCTGCGGAGGGTATTGAGAAAGAGCGCCCCCTTGAAGTATTGGTCCTGCGGCGGTTCGCGGTTGATGCCGCGGGGTGAAATGATGGGCTGCTGGTTGCGGACCTTCGACTTGTAGGCGTTGAGTGTATTTCAGCGCGTCGTCGTGTCCGTACATGTACTCGACGTAGAGGCACTCGAGGTAGGTGGTCCAGCCTTCGTGGATCCACATGTCGGAGACGTCGGCGGCGGAGACGCTGTTGCCGAACCACTCGTGGCCGCTCTCGTGGATGATGATGAAATCGAAACGCGGGCTGATGCCGACACCGGTCCAATCGCGCCCCAGGTAGCCGTTGGTGAAATGATTGCCGTAGGTGACGGCGCTCTGGTGCTCCATGCCGGAGTAGGGGGCTTCGATGAGTTTGTAGCCGTCCTTCTGAAAGGGATACTCGCCGAAGTAGTGCTGGTAGGCCTCGAGCATTCCTTTGGCCTGGGCGAACTGCTTTTTGGCTTTGTCCAGATTTTCGGGCAGCGCGTAGAAATCGAGCGGCAGGTCGCCCAGGCGGTCGGCCCAGTGCTGGTAGTTGCCGATGTTGAGCGAGACGTCGTAGTTGTTGATGGGGTACTGCACCAGCCAATCCCAACGGGTGTAGCCGTCGCCGAGATCGGTCTTGCCGATGAATTTCCCATTCGAGACATCGACCAGATCGTTGGGAATGGAGACGCTGATTTCCATGCTGTCGACTTCGTCGCGCCACTGATCTTTGTTGGGCCACCAGACGCTGGCGCCGATGCCTTCACAGGCGGTATTGATCCAGGGATGGCCGGAGGAATCCTTCCTGAAGGTGATGGCGCCGAAGCGGCCGGTCTCGACCGGATTGCCGGAGTAGTGGAAATCGATGCTGTAGGTGCGGCCGGCGCGCAGCGTTTCCGGAAAATCCACGAAGACGGCGCCGGAATCGCGTTCGTACTTGAGCGGGATATCGCCGAGGAGAATCTGGTCGACGTTGAGGGCGGCATGCAGGTCGAGTTGGATGCGGGTGGCGTCCTGCAGCATTTTGAAGCGGATGGTGTTCTTGCCGCTGAGATATTTCTTTTCCGGATCGACGCGAACGTCGAGGTGGTAGAAGAGCAGATCGTTATTGGCGCGGTAGGGGCCGTATTCGCCGCGCAGGATGTCGGCCCGGGTTGGGACGCGGGGAGTTGGCGGCTGCGAAGGCTGGGCGGATTGCGCGAGAAGCGCAACGACACGCACCGCCAGGAGGAAGAGCCAGAGGGACATACGGCTCAACCGGCCAGAGCGGGTACACCGCCGAGAGACTTGGCCAACCGCGCGGCGCGCAGGATGGACTGCGCCACGGCTTCGGCGGCGGCCACGCCGAGAGTGTTGATGTCGGCCTGCAGGGCGCCGAGGGAGAGGGCGAAGGCCATGTCGCCATCGGCCATGGTGTTCACCGGATAAATGGTGCGCGCCATGCCGAGCGAGGCGAACTGGGCGAGTTTGTTGGCCTGGACCTTGTTGAGTCTCGCGTTGGTGGCGACCACGCCGAGCGTGGTGTTGCGGGGCGCGCCGCCGATGACAGCACCGCGCAGCATGGCGGCCTCGCTATCGGCGAATTCGCGGCTGGTCGGGCTCTTGCGCGCACCGGCGACGATCTTGCCGGTGGCCGGGTCGCGGACATCGCCCAAGGGCGTTGACGGCGACCAGAGCGGAGACCAGCACACCGCCGGGAAGAGTGACGGTGAACGATCCGATGCCTGCCTTCATGGCCTGTGCGATGCCGAAGAGTTTGCCGACGGTGGCGCCGGTGCCCGCGCCCACGCAGCCTTCGGGAACGGCGATCGGTGGTGGCTGCCGCGGCGGCGGCTTCGCCCATGGCGGCGTTGGGGTGCACGTTCGACTTGCCGATGCCGAGATCGAAGAGGATGGCGCCGGGCACGATCGGGATGTGCTGGCCGCCGAAGGCGTAGCCCACTTTACGTCCGGCCAGGTAGCGGCGCACACCGGAGGCGGCTTCCAGGCCGAAGGCGCTGCCGCCGGCCAGCAGGATGCCGTGGACCTGATCGGTGACGTGGCCGGGGCTGAGGGTGTCGATCTCCTGCGTGCCGCTGGCGCTTCCGCGGATATCGACGCCGCCGACGGCGCCCTGCTCGCACAGAATGGCAGTGCAGCCGGTGATGGCGCCGAAATCGGAGACGTGCCCGACGCGAACTCCGGGAATATCGGTAAGTCCTTTCATGGCTGTGCTTTCAGCGTTCTATGGTAGCATCGGAGTAGCGGGGACCGAACCTACTTGCTGGATCTGCTGAAAGAGCCTGTTCTCGCTGTTCAGGAGTTTTTCTTGCTTGCAGGAAGGGCCCTGAAAAACATCTTCCGCCGCCCTCACTACGGCGACGACATCATCCTTCAGATGGACGCAATCGGCGTAGGCTCGCTGCCGGTTGTCGTCATGATCGGCTCCTTCAGCGGCGCAGTGATGGCGCTGCAAATGTCGCGTGCTCTGTCGCAATACGGCCAGGTCGGAAAGACCGGGACGCTGGTATCGCTGACGCTGGTGCGCGAACTCGGACCGGTGCTGACGGCGATCATGGTGGCGGGCCGCAACTCCACGGGGATGGCGAGCGAATTGGGGTCGATGAAGGTGACCGAGCAGATCGACGCCATGCGCGCGCTGGGTACGGACCCTATACAGAAACTGGTGACGCCGCGCGTGATTGCCACTTGCGTGATGCTGCCGCTGTTGACGATCATCGCGGATTTCGTGGGAATGGTGGGCGGCTTCATCATCGCCAAATTTGTTCTGAGCATTGAAAGCAGGCAGTATTGGACGTCGGTCTGGCGCGCGCTGGAGTGGAACGACGTGACGCAGGGGCTGCTCAAACCGCTGGTGTTCGCCCTGGTGGTCTCGCTGATGGGCTGTTATCTACGGCTTGCGCACCACGGGCGGAACGCAGGGCGTGGGCCGGTCTACCACGCAGGCGATGGTGGTGGCGACGGTACTGATTTTCGTGCTGGATGTGCTGATCACCAAAGTCTTCGTGAGTCAGGTGGGCATCCTGATGGCCAGAGGAAACCCGGACCGCGGTGCTGCGCTTCGAGAACGTCACGGTCTCGTTCGATGGAGAAGTGGCATTGCGGGACATTTCGTTTGCAGCGTACGAAGGCGAATCGCGCATCATCCTGGGCGCGGCGGGCAGCGGCAAGACGGTGCTGCTGAAGACGGCGATGGGGTTGACCAAACCGGAATCCGGCAAGGTCTTTGTATTCGGCCAGGATATCTCCACGATGCGGGAAAGACAGCTGTTCGATATCCGCAGCAAGATCGGCATGCTGTTTCAGGAAAGCGCGCTTTTCGATTCGCTGAATATCGACGAGAACGTGGCATATCCGCTGCTCAATCAGCCTTCCATCAAATGCCCGCCAGACCAGGTGCTGCCGCGGGTGAAGCAGACGCTGGAATTCGTGGAACTGGGCGGAACGCTGGAGAAATTCCCGAGCGAGCTTTCGGGCGGCATGCGCCGGCGGGCGGCCATTGCGCGCGCGGTGGTGACGGAACCGCCGCTACAAATGTACGATTCGCCCACGGCGGGGCTGGACCCGATCACGGCGCACACCATCATGGCGCTGCTGATCAAAGAACGCGATGTGAGCCAGGCCACCACGTTGATAGTGACGCATCGCTATCAGGACGGGAACCTGATGGCGAATTTTCGCTACAATTCGGAACAAGGGGCATTGGAGCCGGCGCGTAACGGGGACGCGCAGAAAGCGCGCACCACCTTCATGGTGCTGAAGGAAGGCCGGCTGATCTTCGAGAGCGACCAGGACGCAATCGAGCCTCGAGCGACCCCTATATCAGCAAGTTCGTGAAGCAGCGAGTCTAGACCATGGCGGATCCGAGAAAAGTACGCTGGTCGCAGTTGAAAGTCGGGTGTGCTGGGGCTGGCCGCGTTCCTGATCCTGGCGGTACTGATCTTTCTGCTGACCAGCTCCAAGGGATTCTTCCAGAAGACCGCGCTGCTGTACACGTTCATGGACGATGCCAGCGGCATGGCGGAAGGCACGCCGGTGCGGCTGAACGGCTTCACCATCGGCGTCGCTGGACAAGATCGAGCTGACGAGATCGACGCGACCCGAAACGATCGGTGGAATTCGTCATGAAGGTGCAGGAGAAGTTTCTGCCAGCAGATTCCGGTGGATTCGGTGGCCGGCATCAGCGCCGCCAACCTGCTGGGCGACAAGTTCCTCAACATCACCAAGGGACGCGCCGCGCAGACGGTGAAGGACGGCGCGGAACATCAAGAGCCTGCAGGCGCAGGACATTCCCGAATTGATGGCGCAGAGCGCCAACCTGCTGCAAACGTTCCAGACGATTGTCAACCGCCTGGATTCGCTGCTGGCCGGCGTGGAGCAGGGCAAGGGCAACATCGGCAAGCTGCTGAAAGACGAAGAACTGTACAACCGCCTGAACGGGATCGCCACCGAAGGCCAGAACCTGCTGTCCGACGTCCGCAACGGCAAGGGCACCATCAGCAAGCTGATCTACGACGACGCGCTGTACCAGGAGATCCGCTCGCCGATCAAGCGCGTGGACGCGCTGCTGGCGGACCTGCAGGCGGGAAACGGCAGCGCCGGGCAAGCTGCTCAAAGACCCGGCGCTGTATGACGAGGCCAAGGCGTCGCTGGCGGAAATCCGCGCGCTGCTGGCGGACCTGAATGCGGGCAAGGGCACGGCGGGCAAGCTGCTGAAGGACGACACGCTGCACAAGCGGCTGGAAGAACTGGTGGCCAAGTTCAACGGCACCATCGACAAGATCAACTCCGGACAGGGCACGCTGGGCCAGTTGGTGGTCAACCCGGCAGTTGTATGATTCGCTGAACGGCGCGACGCGCGAATTCCAGTCGCTGGCCAAGGATATGCGGGCGAACCCGAAGAAGTTCCTGACCATCCGGCTGACGCTGTTTTGATCTCGCGGAAACAACTCGTGGTCAACGCCGACGATTTCGGCTTCACGCCGGATGTGAACGCCGGCATCGTGGAGGCGCATCGCCACGGCATTCTGACGGCGACGACGCTGATGGCCAACGGCGATGCTTTCGACGATGCGGTGCGGCTGGCGCACGCGACACCGACGCTGGACATCGGCTGTCACCTGGTGCTGATCGGCGGACGTTCGCTGGTGACGAAGAAGGCGTTCCCGGCGTACGGCGCCGCAATTGGTGGCGGCGCTGGCTGCCGGCCAGATTCGTGTATACGACGAACTGGCGGCGCAGGTCCGGCGCATCGTGGATGCGGGGCTGCGGCCGACGCACCTGGATACGCACAAGCACACGCACCTGGCGCCGCCGGTGCTGGACGCGGTGGCGCGGTCTGGCGGAGGAGTTCGACATACGCTGGGTGCGGCGGCCCTTCGATTTTCCGCTGCAGGCGCTGCGCGGTGGAGTACCGCGCGTGAAGCGGCTGACCAGCGACGCGCTGGGAATGCTGCGGCGGCGGTTCCACCGTGTCCTCGACGAGGCACGGCTGCCGCACCACGGACCACTTCGCGGGCTTTCAGATCACGGGCCGCTTCCGCACGGCGGAACTGGTGGAATTGATGGCGGTGATTCCAGAAGGCAGCACGGAGCTGATGGTTCATCCGGGGCACTGCGGGCCGGCACTGCGCACGGCACCGACGCGGTTGAAAGAGAGCCGGGAAGCGGAACTGGCGGCGCTGGTGGCGCCGGAGGTACGGAGTGCAATGCTGCGGAATGGGATCACGCTGGTGAATTATGCGGAACTGGGACTGCCGAGCGGTTTCTAGATCCAGCCGTGGAGCTTGTACCAGAGGTAGCCGAGGGCTTCGTGTAGCGTCTCTTCATTGCCCTTGATTGCTTCCCAGGAGGGAAGCAGTTCCTTCGGACCGTCCCATTGACGGATGCGGGAGGGCGCCGGGGCAACGCTGATTCCCTGTTTCTCCAAAACGGCGGCGGCACGCGGCATGCTTCGCGCGTCCACAACAAGGGCAACGCGGCTGATTCCGCGGCTGCGAAGGATGACGGCGCTGAATCTCCCGTTTTCGTATGTCGATTTGGATTGTTCTTCTGTCCAGATCGAGTCTTGCGGCACGCCGGCCTGATGCAGGAGGTCGCGCATTACGGCTGAGGTGGCGGGACTGAGCTCTGGTTCTTCCGCCCCCGCAAGCGAGTACGGGCATGGGCCCGATTTGACGGTATAGCCAGGCGGCGAACGCGCACCGCTCGAGAGTTTGGAAATCCGCTTGAGGGTAGGGCCGCTCAAAGATCGGCGGGGAGACGCTGGAGGCAAACACGACGATCGCCTGGAGCCCCGGCGCCGGGCGAAACGGCCGCAGTGGATACCGGCCGTCGAATGGGCGCGAGAGGAGCCAATCGATCGGAGGCCACGTGCACAGGATGAGACCGGCGAGTCCCGCCAGTAGAAGGCCTTTGCGGCGGCAATGCCAGCACGCGGGCGAGGCCGATCAACGCGGCGAGTGAAAACAGGAGAAGAAGTGGCTGAGTATAGGTCATGCCGCGACCGGCGGTGCCTTCGAGGAATTCACTGGATTGGTGACCAGCTTACCACTCAACGCCCCGTCCGGCGCGCGGGATGGTGGAAAGTACCATTACTAAATAGAGAAATTAATTTTCCAAAAATCGAGTGACCCGATATTTCGGGAAATCGACCAAAGGATAGCGTTTCCCTCCTTTTTCGCAAGCGTCAATTCGGTAGCAATAAAACGGTTTATTGTTTTGGCCTATGCGTTGCAATTACTAATTTGCCGGTGTTGGATATTTAGCCGGAAATGGAGAAAAGTACCAAAGTATGTCCAAAAAATTCTTCGGCATGATGTTGACAAGCCTGCTTGTATTGACGGGCAGCGCATTCGCCGATTCGTTCACGTTTCTGAACCCCGGCAGCGTCACATGGAACGGCGTCTACGTGAACCCTTACCAGGCAAATAACAACACGAATCCTCAGAATAATCCGCTGACTATTTATTGCGATGACTGGAATACCGATTTTTCGGGCACTCCGACGTGGAACGCCAATGTTTACGCACTAACCGCCGCAAATCTACCTAACTTTAAATACGGCAATACCACGCCAAATTACAATGTAACTCTGGACGCGGTCCAACACACGCTCAGTTACGGGCTCAGCGCGACTCCGGCGCCGTTCACCCGATATCTGGAGGCCGCATACCTGGACGAGCAATATGAGATCGAACAGATGTCGGGCGATTCGGCTGCACTCAAACTCATGCGGCAGAAGGAATTGGCGGCGGCAATGTGGACGTTATTCGTGGATGGAAGCCATGTCGACGGACTGATTGGGGCGATTAACAACTCGAGCGATACGATTCTCGCAACGACCTATCACTATGCGGACGATGTTGCTCTATTCCTGGCGCAGGCGCAAGCCGCGGTGATGCCGAATGGGACTTTTACCGGCGCCGGTTGGGATGTGATCGTGCCTATAGGCAATAACTCCAATGGGGTCGCGATGCAGGAGTTCCTGGTTCACTCGCCAGTGCCGGAACCTAGCGCTGTGATTCTACTGGGTTCGGTGATCGGATATCTGGGCTTGACGAAGTTGCGCCGCAGGGGTCAGGTCCGGTTATAAGATCGGCTGGCAGCTCTGGCGGATACGGCCGCCCCGGTATCAGACCGGGGCGGCCGTTTCTGTTTGGGGACAAAGTGAAAATAGGTGCGTGCTAACATGGGGCCAAATGTGATGAGGCGAAGTTCCGTTACGCTCCCTTACGGTCGCGGCTCTGTCACGGAGCAGCGGACGCCCGCTGGCAAATGGCCACGGTACTTCAGAAACATCACACTGGCCCTGGCTTCCACGGGACTGTGGGCACAGACCTTATCGATTCCTCCCTCTCTGACGGCACGGGGTTCTTCGGGCTCATTACTGCTGATTTTGGATTCGCCGCCGGGCAAGGCGCCGGCTGCACTGCAATGGCAGTTCACGTTCCCGCCGAATGTTTCCGTGGACATGCCGGACATCATCGCGGGCAGCGCAGCGGAATCGGGGCAGAAGGCTCTCACCTGCCGGGTGGTTGGAGACGCGAAAGAGACGGGGAAAAGCGCGGTGTGCGCCTGTATTGTTGCCGGTGGGCAGAAAGCGATTCCCAACGGTCCGATAGCCATCGTTCGTTACCGGGTGCCGCGGGAAATCCGACAGATTCCGGAGAAGGTGCGGGCTGGGAAGGTCATCGGGGTAACGGCGGATTTGCGATCCATCGAGATTCCAGACGCACAAGGCGCCATTGTCTTAAAGTAGGCGCAGAGTTCATCCTGGCCCGTGACGTGCATTAGATTGGCCGTCAATGACCGAAATTCGGGGTATTTCTCTTTACGCCGTCGTCGCGTTGGGTGCGGGACTGCTGTCGGTTGGGTGCAACCGGTCGCCGCAGGCCAAAGAAGCGCAGTATCTGAAACGGGGAATGGCGCAGGCCGCGAAGAAGGATTACGGGCGTGCCGCTCTGGAGTTTCGCAATGCGATCAAGGTGATGCCGCAGGACGCCGAGCCGTATTATCAACTCGGTCTCACCTACCTGGCAACCGGCAGTCCGGCGAACGGCATCGCGGCTCTGCGTCACGCGACGGAGCTGAATCCGAAGCACGCGGCTGCTCAGTTGAAACTGGCGGAACTCATGACGACCAGCCAGAACCAGGACGTGCTGCATGATGCGGTTGGCCGGTTGCAGGCGGTTCTGACGGCCGCTCCTGACAATATCGAAGCCACCGACACGCTGGCGATGGCGGAATGGCGTTTGGGAAAGATCGATGACGCCAGCAAGCGGTTGGAAGAGGCGCTGCAGAAGTTCCCCACCAGCCTGCGCTCCTCAATTCAGCTCGCGAGACTGAAGCTGGGCCGGAACGATCTGGAGGGAGCGGAAGAGGTGCTGCGCCAGGCGACCGCCAGCGCACCGAAGTCGCCGGATGCGGCGGTGGCGCTGGGCGAGTTGTATCTGCTGGCGAATCAGCCGGAGCGTGCGGAGCCGGAGTTTCGCAGGGCGCTTGCGCTGGACGCCAAGACCGGGGTTGCCCTGATGGGTCTGGCTGCCATACAGATCGCCGGCAAGCATATGGACCAGGCGGAGCAGACGCTGCGGCAGGTGTCGGCGCTGCCGGGCAAGGAGTATCAATCGCAGCACGCGGTTTTCCTTTATCGAACCGGGAAGCGGGATGAGGCGCTGAAGGAATTCGAGGCGCTGGCCCAAGCGAATCCGGAGGACCGTGCAGCGCGCACGCGCGTGGTTTCGCTTTATTTTGCGATGGACAAGTTTCCGCAGGCGGAGAATCTGCTGGCGGCCGCGCTCAAGAAGAATCCGAAAGACACCGATGCTTTATTGCAGCAGAGCGAACTGAATCTGCGGCAGGGGAGGGCGGCCGAAGCGCAAAAGGACCTGCAGGAGGTGCTGCATTTCCTGCCGAATTCGGCCCAGGCTCACCTGGCTTTAGCGGAAGTCCACAAGCTTCAAGGCAAGAGTCTGAGCGCACGCCAGGAACTGAATGAAGCGCTGCGTCTGGATGCCAGCCTGGTGAGCGCCCGGGTGGAACTCGCGAAGAGCTATCTGGCGAGCGAACCGAAGAACGCGTTGCAGGTTCTGGACGAGGCGCCGGGCAGGCAGAAACAACTGCTGGCGGTGATTGTGACGCGGAACTGGGCGCTGATCGGTTTGAATAACACGAAAGAAGCCCGCACCAACCTGGATGCCGCTCTACGCGTGGGCAGACTTCCGGAACTGGTATTCCAGGATGGAGTCCTGCGGCTGGTCGAAAAAGATTATATTGGTGCGCGCGCCGCGGCCGAGGAGGTGCTGGCTAAAAATCCGGAAGACGCGCGTGCGGCTCGCCTGATGATCGACAGTTATGCGGGGCAGAAGCAGTTGCCGAAGGCGGGCGACAGGCTGATTCAGCTTGTGGCGGCGCGGCCGAAGTCGGCCGAGTTACAGCTTCTGTTGGGGCAATGGCAGATGAATACGGGCAAAGCGGGCGAGGCGCGGAAGTCGTTTGACGCGGCCAAGGCGGCGAATCCTAAATTGGTGCAGGCCGATTTCGCCTTGGCGGATCTCGATATTCGCGAAAATCGGACGGATCCGGCGAGGCAGCGGTTGACCGCAATGGTCCAGGCGGACCCCAGGAACGTCGCCGCTCTGCTGAGTCTGGCGAACCTGGAAGAGAATGCCGGGAATCGAGCTGCCGCCGCCATTCGATATCGTGCGGTGCTTGAGGTGGATGCGTCGAATCTGTTTGCCTTGAACAACCTGGCCTATTATCTGGTCTTGACCGATGCGGAGGAGGCGGCGAGGTTGGCGCAGCGGGCGGCCGAGCTGGCGCCGGATAATCCGACCGTTCAGGATACGTTGGGATGGGTGTATTGCCGCAAAGGAAACTACCTCATGGCATTGCAGTGCCTGAAGACTGCGGTCGCCAAAGAACCAACACCGAGACGCGAGTTTCATCTGGCCATCTGTTATTTGAAGAACGGCAACAAGGAACTGGGAGAAAAGCTGCTGCAAAAGGCACTGGCGCAGGATTCCACGCTGCCGACGAAGGAACAGGGCTGGTAAGTCCACTTAGAATGCCGTCATGCTAACTATCGGCACTATTGAACAGGCGTACTAGGAAGCCTATTCTCTTTTGGTGACCATCTAAAGAAAAGTGAGATCTAGCCGATAACAGGATCACAATCTCTTTTCGACGGATGCGTAGCGGGCGGGAGAACATGGACGACTTGAACCTGGTAGTGAAATTTGTGGTGGCCGGAGACGGCGAATTGCAAGTAAAGGGTGCTTCGCGGATTAAAGTGGATGGCCGTGGAGGCCTCGTGCTTTACGACACGCGGGGAGAAGGCGTCGAGACCATTGCATTGGGCTCGCTGAAATCCTTCTGCCTCCAGCAGGTGCGCCGCGCATATGTACAGGCGGCTGCACCAGCGTTGGTTTAAACCTCAAGTCAGCTCAGAATCTTACGCTTCTTAACCACGCCCAGGGCCAGAAGCGCGCCCGCAAGCAGCAACTGCGTGGAAGGCTCCGGCGCGTCGAACGCCAGCTCGGACGCGTCAAACGCCAGATTGTCCAATCCAAAATCCGTAACATTCGTGCTCAGGGAATCGGTTCCGTTAAAGAATGTAACCGCGGCTCCGGTTATCGGTGCGCCGGCGTAGCGGAATGTGCCTTCCGAAAAGAGACCGCCGGGCTGAGGAGCAGTCGAGCCAACGATCACCGAACCATCGGAGAGGACCACTGTGTACGCCGGATCGATGGTATCCAGACTGAGCAGCACCAGGTCGAAGCTCAGCAGTGACGTGGGACTGGCGAAATCCATTGTGAGCGTACCGGTAGTAGGCCCGCTGAGGAGAGGGTCGGTGACCAGGACGGCGAACCCCGCGGCTTGAGTGTGGCCATCATAATAGGCCGTGCCGGCACTGAAGTGGAAGGTCACGCCGGCTACGGACAGCGTGTCTGCATTGAGCAGGGATGACGTGCCGAACTCATCGAAGGTGAGGACCGAGGCAAACGAGTCTGCCGGAAACAGCAGCAGAGCCAGGAGCAGAGTGGAGAGAATGAGAAGCTTCTTCATTGTTTTTCCTCGAGGTTCAAAGTGGAGAGGGGCTCCGTGGTCAAGGGCTGGACTGTGACAGAGGTCCGATTACTTATTGCGACTTTGGCATCGCTCCGGGTGACTTCCAGGCTGAGAGATACGGAATCCCCGGTCACGTTGGCCGGAACACGAAATGCGATCTGGCAGACGCCGGCCATTTGAGACAGCGACTGCAGGGACTCGGCGGCGACTGACTGTCCGGCCAGATTCAACCGCAGTTGCGGAGAAGCGGCGCATTCGATGCCGGTGGCCCACACGTAGATCAATTGGTCAGACAAGGCCGGCCTGGCACGATAACGGAAATTGGGGAGGGCCGCCAGTTCATCCGAGTTCGCGTGGGTCGCCAAGGCGTGGCCTTGCGGCGCACCATCCACCGTTAAGATGGCGGGCACTGTCTCTTCCATGGTGGTTCGCAAGGCGCTGGACTGCCCGGCGGGGGTTTCCACGGCGATATCGAGCGGCGTTCCCGCGGGAAGGCTGGGGCAGAGGAACTGAATCTGGCCGGCGGAAGCAGACAGGACGGGAGCGTAATCGCCATTCACCAGCACGCGGGCATGGTTCAGGCTGGCGCTACGGCCGGACGGGTCGGCGAGCGGGGTCTCGCTGTCCGATAGAAACCAACCTGCGACCGAGGAAATCGCGCCAGGGCTGCAGGCGGCGCTGCCAGCCATATTTCGCAGTTGGGTGACGACGGGCGCGCCGGTTCCGACATACACGACAACGGTGCGGACTGTACGGGCGCCCAGGGCATCAGTCGCGATGAAGGAGATCTCGTGTTCGCCCTGATCGGCCGGGAGGGGATTCCATTCGAAGTCGCCTGAATTTGTATCGAAGACGGACCCCCGAGGCAGACCGGTGGCTGTGATGAGGGCGGAGCCTGTGGCGGAAACCCGGAATCGGACGGGCGCGGCCGGAGTGGCTGCAACCCTGCCGGGAGCCAGCACGTGAGGGCCGGAGGAAACCACATCCAAACTCTCGCGAACGGCGCTGTCACCGGTGCGTGCTTCGAGTACGGCACTCTCATCAGAGGCCTCGGCGTCAACAGCTACTTCGAAACGGACGCTAGTCTGGCCAGCCTCGGCCTGGACGTTTTCAGGAACTCTCAGACGACTGGAATTGCTGGTCAGGGAGATTGAGGTTTGCGAAGAAGCGGATGGCGACAGCCTCAGTTCGCAGACTCCAGTAAGTCCGGATGCGATCCGCTTGGAACAGGCCAGCGACTCTAAGTTCGTGGTGCTGGTCATGCTGCGGGCCGGCACGGAGAAGCTGAAGGCCTGCTTCTGATTCCCGGAGGTGGCCAGGAGGATTACCCAGCCGGACAGTGCGTTCGTGGTGGTGAATTGCACGTTGCCGGAAGTTGCCCCGGTCGGAATCGTGATCGACGTGGGAACCAGGAAAGCCGTATTGGTGGCCAGGAGTGTGACGAGTGTTGGCGAAGTCGCGGGAACACCGAGTGTGATGCCGCAGCTACCGGTGATACCTGGCGTCAGGATTACTGGTGTACAGGTCAGCGACAGCGGTTTGGGCGTCACGGCCAGAGAGATGTTGGCAGTCAAATTGGTTGCGCCCAAGCTAGCGGCAATCACGGCGCCCTGGGCGGTGGCAATCGTGGCGGTTGATACGGTGAACGATGCGGAAGCGGAATTCGCAGGGATGGTGAACGTTCCCGGAACGGTCAACAAGGACGGCAGGCTGCTCGTAAGAGAAATGGTCACAGGGGACGGCTCGGTCTTCGAAAGAGTCACCGTACAGGTGGTACTTGCGTTGGAGGCCAGGCTGGATGCGGCGCACTGCAGGCCCGAGAGAGTGGCAGGGGCAACCAGCGAGATGATGGCTGCCGCGGACGTTCCATTGAACGTGGCTGTGACGGTGGCGGACTGGTCCGCAGCGAGAGGGCCGGTGCTAACGGTGAAAGTCGAGGAATTGGACGTGGGTGCTACATGCGCTGCGGAGGGAACGGTCAATGCAGACGGCGCGTTATCGGAAAGCGTGACCATCGTATCCCGTGTGGCGGATTTTGACAGCCTGACGGTGCAGGTGGTGCTCGCGTTCGAAGGGAGACTGGCGGCGGTGCACTGCAGGCTGGAAACCGTCATGGGAGAAGTCAGCGAAAGGGTGACGGGTTGGGACGAGCCGTTCAGCGCGGCGGTAACGGTGGCGGACTGATCCGAAGGTACCGCGCCGGTGCTGGCGGTGAAGGTGGCGGAGGCAGCGTTGGCCGCTACGTTGACAGATGTTGGAACGGTTAAGACGGCTGGCGCGCTATTGGTGATGGTCACCGCGGTGCTGGTGGTGACGGATTTCGTCAGGGTGACGGTGCAGGTGGTGCTCGCACTGGAGGCCAGGGTGGTGGCGGCGCACTGCAGAGTGGAGACGGCCGGTAGCGTGGTCAGCGAAAGCGTTACGGATTTGGAGGACCCATTCAGCGTGGCGGTGATGGTGGCAGACTGGTCGGCCGGCAACGCACCGGTACTCGCGGTGAAGGTCGCGGAAGCGGAGTTGGCCGGCACGCTGACTGAAGGTGAAACGGTCAATACGGATGGGGCGCTGTTGGAGAGCGTCACAACGGTGCTGCCGGTGACGGACTTCGACAGGGTGACCGTGCAGGTGGTACTCGCCTGGGCGCCAAGGCTGGCGGCCGTGCACTGAAGGGCGGAGACTGTGAGGGGAGCAGTTAGTGACAGCGTTACGGACTTGGAGGAACCGTTTAAGGCGGCGGTAACGGTGGCGGATTGATCCGCGGCAACTGCGCCGGTACTGGCGGTGAAGGTCGCCGAAGTGGCGTTGGCCGCTACACTGACCGAGGGGGGAACCGTCAACACGGACGGAAGGCTGTTCGAGAGCGTCACAGTAGTGCTGATAGCGGCGGATTTCGAGAGCGTGACGGTGCAGGTAGTGCTCGCATTGGAGGCGAGGCTGGCGGCGGTGCACTGAAGGGAAGATATGGTGGGCAGCGTCGTCAGCGAAAGTGTCGCAGATTGGGAGGATCCGTTCAGAGTCGCGGTGAGGGTCGCGGACTGGTCCGAGGCCAGGGCGCCAGTGCTGGCGGTGAAGGTCGCGGAGGTGGCATTGGCAGCTACGCTGACCGAGGGCGGAACGGTGAGTACGGATGGGGCGCTGTTGGAAAGCGTGACGACGTTGGCGCTGGAAGTGGATTTCGAGAGGGTGACGGTGCAGGTGGTGCTGGCGTTGGCGGCCAGGCTACCGCTACTGCATTGAAGCGAAGATACAGTGGGTAGGGTCGTCAGCGAGAGCGTGGCTGACTTGGAAGTTCCGTTCAACGTTGCGGTGACATTGGCGGACTGGTCCGAGGCAAGGGCGCCGGTGCTGGCGGTAAATGTGGCGGAGGTTGCGTTCGCGGCAACAGTTACCGACGGGGGAACGGTCAGCGCGGAAGGCGCGCTGTTCGCGAGGGTAACAACGTTGCTGCCTGCGGTGGATTTCGAAAGGGTGACGGTGCAGGTGGTACTGGCGTTGGGCGCCAGACTCCCGGAAGCGCATTGCAGGGACGAAACTGTCGGCAGAGTCGTGAGGGCCAGGTTGGCCGTCGCGGTCGAGCCGTTCAACGTACCGGTGACGGTGGCTCCCTGATCGGTGGTGAAGGCTGTCGCGGTAGCGGTGAAGGTACCGCTTAGCGAGCCGGTGGGAATGGTGAGGGAGGCTGGAGTGGTGAGGTTGGCGGTGCTGGAGCTCAGGCCGACGACACCTCCGCCGAGCCCGTCGAGAGTCGCGGTGCAGGTGCTGGAAGCGTTGGGAGCGAGGCTTCCCGGCGCGCAGGTGAGGGAGGTGATCCCCGTGACGGCGGTGACGCCGACGACGCCCCCGGTGCCGGTGACAGCGATCTCATCGCCCGCCAGTGAGGCTCCCAGACTATTGTCGATCGCGACCGGCAGACTGTTGCTGCCCGAAAGGGTCAGCGACACGGTAGCGACGACGCCATCGGAAATTGGGTTCGAATTCAACCCCCAGGCGACGCAGGTGTAGGAGTTTGCGCCGGCGGAGCAGGATACGGACTTACCCGCCGCGGACAATGCCGGCCCGGCGTCGACGCTCAGGGTCGCCACGCTCGCGGTGGGATAGCTAAAGGTCCACTCGAGGGCCGCCGGCTGGTTGGACGGATCGGAGGAAAGCGAGAGATTGAGAGCGGTGGCGCCTCCGGGGGGTACTGCGGCAGAAGAAAGCGCCAAGGTGCTCTGGGCATGCAAGAGATTGCTCAACGGCAAAAACAGGCCGATGAGGAGTATGAAACTCCTATAAGGCATCTTTGTTCTCATCGAATCCGTTGAGGCCCGCCAGTAAAAGGGGCTAGCCGTCGAAGGATCAGACTAAGCGGTGGTAGGTGAACCCAACAAGACCGAAATGGATATGGTGGGCGCTGTACACCAAAGTGCGATGACTGAAGTGCAGTTCTCTGAAGAGAAGCGGGGGCTGAGAAGTGGGAGGCTGCCGGGGAGTCCGAAATCTTGGGATTTTGCGCCATCATTCGGGACGGCACTGCCTTTAAGTAAATGGCATCAAGGCACTTATTGAGTGGCCCGGGAGATGCTGTCATGCATATGTCCTGGAGGGTTTCATGTTGGAGCGGCGGACGGATACTGCGGTCCTTGGGTTGGTCTCGATACTATACTCCATTGCTGTTTTTTTCCTCAAACAGCGCAAGGCGTAGGGTTTCGAGGTTCCATGCTCAATGCCGCGACCGTCGATGTAGAGGAATACTTTCATCCGACGGAGGTCCAGGCGGCGGTAGACCAAAGTCGATGGCCTTCCCTTCCCTCCCGGGTTGAATATCAGCTCAAACAGGTTCTCGAACTTCTGGAGAACCGGCGCACCAAAGCTACGTTTTTTGTGTTGGGGTGGGTAGCCGAGCGAAATCCGCGCGCGATCGAGAGAATTGCGGCAGCGGGACATGAAATCGGCTGCCACAGTCATTTGCATCAACTGGTTTACTCCCTTTCGCCGCAGGAATTCCGGCGCGATACGCGGCGGGCGGTTGCCGCCATTCAAAATGCTTGCGGCGTCACGCCGAGGCTTTACCGGGCTCCCAGCTATTCGATCACCAGGAAATCGATGTGGGCGCTGGAAATTCTCGTGGAAGAGGGCTTCGTCAGCGATTCCAGTATTTATCCAATTGCCCATGATCGTTACGGGATTCCGGGTTCGCCCCGGCAGGCGCACGTCATCGAAACGCCTGCAGGACCGATTCGCGAAATCCCGATCGCGACCGTAAAACTCTCCAATGACCGGGTCGCTCCGATCGGCGGAGGAGGATACCTCCGCCTGCTGCCGTATCGCTATACGTCCGCGGGGATTCGCCGGCTGAATCGGGAAGAGAACCAACCGGCGTGCATCTACTTTCATCCCTGGGAGATCGATCCCGACCAGCCGCGCCTGGCTTCGGGACTGATTGCGCGTGTGCGCACTTATACCGGAGTGAAGGGCATGCTGCATAAGCTGGATCGCCTGCTCACGGAGTTTCAATTTTCTACCCTCAGTCAGGTCTATGGCGAAGTAGGCCGTCCCGCCGCGATCATTGCGCAATAGGCGGACGGGACGCGCCCCGGGCGGGCATCGAGCGGTATCGATGCAGGATTGCTCGTGACCGTACGTCCGTCTGTCTGCATTACCTCGATGACGACGGGAGCGGAGTCTACCGAGAGATCGGATGGCAGTGTCACGGTGAGCGTAGAGACGCCGGGTTCCTGGGGATCCGGAGTTATCGAATCGATCGGAACGTAGCGGGTTCCGATTCGGACGAGACGGTTGGACGGTCGGGAATTTCGCGAGCCAATCGATCCCGGTTGCCCGAATCGATAATGTGGCGGCGGACTCCGGTGCAGGCCAGGCGGTGGTGAAGATGCCGGGGCTGGACTCTTCGACTGTGGTTTCGACGCGGTTGGAGAGGCCCGCGGCAGTTTCGACCGCGATTCCCAGCGAGGTTGACGGGGGAACGGCGGGGCAAAGGAAGTCGACCCGGCTGGATGAGGCGTATAGGACCGGGGAGTAGCTTCCGTTGATCAGAACTCTCACGCCCGCGAGGGAAGTCGCGTGGCCTGAGCGGTCTGTGATTGGTGTGGCGTCGTCGGGGAGAAATTGCCCGACGAGGGTGGCGACTGCCGCGGGGCTGCAGACCGCCGGAGCAGTTTCATCGGCGCCATTCTGCAGGCGTGTGATGGCGGGGGGAGTGGAAGTCTCTATTTCACTTCCCGGTGCGTCTGATGCGGAAGATATGAGGGATTAGGGCTGCGGCTGTGCCGGTGACAGTAAACTCATCGATGATGTCGTCGCAAGCGTAGTACCCGCCGGATGTCAGATCCTCGTAAGCTCCCAAAGCAAAATTGGAAGCCGCGCTCCAGTTGGGTGTGGGCGTGGTGTACGAGGACTGCTGCACCAGTGTGTCGTTCAAATAGAGCTTGGCAACGCTGCCGTCCCACGTCATCGTCACTTTTAAGGTGATCCCGTTGCCGAACAGCGCCTCCTCTGTTCCTGGCGGCACCATGTAAACTGTCGAGGCACCCGCAAGCGTGTAGCCAAACACCAGATATTCGGAGACGGCCACGGTACTGAACTGGAACAAGTGAGTGCTGGCATCCCGGACATCCAGCACCTGCCGGAGTAGATGTCGCACTTGCCAGCCGCTGAGCAAAGCTCTGCCGGGATTTCAGGTAGAACGAGATCTGCCCCTGATTCACGTTGAAAACCGACCCGACCGTGGCGCCGGGGAATTTGTAGTACGCATTGGCCGAATTGTCGCAACATTTCAGGAAGTAGACCCCGTTTCCCGCCTGCGCGGGAGCGAAGTTCACCGATCCGCCACGCGGTTGACGACGACCTTGCCCGAAAACCCGGGGAGCGATGGCCGGCGTCACGATGGAGCCGTTTGTCACGCCGCTCACTTCGGAGGCATCCGAATGCAACTGAAGCAATGATCTGCGATCCGGTCTGCCGCCGATGTCGTGAACGTAAAGTCGCCGGACTGCGTCACATTGCCCAGGGCATCGTGCGACACGGCCTTGTAGTGATAGATCGTATTGGCAGCCAGCCCGGTGAGATTGACACTGTGCGAGGTTACCAGTGCGGGTCCAGAGCACTGACCGACCCGTACGCGGCCGTTGCCCCATACGCCACTTGCGAGTCAGCACCCTTGTTGGTGGTCCAGGTTATCGTCGCGCCGGATGCCGTGATCGAGGACGCAGTGATACCGGAGATAGTGAGCGGCGCTACCAATGAGAGCGTGGCTGATCTGGACGAGCCGTTCAACGTGGCGGTGACCGTGGCGGTCTGGTCCGAAAAAGCGCACCGGTGCTGGCGGTGAACGTCGCAGAAGTGGCGTTGGCCGCGACGCTTACCGAAGATGGAACGGTCAACACGGATGAGGCGCTGTTGGAGAGCGTAACCGCGGTGCTGCTGGTGGTGGATTTCGACAGGGTGACCGTGCAGGTGGTGCTCGCGTTGGAAGCCAGACTGGCAGGGCGGCACTGTAGCGAAGATACGGTCGGCAGAGTCGCTGGCGAGCGTGCCGCCCCGCTAACCGTGAATTCATCGATGATGTCGTCGGAGGCGTTGTACCCGCCGGATGTCAGATCCTCGTAAGCTCCGAAATCAAAATTGGAAGTCGCGCTCCAGTTGGGCGTGGGCGGCGGCGTACGGGGACTGCTGCACCAGTGTGTCGTTCAAATAGAGCTTGGCAACGCCTCCGTCCCATGTCATCGTCACTTTTAAAGTGATCCCGTTGCCGAACAGCGCCTCCTCTGTTCCTGGCGGCATCATGTATACTGTCGAGGCACCCGCAAGCGTGTAGCTAAACTGCAGATATCCGTAGCGGCCTGGGTGTTGAACTGGAACAAGTGAGTGTTGGCATCCCGGACATCGAGCACTTGCCGAGTACGATGTCCCACTTGCCAGCCGCTGGGCAAAGCTCTGCCGGGATTTCAGGTAGAACGAGATCTGCCCCTGATTCACGTTGAAGACCGACCCGACCGTGGCGCCTGGGAATTTATAGTACGCATTGGCCGAATTGTCGCAACATTTCAGGAAGTAGACCCCATTTCCCGCCTGCGCTGGAGCGAAGTTCACCGATCCGCCACCGGTGACGACGACCTTGCCTGAAAACCCGGCGGGAGCGATGGCCGGCGTCACGATGGAACCGTTTGTCACGCCGCTCACTTCGGAGGCATCCGAATGCAACTGCAGTATGATCTGCGATCCTGTCGCCGCCGATGTCGTGAACGTAAAGTCGCCGGACTGCGTCACGTTGCCCAGCGCGTCGTGCGACACGGCCTTGTAATGATACGTCGTATTGGCAGACAGCCCGGTGAGATTGATATTGTGCGAGGTTACCTGCGCTGGGTCCAGAGCGCTGACCGACCCGTATGCGGTCGTTGCTCCATACGCCACCTGCGAGTCAGCACCCTTGTTCGTGTTCCAGGTTATCGTCGCGCCGGATGCCGTGATCGAGGACGCAGTGATTCCGGAGATAGTGACCGGCGCTACCAATGTGAGCGTGGCTGATTGAGACGAGCCGTTCAACGTGGCGGTGACCGTCGCAGTCTGGTCCGAAAGAAGGCGCGCCGGTGCTGGCAGTGAACGTCGCAGACGTCGCGTTGGCCGCTACGTTTACCGAAGATGGAACGGTCAACACGGATGAGGCGCTGTTGGAGAGCGTAACCGCCGTGCTGCTGGTGGCGGACTTCGACAGGGTGACCGTGCAGGTGGTGCTCGTGTTGGATGCCAGAGTGGTAGGGGAACACTGTAGCGAAGAGATGGTCGGCAGAGTCGCTGGGGGCGCTGCCGACCCGCTAACCGTGAATTCATCGATGATGTCGTCGGAGGCGTTGTACCCGCCGGATGTCAGATCCTCGTAAGCTCCGAAATCAAAATTGGAAGCCGCACTCCAGTTCGGCGTGGGCGGCGGTGTACGGGGACTGCTGCACCAGTGTGTCGTTCAAATAGAGCTTGGCAACGCTTCCGTCCCATGTCATCGTCACTTTTAAAGTGATCCCGTTGCCGAACAGCGCCTCCTCTGTTCCTGGCGGCACAATGTAGTACTTCGAGGCACCCGCAACCGTGTAGCCAAACTGCAGATATCCGTAGACGGCCTGGGTGTTGAACTGGAACAAGTGAGTGTTGGCATCCCGGACATCGAGCACTTGCCGGTACGATGTCGCACTTGCCAGCCGCTGGGCAAAGCTCTGCCGGGATTTCAGGTAGAACGAGATCTGCCCCTGATTCACGTTGAAGACGGACCCGACCGTGGCGCCGGTGAATTTATAGTACGCATTGGCCGAATTGTCGCAACATTTCAGGAAGTAGACCCCGTTTCCCGCCTGCGCGGGAGCGAAGTTCACCGATCCGCCACCGGTGACGACGACCTTGCCTGTAAACCCAGCGGGAGCGATGGCCGGCGTCACGATGGAGCCGTTTGTCACGCCGCTCACTTCGGAGGCATCCGAATGCAACTGCAGTATGATCTGCGGTCCTGTCGACGCCGATGTCGTGAACGTAAAGTCGCCGGACTGCGTCACATTGCCCAAGGCGTCGTGTGACACGGCCTTGTAATGATACGTCGTATTGGCAGACAGCCCGGTGAGATTGATGTTGTGCGAGGTTACCAGCGCTGGGTCCAGAGCACTGACCGACCCGTACGCGGTCGTAGCTCCATACGCCACCTGCGAGTCAGCACCCTTGTTGGTGTTCCAGGTTATCGTCGCGCCGGATGCCGTGATCGAGGACGCAGTGATTCCGGAGATAGTGACCGGCCCTACCAATGTGAGCGTGGCTGATTGAGACGAGCCGTTCAACGTGGCGGTGACCGTCGCGGTCTGGTCCGAAAGCAGCGCGCCGGTGCTGGCAGTGAACGTCGCAGACGTCGCGTTGGCCGCTACGTTTACCGAAGATGGAACGGTCAACACGGATGAGGCGCTGTTGGAGAGCGTAACCACCGTGCTGCTGGTGGCAGATTTCGACAGGGTGACCGTGCAGGTGGTGCTCGCGTTGGATGCCAGAGTGGCAGCGGCGCACTGTAGCGAAGATACGGTTGGCGGAGTCGCTTAGCGAGAGGGTGGCTGCCGCGGACGAGCCGTTTAACGTGCCCGTAACGGTGGCGGTCTGATCTGCAGTGAAGGCTTTTGCTGTCGCGAGAAATGTTCCGCTACCCGAGCCGGTGGGAATGGTGAGTGAGGCAGGAACGGTGAGGTTGGTGGAACTGGAACTCAGGCCGATGGTCCCCCCGCCGGATCCGCTAAGCGTGACGGTGCAGGTGCTGGAGGCGCCTGAGGTTAACGTTCCCGGACTGCACGTGATGGAACTGATCACGGTGACGGCGGCGGTGACTGATGTGGCCCCAGTGGCTGTAACGGCAATTGCGTCGCCTGCCGGCGAGGCTCCCAGACTATTGCTGATCGTGACCGGCACAGCATCGCTGCCCGACGGGGTCACCGATAGGGTGGCGACTACTCCGTCGGAAATGGCATTGGAATTCAATCCCCACGCGACGCATTCATAGGAGTTTACGCCGGCAGTGCAGGACAGGGTCTTTCCCGCAGACGACAAGGCGGGGCCGGCAGCCACGGTCAAGCTTCCGACGCTCGTAGCGGGATAGTTGAACGTCCACTGAACTGCGACTGGTTGGTTGGAGGCCGGAGAGGACGAGAGAGAGATTGAGTGTGGTGGTACCTCCTGGAGGCTACTGTGGCGGAGGAAAGCGTCAGACTGCTCTGGGCCTGCAAGAGATTGCTCAACGGCAGAAAGAGGGCGGAGAGGAGTATAGCACTCCTAAAAAACATCTTTGTTTTCATTGAATTCCGGGGTTCTTCCTTAAGAATCTATGTTAATTCCAAGAACAAGGCTAGCTGCAGGGGAATCACCTTAAACAAGATTGAAATGGATAATATTGCCGTTATACCCTAAAGTACTATACGTACTAAACGAAAGTAGCGCTGACGGATTTTGGGTGACTGATTTTTTGTTCAACTTTTCCGGGTTTTGTGCCCTGACCGGCAAAAAGATTGGGGAACGTAATGACGGGAGATAACTTTTGTGAAGGTATCTTCAGATTCCAACCGCACAGGTGTTTTCACCTCAACAACGTGAACATACGTTCGATCAAGAGGAGACAGGGCGAAGAAGAAAAAATAAACACCGCCCTTTCGGGCATCACGAGGAAATCGTGCGAGGCCGGGACCTCCTTTTCATGGGGCAATCGTGGAGTGTTGAATTAATTCCCGAAGCAGCGCTGCACCTGAGGGATAAGGCCGGCCGCAAAGGCGACGCCCTCATCCCTTGCCGATGGGACGTCCGGCAACATAATCCTGACTATGGAGCCAGCGGTCTGTCCAGTCATGAGCGTATCGTGGGCTAACAGGAGTTTGCCGAGGTATTCGCTCGCAATGATGCGATTCCTGGACTGATACCAGTAGAACATCAGCATTCTGACTCCAGCATTCTGAATCGAATACTTATTGACTTCATACTTCTGGCCGCCGGTGAGAACCACCGCCGAATCGTGCTGCCAGATCTCCCAGCCCGCACCCGGAAGACAGTGTTTCGGTGAATGCATGCTTTCACCCGCGCGCTGCTGCGCATAGAATGCTATGAAAAGATCCAACTCTTTCGAATCCTTTTCATAGGCTCTGGACAAATAGGACGTAGCGTCCAAGGTGCGCAGCGTACCCTCGGGCAACTTTTGGTCTCGGACAGCTGTCCAGCCCGCGAGGTTAGGCGCGATTTGTTCCAGAGGCACGGCCAGGGATGAGGGAAGCCGGCGCGCGGTCAGGTCGGACAGAAAAATCGTGGCTAACAGGAGCACAACGATCGCGGCAAAAGATCGGGAAATCGAGGTATTCATGAGGTTCGCTCGCGCTCAAGCAGCGCATGTAATACGCGCGCACATAAGTAAAGCAGGCCAAAGCCGGCTACGAAGACCAACCAACCGGAAAATGCATGATAAAAGCCCAGAGCGTATTCCTGGTTGTAGTCGGCAACCAGGGCGGTTCCAGCGACGCGCAAAATATTGACACCGATGGCCAGCGGCAGCGCGGTGGCGAACAGGGCAATGCGGCTGACAGGCCGGGAGCAGACCAGATACCCCAGCAACAAGCTACCGACAACCAGAGCAGAGAGAGAATTCAGTCCGCTACAAGCCTCGGCGACGCCGAGGGAAACGCCGGCCAGTTGAATGACGTTGCCATCGCGAAACACGGAAACGCCAAAGCCCTGGGCGATTCGCGTGGCGAGGTCGGAAGCCAGCAGCTGCAGCGGAGCAGCGAGCGAGTTATAGACCATAGTTGGCAATGGAACCATAGTCGCCAGCAACAGGAAGGGAAAACCAAGTGTTCGAAGCCGGGGAAAGCCCCAAAACGTCCAGACCAGGGCGGCTAACAGAATTACAAATGCGAACCGCATCATGAAAAACTCAGAAGCGAGTTTTCCGAATATAAATGTGACGCAGGCAATGACGATCCAGAGCAGGCCACGGGCATCCGGGCCGGCGGCCACGCTAAACGTGGATTCCCGATTAAGCCAGGCTATGTAAAGAGCCAGCGGCGGGAGGAGCATGCCTTGAGACCAAGCCGGCTCGTTCCACCAATCGCGAGCCATGTCAATCAGTACCGTCCCGAACAGGATCCACATCAAGGAGACGATCACTCCCGCTTTGACCCAGAGGACGTACGAATGAGAGGTCTGCGACGGTACCGCGACCTCCCCCTCCACTTTACTCAAAATGTCTGAATCCATGCGAACCGGAAATGTTAGCACGTTGGCCTCCAACCCTTGCCTTGAACAAGAGGGAAGTACCTCATAGGCCCGAGCGCGCGCCAAATCTTCGGCTTATTTACAAAAAATTGTGTCGGAAATGGTTTTTCCTCGCGCCCTGTCTGCGGAAAAACGCCTTCGGCGTGGTGGTATGAAAAATGCGTTGGCAAAGTTCTTGAGGCGAACCGAAGGTATGGCGGAGGTGAAAATGTATAAGCTGTTCGCACATATCGCGATTGCAGCCTGCATGACGACGCGAATCATTCCAGCACAGTCGCTGTTGGACCAAGTGAGTTTCAGGAGCGCCTCGCCGGGAGGAGTGCGGCTATACGGGGTTTCCGCATTCAGCGGGTACTCTACTTCAGTGCTCCCGCTCGGGTTTGGACAGTTCACTCCACCCGGTCTGCAGGAACTCGGTGGATCGGCGAATTACGGAGCGAGCGCCAGCTTTGGCTGGCAACCACGCTCGCGCAGCATGAATTTCTCCGTCCTGTATTCCCTGACGTATGGGGGCACCGTACGCTATTCGGATCTGAACGCCCTGAGCCACTCGCTTTCCATAACCGCGAGCCGGCAGTTAGGCCCTAAGTGGAGTTTTACTGTAGCGGGCGCAGCCCAGGATAGTACGATGGCCCAGTACCTATTTCAGCCGACCGCGCTGAGTGTGCTTTCCCAATTGCCAGCCACGTTTGACGATCTGGCGGCGGCGTTTAACCTCGGCCAATTCAGCAATTCACAAGTGGCATCCATGCTGACGGGAGCGAGTGTGCTGGAGTCGCCCGTGCGCGGTTTGCTGCTAGGCGACCGGGTACTAAGTTATTCGGCAAACATCGGGCTGAATTATGCGCACTCTTCGAGACTGAGTTTTCACTTCGCGTCTTTCTCGGCAGGAGGCCAAAGCCGGCGAGGCGGGACAAAACGGAGTACCGGAACGAGGAGTATATCCTCCCTCGCAGCCTCGGTCTAAATGCCGGTATGGGCTTTACCTACTCGGTTACTCCGCGCACCCAGCTGGGGCTGAACGTGGACGAGAATCGAACGATCAACAAGTACCAGAATGCCTATACAACAGAGGCCTCGGGTTCCTTCTCCCGCAAAATGGGGGTGCACTGGTTTCTCGGTGTCCACGGTGGTGGCGCAATGACGCGCATGACGCAGGGTACGTACGCGCTGCCGTCGTCCAACTACGTTGTGGGCGGAGGATTTATCGGCTGGCAGACCTATACGCAGACGTATGTCGGCTCCTATAACCGGTCCGGCTCCGCCGCATATGGACTCGCAGCGGGAGTGAACACATCGTTGACCGGGAGCTGGTCCTGGCGGCGGCCGGGCAGCCGCTGGACACTCAATGCGAGCGGGGGACAGCACCAGATCAGAGGTGCAGGTTTTGCAAGCATATCGGGATGGGAAACTTCCGGAGGAATTTCCGCAAGCCTGGATGAGCGCACGTCGTTATCCGCGCAATACGTCTATTTCAACTCTCAGGGTAGCTATGGCGGGAATCTCAACAACATGATCGTCCAGAGTATCCGGGTTTCTCTGAACTGGAATCCGCAGCCTGTGCGTCACTGATGCGGAGCTTCCAATGATTCGGGTGTTCAATCAGTACGTGTCCGCCAAGAGCCTCCTCCTCATGGGAGTCGAGGCCCTGTTAATCGTCCTGTCCCTGATCTGCGCGGTGAAGCTGCGGTTTTGGAATAACCCTACGGAATTCGAGCTTTACCTGACTTTTCCGGATTTCGCGGGCCAGGCCGCAATCGTGGTTTTCGTGTGCATGACGTGCTTCTATTACAACGATCTGTACGATCTCACTACCGGCTACAGCGCAGTGGAGCGGGTGCTGCGTGTAGAGCAGTCATTGGGGGCCGCGAGCCTGCTATTAGGGCTTTTGTATTTCATGTTCCCCAGTTTGCTATTGTCGCGAGGCGTATTTATCATCGGCATGATCCTGGTCACCGCACTGGTACTTCTGAGCAGAAAGTTTCTCGATAGTGCGTGGCAGACTAACGGCTCCGGTACAACGTGTGATGATCCTGGGTACCGGCCAATTGGCGCTGGAATTGGCGCGGGAGTTAACGCGTCGCGGCGACCTCGGCATGAAGCTGGAGGGATTTGTCGGCACGGCCGCCGCGGTAGACCAAAACGAGAGGGTGTTTGGATTCCCGGTGCTGGGACCCACCGGGGAAATGGAGGCGATCGCCAGGCAATGTGGCATCTCCAAAATCATTGTCGCCCTGGAGGACCGCCGTGGAGCGTTGCCGACCCGGGAACTGGTGACGCTGAGGGTTCAGGGTGTGCGGGTGGATGATGCTCCGACGGCGCTTTCGGCACTGACCGGACGCATTTCGCTCCGCGCCGTGAATCCCAGTTGGTTCGTCTTTTCCGATGGATTCCACCGGTCCAAGTGGATCGACTTCCTGAAGCGAGTAATGGATCTTGCAGCTGCCACGATAGGCCTGATCGTTTCGATGCCGATCATGATCGTGGTCGCCCTGTTGGTGCGGCTCGAATCCAAGGGCCCGATCATTTTTCGACAGACCAGAGTTGGTCGAATGGGCAAGTGTTTCGAGGTATTAAAGTTCCGGTCCATGAGTGTGGACGCGGAGAAGGCCAACGGCGCGCAGTGGGCCAGCGAAAACGACCCGCGAGTGACTCGAGTCGGCAAGTTGTTGCGTAAGTACCGGCTAGATGAACTGCCGCAATTTATCAACGTGATCCGTGGAGAAATGAGCTTTGTCGGGCCGCGTCCGGAACGTCCTTATTTTGTCAATGAACTGCGGAAGACGATTCCGTATTACGACGAACGGCACTCCGTACGTCCGGGGCTTACCGGATGGGCGCAGGTTCAATACTCTTATGGCTCGAGCATTGAGGACGCTTTCAACAAGTTGGAATACGACTTGTTTTATCTGCAGAATATGTCCCTAACATTTGATTTCGCGATCAGTTTTCAGACAATCCGGATTGTGTTCGGCGGGCACGGCGGAAGGTGACGGAAATACTGGGACACGCGAGCGGATCTCAGACCGGCGGCCAATCTTGCACGAACGTTAACAACGGCAAACCGTGGAGAAGAGCCTCTGGGAGGAAAATAAGTTGACACGAGCACGAACCGCAATGGCGGTCCTCATTTGCTTCAGCGCAGCGTGGATCGGCTGTAGCCGTTCTCCGGAGGCGAAAAGGGATAAGTACATCGTGCAAGGCAAGGAATTCCTTAATAAAAGGGATGATTCACGTGCAATTCTAGAATTCAAAATATGCGGCTCAAGCAATGCCGAAGGACGCTGATCCTACTACCAACTAGGTCTCGCGTATTGGGGCGGGGCGACGCCAAGATGGGCATCTTTAGCGTTCGAAAAGCACTGGAGCTGAGTCCGAAGCACGTCAAAGCGCAGTTGTGGATAGCCAAGACCAAATCGCTGGCCAGCGACCGGTCATTGGTGGCGGACGCGCAGCAAGAACTCGCCAAAATGCTGACGGAAGGTCCCGATAATGCGATACTCTGCAGGCTCTCGCTTTTACCGAATTGAGACTGGGCGAACCAGAGAATGCGCTCGAGCATCTCGCACGGGGCGCAAGTGTGGGCGCCGAATGACCTCACGATCGCCGCGTCGATGTTGTACGCCAAGCTGCAGCAGAAGGATGCCAAGGGGGCGGAGGAGGTTTTGCGGAAGGCAGTCCAGACTTCGCCAAAACGGCGGACGCCGCTATTCGATAGGGACGTTCTTTCCGCTCCCAGAGCCGTTGGCCGGAAGCGGAGCAGAATTTCAGCGGGCGTTATCGGTTGTCACCGGAGAACGGCCAGGCATTGCTTGAACTGGGAAGTCTGCAGACATCTTGGGCGGAAAGGCAGATGCCGAACAGACCTATAAGCGGACATTCGACGTTGCCCGCCAACATATACAAACCGGTCCATGCGATCTTCCTGTTCCAAGAGAATAGGCGCGATGAAGCTATCCGCGAATTTGAGGTCTTGCTGAAACAGGATCCGGAGGATCGGTCAAGGCGAGAACGCGGCTCATTGCCGCTTATCAGAATGGCTGATAGGGCCGGGACGCCGAAAAAAGGTCCTGGATCAAGCGCTGAAAAAAAATCCAAATGTCGCGATGCCCTGTTTGCAACGCGCCGAAATTCTCAACCGCTCCGGGAAATACGATCGGGCGGAGGAAAACTTGAACCGTGTGCTCCGTTTGCAGGCGGACTCGCCGGAAGTCCATTACGGACTAGCCAAACTCCATCAAGGCCGCGGTCAAAACCGCATTTACCGGGAAGAACTTGCTCAAGGCGCTGCAATTAATCCGACCTTGCTGCCGGTGCGCATCGAGGCCGTCCAGGACCTTCTAGGGAGTGGCGATGCGAAGGCGGGCTCGGGCAATCCTCGAGCCAGACACCCGGCGGCATGAAGGACACGCCGGAAGTGCTAGCGCAACGCAATTGGGCGTTCTGGGCGCTTGGCGACACGGCCGAAATGCGCAAAGGAATCGACAAAGGTCTGTCGTTCGGGAGGACGCCGGATTCCTGCTGCCAGGACGGTATTTTGAATTTGCGTGCCGGCAAGTTTCCGGCGGCACGACCGCGCTGGAAGAAGCGCTTCGGATCAACCCTCACAGATATTCGCGCGCTTAGCGCGCTGCATCAATCGTATGCTGCGCAAAAAACAGACCGAGACTCGCATTTCAAAAATTAAGGAATACGCCGCTCGCCAGCCGAAAGTAGCTCCGGTTCAGGAATTTCTAGGTATGTTGCTCATGACAAAAGGTAATCGGCAGGAAGCGCGGGAGGCGTTTGTTGCGGCTCGGAGTGCCGCCGAACCGAAATCTGTTCGCCCGAACTTTTTTCTGGCCCAGATGGATATCCTCGACGGACATTTGGATGAGGCACAGCGACGGGTCTGAAGCGATCCTGATCCTCCGACCCTTCCAACCAGACCGCCATGCTTTGGCTCGGAAACATGGAAGCCACCAAGGGTAACCACAGAGCGGCTTTCGAACATTTCCGGAAGACAGTAGGAGGGGACCCGAACAACGCACAGGCGTTAATAACTATGCGTATGCATTAAGCGAGTTCGGGAACGACCCGATTACGCCCTCAAGTACGCCCAAAAGGCGAAGGAACTATCTCCCGAAGATAAAGCCTACGGTGACACGCTTGGATGGATCCTTTACCGCAAAGGCCTTTATTCGATGGCGGTTTCCGAGTTGGAGAGGGCGACGGCAAACGGCGGAGATCCGGTCTGGACTTATCATCTTGCGATGGCTTACGCCAAAGCTGGCGATATCACCCGCGGGCAGGCGACGCTGAAGCGCTCTGAAACTGAACCCGAATCTGCCGGAAGCGACGATAGCACGCGAAATTGTGGAAGGCTCCAAACCCTGAAAGAACCCCGACCCAGAAGGCCCTGACAGGAATCCGATGGACCTCAGCAGCGATGACTTTCGCAGTGCCTGCGATTTCGGTACACTCGGCAGTTTGCGACACAGCCAACTAACCAGATTTCTGGGATGGCCCGGGCTATCGGGTCGACCGGCATGAAATCAACGAAGGCGAAAGCAGTCGAGTGCCCGTTACCGGATGGGGATCGCGGCGGCACGCGTGGATATGCGGGGAGCCTGCCGGCTTGAGCATCGAGCAGTAGGTCCCGAACCGCGCATCATCTCGACGAGTTCATGTCGTGCAAGACGCCACAAAGCCATTGATGAAGTCAGGCGTGCCGAGTTCTTCCGCAAGGGCGGCAGTATGCGTGGATCGGGCAGGTTCCCTTGGCAGCGACTGGTCCGCTCCAAAAGCCGGCACGAATGCTGTTGGACTACAC
>CAWBUV010000018.1:0-1085911 GCA_963792055.1 uncultured Solibacteraceae bacterium | reverse complement strand
GAAACCGTATTCAGCCCTTGAAGACGCGCAGAACGGCCATGCCGATAACGGCCGCCGGATAGGTGGCGGCGATCGTCTGGCCGGCCTTGAGCCCCAGGTATGCGTTGGCGGCGCCCAACACTACGCACAGCACCAGCCCGAGCACCAGCGCACGCCAGGTGAACTCTTTCATCTGCATGCCTTCGGGTACGAAGGGCTTGAACTTCGTAGGGGGCGTCATGAAAGCTTGGACCTCACTTTATCGCTCAGCGCTTTTCCGTCAACGGTCTTTCCTGTCAGCTTCGCCTGCACGGCCTTCATTACAACTCCCATCTGTTTCAGAGAGGTGGCGCCGGTCTCCGTCATGGCGGCGGCGATCGCGGCGTCGATTTCTTCTTCGCCCGCGCCCGCGGGCAGGTACGCCTCCAGCATCGCCTTCTCGGCCTCTTCCTTTTCGGCCTGCTCCGTCCGTCCCGCCTTGCGAAACATCTCGGCGGCATCCATGCGCTGTTTGATGAGGATCTTGAGCACCTGCATCTCGGCAGCTTCGTCGATGGGCTTGGGCGAATCCACTTTCAGTTTCATCAGTGCGGCCTTGAGCATGCGAAGCGCGCTCAACCGCGCCGCATCGCCGCCCTTCATGGCTGCGACCATTTCCTGCTGCACCTGATCGATAAGGGGCATGATCTCTGTATTCTAAAGCCTTTCAAGCCTTTGTAATCGGCTGTATTGGAAATACCGGAAAGAAGGAAGTGACGAGTGCGTCTTCCGCAAGACCGATACAGCCGGAACAACGGAAGAATCAAACGTGCCCTCGATCACATTAAAGCTATCGGACTTGCCCCAAGATGAAATCGGGCGCGTTTCGCTTTCATCGAACCTCTAGGACAGCGCCGCGGACCAATCGAATGACCAAGCGAAAATACCCAGTGGGTGCCGAGGTCCTGTCCGCAGGAGGCGTAAGCTTTCGAGTTTGGGCGCCCAAACGACGATCCGTCGAAGTAGTGCAGGACTCGGGCGTATCAATCGAGTTACACCCGGCCGCCAATGGCTATTTTGAAGGCGTGGGGCCGAATGCGTCGCCATGGAACACGTTACACCTTCCGGCTGGACGGCGGGGACGCGTTTCCAGATCCGGCATCGCGATTTCAGCCCGAAGGGCCGCATGGGGCGTCACAGGTCATCGACCCGGCGCGGTTCGCATGGAGCGACCACGGATGGAACGGCAAGAGCATCCGGGGCCAGGTGATCTATGAGATGCATCCGGGCACGTTTACACCAGAAGGGACCTGGGCCGCTGCGCGCCGCGATTTGCCCGAACTGGCTGCCCTAGGTATTACTATCATCGAACTGATGCCGGTGGCTGAGTTCGCCGGCAAATTCGGCTGGGGTTACGACGGTGTGGCGTGGTTCGCACCATTTCATCACTACGGCGAGCCGGACGACTTGCGCCGGTTCGTAGATGATGCCCACCGTGCGGGATTGGGAGTGATTCTGGATGTCGTGTACAACCACTTCGGACCCGACGGCAACTCCCTGCAGCAGTTCTCCGACGACTACTTTACCGATCGCTACAAGAACGAATGGGGTGAAGCAATCAATTTCGACGGCCCAAATTCGGCGCCCGTACGCGAATTCGTGTGTGCCAACGCCGCCTGCTGGGCGAACGAGTATCACCTGGATGGTCTGAGGCTCGATGCTACGCAGCAGATCTTCGACGCATCGCCGTCGAACATTATGTCTTGTCTGGCGAAAAGCTTCCGCGCTGCCGCGGGAGGACGTGAAACCTTGATCGTGGCCGAAAGCGAGCCCCAGCGTACGAAGCTGGTTCGTCCAGTCGACCGCGGTGGCTATGGCCTCGACGGTCTGTGGAATGACGATTTCCACCATAGCGTGCGCGTCGCCGCAACTGGACAGAATCAAGCCTACTATACGGACTACGGCGGCTCCCCTCAGGAATTCATTTCGGCGGTAAAGTACGGCTATCTTCTACAGGGGCAGAGATACAAGTGGCAAGGCAAGAGCCGCGGCACGCCGGCGTGGGGAATAGGCCCGGAACACTTTATCAATTACATCCAGAACCACGACCAGATCGCGAACTCAGGGCGCGGCGAACGTCTCGACCGTCTCACCACTCCCGGCCGCTATCGGGCCGTCACGGCGCTCCTGTTGCTGGCGCCGCAGACGCCGATGCTATTTCAAGGCCAGGAATTCGCGGCGTCTACGCCCTTTTATTATTTCGCGGACCACAATCCTGAATTGCGCGAACTGGTGAAGAAGGGACGTCTTGAGTTCCTGAGCCAGTTTCCCGCTCTCGCACAGCCGGACATGCAGCAGATGATGGCCGAACCCGGCGATCCGAACACGTTCGAGCGATGCAAGCTGGATAGGAGCGAGCGACAGTCGCATGCCCCCTTATATCGTCTCCACAAAGATCTCTTGCGTATACGCCGGGAGGATGCAGTATTCTGTGCGCAGCACGAACGTGGCGTGGATGGAGCTGTGCTTTCGCCCGAGTCGTTTGTGTTGCGTTTCTTCGAGGGCCCCTGCATGACCAGCGGCTCGGACCGGCTGTTGATCGTGAATCTGGGACGCGACCTGGTCTTGGACGCGGCTCCGGAGCCGTTGCTGGCGCCGCCTGAAAATAGGACGTGGGCAGTATTCTGGTCGAGTGAAGATCCCCGGTATGGCGGCTCGGGAACTCCGCCCTTCGACAACGATAAACCTAAGATCATTCCTGCACACAGCGCTGTCGTGATGATTCCATGCCAGAGATGATTCGAGTCCTGCCGAAGCTTGGGTCGCGAGACCCGGAAGCCGACCCACACACGCAAGAAGAGTGGCTGGTGACCAACGGCCTCGGCGGATACGCCTCGGGAACGGTGAGCGGCATGATTACCCGCCGCTACCACGGACTGTTGATCGCAGCTCTTCCGAATCCCCTGGGGCGGATGATGATGCTGAACGGCCTCTCCGAGCGACTGCGGCTCCCGGATCGGACGGCGGTGTACACAGGAGCGGCAGAACTCTCCGCCGCTTCGCCCGCTCACACGCTCGCGGTTGCGGAGTTTCGCCTTGAAGATGGGCTTCCGGTATGGCGTTATGAAATCGCGGGCTTCGTCCTGGAGAAGCGGCTATTGCTCGCGTACGGCCAGAACACCGTTCACCTGACTTACCATCTGCTTGCCGGCCCCGGCAGGCTGCGCGTGGGATTGAGGCCCGCCATTCACTTCCGGAAGCACGACGAGCCGGTCAGTTCCGCGGATCCGACAGAAATACACGCTGACCGTTTGCGACGATCGCTTCGAGATTACATCCGAAGCCAGGAAGCCCACTCTGCGAATGCAAATCGCCGGACCCTCCGCTGCGTTCACGTTCGATCGCAAGGAGACCGCACCCATTCCCTATTTGATCGAACGTAGCAGGGGCTACGAATGGCAGGGGTCGCTCTGGAGTCCCGGATATTTCCGCGCGGATCTTGCCGAAGGCGAACAGACTGCCGTTGTTGCGTCCACCGAAAATTGGGACAGGATTCTTGCCCTGACAGCCGAGAGCACCTATCAGGCGGAAACCGACCGGCGAAAATTTCTCCTCGCCGCAGCGGTACCGGAGGCGCGTTCGGGGGCGGCGGCCGAATTCGTGTTTGCGGCGGACCAGTTCCTGATCACCCCGGCGGGCCGCGTGGAAGACGCGGCGCGCGCGAAGGCGGCGGGTGATGAGATCCGGACCGTCATCGCGGGCTACCACTGGTTCACCGACTGGGGCCGCGATACCATGATCAGTCTGGAAGGCCTGACCCTGGTCACCGGGCGCACCCACGAAGCGCGCTGGATTCTCCGTACCTTCGCACGTTACGTGCGGGATGGCCTGATCCCCAACATGTTTCCCGAGGGCGAACAGGAAGGCCTCTACCACACCGCCGACGCGACGCTCTGGTTCTTCCACGCCATCCACCGGTATGTAGAGAAAACGGGCGACCGCATCACGTTGAAGGACATCCTGCCCAAGCTCGTGGACATCATCGAGCATCATATCCGGGGAACGCGTTTCGGCATCGGCATGGATCCTGCGGATGGGCTCCTGAAGCAAGGCCAGGAGGGATACCAGCTCACCTGGATGGACGCCAAGGTGGGCGATTGGGTAGTGACACCTCGTCGCGGGAAAGCCGTCGAGATCAACGCGCTCTGGTACAACGCCTTAATTTTGCTCGCCCGTTGGCTTCGCGAGGAAGGGGACGCTTCCCAAGCAAATTTCCTGGCTGACACGGCAGCCAGGACGCGCGAATCCTTCAACCGCCGTTTTTGGTTTGAGGGCGGCGGCTACCTATACGATGTGGTGGATGCGGAAAGTGGCGGCGATGACGATTCCTGCCGTCCCAACCAGGTATTGGCGATTTCCCTGGATAACGCCGTCCTGGACGAATCGCGCTGGCAACCTGTTATGCAGGTGGTAACGGAACGGCTCCTCACGCCTGTGGGACTTCGTTCCCTTGCCCCCGGCAGTCCAGACTATCAATCGAAATATTATGGCGATCTCCGGGCGCGCGATGCAGCCTACC
Source organism: uncultured Solibacteraceae bacterium (assembly GCA_963792055.1). Taxonomy (GTDB): domain Bacteria; phylum Acidobacteriota; class Terriglobia; order Bryobacterales; family Bryobacteraceae; genus Solibacter. The sequence goes on along the minus strand of CAWBUV010000018.1, from coordinate 1,081,374 downwards.
ACCAGGGGACCGTCTGGGCCTGGCTCATCGGACCCTACATCGATGCGTGGCTGAAGCTGCACCCCAACCAAAGGAACGAGGCGAGAAAAATGCTCCTCGGATTTGTGGGGCATTTGGATGAACAGTGTATCGGCTCGATCAGCGAAGTCTTCGATGCTGAGCCGCCGTATACCCCACGCGGGTGCATCGCCCAGGCGTGGAGTGTGGCCGAAGTGCTCCGCTGTTGGGTAAAAACTGCTCCGAACGATCCGCAATGACTGCCGTTTGCGTTTGACGGGTGAAAGGGCAGATGTCTGTTATCCTGGAAGACTACTCCGCTCACGATGTACATCAAAAAACAACGCTTACTCACCCCCGGCCCGACGCCCCTTTATCCGCCGGCCCTACACGCGATGATGCGTTCCGACATGCACCATCGCACCGAAGATTTCCGCAAGGTCTACCGTGCCTGCCTCGCCGACCTTAAGGAGGTGATGGGCACGTCGAACGACGTGCTGATGTTCGCCGCCTCCGGTACCGGCGCCATGGATGCATCGGTATCGAACCTGTTTTCCAAAGGCGACAAGGTGATTGTCTGCGTCGCCGGAAAGTTCGGCGAGCGCTGGGCGGATATCGTTAAGGCCTACGGCCTCGATGCCAACGTACTCACCGTGCCCTACGGGCAGGTAGTGAAGCCCGAGCAGGTGGAAGCAGCGCTCAAGGCCGAACCCGCCACCAAGGGTGTCTTCGTGCAGGCGTCGGAAACCTCTACCGGCGCGGCGCACGACGTCGAAGCCATGGGGCGCGCCATCGCAAAAACAGACGCCATCTTCGTTGTGGATTCCATCACCGGCCTCGGGACGATGCCCCTGAATATCGATGGCTGGGGTCTCGATGTCGTGATCGGCGGTTCGCAGAAGGCCTTCATGGTGCCGCCTGGCCTGGCCTTCATGTCCGTCAGCCCCAAGGCGTGGAAGCTCGGCGAGACCTCCAGCCTGCCGCACTTCTACTTCAATCTGAAGAAGGAAAAGAAGAGCGGCGATGCGGGCGAATCCAGTTGGACGCCGGCCACCGCCATGATTCTCGCGCTGGGCGAAGCCTTGCTGTACGTCAAGCAGATCGGCATGGCGGAACTCATCAAGAATGCGCAGATGCTGGCGGAGGCGACGCGCGCCGCGGCCTGCAAACTCGGACTCGAACTCTTCTCCGCCGCCTCGCCCGGTTCCTCGGTCACCGCCATCACAGCGCCCGCCGGCCTGGATTCCGGCGTCATCGTCAAGGAATTCCGCAACCGTTTCGGCTCCATCATCGCCAACGGCCAGGGTTCCATGAAGGGCCAGATTTTCCGCATCGCGCACCTCGGCTACTTCGATTTCGCCGACCTGTTCGCCATGATCGCCTGTCTGGAAATCATCCTCAATGCCAACGGACACCCGGTGCCGTATGGAACCGGCGTCGCCGCCGCACAGGAAGTGTACGCGCAAGCCGCGGTGAAAAAATGAACATCCTGATCGCCGAGCCCCTCGCGCCGGCCGGGATCGAGTTGTTTCAATCTCAGCCAGGCTGGAACGTAATCGTTTCCACTCCCAAGGAATACGCCAGGCACCTCGCCGAGGCCGACGCCCTTCTGGTGCGCTCCGCCGTGCAAGTGGACCAGTCCGTCCTCGAGAAGGCCCCCAAGCTGCGCGTCATCGGGCGCGCCGGTGTCGGCGTGGACAATGTCGATCTCGATGCCGCCACCCAGGCCGGTGTGCTCGTGATGAACACGCCGGGCGGCAATGCCATTTCGGTGGCCGAACACACGCTCGCCATGATGCTCGCCATGGCCCGCCACATTCCCCAGGCCAACGCCTCCACCCGCGCCGGCAAGTGGGAAAAGAAGAAGTTCATGGGCAACGAGCTGCGCGGCAAAACGCTCGGCATCGTCGGGCTGGGCAGCATCGGACGCGAAGTGGTCAAGCGCGCCCGCGCCTTCGAAATGCGCATCGTGGCGCACGATCCCTACGTCACTTCCGCCATCGCCCTCGATCTCGGCGTCGAACTGCTCGATCTGCCCAAGCTCTACGCTGCCGCCGACTATCTGACCCTGCACGTCGCCGCCACGCCCGAAACCCAGGGCATGCTTTCGCGCGAGGCCTTCGCCCAGATGAAAGACGGCGTGCGCATCGTCAACTGCGCGCGCGGCGAACTGGTGGACGAAGCCGCGCTGGTCGAAGCGCTTGCCAGCGGAAAAGTGGCCGACGTCTCGCTGGATGTCTTCAGCGTGGAACCGCCGCCGGCTGGATTCCCGCTGTTCGCGGCCGAGGGCGTGCTCGCGACACCGCACATCGGCGGTTCCACCGAAGAGGCGCAGGAAATCGTCGGCGTGCGCATCGCTGAGCAGGTGGTGGAATTTCTCAAAAACGGCGTCGCCATCAACGCGGTCAACATGCCTTCGCTGTCGCCCGATCAGTATCGCGCGCTGGGTCCCTACGCCACGCTGGCAGACCGCCTGGGCAACTTCGCCGCGCACATCGCCATCGGCAATCCGCACACGGTCCGCCTGCACTATTTCGGCAACATCGCCGACGGCGCCACCAGCCTGCTGCGCAACGCCGGCCTGGCCGGAGTCCTCAGCCGCTCCACCTCGCACCGCGCCAACCTGATCAACGCCATGCCCATCGCCGAGCAGCGCGGCTGGGAAGTCGTGGAGCGCCACGACAAGCGCAGCGTGCATACCGATTCGATCCGCATCGACGTGGAGACCGATAGCGGTATCACCAGCGTCGAGGGCGCAGTCGTCCTCGGCAAGCCCCGCCTGTTGCAGGTGGACGGCATCTACTGTGAAGCCGCGCTCTCGGGCTTCCTGATCGTGATGAAGAATCAGGATGTGCCCGGTGTCATCGGCCACGTCGGCACGGTGCTCGGTAAGAACGCCATCAACATCGCGAACTTTTCCCTGGGCCGCTGCGAAGGCACGCCGGAAGCGGTGGCGCTCGTGTCCACCGACGGTCTCGTGCCGGAAAGCGTGCTGGTCCAGTTGAAAGAAAACCCGGCCGTCAAGTTCGCCCGCAGCGTCGAATTCCGCGCATAAGGTACGCCGTCAGCCTTTCTCTTCTTCCCAGCCAATCACCGGTCTGCCGAGGATGTCGGAGAGGCTGACCGGCTTGCGCTGCCAGCTAGTGCCGTCCTGTTTGCCGATCTGATCCCGGTAGCTCATCAGCGGGCCGGGATAGCCTATCAGTTGCCAGCCGATCATGCCCGCGTTTCCACCGTGCGAAGGATCCGAGAACATGCCCTCGATGGTGTGCCGCCTCAGCATCTGGAAGAAAAGGCTCCGCTCGATGGCGCGCAGCCGTTCGTCCTGTTGCGCGGGCTCGAGCTCCGCGAAACCGGTAAGGCCGGCAATGCCCGCCCGGTAGACATCCCGCGGCGTGGCTTTCGCCTGATAACCGTTCTCCGGCATCGACTCGACGAACGGCCCTTTCGTGTATCGATATTTGTCGCGGCCGTAGGGGCCGGCCAGTTGCCGGTCAATGTAAACCACCACGCCGGCTTCGGTAGCGCCCGGACCGCTCTCGTCGTTCGGAAAAATCCGTTCACAGGCGGCGACGACCACGCGCGCCTCCCCCTCCGTGAAGAAACGAAGCGGGACGCGGACCGTACCCTGCTGCGCCTGCAAACGCACCGGCTCGCCCGCCAGGGTGTACAGCAGCAGGCCGCCCATCGCCTTCGCCGGAAGAGTGATGAACTCGCGCCGTTTCATGCCAGTCCTCCAGGCCGCTTGAGGTAGCGTTCGATCAGTCCGTCCACCGCCCGGTAGATCACGGCCATCACCGTGAGGGTAGGGTTGACAGAGCCGTTCTGCGGAAATGCCGAGGCCCCGGCAACCCAGAGATTCGGCATCTTCCAGTGCTGGCTCCAGGAATTGACCACGCTGTTTTCCGGCGACGTGCCCATGATTGCGCCGCCCTGAACATGCGTGCTCTGGTAGTCTGTGACGTTGTAGTGCGCGCCGATTCCCCGCACAGACCCGCCCACTCTGCCTCCCATCGCTTTCGCCAGCGATTGTTGTACCTTCAACGCCACCGCCGCCTGACGCCGTTCGTGGTCGGTCCAATCGAGCGTGAGCCGCAGCAGCGCATCGCCAAATTTGTCGGTGTAGGTGGGGTCTAAGTCCACAAAGTTCTGGCGGTAGGCCAGGTGTTCGGATTCGCAGGTGATCGTTCCCACCCGGTCATGCCATTTCAGCGCGGCCTTCTTCCATTCCGATCCCCAGTTGGACTTAACCTCGCCGGGTGGAATCTTACCAAAGGCGGCGATAGGTCCCTCACCTCCGCTGGTGATGCGTATGGCGCCGCCGCGCAGGATGCCCCACGCCGGGTCCAGTCCGTGATCGCCATCCAGATCGCCCAGCGTGACCCCCATCGCGCCGGCGCCCATGAAGCTATTCAAATGCCGGTCCAGAAAAACCTGGGTTGCTGCCCCGCCCTGGTGCGTCAGGTTCCTTCCCAGAGTGCCCTTGCCGGTGACCGGATCGTACTGCTCGCCGATACCGGATAGCATCAGCAGGCGCGCGTTGTTGAGCGTCCAGGAAGCCAGAATCACCACGTCCGCCGGCTGCAGTACTTCATTCCCCTCCTGATCCACATAGCGCACGCCCTCTGCTTTTCCGTCGGCGTGCACCACACGCCGCACCCAGCAGCCCGGCCGCAGCGTGAAGTTATTGTGCTTCATTAGCACCGGCAGCAGAGTGTTCGTGGGTTGGGCCTTGGCGCCGATCATGCAACCGAAGCGCGTGCAGTAACCGCAATACGCGCAGCCCGAACGGGTAATTCCGTCGGGATTGCGATAAGTCTGGCTAAGCGTGGCAGCCGGGGTCGGGTAAGGATGATAGCCCAGATCCCGGGCGGCCTTATGAAACAGCGTCGTCAAGTAGGTATGCGGGTGCGGCGGATTCGGATACTCGTGCGACCGCGGACCTTCAAAGATGTTCCCGCCCTCAATGCGCTGACCACGAAGATTTCCAGCCTTGCCGCCGATACCCATCATCTGTTCGGCACGCCAGTACATCGGCTCGAGTTCGTCGTAGGTGACGCCCCAGTCCTGAACCGTGAGGTCCGCGGGCAGTTTGGCCGCACCGTGTTTTTCCCGAAGCACCGAGGCCAGCCGGAACTGATCCGGAAGATTCCGATAAGAGAGTCCACTCCAAAGCTCCCCGGAGCCGCCAACACCTGTGCCAGGGTTGAACGATCCATACTGCCGGATAGGGACCGCCGTCGCGCCCGCGGAGTGACGGTGAGTCACTGTCTCATCCGCCAAGTTCTGCATGGAGCGTTGGCGGTAGGTACCGTCCACCTCGTCCATCCCGGTGGCGTATTCCGCCATCTTACGATGTGGACCGCGTTCCAGCACCACCACGGAGAGCGAGGTTCGGGTAGCGATTTCCTTCGCCATCGCCAGGCCCACCCAGCCGCCACCGGCGATCACAATATCGGCGCGCTTAAGACGCTGCATGTCTGCTTGGTCCGATTGGCGATTGTATCAGACCAATCAATTGTGGGAACGATCTGGCCGAATGGGTGCTTCTGGCGTTCCCAGACTTGTTCCGCAGCACGTCGATGCCATCCCGCAGCGTCGTGAACGGGCGTACCATAGTCTGTCTTCCAGTCACCGGAGGCGCGATGAAGAAACGGCGGATAGCGGCGGTGCTTTTTGCCGCGGGATTCAATGCGGCGCTTGCCCAGCAGGTCCCTTATGGCGTGGCGGCTCAGCCATGGCCGGAGTCTCTCGGCAATCACCGTGCGCTGGTCCGGGTATCCGAACCGTCCGATGCGATTGTTGTGCACGTCCCGTGGCGGAGGACCGACGAATCGCCCGACCAAAAGGCCGTGCTGGTCTTTGACGATTCGAATCGGCCCGTCCTCAACACCAAGGCACTGCGCATTACCGCGGAGTCCGGCGACATTGTGTTTCAAGCTCCCCGGGCCGGGGAGTATTACATTTACTACCTTCCGCATGCCGATTTGGGGAGCCGTCGTCCCGCCCTCGGCGATAAGGGCCAGTACCGCGCTCCGCAAGCTTCCGCCGACCCGGCCTGGCTCGGCCGCATTGGCGGCGCATTGCCCTCGGCCGCAGTCGTGCAGTTTCAGGCGCGGACGGCGTTCGACTCCTTTTACCCGATGGAAGTCGCCGCCACCGCGGAAGAGGTTCGGCAACTCGGGAGCGGCACACCGGCAACAGTTCTTGATATTTCCGGAGGAGCGCGACCGCGCCATCCGCATGACCAGCGCCCTGCCTTATGCGTGGATTCAGTCCGGGCCGAAGAACGACTTCGCCGGGGCGGCTTGGCGCGGTGAATACTTCGTCTTCCAGATTGGTGTCTACGCACAGAAAGACCTTGCGCCGGCGGACACGCCGATTTCCGTTCGCTTTGAGGACCTGGCCCGCAGCCCAGGCCAACTGATCCCGGCATCCGCGCTGGAATGCATCAACACCGGGGGCATTGACACCAGGGGCAGACCACTAGGGCGCGAGTTCAGGGTCCAGGCGGGAACTGTCGGCGCCCTCTGGTGCGGCGTGCAAGTACCGCTCGATGCCGCTCCGGGCATCTACACAGGCACTATGCACCTGCTTCCCCGGGGCAGCGCCGCCCTGTCCGTCCATTTGCAGATCGAGGTGAAGCGCGATTTCGTGCGCGCTGGAGGTGTCGACCAGCCGGAGCGTCTCTCCAGGCTCAAGTGGTTAAATTCCACGATCGGCCTGGAGGAGACGATTACCGCTCCGTACACTCCGCTGCGCGTGAGCGGCCGCACCGTAAGTTGCCTGGGCAGGGAAGTGCGATTTGGGGACGCGGGATTTCCGGTCAGCGTCCAGGCTGGCGGGCAGGAGGTCCTGGCGGGCCCCCTCGGGCTCTCGGTGTATGAGGGTTCGAGTGCGGTGGCCTGGAAATCCTCTAGCCGGGTTGGGTCGCAGACACCCGGCAAAGTCGTCATCGAATCGGTGAGCGAGAGTCCCGGTTATCGGCTCACGGTGCGCTCCACCATGGAGTTTGATGGCGGAACCGGCTTTGAAGTGAAACTCCGCAGCCTGCGTGAGAACAGCGCTTCGGACATCGCTCTCGAAATACCTTACCGGAAGGCGGCGGCGCGATATTCGGCAGGCATGGGACTGGCCGGGGGCGAGCGCCCTTCATCGTGGCGATGGAAGTGGAGCGACCAGCCGGAGCGCTGGAAAGATCAGGGTAGCAACCTCGAGTATTTCCTGTGGATGGGGAATGCACAAGCCGGGCTCTACTGCCGCCTGAAGTCGCCTCTTACCGATTGGAAGAACGGTGACAAAGGCGGAGTGCGATTCGAAGAACAGGGCGACCGCGTGCTCTTCCGCGCATCCGGAGGCGCCCGCGCTCTACACACTGGTGAGGAGTTGGATTTCTCTTTCCGCCTCCTTCCCACGCCGGTCAAGCCTCTGGATGTGGAGCGATGGAACACGCGCTTCGCGCACGCGTACCGGCCAGTGGAGGAGATTCGCGCCGTCGGCGCGACCGTCGTCAACATCCACCACGACACTCTGCCCAATCTGTACATCAACTACCCGTTCCTGAACCTCGACCTTCTGACGCCGTATGTGAGCCAGGCGCACGCCAATGGGCTGAAGGCCAAGGTTTATTACACCGTTCGCGAGCTGACTACCCACCTTCCCGAACTCTGGGCGTTCCGCAGCCTCGGGGACGAAATCTACCGCACCGCCGGCACGCAGGGACACGGCAATCCTCAGCTTGACTTCTGGTTGCAGGAGCATCTCCGCACCGGCTATACGCCGGCCTGGATCACACGCACACCCGCCGGGGACGTAGACGCCGCGATCCGCGTCTTCTTCGATTCGCGCCTGGATAACTTCTACCTGGAAGGTCTCAAGTGGCTGCTGGAGAATGTGCCCATCGACGGCATCTACCTCGATGAGATCGGTTACCCGCGGGAGATCATGCAGCGCGTGCGGCGGGTCATTGACCTGCGCCCCGGTGCGTTGATCGACTTGCACGGCAACCGCCAGTGGTGGTCGTGCAATTCCCCGTGGGCTACTATATGGAGCATCTGCCGTATGTTGACCGGCTCTGGTTCGGCGAGGCTTTCGATCCGAACTCGCCTCCCGATTTCTGGCTGGTCGAAATGTCCGGCATCCCTTTCGGACTTAGCTCAGACCTGTTGCAGAATCCGAACCCGTGGCGCGGAATGCTGTTCGGGATGACCGCGCGAGCGTTTTATAGCGGAGCACCTTCCCCGTCCGCGATATGGAAGCTGTGGGACCAGTTCGGCATGCGCGAGGCCGAAATGATCGGGTGGTGGGAATCCGCGGTCCCGGTCAAGACGGGGCGCGGCGATGTTCTCGCCACGGTCTACCGAAAGCCCGGCCGCTCGCTCGTGGCGATCGCAAGCTGGTCCAAAGATCCGGCCAACATCATGCTCGACGTGGACTGGCGTCAGCTGGGAATCGACGCAAAGCGCGTACGGATCACGGCTCCGGCGATTCCGAATTTCCAGGAGCCTCACACCTTTGCCGTAGGAGCACCGATCCCGGTGGCGCCGGGAAAGGGCTGGCTCCTCGTTGTCGAGCAGAACTGAAGCTGTCGCGTGCGTTTGTGGGATTACCCTCGGGCACTGTCGCCAAGCCCCGATGATATCGTGGAAATCCGGCGTGCCAGGCGTATATTTAACGGTAAAGACTTTACCTTTCGCGTTCCAGGCCTTATACTCTACCTTCGGAGATCTGATGCATTACTTTTCTTGGAGGTTCATATGTCTCGCGTAATTTCCGTCCTGGTCGCGCTTGTCCTGGCCACCGGCGTTTCTCTCTCTCAGACTTCTACCGGGATCATCACCGGCCAGGTGGTGGATCCGCGCGGTGGCTCGGTGCCGTCCGTTGAAGTCATACTCACCCAGCAACTCACCGGCGTGAAGATCTCCACTCGTACGGACACGACGGGCGATTTCGTGTTTCCCTCGGTCCTTCCAGGGCAGTACACCATCGCCGTGCAAGCCGAGGGGTTCAAGCGCCTGGAGAAGCGGGACGTGACGCTGTCCGCCTCCGAACGCCTCTCGGTCGGGACACTTCCACTGGAGATCGGGGCTTCCACGCAGTCCGTAACGGTCGAAGCCGACGCCACCCCTGTGCAGGCCAGCAGCCAGGAGCGTTCTTCCGCGCTGAACGATAAGCAAATGGCGCTCATTTCCACGCAAGGGCGCGACTACATGAACATGCTCAAAATGCTGCCGGGAGTGGCGCTTCAGGACGGCAATGGCTCGCAGACGCTGGGCACAAGCGGTATGCCGCTGGTCAATGGCGGGCGCAACGATTACTCGTCCATCAACGTGGATGGCGTCGTGGCGAACAACCGCGGCATCGGGACCACTGAGAACGAAATCAACTTGGACGCCGTCGCCGAAGTCAAGGTGCTCATGGCCAACTACCAGGCTGAGTACGGGCGGAATTCGGGAGCCATCGTCAACGTGGTGACCAAGGGTGGGACTCAGGAATTTCACGGTACAGCCTATTGGTACAAGCGCCACGAAATGTTCAATGCCACCAGTTGGATCAATAACAAGAACAGCACCGCCAAAGGAAGGTACCGCTACAATACCGTCGGGTACAACCTGGGCGGTCCTGTTTATCTACCTGGAAAATTCAACCGGAACAAGGACAAGCTCTTCTTCTTCTTCTCGCAGGAGTTTCAACCCAATACACGGCCTGGCGGACTGCGCACCTGGAACATGCCGACCCAACTGGAGCGGCAGGGCGACTTTTCTCAAACCGTGCAGTCCAACGGCGCGCTGGTCGTCATCAAAGATCCGCTGAGTGGCGGCGGCATTCCCCGGCAACGTCATTCCAGCCAACCGCATCAACCCGGATACCCAGAAGCTGCTCAGTGTCTTTCCCCTGCCCAATTTCACCGATCGCAACGTGAGCAAGGGCAATTACAACTACATCCTTTCCGACTCGCTCGATAACCCGGTCCGCCAGGAACTCTTGCGCGTGGATTACAATCCCACCGCCAAGTGGCGCTCCTATTTCCGTGGCATGAACATGTACGTGAACAATTCCGGAACGGCGTCCACGGCCAACAGCAACAGTTGGGGAATCGTCCAGGCGTACAACACCACCAACCCGAATGTGGCGGGCAACATCACCTATCTGGCGTCTCCGACGCTGGTCAATGAGCTCTCGGTCGGCCTGTCGCGCTGGACCGAAATCCAGTCCATCTCCGACTCGGAATTAGCGCGCCTGCAGCGGGACAAGCTCGGCATCAAGCTCGGACAACTCTACGCCAAGAACAATCCGCTGAATGTCATCCCGGGCGCGAGTTTCGGGGGCGGCGTGGGCACCGCACCGAGCATCGGATTCGACGCGAGATTTCCGATGAACGACATTGTCAACGCGTGGAGCATCTCCGACGGTTTGACCAAAGTCGCCGGGCCCCATACCTTCAAGGCAGGCGTTTACTGGGAGTGGGCCGAGTACCTGCAAGCCCACCATGCCGGCAGCAGCAGCAACTTCGCCGGAAACTTCAGTTTCGGGCGCGACACCAACAACCCCTTCGATTCCAACCATCCGTACTCCAATGCGCTGCTCGGCTATTTCAGCACTTACCAGGAAGTGACGTCGTTGGTGGACTACTGGCCCATCAATCACGTGATGGAATGGTACGCGCAGGACAACTGGAAGATCAGTAAGCGGCTCACGCTCGATTATGGCTTTCGCTTCAGCTACGACCGGCCCACCACCCTGGTGAACAATCAGGGCGGACAGTTCATTACCTCTCTCTATAACCGCGCCAAGATGCCCGCCCTGTTCAACCCGGCGCTGGACTCGAAGGGCGCGCGTGTCGCCCAGAACCCGCTCACCGGCGAACTGTTCCCGGCATCCTACATCGGCCGTTTCGTTCCCAACAGCGGCGACCCGACGGGCGGTTCGATCCAGGCAGGCACCGCGGGGTACCCGGCCGGGTTCATGCAAAGCAATGGCGTGCTGGCCGCCCCGCGCTTCGGCCTGGCTTACGATCCCTTCGGCGATGGCAAGACCGCGATTCGAGCCGGTGCTGGCATTTTTATCAACGCGCGCCCGCGCTCCGGTCAGACCGGCGACATGGCGTTCAACCCACCGGTGCAACTGGTGCCGGTGCAATACTACGGCAACGTCAGCACATTTCTTTCGGCTTCCGGCACCCTGGCGCCCTCCAATGCCAATAAGGTGCTGCAGACCGACGCCAAACTGGTTTCTTCGTACAACCTCTCGTTCGGCGTGCAGCGGCAGATTGGTTTCCAGACGGTGCTCGACGTGGCGTATGTCGGCACCATGGGCCGTCACCTCGGGCAGACTGTTCAGTTGAACACCGTCCCCTACGGGTCGCGCTTCCTGTCCCAAAACCTGGATCGTACGACGAACCAGCCTCTGCCAGACACCTTCTTCCGGCCTTATTACGGCTACGGCAACCTGCCTTACCTGTTCTTCGGCAGTTCCTCGAACTACCACTCGATGCAGGTGCAGTTGCGCCGCAGTTTCCGCAAGGGACTGCAATATGGTCTGGCCTACACCTGGGCGCGGTCAATGAACTACGGTGACGGCTATAACGATGGCGTGGCTGCCTACAACAACCCCCGCATCTGGAACTACGGCCCGGCGCCCAGCGACCGCACCCAGACCCTCACCCTCAACTGGGTTTGGGAATTGCCCAAGGCCAGCCGTGTGGCGCCGAACTTCCTGGTGAAAGCGGTCTTCGACAACTGGCAATTCTCCGGCATCGCCTCGTTTGCGACCGGCCTGCCCAAAGGCGTCGGCTTGACTCTCTCCGATGGCGCCGACCTGACCGGTGGCGGCGATGGCACTAGCGTTGTGATGACCGCCAACCCCACTCTCTCCTCCAGCCAGCAGACGGTTGACCGGTTTTTCGATACCACCGTCTTCCAACGCCCCGCCAAGGGCTCCATCGGAACCGGCGCGGGGGCAACCGTCAACGCCTTCCGCGGACCTGGTGTGGCCAACTTCGACTTCACCTTCTTCAAGAACATCCCGATTAAGGAAAGGGTGAAGTTCCAGTTGCGGTGGGAGATGTACAATGCCTTCAATCACACGCAATTCACCGGCGTGAACACCAGCGCTCAGTTCGATGCGACTGGCAAACAGATCAATGGCGCGTTCGGTCAGTTGAATGCTACGCGCGACCCGCGCATTCAACAGATGTCGCTGCGCCTGAGCTTCTAGCTCGAAGACCGCGCCGGGCCTCAACGGCCCCATGGGGGTATCTTGCGAATCGCAATCGTCATTCTGTGCGCCGCTGCCGTTGCATCCGCCGAAGACTGGCTGGTGAGCGGCGTGGCGCACCCGGCGCTGGTAACGCGCAGCGGCCGGGACTTGACACTCTCCAACGGGCTGATCGAGCGCACGTGGCGCCTGGAACCGAACGCAGCCACCGTGCGATTCGACAACCGCATTACCGGGCAATCCATGCTGCGTGGCGTGAAGCCCGAAGCCGAACTGGAACTCAACGGTAAGAAGTACGCCGTAGGCGGCCTCGCTGGACAACCGGACTACGCGTATCTTCGACCGGATTGGCTGGAGAAAATGACGGCCCCCGCGGGTGCGTTCCGGTTCACCCGCTACGAAACAGGCCGAACCACGGCACGCTTTGCCTACTCCGGAAAGCAGCCGTGGCCTCCGCCGGGCGTATCGCTCACCCTGCACTTTGCGCCCCCGGATGGCGGACCAGCCGGAGTCGAGCTTCAAGTGCACTATGAGATATATGATGGTCTCCCCCTTATCTCCAAGTGGCTAACCCTCCACAACCAGGGCGGCCAGCCGCTGGCATTGGACCGCTTCACGGCGGAAGTGCTGGCGGTAGTGGATTCCGAGTCCCGCGTTGAAAAAGCGCCGGCGCCTCCGGATGTGCTCCACGTCGAGACCGATTACGCCTTCGGTGGAATGGACGCCCCCGGTTCCTCGCCCGCTGTCCACTGGGTGGCCGACCCGCAATACAGTTCGCAGGTGAACTACCGCCGCGCGTCGCCGGTTCTGCTCGAAGTGCGCCCTGAGTTGGGACCAGGCATATCGATTCCCCCAAACGGGGATTGGACTTCCTTCCGCATTTTTGAGCTTGCCTACGACTCCACGGACCGCGAACGCCGGGGACTCGCGCTCCGTCGTATGTACCGCAGCATTGCCCCGTGGGCGACTCGGAATCCGATTCTCATGCACGTGCGCCGCTCCGAGCCTGAAGCCGTCAAATTGGCGATCGATCAGTGTGCCGAAACCGGCTTTGAGATGGTCATCCTCAGCTTTGGCAGCGGCATCAACATGGAGAAGGAGGATACTGCTTACCTTACCCAGATCAAATCCCTGGTTGACTACGCGCACAAGAAGGGCATCCTGCTTGGCGCTTACTCGCTCCTTGCCAGCCGCAAGATCGGCCCGGATGATGACGTGATTAACCCCAAAACCGGGAAGCCGGGAGACGCCATCTTCGGTAATTCACCCTGCCTGGGCAGCCGGTGGGGTGTTGAATACTTCCGCAAGGTCCGGCACTTCCTGGAATTCACCGGCATGGACGTGCTGGAGCACGATGGATCGTACCCCGGGGACGTATGCGCTTCGAAAACGCACCCCGGGCACCAGGGGCTCGAGGATTCCCAATGGACGCAATGGAGCCGGATCTCCGACTTTTACCGCTGGTGTGTGGGACGCGGCATTTACCTCAACGTACCAGACTGGTATTTCCTGAGCGGGTCGAACAAGACCGGCATGGGGTATCGCGAAGTGAACTGGTCGCTGCCGCGCGACCGGCAGATCATTCTGGCGCGGCAGAACATCTACGACGGAACCTGGGAGAAGACGCCGAGCATGGGATGGATGTTCGTGCCGCTAGTGCAGTATCAAGGCGGCGGCGATGCCGCGACCCTCGAACCGCTTGAGCAACATCTGGAGGAATACGGACAACACCTCGCCCAGAACTTCGGCTCGGGAGTGCAGGCTTGTTACCGCGGGCCCCGCCTCTACGACTCGGACAAAACGCTGACGGTGGTCAAACGGTGGGTCGCCTTCTACAAAGCCCACCGGGAAATCCTGGATTCAGACATCATCCATGTGCGACGGCCCGATGCACGCGACATCGACGTGATCCTGCACGTCAATCCGGCGCTCAAGGAAAGAGGTCTGGCCATGATCTACAATCCTCTGGATACCCCGGTGAAGCGCACGGTTCGGCTGCCGCTATACTACAGCGGCCTCACCACCGGCGTCCGCCTCCGCGAACAGGAGGGGTCTGCAAAGATGTATCCCTTGAATCGCGCCTACGAAGTGGAAGTGCCCGTCCAAATCCCCGCTCGAGGCCTGACTTGGCTGGTTATCGAAGCGTCGGCCGGCCGAAGGTAGCAACGCCTTCCCAAGCCGCGGAGATCGGCCCGATACAGCTCCTTGCTGACAATTTGCTGGCTACAGAGCGATGGATGATCCTCCCTGACGGCGATGGGTAGATCTACGCTGCGCGACTAGGCGCGAGTAATACAACAGCCGTGCGAGCGCCCATTTGACATCCTAATGAACACGTGGGAGACTTCATTAGAATGCCGAATGAACAGAAGGCTGGTGTGCTTCAGGGCACGCTTGACTTAATGGTCCTGCAGGCGCTCGCCTCCGTCGGGCCGATGCATGGGTACGCCATCGGCGCGCGTATCGAACAGAGATCGGGTGGGGCTATTGAACTGAACATGGGCACGCTTTATCCCGGCTTGTTGCGTCTGGAGCAGCGTGGATTCATTCGCGCGCAGTGGGGCCGGACCGAGACGAATCGGCGCGCGCGGTACTACAGCATCACTGCAACCGGCCGCCGTCAGCTCCAGACGGAGAAGGCGGAATGGGCGCGAATGACCGCGATCATGCAGGCGATGCTCGAAGGAGACGTGGGATGAGATTTCGTTTGCTGGAATGGTGGCGGCGGTGGCGGGAAACCTTTCGGGATCGCGACGCTCGAGAGACGGAGGAAGAACTCCGGTTCCATTTGGAGATGGCGGAGCTCGATGCGGCACGCCGGGGTGAGGACGTGCGAGAGGCGCGCCTCCGCGCAGGTGCCCTGACCCATGCGGCCGAAGCGGTGCGCGATCAAGGCTCGATCCGCTGGCTCAGCGACTTCCTGCGCGACAGCCGACACGGCATACGCCTGCTGGCGAGAAGTCCGTTACCGCAGCCGCGATTGTTTCCCTGACCCTCGGGATCGGCGCGAATACCGCGATCTTCAGCTTGATCGATACTGTGATCCTGCGGACGATGCCAGTCCACGAGCCTGAGCGGCTGGTGCAATTTCGACGCGACCTTTCCTATCCGTTGTTTCGCCGGTTTGGCCAGGAACTCCGCTGCTTCGAGGGAATGTTTGCCCAATCTTCCATGGGCCGCTCCGAGGTCATCCTCGACCAGGAACCGGAGACGGTAAGCGCCGAAGTGGTGTCCGGCAACTATTACTCGGTGCTGGGTATTGCCGCGTTTGCCGGAAGGATCTTCGATTCCGAGATCGATCGGAACCCCACGCAGGTTGCGATAATCAGTCATTCCTACTGGCAGCGGCGGTTCGCCTCGGATCCAGCCGTGATTGGCCGGACCTTCCGCTGGAACGGCCGGGTGTTCACGATCATCGGCGTCACTCCGCCCGGACTCCACGGGGTCGTACCCGGAACGCAGCCCGAGATTACGCTGCCACTTTCGATGGCCGCCGAAATCAAGGATGGTCCAGGGTGGTTGAAGAGCGATTCCCGCTTCTGGCTTGAGGTCATGGGACGCCTTCGCGCTGGGTACACCATCGAGAGGGCACAGGCCGAAGTCGCCACCGTTTATTCAAGCGTTCTACAGGCAGAAGCGGAGCATTACAGAGACAGCGAGTTTCGGCGGCAGAAGATTCTGTCACAACGGATGCCGCTTGAAGCGTCGGGGAATGGATTTGATTTCCTCCGCTTTCGTTTTGCCGAGCCACTGCGGCTGCTGATGGGGATTGTGGCGTTGATCCTGCTTATTGCCTGCGCCAATCTCGCTAACCTGCTGCTGGGGCGCGCGACGACGCGGCGGCGCGAGATCGCCGTCCGGCTGGCTATGGGCGCTGGGCGTGGACGCGTCCTCCGCCAGATGCTGGCCGAAGGCATGCTGCTGGCGACGGCTGCGGGGGTGTTGGGCGTGTTGCTGGCCTGGTGGAGTGCCAATGCGCTGGTGACGATGATGTCTAACGGCGGAGAGCGGATCGCGCTGAACCTGCACCCGGACCTCCGCATTCTCGGCTTTGCCGCGATTATCTCCATGGCGGCATGTCTGTTGTTCAGCCTCGTGCCGGCGATCCAGGCGACGCGCGAGGGAATCCAACCCGGCTTGGCCGAAGCCCGTTTAGGGGCTGGTTGGCGTTGGGGTAGAGGGCTGATTGCCGCCCAGGTGGCGATTTCCGTCCTGCTGCTGATTGGCGCCGGCCTTTTCGGGCGCACTCTGCTGCGGCTATACTCGCTCGAGACCGGATTCCATCGCGAAGACGTATTTCTGATTTCGGTGAAGACCGACCGTGCCAGCTTGCAGGGGCACGCGCTCAGAGTCAGCATCCTGGAGAGCTTGCGATCGATGCCCGGCGTGGTGTCGGCCAGCTTCGAAATGTCGCCGATGAGCTATAAGGGCTGGGAAATTTCCGCGAATGTGGAAGGGTACGCGTATAGACCGAATGAGGACGACCTTGTGCACGTGAGCTACATTGCGGAGGATTACTTCCGGACGCTGCGAACGCCTCTGATCGCAGGCCGGGAATTCAACGAGCGCGATACGGCGACGAGCACGAAAGCGATTGTCGTCAACGAAGCGTTTGCCCGGCGCTTTTTCCAGGGGCAATCGCCGCTGGGGAAATGGGTCAGCTTCAAAGGAGACCCGGATCGCATGGAGATCGTCGGCGTGGCGAAAGACATACGGTCGCGCAGTCTTCGGGAAAGCATCCCCGCCACGTTGTATGTAGATGCGGTGCAGGCGAACCGTCCACCAACGGGTGCGTATATCGTTCGGGGCACTCACATTGCCCCGCTCGTGGATTCGGCGCTCAAACGCGTGGATGGCAGGCTTCGGGCAACGGACGTGCGCACACTGGACGAGAATCTGTCGCGCTCGATTCTCCGGGAGCGCATGCTGGGAACGCTGGCCGGACTGTTCGGCGCGCTCTCCCTGATTCTGGTTTCGGTCGGCGTGTACGGTGTGATGGCATTCCAGGTAGCGCGCCGGCAAAAAGAGATCGGCGTCCGGTTGGCGCTGGCGCTCGGCCGCTCCAAGTCACCGGAATGGTCCTGGCCGAAACGGCCGTGCCAGTGGGCATCGGTGTGGCTCTGGGCCTGGCCTGCGCACTCGGCATCACGCGGTTGGCGGAGAAGATGCTCTATGGTGTCGCGCCCACGGACCCGGCCACCTTCGCAGGGGCAAGCATGATTCTGATTTTTATGGGGCTTCTGGCAGCTTATGTGCCGAGCCGTCGAGCCGCGCGCCTGAATCCTGTAGAAACACTCCGATGCGAGTGACGGGCGATGCGGCGGTAGTCACCGGCGACAACCTGAAACAGCCTGTGTGGAACCGCCGGCCAAGTCTTGCGGCTGTTCCGACTTACGATCCCAATCAATTGCGGGTCCGACAAGGCCCAGGCTAACGGCGCAGGGGCGAGTTAGCCCGTCGCAGACGGCCGAAGAGGCGTCCCAAAGGAGTACTCGACCCTTTACGACAAGGTGGGATTATCGCGGGAGCGTCTGTTCGGCGCCGCCGTTCGCCAAAATCCGACATGGCGACTACACGCTCATGTTTTTGCTCTGCCTT
Organism: uncultured Solibacteraceae bacterium; assembly: GCA_963792055.1. Classification (GTDB taxonomy): domain Bacteria; phylum Acidobacteriota; class Terriglobia; order Bryobacterales; family Bryobacteraceae; genus Solibacter. Next base: position 1,063,563 of record CAWBUV010000018.1, on the reverse strand, counting down.
GCCGATCCGACCACAAGCAAGGCTGAGCGCACCGCGCGTCAGGCGGCCGTGGTCGCCGCAAGGCTGCTGTCTCGCAGCGCCTTGATATCGCGCATGGGAGGCTGGCCGAAGAAGCGGCTGTATTCGCGGCTGAACTGGCTTACACTCTCATAGCCGACGTCGTATGCGGCTCTGGTTGCATCGATTCCTTCCGTCAGCATCCGTTGCCGTGCTGCCTGAAGCCTGAGTTGCTTCTGGTATTGGAGCGGGCTCATGGCGGTTAGCGCCCGAAACTGATGGTGCAGTGTCGAAACACCCATTCGTGAGACTTCGGCCAGTTCCTCCATGCGTAGCGGCTTGGTGTAGTTGGCCTTGAGCCAGGCAATTGCTTTCGCGGTTCTATGGCTTAGATCACCTCTCGTCGCTATCGCACGGAGCCGCTGGCCTTGCTCAGTTCTGAGCACGCGATAGATGATTTCGCGCTGAATCAGTGGGCTCAAAAACGGGATGTCCTCGGGCGTATCGAGGATCTCCATGAGTCTGATGCAGGCACCGAGCAGTCCAGTCGTCGTAGCACCAACTGCCAGCCCGTGATGATGCAAAGATCCTTTGGGCTCCGGCAGGTCCTCCCGGCTCAGCACCTCGCCTACCATCGGCATGTCCAACCGGAGAAGCATCGAAAGAAGCGGCACCTCTTCGGATGCCTCGACGATCTGGCTTTGAACAGGAATGTCGATCGATGAAACCAGAAACGACGATCCGTCGCAGAGATATTCGGTACCTCCCAAATTGATCCGCTTGCGACCTTGGGCGAACACGTTGAGACTTGGTTCGTAGCTGCCTCGATGGCAAGGGCTCGGGGAGATCCGACGGTATAGCGTTAGTCCGGGTACCGATGTGGAATGTTCTCCCGCCGATACTGTGTGCCCGGCAATCCTGTCGGCCAGCACTCTTCTGAGCTCGATCAATGCCGGATTTCGGTCTGGTTCTTGTTGTTTTGGTCTTGCCATTCGTGCCAGCTTGTCTTCAGCGTACCGCGGCGACGGCGATCAGGTGCACAAAAGCCACACGATAAACAGGATCAGGCAAAGAATCGGCAGGATCGGGAAAGCGCTGAGGGACCAGCTCCGGCTAATTTGAAATTGGGGTTTGAACCTGATGAGAAACGCAATGGCACTCCTGGCCGCACTGTTGCTGGCGGCGGCCGGCGCAGGCCAGGACCGTAGTGACGCCCGAGATCGTTTTGCTGGAGCGTGGCGCCTGGCGCGGCTCGAACAGCCCGGAGCCGATGGCAAGATTCACGACGTCGATTGCAGCGGACTGTTTGTTTTCACCCGTGACGGGCACGCATCCGTCCAGGTGATGGACCGGCATCCGCAGGCTGCCAAGGCCGCCGGGCCCGAGCAGTACTCGCAAGGCGGCTATGAAGCATCGTGGGGTACATACCAGGTGGACGAACGCACTCACACGTTCACGTTCCATATCGACGGAGCGCTGGTCCGCACCCTGGTCGGTAAGGACCTACCGCGTTCCTATGAGTTTTCGGGCAATCAGCTGATCATCAAATCTACTCGTGGCGATGAGCATTGGCGTGTTACTTGGGAGCGATATTGAGTATGCAAGAACGTAAGCTGGGGCAGAGCACCCTTGAAGTGTCTGCTCTCGGTCTCGGTTGCATGGGGATGAGTTGGTCCTACAGCCCGATTCCGGACCGACACGCGATGATCTCGCTGCTGCGGTCCGCTGTGGAGCGGGGTGTCACGTTTTTCGATACGGCCGAAGTATACGGTCCATACACGAACGAGGAGCTGGTCGGCGTGGCCCTCGCCCCCTTCCGGAACCGAGTGGTGATCGCAACGAAGTTCGGTTGGGCGCCCGGGTCCGCGGACGAAACCAGGTGGAGCAGGCTGAATTCCCGACCGGAGCACATCAAGCAGGCTGTCGAGGGCTCCCTCAAGCGACTGCGGGTTGACACCATCGACTTGTATTACCAGCACCGGGTTGATCCCGACGTTCCGATTGAAGACGTGGCGGGCGCGGTTAAGGGCCTGATCCAGGTGGGTAAGGTCAAACATTTCGGCCTGTCCGAAGCAGCGGCAACCACGATTCGCCGTGCACACGCTGTTCAGCCGGTGGCTGCCGTGCAGAGCGAGTATTCGCTGTGGTATCGCGAACCGGAACGGGAAGTCCTGCCCACTCTCGAAGAACTGGGGATCGGCTTCGTTCCATTCAGCCCGCTCGGGAAGGGTTTCCTCACCGGGACGATCGACCAAAACACGACCTTTGACAGTTCCGACTTCCGCAATTCCGTCCCTCGCTTCAATGCGGAAAACCGGAAGGCCAACTTCGCCTTGGTCGGTCTGCTGGAGGGCATCGCGAAGCGAAAGAACGCCACGCCGGGCCAAATCGCGCTTGCCTGGTTGTTGGCGCAGAAGCCTTGGATCGTGCCTATTCCCGGCACGACCAAACTGCATCGCCTGGAAGAGAACATCGGAGCCGCGGCGGTGAAGCTTACAGCAAGTGAGCTGAGAGACGTAGAAGAGGCCGCTGAACGGATGCCAGTGCAAGGTGCTCGTTATCCGGAGCAAATGGAAAAGTTAAGCAACCGGTAGAGGAGAACTATGCGAGGAACAGTTTTGTACGGACCCCGTGACATCCGGTTCGAAGATCGGGAAGATCCCAGGATCGAAAAACCGACAGACGCCGTGATCCGCATGGCGGCGACATGCGTTTGCGGATCGGATCTCTGGCCGTATCGAGGCATACAAGCAACGAACGGCCCGACGCCAATGGGGCACGAATACTGCGGATTCGTCGAAGAAATCGGCCGTGCCGTGAAGTCCGTGAAGCCGGGCCAGTTCGTTGTGGGTTCGTTCGCGACTTCCGACAACACCTGCCCACACTGCCAACACGGCTATCAGTCCTCGTGCGCCCAGCGAGAATTCGTGACGAGAGCGCAGGCGCCGTTCCTGCGGGTTCCTCTCGCCGATGGGACCCTGGTGCCGGCGCCCGAGGCGCCGTCTCGCGATCTTATACCGAGCCTATTGGCAGCTTCCGACGTTCTCGGCACAGGGTGGTTCGCAGCCGATGCCGCCAATGTAAAACCAGGATCGACCGCGGTGGTAGTCGGGGACGGGGCGGTGGGTCTGCTCGCGGTGTTCTCGGCCAGGCAGATGGGTGCCGGGCGAATAATCGCCATGAGCCGCCACGAGTCGCGACAGAAGCTGGCGCGAGAGTTTGGCGCGACAGACGTTGTGTCTGAACGCGGTGAGGAAGGCATTGCGCGGATCAAGGATCTGACGAATGGCGTTGGCGCCGATTCTGTGCTGGAGTGCGTCGGAACCAAGGAATCGATGCAGCAGGCGATTCAAGTAACCCGGCCTGGCGGATTCGTGTCGTACGTTGGCGTTCCGCACGGAGTCGAACTGGACGGACAGGCGCTGTTCTTCGCTCACGTGCACCTGCACGGCGGCCCCGCCCCGGTGCGCCGGTATCTGCCGCATCTGATGGACCTGGTGCTAAACGAGAAAATCAATCCCGGCAAAGTGTTTGACCTGACTCTGCCGCTCGAACAGGTCGCAGAGGGGTACCGCGCGATGGACGAGCGTCGAGCCATCAAGGCGCTGTTGCGGCCGTGATGCCCGAAAGGACGAACCGATGACACCCTGGGCAAAAGATGAGCTGCACAGAATCGCCGAGACCGACGACCTGCACATCTCGCCCTTCCGCGAGGACGGGAAGACATATGGAACGCCGACCTGGATTTGGTCGGTAGTGGTCGACGGTCACCTCTATGCGCGTGCATACAATGGCCGCACCTCGCGTTGGTATCGGGCGGCCATGAATCAGAGGGCAGGCCGGATCACGGCTGCCGGAATCACCAAAGAAGTGACGTTCGAACCGGTCGACGGAGCTATCCAGGCGACTATCGACGACGCGTACCGGGTGAAGTATAAGGACAGCCCGTACCTCAGCCCGATGATCGGCGCGCAGGCGCGCTCCGCAACAGTTGAGGTTACACCGCGCGACACGAACTCGAAAAAGGAGATCAACTAATGCCACACATCGTTGTGATGTGCCGCCCCGGCTGGAAGTGGAGAAAGCGCTCTTCCGTTAAGATAACGGAGAGAGCACGTGAAGAAAACAAGAAAGCATTACACCGGCGAAGAGAAAGTTGCCACTTTGAGGCGACATTTGCTGGAGCAGGAGCCGGTTTCCAAGCTCTGTGACGAGCTGGGGTTGCAGCCGACGGTGTTCTACGGTTGGCAGAAAGAGTTCTTCGAGAATGGGGCCGCCGCCTTCCAGGCTAAAGCCCGCTCTGACCACCAGGCCGAGCAGGAACGCATCGCGTATCTGGAGAAGAAGATGCAGGGCAAGGACGAGGTCCTGGCGGAGTTGATGGCGGAGCATATCGCGTTAAAAAAAGAACTTGGGGAACTCTGAACAGGGTCTGGGTACCGCGCACGATGTGCGGGATCAGATCGTGGATTTCGTGCGGCGCTGGTCGGAGGCCAGTGAGATCGGCGCCGGACGATTCGTTGGATGGTTGGGCGTGGCTGCAAGCAAGTTCTACGATTGGCGAGAACGCTACGGTCGCGTCAACGAACACAACGGTTGGGTTCCCCGGGACTTCTGGCTCGAGGATTGGGAAAAGCAGGCAATCATCAATTTCCATTTGAAGAATCCGCTGGAGGGCTATCGGCGGCTGACATTCATGATGCTGGACGCCGACATCGTGGCGGTGAGCCCGTCGAGCGTGTGGCGGGTACTGGGGAAAGCGGGGCTGCTGAGGAAATGGAAGGGGAAGCCATCGAAGAAGGGTACCGGCTTCGAGCAACCACTGCAGCCGCATGAGCACTGGCATACCGACGTGAGCTACATCAACATCTCCGGCACGTTCTACTACCTGTGCAGCGTACTGGACGGCTGCAGCCGGTTGATCGTCCACTGGGATCTACGCGAGGCGATGACGGAGACGGACATCGAAATCATTCTGGAAGGAGCCAAGGAGAAGCACCCCGAGGCGAGGCCGAGGATCATCTCCGACAACGGTCCGCAATTCATTGCGCGGGATTTCAAAGAATTCATCCGAATCTCGGGCATGACTCACGTCCGGACGTCGCCCTACTATCCGCAATCGAACGGAAAAATCGAACGCTGGCACAAATCGCTCAAAGCGGAGTGTATTCGGCCCGGCACGCCGCTGACGCGGGAGGACGCACGACGCCTGATTCAGCAGTACGTGGACCACTACAATACCGTGCGACTGCACAGCGCCATCGGCTTCATCACGCCGGCGGACATGCTGGCGGGGAAGCAGGCTGAGATCCATGCGGCGCGAGATCGCAAACTGGATGAGGCTCGCCAACTGCGCCAACAACGTCGGCAGCAGGCGGCGTGAGCAGCAGAGCTACAATGACCTTGCCAGGTGAAACGGAAGCGGGCTCTGCAGGGATGCACCCATGCCGAGGGATAGCCTGGTGGGCTCATCGAGACGATGTTGCTGGGCGCGGAAGTTCGCCTTTCGCGCTCTGCCCAAAAACACATCGGATCGGTAGACCCTTATGCCTTGAAAATCCCCGCCCCGAAGGGGCGGAATACTCACTAACGGAGAGCGAACTCTCTCCACTTCACGCTGAACCGGCACACAGCAAATGTCGCCTCAAAGTGGCAACTTTCTCTTCGCCGGTGTAATGCTTTCTTGTTTTCTTCACGTGCTCTCTCCGTTATCTTAACGGAAGAGCGCTTTCTCCACTTCCAGCCGGGGCGGCACACTCTGTGCAAACTGCCATGCCATCAAATCTCGTCAGTTCGACTGGCTTGGAACCACTCGCGTGAATTAAGGGAGGTAAGGGGTCCCGTGAAATGGCCCGGCATACGCGGTAGTTGCGCCATCTTGTCGTGAAACGCGCGTTGCAGACATTTGCTGGGCACAGCGGGATACATCCTCCCTAACGGCGTAGCGTTTACCAGGGGGGCCAGTCAGCTCCAAGCCCAATTGGCCACGAACACAAAAAGCTGCGTTTGCGCTCTCCACGTTCGCGTCCGCGCGAGCCTAACTTCCGGCCGCCATTCGAACGCACCAGTGACCCACAGATTCCTCTGACGTTCCGAGTCAGTGCCCGGCCAGCAGCCCCCGAATCGTATCGAGACTATCCGCGTCGTCCGCCTTCTTGTCCTTACGCCATCGGGCCATCCGCGGGAAGCGTACGGCGATTCCCGAACGATGGCGGGCCGATTTCTGGATCGCTTCGAAGGCCAGCTCGAAAACCAGCTCCGGCTTGACCGCATGCACCGGGCCGAACTTCTCGATCGTGTTCCGTCGGACGAAGGCGTCCACCTCCCGGATCTCCTCGTCGGTGAGCCCGGAGTACGCCTTGGCAAACGGCACCAGCTTTCCTTCGTCCCACACTCCGAACGTGTAATCGGTGAAAAGGCTGGCGCGGCGCCCGTTGCCCGGCTGGGCATAAATGAGGACACAATCCACCGAATAGGGATTGATCTTCCACTTCCACCAATCGCCGCGGCGGCGCCCGACCCGGTACGGCGAACCGAGTCGCTTGATCATAAAGCCTTCCACCTTGCGCGCCCGCGATTGCTCGCGCAACTTCGCCAGGGCTTCCCAACTGGACTCGCTCACGATCGGCGAAACCACCAGCGCCGAATCGGGCGGAGCGAGGGACTGCAAACTGGCGCGGCGCCATTCCAGCGGACGCTCGCGAATGTCCTCGCCGTTCAGTTCCAGCAGATCGTAGCCCACCAGCACCACCGGAACTTCTCCCAGGATTTTCGGACCCAGCACCTTGCGTCCGATGCGCCTTTGCATTTGCGCGAAGCTGAGCGGTGCGCCGTCCTTCCACGGCAGCACTTCGCCATCGATCACCGTTCCTTCCGGCAGTTGCGCGCCCAGTGCCTGCAGCTCCGGAAAGCGGTCCGTGATCAGTTCCTCGCCGCGCGACCACAGAAAGGTCCGCCACTGGCGGCGGATCAACTGCGCGCGTATGCCGTCCCACTTCCATTCGATCTGCCACTCCGCCGGGTCGCCGAGTTGCGCGACATCGCCTTCCAGAGGATAGGCGAGGCAGAAGGGGTAGGGGCGGCTGATATCGGCATCGCGCGTGTCCGGAGCCACCAGTTGGCGCCAGAACTCCGCGGTGGGCTGCCACTCCCCCATCAGCCGGTGCGCCATCGCTTCGGGAGCGATGCCGCTGGCCTCGGCGATCGCGCGGACCACCAGGGTCTGCGAGACGCCGACGCGAAACTCGCCGGTGATCAGCTTGTTCCACGCGAAGCGCTGGCCTTCGTCCAACTCGTGCCAGGCCTGCACCAAAAGGCGCCGCCGCGTTTCGTCGTCGGCATCGCGCAGCGGCAGGAGCCGTTCTTCAATCCAGTAGTGAAGCGGAAGCATGCTGGACGCGCCGGCGGGCGGCAGCAATAGCGCAATGGTCTCGGCGAAATCGCCCACCGCGTGGTAGCACTCCCCAAACAGCCAGTCCGGGACGCCCGCCTCTTCGATGGCCCACTGCGCGAGCTTGCGCGATTCCAGCAGCCGCTTGGGACGGCGGCCGATCAGGAAGTTGACGGCCCACGCGGCGTCCTCGGGCTGTGCGGCGGACAAGTACTGTTTGAGTGCATCCACCTTGGCGTTCGTCTTGGTCGTCCGGTCGAGCGCCGCGTAAAGTTCGGCAAAGGCCTTCATTCGGCAGCAGCCTCACCTTCAGGCTTGGCAGCCGCCTCGGAATTCGCCGGCATCGCCAATTCCACCGGCACCGCCTCCTTGCCATGCTCCTGCAGCCAGCGCACCAGCGGTGCCACGTAGCCGTGCGTGACCCAAACCGTCTCCGCGCCGCTCTGCTCGATTGCCTGCAGCAACTCCGGCCAGTCGGCGTGATCGGAGAGCACGAAGCCGCGGTCCAGCGACTGCCGCCGGCGCGCGCCTCGTATGCGCATCCATCCCGAGGCGAAGGCCGTGGAGGCCATTCCGAACCGGCGCAGCCATGCCGACCCCTGCGCTAACGGCGACGCCACAATCAAAGCCTCGGAATATACCGAAGCGTCCGCTGGCAGCGGCAGGGCGATTCCCTGCGCTCGGTAAATTGCATTCATCCGTTCCACCGGCTCGTGAAAAATCAGCGGGCCCGCGCTGGCGTCCAGCATCGACAGGATGCGCTGTGCCTTTCCCACCGGGTACGCGAACAGTATGCTCGCCCGTCCCGCCTGCCGGTTCACCCGCCACCACTGTTGGATCTCCGCCACCGTCTGTTGCGCGTCGCTCCAGCGGAAGATGGGCAGTCCGAAAGTCGATTCGGTGACGAACGTGTGGCAGCGCACGGGCTCGAACGGCGCACACGTCGGGTCGGGCGCGAGCTTATAGTCGCCTGAGACCACCCACACCTCGCCGCCCCGCTCGATGCGAATCTGCGAGGACCCGAGGATGTGTCCGGAAGGATGGAACGAGACCGTGACCTCTCCGATCCGGATCGAAGCGCCGTAGGGCTCCGCTTGGATGGCGGCGCCGTCATCCATCCGCGCCCGCAGCAGCGCCTCACCCGGAAGTGCCGTCAGATAGGCGCGCGAACCGCGGCAGGCGTGATCGCCATGGGCATGCGTAATCAGCGCGCGATCCACCGGGACGGTCGGGTCGATATGGAAATCCCCGGCGGGGCAGTACAGGCCAGGCTCGCGAACCTCCAAAAGCGCCACATACTTATTGTCCTACGCCGGAAGTCTTCTGCTGGTATCCTATTGTAGTAGGATACTTTGCATGCCACGCGGCAACCCGTCACCCAAGCTTGCGATCACCATAGCCCCCGACATTCACGAGAAGATACTGGCGTCGGCCGCCCGCGATGGGCTGAGCGTCTCGGCCTGGATGACCAACGCGGCGCGCGAAGCTCTCCGGCGGCGTGATGGTTTGGCGGCGGTCGCCCTCTGGGAAAAACAGCACGGCCGCTTCGCCCCGGAAGAGATGAATGAAGCTCGCCGCAACGTGCAGGCGCAGTTGCGTTCGTCGCGAGCGGTTCGGCGTCCGGCATGAATACCGTCGTTTACGACGCCGCCGTGCTCGTCGCCGCAGATAGAAACCAGCGGCGGGCGTGGGCGGAACACAAGGTCCGTTTGGAGCTTGGTGTGGTTCCGTTGGTTCCTGCGCCGGTGGTAGCGCAGGTCAGCCGGTCTCCACAACAGGCCCAACTCCGGCGCTTTCTGACGGGTTGCGTGGTCGTGCCTCTCGGCGAAAGCGAAGCGCACGAGGCAGGACGGTTGCTAGGCCTTACCAGAACTGCGGATGTCGTCGACGCTGTTGTGGTCACCCTAGCCATTCGCCAAAAGGCCGTGATTCTTACCAGCGACCCGGTCGATATGGAGCGGCTGATCAGAGCTTCCGGCCGCGAAGTCGCGGTTGTCGCCATCTGATCGACGAAATGGACGACCCCTACTCGTTCCGCAATGTCGCTGCCGGGTCCATCCCGAGAATCCGCAGCGCCGGCGCCAGGCTGGCCAGGCCCGCTACCACAAGAAGAATGGCCGCAGTCGCCACAAAGGTCATCGGGTCCGTTTCGCGCACGCCCCACAACAGACTCCGTAGGAATCGCACCGCGATCAGCGACATCCCCAGGCCCGCGCATATCCCGGCGATCGAGAGCAGGATTCCCGGACGCATCACACCGGCGATCGTCTGCCGGGCCGTTGCCCCCAGCGCCAGCCGGATTCCGATCTCATGTTTGCGCTGCGTGATGGATTGCGAAATCAGGCCGTACAGGCCCATCGCCGCCAGCAGCAGCGCCAGGCCGGCCAGAATCGAAAACAACGCGGCAAGGTAGCGCTGGCTCCCCGTGTACCGCCCCCGCAATTCTTCGATCGTTCGGAAGCGCGCGATCGGCAGCCGTGGATCCGCCGCGTACACCGCTGCCCGGATCTGCCCGGTCAGATTGGCCGTGGGACCGCTCGTGCGTACCACCCATTTCGGCGAGAACCAGGTGTGGACCAGCTTGACGAAATCGTCGCTGAGCTGAGATGCCGGCAGATACACGGTCGGCTCCATCGAGAGGGGCCCCGCCTCGCCGCTCAATCCGCTGTGCTGCTGCACGTCGCCGCAGATGCCCACGATCTCGCTGATCTCTTTTCCCCCTCGCAAATGGCGGCCCAGCGCGTCCCCCTGGAAGTACTTCTTTGCGAAACTCTCGCTCACCACCACCACGTGCGCTCGCTGGGGAGTATCGGAGTCGCGAAAAGCGCGGCCGGCCAACACGGGGATGCCCATGGTTTCGAAGTAAGTCGGAGTGGCATAGACGAACTCGCCCACGTGTCCGTTCTCGTCCCCGCCTTCCACCGTGCGAAATCCGTTATTTAGCGGCCGCTCGTACGGCAGCGTGAGCGCCACCGCGGCCGATTGCACGCCCGGGATGCGCCGCATCCGTTCCAGTGTTTCCGTGTAGAGCCGGTTCGTCGCGGCTGCCGTGTGGTAGCGTGCATCCTGTAAAGACGCCTCTGCCGCGATCACGTTGTGGGTGTCGAAGCCTGGATTGAGACCGTTCAGCCAGACCAGCGTGCGAACCATCAGGCCCGCGCCGATCAACAGCACAAGGCTGAGCGCCACCTCGGCTGCCACCAGCGTTCCGCGAGTCCAATGGCGGCGCGCGCCCGCGATGCCGCGGCCGGCCTCGTTCAGCACCGTCCGTATATCCAGCCGGCTGGTGTGCAAGGCGGGCGCAAAGCCGAACAGCAGGCTGGTGAGCAGCGCCACTCCCAGCATCGCGGCAAGCACGCGCCCGTCCAGCTCGATCGGGTACCAGAGCTGGTTCTTTTCCGCGCCCAGTTGTTTGAGCCAGTCCAGCGCAAAGCCGCCTACACTGATGCCCACGATGCCGCCCGCCAGAGCCAGCAGCACGCTCTCCATCAGCAGTTGGCGTACGATAGCGGCGCGGCTTCCGCCTAGCGCCATCCGGGTCGCCACCTCGCGTGCGCGGCCGCCGGCACGCGCCAGCAGAAGTCCCGCGATGTTCACACAGCCAATCAGCAGCACCATCAGCACGGCCGCCCACGTCAGCAGCAGTTCCGATCGGGAGTCCTCAGTAGCGCCGGTTTGGAGCGGGATGATACGCTCTTCAAAATCCTTCACTTCCCGCGGAAAACCGGCGTCCGCGTTCAGTGCCTGGCTGAGCGATCGCAATTGCTCCCCCGCCTGTGACCAGCTCACACCCGGCTTCAGACGCGCGATCGCATGGTAGTTCGTCCCGCTGCCCTCACCGCGCCGGCTGGGCCGCAGGGGAGTCCAGACATCCACTGGCGACTCGCTGCGGAAATCGCGCGGCATGATGCCCACTACCGTGTACGGTTCGCCGCGCAGGCTGATCGGGTGGCCCAGCACCTCCTGGTCGCCATGAAAAGCCCGCTGCCAGAAAGCGTCACTCAAGATCGCCACCGCCGCACCTTCGGGAACATCCTCCGCGCGGCTGAATTCCCGGCCGATCCGCGGCGCCACGCCCAGCACCCGGAAGTAGCCTGCCGAGACCCGCTGCTGCTGTATGTATTCCGGACGGTCGTTGCTCGCGAAATTGGCGCCCCCAGTCCCCGCGCTCGCGGCCACATCCAGTCCGGAAACGTGGTCGCGAACCGCTTCGAACAGTGCGCCGGTCTGGGACGTGTTGATGTTCTCCGCGCTACCCTCGTGGGTGGCGGTCACGACCGCCGCGAGCCGGTCGGGCTCCGGGTAGGGCGCGGCACGCAATAGCACAGCATCCAGGACGCTAAACACAGCCGTGTTCACCCCAATACAGAGCGCCAGGGTACCGACCACGATCAGGGTAAATCCTGGACTCTTGCGGAGTTGCCGAAGGGCGAACCGGGTGTCTGACCAGAGTGCCATATTGGCGGCTAAAGCATTCGGACTGCCGTGACTCATAGCGGTCAAAGCCTTTTGATCTTGTGGCTTAGCCAGCCAGGTACCAGAGGTGGTGTCCGATTGCGGGATTCCACCGGCCGCAAACGTACAGATTTCTACCCCTTGACAATCGAATCGTAACAATTCGAACTGGCTCTCTGTAACCCTAAGACACCATATGGACATATAATTCTTGACGTGCCACTACATCTTGGGGCACCATTACGAAGGCGATCCCCCAAGCAGGAATCCCGAAAGAGAGAACTCATGGGACAACTATCTGTCGATTTGAGTGCGAAAATGGAATTATTGAAGACGCAAGAGCCCAAAAAAACCAAGACGGGAATCTCATTCCCGCGATACTTTACCACCAGGCTGGAAGCCGGCAAGACACCGTACGACGAGGTCCAATGGGAAACGCGTACCGCTTCAATCGGCAATGATAAAGGTTCGGTGATTTTCGAGCAGCGCGACGTCGAAGTGCCGGTGGACTGGTCGCAGACCGCCACCAACATCGTCGCCAGCAAATACTTTCACGGCAAGCTGGGGTCTCCCGACCGCGAGACCTCGGTGGCGCAACTGGTGCAGCGTGTGGTCGATTCCATCGCGGATTGGGGCAAGAAGGACGGCTACTTCAAGACCGCCCAGGATGGCGAGAATTTCCGCATGGAACTCGCCCACCTGATGCTCACCCAGAAGGCCTGCTTCAATTCCCCCGTCTGGTTCAACGTCGGCGTCAAAGAGACGCGCGGCTACGGTTGGATCTACGACGAGCAGCAGGGGCGGGTGACCAAGCTCGAAAACGGCGGCGTGATGCGCCCGCAGTGCTCGGCCTGCTTCATCGTCAGCGTCAAGGACTCGCTGGAATCCATCCTCGACCTGGCCAAGACCGAGGGCATGCTTTTCAAGTGGGGCTCCGGCACGGGTTCCAACCTCTCCGCCCTGCGCGAAGAGGACGCCATCCTCTCGGGCGGCGGGCGCGCCAGCGGACCGCTCAGCTTCATGAAGGGCTTCGACGCCTTCGCCGGCGTCATCAAGAGCGGCGGCAAGACGCGCCGCGCCGCCAAAATGGTGATCCTCAACGTGGATCATCCCGATGTCGACAAGTTCATCTGGTGCAAGGCCAAGGAAGAGAAGAAGGCCTACACGCTGGTGGAGGCGGGCTACGATGCTCGCTCGATGGCGAAGCCTACAGCTCCATCTTCTTCCAGAACGCCAACAACAGCGTCCGCGCCACCGACGATTTCATGGAAGCCGCCGTCCGCGGCGACGATTGGTGGACCAAGAGCGTTTCCACCGGCCAGCCCGTCAAGCGCCACAAAGCGCAGGACCTGATGCGCCAGATCGCCGAAGCCACCCACCAGTGCGGCGACCCCGGCATGCAGTTCGATACCACCGTCAATCGCTGGCATCCCTGCAAGAACACGGCGCGCATCAACGCCTCGAATCCCTGCTCCGAGTACATGTTCCTCGACGATTCGGCCTGCAACCTCTCGTCGCTGAACCTGATGAAGTTCGTCGGACCGGACGGCCAGTTCGATGTCGAAGCCTTCCGCCACGCCGTGGATACCATGATCCTGGCGCAGGAAATCATCGTCGATAACGCCAGCTATCCCGACCGAGAAGATCGGACAGAACTCGCACGCCTTCCGCCCGCTGGGCCTTGGCTTCGCCAACCTGGGCGCGCTGCTGATGTCGATGGGCGTGCCCTACGATAGCGACCAGGGCCGCGATCACGCCGGCGCCATCACCGCCATCATGTGCGGCCAGGCCTACCTCACCAGTTCGCGCATCGCCGATGCCGTCGGCACGTTCGAAGGCTATGCGGCCAACCAGCAGCCCTTCCTGGAAGTGATCCGCATGCACCGCGATTCGGTCAACCGCATCAATCAGCAATCATGTCCCCGCGGCCATGATGCAGGGCGCGCAGACAGTGCTGGGACGACGCCTACGAGAGCGGCAAGGCACAGCGGCTACCGCAACGCGCAGGTGACCGTGATCGCGCCCACCGGCACCATCGGCTTCATGATGGATTGCGACACCACCGGTATCGAGCCCGACCTCGCGCTGATCAAGTACAAGAAGCTGGTGGGCGGCGGCGTCATCAAGATCGTCAACAACACCGTGCCCGCCGCGCTGATCAAGCTGGGCTACACGCCCGAGCAGGTGGAGAAGATCGTCACCCATATCGATTCCACCGGCACCATCGAAGGCGCGCCCGAACTGAAGCCCGAGCATCTGGCGGTGTTCGATTGCAGCTTCCGCCCGCAGAACGGAGTCCGCTCCATCCACTACATGGGCCACGTCAAGATGATGGCCGCGGTGCAGCCGTTCATCTCGGGCGCCATTTCGAAGACCATCAACATGCCCGAAGAGTGCACGGTGGAAGACATCATGACCGCCTACACCGAGAGCTGGAAGCTGGGCATGAAAGCGGTGGCCATCTACCGCGACAACTCCAAGCGCGTACAGCCGCTCAGTTCGGGATCCGGCAAGGGCGAAAAGAAGAACGCCGGAGCCGTGGCTACCGCGGCGGCCGCAGCGGCCGCGCCGGTAGAACGCGTGGTCTACCGTCCGGTGCGCCGCAAGCTGCCCGACGAGCGCCGCTCCATCACCCACAAGTTCTCCATCGGCGGACACGAAGGCTACATCACGGTCGGCATGTACGACGACGGAGCGCCCGGCGAAATCTTCATCACCATGGCCAAGGAAGGCTCCACCATTTCCGGCCTGATGGATGCGTTCGCCACCGCCGTGAGCTTCAATCTGCAATACGGCGTGCCGTTCAAGTTCCTGGTGGACAAGTTCGCGCACGTGCGTTTCGAGCCCAGCGGCTGGACGGGGAATCAGCAGATCCCCTACGCGAAATCCATCATGGATTACATCTTCCGCTGGATGGGCGCCAAATTCCTGGGTCCGGAATACGCCGTGAGCGAGGCCGGGCGAGGCCATGACCCTTCGTCCCACCGAGCCAGATCCGCAGCAGGAACTGCCGTTCAACGCCTCCATGACCACGGATGCCCCGCTCTGCTCCGAGTGCGGCTCCATCATGACCCGCAACGGAAGCTGCTACAAGTGCGGCAATTGCGGCGGCACCAGCGGCTGCAGCTAAACATTCCTCAATCAGTTTGGAAGTGGGAGAATCGCAACGCTCCCGGACGGCAAGCTTCGTCCGGGAGCTTTTTTGTTATAGTAATTCGCATCCACAACGAATAGGCGGTGACTTGTGATCAAACGAAAACTATTCTACGGCGCAGCCCTGATGTTCCTGGCGGTAACCCTTCAAACTGCCTGGGCGCAGCCCGGACGCGGCGCTCCTCAACCGCAGGGCCAGAACCGCAACGGCATGCATGTCTACCTCTGGGGCGGCCTCAAGTCACACGGCGAGGGCCAGCACGATTACCCGCAATTCCTCGCCGACTGGAGCAAGATTCTGACCGCGCATGGGGCCGTCGTCGATGGCGCTCTGCACTCCCCAAGCAGCGCCGACCTGGAACACACCGACGTCGTCGTCATTTACAAGGGCGATGCGGCCTACTTGAACGATACCCAGAAGGCCGTGCTCGACGACTTCGTCAAACGCGGCGGAGGCCTGGTCAGTTTTCACGACTCGTTGTGCGGTCCGGACCCCGCCTATTTTGCGACGCTCGTGGGCGGCGCCAAGAAGCACGGGGAAGTGAACTACACCCTGGACGCGCCCATCCCTTACACCGTCGTGGACAAATCGAACCCCATCACCAAGGACCTCTCCGACATCACGATTCCCGACGAGGCTTTCTTCACCATGACCTGGGCGAAAGATCCCGGCATCCACGTGCTGGCGACCGCCAAGATTCCCCCAACGCGCAGCGCCGGCGACCACAAGGACGAAGTCGTGCCGCAGATCTGGACCTACGAACACACCGTCTCCGGCGGTCAGCCAGCCCGAGCCTTCGTCTGGATGCAGGGCCACACCTACGCCAACTTCGCGAACGACCAGATTCAGAAAACCCTGCTCCGCGGCATCGCCTGGGCCGGCAAGAAGCCGGTCGATGAACTCGTGACGTACGTCGCTCCCCCGCGCCCGGGGCGCGACGGCGCGCCTCCGGCGAGCAAAGCGAAATAACCGGCGCCCGACAACGGCCTACGGCATCCCCTCGATCGCCGGCACCAAATCGCCGGTCAATCGCAGCACGCTCCACCGCGCCTTCTCCAGTGCGTACTGCGCGTCGTAGAAGGCGATCCACTTATCGTTCTCCGCCACCCGGGCCTCTTCCACCTGGCCGAGCGAAAGCCGGCCCTCCTGCATCTGGGCGAGATATACCGACAGTTGCTCGCGCGCTACATCCAGATCCAGCCGCGTCACTTCGGCCGACATCTCGGCCTTCTTGACTTCGCGGAACGCCTGCTGCAAATCCGCGCTGATCTGGTTGCGCGTGTGATTCAGTTGAACTCTCAGGTGCATAATGTCCGTCTCCGTCTGTGACATCTGCGCCCTCACGCCGGGGCCACTGAATACCGGCAATTGGAACGATACCCCGAGCTGCCCGTTATTGCGTTGGAACGTGCGGAAGTAGTCCTGGTAGTGATTGAATTCCGCGAACAGTCCGTACTGTGCCACCAGGTCGACGCGCGGCAGGCGGGCCGCGCTCTCGCTGCGCTTCTCGAGTCCCTTGGCGGCGATCTGCGATTGCAGCTTGCGCAAATCCTTGTTGGTTTCAAGCGCACTCTGCACTGCGCGCTCCGCCGATTCCGGCAGTGCCGCCGCCGGGCGCTGTTCCGCCACCGGACGTACCCGGTCGTCCGCCGTGTATCCCACGGCGATCGCCAACTGGGTCTCCGCATTCGCCTGGTCGCCGTCCAGCACCCCCGCCAGTTGCCGCGCTCGCGCCAGTTGCAGCGCCGCCTGTTTCTCGGCCAGCGGCAGCGCACGTCCTTCCTTCACCTGCGCCTGAATCGATGCGAGCACCGTTTGCAGACTGTCCGCATCTTTGCGTGCCAGCGCGACTACACGCGCGGCGCGTTCGGCATCGAGGTAGAACGATGTGGTTCGATACGCCACTTCGTCGCGTTTGTTGGCCACATCGATGCCCGCGCCGCGCACCTGTTCCTTTGCCTGCGCCACCAGGTAACTCTGCTGGCGATTGAAGATGAACTGCGAGGCGCGCGCCTGAACAATGCTGGGCGCCGAGCCTTCGATGCTCATCGGAAAGCCGTTGCTGTACGCCAGGCCGCTGCCCACCACAATCCGCGGCGAGAACGGATCCTTCGCCACCTGTACCCCGTGCCGCGCGTTCTCTTCGTCCAGGCGGGCCAGCGTCACATCGGGATTCTGTGCAACCGCCCGCCTCACCGCCTCGCGCAGCGTCATGGGGTGAATCTCAGCTCGTAGAACGGAACAAACGGCAACAACAAATAAGATTGCTCGATTCACCATCCCTTGATTGTAAGCAGTGACGGGGCGATCTCTCAGACCGGGACAACGGAACGGCTGCCGGTCAGCAGTTTATTCCCGATCGCGTATTCTTCCAACTCCGCGTGGAACCTGGGGTCCGCGATGGCAATCAGGGCCTCGGCCCGCTGCCGGATCGTCTTGCCGTGCAGGTACGCCACGCCGTGCTCGGTGATCACGTAATGCACATCGCCGCGTGACGTCACCACGCCCGCGCCCGGCTGCAAGGTCGGCACAATCCGCGACACCTTGCCGTCCTTCGCCGTCGAAGGCAGCGTGATGATCGGCAGCCCTCCCTTGGCACGGGCCGCACCGCGCAGGAAATCGACCTGCCCGCCGATCCCGCTGTACGGCGCGAACCCCATCGAGTCGGAACACACCTGCCCCGTCAGATCCACCTCGATCGCCGAGTTGATCGCCACCATGCTGTGGTTCTGCGCGATCAGGAAGGGATCGTTGCAATATGCCGTGCGATGGAATTCGAAGGTCGGGTTGTTGTGGATGAAATCGAAAAGCATCTTGCTGCCCAGCACGAATCCCGCGATTACCTTGTGGGGGTGAACGGTCTTGCGATCGCCCGTGATCACGCCGGCTTTGATCAGGTCCACCACGCTGTCCGGCACCATCTCCGAATGAATGCCCAGGTCCTTGCGATCGCGCAGCAGTCCGAGCACGGCTTCGGGGATACCACCGATACCGGTCTGAATCGTGGCGCCGTCCGGAATCAGGCCGGCGACGTGCCGCCCGATGGCGCGCTGCAGATCCGTCACCGGCGATCGTGGATATTCGCTCAGCGGGTGCGATGTCTCCACGAAAGCGTCCACCCGGCTGACGTGCAGGAACGTATCGCCCAGCGTGCGCGGGCACTGCTCGTTGATTTCCACGATGACGTGGCGCGCGCACTGCGCCGCCGTCAACGAAGCATCGATGCTCGGCCCCAGGCTCATGTATCCATAAGGGTCGGGCGGGGAGCACTGCAACAGGCAGACATCGATCTCGATGGCCTTTGAGGTGAAGAGCCCTTCGATTTCGCTGAGGAAGATGGGCGTGTAATCCGCGCGGCCCTCCTGCACCGCCTTGCGCACATTGCCGCCGATGAACAGCGCGTTATGGCGGAAGTGCCCTTCGTACTCGGGAAGAATGTAGTCGGCGATGCCCATGGTCGCCATGTGCAGCACCTCTACATCCTCCAGTTCCGGGCCGCGCCGTGTCAGGGCCTTCACCAGTTCTACGGGCTCCGAACAGCCGTTGTGCACGTAGACCCGCTGTCCGCTGCGCAGTTCCGCCAACGCGACATCTGCCGGCATAATCCGCGACCGGTAGTCGCCTGTCATGGACGCCTCCCGCGCAGCGTGTACACGCCGCGCGCCAATTCCGGACACGCCTCGAGCGCGCTTTCCACGCCGTGCTCCGCGATGGTCAGCAGGTAGGGCAGCATCGCCTGTCCCACCGCTACCGATGCCGAGCGCCCCAGGTCCGCCGTGAAGTTGGGCACGCAGAAATGGGTCACGCCCTCGTAGCTGAAAGTGGGTTCGGCGATGCTGGTAGGCCGGCTGGTCTCGATGCATCCACCCTGGTCGATGGCGACATCGATTACGGCCGAACCGTGCTTCATCCGGTCCACCATGGCGCGTGTGACTACGTGCGGGGGACGCGTGCCGGCCACCAGAATCGCTCCGATCACCACATCGGCGCCGGACACGGCTTCGGCAATCGCGTCCTCGTCGGCCAGGCAGGTTTCCACGTCCGGCGCGTGTTCGGCAATGTGGCGCAGCCTATGCGGGTTCCGGTCGAAGGCCATCACCCGCGCGCCGGACCGGGCCGCCGTGCGCGCGGCGGCAAACCCAACTGCGCCGGCGCCCAGCACCACCACTCGCGCCGGAGGCACTCCTGGCGTTCCGCCCAGCAGGATCCCGCGCCCTCCGCAACTCGAACGCAGCAGGTGGGCCGCAATCGGTACCGTCATCTGCCCGGCGATCTCGCTGATCGCCGCCAGAACCGGCAGGCGGCCGTCTTCCTGCTGGATCACTTCGCAGCCGATCGCCGTCAGGCTTCGCTCCTCCAGTGTCTCCACCAGACCGCGGCCCGCCACCGCCATGTGATAGAAGGCCATCAGCACCATGCCGGGCGCGCAGTGATCGAGTTCCGCGGCGGTGGGCCGCCCGATCTTGGCCAGCAATTCCGCGCGTCCGATCACTTCCGCGGGCGAATACGCAATCTGCGCCCCGGCGCGCTGGTACTCCGCGTCCGCATACATGGCGCCATCGCCCGCGGACGTCTCCACCCACACGGTGTGTCCGGCGCCCGCAAGGCGCCGCACCACCGGAGGCGTCAGCGCGACCCGCCGGTCGAAGGGTCCACGCTCGGCAATGATGCCGATGTTCATTTGCCGGCCGCCATGGGAGAATAAGCGCCCATCAGTTGCGCGCGGATCGCGTGCATCCGCCCGAACATCACGTTCAGAATCGCGCGCATGAACCAGAAGCCGAAAACGTAGTCCTCCTCGCAGGCATGCCGCAGCCGCTCCCCGTCGAAGGCGAGCGCGTGGACCTCTTCCAGCGACCGCGCCTGAAACTGTTTCCCGTTGTGGTTTTCCATCACGGATGACCATCCGAGTACTTCGCCGGCGTAGAGAGTAGTGACACGGAGCAGGCGCCCGGGCGAGACGGCTTCCAGCGCAACGTTGCCGCTGATCAGGAGGTAGAAAAGGCTGGAATGATCGCCTTCCCGAAAGATCAATTCCCCCGCGCGGAAGCGCACCTCGCTCGCCATGGCGTTCAACCGTGCGAGGTGATCGGGCCAGAAGCCCTCGGTAAAGGGATGAGTCTGAAGAAGATTGGTGACAACGTCGGCACTCATAAGCACCCTCTTGCGGGTGGTGGCGTTGAATTGCCCCACAGTTATATATTCGGGTCTTTTGTTCTGAATTGCAAGTTGGCACTCCAGGCGCGGATTTTCGCGCGGACCGAAATGGGTTTGAGTCCGCGCGGTATAACGGGTTTCACTTTGTTTGGGTTGGAGGGAATAATGGGTTCGTTTGGTATTTTTGTGTTTGGAATCGATGCGAGCAAAAGCTCTGCTGCTGTTGGGAGGGCCATCCTGGTACATTCCGATTCAAGAGATAGCACGGCGAAGGGCTCGAGTCTGAAATTCCCGAGGTTAAGTCGCGGGGGAGAAGGCGATTATATTTGCGGGTCGGAGGTGACGCTACTCTTGGGAGCAGCATGTGTTGAGACCAGTAAAAAATTCAGCGTTTGCTTCGGTTCTGCCTCAGAGGTGGCGAGGAATGCATACCGGAAGCCACGCCTGTACGGGTGCGGGCGAGTTGTGTATTTTTAGCCACATCGGTTGGGGAGATGCACGGACAGTAATCGGTGAAATATGAAAATAACTAAGCATCTACATGGAATCGTGTTGGGAGCCGCTCTGGCGGTTTTCGCGAGCGCCGGTGTCGCGCAGGACCGCCCCAGGGATGATCGTGGCCGGCCGGAGGATCAAAAACGGGGAGCGGACGATCGCGATCACCACAATGAGGGGCGGACGGACTATCATTTCCGCGCGGAGGATCGTGAACACTTCAGCCCCCATTACGAGAAGGACATCAAACAGTGGCGCCAGCATCCCGACCGGCGGCATCATTTCCGCGAGGGCGAGCGGCTTCCCAGTGGAGTCCGCTTGAAATCGGTCCCCATGTCCTATTACCGGACGTTACCGCCACCGCCTCCAGGTTACCGGTTTGGCTACTATGACGGCTACGTGGTGGCTTACAATCCGACCACGCAGATTGTGGCGGATGTCCTGGATCTGGTGGGCGCCGCAGTCAATCGGTAGGCTTATCGCCTGAGGCCGCGATTACCGCATTTCGATATGCGGCATCTGCGCTTACACGGGCGGCAAAACAAGTTTGCCGCCCGCATGATTTTCGCTCTGAAGGTCAGAAGCTTCTTCTCCTGCGTTCAAAACCGATGTTACGTTTGTGATCGCCTCTTGCAAATCCACGTAACGATCCCGGCTCACTCACCACTATCGGCAGAGCAAGAAACCAATTCTTGCAAAACAGGAGGAGATTGAACCATGAAAAAAAGACTTACTTCGAGGAACACATTTATGGGTGTGATGCTGACTGCGGTGAGCATTCCTTGCGTCAACGCCCAGGCACCCGCACCGGCTCCCATTACTCTGCCGGCGCGATGGTCATACGCCGCAAAGTTTGTGTGCGGCTTTTCGCCTCTGGTTACCAACCCCAACACTGTTCCCAAGGAACCGCCCGTGAAGAAAGGCAACTATGCCACTGTCGTCAATATCCATAACACCTCGCCAGCGGATGTGACGATTCTCAAAAAGGTGGCACTGGCTGCGCCCGAAACCTTCCCGGATACTCATTTGATACCGCCCACCAAGCGCTACAAAGATCGCCTTCCTTCCGACCACGCAATGTCGGTTGATTGCAGCGAAATCGTGAACCTGCTGGTGCAGAATGGCACTCCCCCGGCCGGACCATTCATCGAGGGTTTCCTGGTTGTGGATGCGATAGGCCTGGCCTCGGCAGCCAACGTGCTTCCGGAATTGGACGTTGTTGCCGTGACCACCACCGCCGCCGACACGACCGCGGCTGTGAATGCCATCCAGATCACACCGGTAGAGGGTAAAAAACTGGCGGCCGGCACCTGGGCCTTCTGAGTCCTGGTTGGAGTGAACCTGGCACTTTCGCCAGACGAGCGGAAAGGGCACACGGCCGGATCAGGATGCGCACCTCCTCTATACTCGTGTGCCCTTCTCGTTTTCAGAAATAGCCGACAGTGCGAGCGCCTCCCGGTGAGAGCTTCCATGTAATGTTGGATTGCGACTTTGCGGGAGAGTTGCGCTCAGGTTGATGTTGGGCTGAAACGGTAAGCTTTCCGTTCGCGCTGAGGCAGGCTGGCGTTCGACGAAACGGCGGCTATCGGTGTCTATTGCACGCCCAGACTGTGAAAACTGCTGCAGGGCCGATCTTCTAGAAGACCAGACGCAATGCCATCTGGATGCGGCGAGGCGTGTTGGCCTGTGACAGAATCTTGCCGAATGTGGACGACGTGGGTCCCAAGTCGGGCGGATTGAAGATGGCGCGGTTGGTGCTGTTGAAGAACTCGCAGCGATAGGTCATCCTGGTCCGCTCGGTGATGCGGAAACCCTTGATGATCGAGAAATCCACCTGTTGCACGCTGTCCGCTCGAAGATTCGCGAAACGCGTGGGAAAGGTACGCACGTTCGATCCCAGTTGTTGCGCGCTGACGCGGTTGAACTGCGAAGTATCGAATGAGTTGTCGACGTTGTGCGGGTCCAGATTGAGGGGGCCGCCAAGATAAATCACGTTGCCCCAGCCGAGCGCCGTGCCGGTGGTAAACGTGGTAATCAGGTTCACGTTCCAGCCGCCGACCGCGTAGTCGAGCACGCGGTTGGCGCTCTTCATCAGCGCCTTGCCTTTGCCAAACGGCAGATCGTACGTGCCGCTCCACACCAGCCGGTAGGGACGGTCTTCGGCGGCGATTCGTTTTTCCAACTGCGGGTCCGGGTCGTTCAGGCGGCTGCGTTTCTCCATCAGCTTCGACCACTGGAAATTGATCAGCATGAGGAAGCCGTGCGAGAAGCGCTTTTCGATGCGCGAGTCCAGGGCGTGGAACCAGGAGGAACCGTCGGTGAACGACTGTCCCACCACGCCCGCCGCGCCGGAGAATTGGGGAAAGGGGCTCAACAGCTGGCTGCGGGCGATGACGCTGCCGTTGAGGCCGGTGCCCGGCAGCAGGCCGGCAAAGGGGTTCGGAACGTTGGCCGACAGACGGTCGATCGCCGCCTGGTCGCGGGTGGCGGAAGTGGATAGATACTGCAGCGGTGTGCCGTTAAAATTGTGATTCACAGGCATTTTGACCGCCTTGTTCCCGATATAGCCGATCTCCAGAAGCACGTTGGGGAACAGCTCCCGCTGTACCGACACCTGCCAGCGGGTGGAATACGCATAGCCGGGGTTTGGATCGTAGTACGTGATGCTCTGACCCAGGAAGGTTGCCAGCCCCAGGCTTGAACCCGAGGGTCTCTGGATTCCGTTGGGAAACGGATTCGCCAGCGAGGCGGCGGCCGTGAGATAGCCGTCGTTGGTCGCGACCAGCGGCGTGGTCTGGCTGAAGCCGGGCGCGTTGTTTCCGGCAATGCCGTACGGGAAATAGTAAATACCGGCGCCGCCTCGGATTACCGTTCTGGAGATGCCGCCCGGCGTCCACGCAAAACCGATGCGCGGGGAGAAATTCGCCTTGGGGGTGGAATAGATGCCTGTGTTTCCAGGGCCGGCAAAAAGCGCGCCGCCATTCACCTTGAATTGGGCTGCCGGAATTTCGGCGATCGGGTTCGCAGCGTACGCCGCAATGGCCCTGGCGGCAATCGGGCTGGCGGCTGCGGTATCGAACCCGTTGATGGTGCGATTGTAGCGTTCCGTGGTTGGAGTCTCGCCTTCCAACCGCAGACCCAGATTCAGCGTAAGGTTCGGGAGCACGCGGAAATCGTCCTGCAGGTAGGCGGCGTAGTAGTTGTTCTTGTTCTGCCGGAAGGCATTCAGGTCGTACTGCCCGGACGTGGGCATCCCCAGCAGGAAGGCCGCCAGGTCCTGTCCGATGGGAGCGCTGGGAGAGTTGTCGAGCGGGCCGTTGGTCCAGTTGGTGCCGAATACAAACGTGCCATTCGAATACCCAGCGTTGAGCTGCGATTCGCGGTATTGCCGCACATCGACGCCGAACTTGAGGCTGTGCTTGCCCTGGATTTTAGTGAAGCTTTCAAAAATCTGGAAGATATCCAACGGCCGCTCGATGCCGCCATCGCTGCCGAGAGCGGTGAAGGTGGTGAAGGAAACCCGGGGCAGAATCTTGCGCGGGGCATTGGAGGAGAGATACGACGGCAGACCAAGGGACGTCGAATCGTAGCCCAGCGAGAAATTCGTCTGGGGTTCGACAAAGCGAGTCCAGTTTAGCCGGGTGTTCACCAGGAAAGTGGGGCTGATGGTGTAGACATCATCGAAGGTAAGGCCCCAATTGAGCCGCTGCAAATAGTTTCCCGCTGTGGGATTGTCGTAGACCGACTTACCGAATCCATTGCCGCCGCTGCCGACACGCAGGTTGTTCCTGGCGCCGAAAAAGAACTTGTGACGGTCCGAGAGGTTGACGTCGAGACGGCCAATCGTATTGTAGAAGCGATTGCGCTCGCCATCCGTGTTGGAGAGATAGTTGGCCTGTCCGTTGGCTTGGCCGGGCTGGTTCGGCAGCACATAATACTTCAGGTAATTCTTCGCAATTGGAGAGATCAGGTTGGCGGGTATGATGTTGTTGGCGAATGGCTGCCGGGCGATGCGGCCGCCCTGAACCACGCCGGAAAGCGGGTCGTAAATCTGGTAGACGGCGCCGACCTTGAGGAGCGCCGAGAAGTCGCCACCGCGTTCCGCTTCGGTGGGCATCGTGTTCGTGGTGGGCGCGGGCAATGCGTCGCGCACACCTTCATAGGCGAACATGAAAAAGATCTTATTGCGGCCGTCGATGAGTTTGGGAATGCGGACCGGTCCGGAGAACGATCCGCCGTACTGGTTGTAGCGGCTTACGGGCTTCTTGGCGCCCGCCTTATTAGTGAAGAACGGGGTGGCGTTAAACGCCGAGTTCTGGTTGAACTCATAGAGCGTGCCGTGGAAGTCGTTGGTGCCGCTCCGGGTGATGATGTTCACGGTGCCGCCGCCGGAATGGCCATAGGCTGCGTCGGCCTGGAAGCTCTCGGCCTTCACCTCCGTGACGGCATCCATCGGTGGGTTGTAGGCCACGCGGAGGTCGCCGGTGTTGTCCGCCGCGCCGTCGATCAGGAGTTCGTTGACCTGTGCCGGTGCGCCCCCCATGGAGAATCCCGATGGACCGGCGTTGTCGAAGGGGCGGGTAAATCGCGGATCGGTGTTGGGCACAACGCCGAAGGCCAGTTGCGCCAGCGCCAGCGGGGTGCGGCCGGAGACCGGCATGTTCTCGATTTGGGCGGAGGAGATCAACTGTCCGGTGCTGGCGGTGGTCGTCTGCAGCACCGCGGCTTCCGCCGTTACGCTGATGGTTTCGCTGACCGCGCCGACCTCCATCTGGATATCGACGCCGAGGCGTTCATTGGCGCCCGCGGCCAGGCTGTCGCGCACATACCGTTTGAAGCCGCTCGCCTCCGCTGTCAGGCGGTAAGTGGCCGGCTTCAGGAAGGGGATTGTGTACAATCCCTCGTGGTCCGAAACCGTCTCGAACTTGGCTTCCGTCCCGATCTGAACGACAGAGATTCTGACCGACGGAACCACCGATTCCTGGGCATCCGTGACTCGTCCGCTGATGGTGGCGCGAAACTCCTGGGCTGTGCAGACGGCCGTCAGCAGAAGCAGCGTGCCGAAAATGTTACGCATGTAATCCTCCCCCGGATCACTGTGAGATTTACAAAGATTGGATGGAGTATACACCCGCGAGGGCTGCCGCGCTCACTTTATTAATGGTAAATTTTAGCGCTACATTTCCCTGCGCTCGACCCGCTCCAAGTGAATATCGGGCGTCAGGGACGAACCATGCACCGAAAAATCATTCACGTTGAGCAGCACCAGCGCCGGGACTCCGGTGGTCTTCTGTGCCTTGACATGCTGAAACGCAATTGACTTCACGGAATCCAGCACGAAGGCGGGGCGGCGGTCCTCCTGCATGAATCCCACCTCCACATCGTTCAGCTCGATTTCTCTGGCGTGGCGGATGAAGAAGCCGTATGCCGGAAGTATGCCGAACATGGATGGCTCGGGATACTCCTTCTCCCGCTCCGGCGTGGCGTACGGTTCCCGCGGCGGCACGCCACCGGTCGCGCGGAAAAAGAAAGTGTTGACCAGTTCGGCAGGCTGCCGGGCCACCTGATCCAGCGTCAGACCGCCGCGATACAAGATGCGGATGTCGCTCAGCTTCATATCTTCGATGTCGTGCCCGGGAATGCCGCTGACAATGGAACCGTACCTCGGGTCGGCGTCATACACCACGAGGTTGCTGATGCTCACCCGGCGAATCGAACCGATCGCGGTTCCTTCGGGCGCCCGCAGCCGGCTGCCCAGCCGCAGAAAGATGGGAGCATTGGAAACATCCCGCATCGTGATGTTGGATATCGCGATGTCTTCGATGTGCGCGCCATCCACGGACTCCAGTGCGAGACCGCGCGAGCGGTCGAAGACCACGTTGGAGATCACGATATTCCGGAAATCGCCTTCCGATTCCGTGCCGATTTTGATGCGGCCGGTGGGACCATCGCGGTCGGGAGCCTGTTTGACGGTCCGCTTGTAAGTGCCGTCCAGCAGCGAACCGATGTCGTAACCGCTGACCAGGCTGTTGGCGATGGTGATATTTTCGCTCGCTCTCGCGAATCCCAGGGCGTGCGTGCCCTTCAAGACAATCGCGTCGTCGTTAGGGGCATTGACGCTGGTATTGGAGATGCGCACATTGCGGCTGGAGTCCAGATCGATGCCGTCGCGGTTGGTGTCGATCGTCAGATTGTCGATCGTGAGATTATCCACGCCGGTGGCCAGGATCCCAAAATGTCCACCAGTGAGAATCGAAAAATCACGCAGCGTTACTTTTCGGCAGAGCTTCAGGGCGATGGCTTTGTCGCCGCCCCCACCGCGTTCCCCGCGCGTCAGCGCCTTGCCGGAGATGACGCCGGCGCCAACGATTGAGACGTTCTCCAACCCCTCGCCCCAGATCAGACTGTTGTGGAAATGGCTGTGTCCGAAATCCTGAAACTTGTCCCACTGGTTGGGCTCGGGCGCATCGTAAGCAGACGGGTCGGATGTCTGCTTCCAGCCTGGAACCGGGTTCGAATTGCAGAGTGAGATTGCTGCGCAAGCGAATCGAACCGGTGAGATAGGTCCCCGCCGGGAAGTCCACGATTCCACCGCCCGCAGCCGCGGCGGCGTCGATCGCCTTACGAATAGCGTCGCGGTCGGCCGTCTTGCCGTCGCCCTTTGCTCCGAACGTCTTCACGTCGAATATCGCCGGCGCTAAGTTGTCCTGCAAGCAGCCAGGGTGTAATCGCGAGAGCAACCCGGCATAACATCCAATGTGCGATCATTCCAGCTCCTTACTCGAACACATGATATCGAACCGCCCGGCATCGCCAAGTTATAATGTGAGATCCATGCGCACAAGTCCCCCGAAATCGGTCCCCCTGAATGACTTGTTGCGACAGGCCACAGCACTGCAGAGCGAATTGAGCGCCAGTGTGAGTCGCGTTCTGGCAAGTGGCTGGTACATTCTTGGCCGCGAATGCGCTGCCTTCGAAGCGGAGTTTGCAGCGTACTGTGGCGTGTCGCATTGCGTTTCGGTGGCGAATGGCACGGACGCGCTCGAAATCGCGTTGCGCAGTTTGGGGATCGGTCCTGGCGATAGCGTGGCGAGCGTGGCCAACGCCGGCGGATACTCCACCACCGCCATCCGCTCGGTGGGGGCCGAACCGGTCTATATCGATATCGACCCGTATTCCATGAACATGTCCGCCGCCAGTTTGTCCGCCCGCCTGACGCCGGCGGTGCGTGCGGTCATCGCCACGCATCTCTACGGACACATGGCGGACCTGCCCGCGCTGCTCAGCGTTACCGGCCGTGCCGCGGTGCCCCTGGTGGAGGACTGCGCGCAAGCGCACGGCGCGGCGATCGGCGGCAGGAAAGCGGGGAGTTGGGGAGCGCTGGCGTGCTTCAGTTTCTACCCCACCAAGAACCTGGGAGCGCTTGGCGACGGCGGCGCCATCACTACCAACGATAAAGGCCTCGCGCAGAGGGCGAAATCGCTCCGCCAGTACGGATGGAGCGGCAAATATCAGTGCTCCGAATACGGCCGGAACAGCCGCCTGGACGAGATGCAGGCCGCCATCCTGCGCGCGAAACTGCCGTACCTGGACGGTTGGAATGCGCGCCGGCGGGAAATCGCTGCCATCTATTCGGCGGCGCTGGCAGGCCAGGCGCTGGAATACCCGCTGGATTTTGGGGAAGCCTACGTGGCTCATCTCTACGTGATCCGAAGCCAGGCCCGCGATCAGATTCGAGGCGCGCTCGAGCGGTGCAGCATCGCCACGGATATACATTATCCCGTGCCGGATCATCTCCAGCCGGCGGCACGAGGAACGCGCGCCGCGGCTACCGCAAAACTTCCCGTCACCGAGCAGGCTGCTCGCGAGGTCCTCACGCTACCCTGCTTTGCCGAACTGGAGGATGCCGAGATATCCGCCGTAGCGGGCGCCTTACAGGCGCTCGCAGAGGAGGTTCGCGTTGGCTGAGGGGAGCTATTTCAAACACCCAACGGCCATTGTCGAGAGTTCCTCGGTGGGCACGGGAACCCGCGTCTGGGCGTACGCCCACATCCTGCCCGGCGCTGCAATCGGCGCCGCCTGCAACATCTGCGACCAGACCTTCATCGAAAACGACGTGCGTATCGGAGACCGCGTCACCATCAAGTGCGGCGTCCAGGTGTGGGACGGAATTACCCTGGAGGACGACGTGTTCGTCGGTCCCAACGCTACGTTCTCGAACGATCCCTTTCCGCGTAGCGGGCAGCGTCCGGAGTCCTACGCCCGAACCCTTGTCAAACGCGGCGCTTCCATCGGCGCAAATGCTACCGTGCTTCCGGGGCTCACCATCGGGGAAGGGGCCATGGTCGGCGCGGGTTCGGTAGTCACGCGTGACGTGCCGCCAATGGCGATCGTGACCGGGAATCCGGCGCGAATCGTGGGCTACGACGGCGCGGGTTCGCCGTCCACCGAAGCACTGTCCGATACGGCCGCCGAAGTCGGCGTGACTTCAACACGGGTGGCCGGCGTGACGCTGCATCGATTGCCGTACGTGCCCGATATGCGCGGCAACCTGAGCTACGGAGAGATCGGCGAGCAGATCCCCTTTGAGGTCAAACGTTACTTCCTGGTCTACGGGGTTGCCAGTAGGGAGATCCGCGGCGAACACGCGCATCGCTCGCTCCACCAGTTCATGATCTGCGTACACGGGCGTTGTCACGTGGTTGCCGACGACGGAACCAACCGGCAGGAGTTCGTGCTGGACAGCCCCACTCTCGGCATCCACTTGCCTCCGATGGTCTGGGGAATTCAGTACAAGTACACCGAGGACGCCACCCTGCTGGTGCTCGCATCGGATCGATATGACCCCGCCAGCTACATTCGGAATTACAACGAATTCCTGGAACTGGTGAAGGCGGCCCGGTGACAGTGGCGAGATGAGATGAACTCCCTGGTGATCCCGGTATATAAGAATGAGGCGAACCTGGAGCGTCTGCTGGCCGAACTGCTGAAACTGGCGGACCGCGTCTCGGGCGAATTCGAAGTAGTCTTTGTCGTCGATGGGAGTCCCGACCGCTGCCTGCAGATTCTGCGCGAAACGCTGCCCTTGCTTCCCTTACGTACACAGTTACTCTCGCTCAGCCGGAATTTCGGCTCCTTCGCTGCCATCGCGGCCGGTCTGGAACGGGCGCGTGGCAACTGCATGGCAGTCATGGCGGCAGACCTTCAGGAGCCGCCGGAACTCGTCCTCCAGTTCTTCGAAGTGCTGGATGCCGGCCGGGCGGATATCGTTTTCGGGATGCGCGGGCGACGGTCGGACCCCTGGCTATCCGAGTTCGCGTCCAACATGTTCTGGTTTGTCTACCGTAAGCTTGTGGTGAAGGACATGCCGCCGGGCGGCGTCGACATCTTCGGATGTACGCGGGAGGTGCGCGACCGCCTGCTGCAACTTCAAGGCATCGGGTCGAACCTGATCGCCCTGTTGTTCTGGCTCGGCTATCGCCGCGAGTATGTTGTATACCAACGCCGGCGGCGACTCGAGGGTAAGAGCGCATGGACGCTCGGCAAAAAACTGCGCTACGGCCTCGACAGTATTTTCAATTTTACGGATCTTCCGATCCAGTTGCTGCTCTGGGCCGGAGCGATTGCGCTGCTTCTTGCCGTTTTCGCCAGCCTCGTGGTAATCGTGGCCAAACTTCGAGGCGATATCCCTGTCCCCGGTTACACTCCCATCGTTCTGACGAGCCTGTTTTTCGGCGCCCTGACCAGCCTTGGATTCGGAATCGTCGGCCAATATCTTTGGCTCGGTTTGCAGGTTAGCCGTCGCCGCCCTAATTACATCGTCCACTCCGCCGAAGATCATGGTACGAGAAAGTGAATGACAGGGCTTCTACCCCCTCGGTCTCTGGCTATCGCCTGTAGATTCGATACCCCTTCATCTCCCGGATAAGGTGGAAACTCCTGAACAACTCGTCGTAATAATTGGGTCTTGGCATGCCGCGACTGGCCGCAGCCTCGATCACCGGCTCGTAATACCAGCGATCTACAACGACGATTGTCGGACGCCGGGCCGACCAGTAACCTAACCAGACATCGTCCGCCAGTTGAGGATTCGTGAAGCCGAGCGAAAAACCCAGCTCGGATGTACCCATCAACAGATCGCCGGGCTGCAGAATCGACTTCAAGTACGCCACAACCGGAGCATACTCCTTTCGGTAGCCGCTCGTGACGATGCTCAGGTTCAGTACCGCGGCGGTTTGTATCATCACGTAACTCAGCAAGGCAACCGCACACAATACGCGGATGCGTGTGCCATTAGACCACCAGAGATATGAGACAGCGACTCCGGTGACCGCGGCGAAATACGGAAGGATATAGATGATGTAATAGGTGGACTTAAAGCTCGCAAGAAGCGAGAGACACAGGAATTGCAGCAGGGTCAGCGACACGAGAAAACGGCAGCCGCTGCGCCGGCGCAGTTTCTCCGTACTGATTAGCGTTGCAAACGACGCTAAGTATACCAGCAGTCCTATGATTTTCAGCTTTCCGGCGCCTCCGCCTTCGGGCCAGAAGTGATTTCGAAAGCGTCCGTCCAGCTCACGCCATATGCCTCGCCAGGGAGCCAGCGTATCGCTGCCGCGAGCTGCCGTGTTCGCGGAGAACTGCGCCGCAAAATCAGCTGGAGCCTGCAAGCAGTAGATGCCCCACAGTGCGGCGAATAGTGCGTAGGGGGAGGCCATCAGCACCACGGTCAGAGGCCGGACGCGATGACTGTCGAACCACACCATCGCCAGGAGAAGGCTGGCGGACGCATAAACTCCATTCGGATGGGTGAAGACGGCGGCCGCAGCGAGCGCATGCGCGCAGATCACTGCCTTCGAAAAATCCACCTCCCGGTAAGCCAGGTAGACGGCAAGAGCCGCAAGCCCCAAGGCGGTACACGTCATGTCCATCCGCACGTCGGCGGCGCCATTGACGAAACCGAAGTCAACCGCCAGAACGGCTGCCCCGATGAGCGCCGCTCCACGGCCATCGTACAGGCGGCGAATGATCGACCCGACGCTGGCCAGTGCCACCCATCCCCACAATACGCTCGGCATTCGCATGGAAAAGACGCTGAACCCGAACGCTTTGCCCCATGCGGCTAACTGGAGCAGGTGAAGCGGCATCACCCAGTAAGTTCGCTCCCCGATTCCTTTGAGGAAAGCGTCGGGCTTATAGAGTCGTAAATGACTGCCGGAGGGATCTAACAGTAAAGTACCGAACTTGCCACGAGACGCCAGATCCAGCGCCGGACCGGTAAACCAAGCCTCATCCACCCAGGGCCGCTTGGTGAAGAGCAGCGCGAGGGCGAAGACAGTGAACAAGGCCCCGATCAAAATCGCCCACCAAGAATCTGGAATATTCCGCCAATCGATTCTTGAGGCTGTACGCTTCGTCAATGTCCGGGCTCCCATTCTAAATACTCATTTTAGATGAGTCGGGCGAACCGTCACTGTAGCGTTACACCCCGCGCCTTCATTTTGGCGCTCATGCTCTGGTACATCAACTGGAGTTCCGGTAACGTCAATGGACGATCGTACACCATCGTCGTGGCGAAAGACATCGCGGTCTGGTCGTTGTGAGCGTTGGAGCCGATCACGAGAGACCCGGCCGAAACGTTCGGTGTCTTGGTGGCCGCTGCCGGAGTGGTCGGCGACGCCAACGTGTAGCCGACCCCCGCATTCACATCCGCTAGTACACCAGGGGTTGTGGCGCCGCCCACCCAGATCTTCACTGCCGGTACGCAGTTCGACCCGCAGGAGGTTTGCGCCTGCACCGTAACCGCGATAAAATACCAGTTCGTGAAATTGGGAAACGTGAAGTTAGCCAGATACTGGTAGTGGGGTAAGTACGTTCCGTTCCAATCGAGTTGGATCCTCCCGTTTCTCTGGCCGAACTCAACCATCGTGTTGTCGTTACTGGACGGAACTCCGGTTGACCATATGCCGCCGAGCCAGCTGAAGGGTGTAACTCCTTCGTATCGATATACGCCGACCACTGAATACGATCCGTTGCCCCGCATTGCCGTTGGAGCGTTCTGCGGCACCGTGTAGTCCGTGCCTTCCCATGGGAACGTGCGAAAGTGACCGCCATATTCGGTCCGATTCGTTTTAATACCATACGGGTTCATCGAGGTCCCATGCCCGAGGTTCATTGACCCGCAATTAGCTGGGGAAACGTAGTCGGTGTCGCAGGGCACAAGCACCGCCGAATTATTGCCACGCTCCAAAAAGAATGGCCAATTCGTTACTGTCGAATTCACGCCGGCGTCCAGGTAATCAAAGGACCAAACCAGGCCCTTGCGTGGAAAGGAGCCGGCCAGGTTGCCGGTGCTGAACTGATATCCCGCACCGGAAACATACTTGTTCATGTTGTCCGACGTGAAAGCCTCTCCGCCGTTCGGCTGCCTGCCGAGGACGAGATCCCAAATCGCAATATGGGGAGAGCCCTCGCCTCCTTCGAATAGGAGTTTGAATTCAGGGTCAATTGAACGTGTGGCGGATTCACCCCGAGCACCGTATAACCCAAGGCGGGCGAGGGACACAGGAAGTCTCCGCTCAACGGGACTCCATTGCTCTTGAACACCCTGCTCCACGGGCCCTGTAGAGTGGGAGCCCACAGAAAATCCACGCTTCGCGGGGAACTCCAACCGACTTGTCCCACCATCAGATAGCTTCCAAACTCCTTGAGGTACATCAGCGAGCTCATGACGGTGAAGCTTGCCTGGAAAGGGCCCAGGTAATAGCTTCGGTACATCTACAGATGTGCGATTGCCGAAAGTTGGTGTCCAATTAGCAGAATCCGAGCCTGGACAACGGTAATTTTGTGTGATCGTGGGGCACGTATAGTATCTCCATGATGAGATGTCCATAATGCTACCGTTGGGAACTCGCGCCAGGCTTCCATCGAGCAACATGAAGCAGGCGTAAGTTGCGGGGTCGCAGCCATCGTTCACGCCAGCCGGCGGAGCGCTGCCGTCCTGGTATCCGTAATTGACCCAATACCAGTTCTCCGTGCCGTAAGGCATCCCCTTCCACATGATCGAACTGTGCGTGGGATCCAGGTAAGCGGCGTTTGTACACGGCGTCGAGTTCGAGGGGGCGTCGCACTTCGGAGCGTCTCCGTCTGCCGACCAGTTGCTGCTGTCGCATCCGGGACCTCCCGCCCGGTTTGCATAAGTATACGGGTTACACCAATGCTTTCCCGAATCGGGAGACATGATAAACGTTGCATCATGCACGGAGGGGTCTCCGGGAGAGTATTGGCGTTCCACGGGAAGGTATAGAATTCCACCCTTTGAAAAAGGTGTTCGATTCTTCCACGTACCCAAAGTCTTGCCGTCGCCCGACGTAAGTGATCCATTCCATCCGGCTGGCTCATTGTGAGAAGACCCCACCGTTCCATAAGAGGTCATACAGTTGATCTTCGTCATGTGCGAAGCCGTGGGGCTCGCCCAGTTGAAGGTATCCAACTGCATCACTCCAATGTTGCCGTTACAGAAACTCCCGAGATTGTAGTCGTTGATCGTGCCAACCACCGGCAGTCCGTTTGTCACCGGTAGTCCATTCGCATTTGGCATCCATGCGGTCCAGTAATAAGTGTCTCCCTGGGTTCTGCCCGACACAAAAACCGGATGCGCCGGCCACGCATCCTCCGCTGGGCGTGGCGGTGTACCAGTCGAAGAATTTGACCAGACCCGGGCCGTAACCTGCGGAACTGTCCGGCCCGATTGCGATCGGCCGCTGGGCCATGGCACCCGCAACGCCGAGGGCGAAACACCCGGTCCGGAACAGAATCAGTCTAAAGTGTCGCATCGCCGCGGACCTCCCAAGTCATTATGCCAGCCGCCATCCGGTTGACGTTTGCCGGTCCCCGGTGCGAAATAGCGAAATGGTCAAAAACTGAAATAACGGTTCTCATGATGATTTCCGATCGCTTGAAGGCCAGTGTCCCGGAGGCAGGGCCACGCTCTGCGTGGGACGGCCCTCAATCTGCTGCTATTGTGCCAGAACAGGGTTGCGGAGGCTGGTTTGCCGCACGCGCGGCATCGGGGCCAATGCACTGAGGGTGCGCTATTTATGAAAATTAATTGTTTGTGTAACCGAAGGCGCACGCCATACCGTGGAACTAACGTAAATTCTGTTGACGCAGCGGATTCATGCGGGAGCCGTTCGCTATCATTTGGAGAGCAGGTAAAGCGCGGGAACGGAGCCGCGCGGCAGTTGGAAAATGCTTCGGAGAGTCAATGCGCATATTGTTGTTACTGCTGCTTGTAACGTTCGCTGCTGCCGCCCAGACCCGGGCCCCCGCGCCGGCGCCGAATAATCAGTTCGCGGGGAGTAACATCTGTGAATCCTGCCATGCCGACGTGTGGATGAACTTTTACAAGAATCCTCACTACAAGAGCATTGCGTCGGGCAAGGAACCCGAGGCGAAGACGGGCTGTGAGGGCTGCCATGGACCGGCTCGGAAACACGTGGAAAATCTGGGCGGCAAAGATACCATCCCGCACGCCTTTTCACTGATGACGCCAGCCCAGGTGATGGATACCTGCCTGACGTGCCACGCGCGTGATCTGGAAAAGGCGAATATCCATCGCTCGGAACATACGCGCAACAATGTGGCGTGTACGAGCTGCCACTCCATCCATCATTCGCCGACGCCGAAATACCTGCTGGCGAAGAAGCAGGACACACTCTGCTACGGCTGCCATGCCACGGTCCAAGCGCAGTTTGCCATGCCTTCTAAGCACCGCGTCAACGAGGGCTTCATGCAGTGTTCGGACTGCCATAATCCACACGGCTCGTTCGACCCCACCTGGAGGATGGCACAACGGCCGCGCATGGTCGAGCGGGCGCTTAATGCCGAGTCTCCCTGCATCAAGTGCCACGTGGACAAACGCGGTCCCTTCGCGTACGAACACCCTCCGGTGCGTGTGGAGGGCTGCGAAGTCTGCCACTACCCGCACGGCTCCATGAATGCGAAGCTGCTCAAGCGGCCGGTGGTCTTCACGGTCTGCCTGGAGTGCCACAACGGCCAGGATGGTTTCGGCACGCGCAACAATGGCATACCGACTCAAACTAACAAGCACAACATGCTGGACCCGAAGTTCCAGAAATGCACCACCTGCCACGTTGCCATACATGGCTCCTACAGCGATCCGTTCTTCCTGAGGTAGACCAAATGAAGACATCATTCTGGATATTCCTCGTGTCAGTCGGAGCGCTGTCGGCCCAGCAGGTGGTGGCGCCCACGCCGGAAACATTGGGCCCGGCGAAGGGAGAAAACCATGGCGATTACAACTTCACCAACACGTTCGAGTTCGGATACCGCTGGAGCCTTGTAGGCGGCGACGACGGTCAATATCGCAGCGTCGTGAACTATGGCAACGGGGTACGCCTGCTGGGCAGCAGTCTGTCCATCAATTCCAAAGATGGACACGGCCATTACTTCGACCAGATTTTGCTCAACACGATCGGGCTGGGTAATGATCCATATCAGTTCGTGAGCCTGCGGGTGCAGAAGAACCAGTTGTACCGCTATGACATGACGTGGCGGTTGCAGGACTACTACAATCCCGGCCTGACGGTAGCCGGGGGCCTTCACCTGATGGACACGGTGCGCCGCATACAGGACCATGAACTTACTTTCTTTCCGCAATCCAAGTTCCGCGCGCGCGTGGGTTACAGCCGTAACGTGCAGGATGGCCCTTCACTCACCACCTCGCTGGAACCGGACAACAACAGCGCGCTCAGCACCGCGCTGCCGGTCTTTGTCAACCTGCGGCGCGAGTGGAACGAGTACCGGTTGGGCGGTGATGGAGAGTTCGCTGGGTTCAAGTTCACCGTGCTGCGCCGTTGGGATTACTACAAGGAAGATTCACCTTACAGCTTCTTGCCGGGTTCCACCGCGGCGGCCATCGGGCTGCCCAACGATCTGACCGCGCTGCAAACATTCACCAAGGCGGCGCCGGTCCACGGTAACAATGGCGGCTGGCTCGGAAACCTGTTCACCACACGCAAACGCTGGACCGTGAACGGGCGCATCAGCTATCTGTTCGGCCGCAACAATTATGCGATGACCGAATTTTCGAGTGGCCTGGGACGCCTCGGCGCCGAGGCCAACCGCCAGATCTTCGTCCAAGGCGTAGCGGAACGGCCCATGTTGACGGCAGACCTTGGCATCACGCTGCAGCCCACTAACCGGCTCACCATCGTCAATAACACGTCCTACGACAATCAGAGGACCAACGGACCATCCAGCTACACGGAGATCGACAACGGCAACAATTTCGGCCAGACGATCAATTTCCGATTTCTCGGAATTCGCCTGGTGACGAATTCGACGGACGCGGACTACCGCGTGAAGGACTGGTTCGGATTTTATGCCGGGTATCATTTTACCTACCGCCTCGTGGATACAGTCGAGGCTCTCTCTTTGCCGGCCTTTCCAGATTCGAACACCAGCGCTTCCTACCAGAACGCGAATTCCCTAAACTCCGGGACGGTGGGAGTGCGATTCCGGCTGCTCAAGAATCTGACCGCCAACCTCGAAGGCGAAGTTGGCCGCGCGGACAATCCGTTCACGCCGGTAAGCGACCGCAATTATCACGCGATCAACGGCCGGGTTACTTATCGCGCGCGGAAATTGCAGTTATCCACCACTTACAAGCAGTTCTACAATGTAAATGCGCCGGTCGCGCTTTCCGACTACAGTTCGCACTCGCGGAATTACACCGCGAACGCGAGCTTCGCGTTGAAAGACTGGTGGTCGCTGGATGCGAGTTACATGAAGGTGCACCTGAACACCATCGGCGGGATCGCATACTTTGCGGATGTCACCGGCTCCGGCCGGAATACGCTACAGACCGGGGCATCGATCTACATCAGCAACGTGCACGCCGCGAACCTGGGAGCGCGGTTTGCCGTTACGAAGCGCGCCGATCTGTGGGTGGGGTATACAATCACCAAGGACACGGGCGACGGCCGCTCCACGCCCACGGCGGGAGCCACTGGACCGACTGCGTCGCTCTTCGCCTCCGTGCAGACCTTCCCGCTGACCTACCAGTCGCCGCTGGCGCGTTTGTCGGTGCGGATCCATCCGAAGCTGCGATGGAACGTGGGCTGGCAGTATTACGACTACCACCAGATGTTCAATCCCTTCGGGTACTATCAGAACTTCCACGCGCTAAACGGATATACCAGCCTGAGTTGGGCCTTCTAGCGCTGCGCCGCTTTCATTTCACGGTGCCACACCACCAGGAGGATCACTCCTACGGCAATGAGGGCGCCCGTCAGGCCCACCCAAATGCCCGTGACGCCCCAGCCGTAAGAGAAACACAAGAGGTACGCGACTGGTAAACCGATGATCCAGTATCCCGCCAGGTGCGCCAATGCCGGCGTCCGCGTATCGCCAAGTCCACGCAGGGCGCCCGTGGCGACCACCTGTATGCCGTCGAAGATCTCAAAGAGTGCCGCGATGCGCAGCAGGGCCGCGCCCGCCGCGATCACGGCCGCTTCCGGTGTGTACAGGCGCGCGATCCAGCGCGGAGCGAACGCGAGTGCCAGGCCGGCGCACCCCATGAATACGGCGCCGAGCAGAAGAGCGGTCCAGCCCGAGACAGCGATACCCGACCGGGATCTACGCCCGGCGGCCTGACCCACCCTGACGGCAGCGGCGGAGCTGATGCCCAGAGGGACCATGTAGGTGATCGAAATGACGTTGACTGCGATACTGTGCGCCGCCAGTGAGACTTCGTCAAACCGCGCGGCCATCACCGTGACCACACCGAAGACGGCGCCTTCGGCGAGAATCTGCATCGCGGACGGGAAGCCCAGCGCCAGCAGGCGGCGGATGAGCGCCCACTGTGGACGCCAGCTCACTTGCAAGTGGAGATTGCCGTGTTTTCGCTCGTGCTGGAGCACCGCAATCAGCAGTACGAGTGCGATATACACGCGCGAGATGGACGTCGAGTATCCCGAGCCTTCCAGCCCCAGGCGCGGCGCGCCCCAGTTGCCGTACATGAAAAGCCAGTTGCCGGCGAAGTTGAGCAGGTTGGCACTGACCACGGCGAAGGTGATCGGCCGGACAATATTCATCGCCTGCAGATAGCGGCGGAAGGCAGTGTAGAAGAGCAGCGGCAGCACACCCCAGAGCAGGGCGTGAACGAAGGGGCCGAGCAGCTCCATGACGCGCGGGTTGGTGCCGATGGCGCGCAACAACGGAATGGTCAGGGCCAACAGCAGCGCGACGATGGGAGCAACACCCAGTCGCGATCCAAACTCCCTGGACCAGGGTGCGGCGGCAGCCGGCATCGTCCCGGGCGCCGAATGCCTGCGCCACCAGTGTGTCCATACCGGCCAGCATGCCCGTTCCGCAGATTGCGATCGGATAGAAGAGCATGCCGCCGAGGCTGCCGGCGCCGATGGCAGCCGCCCCCAGCCGTCCGGCCATCACGGTATCGACGAACCCCATCGACATCCAGCCGAGTTCGGCCATGGCGAGCGGCGCGGCGAGGCGCAGCATCGGACGGATTTCCTTCCGAAAGCCGGCAATCATGCTTTGGGATGCGCCTTATCGTAGACCGCCATGAGGTCTGTGAGCGATACCTGCGTATATTTCTGTGTGGTGGAGAGGCGGGCGTGGCCGAGCAGTTCCTGGATCGCACGCAGGTCCGCGCCGTCGGCCAGCAGGTGTGTGGCGTACGCGTGCCGGAAACTGTGAGGGTGGACCGACGGGTCGCCCGAGAGATACGTGGCGTAGAGCTTCACGATGCCGCTGATGCCGCGCGTGGTGAGACGCGAGTTTCGATGGTTGAGGAAAACGGCGCGCTCTTCGCGCACCACGGGACGTTCGCCCAGGTACCGCTCCAGCGATTCGGCGGCCTTACCGGGGAGCGGCACCTGGCGTTCCTTTTTTCCCTTGCCGCGTACACGGATCCACCCATCGGACCGGTCGATATCCTCGAGATCAAGGCCGGCCAGTTCGCTCACGCGGATACCGCAGCCGTACAGCAGCTCGAAGAGTGCGCGGTCTCGCGAGGGAAAAGGGCGCTCCAGTTTACCGGCGGCCACGCCGTCGAGCAGCACATTGACCTGTTCCGCCGTCATCACTTCGGGCAGCTTCTGGGGGGCCTTCGGCGTGCGCACCAGGCGGGCCACATTGAGCGGGACTACGCCTTCGCGCAGCATGAATCGGAACAGACCGCGGATGGCGGCAAGTTTGCGCCGCAGGGTGACGGCGGCGAGCTGCTCGGAGTAGAGCGAGGCCAGCCACTCGCGCAGCAGCAGCAGATCGATGGCGTTGGGTTCGGGCGGCGCCAGGTCGGGCGGCGAGAGGTACGTCAGGAACTGCCGCAGGTCCGCTTCGTAGGCGCGAATCGAGTGAGCGGAATTGCCCGACCGCGCAAGCTCTTCGAGGTAGAGGCCGATCTGGCGTTCCAGTTCAGACGCGGGCATGTCGATCGGCATCCAGGTACGCTGAGAACTCTTCCAGCGCCCGCTGGCAAATCAGTGCGTGGCGCGCCTTCTTGTCGCGGCGCAGGCGCTGGCGGTCGGCCTCGTCGAGCTGCGGCAGCAGGTCGAAGGTGATGTTCGCGGGCTGGTAATCCTTCGGGTCGGCCGCGGAGACATAATGGCAGAGCGACCCGAGAGCGGTGGCGCGGGGCAAGGGGCGCGGGCTCTCGCCGCTTGCCAGCGCGGCGGCGTGCATGCCTGCCATCAGGCCGGTAGCGATGGATTCCACGTAGCCTTCGACGCCGGAAATCTGACCTGCGAAGAAGATGTCGGGGCGCGCACGCAGTTGCAGAGTCGGCGTGAGCAGCGCGGGAGCGTTGATGTAAGTATTGCGGTGGATCTGTCCGAAGCGGAGAAACTC
Source organism: uncultured Solibacteraceae bacterium (assembly GCA_963792055.1). Lineage (GTDB taxonomy): Bacteria > Acidobacteriota > Terriglobia > Bryobacterales > Bryobacteraceae > Solibacter. Next base: position 1,023,019 of record CAWBUV010000018.1, on the reverse strand, counting down.
CGCCTTCTCCAGTCCGGGAATGAGGCGCAGGACGCGGGCCTGTTCGCCGAACTTCATGTGGTTCTGGAAGCCGACCAGGTTGAAACTCTCGGCGCGGACATTCTCCTGTCGGAGTTGCACCACGGCCCAGGGACGCCGCCCGGTGCGCGGGTTGTCCAGGCCCATCGGTTTCATAGGTCCGAAGCGCAGCGTGTCGCGGCCGCGGCGCGCGATCTCCTCGATCGGGAGACACGCCTCGAAGTAACAGGTGTTGTCCTCGGGAATGTGGGCGGAAACCGAATCGGCTTTGAGCAGCTCATCGACGAAATGCTCGTACTGGTTCTTGTCCAGGGGGCAGTTGAGGTAGTCGTCCGTGCCGTCGGTGGATTTCCCATAGCGCGATGCCCAGTACGCGATACTGGTGTCCACCGTGTCGGCATCCACGATGGGGCTGATGCTGTCGTAGAAGTAGAGGCGTCCGGAGCCGGTGAGTCGCGCAATGTCTTCCGCCAGAGGGCCGCTGGTGAGCGGACCGCTGGCGACGATCCAGATGGCGTCATCGGTGAGTGCCGTGACTTCGTCGCGACGAAGCTCGATCAGCGGCTCGGCGGAAATCGCCGCGGTGACTTCGTGGGCGAAGACTGTGCGATCCACGGTGAGCGCGTGCCCGCCGGGGACACGGGCCGTCTGCGCGGCGCGCAGGAGGAGCGAATCCAGGCGGCGGAGTTCCTCTTTCAGAAGCCAGGGTGCGGTGGATTCGGACTCGCTCTTCAGCGAGTTGCTGCACACCAGTTCGGCGAGCCGATCGGTCTGATGCGCGGGAGTGGGCCGCACCGGACGCATTTCATGGAGAACGCACGGAATGCCCCGGCGCGCGATCTGCCAGGCGGCCTCGGTGCCGGCGAGTCCGCCGCCGGCGATATGAATCGTTTTCGTCAAGGTTAGAGGATTCCGCCCAGTTCGGTGGCCGGCACGCGCACACCTACGTAGAACGAACCGAAAAGCGCGTAGACGGCGCTGACCTCATCGAAGCGCATCTCGTAAATGAGGCGCTTGAACACCGCGGGGTCCTCGGAAAAGAGATCGACACCCCATTCCCAATCGTCCAGGCCGATCGATCCCGAAATGATCTGCCGCACTTCGCCGGCGTAGCGGCGACCGATCGCGCCGTGCTTTTCCATCATGCGCTGGCGATCGGCGAGGGATTCCTCATACCAATTCTTGGACTCGCCCCGGCGGCGGTCCATCGGATAGAAGCAGGCGTATTTGGCGGAAGGAATTTCCGGCCAAAGTCGCGGGGCCATCGCCTGGCGGTGGCGGTCCAGCGTGGTTTCGATTTCCTGTTTCCACTCGTTCGAATATGGCTGGATCCCCTTGTCGATGAGGCCGGCGTAGACCTTTGCGGTGGACTCGTAAATGCCCAATTCGACGATCGACAGGTAGGAGGTCGTAGGCTCGAGATAATCGCTAAGGGCGAGGCGCGCTAGATCAAGTTGCACCTGGTTGAGTTCTTCGAAACTGCGCCGGAAGTGGATAAACAGCAGATCGCCCTTATGACCGAGCAGCGAGAACAGCGCACTCTGGCGTCCCTGCGCGGGCGCCTCGAGAGCGGCGAGAGCGGTGGTGCCTCCGCCAGGATTTCGGCGCGCGCGGCGTCGGAGAGAGCGCGCCATGCGGCGCGGCGGAAACGCATCATCTGGTGCAACACGCTGGCGCCTTCCACACTCAGTGGGACGGGCGGCATAGCGGTAGCGGCAAGCGTGTCAGGGATCATTCATCCATTATAGGGGCGGGGTCAGCAGCCCGATATCCCAGCCGGCTCCATCGCGCCAGGTAGCTTTCCGCGGCGATCTCCTCCAGTTCGTGATCGCGCTCGGCGGTCCACTCGGTGAGGCGGCGTTCCTTCAGGCGTTCCAGCAGACGGCAGCGGCGGCGTGCCTCGAGCATCCGCTTTTGCTGTTCGGCGAGTTTTTGCGCGGCAGCGAGGCGGCGCCGTGCGATCTCCGATTCCCGCGCTTTCACCTGCAGGCGGAAGTTGCCAAGGGCAGTGAGATCGCCGGCGGCGATGGGATTCCACTGACGGACCTGAATCTCGGCGCCAATGCCGGAAGCCTCGATTTCGGCGCGCTCGCGGTCCAGCCCGGCGATGGCCGCGACCTGCTGTTTGTACCGGACTTCTTCGAGCTCCAGTTGAGTACGCCGCCAATCGAGGGCCTTTTCGAGGGGGAATTGAAAGGCCTTCATCGCTTAGCGACCGCGGCCTGCGCCGGGAGCATGTCCATGCGCGCGGCCAGCTCCTGCAGCCGCGACAGGGTCTCCGGCAGGGAAGAATTCGACAGGTGATCCTGGCGGAGAAAATCGAGTAACTCCGGGCGCAATCGAATGCTGGCGTCGAGCTGCGGATTAGAGCCCGAGACATAGGCGCCGAGTTGGATCAGGTCCTCGGCATCGCGATAAGCGGCCAGCGCCCCGCGGATCTTGCGCGCGGACTCCTTCTGCACCGGGCCGGCAATGGCGCTCGTCAGACGGCTGACGGAGTGAAGAATGTCGATGGCCGGGTAGTGTCCCTGGGCGCCGAGTTGGCGGGACAGTATAAAGTGGCCGTCCAGGATCCCGCGCACCGCATCGCAGATCGGCTCGTTGAAATCGTCGCCCTCCACCAGGACGGTGAAGAATCCGGTGATCGACCCGCGCCCGAAATTCCCGGCGCGCTCCAGGACCTTCGGCAGCAGATTAAACACCGATGGCGTGTAGCCCTTCTGGCTGGGCGGTTCGCCGGCGGCAAGACCGATCTCGCGCTGGGCCATGGCGAGGCGGGTAACCGAATCCATGACCAGGAGAACGTTGGCGCCCTGGTCGCGGAAATACTCGGCGATTGCCAGGGCGACGAAGCAGGCGCGGACGCGCAGTGGCGCAGGACGCTCGCTCGTGGCGCAGACCACCACGGACCGCTTGCGGCCCTCGGGCCCAAGCTCGTTTTCGAGAAAGCCGCGGACTTCGCGATTGCGTTCGCCGATCATCGCGATCACCGTGACGTCCGCCGAGTTGTGGCGCGACATCGACCCGAGCAGCGTGCTCTTGCCCACGCCGCTGCCGCCGAAAATGCCGATGCGCTGCCCTTTCCCGCAAGGCAGCAGCGCATCGATGGCGCGGATGCCGGTGACCAGCGGCTGCGTGATATGCTCGCGGGCGAGCGGGTTGGTGGCGGTTCCGTGCAGGCTGTAGGTATCGCGCACTTCGATTGCGGGACCGTCGTCCATCGGCTTGCCGAAGCCGTCGATCACCCGGCCGAGCAGTCCCGGACCCACTTCCACGCGCGCCTCCTGACTGCGTGCCGACAAAGAATCGCCCAACTGCAGGCCGTCGATTTCCTCCAGCGGCATGGAGAGAACCCGCCCGTCGCGGAAGCCGATGACTTGAGTGCGAATGCGCCTGCCATTCGCCGCGTGGATCTCGCAGAAATCCCCGATGGCCACGCTCGGGCCGCGGGATTCCACCAGCAGGCCGACCACTTCGGTCACCTGGCCCGTCCAGCGAAGCGGCGTGATCCGGTCCAACTCGGCAAGATAAGGGGAGAGAGAGATGCTCACGTATTCCTCCGCAGGCGGTCGGCGAGGCCGCGTTCGATTTCCTGTAACTGCGATTCCACGGAGGCATCGAGATTGCCGCGTTGCGTCTCGAAGACCACCGCGCCTAATTCGCGCGAGGCATCGGGAATCACTTGTACTTTGTCCGAGGCGCTGCTCCGCCGCAGGCTCTCGGTGACGAGCGCTGCGTGGCCGGGATGTACGCGTACGCGTGAGATCTCTTGGCCGCTCAGCTTTTCGAGGGCGCCCAGGATCAGACCATGCAACGCCTCCGGATCGATGGCAAGTTCGCGCCTGAGGACGCGGCGGGCGATTGCCAGGGAAAGCCGTACCAGGTCTGCTTCCGCCTCCGCACGCAGCCGGGCCCGCAGATTTCCGATTTCGTCGATCGATCGCGCCAGCCGGTCGATTACCGGTTGCAATTCGGCGCCCGCCCGCTGGCGTCCAACGGCTTCTCCCTCGCGCACCCCCGCGGCGTGAGCTTCGCGCGCGCGCTGCTCGTACTGCTGCTGTAACTGCGCGAGCTGCTCGCGCGAATTCGGCGGCTCCTCGTCGTCCACGCCCGTGCGGGCTGGGCCGTTGGCGTGCATTTGACGCCAGACCAGGGGCTCCACGCCGGGCGTGTCGTCGGGCTCACGAACCCTAGACGACATATTGCTCACCGACGGCGCCCTTCAGGCTCAGCACGCCTTCGCTCTCCAGTTGGCGCACTACCGCGATGATGCTCTGCTGGGCGGATTCGACCTCCTTGATCTTCACCGGTCCCAGCGATTCCATATCCTCGCGTAACATGTCCGCGCCGCGCTGCGACATGCAACTCAAAATGTGATTGCGCAACTGTTCGCTGGTGCCTTTGAGCGCGATCGTCAGTAGCTTGCGATCCGCCTTGCCCAGGACTTCCTTCAGGCCCATCGGGTCGATCAACAGCAGGTCTTCGAACACGAACATCAGATGGCGAATCGTCTCCGCCAGGTTGGTGTCCTGCTGGTCGATGTGGTCCAGGATTTCGCGGCTGGAAGTGGAATCCAGACGGTTGAGCATCTCCGCCACGGCGCGCACGCCGCCATAGGATTCGCGGCTGAATTCGCCGAGCGCTTTCAGCTTCTGCCCGATGACGGCCGCGATTTTGAGGATGATCTCGGGAGAAATCTGATCCAGGCTGGCCATGCGCTGCGAAATGTCCGCCCGCATCGCCGCGGGTAGCGATGTCAATAGGGCCGCGGCCTGGGAATAGTTCAAGTGCGAGAGCACCAGGGCGATAGTCTGCGGGTGCTCATTGTGGATGAACTTCGCCAGTTGCTGGGGATCCGCCTTCTGGATCGCGTCGAACGAGGCGGCGTCGGCGCCCAGCGCTTTGGTGAGACGGTCGAGCAGGCGCTTGGCCTGATCCGGCTCGAAGGCGCGCATCAGTAGTTTGCGTGCGTAGTCGATACCGCCGCGAGCCACGTAATCCCCTGCATTGGCGATATGGTGGAACTCTTCGAGGACAGCCTCTGCCTGTTCCGCGGAGATGGATGTCAGTTTGGCAACTTCGCGGCTGACCTTCTGAACGTCCTCCTCGGCAAGCTGCTGCAGTAACTCGGCACTGGAGCCTTCACCCAGCGCCACCAGCAAAATGGCGGCTTTGCGGAGATTGGTCAGCATCTCGCCTTCCGCCTTGGTGGTATTCAGGATCATGAGCGCCACTCCACTTCAAGCATCAGTTCTCTTCCTCATCCCGGATCCAACTGCGCAGAATCTGCGCCGAGATTTCCGGCTCCTTTGCGATCTTCTCCCGCAGATGTTTGGCAAACACCTCGGCCTTCTTGGTGATCACCGGCGCAAGCTTAAGTGAGCTGAGCGCCTGGGCATCCATCTTCGCTTGCAGCGCGTCCCGCTCGGCAAGTTGCGATTCGATCTGGTGCTCAACCTGTCCCGGTGCGGCTAGCGCCGACGACGCATGAGACTGCCGGACGGCGGGCAGGGTAGCCGGAGTGCTCGGTGCCGGGGGCGACTGCTTTTTCCGCCGCTTGCGGCGAACCACCAGCGCGACTGTTACCAGAAGCAGCAGACCGCCAGGGCCGCCAGGGCGCCGCCACCGATCATCAGCGTCTTCTTGTCCAGCTTATTCAGCATCTGCGGCAGCGGCAAGCCGGCGACTGGCGTACCTGGATTGCCGGGTACTGCAGCATTGGGGTTTAGCCGGAGGTTCCAGGAGCAGAGTGGTTTCAAAGGGCAGCGTCTCGATCACCAACTGGTCGCCGCGCTCCGCCGAGAAGCCCGTGATCCCGGCCACCAGGTCGCGAATGACCTTCAGCTTTTCCGGTGTCGGCGGCACCAGCACCCGCTTGAACGCAGTTCTTGTCCCTTTCCCAGGTGACCTCCTGGTCCACCAGCACCGCGAGCGACATCTTGCGAACCACGCCCGTGGGCAGGTGGGTCTTGTTTGACCGTGCGGCTGGACTGATAGTTGATGTTCTCGGTGGTCCGGGTGGTCTTATTGCCTCCGCCGTTCGGTCGCGACGTAGGGCGGGGAAGCGTCGAAGCCGTCCCCGGGACCCCGCTGGACACTGCCGCTCCCGTATTGTCCTCGGTACGCTGCGAACTCACCATCACGCTGCGCGCCGGGTCGAAGATCTCTTCGCTCAGCTCTCCGCCCGTGAAATCGCAATCCACAGACACACCGGCGCGGAACTTTTCCTGTCCGAGGAGCGGACCCAGAGTCGCGCCGATCTTGTTGATCAGATCGCTTTCGATCTGGTGGCGATAGTCGAGCGCCGCCGCGGAAGGTTCCGTACCGTCTAAGGGCGCGGTGGACTTGGGCCGGCTGAGCAGATTCCCGTTCATGTCCAGCAGCGAAACCGCATCCGGCGAAAGGCCTTCCACGGCGCTCGCCACCAGATGATTGATCGCGGCCACGTTCTGCGGCGCCAGGCGGTTGCCCGGTTTCATTCTCACCAGCACGCTGGCCTTGGCTGGTTGCTGGGATTCGAGAAACACCGATTCCTTGGGAAAGGTCAAATGGACGCGGGCCTGTTCCACCTCGGCCAGCGTCATCATCGTTCGTTCCAACTCGCCTTCGAGCGCGCGCCGGTAATTTACGTGTTCGGTGAATTCGGTGGCGCCCAGGTTCACTTTGTCGAACAGTTCGAAGCCGATGCGGCCCGCTCTTGGGCAGGCCGATAGAAGCCATGGTCAACCGCAAATCGGCCAGCCGTCCCGAAGGGACCAGCACCGCCCCGCCGCCCTCGGGTAGTCGGTATTCGGCGCCAGACTCCTTTAGTTTCTGTACGATACCGGCAGCATCTTCCGGCGTCAAACCCGTAAAGAGCGGACGAAAATCGGCTTCCTTCTTCCACTGCACCAGCGAGTACAGTCCGGCGCCGATCGCGATCGCCACCGCCAGGATGGTGATTCGTTGCCGCGTGCTGAGGTTCGCCAGAATCTTGTTCATGACTTCGAGGTGCGCTCAGGCAGTAGATCGGCAGACTGCGGCGAAAACGTGAGCCCTACATCTGCATTCGCATGATTTCCTGGTAGGCGCTGACCACTTTGTTGCGCGCCTGAAGGAAAAGATCCAGCGAGAGTTCGGCCTGCTGCGTGGCCAGGATCGTAGTATGAAGCTCCTCGCCTTCTCCGGCGAGAAAGCGCTCCACCGACGCCGAAGCATTCTGCCCCACCGCCTCCACATTCTGTATGGCGCTGCTCAGCACATCCTGGAATCCGCCACCCCCGGTCTGCCCGGCCGGACGGATAGCTTGAGGAAGAGAAATGCCCGAAATAGGAAGAATCGGACCGACCATCGAATACCTCAGCGTCCCAGGTCCAGCGACCGCTGGATCATGTCTTTGACTGCGGAAATTGCCGACACATTGGCGCCATAACTACGCGCCGCCCCCATCAGATCGACCATGTCTTCGGCGGCATTCACTTTCGGAAAAGCCACATACCCGTCCTTGTCGGCATCGGGATGCCCCGGCAGGTACCGGCGCTCGGGTTCGCTCATGTCCGTGACCACGCCGGAAACCGCAACACCTCCCATGGATTCAAGCTGGGAACTGAACACGGAGGCGAACGGGGAACTGACGGTGCTGGATTCGAAGACCGCGTCCTTGCGGCGGTACGGGCCGCCTTCGGGAGTCCGCGTGGTTTCGGCGTTCGCCAGATTCTCCACCAGCAATTCGGCGCGAGCCCGCTGCGCGGCCATACCCGACGCTCCCACGGAAATCGCCGAGAACAGACTCATGACTTGCCCTCCTGTATCGCACTGCGCACGGAGCGAATCTGCGATTTCATTAACTGGGACGCCACTTGAAACCGCAGCGCGTTTTCCGCCAGCAGGCGCGCCTCGCGGTCCAGACTGACATTGTTGCCATCGTTCTTTACCGGAAGATCGCCGACCTCTGTAACGCGCGGCGGACCGCCCATTGCGTTGAGGAATTCCGATTGAAAATCGATATCCTGCGTGTGATACCCGGGCGTATCGGCATTGGCCACATTCGAAGCCACGAGCTTCTGCCGGGCGCTCAACAGATCCATATATCTTTCCAATTGTCCGGCGACGGGTTGCAGCATGGCACAGAGTCCATTGCAGGCCGTTCGCCAAAGCGCAAAGCTCCTGCAATCATTCCGCCCACTCGAAGACTTGCGTCAAATTCCTGACACCGCGCCAAATTCCTGCCGCCCGCAAGCCCTTCGTCTCCGACTGGACACCACTCGCTCACCTCGCTATGTTGAGGCAATGGTCTCCGCACCCGGACGCGTCAACCTCATCGGCGAACACATCGATTATCACGGCCTGCCCGTGCTCCCCATCGCGCTGCAGCGTTCCATCCGCGTCCGCTTTGACGCGCGCTCCGACCGTCAGATCCGCGCCACCAGCGCCGCTTACGGACACCGCGAATTCACCTGGACCCCCGGCCTCACACCCGTCGCGCGCGGCGATTGGGAGAACTACCTGCGCGCCGCCGCTCAGGCCATCGCCGGCAAATGGGGAGTGATGAATGGCATCGACGCCACCATCGAATCCGACCTTCCGCCGGCCGCGGGACTCTCGTCCTCCTCCGCCCTGATCGTCGCCAGTCACCCTCGCGCTGCTCCGCGCCAACCATCGCGAGGCCACTCTTCTCGAGAACTGATGGAGATTCTGCCCGATGGCGAACAGTTCGTCGGCACGCGCGGCGGCGGCATGGATCACGCCGCATCGCTCGCCTCGCGCGAGGGCCACGCCTCGCTGATCGAGTTCGCGCCGCTCGCGGTGCACCACATTCCGATTCCGCCTGGACTGGGCCTTTCTGGTGGCCAACAGCCTGCACACCGCCGAGAAATCGGGCGCGGTGCGCGAGCGCTACAACGCGGTCCGCACCGCGGGCAACGCAGGCGCTGCGCGAGACGGGCTTCGCGTCCTATCCCGATGCCATCGCCGGCAGAACCGAAGACGAACTCTGCGCGCTCGCGGCCGCGCAAACATCTGCCGCCCGCATTCCTGCACGTAGTCACCGAGGCCTTCCGCGTGCGCCGCGCCGTCGGCGCGATGCATGACGCGACGACGCCGCTCGCTTCGGCAGCATCCTGCTGGATTCCCACGCCAGCCTGCGCGATCGCCTGCAGGTCAGTTGCCCCGCACTGGACCGTCTGGTGGACGCCGCCATGGATTCCGGCGCGCTCGGGCGCCCGCCTGACCGGCGCGGGTTTCGGCGGCTGCGCGGTCGTCTTCTGCCGCCGCGCCGACCTCGCCAAAGTCCGCGACGGACTCGCCGAGCGCTTCTATTCCGGATGCGCGGATCACATTCTTCACCGCCGAAGCGGGGCTGCGGCGCTGTACACTCGTAGTTCCTATGCAGCTTCATACACTCGACTGGATCATCGCGTTCCTGTCGGTCGCCATCTGCTTCGTGCCCGCGCTCTTCTTCGGAAAGCGCTCCGGAAAAAACACGGCCGAGTTCTTCGCCTCGGGCCGTTCGGTCCCGTGGTGGCTGGCCGGCATCTCGATGGTGGCCACCACGTTTTCCAGCGATACGCCGAATCTGGTCGCCAACTTCGTCCGCACGCAGGGGGTCGCCGGCAACTGGCAGTGGTGGGCCTTCACCCTCACCGGCGTTTCGACGGTGTTCTTCTTCGCGCGCCTGTGGCGCCGCTCCGGCGTGCTCACCGATCTGGAATTCTACGAGCTGCGCTACTCCGGAAAGGCGGCCAGCGCCGTGCGCGGCTTCCGCGCCGTCTACCTGGGCCTCTTCTTCAACTGCATCATCATGGCCACGGTCAATCTGGCCGCCTGCAAGATCGCCGCCATCCTGTTCGGGCTGGAGCGCTGGCAGACGCTGCTCGCGGTCGGCCTGCTCAACGTCATCTTCGCCACTTACTCGGGACTGTGGGGAGTGCTGGTCATCGACATGATCCAGTTCTTCATCAAGATGTCGGCGGTGATCGCGGCGGCCTATTTTGCGGTCACCCTTGCCGCAGGTCGGCGGCATGAGCGGCCTCGTGGCCAAGCTCTCGGTCATGAAAGGTCCGGGCGGCCTGAACTATCTCAACATGCTGCCCGATTTCACCAACAACTGGGATCTCGCCGTCGCCATCTTCATCATTCCCATCACCGTGCAATGGTGGGCCACCTGGTATCCCGGCGCCGAACCCGGCGGCGGCAGCTACATCGCGCAGCGCATGCTCGCCTCGAAATCGGAAAAGGACTCCCTGGGCGGCACCCTCTTCTTCAACGTCGCTCACTACGTCCTGCGTCCCTGGCCCTGGATTCTGGTCGGCCTCGCCTCGCTGATTGTCTACCCCGAGCTCTCCGATATTCAGAAGGCCTTCCCGAAGCTCGATCCCGACCTTCGTCGGCCACGATATCGCCTATCCCGGCCATGCTGCGCTTCCTCCCCGTCGGCTGGGTAGGACTCATGCTCGGCGGCCTGATCGCCGCCAATTCGTCCACCATTCTCACCCACCTCAACTGGGGCGCCTCTTACCTGGTGCACGATTTCTACCGCCGCTTCGTGAACACCGAGGCCACCGAGAAGCACTACGTCATGGCCGGACGCTACGCCACCGTGCTCCTGTTCGTCGGCTCGTCGGCCATGGTCTTCCTGCTCTCCACCGCCAAGGACAGCTTCAACCTGCTGCTCCAGGTCGGCGCCGGCACGGGCCTGCTCTATCTGCTGCGCTGGTTCTGGTGGCGCATCACGGCGTGGTGTGAAATCGTGGCGATGATCAGTTCCTTCGGCGTGGCCATTGTCTTCCTGATCCTTGCCAAGAACGGCGTGGTCTTCGGCTTCTCCGAACAACTGCTCATCGGCATCGCGATCACCACCGTCTCCTGGATCGCCGCCGCCTATCTCGGCCCGCAGACCGACGAGGCGGCGCTGCTCCGGTTCTACGAAAAGGTCCGGCCCTTCGGTCCCGGCTGGCGCCACATACAGGCGCAGGCCAGCGTCGCCGAAGTGGAGGGCGACAATATTCCCCTGGCGCTCACCGGCTGGACGATGGGCTGCGCCATGATCTGGTCGGCGCTGTTCACCGTCGGCAATTTCCTCTACGGCCGCACTACCTATGCGCTGATTCTCGGCGTCATCTTCGCGATCAGCGGCTTCATCGTCATTCAGGTAGTCAGAAAACTTTGGAAGTAAGACAGACCTCCGGCCTGTCTATCCCGTCCTACTCGATGCCGTATCGCTCCGCCAGCCCGTCGGCATCTACGCCCGCTTCGATTTCCTTACTCCGTAACTCCGCCGCGGCCCTTCGCATCGCGCGCACCAGTTCGCTCGCCTTTCGTCGCCCGGCCTCGTCGAGCCCACCGGCAGTATCCTGTACTTCCTGTATCCGGTCGCGTTCGAACTGATCCACCGCCGCATTCAATTTGGCGCGCTCATCCACCGCAGCCTGACCCTTCGCCGCAAAGAACGCGCGATTCACCAGCAGCATCGCCGCCAGATCCGTGCGGACCTTGGCCACCACCGCGCGCCAGCTCTCCTGTTGCGGATTGGCCGCCGTAGCGGCCGGCCGGGCCGCTGCCGTAGGCTTGCCCGATGCGGGCGAATCGTAAATCGCATTGAAGAAGAATTTGTAAGTGCCCAGCGATTGGCCCCGCCACTGCGGCCGGAAGCCAATCAGGTAGACGCGACCCTCGCCGTAGAACACCTCGAGCGCGGCAGCTCTTTCCCTGGATCCGCTCGGGATGCAGCAGGTAGCCGCTCTCCAGCGGATTGCGGTCGCGCGGATATGCCGCCAGCACCGCACCGCGAAATCCTGCCTTCGTCTCGAATGCCGGACCGCGCTCGAACATCACGATCGGCTCGCGCGGCAGTCCCTGCACGGCGGCATGCGCCGGATCGCGCAGTTCCACGCGCAAAAGCGATCCCGAGCAGTAGAATTGCTCCGGCGTGAGGCTGCCCAGCAGATTCGTCACCGGCAGGTGGAACTGCTCGATGGCGAAAGCCGTGGCGCCGTTGAACGTGATCAGCGTCCCGCCTTCGCGCACGAAATTGCGCAGTGCTTCCGCGCCCGGCCCACCGATGCCGCCGGCGTACTCGCCCGGAATCGTCCCCGCCGCGTAGCCCTCCATGATGGAACGCTGGCTGGAATCGGCGATCAGGATCGTATCGAGCCTCTCGCGCAGATGTCCGGCCTGCACGTCGCCATTGCGCAGGGTGACCGGGGCGAAGCCGTACTCTTCGAGAATCCAGCGCGTCCAGCCCTCGTCGATCGAGGGCGTCCAGGGGCGGTACAATCCAACGCGCGGCTTCTTGACGGTCGTCGTATCGGCGGGCGCTTTGGCCGCTGCCTGCAGGTTCACCGCGTACTTGCGCGCCAGTGCGGCCGCGCGGCCCGCGTCCACCCCGGAGAGGACGATATCGCCCTTGGCAAAGCTTGCCTGCGCTCCCGCGGCCAGGGCTTCGTTCAGCACTTTGAAACTCGCATTCGCGTTGCGGCTCAGCGTGAACACCGTGCCCGTTCCCTGCACCGCACCGGGCGGCGGGATGGCTGTATCGATCGGCCGCAGGCCGGCCCGCTGCTGCGCAGTCACGGGCTTCAGCACGCTGGCCGTCTCCACGCCCATCTGCATCGGCAGCGTCCACCCCGCCACGTCGTAGGGACGCGTAGGCGCTCCATTGGGACTGGTCCGCAAATCAGGCCACTGCTGCGCTTCGAAGAGTTCCTTGACCAGCGGCGAAAACGGCTGATCCATCAGCACCACCCAGGCGTTCGCATACTCGCGGCCATTCGCCGCGAAAGGCTGCGTAGCCTGATGGACTTCAATGCCATTGATCATCAGCTTGTCCACCAGCGTCGCCGCCGTCGGTGCGTCCCTCTGCTCCTGCGGAATCACGTAGGCGTACGGCGGTTCCTCGCGGAAACGCGCCATATTGTCGCGCGCCGCCTGATAGCGGTTGTAGAGCAGCGTCTCGCGATGCTTGGCGGCCGTGTCGAGTACGGACATCGAGGCGCCCAGCATGTAGCGCACCGCATCACCCAACCGCCACCAGCCGCCCTTCCAGGGGCTCGAGTAGAAAATCTCGCTGCGCAGACCCTGCCGCTCCCGCGGAAAATCGCTGACCGTGTAGAAGTGCGGTGTCGCGTAAGAGTAAAGTGCAGTCTCGGTAAAGAAGGAAATCGAATTGCGGAAAATATGGGTGAAATCGAGAAAGCCTGGGTACCAGTTGTCGAAGCCTACCCGGTGGACCGCGCCCGGCATCCCATGCTCGTCCAGGTAAGCCGCCATATCGATTCCCAGTACGTTAAGCCAGCGCGCCATCAGCGGGTGAATGTTACTCGAGATCGGCTCGGTGAACGGCGGGATGAAGATTCGCGTGGGGAACGGGCGCCGTCTGGTGATGGCAGTAGAAAATCACCGGATCCCATTCCAGCTCCGTTCGCGTCACGTCGCGCGATTCCAGCATGTTGTTCATGTAGCCGTCGCGGTTGTTATCGTGGCCCACGTATTCCTGATAAAGATCGGGCAGGGGTGAGACTTCGTACGGCGTGCCAAGATTCTTGCGATACCACGACACCACCTGTTCCTGTCCGTCCGGATTCAATGTCGGCCATAGCATCAGGATCACGTTGTCGAGAATGGCGTCGATATCGGGATCGCCCTGCGTCGAGACCAGTTTGTACGCCAGCAGAATGGACTGCTGCGCTCCCGCGACTTCGGTGGAGTGCAGACCGCCGTCGATGTGCACGATCGCTTTGCCTTCGCGCGCCAGCGCGTGGGCCGCCGCATCGTCGAGCCCGCGGCCCCGGGCCAGGCGCTGCGAGATCTGCTTGTTGCGATCGAGTGCCGCCAGATTTTTCGGCGAGGAAATGATCGCGATCTCCCAGTCCAGCCCGCGCGTCGTCTTACCCACCGTGATCAGCTTGATGCGATTACTGGAAGCGGCCAACCGCCGGAAGTAGTCGCGCGACTCCTGGTAATTTGCCAGGTAGAAATCGTCACCGGGCTTATGCCCCAGCACCGATTCCGGTGTGGGTACCGTTTGCGCGAGACAGAGAGGAACCAGGACCGTGACCAGCAGAAGCAATTTCGAAAGCATTCCCCAAATGGTAGCGCGGAAGCCGGTAACGCGGCACCCGCGCCGCTAATCCGTCCTGCGGTAATAAAATCTACCTATGCCCCTGTCCGCCGAAGAATTGCGCGACCATTTTGCCTACTCCGCCTGGGCCAGCCAGCGCCTCGTCCAAGCCGCTTCCGAACTCACCGAAGCGGAGCTCGTCCGCGACTTCCAAACCGCCGACCACAGTGTCCTCGGTACCCTGGTCCACACGTTCGCCGCCGATCGCGTCTGGCTGACCCGCATGCGAAAATTTCCGCAGCAATTCTCCACTCCGGCCGATTACCACCTCACCGTCATACTGAACGAGTGGCCCGAAGTGTACCGCCAATGGGACCAGTGCCTGGCGGAAATGACGGACGACTCCGTCCGTGCCGATCTCACCTACCAGGACATGCGCGGCAATACCTGGAGCCAGCCGGTTTGGAAACTCGTCCTGCACGTCGTCAATCACGCGACGCACCATCGCGGCCAGGCCGCCGGTTTCCTGCGCACCATGGGCCGCACGCCGCCCGCCCTCGATCTGATCGCCTACTACCGCCTGAAACTCTGAGCCCGCAACGCTTCACTTTCACTGCGCCGCAATGGGATGATGGCCGGCGTGAGGATAGACAAGTGGCTCTGGGCCGCCCGATTCTTTAAGACCCGCACGCTGGCCACCCGCGCCTGCGACCTGGGCAGAATCTCGTTCAATGGACAACCCGCCAAGCCCGCGCGAGAGGTCCACGCCGGCGACCGCTTACTGGTAAAAAATGACAGCGGCGATTTCGAGGTGGACGTGCTCGGCCTCAGCGAGATCCGCGGCCCGGCCGCCGTCGCGCAGACCCTCTACCGCGAAACCGAGGCCAGCCTGGAGGCGCGGCGCAAGGCGGCGGAAGAACGCAAAGCCATGCCGCACTTCGAAGCCTTCCGGGAAGGCAGGCCATCCAAGCGCGACCGCCGGGAACTCGACCGCTTTCGGCGCCGGTGAACTTGCGCGCGCCTACCGAAAGCTGCGTCGCCGGTCGCCGGGATTCAAGCTGGGCAGGAACGCGGTCAGCAGTCCGATCGCGGGCAGGAACGCGCAGACCCGGTACACGAACTCGATTCCCTTCGCGTCCGCCAGCTTGCCCAATAGCGCCGCGCCGACTCCGCCCATCCCGAATGCGAGTCCGAAGAACAGGCCCGAAACCATTCCCACTCTGCCGGGCAGCAGTTCCTGCGCATAAACCAGAATCGCCGAGAACGCCGACGCCAGCACCAGGCCGATGATCACCGTCAGAATCTCCGTCCAGAACAGGTTTGCGTACGGCAACGCCAGCGTGAACGGCAGCACCCCAAGGATCGACCACCAGATCACATACTTGCGTCCGATGCGATCGCCCACCGGACCGCCAATAATGGTCCCGGCCGCCACCGCGCCCAAGAAACACGAAGAGGTGCACCTGCGCCGTCTGCACCGAGACGTGAAATCTGGCGATCAGGTAGAACGTGAAGTAGCTGATCAGGCTCGCCATGTAGAAGTACTTGGAAAAGACCAGCGCGATCAGAACCGCCATCGCTCCCGCAATGGTGCGGCGCGGCAATTGCGTTTGCGTCGCGCGCATCGCACGCGATTTCGGCGTCATACTGGGATGCCGCTTGTACCACGCGCCCACCCTCAGCAGCACCATGATGGCGAGCAGCGCCGCCGCCGAAAACCACGCGATGCTATGCTGCCCGGCCGGAAGCACGATAAACGCCGCCAGTAATGGCCCCATCGACGACCCCGCATTGCCGCCCACCTGGAACAACGACTGCGCCAGTCCGTGCTGTCCGCCGGACGCCATGCGCGCCACGCGCGACGATTCCGGATGGAACACCGCCGACCCCATCCCGACCATCGCCACCGCCGCCAGCACCATGCCAAAAGTAGGCGCCGATGCGATCACGATCAGCCCCACCATCGTAAACGTCATCCCGATCGGCAGCGAATACGGCGTCGGGCGGTGATCCGTATACAAGCCCACCAGTGGCTGCAACAGCGACGCAGTCAGTTGCGAGGTCAACGTGATCAGCCCGATCTGTCCGAAATCCAGGTGGTATGAGTCCTTCAGAATCGGATATACCGCCGGAATCACCGATTGCATCATGTCGTTCAACAGATGGCAAAAGCTGATCGCGCCCAGTACACGGAATGCGGTGGTTGTCTCCCTCTCGGCGGTAAGCACTCTTCGTAGTTTACCGGAAGCGTTCTTTCTTAACGCCGGCCGAAGGATTGGAAGAGCTGCTTCATCGCCGCGCTACGTGCCGCCAGCAGTGGTGTCAGGCCCTTACTGCCCTTCGAATGCAAATCTGCACCCCGGGAGAGGAGTAGCGCCGCTACCGCCGTCTTGCCGCAGTTCACCGACCGTCGCAGCGGCGTCTCGTCAAGACTGTCGCGCGCTTCCATGTTCGCCCCACAATCCAAGAGGGCCTCGGCCACCTCGACATTGCCGCGACGGGCCGCCATGTGCAGCGCGGTGCAATGCTTCGCGCCTTCGCAGGCATCCACCTTCGCGCCGCCTCGCACCAGCGCGCGGACCACATTCCCGCCTCCTGGTACCGCACACTCGTTCCCCACGGAATATAACGGAGTGTGTCCGCCTCCATCCGAGGCGTTGGCATCCGCGCCGAGCCGCAGGAGCAGCTCCACCACCGTCAAACTGCCCGCCGCGGCCGCCCAGTGCAATAAAGTGCGGCCTGCGTAGCGCTCCTGCGCCAGCGAGGGTTCGCGCGTGAGTTTCACCCCCGCATAGTCCAGCAGGATCTGATTCCCGCTCCCCATCATGTACGCAAGCAGGCCCGCAAAAACCCCGCGTTCGCAGCTTCGCGACTCTGCGCGCTCGGCCAGCTCAATGGCGCCATCCGCGTCACCCTTGCGCACGGCGGCCACCGCGTCGTCCACCGTTCGTTGCACCTCCCACCGCCGCGCCAGCTCCAGGTGCGTGTCGTCGTCGGTGCAGGCACGCGGACATCTGCCACCGCCCCCCGATTGACCAGATAGGCGGATGACTGCTCAAAGAAATCGCGCAAGGCTGCCCGCACCGGCTCGCCAATTTCTACCTCATCCAGAGCCTTCGCCATATGTGCCATCCACGCCTCCCGCTCCCCCGGCCCGATCGGGAAGCGTTGATGGGCTTCGCGCAGGCTCAGCCACCAACGGTGATCTGCATCCTCACTCGGACCGCCCAGAAACTGCACAAGGAACGCCGCGAACGCATCGATTGCGCATCTCAGAGACGTGCCGGGAAAGAGTGGGCGGAGCAGCGGATCGCGCGACACCCGGGCGTAAAATGCCGTGGAGAGTTTGCGGCATCCCTCCGCGCCGCCAATCGCCTGATACAGATCCATCCTTTCAGCCATATCACATTCTCTACCGGATGCTACGCTGAAAGGAGAGTTCCATGCCCCCCCTCCGTAAACCTGAAGTCATGAGTCCCGCCGGATACTGGCCCCAACTGCGCGCCGCCATCGAAGCCGGCGCCGACGCCGTGTATTTCGGGCTCAAGCACTTCACCGCGCGCGCCAAGGTCGGGCTTTTCGCTGGCCGAACTGCCGGAGGTCATGGCGACCCTGCACCGCCGCGGCGTCAAAGGCTACATCACGTTCAATACGCTGGTCTTCAACCACGAGTTGGAAGAAGCCGCGCGCGCGCTCGCGGAGATCGCCGCAGCCGGGGCCGACGCGCTCATCATTCAGGACGTCGGCATCGGTCCGCATGGCGCAAGCAGATCGCGCCCGATCTCGAAATCCACGGCAGCACGCAGATGAGCGTCACCAGCGCCGATGGCGTCCGCCTGGCGCAGAGTTTCGGCGTCGAGCCGCGTCACCCTGGCGCGCGAGTTGTCGCTGGCCGAAGTGCGCGCCATCCGCCAGGCCACCGATTGCGAACTGGAGATCTTCGTCCACGGCGCGCTGTGCGTCGCCTATTCCGGCCAGTGCTTCTCCTCCGAAGCCTGGGGCGGACGCAGCGCCAATCGCGGCCAGTGCGCGCAGGCCTGCCGCCTGCCCTACGAGATGATCGTGGATGGCCGCGTTGCAGCCCCTCGCCGACGCGCGCTACCTGCTCTCTCCCGGGCGATCTTTACGCGCTCGCGCAAGTGCCGGAGATCGTCGACATCGGCATCTCCACACTGAAGATCGAAGGCCGCTACAAGGATGCGGACTACGTGGCGCTCACGACCGCCGCCTATCGCCAGGCGGTCGACGAGGCCTGGGCCGGCCGCAAGCTGAACCTCGATCGCGCCGCCGAACTGCGCCTCGAGCAGGTCTATTCGCGCGGCCTCGGCCCGTTCTTCCTCACCGGCACGAATCATCAGGCGGTGGTACAAGGCCGCGCCCCGCGCCATCGCGGCGTGCTGATGGGGCGCGTACGCCGGGTGACCGATGCCGGAATGCTCATCGAGCCCTCCGAGGCGCACCGCGTCTCTCCGCTCAAACCCGGCGACGGCGTCGTCTTCGATGCAGCCGACTGGCGTAGTCCCGAGGAGCCCGAAGAAGGCGGACGCATCTTCGAAATTCGAGCATGGCGAATTGCGCTTCGGCAACGGCGTGATCCATGCCGCCCGCATCCGCCGCGGCGATCTCGTTTGGCGCACTCACGATCCCGACATAGATAAGGCCGCCCGCGTCTACACCGAAGCCACCGCCCCGCTCCGCAAACAGCCGGTCAGTCTGCGCATTACGGCGCACCAGGGCGAGCCGCTGCGCACCCAGTGGACCGCTGGCTCCGTAAGCGTGGCCGTGGAGAGTGCCGCTCCCTTGGGCGCGGCGCAAAATCGCGCCATCGACGAAGACTACCTGCGCGCTCAATTGGGACGTCTGGGAAACACGCCCTACGAGCTCGCCGAGGTCGAATTGGATCTCGCCGGCTCGCCCTTCGCGCCGAGTTCCATGCTGAATCAGTTGCGCCGCGATGCCGTGGAGCAGCTGCAAGCGGCGCAAGGCGCTGCGCGGCACATCGAAATTCACGCAGGCCGTTCCGCGGCACGCCGAAACTCCGCAAGCCGTTCCCAATCCCGAGCCCACCCTTCACCTGCTGGTCCGCACGCCGGAGCAGCTCGGCGCGGCCATCGACCTGCGGCCCGCGTCCGATCACGCTCGACTATCTCGATCTCTACGGGCTGCGCCCCTCCATCCAGCGAGTGCGGGATGCCGGCATCGCCGTGCGTGTGGCGAGCCCCCGCGTGCTCAAGCCGGGCGAAGAGAAGATCGTTGATTTCCTGCTGGGCTGCGATTGCCCGATTCTGGTGCGCTCCAGCGGATTGCTCGAAGCGCTGCGCCACCGCGAGGCGCGCGAACTCACCGGCGATTTCAGCCTCAACGCGGCCAACGTGCTTACCGCGGACGAGTTCTTCGCGCTCGGCCTGAAATTATCTCACTCCCACCTACGATCTGAACGCCGCGCAGGTGGCCGAATCTGGCGCGCCAGGTCGGCGGCCCGCGCATCGAGGCCGTCGCCTACCAGCACCTGCCCGTCTTTCATACCGAGCACTGCGTCTTCTGCCGCTTCCTCTCCACTGGAACCAGCTATCGCGATTGCGGCCGCCCCTGTGAAGAGCACCGCGTCGCGCTGCGCGACACCGCCGGACGCGCCCATCCAGTGATGGCCGATGTCGGCTGTCGCAACACCGTCTTCGGCGCCGAAGCGCAGGAGGCGAGCCTGCACCTCGAAGCCTGGAGAGCCGCCGGAATCGCCCGCTTCCGCCTGGAGTTCGTGCATGAATCGCGCAGCCCAGGTGATGGCCGTGACCCGCGCCTTCGAAGACGCGCTCGCCGGCCGCCGCACCGGCCGCGAACTGATGCAGCAACTCCAGAAAACCACCCCGCAAGGTGTCACCCAGGGAAGCTACTTCATCCCGGAAAATTACCTAACCCTGCCGGTCTTGCAGTAATTGAGAACTCTGTTGTGGGGCAGGATGGTATCCTGCGGCGGGCTGGCAGCCCGCCTGCCTCACCCCAGCATCAATCGCACCGCAGCGCCTCCAAAGGGTCGGATTTCGAACCTCGCCGCGCAGGCCCGGACATCGCCAGCACCGCAGCCGTGGCCAGCAGTAGCGCTGCCCCGCCATAAAGCAGTGGATCGGAGCTATCCAACCGTAACGGCGTGCCCTTCATGTTCTGCCGCAGCGAGGCCGCCAGCGCAACCGAGAGCCACAGCCCGATGAACAGCCCGCGCACCACCGGCTTACCACCCGATACGAACACCTCGCGGACGATATCGAACCGGCTGGCGCCCAGCGCGAGGCGTATGCCCAAATCGCGCGTTCGCTGATTCACCGCGAAGGAGACCGCGCCGTAAATGCCGCTCGTCGCCAGCACCGTAGCCACCAGCCCCAGGAACACGATCAGCGAGACTACATTCCATAGCACCTCGGTCACCTGGTCAATCCAACTCTGCAGCACTCGCGCCACCACGAACAATCCGGGATCGAATTCGCGTAATGCCGCACGCACGGCGAGCACTCCCGCTTTGGGGTCGCTATCGAAACGGACGCTCAAAACATTACGGTTGGGATGGGCGCCGCGCATCAGGTAAAGCGGCGGGTTTTCGGAGCCGCCGAAGCGGACCGGGTCCACATCCTTCGCCACGCCGACCACCGTCGCGCTCACGCCATTGACAGTGATCGTCTTGCCGACCGGGTCGGATTTGGGCCAGAACGTCCGAGCCAACAGGCGAGAGACCACAATCGCGAGGCCATCGCCGCTCTGAAACTCACGGCCGCGCAGGATGGGGACGCCCACGGTCTCGAAGAAGCCGGGCGAGCCCGTGTAAACGTCTACTGCCTGCACCGCGTCCGCGCGCTCGGGTGGACGAAGCTCGACGGTACTGCGGAAAATCATCGGCAGCTCGTCGGAGAAGGCCACCGAGCGGACGCCGGGCAGCGACTTCATGCGCTGTGCGATGGCGTCCAGGCGGACGCGCGCCGCTGTCAGCGTGGTGTTCTCGGGGAAGCGCAGTTGAGTGACGACCACCTTTTCCGGGAGATAGCCAGGATTGGCGTGCAGGTTGCGCTCCTCCGATTTGGCGAACAGGCCCGCGCCCACCAGTAGCACCATACTCATGGCGACCTGTGCGCTCACCAGCGCGGCGCGCAGCGTACCGCCCCCACGCAACAGGCTGCTGTACCCCTTGAGCGATGACGCGAGATCCACCTTGACGGATTCCAGCGCGGGGGCCAGCCCGGAGAGAATGCCGCTGAGCAGCACGATCGTGGAGATGTAGAGGAAGATGCGCCAATCGGGATCCATCGGGTAGTCCGGGGCGCGCGGCGCCAGGTAGCGGAAGAGCGGTTGCGGCACGTGCCGGACCAGGTAGGCGCTGGCCGCGCCGGCGATGGCCGCCATAATCAGGCTTTCGGTGATCAGCATGCGGACCAGGCGTATTCGTGGCGCGCCGAGCGAAAGGCGAACCGCGATCTCGCGGCGGCGCGCTGCGGCGCGTGAGAGCAGGAGCGTGGCCACGTTGGCGCAGGCGATCAACAGAACCAGCGT
This sequence comes from uncultured Solibacteraceae bacterium, assembly GCA_963792055.1. Taxonomy (GTDB): domain Bacteria; phylum Acidobacteriota; class Terriglobia; order Bryobacterales; family Bryobacteraceae; genus Solibacter. The sequence goes on along the minus strand of CAWBUV010000018.1, from coordinate 1,001,433 downwards.
GAAAGAGCCTAGAAAGAAAGTGAGCAGGAACAGATCGCGTCCGGTGGAATAGAGTTCGAACTCCGAGAGCCAGGAGCCGTCGGTGGTGGTGACGGCCGTAGCGCGTCCCGGGTGCGATCGGTCTTCCTGCCGCTCCAGTGTGTCGAATTCGGAACGCACCTGACTGTCCGAGAATCCCGGCGCCAGGCGTCCCGCCAGAGTCAGCCACAGCAGAGTGTCATCCGTAAACCCGTTGTGGCTGGAATCCATATAGGGCTGCGCCGTGAAAGGAATCCAGACGTTCGGCGGAGTCAGCCAACCGGTAGTGAGATCTGGCGCCACGCCAACGATGGTCACCGGGCGATTGTTGATATGTGTGATGCGGCCGGCAATATGGGGATCGGACGCGAAGCGCTGGTGCCAGACCTTTTCGGCGATCACCGCTACGGGCGCTTCGCCCGGTGCGCCGCAATCGCCGCCATCGATCAGGCGGCCGACAATCGCACGGTCCAGCCCATCCACGCGGAAAAAGTTGCAGGAGACCGCGATGCCCACGCTGCCGGCGGAATCGTCGTCGCCGATCGACGCGGGGAAATAACTGAAAGCGGCCAGTTGGCGGATGGTGCGAGTCTGGTCGCGCAGGTGTAAGTATTCCTGATAGGAGGCCCGTCTCGGCTCGCGCTGCAGGCGCGACTGCGGTACGATGCGGACGAAACTCGCCGGGTCCCTGTAGACATGCGGCTTGAGCATCATGCCGTTCACCACGGTGAAGATGCTGGCGTTGATGCCGATGCCTACGGTAAGCGTGAGGATGACCACCAGCGAGAGCAGGGGATTGCGCCGGATCACGCGGCAGCCATAGCGCACGTCTTCCCAAAACGTAGCCAGCAGCACCCAGGGGTCGCTTCGGTCTTCGGCGATCTCTTCTTCCCAGGCTGCAGACAGCAATCCGCGAGAGGCCACCATCCCGGCGGAGAACATCTCCGGCGCGCGCTGCGGGGTAGAGGTGAGGGACGCGTCCCGTTCGACGGGCCCCAGGTGGAGCGTCATGACGTCGGTTTCCGGCGTCTCTTCCCAGAGCATGGCGTTTTCGGACCACCGCGCCAGCCGTATGGACCGCCAACGGCGCCAGAACAGCACCAGTCCGGTGAAGAGAGCGAGGAAAGCGGCCAGTTCACCCGACGCGGAGAGCAGCATCGGCGGAACGGCGGCGAAGTAGATCATGCCCACGGAGTAGCGGAACAGCATCATCCACACCTGCTGTTTGCCCGGGATGTACGAACAGGTAAAGGGAAGCTTGCACCAGTCCCGGAACAGGCGTTCGAAACAAAGCAGCGCGACCATTACTCCCAACGCGGTAACCGCCAGCGCGCGCAGCCACCCGAGGATCGCAATGGACGCCGGCAGGCTGGCCAGATATACCGGGGCGATTCCGCACGCAATGACGAAACGCTGCACGGCGGCCTGCCAGGCGGCGCGCCCTTCCTGATCGGCCGTCTGGAACATCCAGTTGGCCTTTAAGGTGACGGGCAGCGAAAACAGGTAGCGCAGCGCCAGAATCATCAGCACGGCCAGCCCGAGAGGTGACGCGACGGCCATCAGCCCGTACATGCCCTCGTCGTGCAGCGAGACCGGTGGCGCATCCAGCGCAGCCTTGATCACCCAGCCGAGCGCCAGCCCGGCATAGGCGAAGAGCAGCAGGCGATGGATCGGGCTGCGCGCCAGCGTCTTCCAGGTAAAGGCGAACGCGGCCTGTTCGCGTGGGTTCGAGATCCAGCGTTCCAGCAGGCGCGAGCCCACGCCCGACCACTGCCCGCCGGCCCGGTCCGCTGGAGCTTCCAGTAACAATTTGCGGTAGCGGTGATAGCTCAGAAGATAAGCCAGGACCGCGATGACCGGCGGCAGCACGATAGCCAGCACCGCCGGTCGCGCCGTGGACGATCCGGTGACGAGCGCTTCCCAGAGCTTGACGAACCAGTACGGCGGCCACCACACCGCGCCGGCGGGCTGGCGTCCCAACAGCGGCAGGGCGCCCACGGTGACGATGAACAGCGTGGCCTGGACGCTTTGGGATGCGCGCATGAACCAGCGGCCGGGCACGAGATTCAACAGGATGCCCTGCACGGCCAACAGACTGAAGAAGACAAAAATACAGCCCCCGGCCAGGGCAGCGAACGTGGCTCTGCCGATCGACTGGGACCCGAAGGGTTTTCCATCCAGCGTCCGGAGATGACCCAGGCGAAGAATCCGGCGAGGGGGCCGGTGAGCGACAGCACGAACGCACCCGCGAGCAGGACCAGGGCGGTGAATTTCGCCAGGAAGATCTGCCGCGCACTGACCGGAAATCCGGCGAGCGCCAGGTAATCGCGCAAGCTCGGAAACAGCGACTGCCATTGCAGTAAGGTGAGCAGCGCCGTGATTCCCATGACAATCGCGAGCAGTCCGATCAGGTCTTCGCGTACCACCGAATGGTATTGAAGTGGAGTCGAAAAGAGGGGGTCCTGCAGGATGCGGAAGCGCGCCTGGTAAACGTTGAGCCCGAGGAGTCCCAGCGACACCAGCGACGCAAAGATCCCGATTCCCACCTTCTGCCAGTCTCCCGAAGTTGCGCCGATTTCCGTGTCGAAAAAGCGCGCCAGGAAGTGCCGCACCAGCTCAAACGTGTCGCTGTGGGTTTCTTCCAGCCACCCGCGGAGGCGGGCAGTCATGCGGCCACCACATCCAGCATCCGGCGCGCGATCGCGTCGGTATCCTCGGGGTTGGTGAGCTGCGCGAAGACTCCCTCCAGCGACGATTCGGACATCACCTCCCGCAGCCGCGCCACCGAATCGTGAGCCACTACGTGGCCCTTGCGCAGGATCAGGACGTTGTGCGCCACCTTCTCCACCACCTCCAGAACGTGCGAGCTGTAAAGAATCATCTTCTGGCGCGCCGCCAGCGAATGCAGCAGGCTCCGCAGAATCATCGCCGCGTTGACGTCGAGCCCGGAGAACGGCTCGTCCAGGATCAGCAGCTCGGGATCATGCAGCAGCGCCGCCAGCAGCAGGATTTTCTGGCGCATGCCCTTCGAATACGAAGCCAATGACGCGTGCCGGTCGTCCCAGAGTCCCACCAGGCGCAGCAGTTCGTCCATCTTGGGCTCGAGCACGCGGCGCGCAAGGCCGCGCAACCGCCCGGCCAGTTGCAGGTACTCGCGCCCGCTCAGGTGCGGATAGAGGTGCGGCTCTTCGGGCACATACCCCAGCCGGCGTTGGAAGCCCTTCAAGTCCCGGCGAATATCCTCGCCGTGAAACAGGACCCGGCCGCTCGATGGCTCCAGTAATCCAGTCAACATCTTGACCGTGGTGCTTTTCCCCGCGCCGTTCGGACCCAGATAGCCGAGAATCTCGCCGGGGCGAATCGTGAAGCTGACGCAATCCACCGCAGGCGGGCCTACGAAAACCTTGCTCAGATTGAGCGCTTCCAGCATGAGGAGATAGACACCGTCCGGGGGTGGCATGTTCCCGCTCGTTTATAATTAGGGGAGTTATGCATCGTTTCGCCCTGGTCCCCCTGCTTGCCACGTTTGCCTTCGCGCAGCCCAATGAACCGTTTAAACCCAAGCCCCCCGCCAAGGTCGATGCGGCACTGCGTGCTCGTATCGCGGAATTCTTCGACCTTCACGTCAAAAGCCAGTTCCGCAAGGCCGAGGAACTGGTCGCCGAAGACACCAAAGACTTCTTCTACACGCATAACAAACCCAAATACATCTCCTGCGAACTCTCCAGAATCGATTACTCGGACCATTTCACCAAGGCGAATGCCACCGTGGTGTGCGAACAGTACATCATGATGCCCGGCTTCACCGACCACCCCATGAAAGTCCCCACGCCCAGTACGTGGAAAATCGAGCACGGCAAGTGGGTCTGGTATGTCGATCAGGACGCCCTGCGCAATACTCCCTGGGGCCGCATGACACCCGGTCCATTTCCCGAAAAGGCCGGGCCCGCTCCTCCCCCGTCGCTGGCCAGCATCCCCACTTCGGCGGATTTCGTGTTCAAACAGATCCGCTTGGATAAGGATAGTGTCAGTCTCAAAGAGGGAGAATCGGCTGAAATCACCATCAACAATAGTGCTCCCGGCCCGATGGCAGTCTCATTGCCCTCTCCCCTCAAAGGAATTGAAGGCAAATTCGACGTCGCCAGCGTCCCGGCCGGCGGCAAGGCCGTCCTCACCCTGACCGCCGCCAAGGGAGCGAAATCGGGCGTCCTCAACGTTCAGGTTGAACAGACCCTGCAGCAGCTTCCGATTCGCATCACCATCGTCGAATAGCCGCGGCCATCTACGCCTCCGGAAACTCCTTCCGGAACATCGCCAGAATCATGTTATACATGATGGCCTGCTTATCCACCGCTGGCGTCACGATGACCCGCTCCCGTTAGTCACCGGCACCACCAGGTCGGCCAGCGGCGGCACGAACGGAACGTAGCTGACGTCTCCCGTATCGCTCGACAACTTTCTGTAGCGGCTTGGTCAGGTGCGGAATCATGCGGACGGCCCGCATCTACGCTCGCCTGAATCGTACCCAGAACCGTGTTGTAATTGGCAACGGCCTGCGTGTTCTCGCGCGCGGCCGCCAACTGTGCGCTCCGCGTACTCAGCATGTTGTCGTAGAGCGTGCCCTCCAGATAATTGTGCGCGAACCGGTTTCCGTTGACGTCGTAACCCACCAGCGTCACCCCGTCTTTGTCGAATTGAATCATCGTGTCTCTCTCCTGATTACATCGGGCCCATTCCGAGCCCCTGATTACAGCCTAGAGAGCAGACTTGGGCCTTTCGGCCCGTCAGATTTGTAAGTGACTTAATCTAAGTCGATTATTTCGTGAATGTTCGCGTGACCATTTCCCGAGCAGCCATGCCGGGAAACTCCAGCCGGCCATTCCTCAGGTCGATGGTGAATCGCGATTTGCCCAACGTCGAATAGCCCAGAATTCCGGCGATCTCGATACCCTGTGCCTGACTCACGGGCCGCAAGTCCATCACCAGCGGCGCGGCATCCGGCAGTGCCAGGCCGCCCACCTCGAACGCTAGCGGCCCCGTGCGAAATGCGCTGCCAATCGCTCCCTGCGCGCCCTGCATTTCCACCCGGTGTCCCGCCTCCCCCGCAGTGGGAAGATACTGCCGCGACACCGTGGTAAATGCAGCGCCAGTATCCACCAGGAACAGCCCCGGGCTGCCGCCCTGCACCCGCACCTTGACCAGCAGCAGCTTCCCGATCCCGATGGCAGGTACGGACAACTGCGATGCCTCGCGCGGCGAATCGTCGTAGGGCGTCAACTGCAGCACTCCCGCCCTGCCGTCCACGCCGATGCGGAAGCTTTCAAACACATCCGCGCCGATGACCCCGTCGGCGCCCGCGGTCAAACTCTGCCCGGCCACCTCCACCAGGCAATCTTCCAACGCCAGGTCGCCAAACGTCACCGACCGAGCCAGGCCGATTCGCGATTCGCCCTTCCCTCCATCGCCGAGACCGCCCAGCCGGGAAGCAGCCATGGTTTCCAGGTCCAGTCTTCTTCCCGCTCCCGAGTCGATCACGATGCCCCTCGCCCCGGTATCCAGCACCAACCGAAGCGGCCTGCCGCCGTTGATGCGCGCCGCCACCAGCATGCCGGCCACAGCCGAGCCGTTGGGACGGAATCCGCTGAGCGCCAGCCGGTACGCCACATACGGGCTCGCCAGCCGCCCCGGCCGGCGGCCCTGCAATCGCTGCTGAATCTGAAGCCGGGCCACAGCGTCGGCCGACCGCTCCGGCCGGTCGAAACTTGCCAGCCGCGCCACATTATCCAGCAGGACCGATTGCGACGCCGGGTCACTCACAAAATCCGCATACGACAGAATGATGTCGGTGTCGCGATGATTCAGGAAGAAAGCCCTCGCGAAAAAGTCGCGGGCGCTCACGGGCCGGAAATGCGCCTGCTCGATCCGCCCTAATCCCCACCAGGCGCGAGCATTGTCGGGATTCAAGGCGATCGCCGCCCGGTATGCGCGTGCGGCTTCCTCGAAGTTGGCCCGGCGGAATTGGATCTCGCCGGAAACCGTCAGGAGTCCGTCGTCGGCCCTCCCGGCCAGCGCCGCCCGCACCATCCGCTCTGCCTGATCGGTCTGCCCGGCCCTCAACAGTTGCCGTGCGCCGGCGGCCGAGCCTGCCGCTGGAAAGGCGCCGATAAGATTCGCCGTGACACCCTCTGACCCTTCCGCCGCCCCGCCGGGCACCGCTGCCAGGGCCATCGAGAGTCCTATCCCCAACGGAATCAATATCCGAAACCGAGGCATGACCAACCTCAGTATATGACGATTTCGTGACAATTGTATTTCTGTTTGGTTAACCCCCAGTTGCCTGATCGAGCGCCGGGTTGCCTCGTTCCACGCGCAAATTCTGGGGTCCTGCGGTTTAGGCCGGTTTAGAATATGCTGGATTCATGCCGAAAAAGAAGACCGCGCCAGAACAAAAGCCCGCGACGCATGACGGGATCCTCCAGAAGGCCGCAAAAGCCATCGGCTCGGTCGTGGGCACGCTAGCCGTCACCACCGGAATAGTCCACGCGGAAGAACCCCCGAAAAAAGCGGCCAAGGCGAAACGAGCGGCGCCCACGGGACCACGCCCTGCCGTGAAGAAGCGGGCGAAGAAGACTGCCGCCGCAAAGAAACCTGCGGCGAAGCGGCGCCCGCCGGCGGCGTAAGCTGCTATTGATTACTCTCCTTCGATTTTTCCTCGATCAATCGTTTTGTCAGGAGGACAAGCCCGAGCAGTTGCGTCCACTCCGACACGATGTTTCCCACAACCTGCCCCCACTTCCCTTCGGAATCCATCTTCAGGTAGAGAACGGTCCAGCCCACTCCCGTAAGCCCCAGAAAAATAGTCAACGAATGCTCCCGAATCGCCTCCATGACTCGGTTCCGCTCGCGACCGGCCGGTTGCCTGCTCTCCGCTGAGCCGACTTCGTAAAAATACTTCGTCGCGATCACGGTAACAACCACGCCCATCCAGTCCGCTATGGCATTTCCGAAGAACGAACCCCGGTGCGTTTTCGGGTCGCTGTAGACGTACAGGACAACCCATGAGAGTAAAATGCCAATCGCTGCGAGGCTGAGTGCATGGCACCTCAGAAAGCTTGGCTGGCGACGCTGGCGATGCGGAGCACGGGTTTTGGTCATAGGTCCAGTGTCCCATCCGCGACCCGTGCGATCTCGCACACTGTAGATTTCAAATGGCGGCACTTTTCGCGCAGTAACGGGTTAAGGAGAGATCATGTCGCGTTCTACGTTCCATCTCGCCGTGTTGGCCGGATTGCTTCTGTTCCCCTTCGCCCTTGTCATCCATGCCCAAACCTTGACCACTCCGGAGTCTGCCCTGACCACGGGGCTGGTGGGAGTGACCGGCACCCAGACCGCTCGTCTCAACGTACTCAACCTTCAGCCTGTCATTCCCGGTGTGGCCGCGACCCTGTGTCCGGCAACGCTCGAATTTTACGATGATACCGGCGCCCTCCTGAAGCAGCTCGGCGTAACCAATATTTCGCCGGCCACCGCCGCTTCGCTTGTATTCAAGCCCCCGGTCGCTTCGGCCGCGGCTGGCGCGCGAGTGCAAATCCGCGCCGTGGTGCGCACACCCTTGAGCTTTGTCTTCAACCTTGGCGCCTCCCCCGCTCCAAGGACAGGTTGCAACGTCATGGCATCCCTCGAAATCGTCGACGATCCCACCGGTGCTACCCACCTCCTCACCACCGACCTGCGTGCCATGCCCGTCTTCAAACTTCTTCCGCAGACCACTACACCCGCGCCCTGACGATCGTGACTCCCGTTTGCGCCGTGATGCAATCCGAGCCGCGACAGTGAGGGAGCGCTGTAAAAAGTACGCGTGACGGCCCCTATATCTCGAAGCGCTCCGCGCTCATGCCGGAACTTAGACGTGACCCTCGCCCAGTCCCATAAGCGTAAGCTCCAACCGCCCTGCAAGCCCCCCATCCACGCTTCGAATTTCGCCGAGCAGTCCGTGAATCGCAACCTGGAAAGCCCGCCGCAGTTCCGCAATGTCCAACTGCCGGACCAGCGACCCCTCGAACGCCGCAGTCACGCTGCCCGGCAGTAGGTCCATCCCTCTTCCATGCACAGCCGGCAGCCCGTGCCGAATACACGCCAGCTCCAGTGCGTGATCGCGGACGCCGCTGATCATGTATTCCGCCTGCCACAAATTCTGCCGGGCAATGCACGTCCGCGCGTGCAGCGCATACAGCCAGCCAAGCCCGATGAGGTCGGCGGTTCGCGGTTCTGGCAGATGACGCGCTTCCTTCGACTCCCCGGCCACAAGCCGGAATGTCGGCGCCAGCGCACGGAACTGCGCGGCCGGCACGAAGGCAAGATCCACCTGCAAACTGCTGGGCAGGAGGAAGACTCGATAGATCCAGGCGCCCGCCGCTACGTCCAGATGGTGCAAAGCCATGTGGCGGTCGTACATCTGCGCCGTCCAATCCGAGAGAACGCCTGGCAATTCGGCGGAATCGGCAACCCCAAAGGCCAGATCGATATCGGACCAAGGGTCTTCCCGCTCTGCCGCCGCCGAGCCGGTGATCGCCACCCCGCTGATGCGCCGGTCCCCCGCCGCCCATGAGATCAGGTCGCAACGTAGCCGTGCACGCTCTTCCGGAGTGAACATCCGCTAGAGCGCCCGCACCAGGACCACCACGCCGTACACCACAGCGGCGATCACGCCCGCGATGCCCGCGAACAACAGGAGGAAGAATCCCCAGTGCCGTGCCGTATCGCTATGCCCGGCGTACAGGGAGTCCTCGTAGATCCGCAGATTCTTCAGATTGGACTTGTAGGCGAAATCGAACGCATCGCCCAGGATCGGAATCGAGCCGACAAGCGTGTCGATCGCGATGTTGGCCATCATCCGCGCCACCGCGATACGCGGTACTCCGGCCTGCACCGCCCGCACCACGATCAGCATCGAGATAATCGCCCCGATCAGATCGCCGATACCGGGAACCAGTCCGAGCAACGGATCCAGCCCAAACGACCAGCGGCCGATCGGGATCACGCCATCCATCAGGTAGGCCAGGTGCCTGATCCACGGATCGGCCCGGGGCAGGCGCTCCTCGGCACGGTAGACATCGCCCGATCTTTGGACTCGTACCGGCACGCTGTTATTCTTACACGATTTCCCGGGCGGATTCTAGTTCGTAAGATCCAGCGGCGGACCGCTCAGGCGCTTCACTCTGAGATCGACATTCACTTGCACCCGGTTCGCGATCTTGATGAAAGGGATGCCGCTCGTCATGCCGTATTCCTTACGGTCGAAGGCCATTTGCCCTTTGATCTGGCCGGCCGCGGGTCCCTCGCGAGTAGCCGTCAACTTTAACGTCTCGGGCTTGGAGACTCCGCGAATCGTGAAGATTCCCGCGACATCGAAGGTGTTCGTGCCCGTCCGTGAAATCTTTGTGGATTTGAAGGTGATGTACGGATCCGACTGGGCACTGAAAAAGTCCTTGCCCTTTAGCTTGCTGTCTTTCATACCGCTCCCGGTGTTGACGCTATCCGCCTGGACTTTGAGATCCAGTGCGCACGTGGACGGGTCGGTGGAAGGGCAGGTCAGCGTCGCGTCCCATTTTTGAAAATCACCGGCGATCGACACCGAGGCCTTTACGTAGAAGGTGATCTTGCTGTCGTCCGGCGTAATCGCGAAAATTGGCGCCGACGCCGCGGGCGCGGGCGCTTGTGCCCCCAACGGAATACCGCACACCATCAGAAAGAGAGGAACGCCCAATCGTGTTTTCACAAAATCACCTGCCTCTCTGGATGTGTCGAGGCGGTGGTTGATGCAGGATTTTTCGTTACGCAATTCCCTAACCATCAACATAAAATAAATCCGCCGGCGCATAAACGTCTCCTCGGGAGGGGCTTATCCAATTTGCCGGCCGCTGCGTCACGCGAATCCGTTTCCGGAGAAAGGAAGGGTTAACCGGACAGACTTGTCCGGTTTGTAAGGCGCTTACATTTTGTAACCCGATGATTCCAGGCAAAACCTGGTCCGGGAGCACCGGACCAGGTGTCCGCTTCGGCCCGCTCTATTTGCCGATCACGATCACGTGGAAGCTGTCGGGCACCACCGTCGGACGCGGCGCCTTCTGGCCTTCCTTCGCCGCCGGCGCCGGACCGTATTCGGCCGCCAGCATGTACACGCGGTGTGTCGTCGGGTCCACCGTCATCGTGCGCGCGCCCCGCTCGGTGGTCACCGTGTCTACCGCTTCATACTTGCCGTTTACCGGCTTGACGATCGTCATCGTGCCGTCGCCGTTGGAGCTGAACGCCAATCCCGAATCGAAGCCCGCGCCGTCGGCACCCGAACCGATCGCCGGCGTCGCGATCACCTTCATCGTGGCGATATCCGTGACCGCCATCATCTTATTGCTGCACACGCTGAACAGCTTCTTGTTCTTCACGTCGATTGCGAGCCCTGACGGCCCTTCGCACGGAGCCAGCGACGCCCGCCGTGTCACACCCGGTTTCGCCGCGTCGATCTCCACCACCTCGCTCGAATTCTCGATGTTGACGTAAAGTTTCCCGGCGCCGTCCATCGCGCAGTTCTCGGGTTTCTCGCCGATCGGGAAGGTCGCGATGATCTCGTTGTTCTTCGCGTTGATGGCCGTGGAATCGTTGCTACGGCCATTCATCGTGAAGATGCGCTGCGTCTTCGGTTCATAACAGATCGCATCCGGATTCTGGCCGCCAACCGCGGGCTCGCCCGTCTTTTCCAGCGACTTCAAATCGAAAATCGTCACCGAGTTGGATTGTCCGTTGGAGATGAAGCCCTTGCCCACATCGCTCGCCACCGCGATGCCGTGGACGCCGTGCAGTTGGGTGATCTGTCCCACCACCTTGCCCGCCTTGATATCCACTACCTCCACAATGCCGCCATGGGAAGCATAGATGCGCTGCGTGGCCGGATCCACGGCGAGGTAGTCCCAACCGCCCGTGCCCCCCACCTTGATCTTGTTGAGTACCTTGTAGCCTTCGGCGCTGAATGCGGCCGCTGCCACCAGAACGAACAGCAGAGTCTTCTTCATCGTATGTCTCCTATGCAAAATCAGTTGTGCCGGCCGCCAATGTAATAGTGCACGGCCGGCGTTACCACCAGTGAGAGAACCATCGAGGCGAGGATGCCACCGATCACCGCGATCGCCAGGGGTTGGAGCATTTGCGAACCGGCGCCCAACGCGAGCGCCAGTGGAATCATGCCGGCCACCGTGGCCAGCGCCGTCATCATGATGGGCCGCAGACGCCGTTCTCCGGCACGGATCATGGCGTCTTCAGCGCTGAAGCCTTCCGCCCGGAACTTCTGGTCCGCGTCCAGCAGCAGAATGCCGTTCTTGGCCACGATTCCGATCACCATGATCAGGCCCATGAACGAAGAGATGTTAAACGTTGTGCCGGTAATCAGCAGCGCCAGGAAGACCCCGCACGTAGACAACAGCGCCGACGAAATCACCGCGAGCGGCGCGGCGAAGTTTCCGAACTCGAACAGCAGCACCGTGAACACCAGCACGATCGCCAGCACCAGCACGAACACCAGGTCCTTGAATGATTTCTGCTGCTCTTCATACTGCCCGCCGTACTGTATGCGGATGCTCGGCGGTACCTTCAAATCGTCGATCACCTGCTGCACCTTCTTCATACCGTCGCCCAGGTTCATGTCTTCGAAGCGCGCCGTCACCTGCACGTTGCGCTGCAGGTTCTCGCGGCGGATTTCGGTCTGCCCCGGGATCTCGCGCATCACGGTGAGTGTGCCGATGCGTCCCCGTCTTACCCGTGCCGGAGATCAGCAGCGTATTCTGGATGGTGTCCAGCGAGGCGCGCGTCCGCGCCGGAAAGCGCACCCGGATGTTGTAGGACCGGTCGTTGACCACCACCGGCGGCGGGGCCGGCTCGCCTTGCAGCATCGCGCTCGCATCCAGTTCCACTTCCTGGGTCGTGAAGCCCGAGCGCGCCACCGCTATGGGATCCACGCTGAATACGCTGGCCGGCCCGCTGATGGTGTTCTCGATGCCGTCCAGAACGTCCACGACTCCCGGGATCTTCTTGATCGCGCCGGCAATCTGGGGGGCCCAGGCGTGCAGCAGGTCCGCATCCTGGCTGAAAAGTTTGATCACCACGGGCTCGGGCGCGCTGGTGAGATCGCCGATCATATCCTGCAGCAGTTGCGGGAATTCCACGTCGAGAATCGGTTCGGCCTTCTTGATCTTGGCGCGTACCGAGGCGATCACTTCTTCGCCGCTCCGCTTGCGGTCGCGCTTCAATTTCACCGAAATATCGCCGGAGTTGGCCTCCGTCACCTGGGCGAGCCCCAACTGGAGGCCCGTGCGGCGCGACGTGCTCTCCACTTCGGGCGTGTTACGCAGAATCTCTTCCACGTGGTTGATCACGCGATTCGTCTCTTCGAGCGAAGAGCCGGCGGGCATGATGTAGTCGATGATGAAGCCGCCTTCGTCCATCGCAGGCAGCAGGTCGCTTCCGGTGTGCGTATAACAGAGGTAGCTTCCGCCGATCAGTACAATCGCGAAGACGGCCAGAATCAGCGGATGTTCCAGAGTAGTCCGCAAGGCGCGTTCATAGATCCGCATGAGTCTCCCGGGCCCGGCCTCGGCGTGAGATCGACTTTGTCTGCGGATGAGGTAATGGCTGAGCGTCGGCGTCCAGGTGAGCGCCAGCGCGAGAGAAGTCAGCAGCGCAACCCCGACCGTGATTGCCAGCGCGCGGAAGAAGACTCCGGTAACGCCCGTGATCGAAATCAGCGGGAGAAAGACCACGATCGGCGTAATCGTCGAGCCCACCAGTGGCGCGCGAATCTCGCGAATGGAACTGCGGATGGCTTCGGCGCGGGACTGGCCGCTGTCGCGGTGCATCACGATGTTTTCCACCACCACGATGGCGTCGTCGATCACCAGGCCCACGGCGGCAGCGAGTCCGCCCAGCGTCATCAGGTTGAAGCTCTCATCCAGGATGCGCAGCATGATGAAGGTGATCGCGATCGTGCCTGGGATCACCAGCCCCGCTACCAGCGAAGTGCCCCAGTCCCGCAGGAACAACACCATGATCAGCGACGCCAGGATGAGCCCGATCAGGATGGCGTCGCGCACGCTATCGATGGAGGCCCGGACAATTTCCGATTGATCGTAGAACGGGCGCAGGTCGATGCCCTTGGGCAGTTCCTTGCGGAATCGCTCGATTTCGGCCTTCACCGCGTCGGCCACCACTACCGTGTTGCTGTCCGGCTGGCGATAGACGTTGAGCAGCACGGCAGGCTTGCCGTTGGCCGTGACCACGGTGTAGACCGGCATCACGCTGGGACCCACTGTAGCCACGTCGCCGATGCGCAGCGGCGCTCCGGCGGGCGTCGTCTTGATCACGATGTCGCCGATATCCGTCGCGGTGCGCGCCTGCCCGGTCACCAGGCTCAGCACCAACTGGTGATTGGCCTCGATCAGTCCGGGCGAATCGATCATGTTGCTGCGACTGATGGCGTCCAGTATGTTGGGAATCGTGATGCCGGCCTGCACCAGTTTCGCCGGGTCCGGCTGTACCTCGAACTCGGGCACCTGGCCGCCCTGCACGATGATCGAGGAAACCCCGTCCTGCCGGTTCAGGCGCGGCTTCAGATCGTAGTTGGCCATCTCCCAAAGCTTGTCCTGCGAAAACTTGTCCGAGGTCAGGCTGTAGCCCATGATCGGAAATGCCGCGAACGTCAGGCGGTTTACGGTGATCTTCGCGGTCGCCGGCAGGTTGGATTGCGCCCGCGCCATCGCAGCATTCACCAGCTCCAGCGTGCGGTACATGTCCACCTTCCATGAAAAGAACAGGTCGACTTCCGCCGTGCCGCGGCTGGTGATGCTCCACAGGTGATCCAGCCCGGGCACCGTATTGACGGCCTCTTCGATCGGCTTGGTGACCGTCACCAGCATCTGGTCGATGGGAAACACGCCGTTGTCGATGCCCACCACGATGCGCGGAAAGTTCGTCTCCGGAAAAACCGAAACCGGGATCGTCAGCGCCAGGTAAGCTCCCACCGCGACCAGCGTGAGGATCACGAAGATGATGGGCTTGCCGTGACGGGCCGTCCAGTGCGGCGCCTCGAGGTCTGGTGATCAGGTCGCTCATTTGGATTTCGGCTTGGCCTCGTCCTTTTTCTCGTCCTTGGCCGGCTTCTCCTCGGGAGCGTTTTCGTCTTCGTCCGGAGCCTCCTTCACCGTGGGATCGATCACCTTGACCTTGGCCTTATCGTCCAGCCCGATGCCGCCCACCGTGACCACCTCTTCGCCGGGACGGACGCCGTTCAGGATCTGCACCTTGTCGCCCTCGCGCAAACCGAGTTTCACGCTGCGGCGGTGCGCGATGTTATCCGGCGTGATCACCAGGCATGCCGTGCCCCCTTCTTCGCCCGGTAGGATCGCGGCGATGGGTACCACCGGCGTCGCCTTGATGATCTCCGTCATCGATGGCGACGTGCACGCTGGTGCCGGGCTTAAGTTGTCCGCCGGGGTTATCGGCCTGCACCCAGACCTGTAACGTGGTGCTGTTGGGATCGGTCGCCGGGCTGACGACTGTCACCTTTCCTTCCACGGTCTGGTTGGTATCGACCTGGGTGATCGTGGCCGGTTGGCCGATCTTCACGGACGCCGCCTGGTTCTGGGGAACGTTGGCGCGCGCCACCACCTTGGAGATGTCCATCACCGTGACCAGGGGCGTGCCGGGCGTGGCCATCTCGCCGGCGTACAGCGGGCGATCGGCGATCACTCCCGAGATCGGGCTGACGATTCGCGAGTAGCTCACCTGCGCCTGGGAAGATTGCAGGTGGCTGCGCGCGGCCTCCACCTGCGAGGTCGCCGTCCGGATCTGCTCCTGCTTGCCGACGGTTTGCAGCGCGCGCAGAGTGTTCCTGCGCGGAGAGCAGCGCGCCGTGTGCCTGCGCGTAGGCCACCTGTGCATCGTCCACCAGCTTGCGCGCCAGCGCGCCCTGCTGGAAGAGTTTCTCGCGATTGTCGAGCAGCTTTTTGGCTGCTTCCTCCGTCTGCTTTGCCGTATCGACGTCGGTCTGCGCCTTGACGATGGATTCGGGAACCTGCGCGGACGTAGTGGAGCGCAAGTTGGCTTCCGCCTGGGCCAGTTGCGCCTGGCTTTCGGCGGCGCGGCCGTGAGATCGCGGCTTTCCAGCACGGCCAGCAGTTGGCCCTGCCTTCACGTGATCGCCGCGCTGCACCAGGAAGCGCTGCACGGGAGCGGCGATCTTCGGCATCACCGAGGCCTGGTCGCGCGGGAAGAGCACGCCATCGCCCGCCACGATCCGGCGGATGGTGTCCTGCGTGACGGCGGTCACCTGCACCGGGGCGGGCGCTTCGGTCTCTTCCCCTCCTTCTTGGCGCAGGAGACAAGCAGGAGCAGCGGGATGACGCAGAAGAGTTTTCTGATTCATGGGCTAGAAGGCCCCCGTAAGAGTTTGCAGGCCGGCCAGCGCCAGCCGGTAGCGCACCAGACCGTCGTCGTAGGCGTTGCGCGCGCCCAGCGCCGTGGTCTGCGCGTCCACCACCTCGAGCACGCTGACTTCGCCGGCCTGGTAGCGCAGGAGCGTGAGCCGGAGACTTTCCTCGGCGAGATCGAGCGAGTGCTTGAGCGACGCCATCTGGCTGGACGCGACGTTGGCCTCCAGGTAAAAGGAATTCAGGTTGGCGAGCAGCTGGCGCTGCGTGAAACTGAGGTCGACGCGCGCCTGCTGCAAGTCGGAGTTCGGCCTGCCTCACCTTGCTGCGCGCGGCGCCCCAGTTCCAGACGGGAACGTTCAGGCTGGCCGCCACCGAGCTGCCGAGGTTGTTCTGGCCGAATTCATTGTGCAGCGCGTACTGGTTGGCGTTGAGGCCGTAGAAGTAATCCACGGAAAGCGTCGGCAGGAAGCCGGCGCGGGCGCTCTTGATGCCGAAGGTCTGCTGGGTGATGGCGGCCTGCGCGGCGCGGATATCGGGATTGTTGTTCCGCGCCATGGCCTCGATTTCTGGAAACGCGGCAGCGGTTTGAGCTGTCCAGATCGTCGACCACGGCGAAATCCTGGCGGAAATCGGGAAACAGGAAGACGGCGAAGCCGATGCGCGCTTTATCGAACGCCAGTTGCGCCTCCTGCACGTCGCGCTGGCGCTGGTCCAGCGTGAGCTGCGCCTTGACCACGTCGGAGTGCGCGGCCTCGCCCGCCGGCTTCCTGCTTCGGGTGATGTCCACGAACTGCTCGGCCTCCTGAAGGCTGCGCTGCGCGTTGTTGATAGTGCCGCTGCGCGACCGCCATGGCATAGAAATTCTGCACGACGACGGCGGTCAGGCCGCGCGACGCGATTTCCACTCTGGCGCGCGCGATGGCTTCGGCGGCGATGGCCATCCGGTAATCGGCGCGTTTGCCGGGAGCAAGACATCGCCGTGCACGTTGCGCCATGATTGGTATAGACGCGTGGTCCGTTGTTGGCGACGAAGACGCCGGTGTCGCGTGCCGTTGGGCTGCGTGTAGACGAAGCCGTTCTCCCAGCTGGCGCTCGGCAGCAGCGCGGCCTTGGCCTGCACCCTGTCTTCGTGCGCGATGCGGGCGGCGATGTCGGCGGAGAGCAGTTGCTGGCTGTTGGCGCGGCGCACGGTCCAGGGCGTCCTGCAAGGTCAAGGTGAGTGTTGGAGCGGGCGTGGGCAGGCTGGGCGAATGCGCCACAGTGTAGGGCAGGGTCAGACGCCAGTATGGGCAGTATGCGCGGCATCGACTAATTCCAGTATGGAATTCTACAGATGAACAGACGATGAACTACGTCGGCAGGGTCACGGTAAACGTGCTGCCCTCTCCCGGCCGGCTGGCGCATTCCACCGTGCCGTGGTGCGATTCGGCGATCCAGCTTACGATGGCCAGGCCGAGCCCGAAGCCGCCGTCCTGGCGGGAGCGCGCCTCTCCGGCGCGGTAGAAGCGTTCGAAGACGCGCGCCGCATCGCTCGGGCGCGATGCCGATTCCGGTATCGGAAACGCGCAGCGCACACGCTGTCCGTTGCCGGCTTCCAGCGCGGCCGTCACCTTGCCGCCGGGCGGCGTGTAGCGGATCGCGTTATCCAGCAGGTTGATCACCAGGCGGCGCAGCAACTGCTCGTCGCCGGTGAATTGCAGGTCGCTGCCCGGCACGGCACTCCAGCGTGAGGCGCGCGCGGCTGGCCAGGCCCTGCACCGAGCGGCAGCATTCGGCCAGCAGTTCGTTGAGGTAGAAATCCTGGGTCTGCAGCCGGACGTGGCCGGCGTCGGCGCGCGCCAGGTTGAGCAGATCGTCCACCAGCCGCGAGAGCCGGCGCGACTCGTCCAGCACGATGCCCAGCGATTCCCGGTATTCGGCGGCGCTGCGTTCCTGCGAGAGCGCCACGTCGGCCTCGCCGCGAATCACCGAGATCGGCGTGCGCAGTTCGTGCGAGGCGTCGGCCACGAAGCGGCGCATGGTGTCGAAGGATTGGTCGAGGCGCGAGAGCAATTCGTTGAAGGAGGTGACCAGCACCGCGAGTTCCTCGGCGGCGTTGTCGATCTTGATGCGCGTCTCCAGATTGCTGCCCGTGATGCTGCGCGCCTGTTCCGCCATCCAGCCCAGGGGCCGCAGCGTGCGCGTCGCCAGCCAGTATCCGCCCAGCGCCGGCGAGCGCGAGAATCAGCGGCAGCGCGATGAAGATGGCGCGGCGCACCACCGCCAAGTTCGCGTCGATCGGAATCGAGCGCTGCCGAGACTCTCAATCTCGATAGGTGCGGCCCCCGGCACTCCACTGTCCGCGTCGCGATACGGTCGCGCGCGCCCCGGCGGAGTCAGCGGGCTGGCGGCCAGGACCCGGCTGCCCTCGCCGTATGGCGACGAAATCGCCGTGGACTTTCAGTTCGCTGACCACTTCCCGCGCGGCCGCCAGCTTCGTCGCCGTTCATCTCCTGGAATTCGTCGGGGAACAGTACGGCGGCGGTATCGGCCTCCGAAGCCAGCGCTGGCATCCAGCCGGGCGACCAGCGAACGCGAGAGTTCGCCATACAGAAAGATACTGAAGACGACGAACAGCAGCGAGAAGAACGCCAGGTACAGGGCCGTGAGGCGCGCGCGGAAGCTCCTAATCATCGCCGGCCTCCGGCTTTGGCGGTCAGGATGTAGCCTTCGCCGCGGCGCGTGTGGATCAGGCGCGGCGCGCCGGGCGTATCCAGTTTGGCGCGCAGCCGCTTGATGTAGACGTCGATCACGTTGGTGAACGGGTCGAAGCTCTCGTCCCAGACGTGCTGGGCGATCTGCTTCCCGGCCCACCACGCGGTCCTGGTTCAGCACCAGGAATTCCAGCAGCGCGTATTCCTTGGCGGTGAGGCTGATGGGGCGCCCGCCGCGCGCCACGGCATGGCTCGCCGTGTTCACGGAAGATCGCGCGACCTGCATCACGTCCGGCCGCGGGACGCCGGAGCGGCGCGAGAGGGCGCGCAGGCGGGCCAGCAGTTCCTTGAAATCGAACGGCTTCACCAGGTAATCGTCGGCGCCGGAATCGAGCCCTGCCACGCGATCGTCCATGGCATCGCGCGCGGTCAGCATCAGGATCGGAGCGCGGAATCCCGCCGCGCGCAGTTCGCGGCAGACCGCGTACCCGTTCTTCAAGGGCAGCATGACGTCCAGGATCACGAGGTCGTAATGATTGACCGCCGCCTGGTAAAGCGCCGCGTTCGCCGTCGCCGGCGATATCCACCGCGTAGGATTGTTCGCGCAGGCCCTTGGCGATAAATCCGGCAACACGCGCTTCGTCTTCCACCAGCAGAATGCGCACTCTCTTTCATTCTGACTGGCGCCAGATGAACGCACAATGAACGCGCTGGTTTCACAACTTGTTTACATGGCATGCAAGACTGCGTCCCGGGCTGCCGTTAAGATCGGAATGGGTACTGTCTTGGGCTCTTTTCCCGCGCTTCGTCAAGCCGCCGCTGAATCCGATTGGACCTGGCAGGTGGTTGCGGTCTGCGAGCGTCTGGCGGCCGTGTTGCTGCTGTTGCTGGCGCTGCCGGTGCTCGTAGTTTGCGCGCTGGTGCTGTGGCTGCTTGCGGGCCGTTCCCCATTGATCGCTCACCGCCGGGTGGGATGGCAGGGAGTGCCGCTGCGGATGCTCAAGCTGCGCACTATGTGGAACGGAACGAGCTCGCGAAGCGCCGGCTGGATTGAGCACGGCTGGGTCGAACAATTCAGGAAGACTTCGGACCGGAGCTCAAGAGCCCCGAGGATCCCCGCGTGACGAGCAGCTTCGCGCGTTTTTGCCGGCGCCATTCCATCGACGAACTTCCGCAGTTGTGGCACGTGGTCTCGGGCGAGATGTCGCTGGTGGGTCCGCGGCCGGTGACCGAAGGCGAGCTGCAGCGTTATTACGGCGCACACGCCGCCGAAATCCTGCAGGTCAAGCCGGGGCTGGCGGGTCTATGGCAGGTTTCCGGACGCAACCGTCTCACCTATGCGGAGCGCTGCCGGTTGGATCTGCGCCTGGTACGCGAACGCAGCATCCGGTTGTACTGCGCCATCCTGCTGCGAACCCTTCCCGAAGTCTTCAGCGGCGAAAATTCCTGGTGACACTTCGCCCTGGGTATGGAATCCTGGGGGCGAGGTGAGGCATGGCGTGTGACCCCGCGACGTTGAGGCAGGTTCCCCTTTTTGCGTTGCTCGATGACGATGAGCTGGCGGTACTGGCAAGCCAGGTAGAGCTCAAGAAGTTCCCGCCGCGCCAGCGCATCTACAAGGCCGGGGACACCGGTGGTCGCGGCTATATCGTGGTTTCCGGCGTGGTGCGAGTGACCATGGTGGACGAGGACCAGCAGGAAGTAGTGGTGGATCAGCCTGCGGTGGGCGAGTTTTTCGGCTTCGCTTCGATGCTGGACCAGACTCCGCACCAGACCAGCGCCTCGGCTGCCGAGGAGGCAATCTGCATCGAGGTGGATCGCCACGACATCATGGTGCTGCTGGAACGCAAGCCGCACGCCGGCATGGACATGCTGGCCGTGCTCGGCAAGCAGTACCACGGCTCGCAGCACCTGGTGCGCGTGCGGTCCATGCGCAATCCCAACGAAGTGATTGAAGAGCAGACCACGATCGGCAACCACATAGCGGACGAGGTGGCGCGATTCGGCGGATCGTGGACCTTCATCATCGCCTTCTTCGTCGTGCTGGTAGCCTATACCGCGATCAACGTATGGCTTGGCAGAGCTGCGTGGGACCCTTACCCGTTTATCCTGTTGAACCTGTTTCTCTCCATGCTGGCATCGGTGCAGGCGCCAGTGATCATGATGAGTCAAAACCGGCAGGATGCCAAGGATCGCCTGCGCGGCGAACTGGATTACGCGGTCAACCGCCGCGCGGAAGCCGAGATTCAGGGCCTTTCCCGCAAACTCAATATGTTAGGTGAAAAACTGGAAGACGTCGAAGAGTTGGTGCGCGATCTTAGCGCACCGCGCTAACCCACTTACTGAATTTACTAAGTCGCGCCTGCCGCAACCCTGTAATCTACGGTTGACACGACTATCAGCCGCTGATATGCTTCGGCTGATCTTGGTGGGGGAGGTTGAGTGCGCATATACTGTGTGCCGCATTCCGGGCGATTTACTGTGGCTCCGCGTGTAAATCGGCGTCTGTGCACTTCCGTACCCTTTCCTCTCGACCAGGTAAACCCCGGAAGGAGAGAACCTCAATGAAACGGCAAGCTCAGGTTTTGGGCCTCCTCTTAGGCCTGACGATTCTGGCGGCGGCGCAGGAAACGCGCGGCAGTTTGAGCGGAATCGTTACGGACGGGTCTGGCGCCGTAGTGGCGCGCGCCGGCCTGCAACTGACGAATACGGAAACCGGCGTGGTCCTGACGGCGATTTCCAACGATGCAGGCTTGTATCGTTTTCTGTTTCTCAACCCGGGCCAATACAAGCTGGTAGCGAGTATGGCTGGTTTCAAGACGTTCGAGCGCGATCGCATCCAACTCAACGTGAGCGAGGCGGGAACGCTGCCGGTAGTTCTGGAGGTCGGCGCGCAGAGCGAACGGATCACGGTTTCGGCGGAAGCGCCGCTGATCGAGGCGGAGAAGGCGGACCACGGCATGGTGATCGATAACAAGAAGGTGGTGGACATTCCGATTAATACGCGGAACCCGATCATGCTGGCGGCACTCTCCAACGGGATTACGCCGACAGGCGGTTCGACTCTGGATCAAAAGCCGTTCTCGAATAGCGCGGACGGATCCTGGTCGATTAACGGCGGCGTGGGCAGCACCGTGGAGTTCTTACTGGACGGAGCGCCGAATAACACCATTTACAACGGCGTGACCACGGTGGCCAATGTACCGTCGGTGGACGCGGTGCAGGAATTCAAGGTGATGACGAGCACTTATGACGCGCAGTACGGGCATACAGGCGGCGGCGCGATCAACATTTCGCTCAAGAGCGGCACTAACAGCCTGCACGGCTCGGGCTACGAGTATCTGAAGCGGCAGGCCTTCAATGCCGCGGCATTCTCAGACAACGCGCACGGCAACGCAGTGCCGAACAGCGGCCTGGATCAGTACGGGTTCACGATCGGCGGGCCGGTGCGGGTGCCCAAGGTTTATAACGGCAAGGACAAGACGTTTTTCTTCTTTGCCCTGGAAAAGTATCACGAAGACCAGGAGTATCCCGCCGAGAAAGTTGCCTCCGTACCGACGGCGGCGCAGCGCGCTGGAGATTTCTCCAACACGCTGGATAACTCCGGACGTCTCATCAGCATCTACGATCCCCTGACGGGCAAAGCGGACGCAACCGGAAAGTGGATCCGGCAGCCGTTTCCGGGCAACAAAATCCCTACGGACCGGATCAATCCGGTGGCCGCCAAGATTCTTGCGCTCTACCCACAGGCGAATACCGTTTCAGCCGGATCGCCCGCGTGGCAGAACAACTACTACTGGGCGGACAACGTGGCCAATTTCAACTTCACCAACGTGATGTTGCGCGTGGACCACAATGTCAACTCCAAAGAGCGGGTTTACGCGCGCTGGTCGTGGAGCGACTTCACGCAAGTCCGGACTGCAAATGCGATTCCGGGCCTGGGCGGCGACCATCGCGATGGCGGCAAGTTGAGCAACGGCGGCGTCATCGATTCGGTCACGACGTTGAACTCGAGCACGCTTCTCAATATGCGCGCGTCGCTCTCCTACTGGAGGGAACTCATCGGTCCCGCTGATTTTGGCTTCACTACGGCGCAGTGGGGCTGGCCGGACTCGCTGGTGGCGCAATTGACCAAGCGCACGCTGTTGCCTAGCATTTCGGTGGCAGGCGCCACGACGCTCGGCAACGCGTCATCGAACATTACTTTCGAGCCCACGACGGTGCTGAGCTTGCAGCCCAACATCGTGATGATCCGCGGCAAGCAGACGATCAAAGCCGGACTCGATTACCGGCAGACCTTGTATACGCAGTACCGTCCCAGTGCGGACCGCGCGTCGCTGAGTTTCGACCAGGGCTTCACGCGTTCGGATTACCTGACGCAGGATGCGCTGAGCGGCAACGGTGCTGCGTCGCTCTTGCTGGGGTACGCGGGTTCGGGCTCGGCCGGTTTCACGGCGAATCCATTTTTCCAGTGGATCTATACCGCGCCCTGGGTGCAGGACGATATCAAATTGACGCGCAAACTGGCGCTCAATCTCGGACTGCGATGGGACATCACCTCGCCGGTGACCGAGCGGTATAACCGCCTGGATCGCGATTTCTTCGCCGACCAGGTCAACCCGATCTCGAGCAAGATCGACCAGACCAAGTTCCCCGGCATGAAGGTGTACGGAGGAATCGGATTCGCGGGGCAGGGCGGCCTGCCGCGCTCGCCGTTCAATAGCGACCTCAACAATTTCCAGCCGCGCATCGGCGCCGCCTACCAGATCAATTCCAAGACCGTGCTGCGTGGAGGCTGGGCGATCTTCTATCTCGCGCCCACCGATAGCGGGCTGACTTCCGGCTTCAGCCAGAACACGCCGTTTGTGGCCACGCAGGACTCCGGCCGCACGCCGTTCAACACGATCACGAATCCATTCCCTACGGGCCTGATTCAGCCTTCGGGCGCCGCGGCGGGCATGGGCACGTTCATCGGACAGGGCGTGACCTACGCCAATACGAAGAGCAGAAATCCCTATGTGCACCAGTTCTCCCTGGGAATTCAGCGGGAGCTGCCCGGCCACATCAACGCAGAAGCATCCTATGTGGGCTCGCGGACCATGGCCGCGCTGGTGAGCAATTCCATCAATTCGCTCTCTGTTGCCAACCTGGCGCTGGGCGACCCGAGCAAAGGCGGCGACCCGAACTATCTCAACCAGCAGGTGCCGAATCCGTTCCAGGATCTGCTGCCAGGCACCACGATTAATGGTCCGACGGTGGCGCGCAGCCAGCTGCTCCGGCCGTTCCCCCTGTTCACCGGCGTAACCACGACAGACCTGAACGTGGGCCGCATCTGGTACAACTCCCTGCAGGTCTCGGTACAGAAGCGGTACTCTCACGGCCTGACGTTCTCGGCGAATTACACCTTCTCGAAGAATATACAGGCCACTAGTTACGTCAACGCCACGGACGCAGCGCCCACGCGAGTGCTGACTTCCTTCGATCGCCCGCAGCGTTTCGCCTTCACGCCCAGCTACGAGCTGCCCTTCGGACCGGGACGGCATTTTCTCAACTCGAGCAACGGTGTGGTAAAACGGCTGGTGGGTGGATGGCAGGTGCTGGCGAATACGGTTTATCAATCCGGCGCGCCGATGGGAGTTCCGAGCAACGTGTGGGTGATCGGTGATCCGCACCTGGAGAATCCGACTTGGGACCGGCTCTTCAAGACCGGATACATCGATTCGACCGGCATTGTCCGCAATGTGCTGGCCGGCGAGCAGCCGGTATTTGCGGTGAGGACGCCGAATTCGCTGCAGACCACGCCGGCACGCTGGGGAAATCTGCGCGACCGGTGGGCCACCACTTACGACGCATCGGTGATCAAGAATACGCGCATACGGGAGGGCATGAACTGCCAGTTCCGATTCGAAGCGTTCAATGCGTTGAACACGCCCGTTTTTTCCTCCGATCCGAACCTGACACCGACGTCGACGAACTTCGGCAAGATCATTCGGGATAACGGGCAGAATAACGCCGCGCGGAGTCTTCAATTTGGATTCCGTTTCATGTTCTAGGTTTCTGAACCCGGGAGAAGAAAATGAACCGACGGAATTTCATGCAGAATGCGGTGGCGGGAGCGCTGGCTTCCGCCGCCACCACGAGCCAGGCGGCGCCGCCCGCTGCGCCCGCAGGCAGCAAGATGATCGGCATCCAGGTAGGTGCGGTCTCCTTTGTCGATGAGGGCGTCAATAAAGTTCTGGATATCTTCCAGCAATCGGCATCGGTAAACACGTTGTTTGTTGCGACCTTTACCTATGGCCGCGGGATCGCGGGGCGGCAGGTGCCCGGGCAACCCCTGCCGGACCACGGCACGCAGAAATACGACACCGATACTTTCAAGGGCGGCAGCTATACGAAGGTGCGGCCGCAGTATTACAAAGACACCGTGATCCAACAGTTCCGCGCGCCGGATTTCGGCGATTACGATGTGCTTGAGGCGGTGATTCCGGAAGCGCGGAAACGTGGCATGAAGACCATCTGCTGGTTCGAAGATGTGTGGAACAATAGCGTCCCCAACATCGCGCAGGCGCAGGAGAAGCGCTACGACGGCAGCAATGCCACCACGCTGTGCTTCAACAATCCCAACTACCGGAACTGGCTGCTGGGCGCGGTGGAGGATTACACGCGCTCCTATGAGATTGACGGCATCATGTGGGGATCGGAGCGGCAAGGCGCATTCGCGAATGCGCTGGGCGCGAGTCACGGCGGCAACGGAGGAGGGGTAGGGCGCACGACGTGCTTCTGCCAGTTCTGCGAAGCGAAGGCGAAGGCCCGCGGCGTGGACGTGGCACGCGCCCGCGCCGGATTCAAGGCGCTGGGGGATTTCGTGCAGGCGGGACGCCAGGGCAAGCGTCCGGTGGACGGCTATTACGTGACGATGTGGCGCCTGCTACTGCGCTATCCGGAATTGCTGGCGTGGGAGATGCTGTGGACCGACAGTCTGCGCGATACTTACGCGACGATCTACAACAAGGTGAAGTCGATCAAGCCCGCGGTGGGAGTGGGCTGGCACATCTGGCACAACAATTCATTCAGCCCGATCTACCGCGCGGAACAGGACCTCTCGGAACTGACGGCGCACTCGGATTTTCTGAAGATGGTGATGTATCACAACTGCGGCGGCGAACGCATGGCCAGCTACATCCGCAGTGTGGGCAGCAACATTTACGGCGATGTCCCGCAACAGGAACTGCTGGACTTTCACTACCGCGTGCTGGATTACAAGGAAGAGAAGCCGCTCGCCGACATTCCAAAATCGGGTTTCTCCGCCGACTACGTTTACCGCGAAGCGAAGCGCGCCCGTGAAGCGCTCAATGGCACGAAGACACAGCTATGGCCGGGAATCGACATCGACATTCCCACCGGACAGACACAGAGCAAGTCCAGCCCGGAAAGCACGCGGGCCGCGGTGGCGGCGGCATTGCGCGCCGGGTCGGACGGCGTGTTGCTCTCGCGCAAGTATTCGGAGATGAAGCTGGCGAACCTGCGCGGCGCCGGCGATGCGATCAAAGAGGCCGGCCTGGCCTGACCCGACATGACCTGACCTGACATGGACAATACCCGAAGGACCTTCCTACAGATCACGGCGGCAGCCGCTCTATCGGCTCCCGTGACCGCGCAGACACGAACTAGCGGCAAACAGCCGTGGTACCTGCGCACTTACCGTTGGGGACAGACCAACATCACCGAGCAGGATCCCATTCAATACGACATCCCCTGGTGGCGGGATTATTGGAAGCGCACCGAGGTGCAAGGCGTGATCGTCAACGCCGGCGGCATCGTGGCGTATTATCCCAGCAAGTTTCCGCTGCAGTATCGCGCGCAGTTTCTGAATGGACGGGATCTCTACGGAGAATTGGTGGAGGCCGCTCATCAAGACGGGCTGGTAGTGATGGCGCGGATGGATTCCAATCGCACCGCCGAGAATTTCTATCAGGCCCACCCCACGTGGTTCGCGCGTATGGCCGACGGCAAGCCTTACCGCGCGGCCGACAAGTACATCACGTGCATCAACAGCCCGTATTACGACGAGTATCTGCCCGACGTGTTGCGGGAGATCATCCAGCGTTCCAAGCCGGAGGGGATTACCGACAACAGTTGGGCGGGCATGGGCCGCGGCAGTATTTGCTACTGCGATAATTGCCAGCGCAAGTTCAAGGCGAAGTCCGGGCAGGCGATTCCGCCGCGCGCCAACTGGGACGATCCGGCATACCGGCAGTGGATCCTGTGGAACTATGCGCGGCGCACGGAACTCTGGGAGTTCAATAACCAGGTGACACAGGGCGCCGGCGGAGCGGATTGCATCTGGAGCGGCATGAACAGCGGCTCGGTCACGACGCAGGCCAGCTCCTTCCGCGACCTCAAGGAGATCTGCAGCCGCGCGCACATCATTATGCTGGACCACCAGCGGCGCGACGACGCCACGGGTTTCCAGCAGAACGGCGACACGGGCAAGCGAATCCATTCGATGTTGGGCTGGGACAAGCTGGCGCCGGAGAGCATGGCGATGTACGAGAACGGGCGCACGTCGTACCGCGTGGCGAGCAAACCCGCCGCCGAGGCGCGCATGTGGATGATCGCCGGAATGGCGGGCGGCATACAGCCGTGGTGGCATCACGTGGGGGCCTATCACGACGATCGCCGCATGTACCGGACCGCCGAGCCTGTGATGAAGTGGCACAAGGCGAACGAGGCCTACCTGGTCAATCGCAAGCCGGTGGCCAGTGTGGGACTGGTGTGGTCGCAGCGGAATACGGATTTTTACGGCCGCGAGAGCGCGGGTGAGCTGGTGGATGCTCCGTACGAAGGCTTCGCGCAGGCGCTGATCCGGGCGCGCATTCCTTATCTGCCGGTACACGCCGCCGATATCGATCGCGAGTCGGCGGGACTATCGGTGCTCGTGCTGGCCAATGTCGCTGGGCTTTCCGATGCGGAGTGCGCGGCGATTCGCCGGTTCGTGGCGCGCGGCGGCTCGCTGGTCGCGACGGGGGAGAGCACGCAGTACAACGAGTGGGGAGACCCGCGTCCCGATTTTGCCTTGAACGACGTGCTGAAGGTGCATGCGCAAGGGAAGCCGGTGCGGCCGCAGCAGGCAGGAGGCGGGCGGCGCGGCGGTGGCACGGCTTCCATACATACGTACCTTCGGCTGCATCCCGAATTCCGCGCGCGTGTGTACGG
This sequence comes from uncultured Solibacteraceae bacterium, assembly GCA_963792055.1. Taxonomy (GTDB): domain Bacteria; phylum Acidobacteriota; class Terriglobia; order Bryobacterales; family Bryobacteraceae; genus Solibacter. The sequence continues at coordinate 974,033 of CAWBUV010000018.1, read as the reverse complement.
TCCGAAGACCGGCAGGGAGCCGCCGGTAACCGGCGAACGGCATCCGGTGCTGGCGGGCTTCGAAGAGACCGACATCATTCCGTATGGAGGCAATTTGCAGGCGCTGCGCGTGGACGAGGGCAGCGTAGTGCCGCTGACATTGGTGCCGGAGTTCCCGGTTTATCCGCCGGAGACTGCGTGGATGCGGGAGACCGACAGCAAGCTTCCGGGCCTGGTGGTCAATGAGGCCGCGGGAGGTGGGCGTGTAGCGTATCTCGCGGCCGACCTGGATCGCCGCTACTTCCGCGAACTGATGCCCGATCATGCGAACCTGCTGGCCAATCTGGTTCGCTGGGCCAGCCGGGACAGCATTCCGCTTCATGTGCAGGGCACGGGGCTGGTGGATTGCCATCTCTACCAGCAGGAGAGCCGGCTCATTCTGCATGTGGTGAATCTGACGAGTGCCGCGACGTGGCGGGCGCCCATCGACGAACTGATTCCGATCGGGCCGCTGCAGGTGCGGATCAAACTGCCGCAGGGAATCGCGGGGCGAAGCGCGAAGCAGTTGGTTTCCGTTGGGTCCACGCCTGTGACGGTGAGCAAGGGATGGGCGGAGTTCGGCGTGAAGACGATTCTGGATCACGAAGTGGTGGTCTTGTCTTAAGCTTCGGTTACGCGGGCTTCTTCCAATACTCCATCGTGGTGCCGGTGTAGACGCCCTGGCCGACTATGGCGCGCTCACGCACGGCGGCGAGGTCGGTTTCGCTGAGCGGTTTGAAGGACTGCACGACGCGGATGTTGTCTTCCATCTGCCCTTGTGTTCCCGCACCGCAGACGGCGACGTGCACGGGCATGCTCAGTGTGTAAGCCAGGCATTCGACCGGGCTGAGCGAGCGCAGCAGAAACGCCTTACCGAAGACCTTGATCGCCTGAACGGCGATGCCTTTTTCCACCGCGACCGGCAGAGCGATCTTTTCAAAGCTGCGATAGGAGTGGTCGGCGGCATGTACCGGCATCAGGACGGAATCCCAATGATCGTATGCCTTCAGCAGGGCTGCGTGCGTGTCCGGATCGAAGTGACCGGTGAAGCCAATGAAGCGGCATTTGCCTGCCTTCTTTGCGGCCTCGAAGGCTTCCATCGCGCCGCCGGGGCCGAGTATGGTTTTGATTTCTTCCAGCGTGCGGACATCATGCATCTGCCAGACGTCGAGGTAGTCCGTTTGCAGAGTGCGAAGGGAGGTCGCCAACTCCTCCTCTGCCTCTTGCCGCGTGCGGCGTGTGGTCTTCGAGGTGAGGAACACATTTTTTCGGACGCCGTGCAAGCCAATGCCATAGGCTTCTTCGGACTTGCCTCCCCAGTAGCTGCGGGCACAGTCGAAATAGGTGAGGCCGAGATCGTAGACGCGGCGCACATGGGCGGCGGCTTCGGCTACGGTGGGGTGCAGATCCATTCGCGCCCCGCCTTGAGCGATGATTGATACCCTGGCTCCTGTCTTGCCGAATTCCCTGGTCGGGATGCTGCCGGCCTTCGCCTTTTGCGGCCTGGCGGATGCTCCGCTGATGCCGAGACCGGTGACCGCTCCACCTACGAAGACCCTGCGTTTCATTGCGAACTCCTTTCGGGTTGCATCGCAACCACGCCAAACGATCCCGAACGTATCACACGGCGGCACAGCAGGGAAGCGGCGCGCCCTCAGTGCTATCGCTTGCCGGCGCGAATGCCATATATTAGTTGGCATGAATCGTAGGGCACTATTAAAATCCGCGGTTTCCGCCGCGGGATTATCGGCGGCAGGGCGCCAGGTGGCTCACGCCGCCATCCCCAAGATGAAAATCACGCGGGTGCGGGTATACTCGCCGGAGCGCGCGAACCCGCTGTTCAACCAGAGCGACCTGGTGGTGACGATCGAGACCGATGCCGGGATTACGGGAATCGGAGAAGGCGGCGCGCGCGACACACTGGAACAGTCGGCGGGACGCCTGATCGGGCAGGATCCGCAATACATCGAGCGCCTGTGGCAGGATATGACGCGCTCGTTCTTTTATCCTCCGGGGCGCGAGAAGATCGACGCGATCGGCGCGCTCGATCTGGCGCTGTGGGACATCAAAGGGAAGGTGCTGGGGCGCCCGGTGCATGCGCTGTTGGGCGGGATGGCGCGGAACCATTGTGAGTGCTACCCGACCGGCGGTGTGATTCCAGGCATACGGCCCGGCATGAGTGTGGTGGAGCGAGCGCGCGCCACCATGGAAGCGGGATTTCGCGCCTACCGTTCGGGCGCGGCGGACGCGCCGGCTAACGGTCCGTACAATACGCACGAGCGGTTGAACAAGATGGCCGAGGAAAGTGCACAGGCGCGCGAGGGGGTCGGCAAGAACGGCGATTGGTGCGTGGATTTCCACCAGCGCTTCGATCTCTCGGAGGCGATTCGCGGCTGCGACCTGATCAAGGATCTGGCGCCCTATTTTGTCGAAGATCCGGTGCGCGACGAGGCGTTCCGCGAAGATCTGCCGCTGCTGCGGCGGCAGGCCAAAGTGCCGATCGCGGCGGGCGAAGAGTGGGGGTATCGCTGGGACTTCCACAAACTGGTGGAAAACCACGACGTCGACTATATTCGCGCCACCCTGCCGAATGTGGGCGGCATCACGGAGATGATGAAGATCGCGGCCATCTGCGAAACGCATTTCGTGGGCATCATCCCGCACTTCACCGGGCCAATTGCCACGGCGGCGATTGTGAACGCGTTGGGCACGTTCTCCGGACCGCTGCTGGTGGAGTACACGTACGCCGGCCGCACGATCCCGCACCTTCCGGTGTGGATCGACTACAAGAACGGAAAGCTGTATCCGAATGACCGGCCGGGGCTGGGCGTGGAACTGGATATGAAGCCGCTCAAGCTGGTAACGGAGATTACGCAGCCGGTGACGGCACGGGCGCAGACGTATTTCCGTCCGGACGGATCGATCACCAACTGGTAGTGGAGAAGGCCAGTCGTCGTTGTACTAGCCTTGGGTGCGGCCTTTCCAGAGTCCTCCGCGGCCTCTCCAGTATTGAATTGCGGAGTGTACTGTCGCTCCGAGGTAGAAGAGGGCGATGACTGGTAAGAGGGGCGCCCAGTACCAGGGGCATTTGGCGTAGTGTACCGAGGGCCAGTAAGCCAGCGTCATGAGGAGCCACGCGGTGGCTCCCATACCGGAGGCTGCTCCGCGCGGAGCGGCGAGCGTCAGGAATGGCGGGGCGAGATAGACCAGCGCCAGTCCCGCCACGGTTGCGATCAAGACAAGAGTGGAGTGGTTGAGTTGGGTGAAGGCCGTGCGCGAAATCATGCGGCCGATTTCGCCGAAGGTCTGGTATCGGCGGATGCTGGCGGCGGTGGCGCTCAGCCCGAGCCAGACGCGTCCGCCGCTTTGCTTCACGGCACGCGCCAGGGCGCAATCGTCGATCAGTTCGCCGCGTATGCGCTCGATTCCGCCAATGCATTCGAGGGCCGTGCGGCGGATCAGAATGCAGCCTCCGGCGGCGCCCGCGGTGCGGCAGCTTGAATCGCGAATCCAGGCCGGCGGGTAGAGCAGGAAGAAAAAGAATACGAACGCGGGAATCAACGCCTGTTCGGCGAGGGTTTGGCATTGCAGGCGGACCATGTAGGACACGAGGTCGTAATCGCCCTGCTGCGAGAGCGCGACCAGTTCGGCGAGATGCCCGGGCGGGTGCACGATATCGGCGTCGGTGAGCAGCAGGTAGTCGCCCGCGGCTGCGCTCACTCCTTCGGCGACGGCCCACATCTTTCCGGTCCAACCGGCGGGTAAGGGGCGCGCGGTGACGAGGTGCATTTGAGGCGCGGCCTGTAGGGCGATGGCCGCGGTACCGTCCTGACTGGCGTCGTCCACCAGGATGATGCGGAAGTCGGCGGGGTACTGTTGTGCCGCGAGCGAACCGAGGGCGCTGCCTACGACGTCCGCCTCATTGCGCGCCGGCACTACGGCGGTGACGGAAGGCGTTGGCGCGCGTAGCGTCGCGCCGGGTACATCCGCGCGCATCCGCCAGAAGCCGCCGCGCGCCAGCACGAGGTACAGCCAAATAGCGAGCGACGCCGCGCCCATGAGGGTCAGGAACATTCAGTGGCATTATCGCCCGGAAGGCGCTGTCGCGCGGCTGAAGCGATCTACTCCTTGACGCCGTTCATTACTTGAAGCATGTCCCGATGGGCCAGCACCGCTTCGGCGTCGCGCTGCATGATTTCGAAATAGCTGCGCGCGAAACCGGCGCCGTTTTCCGATGGAGTGAGCAGCACGCGGGCTTCGGCAATCAGGCGGTCCGCGTCCTCCGGGGTAGCCGGCGGCGTTTTCTGCGCCAGCGTCTCATCAATCATCACGATGAAGGCGGAGAGCTCGCGCAGCCACTGAAAGGCAGGTTCATTCAGCACCAGGCCAAGGTACTCTCCGGGGCTGGCGATCGGCGCCACATCGCGTTCGTAAGCGGCGCGCTCCAGTTCGAGGAGAGATTTGTGCAAACGGAGCAATCCTTCACGCAGTGTTTTGAGGCGGGAGCGGAAGTCGGACACGGGACTATCGTAACCTGAAAGAAGATGAGTTTTCTCGACAATCTGGAAAATAACCTGAAGAGCCTGGAATCGAGCGAGCAGGGCAAGGAGGACGCGGAACGCGCCCATCGCACGCGCGAGCAGGAACGCGCGAACGCGCAGGCCGTGGCCCCATTCGCCGAACAGCTCAAACAGAGTCCGTATACCGCCGAGCTTCTCAAGCAGGCCGCACGGGTGGGATTCAGCCTGCGTACGAAAGTACACATTGCGTGGCTGGGGACCACACTGCGGCTGGAGGCCCGCGATAAGCGGCTCGAGTTACGTCCCACGGCGAAGGGCATTGTGGCGGCCTATCTGGAAAACGGGCAGGAGACGCGTGTGGAGCCCTGCGATCTTACGGGCAGTCCGGAAGATCTGGTACGCCAGTGGCTCGCGTGAGGGGCTATGCAGAAACCCGCCTTTGATCCCGGCCTCACGCAGAAGTATACCGGCAATTTCCGGCGGGTCATCAACAAAGACGGTACGTTCAATGTGCGCCGCCGCGGCGCCAACTGGCACGACTTTCATCCCTATCTGCACCTCATCAACATGGGGTGGGCGCCGTTCTTCAGTCTGGTATTTCTGGGCTACCTGGTGGTGAACACGCTGTTTGCGCTGGCCTATTACGCACTGGGTCCGGGACACCTGACGGGCGCGGATTCGCCCACCGAAATCGGGCGCTTCCTCAATGACTTTTTCTTTAGCGCGCATACCCTGAGCACCGTGGGGTATGGGAGCATCTCGCCGAAGAGCCTGGGGTCCAACATTGTGGCGTCGATCGAGTCGCTGGTGGGTGTTCTGGGATTTGCCGTGGCCACCGGCCTGCTGTTTGGGCGCGTGTCCCGCCCGTCGGCAAAGATCGGGTTCAGTCAGACGATGCTGATCGCGCCCTATCAGGAGATGCACAGCCTGCAATTCCGCGTGGTAAATCGCCGGCGCAACGACCTGATGGAGCTTCAGGCGCGCGTCATGATCATGACGGTGGAGGACAAAGACGGGCAGCCGACGCGCCGCTACACCCAGCTCAAACTGGAGCGCGAGCAGGTACTGTTCATGCCGCTCACCTGGACGATCGTGCACCCGATCGATGGAGAAAGCCCCCTGCTCGGGCTGACTCCCAAGGATCTGGAGCGGCTGCAGGCCGAGGTAATGATCCTGATCAAGGCATACGACGATACTTTCAGCCAGACGGTGCTGGCGCGGTACTCCTACCGGTACGACGAAATCAGCTGGAACCGGCGCTTCGCCCCGGCGTTTTCGGTGGATGCCGAGGGCGACCTGGTGCTGGAGTTACAGAAGGTGGGAGAGATCAGCGACTCCGCTATCTGAGCGCGCCGCGCCGTGCGGGTTATCTTCGCGAGTTATCTTGGAGAGGATGAACTATCGCGAGTTAGGACGTACGGGCTGGAAGGTCTCCGACATTAGCTTCGGCGCGTGGGCGATTGGCGGCTCCTGGGGCACGGTGGACGATACCGAATCGCTGGCCGCGCTTCATGCCGCTGTCGATTGCGGTGTGAACTTCATCGACACGGCGGATGTTTACGGCATGGGGCGCAGCGAGCGCCTGATTGCTCAATTGAAGCGCGAGCGGAAGTCTGCAATCATCGTTGCGACGAAGGCGGGCCGGCGCCTTTCACCGCACACGGCCGACGGCTACAACGAGCAGAATCTCACCGGCTTCGTCGAAGACAGCCTGCGTAACCTGGCTACCGATTGCCTGGACCTGGTGCAGTTGCACTGCCCGCCGGCCGATGTCTATTACCGGCCCGAGCTTTTTGACGCGCTGGACCGGCTGGCGGCGGCCGGAAAACTCCGCTATTACGGTGTGAGTGTGGAGCGCGTGGAAGAAGCGCTGAAAGCCATCGAGTATCCGAATGTGCAGACGGTGCAGATCATCTTCAACTGCTTCCGGCAGCGTCCCGCCGATTTGTTTTTCGAGCAGGCGGCGCGGAAAAAGGTTGGGATTTTGGCGCGCGTTCCCCTGGCCAGCGGACTGTTGAGCGGCAAGCTGGAGCGGGACTCACAATTCGCGGCGGACGACCATCGCCAGTTCAATCGTCACGGCGAAGCGTTTGATCGGGGAGAGACGTTCTCCGGCGTGGATTACGAAACGGGCCTGGCGGCGGTGGAAGAATTGCGTGGCCTGGTGCCCGAGGGCGTAAGTATGGCGCAATTCGCGCTGCGCTGGATTCTGATGCACGATGCGGTGAGCTGCGCGATTCCGGGTGGGAAGCGGCCTTCGCAGGTGCGGGATAATTGCGCGGCGAGCGAATTACCGGCGCTTCCGGAAGCGGCCATGGCGGCGGTGAAGGCAATCTACGACGCGAGAATTCGTGGCTCGGTTCACCAGCGATGGTAAACGCGGCGTCCATTCTACAATGAGCAGTGATGACACAAGTGGAGATACGCGATGCTTGCGAAGAGGATTTGAGTGGAGTTTTACGCGTACTGGCAGAGAGCGGAATTGACGGCGGTGAATCCTTCACGCTGGAGGAGGCCCGGGAACAGTTCGCGCGCATCCGGCAGCGTCCGGGCTTCCGGCTGCTGGTGACGGTGGCGGACGGCGAGATCGTGGGTACCTACGCGCTGCTGATCATGGATAAGCTCGGCAAGCGTGGGACGCCAGCCGGTGTGGTGGAAGATGTGGCGGTATTGCCTTCGCGGCAGGGGCAGGGAATTGGCCGCGCGATGATGGAGCACGCGCGTGAGGCGTGCCGCAAGGCGGGGTGTTACAAGCTGGCGCTGTCGAGCAATTTGCGCCGCGAAGATGCTCATAAGTTTTACGATTCGCTGGGATTCGAGCGGCACGGCTTTAGCTTCGTGACGCATCTGTGATGGGGCGCAGCTAGCTCCACTGATTGCGGCGGCCGGAGCGTTCGATCCAATGGTGGAACATGGTGGTATAGCCGCGGGTGATCGAATCGCCGCGCAATTGCTCGATGGTGAAGCGCATCTTGCGTCCCCAATTCGGATACTGCCAGGTGCTGCCCGGCAGATTCTGCTGGTGGACCTCTTTGGTCAGGTCCTCCTGATTGATGGCCAGCAATTGCGATGGGGTCATCGCCAGAAAACCGACGATGGCGTTGTGCAATTCGCCCGTCAGTTCGGCATAAGCTTCGGCGGACCGCGGCAGGTCTTCGCGAACCAGCTTCAACCGGAAGAGCACATCGAGCATCTTCTGCTTCTCGGTCCTGCGCTGTTCCATTTGCGCGCGCATCACTGCGTCGTCGATGATACCGGCGGCGCGGCGGGCGGCAGATGTCGGCGGACACCCAGAAGCCGGCCAATGTCGGAAGATCGTGCGTGGTGGACGAGACCAGCGCCTGTTGCGGGTATTCGTCACTCGAGCGAAATTCGCCGGCCTGGTTCTTTTCGAAATAGAACAGACGGTAGCTCAGAATGCCGAAGCGCGCCAGCGTCTCCCGTATCGCCGGATCCACGGTGCCGAGGTCCTCGCCCACTACCACCACCCGATTGCGCACGCTTTCGAGCGCCAGAATGCGGACGAAATCCTCGCTGCGTTCGCGAACGTAGGCGCCTTCAGTCGCCTCCACGCCGTCGGGAATCCAGAACAGGCGGAAGAGGCGCATCACGTGATCGATGCGCAACGCTCCGCCGTGCCGGCAGTTCTTGCGAATCGATTCGGCGAACAGGCGGTAGCCGTCCTCGCGATGGCTGCAGCGAGTTGGGCGGCGGAAACGCCCAGTCCTGTCCCTTAGGAGAGAAATCGTCGGGCGGCGAGCCTACGCGGCAGCCTGCGACATAGAACGGCCGGTGCGCCCAGAGGTCGCTGCCGAAGCGGTCCGTGGCGAGCGCCAGGTCGTGATAGAGGCCGATGGAAAGGTGACGGTCGCGGGCCCATTGCTGCGCCCCCGCCAACTGCAGGTCGATCTGCCATTGCAGGTACTCGTAGAACATGACGCGCCGCCAGCGCTTGCGGCGAAAGGCGAGTGTTTCGGGCGAGCAGGGATCCTGATAGTGCGCCGGCCAGTCGGTCCACACCCAGATATCGGGATTGGTACGGTGCAATTCTTCGTCCAGCGCGCAGTAGGTGGCGAACTTTTCGAGCAGGTCGCCCTCGCGTTCGAGGAACGCCTGAAAGGCGCGTGCCCGTGGACCGCCGCTGCGCCATTCGCGCAGAAACTGCGCGAACGCCAGCTTGAGAAAGCGCATCTTGAGCGCGCTCACGCGCTCGTATTCGACAAACGGCGTGGCGCGCAGATCCTCGATCTCGCGGGCCACTTCCGCGGATCCACGCAGCGCCTGGGCCCGGCGGCACGCAGAGTAATCCTCCATGCCCTCCACGTCCAGGTAGAGGTAGTTCTGATAGAAGATGCTGTTCGGCAGGTAGGGGCTGGTATTGAACGGCCGCCGGTTGTGGATGGCATGCAGCGGATTGAGCGCCACGAAACTGGCGCCCAGTTCTTCCGCCACCCAATCGATGACGCTGCGCAGATCGCGGAAATCGCCGCAGCCCCAGTTGCGCTCCGAGCGCACGCCGTACAGGCTGACCGCGATCCCGGCCGCACGGCCGCCGCGTCCCAGGTGCGGGTCCATATAGGCGCGTTCGGGCGCCACGATGCAGCGTGTGGAGGCCTCGGTGCCGCCCACCTGTACGCGAGACCTCGTGATACCCGAGGGGCAGCGGCATGGGCACGGTGGCTTGTACGCGCACCCACGTGCGGCCCTCCATTTCCACCGACGCCACCTGCGGCAGCTCCCACAGATTGAGTTCGAACTCGCAGGTCACGCCGTCTTCGCGGTGCACCACGAAGTGCGCGCGGTTGCCCAAACGTTCCGCCGGCACATTCAGCGGCATCTCCACCGGAGCGGTCTCCGAGAACCACTACCGCGGGCGGCAGCAGCCGCTCCCATTCGTGCCGCTCGAGCGCGGCCAGCGAACGTTCCAGGTCCGCCGGCGGAATCCGGCGCCACCCCCAGGGCGCGCAGAATCGCCTGCTTGGCGGCGACCGACGTAATGTGGCGGTTGCCGAAGATATCCCAGAATCCGGCGTCGATTCCATACCAGGATGCGGCGCGGTCGAGTAGCTGGTCGAATGAGTCGGAGGGCATGAAGAGGGTATTCTGATTTTACAGGACATTTCCGGCAAGGCCGCTTCGCGTGCGAAAATAGAGGCATGGAAAATCCCTTAGCCAGCGGTCCCGTGGAGCTGTTCTCGCGCATTGACGACTATCAGGTCGACAATGCCGCCGCGGCCGCAAGCGAAGGAATCGTCATGACGACGCTGGATGCCGCCGTCAACTGGGCGCGCAAAGAACTCCATCTGGCCGATGACTTTCGGACTTGCCTGCTGCGCCATCGAGATGATGTCGATGAGCGCGTCGCGGTTCGACATCGCGCGCTTCGGCGCCGAAGTTTTCCGCGGATCGCCGCGGCAGAGCGACCTGATGATCATCGCCGGCCGCGTCTCGCAGAAGATGGCGCCGGTGATCCGCCATCTCTATCAGCAGATGCCCGAACCCAAATGGGCCATCTCGATGGGCGCCTGCGCCACCTCCACCGGCGTCTTCAATAACTACGCCTTGACCCCGGTAAACCAGGTGATCCCGATCGACGTCTACGTGCCCGGCTGCCCGCCCCGTCCGGAGCAATTGATCTACGCCCTGATGATGCTCCAGGCGAAGATCCAGAACCAAAGCGGCGACCATGCGAGACGTGCTCAGCCACGCTTAAGACGCGACAGCGGCAGACGGCCAGGAGGCCTGTCTTACTTTTCCATGTACATTCGCGTTCACTCCCGCGACAACGTCGGCATTCTGGTGCATCCGGAGGGCGCGGCGGCAGGTGCGCCTTTTGCCCGATGGACTGGTCGCGCGCGAGCGCATTCCCCAGTCGCATAAGATCGCGCTGCGGGATCTGGCGGCGGGCGAGCCGGTGCTGCGCTACGGCCAGACCATCGGGCTAGCCAACCGCGCGATCGCGGCGGGTAGCTGGGTGCGCGAGGAGATGCTCGATATGCCGGCGGCGCCGCCGCTCGACGAGTTGCCGCTGGCCACCGCCGTCCCGCCGCATTGCCGCCGCTCGAAGGCTACACGTTCGAGGGCTACCGCAATCCGGACGGTGCCGGAACGAAGAACATTCTGGGCCTCGCGACCACGGTGCAGTGCGTGGCGCCCACCGTGGAGTATGCCGCGCGGCGCATCCGGGCGGAGATTCTGCCGCGCTTTCCCAACGTGGACGGCGTGGTCGCCATCACCCATTCCTACGGCTGCGGCGTGGCCATCGATGCGCCGGGCGCGGCGGTACCCATCCGCACGCTGCGGCACATCGGACTGCACGCCAATCTCGGCGGGGCAGCCGCTGGTGGTCAGCCTGGGATGCGAGAAACTGCAGCCCGCGCGGCTGTTCGAGGGCGGCGCGGCGGGCGACTTGCCGATTCTGGGCGAGGGCAACGTGATCCGGCTGCAGGACGAGCGCGGCTTCGGCGAGAGTGTCGCGGCGATCATGCGCGCCGCCGAGAAGCGGCTGGCGGAGTTGGACCGGCGGCGCCGGCGTGACGGTGCCCGCGTCGGAACTGGTGGTGGGCCTGCAATGCGGCGGCAGCGACGCCTTCTCCGGCGTCACGTGCAATCCGGCGGTGGGTTACGCGGCCGACCTGCTGGTGCGCGCCGGCGCCACGGTGATGTTCTCCGAAGTCACCGAGGTGCGCGACGCGATCCACCTGCTGACGCCGCGCGCCGCCAATGAAGAGGTGGCGCGCGACCTGATTCGCGAGATGCGCTGGTACGACGAATACCTGGCGCGCGGAGCCGCCGACCGCAGCGCCAACACCACGCCCGGCAACAAACGCGGCGGGCTGGCGAACATCGTGGAGAAGGCGCTGGGCAGCGTCGCCAAGGCGGGCAGCACGGCGATCCGGCGGTGGCCACGCACGGCGAGAAGGTGACGGCGAAGGGCCTGGTGTTCGCCGCCACGCCGGCCAGCGATTTCATCTGCGGCACGCAGCAACTCGCTTCGATGAACCTGCACGTCTTCACCACCGGCGAGGGCAGTCCCTTACGGGCTGGCGCTGGTGCCGGTGATCAAAGTTTCTTCGCGCACCGCGCTGGCGGAGAAGTGGGCCGACCTGATCGATCTCGACGCGGGCCGCATCGCCACGGGTCACGCCACTATCGAGGAAGTGGGCTGGGAGCTCTTCCGCTTGATTCTCGATGTGGCCAGCGGGCGGCGCAAGACGTGGGCGGAGCATTGGGGGCTGGCCAACGCGCTTGCGCCGTTCAATCCGGGCCCGGTGACGTAGTCTCGTTGCGTCATTGCTCACGCAACAAAAAGAAATATTCATCATTGTTGTCATTCATTTGCGCCGGCCGTCGGCGCTGAGCTCCCGGATGTCCGTCAGTTACGGTGTGAATGAAGAGAGAGCCGATCGCCACATTTCCTCCTTGCAGTTCCCCCATCTTCACCTGAAATCCCCACCGCTCCGCGATGAGCGTTCCCTCCCACGACGGTTCTCTCTTTATAAAAAGAATATTTTGACTTTTTATCCGCTTTGCGCTAACTCTCACATATGCCAGAGGGCTCGTATCGCTTCCAGGTCGGATCCATCACGTGCACGGTTCTCTCCGATGGCTACTATTCCTACCCCGCGCCCTGGTTCTTTCCCAACGCCAATCCAGCCGAACTGAGCCAGGCGCTGGAGAGTCATCATCTACCCCAGGACGAGGTACTCAGCCCTTACACTTGCCTGCTGATCGAAACCGGAAGGCACGTCGTGCTGGTGGATACCGGAGCCGGCGAATACTCGCGCACGACGGGCGCGATCCAGGCGCGCCTGGAAATGGCCGGCATACGGGCCGGTGATGTCGATACGGTGATCCTCACCCATGCCCACCCCGACCATATCGGCGGCGCGATCGACCTGTTCGGACGTCCGGCATTCCCCAATGCCCGCTACATTCTTTCCGAACTGGAATGGGAGTTCTGGACCGGCGCGCACCGGGATCTCAGCCACCTTCGAGTGCCCGAGGCGTCGAAGGACGCGATCCACTCCATGGCGCGCCGCTGTCTCGGGCCGTTGCGGCACCAGATCGAACCGGTTGACCGCGAGACCGAAGTGGTACCCGGAGTGGTCAGCATTCCCGCGCCCGGTCACACCCCGGGCCATCTGGCCGTGCTGATCTCCTCCGAAGGCCACCAGTTGTTGAACCTGGGAGACGCTGCCGTCCACCCGCTCCACCTGGAACAGCCGCAGTGGGAGAACGGTTTCGATCTGGCGGCGGACTGCGCACTGCTCACGCGCCGCCGGCTCATGGAGCGCGCGGTCTCCGACGACATGCATGTGATGGCGTTCCACTTCCCGTTTCCTTCGATCGGGCGCGCTTCGGTCAAAAACGGCGGGTGGCAGTGGACGCCGGGTTGGTAGGGTAGACACCGCTGGGCGGCGCGAAAAAAGATTTTAGATCCACGGCACAAATGACGCATCGGGCCGGAATCGATACAAATGGCCTATTCCGTGAGATTCTTCCAGAGTGTGCTGTGGACGCTCGCGCCGATCCTGTTCCGCGGCATTGCTTCGGGCGCCATCCCGCGCGTCGTAAAACTACCGGTTGTCGACCGGCAGGACATCCGCTTCGTGGCGGTTTCGGCGGAAGGAGCGCTCCAAAGCGGAGTTACGAGTATCGCTCAGGATACTTATGGATTCATTTGGCTGGCGGGCCATGGTTTGTACCGCTACGACGGATACGGCCTCAAGTCTTACCGGCACGAGCCTGGAGACGCCACCAGCCTGAGCGACGACACGGTCCTAAATGTCTTGACGGACCGGTCCGGCATTCTCTGGATAGGCACTGCATTCGGCGGGATGGAGAGGCTGGATCCGGCGCAAGGCAGCGTGACTCATCACCGGCACGTGCCCGGAAATGCGAAGAGCCTGGCGAGTAACACTGTCGCCTGCATCTATCAGGATAGTAGAGGGCACCTATGGATTGGGACTAACCACGGACTCGACCGCCTGGACCCCGCGACCGGGACCCTCCTCCATTTCGAGCACGATGCCCGGGACAGCGCCACCCTGAGCAGCAATGAAGTCGCCTCCGTGGCGGAAGACCGGAACGGCGATCTCTGGGTGGGCACAGCGATGGGCCTGAACCGGCTGGATCGAGCCACCGGCCGCTTTGCGCGCTTCGTGCCGGATTGGACGGACCCCTACAGCGTCGGGAATAACTATGTGACCTGTATCCGCGAAGACCACGCCGGGGTACTCTGGGTGGCCATCGGAAACTGGTTGAGCTCCTTCGATCGGAAGACCGGAGAATTCACGCATTATTCCTTCCGGTCAGTGGAGCCCGGCAGACAGAGCGTTGCCTTTGTGACCCAGATTTATGAGGACCGGGATGGCGTGCTCTGGCTGAGTACGGTGGATAGCGGGTTGCTGAACCTGGACCGCGAGCGGACGAGATTCGTCCGGTACGTCCGAGACCCCGGCAATCCGAACAGCCTGCCCGACAATTTCGTTCGCTCGCTGTTCGAAGACAAGGAAGGGGTGATGTGGGTGGGCACGGGGAGCGGGCTGAGCCGCTTCCCTCGGAAGGGATCGCCGTTCGTCAACTATCAGCACGAGGCCAGGAATCCGCAGAGTCTGACCCACAATCCCGTCTGGAGCGTGCTGGCCGACAGTGAGGGCTTCCTGTGGATCTCCGGCTCGGGGAGGTTGAACCGGCTGGATCGGGAGAGCGGCCAACTCACGGTCTACCAGCACGACCCCACAGATCGGCGCAGCATCTCTCACGACTCGATCTCCTCCACACTCGAGGACCGTTCGGGCACTCTCTGGTTTGGCACCTACGGTGGAGGGCTCAATCGTTTTGACCGGCGCAAGGAGCGCTTCTTCGCATACCGGAACCAGGCGAATCGTCCCAGCAGCCTGAGCAGTGATCTTGTTCTTTGCCTGTTCGAGGACCGGCAGGGCGTGCTCTGGGTGGGGACGCAGGCCGGCGGGCTGAACCGCATCGATTCGATCAGCGGGCGCTTCACTTCCTGGCGGAACAATCCGGCGGACCCACTTAGCCTGTCTCACAACAACGTGAACGCAATCCATGAAGATCGGGCGGGGTTTCTATGGCTGGGGACGCTGGACGGATTAAACCGGTTCGACCGGCGCACCGGCAAGTTCGTGGTTTACCGGAATAATGCGGAGGATCCTCACAGCATCAGCCACAACAGGGTGAACGCCATCCATGAGGACCGGCAGGGAACGCTGTGGGTTGCCACGTCCAATGGCCTCGACCGCATGGACCGCAGCAGCGGGAGTTTCACGACCTTCACTACGAAGAACGGCCTGCCCGACAACACGATTGAAGACATTCTGGAAGACGATCAAGGGTATCTCTGGCTGGCTACACACAACGGCCTCAGCCGCTTTCATCCGCAGTCGGGGAGGGTGCGCAATTATTCGGAATTTGACGGACTGCCGGGAAATTCCCTGGGACGGGGTTACCGGTCGCAGAGCGGCGAACTGATGTTCGGCTCTACCAACGGGCTGACCACGTTCTATCCCGACCGGCTTACCCCGAACACGTACTCCCCGCCGGTGGTGTTGACGGGACTCAATCTGTTCAACAAGCCCGTCAACCCGGGAGCGCACTCGCCGTTGCAGAGGTCGATCTGGGCGACCGATACACTTACGCTGACGCACAGTCAGAATATCTTCACACTCGAGTTCGCCGCCCTGAGCTATACGGCGCCCGAGAAGAACCGGTATCGATACCGCCTGGAGGGACTGGAAGCGGCATGGAACGACGTGGACAGCCGGCGGCGCCTGGCCACTTACACCAG
The DNA here is from genome assembly GCA_963792055.1 of uncultured Solibacteraceae bacterium. Lineage (GTDB taxonomy): Bacteria > Acidobacteriota > Terriglobia > Bryobacterales > Bryobacteraceae > Solibacter. Next base: position 958,682 of record CAWBUV010000018.1, on the reverse strand, counting down.
CCTTCCCGCGGGAAAATACGTGTTTCGCGTCCAGGCATCCAATAACGACGAAGTATGGAACGAGGCTGGCGCGACCCTGCCGATTACGGTGCTGCCGCCGTGGTGGGCCACCTGGTGGTTCAGCGGCACGGCCGCCCTCAGCCTGGCGGGCGTTGCGCTAGCCGCGTACCGGTCGCGTGTCCGAAGCCTGCACCTGGCTGCTGCGCGATTGGAGGTGCAGGTATCTCAGCGAACCCGTGAGCTCCAGATCGCCAAAGACGCGGCGGAAGCGGCCAACCGTGCGAAGACCACCTTCCTGGCGAATATGAGCCACGAACTGCGCACGCCCCTGAATGCGATTCTTGGTTTCTCCAGCCTGCTGCTGGAGCGGGATGTTTCCGACACGCAGCGCGGCGACCTGGACATCATCAATCGCAGCGGCGAACACCTTCTCAATCTGATCAATGGCGTGCTGGACGTGGCCAAAATCGAGGCCGGAAGCAAAGGGGTGGAGCTTACACCGTGCGATCTGAGCGGCCTGGTGATGGACGTGATCGATATGATGCGCAAGCGCGCGGAAACCAGGCAACTCTCGCTGCTGGTGGTTCAGCCCGCCAGCTTTCCCCGCTACGTCCGCGCCGACGCCGCCAAACTCCGCCAGGTGCTGATCAACCTTGTGGACAACGCGATTAAGTACACCGAGGAGGGATCCGTCACGCTCCGCCTGGAAGCGGGAGCGGCCGATCGCGCCGGCAGGCTGCCGCTCACGTTCTGCGTGGAGGATACGGGGATCGGCATCGGCAGGCCGGATCAGGCGCGGATCTTCGAAGCCTTTGTGCAGATTGGCAAGGCGGTGGCACACAAGGGTACCGGCCTGGGCCTCACCATCACGCGGCAATTCGTGGAGTTGATGGGCGGTGCGATCCACGTGGAAAGCACGCCCGGCGAGGGATCGCGGTTTCGCGTCGAACTCTCGTTAGAACCGGCGCGGGCATCCGACGTCCGAACGCCGAGGGCCGGCGGGGAGCGAGTCATTGGCCTGGAAACCGGCGAACCCGAGTACCGCATCCTGGTGGTGGACGATGAGCGGGAGAACCGCTCGGTGATGGAGCGCCTGCTGCAGAATGTGGGATTTCAAGTGCGGGTGGCCGGCGACGGCGAGCAGGCTGTGGCGATATTTCGCGCCTGGGAGCCGCACTTTATCTGGATGGATCTACGTATGCCCAGGATGGACGGAGTCCAGGCGACGCGGCAGATCCGCTCGCTCGACGGCGGACGGAGTGTGAAGATTGTGGCGGTCACTGCATCGGTGTTCGCCAGCCAGCGGAGCGAGCTCCTGGAAGACGGACTCGACGATTTTGTGTGCAAACCTTATCGGGCGAGCGATGTCTTCCACTGTATGGCGCGGCACCTGGGCGTGCGGTATCGATTTGGCGCGGCGCTGGCGCCGCTGTCTGTGGAAAGCGTGGAGCGGCTGAGGCCGGAAGCGCTGGCAGCGCTTCCGGAAGAACTGCTGGCAGAGCTTCGAGAGGCCGTGATTACGCTGCATCGCGAGCGAATCACGCGCATCATCGACCGCATTCAGCAGCAGGATTCCGCCCTCGGCATCACACTGTCGCGTTACGCCGACCGGCTCGCGTTCACAGCGATCTTCGAAGCCATCGAGGGCCATCAGGCGAAATCGGTGCAGGAGGGCAGATGATCTGGATTAGGGCGTGCTGCTGGCTACCGACGCGTAGACGGTGTCGTGGACGGTCGCGCCCAGGGCGCGAAGTTTCGCCAGGGCATCTTTGGTCAGCAACTCGGGAGCGCCTTCCAGGCCTCCCCAATTGACCAGCCAGACATACTTTGGACTTACGCCTTCCTCACCCCTGTGAGTCTCCTCGAGCAAGGTCCACGAATCGATGCCGCCGACTCTTGTCGGACCTTTGTGGACCGTGGGAAAGACATCGTGCTGCAGCTTTTTCAGAAACTCTTCCGCGCTCATGCCGGTTGGCCGGTGAATGGTTACGACCATGGTTCCACCCATATGGTTCCTTCTCCTTGTTGTTCAGGGTCCCCGATGATGCACACAATCATCGCACTTCCACGGGTGTGATGTGGTTACCAGCGCGGCAGGATGCGTTCCCAGGTGGGATCAACGTGCTTGCGCATTTCCGCGGTGTCGTCGCGTTTGCGGAACGGGATGCTGGCGTACCGCTCGCGGCCGCGGGCAAGCTGATCGTAGTCGAGTTCCACACCCAACCCCGGGCGATCCGGAACCGGCACGCAGCCGTTGACGAACTGGACGCGCCCGCCCACCACGATCTCGTCCTTTTCGGTCTGCCACGGATAGTGCGTATCGCAGGCATAGGTGAGATTGGGACAGGCCGCCGCGACGTGCGTCATGGCCATCATGCTGACGCCGAGGTGACTGTTGGAGTGCATCGACAGCCCCATGCCGAGAACCGAGGTCAGATGCGACAACTGCTGCACGTTGCGCATGCCGCCCCAATAGTGGGGGTCGCAGAGCACAATCTGCACGGCGTCGAGCTTTCTGGCGACCGGAATATCCGCGAAACAGGTTGTAGCCACATTGCTCGCCTGCGGGGTGTGATTGTCCTCGGCGAGCAGCCGCCGGCGCACTTCGCCCATGCCCTCCAGCGTGGCGCACCCGTCCTCCAGGTAGCCGCCGCCGGCAAGTTCGTCCTTCAGTGCGCGGCCCACCTCCACGGTAGTATCTACGCTCCAGGCGCAATTGGGGTCGATTCGCAGTGGGTAATTCGGGCCGAACTCGCGGCGCAGGGCGCGGATGCTTTCGATCTCGATGGCCGGATCGAGCACGCCGCCCTTCAGCTTGATCTCGCGAAACCCGTACTGCGCCACCATCTGCTTGCATTCGCGCACGCACGCTTCCGGCGACAGCACCTCGCCGTATTCGTCTTCGCGCACGTCCCCGCCAATTCCGCCGCCGCCGCCATGCTTATAGAAAAGATATGCGGAAAACGAGACCTCGTCGCGCACGCGCCCGCCGATCACGTCGCACACCGGTTTGCCGGTGGCTTTTCCGATCAGGTCGAGGCAGGCGATTTCGATGGCCGCGAAAGTGCGCGCGTGGCGGTCCAACGGATTCTCGCCGGGCACCAGGTAGGTTTGCGAGCGGCCTCCCGGCGCGTTGGCCATGGCGTGTTCCGCATCGCGGCTCAGGTCCCGCCAGAGGCCGGCGAGCTGGAACGGGTCCATGCCGGTTACCCGGGAACGCACGGATTCCAGCCCTTCGAGCGGTCCATCGCCGCCGTAGGTCTCGCTGAATCCGGTCAGGCCGGAATCGGTCTTCAACTCTACGATGGTGCGCAGGGCGAAGGGCGCGTGCAGACCGTACGAGCTACGCAGCGGAGGGTCCGCAATCGCGATCGGATGCAATACCAGTTCCGTGATTTTCATGGCACGTGGATGGAAATGTGAAGGGACCGATCTCGAAGGGCCAATCTCGGAGGAGTTTCGCGCCTTACTTGCGCGAGCCGCGGCGCGGATTCCGGATTTGCGATTGACGCATCTTGATCTTCTTCCGCTTGGGCTTGCTGATCTTGAAGGTGCCGCTACCTACGTACTCTGCTTGAAACAGTTTATCGTCCGCCAAAACTTTATCTCCTGAAATCTGCGAATAATTCGTCCTCTCATTGTACCGCGCATTATTCTGGAAGATGAGGATGGGAAATTCGATTGCGGCTTAGACCTGTAATAACACTAATGCTGTTGGGGGCTGTACATGGGATGCTACCCGTGGCTTGGGCCCAGTCCGGGGCGGCCGCCAAACTCTGCGCACAAATCCCGCCGATTGCCGAAGAACTGACCAAGGTCTCGGGCATGAACATGCGTCATCCCGTGCCGTGCGACTTCATCACCAAGGACAAGATCAAGGAGTTCCTCAACAAGCGCATCAAGGATGTCGCCAAGCCGGAGGATCTGCGCGCCGAGGAACTCACGCTCAAAAAATTCGGACTGGTGCCGCAGGATTTCGACCTCGCCAAAAACACCATCGACCTGCTGACCGAGCAGGCTGCCGCGTTTTACGATTACGACCGGAAGAAGTTGTTCGTTACCGACACCACCTCCTCGGAGACGCAGGAGCCCGTGCTCAGCCACGAGATTGCACACGCCATCGCGGACCAGAACTTCAACCTGGCCAAATTCATCAAGGCGGGCCGCAAAAGCGACGACGGCTCCACCGCCCGCCTGGCGGTGATGGAGGGCCAGGCCACCTGGCTGATGTCCGAGCTGATGGCGCGGAAGATGGGTCAATCCTTAAAGGATTCTCCGGCGCTACTGGCGATGATGAGCGGCGCGAGCGATGGCGGCGCGGGACAGTTCCCGGTCTTCGACAATTCGCCGCTCTACCTGCGGCTTACGCTGGTGTTCCCTTATACCAAGGGCATGCTGTTCCAGAATGCGCTCTTCGAGCGTGATGGCCAGAAGGGATTCACCGAGGTCTTTCTCAAGCCTCCCACCTCCACGCAACAGATTCTCCATCCGGACAAGTATTTCAGCGGGGTCAAACCCACACAGCCGGCGCTGCCCCAGCCCGACCTTCCCAAGAGTTATAAGAGCCTTGTGGGCGGATCGCTGGGCGAACTGGAGCATACGATCATGTTGGAGCAATACTCGGGCAAGTCGCGCGCCGCCGAAATCGCTCCGCACTGGCGAGGCTGCGCCTTCGACCTGTTGGAGAACAAGAAGCCCAGCCGCATTGTCTTACTGTACTCGGCCGAGTGGGATAGTGAAGACGCTGCCCGCGAGTATTTCGCGGCTTATCGCCGGCAGCTTTCCCAGAAATGGAAGAAGATGGCGATTGCCACCGAAACCGATGACGCCGTCACCGGCACCGGCGACGATGGGCGCTTCGTATTGCGCCGCAAAGGCGCCATTGTTACCAGCATGGAAGGCTTGCCCCCTGCGCTAGACTGATGCTATGTCTTTTTTTCGGGTGATCGCGGCTCTGATACTCCTGACGGTGGCGACGCCGCCCGCGCCCGCGGCCAGCCTGCCGCGGCCGTCGCCCGATTTCGCAATCAGCCTGGGCCAGGGCAAACAGGTCCGCATCAGCCAGTACAAGGGCAAGACCGTGGTGGTCGCGTTTATTCTGACCTATTGTTCTCACTGCCAGAAAACCATTGGAGCTCTCTCCAGGATCCAGAGAGACTATGGCGCGCGAGGCTTGCAGGTATTGGCTTCGGCAACCGAGGACATGGCCGCCGCCGCGCTTCCCGGCTTTCTGCGCCAGTTCGATCCGCCGTTTCCGGTAGGCGTGAACACCACCGACGAATTCATCACCTACATGCAACATCCCACGATGCTGCAGTTATACATGCCCGGGCTGGTCTTCATCGATAAGGCCGGAATGATCCAGGCGCAATACGAAGGACGCGACTCGTTTCTGGAGGAAACCAGCGTCGAGAAGAACATCCGCGCAAAAGTGGAAGCGATGTTGACACCAACTGCCGCGCCGAAAAAGGCTGCATCGAAAAAAGCCGCCGTGAAGAAGTCCAACTAATACCGCTAATATCCGGCGGCAGTGGCCCTTGACGTGGGCCACTTCAAAGCGGACACTGTTCTGCATGGCTGCTGTCTCCCGTTTTCTCCTCCGCTGGCAATTCATCTCCGCCACCCTGCTTGTGTGCGGGACCCTTCTGGCCGCTGAGAAGCCCCCCGCGACCCGGAAAACCGGCGGCGATAAGTCCGGCGAGAAGTCGACCGCGAACTATAACATTCCGCTGTGGGATGAAGGGAAGGTGCCGCTGGCTACCGGCAACGGTCCGCTGGACAATCCCTTTCTCACGGTCTTTCTGCCCCCGGAAGGCAAGCGGAACGGCGGTTCGGTGATTATCGCGCCAGGCGGCTCCAACATCATGTTGATGTATGGCGTGGAAGGCATCGATGTCGCCGAGCGCTATAACAGTTGGGGCGTCACCGCATTCGTGCTGACTTACCGCATGTCGCCGCGCTATGGCGAAAACGTGCGGGTGATGGAAGGCAAGCGGGCGGTCCAAGTGGTGCGGGCGCGCGCGGCCGAATTCAAGCTGGACCCCAGCCGGGTCGGCTATATCGGGTTCTCCGCCGGCTCGAATACGGCACGGAGCGTGGCGGGCACTTCGGGCCCGGGCGATCCCAATGCGACGGACCCGATCGACCGCCTGAGCTCGCGGCCGGACTACCTGGTTCTGGTCTACGGTGTGGGGCGTGCGACTCCGGGCGAATCCCTCAAGAGCTTTCCTCCGACATTCCTGGTTTCGGCGGCGGCCGATACCGGCGCGGCAATGGGCAACGCACAGCTGTTCATGGACCTGACTCGCGCGGGAGCGACTGCCGAGATTCACGTCTATCAGAAGGGTCGGCACGGGTTCGGCAGCGGCTTCGGGAGTCCTGAGTTTTCCGACTGGATGGGGCGCCTGGAGCTGTTTCTGAAGCTGGACGGATTCCTGCCGGGGGCCAACTAACGATGCGCGTTGCGGTGTTTGCCGGTCTGATCTTGTTATTGGCGGCGTTGGTGCTGATCTCAGCTCCCGCTGGTGCGCCCGCCGTGGTCAACGACGGTCATGGCGATTACGTCTATGTCTCCGCCGGACCATTCCGCATGGGCGACAACTTTGCGGACGGCGATCCGCGAGAGCGGCCCGTGCACGTGGTGGAGCTGGACGCCTTCTATATCGCCAAATATGAAATGACCAACGGCGAATGGAAGCAGTTTCGTGACGACGCCGGTTACGACGATCCCAAGTTCTGGCCGAGTGGAAGGGTGGTGCCGAAAGACCAGGTTCCCTACTGGAAGGATGCGCGCAATCACGGAGGCGGGACGCCGAACACAGACGAGTACCCGCTGCTCGGCGTGAATTGGGATTCCGCCACGGCCTACTGCAACTGGCTGAGCGCGAAGACGGGCAAGAAGTACCGGCTGCCCACGGAAGCCGAATGGGAAAAGGCGGCGCGCGGCACGGACCAGCGGCGGTACCCCTGGGGCAACGAGATCGACCGCACCCTGGCGAACTACGTGGGCGCGCAGCCTTTCGATACCGGACGCCCGCCCGGATTTTACGACGGCAGTAAACGCGGCGACCTGCAGACCCGGAGCAACGCATCGCCCTACGGCGCGTTCGACATGGCCGGCAACGTGATGGAGTGGTGCTCCGACTGGTATGGCCGCGACTATTACTCCGTCTCGCCGCGCAAAAATCCCAAGGGTCCCGCCGAGGGCGCCTACCGCGTCGTGCGTGGCGGGACGTTCTTCATGGAGCCATTCGAACTGCGCTCCTACGCGCGTTCGGGAGCATGGCCTTCCCTGCAAGGCCACCGCATGCTCGGCTTCCGAGCCGCGCGGGAGCCGTGACGCGACTCCAGGCCAACGCTGTCGTCGCTAGGGCGGCAAGCGGGCGGCGCCCGAAGACAGGATTTTTCAAACGGACACGATCTTCGACACCAGGAGGTCCAGCGCTGCCGCATTCGGGACACTTCCCTGCGCGATCCGTCCGTTCCCGCCGCCCCGGCCGCCCGTTTCGGTGAGGGCCGCTTTCAGTACTTTGCCGGCGTCGACTCCGCAATCGGCCGAGGCGGCGAGCAGTACCGAGGGCGGATCCTTCAAGGTCGCTACGAAGATGCCCTTGGTATTTGCGGTGAAATTCTGTGCCACGGCGCGCAGGTCTTCCAGATTGCCGCGCTCCAGCCGCTGCACGGCGCGGCGCATGCCGTCCGGACCGGCCTCGGTGGCGGCATAGAGTTCCTTGCCCTGATAGGCGGCCAAATCGAGTTCCAACTTCCGCCGCGCCTTCTCGCCCGCTTTCGCCGCTTCCCATTGAACGGCCACCAGCGGGGCCACTTCGTCCAGCGGGGCGGAGAAGAGCTGCGCAATGCTGCTCAGCGCTTCGAAATCCTGACGTGCGCGGCGCACCGCGCGTCCGCCGCACACGAACTCCACGCGGACCGACTGGCGGATCTTCTCTGTGCGCCGCAGCAGGATCGGGCCGATCTCGCCGGTGGTGCGCACGTGAGTCCCTCCGCAGGCGCTGCGGTCCAACCCGTCGATCGAGACGATGCGCAGCATGCCCTCGCGCCCGGAGGGTTTGCGCAGTCCCTGCGCTTCACTCGCGTTTTCGAAGCGGACGTCCATGGCGCGATTCTCCGCCACGAGTTGGTTGGCGCGCCGTTCGGCTTCGAGCAGGGTGCGGGGCTCGACGGGTCCGCCTTCCAGGTCGATGGTGGAGCTTTCGGCGCCGAGATGGAAGCTTATCGTGTGGAGGTCGAAGAGTTCCTCGAAGACGGCGGAGAGCAGATGCTGCCCGGAGTGCTGCTGCATGTGATCGAAGCGGCGCGTCCAATCGATTTCGCCCGACGACTTCGGCGTCCGTCGCGAGCGGCGCCTCCAGACGGTGGGCGATGCGATCCTCCTCATCCACAACGTCGACCACTGCCACTCCGGCGATCGACCCCACGTCGAACGGTTGTCCGCCCGATGACGGATAGAACAGGGTCCGGTCCAGGTATACGGTGCGCCCATCGTGCGGAGCGTTCCACCACGCGCGCCTGAAACTCGCGCCCGTAGGAATCGGTGTAATAAAGCCGTTCGGTCAGTAAGGAGCTAATGTAATTCTTTTGTCGCAGCGCGGGAATCGGAGCCGCGGTGTTATATTCGGGGTTTAGGTGCTGATTCTCTAAAATGACCCCTCATCCCAAAGGCACTAGCGCGCGCGTGTTGTTCAGTTCCGTGTTTGGACCCTATGCGCAGGACGATGAATTCGGCAGCCGCAAGATCAATCCGATGGAGCTGTACCACAACCAGGTGACGCGCGAGCAGGGGCCGTTTTCGCTGCGCATGTTCCACCGGTCGTGGGGCATTCTGATGATCCAGAAGAACATTTCGGCGCCCACCACGGTGCTGGATTTTCCGACGCGCGAGGCGTTCGCGGAGGAACTGCGGGCCAACCGCTACGACATTGTGGGCATCTCGTCGATCATCGTGAACGTGGGCAAGGTGCGCGAGATGTGCCGCATGGTGCGCGAGCTCTCGCCGGACTCGACGATCGTGATCGGCGGGCACGTGACGGCGATTCCGGGGATCGAGAAGATGGTGGACGCCGACCACATCGTGCGCGGCGACGGGATCGCGTGGATGCGGCGGTTCCTGGGCGAGGATGACAGCGCGCCGATCCGGCATCCGGAGATCGTCTCGGGCTTCGGCGCGCGCACGCTGGGGCTGAATCTGCCGATAACCAAGGGCACGACGGCGGCGACGATCATTCCCTCGGTGGGGTGCCCGATGGGGTGCAACTTCTGCACCACGTCGGCGTTCTTCGGGGGCAAGGGCAAGTACCTCAACTTCTACGATACCGGCAAGGAACTGTACGACGTGATGTGCGAGATGGAAGGCAAGCTGGACGTGAAATCGTTCTTCATGATGGACGAGAACTTCCTGCTGCACAAACGGCGCGCGCTGGAGCTGCTGGAGCAGCATGAAGGCGGGGCAGAAGGCGTGGTCGCTGTACGTGTTCTCGTCGGCGAACGCGATCAACCAGTACACGATGCGGGAGCTGGTGGAACTGGGCGTGTCGTGGATCTGGATGGGGCTGGAATCGCCGCGGTCCTCGTACACCAAGCTGAAGGGCGCCGACACGATTGCGCTGACGCAGCGAACTGCGGCAGGCACGGCATCAAGCTGCTGGGCTCGACGATCGTCGGGCTGGAGCACCATACGCCGGAGAATATCGAGGCGGAGATCGAGCATGCGGTGGCGCACGACACGGATTTCCACCAGTTCATGCTGTATACGCCGGTGCCGGGTACGCCGCTGTACTTCGAGATGAAGGAGCAGGGGCGCATGCTGCCCGGACGTGAACCTGGCGGATATCCACGGGCAGCACGAGTTCAATTTCGTGCATGCGGCGATTTCGCGCGAAGGATTCGAAGCGCTGGCTGGATTTCGCGTTCCGGCGCGATTTCGAGCGCAACGGTCCGAGTATTTATCGCATTTGCCGCACCACGTTGGACGGGTTCCGGCGGTACAAGAATGACGCCGATGCGCGGGTGCGGGAGCGTTTCGCCCGCGAGGCGCGGGCGTTGGGCAGCGGCTACGCGGCGGCGCTGTGGGCGATGGAGCAGCATCTGCGCGGCGTCAATCCGGCGGTCGCGCGAGCAGGTTCGCGAGGTGCGCCGGGAGATCGGACGGGAGTTCGGCCTGTTCAGCCGGGTGATTAGTGGCTGCTGGGTCCGTACCTGCTGTGGACCGCGCGGCGCGAAGCCCGCCGGCTTGCCCAGGGGGAGACTTACGAGCCGCCCACCATTATCGAGCGCCGCAACTGGACGGCCCCGGAGTCACTCGAGAGCGCCATTCCCGGGCTGGTTCAATCTGGCCACTCAGGGGGATTAGGATCTTCCGCGTTAAGATGGCGTGATGCCTTTGCGTCTCACGCTGGAACGTTACTTCGAATTCAAGGCGCTCGGCGCCGATTGGAAGACCGAGATTCTGGCCGGCATTCACCACGTTCATGACGATGGCGTACATCGTCTTCGTGAATCCGGCGATCCTGCACGAGACCGGCATGCCGCTGGCCGCCGTCACCGCAGCCACGTGCATCTCGGCCGCTGTGGGCAGCTTTCTGATGGGCGGATTCGCGCGATACCCGATCGCGCTCGCGCCCGGCATGGGGCTGAATGCCTACTTCACCTACGCGGTGGTCAAAGGCATGGGCGTGCCGTGGCAGGCGGCGCTGGGCGCGGTCTTCCTCTCCGGCGTGGCGTTCTCTGCTGCTCACGCTGCTGGGCGTACGCCAGTTGATCCTCGCCGCCATCCCCATGAACTCTACGCGGCGGTGGCGGCGGGCGTGGGACTGTTCATCGCGTTCATCGGCTTCCGCAATTCCGGGCATCATCGTGGCCGAACGCCGCCACCACGGTGACGCTGGGCAACCTGCGCGATAAGAACACCGCGCTGGCGCTGTTCGGACTGCTGCTGATCGCCGCGCTGCTGGCGTGGCGGGTGCGCGCCGCCATGCTGATCGGCATCTCTGCACCACCGGCTCGGGTTCGCTGCTGACCGGGTCGCGCAAGTGGACGCCGCAGAGCTACTCGCTCGCGCGATCTCTCCGCCACGGCGGGCCAACTCGATGTCGCGCGGCACGCTGCGACATCGGCTTCGTCGGAGATCGTCTTCGTCTTCCTCTTCATCGACCTGTTCGACAATATCGGCACGCTGGTGGCGGTGGGGAAGAAGGCCGGCCTGTTCGACCAGTGCGGCATAGATCCCGCGCGTCAATCGCATCCTGCTCTCCGACGCGATCGGCCACCATCGTGGGATCGCTCACGGGCACGTCGACGGTGGTCAGCTATATCGAAAGCGCGGCCGGAGTGGCCGCCGGCGGACGCACCGGCGTCACCGCGATCGTCACCGGGCTGCTCTTCGTGCTGGCGCTTTTTATCGCGCCGGTGGTGGGCGCGATTCCCGCCGCGGCCACCGCGCCGGCGCTGATCGTTGTGGGCAGCCTTATGATGGTCGCCGGTGGTGCGAAATCGCGTGGACGATCCGGAAGTGGCGATCCCGGCATTTCTCACCATGATGACCATCCCGCTGACTTTCAGCATCGCCAACGGTCTGGCCTTCGGTTTCACGGCTTATACCCTGCTGAAGATGATGCGCGGCAAGTTCCGCGAAGTGAACTGGTTCGTCTATCTTCTGACCGGACTCTTCATCCTGCGGTTTATTTACGCCTCCCACGGATAGGGGCGGGCGGCAGCCTTGTGCGCTGGGATGCACGGACCAAGCGCGTACCGCTAATCACAAATCCATCCGCCGGGCTCTTAACTATGGAGCGAAAGGTGCACCTCTTCTTAGGAGCGGAAGGATTTTCACTATGAGCACATTAACTTGGATTGTCTTAATTGGAGTGATCTTACTCGCGGCGGTTGCAGTCTGGGGCTTCCTGGTGCAGCGGCGTTCCTCCAGGCTGCGCGGCAAGTTTGGCCCCGAATACCAGACTGCAGTGCGCGAGTACGGCGACCGTACGCGTGCGGAGAAAGCCTTGGAACGCCGCGCCGAACGGACAGAAAACTACCATATCCGATCGCTGAGCAAGGAGGAACAGCAGCGGTTCACGGATGAATGGCGGCACACGCAGGCCCGTTTCGTGGATGACCCGCCGCTAGCCATCCGCGAGGCAGACCACCTGGTCTGCGAGGTCATGCGAATGAGGGGTTATCCGATGGCGGACTTCGACCGCCGTGCGGAAGATCTTTCGGTAGACCACCCGGATGTGATCCGGACCTACCGGAACGCGCACGAGATTGCAGTCACGGAGCAGGAAGGGCGCGCAACGACTGAAGATCTGCGCCGGGCCGTGGTCTATTACCGTGAACTTTTTGACGAACTGCTGGAGACATACCCGGCGGGGACACGCAGGAGGAGGTAAGCCATGCGAGACGTAATTGAAAGCAACCAACTCACGACAGCTGACCTGGCTGACGCCGCGAACGGTCGCGACAGCCGGGACCGGGACCAGGCGGAGCGACCCCAACAGGAGTCGTCCGCAGATCAGTATTCGGGGCCTTTGCTGCCGTCGGATTATTCGGGTGACATGCGGACCCGGTGGGAAGCGATCCAGACCGGGTTCGTGGATGACCCGCGGGTAGCGGTACAGCAGGCCGACGAACTGGTTGCATCGGCCATCAAGAAGCTGGCGGAGTCGTTCAGTGGAGAACGGGCCAAGCTGGAAGAGGAGTGGTCCCGGGGCAACGACGTTTCGACCGAGAACCTGCGCCAGGCTCTCCGCCGGTATCGCGCATTTTTCCACCGCCTGCTCTCGATTTGAGTATCGGGGCTGGATGAAGGGGAGGGACTCTGGCACTCCCCTTGGTTTTTTTCGTACCAGTACCAACAGGACAAAGAGCAGGTACGTTCTAGGCGTCCATTCGGCCATGTAACTGCTGCCGGATATGTAATAACAAATACAGATGCCACGATATCCCAAGGTATTCCTGCTCTCGGTCGTCTCCGCCGCTGCACTTCTCATCAATACCGGATGCACCCGGACGCCTGAAGAGCGGTATGCGCGCGCCATCGAAAAAGGTAAGAAGCTGCTGGCCGCGAAAGACTACACGCGCGCGACAGTGGAGTTTCAGAATGCGGTACAGGCGAAGCCGAAAAATCCGGAACCTTTGGTATTGCTGGGCGAGTCGTATTTGAGCCAGCTTCTGCTGCCCACGGCGATTTCCTATTTTCGAAAGGCCACCGAACTCGATCCGAATTACGCTCCGGCGCAGCTTCGTATGGCAGACCTGATGCTGCGGACTCACAACGACCAGCTCAGCAAAGAGGCCGAGTCGCGGATTCAGAAAGTCCTCACCGGGAATCCCGGGGATGACGATGCGCTTCTCGCGCTGGCCAGTGTGCGTGTGCAACTGGGCAAAGTGGAGGACGCGGAGAAGTATTTGAATGAAGTGCTGCGGCGGTCGCCAACGAATCTGAAGAGCGCGATTGCGCTGGCCCAGGTCAAGTTGAACCAGCGGGATTTCAAGAGTGCGGAGCAGATTCTGAAGCAGAGCGTGGAAGGATCGCCCAAGTCGACGGACGCCGCCACGGCGCTGGGAACGTATTACGCGGGGGTTGGCAGGCTGCCGGAAGGCGAAGCGATGTTCCGGAGGGCGGTACAGCTCGATCCCAACAATTCGGGAGCACTTACGGCGCTTGGGGAAGTCCAGATGATGCTGGGCAAGCCGGCGGAGGCGGAAAAAACTTACAAGGCAGTCGCGGCCATGCCCGGAACGGCAAACGCGCTGGCGTACGCGGTCTTCCTGATGCGTCAGAACCGCCGGCCGGAGGCCATCGCGGAATTAGAGCGGCAAAACAAAGCCAATCCGAGCGACCGGATTGCCCGCACGGCGCTGGTGGCCGGATATCTGGCCACCGATCGTGTGGATGCCGCCGAATCCATCCTGAGCGCGGTTTTGAAGTCCAACGGCCGCGACCAGGAAGCCCTGATCCAACGCAGCCAGATTTACCTGCGGAAGGGAGATTCCGATCGGGCGAAGAACGATATCGAGACGATTCTACGCTTCGATGGGTCTTCGGCCCAGGGGCATTATCTGATGGCGAAGGTGTATCGCGCACAGAACGCGCCCATGAAGCAGCGCGATGAGCTGTTCCAGGCATTGCGGATTGCTCCCGAATCGCTGCCCGCGCGTTTTGATCTGGCCGATGCGCAATTGGCGGCCAATAATCCGAGCGCGGCGCTCGAGACTCTGGACGGAGCGCAGCTCTCCCAGAAGAATACGTTGCGTTATCTACTGGTCTACAACTGGGCGCTGATCGCGGCGGGCAAGGGCGATGAGGCGCGGCGCGGTGTGGCCAGCGCCCTGAATGTCGCCAAGGTGCCGGAGGCGCTGCTGCAGGATGGTCTGCTCAAGCTGGCGAAGCAGGATTTCGCGGGTTCGCGGGCCGCTCTCGAGCAGGCGCTCAACGCCTCACCGGAAGATCTGCGGCCACTGACGCTGCTGGTGCAGTCCTACGCGGCTCAGAAACAGATACCGGCCGCCACGGAGAGAATCCGCCAGGCGGTGGCGAAGCGGCCCAAATCGCTGGCGCTGCAAATGTACTATGCGCGATGGCTGCTGCAGAACGGTCAGAGGCAGGAGGCCATGCAGGCCGCGGCGGCGGCGGCGACCTCAGATCCGAACAGCTCGGCCCCGGCAATGCTGCTGGCCCTCATGAATCTGGCCGACGGCAAGCTCGATCACGCCCACAGTGGACTGACGGGCGTCCTGGCCAAAGAACCGCGCAATGTGGATGCCCACATGTCGCTCGCGATGGTGGAAGATGCCGGCAGCAAGTTCGACGCGGCGATGGAAGAGTACAAGAAGGTGCTGACTCTGGACTCCACGCATGTGGGAGCTTTGAACAACCTCGCATACGACCTGGCCCGCGATACGGCGCGCTGCGATGAAGCCCTGTCGTATGCACAGAAGGCGAAGGAGCTGGCGCCGGGGGCGTGGGAGATCCAGGACACGCTGGGTTGGATCTACTACCGGAAGGGACTCTACGATTTCGCCGCCCGCGAGTTTGAAGGGGCCATCACGAAGGGCGCGGGAGCCCTTGCGCGGCTGCATCTGGGTGTCACGTATAACCGGCTCGGCAACTCCATCAAGGGAGGACGGCTGGTGGCCGCCGCCATCGCTGAAGACCCCAAGCTGGCCGAGGAAAACCTCTATCCGTAATCTCACCTCTTTGGGCTAACCGATTTGGTTCCACCTTCTGTCAATCCGTACGAGGAATTCGGACTCGGCGATGCTGGCCGGTAGCGGTCCCCATTGCAACATAAGGGCTTACGGTAGCTTGGCAAAGGGCAGCCCGATTGCAATGTATCAATCACCACAGCTCTGGCAGCTGCATTTAAAAATACGGAGGACTATGAAAAGATCGTTGGCACTTTTGGTCGGCCTGAGCGGGCTTCTGATACCCGGCAGCGCGTTAGCGGCCAGCTACACATTCAATATCAATACCAGCCTCTCAGGTTCGGCTAATGGCTTGGATCATCACTATGCCTACGCGTGGAACATGAGTGGGTTCAACCTCGGGTCAGCGACGGTTACCAGCGCCTCCCTAACGTTCACCAATTTCAGCAACTGGGACAACAACGCAAATCAGTTGTTCGTGTACATCGGCGCCACGTCGGTTGCGACCCCCGGGGCGGGCGGCGGTTCCGCCTGTTCTCTGGGCGCCTGCGGGACGGTGGGCAGCGATACGACGGTCGGCGGCATCCTGAATCATACTACCTACTTCTCGGACAATACCAGCGGCACCACCATCGCGGACGCGTTTAGCGGAACCGGTGCGACGCCGCTATATAACAGCAGTGTGGGATCTTTATCGGTTAAGAATGCTTCGAGCGGCCACACAATTATCGCGTCGCCCTCGGGATTCACCACGACACCGGTGCCCACGCTGACCATCAACTTCACCGGCGCACAACTTAATGACCTCACCACTTATATCGGCTCCGCGCTGGGTGGAGATTTTGCGCTCCTGCTGGATAGCGACTGCCACTACTTCTTCTCCAACGCCGTGTTCAGCATGACCACGACGTCGGCCGTGCCGGAACCGGGCTCGGTTCTGCTGCTGCTCACGGTTGTAGCTTTTGTGTGTGTGGGCCTGCGGAAAAAGAAGGCGGTAGCTGCCGCTTAGGAGTGGATATCGGGGTTCCCAAGTACAAGCGGTAATCAGGCGGGCGATCGGGATCCGATCGCCCGCCTGATGCTTTTTAGGTCACCACGTTTAGACCCACCAGGCCGCGCCCGGCTTCTCTTTGATTACGATGGCATTCAGGAATGTCGCCGCCTTCGAGAGGCCTTCCTCAGGCGACATCAGGCTGTCTTCGTGTTCGATGGACAGTACGTAATCGTAGCCGAACATGCGCAGCGTGCTGATGAATTCCTTCCACCACTGCGCGTCGTGGCCGTAGCCGCAGGTGCGGAAGATCCACGAGCGATTACGCTCGTCCATATAACTCTTGGTATCGAGCACGCCCGTCTTCGGCAGGTTCCGATCGTAAATCTGGGTATCCTTGGCGTGCACGTGGAAGATGCAATCGCCCAGCACACGGATGGCGGCGATGGGATCGATGCCCTGCCAGAACATGTGGCTGGGGTCGTAGTTGCATCCGATGCTCTTGCCCGCGATGGAGCGCAGCTTGAGCATGGTCTCGGGGCTGTAGGCAACGAAGCCGGGATGCATCTCAATGGCGATCTTCACGCCATGATCTTCGGCGAACTTCGCCTGCTTGGTCCAGTAGGGAGTGACCACCTTGTCCCACTGCCAGGCGAGAACTTCCAGATATTCCGGTGGCCACGGGCAGGTGACCCAATTGGGATATTTGGCGGCGGGCGAATCGCCCGGACAACCGCTGAAATCCACCACGACGGGGACTCCCAGCTTCTCGGCAAGGCGGATGGTCTTCTTGCTGACTTCCTGATCCTGCTTCGCCCTCTCCTTGTTGGGATGCAGCGGGTTGCCGTGACAGCTCAGCGCGCTGATGGAGACTCCGTTATCCGACAGGAGGCTCTTAAAATCGTTGAGCTCGGTCTTGTTGTCGAGCATGGAGAGCTTGCAGTGGGCGCCGCCGGGATAGTTTCCGGTACCGAGTTCTACGGTATCGATGTTATAGCCTTTCAGCTTCTTGAAGACGTCCTCAGGGGACAATTGCGACAGCAGCGGGGTGAACACGCCGACTCTCATAGAGATTCTCCTTTATGTATGGGTGCTGAACCAACAACAGAATATCACGCGGTGCCTATCTGAACGCCGAAACGCAAAGAGCACAGGGCGGCATAGCCGCGCTGTGCTCTCTGTGTCTCTGCGAAGCAGTTCCGCTACGCCACCGGCGGTTCGAAATAGGTCTGGGCGAGTTCGGGTTTTTCGCGGATCGCGCGGCGCCAGAAACTGCGCGCATCGTCTTCCTGGCCGAGCGACATCAGTGCGTGACCGAGATTGAGCAGCGCTTCGGCGAACTGCGGGTCCTCATTCAACGCCTGCTGGTAGAAGTTCACCGCGTCCTGCGTCTGGCCGCGCTTCTGGCAGATCAGGCCGGCATTGTAGAAGAGTTCGGGCCCGTGCTCGCCGAGTTCGATGAGGCGCCGGTGTTGTTCGTAGGCGTCGTTGAAATCTTCCTGCTCGAGAGCGAGCGCGGCCAGGCCGCGGACGGCGTCGGAGGAATCGGGGCGCAGCGTCAGTGCGTCCTGGAAGCTCTTGCGGGCAGCCTGGCCATTGCCGCTGCGCGCGTAGGCGATGCCCGCGTTGAGGTGCGCTTCGGGCCAGTCGGCGCGCTGCAACAGGCAGGCTTCGAAGGCGACCGCGCTGTTGGTGTAGTCGCCGCGCAACAGGCGGAGGTAGCCCAGGCGGAAGCTGGCATCGCACCATTCGGGAGCGTCCTCATTGATGCGCGCATAGAGCTTTTCGGCCCACTGGCGCTCGCCCTGCTGCTCCAGCACCAGCGCCAGGTTCCACAGCACGCCGGATTGCGAGGGATCGATATTCAGGGCGCGCTCATAGCTGGCGCGCGCGCCGGGCAGGTCGTTGAGCTCCTGCTGGGTTACTCCCAGGTTCAGGTGGGCTTGCGCGCTGCCGGGCTGCAGGCTGGTGGCCTGCTTGTAGGCCTGGGCCGCCTTATCGTAAGCGCCCATCTTGTGACAGGCCACTCCCAGATTGAACCAGTGCTCGTAGCGATCGGGCGCGGCCTCGGCGAGGGTGCGGCAGTGCCTGGCGGCGGTGGCGTAGTCGGCGTCCTGAAACGCGAGAGCGGCAAGAGCTTCGGTGGCTGTAGGTGAATCGGGCTGGATCTCGCTCAGCATCTCCGCGTAGCGGCGCACGCTGGTGTGATCCTGCTTTTCGACGAACATGGCCACCAGGTTGGAGAGCGCCTCTTCACAGCGCGGATTGCGCGCCAGCACCTTGCGATACTGCTCCACGGCCTCGGCGTGCTTGCCGGTCTGCTGCAGCGCGACGGCCTGGCCGAAGAGCGCCTGTTCATGGTCGGGGAAAAGGCTGAGATATTTTTCCAGGGGCTTTAACGCCTCGGCGGGGCGGCCATCGTGAATCAGCGCAATGCCCAGGCCGAGCACGGTGTCGGAGCGCGTGGCGTCTGCGTCGCAGGCGCGTCGAAATGCCGCGGCGGCCTCACTCCACTCTTTGAGATTGCCGTGACAAACGCCCAGGTTGAAACTTGCCGTGCGATGCTTCGGATCGACTTCGACGAGCGCTGCGTAAGTGCGCGCGGCGGCATCGTACTCGTGCATTTCATACTGGATGTGCCCCAGCGCGGCGTACAGACCCGGATCCCGTTCGCCGTCTTCGATCGCCTTGGAGAGGAGGCGTGCGGCGCCTTCGAGCTTGCCCTCGAGGTGTAAAGACACCGCCTTGGAGAGCGTCTTATTGGCCCGCTTTTGGTTCTTAAGATCGGTGATAGCCGTCACGCCAGGCGGTATCGGCATCCCGTTAGTTTGGCTTCCGCTTACGAATTCCATGGTTCACTTCTCCAGGTTTTGAAAAATCGTGCTTTGCGCGAGGCACCCAGGTAGGGCAATGCGATCCACATCGCCGAGAGGGTCATTCCGTCCCGTTCGCCGGGAAGTCCGGGCATCGGAGCATTGCCGGGAATTTCCGGTGTGCGCAATTCGGCCGAACTGGCGCCGACGCCCTCGGCGAGCATGGCGCAGACGTGGCCCAGCCAGTCGTCATTACGGGAAACCTTCATCCAGTAGAGCCGGGCACGCTCACCGGCGTCACTGAAAAATCCTACTCCGCCGGCGATCAGGCTGCTGTCGATGAACGAGTCGACTTCCTCGCCGTCAATCGAAGTGACGATCTTGCTGCCGTGGACGTCTACCGCAAACTGCATGGGCCGGTTATTGTGCACCATGATGTTCAGCGGCGTTTGCGTCCGGTGTTTGGACTTACCGTCGACTACGTTGTAGTGCACCAGGGCCACGAACGGGCGGATGCCGGCTTCCACCACGGTGAGTTTCATGGCGTGGTAGTTTTTGGTGTCGGTAGAGCGCACCGTCCAGCCGATGCTCTTGGCTTCGATCTGACCGAAGAATTCCATGCGGTAGTCGGTGAATTTCAGCGTCGGACGGAAGAGGGCGAGGGCGCCCGTATTCATGTAGCCGTCGCGATTGCGGCTCCAATTGGCAGGGCGGGCTTTCTCGGCCGCGTCCCAATTGTCCATGTCGCGGAAGTTTTCGGCAATGCGGAGGGCGGCGCGATCGGCGATGGCCTGCCGGACGCGCGCGACCGGTCCGGTTGCCGCGTGCTGTGCCGCCGCGCCGTTGGGGCCGGCGGCATTGGGCGTCGCCGCGGCGGAGAGCGCTGTGCCGGAGGATACTTCGCGAGCCAGCCGGCGTTCGCCGAGGAAGTTTGCGGTGGCGAACCACAGGGAAACACCCATCAGGAACATCGCGGCGACCCGGCCGACCGCCATGAGCGTGGCCGACGACCGCTTGGCAGCGGGCATGTTCCGGATCTCAACGACGCTTTCCTTGCGTGCGGGTTTCGATTGCGCCGCAGGTTCTTCGAACTTCTCGAGCACCGGTCCCAGCAGGAAGCGGGGCGGCTCGAGTGCGGGATGCGCGCGGACCCACTCGGGACGGGCCACCAGGGACGACGGCGGACGGTGGGTATGAAATTCGACTGGCAGCAGTCCAGGGTGCGGCAGGGACGGTTTGAGTGAAGGGTGCGTATCCTCGGGGGAGGCCACGGCCAGAGTGGTCATGGGCAGTAACGCAACCAGCCTGACCGGGTTTGCGGTGGGTTTGGTGACTGCCGGCGCCAGGGAACGCGCGCCGTAGATCGGCACGGAACGATCCCGCAAGACCGACATCGCGAATGGCGGCAGGTGCAACGCGGTGTTGGGCTCAAGGGCGGCGGCCACCGAAGGCACCAGGAAAGATTCCAGAGGAGCGGGGGCGGGGCCCGCCACCGGCCGGCAGAGTGCCGGCGCGGCCTGACGCACAACCGGAGGCTCGGCAAGTTCCGCGCCTGTGAGCGCCGTATGCCTGATGGATAGCGGCACGGTAACCAGGGAGGCGACCAGCCAGGATTCCACGGCCGCCGGCGGCGGTGCACACACGGCCAGTGTGGCTGCCGGAAGCCTCTCGCCGGGAATGCGCGCAAATGCGGGCAGAGAGACTGTGGGGTTCCGGTGAATTGGCGCCAACGGCGTATCTGACCCACTTGGCAAAATGGACGCCATGACGGCTTCGGCGGTCGGTATGGTTTTCGACCGGCGGACGCGGGGCACGAAGGTGTCGGCGCGCGACAAGGTGAATGCGGGCAGCGCCACCACAGGAGTCAGAGTAATTGCAGGCGCGCTGGAGCTCCGCAGGTAGCTGAAGACCGGCTCGGCGCCGGGGGCCGGCATCCAGCGTTCGCACATCGCCGGCGGCTCGAGTAATTCGTCCAGTGAGGGGAGGGGTCCCAGGAGTGCGGAGAATTCCGGCGCGGGCAACCGCGGGGCGGCAGGACGTTCCGCGGGGAGCGCGGCCGGGGGCTCCGCGGCTTCTGCCTTTGCTGCCGAGGCGGTGGCAGCCGCTGCCGGCATCCACCGGTGACACGCCGCGAGCGTCGCATTCTGTATGTGCTCGGGCTGCATGCCGGCAAGCATGCGCAGCGAAGACGGCGCGTACAACGGACTCAGTGCGGCGCTCGGTTGCACGAACGCTGCGACCAGTTCGGGCGCTGGAGATGCGGCCGGCTGCGCCGAATGCAGAGCCGGCGCGGCCTCGAATTCGGTGCCGAGATGCGGCAGGCGGATGCGGACAACCGGAGCGAGGAAAGCGGCTGCTTGTACCCAGGCCGCCACGGGTTCGGGAGCGGGGCCGGACATCCAACGTTCGCACAAATTGGGCGTATCGAGCGCCTGCTCCAGAACAGGCATGGGTCCGATTTCGCAGGCGAGTTCGGGAAGACGGATGTTCCGAACGAGCGAGAGAGCGGTGGAGGAGCGTACGAAAGCGGCGACAGGTTCGGGTGCGGGAGCCGGCATGGAAGCATGGCAGACGGCGGGTATGTGCGGTGCGTGACCGGAAAGCGCCAATGGCTGGAGTCCTGTGCCGAAGGTCCGCCCGCGCAGCGTAGCCAGCGGGGCGAGGGCAGCGGAGGCACGGACGAAAACGGCTACAGGTTCCGGCGCTGGGGCCGCCATCCAGTTGCCGCAAGCGGCCGGCGGATACTTCACCGTTACGGGCAGGGGGGCAGGTTCCAATCCGGCGGCGAATCGGGGAGCTCGCAACGTGTAGACAGGAGCCAGGCTGGCGGAAGTTCGCACGAAGGCGGCGACGGGTTCCGGCGCGGGAGCCTTCATCCATCGTTCACTTGGCGGCGGACATTCGGCGGGTGCGGGGACCGAGGCACTGGCGGGCTCGTCCGCGGATTCCGATGTCGCGATGGTAAGGGGCCATTGCGCGCCGGTCCAGGCGCGCTGACGGCCTTTGCCGGTCTGCCAAAGTATAAGCGTGCTGAGGGTATTACCCTGCTGGAGGGGCATTTGGTCGAGAAAGCCCGCCATGCCGGCCGGAGCCGGTTCGGGAACGGCGATTTCGTGCAGCGCCTTGTCTAATCGATCGCCGTATTTCTTACGGTGAAGGGCACTGCAAAACTCGCTGTCGCGAAGCAGCCGGAATGCGCCGATTTCTTTGCCGCAATACAAACAGCACACAATATGGCACCCTGCGTACTATTTACTATAACGGAAATTATACGGAAATCATCCCGAAATTATGGGGTAAATTTCTTATCAAAGTCCCATAAACATTGGCCTGTCAACCATCAATATCCAAAGTAACGCAACCAATATATACTTCGGATATCCGGGGATTACAACCAGGATTACAAGAGGTCGTGGCGGTTCCGCTGTTCGAGGGTTTTGACAATATCGCCCACCTGTTGGGCGCGGTCCCGCGCGGCAACCAGCAGAGCGTCGGGTGTGTCGACGATGATCAGGTCTTTGACGCCGATTAACGCCACCACTTTGCCGCGGGAATCGACAAAGTTGTTGTGTGAGTCCAGAACGATGGATTCCAGGGCGATCGAGTTGCCCTGGGCGTCGCGTTCCAGTAGTTCATAGACCGCGTTCCAGCTTCCTACGTCATTCCAGCCGAAATCGCCCGCCGCGATTCCTCGGACCTCGGCGGCCTTTTCCAGCACCGCATAGTCGATGGAGATGTTGTCGCATAGGGGAAAGGCTTCCGCGAGACGCTTGGCGAAGGTGCGAGAACCGAAGGGAGGCAGGGAAGCCAGTACAGTGGCGGTGCGGGGCAGGTGCTGGCGCAATTGATCGAGCAGCACATCCGTGCGCCAGAAGAACATGCCGGAATTCCAAAAGAAATTGCCGGCCTTGAGATAACGTTTCGCCTTGGCCAGTTCGGGTTTTTCGTGAAAGCGTCGAACCTTCAGGGCTTCCACGCCTCCGGCGGCGCAATTGCGGGGGAATTCCACGTAGCCGTAGCCGGTTTCGGGCCAGCGCGGTTGAATGCCCACCACCATCAGGTGCCGGGAAGAGGCGGCCTTGAACGCGGCCTTCACGATACCGCGGTATTGCGGGATTTTGCCGATCACGTGGTCTGAGGGGAAGACGCCCATCACCGCGTTGGGGTCCCGGGAGTAGAGAATTTGCGCGGCCAGGCCAATGGCGGGCGCGGTGTTGCGCTGCATGGGCTCGGCCAGAATCTGATTCTTGGGGATCTCGGGAAGCTGCTTAATAATGATATCGCGCAGGTGGTGGTTGGTCAGCACCCAGAGGCGTTCGGGAGCGATCAGCGGAGTCAGGCGATCCACCGTGGACTGAATCAGGCTGCGTTCGCCGACTACATTGAGGACCTGTTTGGAGGTGCGCCTGCGACTGCGCGGCCAGAAGCGCGTGCCGCGTCCTCCGGCGAGGATCAGGCCGTAATGATGTCTGTTCATGTTATTTCAGCGGATAGCCGTGAATCAGGCGAAACGTTCTGCGCCAGCGGGTCTTGGACGGAAAATGCTGCACGAGGTCCAGCAGGTGGTCGATGGAAATCATCGGTCTGGAGAGCGCTTCGGTAGACGCATCGTAGGACCAGTAGATTACCAGCGGTTTGCCGATGATGTTGCCCCCCGGCACGAAGCCCCAGTAGCGGCTGTCGAGCGAGGAATCGCGGTTGTCGCCCATGGCGAAGTAGAAGCCAGCCGGAACCACGACTTCGCCGTTGACCACGTGATTATTGAGCATGTCGCTGGCGGAATCCACCACGTGAACGTTGGGTTCGCTCGGGAAATTGTCGCGGTACGAATCGATGTATTCGGTCTTGTGATAGACGTACGGTTCATTGACCGCGCGGCCATTCAGTATCAACTGTTTGTCCACCAGCTTGATGCGGTCGCCGGGAACGCCGATACAGCGTTTCACAAAGGTCTGCTGAATGTCCACCGGGTAGCGGAAGACAATAATATCGCCGCGTTTGACTTCAGTGTAAGGAAGAATATGCTTCGAGACGGGGCCCGAGGGAGAGTAGGCCAGTTTGTCCACCAGTAGATGGTCGCCGATGAGCAGTGTGTCTTCCATCGATCCGGTTGGAATCACGAATGCCTGGACCAGGTTCGTGGTGCCGAAGAGGAGAAGGATGATGGTGACGGCCCATTCCGCAAAAAAATTGCGTTGCTGTTCGGGTGGCGCGTAATCGGACCCTTCCGAAGGTTCTTCGTCCGCCACTAGTACGTTTTCTTCGTCCACTATCCTTCATTCTAGCGAAAAGCTTGTTATCCTGTTTTGAGATCCGCTGATTGAAGAGTCTTTTTCTTACTAAGGATTCCCCGGTTTGAGTACAACGGCCTCCATTGCGATCCCCCAGCCTGATGCGAAGGCGCGGCGCACCTCTATTCTGTTGGTATTTGCCTGTACGATTCTAGGCTCGGCTGCGCAACTCCTGATCAAGACCGGCATGAGCCACTTCTCGCCGCACATTTCGGCGCTGATCACGAACTTACCGTTGATCGCCGGCTACACGCTTTACGGAATCAATACGCTGATGATGGTGCTGGCTCTTAAGAACGGCGAGATGTCGTTGCTGTACCCGATCATCGCGTTGACTTATGTGTGGACGACCCTGCTGAGCTACACCCTGCTGAAGGAGCCATCCAACGTCTACAAGGACGTGGGAATTCTCACGATCGTACTGGGCGTGGCCGTGATGGGGCGGCGGTCATCCAAATGACACCCATGGTCCGGTCGATTCTGCTGGTCTTCACCGCTTCGGTGATCGGCTCACTCGGCATGGCGTTCCTGAAAATGGGGTCGGCCCACCTCACGCGCTCCATATGGAGCTTTGTGAACGTCAAGCTGGTCTGCGGCATCGCACTATTCCTGGGTTCGAGCGTGTTTTACGCCTGGGGCATCAAGGACGGACAGCTTTCGGTGTTGTATCCTTTCGTCTCGTTGGGATACGTGTGGGGGCTGTTGTGGGCCAGGCTGTTCTTTAAAGAGGAACTGACCCGGCAGAAATTCATGGGCTTGGGTCTGATTCTGCTGGGTGTCTGCTTCGTTGGCTTGGGCAGTTAACACCGCTCCCTCATCGTCGCGGCTCTGCTGCTTCAATCCTATTTCATAAAGCCGCTCTTGCCGCTACCGATGGCACTGAGTTCATCGTTCAGGGTGTCATCCAGCGCCAGAATGTTGCGGGCCTCCGGCGAGAGGCGCGATTGCACCGCGGCGCTCAGCCAGCGTTTCTGATACTGCTGCTGGGGCTGATCGTAGCGCGTGTAATAGGCGTGCATGGCGCGGCGCGGGGAGGCGGTGCGATTGGCCGTGCCGCCATGCCACATGTGCGCGTTCATCACCACTACATCTCCGGCCTTACCGAGGATCAGTTGCTCGTCGGGGTGCACTGCGTAAAAATCCGGTTCCGGCAGGCGGCGCCAGCGGTGAGACCCGGCAACGAAGCGGGTGGCGCCGTTTTCGGACGTGAAATCGTCCAGCAGCCAGACCGAATTGGCCACGAAGTAGCCTCCATCGTCGGCCACCGCTCCGCTATCGGCGTGCAACGGCTGCCCACTTGCGGAGTGCGGATTGGTGGAACGCGCGTTGAGGCTGCTCAGCTTGAACCGCGGTCCCAGGATGTGCGCCATGCATTCCAGCACCCGGGGAGTGAGGATCGCCTCTTCGAAGATATGCCCCTTGTTCACCAGATTGGCCAGGCGGCGGGCTTCGGGCTCCTGTTTGAACTCGTCGCCGGCCTGCGCGCCTTCTTCCGTGAAGAGCTCCTCGATCCGTCGGCGCAGGGCTTCGAGCAGCTCCGCCGGCATCAGGCCGGGCAGGACGAGGTAGCCCTCCTGGTCGAGCTGGCGGCGTTCAGTATCGGTCAACACAAGGGGTAGTTTACAACGCGCTGTTATGCTGGCGTTATCCATGGGATCCATATGAAGAGATTTGTCGATAGGGTGGTGGTGGTGACCGGAGCGGGCCACGGGATCGGGCGCGCGGTGGCGGAACGCTTCGCGAGCGAGGGCGCTCGCGTGGCGGTCAATGACTTGGATGAAGCGCGCGCCCGCGAAGTGGCGCAGACCCTCGGCGGGGCGATCGCGATTGCTGCCGACGTCAGCGTCAAAACGCAGGTGGATGCTATGTTCGACCGTGTGGAGGCGGAGTTCGGGCCGGCCGATATTCTGGTGAACAACGCCGGCAACATCCATGCCGCGCGGCATTTTCTGGAAGGCGACGAGGCGTGGTGGGACAAACTGCTGGGAGTCAATCTGAAGGGCGCCTTTCTGTGCTCGCACCGTGCCGCACAGGCGATGGTGCGGCGGCGTTCCGGTGTGATTCTCAGCATGTCGAGCGGCGGCGCAACGCGGGCGCACCGCGGCAACGTGGCATACGATGCGTCGAAGGGCGGCATCGAAGCGATGACCCGCGCCATGGCGCTCGATCTTGCGCCCTACGGAGTGCGTGTCAACGCCGTCGTGCCCGGGCTGATTCAGACCTACGATCTCAGCGCCGAAGAGGCGCAGGAACGTGGGGCGGTGGTGCCGATGGGACGTCTGGGCACGCCCGAGGATCTGGCCGGACCGACGGTGTTCCTGGCCACGGAAGATGCGCGATACATCACGGGTGCATGTCTGGTGGTGGACGGAGGGGTGCTGGTACAACAGCGCTCGGCGCCGGTGGATACGTTTCCGCTCAGCCGCTTTCCGCAGATGCCGTAGGGTTCGCTCCGCCGCGCCTGCTAAAATACAGATAGAAATGCCGTCTGGCCCGCGTCAGGTTCTCGAAAACCGTATCACTGAACTCTCCTCCGAACTCGAAGTTCTTTTCGAGGGTGCGTGTGACAACGCGCGCCGGGAACAGGCGGAGCAACTCAATCAGGCCGTCCGCCGGTTGCGCATCGCGCCGGATGCCGGCGAGCTTTGCGCCACCCTGGGGGACGCCGCGGCGCGCCTGGCAAGCGGCGCCATTCTCTTTCAGGTGGCCGACGGCAGCGCGCGCAGCGAGCGCATCGAGGTACCTCTTTGCGATGCGCCGGCACTGGCGGCCGCGGCGGCATCGCAGGATCCCGTGATCGCGGCGGCGACAGCGAGCGAGGTATCCGCTCCGCTGGTAGAACTGTTGGGGCACACACCCGATACCAGGGTTTCGATCTTTCCGGTAGCGTCCGGCGGGGAGCGGGTTGCCGCGCTGGTCTACTGCTGGGGCACCGTACAGGTGGCCGCTTTAGAGTTGCTGGCGCAGGTCGCGTCCGCCGTTTGGAGCGCGATTCCCGTACCGGCGCCCCAACTGGTGAGCATTGCTCCGGCGCCGGAACCGCCGCCCAGTGCGCTACCGGCGGTCCAGCCTAAGCCTCCGGCGGCTTGGGAAGATCTCATGGCCGCCGACCAGCAGATCCATCTGCGCGCGCAGCGGTTCGCGCGCGTGCAGGCGGCGGAAATGCGCCTGTATCACGCCGATGTGGTGCAGGTGGGGCGCAGCCGGCGCAATCTCTACGAGGCGCTTCGCCAACCCATCGACGATGCGCGGCAATCCTTTCGCACCGAGTTTTTTGCGAAATGCCCGAGCATGGTGGATTACCTCCACCTGGAACTTACACGAACTTTAGCCAATGACGATCCGGATCTGTTCGGCAGCACTTATCCTGGCCCTCTGGTCTAGCGGCCCCAATGCGGTTGCCGCTGCGGCCCCCGCCACGGGCGCGCTGGGGATACTGGTGCGCGCCTACCGTGAATCGCCCAGCCCTGCGCGGCGCGGCGCCATCGCCACGTATATCGCCGGTCATCCGAAAGACGCAGCGCTGGCCAACCTGGCGCTCGGCATTGCGGAGTACGAACAGAAGAATTACGCCGGCGCAATCGCGGAATTGAAGCCGGTGCAGGGAAAGCTGGCGCCGCTCGCCGATTATGCGGCCTACTATCTGGCCTTGGCTCGCGTGGAGGCGAACGATTTCGAGGTTACCGCGGCAGATCTGGCGGCGGCGCACCGCAATTCGCCGCTCAACGGCAGGAGCTGGCTGGTGGAAGCACGCGCGCGTAAAGCCACGGCGCCGGCCGACGCGGTACGCCTGCTGCGCGATCACTACGCCGAGCTGCCGCAACCCGAAGGAGACGTGACGCTGGCCGATTGCTACCAGGCAGCCAACGATCTGCCGCACGCCGCGGAGTTCTACCAGCGGGTCTACTATCACTACCTGAGCGGCGCCGCCAGCACGCGCGCCGCGGCTGCGCTGATCACTCTGAAAGACGCGATGGGCAGCAGCTATCCGCCACCTGCCGCTGCGCAAGTGCTGCATCGCGGCGATCGCCTGATGGAGGCGGCCGAGTACACGCAAGCCAGGCAGGAGTATCAGGCCGCGGCAGCAATCGCCGGCGGAGTGGAACGGGATCAGGCGCTGGTACGCATGGGAGCCGCGGATTACCTGGCGGGCCGCACCGCCTCGGCCTGGCCGTATCTTCGCGGGCTCGAGATCGGCGATTCGGAGGCCGCGGCGGAACGGCTGTATTACCTGGTGGAATGCGCGCGGCGGCGCAACGACGATGCGGAGATGATGTCGACGGTACAGCAACTGGCAGCACGCTTCCGCCAATCGCCCTGGAGGCTGAAGGCGTTGACGTCGGCCGCCAACCGGTATCTGCTGTTGAACCGGCCGGAAGATTACGTGCCGCTCTATCAGGCGGTCTACCAGGATTTCCCGGCTTCGCCTCCGGCCGCGCTGGGGCACTGGAAGGTGACGTTCCAGGCCTACCTGCACGATCGGGAGGATGCCGGCCGCCTGCTGATCGAGCACTTGCGGCAGTATCCGGGCCACTCATCGGCGGGAGCGGCGCTCTATTTCCTGGGGCGGCGGCTGGAGCGTTCGGGTGATATGGCCGGCGCGCGCGCCTGCTATCAGAAGCTGGCCTCGGCGTTCGAGAATCACTACTACGCGATGCTGGCCCGAGACCGGCTGAAGCTTGCGGCGCCGCTGCCGGCGAGCGCGGCGCCGGCTGAAATCGCGCAACTGGTTGCCGGACTTCGCTTGACGCGGGCCCGCGCCGGTGGCGGCGGAGAACGCCGCGGCGACGGAGGCGCGGATCGAGCGCTCGCGGCTGTTGCGGTCCGCCGGGCTGAGCGATCTGGCGGATGCGGAACTGCGCTTTGGAATGCGCACCGACGGACAGCCGGCGCTGTTGGGGATGGAGCTGGCGACCTCTGCCGAGGCGCCGCACCAGGCCTTGCGGATCATGAAGAGCACCAGCCCGGAGTACTTGAACATGCCGGTGAAGTCCGCCCCGCGCAAGTATTGGGAGCTGCTGTTTCCGCTGCCCTATCGCACGGACCTGGTGCGCAATGCGCAGGAACGGAACCTGGACCCTTACTTGATTGCGGGGTTGATCCGCCAGGAGTCCGAGTTCAATCCGCAGGCGGTTTCGCGGGCCAAAGCTTACGGGCTGACGCAGATTCGTCCGGCAACCGGACGCCAGTTTGCGCGCACGGCGGGCGTCCCGAGATTCACCACACGGGTGCTGTCCCAGCCGGCGGCCAATCTCAAGATCGGCTGTTCGATTCTGCGTTCCATGCTGGATCAGCAAGGCGGCAAGGTGGAGCAGACGCTGGCCGCGTACAATGCGGGTCCGCAGCGGGTGGTGGAGTGGTTGACGTGGAATTCCTATCGCGAACCCGCGGAGTTTGTGGAATCGATCCCGTTCACGGAAACTCGCGACTACGTGCAGGCCGTACTCCGCAACGCCGAAATGTATCGCCGGCTCTATCAATAAGACTCGTTAACATCTTGCGGCAGCCTCGTGCTGCGCGGCCGCACTCAGCTTCGCCGCCGGCATCAATATGCCTGCGGGTAAAGTGGAACTGAAATCCGCCGGCGCGCTTGCCATGGGTCCCGACGGCATCCTCTTCGTCGGCGATTCCGTGGGCGGAGCGATTGTCGCGCTCGACGTGGATGACCAGACGCCGTCGAAAGCGGCCGGCAGTCTCGAAATCAAGGGCATCAACGAGAAGATTGCGGCAATGTTGGGCACGGCCGCCGACCAGATCCTGATTCAGGACGTGGTGGTCAATCCGGTTTCGAAGAACGTTTACATCGCGGTTTCCCGCGGCCGCGGCGCGGATGCCGTTCCCGTGATCCTGCGGGCGGCACCGGGTGGTAAACTCAGCGAAGTTTCGCTGGCCAGCATCAAGCACATGTCCGTCGCCCTGCTGGATCAGCCGCAGCAGGACCGGCAGCGCATGGAGACGATCACGCAGTTGAAGTACGTCGATGGCAAAGTGCTGATCGCGGGGCTTTCCAACGAAGAGTTCTCCTCCAGCCTGCGCAGCATCCCGTTCCCTTTCCAGGCCGCGAACAAGGGCGCCGGAATCGAGATCTGGCATGGTTCGCACGGACGTTTTGAGACCAACGCGCCGGTTCGCACCTTCGTGCCGTACGAGATCAACGGCGAAAAGGCGATCCTGGCCGCCTACACCTGCACGCCGCTGGTGCGCATCCCGGTTTCCGAACTGAAGGCCGGCAACAAGGTGAAGGGCACCACCATCGCCGAGCTGGGCAATCGCAACAAGCCGATCGACATGATTGTGTACGCCAAGGACGGCAAGCATTTTATCCTGATGGCCAACTCCAGCCGCGGCGTCATGAAGCTGACCGCCGACAAACTGGAAAGCTACCAGCCGATCACCAAGCAGACTGAAGTCACCGGCGTGCCGTACGAGACCATCGCCGCTCTGAAGGGAGTCCAGCACCTCGATAAGTACGACGAGAGCAACGCCCTGGTGCTGATGGGCGATGCCGCTTCGCTCGATCTGCGCACGGTGCCGCTGCCGTAGTGCTGGCGCTGCTCTTACTGGCCGCCATACAGTTCGATGGTGGACTCTTTCGGATCACCGGTTGGGAGGCGGCGGAGCCTCCCTCCGGATGGTCCAGCGTCTTTTCGGTGTACGCCGGCTCCGGCGACGTGCCTCCGCTGCTGGGCACGTACAGCGTGGAGGCGTCGTCTCTGGTGTTCCGCCCGCGTTTTCCGCTGTCGCCCGGCATGCACGTGCGCGCGGTCTTCCGGCCTCCCGATGGCGCCAGCGTCGAAGCGGCGTTCGACATTCCCGCCGCTGCCAAGATCGCTCCAACGGCGCGCGTGGACCACGTGTATCCATCCGCTGACACTCTGCCCGCCAACGCATTGAAGCTCTACATTTACTTTTCCGCGCCCATGCGCAGGGGCGATTCCTGGAAGCATTTGCATCTGCTGCGTGACGGCGTGCCGGTGGAGTACCCGTTCCTCGAACTGGATCAGGAGCTGTGGGATCGCGAGCAACGGCGTTTTACGGTGCTCTTCGACCCGGGCCGGATCAAACGCGGCCTCGCCTCCCTGGCCGAAGCCGGACCCGCGCTGGAAGAGGGGCACAACTATACGCTCGTGATCGATCGTGACTCGCTCGATGGGAAGGGACTGCCGCTGGCGGAGGAATATCGGAAGCACTTTCGCGCCGCCGCCGCCGACCGTATTCCGCCGGATCCCAAGAAGTGGCGCATCACGACGCCGCGTTCCGGTACCTCTGAGCAGTTGGTGATCTACTTTCCCAAGCCGCTGGATTATGCGCTGCTGCAACACGAGATCGAAGTGACGGGTGTGACGGGAAAGGTGTCCGTGGCGCGCGATGAAACGGAGTGGCGATTCATCCCCGACAGTCCCTGGCGCGCGGGAAACTACACCATCGTGATCCGCACGACGCTCGAAGACTTGGCCGGCAATCACATCAACCGCGCTTTCGACGTCGATACGTTCGACCCGATCACGCGCACCGTGGATACCGGCACGGTGACGCGGGATCTGCGCATCCAATAACGATCCTGCTACTGCGTTTCGAGCAGGGCGTACGCCACCCAGGCCGCTGTGGAGATGCGTTCGGCATAGCTCTGGCCGCCTGAGGGCCGGGTGGTCTCCGGCCATGAGCCCTCGCGGTCCTGCATCTTCGCGAGCCATGCGCGTCCGCGAGTTGCCTCCGCGCCTTGTCCGCGCAGGGCAAGCAGCACGAGGGCGGTGTCGAATGCCTCGGCAGGCATCCTGGGTTGAGCGCCCCAGCCGCCGTCGCTGGTTTGGGAGTCCAGTAGGAATTTCCGGCAATCGGTGCGCTGCGGCGAAGCCAAGAGCAGGGCAGCGGCGTCCGCCGTGTTGGCGGGCTTGGCCGCCGCCAGCCATCGCGAGGCGCGGTCAATGGACGGCGCGAAGCGCGAAGGGGCCGCGGTTTCGAGCGTGTGGCGCGAAAGGTAGGTGGCGAGGGGCGTTCCGTAAGTCGCGGGCGCTCCCGGCAGTCCGCCCGTGTCCACCGGCCAACTGCCGTCCGTGTCCTGGAGCTTCACCAGCGATTCCGCCGCAGTGCGCAGCGGCGTGCGATCGCGTACGGCGCC
The DNA here is from genome assembly GCA_963792055.1 of uncultured Solibacteraceae bacterium. Lineage (GTDB taxonomy): Bacteria > Acidobacteriota > Terriglobia > Bryobacterales > Bryobacteraceae > Solibacter. The sequence goes on along the minus strand of CAWBUV010000018.1, from coordinate 926,306 downwards.
GGTCCGAAATGCTTCCGCCAGCGCCGCTGAGAACTGTATGCGGCCGAGGTTCTTGTCGCTGGCCGCGGGTGCGCCGTGGACTTCATCCCATCTCGCGGGATCGCGCAGCCACGCGGTGGTGTCCTCGAGCGCGGCGGCGGGGATCGCGTATCCCTGCTGCTTCGCAACGTACAGGGCGCGTGCCGCGTCACCGTTGTTGTGACAGGAGTAGCAGTGATTTTCCTGGGGCCAGCGGGGGACTTCCCGGGCAAGGAAGGCGAGGGTGGTTTGCAGGAATAGCTCGGCGAGCATGAAACGGCCGCCCACCACTCTACCAGAGCCGGTGCGGGACGGCACTCGGAGCCGGCGGGTGGGCGTGCCACCGGGACAAATTGCGTATAGAATGCATCGTGGAGGGTTTTTCATGAAGCGGCGCCCATTCCGCCCGGTACTTGCGGTTGTGCCCGCGATGTTATTGTGCGGCGCGCTGGCCTCCGCGCAATACCCGACTGGCACTACGTATCCTGGCGGACAGTATCCGCCGGGAGGTCAGTACCCCAATGGCGGCCAATATCCCAACGGCGGCCAATACCCTCCGGGCCAATATCCTCCGGGGACGTATCCGAGCACCTATCCCGACAACCGTTTACCCGGCGGCATTCCGATGCCCAACATCCACTTACCGGGAAGGAAGTCCAAAGCGGAAAAGGGTGAGGAAGTAAAGACGACGGTGGCGTCGGCCGACGGCACGCTGCGCAAGCTGGGTGAGAAGGATCTGCTGCTGCAGACCGGCAAGCGCGCGGTGCTGCGATTCCGGCTGCTGGCCAAGACCAAGTTCGAGAACAAGGCGGGCGAGGCGATACGCGATTCGCTGCTGCACCCGGGCGATCAGATTTCCGTGCAGGTGAGTCCCGACGATCCGGAGACGGCCGTGCGGGTCGTGCTGCTGCACAGCGGGTCGCCGGCGGAGCGGGCCTCCGCGGAACAGCCGGTGGAAGATGCGGCGGTGCGCGCTCCGGTGGCGAGCGACCTGAGCAAGCCGCGCACGGTGACGACGCGCGAGGCAGCGGCGACGGTCGACAGCGCTCCTGCCCGCGGGAAGCGCCGAGGATGGCGACGCCCCCAAACTGCAGCGCCGTCCGAGGGCTCCGAGAGTACGTCAGATGTGGCCGCACCGGACGACGCGCCGGTGGCCGGATCGAACGATCCAAAGCGGTACACCGACGCGCAGATCATTCAGGACGCACGCACTGCCGCGGGAACCTTCAGCGCCAGCCTGCCCAATTATCTGGTGGAGCAGGTGACGGCCCGCTATTTCGCGACCGGGTTCCCGACGCACTGGCAGGAGATCGACGAAGTTACCGCCGATCTGGCGTATGTTGACGGCAAAGAGGATTATCGCAACTTCCGGATCAACGGCAGTCCCGTCAACAATCCGGAGCGCAGCGGAACGTGGTCTACGGGAGAATTCGGCACGACGCTGGAAGACGTGATGTCGCTGGGAACGAACGCAGCGTTCAAGCGCCGGGGCGAAGAAAAAATGATGGGACGCACCGCGGTGGTGTACGACTACAGCGTGGCCCAAGCCGAATTCGCACTGGACGATGGTGTCTCCGGACGGCCGACAGTACAAGCCGGCGTATGACGGCGCGGTGTGGATCGACAGGGAATCGCGGCGGGTGTTGCGGATCGAGCAGCGGGCCACGTCGTTCCCGCGCGACTTCACGCTCAGCCGGGCGGAATGTAAGCTGCAGTACGCCTGGGTGAAGATCGAGCAGAAGAGCTACCTGCTGCCGTCGTCGAGCGAGAATATCGGATGCATGAGCGGCAGCGGGGCGTGCACGCGGAACGCGCTGGAGTTCAAGAACTACCGGAAGTTCACGACGGAGAGCAATATCACGTTCGGGAAGTAGTGCGGAGCGCTGGGGATTTGAAGATGGTGTCTGAAAAAAGTAAAGGCCCCGAGCTGGGTACTCGGGGCCTGCACTCAGAGGGTGGCGGTGGGAGGGGACTCACCGCCAGGATGCTGTCTGTGTTGATCTCAGATTAGCAATTAAAGACCTGTTTGTCCAGTATTTGGTGAAAGTTTTTTCGAATTATATTTTCAGAGGGTGTCTGGGGCCTTTTGGGAATGAGGGGGAGCGGGATGAGGGAGCGTCTCTGTACGACGTTGTCGCGCGTGGTTCTGGTTTTGGCGATGGCTGGGCCAGCCACGCAAACCATTCGCGCACAAGAGGATGCGGGACAGGCTGTGGAGCGTCTGCGAGCGCAGATTGCGGCCAGTCCGGAACGGCTCGACCTGGTGCTGGCTTTGGGCAACAGCCGCAGTCCAGGCCGGCGAGTTCGAGATGGCGATCGCGAGCTTCGCGAAGGTGCTGGAAACAGTCTCGCCGGACTCGCGCGAGGCGGGCGACCTGTACCTGCGGATGGGCGAAGCGTATCGGAGGAAGGGGGACACGGAGTCTGCCATCGCATCGCTGACGTGGGCGAGCCATTTATTACCCGATCAACCGGTTGTGATGGGCACGCTGGCGCTGGTTCTGGACGGCAGCGGGAAAAAAGAGGAAGCGGAACGGGCGTACCGCGCGACCCTGCGACTGGATCCGGACGACGCGGTTGCTATGAACAATCTCGCGTTCCTGATGGTGGAGCGGGGCGAGGACCTGGACCAGGCTCTGGCGCTGGCAACCCGGGCCGCCGAGTTGGCGCCGGATGATGCGGACATGATCGATACCGCTGGCTGGGTCCAACTGAAGCGGAAGCAGACCGATGCGGCAATCGGGCTGTTCGCCAAAGCGGTGGGCAGGGAGCCCGGGAATGAAGGGTACCGGCAGCATCTTGTGCTGGCGCTGGAGGCAAAGTCCGACCGGAGCGGGGCGATGGATGAGCTGAAGACCTTGCTGGCGGGCGATGCGGCGGCGAGTGCTGAGAAGATTCACGAACTGCTGAAGGGTTTGGCGCCGAGCGAGGGCCGCTGAGCAGTCTTGAGTGAGGAAACTCGTCTAAAAAGATAAAGGCCCCGAGCTGGGTACTCGGGGCCTGCACTCAGAGGGAGGCGGTGGGAGGGGACTCACCGCCTGGGATGCTGTCTGTTGATCTCAGATTAGCAATTTAAGACCTTCTTGTCCACTATTATTTTGGGTTCGTTTTGAGGCGGCGCCAGTGTGGGGTCGCGTGAGAGTGTCAAAGAGAAAAGGCCCCGAGTTGAGTAACTCGGGGCCTGCACTCAGAGGGAGGCGGTGGGAGGGGACTCACCGCCTGGGATGCTGTCTGTTGATCCTAAGATTAGCAATTTAAGATCTTTTTGTCTACTATTATTTTAACTTTTTCTTGCCGGTAGAAATACGGTTACGGGCCGTTCATTTTCTGGTCCTTTTGTACTAGAACTTTGCAGGGAACAACATGGAGAGTACTGGTTAATATCGAGCTTGGTGTTAACTTGCAACACGTTGTAGAATAAGACAGTTGCTGGCGATATTTCGTAGCCCTGCCAGAGAGGTGATAGTGGCCGCCAAATAACCAAAGACAGCTTGAGGCAACCCAGGGCGCAAGGTAATTTGGCGATTGGAAGGCGGTGTTTGGTGACTGACAGTTTCGAGGACAGAACGTTCAACGGCAAAAGCGACCGGGAACGACGGATCAAACGTCGCTTCCAGATCGACCAGGAAGTCCGCTACAAGATGCTCTACGGCCAGCGCATTGCCGAAACCGGCACCGGCAGAACCATGAATATCTCCAGCGGCGGCGTCTGGTTCAGCACGGAGAACATGCTGACCAGCGGCATGCCGGTGGAGCTCTCCATGAGCTGGCCGGTTCTGCTGAACGACTCCTGCCCGATGAAGCTGATGATTTACGGATGCGTGGTGCGCAGCAACGAAAAGGGCGCCGCCGTCGCGATTGAGCGCTACGAATTCCGCACCACAGGGTTCGCGCACCTTCCAGACCCCGGTCGCCGCCCCCGTGGAACTGCGCCTGGTCTAGCTTCGCAATACCGCGGCCGTGCCCGGCTCCCCAGACCGTGGCACGGCCGATTTTTTTTTGCAAGCGACTCCCCCAAGCCAGCTTCGGTATTAATCGGCTCACGATGGCGGGCGCTCCTCTTACCGGGTCGCTTTGGATTCTCTGGCTTGTACGACGTGTGCGAGGAGATCGACCTGGATGCGTTGCGGGCGATTCTGGGAGTACAGCCGCGCCGCGAACCCGCCTCCGGCATCCGTCGCCCGGAATACGTTCGCTTCGAACGTCCCCCGGTGGTTCAGCCGCTTGAGCCGATCGTAGCTCGAAAGCGGCAATTCCGGCTGCAAGGAGAGCTGAACTTACTACGAGTATGGGGTAGTGAGCATCAAGCTCGAACTGCCCTTTCAGGCCGATTGGCCGCAACTCACCGATATTTCGAGCCGTTGGATGACCAGCCCCGAGTTGGAGGCACAAGCGGTCCAGACGGTCCGCCGCGATGCCTGAGCGCGGCGCCAGCAGGCGCTGATCAAGCCGCATGAAGACTGGCTGAGTGAAGACTACTACATCATTCACCTGAAGGAAACCGACACCCGCGCTGACGGCAGCCGAATTGATCGCCGAGCACGGGGATGATATCGCCAGCATTGTCCGCGGCGAACAGGCGGAACTTTCGGCGGGCGAGACGGAGGAAATTCTGGGTTCGCGGCTCTCCTACTACCCGGACGATCTGCTGGTGGTCGGCTGGACGGCAGCCTTCATTCACGATACCGCGGAGGACGCCGTTCCCACCATTCAATTGCTGGAATATGCCAATACGCAACTGCTGGAGTTTCGCTACTACGATGCGGTGCTGAGCCGGCTGCTGCAAGGGGTCTACCGCTCCCTGGAGAAGAAAGGAGGCTTCCTGATGCGCTGGCGCCTGGCCTCCCAGGCGCAGCACTTAAACAAGATCCGGCTGGATATTCGCGAACTCACGGAACGGGCGGATACCTCGATCAAGTTCCTGAGCGATATGTTTTCGGCCCGTTTGTATCGGCTTGCCGCCGCCAAGGTGGGCGTGGAAGACTACCGCAGGCTGGTGGATGGCAAGCTGCACACGGCAGCCGAACTGTACGAGTTCATGAGGGACCAGTTCCACCAGAGCCGGGCATTCGTGCTGGAGGTGATGGTGGTGATCATGCTGATCTGATCGAACTGGTCTTCGCTGTTTCGGGGCAAGGGCTAAAGTGCGCGCAGCAGGCGGGCAGGCAGGGTGATGATCGCCCAGACCAGTTCCAGCGCGCCTTCGACGGCGATTCCCACCAGGCGGAATGGCAGCAGGAGCAGCCAGACCAGCGGATAGAGCACCAGCGCCACCAGGGCAATGGGCCAGCACAGCACCAGCAAAATGCACCACAGCAGGAACTTCACGTCAGACCTCCTTAAATACGACCGCTCCCTCACGGTCGCGGCTCGGTCTAATAAGTATCCGGCTCAGTTATAGGTTACGCAAAAAGGCGGGCAAATGTTCGAGTCTGGTACCATAAAAATCTTACCTTGATGCTGCGATTTGAGACGGCTGGAGAGTCCCATGGCGAATGCCTGGTGGCCACGATCAACGGGCTCCCCGCCGGAATACCTATATCACTGGAAACCGTCAACCGCGAACTTTGGCGCCGCCAGCAGGGCTACGGGCGCGGCGGACGGATGAAGATCGAGACCGACCGGGCGGAGATCGTGGCCGGGGTGCGCCATTCGCGGACCATCGGCTCGCCGGTGGCGATTCTGATCCGCAATAAGGACTGGCAGAATTGGACCGAAGCCCTGCCGGTGGAGGACATCGACGGCGGCGAGGACAAGCGCAAGCCGGTCACCCGGCCGCGGCCGGGGCATGCCGACCTGGCCGGCGCCATCAAGTACAATTTTCACGACGCACGCTACATTCTGGAGCGCGCCAGCGCGCGCGAGACCACGGCGCGGGTGGCCATCGGCGCGATCGCCAAGGCGCTGCTGGGCGAATTCGGCATACAGGTGTTGAGCCACGCGATTGCGGTGGGACCGGTGCGGCTGGAGCGCGCGGCTGGAGTGGGACGAACTGGTGGAACTGAGCCGCCGTGACGAGGTCCTGCTGGGCTGCGTGGATGCGGCCACGGAGCTGCGCATGAAAGAAGTGGTGGACCTGGCATATCGCACCGGCGATACGGTGGGCGGCGTGTTTGAAGTGGTGGCGCGCGGCGTTCCGGTTGGGCTGGGTTCGCACGTGACCTGGGATGGGCGGCTGGATGGGCGGTTGGCGCAGGCCATCGTCTCCATGCAGGCGGTGAAGGGCGTCGAGGTAGGGTTCGCCGCGGAGGGCGCGGCCAGCATGGGATCGAAGGTGCAGGACACGATCCACTACGACCGCGAGGGACGGCGCTTCACGCGCGGCGCGAATCGGGCGGGCGGACTGGAAGGCGGGATGACCAACGGGCAGGATGTGTTGGTCCGCGGGCATGCTGAAGCCCATTTCCACGCTGCGGAGGCCCTTGGAATCCGTGGACCTGGTGACGCGGGAAGCGTCGCCGGCGGCATACGAGCGGAGCGACGTCTGCGTGGTGCCGGCGGCGGGGGTAATTGGCGAAGCCATGGTGGCGATTGTGCTGGCGCAGGCGTTTCTGGAGAAATTCGGCGGCGATTCGCTGACCGAGACGCGCCGCAACTTCGACGGATATCAGGAGCAGGTGAAGAACTACTGAGCATTATGGTTTATCCGATTGTGAAATTTGGCGACCCCGTTCTGGAGCGCGAGGCCGCGGACGTAACCGAATTCGACACGCCGGAACTGCATCAAGTTTCTGGACGATATGTTCGAATCGATGTACGCCGCCAAAGGAGTGGGCCTGGCGGCGCCGCAGATCGGCGTAGGACGCAAGATCGCGGTGATCGACGTCTCTAACGGCGAGCGGCCCGAAGACAAGCTGGTGCTCATCAACCCCACGATCGTCAAAGTGGATGGCAAGCAGGAAGGCGAAGAGGGCTGCCTGAGTATTCCGGGGTTCCGCGAGCAGGTGAAGCGCGGACGCTCGGTCACGATTCGGGCGCAGAACGCGAAGGGCGAGGTGTTCGAGAAGACCGGCGAAGACCTGCTGGCGCGCGCTTTCCTGCACGAGACCGATCACCTTCACGGGAAGCTGTACATCACCCATATCAGCGCGCTCAAGCGTGACCTGATGAAGCGCAAGATCAAGAAGCTGCAGCGTGCCGGGGACTGGAGCTAGGCGCGTATGCGCCTGGTGTTCCTGGGCACGCCCGGATTCGCCGTTCCCACGCTGGAAGCCATTGTCCACGCCGGTCACGATGTGGCGGCGGTGCTCACGCAACCCGACCGGCCGCGCGGCCGCGGGCAGAACGCGGCCGCATCCCCGGTAAAGGAAGCGGCAGTGCGCCTGGGCCTGACGGTTTATCAGCCGGAGCGCGTGCGCCGGCCCGAAGCGGTGGAGTATCTGCGCGGCATCGGGCTGCGAGGCGATGGTGGTGGTGGGCTACGGGCAGATCATTCCGCAAGTGGTGATCGATCTGGCGCCGCTGGGCATCATTAATGTACACGCGTCGCTGTTGCCGAAGTATCGCGGGGCGGGACCGATTCAATGGGCCATTGTGCGCGGGGAGACGCGCACGGGCGTGACCACGATGCGGATCAATGCGGGGCTGGACACGGGCGACATGCTGCTCAAGGCGGAAACCGAGATCGGCGCCGAGGAGAATGCGGTCGAACTGGGGCGGCGGCTGGCGGTGATGGGCGCGGAACTGCTGGTGGAGACGCTGGAGGGACTGCGGGCCGGACGGCATCGTTCCGGAAAAGCAGGATGACGCGCAGGCGACGCTGGCGCCGCTGCTGAAAAAGGAAGACGGCGCGATCGATTGGACGGATTCGGCGCTGGCCATACACAATCGGGTACGCGGCCTGCAGCCCTGGCCGGGCGCGCAGACCAGCTTTCGCGGGCCAGCCGCTGCATCTGTGGAGGACCAGGGTGTACGGACGCTGTGGCGGGGAACAGGGCTCCCGGCAGTTTGGTCAGTGTGAAGCCGCTGGTTGCAGCCTGCGGCGACGGGCGCCCTCGAGCTTGCTGGAAGTGCAACTGGAAGGGCGCAAGCGAATTGCCGCCGCGGATTTTGCCAACGGGCAGCGCTTGACGGAGAATGACATTTTAGGAGAGCCACGCATTTGAAGCTTCCGCTGGGATATGCTATACGCCACCACTTATGCCGGAATACGGCAGGCGGAAAAAGACGACTTGTCGCTGATTGTCAGCGGCATGCCGGCCACGCGGCCGCTGTTTTCACGCAGAACCGCGTACAGGCCGCTCCGGTGCGCCTGGGGCGGAGTCACCTTAAGGCATCCAAGGGACTTTGCGGCGCGGTGGTGATCAATGCCGGCAACGCCAATTGCGCGACACGAACGGGGGACGCGGTCGCCCTTGCCACGTGCAAGGCGGCGGCCAAGCTATTGACGACTTCCGGTGACGCAGGTGGTGCCTGCATCGACAGGCGTAATCGGCGTGGATCTGGACGCGCGTAAGATCACGGATGCGCTGCCGCGGCTGGCGGGCGCACTCAGCCCGGACGGCTTCGACGCCGTCGCGCGGGCCATCATGACGACGGACCTGGTGCCGAAGACGGCCTTCGCGGAAGCTCGGCTGCGGCGCGGAAGCGTACGTGTAGCGGGCATGACGAAGGGCAGCGGCATGATCCAGCCGATGATGGCGACCACGCTGGGTTTCGTGATGACCGATGCGGTGGTCCCTTTGCCGCAATTCCGCGCCATCCTAAAGCGCGGCGTGGAGCGCAGCTACAACCGCATCTCCGTGGACGGCGACACCTCCACCAACGACACGCTGCTGCTGCTGGCCAACGGAGCATCGGGAGTGCGGCCGGATCCCAAGGAGTTTGGCATGCTGGAGGCGGCGATCACCGACGTGATGCAGTCGCTGGCGCAACAGATTGCGCGCGATGGAGAGGGCGCACGGAAGTTCGTCACGATCCTGGTGACTGGTACCGCGGACAGTGACGGCGCGGCGCGGATTGCACGCGGCATCGCCAATTCGCCCCTGGTGAAGACGGCGATCGCGGGTTCCGACCCGAATTGGGGACGCATTCTTTCCGCAGCGGGCAATGCGGGTGTCGCGTTTGATCCTGCGAAAACGGACATCGATTTGCAGGGTGTGGCGGTGTGCAGGGGCGGGCTGGAGGCGCCGTTCTCCGAGCAGGAACTGAAGGCCAAGCTGGACGCCGCGGACTGCGAAATCCGGGTCACGATTCGGGGGAAGGGAAAGGGCGAGGCGCGCTTCTGGACGTGCGACCTGACGGAAGGATACATCCGGATCAACGCCAGCTACCGGACCTGAGATGACGCGCCGCGTGCTGCTGCTACTTCCGCTGGCCGCCTGTTGCCGCGCGAACGATCCGGCGCAGGAGGTGCTGGACCTGGTTGCCGATGCGGCGGGTGCCTTGAGCGCGGGCAACGTATCGCTCTTTCTGAAGGCGTTCGACCCGGCGATGGCGGGCTACGCGCAACTGCGGGAGAACGTCAGGGCACTGATTGCGCTGGGCGACTTGGAATCCCTGATCGATCCTCTGGAGGATGAAGGAGACGGCCAGCGCCGCCTGGAACAATTCCGTTGGACATTGCGCATGAAGCGTGGGGAGCAGTCCGCAAGTTTCGCGCGACGCGAGCAGGTGGTCAAGTGCAAAGTGGAAAAGCGGGGCGGCAAGTGGCGGATTGTGGAGTTGGACCCGATTGACTTCTTTGCGCCGGGGTCGTCGCGGAAGTAGCCGGACCGATTTCAGCGCGATTTGACTTCGCGGACCAGGGCGAAGGCGGCGTCGCGCTGCTTGATGGGAATCTGAAATTCCTTGTGTCCCGAGGGAGGGAGGTTCTCCACCGTCGCGCTGACCGCACCGATCTGCGAACCGGTGGAGTTGGTCAGATCGAATACGACATTGGTCATCGCTATCTCTCGTGCGGTTGTATTCTTCACGACGCCGACCACGCGCGCGCCGTCCACTTTGACTTCGATCACCTGGACTTCGGAGGGAGGCGTGAACTTGACGTCCTTCTCCACGTTCGGCAGCAATTTTGCGGTGATCTCGGCCGGCGGTCGGCTCCTTGACGGGTTTGACCTCGGGCGGATCCAGGAAGTTAGAAAGCGTGACGGCGATTCCGACGGCCAACACCAGGCAGGGTATGCCGATCAGGCTCCATGACTTCAGCTTTTGGGCGGACGTGCGGTTGCTCAGATAGAGCGGGTCGTCGGGTGCGGTGCCGGAGAGGAGGCGCTCGACGGGGCCACGGAGCGGGCCGAGCCAACCAAATTCACGTTTGGGCGCCGCCTGTCCGCCGGGCTTCAAGCCTGCAAACGCGATCGATTCGAGAAATGCCCGGATTCGCTTCATCGTGACACCGCTCAGCGACGGCGCTGTCGCTAGTATAGCGTGGGCTGATGGGACCGATGGCGGACTAGCGGTGTGTGGCGCGGGGGCCGGCGAGCAGGGTCTCGAGAGTGCGAAGGTTGCCGGGCCGGCCCATCACGATCAGGTAGTCGCCGCCCTGCACGGCGGTGTCGGCGGGCGGGTTGAACATCATTTCGCCGCTTTCCTTGCGAATCGCCATGACGATGACGCCGACCTCCTTGCGCAGCTGCATCTCCCGGATGGTTTTGGACACCATCTCGCTGGTGCCGGCGACGCGCACCTGTTCGATGGCGATATCCTCGCCGACATCCTTGGTGGTGAAGTCGAGGAATTGGACGACGTGGGGGCGCAGGAGGGATTGCGCGAGGCGATGGCCGGTGATGGAGTAGGGCGCGAAGACGGCGTCGGCGCCGGCGCGGCGCATCTTGGCTTCGGCGCCTTCCTCGGCGGCGCGGGTGGCGACGTAGATGTGCGGATTGAGGCCCTTGGCGGAGAGCAGGACGAAGAGGTTGTCGGCGTCGGTGGCGAGGGCCGCGACCAGGCCGCGGGCGCGCTCGATGCCGACGAGGCGGAGGGTCTCGTCGTGGGTGGAATCGGCGGCCACGGCGAGCATGCCGGCGAGCATGGCGCGTTCCACGCGGTCGGGGTTGATATCGACGACGACGAAGGGGACGCCGGCGTGCTGCAATTCGCTGGCGGCGCCGCGGCCGACGCGTCCGAAGCCGCAAATGATGTAGTGATCCTTGAGATTGTCGATCATGCGTTTTTTCCGCCGCTTGCCAATCGCGTCGCCGAACTCGAGTTCGATGATGGTCTGGGTCATGGCGCCGATGGCGATGAAGATGGTGGTGACTCCGAAGACGATGAGGAAGGAATTGAAGACGCGTCCGGCGTGCGAGAGCGGATGGATCTCGCCGTATCCCACCGTGGTCATGGTGGTCAGCGACATGTAGAAGGCGTCGAACGGCGGATAGCCGTCGATGATGGTGAAGCCCACCGTGCCGATGGAGAGAGTGGCGGCGATGGCCACGAAAATGAGGACAAAGCGCCGCGCGAGCCGGTTCATGGTGACGTCTGGATCAAGTATAGCGGGATGCAGTGGGAATGAGGCGACGGCAGGTCTGATAAACTAGGAGAGACCCGTCACGCGATTCACGCCTCATTGAGGGCCGGTAGCTCAGTTGGTAGAGCATGTGACTTTTAATCACAGGGTCGCGGGTTCGAGTCCCGCCCGGCTCACCAGTTTCCGTCACCGCGCAGCCGGAGGGTTGGTCCCTAGTGGAATGTTGAGCCGACGGACCTTCTAAATGCTCGAATGCTCGCCACATACGGGTACTGTCGAGCAGATCTGGCCTCGCGTCCTTTATGTTAGGCTTGACCAATGCTAAGCCAACTTCGCCTTCTCCCGCTGTTGGCCGCCACGTTTGCGTGCCCTTTTCTTTTCGCAGCCGATCCTTATGCGGTCGACTGGAAATCCATCCAACCCGAGATTTTGGAGCATTACTCCAACCTGATTCGAATCGATACGAGCTCGCCGCCGGGCAATGAGACCAAGGCGGCGGAGTATGTCAAGAAGGTCCTGGAACGGGAAGGAATCCCCGCTCAGATTTACGAGCTGGAACCGGGACGGGGCAATGTGCTGGCCCGATTGAAAGGCAATGGATCGAAGAAGCCGATCCTGCTGATGGGCCACCTGGATGTGGTCGGAGTGCAAAAGGAAAAGTGGACGGTTGACCCGTTCGCCGCTCTGCGCAAGGACGGCTACATTTACGGCCGCGGCTCGATCGACGATAAGGACAAGGTCACCACGGTGTTGATGGTGGCGCTGTTACTGAAGCGGCTCAAGGTGCCGTTGGAGCGCGATGTGATCCTCCTGGGTGAAGCCGGCGAGGAGGGCGGGGCCAACGTCGGCATCGGCTTCATGGTGAGCCAGCATTGGGACGAGATCGCCAGCGAGTTCGCCATTACCGAGGGCGGCACCATGACGTCGCGCAACGGCAAGGTGCGTACGGTGGAGATCGCCGCGACGGAGAAGGTGCCGCGCGGTGTGCGGCTGGTGGCGCACGGGCAGGCCGGTCACGGGTCCAGGCCGCGGCTCGATAATCCAGTGGCGCACCTGGCCGCGGCGGTGGCGAAGGTGGCCGCCAACCAGCCGCCGATGCGTCTTAACGACACGACGCGGACCTATTTCGAGCGGCTGGCCACCATCAGCACGCCGGAGGAGGCGGACCGGTATAATCACCTGACCGACCCGAAGCGCGCGCCGGCTATCGAAGCCTACTTCGCCGAGCATGAACTGACCCATTACTCGATACTCCGGACCTCTGTGGTGCCGACGATTCTGAAGGCGGGCTTCCGGTCCAACGTGATCCCCTCGGAGGCGGAAGCGACGCTGGATATTCGTGCTCTGCCCGATGAGAAGATGCCCCAGTTCTACGAGTGGCTGAAAAAAGTGATCGACGATCCGGCGGTAGAGGTAGTCTCGAACCGCGCCGGCGGCCGTGAACCCGGCGCGCCGTCGCGCATGGACACGGAGATGTTCCGGGCCTTCGAAGCGACGCAGCGCTCCATGTTTCCGGGCGCCATCACACTGCCCTCGATGCTCACCGGCGCTACCGACAATGCGCAACTGCGCGCGAGGGGAGTGCAGGCGTACGGCTTCGGTCCGATTGTCGACGAGAAGGACGCGATCGGCGGCGGCGCCCCATGGGGATGACGAACGGCTGCTGGAGAGCTCCCTTTATAAAGAGGTGGAGTTCATCTGGCGTAGCGTTCTGCAGGTGGTGGCCAAGTAGCGGTTTCTTGTGCTGCCCGACTGGGCCGCGCGCCTGATATGATCTCAGGCAGTTCGAGCCCATATGAAACCGATCTTCGCCTTCCTTGTATCTGCATTCACCGCTTTGGGGGCGGTGGCGCCATTCGATATCGCGGGACCCGGTCCCGGTTCGATCACAGTAGGTTCCACGGCCGATGCCGCCGTTGTGAACTGGAAAGACAAGGCAGGCAGGCCTTGTACGGCGGTGTTCTCGCTGGACCCGGCGCGGCCGCTGATCACATCGATCGCGGTGAACGGCAAGGTTGTCATTGATCGGGCTCAACCGGTATACCGGGCTTCAACCGGTAAGAGAAGAGGCGGATTCGATCAGTTCTTCGATTTTCCTCCCAGTCATCCGGACGGCACGCGCAGTTTCCTGGGCAATTTCAAACTGACGGCGGGGCATGCAAGATTCGAAGGCGACCGTCTTGACCTGTCATTTGATGGACTCGCCCTCGGAATCTTTCAAGGCGACATCCACTATTTCTTTTTTCCGGGCAGTACGTTGATCCAGCAGCGTGCCATCGTGAGCACGAATGAGCCGGACACGGCGTTTTATTACGACGCCGGCATACGCATGACTGTGGATGAGGACCGCCGCTCCGGCGGCACCATGGAGACGAAGGTCAATTACTACGACACGGCGGGCAAGTTACAAACCGTGCAGTCTCCCCATGCTTCGGAATGGAATCCGGTGGCGGTGCGGTATCGCGCGATTTCCACTGCTACCGGGGCGGGGAGTGTGGCTGTCTTTCCGCCGCCTCATCGATATTTCATGGCGCGTGACTACACGAGTAACATGGGTTACTTATGGCACTCGTCGTGGCGCGGGAACGTGCTGCTGGGGATCCGGCAACTGCCTGACGATAACTCGCCGTATTATCCCTGGATGAACGCTCCACCGGGAACGCGGCAGGAGTTGGATCTGTTCCTGTTGGTGGACGACCGCCCGTCCACCGAACTGCTCGACGCCGTGCTGCCTTACACGCATCGCGACCGCTTTGTGCCCCTGGATGGATACAAGACCTTCGCGCCGCACTGGCATTACGCATATACGGTTCAGGCGATGGACCATGGCTATGATTGGACGCCGCCGTTCAAGCCGGTACTGAAAGAGATGGGCGTAAACATGGCGATGATCATGGATTTTCACGGTGATGGCCACGGCTCCGACACCGGCGAAATCCGCTTGCGGGAGCTGAAGGCGTACTTCGACGCGTGCCGCGCGCAATCTGACGCGAACTTTCTGCTGATTCCGAGCGAAGAAATGAGCACCTACCTGGGCGGCCATTGGGGGTTGGTATTTCCTAAGCCGGTGTACTGGTTCATGAAGCGCAGCGCCGGAGACCCATTCCGGTCTACCGATCCCAAGTATGGAACGGTCTATCATGTGGGCAGCGCGCAGGATGCGATCGCGCTGATTCGCGCGGAGAACGGATATATGTACCAGACTCATCCGCGAACCAAGGGCTCCACGGGGTTTCCGGACCAGATTAAAGATAGCGAGCAGTTAAAGAGCTCCTTCCATCTGGGCGCGGGGTGGAAGGCGATGAATACCGATCTTTCCTCTCCGCGGCTGGGCGATCGGGGTTTCAAGACGGTGGACGATTTGAATAACTGGGGCTTCCATAAGCGCCTGATCGGCGAAGTGGACGTATTCCAATTGGATTCGACGCACGAACTCTACGGACATATGAATGTGAATTATCTGCAGTTGCCGGCGCTGCCTTCTTTCGATCATTGGGCGGATGCACTGGCAGCGGTGGCGAAGGGCGAATACTTCACCACGACGGGCGAGGTCCTGCTGCCGACCACGAGCATGCGGGCGAATCTCGAAGAGATCACGGCGAAGGTGTCGGCGAGTTGGACGTTCCCGCTTCGAATGGCGGAGATTGTCTGGGGCGACGGGCGGGAGACGCACCGGCGGATGATTCCGCTGACGGACACCAGGGAATTCGACCAACACGAGTTTACCTGGCAAGTAAAGGCGCCCGAATGGAAGTGGGCTCGCCTGGCCTTGTGGGACATCGCCGGCAACGGCGCATTTACCACTCCCATCTGGAGAAACTGACGTGCATAAGTTTTGGTTTCCGCTATTGCTGTGCGGTATGTCTTTGGAGGCGCAGGACGCGGCGCGAACCGTGGTCGCGCTGGACGCGTTTCACAATAACGAATCGAAGATGCCCGACCACTATCAGTGGGATGGTGTGCGTCCTGGCGGATTTGCGGAGTTGGGGAAATTACTGACCGCATCGGGCGCCCGGCTGGTTACCATCCGGCAGCGCCTTACACCGCCCGCCCTGGCGGGAGTGCGGCTCCTTATCATTGTCGACCCGGACACGCCGGCGGAAACGACGAATCCGCAATACATCATGCCGGATGAGATCGCGACGATTGAGGAATGGGTGAGGTCCGGCGGCCGCCTGGTGCTGCTTGGCAATGACAAAGGCAATGCGGAGTTCGAACACTTCAATCAGCTTGCCAGGAGATTCGGTATCGAATTTCTGGAGGAAACCTACCCCAAGGTGCAGGGGAAAGGCATCCTGATCGCGAAAGGCGATGCGCCGATATTCGACGGTGCGCCCGAGGTGTACCTGGTGGAAGTTGCACCGCTGAAGGTTTCAGCCGGGGTGAAGGTGCTGCTTGCCGACCATGGAACTCCGATTATGGCGCTGGCGGAGGCGGGCAAAGGGAAAGTCTTCGCGGTAGGCGACCCCTGGGTTTACAACGAGTACATCGACTTTAAGAATAATCGGGCCATTGCGGCCAATCTATTTCGTAGCTTACTGAGGTAGTGCGCTAGCGCGAAGCTGCCTAACTTTGCTCATCGTGTTGGAGAACACACTCGCAGCGTGCGCAAGGTAACATTGCCCTGCAGGCCGCGGCCTCTGTCCGCTTACTTTGGCCTTATGATTGGAGTGCGCTCCGGGAGGCACGAGCATCATGTGTCTGGCGATACCAGGGAAGGTCGTCGAGTTTCATCAGAACCATGGCGTACGGATGTCGAAGGTAGACTTTGGCGGCATCACGCGCGAGGCGTGCCTCGAATACCTTCCCGATGTACAGCTTGGGGACTACGTATTGGTCCACGTGGGCTTCGCCATCAGCAAGGTGGATGAAGAGGAGGCGGCGCGAACCTATCAGTTTCTCGAATCGATGGACCAACTCGGCGAGGTGACGTCTGCCGAGATCGATACCGCTGCGGAGACTCGCGATGAAGTACCTTGACGAGTACCGCGATCACCGCGTCGCACAGAAGATTGTGGCGGAGATCCGCCGCACCGTCACCCGGCCGTGGACGATCATGGAAGTCTGCGGCGGCCAGACACATTCGATCGTGAAGTATGGGCTCGACTATCTGCTGCCGCGCGAAATCGAACTGGTGCATGGGCCGGGGTGTCCGGTGTGTGTGACGCCGCTCGATATGATCGACCGCGCGCATGCCATCGCACGGCGCGCTGACGTGATCTTCTGCTCGTTCGGCGACATGCTGCGCGTGCCCGGCTCCGAGGGCGACCTCTTTCAGGTGAGGGCCGCGGGGGGCAACGTCAAGATCGTCTATTCGCCGATGGACTGCCTGAAGATCGCGCAGCAGAATCCCGATCGGAAAGTGGTGTTCTTCGCGATCGGGTTTGAGACCACCGCGCCCGCCAATGCGATGTCGGTGTTTCAGGCGAAGGCGATGGGACTGCGAAATTTCTCGCTGCTGGTGTCCCATGTGATGGTGCCGCCTTCCATGACTGGAATCCTGCAATCCCCATTGAATCGCGTGCAGGGCTTCCTGGGGCCCGGACATGTGTGCGCCGTGATGGGCTGGCGTGAGTACGAGCCGATCGCCGCACGCTATAAAGTGCCGATTGTGATCACCGGATTTGAGCCGCTCGACTTGCTGGAAGGCGTACTGTACACCGTGCGGCAACTGGAGCAGGGCCGCGCTGAGGTGGAGAATGCATACGCGCGCGCTGTGTCCCGCGAAGGCAACGTCGCTGCCAGAAAGATGATTGCGCAAGTATTTGACATTGCCGACCGAAGCTGGCGCGGCATCGGAATCATTCCTAAGAGCGGCTACAAACTCAGTTACGCATTTCGCGAATTCGATGCCGACCGCATCTTCGAGGTGGAGAACATCCGCACGCGCGAACCCGAGATTTGCATCAGCGGCCAGGTGCTCAAGGGCCTGAAGAAGCCTACCGACTGTCCGGCTTTCGGCACGCAGTGTACGCCCCAAACTCCGCAGGGCGCCACGATGGTCTCCGCGGAAGGGGCCTGCGCCGCCTATTACAACTATGGCCGCCACCTGGCGGCGATACAAGCCGGGGTCTCATCATGGCGGCTGCGGGGGCCCTCTCGTCCGCAGCATTCAAGGATTCGGTGCTGCGCAAGTGCCGCGAGAGCGCCGACATGAAAGAGTCCTTCTTCGAAGCCAATGCAGGGACTCTGGAAGTGGTATGCAGCCGGATCGCTCAATCTCTGTCGTCCGGCCACCAGCTCTTCGTGATGGGCAACGGCGGCAGTTCCTGCGATGCCCTGCATGTGGCGGTGGAGTTCGTGCACCCCATCATCGAGAAGCGTCGCGCGTTTCCGGCCCACGCGCTGGCATGTGACACCGCGCTGCTGACGGCGATCGGCAACGATATGCGATTTCTCGCAGATCTTCGCGGAACAGCTCAAGCTGTTCGGCGAGGCCAGGCGATATCGCGTTAGGGATTTCAACCAGTGGCATGTCCGCGAACGTGAACTACGGATTGCAAGCCGCACGCGACCTGGGCATGTTGACGATCGCATTCTCCGGCAAGGACGGGGGACGTTCGAAGGACGTGGCGGAGTACTGCCTGACGGTACCCTCGTTCAGCATTCATCGCATACAGGAAGTGCATACGACGCTGCTGCACGTGCTTTGGGATATGGTGCACGTGATGCTCGGCGAGGAGGATATTATCTAATGTCGGCGACCTTTGCGATCTCGTGCCCGCTGCCTCTCTCGCACCACAAGACGGTCGTAATGGGCCACGGCAGCGGCGGAAGGCTCAGCGCGCAATTGATCCACGATCTGTTCCTGCCGGCCTTTGACAATCCCCTCTTGCGAAAGATGGACGACCAGGCGGTGTTCGAAGTGGGTTCCGCGCGCGTTGCCTTCACTACCGATTCATTCGTGGTGACGCCGCTGTTTTTTCCGGGGGGAAACATCGGCGAACTAGCGGTGAACGGAACCGTCAATGACTTGGCGATGAGCGGCGCCAGACCGCTCTGGCTGTCCGCGGCTTTCATCATGGAAGAGGGACTGGCGATGGAGGAATTGTCGCGGGTGGTCGCGTCGATGGCGGCCGCCGCGGCGTTTGCGGGTGTGGCGATCGTCACCGGCGATACAAAAGTGGTGAACCGCCGATCGGCAGACAAGCTGTTCATTACGACAACGGGCATTGGAATCGTTCCCGAGGGCGTGAGTATCTCCGCTTCGAATGCCAAGGCGGGGCGACGTGGTGATTGTGAGCGGTTCAGTAGGCGACCACGGAATGGCCGTTATGTCGAAGCGGGAGGGCATGGAACTGGAAGGCGAGATCCTGTCGGATACCCGGCCGCTGCACAATCTGGTGAAGGCAATGCTGAATGCCGCTCCTGCGGGCATTCATGTGTTGCGCGATCCCACTCGCGGGGGATTGGGCACGTCATTATGCGAAATCTCCGCCTCTTCGGCGATCGGCGTCGAGATTGATGCCCGGAACGTGCCGGTTCGCGAAGAAGTGAAAGGCGCATGCGAGATTCTGGGGATCGACCCGCTATTTGTGGCGAATGAAGGGAAATTGCTTGCCTTCGTGCAGCCGGACTCCGCGGATGCGGTTCTGAGCGCCATGCGAGCGACTGAAGAGGGCCGCGACGCGGTCGTAATCGGACGGGGCGTATCGACCCATCCCGGAATGGTAGTGATGCAGACGGAAATCGGCGGAACGCGAATTATCGACATGCCATTTAATGAGCAGTTACCCAGGATTTGCTGATTAGAGTAATCAACCACACTTAGGTGGTTTGACAAACGTTGTAGACGCGCAGACACTAAGTCAGAAGGAGGGAATCCATGCCGGCAGAAACGCCGTATGGCAGATCCACCCAGCGTCCTCCCGCTGTAAAAGAGGTCCACATTCTGTGGATCACCGCTGGCCTCAGTTGCGATGGAGATTCTGTTTCTATCACGGCTGCTACCCAACCAAGCGTCGAGGATGTTCTCTTGGGAGCCATCCCCGGTCTTCCTAAAGTTCACTTACATAACCCGGTACTCGCCTATGAGACCGGCGACGATTTCATGAAGTTCTTTTACCAGGCCGAAGAAGGTAAGTTGGAGCCGTTTGTCCTGGTAGTGGAAGGCTCCATTCCCAACGAAAAGATCAAGGCAGAAGGCTACTGGGCGGCTCTGGGTACGAACCCGCACACCGGCCAACCGATCACTACCTGCGAATGGATCGATCGGCTTGCACCAAAAGCATTAGCGATTGTGGCTGCCGGCACGTGTGCCACTTATGGCGGCATCCACGCGATGATGGGCAACCCAACGGGCTGCATGGGGTTGGCGGACTACCTCGGTTGGAAGTGGAAGTCCAAAGCGGGAATACCCATCGTGAATGTGCCGGGATGCCCGGTGCAGCCCGACAATTTCATGGAGACGCTGCTGTATCTGCTTTACCAGGTCGCGGGTCTGGCTCCTATGATTCCCCTGGACGATAACTTGCGGCCTAAGTGGTTGTTCGGTCACACGGTCCACGAGGGGTGCGACCGCGGTTCCTACTATGAGCAGGGCCAGTTCACCAAGGAGTACGGCAAGCCCGAGTGCCTGGTCAGATTGGGGTGCTGGGGCCCGGTGGTCGATTGCAATGTCACCAAGCGCGGATGGATGGCAGGCATCGGCGGATGCCCCAATGTCGGTGGGATCTGTATCGGCTGCACCATGCCCGGGTTCCCGGATAAATTCATGCCGTTCATGGATGAGCCTCCTGGCGCGAAGATCTCCTCCGATACGGCCACGATGTATGGCAAAGCTATTCGTGCGCTTCGCCATCTTACACACCGCACGGTGAACAAAGAGCCCAAGTGGCGGCACCCGGGTTCCCGGCTCACCACCGGTTATGAGCCGCGGACTTACTCCTAAAAAAGGAAACGCTTCGAATGGCCACCATCACCCACACCTCCAGCGAAACTAACAACCGGCAAAGGAGACTGGTGGAGATGTCCTGGGACCCGATCACGAGGATCGTGGGCAGCCTGGGCATTTACACTAAGATCGACTTCGAAAACCGCGAGGTTGCCGAATGCTACAGCACCTCATCCATTTTCCGCGGGTACAGCATCTTCATGAAGAACAAGGACCCGCGGGATGCTCACTTCATCACCAGCCGCATCTGTGGTATCTGCGGCGATAACCACGCCACCTGCGCCACTTATGCACAGAACATGGCCTTCGGCATCAGGCCGCCCGACATCGCGGAATGGATCGTCAACCTGGGCGAGGCCGCCGAGTATATGTTCGATCACAACATCTTTCAGGACAACCTGGTTGGTGTAGATTTCTGCGAGCAAATGGTTAAAGAAACCAACCCGGGCGTCTGGAGCAAGGCGCAACAGACGCAAGCACCGCATGCGGAGCTTCATGGATACCGGAAGATTTCGGACATCATGACGGCGCTCAATCCATTCACGGGGGAGTTCTACCGCGAAGCGCTGCAGATGAGCCGCCTGACGCGCGAGATGTTCTGCCTCATGGAAGGCCGGCACGTGCACCCTTCCACGCTCTATCCGGGTGGTGTCGGCACGGTGCCCACCGTCCAACTGTTCACCGATTATCTGGTGCGGTTGATGAAGTACGTCGAGTTCATGAAGAAGGTGGTTCCGCTTCACGACGACCTGTTCGACTTCTTCTACCAGGCGCTACCGGGTTACGAAAAGGTAGGCCAGCGGCGCATCCTGTTAGGCTGTTGGGGTTCCTTCCAGGATCCTAAGGTCTGCGATTACACCTATAAGAACATGAATCAGTGGGGCAACGCCATGTATGTTACGCCTGGCGTTGTGGTAGATGGCAAGCTGGTAACTACAGACCTGGTGGATATCAATCTGAACATCCGCATTCTGCTGGGCAGCTCGTATTATGACGACTGGCAGCAGAACGAGACGTTTGTCAAAACGGATCCACTCGGCAACCCGGTGGACCAGCGGCATCCCTGGAACCAGAGCACGATTCCACGGCCGCAGCGGCGTGAATTCAAGGACAAGTACAGTTGGGTGATGTCGCCTCGCTGGTACCATCCGGAGACCAAACAGTATCTGGCGCTCGATACCGGCGGTGGACCGATCGCGCGGTTTTGGGCTACGGCACTGGCAGGAAAGGTGGATATCGGCTACATCAAGGCCACGGGCCACAGCGTGAAGATCTATTTGCCGAAGACCGCACAGAAGCCGGAAGTGGAATTCGAATGGAAGATTCCCAAGTGGAGTAATGCCATCGAACGGGATCGGGCTCGCACTTACTTCCAGGCCTATTCGGCTGCCGCTGCATTGTACTTTGTGGAGCGCGCACTGGCCGAGTTGCACGCGGGCCGAACTCGCACGTGGACCGATTTCAAGGTGCCACAGGAGGCGATCGGGTGCGGATTCCACGAAGCGGTACGGGGCGTGCTGTCTCATCACGTGGTGATCCGCGACGGCAAGATCGCCAACTATCATCCTTATCCGCCGACGCCCTGGAATGCGAATCCGCGGGACATCTACGGTACACCGGGACCTTATGAAGATGCGGTCCAGAACACGCCCATCTTCGAGGAAAACGGGCCGGAGAATTTCCGCGGCATCGATATCATGCGCACCGTGCGCAGCTTCGACCCCTGCCTGCCCTGCGGAGTACACATGTACCTGGGCAACGGCAAGGTGTTGGAGACGCACCATTCACCCATGTTCGGGAACCAGCCCCACTAGGCGCGGCCAATGGAGCGCATTGAGCAGATCGAAGCCCTGATCCGGCGGATCGAAACCTCCGCCGATCCCGATACCATGGCCGGCGTTCGTGAACTTGTTGAGACGATTCTCGAGTATCATGGCGCCGGTTTTGAACGCACGCTGGATATCGTGCGGCAGTCTTTGGGTGGCGAGGCGGCCGTTCGTGAGATTGCGCGGGATGCCCTGACCGGCAGTCTGTTGCTGCTGTATGGGCTTCATCCGGAGGACTTCGAAACGCGGGTGCGGCGCGCCATAGATTCGATCCCCGGCGTTCTGTTGACCGGGCTCACCGATGGGGTAGTGCGTCTTCGCGCAACGTCCGCGGAAACTTCGCGCGAGGCGGTGGAGCAGATTCTCTATTCGGCCGCTCCCGAAGTTGCGGGCGTCGAAATAGAAGGTCTGCGGGCGCCATCGGCATTCGTTCCTCTGGAGGCGATTCTTGGTACAACCTGAGCGCCTGCCATGACTGCGCCTCCGCCCTTCACGACACTTCGGAAGTACGTCGCGGTCAAGAAGGTAGAGCGTTGCGCGCTGTGCGGCATTCACTTGGCGGCAGGCCACGGGCACCTTCTGGAACTGAGTGTGCGGCGAATGGTTTGCGCTTGTGAGGCCTGCTCGATCCTCTTCGAGCACCGTGAGGCTGCCCGCTATAAGCGCATCGGCCGGGACATTCGCTGGGTCCCGGAGTTTCACATGACCGATGCGGAATGGGAGTCGCTCCTGATTCCGATCGGTCTGGCGTTCTTCGTTAACTGTAGCCCCGACGGTCGTACGCTCGCCTTCTATCCCGGCCCCGCCGGATGTACCGAATCGCTACTGTCGCTCGAGACGTGGAAAGAGATCGCGGCACGAAATCCCTCTTTGCAAGGGATGAAGCCGGATACGGAGGCGCTGCTCATCAATCGTATGGGTGGCGCCCGGGAACATTACCTGGTTCCCCTGGATCGCTGCTATGAACTGGTCGGCCTGATCCGCCTTCACTGGCGCGGCCTTTCCGGCGGGGAAGATGCATGGCGCGAAATCCGGCGGTTCTTCACGGCGTTGCAGGAGGCAGGCCGTGCCTGACCTGAAGTTCATGGTGGATGGCGTGGAGCCGGCCCGCTTCGCCGTGTCGCCCCTTCTGAATTTCAAGCTGCGCATCGAGAATGCGGATCGGGAACAGGCCATCCAAGCCATCGCTCTCCGCTGCCAGATCCGCATCGAGCCCACCCGCCGCCAGTATCGCCAGGCGGAACAGCAACGGCTCGTGGATATCTTCGGCCAGCCGGAACGCTGGGCGCAAACCGTCCACAGCATGCTCTGGACCCACACGAATATCGTGGTTCCTGCATTTAGCGGAAGCACTCAGGTCGAACTGCCGGCGCCGTGTACTTTCGATTTCAACGTTGCCTCCGCCAAATATTTCCACGCGCTTGAGAATGGCGTGGCGCCGCTGCTGCTCTTATTCAGTGGAACTGTTTTCTATGCCGCAGGCGATTCGCTGCTTCAGGTGGACCAGATCTCGTGGAGTAAGGAGGCTGCCTTCGACCTTCCAGTGGGCGTGTGGAAGCAAATGATGGACGAGTATTACCCCAATACCGCGTGGCTGTGCCTCAGTCGCGATGTGTTCGACCGGCTCCACCAGTACAAGATGGATCGGGGGCTTCCGACCTGGGAACAGACTCTGGAGAGCATGCTGCCATGAACATGGACATGGTGGAGAAGGTGGCGAATGCCGTCCTGTACGAGGGATACATGCTGTACCCTTACACGGCATCGTCGGTGAAGAACCGGCAGCGATGGAATTTCGGAGTACTCTCTCCACCGGCGTACGATGCCAGTGAGATGCAGACCGAGTGCCTGGTCCTGGGCGACGCCAGTGTCAGTGCCCGAGTGCGGTTCCTGCAAGACACGGGGACTGCAACCATTGAACGGGGCATTGAACTGTCCGGCATAACGCCGGCCTCTCCGCGCGACGCTCACTTTCACTTCGAGTCCATCCACGGTGAGGTACAAACCAGATTGTCTGCCTTGCCGGGCACGGTTTCGAGTACCGGATTGAGCCGCCTGACGGTTCGAGTGAACAACCACTCGCCCGCTCAACCCATCACACGTGAGGAAGCGTTGAGCGCTTCCATGCTCTCCACGCACACGATTCTCACCCTGACCGGCGGCGAATTTGTGTCGATGATCGATCCGCCCGCCGAATATCGCGAGCCTGCCGCCGCATGCCGCAATATCGGTACCTTCCCGGTGCTCGCCGGTCCACAGGGCGAACGCGATTGCATCCTGTCGTCACCCATCATTCTCTACGACTATCCTCAGGTTGCCCCGGAAAGCCCCGGCGATCTGTTCGACGCACTGGAAATCGACGAGATCCTTACACTCCGGATTCTCACCTTGTCCGATAAAGAGAAGGCCGAAATCCGGGTAGGCGATGAACGGGCGCGCCAGGTGCTGGAACGCTCGGAATGTATGCCCCCGGAACAGTTGATGAAGCTTCACGGCGCGCTTCGCGGGCTGCGGGCTTCCTCCGGTTGGAAGGAGGCGCCGGAATGACGGGCTGGAATCCGGACACGATCAATGCCAGACTCGAACTGGTGCGTATTCAAGGCATCGAAGTGAAGGAAGGCGACCTGGTGCGGCTGCACCCCCGGCGTAGCGCAGATATTCTCGATATCGCGCTTAAAGGAAAGCTCGCTACGGTGGAAGCGATTGAGCAGGATATGGAAGGCCAGGTGCATCTCGCGGTGGTGATCGAGGATGACCCGGGCCGCGACTTGGGAATGTTGAGGCAACCCGGCCACCGGTTCTTTTTCGGCATCGAGGAGGTTGACCCGATTCGATGAGCCCTACGATTCTGGTTGCGGGTATCGGCAACATCTTTCTGGGCGACGATGCATTCGGCTCGGAGGTAGCGAGGCATCTGCTGCTCAAGCCATGGCCTGCTAACGTACGGGTGGAAGACTTCGGGATCCGCGGGTTTGATCTGACGTTCGCGCTGGTGGATGGGTATGATGTCGTCGTTCTCTTGGACGCGACGCCTCGCGGGGGTCTGCCGGGCACTCTATACACAATCGAGCCAGATTTGAGTGAATTTGACAGCCTGCCTTCCGGCGCGGCAGCCATCGAGCCCCACGCCATGAACCCGCTGAACGTACTGCGGGCGGCGAAAGGTATGGGAGCGGAGTTTCGTAAGGTGCTCCTGATCGGCTGCGAGCCCTCGCCCGAATACATGGATCCCGACGGTCCTGGTTATATGGGACTCAGCGAACCGGTCGGTAGAGCGGTAGATAAAGCTGTCGACGTGGTGGAAGAAATGGTCGCGCAGTTCGTGTGTGTGCGTTCTCAAAACCAATCTGCAACAGGAGGAATCTGAAATGGAAAAAGCCGCAAGGATCATTGGAGGCGTGGTGCTGGCATTGATTGCCATCGGCGCAATCGCTAACATGAGAGATATCAAGCGTTACGTACGTATCTCGACGATGTAATGCACGAACTTTCGATCGCGGTGAACATCGTGGATATCGCCTGCGAAGAAGCGGAGCGGCAGGGCGACTCCCTCGTGGACGCGGTATACCTGAATCTCGGCGTGCTCTCCGGCGTGGTGAAGGAGGCGCTTCTGTTTTCGTGGGAGCTTGCGTGCGAAGGCACTCGCATCGCCGGTGCGCACCTCGCAATTCAGGACGTGCCGGGCAGGGAAATGCAGGTGACCGCCATCGAAGTTTTCGCCGAAGGGGATCCGGAGACCGTTCATGACACCGCGTCTGGTTGAAGTCCGAAAAAATGTCCTCAAGCGGAATGACGAACTGGCGCGAGCGCTGAGACAGCGCTTCCGGCACGCCGGCGTATTCGTGGTCAGCCTGGTCTCCAGCCCCGGCAGCGGTAAAACGGCTCTGCTGGAAACCACCCTCCGGACACTTGGCGAGACCTATCGTGTGGCTGCACTGGTAGGCGATCTCGCCACCGAAAACGATGCCGCCCGCCTGTTGCGAAGCGGGGCGCCGGTTCGCCAGATCGTCACCGGCACCGTCTGCCACCTGGAAGCGGAAATGGTGGAACGTGCTCTGGACGAATGGGATCTGGCTGCAATCGACATTCTGTTCATCGAAAATGTGGGCAACCTGGTATGCCCAGCGAGCTACGATCTGGGCGAGGACCTGCGCATGGTCCTCCTCTCCGTCACGGAAGGCGAAGACAAACCTCTGAAGTACCCGAGCATCTTTAATACAGCCGATATCGCCGTGATCACCAAAATGGATCTGGCCGATGCGGTAGAGTTCGATCTCGAGACGGCCGCGGAAAACATCCTGGCGGTTCGTCCGGGCATGCGAATCGTGACCGTGTCGTCCAAATCCGGCCAAGGGATGGAGTATTTGTTCAAGTTGCTGGCGCAGGGTCGCTCGAGTAAGCGTTCCGCGCCGTCGCCCGACGGCCAGATACTACTCGGATGACCGCCACTCTGCAGTCGCATGCCAGGAAGCGAATCAGAGTCCAGTTGCGCGGAATCGTGCAAGGCGTAGGCTTCCGGCCGTTTGTGTACAACCTGGCGAACCGGCTGCAGCTTGGTGGCTACGTACTCAACTCCTCCGCGGGGCTGCTTGCCGAGGCAGAGGGTGCGCCGGCATCGGTTGCTACCTTTGTGAGCGCCATCATTACAGAGGCGCCGCCGCTGGCCTGCATACAGGAGACGGAGACTTGTGAAATCCCCGTTCTCGGCGAGACCGCTTTCGCCATCCGGCATAGCACCTCCAAAAGCGGCGAGTTCGCCCTGATCTCGCCCGATCTAGCCACCTGCGCCGATTGCCTGCGGGAACTCACCGACCCGCGAAACCGGCGCTACCGCTATCCTTTCACTAACTGCACCAATTGCGGGCCCCGCTACACAATCGTGCGCGACATTCCGTACGATCGCGCGGCGACCACCATGGCAGTTTTCCCGCTCTGCGACGCCTGCCGCAAGGAATATGAGGATCCCACGAACCGTCGCTTCCATGCCCAACCGAATGCCTGCCCCGTCTGCGGACCTTCGCTTTCCGGGCCCATCGGGGAAGCCATCGAGCGGCTCGCCGCTGGTCAGATTGTGGCGCTCAAGGGACTAGGCGGCTTCAACCTGGCCTGCGACGCGCGTAACGAAACGGCCATCTGCCTGCTTCGCACCCGCAAACGACGAAGCGAAAAGCCGTTCGCACTCATGTGCCGCGACCTCGCTGCCATCGAGCGCATCTGCGAGGTCACAGGTCCGGACCGTTCCGCGCTGCAGAGTGCGCCTCATCCTATCGTCATTCTGCCGCGCAAAGAGTCGGACATTCCCGCTGCCATCGCGCCTGGAAATCGAACTCTCGGAGTGATGCTCCCTTACACCCCCTTGCATCAACTTCTGTTCGACCATGCGCCTTATGATGCGCTCGTGATGACCAGCGGCAATCTCAGCGAGGAGCCTATTGTTGTCTCCAACCAGGCTGCCCGGGAACTTCTTTCTCCGGTCGCCGACTGGTGCCTGCTGCACAACCGGGATATCTTCATGCGCGTGGATGATTCGGTGGTCCGCACATTTGAGGGGCAGACGCGCGTGCTGCGGCGGTCCCGAGGCTATGCGCCTCAGACCATCCAACTCGAGATGGATCTGCCGGAGCTTCTGGCGTGCGGGGGAGAGCTGAAGAACGCCTTCTGTCTGACCAAGGGGCGCCACGCCATCATGAGCCAGCATATTGGGGACCTGGAGAACCTCGAAACGCTGGCCTTTTTCGAAGAGACGCTGGAGAATCTCAAGAAGCTGTTCCGCGTGGAGCCTCGCGCCGTGGCGCACGATCTTCATCCTCTCTATCTCAGCACCCGGCTCGCCATGGGAATGCGCGATGTGCGCCAAATCGGAGTTCAACACCATCACGCACACATCGCCAGTTGCATGGCGGAGAACGGACTGAGCGGCGAGACCATCGGCGTGGCGCTCGATGGCACCGGATATGGAACCGACGGCCGCATCTGGGGCGGCGAGTTTTTGGTCGCGGGATACGGCGGCTTTGTGCGGCATGCGCACTTTCGCTATGTTCCTCTGGCGGGCGGCGATACGGCGGTGCGCGAACCTTGGCGCGCAGCTCAGGCTTATCTGATCGATGCTTTCGGTGAGATTCCGCCAGGACTATTGCGGAGCATCCCCGCGCAACGGCTGGCTCTTGTGGGGCGCATGCTCACGACGGGTCTGAATACCGTTCTGACGTCCTCCTGCGGCCGTTTGTTCGACGCGGTCGCCGCCACGGTCGGCCTACGCGAGGAGATCACATTCGAAGCTCAAGCTGCCATCGAACTGGAGAACATCGCCGACCCATCGGAGACCGCGCGCTACAACTTCGCGATCGACCCGGGAGAACCGATGCAAGTGGATTTTCGCCCGGCGATCACCGAAATCGCCGGCGCAGTTCTGAACGGGCATTCTGCCTCTTCCATCTCCGCCCGGTTTCACAATACGGTCGCTGCCGCGGTGGGGGATACCTGCCGCCGGATACGCGCTCAGACCGGCCTGAACAGGGTCTGCCTGAGCGGAGGAACCTTTCAGAACATGCGCCTGCTTGCGGCCACAACAGCCGGGTTGCGTGGAGCAGCTTTCGACGTTTTTCTCCATGCGAAGGTACCGCCGAACGATGGAGGCATTGCACTGGGCCAGGCCTTCATCGCCGCGACCACGCTGCAGCATACCGCTTGAAGTCAGCAGACCGCCAGGAGCTTCTCTTTCAGCCTCGCTTGCATGTCTTGCGAGAGTTTCCGTCCCTCGTGCGCAACGTAAAACACATCGATCGCTCGCTGGCCCTTGGTGTCGACCAGGACCACGTCGATATTGCATGCGTTGGAGGAGAAGACGGTTGCCAGGTTATACAGCAGTCCCGGCCGGTCTTGGGTTTGGACCTCTACCAGGGTGGCGCGTGGGCAGGCTTCCGAATCAAACTGTACCAAGGGTAGGGCAGCCTTTTTACGGGCGGCGTCGGATGTTCCACTGCCCTTCATCAGCCGGTGCCCGTCCGCCTTACCAAGCGCAAGGCGCTGGATCAGGTCGCTTAGCCGGTCCGCTTCACCAGGATTCCGAAGGACGCGTTTCGGATCGGCGAAAGCGAACATATCCAGAAGGACTCCCGATGCGTTCGAGAAGGCCTCGGCTTTCGTAATATCCAGTCCGAAGCTGGAAATCGCCCCTGCAAACGATGCAAAGAGGAACGGCTTATCGCGCGCCACCACGGTGAGCCGGTAGCTGCCCTCGGTGGGCTCCAGCGTCACGGCTACCCCGGTTGGCCGGCTCAATTCGAAGAGTCTGAGGTGTCCCGCGATTTCGGAAGGGGAGTGGGCACGCAGGTAGCGCAGCGGAAATCCCTTGATAAATTCGGCATTGGCGGGCAGATCCTCAGGTATTGTCTCGATTCGATCGGTTTCCAGTTCGCACGTCAGTTCGTGCTCCGTAATGCTGCAAATGTGCCACAACCGTTCCAGCCCCTGGTCTACATCGGCCGTTACGCTGAGGTCCGATAATCTGGCGTAGGTCATGACCGATAGCAGCTTCAGCCGCTCGATTGTTCCCACACGTTCCGCCAAAAGACGTGCAGTTACGGAGTCGTCGTCGGGCTGGCCCGCGGCGTCGGAAAGGTCGGACTCGTGACGAATCAGGAACTCCACCGTCCTCTGCGCCTCAACGGGCATCTGCATGCGTGTCATGGTTTCGCGCGTGTGCTGCAGCGAACGCTCCACAGGATCGTCGTTGCCCCTCCCCATATCGTGAAACAGCAGGGCAAACAGAAGCAGCGTGACTTCATCGATTTCGGATACCATCCCCGCAAACCGCTGCCGCTCGGGACCGGTCGCGGAGCCCAATTCGATCACACGTTCGATGGCCCGGAGTGCCTGCTCGCCTACGGTATAGCGGTAATCCGGCACTACCAGGTATTCGATGCGCGCCCATGGGGGAAACAGACTCCGCATCAGACCGGTAACATCCAGCGTCCGCAATGCCATTGCGGCATGCGGACAGGCGAGGATGGCTTTGAGCGTAGGCCAGAGCGCCTGCGGTTGGGCGCAGTAAGCCGCGAATGTGTCTCGGGCAAGTTCGAGGTCACGTCCGGTCTCCGGCGACGGCATCACACCATGGCGGCCGATGAATTCGAGCGTGCGAAACACCAGTGCGGGCTCGCTGGCCAGCTGCGCGGGGTTACGCACCTGTAAGCGCTCGCGCAACACGGTGAACTCCTGGTTCGAAAGCTTGGAACGATGCTCGCGTAAGTTGCCCAGAAGAGAACTCTGCGTCTTCTCACTGCCCTCCACCGCCCGGCGCGCCTCGTTGAAGATCGTACGTGAGCAATGGAAAAACTCCGAGACCCAGTCCGATATCCCCTGGGCGCTCGCGAACGCTTGCAAGGCCTCGCTCGCTTGAGTCTCGGAATCCAGAATGTTGTGATCGCAGGCCGCGCGATAGTGCAGGAAGCAGCGTGCCGACGCGGCGAACCTGGCGGCCTGATGCAACTCGTCCACCCGGACTCCGCTATCCTTGTTGAGCCGCAACAGTCCTTCGATCAGGCGCACGTCCTGCAGACCGCCGGGGCCCTGCTTCACATCAGGCTCCGAATGGAAGGGTGTGTTCTGATACCTGGCGTGGCGCGCGTGCGCCAATTCGCAAAGGCGCTGCCGCATCCGGTTGGCATGCAGCGCCAGTGCTCCGGGGAGCACGCCTTCCAGCTTCCCAAGAACCGCGCCATCCCCGGTGAGAAGGCGTCTGTCGAACAGAGTGAAAGCCGGGACGCTCGCCCGTTCTACGGCCTCCAGGCACTCGGCGACCGTCAGCACTGGGGAGTTGACTCGCAGACCTGCGTTCCAAAGCAGGCGGACCATTTCGGGAAGCAGCTCCTTGAGTGCGTCGGACTGCTTTTCCGATTCGAGAAGCAGCACAATGTCCAACTCGGAATGAGGAAAGGTTTGGCTCAGGCCATACGGGCCGCAGGCCAGCAGCGCCAGGGATCGCGGGAAGACCGGTCCGATCACCCTCTGGAACGCCTCGACGACCAGCCGGTCTTTCGCCAGGGTCAGGGCGTTCTGTGTGATGGCTGCCTGGCCGGTCAGAAGAAATTCCTCTTCGATGGCACGCCAGTCCACCGTAGATTGCAGGTCTCTGCCATTCCCTGCCGTACCGCCGGCTTTTTGATTCAGATGTTCCCGCACACCTCCAGTATCACGCAGCTACTTTGCGACCCAATCAACATATTCTCTAATGGGCCGGATCGATTTTGTCTATGACGCCACAAGCCCCGTTCATTCTGGGCAGCGCACAAAGACATAAATAAAGGAACCTCTCACTTCAGAAGGCATCCTGTTTCCAATGGTGACTCTGGGAGGGCGGGACGACTGCGCGAATGCCACTGCCCGGCGACGGACGGGAGGCGACATCGGGTGAGTTTGGCTTTAGGGGGAATCTTGGACTATCCACGCATTTTCGCCGTGCTCTCCGTGGTTGTACTGTGGCTCTCCGCTCAGTTCGGAGTGTCGTTCCAAAGACGGCGGCCTCTGCTGGATGCCGAGCGTGAAGATTTCGGCGTCGTGCAGACCGCTACCCTGACCTTGCTGGGCCTCATCATCGGATTCACTTTTTCGATGGCAATTGTGCGCTACGACCTTCGGAAACATTACGAGGAGGAAGAGGCCAATGCGATCGGCACGGAGTATTTTCGTGCCGGCCTGCTTTCCGACGGCGATGCGGCGCTGCTGCGCTTTCAGCTCAGAAAGTATCTCGGCTTGCGGATTGCGTTTTACCACGCCGGAGCGAGTTCGGAACTCCGCCGCATCAATACCGATACGGCCCAACTGCAAACTGAAATGTGGCATTCGGTGGAAACGCCGGCCCGGGCGCAAGAGACTCCGGTGAAAGCCCTCGTGGTGTCGGGCATGAACGACGTCCTGAACTCGCAGGGATACACCCAGGCGGCATGGTGGAACCGTATCCCTGTGGCCGCGTGGGGTCTGCTCGCATTCATCGCGATCGGCTGCAACTTCCTGGTCGGCTACGGCGCGCACGGCGCCGGTGTAAGAGCTGGTTTGCTGATTGTATTGCCATTGATTGTCGCTACTTCCTTTCTCCTCATCGCGGACATAGACTGTCCGTACCACGGCCTCATACACGTCATTCCTCAGAACCTGATAAGCCTGTCCGAGTCCCTTCGCACCCGATAATCCTTGAAGAGACCGCGGGTGGGATCATTCCTCTGGATGACCCGGTGTACAATCTTACGGTTGAGAGAGGGAGTTGAACCCATGATGGACAGAAGGGATTTTTTACGCCTGGCAGGCGGCGCGGCCAGCGCCGCGGCACTGGGAGCGGCTCCTGCCGGCAAGCCCAATTTTCTGGTGATTCTGGCCGATGACATGGGCTTCTCGGACGCGCGCTGTTATGGCGGCGATGTCGATACACCGAATCTTGACCGGCTTGCGGCGGGAGGTTTGAGATTTACCCAGGCCTATTCCACCGCTCGCTGCGGACCTTCGCGAAGCTGCCTGCTGACCGGGTACTATGCGCAGCAGACGGCGAGTGACGTGATGACTCCGGGCAACGTCCCGGGCTACACGCGATTCATCCCGGACTATCTCAAGCCGCTGGGCTATCGCACCTACCATTCGGGCAAGTGGCACATGCGATTTGCCACGGGTCCGGGCGGCGTTGGCTTCGATCATTCCTACACGATGTTGGATGAGTTCCGCTTCTTCACGCAGAACCGGCACGAACTCGATGGGCAGCCGCTTCCGAAGCCGGGCGACGGCTACTACAGCACGACCGCGATCTCCGACTATGCGGTGCGCTTTCTGCAGGAACACGCGACGGAGCACGCCCGGGATCCCTTCTTCCTGTATCTGGCGCCGCATGCGCCACACTTCCCATTGCAGGCGCCGGCGGACGATATCGAGCGCTATAAGGACAGGTTCGCCGAAGGGTGGGACGTGGCGAGAGAACGCAAGCACGCGCGCATGCGGCGTATGGGGCTGGTGAATTGCGCGCTGGCGCCGCGCGAGCCCGGAATGTGGACGCGCTGGAATACGCCGGACGAAGAACTCTTCGCCAAAACCGGTCCCGGGGAGGTGGCGCGCGCCGTAGCGTGGAATTCGTTGACGCGGAGCAAAAGGCGTTCCAGCGCACCAAAATGGCGATCCACGCCGCGATGATTACGCGCATGGACCTGGAGATCGGCAAGGTCATACGGCAGCTTGAGGCGATGGGCGCGGAGCGCGATACGGTGATTCTGTTCCTGTCGGATAATGGCGCCAGTTCCGAACAGTTGATTCGCGGCGACGGACACGACCGGAGTGCGCCTCCGGGATCGGCGCGGACCCACCTGGGCCTGGGTCCGGGGTGGGCCAGTTGCTCGAATGCTCCTTTCCGCCTGCATAAGAGCTGGGTGAATGAGGGCGGCATCGCTTCTCCCCTGATCGTGCACTGGCCGAACGGCATCAAGGACGCCGGAAAACTGCGTCACGATCCGTGCCACTTCGTCGATGTGCTTCCAACATTGGTGGATCTGGCGGGCGGCAGTGCGGTGCCGGAAGCGGGTCCGGCGCTTGCCGGAAGGACTCTAGCGCCGGCCCTGCAGAAGGACGGCGCGGCTCCTCGCGAGTTTCTGTATTTCAATCACAACGATAATCGGGCAATTCGGGCAGGCGATTGGAAGTTGATCGCCACGGGCAAGGATGGTCCCTGGGAGTTATACGATCTGAGTAAGGACCGCTGCGAGCAGCGCGACCTGGCAAGTGCACAACCCGACCGGGTGCAAAAGCTGGCCGCAATGTGGTCCGGCCGTGATGCGGAGTATGCGCGGGTGAGGGAGAGTGCGTCCGCGACCACAAAGCTACGGATGAGCAATCAAAATTAATGCTAGGGGACGTGGTCACGGTTTCGGCTTAGTCCACCGCTACCTGCACCGTCCGGAAAGTGATCTAAGTGTCGCAATTTTCAAAGCTCGGCCGGCGAACGTTTCTGGGAAGCATGACAGCCGCGGCGGCGCGCAGGGGTGCCGGCGCGAGCAGGCCGAACTTCCTATTCCTGCTGGCCGACGACCACGCCGGATACGCCATGGGCTGCGACGGCAACCGGCTGGCGGCAACGCCGAACCTCGACGCGTTCGCATCGGAAGGGATGCGGTTTGCGCGGCACTATTGCAATTCGCCTGTCTGCACGCCTTCGCGGCAAAGCTTCTTCACCGGACAGTTGCCGCACATGACGGGTGTCACGCGGCTCCCCACTGCGCTGGCTGCCGACAAGCCGACCCTTGCGAGACAGTTCAAGGCGGCGGGCTATGCGACCGCGGTCTTCGGCAAGATGCATCTGAACCGCGCGGCGGCTCCGGGGTTGTTCGGTTTCGATGTCATGATGACCGAAAGTGAAATCCGCGCAGCCTGGATTAAGGACGTGAAGCCGCACTCGATTCCGGCGGAGATGCGCGCAAAGCCGGTTTGGAAGCCGTTTCAGGACCCGGCGCGAATCTGGCTCAACGCGGAGAAACTGCCCTATCCCAGGGTCGAGGCGGAGATGCTCGGCACGTATATCGCGGACCGTGCGGTAGCGTATCTGGAGCAGAATACCGCGCGGCCGTTTGCAATGTGGGTGAGTTTCATGGAGCCGCACTCGCCGTTCGATTTTCCGGTGGAATACACGGGCCGCATCGATCCGCGTCGCTTTAGCGTGCCGCGAATCGGTCCGGAGGATGACCGGCAGATCCCTATCGTCTTCCGTGATCTCCGCGACGATGAGAAGCGAGGCATCAACGCCGCCTATTACACCTCGGTGAGTTTTCTCGACCGTAATATCGGCCGTGTGCTGGCGAGCTTGCGGCGGCTCAATCTGGAAGACGACACATTGGTCGTCTACATGGCCGATCATGGCTACAACCTGGGCCATCATGGCCGCTTTGAGAAGCACTGCGGTTACGACCAGGCGATGAGGGTTCCGCTGATCATGCGCTATCCGGGCCGCGTTCGCCGCGGTGTGGTCAAGGATTTCACGGAGCACGTTGATGTGACGGCCACCATCGCGGATGTCATGAACCTGGACCCGCTGCCCGTGCTTCACGGCCACAGCTTGCGGCCCTATCTGGAGGGGCGCAGGATGGAGAAGCCGCGCGACCACGTTTTCACTGAGTATCTGGAGAACGAAGAGGCATACATCCGCAGCGACCGCTGGAAATACATATACTGTTCCGGCAGGCGCGCCCGCACCGATGGATATGCGGTCGACAACCCTACACCCGGACGGTACCGGCGCCTGTATGACCTGGCAAAGGACCCCGGCGAATTCCACGATGTTGCGGCCGGGAATCCGGACGTGGTCGCGAAGCTCGGAGCCTTGATGCTGGAACGCTTCCGCGCCACCCATCCGGAAGCGGCCAGCGAGCCGCAGCGCTTGAGCCGTGATGAGGCTATCGAGTTTTATCTTCGTCCGCGCGACGCGTGAAGGTGAACCGCAAACAGAATCCCCCAATCATGCAACCTACGTTAGAGTGAACCAATGGCGGCATTACCCGAACCGTGGATGCGGGGTCCGATTGAGGGAGTTCACCCTTTCCTGGCACCCGTGCTCTACTCCTTCCAGATGGCGCGCGAAGATCTTGAAAAGTATACCGCCGGACTGCCGGCCGCAAGCATCTGGGCCACTCCGCACGGACTCACTTCGGTGGGATTCCACATTCTGCACATCACGGGCAGCACTGGCCGGCTGATGACCTACCTGCAGGGCAGGGAACTGACGGCGGCGCAGTTAGAGGCCCTGGCAGCGGAGAAATTTTCGGGCTCCCAGTCTCGTGAAGAACTGCTGGCGGAGTTGGACTGCGCTTTCCGCGACGCCGAGGCGGTAATTCGAGCGATGGATCCCGCAACGCTTGCCGACGCGCGGACGGTGGGCCGGCAGCGTCTTCCCACTACCGTCATCGGTCTGCTTACGCACATTGCGGAACACACGCAGCGGCACGTGGGTCAGGCGATCGCCGCCGCCAAACTCGCCGCGCTCCTGTCATAATATTTCCTTGCGGATGCGTACACTCCTGTTGATCCCCATCGTGGTATTCACCTCGCTCGCGCAGCCTCCGGGGCCGGTACCTATTCCGGGAGCGCCCACAACCACGCCGGCTGCCGTACCGCAGGGCTCGGGGAACGATGAAGTGCTCAAGAGGGTCGACGACCTCATGTGGCACGTCATGCTCGACGATATCGCCCACGTGGACAAGGTGGAGTACACCAGTCTGCCGCCGGCGCATATCGGCAATCCACGTGCGCCGGGAGCCGGCAATCCGCTGATCATCCGCGCGTATACCTTCATTCCCAAGAACCTGGACCGCTCGCGGAAGCAGCCGCTCCTGGTCTTCTGCCATCAAGGCATACATGCGAACGAGGACACCCGCGACGCTCACGTTTTCCGGGAACTGCTGGCGCAGGGATATTCGATTGTTGCGGCGGACTATCGCGGCAGTTCGGGCTACGGGCGGGGATTTTACGAACAGATCGATTACGGCGGGCGCGAAGTGGACGACGTCTACCTGAGCGGCCAGTGGATGCTGGAGAACTACCCCTTTCTCGACCCCAAGCGCGTCGGCGTCATCGGCTGGAGCCATGGCGGACTGATCACGCTCATGGATATTTTCGCTCACCCGCAGTCTTACTCCGTGGCGTATGCCGGCGTGCCGGTCAGCGACCTGGTGGAGCGCATGGGCTACGAACCGGCCGGATACCAGGCGCTCTACTCTGCGCCCTACCACATCGGCAAGACGGTGCGTGAGGACATTATGGAGTATCGCAAGCGCTCCCCCGTTTATCACGCCAAGGAATTGCAGACTCCGCTGTTGATTCACACGAACACGAATGATGAGGACGTGAATGTGCTGGAAGTCGAGCATTTAATCGAGGCCTTGAAAGCGGAGGACAAGAAGTTCGAATACAAGATCTATCAGGACGCTCCCGGCGGCCATTACTTCAACCGCATCGACACCACAGCAGCAAGGGAATCGCGAAAAGAGATCTGGCGATTTCTGGCCCGATATTTAAAGCCCGATCACGCCGTCAATTGATCTTTCCCGCCGGCGTGCCGCGGTGAGCACCACCGGGGCGGAGGGGCTAGTACACTGGTTGTGGGGGGACGAGGGGTGCCCACGGAAACCAGCGCTCAGCAGACATCCGCTACCGAACGTTTTGCAGGGCTGCCGGAAGACCAACTGATCCGCGCCTTTCGCCTGATGCACACCTCGCGGCGGCTGGACGATCGCGAAGTGACGCTGAAGCGTCAGAACCGGATCTTCTTCCAGATTTCGGGCGCCGGCCACGAGGCCGTGCAGGTGGCTGCCGGAATGGTCCTGCGGCAGCGCGCACGATTGGTTCTACCCCTATTACCGCGACCGCGCGCTTTGCCTCACGCTGGGTGTCACGCCGCACGAAATGCTGCAACAGGCGGTGGGCGCGGCGGCGGACCCGGCGTCGGGCGGACGGCAGATGCCGTCGCACTGGGGGCACCGCGAGTACAACATCGTCAGTTCGTCATCGCCTACCGGCACGCAGTTCCTGCAGGCGGTGGGATGCGCCGAAGCTTCGCGTTATCGCAACGCACAGACCGACGAGGTGACGCTGGTTTGCGGAGGCGAAGGCGCCACCAGCGAAGGCGAGTTCTGGGAGGCGCTGAACCTGGCGTCGCTGGCGCGGCTGCCGGTGCTTTTCCTGATCGAGGACAACGGCTACGCCATCTCTGTGCCGATCGAGGCGCAGACGCCCGGCGGCAGCATATCGGAACTCACGGCGTCGGTGCCCGGACTCTTCCGGCAGGAGGTGGACGGCACCGATTTTTTCGCGAGCTACCGCGCCATGCAGGATGCCGCCAGGTACTGCCGCGAGGGCCGCGGTCCGGCGCTGGTGCATGCGCGCGTGATCCGCCCCTATTCGCATTCGCTCTCCGATGACGAGCGGCTGTACCGCACGGCGGCCGAGCGCGAAGCCGAGGCGGCGCGCGACCCGGTGCTGCGGTTTCCAAAGTTGCTGATCGACGAAGGCGTGATGGACCGCCAGATGCTGCAGAACATCACCCACGAGATCGACGAGGAGATCGAACAGGCCACGCAGCAGGCGCTGCACGACGATCCGCCATCGGCGGCGTCCGCGCTGAAGCACCTCTATTCGGAAACCGTCGATCCCACCTCCGCGCAATTCGCCGTCGAGCCGCACTTCCACGGCGCGCCCATGACCATGGTGGACCTGATCAACGCCACGCTGCGCGAGGAGATGCGGCGCAATCCCGACATTCTGGTGTTCGGCGAGGATGTGGCGGATTGCACGCGCGAGGCCAGCCTCTGCGAGGTGAAGGGCAAGGGCGGCGTGTTCAAAGTCACGCACGGCTTGCAGACGCGAATTCGGCGCGCGCCGCGTGTTCAATACGCCGCTCGCGGAGGCGGCCATCGTGGGCCGCGCCATCGGGATGGCGACGCGCGGGCTGAAGCCGGTGGCGGAGATTCAGTTCTTCGACTACATCTGGCCGGCCATGATGCAACTTCGCGACGAACTGGCCACCATGCGCTGGCGCTCCAACGGGAACTTCTCCTGCCCGGCGGTGATCCGCGTGCCGATCGGCGGATACCTGAACGGCGGCGCCATTTATCACAGCCAGTGCGGCGAATCGAGTTCACCCACATTCCGGGGCTGCGCGTGGTGATGCCGTGTAACGCGGCCGATGCCTGCGGCCTGCTGCGCACCGCCCTGCGCGCCGACGATCCGGTGCTGTTCCTGGAGCATAAGCGGCTCTACCGCGAGCCCTACAACCGCTCGCCGCATCCCGGGCGCAGATTACACCATTCCCTTCGGCCAGCGCCAACGTGGTGAAGCCCGGACAGAGCCTGACCGTGATCACCTATGGCGCGCTGGTGCAGAAGGCGCTGCTGGCGGCCACGCAGATGGAGCGGCGCAATCCGGCGGTGAGCATCGAAGATGCTCGACCTGCGCACGCTCGCGCCCTACGATTGGGAGGCGATCCGCGCGTCGGTCGAAAAGACCAGCCGCGTGATTGTGGCGCACGAGGACTGCCTCTCCTGGGGCTACGGCGCGGAAATCGCCGCGCGCATCGCCGACGAACTCTTCGACATGCTGGACGCTCCGGTGCGGCGCGTGGGCGCGCTCGACACCTGGGTGGCTACCATCCGCAGCTGGAGGCGGCGATCCTGCCGCAGACCGAGAACCTGGCGGCGGAGATGATCGCGCCTTCTGGCATATTGATTCGACATATAATCTTGTCATGCCTGAAAACGATGTCCCCCGCCGGACTTTTCTGCGCGGCGTGACCGCCGCGACGGCGCTTTCCTATTCGCGCGTCTACGGCGCCAACGAACGCATTCAACTCGGCCTGATCGGCGGCGGCGAGCGCGGCCGCGGCGACATGGGCAAATTTCGTCAAGTCCGGGATCGTGGACGTGGCCGCGCGTCTGCGACATCTACGGCGCCCAGATCGATGCCGCCAAACAGATCGCGCCCAACGCCAAGACCTTCAGCGACCATCGCAAGCTGCTCGAGATGAAGGAAGTGGATGCCGTGCTGATCGGCGTGCCCGACCACTGGCACGCCGCCATCGCCATCGACGCGCTGAATGCGGGCAAGGACGTCTACGTCGAGAAGCCGCTCACGCTGAAGATCGAGGAAGGCCCGCCCATCGTCAAGGCCGCGCGCGTCAACAACCGCATCTGCCAGGTGGGCATGCAGCAGCGCTCCGGCAAGCACTACCTGGAGGCCAAGCGCGTACATGGACACCGGCAAGCTCGGCAAGGTCACGCTGGCGCGCACCTGGTGGCACGGCAACGGCTACCACCTGCGCAAGGCGCCGGCATCGCTGAAGACGCAGCCCTCGCAATCTGGACTGGGCGCACTTCCTGGGACCGCTCGAAGTGGCGCGACTGGGATCCGCAGCAGTATTGGAACTGGCGCGCCTACCTGGATTTCGGCGGCGGCCAGGTCACCGACCTGTTCACCCACTGGATCGACGTGGTCCACATGTTCATGGGCGCAGGACATTCCGATCGCGGCGTCGGCAGCGGGCGGCGTCTACAACTACAAGGACGGCCGCACCGCGCCCGACACCATCAACGTGCTGCTGGAATACCCGCAGCAGTTCACGGCCACCTTCGAAGCCACGCTGGTGCCCGGCATCACGGGCGCGGGCGATCGAATTCTGCGGCACGCAGGGCCGCCTCTAGATCGACCGCGGACGCTACGAGTTCACGCCCGTGGGCCGCGACGCGCAGACCGACCACCGTGAAGGCCATCCACCGACCTGGACCAGGACCACATGCAGAACTTCCTGGACTGCGTGAAGTCGCGCAAGCTGCCCAATGGCGACGTGCTGATCGGCCACCGCTCGGCGCAGGCTTCGCACCTGGGCAATATCTCCTACATGCAGAAGCGCCGCATCGATTTCGACCCGGTGCGCGAAGAGATCCTGCCGTTCTAACCGGCATCGGGGGCGGGGCAGAGTGTCCCGCCCACCTGCTATACTGAAGTTTCTGTAGGGTCAAGTTTACATATCAGAGGAGTTTCATGATTTCAGCAACACAGATGCGTCCGGGCATGGTGATCAAGTACAACAACGAGCTGTACTCCGTTTTCAGCGTGAATCACCGGACGCCCGGGCAACCTGCGCGGTTTCGTGCAGGCCAAGATGCGCAGCCTGCGCACCGGCACCATGACGGAAAACCGCTTCTCTTCCGAAGACAAGGTCGAAAAGGCGATCATGGAACGAGCAGGAAATGGAGTACCTGTACGACGATGGCGAGTACTACTATTTCATGAACACCGAAACCTACGAGCAGATGCACCTGATGAAGGACCTGCTGGGCGACGCCACCAATTACCTGATCCCGCAGCTGAAGGTGTCCGTGGAGTTCTACGAAGGCAAGCCGATCAGCGTGGAACTGCCGGCAACTGTGGATATGACGGTGGTGGAGACCGAGCCCGGCTGCACGGGCGCCACGGTTTCCAATGTGACCAAGCCCGCCAAGCTGGAAACCGGCCTGGTGGTGCAGGTGCCCCCGTTCATCACCGAAGGCGAAAAGATCCGCGTCAACACCGCCGAAGGCACCTACCAGGAACGCGCGTAAGCTGCTCGTCCAGACAAGCCTACCGTCGAGCCGGCCGGCGAGCTAAGACGTACGTGCGCTCTTCTTCGGCGGAACACCGTCCGCAAGTCCAGATCAGCAGCGCTCGTCTTCGATGCGCGCGACCACCGGCGGGTCGCCGCGCGCGCAGTCTGCGCTCGCGCCGTCCACCACATTCGCGCATTCGCACGCGCGATCAGCCAGGTGGGAATCGACTGCTCCGGCGTCGCGCCCCCGCCGATCACCGACTCGCCCTGCGATCACGTTCGGCGCGAAGTCCGGGCGAGCCGGGCCAGCAGCGCCAGTCGCGCGCTGGCGAATCTGGTCCGCGCGTCTGCCGCATCATGGCGAGCGCCGGCACGCGTCCCAGCGCTCCAGCAGCAGGCTGCGCAGCGTGTTTTCGAGCGCCTGCGTAGATCAACTTATCGAGCCGCAGCGCGCGAAACAGCGGATTGCGCCGCAGGCGCGCGACCATTTCCGGCGTGCCCGCCAGAATGCCGGCCTGCGGACCGCCGAGAAGTTTGTCGCCGCTGAAGGAGACCAGGTCCACGCCGGCGGCGAGGCTGTCGGCGACCAGCGGCTCGTCGATGCCGAAGGCGCGCAGGTCCACCACGCAGCCGCTGCCCAGGTCCTCGTAGACCGGGATGCCGCGTTCGCGCCCGAGCGCCGCGAGTTCGCGCAGTTCGGGACGCGCGGTGAAGCCGGAGATGCGGAAGTTGCTGGGATGCACGCGCAGCAGCAGGCGCGTGCGTTCGTTGATGGCGGCGCGGTAATCGTCGATGCGGGTGCGATTGGTGGTGCCGACTTCGCGCAGCGCCGGCGCCGGAGCGCGCCATGATGTCGGGGATGCGGAAGCCGTCGCCGATTTCGATCAGTTCGCCGCGCGAGACGACCGCTTCGCCGCCGGCGGCGAGCTCGTGCAGCGCCAGAAAGACCGCGGCCGCGTTATTGTTGACGGCGATGCCGGGCGCGCCGAGCAGCCGTTCCAGCAGCGCCGGCGATGTGGACGTCGCGCTTGCCGCGGCGTCCGGCGGCGAGGTCGTACTCGAGGTTGGAGTATCCCGGCACAATGGGAAGCGCGCCCAGCGGCGCGCGTCCCAGATTGGTGTGCAGCACGACGCCGGTGGCGTTGATGACGCGGCGCAGCGAAGGCCGCTCAAGGCCGCGAGAGCGCCGCTCGACGCGTGCGATCGACGTCAGGCTCCCCGGAATCGCCTGCCAGAATCTCCGCGCGCGCCGCATCGAGCGCGCGCCGGACCTCGGCGACCACCAGCGCACGCGGAAAGCGCGCGAGAGGCGTGCGCAAGCTCGTTCGAGCACCTCATGGACGGCAGGCAGTTCGCGGAGTTTTTCGCGTATCGCTCACGAATTCGATGGTACGCGCTTGTGTGTAAGGGGTGCAACAGACTAAACTAGAAAGTTCGGGGCGTGGCTCAGCCTGGTAGAGCGCCTGGTTCGGGACCAGGAGGTCGGTGGTTCGAATCCACTCCGCCCCGACCAAATTTCCTTTTACATTTCAAATAGATACGGCGGTTGGAGATTTTGCTCTCCGACCGCCGTTTTGCTTTTGTGCCCA
Organism: uncultured Solibacteraceae bacterium; assembly: GCA_963792055.1. Classification (GTDB taxonomy): domain Bacteria; phylum Acidobacteriota; class Terriglobia; order Bryobacterales; family Bryobacteraceae; genus Solibacter. The sequence goes on along the minus strand of CAWBUV010000018.1, from coordinate 883,474 downwards.
GTTTTGTGCCCACCCCGGACCACGTGCTACGCGGCGTGTGCCGTGTCTGCGCCCGACGTTGCGTTGTCGTACCCGTTACGCGCGCGTTCCATGGCCTCTCGGACGGTGTGCGCCTGCGGATGGACGTACCGCCGCGTCGTGGAGAAATCGCTGTGCCCGGCGAGGTAGCCCAACGTGTACGGGTCCATGTGCGCCGCCCACCGCGTGAGGCAGGTGTGGCGGAAGGTGTAGAGCGGGAACTCCGCGACTTTCGCCAGCGTGCATGCCTTGGGATGCTGCTTCTTCAGCGAGGACTTCTCGATGTGGCCGCTCCGGGTCGGGGCCGGGAATACCCACTCGCCTTCCGCCGCCGCACGCCGTGTTTCCAGGATGGCCGACGTCCGCTGCGTGAGCGGGATCGTGCGCCGCGCGTTTTCGGTCTTGCCAAACGGGATGTGGGCTGCGCCGTCCCGAACGTGTTCCCACCGCAGGCGGAAACACTCCTCCGGCCGCAGTCCGCAGTCGATCAGGATTGTCGTAGCGTCCCGCAGCAGGAAAGGATCGCGCGGCTCAATCGGCTCTTCGCCGCGTTCGGTGGCACGAATGCCATCGAGCGCACGGCGGTGGGCGTCGAGGATGTTGTCGCCAATGGTGGATGCCGAGTTCAAGTAGCGGGCCTCCTCCTCCGCAGTCAGTACGCGATCCCGGTGGTTTTCTCCGGGGAGCATCTCCACCCTCGGTAGGAGCTTCTCGACCTTGCCCCACTCCACCGCCAACTTCAGCATTCGCCGCAGGACCTCCAATCGCCGGTTGATGCTGGCGACCGCCAGCTCGGCCTCGCGGCGTTTCGCAATGAAGCCGGCGATCTTGTCGGTGGTGATCTCGTCCAGGGCGCACTTGGAGAGCGGACCGTAATCGATCAAGGCCTTGATCCCGGCCTTGTAGTATTCCAGCGTCTTCGCCTTGTTCTGAAATCGCGATTCGATGAAGGGCTTGAAGTCCTTTTCGGCGAAGTCCTTCAAGGTCGGGACCGGCTTCCGGTCGCGCAGCCCGACCTCCCCTTTCGCCAGCGATGTTTTGTGCGCCGCCTCCATCTGCTCGGCCAGTCGCTTGTTGCTCTGCTTCGTGCTCTCCCGGATGGCTTTGCCTCTCCAGGTGAACCGGTACCACCATGTTCCACCACGCTTATACACTGCCATCGTGCACACCTTCTCCTTTCGATTCCTGCTTGCTGGGTGACTCACTCGCGTCCGGCGGGCGCGACTTGTCAGGGGTCGAATGTTACCTCGTCCCCGGCGGATGAAGACTACAAAACCTACGAAACCGCGCGCGCACTCATGGATGCCGCCGCGCTCCGTCCGGCGGGACTTCTCCGCGCCGATCAGCCATGGAAACTGGCGATCAATCAGCGCGATTGCCTCCGCGGCCGTTTCGAGCCGCGGAGGCGGAGCCTGCTGCACTCCCGGCATTGCCGAAGCTAGCGGCCTTGCTTGCCGACCCGGACATGATGCTGCGTCACGCTGTCGTCCAGGCACTTGGCGGTTTCGCGGGACAGAGCCCCGAGGCAGTGCGGCTCATCGAAACGAGACTCGAAGACGACTCACCGTATGTCCGAAACGCAGCTGTCACTGCCCTGGGCGGGTTGGGATCGTCATCGCAGCAACATCTGGCGCAGTTCATTTCGGCGTTGTCCGATGCCAGTGAGCAGGTACGGAGTGCGGCGGTTCGTGCAATCGGAGGTCTGGGCGTTGCCGGGGGACCGGCGTTGCCAGCACTGCTCAAGGCATCACGGACGTCTCAAAGTGAGTCGTTGTTCTTCCTGAAGCCGGTGATCGCTCAGTTGGGAAGGGAGGAGCCGGCGAGAGTTGTGCCCCTGCTTGTCGCGGCCATGAACGACGAGGCGAACTCGGTTTCGGGAAGGGTATTCGCCGCCGAGACCCTGGGGTGGGTCGGCCCGCGAGCGGCCTCGGCGCTGCCGGAATTGCAGAAGACCTCGACGGATGGCCCTGATCAACTACGGCGCGCGGCGCGAGATGCCGTGTTAGCGGTGATTCCCGACACCCTGGAGTCCAGTCCCGAGGGACTCTCGCGAGCCATCCAGATGTTGGCTGACGACAACAGATCGGTGCGCGACCGCGGCGCAGTGGCGCTGACGCACGCGGGAAGCAAAGCGGTGCCGCTGCTGCTCGAAACCTTGAGGAAAGATACCCGAGACCGCGTGCGGATCGCAACGATACATACCTTGTCGGGCATCTGCCAGGCGGCCTCGTCCGCCACACCAGTAATACAGCAGATCGCAAAGAATGATGGGGCAATGGAACTGCGTAACGCAGCGATCTACGCTCTGGGCTATATGTCGGATTGCCTGCCCGCCTCGCAGACCGCGCCGGTGGTCGAGACATTGACGGGTGCGCTGGGGACTGCCAGCCTGCGACTCGCGGCGATCGAATCGCTCGGGCACATGCACGGCCGGGGGGCGGCGGCGATTCCGGCGATTCGGGAAATTCTGGAGCGCGCGTTGAGCAGCCAACCGCGGGACGACAGGACAGTTCTGCCTTGCCTTGCCGCCCTCGGCGCGATCGGCCCTCCGGCCCAGACCGCCGCGGCCCAGGTGCTGCCGCTGCTGGGTGACCCAGATCCGGCGATGCGCGGCGCCGCGCTGGGGGCGCTCGGAGGAATGCCGGTCCAGGAAGCCGTCACCACGCTGATTAAGGCGCTGCATGACCCACTGGATGCCGTCCGTGACAGCGCCAGCCGTTCGATCAGCACGATCCTCTCCACGCCAGAGGGACAGGCGTACCGTCCAACCATAGTTCCCGCTCTCGTCGCGCAGATGAAAGACCCGGAACACAGGGTCCGTGAAGCCGTCCTGTCCGCCCTGGTTGCATCAAAGGCGGGTGAGGCCGTGCAGGCCGTCATTGGTGCTCTGAGCGATTCGAGTAACGTGGTCCGCTGGGAGGCAGCGGGCGGCTTAGCCGCGTTCTTTCAGAACCCGGGTGACCGCTGGATCAAAGAGGCCGCATTACCGGCCCTGATTCGCAGCCTTGGAGATCCGGATGGCGGGGTTGTGATGTATGCGGCGCTTTCGCTTAAAGCCTGCGGCGCTGTCTGCGTGTCCGCCTTGCCCGCTCTTCATCAGACTTTTCCGCACGCCGATTCGCTCGCATCGCGGGCCATCACCGACGCAATCGAGGCACTGGAACCTAAACCCCAGGCACCGCCAAAATAGGGTCAGTCATGATCCGCGAACAAACACCCATCTTCCGGACTTCATTCGCGTGCGAACTTTTCGGCGCGGGATCTGCAGGCGCAATCCCCTTCCTATTGGCAGGCGCCTGGCACTTGCCAATCCTTCCACATCAGCGATTTGAGCTTCGTCTCAGCTGCTTCACCTGCTCTGCGAGAGTCGGATTGCGGAATTCCATGTGTTCAAGCGGCAAATACCTCCCGCTCTTCCAGCGCCACGGCTTTCGCCTCCAGGCCCTTGGCCTGGTCGAGCAGTTCCCGCGAGCGCGGCGCCAAAAAGCCAGCGTTGATGTCGGCTGTGGCCTCCATGGGGTTGCATTCCTCGATCGGCGCGCCCGTGATGTAACTGCCGGTCCACTGGCTGTTCCGCTGCGCAAGCAAGATGGTGGAATGTACGTGAGCCCCTGCAGGTCCGACAGCTTCCGGAGAAGGGGTTCGCAGCGTTTCAGAATTTCGGCGGCGTCCTGCCGGCACTTCGCCGCACTGGCGCGCAGCTCGCCGGCCTCGATTTTGAAGCGCTCCTGGATCGCCTTCACGCGGCGCTGGCGCGCGATGGCGATGGCCTCCTCCGCAGCTGCGACCTCGGTCTGCCGTTGCGCCACGCGGGCGGCGGCATCTTCGATTCCGGCAGTGCCGTCTACGACTGCCTGGGCGGCGCCATGCCGGATGGCATCGAGGTCCAACATCTTTTGGCGGCGCTTCCCGGTAAGATCGCATTCGATCTGAAAGAGCCGGATGATCTCCGTCTTTGCCGCCTCGGTGGGCGACGGTGTCTGAACGTTGTTGAACATATGCTTTCTCCTCTTTTTGTTTGAAGTCGGGCCGGGTGACCACCCGCCCTGACCGCCCAATTAAGTGACTCTAAGTAAAGACTTTGTGGGACCATTCCAACCGCAGGCAAAAGCGCCCAGCCAGGTCCCCAAAATCCGGGCAGCATGGCCGCCACACGCCCACCTTCCGCGCGTTCTGGGCCAACAGGGCGCGCAGAATCAGGCTGCCGGTGTCTTCCCCGCGGTGACGGCTGGCGCGGCGTTCCGGGCGCGACGGCGGGCTTCCGCTGCCCTCCGCGCGCGGGCGTAAACCTCGTGGACGTGGTCGCGGAACAGACCGCTCTCGGAATCGAACAACCATTTCATGGCCTCATCGATCCGATCCGCGATTCCCGCCAGCACGGTCACCTGGAGCAATTGGGCGTGCTCTCGCGCGTACTGGATCACGTCCCGAAGATCAGCAAAGTAGATCTCGCCGGGATAGTCGCCGAGGTCGACCAGCGCCATATACGGATAGGGCGCCCTCTCGCTCACCGCACGGTAGATAGTGATGTTGAACCCGGCTCCCATCCCGGCGGACATTGCCTCCGAGGGCAGGCAGCAGTGCCAGGCGTAGTCCTTCGCTTCGTGTGCAGACGACTGGCCCACGGCCGTCCAGGTCAACTCCGGCGTCAGGTCCGGCAGCTCAATCGGTTCGATGATGCCGTTGGCGTATTTGTAAGTGTTCATCGGTTCCTTTCCTCGCTCTGTTCTCCCGCGACGTTTCTCTTCTTTTCGCCATGTAGAACCGTCGCGGCTGTGATGCGGCCAGGACGTCCGGTGACGCCCTGCTCTTGGAAGAGCCGGTTCAGCCTGGCCGCTTTCCATTCCGCCCAGGAGTTGGCCTTCGAGCACCAACCCATCTCTTGGAGCAAGCGGTCCCGAACGTTCCACGGTTCCCGCAGGCTCCGCTCCATTTCCAACAACACGCTTTGGGGAACGGGTTCGCCTTCCACTCGCCGCAACTTGTAGCGCATGGGGACGGCGGCCCCGTCCAGATAGCGGACGGGCAGACCGTCCGATCCGAAAACGCGTAACGCCTTGCGAACTTCCGGCCCGTCCAGATCGCTCCAAATGCCGATGGTAGTGACGCCGTCCAGTTGCATCAGGCGAACGCCGCCCCGGTTTAGCACCGCAGATGCGCGGGCCAAGTCCTCTGGGTCGCGGCTCCATGTGAATCTCGGGAGATTCAACGGAAGTGGCACCTACAAAACCTACAGAACCTGGTTTTGATGGTTTTGTAGGCCCGCCTTCCGCCGAATCCGCCGAGATAAGGGTCTTCGAGGTCCAATCCAACCACCGGCTCCGCTTCACCGGACTGGCCACCGTGGTGCTCATTGCCACACCGCCGGATTCACTTCGAACCGGTTGGAAGGACGCCCGCCGAACGGCCCGGACTCGCCGGACAGGTCGCGGACCCACCCGGCATCACCCAGTACTTCCGCCGCCAGCTTCACGGCTTCCGGAGTATCCAGGCCGCTCCACCCCTTCAGGTACACCTCGCGGCAGGAGAAGAAGCCGTCGCCGCCAACCTTGCGCTTCCTGATCTTCTCAGCGAGTTCGCGAGCCGCCCGAAGTTGCGGCGTCACCACGCAGGAGTAAACCCGCTTCGAGTGCGACTCCAAATAATCGCACCACGCCGCGGCCTTCCTGGCGTGCTCCAGCGAAACGGTATCGGCGCTGCCGTTGCCCGCCGCCCATTCCGCCAACTCGAACAGGACCGACAACGCCGGCATCAGCTTCCGATACTTGCTCAGGTGTGAAACGAGCGCGGGATGGAGTTCGTCGCCGCGCACCTTCACCTCGAGTTCCGCGAGCCATTCCACAAACAGTTCCTGCGCGTCCGGCGCATAGCGGAACCGCATTGGAGTTTCGGCGTCCAACTCCACCAGCTTGGCGAACACCAGTGCCCGCCCGCTGTTCCGAGGCCGCATCCGGCGCCCGGTCCAATGCCGCAAGGGATGACGCGTCCAAAGGCGCCACAGCCTCGACAGCGTCACGGAGTTGATCGTGCGTGCCGCCGGCGTCGCGCCAGTCGGTCACATCGCCTTTCGGTGGGAGACCGGACAACTCCACGACGCGGATGGAAGCGGCCTCCAATAACAACGCCGTGGCCACAGCCACCGCGTGCTTCCTGCCGGGATCGTCGTTATCGGGAAGAATGACGACGTGGCGGTTCCGAATATAGCCTGCCCATCCTGCATACAGATGACTCTCGCCGGAGCCGCCCGGATTGCAGGAAGCCACCAGCCCCCAGGACTCCAAGGTGTGAACGTCCTTTTCGCCTTCGGGGAGGTAGACCGTCGCCGCGCTCAATACGTTCGGGAGGCGGTACGGCACGCGCGGACAGTCGCGAAAGCGATACTCTGCTCCGTCGTAATCAACCTGATCGCTTGCCCGTTTCCAGGTGGGCTTGCCGGTAGCGCGTTCGGCTTTCGAATCGGGAAGGTATTTGCCCTTCGCCAACCCCACGACGATGCCGCCAGTGGGTACACCGCCGATCCGATCCGGATCGGTCGTTCCGGCTGCTTCAACTCCGCTCGGACGGACTTGAACGAAAGTCTTCTTCCCGTCCGGCTTCAGATAACGGACAACCTCGAAAAGCAGGTTCCCGTCATGGCCTGTGTAAGGGTAACGCTCAATTTCGCGCCACCGGCCATTTGTCTGCCTGGGTTCGATCCTGCCCACGATCCGGAAGGCCTCGGCCTTCGCCGTTTTGAAATCCGCGCCCGTGAGCGCCATTTCAAGGTCGATGATGTCGCCGCCGTGGCCGCAGACGGAGTGGCAATACCATCGGCCTGTAGCGGCTTCCACTTTGAAGTTCGGGTCCTTGCCGCCGTGCCTGGGACAGCCGCAACTCCACTGCGCGCCCGTCTGCTTCAGGTGGGGGATGCGGTCCTTGTAGAAGCGGGACACTTCGCCGGGTGTGAATGTGATGTTGTCCATGCGCGCCGTCCGTCAGGCCTGTTGCCCGCCGCCGCTGGGCCGCGTCTCCAGCCACGCGGAAACGTCTTCCGGCTTGTAGCGGACGGCAGCGCCGATCTTGATGTATTTCGGCCCCTGCCGCAGGAGCCGCCACCGCCGGACGGAAGCCACCGAGAGGCCCGTGATACGGGCCACGTCGTGCTCGTTCAGCAGCGTTTCGAGAACACTATCCATCGTTGCCATTTCGCCCCCTTTCCTGGTTTCCAAAACTGTTGTAGTTGAGCCCCGGCGCGATGCCGGGACAAATGGATTGAACGATCACGCAAGGCGTTTGCGAAGGCATTTCCGGGTGTCCGCTCGGCTGGCAAGGCGTCATCGCAGACTGTCCGAACTTTGGGCTTCCCGGCTGGCGTGATCTATTCGGTTTTCAATGATCGCGGGTGGATTGTTCGTCCCCACTCGCAATCATCGGAACCGAAAATTGTTTTGGAAACTTTCGCGGGGTGACGCGCGGAAGAATGGGCTTCCGCTAGCAATGGTTGTGGCGAGAAAATTCGCGGAAATTAGGAGAGAGTTTCTGGAGGGTTTTTCTTTCGCCGCTTTGCCAGCTTGAGCAGGTGTTCGATGGCCTTTTTGGCAAGAGCCGGTTCGAACGTGGCGCCGTCTTCCCAACTGGTCAACTTCACGTCGCGTCTCGGCCAGGTCTTCGGATACGGCAGCTCTGCTTTGTCCAGAGCGCCGCAGACCTCTTCGAGTTTGTCCTTCCAATCGCTGTTCCTGGCGATGGTGGCGATGATCTCGGCCACGCGCAACGCCGTCTCGTGATCCGGTTTCGGCCCGCGCTTCTTTGACGTCACGGCGGTGGCGCCGGCGGGCAGAACCTGCGGCGCGTCTGGGACAGTTTCGATGGGCGGCGGATCCGCGTTGCCGATCCGGCGGTAGGCTTCTGCTCTCCAGACGTGCAGCCGTTCCGAGAGGTGGGTGCAAATGCGTTGAATGAAGCGCTGGTTGTTGGCAAACAGCCGCAGGTGGAACAGATACTTCAGCCAGAACAAGAGCATGAACGCCTTGATGGGCGACTCCTTTTCCGGCGTCGTCGTGGTGATTTTGCCTTTGAGAAACTGCCGGCTGAAGCTGTGGTCGAGGTAGTTCTCCCAGTCGCCGGATAGCTGCTGAAATCCTTCACCGAGTCCCTTCCGGCCCGACTTCATGGCGGCCGCCTTCAACGTGCGGTACAGATCCGTCCAGTCGGTTGCCGACACGTTCTCGGGCAGGATGATACCGGTGGTCGGGCAGATCCGCATGGCGACCTTCATCGGCAGCAAGATCAATTGGAAGGAATAGGCCTCCGGGTCGGGAAAACAGGCCAGCAGTTCCTTCGCCTCGGCATCGAACTGCTTTTCTGCATACCGCTCGAAAAACGGCATCAACTCCGCTGGATCGTGCTCCCGGAGGGCCTTCGAACTCATGCCGATACCGCGCCAGAACGCGGCATCGTCCGCCCAGGAGGTCAGCGCCGGCCTCCAGCCTGGCCGCCTCGATTCTTGCAAGTGCCTGCTTTGAGAGCGGAGGTTCCTCCATCACCGAAAACCATAGCACGATCCGCGGCCCCGCCCGCGAGAGTCAGTATGTGGCAAACTGTTGAGAGAGAATGCGATGCGGACGGAGATCCCCATTCCGACAAAACAGCTTGATGAGTTCTGCCGGCGCTGGAAGATCGCGGAACTCCGCGTCTTCGGATCTGCGCTGCGCGAGGATTTCCGCCCGGATAGCGACTTGGACCTGCTGGTAAGGTTTGCCCCGGACGCAGATTGGAGTCTGCTGAACCACGTCGCGATGGAAGAGGAACTCTCCGGCATTGTCGGGCGCAAGGTGGATCTCGTATCGCAACGCGCCATCGAGCGGAGCTCCAATTGGATTCGGCGCAAGACCATCCTGGAGAGCGCGGAGCCGTGGTGGGGGATGGAACCATGCCGGTAAGGGGCGCCACCATTTTCAAAACGCCGACGGTCGACGATCCGGCGCTTTCCGAGGCCGTGCGCCGTCTTGTCGCTGCGTACCAGCCGGAGCGGATCTACCTTTTCGGCTCGGTGGCCCGTGGCGACGCCGGTCCGGACAGCGACTACGACTTGCTGGTGGTGGTGCCGGATGATGCGCCTCCGGAACGCCGCCGGAGCCGGTTGGCTTACGAGGCGCTGCATGGCACCGGAACCGCTGCGGACGTGCTCGTCTGCACTCGTTCCTATTTCGAGGATCGGCGGTCGCTGAAGGCTTCGCTTCCTGGTACCGTATTGCGTGAAGGGCGGCTCCTACATGCCGCCTGACGACGCTCGATTACAAGATGCCCGCGCCTGGCTGGCGAAAGCCGAACTTGATCTGAAGGCGGCTGCACACGAGATGACCGCCCCCGCTCAAGCGCTCTGGGGCGACGTCATGTTCCATGCACAACAGGCCGCCGAGAAATCCATGAAGGCCTTCCTCGCGTGGCATGATGTGCCATTCCGCAAGACGCACAACCTCGAGGAACTCGGCCAGCAATGCGTGTTGGTAGACGCGATGCTGGCACCCGTGTCCGATCAGGCGGCGCCGCTGTCGGAATTCGCGTGGAAGTTCCGCTACCCGGGCGAAGCGGCCGAACCTGACAGTGCGGAGGCGGAAGCCGCACTCGCGGCAGCGCGGAATGTCCACGACGCCATCTTGGCCAGACTGCCCGAAGAGGCGCGACCATGAGCCGGGCCGAAGACTTGCCGCCGGGGTGTTCCCGTTTGATTCGCGCCCTGTCGGATGAGGATGACGTAGGGGCCTTTTGGTCCTGGGACGTTTCGCAGGCTTGGAACGATGAACTGGGCGATGTGCGGCAGGATCTTTACACTCTGGCAGACGGCCAACCGGTAGATGCGTCCCGTTGAGATTTGGCTGCGAGTTTCCCGTTTGGCGACACCGCGGGCATAGACTGCCGCCGGTGCTCGTGCTGGCTGGGCTGATCGGGCCGATTCCCAGGCGTGCACTCTGATACTATGCGCAACATGAAGAGCGCTCTTCTTTTGGTCCTGCTGGCTCTGCAAATCCGTGGAAGTAGCGCTGATACCCTGCGCGGAAGCGGCCTGGAACTAATCGCCGACCTGACCGGGTGGAAGCAGCAGCAAGGGGCTGCGCTCCTCCATGGCAACTATGCGCGGCTCGGAGTGTTCACGGCGGCGAGGGGGCAGGAGATGTCGATCCTGGTGGACGACCTTCCAAATGATGCGTCGGATCTGAGGGCCCTTTGCCTCCGTGCTGAACAAAGCTACGGTGGCGCCAAGGCCGGCGTGAAAATGTTGGAACTGGAAACAGTTGCTGGAAAGCCGGCTTGCCTGTTCACATTGCCTACCCAACTTAACAGGCGCAATTTCTACGTGGAAATGATGGTCGTGGGGCGATGGCTCGAGATTCACTACTCCGCGCCGGAAGGAAAAGATGCGATCCCTCTGGCGCGGCAGTCACTGGAAGCACTCGTCGGTTCGCTGGTAGCAAAGGCCTATCAGACCCGACCCGGTGAGTTGCCGGCCGCAGATATTACCGACGACCAGATTGCACTGGCGGAGCATCGCCAAGGTTGCGGTGCAAGATCAAAGGACTTTGTTTGCCGAGCCCTAGCCGCGTTCAAAGCGGGTAGGCGCCCTTCCGGACGTCCGACGCCAGTGGGTGTCGCCGGGATCGGAATGCCGATAGTGTTTGGGCTCGATATGGACCTCCTCCAAACACGGCCCACTTACATTGTTGTGTCGGACAATGCCGCGCGGACCGGCAGTTTCGGAGAAGGCAAGAACAAGGACGAAGCTAAAGCGGCGAACCAATTGGTTCGGACCGTAAAGGCTGGCCAGCGCCCGGACGACAGCAACGCCCTGGTGATCGCGGCACGCGGGCAGAGTCAGGTGACGCCTGCTGGCTTGGCCGAACCTCACTCGTGATGGGAAACGGCTTCTTGCGAGAAACCAGCATGGGCCTAATCTACTTTGCTTTCGCGCCAGAAGCCGCAGGAATGATACTCGGCGTGTACCCCACTCCGTAGACGGCGCGCGACTACTTGCCTCCGCCAAGGCGTTCAATGAACGTCCAGAACTCCTTGTTGCTCTTGTAAGGGAGGAAAGAGTCGTCTTCCGCAGGAATCGGCATCTTCTCCCGGGATTCATGTTGGCTTTCCGGTCGAACGCTTGTTGCAAATGCGTTCTGGCATCAGAGAGCTTCTTCTCGCAGCATCCGCGCACGCGAGATTGTAATAGTTCATCGGGTAATCCGGTCTCGGCCGCCCCGGCTCGAAGATGCGCCGTGCCATTTTCAGATCGCCCGAGATTCCATATGACATCCCGGCTTGATCCCGCATGACTCGCCGGGCCAAGGTAGCAGACTTGAATCCACCGCCGTCGGCAGGCACAATGGTCAGCGCTCGCTCGAACAGCGGTGCCGCCGCCTTGTAGTCGTGGTGCTGAAAAAGAACCTGCGCGTACAACGCCACGTCGCCGAATTGCGGCGAGTAGCTCAGATCCAGTTGAAAACTCTGAAGAGCCTTTTTCAAGTCGCTGTCATCGTCGCTGATCGGCTTGCGGCTGTAGAACTCCAGGTCGCCACAGACGTCCTCCGCTGCCACGAACTCGATACGCGAGTGCGCCACCGCGGTCCGCGGTCGTGTACGTAGCAACGGCAGCAGGCAACCCGGCTGACCGGGAGATCTCGGCAGTTTTCAGGACCTTCAGCGTCGCGTCGGCTTTCTTTTCCTGGGCGAGAGCTCCATCGCGGCATTTCGCACTGGTCAAAGGTGCGCCTTCACGGACGAGAAACAAGAACCCGAGAAACGTGACCCGTCCCGATGTGTCGCTGCCGCGCACTCCAATTTCCAGACCATTCGGTTTGGCTGAGTTCTCGACGATCTTGAAGCCATCGATGGACCACCCAAGCTGGCCTTTATGATCGGGAAGCGCGAGGCGGTAATCATTGGATTGTGCGAGCACCGGGCCCACGGCTGCAGCCAATAATAGAAACAGCTCTGATGATCTCATCCACTGAATCTATCACAAGGGAAGGGACAACTTCGGCTCAATGCAGCAGTGTTGTAGCCATCGATCCGGCCAGAAAAACTGTGCCCATTTTTGTGCCCACCCCACGCATAGAAGCATTACTCGGAATTGCCAGTCCCGGCGCGCGGAACGCCCGGAAGCCTTTGAAGACTCGCGACATATCGCAACCCTTCGCAGAACCGCCGTGCCGCCGCTAAGTCTTTGATAATGCTTCGGGACCAGGAGGTCGGTGGTTCGAATCCTTTCGCCCCGACCATACCTTTCAACGGCTTCCAAACGGTGGGCGAAAAAACAGCCCACCCATTTGCCCACCCAGATCGATTTGCTTAGTGAATCGAAGGTACCCATACTGCGGGCATGGCAGACAACGCAACCACGGCCCTCGACTCAGGACGACCTCTTGGGAATCCGCGCAGCGGCCCATCAATCAAAACAACGGCCGCATCGTCATTCAGATGGATTAGAGACGGTCACTCCATGGTTCGTCGGCCAGTACCAGCTCCGGCCCGCATCAACATCAAAAAGAACCACTGCCTTTCTACCCGACAAACCCGGCCTTTCGGGGCTCGCCGCTGCGTATACTCCGTCACGCAAGCCTTCTTACCTCCCCTCTCGACAGGATAGGACTGCGTGTCGATGGGCGCCACACTGGGGATACTGGGGCGTTAACGCTTCTTACTCAGGAGTGGACCCCCACAAGCGGAAACCGAGTTGCCAAACGGCATTTCTCGGATTTCAGCACGAACCAATACAACTCAAGCACGGAGGATAAGTTAACAATGAAGACTTGGATCACCGCGCTATCCACTTGCTGGCTGGCCCTCTTTGTCGCGACTGCAGGGGCCGCGCATGCCGCGTCCCTGAGCAGCGCCGATAAGGCGTTCATGAGCAGGGCCGCCAAGGCGGACATGACCGAAGCCCATGAAGGTCAAATAGCGGAACGTCAGGCAATGCGGGCCGAGGTCAAGAACTTCGCAAATACCCTGGTCCATGACCACACCGAATCCTACGAACATCTTACCGAGCTCGCCGCCAAAACCGGCGTTTCAATTCCCAAGGGAATTGACTCAGGCAAGAACCGGACCATTCAACAATTGCTCCACCTGAAGGGGCAGGCCTTCGACCGGGGCTTCGCGAGAGACGAAGTAACGGCCCACAAGCAGGCGATTGCCGAATACAAGCGTGAGGCCGCGCACGGAGAGAACGCCGATGTGAAGGCGTACGCCACGAAGATGATTCCAGTTCTGGAGAAGCACCTCCATCTGGCCGAGGAGTGCGCCAAGCCAACCAAACACAGTTGATCCTGGGCGCTCGTCGCATACCGAGCGGGCGGAGCCGATCGATGAATTGGAACTGGCCTTGCAACTCCATCCATCCCACTTCGACGTTTGCATCCTGTTTGCCCTGTTTGCTTCCGTCGTACTCGGCATCGTGAGCAAACGGACCGACCGGCAGCGCCTTGAGTACACGGCTTACTGCTTTGTCTGCTTCATCGCGTCGGTCTTTATAATCGGCTGGCCGATGTACTTTGGCCACGGGTGGCGGATCAGTGGTTCGGGGATAAGGTAGAAAGTGGAGTAGGGGGACACGCCTTCATCGTGTCCCCGGAACACCTGACTTGAGCTTATCCGTTGATCTGGATCAAGGTGGCCACGTCGCCGCGGCGCTCAGGAGTGAATGTTATCGAAACGTTCTGGTTCATATCCTCCTTCAGTTGCTTGAGGTCGAGACCGCGATCAGCGGACTTAATCTGTGTGTTCGTCGTGACGAGTATATCGAAGGGTACGCCGTCATTAGTCTCCACAACAACAAGGTTCCGGCCCGGATAGACGTTTGTGATCTTTCCGGTGAGGGTTTCGGGCTTCCAGGCGGTGCGCATGGAAGTGGCGGCCGTCATTTTCCTGTTCATGCTTGCCGGTGGCCGGACTGCAGCGATGAGGGGGACCGCCAGCATCAGACACGCCGTGACGGCAATATTCGAGCACTTAACTTTCAACATGATTCTGCCTCAATTCCCGAACTGGTACGCTGAAGAGCACCGGGTCTACGATGCCGTTCGTGCTCCCAACTCGTGCCTCAGTTCCTGGTACTGTTTAGAAACTTCCGCGAACTCGACGGCGTTCCGCATTGTATGCGTCAGACCATCAGCTTCGCTATACAGGTTTGTCACGTATTTCTGATATGGAGCGAGCCATAGCTCCTTCGGTTTGGAATCCCCGAACGCGATGGCATCTTGGGTGTTGTCTGCCATCAGCCGGACGCTCGTCAAGATTCTATCGATCTCGCCTTGCTGCCAGGGTGCCACGACGCGACGTATCGCTTCCAGCCGGCAGAGTTTGGCGCCCATGTCATTCACTTCGTACTTCAGGTCCTCCAATTGGCTGGCGTGAGCCTGCCAATCAAGTTCGGGATCCTTGGCGAAGCTTTGCAATTTGTCAGCATGGTACAAAGCCTGCTGGGCATCTGCTTGAACGTCTTTGAAGATAGTGTTAACTTCGCTCTTAAAATCCCAGGTGTACGACGCAGCAGTCGGCTCGCCTGCCACGCACTGACTTATTGTTGCCGCGACAGCCGGAGCTGCGGATACAGCGATCGCGGTTGAGATACAACTACTCCAGAACAACACTCTGAGGTTCATGGTCGATTCCTTCTTTCTCCTTTGTGTCTATAGATGCCCTAACCAGAAGGACCGTTTATCGTGTTGAGACACTATTCCGTCACGAATGTGTGCCACGCAGCACGATTTACGCCTTCAAAGTACTGTTCGATGGTGGATTCGCGTCTAACTTAAGAGGAGGACGATATGAGAGTATCACTTAAGGCGATCGCACTCAGTTCTGCGATTCTGTGGGGAGGCGCGATGCTGATCGTGGGCCTGATCCACCTGGCCGTGCCATCTTACGGGGCAGACTTCCTGAGGATCATGAGCTCCGTTTACCCGGGTGCCGATACCGCGCCGCGGTTAGGGCGTGTGTTGCTTGGGGCCTTGTACGGGTTTGTGGATGGCGGCGTTGCCGGCTTGCTCTTTGGCTGACCCAGCGCCAGATGGTGACGTGGTCAACCGAGAGGTTCCGCTCGGCCATAATCTCCTCCAGATCCCTGTACGTGAGGGAGTAACGGCCTGGTTCGGGACCAGGAGGTCGAAGGTTCGAATCCTTCCGCCCCGACCAATCTTTCCCGACTCCGCCGCTCAACCCCACTCCGTCCCTCAAAAAGATCTGCCGCTAAAGTTCGCCACGAGGAGTTGCTGCCCCTCCGGCACAAAGAATCCAAATTTCGTCGTAGCCAACCCTGTCGCCGCTACCTCCCCCAGAACTTCCCAATCCGCGCCCTTCAACAGACTGACGGTGGCGCCATCCGATCGTGCCAGGATACGAATCGTATACCACTGCGACACCGCCACGCCCTTCTTCCGGGCGAGGATTTCCGGACCCTGTCCTTCGAACAGACGTAAGGCCTGAAAGCCATCGTCACTGATTTCGCACCGGACGTAATTCTTTTCATTCACATAATTCAGAAACCACTGCGCGTGATTCTTGCCGCTTTGCGAGTGAATTGTGAACTGGACATAACTAAGTGGCTTCGGGAAGAGTATGAAACCGGCGCTGGTTCTTTCCGCGTAGCCGCTCTTTTCCGCCCAGACGCCCCTACCCCAATCCGCGATCTTCAAGGGAAGCGGCGCGGGGCTCTGCGTGAGATCGATCGTGTGGAGCGAATCCCAGGAGACGTGCTCGTTCGCGACTCGCTGCAGGTAGCCATCCGCATCGGCCATGAATTTGTAATCGCCTTCGGGCAGATCCTGGCGCGTTCCCGTAAAAATGCGAACTGCCGGATCTCCGGCTCGCGTATAGGTCACGGTGCTCACCTGGGGCCCTCGCTTGATCTCCACCGGTACCGGCAAGCCGGTCAATCGCAAATCGAGCTCCGCGTTTTGCCCCGGAGCAAGATCGATCGTCTTTTGGCCTGGTTGGAACTGTTTCCCTTTCTGCGCCCGAAAGGTGTGTGCCCCGGCCTTCAGATCGCGCACGATGCGGGTATCCTCCTGCGTAGCGCCAAGCGAATTGCCATCCACCAACAGTTCCGAACCGGGGGTCAGACGGATGCTGGCGGACGCATTCTGTGGCCTCCGGCGAAATTGGAAAGATACTCGTTTGTCCTCTCCTTTTTGAATTTCCACCGGCTGTTCATTGAAATCCGCACCGAAGCCTTCTTTGGCCGCACGCACCACGTACTTGCCTGCTTTTAAATTGGCAACGCGAAATGTCCCTTTCTCGGAATTGCCACGTTTCACCTCTCGCCCGTTGGTGATGAGGCTAATCGCCACGTCGTCCTCATTCGTCTGTACCAGGAGCGTCCCCGTATTTGGGTCGGACTCGATGATGACCGTCAAATTTCGCTCCGCACCGATCTCGATCGAGTGTTTCCGCAAATCCCTGGCACCCCTGAGCGCCAGTTCGTGATTTCCGAGTGTCGGACCGGGCAGGTCGAGGCCGTTCCTGTCGACCTGCCCAAGCGGCTGGCCATCTAGTGTGACGCCCACGGACGCGGCGCCTGTATAGATACGCGCCTGCCCGCCAAAGTTGCTGATCAACAGGGTCGAGACTTGCTGCGAGCTCGGAGGTTCGTTAATTACGGCCGGCCCTTCCTGCCGGACTTCGAAGGCAAAAGCCACGATGCCATTTCGCCCGGTGTTGACCTTGACGGTGTGGCTTCCCAGGCCGAATTCCCGAGAGAACTGGCCGTCCTCGACTACGACAGGTTCCTCGTTGTCGATCGCAACGCGGCCGTCCGTGGGCAGCAGGAGCTTCAGAGCGAGTATCGGTACCAGCGGCAATGCTACCGGAACGTGCGTCCCACGGGCCAGATCGATTGTCCTTGTGAATGTCTGGTAGCCGGATAGTTTGGCTTCGATCTCAACCGGCCCAGAATCCAACGGGACCTGCAGGGTGCCGGTGGCAGTTCCGATCGGCTTGCCGTTTACGGAGATCGCCGCGCCTGGCGGAGAAGTCGTGATTTCGAGAGTTCCCTGTCTCGAGGGTACCGAAACGATCGGAGGCGGCTTGCGGGTAGACACGCGAGAGACGACGAAGAAGAGCAA
Source organism: uncultured Solibacteraceae bacterium (assembly GCA_963792055.1). GTDB lineage: Bacteria > Acidobacteriota > Terriglobia > Bryobacterales > Bryobacteraceae > Solibacter. The sequence continues at coordinate 866,363 of CAWBUV010000018.1, read as the reverse complement.
GAGCACCGCGAAGGCCGCGAGCGCACCGGCCGCCCACAGCCTTCGGTGAGCGATCAGCAGCGAAGGAGCGTGCTGCCGGCCAGATGCGGAAGGCACGCGCGGTTCGCCTTGCGGCGGCTCCACGGAAGGTGCCGTCCGCCTACCTTCCTGAGATTCATCCACCGGAATCGCCGGATGCTCTGAGCTGCGCTGAACCTCCGGCATGGCGTATATCTGGGTGATATCGTCCAGATGGTCCGGGTCGGTCCGCAAACTTCTCGACTCCTCGGCTTCCCGGCGCCGAACCTCCTCGATGCCCTTCTTGATGGAACTGTGGAGCTTCACCAACCGCGCTTCGCTGGGGAAGGTCAGCAGTCCCTGTTCGACCAAAGTGGCGGCGCCCTCGATGTCTCCTTGAGATTGGAGTTGGCGCACCTCGGTGACGCAACGATCCACTACCTCCTGACGGCGGCGATCCTCAAGCGCACTCAAGAGACTCTTCGCTCCGCTATCTTCTGGATCGATACTGAGTGCCTGACGCAAAAGCGTCTCCGCTTCGGCCGGCGCCGAGCCGGTCAGCCCGCGGGCCTGTTCCACCAGCGCGCCGCGCAGGGCGGTTCCCACTTGCGCATTGCGGTCGTCCAACTGATACGCCCGGTTCAGCATTGCCAGGCCTTCCGCGTGGCGCCCCGCTGCGCACTCCTGCTGTCCCGCGGAGACCAGGCGCTGGGCTTCGGCCGATTTTTCCAAGCCTTGATGCGCCAGTTTTTCAAGCTGCGCCAGTTCGCCGTCGCCGGGGTGTTCGGTTTGCGCCTCTGCCAGCAATGCAAGCGCATGATCGTAGTCGCGAGCTTCCAGCATCCGGTCGATCTGCTCCACCCACCGGTTTCTGGCTTCTGAGCGAAGGTGCTGGTCCCTTCGGCGGACTACGCGGTCCACTTCCATGCTCAAACCGGGATACCGGTCATAGATCGTCTTGACGATCTCCCATTGAGATAGGGCTTCGCTGAATTGCTCTTGTTGTTCATGCGTCCGCGCCCGCAAAACGATGGATTCGATCAGATTGTGTTTGTCGCGGGTCCGCTGCAACAGTTGCTCGAAGTGCCGCTCTCCGGGATTGGTCCGCACGGCATCCTCCAGGATTGCAATCCGCCGGTCCAGGTCCGGCTCGGAATCCACCTTTCGATCGGTTTCGGCAATTCGGGCGGAAAGCGCCTGCCGGTACTGTTCCTCCACATCGATTTTCAGTGCCTGAAACAGCGCGTTATCCGGATACTTCGCCAGTTGATCCGAACAGATAGTGAGGGCGGCGGAAAAATCGGCTGCCTCCAGTTTGTGCTTCGCCTCCGCATAGGCGTGTTGGATGCCCTCGTGCTCCGAGCGAACTTTGTTGTAAAGGTTCTGATAATTCGCGGATCGTTCGGGATCGGCCGCATCGGGCACCCGGCGATCCAAATCCAGCACCCGCTCCAGTTTGCTCAGGGCTGCGCTGACGTCGCCGCGTTGATCGGCCGCCACTGCCGCCTGGTAGAGCTGCTCCTTTTCCTGGCGCGCGCGCGTGTGCTCGTGCTCCAACCGGTTCACTTCCGAGAGCAATTGCAGTGCGCGGCCTTCCTTTGGCCGGAGCTGAAGAAGGCGCTGCAACGCTTCCCGCGCATGGCCGAAATCGAACCGTTCCAGGTGTTGGGCGGCCAACCGGAACCACTCTTCCAAATCGCGTTCGGTACGCTTGTGTTCGATCGTGGCTTTGAGGTTGAGGGCCTCCACATTGGCCGGATCAAGCTGCAGAACTTCGTAGATTCGCTGGAGCGCTAACGGGTATTCTTCGGTCTCGATGCGGCTGTGCGCTGTATCCAGCAGGTGCACGACGCTCTTCCGCCGGATGGCTTCGTCGATCCTTTTGCGCAGTTCGCTGATCGCGGGATCGAGATGTCCTTCGCCTTCCAGCTCGCCGACGATTTCGGAAGCGTACTGGCAATCTCCGCGCTCCAAAGTCTCCGGGGCGCGTTGCAGCCGGGGCCGCATGCGTGCCGAGTTGAAGATCTCGATGGGTTCGTTGCGAAGCGCCTTCTGCAGCGTCTCCGCGAATTCCTTGGCGGTGGCGTAGCGATGCCAGGGCTGTTTGGCCATCGCCTTGTGAATCGCCTGGCTCACCACCTGGCTGACCGCCGGGTTGAGTTCCGAGGCAGGCACCGGAATGAAATGCAGAATCGCATCGGCAACCGAGTTTTCGGTGGCGCGTTCGAATGGCCGGCTGCGGGTGAGCATTTCGTAACAAACCACGCCCAGGGAGAAAATGTCGGAAACCGCGGACACCGGCTTCATCTCGATCTGCTCCGGCGCCATATAGAGCAGTGTTCCCTTGCGCCCGGCCGTGCGGCTGGCCTCAATGCGGTGAGCCACTCCGAAATCGATGATCTTGATCGAGTCGTCTTCCAGCACGAAGATGTTGCTCGGCTTGATGTCGCGATGGACCAGCCCTTTCTCGTGGGCCGCCTGCAGCCCTCGGCAGGCCTGGCAGGCGATGTCGATCGAACGTTCCACGGTGAGGCGCTGGCTGGACATGCGGATCAACTTGTCGAGCGTCACGCCGGGCAGCAGCGGCATCACCAGGTATGGCCGTGCAGCCCCGTCCTCCTCGAACTCGCCCACATCATAGATCTCGATGATGTTGGGGTGCGTCATGGACGCGAGAACTTCACATTCCTTCTGGAAAAGCTGAAGGCCCATGGAGTCTGTCATGTCCAGGAGGGTCTTGATGGCGACCTGCCGCTTCATTACTCCATCGACGGCCCGGTAAACGACACCCATTCCGCCCTTTGCGAGCACTTCTTTGAGCTCGTATCGGCCCTTTAGCTTAGTTGGGGCTGACATAGGCTTCGAGCGCGAATCGTACGGCTGCAGGCGTGAGGCGGAACAAACCGGCTCCTACTACAAGTGAATCGAACTGCCGGATCGTTTCGGTTTTCAGTTCGGGTTTCGGTGCTGCCGGACAAAACGATTTATTTCCGGTAATCAATCCCACCGTAAGAGATTAGATCATACCGGCAATTCTTGCAAATCGGGCTGGAGCGTTTCCTGCGGCGGCGATGAGTATGGGCCCGCGTGAGCGGCCGGCTACCTCTCCTCCGCCTTCACGATCGCGAGCGCCACTTCGCCCTTGAACCCGAATTTGCCCACGGGTTCGGTGCGATTCGGTCTTTCATACCGATCCAGTTCCTTACCCTTCGGGTCCCGGATGACAATCTGCTCCGGAGCGATCTCGATCTGGACCGTGTAGCTGTCGCCAGACACTGCACCGGGCGCCAGCTTCACCTTAAAGGTCTCGGTTTTGCCATTGACCGTGGCTCGGCGTTCCAGGCTTCCAAAGTCGAACGAGTACTCGATCCGGTTCGCCGAACTCCGCTGATCGATTACCCAATCCACGTGACGCGTCCTCTTCATGATCCCGGATTTCTGCCGCTGGAATTCCATCAGGTACGTGCCCTGATTGTGCCGCATCCAACCGATGTCCGGGCCCTTGTGGACCCACCATGTGCCATCTTGCGTCCAGGCGCTCGAATCCTGAAAATGAATACCAGGCGAGGGCGGGGGTGGCGGCTCCTTCTTCGGCTCCCTGGTCGGCGGCATCGCTAAGGTCCACTCAATGATCTGTGACCCTCCGGGCTCCACTGCGTACGCTTCCTGCCGCGGCGTCCTGCCGCTGGCGCTGGCCGCCACCACGTAACGCCCCGTTCTCAGGCGCAGCGCTTTACCATTCTCGGCCGCGTGTGCCACCGCTTCGTCGGCCTTCCGATAGGTCACGCTCGCGCTCTGTGGCGAAACGCGGATATCCAGGGTACCGAACAACGATACCAACTGCCCTTCCGCCCCGGCGATGCGAACCGGTTGACCCGCTGCAAAGGCCCGCGGGATTTGTTTGTCTTCGAAGTCCGCTTTCCGTAGCGTGATCGCATGGTCGCCCGGTGACACGTCATTCAAGCGGAAAGAACCGTCGGCGCCCACATTGCCCCGAGACGTCCCGTCGATCAAAACCTCAGCATCCCGTGTCGCGCCGTCGATCGTCAGCGAAGAATTCACCACCACTGGCTTCAGTTCGATCACTCCCAACGAAAAGGTCTCGCCCTTTTTCAAATCCACTCTTCGTTCCACGGGCTCGTAACCGTCTTTCGAGATGCGGATCGTATGCGCGCCGGCGTCCAACGGAATCAGGCTTTTCGCCAGACGGAGCGGCCTCGGCTTACGCCCATCGATCGACCTCTCCGCTCCCGGCGGACGGACCTCCATTGCAAGCATCGGCTGATTGGGATCGCCCGCGAGCCAAATCGTGAGCGTGGGCGCGTTGCCGATTTCCAGTGGAAGCGTTCGTTGCGCCTTGCCGTCGTCGATGACAACTTCGGCATTCGCCGTGATTCCGCCGAGTTCCAGGCCTTCGTCTGGAATGGGGCGCGGCGTCGCATCCTTGAGCCCGCCTTTCAGTGAGCGATCACTCGTATAGAGGTAAGCGCCGGATGCTAAATTCGCGATTACCACTGCGGAGACATCCTTCGCCTTCACCGGCGACGTGAGTTTGGCGATCCCACCGGGTTCGGCGCGAAACGAAAAGGTCAGCGATTCCCTACCTGCCTGGCTCAATGCAAACGTGTGGTCGTTGGATACGGAAATTGCGTCGTTCACGAAGTTCCCGTCCTGAAGCTCCACCGGGGGTTGACCGTCCAGCGCTATCTGGCCGGACTTCAAACCCGACGAAAGCCGCAGCCTCACTGGCTCCGGCTCGAGTCTTAATGTGACCGGAAAAGGCTTCGCCACGCCGGGCGCCAGCGTGAAGGCGATTCTCGCCGGTTTGTAGCCCGGCATAAAAGCTTCTGCAGTGTGCTCACCTTCCTTCAAGCGCAACGGTAGGGGAGACGGCGGATTGCCATCCACACGATACGTCGCGTTCGCCACATTCGATTCGAGATCGACGAAGTATTCGATGGCCGCCGGCACCGCTGGCTCGGCTTTCGATCCCTGAGGCCAGTACTTTACCCCGAGGGCCGACGCGAGCAGTATCGGAGCGGCGCAAATCAAGCCCCATTGCAACTTGGAAAAACGCCCCTTAGGCTCTGCCCAATCCTGTAATACCGCCGGCACGCGGCCGATTGCCGCCAGAAACCCCGTCGCCCCGGGGACCGCAGGCTCCTGATTCGCCGCCACCGCTACACCCTGCTGCGCCGCGCTGGAGCCGCCCATGCTGCGATCGATGGTAGAGGTAGAGTCGATGATCGCCGGCAGCTTCTGTACTGCCGAAACCGTTTCCGTCTGCATCGCCACCGGGGCTTCTGGTTTGGCCGCGGCCGGCACACGATCAGGCTGTCCCGCCGGCACAACTGCCGGCGCGGATATTGCACCCAGATTCCGCAGCGTGGCCCGCAGTTGCACCAGCCTCACTTCGTTTGGATAGGACACCAGGACCTGTTCGACCTTCGCCAGCGCTTCGGCCAAGTCGCCGTTCGCCTGCATCTCACGAGCCTGGGTAACGCAGTCATTGAGGATCTCCTGCCGCTTATAATCGAGCACCAGCCCCTGCAGACTCCTCGCCAGCGGATGTCCCCCATCGATGTTCAGTGCCTGCTCAATCAGCGGCTCGGCAGTCCGCCAATCCTGACCGATAACCGATCGGGCCTCCTCCACCAGCGCGTTCAACAGGGCCGCCCGTATCCCCGCATTCCGGCTATCGAGAGATGCCGCCTTACGCAGCGCCTCCAGGCCTTCACCGAACTGCCGGTCGGAGCACAGTTTTTGTCCGCGCTGAAGCCACTCTTCCGCTTCCGCCGCCCGTCCCAAAGCGCCTTCCGCAAGCCGCTCCAACTCCGCCAGTTCCCGATCTTCTGGAAACTCGGCCAGCGCCGTCCGCACCAGTTCCCGCGCCCGTCCGTAGTCGCCGAGTCCGATCTGCCTGTCGATCTGCTCCACCCACCGTCCCTTCGACTCCTCGCGAATTTGCGCCTCGCGCCGGCGTTTGAGACGCTCAGTCTCGAACTCGATTCCAGGATATTGCGAGTAAATGTTGCGCAGAATGTCGAACTGGCTCAGCGCCTCGTTGAACTGTCCGCGCTCTTCGTATTGCCGCGCCCGTTCGACAATCGAATTCACCAGATCCCTGCGTTCCCGAACCAGCCGTAAGGACTGCTGCAGGTGCGGTTCATCCGGATACCGCTCGACGGCTTCCTTCAGAATGTTGACCCGCCTGTCCAGGTCGCGCTCTGAATCGGCGCGCCGGGATACTTCGGCGATAAACGCGGATTGATCCTGTCGCTGCTGTTCCTCGGCCTCCAATTTCAGTGCCTGAAACATCGGATCGCCAGGGGCCTTCTTCAGAAACTCGCTGCAGATTTCCAGAGTCTTGTTGAAGTTCCGGTCCACCAGATATCGCTGCCCCTCGGCATATGCATTTCGTGCGGCGTCCCGCTCCGTGCGGATCTGATTGTAGAGGCTCTGATACTGCGCGTCGCGGTCTGGAATCGTGGAATCCGGAGATCGCCGGGTCAGTTCCAGAATTCGCTCTAACTTGGTTAGCGCGGAGCTGACCTCGCCGTGCTGGTAGCTACTCATCGCCGATTGGTAGAGTTGCTCCTTTTCATTGCGGGTTCGTTCGACCTCCTTCTCCCGCCGGTCCACAACTACCAGAAGTTCCCGGGCCTTGCTGTCATTCGGATTGAGTTTGAGAATTTCCTCTAACCCCTGCCGCGCCTGAAGGAAGGAGCTGTTATGTATGTGTTGATCCACGAGGCGAAACCAGTTTTCGGTTTGACGGTGGCTCCTCTGCTTCTCGATGGCGCTCCTCAGGCTGACCGCGTCCGGGTTATCCGGATCGATCGTCAGCACCTCCTGGATCTTTTGCAGCGCCAGCGGAAATTCATCCTCCTCCAAGCGCGTGCGCGCGCTTTCCAATAGCTGCCGGATCGACTTCTGCCGGATGGCCTGATCGATCTGGATTCGCAGCAGGCTCATTTCCGGGTCGATGTTCCCCTCGGCCTCCAGTTCGCTGAGGATTTCCGACCCGAACTGGTGGTCTCCGGCGGCCTGGGCCTTCTTCACCCGATCGATTCGCGGCTGGATCTTTCCCCGGTCGAACCGCTCCAGGGCCTCGCCGCGTTGCGCCTTTTGCAGCGCCTCCGAGTATTCCTTGGCCGTCGAGAAGCGGTGCCACGGGTCCTTGGCCATCGCCTTGTGAATGACCCGGCTGACCAACTGGCTGACCAGTGGATTCAGTTCGCAGATCGCGGGAGGAATGTGCCGGCGAATCGCTTCCGCCGTCTCCACATCGGTTTTGCGTGCGAACGGTTTGCGGCCGGTTAATGCCTCATAGCAAACCACCGCGAGCGAGAAAATATCGGAAGACGCCGAACTCGGCTGCATCTCGATCTGTTCCGGTGCCATGTACTGGAGCGTACCTTTGAGCCCCGTCGCGGAATCGGCGCCCACCAGGTGAACGATGCCGAAATCGATGATCTTTACAGCGTCGTCCTCCATGACGAATATATTGCTGGGCTTTAGATCGCGGTGAACTACGCCCTGTTCGTGCGCCGCTTGCAGGCCCCGGCATGCCTGCGCCACGATCCCCACAATGCGTTCCAGAGTGAGTCGCGTGCTGGAACTTTGCATGAGCTGTTCGAGGGTCGCACCGGGCAGGAACGGCATGACAAAGAAAGGCCTTCGTTCGTTGTCCTGCTCAAAATCCCCGGTATCCAGCACATCGACGATGTTCGGATGACTGAGGTGGGCGAGTACCGACCATTCCTTGTTGAACAATTCCAACGCGGAGGGGCTCAACGCTCCGCGCATGCTCTTCAGTGCGACGAAACGCTTGGTTGCCAGGTCGTATGCCTTATAGACGACCCCCATCCCACCCTGACCCACCGGCTTGCCGCTGAGTTGGTAACGGCCATGGATTACTAGCGCCGGACTGGCCATGATTTCAAATTAGAATACCAATCCCGATTTCCAAAAAAAAGGCCTAGGACTATGGGTTCACTGGGTCCCAATGGGCTAACTCCTCTGTATCCGTCAACCGAAATAAACCGCTCCATAATTGCGTCAAATGACTGTACGTTTAGGCACTAAAACGAGTGCAATTAACTGCGATCCACCCATCGATAGCAGTTCCTGGAATTGATCTGAAAGAATTTCTCAGCGTCGATTCCGCTCCTGGTGCTGACGTACCGTTGCACCACCGAAAGCACCGTTTCATAGGGCGCCATGTGGTCGCTTACCGGCCAGTTGCTGCCGTACATCACCCGGTCCGGGCCGAATGCCTTCCACACTTCATCCAGCGCCGGCCTGTATGCGCTCGGATCTTCCGGGACCTTGCCGTCCACTCGTTTCAGCACGCCGGATACTTTGCAATACACCTGCGGCTGCTTTGCCAGTTCCAGTAGCGCGGGCCGGGAATTCTGCCAGCCGGTGGGCTCTCCGGGCATGTGATCGATCGCAATCCGCAGCTTCGGGATCCTGCCGGTCAGTAGTTGCAGTGCGGGAATCATAGAGGCGCTGCCGATTGCATCCATCATGAGCCCGGCATCCGCCAGTCGTTCCAGATCCTGCAGGAACGCCTGCCGGGTAACCCCGCTGACTATCGAGTTGCCATTCACCCGGATCCCTCGAAACAGCGGGTTCCTGGCGAACCGTGCCAGGTTCGCTGCGAAGTCTTCCGACGCGGGCTCCAGGTGACCCACCAGCGCCACGATTACTGGATTCTCTTTCGCCAGGTCCAATATCCACTGGTTGTCTTCCACCCACGCACTGGCCTCAATCACTACCGCTCGCGTAACTCCTAGCGGACTTGCCACTGCTGTAAAACGCTGTGGCAGCGTAGGCCGGTAAAGGAGTGGGTCTGTTTTCGCCGGCCAGGGGACCCCTTGAGGACGCGTGGGATCGTACAGGTGGATGTGCGTGTCGACGGCTTGCGGAATTGCCGCCGGCAAGGCTGGGGCGCCCAGCAGCGTTGCTCCGCTGGCCAGAAAGCCGCGCCGGTTTATGGTTCGAGCCACGCAAGAATTATATCTCCCGCGGCGATTTGCGTGATCCGCGCGATTCGTTATAGTCAGTTCATGTCCATCGACCGCAGAACGTTCCTTGGCGGCCTGCTAGCGTCGCCCTTGGGAGCGGCTTATCAGCGGGCCGCGCAGACTGCGCCCTCCCTGCGAATCCGGCGCATCGAGACCGTCTACTGGAAGTCGCGCGAAGACGCCCCGTTCTGGCCGCACTGGACATGGCTGAAAATCGATACCGATTCCGGTCTGTCCGGCATCGGCGAGACGTATCCCCGTAACCCTAACGAGGCTGCCGCCATTCACGGAGTCGCCCGGCAGTTGATCGGCAGCGACCCCCGCGACATCGAGCGTATTTGGGCAGACCTATACCGCTCGTTCGATTATCAGGTGGCCGGCGGCGCTGAAATGCGAACCTTGAGCGCCATCGACCTCGCCCTCTGGGACCTGCTGGGCAAGTCGCTCAATGCCCCGGTTTACCGCTTGATTGGGGGAAAGACCAATCCGCGCGTACGCCTCTACAACACCTGCTTCCCATACAAATACGACTTTCTCCGCGAGCCCGAGAAGATCATGCGTGAGCTCATCGATACGCGTGGAATCAAGGCCATCAAGATTTGGCCCTTCGACGGCGCGGCGCAGCGCAACGGCCATCAGTACATCACGCAGCAGGATATTGACCAGGCGCTCGAGCCGGTGCGAAAGCTGCGGGACACATTCGGAAATGAAATCGAAATCGCGATCGAGTTTCACGCCAACTGGAACCTGACTTCGGCCATTCGAATCGCGCGGGCGCTGGAACCGCTTCGGCCAATGTGGCTCGAAGATATGCTCCTGCCCGGTAATCCGGACCAGTACCGCGAACTGGCCTTGGCAACTTCATTGCCCTTGACCATTGGCGAGCGCATGGCCGGCAAGATGCCGTTTGAGCAGTTGCTCGCCGCCCGCGCAGCCAGGTTCGTCATGTTCGACGTCACCTGGTGCGGCGGCCTGACCGAAGCGCGCAAGATCGCCAACATGGCGGACGCCTATCAGCTTCCGGTGGCTCCCCACACTGCCGGAGGACCGCTGCTGTTCTATGCATCCACGCACCTCACCGCCGCATTGTCCAACGTGTGGATTCAGGAAAGCTGCCAGCGCTTCTACGAGCGCGATTGGCCGGCAATGCTGGAGAGTCCGCTTGCGCCGCGCGAGGGATTCATCCACGTTCCCGACGAGCCCGGTTTCGGCATGAGGATCAAGTCCGACGCCTGGAATCACCCGGCCGCGGTAAGACAAGTCACCGGCAGCTAGACAAGATAAAGCACCGGTTATTCCGGTGGCGCGAAATACCCGCGCCGCCAGAAAAGGTGCAGCGCCTTGAAAAACGGCGACTCGATCAGCTCGACCTTTACCTTTCGGTATTTCCCGTCGTTTTGCGGGTTGTTGGACGAATAGCCGATCATGTATTGATTGCGGAATTCCCGGCTGATTCGCTCGATGGCGTTCGGCAGATCTTTCAAGCTGTGTGCCCAGACTGCTTGTCCGCCGGTCTGCGCCGCCAGTTTCTCCAGGAAACGAGGCCGCTCGAAAAGGCCGACCGCGTAGGCGCGGACGTCCGATTCCACCACCAGGTTTTTGACCTCTGATTCCGTGTAGCGGCTGTTGTTATCTCCACCGTCGGTGAGCACAAACAGCGCCCGCCTGGAATTCTTCGCGTGTTTCATCTGCTGCACGCCCAAACAAATCGCGTCGTTCAGCGAAGTCCAGCCCTGCGGTTGTATGGTTGCCAGTTCCCTGAGGATGTCGTCTGGATTCGAGGTAAAACCGGTGACCACGGTAGGTTGATCCGCGAAGCGCACCAGGAAGTACTCGTCACCGGGCATATTCGTCTCAAGAAATTGCTGGATGGCCGCCACGGACCGGTCCATCCGATTCTTCATGCTGCTGCTGGCGTCGAAGACAAAACCAACCGAAACCGGTCCCTCCTCTTTGGAGAGACTCACGATCCTCTGCTCTACATCGTCTTCAAAAACACGGAATGCCGTGGGCGCCAGATTCTCTACCGGCTTATCCATTGGATCCATCACCGTGATCGGCACCAGGATCATTTTGACGTCAAGCCGTATGTTGGAGTTCGGCGCGGCGCGCTTCTCCCTTGGCGTAAGAGAGACCTTGGGCTGGTCTTGCGGGACTCGCTCCGCTGGAATTCCGAGGCGGAGGAACATCGAGAGGGTGGCCGCTGCGGAGAAAACTCGAAGGACTCGCCGCATCCGTCGTGCTGGCGAATATGCCCCTCCGGCGACCTTTGACACTGTCGGACACCGCATTGAAATACCTATACTGAGAGTGATCGTTTGATCGTAAGTATAGGGTAGTTCCAGACAGTTGCGCCAGAACCAATGGGTGAAATGTGCCTAAAGTACTGAACCCAGTGAGGCTTTCTGCCATCTATTCTAGATGCGGCAAACGGCGCCGGTCGTGGAGTACGCGCAGCCGGCGCCCTTCGCGTTGAATCCTATCGCTTCATGATTCTCACGTTCGCCGCACCGCCAAAGTCGGCTCCGGCGCCCGCCCGGCGGGTCGGCGGAAATGGCAAGGTGGAGGTATCCACTAGATCCGCCATTACCATTGCCGGCATGTCTTCCAGTTCCTTGAAGAAACTCAGGCATGCCTGGCTTTCATCGTAGTCCACGCGGATCAGGTCTCCGCAGCGCACCTGCCCCGTCGCGATCAGGTTCGAGAGCGGTTGCACTACGTTCCGGTCCACGGCGCGCTTCAGATGCCGCGCGCCATATTTCATGTCCGTACCTTCCTGCAGCAGGTAGGTCCTGGCCGGCTCGGTAAAGGTCACCACGAAGGGTCCGCAATTGTGAGCGCTGAAAATTCGCCGTTGCACGTCGTTCAGTTCGATCGACAGGATCTTCCGCAACTCAATCACGCCCAGCGGCCGGAACACCACGGTCCGGTCAATTCGGTTCATGAACTCCGGCGTAAATTTGCGCCGCGCCGCTTCCAGGGCGGCCCGGGCAATCTTCTGGGATGTATCGGCATCCACAATTCCATTTGCATGCTGCTGCTCTGCCTGGTGTGAGGCGAACCCCAGACCCGGCCGGAGAATGGCGTTCATCTCGGCCGCGCCCAGGTTGCCCGTCAGAAAAATCAGCGATTGCGAGAAGTCTACACGGCTGTTATCGCCGGTGGTCAGCGTGGCTTTGTCCAGAATGCCGAGCAGCAGGTTCCAAAGAGTGTCGCTGGCCTTCTCAATCTCGTCGAACAGCACGAAACTGATCTTCACCGTGTCCGTATGATGCTGGTTCAACGTCTCCTGGCGGAGTACGGGGTGGGTTTCACGGTGCCCCAGATACCCCGGAGGGGAGCCGATCAGCTTGGCGATCTCATGGCTGTGCTGAAACTCGGCACAATCTATCTTAATGACCGCTCGCGCTTCCCCTACCAGGCTCTCCGCTACCGCTTCCACCAGGCGTGTCTTACCCGAACCGGTCGGTCCAAGAAATAGCAGGGTTCCGATGGGCCTCCCGGCGCTGGATAGTCCGGCCAAGTGAGTCTGATAGACCCGGAGGACTTGTTGGATCGCCTCCTCCTGGCCGATGACCCGCTTCCGCAGGTCGGCTTCAAGACGCTCAGCCTCGCGCCCGGTTTGAGCTGGATTCAATAGTTTTCGCGTGTGTACCATGTTCCGCCCCCACTCTGCCCTTTGGGATGCTCTGTGGCTGCAAGTGGCTCTATAATTAGTTCTCTAGACGCCAACTGAGAGTAACCCCAAAATTTGAAGCCGCCTTCTGTCGATGCGATCAATTTTTGTAGGAACCGAGCGCTTTCGGTGGTTTTGAGTTGACGTTTCGGTGGCGTGAACTTATCAACGCGGGAACTTAGTTCACGGCTGGACTTACTGCCTGGCAGCGGCTGTATGTCGAATCCCATCCCGCTCACCTGAATTGTAAGTGGAGCAGGCGGTTCTTATGCCGCACCAGTTGCCCTCCGCCGTATCTGATGGTCCTGGCTATTGATCCAGCAGCTCCCGCACAGCGCCGGCGAGGCTCTCCGGCGTGAACGGCTTTTGGAGCCAGCCAAACTCCCTCTCTGACAAAATCTGCCCTCGTGCCGGGCCCGCATAGGCTGACAGCAACAATACCTTGAGGTTCCTGCAGCATGCTCGCATGCAGTCCGCGAGATCGCTCCCAGATCTGCCGGGCATGATCGCATCGGTCAGCAGCAGGTCGATGCGTTCTTCCCTCCTTTGTTGCGACACCATCTCCAGTGCCCGGCCGGCGCTCTCAGCTTCCAGTACCCGATAACCGAGATCGCGAAGGATATTCGCTGCGAGGACTCGTATTTCTGTCTGGTCCTCCACCAGCAGGATGGTCTCCGTTCCGCGCCGTGCGTCCGTTCTGTGATGCGGGTCCGGAACGGGTTCAGTTTCCCCTGTAACTGCCGGCAAAAAGATATGGAACGACGTGCCCTTGTCAGGCTCCGTCTCCACCCGGATGTGGCCGCCGTTCTGCTGGACGAGTCCGTATACCGTGGGTAGTCCGAGCCCGGTCCCTCTGCCTGGTGCCTTTGTTGTGTAGAACGGCTCGAATAAGTGTCCGCGCACCTCGGCAGTCATGCCTGTGCCTGTGTCCGCAATAGTAAGTTGGACGAAATCACCGCACAGAATTGCCGGCAGTCTTGTTACGCCCGGCGCGGTTCCCAGATTGGTAGTCGAGACCGTCAGTGTTCCCCCGCTTGGCATCGCGTCCCGCGCGTTCACCACGAGGTTGAGAATGATCTGGTGAATATGCCCAGGGTCGGCGCGTACCAATCCCAGCGATGGGTCCAGATGAGTGACCAGTTGAATGCTCTCGCCAATCAGGTGGCGAATCATGTGAACGTCGTCCGCGAGCAGTGTACTAAGATTGACAACTTCGGGCCGGAAAAACCTCCGGCGGCCGAAGGCGAAAAGCCGTTGCGTGAGGTCCGCTCCTTTTTCCGCGGCCTTCCGGATTTCGTTCAGGCTCATTCGCGCTGAGTCTGTAGGATTCTTCTCCAGCAAAACACCGCTATAGCCCACGATCACCGTCAGCAGATTATTGAAATCGTGGGCGACCCTTCCCGCCAGACGAGCGACGCTCTCCAGTTGCTGCGACTGGTGAAATTGCGTCTCCAGAGCTTTGAAGTCCGTGAGGTCGCGTCCCACGTTCGCCGAACCGGCGCTCCGTCCCTCGCTGTCCCGCAGATTCGTGCTTTCCCAGGCCGTCCAGTGGCGATCTCCCGCTCGCCCCAGCAGGGGACTTTCAAAATGAACGGGTGCCCCAGGGCTTGTGACCGCAGACGATATCGCTGCCCGAACCCTGGCGCGCTCTTCGGGCGGGATCATCATCTCCACCCAACTCTTGCCGGTGACGTCAGCCGGGCGCCAGCCGGTGAGGTGGAAGAGATGATCGTTGCAGAAAGTGATCTCTCCTTTTGGATCCAACTTTACAACCATCAATTGGAGATTCTCCAGCAAATCCGACATCCGCTGTTCCGACGCGTCCAGTGCCAGCTCGGAAAGCTTCAGGTCCGTGATATCGCGGGTGCTGCCCCACATACGCTGCAGCATCCCGTCGTCGACGATGCCCCACTGACTTCGCAGCATATACCTTCGCCTGCCATCGTGGCCGATGGGGGCTGTTTCCACAGTTGTGTATCGGTGCCCTGAACGGATTGCGTGCAGCGTGGCGTCGCGTACGCTTGGATTCGACAGTTGAACCAGATCTCTGACGCGGTGACCGATTACCTGCGCTGCTTTCTCGAACCCGAGCTGCCTTGCCAGGGCATCATTACATTCCGCCACATAGCCGTCCTGATAGATCCGCGCGAGTTGTTCCTGCTCCCCCAGTGCGGTGGATATCGGCTGCTCGAATTCGATCCGCCACATGCCGTTAACGTTTAGTTCGATGAATGCCCGATAACGCTCTTCGCTCTGGCGAAGCTGTTCCTCCTGTTGCTTGCGCTCCAGTTCCGACGCCGAACGCGGCGCAAAGCTCTCCAGGAGCTCTTTCAGCGTTGCCGCATTAAGAATGTGCCGGCGATAGATTGTCATCATGACGCCGATCGAGAGGCCGCCGGAGTTCAGCAATGGGACTCCGATGCACGCCTGAGCGTTCCATTTCGGTAACACCGGGTCGGAGGGAAAAAGCTTCTGCGCCTGTGACAGGCAAATACACGGTTTACCCAGAGCCGTCCGTGCGGAGGCGCTGCCCGCCAGCTCGTATTCGAAGCCTTCCGGCACGCCGTCTACGAATGCCGCCAGCGTTCTCACCCGTGCGAACTGCCCGCCCAGGAACTCTCCCACGTAGACGCAGTCGGCCTGCAGAGCCACAGCGAGATGCTCCGTTACGGAGCGGAAGTACTCCGAGCCGATGGCGGCCGACACCTGGCTCGCAATTTTCAGAACCAGCCGGTCCGACGCGCCGCCGCTGGTCCGAACGACTCGCTTCTTCTGGGTTTGACTCCGCATTTGTTCTCGGACTTGCAGCCGGCGAGGTCGGACAGTGAAAAAACGCTGGAATCCCGAACCCGAAGGGCGCGGCAAGCCTGGGCGTCAGACTGACGCGTATAAACAGGATGCTGTGGAATACAACAGAGGTGGAGAATATCTGAAGCCAATGATCTGTCGGGAACCCTACGGCTAATGGGCTCCAGCTGCTTTGTGCGCAATCCCACGTTTTTCAACCGCCGGCTGAGTCAGCGGCAGCGTCAACTGAACCGTCCATTTCATTCCTTTGCCGCCTTGCACCCGCATCGCGCCGCCGTGAACCTCTATGATCCGCTTCACCTTTGCCAGGGCCAAGGCTGTACCGCTCTCGACTCCCGGCCGGTTGACGCGGCTCTTTCTGAAGGGGTTGAACAGGGCTCGCAGATCGTGCGCCGCAATGCTGGACTCGTCGGTCGTGAGTGCGATTGTGGCCTTACCCGCACGCGATCCGATTGCAACTTCAATTCTGCTCCCGGCTCGAGTGAGCTTAATTGTGTTTGTAACCAAACTGTCAAGTGCGCGGAAAACTCTCGCCGGATCGATATCCAGCGCCGGAAGACGGCTGTTAGTGCCGGCTCGTACATCCAGCCTGACCTTCTTTCGGTCGGCGGCTGGTTGGCTCGATAAAAGCGCCCGGTGCAACAGCGGCTGGATGTCCGTCGGTTGGACGTCGAGCCGCAATGTTCCGGATTCGATGTGTGACAGTTCAATCACGTCATCGATCAATCGCAGCATCGAACGGCCCGAAGATTCGATCGACTCAAGCAGCGCCAGATGGTGTTCGTCGAGCACCGAACCCGCATCATCAACCAGATACTGACCTGCCGCCAGAATCCCGCTGATCGGATTGCGCAGGTCGTGTGCCGCAACCTCAAGCAATTGCATTGGATCGAATCCACCGTTTTCATGCCTACCCGCGGGGTCCGCGGGGTTCTGCCATGAATGGTGTTGGTGAAGCTTGTCCATTTTGTGGTTACGGGTGCCCAAGTTCCCCCTTCCCTTGTGCGAACACTCCGACGCTAGATTATATCACAACAAAATAAAGAGATTAGGAGCATCTTATCCTCGGTACCGCACCCCTGGCGATTCCCTCAGCTCTGGCCGCACGGCAAGAAAAATGAGCCGCGTCGAACCGGAAATCATCAACGGTCCAGGCGTTGCAATGAAGATCTCTATCCTTCTGATGGCCCTCGGTGTTCTGGCCGCTTCCCGCGTATTTGCTCAGGCATCGCCCGCTCCTGCGGCGGCGTGGAAAATGTACGATAAGGGCCGGATTGCGGCGGCAAGGGGTAACCAGGGCGAAGCTTTGAAATATCTTCGGGAGGCAGTCGCCCTCCATCCGGATTTCGCCGCCGCTGATAACGATCTGGGCGCTATCTACCTCGCGGAGGGCGAGTTCTCGCTGGCGGCGGAGTGTTTCCGGAAGGCCCTCGTAGTGGCGCCCACGCACCGCCTGGCGTTGACGAATCTCAGCCTCGCATTGATTCGTATGAACCGGTACCGTGAGGCCGGAGAAGTAGCCCGTCGAGGCTTGGACGTCGATCCTGATCATGCCGGCCTCCACCTGATTCTCGCCGCCAGCCTGATGGCGCAACCTGGCGGTACCGGGGAAGCCCTGGAACAACTCGAGCGCGCTTCCACGCAGATTCCCAAGGCGCATCTGCTGGCTGCCGATCTCCTGCTCAAGGCTGGCCGGCGTGAAGAAGCGATGCGGCATCTGGAGGAGTACCTGCGGATTGCGGCGCCGCGGGATGCCGGGCGTGCCGGCACGGAGGCCAGACTCGCCCAGTTGCGGCGAGAGCAACCACACTAAACGAACGCCACTGGTTTTCTGGCTCACGCACTCCAACCGGCACTATCTCAGGGACGCCCCGGTGAACGATTCCGTCACCGGCGGTGCCAGCTTATGCGACTCTTCCGGCTCCTCGTCTGGATGGCTGTCATTGGAACCGTCCGCCAGCACCTCGAACCAAATGCCTTCACCAAACCGCTGCAATAACACATGCCGTCCATTCGCAAACCGTATGGCATCTCGATCCCGGCAGCCCTCGGCATTCAACTGAATGAAGTTCACGTTCTCGGTAACGCCCACGTCGAATTCCTGCCGGATTTCGTCAGGCACAGAGTTCACCCGTAGTCGCTTTCCCGGGGAAACGCGGACCGTCGCGGTTTCGTCTGACCCCACCAGGCGGCGCATTCTGCGCTTCCACCGCGACCACCACGACCGCCGGACGTTCCCGCTCACGCCGTCCATTCCCACCGGCGATGCCAGACCCACCGATCCTGTTTGAAACCGATAAGTGACCAGTATCTCCCCTTCGCACGCAAGCCGTTCGGTCACCCTCTGCAATGAGATATTTCGCACGGTGCACACCTCCGCTACGTTTTGTCGCGTCACGGGTTTCACTGCCCAGTCTTCGGGATTTTCCCGATCTTCCTCCATGACATTGAAGATGCCTGCAACTCCGCGACTGGCGGAAAAAATGTGCCGTGTTGCGGACCGAAGGTGTTTCAGCAGGAACATTCTTGTGAGGGTATCTGCATGGTCTGGCATGAGTTCCGTTCAGTTATTCGTCGCGCCTGGAACTTCTCTCCCGGCTTCATAACCAGATCGCGACAAGATGTGGTATCCCTTTCCGCCTGGCGTCACGACTTCCAGCCGGATGTTGCGGTACCCGTGGTTCGGATTCGGCGAGGGGTAGTAGTAGAGCGTGTAGGAACTGCCGATATCTTCGCGGACTGACGTGAAAGCTTCGGCTTGCTGCTGCCAGTTTCGTGCGCAGTATAGTGTTCCACCGGTGCGCGAAGTGAGTCGTTGTAGCGCGTTGAACAGAGTCCTGTCCTGCGTGGCATCCCGCGTGGAGATCACGTAGATTGGGATCCCTTCGTTTTCGGCGACCCGGCCCACATCCTCGGGGCTCAGCACACTCGCATTATCGGGACCATTGGAGAACACCACGATGGCCTTGCGTCCCGGAACCCGCGCCGCATCCCTTATCGTAAGGAGCACCGAGTTGAACAGCGCGGTATCATCCCCTGCCGAAATGTTACTCAGCCCCGCCCGGGCCATATTATGATCCTGCGTAAGCGGCGTGGCCCGGAACAGATTACGGCTAAACGTGTAAATGGCCGACGAGTCCTCCGGCGCCAGCCGCCTCACGAAATCGGCGACGGCGTCGCACACGTAAGGTATGCTCGCGTACATCCGATTGCTCGTATCGAACAGGATGAATACGTTTGTGCCGGCCGATCCCGCACCCTCCTTTACCAGCAGCTTGCTGCCTTCCGCAAACGAAGCGATCTTTTGCTCCGCGCCGTCCTCGAAGATCCGTATATCTTCCGGCCTGAGCCCATTCACGTGGTTGCCCTTCTTATCGGTTACGCTGAACGTCAGCACTACCATGTCGACATCCACGCGATACCTGGTACCGCCATCGCCCTGGCCGTTCAATAGGGGCGCGTTAAGCGTTAGGAACAGGGCAAGCGCCGGCAGTCTGAGGAATATCCCGCTGATGCGATGGGAAAAAACTGGGAACCCTAAAGAGTAATACCGTTCGACCTGTTGCATAAGACGTGCCGCGAGATGAGCCTTTCAGCCGTGTGCGGTAATAGCCTCGACACGGCTCCACTAACTTGAGGGCTATGTTTTGGGGATACATCACCGCCCGCGAGCCATGCCGTGCGTGCCGAATAAAATGCGCCCGTCGCGCAATCCCCACATCGGGCAATCCATGCGCTTCGCACTTTGCACGGTTATGTTTGCTTCGGCACTCTCGTCACTATGTCTGGCTCAAGAGTGGGAACTTGGCGCCGCGGGTGGATACGGATGGAATGCGAATCCCTCCATAAATAGTCCAGCCGGATCGATTCGGTCGGGCTTTGCCTCGAAGGGAGCGATGGGGGTCGTCTTCGGGCAAAATATGTACGAGCACATCGGAGGAGAGGTCCGCTGGCTGTATCAGTTCGGTGGCCCTGAACTGCGCTTCCAGGGTGTTCAGGCAAATGCCACTGGTTACTCCAACCTGATTACCTATGACGTGCTGTTCCATGTTACGAATCGGGAAGCTCGGATACGCCCCTTCATCGCAGGCGGCGCGGGAGCCAAAATCTACACTGGAAACCAGCTCAGATCGGTCGGATTGCCGGTGGTCGGTTCCGCGGTGCTGGTGCCTTGCACACAGGTGGAACCCGCAATCAGTGTCGGTGGAGGGCTCAAGTACAGAGTCGCCAGGCACGGGATTCTGCGCCTGGACTTCCGCACCTATATGACTCCTCTTCCCGACCGGATCCTCAGGCCCACCGGCCTATCCCAAGTTCACGGATGGGTGTATAACTTCGTGCCGCTCGGCGGACTCAGCTTCATCTTTTGAAGGTTCGCTCTCTCCAGTTAGTCACACGAGTTCACTAAGCCCGAAGTGTCGCTTCGCGAGTGCTGCCCAAATCCAACTTTCTTGCGTCCCAGCCGTTGGGGAATCATCAAGCAACACAAGAACGCTGTTTGGGCGCTAGAAACCGGAGTAATCTTCACCCTTTGGAAAACAATGAACCAGCAAGTGGCCAGCCGGATTGGAGCCGGCAAAAGATGGTGAAACGAACCAGGCAACTCTTGGCGGTGTGGATCTCTCTTGTGATCGCCGTCTCTTCGTTCGCATATCAGGATCCAGATTCAGTCGCCGGCGCGCCTGGCGGTGCCGCCGATGGTGCGCCGATGGGCGGCACCGAACTGGAAGCCCTGGTGGCTCCCATCGCACTGTACCCGGACGCGCTGGTAGCTCAGATCCTGGCCGCTGCTACGTTTCCGGACCAGGTCGCAGTTGCCGACTACTGGCTCCAGGAAAACCGGCAATTCACGGGGACATCGCTAATGCAGGCCGTCAATAAGCAATCGTGGGATTCGAGCGTGAAGGCGCTCACCGAGTTTCCGTCGGTCCTCAACAATCTGGCGAAGAATCTTACCTGGACCTCCTCACTGGGAGAGGCGTATCATAACCAGCCTGCGGACGTAATGGCCGCTGTTCAGCGGCTTCGCGCCAAAGCCAAGGCGGCAGGCAATCTCAAGTCGACGCCGCAAATCACAGTCGTACAACAATCGCCGCAGACCATCCTTATCCAGCCCGCCGACCCGCAGGTCGTGTATGTTCCGGAATACAATCCGGCGGTAATTTATGGCACTCCTTACGTCACCCCGGGATACACCGCTGGTGAAGTGGCGGCCGCCGGTGTGATCGGCTTTGGTGCGGGAATCGCCATCGGAGCGCTTGAAGGTGGCGGCTGTTGCGGATGGGGATGGAATTCCTGGAATTGTGATTGGCACGGCGGCGCAGTGGTCTATAACCACAATAGCTTTTACGGTAACTCCGCCTGGCACGGTGGCTATTATAACGGCGGTTACCACAATGGCTACGGCTATCACAACGCATACAACCGGACCACCGTGAATAACTTCCGCGGGAGCGCAAGCCGTCTGAACGACGTCACTCGCGAAGACGATCACCTGAATGCCGATGATGCCGGATCCTGGAGTCACGACGAAAGCGCATTCGGCAGATCCAATGCCTTCAGCGGCCTTGGCGACCGCTTCGGCGGACTCGGCGGCTGGTCCTCAAGAGCCGACAGCTTCCGGGGCTGGGGAAGCATGCGCGCCGGTGGTTTCTCGGGCGGCCGGTTCGGCGGCGGCCATTTCGGTGGATTTGGCGGCGGCGGCTTCCGCGGCGGAGGCTTCCGCCGTTAGGACCGATACACGGAAGAATTCTATGTCGCACTTATTCTCCAACTTCAAACTTGTAACATTCGCTCTGTTAGTCGTGCTGGCATCCTGTAGCAGGCCGGTCAAGCCCTCGGCAGAAAGGGCTGCGCCCTCGGCGGAAAAGACCGTACCTAAAACGTTCGCGTCCCCAGCCGAGGCGGGCGCAGCGTTGCTCGCCGCCGCTCAGTCCGGCGACCGCTCCTCTGTGCTGGAGATCTTCGGCCCGGATGGCGCCGAAATCCTGCTTACGGGCGACCAGTCTCAGGATGCGACCAACCTGCGGGATTTCGTGACCGCGTACAACCGTATGAATCGCTGGGGACAGATCAAAGCCGGCGGCCAGACACTCTACATCGGGCCGGATAACTATGCGTTTCCAATTCCCTTAGGTCAGAATACTGCCGGCCGGTGGTATTTCGATACAGCGGCCGGCAAGGACGAAGTGTTGGCGCGCCGGATCGGCAACCACGAGTTAGGCGCCATCGCGGCTTGTCACGCCACAGCCAGGGCGGAACAGCAATACTCCAGTCAGCCTCACGATGGCAAGGCCAAACAGTACGCCCCAAAATTCGTGAGCGATTCGGGGATGCAGAACGGTTTGTACTGGCCTGTCGCGGACGGCCAACCCGCAAGTCCGCTCGGGAAATTTGGCGATTTCGCGAAAGTCGTGGCTTCTACTCCGGGCGACCGTCCCCCGCTGTTCAACGGTTACTACTACCGGATCCTGCCCCGGCCAGGCGAACCGCAGCATGGAAAGATGACCGGTTTTGCAATCCTCGCCTATCCGGCGGAATACAGGAATTCGGGAATCATGACGTTTGCAGTCGGTAGGGACGGCGTAGTGTACCAAAAGGACCTGGGCGAAAATACCGGAAGCGTCGCCCTCGCCATGACCGAGTTCAATCCGTCCGATGGTTGGACTCCGGTCGTTCCGCACTCCGGCGCCGCATCGCGCATCCAGCCATAGGCCGAAGCGGATCTACTTCTTATGGAAGTGATCCGCTCTATGGAAGTGATCCGCTTTCGCCGTCGCTACCTCACAGTCGCAGCATGGCTGCCGCTTCGTGGTGATCGCTTCCCCGGCCCTTGCGGTCGGCGGAGGTCTGGCACTCGAGGCAATAAGAGGCCCACGGTACGGCCTTCAATCGCTTCGGAGCGATCTCGCATTCGCAGCGGAAGCAGGTGCCATAGGTGCCGTCCGCGATCCGCTGGAGCGCCGTTCTCACGCTTTGTACTCTGCTGAAATCGGACTCAATCCGGCGGATCGCCATCTCCCGCTCCGTGGCTCCTTGAATCCGGTCCAGGCTATCGGGAACGTTCTCGACAACAATGTCGTCGCGCCTCCGCAGGAGATCTTCGGTGCCGTCCAGAATTGCATGCAGCACCTCTTTGAAATGTCTCAGCTCTGTATGTTGCATAGGTGTCCGCCCTCACCCCGGCCCTGATGCCGCAGAATGTTGCGCGGCGCAAAATCTCTTGGGGTTTTTTCTTCCTCCACGCGGAGCTATCTCGTATCCATTCACTCAACAAAATTAGTAGGCCCTCTTTTCATTGCGCCCCATCCAAACTTTTGGGTGGGCTCGCAAATGCTATCAAAGGTGATCGCTCTCGCCAGACGGCGTTTATTGTGGAACGCGCTGGCATTTCAGTTTGCCGTTGCAGTCATCGTTGCATTGGCAGTCCTGGCACTGCTTCTCTTTCTGGGCACAGACATCGTGGACCCGCGCTGGCTGGTCCTATCGCCGCTAGCGTCTCTTGCCGCGGGGAGCTGGATCGCCCGTCGAAGACTGCCCGGTGCATACCCTACCGCACAGATTGTGGACCGTCGCTTGATGCTGACCGATGCGCTATCCACTGCGTTGTTCTTCGCACGTCCAGATTCCAATCGCGGCTGCGATGAGGGCACGAGGCAGGCGCAGCACGAACAGGCGGCGCGCATTGCCGCGAGCGTAGATCTTCGTCAGGCGATACCCTTCAGGTTTCCACGCGCCCTCTATCTCGCGCTCCTGCCGGCCATCGTGGCCGCCGGCCTGTTTCACTTGCGCTATCGGATGGACGCGCACCTCGACCTGCGAACGCCCATGACCGGCGTCCTTCAGCAGATCGTCCGGGAAATCGTGCGGAACGTCAAGGAGGAACTCGCCAAGCTGCAGGACGAACTCAAGCGCGACGATGAGCAGGAACGCTTGGCACAGAAGAACAAAGCGGAAGGCGCAGTCGGCGATCGCCAACCGTCTGAAACCGCCGATACCTTTGCGGAAGAGCGGCAGGGCGCGGCGGAGCCGCAAGCGCAGCAGGAGCAACAGGCGTCTGCCGAACAACAGGCCGGTTCCGATCCCAATTCGCCATCCCCGCGCGAGAACGAGGGGCGCCAGCAGCAGCAGGCTGCGGCCGCACAGCAGGCTGGCTCATCCTCAGCGGATTCCAGCGTGATGTCCAAACTGAGAGACTCCATGTCGAACCTGCTTTCCCTGGCGAAACCGCAACCGGGCGGATCCGCCAAACAACAGATGGGTAAGTCTCAGGACGGCCATCCACAAAACAGCCGCGGTGAAGCTGCCAGGGATTCCGATTCCGCCAACGGAGAGCCCGGCGAAGGACCGCCGCAACCGGGCAGCGCGAAGTCGCCGGGTGCCGGCCAGGCTTCCAATCCATCCGCCGAAAAGCAGCCCGGCAGCAGCGCCGGCAATGAGGATGGTGCCAAGGACATCAAAGAGGCGGAGCAACTCGCAGCCATGGGCAAATTGAACGCGATCTTCGGTAAGCGATCCAGAGACCTCACCGGCCAGGTCACCGCCGTAGCGCCGCCTGGTCCGCAGCAGTTGAAGACCTCTTACGCCCAACGCAGCGCCGTGCACAATGCCGTCCAGTCCAAGGTCGACCGTGATGAGGTGTCCCTGGTCTTTCAGGATTACGTGAGGCGGTACTTTGAGTTGGTTGGAAAGGCTCCAGTATTTGCAAAGAGGTCCGATCGTGCGGCTGCAGTTTCACCTCGCCGGTCTCCGTCAGGGAGATAAAGCGAGGCGAATAATTGGGACGCAAGCCTATTTTTGGCATCAAGTCCAGTGTGGGGAGAGAATTGTTGGGCTCGCATAATCACACAGCGGTGCTTACACCGAATGTGTCCGGAATACCGGAAGACCATGACTCCATCTGGAGAGCGGTAGAACGGATTCGTGGCAGCACTACGATGAGCGGCTGTAACCGGCTGGTGCAGCTCCTCAAGTTTGTCGTGGGATCCACGCTCAAAGGTGAGTCGATCTATCTGAAAGAGACCACTATTGGCGTAGCCGTGTTCGGCCGTAGTCCGGATTACGATCCGAAGGTGGACACGATCGTACGCAGCCAGGCGTGGCGTCTCCGAGCCAAACTGAAGAAGTACTACGCCACCGAAGGTATGGAAGACCCAATCGTCATTGACCTTCCATTGGGACACTACGTACCTGTCTTCTCAGTGCGCCGCGCACCCGAACCCGGACCCGAACCTGAACCTGAACCGGAAAAGCACTCGGAGTAATACCCGAAAATCTTTGGACCCCGGCTTCGGGATCTGCATCCACGACCGTATCAACAACCGACTAACCGTTTGATGGGATCACAGTACACGCTGCCAGGGGAGAGTGGATGACAACAAAATGGTTCGGCGCCTGTGCAGCGCTATCCACGCTGGTTTTCGGAACAGCGTTTGGACAGCAGAAAGGCCAGTATGTCTTGGGAACGAACGGGCTCAATGCAGGCATCATGCCACCGCCAGGCTTCAGCTACGGCAATCAATCGACCGTCTATGGAGCGAGCCGCCTGCGTGGTCCGGATGGAGTGGTCGTTCCAACCGCGGGAAGCTTCGATATGGTGATCAACCAAAATCTCTTTGTCTACACGTCGAAGTTCAAACTGCTGGGCGGCACTTTCGGGTCCGTGTTCGACCTCGTGATCGCCAATGCATCTTTGACGGCGCCCGTAATCGGAGTGGCAAGCGGAGGCGCCGGAGTATCCGATATCTATGTCCAGCCCTTCACTCTCGGCTATCACTTTAGCCGGGCGGACCTCACCGTCGCCTTCGGCTTCATTGCGCCCACTGGTCGCTTCACGCCCGACCCGGGCGCTACGGGTAACATAGGTTCCGGTTACTGGGGCTATCTTCCGTCCGTAGCTTCAACTATTTATCTCAGTAAGAACAAAGAAACAACCCTGTCCCTGTTTTCCACTTATGAGTTTCATGGCAAGAAGCGTTACACGAACATCACTCCCGGCCAGGTTGTAAGTTTCGAATGCGGCTTCGGACAGTTGGTGCCGGTGCGCAAGAATTATCTGCAGTTCGGAGCGGTCGGCTATGGCCAGTGGCAAACCTCGACGAATAGCGGTTCAGTACCGCCCGCGCTCCGCGACGTCCGTTATAGCGTCGCCGCGATCGGTCCGCAAGTTACCTTCATCGTACCCAAGTGGAATCTGAATGTCTTTGGCCGGTACGAGCCGGAGTTTGGCGCCTCCGCCAGGCTCGAAGGCAGCACGCTGACCATTGGAGCGGCCATCGCCTTTCCAGTGACTAAATAACGATATGCGTCCTACCATTATCATCCCGCTACAGAAGTTCCTCATTATCCCTCCAGGTTTCCAAACTGCCTTGGGGTCTTCATAGGCGCCTCAGCGGCCCGGGCGCAATGCTCGGGCGTCGACCGTGTCCCACCGGACCGGGGAGACTGACGCCTCTCGACCCTTCCAGATTGTCCGCAAAGTCGTGCTGGTTGCCGGCTCACCTCTTTGTCCGCCGCTGGGGCGCGCTGCGATTCGCGCTGCCTCTTGGATTCAAACCAAAATATCCGGGCCGTGTATGTACGGTGAGAATGCCGTGCTTCGGATCCGATGCGGTCACTACAATCTGGTGGTAGTGTCCATCTTCGGCTCCTGCGAACCCGAGCGTGTACTGGCGGCGAACATCGGCCGCAATCTCCACACAGATCCTGCTGATCTCCGGGAGCGTATGGGGAAGAAACGATTCCCCTCCGGTGGCATCCGCAATCCGAGCCAGCACTTGCGGGTTCTGATCCGGATTGGCCGCATCGAATATTCCAATCGGGTACACCACAGCCTCGCTTTGCACCAGCGCGTCGATGGTTTCCTGCAGCTTGGCGTTGCTCGAGTTGTCGCCGCCATCGGTGATGGCCAGCAGGATCTTTCGGCCGTTTCCCGCCCGCTTGGCGAACTGCGACTGCGCTGCGAGAAGTGCGTCATAGAAGGCAGTGGTGCCTCCCAGTTGAAACTGCGAGATAGCCGTTTCGAGTTCCTCGATACTCCCCGTGAAGGGCTTGTCCTGGGGTAGCCCGAAGCGCGCGTGCTTACTGAAGTGCACTACGAACATTTGGTCCATTGGATTGCTGGCGCGAGCAAATGCCAGGGCCGCCGCGATCACCTCTTTCCGCTTTGGCGCCATGCTCGCGCTGTTGTCGACTACAATACCGGCGGTCACCGGCGCATCCTCGCCGTTGAATACCGTGATCGGGTGCTCCTGTTTGTCGATCGTCAGGCGAAAGGCCTCCCTGCCCAATCCAACCACGTTGTGTCCCGCCCTATCCGTCACGCGCACGCTCAGTTGTACCAGGTTCACGTCGGCGCGAATTGTAGCTTGCGTATCGGCGACGCTGTTAGTGCGTAACCAGAGTAGTCCGCAGAACAATACTTGGCAGAGCCGCACGGCGTACGTCCTCCCCTGTATGTCGATGTACTCTTCCATAATGCGGAGCAGAAATTCCCGATTCTTCCGGCTGCGGTAACCCAAAGAAGTAGGCCCGTTTTCTGACTGCCTCATCTCCCCAAACAGAGCCGCCACCGGGTCTGGCTGGCGGGGAGGAGTTTATGAAAACATGCTTGCGCTCGATGGTTGTTGTGATGATCGCGCTGGCCGCGGCTACGGCTCAACCGCAGTCCTTCCCGCCGTCCTCCCGGGGTAACCCGGTAAAGGGAGAGATATCCTCTGACGGGGCGATGGTCACTGGTTCTTTAACGGTGGAACTGTCGTCGAACGGTTCAGGTAGCACCCAGACTGCCTCCGTCAATCCGGACGGATCCTTCGAGTTTCCATCGGCATCTCCCGGCGTGTACTGGTTGCGGGTTAGCGCCGGCGCAGGCAGCGTCATTCACGAGGAGCTGGTCAACGTCGGGGGTCCCGGTGAATTACTCAATATTCGCCTCAAAAGTCAGGGGAGTGCCAATCGCACTGCGGAGCCGACTATCTCGCTGCGCCAACTTACTCATAAGGTCCCGCGGCCTGCACAGAGGGCGTTCGACAGGGGCCGTCAGGCCGTAGCCAAGGGCGACCATAGCGCGGCAGCGGAATCCTTCCGGCAGGCAATCGCCGCCGATCCCGAGTTTGTCGATGCCTACAACGAGTTAGGTGCCTCCGAGGTTGCGTTGGGCCACTTGCCCGCTGCCGCCGAGCAATTTCAGAAGGCGATCGACCTGGAGCCGGAACACCGCTTCGCTCTGCCGAATCTGAGCATCGTACTGGCCAAAATGCAGCGGTTCCATGAGGCCGGTATCGTAGCGCGCCGCGCCCTGCAAGTCGTCCCCGGCGTCGGCGGTAAGATGCACTACATCCTTGCGTTCGGTCTGTTGGCTGATCACGCCGAACCCCAGGAGGCCATCACTAATCTCCAGCTCGCGGCCATGGAGATCCCCAAGGCTCACATCGTAGCTGCCGACGTGCTGGTACAGTGCGGACGCCGTGCCGAGGCCGTTCGGGAGTTGGAGGAATACCTCCGCGTCCAACCGAAGGATGATGCCGAACGCCCCAAAGTGGAAGCTCGTCTGGCAGAGTTGCGGCGATAACGCCGTCTGTTACCTCCCTCCTCTTTTCGTTCTTCCCAAAAGAATGCGTCCCTCAACCATGAGATTCATCCGTGAATCTCATGGTGAGTTTCAAGCCGTCCCTCAGGCATGTGTTGACGCTGACGGGCATCCTGCTGCTTGTTGCCTTTCCGGCGGCATCGCAGCAGGTTGCCCGTGTCGAGGCCTTCTTCGGCTACTCATTTGTCCGCGTGGATGCGGCGGGACGCGTGCCGGCCTTCAACGCCAACGGTGGTAATGCACAACTCCTGTACAACTTCCGGCCCTGGTTTGGGCTGGTAGCGGATTTCGGCGGCTATCACAGCGGCAGGATCGGTGCGCTCGAGTTGGACACCACGTTAGTGAATTTCCAGTTCGGCCCGCGCTTCGCCTGGCATAAGCGTCGCAGGGTCAGCCCGTATGCGCAAGCTCTGTTCGGCGGCGCGTACGCTGCGTCTACCAGAAACCTGGCGCTGGACCCGCCAATCACCGGCTCGGCCTCGGGACTCGCCATGCTTGTCGGCGGCGGAGTCGACATCCGGCTCGCGCACCATGTTTCGCTCCGGCCGGCTGAAGTGGATTACTGGCTCACGCGCCTGCGTGACCCCTTCGCGTCCAACGCCCGCACCCAGAATAACCTTCGCTATTCCGCCGGAGTCATTTTCAAGTTCGGCCGCGTGGACTGACAGCGAAGCCCCACTTACCCTGCTAGCTCGCGTGCGCCTGCGGGGTAAGTGGGGCCTGTCTGGAATGGAATGGATCCGGTCCTACTGTGTGGGCGCGTAATATCCCGCGCGGAACGAGGCTCTCAGTGGCGGGAGTCCCTTGGGAACCGCCAGCTTCACGACGATCTTATGGTATTTGCCATCTCGCTTCGGTATCGCCGGCGCGAAGCCCAGCATGTATTGATTACGTAGTGCCGCCCCGATCTTTGTGGCGACGTCGGGTAGGTCGTTCAGGTTGTCGATCTCAAAGAAGCGTCCACCGCTTTGATGCGCAACGTCGTCCAACAGCGCCGGCCCAGCCATCTCCTCCGGGCTCCGGCCCCGCGTGCCGAAGGGCTCTACAATCCCGATGGAATAGACCTGCGCGTCTCCCTCGCGGACTCGATTCTTGACTTCGCCCATGGAGAAGCGGCTGCAATTGTCCCCGCCATCGGAGATGATCAGAATCGCCTTGCGGCTGTGCTTCGCATGCTTCATCTGATCCATCGCAAGATAGATCGCATCCAATAGAGCCGTGCGCCCTTTCGACTGAACGTACATCAATCTGCTCTGTAACTCCTCCGCTTGCTGGCTGAAGCCCACCGCGAGTTGAGCGCGGTCGCTGAATACCACCAGCGCGAATTCATCCTCGGGATTGGCGGCTTTCACAAACTCCGCCACGGCCGCACGCGATTTCTGTAGCTTCGGCCCCATACTGCCGCTGCAATCGAAGACTACGGCAATGGAAACCGGCGCGTCTTCCGTCGCGAAATGCGAAATCACCTGCTCAACCTTGTCATCGAACAGCTTAAAATGGGCCTTTTCAAGCCCCGTGATCAGGCGGTCGTGATGGTCGGTGACCATCACCGGAATCAACACCAGATCCGAATCTACGCTGATGTGCGGAGTCATCCGGTCGGCACTTCCGGTCGCTCCCGGACGCGCACCTGCCCTTGGTTCTATTGCGACTACGGGATCCTGCGCAAGCGCCATCGCCGGACCGAAATACACGAAGCCGGAGTACGCCGCCATAAGTATGAAAGCGAATGTATATGTATAACGTCGTATCATTCCCACCCTGGTACCTCTCCTGATGAGGAGGATGCGGGCGTAACGGCGTAGGGGCATGTCTTGGGGTTGTTCCGTTGACCCCATGTTGTGAGCCGGACCGCCGGATATCGAAGTCCTCGATTACGTCGGGATCGCGTTCAGACCCGGCGTCCCCGGTTCCATCGTCATCAAAATAGAGGGAGGCAGCATGTCAGACCAGAATTCGATCGTCGTCGTTTACGGCTCTCACGCAGACGCAGAATCCGCTGTGAAAGAGCTGAAGAAGTCCGGCTTCGATATCAAAAAAATATCGATACTCGGCAAGGAATACCACACCGAAGAACAGGTGGTCGGCTACTACAATGCCGGCGACCGCATGAAGTATTGGGGCAAGATGGGAGCCTTTTGGGGAGGGCTCTGGGGCCTCCTCGTAGGAGCCGCTTTCTTTATGATCCCGGGCATCGGACCTGTACTGATTGCCGGACCGCTCGTGGCGTGGGTGGTGGGGGCGTTGGAAGGAGCCATCGCCTTGGGAGGCTTAAGCGTCCTCGGTGCCGCGCTGTATAGCATCGGAATTCCGAAGGACAGCATTCTTCGCTATGAATCCGCAATCAAGGCCGACAAGTTCGTCCTGGTCGCGCACGGCACGGCGGACGAAGTAATGAAGGCTAAAAATACTCTGAAAGGAACCAATCCGGAGGAATCCAACGTCCATTTCGCGGACCAGGGCGTACTGATGCCGGTGTAGTCTTTGCATGCTGATGGCGGAATCCTGATTCCATGTCAGGGTTTCCGCCACCCCGAGCGATCCGCGAATGCCTGGCGAGCCTATTGCGAAGCCCTGCAGCCAGGCAAGCGCAGGCTTAATTGCTGGTCTGCATTCAACCGGCTCGAAGCCCCGCAATCGATCGCGGACGCTGCCATCCGGCCGGCGGCCCCATTCACCGCCGTGTATCGCACTTCGCTGTCCTGTACCCACACCGCTACCGCGTGGCGGACCACTCCGTCGCGCGACACAATCGAGAAGGTCGCCTGTGGATTGTCGCCGCCTTCTGCCCAGTGGTACACCTGCATCACCGGATGCGCCGGTTCCGGCGGCGGCAGTGGTTGTGCGGGCGCTTGCATCAACATCAGCCCGCCCGATTGAGACTGACTGTCGTCATATTGCCTGGGAAACCAGGATTCCTCGTACAGCCCCTGATATCCCCCGTATCCCCAGCCGTAATCCGGCGCCCAGCCGTAACCCGCGAAACCTAGACCCGGGAACCCGCCTAATCCGCCGCGCTGATTCCGGCCGCCGATGCGCCCGTTCCCAAACTTCCCCCCGCCTATGCCGTTAAATCCGGGGCCGGGTCGTCCGACCGCCCCGCCGCCGTGTGTGCCTCCCCGTTGAGCGTGTACTGCACATGGAATCGAGCAGCCCATTACCACTGCAGCAACAAGTAATGCTTTCATCGACATCCTCCTTTTGGCGAGTTTCCTCGCAAGATTCCAGATGCGAATACCCAACGTCGCGGTGGGCGGAAGTCGCCCAGTGATGTACGAAAAAATTCAAGCGATCCAGGAATGGGTTAAACCGAAAGCGAAATTGTAGACCTCTGTGAGATTTGGGTGATACCATCCGAAGTAATGGTCAGTAAGAAACTCGCAACCGCCATGTAGTTTGGCGTTGCTTCGCTTCTTTTCACCGGCTTTTGCATTTCCGCGACAGCCGCAAATCCGGACACAGCCTCCAGAGAACGGGAAAACGCAGCAGAGAATTACGTTGCACAGAAGATCCAGGTCTGGCAGGATCGTCTCAACCTGAGAGATTGGGACATCCGTTTCCAGTTGGTGCGCACCGACAAACTGGAACCCAAGACCTTAGGCAATATCAACTGGGATAGCGACGTGAAAAAAGCTAAAATCTCGGTGCTCTCCAGCTACGATTACACCCTGCCGTACCACGAAATGCTCGACGACATGGAGTTCACCGTGGTGCATGAAATGGTTCACTTGCATCTGGCTTCTCTGCCGCGCAGTGATGCCAGCCGTCGCGTAGAAGAGCACGCCGTGAATGAACTCGCGCGGGCGTTGCTCAAGCTCGCCAAACACTAATCCATTCTAATTCCGCCGCGGCCCTGTTCCGGAATGGGACATCGACCGCCGCACTTTGACCCGGCAGCGGTAAATGCGTCTGCGCCGTCGCTTTCACGCAACCGGCGCGACCGGGAAACAAGGCCGATCGGCGGAACCGGGGGCTTACCCCCCTCTGTATTAGTTTGATGCGTCGCTCCTATGCAAGGACCGCATTCCCCAGGCTAAACGGACCTCCTTGGGGAGACACTCGTTTTGCCCGCGGCGAACCCTCGAATAAAAGAAACTCCTGTATCTCTCGGCCGCATCGTGGATGGGGTATAGGGAGCTTACCTGCGAGCCTTAGGGATATCGGAACCTTCCATCTAATCAGGAACCGCAGGACGCCGGCAGCCCTGCGCGGCCTTGTCGCGCGGACGTCGGAGCGGGGTCGTGTTTCAGGAGAGTCAAACTCTTGAGAATGGGAAAGTCTCTCCTTTCCTTCTGTTCTTCCTTCTGTTGACACCACTACTGCCGCGCAGATCCCTCATTACAGGTGACATCACCGGTACCGTTACGGACCCCTCCGGCGCAGTAATTCCAGGAGCGGCCGTCTCATTGAAAAATAACGGAACGGGCGCGAGTGAGGAGGCCCCACCAACGGGCAGGGGATCCTATCGCTTTTCGCTCCTCGCGCCAGGCAATTACCTGCTCACCGCGAACGCAGCCGATTTCTCACAAACGCAAAAAATTGTGCAGGTCCGGGTCGGTCAAATCGTCGCTGTGGATATGAAACTGGCGTTGGCTACCGCGTGGTGTCTATTGACGTCCATGAAGTCGCTGCCCACTATACAAACCACTAACGCCAATATTTCGAGCAACGCAGCCGCAAAGCAACTCGCTGCCGTGCCCAACCCGGGCAACGATTTGACTTACTATGCACTGCTCGCGCCGGGAGTTCAACTGAGCACGAACGGCGGCACGGGCAATTTCTCGACCTTCGGATTACCAGCCACTTCGAACACCTTCACCATTAACGGCGCCGTCAACAACGACACCTTCTTCAACGTGGGCAACGCCGGCGCTACCAACCTGATGCTCGGATCCAATGCCATCGGCGAGGCAGCAGTAGTCAATAACGGTTACACCGGCCAATACGGCGGGCTCGCCGGCGCTCAAGTGAACTATGTCTCGAAATCCGGCACGAATAACTATCACGGCAACGCAATCTATTACTGGAATGGTCGCGCCTTGAACGCCAATAACTGGTTCAATAACCAATCTCGGCGAACCCAAGCCGTTTTCCAATGTGAATAGCTGGGCCACCAGCATCGGAGGGCCGTTTCCCCGAGAGAAAAACAAGACCTTCTTCTTCTTCGACTACGAAGGCACTCGCATCATTCTGCCCACCAACGTGCAAGCCAAGATTCCCAGCCCTCAATTCGCCGCGGCCACACTGAACAATCTGGCCGCTACCGGCCAGAGCCAGGCAATACCGTTCTATCAGAACATTTTCAAGCTGTACGCGGGTGCACCCGGAGCGAATTTTGCAACTCCAATCACCGGCGCCGGCGGTTGCGGTACGTTTAATTCGCTCCCGTCCGGCGTCCCGTGCGCGCTACAGTTTCGCTCCAATCAGGGAAATTTCACCGCGGAGAATATCTGGAGCTTTCAGGTGGACCACAATCTGGGCGCCAACGATCGGAGATTCGTCCAGGTGCAGCGTGATAACGGAACACAGGCAACTTATACGGATCCGATTAGCCCGATATTCAACATCCTTCAAGCCAGCAACCCGCCATGAGCGGGCAGATCAGCGAGAATCACCGTTCAACGCCAATATCGTCAACCAGTTCATCTTGACCGGCCAGTATTACAGCGCGCGGTTCGGGCCGCCGGACTAAAATGCGGTGCTGGCGGTATTCCCAACGGTGATTCGATTCCTACCGCTCCTATTTAGCAATATGGGCGGCATGGGCTATATCTATCCTCAGGGCCATAACGTGACGCAATACCAGGTCATCGATGATCTGAGCTGGACCGTAGGCGCGCACAACTTCAAATTCGGCATGAATTTCCACCGTATCGACATGACCGACCTGAATTTTCAAATGTTTCAGCAAGGCCTGATCACGGAGCTAAAGCCTCTCGGATTTCTACAACGGGGGCGGCCCGGCCAGTGTCCTGCAGCAAAAGTTTCCGCAGGTGAGCGAAGCTCCGTTTGCGTACTACAATCTTGGCATCTATGCTCAGGACGAATGGAAGGTAAGTCCCAGACTAACTCTGACCGCGACCTTGCGGGCCGACCATAACTCTAATCCCGTCTGCCAGGTCATTTTGTTTCGCTAATCTGGTAGCGCCGTTCAATTCCCTCCGTCATGATCCGAATGTTCCTTACAACCAGGTGATTCGCACGACATTTGCGCCAGGCTCTTTCGGCTACCACGCGCGTCATATGGCAACCACGCGCGGGTTTCGCATGGACGCCCACAAAGAGCGGCAATACGGTGGTGCGCGGCGGTTTCGGCCTCTTCGGCGATACATTTCCCGGCCAAGTGGCCGACCTGATGGCGAGAACACTCCGCAATGTGAACAGCTTCACCATCAGGGAAGGGAAGATCACCCCGGGCGTGGACCGGCAACCTCTTCCAAATCGCCGCCGCGCCAATCAGTCGCTGTTCGACGGCTTCTAAAACGGCGGGACGCTGGGCTCCATCAACGCCGCCAACCCTTTCTTCCGCCCTCCCAACTTCACCACCATGGACTCCCCTACAAGCAGGCGCGGTACGAAGAGTTCAACCTTGAGGTGCAGCACCAACTGCCCGGGGACATGATCGCCAGCGCCAACTTCGTGGGCAACCACGGCTACAACCTGGTGATCCGTAATAACGGGCTGAACGGATTTGCTCGCTAACTTCACGTGGGACTCCCGCCGGTCAAGCCGGACATACGCTTTCAGGCCGTGACCCAATTGATGACCGGTGCCATCTCAACTACCGGGGTATGGTGCTCAGCCTGCGCAGGAGGATGGCTCAAGGCCTGCAGTTCGGCTTCTACTACACCTTCAGTCATGCGCTGGACGAAGTTTCCAATGCCGGCTACTTCCCGTTCGATTCCGACACCGCGCCAAGCATTCTGAACCCTCAGAACCCCTATAACATTCGCCAGTACAACTACGGCAATGCCGACTACGATGCGCGCCATTACATCTCGGCAAACTACGTCTGGGACGACATCTTCCGCCATATCTTCAAGAAGCGTGGGCCGAACCTCCTGGTCGCCGACTGGACGATTAGCGGCGCCATGTTCTTCCGCACCGGGCAACCGTTCACCGTGATCGATAGCGCGGCCAGCGGAGCACTTGTCGGCAATGGCTTCTTGGGACCGATCTTCGCCACTCCCGTACTGCCGGGCTACACCAGTTGCGGAGCGGCCGCTGCCAATCCAGGCGCACCGTGTCTCACCATCGACCAGTTCGCGCCGAGCACCACCCACCCCATCGGCTTCGGCAACCAGACCAGAAATCAGTACCGCGGCCCCAGATACTTCAATACCGATATGTCCATTACGAAGAGCTTCAAGATTCCGCGCTGGGAAGGAGCCAAGTTCGGCGTGGGATTTCAGTTCTTCAATATCCTGAACCACCCGAACTTCGACAAGCCGGTGAACGACATCGCTCAGGGTGAAGGTACGTTCGGCAATATCTTCAGCCTGGTCTCGTCGCCCACCAGCATTTTCGGCGGCTTTGTCGGCGCAGATGCCTCCGTCCGCATCATCCAGTTGAAGGCGCAATTTGTGTTCTGACTTGCCGCTCGACTTCCCGCTCTGACGGTCGCGCGAGATACCGCCCGACCCAATACGCATCGCCCCAATCCGAGCCGCGACTGTGAAGGAGCGCGGGATAACTGTGCGCATCTCTCCAAAAAAAACGAGTCTCGAAACGCATATCGCCCATCCCTCGCGGTGGGTCGCTTTTGAATAGAGCGAGATGAACTTCGAGATGCTGGCCGACGCGCACGCCGTCGCCAAAGAAGCCGCGGGCGTAATCGCGCAGGAGGCCTGGTTGGCCGTGGCCGCCCGCGGCAGGTTCGTACTTGCCGTCAGCGGCGGACACACTCCCTGGCTCATGCTGCGTGCCCTTGCCGCCGAACACATGCCGTGGGATCGCCTCCAGGTGGTCCAGGTTGACGAGCGTGTCGCTCCCGCCGGACATCCGGAACGAAACCTCACACATCTGCGCGAGAGCCTCCTCGAGCGCGTCCCGCTTCGCAGCCGCCAGATCCACACGATGCCGGTGGACGCATTCGACCTCGATTGGGCAGCCCACCGGTATGTGGCGGCTCTTCACCGCGTCGCCGGATCGCCGCCCGTCCTCGACCTCGTGCACCTGGGCTTGGGGACCGATGGTCACACCGCTTCCCTGATTCCCGGCGATCCCGTCCTCGACGTCTCGGACCGGGACGTTGCCCTCACCGGTCCCTACCAGGGGAGGCGCCGCATGACCCTGACCTATCCCATCATCAATCGCTCGCGGCTCGTCCTCTGGGTTGTAACCGGAACCGACAAGATCGAGATGTTGAGCCGCTTGCGCGCGGGCGACCAGTCCATTCCCGCCGGACGAGTGCGCAGCGATAACGCCCTGTTGCTTGCCGATGCATCCGCCGCAGGCCAGTTAGCGTCAAGGTAGGTCGCCAGCTTGCCCGCATAATAGTGGATCCGCCGGGCCACCGTGGAATCACCACCATGGATGCTGCACCGCGCCCGCGTGGAAGTGTCGCTGGCCTGCCTCCTCTCGTCTGGCCTGCTCCTCCTCTGCGGCGCTGCTCCCGCCCAGCGGCTCGCCCTGCCTGGCCTCTCCGGTAAGGTCGCTCAGCCCGAGCCGCCAAAGGACCCACTCGGGCGCTCCACACCTCGCGGTACGGTCCTCGGATTCCTTCGCGCTGAGCACAAGGGCGACCATGATTCGGCCGTCCAGTATCTGAACACACACCTGCGTGGGGAGGCCGCGGCGGTCCTCGCGCATCAACTCGCCGTCGTGCTGGACCGCGGTTTGTACGCCCGGCTCAACCAGTTGAGCGACCGGCCGGAAGGCGCCCTGGGAATTCCTGCCGCGCCAGACGAAGACTGGGTCGGAACCATCAACTCCGCGAAGGGCGGCGTGGACATTGTCCTCGAACGTGTGGATCGCAAAGAGACCGGTCGGATCTGGCTGTTCTCCGCCAAAACCCTCGATGCCGTTCCCGCTCTCTACGAGGAGATGAATGCCGTCCCGGTGGAGATCGTCCTCCCCGAATTCCTCGTCAAGACTCGGATCGCGGAGATCCCACTGTTCGAATGGCTCGCCGTCTTCGTCGGCATGCCGGTGCTCTACCTGCTCATGACCGCGCTGAACCGGCTGCTCCGCCCTCTGGCCGGAAACATACGCCGCAGCCTATACAGGAACGAGCACCTCCCCGATCTCGATCTGCTGCCGGTTCCCGTTCGCCTCCTCTTCATGGCCCTGACCATTGTTTGGTTAGTACCCAAGTTCGCCCTTCCCCTTTTGGAGCGCGAGTTCTGGTCTGCCACGGCTACGGTCATCACGATTGCGGCCGTTATCTGGATACTCATTCTCTTGAACGGTGTAGTCGAAAGCTTTATTCGCGGCCGTATGGTGAGCTTCGGGCAAAATGGAGCCACGGCGCTCCTTCGCCTGGGCCGGAGAACGTTGGATTTGCTACTGCTCTTCGCGGGCCTTCTCGCCGGCCTCCACCATTTCGGTGTGAATCTCACCGCTGCTCTCGCGGGACTTGGTGTGGGCGGTATCGCTGTCGCCCTGGCGGCCCAAAAGACACTGGAGAATGTGATTGGCGGAATCTCCATCATCTTCGATCAGGTGGTACACGTTGGCGACCGCGTGAAGGTCGTCGATCGCGAAGGCTTCGTGGAGGATATTGGACTGCGTTCGACCCGCATCCGCACACTGGATCGGACTGTTCTTACCGTTCCCAACGGACAGCTTGCGACCGTCACCCTGGAGAACATCTCCATTCGCGACAAGTTCTGGTTCCACCATATTCTGGGGCTGCGCTATGAAACGCCGGCCTCGAAGATGCGCGGTGTGCTCGATAGTCTCAAGACGTTCATGTCGCACGATCCGCGCATTGAGCACGGCTCCAATTGGGTGCGCTTCCTGAAGTTCGGCACATCCTCCCTCGATGTCGAACTCTACGGATACGTCTTCGCCGGCGATTTAAGCCGGTTCCTTGAGACACAGCAGGAACTGCTCCTCGACATCATGGAGATTATTCAACGCGCGGGCGGTGCGATGGCCTACCCGTCGCAGATCCTTTACGTAGCCGGATCCAATGTGCCCGGCGCGGAGGATGGAGATGCCCCCGCTGGGAATCGCGGTTTCGAACTTACCAGGCAAAACCGAGGGTGATGGTCATAAGTTGGGTGTTGATATTCTTGGTGGGCGCGTAGTGATAACGCGATTCCACGTAGAACTTGTAGCCCTCGTCGTTGATCCGGATGGTGAAGCCCGTTCCCCCATTTACTCCGAACGCCGTCGATCCGGCGCTGAGCAAGGTCTGGTCCTGGCTGACCAGTCCGTTGACGCAGGTGTATCCCCACCAGGACCATGCCGGACTGCAGACTACCCCGGTGCCGACGACTACTTCTCTTGAGAGCGAGACTCGCCGATAGTATACGCCCCCACCGGCGATCCAGTACCATCCGAATGTCTTACCTTCCAGCCCGAAGCGGTAGTTCGCCGTTGTCGTGAAGAGATTGCTGGAGGCGCTGATGTTTCTTACATTGGCTACTAAGTCGATCGGCCCGAAGGCTTCCCGCTTGACCGGAAGACCAGCCCACATGAACTGTCCCACCAGTGAGTGATGCTTAGTGAAGTTATAACCGGCGCCCACGACTACATTAATGCTCGAACCTACAATCTGCGCCGTCGGGTTGAGCGGTACGGTCATACCCATACCCAGGTTCGTATTAATCTTGCTCTCTTGCGCTTCAAGTCTTTGAGTACACACTATACCGATTACTGTAACTGCGATCGACAGGGTAACCCTCAACCTCAAGGCGCACCTCCTATGGCAATTGACGCGACATGCTTGATGCGCGTGCAGTGTGTGCGGCGCATTATTTGTCTGGGCAGCTACAGTCGGCACGGCCGTGAGCGCGCCATTCGGGCGCCCGTGGTTTCAGTCCACCCTGGAAAACCAACCCTCAAAAAGGCCGGAGGCGGCGGTGATGTGTGCCGCAGCAACCCGCCGCAGCAAAGCTGTCGCTCTTTACAGACGGACCCGATAAGCCTACAATCAGCACTTTGGGTGTGCATCGCTCCCGAGCCAGACTTGCGGGCCGTCTGACGTCCCCTTCGCCGATAGAAGACTTCTCATGTCAATAGAGGAAAGTTCTGCGCCGCGCCAAGCCACGCAGACCGACGATGTGTCGCACACGGAAGACGCGCCGGCGCTGTCGGACCGCCGGACAGGGATCTCCGCTGAACCGGCTGAGCGCCTGGTTCACGAACTGCGAGTCCATGAATTTGAGCTGGAACTGCAGAATGAGCAACTGCGCCGCGCACAGGCCGAAGTTACAGCCTCTCGCGAGCGCTATATGGATCTGTACGATTTCGCACCAGTGGGCTACTTCACTTTGGATCGCTTTGGCTCCATTCTGGAAGCCAACCTGACCGGAGCCAAGCTGTTGGGTGTGGACCGAAGTAGCTTAGTGGGCGGTCGTTTCGGACATTATGTTGCATTGGCAGACCGCGACCGCTTCCATTTCTATTGCAGTCAGGTCGGCAGTCCAGGCATGCTCGAAACCGAAATCCGCCTCATCCCGCGGGATGGCCCCGAATTCTACGCGCGCCTCGAGGGGGCGCACCCTCGGAACGCAGCGGGAGCCGGCGACCGGTGCATGATCGCGGTAAGCGATATTAGCGGCAGCAAACGAGCGGAAGACGCTCTGCGCCAACTGCACCTGCTGTTGGAAACCCAAGTGGCGCACCGCACCGCTCAATTGCATGAGGCGAACCAACGGTTGTCCGAGGAACTCGCCGGCCGCGTACGCACCGAGCAGGCATTGCGCGAGAGCGAAGAGCGTTTCCGCCACTTGGCCGACACCGCTCCTGTCATGATTTGGGTAACCGGCCCCGATCGCGTCGTTTCCTTTCTCAACAAGACCTGGCTGAAGTTTACCGGCCGCACGCTCGACAAGGATCTGCAGAAGGCGTGGACCGAGAGCGTACACCCGGAAGACCTCCGCCGCTGCGTGGACTGCTACAGCGCGGCATACGAACAGAAGCGCGATTTTCGCCTGGAGTACCGCCTGCGCCGCGCGGACGGAGAATACCGGTGGGTGCTGTGCAGCGGCACACCCCGCTTCGCTCCCGGCGGCGATTTCGCAGGCTATATTGGCTCCGATATCGACATCACCGATGAGAAAAACGCGCAGACCCAGGCGTTCGAAAGGCAGAAGTTGGAAAGCCTCGGAGTACTGTGCAGCGGAATCGCCCACGATTTTAACAACATGCTGGGCAGCATCCTGGCCGAGACCGAAGTGCAACTCGCCGAATCCGTCGCGGATTCGTCCTTGCGGGAAGGCATCGAAAAAATTCGCACCGTAGCCGTTCGGGCTGCCGAGATCGTCCGCGAGTTGATGACCTATGCGGGACACGAGAGTCCTGTATTCGTCCCGGTGAACCTTTCAAGCCTGGTGAGCGAGATGCTGGAACTCCTCAAGATTTCCATCTCCCGCAGCGCCGAACTGAAGCTCGACCTTCCTGCCAATCTCCCCAGTGTCCGGGCCAACGCCGCACAGATCCGCCAGGTGATGCTGAATCTCGTCACCAATGCCTCCGAAGCGCTCGCCTCCAACGAGGGAGTGATCTCGGTGAGCCTGGCTACCGTTCGATCGGACGTCGAGTTGTCTGACCCGGTAGCCGGCCCTTCCGCGGGTGACTACGTCCGGTTGATGGTTGCCGATACCGGCTGCGGCATGACGCCGGAGATCCAGGCCAAGATCTTTGATCCTTTCTTCACCACCAAATTCGCCGGGCGCGGCCTCGGGCTCGGCGCCGTGCAGGGAATTGTCCGTCACCATGGAGGCGCGATCCGGGTCGCGAGCGCCCCCGGCCAGGGCTCCCGCTTCGAGATTTTTCTGCCGTGCCTGGTCGAACCGGATCTCCAGTCTCCCTCCCCTGCCTTGCGCCCCTCCGCTGCCGCGGCCAAGCCGGCCGTGGCCACTATTCTGCTGGTCGAGGACGAGGAGACGTTAAGCATGGCCGTCTCCCGCATGCTTCGTAAGAAAGGATACTCCGTGCTGGAGGCCGCCGACGGGCTCGCCGCCGTGAATCTCTTCCGGGCGAACCACCACGCGATCGACCTCGTGCTGCTGGATTTGACTTTACCGGAAATGTCAGGTCAGCAGGTACTCCGCGAACTTCGTCGGATTCAGCCCAATCTGAAGGTCATCCTCACCACTGCGTAC
Source organism: uncultured Solibacteraceae bacterium (assembly GCA_963792055.1). Taxonomy (GTDB): domain Bacteria; phylum Acidobacteriota; class Terriglobia; order Bryobacterales; family Bryobacteraceae; genus Solibacter. The sequence continues at coordinate 824,987 of CAWBUV010000018.1, read as the reverse complement.
GGCCGCGAAATGGCCCTCACCTCCCTTGGCGGCCTGCAGCCGTGGCTCTTTCTGCGCAAACCCTACCGCTTTGACGAACTCCTCAAACTATTCGAAGACCTCTCCCTGCCGACTTAGGCCGGTGTTGCGGTACAGACACGGCCCGAAGGGGCTGGTGGGTGAAACGCCCGCAAACTAATGCTCCGCGAAGTTGCCCCCGCCATCGATGGTTCTGTATAGGGGGAAGCGACATGGACGCCATCCAGCTTCAAGAATTCAAACACACTCTCGAGCAACTTCTGGCCGGCCTAGAGGATCCGTTCCTGCGACGCGAGGAGATCGCCGTGGAGAATACGCCGGACGCAATTGACCAGGTTCAGAATGCCGCTGACCGCGCCCTCGCGATCCGGCAGCTCGAGCTGGATTTCAACCGCCTTCGCAGCTTAAAGGATGCACTGGAACGTATCGCGGACGGCAGTTATGGGACCTGTCTTCGTTGCGATGCCGAAATCAGTCTGAAGCGCCTGAAAGCAGTTCCGTGGGCCGCGTTCTGCATCGGTTGCCAGGAGGCGGCGGACCACGAACAGAGCGAGGCCGCAAACCGTGAGGAGTTTGCCGGCCTGGCCGGCGCCCGCTAGTCGCAAAGCGCAAAAATTTCCGCAAAATTTAATGCATCTCATCCGGTCGCGTCTCATCGGGCTGACTCGGGAACACAGTCATTCAGCGCACCGGCACTGATCCGGCGTGTATAGCAGGAGCGGAGATGCGAAAAGAGCGGACGAAACAGGCGGCAACCGACGGGTCGGACAGCACGATCCTCAATTCACGGGACGATGGTGGGAAGCTCGAATCGGCACTCACCAGGCAAACACTTGAAAAGCTCGCATACCAGTACTGGCTGGACCGGGGCTGTCCGGAAGGCTCGGCCGCCGAAGACTGGCTGCGGGCCGAACGAACACTCCTCGGGACCACGGCGGCAGCCGGGCGTCTTCAGGACGTGCAGCCAACCATCGCCGGAGCGGTGATGAGAGCCGGCAGTTAGCCGGCTCTCATCAATCCATCCCAATCTAACCGCAAGGGAGCGCTCGCCCGCTCGCACCAATCCAACCCAATCCAACCTCAAGGTGAGCGCTTGCCGCTCACACCAATCCGAGCCGCGACCGTGAGGGAGCGTTGGGTGCTGCCTCTCCATCGCGCGATTGTCTCCCCTCGTATCCTGACATCCCCACCCCCGCCGCCAACCTCCTACCCAACCCACAAAAAAAAAGACTCTCATTCGCCGCTCTCTCATCCTCGGATACGCGCGGCACCAAAAAGGTCATAGCGACCCGCGCTTCCCTTACCTGCTGGCCGGTCACCGCGGCGTTCGTGATGACCGGCCGATTTATATATGAGGGAACGTGTTCTCAACGTCCGACGGTGAGGCGAATGCACCCGGAAGAATCGCCGGCGATGGTGGATCTCACGGTACGTAGTGAGGCGGGAGAGTTGCTTCGCCTCGCTGTCGAATCCGCGCCCCATGCAACGGTGATCCTCAACCATGAAGACCGGGTGGTGATGGTGAACCAGCGGGCGGAAGAATTGTTTGGTTATCCCCGCGGAGAACTGCTCGGACGCTCCGCAGCAATGCTGGTCCCCGGACTAATCCGGAAGAAGCGCGCCGGTTCCGCCGGCGTTGTTCACTCCGCTAGCGCTCCCCTGAACGCCGGCTGGGAACTCCACGGCCGCCGCAAAGACGGCACACTGTTTCCCGTGCAGGTAAATCTTAGCCCAATCCGAACCCATGACGGCGTTCGCGTCTCCAATTCGATCCTGGACATCACGGCGCGAAAGAATGCAAAGCCGGCCGCCCGCCATAGCGAAGGGCGATTCCGGAACATAGCCGACGCGGCGCCCGTTATGATCTGGGTCGCCAGGCCGGACCAGCGGCGCGCTTTCGTCAACAAAGCCTGGCTGACCTTCACGGGCCGGACCTTGCGGCAGGAACTTGGCCGCGGCTGGACCGAAGGCGTGCATCCGGAAGACCTAGAAGCATGCATGGCAACCTATGACGCATCCTTCGCCAGCCACAGCGGCTTTCAAACCGAATACCGGCTGCGCCGGGCCGATGGTGAGTATCGCTGGGTGCTCGACATCGGCGTCCCTCAATTTGCGCTGGATGCCGGCTTCACCGGCTACATCGGTTCCTGCTCCGATATCACGGAGGTCAAGCATACCCGGGAACAGGCGCTCGCCAGCCAGAAGCTGGAAAGCCTCGGAATTCTCGCCAGCGGCATCGCACACGATTTCAACAACCTGCTCGGCACAATTCTCGCGGATGCCGAACTTGCCCTCACCGAGGTGACTCCCGGTTCGGCTTGCGGTGAAGAAATCCAGCGAATTCGGACAGTGTCGCGATTCGTGCCTCGGAGATTGTCCGCGAACTGATGAACTATGCGGGACAGGGCGACACCGCGCTCGAGCCCGTGGATCTCTCCCTCCTCCTTCAGGAGATGTTGCAGCTCCTGCGAATATCGATTCCCAAATGCACGGAACTGAAGACGGACTTCGCCAGGCACCTGCCCCCGGTCCTCGCCAATGCCCCGCAACTCCGCCAGGTCGCGATGAATCTCATCATCAATGCCGCCGAGGCAATCGGACCCGAGGGCGGTGTGATTCACCTGGTTACCTCGCGCTGGAACTCGCAAAATGGGTCGTCAGGCAAGCGCCGCTCCAACCTTCCCGAGGGCGATTACGTGTGCCTTGAGGTGTCCGATACCGGTCGCGGGATGAGCGAGGAAATGCAGGGCCGGATCTTCGATCCGTTCTTTACCACCAAGGTAACCGGCAGGGGGCTGGGACTGGCCGTCGTCAATGCGATCGTGGCCACCTACGGCGGCAGTGTCAATCTGACGAGCACCCCGGGGCAGGGTACTCGCTTCGAGATTCTGTTTCCCAGTGCTCCTGAAGTGGCGCGGCTGAACCGCACAGGCCCGGCGCCGGTGGAGACCGGCCCCCGCATGACGGGGAAGGTCCTTCTGGTGGAGGACGAAGAGGGTCTCCGCGTCGCTACCGCCAAGATGCTGCGCAAACACGGCCTGTCGATCATTGAGGCGAGCGATGGCTGGGCGGCCATCGAGCTGATTCACAAGCTGGAACAGGAAATTGATCTGATTCTCCTCGATATGACCATCCCCGGCGCCTCCAGTACCGAGGTGTTCGCCGAAGCTCAGCGGGTTCGTCCCGAAGCCAAAATCGTACTCACCACAGCCTATAGCCGCGAGGCAGCGGCCCCTTCTTTCGACGCGCCGCAACTTAAAGGTTTTATCCGTAAGCCCTATCAATTCGCCGAGCTGATGCAGTTGCTGCGCGAGGCACTCTCCCGGTGACCTCGAGTCTAACTGGCCGGTGACGCGGGCTCGGCAGGTAGACCAGGCAGAAGGATCTTGAATCGCGTTCCTCTCCCCGGCTTCGATTTCACGTCGATGTGCCCGCCATGTTTCCGCACGATTCCAAACACTGTCGAGAGACCAAGGCCGGTCCCCTTACCTTGCTCTTTCGTCGTGTAGAACGGCTCGAACAGGTGACTTTGTACCTCCTTCGTCATCCCGCTCCCCGTATCGGCCACCGTCAGCTCAACGTATCGGCCGGGCGATGCCCCTGATCGGTTGGCTTCCTTATCGCCCAGTTCGCGGTTCGAAGTGGAGATAGTCAGGCTGCCCCCATTCGGCATCGCATCCCACGCGTTGACCACCAGGTTCAAAAGCACCTGACGGAGTTGCCCGGTGTCGGCTCGCACCAGATCCAGCGAAGGTTCAAGGTGGGTGATTAGCTCGACGTCCTCGCCAATGAGCCGCCTCACCATTTGCTCGTCGGCGGCGATCAACGCCGACAAATCCAGAGGCTCGGCGCGCGGAGTCTGGCGCCGGCTGAACGTCAACAGGCGGTGAGTCAGCTCCGCTCCTTTCTCGGCCGCCTTGCCGATCTCCACCAGACCGGTATATGCCGGATCCGAGGCCTCCGTTTTCGCCAGCAGCAAACTGTTGTATCCCGTGATCACGGCCAGAAGATTGTTAAAATCGTGGGCCACGCCGCCGGCCAATCGCCCGATGCTCTCCAGGCGCTGCGCCTGCTGGAACTGCGCTTCCAGAATCTTGTATTCGCTGATGTCCCGTCCCACGTTGGCCGACATCACGATGTTGCCCTCCGCATCACGCAGGCAGGTGGTGTCCCACGCGATCCACCAGCGCCTTCCGTTCGGCCCCAGCAGCGCACTCTCGTAGTGTGTGGCAGACCCCGCACGAAGCTTGGCGGAAGCGAATGCCGCTTGAGCTTTTGCGCGGTCCTCGGGCGGCACCATCAGATCGAACCAGTTTTTCCCGGCCACCGCCCCGGAAGACCATCCCGTCAACCGGTGCAAATGCTTGTTGCAGCGGGCAATTGTCCCACCTTCATGAAGCATGACCACCAGCAGACGCAGCGTCTCCAGCAGATCCGCCATCTGTTGTTCGGACGCATCCAGCTCGCGTTCGATCGTCACGAGATCCGTGATATCCCGGTTCGTGCCCCAGATCCGTTGCAGCATGCCGTCTTCGACAATTCCCCACTGGCTTCGCAGCGCGTAGTGCTGCTTGCCGTCGCACCCAATGGGGGAGGTCTTCACGGTAGTGAACCGGTATCCGGCGCGAATGGCCTCTAGGTTCGCCTGGTGTATGCTCGGGTTCGACATTGGGGCCAGGTCGTTGACCCGCCAGCCCGTAAGCTGGCTGGCCCTCTCCAGACCGTAATAACGGGCCGCCGCATCGTTGCATTCGGCCAGGTAGCCGTACCGGTAGATCTGCTCGATCTGCTGCTCCTCGGGTAGTTTGGTCGAGATCGGCTGCTCGAATTCGATACGCCACATGGCGTCCGAGTTCAGCAGGACAAATACCCGGTAACGCTGTTCGCTCTCGCGAAGCCGATCGTATTCCTGTTTGCGTTCGAGTTCGGCGGCGGCCCGCGGCGCGAAAACTTCCAGTATGGATTTCGCCGCGCCCAGGCTCTGTACAGCCTTCCCGAACACTGCCATCAGCACGCCGATCGGCGTACCCTCGGAATTGGCCAGCGGAAATCCCACGAAGGCTTCTGCGTGCAACCCCGCCAGCACCCTGTCGGACGCGAACCGGCGCTGCGCCCCCGCGCGGCATAAAATCGCCTTTCCCAACGCAACCTTCGCCGCTGCGCTATCCGCCAGTTCGAATTCGAAGTTATCGGAATCTCGGCCTGCGAATACTGCCAGTGTCTTGACGCGTTGCACGCGGCCGCCGGTGAACTCTCCGACGAACACGCAGTCCGCCTCCAGCGCCGGGGCAAGATGTTTCGCCATCGCGCGGAAGAAATCGGTTCCGATCGTGGCTGAAACCTGCCGGGCGACCTCCAGAACGTTTCGCTTTTTGGGGTTCGGTAGTCGCCCGCCTGTTGCCATGCGCCTGTCTCGTGGGCTCGCTCGTGACGCAGAATGAACTCGTCGTATCGAAGGTAGATTGAACTTGCCGGAGCGAAACCTTGCTTAACTGGCGCGAGTGTAAGCTGCCTGATTGTACTTCGCCGTTTGCGTGAGAGTTCCAACACCCTTGCGCCCGCAATGCGATGAAATACGGGTGCGCATCTCCATCCTCGCCCGCCTCAGCCGGGACTTTGCGGCAGGAACCGAAAGGCCCAGCTTACCCGCGACGTCAAACATCGACAATTGGTGAACGTCGCGCAGTAGCATGACATTGCGGAGCAGTGGCGGAATTCGGGAGATTTCCCGTTTCAGAAGTACCCCAACTTCGCTCAGGCCGAGTTGGCCTTCCGGATCAGGGCTCTGCCCAACCACTTCGAGCCGGACGTTGGATTCCGTCGGTTCGTCCAGATAGACGAATCGCACGTTCCGCTCGTCGCGGATGCGCATCAGGCACTGGTTTTCCACAATACGGCTCAACCATGCGCCGAACGTCCCTTCCCCTCTGTACTGTTCCAGACGCTGGAATGCCTTCCAAAAAGCGTTCTGAACTTCGTCTTCGGCATCGCTTCGATCGCGGATCATTAGGCGGGCTCGTTTCAGACAAGCGCCGCGGTGGCGCTGAATCAATTCGCCGAACGCCAGGCTATCCCCTCCCCTGGCGCGCTCGACTAAAGCCTCGTCGGTGGCTCGGCCGCTATCCACCTCCGCCTCTTCAAAACAACTCTGCGTCCCTGTCCCTGGGGTAAACAAACAGTCGGGAGCAACCGCCGTTCCGGCTGTCTGCATCGAGGAGTACTGATTTGATGGCGAGAACATGCCCAATGGGAACGCACGATTGGTACCAAGTGGCTATAGCGTCTGTGGGTTTTGAAAATCAGTGACTTAGAAGTAAGTCGCAATTGGGTACCGGAACCATTAGTCCATTACTGAACGGAGCTGTACCTGCGGCCTGCACAGTTTCGTGCGCAATAAACATTACACAAATACAAACTGTAAGAAAAATCGCAGAAGTGGCGGTCTCTGTGACGGGAATTTTGCCGAGTGCTATGCGTCCTGCCCGCGTACTCGCATCGGCTCGGATTGCGCATTGTATTTTTCAAGGCGGTATGCAAGAGCCCTGCGGCTCATATTCAGGTACCGCGCGGCGCGTGTCTGGTTGCCGGCGGATTTCTTCAGGGCTTGCAGGATCAGATCCTTTTCGAGAGCTTCCAGACTGATGCCCTCTTCCGGCAGTGCCATCGGCACGGTCTCGTTCTGCATAGCGATCGAAGCCTGCAGGAAATCCGGTAAGTCCGCCGTGGTGATTTCCGTACCCTGAGTCAACAGTACGAGCCGCTCCACCGCATTCTCCAACTGCCGCACATTTCCCGGCCAGTCATAGTTGGCGAAATGCGGTAACAACGTGGAAGACATTTTGAGATCGAGACGCCCATGTTTCGTCCGGCACTTATCGAAGAAGTGCTGCACCAGAATTGGAATGTCGCCAATGCGGTCGCGCAGCGGCGGAAGGTCGATCGGTACCACCAGCAGCCGGTAATACAGGTCCTCGCGGAAAGTCCCCGCTTTGACCATCGAAGCGAGTTCCCTATGGGTCGCCGCCACGATTCGCACGTCCACCTTGTTGGGACTCGTGGCGCCGATCTTCTCGATCTCCCGTTCCTGAATCAATCGCAAGATTCGCACTTGCAGTTCGAGCGGCATCTCGCCGATTTCGTCCAGCAGGACCGTGCCGCCGTCGGCCATCTCAACTTTGCCCTTTTTGTGAGTCAGCGCGCCAGTGAAGGAACCCTTCACATGCCCGAACAGCTCCGATTCCAGCAATTCCCGCGGAATCGCGCCGCAATTGATCGTCATGAATGGGCGGTCCCGCCGGGAACTGCGCAGATGGATGGCCTTGGCCACCAGCTCCTTCCCCGTGCCGGTTTCACCGAAAATCAGAATCGTGGCGTCGGTGCCCGCCACTCGAGCCGCCACGTCCAAAGCCCGCAGCAAGGGGGCCGAAGAACCCACAATCGCTTCGAAGCCGTACTTCTCGTCCAGGCAGGTCCGCAACACCTGAACCTCTTCGAGCAGCCGGTGATGTTCCAGCGACCTTCGCACCAGCGTTTTGAGTTCGTACGGGTGAATCGGCTTCGTCAGATAGTCGTAGGCTCCCGCCTTCATCGCCTCCACCGCGGTCTGTACGGTTCCGAACGCCGTCATCACCACAACCGCCGTGTCGGGATAGTCCACCCGTGCCTTCTTGAGTAACTCGATCCCGGACAGACCCGGAAGATGTAGGTCCGTTATGATGAGATTCTGTGGATGTTTCTCCAGAATGGAGGTCGCTTCTTCAGCCGTGCAGGCGGAAGAGATCTCGTAACCCTCACGTTCGAGTTGGAGGTGCATCGCCTTCCGAAGGCTTTCGTCATCTTCGACTATCAGTATTCGTCCGGAGCTCATAAGCAGTCAGGCGGGTACGGGAGCGTAAGGCAGCGACCCGTTCCACTCACCATCCGAGATTACCCCACGGTTAGGTACCTAAATACTCTCACGATGCAGTACCAACTGTGAAGATTTTATTTGGCCCCTGAATCGACGTAAGTACGGTGCATCCCGGTTACCCATAAGGCATTTTTCTGACTCCAAACACACTGTTCCCATCTAACCTTGTGATCATGATCCCAGTAACAGACGGCTGGTCGTGATGACCGCTGCGTGACCGGCCCACCCGAACTTTCTGGGTATTTTGTAACATCCAATACAGTCAGGGCGGCCACATGCCGGTCCACTTCAGAAGATCGTCTTCAGCACCCGGCTCAGGATTTCGTCCAGCGGCATCACGGTCAGCAGGAGGGGCACGACCGGCAATACTGCGATACCCGCCAGGGGGACCACGTCGTCCAGCCCGAAGGGCACCAGCCGCATCTCCCGCACCAGGGCGTAGCTGCTACCCAGGTCGGCCAGCGACTGGATGTCCGGCGAGCCCAGCATCGCCTTGCCTTTGCCTCCGCCGCGGGCCCACTTCTTGTCGAAGCAGGCAACGTAGTTCGTCGCCAGCGTCCCGTACTCCATCAGCCCCTTCCGCTTCGTCCGGAAAAGGCCCGGAGTGAACATCGTCAGGGGACCGAGAATGGCCAGCAGAAAAAAGCCGGCCAGGGCGGCAATGCTCACTTTGAACGACATCAGGCTCTGGCCCTCGAAATAGATCCTGCTGGCCATCAGACTTGAGAGCAACGCACTCTGGGCCAAACCAATCAGGCCGAACGCCTGCCAGGTCGTACCCAGAAATCCGATTCCCCCCGCCCGGTCGGGGTGGGTGGGCACCAAACGCAGCTTGAGCCTCGATATGCGCCACAACAGCACGTACCAGATCACTAGCCGCAGGTACCAGCGGAGAATCAGGAACTGGAAGATCGGGATACTCACCAAACCGTAATAATGCCCCGCAACGGTGAGGTGCAGACCCGTACCGCTGGAGATGGCATACCAGCTCTGCGTCCCCAAAGCCACACGGTTCCGCCAGAGCCATTGACCTCCTGTGTAAGTCAACAACAACAGCGCCACCTCCAGCCACTTTGAATTTCGCGCCCGGACGGCGGCTTCGATCGCCGCATAGAACTTCGGCAGCTCCCGCTCGGAAATCAGTTCGCGTTCCACAAAGCACTTCAACAATGGCTTGAGGCGGCGATGAGCTACAATCTCGGCCACAATGAGGAGCGGCAGTGCCACCAGGAACCGTACATGCGATTCCACGTCGTGCAGGAAACTCAGGTGAGGACCGAACAGGTGACCTTCCGCCGCCGACAGAATCGCGGGCGGCAGCCACGCAAGAAGGGACAGCACCAGCACCCGGCGGAGAAGCAGTTCCAGTGCCGGCCCGGAGAGGTGCGCCCGCCGGTACAACTGGAACAGCGGACCTCCCAGGACCAGCGAGAAGTCGGTCGGTTCCAACAGCATCGATCGGCCGGTGCGCAGGGGGGACATCCTGGTTTATGCTGCCGCAACCCTTGACACAGGGAATCGGTTAGCGATTCCAACTTTTTGCCAGGCCGGAACATTGTTTAGTCCGCCGGACCCGCCCGGCGCATCGAGTAGGAAGGGAAATCTTGGCCGGATTACCTGCGAAACGAGGGTCAATGCCTGCAAAAAATATGAATCCCGAAGCCCTGAGACTGCGAGAAACCGGCGCGAACACGCCGTGGAAGAAGTGGGGCCCTTACCTCACCGAGCGGCAGTGGGGAACCGTACGTGAGGATTACAGCCTTGACGGAAATGCCTGGGACTATTTCAGCCACGACCAGGCCAGATCCCGCGCCTACCACTGGGGTGAAGATGGCCTCGCCGGCATCAGCGATGACAGGCAGTTGCTCTGCTTTGCCCTGGCACTCTGGAACGGCCGCGACCCCATTCTCAAGGAACGCCTCTACGGCCTTACCAACCGCGAAGGCAATCACGGGGAGGATGTCAAAGAGTATTACTTCTATCTCGACAATACGCCGACCCATTCCTACATGAAGTACCTATACAAGTATCCTCAGGCGCCCTTCCCGTACGAGGACTTGATTCGGCAGAACAAACAGCGCGGCTATGACAATCCGGAATATGAGCTGTTGGATACCGGTATCTTCGATGAAGACCGTTACTTCGATGTCTTCGTGGAGTACGCCAAGAATACACCGGAGGATATCCTGATCCAGGTCAGCGTGTGCAATCGCGGCCGGGATGCCGCGACGCTTCATGTTCTGCCGACGCTCTGGTTTCGCAATACCTGGACCTGGTGGCCGGGTTCGGCGAAGCCCGCTTTAGGACAGTTTGACAGCCACGGAGTCCATTCCATCCGGGCGGCGCACGCCGAACTGGGCGACCGCTTTCTGTATTGCGAGTCGGAAGTTCCCCTCCTGTTCACGGAGAACGAAACCAACAACCAAAGGATCTTCGGTACCGGCAATGCCGGCCGGTATGTCAAAGACGGCATCAACGATTACCTCGTGGGCGGAATACGCGATACCGTCAACCGCGATCTCAAGGGCACCAAGGCATCCGCGCACCACCGCCTCACTGTAGGCGCCGGCAAGACCGTCACCATCTGGCTGCGCCTCAGCGACCAGGCTCCTGACGCCATCGCCGACCCCTTCGGAAGCCGCTTCGGCGAAATCGTGCAGTTGCGCAGGCGGGAGGCCGACGCATTCTATCGCGCGATAACTCCTGGCCGCCTGATCGCCGATGAGGCGCGCGTCATGCGGCAGGCGCTCTCCGGCATGCTTTGGACCAAGCAATACTTCGGTTTCGACCTGAACAAGTGGCTGGAGGAGCATGGCGCCGGCCCCATGCAGGCGGTCGTCCCCGAGGTGCGGAACAGCAGTTGGTTTCACATGGTGAACCGGGACATCATCTCGATGCCCGACAAGTGGGAGTATCCCTGGTATGCTGCCTGGGACCTCGCGTTCCACGCCATAGCCCTTTCTACCGTGGATTTGGACTACGCGAAGGACCAGCTCGACGTGCTGTTGCGCGATTTCTTCTTACACCCCAACGGGCAGATTCCGGCCTACGAGTGGAACTTCAGCGACGTCAATCCGCCGGTGCACGCCTGGGCAGCGATCTTCCTTTATAGGAGCGAACAGGCCCTGCGCGGCGAAGGCGACCTGGACTTTCTCAAACGCTGTTTCCAGAAATTGATGCTGAACTTCGCCTGGTGGGTGAATCGCAAGGATCGCTTCGGCCAAAACGTGTTCGAGGGAGGATTCCTCGGCCTGGACAACATCGGCGTCTTCGATCGCAGCGCTCCGTTGCCCGGCGGCGGCTGCCTGGAGCAGGCCGATGGCACCGCGTGGATGGCCCTCTTCTGCCAGAACATGCTCGAGATCTCCGTCGAACTGGCGGCTCACGATGCCACCTATGCGGAGATTGCTACCAAGTTCATCGACCACTTCCTATGGATCGCCAAAGCCCTCAACAAGGGCGGGCCTGAGGGCATGTGGGACGAAGAGGACGGGTTCTACTACGACGTGCTGCGCTATCCTGACGGCCGTTCGGAGCGCTTGAAGGTCCGTTCGATGGTGGGCCTGTTGCCTGTCTGCGCCACTACCATCATCGAACCTTGGCAGCGAGAGCGCGTTCCGCGTACAGGTGCGATCCTGCGCGAACGCCTGGAACGAATGCCGCAACTCTTCGATCACATTCATCCCACCGGACCAGGCCATTTCGGCGTCGGACAGCGCGGAATTGCCGCCGTGGTCAATCCGGGCCGGCTGCGCCGGATTCTGTCGCGCGTCCTTGACGAGAATGAATTTCTCAGCCCTTACGGAATCCGCGCGCTATCCCGCTTTCACGCGGACCATCCCTATTTATTCACTGCGCAGGGACGCGAGTACCGCGTGAGTTATCTCCCCGCCGAATCGGATTCCGGCATGTTCGGGGGTAACTCCAACTGGCGTGGGCCCGTGTGGATGCCGGTCAATGCACTCTTGATCCGCGCCCTCCTGTCGTTCTATCTTTACTACGGCGACAATTTCAAAATCGAGTGTCCCACCGGCTCCGGTATTCGGATGAATCTGTTCGAAGTCGCCCGTGAAATCGCCTCCCGGCTGACCCGCATTTTCTTGCGCGACGAGTCCGGCCGCCGTCCGGTCTACGGCGCCACCGAGAAGTTCCAAAGCGATCCTCATTGGAGGGACTACCTTCTCTTCTTCGAGTATTTCAATGGAGACACCGGAGCGGGCCTGGGCGCAAGCCACCAGACGGGCTGGACCGGCACCATCGCAAAGCTCATCGAGATCTTCGGCCGGCTCGACGCCGAAAGCTACCTTGCGGCCGGCAGGCGAGGCGCCTTCGAAAGACGCGAAGACCTGGAGCCGTCCCGGGTCAGGTGATCCCGCCACGTCTTTGGGCTTTTCCGTACAGTTGCACTGAAACATTTTTTGAATCCAGTGATTCGGATTGGCATCGGGGATCGCGTGGATTCGACAGGCGCATTACGGTGCGGAAGCCTGGGAGCCCCGGCGCGGGCGCCTCAAGCCATTGCAAACCAATATCCTGCGGCAGTTGCGCAGGCTCTCGGCGCAGTCCGAAACACGCTTCGTTTGCGCGGCCCGCTGGCGGACGATCCGACCGCGCAGGTGCTGGATTCCCTCTTGTGGGGAGTCTTGTGCTGGCTGGTGGCATATGCCACGCTGGCTGTTCCGTTTCTCCCATCCGCCATGTCCGCGGCTGCCGTCGGGGCATTGTGCGCCCTGCCTGCAACCGGTATCGCCATGGTCCTGCTCCGCCGCGGTCGCTTCCGCGCAGCGGGTGTAGTTGGTCTTCTCGGGATCTGGCTGATGGCAACCGCCGTCATCATTCAGAACCGCGACCCCTCCAGTGTGGCGATCGTGTACTATATCGCGTTGCCGGTGACGGGAGCCTGGCTGTTCGGGTTCCGTGCGGCACTCGGCATCGCCGGACTGTGTGCCGGTGGATCCTTGATTCTGGGCGTCTGGTGGCAACTGGTTCCTGCCTTGCCGCTCTTCATGCCGGACTCGTCCTTGGAGGCCTGGAGCATGATGGTAACGGCGACCATCGTTACCACCGCTCCAGTGGCGCGCGTTCTTCAGATTCTGAAGGAAGCCATCGCCAAAGGCCGTTCGCTCCAGGCAGCCCTTCGCGAAAGTCATGAACAGCTTCAGGGGCTGGTACGCCGCAGTTCTGTGGAACTCGCCGAAGCGCGCGATCTGGCGGATGGCGCGAACCGCGCTAGAATCGCCTTTCTGGCGGGCATGAGCCGGGAGCTGTGTGCCCCCCTCGAAGCCATTCTCGGCTTTTCCACGCTCGTTCGAACTGGGCCTGGATTGTCGCAAGGCCAGCGGAAAGACGTGGAAACCATCGGTCGCAGCGGAGAGCGGGTGCTCGAGTTTGTCAACGATGCCCTGGACCTGTCGCTGTTGGAAGCTGGGTTCGAAGCTGGACGCGATTCCAGGGTCCCAGCCGGCAGGAACACATCAATCGAAACGGCGTTCGGTGCGCCGGAACCGCTTGGAGCTGCGGCGCGAAATGACGAAGTTACCGGCTTGGCCCCCGGCCAGCCCGAGCAGCGCATTCTCATCGTGGAAGATCCGCGCGAAGGCTCAGCAGAGCTCCAGCACCTCCTCCGGAATGCGGGATTCCGTGTGGCCGTGGACGAGGATGGCATCGAAGGAATCGAGTCTTTTCGAACCTGGCGCCCCGACCTGATCTGGATCGATTTGCGCCTGCCCGGCGCCAGCGGCGCGGAGGCGGCGAGGCGCGTGCGAAGTTTGGATTGGGAACAACCGGTGAAACTCGTCTCGCTGGCAGCGCCGTCATCCCGTTGGGCGGAGAATGCGCACTTACCGCAGGGTATGGATGACCTGGTCCACAAACCTTACCGGCGTTGTGAGATCTTCCACTGCCTGGGAAGTCTGCTCGGCTTGAGATACAATTACGGAACAAACGCTCCCCAAACGGAGAGGGGCGAGTTACTCCCTCCCGAGGCGCTAGCCGTGCTTCCGGAGAGACTGTGCGACGAACTGGAAGAGGCCTTGGTCCTGCTGGATGTAGACCGGGTTACGGCGTTGATCGGCCGCGTGGAAGTAAGTGATCCGGCTTTGGGTGAGGTGATGGCAACTCTCGCCGGCAAACTGGCTTACACCTCTATGCTGCACGCCTTTACCGCCCGCAGGGCCAATCTGGTTGAGGATAGGCAGTGAGCCACAGCAACACCATACTGGTGGTCGACGACGATTCCCATTCCCTTCGCCTGCTGACGGATGCTCTGACCGGCGGCGGCTACCGTGTGCGTCCCGCCGATAGCGGCGAACTCGCTCTGGCATCGGTGAGTGCCGCTGCACCGGGACTAATCCTGCTCGATATTCGCATGCGCGGACTGGACGGCTTCGAAGTCTGCCGCCGGCTCAAAGCCAATGAGATGACTCGTTCCATTCCGGTCATCTTTCTCAGTGCTGCCGGGCAGGTCGAAGATCGCGTGCTCGGGCTGAGTCTGGGAGCGGCCGATTTCATCTCCAAGCCGTTTCAAACGCCGGAACTGCTGGCCCGCGTCCACATTCATATGGAACTGGGGCGCCTCCGTGCAGACCTGGAACGGCAGGTTGCCGAACGGACTGCGGAGCTGCGTCTGGCCAACGAGCGGCTCTGCCTCGAACTCGAGGAGCGCCGGCGCATCGAGCGGCAATTGAGGGAGAACGAAGAGCGCTTCCGGAACCTCGCGAATCGGGCGCCTGTCGGAATCTGGCTGACCGATGCGAACCGGCTGGTCACGTTCTACAACAGAAGAGCCCTGGCCTTCCTCGGCCGCAAGCCCGCCGCCCATCAGTGGACAGATTTCGTGCATCCCGACGATCTCGAGATGGCTCGCGCCAGGTATCTTGCCGCCGTAGCTGCCCGCCGGAGTTTCCGCATAGAGTGCCGCGTGCGGCGCACCACGGGAAAATACCGCTGGATGCTCCACACGGGAATCCCGCGTTTCGTCGGTGGAGTCTACGACGGTCATATCGGAACCAGCCTCGATATTACCGACGTCAAGCGCGCCCACGAGCGTACAATGGTCAATCAGAAGCTGGAGAGCCTCGGCGTGCTGGCCGGCGGTGTGGCTCACGACTTCAATAATCTGCTCGGCAGCATTCTCGCCGAGTCGGACCTGGCCTTGTCGGATCTTCCAGAGGACGCATCCGCCCGGGGCAACCTCGAACGGATCGCAGGCATCGCCACGCGCGCGTCTGAGATCGTGAACCTGTTAATGACGTACGCCGGCGAGCGCGATCTGACCATCGAGGCGGTCGATCTATCCAAGATTACCGCCGAAGTCCTCTTCCTGATCCGGCCTCCATTGAAAAAACCAGCCGCAATCGAGGTCAACCTGGATAGGGATTTGCCCGCCGTTCGAGCCAACGCGGCTCAGATCCGGCAGGTTGTTCTGAACCTCATCACCAACGCCTCGGAAGCGCTCAAGGGAAACCCCGGAACCATTACCGTGAGCACCGGCCAGGTGCATATCGGCAAGACCGCCGCCGCTGAGCGCAAAGTCGATCTGCCTGCCGGTGAGTACTGTTACCTGTCAGTGGCCGACACCGGTTGTGGCATGTCCGCGCAGACTCAGACCAAAGCCTTCGACCCGTTCTACACAACGAAGTTCGTGGGCCGGGGTTTGGGCCTTGCCGTCGTTCAGGGTATCCTGCGATCCCACGGCGGCGCCATCACGGTGGTGAGCGCTCCGGGTAAAGGCTCTACGTTTGAAGTCCTGTTGCCGCGCGCCGGTAAGCGGACCAAAGAGAACCCTGCGCCAGTGTCCAGCGCCTGTCGGGCCTCATAGTCCAGGCAAGCCTACCATCCGTACTTGTGCGTTCCAGCACAGCCCAGTGAAGTCGTGATGCCGGAAACGCGAGCCCGATCTACGAATTCAAATCACTGCGGCGGCCCGCCCCGCGTAAAACGTGCAAGATTCACGCTTTCGTGCGGAGGTCTGCATCAAACGTAGTGGGGGTGAAGATCATGCTCGAATGGGCGCGAGAAGTCATGCATCGATTGCTGCAAGACCAAAACACCTCTTTGGAAGCCCGCAATAAGCCCGGCGAGACTACCCGCGACGGGCAGGGAAGTAGCACAGGGGGGTTCGATCGCTTCTTACAGGAATTTGAAGCTAACAACGACGAAAACCTGAACCATCCAGGCGGAAAACGGGCCGCATAGGCCCTCCATCAGTTCCCGGCAGCGCCAAGACCGCGGACTGGATTCGCCCGCTGCACCCACGCGGACGTCAGCACGTGCCGTACTTCCTGCCGGCTGAATGGCTTGGCAAGCAGATCGTAGCCGCCGAGATTGAGCACCTCCGCCCACAGGGAGACATCGGCGACTCTCGAAGTGACGATGAGCAGTGGCTCCTCTGCTGCACCCGAGATCCGGTTGAGAATTTCGCTCCAGTTTCCATCCGGTAGTCTGCATTCGCAGAGGATGATGCCGAACTGTTCCATCCCCAGCCGGATGGCAGCTTCCCCGCACGTGCGGGCCGCTGTGACGGCGAACGGCAGCTCGTCCAGGATCTGGAACAGTGCATTGTGATCGTCCTCTTCCGGACTGATCGAAAGAATGCGGATCTGTTGATCCGGTCGCAATGCGCAATCGTCCGTGATGCGGGATTGGGGATCATCTGCCATGCTGTGTGCCGTTGCAAACTGAGGTGCCGCCATTTCTTGTCTCCTGAAAGCGAATTGGGTCTGTCCGCACAAAAGTCCGCTCACGGCTGGTGCACCCGTTGCCCCTTCGTTTACACCTTTGCCGGACGGAAAATCCTAAAACCTAATCCCGGTGTAGCCCTGGATACGATGTGGAGCCAGGCGGTGCATTTTATTTTTTTACAGCGGCCAGATTTTTTAACCCGAAAAAACCTTGATCGAATCGTAGGTGGGCAGTGGTGGAACGCCATTCGGGGGAATCGTGAAACAGCAGAACTTTCTGGTCGTATCTTTGTTCGCCTTGACGGCATTGACTTTCGCAGCCGGTCCTGTGAGCGGGCAGGGCTTTTTCGGTGGCGGTGGCGAAGTTTCCGCCATGAGTGGAGCGGCATTTGGCAGCATTGGCGGGCACCCGATAGTGGCAGGCAGCGCCGGCGCCGATGTCACACGTTACGTCATGGTAACGGGCGAAGCGGCCTTAATTCCCTTCAGTAACCAGACATTGCTTCCCGCCGGGGCATTCAGTGTCAGGGGTTCGAACCTGTATGACTTCAATATCGCCGTTCAGGTGCGCATTCCCATCAAACACTGGGAACCGTACGGAACGCTTGGAACCGCCGTGTTGATGAACCCCTACACGGCGGGCTTCCTGGCTCCCGACGGCACTGTCGTATACGTCGGCGAGCGCCACTCGAAGTTTGGTTTGCAGGGCGGAGGGGGCTGCCGCTATTACTTCGGGGAAAGGTGGGGAGTGCGCGTGGAATACCGGTACACCTCGTCGGCCCGTAATTTCAACCGGATCGTAGGTGGCGTCTTCTACCGTCTCGATAGCGATTCGTTATTCACGTTTCTTCCCGCTATCGGCCGGCGCTTGAGGAGATGAGCCGCACTTCCTCGTAAGCTGTCGCGCGGCGAACCGGGTGCTCCAGCAGGCTGTGTACCGCAAGCAGCAGCGACGGCATCGAGAAGGGCTTTGCCAGCAGTGGGAACCGGCCATGGCATCCCGTGGGTTCGCCTTCGCAATAGCCTGAGATCAGCAGCACCGGCAAATTCGGATTCTCCTCCTGGAGTGTGTTGGCCAGCGTGCATCCATCCATCATGGGCATGCGTACGTCGCTCACGAGGAGGTCGATACCGCGATGCGATCGCCAAAGTTCGATCGCGTCCGCGCCGCTTCCGGCCGTTATTACAGAGTGGCCGTCCTCTTCGAGCATCATCGCAACCATGCCAAGAACCAGCGGTTCGTCGTCGACAATGAGGATGGTGGACACAGTTTCCCTCCGTTTTTAATGATGCCGATTTCTCTTGCCGGATCTAAAACAAAGTATATATTCGCCCCCTCGGGTAAGTGAATTGCGCTCTCTCGCACGCGCTTTCGCTAACCTTGTGCCGCAACGGCTCTACAATAAATGCGGTGGTAGATCTTGGATCGTGGATAGCTGTTACTGCGGCGGCGGGCAATCTGTCGATGGGTGCCCTGCATGTCGCGATTGCGCGCGCTCCCGGATGGAGGATCGCACGGTTCCCTGCCGCCATCGCCCTCACCGCCGCCGGATATAACTTAGTCAGTTTGGCTTTTTGCCTTGACGGCTTTTCCGACACAACCTACTTAGCTGCCGGGAACCTGACTTTCCTGATCCTTACCGTTCACTCGGCATGTTGGATACTGTACGCCTATGCCGGTACAGACGGTTCGTTAGCGCGAACGCCCAAACAGATTTTTTGGCTGGCGGGATCGGCGGTGGCATTCTGCGCCTTGCTGGCCGGCACGGGGCAGCTTTTCTATCCCGGTGTTGGGCGGGTAACTATCGGTCTCACGAACCTCCGGTATCATCTTCCGGTCACCACACCCGCGGGATACGCCTCGGGAGTTCTGGTAATCGCGCTGGCAGGCTTTGCCTTCGTTCGCCTGGCGCTACGCTTCCGCCGCGGCGAGCGAACACTCGGCTGGCAGCTCGGTTTCTATGTGGCCTTCTTATTCTGTGTCATCGAACAGGCGCTGGTCTCAAACCGTTTAGTCCAGCTTCCGTCCTTGCTCGATATCGGGCTGGTGTTGGTGGTAATGTCACTTACTCTGCACACCGTTCGCCGGATCAGCACGGACGCGCGCCGGTTGCAACTATTGTCCGGCTATCTGCAGGCCGAGGTCGCCCGCCGGACTGAAGAACGCGATGAGGTCCGGAAGGCGCTCCGGGAAACACAGGAAGACCTTCGCGATGTGGTGTCCAGCCTGGACGAAATTGTCTGGGAGGCCGACGCCCAAACCCTGAATGTAACGTCCGTGAGTGTGGGCGCGGCAAAGCTATTGGGTTACCCGGCCGGAGACGACCGGAAGTCATCCTTTTGGTCGCAGTACGTGCACCCGGACGACCGCCAGCGACTGATGGCCGAAGCGCGCGAGGCCCTGGCCTGCAACGAAGTGGTGAGGCTGGAACACCGCATCGTTTCCGCCGATGGGAGAACCATGTGGGTTCGGGATTCTCTTCATCCGCTCGCTGCCTCGCCGTGGAATTCCGCTCGGCTCCGCGGCGTCATGATCGACATTACCGAAAGCCGGCGCGCCCAACAGTCATTGATCGAGAGCGAGCAGCGCTTCCGCAAGATCGCCGATAGCGCACCGGTTCTGATCTGGGCTCACGACGAGAAAGGCCAACTGACATACGCCAACAAGCAGGCGCTCGACTATACCGGCCGGACCTTCGAACAACTTACCGGCCATGGCTGGCTCAAGCCAATGCATCCCGATGATCGCGAGCGGGTGCTGTCCGCCGTGATGGCCGGCGCCGCCTCTCAGGCCGAGTATCAAATGGAGTTCCGCCAGCGCCGCGCCGATGGTCAATACCGCTGGGTGCTCAGCACCGCTGTTCCGCGCTTTGCGGGTCCGGAATACGCCGGCCATATCGGAACCGTGGTCGACATCACCCAGCTCAAGCGCGACCATGAGCAGGGAGTGGCCGCGCAGAAGCTGGAAAGTCTCGGCGTTTTGGCCGGTGGAGTCGCGCATGACTTCAATAACCTGCTGGGCAGTATTCTGGCAGACTCGGAGCTCCTGCTTTCCGATCTCTCCGATGGCTCACCGGTCTACGCCGGCATCAAGCGCATCGAAGCGGTAGCGATTCGCGCGGCTGAGATCGTCCGCGAGTTACTCACGTTTGCAGGCCAGGAACACTTCAGCCTGGAGCCGGTAGACGTCAGTGGCCTGGTCCGTGAGATGCTGCAGTTACTAAGAGTTTCGATTTCCAAACTTGCCGTAATGCGAATCGATCTTGCCGGCGATCTACCCGCGGTCCGCGCCAATGCCTCCCAGATCCGCCAGGTCGTGATGAACCTGATCACCAACGCCTCCGAAGCGCTCGGCTCTACGGGGGGATCCATCGAGGTAACTACCAGACTGATCCACATCGGCTCCGACTCGCCGGAAAAAGGAGATCTTCCGGAAGGGCGATACGTTCGCATTGAGGTAAGCGATACCGGCTGCGGAATGACGAAGGAAATCCAGGATAAGATCTTCGATCCCTTCTTTACAACTAAATTTACCGGCCGTGGGCTCGGGCTTGCCGCCGTTCAGGGTATTGTGCGTACCCATCACGGATCCATCCGTCTGGAGAGCACGGCCGGCGCCGGTACCCGCTTTGAGGTCCTGCTGCCCTGCACGCAGGAAGCGGCTAGACCCGTCCTCAGCCTCCCGGCCCCCGATTTAACCGTCCGCCCGGCGCCCCTCACCGGAACCGTGCTTGTGGTGGACGACGAGGAAATGCTCCGTATTGCCGTCGCTAAGATGCTTCGCAAGCACCACTATGCCGTCATCGAGGCAGGTGATGGCGATACGGCGCTCGAGATCTTCCGGGCGAAATCGGCCGAAATCGGTGTCATCCTTCTGGACATGACCCTGCCCGGTATTTCCGGCCGTAGGCTGCTTGAAGAACTGGATGCAATTCGGCCGGATATCCGGATCATTATCACCACCGCTCACACGAAGGAGATGGCGGTGAATGCGATCGGCGTTCAGCATCCCTGGGAATTCATCCGCAAACCCTACCACATTGCAGACCTCGTAACCCTGCTTCGCCGCCCCGAGGCTTCCGGGCGGGAACCTGCGCTCAAGTCGCGCATGCAGGATACCGGAACTTAGCGCCATAGAGCAACTCGCAACCGTGTGGGGCAGGATGGTATCCTGCGGCGGGATGGCATCCCGCCGGCTCCGCCGGCCCAGGGAGCGATCCAGTCCCTCAATCCGATTTTTTGCGTCCGGAACAACCCGTCGGAATCCATCATCCTGAGGGCGCTATGTTTCGACTCATTCGCAATCTCATCGCCCCCTACCGCCGGACCCTCGCCATCGTATTTCTCGCGATGCTGGTCGAAACGGCCATGAGTCTGGCCGGTCCCTGGCCGCTCAAGATTGTGCTCGACAATGTGGTCGGAAGCCACCATCTGCCGGCCTGGCTCGACAGTCTGGTAAAACATGTGGCCGGTGGGGCCGGCAAGATGCAGATTGCCGCTATAGCCGCCCTTGGCTTCGTGGCGATTGCCGCGATCAGGGCGATCGCGTCTTACGTCGCCAACTATTACACCGAGAGCGTAGGCCAGTGGGTAGCTCACGACCTGCGCCTGCGCGCCTATCATCACCTGCAGCGTCTCTCGCTGCGACTATTACAACACGCACCAGATCGGCATTATTCTGAGTACGCATCACCACCGACATCCCGACCATCCAGAGCTTTGCGTCTTCCGGCACGCTCGGTATGCTTGTCGACATTTCACGATCATCGGAATGCTGGGCCTCATGTTCTGGCTCAATTTGGATTTCGCCCTGGTGGCCGTGACTGTCATGCCGTTCCTGCTGCTGTTTGTTTCCGCTTCAAGAAGGCAGTGAAGAAGGCGACCAAAAGTCCGCAAGAACCAGAGCGACATCGTTACAGTGGTGGAGCAGGGCCTGGAATCGGAGCGCGTGGTGCAAGGCGTTTGGCACGCAGACACTCGAGCAGAGGCGCCTTGAGGAGGTGAGCTGGGCCACCGTTGAGTCCGCATTCAAATCCCGCCAGCGTCAAATCGCTGCTCTCGCCAGTGGTGAGTAACATACGGCCGCCTGCGTGGCGCTCGTGCTTTGGCGGGGTTCCGGCCTCATTCTGAGGGGCGCCATGACGGTGGGCGCCTGACCATCTTTCTCTCCTATCTCAATAAGTTCTTCAAGCCCGTTCAGGACCTGGCGAAAATGACCAATACCATTGCGCAAACCGCGGTTGGCGTGGAGCGGATGCGCGCGATCCTGGAGGCCGATGACGTGATTCCGGAGCGCTCCGGCGCGCATCGAACCGAAAACCCTGGAGGGCGAGATCGCCTTCGATCATGTGGAGTTCGGTTACGCCAAGGAGGCGCCGGTGCTGCGCGGCGTCAGTTTCGTCATCCCAAGCGGGCCAGATGGTCGGCATCGTCGGTCCCACCGGGAGCGGCAAGTCCACTGTGGTGAGCCTCATCCCCCGTTTCTACGACATCACCGCCGGGGCCTTAACCATCGACGGTAACGACATTCGCGATTACACCATTGCCGGGCTTCGCCAACACATTGGCTTCGTTCTGCAGGATACGATCCTGTTTCGCGGCACCGTGGCGGACAATATCGCTTACGGGAAGCCCGACGCCACCCGGGAAGAAGTGATCAAGGCGGCCGAAGCTCGCCAATGCGCGGGAGTTCATCGAGCACATGCCGCAAGGCTTCGACACCATGGTCGGCGATCGCGGCCTGACCCTCTCCGGCGGCCAGCGGCAGCGCATCGGGATCGCGCGCGCCATCATACGCGATACCCCGATTCTCATACTCGACGAACCGACGGCGGCGCTCGACACCGAATCCGAAGGTCGCGTTGTGGAGGCCCTGGAGCGGCTCATGAAGGGTCGCACCGTCATCATGATTGCCCACCGCTTGAGTACCATTCGCGATGCCAACCAGATCATCGTATTGAAGGACGGTGTTGTGGCCGAGAGCGGCACCCATGACCGGCTGTTGTCGCTTGGCGGGGTCTACGCGGAGCTTTACCAGAAACAGTTCGAGCCCGCGCCGGCCGCCACCTGAGTTCCGCCAAGGAGGCATATGTCACGCTCTCTGATCGTTTTGCCCGACGAAACCGCCAAGCCCATCCTCGATGCCATCGATGCAGCGAAAGAGTCCCTGCGCATCAAGATGTTCGTCTTCTCCGACCCCGCGTTGGTGAAAGCGCTGATCGCCGCGCATCGGCGGGGCGTGAAGGTCCGGCTCATGCTGAACCCCGCGCGCCGCAGCGGCGAAGCCGAAAACGAGGACGTGCGAAAGCAGTTGACCAAGGCCGGCATCGACGTGATCGACAGCAATCCCGCGTTCGACCTGACCCACGAGAAATCTATGGTCGTCGATAGCACGATGGCATTCGTGAAGTCTCTGAACTGGGAAACCAAAAACTTCACGGAAACTCGCGACTACGCCGTCACTACCGCACATCAGCACGAAGTCGACGAGGTGGCCGCCTGTTTCGAGGCGGACTGGAACCGCAAGGAGTTCACGCCGCCGGACCACTCCAATCTGATCTGGTGCCGCAGCTACGGCCGGGATCGCATCGCCCAGTTCATCGATGCCGCAAAACACACACTGTTTCTCCAGAATGAGCGCTATCAGGACGCGATTATCATCGAACGCCTGGTCCGTGCCAGGGGCCGTGGCGTCAAGGTCCACGTGATGGCCCGCCCGCCCCATACGCTAAAGAAGGAAAAGTTGATCGAGGGTGTTGGCGGCCTGCGAATCATGGATGACGTGGGCATCAAGATTCACAAGCTGAAACACCTGAAGCTACACGCGAAAATGCTCCTCGCCGACACCTGCCGCGCGATCGTCGGCTCCATCAATCTCACGCCCGGCAGCTTCGACAGCCGCCGCGAACTCGCCATTGAGGTCCGCGACGAGGACATCGTGGAGCGCCTGCAGAAAGTGGCGCATCACGATTGGGAAGACTCCCATCCGATCGATCTGACCGACGCCGGACTGTTGGCGGATCTCGAGGACCGCAAGGAAGGCGCGGAGTCTCTGGCGTTAAACCTGAAGTGATCCTGCCGAAGCCGGCAATTCAGCTTTAGCGGCCGGATTCGGCATCGGCGAGGTCGGTATATAGAACCGCCACCGAGCGCGGCCCGGCACGGTAACTGCCGCCTGCCACCGGCAGTGCCGCTCCGCCAGTCCACAATGTCCTCCGGAGATTCCAGCGACGTATCGATCCAGCGGCGCCAGGGAGTGGCTGCACCTACCGGCGGCAATTCGAAATCGAGCGGCTCCCAATACGCATTCAGGATCAGGTGAAACGTTCGTGGCTCGTTCCGCAGTTGCGCGCCAAATGCCAGGCTGTGCGACCACGGGTTCCAGTCGGGCTGGTGAAGCTTCACGCCGTGCCACGCCTGAATGGATATCCTGCAGCAACTCGTTCAAGGTGGTGTCGTCCCGCTCCGCATCGGTGTCGCGCAGCAGGCGGCGCGCAATCAGTAATTTCACGAAGCGGTGCAGGTCGGCGTGCTTTTCGAGCAGCGTCCAGTCGAACCAACTGGTCTCGTTGTCCTGGCAGTACGCATTGTTGTTGCCGTACTTGCGTGCGCCGGACCTCATCGCCCATCACGATCATGGGAACACCCAGCGACAACATTGTGATCGTGAGGAAGTTCTTCACCTGCCGGTTGCGCAGCTTCTCGATCTCGGGATCGTCCGACGGGACCTTCGACGCCGCAGTTCCAGCTTCGATCGTGGTTGCACCCGTCGTGGTTTCCTTCGCCGTTCAACTCGTTATGCTTTTGGTTATAGGAGACCAGGTCGTTGAGCGTAAAGCCATCGTGACAGGTAACGAAGTTGATGCTCTGTTCCGGCTTCACGCGCCTTGTGGCCGTAGAGGTCCGGGCTGCCTAGAAAGCGGTCGGCAAGGCGGACCACCGAGTCGTTCTCTCCCCGTACGAAGGCCCGGACATCATCCCGAAACTTCCCGTTCCACTCCCTCCAGCTATCGCCGACAAAGCTGCCCACCTGATAGAGCCCGGCCGCGTCCCAGGCCTCCGCGATGAATCTTCGTGCCGGCCAGCACGGCGTCGGATTCGATGTCCCAGAGCACCGGCGGGTTAGCCATCGGGTGACCCGACGAATCGCGTGCCAGGATCGAAGCCAGGTCGAAGCGGAATCCGTCCACGTGCATTTCTTCCACCCAATACCGCAGGCTGTCCACAATCATCCGCCGCACAATCGGTTGATTGGCATTCAGCGTATTCCCGCAGCCGCTGTAATTGGAGTAGTGCGACTGGTCCGGCTCCAGGATGTAGTAGGCGCTGTTGTCCAGTCCGCGAAAGCACAGCGTGGGCCCGCGTTCGTCGCCCTCCGCAGTGTGATTGTAGACCACATCCAGAATCACTTCGATGCCCGCCCGGTGCAGCGCCTTCACCATATCGCGGAACTCTCTCACCGGTCCGGGCAGATCCTTGCGCGAACTGTAAGCCTGGTGCGGCGCGAAGAACGAGACGGGAGCATATCCCCAGTAGTTGGCGCGTCCCGCCGGCGCATCCTGCGCGTCAAACTGAAATACCGGCATCAACTCCACGGCGTTGATACCGAGCTCGGTCAGGTAGGGAATCTTTTCGATCAGGCCGGCATAAGTTCCGCGTAGGTTTTCAGGCAGCCCGGAACTGGGATGGCGCGTGAAACCTCGCACGTGCGTCTCGTAGATGATGGTGCGGCAGCAGTGCCGGGCAACGGCGTATCCCCCTCCCAATCGTATGCATAGGGATCTACAACCACGACTTCATCGCCGAGGCGGCGTTGTCGCCCGGGTTACGCGCGGCCTCCCGGTTATACGTCTTGGGAACAACCACGCTGCGGCCGTACGGGTCCAGCAGGACCTTGCCCCGGTCGAAGCGAAGTCCGTTCGCCGGATCGTTGGGCCCGTCCACCCGATATCCGTAGATTTGCCCCTCCCGCGCGCCCGGCACGAACGTATGCCAGTAGTGGTAGGTCCGGCTGGCTGGATCGATGCGAAACACCCGCGCGGGACGCGCGTCATCTTCACGGTCGAAGAAGAGTAGCTCTACCTCCGTGGCGTTTCGCGAGAAGATGCTGAAGTTGACTCCGCTCGGAGTCAGTGTTGCGCCCAGCGGAGCGCTCCGGCCTGCACTCGCTTGGAATGCTGCCGGGTCAAGAACGGCGGACACACGGTCGACCGTGGCGCCTCTGGAATTGTTCATAGCTTTTGTCACGCGTGCTCGCGAAGTCTTCGATAGCGCCGTATGAGGTGGTTCGTGGAGCTGTCGTGCCGCAGATCGGGCTCCCGCTCGCTTTCCAGTTCCGGTACGATGCGCTGCGCCAGGACCTTGCCGAGTTCGACACCCCACTGATCGAATGAATCGATCTGCCAGACCGCGCCTTGCGTAAAAACGCAGTGCTCATAAAGAGCGATCAGTTTGCCCAGCGCCTCCGGAGTCAGCCGGTCGGCCATAATCGTGTTCGACGGACGATTGCCCTCGCAGACACGGTGCGGCACGAGCTGGTCCGGAGTGCCTTCCGCCTTCACCTGTTCGGCCGTCTTGCCGAAGGCAAGTGCTTCGGTTTGCGCGAACACGTTCGCGAGCAGCAGATCGTGATTCAGTGCCGGCGGGTTCAGCCCGCGCGAAAACGCGATGAAGTCGCAGGGGATCAATCGTGTCCCCTGGTGGATTAACTGATAGAACGAATGCTGCCCGTTGGTCCCGGGCTCGCCCCAATAGATCGGGCCGGTATCGAATGTGACGTCGGTCCCATCCAGCATCACGTGCTTACCGTTGCTCTCCATCGTCAATTGCTGCAGGTATGCCGGAAAGCGCTTCAGATACTCTTCGTACGGCAGGACCGCGGCGGTCTGGGCATCGAAGAAATTGTTGTACCAGACGGCCAGCAGGCCCATGATCACCGGCACGTTGCGCTCGAATGGAGCGTTGCGGAAATGTACGTCCATCTGGTGAAAGCCGTCGAGCATTTCCCGAAACATCTCCGGACCGACAGCGAGCATCGTCGACAGGCCGATCGCCGAGTCCATCGAGTAGCGTCCGCCCACCCAGTCCCAGAACTCAAACATGTTGGCCGGATCGATACCGAAACGGACCACCTCTTTCGAATTCGTGGAGACCGCCACAAAGTGCCTGGCGACCGCCCCCGCGTCCCCGCCGATGCCGCCCAGCAACCACGCGCGCGCCGAATTCGCGTTGGTCATCGTCTCCAGTGTGGTGAAAGTCTTGGACGAGACGATGAAAAGCGTTTCCGCCGGGTCCAGATCGCGGACTGCCTCGGCCAGATCCGTACTGTCCACATTCGAGACGAAACGGAACGTGATGTCGCGGGAGGCGTAGTAGCGCAGAGCCTCGTACGCCATGACGGGTCCGAGGTCGGAGCCGCCAATCCCGATGTTGATCACACTGCGTATGCGTTTGCCGCTATGCCCCTTCCACTCGCCGCTGCGCACGCGGTCGCAGAATGCCGCCATCTTGTCGAGGACTGCATGCACGCCCGGGACCACATTCTTGCCGTCCACCTCGATCGTCGCGTCGCGCGGCGCTCGCAGCGCCACGTGCAGAACAGCGCGGTTCTCCGTGCTGTTGATTCTCTCCCCGCGGAACATGGCCTCAATGCGATTCCGCAGGCCGGCCTCTTCGGCGAGCTGGAACAGCAGGCGCAGCGTCTCGCCGGTCACGCGATTCTTTGAGTAGTCGAGGAAGATCCCCGCCGCCTCGGCCGTCATGCGCTCTCCGCGCATCGGGTCTTCCGCGAATAACGTGCGGAGTTGCAGTGCGCACGTCCTGTCCCAGTGCGCCTCGAGCGCCCTCCATGCCGGCTGCTTTGGGGCGGGATGGATGGTAAGTGGTTCTGTCAGGGTCTGCACTGGGTTGCTCCTTCGATTCCTGTTCTTCGCCGCCCTGTTTCAGAACCGGCTCGACCTGCAAACTCTCACGGCGCCGCCTCGGCCTGTTGATCCGGCGCGTGCACTTCGATCGGAACTCCCGCCCTCTTCGCGCCCTTCGTCAACTGCCGCAGCCAATCGAAAGCGTGCGCGTTCAGCATCTCTCCGGTAGCCCGCCAGCACCAATTCCACGAGGGATGGCCCGTGACGCTGCCGCACGCTTCCGTTCCGAGATTGAGCAGATCCTGCAGTGGTGTGATGGCCAGCGCGGCTCTGGACGACCATGCCAGGCGTATGAGCGCAGGAGCCACATCCGCTGCTTCACCATCCGGCCGTCTCAGATACCGCCAGAGATTTCGCCGCTCGTGCGGCGAAAGCTTCTCGTACCAGCTCCGCGTCGCGGGGCTGCCATGCGTACCGGTATACGCCACCGTATTTGGTACATAGTTCTCGGGAAGATGAGGATTATCGGAATGGCCGTCGAACGCGGACTGCAGCACGCGCGTGCCCGGCGTCCCGATCTGGTCCAGCAGATGCCAGACATCGGCTGTGACCATCCCCAGGTCCTCCGCGATGAATGGCAGTGAGCCGAGCTGCTCCAGAACGGCGGTGAAGAACCCTGCGCCGGGCCCTTGTATCCAGCGTCCGCAACGCGCCGAAGGAGCGCCCACCGCAATCTGCCACGCCGCCGCGAAGCCGCGGAAGTGATCGAGGCGGACCACGTCGACGTGAACTAACGCCGTTCGTATGCGGTCGATATGCCACTGGTAGCCGCCCTCGCGAAGAGCCTCCCAGTTATAGGCGGGATTGCCCCAGAAGCGTCCCAGCGAGTTGAAGCGGTCCGGAGGCGAGCCCGCCACCACGCGCGGCCGGCGGTTTTCATCCAGCAGAAAATATTCGGGCCGGGCCCATACATCGCTGGAGTCCGCTGACACGAAGAACGGTAAGTCGCCGATCAGGCGCACACCCTTGGTATTGGCATATTCCTTAAGCGCCCGCCCGCGGCGGAACACCAGGAACTGCGCGAAGCACACCTTTTCCATTTGGACGGATAGCTCGCGGCGCGCGTGCTCCATCGCGGCCTCCTCGCGCATCACCAGCTCCACCGGCCACTCCAGATAATGGACTCCGCCAAGTTTCGTCTTCAGCGCGCTGAAGAGTGCGTAGTCTTCCAGCCACGCAGTGTGCTCTTGACGGAAATGCTCAAAATCGGTCTTGAGATCCGGGCGCGCGCCGGCCTTGTAATTGGCAAACGCCATGTCGATCAGGCGGTGTTTGAAAGGAATGACCACGTCATAATCGATGTACGCCGCGGGGAAGGTATAACCTTCGGTATCGTGCGCCCGCAGCAATCCATCCTGCACCAGGTAGTCCGGACTGATCAGCAGCGCGTTCCCGGCAAACGACGATAAGGACTCGGAAGGCGAAGTGCCATTTCCCGTCGATCCCAACGGCAACGCCTGCCACCACTGCTGCCCCGTCGCCTGCAGGCGATCCACCCAATCGAATGCGGCCGGCCCGACATCGCCGATACCGAAAGGCGAAGGCAGCGCATTCACGTGCAGCAGCAAACCGGAGCCGCGGTAATCCGCCTGGAAGAGCGGGACGATCTCGGGGCGCTCGTCTTGGTCGATCATGATCTTTCCATGGCACCCAGTGCATTCATCACGATTTCCTGTGCGTCGCCCAAAATCACCTCCAGGTGAGTCTCGTCGTAAGAGCTCTCCGCGTAGATCTTGTAACTGTTGTCCGTGCCGGAAGGGCGGACCGCAAACCAGCCGGCTGCAGCCACCACCTTCAGGCCGCCGATCGGGGCGTTGTTCCCCGTGGCGCGCGTCAGCTTCGCCAGAATCGGCTGGCCCGCGAGGTGCGACTCCTTGACGGCAGACGGCGAAATCCTCTCCAGGCGCGACTTCTGCTCCGGCGTCGCCGGTGTCTCGATGCGTTTGTAGTACGTCATACCGTACTCGGCCGTCAACCCGTCGTAGTGCTCGCTTGGGTCCTTACCGGTGCGTGCCGTGATCTCCGCGGCCAGCAGGTTCATCACCGGACCGTCTCTGTCCGTGGTCCACGCGGTGCCGTCCAGCCGCAGAAAACTCGCGCCGGCACTCTCTTCTCCGCAGAAGCAGAACGTCCCGTCGCAGAGGCCCTGCGTGAACCAGTGGAACCCCACCGGAACCTCACACAGATGACGGCCCAGCTTCCGCACCACCCTGTCGATCAGATCGGTGCTCGCCAGCGTCTTGCCCACCAGCGCGTCCGTTCGCCATTTGGGCCGGTTTGCCAGAAGGTACCCGATGGCGACCGCCAGATAATGGTTGGCGTTCATCAGGCCCGAAGGCGTCACGATGCCGTGGCGGTCCGCATCGGGGTCATTGCCGAACCCCAGTTGGAACCCATCCCGCCTGCCCACCGCACCGGCCATCGCGTATGGGCTGGAACAGTCCATTCGGATTGCTCCGTCGTGATCCACCGGCATGAAGGAAAACGTAGAGTCGATCACCGGATTCAGGATGGCGATATCCAGGCCGTAAACCGAATTGATGGCCTCCCAGTAAGGCATCGCCGAGCCGCCGAGCGGATCCACCGCGAGCTTGAGGCCGGCGGCGTGGATCGCGTCCATGTCCACCACCTCCCGCAGATCGCGGACATAGGGCATGACGAAGTCTTTGTGATGCGTCGTGGGACCCAGTAGGGCCGTCATCATGGGCGCGCGCTTCACGCCTGCATTGCGCCCGCGCAGTAATTCGTTAGCTCTTGCCTCCACCCAGTGCGCGACATTCGTAGCGGCCGGGCCGCCGTTCGGCGAATTGTATTTGAAGCCGCCATCCTCCGGTGGGTTATGCGACGGGCTGATCAGAATGCCATCTGCCAGGCCGTCTCTCCGGTCGCGATTGTGCACCAGAATGGCTCGCGAGATAACCGGCGTGGGGGTCACTCCGTCATCCCGCTGGATCACCGTCTCCACTCCGTTGCCCGCCAGTACCTGCAGTGCGGTGCGCTGCGCCGGTCCGGAGAGCGCGTGCGTGTCCCTGCCCATGTAGAGCGGACCTGTGGCGCCCTGCACGCGGCGCCGGAAATCGCAGATCGCCTGTGTGATCGCCAGGATGTGCGCCTCGGTGAAGCTGCCGCGCAGCGGCGACCCCCGGTGTCCACTGGAGCCGAAACTCACCATCTGGTAGGGATCGTCCACCTCCGGCACACGTTCGAAATACTCACGTTCGAGTTTGGCCACGTCGGTCAACATGTCTGCCGGGGCAGGCAGGCCTGCAAGCGCCGAGAGCTTGCTACGTGTTTCTAGGACGCCGGGCATGTTTCCGCCTTGCTCGCTACCGTTGGCGAGCCAATCGTGTTGAGGAATCGATGCATTGCCCACATGGCGCGAATCATTCCACAAGAAGGCGCGGAGACACCGCCGCCCCGGCGGATTCGTAGGTGCGGCGTGCGCGCCGCCGGCGGCACGAGAAAATCATAGGCATCGCACGCGCGGAATTTCGCCGTTGGTACGGCTTCGCTCGCGCTCCTGCGCGCTACGCCGTGCTGCCACTCGACGCCGCGGCACTCTGCGTATGGCCGCCGCCTGCGCCGCCTCCATCGCCAGCGTGATTTCGAAGAGCTTGAGGGTCACGAGAATGCGGAGTAGCCGGTCGAAAGACATTCCTCTACCTTCTTGGGGATTGATGGCCCGGACCGCGGAAGGTGTTATTTTTTTTGGACAGCCCGTTACGGAGGATGCAGGAACAATCTCAATGGCTTCTGATCTGAACGTTTCCGGGATTAGCGCCTGGACGTCCGTGTCCGCGGCGCCAGCGCCGGATGATACGGTTCGCCAGTCCACGAAGTAAGGGGTAGGGCAACAGCGCCAGCACCGCCGCGACAACCAGTGATTGCCCGGGGCGAATTACGCGGAAGACCATCTTTTCGTAAATCAGATCCACCACTACCGCGACAATGAAGACCCGGGTAAGTTCTCTCCAACCCTCCTGCAGCAATGCGCGGCGGTCAGCCCGATTGGTAAGCACGGCCCAGCCGTAGGCAGGCCGCCCTGCCCGCGCGTCCCGCAATCCGGCGCGGCAGGCGATCAATGCCGCCGAGAGCGGTTGCAGGATCAATCGAAAGGTCAACGGTCCGTGCAGCCGGTCCATCAGGTCCGGCCAGAATTGTTTCAGCAGTTCGTCCATCATCGCTCCGGCGCCTAGTGAGTGTTACTCCTGCTCCACACTGGAAAAGGCGGCCGCATCGGCCTGCCAGATGGCGAAGATGTTTCCTTCCGGGTCCGCCGCCATCGCGTACCAACCGGTGTGGAGCACCGCTGCCTTCGGGCGCAATACGACACCGCCCAGGGCCTCCACTTGTGCCGCAGCCTCATCGATCGACGAGACGTTGACGTAATGAACCCAACTCCGCAATCCAGGAATCGGGCGATGCGTCAAGCCCCCGCCCACTCCACCTTCACTGCCTGCACCAGCTTGAATCCGCCAGTAATCCGCTCCCGGCGCCTGATCGACCTGCCAGCCGAAAAGACCGCGGTAGAACTCCGCGAGTTTCGCCGGATCCTCGGCATAGATTTCAAAATGGATGACTGCGCCGGACAAGTGTGTCCTCACATCAGACGATCCGCCCGTCCCTAACGCAGAATCATTTAATTTTCGCTGTAGCGAATCATAAGGCAGTCCGCAAGGCAACTTTGGGGAATAAAGTTCCGGCGCGGCAGGCCGTCACCCTCGTGGCCCGCCGCTACCGTGAGTGCCGCTCATGGGCGGCGTTGGAGAGATCTGCGGTCTCCATCCTCCGAAATCTCGCGAATGCCTACGAACCCTGGTCCATCAGGCTGCCCGCTCATCCGTCCCGATGCAGTATTCCTCCTCGGGATTTCTTTTGTTTCATGCCGCCGATGCCGTTTGTAACGATTCAAAGTCTCCGAACACACTCGAGTACCGTCGTTTGACTGTAGTCGCCTGCCGAGGCCCGATTCGTATTTTTTATTACAAGCCCCTCCATCTTCGAAGTGGCTCCCGCGATTTTTGCCGGGGTTAGTCGAAACGCTTAAGCATTATGCTGCACCAGATACCGAACGTTCGCGGATATTCGATACGGCAGCCTTTCCGCACGGAATGCGCCGGACTCCAAATCCGCGAGAAGCCCGCCGGCTGGGCGCCCGCGGTGCTTCACCTGTCTCGGAGAGGAAGAGTTATGCAACACCGCGAGTTGACTGATGATACTGGTCCGGTGCGCCAACCGGAAGAGCAGCGTCCGGCCTGCGATGCCCCGTTGAAACGGCCGGACGGCAATCGTAAAGCCCTACACCCCTTCACCAGCGAGTATGTCCGCAAGCTGACCGCCGGAGATGCGGACGTCGAGCTCCACTTCGTGGAATATTTTTCGAGCCTGTTACTCGTGAAGCTCCGTTTTCACCTGCGCTCCGGACAAGAGGTACAGGAACTACGGCAAGAGGTTTTTGTTCGCGTGCTGCGGGCGCTCCGCCAGGGCGAAGGACTCCATAAGCCCGAGGGCCTCGGAGCCTACGTAAATACCGTCTGCAATAACGTCCTGCTGGAGTATTTCCGGTACAAAAGCCGGGTGGTCCAGTTCGACGAGCATGCCGCGGAACCGACGGACTCCCGGACCGATCCGGAACGCGAAATGGTCACTGCCGAAAATCAAAGCCGCGTCAAGTCCCTGGTTGCGGAGCTCGCTCCCAAGGACCGTAGGATCCTGAAAGCCCTCTATCTCGACGAACGCGAGAGAGACAGCGTTTGTCGTGAGTTTGGCGTGAGCAGGGGTTACCTTCGGGTATTGCTGCATCGTGCCAAACAGAGGTTCCGCCAGCTTACCGGCACACGCCAGGTGATCCCGGCGGATTGCTGATCGCAGTTAGTCGAAGCCTCGGAGAAACCAATGTTGGATCACCTCATCGCTACCAAACGAAACATTGCGGGAAGATACATGCTCGGCGAACTATCGCCGGCGGAACGTGAAAAATTCGAGGAGCACTATTTCAATTGCAGGGAGTGTGCCGATGACGTGCGAGACTTATTCACCGTCTCCTCGAATTCGAGAGCCGTGCTCTTACAGATGCCGGACTACGATCAGCCGGCTGCCGCAACCGGCTGGAAGGGGTGGTTCCCGTCGTTTCGCTTTTCGCCGCAGCCTACTTACGTCATGGCCTCGGCCCTGGCCCTGTGCGTATTGACTGTGGTTACCACCTTACAATCCATTTCCCTGCGAGGCCAGTTAGTCCCGCAGGCCGTGGCCGAGTTCGCCCTGCATCCCGACGCGCGCGGGGAGGAAATCGAAATCGGCGCACCGCAGGCCGGCCAGTTCCTGGTGCTGTCCGCCGACGTGCCGCTTGCCGCTCCGAAATTTCAGTGGCAGGTTCGTGGCATTGCCTCTCTGACGCCGCTAATGGAAGGGACCGCTCCCGGCCCGACACCCGGTTCCCCGTTTTGTGTGTTGATCCCAGCTTCAAAGCTGAGGAGCGGCCGGTATGTTCTCGCCGTCCGGCCGGATGGAGTACCCCCTGCAACCAGCGCGGAGGTCCTGTATAGATTTAGAATGCATTGACAAGGAGCAATTCCGTTCACATGCCGAAATCCAAGTCCACCACCCCCACTCCGCCTCCCGGCCGCTTCGTCTTCCGCGGCAGCGCCATTCCAATCGGAGGGCGTGTACTCCGTGTCGGCGAAGATCGAACTCCGTACAACCTGCAAAGTCCACCCGCCAGCGCCCTGTCTGTCGCGGGCGGCCACTGTGACGCCACGTCCTGCGGTTCGGTGTTCCGCGACATCTTTTCCTGGGGCCAGACGGTTGCTCAAAGTCAGGGCGATGCCAAGCCCGACGGGTCGCACGTGACTACCGTGACGTCGTCCATCCAGAATGTCCAGGCAGTGAATAGCCCCAATGTATTCATCGCCGGCCTGTTGAAACTTACCTTGGTTTCCACTTACCCGGCCCAGGGACAACAGCCTTCCATTGTTCCGCAAGCCCAGTTCGAAGGGATGACCCTGAATGGAAAATCGATTACGTTAAACACCGACATCGATGACTTTTGCCGCATGCCCACGCTGCAAAGTTTCGATGACGCGTTTCAAAAGGATAAGGCTGTCTGGTCGAAGTACCGAAACCGTTTTCTCTCGCGTACCACCGCACCCCCCGACTTTCACCAGCCAATTCCGAGAGTGTCCAACGGCTATGTAGTTTGCTCTTTTGTTAACAGCATCACATGGGGTAAGACCACCATACCCGGCAACTTTCTCGAACTTACCGGATTCGGCAAAATCTATTTCGGCGAAGTCCTGATTAACGAGTATTCCCGCCGTTTTACACTGGTTCGGCTTAGTATGGGTTCGAACACCCAGGCGGACGCTGCACTCGCCGAAGGCGATGCGAACGGCGGTTGGATTCCCTGATGCTGCGTTCGTCTTCACTTGGTGTCGTCCTGGTAAGTGGCGTCCTGATTGTATCCGGATCGCGCCAGCCTGACCGTGTGTCTCCTGAGGACGGTTACCGGGCCGCGATTTCCAAGTTCCGTCAGGGATCGCTCGACGAAAGCCTCGCGCAGGTGCGACGCGCTGGCGCGGTGTGGCGCGCGCATCCCGACACCGAATGGCATTGGACCTTTCGCTTATTGGAAGCCGAGATCCTGTTGGAGCAGGCCGAACTCAGCCGTGCCCAAAGTCTGCTCGAAAGCGATCTGGAGGGCTACCAAGGGTTTGCTCGTGCTGAGATCCGCCGCCGCCTGCTCTTGGCGAAGCTTTGCTTACGCCGCGGCGGACCTGATGCCCGCAGAGCCTCGTCGTTATTGGATGAGGCCCGCGCGATGTCTGACCTTGAGGGAGTAGTAGGGCTCCGGGCTGAAATAGATATCGTTCGTGGCCAGTTGCAGGCACAAAACAAGGATTTCGATTCGGCGGAACGCACCTGGCAACTTGCACAACAGACCGCGCGGAACGCGGGGGATGAGTATCAGGCCGCCGCCGCGACCAATAACTTGGGTCTGCTTCAGCAGCGCCGATCACGGTGCGATGAGTCCACTGGCTTCTTCGATCGGGCGATCCAGGTATGGCGCAAGATTGGGGCTGCCAAATGGATCGCCGTGACAGCCAACAATCTCGCACTGTGTTACGCCGACCTCGGGAATTTCGACAAGGCCTGGGAGTTTCGCAATGAAGCTCTACGGCTGGTGAAGCCGGGCCCTCGTCTGTCCGAGGTTCTCGGTGAGACCGGACGGCTTTACCTTCTTCAGAACCGGCCCGGCGAGGCCATCCCTTACTTCAAGCGTGCACTCGATGCGTCCAAGCAGTTCAATTCCCCTTCCGAAAGCGCCCGATGGGCTATCAACCTCGCCACCGCCTACCGGCAAGTGGGGGATTGGGACGCCGCCGAGAAGGCGAACCAGGAAGCCCGCGCGCTGAAGCCCGACCCTGGCTCCATCCCGGCCCTACAACTGAATCAGGCGGCCATCGCCACCGGCAGGGGCCGCACCGATGAAGCGCGCCTGATCTACGAACAGACGATCGCGTCCAATGCGGTAAATCCCGGTGTGCTCTGGCAGGCGCACGCCGGCCTTGCCCGTCTCGCGTTGGCCTCTGGCGACTGGGAGCGGGCGAGCCAGTCATTTGAAGCGGGCATTCGCATCGTGGAACAGAGCCGCTCTGAGCTGAACGGCCCCGACAACAAGATCACATTCCTCTCCCGCCTCATGCTCTTCTACCAGGATTACGTCGACGCCCTGATGGATCGCAATCTACCGGTGCGAGCTCTAGAGGTCGCCGATTCCAGCCGTGCCCACATGCTGGCAGAAGGTCTGCCGCGCAAAGGAAAACTGGAAGCGGGAGCCCGAGGCGCCGAGGAACTCAAAGCGCTGGCCCGGCGTTCCGGCAGCACCTGGCTCTCCTACTGGGTGGCCCCGCGACGCTCCTTCCTTTGGGTCGTGACTCCAGACCAGATCCGCACCTTCGTGCTGCCGCCGGAATCGGAGATTGCCGGCGCGGTCGAACGGTATCGCGGATTCATCGAAGGTTCCATGCGGGACCCCATGCAAATCGAAAACGAGGCGGGGCGCTGGTTGTACACAGAGTTGATCGGCAAGGCCCAGAGCCTGCTTCCCGCGGGTTCGCGTGTGGTCATCGTTCCGGACGGTCCGCTCCATCAGTTGAATTTCGAGACATTACCGGTTTACGGACACAAGCCCCGCTACTGGCTGGAGGATGCGCTGATTGCGGTCGCGCCCTCCTATGGAATTTGCATCCACCCGGCGGCGCGCGAAGCGGCGACCGCCCAATCGACACTCATCATCGGCAATCCGGACTCCCCCGGTCCCGAGTTTCCTAAGCTCCAGTTTGCGGGCGCCGAAATCTCCAAACTCAACGACCGCCTGACGGGAATGAGCACCACGATCATCGCCGGCGCCGAGGCGCGGCCCGATGCCTACGCGGCGGCGCAGCCAGGGCGGTTCTCCATGATCCACATCGCCGCACACGGCGAGGCCAACCGGCGCAGCCCGCTCGATTCCGCGCTGATTCTATCTCCCGGTGAGCGGGGCTTCAAACTCTACGCCCGCGACGTCATGCGGATACCGCTGCGCGCCGACCTCGTCACCATTTCCGCGTGCCGCAGTTCCGGCGCCCGGACCTATGCCGGTGAAGGCCTGGTCGGTCTCGCGCGTGCCTTCCTTCAGGCAGGCGCGGACTCTGTCATTGCCGGCCTATGGGACCTCCCCGATCAGTCCACGTCTGAGATGATGGACCGCATGTACCAGCAGATCGCGGCCGGAGTGTCTCCCGAGGAATCGCTGCGACAAGCCAAGTTATCCTTCCTTCATGCCACTTACTCAAAGCCCTATTACTGGGGGCCGTTTCAGTATTACACCCGCCGCCCCGTGGCCGAGCCGACCGTCGAGGCGCTGTAAGCTGCCGCTCAATTCAATTTCTTTACCCAAATATTCCGCACCGATACCTTCGTAGTAGCCTCGATCTCGATGCCGAACAGGCCGGACTGATTGTTCGATGACTCCGGATCGTCGTCCACCATCACCGCCATCAATTGCCCGTTCACGATCTGAATGAACGTGCCGCCGCGCGCGATCACCGTGTACTCATTCCAGTCGTTCATCTTCACCAGGCTGCCCAGTGCCTGCCGGTCGCCGATGTTTCCCATCAGCCGCTTGCTCGCCAGACCGGCGCCCTCCACCACCTGGCCGCGCCACGCCAGAATACGCATCGGCGTGTTCTCGGAGTAGAATTGGCCGGTCCAATCCCGCGAGCTGGGCCAAAAGTCGGCCTGCGGTCCCGTCATCATCCAATTGAGATTCACCGGACCGACGTTGGCCGTCACATTGTTCGCGATCGGCGCAAGCCAGGGAATGCCGGTCTTACTACGGTACTGGAAGCCGCTGCCGCCGCTGCCTTCCACCTTGATTTCGAACTTCAACGTGAAGTCTTTCGCCTGCATGTCGCGATAGACCAGATAGCTGTTTCCGCTCGGGTTCTGCGCGGTGGATTCGCCGACGATCGCTCCGCCCTCGACCCGCCAGAATTTCGGATTGCCGTCCCATCCCTTGAGGCTGACACCGTCGAAGAGCGGAACATAGCCTTCGTGTCCGGCGAAGTTCAGCGGCTCGGGCTGGGTGAAACTTACGCCGGCAAACGAACCACCCATGGCGACGAACACCTCCACTTGATCCGGAGCCAGCCTGTTCGCCGAGGCTTGAATTCTGCCGAACCCATCCGCGCGTGCCTGGGCAAGGGCCATCTCGGCCACCTGGACCGACGCAGCCTTCGCGCGGATCGCCGCATCGTTGCGCGTCCCGGCAAATGTCGCGGCGGCCAGTGCAGTGCGGGCCGAGATCAGGATTCGCGTCAGTGGCATCACGTCCGTGGTCAGCCGGGTGAGGGCAACGGTTTGCGCTTCCCGGATGCGTGGAATGGTGCCCCGCCCTCCGCCCGTCCCGGGAGCGGCCGCCACCACTGCGAAAGCTGCCTCCCGCTGCGACGAATGCCGCCACCTGATCCGCGCCGAGTTTCGCGGGAGAAGCCTGCAGCCGGCGCGAACGCCTCCGCGCGTCGCGTGGCCAGCGTCAGTTCCGCCGCGCCCACGGCCTCCGCCTTCGCGCGGATCGTGGCATCGTTGCGTGCCGCGCCGAACGCCGCTTCGGTCAATGCCTTGCGCGCGGCGGTCACCGCCTCCGTCAACGGCGCGAGATCGCCGGTCATGCTGGTGAGCGCCGCGGTCTGCCCTTCGGTGAGACCGGGAATGCCGCGGCCCCCTCCCTGCGCGAACATGCCGAGCACAGTGAACGTCGCCAGCCACGTTAGTTTGA
This sequence comes from uncultured Solibacteraceae bacterium, assembly GCA_963792055.1. Classification (GTDB taxonomy): domain Bacteria; phylum Acidobacteriota; class Terriglobia; order Bryobacterales; family Bryobacteraceae; genus Solibacter. The sequence goes on along the minus strand of CAWBUV010000018.1, from coordinate 786,140 downwards.
CCATTCCCGATTTCCTCTCCACCAGATTGTATGCGACCTTTGACGCCCGTGCGCCTGTAGCTGTATAGTCGCGTTGATGCATACACGTCTCCCGATTCTGCTGCTGGCGTCCGCCGCGGCCCTGTCTGCCCAGCCCGCCAACGCGCCAAAAATTCCGGACACCGTTCTCGCCGACCGCGAGGTGGAGTATTCGGCCGTCGGCGGCCGCCAGACCATGGACATCATCCGCCCTCGCGACGCCTCCGGCACCCCGCGTCCCGCCGTCCTGCTGGTCCACGGCGGCGGTTTCCGCGCCGGTACGAAGGAGGGCTACATTGCGCTGGCCGTCAAACTGGCCGAACACGGCTATGTCGCCGCCACAGCGAATTACCGGCTCGCGCCGCGCAACCAGTTTCCGGCCGCCGTGCAGGACGTCAAGGCCGCAGTTCGGTTTCTCCGCGCCAACGCGGCGAAGTACCAGATCGACGCCAACCATATCGGCGCGTTGGGCGGTAGCGCCGGCGGACACCTCGTGCTGATGCTCGGCCTCACCGCCGGCGTCGAGGAGTTCGAAGGCTCCGGCCCGAATCGCGACCAGTCGAGCGCCGTGCAATGCGTGGTCGACGAATACGGACCGACCGACTTCACGCAGTCCTATTCCAAATCGGTGGATGCCGCCGAAGTCCTGCCGAAGTTCCTCGGCGGCGATCTCGACCATGAGCGCCTCGCCCACATGCGCTCCAGCCCGCTCAACTGGGTCACGCCCAATGCGGCGCCGATCCTGGCGATCCACGGCACCGCCGATCCCTACGTCGCCTACGAGCAGTCGCTGTGGATCATCGAGCGCCTGATCGCCGCGGGCGTGCCCGCGGAACTGGAGACCATCAGCGGCGCCGGTCACGGATTCAAGGGCGCCGACGCCCAGCGCGCCGACGATCGCGCCTTCGCCTGGTTCGACAAGTACCTCAAGCCGCAGCCCGCCCGCCACACGCTGCTGATCTCCGATCACGGGCCGAACGGCGAGATCGCCGAGATCGAATGGCCTTCGGGCGCAAACTGCTCTGGAAGGCCGCCCAACGATCATGGCCATGACGTGCAGGCGCTGCCCAACGGTCACGTGCTCTTCACCATCAATCCGCAGAAAAAGGTGGTGGAACTCGATGGCGACCACAAAGAAGTCTGGACTTATTCGGAGGGCCTGGAACATCCCATCGCCGCGCAGCGCCTTGCCAACGGCAACACGCTGATCAGCGACGCCCGGCTCGGCAAAGTGATTGAAGTGACGCCGGACAAACGCGTCGTCTGGAAATACGAAAATGCCGACCTCGCCAACATGCGCTCGCGCAACGCGCACCGCACGGACCAGGGCACTACGCTGATCGCCGTGGAGGCGGAGGCCAAACTGATCGAAGTCGATCAGGCCGGGCAACATCGTCTGGCAATGGCAGGCGCCGAACGGCAAGGACCGCAAGCTCTACATGGGCCGCCGTCTGCCGAATGGCAATACCGTAATGAGCCTTTCCGATCCCGGCGAATTGGTGGAGGTCGATCGCTCGGGTAAGATCGTCCGCAGCATCGGCAGGCACAGACCCCGCCATCCAGATGGGCTGGGCTTCCGGCTTTGCGTTCCTGCCCGAAGGCGGAATGCTGATCAACGACTATACCGGCCGGCGGATCATCGAAGTGGATCCGAAGGGCAAGGTGGTGAACCAATGGCGTACCGGTTCGCGGACCATCGCCAGCATTGACGTTGTGCCATAGTCCATCTGCATTGGCACGGGTTAGTCACATGCGATGGCCGGCGGCGGTCCTGCTGCTTTCTCAATTCGCAGCTGCGCAAACGATTCCGACGCTGCGATCGGACACGCGCGTCGTGCAGATCGATGTGGTGGCAAAGGATTCGCGAGGCCGCATCGTCGAGGACCTTACCCAGCAGGACTTCACCATTAAAGATGAAGGCAAGCCCCGCGCCATACAGATCTTCTCCATCAACCGTGGCGAGCCCGAAACCGTCATCGCTCCGCCGGTATCGCCGCTGCCGCCGAATACCTTCTCGAACCAGGTGGCAATCCCCGGCTCTGCATCCATCCATGCGACCGTCATTCTGTTGGATACCATCAACGACTATTTCGACAACTACGCCCGTTCGCGCGATCAGGTGGTCCGAATGATCGGCCGGCTACGTGCCGATGAGCGGGTCGCAATTTATGTGCTCACCCAGTACCAGGGCCTCCTCATTCTCCAGGACTACACCACCAATCGCGATCTTCTGACTCGCAATCTGAACGCTTACATCCCGTCGGGAATGTCGCCCGCACCAGTGGGAATGGAAGGGGTTGGCGAGGCCGTCAGGTCGTTCGACAGGCCTTCCAGGCCGGAGTTGGAGTTCTTCATGCGCAATGGCGCCGAGTCGCTGCGGACCGCCATACAGGCCATCGCCGGCCACATGGCCAGCGTGCCGGGACGCAAGAGCCTTCTCTGGGTGTCGCAGGGATTCCCACCGCGCCAGATCCGGGATGCGTCCGATTCCTGGGCGAAAGCCATCGACGTATTAAATCAGTCCAACGTGGAACTCGACGCCGTCGATTCCAACGGGCTCGGCGGCCCACCGCGCCGATGGGGTCCCGGTGGCGTCGCCAGCATGCAGGAACTTGCCGAACGCACCGGCGGCAAAGCATACTACAACCGCAACGACCTCGACGCCGCCATGGCCGAGGCCATCGAAGACAAGCGCACCAGTTACACCCTCGCCTTTTATCTCGGCGACGACGAGCAAGACGGCAGGTTTCATCGCCTCTCGGTTCACGTCGATCGTCCCCACCTCGATCTGCACTACAGGCAGGGCTACATCGCCGGAACTGACCGCGGGATGGAGCAGGCCCAGAAGAAGGCCGAACTGGAGTCGGCCTTTCTCAGCCCGTTGGAATCCACCGGGGTCGGCATCACCATGCAGGTCGAGTCCGTTCCCGGCAAGCCGCGCGGCACGCTCCACATTCGCGCGGTGCTGGACCCGGCCACCATCTCGCTTACGGAAAAAGGTAATCACTGGAACGGCAAGTTCGATGAAATGTTCGTCGAACTGAATGCCGATGACAAGGCGATCGCGAGGATTTCCAGTTCACGTCAGTTTCAGTTGAACGCCGCGCAGCGCCAGCGCTTCGAGCGGGTTGGCCTGGTTTACTCTCTGACCGTCCCTCTCCAAACCGGAGCGGTCAAAGTGCGCGCCGTCATCCGCGATTCCCAGACCGGGCATGTCGGTTCGCTCACCATGCCGTTAAATCCGTAACCCTCAAGGAGACTCATGAGCCGCAACTCGAAAAATCTGTTCGCCGTCGCCGCAATGTTCGTCGCGCTGGCAATGCCCGTGCGGGCTGCCGAAAGCCACTATCAACTGGTCGAAAACTGGGCCCAACTCCCGCCCGGCATCACCAAATGGGGGGCGGCCACCGGCGTGGACGTGGACGCGCACGGCAACGTTTACGTGCTGCACCGCAACGAATCCATGCCGGTCATGGTGTTCGACAGCCACGGAAAATTCCTCCGCTCGTGGGGCCAGGGCATGTTCAAGACGACTCACTTTCTGCGGGTGGATCGTTTTGGATCTGTCTGGGTCACCGACCGCGGGAACATGCAGGCGTTCAAATTCAACTCTGACGGAAAGCTGCTGATGACGCTCGGAAAGAAGGGCGTCACCGGCGACAACACTTCGCACGACACCTTTAACGGCATGGCCGATCTCGCCGTGTCCAGGAACGGCGACATCTTCATCGCCGATGGGGAAGGCCCCAATACGCGCGTCGCCAGGTTTTCCAAGGATGGCAAGTTCATCAAGTGGTGGGGCGGCAAAGGAACGGAGCCGGGACAGTTCAACGTGCCTCACAGCATCGCGATCGATTCGAAGGGCCGCCTTTACGTGGCCGATCGCTCGAACAACCGCATACAGATCTTCGACCAGTCCGGCAAATTTCTCAATCAGTGGACCAACCTCGGCACCCCTTGGGGCCTGTTCGTCAGGAACGACCTGATGTACATGGTCGATGGCACCGAGAATAACTGCCTGCTGATCGTCGGCCTCAAGGATGGCAAGGTGCTGGAGAAGATCGGCGGGCTGGCCAATGCGACGGCCGTGGCCGTGGATTCCAGCGGCGCTATTTACGTGGCGGAAGTGAACGGAGCCAATGTCAAAAAGTTCGTGAAGAAGTAGGCGCGCGCTACTGTGGCGGAATGGTTCCGTAGAGAACCGAAGCGTCGTCCTTCCCCAGGTTGGCGATCGCTGCCAGATGTACCTTGCGGCCGTAAACCAGGACCGAGGGCGAGACCAGCGGCTGTTCAAACCTGGTTTCCTCCCAAGTGTCTCGCGGCAGTAATTTTCCCTCCTGTGGAATGGCGGTCGCAAACACCGTGCCGGTTGGCGTGGTCCCGAAAATGACGACGTGGCCGTTCGGAGCCGCGTCCACGTCGAATTCGTAGATCGGCAGGGAGCCGAATACCTCGGAGACCTGGCCCGATGGTTCGAATTTGGCATTCAGGTGCACCATGTGTAACACGGCAGGCATCTGCGCTCCGCTGGGCAATTCGCGAAGCGTGGGACTCTTGATTGCTCCGGGGACCCGCATCAGCAGAAAGAGCCAGTAGGTATTCCCGTTCTGCAAGAGTCTCGCATCTCGAATGGCGCGGTAGTTCCCGAGGGACTTCGACATCGGGAGATCCGCGTCGCCCCCGAGATTGGAGAAGACCACTGGAACGGAAGCGCCGTCGGCGTATTTCACCGCGGTGGCGGTCCACTGGCCGGCCGGTTGTCCTTTTACAAAATGCGGATGGTCGTAGACGGCGAAGGGCTCCAGATGAAGGCGGCGATCCTGCGAGCCATCCGGCCTTTTGAGCATTGCCCAGGTGACCGCACTTTCTGCACGTAGATAGAGGGTGAGGAAGGCGGGACCCGGGCCGGCAGCCGGCTTCGCATCCCACGCTCTGCCGTCACCGAGTTCGCCCGCTGGGGCCAACTGCATAGGGCCCGCGTGCGGCAGCGCGGAGGTCTCGGATAACTCGGTCTTGCGCGACAACAAGAGGTGAACTTCGTTGGCGCGATGGAACAAGGTCAGCCCGGTAACGGGTTTGGTCTCGCCGGCGTCGATCTTCTGCAATTTGATATTCATGTCACTCCCTAACCAGGCGAATAAAAGCGGGAGAAGCGCGTGGAGCCTCATATATCGTGCCCGATGACCGGTCTGCCGTTGGCGTCCAGGTCCGCCGGCACAATCACGGTATCGCCGGTTCGCAGGCTCGCCTTGTTCTTGCGGAGAGCCTTGAGCGGACCGTTCTTTGGATGATCGAAAATCTGATCTTGCGAGACGCCGTGTTGCGCGGCAACATCGGCCAGCGTCACCGTCGGACCCATTACGGCTTCGTCGATGAGGTCGCCGCCTGACCAGAGCTCGACCTCGTCCCCAGGCTGGACGTCGGCCACCCTCGCCCTGGGGGGGTCGAACTTGCAAAGTGGAAACAATTGAAGCCCCGTTCTTCCAAAACCTGTGGCGTAAAAATCAAATGGATTCTTGATAATTGTGTGTTCGGCGAACCCGGTCTGGTACGGCACGCAATAGCGCGGAAGGTGCTGTGAAATGCCGAGGAACTTGAATTCGATTTTGGGATATTTCCCGAGGCCATCCAGGGCAGCAGTGAGATAGAGAGCATCGTTGTCGTAGGGTCCGACGCCGTAAGACGGGTCATAGTACTTGCCGCCGTACTTCACTACCACATGGTCGCCGAAATCGAATTGCGGGTTATCCTGGCCGTGGCCGGGAATGCCGGTGACTTTCGTCACCTCATTGTTCGCCCGGGTTCCATCATGTGTGTACAGTTGCGTGGGCGCCGAGCCTGTCCCCGAGAACGTGCAGTTCTTGACCAGGAAGCGAAGATCCGGATTCATCAGACTGGTTTGATTGGCGCGAATATACCATCTCCGCGAGTGGGCGGTGATGCCGTGCATCCACCACATGTGCCGGAGCAGGGTGGCCCAGCCTCCACACCGGCCCGTGGCTTCCGCGTTGCTAAGCAATCCGTCTGTGGTCTGCATGTCGGAGCCCGCTCCGGTGTCGGTCCCCTTGTTGTAATACGACATGCGCAAGCCATCGCCTTTGCGCACAAAACCGTTGCCCGTTCCTTTGGCCGCGTCGAAAGGTTCGAAAGACTTCGTGACCACACCGGCTTCGGAAGTTTCGCCTTTCGCGCTTTCGCAGGAGATATCGAGCAGCGTAAAGTAGATCGGCTTCTGCGGATCTCCCCACAGGACGTAAAGCGGGCTTGTACTGGTCCCGGCATCCACCCAGCTTGCATCCTCCAGGACGTGCGTCCATTTGATGTCCCAGGCCGGAATGTGGTCCACCTTCTTGGGCAAAGCGGCCGCCGATTCGGTAAGCGGCATGCTCGCCTCGTCTTTTCCGGCAGCTACAGTGATGTCCGCGGTGATCTCCCCGAACCCCAGATTCGCTTTCACCGATACGGTCTCGTCATCGGTCGAAGCCGGATTCACTTCGAACTCAGCGGACAGTTTGATCTTCGTGTTTTGAGTGAAGCAGATGGGCGATTGGCTATCGTCGGCGGGCTGGTTGGCGGCCGCATCGGCGCGTCCCTTCTCCCACCTCTTGTCGAATGGCACGTCGATCTCTGCCGCCCCGTCGTTCAGCACTTCGTGGCATTCGAACGTCACCTCTTTGATCTGCAGGCGCGGCCACTGGCAGATGTGCAGGTCGATCGGCTTACTCTTGGAGCCAAGGGAAACCGTGATCGTGGGGTCGCCCACCGGCTGCAGGTTGACGTCCCGCAGGTTGTTGGTTGCGCCGGCCGCGCCCTCACTCCACTTGAGCAGATCCCAGACTTTCTTGACGTCCGGGTTGGTGACAGCCGTCAGGCGAGTCGTCTGGTTCGACACGTAGGCCTTGTGCCTGGCTTTGACCAGGGGCAGCGTGGAGGAGACCGAGACCAGATCGAAGATCTCGATGGTGACCGACTTGTCGCAGTCGAGAGTCGCTTTGACCGGTACATCGGCAACGTTCGACAGGCCCACCTCCTGTACGATTGGACTTGATGTCGCTGTGCCGCCGGTCCAGGTCACTGGCGTATTCGGCGGTTCCGTTACGGCCTTAACTCGGACTTTGGCCCGATCGTCCCGCAGGACCCAGTAGTGGTCGGCTATCCGCAGGGTAGCTCCCGTGACCTCGAGTGCGATCAGCTTCGGTTCTTCTTCCTTGGCCTTGTCGCAGGTTGCTTTCAGCTTCTGGGGGTTGCTGTTGGGAACCTTGTTCTTTATGTTCGACTTGATCTTCGCGATCACTACCCGTGGGAAGGCACATATCGTTTAGGTAAGAGCCATCTCCACGAATTCCAGGGCGCGGCGATACAGTTCCTGAACTTTGCGCTCGCCTCCCGGCCCGTGGAGCGCGGTCCGGATCCAGGGATGCAGCGGATCACGGTCGAACGAGGCGCCCAGCAGAAACGCCACCCCCGCCATGAGTGCGGCGCCTGCTCCGGGCATGGAGTGCCGGGCGGCCAGGGACTTTCCGAGTTGCACCAAATCGTGGTTGGCCGCCTCGCTCTGCGCATCAAATTTGGTTGGATAGGTCGCGCGGAAAGATGCCAGCATCCGCGGCTCGAAATCGGCGGCGCTGGCTTCGGGCAGCACCCGCAGATCGAGCTTGCGAATTCGCGCCAGCGCTTTGATCAGGTGCTCATTCTCCCTGCCGGCCACGTCGTTCAGATAGTGGAGAGTTTGCGCATGTAGCGCCTCGATCGACCCGCCCCGGGCCAGGAGTTCCTGTGCCCATGCCAGTTGAGGGTCCTCGTCGAAGTAACTGCCCAGCATGAACATCAGGGTTAGATAAAGGTACATTTCCTGTGCGGTGACACCGCCGTGGGAACGGCTGCGCTCCATGCCCAGGCGGACGACGTTGTGCAATTCCTCGCTGCTCAAGCGTGCGACATCGCGGGGGAAGCTCTCCCGAAGGCACAGCTCGAGGCCGGCGATGCATTCCGCCTCCCGCGAATCGCGCAAGGCGTCCATCTGAGCGTTACGAATGACCAGCACCGCATCATTATCCGATGTTTTGGGCTCCCACGGGAGATCGGGAGAAAGAGATCCTGGTGGTGGACCACGCCGAAAAGGTCCCCACTGAAAACTAGGGCGGATGTCACAAAGTGGTGGAGTCCATCGTTATGTAACGTATGAGAACTCCGAAGAAGTTACGGGTCGACCTGTGCATCCTGCTGGTGCTTTTTCCGGCGGCCGCGCTGTTCGCCCAAGCCCCGGCAACTGCGCCGGCATTTGAGGTAGCATCCGTCAAGCCGGCACCCCCGCCCACGGCGGGCAAGTTCATGGTGCAGATGGGCGGCGACCCGGGCATGGTGGACTATAAGAACGTCAGCCTGAAGTCCGTGATCGCCCGGGCATATGAGATGAAGGAGTATCAGGTTTCGGGTCCGGAATGGCTCGACTCGGCCCGCTTCGACATTGTAGCTAAAACGCCGCCGAATACGCCGAGGGAGCAGGTTCCGGCGATGTTGCGAAACCTGCTCGCCGAGCGTTTCCAACTGGCCGCGCATCTCGAACAGAAGGTGATGCCGGCGTACGTCATGCTGGTGGGAAAGACGGGGTTCAAACTCAAGCCGGTGGACGACGAGACAGAAGGCGGAATGCGCATGACGATCGGTCCCCGCGGGCGCCAGATGAGCGGTCCCACGACAATTGCCGGCCTGGCCGGCAGCCTCGCGCAGATCATGGATCGTCCGGTGACGGATCTGACTCAGATCAAGGGCACTTACAACGTCGACCTGGAATGGGTGCCGGACGAACGCGAAGGCGGCGGCATCCTGGCGAAGATGAAAGCCATGGCGGAGGCGGCGAGCACAGATCCGCACGGCGATCCACTGGGTCCGAACGGGCTGACGCTTTCGGGCGCGCTACAGGAAAAGCTGGGGCTGAAGCTCGAATCCCGCAAGAGTCCGGTGGACATCGTAGTGGTAGACAGCGTGCGGCAGGCTCCCACCGAAAATTAATGTCACAATTGTAAAGTTCGATAGCTTATGCCGCCGGGTCCGCCGTTCAAAAATCTTAAAACTTCCCGAACGGAATCGCGTCTAAGCTCGTCATAGACTAAAACGACGGTGGATGGGGCTCGAACGCTAATGGTGTATCCCGCGAAACGTCGTTCTACTTGAGAACCGAATGGCACGGAATCCTATCTTACAAGCGCTTTTTTACTGTACGCTCGCCTTTCTGGCGCCTGCCCTGATCCAGGCGTCGGAGCATCATGGAATGGTCAAGTTTGCCGGCCTGCCGGTTCCCGGCGCCACGATTACGGCCACGATGGGCGACAAGAAGGTGGTCGCCGTCAGCGATCCGCAGGGCCAGTATTCCTTCCCTGACCTGGCGGACGGCGTGTGGAACCTGCAGGTGGAGATGCTGTGCTTCAGCACGCTGAAGATGGAAGTGGCGGTGGCGCCGAACTCGCCGAGCCCGGAATGGGAATTGAAGCTGCTGCCGTTCGACGAAATCAAGGCGTCGGCGCCCCCGCCGGCTCCTGCCCCGCCCGTGCAAACGCAGGCCACGCCGGCTGCCACACCGCACTCGGAAACCGCCCAGGTAGCGAATCCATCGCTGCTCAAGCCGTCCACCGCGCCGGCGCCGAAGAAGGGTTCCAAGGCCGCCAAGGCCGCGGCGGCCACCGCGGCGGCAGCCAAGCCGCAGGCTGGATTTCAGCGGGCCGAGGTGAATGCTTCCGGCGGGCCGTCCGCCGGCCCTGGTCCGGAGCCCGCGGCGGGCGGTGTCGATGAGGCCGCCCCGGGCGCCAACGACGCTCTGCTGGTGAACGGGAGCGTCAGCAACGGCGTGGAGCGGCGCGCGATCGGCAATTTCCGCAAGGGACCGGGTTCGGGATATCGCGGCGATGTCAGCTCGATTCTGGACAATTCGGCGCTCAATGCGCGCAATTTCTCGCTTACCGGACAGGACACTCCGCGGTCGCCTTACAACCACGTGCGCTTCGGATTCTCGTTCGGCGGACCGCTGGCCATCCCGCACCTGTTCCGCACCAACAACGGGAACTTCTTCATCGGGTACCAGGGCACGCGCAATCGCAACGCCAGCACGCAGACCGGCCTGGTGCCGACCGCGGCGGAGCGCAGCGGCGACCTTTCGCAGACCTTGAACCGGCTCGGCCAGCCGGTAGTGGCAGTAGACCCGTCCACCGGCGCACCGTTTCCCGGCAACATCATTCCGGTGAATCTCATCTCGCCGCAGGCCAAGGCGCTGTTGGGTTTCTATCCGCAGCCGAATTTCAGCTCATCGCGCTACAACTACCAGATTCCGCTGATCGGCAACAACGACTCGGACGGCGTACAGACGCGCATCAACAAGATGATCAATTCGCGGAACTCGGTGAACGGCAGTTTGGGCTATCAGCGGACGAGCGCCGAGAATCCGAACCTGTTCGCGTTTGTAGACGGCAATCGCACCATGGGAATGAATCTCAATGTGAGCTGGCGGCACACGTTCAACAAGTCGCTGTACGGTACGCTGGGCGCGAACTACAGCCGGTTCTCGGTGCGCAGTACCCCGTTTTTCGCTAACCGCCTCAACGTATCGGGCGAGGCGGGGATTGGCGGCAACAATCAGGATCCGCAGAACTGGGGACCGCCCAGCCTGAACTTCAACAGCGGCTTTGCGGCGCTGAACGATGCGCAGGAGTCCTTCACCCGCAACCAGACCAGCGCGGCTTCGTATTCCATCATGTGGCTGAAACGGCCGCACAACATCACGATTGGCGGGGATGTGCGGCGGATTCAATTGAATCTGATTTCGCAGCAGGACGCGCGCGGCAGCTTCGGTTTCACGGGAGCGGCGACGCAGGCGACGGCCAACGGGGTGGCAGTACCGGGCACGGGGAGCGACTTCGCGGACTTTCTGCTTGGCACGCCGGACACCAGTTCGATCGCCTTCGGTAACGCCGATAAGTACTTCCGGTCGACCTCCTATGATGCCTATTTTACGGACGACTGGCGGGTGAGCGCGGGCTTCACGGTGAATGCGGGCGCGCGCTGGGAATACTCGAGCCCGATCGTGGAGAAGTACGGGCGGCTGGTGAACCTGGATATCGCGCGGAGCTTTGGGCCGGAGGCGCCGGTACTGGGCAACAGCCCCACGGGATCGCTGACCGGCATGCAATATCCGAATTCGCTGGTGCGGCCGGACAAGCACGGAATCCAGCCGCGGGTCGCAATTTCCTGGCGGCCGATCTTCGGCTCATCGCTGCTGATTCGCGCGGGCTACGGAGTAACTTACAACACGTCGGTCTACAACACCATCGCGATGCAGATGGCGCAGCAATCGCCGCTTTCGAAGAGCCTGAGTGTCGCCAACGGTCCGCTGAATCCACTGACACTGGCCAACGGATTCAACCTGACGCCTGGGGTTACGCCGAATACGTTCGCCATCGACCCGGATTTTCGCATCGGCAACGCGCAGAACTGGCAGGTTTCGGCGCAGATGGATCTGCCGGCGGCGTTAGTGGCGACGGTTACGTATAACGGTATTAAAGGGACGCACGCGGTGCAGGCGTTCCTGCCGAATACGTATCCGGCGGGTGTCGACAATCCGTGTCCTTCCTGCCCCTCGGGTTACACGTACATGACGTCGAATGGCAACTCGACGCGAGAGAGCGGGCAGTTTCAGTTGCGGCGGCGCCTGCACAATGGCCTGACGGCGACGGCGCAGTACATCTATTCGAAGTCGTTCGATAATGCGGCGCTGGGCGGCAGGGGACAGGGTACGAGCGTAATCGCGCAGAACTGGCTTGACCTGAGCGCGGAACGCGGTCCTTCCAATTTCGACCAGCGGCATCTGTTGACGCTGCAGACGCAGTACTCGTCGGGCGTCGGAGTCAAAGGTGGAGCGCTACTGCGAGGGTGGAGGGGCACGGCGTTCAAGGGGTGGACGCTGATCAACAACATCACTGTGGGCAGCGGGCTGCCGCTCAGTCCGATTTATTCCGTGGCCGTGGCCGGGACCGGAGTGACGGGCCCACTGCGGCCGGATACGACGGGCCTATCCGTGCAGACGGAAGTGCAGGGACGGCACCTGAATCCGGCGGCGTACGTCGCTCCACGAGCCGGCCAGTGGGGCACGGCGGGCAGGAATTCGATCGAGGGACCGGGGCAATTCATCATGAACTCGTCGTTATCGCGGACCTTCGCTGAGAACCTCGACTTCCGGTTCGACGCCACAAACGTGCTGAATCATGTCACGTATCCAAGCTGGAACACGGTGGTGAGCAGTGCGCAGTTCGGACTGCCGATGACGGCCAATTCGATGCGCAGCCTGCAGGCGACCCTGCGGTGGAGGTTCTAACCATGAAATTCATTTCGATCGCGCTGATCTTCACGCTACTGGCCGGAGCGCAACAGGCAGGGCAGCCCGCCGCGCAGGCAGCGCCACAGGCCGCGAACGGCATCATCAAGTTTCAGGCCAACACGCAATTGGTGGTGGAGACGGTGACCGTGAAGGACAAGAACGGGAAGCCGGTGGAAGGGCTGACGGCGAAGGACTTCACGATTACCGAAGACGGCGTGGCGCAGACGATCAGCTTCTGCGAATTTCAAAAGTTGGACGAGCTGGCGGAGCCGGCGATACCGGTGGATGTCCCGGCGGCGGCTCCGGCGCCCGCTACTGCGCCGGCAACGGCAGTGGCGGCGGTGCCGGGGGTGACGGCCCACCAGATCACGCCGGAGCGTCCGGGCGACATACGGTATCGGGACCGGCGGCTGATGGCGATGTATTTCGACATGAGCGCGATGCCGGTGCCGGACCAGGTGCGCGCGGAAACGGCGGCGATGAAGTTCATCCGCACGCAGATGCGGCCGGCCGATCTGATGGCAATTCTGGCGTTCAACGGGGCGGCGGTCCAGGTGTTGCAGGACTTCACGGACAAGAAGGACGACCTGGAAACGGTGATCAATAAGCTCTTCATTGCCGATACCGGGCTGGACGAGACGGTCAGTGACGACAGCTCGGCCGATACGGGAGCGGCGTTCGGTGAAGACGATAGCGAGTTCAACCTGTTCACGACCGACCGGCAATTAGGCGCGCTGCAGACCGCGGTCAAGATGCTGGGCCAGCTCAACGAGAAGAAGGTGCTGGTGTACTTTGCCAGCGGCTTGAAGCTGAACGGGATCGACAACCAGGCGCAGTTCCAGGCGACGACCAATGCGGCCATCCGGGCGAACGTGTCGTTCTACCCGGTGGATGCGCGTGGGCTGGTGGCGCAATCGCCGATGGGCGACGCGACTCATGGGTCGCCGGGCGGTGTGGGAATGTATTCCGGCATGTCGGCGATGGCGAACACGAATAATTTCCAGAAGTCGCAGGATACGCTGTATGCGCTGGCGGCGGATACCGGCGGGAAGGCGCTGCTGGATAACAACGATCTGTCGCAGGGCGTGGTGCAGGCGCAGAAGGCGATCACGAGCTACTACATCATCGGCTATTATTCGGCGAATACGGCGATGGATGGACGGTTCCGGCGGATCAAGATCTCGCTGGCCGACGCGTCGCTCAAGCTGGATTACCGGCAGGGGTATTATGCCGGCAAGGAGTTCAAGAAGTTCACCACGGTGGACAAGGAGCGGCAGTTGCTGGACGCCTTGATGCTGGGCGACCCGATCACGGAGCTGACGATCGCCATGGAGGTGAATTACTTCCAGTTGAACTCGGCGGAGTATTTCGTGCCGGTGGTGGTCAAGATTCCGGGAAGCGAACTGGCTTTGGCGCGGAAGGGCGGGGCGGACCACACGCTGATCGATTTCATCGGCGAGGTGAAGGACGAATACAACGTGACGGTGGCGAATGTGCGCGACAAGGTGGACATCAAGTTGAGCGGGGCGACGGCAGCGCAACTGGCGAAGCAGCCGATCCAGTACGATACCGGGTTCACGCTGCTGCCGGGCACTTACAGCTTGAAGTTTCTGGCGCGCGACGATGAGACGGGGCGTATCGGGACTTACTTGAATAAGTTTGTGGTTCCGAATTTGAATAAGGAGCTGAAGCGCATCCCGATCAGCTCGGTGGTGTTGAGCGGGCAGCGGGTGGATATGAAGGACTCGCTGTTCACGGCCGGGAAGGATAAGACGCCGACGGTGAATCCGCTGATCCAGAACGGGCAGAAGCTGATTCCGAGCGTGACGCGCGTGTTCAGCCGGAGCCGCGATATGTATGTGTATTTGCAGGCTTATGAGCGGGGCCAGGCGACGATGCAGCCGCTGGTGGCGTTCGTGACGTTCTATCGCGGGCAGACGAAGGCGTTCGAGACGACTCCGCTGCCGGTGACGGAAGGGATGGACCCGAAATCGAAGGCGGTGCCGCTGGGGTTCAGTCTGGCGCTGAATAAGCTGCAGCCCGGGAGATATAACTGTCAGGTGACGGTGGTGGATACGACGAGTCAGAAGGCGTCGTTCTGGCAGGCTCCGGTGATGTTGGTTCAGTAATAGTGAGAGGCCTCGGCTTCAACGCGGAGGCGCAGAGAACGCAGAGGAAGCGCAGAGAAGACACTACGGGCTTGAGACGTTGCGGCGGCCGGGGCTTCCGGGTGTTTGCCGGGCGTGTCCGGCCGCCAGTGATTTGATTGGAATCTACGAAGACGTAGGAGCAGTGCTTATTACCTTGAGCACATCGAGCGTCCCCTCGTTTCGATTCTCAATCTCTGTAGCCAGAGGGTCGGCGATATACGCTATCCGAACATCCCCTGGATGTTATCCGTTCGAACGGAAGATCTTTCCGCCGGCGCTCCTGCCATATAGGGGAGCACCGTGAGGCCGGTTAAGGCTTACGGAAAGTCAGCACCACCGAACATGCAACGCTTGCTGGCCAGCAAGAAAACTGTTGGGGCCGGGCGAGTGGTGCGCACGACCTCTTTCCAACTTGAAAGTAACATCAGGAATTTGAGTTATTCGGTGTTAGTAATCCTAAATCGCTCAGAGCATGGGGAATATAAATCTTATTTTGGCGAACAAGGTGATATAGTTTTGGCTAATCCGCTATGAAGAGAAGCACACTCACTTTACTGGCTGGGGCAATGGTGGCAGCATTGCCCGGCAATGCACAGACTACCCGCGCCCCACTGCCCGCGCTGCCCGCACCCATGGCGGTGCCGAAGCCGGGGCCGGTGACCGACGCTCCGTATGCGCCGCAGCCGATCGTGGCGGGCGGGATCGTGGTGCCGCTTTATCCGCCGGGCTCTCCGTTTCTCAAGGCGGAGCGGGTCCGCGAGGCCGAACAGTACAACATGAGCCAGGCGGTGCCGGGACGCATCAACAGCATCGTCAACATCCATAACCCATCGATCGAAGTCCACACGGTGGATCGCGGGTTGAATACGGGCGCGGCGGTGATTCTGGTGGCCGGGGGCGGACACAATACGCTCAACGTCGGCACGGAGAGCGCGGATTTCGTTCCCTTCTTCTATAACTACGGGGTCAATACGGTGATTCTGCGGAATCGCCTGCGCAAGGACGGGTACAACGCGCAGACCGATGCGGTGTACGATGCGCAGCAGGCCATACGCATGGTGCGCGCTTACGCCAAGGAATGGAACATCGACCCGAATAAGATCGGCATCATGGGCTTCTCGGCGGGCGCCGAACTGGCGGCTCCCTCGGCGGTTTTGTTCGGCGATTTCGATAAGAAGAACAGCGACCCGGGCGATCCGCTGGCGGGAATTTCGTCGCGGCCCGATTTCGTGGGGATCATTTATCCCGGCCCGACACCGTTCGCGCGCAATCGCACGGCGCCCCCCATTCCGCGGAATGTTCCTCCGGCCTTTCTGGTCTGCGGCGGATCGGGCGACCGGGTGCACGCGGTATGGGCGATGGAATACTTCAATGCGATGCTGGCGATCAGCGTGCCGAATATCGAGATGCACATTTACGGCAACGGGCGGCATCCCGGCGATCCGCTGCCGGACGGCAGCCGGATGACGGGCGGACTGACGGATCGCAACGATATTCCGTTCGGCACGTGGCAGTATCGTTTTATCGAATGGTTCCGCGACTTGGGATTCCTGCAGAAGCCCGGTGTGGAGACCAAGGCGGCTAGGGATATTGCTGTTTACCATGAATCCTCCGGCGCGCTAACGCGGAGTGGACAGGCCGGGAGGCCTGTCCTACTTTCTGGCTTGGCGGAAGCTGCGTTCCGTCATGTCCTTGGGGTCGGTGGAGACGGGGCCGTCGCGCCAGAGCCAGCGCATCATTTCGGGCAGGATCATGCCGCCGAATTTCTGGCCGTGGAGATTCATGCTCCACGAGTAGTTCACGTCATAGCCCTTCTGCGTGAGCGCCTTCATGAGGCGGACGTTCTGGTAGAACCAGTCGCGCTTTTCGTCGTAGGTGCCGTCGGAGCGCAGGGCGCGGTTGTCGTTACGGCCGTCGCAGAGGAAGACGCGGATGGGCTTCTTTTCGCTGGCGAGGACGCGCTCGGGGTAGACATATCCGCCTTGCAGGTTGGTGAAGCTGCCGACGTTGCTCAGCACTTTGCGGAATTCGTTGGGCCGCTCCCAGGCGACGGCGAAGGCGGCGATGGCGCCGGAACTCGAGCCGCCGATGCCGCGCTGCTCGGGGTCCTTGGAGATGTTGTAGTCCTTGTTGAGCGCGGGGAGGAGTTCCTCGGTGATCACGCGGGCGTACTTATCGTCAGGGGTGTTGTACTCGATGCCGCGATTGGTGGTGCCATCGCCCCATCCGGTCTGCGGGCTGGGTTCGACCTGGTCGGGACGGCGGCCCGGATTGATGAAGACACCGATCATCACCGGAATCTCGCGGCGGTAGATCAGGTTGTCCATGACGTTCTGCGTACGTAGGTCGCCGTTCTCGTCTTTGAAGGCCTGGCCATCCTGGAAGACCATGAGGCTGGCCGGTATCTTGGGATCGTATTGGGCTGGTACGTAGACCCAATAGGTGTGCTGGGTGCCTGGGTAGACGTCGCTCTTGATGACGAAGGGTCCTTTGATTTCGCCTTTTGGGACGCCTTCCTGCGGAAAGGAATCGGGACCGAGGCGGTATTGCGAATTTGGATTTGGGCCCGGGGGCATGGGCTGCTGTCCGCGTCCGCCGCGCCCGGCAGGAGGCGCCGCGGCCGGTGCGGCGGCTGGTGGAGTTGTCTGGGCGTACACGGACAACGCGAGGAAGGCAAGTGCGAGAGCGGTGAACGATGCGCGAGTGATTTTCATATTCAGCCTAAGTTGGGAAGCACGCCGGTGCTGTCGCCGAATGATTTTTCCGGAATTCCCATGCGGTGGAGCATGGACAGGTAGAGATTGCAGAGCGGAGTTTCGGGCGCGAAGCGCAGACGGCGGCCCGGACGCAAGGTGCCCTTGCCGCGGCCGGCGACGGCGATGGGGAGATCGTGTTCGAGGTGGAGGTTTCCGCACTTGATGCCGCAGCCGAACATGACCATGGAATTATCGAGCAGCGACGTGCCGCCTTCATCCAGGCTCTTGAGGCGCTTGAGGAAGTAGCGCAACCTGTTCCACGTGCCAGGTGACGCAGGATTCGTACTGCTTCTTGCGGACGGGCTCTTCGGCATGGTGGGAGACGGAGTGGAAGCCGCCTTTGACGCCGGACGCGAAGGAATAGTCCTCGTTGGTCTGCGCGTCGGCCGTCATGAAGGCGCTGATGCGCGTGGTGTCACTCCACAGAGCGAGCAGCAGGATATCCATCATCAGCCGGATGTGCTCGGGGCGGGTTGCCGGAATGCCGGGACCGGGGCGTTCGAGCGGGAACTTGCCCTGATTGATCCAGCGCTTCTGCGGCCGCATGGCGGCTTGCATGCGCTGTTCGACGGAGCGCACGGATTCGAAGTATTCATCCAGGCGGACGCGATCGGAGGAACTGCCGTTCTTGCGGAGGTCTTTGGCCTGATCGCGAACCAGATCGAGCACGCTGGTGTCGTCGCGCTGGAGCGAAGTGATGAGTGCGGGGTCGTCCGGATTGAGACTCGAGATGACGGGCGCTTTGCTGGAGCGGAAGAGACGGTCGAAGGCGAGTTGCGGAACGATCTCCTTGGGCACGGGAGTATGCGGGTCGCGCCAGGAGATGAAGGATCCATACATGCGGGCGAAGCCGCCGCCGGCGGTATCGATGCCGGTGCGGGTGGCTTCGAGGCCGAGCTCGAGGCTCGGCAGCATGGTGCGATCGCCGATGCGCTGGGCGGCGAACTGATCGACGGAGGTGCCGCCGGAGTCGAGATCGTCTCCGGAGGTGCGTTCGACGTAGCCGCCGGAGAGCCAGGCGGGCACTTTGGGCCAGTGGCCGTTGCGGCCGACGGTCTTGGCATTCCAGAGATTTTCGAGCAGCAGGAAATCGCTCTTCAGATCTTCGAGGGGCTTGAGGTGGGGCGTGAGTTCGTAGTCCTCGCCGTCGCCCTTGGGCGTCCAGTGTTCCGGACACACGCCATTGGGCATGTACATGAAGACCATGCGCAGGGGCGGCTCGGAGAGGCGTCTCCGTGGGAGCGGCGGGCGCCATTCGTTCGAGCCAGGGCAGGGCTAGTGCGGCGCCGGCTCCGCGAGCACGGTTCTTCGGGAGATTCGCTGGATTTCATTGGGTGAGCTCCTTGAGGGAGGATAAGATGTCCGAGCTTCGCTCGGCATTGGCAGGCTGAAGCCCGCCCGACCAAAGAGGCGGTCATTTGACCACCATGGGTTGGGTTCGTTTGGGTGGGGGAGGGGGGAGGCGTTTCGATCGTGATCTGTGCCGCCCTGGCTGTTGCGGAACGGGATGCTGAGGACGATTTCGCGGATCAGGGTGCGGGCGCGGTAGTTGTCCTGTTGCAGCTTGTCGGCGAGCTTTTGGACGGTGCAACTGTCACCGTCCTGCAAGGCTGCGGCCGAGGGCGTAGCCGAGCAGTTTGCCGGTGAGGTGGCGGAGGAAATCGTCCTTCTTTTCGAGCAGCACCTGGCGGAGTTCGGCGGGGCCGTTGAACTTTTCTCCGGAGGGCAGGGTGCCGCTGGCGTCGAGCGGCGAGCCGTCGAATTCCTTGTCGCGCCAGCGGCCGGTCCAATCGAAATTCTCCAGCGCGAAGCCGATGGGGTCCATCAGGTTGTGGCACGCGGAGCAGGCCGGATTCACGCGATGGGCGAGGATTCTGCTGGCGCATGCCGACCGCGGTCTTGGCGGTCTCGCGCGCAATTCTCTACGCATTTGACGGCTTCGCAGCGCGGGCACGTTCGGGGGCGGCGGCGGCACGGGCGTTCCCAGGAGCGTCTCGAGCACCCAGGCGCCGCGCAACACCGGGCTGGTCTGGCGGTAATGCGAGGTCATCGCCATCACGGCGCCCGAATTCATGACGCCGGCGCGGCGATTGTCTGGCCATTTGACCAGTTGCGGCTGGTTGCCGCGCACATCCTTGAACTGGTCTTCGAGCTGGTAGAACTTCACCAGGCGCTCGGTCATGTACGTGTAGTCGGCGGTAAGCAGTTCGAGGATGCTGCGATTTTCGCCGAGGATGCGTTCGAAGAGCAGGACGGGTTCGGCGCGCAGGTCGGCCGCGACCGGCGGAGTGTAGTAGGCCTGCAACTCGGTCAGCATGGGAGCGACGCGGCCGCCGAGGTCCTGCGTGCCGAGCCACTGGCCGATGAAGGTGCTGGTGAAGGCGCGCGAACGCGGATCGTCGAGCATGCGGTCCACCTGCGCGGCGAGGACCTTGGGGTCCTGCAGGCGGCCCTGCGCGGCGAGCGTTGTTCAACTCGTCGTCGGGCATGGTGGACCAGAGGAAGTAGGAGAGCCGCGAGGCCAGCTCGTATTGGCCGATGGGGATAGATGCCGGGCTTCTCGCTGCGATGCTCGAGCTTGAAGAGGAAATCCGGGCCGGCCAAGACGGCCTTGAGCGCCAGCTTCATGCGCTCTTCGAAGGGATCGCCGCGCTGGGCCGCACGATCGTAGAGGGTCATGAGCGGAGTCAGGTCGGCGGCTTCCACCGGGCGCCGGTAGGCCTTGCGCAGGAAGGTGCGCAGGATCTGTTCGGCCGCTTTGCGGGCCGCAGGGGCTCGCCGCCCGGCTCGACACCGAGCAGGCGGTAGTGCAGCGCCAGCTTTCTCGGGCGTGGGCCTGGAAGGCCTCTGCTGCACAGTGAGGCTGAGGACGGGAACGGGCGGCCGTCTCGGAGACCAGCGAGAGCATGCGCAGACCGCGCGCCAGACGAACCTGCACGCTGTAAACCGGAGGCCGCGCGGCGCCGCGTCCGCCGCCCTGACCCTGACGGGCGCCGCCGAAAGCGCCGCGACCGCCTTGTTGCACCATGAGAGGGACAGCGGCTGCGCCATCCACCTTGAGGGCGAGCGTGCCCATGCCGTCCTTGCGTTCGACGGCGGCCTGCACGTCGATAATCGCCATCCACGTAGATGGAGACCATGGCGGTGAGCTCTTTGCCGGGAGCGAGGTCGCGAGGGGCTGTCGCGGAGGCGCGGGATTGTGCCGGCAGCAATTCGGCGGCGGTGAAGGTCTTCTGCAGATCGGGCGTGACGATGGCGCGATCCAGAATCTGCTGGGCGGCTTCGAGGTAGCGCTCCATCAGCAGCGGCGGAATGAAGAGGGTTTCGCCGTTGGTGTCGAAGCCGGAGCCGCCGGTGCCGTCGTTGGGAAAAAGCTCGGAGACGTTGTAATCGACGCCCAGCAGATCGCGGATGGTGTTGTGATATTCGCGGCGGTTGAGACGGCGCAGGGCCACGGCACCGGCGAAATCGCCGACCGCGCAGGCAGTCTGGCGCAAGCGGTTATCGATCCAGGCGGCGACGCGCAGGCGTTCTTCTTCGGTCAGCTTGGTCTCGACCGGCGGCATGGTGCGATTGCGCAGTTGGGCGGCGACGTTGCGCCAGAGTCCGCGGTTGCTCTCGATGTCCTGGGCGGTGTTGGCCTTGAGGAAATTGATGCGGTTTCTGGGATTGGCGGGGTTGTGGCAGGCGGCGCAGTTCTGCGCCAGCACGGGACGGATGGATTCGGCGAACTCGTCCCGTGTGGCAGCACCGGCGGACAGCGCGAAAAATGCGCTGCAGACAAGCAGGAGCACACGTGGAGCCCAAAGGGTCAAGCGCATCTTCGTGGTCGCGGCCCTCCACCGCATCGATGCGACGATTATATACCTTCCGGCAGAGCGGGATGAGCGGTGCGCCTGAGGAGGGCGGGGGCGAAGGCCCAGATGAGGGTTGCGGCCATGATCGCGCCGATCAGGTAGCCCTGCATGAGGAGCGCGGGGTTGCCGGTGCCGAGAAGCTGCAGCATGGGCGTGCGGAGCGCCACCAGCCAGATCACCAGGGCGTAGGCGAGGTAGTTGCGGCGCGCGAAGAACCAGCAGAAAGCGACACCGGCGGCGGCCATGGCGAGCGAGATGGTGTATTGCAGGATGAACTCGCCGGGGGTGCGGACTTCGCTGGGTACCGTGGCGCACAGGGCAAGGAGGGCGGCAGCGTAACGCATCCAAGGCCTGGTTAATTGCCAGGCGAGCAGGGTGAGGAGGCCGAGCAGAGCGGCATCGGTAAGCAGGGCGCGGACGGCATTGGATATTGCGGCGAGGGCCGGCGCTGCGCTGGCGATGATGTCCGGGCTGGAGATGGAGAACACTGCCTGGGCGTGGAATTGTTGCTGCAGGAGGGCCTGGAACTTCTGAACCAGGAGCGAAATACCCAAACCGGCGGCGAGCGCGGTGATGGCGTCGAAGGCCAGGGCGGCGCGATTTTCGCGGCGCAGGGCGGGCAGGGCGTCGGGGAAGTAGGTGACGATAATGGCGGAGGCCGCGCCCAGGTACAGGAAGCCGAAGATGACGCTCATGGCGAGCGTGACATAGGTCAGGGCCTGGAAGGTCTCGAGCGGGATATCGGTGCGGTAGTTCTTGAGCATCAGGCCCGCGGAGAGCAGGGGGGCGACCGGGAACAGAATGGTAGCGGGTATGGCGAGGCGGATGGCGGCGCGCCAGCGGACGATGCCCTGACGTGTTCCTTGTATGAGGAGCCAGAGCGCATAGACGACGAAGCCGGCAAGGGTGACGATGCGGAGCACGCTGATGGCGATTGCGATTGCGTTTTCCCGTTCGCGGCCGCGCTGCCAGTCTTCGGGCAGCTTCCAGAAGCCGCGCGCGGAAGTGACACGGTCGCCGGAGACGTTGACCTCCACGCGCCAGTGAGTCTGGTCCACATTGCGCGGGTCGCCGGGACGGGCCTCCCATTCGAGCGAATAATCGCGGCGCGCCTTCTTCATTTCGGCGGACGATTCCTTGAGGTCCATGGCGCTGGTGTCCCAGCCGATGGATTCGGCGAACCGCGCGGCGATTTCGCGGGCCGGTTCGGGAGAAAGGTCGGCGCCGGGACGGTTCTCCGGGATGGTGTGGCCGAACCCCGTAACCCGGGCGGTTTCGGGATGGACGCTGACGGTGATCTCTTCCTGGATCGAGCGACTTGAAGTAGCGCGTGATCCAGACCTGCATGGGGCGGTTGCGCTCGAAGAGGGCGGAGGCGGCGCGGATGGGGAGGCGCTCCAGGAAGTATTTGCCGGCCAGGGAATCGTCATTTGCCCAATGGGCGGCGGGATACGTGATGTGCTGGAAGGCCGAGGGGTCGAGGCCCTGGGTCTTGAGGAAGGCGTCGGCGGCGATGCGTGCGCGCTCGCGGGAAAGCTGGAAATCGGGCGAATCGCCGAAGCGGGCGACGGGGATCGCGAGGGAGGCGAGTCCGAGGACGAGGAGAGCGGCGGCGGCCCATCGGACGGACGGGCGGAGCGGAAGGTAGGGGAGGGAAGGGGGCGTTCGTTTCGGTGCCGGACGCCGTGGGCTCGGCGGCGGCCGCGCCGGCGGGCTCCTCGACCAGGCCGGGTTCGGCGACGTCATCGCGATTCAGCAGGCCGGTCTCGGGTTCGAAGCCCCCGCGATACCAGTAGGCTACGAGCGCGATGCAGATGGGGAGCACCATGATTCCGGCGGCGCCGAAGCCGGAGAGCTTGAAGTAGAGGCTTTCGGAGCGCACCAGCAGCATGGCGCTGTACATGGCGTCCACGGAATAGTGCCAGACCAGAGTGGGCAGGATTCCGAAGCG
Organism: uncultured Solibacteraceae bacterium; assembly: GCA_963792055.1. Classification (GTDB taxonomy): domain Bacteria; phylum Acidobacteriota; class Terriglobia; order Bryobacterales; family Bryobacteraceae; genus Solibacter. The sequence goes on along the minus strand of CAWBUV010000018.1, from coordinate 763,044 downwards.
CAGCATGATGATGCCGAGCGCCACGCCGCCGATGCCGACTTCGAGGCCGCGGATGAAGAAGGGCTGCTGCGGGTAGCTGGCGTGGCCGAAGCCCCAGATGAAGCCGGCCAGTACCACCGCGACTGCCATGCTGCGCGTGAGCTTGCGCAGAAAGGGGATGGCGAACATGCGGAAGAGAAACTCTTCGGAGACGGCGGGCAGGAAGCCGCCGAAGAGGACGAAGGCCCAGGGGAATCTGGTATTGAGCAGATCGGTATACGGAACGTCGGCCGGCGACCAGGCGCCGTGTTTGTAGGCGAGGATGTAGAACCCGGTCTGGTAGGCGATGAAGATGCCGGTGAGCGTGATGCCGAGGATGCTGCCGAGAAAGAAACGCCTGGTGCGCAGGCCGCGGAGGGTGAAGAGATTACCGAGCGAGATCTTATCGCCGAAGACTTCGCGATAGAGCGGTTCGGCGCCGGCGGTGAGGACGAAGAGCAGGCCGCCCGCGCCCAGGGCCGAGAGCAGCGCGTTAAGGAACTCGCGCGAGAGGAAGCTGCTGTAGGAATCTGTGGTGGGATAGCCGAACTCGTGGAGCGGGAATTCGTTCAACTGCGCCAGGAAGCCGAGCACGATGGCCACGAGGCCGACCAGGGAGGCGCGCCGCCAGGGCACGTCGTGGCGGCGCACGCGCATCACGATGACAATCAACATGCCGACGAAGAGCATCAGGGTCAGCGCGGTATCGATGGTGGCGGCGACTTCGTTTTTGGAACGCAGGCGCTGGTAATCGCGCGTCCACTGTTCGGGGATCTTGAGGTACTCGCGATAGCCGCCGGCCTCATTGCCGAGGATGGTGACTTCCAGGCGGTAGGTGGCGTCGTCCAACTGGAAATCGCGCTCCTTCCAGGTGAAGGTGCGGTCGATGCGATGGGCGCGTGCGACGTCGGTGGATTCGACGAAGTCCAGGGCTGCCGGATCGCGGGCGAGGCGGGTACGCAGGAAGTCCTCGGCGAGGGCGCGCGCCTCGGCGGGGGTGGCGGTGGGGCGGGCGGCGTCTTCGGGCAGCACATGCTGGAAGCCCGCCAGTTGGCCGGCCGGCGTGATCTCGACGTTGTACTCTTCCTTTTGCAGGGGCCGGAACCAGCGATAGGCCCAGCGCCAGAGGCGAACCTTGGAGCCCATGATCCGGTTGGCGCGTTCCAGACCAAGCTCCCGTTCGAGGAAGGTCTTGGCCTGATCGTCGTAAGGTGAACTGCGCCGCCTGGCGATAGCCTTCGAGGCGGTAGCCCTGATCGCGGAGGAAGTGCTCGGCGATGGTCAGCGCGTCGGCGCGGCTCACCTTGAAATCGATGGACGCTTCGGGGAAGGCACGGTAAAAGTTTCGTACGCTAAACCACGTAGTGGCCGCCAGCAGCACGGCGCAGATGAGGATAAAGCGATAGTCGGACGCACGGAGGCGTTCTTTCATGTTGGTGGCCTTCAGCCAGGCTGGTGGATTCCGGCCACCAGTTTACTCTTTGACGGCCCAGTGCAGGCCGATACCGCCAAGGATGTAGCGGCGAGTGTCCACCTTGTGGTAGCCAGTGCGGTGAAGCAGCGATGAAAAATCGTCGATGGAGACGAAAGTTCGCAGCGAATCGGGAATGTAAGTGTAGACGCGTGGACGGCCGTGAAGCATCGTGCCCCAGAATGCACCCTGCGCGTACAGGTAGGCAAGGTAAAGAGGACGCAGAAGAGGATTGGAAGGCAGAAAAAAATCCAGGCTGACCAGGGAACCGCCGGGACGGGTGACGCGCTCGATCTCGCTGAACGGCAACATCGAGATTCGGGAAATTGCGCAGGCCGTATCCCACGATGACACAGTCGAAGGAGTGATCGGGGAAGGGAAGCAGGCCGGCATCGCCGCAGACAGTGTGCTGAACGCCGCGTCCGCGGGCCAGTTGGAGCATTCGTTCGGTGATATCGACGGCGACGGCGCGCGAGCCGGGATATCGCTGATGAACCATCAGGGAGAAATCGCCGGTGCCGGCGGCAAGATCGAGCACGACCGGGCGATCGGGAAGTTTGGCGCGATCGAGGCCGGTGCGCTTCCAGTGGCGGTCCATGCCGTAGGAAAAGGTGCGAGTGATGAAGTCATAACGCGGCGCCACGGTGCTGAACATGGCGCGCATGAGGCGCGAACTCTGCTTTTCTGCGGGAAGTTTCACTTACGCGGAATTGTACCAGAGTGACGCGGAAAGGCTCCAATCCGGGAGAGCGTGAGCCCGGATTGGAGCCTGGTGGTTAACGTTTGTTGCTGGTTTTTGCGGTACGGCCGGCGCGAATCGGTTCCGCGGCGGCGCCGGCGGCGAGGGTGCCGGGAGGCGGCGCGATGGAGGTATCCACCATGCGCGCCATTTCATAAGCGGGCACGTCCTCGCTGTCCTTGAAGAACGTAAGGGCACCTACGCCGGGGCTGTAATCGACGCGGAGCAGATCTCCGCCTCGTACCTGGCCGGTAGCCATCAGGTTGGATAGAGGATGAACCAGGTGGCGATCCACGGCGCGCTTGAGGTGGCGCGCTCCGTATTTGAGGTCGGTGCCTTCGAGCAGAAGAAAGTCCTTGGCATCCTCGGTGAGGCTGAATACGAAGGGGGCCGTGTTGGCGTTGAAAATCCTCTGCTGCACCACGTTCAACTCGATCGTGAGAATCTTGCGCAAGTTCCTCCGCGCCGAGTGGGTGAAAAACCACAATTTTGTCGATCCGGTTGATAAATTCGGGTGAAAATTTGCGTCTTGCCGCGTCGATTCCTGCACGTGCGACCTTGTCGGTTACGGCTTCATCGACAATTCCGCAGGCCTGCTTGCGATCGCTTTCGCCGGCTGCGAAGCCCAGTCTGGGGCGGAGAATCGCGCCCATCTCGGCGGCGCCCAGGTTGCTGGTCATGAAGATCAGGCTCGCGAGAAATCCACGCGACGGTTATCGCCCAAGCGTCAGTGTGGCCTTGTCCAGGATTCCCAGCAGGAGATTCCAGAGGCGTCGCTGGCCTTCTCAATCTCGTCGAACAGGACGAAGCTCAGCTGAATCTTGTCGGTGTGATATTGGTTGAGCACTTCCTGGCTAAGCAGCGGATGCGTCTCGCGATGTCCGAGATATCCGGGAGGCGAACCGATCAGTTTGGCGATCTCGTGGCTATGCTGAAATTCCGCGCAATCGATCTTGATGACGGCGCGGGGATCGCCCAGGAGGCTCTCCGCTGCGGCTTCCACCAGCCGCGTCTTACCGGAACCAGTGGGTCCGAGGAACAGAAGATTACCGATCGGTCTACCAGGAGTGGACATACCGGCAAGGTGAGTCTGATAGACGCTGATGATCTGCTGGATGGCCTCGTCCTGGCCTACAATGCGCTTGCGCAGATCCGCGTCAAGCTTGTCTGCCTCAGATCCGGTCTGCGTTGGATTGAGTTGTCTATTCAGTCGCCCCATTTGCGTGCCCCCTTCACATTTAGAGACGTAGCACGTTGGGTGCCAGATTCTCGTACCAGAGTAAATTGCGATTACTCACAGAATCCCGGTGCGGATCGTCACTTTGCCAGCCGCCTGTCGCCTTTTGATGTGGGAAATGCGAAATTTTCAGTTGTAAGCGGTCCTATTTTCTGAGGAAGAGACGGGAAGAGCCGGGTTTTGCGTGCATCCTCGCACCTGCACAGATTACGGGTGCGGATGGTCACTTTGCGGGGCGCGAAGGACGAATCTCGACGCGGCTGACCATGGTGCGGGCGGGCATGCGCAGAACCATGGAGACGGCTTCCGCGACATCCTCGGGTGCGATCATCCAACTGGTATCGGCGGGTCGGGACTTTCCGGGAGTACCGGAGAATTCCGTATCGACACTGCCGGGCATGATGGAACTGACGCGCACGTTATCGTTGCGATGGTCGAGCATCAAGGCTTCGGTGAACCCATTGAGACCGAATTTCGAAGCGTTGTAGGCGGCGCCCCCGCTGAAGGGATTGCGCGCGGCGAGGCTGGAGATGTTGACGATGAAGCCGCCGCCGCGGGTTGCGAAGCGGGCGAGGGCCTCGTGGGCGCAATAAAATGCGCCGTTGAGGTTGAGATCGATGTTGAGGTGCCACTCTTCGGGCGTCATTTCGCCGACTTTTTTGAAGCGGCCCTGGCCGGCGTTGTTGACGAGGATGTCGAGTCCGCCGAATTCGCGATCGACGGCGGTGAAGAGCGAGCGGACGTCTTCGAGGCGGCTGACATCGGCTACCGCGCCGAAGATGCGGCCGAGGCTCTTCATTTCGGCGACTGCGCGATCGACGGATGCCTGGGTGCGTCCGCAGATGGCGACTGTGGCGCCATCGGTGAGCAGGCGTTGGGCGATGGCGCGGCCGATGCCGCGGGTGCCGCCGGTGACGAGCGCAATTTTGCCGTTCAGGGAATCCATGGATGCATTTTATCGCGTGGGGGAGTAGGGCGAGCTGTTGACGACCGATTGCCAATCTGATTGCCAATCAGATTGCCAGATCGGTCTGCAGGTTGCGCAACCTGCCCCACAAATTGAGGTGGGGACCACGTGTTATAGTGTGGCAATGCCGAGCGGCTACGTCCCCATTTTCATTTTTTTGGCGATTGCGATTACCTTTCCGGTGATCGCCATTCTGGCAGCGAAACTGATTCGCCCGTCCGCGCCTTTCGCGATCAAATTGGAAGCTTACGAATGCGGGATCAAAGCCGCGTCGGATTCGCGCGGCCGCTACACGGTCCGCTTTTATATCATCGCCATCCTGTTTGTAATTTTCGACGTGGAGACCGTCTTCTTATTCCCCTGGGCCGTCAGATACCGTCAGCTACAGTGGTTCGGCGTGGCCGAAGTGGCGGTGTTTCTGGTCATCCTGGCCGTCGGCTACATCTGGGCGTATAAGAAGGGGGCTCTCGAGTGGGTCTGATCCGGAACGGGGCTGCGGCTTTGCGCTGCGGCTGGTTTTCTTTGCGCGGCTGGTTTACACGCCGCTCCCCGGTTGCGCCTGGTATCGTCCACGGTCGGGCCGGTTTCCATCGCACAAGGCGCCAGCGGCGGAGCATCGCAGACACAGACTGTGGAAGCGTACAACGACGCCGATGGTTCGCTCAATCTGAAGCTGACTTCGTCGGTTCCCTGGATTGTTGCGTCGACGGGCGCGCAGCGCAACTGCTCATCGCGTGCGGGAGTCTGCATCCCGCTGCAGTTCGCGTTGAATACATCAGGCCTGGCCGCGGGAATCTCCACGGGAATCGTGACGGTGAGCGACCCGAACGCGGTGGATGCACCGCAGACGATCACAGTCACGGTGCAGATCGGCGGTGGCGTGCCTTCGAGTGTGGATGTGTATGTGGCTCCGGGCGGCGTACGCGATTTGTTCTTCTCGACGAACAGCCAGATCGGCAACATCGCGAAGACCAACGATGGCGGGACGTGGCTCTCGCTGGCGCTGGATGGCTCGGGCAGTTTCCGCTTTTCGTATCCGTACCGAATTCACGTCGCGCCTGCGGCCGGCATGGGGCAGGGAACGTACACCGCCACGATCGCCACGTCGGGATCCAGTTTCGCGGCTGACAACCGAACCATTCCGGTGACGATGCGAGTGACGGGCCAGCCGATTGCGGCGCCCTCCGCATCGCGGCTCAGTGTGCGCCTGGCGCAAGGCGCGCCGGTGTACATCACCGATATCTCGCTTGCGAACGTGGGTCAGGGAACTCTGCACGTGCAGGATGCGAAGACTGCCGGGGCGGCGTGGATCACGGCGCAGGGATTTCCGATCGGCGGGCTGATTCCGGACATCGTGAGAGTCACCATCGATCCGAAAGGGCTGGCGCCCGGCACGTATAGCGATTCGGTAGCGATCACGTCGAACGCCGTAGCGTATGCCGGCGCGCTGGGCGATAAGACTTCACTGACGGTACCGGTGGATCTGGAAATTGTCGGCGCGGGCGCGCCCGTAGTGGATTTCCAGGGCGTGCTGGACAACGCAATTTTTGCTCCGGGAGATACCGATTGCGCGAGGCGACATTGTGGCGGTGAAGGGACAGCAGTTGTCCATGATGGCTCCGGCCACGGGCACGGCTCCTCCGCTCAGTACGCAGGTGGCGGATACGCAGGTGCTGCTCAACGGCGTGCCGATTCCCGCTCTTTTACACGTCGTACGGCCAGATCAATTGCCAGATTCCCACTGATGCTCCGGTTGGGACCGCGACGCTGCAGGTGAAGCGAACCGACGGACAGGCGAGCAACCTGGTGACGGTGGGGATCGGAGCGCGCGCGCCGCGGCTGCTGCGTTTCAATATCGGCGACTACGGCGCGATCGTGAACGGGCAGGACGGCAGTTACCCGCTGCCGGCGGGCGCGATTCCCGGCGTGAATACGCATGCGGCCCGGGCTGGCGATACCTTGATCATCTATGCCATCGGCCTGGGAGACACGAATCCGTTCGTGGCCACGGGCGCGGCGGCACCGTCCAATCCGCTGGCGCGGGTGACCGGCACGCCGACTGTCAATTTCGGTGGGGGGATTGGAGGCGCGGTGGTCAATCCGGATTTCGTCGGCCTGAGCCCGACTTCGGCCGGGTTGTACCAGATCAATGTGCAGATTCCGGAACAGGCGCCGAAGGGGACTGTGAACCTGACGCTGGCTTTCGGCGATTCGACCAGCAATCCGGTGCAAATCGCGATTCAGTAACAGGCGCGCGGTGCGCGTTACCATAGGAATTGAACCCTTTGAAACCCAATCCCGGCCAGTGGCGTGAGGTCTATCTCTGCGTCGCTCTCACCACGATGGCGACCCTGCTGCTGGAGCTCGCTCTCACGCGCATTTTCTCGGTGGTCTTCTATTACCACTTTGCCTTCCTCGCGATTTCCATCGCGCTTTTCGGGCTAGGGCTGGGCGGCGTGTTTTCGTATGTGGTGGCCACCTGGAAGGCGCCGCTGTTCACGCGCCTGGGGCGATTGAGCGTGGTCAACAGCCTGCTGGTGGTGGTAGCGCTGACGGTCCTGCTGGCGCAGGGAGACAATCTCACCAACTGGGACCTCGCGCTGGTTTACTTCACGACGGCTTTGCCTTTCTTCACGGCGGGCGCGATCGTCTCGCTCGCCATCAGCGAAACGATACAGCAGGTGAACCGCATCTACTTCTACGACCTGGCGGGCGCCGCGGCGGGGTGCCTGCTGCTGCTGCCGTTCCTGAAACTGTTAGGCGGTCCGGATACAGTGATCGCCGCAGCGGCCACGTTTGCAGTTGCCGCGGCGATCTGGCACAGCCTGGCCGGATCGGTGAGCGGGCGCGCGGGGAGCGTGGCGCTGGCCCTCGCGCTGGTCGCGTTCCTGGTGTACAACCACAAGCACCCCGTGCTCACGATACGGCATGCCAAAGGGCAGGCCATCGCCAACGAACTGTTCACGCAGTGGAATGATCTGTCGCGGATCGGCATTGTTCGCCAGGCAGACGGCAGCAACAGCATCGTGATCGACGCCGATGCGGCCACCGCGATTGCGAAATTCGATCTTGCCAACCTCACGCCGGACAATCGCCGCGATCTCACGCTGCAGGGTCCGGCGCTGCCGTATGCGGTGCGGCCCGGCGCCAAGACGCTGATCATCGGACCGGGAGGCGGGTGGGACGTAGCGCGCGCGCTGTACAGCGGCAGCACGGATGTCACGGCGGTAGAGATCAACGGCATTATCGCCGACACGATCATGCGGGAGCGCTTCGCAGGGCTGAGCAACAACCTTTATTTGCGCCCCGAGGTTCACCTGTTCGTGGAGGACGGCCGCAGCTTCGTACGGCGCAGCGAGGATAAGTACCAGGTGCTGCAGGCGACGCTGGTGGACACGTGGGCGGCCACTGCCGCCGGCGCCTTCTCGCTCTCCGAGAACAATCTCTATACGACCGACGCGTTCCGCGATTACCTGCAACACCTCACCGACGACGGGATGATTGCCATCACGCGATGGGGCTTCGATCCGCCGCGCGAATCGCTGCGCCTGATCTCGCTCGCGATCGATGCGCTGGGCCAGGTGGGCGAAAAGGAGCCGTGGCGTCACGTGATTGTTTCCCGGCAGGGATCGACGGAGGGCTACGGCGCGCTCGATACGGTGCTGATTGCGCGCAAGCCATTCACGGCGGCGGACATTGCGCGCGCTCGCGCCATCTTCGCGGGCGGCGTCCAGCAGGCGATCTACTACCCCGGCAGCGAACAGCGCAATCAGTTTCGGGATCTGCTGTTGAGCCCCAATCCCGCTGGCGTATGAGCGCAACTACACCTTCGACGTCACGCCGGTGACCGACGACCGTCCGTTCTTCTTCTACACGGTGCAGCCGCGCGATCTGTGGGCCTTCATGAAGGGCGGCGCGGAGACTGCCGATCGCAAAGTGAACAAGGCAGTGCCGCTGCTGTTTGGCCTGATGGCGGTCAGCCTGGTGGCCACGCTGGTGATCCTGGTGGCGCCTCCGCTCGTGCTGGGGGCGCGCCTGCCCACGCACCGCGGCGTGCGCGGCTTTCTGGTGTACTTTCTCGCTATCGGCGCGGGCTACATTTTGATCGAGGTGGGCCTGATTCAGAAATTCGTGCTCTTCCTGGGGCACCCTACGTACGCGCTGACGGTGGTGATCTTCTCGATGCTGGTATCGAGCGGCGTTGGCAGTTTCATGAGCAGCCGCCTGCTGGGTGGGAACGAGGGCAGGATGGTGAAGGTCCTGGGGCTGATCGCGCTGCTTACCGCGCTGTTGGCCATCGTGGTGACGCCGTTGCTGACTTCGCTGGTGTGGCTGCCGTGGGCGCTGAAGGTGGCGTTGACGGTGGGGTTGATCGCGCCGCTGGGTTTCGTGATGGGCATGCCATTTCCCACCGGTTTGAAGCGGCTGGAAGAGTGGCACGCGCCGAGCGTACGGTGGGCATGGTCGCTGAATGCGGCGTCGAGCGTGATGGGTTCGGCCGGCGCGCTGGTGTGTGCGATTTATCTTGGACTGGTGCAGACATTGATCGTGGGCGGGCTGTTTTATCTCGCGGCGCTGGCCATTTTTGCGCGGGTGCGGACGAATGAGGCGCCTCCGGCGCCGGCTCCGGGACGTGTGGTGCTGGCGCAGTGACGAGGTAGCTGCCCACGCTCACTTACGTTCGCGGCTCGGATTGGTCAGCGGATTGCGGCATTTGGAGTAGACTGGGATTGTGGACGCGGAACTAAGGCAGTACCTGATCGAGATGGAGGAACGAATCATTTCCTCGCTCAAGGGGTACGTGAATGAGAGATCCGAACAGGTCGAAACGAAGCTGCTGGCTGAGTTTCACAAGTGGGCCTCACCAGCGGAGGCTCGCAGCCACACGATTTCGGCAGCGCTCCGGGCAATCGACCTGGAGATGGAACCTATCGACGACCGGGTGAAGAAACTCGAAGGTCGCCAGCCTCAACAATAGTCGCCCGCAGATCACGTACACGGTGCATCTTGGAATCGTCCGTCCGCAATCGACTACTCCTGGTAGCTGCTGCTCTGTTGTTTTCCACCGGGGGCGCGGCTATCAAGGCGGCCACTCTCACCGGTTGGCAGGTGGCGAGCTTTCGCTCGGGGGTGGCGGCATTGGTGCTGCTCGCCGTGGTCCCCGAGGCGCGCCGGCGCTGGCATTGGCGGATGCTACCGGTGTCCGTTGCATACGCGGCGACGCTGATTCTCTTTGTGCTGGCGAACCGGCTGACGACGTCGGCGAACGCGATCTTCCTGCAATCCACCGCACCGCTTTATTTACTGCTGCTGGGTCCGCTGGTGCTGCACGAGCCCATCCGGCGCGCAGGCCTCTTGTATGCTCTGGCGGTGGGCGGCGGACTGATTCTGTTCTTTGCCGGCAGCGACGCGGTGGCGGCCACCGCTCCCGATCCTCCGCGCGGGAATCTGCTGGCGCTGGCCAGTGGCGTGACCTATGCGCTGATGCTGGCGGGACTGCGCTGGCAGGCCCGCGGCGGCGGTGAGAGCTCCGGTGTGGCCACGGTGACGGCCGGCAACCTGATCGCCTTTCTGGCGGCCCTGCCGATGGCGCTTCCGGTGCAGACATTTTCGGTGCGCGACGCGGCTGTGATTCTCTACCTCGGCGCCGCCCAAATCGGCCTGGCCTACTGGTGCCTGACCCGGGCGATTCGTCACGTGCCCGCGTTTGAAGCGACCACCACGCTGCAACTGGAACCGGCCATGAATCCGGTTTGGACCTGGCTGGCCTACGGCGAGCGTCCCACAGCCTGGGCGCTGGCGGGAGGCGCGGTGATTGTGTCTGCGACGCTGCTCAACACGTGGTTTGGGCGCCGCCACCCCGCCCTCAAATAGTACTTGCAGTACGAGAACGAACGCACGATGAGGGCCAAAGGATACTAGCCTTGGGGCTGCTTTGAGTGCCATGACTTGTGGCAATGTGCTACAACGGGAGTAAGGTTGAGAGTGGATTAGCGCCATTCCCGCATTGCGTTCATGTATAGGACATTGACTTGGTTGCTGGCTTTCGGCCTATCGGCAGCCGCCGGCAGAGTCGTCACTTTCGATAACGGTCCGCTGGGCAAGACTCCGCCCGAATGGACGGTGGCGATGACCAATCACGGGCGGCGCCGCGTTGGGAAATCGTCAAAGATATGTCGGCGGCGACGCAGCCGTACGTGTTGGCGCAGGTCTCGACAGACCCATTGCGCGACCGGTATCCGCTGGCGATTTTCAACGAGCGCCACCTTCCGCGACGGCGAGGTGAGTGTGCGTCTCAAACCGGTTTCCGGGCGCGAGGTGCAGGCCGGCGGAATCGTCTGGCGATACAAGGACGAAAACAATTACTACCTGGCGCGGGCCAATGCGCTGGAGAAGAACGTCCAGGTGTTTAAGGTGGAGAACGGCGTCCGCAAGCCGCTGATGGCGGGGGTCCACCACGAGATTCCGAGCAACGCCTGGAGCATTCTGAAGGTGGCCGTGCGCGGCAACCGCTTCCAGGTTTACATGGATCACCGGCGCATTCTGCAGGGTTGGGACAACACCTTCATGGGCGGCGGCAAGGTTGGCCTGTGGACGGTGGCCGACTCGGTGACCTACTTCGACGAATTCCGCGTTACTCCCAAATAGCGCTACTTCTCGCGCGTCATCGTGACATTGCCGCGGGCCTCGGTCTGGCCCGAATCCTCGTGGAAATCCGCCGTATCGGCGTGGAGTACAACGTATCCGGCGCAATGCATGGCATTGCCAGGTCCCGCGTTGACGCAGACCGGCGTCTTGATTTCGACGCGACCTTTCAGATGAATGACAGCGGGGTATTCGCCTTCGCGTTCGATTTCGAGCGCCGCAATGGAGAAGGGGGCGGGACTGGTGGCGATTGGGACCGACAGGCGCTTCATCTGACCGGCGGGATAGTCTTGAGCGGCGAGGGTAAGAGTGCAGAGGGCAAGTGCGGCGAGCAACCGTTTCATGAAGGCGTCCTACGGTTGCTGACGCGGAGAAATCCCGGGGCGTTTCGCTACATGCCGGCGCCCCGGGAAAAGACCAACTTGTTACATCAACTTGAAATTGACCTCGATCTGCGCCAGCACCGGAACCGGCAGACCGTCCTTCATGCCTGGATTGAACTTCCACTGCTTGATGGCGAGTACGGCCTGCTCGTCGAGGCCCAGCCCAAGACCATTCACGACTTCCATATCCTTCGCTTTGCCATCGACATCGATCACCACCTTCAACAGCACGGTGCCCTGGTATTTGGCGGAACGTGCCTCCTCCGAGTATTGCGGCTCTACCTTGGACAGCAAGGTGGGAGGCTTGATGCCCGGGCCTACTCTGAGGACCGACGTAGTCGCGACTTCCCGCGGGCCCATGCCGCTGATGCGATCGTGGCGAATGCCCTTGGCGCGTGTCTCGAGCGGCTCGGCTTCGGCAGCGCGATCCTGGGACTTGAGGAAGCGTGAGTAGAATTCCAGGGTCAACGCCTGCTCTGCCGAGTTCGGTTCCTCGGCCGACATGGCGGAGCGGTACAGCGATTCCGCTTCGAGAGCGCCATCGGGTTCGCTCTGCTTGACGACTGCCATCCAAGTCATCGCCGTGCCCATATCGTTGCCGTTGGCGGCGACATTGCGCGCCCGCCTCAGGTAATCGTATGCCTTGGCGGGGTCGGCGACCACCGTGCCCAACAGGTCTCCGATGACGGTTCTCAGGTTGACGCCGGCATCTGTGGCAGTGCCGGCGAGGCGTTCACCGGTGCTCGTCGCCATCTTCGGACGAAAGGCATCGCGGCCCAGATTGAGGAGTGCGGAGAACACTTCGGGGCGGTCGCCCAGTTCGAGGGCTTTGTTGTAGTACGCGTTGGATTCCGGCCAGGCGCCGCGCTTGCGGGCGAGGTCGCCGAGTTTAACGAGCGCGGAGGCATAGTCCTTGCTCTGTTGCCCGGACACCTGCTCGGTTAAGGCGAGGGAGGCCTCGCGGAGCTTTTGCGCTTCGGCGAACTTGCGGAGCTGTTCGTAGGCCACGGCGGCCTGGTCCAGCATCTCGTGGTTCTTCTGGGCGTTGGCCGCGAGGATGGTGGCCTCGACGGCGAGGGGGAGCGTTCTGTTCCGCCTGGGATTGCGCGCGGACGGCGGCCAGGGGAGCCATGATGGCGATTGCCAGTACCGCGGCCGCGAGAGTTGCGGCGAGCCCTTGCTGCCCGCGTGTGGTGCGCTGATCCAGAATCGCCAACAGGCGGCCTTCCAACTGGGAGCGGCGCGCCATGGCGACTCCCGCCGCCGCGCTCGCGGGCCGCGCCTGCATGGTGCGCGCGATTTCGAGCAGGTGGCTGGCGTAATCGCTGGCCACGGTGCCCGCGCCCAGCACCAGATCGTCGGTAGCGCGTTCGCGTTCCTTCAGGAACTCGCGCCACATGATCCAGGCGAGGGGGTTCCACCAGTGCAGCGCGAGCGCAGTCCGCGCCAGCAGGTGCGTCACCGCGTCGCCGCGCAGCACGTGTCCGAGTTCGTGCAGTAGCACGACGCGGCGCCGTTCGCCGCTCCATGCGCGCGCTTCTTCGGGCAGCAAGACGGTGGGGCGCAGTACGCCGAAGGTCATCGGCATGCCCGATCGTCGTCTCCAGCACCTGAACCGGATGCTCGATCCCGAGGCGGCAGGCAAGCGTATCGGCCTCGTCCTGATCGGGCGAAATTCGCGCCGCACGGCGGGTCCGCCAGAGCAGGGCGGAGGCCGCGGCCATCTGCAGCAATCCGGCGGCAAGGCCCGCCATCCACAGCAGCATCAGGGCGTCTTTGGTGTCGATGGGGCGTGCGGGCGCGGGCGATGCCGGCGTGCGTTTGGCAGCCGCGTGGCCCGCTGCGTCGCGCCGTGCGGATCGTCGGGCGTGGACGCGGTGGTGTGGAATACGATGCCCGGATCGGCCGGAAGTACCGCGTTGGCCAGTCGGACGCGCACCGCGGGTAGCGCCACGGAGAGCAGCGGCAGGGCGATCAGCGCCGCGGCCGACGCCGTCCACACCATGTGGCGCGCCGCCGCCGAACGGCTGCGCAGAAGATAAGTGATCAGCCATGCCGCGCCCAGCACCAGGGTGCTTTTGAGCGCCGCGCTTGCCAGAATCGGCCACGCCGATGCGGTCCAGTTGCCCATTTTATTTGCCCTCTTTCTTGGCTTTTTCGATCATTTCCGACATACGGTCCAATTCCTCCCGCGTCAGACTGCGTGGAGGCCACGTCGAGCAGCGCCGCGACGATCTGTTCCGCCGATCCGTTGAAGAACGTCTCCATCACGTGCTTCACGGCACTCCGTTTGGCCTTGTCGCGCGCCACGGTCGGGACATAGACGTACTTCAAGCCTTCGGCCTGATGCCTGACGTGACCCTTCTCTTCCAGCACGCGCAGCATGGCCCGGACCGCCGAATAGCCCGGCGCCGCCTCCATGGCTTCCCGAACTTCCGATGCCGACGCTTTGCCGCGCTGGTAAAGGATGTCCATGATCTGCCGCTCGCGGCGGCTCAGGCTGCCCGGGGTGCTCATTGCCGTTCCCTCGTGCTGGATTTTTAGCATCATGCTAGAAAATTAGCACGCGTGGACGGCGCTGTCAATAGAGATTTTTCGTGGTGAGTCTGGCTCCGTTTACGGCGCGAAGTACCCGGACGTATCGATCACCACGTGGGAAGGGGTGCTCACGAATATGCTGATGGATCCATTGTTCGTGGGCACCAGCGCCATGTTCGATGTCAGGGCGGCATCCAATGCGTTCAGGGTCGAGGCCAGCGGGCGGGGCTGGTCCTGCGGCCAGAGTGTCAGGAAGCCGAGCGGTCCCGGGGGCACTACGGTGACGTTCAACGCGTCGGCCTTCGCGGCCGCGGGAATACCGCAACCCCTGGCCGCTACAGCCAGATCCTGTTGCGTGATCGGAGAAGAGCCGGCGGGTTGCCGCGTGTCCAGGAGACGACACGGTGTCACGCCATACAGCGAGAGGCCTCCCGCGGCCATGGGAGCAAAGTATCCGTTCACGTCGATTACCAGATCCGTGGCAGAGGACGCGAACACGTTGATATCGCCATTGGTTCCCGCCGGTACGATCGCGGCGTTGCCCACAATGGTTCCGGTGAGATCGTTCAGAGTTGCCGCCAACGGTTGACTCTGACCGGTTGGCCACGCGGTCAAAAACCCTAATATCCCGGGAGGAATCACCGCAAAGTTCAGCGAGTACGCCCGCGCCGCCGCGGGCAGGTTGCAGGCAGCGGAGCGCACCGGGAAGGTGCGAGTTTGCCCGGCAGTCATCGAGGGTCCCCCCAACGAGCCGGCCGTATTGCGAGTGTCCGCGAGCCGGCAGGGCGTAATCGGGAAGAACGCAAGTGCCGCCGGATCCGTAGCCGGAACGAAGTAGCCGTTGATATCCAGGATCACGTGCGTCACGTCGGTGGCATAAACACTGATGTTTCCGCCGCTCCCCGCCCACACAATCGCCGCGTTGGATTTGATGCGGCCATCCAGCGAATTGAGCGTCGAAACGTAGGGCTTGGCCTGTCCCGCCGGCCATAGCGTCAGGTAGCCGAGCGGTCCGCTTGGGACCACCCCTACGTTCAACGAAAAGGCCTGTGCGTTCGCCGGTATTCCGCAGGCACTACTTGCGATGTTGAAATCGCGGCTGGAATTCGCGCCCAGAATCGGTCCGCCGAGCGGGCCGTTCGCATTGCGCGTGTCCACCACCCGACAGGGCGTCACGGGAACGAAGCGGAGCGCTCCCGCAACGCCGCTCATAATTGTCAAATTGAAAACGTTCAGATTGCCCGGAGGGATTGCGCCTGCGGTGCTGCAGCCGGCGACCACCGCGAGGTCCGCGCGGCCGTCGCCATTGAATTCGCCGGGTACCACGGCAGTCGGGCTAGTGCACGCAGTCGCATAATAAAGGGCTGCGAGGAAGGTGCCGTCTCCGTTGCCCATTTGAATCCCGATCGTGCTGTTCCGGAGTCCGAAGAGGAGATCGGGTTTGCCGTCCCCATTCATGTCCGCGCTGGTGAACCGAAGCACGTCGGCGCTCGTGGTAAACGTGAGCGGCGATTGGAAGGTTCCGTCGCCCCTACCAAGGAATACTGCGACGTTGATGCCAATTTCGGCGATTGCCACATCCAGCTTGCCATCGCCATTGAAGTCCGCGGCGGTGATGTAGTAAGCAGGATGGGCGGTGGGATAGCTGATGGCGGCGCGGAAGGTTCCGTCGCCGTTGCCCAAAAGAATCTGGACCACGCTAGTGGAGCTGCCCACGGCAAGATCCGCCTTGCCATCGCCGTTGAAATCACCTACGGCGATCGCGTTGGCAGCCGTGGCAGGATAGTTGACGGCCGCCTGAAACGTCCCATCGCCGTTGCCGAGGAAGACGGCGATCCGGTTTTCCCAGGAACTCGCAAGCGCCAGATCCGCCTTGCCGTCTCCATTAAAATCGCCGATCGCGAGCGCATTTGGGTAGACCGTGCCGGTGACGGCGAATGCGGCAGGCGCCCGGAACGTGCCGTCCCCGTTGCCCTGCAGGACATAAAAATGGCTAGCGTTAAATCCGTCGTTCTGACTGTTGGAAACCGCCAGATCCGGGATTCCGTCGCCGTTGAAATCGGCCACCCCGACCCATGAGGCTCCGGGCACTGGGTAGTCGACCTCGGCACGGAAAGTTCCGTTGCCGTTGCCGAGCAGTACGCCTACCATGCTGCCGTTCGCGTTGGCAAAAACCAGATCGGCCTTGCCGTCGCGATTCAGGTCCGCGACCGCCATATCGTTGGTGTAGGCGCTGGCGGGAACTGCCGGCCCGTTAGACCAGCCCGAAGTGGCTCCGGCACTCACCGCCGTGGTTACCGGGTTCGACGTGGCGGGAAGCCTCACACCATCGCCGGGATAGAACGCCGTCAATTTTTGGAGCCCCGCCGGCAAACCGATGGTCGAGAACGAAGCCGTTCCGGAGGCAAGGGTTGCTGTGCCCAACAATGTTACGCCGTCATAGAAGGATACTTTTCCCGTAGCGCTGGTGGGAGTGATCGCCAGGGTCAAATTGACCGGCGCGCCGAACGCTGCCGTCCCGGAGCCGAGAGAGTCAGGGTTGTTGCCACCTGGTTGGCCAACTGGAAAGATCCTGAAAGGCCAAACAACGGAACCGTCACCAACACGGTATACGTGCCCGCGATCGAGTTTGCGGTGGCCGTGATGCGAGCCACACCGGAAGCGTCAGTGGTCGCCGTTCCCGCCGAAAGGTAGGCGCTCGCTCCGCTTGCGGGCGCGACGAAGTTCACCGTCATGCCGCTCAAGGCACTTCCGGCACCGTCACGCAACGTGACGGTCAGCGCCTGCGGGAACGGCATCCCGACCAGTGCCGATTGTGCTGCGGGCGAGACCAGTAACTGCCGCCGACTTGTTGGTCAACGGGAACAGGGCTGCGATGTTTCCCACTGTCGCGGTGACGGAATAACTTCCGGCCGTAGTGTTGGCGGTCGCCGTTACGGATGCGATCCCGAGGTTATTGGTGGTGACCGGTGCCGGCCGATAGCACTGCACTCGGGCCGCTACCCGGAGCGGAGAAATTGACGGAGATTCCGCTCATCGGGCTACCGATCGCATCCGTCAACCTGGCGTCCAGCGGGGCGGGGAAGGCGGTGCCGACCATCACCGCTTGTGACGTCCCGGCGGTTGCGGAAATTGCGGCAACCCCCAGCAAGATGCTGACGTTGTTGTCTGCGCCGTTCGTTACCGCCAGATCCGTCGCGCCATCGCCGTTGAAATCCGCCGCCGCCAGCGACCAGGGATAAGCGCCCGATGCGATGGTCTGCCCATTGGAAAACGCGCCGCTTCCAAGACCTCTCAGCACCACCACGGTGCCGTCCTGGTTCGCCACGGCTATGTCCAGCTTTCCGTCGCCATCCAAATCCGCGATCGATAACGCATCGGATACGAACCCGCCTGGCGGCTGGTGGGAGCCTGGAATGTCCCGTCGCCGTTGCCCATCAGCAGAAGGACCTGGCCGCCGAAGATGGTCACCGCAAGATCGAGCACACCGTCTCCGTTCAGGTCGCCGGCAGCCACAAAGTAGGGAGAACCAGGCACAGTGTAATTCACGGCCGGCAGGAACGTCCCGTCTCCCCTGCCGATCAGCACGCTGATGGTATCGCTGGACGCGTTCGCGGCGGCGATGTCCGGCTTTCCATCGCCGTTAAAATCTCCGACCGCGGCGCACTCGGTTGCGAATCCGGTGACGTAGGGCACCGCCGCCTGAAGTGTGCCATTCCCATTGCCCAGCAGTATGCTCACTCCGCTCGCCACATCGGCGACCACGACATCGGCATTCCCGTCCTGGTTCAAATCCGCGACCCTTACGGAAATCGGCCCGCGCCCGCCGGATAGGAGACCGGCGATTGAAAGGTTCCGTCTCCGTTACCGAGCAACACGACGATCGCGTTCAGACCGGGGGCGAACAGGGTGACGACCAAGTCCGGTTTGCCGTCATTGTTCAAGTCCCCTACCGCGACGTCATACGTACCCGACCCCACGAAGTAGTTCACTGCGGGTTGGAACGAACCGTCTCCATTTCCCAGCAGGATGCTGACGGCGCCCGCAGCCGCCTGATTGGCGGCGCCGGCAACCGCAAGGTCCATTTTGCCGTCGCGATTGAAATCGCCGGTGGTCAATCCGCGCGGCCCGTTCCACACGGGGATCTGCCCGCGGGAGCCGAGTGTACTTACGGCTCGCGGGTTCACCGGTACGGTAACGACGTTCGAAGCGATGTTGTGGCTCGGGATATCGCCCAGGAGATAGGCCGTGATCTTCCGATTGCCGGCGGGCAACTGAATGGTCGTCAGCGATGCCGTGCCCCCGCTGATGGTCTTCGTTCCCAACAAATTCACGCCGTCGTAGAACGCGACCCGCCCGGTGACGCTGGGTGGAAATATCTGGAACGTGAAGGTGACCGGCGTGCCAAGCACGGCTGTCGCGGGCAATGCCGTGAGCGACGGTCCCATCACCGTAAAACTCCACGTCGCGGACTGTGTTGTACCGTAGGGATTGATCGCCGTGACCGACCACTGGCAC
This sequence comes from uncultured Solibacteraceae bacterium, assembly GCA_963792055.1. GTDB lineage: Bacteria > Acidobacteriota > Terriglobia > Bryobacterales > Bryobacteraceae > Solibacter. Next base: position 744,528 of record CAWBUV010000018.1, on the reverse strand, counting down.
GCCGCTCCCTCCACCAGCGACTGCACCGTGTCGACGAAAGTGGTCTGTGAGGCAGGGACCACGCCGGAGAATCCGGAACTGGTGCACTGTACCACCACCTGGTACGAAACCGCTCCGCCCGCGGGGTTCCACGTCATCGTCGGCAGGAGCGAAACTCCGGTCGCGCCATTGACCGGCGATGCCAGCGTAGGGACAGCAGGCGCGGACCCCATAATCCACCCCGGATCATCGGCGCCGGCAGGCGGCGACCCGCCGCCCGATACGGTCACATGGTTATACACCAGCGCTTCACTCCACGGGATACTCGCCACTACCGTAATCGCAGGATAACTCGCGCCGGCCGCCAGCACGTCGTTCCGCGTGCACGTGTTTCCGTTACAAAACCACCCGGCACCGGTCATCGAGACCAATGTCAACGGAGCGGGCAGAGTGTCGGTCACGGTCACCGCGCCGCTGGTCGGGCCCGATTGGCCGTTCGTCACGGTAATGGTGTACGTCCCGTTCTGCCCCTGGTATAACTCCCCGGTATGCGCGGGGAACACGGTGAGCGAAGAAGAGGTTCCGATGAGGACGTGGACATACGCCATGCTGAGCGCCAGGTCTGCCTTGCCGTCCCCGTTGAAGTCACCGACCGCGGCGAACGCACTACCTCGCGGGCTGACCGGGTAAGTCCTCGCCGCTTGAAAGGTCCCATTCCCGTTGCCCGCCAGAATACTGAAGCCCGTATCGCCCGCGATCGCCAGATCGATCTTGCCGTCACCGTCGAAATCGCTCAAAACGATCGCCTGCGAATTGCTGCCGACGGGGTAAACGACTTGCGTCAGAAACGTACCGTCGCCGTGTCCTATCAAGATACTCACGGTGTTATCCACCGTGTTCACGATGGCGAGATCCGGATTGCCGTCGGCGTTGAAATCTCCCACCGCTACCGCCGAGCCCTGGCTTCCCGTCACGTGCAGAACTGGCGCCTGGAAGCTGCCGTCCCCATTGCCGAGTAGTGTAAACGCGCACCCGAAGGCGCTTCCGACCACCAGGTCTACCTTACCGTCGCGATTGAAGTCGCCGGCAGCGAGCGAGTACGCAAAATTCGAAATGGTGTAGTCCACCCGAGCCTGGAACGTGCCGTCGCCGTTGCCTGCCAGAATACTCACACTGTGCCCGTTGGAGTTGGCCACTGCGAGATCGGCGTTTCCGTCTCCGTTGAAGTCCGCCACGACGATCCCATATGGAAAGGTGCCCGTCGCGTACGTCGCGCCGTCAGCAAAAGTACCGTCTCCTGCGCCCGGCAGGATGCGCAGGCTGTTGGCATCCGCGAACGCTACCGCGAGATCGGGCTTGCCGTCGCCATTAAAATCTCCCACCGCGAGGGCAGAGGGGTAGGCACCCAGGGAATGGCTGATCGCTGCCTGAAAGGTCCCGTCGCCATTTCCCGGCAGGATCTGGATTGCCTGCCCCACCAGCATCGCCAGGTCCGCCTTGCCGTCACCGTTGAAGTCGGCCGTGGCGATGGCCCCACAGCAGGCATTGGTCGCCAGTGCGCTGGAAAAGCTGACCGAGGGATTCGCCGTCACCACATACGGGATCACGTTGGAGGTCGCCCCATCACCGGCGTAGCGTGCACGGAGCGCGCGCGTGCCTGCCGGTAGCATGATCGTGGACAGGGACGCTGTTCCGGACGAGATGGTGCTCGTTCCCAGGACGGTAGTGCCGTCATAAAATGTCACCGTGCCCGTCGAGGTCGGAGGCGCGACCGTCGCGGTCAGTGTTACCTGAGCGCCAAACACCGCGGCGCCGGGCGAAACGGCGAGCGTGAGTGTCGCTGCCGGCAACACCGGCGAGCACGTCAAGAGGAGGAGGAGAAGGAGTGCCGGATAGGTAGATCGGAACGGATTGCGCATTTGGGCCTGGGCAACGCTCGGCGCAAACAAGAGTAGCAGGTATTAATCTTATGATTCAAAGGCGTTCGGTCGCCCGCGGCGCTGCGGTGCACCCCGAAACTCGCGCGCTTCCGCCCTCACCGCTTACAATAGTTTTTCCATGCCTGAATTCGATGTTGTTGGAGTGGGGCTGAATGCCACCGACACCCTGCTAATCGTGCCGCACTTCCCGGCCTACGCGGGCAAAGTGCCGTTCGAAGAAGAGCACCTGAGCCCGGGCGGCCAGGTGGCCAGCGCGCTGGTGGCCTGCTCGCGCCTGGGACTGCGCACCAAGTATATCGGCGCGGTGGGCGACGACCTGCGCGGCCGCATACAGGTGGAGAGCCTGCAGGGCACCGGCATCAACCTGGATCATGTGCTGGTGCGCAAGGGCTGTCCCAATCAGTCCGCCTACATCATCATCGACCGCTCTACCGGCGAGCGTACGGTGCTGTGGCGGCGCGACGATTGCCTGAAGGTGCACCCCGAGGAGATCACCGAGGAGATGATCTCGCATGCGCGCATGCTGCACATCGATGGGCACGATACGCCGGCGGTCGCTCGAGCCGCGGAGATCGCGCGCCGGCACGGCATTCCGGTGACGGTGGATGTGGACACGATTTATCAGGGTTTCGACCGTGTGCTTCCGAATGTGGATTACCTGGTCGCGTCCAGCGAATTCCCCACCGCGTGGACCGGAGAGACGGACCCTTTCAAGGCTCTGGAGACGATCCAGAAACAGTACGGCATGCGAGTGGCGGCGATGACGCTGGGGGCCCACGGTGCGCTTGCGCCGCGTAGATGGGAAGTATTGCTACGCGCCCGCCTTTGTGGTCAATTGTATCGATACCACCGGCGCCGGGGACGTCTTTCACGGGGCCTTCTGCTATGCTGTTTTGCAGGCCATGCCGATGCGCCAGGCTCTCGACTTCTCTAATGCGATGGCGGCCCTTAACTGCACCGCGCTGGGCGCCCGCGGAGGCATCAGCGGCCTGGACGACGTGGCTTCCCTGATGGGACGAGCCGAACGCCGTTCCCACCCCGACTACGTGGTCCGCGCCACCCGCGGCTCTCTCTGACCACTCAATGTTCCCCTTACGCGACACACAACCGAGCTACTCGAAGCCTGTTGTCACGGTGACTGCTGATCGTGGTCAATGTCCTGGTGTTCCTCTTCCAGGTCTCGCTCGATCCCTATACGCGAAACGAGTTTATTGCCGTATACGGGCTGGTGCCGGATCATTTCACGTTTCTGACTCTGCTGACCTCCATGTTCCTGCATGGCGGCTGGATGCACGTGCTGGGCAACATGTGGTTCCTGTGGATCTTCGGTGACAATATCGAAGACATTCTGGGTCACGGCAAGTACCTGCTGTTTTACCTGCTGTGCGGGGCGGCGGCCGGGATGACGCAGTATCTGGCCAATCCGGACTCGCGCATTCCGATGGTGGGCGCGAGCGGCGCGATCGCCGGTGTGATGGGCGCGTATATGGTGAAGTTTCCGCACTCGCGGATCGTTTCGCTGGTGACGATTATCTTCTTCTTTACCACCGTGGAAGTGCCTGCGTGGCTGATGCTGATCTGGTGGTTCTTCATCCAGTTCTTTAACGGCGTCGGCTCGATCGGCTTTTCTCGCGCATCGCAGGGCGGAGGGGTTGCGTTTCTTGCGCATGTGGGCGGCTTCCTGGCGGGGATCGGTCTGATTTATCTGATTGGCGCCTCGACAGCGATATACGCGGCGGCAGGATTTGTACTGGTAGGTTAGGGCGGGCGAGGCTTAGAGCTCAACGCGGAGACGCAGAGAACGCAGAGATAAGCGCAGAGAAGACAAAAGACCGGAAGATCTAGGTTTCTCTGCGCTTATCTCTGCGTTCTCTGCGTCTCTGCGTTGAATGTTAAGAATGGGCTAGGTATGAAACCTCAGGTGACGCTTTATACGCGCGTGGGCTGCTGCCTTTGCGATGATGCCAAAGAGGTGATCGCGGCGGCTCGACGGCGCGCCGATTTCGATTATGCCGAAATCGATATCGATTGGGACGCCGAACTGGTGCGCCTTACAACGACGAAATGCCCGTGATCACGATCAACGGGCGGAAGGCGTTTAAGTACCAAGTCGATATGAATGAATTCTTGAAGAAACTGGCGGCAAGTATATGAATTTGGATGTATTAGCGATTGCCGCACACCCCGATGATGTGGAGCAGACCTGTGGCGGCACGCTGATCAAGATGGCCGAGATGGGATATCGCACCGGGGTTCTCGATCTGACCGCCGGCGATATGGGCACGCGGGGACGCCCGGAGCAGCGGGTGGCGGAATCGGAGGTCGCCGGAAAGCACATGCTGCTGAAGTGGCGGGACAATCTGCATTTTCCGGATGCGCGCCTGGAAAATACGATCACTGCGCGCATGACGCTGGCGGTCAAGATCCGCGAACTCAAACCGCGCGTGGTGATCCTGCCGTATTGGGAGGCGCGCCATCCCGACCACTATCGGGCGAGCGAAATCGGCTTCGAGGCCTGCTTCCTGGCCGGACTGCGCAAGCTCGACGAGTACTCCGAGCCGCACCGGCCGTTCAAGATCCTTTATGCCAGCGTGTATGCGGACGTAAAGCCATCGTTTATTGTAGATATCAGCGCACAGTTCGAGCGAAGGATGACGGCGCTGTTGAGCTATACGTCGCAATACGGCGAGACCATCGAGGGCGGCGGCCTGTTTCCCAACCAGCAGGAGATTCGCGAACGCCTGGGCGCGGTCGCGCGTTTCTACGGCAACCTGATCGGCGTGAAGTACGGCGAGCCTTTCGTGGTCAAAGAAGCCATGCAGGTGGACGACATTGTGGCGATGGGCTCGCGATCGATTTAGCTAAAGTAGAAGTACCATGGACGCTTTCACACCCACCGGGCGCACGACGGTGCGCCGCATTGCGAAGCGGGGCGTTTACGATAAGGCGGAAGTCTACGCCATCCTGGACGAGGGTTTCGTTTGCCACGTCGGGTTCGCCGTCGACGGCCAGCCTTACGTCATTCCCGACCGGGTACGCACGCTCGGGCGACCAGATCTTCCTGCACGGTTCGGCGGCGAGCCGTATGTTGCGGTCGATCGGCGAGGGGCTGGATGTCTGCGTGACGGTGACGCTGGTGGACGGCTTCGTGCTGTCGCGCTCGGCCTTTCACCACTCCATGAACTATCGCAGTGTGGTGATGCTGGGCCGTGCCCGGGTGGTGGAAGACGCGGCGGAGAAGATGACGGCCATGCGCTGCTTCACGAATCACATTCTGCCCGAGCGTTGGGAGGAAGTCCGCCAGCCTTCCGAGCAGGAGTTGAAGGCGACGATGGTGCTGGCGCTGCCGCTGGAGGAAGTTTCAGCGAAGGTACGCAAAGGACCTCCGGTGGAAGACGAGGGCGATGTCGCGCTGCCCACGTGGGCAGGGGTCGTACCGCTCGTCAGCCAATTGGGCGAGCCGGTGCCGATGGACGACCTGGCGCCGGGGGTTCGCCCGATCGAACGCTCCCGCTTCACGCGGTTCTGATCTCACGCCGGCTTCACCGTGGTTTCACTCTGGCCTACGGGGCGGCCACCTGTTATATTTCTAGAGCCCCATGTCCGACCCCAAGAATCCTCTGGACCGCCTCGACCGGCAGGAACTGCACTGGTTGACCGGCATTTTGAAGGACGCCTGCCGGGAGCGGCTGGAGAAGAACCTGGTCAGCCAGGCGTTCGAAGAGCGGCTTTACCAGCGGGGGCGGTGGCAGGGCCGGCTGGATCCGCGCCCGTTCCTGAAGATCTGGGAGCCGCGCTACCGCAAGTTCCTCGAGGTGGCGACGCGAGTTGCACGCGCAGATGGAAGGCGAGGAGGCGCGGGCGGCCGCGGAGAGTTTGCGCGAGCAGTTCGCCGCGGCCGTCCACCGTTACACGCCACGGACCGGTCAACCTCCCACGTTATGATTGAGAAGAATGCCGCGAATCCTCGACGGAAATCGCGTTCGCGATGAAATCAAGAGCGAACTGAAGCCGCGCGTCGAGGCGCTGGCCGCCAAGGGCCGTCCCCCCGGGTTGGCCGTAGTGCTGGTGGGCCAGGATCCGGCCTCGCGAAATCTACGTCCGCAACAAGATCAAGACCTGCCACGATCTGGGGATTTATTCCGAATCGATCACGCCGCCGGATTCCATTTCCACCGCAGAACTGCTGGCGATTGTCGAGGGGCTGAATGCGCGCCCGGAGATCGACGGCATTCTGGTGCAATTGCCGCTGCCGCCGCAGGTGGACGCCAAGCGAATTCTGATGGCGGTAGCGCCGGCCAAGGACGTGGACGGCTTCCATCCGTGCAATGTCGGCGCGCTGGTGGCCGGGCTGCCGGCGCCGCGAGCCTGCACCCCGGCGGGCATCATCGAACTGCTGAAGCGCGGCGGGCATCGCGATCGCGGGGCAGCGCGCGGTGGTCGTGGGACGCAGCGACATCGTCGGCAAGCCGGCGGCGATGCTGCTGCTGCACGAGCACGCGACGGTGACGATCTGCCATTCGAAGACGCCGGATCTGCCGGCGGTCTGCCGGGAGGCCGACATCCTGGTGGCGGCCATCGGGCGGGCGGCCATGATCACCCGGCGACTTCATCCGCGAGGGCGCGACGGTTATCGATGTGGGCACCAATCATCTGAAGGACCGCGACCAGGCGGCGCGGATTTTCCGGAACTCGGCGGAAAACTTGCGTCCTTCGATCAGAAGGGCAGTGTGCTGGTGGGCGACGTGGACCCGATCGACGTGGTGGAACGCGCCGGGGCGTACACGCCGGTGCCGGGCGGGGTCGGGCCGCTCACCATTGCGATGCTGATGGCAATACCGTGGCTTCGGCGGAGCGCCGCCTGGGCGTATGCTGAAGGTTGGGTTGACGGGCGGTATCGCGCTGCGGAAAGTCGTTTGTCGGCGAGGCGCTGGCCAGCTATGGATGCCTGATCGATGCAGGCGGATGAACTCGGGCACGCGGTGCTGGCGCCTGGGGGAGAGGCTTACGAAGCCGTGGTACAGGAATTCGGCAGCGAGATTCTGACGAGCGACGGCGACGATCGACCGGCGCGCGCTGGCGGCTCGGGTCTTCGGCGACCCGGAACGACTGGCGCGATTGAATGCGCTGGTGCATCCGGCGGTGATCCGCGCGGGAAGATGAATCCGATCGCCGAGTTTGCGGCGCAGCCCACCCCGACGGGATCGCGGTGGTGGAGGCCGCCATCCTGATCGAAACCGGCAGCTACTCGCGGTTCGATAAACTGATCTTAGTGACCTGCACCGAAGAACAGCAGGTGGAACGCGCGCTGCGGCGCGATGGTGCGCTGGAGAAGCGATATACGCGCGCGTATCAGCCGGCAGATGCCGCTCGCCGAGAAACGAAAGTATGCGGATTTCGTCATAGATACATCCGGGGAAAAGGAAGACACCCTGCGGCAGACCCGGGCCGTCTACGACGCATTACGGAGAATTCGAGTCATGAGAGTGTTGCGAACCTTTTTCTGGGCTGCCGTGCTGGCCGCCGGATTTGTTTATATCACCGGTGGAACACGATGGGATGTGGGCCAGGTGCTGCGGCCGGTGCGTAACGCTGGGCGCCTGTGGAGCGAGCCGACCACGGCGCGGAATCGGCCGGCTTTTCCACCGATGAACAGAATAATATCGATATCTACAAATCGGCACGCGATGCCACGGTATTTATCACGTCCACCGTGTATACCCGCAGCTTTTTCGGGGTATATCCCGGAAAAAGGCACGGGCACGGGATTCGTGATCAGTCCGGAAGGCGAAATTCTCACCAATAATCACGTGGCGGGCGGCGAGCTCGCAACTGACGGTGACGCTTTCCGATAAGAAAGTGTACAAGGCGCGGGTGCTCGGTTTCGATCCGCGCAACGATCTGGCGCTTGATCAAGATCGACGTGGGGCGCAAGCTTCCCACCATGCGGCTGGGCGACAGCGATCATCTGGTAGTGGGGCAGAAAGTGCTCGCGATCGGCAACCCGTTCCAGTTCGAAGGCACGCTGACGACGGGGATTGTGAGCTCGCTTGACCGCACGATCGATACCGAGGAGCGCAAGCTGGAAGGCATGATCCAGACCGATGCGGCGATCAATCCAGGCAACAGCGGCGGGCCCGCTGCTGGATTCGCACGGCAATGTAATCGGCATCAACACGGCGATTTATGGGGCGCAGGGCAGTATCGGAATCGGCTTTGCGATGCCGATTGCGCGCGCCAAGGCGATGTTGGAGGAATACCAGATCGCGCGGCAAGATCTCGCGGCCCTGGCTGGGGTGTCCACGGTTCCGGTTTCCGGCGATCTGGCGGAGATGCTGCAGTTGCCTGCTTCGGGCGGGCTGCTGGTTCAGGAAGTGGAACGCGGTTCGCCGGCGGAGGCGGGTGGCTGCGAGGCGCAACCCGGGTGGTGATCGTGAGCAATTTCCGTCTGGGAATCGGCGGCGATCTGATTACGGCGGGAGACGGCCAGGCGATTCAGGATAAGGAATCGCTGAAGCGTCTGATGGACAAGAAGCACGGCGGCGATATGTTGGAGTTGACCGTCATACCGGAACGGGCATAACGAGAAAATCCGGATGAAACTGGGTGAAGCGGCGCAGCAGTTCTAGGTAAAGCAGGGATTGGGTAAACATAAAGGGCCGGTCATCCAACGGGGATGACCGGCCCTTTGATTTACGTCGGGGTTTTGGTCTATGTAGCAGCCGATGCGGCGCTGGCCTGCGCAGCCGGCTGGTGGGTCTTATTCTTACTTCCTGGCGGACGGCCCCGCCGTTTTGGGGTGTGGTTTTCCGCCTCTGCCATCCAATTCGGTGGACGGCCTGGTCCACGGCCGCGACCGCGCGCCAAGCGTTCGAGACTCAGAATTGCCTCTTCGATTTGTGCCCGTTCCGCCTTCAATTCGGCGAGAATTTTACTGACATCCATCACAATTACCCTCCCGGCCGACCCTGGCCGCAGCCAACGTCGAAACTACAAAGGAATCGCGTTTCTGACTCCAGTATACACTCCGATTTTCTCTCCAATTCATTGGATTTACAAGGTATAAATTCAAGCTTTTTTGGTTACTATTCAGGACGATTAAACGTACCGGGTAGGCTAGCAAGTACCGGTGCCGAAAGGCCGCTTTCAGGCTCTGTTTTTCTTCCAATGGAAGTAGAAAGGAAGCCCGAGAGCCATCAGTCCAAGACCGATTGCGGACTCCCTGGGACGCTCGAATGCCGTTGAAAACAAGAGGATTATAGCTCCTGCTACAAATAGCAGAGGGACGATGGGATAGCCGAGGGTGCGGTAGGGACGAACCAGGTCCGGGCTGTTTCCTACGGAGTACCAGCACAGCGGCCGCGGTCATGCCGTACAAGATCCAGCTAGCAAAAATAACCAGGTTAAATAAATCATCATATTTTCCGGAAAGTACCAAAAGGCACGCCCATAGAGTAAGTACGATAATCGACACACCGGGCGTGTGGTGCTGCGGGTGAACGCGGCCGATGGCGTGGAAAAAGTAGCCGTCGCGGGCGGCGGCGTAGGGAACGCGGGCGCCGGAGAGAATGGAACCGTTTAAAGCGGCGAAAATGCTGATCATGGCGGCGATGGAAACGGCGGCGGCGCCGGGCGCCTGGAAGATCCTGCGCATCATTTCGGCGGCGACGCGCGTGCTGCCGGCGACTTCCGAGGGAGCCATTACGTGAAAGTATGCGGCATTTGCCAGCATATAAATGCCGATTACGCACGAGAGTCCCGCCGATTAACGCACGCGGCAGGTTTTTCTGCGGATTCTTGATTTCCGACGACACCATGCTGACGTTGTTCCACCCGTCGTAGGCCCAAAGCGCGGCCACCAGGGCGGCGATGAAGCCGGAGAAGGTGAGCGGCGCGACAGAGGCGGCTTCCGGTGCGTGCGGCATGGCCTAACAGCAAACCAGCAAGAATGATGGCGGCAATCAGCGCCACCTTCAGGAAGGTGACGGCCACCTGAACGTTGCCGCCCACCTTGACGCCGAAATAATTCAGCCAGCCGAGGGAGAGAATCAGAGCAATGGCGAATAGTTGTCCATATTGGATTTCGAGCGGGCCGCCGCCAGGCCCGATGGGCAGGGGCACGGTATAAATGACGCCCTTCAAGGGCTCGAAAAAAGTGGTGAGGTACAGGAAGAAGCCGGTGGCGAGAGTGGCGATGGAGCCGCTTTTTGCGACCCACATCTGGGTCCAGCTATAGAGAAAGCCCCAGAGCGGGCCGTAGGCTTCGCGCAGGAAGGCGTATTCGCCGCCGGCCTCGGGGAGGGCGGCGGCGAGTTCGGCATAGCTGAGGGCTCCGGCCAGTGGAGAGCAGGCCGCCGACCACCCAGACGGCGAAGACGGCTTCCACCGTGCCGACCTTCTGGATCATGGTCTTGCGGCACCAGAAAGATGCCGCTGCCGATGACGGTACCGACTACGATGGAGGCGGCGGCCCAGGCTCCGAGGGCGCGTTTCAATTCGGTGCGGGGGCTGGTTTCCATGAGCGGATTATTCCTCGGGATTGGCATTGTTGGGACGGCAGGTGCGGCAGGCCGCCGATGGGTTGGCGGACGCCGGCGGGTTCGAGCGGAGCGGGGGCGGCGCCCTGAAAGAGCGAGGCGAGCAGTCCGACGGCGAAGGTGGTGACGGTGCCGATGAGGACGTACCAGGTCCAGGCGATGGGGGTGTAGAAGTGGATGCCGACCACGATGGCGAGTCCGGCAGCGACGCCGGCGATGGCGGCGCCTTCGCGGGGTTTGCGGGTGAGCACGCCGAGCAGGAAGACGCCGAGCAGGGCGCCCATGGGAATGGAGCCGATGGTGAGTCCGGCCTCGAGCACGGATTTCGAATGGCGCGCGGCGATGGCGATGGCGAGCAGCACGCAGCCCCAGGCAACGGTGGCCAAGCGGGCGATGCTGGAGGGCCGCGGTGTCGCTGACCGTTTGGCGCGCGCGCGGTAGAAATCCACGACGGTGGTGGAGGCGAGCGAATTGAGCGCGGCGCTGAGGTTGGCCATGGCGGCGGCCAGAATCGCGGCGATGATCAGGCCGGCGAGGCCGGGCGGCAGGTTGTTCCAGACGAACTCGGGGTAGAGGCGGTCTCTCTGGGCGGGCGCGGTGAGGTGCAGGTCGGTGTAGTGGACGTAGAGCAGGACGCCGATCAGCAGGAAGAGCGTGAACTGCACGAAGATGACGACCCAACTGGCGAGCAGGGCGGTGCGGCTCTGGCGCTCGTCGCGGGCGCTGAGCAGGCGCTGCACCATGAGCTGATCGGTGCCGTGGGTGGCGGTGGTGAGGAAGCAGCCGCCGGCGATGCCGGCCCAGAAGCTGTAGGTGCGGGAGAAGAACTCCATATTGGGCGCGAAGCGGAAATCGAAGATGGTGAACTTGTGGGCGGCGCCGGCCACCAGGGCGACGTGCTCCCAGCCGCCGGGAATCTTGCCGAGGATGATGACGAAGCTGGCGATGGCGCCGGCCACGTAGAGGGTCATCTGCACGACGTCGGTCCAGATCACGGCCGTCATGCCGCCTTCAAAGGTGTAAAAGAGCGTGAGCAGAACGATGAGGACGATGGAGGCGATTTCGCCGGTGCCGAGGACGATGGAGATGACCAGCGAGATGGCGAAGACGCGTACGCCTTCGGCGAGGGCGCGCGTCACCAGGAATATGGAGGCGGTGAGTTTGCGGACGTGTTCGCCGAAGCGGCGGCGCATCAGTTCGTAGGCGGTGAACATTTCGCCGCGGAAATATTGGGGCAGAAAGACCACGGAGATGACGATGCGGGCGAGCAGGTAGCCGAGGACGATTTGCAGGAAGCCGAGGTTGCCGCCGAAGGCGAGCGCGGGCGTGCCGACGATGGTGAGGGTGCTGGTTTCGGCCGAAACGATGGAGAGACTGATGGCCCACCAGGGCGCGGTGCGGCCGCCGAGGAAGTAGTCGCGTCAGATTCTTCTGGCCGCTGCGGAAGCGCGCGCCGAAGACAGTGATCGCCACCAGGTAGAGCAGAATGATTGCGAGATCGAAATAGTGCATGAGTGCGGATCGGACTTTCTAGCATACCGTTCCGCGGAGCGCGATTTCCCGGAAACGTGACGCAAACCTTACTGTTCCGGGAGCGTATTGAAGACACTCGGGCAATAAGCTGTAAAGTGGCGACGGGCGAGCATGCCATGAAGCTCATCTGTTATGATTTTGGATTCGGAACTGGGCGGGCAAATCGGAGTCCAAGAGGTTGCACCATGAAAATGGTTCGGCTATACTCCGCAAGTGTCCACCAGTAGCGGGTGGCTCCGTGGTCACGCCCAGTTTGCAGAAATCCATCGGCAGCCCGTGCGATTAACTTTCAAAAATAGCGAAATTCGGCAGGAGGCATACGTTGCATATTTCTTATCGGACCTACCACAGAATCGCGGCCGTCGCCGTAATGGGTGCCGTGATTCTCACGGGAACTGCTCAGCTTGCCCAGGCGCAGGCCGCGCCCGAAGAAAAAAGGTCAAAGATCAAGGCGAGTACGACATCTACAATCAGACCCTGAAAGACTGCAACCCAATCCGGCGGCGCTGCTGAAGGATCTGGACACCTGGGCGCAGAAGTATCCGGATTCGGATTGGAAGGACGACCGGCTGTACTACTACGTCACGGCTTACAACGGAACCAACCAGCCCGCCAAAGTTCTGGAAATCGGGTCGCAGCTGATGGCACGCGATCTGAAGAAGGTTTATACCGATCCCAAGAGCCGGCCCGCAGCAGATTTTGACGGTTCTGTACCTGATGTCGGTGAAGCCTTCGAAGCTGCCGAACGCCGACCGCCGGATCAGACTGGCCGCCGGCGAGAAGGCGGCGAAGCGAGCTGCAGGATTTCGTGCCGACCTTTTTCACCGCCGCCAATAAGCCGGCGGGCGCCACGGACGCCGCAGTGGAACGAGGGCCGCACGACGATGGAAAAGGTGGCGAAGGACACGTTGATGTACATGGCGACCAAGCCCGGGCGCGGACGCCATGAACCGCTACACGGCCGAGCAAAGACGCGAAGGAATGCGTGACGGCCGAAAGCGCCTATAAGAAGGCGATGGAGCAGTACCCGGAGAGCGCGCTGATCGCCTATCAGTTGGGCAGGGCATTACGCTGCCAGCAGACGTCCGGTCCGGAGAAGGTGCCGCAGGCGCTGTACGAATTCGCGCGCGCCGCGGCGCTGGACCCGACGCTGGGCGGCACGATGGATCCCAAAGCGCTGAACAACTATCTGGAGAGCGCGTACAGCTCGTTCCACGGCAGCCTGGAAGGGCTGGATCAGTTGAAGACGCATGGCGAAGGCTTCGCCGCTGCCACCGGCCGATCTGAAGATCGAAACCGCCACGGCGATTGCGCGGAGGAAGCAGGCGGAATTCGAGCAGAGCAATCCGCAACTGGCGCTGTGGATGCGGATCAAGGGCGCCCTGGCGGATCACAACGGCATGACGTACTTCGAAAACGAACTGAAGGATTCGGCGGTACCGCCGTTGAAGGGCACGCTGCTCGAAGGCAAGCCGGCCTGCAGAGTCCAAGGAACTGCTGGTGGCGGTTCCGCTGCCCGATCAGCAGGGCACCCCGGTGGCGGAGATCACCCTGAAACTGGATGCGCCGCTGACGCGGCAAGCCGGAGACCGGGGCGACGATCCAGTGGACCGGCGTGCCGAAGGCATTCACCAAGGATCCGTTCATGCTGACCATGGAAGCGGAGAAGGCCAAGGTCGAGAATCTGAAGACCACTCCGTGCGGCGCGGCCCCCGCGCAAAAGGCGGTACCCAGGAAGAAGAAGTAGGCAGGCCGGATCACAGGAAGTTGCTACGATAAGACGCTCCCAGCGGCCACGAGGCTCCGGGAGCGTTTTTGTTTTGGGGGGGCAGATCTGTTGGGCCGATCTAGGTACGGCCGGTGCGGCGGGTATGTGATAGCGCTGCGGTTCCGGGGGTCTTGGAGTGGGACAGCACCAGGCTGAAGACGAAACGCTCGATCGGGTTCATCGAATCGGCCTTCTTCAGATCCCCGAAATTCCGCTGGAAGCTGCGTACCGAGGAGACGACCCGGCCGTAAACCGGCGATTCGCCGGCGGTGGCCGCCGTGAGCAGGACCGCCAGGATTCCGATGATGGTTGCTTTTCGTCTCACACCCATAAGACGGCGCGCACCGGGGCAAAAGTTAGCTGCTCCGGGCAAGGCCTTGACAATACTTAACGTTGACGGAGCTGATTTTGGGGCTATCTGTTACAATGAAACGTAGAGTCAGAGGGTTCAGCTAAGAAGAGACTATGCCACTTTACGATTACCGATGTCACAAGTGTGGTGAAGTTTTCGAGGTCAGGCAGAAATTCGCGGACGAGGTTCTGACCGTTCACGAAGGCTGCGGTGGAGAGCTGGAACGGCTGATTTCGCTTCCCGGCATCTGCAATTCAAGGGAACCGGCTGGTACGTCACGGATTACGGCCGCAACGGGAAGATCGCCCGCCACGAACGCCGGGGAAAACGGAGACGAAATCCGATTCCCCGAGCGAATCGAAAAGCGAAAGCAAGGCAGAAACAAAAGCGGAAGGCCAAGATCGGAGAGCAAGTCCGAAAGCAAGGCCGAGAGCAAGCCAGCGCTTCTTCTACACCCGACCAGTCCCAGACAGACAAGTAGCAGGTCGAGTGCGCGCACACTTTCGCAAGCGCGCGCGCCAGGCTGGCTTGCTTCAGGTTTTCCTTGCGGATCCCGTCGGCCCAGCGCTGCAGCATGGTGTCGGTGCGGATCGGTGGTGGTCTGCTGAAGGTGCGCGCCTGGGTGCGGAACTCGTATTTTTCGATGCTGCAGACGGCCTTGCGCCCGGTGCATCGCAGGATGCGGCCAAAGACGATGAGCCGCATCGGGCAGGTTTCGTCCAGCAGCACGGGCCAACTGATGGACAGCTCGACAAACGCGCCTGGCATGAGTGGCCGCTCGGTGTTGAAGGCCACGCCGCCGCTACCCATATTGATGGTCTGGCCCGAGCCGGTGCGCCACCACTACCCCATCCTCCGCCATTTGTAGCGTACGTCCCGCTCGAATCGCGAAGCGGAATTTGCTTCGTCGATCGTTGTCTTGTTCTGATTAATTCCATGGATGGTATCCTCCGCCGGTCTCCTCGTCGCCCCATAAGTGCATTTCGTGCCCGAACGTGAGCGTAGGAGAATCAATAGTTTACGGGTACAGTACTAAGAGGACTGTACAGCACGTTGGACAATCACGGCGTCATCGGTACTGTACACGTGGATTACACATGAGCAGTTGTCGAAGTGTCGAGTGGATTGCATGATAACCTGAAAAATCGTATTCCCATGAGAAAAATTCTGTTGTGCGTGATGGCTGCGGCTGTCTGGCTGGTCGCGGCGCCGAGAAAACCGAAGTTGATGCTGGCCATCGTGATCGACCAGTTCCGCTACGACTACCTGACCCGGTTCCGGAGCGAATACAAGGGCGGTCTGGCAGCGTCTGCTGACGTAAGGGCGCGGTGTTCACGAACGCCACGGTACTCCACGTCCCGGCGATCACGGCCGTGGGCCACAGCACGGTCCTGACGGGCGCCACGCCTTCGATCAGCGGGATCGTGGGCAACGACTGGTATGACCGCGACGAAGCAAGTGCACGTCACCAGCGTGAGCGACGCCAAGACGCAATTGCTGGGCGGCGCGCGGGGCGGGGTCTTCGCCCAACCGGCTGCTGGTGAGCACGATCTGGGCGATGAGTTGAAGATGGCCGGGGGAGGAAAGCCGCGGGTGATCGGCGTTTCGCTGAAGGACCGGGCGGCGATTCTGCCCTCGGGACATATGGCGGACGGCGCCTTCTGGTTCGATGTGAAGACCGGCAATTTCGTGAGCAGCACCTACTACTACAAGGAGCTGCCGGGATGGGTGAAGGAATTCAACGCGCCGCGTCCGGCGGACAAATATCCGCGGGGTGACGTGGATGGGGCACAAGCTGCCGGAGGACAACGCCAAGCTGTTCACGGATCTGGAGTCCACGCCGTTCGGCAACGAACTGATCGAGGCCTTCGCGGAGCGGGCGCTGGAGGCAGAGCAACTGGGCACGCGCGAGTGCCACCGACGTGCTGACGGTGAGTTTCTCGTCGAACGACTATGTGGGGCACAAGTACGGTCCGGATTCGCCCGAAGTCCGACGAGATCGGCGCTGGAGACCGACCGGCTGTTCGACAAGCTCTTTCAGGCGGTGGAGCGGCAGGTGGGCGCCGACAATTACGTGGTGGTGCTGACTGCGGACCACGGCGTGTCGCCGGTGCCGGAAGTGAATGTGGCGCGCAAGATGCCGGGCGGGCGCATCGATCCCGCGGTGATCAAGGCGACGGTGCAGAGCGGCGCTGGCGAAGAAATACGGGGCGGGGGAGTGGGTGGCCGGCAACTGGGACCTGGCGGTGTACCTCAATCAGGGCGCTGATCGCGGCAGCTGAAGCTCGATCTGGGCGAGGTGGAGAGGGAGGCGGCGCGCGCGATTCATGGCGCATGCCGCACATTTCACGGGTGTACACCCTGCAACAGATGGTGCAGGGCGGAGGCATGCAGGATACGGTGACCCAGAAGGTGGCGAACGGGTATCAATGCGCGGCGCGGCCCGGACGTGGAGTTGATTCCGGACCCGTATTGGATGGTGGGGACCGGCACGGGCACGAGCCATGCGGCGCCCTACAGCTACGACACCCATGTGCCGGTGATTTTTCATGGGCGCGGGCATTCGAGCCGGGGCAATACAACGAGCCGATCGCGGTGAACGATATCGCGCCTACGCTGGCTACGATGCTGGAGATCGAGACGCCGAGCGGTTCCGTGGGGCGGGTGCTGACGGAAATCTTGGTCAATTAGAAGAGCCGCCTTGTATAATTGAAGTTATGGATTTACGTCCCTTGCATGACCGCGTGATGGTAAAGCGCCTGGATGAAGGCGAGCAGATACTCGGGGGAATCATCATTCCCGATTCCGCCAAAGAGAAGCCGCAGCAGGCGCTGGTGAAGGCCGTTGGCAACGGCAAACTGCTGGAGACCGGAGAGCGCGTGGCGCTGGATGTGAAGGCCGGCGACCGCATCCTGTTCGGCAAGTACTCCGGCGCGGAAATCAAGATCGAAGGCGAGGAATACCTGATCCTGAACGAAGACGAGATCCTCGGGGTCTTGGAATAGGGGACCCGCCGGCTGTGCTAGTCTAATAGATTACACACCAAATCAGGAGTTGTTTCATGTCTTTCCGGATGGCGCTCAGGCCGCTGATGGTCTGCTCCGCCCTTTTCGTGTTCGGCCACGTTGCGGCCGCGCAGAGCCAAAGTGGCGGTGATCAACCTTCAGAAGGCGGTGCTGGAATCGGCCGAAATCAAGGCCGCTTCGCGCCGCCATGGAGGCGCGCTACAAGCCGCGGGTGACGCAGATCGAGACAGCTGGACAAGGAGATTGCGGCGATCGCGCAGAATCTGCAGACCAACGCGGGCAAACTGACGGCGCAGGCCGAGAGCGATCTGAACGCGCAGGGCACCAAGAAGCAGCGCGACGTGCAGCGTCTGCGCGACGATCTGCAGGCCGATGTGGACCGGGATCGCAACGAAATCCTGCAGAAAAGCGCCGTCAAGATGACGCGATGTCCTGAAGAAGCTGGCGGAAGAGAAGGGCTACGACATCGTGGTGGACGCCCCGTACGCCCCGTATTTCAAAGCCGTCGCTGGACATTACCAACGATCTGATTGCGGCATACGATAAAGCGTACCCTGCCGCTGCGCCGCCCGCCAAGAAGTGAGCCATAATCGTATAGATGGCCGGTTATCTGGATCAATACGGCGCCGGAGAAGAGCGGCGCGGGAAGATCATCAAGATACGTGGTGATTTCGCTGGTGGCGCTGGTGGTGATCGGCGGCGGTCTGTATTTCAATTTTCACAATTACCGCGAAGAGCGGCAGGTGAAGCAGTTTCTGAGTCGACCTGGAAGCCCGGGACTACAAGGCCGCGTATGCCTTGTTCGGCTGCACGGACGCGAAGCCGTGCCGCTACTATCCGTTCGACAAGTTCATGGAAGATTGGGGCCCGACCAGCGGGCACACCGGATTCGACGAGGCGCGCATCACGCGCAGCCGGTCCTGCGGCTCCGGCGTACTTCTGACGGTGGATTACGGCAAGAATCAGCAGGAAAAGCTCTGGGTGGAGCGGCGGGATATGAGCATCGGATTTCCGCCGGTCCAAGGCTGCCCTGCGGGACTCTGAGGTCACAACTCGGTTCACGGAGACAGCGCTTACATGGGAACACCTACGGCAGGGTTGGAAGGCGTCATCGCGGGCGAGAGCGAGATTTGTTACATCGACGGATACGCAGGCGTCCTCAGCTATCGCGGATACAACATCCACACGCTGGCGGACAACGCCACTTTCGAGGAAGTGATCTTCCTGCTCTGGAACGGCTGGCTGCCCAAGCAGGCGCGAACTCGACAGTTGAAGAAAGATCTGGCGGCGGAGCGGGAACTGCCGGCCGCGGTGGTCGATTTCCTGAAGTCGCGTTCCGAAGGCCAACACGATGGATGTGCTGCGCACGGCGGTCTCCATGCTGAGCCTGTACGACCCCGCGGCGCAGGACATGTCGGCGGAGGCCAACCACCGCAAGGCCGTCCGGCTGATGTCGCAGACCGCGACCATCGTGACCACCTTCGACCGCCTGCGCAACGGCAAGCACAGTGATCGAGCCGGCGACCCGAATCTGGGCTTCGCGGCCAACTTCCTGTACACGCTGACCGGCAAGGCCCGGACGACATCATGGAGCGCGCCTTCGACGTGGCCATGACGCTGCATGCCGATCACGAGTTGAACGCCTCCACCTTCGCGGCGCGCGTGATGGCGGCCACGCTCTCGCGATATCTACTCGGCGGTGACGGCGGGCATCGGCGCGCTGAAGGGCCCGCTGCACGGCGGCGCCAACCAGGACGTGATCAAGTGGCTGCTCGGCCTGGGCGACGAAGAGGCGGCGGTGGATGCGGTGAAGAACACGCTGGCGCGCAAGGTGAAGATTCCGGGCTTCGGCCATCGCGTGTACCGCACCGAAGATCCGCGCGCCACGCACCTGCGCGTGCTGAGCGAGGAACTGGGCAAGCGCACCGGGCACGAGAAGCTGTACCGGCTGTCCAAGCGCATGGAAGAGACCGTGAAGGATCGATCAAGGGCCTGAATCCCAATGTGGACTTCTATTCGGCGTCCGCGTACTACTCGCTGGGCATTCCGATCGATCTGTACACGCCGATTTTCGCGGTGAGCCGCATGTCCGGCTGGACGGCGCACGTGCTGGAGCAATACCGCAACAACCGCCTGATCCGCCCGCGCGCCGAATACAAGGGCAATCCGGACGGCCAGACCTGGATCCCGATCGGGGAGCGCTAGCCATGGACGAACGCGCGTACTACACCGAATCGCAGACCACCAAGCCGGCGACGCTGAACTGCCCGTACTGCCGCAGCGCGGAGACCTACGAGCTGCGCTGGATGGTGCGCAAGAAGAAGGACCGCCTGCCGCCCGGGGCGGACGAGCGCGACCGCGCGAAGTTCGCCAAAGCGCAGAGCTACATGGTGCTGCTGGACGATAAGGCATCGTGCAAGAATCTGCGCTGCCGGCGGCCGTTCGATATCTCCGGCGTCAAGACGATGGCGTTCATCTAAAAGAAGATTGGCCACAGATGAACGCAGATCAACGCGGATAAGCATTTCTTTGTTTTTATCCGTGTTGATCTGTGTTCATCTGTTGCCTACTGTTTTTGGGCTGTCCTTCTAAGCACCACGAGGGGGTTGTGTTGGCGGTACACTCGTGAGTGGGAGGCTTGAATGGCTGATCGGAATCGTCCTCATGGGGTAGTGCGGCCGCGGACGGCGGTGCTTACCCGGGGGTTTGATCCCACGCTTTCGGTGGGGTCGGCCCGGCCGGCGGTGTTTCGCAGTTCCACTTACGTGTTTCCGAGTCCCGAGGAGGCGGAACACGCCTTCGATATCACTACCGGCAAGATTCAACCGGCAGACGGAGGGCGCGCGGACCTGATCTACTCGCGATTCTCGCATCCCAATGCGGAGATTCTGGAAGATCAGATCGTACCCCTGGACGCGGGCGGTGCCTACGCCGCGGTCTTCAATTCGGGCATGGCGGCGATCATGACGGCGTGCTTCGCCTTCGCACGGCCCGACAGCACGATGGTGTACACCACGCCGCTGTACGGCGGCACCACGGGCCTGATCCACCGGTTCCTGAAGCCGCTGGGCGTGACCGGCATTCCGGTGGCTTCGGGGCAGACTGAGGCAATCGAAGAAGCCATCCGCTCGGCGAAAAATTGCTGCATGGTGTTCCTGGAAACGCCGGCCAACCCCACCATGATCATGACCGATATCGAGCGTGCGGCGGCCGCCGCGGCGCGGCATCCCGACCGGCCGGTGGTGATGGTGGACAACACGTTCCTCGGACCCACGTTCCAGCACCCGCTGATGCTGGGCGCGAACCTCACGCTTTACTCGGCCACCAAGTATCTGTCGGGCTACAGCGACATGCTGGGCGGGGTGGCGATCACCGACAGTCGCGGCGATCATCCAGAAGATCCGCGGCGTGCGCAGCATGTTCGGCAACATCCTGCAGCCCGACGAGTGCTGGATGCTTGACGGCCGCCTGCCGCACGGTGGCGCTGCGCATGAACCGGCAGAGCAAGAACGCGCAGCGCATCGCCGAGGCCCTCAACGGGCACAAACTGTTGAGCCGCGTAATCTATCCGACGCTGTTCACGGATCCGGAGCAGAAGCGCATCTTCGAGAAGCAGTGCGAATTTCCGGGCGGCATGTTCTCGATCGAGTTCACGGGCGGGAAAGAAGCGGCCTTCGAGTTCCTGCGGCACGTGCGGATCGCGCGCAACGCGGTTTCGCTGGGCAGCGTGGAATCGCTGACCTGCCATCCGAAATCGACCACGCATTCCGGCATGTCGCCGGAGGAACTGGAGGAGAGCGGCGTGACGGACGGGTTGGTGCGGATCTCGGTAGGAATCGAGGACTGGCGCGATCTGCTGGCCGATTTCGAGCAGGCGCTGGCGGCGGTAGCGGGGAAATAGGGTCAGCGAAGGGGACAGGCCGGGAGCCCAGTCTTACTCGTACTTCAGGGCGACTCAGCGGGTCGACTCGCGTGGCGCGGCGCGCGGGCCCAGGCAGGCGGCGAGTGCTACGGTGGCCAGCAGTGCCGCGGCGGCCGCCAGCATCGCCGGGTCAGCGGCACTCACACCGCTGAGTAGACTCTGCAGCAGGCGCGCCGCCGCCAGTGTTCCGGCGGCGCCGATGAGTACGCCGACGCCACCAGCCATCCGCCATGGCGCAGTACGAAGAGTAAGATTTGCGACGCTTCGGCACCCAGTGTGAGCCGAATTCCAAACTCCTGCGTGCGCGCCGTCACTACATAAGAGATCACCCCGTACACGCCGGAGGCGGCCAGCAGCAGGGCGAGGCCGGCAAACCACGCGATCAGCCACAGGTACAGCCTGGTTTCGGCGAGCGAATTGGCGACCACCCCTTCCATGGTTTTCATGTCATAGACCACCTGGCGGGGGTTGGCCTGGTGTATGGCGTCGCGCACGGCATTCACCAGACTTTGCGGCGCCATGTGGGTGCTGACGACCAGCGACACTCCGGCATCCGAGGTCGCCGCTGGATTCTGCACGAAGGAGTAGTAGATCTCGGGCGTGGCGGGCAGATCCAGTCGCGATGTGCGTACGTCGCCCACCACGCCGACGATTACGCCGCGATCGGTGCGCTGGCCCACCGGATCCTGATTCGGAAAATAGCGGCGCGCGAGCGCTTCGTTGATCACGATGACCACCGGCACGCCGGCGGTGTCGCGATCTGTAAACAGGCGCCCCCTGCGCAGCGGAATGCGAAGCGCCTCGAAATATCCGGGGCTGACGTAGCGAAGTTCGGCCCCGAACGGCGCCGCGTTGGGTTGCACCGGCCGCCCGATGATGGAGAAGAATGCGTTCCAGCCCCAGTTCTGCAGCGGCAGGTACTGTATGAAGCCAGCGGCGCGCACGCCGGGCGTCTGTCTGACGCGGCTCTCCAACTCCCGCAGGTAGCGTCCATAGCTTCCGGGCGTACGATAGTCCTGCAAGGATGCCGTCAGGCGCAGCGTGAGCACGTTGTCCGCGACGAAGCCGGTGGGCGTCTCTTGCAGGCGCAGGAAGCCGCGCATCAGAAGACCCGCGCTGGCAAGCAGTACGAAGGAGAGCGCGATCTCAGCGACCACCAGGGCGTCGCGCAGCCGTGCCGCGAGGAACCGGTGGTGCGGTTCCCGCTGGTCTGCTTCAAGGCTGACTGCGGGTCGGTGCGCGATGCCGCCAGCGCAGGCAGTATCCCGAACGCGATGCCGGTGACCGCGCAGGTGGCCAGCAGGAAACAAAAGACGCGCCAGTCAATCGCCAATCTCCCAGGCGCGGGGAATCTGGGAGGCCGCGAATTTCAGAATCAGCCTGGAGCCGGCAAGGGCCAGCAACAGGCCGCCGATTCCGCCCGCCAGGCTGAGCAGCACGCTCTCGGTGAGAAGTTGCTGGATCACGCGGCCCCGGCTGGCGCCCAGCGCAGTCCGCACCGCGATCTCATGCGTTCTTCCGGCAGCGCGAGCCAGCAGCAGGTTGGCCACATTCGCGCAGGCGATCAGCAGGAGCAGTCCGACGGCGCCGAGTAAGGTGAGCAGCGCCGTGCGCACGGGTCCGCCGACGAATTCGGCCAGCGGCGTAAGGCGGGCGCGGCGTCCCTGATTGGTAGCGGGGTATTGTGCGGCCAGCCGGCTGGCCAGCAGGTTCCACTCCTGGCGCGCCGCTTCGATCGTCACTGCCGGGCTTCAGCCGTCCCACGGCGTGTCTCGATTCGGGAATTGCGATTCAAAGCCCGTTGCGGCGGAATGCTCAAGGGAATCCACATTTCGGTCAGCGATGCACGATAAGGGAACTGGAAGGTCTCGGGCATCACGCCGATGATGGTGAATGGTTCGTTGCTGAGGCTGATCTTGCGCCCGATGCAGGCGGGGTCGGCGCCGAAGCGGCGCTTCCATAAGCTGGCGCTCAATACGACGACATCCGGCGGGTCGTTCTCCGCGAAGGTCCGGCCGAAGACGCCGGCGCGACACCCAGCACGCGGAAAAGGCTGCGCTCCGCCCACACGGTTTGTATGCGCTCGGGTTCGGCGATGTCGACGAGATTTTTGCTGGTGTACGTGTAGCCGGCGATTGCCTCCAACGACCGGCTCTGTGTTCGCCAGTCGTCCATGTCGGCGTAGTAGACCGCGACGCCGTTGCGGGCGTCCACCTGGGTGAGTTGCACCAGGCGATCCGGTTGGCCGAAAGGCAGCGGGCGCAGCAAGACTCCGCTGAGGATGCTGAAGATCGCCGTGGTTGCGCCGATGCCGAGCGCCAGCGTCCCGGCCGCGCCCAGTACGAATCCCGGACTCTTGCCGGCCGTTCGCAGAGCGTAACGGATGTCCTGTTGCAGGGTCTCGCGCCAGTGTTGCATGTCCGACTTTTCCCCTTCCGAATGGTAGTTTCATTGGGTCAGACGTTGAGGAGGGAGCGGCTGTTAACCATCCTTCGCTACAATTGAGTTTAGTCCACCTACATCTTAAGGAATCTCCGTGACAGGTCACGAAATCAGACAGCGCTTTCTCGACTTTTTCGCCGAACGGGGCCATGCCGTGGTCCGCAGTTCGTCGCTGGTGCCGGCCAACGATCCCACCCTGCTGTTCACCAACGCCGGGATGAACCAGTTCAAGGATGTTTTTCTGGGACAGGAGAAGCGCGCCTATTCGCGCGCTGCGAGCTCGCAAAAATGCGTGCGCGCCGGCGGGAAGCACAACGACCTGGAGAACGTGGGCTACACGCGCCGGCATCACACGTTTTTCGAGATGCTGGGCAATTTCTCATTCGGCGATTACTTCAAGGCGGAAGCGATCGAGTATGCCTGGGATCTGATCACCAAGGATTACGGCCTGCCCAAGGACAAGCTCTACGTCACCGTTTTCCGCGAGGACGACGAGGCGGAGGAGCTGTGGCAGAAGGTGACGGGGATCCCGAAGAGCCGCATCTTCCGGCTGGACGAGAAGGACAACTTCTGGCAGATGGGCGAGACCGGCCCGTGCGGTCCGTGCTCGGAGATTCACTACGATCTGGGCGTGGAGGCGGCCGAGGCGGGACGCGAGAACGAAGAATTTCCGAGCGATGCGGGCGGGCGCTTCGTCGAAATCTGGAACCTGGTGTTCATGCAGTACGATCGCGATCTTTCGGGGAAGCTGACGCCGCTGCCGCGGCCCTCGATCGATACCGGCATGGGGCTGGAGCGGATCGCGGCGGTGCTGCAGGGCAAGATTTCGAATTACGATACCGACCTGATCTATCCGATCATCGAGTACGCCGGCGCAGCTATTCGGTGTGACGCCGGGCGACGATGCGCGCGTGGACACGGTGCTGCGCATCGCGGCCGACCATGCGCGGGCGGCGGCGTTCCTGGTGCACGACGGCGTGATGCCCTCCAACGAAGGGCGGGGCTACGTGCTGCGCAAGATCATGCGGCGCGCGCTGCGCAACGTGCGCATGATCGGCGTGGAAGATCCGTTCCTCTACAAGATGACCGGCTTCGTCGCGGACTTGATGCAGGGGCCCGTATCCGGAGATGTTGGAGAGCGTGCAGCGCGTGGCGCGCGTGGTGAAGGACGAAGAGCATCGCTATGCCACGACGTTCCTGGTGGCGGAGCGGGTATTCAACGAAGCCATCAAGGGTCTCTCGGGGCAGGGCATTCCCGGTGCGCTTTCCTTCAAGCTTTACGACACCTACGGCCTGGCGTTGGACGAGCAGGAGGAGATGGCTCGCGAGCACGGGCTGACGCTCGATCGCGCGGCTTTCGAAGGCGAGATGGAGCAGCAGCGCGAACGCGCGCGCGCCAGTTGGAAGGGCGCGGAAAAGGGCGCGGTGGTTCCGGCCTACCAGGCGCTGGTGGAACGGGGACGCACGAAGTTTCTGGGCTACAGCGAAGTGGAGGCCAGCGTCGCGTGTGATCGGGCTGATTGTCGACAAGCAGCAGGTGGAGCAGGTGGCGGCGGGCACGAAGGCGGAACTGGTGCTCGACCAGACGCCGTTCTACGCGGAGTCGGGCGGCCAGGTGGGCGATCACGGCGTGCTCTATGGGGCTGCGCGGCGAGAAGGTGGCGGATGTGGAGACGGCGTTCCCCGGCGTTCCCGGGCTGACGGTGCACCGCATCGTGGCGCACGCGCCGATCGCGGTGGGCGACGCGCTGCGCGCGGAAGTGGCGGTTCCGCTGCGCGATGCGACGCGGCGCAATCACACGGCGACCCATCTGCTTGCACGCGTCGCTGCGGCAGGTGTTGGGGACGCACGTCAAGCAGGCGGGCAGCGTGGTGGACCCCGGACGCCTGCGTTTCGATTTCACGCACTACGCGGGGCTGGATCGCGCCGAGCTGGAAGAGGTGGAGCGGCTGACCAACCAGCAGATTCTGAAAAACACGGCGGTCGAGACGGACATACTGCCGCTGGACCAGGCGATCGCCACCGGGGCGATGGCGCTGTTCGGCGAGAAAGTACGGCGAGCAGGTGAGGGTGGTTACGGTGCCGGGTTTCAGCCGCGAACTGTGCGGCGGCACGCACGTGCAGCGCACGGGCGATATCGGCGTGTGCAAGATCGTCTACGAAGGCAGCATCGCGGCGGGCGTGCGGCGGATCGAGGCGGTGACCGGGGAAGGCGCGCTGCGGCAGTATCAGGAAACCAGCGGCGCGGTGCGGCGGATCGCGGAGATGGTGCAGGCGGGCGAGCCGGAACTGGTGGAGCAGGTGGAGAAGCTGCTGGCCACCGAGCATGTCGCTGGAGAAGCAAGTGGAGCAGCTCAAGAACAAGCTGGCGCAGGCGGCGGTGGGTCAGGTGGAGACGCAGGCGCGCAGTTACGGCGAGGTGAAGGTGGTGGCGGCGCGGCTGGACGGGATGGATCGCCCGCAGATGCGCGCGCTGGCGGATGCGCTGCGCAATAAGTGGAAGTCCGCGGTGGTGGTGCTGGCCGGGGCGGAAGACGGGAACGTGTCGATCATCTCCGCGGTGACGAAGGATCTGACGGCGAAGGTCCACGCCGGAAAACTGGCGAGCGCGGTGGCGCTGGCGGTGGGCGGAAAAGGCGGCGGACGGCCCGACATGGCGGAGGCGGGCGGCAAGAATGCCGCGGCGCTGGATGCGGCGCTCGAGGCGGTATACCGGGACGTGGAAGGGAAGCTGCAGGCGTGACGGACACGTTCGACGCGTTGGTGGTGGGCGCGGGTCCGACGGGGCTGGCGTGCGGGATCGAACTGCAGCAGCGCGGGGTGAAGACCGTGCTGATCGAGAAGGGGTGCGTGGTGAATTCGATTTACCACTACCCCACCAATATGTCGTTCTTCACCACGCCGGAGCTGCTCGAAATCGGCAACATTCCGATGACGAGCCTGAACGAGAAGCCCAATCGTACGGAGGCGCTGAAGTACTACCGCAAGGTGGCCGAGCATTATCACCTGAATATCCACCAGTACGAAAAAGTGGACCGGATCTCCGGCGAGGACAACGCGTTCGAGGTGGCGACCACGGACCGCCTGGGATGCAATCATCTGTACCGCGCGCGCAAAGTAGTGCTCTCCACGGGTTACTACGATGTTCCCAACTTACTGAATGTGCCGGGTGAAGAGTTGGACAAGGTGCTGCACTATTACAAGGAGCCGCAC
Organism: uncultured Solibacteraceae bacterium; assembly: GCA_963792055.1. Taxonomy (GTDB): domain Bacteria; phylum Acidobacteriota; class Terriglobia; order Bryobacterales; family Bryobacteraceae; genus Solibacter. The sequence goes on along the minus strand of CAWBUV010000018.1, from coordinate 717,815 downwards.
CCGTACTATAACCATGATGTGGCGGTGATCGGCGCCAAGAATTCGGCGGCGATTGCGGCGCTGGAACTCTACTGGACGGGCGCGCGGGTAACGTCTGATTCATCGTGGGGCGAAGATTTCGGACTCGGTGAAATACTGGATCAAGCCGAACATCGAGAACCGGATCAAGAACCGGGAGATCGCGGCGTACTTTGATTCGAGGGTGGTGCGAATCGCGCAGGATTCGATTCAGGTGGCGACGCCCGGCGGAGAGATCACGATCGCCTAACGATTTCGTTTTCGCGCTGGTAGGATACCGGCCGGACCTGGAATTCCTGAATGCCACGGGCATCTCGCTGGAGCCCGATACGCTGCGCCCGCGTACCGATCCGCAAGACGCTGGAAAGCACGCGGCCGGGAATTTATCTGGCCGGGAGTGATTGTGGCGGGCATGCACACCAACGAAATCTTCATCGAAAACGGGCGCTTTCACGGCCATCTGATCGCCGATTCCATCGCCGCCAAATCGCCGGTTAACGGGCAGACAGGCCTCAGGGGGCCTGTCCCTACTTGCAGTCGGCGCCTGTTCGTGATATCACTCCTAGCAGTCTCGACGCCGCTCACCGGCGTCCATGGAGGGGCAAATGTCGCAAGGCGACTGTGTGTTCTCCTCGCCGTGCTGGCGATGGCGCACCTTCTTTTCTCCCAGGATATTCGGACCGCGACCCTTGTCGGTACGGTGACCGACAGCAGCGGCGCAGTAGTTCCGAACGTCGCGGTTACCGTCACCAACATAGATACCAGGTGGCTACCCGCAGCCTGACTAAGGCCGAGGGCTCGTACTATCTACCATTCCTTAACGTGGGAAACTACCGGCTGACCATGGAGGCGCCCGGATTCAAGAAATACGAGCAATCGGGCCTCATCTTGAATGCGGGTGAAAATCCACGTGTGGACCTGACACTGGAGGTGGGGTCCACGGGCGAAACCATCAAGGTGACGGCGTCGGCGCCGCTATTGGTTACGGATTCGGCCGTAGTCGGCGGCATCACCAACGCCAAGGACATTCACGATACTCCGATCCCGCAATCCAAGCCGCAGCACTTCATGTATTACCAGGAAGGCGCGCAGGCGAACAACGACGGCACGTATCATATCCTGGGCAGCCCGAGTCGCAGATGAGTTATACCCTGGATGGAGTAAGCGCCAAGCAGGCGCTTGGGGAAAAATCTCGGAGATACCAACACACTGATTACTCCTCCCGTGGATACACTGCAGGAAGCCCAGGTGTTGACCACCGGAATTCCCGCCGAGATCGGGCACGCGGCCGGCGGCGCCTACAGCCTGACGACGAAGAGCGGGACGAATCAGTTGCACTTCTCCGCGGAGGAGCGTTACATCAACAAGGACTGGCTCCATCGCCAGCCATTTAACCAGGGCGCCACCAATACGCCATTCGAGTACCACAATTTCAATACGACGCTCAGCGGGCCGATTGTGATTCCCAAAATCTACAATGGGACCAACCGGACTTTCTTCCTGCTGGGGTACCGGCTGGATTACGACCACGAAACGAACTACGCCACGGTTTCGGCTCCCACCCTGGACGAACTGAACGGCGATTTCTCCTTCAATGGATTGGGGCAACCGATCTACGACCCGAAGTCCATCACTTGCGGGGCCGCGAGTTGCGCCAACGGAACGGGCTATGTGGCCACTGCATTTCCCGGCAAGGTGATCCCGAAGAATCGCTTCGACCCGGCGGCGGCAAAGTTCCTTTCGCTGAATCCTTACAACACGAACAATCTGACGCCGACATTCACTACGACCGGACCGACCAACGATTACATTTCGGGAAACATCTATCTCTCCGACCGTCAGGCATATCTTGCAAAGATCGATCAGAGTATCAACGACAAACAGAAGCTGTTCGTCCGGTATATCTGGAATAAGTACCGGGTCATCGGAAGCCGGAATAACATTCTCTTCAACTGGAGGGCGATCGACAATACGGCGCTCAGCTACGGGTTACCGGAACCCATCGATGAGCGGAATATCGCCGCGGGTTACATCTACACCATCAGCCCCACGCTGATCAATGAATTACAGGTGGGCTACCAGCGCCGCAATGACAGTATTTATCCTGCCACGGCAAACCAGGGATGGGCCGGCATACTGGGTATCCCGGGTGTGGGACCGCAGACGTTTCCGGGACTGGTCGCCTCCGGCAGCAGTTCTTTCACCTGGACCGCCAATCCGGGCGGCGGGTCGCGCACCATCAACGAGGACGTGATCCTGGCGGACAACCTGACCAAGGTTCACGGCGCGCACACGTTCAAGTTCGGGTATCAGGGAATCCGCCAGCGCGAAAACGACATCTCCGCGTCGCAGCCCTCAGGAACCTATACGTTTCCTTCCAGCCTCAGCGGCAATCCACTGACGCCCAATACGGGCAATTCCTTCGCCACGCTCGAACTCGGCGCAGTGTCGGCCGCGAACTTCACGCAGCTCATGTACAATTATTTGCCGCGCTGGTGGCTGAATCAATTTTATGCGCAGGACGATTGGAGAATTCGCCGCGGTCTGACACTGTCGATCGGCCTGCGCTACAGCCTGGAATCGCCCGCCAACACGCAGTACGGGCTCAAATCGGCGTTCGATCCCAATGCGACCGATCCCGTGAGCGGTCTCAAAGGCGGAATCACGCATCCTCAACGGGACGCTGTACAGCACCAATACCCACAATTTCACGCCGCGGATAGGCGTGGCATGGAATTTCAAACCGCATTTTGTTTTTCGCGGGTCGTTCGGAATGTTTACTCACGATCTGGTGACCGGATTATCCCAGGACGAATACATCGCTCAGGCCGTAGTGCAGCAACCGTCCGGAAATCCCTTCCCCGCATTTTATCTGTCGCAGGGTCCCGGGGCGGTCAACTATAACGTGACCTCAAACGGGACTGCACAGTTCGTCGGAACGAACTACAGCTCGCGTAACACGTCGTTTATCGACTCCCACCTGAAAAATCCCTACTCGATGACGTGGTCGGGAGGATTTCAATGGGAGTTCCGGCCGGACTACCTGGCCGAAGCTCACGTATCAGGGATCGGCGGCGGTTCACCTGACGGGTTCGGCCAATCTCAATACCCTGCCGTGGTCGATCTACAGTTCCACGGACACGACACTGCTCAACGCGGTATTTGCCAACTCCCAGTCTTATCTGCCGTATTCCCAGTTTGGCAGCATCACTTACACCACCAACCCGGGACACAGCACCTATCACTCGATGATTGGCCGTATGCAGCACCGGTTCGGTTCGGGCTTCTCGGCGAATTTCCTGTTTACATATAGTAAGAATCTTGTCGGCGGGGCAGGCAGCGGTTACAACTACTATGACTGGCGGCTGACCAAGGCCCTGGCGGGAAGCGACCAGAAGCTGCAATTTGTGAATCAACTCAATTACGAATTGCCTGTTGGCAAGGGCCGCCGGTTTCTCAATCACGGCGGCGTGCTAAACCAGCTTATCGGCGATTGGACGTTCCTCACAATTCAAAGCGTCCGCAGTGGGCTTCCCGTCACGTTCAGCAGTGCCGGTAGTCCGAACCGGTACCTTCCCGGCGAGGGCGGCCTGAATATTGTGCCCGGCCAGACCATCAATGTGTCGAACTATTCCATCGGCGCCAATATGTGGCCGCAGTCGGCGCAGAACCCGTTCTATAACATCAACGCGTTCTCCTACCCGGCGTCTTTCACCCAGGGAAATGCCGGAAACGGAATCGCGCGCGCCGGTTGGGTCTGGTGGCCGCAGTACTCCATTACGAAGACCTGGAGCTATCGGGAGAAGTACAAATTGACGGTGCGGATGGACGCGAACAATCTGTTCCCGGAGTTCCGGTGGCTGAATACCGCGAATACGACAGTGAACCTGACGAGCCCTCAGAACTTCGGTAAGTTCCCCGCCACCACCGGTTACTCGTTTAGTAACTGGTATGGGTCGAACGGAACCCTGCAGGGCGTTCTTCGAATTGCATTTTGATTACAGCCCTCGGGAGTTCCATCACACCTCGCAAGCGTGAAGACCCCAGGTTCTGAAACTCCACAGAGATTGTTCGAATCTAATCGAAGTGGAGGGGGCGAACCATGCTTCACTCGGTCATGAATGCTATTATTCGGTGTGGCCATCAGAGGACCACGTTTCCGATCACGCCGCGCCACAAGTACCTGGGCTCGGCGGTATCTGAATCACCTAATGGCACTTACGTGGCCTGTCTGGACTGCGGCAAAGAGTTCGCTTACGACTGGAAATCGATGCGGATTGGCGAGCAGATGATCGAGCAGCCGGCGCCGCAGGAAGCTCAAGCAGGGGTCCGATAGGGGGAACGCCGCAGATTTCACCTAGATTTCAGGGCGTAATACTGCCCAATATGACAGCTTGTTTAGCCCCAGTCGCCGAAGGAAGGTTCGACGGCTTTCGGCGCCAGGTCTCATGCGCCAAAAGAGCGAAGGCGATCGCCTCCTTCGCATCGGAGTCAATGCCGTGATCCGTCGAAGTAGAGATGTCTACTCCCGGCAAGAAGCCGGCGAGGTGAGCCATGATCTGCGGATTGTGAGTACCGCCCCCGCTCGCAATCAGGTCGGCCGGTCCCGCCATGATACGCCGCACAGCAAGGGCGATGCTCGCGGCAGTCAGCACAGTTACCGTAGCTATCAGATCCTTTAACGCGGTTCCGGAGTTCCGAAGCCGCGTGACAAATTCCCTGCCGTATTGTTCGCGGCCCGCGCTTTTCGGCGGCTTGCGCCGGTAATAGCTGTCTGCCAGAAGCTCTTGCAGCAGCGCCCGGTTCACATTTCCGGAGGCCGCAATCCTGCCACCGCGATCGCAATTCAGTTTTCCGTGCGAGAACTCGTGCGCCAGCGCGTCGATCACCATGTTGCCCGGACCAGTATCGAAGGCCACGACCTCTTCCGGTGGGCAACCGGCCGGGATCACCGTGATATTGGCGATGCCGCCGATGTTCAGCGCCACGCGCGTGCGCCGCGGATGGCGGAAGAGCAGATAATCCGACGAACGGCACCAATGGCGCGCCCTGACCGCCGGCGGCGATATCGCGCGCGCGAAAATTGGAGATCACCGGGACACCGGTGCGTTCCGCCAGGACGGCCGCCTCGCCGAGCTGCAACGTGTTGGAGCGGCCCTCGTGAAAGATGGTCTGCCCGTGGCAGCCGATGAGTTGCACCGGGCCGTAGCGCTTGACGGCAGTGCGTACCGCGCGCGCGTAGAGTTCGGCAAGCTGGAAATTCAGGCGCGAGATCTCCGCCGTGTGCGTGGGACAGTTGGAGACGCCCAGAATCGCGGCGCGCACCGCCTCGGGGTAGGCGGTTGAAGTAAAGCCGATGGTTTCCACACGCCGCGCCCGCGATCTCGACAATCGCGACATCGATGCCATCCAGCGAGGTCCCGCTCATGATTCCGGCCACTCTCACGATCGCTTTAACTCCTTCTGCAACTCGCTGAGCAGTTGCAGCGCCTCGATGGGGCGCAGTTCATCCACATTGAGACTGCGTATGCGTTCGGCGATACCGTAGCCCACGGGTTCAAACATCTGGATCTGCACCGGCCCGTGATCTTCAGATCTCACCAGTTCCTCGCTGACTACATGTTCGGTGCGCTCGTGTAGCTTGAGCACTTCGCGGGCGCGCTCGATCACGGCAATCGGCAGGCCTGCGAGGCGCGCGACTTCGATGCCGTAGCTGCGGTCGGCCTTTCCGGGCTCCACTTTGCGCAGGAAGATGATGTGATCGCCGGCCTCTTTGACGCTGACCATGAGATTGCGCACGCCGCTGAGCTGTTCGGCGAGCTCGGTCAATTCGTGATAGTGGGTGGCGAACAGGGTCTTCGCGCGACAGCGGGCGTGAATGTGTTCCACCACGCTCCAGGCCAGCGCCAGCCCATCGTAGGTAGCCGTGCCGCGTCCGATCTCGTCGAGCACGATGAAGCTGCGCGGCGTGGCAGTATTCAGGATCACGGCGGTCTCGGTCATCTCCACCATGAAGGTAGAGCGTCCGCGCGCCAGATTGTCGGAAGCGCCGATGCGGGTGAAGATCCGGTCGATCACGGGCAGGCTGGCGGATTCGGCCGGCACGAAGGAGCCGGTCTGGGCGAGGATAGCGATCAGCGCGGCCTGGCGCAGGTAGGTGCTCTTGCCGCCCATGTTGGGGCCGGTAATGATGGCGATGAGGTCGGTGGAATCGTTGAGGTAGAGATCGTTGGGAATGAAACGGCCGGCCTCCTGCTCGGTGAGGCGTTCGATGACGGGATGGCGTCCGGCAAGTATCCGCATCTCGCCCGAATCGGAGAAGGAGGGGCGCTGATAGCGATTTTCGGCCGCCACTTGCGCCAGCGAGGCTGTGACATCGACTTCGGCGACGGCGGCGGCTGTCGCGCGTATGCGTTGTGCGTGCCCGGCGGCGCGCTTGCGGACTTCGGCGAAGAGCTCTCGTTCGAGCGTGAGAATCTTGTCCTCGGCGTCGAGCACTTTGCGCTCGTAGTCCTTCAATTCGGGAGTCGTGAAGCGTTCGGCGTTGGCCAGTGTCTGCTTGCGTTCGTAATCGGCAGGCGCCAGATGCTGATTTGCGCGGGTGATTTCGATGTAATAGCCGAAGACATTGTTGAAGCGCACTTTGAGCGAGGCGATGCCGGTGCGCTGTCGTTCGCGAGTCTCGATCTGCGCGATGTACTGCTTGCCGTTCTGGCTGAGATCGCGGAACTCGTCAAGTTCGGCGTGGTATCCGGCGCGAATCGTGCCGCCATCCACCAGGTTGAGGGGCGGTTCGTCGGCGATCGCTCCGAGGATCAGGCTGCTGACGTCGGATAGCTCATCGAGGCGGTCATGCAGGCTGCGCAGTCGCTCGGCCTGCTGCGTGTCAAAGCAGCGTTTGAGCGCCGGGATCTTTTCCAGGGAGCGGCCCAGCGCGAGCAGATCGCGCGGGCTGGCCGACCCGAGGGTCACTTTGGCGAGCAGGCGTTCCAGATCGAGAATGCCGGCGAGCTGCTTGCGCAATTCAGCCCGCAGGATGGTCTGCTGGCGCAACTCGCCCACTGCGTCGAGCCGCTGCTCGATCTCGGCGCGGTCCATCGACGGCCGCAGCAGGCGCTGGCGCAGCAGGCGGCCGCCCATGCCGGTCAGGGTCTGATCGAGCACGCCGAGCACGGTGAGCTGGGACTGCGGGGCGCCGGCATCGGCAGCGAAGATGGGCTCCAGCAATTCGAGATTGCGGACCGTGACGGCGTCGAGCACCATGGAATCGGCGCGGTCGTAGTAGGTGGGGCGGTCGAGATGGTCCAGCGCGGCGCGCTGCGTGTCGCGCAGGTAGTGCAGGATGGCGCCGGCGGCGCCGACGGCGGCGGGACGATTGGCGAGGCCGCAGCCATCGAGCGAGAGCAGCTTGAAGTGATCGCGCAGTGTGCGGTCGGCATAGTCGTGGGTAAAGACCCAGTCTTCCAGTTCGGTGCGCACGAAGCGCGGTCCGGCGCGCTCTTCTCCGATGAGGAGCGGCAGGTCCGTGGGAAAAAGGACTTCGCGCGCGCCCATGTGTTCGAGCGCGCCGGCCACTTCGGCGGGCGCCATATCGGTGACTTTGAACTCGCCGGTGGAAACGTCCACGTGGGCCACCCCGGAACGCGTTCCATGATCGCAGACGGCCGCGAGGAAGTTGTTCTCTCGCGAGCGCACCAGTGTGGCGTCCATGGCGGTGCCGGGTGTAACGACGCGCATGATCTCGCGTTTGACCAGGCCCTTGGCGGATTTGGGATCTTCCACCTGGTCGCAGATGGCGACGCGGTGTCCCTTTTGAATCAGGCGCGAGATGTAGCCTTCGGCGGCATGAAAGGGAACGCCGCACATCGGTATGGCGGCGCCCTTTTCCTTATTGCGCGCGGTGAGGGTGATTTCGAGTTCGCGTGCAGCTATCACGGCGTCTTCGAAGAACAGCTCGTAAAAATCGCCGAGGCGGAACATCAACAGGGCATTGGGGACCTGCTGCTTGATGCCGTTGTACTGCCGCATGAGCGGCGTGGATGCGTCACTCATGAACGGGAGAGCCGCATAAAACTAAGCGTAGAGGCCCCGGAGTTTGATCGCGCCGGCCACGCGGTCCAAGGCCAGCATGTAGGCGGCGATCCGATTGTTAACGTGGTGCGCGCGAGCATATTCCACGACGGCGTCGAAGCTTTCGTCCATGATCTCCTGGAGCCGCTCGTTCACCGTTTGCTCGTTCCAGAAAAAGCCCTGGCGATCCTGCACCCATTCGAAGTACGACACGGTGACGCCACCGGCATTGGCCAGGATGTCGGGAATCACGAAGACTTTTTGATCGGCCAGGATCAGGTCGGCGAGTGGGGTGGTGGGACCGTTGGCGCCTTCGCAAAGTATCTTGCAGCGAACGCGCCCGGCGTTTTGCGAGGTGAGAACATTCTCGGTAGCCGCCGGCAACAGGACATCACATTCCAGGAACATGGCGTCGTTCTTATCCATGTCTTCGCCGCCGGCGAAGCCGGTGATCGAGCCGGTCTCCTTGCGGTGTTGCTGCAGCGCCGCGATATCGAGGCCGTGCGGGTTGTAAGCCGCGCCATCGTACTCCACCACCGCGATGATCTTGAAGCCCATCGCACTCATCAGCTTGGCGGCCATACCGCCGACGTTACCGAAGCCCTGTACGACGACCCTGGTATCTTCGGGCCGCTTATTCATGAGCTGGAGAGCTTTCAGGATGACCATCATGCAACCGCGCCCGGTGGCCTCCGGCCGGCCGCGCGAGCCGCCGAGAGCCATTGGTTTGCCGGTGACAATGGCGGTCACGGTGTGGCGCGCGTGCATGGAATAAGTGTCCATAATCCACGCCATCACCTTTTCATTGGTATTGACGTCGGGCGCGGGAACATCGCGCTCCGGTCCGATAAAGTCGATGATCTCGGCGGTGTACCGGCGCGTGAGCTTTTCCAACTCCGTATCGGAGAGGATGTTGGGATCGCAAATGACTCCGCCTTTTCCGCCGCCGAAGGGAATGTTGACTACCGCGCACTTCCAGGTCATCCAGGAGGCCAGCGCGCGTACCTCATCGAGTGTGACGTCGGGGGCGAAGCGGATACCGCCTTTGGCCGGACCGCGGGCGATCGAGTGCTGCACGCGGTACCCGGTAAAGACTTCTATGCGTCCATCATCGAGTTGCACCGGGATGTGGACGGTAATTTCCCTGGCGGAAGTGCCCAGCACCTTGCGCATTCCGTCGTCGAGTTTGAGCCGCGTCGCGGCGTCATCAAAGCGCGCGGCAGCGGCGAGCCAAGGATTTTTTTCGTTCGCCAGCGAGATGGACTCTGGCGATGTCAACGTGGCCAATATCAGCCTCCGGTAACATTATGCCATTGTCTAACAGTCGCACCCCGCACTCATTCCAGTCAGGTGTTACAGGTTCTGGGGCAGAGCCAATAATCGAAGGGCAGCTTGCCGTTGGCATCCAGCGCCGGCACCCAGGTCTGTCCGCAAGCCTTGCACTGCAGGACCAGATCGCGTTTATCGACGATCGCGATACCCAGGCTGTCCAATTCGGTGGGGGTCATGTGGCGGACATCTTCCTTGTCCGTAGCTTTACGATCCAGAAGTCTCATCGCGCGCATCCTTCCGGATGAGGTGGGCCCATCCATCCTTATCTTGCGCCTGTTTTTACGGGTGTCAAGCAGGTGTAGTGCAGTTCCGAACACAGGCGGCGAAGCTGGTTATAATCTGAGTTGACCCACCAAACTGCTTTTCTGTTCCCTGGCCAGGGCTCTCAAGCCGCCGGCATGGGCAAGGCGCTGGCCGACACGCACGCCGCCGCGCGGCGCGTATTCGAAGAGGCCGATGAGGCGCTCGGTTTCGCGATTTCGCGCCTGTGTTTCGAAGGTCCGGACGACCAGCTAAAACTGACCGAGAACACGCAGCCGGCACTGTTGACGGTATCCGTGGCCGCGTTTGAAGTGTTGCGCGCCGAAGGCATGATGCCGGATTACGTGGCCGGACACAGCCTGGGCGAGTACTCGGCGCTGGTCGCCGCGGGCAGCCTGCGCTTTGCCGATGCGGTGCGCCTGGTGCGCAAGCGCGGGCAATACATGCAGGCCGCAGTGCCGCCGGGTGTGGGCGCGATGGCGGCGCATTCTCAAGCTGCCGGAGGGCAAACTGGATGCGCGTGCTGGCGGAGGCGGCCCAGGGCGAAGTGGTCAGCGCGGCCAACCTCAATTCGCCGGACCAGGTGGTGATTGCCGGACACGCGGGCGCGGTGAATCGGGCGGCGGAACTGGCCAAGGCGGCGGGCGCGCGCCGCGCGGTGCTGCTGCCCGTGAGCGCGCCCTTCCACTGTTCGCTGATGGCGCCGGCGCAGGAACGTCTGCGCGCGGATCTGGACGCCACCGAGTTTCGCGACCTGGCCTTCCCGCTGGTCAACAACTGGCAGGCGCGCGAGATTCGCCTGGGTGCGGAGGCGCGCGAGGGCGTCTACCAGCAGGTGCCGAACCCGGTGCGCTGGCTGGAGACCATCCGCTATCTGGCGGGGCAGGGCGTCGGCCGTTACGTGGAGGTGGGCGCGGGCGGCGTATTGACCGGCCTGCTGCGCAGCATCGATCCGGCACTCGAAGGAGCGAAGTTCGGCGAGCCGGCAGATTTGGAAAAGGTACGCTTGTTCTAGTACCTTCGCACCGGTTGGAGTTCTACGAAGGGTGGTAACCTCGCAATCAGGCGAGGACTGGTTGATCTCAGACGACAAAGTTCGCTGTCCCAGTTGTGGGGGCGCAGATGTCCGCCACTCCCTGCCGCGAGGCTTCCTGGATGCGGTCATGCGATCGTTCAGCCGGAAGCCGTTCCGCTGCCGGGGGTGCCGGCGCCGCTTCTACTCGTATGTTGCCAGGCCGTCACAGGCAGGAGACGAGACCGGCGAAGCGCACTCGGGTCCGGTGGACAGGTAGCACCAGGACGCGGTGCGTCAGACGCGGCGGACTTCGACCTTGGCTTCGCTGAACAGCACTTCGACCATGCCGAAATGCTCGTTGTAGTAGTCGCTGGAGTACTGCGCCATACGTTCGGCGGAAACCACCACCCGGACGATGCCGGCCTGGACCACGGCGCGGGCGCAGTCCATGCAGGGCATGATTTCCACGTAAATCGTGCAGCCTTCGGTGGCCGTGCCGGCGCGCGCGGCGTTGCAGATGGCATTGCGTTCGGCATGCTCGATCCAGAGATATTTGGTGGGCCGCACCAGGCGTTCGGGCACGTCGTCGCGGATGCCGCGCGGAAACGAATTGTAGCCGGTGGAGCGGATTTCGTGGTTCGGGCCGATGATGACGCAGCCGATCTGGGTGTTCGGATCCTTGCTCCGGGAGGCCACCACTTTGCAGATATCCAGGTAATACTGGTCCCAGCTCGGGATCTCGCGCATAAACTACAGTTGCATTTCTTCTTCCGTTCAGGCAAGCTGAAAGGTTTTCCCCAGTCTGAAAATACATGCTCACTCGAGTGCTCTATCACGATCATTGTTTTGACGGGGCGGCTTCCGCTGCCTACTTCAGCCGCTTCATCGCGGGCGCGGTTCACCCGGATGCGGAGTTCCGCTATACGGGCATGGCCCACAAGGCATCGCAACTCTTCGATCCCTCGCTGTTCGATGGCGACGAAAACGCCATCGTGGACTTCAAATACTCCAGCGATCCGCAGGCTGACCTGGTGGTTCGACCATCACCAGAGCGCGTTTCTCAACGCCGAGGACCAGGAGCATTTCCGCCGGGACACCAGCGGCCGCAAGCTCTACGACCCGAGCTACAAATCCTGCACCGCGTTCATCTGCCGCGTGGCCTGCGAGCGCTTCGGTTTCCGTGCTCCGGATCTGGACGACCTGGTGCACTGGTCGCTGATCATCGATGGCGCGCAGTATCCGGACGCCAGGACGGCGGTGGAACTGGGCGCGCCGGCGATGAAGCTGACGCTGGTGATCGAAGCCGCCAAAGGCTGCGGCATCGTGCAGAAGATCATCGGCTGGATGCAGCACCGCCAACTGGCGGAGATCATCATGGAGCCGGAGATCCAGGCGCTGTACGTGCCGCTTTACCAGCGGCACGTGGAATCGATCGATCTGATCCAGCGCCGCGCGCAGCAGGACGACGGCGTGGTGTTCTTCGACCTGGCGGGCGACGACGTGGAAGGCTACAACAAGTTCATCCCCTACTACCTGTTTCCGAGCTTCGACCTACACGGTATCGGTGAGCCCTTCCAGTTTCCGGACCAAGATTTCGGTGGGGTCGAACCCGTGGACGCCGGAGGAGCCGAAGCACAATCTGGCATCCATCTGCGAGCGCTACGGCGGCGGCGGACACGCGCGCGTGGGCGCGATCAGCCTGTCGCCAGGCGAGCTGGAACAGGCCCGCGAGATCGCGGCCGAGATCGTGGCGGAGTTGAAGACGTAGGACGGGCCTCCTGGCCTGTCCCGCTTCAGTAACCCTGTTCCCGAAGTTTCTCCACCGTCAATTTTTCTTTGCAGATCCAGCCGCCGCAGCAGTTTCTCCACGTGCTTGGCGAGGATGTCGCACTCCAGGTTGACCCGCGCGCCGGGGCGGTATCCGCCGAGCGTGGTGTTGCGGAAGGTGTGGGGAATGATGGTCGCACTGAGCACGCCGCCATCGATCGCCGCGATCGTGAGGCTGATGCCGTCGATGGCGATGGAGCCTTTGTACACCAGATAGGGATCGAGCTCGTCGGGGATCGCGGACGCGCAGCCACCAGTTGTCCTCGCCGAGCGAATCCAGCGCAAGGAATTCGCCGGTGCCATCCACGTGGCCCTGCACGATGTGGCCGCTCAGCCGGCCGCCGTGGGCGAGAGCGGCCGCTCCAGATTGACGCGCGAGCCGGGGCGCAGGTCGCCCAGGTTGCTGCGCCGCAGCGTTTCCGGCGCCAGGTCGGCGGAGAACGAATCGGGACGCAGTTCGACGGCCGTGAGGCACACGCCGTTGACGGCGATGCTGGCGCCCTCGACGGCGTCGCTCCAGGACCGTGGAGCAGCGGACTGGAGAGGCGCGCTCCGGCGGTAAGATTACCGTGCCGAGCTCCTCAATAATTCCGGTGAACATCGAGATATCCTTCGACGGCGAACTCGTCGGGCGGAATGGGATGGATGGTGATGTTGTGGATGCGGATGGCGTCCGCGCGGCGCCGCCGCCCGATCCCGCCGGCCAGGGGCAGCGCTTCCATGCCGCCCAGAATCTTGGGGCCGTAGTAGAAGAAGATGCGATCCACCACGCCGCTTTCCAGCGCGCTCCAGTTGAGCTTGCTGCCGGCTTCGATCATCAGCGAGAGATAGCGCTGGCGGCCCAGCCAGTCCACGATGCTGCGCAGGTCGGCGCGCCCGCCGGGCCCGTCGAACGCCAGCACCTGGACGCCGCGCGATTCCAGCAGCTTGCGCCGTTCGGCGGAGGCGGCGCTGGTGGTGACCACCAGCACATCGCCGCACGCGCTGCGCACCATTTTCGAATCCAGCGGCAGGCGCAGCAGGGAATCCATCACGATGCGCAGCAGCGGGCGGCAGCGCGGATGGCCGGTGCGGTCGCTGAGCAGGCAATCGTCGGCCAGCACGGTGCCGATGCCGGTGAGGATGGCATCGTGATCGTGGCGGAGCTCCTGCACGTGGGCGCGGGCCCGCTCGCTCGTGATCCAGCCGCGATTGTCGTCGGGCGCGGAGATCTTGCCGTCCAGCGTGATCGCGGTCTTCAGCGTGACCAGCGGACGGCCGGTGCGCATGAAGTGGAGGAAGGGCTCGTTCAGCTTCTCGGCCTCGGCGGTGAACTCCGCCGGGATCTCGACCTCGATGCCGGCCTCGCGCAAGTCTGCGCAAAGCCCTGGCCCGCCACCAGCGGATTGGGGTCGCTGACCGGCGCGACCACGCGCGCCACGCCCGCCTGGATCAGCGCATCGACGCAGGGCGGCGTGCGGCCCTGGTGCGAGCAGGGCTCCAGATTGAGATAGAGGGTGGCGCCGCGCGCCTTGTCGCCGGCCTGTGCCAGCGCGATGATTTCGGCGTGCTGAAGCCCGGCGTAGGTGTGAAAGCCGCGCCCCACCACTTCGCCATCACGCACCAGGACCGCCCCCACCAGAGGATTGGGGCTGGCCAGCGACCGGCCTCTGCGCGCCAGGTCGAGCGCTTCGCGCATGTATTGAGAGGTCATTTTTCGAAGAGCGATTCGATGAATTTTTCGGAATCGAAGGGCAGCAGGTCCTCGATCTTTTCGCCCACGCCGATGTAGCGGATGGGCAGGTTCAGCTCGCGGGCGATGGCCACCACGATGCCGCCCTTGGCGGTGCCGTCGAGCTTGGTCAGTACGATGCCGGTGACGCCGGAGCTTTCGGTGAATTTGCGCGCCTGCTCCAGGCCGTTCTGGCCGGTGGTGGCGTCCAGCACCAGCAGCACTTCGTGCGGCGCGTCGGGGATCACCTTGCGGGCCGTGCGGCTCATCTTCTGCAGCTCCAGCATGAGGTTTTCCTTGGTCTGCAGGCGGCCGGCGGTGTCCACGATTACGTAGTCCACCTTGCGGGCCTTGGCGGCCTGAGACGGCATCGAAGAGCACGGCGCTGGGGTCGCTGCCCGCGCTCTGGCGGATCACCTGGGTGTCGGTGCGCTGTCCCCAGATTTCCAGTTGCTCGATGGCGGCGGCGCGGAACGTGTCGGCGGCGCACAGCAGCACGGAGCGCTGCTCGTGCTTGAAGCGGCTGGCGAGCTTGCCGATAGTGGTGGTCTTGCCGGAGCCGTTGACGCCCACCACCAGGACCACCGCCGGCGGTTCGGCCACGCGCGCCGGCGCGCGTTCGCTGGCCTGCAGGATTTCGAGCAGGTGTTCGCGGATCAGATTCTTCAACTCGGCGGCATCGGCCAACTGGTGGCGCTCCACGCGCTGGCGGATTCGCTCCAGAATCTCGTTGGTGGTATGGACGCCGATATCGGCGGAGATCAGCGTGTATTCCAGTTCATCCAGCAGGTCGGCATCGATTTGCTTCTTGCCCTGCAGCGCGTCTTCCAGCGCGGTGACCAGACCGGCGCGCGTCTTTTGCACGCCGCTCTTGAGCTTCTCGAGTAGGGTGGGTTCCTGTTCGACAGTGCCGAATAGCGTTTGAATCATGGGATAACTTCAGTTTAGCGCGCTGCTAAGTGGGGCAGTCCCGCCGCCTACTGCTTGGCGAAGAACGCGGCGATCTCGGCGCCCCGGGCGGACTTCTGGGCTTCGCAAAGACGTACACTCTCCAGCACCTGATCGTAATTATGCTGGCCGCCCGTGAACTTCTTGGAGCGCTCTTCGAAGAACTGGACGAATTCCTGGCGCGAGGACGGGTCGCACGCGCTGCCGCCGACGAAGGGGAGCATGGCTCCGGCATCGAAACCGCCGCCGGTAGGCAGACGCTTGAGCAACGCGTCGTAATTGGCTTTGACGAATTCGAACGGGAGTTTCTCGGTTTCGGGCTGGCCGAGGGGGCCGATCAGCAGCGAGAGCGATTCGCGTACGTCGATCTCGGAGTGGATCACCATGTCCATGGCGGCCTTCGCGATGGCGGGGTCGCCGAAAGAGCCCATGGCGGCCGAGTATCCGGCTGCGTTGCTGCCGGTCGGTGGTCTTGCCGAGTTCGGCGGCCATGGTGTCGAACAGCGCGCGGTCGCCGGAGTGCGCGGCTGTAGTCAGCACCGGACCCACCATGTTGGCGTCGATACCCTTGCGGGTCTTCAGCCACTCGACGGCCAGGCGGCGGGCCTCGTCGCGGAGCGCTGCGTCGTCGCCCCGTGAGGCCACGAAGGGTACGATGGCGGCGCGCTGCAGCGCGGTATCGGAGTCTTCGCCGGGTTTCGCCGACCAGCCCAGTTGATGGGCGCGGGCGCCGAATGTCTTCTGCACGAACCGGCGTAATTCGGCAGCAGGCCGGCGGGCAGGAAGCGGCGCGTCTCACCAATCGCGCCCTGCGCCAGTCCCGACGATCTGGCGCTCCGGCGCCTTCGCGAAAACCGCCGCCGCGTTGAGAACGTCACTCTGCGTGATCTTCTCCGGCATTCAGCAGCGAGGTCAGATCGTTGAGCATCGTCATGCGTTCGGCGGCATTGAGGTACTCGCCCGCCAGAAGTTTGGCGAGAAGCGCCGGATCGTACCGCGTGATGTAATTGCCCGCCGCATCGGCATTGGCAGAAAGGTTGGCCGGGCACGAGGCCGCATGCGTGAGCCGGAACTCGGCGGCAGGCTTAACCAGCAGGAAACATTCCTTCTGGTCGCCTTTCTCCGTCTGGTATCTCACGCAGACGGGCGTCTGCCAAACCTGACTGGCGTTGCCCGCGGAACCCGTGGGAAGATAGCGCTTCTGAGTGAGGGCGAGCGTCGGCGTAGCGCTGCAGTTGAGGCTCACGGAGATCAGCGGGAAGCCGGGCTGCTCCAGGTACGTGGAGAAGGCGCGTGTCAGTTGCGGCTGGCCGGTGGCGGCGATCGCGTCCAGGAAATCGCTCGACCCGCGCGTTCTTGTAACTGTAACGCTTCAGGTAGGCGGTGACTCCCGACTGGAACTTCTTCTCGCCCACCCAGCTTTCGAACATACGGATGACGCTGGCGCCCTTCTGGTAAGTGATACCGTCGAAGGCGTTCGAGATATCGTCCTTGCTCTCGATGGGCTGGCGGATCTTGCGCGCGGCCACCAGACTATCCTCGCCCATGGCGCCGAACTTGCCGTTCAGGTCGCTGAGGCGCGACCGCCATTCGGGCTTCCATTCGGCAATAATCTTGGCGGAGGTCCAGGTGGCGAACGCTTCGTTGAGCCAGGTGTCGTCCCACCAGGCCAAGGTCACCAGATCGCCGAACCACTGGTGGGCCAGTTCGTGCGCGGCTACGCTCGCATACGTGCGCTGGCGCTGTTCGGTATCGATCGCGGGGTCGGAGAGAATCAGGTTCTGGGCATAGGTGACCATGCCCGCGTTTTCCATCGCGCCGAAGCCGAACGTCAGCGGGATCGGCCACGTTATCGCACTTGTCGAAGGGGAAGGGAATTCCGAAATAGTTCTCCAGCCGGTCGATGATGCGTGGCGGTCACTTGCCGCGGCATATTTGGCCTGGTTGGCCTTTCCCTTGGGCGTCACGATGCGCACCGGAATGTGGTGCGCGCCGGCCTTCCCCGCGTCCACGAAATCGAAAGGGCCCACCGCGAGCGCGACCAGATAACTTGAGAGGGGCCGGGTGGGTGCGAAGACCACCTTCTTCATGCCATTCGGCTCATCGGCTTCGCTGACCGGCGATGTATTGGAGATGGCGGCATGCTCCTTCGGCACGTGAACCGTAATCTGCCACGGCGTCTTGAAATCGGGCTGATCGAAGCACGGAAAGGCGCGGCGTGCATCGATGCTTTCGAACTGGGTGAAGAGGTACGGCTGTTTGCCGTCGAGCCCCTGGAAGATACCCGCGCTGCTTTTTTCGCTGATCTTCCCCTGGTAGACGATGTGGATCCGTGCCTTGCCGGCGGCCAGCGTCTTGGCGGGACGCAGGCCGACAAAATCGTCGTTGCCGGGTTCGATGGCCACGGGTTGTGACCCGATGGTGGCCTGCCGGATGGTCAGTTCGGTGGCGTTCAACCAGACCAGTGAGGCGGGGCTTCGCAATCTCGATATCGATATCGATGGCGCCCGAAAAAGTCTTCTCGCCGGGAATGAGAGTGAGGTCGGCGGCATACCGGACAGGCCGTATGTCTTCGGGAAGCCGAAGTTTTGGCGCTTCGGCGGCGACGGCGGAAAGCGCACAAAAGGCGAAAACCAAACCTACAAACTGCATGAAGTACATAGTAGCGTGGCATGGTCTACCCTGCGGGCGCTACGCTGGTAAACATGCAGAACGTTGCGATCTTCGGTGCGGCCGGCGCCATCGGCAAAGCGGTTGGAGCGGAATTGGAGCGACGCGGCGTTCGTTTCCGCGCCGTCGGCCGTTCGCGCCAGAACCTGGAGCGGGCGTTCGGCAAGATGGCGAACGCCGAGATCTTTCCAGCCGATTTGAGCGAGGCGCGCTCCGCAGGCGCCGCGGCACGCGGGGTGGACACCATCATTTATTGCGTCGGGCTCCCGTACCCCTCCCACAACCTGCATCCCGTGCTGATGCGGACGACCTTGGAGGCGGCCAAACTGGTCCACGTCGAACGGCTGGTGCTGCCCTCCAGCGTCTATAGCTACGGCGTCCCGCGCGCGTCGCGTGTGCCTGAGACACATCCGCGCGATCCGCATACGCGCAAAGGGAAGTATCGCAAAGAGCAGGAAGACCTGGTCATGGCGGCGCACGCCGCGGGCGCGATTCAGGGGATGATCGTGCGTCTTCCCGATTTCTACGGCCCAAACGCTGACATAGGCATGGCGAATCCCATGTTTCGCGCGGCGCTGGCCGGCAAGTCGGCCAACTGGGTAGGTCCGGTGAACCAACCGCACGAGTTCGTCTATGTACCCGATACCGGCCCCGTGATTGTGGACCTCGCCTCGCGGCCGGAATGCTTCGGCGAGGCCTGGAATTTCGGCGGTGCGGCCACCATCAACTCGATGGACTTCATCACGCGCATCTATCGCGCCGTAGGGCGCGGACCCAAATACCGCACCGTAGGCGCCGGCATGCTGAAGTTTCTGGGATGGTTCAATCCGACCCTGCGCGAAGTGGTGGAGATGCTCTACCTGCAGGAGACGCCCGTGATCCTGGACGACAGCAAGCTGATGGCGAAACTACAGGTGCGCAAGACGTCTTACGATGACGGCATCCGGCAGACTCTGGAATGGATGAAGGGCGCCTAAAAGCAGGGCGTGGATCCGGGGCTAGCCATCTGTATTCCAGATGATCAGTCATAATCACTCCATGAGTGCAACCAATAAACTCAGGGTGATTCTCATGGTGCTGGCCACCTCCGCTTTTGCCGTCCCTGGCTCGGCGGCCACCGAGAAACAATGCACCGAAATGTTGCAACATGCCCTGGAGGCCAAGAACCCGGAAACGCGAAGACAGGCCGTCGTTGCTTTGAGCCTGGCATCTTCCCAGGGGCCATTGTTCCAACAGCTCGAGCAAATGCTGCAGGACAAGGATGTGGAAGTGCGTCAGGCCGTTGTGGAGAGCCTTGCGGAGGTGAAGAGTAAGAGCGCCACCGCGGCGCTCCACAAGGCCCTTGAGGACGAAGTACCCGAAGTCAGCTTCGCCGCAGCAAAAGCCCTGTGGGCGCGGCACGACCCCGCCGGAAGAACTGCGCTGCTGGCGGTCCTCTCCGGAGAGAGCAAGACGTCGTCCAACTTCTTCTCCAAACAGAAACGCGAGGCCCTGCGCATGATGCACACCCCGCGGACCACCTTCCTGTTCGCCTTGCGGCAGGGTGCGGGCTTCGCGCCCGTGCCGGGCCTGGGCGAAGGCATCGCGTCTATGCAGGGCATCCTCTCGGACTCGGGAGTCTCGGGCCGTGCATCCGCCGCCCTTCTGTTGGGTGCGGACCGGCAGCCCGGCACGCTTGAGGCGCTGAAGGATGCGCTCGAGGACACGAATGCGTCCGTGAGGGCCGCGGCGGTCCATTCCCTCAGCATGCGCAATGAGCCTGCGCTGAAGAAATCCCTGGAACCGCTCCTGGAAGATACTAAGGAGCCCGTGCGGCTGCGTGCGGCTGCCGGCTACTTGCGGCTGTCCGCCATTCAAGCGAGGGCCAGAATGCGCAAAAGCCAGGCGGCGGCCGCGTCGCCTTCCGAAGCGCCAAAGAAGCAGTAAGCCGAATCAGACGGAACGGCGCAAGCGAACAATGTCGTTCACTTTTGGCGCTGCCTGAAGTTGGTTGTGCGGGATACCTCGCTTGGCCTCGAAGCGATTCTCGCCCCGCAGCCATTCCGAGAGCGGCCGGGCGCCGATTCGGATTTGTGCGCGCCGCAGCATTGAACTCAGGAAACGGACCTCGGCGATGAGGTTCCTCTCCGGATGCCCCCGCGCCTCGCGCTTTACGCTGATCTGGCCTTTGGCCGCCCAGAGCAGTCCCCATTTCGGCGGAAGGTCTTTCACCTGGATCACGTCCGGTGGACACAAATAATAGCGCCGGTGGCCCATTCCTGAGCGTGGATTCCTCCGAACCGCCTTCGCCGCGTCCCGTAAGAAATCCGAGCGCGTCAACTTGCATTCGATGAGTACGGAGCCCGCCTCGGGAACCCATCCGATTACATCGGGGTTCTCGTCCGCCGCCGTGGCAAACTCATACAACACCACGGAGCACTTCCTGCCAAGCCACCGTACGCCCATCGCAACTAAGGTCGAATGCTGCACGTTCGTTCCGATCCTCAAACATTGTAGCGCCTAAATGTTTCAGCGTTATCCGCGCACCTGCATTGGAAGTGCTGCCGGGAGTCAGTACTTAAGCTCGGAAAAAGGCCGGGCGCTGATGTTCCATGCGCCATCGAGTGGATTATCCAGGTCCCGCATGACGAAGTTCGCCAGGAAGAGAATGGTCGCGACCAGCGCGATGCAGCTTGCGCCCACCCCGGTGTGATGGAACGGATAGACCAACACCAGCAAGAGCAGGGCCGCTGCAATGATATTGACGAAGCCGAACAGCGTCGGTGGGATCCGTGTCATGCTCTCCGCTACGCGTTCACCGCGCTGTTCTCCCGCGGTACGGGCGATGTCGATCAGGCGAACGTGAAATGCGTATTCCCACGAGGCTTGCGGAAACATCCGGTCCCGCGCGACGACGGTCGTGACCAGATCCGAAAACAGTTCCTCCGCGCGCGGGTCGCGGCGTCCCTGGCCCAGCGCCTGCCACTCGTACTTCACGACTCGTTGAGTGTAGCCTTCCGCGGCCTTTTGAATCTCCCGGGTCAATTCGGACGGAACATACTCGCTGAAGCGAAGCAGATCGGCAAGAGTATTGGTTTCCCGCATCACGGCGTTCTCAACGTCGGTGAACTGTCCCCAGATGACGAAGATCGCGAAGGCCAGGATCACGGCATAGATGCTGCCGACCAGCAAAATCAATGTGTTCAGGCCTTCCGTTTCGTGGCCGGTGAGCTCGTACAATTGCGTTGTGCGAAGCATGCCATAGATCAGCAATAGCGCGAACAGCAAGAGTCCGAATCGCAGCAGCTCGCGGTTGATCGCCTTCCAGTTCATCAGCAGCCGATTAGATCATGTTTTCGCAGGTGATTGCATCCGCCGCGTCTAAATAAACCTCGAGGGGCGGTCATACCACGCCTTTGCGGCCGCCGGCCGCATTGCCCCGCAACCAGCACCCGAAAGTGGGGGCAGGGTAAAATGGAGTAGGTGCCACTTGTACCTCCTTATATAGAGTCGCTGCGGCCTTACGAAGCCGGGCGCACGATCGAAAGCGTCCGCAAGCAGTACGGCCTCAGCCACATCGCCAAGCTCGCCTCCAACGAGAACCCGCTGGGTGCATCTCCCAAGGCCATCGAGAGCATGACGCACGCCCTCACCGCGCTCAATCTCTATCCGAATGGCGGCCTCGATCTGCGCGAAGTCCTGGCACAGCGCGTACGACGTCAAAGTGGACAACGTGATCGCCGGCAGCGGCAGCGAAGGCATCATGAGCGGTATCATCCGCGCCTTCCTCTGCGACGAAGACGAGGTGCTCACCACCGACGCGGCGTTCATCGGATTTCAGGTACTGGCGAAATCGCGCGGCGTGAAGTATCGTACCGTGCCCTACGACCGACTGGCACTACGACCTGCCCGCTCTGGCCGCCCAGATCAACCCCAATACGAAGATCATCTATCTGGCGAACCCGAACAATCCGACCGGGACCATTTTCACCAGGCACCAGTTCGACGAGTTCTACAAGCATGTGCCGGAACGCGTCCTGATCATCCTCGACGAGGCCTATTTCGAGTACGCCAAGGACAACCCGCGGTATCCCGATTCCATGCACTACCGCTACGACAATGTGATCACGCTGCGCACCTTCTCCAAGATCTACGGCCTGGCGGGCGTGCGCATCGGCTACGGGTTCGCGCACGAAGAACTCATCCGCAATCTGCTGAAGGTGAAACTGCCCTTCGAACCCTCCACGCCGGCGCAGGCCGCCGGAATCGGAGCGCTCGCCGACAAGGAGTTTCTGCATCGCTCGCTCGAACTGAACGCGCGCGGTCTGCGATATCTGACCGAAGAATTGCAAGCGATGGGGGTGGAGGTGGTCGAGTCGCACGCCAATTTCGTTATGACCGTTCTGCCATCGGAACGGCACGCGGCCCGCATCTTCGAAGATCTGCTGTCGCAGGGGGTGGTCGTCCGTCCCCTGAAGGCCTTCGGACTGGCCGAATTGCATCCGGATTTCTACCGGAACCGACGAGGACAACCGCTTGTGTATCGAAGCATGGAGGAGGAGTAATGGCGCAAACATTGGAGCAAAAAGCGCCGGTTGAGCAGGACTTCCTTCCGCTCAACGGCACGGATTACGTCGAATTCTACGTAGGCAACGCCCGCCAGGCGGCGCACTTCTATCGCACCGCGTTCGGCTTCCGGCTGGCCGCCTATCGCGGTCCCGAGACCGGCACCCGCGATCGCGCCAGTTACGTCCTGGTGCAGGACAAGATTCGCTTCGTGCTCACCACCCCGCTGCAGCCCGATGGCGAGATCGCCGCGCATGTCCGCCTGCACGGCGATGGCGTGCGCGATATCGCGCTTGTGGGTGGACGATGCCGAGGCGGCGCTGGCGCGCCACCACCAGCCGCGGCGCGCGCAGCATCCGCGAGCCCGAGACCTTGCGCGATGGCGCAGGCGAAGTGCGCATGGCGTCGATCGGCATCTACGGCGACACCGTTCACAGCTTCGTCGAACGCCGCAATTATCGCGGCGCGTTCCTGCCCGGATTCGAGGCCGTGACCGCGGAGGACACCCTGGCGCATCCCGTGGGCCTGCAAGTATATCGATCACATGGTGGGCAACGTCGGCTGGGGCGAGATGAATCGCTGGGTGGATTTCTACCGCGACGTGATGGGCTTCCGCATGTTCAAGCACTTCGACGACAACGACATTTCCACCGAGTACTCGGCCCTGATGTCGAAGGTGATGTCGAACGGCAACGAGCGCGTCAAGTTCCCCATCAACGAGCCCGCTCAGGGCAAGCGTAAGTCGCAGATCGAAGAGTACCTCGACTATTACGGCGGACCCGGCGTGCAGCATATCGCCATGGCCACCGACGACATCATCGAGACGGTAAGCAGCCTTCGCCGGCAGGGCGTGGACTTCCTGCGCGTGCCGTCCACCTACTATGACGACCTGCTGGAACGCATCGGCCCGATCGACGAGCCCATCGACGAATTGAAGCAGCTCGGCATCCTGGTGGATCGCGACGATGAAGGCTACATGCTACAGATCTTCACGCGTCCGGTAGAAGACCGTCCGACGCTGTTCTACGAAGTCATCCAGCGCAAGGGCAGCCGGAGTTTCGGCAAGGGCAACTTCAAGGCGCTCTTCGAGGCCATCGAACGCGAGCAGGCGCGCCGCGGAAATCTGTAGAGTTGATAAAATACTCCTGCGATGCCAGGCAGCTTTCCCCGGCGGCTTTTCGTGTTCGTTCTTGCCTGCGCCGCGGGATTTGCCCAGGCGCCACCCGCTGCCCCGCCTACAGGTTCCATCGCCGGCGTGATTCGTGATAACACCGGCAAGCCGTTACCCGCAATCGCCCTGGTTCTGACCGGCGCTCCGGGAGGGCGGCAAACTGCAACCACTGGCGAGCAGGGCCAGTTCGCTTTCGCGGGTCTGCCGGCTGGCATCTACCGGCTCACCGCCCAGGGCCGGTCCGAAGTACTGGGAACCAAGGTGATCGCCTTGGATTCCGGCCAGGAATTGCCGGCAGTGGAACTGGTGGTATCACCTTCTGGCACTATTTCCGGCCGTGTGCTGGACGATCTACACGAGCCCGCCGCAGGTTTCATGGTCGTCCTGATGGCGAGCGTCTATCAGGCCGGAGCGCGGGCCTACGAGGTGCAAGGCTCCACCACTCCGGATGCGCAGGGCAAGTACCTGCTTCGCAGCGTGAAGCCGGGTCTTGCGTATCTGCTTGTGGCGCGGAGGCGTTCACCTGTGCGCGAAGTCATTTCCAAGATCGCCGCGGATCCAGGGAAGCGCGATCGCGAGCCCGCCGAGGCCTGGTTTCCGAATGCGCCTGTAGCGGAAAGCGCCAGCCCCATCGTGCTGTTCGACGGCGAACAGCGTGCGGGAGTCGATATCACCGTAAAGCGAGCGGCGGCGCGATGCGTGGAAGCGACGCTCCGCACCGCGGCCGGCCCTGGCGCGCTGGAGTATCAGATCCTCGATGGCGCGGGAATTTCGGTTGCCTCCGGCCGTACCGCCGCCGATGGGCGATTGCGTGATTGCCGCCCCGAGCATGGCGCACTGCGCCTTCTGGCCTTTCAGCCTTCCAAAGAGGCCATGGCGCCGCTCTTCGGCAGCATCGCGATTCCCGCGGGCGACAGCGATGTCGCCAACCTGCGTCTCGAAGCGCAGCCCGAGATCGCGCTCCACGGCGTCGTGGCAATCGAGGGTGAAGCCCCTCCCGATGCCGCGAATGCCATGCTGTCGGTGGGTATCTCGCCGCTCGGCCGTCCCCCGCTGACGTTTGAAAAACCGATCGGGACTGACTCGGTCAAGACGACGGTTCCTGGATCGTTCTCACTACCGGCTACCGCCAGCGAGTCGCTCCTCTCGACGCGTCTGGCGAATGTGCCCAAGGGCTTCTACGTCAAAGACGTGACCCTCGGAGGCGTGCCCGTCCAAGGAAATCGCCTGCCGCTCGGCGGTGTCGCGGCCGGTACGGAATTGCGTATCTCGATCGGCCGCGATGGGGGTTCCCTCGGCGTGCAGGTCCGCGACGAGCAGGGCAAACCCCTGCCGGACGTCTGGGTGGTGGCTTCTCCCGCGGACGCCGCGGGAGAAAGTGAAATGTCCACCCACCTGTGGGGCGGCATCACAAATTCCTCCGGTATGTTCCGGGATGCGCTGAAGCCCGGCAAGTATCTCGTGATCGCGACCACTACCTGGCTGAATCTGAACACCGAGACGGTCAGCCGCTTGTGGCGTGCCCGCGCCAGGGCGACGCCGGTCGAAATTGCCCCGAATGCCGATCTGCAGGTCACGCTGACGCTCACGAAAGCGGAATGATGCCGCAATGCTGGGCCTTTGCGGTTTCGAAAGTCGGGATAGTTACCGGTATTGGCATCTTTACGCGTGAATGCAAAAGGCAGCATCCCAAGCACGCGGGCTGCTCGGTTACCGGGAAGCGGCGCGTTCAATTTCATAGAGTACACGTCCAAGGCTCCATGAACGAACTGGAGACGACAGTCGCGCATTTCGATCAACGACCCAATAATCCGGATTGCCGCCTGACTTAGGGAACAGCTTCTTGATCAACACCCAGTCGGCGATCACCGGAAACGAATACCTCTCTTTCATATACTCGGACGCGTGCGTGTAATCGTAATCGCTGCAAAATGTTAGCACCTGAATGTTTTTGGATTGCCTCGCCTCGTCATAAAACCGCTGAACTTCCGGAAGATCCGACAAACCAGAAATGACGTCACGGATGCTCGGTGGGTGAGCATCAACCGCACGAGCCTCGAACGTGTTCCAAATATAAATGAGCGTCAATTTCCCGCGCAGGTCTTCAAGGCGCCACGTTCGACCGGCTATGTCCTTAGCCTCAAACGAAGGCAGTTGCGCCTCGAAGCGAAGACCTTCAGGCACTGGAGGGATCGACAAGAAAGGCGATCTATTCTCTCTGGTTGGCGACGATGCCTGTTGAGCCGTAACAGCAGCTACGGCCATCAAAAACAGCACGACAAAGCGCATAGCATGAGCCCTCCCGCTACGGGTATTAAAGCATGAATCCCACGCGGGCAGACAGACTGGGGGGCCCGGCTAGTGAACAAGAAGTTAGCGGAGAAGTGCCACGGCAGCAATAGCCCCGGAATCCACTTGCCAAGAACGAAAAGTCCGATTTAACTCCCGCCGACAAGCGGGAACTGCGAGCGATCGTCTCGCTACTGGAGGGATCTCAATGACACGGCGTAAACTTTCAACGTCGAAACATTCAGCAGCCGGTAAGAGGCTGATCGGAGCAATGCGCGAAGTGCAGGCACTCGAATTCGCACGGCGAGTTCGCGAGGTACGCGAAGGTCTGGGATTAGCCCAATCGGAGTTCGCTCAGCAGTTCGGGCTGAGTTTGAGATCACTGCAGGAATGGGAGCAAGCCCGGCGCCTCCCGGATACGGCGGTGCTGACGTACCTGCGTGTTATCGAACGCAACCCGAGAGCCGTGCAGTCTGCGCTAAAGCCAACTGCCGCCTGATCTCTGGCACGCCCACTGTCGTTTGGATGGTGTGGGTCCTCGATAGTGGCGTCCTCCCTGCCCGGCGGTCTTCCTGACGGGCGGTCATCGTACGCCATCTTTCCCCACGGCGCCAGATCTCGATCCCAGCCGAAGCTCCAACGGTGATTGATCCAATGTGAGCGGCGAGGCCCTATAGCCCGATCTCAGCTCGTACGATCACGTTGACTGGGACTTCAATGGTCCCGATTTCGAGCGGAGTCGCAGGGATGGTTCCTGTAGGCGGTGGCGGGGGCGCGACCTTCTCCATGCCGAACCCTCCTCTGCCTTCGCTTCTTTAGCTGCGGCTCGCAGAGCCTCGCCGCGTACCGAGCTGGGGCCCTTGAGGCGGTGCTCCGGGCGAATCACTTTCCGCTAATTGCCGTGTATCGTTCCATAGGAAGACATCTCGATCCGGTATGGCTAAATACGCCGTATTGATATGGTAATGTTAGATGTATGAAGAAGACGCTCCACATTGATGAGGTCACCCTTCGCGACGCGAAGAAAGCCTGTGGCGCAGCGACCGATACAGAAACCGTGCGGCTCGGTCTCGAAGCTCTGATCCGGCATGCAGCCTATGAGAGATTGCGAAAGCTCAGGGGTTCCGATGCGTCCGCGAAAGACGTACCGAGGCGCCGGCCAGCGACCCGCAAAACAAGAACGGCGGCCTGATGATTTTGGTGGACACTTCCATCTGGATCCGTTTTCTCGCCAACCGCATGCCGTATGCTGCCGAACTGGACCGCTTGCTCGAGAGAGACGAAGCCGCTGGGCACGACCTCGTGTATGGCGAGTTGCTGATCGGAGATTCCCGCGGGCGAACCCAGCTGTTGAACTCGTACGAACTCATTCACCGGGTTCCGGCTGTCGGTCATGCGGACGTCGCTACCTTCGTGCGCTCACACAAGTTGCATGGCAGAGGCATTGGGTGGATCGATGCGCATCTGCTCGCTTCCGCCCTAGTCGCCGACACGTCTCTCTGGACAGCGGACGAGCATTTGGCCAGGCTGGCCGGCGAACTCGGAATCGCATACTTGCCTCGCCGCGCCTAACCAAACGTTTAGCCGCTAGCCTCTCGGACTCGCCCCGATAAGCGAACCTTCTCACTCTGGAAAGCTGCCGCACGCGCCACGCGTTCGCGCTCGAGTCGTCACTCCGCGCGCAGGGCCTCTGCGGGGCCTACCGATGCAGCCTTTCGCGCCGGCAGGAAGCTGGCCAGCATCGCCGCAAGAATCAGGCCTGCCGACACCACGGCATACGTCAACGGGTCGGCCGGGCTCACGTCGAAGAGCAGCGACTTCATCAGCCGTGTCAGCGCGAATGCCGCCGCCAGCCCGCACGCCGCGCCGATGCCCGACAGCACCAGCCCGTGGCGCACGAACATCCCCGTAACTTCCCGGAGAGGAGCGCCCAATGCGAGCCGTATCCCGATCTCCCGCGTCCGCTGCGAAACCGAGTACGAGATCACGCCGTAAATCCCCACCACGCCCAAGAGCAGCGCCATGCCGCCGGCGATCGCCAGCATCACCAGCGTGAACGACGTCCGCGCCATCGACCGGTCATACGACCGTCTCCACCGTCCGGACGTTCGCTAGCGGCAGATCCGGATTCACGCCCCAGACCGCGCGCTGCAGCTCCTGTACAAAGCCGTTCGATCCGGCTCGCGGCGTCCGCAATACGTAGGCCACGTCCGCGTCTTACGGTGGTCGCATTGCCTTCGAAGTTCTTCTGCATTAACGGCCAATACACAATCGCGGGCGCCTTCTGATCCACCCCGTCGTCCCGCAAATCCGCCACCACGCCGATGACCTCGCGCCAATCGTCCTTCAGCGTCGAGCGTATGCGTTTGCCGATCGCCGCGCGTGGATCGTGCCACAGCTCGCGCGCCAGGTTCTCCGAGACCAGCGCCACCGGACGCTGTTGTAGATTTCGGTCCACGTCATGTCGCGGCCCGCAACCAGGGGCTTCCCATGGTTTAAAAGTAGCCCGGCGAGACAAACTTGAACGCCGATCGGAGGAATCGTGCCCTCGGCGTACGTATGATCCTCCGCGTAGATCGGATCGTTGCCGCCTCCCTCGCGTCGGAATCGAGTTCACGCACCGCAACCGACGAGACGCCCGGAATCGCCGCGATCCTGTCGAGGATCTTCTGCTGCATCCGGATCACGCGCTCCGGTTCCTTCACCTGCGATTCCGGAATGTAGATGCGCAGCGCCTGCAGGTTCTGCGCGTCCCGGTAAACCCGGGTCCACGTGCCGCAGCGCCTGGAACGTGCGGATCATCAGGCCGGAACCCATCAGCAGCACCAGCGCCAGCGCCACCTGCACCACGACCAGCGATGCTGCGGGCGCGATGCCGCTCCCTGCTCTGGCTCAGCGATCGTCCTCCGCCCCGCAGCGCCGTGGGAAAGATGCGGCCGCGCATACTTGAACACCGGAATCAGTCCGAAAATCAGGCCCGCCGCGAGCGATACACCAGCGTGAACAGCCAGCACCCAGGGTCGATCGACGATCTGTCGAGGCGCGGCAGATTCGCAGGCGCGAAAGCCGCCAGCAGGCGCACCGCGCCATAGGCCAACCGAGCCCGAGCACGCCCCCCACGATGCCGAGCAGCACGCTCTCCAGCAGCAACTCGCGCGCGATCTGCCCCCAACCCGCGCCCAGCGCCGCGCGGATCGCCAGTTCCTGTTGCCGGCCTTCGGCGCGAACCAGCAGCAGGTTCGCCACATTCGCGCAGGCAATCAACAGCACGATGCCCACCGTGCCCATCAGCACCCACAGCGTATTGCCGATGTCGCCCACCAGGTCGTCCTTCAGCCGACGCAGATTTGGGCCGATCCGCGCCGATTCAAACATCTTCGCGCTGACGCCGGGAGGCGCCGCGAATCTCTGCGTGACTAATGGGATCATGCGCGCCACGTCCGCGTTGGCCTGCTCGAGCGTGACGCCGGGCTTCAGCCGGGCAATCCCTCGCCAGCTGAAATTGCCAAGCCGCACCTCGCTGCGATTCCAACGCAGCGGAATCATCAGGAAAGCTTGCGATCCATGAAATGGAACGATGCCGGCAGAACGCCCACCACTTCACGAGCGTCGCCGTCCACCATAATGCGGCGGCCGAGTACCGAGCGATCCCCTCCAAAACGCGATTTCCAGTAGCCGTCGGACAGCATCACCGTGCGCGCGCTCTTCGGGTCGTCGTCCTCGGCGGTAAAGCCGCGTCCCAGCGCCGGCTGCACCCCGAGCATCGGCAGCAGGCGGTAGGTCGCCATCAAAATCGGGACTTCCTCCGGTTCGGCAAGGCCCGTAACGCTCGAGGTGCCGCCTTGCCACACGCTCACGTCCTCAAAAACGCGGCTCTCTTCGCGGTACAGGAAGTACAGCGAGGGCGACATGTTGAGATCCTTGATATTGACGCCCGGCGCGGTATGCCAAAGTGCCACCAGCCGCTCGGGGTGAGGATACGGCAGCGGCTTCAGCAGCACGCCTTCAATCAGGCTGAAGATCGCCGCGTTCGCCCCGATGCCGATCGCCAGCGTCACCAGCGAAATCGCGGTAAACATCGGCGACCGCGCCAGCCTGCGCAGTGTATGACGGATCGTGGTGGCGGAGGATTGCAAATGGAACTCCTTGTCAGAGGTAGATACGCCGCAGCCGGGGAAAAGTTGGCACTCAGTTCGACGGTCCCCCCAACTTGTCCCCGAAGCGGTGCCGGTGTCCCATTATCGGACACTTACCGCGGTGCTACTGTAGTAGTAACCGCTTACTGAACAGGTACATAGCAGTTGGCATCGCAAGTGCCCCTGGACTTCGGTTACGGCACCACTGAGCGACTGATGAAATCCTCCGAAACCCGCACCCCGTGCATCCTGGTTGCCGACGATCAGCCGGATGTTCTCGAAGCGTTGCGCTTCTTCATGAAGGGTGAAGACTACCGGGCCGTTTCCGTAAACTCGCCCGCCGGCGTGATCGACGAAGTGGAATCGCGCGATTTCGACGCCGTTCTCATGGACCTCAACTACACCCGCGACACCACCAGCGGGCAGGAAGGCCTCGAACTCCTCAACCGCATCCAAACTCTGGACACCACGCTGCCCGTGATCGTCATGACCGCGTGGGGCAGCGTCGAACTCGCCGTTGAAGCCATGCGCCGCGGCGCGCGCGATTTCATCCAGAAGCCGTGGGACAACGCCCGGCTATCGGCCATTCTGAAGACGCAGATCGAACTCGGCCGCGCCCTGCGCCGCGGACAGCGCCTGGAAGCGGAGAACCGCGCGCTCCGCGCCGAACGCTTTCCGCAACTGATTGCGCAGTCGGCGGCCATGCGCCCGGTCCTCGACGTGATTTCGCGCGTCGGTCCCTCGGACGCCAACGTCTTCATCACCGGTGAAAACGGAACCGGTAAAGGACTGGTCGCCCAGACTCTGCACTCCGTTTCCCTACGCTCCACCCGCCCGCTCGTGCAAGTGAATACCGGCGGCCTGGCGGAGGGAGTCTTCGAGAGCGAGCTTTTCGGACACGTCAAGGGAGCCTTTACCGATGCCAAGAGCGACCGCGTGGGCCGCTTCGAAATGGCCGAAGGCGGCACCCTGTTTCTGGACGAAATCGCCAACATCTCCCAGGGACTGCAATCCAAACTTCTGCGCACGCTCGAGACCGGCGAGTTCGAGCGCGTGGGATCGTCGAAGACCCGCCGTGTGGATGTGCGCGTCTTCTCGGCCACCAATGCAGACATAGCCAAAGACGTGGCCGAGGGCAAATTCCGCCAGGATCTGCTCTTCCGCCTGAACACCATCGAACTCCGCCTGCCCGCCCTGCGCGACCGCCGCGAAGACATCCCGATTCTGGCCGCCCACTTCCTGCGCCAGCACGCCGAGCACTACCGCAAGCAGTTGACCGGCTTCGACGAAGCGGCCATCAAGGCGTTGCTCGCCCACGCCTGGCCGGGCAACGTGCGCGAACTGGATCATGCCGTGGAGCGCGCCGTGCTGATGGCGCAGGGCGACGTCGTCCGCGCCGTCGACCTGGGATTGCGCGCGGGACGCGAAGGTCCGCCGCGCCTGGAGGAAATGAGTCTGGAGGATGTGGAAGCCCTGTTGATCAAGAAGGCGCTGGCGCGTTTCAGCGGCAACGTCAGCCACGCCGCCAACGCGCTCGGCTTGAGCCGTAGCGCCCTCTACCGGCGGCTGCAGCGGTACGGCCTGTAGGGGCCGGCTATGAACGTCAGCGATAAGCCAGCATTCTTCAGTCATGAAGGCCGCGTCGTATTGCTGGCGCTGCTTGCCGGCCTGCCCGGTTCCACCGTCGCCCTCTGGATGCTATGGACCCCCGGCGCCTCCTCCGCAAAGGTCCAGTGGACGCTCACCGTTCTGATTGTCGGCGCCTGGCTGGGATTTGCCCTGGCCGTCCGCGAGCGCGTAGTATTCCCCCTGCAGACGCTCTCCAATCTTCTCGGCGCCTTACGCGAGGGCGACTATTCGGTACGCGGCCGTTCGCCCCGGCCCGATGACGCGCTTGGCGAAGTCATGCGCGAAGTCAACACACTGGGCAGCACCCTGCGCGAGCAGCGCCTCGGCGCCATGGAGGCCACCACCCTGCTGCGCACCGTGATGCGGGAAATCGCCGTGGCCATCTTTGCCTTCGACGAAAATCAGCGCCTGCGCCTGGTCAATCGCGCGGGCGAACGCCTGCTGGCCGCCCCCGCCGAGCGCCTGCTCGGCCAGACCGCCTCCGAATTGCAGTTGGAAGTCTGCCTCGATGGGCCCGCGGTGACCACCCTGCAGACCGTTTTCCCGGGCGGAGCCGGCCGCTGGGGAGTCCGCCGCACCCGCATCCGCGAACACGGGCTGCCGCTCGAACTGGTGGTCATCTCCGATCTCACGCAGGCGTTGAGTGAGCAGGAACTGCACGCCTGGCAGCGCCTGGTGCGCGTGCTCGGCCACGAGCTCAACAACTCGCTGACGCCCATCAAATCCATCGCCGGCAGCCTCGAATCCATCGTCGCCCGCGAGCGCCTGCCAGACGATTGGCGCGACGACATGCGCCGCGGCCTGAACGTCATCATGTCGCGCTCCGACAGCCTCAGCCGCTTCATCGGCGCCTATGCGCGTCTCGCCAAACTGCCGCGCCCCCAACTGCAGCCGCTCTCCGTGGCCGATTGCGTGGGCCGCGCCGTCAGCTTCGAGACCCGCCTGCCTGTCCAGGTGGACGCCGGGCCGAGCTTCATCATGCGCGGCGACCCGGACCAGTTGGAACAGGTGCTCATCAACCTTCTGCGCAACGCCACCGATGCGTCGCTCACCACCAACGGCCGCGTCACCGTCGGCTGGCAGCGCGACACCATGGTCGAAATCTGGGTCAAAGACGAAGGTCCGGGTCTCTCCAGCACGGCCAATCTCTTCGTCCCGTTCTTTACCACCAAGCCCGGCGGCAGCGGCATCGGCCTGGTGCTCAGCCGCCAGATCGCCGAAGGCCACGGCGGCGCCCTGTCGCTCGAAAACCGCCTCGATGGCCCCGGCTGCGTCGCGCGCCTCCGTCTTCCCCTGTAAGGGGATTTCCCGGGGGATAGTACCCTAATAACTGTCGTTCACTTTCCTGGGGGGCGCGGAATCTGTTCGAATTCAAATTCGAATTGAATTTCGAAAGCAATCTACTCCCCCCATGATCACAAAAGCCGAATTCGCCCCCAAAGAGCCGGCAACCCTGGAAGAAACCGGCCTCCCTGAGTCCGCAATCGAACAACTGATCCTGAAGATCCTCTACTATCGCGGCGATCTGTACGGGCAGGACCTCTCCGCCGCCATCGGTCTCCGCTTCAGCGTGATTGAAGGTCTGGTGGAATCGCTGAAAATCAAGCACCACCTTCAGGTGAAGCGCTCGCTCGGTATGGGAAGTGTGGGAGCGGTACTGGGGCTGACCGAATCGGGCCGCGCACTGACCAGGGAAATGCTGGAAACCAGCCAGTATGCCGGAGCAGCGCCCGTGCCGCTGGACCAGTACATCGAGCAGGTTCGGCGCTCAGCGGCCTGCCCGCGGGATGGCTCACCAAACCCTCGCTCACCAAGGCCCTCAGCTGCAATGGTGATCACCGAGCAGATCCTGTCGCAGGTCGGTCCCGCCATCAGTTCCGGGAATTCCATGCTGGTCTACGGCAAGCCCGGCGATGGCAAGACCTACCTCATCGAATCCCTCAACAATCTCGACACCGCCCCGGTCTTTGTGCCCCATGCCATCGATTGCCAGGGCAATATCGTACGCGTCTTCGACCCCGTCTACCACGAGCGCCTGGATGACGATGAAGAGATTTCCATCGCAGCCGTCGGACGCGGCGCCGCCTATGACCGCCGCTGGGTCCGCTGTAAGCGCCCCTTCATCGTGAGCGGCGGCGAACTCACGCTCGATATGCTCGATCTGCGCTATAACGCAGGTTCCAAGGTCTACGAAGCGCCCTTCCAGTTGAAGGCCAACAATGGCATCTACCTGATCGACGATTTCGGCCGCCAGCTTGCCGCTCCCGCCGAAGTCCTGAACCGCTGGATCGTCCCCATGGAGCGGCGCGTGGATTACCTGAGCTTCATGACCGGCGGCAAGATGACCGCGCCGTTCGAAGCCTTCCTGGTATTCTCGACGAACCTGAGCCCGCAGGACCTCGGCGACGAGGCCTTCCTGCGCCGCATCCAGTACAAGATGCTGCTGCGCGGCCCGGCGCGGAACGAGTTCGTCCGCATCTTCGAGAGCGTCTGCGCCGCCAGGGACCTTCCGTTTGAACGCCAGCTCCTCGACAGCTTCATCGAAAAACACTACCGGAGCACCGCCAAGGAGTTCCGCCGCTGCCACCCGCGTGATGTGCTGACCCACGCCGTCAACCTGATGCACTTCGAGAAGCTGCCGTACCAACTAACGGCTCAGGTCTTGGACCGCGCCTTTGAAAGCTGCTTCGTACAGGAAGAGGCGGAGCACACCCAGGAAGACGCCGTCATCGTGCAGGTAGCCGTCAAACCCTGCGCGAACTACTGGTCTGAGCGGGCCGGCGAGATGGATACAATGTTCGGCAAGCTGGCGTTTTTGGCTTCGTTCCGCGACCGCGCAACCGGTACCTATCACGATGCCGCGGCGTCCAAGGATTATGGTCCCGCCGAGCTTTCACAGACGCTCAGCGGGATGCATGCTTCTGTCTTCCGCGAATGGCTGTCGATGCACCTGGAACAGCAGGGCCGCGACCTCGCCGCCTACCTGTCCACTCCCGAGGGCCGCGCCGCATTTCTGAGCTTCGATCGCCGTGAATTGAGCGATATCCTGACCCCCGCCGAGATCAAGCCGGAGGAGCGCCAGCTCTTCAACAACGATCTGACCACCGTCCTGCTTTCCCTCTCCCAGCGTCAGCATGCCGAACCGGCCGCGCCGGTGCAGATGGAGCGAATCGCCTAGCCTGGCTAGATCAGCCGGCGTGGCCCGCCGCGTGCGCTTCCACCTTGGGTTCGCTCAGCACGGCCTTCGTCGTCACCTTCGGTTCCGGCCGTATGATGTCGATGCTTCCCTTGAAGTACGCGCCATCGTCGATGCTGATGCCCGCGCCCTTGATGTCGCCGACCAAACTACCCTTTTCCCGAATCGCAATCTTCTCTGTCACCACAACATTGCCGCGGACGCTTCCGAAGATCGCCACTTCGCGAGCCTTGATATTCCCTAGCACCTTGCCGTTCGGTCCTACGGTCAACAGGCTCTGCGATTCCAACAGCCCCTCTACTTCGCCATCTACCAGCAGTTCCTCGCGTGCTCGAATCTCACCCTTGATTGTCATGGAAGGGCCGATGGTGGCCGACTGCTTGGGTCCGCTCTTCACCGCTACCGGCGCCGGCGGTGCCGCGGGTGCGGGCGTTGAGATAGGCGTCGGGGCTGCGCTTCGCACCGGTTCGCTCTGCGGCTTGTAGGTGTTCGGTTCGTCGTTTCGTTTATTCCACATTTAGGTTTTTCCTTTTCAAGCGCTGGGTCTGGTCCGACAACCGCAGCACCTGGAGGGCCAGTTGCTATATATCTAAAGTTGACTGGTTCGTAGCCGCAATTCGCGTAACTTTTACGTACGATTTTTTTCGCACGAGGCTCCGTCATGGAAAGAACCGCGTGCCATAGCAACGCCAAATCAGCCTTGATAGGACTTTTATGACTCATTTGCGGGAACACTGGGAAGGTGTTTCCCTTGCCGGAAATTACACGCTTGAAAAGAGCTTGGGAGGCGATGACCGCGCTGCGTACTTTCAGACCTCGCCCGATACAGACGGGCATCGCGCCGTCGTAAAGCTGGTGCCCGAAGCCGCCGTCGAAGACGCCCCGCCACTCGATCTGTGGCATCGGATTCGCCAGCTCCGTCACCCGAATTTGGTCGATCTTCTTGCGTTCGGGCGAGCCGATCACGAAGGCCAGATCGTCTTCTATGCCGCCTTCGAGTCTCCCGACGAAACGCTTGCGACTGCCCTCAGCCGGTCGCCTCTCGATCCCCAGGAATCGCGCGAAGTTCTCGATTCCGTCCTCGATGCCCTTCGCTACCTGCACGCGCAGGGACTGGTAATCGGTGTCCTCGATGCCGATCACGTCGTTGCCGTCGGCGATCGGATTAAGCTCTCGACAGCCGCGCTACGCTACGCCGATACCTCATCCGCCTATCGCGAAGACGTCCGCCTTCTCGGCCGCCTCTGGCAGCAGCATCTCATGAATGCCTCCCCAAAGAGCGCGAGCCTCGCGGCT
Source organism: uncultured Solibacteraceae bacterium (assembly GCA_963792055.1). Classification (GTDB taxonomy): domain Bacteria; phylum Acidobacteriota; class Terriglobia; order Bryobacterales; family Bryobacteraceae; genus Solibacter. Next base: position 681,701 of record CAWBUV010000018.1, on the reverse strand, counting down.
CACGCGGCCGATCCCAATCCGCAGACTCGTTGGACCCTGGCCGAAATCAGCGCGGCCCTTGGCGTGTCCCCTCTCCCCGCACCACCGCCTCCGCCTCTCAGGGTTGCCTCGCCTGCCCCCGAACCGCCGCCCGCTGCGTCGCTTGCCCCTACGCCGGCGGCGATCGTCCCGCCCGTCCTCGCGCCTGCCGCCGTTCCGGTGCCAATCTCAGCGCCACCGGCCGCCGCGGCTCCGGTCCGCGCTCGCAACGATATTCCCACCAGGCCTCCATCCCAGCGCCCCACCAGTGAACGTGCGCCGGCATACCGATTTCCGAAATGGATCTTCGTGGCGGCCGCCGGCGTCCTGTTGCTCATCCTCGGCCTCCTTCGGCCGGGTCCTGCCGGTGTCGCCACGCAGCCCGTTATCGCCTCCCGCCCGGATCCCGCGCCCGCACCACCCACAGGAGCTGCGCTTCCGGAAGTCGCCCCTCCCAAAGCCGCCGCGCCACACACCGTTCCCAAACCCTCTCCAACGGCGGGCAAGGAAATGTGGCGCGTCATCGCCTTCACCTACCGCACCCGCGTTGCCGCTGAAAAGAAAGTCCAACAGCTCAACCAGTATCATCCTGGTTTGAATGCCACTGTATTTTCGCCGAAAGATAGGGGCGGCTACTACCTCGTCTCCCTCGGCGGGCGGATGACCCACGAAGCGGCACGGCGTGTCCAGCGCAGCGCGCGGGGCAAAGGGCTCCCGCGCGATCTCTTCGTGCAGAACTATTCCCAGTAACAAATACTGCAGCGCCGCCGGCGGGAAAATCATCGCTGTGGATGGAGAGTTAGCCATGCCCGCATTGGAAACGCCCGTCCGCACACAATACCCCGTTCACTATAGGACCGTTCATATCGACGATCTGGATATTTTCTACCGCGAAGCCGGACCGGAATTCGCTCCCGTCATCCTTCTCCTGCACGGCTTCCCCACTTCGTCGAACATGTTCCGGAACCTCATTCCCCGGCTCGCCGGTCCCTTTCGCCTGATTGCGCCGGACTACCCCGGCTTCGGCCAGAGCAGTATGCCCGATCACACGAAATTCGAATACACCTTCGAGAATCTCGCGAAGATCGCGGACAAGTTCGTCGACCAGGTCGGCCTCCGCAAGTTTTCCATGTACGTGATGGACTACGGCGCTCCCATCGGCTACCGGCTCGCTCTGAAACATCCGGAGGGCATCCAGGCCCTCATCGTGCAGAATGGCAATGCGTACGACGAAGGGCTGCGGGACTTCTGGTCTCCCATCAGGAAATATTGGGCCGATCCCAGCCCCGCCAATCGCGCGGCGCTTCACTTTCTGGTTGACGCAAAGTCGACGCGCTGGCAGTACGAAAACGGCGTATCTGACACGACGCTGCTGGACCCCACGACCTGGCTGGTCGATCAGGCCGGACTCGATCGTCCGGGCAATCGCGAGATCCAAATGGATCTGTTTCAGAGCTACAGGACGAATGTGCCGCTCTACCCGGAATTTCAGTCGTTCTTCCGGAAGCATCAGCCGCCCACGTTGATCGTCTGGGGTAAGAACGACGTCATCTTCCCCGCGGAAGGCGCCGCTCCCTACCGCCGCGATCTGAAGAACGTCGAAACTCACTTGCTCGACACCGGTCACTTTGCGCTGGAGACCCACGGCGAAGAGATCGCCGTCCGCATCGAAGACTTCCTTCGCAAACAGAAAATTCACGCGCTCGGCCCAATCCGTCGCAAACAGCGCGACCGTGAGCGTCCAATCCCCGGCGAATCATCGGCCAGATACGGGCCTGACCTGCCCCGCAAGCGGTAGGCCTCCTCCGCCAGAGCGGCCAGCATGGCCAGCACCGAAAGTGAAGAAGCCGCAGCCCACGGCTTGCCCACCAGTGCGAAAACGAACGGGAACGGCGTACAGAGCCAGAGCACCGGAATCCTGGTGCCCCGGAATTCCGCCCGGAACATCGCCAGCCATACACCAGGCAGCAACATGGCCGCATCGTAGCCATAGACATGCGGTACTAGCAACAAGGACGCCGCGGTCGTCACAGCATAAACCCGCCAAAGGGGTGCCTGCTGCAAGCCGATCAGAAAAAGGACCACAATCGCCGCCGCCGCGCCCGCATACCCGGCCATCGACGTGATACCGAGGTTGGCGCCCAGCCCCTGCACACTGATCATGAATTCGGGCGAAGGCGAAAGCCACTCCAGATCCCGGTTCTGCAGCAGTGCGGCATACGATCGCACACCGCCGGCACCGATCATCGCCAGCGATATGCCGGCCGCGGCCGCGCCGGTCGCGGCGAATCCCGCCAGCATCTTCCAGCGGCGCTGTAAGATCATCGCCACGATCCACAGGGGAGTCAGGTGAAACTTCACCAGCAGCACTCCCAGCGCAGCCCCGCCACTCAATTCCTTCCCTCTTTCCGTGAGTGTGTAGGAGACCATCACTGCGGCCAGAAACAGCACTGCGTCCTGCCCGTGAGCAATGCCGATCGCTGCCGGAACGGACATGCAGCCCAGCATCAGGGCAACCGTGCCGAAGCGCTGCCACGCCCAGGCGAGACACGCCAGCAGCAGTCCGATCTGTAGCAGACTCCAGCAAACGAATGCCGCGCCGAACGGCAGCCGGCCGAGCGGACTCAGCAGAAGAGCGTAAAACGGCGGCCGGATAAAGGGAACCAGTTCTGAATTGGAAGGCGCCAGTTTTTTCTCCACCGCCCATTGCGCCGCCGGATCGTACAGGTGCGCCGCAAGACCGTGAGAGGTCATATATGCGCCGGTGTACAGGCTCAGAAAGTCGTGGGACTGCGCCTGCTCCCGCACGTGCCAGCCGAGCACGAGCCAGAGCGCCGAGAATCCGGCGATGATGATCCACGCCTTGGCGTTCCGCGGTGTGTGTGCCGGTGTGCCGCTATCCTGCATCGGGAGCCGCCGTCCCTCCGCTACCGGAAGAACAGCACGTCGGTATAGATTTCATGGCTGTCGAGCAGGCACGGACCGCACATCATCTGGTAGGCCGGCTGAATCTGGTGTGCCAGTGCGGCAATCGCTCCCGCATTGTCAACCGGCTCTTCGGTGGACACCGCAATCCGTGGGACTCCGATGGACAGAATGATGACCGCAGCTCCCCAGGCGACAACGCGGCTTGTTTTCACACCACCAATATCCCCCCCACACGCGTGAAATGACATAATCACCTCGGGGCTACCCGCGCAATTACCGAAAGATAGCAGCTCACGCCCGTGTTCGAATGCGGACACCGGATCTCGGGTTCGAACACAGCCCTCGCTCGAATCCACCCCTTGAGCCCCGGGATCAATGATCGGGAATGGAGGTTGACGTGCCACTCTGCGGCCATGTTCGTGACACGCCTGCCCCTCGTTGCGCTTCTTGCCGTCCCGCTTGCGGCCCAAACTGCCGATCGTCTCGCGGGAAAGAACGTATCCCTGTCACAGACCAATTTCAAAGGCCGCGGCGCCGTCCAGATCATCGCCACACCAGAAGCCGCAAATGCCACCTCCTATGCCGTAATCAAGGACGCGACATTCCGTGACGGCGCCATTGAAGTTGACCTGGCGGGCCAGCCCGCCGCCGGTGCCAATGGCGCTGCCCGCGGATTCATCGGTATCGCATTCCGCATCCAGGGCGATGGAAGTTACGAGTACGTCTATCTACGGCCCACCAACGGCCGGGCCGACGATCAGGTCAGGCGGAACCACTCCACCCAATATAGTTCTCACCCCAACTTTAGCTTCGCCCAATCGCGGCAGAAAGCCCCCGAAAAGTACGAGTCATACGTGGACCTGGAACCGGGTGTCTGGACCAAATACAAGATCGAGGTGGAGGGCAGCAAAGCCCGGCTCTACGTGCACGGAGCCGCGCAGCCCTGCCTCATCGTCAACGATCTGAAACTCGAACCGAAGCAGGGCGGCGTCGCCCTCTGGGTCGGCCCCGGCACCGAGGGCTACTTTTCCAATCTGAAGATCACCGCCAAATGAGGTGATGGATCGCCCATGTGGGGCCAACCTCGCGAGCCGCGCTCGCCAGGGTGCGTTGTGTGAGTCACCAGCATCTGCTAATTCAGCTCACGAATCCGTATATTGCGATACCATGCGTCCCCGCCGTGATGAGTAATCACCAGCGGATACTTCTTCGCCGGATCCGCTTTCAGTTCGTCCAGATTCTTCAGCTTCGGAATGTCCTCACGCGACTGAGCCTGCCATCGTCCTGCGCAGCGTCTCCGATTCCAGGTCCGCTTCGAGTACCCTGACGCCGTCCAGCCAGTGCTCCACATGACTGCCTTTCACCAGAATGCGAGCTGTGTGCCACTGCTCCACGGGGAGCGGAGGCAGTTTCGCCGTAGGTGCGGCGAACAGGTACAACGCTCCGGTCCCGTGGCTCGCGTCCACCTTCGCGTCCGCCACGCGTTCGTCGTCGATCAACTGCAATTCCAGGCCGAGCGCCTTCGGCACTTCCGGATCAATTCGGCCGACGTCGGGATTCGGTCGCATGCCGAACACCAGATATTTCACGCCGCTGTTGGTGCCTTTGGCCAGCTTCCAGTCAAACATCAGTTCGAAGTTGCGGAAACTGCGTTCGGTCGAAATGTCGGCGCGTTTCCCTGTTGCGAGAGACCGGATCGTCCCGTCCTCCACCGCCCATCCGCCGTTCGTGGGGAACTGCGGCTCCGCCAGAGTGCGCCAACCCGCCGAAGTCTTGCCGTCGAAGAGCGCCTGCCACTGGCCGGAGCCCGGGATGTCCCAGGCTTCGAGCAGACCGAACGTAAAGAACTCCGGAAACTTGTCCACCGTCATGTCGCTGCGAAGCACATCGTGCAGCGACGAAAGCCCCCCGTGCGTGTGTATGCCCGTGATGGCGTTGGGCTCCAACGCAGCCGCCACGGCCGCGATCAGGCTGGTCCGCGGTCCGAAGGATTCCACGGTCACGGGCGATTGTATCCACCGCGCAACAGCCGCAATCTGGCTCGCTTGAATGCCAAGGGGCCGGTCGCCCACGGAAGAAATCAGCAGCGCGAACAACCAGTCGCGTTTCGCGATCTTCGATTCCCCGAAGTAGAACGGGTCCACCGCAATCACCCGGCGGCCTTCCTGCTTTACCAACCTGCGGGCCTCAGGCGCGAGAGTCGGCCCTTCCCTGGTCGCCGATCAGCAGAGTGACCTTCCGGTTCGCCGGGTCGCCCATCTCAACCGCGGGCAGCGTCCAGTCGTTGTCCAGCCGCAGACGCCATTGGCGGAATCGAACCCCCTCCACCTCCTCGTCGAAGCCCGCGTCGGTTGCACTCACCTTATAGGTACGGGCTTTGACGACGTCCGCAAGTTTCGGAACTCCCGTCTTGCGCGGCAGGCCTTCACTCAACTGCAGGGCGAGTTTGTGGAAGTCCAGGTTGTCTGCGGGCAGTTCAATCCTCAACTGCTCCGGGCGTGCGGACGTCGGCCTCCGACGGAATCTCCTTCCCCGAAAAGGCAGCCTCGTTCCCGCTCATAGAAGTTGTCGCGGACGAAGCGATAGAAGGCCTCCCGGTTCTCCTGGCCGTAGTTGTGGCCCGGATCGAAGTTGATGTGTGCGGTCAGCTTGTCCGCCGCGCCGTATAGCGCGTAATAAGGGCGCGCCGCCCACATCAGGGGAGCATTGGCGTAGTCGCCGCGGAAACAACAGTTGTCATACGCGTTGTTGCTGATCATCGTGGGCTTTGGAGCCCGCATCGCCGTGAGCGTCGTATAATCCGCGATGCTCGCCAGGTCCACCGGAGTCTGCTCGCTGTCACCCAGGTCCGGCTCGGGAAACTGCGCGCGCGTGACGAAGCTGGAATATCCCGGCCACCGGAGCCGCGATCGTGACCCGGGGATCCAGCGAACTGATGAGGATGGTCTGCCACCCACCGCCGGAAAGTCCGGTCACCGCGACACGCGAAGGGTCGGCGTTCGGATGAGCCAGAAGGATGTCGAGTCCGCGCTTCTGCGAAAGGTAGTGCAGCGCAACACCGCTGGTTCCCACCAGGTCCAGTTGGTTGGATCGGTGTGGCTGAAGCCGTCCGTCTTCAGCTGTCCCATTCCCAGCCACTCGAAGTTGAGTGCGAGCGCGCCTTTCTTCGCCTCGTTGATGCAGCGGATCTGGATATAGTCGTTCGCCACGCCGGTTCCCTCATGTCCGTTCGTATTCAGGATCACGGGAACCTTGCCGGTGAGTTTGGCGGGCTCATACAGCAGCGCGGGAATCCACAGCCCGGGGACCACCTCGTAACGGAGGCGTTTGATGCGATAGCCGTTGCCGGGAAGTACGTCCAGCCATTCCACGCGAGTCTTCGCTTCAGCCCACTTGCGGCCCTCTCCGCGCAGCACCACTTCATTCAACAGTTGCTGTCGCAACTGCTCTTTCATCTGCGTCCATTGCTGCGCGCGTGCTGACCAGCGGCATGGATTTCACGTGGGAGGCCGTATAGACCTGAACCTCCACCAGTGGTTGGTTCGCAGCCAGAATCGGCTTTGCCAGCGCATTCTCAAGGCTGAGGGGTTGCGCGGCGGCGGGCCGGTACGCCAGGAGCGAGAGCAACAACACCATGAAGATCGGCATCAGGTAGTATGTTACCCCCTCCCGGAAGCTGCATGGCCGCCTAAAACCCATCCACCATATAAACGTTCGCCTCGGTCGTGTACATCAACATCGCCAGATTCCTCCCGTCGGGCGAAGGGATGCTCCAGATCGTCGAACCGCCGGGCTGCCGCCAAAGCAGCGTCGTCGCGCCCGAAAGGTCCACATAGAGTTGACGGGCTTCGGTCGGCAGGACCTCACCTGTATAAAATCCCTTGCCGTCCGGCGCATAATCGAGACTCGTCAGGTTCGTCGCCTCGCGCACTGGAATCTCACGGACCACCGCTCCCGTCGAGAACGACCGGACAATGATCTTCGCTCCGCGAAACCGTTGCGAGCCATTTGCCATCCGGCGAGATATCGGGGCTGCCTGAAGAGCCGTCCGTGTCGCGGTAGATCTCGCGGCCCTTCCCCTTCCTCAAATCCATTTCGAAAACAACGTATCCCCGATTTTGCCCGAGCCTCTGAGCCACCGAACACGCTCCGGCCGCCGAGCAGCGGAAATCTCCGATCTTGGCGATCGTATCCACCAGTTGCGCCCTTCCCCCAGCCAGCGGCGCCCGCATCAGCCGGCACGCGCCTACCTTCGGCACCATGCTGCAGAACAGCACCGAGTTGCCGTCCGGCGCCATCCGGGGGAGTATCTGACTCCCGGGCAAATCCGAAAGCGGGTCCGCGGTCTCCTGGTCCAAAGTCTGGCGGAAGATCCTCATCACGCCGGACCGGTCGGAGGTGAGAATTACCGACTTGCTATCGCGGGTCCACGCAGTAGGGTAGTCATCGCCCAGTTCCAGGGTGAGCCGCCGCGGCTGCTCCAGGCGGGATCGTGCGGCATCGATGCCGGCCACATACACATCGCGTTGCGCGAAGCTCCTGATGAACACCAGCCGCCTGCCCGCCACGGTCAGCGAACCGGGCTGGATTGGGAAGTCGGTCCATGCGGTCATCTTGCGCAATCCACCCGCGGCCGGTTCCCGTCGGGCATCCAGCCGGATCTCCCAGAGATTGGAATTGTACCCGTTGGCGCCGACGGGTTCGAGATCCGAAACCACAATGCGGTCGTGGCCCGCCCACACCGTTCCACCAATCTCCAGCTTTCTTGTCTCGGGAATCAAAACCGTCTTCCGTCCGCGCACCACATCGATCACTTCCAGCGTGGAACCGCCGCTGCCCGAGCTGACCACTGCCATCTCCGCCGCATCCGGACTCCACGCAAAATCGCTCAGGGCGTGGTTCTCTGCCGCTCTCCAGATCTCGCGGGAATCGCTTCCCGCCGGATCCTGTACCACCAGGCGCTGCTCGCCTTCGGGGACCATCGCACGACGCTTTCCGTCCGGCGACACCACCCAGGAATCGAGCGCCGGAGCGGGCTCCGGCGGCCTGCCCGCCGGATAGACCACCATGGTCTTCACCGATGAGCCGTCCTGCACCGTGGTTCGCAGGCTGGCGCCGCCGGGCATCCACCGCACAAACACATGGCCCCTGGTTTGGGGCAGCAGCCGCGTCACGCCGCTCGCCGTATCGCGCAAATGAATTCCCAGGTCGTCCGAATACGCGATCCACTTGCCGTCAGCCGAGATTGCGGCCGCGTGAATCGGTACCTCGGTGGTATTCGCCGTCAGGCGCTCGGCTATCAGGTTGACGCCGGGAACCACTCGCGCGCGGGACCAGACCACGGCGCCGGCGCTCAGCGCCGCCACTGCCGCCGCTCCGCTCAACGCAATCGGCAGCGCGCGGCGTCGAACCAGTTTGCGAGCGCGGTAGATCACGTCTCCCTTGCGGGCGTGAATCGGTTTCGACTTCAGGACAGACCTGAGATCGGCCGCAAATTGCGCTACCGACGCATAGCGCTCCTCCGGCTCCTGACGAAGCGCGGTGCGGATTACCAGTTCGAGATCGCCCTTCAATCCCGCAGTCGCCCGCGGAGCTGCATCGTCGGGCGGCGCGCCGGTCAACATGGTGTGCAGCACCGCCCCCAGGGAATAAATGTCGCTGGCGCTGCCCACGGGCTCCCCGCTCGCCTGCTCCGGGCTGGCATATTTGGGCGTCAGCATTCGTACCATCGTGGCCGTAACATCGTTCGTCAGGTCCAGCACTTTAGAGATTCCGAAATCCAGCAGCTTCGGCTCCCCCTCGGCGGTCACCAGAATATTGCTCGGCTTCAAATCCCGGTGTACCAGGTGGTTCTTATGCAGATACTCCACCGCGCCGCAGACCTTCAAAAACAATTCGATCTTCTGCCGTACCCCCAGTCCCGCGCAGTGCTGATCGATCGGCTTTCCCTCTACATACTCCATCGCCAGGTATGGTTGCCCGTCGTCCAGATGGCCGGCGTCGAGCAGGTGCGCGATGTTCGGATGGGTGAGCGCGGCCAGGATCTCCCGTTCCCGCAGGAAGCGCTCCCGATGGACGTCCGTCCATCCCGGGTGCAATAGCTTGACGGCCGCGCATTGCCGGATCTCACCGTCCATCCGTTCCGCAAAGTAGACCACCCCCATGCCCCCGCGTCCCACAACATTCATCAATCGGAACGCCCCGCATCGCGCCCCCACCGCATCCACTTCCATTTGCAGCACCGCACGGGCGGCCGAGGACGCAATGGATGCCGTTAGCGGATCGCTGCCTGTGCCATCGTGCGCCAGCAACTCCTCCACGTCGAGAAGCGTGCGGGCATCTACCGGATGTTCGGTGAGATAGTGCCCCCGTTCTTCGGGCGAAAGGTCGGCGAGTCTGTGGAAGAGCTCGACTACCTCAGGTCTCATGCCGTCCCTCCGCCGCCGCTCAACTCGCGTTTCAGCCAGGCTCGCGCCACTCTCGCGTCTCGCAGCACCGTTTCCTGGGACACCTTCAACGCCGCGGCCGTATCCTCCACGCTCAGCCCGCCAAAGAATCGCAGCTCGATGACCCTCGCCCTGCGCGGGTCGATTGCCGCCAGTGCATGTAGCGCCTCGTCGAGCGCGATCAACTCGGCCCCGCGTCCGCCGGAGACATCGGGAATCTCATCCAGATTCACGCGCGCCTGTTGCCCGCCCCGTTTCGCCGAGGCCCGCGCCCGCGCGTTGTCGAGCAGTATGTTTCGCATAATGCGCGCGGTGATCGCAAAGAACTGCGCCCGGTGCTGCCAGTCCACATTGGTTACTTCGGCCAGGCGCAGATAGGCTTCGTGCACCAGCCCGGTAGCCTGTATGGTGCGCGCGGGACTCTCGTTCTGCATATAGTGTCCCGCGATCCGGCGCAGCTCCCGGTATACGTGGGGAGTCAGCCGGTTGAGCGCGCTTGGTTCGCCGCCTGCCCAGGAACGCAGAAGCTGCGTGGTTTCCGTTGCTTGGCATGCACTCATAAAGACCTCCACAAATCAATCGCGTTTCCGCCCCCGAACCTCGCCAAAAAAAATTCTCGAACGCCGTGACAGTTTCTAGCGCCCGATTTCGCCTGTAGGGCGAGCACAACGGAGGACGGACCTGCCCTTAACGCGTATGCCGCCGGCGATGTGGCTCACGGCTACCGTGGCGCACGCCGGCGCGACTGGGCGGAATCGCACGGTTCGGCCGTGCTCAAACGATTCGTAACAGGAGAAAAGACAATGAACACAGCGCAGCAACACATCACCCATTCGAAGGTCCGGCGATTCGCGACGTATTCGATTCTCGCTTTCGCCATCATGAGCACTGGCGCGTCCCGCGCCCTGGCGCAGGATGACCACTCACATATGTCGGCGCCGGCCAACGAAATGACGCGCGAGCAGCGCAGTAAGACGAGCGCCCTGCTCAAGATCGTCCGCGACTCGACCGTCCGTTTCAAGGACGTCTCCGTCGCAATTGCCGAGGGATATGCCCTTCAATTCGGCTGTGTGAGCGGCTCCGATTCGGGAGCCATGGGACTCCACTACGTGAACGGAAACCTGGTGAACGGCGGCATCATCGATCCCACTCGCCCGCAGATCGTCATCTACGAACCCATGCCGGACGGCACCCTGAAGCTGATCGGCGCCGACTATCTGGTGATCGCCGAGGCGTGGCACAAGAAGCACGTGGAACCGCCGGAGATGATGGGGCAGCTCTTTCATCTGTTTGATGCCCCCAATCGTTTCGGACTGCCGCCCTTCTATACGCTGCACGTCTGGGCGTGGAAGGACAACCCGAACGGGGCCTTTGTGAACTGGCACCCCCAGGTATCCTGCGACTCGTTCGCGGGCCAAAGCCAGTAATCTCGCGTCAGGATCGAAGTCTGCAATAGGAGGATCAAACCATGACCTACGTTGAATCGAATTGCCAGTCTTCACGAGCGCAGAGGCCGGCTCTCTTCGCGCTTGCTCTCGGATGCATGCTCGCTGCCGGGGCGCACGCCCAGAGCCTGACATCGCCGGCAACGCCCACGCTCATTACGCCGCCTCAGGGAAACTCTGCCTTCCTGCTGGGGCAGGCGGTGGGCACGCAAGGGTACATCTGCCTGCCCACCAGCGCCGGCGCCTCCACTGCATCCTGGACGGTGAAACCCTCGCGTCCGGAAGCCACCCTCTTCCAGCGCGTTTTCGGACTGGACATTCAGATCATCACCCACTTTCTGAGTCCAGATACGAACCCCAACGATGCTGCCCCCAGCCCGTTGCCCTTCGGTAGCGCGACCTGGCAGGCCCTTGATAGCAGCAAGGTCTGGGCGCAGGTCATGAACGGGAATTCGATTCCCGCCGGCTCCGATCCCAGTTGCCCGAGCGCCGGCGCGATCCCCTGCCTGCTGCTTCAATCCATCGGCTCGCAGCCCGGGCTATCGGGTGGCAGCATCCTGACCAGGACCACCTTCGTCCAGCGCCTGAACACACGCGGCGGAGTGGCGCCGGCGGAAGGCTGCTCCACGGCCGCCGATGTCGGTAAGCAGGTGCTGGTCCCCTACACTGCGGACTACTATTTCTTCCGCAAGGAGAGATAGGATCGTGAGTCCTCAGTTCGGCGGCCTCACGGCCGCTTCAGGACGGCGCCATCCGGGCGCCGTCCTTTTTTGTCGTTCCGGCTCTGGTCGGCGCAGAATATTCCCGATTTTCGATCTTGGTGCGCATATGACCCAATTCGGTCAGAAGCCTGCTACTTCGCCGTGAACTTCGTCCACCCTCGAGAATTCATATCGCGAAGCATATCCTTCTGCCACGCGAATTCGGGATGTTTCGCCAGATGCTCCGCCGCCTTGAAGTTGCGCCCGCAAGCGTGACCCAGCAGCGCATTCAGCGACATCTTCTCCGCGCCGTCGGCGTCCGCCACTTTATTCTGCACCGCCCCGGCCGGCGCGTACGGCGGTTGCCACGTCCCCATCCCGCGCGGCGACGCGTCGATGTGCCCGCACAGTGTTCGCTCGTCGGCATCCGTCTTCCCCTCGAACGTGTCGAAGTGGTCACCCAGGAACTTCTCCGCGGCCGCGCTGTCGATCTTCCCCTTGTTCTGCTCCATCAATGCTACCCACCGCTCATGCCGCGCGTTCTCGCTCTTGCTGCGATCCTTCGGGTCGAAATCCGTCTCTTCCTTGATCAGCTTCGGGTCGTTGGGAAAGTTGGATCCCACAAAGTATCCATCCTTCGTGCGATGCAGCGTGACATTCTTGAGGCCAAGCTCCAGGCTCGCCACCTCGTTCGTCTTCCGGTCGGCAATCAGCCAGTTATTGGCATAGCCGCCGTTGTTGCCCTCCTGCATGATCCGCGCGTAGTCGTCGATCGATGCAGCGTACTGCATCGCCTTTCGCGCGCGCACGAACTCCGGGACGCCGTTGGGGTCGAAGCCGGTGAAGCCGCTGATGGTCGTCTCCGTGATCATCATCCCCGCCGCGTTGATGCCGAAATCGTCTCCCGAATGGATCAGACCGGGCATGCCGTCCATGATGATGCGGTTGCCCTCCGCCGGCGTGATGTCGAAAATGATGTTCCAGCGTTCGCCCGACGTGTAGCTGGTCCAATTGTTGTGCGCGATCACCACGCGATGATCCTTGGTATAACTTCCCGTGGCCACAAACGCGCTGCAATGGTCGCCGGGCCCCGCCCCGCTGCTGGGCGCGCCTGTGCTGCTTGTCGTACCACTTGTCGTAGTAGGGAAGTTCGAGCCAGGCATTGAGCGCCACCACATCCCAGATGTCCAGCTTCACGCCCTTCGACTGCAGCCCTTCCACAATGCCGTTCAACTCCTCGCGGTACTGCTGCTCCACGCGCGGCCAGAACACCTGCTCCGCGGCCTTGCGGAAGAACTCCCAATCCTTCTTCTCTTCGTGGACCATCTCCGTGGAGATCGCCTTGAAAGTGTCCTTGATTTCGGCGGCCAGCAGCGCGCCGTGCTGGAATCCGATTTCGCCCGGGCTTGCCCTCCAGGTGTACCTGGATCCATCCGTTGCGCTCGCTCGCGCGCGAAGCTTTTCGAAGGCGGGGATCGGTCTGCGGTTCGCGCGAAACCAGCGTGAACCCCAGGGCCATCAGCAGGACAGCGGAAAATACGGCCGTACGTCGCATCCCGTTATTATAGGAGGAAGCATGGACGATACCACCCAGCTCAGAAAGTTAACCGCCCATGTGAAGGCCGCGGGTTGAGCGAGCAAGCTGAGTCCAAAGTTATTGGACAGGGTTCTGGCTAGCGTGCCCCGTTGGGCCGATGAGAATGTGCTGGTAGGGTTTGACACTGCCGACGATGCCGGCGTGTACAAGCTGACGCCGGAGCTCGCCCTCGTCCAGACCGTCGATTTCTTCACGCCGATTGTCGATGACCCGTACACCTACGGCGCCATCGCCGCCGCCAACTCCCTGAGCGATGTCTACGCCATGGGCGGCCGCCCCATCTCCTCGCTCACCATCCTTGCCTGGCCGCCAAAGAAGATCCACGCGATCTGGAAGAGATCCTCAAAGGCGGCGCGGAGAAGATGCGCGAGGCCGGTTGCACCATCCTCGGCGGACACAGCGTGGCCGATGACGAAATCAAGTTCGGTTACGCCGTTACCGGCACCATTCACCCGTCGCGCATCAATGGCCAACGCCGGCGCGCGTCCTGGCGACGCCCTGGTTTTCACCAAACGCATCGGCACCGGCGTGATCTCGACCGCGCTCAAGCGCGGCATCGCCCGCGAAGCCGATGTCGCCGCGTCGTTGCTTCCATGCTCACCTTGAATCGCGCTGCCTGCGAGGAGATGCTGCGCTACGACGCCCACGGTTGCACCGACGTCACTGGCTTCGGCCTGATCGGCCACGCCCGCGAAATGGCCCTGGCCAGCCGTGTCACGCTCGAAATTGAAGTCGATTCGCTTGCAGTTCCTGCCCGGCGCGGTGGAGTACGCCCGCGCCGGCGCCGTGCCCGGCGGCCTCAAGAATAATCGCGAGTTTGCCTCTTGCGCCGTCGAGGCCCGGCGCGAACTGCCGCGCGAAATCGAAGACCTGCTGTACGACCCGCAGACCTCCGGCGGCCTTCTGATCTCCATGCCGGAGAGCGATGCCGCGAAATTTACCGGCGGCTACCGCATCGGCCGCGTGCTTCCACGCGCGGAAAAAGCCATTCGCCTCATATGACCCCTAAAGCCATGCACAACCCCATCATCGTCGCTCTCGACGTGGAATCCGCCGCAGCGGCCCGCGCCATGGTCGCCAGAATCGGGCCGCGAGTCAACTTCTACAAGGTTGGCCTCGAACTCTACACCGCCGCCGGCATGGAAATCGTCCGCCAGTTGCTCGGGGAAGGGAAGCAGGTCTTCCTCGATTTGAAGACTCTACGACATTCCGGAAACCGTGTCGCGTGCAGTGGCCGTGGTGGCGCAGACCGGCGTGACCTTTCTGACCGTGCACGCCGTTGGTTCCGTCATGCGCGCCGCGGTTGCCGCGCGCGCCGGCAGCACGCTCCGCATTCTCGGTGTCACCGTGCTCACCAGTTTCGGACCCGAAGACCTCGACGATCTGGACTATGCCGGCACCGTTGCGAGCCTGGTCGAGCGGCGCGCGCGCAAGGCTGTGGAACTCGGCGTGGATGGCATCGTCGCTTCGCCGCTGGAAGCCGCCGCCGTCCGGCGCATCGTGGGGCCCCAAACCGTCATCGTGACGCCCGGAGTCCGTTCCGCCGGCGCCGGTGCCGGCGATCAGAAGCGCGTCGCCACCCCCGCACAGGCGATTCACGATGGCGCCGACTATCTCGTGATCGGCCGCCAGATCACCCGCGCCGCCGATCCCGCCGCGGAAGTCGACCGGATGCTGATGGAGTTGGCGAATACCAGGATAAGGTAGGCCGCGCCCACCCAAGCCGCGCGCCGGGTGTCAGTAGTAGTCGGCGCAGCTCATGTAGTAGCCGCAGCGCGCACAGACCAGCTTGCACTTCAATTCCGTGAGGCGCGTCGAGCACACCGGGCAGTACAACATCGGCTCGTCATCCTTGCCCCGCGCGGCGGGTTCTTGTGGTTCCATCTCGCTCACGGCTGACAAGATTATACCGCCCCCGCGTCCCGCGCCCGGACGGCCCCGATCCCCTACAATGGAAACCATATGAAACTCAGACTGGCGGTTTCGGTTGCGTTGCTGGCGGCGGTGCTTCTGGGGCAGCAGCCGCAACGGCGCGAGCGGGCACGTGCGCCTGGCATCGCGCGGTACCCACGGCGCGGTAGCCGGCGGATCGGAGTACGCCACCGAAGCCGGCATGCGAATGTATCTACCATGGCGGCAATGCCGTGGATGCCGGTATCGCCACCATGCTCGCCGCCAGCGTAGTCGAGTTCTCCCACTTCGGACTCGGCGGGGAAGCGCCCATCCTGGTCCGCACCAAGGACGGCAAGGTGCACGCCATCGCCGGCGTCGGCACCATGCCCAAACTCGCCACCGCCCAGTTCTTCCGCGACCATAAGCTCACCGAAGAGGAGATGACCTCCCCGCCCGAAGCCGGAGGCCTCAAAAACTGGGTGCCGGTCGCCGGAATTCTGCCCGCCCTGGTGCCCGGCATGGTGGAAGCGGCGCTCGTCACCCTGCGCGAGTACGGCACCAAATCGTTCGCCGAAGTCGTGCAGCCCGCCATCGAACTGGCCGACGGCTTTCCCATCGACGAAATGCGCGTCAACGCCATCGTCAACAGCGTGAAATACCTGGAGGCGTGGCCCGACAGCCAGCGCACCTTCCTGCCCAACGGCCGCCCCCCGCAGCCCGGCGACATTTTCCGCCAGCCCGACCTGGCGCGTACCCTGCGCGCCATGGCGGATGCCGAAAAGCGCGCCGCGGCCGCGGGCGCCAGTCGCAACAAGGCGATCGACGCCGTGCGCGATTTCTTCTACCGCGGCGAGATCGCGCACCGCATCGACGCCTTCTCCAAAGCCCACAACGGCCTCATCCGCTACGAAGACATGGCCGCCTTCCATGTGGAACCCGAGGAGCCCGTCTCCACCACCTTCAAGGGCTATACCGTCTACAAGCCCGGCTTCTGGAGCCAGGGCCCCAGCATGCTCGAAGCTCTCAACATCCTGGAAGGCTACGACATCCAGGCCCTGCGCCTCAACTCGGCGGACTACATTCACACCCTGGTGGAAGCCCTCAAGCTGGCCTATGCCGACCGCGACACTTATTACGGCGACCCCAAGTTCAACAAGATTCCCTACCGCGACGCTGCTCAGCTAAGGAGTACGCCGCAGAACGCCGCAAACTGATCGGCGATCAGGCATCGCTCGAGTTCCGGCCCGGCAAGATCGGCGACAAGCCGATGCAGCATCCGTTCTACGCCGACATCCAGCGCTATCAACATCCCCGACGCGCTGATGGCCAAGGACACCACCTGCGTGGACGCCATCGATAAAGACGGCGTGGCCTTCTCCGCCACTCCCTCCGGCGCCTGGATGCCCACCTACCTGGCCGGCGACACCGGCGTTCCGTTGACCCAGCGCGCCCAGAGTTTCCTGCTGGTGCCCGGCCACCCCAATGAACTGGCCCCGGCAAAGCGCCCGCGCGTCACCCTCAGTCCGACCCTGGTCACCGCCCCCGACCGAACCGTCATCGCCCTCTCCACTCCCGGCGGCGACAATCAGGATCAATCGCTGCTGCAGGTGCTGCTTCAATTCCATCTTCTTCGGCATGAATGCCCAGTCTGCCGTGGAGGCCGGAAGGTTCCAGACCGAACACCTGGTATCGAGCTTCGACAATCACGCCATGAGCCCCGGCACCCTGCTGCTCGATGAACGCACCGCTCCCGCCGTCATCGCCGAACTGCAGCGGCGCAAGCACCTGGTGGACATCCGCACGCGCTACGCCAGCGGCGCCGCGCCGGTGATGATCCGCTTCTGGCCCACCGGCCTGATCGAGGCCGGCGCCGACCCGTACTACTTCCGGGCTGCGCAAGTCGTGGTAGGTCCGCTCTTCGAAGACCCCGATGCGTTTCCCGCGCGACCGCCTCGCGGATCGCCTGCGCGTCAGTTGGCCGCCCACAATATCTACATCGGCGGCAGTTCCTGGAAGTACGAGGGCTGGCTCGGACAGATCTATAGCCGCGAACGTTACCTCTCGCGTGGACGCTTCTCGAAGAAGCTCTTCGAGGCCGAGTGCCTGCGCGAATACAGCGAGGTCTTCCCCACCGTCTGCGGCGATTTCGCCTTTTACCAGTTCCCCACCCAGGAATTCTGGAGCAAGCTGTTCGCTCTCGCGCCCGACCATTTCCGCTTCGCCTTCAAAGTGCCGGAACAGATCACCTGCAAAGTCTTCCCCATCGCACCCGCGCTACGGTGCGCAGGCCGGCCGCGAAAATGAGGCGTTCCTCGACGCCGCACGCCTTCCACGAGATGTTCGTCCGCCCGCTTGCTGCCGCACCAGCGGAAGACGGCGCTGCTCATCTTCGAGTTCGGCGCCTTCGGCCGGCGCAGCTTCGAACGACGTCGACCGAATTCGTCGAGCGCCTGGATCCGTTCCTCTCCCAGCTGCCGCCCGAATTCCGCTACGCCGTGGAGATCCGCAATCCCGCATTTCTGGAGGCGGACTACTTCTCCTGCCTGCGCGCCGCACAATGTGGCGCACGTCTATAACGCCTGGTCGAAGATGCCGGAATTGCGCCACCAGATCGCGATTCCCGATTCGGCGACCGCGGATTTCCAGGTCTGCCGCGCGCTCCTGCGCCACGGCCGCGTGTATGAGGAGGCGGTGGATGCCTTCGCGCCCTATCGCGAGGTGCAGGACCCGAATCCCGAAGCGCGCGACTCGATGCGTGTGCTGATCGGCCGCGCGCGGGAGAACAAACAGTTCCTGTTTCTCTTCGTCAACAATCGTCTGGAAGGCAACGCGCCCTCCACCATCCTCTCGCTTGTGGAGTAGGGTTAGAGATATGCTACTGGAATTTACCGAACGGGAGATCGCGCCGGACATCACCGTTGTGGAACTCATCGGCAGGCTGGCGCTCGGGCACGCGAAAGCCAGCGCATCGAGACTCTGGTGGACGACCTCGCCAAGCGCGGCTCCACGCGGGTCATCTTCGACATGACGGCCGTGGACTATATGGATAGCACCGGCCTCGGCATGCTCGCGCTGGCCAACGGAAAGCTGAAGGAATCCGGCGGCAGCCTCGCGATCGTCGCGCCGGGAGGCAGAGTTCTGGAACTGCTGAACCTCACGCAGATCAATCTGATCGTGAAGGTCTGTCCCACGGTGGAAAGAGCCGCCGCCGAGCTCTGAAATGCCCGGAGCATGATATACTCGAAGTTTCACGCCACCCTCACGGGCCTGTAGCTCAGTTGGTTAGAGCGCTACCTTGACACGGTAGAGGTCTGCAGTTCGAGTCTGCACAGGCCCACCATAGAATCATTTGAGGTTCCCTTGGCCGCGGCCGCTATTGGTTGCCTGCCGCCGCAGCAGCGGACTCCGCGGGTAACCGCTCCCAGCGGAGCACAATGATGGAGTGTTCTCCCCGTTCCGCACGCAGGATCAAGCGATTCCACGCGTTTTGCTGTCCCGGAGATTCCAACATGGTGACCTCACCTGCCTTCCTGGGATCCAAAACATAGACGGTCCGATTCCACCCGTTTTGCGCGCCGGGCGCCTCCGGGATCCCGATCGAACGGGGGTCCGCCGAGAAGATGCGCACACCTTCTTGAGTCATTTCGGATGGAAAGACCTGTACGCGGACGGGTCCGCCGGGCAACCCTCCGATCATGTGTCCTTGCGATGCATGATTTCCCAGAATGCGGAGTGTGCCGCTCCGGCTGAGCTTGCCGGTCCATATGATTTTCCCGGCGGTGGGACCCGGATCGGCGGGGGCAGAATTAGCGGCGGCAGGCTTCGGCGCTGCGGGGCCGGGCACATAGGGAATGAGTGCGGCGATGGGCGGCGCCGCGTTCGACGCAATCGCGGGAGGCGCCGGAAGCAAAGATTCCGTGGCACGCACAATACCGGCAGGCGGCAAGACAAGGGGACGGCGCGCCGGTGTCTTGGGAGTGATTACCGGCGGAGCGTTTCCGTTGGCCGTGCGAACCACTCTTAGCGCCGGGTTCGCCAGGCGCTCCACCGCCGTTTGCTCCGCAGGCGAAACCTCCTGCTCTGGTCGAGATGGCGGTGGCGTCGCAGTTGCCATCGCAGGAGGACCCGAGAATCGCAGGATTTCGGTCTGTGTGCTGTGATCGGCGCCGCGCACCATCAGGCTCACTTGCACATTGCCAGTAGTCCGCAGGTAGGTGATACTGCCCACGCGGAGGTCTTCCTGCGAGAGCTCATTATGCGATTTGTACGGCCCATCCTCGATGTCGACCGCGCCGCCCTGACTCTGCTGAATGACCCGCGAACCGTGGTTCCAGTCGATACGCAGTTGACCTCCCTCATCGAGCGCGCGCAGTGACAAGTCAGTCCGGGGCTGCGGCCTGACGTTCCATAACAGAGCCCCGGCCAATGCCACGGCGATAGATGCGGCGATCCAAGCCCACCACCGTCGAGGGCCGCGGGAAACCACCGGTGCCATGGGGACGGGAATCGGCACGGGAACCGGCTCGGTTTCCGCCGGTGTAGGCTCCTCCGGCGAACGTACCGCAAGGCCTGCTCCTGCAGGCGCTGGACTACCGGTCGTCTCCGCCGCTGTACGCTCCTCGGGCAACCGTATCGCGTTCTCGACCGGGGCTGGTTCGATGTCAAACTCATGGCACGACGCGGTGGCATGCACCGATCCATCGGACTCCCGAAAAAAGAAACCGGCACGAACAGGGTCGAAACGATGCGGGCGAAGCACCAGCGCAACCTGCCACGTTTCCGGAAAATACCGTTGGTAAAAATCAAGTTCTTTATCGGAGAGCAAAATCTCCGAACGGGTATGTGACTGATACCAGCCGACGGGCTCCATCCCGGCAAGCTCACTATCGCGATCAGGCGAAACAAGCAATGCCTCGAGCGCCCGGCAGTCGTTTTCCGAGAGCGTGAAAGAGGGACCAAACACGTATTCACAAGCGAGCTCGCGGTATGCCAGGATGTGTATCCCATCGGGATCGCGGACGCCAAACAGAACGCCGCCGATCTCAATTCCCCCATGTGCCAGCCGGTGGAAGCCATCCAGGGTGGATAGGCACAATTCCTGCATCAGTGCCCGAGAGTAAGCAATGCGAAGCGCACAGCCCTCGGGCTGCCAGACCTCCAGTTTCTTCTCTACTATCGCCGGGTTGATAGCGCCGCCCCCCTTCCTCCTTAAAGCTTATAAGCGCGATTGGTAAAGAGAACGGGAGATTTCGAGGAAACTGAGCGATAAATCACGAAATGCTCCATTTGGCTGTTGCCGCACAAACCCATCCGGTATTTTCTTGGTAGGCGAGGCTCCATGCGGTATAAGGAAAGCCATGACAAGGTGGGCTCTGTTGGGGTTCGTCATTGGCAATCTCACGTTAGCGGGGCAAGATGGGTCGCTGCACCTGATGGTTCTGGAAGGCGACGGCGCCATCAATAACATTCGCTCGCCGCGCGCGAAAGAACCCGTGGTTCGCGTGGAGGACGGGAGTAAGCAGGGGGTCCCGGGGGCCGTAGTGACTTTCCTGCTGCCCTCTGAAGGCGCGGGAGCCTTCTTTGGGGAAGCCGGCGGCAGCTTAACTCTGACTACGGACGACCGCGGCGAGGTAGTGGCGCGCGGACTGCACGCGAACCGCATAGCTGGACCCTTTCAAATCCGCGTGAGCGCGTCGAAAGACGGGCGGACGGCATCGGCCTCGATCGCACAGATGAATGTGGACCCGGGCGTTCACGGATCGTCGCGTAAGATCGCGCTCATCGCAATCCTGGGCGGCGTCGCGGCAGGGGGCGCGGCGGTTGCACTCCGCGGAGGTAAGACGACGAAGTCCGCCTCGCCGCCGCCGGTCGCCACTACCATCGTCCTGCCCGGCGTTCCCGTCTTTGGCGGGCCACAATAGCCGGAGGCATCGGAGCCCGATTCAGATCCATGAGCTACCATGTCCAGAATTCGGCGGGGAAGTTTCTCTTTCTGCTGGCTGCACTGATGGCGCCCGCGGCAAACGTAGGCCAGGCGAAGGTCAAGATCACAGCCGTAACTCTGCCAAGTGGAACAGTTGGTGTCTCGTATTCGCAGGCGCTCTCGACCACGGGGGGAAAGGCGCCTTACGCATGGTCCGTGTCCGCCGGGGCACTGCCCGAGGGAGTCTCACTCAACAGCGGTGGCACCATCACCGGAATGCCGTCAAAGAATGGGACGTTCCCGTTCACGGCAAGAGTGCTGGATGGCGCCGGCGATACCGACACGCAGCCGCTGCAAATGCTCGTCAACTCCAACCCGGTGATCACCACGGAAACGTTGGCGAGCGCCACAGTTGGTTCGCTGTACTCGGCGACCCTCACAGTGTCCGGCGCGGCCTCCCCAGTCGCCTGGTCGATATCGATTGGATCGCTGCCCCAGGGATTGAATCTGGGCGCATCCACCGGGACCATCACCGGCACACCTTCTGCGACCGGCACCGCCGCCTTTACCGTCCGATTGGCGGACAGCGGAGGTGGAAGTACAACAAAGGCGCTATCGTTGACAGTTAACCCCCCATTGAGTATCACCACGTCCTCACTGCCCGCGGGCATGGTGGGAACTGTCTATTCACAAGCGCTCGCCGTTTCCGGCGGGGCGCCTCCTTATTCGTGGGCGGTTTCGGCTGGATCGCTGCCTTCAGGACTGAATCTGACGGCGGGCGGGACGATATCGGGAACACCCGGGATTGTGGGGTCGAGTACCTTCACCGTGCGTGTCACCGACAGTGCCAGTGGCAGCACAACGAAGGCGCTGTCGCTGACAGTCAACCCAGCGCTCATTGTCACCACGTCGTCACTGCCTGCGGGCGTGGTCGGAACCGCCTATTCACAAGAGCTCGCCGCTTCCGGCGGATCGCCTCCATATTCGTGGTTGGTGTCGGCTGGATCGCTGCCCTCAGGATTGAATCTGGCGGCGGGCGGGACGCTATCGGGAACACCGGGGATTGTGGGGCCGAGTAACTTTACCGTGCGTGTGACCGACAGTGCCAGCGTGAGCGTAACCAAGGCTTTGTCGCTGACGATTAATCCGCCCGCTTTAAGCATTACCACCTCGTCTCTGCCCGCGGGCACCGTGGGAACTGCCTATTCACAAGCGCTCGCCGCTGCCGGCGGATCGCCGCCGTATACGTGGACGGTGTCGGCTGGATCGCTGCCGGCGGGGCTGACTCTGGCGGCAGGCGGGACGATCTCGGGAACGCCCGGCACTGCGGGGCCGAGCAGCTTTACGGTGCGCGTCACCGATAGCGCGAGCGGTGTCCACTACGGCCCCTTGTCGATGACGATCAATCCGCCGGCTTTGAGCATTACCACTTCGTCGCTGCCTGCGGGCACGGTGGGAACGGCCTATTCACAAGCGCTCGCCGCTGCCGGTGGATCGCCGCCGTATTCGTGGACGGTGTCGGCTGGATCGCTGCCTGCGGGATTGACTCTGGCGGCAGGCGGGACGATCTCGGGAACGCCCGGCACTGTGGGCCCGAGCAGCTTTACGGTGCGGTCACCGATAGCGCATCGGTGTCCACTACGGCCGCCCTGTCGATAACGATCAATCCGCCGGCATTGAGTATTACCACTTCGTCGCTGCCTGCCGGCATGGTGGGAACTGCCTATTCACAAGCGCTCGCCGCTGCCGGTGGATCGCCGCCGTATTCGTGGACGGTGTCGGCTGGATCGCTGCCTGTCAGGATTGACTCTGGCGGCAGGCGGGACGATATCGGGAACGCCCGGCACTGCGGGTCCGAGCAGCTTTACGGTGACGGTCACAGATAGCGCATCGGTGTCCACTACCGCTCCCCTGTCGATGACGATCAATCCGCCGGCGTTTGAGTATTACCACTTCGTCGCTGCCTGCGGGCATGGTGGGAACTGCCTATTCACAAGCGCTCGCGGCTGCCGGCGGATCGCCGCCGTATTCGTGGACGGTGTCGGCTGGATCGCTGCCGGCGGGGCTGACTCTGGCGGCAGGCGGGACGATATCGGGAACGCCCGGCACTGCGGGTCCCGAGCAGCTTTACGGTGAAGGTCACAGATAGCGCGTCGGTGTCCACTACGGCCCCCCTGTCGATGACGATCAATCCGCCGGGACTTAGTATTACGACATCGTCGCTGCCTGCGGGCATGGTCGGAACCGCCTATTCACAAGCGCTCGCCGCTTCCGGCGGATCGCCGCCGTATTCGTGGACCGTGTCGGCTGGCTCGCTGCCGGCCGGGTTGACTCTGGCGGCAGGCGGTACGATATCGGGAACGCCCGGCACTGCGGGCCCGAGCAGCTTTACGGTACGGTGACCGATAGCGCATCCGTCTCCACCACGGCCGCTCGGTCGCTATCGATCAATCCGCCGGCATTGAACATCACCACCCCGTCGCTGCCATCGGGCATAGTGGGACTGCCTATTCGCAAAGCCTCGCCGCTGCCGGAGGAACGCCACCGTACACATGGTCAGCTCAGTTCGGGCGCTCTTCCCGACGGACTGGTCCTGAGTGCAAACGGTACCATCAGCGGCACGCCTTCCAGCCCTGGCACCTTCGGATCCTCCGTGCAGGTCACGGACAGCGCAGGCATCAAGGCGACGAAAACAGTCACGATCCAAATCGAGTCCAGTCCAGTCCAGATCACAACCCAGTCGCTACCTCCATACACGGCAGGAGCGAGCTACGCGCAGACGCTGATGGCAACCGGAGGTTCTCCGCCGTTTACATGGTCCATCGCCTCCGGTTCCCTGCCGCCTGGGCTGGCGCTGGATCCCGCGGGAGCGATCAACGGCACGGCTACGACCGCGGGCAGCTACTCTTTCTCCGTTCGGGTGATGGACCGCACGGGCGCAAGCGCCACCAGGGGCTACATCGCCACAATCAATGGAACCGTCAACATAGAGACGAATGCCCTGGCCGACGCTCTGATTGGAGCGCCCTACTCGCAACCGCTGACGCGCCGGCGCCGGGACGCCGCCGTACTCGTGGTCGCTGACGTCCGGCGAATTGCCGGATGGGATCACGCTGGATTCGAGCAGCGGCAGCCTCAGCGGCACTCCTACGGCAGTGGGCGCGTTCGGTTTCACGGTGCGCGTGACGGATAGCGCGCGCGCATTCGCCGAGCGCAAATTCCAGATCACCACCGCGGCGGGCCTGATCATCACCACGGCGCCATTGCTCGCATCGGCCACAGTCGGCCTGCAGTATGGGCAGCCGCTCGATGCCGCCGGCGGAAGAGCTCCCTATGTATGGTCGATCAGCAGCGGCGGCTTGCCGGCGGGAATTACGCTCAACACCGCAACGGGAGCCCTGGGCGGAGTGCCGACGGCAGCGGGCATGTTCCAATTCACGGTGGATGTCAGCGACAGTCTGGCGCGCAAGACGAGTAAGAACTTCAGTCTTACCGTGGCAGCGGCTCTGGGAATTTCATCCGCGCCGGGGTTGCCCCCGGCCACCGCGGGAGCTGCGTATTCCCAGGTGCTGGTCGCGACCGGCGGAACCCCGCCATATTCGTGGAGCATTACCACCGGCACACTTCCGGCCGGACTCTCCTTCGACGCCGGCACAGCCAAAATCGCGGGCGTTCCCACGCTGGGAGGAAACTTCACGTTTACCGCACAGGTCTTGGACAACAACTCCGTCACGGCATCCAAACAGTTCACGCTCGCGGTGACATCCATCCTGACGATCACGACGATATCCTCGCTGCCGGACGCAACCGTAGGCTCGCCCTACACACGCAGCTTGAGCGTGGCCGGCGGCGTTGCCCCTTACGTCTGGACGTTAGGAACGGGGACGCTGCCGCCGGGCCTGGCACTCGATCCGGCAAACAACACGATTGTGGGTACGCCGACGGCGAATGGAAATTTCGCCTTCACACTGCAGGTGGCCGACGCGAGTGGCGGATCGGCGGCTCGGGATTTTGTACTTGCGGTGAGTCTACCACCGCTGCCCTCGGTGAGCATTGACGGCTTGCCAGACCCGACGAATGCCGCCGACCAGCCGGTGTTTAGTGTCTCCCTGGCGACGTCCTACCCGGTCCAACTCACGGGCACAATCGCGGCCTCTTTTGCCGCCGATGCGGAGATAGCGGTCGATGACGCGGCCATTCAGTTTCCTACGGGCGGGCGAACCGTGAATTTCACGATACCCGCGGGCAGCACGACGGCGGCCTTTTCGACCAGCCAGATGGCGTTACAGACCGGGACGGTGGCGGGCACGATCACGCTGAATCTTTCCCTGCAATCCTCCAAGGGCGAGGTGACGGAAACGTTCGCGAGAACTCTGCACGTGCTTCGTACCGCTCCGGTCACGCGCGCGTTGCTCGTGGTACACACGGCGGGCGGCTTCGAACTGCATATTACGGGGTACTCGACGCCGCGACAGGTCACGCAGGCCGTGGTGCAGCTCGCGCCCTCCGCGGGCAGCAATCTGCAAACTACGCAGCTAACCATTCCGCTGACGGATCTCGCGGCCAGTTGGTACAAGAGCCCAGCGTCCAGCACATTTGGAAGCCAGTTCATGCTGGTGTTGCCATTCACCGTTCAGGGGGATGCTGCGGGTATCGACTCGGTCAGCGTCAGCCTGGTGAATAGCATCGGAAGCTCACCGCCGGCAAGCGCGAAATTCTGAGACGCCAGCAGCGTTATCCGCCGGCTGTGCGCGTACGCGCCGCCTTCCTAGCCGCACGCTTCACTCCCTCAGGTCCCTTGGTAGCCACTGCCTTCTTTGCAGCGAGACTTCGGTCCGACGCGCTCCTTTTCTTTGCGCTGCTTTTAGCCTGGCGCGAAAGTCCTTCATGCGACGCAGCCTGGCTCCCCTCCCGTTGAAGAGCGCCCAGGGTAGCCATCGACCTCGCCGGCGACGGTGCCTCTCCGGGGGATTTTTGGCCCTTTGCGTAATCCCGCGTCGCCTGCTTCCGCGTTTGCGGTGTGGCCTTTCCTTCTTTTGGCGGAGGTAGGTCCACGCCCGCTCTCCTTGCTTTCGACAGACCAATCGCGATGGCCTGTTTTGTGGAGCGGGCCCCGTGTTTGCCCTCCCTGATGTGGTCGATCTCTTCACGAACGAACTCTCCGGCCTGTGTGGAAGGCGCCTTGCCCTTGCGCGCGTCTTCCTGTGCCCGTTCGATGGTTTCCTTTTCAGGCATACAACCTCCTCGCTACGATTTAAACCGCATGTGAGGTACCAATGAGTTTGTCCGGCGTGATTGGCAAATCGCGCACACGTTTTCCGGTAGCGTAGTAAACCGCGTTCGCGATCGCCGCCGCTGCTCCCGTGATGCCGATCTCGCGCATCGTTCAGGGCTCCGGATTCCGTCGCGCCTAACCGAAGCGCGCGCCACTATAGCGCTGCCGGCAGGCGCCCCTTCGGCGACCGAGGCGCCAATGCCGGCAGCTCCAATCGTGATGCCTACGAATTCTCGCCTGGTGAGATCGTTTTCAGGAGGAGGCATCACGCCACTATCTGGTCGAGGGCAGTGTCTGCTCGGCCAGTTTCAAGTGCTCCTCAAGAGTTGGCAACGTCTTCGACGCGAAGGCCTTCACCTCGGGGTCCTTGCCACTAGATGCTTCCTTCTTAAACTCGGCGATGTCCTCGCGATGGTCCTTCACCATGTCTTCCATGTAGGCGTGATCGAACTCTTTGCCGCTCAGCTTGGAGAGCCGGTCTTTCGTGGCCTGACTCTTAGCGTCCAAACCGGACGGCAAGGTGATTCCCTTGTCGGCCGCGATCCGCTTCAGTTCGTCATTGGCTTTGGTATGATCGTCCACCATTCGCTGGCCGAATTGTTTTACAGCATTGCTAGAAGCTTTGCTTTGCGCCAGTTGTCCGAGTTCGACTTCGGCCATACCGCCCTGTGCCGCTTTGTTAATCCAGGTATTGTCCGGGCTGCCCATGCGATTGGCAGTGTTTTGCGCACTCGCTAGAGTCGCGCCTAGAACAAATGTGATAGTCCCGAGCCATAGTTTCGTCTGGGTCATCTTATTCCTCCAAAAAATTGATTGCTAACTTTTCATCAACACGTGGATTGCCTTTCCCAGCTCATGTTTCAACCTAGCCAGGCCGGATGTGTGGCAGTCGCATCAAAATGCGAGGTTGTCTTGAACAGCTCATATTTCCCTGTCATCGCAGCCTGTTTGACCTTTCCGGTCAGCGCCAGAATCTGCGCATTGGTAAGGGGCTTGAAGGCTTTGACCACCTCTAATGCCTGGTCGAGATACTCCATCTTTTCCATACCGTGTATCACTACCGAAGCCGGCTGACTCAGCGCATAACGCAGGCAATCCGCCGGGGTGACCAGCTTACTCTCCAGAATGAATTTCCCGCCCATCGGCTTCATGGTCTGAACCGCGATTCCCTCTTTCAGGGCGACCGGCATCACTTCATGAATGAAGCTGCGGAAGCTCCAGTCCATTACGTTCGAAGGAAACAGCACGGCGTCGAAGTGGAATGCCTTCTCCCTGGCCATGCTTAACATGCGCAGATGAATTGCGGGATCCTTGTGGCCGGTAAAGCCGATGTACCGTATCTTCCCGGCCTTTCGCGCCTCGAGAAAGGCCTCCAGCGCACCGCCCGCTGCGAAGAAACGGTCGGGGTCTTCCATGCGGATGACCTCGTGAAATTGCAGCAGGTCGATATGGTCGGTCTGGAGACGTTTGAGCGATTCGTCCAGTTGTTTGGCCGC
Source organism: uncultured Solibacteraceae bacterium (assembly GCA_963792055.1). Lineage (GTDB taxonomy): Bacteria > Acidobacteriota > Terriglobia > Bryobacterales > Bryobacteraceae > Solibacter. Next base: position 653,979 of record CAWBUV010000018.1, on the reverse strand, counting down.
AGTCTCCTTTTTTCGCCCATCCACCTTCGTCATCAGGAAGACTTTCTGACGGTACCCATCACGAAGGGCTTTGCCCATTTTGAGTTCCCCCTGGCCGTCGCCGTTGTTGTAATCCCAGGAATTATCCATGAAATTGATGCCCCGGTCGATCGCCGAACGGGTCAGGCGGATGGCCAGTTCCTCCGAAGCGGTCTGGCCGATGTGGGAACCCCCAAGGCCGATTACCGACACGGTTTCGCCGGTCTGGCCAAACGTGCGATACAGCATGTCTCCTTTGCGGGTTTCGTTGGGGCGCGGCAATACGTCTTCGGCCAATGGAGCGGCCACCGCACGGGCGGTTCCAGCCAGCGCAGCGCCCAATAGCATACGGCGATTCAGTTGAGGTTGGGACTTCGAATTCATATTCTGGCGATTAGCACGCTTTCTGCCAGTGGAATGAATCAGCCCTCAGGAGTCTCTGCTCTGCGAAAGGCAATGAGAGACGCTACCATACCCCTATGCTTTCCTGGCTGGTACTCGGCGTCGGCGATATCACGCGCAAGCGCGTGCTGCCCGCCATCCTGGCGGAGCCGCGCAGCCGGCTGTGCGGCATCGTGACGCGCGACCCGTCGAAGGCCGGGCCTTATGGCGTAAAGTCGTGGAGCGGCCTGACCGCCGCGCTGGAGGAGTCCGGCGCCACGGCGGTATACGTCGCCACCCCCGTATTCCTGCACGCCGCGCAGAGCATCGAAGCACTGCGCGCCGGGTGCCACGTACTGTGTGAGAAGCCCATGGCGCTGAACTATACCGATGCGGTAGCCATGCAGCGCGCATCGGAGGAATCGCGCCGCACCCTGGGCATCGCCTATTACCGGCGCATGTACCGCAAGGTGGACCGCGCGCGGGAACTGATTGAAGCCGGAGCGATCGGCCGCCCCGTGTTCGCCGAAGCCACCGCGCACGATTGGTTCAATCCGCTCGGTACCTCGCGCGCCTGGCTCGCCGACCCGAAACAGTCCGGCGGCGGGCCGCTGCGCGACATCGCCTCGCACCGCATCGACCTGATGAATTACCTGTTCGGCAAACCGATACGAGCGATCGGCCACCTCTCAACGCTCGTGCAGCCCCTGCCGGTGGAGGATAACGCCACCCTGATGATCGAATATGAGGGCGGCCTGCGCGGTGTGGTGGATGTGCGCTGGCACTCGCGGGTGGCGCGCGACGAGTTCCGTGTACGCGGCACGGACGGGGAGATCGACCTCTCGCCGCTCAACGGTCCGGAACTGGTGCATCCCGGTGGAACCGAGCGGATCGCCGCGCCCGAGAACCTCCATTACCCCTGCGTTGAGGATTTTGTCAGCGCCATCGTCCGCGGCATCCTGCCGCGTTCCTACGGAGAAGGTGCGCTGGCCGCCGAGTGGGTGATGGAGCAGGTTGCAGTCTGATGACGTTGAAAACGAAGGGGTATCCCCTGAATCATTGACCCCATTAAGTGCGGGTCGATACAATCACCGCGTGCTGTTAGTTTTATTGGTTCTCCTGGTTTTTCTGCTTTCCCTCTCCGCTGTAGCCCTCCGGTTCGGACGCTCCACGCAAATTCTTACAACGCTCCCGGTTGCCGTCATAGCCATAACCGCTCTGATGATTCCAAGCCAGGCAACAGCTCAAATCGCGACACCGGATCAGGGTTCACCCGCGACTGCTTCGGCGAATGAACCGGCTGCGCCTCCGGTGAATGAACCGGCAGAAACGGTCGAGCCGCCCGCCCACTCGCAAGGATTCCACGCCTCCGACCGGCCAGTCTCCTGGAAACTTCTGTTAGGCAACGTCATGTCCGATCAAAAGCAGATTTGGACTTTTCCCGTGAGACTTGCGCAGGGTAAGAACTGGATACCCACTACAGCGGTTGTGGGGACCACGGCGGGACTCATGTTTCTCGACTCGAGAGAATCAAGATATTTCCGCACCACCACTTCGTTTAATGGATTCAAGAACATCGTTACGGGCAACGCCGCGGCTATCGGCATGGGCGCGGTTCCGGCCTCGCTGTATGCCGTAGGGCTGCTCCGTAAAGATTCGAAAATGCAGAGCACGGCGTTGTTCGCCGGCGAAGCGCTGGCCGATACCGTTTTAGTGCAGACTGCCTTGAAGGATATTGCAAGGCGCGTCAAGCCGGCGCGTTATCCGACCTCCGGCTGGTTTTCGAGCAAAGGCCCTCCCACTTCCTACCTGCGAGGAAATGGAAGCTTTCCTTCGGGGCACAGTATGGCAGCGTTTTCCGTTGCCACGATTGTGGCGCGGCAATATGGAAACCATCGCTGGGTGCCTTATGTTGCCTACGGCCTGGCCGGGCTTGTCGGATTCTCACGGCTCCCGCTCAATGTTCATTTCCTTTCGGATGTCTTCATGGGTGGCGCGATTGGGTATTCGATCAGCCGCTTCACTGTGCTCCGCCAATAAGCGCTCAGAACGGCTGCGTGCGGCTCGGTTCCGATCGGGACCGATCGCACGCTCCGCTTACCTGTAACGGCGTTCGCCGAGTTCTGCTCCCACGCGCTGCAACCCCCAAAAATACATCTGGAACCTGCGCGTCACAATCCCACCCAAAAGAAGATTCAGGGGCTACGTGATATGCCGGCGATCCGGCTTCGCGACGGCACTGTGTTCCGCGGTTCGAGCTGACCAGGCATAGCCGTTCGCTATGCTTGCGCACCGTTCCGGCCGCGGCGCATTTCATCTCGGAACTCGGAAGCCATTCAAATGGGAAAACTGTGTGCGATTGTCTTTTGCGTAGGTTTAATGAGCGTTGCCGGAACGGCTCAGACGTCGGCGAACCGCGTTGCCGACGAGCCGGCCCCGGTGGTCTCTCCCGCCAAAGGACCGGTTGTGGCCGAGCCAAGGCACTCCGGTGGCATTCACTGGGGACCACTCCTTCGCGAGTGGTTGACGTTTGTAGCCATCGAACAAACGGAGCGGGTCATCAAGGAATCGAAGACGCGCAGTCAACTGGGCGGGCCGTTTCTTCGCGACTGGTTCGACACCGTCTCCGTGTATCACTTCGATAATTGGAACGACGGCGGCAAAGTCTTCACATCCTACATAGCCCATCCGGCGATGGGCGCCACCACACAAGCCATCTTCTGGCAGAACAATGACCACGTCCGGTTTGCCGAGCAGGATTTTAAAAGCCCTGCTTACCGCAAAGCTCTCGTGCAGGCGTTCGCACTCGCCGCGGCCGACGCGGTGATATGGAAAGTGGGACCACTGAGCGAATCCAGTATCGGTAACGTCGGACTTCCGGTTCATTGGTGGGACAAGGATTGCAAAGCGCTCCACATTCCCTGTGTTGACCGGACCGGCGTCAGCGACATGGTGATGAACGAGGTGGGAGGAACAGCCATGACCATCGGTTTCCAATGGCTCGACAAACACCTTCAGCGGCGGATCGAGAGCCGTTTCCAGAACCGGTACTTCATCAACACCACGCGCATGCTCACGTACCCGCCGCAGTGCCTGGCCAACATCGTTCGATTCCGCGCACCCTGGTACCGCGATAATCGTCGTTGACCCTCTGAAGTATCTCCGGACCCGTACACCGAACCGGCGGACGCTGCGTCCACTGAGCCATGATTTCACTCGGAGTTCCGGCGGCACGTGCGTTTTCGCACATTTTTGTGACTACCGCCGTCCTGTCCGGTTTTGTTCTGACGGCAGCCCCGAAACCTGCCGAAGACGTGTCGAGAGCCACGCTGGACAACGGTCTCCGTGTCGTGGTCGTTCGCAGCTCCCTCGCGCCCGTGGTGACCACTGTAGTGAACTATCTGGTTGGATCGAACGAATCGCCGCAGGGCTTTCCGGGTACTGCCCATGCTTTGGAGCACATGATGTTTCGCGGCAGTCCGGATCTGTCCGCCGACCAGTTAGCCAACATCGGCGCGGCGATGGGGGGCGACTTTAACGCCGAGACGCAGCAAACCGTCACGCGCTATTTTTTCACCGTCCCGAAGCAGGACCTGGACGTGGCCCTGCATATCGAATCGATCCGCATGCGGGATCTGCTGGCTACCGACGCCCTTTGGGATCATGAACGCGGCGCCATCGAGCAGGAGGTGGCCGGCGACCTTTCCGATCCACAGGATGTCTTTTACACGAAGCTGCTGTCGGCTGTGTTCCGTGGAACTCCTTACGAGTACGATGCCTTGGGTACGCAGCACTCATTCGATGCGACTACGGGCGCCATGCTCAGAAAATTCCACAACACGTGGTACGCGCCGAACAACGCCATCCTGGTGATCGCCGGCGATGTCGACCCCGCCGAGACCATCGCCACGGTGAAAGATCTCTTCGGCGCCATTCCCGCTAAGAAACTGCCCGCGCGCCGCCCGGTGGAACTCGAACCTGTGAAACCCGAGACCTTGCATCTCGCTACCGACCTGCCGTACGGACTTGCCGTGGCTGCCTTCCGTTGGCCCGGCTCGAACAGTCCCGACTTCGCAGCCGCGCAGGTCCTGGCCGATGTCCTGGCCGGCCAGCGCAGCAGCCTCCGCGAGCTCGTGCCGCGAGGCCAGGCATTGAGCACGAGCTTCTCATTCGATAGCTTCCCCGAAGCGAGCCTGGCGTACGCCCAGGCAGCGTTTCCTGCCGGAGGAGATGGCGCGGCGGTCCTCCATGAAGTCAGGGAAGTTCTCGGCGAGATCGCCAGGAACGGAGTTGCGGCGGAATTGATCACCGCTGCAAAGCGGCACGAGGCTGCTGACGGGGAGCTCAAGAAGAATTCCATATCGGACCTCGCCATGTTCTGGTCCGACGCCGTGGCGTTGGAAGGCAGGAACTCCCCTGGCGATGACATCGAGGCAATACAGCAGGTCACGGTAGAAGACGTGAAGCGGGTTGCGTCCCAGCTACTCAATCAGCAGGAAACCGTATCCGCGATTCTGACGCCACAGGCCTCCGATCGTCCGATTTCCACATCGTCATTCGGCAAACCCGAATTTCTTGCGTCCACCGAGAACGCGGCCGCTCCGCTTCCCGCATGGGCACAGAAGGTGAATCAGCTCTTCATACCTACCTCGAATGTGCGTCCGCAAGTCACCACACTGTCGAACGGATTGAAACTGATCGTGCAGCCGGTGACCGTAAGCAATACCGTCAGCATCTTCGGCCACGTCCAGCGTAACTCCGGTCTGAAGCACTCCAAGGGGAAAGAGGGTGTCGACGACGTATTGGATGAACTGCTTTCCTATGGCACGCTATCGTTAGACCGGGCCGCGTTTCAAAAAGCGCTGGACGATATCGGGGCCAACGAATCGGCCGGCGCGGATTTTTCGCTCGAAGTGCCCGCCGCTGATTTCGACCGCGGTCTCGCACTGCTGGCGGAGAATCAACTCCATCCGGCCCTGCCCGCCGGCGCGTTCAAGATCGTCCGGCGCCAGCTCGCCGAACGCATGGCGGGAGAAGTTCTGAGCCCGCCCTACCTTACGGAACACGCCCTGGAAGCGGCACTCCTTCCGAAAAACGATCCGGATCTGCGCCCCCCTACATCCAAAAGTATTTCTTCGCTTTCCCTTTCCGATGTCCGAAAGTATTACAAACGCGTGTTTCAGCCCGACCAGACCACGATCGTGGTGGTGGGCAACATCACTCCGGAACGCGCCCGCCTGGCGATTGAGCGTAACTTCGGAAACTGGAAGTCTCATGGTTCGAGACCCCATACTCACGCGTCTCCCGTCTGGACGAATCAGCCATCGAGCACGGAAGTACCGAATGCGAGCCGCGTGCAGGCGGAAGTCACGCTTGCGGAAACTCTGCCGGTGACCCGATCCGACCCGGACTACTACAGTTTGAATCTCGGTAGCCAGGTGCTGGGCGGAGCATTCTACGCGAGCCGCTTGTCCCGCGATCTTCGTGAGAACAGCGGGCTCGTATACTCTGTCTCTTCGACGCTCGCCGCGGAGCCCAGCGAGACGTTCTACGTCCTCAACTACGGCTGCGACCCTCGCAATGTGTCAAAAGTCCGTTCGATTGTGGAGCGCGATTTGACGGAGATGCAGACCACTCCCGTGCCGGAAGAAACGCTGAACCTGGCCAAGGTGCTGCTTCTCCAGCAAATATCGCTTTCCGAAGCGAGTGTCCGCAGCATCGCGGAAGGCCTGATTTCCAGCGCGACGAACGGTCTTCCGCTGGACGAGCCGGTAGAGGCTGCAAAGATGTATGCGAAGATCACTCCCCAGCAGGTGCAAGCTGCCTTCGCCAGGTGGATTCGACCGCATGACTTCGTCCAGGTAACCGAGGGCCCGAGTCCGGAGTAAGTTAAGCCGCAGCAGCTAGCGGCCCACGCTCTTCATCACCTGACGAATCGCGGCGAACAATCTTTCCTCTACGTCCTCTGCGTACGGTCCGGGCTGCGCGTAATAGAACATGCTGTCCACAGCTTCGTACCCACCCTCGCGGAGCACTCGGGCCGATGGTATGTAGGACATCACATCGTTCGAATAGCCGGCGGTGATCAGCGGTTCTCCGGAATACTCGCGCCGCGCACGCAGGCCGTAATCGACGGTCACCTCGCCTCCCAGCGCGAGGAGGGTCAGGGTCTTTCCGAACCTGACGGCCTGCAGCGGGTAGTCGAGCCGTTCCAGATTCCTGCCGGCGTCCAGCGACTTTAGCATCATTTCGCCACGCCGCACTTGCGCGGGGACCTTGCTCTTCAGCTCGGCTTCGAAGTCCTGCCGCGATCTGGGAGCGAACCGCAGCTCCGCCAGCCGGAAGGCGGTGCGGACCGGTCCGCTGACCGGCGTCATACGCGCCGCAATTACTTTTTCGATTTCGTCCGCCAGGGCGTTGCCATGCTGCCGCGCCAGTTCCAGAGTGCTGCGCGGATTCGGATTCTGATCTGCTCCACACAGCATCACGAACAGCGCGGTCGCGCCGGGATGGCGCTGCTGGACGGTCTCCGCAGCGAATCCCGCATAATCTCCGCTGAGCTGGTAGAACTCGCCCGTGAGCGTCGTATTGTGACAGGCGTAGCCGAACACGATTGCGCGAATCCGGCCCGCCGGATCTGCAATCTTCAGCACCGGCACGCGATGATCCACCGGCCCATCCGGATTGATGGCCGCACGGCGATTGGCAGCAAATCCGGCGGCGCCTTCGCCGAATTCGATCACGGCGGGCGAGAGGTCGCGCAGCGCGGACCCGGCCACCGACACCAGCGCTTCGGCCAGCGTGTTCCGGTAGTCGATCAGTCTTTCCTGTTCGCCCTCCGGAAGCACCGTCAGATTGCGTAGATTCGGCCACACGATTGGACCGGTGTGGGTGTGGCTTGCGTTGATCAGAAGCTGGGAGCGATTCAGGCCATACTGCTTCTTCAACTTCGCCGCCACTTCGTCGGAAAGTTCACGCGGGATGCCGACCAGGTCGGTAGAGACGATCACGATCCGTTCGCCCGGCGAACTTTCGATTGCAAGAGCTTTCGCCCACAGCGGGCTGAGCACTCCTTCGGAGGGATGCGTCCGAGCCGCGTAGCCCGACATCCAAATGGGACCCCGGGGCGTGATATCCACTTTGGCAAGACCTGCCCGGAGCGTCGCGCCCGACAGGTTGGCGGCCCCAAAAAGCAGTACGATCAGGATTCTCATTGGCAAGTGGTTCCTATACACTTATACCGAAATGCGAACATACGTTACCCGCAGACGTTTTGTGAGTGCTTCGGCGCTGGCTTCCGCGGCACTCAGTCTCGAAGCGGCGCCGCCCGCCGACACACCCCCGACACCGCTGCCGCCATGCCTGCCATTTTGGGCGGAGCCAAGGCGCATCCTCAGCCCTTCCCTTCGTGGCCGGTCTTCGACCAGACCGAAGAGCGCGCCGTGCTCGATACACTGCGAAGCGGCAAGTGGTATCGCGGCACCGGCAAGACGGTGGATCAGTTCCAGCGCGCCTATGCGGATCTCACCGGAGCGCGATTCTGCCTGGGGGTGGCGAACGGCACCAGCGCGCTGCTCACCAGCCTCAGCGCTCTGGATGTAGAGCCTGGCGACGAGGTCCTGGTACCTCCTTACACTTTCATCGCGACGGTCAACGCGGTACTACAGCATCGCGCACTACCGGTCTTCGTCGACACGGACGCCCAGACCTTCCAGATGGATGCGCGCAAAATCGAGGCGGCGATCTCGCCCCGCACGCGGGCGATCATCCCGGTGCACCTCGGAGGCAGCGCCTGTGACCTGGATATGATCCTACCGATCGCCGCCCGCCGCGGGATTCCGGTGCTGGAGGATGCCTGTCAGGCACACCTCGCGGAGTGGCGCGGGCGAAAGGTGGGAACCTACGGTAAAGCGGGCTGCTTCAGCTTTCAGGCATCGAAGAATCTCAACTGCGGGGAAGGCGGCGCGATTCTCTGCAACGACGAGGACTTCTTTGAGCGCTGCTACAGCTTTCACAACAACGGCACCGGCTTGCAGCGGCGGATTCCCAATTTTTCCTACAACTCCACCGGCGCCAACCTGCGCATGCCGGAATTCCAGGCGGCACTGTTGATCGCTCAGATGGCCCGGATCGAGGCGCAAGCTGCCACGCGCACGGCGAATGCGAAGTACCTTACGTCCCTGTTGAATCAGATTCCCGGCATTGCGGCGGCGCGTATGTACGATGGCTGCACCCGCAACGCGTATCACCTGTACATGTTCCGCTACGACCAGTCGCACTTCGCCGGCCTACCGCGGGCCGCTTTCCTCAAAGCCCTGGCGGCCGAGGGCATCCCGGCAAGCAGTGGCTACCGGCCGCTGAATGCGGAGCCGTTCCTGAAGGAGGCGCTGAACGCGCGCGGCTACAAGAGACTGTTCCCGGCGAAGACGCTCTCCGAATGGCACGAGCGGAACCGGTGTCCGGTGAATGATCGTCTTTGTGAGGAAGCGGTTTGGTTCACGCAGACCATGCTTTTGGCGCCACGAGAGTCGATGGAGTCGATCGCAGACGCGATCCGCAAGATACAAGTGAACGCCGAGCGGCTGCCAAAGGCGTAGCGTAACGCCGCGCCAGCGAGTCCCAATCCGAGCGGGGCAATTTGAGCACCCTCCAGTCCCTTACGGTCTGACGATGGTGTAATGAAGAGCGAAGTATGACAGCCAGGCGATAATCGCCGCTGCCGGGATGGTCAGCACCCAGGCCCACACGATATTCGTCGCGATGCCCCATCGCACTGCCTTCATGCGCTGGATGCTGCCGACACCCGCGATGGCGCCGGCGATGGCGTGCGTGGTGGAGACCGGCGTCCCCAGGTAAGTAGAGAACAGCACGGCGGCAGCGGCGCCGGTCTCCGCGCAGAAGCCGCTACGCGGCTTGAGTCGCGTGAGCCGCCCACCCATGGTGCGCACGATGCGCCAACCGCCGCTCATGGTGCCGAGCGCAATCGCAGAGTAGGAGGCCAGGAGCACCCATTTCGGCACTTCGAAGGCATGCAGGTAATTGGAAGTGAAGAGCACACCGGTGATGATGCCCGCCGTCTTCTGCGCGTCATTGGAGCCATGCGCAAGGCTGAACGCCGCCGCCGAAACCAACTGCAATTTGCGGAAATACTTGTCCATCTTCGACGGCGTGGAATTACGGAACAGCCAGTAGACCACAATCATCAGCGTATACGCGCTCACCATGCCGATCAGCGGCGCGCCGATGATCATCTTCAACGTGAAGGGCCACTCGCCGGTGGAGCTGACATTGAGCGCCTCGAAACTATGGTCGAAGCCCCGCAGCAGGCCTACCCGGGCCATGGCGGCGCCCGCGTAACCGCCGATCAGCGCGTGGGACGAACTGGTGGGGAGCCCGAGCCACCACGTAATCAGGTCCCAGACGATCGCGCCCATCAGGCCGGCCATGATCACATAGGGCGTGACCAGGCCAAGGTCTACGAAGCCCTTGCCCACGGTCTTCGCCACCGCCGTGCCGAACAGGAAGGCCGCAAAGAAATTGAAGAACGCGGCCCACAACACCGCTTGAAACGGTGTGAGTACCCGCGTGGCCACGATGGTGGCGATGGAATTCGCCGCATCGTGGAAGCCGTTGATGTAATCGAACACCAGAGCGATCGCGATGATGAGTACGGCGAGTGTGAAAACGGACATGCTAGCTGTTCTTGACCACTACGTTCTGCAGAACGTCGGCCACATCTTCGCAGCTATCGATTGTGCCCTCGAAGAACTCGTAGACTTCCTTGAGCTTGATCAGCGTGATCGGGTCCTTTTCCTTGTCGAACAGGTCCACCACGCTGCTTCTGCCGATCAGGTCCGCTTCATTTTCCAGGCGATTGATTTCGATGCAGTGCTCCATGATGGGACCATTGTTCTCCAGCGCCTCGAAGGCCGCCTTGAGAGCTCGGGCGCAACTGGCGACAATCTCCGAAAGCTTGATCATGGCCGGCGGGATCGGGTCGATGCGGTAGGACACCAGGCGGTGCGCGGTATCCTCCACGCCATCCAGCACGTTATCCAGCGCCGACGAGAGATTGTGTATATCCTCGGGATCGATGGGGGTGATGAAGGTCTGATTGAGGCGCGTGAACAGTTCGTGGATGACTTCGTCCCCGCGGTGTTCGAGTACGTTGATTTCGGTGGCTGCGCCCGCCAGGCGCGCGTTGCCGTTCCGGACGCCTTCCAGCAAAAGGCGCGAAGCTTCCGAGATGATCTCCACCTGTTTCAGGAACAGGTGGTAAAACTTCTCTTCGCGTGGCAGCAGTCTCATAATTGGGGCTTGTTATGGAGAGAACCTATGGTAATCGGATTCCAACCTGTGGGTCAATCGAGCCGCTATTACATTTCCGTGACAATCGGAAACAATTCCGGGACTTGTGTTTCCGGTTCGCGGGTAGCGCCATCCAAATCGAGAAAACGCGTATCCAGCAGGCGGCCGGTATCCACGTTCCCCATGGCGGAAAGCATGGTCTCCTTGAGGTGCGGGTGCTCCCGTTCCAGTTCCCCGAACATGTCGCGCAGGGCTCGCCGGACCGTGCCGGTCCGCTGGGAACAACCGCAGGGCACCACCGGCACCCCGCGAGCTTCGGCGTAGGCCGTGGTGATGTCTTCGGTCACGAAGACCAGGGGGCGGATCAGGCGGTAGTCGCGGTTTCGGGAATGCGTGACGGGCGGCAGCGAACTCAGTTTGCCGGTGAACATGGTATTGCGCAGCAGGGCTTCGCAAAAATCGTCCGCGGTGTGGCCGAAGGCGATCACGTTGCAGCCCAGGTCGGCGGCAATCTCGTAGACGGCGCGGCGCCGGTAGCGGCTGCACAGGTCGCAGCCGTGATCCGGCTGATCTTCCAGCAGTTGCAGCGAAGGCGCATCGCGGAAATAGGTCCACGGAATGCCGCGCGCTTTGAGATACTCGCCGATGGGTTCGATGGAGCGCAGGAACTTGCCCTGTTCCACGGTGAAAGCGCAGACTGAAAAATCGATGGGCGCGCGCTTCTGGAGCAGGAGCAGGGCTTCCAGCATGGTCGCCGAATCCTTGCCGCCGGAAAGCGCTACTGCCACGCGGTCGCCGTCGCGAATCATGTTGTAGCGAGAGATGGCTTCGCCGACTTTGCGCAGTAATGTCTTTTCAAGGTCCACTAATCAATTATAGTGGGGCGGGAGCGCCGCCGAAGCAACAGCAGTAGTGCGCCGGCACAGGGAGCCAGCAGCAAGGCCGTGGAGGGCTCCGGCACCGGGGCCACGGCGGCAACGCTTGCGGAGCCGCCATCGAACGTGCTGCCGGAAGCGGTGAGGGTTCCGGCCGGATTGATCGTGATGGTGGCCACCACCCCATCCGCCAGCGGCGGCGCCAAAGGGCCGAAATCGGTATCGAAGAGCGTCACCCGGAAGGCGCTGCCATCGGGAGCCGCGGTGCCGACCGCCGGACCGCTGATAGTCACGTCGAAGCCGAACGAACTGCCCCAGCTCAGAATTCCCTGGGTGAAGTAGTTCGCGGCGTCCTGATCGTTCGGAATCACCACCGGCAGGGCACTGAGGGAACCGGTCACGCCCGCGGTGGACTGCGTAGTGGTGTCCAGCGTGTAGCCGGTCTGGTGAAAGTTGGTGATGGTGGCGGTGGCCGAAAGCGACGTCAACGCAGTTCGCCTGATTGAACGAAAAATCGATCCAGCCGGGCGCGCCGAAATTCGGCGTGTTGACCGTGATGGAATAAGTGAGCAAATCGGCCGATGCCACAGTGGCTGTGGCGGCCAGCTACGGCAAGAAGACAAAAGTATTTGATCATCAGGGGTCGGTCCTTTACTTAGAAGCTGCCATCGAACCGCGTCGGAGTGTACCCGATGCGCGCGTTCGACGGATTGGCAAAGCTGACGGTCACCGTGCTGCTGGTGGCGCCCGGCGCCAGGCCCGCGCCCAGATTGATGGTCGCGTACGGCTGGCCGTTGTAGGTCGGCAGGTCGGGCAGCGTAACGCCCGGCGTCAGGTTCGAAAAGAATACGTACACCGGACCGGTGAGGGTCGCGGTACCGGTATTGGTCACGCTGATGTTGCTGGTAAGCGGCCGGTCGCCCGGTTCTGCACGACTGCCGAGGCGTTCAGCGCGAGACCGGCTGGTGACCTCCACCGGCAGACGGAGATAGAGCACCGGCATATCATGATCGCTGACCCGTTCCGGCCGGTTGAAATCGTTGCGGTAGGTCGGACCTTCCGGGAAATCCGCATCGTTGCGTGCGTACACGAGCTGGCGGTACCGGCTGTATGCTTTGGTGTTCAGCAGGACGTGGTCCAGGGTTTGAATGGTTCCGGCGAACGAGTACGAATAGAAGGCCGCCGGGTTCATGTCCGTCAAATTGGTCAGAGGCGGATTGAGAATCGGCGTGCAGGGCGATCCCACGGCCAACTGCGCGGCGGTGAAGAACTGCTGATTGGCCGGCGCCGGATTGCCGGTGATGCAATTCATCACATCCGCATAGCCGTCGTTCACGTAGAACGCGTTGAAATCGCCCACCACGACCAAATTGTCCGCCGTATTCCAGTTGGTGCCCTGGTCGCCGCTGGTGCCATTGATCAGGTTCGCCAGGTATTTGGCCTGGTCGTTCCGTTTGCTGCGCACGCGATCGCCGTTGGTCGCGCCCGGTTCATCGATGCCGTTGAGCGAACGCAGGTGGTTCACCACCAGCTCGAATCGCGATCGGGGAATCCGAGCCGGCCGCGGTGACGTTGGCTCGAATCGTGGTGGGCGCGCGGTCGTTGAGCAGGTTGGTTCCCCCGCCGGGTTCGTTGTACTGCGTGCCAAGCCCGTATTGCTGGCACTCGGTGATCTGCACCTTATCCTGCTTGTAAATGACGGCCGGCGTGATCGCGCCGGGGTCGTTCGTCAGGCCGATACAATACGCGTAGTTCGGATTGCCCTGTCCCGCGGTCACAGCATCGGCATTCACTTTGTTGACGATGTCGGCGATCACGTGGACCGGCTGGGAGCCGGAGGAATTGCGCTGGCCCTCCACTTCTTCGAGCCCGATGATATCCGGCATACGCATCACATTGCGGATGGCAAGCGACGCCTTGTTCAGCCGGCCCTGATAGGCGGTGGTGGTGAGCGTGACCGCTCCGTTGCCTTCGGCGATATCGTTGTAGAAGCGCTCCATGTTGAAATTGCCGATGGTCAGGTCGCTGGAGAGCGCCGCCGGCACCGGGGTGGCGCTCAGCGCCGGCGTCAGCGGAGTGGGTGTGCCCGCTCCGGCCGCATCCGTGTACAACTGAAACTGTCCCTGGCTGGTGTTGTAGTCCATCACGCCGCTCAGTCCGCTCACGGTGGCTCCGTAGGCGACCTCGTAGGGCGTTGCGGCCGGGCTCAAGCCGGTCACATTGACCCGCAGGGACTCCGGATTGCCGTTCCATACCGGGACGGTGGCCGCGGCCGCCGAAGGCCTGCGCGTATCCAGGATGCCGGCGACGCTGTGCACGGGCCGCGGCACTCCTGGTATCGTGACAAAGAATTCCCCGCTTGGCACGGCCTGCGCGGTAGGCTCGGTGAGCGTCCCGTCGCTGGCGCCCACGACGGCTGCGTTCGGGACCGCGACCCGCATGCCGAGCCACTTGCGGCTCTGCGCGGCCGAACCGCCCACCACCAGCGGATTGCCCGCGTCGATGGTGACCGCTGCCGGGAGGTTGCCCAACTGATTGGTCAATAGCACCTGGCAGTTGGCCGGGCCGGTGAGCTCGACCAGAGGCAGGCTGCCTACCGGGGAGGTGCTGGAGACGAAATTGGAGACGGAACCTTCGACCTGAATCAGATTGCCGACCACTGCGCAGGCCGGCGGCGCCGTGCCTCCGGTGAAGACCAGCAGGCCTTCGCTCGTATTGGGATCGGCATCGCGGTCCGAGGTCTGCGATTCCAGGTAGAAGCCGCGAACACTGGCGGTGGCCGCACGCAACGCAATCACCACTCCCCGCGTACTTACCGAAGCTCCGCCCAACGGCGACGACGTGCCCGGTCCGTTGATCTCGGAGATCGTGTGAAAGCTGGGCGGCGGCGCCTGCACGGTGAGGCTGATATTGAATCCGGAGGAACGCGGGACGTCATCGGTAACCGTGCAGGGCAGCGAGTACGACTGCAGCGGCGGTGTTCGCCGGAACCAGGTAGTTCGTGGGCAGCGCGACCGATGCGCCGCCGCCGATCGCGGTCAGATTGCACGTCAGCGTGAAGCTGGCGGACGGCGGGTTGGCGCCGGAAACGGGCGTCGCGCTCAAGGAAACGGAGTTGCCTGCCGTGATCGGATTCGGAGTCGCCGTGCCGGTCGCCGTAGGCGGCGTGGACGAACTGGTCACGGTCAGGGAGATGTTGAAGTTACCGCTACGGCCTTCCAGGTCGGTCACGGTGCATGGCAGGGCGTAGGTGCTTGCCGCTGTAGCGGCAGGTACGGAGTACGCGGCGGCGTAGGTGTTCCCAGTGGTATTCGGCAGATTGAAGGCGGCGCTGCCGCCGATCGCGGTCAGGTTGCAGGCCACCGCGATACCGGTCGATGCCGGGCTCACTCCCGGCGTGATGTTCGCCGTCAAGGTGGTGGAACTTCCCGCGGCCACCGGGCTCGGGCTGGCCGATCCCGTGCCGGAGGGTGCCCCGGTGCCCAGCGGGGTCAGCGAAAAATCGTCCACCGCGAGACCGTCATCGGCGCCGGATGACATCGACGTCTGTCCAGCGGATCCAAACGGTCGCTCCATTGGCGATGCTCAGCGTCAACGACTGGAACTGAGAGCGGTCCGGTTGGCGGCGGCATTGCCGTTCCTCGCTCCAACGGTGGTGGTAAACGGCGAAATGAAATTCAGCGCGGCCACACCCGTCCAGGTTCCGGTGTTGAGATCGGTGGCATTGGCGCTGTACTCGAAATTAATCTGGTCGGCTCGCCCCGCGGTACCCAGTCTCCACTGTTCCCCCGTGTAGGCAATCGACAGCGAAACGATGGGCGCCCCGGTATTGTTCGTGAAACAGGCGCCGAAGAGCGGAATCAGCGTGCCGCTCCGCAGGCCGCCGAGCGCGCGTTCCGTGCTCCCCGCCGCGCCGTAGCTGTAGGTGTCGCCCGTGTTGCTGGATCCCGTATCCACCGCGTACTGCTCGTTATCCCTCGCGCCGCCTCCGGTTTCCGTCATGAACCACCCTGTCAGCGTAAGGGTGTTCGTAGTGCTGCCCGCGGTATTCGCCAGGGTGTCGAAATTCTGTGTGTAGGCGTTCCCGATGCTGGTAAGGGACACGCATTGGGCCATGCCTGCTGGCGCGAATACCATGGTCCGCCGAAGAACAGGACGTCAGTGCTAAAGGTAACTGGGAGATTCTTCCGCATAGATTGTGACTCGAGTTGGCTCAGTATACAAACCCTCGTCGCTATTTGCCAAACCTTTTTGGTACTATTGCTTGCGCACATCGAACCGTCACCTGGATGTAACCGTCCTGCCTCAAAAAATGCCATCGAAAGACCATCCGAAGATCGCTGCCGCCCGGGTTGTGGCGTTCGACATTCTGATGAAAGTGGAATCCGGAGGCTACGCCTCCGACCTCCTGATGACCCACTCCGCGCCGCTCGACTCCCGCGATGCCGGGCTGGCCGCGGAAATCGTCTTCGGCGTGCTGCGCTACCGCGCCCAGCTCGATTTCCTGATCGAGCATCACGCCGGCCGCGCGCGCAAGCTCGATCTCGAGGTGCGCATCGCCCTGCGCATGGGCTTCTACCAGCTCCGCTATCTGGAGCGCGTTCCGCCGCACGCCGCCGTCAAGGACAGCGTGGAACTGGTGAAGCGGGCGCGTAAGACCTCCGCCGGCGGGCTTCGTCAATGCCCTCCTGCGCCAGGCCAATCGCGACCCCGTGGCGTGGCCCACGCCGCGAAATCGAACTGTCCTGCCCGGAATGGCTGCTGGCCCGCTGGGAAGCCGATTTCGGCGCCGATGCCGCGGTCGGCCATCGCGCAGGCCGCCCTGCGCGAGCCCGAGAAGTACGTCCGCATCTCGCCGGCCGGCGACCG
Source organism: uncultured Solibacteraceae bacterium (assembly GCA_963792055.1). GTDB lineage: Bacteria > Acidobacteriota > Terriglobia > Bryobacterales > Bryobacteraceae > Solibacter. The sequence goes on along the minus strand of CAWBUV010000018.1, from coordinate 637,528 downwards.
CATGCAGGACATCGGTTCGCAATCCATCGTGCCGCTGCTCGCTCTCGAAGCCGGGCAGAGCTTTCTCGATCTCTGCGCCGCGCCCGGCAACAAGACCGCGCAGGCGCTGGAAGCCGGCGTACGGACGCGTCGCCTGCGATCTGCACTTCCACCGCCTCGCAGCAACTGAAGCCGCTGGGCGCCGATCTGGTCGTGCTCGACGGCACGCCGCCCCTGCCTTTCGCCCGCACGCTTCGACCGCATTCTGGTGGACGCGCCCTGCTCGGGCACCGGAACCCTGGGGCGCAATCCCGAAATCAAGTGGCGGCTCACGCCGGCGCGATCTCGACGACCTGCACGGCCGCCAGTCGGCCCTGCTCGCCAACGCCCGCGCCGCGCTCGCTCCCGGCGGAGTGCTGGTCTACTCCACCTGTTCGCTGGAGCCCGAGGAGAACGAAGGCGTCACGGCGGCGGTTCCCGCGGACCTGATTACCGGGCAAATGCGCCGGTTACCCGGCCGCGATCCCGGGGACGGTTTCTACGCCTGTGTGATAAAATCGGTGTAGCCCGTAAATGATTGAAATCGTTCCTTCGATCCTGTCGGCGGACTTTGCCCGGCTGGCCGATGACATCGCGCGAGTGGAGCGCGGCGGCGCGAAAATGCTTCACCTGGACGTGATGGACGGCCATTTTGTGCCGAATCTGACCATCGGTCCGCCGGTGGTGGAATCGATCCGCAAAGCCACCAAACTCCATCTGGATGTGCATCTGATGATCGAGAACCCGGAGCGCTTTGTGACTGCGTTCGTGGAGGCCGGGGCCAATTCGGTCTCCGTGCACTACGAGGCGGCGCGGCATCTGGATGGCGTGCTCGGGATGATTCGCAAGGCAGGCGCCATGGCGGGAGTGGTGCTCAATCCGGCTACCCCGGTCTCCGTACTGGAAGAAGTCGCGGAAGTGGCGGACTACGTGCTTCTGATGAGCGTGAATCCGGGATTCGGCGGCCAGAAGTTGATTCCCTACGTGCTGGAGAAAGTACGCAAACTGGATAGTTTGCGGCGTGAGAAGAAGTTAGCGCTGCCCATCGAAATCGATGGCGGCGTCCACAAAGAAAATCTGGCGGAAGTGGTGCGCGCCGGGTGTGATTGGATCGTCACAGGGTCGGCGATCTTTCACAGTCAAGACCCGGAGGCCACGCTCCGTGAAATGCGGGAGATCGCGGCGCAGGCTGCCGCGGTCGTATGTTAAGTCTGTTGGGGTGATTTAGTGATTATGGTTCGAAACGGGATTCGTTCTACCGCTGTGGTTTTGGCGGTTGCTGTACTGCTGGGCGGCTGTGGAATTCGCCGCAAGAAGTACGCCAACCCCATCACCAAGGACACGCAGCAGCCCGATAAGGTGCTGTTTGACAAGGCCATCAACGATATCGAGCACAGCCGGTTCGAAATCGCGCGTCTACTGCTGCAAAACCTGATCAACACCTACGACACCAGCGAATATCTGGCCAAGGCCAAGCTGGCCATCGCCGATGCCTGGTTCCGCGAAGGCGGCGCCCATGGACTGGCGCAGGCCGAAGCCGAGTACAAGGACTTCATCCTGTTCTATCCCGCGATGGAAGAGGCCGCCGAAGCGCAGGAAAAGGTCTGCGACATCCACTACAAGCAGATGGAAAAGGCGGATCGCGACCCCATGCACGCCTTGCGCGCGGAGCAGGAATGCAAGCAGCTCATCCTGCAATTCCCCAACAGCAAGTTCGCCCCGCTGGCGCAACAGAAGCTGCGCGACATTCAGGAAGTGCTGGCCGATAGCGAGTTCCGCGTCGGCACGTTGTACCAGAAAAAGGGCAGCTTCCCGGCGGCGGCCAACCGCTTCCAGGCGATGGTGGACCAGTTCCCCATCTACAGCAAGGCCGACGAAGCCCTCTGGCAGCTCGCCGAGAGCTACCACCGCATGGGCGACCGTTTCGAGAACCAGCAGGTGACGGCGTACCAGCGCATCGTCAAGGACTACCCTCTCAGCATCCATGCCGAAGATGCCCGCGCGCAGCTGGAAGTGATGAAGCGCCCGGTTCCCGAGGCCGATGCCGTAGCCATGGCGCGCATGAAGTACGAGATGGAGAATCACACCAAGCAGGGGATCCCGAGCCACTTCTGGGGCCTCTTCCGTTCGCGTCCGGACATGAGCCAGGCGGCGAAATCCGGCACCCCGCCGATGGAAGGCTACCGGCCGACAATTCCGGCGAGCGTGCCGGCCGCGGCCGCGAATCCGGGTGCGCTGGGCACCAACGAAGTCAGCATCAGCAATCCGGGCAGCGATAGCGAGATCGACAAGGGCAAGGAAGTCCGCGCCAATCCGAATGGAGAAGCTCCGGCGGCCGCGCCGGCGGCGCCCGCTCCCGCGGAAAACGGCACCAAGACGGTAGATCCCAATACCGCCGCAAAACAGGCGACCATGAGTCCGGCCGAGCAGAAGAAGGAATATCAGAAGGCTCTCAAACAGCAGCAGGATGCGGTGAAGAAGGCCCAGTCCGATCGCAAGAAGAAGGAACAGGCGCAGGCCGCGGCGGTCAGGGAACAGAAGAAAAAGACCAAGGCCAAGCAGGACGAGCAGAAGCAGGAAGAGAAACAGCCGCAACCCCCCGCCCCCACGGGCGGACAGGCATCAACCACGCCGCCGGCGAAACAATGAGCCGTATTCTGCTGGTGGACGACAGCCCTCACGCCCAGCGCATGGGCGAGCGGATCCTCAGCGAAGAAGGGTACGAAGTCGTCACCGTCAGCAATGCCGACTCCGCGCTGATCCGCCTGGAGGATGTCGATCCCGACGTCGTTCTGGCGGATACCGTGATGCCCGGTCGCACAGGCTACGAGATCTGCCAGTACCTCAAAATGAGCCCCCACCATCGTCATGTGCGGGTGATCCTCACCGCCGGAGTGCTGGAGTCCCTGGACGAGGCCGCTGCTGCGCGGGTGGAGGCAGACAGCACGCTTCGCAAGCCGTTCGAGGCGAGCGCGCTGATTGCGGCCGTGCAACCTCTTGCGGCAGCCGCGGAGAACGATCGCGCCTCGCTCGCGCCCCGCGGCGCGGGTGAGCGGAAGCGTACACCCACGGCGGCCGCTGCCCCGTTTGTCGCGGTGATCGACGAGGAACAGGTCCGCGCCGCGGTTACGGTGGCTTTGGACGCTTCCATGGCGGTGATGGTGGACGAGATTGCCCGGCGCGTGACGGCCGCTCTCGCCGCCCGGAAACCCGAAACTGCGCCCGTTCCTGTGAATGCCCCCGCACCGGCCACTACCCCCGCCCCATCCCAGCCCGCCCAGGTGGCTGCGCCCGCCGCCAGCGGTCCGCTGGCCGCACGCATCGAACCCGTCCGCCGGGTCAGTCCGCTCCGCTTGCGATCCAATACGATTCTGGGCCTGGACATCGAACGCGAGAATCCCGAGTAGGGGCGGCTGGTACCTCGCGCGGCGATTACCCATAACCATTGGACCTATTTCGCTTCCCACCGGTTGTCTATCATACTTTTGGTTAGGAATCGCGTGGATGCAAAACCATAATTATCTGTATGAAGCTGCGGGGGCCGTGTTGAGAGCCCTTTGCGGCCTTTGGATTCAGGATCAGGGTCAGGACCTGATCGAATACACCCTGTTGCTGGCATTTGTCGCATTTGCATCCGCAGCGCTTTTTGTACTTGCCGGCGGCAGCATCGCCGGCATCGTGTCTGTTTCCAACAGCCAGCTTGCCGCCGCCAACACCAGCGCGAGCTAAAGCCGCGATCCAGGCCGGGCTACCTGCGTTGCCGTACTTCGCTACAATTTAGACAGCGTATGCCCGACAACAGCTTTGACGTAGTCTCCAAGATCGAGATGCCGGAAGTGCACAATGCCGTCCAGCAGGCGTTGAAAGAGGTGCAGCAGCGCTTCGATCTCAAGGACTCGCATTCCAGTATCGAGTTCAACGAGAAGGACAGCAAGATCCTGCTGCACAGTAAGGATGAGTTCAAACTCAAAGCAGTGGTGGACATCCTGCAATCCAAGCTGATCAAACGCCAGGTCCCCCTGAAAGGCTTGACGTACGGCGAAATCATCCCCTCCGCCGGATCCACGGTGAAGCAGGAGATCACCATGCAGCAGGGGATCCCCATCGAGAAGGCCCGCGACCTGGTCAAGAAGATCAAGGACAGCAAGCTGAAGGTGCAGGCTTCCATCTCCGGTGATTATGTGCGCGTGGCCGGCAAGGACCGCGACACCCTGCAATCGGTGATGGCGCTGCTGCGCGGCACCGATTTCGGCATCGACCTGCAATTCACCAACTACCGCACGAACTGACGTGGCCTGCGCCGCATCGAGTCGTACACGCTCGCCGGTCCCGCCGGCGATCTGGAAGCGCTGCTCGAAGAGCCCGAAGAAGGCGAACCGCGGATGGCTGCGGTGGTATGCCATCCCCACCCGCTCTTCGGAGGCACGCATGCACAACAAGGTGGTCTACCGGCTGGCGCGCGGACTGCGCCGCGCGGGAATCGTGGTGCTGCGATTCAATTTTCGCGGCGTGGGCCGCAGTGCCGGCGAGCATGCGCACCTGGAAGGCGAGATCGAAGATGCGCGCGCAGCGCTAGGGTGGCTGCGCGAGCGGTATCCCGGCCTGCCCTACTGTCTGGCGGGCTTCTCGTTTGGCGCGCGGGTCATCACGCGGCTGGGATGCGCTGCCGGGGACGCGAGCTTTCTGATGGCCGCGGGTTTCCCGACGCGATGGGGTCCGCCGGAGTATCTGGAGAACTGCACGGCGCGCAAGATTTTCATTCAGAGCACCAACGATGTATATGGTCCGCAGGGCGGAACTGGAGGCGCTGTACGAGCGCTTCGCGGCCCCCAAAGAATTGCACTGGGTGGAGGCTGCCGACCACTTTTTCGCGGGTGCGTTGGAGGAGTTGGAAGAGAGGGTGAGGGAGTCGGCGGAGGGAATTTAGAATTTGCTTCGAGAAGGTGCCCAACGCTCCTTTACAGTCGCGGCTCGGATCTGGGGCAGCGGATCGGTGCCGCCCCCTCTGCATCCTCAGACCGTTCACTCAATCCCTTTTACAATCCCACCGCCATCGTGTCATCCTAAGCGATTCGTATGGACATCATCACTGGGAATGTCGGATGGATCGAAGTCATCTGTGGCCCCATGTTTTCGGGCAAAAGCGAGGAGTTGATCCGGCGCCTGCGACGCGCCATGATCGCCCGCAAGCGTGTCGAAGTCTTCAAGCCGACGATCGACAACCGCTATTCCGATAACGAAATCGTCTCGCACGGCGATCTGCGCATGCATTCGCAAGTGGTCGCGAGCGCGAGCGAAATGGTCGAGCGTATCGATTGGCGCAGCGAGGTGGTCGGGATCGACGAGGCCAATTTCATGGGGCCGACGCTCGTAGAGGTGGCGCAACGGCTGGCCGACAGCGGCAAACAGGTCATCATCTCCGGCCTGGATACCGATTACCTGGGCCGTCCCTTCGCCCCTATCCCCGACCTGCTGGCGCACGCCGAATCCATCACCAAGACGCTCGCCATCTGTGTGCGGTGCGGCAATCCCGCCAAGCATACGCAACGCCTGCGCGGGTCGGAAGACCTGATCGTCGTGGGCGCTTCCGATATGTACGAAGCGCGCTGCCGCAGATGTTTCGAGCCCGGCATACCGAAGCAGACCGAGCTCGAATTCGTGAAAGCCAAACGCCAGCCGGAAAAGAGCTGACGGCGGCTTACCAGTTGAAACGCACGCCCATTTGCAGCAGGCGCTGATCGCGTGACGCCATTCGGCGCGAGGGTGGCCGGCGTGGTGATATTGCCCGCCGCGTCCACCGTGGCCGTCGAGTTGAGCCCGGTGACGTTCAGGCGGTTGCCGAGATTGGTGGTCTCCACCAGGAATTCGGCGCTCTTCTTCTCCGTGATCGGGAACAGGCGCGAGTAGCGCGCGTTGATCTCCGCCACGTAGCCCGCGCGAATGGTATTGCGCCCACGAACAGCGGGCGTTGGAACGCCGCGCCTTCCGTGGAATCGCCGTTGAGCACGCGGTTGCTGCCCATGTTGAACAGGTCGCCGCTCGACGCCACGATGGAAAACGACAGCCGATTGTGGTTGGCCAGATAGTTGATCGCCTTGTTGTCGCTTTTGACCTCCGGCATCAGCACGCCGGTCATGTTGAAGACGTGCCGTTTGTCGGTCAGCGAATCGGCCGCGGTCGCGGCGGCGGTTGGTCGGATCGCTCAAGCAGGTTGGCGCCCGCATCGATGTTGTTCTGCTCCGGTGCGTCGTCGATGGCGTGCGACCAGGTATACGTGCCGAAGAGTTCGTAACCGCGCGGCGAGTCGCTTGTGCACTGTGACGTTCAGGCCGTTATAGGTGGAGTTGCCCACCGATTCGGCGGAGGTGATGTTGCCGAAGCCCGCGTAGTAGCGCGCGGTTCCGAAAATCGGACGCCCGTCGGCCAGGAAGGTTCCGCCCGGCACCACGTTGATGTTGCGGTAGACCGGCAGGCGCTTGCCCGCCGTGTAGAGATAGGATGCGGTCAGCGCGGAAGTGGCCGTCAATTCGCGGCTGACCGAGAAGTTCGCATTGATCGAATAGAGGTTGGCGAAATCCGGCGAGATGGTGGTGATGTCGGTGCTCCCGGTGACCCCGGCGGGCGGCGCCGTGAACACGTTCGGGAAGGCAGGCGCGAAACTCGACTGCGGTGTTGCCGACAGCGTGAAGAACGCCGGGTTGCCGTTCAGCGAGATCGCGCGGCGATACTGGTCGGTCTGCGGCGCATCGTAGAAGATACCCGGAACTCGCGCGAATCACCGTCTTCTGGTCCTTACCCAGCCCGTAGGCGAAGCCCAGGCGCGGTCCGAAGTTGTTCTTGTCGGTGCGGAAGTTCTGCGAGTAAGCGAACGGCGAAGTCTTGTCCGCCGACGGGCATCTGGTACAGGTCGTAGCGCAGGCCGTAGGTGACCGTCAGGTTGCGCAGCGGCTTCCAGGAATCCTGTGCGAAGAAGCTGGTGAACAGCGAATTGTAGTTGAGCGAGGGGTTGCCCACGATCTGGCTGAAGCTCGCATAGCCCTTCGGCTGCGATCCGTTGACCGCCGCCAGGTACGCGGCGATGGTCGGGAAAGTTGTACTGGGCGAACGTCGCCTGTACCTGCGTATCGCGGATGGCGTGCGTGCTCACGCCGAACTTGAAGGAGTGCGCGCCGCGAATATAGCTGAAGTTGTCGGCGATCTCCGGCGTGGTCTCCTGATACACGAAGCCCGCCGCGCTCGGTCCGCCGAAGTTGGCGACGCCCGTGACCGTGATCACCGGGCCCGTGCCGGAGGCGGAGAAGCGATCCTGTATCTGGCCGCGGTAGGCCACCTGTCCGCGCAGTTCGTTGACGATGTGGTCGTTGACGATCGAGACCAGCTGCACCCCGCCCACATGCGAACGGTCGATGAAGTTGTAGGATTGCGAGACCAGGTTGAGGCCGCCGATGGCGCTGTTGTTGTAGGGCGAATCGTTGGCGTGGTGCATGTAACGCACCGAGAGGCGGTTCTTGGCGTTGATCTGCCAGTCGCCCTTGCCCATGTAGAAGTAGACGCTCTGGCGGAAGGGAATCGGGTCGCCGTAGCTGGCCGGCAGTCCCAGCGCCGCGATGTTGGCCGCGCTCACCGTGACCACGCCCGGCAGGTCGCGCTTCACGTGCTCGAAGGCGCCGAAGAAGAAGAGTTTGTCCTTGATGATGCGGCCGCCGCCATCCACCGAATAGGAATCCACGTTGACTTCGGGCACCAGCGCCGTAGAGGAAAGCAGCTTGGGCCGCGCGCTGAAATCCGTGCGGCGGAACAGATAGGCGCCTTCGCCATGGAAATCGTTGGCGCCGCTCTTTGTGACCGTGTTGAACACCGCGCCCACCGTATTGCCGAACTCCGGAGCGAAGCCGTTGGACACCTGCTGCACTTCGGCAACGTAGATATCGGAGATCGGAATCAGGCGGATGCCGACGCGGTCGCTCTCGGTGTTGTTGCTGCCGTCGAGTTGATAGTAGATACGGCCGTTGAAGCCGTTCGCATTGATCTTGCGCGGCACGCCGAATTCCGTATTGGCGCGGCCGCTCACGTTGGGCTGGAACAGAATAAAGTTGTACGGATTGCGCGAAACCAGCGGGAGATTGCGCGTCATGTTCTCGCTCAGCGTACTGCCCAGGTCGATCCGGCTGGGTTCGGTAATCGCCGCGGACGCCGAGACATCCACCATCGTCGTCGTGCCGGCGACGCTCACCGTAATGTCCATCGTCGCCGTAGCGCCCGCGCTCAGCGCGATTCCGGTGCGCCGGGTGGTGCCGAATCCCGACGCCTGTGCTTCGACATCGTAGGTGCCCAGCGGCAGCACGGTAAAACGGTAGAGACCCGTATCTCCGGTTTTCGTAGACTGCTTGAATCCCGTATCGACATTGGTGACCTGCACCGTCGCGCCGGAAATGGCGGCGCCGGAAGGGTCGGTCACCGTCCCGGTAATCTCTCCATTGATCGCCGACGCCTGGCCGAACACATTGGCCGCCAGGGCGAGCCCGAGCCACACGAATGCACTGAACTTCCAACTGTTATGACGCATAATCCAACCTCTTCTAAGTTGTTTGACGAACCTTGCCCCTTAGATGTCACGCCGGATTGGTCGGTTGCAACTCATTGACGCTACGCAATTCGGGAAATAGACGAGCCCAGAATACCACAATCAGAATTGTCGCCAAGCCGCCCGCGACGACGGCCGGCACGGCGCCGAACCATGCCGCCGTGATCCCGGACTCAAATTGTCCAACCTCGTTCGACGCGCCGATGAAGACCATGTTGACGGCGCTGACCCGCCCGCGCATTTCGTCCGGCGTCGAAATCTGTACCAGCGTATGCCGCACGATCACGCTCACCATGTCGCACGCTCCCAGCAGCACGAGAGATGCCACTGATAAGGCCACATTTCGCGAGAGCCCGAACACGACGGTACACGCGCCAAACCCGGCGACGCAGCAGAGCATGATCGCGCCCGCATGCCGCTTGAGCGGCCGGTGTGCCAGCACAAACGCCATGATCACCGCGCCGGTTCCGGGCGCGCCGCGCAGCAATCCTAATCCCGCGGCGCCAACCTTCAGAATGTCCCTGGCGAAGATCGGCATCAGCGCGACCGCTCCGCCCATCAACACCGCGAACATGTCGAGCGAGATGGCGCCCAACGTCATTTTCGCGCGCCACAGATAGCGCAGGCCGTCCAGCAGTACTCCCGGCTTTACGTCCCGCGCGGCCGCTGCACCGCCTTCACACGGATCCGGCCCATCAGCACCATCGCGCTCAGGCACGCCACCACCGATCCGGCGTAGACCGGCGCCGGGCTGCCCGTAATGCCGTAAACCAGGCCGCCGATCATCGGCCCCGCCACCATCGCTCCCTGGAACACGCCCGATCCCAATGCCACCGCGCTGGGAAAGACTTCGACCGGCACCACCAGAGGCAGAAACGCCTGCGATGCCGGACCGTTGAAGCTGCGCACCACCCCGTTCAACAAGCAGCGCCGCGTAGACGGGCCACACCGACGTCAGTCCGCGAAGAGTCAATGTCAGAAGCAGCGCCGATATGCCCGCGAACGCCACATAAGCGCACTGCAAAATGCGCTGCCGCGGAAAGCGATCGGCCGTCTGCCCTGCCACCAGAAACAACAGAATGCCCGGCAGAAACTGCGCCAGGCCAACCAGTCCGAGATCGAGCGCGCGATGAGTCAGCGCGTAAATCTGCCAGCCCACCGCCACCGCCTGCATCTCGCTGGCGATGGTGGCCAGCAGCCGCGCCGTCATGTAGTAACGGAAATTCGGGTACTGGAACGCGACGCGTCCCCCGGCTGCAGGTCCGCTCAAACTGTCCTCATCGGCCGCCCTGTGAAGACGGAGCTTAATGTCACTCCGAAACAACATTCACCGCTTCCGTCATGGTCGCGGCTTCGGACGAGTGACTGCACGGGCATTGCGCACTTACTGATAGTGCGGCTGATCGCTGCGGAACGGGCTCGCCGGCAGGCCCACCTGATTCACCAGATTGCACACCGGGTCGTCCGCCCACGCATAGCGTACCGCCGCCGGACTCGCCACCTGCGCGCTGATCACCAGCAGCGTATTGCCGTCCACCTTGACGTCGGCCGGCACATACTCTCCGTCCGCGCCCGCGATCTCGAAGCCCGTGATCGACCCGCCGCCGCGCGCCTGCATGCCGTCGCTGTGCGTCAGATACACGCGCATCGCTCCGTTCTCCGGCTTCGCCGTCTGGAACATCGGCCCCGAGTACTCCAATCGGCTGCTTGTACGTCAGCGCGCGCGCCGCCAGCGCCAGCCGCAGGCCCACGTCCTGCTTGTTTTTCGGATGGATGTCGCGCGATTCGCCGATGTCGATGATCACCGCCATGCCGGTATTGGCCAGGCGCAGCGTCTCGGTCTGCGATTCGCGCAGCACCGGCCAGTAGGCGTTGCTCTTGAAGTTCGCCAGTTGCACGAACAGGAAGGGGAAATCGCCCTGCCCCCAGCGATTGCGCCAGTCCTGAATCATGGCGCCGAACAGCCGCCGGTACTTGTAACGCCTCGCGCTCGTTCGCATTGCTCTCGCCCTGATACCAGATCGCCCCGCGAATCCCGTACGGCACCAGCGGCGCGATCATCGCCGTTGTACAGCCCGGCCGGAGTATTCGGATGCCCCGGCCCCTGCGGCAACCCCGGACGGTTCGGCAGCGGCCGTGCCCGCCGCCTTCGCCTCTTCCACGCGCCTTATTCCACGCCGGCCAGCGTCGTCGTGTCGTACCGCTCCTTCGCCGCCGGATAGTCGGCCAGCACCTTGTCCCAATCCTCGCCCACGATACTTCAACGCCGGATCGCTCGCGATCGCCTCCTTCGAGAGCCACGATTGCGCCGGCGTCCCGCCCCAATCGCTCTCGATCAGCCCCATCGGCACGTGCAGGTTCTGCTGCAGATGCCGGCCGAAGAAATACTCCACCGCCGAGAAGCTCTTCACCGATGCCGGCGAGCACACCTGCCACGTCCCGACTACGTCCTCCATCGGCTGCTCGGCAACCAGCTTCTTCACCTGGAACAGGTGGATCATCGGATAATCCGCGCGCGCGATCTCTTCATCGTGATTGATCGCCGTCTGCAGCCGGAACTCCATGTTCGATTGCCCCGACCCCAGCCACACCTCGCCCACCAGCACGTCCTTGATGGTCGAGTTGTTGATCGTCATCTCCAGCGGACCCGCCGCCACCAGCGGCTTGAGCCACGCGGTCCACTTGCCGTTTTCCGCGGCCTTCACCGTGACGCTCTGTCCCTGGAAATCCACTTTCACGCTCTCGCCAGGGTCCGCCGACCCCCAGATGCGCACCGGCATTCCCTGCTGCAGCACCATGTGGTCAGCAGATCAACGCCGGTAGTTTGACGGCCGCATGCAGGGCGCACGCGACCATCGCCAAGCCAAGCAGTCTTCCAATTCGGAACATCCGTACCTCCAGAACCAACTTTTGATTCTATCGCCCTTGGGCCAGCTCGAAGAGCTTGAGCACGGTGCGCCAGTTGCGCCCCGTGCTGATCGTCGCCAGCCTGGAATCGAACCAGGCGTTGGTCAGTTTGGTGTTGCCCACACCATTCGGACACTGCAGGTAGATCTCGCTGCCGCCGCACCACGAAGGCATCCGGAGGCGAACGATCGGGATCGAGCGACGCGATGGCGGCGGCCTCCGGCTGGCTCCGCCAGGAAGAGAACATGGAGGTGGTTCTCCGGCGCGTCCGGCCTGCAGGAAGGGATTGTTGCGAATCGTCTCGCCCAGTTCGTCGGCGCTGCGCAGGATCACCGGCGTCCGATAGCCGAAGCGCTCCGCGATGCCGGGCGGAAATCAGTCCCGGGCAGTTTCGCCGCTTTGGCCGGGCTGGCGCTGAAGAGCACGTTCCCGCTCTGGATATAGGTCCGGACATTGGCGCACCCGGCCTCTTCGAACAGGCGGGACAGGTCCTTCATCGGCAGCAGGTTCTTGCCGCCCACATTGACGCCCCGCAACAGTGCCACGTAAGTTGGCCACCGCCTTATCCGAGACGCGCGATCAGCTGCTGGATCTTGTCCTTCTCTTCCTTCGCCGGATTGTACTTCAGCGCTTCGCGAAGCTGCTCCAGCGCCTGCGTCTTGTCGCCCTTCTGTGAGTACGCCATTCCCAAGATGGAAATGATAGGTCGAGTGGTTCGGCTGCTTTGGCTACCAGATCCTTGAAGATATCGATGGCCTTGTCGGCCAGGTTCTTCTTCAGGTAGATCCAGCCCAGGGTGTCGGAGATCTCGTAGAGGCTGGGCAGCAGCTGCTTGGCGCGCTGCGCTTTGGTGAGCGCGTCGTCCAGGTCGCCGCCGGTTTCGGCCATCAGGAACGCCAGGTTGTTGAGCGCCACGCGCGTTGTTCGGGTCCAGCTTGAGGGTGGCCTCGTAGACCTGCTTGGCCTCGGGTCTGCGCTGCGCGCCATCCAACACCATGCGCCAGCGTGCTGAGCACCACGATGTTATCGGGCAGGGTTTCGCGCGCCTTCTGCAACGCCTGGATGGCGCTGCCGACGTCGCCCTTGCGCCGGTAGGTCTCGCCGATGCGCAGGTAGATGTCGCCCTGCTTGGCGCCCTTCTCCGTCTGGCCGAGCAGCTTGTTGAAAGTCTGGATGGCGAAATCGTACTTGCCCGCGCGCACCGCGGTGTTGCCCATCGCCAGCAGCAGGTCCAGCCGGTTGGGCGCCTTGTCGCTCTCCGCTTGCAGGATCTTGAGCGCCTCGTCGGTCTTGTTCTGCGCCATGTTGGTTTCGACGATGCCCATCAGGCCGCGCGAGTTCGCCGGGTTCAACTGGTAGGCGCGCCGGAAAGCGTCTTCGGCTTCCTTGAACTTGTTCTCCGCCAGGTTGACCACGCCCAACTGGAACAGCACGTCGGGCGAGCCGGGGTTGGTCTTCAGCATGGCGTCGAGCATGACGCGCGAATCGCCGAACTTCTTCTGCCCCATCAGCGCGGCCGATTCGATCAGGCGCGCGTTGACGTTGCCCTTGTCGATCGCCAGGATGTCTTCGGCGGTCTTCAGGGCGGCGTCGAACTCGCCGCGGCTCACCTGCAACTGCGCCAGCGCCAGGCGCGCCAGAACATAGTCCGGGCCGCAGTTCGATGGCCTTCTGGAACTGCTGGCGGGCCTGTTCGTATTCGCCGCGCGCGGCGTGGGCCCGGCCCAGGTTGTAGTGCGCCACCGGGTTTTCCGGCGCCCGCGTCACCACCGCCTGCAATTCCGCCAGTGCCTTGGCGATGTCTCCCTTGTCCAGCAGGAAGGTGGCCGCCAGCCCGCGCGCATCATTGTCGTTGGGAGTCTCTTTCAGAATCTGGGAATTGAGTTCGGCGGCTTCGCTGCGCTTGCCCTGGCGCATCAGCACTTCGATGACGCGCTTCTGGTAGGTCGACTTCTTCTTCGCATCCTTCGCAATGCCTTCGCGGTATTCGCGAATCGCCGAATCGCCGTCGCCCATGCGCAGATAGAAATCGCCCACCGTCAGGTACGCCTGATCGAAATCCTTGGCGTGGCTCTTGATCTGATTGAGGACTGCCACCATCTCGTCGCGGCGCTGCTGCCCGTAGTAATGCATGGCCAGCAGTGTGAGGAAGCCGAACTGTTTGGGGTTGTTCTCGAACGCCGTCTTCAGAACCTGCTCGGCGTCCGCGGGCTTGTTCTGGAACAGGATAGATGCGGTACAGCTCGGTGTACGCGTATTGAAACGTCTTGTCTTTGCTGATGACGCTGCGGTACACGCGCTTCGGCGCCGGCGAAATCGCCCTTGGCCGCCAGCGCGCGCGCCAGTTGCATCGAGACCAGCACCTGTCCCGGCTTGATGCTATCGGCCTTCGCGTACTCCGCGATGGCCGCGTCCAACAAGCCCGCGCCCTTCGTCGGGATGCTTGGCCTTGAATGCCTCCGTCGCGCGGAAGTAGTTCAGATCGCCGATCAGGCGGTGGCCGTCGAAGGAATTCGGATCGCGTTTCAGCAGTTCCTTGGTGTATTTTTCCACCTCGTCCATGACTGCTTCTCGCCCTTGGAGTAAGCCAGGTAGATTTCCGTGAGCTTGACCACGGCGTCCCAATGATCCGGCTGGTCGGGGGGAATCAACTCCACCGCTTTGCGCAGCGAGGGAACCGCGCCGGCGACATCGCTCACCTTCAGTGCGACCAGGGCCAGTTTGTAGTGGGCGGGCCCATATTTCGGATCGCGCTTCAGAGCGTTGCGGTATTGGATCGACGCTTCTTTGTACCGAGCCTTGTCGAAGTACTTATTGCCGCTCTCCAGGTAGCGTTTCTTGACTACGTTGGGATCGCGACTGCACGACGCCAATCCCACGAGTATTGCCAAAATCACCGCGATTAATCGGATGGAACGCATTGACTCCTCGACGACCTGATTCTTCTATACTTTACGCCACACGCAAAAGGGATGCCACGGTGTGGCGACAGAATCGCGAAACCCCAGTATTATACCAGTACCCGTAGAAGTACCAGTTCTTAACCGATAACCACGGATAACCATCGGTTGCACCTCCGAAGTGAAGGACTGCCAGGACTTAATCCACCCAAACCTGCGGTACGTTGGTGCCGGTGGTGGGACTGCTGACTCCGCCGATTTTCAGCGTGATGGGTAGTGCATCGCCCTTGATGTGCGCCCCCGGGATGCGGCAATTGATCTGATACACCCCGATCGTGCCGGGCATCAGGCCGCTCCAGTCCACGATAATCCCCGCCTCTTTGATCAGCGGATTTCCGAAATACAGCAGGACCGGCGCGGTCACCGCCAAGGGGCTGGATGGCGAGGCGTTGCCCGCCGTGACCCGTCCGCCCGTGGTGACGCCCAGGCCGGTCGCATACAGCGTCAGCCTCTCGTCGCGCTTGCCCGGGTGATCCCGATTCACGCGGGTTCCGTCGGCGTGATAAAGCGCTGCGCCCTGCGCGTCCATGAATACCGCCGGAGCGTACTTCGCTACCGTGACGGTGATCGATGCCGATGCCGCCTGCCCGGTCAGCGAACGTACCACCAGCGGGTACCGTGCCGGCGGCCAGCGTGGGCGGCAGTTGCGCGTTGATCTGTGTGGGCGAGGTCGCCAGCAGCGAGAGCGGCGTGTTGTTCAACGTGACGCAGGCGCCGCCGAGCAGTGTCGGCAGCGGCGAACTGGCGGCCGTCGCGGCCGATGCCAGATTCGAGCCGAAGATCGAGATCAGGCCGCCCGGCGCCATCGCGGCTCTGATAGTTGGCCGTATTCACCACGCCGCTGCCCGGAACCTGGGGAAGACCTTGCTGGGTGCCCGTCGCCAGTGGAATCGATACTCAGGCCGGAGGCCGTCAGTACGAACGCCGTGGTCCCCGCCGAATCCAGCACCATGCTCCGGCCGGGGACGTTGACCCGCGCCCCGGCGCGCGCAACCGCCGAAGTGATTTCCAGCGCGCCCGCGGTAGCTGTGGTGCGCTGCGTATTCACGTCCACCACTTCCACCAGGCCCGTGTCGGAGGGCGTCGCGTTGGCGGCCGTCACCGGAATGCTGAAGCGCGCGTAGCTCGATCCGCCGGCCGCCGCCACCGCCGCCACCGGACGGCCGGTGGTCGCGGGGCCGCCCGGCGAGGGCAGTCCGCCGCCGCCCACCGGACCCGTACCGTTGGAAGAAATCGGCGTCAGCGCCTGGTTCAGCACCTGGTCGTTCACCAGGTAGTACTGCCCGTTCGGTCCCGCGGCGATGGGGCCGTAATAGCCGGAGATCGGCGTGGGGACGACGCTGCGCGCCGCCACGAAATCGTCGTCCGCGGAGCTATAAAGGTAGGCCGTTCCGTTGCCCGCCAGGATCAGTACGAAGCCGCCTTCGGGCGTCGCCACCATGGTCTGCGGCGCAGGGATGGATCGCGCGGTGCCGAAGATGTTGGTGTTCAGCGGCCGCGGCGTCACCTTATCGCCCACGATCTTCCACAGCGTGCCGTCGCTCATGATCACCTGCGGACCGCGTTGGCTGCTGGCGATGATTGCCGGCGTGATCACGCCGAAAGTGGCGTTGAAGGGCAGCGGCGGAAACAGCACCCGGCCGGTGACCTTGCCCTGGTTCAGATCCACGACGCTGATCAGTTCTCCGCCGCCGCTCGCGACATATAGCGTATTGCCATCGTTGCCGAATGCCATGGAGCGCGGCAATTGGGCCACCGGGATCGGGTTCAGAAACTGGCGCTGTCTGCATGTCGAAGACTTCGAGCCGGTTGAGTCCCGGATTGGCGATGTAAATCCGCTGCCGCGGGGTGTCGCCCAGCATGTCCGCCAGGCCGGTGGTGCTCGCGCCCCAATCGATCGGCAGAATCGTGCCCCGCGCTTCCGCGTTGCGCGTGTTTTGAAAGACGCGTACGGCGGGGATGATGTTGACCGCCTCGTTGGCCTGAATGAGCAACTGGTCGGCCGCCGCCGTACCCAGGGTGCGCGCTGCCGCCGCGCTGAACTGCGCGGTCACGTCGCCGCCATAGGGCTTGGCGGCGGCGCGAACCGTCGCGGTAGTAGCAACGGTGGCCAGCGCCTGCGCGGTCACCGTAATCCTGCCGCCGCCGATATTGCGCACCGGAATGGTGGCGGAATTCAAGGCTGCCGTGACGCCGCACTGGTCGCTCGCCAGCAGCGCCACGTTGGAATCGGGCATGGCCAGCGGCTGGTTCTTCAACGTCCCGATGGGTAGAATCAGGAAGCCGGATTGCGAGATCGCGTAGGCCGTGGCGCCGTCGCTGGTGATCACCATCTTGCCGCCCAGGTTCTCCGGAAGCTTGATGCCCAACTGGATCAGCATGGTGTCCGGCGTGTTCACCGTCATCTGGCTGCTATTGGTCGCCGCCGCGGGCACCGAAGTGGGAACGATGTTGTACGCGGCCAGCAAGGCCGAGCCATCCGGCAGGAAGGCCGCTCCACCCTGGCTGGTCTGCACGTTGAAATTGGCGTTGGCCGGGAAGACGTAGGGCGAGTTCGTCGTGTTTTGCTGCGCCAGCACGGCCAGCGTCTGCGTATCGAAGAGCATCGGACCGCTGAGGAACCTGCTGCCGTCCGGCGAAACCGCCAGCGTGGGCGAGATCACCGGCACCACACGGCTGCCCAGCACGATGGAAGACGCCACGTCGAACACGAATACCGTCCGCGTCGCAGCCTGCAGGTTCACGCCGATGATCAGCTTCCCATCCTGCGACGCCGCAGCCGGCTCTTCGCGGCCAGATACATGATCCCGTTCGGCGGGGGCAGCGCGGGCGCAACCGGCGCCGGCGGCGCCACCGACAAAGGCTGCGTCTGGCCGGTCAGCGGGTCGTAGGTGATCAGCACCTCGGTCCCGGTGCCGGTGCCGACAGTCGAGATCAGAACTTTCCCGTTGAACCCAACCGCGACGCCTTGCGGTTTGGCGTCGAGCTGTTTGGAGACGGACGAAAAGCTCGCCGAGTTCAGGTCGATAATGTCCAGCGTCGAACCGTCGTAGCAGGCAACGTAAAGATACCGGGGATTCGGCGTTTCCCGCGAGAGCGCTACCGAGAGCGGAGTCGCGGCCGTCTTGATGGTCTTGATCGGCAGCGGGAGACGCGGCAGGCCGGTGCCGATGTCATAAACTTCCACCGCGCTGGTAAACGTGTTCACCACGTAAAGCCGCTTGCGACCTTCATCGATCACCAGGTCCGCCAGCGGCTGGGTGTGCGTGACCAGCGTGCCAAATGTGGCTGCGAGGCAGGGAAGCGCACTCAACAACGCAAGCAGCAGGGGCCTAAAGGCTGTCATTGGATTAACTCAATATAACCCATCGGGATCGGCTAAGTTCCGAGCCCCACGACCGCTGCAGGTCCGGTGACTCCGGTCACCGACACCCGCTTCCGGCGAGCGCACAATCGAAGCATGACCACCTCAACCACCGATCGCACCGTCGGCCAGATCGCCGCCGAATTCCCCGCCTCCGTGCGAATCTTCGAGAAGCACGGCATCGATTTCTGCTGCGGCGGCAAGCTCCCCGTGGATCGGGCCTGCGCCGCCAAGAGCCTCGACCCCGCAGTCCTGATGGCCGAAATCGAGCAGGCCGTACAGGCTCCCGCCGAGGATCCGACAGACTGGATGAACGCCCCTCTCTCCACCCTGATCGACCACATCCTGGAAACGCATCACGCGTATATGAAGGTGCAGCTTCCGCGTGTGGAAGCCCGGCTGGCCAAAGTGCTGCAGGCCCACCGGGATCGCCATGGGGACACGTTATATGCGGTGGCCCGCGTCTATGGCGCCATGAAGACGGAGCTCGACGGGCACCTCGCCAAGGAAGAGATGGTGCTGTTTCCCCTGGTCCGCGCCCTCGAGGGTGGCGCGCCGTCGGGATCCTTCCATTGCGGCAGCGTCCAGAACCCCATCCGGGTGATGTGTATGGAGCACGATTCGGCAGGCGAAGCGCTGGTCGAATTGCGCCGGCTCACCGGCGGGTTCACGGTGCCACCGGACGCCTGTAACACCTTCCGTGCCTTATACTTCGAGTTGGAGGAGATGGAGCGGGACCTGCATCGCCACATCCATCTGGAAAACAACATTCTCTTCCCCAGAGCGATTGCTTTGGAATAGTCTGATTTGCCGCGGGGCGCTCGCCGGCGAGTGGGCGCCCTGGTACTGTTTCCCACCTTTTCGTCGTCCCTCCTGCCCGTCGCGCCTGCCATCCTGACCCCGAATGGTATAATTCACCCTTATGGACGCTCCCTAAACTGCCCGCACAAGGGAACACAGGTTCCCCCGTTCGCGCCCCGAGCCGCTCGTACGAATTGCGGCTGGGCACCTTCAAATAATTGATTCCAAGGAGTTTCCAGTATGGTTCGGATGATTACGAGCAGTCTGTTCGTAGTGGGGATGATGAGTTTGCCGGTGGCTTTATCGCCTCACCAGTCACCAACTCGTCCCGATTATCGCGACGATCCCCGCCTCGAAAGTCTGAAGACTTTCTTCGCCGATTGCCCCGCTGCCGAATATGCTGCCGCCTTTCTCGAAGCTGCCGACCGCAATCTGCTCGATTGGCGCCTGCTTCCCAGCCTCTCTTATGTGGAATCGACCGGAGGAAAATCGGCCCGCCATAACAATCTATTCGGTTGGGATTCCGGACGCGCGCACTTCCCCTCGCCGATCGCAGGCATCCACGCGGTCGGCTACCGCCTGTCCCATTCCGACATATATAAGGACAAGCCGCTGGACAAACTCCTCGCTACTTATAATCCAAGCATCGAGTATGTGCGAAAGGTGAAATCCATCATGCGACGGATTTCCCCCTCCGAGTGATCCGATCCGGACCGGTTAAGTGTTCAGGAACTGGACGCCGAAGTACAGGCCTCCGAAAAGAACGACGGAAATTACCAGGATTGCTGCCCAGCGAAGATATCGCTGGCTGGCGCTTACTTGTTCATCTTCCCTAATGCGGTCTGCGAGGCTGTCAAACATGGAAACCTCCTAAAAGGCCGTTATAAAAACCTACACGGGAATATGGATCTGTGCAGATTGTAGACCTAATCGTGGAGATATTCCAGGAATCTTTCGGCCTCGCGGGCTTGACTGGGTTACTTGACGAATTTCGCGATATCGTCGATAACTGCCGGCGACACGTGGCCCGGCTTGTTATATTCGGCCGGCAAACTCTTTCCCTCGCCGGCCACAAACAAATGATTCAGGGCTGGATAGCTCTTCATCGTGACGCCTTTGGCGCCGCCCACGGCCGCCTTCCAGAGGCCGAAATCGGTCATCGGCACCTGGGAATCCCGCTCGCCCTGCAGGATCAACATCGGAATCCCGAGTTTTTTGGCCGCGGCCGCCGGATCGTATCCTTTTAAATCGAGCCAGTATGAAACCGGAACGCCGCCTAAAGCCGGTGAGCCCTCGTCGCCGGCTTCCAGCTTTTTCACCTTTGCCTGCAAAGCTTTGGAGCGTTCCAATGCGTCGCCCTTAACGCCCAGATACTCCGCCTGCTCCACCAGTAGGTCTTCCAGCGGCCGCACATTCCCGGCCATCAGTACCATCCCCGCCAGCTTGCCATCCTGTTCGGCGATCCGCGGGGCCACATACGCGCCCAAACTGTGCCCCACCAGAAAAATCTTGCTGCCATTTACTTCCGGCTGGGAGCGCAGCAGTGCGATTGCCTTGTCGGCATCCTCTACCGTCTCCTCCTGCACCGTGAAGTTTGGGATTGAGGCGGCGCGCGCCCGGTACTGCCGCGTGCGCTTCTCATAGCGCAGCACCACGATGCCCTTCGACGCCAGGCCCTCCGCCAGATCCTTGAAGACCTTGGCGCCGCCCACGGTCTCGTCGCGATCGTTCGGCCCCGAACCGTGAACCAGCACCACCCCGGGGAACGGTCCGGCGCCCACCGGCACGGTCAGCGTTCCGGGCAATTTCCATTCACCCTCGCCAACCGTCACGTCACGCTCTTTGAACGAGGATGGCTGGCTATACTCCGGCCGCTGCCAGTTCATCCCCCCGGGAAGCTGGAAAAACCCCGAAACCAGGCCGGCCGAATTGATGATCAAACGGAAATTAATATTCTGATTGGCGAATTTGGCCGGAAAGACCACGATGCTATTGGGTCCCGATCTGGTAACCGTCGGGTCACCCAGTTTCTCCATCGCGCCATATGTCTTGATCGTGGCGCCCACCTTCGTCAGCTCCGCGACCGGCAGGCTCTTCTGTACATCGGCGGTGGTCATCTGGAGGAAGTCGGCATATTGCCCGGCCAGCATCAGGTCCAGCGCTTTGCGGGCAAGCGCGGCGGGATCCTGGGCTGGCTGGGCCGCCAGCAGGACGGAAAGAAGCGGCAAGATGCATAGTGCGCGAATCGACATCACACTTCTATCCTACAGCGGGAAGGGCGTGGGGAACGTGGGGCAGGTTGGCAACCTGCGGACTGATTGCCAATCAGTCCAGGCGAGCCCTGCTCGCCCCGTCAGAGCTACCGAACCGTCACCGTGCCGGCGGCGCGCAGCTTTTCGGCAACCGCGGGCGGCACCTTCCCGCTACGGTCGAAGCGTCCCTCGGCCATCACGTTTGCCAGCGATCCCTTAAATAGGATGTAATCGCCGAACGTACTGAGCAGGCGATAGGTCGCCGGCGCCCACGTGTAGCCGCCGCGATTCGCCTCCTCCGCGCCCGTCCACCAGGGCAGTCCCGAACTCACCAGAACATAGTGCTTCCCCGCGGGCAGAACGAAAAGCAGCCCGTAGTCTGCCGCCCCCGCATTCAGCGCGATCGGAAATTGCGCGGCGAAGCGGGCGATCAATGAGTTGGATTGCGGCGTGCCGAAAAGAACCAGATTGGATGAAGCCAGATCCTCGTCGCTGATCTCCCGATCGCTCTTCACCGGCAGTGTCAGGTTCAGATGCGCCCGCTTGCTGGACCACGCGGCTGCGGTCTCCGCATAGCGGCGCGATTGTGCATCGCTGGCGCCGTAGACATAGATGTGGCGGCCGTTCACCGCCTCCACAATCGGTCCCGGCATTACGGGTGCGACCGCCGCGCGCTGCACCCAGCCTTTCTCCGTTTTGGCAAACGAAAGCGCCGCGCCGGGCCGAAGGCGGACCGCCGCGCCATCGATGTTCACTGTCTTCGCCGCGGACGACAGTGTGAAGGCGTCCACGTCCTGCGTCTGCACGCGAATTCCGCCGCCGGCGCGCACCGCATCCACCGAAGCCAGTACTCCCGGAGCCAGGCCGTCGATGCGCACCCAATACGCGGAGCCGTAGTGCACGGGGTCGCGCGTCACCAGTCGAACATGGTCCGGATTCGAAGCGCGGTGGTATTTGGCGAACCACTCGAACAGGCTGCCGTCTTTGTAAGCCAGATCCCAGGCATTGTGGCGAATGCCGGGAAATTCGATATATTCCACCGGGCTCCGTAGCGTGAGCAGGCGCCGCTGCCACTGTCGCGAAGACTCCACGCGGACCGCGGGATCCAGGTCGCCATGGTACAAACGCACCGGCAGGTTGAGCGCATTGGGAGCCAGGTCCGCCGTTCCGGGAAACACATCGGCACACACCGGCGCCACCGCTGCCCAGAGGTCGGGACGCGTCAGCGCCAGCCAGAGCGCCCCGCCGCCGCCCATTGACGATCCCGTGAGATACACGCGGTCATCGTCCACCGTGTAGCGGCGTTTGACGTCTGCCAGCACATCGTAAACGTCCTGCTCGGCGATTCCCTGATAGCCCATGGTCCCCCTCGCAAACGGGCAGGCCACCAGATAATCCACCGGTCGCAGCACCGGCAGTTGGGTCAGAGCTTGCAGCCCGGTCTCGCCGTAGCGCGGCGAAATCCCGAAAACCCGCTTCAGGTTGACCACGTGGTTGGATTCTTCTGCATGCAGGCTCACCACCACGGGGTAGCGGCGTCCCGCATCGTAGCTCTTGGGGACATAGAGCGCATAAGGCTGTTCCGATCCATCCACCGTGGAGCGGAAAGTGACCACGGACTGGCCACCCAGGAGGGAAGCTCCGGCAAGCGCGCAGGCCAACAATTTCGTCATGGGCTAGAGCCTCTTCAGGGCAGGCAGCCAGCCCTGAAACCATTCTCGGAACGCCTCCAGTTCTTTCTGTCGCCCGGGCGAGAGCGGCACCGATTGGGCGCCCAGCTTGACACCCCGCAAACCGGCGGCCACTTTCACCAGCACCGGGAACGGAAACTGCGCGGTCCAGTACAGAAATTCCTGTAGCGTCGCTTCCAGTTGCTCGGCGCGCTCGACGCTTCCGTTGTGAATCGCGCCGTCCAGCGCCACCACCAGCTCCGGTACCGCGCAGGCGGCGCTGGACAACAATCCATGCGCCCCGCCGCGTCGCGATGCCGCAAGATTGTGATCGTCGCCGCACAGATAGGCGACCGGGAGTTCGGCGAAAAACGCTGCATTCGCCGAAGGGTCTACCACGCCTGCAAAATGACCCGTGGCCAACAATTCGCGCGCCGTCTCAGGCTCGATCGCCGAAGTCACGGTTGGCGTATTGGCCAGGTAGGCGGGAATGCCGCTGCCGATCTGGCGTGCGAAATGAAGATAAAATTCGCGAATCTCTTCTTGCGGGTAAGGAAAGAAATGCGGTGGCGGCAGAAATACGCCGCGGGCGCCCGCCCGGCAGGCCTCCCTCGCGAGAGTGACCGAATCATCCAGCCCGATCGACCCGGCCCCCGCATAAAGCGGTACCCGGCTGCGCTTCACCGCCAGATATAACAGCCGCGTGCGCTCTTCCAGGCTGAAGGCAGGGTATTCGCCGGCTGCCGTAAACAGCGCGATTCCGCGTACGCGGGCCGCACACAGGTGATCGATCAGTTCGAAGGCCGCGCCAAAATCAAGGTCGCCCTTCTTGCCCCGCGGGGTAAGGGCGGCAACAATGACACCGTGGTCTTCAGTCATTCGGGCAGCGCCGTATGCAAAGGACGTTTCTAGTCATCATACGATAACAGGGGCAACTCCTTATATTTGGACCAGTCCCGTTGGTCTGGTACTACGGTGGTACGGCCAGAACTTTGTTTGAAATAGAGTTTGAGTTGGAATAGAAAACAGAAGAGCAAAGTTATGTTGCCTGCTGAGATGGCCTATTTCACTGTGACCTTGTTGCTCGCCGTTGCAGGGTTGATTCAATGGAAGCGTAGCCGCGACGCTGGCCGCCGCGAGGCTGAACCGCGGACTTGCCGGCTATGTGGCCACCAGGCGCAAGCGTCCCATCCGCGCCGCCGTGTCCAAAGCGACGGAAGCGGAAAGTCTCATTCCCGTATAAAGGATATGCCATGACACCCGCATCGAATACTCTATTTGCAGTCGCCTTGTTCTTCGCCCTGGCGGTCCTCAACATTTGGACCGTCCGCCGCCGGCGCCGGAACGTCTCCAGAGACTAGCCCCCGCTTCCATGCCCGATGCGGGTTCCTGACATCCGGGTCCAATATACTTCCGTCCTCCTCTCCTGAATACTTAAGTATTCACTTGACAATCAACCTGCTTCGGTCGGATACTTAAGTCAACACTTGACCAATTATTCGGCATTCAGAGAGGAGAGACACCATGGAAGAACGATCCGTTATTCACAGTACATTCGTCATCGAGCGCAGCTATCCGGCAAAGCTGGAGCGCGTATTCGCAGCCTTCTCCGACCCCGCGAGCAAGCGGCGCTGGTTTATTGAAAGCAGTAACCACACGGTGGAGCAATATGAGCTGGATTTTCGCGTCGGCGGCAGGGAGTACGCTCGCGTCCGCTTGAACGAGCGTAGCCCGCTGCCAGGCGTTATCTGCATCAACGACACCCTTCATCTCGACATCGTGCCCAACCGCCGCATCGTGATCGCCTCCACCATGACTGTGCGCGACAACCGCATCTCGGGATCCCTGGGTACCCTGGAGTTCCTGCCGTCGGAGGCCGGCACCGACCTGATCTTCACCCATCAGGCAGCCTATTTCGAGGGCGCCGATGGTCCTGCCATGCGGGAAGCGGGCTGGCGCAAGCTGTTCGATCAATTAGCCGCCGAGTTCCCACGCTAGCCTGACTCGCGCCGCCAGCCGCTAATCCATGCATCGCAAAAACCCCGATATCGACCGCATCTTCCACGCCCTAGGCGATCCCACCCGCCGGGCCATCATGGAGAAGCTCGGCGAGGGGCCGATATCGGTCTCCCGGCTGGCGGAGCCGCTCAAGATCACCCTGGCCGCCGTAGTCCAGCACTTACAGGTGTTGGAGGACAGCGGCCTGGTGCAAACCGAAAAGCTCGGGCGGGTGCGCACCTGCCGCCTCGAACCCGCCGGACTCGCCGCGGCTGCGCAGTGGATTGGCGAGCGCCGCTCCATGTGGGAACACAGCCTGGACCGGCTGGGAGATTTCCTCAAAGAGCCGTAAAAACCCGCGAGCGTGTCGAAATTCCCGATCCGCCGTACGACATAGAATTCAGAGGTCGCCAGACTTCGAGAAGGAGCCAGTATGAGCCATACCAGTCAACGCCAGTTCGCCGAAGCCATCATGGATTTCTTCGGCGAGTTGAGGCACGCCGTCCGCTCGCTTGTGCGCGCCAAAGGCCTGACCGCAACCGTGATCGCCACCCTCGCCCTCGGCATCGGCGTCGATAACACGTTGTTCTCCGTCCCCGAAATCCTGGATCTGCGCTCGCGGGTCAAGACCCTGAGTTCGCTCGGCGACTTCTCCACCATCGGCTTCACTCTGGTTGGCCTCGGCGAACCTCGGGAGGTATCGGCCGGTGTGGTCGTCGACTCTTACCCGCCGTTCTCCGAACACGCGTTTTGCAGCAAAGCCGTCAGATGACTAAGCTGATACGGCTTGCGAATATACAGCCAGGTATGATGGCCGCCAATCGTAGTCTGTGCCCAATCCTGGCTGTAGGCGGAAGTGATGATCACCTTCAAATTGGGCTGAATCCGCCGCAATTCACTCATAACCTCCCGTCCGGACATCCCGGGTAACGTCAGATCGAGAAAGGCCACGTCGATCTTCGCTTCGTTGGCCCGGAAGAGCTCGACGCCGATCTCTCCGTTCGGTGCTTCGATCACCGTGAAACCCTTTCGTCGAAGCATCTTGGAGACCGCGAGGCGAAGTGTGTCTTCGTCCTCCACCACCAGGACCGTTCGCGCGAAGCTCGCAATATCTACTACCGCGGCCGATAACGGCGTTTCGTGAGTCTCGTGCAGAGGCTCACTGCTGCACGGCAGCAGAATCTCAAAGCGCGAACCCTGGCCGGGCGCGCTCACCACCTGAATCGTGCCGCCGTGGCTGCGGATGACTCCGCGCACCGCGGCCAGCCCAAGGCCCCGTCCGGCAAACTTGCTGGTGAAGAACGGATCGAAGATCTTGCTTTGGACCTCATCGTTCATGCCACAGCCCGTATCGCTGACCACCATCCGGACGTAATCGCCATGCGGCAGATTGGGGGAACGGTAGTCCGGGCCCGATCGGACTTGCGACACCGTGACCGTAATATCGCCGTCGCTTTCCCCGAGCGCGTCTGAGGCATTCGTGATCAGGTTCAGAACCACCTGTCGCAGTTGTGCCGCATTGGCGCGGACGGCGGGCAGATGTTCGGGGAGGTCCACCTTCAATCTGGCGCGCTTGGAGATCGAAACGTTGATCAGCTCCAGCATCTCGGCAACCAGGCTGGAAATATCCACCAGTTCGAGGACATGGCTCTCTTCGCCGCAAAAAACCATCAACTGGCGCACGATCTCTCCGCCGCGAATCGCCGCGGTGCGGATTCTCAGCAACACTTCTTCGTCGGGCGGGACGCCTTCGCTACGATTCGCTAACAGAAGCTCCGAGGACGCAAGAATACCGCCCAGGAGATTGTTGAAGTCGTGGGCAACGCCGCCGGCCAACACACCGAGGCTTTCCAGCTTTTGCATCGCCAACACGTGATCCTGCTTGCGCTTCAGCTCCGTGATGTCGACTGTGATCGTGATGTGGCCAAGATACCGTGTGCCGGCGAAGCGCGGCGTACCCGCGGTGAACATGGAGCGATACTCGCCGTCCACGCGGCGCAGCCGGAGCTCGATCTGAAAAGCCCGCTGCGCCTGAACCGCGGCGAGAACACTGGACCCGACCGTCTCTGCATCGTCTGGATGAATCAATTCCAGCGTGTCCTGGCCCGTGAGCTGCTGCTCCGTACGGCCCGTGAAGATCAACACCTGCCGGTTACAGAACGTCACTTTGCCATTGGTATCGGACAACCAGATCAGCACCGGAGCGCTGTCCGCCATATTGCGGAAGCGTTCCTCGCTCTCGCGTAACGCCGCCTCTCCTTGTTTCCGTTCGCTGATATCCGAGAAGAGGCCGAGGATGCCCACCTGCACGCCCTTGTCGTCGCACATCGGCATGCAGGAAATGCTCACCCACACCGGAGATCCATTTACGCGGCGCAGACGAAAATCGAAAGGGCGGCGGTCTCCCGCCAGTGTGCGAAAAAAATTTCGCTGCGCATCCGCCACGTCATCCGGATAGATGCACGTGAAGCAATCCAGTTGGGACATGGACTCAAAATCCGTTCCCAGAATGTCAGCCATGCGCTGGTTGCTGAAGAGAGTACGCCCCTGCGGATCCACCACCCAAATGCCTTCCGGTACGGCTTCGACAAGCCGGCGATACATCTCGACGCTGACATTCACGATTGGGGATCCGAAATCAAACTTGAAATAATATAGCAAACTGAGCCGCGCGCGCTCGAAAAAAATCCTCATCTATTCGATGGCATGGAGAAGTACTGGTACAAATAACTTAATCAATGACACTACGCTCGTTTCTGTGAAAAACCTGTGGAGAAAAAGCGCCGCAATCACGCAGCAGTTATACTTGTCGCGATGGTGCGAACGATTGCTCTTCTCCTGCTCGCGGCTGCCTCCGCCCTCGCCGCGCCGCAGTATTCGGGTGAACTGATTTTTCCGTTGGAAAAATGGCACAACCACTCCTCTTCGATTGTCGAGTTGCCCAACGGAGATCTGCTGGTGTGCTGGTTCCACGGTTCCGGCGAACGTACGGCGGACGACGTTCTGATCCAGGCCGCGCGCTGGAATCACATCACCGGCAAGTGGACCGCGCCCTTCACGCTGGCCGACACTCCCGGCTTCCCGGAAACCAACCCGGTTTTGTTCCTGGATTCACGGCAGCGGTTAATGTTCTTTTGGCCGCTGATCGTCGCGCATAAGTGGGAGACTGCGCTAATGAAGTACCGTATCTCCACTAACTACCAGCAGCCGGCAGGTCCGCCGGTCTGGGAGTACCAGGACAATATCGTTCTTATGCCGAAGGACATTGCCGCACTGACGAAAGACTTTGCCGGCGCCGCCGCGGCGGAAGGCGGCCCACGGGGAGAACGGGCCAAACGGCAAATCGAAAAAGCGGAGGACGAATACTTCTCGCGCATGGGCTGGTTCACGCGGACCCATCCGCTGGAACTGCCCTCGGGCCGCATCCTGGTGCCCATGTATTCCGATGGCTATTCCTACGGCATCATGGCGATCAGCGATGACCGCGGCTACACCTGGACCGCCTCGCAGCCCATCGTAGGCGAAGGATGTATTCAGCCGTCGGTAGTGCGCAAGAAGGACGGCACGCTCGTAGCCTACCTGCGTGACAACGGACCGCCGCCCAAGCGCGCGCACATCAGTTTCTCGAAGGATGACGGCGTTTCGTGGACACGCGCACGCGACACGGAGATCCCGAATCCGGGCACGAGTCTGGAAAATGTGCGGCTGCGCAATGGCAACTGGATCATGGTCTACAACGATCTGGAGCAGGGGCGCTATTCGCTGGTCGCGGCCATGAGCGATGACGAAGGCGCCACCTGGAAATGGAGGCGTCACCTGGATGGAAGGCCCGATGCCCAGGCGCCGAATCAGTATCACTACCCTTCGGTGATACAGGCTCGCGACGGAGCCATTCACGTGACGTATAGCTACTTTACGCCGGAAGGCAAGGCCATCAAGCACGTACGCTTCGATGAGGCCTGGGTGAAGGCCGGCGACTGAGTTACTTCTTCTTGACTGCCGGCCTGGCTGTCGCGGCCTTCACCATCTTGTCCAGTTCCGCGCGAATGCGTTTGTCGGCGTCGCTGAAGAAGCCGTCCTTGCCGTTGAAATCTCCCCGGATGATGCCGCGGGCGTCGATGAAGATCATGTACGGGATCATCAGCAGTCCGTCCGTCTTGTCGTTCCAATGAAGGTACTTCTTGACCTCTTCCTCGTTCGTGTATCCGGTGGGGAAATTCGGCTCGAGCGCCTTCAGGAACATCGGGTAGTTGACGTTTACCCCGCCTTCAAATGCAGCCTCCACAACCTGGACATTGCGGTCGGCATAGTCCTTCTGGATCTTCTTCAACGTCGTGGTCAGAAACTGGCAGTGGTCGCACGTCGTGTGGCCCAGCGCCAGAGCCACAATCTTGCCGCGAAACTGGCTGATCTTCAATGGCGACCCGGCGCCGCGCTGCAGGACCAACTCGGGCGAAGGCCGCGGTACCGGGGCGGAGGCCGGCGCCATCCAGGCCGTCGAAAAGCCAATCAGTAAGAGAGCAAAAGTACGCATCAGTCTATCCTTTGTAATACTACAGAATTTCCGTTCAATTGAGCAGCTCCGGCGCGCAGCCGAGCTCCTGTATGGCGGTCCGCCGGATCGCTTCGGCATGTGCGTGCTGCCACGTGCGCAGATAGGTTCGCGCCACATTGCGCGATGCCGTACAGATGTCCCCGTGCACCAGCGGACAGTCCACGTTCAGGCCGCTCGTTCCGCCCTCGCGGCTGACCGAGCAGCCCGCCGGGTCGACTTGCGAGTATAGTTCCACAAGCTGGGTCGCCAGGCGCGTGCGCCGGGAATCCACAGCCAGCGCCTCCACCAGGGCCATCGCAGCCTTCCGGGTTTCGCCCGCCGCGCGATACTCCGCTGCGAGCTCTTCCAGAAGGTCGGGATCGGATTCCAGCGCCCGCCCGCGTTCGAATGCTTCCACCGCGCGCTTCCGGTCTCCCAACTTTTGGTAGGTGCGTCCCATCTGCAGGTAGAGCATGCTCGGCACGAAGGTGAGTCCGGGCTTGCCGCGCCGGGCATTTTCCGCGCGATTCCGTTCGTCCTGCGCAAGCTCGATCTTCTCGCTCCGCAGCAGCGCGTCCAGCGACTTGCGATACCAATATTCGGAACCTGCTTCGCCGCGGCCCGCGGGATTCGACGACGCCAGCCGCAGCCCGAGATTACGGTAGAACACGCCCGCCTGTTGATACGCGAGGCCGACGTTCTCCAGGTCGGGCAGGGGATCGAGAATGGCCAGGGCCCGTTGCATCTCGGCCTGCGCGCGGTCCCAATCCTGCTGCGTCAGAAAGACCGTATTGTTGGCGGCCGAGAGGTTCGTCTTGTAGCTGCCGGGGGCCGCTTCCACTGCGCTACGCCAGAAGCGTCCCTGGTCCAGCCAGTCTCCATTGCGCGCATAGGTACGGGCGGCGAATGCAAAAAGAAGCACGCCCACCGCCGCGGGAATCGCCGTCCGGTATGCCGGTTGCCTCTCGGTCAGTCGCTCTGACACCCACTGCACTCCGTAAACCACTAACACCGCGAACCCCACCGACGGAAGATACAGAAAGCGTTCCGCCATGATGCTGCCGATGCGAATCACCAGATTCGAAGTGGGCGAGAGGGTGGCAAAGAAAAATGCGATGCCAAAAAATACCGGTTGGCGCCGGCGCCAGCAGACCACCGCGGCGATTGCGCCTGCCACGCACACCAGCAGGGCGAACACGGCCTTCAAGTCCTCCGCGCTCCACCCCCAGCCGAACAGCGGATTTTCGTTGAAGGAATAGTCGAACGAGAGCTGCGCCGGCCAGATCAACAGGCCGAGGTACCGTCCGATTACTTTGACTGCGGTCATCCGAGCGGTCCAGAAGCCTGCGTCGATCAGCGGATTATCGCCGAAGGGAAATGACGTAGACGGGACGGAAGCGAGCACCGGTGCGCGTACGGCTAGAAAGATTACGCAGGGCACAGCCACGGCGAGATAACTCGGCACGCGCGCCTTCCAGGTTGCGGCGCGTCCGAATGAAAGGTCGTAGATCGCCAGAACAGCGATCACCACGATGCTGCTCTCCTTCGAAAACATGCCCACCGCCACCGCCACGGCAATAGCGGAAAGCCACAGCACTTTGCGTCCCCCACCGCGTACAGCGCCTTCCGATGAGCATGCAAGGCGGCGAGCACTCCAAACGCGCCCAACAAATCCCCCCGTCCCACGATGTTGGTCACCGATTCGGTGAGCACGGGATGAATTCCCCAAAATGCGGCGAGCAGTAACGCTGCCGGCAACTGTTGGAAAATCGCCAGGCCCAACAGATACACCAGTCCGATATTCACCGCGTGCAATGCAAAATTCAGCCAGTGATAGCCCGATGGATTCGCGCCATTTCCGAGAATGGCGTAGTTGAACAGGAAAGAGAGCGTCGTGAGCGGGCGATACAGGCCCGACATCCCCAGCGGCCAGTATTCCTCCGTCATGATGCGGTGCACGTGGGCGGACGTTGCTTCCTGTATGCGCACGTCTTTGAGCAGGATGGGGTCGTTATCCAGCAGGAACCCGGCATGGAACGAATTCGAGTACGCACAGAACGCGAAGAGGATGACCGCGGACACCCATAGCGCACGCCGCATCGCCGGGGATTTCACCAGCGAAACAGGAGCGGCTGCTTCCGCGGTGCGGCGATTCTTGACGCGCTTGCTGCCGGATTTGCCGGCGGAATCCGTTTCGTGCTTCACCACTCAAATCTAGCGCAGTGCGGATCCGCCGCGCCCTCGCTTGAATTCCGAATCGTTTTGTGCGCCAATGGAGGTTCACCAAGGAGTGAATCTATGAAGAGGGGAATTTCCCAAGCTTTATCGCTACAAGTTTGCTTCGCGATGCTCTGCGCCGTCGCTCTCCAGGCGCAGCCCGGAGCCAAGCCGCTGCCCGCACCCAAGTCACAGGACGAAAAAATGCAGTGGTTCCGCCAGGCCAAATTCGGCCTCTTCATCCACTGGGGCCTCTATTCCATCCCCGCCGGAGAA
This sequence comes from uncultured Solibacteraceae bacterium, assembly GCA_963792055.1. GTDB lineage: Bacteria > Acidobacteriota > Terriglobia > Bryobacterales > Bryobacteraceae > Solibacter. Next base: position 605,947 of record CAWBUV010000018.1, on the reverse strand, counting down.
TGGAAAGGCCAACCCATCGCCGGCATCGGCGAGTGGATCATGAACCGCGCCAAAATTCCCGTAAAGGAATACGAACAACTCGCCGGCCAGTTCAATCCCGTGAAGTTCGACGCCGAGGCCTGGGTCAAAATGGCCGAAGACGCCGGCATGAAGTACATCGTGATTACCAGCAAGCATCACGACGGTTTTGCCATGTACGGTTCCAAGGTCAGCAAGTACAATATCGTGGATGCCACCCCCTTCAAGCGCGATCCGCTGAAAGAGTTGTCCGCCGCCTGTGCCCGGCACAACATCAAGTTCGGCTTCTACTACTCGCAGTCGCAGGACTGGCATGAGCCGGCCGGCATGGGCAATACCTGGGACTTCGGCCCCGACGCCGAGAAGGACTCGATCTACGATTCCTATCTCCGCGGCAAGGCCGAACCGCAAGTGAAAGAGCTGCTCTCCAACTACGGTCCCGTGGCCCTGATCTGGTTCGACACGGCGCGCATGATGACCGGCGAGCGCGGCCCCCGCTTCATCGACATCATGCACACCATGCAGCCCGCCGCGCTGATCGACGGACGCCTCGGCGTCAAGGGCGACTATGTTTCCACCGGCGACAACCAGATTCCCAATCAGGTGCTTAAAGAAGATTGGGAGGTCCCGGCCACGCTCAATCACACTTGGGGCTTCAAGAAGGATGATACCGACTGGAAGACCACCGAAGACCTGACATTCAAACTGGTGGACATCGTCAGCAAGGGCGGTAACTATCTGCTGAACGTCGGTCCGACGTCGGAAGGTGTCATTCCCCAGGCCAGCCAGGATAACCTCCGCGGTGTGGGCCGCTGGCTCAAGGTGAACGGCGAGTCCATCTACGGAGCAGGCCCGACTCCGTTCGGCAGCGAGCTTGGAGAAGTCGACAACACCACGAAAGACAAACGCGGCAACCCCGGTTTCAAGATCGCCAAGGACTGGCGCTGCACCACGAAACCCGGCAAGCTCTACATTCACCTCTTCAAGTACCCCGCCGCCGAATTCGAACTCTCGAGGGTGGAGGGCAAAGTGAAAAAATCGTACCTCCTGGCGGATGCCAAGCATTCGGCATTGAAGATGAAGCAGGCCGGAGACAAGGTCACCGTCGTGCTGCCCGCGAAGGCGCCCGACCCGATCGATTCCGTGCTGGTGATGGAGACGGCGAAGTAATCCGATCAAGCCGGGCCGGCGCCTGGTGAGTGAGTGTTCGCGGTGCGATGTATAATATACATCGTGAAGCGGACACAACTCTACCTGGATGAAAAAGATTGGGCGGTATTGCAGCTCAAGGCCCGGGAAACCGGCTTGACGGCATCAGAGTTGGTCCGGCGTGCGGTTCGCGAAAAGTACAGTAGCTCGGCCGCGAAACGCAAGCAGGCGATGCTGGCATTCATCGGCATCCGCAAAGACATCCCCGGTCTTCCATCGACTGAGGCCTACGTCCGCAAATTGCGATCCGGCAGCAGGTTGGAAGGGTTATCGGGAAAGTGACTATCCTGATCGATTCGGACGTCTTGATCGAGATTTCACGCGCGAGAAATGCTGGAATTTTGGCCGCTTGGCAGAGTTTGGCCCAATCCGAAGACGTCCTGCTTTGCTCCCCCGTTACGGTTGCCGAACTTTGGCACGGGGCTAAGCCCGGTGAATACGGTGTCCTTAACGCGCTTTTCTCGAGCCTGCTTTGCCCGCCTGTCGATCACGAAACCGGCAAGATTGCCGGCGACTTTCTCAGAACCTACCACAAGAGCCACAGTGTCGAACTTGGCGACGCCTTGATAGCGGCTGGGGCTCACCTGCACCACGCCCAACTCTGGACCAGAAACCGCAAACACTACCCGATGCCGAAGATAAAATTCTACGAGCCGTAAATACGTCCCTGAAACCATGGCGCGGACATGAGTTGCCTGATTCCACCGGTGCTATGCTTTTGTAAACTATGCTTCGCGGACCTCTCCTCCTTCTCTCTTCCGTCTCCCTCCTTGCCGCTCAAACCTTCAACCCGGCCAACTACGGCGGCCTGCGCTGGCGCGACATCGGCCCGTATCGCGGCGGCCGAACGGTAGGCGCGGCCGGCATCCCGGCACAGCCCAACGTCTTCTATATCGGCGTGAACAATGGCGGTGTGTGGAAGACTGATGACTACGGCCGCACCTGGAAACCCATCTTCGACGAGCAGCCCACCGGCTCCATCGGCGCTCTCGCCGTCGCGCCCTCCGACCCCAATACCATCTACGTGGGCAGCGGCGAGGGACTCCAGCGCCCCGATCTCTCCGTCGGCGACGGCATGTACAAGTCCACCGATGGCGGCAAGACCTGGCGCCACCTCGGACTCCGCGACGCCCAGCAGATTCCCGCCATCCTCGTGGACCCGCGCAATCCCAACCGCCTCTTCGTCGCCGCCCTGGGCCACCCCTACGGGCCCAACCCGGAGCGCGGCGTCTTCCGCTCCTTGGATGGCGGCCAGACCTGGCAGAAGGTGCTCTACAAGGACGAACGCACCGGCGCCATCGATCTCGCCTTCGACCCGCGCAATCCCCAGACCGTCTACGCCGTCCTCTGGCAGGCGCAACAGGGTCCCTGGGAAAACGGCGCCTTCACGGGCCCCAACAGCGGCCTCTTTAAATCCACCGATGGCGGCGCCACGTGGAGCCCGCTGACCGGCGGGCTCCCCACCTTCGCGCAAGGCGGCCTCGGACGCATCGGTATCGCCATCGCGGCGAGCGACCCCAATCGCATGTACGCCCTCGTCGAAGCGCGCGGCCAGGCGGGCGGCGTCTACCGTTCCGACGATGCGGGCGCCAATTGGACCCACGTCAACACCGAACAGCGCATCTACGGCCGCGGCAGCGATTTCGCCTGCGTTCGCGTCGACCCCGAGAACAAGGACGTCATCTACGTCGCCAACACCTCCACCTATCGCTCCGACGACGCCGGAAAGAGTTTCACCTCCATCAAGGGCGCACCCGGCGGCGACGACTATCACACCATCTGGATCAATCCGCTGAACCCTGAGATCATCCTGCTCGCCGCGGATCAGGGCGCCACCATCAGCGTCAACCACGGCCGCACCTGGAGCAGTTGGTACAACCAGCCAACGGCACAGTTCTATCACGTCATCACCGATAACCAGACTCCGTATTGGGTCTACGGCGGACAGCAGGAGAGCGGCTCCGCCGGCGTCGCCAGCCGCGGCAACGACGGCCAGATCACCTTCCGCGATTGGCACCCGGTCGGCGCCGAGGAATACGACTACATCGCGCCCGATCCGCTCGATCCCAACATCATCTATGGCAGCCACGGCACAAAGTTTAACCGCGTCACCGGGGAAGTCGAGCACGTCAGCCCGCGCGGCAACTATCGCTACCTGCGCACCGCCCCGCTGCTCTTCAGCTACGTCGATCCGCACGTCCTCTACCTGGGCGCGCAGGTGGTCCTCAAGACCACCGATGGCGGCAGGAACTGGGACGCCATCAGTCCCGATCTGACTCGCGACGTCTACGAACTTCCCGCCAGTGTCGCGTCCTATGGCGATGCCGCCAAACAGCAGGCCACGCGCCGGGGCGTCGTATACTCCCTCGCTCCCTCGCGCCTCAACGTCAACGTACTCTGGGCAGGCACCGACGACGGTCTGATCCACCTTACCGGCGACGGCGGCAAGACCTGGAAAGACGTAACTCCGCCTGGCATGACGCCCTGGAGCAAGGTGGCGCAACTCGATGCCTCGCATTTCGACGACAGCACGGTATATGCGGCGGTCAACCGGCTGCGGCTCGACGACCTGAAGCCCCACATCTATCGCACCCACGATGGAGGCGCCACGTGGAAGGAAATCGTCCGCGGTCTGCCCGATGCTCCTGTGAACGCGGTCCGCGAAGACCCGGTGCGCAAGGGCCTGCTCTTCGCCGCCACCGAACTCGCCGTCTTCGTCAGCCTCAACGATGGCGACGATTGGCAGCCGCTGCGCCTCAACATGCCCGCGACTTCGATTCGAGATCTGGTCGTGCACGAACAGGACGTCGTGGTTGGCACCCACGGCCGCGGCTTTTGGATTCTCGACGACATCGCTCCGCTGCGCCAGTTGACCGCGGAGGTTGCGGCCGCGCCCGCCCACCTCTTCGCGCCCAGTCCGGCCTACCGCTATCCGCGCAATACCAACACCGATACGCCGCTGCCGCCCGAAGAACCCGCCGGACAGAATCCACCCGATGGCGCGATCCTTTACTACAACCTCAAGTCCGCCGCCTCAAGCTCCGTCGTGATCGACATCCTCGATTCCAATGACAAAGTCCTCGCCCGTTTCGAGAGCACCGACCAGAGTCCCGCTCCCGATCCGCTGCTCAACGTCCCCACCTACTGGATCCGCCCCTTTGCGCGCCCCGCAGCTACCGCCGGCATGCACCGCTTCGTCTGGGATCTGCACGCCGCTCCCGCGGCAGGCGGACGCCGTCGCGGCGGCGAGTACCCCATCTCCGCCATCTACCAGGACACTCCCGGCACGCAGGGCGAATGGATGCCGCCGGGCACGTACACCGTCCGGCTCACCGTCGATGGCCGCACTTACACGCAACCCTTGATCGTGAAGCCCGATCCCAGAAAGTAAGCACTTGGGACGCCTTACGCGAGACACCAAACTACCGTCTTGCTCTCGTCGCTTCACCGACGGGCCGGACCGTGGGCGCCGCTGGCTGCCAGGCCGGAGTGCCCTCCTCCCATTGGTTGTCCGTAAGTTGTTCGATCCGGCTTCCGTCGTAGCGCATAACGAACAAGTCTCCGTAGGGCTGGGGCGCATCGGTGTACATCGCCTCATCCTTGAAGCCCATCCTCGAACTCGCGAATACGATGGATTCGCCATCCGGCGACCACGCCATATGTGCGTCGTTCCCATGGGTGAATGTCAGACGCCGGGCGGAACTTCCATCGGGTTTGATCGTGTAGACCTCGTACGCGCTGTCCACCAGCCGCGAGAACATAATCAAATCGCCGCGTGGCGACCATAACGGGAAGTTGTCGTACTCACTGGTCAGCGTGCGTGATCGACTTGGTTTCGAGGTCCATAATGCGAAGGCCGTAACCGTCCTTCTCGAAACTCCGGAACACGAAGCGCTTGCCATCCGGTGCGAACGAGGGGAATGCGTTATTCTTGTCTCCCTTGGTCAATTCCTCAAAGCCCGTGCCGTCGCGCCTGACCATCGCGATTTGCGCTCCACTCTCCACGCGCTCCGACCGCTGCAGAAACAGCCGGTGAAAGCCATCGAAAAAAGCCGGGAATTCGCCGATGCTGAAAATGATCCGCTCGCCGTCGGGAGACCACTGCGGCGCCAGCACATTGCGGTTCGGATCCGTGTACACCACCTTGAAATCCCCAGTCCCAGTGTTCGTCACCACCACCGAGGCGCCCGAGATTATTTCGCCCGGCGCGGTTATTGCTGACAAATTCATCTCCACCAGGGCGAAATGCCGGCAGAATCGTGCCCGTCAAGCTCAACTCATAACCCGGATTCCGGCTGAATACGTTCCGGATCGGCGGCGCCGCCGCACCCGTACGCTTGTGAAAGACCACGTGCCTGCCGTCCGGCGCCCACGAGGCCGTCCGTATGTCGCCCTTCGGTCCGCGCTTGCCGCTCGTGTAGTAAATCCCGGCCCCGGGCTCTGCCGCATCCTTGCGGACATAACCGACGTCATTTCCGGGCAATGGAGAAGGATTGATCTTTACGCCCGCGCCCGCGGAAAGCTCGGTGGAAATGCCCGTACTGCTGTCGATCGAGACCAGTCGCGTGTCGTTTCCGGGCTCGGGGCTCGGCCTGCGATTCGCCAATGTCTGCTCGGCAGTCATGCAATACGCTACGACGTGACGGCTGTCGCTCATCCATTTCGGACTCCCGCAGAAGTCCCCGCTCTTCGTGATCTTTTTGAGCCCGGACTTGTCCGGACGGATGACGTAGATATCGGCTAGTTGAAGACGCTCCCATCGTCCGTGGCTGAATGGGGAGGGATTGCCGCGGCCGGATGAGAACGCGATCCATTTTCCATCCGGGGACCAGGAAGGCCGGAAGTCGCCGCCGGTTCCCGAAGTGAGAGCTTTCGCGCGGCGCGTCGCCAGATCCATGGTCCACAAAACCGCGTGTCCACCATTGCGGGTGGTCACGAACACCAGTTGTCTGCCATCCGGAGAAAACGCTGCCTGATCGTCGTACGCCGGATCGTTCGTCAGCCGTTCGAGCCCGCTGCCATCCGGTTTCACACGATAGAGTTCTGCCGATCCATCCCGTTCCGACGTGAAGACGATCGATCCCCCGTCCGGAGCCCAGACCGGATCGTAGTCTGTATCGGATGCCGGGAGCAGCGGATGTTCATCACTCCCGTCGGAACCGGCGACAAACAGTCCAACCTGGCCAGGATTCCCAAACACCCGAACGGCGGCGATTTTCCGCACGGCGGGCTGTGCGGTGAGAATAGCGGAAACAGCAACAGCAACTAGAAGAGGGCGCATAGCTCCGCCTAGTCTACTTCTTTTTGCCGTACGCCAAAAGCGATGCGAGTGGCAGTGGGGCAGGTTGGCAACTTGCGGGCCGATTGCCAATCGGTCCCGGCGAGCCGCAGCTCGCCTGATGACTCTCACGGAGCGCGGGGCGCTGCCTCGGAGCGTCATCTTTACTCCGACCCCGCACTAAACGCTGTCTTGAGACTGTAAAAGTGTCACGGCGACGGCCATTGTGACGATGGCCGTGCAAGACCAAATCCATGATCGTCGTTAACGATCGTCGCGGTAGTAACCGTGATAATGATGGCCGTCTCTTCATAGTGCCGCGATCGGCTTCCGCCACGTTCAGCCCACGGTCCAGCCGAAAACTGACCACGCTTTCCGCGGGAAGTCGAACGTCATGACCGCGTGTCACCGTCTCTCCGACCGCTCCAGCCCCGGCGCCCGTGGCTGCCCCGATGGCCGCGCCTTTTCCTCCGCCGGCGATCGCGCCGATAATAGCGCCGATCACCGCCCCGCCGCCAAGATACTTGCCAGTCCGCTTGTTCGCTCCAATACCTTCCTTGCCACCCTCGGCGGGCACCTTTTCCGGAGTGCTGGCCACCGAAAGCCTTTCTCCGTTCACCGTGATCGATTCCAGATCGAGCACGACGTTGTTTGCGTCCGCGTCACGCAGGATCAGTTCCGCCTGCGAACCCCGCGGGATCAGTACCCGCCCGTCTCGGTCGGTCACGGCCCTGTCAACCGTCGCCGTATAGACTCTGTAGTCCGACGGGCTGTTTCCATCCACGCTCTCGTTGGTCCGAACCGTAACTTCGGTACCCGCGGGAACCCGGTCACTCTGGGCAAACACAGTAACGGCTGCCACGAGGTTCGACAGCAGCAAGTGCTGAGTTCTGGTCATAATTTTCACCCCTCAAACCTGGTGAGCAAGAATGGCGCCAGGGTTCTGTTGCGCACAGCTTGACTCGCTAAGCTCGTAGTCGTAAGCTAAGAATTCTTGGTATACGCGCGCCAGCGGGGCATCTGAAGGAGCCAGAGGCAAGAGGAATGATGAATCAAATCGCAATAAGACTGATGCTGACCGGACTGCTGACTGCAGTCGGCCTTTTGGCACAGGCGCCGGCTGAATTTGAAGCTGCTTCCATCAAACCGGCTGCGCCGATGGAGAACGGCCGCATGATGATCGGCATGCGGGGAGGTCCCGGGACGCCTTCTCCGGGACAAATGACATTCATCAATGTTTCCCTTGCTCAAATCATTCAGCGGGCATACGACGTGAAGAGCTACCAGATCTCGGGCCCGGATTGGATGTCGTCGGCCAGATTCGACATCCTGGCCAAGGTTCCAGCGGGTGCGACAAAGGCGCAGGCCAATATCATGCTGCAGAATCTCCTTGCCGATCGATTCAAGCTGGTTCTGCATCATTCGACGAAAGAGTCGTCGATCTATGCGCTGCTGGTTGCGAAGGGCGGGCCGAAGCTGAAGGAAGCGGCCAAGGAATCAACGCAGGATGCGGCCGCCGCGCCTCCACGCGATGGTCCGATGATGGATGGCCCGGGACGCGGCATGATGGGCAAAGACGGAAAGCCGCAATTGCCGCCCGGCACTCCGAAAGGCACTCCCATGATCATCGGAGAGGGTCAGATGATCGCCCCGGGTGGAAAAATAAGAATGATCTCGAACGGAGTGACCATCGGAGAGTTTGTGAATCGGCTTGCCAATCAGCTCGATCGGCCCGTGATGGACATGACCGGACTCAGCGGCCAATACGATATCACGCTGGATTTCGCTATCGATCCCTCCATCGTGCAGGCCAGAATGGCGGCGATGGGCGGAGGCCCGCCTGCGACGGGAACGGATTCTCCGGAGGCCGCTGCGCAGGATCCGAGCGGCGCGGCCACGATGTTTTCGGCACTGAAGGAACAACTCGGATTGAGGCTCGAAGCGAGGAAGGGGCCGATTGATGTGCTGGTGATCGATAGTGTGCAGAAAACACCAACGGAGAATTAGTGTCTGAGTGGATACACCGCGACGCTATCCAGGCTAAAGCATGCACACCCAACTTCGCCGTCGTACGCCTCGAAGAACTCGACGGGGTTGCCCGCCGCCGCGAAGAGCCCATCGGGAAACCTCACCGTAGGCGACTATACGTTCGGGTGGATTGCTTCGGTTTGACTATACGGAAGCGACACGCCTCAGCCAGTAGACATGAGCCGCCGCGCGAACTTTAAATCGAAATAATCTGAGCTGACGGGTCCAGACGCCGCAGGTCATTCGGATCGCTCGTCACTATCAGGTCTTGCCGTTCCCTGGCGAGGATCACGACCGAAGCATCAATAATATCCGCCGAATTGGCGGCGCCGCAGAGTTCTCCACACGCACGAGCAAGCTGCTCATCAAGAGGAATAATCTCCACCTCTTCGCTCCGCAAGAACCGCGCTAAGGTAACCTGAACGCTTCCATCGCGCCAGGTTTGTCCCACCACGCCCGCAGGCACGCGAAAGGCCCGACCTTGAGCTAACGCCCGCTGGAGCAGGGCGATGATGCGCTTATCACCGCGATCTAAAGCGATCAGTGCCCCAGCATCGAGCATTATCCCCGCCGCGGCGCGAGCGCGCGTTCTGCCCATTTGATTTCCTTTGCAGCCGGCTCACCATATTGTTTGGTCAGATCCCGCAGAATTTCCCGGAGAGACTCGCGCTTCTCGTGCTCCGCCAAGACTCGCGTAATGTAACCCGAAACCGAAGAGGCGCGTCCGGCCCGGACTTCCCGGTGGACTCTCATCAGTTGATCTTGGGGCAGACTGATGGCGATCTTCGATCGAGTCATACTTGCATCATACCGCCCGTGAAGGGGCATATCAAGGCGAGCACTGCGAACGTCCTGCGCAGGCCCACCGGTCAGCGCAGGATCGCCGCACGGATTAAGCACCAACCGGAAGTTGGGCGAGTGCGGTCATGACGGCAAAACGCCCGTTGCTATCTTTTGCAGGCGCCAGGATCAAGAAACTACCCAATCTACGGAACGGCGACTACACGTCAAGGTGGATTCGTAAACGCTGCGCCGTTAGGGAGGACCTGTCGGGCCGGCTTGGTTAGCGGGTCAACGGGCTATCCCAGACGCGGGCAGAGTAATTCTTTGAGCTGAGCAAAATCCTTGGGGCCAAGCTCAGCGCTCCATTCGCGCTCGATGTCGCGGAGTATGTCGTGGACCTTTGCGTATGCGGCGTGTCCGCGTTTGGTAAAGCGGACAATTCGCGCACGGCCCTCGTCCGGTGCGTCGGACCGGACGATATAACCGAGACCTTCGAGGCTCCGGAGCAGCTGGTTCATGGCCTGCTTGCTCATGCCGGCGCGCTCGGCGAGAGTGCCAGGGCGAACCCCGTCCGGACCCGGAAACTGCAGCACCGCCATATGCGGCACACGCAGATCCTCAAACCCTGCCGCGTTGAGCTCCTTGATGATACGGCGGTGGATCGCCTGAGCCGGAACGCGCAGCAATGCCCCGATGAGCATATCCGTAGTTTTGAGCGGCGACTTTGACATTTTCAGCTTGACATTTTTAGTAAACTGAATTTACCTATAACACAGTAAACGAAATTTACCTTAAGGGGGGAACCACATGACACAGCAAACCATCGACCTCCACGTCAATCCTTCCGAAGAAACCATCCGTCTCGGGCCGCTCGCGGTGCGCTTCCTGATCACCGGAGAAAACTCGAATGGCAGCGTCGCGGCCTTTGAGGTCACTGTCCCGGGCGCGCAGCGCCTGGCGGCTCCGGCGCATAGCCACGACCATTACGAAGAGACGATCTACGGCATCGACGGAGTGTTGACCTGGACTGTCGACGGAAAACAAATCGACGTTGGGCCGGGGCAGGCACTCTGCATTCCGCGCGGCGCCATTCACCGGTTCGATAACAACGGAAGCCAGGACGTGAAGGCGCTCTGCGTGATCACGCCAGCCGCGATCGGTCCGCAGTACTTCCGCGAGTCTGCCGAGGTGATCAACGCGGCGGCCGGTGGACCGCCGGACCGAGCGAAGATGGCCGAGATCATGATCCGCCACGGCCTCACGCCGGCTCCGCCGCCGCCTCAGGCGTAGCGCCAGACGGCTCGCGGGCAAGATCCGGCATCGAGAAGGAGAACGAATGTTTCGCATCCTGAATCGTAGCGATCAGCGGAAAGGCGCAATCGCCAGCAGTCGAGTTCGAAGGCGAGCCATACGGCGCCGGCGTTTCCTTCTTTCTGGGCAACCTTCCGCCGGGGAAAGGCCCGGGACTGCATCAGCATCCCTATTCCGAAACTTGCATCGTGCTCTCCGGTCAGGCGGCCATGGTCGTCGATGGGGAAGAGGTCGTTGCCGGCGCCGGCGACATCGTCGTAATCGGGCCGGCAACGCCGCACCGCTTTACCGCTATCGGTGACGAACGGCTCGACATGGTCTGCGTTCACGCCTCCGACCGCTTTGTTATTGAATCCCTCAAGAACTGATGATCGCAAAGCCAACCTGAACTTCGCAGATAGGCCCTCGCTTGTCGCGCAGCGTTTAGGAACGCTGACGCCGCTCGGCCGTATAACGCCCAAACCACGGATCTTCACCGCCAGGTCGATCTGAAGTCGCCGTCCGGAGAACTGTTCACGACCAAAAAATAAATCGCACCAATCCCCCCAACCACTTAGCACTCAAACGCGCGAAGCCGCCTAAATGCCCGTGCTACGTTCAAATTGGAAAGAGGTCGTGCGCACCACTCGCCCGGCCCCAACAGTTTTTATCCTGGCCAGGATACGTTGCATGTTCGGTGGTGCTGACTTTCCGTAAGCCTTAACCGGCCTCACGGTGCTCCCCTATATGGCAGGAGCGCCGGCGGAAAGATCTTCCGTTCGAACGGAAAACATCCAGGGGATGTTCGGATAGCGTGTATCGCCGACCCCCTGGCTACAGAGATTGAGAATCGAAACGAGGGGACGCTCGATGTGCCCAAGGCAATAAGCACTGTTCCTACGTCTTCGTAGATTCCAATCAAATCACTGGCGGCCGGACACGCCCGGCAAACACCCGGTAGCCCCGGCCGCCGCAACGTTTCTCCTTCTCGCCGAGGATACGTGTGCCCATGCTTCGCTATCATTTATTCCATGCGCACGCCTGCCATCCTCGCCTCTCGCCTTCGCCGCATCGTTATCCGCCCAACCCTTGCAGGACGCACTTCGCGCCCGCATCGGCGATTTCCAGGGAACCGTTTCGCTCTACGCCAAGAACCTCGACACCGGCAACAGCGTCGGCATACGGCAAACCGAACCCGTCCGCACAGCGAGCACCATCAAGCTCCCCATCCTGCTCACGGTCTTCGACCAGGTGGCCGCGGGCAAAGCCAAATGGACGGAGCCGCTCACCATCACCGCCAGGGACAAAGTGTCCGGCAGCGGCATCATCGGCACCGAATTCTCCGATGGCGTCCAACTTCCTTTGAGCGATGTGGTCCACCTGATGATCGTGCTCAGCGACAATTCCGCCACGAACATGATTCTGGAACGCTTCACCGCCGACGCGGTCAATGCCTATCTCGACAAAATCGGCATCAAGACTACCCGCTCCATGCGCAAAGTACGCGGCGACGGTACGCAGCTCAAAGCGGCCGAAGGCTGGAGCGCCGCCGGCAAGCTGCCCGAGAATCAGAAGTACGGTCTGGGCGTTTCCACTCCGCGGGACATGGTGTCCATCCTCGAAAAGCTGGAGGCGCGGCGAAATCGTCAGCCCCGAGGCATCCAAAGAGATTCTCGCCATCCTCAAACGCTGCCAGGATGGCGCCGGCGTGCGCCGCCGTCTCAGCGGTGTCACCATCGCCAACAAAACCGGCGCTCTCGATGCCCTCCGCTCCGACGTCGCTCTGGTTTATGCGAAGGGCGGCCGGATCGCCATGGCCATCACTGTGGACGACATGCCGAAGACCGACTGGACTCCCGACAACCCCGGCTTACTCCTGATTGCCGATCTGGCGCGGATCCTGGTGGATGGTCTTGCGCGCCGCTGATTGATACAATCCAGGGCATGTCGAAACTGTCCCTGTTCGCCACTTCCCTGATTCTCACGCCGTTACTGCTGGCACAAGCGCCTGTCGCACCTGCCGGCCGTGGCGGACGGGGCAATGCGCCTCCCGCTATCAAGTACTGCGAAGTCGCGCCCGACCGCACCGTGACCTTCCGCCTGCGTGCGCCGGAAGCCACGGACGTGAAGGTCTTCGGCGATTTCGTCCAGGGCGCCCCGGATATGAAGAAGGCCGAAGATGGCGTTTGGAGCGTGACCGTGGGTCCCATCGCCCCCGCCATCTACACCTACAATTTCCGCATCAACGGCGTAAAGGTGCTCGATCCTCTGAACCCCGCCATCAAGCTCGGCGAAGGCGGCTCCGAATCGCATGTTCGAGGTGCACGGCGAACAACCCGCGCCCTACGACATGCAGGATGTGCCGCACGGCACGGTTCACGAGAACTGGTATCACAGTCGAAGACGCTCGACGTCTGGCGCCGGATCGATGTCTACACGCCGCCGGGATATGAGACCAGCAAGAGCACTTACCCGGTGATGTATCTGCTGCATGGCTCCGGCGACACGGAAAATGGCTGGGTCAAAGTCGGCCGCGCCAATTTCATCCTCGATAACCTGATCGCCGCCGGAAAGGCCAAGCCGATGATTGTCGTGATGCCCTATGGCCGGGCCCGTCAGGACGTCTATCTCGGGCCCGCGCGCCCCTCCGTCGCAGCCGCCCGATCCGAAGGCGTTCGAGAACGATCTGCTGAAGGACGTCATGCCCTTCGCCGAGAAGTTCTACCGCATCTCCGCCAAACCGGCCGACCGCGCCATCGCCGGGCTCTCTATGGGCGGCGGACAGGCGCTCAGCATCGGCCTGCATCACCTCGACATCTTCTCACAGCGTAGGGGCGTTCAGTGCCGGCGGCGGCGTGCGTCCCGAAGGAATGGAGGCAGCAGTATAAGGACCTGCTGGCAGATCCCGCTGCCACCAACAAGAAGCTGAAGCTCTTCTACATCGCCTGCGGCAGGGCAGACGCCCTGTTCGCCGGCTCCCAGGCGCTGCACGAGACGCTGGACAAGCACGAGATCAAGCACACCTTCGCCCCCTCCGAAGAGGGCCACGTCTGGCGCAACTGGCGGAACTACCTGGCCGATTTCACGCCGCAGCTCTTCCGCTAGTGACGCGAGCATCCGGTAACCCATTTGTAATGAGATACCTCTCGGGGCACTGATACCGCACATAGAAACTTTCAATTGGACTGCTCGCGGAATCCCGGTCCTACACTCGAAGGTAGTGAGACAAGGGTGGTACGCAGTGCCGGTCATGGAAAGCAAAAGCCAGGTCGAGTTGCTGCATGAAATCAGCAACATCGTCAGTTCCAATCTCTCTCTGGAGAAAATGCTTCAGGAATTGATTGGTCTGGCGGTAGAAGTAACCAATTGTGATGCTTGTCTGGTGTACCTGGTGGACAAGGGACCGCAAAGAGATCGTACTTCGGGCGTCGCAGTTGCCCCATGCCAAGGAAATCGGCCACATCAAGTTGAAGATGGGCGAGGGCATCACCGGATGGGTGGCGCAGAACAAGAGCGTCGTCGCGCTCGGAGCCAACGCCGCCGCCGATTCCCGCTTCAAGAGCTTTCAGAAGCTGCAGGAAGATACCTACCAGGCCTTCCTCTCGGTTCCCGCTGATCAGCGAGGGTGAATTGATCGGCGTCATCAACATTCACCACAAGGCCGAGCATGCGCACACGCAGGATGAAATCGCGCTGGTCAGTTTCCTGGGCGAACAGATGGGCGGCGCCATCACCAAGAGCAAACTCGCCGAGCGCTCCGAGCGCGCCACCCGCCGTATGGAGGCGCTCGCCGGACTCGCCGGCAAGCTCAACGAAAAGAACTATCTGGACCGCATCCTGCAGACCATCGCGGAGATGGTGGCCGACAAGCTGGATTCGCCGGTCTGCTCCATCATGCTGGTGGACGAGGAGCGCAAGGAACTGGTGATCAGCGCCGCGCGCTGCTCCTCGCGAAGACTACCTGCACCGCATGCCGCTGAAGATCGAGGATTCGCTGATCGGCCGCGTGGTGCGCGAGGGCGAGCCGATCATGATCCCCAACGTGCTCGAAGAGAAGCAGTACCGCTATCCGGAGCTGGCGCGTAAGACGGGCCTCGCCTCGCTGCTCTCGGTGCCGATGTTCACGCGCGAGACCGTGATCGGAACGATCAACATCTACACGCGCGAGCCCCACCAGTTCGCCGAAGACGAAGTCGATTTCGTGAAAGTGGTGGCCGGGCAGGCCGCGATCGCGATTGAAAATGCGCGCCTGATGTCGGAAACGCTGGAGGCCAAGCGCGCGCTCGAAACCCGCAAGGTGGTGGAGCGCGCCAAAGGCATCATGCAGCACAAGCTGGGCATCACCGAAGAAGACGCCTACCTGAAGCTGCGCAACGAAAGCCGCCGCCTGCGCCGCCCCATGCGCGACCTGGCCGACGCTGTGATCCTCTCCGACGAGTTGGAAAAGCAGCGCACCGTCAAGTCCCCCAGCTAAACAAGTTCCTTTTTTGCCCCGGTTCACCTCTCAACCCGGCCCAGGCCAGTCCTGGTCCGGGTCTTTTTTGGTGGTCTTCCCCCAAATCGAAAAAGGGCCGCGCCTTGCGGCGCGGCCCTTTTGCTATCGAATTGGGTTCGTTCTAGAAGAAGAACCGCATCCCCAACTGCATCATGCGCGAGAAGTTCACCTGCGACGTAATCCGTCCGAACGAACTGCTCCCAAACGATGTATTGGGTGCGGCGAACATCGGCGTATTGAACGCATTCAGCGCCTCTGCCCGGAACTGCCCCTTGAACTTCTCCGTGATCGAGATGCTCTTGAAAATCGAGATGTCCCAGTTGGCCTGCCCGGGTCCGCGCATCTCGAGCGTCCGCGAAATATTGCCGAAGGTACCCCGCGCCGCAGTCGTGAATGCTGCCGCGTTGATGTAATTGCTCAGCCGGCTCTCCAGGCTGCCGCTCGTCACCGGCGAAGTGCCGGAGGCGTTCGGGCGCTGGCTGGCGTAGCCGAATACCGAGTTGTTGTTCGTGCTCTGCGTGATCTGCATGCGGGAAGCCCGATTGGTACACGCTGACCGCGTTGACCGACCAGCCGCCCACCGCATAATCCAGCGCCTTGCTGGTTCCCAGGAACTTCTTGTTCTTGCCGAACGGCAGTTCGAACGTGAAGCCCGTGGACCAGCGCAGCGGCGTGTCCACGTTCGCCAGGCTGTACTCCGAACCCATGTCGTAGGGATTCTGCGGACCCGCGGCGCCGGCGTTCAGGAAGTTGCCCGCGCCGCCCGAACTCGCGTCGTGATTGCGCGACCAGGTCAGCGTGGAGAGCACCGTCATCCCCATGCTCATGCGCTTCTGCGCCTTGGCCACCAGCGAATCGTAGCGCGCATGGCTGGAGTCGTTGTACTGCAGGTTGATCGTGCTGAACGTCGGGTAGGGCAGCAGCAATTGCACCTGGCTCAGCGGTCGCCGAACCGATCACGCCGGCGCCGCCGTGGTTGAAGAACGGATTGGCCACCGTGGCCGTCAACGCCGCGCCCTGCGAAAGCAGCGCCGGATTCAGCGCGTTGATGTTGATGTTGGCCGTCGCCTGCGTCAGGTGAGTGGAGTGCGATCCGACGTAGCCGACTTCCATCGCCACGCCGAACGGCAATTCGCGCTGCACATCGAAGGAGTACTGCTGCACGCGCGGCGAACGCGCATTCTGATCGATGATGCGTGAGGCTCTGCCCGATGCCCGTGAGATCGCCCAGCGTGCTGCCGGTCGGCCGGGCGAGCCCGCCGGGGAAGGGGTTGGTGAGGCTAGTTGGCCGGGCGTGGCGTTGCCATCGTTGGAGGCGATGTAGGTGGAGGTCGCGGTGTAGCCCGGCGGATTGTACGGCGTGCCGATGGCGAACTGCGGCGCCCAGAACATGCCGTAGCCGCCGCGGATCGTCGTCTTGGGCGCTACCTGCCAGGCGATGCCGATGCGCGGCGCCATCTTGTTCAGGTTCGGATTGCTGACGTGGATGCTGTTGCCGTTCACGCCGGCGAACTCGATCACGCCCTTGGGCAGGATCCCGGTGACGTTGGCCGCCAGCGGATTTACGGTCTTGGTGTCGAACCCGACCACCATGTTGTTGTTCTTCTCCTGCAAGCCGTACTCGCGCTCCCAGCGCATTCCGATGTTGACGGTGAGCGATTTGGTAATCCGTATGTCGTCCTGGAAGTAGGCGCCGTAGTAGTCGGCGTATTCGTAGAGCTTGGTCGGGATGTAGCCGGTGCCCGCCGAAGGCGCGCCCAGCAGCATGTCGGCCATGATCGGCGCCCGTGCCGGAAACCGCGGTCAGCGGCGTGGAGCGGGTGAAGACGCCATTGAACGTGAAGGCTCCGGCGCTGTTGGCGAAATCGTTGCCGTCGTCATGAATCCGGCGATAATCGAATCCGCCCTTCGAGATTGTGCCGGCCCTGATACTTCGCCAGGCCGGCCGAGAAGTTCTTGGAGTGGTGCACGTAGTAGAAGTTGTTATTCGTCCCCAGGCTGTATTGCGAAGTCATCGTGACGTTGGGGAACGTCGGCGAGGGCATCGGCGGCCACGTAACTCGGATCGAAGCCCAGGCTGCGCCAGATTGAAGCCCTGGCTGACCTGGTAGCCGTAGTTCGGGAAGCGGTTGAAGCCGTAACGCACGGTCAGAACGGTGGTCGGCGAAATGGTCAGGATGTTGTTGAACTGCGTGGTGTCCACGCGGCGCACCAGCGCCACTGGTCGGGCGAGGACACGGTAGTGAACCACTTGTTGCCGGGCTCCAGCGAATAGTAGCGCAGATAGCTCAAGCTGGCGCGCCACCAGTTGGTGAACTGGTGATCCAGCTTGGCCGTCTTCTGCGAAGCGCTTCGCCGGCAGCAGCGCCGCCTGCGTCAGATTGGGCGCGCCGTAGTAGGCGGAGGCAGTCTGCGGCTTCACGTAGGTCGCCGCGATCGCCAGGCCCACCGGATTCAGACGGTCGCGCGGGAATGATATTGCCGGCGAACGGCTGCCGGGTGCAGGTGCTGCCCGCGCACACCGTGCTCTTCGGATCGTAGATCACATTGAGCGCGCCGCTCGGCGTCTTGCTCTGCGAGAAGTCGCCGATGCGTTCCAGCGCCGTCGGTGTGGAGAACTGCGAGGTGTTCGACTGCGTATCCTGGTAGCCTTCCCAGGCCAGCCAGAAGAAGGTACGGTTCTTGCCGTTGTAGACTTTCGGGATGCGCACCGGCCCGCCGAAGCTGGCGCCGAACGTGCGGTTGGGCTGCTCCGGAAGCGCGATGCCCGCCGCATTGTTGAAGAAGTTGTTGGCCGCCCAACTGGTCTGCCGCAGGGTGCCGAACAGGCTGCCGTGCCACTCGTTGGTGCCCGATTTCAGGTACGTGTTGAACATGCCGCCGCCGGTGCGCGCCATCTCCGCATCGTAGGTGTTGGACTGGATCTTCGACCTGCTCCACCGCTTCGAGCGTCGGAATGATGATCGCGCGATTGGCGGCGTCGGTGATCGGAATTCCGTCCAGCAGATAGTTGTTGCCGCGCACCGGACCGCCGGCGATCGAGATCTGCGAAGATCCGCTCTGGTCTTCCATGCGGTTGTAGTGCGGGTCGCCCACCGGCGTCACGTTCTGCGCCAGCTTCGACATCATGAAGGGATTGCGCCCCAGGTTCGGCAGATCCACCAGTTGCTGGCGGTCCAGCACCTGCCCCTGCGAGGCGGTTGAGGTGTCGATCAGCGGCACCTCTTCGGTCACCTGCACGCTCTCGCTGACCGAGCCGATCTCCATCTTGAGATCGAGCGAGACGGTTTCCTGCGTGGCCACAATCACGTGCTTGCGCTCGAATCTCTTGAAGCCCGGCGCCTCCGCCACCACACTGTAAGTGGCCGGGATCACCTGGCTGAAGTTGAAGCCCTCGCGCCCTGGAGATGGTGGCGCGCTGCGCCGCCGCCCGCCTCATCCACCAGCGTCACCTTGACTTCGCCGATCGACTTGCCGGAGCCGTCGAGGACCGTGCCGCGAACCCCGCCCAGATACGATTGGCACCACGCTGCCCCTGCGAACAACACGGCGCAGAAAATAGTCTTCGCTGTCATATACACTTCTCCCCCTGTAACTGATCTTGGACCAACTCCGTTCACTGTTTCGGCTCTTGAAGCTACGACAGGCCGGGAGCGGTCCCGTCCCACCGCTAACTAATCCACTTGCAAATCCGGAACTCTCGACTCGCGGACGCACCCACCGCACGTACACAAACTTCAGTCCGTACATCGAGCACCCGATCGCCACCGCCAGCACCGCGTTCACGCCAGCACCGAACGCGCCGTGGCCAGGAATGCCGCGGCATCCACGCGGCTCATCTTCGGCAGCCGCCGCCACGCGCTCCAATCCAGCAGGCACAAGCCCCATCCACGCTGTAACTCCGGCCAGCGCGGGCAGCGGAATGTGCGATACCACGCCGGAGCCCAGCCACAGAATCACGCCCAACACCACGGCGTGCACCAGATTCGCCACCCGCGTGCTGCCGCCGCAGCGCACCACCGCCAGGCTGCGCGCCGGAATCCCGACGCTCATCGGCGCGCCAAACATGCCGGCGCAAATATTGGCGATGCCGTATGCGCCCAACTCCGCATCCGCGTCGGACGTCTTCGTGACGCTTGTGCCGTCCCGCGGAAATGCTCCACCACGCGCGACGTGATCAGAATGTTCACGCTGGAGACAAAGGCCAGCCCGAATGCCGACGGCAGCACAGTGAACACGTCCTGCGGACTCCACGAGAACCCCACGAACGGCGGCAGCGCCCAGCTGCATGGCCCCGATCTCCCGCTCGTGAAATCCGAAGAAACGTGCCGCCACGATCGCCAGCGCGACACCCAATCAACGGCGCCGGCGCCCGCGGCGACCAGCGCGCCACCAGCGTCGCCACCACCATCACCAGCACGCCGAGCACCAGCGGAGCCAGCCGCACTCCGCCCAACCGCTCCGCCAGCGCGACCAGTTGCGCCAGCGTGGAACCCGCCGACCGCGTCGCCGCCGAATCCACACCCAGAATGATGTCCATCTGCGAAACCAGCATCATGCCGCCGATCCCGCAGGAAAACCCCGTCACCACAGCGTGCGGAACCCGCGCGATATGCCTCCCCAGGCGAATCACGCAGAACCCCATCATGATCACCGACGCGACAATCGAAACCTTCGCCGCGCCGCCCACGCCCTGATTCTTCACCGCCAGGGCGATGAACGGCACCGTGGCGCTGGCCGTGCCCCCGATCAGCACCGGATTGCGCCCCAGCGCCGCGATGATGGGCGCCGTCAGGATGGACGTGAAAACGCCCAACACCGGCGGCAGACCCATCAGCGAGGCCATCGCCAGACCGTAAGGCAGCGCGATCAATGCCGCGATCATGCCGCCCGAGAAGTCGCCCAGCAATGCCCGCCCAGCCGTACCCGATCGCGCGTCCTAATTTCCTGCGCGCGAATTCGGTCAAGCCATCACCTTGAGGAACGCGGTCTTGAACTTGTTCATCTCCTCCTGTGTGCCCACGGAGACGCGCACATAAGTCGGCATGCTCGGCCACACGCGGCCGATGTAGACTTTTTCCTTCATCATGGCTTCGATGATCTGCGCTGCCCGGGCGCTTCACGTTCACCATGAACTTGTTCGATACCGACGGGATGTACTGGAACTCGTGCTTGTCGAGGAAGGCGAGCACGTCCTTGCGCACGTCGCCGATGATCTTGCGGCGTTCCGGCACCAGCGTCTTCGATTTCAGGCTGGCTGTGGCCGCCACCATTCCGGTGACCGGCAGCGCGCCCGACGTCCACGGCCGGATCTTCTCCAGCAGGTCGGGACGGCCGATGGCGGCTCCGGCGCGCAGTCCGGCCATGCCGTAAATCTTCGAGAAGGTCCGCAGGATGACGATGTCTTTGTCCTGCGCCACCAGGTCCGAGCACATGGGCGCGCCCGGCGATGTGGATGTACGCTTCGTCCAGCAGCAGGATGCTGCCCTTGGGCTTGTTGGCCAGCAGCCACTCGATGTCGGACTTCGGCGTCAGCGTTCCGGTGGGATTGTTCGGGTTGCAGACGTAGATCAGCCCGGCGTCCGGGCTGGCCTCCGCCATCTTCTTCACGTCGTGCGCGAAAGTGGCTTGGTCAGCGGGACGCTGATCACTTTCGTGCCGATGAATTCCGCGGCGCGTTCCGGCGCCTCATAGCCCGGGTCGGCGGTCACGAACGGCTTGGTGGGCGAGGTGAAACCGAGCACCGCCTGATGCAGCGGCGCGCTCGACCCCGCGTAAGGCTGCACGTAGTTCGCCTTCACGCCTTCCTGCTCGGCCAGCAATTCCTGGAAGCCAAAGGTCTCCTCGTAGAGGTATCGGCCGCCGTTCTTGGCCACTTTGTGAATTGCCGCGAGCGCGTCTTCGCACGGTCCCAGCGGGTTTTCGTTGGCATTGATCTTGACTGCGTCGGGGGGCATCGGCCCGCGGAGTGCGGAGAGCTGCGCCATCGCCGGTTCGTTGTAGAACGGCATGCGTTGCGCCGGCAGTGATCATTGCGGCCAGTCGCCCGAAATTCCGGCGCGAAAAACCGCGTTTCACGAATTCGTTCTTCTGTTGCTGAGTGAGACAGACGTTCATGAATACACCTCTCGAGTGATGCAGGTCTTGACCGCTGGGGCTTGCCAATTCGATTGTGTGGATATTGGAGTTTCACGTTCGCCCCGCAGTTTTCCAGTTTCGTATCGTGCCGACATTGGCACCGCTCGAAACCAGGAGCGAACGTCGCGCGTTTGCGGCGCTGACGGTGGTGATTAGGAGAATGTTACCAGAGAATAATTACGATGTCGAATCAATTAATCTTATTGGAAAGATTATGCCGTAAGGCCTGTCCGGGGCGGGCAGCCGTAAGTTTGCCGCCATCGACTACGATCTGCCCATTAACCAGCACAAAGTCAAAGCCTTGCGAGTACTGATGGGGCTGGGCGTAAGTGGACTTGTCCTGTACGCGCGCCGGATCGAATAGCACCAGATCGGCGGCCATGCCTTCGCGCAGCAGACCGCGGTCCCGCAGGCCGAAGGTGTGGGCAGGCAGCGAAGTCATGCGGCGGATGGCATCTTCCAGAGTCAGGACGCCGCGCGCGCGGACGTACTCGGCCAGCACGCGGGCATTGGTGCCGTACGAGCGCGGGTGCGGATTTCCGACGCCGAGCTCGGTGATGCCTCCATCGCTTGCGATCGCGGTGAACGGGAAGCGCATGAAACGTTCGATATCGGCTTCACCCATCAGGTGATAAATCATGGAGGCGCCGCCCGCATTCATCAGATCGAAGATGGTCTCGATTTCGTTATCGGCGCCGGGCGCGCGGCCTTTCAGCGCGTTGATCTCGGAGATGGTCTTGCCTTCATACGCGGGGTTGGAGCCGAAGCGCGCCACGGTGGCAAAGCCGTAATCGGGCTCGCCCATCTCGGCGAGGTTCTGCTTCATTTCGAGCGCGATCTTCCGACGCGTGGCGGGGTCGGCAAGCCGTTCCTTGATCTGCCCGCCGGCCAGCGCCCAACCGGGCAGGCGAATTCCCAGATTGGTGCTGGCGCGATCGTAAGGATACTGGTCCGCCACCACGTCCACCCCTTCGCGGCGGAACTTCTCGATGAGGGCGAGCGATTGGTCGCTGGCTCCCCATATGCGGCGGCGGTCGATCTTGAGGTGCGAGATCTCGACCGGCATGCCGGCTTCCTTGCCGACGTTCACCGCTTCGGTGATGGCTTCCAGTTCGTGGATGCCTTCATCGCGCATGTGGCTGGTATACACGCCGCCGTGCGCCGCGGCGGCCTTGGCGAGCGCCACCACTTCCGCGGTATTCGAATAGATGCCGGGGACGTACTCGAGGCCCGTGGAAAAGCCTACCGCGCCTTCGCGCATCGCGCGATCGACCAGCGACTGCATCTGGCGGATCTCGGCCGGCGTGGCCAGGCGGTTGACCGAGCCCATCACCTCGCGCCGTACCGTGTTGTGACCGACGAGCGAAGCGACATTCAATCCGAGGCCGAGTTTGCTGAGCTTGTCGAACCAGGCCGCCAGATTCAGTTCGCAGCCGCCGCAGTTGCCCGTGATCACGGTGGTGACGCCATCGAGCAGGAAATTGTCGCCCCGCGGGCGCCGTTCCACGCCGCCTTCGATGTGTGTGTGAACGTCGATGAAGCCCGGCGCGAGGATGCGTTCGTGCGCGTCAATGGTGCGCGTCGCGGTGGCGTCCGCGAATGCGCCCGAGAGCCGCGATGCGGCCATCCTTCACGGCGACGTCGGCGCGCAGCCACGGATTGCCGCTGCCATCGATCGACGCGCGCGTTGCGGATCAGCACGTCGTAGTCGGCGGCGAAGAGAGGCGAAATCAGGAAGAGAAGGGCGAGGGCACGCATCGGAATATGCTTACTATACCCCAGGCTACGGCTTCTTCCAGACTGGACGAGAAGACTCGCGTCACTCTAACCCTTGGGCTACTGGTCTGCCAAGGCTTCCATCGGGGAGATCCGCGCGGCGCGGCGCGAGGGCAGCAGGCAGGCGGCAAGCGAGACCGCGCCGATTGCCGCGGCGGCAGCGGCAAGGGTGGCCAACGGAAGCGCCGGCGATTGAAACAGCATGGTCCGCATGGCCCGTCCGGCCAGCCACGCTCCGATGCTGCCGAGTATCGTGCCGCCTGCGAGGAGGCGCAGCGCGAGGGCCAGAAACTGCCTGCGTATCTGTTCGGGCCGCGCCCCCAATGCCATGCGCACGCCGATCTCGCGGCGGCGCTGCGCCACCGCATAGCTCAAGACGCCATAGGTGCCGACGGCAATCAGGAGTACGGCGATCAGCGAGAAGATGCCGCCGATCCAGGCGGGCGAACGCTGCGCCACCAGGCTTTCGGCGATCCGGTCGTCCATCGACCGCAGGTCGTGCACCGGGAGTTCCGGGTCGATGTTGCGAACCAGTCTTTGCAGTTCGAGTCCCAGCGACTCGCGGAGCAAGGTTGGCGCGGACCGCGACGAAGAGGTGATCGTCGGTGCGAAGAGAATACGGATAGTAGACCGCTCCCTGAGCGGCCTGGTCGGTCAGTCCGGCCTGTTTCACGGCGCCGACGACACCGACGACGGTGAAGGCTTGCGCGTCGCTTCCCATCTCGCGAGCCCAGGAAAAGGTGTTGGCCGAGAGCGCTGGCGTGAGGCCAGTAATATCGCGCGAAATCCTCGTCTACCACGCAGGCTCGCGATCGAGGCGCGGCGCGAATCGTCCGCCGTGAGGAAACGGCCTGCGCGTAGGGAGAAGCCCATGGCAGCGAAGTAATCGCCGTCCACTCCGTAAGAGTAGTGCCCGCGCGGCGATTCGCCGGGCAGGCGAACGTGGCCCTTTACCGTGGCGGCGCTTTTACCGCTGTTCCCGCTAAGGGGCACATTGTTGACGATTCCGGCGGCGGAAACTCCGGGCTGCCGGGCGATCTCCTTCAACAGCCTTTCGTTGAATGCCAGACGGGCGGACCAGTTCGGGTACTTCTTCCAGGGTACGGAGATCTGCGCGGTGAGCACGTGATCGGGCCGGAAGCCGGGAGAGACGGCCATCACCCGCTCCAGGCTGCGCGCCAGGAGGCCCGCCGCCGCCAACAGTACCAACCCCAGCGCGATCTGCGCCACTACAAACCCATGGCGCAGGCCTTGGGCGGCGCGGCCGGCGGTTGCGCCGCGGGTCTCCGAGCGGATCGCCGCCGGCGAGATGGCCGCGGAGGTTGTACCACGCGATGGGCACGGCGAGCGCGAGTCCCATGAGGATGGCTCCCAAAAGCGTGACCGCTGCCAGGCGGCCATCAAAGGCAATCTGGCTTCCCAAGGGCAAACGTTCGGCGCCCAGCAGACTCAGAAGGCGGATTCCGCCGGCCCCCATGGCAAGACCCAGCGCGCCCTCCGGCGAGCGTGAGCAGGGTGGTCTCAACCATCGCCTCGCTGATCACGTGCCACCGGCTCGCGCCCAGCGCCTGGCGGACGGCCAGTTCCTTCACGCGGCTGCTGGCGCGGATGAGAAGCAGGTTGGTGAGGTTGACTCGCGCCGATCAATAACAATAGGAACGCGCCCGCCTGCATCCACAACAGGGCGGGGCGGACGCCGGCAACGTGGTCCGCGTGGAGCGGCACCACCACCGAACGAAAGCCCGCCTCGGCCATCATCCTGGCCCTCGGGATCGTTCGCTTCCAGCGCGGCATTCTGCGCGTCGATCTGGGCCTGCGCCTGGGCGAGCGTTGCGCCGGGTTTGAGGCGGGCGATCAGTTGCTTGGCATTGCCGCCCGAATGCCGCTGCGCGGGGACACGATCTTCCGGGCGCGACGAGAAGGGAAAGTAGAGGCGCGCCTCGGACGAGAGGAAGCGAAAGCCAGGGGGCAGGACGCCGACCACGGTGTTGGGAAGCCCATCCACCCGAAGCTGCTTACCGATGACATGCGGGTCGGCGTTGGCATGCTCTCGCCACTAGGCGTCGGTGAGGATGGCGACCTTGTCGTTTTGAAACGAGGTCTCCTCCTCCGTGAAGGTGCGGCCCATCACTGGTGCGGCGCCAAGCGTCGAGAAAAATTCCGGGCGATACGCGCGCGACCGGCTCGCGTTCGGTGGCGCCGGCTTCGCCGACAATGGCTGTGCCGAACGAATAGAGGGCCAGCCCGGCAAAGGCGGGAATGTGGCCGCGGCGTTCGTAATAGTTGGTGATGGAGGAACCGTCGCGATCCACGCCGGCTTTGGGGTACGTATTGAAAACGGTGACGAGCCGGCCGGCGTCGGGAAAGGGCAGCGGGCGTAGAAGGATGGCATCCACCACGGCGAAGATGGTGAGGTTCGCGCCGATGCAGACGGCGAGGGTGACGAGGGCGGTGGCCGTGAAGCCGGGTGTTTTGCGCAGCAGCCGGCCGGCGTGGCGCAGCTGCCTGACAAGTTCATCAAAGGGGTGAAGCCCGCGCGCCTCGCGGCACTCTTCCTGAACAGTGTTCAGGCATGCCGAACTCGATGCGGGCGCGCCGCCTGGCTTCCTGGGAGGAGACACCAGAGCGCACCAGGTCGCCGGTGTATTGTTCGATATGAAATTGCAGCTCTTCGGACATCCCGTGCTCGAATTCAGGCCGGGATTTCAGCACACGCAGTAGCGAGCGAAGGGGGCTGCGCACGTTATATCTCCTCGGGTGTGGTGCTCAAGGCGGCGGCAATTGCGGAAGAAAGACGGTTCCAGCCGGCCGTTTCCTCACGCAGGCGCCGGCGCCCGGCGACGGTCAGCGTATAATATTTGGCGCGCCGATTGTTGTCGCTGACACCCCATTCCGCGGCGATCAGTTCCTGGTGTTCCAGGCGGTAGAGCGCGGGATAGAGGGAGCCCTGCGGAATTTCGAGCGCGTTGCCCGAGATCTGTTGAATGCGCTGCAGCACGCCGTATCCGTGCAGCGGCTCAACGACACGGCCTTGAGAATCAGCATGTCGAGAGTGCCCGGCAACAGCTCCGCGGATTTGCCCACCGATTCGATTCCTCCTAGTCTAGCTAGGAGTATATCGCAGCTCTCCTAGTCTGACAAGGGGAGCTTGATCGATCGGAGCTTGACAAGACCGACGCGCCTTTGCATAATACCAATAGGTTATACAACCGATTGGTTATGCAATTAACTGGCAGCCATCTCGATGCCACGTTCGCGGCGCTCGCCGATCCGACGCGGCGCGCCATTCTGGCCCGTCTGGCGTCGGGCGCCGCTTCGGTGAACGAACTGGCAGAGCCGTTCGCCATGACGCAGCCGGCGATCTCCAAACACCTCAAGGTGCTAGAGCAGGCCGGCCTCATTTCGCGGGATCGCGATGCGCAACGCCGCCCAAGCCGGCTCGAACCCAGGCGGCTGGCCGAGGCGAGCGCGTGGCTCCAGCAATATCGCGCAATTCTGGGAGGCGTCGTTTGGCCGCCTGGATAATTGATCAAACGAGCTGCAAACTAAGAAGGCAGAGGCGCGGGAAACCGCCTCGCCGTTGAATACCGAAGGAGCCGCCATGCTGTTTTATCCCGACAGTTTCAAAGTCTCCACGCCCACGGACCGCGAAATTGAGATCGAGCGCGATTTCGATGCCCCACGGGAGTTGGTGTTCGATGCGTTCACCAAACCGGAACTGGTCCGGCGCTGGCTGCTTGGGCCAGAGGGCTGGACCATGCCGGTTTGCGAAATCGACCTCAGGCCCGGCGGGGTATACCGCTACGTCTGGCGCAAGGAATCGACCGGCACGGAAATGGGAATGGGCGGCGTATTCCGCGAAGTGGTCGCGTCCCGAAAAGCTGGTCGCCACGGAGAAATTCGATGACGCGTGGTATGCGGGTGAAGCGTTGGATACCACGGTGTTCGAGGAGCAGAGAGGGATTACGAGGGTCAGACTGACGATACTGTACGAATCGCAGGCAGCTCGCGATGTGGCGAGCAGATCGGGTATGGAGCGCGGGATGGTGGCGGGCTATAACCGGCTGGAGGAAGTGCTGGCGGCTTCAGCGGGACGGGTGTAGCGGGCCGCACGACGGCGGCGGATCCATCGCGACCCGTGTTGCATCCAATCTGGATATGAATCTGCAACTGGAAGGTAAGAGCGCCCTCGTTTCGGGATCGACGGCCGGGATTGGGCTGGCGATTGCGACGGCCCTGGCGAAGGAGGGCGTATCGGTAATCGTGAATGGGCGCAGGCAGGATCGGGTGGACCAGGCGGTGCGCGCGAGCGGCGCGGCGCACGGAATCGCGGCGGACCTGGGGACTGAGGCCGGGGCGCGGGCGGTCATCGAGCGCTTCCCCGCTGTCGACATCCTGGTAAACAACGTCGGCATCTTCGAGCCGAAGGCATTTGAGCAGATTCCGGACGAAGACTGGCGGCGGTTCTTCGAGGTGAACGTGATGAGCGGGGTCCGCCTGAGCCGTCATTACCTGGGCCCGATGAAGCAGAAGAACTGGGGGCGGATCGTGTTTATCTCGAGCGAGTCGGGCCTGCAGATTCCCGTCGAGATGATTCACTACGGTATGACCAAGACGGCCCAACTGGCGATATCGCGCGGGCTGGCCGAGACTACGGCCGGGACGGCGGTGACGGTGAATGCGGTGCTTCCGGGACCGACGGAGTCCGAGGGCGTGATCGATTTTGTGGACAGGCTTGCCTCGGAGCGGGGCACGGACCGGAAGGCATTCGAGCGGGAGTTTTTCGAGAAGGCGCGGCCATCGTCGATTCTGCAGCGCTTTGCCACGCCTCAGGAAGTTGCTTCGGTGGTGGCTTTTGTGTGCAGTCCGCTGGCTTCGGCGATTAACGGATCGGCGGTGCGCGCCGATGGCGGCGTCGTGCGTTCGATTGCTTGAGGGAACGAAGGCGGCGCCCCCGCTCGGGCGGCTCAGGTCTGAGGGCGGCGGATTGGGGCGGCGATGGCGTCGCCGCCTTGGGCGGCATTGGCGTCGCAATGATCGGCTACAGGACTCGGCTGGGGCGATAGCCGGGGCGGCTGCGGATGCGCCACTTCTTGCCGGGATCGTTGGTCGGGTCGATGGTGATTTTGCGGAAGCCTTCGTTGGGATTGGCTTCGGGTAATACGTGACGGTGTAGGAGTTGCCCAGGTCTTCGCGGATGTCTTCGAAGGCCTCCACCTGCTTCTGCCAGGTCTTGGCGAAATAGGCCTTGCCGCCGGTGCGCTGCGAGATGCGTTTGAACACGTTGCTCGAAATCGGGATCCTTGATTGACCTCGGTGGTCGAGATGACGTAGATCGGGAATGCCTTCGTCTTCGGCCACGGCGCGGACGTCGTCGGGCGCCACCATGCTGGCGTTGTCCGGGCCGTTGGAGAAGACGATGACGACTTTGCGGCCCGGCACTTTGGCGGCGTCGCGCAGGGCCAGCAGCAGCGCGTTGTAGAGCGCGGTATCGTCGCCGGCGACGCTCTTGCGCAAGCCGGCGATGGCGTTGCTGTGGTCGCGCGTGAGCGCGGAGGCGCGGGAGAGATTGCGGCTGAAGGTGTAGACGGCGACCGAATCGGCGCGGTCGAGGCCGCGCACGAAATCGGCGATCGCATCCTCCGCGTACACGAAACCCTTGTACATGAAATTGCTGGTGTCGAAGAGAACGAAGACGTTGGTGCCCACGAAAGCATCCGGGCGCTCCATGCCCGGGCAGCGCCTCTTTGTTGGCTTCCAGAAGAGGACGCGTGCTGCCGTCTTCGCCCACCGCCAGCGGGGCCTTGGCGCCTTCAGCGAAGGTGGCCACCTGCTGAAGAATGCCGTCCTCGTAGATGCGGAAATCGGTGGGCTTCAGTCCGTTCACATAGTGACCTTTGCTGTCGGTCACCTGGAACTCAGCACCACCATGTCGACCTTGACACGGAAGATGGGGCGCTGTCCGTCCTGCGCGCTGTAGCACGGCGCCGGCCGCAGTCATTCCAAGAAATCCTCGTCGCGAAATCGTCTCATGATCGTTTTCCCGGGTCTGTATTCTGATTATTGCAGTGCTGCCTTCTGTTCGCGTTGCCTGGCGCGCGTGCCTGCGCGCGCACATCGTCGCCCACCGACGCGCAGCGACCTCAAGCACGGCCGGCCAGTCTTCCAGGTGCGAGGCGAAGATCTGTTCCACCAGCTTGCGCGTCCACTCGGGAATGCGCACGTTGAGCTGGGTGGGCGAGACGCTGAGTTCGTCGGCCAGCGCCGCCCAATAGAGGCTGTTGGACTCCCAGCTCTCCGCCATGATGCGGCTGGAGTAGCCCATCAGGGTGGGGAAGGTGCGCAGGTTCAGCAGCTCGGGCTCGTAAGAATTGGCCAGCGTGGCTTGGGCGTGCCGAAGGCGCGCGAGATGGCGGCGTAGTTGACGTCCTTCGGAGAGGCGGCGGCCAGGCGCTTCATCTCCGCCAGCAGGCAGGAGCTCTGTGGGCTGCGATTGGCGCCCACTTCGCGGGCCACCAGGTACAGTTCCGAGGGCGTCACACGGTCCAGCGCCTCGCGGACCTCGCCCTGTTCGAGCAGCTGCGCCACCATGCGGGTGCGCGCCGGCGCGGCGAGCGTGCCGAGCGAGGCGAGCACCTGCGTGCGCAGGTCGCTATCGAGCGCGGCTTCGGCCAGCAGTTCGCGGCCGTAACGCAGATGCAGTCCCACCCAGTGCATCTGGGCCGGCGTGACGTCCCACCAGCGCGGAATCTTGGCGCTGAGGATCATCTGCGGCACCAGGTCGCCCCAGATCAGCGCCTGGGTCTGCGTGGGAACCAGGAAGTTCTGTTCGGCCTCGGCCAGCGCGTAGGGCAGGGAAGAGAGCGAGCCCACCAGGCGGCCGCCGCCGTTGGAGGGCCAGCCGGTGCCGTACAGCTCGGTGGGTCGCCAGGTGTGGTCGCTGCCCTGCATGCCCGAGAAAATCGTGGCTGCGCACGAACACCGGGTTGGTGTACAGAATCTGCGCTCCGGGCGGCGCATAGTGCGCGTAGTTGAAGGCCAGCAGGGTGTCGCGCAGCAGCGGCGCCAGCAGGCCGCGCGTGTCCTTCACCTTCTCGGGATCGCCGCCGGCCTTCTCGATGGCGGCGCGCAGATTGAGTTTGCGTTCGGTATCCATGTGCCGCTCGGTCCAGTAGCCGAAGCCCATCGCGTTCTTTTCGTTGGACGAGAGCGACGCCCGCGGCAACTGGATCTCGCTGATGCGGCTGGCGAGCTTGTTGACCAGCTGGGATCCAGCTTCTCGCCCTTGGCGACCGCTTCGATGTGATCGGCGAGTTGGAACAGCGTATCCAGGGAGATGATGCGCTGCGCTTCCAGAATGCGCATCAGGTCCTGCACCATCTGTTCGTGCGTTTCGGAATCGGTGGGATTGCCGGCCAGCAGTTCGAGCATCTTCGCGTGGGGCTCGGTGACGGTGCCGGTGGCGCCGAGCAGCAGCTTCACGCCGTTGCGTCCCGGCATCGAACAGCTCGCGATTGCCGCGAACCTGGGCGAAGCCGCCCACGATCCCGGAGAAGACCGCGTCGGCCTGGGCTTCGGGAATACTCTGCTGCCGCACGAGAATCTGCCACAGGCCGACCAGCGCCTGGAAGGTGCCGGCGAGATCGGAGCGCAGCGCCGGATCCTTCACCTTTGCTGATGACCGCCATCTGATCCAGGAACGAGGATGATGGACGGTTCGGAAATGCTGCGCGATTCGCTGAAGAGCGGATACTGGCTGCCGTAATCGTGATACTCGCGCGCCAGCCGATCCACCGTGGCGGCGCTCGAGCGGGTTGGCGCGATTGCGGTCGATATCGCTGATCGCCATGAAGATCTTCAGCGGCTCGTTCTCCACGGCTTTGCGGGAGAGGGCGAAGAGGGCCTCCAGCACGTCGTCGGGCTCTTTCCAGCTGGTGGCCAGCTTGGTCAGTTTGCCGTCGTACTTGCCCTGCGGATGGTTGATGAAGAGGTTCCGCCACACTTCCAGGCTGCCGGGAATGTGGGGCTTGCCGTCGGCGTCCACGCGCAGACGCGTGGTGAGCAGCATCATGTCGGTGTTGGAGCGGAACACCGGGCGGGCCGGACCGGGACTGGTGATGCGGCCGCGCACCGCCGTGTAGAAGCGCTTCATGCGCGCGGGGTCGGTGAGGTAGTCCTTCACCGGGCCTTGTATGCGGGCGAGCGCGTCGTACAGGCTGGCCAGCCAGCCATCGTCCTTGGCCATCAGCTTGTCGAAGAACGCGGCGCCCTGATCGGGAGAGGCGCCGGCCAGTTCGGCCCAACCGGCGGCGGCGCGCGGGCCGCCGGGAATGACCGCCTTGCCGTCGCGGATTTCGAACATGCCGCCGAAGAAATCCAGCACGTGCGAATAGGCCTTGAGCCGCGTGATGCTGACCGCCTTGCGCATGGCTTCGCCGGTTTCGGCGTCCAGCTTGGAGAAGCCGAGGTACAGGCGGCAGATCGGAGGGATCGGAGATGAAGGTCTCGATGAAATCGGCGCTCTCCTTATCTTTGGGGCCGCTCCAGTATTCGGGGCCGAACAGCACGGGGACGGTGGTGGCGTGGAAATCGTAAGTGAACGGCCGGTTGGTGCGCAGCGCCTGCTCCAGGTCGCTGAGCGGGAAGCCGGAATCGGTGGTGAGAAAGGCGCGCGGCGCGTTGACGGTTTCGAGCACCACTTCGCTGCCGCAGCCGCCGCGCATGCGGAAGCCGAGGATGCGGAGCAGCTCGCCGGCCGCGGGCGATTCGCAGTTATCGATCTTGATGGTGCCGCTTTCGCCGCGCCAGCTTTTCCAGTTCGCGCGCCTGCGAGAGGTAGCGGTGCACCAGCTTCAGGTACTCGGTCTGCTCCAGCGATTCGTTATTGTGCGATGCCTGATAGCCGTTGGTGACCACGTTGCGCGCCAGCGCGGGCAACACGTCGGCCGGGTCGGAATCGGGAGAAATGGCGGCCATGCGGGCGAAGGAGCGCAGCGGGCCGGGGATGGTCGCCGTGCCCGGCGGTCCGGTAGATTTTGGCGCGGGCGGCGTGCCGAGGGTTACGGACTTTGCCGCCCGCCGCGCGATGGCTGCCGAGATGGGAATCTGGCGGCAGTGCGGTCGCCGGCCAGCAAATCGAGCAGCGCCAAGTCGGTGCGCCACCGCTGCGACGCGCGCCGTATCGCTGCCATTGTGGAGGGCGGTGAGCAGTTTGCCGTAGGCCTCACGGGCGCCGGGATCGCCGTAACGGTCGAGGAATTCGGCGTACGCGGTCAACGCAGGCACGCTATTGGGATTGGCCTGGGCAGCACGGGCGAGCGCGGTGCGCGCGCCCATGGTGTCCCCAGAGGTCTCCATTTGCTGAATCGAAGCGTGGCTCTGTTGCTCCAAGTACCGGAGAGGAAGCGGACGCTAGGATGACAATTGCGTAAAACAGGGACGCCTTCATTGAGGCCCTCCGTTACTGGTCAATCACTGTACCACGTCGATGACCGTAGTCTGGTGATTCTAAATCAAACAAAAAGTGGAACGCAACCGTCAGCTTGTAAACACCAGGACCGTGCCGCCTAACGGAAAGTCGCAAAAAAAGCGTCGCTAACATGGCCCGTTTTATTGGCCTGCGGGCAGGGAGAAGACGACTCTCCGGTCCCGGTTCAATCGCAGGCACAGGTCGCGGTCCACCTGGGTGAGCGCAGCCTGCTTGTGCTGGTGATCGAGGGTGATGAAGTGAAGCGTACTGCCCTCCACCCAATAAGCAGCGGCCGCGGTGATCGAATGATCCTTGAGGGCGATCAGGAAGATCGGCGAACCACCGGAGTCCAGGCCCGGGGCCGACGCTGAAGCCATCGCCGGAGGGGCATGCGTGATCTCCTGCCCGAACTGATCGAACTCGCGCGTGACCGAGCCGCCTGCGCGGTCGATCACGATCGTGTTAGACGCGGGCGCCTGCGGGGGATAGACTACCGTGACGCCGCCGGAAGACTGTTGCGGGTAACCCGCCGAATAACCGCCGGAGTAGCCATAGCCGGGATCGTAGCCGATGTTTGAGACCGGGTAGGCTCCCCCGTCCCAACCAGAATCCCAGACAGGCCAACCACCACCCCAGCCGCCCCAACCACCCCAGCCGCCGCCCCAGCCCCACCAGGGCCAGCCGACGCCGACGCCGATGAAGCCGCGGTTGAAGCCTCGACCGAAGCCACCGCGGAAGCCGCCGCCACGAAAACCACCTCCTACGAAACCGCCACGGAAGCCGCCGCCGCGGAAACCTCCACCGACAAAGCCGCCACCTCCACGGAAGCCGCCCCCGCCTCCACGGAAGCCGCCGCCGCCCCCATCCCGCCTCCACCGGAAGCCGCCGCCACCGCCCTCCCGCCTCCGCGGAAGCCGCCGCCACCGCCCATTCCGCCGCGACCGCCACCGCCTCCGCGCTGCGCAATACCCACGCCGGCAGCCAGGCTGCAACATAAAGCAATCCGCAATACGAGTTTCATGAAGAGTGCCTCTACTGGGAGCTTACCGCCGCTTTGCGGTACGCGCAACCACCAAAGGGCCCGCGGGGTAACATCAAGTAAATATGATCTATACGTGTTACGAGATGGTCAGCGACTGCCGGGCAGGTGTCCCTGCGGGGTGGATGTATTTTATTTCGCGGTATGTGCCGGTGATCCGGAAGACTGTGGCGCATTATACGCCCGAGCGTTCCGCGGATCCGGCACTGTTGGAGCGGATCCTGCTGGCTGTCCGCAAGCCCGAATCCTTTTTGTTTACCTCTAGCGTCCCGCCGGAGGAGCGCTGGTTCGTGGGCCAGCTGCGGCAACTGATCGTGGGGGAACTGGAGGCGCCGGCAGCAGAAATTCCGATTGGGCTGGAGACTCTCACCGCAGCGCTGGGGCCGCTGACGATGACGGAGAAGCAGGCTGCGTGGCTCGAAACGATGCGCTACCCTGCGGCGCAGGCGGGGCCGATGCTGCGGGTGTCGCCGGACACCGTCGAGAAGGTGCGAGGACGCGCGGCGGAACTGATCCGCGGCCAGGTGGACTCGTGGCGGCGTACGCTGCTCACCGAGAATGGTCCGGCGTTAGGCCGGGAAGCGGCGGCCGCCGTGACGGAGGACTGCCTGCCCACCAAGGCGTTCCTGGATGTAGTCGACGGGCGCACCACGTGGCGGGGCAGGGAAATGATGGAACGGCATCTGCAGGGGTGCTGGCACTGCATCGATCATTTCTGCCGTATGTTGGAAGTGGTACATCTGCTGCGCGACATCGAGCCCCTTTCGGAGGATGAGGCTGCTCCGCTGCGTTCCTTGTTGGGAGTGGAAGCGCCGCGGCCAAGCGGTTGGAAGCGGCTGATGGGACGGGCATAGCGCTATTCGGCGCGCGCAGGTTCTTGCCACTCTGCCGAGGCTCGCGTCATCCAAGAAACCGTATACTCAATCGAAAGGGCCAATCTTGTCTCCCGGCATTCCAAAGAAGAAGGCGGCAAGCCATCTGCGCAGCACGCTGCCGCTGCTGAAGGAGCTGGTGCGCCCGCGGCGCGGCAAACTGCTGCTCGGTTTCCTGCTGATGCTGATCGGCAGCTTGTGCAGCCTGGTATTGCCCGGCGCGCCCAAATTCCTGGTGGACAACGTGGTCATCAAGCACCAGGTCTGGACTGTTGAATCCCCTGGTGGCGCCGTTTTCGCCGCCACCATCATTCAGGGCATCACGTCGTTCTCCCTGACGCAGTTGCTTTCGAAGGAAGGCCAGCGGCTGATCGCCGAGCTGCGCCGCAAGGTGCAGGAACATGTCGGCCGTCTGCCGGTGGCCTATTACGACGCCAATAAGTCCGGCGCGCTGGTATCGCGCATCATGAGCGATGTGGAGGGCGTGCGCAACCTGATCGGCACCGGGCTGGTGGATTTCGTCGGCGGCATGCTGACGGCGTTGCTCTCGCTGGTCATCCTGCTGAAGATCAGCGCGCTGCTGACCGGGCATTGCGCTGCTCTTCATCGTGGTATTCGCGCTGGGTCTCGGCAAGGCATTCGGAAAGATCCGGCCCGATCTTCCGTGAGCGCGGCAAGATCAACGCCGATGTCACCGGGCGGCTGACGGAATCGCTGGCCGGGCGTGCGCGTGGTGAAGGGCTACCATGCCGAAGCGGGAGAGGCTCGCGTGTTCGCTTCCGGCGTGCAGCGCCTGCTGGACAACGTGATGCGCTCGCTCACGGCGATTTCGCTGATGACGCTTTCGGCCACCATGCTGATGGGAGTCGTGGGCGGTACGGTGATGTACTCGGCGCGCGCCAGATTCTGGCCACGCCGCCTACGCTCACGCTCGGCGGCTGGTTTGCGTTCGCCGGATATCTGGCATTCCTGGTGGCGCCGATGTTCCAGATGGTGGCGATCGGAACGCAGTTATCGGAGGCCCTCGCCGGACTCGACCGTACCCAGGAAGTGCTCGCCGAGCGGCCCGAGGACCAGGACACCAAGCGTGTGCGCAAGATCGACACGATTCAGGGCTACGTCGCCTTCGACGACGTGAATTTCGAGTACGACGCCGGTAAGCCGGTGCTTCACGAAGTCAGCTTCCGCTCCGAGCCCGGCACGGTGACCGCGCTGGTGGGACCGTCCGGGTCGGGAAAATCGACCATCATCAGCCTGATCGCGGCCTTCCACGAGCCCACCGCGGGACGGATTCTGGTGGATTCGATCGATATTTCCACCGTGCGCCTGGACGCCTTCCGTTCGCAGCTCGGCGTGGTGTTGCAGGACACGTTCCTGTTCGACGGCACGATTCGCGAGAATATCGGCTTCGCCCGTCCCGGCGCCGGCGAAGAGGAGATTCTGCACGCGTGCCGGATTGCCCGCGTGGACGAGTTTGCCGAGAAGTTCGAGAAGAAGTACGACACCATTGTCGGCGAGCGCGGCGTCAAGCTCTCCGGCGGACAGCGGCAGCGCGTCTCCATTGCGCGCGCGATTCTGGCCGACCCGCGGATTCTGATTCTGGATGAGGCGACCAGCAGTCTGGATTCGGAATCCGAAGCGGCTATACAGGAAGGTCTCTCGTACCTGATGAAAGGGCGCACGACGTTCGTAATTGCGCATCGTCTTTCCACCATCCGGCGGGCGGAGCAGATACTGGTGGTGGAGGACGGCCGCATCGTGGAGCGGGGCACGCACGAATCGCTGTACGCATACGGGGGCCGCTACTACGATCTGTACACGCGGCAGCACGGTGTGGATTCGAACCTGTTCCTGGCGCCCGGGGAAGGCGACCAGGTTCCGGAAATTGCCGCGCCCCCGAAGTTGCGCGGCGCCGCTCCGCCCACGGCGGCCTCCCTGCTGGGCGGCGGCACGGTCTGATCCGTACTTTTCCCACGGCAGGCGGGCCCGTAATACTGGCTCGCCAGTATAGGAACCTGTCAACGATCCTCGTATGCTTAAGGTACGGTATTCGCGAGAGAAACTCGCGAGCCCGCCGGCTTCCCCCAGCCGGCGGGCACACTTCCTTTGGTGGGATGATTTTGGCGAAGGGGATCTATCGACGGCCGCCGCCACCGTGACCGCCGCCACCGCCGAATCCGTGACCGCCACCGCCGCCGAAGCCACCACGGAATCCGCCGCCTCCACCTCCGCCGCCGAAGCCACGGAATGCGCCGCCTCCGCCTCCGCCGCCGAAGCCGCGGAATCCTCCACCGCCGCCGAAGCTGCGGCCGGCGCCGCCGAATCCAGGTGAAACGCCTCTAGGCGCGGTGGGCA
This sequence comes from uncultured Solibacteraceae bacterium, assembly GCA_963792055.1. Lineage (GTDB taxonomy): Bacteria > Acidobacteriota > Terriglobia > Bryobacterales > Bryobacteraceae > Solibacter. The sequence goes on along the minus strand of CAWBUV010000018.1, from coordinate 569,197 downwards.
TCGCCCTTGGCGCCGGCTGGATGCCGCGCATCGGAGCCGGGTTGCCGCCCTGCATTCCAGGGTGTCCTATGTTTGGGTGTCCTATGTTTGGCTGTCCTATGTTCGGCCGGGCGCCGGGCGTCATTCCGGGGAACGCCTGGCGATTCGCTCCTCCGTGCGATGGGGCGAAGCTGTTTCCCATGCCCATCCGCTGACTGTTTATCATCCGTTGAGCGTTCATCCGCGAGGCGCTTCCAAATTGACCCGAGAGTTGACGATTCGGATAGGGGACGCCGAGGCGGTGTGTGGGATCATGCGCCCATAGGTTGGTTCGCGATCCATTGCCCCAGCCTGGGCGGGACCGGAAACCAAAGTGGTGGAAGAACACGTTGTTGACTATGATGCCGCCGCCAAACCAGTTGGGTCCCCATCCCCAACCGCCCCAGCCACCCCATCCGCCCCAAGGGGAGAAGCATAGCCCGATATTCCACGCTGGTCCGTATCCGAAACCGAAGGCAGGGTACACAAGGGGAGGATACGCGCCCCAAGCTGGCGGCCCCCAGATGTAGCCTGGATCGTACGTCGGCACGTAGACCACGTCCGGGCTGGCGGGTTGGATCTCGATGGCCGTCTGACCGTTGGATGTGTCGGTAGTGACGACCTGCTGTGGCGACGATGTCAGCTTACCGTTGGCCCTCGCCGAAGCGCGCATACGCTGTACGGCGCTCATCACATCGGCCTGTTGAGCCAGGAAGGCATTTCCCAGGTCGTCGGTCCAGCGGATATCCTGATTCAGTTTCGCCAGGACATCCGGAAAGGCGACCAGGGCCTGCACGCTGGAATCCCAATTTTGCTGCTGAGCGGCACCGATCAGGTCGGCGCCTGTGAGGGAGCTGTTGGTTTGGAGCCACTGCTGCGCTTCAACAACTTCGAGCGGGTAAGTGGAAGCTACCAGGACCTGCGAGAGCAATGGATCCGGATAGAGGGCGACCGGCGCGACCAGGTTATCCAACTGCTGCGGCGTCCAGACTGGCTTGTCGGGAGGCTGTACGGCAGCTTGTGGGGGATTCTGTGCTGCGGGATCCTGCGCGCCCGTCAAAATGCCGGCGCCTGCCACGATCGCGGCAACGCCGATCGCTAAAGATCGAAAGAACGACGTGCGGAAGTTCATCTGTCACCTCCTAGTCCGACTTCCGTTCACTTATTAGATGCGGCCCAGGAAGGTTTGGTGTCACCCCTCACCGGGCCGGGGGCAACCGTCACCTTTGGCAGGCGATTGCATCCTTCTAATTGAAAGCTCTAATTGAAAGCTCTTATGGAAGTTACAATTCATCATCTCGGAGACGTGAAGTTCGAAGCCGAGGCGCGGGGTCACCGCGTCATTTGCGACCAGCCGGCGGAAAACGGTGGTTCGGACAGCGGGATGACGCCGCCCGAGTATCTGTTGGTTTCCCTGGGGACGTGCGCCGGGTTCTACGCAGCCCAATATATGAAGGCAAGGGCGTTGTCCCACGCGGGTCTGGAGGTGAAGGTCAGCGCGGAAAAGGCGGCGCAACCCGCCAGACTCGGGCAGTTTCGGATCGAAGTTGTAGTTCCGGGGCTGGATCCCGCACACCAGGCAGGCGTCCTGCGCGCGGTGAAGGCGTGCCTGATTCACAATACGCTGATTCATTCGCCGGCGATCGAAACGCTGGTGAGCACGCCGGTTGCGGCCTGCGCGAGCTGATCTTGCCGGCTGATGCCGGGCCAATTGAGACATGTTAGTCTTTGGCTTGCATGTTTAATCCTTTTCGAAATCGTACTCGCTGGGTTTTGATCGGATGGATGTTCGTGATCAGCGCGATCGCGTACCTGGACCGCGTGAATATTGCCATCGCCGGCCATTCCATCCAACAGGAATTTCATCTCGACAATATTCAATTGGGCTGGGTGTTTAGCGCCTTTGTCGCGGGCTATGCGCTCTTTCAAGCTCCGGGCGGACGGCTGGCGGATCGCTTCGGCCCGCGGAAGATTTTGGCCTTGGGAACGGTCTGGTGGGCCGTCTTCACGGCGCTCACGGCCATGGTTTCGCCGGGAGCCGCCGGCGCGTTGTGGATCCTGCTGACGGCCCGTTTCTTTCTGGGTCTGGGCGAGGCGGTAGTATACCCTTCGTCGAACCGGCTGGTCTCAGCCTGGGTGCCCTCCAAGGAACGCGGCCTGGCGAACGGCCTGATCTTCGCGGGAGTGGGCGCGGGGGCGGGAGTCACTCCTCCGGTGATCACGTACATCCTGGTGAATTACGGGTGGCGATGGTCGTTCTGGATCAGCGCGCTGATTGGTTTGGCGGCGGGTGCGGTCTGGTATCTGATGGCGCGCGATCGTCCGGCCGATCATCCCTGGGTGAGCCCCACAGAAGCGGAGCACATTCGGGCGGGGCTGCCGGCGGCGGCAGGTGGAACGAATGTCAAGGCGCTTCCGTGGCGGACGATCTTGGGAAGCAGGGACGTGCTGGCGGTTACGCTCAGCTATTTCTGCTACGGCTATGTGGCATATATTTTCTTCACGTGGTTTTTCATCTATCTGAATACGGTGCGCAAGCTGGACCTCAAGTCCAGCGCCCTGTACGGCATGCTCCCGTTCATTGCGATGGCCACCTGCTCGCCCTTAGGCGGCATCATCGGCGATTATCTGACCAAACGATACGGCAAGCGCATCGGCCGCTGCGGCGTCGCGGGCGTCAGCATCGCGCTGGCGGCAGTGTTTCTCGCGCTGGGCACGCAAGCCGCGGACGCACGCCTGGCCACGATCGTCCTGGCGGGCGGCGCCGGAGCCTTGTATCTTTCGGCTAGTTCGTTCTGGTCGGTTACCGCCGATCTTGGCGGCGCTTCCGCCGGAACCGTTTCCGGCGTAATGAACATGGGCAATCAGACTGCAGGAGCCATCACCGCCTCGCTGACGCCGCTGATTGCCGCGAGATTGGGCTGGACCGCGCCGTTTATGGTCGCAGCCGCGCTCTGCCTGGTGGGAGCGCTCGCGTGGGCATTCGTCGATCCCGACCGGGCGCTCGCCACGACGCCGGAAAAGGCGAAGGCCGCTCGAAGTTATTCAACATAGTTACTCGATAGAAGAGGAGTGCGAAATGCAGTCCGCAACGCTAAGCACCGCAGCCCTATTTGATGCCGGCGGGGTAGAAGAGATCTGCCGGCGATACCTGAAACTCTATTCGGGAGCGATTGCCGACATCCTGGACAAGCGCGGCTATCGCCACCAGGTGCTGCCGAAGTATCTGACGCCTATGACCGCGGTAAACCGGGTCGCAGGTTTGGCCTTCACGGGGCAAGGATATCCCTGCGCGAGCACGGCGGATGACGACACCCAGACCCGGCTGAACATGCTGGATAGCATCACACCGGGCACGGTATCCGTGTGGGCGTGCGGCGGGAGCGTAAACTGCGCGCACTGGGGAGAGATGATGTCGACGGCGGCGCGCCAGCGCGGCTGCACCGGCGGCGTACTGGACGGCGGCGTACGCGACCTGGACTTCATCAACGCGATGCAATATCCGGTCTTTGCCGCATTCAAGTCCCCGGCGAGTTCGGTGGGGCGCTGGAACATCCAGCAGTACCAGGTCACCATCAAGATTGGCGACACGGTGATCCATCCCAACGATTTCGTGTTTGGCGATATCGATGGCGTGGTGATCGTGCCGCAGGACATCCTGCTGGATGTCCTGAATGCCGCCGAGGACATTCATCAGCGGGAGAGCGGTATGCGCGAAGAATTGCGCCGCGGCGTTTCGGTCAAAGAGGCATATTCCAAGTACGGCTCGCTCTGAACGCCCGTCTCGAATACAGGGGGTGGACTTTCGTACTGTTGGATCGAAAGGGAGGACTGTGCCGGATGGTGAATTGCATGTGCATCCGGTAATCTCTTATCCGATGGGAGCGATTGATGAAATCTAGATACGTCATTCTGGGTGGCGGTATGGTGGCCGGCTATGCGGCGAAGGAAATGGTGGAGCGGGGATTGAAGCCCGGCGAGCTTTCCATTATTTCAGCGGACGACGCAATTCCCTACGAGCGCCCGCCGCTCTCCAAGGGCTTTCTGGCAGGAAAGGAAGAGGAAGAGAAGATCCGAATCAACCCCGAGGGCTTCTACCGCGAGCATGGCATCGATCTACAACTGGTCACTCACGTGAGCGGTGTGGATGCCGCGCAGAAGACGATGACCTTGAGATCGGGCGAGGAGATCGCTTTTGAAAAGCTGATCGTGGCGACCGGTGCGGCAGTCAGAACTCTGGAGATGGGCGGCGCCAAATTGTCGGGGATCCACTATCTGCGGTCGCTCGACGATTCCAAGCGCCTGCGGCGACGCGCTGACGCCGCAAAGCGGGCGGTCGTCGTAGGCAGCGGATTCATCGCTATGGAGGTGGCCTCCGTCCTGGCGCAGAAGGGCATCGAGACTACCATGATCGTGCGTGAGGAACGCATATGGCCGAAGATTTTCACACCCGCCATGTCCCGCAGTTTCGAGAGCTACTTTTCGGCGCGCGGTGTGCGGTTCCTCAAGCAGGCCGAAGTGAAGGAGGCGCGGGGCAAGGAGGCGCTGGCCTCGGTTGTGCTCAACGACCGGCGAACCGTGGAATGCGACCTGATGGTGGCAGGCATCGGTGTGCGGCCGGTGACGGATGTAGTCGCCAACAGCGGACTCGAGATCGCGGACGGGGTGGTGGTCAACGAATATCTCGAAACCAATGTGCCTGGAATTTATGCGGCGGGAGATGTGGCAAGTTACCAGGACGTTTTGTTTGACAAGCGCCGGCGCGCGGAGCACTGGGACAATGCAGTTTCCCAGGGGCAGCATTGCGCGCGTGCGCTGATGGGCGAACGGTCCGCCTTCGTGCACGTCCCCTACTTCTTTTCCGATGTGTTCGATCTTTCCTATGAGCTCTGGGGAGATATGACGGGTGCGGACGAAGTAATCGAGCGCGGCGATCCGGCGGGCACTAGTTTCAGCGTGTGGTGGCTCCGGCAAGAGCGCCTGGTGGCCGCATTCACGATGAACCGTCCCGACGAGGAACGCGACGCCGCGCCCCGGTGGATCGAATCCAAGCGGCGTCTCTCGGCCGCCGAGTTAAAAGCCGATAAATTACCGGCAGACTAAGCAGTAAGTGGAGCAGTAAGCGGGGACGAAATGCCCATCTCGCCGGCATGTACCGCGGCATACAGGAACAATTTCGTGCAATCTTGTTTGGCATTTCTGGTGCAGGTTCATGGTCATGTCATCTACTGCATCGGATGTTCTTATCGATTCACTGAGGGATTGGGGAGTCGACACGATTTTCGGGCTGCCCGGTGACGGAATCAACGGCATCATGGAGGCGCTTCGCACGCGCCGGGACAAGATTCGATTTGTTCAGGTGCGGCACGAAGAAGCGGCCGCCTTCATGGCCTGTGCTTACGCGAAATATACCGGCAAGCTGGGCGTTTGTCTGGGCACCTCGGGTCCCGGCGGCATACACCTGCTGAACGGACTGTACGACGCGAAGCTGGACGGCCAGCCGGTGCTCGCGATTACCGGCATGCACTTCCACGATCTGATCGGCACGATGGCGAGGCAGGACGTGGAACTCGACAAGCTGTTTCAGGATGTGGCCGTCTTCAATCAGCGAGTCATGGGAGTCGCGCATGTCGAAAGCCTGATCGACCTCGCATGCCGGACTGCGATCAGTTGCCGCGGCGTGGCGCACATCACCTTCGCGGCAGACCTGCAGGAACAGGAGCTCTCGCGAAACCAGGAGTCCAAGCGGAATCTGCCGCATCACACTTCCGACGTATGTACGCACAGCACGCGCGTACCATCGGCGGGAGATCTGCAAAAGGCCGCGGCGGTGCTCAATGCCGGAAACAGAGTCGCAATTCTGGCGGGCCAGGGCGCGCTGCACGCCGGCGAACAACTGGAGGCGGCAGCGGAAAAACTGGGAGCGCCGATCATCAAGGCGCTGCTCGGGAAGGCTGCGGTTCCGGATGACAGCCGCTATACCACCGGCGGCATCGGCCTGCTGGGGACGAAGCCCTCGCAAACCGCACTGGAGGATTGCGACACCGTGTTGATCGCCGGCAGTTCCTTCCCGTATATCGAATTTATGCCGCGGCCCGGCCAGGCGCGCGGCGTTCAGATCGATGTCGATTCACGGCGAATCGGCCTGCGATACCCCGTGGAATCTGGACTGGTTGGCGATTGCCGGCGTTCGTTGGAAGAATTGCTGCCGCTGTTGCGCCGCAACCAGAACCGGACATTTCTGGAGAAGGCGCAGAAGGGCATGGCCGAATGGCAGGCCACGATGCACAAACAGGAAAGCCGTATGGACATGCCGATGAAGCCGCAGGTGGTAGCGGGAGAACTCGGCAGGCGCCTGTCCGCCACCGCTATCATCTCGTGCGACTCCGGCGCCAATACCACATGGTGGGCTCGCCACATCAACGCAAAGCGCGGGCAGATGTACTCCTGCTCAGGCAACCTGGCCAGCATGGCATCGGGCCTGCCTTATACGATTGCGGCGCAGATCGCTTACCCCGAGCGCGAATGCGTCGCATTCGCCGGCGACGGAGGATTTTCCATGCTCATGGCCGAATTTGCGACGGCCGTAAAGTACCAACTGCCGATCAAGGTTGTGGTACTGAAGAGCAACACGCTGGGCCAGATCAAGTGGGAACAGATGGTGAATTTGGGGAAACCCAAATTCGGATGCGAGCTTCAGCCTATCGATTTCGCGGAATTTGCGCGTGCGTGTGGAGGCCACGGATTCACCATCGACAATCCGGCCACCTGCGGCGAAATTCTCGACGAGGCTCTCGCTGTGCGCGGGCCGACGCTGATTGAAGCGGCGGTCGACGCTTACGAGCCTCCCATGCCACCGAACGTCACCCTGGAGCAGGCCGCACATTTCGCCAAGGCACTGGCAAAAGGACAGACGAACCGCAAGAAAATCGCACTCACCGTTGCGGAGGACCTGGTCAAGGACATGGTGTAGCAGATCGATGTGTAGCGGATCGATTCAGTGCGCCCCGGCGGCGGTCTGCAGTTTTTGTCGAACCGCTTTCAGGTCTTTGACAAAATTGTCGTACGCCGCACGGCGCTGTTCCGGGTCGGGCGCGCGCAAGATGGCGGACGGGTGTACCGTGGCCGTTATATTCTTTGCCAGGGGATGCGGCACGAAGAGGCCGCGGTCTCGCAAAACACGGTGCTGCTTGCCGATCAGTGCGCGCGCGGCGGTAGCCCCCAGGCAGACGACGATTTCCGGGTGGACACATGCCATCTCGGCATCCAACCAGGGGCGACAGGCGACCACCTCGGTTTCCGAGGGCTTTTTGTGAATCCGGCGTTTTCCGCGCTCCTCGAATTTGAAGTGCTTGACGGCATTCGTGATATAGACGTCCGAGCGATCGATGCCGGCGTCGGCTAGTGCGCGGTCCAGCAGAGCGCCCGCGGGCCCGACAAAAGGCTTCCCGGCAAGGTCCTCTTTGTCGCCGGGCTGTTCGCCTACCATCAGTATGCGAGCGCTGGGCGGTCCTTCACCCAGAACCGCCTGTGTGGCGTTCCGGTAGAGTTCGCAGCCTTTGCAGTTTTGTGCGGCGTCGCTCAGTTGCCGCAATGTCGCATCCCGCGGCACGTACTTCGCGGCGCCAGGGATCTTGCTTGAGGTCATATCGAGGCAGAAGCACACCGGCGACCATTCGGGAGATTCCTGCTGGCATCCTTTTTGCTGCTTGACGGGCATGATTAGAAAACTCAAATCAGGCGAATATCGCCTGTATTCGCGGAAGGTGGATCCGGGAACCGGAAAACGTAAGAACCTGGGCACTTTCGGCACACGCCAACAGGCGGAAAAGCACGAACGCGAAGTGCAATACTTCAAGCGCGCCCATTGAGCGCGAAGAGTATACGCATTTGTGCAATTCGTGCAGTTCCCGCACGCAATTGAGGGCTTTTCAGGGCCTGAATTGTGCGAAAAGGAGCACCAAACTACGGGCGGGCGGAAGTGGCAACAATCATGCAACTCTCAAAGCTGGATCGTCCCGGCGGTGCCGTTTCTGCTGCTTCCGGCACCTTGGTTACGCCGCAGGAGAGCAGCGTCAAGCGTGGCACGGGACGTTCATTTTAATAAGGTAAGGGCGTTTACTTCATAAACAGGTCCGGTTAGTTAATCCCCGTAGGTTGCAATCCACCAGATGTTACCGGACCTGTCCCTCACTCCCGCGGCCCGCTCATTGTATGGTTTATCCGCCGGCGCCGAGACTTCGACGGCGCCTGCCTGAAGGGCGCGGCCGTAAGCCGCATCCACATCCGGCACGTAGACGTAAACCGAGGCAGGTGCCGCAGTCTTGTGCGGCGGGTCGCTGACTTCCAGCACCAATACCGAATCGCCGATCGCCGCCTCAATGTGGAAGGAAGTGGAACTGAACGGGGTTCGCTCAAGTTCGACTGCGCCGAACACTTCCTGAACGAAATCGACCAGATCCAGATTGCCGTAAAGATAGGGGCGAACCGTTCCCACGCCGTGGCGCACGTAACTGGCGCTGGCGGCGGCCTCGGCCAGTTGCTCGTCGGGAATCTGCGCTTCCAGCAGGTCGCGCGCGTCTTCCACAAGGGAGGCGGGAACCAGCAGCGTCAGGCCGCCGCTTCCCACCTGGGTACGGATCCCATCCCCCACCAGCAGGCCGCGAGCCGCCTTGGCCTCCTCTTGAGAGGCAAACGTCGCCGCGACTACAAATTCGTCGCTGTCCTCCGGCCGTACGGGCGCAGTCTTGAGATTCCGGCGCGCGAGCTCTTCGTCGTAGCAGGTGCGCGCCAGTTCCACCAGGTCCTGGCGATCGACCTCGAGGAGGGCGTCGTCGGATAAGTCTGCATATTGGCGCCGGAGGTCTTCCGCACTGAGTTTCATCGCATTTCTCCTGTAAACGGCCGTCTGCCTTTCAGGTGTATCACGACGCGGCAAGCAGCGCTACAATCGAGTTGCCGTGCTGCGCCTTTGGCTTTGGATACTTCTCGCGGCGGCTGCGCCCGCCCAGCCTCTGTACGAGCTGTCGGGCCGCATCAGTCCGGAAGGACCTGCCTCGGTAACCTTATTCGGCGCCACGCATCCGTTTACCTCGTCAACTTTCACCGATGAGAACGGACACTTCCATTTCAAGAGACTGGCGCCGGCCAGTTACACCGTAGCCGTGTTTCAGCCCGGTCGCGGCGAAGCGCGCCAGACCATCGAAGTGGGGCCGGGCCGCGCGGACTCGCGCAACCGCGTCCGGCTCACCGTCGTCCTGAGGGACGACGATTTCGATACCACCAGCGACCGGCGGCGGCACTCCGTTACCACGCGCGAACTCACCATCCCCGACCGCGCGATCCGCGATTTCGCGGATGCGCAGCACGATCTGGAGAAGAGCGATGTGGAGGCCGCCGAGAAGCATCTGGAGCACGCCGTGGAACTGGCGCCGCAGTTCGCCATGGCCTGGAACACCCTGGGCACCATGGCGTATCAGACGCGCCGTTTCGCGCTGGCCGAGCAGCGCTTCCGTCAGGCCCTGAAGCAGGACCCAACGGCCTACGAACCTCTGGTGAATCTGGGCGGCGTGCTGGTCACCGTACACAAACTAGATGAAGCGTTGGAGGTGAACGTTCACGCTTCGCTGACGCGGCCCGGCGACGCACTGGCCAACTCGCAGCTTGGCATGACGTACTTCGAACTCGGGCAGTTCGATGCCGCCGTGAAGTATCTGGAACGCGCGCGCACGCTCGATCCGGCGCACTTCTCGCACCCGCAGCTTTTTCTCGCCGAGATTCATTTACGGCGCGGCGAGAAGCGGGAAGCCGCTCTTGTGCTGGAAGAGTTCCTGGAACATCACCCCGATTACCCGCAGGCGGCAATCGTGCGCCGGAATATCGTTGAATTGCGACAATAGAAGTTCGCGTGCGCCTGCCCATTGACGAGCTGCTCCCGGAAATCCTGAGCCACCTGCGTACCGCCAACCACCTGGTGGTCGAGGCCCCGCCCGGGGCGGGGAAGACCACGCGCGTACCGCCCGCGCTGCTGGAAATGGACTCGCGCGAAGTGCTGGTGCTGGAGCCGCGCCGCCTGGCCGCGCGCCTGGCGGCGCGGTATGTGGCGGGCGAACGCGGCGAGGCGCCGGGCGGCACGGTGGGCTATCAGGTTCGCTTCGAGGAGGTAGCGGGACCGCGCACGCGTTTGCGTTTCCTGACCGAGGGGGTGCTCACGCGCCGCATGCTGAGCGACCCGGAACTGGAGCGCGTGGGGTGCGTGGTGCTGGACGAATTCCACGAGCGGCATCTGGAAGGCGACCTCGCGTTGGCCCTGTTGCGGCGGTTGCAGCGTTCGCGGCGGCCCGATCTGAAGATCGTCGTGATGTCGGCGACACTCGATGCGGCGCCGATTGCGGCGTATTTGGGAAGCGAGGGCGTGTGCGCGGTCTTGCGGTCGGCAGGCCGCCAATACCCGCTGGAGATCGAGTACACTCCGCATTCCGCCGTGCCCGTCGAAGAGCAGGTAGCGGCGGCCCTCGAACGGCTGGCCGCTCGCGGACTCAGCGGACACGTGCTGGTCTTCCTGCCCGGGTCCTTCGAAATCCGCCGCGCCCAGACTGCTTGCGGTGGCGTGGCGCGGCGCCGCGGCTGGCAGATTTTGCCGCTCTACGGAGATCAATCGCCCGAGGAGCAGGACCGCGCGGTGGCTGCATGCGCCGGGACCAAAATCATCCTCTCTACCAATGTGGCGGAAAGCTCCATCACGATCGATGGCGTCAGCGCGGTGATCGATAGCGGCCTGGCGCGCATCGCCAGCCACTCGCCGTGGTCGGGACTGCCGGCGCTGGAGGTCGCGCGGATCAGCCAGGCGAGCGCCAACCAGCGGGCGGGGCGTGCCGGACGTACCGGGCCCGGGCGCGCCATCCGCCTATACCCGTTGGAGGATTTCGTTCGGCGGCCGGCGCAGGACGTGCCGCAAATCCTGCGCGAGGATCTGACGCCCACGGCGCTACTGCTGCAGGCCATGAACCTGAACCTGAGCTCGCTCGACTGGTTGGACGCTCCGCCCGCCGCGGCCGTGGAACACGCGCACGAGTTACTGCTCCAGCTCGGAGCCACCGGCGATACGGCCCGGGAAATGGCGCGCTATCCGTTGCACCCTCGCTTGAGCCGCCTGATGGTAGAAGCGCGGCGCAGGGGCGTGGCTCGCGAAGGCTGTGCGGTAGCGGCGTTGATCGGTGCTGGCGATCGCCTGCCTGCCCGCGCAAGGCATGCCTCGCGTTCGGATCTTCTGGTTTTGGCGGAAGGGGAGTGGTCGCCTTATGCGGCACGGCTGTTCCGTCAACTCGGAGGGTCTGCGGCGCGTGCCGCAGGCCTCGCGGCAGATCGCGAAGATGCGCTGCTGCTCAGCATACTGACGGCATTCCCCGATCGCGTGGCGCGCCGCCGGCAGGGCCCGCAACTGCAATTAGCGAGCGGCGCTGCCGCCGAGCAGGCGCCCAACAGCACAGTCACCGGCGCGGAACTGCTGGTGGCGGTGGAAGCGGAAGACCGCAAGGATCAGAAATCGCCCGTGGTGCGGCTGGCGAGCGCCATCGAGCCCGAGTGGCTGCTCGATCTCTTCCCGGACCGCCTGCGCGAGGTCTCCACGCTGGAATGGCATCGCGGCGGGGAGCGTGTGGAGGCCGTGAGATCGCTGCTGTTCGACCAGATCGCGATCGAAACACGTCGCACGCCGCCAGATCCGGAAGAGGCCGGCGTTTTCCTGGCACACAAGGCCATGGAAGCGGGGCTGGCTCGCTTTGCCGATCCGGCGGAAATCACGGCCTTCCAATCGCGCGTTCAGTTCGCGTCAGAGCATGGTCCCGTCGCCCCGCTGGACGCCGCGGCTGTGGAGGCGGCGCTGGCATCGATTGCCACCGGGCTCAAGAGCTTCGCCGAATTGGAGGCCGCCGGGCGCGGAGCAGGACTGCTGCGCGCCATCGAACAGCAGATGGCGCCCGGGACGCGCCGTCTGCTGGACGAGATCGCCCCGTCGTCTATCCGTCTGCCGCGCGGGCGGCTGGCGCCGGTCCACTACGAGCCAAATCAGGCGCCCTGGATCGCGTCCCGCCTGCAGGATTTCTTCGGTATGCGCGAGACGCCCACCGTGGCACGGGGCGCGGTCCCAGTAGTGGTGCGCCTGCTGGCGCCGAACCAGCGTCCGGTACAAATGACCACCGACCTGGCAGGTTTCTGGCAGCGACTGTACCCGCAGGTTCGCAAGGAACTTTCGCGCCGCTACCCCAGGCACGCGTGGCCGGAGAATCCGCTGGTCTGAGACAATCGGCGGAGGCTGGGATGATTCGAACGCTGACATCACTTGCGGTATTGCTGAGCGTGGCCGGCGGAATCTTCGCGCAGCTACCGGCCACTCGACCCAGGTTCGACGAATTTGAAGTCGCATCGATCAAGCCGGCGGATCCTACCGCGCCTTGCCGCGATGCCTAAGAAATAGCTGGATAGATTGAAATCACAATCGGCGTTTATCGGCGTTCATCTGCGGCCATATCGTTCCAGGGGAACCTCTGCCGATAAATCTGTAGGCCGCCGATTAACGCAGATGAACGCCGATAACACATGCCCGGACTCTTTGAGTGAGAAGGTGCTGGGCGCCGTCTTCGAGGTCTCCAACACGCTGGGAGTGGGGTTCCTCGAGAAAGTTTACCAGCGTGCCGTGCTCCGTGAGTTGAGTCTCCGGGGCATCCGGGCAATTGAAGAAGCGTCTCTTTCTGTGATCTACAAGGGACACTCTGTGGGAGAGTATTTTGCGGATCTTCTGGTCGAGGACGCGCTGGTGGCGGAGTTGAAATGTGCGGAACGCCTCTCCAATGAACACACGGCACAATGTCTCAACTCTCCCGCAGTACGCGGACCACACCGTCGTGTCCCATCTTTTCCGCCCACGCGCGGGGCCGGGCCCAGGGTTCGGCGTCGGCTTCGACCGGATCCGCGCCCCGCTCCAGGAGCACCCTGGCGACCTCCGCGCGTCCCCAGCGGCAGGCCCAGCCGAGCGGCGTACTCTTCAGCAGGTCGTCGCGCACGTTCATTTTTGCCCCGGCGTCGAGGAGCGCCGCCGCGAACGCCGCCGCTTCCTCCTCCGTTACGTGATCGCCCATGGCGGCCACCTCATGCAGCACGGTCCGGTCGAAGCCTCCGATCACGTTGGGGTCGCAGCGTTCCAGAATGAGACGGAAGCACGGAAGGTAAGTGTCGCGATCCAGTTGGCGGTCCCCCGCGTACAGCCACGGAATGTGATGCCAGAAAGAGAGCGGTTCCGCCAGAACCCGGAACCACCGGGCGTCGTCTGCCGGCCAGTCGATTCGCTCCAGGGCCATGCGCACGATCTCCGGATCGCCGCCGCTCGCGCCGAAGTGAAGCAGTTCCTCCGCCAGCGGCTTGCCGGGTGCAACGATGCCCGGTGGTAACTCCCCGCGTGCATCTTCCGCCAACATCTGGCGGGCCAGATCGGTCTGGCGATAGATGGCCGCCGTGTCCGCGCTGACTACTCCGCCATGGCGCCGCAACACTTCCACCATCTCCCATTGCTTGTGGCTATAGGCGCTGTAGACCGGCGAGCCGCTGGAATCCAGGTGCACGTTCGGATTCGCTCCGTGTCGCAGCAGCATCTCCGCCATCTCGCGCCTGCCGAGAGCCGCGCAGTACCACAGCGGATACGATTGCGAGTACGCCACCCAATCGCCTTCGCCTTCGGAGACGCGTTCATCCGGGTCGAAGCCAAACTCCAGCAGCATGGCCAGGACCTCCGGCTGGTTATGCCGCACGGCCACCGTGAGCAGCCCGCCGCCATTCCACCGGACCAGATTCACCAGACTGCCTTCGCTGTGGCGCGCACGCAGCCATTCCATGTCGCCCGCCGCTACCGCCGCGCGCTCCTTTTCGTCCCCGAATACCTCTACCTCCGCGGTGGACTGCTGCACGTTGCCGCGCTTTTGCTCTTCTTCCTCGATGATCGCGACAATCTCGGGGTACTCGCGCTCTTTTGCGATGGTCCACGCGGTGGTCGCATCGCGATGAGGGTGTATGCCCTGGCGCGCATTCGCCCCGTGGCGCATCAGCAGGCGCACCATCTCCGGCGAGCGTTTCATCACCGCGAAGTGTATGGGCCGGTGCTCGTCACCATAAGACATCGCCATGCCCGCAAGCTCCGGCCGCGCGTGGAGCATTGCCCGTACCCGCGGCAGATCGTCCGCGCGTACGGCTTCGGCAAGCCGCCTTACGGTCACACCGTCCACAAACGCCTTGAGTTTGGGCCAACTGTCAAAGCCGTAGCTTCTGGCCAGCACCAGTTGCGCGTCGTGCAGAGCGAATTTCGATGCGCCGGCGGCCCGGTAATGCGCGTTGATTTCGGCGACGGCCTTCGCATCGCCGGCGGAAAATCCGCGCAGCAGCTCTTTCGCCTGATGTTTCAGTTGTTCGAGATCCGGGTGCTCCCGCATCCGGCGGGTGGGTAATTTCGGTTTCACGTGAGCTCCTTTCGTCAGCGCCCGGTGTCCGCTCGCTCGGGCAGAAAAGAGTTCGTCGAATCGATACTCGATGATTTTTCATTTCAGGGGGACGCAGTCCTTTCCGCGGACACGGTGGCGCCCTGAACGCGCCTTCCGCATCATAGCACCACGAAACCCCGCGGCAACGCCGTGATACCACCGACTTCTGTTATAACTATTGTTGTCTTGAACTCATGACCCATACCTGCGCAAGAACTCATGCCGGCCGCGCGCGCCGCGAACTCCACCCGAGCCCCGCCGTCACCGTTTCCGCGCCGTCTCATGAGGAGATTGCCCGCCTTGCTTACGCCAACTGGGAGGCTCGCGGCCGGCAGGACGGCTCTGCCGAAGAAGACTGGTACCGCGCCGAGCGCGAACTGCTCCGCCGCCGGAACTTCTAACGCTTTCAACGCCTGGTGTAAACTCGTCTACAGTAGCTCCGCTCCGCGGACCTGAATCGGGGGATTCACCAAACTTGCTTCCACATTTGAGAGCCCTTTTCCTGTTCGGCGCCACGGCCGCTCTCGGCTACACGCAGACGGTTACGTTCAACGAACACATCGCCCCCATCATTTACGGCAATTGCAGCAAGTGCCACCATCCGGGTGAGGTGGCGCCATTCAGTCTGCTGAGTTACGACGACGTACGGTCGCACGGGCGCACCATCGTGACGGTGACCCAATCGCACTACATGCCGCCCTGGAAGCCGGAGCCCGGCTGGAGCGCCTATCGCGACGAGCGCCGCCTCACCCCCGCGCAGATCTCGCTGATCCAGCAGTGGGTGGACGGCGGCATGCCGCTTGGCGATCCCTTGAAGGCGCCGCTGCCTCCCCAATACACCGATGGCTGGCACCTCGGCACGCCGGACCTGATTCTCGAAATGCCCGCCGGCTTCCCGTCCCCGCCGACGGTCCCGACATCTACCGCAATTTCGTGATCCCGACCAAACTCACGGAAGACAAGTGGGTCCGCGCCATCGAACTGAAACCCTCGGCGCGCACGGTGGTGCATCACTCGCTGTTTTTCTCCGATACCACGGGCGGCGCGCGCAAGCAGGATGGTGTGGACGGGCAGCCCGGATTTCCCGGCTTCGGCTCCATCTTCACTGTCGGCGATCCGGTGAGCGCGCTGAATGGCGGACTGGGCGGATGGGTACCCGGCACCACGCCCGCCTTCCTTCCGCAGGGCATCGCGATTCCCCTGCCCAAGGGTTCCGATTTTCTGATGCAGACGCACTTCCATCCGAACGGGCTGGCGCAGACCGAGAAGACCGTGATCGGCCTCTACTTCGGTCCGGCGCCGGCGCGCCTGATGACGCAGCTTCAGGTGCCGGCCTTCTTCGGCATCCGCGCCAACCTCGACATTCCGGCCGGTGAAACGGATTACAAGGTTCGCGGATCGTTCACCCTGCCCGCCGATGTGGACGCGGTCGGCGTTTGGGCGCACGCACATTATCTCGGCAAGGAGGCGAAACTCACCGCCACCCTGCCGACGGGTGAAGTTCGCATACTGCTCTGGATCCGGCAGTGGGAGTTCAACTGGCAGGATCAGTATCAGTTTCAGGATCTGGTGCCCCTGCCGAAGGGCACGCGGCTGGATGGCGAATTGACCTACGACAACTCGGCCGGAAATTACCGAAATCCCAACAGCCCCGCCGAAGCGGGTCCGCTGGGGCGAGAATTCCACCGATGAGATGGGCAGCCTGCTGCTGAATGTTCTTCCCAGGCAGCCAGAAGATCTCGCGCTGCTGCAAACGTCGTCCATCATTTACGTTCTCACGCCTGTGCCCCTGGTCGGCGATAAGCCGCTCTTCGTCAGTTCCGGAATGGTGGATGGGGCCAGCGCTCAGCCGGGCGCAGTGACCCCGGGTAAAATCGTGGTGCTCTACGGATCGCGCCTGGGACCCGCCGCGCTCACCGGCGCCTCGATCGGCGGCGACGGGAAGCTCGCCACCAATACGGGCGGCACGCAGGTGCTGTTCGATGGCGTGCCCGCGCCGATTCTTTACACTTCCAGCGGACAGGTGGCTGCAGTGGTGCCCTACGCGGTGGATGGCAAGGCGGGAACGCAGGTGCAGGTGCGCAACGGATCGCTGACGTCGGATTCCGTGGCGATGCCCGTCACGCCGGTGGCGCCTTCCATTTTCTCGGTGGACTTGAGCGGTACGGGTCCGGCGGCGGTGATCAATGAGGACGGGCTGACGGTCAATTCTTCCAAGGCGCCGGCGGCCAAGGGCAGCTATATTTCCATCTATGCGACCGGAGAAGGCCAGACGAGTCCCGGCGGCATCGATGGCCGGATTGCCGGCGGCGGAAGTCTGCCGAAGCCCGTGCGCGAAGTGCAGGCGTGGGTGGATGGCAAGCCGGCGGAAGTGCAATATGCGGGCGCGGCCCCCGGTGCGGTGGCGGGACTGTTCCAGGTCAATGTGCGCATTCCGCTCAACGCGGCAAGCGGCGAAGTGCCGATCGAAATCCACGTGGGCGCGGCGGCCACGCAAGCGGGTATGACAGTGTCGGTCAAATAGCGCGCCCAGACAGGCCGGGAGGCCTGTCTTACTCGTAGCGCAACGCAACCACGGGATCGAGTCGCGCCGCCTTATTCGCCGGCCAGATGCCGAAGAACAGGCCCACCCCCACAGACACCACGATGCCGGTAGCCGCGGCCCACAGAGGCACCGTGGCGGGCAGGGAACTGAAGACCAGCCGCGCCACCATCGAGATCACCCAGCCGAACATGATCCCGACGATGCCGCCGATCCCGGTGAGTGCCGCCGCCTCGATCAGAAACTGAACCAGGATGTCGAACTTCCGGGCGCCCAGCGCCTTGCGGATGCCGATTTCGTAGGTGCGCTCGGTCACCGAAACCAGCATGATGTTCATCACGCCGATGCCGCCCACCAGCAGTCCGATGGAACTGAGCACCACCATCACCAGGAACGTCATGGCGGTGATCTGGCGGAAATCCGACACCATCTGTTCGGCGGTGGAGAGCGCGAAGTTATCGGGCTTGTCGTAAGGCACGCGCCGGTCGATGCGCAGGACGGTGCGGACTTCGTCCAGCGCCTGCGGCAGGCTTGCCGTTGATGGCGGTCACTACGATCGCGTTCTCCCGCGCGTTCGGGTACATCTTCTGCATGGTGCCGTAAGGCAGCAGCACGCGGCTGTCGGTGTCGCCGAAGAACGAGGCCGCGGGCCGGAGCATGGTGCCGATCACCGTGAACTCGTGGCCGTCCACGGTGATGGTCTTGCCGATCGGATCGAGGTTGGCGAACAGTCCCTTCTCGATATCGGCGCCGATCACGGCCACGGGCATGCGCCGGTGGCTCTCTTCATCGGTGAAGAAACGGCCCACGTGGATATCCACCTGCCCGCTGCCGCGTCGCGTAGCCTTCCTCCACGCCGAAGAGGTTGACGTCGTACATGTCGTTGCCCATGTACTTGGCGTTCACCATGCCGTTGGAAGGGAACAGCATGGCGGAGACGTCCTCCACGCTGCTGGCAGCGCTCTCGCAGGTGCACGGCATTTTCGTAGGTCAGGTTCTTGCGCGTGCGCTCCTCGGGACTGAGATTGTTGACGCGGAAGCCCACCGGGAACTTGAAAACGATGATCGAATTGGGGCCGAAACTGCGCAGCACGGCCGTCATGTTGGCATCGAAGCCGGTCAGGATGGCGGCCACGCCGATGATGGTGCCGGTTCCGATGATCACGCCCAGCACGGTGAGAAACGCGCGCATTTTATGCGAGCGGATGGTCTGCACGGCCAGCACGAGTCCGTTGGCGAAGGCAAGTTTGGTCATCGATTATCGCTCCACCCGCAGGGCTTCGATGGGGTCGAGCTTCGAGGCGCGCTGCGCGGGATAGATGCCGAAGAACAGGCCCACCACCGCCGAGAGCCCGACGCCGATCACCACGCTCGACCAGGGCAGCGCCATCGGCACACTGGTGAAACTGCGCACCGCCACCGCCACCAGCCAGGCGACACAGACGCCGGCCAAGCCGCCCGTTCCGGCCAGCACGCTCGATTCCACCAGGTACTGATTGAGGATGTCGCGGCGCCGCGCGCCCAGCGATTTGCGGATGCCGATCTCGTGCGTGCGCTCCGTGACCACCGCCAGCATGATGTTCATGATCACGATGCCGCCCACCACCATGAAGACGCAGACGATGCCGACCGCCATGGCGGCAATCGCCGCGGTCAGCCGCTCCCAGAGATTGACGATGGTGTCCGACGCGAAGAGGCTGAAGTTGTCGTCCTGGCCGGGCCGCAGGTGGCGGTAGGAGCGCAGCAGCACGCGCACCTCGTCCTCCGCCTCGGCCAGGTGCTGCTGCTCGATGGCCTTGGCGACGATGCGGATTCCGTTGCGGCTGCCGTAGGTCTTGAAGTAGCTCTCGATCGGGATCATCACGAAGTTGTCCTGCGAGTTGCCGAAGACGCTGCCCAGCGCCTTGGCAGTGCCCACCACTTCGTAGGGATTGCCCTCGATCTCGATGATCTTGCCGATCGGATCGCGCCCCTCGAAGAAGCGGGCGCGGATATCGTTGCCGATGAAGACCACCGGGGCGTGGCGGCGCACCTCTTCGTAGGTGATGCCGCGGCCGGTATCGACCTGCACGTTGTTGATCGCCGGGATATTCTCCGTGACGCCCTGCACGTCCACGCCCAGGGCGCTATCGCCCTTGTAGGAGACGCGCGCGTTGCGCGAGGCCATCATGCCGATGTCTTTCAGCAGAGCCGCGCGGTCCTTGACGAACTCGTATTCGTCCGGCCGGATCTGCGGATTGCGCTTCTGCATCTCCATGAACTTCTTGGGATCCAAGGGGCCGAACCACGCCATGCGGACGACGCGGAAACCGTCGGAGCCCATGTTGGAGACCTTCTCGGCGATGTACAGATTCATCCCGTGGATGAGGGCGGTCACGGCGATCAGCGTGGTGGTGGCGAGAATGATCCCGAGCAGGGTCAGGAAGCTGCGCAGTTTGTTCTTGCGCAGCGAATCGAGAGCGATCCGCGTGGCCTCCCAGAACGATGCGGACAGGCGAAATTTGCGAGTTTGCGGCACTGTGCTTGAGGAGGGAGACGGATTTGCGGGCCCGATTGTTCCCGGAAAGTTGCGCTTCGCGCCAGCCCTGCCGCATCTGTGATACGTTGGTCAACAACGTATGGACGCATCGTTTGTCATTCCCCGCCTGGAGAGTTTCGAGGGCCGCGTTTCCCATATGTACAAGTGCACGGGCGGCGAAGTCACCATCGGTATCGGCCATGCGATCGCCACCGTGTCGGACGCTCCCGAGCTCAGTTGGACGATCGATGGCCGGCCCGCCGCTGAAGCCGAAATTCAGGCGGACTACGCACGAGTACAGGCCGCCGACAAAGGTCTGGTTGCCAAGGCATATGCGCCGCTCACGCGGTGCCGCATGGCCGATGCGGATATCGACGCGCTGGCGGCCGCCGATGCCGCCCGCTTCGAGGCATCTCTTGCGGCCGAGCTGCCGAACTGGAATACCTATCCCCCCACCGCGCAGGCCGCCCTCTTCGATATGGGCTTCAATCTCGGTATCGCCGGTTTGAAGAAATTTGAACATCTGCTGGCCGCGGTGGATGCCGGACGGTGGGACGTCGCCGCGAATGAGTGCCATCGCAAGGGCATCGGCGACGATCGCAATCAGCAGACCGCGGCGCTGTTCCGGCAAGCCGCGGGTCAGGCGGCGGGCCAGGTGGCGGGTTAAATACGAGCATGCCTTCGCGTCGCGGATTTCTGATCTCTGCGGGAGCAGCCGGACTTTTGGCGGCGGATTCCCCGCTCACCGTAGGCCAGGTGATCGAACGCATACAGAAAAACCTCGGCGTCCCGTGGCGTACGCCGACGGTCGATACGCTCAAGGCCGGTACTCCCGATACACCTGTGAAAGGGATCGCCACCACCATGATGGCCACCTTCGACGTGTTGCAGCGCGCCGCCAAGGCCGGCCGCAACTTCGTCATCACCCACGAGCCTACCTTCTACAATCACGAGGACACCACCGCCGCCTTCTCCGCGGACCCTGTGTACGCCGCGAAACGGGCCTTTCTCGAAACTCACGGGATGGCGGTACTGCGCTTCCACGACAACTGGCACGCCCGGCGGCCGGACGGCATTCGCACCGGAATGCTCCAGATTCTCGGCTGGGAGCGCTTTAGCACGGAGGATAGTCCGCGAGTGCTGGTAATGCCCGAGACCTCGCTGGAAGCGCTCGCCGGCGATGTCCGCAAGCGACTGCAGGCGCGCACTATGAGGGTCATTGGCTCGCCCCAGATGAAGGTCCGGCGCGTGGCCATCAATCCAGGCTACGCGGATCTGCAAGGCGTCATGCGTACGCTGTCCCGCCCCGATATCGACGTGCTGGTGATCGGCGAGGCTCGCGAATGGGAAGGCATCCTGTATGCCCAGGACTCGATTGCGGCTGGAAGACCGAAGGGCCTCATCGTGCTCGGCCACGTGATCTCCGAGGAAAACGGCATGAACGAATGCGCGCGCTGGCTCAAGACGTTCATTAGCGAAGTGCCGGTGGAATTCATCCCCGCGGGCGAACCGTTCTGGAGCCCGCAAGCATAGGAATCGCGAATGCAGTTTCAACCACAAGGAAAACCCCCGGTCGGCATGGTGTTCGATGCCGACCTCGGAAACACCATCGACGACGCTCTCGCCCTGGCCATGCTGTTCGGCTTCCAGGGGAAGAACGAATCGCGCGTGCTTTCGGTCAGCACCACGAAGAACAGTCTGCAGGCGGCGGTCTTCGCCGATGTGCTGGTCCGCTTCTATACCGGCGAACCCAGTCCCTTCGCCGGCGCCATGCCGATCGGCCTGGCGCTCTCCGGTAAGATGGCAGCGCCGAATGCGATGCTCGAGGCCGTGACCGGCAATCCAAAGTACCCGCGCAATATCGTCAAGATGAACGATACGGCCGATCCGGTGGCGCTGATCCGCAATGCGCTCTCGGCGCAGTTCGATCAAAACGCCATCGTGGTGCTCACCGGTCCCGCCACCAATCTGGCGGGCCTCCTGGCGCTGCCGGGCAGCACGGCCTTGATCGAGAAAAAAGTGCGAACACTGGTGATCGGATCTGATGCGGTCACCATGAGCGACCTGCCCGCCGCGAAGCGTGTGGTGGCCGAGTGGCCCACCCCCATCGTCGTGGCCGGAAGTGAACTTGGCGACGCCTTCCCCTTTCCGGCGGCCAGCATTGAGAAGGACTTCGCCTGGTCGGAGGCACATCCCCTGGTGGCCGCCTACCGGGCCTATCGCCCGATGCCCTACGATGCTCCCGCGGTCGCGATGGCCGCCGCCCTGTACGCCGTGCGCCCGCAAGAGAATTACTTCAAGGTGTCCGAGCCCGGCGCCCTCACTGTCGCCGACGATGGACGCCTCCGTCTCGCACCCGCGGCAGGCGGCAAGCATCGTACCCTGAGCGCCGACCCTGCGCAGAAAGATCGCATCCTGCAGATCTATACCGAGACGGCGAGTACCAAGCCGGTGGGACGCGCCCAGCGCTTCCGCCCGCCGCAGAAGAAACAATAGGTACCCGGATCGTTCAGCGTTTCATACCCTCGGCGGCCGTCGCGGCACTCTCCCGATCCAGCAGGCCGATCACGCTGCCGACCACCAGCAGAATGATGACATCGGAAATCTCCGCCGAGCGGTCGGGAAGATAAACCTGCAGCAGGCGTAGTCCGAAGACCAGGCCGCCGCACGCAAGTACCGCCTTCCGCCACGAGACTCCGGCCCGCATCGCAAGCCAGACGAGACTTCCGTACAGAAACGTCTTCTCCAGGAATGACTGGACGTTGACCACCAGCGAACCGTAGATAAAACCCCGGAACGGCACCCACGTGAAGGGCCGCGCGGTGGCCGTAAAGCGAAACGGCTCCAGCGCCTGCACGATTACGAGCCCGATAAACAGAACGAATATCAACAGATTTCGAACCGGCAGCTTTGCGAGGAAGCCAAACCAGCAGAGCAAGGCGATCACGGCGCCCAACACCTCGGCTGGCGATAGCGCCAGATCGACAATCAGGATCCGCGAACCGAGAACGAACGGCGCAAAAAGCGGGAAAGCGATCCGCTTCCAAATCCCATCGCAAAGTTCGTCCAGGGCGAGCGCCAGAACCAGCCAGATGACCGTATGGCGGTACAAAGCCCATGGCTCAAGTACGGGTTCCACAAGCAGCGGCCGGACGGCATGCCAGTATTTGTGGAGGTCGGTATCGGGCAGATAGGGAAAGAGACGATACGCAAGCCAGCAGACCAGAATCAGCGCGCTGGACAGGTGCCTGCGAACCGGCTGCAGCGCGCTCAGCCCGAACTTCCCGCAAAGCAGAACCCCCGCGCAGGCGCCCAGGAGACTTCCCAGCGTATTGGAGCCTACGTCGGCCAGCGACGAATCGCGTCCCGGGACATAAAACTGCAAGAGCTCCATAGACGTCGAAAGAGCCATACCGGCGAAAGTCACCGCCGCGACGTGCCACGCTCCGGCGCGGCGGCGCAGGGCCTGTATCGTAAAAAACCCGAAGGGGAGATAAAGCAGAATGTTCGCCAGGATGTCGGCGCGGCTATCGCGCAGCCCGTAGCTGGCCGCCAGGTTTTGTACGGGCGAACCTGGCCGGGAGTGGAACGAGAACGGGTACAGACTTCCATAGGCGATTACCAGAACCACGGCCAGCGTGATCCAGGCGAGAGGCGCCGTCATTCTGCGTTCCTGAAGGGAGGTCAAGGGGCGTCCATCAAAGCATGGCACAAAAACGGGCCAGTACATTTCCGTCAAAAAGCGTGAAACGATTCCACATTTGAAAACACTATTTGCGGGGGCGTGGACGCCAATGGCAGGGCGGTGTTGGGACCGGCACCGGCTAGGGGCCGAGATGGTCGAACTGTTGGGCGCCATGCATAAGGCGGAAGCGGACTACGATTCCGCAAGGTTCGCCAAACTCAAAGACGAAGACAAGATCCTCAAGCTCTCCTCCGCACTGGACGCTGCCAGGACGAAGGCAAGTATCGCGCGACGTAATTTCGACGACCACATTCGCCAGCATCAATGTAAACAATAGATCTGCCGCGCCCGGGCTAGCGCGCCGTCGAGTTGGCTGCGGCGAGTTGACTGTTGGAAATGGACACGATGCCCGAGATGCTGCCGCCCGCGAGTACAAACAAAGCAGCCGATGCGAATGCGACAAACGCCAGCAGCAAGGTATATTCGATGAGGTCCTGACCTTCGTCCTCCCTCCAAAAGTCGCAAAAGATTCTCATTGGTCCCGGTGGCTTCAGGTAACCAGGGCCCGCAGCCCTGTCCTCCAAAAGTATTACCCGAAACCTGTTCGAAACAATATAGAACCAATAGTTATGGGAAGTGTAGGCTTACCGGACTATCGCGGCCCGCGCTCA
This sequence comes from uncultured Solibacteraceae bacterium, assembly GCA_963792055.1. Lineage (GTDB taxonomy): Bacteria > Acidobacteriota > Terriglobia > Bryobacterales > Bryobacteraceae > Solibacter. The sequence continues at coordinate 545,238 of CAWBUV010000018.1, read as the reverse complement.
GAGCGCCAGTTCGCCTCGGTACATCATTTCCTTCAGCGGAAATTTGACCGACAGATGAAACAGAGCGAAGCGGCTCTCCAGCGTCACTAACTTATCCGCGACCGTGATCGGATTCGTTCCCCGCTCGAAAAACAGCAGCACCTCGGTCGCCGTATCTCCGGATCCCGAGAACAAGTGGGCACACGGAATAGCGGGCCTGTCCTTACGCTCCAGCCGGCTGCCTTCTTTGATGGCCTGCAGCATGCCTTCGTTCGGATTGGACGCGACTTCGCCCGGCTTTACCTTCGGCGGCGGCATTAACGGCAGGCCCCGCAGCCGGATCACGTAAAACTGTCCGGTCAATTCCGGCACCGGCGGTCCGCCGGCCAGGCGCACCGGTTTCGCGCTTTCCCATCGCGCCAGCACCCGGAACTGCACCGGGTGGCCGGGATCGGGGTTCGGTATTGGCGGCGGCTTCTCGCCGAGCGGCACGCTCCGCACGCCACCGGGTGGAAGCCCCGGCCTGGTATCCGGCACGTCGTTGCCCAGCCTGCCATTGCTCCCGTAGCCCTGCGTGTTGCGGCCCTTTTTTTCCGCCTCCATGCGGGCGAAGCCTTCCTGGGCCCAGGGCGATTGGCCGAGCAGAATCTGCTTCTCCTCATCGCTCCAGGCGGCGGGATCTTTGCTGTCCCAGAATTCCTTGCGCGCGGCGCGCAGGGTGAGATGTGCCGACAACATCGCCGCGGCCTTCAAACATTGCCTTCGCGTTGGTGTCACTATTTCTATCCTACCCTTAGGCGCTACCATTCGAAATGGATGATCAAAATCGCAACCTGGAACATCAACTCGGTCCGCAGGCGTCTGCCGCTGGTCGTCGATTGGCTGGCGGCGAACCAGCCCGACGCCCTCTGCCTGCAGGAAACCAAGGTACAGGATGACGATTTCCCCGCCGACGCGTTCCGCCAGGCGGGCTACCACGCCACGTTCCGCGGCATGAAGGGTTACAACGGAGTTGCCACGCTCACCCGCGGCGAGCCGGAATCCGTGTCGCATGGCCTGTGCCCGGGGCCGGATAACGAAGATGTCCGCATTCTCCAAACCACCGTGAAGGGTGTCCCCATCGTCAATACTTATGTTCCGCAGGGGTACAAAGTCGGCACCGACAAGTACGTGTTCAAGCTGGAATGGTTTCACCGCGTCCGCAGGTATTTCACAGAGCGGCTGGATCCAAAGGCGCCCGCCATCTGGCTGGGAGATTTAAATGTCGCGCCCGAGCCTATCGATGTCTACCACCCGGATCGCCGGGTGAACGATCCGGATTTCCACATCGACGCGCGGGAAGCCTATCGCTACGCCGCCGGATGGGGATTCACCGACGTCTTTCGTCAACTCCATCCGGACCGCGTGCAGTACACCTATTGGGATTATTTCCGCAACGCATTCGCCCACAATTGGGGATGGCGCATCGACCATATCATGGTCACGGCGCCGTTGGTTCCGGTCTGTCGCGCCAGCGATGTGGACCTGGCGACTCGCAGCGCGCCGGGCGCATCGGACCACGCCGTGGTCTGGGCGGAGTTCGACTTGTAATGTTGCTAGCGGCGCCCGCTCATTCGATCAGGCCCTTGCGCATGGCAAAGCGCACGATTTCGGTGGAGCTGTGCAGGCCGAGCTTTTTCATAATGCGGCCGCGGTGGGCATCTACCGTTAGACGCTGATGTCGAGCGCGGTGGCGATCTCCTTGGCGACTTTTCCTTCGGCCAGCATCTGCAGTACTTCGCGTTCCCGCGCGGTGAGCTGGTCGAAGGGGTCGGCCACCTGCTGATAATCTTCCAGCACCGTGCGGGAAATCTCCGGACTCAGGAATCCGTTGCCGTCGGCGACCGCGCGGATGGCGCGCAGCAGATCGTGGTCGATGGAATCCTTGAGCAGGTATCCTTTGGCGCCGGCGCGCAGCGATTCGCGAACGTAGACCGCATCCTTGTGCATGCTCAGGATGATGATCTTCGACTCGGGGTGGTTTTCGATGATGCGGCGCGTGGCTTCCACGCCGTTGACCTGCGGCATCGCGATATCCATGATGACCACCTGCGGCCGCAACTGCTGGGTGAGGTGCACGATTTCGGCGCCGTCGGCTGGCTTCGCCCACGACTTCCATGTCGGGTTCCTGGTTGATGATGAGCTTGAAGCCCTGCCGGACTACGGGTGATCATCGGCTAAGAGTATGCGGATTTTGCGAAACATAACGAGTTTGACGGAGCGGCACGGCGGCACGGATGCGGACGCCTTCGCCCGGGACGGGAATCTACCGACACGGTGCCGCCGGCGACACGCGCCCGGGCGCGCATTCCGGCCAGGCCGCACTGCCGACCGTTTGGACGTCCCGTGAGCGCTCGTGTAATCCCATGCCTTTTCCATTATCGGCTGATGGTGAGCCGGAGCGCGTCTTCGACGTCGCCAGTTCGATCAGCACCTGCGTGGCATTCGGCGTGACGGGCGACATTGGTGAGCGCTTCCTGCGCGATGCGGAACAGCTGCGTTTCGGTGGTGCTGTCCAGGCGGCCGCTGAAGGAGGAAGTGTAGCGGACGTCCTATGCCGGTTCGTTCGGCGAAGCTGTCGGCCAGCCAGCGGAGGCTGTCGTTGAGGCCGAAGTCGTCGAGGATGGAGGGACGGAGGAGGTGTGAAATCTCGCGCACATTTTCCACCGCGTCCTTCACCAGGCCCGAGGCCGTCCTCCAGGCGTCCCGGCATGAAAGGCGCGGGCATTCTGCATGGCGACCAGGTTGGCTTCGATGGCGGTGAGGGTCTGGCCCAAATGGTCGTGCATTTCCCGCGAGAGGCGGCTGGCGGCGTCCTCCTGGTCCGCCATGGTGCGGGAAGAGAGGTGGGTGAGCTCGGCGGCCTGCCAGCGCAGCGCAGGAACATTCGATTCACGAAGTAGACGGTGAAGACCGCGCCCAGGATCGCGACCAACGACGGCGATGCCCGAGCAGGATCAGCGAGTAGCTGAATGCGCGAGGAGAGGCGCTCCCGCTCGGCCAGCACGGCGCCGTTGGGAGAGAAGCTGGAACTGGCAAGATCGGCGAGGGCGGCGAGCAGATTCTGGTGCCGCTCGTAGAAGGCAGCTGGAGGGCGGGCGGTCCGGAGCGAACGGTGGCGCGGCCTTCTTCCATGAACAGGTCGGCCGCCCGCTGACACGTTGTCCAGAGCCGCTGAGTCGCTGGACGCCGCGCCGGTGTTGATGGTCCTGCGGACTGCCGCCTCCAGCGCATCGAGCCGGCTTCAGCAGGATGGCGCGATCGATCGCCTGGCCGGCGGCGAGCGAATAGAAGACGCTGCTCAGGTTGCCTTCTTCGCTCTGCACTTCGTCGATCAGGCGCGCCGTGGCCTGCTGTTCGGCTGACGAAACGGGCAGGCGTCGGATTCCACAAAACGCATCGAATCGATGGCGATCCATCCGGAGGCCAGCAGGATCAGAACCAGGAGTGCGAAGCCGGTTCCCAGCACCGGCAGGAAGTTTGGTCCCGACTCCTCTTCATGCACCATTCCCTGAGTTTGCCACATGGGGCCTCCGCCAAACGGTGTTCCTACCGCGACGGGGCGGGAAACAGCACATATCGAGTCGTCTCATGTAAAGCGCTCGTCGCCGCGTTTGCGAAGGCGTTCATCGCGCAATGCCTGCAAAAGCGAAAGGCGCGCGCCGAAGTGCTTGACGGCCAGCAACGGTACGGGACTGGCCATAAGGCAGTGCTCGGTCTCGCTGCCCAACAGCACCGAGGCCGACGGGCTGCGGCCGCGAGTTCCCATCACGATCAGGTCGCAAGCCTGCTCCACCGCGATCCGCACAATCGTTTGGGCGACGTTGGGGGAATCGACGAACAGAGGTTTGACCCAGACGCCGTGCAGATTGATGGGCGCGATGAAGAGTCCGAATGCGCGATCGCGATCCTCGGCCACGATCTCGTCAATTTCGTCGAACGTGACCAAGGCCTGGTTGAACTCCACGTGGAGGCCCAGGCACTCGTCCAGGCCGGCGGCTTCGGCCAGCGCTGTTGCCACCGACACGGTGTCCGCCGAGATGGGCGAGAAATCGAAGGGGACCAGCACTCGACTGATGGATGGCGTCGCCTGGCCGGGTGCGATCCATACCGAACATGGCGCCTTCATGCTCAGGCGGCGCGCCAGGGAGCGGCGGCGCCGTCCGGAAGAGTGGCCCAGCAGAACCAGGTCTGAGCGCTGCGCACTGGCAACAGCCAGAATTGTATCCAGGATGTCTCCCGCCATCACTTCCGAGCGCGCACCCGGCAGGAGTTCGGCGACGCGGGACGCGAAGTTCCGGCGCAGGTCCGGCGAGTCGCTCTCGCCGGAGACGTGAATACAGAGGACTTCCGCGCCTGCCAGCGTGCGGTGAAGCATGGCGGCATAGCGCAGCAGGCCGCAGTCAGTGTCGCGGCCCGACAGGGCAACCAGAAGGCGTCGGAAAGGAAACATGGCTTCATCCGAACCGGGGAGGCTCCTGCAGTTGGAACTTGCGATCGATCAGCGCCTGCAGCAGTCCGATGCGCTCGCCGCGGCGCTTAGCGATGAGGACGGGAATTTTCGGACTCCATCATGACGCCTTCGGATTCGCTACCCAGAAGAGTATGCTGACCGACCGGCTTTGCCCCCTGCTGCCCATCACTACAGGTCCACCGGATCGACTCGGCGAGGCGGTTGACGGACTCCGCGACGCTGACGCCCTCGACCAGGACGGGTTCCACCTCGACTGCGGCCGTATCGAGAGGTGCCGTGAAGCGATCGAACGCCTCGCGTTCGCGTGCGCGGTCAGTAAGCCCTGTATTCCTCCGCAGCCGGACGATGCCTCGTTCCCGTACACGTGGAGCGCCCGGCAGGTGCTGCTGCCCGCGCGGCGCGCGATGTGCCCCGCCACGCTGAGCGCGATAGGCGGAATGGCCGGAATAATCGATGGCCGCCACCACCCGCCGCAGCGTGTGCTGACCGGGCCGGCCGGTTTCATCCAGACGGAGCACGGCGCCTGCATTGCCAGCCGGCGGGCCAGAGAGCGGCGGCCGCTGAGTTCGCCGGCATGACCCACCAGAATCAAATCGGCCGCAAACTCCGCGGCAGCTCTCCAGAAGGCTGTCGACCACGCTGCCATGCAGGACCTGACAGCGCATGCTGGCCGCCACCGAAGTTCGTCGAAACATCCTCCGTTAAACGCTGTAAGGCTTGGGCGTGGGTGGTGGGCTCCGACCGAAAACTGCGACTGAGTGGACCAGCCCAGAACATGGACGAAGCAGAGTTCGACGTCCCCCAAGGACACCGGCGATGGTGCGGGTGTAGCGGATCAGGTCGATGCCTCCCGCTACCTGCGTCTACGGCAATCAATACGCGCTCAAAGAGTTTCATAAGAGGCTCCTTTCGGCGGTTCAATTCTGGACCGCCAGTTGTTCCTGCGCGGGCACTGGTTTATCGAAGAAGCGGCACAGAGCAGGCCCCAGAGGAGAATGGCGCTAACGACGCCAATCAGAAAGTCCGTGAGGATCACCATCGACGGCCGTATAGATCATCAAGGAAATATGGAACGGATTGTGTGCCAGCACCTGCTTGACCTCGGCAGGCTTCACCATGGCGGTGGATACATACAGCAGAATGCCGCCGATGCAGGCCATGGGTACTGCTTCGAGTACCGTTCCAGGAAAAGCGCCAGCAGTATTTCAGGACCGCTTTGAAAATGCCGGCCAGCGGAGAGACGGCTCCCAGCTTGATATTCGTGGCTGTGCGGGCCAGCGCGCCGGTGTGCGGGAATCCGTTCAGCAGCGGGACGACTATCTGGACCAGCCCCTGGCCCCACAATTCCTTATTCGGATTGAAGGGAAGGCCGCGGTTATCGGCCAGCCGGTCCGCCATACGCGAGCAGAGCAGGCTCTCGATGGCGGCTACGATTACGATCGCCACAACGTAGTAGGCAAGATCGCCCAGAAACTCAGGAGTTAATTTCAATGCGGCAGGCGGCGTGAAAATGAAGAAGTCGGTGGGGATCTTGCCGTACTTGTCGCTGATCAGGGACAGTCCTTTTCCGGACCACACCGTCGCTGCCAGCACAGACGTTACTGCCAGGGCGACCAGCGGAGCCGGAATGAAAACCGAGACCTTGAGTATGTACTTAGTAAGTAGAAACGTCATCAACCCGAGCAAGATGGCATAAATGTTAATCTCCGAAAGGTGCGCGCCGATAACTCCGAGCTTCTCGAAGAAGTGCGTGGGCATGCGCGCCTTAAGTCCTAAGATTTCCCCGATCTGCGAGAGGGCGATCGTGGCGGCGATACCAATGGTTGAACCCGACGACAATCGAATGAGGAACCTTGGCGACGATCAGCCCGCACGCGCGATGCCGAGAAAGAGCAGAATATGCCGGCGATGAGAGACGCGAGAACCAGGACACTGTGATCGTACTTCGCCATCAGGCCGGCGATGACCGGGATGAAGGCGGCGGTGGGCCCGTACACCTGATATTTGGAGCCTCCAAAGAGAGCGCCGATCATGCCGGCGATGGCGCCGTCGATTATGCCCGCTCGGGACGAAGCCGGCGAAGCCATGGCAAAACCCATGGCGAGAGGAATTGCGACCATGGCGACAATCAGGCCGGCGGCGAAATCGCGCAGAATATTCAGCTTGATATCGCCCTTCCGCAGGTCTTCATAGCGCCCGTCCACCGGGGTGAGGAAGTACTTCAGCCGGCCCCAGAATGGAGCAGCATCGTGGGCGGCAGTTGCCGGGGCGGTTTGAACTTCAAGCATGTCCCACCGCCTGAATCACGTGACGACGGCGAGTCGAAAGGCCGTGACGGGACTCCTGGACCGCAACCCAGCGATCTTCCTCTGCCTGCCACGCTTCTACTTCGCCGGTATCGATTCGGTAATACCATCCGTGCAACTCCAAAGCTCCAGCGCGAACCTGGGCTTGGACCTTGGGGTGAACGCCGAGGCGATCCAGTTGCAGGCGCACGTTGAGTTTGGTCAGCGTGACCAGAGTCTCCGCGGAAGGCCGGGAGATTTGGGTCTTGCTTAAGGCCTGGCGCGCGGGATGCGCGTGACGCAACCAGCTCCTGACCTGTGGCATATCCTTGAGCGATGCGGGATTCAAGAGAGCTTTCATCGCGCCGCAATCGGAGTGGCCGCACACGACGATGTCCCGGACGCCCAGCGCGGAGACGGCGTATTCAATGGTCGCCGAAACATCGTCGCCGCGGCTGAATCGCGGCGCCATGTTGCCGGCGTTCCTGCAAACGAAGAGATCGCCCGGACCGCACTGAGTAATCCACTCCAGAGACACGCGGGAGTCCGAACAGGCGATAAAGAGCGCTTCAGGCTTCTGGCCGGAGGCGAGGCGTGCGAAGAGTTCCCGGTTGGCCGGAAACACGTCTCTTTGAAACTGTTGAATTCCTTGGATAATTCGATTCATGTTTTCCTCTGAATGGGGCGTGATATGACGCGGGAACAACCGGCCGGTGAGTTACTCCGCGCCGGGTGCGTGTTAGTCAGTTACTAACGCGTTCATAACTTGCCGCTCTATATCCAGAAGACGATAGATCCGGGGCAAGCGCAAGGAAAACCCGCACAATGTACAGAACAAGGCTATGACCAGCACCGAAGAACCGCTAGAGTCTTGCGCTTAACCGTGTACCCCTGAGAACCTCAAATCAAGCTGGGCGGAAGAGACCTGTCCTTGCGAACTGTGAAATGCGCAGAGACCTCGCAGTTACACGCTCGAAGAGACCGGCTGGCGGCGAGGAACGCCGCCACGCCCGCCCGCTTGGTGGACACGCGGCGATCGTAGCCGCAGTCTTCCTGCTGATGACGCCCGGGCCCGGGAGTCGGGTGCTGGCAGGCGACAAACTCGTCACCTCGGTGAGCTCGCGGCTGGTGCTGGTCCCGGTAACCGTGACCGACCGGAACGGCAAGCCGGCTATGGACCTGGAACCGAAGCACTTCAGCGTCACCGAGGATTCCCGACCGCGAGAGATCGCTTCATTGACACGCGAAGAGGCCCCCGTTGGCCTCGGCCTCGTGGTGGATCTGAGCGGCAGCATGCACAACAAACTGAATCACGCCATCTGCGGCTACGCGGGCGATCGCGGATCTGGCGGGCCCGGCGGACGAGGTATTTTTGATGACGTTCGGCGATCGTCCCCAGATGCGCGTGGGGTTTGCGCGCGGCGCCGGCCGAATCGCGTCGGGTCTACTGGGGGCTCAGGCGTATGGGGATACCGCGCTGATTGACGCGGTTTATCAGGCCCTCCACGAGGTTCGTGCGAGTTCGCATCGCCGGCGGGCGCTGGTGGTCATCTCCGACGGCGGCGACAATGCAAGCCGATACAACGAAGCGGAATTGAAACGCCGGGCGTTGGAAGCGGACGTACAGATCTACGGCATCAGCATGGTGGAAGGAGCCACGGACCGGGATCAACGCAATGGCGCCTTCTTACTCGAAGAACTGGCCGAGATCACGGGGGGCCTCCACTTCACGATTCGCAACCGCGCCGAACTGACCGAGACAGCAAACAAATTGGCGCGCGCCATGAAGGACGTGTACACGATCGCCTACAAGCCGGGCGAAGGCCCGCGCGGCAAGTGGCGCAGGATTCGCGTTTCGGTCACGGCACCCACGCTCGAGCGGCCCAGGGTATACGCCCGCTCGGGTTACTTCGAGCCCGAGTAAGTACTTCCCCGATCCATGGCCGTCCACCGAATCCTGGCGCTAGCGCTGATATCTCCGTTTCTTTTAAACGCGGAAGAGCGAATCGCGGACCACAATTTTCACGGTTGGTTCATTTACTTCGGCGACCATCCAATCGCCGCATCGAAGTGGGGCATCCATCTGGAAGGCCAGGTCCGGCGTCACGACGTGGTCGCAAAATGGCAGCAGTTGCTGCTTCGGCCGGGAGTGAATTTCCAGGCGAGCAAGGCGGTCATGCTCACCGCGGGGTATGCCTTCGTGCGGTCGAGTACTTACAGCGAGTTTGCAGCGCCCGCTCCCGTTAGCCTGGAGCATCGCCTCTGGCAGCAGGCCTGGATCCGCTATCGCACCGGCCGGACGAGCTGGAGCACCCGCTTACGATTCGAGAACCGCTTTCTCGGTGGCCCGGATCCACGAACGGGCGGGACCGCATACCGCTTCGAAAACCGGTTTCGGGCGTGGCAGCAAATCAAGGTTCCACTCTCGCAAAAGAAGTATTTCACGGCTTACGACGAATTCTGGGTGTACGTGAAGCCGTTTCAATCCAACTCCGTGTTCGACCAGAATCGCGCCTACGTGGCGCTGGGATTCGATTTGAAGCCGTCGCTTCGCCTGGAAGTCGGATACATGCACCAGGCGCTGCTGGTGCGTTCGGGCAGCCGTCTGGAGCACAACCACACCATCGTCCTTCGCTGTTCAGTTCCGCCCGCCTGTTCCGAAAGCAATAAGGCTCGCCGGCAACTATGGCGTCCCGCGTTGTACAGAACCAGGCTACGGCTTGACCCAAAGTTCTGTGATTGTCTTGTCTGGCGCTCAGGCACGGGGGAAAATAACCACCGAGCCCCGTCCGCTCTCGTCCCCACTTTCCCCAGCCCAGTCGCTAATCCTGACGACCTCATAAAAAGATAGCGGCCATGACACTTACTCCCGTACATTTCCGGTACTCTTCCTGTCCCTGGCAGCCATGGCATGGTGCCAGTCCGAAACCACGCAGACGCCCCAACCGCCGTGCCCGCCCCACCCGCACCGGCGCCAACGTGGTCCATCGGCGCCATCGACGTCAGCGGCCTGCTGGACGGCTATTACAGCTTTAACGACAATCATCCCGCCAGCGGGTTCAACACGCTGCGTAATTTCGAAGTGAAGAGCAACCAGTTCTCGCTGAACATGAGCAAGCTGTCACTGAGCCACGCAGCCGACCCGATCGGGTTTACACTCGACATCGGCTTCGGCCGCGCCTGGCAGGTCTTTCACGCCACAGATCCGGCGCGCGGCGGTAACGAGTACATCCCTCAGGCCTACGTCAGTCTGAAGCCGGAGCGGTGGAGTGGACTGCAATTCGATTTTGGAAAGTTCTACACCTCCGCGGGCGCCGAACTGACCGAGAACAATCTCACCTGGTCCTACGGGCGAGGCTTTCTCTACACCAACGGTCCGTACTATCATTTCGGCACGCGAGTGACCAAACCGCTAACTCCGAAATTCACCGTTGGCCTGCAGTTAGTCAACGGGTGGAATAATGTCGAGGACAATAATTCCGGCAAGACCCTCGGCATTACTACTGCCTGGGTGGGCGGAAAGGTGTCCTGGTATAACACGTTCTACACCGGTCCGGAAAAGACAGGCACGAATCAAGGCCGCCGCCATTTCTACGATACGGTAGTCAGCATGACGCCGACCGGCCGGACCAGCTTCTACCTGAACTTCGACTATGGGAGGGAGAATCGCGCGTTTGGACTCAGCGCCGCCGAATGGATCGCGATCGGAGCCGCCGGCCGCTTGCAGACCACGGCGCACACAGCCGTGGCAGTGCGCTATGAGAACTACAGGGACCGCCAGGGGTTCATCACGGGAACCGCGCAGGCTCTGAACAGTTTCACGCTCACCGGCGAATACAAGTGGGTGCAAGGGCTGCTTTCCCGCCTGGAATACCGCCGCGACTGGTCGAGCCAGCCCTACTTTGAACGCGGGCTCAATGGGCTGGCAAGGAATCAGGACGCGCTTACCCTCGGATTTGTCGCCTACTTCTCCACCAGTTTGCGTTAATTGGCGAAAAGTGCAGAAGTTGCTGTTGCAGGTGCAGCTTTCGGCTTACTCCCTGACCGCATACGGTCACCTGACCCCATACAGCCACTTATTCACATAACAGATTGTGCTTGGCGGACCCGCTCCGTATAGACAAATATGGCATGGCGTCGATGGCCCTCCAAATGCCCCTAGGCAGATCGCGGGATGGTTCGCCGAGCGTCCTCACGCCGAACCACAGCGAACCGCAGCCTACGAAATCTGAAACAAAGGAAGGATAATAAGTGAAGCTATTCAAAGCAGCAACAACGGTATGTTGTCTCGTGGTGTTGGGTATGATGGTCGGACCATGCGCCAAAGCAGACGATTGGAACAGGAAAACCACGATCACCTTCAGCGGTCCCGTGGAGATTCCGGGCGTTCACCTAGCCGGATGGGGCGTTCTGCCTGCCGGCACCTATGTGTTTAAGATCCTGGATTCTCAGTCCGACCGCCACATCGTCCAGATCTTCAATCAGGAAGAAACCATGATCTACGCTACGATCCTGGCGATCCCGAATTACCGCCTGAAAGCTACCGACAAGACGGTCATCACCTTCACAGAGCGTCCGGCAGGCGAACCGGAAGCACTGCGCGCCTGGTTCTATCCGGGCCGAAATTGGGGCGAGGAATTCGTCTATCCGAAAGCCAAAGCGATCGAGCTGGCAAAGGCTTCCAACACGCCCGTCCTGTTCACGCCGGTTGATATTCCGGTTGAAGTCGCTGAGCCGATCAAGTCGGCAGACGCGCCTGTCGTCGTCGAACTGAAGCGCGCCCCCATCATGGCCATCAAGCCTACAGGGGAAGAACTGCAGCTTGCCGAAGTAGTGACGCCGCCGCCGGCGGCGCCGGCTGAAGTAGCGACGGCCGCAGTAGAACCCGACCGTGTACTCCCATCCACGGCGAGTCCCCTGCCGCTGCTCGCGTTAGTCGGATTTCTGGCCATGGGTGCCTTCCTCGCTCTCCGGTTGACGGAAAAGCGTCTCCAGTAGAAGTTCCCCGTCTGTCGCGCGGCGCCGTCCCAATACGCGCCGCCCGGGCAGGGTGATCGAAAGGGTACAGTCTTGCGACAGACAACAGTTCTACTATCGCCGCCTCGAGCCACGGTGAGACGCTCGGGAGTCCGTAGTGTCGCAAATGCCCTGGCGTTCCCATTGCTCCTTCTGATTGGCCTTGCGGGTAGCGTCGAACCTCAGGTATCGCCGTCAACAGAGGCGAAAGATCCACAACCTTATAAAATTTCAGTCAGCGTCCACCTCGTATTGTTGAACGCAACCGTGCGCGACGCTAAAGGGAAGTTTGCTGCGGATCTACGGGAACAGGACTTTGCGGTTTTTGAAGATGGCGTCCCGCAATCCATCCGCCTGTTCCGGCACGAAGACGTTCCGGTCACGGTGGGACTGGTGGTAGACCACAGCGGAAGTATGCGGCGAAAGCTGGCGGATGTAATCGCGGCCGCCCAGACGTTCGCCCGTTCCAGCAGTCCTGAAGACCAGATGTTTGTCGTCAATTTCAATGAGAAGGTGACTCTGGGCCTTCCCTCCGAATTGCCGCTCAGCAATCGCCCCGAAGATCTCGCGAGCGCGATCGCCGGCGCACCCGCCACCGGCATGACGGCACTCTATGACGCGATTGTTCGGGCTCGAACGCAATTGCAGACCGGAGTGCGTGAAAAGAAAGTGTTGATCGTCATTAGCGATGGCGGCGACAACGCAAGTACCCACACGCTGGCCGACGTCCTGCAGATTGCCGCGCAATCCACCACCCTGGTGTACACCATCGGCATTTTCGATGAAGAGGATCCCGACAGGAATCCCAACGTGCTCCGCCGTCTCGCCGCGGCTACTGGCGGCGAGGCATTCTTTCCCCACGAAACCAAGGAGGTTGTGGCGATTTGCGAGCGTATCGCGCGGGATATCCGGAATCAATACACTCTGGGATATGTTTCCAACTCAGCGGTGCGGCCCGGCGCGTACCGGACGATTCGCGTGGCTGCGGCAGCCGCCGGGTACGGCCGGCTATTCGTGCGTGCCCGTGCCGGCTACATCGCCGCTGGCGAATCGCGGCCTATCAAGGAGGAGGCTGCCAAGTGAAGCTCTTGGTCGCCAAAGAACCGTTCTGGCGAATTCTGCGCTGGACCCGCCGGGCCTTCTTTGCGGCCGGCATTTCGGTACTGACTTATTGCGCGTACGTTCTGGTGGACTCCAGCGCTTTTCAGCGGGTACAGGGCAGCCGGTTCGAACGACTGCTGACGGTCCGCAAAGACGGGAACGGCGAAGTCCCCACATCCCCGAGAGCCTGGCCGCCGACGGTGATGGGCGGACTGATCGGACGCATCGAGATTCCCCGTCTCGGCCTTTCCGCGGTCGTTATCGAAGGAACCAGCACAACCATCCTGCGGCGCGCGGTGGGCCACATCGAGGGAACCGCGCTGCCAGGGCAACCGGGAAACATCGGACTCTCCGGACATCGCGATACGTTTTTTCGACCACTGCGGAACATACAGAAGAATGATGTGATCACGCTCACCACGCTGGTTGGCGCGCACCGTTATCGCGTCGTGTCCACCCAAATCGTACGGCCGGACAATGTGGCCGTATTGGCTCCCAGCGAAAATGAGATTCTCACGCTGGTTACCTGTTACCCGTTTTACTTTGTGGGCCCCGCCCCATATAGATTCATCGTTCGCGCCATAACGACCCTCTAATCCGCATGCCGTCGCCAGGCAACCGTCAATGTGCTCAATCGAACAGTCCAGTGTTTTGAGCATGATCGCGTGGGTTAGATTGGCACCCGAACTGCACTTCTTTTAAATCCGCTCCACAGCGCGCCACTTGGGGAGAGGGACAGCGACGATGACTTCCATTCCCCTCAGAGAAGTTGGGCCGCTCCTCCGCACCACCGTTAGTAACTGGCACAGCGATCGGGCGCCTCGAATGGGGGCCGCTTTGGCCTACTACATGGCGCTTTCGCTGGCCCCCAGCGTGGTGATCATGCTCGCCATCGCGGGCTTTGCGTTCAGCGCCAAGGTGGCTCAGGGAAGCTTGATCTGGCAGATGCAGCGGATGGTCGGCACTGACGGAGCCAGGTTGATCCAGACCGTCGTAGAAGGCGCCCATCGGTCCCAGCATGGATTTGCAGCCACGGTGCTTGGGCTGTTCATCTTATGTTTTGGAGCCACCGCCGCGGTCAACGAACTCCGGGATGACCTGAACACAGTCTGGCAGATCGCCGACGACCCCAACTGGAGTCATGCCCGCAGCGCGCTCAACCTGATCAGAGACCGTCTTCTCTCGTTGGGGATCGTGCTGGCCGCCGGCCTCTATCTGTTAGGGTCGCTGATCCTCAGTCTTTGGATATCCGCTGCGGGCCGTTTCCTGAACCCCGCCGCTCATCCGCACCGTTCTCTGACTCAGGCGGCCGAGTGGCTGGTCTCCATAGCGGCCATCACGATTCTCTTCGCCGTCGTCTTCAAACTGATGCCGAGCGTCTCGTTGGAATGGGGCGATGTGATGATCGGAGCGATCTTCACTTCCCTTCTGTTCACGGCCGGCAAGGCTTTACTGGGACTGTATCTCGGCAGCGCCGGCTTCACCGATACCTACGGAGCGGCCGGCTCACTCGTCATCCTGTTGGTGTGGGTGTACTACTCGGCGCAGGTCTTCCTGTTCGGTGCGGAATTCACTCGCGCGTATACCAACCGTTTCGGTTCCATGTCCCACTTACTCAGCCACCCATGATCAGACCTTCCAAGTCGCCTGTCTCCTCCGGCCTGCTAAATATCGCCATCCTGGTTGTTGCAGTCGCGGTACTTTACCTTGCCCGTGAACTCCTGATTCCTCTCGCCTTCGCGGTCACGGTCTCGCTGATTCTGACGCCGGCCGTCACCTGGCTGGTGAAAGTTCGCATGGGACGCGTCCCCGCCGCCCTGCTTGTGATGGTACTGGCGCTCGCCGGCGCCGGCGCGGTCGGATGGGTGATCTTCACCGACCTGGTTGAAGTCGTAAATCAGCTTCCCGAATACCGGGAGAATATCCACGCGAAACTGGAGAGGATCCGCGCCCCCAATACAGGGGCCGTCGGACGCGCCGCCGCCAGCGTGAAGGAATTGGGTAAGGAATTAGCGACCCCGCCGGCATCAGTCGCGCCAGTTGTCCCTGCCCCGTCTAGCGATCGGGCGGGACGGCGCACTGTTCCCAACGATGCAAATCATCCCGTTCGGGTACAGGTCGTCGAAACGCCGGAAAACGAATTGCTATACGTGCGGGACATGCTTCAGCCAATCCTGGGGCCCCTGGGAGTATTCGGCATGGTGTTGATCTTCAGCCTGTTCCTGATGATCGGACACAACGACCTGCGTGATCGGCTCTTCCGCGTTGTGGGGGTGCGCCAGTTGAACGTCATGACGCTGGCCCTGGATGACGCCACACGCAGGGTAAGCAGGTACCTTCTTCTGCAACTTCTGGTCAATGCCGCTTTCGGCATCCTGTGCGGCGTGGGCCTGTTCCTGATCGGTGTTCCCTATGCCGCGTTGTGGGGCGCAGTGGCGGCGATTCTGCGCATCGTACCGTATGTCGGATCGCTGGTGGCCGCGGCGTTGCCGCTGATACTTTCGCTGGCAGTATTCGACGATTGGCTCCGTCCCTTGCTGGTATTCCTGCTGTTCGGCACCCTGGAACTGATTACCGGCAACTGGGTGGAGCCTTGGCTCTACGGCACACATACCGGGGTCTCGGCCCTGGCCCTCATTCTGACTACCGTATTCTGGACGGTGCTTTGGGGCCCGGCGGGCCTGATTCTCTCCACGCCGCTCACCGTGTGTGTCGTGGTCTTGGGACGCTATGTCCCGCAGTTCGCGTTTCTGCATATTCTGCTGGGCGATGAGCCGGCCCTCGTGGAGGAGGCCCAGTTCTACCAGCGCCTCCTCGCAATGGACGACAATGAGGCCAGAGCCGTGATCGACCGTTATCTGATCGATCACACCCTGCTCCAACTCTGCGACTCGGTCTTCATCCCGGCCCTTACCATGGCCGAACACGACAGGCACAAGGGAGCGCTCGACCCGGATCGCGAGGAGTTTCTCTTTCTGAGTATCCGGGAGATCCTGGCGGAGCTTCCGGAAAAGGCGGGGCAGCCGGAACTCGCCGATGTGGAAGCCGCGGCCGAAGCCAAGCCGCTCGCGCCGGCCGGCCGCGTACTCTGCATTCCGTCCAGCGATGAGGCGGATGAAGTCACCGCGGCCATGCTGGCCCTGCTGCTGGAGCACTCCGGCTGCGTCGTACTGCCCTTTACGCCAGACCCCGGGCTGCAGCAGGTGGCATTCGTGCAGCCTGCTAAGGATGATGTCTTCTGTATCTCCGCCCTGCCGCCATTCGCGTTTGCCCACGCCCGGACTCTCAGCCATCAGCTCCGCTCGCGCTTTCCCGGAATCCGAATCATCGTGGGAGTGTGGGGATTCGCGGGTGAGACCACCCGGGCCATGGAACGATTCCAGGCGCCGCGCCCGGACAAGCTGGTGACCAGCCTTGCGGATGCGATCCAGGAAGTTCTGAGCCCCGCCACTACCGTAGGACCTCGCGACCTGTTGCTGGTGGGAAGCGGCCGGAAGGAAGGTATCCTGACTGCCGAAATCGAAGAAGGCAGATGGTCAACGGTAACCGGAAGTTCGTCTACACCAGATCTTCCGTAAGTTGAAATTCGGACGCCGGGTACAAAGACCATTCCCCGTCCGGCTTCAGCTCGAGAATCCGGGAATGGTATTTCACCAGCGCGGGGTGATGCGTCACGCTAACGATCGTCGCCGAGGTCGAGGCGAGTTGTTCATACAACGCCTCTTCATTGTCGCGATCCAGCGCACTGGTCGCTTCATCGAGCAGTACATATCGCGGATTCTTGAGCAGCACTCTGGCAAATGCCAGCCGTTGCCGCTCCCCGACCGATAAGAATTTCTCGAAGTCGAGTTCGCGATCGAATCCCCCGCAGCGGACCTCCAGGTCCGACAGGTTGACGCGATCCAAAACGTCCCGCGACTCCTCAACCGAGAGTTCGCGGGCGAGATTCGGATAGCTCAATTGGTCGCGCAGGGTTCCCACAATCATGTACGCGTGTTGCGGCAGGAATAACAACTCACCGGTATCCGGCCGCTCCACCGTGCCTGCGCCGCAATTCCATAGGCCGGCCATCATGCGCAGGAGAGAACTCTTCCCAAGCCCGCTTCCACCCACGATCATTAAACTCTCGCCGCAAGGGATGGAAGCGGAAAGGCCCTTGATCAGCGTGCGCTCGTAGTTCGGCGTGTGGAGCGTAATGTTGTCGAAGTGCAGCCGGTCGCCGGTGACCATCGTGATCTTCTCGTGGCCCGATCGCGCCGGTTTGCCGGCCTTCTTCAGGTGGCTGTTCAAAGTCTTCACACGATTGACCCCGGCGGCGAACCCAGCCAGGCTCTCCATGTTATCCACCAGAATCGTCAAGGATCCCATGATTGCCGAAAACGCACCGGTGGCTTCTACAATACGTCCCACCTCTAATTCTCCGGATAAGACCCGCGGAGCGATGACAATGCTCGGCAAGAGCGCCATCAGCAGAGTGTGCGTGTATTGAAAGAAATTCAAGCCAAACTGCCAGCGAATCAGCCTCGTGTAGTTGTCAAACAGTGCGCCGAACAAGCCTTGTACCCGGCTCAACTCCTGCTTTTCGCCGTTATACAGGGCGATGAACTCCGCATTTTCGCGGACCCGCACCAACCCGAATCGGAAGTCGGCCTCCTTGCGCCGCTGTTGGTAGTGCAACGACACCATCCGTCCTCCAAATACGCCATAGGTCAGCAGCGTAGTGACGGTGGCGTACAGCACCAGAAACAGAATCAAATATCCGGAGATGCGCCAGAGCACGCGGCCGAACCCCACAATCTGAAATATGGCGCTTGCCAGGATCAGGAGAAAGTTAACCGACTGGCTGGTGATCGAATAGATGTCATCCGCGATGCGCTGGTCCGGATTGTCGATCGCCGCCTCGGTGTGAAGCTTATAAAACGCGTGATTCCGGAAGTATCGCTCCAGAACCCGCCGCGTCAACGCCCGCCGCCACACAACGGCCAGTCGATCGCGTGTGTAATAGTATGCGGAATACTCAGGCACCGCGATCAGCAGCAGTAACAGGTAAACGCGGACCGAGTGCCAGAACCGGGAGCTCTCGCGAGCCGCCAGGGCCGAGGTGAATTCTCCCGATTGAGAGTTGAACCAGACATTCAATTGAGTGTCCGCCAGAAGCAGCAGGATCAGGACTGCCACCAGCCAGTAAGATCTCCGTCCCTCTTTGGATTTCCAGTAGGGCTTGGCGAGCGCTGCGGCCTGTTTGAGCAGATTGAAGTTCAGCTTCATGCGAAGCTAGGGACCTCGCCCGACTCCCGCGCCAGTTCCGCAAACCACCCGTGGCCCTTCATCAGTACGTCCGGCGAACCGTGTTCGGCCACCTCGCCTTCCCTCAGAACGTAGACGTAATCGGCATTCTTCATCATCGTGTAGCGATGCGCAATCACCAGCATCGTAGGCTTGGGAGACATCTGCTCGAGCGCCGTGCGTACATCCAGCTCGGTTGCGTAATCCAGGTTCGCCGTGGCTTCGTCCAGTACCAAAAGGCGCGGCTTATCGATCAGCATTCGCGCGATTTGCAGCCGTTGACGTTCGCCCATCGAGAGGCCGACCCCGTTCTCGCCGACCTGCGTGTTGAGCCCCTCGGGAAGGCGTTCCAGCGCGCGGCCGAGACCCGCGGCAAGAGCCGCTTCCCGAGTCTCTGCCAAAGTCGCCTGCGGCCGCTTGTATCGGATGTTCTCCGCCAGCGTTCCGCGAAACACCGTGCCATCGGAGGCGACCACTCCGATTGCGGAGCGCACCGAGGAACATCCCGCCGTACTCAAAGGGTGCCCGTCCAGAAGAATCTCGCCGGACCACGGCTCGAATAACTTGAGAAGAAGATCTGCGGTGGTGGTTTTGCCGGCCCCGGAGGGACCGGCTAGAGCGGTAATTTTTCCGGGCTGCAGCGTCAGGTTGATCCCGTGCAAAACCTCTCTCTCGGGCGTATACCCAAAACGGACGTTCCGAAACTCCACCAGGCCTTCGCCCTCGGGCAGGGAACCACCGGTGGGCTCCGGCTGGCCGGAGTCCCTCAGGTTCACCGCCCGGCGAAGCGAGGTCAGGTTTTCCTGTAGGCTGACGGCGAGCCCGTTCAGCGAATCGATGGGGGAGTAAAGGCGGTCCAGGTACGCCGCAAACATCACAACGTCACCCGGCGTCAGCATGTGCCGCAGCACCAGCCAGCCGCCGTATCCCAGTATCAGGGACTTACTCAAATTGCTGAGCGCGATCTGCGACAGGTAGTATTTCTGGGATGTCTTGAGCCGGCGTAAGTAGACTTCGTACGCGCCGATCGATTGTTTGCGCAGCTTCTCTTCTTCGCGAGCTTCGGCGCCCGAAAGCTTCACCGTTTTCACCGCGCCGATGGCGTCTGCAATCTGCGCGGAAATGTTTTCCCACATCTGGTAGTACGGGTCGAGGTTCGACTGCAGGCGAAGCGCGGCCCGCCGCGCCAGCCAGATATACGGCGGCAGCAGGCATACCGCCAGAAGCGACATCTCCCAGTTCTGCGTCAGCATTATGGCGCAGATTGCCACCAGGCGAACTGCTTCCGGAGCGATCTGCTGCGAGACCGCGTGCACCACCGGAGCCACCTGGTCGCATTGATCGATGCGACGCGCCAGGCCGGCGCTGGCCTGGTGGTTAAAGAAACTGAGTGGCAGCCGCAGCACATGGCCGAAGGTCTGCACAATCAGCTTCGACTCCATGTAACTGGCTACGCGAGCCCCATAATACGTGGCGCGCTGGTAGAAGTAGTAGGAGGTCACCGCGATTAAGAACAGCAGGACAACCGAAACCAGCAGTGTGCGAAGCGTTTGTTGCGGAGTTTGGGCCGCCACTCCTGCCAGCCGCGAGCCCGCTCCCGGCCCCGGGTTCACGAACATCCCTGCTACGGCATTGATCGCGACCCGATACACCAGCGGCTGCAGAAGATCCAGCCCCGTGTAGAGAAAGGAAAATAAGCTGACGACGATGAATTGCCGCTTGTACTCTCTGGCGATGTCGAGTAACGCACGAAAGATGCGCCGGTCAAAGGGTGATTTTTCGTCCTCAACCGGGGCGGGCCGTTCACCGGTGTTCGCCATCCTCTATCGCTCCCCCTGAACTCTCCAACACAGGTAATTTTGAGCAATCACAAGCCCAAAAAAAGCGGCTTCCGTTTGAAATCCGGAAGCCGCGGGTAAGTAGGAAGTGAAATGTGTCTTACAGTCTTCCGGCTGGAAAGCCGCCCAACAGATACACGATCAGGAGAATGACGAGCACAGTGCCGAGTCCTACGCCGGCGCCTCCGCCATATCCCCAGCGGGTGTGGCCATAATAGCCGCCGCCGCCACCGAGCAGCAAAATGAGAAGAATGAGTAGTATCAGCATCGTTGTTTACCTCGTTTGGAATAAGTCGGAGCGCGTCACTTACTTTTCGAAGACCTTTTCGATGTCGCCGATTTTCTTCTGAATCTTTCCACCCAGCCTCTCGTCGGTTCCTTCCGCCGCGAGATCGGAATCGTTTTTCGCCTTGCCCAGTTTCTCTTTCACCTTACCTTTGAGTTCGTGAGCCGCGCCTTCGACCTTGTCCTTCGTACTGTCTTTCATATGCCCTCCAAATGTCGACATGCGTACTGCAATTTGCGTACCGCAAGACCGCGGTGGCTCACCAGTGCCGGTGCTCGTTGAAAACAAAAGGCTCTCCTCATACAGAAAGCCAGCTTCGCCGGCGGGGATGCAGAACTTGCCGTTTGCGGCGAAAATCAGCTCACGATGTTGGGGTCGGGCGTCGCATAGTGATTTGCGAACACTTTTGTGAACGCCGCGCCAAAAAAGAAGATTTGCGCCGAGTAATACACCCAGACGATCAGGATGACTACGGAAGCCGCTGCTCCGTAAGTGGAGGCGAAGGTCGCCTTTCCCAAATAGAGACCGATTAGAAACTTGCCCAGAGTGAACAGTAAGGACGTCACGATAGACCCAAGCATCACGTCCTTCCATTCAATGTGCACCTCGGGCAAAATCTTGTAGATCGCGGAAAACAGTCCCGTAATTACCAGAAACGAAATTAGCGAATTCAACAATTGCAAAAGTCCTTCAAAGCCCTTCAGATATTGCGCCGAGAACGTGCCCAGTCCCGCAATCCAGGCATTCAATGCCAGCGATACGATCAACAGAAAGCCAATCGACAATACCAGTCCGAATGTCATCAAACGCGCCCGCATCAGATACGCGATCATTTGCAGCGTCGGGCGGTTTCGCTCAGGCACCTCCCAGATTGTATTGAGCGCATCCCGAAGTTCTACGAACACTCCCGATGCCCCGAACAGGAACGTGAGCAACCCGAGGGCGGTGGCCAAGACGCCCTGCGCCCGGTCACGCATCCCTTCTAACAACGGCCGGACCGCGTCTGCACCCTGCGTGCCCACCAGATCCTGAATTTGCCACAGGAGCTGCGACTGAACGGCCTGGCGGCCAAACGCAATCCCGGCGACAGACACCACAATCAGCAGCAGCGGCGTCAGCGATAGGAGCGTGTAAAAAGACAGACTAGCCGCCAGCCGGGATCCGTTGTGACGTTGCCAGACGCCAAAACTCTCGCTCAGCAGCATCTGCAAAATACCCCACCGGAACGAATGGAGTTGTTGAACCAGATTCCGCCAACGGCTTTGGTGTGGATCTGCACCCTCGGTCTCGCGGTTGGTGAGCGACGTCGGCATGTGAAGCCCCGGAGCGATCAGTGACCTGCAATTTCACTTCCAGGCAATCCTTGCATCCCCGGCTTCGACCTGTACTCAGGGCCCCGCGAATTCCCAAACGTAAGCGTTAACGCTAGTGATAGAATCTACCTAATCTCATGTGGCACACCCGCTCCTCGGCAGCATTCACCCTCGCCTGCGTGGTTGCGATGCCGGCCATTGCCAATGCCCAGGAAGACGGACCCGCATTCTTCGAAACCAACATACGCCCCCTCTTCGCGCGCCAGTGCAATGCCTGCCATTCCACGTCCGCCGCGATGAGCGGGCTGCGGATTGACAGTCGCGAGAACCTGATCAAAGGCGGCGCACGCGGCCCCGCCCTGGTGCCCGGCAAACCCTCCGAGAGCCTTTTGATGACGGCAGTGATGCAGTCGGGCAGCCTGAAAATGCCGCCCTCCGGCAAGCTGAAAGACAGCGATATCGCGCTCATCGGACGCTGGATCGAGATGGGCGCTCCCTGGGGCGCTCCCACCGAAACCCGCGCCAATAGCGCCGGCGCCGAAATATTGGGCCTTCGTGCCGCCGGTCGCGGCGAAAGCCCCGCCCGTGCAAAATACCTCGTGGGTCACGTCCCCGATCGATGCTTTCATCCTGAGCGCGCTCGAAAAGAAAGGCCTGAAGCCGGCGCCGGCCGCCGATAAGCGTACCCTGATCCGCCGTGCCACATTCGATCTCACCGGACTCCCCCCGACGCCTCAGGAAGTGAACGCGTTCCTCGCCGACAACAGTCCCGATGCCTTTGCAAAGGTCGTAGACCGCCTGCTCGCGTCGCCTCATTATGGAGAGCGTTGGGCGCGCCACTGGCTCGATGTGGCGCGTTATGCCGATTCCAACGGTCTCGACGAGAACCTGGTCTACCGGAACGCATGGCGCTATCGCGATTACGTGATCGGCGCGTTCAATAAAGACAAGCCTTACGATCAGTTCGTCAAAGAACAACTCGCCGGCGACCTTCTTCCCGCTTCCGACGACGCTGCGCGGTTCGAACACTGGACCGCCACCGGCTTCCTCTCGCTGGGCGCCAAAATGCTCGCCGAAGACGACCCCGTCAAGATGCAGATGGACATCGTCGACGAGCAGATCGACACCACCTCGCGCGCCTTCATGGGCCTGACACTCGGCTGCGCCCGCTGCCACGATCACAAGTTCGACCCCATTCCCACCGCCGACTATTACTCCATGGCCGGAATCTTTCTCAGCTCCAAAACCATGGAGAACTACAACGTGGTGGCCACCTGGCACGAGTTTGTGCTGGCCCCCGAGGAAGAACGCCGCAAGCTGACGCAGCACCTGGACCTCATCGCCGCGAAAGGCAAAGAGATCGGCACGGTGTCCGACCGGGAAAACAAGATTCTCGCGAAGGAAGGCCGCTCGAAAATCGGCCGCTACCTGCTGGCCTCTCTCGATGCGCTGCGTTACGAAAAGATCGAGCTTCGTCCGGTGCACACGAGCGGCGCCGGGATCACCCTGCAAAGGACCAGCGAGAGCTTCGAGCGCGGTAACATCAACCGCAAAATCGAGAAGGCCAGCGCCAACACTCCGGAGAAATCCAAGGGACCGTACTTCGCGGAGTATGACGTGACGGTACCCGCCGGCGGCCGCTATCAGTTGGACGTACTGGAACAGGAGACAGGCTCCGGGACGGCCGACATCCTGATCGACGGCGTCCTGGAAAGCGCCGGGCAGCCCGCGGTGACCAATCGCGAAGCATCGCCCGATGCGGGCGGCTGGTCCGTGGCCGGCGTCTACCAGTTGAAGGCCGGCAGGAATGTGATCCGCCTGGAGCACAAGAACCGCTATCCGTACTTCGAGGCCTTCACGCTGGCCCCGTTCACGGGCGCCGAGGCGCCGAAATCCGTTCAGCAGGTGGCGCGCCAGTACAGTGTGAATCCAGGCTATCTGGAACACTGGGTGGAAGAGATGCGCCGCGCGAAGGGCGCCCCGCATTCCGTGCTGCTGCCGCTATTCGCCTACGACCAGAAGAAGACTCTGCGAGGCGATGCGCTCGCCGGATGGACTTCCGCTGCCATCGAGCGATTCCGCGGTTATGAGCCCGCTTCGCGAGAAGACCTCGCCGCCCGCTACCAGCAACTCTTTGACGAAGCGGGGAAGGCCTGGGACGACCTGGAAGCCAGGCGAATCGCCGCGTCGAACGGCGAAACAAAGAAAGTGGAGCGCAACGCCGTCAAACAGGACGAAGGCCTGCCGGATCCCGTCCTGGAAGCCTTCCGCGAAGTATCTCATGCAAAAGCCGGACCCTTCCGCGCACCCGGCGATGCCAGGCATTATTATCCGCAGTCCGCACAGGATGAGATCGCAAAGCTGGAGAAAGAAAAGAAAGCTCTCGAAGACACCACGCCGGATCTGCCGAAAGCCATGGGAGTGCAGGAAGCCGACAAGATCGCGAATGCAAAGATCAACATCCGCGGCAGCCACTGGACGCTGGGCGAAGAAATGCCGCGCCGTTTCCTGCGCGTGGTAGCCGGCGAGAACCAGATGCCCGTTCCCGGCACACAGAGCGGACGCCTGCAGTTGGCCGAATGGCTCACTGCGCCCGGCCATCCGCTCACCAGCCGCGTGATGGCGAATCGCCTGTGGCGCTGGCATTTCGGGCGCGGCATCGTACCTTCCACCGATAACTTCGGCAGGCTGGGCGAGTTGCCCACCAATCAGCCGCTGCTGGACTGGCTGGCCGTTGCCGTTCGTCGATAGGAAGTGGTCCATAAAGGACATGCACCGCCTGATCATGCTCTCCAGCACCTATCGCATGAGTTCGAACTATGACGAGAAGGCAGCGGAGATTGACCCCGAGAACACCCTGCTCTGGCGAGCCAGCCGCCAGCGCCTCGAAGCCGAAGAGATCCGTGATGCCGTAACAGCGGTCACCGGCGAAATCGATCTGACCGCGGGCGGAACGCTGCTCACTTACAAGGACCGCGCCTATGTCGCCAACACATCGAAAGCGCGGCTCCAACGATTACGATCAATCCCCGCCGCGCCGTCTATCTTCCCGTGGTGCGCAGTTCGCTGTACGAGATGTTCCAGGCGTTCGATCTGCCCGATCCGGCCACCCCCAACGGCGACCGCAACTCCACCGTGATCGCGCCTCAGGCGCTGTTCATGATGAACTCCACTCTCATGCTGAAGAGTACCCGGAACATGGCGAAAAAGCTGCTGGACCGCAGCGATTTCGACGACGCTGCCCGTATCCGCGATGCCTGGGAAAGAGCGCTGTCCAGGTTGCCATCGGCGGGCGAAGTGGACCGCTCGCAGACCTTCATCGCCCAGGTGGAGAAGGCGATGGAGGATAAGGAAAAGGATCCGGCGGCCCGGCGCCTGTTTGCGTGGGAAAGCTTCTGCAAGGCGCTGCTGGCGTCGAACGAATTCATTTATTTGGATTAGAGGAAGGTATGAACCGTCACTGGAACTCTTATCTCAATCGCACGCTGTCGCGGCGGGAACTGTTGCGCGTCAGTAGCGCGGGCTTTGGATCCGTCGCGCTGGCAGGCCTCCTGGGCGAGCAGCAGTTGCGGGCGGCCGCGGCTGCCGGCGCGAATCCGCTGGCCATCAAAGAGCCCCACTTTCCGGCCCGCGCGAAACGCGTGATCTTTCTGTTCATGCACGGCGGCCCTTCGCAGGTGGACACCTTCGACTACAAGCCGCTGCTGAAGCGCGATCACGGTAAGCCCCTGCCTTTCGCGCGCCCCAAGGTCGTGTCCGGCCAAACCTTCAACCTGTTGAAGTCGCCCTGGGAGTTCAAACAATACGGCCAAAGCGGCATGTGGGTAAGCAGCCTGTTCCCGCAGATTGCGCAGCGGGTGGACGACATCTGCTTCATCAAATCCATGTGGGGTTCCAACTCGCGGCACGGCGGCGCGCTGCTGGAGATCCACACGGGTAGCGATACCTTCGTGCGGCCGTCGTGGGGATCGTGGGTGACCTATGGCCTCGGCAGCGAGAATCAGAACATGCCGGGCTATGTGACCATCTGCCCCACACAGAGTCATGGCGGCGCGAATAACTATAGCTCCGGATTTCTGCCGGCGCCTTACGCCGGCACGCCCATCGGCTCCGTGGGCATTAAGGCGCGCGATGCCAGGCTGCCTTACATTGCGAATACCGAGACACCGAAAGACATTCAGCGTATGGAACTGGACTTCGCGCAGGAGTTGAATCGCGAAGAGCTCCGGCGGACCGGTCATGACGCGGCGCTCGAAGGCCGCATCGAGTCGTTCGAGCTTGCCTTCCGTATGCAGGCGGAAGCGCCGGATCTGCAGGATGTCAGCCGGCGAATCGGAAGCCACGAAGAAGCTATACGGGTTGGACAAGCCGGTCACGGAGGACTTCGGCCGTCAGTGCCTGATGGCGCGCCGGCTGTCGGAAAAGGGCGTGCGCTTCGTGCAGGTGAGCCATACGTATAAGTGGGATCAGCACTCCGACCTATTGCGCGACCATGCGCAAAACGCGCAGGGAGGTCGATCAACCCATCGCCGGCCTGCTCGCCGACCTCAAGGCCCGCGGACTTTTAAAAGATACCCTCGTCGTCTGGGGAGGAGAGTTCGGCCGCACGCCCACCGCGGAGGGTTCCGACGGCCGCGATCACAATCCCGAAGCCTTCACCTACTTCCTTGCGGGCGGCGGCGTGAAGCCGGGCTTCAGTGGGGAGCGACCGACGACTACGGCTATTACTCCGTGGAAAACAAAGTTCACTTCCACGACTTACACGCCACCATCCTGTATCTCCTCGGCCTCGATCACAAACGGCTGACCTATCGCTATGCGGGCAGGGATTTCCGGCTGACCGACGTCCACGGAGAAGTAGTCAACGGCATCGTCGCTTAGACCCTCTTCGTTGGTGGGGCATGCTTTAGCTTGCCTGCCTTCATCCGCCCGGCGAGCCATTAGTGCCCAACCATAAGGTTGAACGTCGTATCGATCCCGAAACCGCGTGCCGAAATGTGAATCGTATGCTGGCCCGGAGTCAGCGGCGTGAGCATCACATAGTAGCCATCGCCCGACGATTTACCCGAGCACTCGCTGGCGCACGGGATGCCGAAAACATTGTCCGGTCCCACCGTAAATGAAAAGTCCGGCGACAGCACGTGATAGTCGGTCAGGTCCTGAAGCGTGTGATCGTCGAGAGTCACGTTCAATGTCCCCACACCGCCGATGAAGGATGCGGCGCAACTGGCGCGCTCCGCCGGAGTGTCGCCGTGGAATGGATCCGCCTCCAGGCTCGAGCACTCCACATTCGCCACCGGGAAAAACAGAGCCGTACCCGGATCCACCCTGCCCGTACACGTCGCTGGACCGGTAATCAGGAAGGCCACCTTGCCGGATTGGCCGATCTTGCACTCGCCGAATTCCGCGGACGTCAAAGGAAGAAAGTACTGCCACCACAGCACGCTCCACTCCGAGTACGTCTTGCCGTGTGGCTTGGATTGAATCGGTGATACCGTCGGATTCGGGTTGCCTGTCGCGAGTTTGGCAACCGTGGTTGGCCCTGGTATCCCAGCGACGGAAACAGCCGGGACGAGCACCAGCCCTGCTCCAATCAACACACTGACTGCCCCACGCAGGCCCCAATAGACGCCCGCCTTCACATTGGTCTTCATCGTTGAATCTCCTCTTCTCTTGAGCGGCTGCCTGCCGCTCTACCCGTACATGCAGGAATCAACGGGAAAAAGTAGCATGATCCTGAAAAGTTTTTGAAGCCATTCCCCCAGCCGTCCGAATTCAACCCGTGCGATATACTCACGTCGAACACAGAAATGTGAGGCGCAATCATGAATCCCAACCGCACGCTGGCCGCAATCCTAACCGCTCTCGCGGTCGCTTTCCCTGCTGTCGCGCAAACCTCGCGATCGGTGTGGGACGGTGTCTACACACAGCAGCAGGCGAACCGCGGTAAGACCATATACGCCGACCAATGCGCCAACTGCCATGGCGCGGAATTGAACGGTAGCGATGAGACGCCCGCGCTGGTCGGCGATCGGTTTATGGCGAAATGGGGTAATCGTTCGGTCGGTGAATTCTTCGAAACCATTCGGGTATCGATGCCGGCTGATCGGCCGGCGAGCCTGAGCCGGCCAAAGACCGCGGATCTCGTCGCGTATATCCTCGGCGCCAATAAGATTCCTGTGGGCGCGGCGGAGCTCGGCACGCAAAACGAGATACTCAGGCAGCTCCGGTTCCAGCGGCCAGGCGCGTTGCCTGTCGTTACTCCTTCGCATTCTGTTACTCCGGATGTGGAGCTGGCGCCGGTCATGGTGGAAGGTCAGCCAATCGACCGGCGTCCGACGGAAAAGAGCGACAACCGGCCCGCGTTTCCGGAGCAAACCCGCGCACCCTATCACGCGTCAGCGCCTTATCGCGTCACCACGCTGGTCGACAAAATGCCTGCGCCGTGGAGCCTCGCCTTTCTGCCCAACGGAAAGATCCTCTTCACAGAACGGCTGCCCGGCAAACTACGCATTCTGGACACCAACGGCAAAGTCTCCGACCCCGTAGCCGGGGTGGCCGCCCTGGCGTCGCCGGGTGCCATGGACATCGGCCTTCTCGACGTGGTGCTGGATCCGCATTTTGAAACCAACCACCGGATCTTCCTCAGTTTTTTCGACTATATCGAGGGCACGAATAGCAATACCTACCTCGCCCGCGCCCGCCTGGATGAAGCCAGGTGTGCCCTGATCGACGCGACGGTCATCTTTCGAGCCCTGCCGCCGATCCCGTCCAAGAGGCTTGGCGGCAAGACCGGCGGCCGCATCGCAATCGCGCCCGATGGCACGCTGTTCATGACGGTCGGCGACCGGTCGGACTCACCGCCCTGGGACGTCGCACAGCGATTGGACAATCATCTCGGCAAGGTCATTCACATCACGTCCGATGGCGCGCCTGCGCCTGACAATCCCTTCCTCGGCAAACCGCACGTCCTGCCGGAGATCTGGGCCTATGGCATGCGCAGCCAGGAAGGCCTGGCATTTGATCCGGCAACCGGACGCCTGTGGGAGAACGAACACGGCCCTCGCGGCGGAGATGAGTTGAACATCGTCGAGAAGGGCAGGAATTACGGATGGCCAATAGTCGTCCGTGGTATCGATTACCCCGGCACCGCGATCGGCGATGGCATCACCCATAAGGAAGGATTGGAGGAGCCGGTGTATTACTGGGATCCGGTGATCGCGCCCTCCGGACTTGCTTTTTATACCGGCACCCTGTTTCCGCAGTGGCGTGGTAGTGTCTTCGTCGGCGGTCTCCGTAGCATGATTTTGGACCGTCTCACGATCAGGAACGACAAGGTGGTCTCCGAAGAACCGTTACTGACGGACCTGCACGCGCGTATTCGGGACGTTCGCGTCGGGCCCGATGGCGCCGTCTATGTTTTGACCGATAGCGGTAACCCCGGGATACAGCCCAATACGCCGCTCACCAGCAAATTGCTGAAGCTCACACCCAAATAGCCTCGCAATACGTCACCCACAGCGATGCCCGCGCATCCCGCCGCTCGCGCCCCCGAGGGCCGTTGTACTCGACTAAGCCAGCGCCTACACTGGACGTTCGGGCCGGAGGCCGTTCCGGTGAATCTCTGGAGGTGCCAGTCTATGGTCCACAATCGTTTTTCGCGCCGGGATTTTGTGACGAGAGCGAGCAAGTCGGCGGGAGCCTCGCTTGCCGCCAAAACCATTTTCCTCGATCCCCTCGCCGGCCG
The DNA here is from genome assembly GCA_963792055.1 of uncultured Solibacteraceae bacterium. GTDB lineage: Bacteria > Acidobacteriota > Terriglobia > Bryobacterales > Bryobacteraceae > Solibacter. The sequence goes on along the minus strand of CAWBUV010000018.1, from coordinate 515,874 downwards.
CGCCCAGAACACCCCGGTAGCCGCCAGTGACCGCCTGCGGATGGGCATGATCGGCGTTGGTGAGCAGGGCGCCGGGGTGCTGCGCCGGGCTGTTGCCCACCCGGGCATCGAGTGTGTCGCCGCCTGCGATCTGTGGGATGGCCGGCACACGCTCGCCCGGGAGATTGTCGGCAAGCCCATCAAGTGCACACGCCATTACCAGGAACTGCTCGACGACAAGAGCATCGATATCATCATTAACGCGACGCCCGACCATTGGCACGGCAAAATCGTGGTCGACGCCTGCAACGCCGGCAAGGACATCTATTCCGAGAAGCCAATGACCCACCAGGTCTCCGAGGGCTTCACAATGATTGCCGCCGCGGAAAAGAATAAACGCATCGTGGAAATTGGCAGTGGGGCCGCCGACACTTGGACGTCCATCAAGGCTAGGGAACTCATTGCGTCGGGGGCCATCGGCGACGTTCGTACGATTGAGGTCTCCACCGGCCGGAACTCTCCCAACGGCGCCTGGGACAGTTGGATGCCTCCCCCGGCCTGTCGCCGGATAATCTGGATTGGAATACCTGGCTCGGGAATGCCCCCAAAATTCCCTTCGACCCGATCCGCTTTGCGCGCTGGCGCGCATATCGCGCCTACGGAACCGGCGTCGCGGGCGACCTCATGGTTCACCTGCTGACCGCTCTGATTCATTCCGCCGGAATCACGGGGCCCCCGCTGCGGGCGCACTCCACCGGAGGCCTTTACACCTTCAAGGATCATGGCCGTGAGTACCCCGACGTTCACCACGTCATTTACGACTACCCCGGACTCCAGGTGATCGTCAAGCTCATGCTGACCTGCGAAAGTCGTGAGAGCGCGAAGTATTATGGAACGCGCGGCCTGCTGGAAATCGCCGGAGGCGATATCACCATAACTCCACAGGACGGGAAGGATCATGACCCCGGCTGGTATCAGCAGGGCTACCCGAAAGCCATGCGCGAGGCTTACGAAAAGCAGTGGCATCTCGATCACGATGCCGAACTACCGAAGACGAAACCGGAACCCGTAGTCTACCGAAATCCCGAACGCGGAGCAGGGCTGGATCATCTGGGGATCTTCTTCGAGGCCGTGCGCACCCGGAATCCAAAAATAGTCACCGAGGATGCGGTCTTCGGCAATAACGCTGCCATAGCGTGCCATATGGCAAACGCTTCCTACTTCTCGCGGAACGCCGCCGTGTGGGACGAGAAGGCCAGGAAGATCCGGACCGCCTGACGTCGTCGATTCCGGAAATGCCCGGTGCTGGAGGGCACCTGGATCTAAGATCAGTTGAAGGTAAGAACCTATGCTCAACCGCCGCATCGCGTCAATGTTAACGGTCGGCCTGTGGATCATCGCGGGAGCCTCTGCCCAGGCTGGACCTCACGCGAGCCCCGACCTCGGCATCACGGTGCACCGCATCAGCCCGCGTGCCGCCGTGTTCACGGTCGGCCCCTGGAACAACTCCTACCTGGCGCTTGCGACCCAAAAGGGAATTGTCGTTATCGACTCCGGGTTCTCGAAGACTGTCGCCCAGGCCGTTCGCGCGTCCATCCAGGCGGAGTTCCAGCGAAGCGACTTTGCTTTCTTGATCAACTCTCACGAGCACAGCGATCACGTGTTCGGCAATAGCGCGTACTCCGATATTCCGATTGTCGGGAGCGATTTGTTGAGCGCTTCAATCGTCAGGATGAAGTCCGAACCCGCAAGCATCGCCCCGAGGCTGGCGATTCCAGGGGAGAGTCTTGCTAGAGCGCGGCAGGAATTGCCCAAGGATCCCCAGTTGGCGCACGACCCGCGGGTGTCCCGGAGTGAGGAGTTCTGGAAGGTAGTGCAGGCGGACTACTCCGCCGGCGTCGACCTCGTGCCCCCGGCGATTACCTTCGATCAACGGCTGAGCCTGAATCTGGGCGACGTTTCCGTGAACCTCTTCTCCTTCGGCCATTGGCACTCCGCCGCGGATACCATCATCAGCATCCCCGAGGAGGGCGTGGTCCGTCTGGGTGCAATCCTCTACGCCGGCCAGTTACCCGTTGTCAGGTACCCGTACGCGAACCAGCCGCTCACGGCGGCCATCGTGGACCACTGGATCGCGGTGCTCAATGAGGTCATGGCGCAGGCCGGCGCGAAGACGCAGTTTATTTCCTGTCATGGGTGGACGGTGATGAGCAAGGCTCAGTGCGCGCCGCAAGTCGCCTATCTCGGAAAACTCTGGAAAGAGGTGCGTCGCGCAAAGTCGGCCGGGAAGACTCTGCAACAGGCGAAAGAGGCTCTGCCGCGAGCGCAACTCTTCGCCGAAGTTGCCGGCCTGACAAACGCGGCCGACCAGGTCCCGAACATTCACGATCACAACATCGAAGAACTCTGGACCCTCGCGCCCTAAAAGCCGTCTGCCGGTCATGCAGTGCCGGATCACAGGCAAAAAATAATCGTCACACCCTGTCGATTTCCCCACACCTCCTTCGACCTATCAATAGAGCGAGCAAAAACGCTCTTACAATCAAAAGGAGAAGCAATGCGATTTCTATGCATCTATAAGCCCGCCAAAGCCGAGGGCGCCCCACCCACCCCGGAGATGATGGAAACCATGGGCAAATTCATCGAGCAGTCCTTTAAAGAGGGCTTCCTGCTCTCCACCGAAGGCTGCCTCCCCTCTGCCCTCGGCGCGCGCGTCCGTTCCACCGGCGGCAGCTACACCGTCACCGACGGCCCCTTCACCGAGACCAAAGAGATCGTCGGCGGCTTCGCCCTCATCCAGGCCAAATCCAAAGAAGAGGCCATCGAATTCACCAAGCGCTTCCTGAAAGTTGCTGGCGACGGCGAGACCGAAATCCGCCAGCTCTACGAACAGCCCGCAAAATAGCCCGGCCAGCCCCTCGCCGCCAAATCAGAAAAGGAGAAAGAAAATGCGATTCATGGTCATCATCAAAGCAACGAAAGAATCCGAAGCAGGCGCACATCCGGATCCACAGTTCATGGCCGACATGGGCAAGTACAACGAGGAACTCATCAAGGCCGGCATCGTGCTCGCCATGGATGGCCTCCATCCCAGCTCGAAAGGCGCACGCGTCCGGTTCTCCGGCAAATCGTGCACCGTCATCGACGGCCCCTTCACCGAAACCAAGGAACTCATCGCCGGCTTCTGGATCTTTCAGGTCAAGTCCCTGGAAGAGGCCATCGAGTGGGTCAAGCGCAGCCCCCGCTCCGGCGACTCCGAAGTCGAGATCCGCCAGGTCTTCGAGATGGAAGACTTCGCCCCCATCCTGTCCGAAGAACAGATCCAGCACAAAATACGTGCGCGTGCCCGGCTGCCGAATCAGGCCACCGAAAAGTAGCTCCTTCCACTTTGACTGCGGACACGTTGATGGGTTTTAGTTCCGCCCCAATGTGGCGAGCGCCTTTTTGTCGATGCGCGCCACCACATGCACAAGAGGATCGACAACTTCGGCGACGTCGTAGTGAATCGCTGTGCCCAGTACCAGCGCGATTTCGTTCGGCGTCAACTCGTAATCGGCTGCCAGCCACTGCGAAAGATTCGTGGTGGCCTGCTGCAACGCTTCCGGCAGAGAGTTGGCGATTCCCGAGGCCATGCGATATTCGGCGTTTTCCGCCCGTGGCATATTCGGGGCGCGCCCTTTGATCAAGTCCACGGAAAAAGTAAATTCCATTGACGTCTCGAGGGCATCGCCGGTCAACTCGCCCGCGCCCTGCGCCGCGTGCCCGTCGCCGAGGAACAGCAGCGCGCCGGGGTGATTCACACCGAAATAAAGCGTGACGCCCTCGCCGAACTCGCGATAATCCATATTGCCGCCCCACGGTCCCAAGTATCCCGAACGGAAGGATTGCTGCTGCGGCGGCGCGACGCCGATACATCCGAGCATGGGCTTAAGCGGCACGGTATAGTCCTTCATGTGCTCAGAGGGATTGGCGGGGCGCGCCACGCCACGCTCGCGATCGAGCGTCCACGCGCCGGAAAAACGTTCTTCCATTTTCAGATTACGGAGATAGCCCGGCGCCAGTGCACTTCCGACAATCCCTGTTCCGCTGCCCGCGGTATTGCGATTCAGACGAACCCGCCTCAAATGCACCACCAGCGTATCGCCCGGCCATGCACCTTCCACATAGAACGGTCCCGTCAAGGGATTGCCGCCAGGTGCGCGCCGAACGCCGTTTTCATCCACGCCGCCGGCGTCCACGCTCTTTGTCTCCACCGTATCGCCCGGAAATATGCGTAGCGCAGGCGCGGTGTTCCACGCGAAATAATTGTGGAAGACAGTAGGCGCGAACTTCAGCGTTCGTGGTCCGCCGGGGGGCGGCGCGGGCGGACGCGTTCCGATGAACGTGAACGCGCCTTCGAGGTCCGAGCCCTCGCCCTTAATCTCGGCGCCGTTAACAGTGATCTTAACTTTTCCAGCTTTTGGGTTGCCGTTTTCGGTTACGGTGCCTTCACACACGTTCCTGGTGAAGGCACATTCAAAGCTCTCGTTCTCCCACGCAACTTTGGCGGTTGAGCCCTCCTGCGTGACCGTGACGCGGACGTATTGCGTGCCCATTTGATCCCAGACGAGCTGCCAGTCTCCGGCGAACGTGGTCAACTGCGGAGCGAAAGCCACAAGCAAGGGCGTCAGTATAGTGAGCATGGCTTCAATGATTGCACGGGTTTTTGTGAAACGCAGCCCGAATGGGTTATGACGTAGGAGTGCCTCATCGGTTGGGCGAAATTTGAGCCCCGGTAGGCCGATCCGCCCAGAAACCGTGCCGCAAGTCTGCTGGCGCCGCCACCATCGCGGTCCAGGCCAACGATTGATGGCGCTATGAACTCTCGGGGTGCCCGCGTTTCCGGTTTTTCGTGCGTAGTTAGTTACACGGTATGGCGCCGCAAAGGCGCCGGCGATCGGGAATGGTGCGGTATTCCGGCCCGCGGCGCCCAACAGACTAATTAAGCCTATATACCTTCAGTCATAATCGGAATGGGTAAGGCTCGCCTCGACACCCTCCGTTTACGTATACGCCTTGTCTCCGCCGACCTGCGAATCCCAATACGTCGTAGGATCGGTGAAGAACTCACCCTGCCTGCAGAGGGGGCGCATCGCGTCTTCATTGATTTTGATGCCCAGGCCTGGCCCCGTCGGAACCGGGATGAAACCTTTAACCACCAGGTCCCCTTTGTCGGTTATGTCTTTGTGCCAGGCTGGCTGCGGCTGGTGCCATTCCATGGCGAGGAAGTTCTGGCAAGCGGCTATCGCGTGCACGCCGGCTGCGTAACCGATCGGGGTAGCGTTGCTGTGGACCATCATCCCCACCGAATGTTTGGCCGCCATGTCGGAGGTCTTCTTCAATTCGAGACAGCCGCCGATCACGAGGTGATCCGGATGGATATAATCGACTGCACGCGCCTGGCAAAGCGGCTCGAGCGATTCCACCAGGTAGGCGTCTTCGCCGGTCAAAGTGGGCACATCGATCGAATCGTTGATGAGCTTCCACTCCTCTACCCGGAACCACGGGACCATGTCTTCCAACATAGAGGGGGTGACCCTTTCCAGCGCCTTGGCCAGCTTGATGCAACTCTTCACGGTGAGGTGCCCGAAATGGTCGTGCGCCATAGGAATGTCGGCGGCGTCGCCCATGGCCTCCTTAATCGCAGCGACATGGTCGGCTACCAGTTCAGCTCCCTTGACGCTGATCTCCAATCCCTGATAATAGTTCTCAGGGTTCTCCCCCGGTTCCCCGTTATAGCCTGCAGGCGCGGACATCGTGCCCCGCTTGCCTTGAAGAACGCGAGCTACGCCCAGATCATACTTGAGCATCGTAAATCCCGCGGCGACTCTCTCCTTGTAATCGGCGGCGATGTCTGCGATGGAGTTCGAGCGCGGGTCGCCCTCGGTGTACATCCGGACCTTGTCGCGAAATTTCCCGCCAAGCATTTGATAGATCGGCACGCCATAAGCTTTGCCCGCCAGATCCCACAACGCGTTCTCAATCGCGTTGACGCCGCTCCCCCGGCGGTTATACGCGCCATGGATCTTAATCTTGCGGAAGATCTTGTCAACGTTGCAGGGATTTTCGCCGAGCACTCGGGCCTTATGCGTCAGCACGTAATTCGGCTGGGGGCCGTCGCCAATCGTCTGGCCGTAACCCGAAATTCCCTGATTGGTATCGATTCGGACGACGATCGTGCCGCCCGATGCCGCTCCCGCACCGGGAGTCGCGGGAGGCAGCGATGCCCTGGCGCCGCCGCGTCCGCCGCCCCCCTGGCCTCCCGGCCCTCTCAGAACGGCGATACGCATGTCCGTGATTTTCAAGTCTGACGGAATTGAACTCCGGTTGACATTCTGGGGATACGCTTCGAGGTCAGCCAAGAGGCCAAGCCCCGCGACTGCCGCGCCCGTGCCAAGAAGCGTACGTCGCCCAATTGCGTTTTCGTCTTTAGACATTTACTCTCCTTTTCGCCACCAAAACTGAATCGCGTCTGGAGACGGTTCATTCTCTCAACACATAAGGTATCTGAAATTGAGTCTCGAAGCAGATGCCCCCCGAGGTTCAATCCTGGCAGTACAGCTTCGCCGGCTCGATTACGCTGGTGTTCGCAAGTGGCGTCGGCCTCTGCTTTGGACAGCCTCAATTGCGCGGTGAGCGGCGCTTCGAGAGGCCGCGGAGAGGGACGGAAGATCCAGGACGCGCTGCTCCCGAGCCAAAGATAGTATTGACGTAGAGTACTTTCTTTAATAAAGTACTATCATGCCCTCAGGAATTTCATGATGAATTCGCTCTTATTGCTTGCCGCGTTGCCCGGCGCGCTTCTAGCCCAGACTCTCCAAGGTACCTGGCAGGGAACCCTCATACCCCCCAATCGGAATGACGGAATCCGCCTGGTCTTCAAAATCCAAAAGAACCAGGACACCCATCAAGGAACCCTCTACAACCTCGCGAACGGGCGCCAGTTCACCCTCGGAGCCATCACGATCCAGGGGAACGCCGTGAAGATCGTTATCCCGGGGAACGGCATGACCTACGAGGGCAAGATCGAAGCCGGTGGAAACTCGATCACCGGCGCTCTGACCCAGGGGACGAATCCTCTGCCGCTGCCACTAAAGCGAGCCACATCCGAGACTGCCTGGGAACTTCCGCCGCCTCCTGCCGCACGTGCGCCACTGCCCGACGGTACGAAAATAGAATTCGAAGTCGCCTCCATCAAGCCCTCCCCCGAAGGCCAGCCGGGCAACGGGGGCTTCAACGTAACCGCCACCGAATTGCTCGGCCGGAACACCAGCCTCGCGGACATCATCACTTTCGCATTCGAAATCCACTTGAGCCAGCTCTCGGGACTGCCGCGTTGGGCTGAAATCGAAAAGTATGACATTGCCGCCCGCCTGCCTCAGGGAGGCGAGCCGAGCGATGCCCAACTCCGGACCATGCTGAAGAATCTGCTGCAGAGCCGGTTCGGCCTTTCCTTCCATACGGAGCAGCGCGCCCTATCTGTATATGCGATCAGCATCGGCAAGAATGGGCCGGCCGGCATTAAGATGGTGAAGAATACTACCAATGGTATGAGGACCGGCTCGCAAGGTCTGGGAAGAGTGACTTTCAGTGGTGCCACCATGGCGAACTTCGCGCTTCAATTGCAGCTTCGCGTGCTCGACCGCCCTGTCATCGATCAAACCGGTCTTACGGACCGCTACGATTTCACCCTCAACTGGAGGCCCGACGAATTTCAGTTTCCTCGCGCGACGGCAGGCCAGCGCGCCGCCGCGGTCTCCAGGGGCGCGGACGCCTTACCGGATCTGTTCACCGCATTGCAAGAACAACTCGGCTTGAAGCTAAATGCCACAAAGGCTCCCGTTGATGTATTGGTGATCGACAAGGTGTCGAGGCCGTCTGAGAACTAAAACGTCTCAGAACTGAAAAAGGACACGCGCGAGCGAATATGTCGAAGAGCCGGATTCCTACCTGGGTTTCGCTGATCCTCTTAGGTGTGGGACTGCTTGGAGTAGGGATTCCCGGACTGTTCGTGTACATGAAGGTCACAGCGGCGAAAGTCCACCCCGATTCGCAGAAGATTCGATCCGTGATGGAATCCCCGCCGCCGGCAAACTGGGCCGGAGCCGCCGAGCAGGCCCGCCAGATCGTGCGCACCAGCATCTCTGACAACAACCTGGCGGGGCTCTCGATCGCGGTCGGTATCGATGGCGAGATCGTGTGGAGGGAGGGGTTTGGGTTTGCGGATATCGGCAACGGCTCGCCCGTCACGCCCGGTCACCGGTTTCGAACCGGCACCGCTTCCATCCTGTTCACCTCGGCTGCAATTGGCCTGCTGTTGGACGAAGGCCGCTTGAAGTTGGATGACCAGATTCAGAAATATGTTCCGGATTTTCCGGACAAGCAGTGGCCTGTGACCATCCGCCAGGTAATGGGACAAGTGGCGGGCTTCAAGACGGAAGACCCCGACGATGGCGTCCTCACTTCCAGCCATTGCCAGCGCCCGGCGGATGCAGTGGCGCTCTTTGCAAAAGAACCGCTGCTGTTCCAGCCCGGAACCCAATACTGCGATTCGACGTTTGGCTGGGTGCTTCTGAGCGCCGTCGTAGAGGCCGCCGCAGGCAAGCCATTTGTCACGTTTCTCAATGAGAGAATCCTTCGTCCGCTCGGCATGCCCGACACCTTCAAGGAATTGGTGACGGACCCACCGCCCAACGCGGCGACCTCGTACAATCCCAGATTCGCGGCGAATCCTACCTATGGCCTGACTCCATTGCCCAAATTCGATTATTCCTGCCACGCAGGATCCAACGGCTTCCTGTCTACACCGTCAGACCTGGTGCGTTTCGGGATGGCGATCAACCGTGGCAAACTGCTGCGTCCCCAGACGGTTCAGATGTTGCAAACGCCCCAGGTATTGGCTTCGGGCGAGCAGACGAGCTACGGGCTGGGCTGGGAGCTCAAGACCGTAACGCTGGCGGGTCAGCAGGTTCGGGCGGCTGGTCACAATGGCCATTTTTGGGTGGAAGACGTGGCGTCCCTGCTCACGTTCCCGGAACGCGGGCTGGCGGTGGCAGTCATGTCGAATGTCTCGTTCGCGGGCACACCCTCCATATGCGAGAGAATCGCACAGGCATTCGCGGAACAGGGGAAAAGTTCAGAGGGCAAGTGATGCGGCTTCCGGCAGCCACATTCTCGCGCAGAACCTATTTTTCAAAACCCCGTATGTAGGGGACCACCGGCGGCCGCGGCCCCGTCTCAAAGAGCGGTCCCCGTGTGGAGCGGTAGGTCATGTTCATGAATGGTGTCTCGATGCGCCGTCCCATGGCGGAGTAACGGCCGTTCTCCCAGTTGGAATCCATGTTGTTCGACACAATCCCTGTCGAAAGCAGTAGTCGCTCTGCGTTATACGGTTCCTTTCTGGTCAGCATCATCTCGATCAGCCAGTGCTCGAAGCCGTTCGCGGCGTGGTACTGGGAGTAGGGTCCGGGCCAGCCAAGCATCGAGATGATCGCCGGGTCCTTACGCCCATCGATGTTGCCGGCGTACGTCCACCCCACACCCCGGACCGAATAGACCGCGCCTTTCGTCCCGTCACGATAGTCCACGATACAGACGCTTGGCTCGCGGACACTTTCCCGAAATTCATCCGGCTTCAGGTTAAAGCTCGTCCGCACCGCATCCAGCAGATTGCCCGCCCAGGGATTTCGCTCGGTCCACTTCCATGTTTCAGGCCCTCGAATGCACTGTACCGCCTCGATTCCGCTCTCACCGCCCTTGCGGCGCTCCGCAAAACACTGGAGCACATCGACGCAATGGAAAAGGCTTCCCTCATCTACAGCCTCTCCCGCCACCACCGATGCTTTTATCGGCGTGTCGATATCGAGTTCCATCTCGGGTTTGCGGTAGTAGAACGGAATCGAGGAGCCGCCGTACAAGGGAAAATTCAGCTCACGAGATTTGTCGAACATCCACCTGGCTTCGTCCCAACTGGTGGAGAGGTGCTTGTCGTTAAACACCGGCACGGAGCGCTTGCTCTGCTCGAAGACACGGATAATCTGCTGGTAGAGCCACCAGCGCGGAAAGTATGTCTGCCCTTTGAGATTGGTATGGTAATGGCCGTGTTCTCCCACCAGGACAACGCCATCCACCGCGAGTTCCTTCCCCCCGAGCGTGATGGCTTCCCGTACGGTGTTGAAGATCGGAATGCCTTTCGCCTTGCAGACTTTTTGGCCCAATCCGCTTTCCTGAAGCTGATGGATGTAAACGGCCACAACATCCACCCGCGAAGGAGTATGGGCGCCCTTCCACCAATAACCGTCCAACAGCTTGGTGATGATCCAGTCCGCGTGTGATCCCGGAGCAGCCCAATAAGTGACCACACAAGCGATACGAGGCCGCTTTTCCTCAGCATTCGAAACCCTACCGGCAGCCATGCCGGCCAAGGCCGCCTTACCGGACGTTCCCAGTATTTGACGCCGGGAGAAGAGTGGGTTCGACCCCGCGCGATGATCTTCAGGCATGTGAAACCTCCTAACAATTGCGGTCTGGCCGCTCGTTGAAGGCTAGATTGTACCGCTGCGACAGAGCTGTCGGGTACAATCGCTTGACCGATCACAGGAAATATCCCGCATTTTCCATTGAAAACAAAAGAGTTGTCATCCGGCCCGCCGCCCTGCCGTTGTATTCTGTAAACGGAGGTTCGCTTGCGTGCGGCCGGCAAATATCGCATGTACCGCCGTTTCACTGAACGAACCCAGCAAGTTAATGATTCTAAACAATAATCGATCCCGGGAACGAACCCGGCGAACCCAATCCAACCCAAGCGCTCGCCCGACCCGCCATGCCGTCATTTGAATTCGCCACCGCCGCCCGCATCCTCTTCGGTGAGGGATCCCTGCGCCAGGTCCCCGCCGCCGCCGCGTCCTTCGGCCGCCGCCCCCTTCTCGTCACCGGAGCCTCGCCCGATCGCGCCCAACCCCTCCGCCAGGCACTCGAAGCCGCCAGCGTATCTCCGGTCATCTTCTCCGTCCCTGGCGAGCCCACACTTGACCTGGTCCGCTCCGCCCCTCGCGATTGCGATTTCGTCATCGCCTTCGGTGGCGGCAGCGCGCTCGATGCCGCCAAGGCGATCGCCGCCCTCCTCACCAACCCCGGCGACCCCCTGGACTACCTCGAAGTCATCGGTCATGGCCGTCCGCTCACCGTCCCCGCCGCCCCCTGCATTGCCATCCCCACCACCGCCGGTACCGGCAGCGAGGTCACTCGTAACGCCGTCCTCGCCAGCCCGGCGCATCGCGTCAAAGCTAGCCTGCGGAATGCGTCGATGCTGCCGCGCCTCGCCGTCGTGGATCCCGAACTCACCTACGGCCTTCCACCCGCCATCACCGCCTCCACCGGCCTCGATGCCCTCACCCAATTGATCGAGCCCTACGTCTCCCTGCGCGCCAATCCCATGACCGATCAGTTTTGCGTCGAAGGCATGCGGCGCGCCGCTGCCGCTCTGCCGCGTGTCTGGAAAAACGGCGGCGACCGCGAGGCCCGCTCCGATATGGCATGGTCCAGCCTTCTGGGCGGTATGGCACTGGCTAACGCGGCCCTCGGCGCCGTACACGGCTTCGCCGCCCCCCTCGGCGGCATGTTCCCCATCCCCCACGGCGCCGCCTGCGCCGCCGTCCTGCCCCATGCCATGCAGGTCAACGTTCGCGCCCTCCGCGCCCGCGCTCCGGAGAAATTGATCCGTTACGACGAAGTCGCGCGCCTCATCACCGGGATGCCCCACGCGACCGCCGCCGATGGAGTGGAATGGATCTCGGCGCTGTGCCGCAAGCTGGAAATTCCGGCTCTGCGCGCCTATGGCGTTGGCGAGTCCGATCTCCCTATCCTGGCAGAAAAGGCCGCGCAGTCCAGCAGCATAAAGGGCAATCCGATCGTTTTGACCGGGGAGGAACTACGCGAGATCGTCTCTCTCGCGCTCTGATTCCGATGGTGCGTCGCAGCATGTTCCACCGCGTGGCCCGCAACTTTCGCGCCCCGCGGGCCGTTATAGTAAATGAGGGGCCTGTTTGTCTGTTTTGAAAGTGCTCGGTCGTTCCGGTCTTTTTCTCACCATTGCCCGTGAAGACTGCCGTGCTGCCTCGATGGGGCTAGAATGACCGCGAGTACTACGTGCAAAGCGATTTTCGCAGAATGGTACTGAACATAATTGACTTGCGCGAACCTGTTGTAGCATTTTAAGATAACGGAGTAGCTTTACTCCGATTTGACCGGGGGATTCTGATGATTTATTCTCGTTCGGCCGAGTACGCAATTCGCGCCTTCGTTCACCTGGCGCAGGTGCAAGAAGGCAAGTACGCCATGGTGAAGAATATCGCGGAACAGGAAGAGATTCCGGCTCACTTCCTGGCCAAGATTCTGCAACAGCTCGCCCGCAAGGGCCTGCTGCGTTCCAGTAAGGGCCCCACGGGCGGCTTCGCCTTACGGGTGGATCCCACCGAGATCCGTTTGCTGGACATCGTCGAAGCTCTGGACGGCCTGGCCCCCTACCAGCAGTGCGCCAGCGGTCTGAGCGAATGCTCCGACGAAATGCCCTGCTCCATGCACGATAGCTGGATTGCCCTCCGTTCGCGTATCATGGATTATCTAGGGAAGAATACGATCGCCGACCTGGCCAAGGCGCTGGAGATGAAGAAAAAGTCTCTGGCGTTAGCGAAGAAGAGCAAAGCCAGGAAGCCGGTCGCCGAAACGGGCTTAACAATCTGGCCGGGCTTGCCCGGTCGCTACATGAATTCGGAGGCTAAATGGGACAATCTGTCCTTGTCCCCATGGTGGTCGAACAGACCTCGCGTGGGGAACGCGCATACGATATTTATTCCCGGCTGTTGAAAGAGAACATCATCTTTCTTGGGACTCCGATTGACGACCAGGTCGCCAATCTGATCATCGCCCAATTGCTGTTCCTGGAAGCGGAAGATCCGGAAAAGGATATTTCGATCTACATCAATTCGCCGGGCGGCTCCATCACTGCCGGCCTGGCGATTCTGGACACCATGGCCTTCATCCGGCCCGATATCGTGACCATCTGCGTGGGCCAGGCGGCTTCCATGGCGGCCGTACTGCTCGCCAAGGGCGCCAAAGGCAAGCGTTTCAGCCTGCCGAACTCGCGCATCATGATCCACCAGCCCTCCATGCAGGGACTGGCCGGACAGGCGGCGGATATCGATATCTACGCCCGGGAAATCCTGCGCATGCGGGAGATCCTGAACTCCATGCTGGCCAACGCCACCGGCCAGACCGTGGAACGCGTAGCCAAGGATGTGGACCGCGACTACATCATGGAGCCCGATCAGGCCGTCGCCTATGGCATGATCGATCGCGTCATCACCAGCCGCGACCTGGTCCCCATCGCGATCAAGAGCTAAGTTATTCGACGTACACTTGAAGGGCGGGGTACCTCCCCGCCCTTTTTCTATTTATGAAAAAACTGACTGTAGTGGCGCTCGCCATTCTTGCTCGCGGGGGCCGCCGCGGTCGCCCAGCCCATCCCCCCTCACTCTCTGGTACGACAAGCCTGCCGTTCTCTGGACCGATGCCCTGCCCGTCGGCAACGGCCGCATGGGCGCCATGGTCTTCGGCGGCGCAGCGCACGAAAGAATACAGTTCAACGAGAGTACCGTCTGGACGGGCGAGCCCCACGACTATGCCCACAAGGGCGCCGCCCAATCGCTGGCCAAAATCCGCGAACTGCTCTGGGCCGGAAAGCAGAAGGAAGCCGAAGACCTCGCCATGAAGGAGTTCATGAGCGAACCTCTGCACCAGAAGGCCTACCAGTCCCTCGGCGACCTGATCATCGAAACTCCCGGCGCCGCGAATCCCACCAGCTACCGGCGCTCGCTCGATCTCGACACCGGCATCGCTACCACGGAGTTCACGGCCGACGGCATCGAATGGCGCCGCGAAGTCTTCGCCAGCCATCCGGCCAACGCCATCGTGGTCCGCGTCACATCCAGCAAGCCCGCCCCGTTCACCGTCAGCCTGAAGTGCGGCCACGCTAACTGCAAGGACGGCGCCTCCCTGTCCGGCCAGGTGGCCGATTCCGCCATCCGCTTCGACGCCCGCTTCGACCGCCGCACCGAAGGCACGATCCTCCACCTTCATCCTCACCGCCGCCACCAACTTCAAGAACTACCGCGACGTCTCCGCCGACCCCGCGCAGCGCAATACCGCCACCCTGGCCGCCATCGGCGCCAAATCTTACGAGACCCTCCGCGCCGAACACATACGCGACCACCAGGCGCTCTTCCGCCGCGTCTCGCTCGATCTCGGCGCCACTCCGGCCGCCAAACTGCCCACCGACCAGCGCATCGCCGCCTTCGCCCACGGCAGCGATCCCGCGCTGGTGACGCTGCTCTTCCAGTTCGGCCGCTACCTGATGATCGCCGGCAGCCGGCCCGGCGGCCAGCCCGCCACCCTGCAAGGCCTTTGGAACGATTCCAACAAGCCCGCCTGGGACAGCAAGTACACCGACAACATCAACACCGAAATGAACTACTGGCCGGTGGAAGAGACCAACCTCTCCGAATGCCACCTGCCGCTGTTCGATGCCCTGAAGGACCTGGCCCAGTCCGGCGCCATCACCGCGCAGCGAGCACTACAATGCGGGCGGCTGGGTGCTGCACCACAACTTCGATCTGTGGCGCGGCACGGCGCCCATCAACGCCAGCAATCACGGCATCTGGCAGACCGGCGGCGCCTGGCTCTCCACGCACCTTTGGGAGCACTACCTGTTCACCGGCGATCGCGAGTTCCTGCGCACCACCGCCTACCCGCTGATGAAGGGCGCGTCGCAGTTCTTTATCGATGCGCTGGTGAAAGATCCCAAAACCGGCTTCCTCTACACCGGACCCAGCAACTCGCCGGAACAGGGCGGCCTCGTGATGGGTCCGACGATGGATCGCGAGATCGTGCGCACGCTCTTCGGCGAAACCATCGCCGCCGCCAAGGCGCTGAATGTGGATGCCGACCTGCGCGACCGGCTTTCCGGCATGCGCAAACAGATCGCGCCGCTACAGATCGGCCGGCACGGCCAGTTGCAGGAATGGATGGAGGACACCGACGACCCCAACAACCAGCACCGCCACGTCTCACACCTATGGGCGGTCTACCCGGGAAGCGAGATCACTCCGTTACGGCACTCCCGATCTGTTCAAGGCCGCGCGCCAATCGCTCGATCTTCCGCGGCGATGCGGCCACCGGCTGGTCGATGGGCTGGAAGCTGAACCTCTGGGCGCGCTTTCTGGACGGCGATCACGCCTACAGGATCATGCAGAACCTCATC
The DNA here is from genome assembly GCA_963792055.1 of uncultured Solibacteraceae bacterium. GTDB lineage: Bacteria > Acidobacteriota > Terriglobia > Bryobacterales > Bryobacteraceae > Solibacter. The sequence continues at coordinate 500,540 of CAWBUV010000018.1, read as the reverse complement.
ACTCCGGCGTCGGATGAGAGGCCGGCGCAAGGCTGGAGTCTTCAAGAATCTGTTCGACGCCCATCCTCCCTTCCAGATCGATGGCAACTTCGGCGCTACCGCCGGCATCACGGAAATGCTGCTGCAGAGCGACGATCCCTACGGCACGCCCACTGGCCTCTCCGCGGTGCAGTCCGGCGACGCGGGCTTCCTCCATCTGCTGCCCGCGCTGCCTTCCGCGCTGCCCACGGGCAAGGTCAGCGGCCTGCTCGCGCGCGGCGGCTTCGATGTGTCGCTGGACTGGCAGGACGGCAAACTGGTGAAGGCTGTTATCCAGGCGCGGCAGTCCAAGCCGCTGAAAATACGCTATGCCGGACAGGAAATCGAAATTCACGCCAAAGCCGGCCAGACGTATAACCTGAACGCCGGCCTGAAGGTGCGCTGACCGGCAACGCGCCTGATATAATCACCCAAACAAGGAGTTTCGCAGTGACAGATCCTAAGACCCGTAGATTTTTCCTCGGCGCAATGTCCGCCGCCGCCGCCACCCGTGTTTGGGGCGCAAATGACAAGATCAACGTTGGTATCGTCGGAATCGGCGGCCGTGGCACCAATCACCTGAACACCTATTCGCGAATGACCGGCGCGCGCGTCGCCGGATTGTGCGACGTGAATCAGGCCGCCCGCGAAGTTGCCAACGCGACGTTGTTGAAGAACACCGGAGAGAAGGCCAAAGAGTTCGAAGACATGCGCGCCATGTTTGCGGATTCGTCGGTGGAGGCGGTGTCGATCGCGACCCCCAACCACTGGCACGCTCTCTCCACCATTTGGGCGATGAAAGCCGGTAAGGACGTCTACTGCGAAAAGCCGGCCTGCTACAACATCTACGAAGGCCAGCGGATGCTGCAGGTGCAGCACGAGACCAAGAGGCTGGTGCAGATCGGCTCGCAGCACCGCAGCACGCCGTTCAAGATGAAGGCCTTTGCGGCCTTGCACCAGGGGCTGATCGGCAAGATTTATATGTCGAAAGGTCTCTGCTACAAGCGGCGCCCCTCGATCGGGCACACCGCGGATTCCCCCACGCCTCCGGGCTTGAATTGGGATCTCTTCCTGGGCCCTGCGCCGATGCGGCCCTTCAACGAGAAGCGCTTCAAATACTACTGGCACTGGTTCTGGGACACCGGCAACGGCGACATCGGCAATCAGGGCGTCCATGAAATGGGCATCGCCCGCTGGGCACTGAACGATCCGGAGTGGCCCAAGACCGCCGTTTCGTTCGGCGGCAAAATGGGAATTGACGACGATACGGAAACTCCGAACACACTGACGGCTGGATTCAACTACGGCGATCGCGAACTGGTTTTCGAAGTGCGCGGCAACCTGACAGGCGGCGAAGGAACGCGGCAGGGCCGCGTGATTACCGCGGGTCCGGGAGCAGGACGCGCGGGACGCGGAGCGGCCGGCGCGGCACCGCCGGCGGCGCCTCCCACCGCCCCGGCGCCCACCTCGGTGGGACCGGCCAGCAATCCGATCAACGTAGCGGTCGGGAATCTGTTCTACGGCACAGAGGGCTGGGGGGCGATGAGCGATCAGGGCTTCCAGGCTTACAAGGGCGAGAGCAGCGAGCTCATCATGGAAGAACGTCCCGAACGCGGCGATGCCACCGGCGCGCACATGGAGAACTTTCTCTCCGCGGTCCGTTCGCGCAACGAAAAAGAACTGCACGATCCTCTTTCCAACGCCTATCTCAGCGCGTCACTTTGCCACCTGGCCAATATTAGCTATCGCACCGGCCACAAGCTCACGCTCGAAGCCGGACCGAAGTTTACCGGCGATTCCGAAGCCAACAAGCTATTGACCCGCGACGTCTACCGCAAGCCTTATGTAGTCTGACCGGGCCCCCCTCCTTTGGTGTTCCGGCGTACGAAACCGTACGCCGGAACACGCTGAAGTTACAGATCGATCAATCCGACTCGGGTATCCCCAAATAGCGAAGATTTTTTTGAAATCGTGGAGGGTCTGCGCTATTCTGTGCCTTACGCACAAGCATAAGACCTGGAGTTAGGCGGAGCCCTGCGCTTTTCCAACGCACTTATCACTAGTAATGGGAGAAAAGATAACTTAATGAAGTTAACGGTGTGCCTCAGAAGTTCTATACTTCTCACTACTCTAATTACGCCGTTCAGTAGCCTCTTACAAGCCCAAAACAATTTGACGCTCTCTTCCGCTTCCGTTCCGTCGGGCGGCACCGCTCAACTGAATCTTTCTCTCTCATCCGTGTCCAGCCAACCGGCCAACATACAATGGACGTTTAATTATCCGGCGGCGAGCGTGGCCAATGTAATTGTGTCTCCAATGCCCGATTTCATCGCCTCGGGCAAGACGATATCCTGCGCCAACGGAACAGGCTCTTATAAGTGCGTTACGTGGGGTTTGAATGCAAATAGCGTTCCAAATGGAGTAATCGCAACGGTGGCCGTAACCCTGTCGGGCGGCAGCGACGCGCCGGTAACGATCAGCGACAGCCTGGGCGCATCTGCGGCGGGCGATGCGGTAGTAGTTATCGCCTCCGGAGGTCTGGTAAGCGCCGCTCCCGCTGTGGTTCCACTCACGATAAGTGGAGTTACAGTTACCACGATCACCGCATCAGGAGCGACAATCAATTGGTCCACCAATAAGGGCGGCGATTCTCTGGTGTCGTATGGACTTACTACATCTTATGGATCGTCTAGTATCCCGGATTCATCGTTCGTAACATCGCACGCGATCAATCTGGCGGGGCTGGCTGCCAGCACTACCTATCATTACCGCGTGACGTCGCGCGACGCGTCAGGTCTCACGGCGGTGTCGGGTGACTTTACCTTTACGACGGCGGCCGCCTCGGCCCCGTCGGGACAGCCTGGGGCGTCGCCGCTGCTGCAGTTACATTCGGACGCCTCCGAAGTAAGCGGTGTGAACGATGGTTCCATCGTGACGCCGGCCGTCGCCCCCGCCGGCTTCTCAGGACGCGTAATGGTTACGCCGGGCGGATACCTGACCTTCGCCCCCGGCTCCTCTGGGCAACGGCGTCTACTTCGCGCAGTGCTGCAGCAATACGGGCAATGCGTACTATAAATTTACCGGTGCGGCGGTAGGATCCATTTTCAGCACCAGCCCGAGGCAGATCACATTCTATGTGAAGTCGCGGCAGAGCTTTGCCCAACGGGTGGCCAGCGGGTCATCGTACCGGCAGGTATTCGATGTACGGGATAACAGCGCGCACGTCCTGGGCTTCAACACGCTGACGCTCTCCGGGTTTCTGATGCTGCGTTACACCATCTGGGGACTCTCTTCTTACTACATCGTGCCGTCGGGAACAGAAGAGAAGTTATTTGGCAATGGAGTCACTTTGAAAGTGACGATGTCGTGGGATGGAAGCACGGCCAAGGTCTTTTTAAACGACGTACTAATCAAACAGGCTGCGTACGCCGCTCCCGCACCCAGTTGGACCGATGCTTCGGTATTCGATTACGGCGCTTACGAGTATCTGACATATGGCGGGTATGACTCCTGCGACGACCTGATCGACGAGTTTGCAGTTACGGTGCCGTCCGAAGGCCTGTCCGCTCAACCGGCTTCCGAAGCGCCGGCGATCACCAGTTTGAAGAACGGCGCTGATGCATCCGCTCCGGCGGTCTGCAGTCCGCTGGCGGTCGCCACGCTCCGGGGTAGCTTCCTTCCCGGGAATGCCGGTCCGGTCTCGGATCGAACCGGCCGTTCGATCTCGCTCGGGGGCGCGCGGGTTCTGGTCAACGGCAGTTACACACCGGTCTTGTACGCCTCATCCGATCAGATCGATTTCCTTTGCCCGAACGTCCCGCCGGCGACGGGACTGGCGATCGCGGTCGAAACCGCCGCGGGACTGTCTAACCGGATGGAGACGAAGGTCGAAGAGGCCAGCCCGGGAATCTTCAAAGCGGGAGGAGCGGGCTCCGCTCTATCGATACGGGCGACGGGAATCAACTGGGTGGAAAAGTTCCAGACGATCCGGCCGATGGTCCGGGCCGGAGCGCAGTATCTGCCCATCGAGTCGATCACGGCGGATCCCGAAGAGCCGGGCGTTTACACGCTGCGTGTGAAGCTGCCGCCAGACCTCGCGGCGGACTCCGTACCGATTGTCCTCGAAATGGTGAAGGCCAACGGACGCTCCGTCGCCAGTAATCCGGCCTGGACTCGCCGGTTGGGCGGCGAATAGCCGCTGAGGATTTACAGGACCGCCATTTCCCATTCGGGCGCCTTGGCGAGCACGTAGGGGCCTTCGGGAATGACCGCCACGCTGGCGCCCGCAGGAAGCATGGCGGTCAGCGATGCAATGGCGGACTCCATCGTCGGATGCGACTGGCCCCATAACGCCGCGTGATACTCGGGAGGCAGCCCGGGGACGTACCAGTGCAGGCGGTGGCGCGTGGCGACCATCGCCAGCTTTTCCAACTGCCACTGATCGACCGTGACCGGAGCGCCCTGTATGCGTTCCAGAAATGCGGCGGCGGACACACCCTCGCGCAGCATGTTCGCAAACTCGGGCGCACCCGCTCCTTCCGTGCAGGCGGCGGCGAGCAGGATGGAACCTCCCGGTTTGACGATGTGCGAGGCCGCTGTGACGCCCTTGATGCACTGGTAGTAAGTCAGGTCGAGGGGGTATCCGGCCGAAGATGTGATGACGGCGTCCACCGGTTCCTCGAGCGTCTGGAGCAGGGCTTGTGATACGAATTCGACTCCGGCGCGATGCGCGAGTTCGGGGTCTCCCGCGAACACGCCGGCGATGGAGCGATCGCGGGCCAGGGCGACGTCCAGAATGAAATCGTGGCGCGCCATGCGCGCGATTTCGAGGAGTTCGCGATGCAGCGGGTTGTCCTCAATGGAGCCCTCGACGGCGCGCGCGTCGCGCATGAATTTCGGGCTGTGCAGCACCTTGATGGTTTCCTGGGCCGCCAGACCGGGAGCAATCAGTTTCCGGCCGCCCGAGTAGCCGAGCATGAGGTGCGGCTCAATGAAGCCGAGCGTGATGTGGAGTTCGGCCGCGGCGAAGCGTTCGTCGATGTGCACCGGCGTACCGGAACGGGTGACGCCGAGGTGTCGATGGGAAGAGAGATCGCGCGCGTCGTGGTTGACCACACGAAAGGACGCGGCGATTTCCTCGCCGCAGATTTCGCGGATTTCACATTCCGTGGCGGCACGGTGCAGGCCGGTGGCAATCAGGAGGGTGATCTGTTCCCGGGGGATTCCCGCCTGTTCGAGGCGCCGCAGCACCGGAGGCAGAGTGAGGCGATTGGGGGCGGGCCGGGTGATATCGCAGATGGAAATGGCGGCGCTACGTTTACCGCGCGCGAGTTCGGCCAATGCAGACGTGCCGATGGGGCGATCGAGCGCCGATTCGAGAGCCGCCTGCCAGCCGGGCAGCGGCGTGGCGCTGCGCGCCTCCAGGACGCGATAGCGGAACGTCTCCGGCAGGTGGACGGGAACGCCGGTCTTCCCGAAAGCGAGATCGATTTGCATCAACGCCATCGTACTACGGGTAGGCTCATCGAGGCGCCAGCCGCGTTCGACTAATAGCTTGACAGAGTGGAACCGCGCGTGGTTTCATCAGATTGCTACCCTAGCGATCTGAGTATATGGCCCAATCAAATTCCGCGCAATCCGCCCTGGACATGCTCGCCCTCACCATCCTGAGCCGCCGCGGCCCCACGCACGGCTACGGGATTGCCAACGCCATACAGGAGATCTCCGAGGAGGCCCTGCGCGTGGACGAGGGATCGCTCTATCCCGCGCTGCACCGTATGGAAGAGGCCGGATGGATCACCGCGGAGTGGACGATTACGGAGAACAAACGGCGCGCGCGGATTTATCGCATCAGCCGCGCCGGGGTAAAACAACTGGCGGCCGAAAGGGATAGCTGGAGCAGTTTTTCCGCCGGCGTGGCCCGCGTCCTCCGTTACGCGTAGCGCCGGCAGAACGAGTGGATGGAGGGCCTATCGTGTCCTGGTTTTCGAGATTCAAGAACGCATGGAACCCGCGGCGGCTGGACGAAGATCTGGCGGAAGAGATGCGCGACCACATGGAACGCCGGGCAGCGGACCTTCAGCGCCGCGGCCTGAGCGAGCCGGAGGCCCACCGGCAGGCAGCGCAGCGCTTCGGAAACCTTACCGGTATTCGCGAGACCAGCCGGGAACTGAGGCTCTGGGCAACTCTTGACGACAGTCTTCAGGATGTCCGCTACGCCTGGCGCGGACTGGTCCGCAATCCGATCTTCGCGGTCACCGCGATCGCTTCCCTCGGTCTTGCGATCGGGGCGAATACAGCGATTTACTCTATCGTGGAGGCTGCCCTGTTGCGGCCGCTACCGCTTTTTCAAGCGGACCGGCTGATTACACTTGCGGCGGGCGATGCCGACGCCTTCAGCTATCCGATTTATGAGAAGCTGCGCGGCTCAGCGGGCGATTCCGCGCGACTGGCTCTTTTCGGTTCGCCGGACCGTGTGGAAGCGAAAGTTACCGGCGCCGACGCGCCATACGAAGAGGTGATGGAGCAACTCGTCTCGCCGGATGCGTTCGAGGTCCTGGGTGTCCCGCCCGCGGTGGGCGCACTGTTCTCGTCCGCCGAAGACCACTACCCGGCGCCTCGCGCCGTCGTGGTGCTGAGCCATGCCTACTGGCAGCGCCGGTTCGGCGGGGATCCGGCGATCGTGGGCCGCACATTCACGATCGGCACCAGGCCGTTTTCGATTCTCGGCGTGGCGCGCCAGGGCTTCTCCGGCGCGGAGCCGGGTAAGTTCATCGACGTATGGCTGCCGGTGACTACGACCGATCCCGACATCTTCACCACCGATGTGAGATTGTTCCGTTTGATGGGGCGCCTTGCGCCGCGCGCCACCAGGGACCAATTGGCGGCCCGGCTGCAGCCCGCGTACCGCGAGTATGAGGAGCGCAGAAGCGAACGCGGCGACCTGCCCGCCGCCGTGCAGAAGCGAATGCGGGAGACGATGCTGCTTGTTCATTCGGGAGCGGCCGGCACCGCCGGCTTGCGCCGCACGTTCTCACGGCCGTTGTGGATACTGCTGGGGGTCGCAGGCTGCATTTTACTAATTGCATGCGCCAACGTGGCAAGCCTTCTGCTTGCCCGCTCCAGCGCGCGAGCCGCGGAGATGGCGCTGCGGGTTTCGCTGGGAGCAAAACGGACACGCCTGATTCGTCAACTGCTGACGGAGAGTCTGCTGATTTCTTCGATAGCCTCCCTCTGCGGCTGGCTGCTCGGGAGGATTGCGGCCCCGGCGCTGGTGGCGATGGTCTCGACGAGGGCGCATCCCGTCCAGCTCGATCTGGCGCCGAACCCACAGGTGCTGTCGTTCTGTGCAACGATCTGCGCCCTTTCGGCGCTTTTCTTCGGCCTGCTGCCGGCATGGCAGGCGACGAGCAGCGGCCCGATTGTCGAATTACGCCATGCGAGCGGACAGGCAGGGCGGCTGCGGCTGGGACGCCTCTTCGTGGGAGTGCAGGTGGCATTCGCCTTCTGCCTGGTTACGGCAGGCGCGGGCTTTCTGTTTAGCCTACGCAATCTGGCGGCGGTGGATACGGGATTCGATGAAAGGGGCGTAACGGTACTCAACGTCACCAGCACGACACAGCGGGACCGCCAACTTGCCGTGATGCAGCAGCTGCAGATGCGGACCGGCGCGCTGCCGCAAGTGCAAGGCGCGGCGACGGCCTGGATGGCAGTATTTACCGACGCCCGCCGCGCGCAGAGAGTGTTGCTGCCCGGCAGACGACCATCGGAGCGGGAGGAGACGTTCTACCGGGTTTCGCCCGGCTACTTCGCGGCGCTGCGCACGCCCCTGCTCAGCGGGCGTGATTTCACGTTTCAGGATAACGACAACGAGCCTGTGGCAACGGTCGTGAACCAGGCCTTCGCGAGAAGATACTTCGGGAATGAGGCGGTATTGGGCAGAGAGTTCCGGCGAGATGACGGCGCGCGCCATCAGATTGTCGGCCTCGCTGCCGATTCGCACTTCGGCAGCCTGCGCGGCGGACCCGAACCGATCGCGTATATGCCGATGAAGCCGCCGCGGGCCTTCACGCTCTATGTGCGGTCCACGCTGGATCCGGTTTCGGTATCGAAGATGGTGGAGCGCGAAGCTCAGGCGCTGGGAGACGTGAGGGTCCGGAATGCCACCTCGCTCGAAGCGCTGGTGGGAAGCACGATACGGACCGAGAGGCTGATCGCCGGTATCGGCGGAGCTTTTGCCGCTCTGGGCCTGATATTGGCGGCTACGGGCTTGTTTGGACTCCTCAACTACTCGGTGACACGGCGGACGCGAGAGATCGGAATTCGTGCTGTATTGGGTGCGGAACGTGGATCAATCTATGGTCTTGTTTTGAAAGATCTCTCCGGCACAATGGCGGCGGGATTGATGGCCGGATTGGCGGGCGCATTGATGCTGATGCGGTTCACCCAGGGGCTTCTCTTTGGAGTAGAGCTGGTGGATCCGCTTGTCATCGGTACGGCATTGGCGGTTTTCGGGGGAGCTGCGGTGATTGCCAGCGGGTTGCCGGCGCGCCGTGCGGCGGCGATCGATCCGGCAGTGGCTTTGAGGCACGAGTAGGACGTTAAGGGAAACTCGAAGGGGTGGATTTGACGCGGAGTCGCTGAGGCGCGGAGACAGGACGCACAGGTACGACACAAAGAAGAACGAGCGCGGAGAGAGCGGAGAGATCGATGAGTTTCGGGACAGGCGGGATGCCATCCAGGATGCCATCCCGCCGCAGGCTGGCAGCCTGCCCCACAGAGCTTCAGGTTAGTAGCCGATGTTTCTGACGGCTTCCGGGCCGATACGGTCGCGTAGCTGCTGGAGATAGAGGCTAGCCGGCTGGACCATTTTTCCGGCTGAATCGAAGATGCCGTTGGGTGTGCCGGCGATGGTGACCGGGGCGCCGATGCAGCCGATGCACCAGTTGATGGCGCCGGGAGGCTGCTGCACCAGCAGCAGCGGGGAGCTGACGTTCCACGCCACGGCCCAGCCGACATCCCAGCCGTGGCCGGAGCCAGCGGTGGCGCGGTTCGAGAAGGCGATGCCCGGCCGCTGCTCGGTCGCGCCCTGGAATTTGGCGCCGTCCACCAGGAGGCCGGTGGCCCAGCGCTGGTGCGGCGCGACACCGCCATGATCGGAGGTGAAGTTCAGGACGACCAGCGGACCGGTCACCTCCGATTGTGTAACTACAGGCCAGGTACCCTCACCGCCCGCTACGCGGCAGCGGTCCAACAGAATCTGAGTGCCCTGCAGCGAAAAATCGGCCGGCGCGGCGGCGCCCGAATGCGCGGCCGAGTGGGTGATGCGCACATTCGTCAAGGTAAGTCGCTTGGCGGCGGGGCCGATCACGATGCCGTTCTGCGTCTCCTGGATCTCGAGGTCGCGGGCCCATGCGTCTTCCACGGCATCCATGCGAAGGACTGTGAATTGCGGTTCGGTGATGGGGACGTCTTCGAACGGCGCTTCGATGCGCAGCCCTTCGACGCCAACTTCGGTGATGCGTCCGGGAAAGCTGTAGTGAACCAGGGATGCGGCGGTGAACCGGGAATCGAGGGCGTCGCTCAGGGGAACGTCGAGAGTGATGCGATCGCCTTCCACGGAGTCGACCACGCGATCGGTGCGGATCACGGTGCCCGCGGGAATCCAGGTTTGCGGTTTACCGTCGCGGACCAGCGTGTCCATGCCCATGAAATGGATCCATTCGGAGGTTACCGGATGGAGCACCAGCACGCGATCGCCGGGATGGAAATTCGAGGCATCGCGGACACGAAACGCCGCGGCTCCGGCCGGCACATACGCATCCACAATCGGGACCGCAGGACCTTCTTCGCGCCATGTGCCCGTGCCGCGGATTTCCAGGAACTGATGGGGTTTGCCGGTGAGCCGGATGACGGCGCCGCGTTCGCCGCGCAGCACCACGCCGCTGCGCGTGATGCTCAGGGTTCCGGCGACTTCGTACACGCCGGCGGCCAGCACGACGGCGCTGGTTGCGTTGTCCAGCGCCGCCTGGATGCGCCCCGTATTATCACCGGCCGCGGGCGTAAGCCGCTGGGCCACGGCGGGGGACGGCAACTTCACGCCGCCCGCGCGGTATCCCGCCGCTGAGAAATCCATAATGCTATTTCCGCGGGCATCGTACTTGTAGTGCAGGCGATGATCCGGACCGCCGAAGGCCCACTCGCTCAACGCCTGCGCATGCAATGCGGACGCGGCGAGCAAACAGAAAACTACCTTCATAATTTCAGTTTAGTGGGAGGCGTTCGGGTGACCGCTGAGCAGTTGAGAGCTGCGGTACCACCGATGGCTGGAATGGTGAGGCGGATCACCGACCGGTCACGGATCGGTGTGCGATTCGGACCGCATGGCGCCCGCGCAGATCAATGTTTGATCCATGGCGCCTTGCGGTGCGGGTCGAGCATCTCGGCGTTGACCTTCTTCAGCCACAGATACTGACCAACCCATTGATCGAGGGTGAGGGAGTTCAGCGTGGCCACCCGCACGGTACGGTCGATCCATGCGGCAGAGTCCGCCGACCAGAAATAGAAGTAGCCGCTTGCCTTTTCGAGCCTGGCGTGGTGTCCACGCCGCGCCAGCTCGTCGTTGACTGCTTTCAGGGTGACCCGCGCCATGATCGGTACAATTATATTCGGGTCTCCGTCCACCTACCGCCACGTTGCATCGTTTGTGCCCGATAGAGCCCGGTCGAGATAGCTCGCCGCGCTGATCAGCGCGAGATGAGTGAACGCCTGCGGGAAATTTCCAAGATGCCGCCCGTCGGCACCCAGCTCTTCGGAATACAGCCCGAGATGGTTCGCGTACCCAACAGTTTTTCAAACAACAACTGCGCTTTTTCCAACTCACCCGCCCGAGCCAGGCATTCGACGTACCAGAACGAGCAGGCGGTAAAACTGCCCTCGCTCCCCGGCAGTCCGTCCACCTGAGTGCGTTCGACTTCATATCGCCGTACGAGCGTATCTTCCACCAGGTGCTCCTCGATCGCTTTCATCGTGGAAAGCCACATCGGATCTACCGGGCTGATGAACCGCATCATCGGCATCAGCAGCGCAGCGGCATCGAGGTCTTTGGAGCCTTTGGCCTGCACAAACGATTTCAGTTCCTCGTTCCAGAAATTCGTGAAGATGTCATTCCGAATTTCGTCCCTGGTTCGCCGCCAGCCTCGAGCGGTCCCGAAAGCGACCGCTTATGCGCCAGACGCAACGCGCGATCGAATGCGACCCAGCACATGACGCGGGAATGCAGGAACTCCCTTGGCCCGCCGCGAACCTCCCAGATACCCTCGTCAGGACGCCGCCAGTTGTTGCCCAGCCAATCCAACAGACGCTGAACATCCTGCCATCCCGCATGCGAGATCGGCTTGCCATACTTATTCGCCAGATAGACGGAATCCATCATCTCGCCATAAATGTCGAGTTGCAGTTGTTTGTAAGCGGCGTTTCCGATCCGGACGGGCCGTGAATTCTCGTAACCGCAAAACTGATCCAACGAGATCTCCTCCAGATCCTGCCTACCGTCTACGCCGTACATGACCTGCAACGGACCTCTTTGCGCATCGTCGCTGAGACGGCCTTTCAGCCACTCGATGAACGCCTCGGTTTCTTCGACGAAACCTAAACGGATGAGGGCATACAGAGTGAATGTCGCATCGCGCAGCCAGGTAAACCGATAATCCCAATTGCGCACTCCGCCGATACTTTCCGGTAAGGAAAATGTGGGCGCGGCGATCAGCGAGCCATGCTCACGGCTAATCAGCAGCTTTAGCATCAGGGCCGAACGTTGAACCACCTCTCGCCAGCGACCCTTATATTTCGACTTGGAAATCCACGCCTTCCAGAACTGAGCGGTATTACGGAAGCGTTGGTCCAGAAGCTCCATTTCCGGCTGCTGTTCTCCACCGCGAACGCGGCCAAACAGGAACATCGCCGTCTGGCCGGCCTTCAAGCGGAAATCCGCGGTGACATCATCCTCCGCTGCCCGAGTCCGACCGTCGAGTGTAGCGACATCGGCGGGCAATCATTGGAAAACGGATAAAACGTTGCACATGTTTCGGAAAGTTCGAGTCGATGCCCGCACGTTGCGTAGGAGAATCGCGGCTCGCAGCGCATCTGGAAGCGTACATCGCCCCGAATCACAGCTACCTTGCGCACGATCTCATTCGGATCCCCGCCGTCACTGTCGATTGGCATATAGTCCGTCAGTTCGGCCACGCCTTCGTCGGCCAGGAACCGCGTGATCAGAATGTTGGTTTCGGGAAGATACATCTGACGCACGCGCGCATTCGGGAGTTGGGGAACAATCTCGAAACGCCCGCCCTTCTGATCGTCGAGAAGAGCGGCAAAGATGGTTGGAGAGTCGAAGTTCGGATAGCACAGAAAATCGATCGAGCCGTTCATCCCAACGAGCGCGATCGACTGCATGTTGCCAATTACACCGTAATTTTCGATTGGTTCAAATGGCATAGGGCAGCTTCCAGAGTCTTATCTGCCCGGCACGCGGTTGCCTGCGATCCACACCGACTCGAGTTTGCGGGTGTTGGCGATATCGTCCAACGGATTGGCGCCCAGCACGACGAAATCCGCCCACTTACCCACTTCGAGCGAGCCGATCTGGCCGGACGCCCTCAGGCTATCGGCCGCGGTTCGTGTAGCCGCGACCAGCGCCTGCATTGGTGTGAGCCCGGCCCTGGTCATGTACTCCAACTCCAGGTGTTCGAAATATCCTTGGAAGCGGTAGGCCGGTCCGGTGTCCGTACCCATTACCACCGGCACACCGGCATCCTCTATCTTCTTCAGGTTGCGCATTGCTACCGGCAGGTGCTCTTTGTACCAGATGCCGTTCCTGTCGTTGCGCATGGCTTCCTGGAAGGCCGGTTCCTGAGCCTTGGCCATCTCCGCCCGATTGCCGTCTTTGAGCAGGAAGGGGTCGGTCAGGAAAGCGGGCTTGTCGCCGTAGACAAACGTAGACACTTCGCGCATCAGGGTGGGCGTATAGAAGGCCTTGTTCTTCTTGAGCAGGCCGATGGTTTCCTGGTCCAGTTCCTCGTCACGGATGCTGTGGGCAATGTAATCGGCGCCGAGACGCAAGACAGCCTTGGCGTCGGCAAGGGTGACGATATGTACGGCGACACGCATGCCTTTGCGGTGCGCCTCATCGATGATGGCCGCGTACACGTCCGGCGACATTTTTGTGCCGCGGCCGAGATTGTCATCCAACCGGAACTTCACGATATCGGTCTTTGCCGCAGCTAACGCGTCCACGGCTTTGCGCGCATCTTCGGGTGTTTTGGAGACCGGGATGGGTCCCGCGATGTATAGCCGCGAGCGTGCGAGCGCCGGAGTCTGTTGATCGCTACGGGTCTGATCGCGGAGGGGAATCTCTTTATCGCCGCCCAGGCTGAATACCGTGGTGACGCCATATCGGGCGTACAGGCCAAGCTGACTGATGTCGCTCACGTGACCGTGGCCGTTGATCAATCCGGGAATGATGGTTTTACCCGAGACGTCAATCTGACGTGTTCCTGCCGGGAGCTTCACCGACCGGCCAACCGCGACGATTCGCCCGTCTTTGATCAGCAGGGTCGCTTTTTCGACGGCGGCCTTGCCGGTGCCATCGATGATCCGCGCTCCGACGAAGGCCTGCAGACCATTCGAGGCGTCCGGCGCGGCGACGATGGTGGGGAGCAACGCGGCGGCCAGCAGGATCGGGACAGTTCGGACGATGCGGGATTGGGGGAGCGCTTTCCTGATTCTCATCACAAGAAGTTATCACATCGGTCCCTGAGGCGGCAGCGCCGGAATTAAATATGCATTGTCTTCAACGCGGAAGCGCAGAGGACTCAGAGAAAACAGATGTCGAGCGCCTTGTGCAAGCTGCGCGGAACCATGAACGTATGAATCATGGACGTATGTCGGTATCGCGGTTACGGATTGGGTCGTGTTGCTCGCCAGAGAGCACAGCGAACAACCACGCCTTGGCCATTTTCCAATCGCGTTTGACCGTTTCCGGAGAAACTCCCATGACCTCAGCGGTTTCCTCGACACTCAGTCCGCCGAAGTAACGCAACTCCACCACGCGACCTTTGCGGGCATCGATCCTGGCCAACGACTCGAGCGCCTCGTCCAGCGCCAACACTTCGATTCCGCGCGCCCGCGCCCCCAGCAGCACGTCATCCAGCGGCACACGCACCGCATTGCCGCCACGCTTCGCATACCCGCGACCGCGCGCATGGTCCACCAGAATCCGCCGGATGATTTGCGAACTGAGCGCCAAAAAGTGCACCCGGTTTTCGCAGCGGATGCCGCCCGCTCGAATCAACTTGAGGTAAGCCTCATTGGCCAAGGCGGCCGATTCCAGCGTGTGACCCGCGATGCGGCGCCCGAGATGATTCCTCGCGATTCGGCGCATCTCCGGGTACACAAAATCCATCAGGCGCCCCAGCGCCTGTTCATCTCCATTGCCCCAGGCTGCGAATAACCCGCTGATGTCTCCTGAGCGGTCCATGGTCATGTTGGTGGCGATTCTACCATAAGAAAAAAAAGAAACGTCGTGACTCTTTTTGCCGGCCGTTCCCGGAATCAGAGCAGGAAGGAGCTACAACATGACGAAACTTTCAGGAACAATCTTTGCGCTGTTACTAACCACTTCGACCGTGAGGGCACAGGTACCCTCGCCAAAGTGCTCCCAGGCGACTCTCAATGGGACGTATGTGAACTCCGGGACCGGATTCTTGGGCGGCGTCTCTGTTGTCATGGTGGGGAAGGTCACCTACGACGGGCACGGCGGCGGCCAATCGACGTTCACGAGAAGCGTGGCAGGGGTCATTTCCCGGTCGATCGCGGTTCCAGGTGTCTACACTGTGATGCCCGACTGCACTGGATCAAAGACCTTCGGCGGCGCGACGGACTACGATTTCGTGGTCACCCCGGACGGCCACGACATTTACTGGATCGTGACGAATGCGAACTCCGGCGCGCTCTTCACCGGCCACGCAGTCCGCCTGGACAACAGCGCAGAGTTGCATGTGACCAAGGACTGCTCGGCGTATACGGGTGCCGCCGGCGCCTACTGCACCATCACATCCTCGAACCTGGCGGCAATCAAAGTCGGCTCCAAGGTCTACTATGACCAGGCGGCCGGTGTTCCGCCGGGCTTGCTGGACAGTGACGTCGTCCTCGACGCAGGTAACGGAAACAGGGCTTTCGGCCATTGCACCGTCGATTCGAATACCGATCTCGGACTGTGTACGTACTCTAGCGGGACCGGGCAGTTGGCCGGGTTCCGTGCCCGTCTCGATGTCTCGCCGGTTGCGGGTGCAGCCTATAATTACCACTGGGACGGGACGTACAGCTTCAGTCTGGAGGCTGTTAGGTAAGGGATAAAGGGTGGCTCCTCCGCAGGCGCCTGGGGCCGCAGGCAACACTCACAGAATCGGAATACGGTACAGATTCCGCTGGACGGTGCGCCGAGCGATCGCGTAGACGTCACGGCTCGGACCGGGAGCGCCTGTGGCTTCGATCGCATACGCTCCGGGCAAACGGGCGATTTCCTGCTCGGAGCGGAATCCTCCCGGCGGTATCGCCGGCAATATCCGGCCCGGACGTAGCGGCACGACATAGGTCCGGTTATCGGCAATCGGTCCGGCGGAGAGCCACACTGCATCTCCACGGTTTGACCATTGCACAGCGGTGTTGCTGCCAATGACGACCGGAGACCCGCCTGCAAGCGGAAACACCTGGGTAGCCGATAGCCCGGTGACCGGATTCTGAGCCCATGCCTGGATCCACCGGTCGTCTGGGGAGAAGCCACCGAAATAACGGATGGGTGGTTCCAGCGCCTTCCGCAGTCCGGTCCCATCCGGCCGAACACGGCACACAAACGCGGAAGGCCCTACCGTGGAACGGAAAAAGATTTCGCCGCCTGGGCCAAAATGCGCATTCCGGCCTTCGGCACCGGGTATCTGCCGGGGCGGTGATCGCCGGTCGAAAGGCGCTACCCAAAGTCGCGGCTTTCCCTCGCCGTCCAGCGCTTCCATCACCACCTGCTTGCTGTCTCTGGAAATGGCATACTCAAGCGGCTGGAAGCCAGGCGCCAAGGGTTCGGAATGCCCGGAGCCCACGTCCGCTACCCACACCTCGCCTGGATCTCTGTTGGTCCCGACTAACCGCGGAACTGCCTTCACGATCCGGTAGCAAAGACTTCTTCCCATCCGGCGTGAACTGCGGGTAGGCGGCGTTGCCTTCGAGCAGCGAAATCTGCCGTTCGCCGCTCGCGTCGTGAAGCCATATGGTGGAGCTCTGCAACCCCACGGCCGTCACGAATAACCGGCCGTCTGACGCCATGGCGATCCCTTCCTCCTCGGTCAGGCCGGAGGTTAATTGCTCAGGTTGGCCGTCGGGGAAACGCTGCCGCCAGATGTGGAAGAGCCCTCCGGCCTTGGAGGTGAGATACATCGATTTGCCATCGGGAGACCATGCGGCTGAAGTGCAGCCTGCCCCGGGCGGTCCCACCTGATTGCCCTGAGAACTGCCGTCCATCGGCACCACGCGGCACGGCCCCCAGTCACCGTAGCTGGTGAGTTCCGCCAGCAGCACCCATTTGCCATCGGGCGACACGAGCGACCGCTGGGTCATGCCACGGTCATGCATTGGAATGTAGACGTCTCGCTGCCCGATCCGGCCCTCCTGGGCTGTCACGAGCCCGATGGCGCCACTGCTCCGCTTCTCTGAGAACAGCAGCTGCCGCGGACCAGTCCATGTCAGGCTGGTGGCGTTCGGCAGCCATAGCTCCGGCTCGCCGCCCTGCGTGGGAACTATCCAGGTATCCCAATGGAACTGCCCATCGACCGTCGTATATGCGATCCGCGTCCCGTCGGGCGAAAAGGCCGGACTCAACTTCTTGAGGTTGTCGTGCGTCAGCTGCACGGGCTTGCCATCGGGCAGAGTTTTGACGTAAATCTGGCCCAGCGCATAGTAGGTGGAAGAACTGCGAATAAATGCCATCTTCCGGCCATCTCCCGAGAGTGCAGGCTGGCTCACCGGGTCGGGCAGGCTGGTGAGCTGAATCCACTGCGAACGGTCCGTATGCCGAGCCGGGCCGAGCACTCGTAGACCTGCACTTAAGGCGAGCAACGCCGATGCGACCACCGCAATCGCAGGCACGCGCCAGCGATTGCGTCCAAGCTTTCCTTCTTCGATTATTCGGCGGGCGTCCGCGATCTTATGCAACCGGCGGCGTGCGTCCTTTTCCAGACACTGGCGTAGCAGTTCGCGAATTCTCGCGGGGGTTTTCGCCGGCAGAGCCTGCCAGTCCGGCTCGCGTTCCAGCACAGACGCAATGGTCTCCGGAACGGTCTCACCCTGAAACGCGCGCTTGCCTGTGAGGAGTTCGTACAGCAGGCAGCCAAAGGCCCAGATGTCCGTCCGTTCATCGACATCACCTCCGCGCGCCTGCTCCGGACTCATATATCCTGGCGTGCCGACAACCTGCCCGGCAAGGGTCCCGGCGCTTGGGGTCTCGCTGGCATGGAGCAGATCGCCGTCTCCGTCCCGCCCCCAAATCGCTTTGGCAAGGCCGAAGTCCAGCACCTTTACCCTGCCTTGCGTGGTGACCTTAATATTGGGCGGCTTGAGGTCGCGGTGAATGATCCCTTTTTCATGCGCCGCTTCCAACCCCTCCGCGACCTGACCCGCATAGGCGAGCGCCCGCGGCATGGGCAGCGGACCGCGCAGGGTCTCGCCCTCCACCAGCTCAAGTACCAGGCAGTCCACATCGCCGGATTGTTCCAGGCCGTAGATGGCCGCGATATTGGGATGGTTCAGCGAAGCCAGTGCGCGCGCCTCGCGGCGGAAGCGAGCCAACCGCTCCGGATCGCGCGCGAACTCAAGCGGCAAGGCCTTGATGGCGACGTCGCGGGCCAAGCTTCCTATCGTGCGCCCGATAAACCTCGCCCATGCCGCCGGCGCCCAGCGTAGATATGATCCGGTACGGTCCGAATTGCCGGCCCACAACTGCCGCGGCGGGCATCCCGGTGACCTGCATGTCCCGCATGGCGGGTGTTTCAAGAAAACTCCCGGCTTCTTCGCCCTTCGCCAGCAGCAGCTCGACACGCCGCCGCAGATCGGTGTCTCCGTGGCATTCAACGTCGAGGAATGCCTGTCGCGCTTCCGGTGCACGTTCCAGCGTCGCGTGGAAGAGCGCATCTACTCTCCGCCAACGTTCCGGGTGCATGTCACTGCCTCCTGACTGTGAGACAAGCTTACCCCATTGCCGGCGGTGATGGCGTCAGTCACTTTAACGATATGGCGTGCTTCGAATCCTTCCGCTAACTCGTGAACTCTGGACAGCCTTCGAAGATCTTTTCGGCGGTGGGGGCGCGTGCAGCCGGTGCTGGTGTATGTACTGGCGGATCGGGCCCGGGTACCCCGGAGACCACCTCCGGAAGCGAATGAAGCGGCGTTTCACGCGATCGTGAGCGGCGGGCCGCCTCCGGGGCTTCGTCGCGTTTTCGGGAGACATGGCCGTGGGATGGCGCCAATTGACTGCGCGGGACAAGCTTGCCTGGTTGAAATGGGGGTGGGAAGCCCAGAGCGGGGAAACGCTCCGGTGTTACGGCCGCACTGATCGATGCTGCCATCGGTGGCGCGACGCGCTCCACATCGTTCAGCGGCTATGTGTCCACTTTCCGGAGAGCCGGGTTTAAGATTGTGGCCCGCCGCAGGCCTCCCGACCGGTCATGCGGCTTGACATTCGACTCGTGTGTTGACCCTCCTATTCGGCGCGCTTCAGGCGGATGGAGCCGTTGCCGGTGGTGATGTGGATGGGCGGACCGCCGGCGCCCACGTTGAAGTCCAGTTTGCGGGACCTGTCGCTGCTCAGGTCCGTGGGGATTGGGAAATCCGATGAAATGCGGCCCATTCCGGTCTCGGCCTGTATGCGGGCAGAGAACTGCGCGGGCATGGCGATGGTGACGCCGCCGTTATGCGTGCTGAGTTCCATCTGGCGTCCATCCCACCGCGCGCCGGCCAGTTCGACCTGAATGCCGCCGTTGACGGTAGCGCCGCTGACATCGCCGATCACGCGCTTCAGGTGAACGCCGCCGTTGGTGGCATCGAAGTGGATCTGGCCGCGCACATCGGAGACCGTGATGCCGCCGTTGTTGGTTTTCACCGTGAGATCGGAAACCTGCGGGACGAAAATCTCGTAGCTGACGCTCCACCAGGAGTTGTTGGCCGATTCGGGCCCGGTGGCCCGCACCTGTCCGCCGGAGCCGTCTACCAGGACACGGCTTGCCATGATCGACGCGGCGGCTTCGTTTTCACCGGACGCCTCCACACGCGCACGGACCAGCACATCGCCGCGCTGCCAGCCTTTGATGGTGGCGCCACCATTCTGTCCCGCGTCGAGGCTCAGGCGGCCTATCGAGGGCAGGGACTGCTCGCGGATCTCGCAATGACGCACACGGTCGTTATCGAAGCCGCCGTTGGCGCAGGTTAATTGTTTCTCACTGTTGTTTTGCAACTGAGCGAATAGGGGAACACCCCCGGTGATTAGAGCCAAACCGATCCAGGCCGTGCTCGTTCGTACCGATCTCATTAAATCCTCCATGCCGGAGCAATTGCACCGTCAGCTTACATACCGGGCG
The DNA here is from genome assembly GCA_963792055.1 of uncultured Solibacteraceae bacterium. Taxonomy (GTDB): domain Bacteria; phylum Acidobacteriota; class Terriglobia; order Bryobacterales; family Bryobacteraceae; genus Solibacter. The sequence continues at coordinate 480,843 of CAWBUV010000018.1, read as the reverse complement.
CTGAGGAAAAGGTTACCGGGAAAGATGCGGCGGTTCCACGTAGGCGAGAATAATCGAATGGCTGAAAGGAAGACCGCACGAAAAACGGGCCCCGCTCCAAAACTGGATCAGGGGACGCAACTGGAGCGGGTACGGCGGATTTGTACAGCGATCCCCGGCACCGTGGAAAAAGTCTCCCATGGCGAACCGACCTTCTTCACACCGAAACGGGTGTTCGCGATGTTCGCGAATAATCACCATGACGACGGACACGTCGCGGTGTGGATTCCGGCCGCACCGGGCGTGCAGGCGGCATTGATCGAGGAGGCTCCAAGCGTCTATTTTCGTCCACCGTATGTAGGCGTCAACGGCTGGGTCGGCGTCGAACTGGCCGGGGTGGATGATGCGCAGTTGAGCGCATTGATCCGCGAAGCGTTCCGCGTGGTGACTGTCAGGCGGACTGCAGCATCTCGTCCCAAGTGACTTCGCGCTTCTGCTGGTAGGCCATGCGCCCCAGGATGGAGGTGAAGGTGGCGTTGGCCGCAATCGGCGCCATATTGTAAGGCTTCGCGTCTCGAATACTGGCGAAGAAGGCCTCCACGGCATCGATGGTGATCTCGCGCTTCGAAGTACGCCGCTCGATGAGGCTGGAGTCCGTCAGATCGTCCGCGTTCTTGTAAGGCGAGTTGGCGATGGGGCCGTGCAGTTTGTAGTAGGTTCGCGCCGTCTCCAGCATTCCCAGAGAGCCGAAGAACTGCTCCTTGACGTCGCGGAAGCCGGCCGTCTGCTTGATGCTGATGAGCCAGCCTTCGACGCCGTTGGGATAGAAGTAGGTGATCTCATGATGGTCGGAATCCTGGTCGCCATAGGCCAGAGGGTAGCGCAGGCTGCCGGTGCCGCGCGCGCTCAAGGGGTGCGCGTCGTTGGCGAACCAGTTGAGCATATCGACGCCGTGGCAGTCCTGCTCTACGATCACGCCGCCCGACTGGGCCATCCAGGAGCCCCAGCGGCGGATCTTCTCGTCGGCGGTGGGGAGGGCATTGGCGACGGCGCCCGGCTTCGGCGGAGTTCCGCCAAGGTTCCAATAGCTCATCATCATCTTGATCTCGCCGACCTTGCCGGACTTGTAATAGTCCATGGCCGTGAGGTATTCCGGACTGAAGCGCTGCTGGAATCCAAATTGAATGGTCTGTTTGGCGCCGGCTTTCGCGGAGGCGCGCAGCAGGCGTTTGACGCCGGCTACATCGGCGCCGGCGGGCTTTTCACAATAGATGTGCTTGCCGGAAGGGACTGCGGCTTCGAAATGCTCGGGGTGGAGGTAGACGGGCGTGGTGATGAGGACGGCGTCGACGTCGGGCTGCGCGAGGAGCTCGTGGTAGTCCTTGTAGACGCGGGCGCCCTGCGCTCCGGGGATTTTGGTTTTCGCGTTGTCGATGCGGTCGGGGTAGATGTCGCAGATGGCTGCGATCTTCGTACCTTTGACATTGGCCATGTGGGTGCCGACATAGACGCCGCGCCCCCCGGTTCCGATTACGCCGTATGACACGGCCGAATTCGCCTGATAGCCGAACGCCGTATCTGGCGCGACTATTAAAATACCGCTTGCGACCCCGGCGATCGCCTGCCGTCTGCTGATGGGTTCCATAGGTTTGTCCACTCGAATATAACAAGTGGCGGATGGGGTGGGGCGGGGATTGGCCGGGGGGGTGGATTTGACACGCAGGGGAGATGACCGGGCGAGCACGGCTCGCCGGGACCGATTGGCAATCTGATTGGCAATCGGTCCGCAGGTTGCCAACCTGCCCCACAGGGGGCCTGGCTAGTCGAAGATTACGGTTTTGTTTCCGTAGCAGAGGATGCGGTGATCCAGATGCCAGCCTACGGCGCGCGACAGTACGACACGTTCCAGGTCGCGGCCTTTGCGGATGAGGTCCTGGACCTGCTCCCGATGCGAGATACGCACGACGTCCTGTTCGATGATGGGGCCATCGTCCAGGACGGGGGTGACGTAGTGACTGGTGGCGCCAATCAGCTTGACGCCGCGTTGAAATGCCGCGTGATAGGGGCGTGCGCCTACGAAGGCCGGCAGGAAGGAGTGGTGGACGTTGATGATGCGCGAGGGATACCGTTCAACGAACTCGGGCGGGAGAATTTGCATGTAGCGGGCGAGGACGACGAGGTCGATGGCGGAATCGGCGAGCAGGCGCAATTGGGCGGATTCGGCGGCCCGCCGGTCGGAGGGGTGGACTGGAATATGGTGGAACTCGATGCCGTGGAAGCGCGCCAGGGCTTCGGCATCGGGGTGATTGCTAACGATGGCCGGAATGGTGAAGCGTAGCTCTCCGGTCTGGTGGCGGTGCAGCAGGTCGGCCAGACAATGCAGGTGCTGCGACACGAAGAGGGCCACGCGAGGGGAGTGCGACATCAGGTTGAGGCGCCACCGCATGTGGAACCCGGCCGCGAGGGTCTCGAATTCGTGGCGAAACCGGTCCAGGTCAAAGCCGTCCAACTCCCATTCCATGCGCATGAAGAAGAGCTCGGCTTCGGGATCCTGATGCTGATCGGCGTGTGTAATGTTGGCGCCATATCGATAGAGCAGGTTGGCGACACCGGCGACCAGCCCTTTCCGATCGGGACAATCGATGAGCAAAACGGCAGTGTTCCGCATGGTGACTACAGGGTCTGATTCCTCACGGGGAGCATACTCCCTGTAAGGTACCACCCGGGCGTGTGCTATCACTAGAATTGGATGGATCGCATCGGGCGCTATAAAATCGTCAGGGAGTTGGGGCGGGGCGCCATGGGCGTGGTCTACCACGCGATCGACCCTAACATCGGGCGGCCGGTGGCGATCAAGACGATCCACTTCGGCGGCAATCGCAAGCCGGAGGAGATCGAGCGAATGCGCGAGCGGCTGTTTCGCGAAGCGCGGTCGGCGGGGATGCTCTCGCATCCCGGGATTGTGACCATATACGATGTGGAGCAGCAGGGCGACCTGGCCTACATCGCGATGGAATACGTGGATGGGCCGACGCTCGACCAGGTACTGAGCGAACCCGAACCGCTCGACTCCACGCGCATGTTCAGCATTCTGGGGCAGACCGCCGTCGCGCTGGATTACGCGCACTCCAAGGGCATCGTACACCGCGATATTAAGCCGGCGAATATCATGCTGTCGGAAGACGGCACGTCGAAGATCGCGGATTTCGGCATCGCCAAGATCACGGCGGCGGAAAACCTGACGATGACCGGATCGATTGTGGGCACGCCGCACTACATGTCTCCAGAGCAGGTACAGGGGCAGCCGGTGGACGGGCGCAGCGACATGTTCTCGCTGGCGGTGATCGCTTACGAGATGCTGACGGGGGAGAAGCCATACACCGGGGAGCACCTGACTACGGTGGTCTACAAGATTGTGGCTGAGGAGCCGGTTTTGCCGCACCGGCTGAATCCGAGCCTGAGCACGGCCATTGAAAACGTGCTGCGCAAGGCGCTCTCCAAGAAGCCCGATGCGCGCTACCGCAATTGCCAGGAATTTGTGGAATCGCTGGAAAAGGCGTGCAGCGCCAGCAAGGGTTGGAAGCTGATGCCGCGCGGCGGGCTGTTGAACGCGATGACGATGGCCGATGTGAAGACGCCCACGGCAACGGCCGCGGCGCCGGCTGCGATTCTGCCGCCGCCGCGAAGGAAGAGCCGGTCCGCGCCTGCCTCGGGCACTACGGCCGAGGTGAAGCGGAAGTCGGGATTCCCGGGCTTTCTGCTGGGCATTCTGGTGGCGGCGGGCTTTCTGGCGCTGCTGGGCTGGCAGGCGGCTCCGTGGCTGATGCCCGGCTCGCAGCCATCGGACTCCGCGGGGCACCCGGCGGCCACGCCGAAGGAGCAAGCGCCGCCGCCGGCCGCTCCTGAGGTGACGCCTCCGGTGAATCCGCCCGCCACATCGCCGCAAGACGCCAAGCCCAGCCCGATTGGGCAGGCGCTTCCGGCAGCCGGTTCCGGGGCGGACGTGTCGAAGCCGGATGCGGCCAAAACGGAGCAGGCCAAAACGGAGCAGGCGGTTCCTCTGCGGCCGGAGCTGGAAGCGGTGAGGCCGGCCGAACCTTCGGGCCCGGCGGCCAAGACGGAGCGGCGTCCGCAGTTGGCGCCCGCGCGTGCGAGCTCTCCGCAGGACGTTTTCGTCACCAGCGGTCCGGCGGGAGCGACGGCGACAATCGATGGAAACGCCGCGATGTCCTGCGCCACACCCTGCACGCTGCATGTTCCAGCGGGCAGGCATACCGTGGCGATTGTTCTCTCCGGCTACGAAATTGAGCGACGCGAGTTTACGGTGGGCAATGGTCCGATGGAACTGCTCGCCGATCGAACTGCAAGCGGCGCACGGCACCCTGATGCTGACCAGTATTCCGGACGGCGCGGCGGTTTCGATCAACGGCAAGCGCACGAATTATTCCACGCCGGCGCAGATTCCGCTCGGTTTGGGGGTGTACACGGTGACGATCGAGAAGGGTGGGCGGCAGGCCTCGGAGAGCGTGGAAATCAAGGGCGGCATCACGTCGCGGAAGTTCGTGCTCGGACAGTAGACGGGTGCGGATTGGCGCTCGCATCGAGCAGCGCCCGCTGCTTTTCGCCGATCGCGGACCAATCGAAATTTCTGAGTGCGACGCCGTGCGCGGCGAGCGCCATCTGTTCGCGGCGTTCCGGATCGTTGATCAGGGTGGCGACTCCGGCGGCGAAGGCTTCGGCCGAATCGGCGACCCAGACGCTGTGCCCGTGCAACAGACCGAGGCCGGCGCATCCGGAGGATGTGGAGACCACGGCGCGCTGCATCGCCATGGCTTCGAGGACCTTCACATTGGTGCCGGCGGACACGGTGGTGGGAGCGAGCACGAGATTGGCCTCGGCGTACAGCGGGCGCACGTCGCTCACGAAGCCGAGCAGGCGGATGCGCGGATCGGGCGCGGGCTCCGGCGAATCGGTGAAGGCGCGCCAGTAGGTGAGATGATCGGCGCCGCAGACCACGGTGAGGGACATACTGGGAAACTTGTCGCGCAGGAGCGGCCACACTTGTTCGGCGAAGAAGCGGTAGGCGGCGATATTCGGGAAGTGGCGGAAGCTGCCGATGAAGAGCAGATGCTCGCCTGGGGCCTCCGGCGCGGGGCGGAAGCGGTCCAGGTCCACGCCGTTGGGAATCACGGTACTGGGAACGCCGACCATTTCGGCATCCTTTTCGGACATCACGACGATCTGTGGGAAGCGGCGCAGGGCGCGAGTTTCGAAGCGGCGCCAGCGGAAGGCGTCCCACGCGGCGGAGAGTGTACGCTCGCGGCGCGCGAGCTGGGTGAAGAGATCGAAGGTGACGTCGTGCTCCACGAGGATGTCGCCAGCGGTACTCGGCGAGCTGCGTGTACTCCACCTGCAGCATGTCGAAGGCGAAGGCGCGGCGCTGTTCGCGGATGGCCTGGCGCATGGCGGGCGAGCGGAACTCGTGGACTTCCGGCGGCAGGAGCGTGCTCCAGCGCGGCTCGCGGTAGCGCGGCTTCTCGACGAGGACGACGCGGGCGCAGAAATCGGTGCACGTGGCGCGAGTTCCACCGGGCCATCGGTAAAGGCGAAGAGTTCGACATCGAATTGTTTCGCCATTTCGCGCAGAAGATTATAGATGCGCACCGCGCCGCCGTGCGCGAGCGGAAAGGGGAAGTAGGGCGAGAGCACGGCGACACGGCGGCGGCCGGGAGTGCAGGCGCGGCCTTCGACCACGCGATAGCCGGCGGAACGACGGAGTGATCGCGCCGCTTCCAGGGCCACCACCGCGGGCGCAGGTAGATGCGGTCGAGCGGGACGCCGCGCCAGAAGAGCAGCGAGGGCAGATCGAAGCGCAGATGATGGCGCTCCAGGCGCGAGTTGTAGGCGAGGATTTTGTGCGGGGCCAGGCGGTACGCCGCGCGGCGCAGTGCGTTGGACTCGCGGGTGAGCATGCACGGGCGCGAGCCCGATGCGGTAGGGCTTCAACTCGCGCCGCAGTTCCGGCCAGTTTTCTTCGGTGGCGACGAAGTGGCGGCGGTCGGGAACCAGCGAGCGCACCTCTTCGGCCATGCGGCGGCAGAGTTCGGGATCGCCGCGAGCAGAAGGTGACGACGACCGCCTCCGGACCTTTGCCGAGCAGACGGAAGATCCACTGCTTCATCGCGTGGACCTCGTGAACCAGAGCACCGCGCAGGCGATCAGCGGCGTGAACGAGACGGCCTCGATCACCGGCGTGTACCCGTGACGATCGATGACCGTGCCCACGATGGGTGCGATCACGGCGGAGATCGAGCCCGTAGCTCGAGACCAGCGCGGCGATGGCAAAGCCAGCGGGCGCGGCGCCGAAGACATCCAAGGGCAGCGTGTACATGTTGACGCTGAAGGCCGCGACGGCGAGAATGCTCAGCGAGATTCCGGCCGATGCCCAGGCGGGTGAGGGCGCCCAGGGAATCGCCGAGCGTCAGCAGGAAGAGCAGGCTTGCGGCCATGCAGACGCGAAAGCGCGCGGCGGGCGCCGGCGTATCCACGCCGGATGAAGCGTAGGGAGAGCCAGCCGCCGGCGAAGCCGCCGACCGCGGCGAACACGGGCGGAACCCACACGTACCAGACGGCCTGCTGGAGCGTCAGCCCGTGGGCGGAGACCATGTAGAGGGTGGTCCAGTTGAACCAGAGGTAGTACCCCATCATGCTGAGGGCGTTGGCGACCATGAAGACCCAGAGGCGGCGGTCGCGGAGCATGGCGGCGCCGCCGTGCTGCTTGGGAACCTCGGCGGCCGGCGCGCGTCGGGAGGCCCAGTTCCACAGGGGAATCCAGGCGAGGCCGAGGACTCCGGTGACGACGAAAGCGGCGCGCCAGCCGCTCTGCACCGCGATCCAGGTGGCGAGCACGGGCGCGATGATCTGGCCGAGGCTGACGCCGGCCTGGTTGACGGCGTTGCCCAGGGCGCGCTCGCCGGGGAGCAGGTACTTGTGAATTGCCTTTCCGGCCGCGGGAATGCCGGCGGCTTCGGCCACACCGAGCACAGCGCGGCAGCCGACCAGGCTTCCCAGCCCGCGCGTGAAGCCGGTGGCGATGCCGGCGAAGGACCACAGGCCGACGGCGAAGCTGATGACGCGGTTCAGGCCCAGCGTATCGATCAACATTCCGGCCACGGGCGCGCTGGCGGCATAGGTTAGATTAAACGCGCTGGTGATCCAACCGTACTGCGCATTGGTCAGGGCGAATTCCTGCTTCAGGAGGGGGGCCAGCGCGGCGAGGGTGGCACGGTCCAGGATGTTGATGGCGGTGGAAAGCACGAAGACCGCGAGCACCACCCAGCGGTAGCGCGCGCCGTCTTTGGCCTGGGTGCCGGGTTGGGTCACTGGAAGTCGATGGTGGCAACCTCGCCGGCGGTGGCCAGCCTGGCGTTGGCTTTCGGGAAATACTCGACGCTGATCTTGCGCGGCTTCTGTACGCCGCAGCCCAGCGACACTTCACCGTTGCCCATGTAGACGACCTTGGAGGGATCGGCGACGAGAAGTTTGACGACCTTGTGCGCGGCGTCTTCGACGAAGAGGCGCGCCTGCTGTTTGGGCAGACAGTCCACCTGCTTCAGAGTGCCGGTCACTTTGCCTTCGGGTTTGGGTCCATCCCACCACTGCACGGGTTTATCGCCGCCGACGGGCGCCGCTTCGCTGAATTTGGCTTCGGACTTGTGGAGTTCGGCGAGGGCCGCGGTTTTGAGCTTCTGGATTCGCGCGCCTTTTCATCGGCTTCGCGGCGCTTATCGGCCTCCTCGTAGTCCAGGCGCTGCTGCTCTACGAGCAGGCGGGCGCTGGTGCAAACTTCTCGCGCTCCACGGGGTCTGCGGCGGCCTGTTCGGCGCTGTGCCAGGCCTTGCCGGCTTCAGAGTAATTGTTCTCGTCCAGGTAGGTTTCGGCGAGCGATTTCCAATAGGACGTGTTGCGTGGATCGCGCTCGGCGGCGGCCTTCCAGTGCATGACGCGTTTGCGGGGGTCGGTATCGCGCGCGGCCATCAGGGCGAAGGGTTCGGCGAGCTTGGGGTTGATGCCGGCGGCTTTGAGCAGGGCGTCCTCGGCCTTGTCGCGGTCGCGCTCCAGCTTGGCGTATTCGATATAGCAGCGCGCGCTGGTGCTGTGCGGCCTCCACGGCGGCCTCGAAATAATCGCGCGCTTCGTCGGTGCGCTTCTCGCGCAAGGCGAGGAGTCCGAGCCCTTCTTCGGCTTCGGGAATCTTCTCTTTGGCCGGCGAGCAGTTTCTGATATTCGGCGGCCGATTGGGGGCCTGCCAGCAGATCGGCGCGCGCCAGGGCGATATCGGCGGCCGATACCTGGCGTTCCGGAAAATCGGCTTCGGCCATGGGACGGCTGGGCAGGGAGGTGGTCTGGAAATTCCCGGCTGCGAAGTGCTTTTTGGCGGCGGCCTCGACTTCCGCGGCAGACTTGCCGAATGCGTTGCGATAGGCCGGATCTTCCGCGACGCCGTGACGGAGGTTGTAGAGCAGCACGCGGATTTTACCGTAGTAGTCCGGGTCGGCCACCATCAGGTGAATGCGCGCCCAATCGAGATCGGGCTTGGCGGGCGGCTTGCCGGCGGTAATGCGGATGCCGTTGACCTCGAAGGTGGAGAAGAAGGAAATCAGGCCGCGCTCGAAGGGCGCCGGCATCTGGGTAGTGTTGCTCTTGAGGAAGAGGCGCGCCAGTTCGCTGTAGATCTCCGGCGTGACGGTGCCCTTCTCGCCCAGTATGATGGCGTAGCGGTCGCGGCCCTCGGTGATGGGCGACGTGGACGTCCAGTCTTTCGGGTTCTTGAAGACCAAGATGCGAACGGGCAAGGGAGTTTGCAGGTCGTCCTCGCCGAGCAATCTGGCCGAGGGCGTGACGGAACTCTTCGAAGCGCACCATGGTCTCGCGCGCGACGCGCGGGCCGGCGTCGGTCATCACTTCAAAGGGACCGCGCGTAAACTTCACCCAATGATCGTCCGCGGCGAGGAGCCACGGGATGACGAAAAGAAAAAACAACCGCCGCATGTACTCCTATTATCTCGCGGCTACAGGCGCGGCGGTGTGGTGACTACCACGGCGCGGGCGAGGCCTTTGACCAGTCCGCGGTAGGCGTGCGGTTCGGAGGAATCGAAGTAGACGCTGTCTCCGCGGTGCAACAGATGTTCCTGGCCTTGGAAGCAGATGCCGACGGAGCCTTCGAGTACAAAAAGAAACTCCGCGCCCTCGTGGAAATGCTCCGGTGTCTCGCCCGGCTTGCGCGGGGGAAATTCGGCCACATAGGCTTGCAGGCCTTTGTCCTGCGCAGCGAACGCGAGGCACTCGAAGAAGTAGGAGGGTTTGGGCGAACCGGCACGTTCGGGAAAGCGCAGACGCTCCGCGGCGCGTACGATGGCGAACGTTTTCTGGCCGCGGCGATTGCCGAAGAAGTATTCCAGCCCCACGTCGAAGACCATGGCGATGCGGGCGAGGGTGGCGAGGGTCGGCACGAGTTTCCCGTTTTCCAACTGGGAGAGCATGGACGCTGAAAGACCGGTGTGCCTACCGAGATCGACGAGGGCGATCTTCTTGCGAAGGCGCAGTTGCCGCAATTTACGTCCGATCTCGTAGGCGGAGAGAACGCGGCGGATGGTTTCCGGTCCACTTTCGGTTCTTGAGTAGGTCATGTTAGCAGCACTGAAAATTCAGGCTTCTATTTTAGTATTACTGAATGATTCCTGCTGTGTGGATTAATGCGGCGGAGATTCGCTGGTAGGCTGGGATCAGCGGATGGGGAAAGTGCGAAATAGTTTTGAGGGATTTGAGGGCATCGACGATGGCCGACTGGTGAGTTTGACGCAGCACGGCAGCGAGGGCGCCTTTGCCGAACTGATGCGCCGCCATTCGCGGAGCATGATGCAGATGGCTCTGCGCATTCTGCGCAACACGGAGGATGCGGAGGACGAGCTGCAGAACGCGTGGTGGAAGGCCTGGCAGCACATTGACGGTTTCGCCGGCGACGCACGCTTCAGTACGTGGATGACTCGGATCGTGATCAATCAGAGCTTGATGCGCTTGAGGGGGGTGCGGCGCGGAGGATTCGTGTACCTGGACGCGGCGGCGGCAGGGGGCGAATTGCGCGATGGGAGCTCGACGCCCGAAGAATCGGTGTACGGGCGCGAAATCAAGGAGCTGGTGCGCCGGGAGATCGGGAGGATTCCGCCGGCGTGGCGGCACGCCTTGATGTTGCGGGAAGTGGATCAACTGCCGATGCTGGAGGTGGCGGAGCAGTTGGGAATTTCGGTGTCCGCCGCGAAGTCGCGACTGCTGCGGGCGCGGCAGGAACTGCGGCGGCGGTTGGAAAAGTGCGGTGGGGCAATCGGTGCGGAAGCGCTACTGGCTTGAGTTTTGGTACAATTAGGATTCACCTGTGGCGCTATCGTCTAATGGTTAGGACAGAGCCCTCTCAAGGCTTAAATACGGGTTCGACTCCCGTTAGCGCTACCAACTCCTCAAATAAGAACCTTGGCAAGAGTTGTTCCCGCTCGGGAATTTTCGACCGACTTGCAGGCAAGCGGATGCTGAATATTCCCGAGCGGTAATTTTTCTGGATCTGGCTCGAACGGGCAGATGCAATCCCGCTATCCCGGTCGCTGCCCCTCCGCAAAGAGCGATTTCGGCGCAAGGAGTGACGCGGTCTTTTCGGTATTGGAAGCGACCCGCTCGAGGCGGTTCCGCTAGTGGCTCGCGGGTAAGCCAAACGAGATGATCGATTGCCCGGTTGCCACGGCCACGTATTGTTGGCCGTCGAAGCGATAGGTCATTGGGGACGCCTTCCACAGGCGGCTCGCCTGGAAATTCCATAATCGCTTACCGGTGCGCGCGTCGGCCGCGGCCAATGATCCATCGTCATCGCAAAAGAAGACCAGGCCCCCGGCGGTGCTCAGCACTCCGCCCCAGGATTCGGCGTCGCCAAACTGCGGCAGTTCCCAGGCAACCTCTCCGGTACGAATATCGAAGGCACGCAGGACCTTGCGCGAATTGTCGTCGGGAATATTTCGCGTCGTTCCGCCCATGAAACTCCCTCCGGCCTTCCACTCCGCATTGCTCTTCGTATAGATGCCGCACTTCTCGAGCGTCTGCACGTAGTAGAGTCCGGTTTCCGGACTGAATGCGGTGGAGAACCAGTTCGTGGCGCCCTCGATGGGTGGACAGATCTTCGCGCCCGCGACCGTGGGGACCTGGCCGGGAACGAGAATCGGCCGGCCGTTGGAAGCGATCCCGCTCGCCCACGTGAGCTTCTTCACCAGGGGTTTGGCCAGAAGCAATTTGCCGGAGGTCCGATCCAGAACGTACAGGAATCCGTTGCGATTGGCGTGCAACAGCAGCTTGCGCGGCTGTCCATTCCAATTCGCATCGACCAGGACGGGCGTCTGCACGGCGTCCCAGTCCCAGACATCATGCGGCGTGTACTGGAAATGCCATTTGAGTTTTCCTGTCTTGGCATCCAAGGCGACGTCGGAGTCTGTATAGAGATTGTCTCCCCCGCGGTAGTCACCGTTGAGGTCGTTCCCGGCATTTCCCGTCGGCCAGTAGACGATGCCCAAGGCCGGGTCGTACGTGCCAGTGAGCCAGGTGGCTCCCCCCGGATGATTGATGTCTTTGCCATTCCAGGTTTCCGACCCAGGCTCGCCCGGTTTCGGAACGGTCCAGAACCGCCAAACCTCCTTTCCCGAGGCAACATCAAAAGCCGCGACAAAGCCGCGCACCCCATCGTCGCCGCCCGCCACTCCGGCCAACACCAGGTCGCCGGCGATCAGCGGAGCGGTGGTGGCGTAGTAGTTTTGGCGCCAGTCCGCCATCTCTGTGTCCCACAGCAAAGTACCCGCGGAACGATCCAGCGCGATGACATGGGCATTGTCGGTGACCATAAATACGCGGTCGCCGGCCACGGCCGCACCGCGGTTCACTCCTCCGGCCGCGGTTCCGCCGATGCCCCGAGTGCGACGCCGCTGATAGTGCCAGACTGACCGGCCGGATCCGGCGTCGAGCGCCCAGCATTCGTTGGCGCTGGTGACATACATGACCCCTGCCACCACTACCGGCGTCAACTGCAGGTTTGCGGCGCCGGGCAACTGGAAGATCCATCGGGGCGCCAGGCGCGAGACATTGGCGGCGTCGATCTGAGAGAGCTTACTATATCGATTGCCGCCGGGATCGCCGTTGTAACCGCTCCAATCCACATCGGAGGTAACCTCGCGGTAGCGCTCCCCCTCCCGGCGGAGTAAGTGCAGCTTATGATCGTCGGTAAGAAGTTGCATTGCGCCCGCGTCCTGAGACAGGACTAACCCCTGTAGGGACTCGCCGCGCACGGTCTGAATACTGGCACGAGTTCGGGGCTGGCTTTCCGGGCGCTCCAGCGTGCGCAGGTACCGGATGAGTCCCCGCATGTCGTCGTCGTTCAAAGAGAATGCCGGCATGCCGATTTGCGGTTTTCCCCCGCGAATGATCTGCATCAACTCGTCGTCATCCAGCGTCATGAGACGCGCGGCGATAGGGGGCCCGTGTTCTCCTCCCTGGGCATCGCCTCCGTGGCAGGGGGCGCAACTTTGAAATTGGCCGGGAGCCGGAGGCTGGCTTTGAGCCATGGCCAGCGCAATCCCCGTCAGCAAACACGTCAGGCGCAAGAGAGTCTGAGCGAACAGCATGGGAGGGAGCATATCACTTGACGGTGATGCCCTACAAGGGACGAGATGCCGTTCGTATGCTACGCGTTGTTCCGGTCTGATCCAACGGTAGCGGCTATCGGGTTTTGCCGGGGACTGTTGCAGCGCGGGAGGCCTGCCGGCGGGCGTCCTGTTCCGTCGCCATTTTGTATGCCAGGTAATACTTGTAGATGTTGCTTACGTAGTTAGGAGTTTCGGCACCGATTCGACGAGCGGCGACAAATTCGACATTGTTAAACCAGAGGTTGGGATCGTAACCTTCGGCGGCGGCCAGGCGGCGCAGCTTTTCGATTCTGTCGGGGCCAGCGTTGTACGAAGCCAGAGCGAAGAGACCCCTGGTAATCTGATCCATCGGCTCCTTGGCGTAGTAATGACTCACCATGTACCGAAGGTACTTGGCTCCCGCCTCGATATTGCGATCGATGTTCTCAATACCGGTGATGTCGATGGGGTCGGCGGCGGCAGTGCTCGGTTTGATCTGCATGACCCCGACAGCCCCGGCCTTACTCCTCAGGCCTGGGTTGAGGCCGGACTCCTGATAGCCTTGCGCGGCCAAAAGAAGATAGGGGAAATCATATTTGTTGCCATATGTGCGGAACAGTCGCACCATTCCTTCAAAGCGCGCCAAATCCTCTCCGGCAATCGCATCCTTTACCCATTTGATATTCCTCAGATATCTGGCGGTTACCGTGTTTCCGTAGAGCGTGCCAATCTTGTGATCCCGGATAAATTCATTGACAACGGATTTGAGCTGCGGCGTATTCTGTTGCACGGCCCACGCCAGGGGACTGGCGGCCACCACGACGTGGGACTGGATCTTCAGATTGGGCAGCACCTTCGCCCAGTACTGCGCCACTTTGTCTTCGGCGACCGTCATGGGCACGAGGCCGGCATTCACCATCTCCAGTAAGTCCTCCACTTGTAAGTCAGGGGCGGCGGGAGTCAGGTGAATCGGTGGCTTGCCGTCGCGTTGGAGGTCTGCACTGAGACGACGCAGGTTTTCATAGGGGATCGTGTTACTGAAGTAGTAGACCTCACGACCGGAAAGATCCTCCAGGCGCGACAATTGTTCGCCGGGGCCACTCACGATTACTGCCTTGGCGTCATCGTAGAGCGGATCCGTGAAATCTACGGCATGCTGAGATTGGTTCGAGGTGACCATCATGGTCGCGACCAGGTCGCCATAGCCTTCCGCCAGCTTGGGCAGGAGGCTGTCCCGGCCTACCGGGATAAAAACGAAGTGAATGGCGAGGTTGCCAGTGCGGAGCTTGTGGTTTAGGAAACGCTCGAATTCGCGGCAGAACTCGTACAAGGCACCATGGATCTCGGTCCCATCGAAGTAGAATCCGAGCTTGTTGGGAGCGACCAGAACCCGGAGAATCCGGCGGTTGACAATGTCGTCGAGGTCCCCGTGCCACTTTTCGTGGATCAGTTGCTCCTGCAATGCGGGGTGTTCGAACGTGTTTACAGGAGGGTCGTCCGACAAGCGCGCCGCGCTGCCGGTGGATGGGGCGGTCTGTTCCCTGCGGGCACTCGGTGTGGATGCGGCTTCACCTGGACGCCTGCTGCATGACGAACAGATTGCAATGGCAGTCACGACGACGGCCCACGAGACAACTTGCCGGAGTGCGCAGGCATCACGCATCTATGGGGATTGATGCTGAAGGGGTCCGCCCGGGCCTAAATCCTTACGTTCGCACTGACGGCGAAGAATTTACCCGTGCTGCAGGCTGTAGCCAGAGGAGAAAAGAGGACCTTCCAAGGTTGGGGAGAGTACGCAAATCGCGTATAGTAGAATTGCAATGCTGGATGGGGAGGGTGGAGGGGGGGGGGAGGGAGGGAGATAGAGAGGTGCAGTCAGAGCGTAATTCGATGAAGCGGTTAATTCCGATCCTGGTCGCAGGCTATCCGGCAAAGAAATAGGAGGAGATAGTGAACACAAAGGAGAAAACCAAACGGACGGGGAAGAGGGCCGTGGTGCGGGCGGCGAAAAAGCGACCCACCGTGGGCGTGCGCATCGTAGAGGGCTTGGAACAGGCGATCTCATGGACGCAGGGAGAGAATGACGAAGTCCGTGTGACGGTGGTGCGTGTGCCGGATGTAGACGTGCGAGGAGTTAGAACGAAGATGGGGCTCAGCCAGGCGCAGTTTGCTGCCAAGTTCGGTTTTCCTCCTGCCACGCTGAGAAACTGGGAGCAAGGCCGGTCGCGTCCGGACGCACCTACGCGGGTGCTGCTGGCTGTAATCGAAAAGCACCCGGAGGCGGTTGAGGACGTCCTGCGGAAGGCGAGTTGAACTTCGGCAGACAGGGAGAATCGTGCATCCATGTTTGCCCCATAATATTAGGTATGTACCGTAGAATATGCGTACTGCTGGCGGCGCTCGCGCTGCCGCTTGCCGGTGCGGGCGATGCGCCGCTGGACCGCGCCACGCTGCACGGAGTCGGGGCGGTAGGTGTAGTGATCGACCCGGTTGCGCCCGAAATCGAGAAGGAAGGCGTGACCATGGATGGCTTGCGTATGCGGCTGGAAGAAGGGCTGCGGAACGCCGACATCCAAATGGATACGACCAGCAAGGCGTTTCTGGGATTGCGCCTGAGATCTGTGCGGGCTGCGCGGGGCCCGCTCGCGATCGCAATCACGATTGGCCTTTACCAGCCGGTCACACTGGTGCGCGACCCCAGTGTAAGGACCGCCGCCGCGACGTGGGAAGTGGATACCGTGATACTGGCGGACACGAAGCAGGTGTATCGCGCCTGCATCGATCTGGCGGATGAACTGACGGGCCGGTTTGTTACGGCCTACCGGTCGGTGAACGAAAGCCGGGGCAAATAGAGTACCCGGAACTCCCGTTTGCGAGGCCCGGGGCGACTGCTACTGTATGGCCAATAGCGGCCGCAGGCGGGGCGCATTGTCGGGGTTGCGTAGTTTTTGAAAGGCCTTTACTTCCACCTGGCGGATCCGCTCCCGCGTCAGGCCGAAAACGTCGGCAATCTCCTGCAGCGAATGTTCGCGATCGCAGCCGATTCCAAATCGCATGCGGATCACCTTCTCTTCATTCGGCGATAGCATCTGGAGCACACCTTCGGTCCCCTTGCGCAAATCGTCATTCATTAAGGGGCTGAGGAGCGAGCCGGCGGAATCGCCTTCGAGCAGGTCTCCCAGGACAGATTCGCCATCCCTTCCGACGGGTAGGTCGAGAGACACGGGATCGCGGGAGATGGAGCGCAGTTCCTGGACGCGTTCCGCGGTGGTCTCCATGCGCTGGGCGATCTCCTCATTCTTCGGGGTGCGGCCCAGCTCCACCTGCAGCTCTCGCGAGAATCTCAAGTACTTGGTGAGGCTCTCGTTCATGTGGACGGGAATTCGAATCGTGCGGGACTGATCGGCGATGGCGCGTGTCACTGCCTGTCGAATCCACCAGGTGGCATAGGTAGAGAACTTGTAGCCGAGGTGATAGTTGAATTTGTCGGCCGCGCGCATCAGGCCCATATTGCCCTCCTGAACCAGATCGAGAAGGTGAAGGCCGCGGTTGACGTACTTCTTGGCGACGGAGACCACCAGTCGAAGGTTGGCCTCTACAAGCGCGGCTTTTGCCGACTCCATTTCCGCCTCGCCTTGCGCGGCTACTTTGAGCCAGTGGCGCATCTGCAAGGCGGAGGCGCCGGCGGCGTTCTCGTGCTGGCGAATCAGCCGCTTGAGTTCCGCGGATTTATTCCGCTGCCGGCTCAGTTCCTTCTCGACGCTGCCGATTTCTCCGGCTGCCTGCACTATCGCAGTTTGAAATTGCTTCCACTGGCGCGCATGAAACGGGATGCTGCGAAGTTCCTGCGAACAGGTGACCTTCAATCGCGGAATCCTGGCGATCAGCCGGCCACGGATGTTTACGTGTTGCTTCGGTGTAGACGCAATCTGATGCTCGAGATCCAAAAGCGCCTGGTGCGCACGCGCAAACTTCGCAAGTTGCCGTGTGGCCTTGGAGCGCGATTTGTCCCGCGCTGCCTCATCCACGCCACCGATTTCGACGTAGTCCGCAAGGCGAACTGTGCCCTCGCGAACGGCGTCAGAGAGCGCGAGCACCGTCTGCCAGACCAGGGGGGAGCGGGAAAGGGGCTTCCGCATCCGCAGTTTGCCGCGCTCCATTCGCTTGGCCAGTTCGATCTCGCCCTGCCGGTTGAGCAGACGCACCGACCCCATTTCGCGCAGGTACACCCTTACCGGATCGTCGGTGGACGGGGGTTCCACGGGGTGATCTCCGGGGTGATCTCCCTGGTGATCTGCGTGATGGGAGCCGAACTCCTCGTTTTCCGGGAAGTCCTGTCCCGGCACTTGCGGCGAAAAGTCGGTTGTCAATAACGCTTCTGCCGGATCTGTAATCGATTCAAAAGATTGCATTTATTCTCCGGTAGCCTCCGCAGCCGAGTCCTTGGCACTCACCGTGACTGCCTGTTTTTACGCTGATAATCTAGGGTGGCCTCCGAAAGGCCCGGTGCTGGAGGGGTTTCCCACCTAATAGGATGCAAAATAGACCGGTTAGGTTTCGAACGTGTTCACTCCTAAAACGTGTTCCCTCCTAATATGGCCTGATACTGTATGTAGAGAGGGGCCACGATCCATGCCGGCTGGAAAATCCTTGCGTATGAGGGTACGCGCGATCGACCGTCGCCGGCGCGAGGTGCGGATGTTCGCGGCTGCGATGCAGCGGCGTACGGCCCCAGTGCTCGCGCAGATTATCCCGATCCGCCGCTGCAACCTCGCCTGCTCTTACTGCAACGAGTTCGACCACTCCTCCCAGCCCGTACCCCTTTTCGAGATGCTGCTTCGGGTGGACAAACTCGCAGCCCTTGGTGTTCGCGTCGTGACGATCAGCGGGGGAGAGCCGCTTCTGCATCCGCAACTGGAAGACATCATCCGCCGAATCCGCCACCACGGTGCGATCGCCACGCTCATCAGCAACGCCTACCTGTTATCGCCGGAGCGCATACACGCCCTGAATGACGCGGGACTGGATTACCTGCAGATCAGCATCGACAACGTTGAGCCTGACGACACTTCCATGAAATCCCTGCGTGTACTTGAGCGCAAGCTCGAATGGCTCGCGGATGAAGCCGAGTTCTCCATCACCATCAACTCCGTACTGGGAGTGGCCGTTCAGAAACCTGAGGACGCCCTCACGGTGGCACACCGGGCGCGCTCCCTCGGCTTCCATAGCACCGTTGGGATTGCGCATGACGGCGCCGGCCAGAGCCACGCTCTGCCGGAACGCCAGTTGAGCATTTACCAGGAGATTCGCCGCCTGGAAACCGGTGTCTTCTCCTTCGCTCACTACGACCGTTTCCAGGAAAACCTGGTTCGCGGTCTTCCCAATGCGTGGCACTGCCGCGCGGGCGCGCGCTTTCTTTATATCTGCGAGGATGGACTGGTCCATTGGTGTTCGCAACAGCGGGGCCACCCGGGCATTCCACTGGCTGACTACAGGCAAGAGGACATCGACCAGCAATATGCCATCGTCAAAGAATGTGCGCCATTCTGCGGCATCTCCTGTGTTCAGCAGACCGCCATGCTGGACGAGATCCGGAAGAATCCGCGCGGCATGCTTCAGGAACTGATCGAGCGCCGCCGTGGCACCGATGCCAAATTCCGGACACCGCTTTTGTTGCGCTTCATCGCGTGGGCGTTCCTGGAAAATCCACGCGCGCGGACATTGCAGAAGGCCTTTGTCCGGCTGCTGGGTCTCCACTCGGGCTAGGAGTCACCCGCAAGCGGCATCGACGTGATGGCGTTTCGGTAGAGGCTTGCCACCTGCCTCAGAGCTTGATGGCATTCTTCCGGATGTAGTCCTCGACCTTTGCCGGCGCCGGCCCGATGTAATGATACGGCTCTCCATAGGTGAGACCGAACTTTCTGCCGGTCTCCGCGTCCCGATCCATCACAAACTGGCGAGTATATTGCCGGTTGGCCGTCTCGTCATCGTTGCCAAGCAAGGGAAGTTGCAATCCCTGCTCCGTCAGGCGTCGCCGCAGTTGCGCGCCCTGCTGGCCGGAGGGTCCCTGGGCGGCGTTGAGGATATTGATGGAGATCTTGCGGTCCATGAAGTCGCCGATATCCACTACGCGGTTGACGTACTGGGGACCGCGCGCGAAGTAATACTTCTCCGTCACCGAGTGGGGAGAGAGGCCGGCGTCGAAATGTTCCGGATAGTCCTTGCTCATGCCGGACATCCAGCAGGCGGCTTCCACGGCGCTGGCAGTGGCGTAGTGGTCCGGATTCTCCTCATAATGCCCCCACGGATCGTAACAGATGACCGTATCCACTTTCAGGAGGCGGAAAAGAAAGATGAGCCTGAGGCGCAGTTCGAGGGGAGAGACGCTGTCCAACATGTGGTTGCGGTAGTAGAGGTCGTATGCCTTCTTCATCCCGAACGCCCTGGCTACGGCGAGGTTGTCACGCTCGTTGGCGAGCATGCCTTCGCCGACGGTTCCCGGTCCCGTATGGTCATCGTTGGTCGTGCGGATCAGATAGCCTGTGTACCCTTCCTGAATCAGTTTCAACACCAGGCCGCCTGCAAAGATGGGAAGGTCGTCGGCATGGGGTTGAATGGCAGCGAGCACCTTCCCCGCATGCGGCTTGCCAGGTTGGGCGCGCTCAATTTGAACTTCGGTGCCGGCGAAGGGCCCTTCGTCGGTCATTGCATTCGACGGCAGAGACGGCGAATGCACTGCCTGCAACTCGCGATATGAATTCGCTGCGCTTCATTGGATTACCTCTTAATGTGGCGTGTAGTGTAACTTCTCACAACGCTCCTGACGGTCGCGGCTCGGATTGGGGCGGTGTCAATCGGCGGCATGATCGTCAGTGAGTGGTTATGCTAACCGATATCATGGTGCGGCGTCTATTGTAGATAGCTTAGGCGTCGAACGGCAGATTGACAATCGATCCCACGGTGGGGCCGCGGGCCTCCTTACGGGTTGACGATCACATCTTGACAATCAAGAGGAAGCTAGGCTATCCTCGAACCTCATGGACGATTCCAATACCGATGTGATTCAAGGTACGCTCGACATGCTGATCCTGAAGACGCTGAGCATCGAGCCGATGCATGGCTTCGGGATTGCGCGGCGGGTGGAGCAGATCTCGCGCGGGGTGTTCAAGGTGAACCCGGGATCGCTGCTCACCGCCTTGCAGCGGCTGGAGCGGGCGGGATGGCTCGATTCCGGCCTGGCGCCAGACGGAGAATTCGCGCCGCGCCAAGTTCTACTCGCTGACGCGGGCGGGAAGGAAGCAGCTGGAGGTCGAGACCGCGGAATGGACACGCCGCGCGTCGGCCATTGCGCGGCTGTTGAAGGCGGAGGGATAACGCCATGTCTCTCTGGCGCCAACTGACACGCGGCCTTCGCGTACTGACACACCGGAAGGCCGCCGACCGGGATGTTGCCGATGAGGTGCAGGACTACCTCGAACGGGCCACTGCCGCGTTAGAGGAAAGCGGACTTTCGGCCGACGATGCGCGGCGTGCGGCGCGGCTGGAGTTCGGCAACGCAACGGTGATCCGCGAACAGGTGCGCAGTTACGGCTGGGAACGACTGTTCGGAACGGTGGCTCGCCGATCTACACTATGCGGCGCGTCAACTGCTCCACAATCCGGGTTTCGCGCTGGTCAGCATTCTTACGCTGGCGCTCGGCATTGGCGCAAGCACGGCCATCTTCAGCGCGGTGAATCCGATTCTGTTCCAGCCGCTGCCGTATCCGCATGCCGACCGGCTGATGCTGATCCAGGAGGGACGAAGCAACAGCTTGCCCCGGCGCCCGACGTTTGCCACCTTTCACGGATTGGCGGAGGGCAGCCGCAGCTTCGACGCGATGGCCGTGATGAAGCCGTGGCAGCCTACCATGGCCGGTACCGGCCAGCCGGAGCGCTTCGAGGGTCAACGCGTGAGCGCGGGCTACTTCCGTACGCTCGGTGTTCTACCGGGCGTGGGGCGGGACTTCGAGGCGCGTGACGACCAGTTGCGTGGTCCTAACGTGGTGGTGCTGAGCGACCGGTTGTGGCGGCGGCGGTTCGCCGGAGACGGCGCGATTCTTGGCAGTCAGGTCAGGCTGGACGACAATCTGTTCACCGTGATCGGCATCATGCCGGCCTCCTTCGAGAATGTGCCGGCGCCTTCGGCGGAGCTTTGGGCCCCCCTGCAGTACGATCCGTCGCTGCCCACGGAGGGCAGGGAATGGGGGCATCATCTGAGCATGCTGGGGCGGCTGCGCGCGAATGTCAGCAGGAATCACGCCGTGGATGAACTCAACGCGGTACTGCATCCTTTCGCTCAAACGTACGCGAAAGGCTATTCGTGCTGCGGCGGCGCGCCCGATGGGATGGTTTTGACCCGGCTTCAGGACGTGATTACGCGCGGCGTGAAGCCGGCGCTGCTGGCCACTCTGGGAGCTGTGATGGCGGTGCTGCTGATCGCATGCGTGAACGTGACTAATCTGCTGCTTTCGCGGAGCACACGCCGGCGCAGTGAGTTCGCCATGCGCACCGCACTGGGCGCCGGACGAGCGCGCCTGGTCGGCCAGTTGCTGGCGGAGAGCCTGCTGATTGCGGCCATCGGCGGCATGGCCGGCATGGTGATCGCGGAGATGGGCGTGCGGGCGCTGGTGACGCTGAGTCCGGCGGGGCTGCCTCGTGTGGGCGCGATCCGCGTGGACGGCGCGGTCTTCGCGTTCGGACTGGGCATCACGACGCTGGTTGGTCTTCTGGTGGGGCTGATGCCGGCGCTACAGGCGTCCCAGGGCGATCCGCATACCGCGCTGCAGGAAAGCAGCCTGCGCACCACCGCCGGCGGGCACCAGTTGACGCGCCGCATGCTGGTGATTTCCGAGGTCGCGCTGGCGGTGATGCTGCTGGCCGCAGCGGGACTGCTGCTGCGCAGTCTGGAGCGCCTGTTTGCGATCGATCCTGGTTTCGATAGCAGGCATCTATTGACGATGCAGGTGCAGGAGTCCGGCCGGCGTTTTCGCGAAGATAGCGTCCGCGCGCGATTCTTTACGGAGGCCCTGGAGGCGGTGCGCCAGGTACCGGGCGTCACCGCGGCTGCGTTTACGAATCAATTGCCATTGAGCGGAGATCTGTCGGTCTACGGGATCGAGTTTGAGTCGTTCCCGAACGAGAGCTCCGAGGGGATCCTTCAATATTCCGTGAGTCCGGGCTACTTCGACGCCATGAGGATTCCGCTGATGGCCGGGCGGCTACTGGAGGAACGCGACCGTACCGGCGCGCCATGGGCAGTGTTGATCAGCGAGTCACTGGCCAGACGGAGGTTCCCCAATCAAAGTCCGATCGGACAACGGGTTCGCATCGGGCTGGACGCAGGGCATGCGGACCGTCCGTGGAGCACGATCGTCGGTGTAGTGGGCGATGTAAAACAGACATCGCTCGCGATGAGTGCACCGGATGCCTTCTACACCTCGACGACACAGTGGTTTTGGGTGGACACTGCGCAGTCGCTGGTAGTCCGCACCGGCGGGGATGCGGCGGCGCTGGCTCCAGCCATTCGAGCGGCGATCTGGTCTATCGACAAGGACCAGCCGGTGGTGCGTGCCGCCGCAATGGACACGCTGCTCGCCGCGTCACAGGCCGAGCGGCATTTTGTGCTGATCCTGTTCGAGGCCTTCGGTATCGCGGCGCTGGTACTCGCGGCCGTCGGCATCTATGGGGTGCTCTCGGGCAGCGTCAGCGAGCGAATGCGAGAGATCGGGGTGCGAGCGGCGCTGGGGGCGTCCCGCCGTGACATTCTGGTATTGATTCTTCGCCAGGGGATGACGCTCACCGGGATCGGCGTCGTGATGGGACTGGGTGGAGCGGCAGCGGCGAGCCAGGCGATTATTTCGCTGCTGTATGGGATCTCGCGATTCGATCCGCTCACCTACTGCGGCGTGACGGTGCTGCTGGCGAGCGTGTCGGGGATTGCGTGCTGGGTGCCCGCGTGGCGTGCCGCCAGGGTCGATCCATCGATCACGCTGAGGGCTGGCTAGCGGCCGGATGCGGGGGCACGGACCCGCGTGCGGCTGACAAGAAGGCTAAGCAGCAGCGGGCAGGCGGAGGCTCCGCCTAACCGATCCTGCCGCGCTTGAAGTGTTGCAGGTTAGCCAGGGAGCGCTGAATCCGGCTTTGCACCGTTTGGAGCAGCAAGGCTGGATCCGGTCGGACTGGCGGGTAACAGCGCACGCAACTGGCAAAAGAGCTGGAATCGCCCAGGTCACGCGGCCCACAGACGAGCACCAGTACGCCCGTAAAACCGATCGTCAGTTGGTCTTGGACCGTGCGGCTTTGAGCGCATCCAGGAGCTCGCGGCCGTTCGGGCTGCCCCACCCGCTCGCGGCGTCCCACCCTTTTCCGGCCGAATATCCCCGTACGCCTTTGTAGCTGTTGTTGCCGCTGTCAATATCACGGAAGGTTCCGCGCGGACCTGCAATGCGGTAGAGATAGGGATTGATGTGCCCGATCCGCCGGCCGAGGCCCTGATCGATGAGCGCAACAAGGCCTGCCCATAACGGCGCCGCACCTGAAGTGCCTCCGACCACCGCGGCCTTGCCGCCGATGACGAGTTTGTACCCCGTGGCCGGGCTGGCATTCGCGACGACGTCGGGGATGAAACGCCCTGGTTTGCCGTCAGGACGCCGGGGTGCATTTACGCCAGACTCCCAGTCAGGCAAACCGAAGGACATGCTGACTCCCCCGCCGCTCGCCCCTCCTCCGGACCCATCATTCCAAACGACCTCGGATAGAATGGCATCTTTGTTCGACACCAACTTCGTGCCCCCGACGGCCATCACCCAGGGGCTAGAGGCGGGAAAACTGACGCCTACCTCGTCCCCACCGTCGGAAGCCCCGCTCTCACCTGCCGGTGCGACGATGGTGATACCGGATTGGGCGCCTTGCTGGAGCGCCGCGTTGAGTGCGAGCATATCAGCCGGTACAAGCTGGTGCTCGCCGAGGCCCCAATCAATTAGGAGAACCGAGAGTTGGTGAGTTTTGTCGAACACCGCGGCGCGAACCGCTTCGAGAAATTCCGTCGTACTGCCATTTCTGCTGAAGTAGATGACGATCTTGGCCTTCGGAGCGATAGCCGCTGCGACTTCGACATCCATTGCCACTTGGCCGTCCGCGCCGCTTAGGTCGGCCAGGTTGTTTTTCCCCCATTCACCGGGACGGCGGTGATGTCCGGCGTCTTAAGCCCGAGCCCGGCGAAGTAGGAGTTCAGGTCGGACATGCGGTATCCGCCGGCTAACTCGATGATCCCGATGGTCTGGCCGCTCCCGTCGAGTTCCGAGGGGAAGTTGTAGAGCCGCGCGAGTTCGGTCGCGGTGAACGGGCGACCGCCGTCGGGCGCAGGGTTCGTGGGCATCAACTGGGTTCCTCCGGACGTGTCGGTGCGCAAGAGGAAGAAAAGGGGGACGGCTTCCGAGCTTCGGCCGAACCGGCGCGCGCTGTTCAGGATGCGCACTGTCTCCGACGAGGAGTTCGCAATCCGCGTGAGGTATGCGCCACGGGCCTGGCGCTGTAAGGTGTTGTTGTTTTTCTGGAGATTGAGTCTGGCCAGAAAGACATCGTCATAGATGGCTTCGTCTTTGTGCTGGGCGGATGCCAATTGCTCGGGCGTGAGCCCCTTGGCTCCGGTGAAATCGGCGTAGCTAATATCGGCGCCATCCAATACCGCGCCGCTAAGGTCCGCGTCCGAGAGCGTGGCCCCGACGAGGTCTGCTCCATCCAGGTGCGCATAGAGCAACCGGGCACCATCGAAGCGCGCTCCAGCCAGTTCCGCCTGCCGGAGGTCGGCGAAGCTGAGTTCGGCACCTTCAAGGTGTGCGTCCGTCAGAACCGTCTTGGGCAGGAATGCGAACAGGAGGTCGGCGTAACGCAAATTCATCCTGTTCAACTGGAGGCCTTGTACCGGATCCAGGTCCGCGTTCGTCTTGCCGCTCCAGTTTGCCGGCTTCACGGAAATGTCGGCGGCCCCGAGGTCCGCGAAGGGCGAATAGCCCATCGCAGTCATCGTCCTAGGAATAAACGACGAGGGGACTCCGGCAATGGCTGCGAAGGATAAGAATTGGAGCACGGCGGCTGATGAGATGGCGACCGCAATCGGGCGCCAGAATTTCGAGTCCTTGCCGGGGCGCTTCCAGGCGAACGGCTGACGTTCCGCGCCGCTGAGCGTGTCCCCGGCGAGCCTGTGCAGCGATACCGCGGCGCTGATCGAAAGACCGGCTAGTACGATATGAAACGCCGTGCCGATCCAATCGTGGCGAGGGAGGTACCGCGCCCAAAACAGGAGCAGAGTAATGGGAACAACCCACCATGCGACCAGGATTGAGACCCATTCCTGCAGGTATGAGAGGAAGGGCCGGCCGCTCTTCAACCATTTCACGTGCGAGCGAACGAGATCGCTGAGCAGCCACGGGTCGGCCTTGGTCTGCAACGGCCGTCCATCGGAAAAAATTGCCGGCAGCGAGCCGAGTTCTTCCCAGAGCTTTTGCAGATAGAAGTGGAAGTAAAGATAAACTCCCAGCAGCAGCAGCGGCGTCACTATGAAGAACGCGACGATCGGAATACTGGTCTGGATTACCGGCAGGGGCGAGGAAGCGCGGTTGGTCACCAGATTGACATCCTTCGTCGTGGCGATCGTCAGCCAGGAATAGAGGCACGCCGCCAGCACGGCTATAAACAGTTTTTGTGCGTTGGTGGAAATAGCTTTGGCGCTGTCGAGGGTTTTAAACAGGTCGGCGAGCGATCCCGGCAGCTTGGCACCCGAAAGGTCGGCACCCGCGAGTTGCCACGATTGCAAGCCAGCGACCTCGCTCAGATCGGCGTCGTGCAGGGTGGAATTGCGCAGATCCGTGCCCGCGAGGTTGCTTTTGCCGAACTTCGCGCGCGAGAGATCGCACCCGCGAAGGTCGAAGCCGGCAAGCGAACCCGATTCCGGACGGGCCATATCGACATCCTGGAGGTTGGGCACGACTGCGACACACTCATCCCGCCAGGCGCGCCACGCTTGCGCACCCTGCCAAAGAATGTCGATCTGTGCCTGGTCAGCCATGGGCCGCGTTCAGACATTTGACCACATTCGGCGCCAAAAGTGGGCTCTCGGAGACTGTCACAGACCGCTCTCGGCCCGGGTCTGAGCTGCTAACCGATCCTGCAGTGCGGCGTCTATTGTAGATAGCTTAGGTGTTGAGCGGCATGAGCAAACCATCCGATTTGATTCACGGAACGCTGGACCTGTTGATTCTGAATACGATCTCGCTACAGCCGCAGCATGGCTGGGCGATCGCCAAGCGGATCCAGCAGATCTCGCAGGAGGTGTTGCAGGTCAGCCAGGGAGCGCTGTATCCGGCTTTGCACCGTTTGGAGCAGCAGGGCTGGATCCGGTCGGAATGGCGGGTGACGGACGGCGGCAGGGACGCGAAGTTCTACACGCTCACCAGGGCCGGCCGCACGCAACTGGCAAAAGAGCTGGAGCAGTGGGAGCGAATGTCGAACGCGGTAGGGTTGGTGATTCGCATGGCGCCGGAGGCTTCGGGATGACGTTGCGCCGGTTGTGTGACATTGCGCTGCTGCGGCTGCGCTCGCTGGTGGGGCGGGCGTGCGTGGAACGCGAGCTCGATAAAGAACTGTGGTTTCACTTCGAGCAGCAGGTTCAGGAGAACGTCGGGAAGGGCATGAGTCCGGGAGACGCGCGCGCGGCGGCAGCGCGGAGTTTCGGAGGGCTGGTTCAGATTCAGGAGGAATGCCGGGACATGAGACGGACGAATCAACTGGAAACCATCTGGAACGATCTGCGGTACGCGGTGCGCGCGCTGGGGCGGACGCCGGGATTCACGGTCGTGATCGTGCTGACACTGGCGCTGGCGATCGGCGCGAACAGCGCGATTTTCAGCGTGATTGAAGGGGTGCTGCTGCGGCCGCTGCCCTATGCGCAGCCCGACCGGATCGTGCGGATTTTTTTCAATAGCGATACGTTTGCGAAATTTCCGCTCAATCCCTACGATCTGCGGGATTTTCGCGCGCGCAACCGGAGCTTCGACAGCGTGGCGGGGATCGTGCGGGCCGATGCACAGCTTTCCGGCGCCGGGGAGCCGGTGATGCTGCATGCATTTCGGGTGACGGCGGGTTACTTCCGCGTTCTCGGCTTCCGGCCGTCGATGGGCCGCGAATTCGGTAGGGACGATGAAACGGCGGCGCAGGGACGTCAGGTGATTCTGAGCGATCGGGTGTGGCGGACGCGCTTCGCAGCGGACCGCGGGATGGTGGGGCGCACGGTGCTGCTGAATGCCCAGCCGATGACCGTGGTCGGGGTGATGCCGCCGGGCGTGCAGCATCCCGGCAACGAGTACCACGCCCTGGCGGACGGGGACACGGTGGATCTGTGGCTGCCCTTTCCGTACGACGGGAATCCGAACAACCGGGGGTCGCACTTCATGGAGGGAATCGGGCGCCTGAAAGCCGGAGTTTCGCCGGAGCAGGCCGGTGCGGATCTGACTACGGTGCTGGCGCAACTGGCGACTGAGCATCCGGGGGACAGGGGCTGGCGCGTGTTTCTGGTGCCGCTGTATCGCGAAATGGTGGGGAATACGCAGCGCATGCTATTGGTGCTGCTTTCGGCGGTGGGGCTGCTGCTGCTGATCGCGTGTGTGAATGCGGCGAACCTGCTGCTCTCGCGGTCGAGTGCGCGGGTGCGGGAGATTGCGGTGCGTTCGGCGCTGGGGGCGTCGCGCGGGCGAATTGTTCGCCAACTGGTGACGGAGAGCCTGGCGATTGCGCTGGCGGCGGGGGCGCTGGGGACGTTGTTTGCGGTGGGCGGAGTGCGCGTGCTGGTGGCGTGTTTGCCGGCGGGATTCCCGCGAGCGGCGGAGATTCGGTTGGATGCAGGGGTGTTTGCGGTGACCCTGGCGGTGGCGGTATTGACGGGGCTGCTATTCGGCCTGGTGCCGGCGCTGACGTCGGCGCGAAGCGATCTGCAGCAGGGGCTGCGGGAAGGCGGGCGCGGCGCTACGGGCGGGGGCCGGCAGTTGCGGCTGCGCAATTTCCTGGTAGTGGGGGAGACGGGCCTGGCGTGCGTGCTGCTCATTGGGGCGGGCCTGATGCTGCACAGCTTCGTGAACCTTTTGCAGGCGGATGCCGGATTCCGCCCGCAGCAGGTGCTGACGGCGACGATCTCGCTGCCGAGCCAGAGCTATAAGGAAGGGGTGCAGATCCGCCGGTTCCACGATCAACTGGCGGCGGGCCTGCGCTCGATTCCGGGAGTCCAATTCGCGGGGCTGGGAACGGATCTGCCGTGGACGGGCTATGACGAGAATGCGGGTGGATTTACGGTGGAGGGGCGTCCGGCGGAGTACAACAACAAGACCACGGCGCGATACCACGCGGCCTCTCCCGATTATTTCCGCGCGATGGGAATTCCGCTGTTGAGCGGACGCTTCATCACGGACCGGGACGACAAGGACGCGCGGAAGGTCATTGTGGTGAACGAGACGATGGCGAAGCGCTATTGGCCGGGGGAGGATGCGGTGGGCAAGCGGATCTCGTTCAACGACAAGCCGGAGGAAAAGGACTGGCTGCAGATTGCGGGAGTGGTGGGAGACGTCAAGGACCGGCCGGACAGCCGGGATGCGCAGCCCGCGTTCTGGTGGCCGATGGCGCAGGTGCCGTTTCGAGACATGTCGGTGGCAGTGCGCTCGAGCTCGGATGCGGCGCAGCTTGCGGGACAGGTGCGGTTGGTGGTACGGCAGATCGACCCGGGGCTGGCGGTGGCGGATGTGCGGCTGATGGATTATGTGGCCGATGCGGCGGTTTCGAGCCACCGGTTCGCGCTGTTTCTGGTGGGGCTGTTCGCGGGGCTGGCGCTGGTGTTGGCGACGATCGGGATTTACGGGGTGATTTCGTACTCGGTGAATCAGCGCATGCAGGAGTTCGGGATGCGTATGGCGCTGGGCGCGCGGCCTTGGGACTTGATGCGCATGATTCTGGGGCAGGGGCTGCGGTTGTCGGTATTGGGGACGGCGATCGGACTGGTGGGGGCTGCGGGGTTGACGCGGCTTCTGGGAAGTCTGTTGTACGGGGTGGGCGGCAGGGATCCGGTGACGTTTGCGGGAGTGGCGCTGCTGGCGCTGGGGACGACGGCCTTCGCGTGTTATCTTCCAGCGCGGCGGGCGGCGGAGGCGGACCCGATGCGATCACTGCGGGCGGAGTGAAAAGATTGATGGCCACAGATCAACGCGGATAAGCATTTTTTGTTTTATCGGCGTTGATCGGCGTTCATCTGTGGCCCATATACTTTTCCCTCTAGTTCACGATCTTCCAATTTCCCGTGGGCGCGTCGGGGATCGTCTTGTGCTCCGTGTAGTAGCGAATCAACAGGCCGCGTATGTCCTCGCTGGAGCGCCACACCACTTTCGCGCCGCGGAACATCGTGTACCCGCCGCTGCCTCCGGCGCGATAATTATTCAGCGCGATGCGCAACCTCTGTTCGGGCATCAGCGGTTTGCCGTGCCAGCGCAGGTTGACAATGCGATCGCCTTCCGGGCGAGACCGGTCGATCTCGTATTCCACGCCTTCGGCCATATCGTAATTGAAGCCGGGCATATTGTTCCCCGAAAAGAAGCGTGCCGCATTCTCCAGCGCCTCTTTCACCATCCCGCCCGTGCCTTCGATGGCCAGCAGTTCGTTGTCGTAAGGGTAGAGCGCGGCGATCTGGCGCACCGTGACCTGCCCCTGGGGAATCCGCACCTCGGGATCGAATAGCGCGGTGAACGATACGTCGGCCTTCGAGTAAAAGAGCTGCACGCGTTGGATCGCGTCCACCACCGCCGAATCCTCTTCGCGTCCGCGTGCGGCGCTCAGGGCGCGGGCAGAAGCCGCTACCGGCGTATCGAGGTAACGCTGGGCCGCTTCTTCGTAGGGTTTCGCCAGTTTGAGTAGATCCGGCGCCGCGGGGGTCTGCGCGCTCACCGGAATCAGACGGCTTTTCTTCGAAGCGATTTCCCATCCGCCCGCGGGCCGTCGCTGCAGCGTGAAATCGAGGCGCGCCAGCGAGGCGCCCCAGTTTTTGGGCTGCACCAGCAGGACCCTGCCCGCCAGTTCGCCCTCCAGTTGGGAATGGGAGTGGCCGAATACGATGGCGTCCAGATCCGGCGCTTCTCCGGCAAGCTGGTATACCACGTTCTCCCGTTCCTCTTCGGCGGCGCCGGTCTGCCCCTTGCGCCCCAGCCCGGAGTGCGCCGCTACCAGGATCACATCCGGCCGCTCCTCGCGCCGCAATTTGGCCAGGGCACTCCGCACCGCGTCGACGGGCGGCGTGAATCGATACGCGCCGAGATTTTCCGCGCGCTCCCATATGGGAATCACCGGCGTGGTGATGCCGATCACCGCCACCTTCACCCCGGCCACCGTCTTGACGATGTACGCGTCGAACGGCGCGCTCGGCGCCGGAGCGGGCCACCGTCGTATTTGCCGAGATCCACGGGAACTTCGCGTCCTGGCGGGCCTTGGCCAGATTCGCGAGCCCGGCGTTGTACTCGTGATTGCCCACCGTCATCGCGTCGTACCCCAGCAGATTCATGGCAAGCATCATTGGGTCGCCTGCCAGCGGCGCAGGCGGCCTGTGGCCCACGGGATCCGCGCCGGTGCGCGCGATCGACTGGTACACGTCTTCGAGCGGCGTTCCCTGTATGGTATCGCCGCAATCGATCAGCAGTGTGTTGGGGTTGGTGGCGCGCGCCTCGCGGATCAGGGTGGCGATTTTGGCCAGTCCCCGCGCCGCCGGTTGACCGGTAACATAGTCCACCGGAACCAGGTGGCCATGCATATCCGTAGTGGCCAGAACGGTGATGGTGACCGTTTGGGCCGCCAGCATCGCGGCGGCGCAGAAGAGAATCGGGATCAGACGACGCATGGAATCGGCACTCGTCTATAGAATAGAATGAGAAGTTACGGAGAATCAGATGAAACGGCTGTCTATTCTTTTAATGATCACCGCCGGCGTGTTCGCTCAAACCACGCCTCCCGCCCCTGCCAAGAAGGCGGCCACGGCGCCAGCCAAGACTGCGGCGCCCGCGAAAAAGCAAGAACCCCTGCCTGATCGGCCACCGGGACTCTATTGGATTATCAATACCTCGATGGGCACCATCACGGCGCAGTTGTTCGAGAAGGAAGCGCCCGGCACGGTGGCCAACTTCGTGGCCCTGACGCGCGGCACCAAGGCAGCCAAGGACAAAACCGGCGCCATGACCAAACGCCCCTACTTCAGTAATCTGACCTTCCACCGCGTGATTCCGAACTTCATGATTCAGACCGGCGATGGCCAGCAGGGCGACGGCAGTGGCGATTGCGGCTTTACCATCAAGGATGAAATCGTCCCCACGCTGAAGTACGACAAACCGGGTGTGCTGGGCCTGGCGCGGCTCAACGCCCGCAACACCGGCGCCTGCCAGTTTTTCATCACGGACAAAGAGTATCCCTCGCTGAATGGCGAGTACACGATTTTCGGCCAGGTGGTGGACGGACAGGACGTGGTAGCGAAGATTGCGCGCGTTCCCAAGGATGCCAACGACAAGCCGCGCACGCCGGTGAAGTTGATCAGCGCAACCATCAAGCGCTACGGCCCGCCGCCCACTTCGGCAGCGCCGGCAAAGAAATCGGCCTCTCCCGCAGGGACCGCTCCGAAAAAGGCCGCGACGCCTGCCAAAACCCCCGTCAAGCAGTAGCGGCGGGGCAGGGAAGCCTTAGCTCTGCGCCGGGGCCGCTTTCGCCGGGGAAGGCGTGGCAGCGGTCTTGGCCGCGGGGGCCTGAGGTTTCGCCGCTTCCATCGCCCGGCGGATCACATAAATCACGTACAGGGCGAAGCACACAGTCAGCAGCAGCGCGGTCAACGTGAGGAACAGCCCATCCACCGTGCCCGCCTGCCCGGTGACGAACAGGTAGGCCACGGACGCCGCTCCGGCGGCGATCATCAAAAGGCTGAACAGAAATAAGAATCCGCGATCCGACATCGGTTCTAGAACCCCCTCGATCGGCGGGCCATGTGCCCGTCCGGTTAGAGATTATATCAGTCCCCCGCGCCGAACCCAACCGTGCCGGGGGTGTTTCGGATAGCGTCGTGGCTTACAGTTTGAACAATTCGCGCAGCCGGCGTGTCTGAACCCGGCTGACGGGCACTTCGGTGTGCTTCTTGTCGTCCATGCGAAGCTGGTAGCTCGACTTGAACCACGGCACCACTTCCTTAATACGATTGATGTTCACCAGGAAGGAACGGTGTACACGCCAAAACATCTCGCGGTCCAGGTTCGCCTGAAGGTCCTCAATCGTCCGGTAATTGGAGTGGCCTTCGAGATTCGTGGCCACCAGCGTGATCAGGCCGTCGTCGATGGTGGCGTAGATCACCTCGTTGGCATCCACAATGAAATTGCGATTGTTGGACCGCACCAGCAGCTTGGTCCTGGGGGCCGGACCGGGCGCGTTCCGGGGCGCGGTGAACTGCTCCGGAGTTCTCTTCTCCTGGATCGCCCGGCGGGCGCGCTCGACGGTTTCCGCCAGCCGTCCGCGCTCTACCGGCTTGAGCAGATAGTCCATCGCTTCCAGCCGGAAGGCCTCTACGGCGTACTGGTCGTAGGCGGTGACGAAGATGAAATATGGCAGTTCTGCGTCGATCTCCCGCAGGCGGCGGACCACCCCCAGGCCATCCAGGCCCGGCATATTTACATCCAGAAACACCAGCTCCGGTTCCAGCCTGCGGATCAACTCTACTGCCTCCAACCCGTTGGAACCCCTCGCAATTACTTCAATTTCGGGGAAATCACGCAGCAGGTAGGCAAGTTCATCGCTGGCTAGCAGCTCGTCGTCTACGACAACCGTCGTGATTGTAGCTGTCGCACGGTCTCGCATGGACTTGGTATTATAGCATTTCGGCTTAAAGGAGAACGATTTGCCCGACAAAGACAACGTCCGGATTGCGCCAGCAGAGGGCAAACTGGGTGTTTTGATACCCGGCATGGGTGCGGTCACCACCACCTTCATTGCGGGACTCGAAGCGTTCAAACTCGGCCTTGGAAAACCGATCGGCTCACTTACGCAATTGGGAACCGTCCGTCTGGGAAAGCGGACCGAAGGACGTAGCCCCGCGATCAAAGACTTTGTGCCGCTGGCCAAAATGTCGGACATCGAAGTAGCCTGCTGGGATATTTTCGAGGATAACGCCTACGAAGCCGCCACCAAGGCAGGCGTGCTCGAAACCGCGTTGCTCGATCAGGTGAAGGCGCCGCTCTCGGCAATCCGGCCCATGAAGGCGGTCTTCGATCAGAATTTCGTCAAGCGCATCAAAGGCCCCAACATCAAGGCGGAAGGGTCCAAAATGGATCACGCCGAGATGGTGATGGACGACATCCGCGAATTTCAGAAGCGGACCGGCGTGGCGCGCACAACCATGATCTGGTGCGGGTCCACCGAGGTCTATCACGAGCCCGCCGCGGTGCACGCCACCCTGAAGGATTTCGAGTGCGGGCTCCAGAAAAACGATCCGGAGATCTCGCCCAGCCAGATTTACGCCTACGCGGCGCTGAAATCCGGCGTGGGATACGCCAACGGCGCGCCCCATCTGACCACCGACATGCCGGCGCTGCAGGAACTCGCGCGCAACCTGAATCTGCCGATCTGCGGCAAAGATTTTAAGAGCGGCCAGACCTTCATGAAGACTCTGATCGCGCCCGGCTTGAAATCGCGGATGCTCGGCCTCAACGGCTGGTTTTCCACCAATATCCTGGGCAACCGCGATGGCGAAGTACTCGATGAACCCGGATCGTTCCGTTCCAAGGAAGTCACCAAGAGCTCGGCGCTCGAACACATTCTCCAAGGCGAACTCTATCCCGACCTGTACAAGGAGTTTTATCATAAGGTCCGGATCGAGTACTATCCGCCGCGCGGCGATGCCAAGGAAGGCTGGGACAATATCGACATCTTCGGCTGGCTCGGTTACCCTATGCAGATTAAGATCAATTTCCTTTGCAGGGATTCGATCTTGGCCGCGCCGCTGGTCTTGGACCTTGTATTGTTTATGGATTTGGCACAGCGCGCGGGCATGCGCGGGATTCAGGAATGGCTGTCATTCTACTTCAAGGGGCCGATGCATGCCCCCGAGATTTACCCCGAGCATGACATCTTCATCCAGTTGATGAAGATGAAAAACACCTTGCGTTGGATGCGCGGTGAGGATCTGATCACGCATTTGGGCCTGGAATATTACGACTAGTCGCTGTATTGTTTGAAAGACGCCCGCGCTCGGGAATCCACCTCCCCGCCTTCGCGTCTTACTGTCTTGGGAGCTCCTATGAAAGTGTTGGTAATCGGGGGAACTCTCTTCATCGGCAAGTTGCTGGTGGAGGAGTTGCTAAAGGAAGGCCACGACGTCGCCGTTTTGCACCGCAAGCCGAAGCACGACTTCGGCAGGCGGGTAGAGAATCTCGTGGCGGACCGCAATGACGCCGAGAGTCTGCGCGAAGCCCTGTCCGGCCGCCGTTTCGACGTGGTTTTCGATAACGTATACGATTTCGACCGTGGTACGACGGCCGCGCAGGTGGAGGCGACCGTCCGTGCCTGCGGAGAACGCATCTCGCGCTACGTCTTCATGTCGAGTGTCGCCGCCTACGGCGACGGCCTGAATCATAAGGAGAGCGATCCGCTTGCCCCGGATTATCATCCCAATGCCTATTCCGGCCACAAAGCCACCACGGAGCGCCTGCTCTTCCGCATGCACGCCACCAGCGGACTGCCGGTAGTCACCTTCCGCCCGCCCTTTGTTTACGGGCCGCGGACCAACTATTACCGCGAGCAGTTCATTTGGGACCGTTTACGCGCCGGCCGGCCGATCATCATCCCCGGCGACGGCCATCGCCTCATGCAGTTCGCCTACGTCAACGACCTGGTCACCGCCATGATCAAGTCCATGGACGACCCGCGCGCCGTCGGCGAGGCGTTCAACATCGGCGATCCCAAGCCACTTACACAGGTCGAACTGGTGGAGAAGCTGGCCAAAATCGCCAACGTGGAGCCAACACTCGTGCGCGTGCCCCGCGACGTCATCACCCAGGCCGGAGGCAGCGTTTTCGCCGAGCCCTTCTACTTCGGTGAGTATTACGACCTGCCGCCCATCACCGAAAATATCGGCAAAGTCACGCGCGTCCTCAAGATGAAGCTGACGCCGTTCGAAGTGGGCCTGAAAGAGACGTTCAAGTGGTACGTCCGCAATCACAAGCCCCGCACCGCCGGATTCGAGTTCGACGACAAGGTGCTGGCGCTGGCCAAGACCGGATCACCCTTAAGCGTTTAATAAATTTGCGCTCACTTCTATCACTGTAATCTCCATCGGGTATAGTACAATCGTAGGTCAGTGGGCCACGTCGAAAGCCATTACCGGAGCATCGTCAAGGCGGTCAGCTACCGCATTCTCGGTTCTTCCACTACCGCGCTGATTTTCTTCGTATTGACGGGGAAAGGCTCGCTTTCGGTGGGCGCGGGCCTGCTCGATATGGTCCTCAAAATCGGCGTGTACTTCGTTCACGAGCGCATCTGGAATCACATCAATTTCGGCCGTACCACCAAGGCTCCGGAATACGAGATCTGAAGGCCGCTACGTTATACTCGTAGTTCCCGTGTTTCATTCCATAGAAAAACAGATTGCAAGCGCCTTCCACGCGCATATACAGGTTCGCTACGGCATCGATCTGGCGGTCAACATCGAACAGCCGCGGCAGAGCGATTTCGGTGAGATGGCGGTGCCTGCGGCCTTCCAACTGGCGAAGCAGTTACGCCAGGCGCCTAAGAAAATTGCCGCGGAACTGGCGGCGGAGATCGGCCCCATTCCCGGCGTCACCGCCCTGGAAGTGGCCGGCAACGGGTACATCAACATCCGGTTGGATCGCGGCGCGTATGCGGCGGACCTGCTGCGCGGCGATCGTGTGGAGGCGGCGCCCTCCCACGAAAAGGTGATCGTCGAACACACCAACATCAATCCCAACAAGGCCGCGCACATCGGCCACCTGCGCAACGCCACGCTGGGCGACACCTTCGTCCGCATGCTCCGCGCCGGCGGCAAGCGCGTGGAAGTACAGAACTATATCGACAATACGGGCGTGCAGGTTGCCGATGTCGTGGTGGGCTTCCATTATCTGGAGAAGAAGGACCTGGCCGGCGTCCGCGCACTGCTTGCCGACCCCGCCGTTCGCTTCGACTATTACTGCTGGGACCTGTACGCGCACACTTCGAGCTACTACAAAGATCACCCCGAGTCCATGGCCTGGCGCAGCGCGACACTGCATGCCATCGAAGCCGGCGAGGGCGAAGTCGCCGAACTGGCGCACCTGGTGGCCGATGCCATCGTCAAGGCTCACCTG
The DNA here is from genome assembly GCA_963792055.1 of uncultured Solibacteraceae bacterium. GTDB lineage: Bacteria > Acidobacteriota > Terriglobia > Bryobacterales > Bryobacteraceae > Solibacter. Next base: position 444,707 of record CAWBUV010000018.1, on the reverse strand, counting down.
AAGACCATGCTCCGGCTGGACGTAGAGTACGACGTGCTGCCCCGCGAGAGCGAAATCCTGCATCTGAAGTTCTGGGCCTCTGCCTTCGAGCTGCTAAAGGAGCGCAAGGCGATTTACTTCGAGACCGAAGGCAAGAACTCCGGCTGCTGGGTGATGCCCGGGCTCTCCGAAGAGGGAAAGGTGATCGTGCGCTCCGACGGCACGGTAACCTACGTGGGCAAGGACATCGCCTACCAGCTCTGGAAATTCGGCCTGTTGGGCAAGGATTTCTACTACCGCCCGTTTCAGACCTACGCCGATGGGCGCGTACTCTGGGTGACCACCGACGAGCCGGCCGACGCCGGGCATCAGTTCGGCCACGGCACGCAGGTCTTCAATGTGATCGACGCGCGCCAATCGTATTTGCAGGACGTGGTGGTGGCGGGACTGCGCGCGCTGGGCTATCCGGATCAGGCGGACCAGTCCATCCATTTCAACTACGAGATGGTGGCGCTCTCTCCGCGCTGCTGCGCCGACCTGGGCATTCCGCTCTCCGAGGAAGACCGCAAGCGGCCGTACGTCGAAGTCTCGGGCCGCAAAGGGCTCGGGGTGAAGGCGGACGACCTGATGGACAGCCTGATCGCCAAAGCGCTCGAAGAAGTCAGTTCGCGCCATCCCGACGACGCGCCGGAAAAGAATTTGCACGTGGCCACCCAGATCGCCATCGCGGCGCTCCGCTATTTTCTGCTCAAGTTCACGCGCAATACCGTCATTGCCTTCGATTTGCAGGAGGCGTTGAGCTTCGAGGGCGAGACCGGGCCGTACGTGCAATACTCGGCGGTGCGCGCCCGTAACATCGTGCGCAAGCTGGAGGAGCGCGGCGAGCAGCTTCCTGATTTCGCCGCGTGAACTCGACTCCCGCGGCAATGGCGCGGCAGCTACAGTTCGAAGATTTCTGGCAGATGCTGCTGGCGGCTTCGAAGGTGGATTCGGCGGTCGAGAGCGCGATCCATTCGGGCGAGCCCGCGCACGTGGCGCGGTACGCCTTTCAACTGGCGCAGGCCTACAGCAACTTCTATCAGAAGTACTCCATCCTGCACGAGCCGGATCGGGAGAGGAAGGTGTTCCTGTTGTGGATGACGGATTTCTTCCGCCGCCAGCTCGAGCGCACCGGAGCGATTCTGGGAATTGAAATCCCCGAGTACATGTAGCTACATCTGCTGCAGGAAATCCTGCAGGGCCTCGAAGGAGATCGCCCAGGCGACGCTGGCGCCTTCGTAACCCTTGAGTTCCACTTCCCGCCGGACAAAACTCTTGCGCGTCAGGGCGGCCAGCTCGTCATAGACCCGTTCTCCCACCGCAACTCCCATGCCGATCCCCTTGGTGGCCGATTCCAGCCGGAACGCCGTATTGACCGTATCGCCCAGCGCGGTGTAATCCGTGCCGCCGAGAATCGCGGGACCTGTATTGACACCGGCGCCGATGCGCAGCGGGACCGGGAGTGCCAGCGCTTTGCTGATCTCGGCCGTGGCGGAATTGATCTCGCTGACCGCGCGCAGCACACGCAGCAGGTCCTTGCCCGACGCGCTCCGGATAATCGTGCACCCATACCGCCATCACCGCATCGCCGATGTATTTCTGTGCCCAACTCCCCTGCCGCTGGGCAATCTGCCCGCTGCGCAGAAACCACGTGCCGATGGTCTGCGAGAGCAGGGCTTCGGGCAGGGTACGCGCCAGGGGCGTAAAGTCGCGGATATCCACCACCACGATCGTGGTGAGGGTACTGGTATGAAGCGCGGTGGTGGGTTCGTTTCGCAGATCCGCGTCGGCGGGTGCCAGGATCGATTCGGATCGCGCGGGATTGTGAAAACTCAGCAGTTGATCGCCGAACAGGAGCTTGTCATCGTCGTTCAGCGTGACCGGGAAGCTCACGCGAGCCCCGTTCACAAAAGAGCCGTTGCGGCTGCCCAGGTCCACCAAGGCAAGGTCGCCGGCATCCCTGCGCTGGATCAGCGCATGCAGCCGCGATACCGAGCGGCTGTCCAGCATCACCGCGCAACCGTCGCCGCGGCCAATGGCCCAGGACTGCCCGTCGCCCAGGGAAAACCGGCGTCCGCTCGATTCCACCATCAGGTACGGGTTAGGCACCGAAGGAATCACAGTCCTCCAATTTAGCAGACGGCTTCCCGCAACCTGGGGTCTGGGGGCATTAAGAGGTTGTAAGATTTGGGACTAAAGTTCTGAATCGCCCATTCGTACCGAAAAGCCCTGGAAATCCCGGTACAGACCGTACAAAATTGCGAGTTCTCATACAGTGGAGACAGGCTAAACTATTTGCAGCGAAGGGCCGATAGGTTAGCAGGAAAAACACGGAATGAGCATTTACCAAGTCTTTATCTATCTCCAACTGTTGGATCTGCTGACCACGCTGCTGGGCTTTCGGTTGGGCGCCGCGGAGGCCAGCCCTTTCATTCGCCTTCTGATGAATGCCGGACCCACGGCGGGGGTGATTGTCTCGAAAGTGCTGGCACTCGGGCATTGGCGCCCTTTGCGTCTACGTGAATAAACCTCACGTCGTGCGATGGATTTCGTACTGGTATGGCGGACTGGTGGTCTGGAACCTGATGGTGATGCTGGTGGCCCCGGGGCAGATCGGCGGCTGACCGCCCGGTTACCGGCGAATCAGCCAGGAAGAAGTCGCCGCAAATGCCACGAGCAGGCCCACATCGGCGAGAATCTTCCGCCAGGGCCAATCTGCAAACCGCGGGCGGTTCAACTCAGGGGGAACAAATCCGGTAATGCCTTCAGCGATGTGCTTCCACACGGCGTACCTACCTTTAAAGTGCGGACCACCATCCGGCCGCTGGGATCCAGAACCAACTGCAGGAGCGGCAAGTCGTGGCTCTGCACCACGTAGCTGCCGTTCTGCATGCGCCACGAATCTTCGTAGCGCGCCGTCACGTAAGGGTTTTCGGCCACCGTCCGGATGCGGAACTGCGCGGTCGAGGGCTCATAATTCGCATAGCTGAAGCAGCGTCCCAGGCAGACCCGGTCGATCATGTGGGTCACGCCGAAGACATGCAAATAGGGATCGTCCACTCCGCTGACCACTCGCTGACCGGCCGGAAGCTGCGAAATCACGCCATCCATGCGGTCTTCCAGGCCATTCAGAATCTTCTCGTCCCGGTACAGGAAGCCAAAGAAAACCAGCGCCACAAACACCATGGCGTACTGCTGGAAGAGACGCGGACGGGCGGCGGCGAGCATCGCGCAAACGCAAATGCCCACGCCGAGCGACATACGCTCCGCGATATAGACCAGCGTGTGGTGGAAGCCCGGCAGCAACACGGTAGTCGGTAGAATGGACACCGCCGCCGCGCTGATCACGCAAAACTGGAAGGGAACGCTCGACACCACACAGCGCGGACCGGAGTCCCTCAGCAAGTCCAGAAACAGCATGCCCCAAACGATCAGCAGCCCCACCAGGACGACATAATACTTGCCGTCGAAGACCCACACCTGGTCGGCCCCGGTGGCCATCTTGATCTGCTGTGCCGACCAGCGCGAGAACATCGTATGTCCCACCACCACCTGGAGCACCACCATGCCGAGCAGCCAGCTCGGCCGTGACGTACACTCGGGCGCGTGGCGACATCTTGCGCGCCAGCCACTGGTAGAGCAGCAGTCCGACCGTCCACACCACGGGCAGCGCGTGAGCCACATAGGCCAGCACCAGAAGCGGTACCGCGAAGCGCCACGCTGCGCGGCTGCCACTGCCACGCCACGGCCAGCGCCCACAGGCACAGCCCCATACTCAGGTAGAAATTGAAGAAGCCCATGTGGAAGACCCAGCCGTAGGCCAGCATCGCAATGCACGGCAAGCAGATGCCAGGCGCGCCGGCCGCCCACCACCGAGATAAACCGGAACGCTCCCCAAACGAACACCAGCACCGCGATCGAGACCGAAATGCGCTGCGCCAGTTCGGCGCCGAACAGCCGGAACAGGCCGCCCAGCATCAGGTCGAACAGGATATTCGTCGTTTGGCTGACGATCACCAGTCCCTGTGTATGCCCGTTTTCGATCAGCTGCGCCAGCCACGCGTTGTAGATGTGGCTGGAGAGGTCGCCGGCCTGCACGCGCGGCTGCCAGTAGACCGGCGCCAGCAGGAGGACCGATACCGCGATATACCACCACTTTCGCATTTAGCTGTTCTCCAATCGAATTCTCTGGAACTGCGGGATCAGTTCGAAGGGCGTCGACACACTCTGGATGGTCTCTCCAATTTGCCGGATGTCGTCTTCGGTAATCTGCGACTCGTTGCCGCGGCGTGCAGCCAGTTGCAGATAGCGGATCTGCATGGGGTCGATCTTCATGATGCGGCAGCAGGTGGCATCCACCGCCACCGGATCCCGGCCCGCCACCAGAACGCCGGCGGGTTTGGGCGTGCCCTGAATGGGGCCGTTGCCTTCCATTCCGACGATGCCGTCCACGATCGCGAAGTGGTGCGGGAAGGCGGCATGCAGGTCGGCAATCGATTCGTCGATGCCGGCCCAATGCAGCACGTTCTTGGGCCAGCCGTAGATGCCGCTCGGCACCACGCCGAACAGGTTCTTCATGGAAAGGGTCGCGCCCACCCAGTGATGAGTCTTCATCTTGGGGATCGGACACCAGCAGGTCGGCGCCCAGAGCGCTGTTGGGCAGATAGAGTTTCTTGATGCGGGAGAACTGCGCCGTGGGCCGCACCCGCGTCACCTCGTCCAGATTCAGATCGACGAAGTGATCTTCGAAGTTCGGGAACCGTTCGGAAATACCCGGCGGCTTCGGCCAGGTCCAGCGTATTGCGCCGATGGCCCGGCCCCTCGGCGATGCGCACGGTGGCCGCGCCCATCGCGCGGAAGGCCTCGTACGCGGCGTGCACCACCATCGGATGGGTGTTGATGCTGCTTTCGGGCTCGAATTCCACCAGGTTGGGCTTCAGCAGGATATTGCGGCCCCGCACGTCGCCCAGATGCTCCGCCAGCATGCGGCGCATGATCGGTCGTAGATGCTCTGGTCGTACGCAGGAGCCTTGACGATGGAAACGCGCGCGGGCTCAAGCGAGCGCTGTTGGACTCCGCACCCCGCCATCACGGCGGCGCCCGCCGTCGCGGTCAGCAATTCGCGTCTCGAGAAGTTGGTGCGCCATGGTCAGCCCCAGAAGAAATTCGTGCCGTTCTGCGTGCCCGCCACCAACATGTCCAGCGAAGTCTCCGGCAGCGTCCGGCAGGCGACCGTGGTGGCGGGCAATAGCCTGTCGGGCAGCCGGCCGTGGGCCATCAGTCCGATGCGCAGCCAGTTCAGGGCGTCGGCGGAGCGGCATTCGCTGAGGAAATCGCTCGCCACCTTAAGCGCCGATTCGACCTCCGGGCCCGGCACCCCGCGCAGGGCGGCGAGCGCCATCCCGGTGGTCTCCGGATACGGCGTGCATTCGTAGCCGAGCGCGCGGACCGAACCGTGGTTCCAGCCGCCGCCCGTGCACATGCGCCGCAGCAGGAAGCCGCGGCCCTCATCGATCCGCCGCTGATCGCCGTCGTCGAAGGATGACGAGCCATTTCCTTTTCCAGGGCCAGAATGGCAAGCGAAGTAGGTCCCACCCAGGCCGCGGAGCCGGGGATCCAGGGCCAACCTGGAAACTCGTGATCCGGCATGGGAGCTACGCCGAGAAGCCACATGCGCAACCGGTACATGGCTGAGGATTCCTCTCCCGGTCGTGCCTAACAGCCAGTCGATCGCGCGCGCGTGTGAGCAGCCTTTCCGAGTTGCGACGGGAGGCAGCAGGGCCACCAGTGCGGTCACCCACGTGCTTTCGTCGAAGCCGGTCTGCGGAGGCCAGCCTCCATCGGCTCAACTGAGAGGCTGCGCAGCCAGTTCAGCCCCCGCCGCGCCGGCGCCGATTCGCCGGCAGCCAGCAAAGCCAGGATGGCGTACACGGTGGGTTCCGTCCAGGAGGCTCCCCGGACGTAAGGCCAACCGCCATCCCGATTCTGTTTGCTTACCACCAATTCGATCGACATTGTGACATTGGGCTGGCGCATACCTCCGCATGGTGCGCTATGCGCCAGCCGCCGTTACCTGGAACATCAGCGTACAGCCCGGCGGCTGCGTCGCCGGCGTGAGAGCAGCATTACGAGCGTGACGCCCGCCCCCAGCCAGATCGCTCCTTGAATCGCGAGCTCCATTCCGTTCCTCCTTTCCTGTAGTCAGTTTTTCCTGGTACCGGTTAGCGGGTGCTCTTGCGCGACCGGCGCCGTTTCAAGAAGATCATCATGATGCCCCCGGCTGCGATCCAGATACCTGCCTGCATTACTGTGTCCATCGTTTGTGCGCTCCTTTGTTTTGGTCAACCTATCGTCTTCATCATGGGGAAAAGGTACTTGAATACTTGTAGGAGACCCGGGCCGGCCGCCACCACCAGCATGGACGGCAATATGAAAAAGAAAATCGGAAATACCAGCTTGACGCCGACTTTGCCGGCGCGTTCTTCGGCTTCCTGGCGGCGGCGCACACGCAGGAAATCGGAGTGCGTGCGCAGGCTCTCGCCCATGCTGGTGCCGAAACGGTCGTTCTGAATCAGGATCGCCACCAGTTTGCGGAACTCGGCCTCGCCGGTGCGTTCGGCGAAGTTGCGCAGCGCCTCGCTGCGCCGCTTGCCGTGGCGCATTTCGAGCGTCACCAGCGACATCTCATCGCTCAATTGCGGATGGCTTGCGTAGAGTTCGCGGGCCACGTGCTGGATGGCCTGGTCCAGGCCCAGGCCGGCCTCGATCGAGACCACCAGCAGATCCAGCGCGTCGGGCAGCGAGAGGCGCAGAATTTCCTGCCGCTTGGCCACCTTCTTTTCCAGGAAGAATCGCGGCAGAACCCAGCCCGGCGCCGATGCCGGAGGCCATCAGGCCCAGCTTCATCACCGGGTTCGGCGGCATCTTGGATTCCATCATGATGCACAACACCAGCATCAGCAGAGTGACCACGATGCGGACGCCATAGAAGACCGGCAGCGCGTTCTCCGAGCGGAAGCCGGCGCGGATCAGGTCCGCCTTCAGCGTGGCGACCTCCGCTTCCGAGGAAGGCACGCGCGAACCGAGACCGTGCAGGAAGGTCACCAGGGTGCTGGGCTCCGCTTCGCTGCCCGTCAATCGCCTGGTGAGTGACGGTGGTGATCACCGGCCTGCCCAACTGCCGCATGAACTTCCCGGGCTTGTAGATCAGACGGTAACCCACCCAGCTGAGGATGACCATCAGCATGAGGAACGCGACTAATGCGAATATATGCCGGATGTTCCATAGTCAGACCTTGATGTTGATGATCTTCTTGATGAAGAAATTGCCCAGGATCTGGGCCACGATGGCGCCGCCGATCAGCTACTTGCCGTCGGAATCCTCCGCCATCCCCTGCAGATAGCCGGGCGCCACAAACAGCAGGCGCGACATGGTGGCGACCGGCAGCAGGGTCAGAATCGTGGCCGTCAGGCGCCCGTGGGCGCTGGCCGCTTTGACCTGCCCTTCAAACGGAATCGTTCGCGGATGACGTACGCCAGGCGCGACAGAATCTCGCTCAGGTTGCCGCCGGTCTGCTTCTGCAGCAGCACCGACGAAGTGAAGAAGCGCACGTCGAGCAGCGGCACGCGCGTGGTGAAATTGCGCAGCGCGATATCGAGCGGCGCGCCCAGGTTCTGCTCGTTGAACAGCGCGCGGAACTCCTGCCCCAGCGGGTCGGCCATTTCCTCGCCCAGCATTTCCAGGCTGATGGAGAAGGCGTGGCCGGCGCGCATGGAGCGCGCCAGAAAGTCCAGCGCTTCGGGAAACTGCTCTTCCAGTGTGTCCAGCCGCTTGCTTGCGCTTCGCGCGCACTACCAGGTACGGAATCGAGCCGAAGAAGCAGTGCCAGCACAACGGCCGTGGTAGGGCCGTTAAACAGGAACGGCATCAACAGGCCCGAGCCCGAACCCCGGCACCATCATCAGCGCCATCGACGCCAGCAGACGCGGTGGACGACCAGTTCAAGCCGGCCTGCTGGATCTGCTCCTCCGCATGCTTGGAAAACTGCATGCTGCTGAACAATGCGCTTCAAGCCGGTGGGCTTGTCGGACTCGATTTCCTTGAGCAGGTTGCTGACGCTGACCGCGGTCTCGCCGGAGGCGGTCTGCAGCATGCCCACCACCTGGTTCTTTCGCCGTGCGTCGAAATACTTCAGCCCGACGCTGACCGCCAGCAGGCATGAGCGCGAACACGACGACGAAGGAAACCACCACGGTTAAGGGCATCTAGTTAATCTCCACCACCGTTTGGAACATCTGTGTGGGAAGCACGATGCCGGACTGCTTGAGGCGCTCGTAGAACTTGGGGCGGATGCCGGTGGCGCGGAAGCGGCCCTTCACCTTGCCGCTGCTCCGTGAGGCCGGTCTTCTCGAACAGGAAGATGTCCTGCAGGGTGATCATGTCCTGCTCCATGCCGACCACTTCGGTGATGTGCGTGATGCGGCGCGCGCCGTCGCTGAAACGCGAGATCTGCACGAACAGGTCCACGGCGCTCGCGATCTGCTGGCGGATGGAGCGGATGCCCATGTTGGCGTTGGCCATGCCCACCATGACCTCCAGGCGGCCCAGGCCGTCGCGCGGGGTGTTGGCGTGGATCGTGGTGAGCGAGCCGTCGTGACCGGTGTTCATGGCCTGCAACATGTCCAGCGCCTCTTCCGATCGGACCTCGCCGACGATGATGCGGTCGGGACGCATACGGAGGGCATTGATGACCAGCTGGCGGATGTGAATGGCGCCCGTGCCTTCCACGTTGGCCGGCCGGGTTTCCATGCGCGCCACGTGGGTCTGCTGCAGCCGCAATTCGGCGGCGTCTTCGATGGTGACGATGCGCTCGTCTTCCGGAATGTAGGAGGAAAGCGCGTTGAGCAGCGTGGTCTTACCGGAACCGGTACCGCCGCAGATCAGGATGTTCAGGCGCGCCTTCACGCAGCCCTTCAGCAGTTCCAGCATGCCCTCGGTCATGGCCAGCTTGGACACCAGGTCCTCGCCCTTCAGGGCGTGGCGGCCGAAACGGCGGATGGAGAGCAGCGGGCCGTCCACCGCCACCGGCGGAATGGCCGCGTTGACGCGCGAACCGTCGGGCAGGCGGGCGTCCACCAGCGGCGACGATTCGTCCACGCGCCGGCCCACGCGCGAGACCACTTTTTCGATGATGCGCAGCAGGTGCGCGTCGTCCTTGAACTCCACCGGCGTGCGATACAGTTTGCCGCCGCGCTCCACGTAGACCAGGTGCGGCGTGGTCACCAGAATGTCGCTGATGGTGGGGTCCTGCAGCAGCGGCTCGAGCGGGCCGAGGCCGAAGACCTCATCCAGAATTTCTTCGATGACGCGGTCCTTTTCCACCAGGCTGAGCGGCGTCTTCTCTTCTTCCACCAGCTTGGCGACGGCGGCGCGGATCTCCGCGCGCACCCGCTCGCCCGGCCATCGAGGAAAGCGCCTCCAGGTTGATCCGGTCCAGCAGCTTGCGGTGCAGCGTGAACTTCAACTCCTGGTATTCCGGAGTGTAGCCCTCGCGGGTGAACAGTCGATTAACCCAGCCGGTCTCCCGGCTTTCGCCGGTCCTTGCTCCGGAATCTAACATGGATGCCATCGTTAGTTTAACCGCCTCTATCCGAATAATGCGAAGCGTTTCTTGCCGTTCGGCGCCGACTTTTCTTCTTCGAGATTCGCCAGCTTGAGCGGCCAGCTTGGCGATCTGCTTGCCGAGTTCGGAGGTGCGCGACAGCATGCGGCCTTCCGCATAGGTCTCGTACAACTCGGGATAATCGTTGGGCACCATGGCAGAAGATCGGCGTGCCCGAGCATCTTTTCCAGTTCGCCGGGCGTGATGTCCAGCCGCTTGGGCGCGCGGTTCAGAATCAGCTTGATGCGGTTCTTGCCGTAGCCGCTGTCGATCAGGGTCTGGATGATCTGCTTGGACTGGTGCAGCGCCGGCACTTCCAGCGTGGTCACCAGGCAGGCCTCGTCGATCTCTTCCAGCGCCGCCATGCCCATGCGGCTCAGGCTGCGGCCCAGATCCACCAGCGTCCAGTCGTAGTGCGGGCGCGCGAAGGCCAGCACCTGCCGGATCTGCTCGTCCTTGGGCTGCTGCTTGGAGGCCAGCGCCAGCGGCGACGAAACGATCTCCACGCCGGGAATGCCGTTGGACACCAGCGCCTTCCAATAGTGAATGTCCAGGCGGTGCAGATTGTTGACCGCGTCCAGAATCGAGTACACCGATTTGGTCTTGGTGATGAACGCCACCATGCCGGCATCCAGGTCGAGATCGGCCAGCAGGACTCTCTGGTTCATCCGGCCGAGTTCGGCGGCCACGTGGCAGACCAGCGTGGTGGCGCCGCAGCCGCCCTTGGCGGACAGGAAGCCGAGGGTTTTGCCGCCGCCCTTGGCGCCTTCGCGCCGGCGGCTGCGCTCCAGACTGCGCCGTTCGAGCGACTTCTTGAGCGGCTCCTGCAGCGGCGGATACAGATATTCGTTGATGCCGGCGCGCAGCGACGACAGGATCGCGTCGGAGTCCGCCGTGGTGTTCAGGGCGATGATCATCGGGTCGCCGGCGGCGGCGCGGATGGACGCGACCAGACCTTCGAGCGGCTCCTTCCACCCGCTGATATCCACCAGAACGACGTCCGGGCGCATGCGCTCCAGGCGGTCCAGGAAATTGCTGACATCGCCGACATCCTGGTGTTCGACGATGATGCGGAACGGCAGGTCGGCCAGGGTGGCCTGCGCCTGATCCCAGAGTTCCCGGTTTTCGATTGCCAGTCCGATGGTCAGCGGATACATGTGGAGTCTCCCCGTCGCCAGATCACTTCGCGGCGCCTCCGGCGGCGGCCGCCGGTGCCAGTCCTGGATTGACCGGAAGGCGCCGGTGTCGCTGATGGTACCTGTACAGAGTTGGAGGGGTATCGTGGCCGGCGGAGCCGCCTGGCCTTCCTTGCGCTGCTGGACTAACTGCTCAACAGGCATCGAGTCCTGCGGCGGCTTCACCGGCACCGGTCCCGTCTTGTCCATACCCGGTTGGTGCATTTCGATATCGCTGTTCTTGGTCATGAAGGGATACGGCATCTTCAGCGAAGGCAGTGGCTGCCCGGCGGGAATCGGCCGGACAATTTCAGGTGTCACGATGACCAGCAGTTCTGAATTGGTTCGCGAGGTGGATCTGCTGGTGAACAGTTTGCCCAGCAGCGGAATGCTTGCCAGGCCCGGAATCCGGTTGAGGGTTTCGGTCATCCGGTTGTCCATCAGGCCGGCGATCACAAAGCTCTGTCCGCTGTCCAGTTCCACTTCGGTCTGCACGCGGCGGGTGCTCAGGGCGGGAATCGTGGTGCCGGAGATGGTGACGGCGTTGGCGTAGTCCAGCGAGCTGACTTCCGGGCGCAACCTGCAGTTGGATGGTCCCGCGGGGCGTGACGTGGGGCAGGAAGTGGATGCGGATACCGAACTCGCGGAAGGTCACGCTGATGGAGTTGCCGCCCAGCCCCGGCTGAATCATGGGGAACGGGAACTCGCCGCCGGCGACGAAGCTGGCCTGCTTGCCGTTGATGGCCAGCATGTTCGGCTCGGCCAGGGTTTCCAGCATGCGCTTGCCTTCCAGCGCCTTGATGGATGCCGCCAGGTTGATGTCGCTGCGGAATAACAATACGTTTAGCGCGTCGGACAGGCTCACGAGTCCGTTGGTGGCGACGCCGGGCGAGGAGAACTGTCCGGTGCTGATCGCGGTGGACTGGTTGAATGCTCCGGAAGCGAAGCTGACACCCAGGTCGGTGCTGGCGCCGCGGTCCACGTTGCAGAAGCGCACCTTCAACAGAATCTGTTCCTCCACCGGAGGCACCTCGACCCGCAGCAGGTTGACGGTCTTGCCCAGCGAGGCGGTGATCGCCATCACCCGGTCGGCCGCGGTGACATCCTTTACGGTGCCGCGCACGAATGCGGTATCGTTTTCGAAGGTGACGTTGATGTCCTCGTTGGGGAAATCGCGCGCCAGTTGCTGGCGCACGGCGTCCAGCCGCACGGGGCTCAGGCGCACCGTGAGGTCGTAGAGCAGGCGGTTGCCGCCCTCCTGCCAGATGATCAGCGAAGTCTCGCCGGCGGCCTTCCCGTTGATCAGAACTTCCTTGGGGTTGACCGCCACGGCCTCCATCAGTTCGCCGTTGGCCACGGAGATCCGCTGGATCTTCATCGGGCTGTCGATGATCAGGCTCTTGCCGACCGTGACCACCAGTTTGCCCGGGCCGGCACTGGGCGCCGCTTCCTGGGCCTTGGGGTTTTCATCGCCGCCGGCGCGGCTCGTGGGGGCGACCCAAAGCCAGACGGCCGCCAGCAAGACACGTTGCAATACGAATTCGCGACACTTATTTGACCTCCGGGGTTCCGCCGAATTTCTGTTCCCGCTTGTTGGGCCCCGAAATGATCTCCATGACGAAGGGGATCTCTTTCGCCGGGGCGGGCGCTGCAACGCGACACCGGCGGTCGGTGCCGCTGAGCGCACGCTGCTGGACGCGGGGCGCGGCGATGATACGTCAGCTGCGGACCGGTGCCTCTCGACCAGTGAACAGGCGCTGCAGCGCCGTGCCGGGAGTCTTGGCGATCTCGTGGTCCAGGGGATTGCGCAGCACCAGTTGGATGCTGGTCTGGCTGGCGGCCAGGCTGAGTTGCTCGGCCTGCGTCGGGCGTCACCAGCATGTTGACCACCTGCACCATGATCGGCTTGCCTTCCGCATCCTTCTTGAAATCCTGTCCGGCGGAGAGTACTTCGATATTCTGCAGCAGGGTTTGCGTCAGCGTGCCCAGGTTACTGGTAGCCTCCGGGCGTGTTGCCGGAAATCAGGACATCCACGTGCATGCCGGGCACCACGAAGCCGGCGACGCCGACTACTTCGTTCACGCGCACCGCCACCGCGCGCATTCCCGGCGGAATCATGGCCGCCATTCCGCCGCCTGCGCCCTTCGGCGCCAGGCGCGATTCGATGATCGGCTCCTTGGCAAAGATGGCCGTGATCACGCCGCGGCCGATGATGTCCTTTACCTGTGCTGGTGGCGCCCACCGGCACGCGCTCCAGGCCACTCGGCGACCTTGACGTCGTCTTCTTTTATTACCGTGCCGACTTCCAGATCCTTGGTCGCGAGCGCAACTTGCGCCAGTGCAGGAGCGGCCTTGGTGGTCGTCGGCCGGTTGATCAGCACGCGGTAGAGCACCAGGCTGGCTCCCGCCGCGACGATAAATGCGAAGGTCAAAACGCCTACGAATCTTTTATTCATCTGGATCCCTGCTTCGCCCGACTCGATCCACCGGCGCCGGCTGCCGGAAAATATCTGTCACGGTCGTCCTTGTCCGGCAATTCCACCGCAACGCGCCTCCGAGTCTTAGGTGACTTCTTTACGCGTTGCGGTGTTTCTGCCTGTTCAAGCTGCTGTTCCCGAGGCATGCCGGCGACGACCGGTAAGGTTACCGGCATGCCCCGAAGAGCCACTAGCTGGCCGAAGTGTTGGCAGCCGCGAGCTGACTGTTCGTCGGCGGTCCAGATGCCCTTGATGCTGCCGCCGGCGCCGATGAAGAGGGCCGCCGAAGCCAACGCCACAAAAGCCATGAGCAGGGTGTATTCGATCAGATCCTGGCCCTGTTCGTCATTCCAGATATTGCGCAAAAACGTCATTGTGTTCGCTCCTAAGTTTTGGGTTTGGTTTCTGTGATCGCGGGATCACTTGTGAGTGTTTTCGTGACCTCGCGATCACGGCCTTCTCCGCCGCCACGCTTGGCGGCGGAAACCTGCACGCCCACGGTCCGCGATCGCGGACCGGAATACCAGCGCGATGCCGTCGTCGTAGACGACGCGCCAGTGGCTGGATTCCTTCAGCGCGCCGCTCAGCGGCGCGCTGGGGGGCATTAAAATCGTGTCGACGCCGAAGCCGCTGAGAGTCTTCTCCCAGCCGTACTTCACGTTCAGGACGTCGATGTACTTCTCTTCGAAATCGTCACCGTAAAAATCGCTGCGCCCGTCCACGAATACCTTGTGCGTCCGGGTAGAGGCGGTAGATCAGATAGTCGCCCCATTCGTCGTTGGTGAAGACGCGCGCCGTCGGGATCGCTGCGCAGCGTGGCCAGCGCGGCCGCGGGATAGAATGTGGGGTCGAACTCCGCCCGGAACTTCTTGGGCGGGTGCGGCGCGTAAACCAGCGGCGGCCACCAGCAGCAGGCCGAGCACGCTCACCAGGTGCAGGCGGGCGATGGAGTCGGTCTCCGCCGGTCTCGTCGGCTACGCGGTTGAACTTTGCCGCCGCCGCAGCGCATCCAGGCGGCCACGTTCAGTTCCGGCACGCCGCAGCAGCCATTGTTGAATGGCGGCGGCCACCGGCGGGGCCGCCGCGATCATGAAAATCGGAATGTTGCGCGCCGCCAGCAGCCCGCCGTGCGCCCACACCAACACCAGCAGCGCCTCCGTGAAGCGGCCCTGTCGCAGGTTCCAGACCGCGGCGGCCACCGCCATCACCAGCATCGCTTCGAAGAAAATCGCGGTCGGATGGTGGAAGGTGGGCGAGAGAAATTCCATGATGTGCTGCGAGTTCCAGGGATCGCGCAGATACTGCACCATATGCACGTGCAGATGGTAGGTGTACGGATTGACCAGGCTGGCCGCCAGGCAGGCCAGCCCGCTCAGCAAGTAGCTGCGCGCCTTCAACCAGCGCGGGCACGCCGCTCCTCCGCTATGCGGCGAGAACGCCAGGCGCAGAATCTCGCCGCCGCCGTACGCCAGAATCATCAGCGCGCCGACGAAGAAGCCGCCGTGCAGGTTGGTCCAGAGCACGGTGAGCACCGGAAGCGCGGCCAGAATCGGCACGCCCATCAGGCGCGTACGGCCTTCCCGCACCTGCTCCAGCGCGGCATAAAAAAGGACCAGGAACAGCAGCGTGAACAGATGCGGCCGGGCCAGCCAGTGAATCGATGAGGCCGCGGCGGCCAGCATGGTGACCGACATGGCGACGATCGGGTTCGCCTTGCGCCGCACCAGCAGAAACAGGCCGGTGAACGTGATCGAGAGCATCAGGATGGTGAACATCACCACGGCCTGCAATCCGCCCAGCGCGTTCAGCCTGGCGAACAGTACATCGCTCAACCACTCCCACGCGAACCACGGAGCACCCGGTTTGGAAAACGAGAAAATGTCGCGCATCGGCACCCAGCCGTTGGCGATAATCCATTCGCCGGTACGTATGTGCCAGCCGGTGTCGCAATCGCTGAGCAGCGTCTTCACGCCGTCCATCCGCCCGAAGAGAAACGCGATGGGCATGAGGAAAGCGAAGTCGGCCAGCGACGGCAGCAGCTTCACGGCGAATTGAGAACGCGCTTCCATTTCTTAGCTTAGGCCATCCAGGAATTGGCCACCGGCCGCAAGGCTTCAAACGCCCGAATCCGGTCGTGAAACGACCGGAAATCCATATAATTCACGCGCAATGCGATCAACGGAAAATTCTCCGCGGAATTCGTCATCCGCATTACCGTGCCCTGGCAATGAATGCACTTTTGACCGAACCCGTGATTGGCCGGCAATTCTATTTCGACTGTGACGATCTGGCCCACGGACGGCGTCGGAAGCTGCTCGTCCGTGCCTCTCCAGGCAATGAGAACGCCGCTCCGGCTGATGTTTTCCGTGTACATGGCGCTTTGCATCCACAGCGCCGGCGACGACACGTGGCACCGAAGCTTGATTTCGATTCGCGGACTCTCACGTCGATTAATGTTTCTCATTTCTTTTGCTTCGACATTGCCGAATTTAGCTCTGTACGGCAAGCGCATCAATGCCGTAAATGGGTTATAAGCTGATGTTGCCGAAGGATAGCAGGGAAAAATGACCGCCTCGCGCCTCCTTCCGGCAACCGAAGCCGGCGCGGAAGGGGGGACGAGGTGGCAAAACCAGGGGAGATTACAGATTACTCCTAGACCGTTAATGGGCGGATATTATCGGTATTTATTGTGCATTAGCCGGCTTCTTACCGAGGTAATATGCCCACTATAAAGTACTGATACTAAGCATATTAGATCAAATAATTTGCGGCATATATCAGGGTACACGGCTCAATGGTGGTACGGGATATCAATGATAATTTTGGGTATTTTTTTTCAAAATGTTATTGACAACCGAAGTGAATAAACAGACAATCTCAGAGGAAAGCGAATTTCTAGGACGCTAAGCCGTCTCGAAATATCCCGACGGAAAGTGAATTCGGAAGATCTGCTTTTACGAGGTGGAATATTCATGACGCGAGTTCTTCTTTATAGCGACGAACCCATCCTGGCGAAAGGTCTCGAGTCCGTACTGCGCCAAATCGAGGGTTTCGAACTGTTGCCGACCAGCAATTCGCTGGCCTCCCTGATGGAGCAGATCACCCAGGGCTTGCCGGATCTGGTCCTGATGGACCTCACCGCGGAGATCACCTTCGCCGTTTTGAGCGACATGAAGCACGCCATGAACCGCTCCCGCATCGTGCTGTGGGTGAACTCCATCTCAACCGAACTGGCATTTCAGGCGATGGGCCTGGGTGTGCGCGGCATCCTGCGTAAGACCCTCCCCACCGAACTGCAAGTCAAGTGCCTCCAAAAGGTCCAGGCCGGCGAGTTGTGGTTCGAGAAAGCGCTCACCGACAGCTTCCTGTGCGCACGCCGTGTGGCGCTCACGCAGCGCGAAGGCCAGCTCGTCAGCCTGCTCTCTCAGGGCCTGAAGAATAAAGAGATCGCCACCACGCTGATGATTTCCGAAGGGACGGTGAAGGTTTACCTCTCCCGGCTCTTCCAGAAGGTGGGCGTGAAAGATCGCTTCGAACTCGCCCTGTTCGGTTTGAAGAACCTTACTACCGGCCAACTGCCGGTTGGCGAGAAGGGCCAGCGCCTCGGCGCCAGCGCCATGCCCGGCCTCCGCTCGCTGGTTCTCGATCGGCCTCTGGAGCAGCCTCGCGTACAGCAGGAACCACAGCGCTTCGGACAGCCCTTGCGTCCGGCGGTCAACCGCTACTGAAAAAAGTGAAGGAATTGGAAGTACAAGGGGCAGCCGGCGACGGCGGCCCCTTTTTCGTTGCCAGGCCCCGCCGAGCGCCTGAAAGCCGCGGCAAAGCCTACAGCTCTCAGCGAATGCTACAGGCAACCATACAACCGGTGGCGGTGATTCCCGTTGTGAATCGCGGTTGGAAGCGTATTGCCGCCTGGAGCATTGTCATTCTGGCGGGAGTTCTGTTCCGCGCATACATCATCCACGGGCTGCCCCGCGAGGTCGAGTTTTGCGCGGCCGATTTCTCAGCGTTCTATTCCGGAGGCTCCCTGGTGGGATCTCCGCAGCTCTACTCACCCGCCGCCGCCTTCGCCGTGCAGGACCGGGCCATTGGGTGCCACCACGAGAATCTCGTCTTCATCAAACCGCCGTTCTATGCGCTGTTGATGTGGCCCTTCGCGCAGTTGCCGTTTGTGGCGGCCTTCTATCTGTTCCGTGTTCTGGTGCTGATCGGCGTGGGACTGTTTCTCTGGTTGTGGCCCGGCGACCGTTGGGCGGCGGCGGCCGCCTGTGCGTGGTCCGTGCCGCTTGCCGCTACGTTCACCGTTGGACAGGACGTGATCTTCCTGCTCGTGGCCGCATTGGGCGCATACCGCATGCTGCGTTCGGGGCGTCCCTTCGCGGCCGGCGTGCTGTTCGGGCTCTGCGTCATCAAGTTGCATCTGCTGCTGCTTCTGCCGCTGTTTCTCCTTCGCCGCAAACTGTGGAAGACCATCGCAGGCGGAGCCGTCGTAACAGCGGTCTGGCTGGCGCTGTCCTTCGCGGCGGCGGGGCCCGGCTGGTTCGCTACGTACCGCGTGGCGCTGGCCGATTCACGCGCCAATCCCTACGCCGCCAACATGGTCAACTTGCGAGGCTTGTTCAACTACAACTCTCCCTGGATCCTGCCTGCGGCGGTGGTGGTCGCATTGTTGTGCGGCTACCTGATCTGGCGGGGCCCTCTCGAAGTGGCGTTGTGCGCCGTGTTCGCTGGAGGCGTGCTGATCACGCCACACACCACCGTGTGCGATGCCACCCTGTTCCTGCCCAGCCTCCTGTTGGCACGGAAGATGGACTGGGCGCCGGTGCGCGCAGTGGCGGCCTTCGCGCTGACTCCCCTCTACCTTTTTCTACCGAGAGGCGGGATGCAGGTGGCGGTATTGATGATCCTTGTGGCGGCCGTATGGATGGTGCGCCGCCAGCCGGTGGACCATGCGGGAAGCGCGATAATGGAAAGGTGGCGGCGCTAACCTTTGCAGATGCTCGCGAAACCGTACTCCGCACCGTGCGCCACGGGCGCACCCCTCCCGCCATAGAAGAGATCCCTC
The DNA here is from genome assembly GCA_963792055.1 of uncultured Solibacteraceae bacterium. Lineage (GTDB taxonomy): Bacteria > Acidobacteriota > Terriglobia > Bryobacterales > Bryobacteraceae > Solibacter. The sequence continues at coordinate 426,309 of CAWBUV010000018.1, read as the reverse complement.
TCGTTGAAGCCGCCGGGCGTATACTTGCCGCCGATGCCGCGGCCGATCGCGATTCGCCCGCGCTTGCGCGGTCGGTGCGCGACGGGTATGCGGTGCGCGCGATCGATCTGCCCGGCAGCCTCGAAATCATCGGCGAGGTGCGCGCCGGCGAGCGTTTCGCCGGGCAGCTCGCCGCGGGACAGGCTGTGGAGATCATGACCGGCGCGCCCATTCCCACCGGCGCCGACGCCGTAGTCATGATCGAGCACACGCGGCGCGAAAATGGGCGCGTAGTCATCGACGGCCGCGCCGAAGCGCAGCAGTTTATCAATCCGCGAGGCTGTGAGGCGGCGGCGCACCAGGTAGTCCTGCGCGCCGGCAAACGCCTGGACTACGCCGATATCGCCCTGCTTGCCTCTATCGGACAGGCGCGCGTGAAAGTCTATCGCCGTCCGGCGGTCGCCATTATCGCCACCGGCGACGAAATCGTGGAAATCGACGAAATTCCCGAGGAATTTCAAATACGGAATTCCAACGCCTATTCGCTGGCTGCTCAGGTGGCGCGCGCCGGCGGTCTGCCCCAAGTGCTGCCCGTGGCGCGCGATACGCTGGAGCATACCCGGGAAATGGTCGGCCGCGGCCTGGAGTCCGATCTATTGCTGCTCTCGGGTGGCGTTTCCGCCGGCAAATACGACGTCGTGGAGCAGGTACTGGCGGAATTCGGCGCCGAATTCTATTTCGACCGCGTCCTGATTCAGCCCGGACAACCGCTGGTCTTCGGCCGCGCCCGGGGAAAATTCTTCTTTGGACTGCCGGGAAATCCTTCCTCGACCATGGTCACCTTCGAGATTTTCGCGCGCGCCGCGCTGGAACTCCTCGCCGGGCAGGAGGAGACTTCCGCTGCACCTGCCGCTCGCGCGCCTCACTCGTGATTTCCGGCATCGCACCGGGCTGACCCGTTTTCTGCCGGCCCTCTTAAGTGCCGACGGCAGCGAAATCACGCCCATCGATTGGCACGGGTCGGGTGATATTCCCGCGCTGGCCCGCGCCAATGCCTACCTGGTGGCCGATCCCGGCCGGGCCGAGTACGCCGGCGGTGAACTCATACGGGTACTCTCAAAATGAAGAAACTCTCGCACTACGATTCGGCCGGCGCCGCGCGCATGGTGGATGTCTCCGCCAAGGCGGACACCCGCCGCACTGCCCGCGCGCATGCCTTCGTTCGCATCACGCCTGCCGTGCTTCGCAAACTGCCGCGGAATCCCAAGGGAAATCCGCTTGAGATCGCGCGGATCGCCGGCATCGCGGCAGCCAAACGTACCAGCGACCTGATTCCGCTCTGCCACCCTCTTATGTTGACCCACGCCGATGTCGAAGTAACGCTGGAGAAAAGGCGGCGTGCGCATCGTCTCCAGCGCCGCCACCACGGGCCAGACCGGCGTGGAGATGGAGGCCCTGACGGCTGCCGGGGTGGCCGCCCTCACCGTATATGACATGACCAAGGCGCTCGATAAGGCCATCGAAATTCAAGACTTGTACCTGTTGGAAAAAACCGGTGGAAAGAGCGGAGATTTCCGCCGCAAGGGGACCCACGATTCATGATTAACGCCGCGGTATTGACCATCAGTGATTCGGTAAGTGCGGGCACCCGCCAGGACCGTTCCGGCCCGGCGGTGCGTGAACGGCTGGAACAGCTGGGCTGGGGCGTCGCAGTGATGGAGACGATTCCGGATGTGATTTCGGAGATCAGCGAACGGCTGGCCACCCTGTCGGACGGTGGACAAGTGGCGGCGATCTTTACCACCGGTGGTACCGGTGTGGCGCCGCGCGACGTGACGCCCGAGGCCGCCCGCGCGATTATGGACCGTGAAATCCCCGGTTTTGGCGAGTTAATGCGCCTGCAGGGACGGTCGGCGACACCCCTCGCCGTGCTATCGCGTTCCCTGGCTGGAACCCGAGGGAAGGTTTTGATTGTGACCCTGCCGGGCTCGCCAAAAGGGGCGGTCGAATCCCTGGATGCTATCGTAGAGTTGGTACCGCACGTGCTCGAATTGCTCAGAGGGCATACCGAACATTCTTAAATCATGAGGCGCTGCATGTTTCGACCCATACTTCTCACGCTTGCTGTGCGGCCTTCTGGCAGCGCAGCAGCAACCACCGCAGGATACTTCGCAACCCGCTACCGTATTCCGTGGCGGTGTCGAAGTGGTCCAAGCCCCGGTGCTTGTCTTCGACCGCGACGGAAACTACGTGGACGGACTGCAACCGTTTCAGTTTCATCTCTACGACAACGGCAAGGAACAGAACATCAATGTCGACGTGACGTACCAGCCCATCTCGCTGGTGATCGTGCTTGCAAGCCAATGCCCACGTAGATGGCATCCTGCCGCAGGTCAAAAAAATCGGCGGCCTGATCGCGCCTCTGCTGATCGGCGAGCAGGGCGAGGCGGCCGTCATCGCCTTCGATTCGCGAATCCGCACGCTGCAAGACTTCACGTCCGACAGCGAAAAGATCACCAAGGCCGTCAAAGACCTGACCGCCGGCAGCAGTTCCAGCCGCATGATCGACGCCGTGGGCGCGGCTACGCGAATGCTCCGTACCCGTCCCACCAACCGCCGCCGCATCATCCTTTACATCGGCGAGACTCGCGATATCTCGAGCGAAACGCGTGTGCGGGAAGCGCTGATGGACCTGCAATACGCCAACGTCATGTTCTACCCCGTCGATATGTCGCGCCTGTTTTCCACCCTGAGCGCCAAGCCGGACCCGGGCCGTCAGGATCTGCGCCCTCCCGCCATGCATCCCATGCCCTCGGGCGTCCCGGCGACGCCGACCACCGTGGCGCAAACTTATGGCATCGGAGGCGGTGGGCGTGCCGAATTCATCCCGATGATGGTGGAGCTGTTTAAGGACGTGAAGGCGGTTTTTAAAGATAATCCGGTGGAGGCCTTCACCAAAGGAACCGGCGGCACCGAATACACCTTCTACAAACAGCGTGGCTTGGAAGATGCAATTCAGAAGATCGGCGCCGAACTGCACTCGCAATACTTCGTCAGCTACACACCCAACAACAAGGACGAGGGCGGGTTCCATACGCTGGAAGTGAGTGTTGGTCCTTATAAGACTCAAACCCGCCCTGGATACTGGCTCGGCACCAAGCAATAAGACTTAATTCTTATCGCCTTCAACCCGCAGATTGTTGACTACGGAAAAGACTCCGGATACCGTGTTGGCACGGATACCGGCCATATCTTTATCGCCCTGGTTGGCGACGATGCCTTCGAGCGTCACCTTGCCGTTATCCACGATGATGTGAATCGGCGGCACCGCCTGCATGGCGTAGCGATCCAGACCGGGATGCCCGTAGATCGCCCGGTACTCCGCCATGCGCAGGCCATCGTCCATCGAAGAGAGCGGCAACACCTGAATCTTGTTGTCTACTCTCTCCACCCCTTCGATGTTCTTTACTACGTTGCCTGCGTCGTTCTTTAGCGTCGGCCGGGTGACCGCTCCCATCAACGTGACGGTTGAGCCATCCACGCGGTAGAGCAGATTGTCGAACACGCCATAGTAAGGCAGCATTACTAACTCGTGGCGGACTTCCCGCGAAACCCGGTCCTGCGCCTTATTGCCGCTCGAATTCGCAACGGCCGTGTTTTTGTCTTTATTCTTTTGAGCCTGTATCGGAACTACCGCCAGCAATGCGGCGAGAGCCAACGTGCCGCGTTTCAGTGCAATTCGTGTCATATAGCCTCCTCCGCACCGTTCAGTGCATGCCGGAGGCCATTTTATTCCTAAATCTTGATGTCGACCAGGGCGGTAGGTACGGTTCCGCTCAGTACAGCGGCCGCGTCGTCGGCGGTAAACGTTTCCACCTTCGCGGAAATGTTCATCGAACAGAATTTCGGCCCGCACATGGAGCAGAAATGGGCGTCCTTGAAACCGTCCTCGGGAAGCGTCTCATCGTGCATGCTGTGAGCGGTTTCCGGATCGAGCGACAGCGCGAACTGTTCCTTCCAGTCGAAACGGTAGCGGGCGCGTGAGAGCGCATCGTCGCGATCGCGCACGCCCGGCCGGTGGCGCGCGATATCCGCCGCGTGCGCGGCAATCTTATAGGCGATGATGCCTGCCTTGACGTCGTCACGGTTGGGCAGTCCCAGATGTTCCTTGGGAGTCACGTAGCAGAGCATCGACGCCCCGTACCAGCCGATCATCGCCGCGCCGATGGCGCTGGTGATGTGATCGTAGCCCGGAGCGATATCGGTGACCAGGGGCCCGAGCGTATAGAACGGCGCCTCGAAGCACATTTCCTTTTCCTTGGTGACCTGCATCTCGATCTGGTCCATGGGAATGTGCCCGGGACCCTCGATCATCGTCTGCACGTCGTACTTCCAGGCGATCTGGGTGAGTTCGCCGAGCGTCTTGAGTTCGGCAAACTGCGCCGCGTCGCTGGCATCGGCGATGCTGCCCGGACGCAGGCCGTCTCCCAGCGAGAAGCTGACGTCGTGCTTCTGCAGGATCTTGCAGATATCCTCGAAGCACTCGTAGAGAAAGTTCTGCTTGTGGTTCTTGACCATCCATTCGGCCAGGATCGACCCGCCGCGGCTGACGATACCGGTGACGCGCCGCGTGGTGAGCGGGATGTGCTGCACCAGGATGCCGGCATGAATCGTCATGTAATCCACGCCCTGCTCGGCCTGCTCTTCGATCACCTCCAGCATTACCTGTGCGGAAAGATCTTCCACCCGCCGTACGCGCGAGAGGGCCTCATAGATGGGAACGGTGCCGATCGGGATCGGTGAGGCGCCGATGATGGCTTTGCGGATGCCGGGGATATCGCCGCCAGTGGAGAGATCCATCACCGTATCGGCGCCGTACTTAACCGAGGTAGATCGAGCTTTTCGAGTTCGCCCGCGATATCGCTGGTGACCGAAGAGTTGCCGATATTGGAGTTGATCTTGCACTTGGAGGCGACGCCGATGCACATGGGCTCCAGATTGGTGTGATGGATGTTGGCGGGGATGATCATCCGGCCGCGCGCCACTTCGGAGCGGACCAACTCGGCAGCGAGGCTCTCGCGTTTGGCGACATAGTGCATCTCCTCCGTGATCGACGCCCTTGCGGGCATAGTGCATCTGCGTGCGGATCGTATCGTTCTGACGTTTGGCTACCCACTCTGTGCGCATGACGGCTCCCCTGATTGAATGTTGACGGCAGCGGACGCGCGAGGCGGCAACCGGCGCGCGCGTCCACGGGTACAACGCGGTTCCCGGCTTACTTCTTTTTCTTGGGCTTTTTGACTTCCTTCTTCGGACTTTTGTCCTTGGCCATGGTGTGATCCTCCCTTACAAATGGATTATAACCGCTATGGACAGGAATCCGAAGGAGACCGCACCGGCTCCGCTCGTTCCACCGCCTCCGCAGCGGTATCGCCTTCCCGGCTAATGCGCCGCAGCCTTTGGTGCTTCGGCTGGGAGCTTTGCTGCCTGGCCGCCAACCTTAGGCGCTTCGCTCGCCGTCTTCGCAGCCTCGCCCCCTTTCCGGTCCTCCCCTGCGGCTTCGCGGGTTCGGGCGGCGGAGTCAGATACTGGACGATCACCGAGATACGGCGGTTGGAGGCATGCTCCGGATCTTCCGGGTGGCGCAACTGGCGATCCGCGAAGCCACGCACCTGGCCCACCTGCTCGTGACGGACTCCGTGGGCTTCCATCAGGCGGCGGGCCGCATTGGCGCGGTCGGTGGAGAGCTCCCAATTGGAGTAGTAGCCATCCTTGCCGGCGAAAGGCTTGGCATCGGTGTGGCCCTCGATCAGCAGGTGATTGGGCAGCTTACCCAGTTCCTCCGCCAGGCGGGTCAACAGCGCCGCGCCCGATGTCGGTGGGCAGCGGACGCCCCGATTCGAAGAACATTCCGGCCTCGGTCTCGAGCAGTTCGATGCGCAGGCCATCGACGGTGATGGTCATCTCGACGTGGTCTTTCATGTTCGCGAAAATTCGGCATGGTCTTGAGCGCCTGCTCCATCTTTTCGCGCAGCTTGGCCATGTCCTCTTTCGGCAGTTGGATGGCATTGCCCGCCCCGGCGGCGGCCGTGCCGGTCTGCGTGCCGGGTCCCGTCGGATTGTTGAAGAACGCGCTGATCTCTTCCTTCACTTTTTCATCGGCGCTCATCAGCCAGAGCACGATGAACAGCGCCATCATGGCGGTCACGAAATCCGCGTAGGCCACCTTCCAGGCGCCGCCATGGTGCCCGCCGTGGCCCGCCTTCTTGCCGCTTGATGACGAAGATGGGCGCGGCGGCGGCGGCGGCGGCGCGGCTTCCGGTTGCGGTGCCATGGATTATGCCGCCTTGGAGGCCACTGCCGCCACCGCCGCGGCAGGCGCCTTCCATTTCCTGAAATGTGGGACGCACTTCGCTGCGGAATCGCGCGCCGCGCCAGTTCCACCGCCATGATCGGACTCAGATCCTTGATGAAACCGAGCGACGCCATGCGCAGAAACCCCAGGTAGTCCGACTCCGCTTCCGCGTTCTTTCCCATCGCGACGGCCAGCGGTCCGAAGATCCCATAGCACAGCAGAATCCCCAGAAACGTGCCCACCAGCGCCGCCGCCACCTTCTCGCCGATCGCCTCCTTGGGCCCGCCCAGCGCTCCCATGGTCAGCACCACCCCCAGAACCGCGGCCACGATGCCCAGCCCCGGCAGCGCGTCCGCCATCGTGCTCAACGCGGCGATCGGCTTGGCCGATTCGCGTGTGATGCACTTCGAGATCGATTTCCATCATCGTATCGATTTCCATCGGGTCCACGCCGCCGGAGACCGCCATGCGCAGTGTGTCGCACAGGAAGTGCAGCGCGTGATGGTTCTTGACGAATTTCGGATACTTGTTGAACACCTGCCCCTTTGACGGATTATCGACTTCCTCCTCCAGTTTCGCGGTTCCCGCTTTGCGCGAGAGCGCGAATAACTCGTACAGCATTTTGAGCGATTCCAGATAGAACGCCTTGGTGAATGGCTGCCGCGAAAACGCCGGCCAGCCCTGTCCGATCTTTATCAGGAGTCGGCAGCGGATTCGCGATCACTACGGTGCCCACCGCAGCGCCGAAAATAATCACCAGCTCCGCGGGCTGCATCAGCACCGGAAGTTTCCGTGTTCCATCGTGTAGCCGGCAGCAATAGCCCCAGTACGATGACGATTCCTATGATTGAGAACATTGGACGGTGAGCACCATCCGTCTCATCGGTGGAGTCGCCGCGTACTTTAGGGCCTGATCCCTTCCGCCTAACGCAGGACTTCCACCAGAAACGCGTCGCGTCGCGCGCGCACCGCATCGGCGCTCTTCACCGACCAGTCATAGAAGCCGCGCCCCGTCTTCGCTCCCAGATTCTCCGACCGCACCAGCTCGCGGAAATACTCCGGCGCGCGCGGCTCATTGTAAAGGTCCCGCACCACGTACTCCAGTCACGCGCAGCCCCAGATCCAGCCCCACCACATCCTGGTGCTCGAAGATGCCATACGCCGGCATGCGCAGTCCCGAAGCCGTTCTTCGCCACCGTATCGACATCCTCGGCATCGGCGATGCCCTCCGCGACGATGTTCGCCGCCTCGCGCACCAGCGCCATCTGCAGCCGGTTGCCGAATTGTCCGGGACGGTCCTTCCGCACCACCACCGGAGTCTTGCCGCAACCCGCCAGCAGCGTCGCGAATCTCATGCACGACGTCTCGCCGACGTCTTCTCCCCCTGGACGATTTCCACCAGCGGCATCAGGTGCGGCGGATTCCAGAAGTGCGTCGTCACCACGCGCTCCGGACGGGTGCAGCGGGCGGCGATGGCGGTGATGCTCAGGCCGGACGTGTTCGATGCCAGCACCGCGTCCGGCCCGCGCCAGGGCGTCCATGCGCGCGAACAGCTCCTGCTTCCAGACCAGATCCTCCGGACCGGATTCCACCACCAGGTCGGCGCCGCGCGATCGAGCCGGTCGAAATCGGTCGACCCGTCGAGCAGTTCCATGCGCGCGCTCCACCTCGGCGGTCCCCGGCCAGATCGTTGTCGGTCAGCACCGCGTCCCTGCGCCCTGGCCTTTTCCAGGCCCGCGCCGCGCCTTCCGCGGTCCGGCTGAGTAAGGTGGCGCGAATTCCTCCCATGGCCAGCGTCAGGCAGATCCCCGGCCCCATCATCCCCGTGCCCACTACGCTGGCGGTTGCGAATCTAGCAAGAGCGGTCTCTGCGGCATAGCTGTCATTCTACCCGCACGCGCGCCCGCCGGGACGTCACGCAATGAATCCGGGAAATTGATCGATTTTGTGCTTGCCAGAGCACGCGTGCCCTGAAACAATAGGGCTTAAAACTTATGCGGATACGCGTACTGGGCATCGTGCTCGCCGGCGGCAAGGGAACCCGGCTGGCTCCCCTGACCAAGGAACGGGCCAAACCGGCCGTTCCGTTCGGCGGCAAGTACCGGATCATCGATTTCGTGCTGAGCAACTTCATCAACTCGGGCATTTATTCGATCTATGTGCTGACCCAGTTCCGCAGCCAGTCGCTGCTGCAGCACCTCAGCGAGGGCTGGCAGTTCGGCAGCCTGCTGAAGAACCAGTTCATCATCCCGGTGCCGGCGCAGATGCGCTCGCGAGGACGAAACCTGGTATCAGGGCACGGCCGACGCGATCTATCAGAACATCAACCTGGTGGAACAGGCCGACCCGCACGTGGTGGCGATCTTCGGCGGCGATCACATCTACCGCATGAACATCGCCAGCATGATCGAGTATCACGTGGAGAAGCGCGCCGAAGTCACCGTCGCCGCCATCCCGACGCCGACAGAAGCACGCCGTGCGAATTCGGCGTCATCGAGGCCGACGACGACGACCGCATCCTCGCCTTCCACGAAAAGAACCCCGACGCGCCCACCATGCCCGGCGACTCCGAACAGGTCTACGCGTCCATGGGCAACTACATTTTCTCCACCCGCACGCTGCTCGACCTGCTGCGCGAGGACGCCCGCAATCCCACCAGCCATCACGATTTCGGCAAGGACATCCTGCCCAAGCTCGCCGGCAACGGGCGCATGTACGCCTACAATTTCCAGACCAACCGCATCCCCGGCGAACCCGCCGACGCCGAGCCTTACTGGCGCGACGTGGGCACCATCGACGCCTACTACGAGGCCAACATGGACCTGCGCTACGTCAGCCCGGCGCTCAACCTGTACAACCGGGAATGGCCGCTGCGCAGCACCAGCTACTCCGATCCGCCGGCCAAGTTCACCTTCGACGACGCCAACCGCCGCGGCCAGGCGATCGACAGCATCGTGTCGGGCGGCTGCATCCTCTCCGGCGGCGTGGTGCGCAATTCCGTGCTGGGACGCGGCGTGCGCGTGCACGCCGGCGCCCTGGTGGAAGACTGCGTGATCATGGACAACTGCGACATCGGGCGGCGCGCCAAGGTACGCGGCGCCATCCTGGATAAGAACGTCAGATTCCGGAAGACGCGCTGATCGGCTACGACCTGGAGGCCGACCGCGCGCGCGGCTATCACATCACCGAGAGCGGCCTGGTGGTGATCGCGGGCAGCGCAGCCACGTGGACATCACCGGCCTCGTGGTGTAAATGGAGCAACAGGTACTGGCGTGGATCACGCAGTATGGCTACCTGGCGATTTTCTCGCTGCTGGTGCTGGGGATCGTGGGACTGCCCGTGCCCGATGAGACGCTGCTGACCTTCACCGGCTACCTGGTCTACCAGGGGCATCTTTCGCTGCCGCTCGGCCTTGCTGAGCGGCTTTGCCGGCAGCGCCTGCGGCATCACGCTGAGCTATATTCTGGGCCGCACCTTCGGCCTCACGCTGATTCACCGATACGGCAGGTATCTGCGCATCACCGAAGCAGCATGTGGAGAAGGCGCACGCCTGGTTCCGGCGCGCCGGCCACTGGAGCCTCACCTTCGGCTACTTCATCCCGGGCGTACGGCACTTCACGGCGTATGCCGCGGGCATGAGCGAGCTGGAATACCCCCCGTTCGCGCTGTTCGCCTATGGCGGCGCCGCGCATCTGGGCAGGCACTTTCATCGGACTCGGATACCTGCTGGGCGAGCGTGGAAGGCCGTGGAAGCGAACATTCACCAGTACTTGATTGGCTTCACCATCGCTGCCATCGTTCTTGTGGCTGGCTATTTTGCATGGCGAAAGTGGTTCCGCAAGCGGCGTCCGTGAACGGGCGCGCCCCGTCGATAGACCGGAATGCTCCGCCGTACCCTACTTCGCCGGTGAACTGCGGCGCGCCTTTGGACTACCGGCGGCGATCAGTTTCCGGTCCTCATCCGTCGCCAATTCGAACGGATAGTTGTGCCGCGCCAGCACGAACGTGGCGAACTCCCTGCCATCGGGAAACTCGCCGATGTGCATCACACCGACAGCGTTGTTCTCGTCGACGATCTTGATGGTGTCGTACACCTGCCGGTACGGATCGTTCCGGTAATGCAGCAGAAGAATCGCCTGATCTTTTTCAATATATCCTCGCTTGCTGTCCGGATACGGAGTCGTGCGCACTTCCGGATCTCCGGGTAGTGCTGCGATTTCGTAGTTCACCACCTGTCCCGTCGCCACGCCGTTTTCCACCTTGTCGAAGCGTTTCCAGAAGCTGCCGCCGGCGAAGATCTTGCCGTGTTCGAAAACCTCCGGATGCAACAGCTCCGTGCGCGCCCGTTCTTCCCAACCCAGCAGGCTGTCCGCCGCGAACGATCCTTTCCAATAGATATCCCGGAATACCCGCTGGTTCGCTACATCCACGCGCACCGCGCCGGTGTTCAGAAGGTGTTCGATGGGAAGCGTCTGAGTGCTTCGCAGGATCGCCTGCAGGTCTTTGGTTGGTAGCGTGCTAAAGAAATCCGGCGTGTCGGCGCCGCGCTCCACTTCCTTGCGTACACGGCTATCTAATGTCACGCTTAGTTCGTCGGGGGTCGCCATCAAGGAATTTTTCTTGGATTTTCCGGTCACGGACGAGTATACAACGCTCCGTGGAAAAGATCCGCTACTGCCACCGTCACCACGGGGTCAACACGCACAGATCCGCGACGAGGCTGCCAAAGTTACCATCCTCCTCGCGAAGCCTCGCCGGCGGACCTGCCTCAGTTGACCTCTACTTCAACCGCAGCGGAGCCTGAAGCTGGAACGAAAGCACAGTCTCCGATGGGATCGTCAGTCGCTTGCTTCCCGTCGCCGCCGATACCGCCGCGCCGCCTCCGCCGCCGAGCAGCGAACCCACTAGCGCTCCGGTGCCGCCGCCGGCAATCGCACCCACTACGGCCCCGCCGGCCGCGCCGATTCCGGCGCCCTTCAAGGTCCTGCGGCCCCTACGTTTTGCCCGCGTATCCCATACGGTGGTCTGCACCGGGTAGACCCTGCCGCGGAAGGTGATCGAATCGGCCCGCAGATCAATCCGGTCGCGACCCTTCACCGCGCCGGCCTTTTGCACGTTTACCGCGGTTAGCTGTACGGGTGCACCGCGAGGAATCACCATGCCCGTGCGGCCCACTTTTATGGGTTCCGCCAGGCTCCCCCTGATTTGGGTACCGATCGGCGCATTCTCGTCGATTGCATCGATGGTCCTGACCTGTATATTGGTTCCAGCCGGCACCACGGCTTGCGCATGAACCGTGTTTACGATCGAGGCACTAAACAATAACGCAACGCCTAAACACAAGCGTGTCATATTTTGTGTACTCCTCACTCTGTTAGACGCAACCCCGAAGAGGAGGGCTTCTTTTTCGGCCGCCGTTCGAGTGGTTTCACCCTGGGCTGAATCCTAGGCTCACTCCTGCGGCAGCGTATCCGGCATAGCGGACGGACTTCCGGGCGTCGCATACGTGATCGAGAGCGCGACCACGATCACCACCACGCAGCCGATCACGTTGTACCAGAGCCAGGAGACATCCGTGAAGAATGCCGTCAGCAGGATGGCCGCCTCGCCTGCCAGCATCCCGCAAAATACTGCGGTCCCGCGCACCCTCGGGAACAGAAACGCCAGCACGAAGCATCCCAGCAGCGACCCGTAGAATAGCGATCCAACCTTATTCACCGCCACGATCAGTGAGCCCAGCCGCTTCGCCCATCCCGCCAGCACCACCGCGTACACCCCCCAGAAAAGCGTGAAGCCATCGCGAAGCCCAGAGATAATGCCGGTCGCTGCCGTTGCGTTTGAAGTGGCGCTGGTAGATATCGATCACCGTCACCGTCGCCAGTGAGTTGATCTCTCCCGAACTCGCCGACATGGTGGCGGCGAAGATCACTGCGATCACCAGGCCTACCACTCCCGAAGGCAGATACCTGGTGACGAACGAGAGAAAAATGTAGTTGGTGTCGCTGAAGCCCTTTTCACCTCCCGTGCTCTCCACCAGTTTCGCCGCGTTCGCGCGCACCGCATCCAGTTCCTTCTGCGCCGCGCGGTAATCGGCCTTCCCCCGGTTCACCCCGGGAGCATCGCCCGAACGGTGCGCCTCCACCAGTTCCAACGCGGCCCGCTTGCGATGCTCGAATGCCTGCCGGTACTGATCGGACATTGGCTGGAATTCGTTCAAGCCGGCGATACGCTTCAGCTCCACCTGCTGGAACAGAACCGGCGGCTGCACGAACAGGTAAAACACAAACACCATCGCCCCGATGAACAGGATGAAGAATTGCATCGGGATCTTGGCCACCGCGTTGAACAGCAGGCTCAAGCGGCTCTGCGCAATCGATTTCCCGGTGAGATAGCGCTGCACCTGCGATTGATCGCAGCCGAAGTAAGAGAGGAACAGAAACGTGCCGCCGATCAGGCCGCTCCACAGGTTGAACCGGTCGTTCCAGTCGAAGTTCGTGGTCACCGCGTTGAGCCGCCCCGCCGCACCGGCCAGGTACACGGCGTCGCTGAAGTTGACCTGTGCGGGCAGTAACAGAATCACCGTCACCAGCGAAATCACCAGCCCGGCGAAAATGATCGCCATCTGCTGCACGTCGCTCCAGGTCACGGCCTTAACTCCGCCCAGCACCGTGTATGTCACTACCGTCACGCCCATGATGATCGTGGTGACGGTCTCAGGCCAGCCCAGGATGACCGAGAGCACCAGCGCCGGCGCGTAGATCGTCAGCCCCGCCGAGAGCCCGCGCTGGCAGAGGAAAATCAGGCTGGCCAGCGCGCGCGTCTTGGCATCGAAGCGTTTCTCCAGATATTCGTATGCCGTGTACACACGCGCGTGATGGAATACCGGCACCACCGTAGCGCAGATCACCACCATCGCCAGCGGCAGGCCAAAATAGAACTGCACGAACCGCATCCCGTCCACGTAGGATTGTCCCGTCGTGGAGATGAAAGTGATGGCGCTCGCCTGCGTCGCCATGATAGAGAGCGCCATGGCGTACCACGGCATGCTCTTGCCGGCCAGTAGATAACGATCCACCGTGTTGCTGCCGCGGCTGCGGTACAGCCCATAGGAGACGATCGAGACCAGGGTGGTGACCAGGACGACCCAATCGAGCGAACTCATCGATAGACCCAGGTGAACACGTAGCAGGCAAAAATGATGAACACAAGGTAGATCAGCGTCGCGGTGTAGACTCGCCCCCACGTGCGTAGAAACGGCGGTGCGTCATCCGGCACATCGCGAGTATGCGGCATGAACGGAGTTTATCATGGGCCGTGTGGGGCAGGCTGGCAGCCTGCGGCGGGATGGTATCCCGCCTGTCTCGTATTGCCGTCAATCCACGAGCCTTGACAAATATTTAACTATATGGTTAATATTTATCCATGCAAACAATCATTCCATACCTTGCATACGAGGATGCCCCCGCGGCCCTCGACTTCCTCCGCGACGCCTTCGGTTTCACCGAGTCCTTCCGCATGGAGATGGACGACGGCCGCATCGGCCACGCCGAAGTCGCATTGGGCGACAGTGTCCTCTACCTCGCGTCCCTTTGGAAAGAGGTCGGCAACATGAGCCCCAAAGACCTCCCCGGCATACACTGCCAGCTCTACTGCCGCGTCGAAGATGTCGACTCCCACTTCCGCCATGCGCGGGAATACGGAGCCACCGTGATCAACGAACCCTCCGACCAGGGCCACGGCGAGCGCACCTACCGCGCCATGGACCTCGAAGGCCATCGCTGGATCTTCGGATCTCCTATCGCGGACGGCGGCAATGCCAACTAGTCTTGACCACACCCTCACGGCGCTCGCCGAGCCCACCCGCCGCGCCGTGGTAGACCTTCTGCGCGTGCGCCCGCGCCCGTCCGGCGAGCTGGCCTCCGCCCTCCACATGAGCGCGCCCGCCATGAGCCGCCACTTGCGCGTGCTCCGCATCAAAGGCCTTGTGGAGGAAGAGCACACCCGGCACGAGGACGCGCGCGTGCGAGTGTACCGCCTACGCCCGCAGCCGTTCGTTCAATTGCGAAACTGGGTCGCCGAAGTTGAGGCCCTCTGGAGCGACCAGTTGGCCAATTTCAAGACCTATGCCGAGAGTTCCCGGAAAGGAAAGCGTCAATGAATACCGATTGCGTCACCGTGACAACCGTCGTCGCGCTCGATCCCGACAACGCATTTGCCGTCTTCACCAACGAAATCTCTGCCTGGTGGAAGTCCAAGGTGCCCGGCCTCTTCCGTCCCGGCCGCAGCGGCACCCTGAAGTTTGACGGCGGCCGTCTCTTGGAAATCGATAACCGGGGAGAGCCGTTCGAAATCGGCCGCGTGCTCGCCTGGGAGCCGGCGAAACGGCTGGTCGTTGAATGGAGGCAGGAAGGCTTCGCCCTGGGCGATCGCACCGAGGTCGAAGTGCGATTCGAACCCGTCACCGGCGGAACTCGAGTTACCGTGCGACATCGCGGTTGGGACACCCTCGCCGCCAGCCATCCCGCGCGCCACGGTTATACCGGCAATGCCTTCACCAGCATGATCGGCCTGCGCTGGGCCGATGCCCTCACCGCCTTCAAGACGCGCGTGCGGTCCACGTCGCCCGCGTAGTATCTTCAGATTCAGGAACTCTCATGCCGGCTCACGACGCCCTTCCCGCCGTCCAGCGCCGCAAGGCGATACCGCATGAGTTTGTCCTGGAAGCGATCGCCGCGCTTTCGCCGCACACCCGCTCCATGTTCGGCTGCCTCGCGGTCTACGTTGGCGCCCGGATCGTCCTCATCCTCCGGGACCGGCGCGACTCGGAAGCGGACAACGGAGTGTGGCTCGCCACTACCGAGGAGCACCACGCGAGCCTTCGCCGCGATTTCCCGAACATGCGTTCCATCCAGGTGTTCGGCAAGCCCGTAACGGGCTGGCAGGTGCTTCCCGCCAGTGCGCCGGATTTCGAGGAGGCCGCCTTACTCGCCTGTGACCTGATCCTCGCCCGCGATCCGCGAATCGGCAAGGTGCCCGGCGGGCGTCGCAAACCGGCACGCCGCGCTACGCCACCAGTTCGCCCGTCATCACCGTAACTGCCTGCCCGCCCAGCAAAACCCGATCGCCCTTCACCTGTACCTTCACCACGCCCCCGCGCGCAGATGCCTGGAACGCCGTGAACTCGCTCTTCCCCAGAATCTCCGCCCAGTATGGTCCGAGCGCGGTATGTGCCGACCCCGTTACCGGGTCCTCGTCGATCCCCGACCCCGGCGCAAAAAACCGCGATACGAAATCGAACTCCGGGCTCGAGGACCGTGCCGTGACGATCACCCCGCGTACCGGCACGTTCGCGCAGCTTCGAGTGGTCCGGAGAAAGCGCGCGCACTGCCTCCTCGGTGTCCGCTTCCACCAGATAGTCGAAAGCGTTCTTGCCCACGAACTTCGCTCCGCCCACTCCCAAGGCGGGCAGCAGCTCGGCGGGAGCCTCGGCCGGTACCGCGATCTTCGCCGGGAAATCGAGCTCGATCCAGTCGCCGCGCCGGTCGGCGGTCAACAGGCCGCTGCGCGTATGGAACCGCGCCTGCCGCCCCTCCGGCAGATGGCCGTCCTGCCACAGAACGTGCGCGCTCGCCACCGTAGCGTGGCCGCAGAGATCCACCTCTACCGCGGGAGTAAACCAGCGCAGCGAGTAGCCATCGTCGCGCGGCACCAGGAAGGCGGTCTCCGATAGATTCATCTCGCGCGCCACATCGCGCATCCACTGCTCGGCCGGCGCCTCCCGCAGCACGCATACCGCCGCGGGATTTCCCGCAAACGGGCGGTTGGTGAACGCGTCCACCTGTACGATTCGAATCGCCATAATCTTGCAGGGTAACGCATTTTCGAAACTAAACCCCACATAGTGGAGTCCAACTAGAGAATGCTCTCGCGGTTCGCCAGGATTTTCCTCGCCGTGACCCTGCTGGTAGCCCTTTGGGGCCTAAGCATGGCGCGCCGCCCCGGTAGCCATGTGTGGGTTCATCCCTTGGATTCGGCCCACCCCGGACCCGTTCGCATCCTCCGCTTCTACGCCAGTGTGGGGACCCTCACACCAGGGCAGACGGCGAAACTCTGCTATTCAGTGGAGAACGCCCGCCTGGTCCGCATTTCCCCGACCCAAAACGCCTGGCCCGCACAGGAGCGCTGCTTCGACGTGGTGCCCGAACATACCACGCACTACACTCTGCTGGCGGAAGGCTTCGATGGCACCGTCGCCACCCGTTCCTTCACTCTTTCCGTTCAGAGCCTGCCGGGGCCCCATACGGTCGGGCTTCAATACGCCGAACGTCGCAGAATCACCACCCGCACCCACAGCCGGATCAGTTCATAAAGCGTCGTCAACAAACTCCGCACCCGAAAGAACTGCGATTTTCCGTACAACCTCGGGTAGTGATGCACCCCCGTTTCCGTCACCTCGCAGCCCGTCATTTCCAGCTTGCGCACCAACTCCACGCAGATTGTGCCGCTGGTGGACGTGAGGTGGATTTGCTCCAGCAGCGCGCGCCGGATCAGGCGGTAATCGCAATCGATATCGCGGATGCGTATGCGGAACAGCAGCCGCGCGCAGAAGTTGTACGCCGTGCCGATCCAGATGCGGTGCGCCGGGTCGTGGCGCTCCAGTTTGTAGCCGTTGACCAGTCCGGTATCCGGGCCCACCAGTTCCAGCAGGCGCGGCAGTTCGCCCGTGTTGTACTGGCCGTCGCCATCGGTGTAGAAAACGAATTCCCTGGTGGCCGCTTCAAATCCGCTGCGCAGCGCGCCGCCGTAGCCGCGATTCTCGGGATGCGTCACCACGCGCAGGCGGGGCCCATACTGTCCGCTCAATTGTTCCAGCACCGCAGCCGTCTCGTCGTAGCTGCCGTCGTTGACCACGATCACTTCGTAGTCCTCTACGTGCGCCTCCAGCACCGCGAACGTCTTGCCCAACAGTCCGGGTAGCGACGGCGCATCGTTGTAGGCCGGAAAGAAGACGCTCAGCGAAGGGAATCTGCCGTGCGGCGCCATTAGGACATCTTCTCACCGATCAGCAGCAGCGATTGCCCCACCGGGAAATTCCTTCCCGCGCCGAGCCACGCGGCCTCCACGGCCAGCGGCGCGAACAGCAGACGGTCCAGCCACGGCGCTACCGGCTGCACGCCGCTCTCCGGCGCCTTGCGCAACAGCGGCTCCCACACCCGGAACTTGGCCAGCGCCACCGGCAGCAGCAGGGAATTGAGATAGGTGCAGCGCAACATGCCGTATGCCCGCGCCCGCGAACAAGCCCCATCAGCCGGCGCCGCGTGAAGCGCTGGCGTTCGCAGGCGAATTGCGCCGTGGCGGCTGCGCAGAATGTCCAGCGCCGAAGTGCGCACCACCATCAGCCCGCCGCGGCCGCGTCACCCGCGACAAGCTCCCGTGCCGCCCCATGCTCCTCGCCCGGCGGCAGGTGCGCCAGCACGTCCAGCGACATCACCAGGTCGAACGCCCCTCTGCAGAAGGGCAGGGAACGGATGTCGCCCTGCACCGGGTTGCCCACACCCAGCTCGCGTCGCATAGCGCAGCCCGTCGCCGCTAAAATCCATCGGCACAATCGGCCACCCCCGCTCGCGCTGCAACAGCTGGGAAAGATAGCCGGTGCCGCAACCCGCCTCCAGCGCGCTGGCCGATCTTGCGTCCCGCCAGGTGTGGCTCCAGCATGCGGAACAGGATCTCGCGCATGCCGCGATACCACCAGAAACTCTCTTCGGAGCTGGCGGATATTGGCAAACTCCGCCGGATTCATGAACCCGTTCATTGGTTCCCGGACTGACCGGCGTTCATCGCGTCTTCATCTGTGGCCGCCGTGCTTTCCTGCTCCGTTGGCGCCTCAGGTATACCCGCCAGCAGCCGCTCGTAAACCGCGCGGGCGGCGCGCTGTGCCGCAATCTTCTTGGTGCGCGCGTCGGCCTGCCCGCTCCACTCCTTGCCCACCCGCACCTCGACGGTGAACGTCTTGGAGTGTTCCGGACCCTGCTCGCGGATCGTCGAGTAACGCGGCTCCGGCAGTTTGCGCGCCTTTGCCAGTTCGCGCAGCGCCTCTTTGAAATTCGCCACCGCGGGCTGTATGTCGGTGCCCGCTTCCTGGTCGAACACCATCTGGCCGTCCATCACGTGCTCCACGATGAAGTTGGATGCCGGCTCCAGGCCCGCCATCCAGATAAATCGCCGCGATGATCGCTTCCAGCGCATCCACCAGCAGCGTCTTCTTGCCGCGTCCGCCGCTCATTTCCTCGCCGCGGCCCAGTTCCAGGTGGCTGCCCAGTTCCAGCCGCCGCGCCACGCCATGCAGGTGCGCGGCGCTCACCAGGCGCGCCTTCAGCATGCGAAAGCTCGCCCTCCTTGGACCAGGGAAAGCGGCGGAACAGCACGTCGCTCACCACCAGGCCCAGCACCGCATCGCCCAGGAATTCCAACTGCTCGTTGTCGATCAGGCGGCGCCGCGCGCCGTTCCGCGTCTCGCAGGCCAGCGAACTGTGGGTCAGCGCGCGGCGCAGCAATTCCTGGTTGGTGAACCGATACTTCAGTTTCAACTCAAGAAGTGCGGGCTCCGCGCGCATGGAGGGGCAGATTACTTGGCCTCGCCGCCGGGCGCCTTGCCGCCTGCCTTCACCGCTGCCGCGCGAATCTGCGTAGCCACTGTCTTGATCTGCGGGTGCACCTCGGGCGTGGCCAGTCACCTTGTCGCACCACACAATCGCTTCATCGTTCTTCCCGCCGGACTGCAGGGCCGATGCCAGGCGCACCATGTACGCCGGCTCGGGCCGCGAATTGGCGTCCACCGCGCTCTTGAACGCCGCCGCCGCCGCGTCGTACTTCTTGCGCGTCAGGTTCGCCACGCCGATCGCGTTGTAGGCTTCGGCCGTGTGTCCTTCTTGACGTCCGCCCACTGCTCGTCCGGAATCTGCGGATTCGGCTTCGGCGCCGTCTTCATCATGCTCGATCACCTGGTTGGCGTACTTCTCCGCCTTGCCCAGTTTCTCTTCCCGGTCCAGATCGTTCTCCCGCGTGTGCGTGGCGTAGTGATTGGCCAGCATCAGCATCGCCCGGAAATCCTTCGGGTCGGCCTCCAGTGCGCGCTCGGCGAAAATCACCATGTGGTCGAAATCGCCCTTCCTCTGGTAGGCGTCCGCTTCGATGTACAGCGCGATCTGCCTTGAAATCCGTGTCGGCGAATTTCGTGATCAGGTTTTCCGCAGGCCGCGATCGCCTTATCCGGGTCGTTGCCCGCCGCCTGCAGCGCCTGCAAGGCTTCCACTTCTCCCTTGGACTTGGGTGCGGGCCCCTTCGGTCCGCAGGCGCCTGCGCCAGCAGGCACGTAGCACCGGCGCCGATTGCCAGGATGCCGGTGAGTATCATTCGTTTCATGCGTTAAAACTCCTTCAGGTTCCTTTACTGCTTTTTCTTCGTCAGTTCCAGGCCCTGCTTCGCTTCCTGGCGCGCCTTATCGGTCGCACCTTCCAATTGAAGAGCGCTTTGGAAATACTCCGTCGCCTTGTCGCGGTCGCCCGCCGCTACCGACAGCCGTCCCAGATACACCAGGACCCATGCCTTGTCGAAAGCCTCCGGCTCCGATTCCAGCGACTTCTGGAATAGCCGTTCCGCCGCGTCCAGATCCTTTTCGAGTAGCGCGATCCGCGCCAGCCCATAATATGCCGAGGCGTGTACGCTGCGCTTTTCCGTCTGTTCCAGCGTCTTGAGGAACAGCTTCTTGGATTTCTCCAGTTCGCGCGAACTGTAGGCCTGCTCGGCCTCTTCCAGCGTCTTGGCCGCGCCCGTCGCCGCCGGGGCAGGCGCCGGCGGCGGCAGTCTTCACCGCCGGGCGCGCCGCGCTGCTCTTGCTGAACTCCACACCCGTCAGCCGCTGGTCTTCCTTCACCAGGTCGATCGCCTGCATCATCTCGGTGTAGTACAGGTACATCGAGCTTTCCTGCTTCTCGTAGACCGGCAGCGCCTCGGAGAAATACGGCGCCAGGATGTATCCCTCGTTCAACGCCTCCTGGATCATCCCCGGCTTGCGGTCCAGGCGCGATTCCACCGCCTTGATCAGCGACTCGGTAACCAGCAGCAGGTAGTCTTCCTTGTATGCGTCGCTCAGCGCCTGCGCGCGCATCGCGTGATCCACCAGGCTCTTCTTGCGATTCAGAATCTCCTGGTTGCGCGTCGCCAGCGGGTCCAGCAGATAGTGCAGGTAGGCGTGCCGGATATCGAAGGTGCGCAGCTCGGGCGAGGGCGTCACCACGATCGTGTAATTGTCGCTATAGCTGCGCGTCTGGATCTGGTTGGGCGCCGCCTGCAATTCGATGATGATCTGGAACCGCCGGTTCTTGAACCCCGACGTCATCTGCCGCATGTACCCGTTCACCTGCAGCACCGCGTTGGTCACCGGTTCGTGATAGCGCGCGATGTACTGCTCGATCGCCGGCTGCGAGCGCTTCCACAGGTCCTCGATGTTCGCTTCCTTATAAAACGCCGCCAGCAGCTTCGACAGCTCGCGCAGCCCGATCGCGTCCGGAGGAATCTCCACGTCGCGGATGGCGAATTCGAAGGAAGGCGGCCCGCTGCAGGAAAGCGCGAACGAGATGTACTGGCTCAGTTCCTGCGCGTCCGTTCGCTTGCGGTGGCTCTCGAAGAAACTCCTTCAACGGCCCCAGCGAGGGGATGTTCCGCTTCGCCAGTTCTTCCTGTATCGCGGCCCGGATCGGGTGGTTGTTCGGTGACGACCATTCCGCCTTGTACCCGGCGGCATTGATCGCCGCCATTACGGTGAACAGGCTCGGACTGGCATCGAGTTGACCGCTTTCGGCGGGGCTGGCCAGCGCTGGTAACGCTGACAACACGAGGATCGTTAATGCGGGACGCAGCAATTGTATACGCCTTGGGATAGTACCAGTTTACCCCAAGATCGCGGGATGTGCTTACAGTACGGGTTCGCTCTGCGCCTTCAACACTTCCTCGATCATGGCGAACAGTTTGTCGGGCGAAAACGGTTTGGAAAGCACCGGAGAATTTCCCAGTTCGCCCGGGTCTTCCGCCGCCCGGCCGCTCATGAATACGATCTTTCGGCGTGGATCCTGGGCCCGAATGCGCGCGGCCAGTTGAATGCCGTTCATTTGCGGCATATCGATGTCGGAAAGCACCAGGTCCACACGTAAGCGGTAAGAAGTGTAGACCATCAGGCCTTCCAGCCCGTTGGAGGCCGCAAGTACATGGTGACCCTTCTGTTCCAGAAGCATGACCACAAGTTTCCGGAGAGCCTCGTTATCTTCGACTACAAGCACCACGGCCATAGTAGTTTTCACCGGCCCCCGCGAGGCCAGCGCAGGTGCAAGTCCACGAAAACCAAGGTCACCAGTATGGCGCTCGTAGACGACATGACCAGGGAGATCACTTCGCGCGGACTAAACGCCTCGATGACGTCCAGTACATCCGTCCAGCAGTCGAACCAGAGCACCACCGCCAGAAATGCGTAAAACCACTTCTTGTAAATCAGGCCCCTAACCAGGTTTCTCATTGTTTGCTCGAACCTACAGTAGAGGATGGGTAGTATCGGCGGCCGGACCGTTCCAAATTTGACCCGCGGTGCGATTACCGACACTCGCCAACCGGCATGCTAAGATCGCTTCCAGAACCCGCGCGTACCGATATGAACACTAAAATATTCCTCGCTGTTTCGCTGTTTGCCCTGATCCACGCACCCGCCCAGCAACCCGCTACCGAGGAGCCCCGGTACACCAAAGAGGGCCAGTTAATCCGTCCGGACAACTACCGCGAGTGGATCTTCCTCAGCTCGGGACTGGGCATGACCTACGGCACAGTCGATTCCGCCGCCAATCCTTCCAACCAGCGCTTCGATAACGTCTTTGTCACGCCGCAGGCCTACCGCGCCTTCCTGCAAACCGGCACGTGGCCCGACAAGACGATGTTCGCGCTCGAAGTCCGCAACGCCACCTCCAAAGGATCCATCAACAACGGAGGACACTATCAGGAGGGTGTCGCCGCGCTCGAAATCCATCTCAAGGACCAGAACCGGTTTCCCACCAAATGGGCCTTCTTCGGGTTCGAAGACTCCGCCCGGACTGCCAAGCCGTTTCCGGCCGACTCCCGCTGCCAGACCTGCCACGCCAAAAGCGGCGCCGTCGATGAAACCTTCGTCCAGTTCTATCCCACCCTCATCCCCGTTGCCAAAGCCAAAGGCACCTTGAAAGCCGAAGCTGCCAAATAGTACCCGCGGGTACTTGCGGGTAAGTGGCATGCTGGCTTGACATCGCCCGGTCCCAAGAGTATCTTTTGAGAAACCCGTCCCGGCCGCTCCGAGTCGAGCAGAATTCGATTTCAAGGAGTGTCCAGTGCCCCTTTCCGCCAAACTAAACGATTCGCTTCTGCAACGCGGCTTTTCCCGCCGCGATCTCGGCCGTATGGCCAGCCTCCTAACCGCCGGCGCTACCGTACCGCTCTTTAGCGAATACGCCATGGCGCAAGACGCCCAACAGCGCATGCTCCGCGGTACTCCTGGCGCGCGCCGTGCCAACGATCCCGATACCGTCCGCATCTCGTCCAACGAGAACCCCATGGGCCCCTGCAAGGAAGGCCTCGAGGCCATCGCCAAAGTCGCGCCCCACGGCTGGCGATATTCCCCCTTCGGCGAACAGGGCGCATTCGTCACTGCGATCGCCGAAATGGAAGGCGTCAAGGAAAATTATGTGGCGCCGTACGCCGGTTCGAGCGATCCCCTGCATCGCGTCAGTTGCGCCTTCACCACGCCCGAACGCAGTTGGGTGATGGGTAATCCCGGCTATGGCGGCGGCGCCCCCGAATTCATCGGCTCCAAAACCACCCGTGTCCCGCTGCGCGAGGACTTCAGCCACGATGTCGAGGCTATGATCAAGGCCGATCCCAATGGCGGCGTCTTCTACGTCTGCAATCCCAATAACCCCTCCGGCACCCTCACCCCGCGCAAGGATATCGAGTACCTCCTTGCCAATAAGAAAAAGGACGCCATCGTGGTCGTGGACGAGGCCTACATCCACTTCTCCGAAACTGCGCAGCCGTGCAACGACCTCGTGGCCGCCGACAAAGACGTCATCGTGCTGCGCACTTTCTCCAAGGTCTACGGCATGGCGGGCCTGCGCGCCGGCTTCGCCCTCGGCCGCCCGGACCTTCTGGCGAAACTGCGTTCCTTCGGTGTCGGCTTCATGCCCGTCACAGGCCTCGCCTGCGCCACCGCCAGTCTCAAAGCCAAAGGCCTGGTCGCCGAACGCCGCGCCATTAACAAACGCGTCCGCGACAACACGTTTGCCTTCCTCGAAAAGAAGGGCATCAAATATATTCCCAGCGAGACCAACTTCTTCATGATGGAAGTCAACCGCCCGGGCACCGAATTCGCCCAGGCGATGGCCGCGCAAAAAGTCATCATCGGCCGCGTCTGGCCCGCCTGGCCCACCAAAGTCCGCGTCACCGTCGGCACTCAGGCCGAAATGGACAAATTCACCGCCGCTGTCTCCACCATCGTCGCCTAACTGACTTGGGGACTGACTAGCCTGTCCGAACGGCGCCTTTTGCACCACGTGGACAGGCCGGTCGGCCCCCGGGTTTGGGAAACCCGTGCGGCGCCGCCCTTTGCGCTAGAATCTGTTGTGCTCTCCAACTCCGCTGCCATCTCGATCAGTGGATTGACCAAACGCTATGGCAGACTCCTCGCGGTAGATCATCTGAACCTGGAGGTTCGCCGCGGTGAGATCTTTGGCTTCCTCGGACTGAACGGCGCCGGCAAAACCACCACCATCAGAATCCTGCTCGACCTCCTGCGCCCCACCTCGGGCAATGCCGCCGTCTTCGGGCATGATTGCCAGTCGGACAGCTTGAAAGCCCGCGCCTCGGTTGGATACTTGCCAGGCGAAATGGGAATCTATTCCGATTTGACCGGACACGAATTTCTCGTCTTCCTCGAGCGAATCGGAGGCGCTGTCGTTTCCAGAAGCCATCGAAACAGCCTCGCCAAACGCTTCGAGCTCGGCGATCGCGATCTCTCGAGAAAGCTGCGCGAGTACAGCACCGGCATGAAGCGCAAGCTCGGCCTGATCCAGGCGTTTCAAGCAGACCCGCTCCTGTTGATTCTCGACGAACCTACCGAAGGTCTCGATCCCCTCATGCAGGAATCTTTCTACGAATTGCTGGCCGATGCGCGCAAGCGGGGCCGAACGGTTTTCATGTCGTCGCACGTGCTGCCCGAAGTAGCGCGCGTTTGCGATCGCATCGCCATGTTGCGCAAGGGTGAGGTCGTCCTGCTCTCCTCCGTCGAAGACGCGCGGAAGCTCGCTTCCAGGCGCGTGCGCGTCGCGTTCCAGCAGGATGTTGCCGTTCCGGCCTCCCTGCCTGACGGTTACGCGATGTTAGAAGCGCAGCCGCGCACCTGGACTCTTCGGGTGACGGGGCAGCTCGGCTCATTGCCCTCGTTTCTCGTCTCACTTCCCGTGGCCGACCTCGCCGTAGAAGAAGCGAGACTGGAAGATGTGCTGGTCAGCTACTACCGGGATGGCGTCGCATGACCATGCTCTTCGCACTGATCTTCCAGTTGCTTCACCGAATCCGCAAATTTCTCCTGGCAGCCGGCCTGTTGCTGGCCGGGTTTCAGATTGTCCTGATTCTCCAGGCCAACTCGATTCAGGCGTCTAATTCGTTCGCGAAAATGGCTGAGCTGGTCCCTTCATTCGCACGCGACGTCTTGGGACCCTCGTTTGTCGGGTTTCTGACCTTCAAGGGCATCGTATGCCTGGGATATTTCCATCCCGTTGTGATGGGAGCGCTGGTTTCCGTCTCCCTGACGCTTGCGACCATTCCCGTGATGGAGATTGAGTCCGGCTTCATCGATCTCGTGCTGGCCCGGCCCGTGGCCAGGCATTGGATCGTAACCCGGTCCATTCTGGCGGCGCTCTTCTCTACCGTCTATCTGCTCGCCATGATGGCTCTCGGCACCTGGATTGGTCTGCGTAATTTTGCCGCGAAGGACGCCGGCTGGCCATCGGCTGGGCTGGTAGCTTCGCTGGCCATTAATCTGGGATTCCTGTTGCTCTGTTGGGCCGCGATCGCCATGGCAATCGGCTGCGCCTGCCGCCGTAGGGGTGCCGCCGGTGCCATTGCAGGATTGCTGGCGCTCACGGCCTACCTCACCGACTACGTCGGCCGGGCGTGGAAACCGGCCGAATCCGTCGCCTGGCTTTCGCCCTTTCGGTATTACACGCCCTTTGAATTGGTGATGGGCTCGTCTCTTGCGGCAAAGAGCCTCTGCGTACTGGGCGGCGTCGCGGTTGCAGCCTTCGCGCTGGCGTACCTGCTCTATTCGCGCAGAGACATTTCACACTGACGCCGCCGCCGAAAGTCCCCGTACGGCGGCGTCAGTGCAACGATCAATGTCCGGCGCCGGTAAGCGAAGCCTCCATCTTCTCCATCGCCTGGTCGATCGTGAAGCTGGCCGCCTTCTGGCGCGGTGGAAACTGCTTGAACGTCTCCAGGAAGGGCCCCACGATCGCATTCGCGGCTAGAGCGATGAAGTCGTGGCGGATAAACCACTCGTAATACGTATTCGAAGTAACATCTGCTCGCTCGAACGGGTCCGTTCGCAGATTGAACACCTTCGGCACACGCAGTGGTACGAAGGGCTCCGCCCAAACGCGCAGAGTCCCTTCACAGCGCTGCTCCATGAAAACCACCTTCCAATTATCGAATCGCAGCGCCACCAGATCTCCATCGTCATTAAAGTAGATAAAGCCGGGCCGCGGGCTGTGTTTCTCTTTACCCAGCAGATACGGCAGAAGATTATAGCCGTCGATGTGTACACGGAAATGTTTCCCCGCCGCATCGTAGCCCTGTTTCAGCTTCTCGACGATGTCCGGCTTCCCCGCCATCGCCAGGAACGTCGGCAGCCAGTCGTGAAGCTGGACGATTTCGTTGGATACCGAATTCGCGGCGATCTTCCCCGGCCATCGCACCAGCATAGGAACCCTGAAGGCGCCTTCCCAATTGGTGTTCTTCTCGCTGCGGAACGGAGTCATCGCGCCATCCGGCCACGTGTTCATGTGCGGGCCGTTGTCCGTCGTGTACAGTACCAGCGTGTTCTCCGCAATGCCGAGTTTGTCCAACAGATCGAGCAACTCCCCGATATTCTTATCGTGGTCGATCATCGTGTCGTGATAAGGCGACTGCCACCGGCCGGCCTGCCCCAGGCTTTCGGGCTTGGTGTGCGTGAACAGGTGCATGTGAGTGGTGTTGACCCAGCAGAAAAATGGCTGGTCGGCGGATACCTGGCGCTGGATGAAGTCCTTGGCATTCGCCACGAAGTCGTCATCGCAGGTTTCCATCCGCTTCTTGGTGAGCGGGCCCGTGTCCTCGATGGTCTGCTTGCCCACCCGGCCCCAGCGTTCGTCTTCTTTCGGATCATCCCTCTCGGTCGCCTTGCATCGCAGCACGCCGCGCGGGCCGAACTTCTTGCGGAATTGGGGGAAGTCCTTCTGGCTCGGGTAGTCCGGCATTTCCGGCTCTTCCTCGGCGTTCAGGTGATAGAGGTTGCCGTAGAACTCATCGAATCCATGCACCGTGGGCAGGTACTCGTTGCGGTCTCCCAGATGATTCTTGCCGAACTGGCCCGTGGCATAGCCTTCGTTCTTAAGCAGCTCGGCAATCGTGGGGTCCTCGGCCTTCAGGCCCACCGTCGCACCGGGCACTCCCACCTTGGAGAGTCCAGTTCGGAAGCAGCTTTGTCCCGTGATAAAACTGGCGCGCCCGGCGGTGCAGCTCTGCTCCCCGTACGCATCGGTGAACTTCATTCCTTCCTTGGCCAGCCGGTCGATATTCGGCGTCCGGTATCCCATCATTCCGTCGCTGTAACAACTGAGGTTCCAAATCCCGATGTCATCTCCAAAGATGACAAGAATGTTCGGCTTCACACCTTTTTTTTGCGGCATTGTCTCTCCAGGCTCGCGGCGACTTCGGCCTCGGAAAATATTTCCGGCCGTTGATGATTTTGACGAATTCCTCGCGGCGCGCGATTGATTTTTTCTGCCCGCGAAAAAGTGAGCCTCACGTGTTCCTCTCGCATCCAACCAGTTCGGTTTGAAGTGCGATTTTGAATGCGCGATTCGGACACGAGGTGGCATTATATGGCAGGCCTGAACGTCTTACCGCCGGAAGCGGCGGGACCCGCACGGCAACCGGGCGAGCCTCCCTTTCCCGGCATGGTCTGGATCCCGGGCGGCGCCTTCCGCATGGGCTCGGACAAACACTATCCGGAAGAGGCGCCCGTTCATCGAGTGTCGGTGGACGGCTTCTGGATGGACCGCACTCCGGTCACGAACGTGGATTTTGAGCGCTTCCTCACCGCCACCGGCTACGTGACCTTTGCCGAAATTCCGCCGCGTGCGGAAGACTATCCCGGCGCCCTGCCCACCATGCTCTACGCCGGTTCGATGGTCTTCCTCAAGCCGCGCCGCCGCGTGGATCTCAGCGCCTGCACCTGGTGGCAGTTCGTGCGCGGAGCGGACGTGCGCCATCCGCTGGGGCCCGAGAGCTCTCTCGATGGACTCGAACACCATCCGGCCGTACACGTCGCCTATCGCGATGTGGAGGCGTACGCAAAGTGGGCGGGCAAGCAATTGCCCACGGAAGCCGAGTGGGAGTTCGCCTCCCGTGGCGGTCTCGACGGCGCCGACTACGCCTGGGGCGACGAATTCATCCGCGATGGCCGCCAATGGCCAACACCTGGCAGGGAGAGTTTCCCTGGCAGAACCTCCGCAGCGATGGGTACGAGGGCACGTCGCCGGTCCACGCGTTTCCGCCGAATGGATACGGCCTCTACGACATGATCGGCAACGTGTGGGAGTGGACCACGGACTGGTATCATCCCCGCCATCCCGCCGAATCGCAGAAAGCCTGCTGCATTCCCAGCAATCCCCGCGGCGGCCCCCTCGAAGCCAGCTACGACCCTGCACAGCCCGAGATCAAAATCCCCCGCAAAGTGCTCAAAGGCGGCTCCCATCTGTGTGCGCCGAACTATTGCCGTCGCTATCGCCCCGCCGCCCGTTACGCTCACCCCATCGACACCTCCACCTGTCACATCGGCTTCCGCTGCATCGTGCGTCCGGAGCGTTGAATCTTCTCCACCAGAATTTCCTGCTGCCCTCACGGCGCGCTCCCGCGCACCTCGCCCGGTCCCGTCGACCTTGTTTCCTCTGCGCTTTCTCGCGGCCTCTGCGTTGAAGACAAAACCTGTTTGGTTCCGGCTCTGCCGGCACAGGGAGCGTAGTAAGAATTCACGAGCCACGCCTTTCCGCGAATTCTCCCCTTGCGATAGAATGCACACGGTGCCGCCGCCCAGGATGTTTAACAGTTCGTACTGAAATTCAGCCCGTCATCGAAGGAGGTCCCAATGCCGCTCACCCAACCCATGCCGCTTACCCGGCGCGCCGTATGCAGCGGACTATTGGCGGCGCCGCTGGCCGCGGAGTCCGAACCCGGCGCGCTCTTTGCCTACGTAGGCTGTTACACCACCGCGCAGCGCTCCGCCCGTGGCGATGGCATCCACGTCTATCGCATCGACCCGCGTACCGCCGCATGGACCCACGTCCAACACGTCGCGGATCTCGTCAATCCCTCCTTCCTCGTGATGGCCGCCGATCAGCGCCACCTCTATTCCGTCCACGGCGATGAAACCTACGCCAGTTCGTTTTCGGTGAATCGCGCCACTGGCTTCCTCCACCCCCTGAACCGCGCTGAAACCGGAGGCCGCAATGGCGTCCACCAGGCCATCGATCCCGGCGGCCGCTTTATGGTGGTGGCCAACTACGCCGCGGGCAACGTAGCCGTCCTGCCCATCCGCCCGGATGGCGCACTCTCTGACGCCGTGCAAGTGGTCCCCCTTCCCGGACAGCCAGGCCCGCACCGCACCGAGCAGCTCAGTTCGCATCCCCATCACGTGGTCTTCGATCCTGCGGGCCGCTTCGTGATCGTTCCGGATAAGGGCCTGGACCGTGTGTTCGTTTTCCGTTTCGATGCGGCCACCGGCAAACTGACTCCCACCGCTCAGGGCTCTGTCGTCGCGCGCGCCGGCTCCGGTCCGCGCCATGCGGCATTCCATCCCCGATTGCCCGTCGCCTGGGTGCTCAACGAAATCGCCAGCACCATCGCCACCTACGCTTGGGACGCGGAGGCGGCATTCTGCGGCCCCTGCAGATTCTGCCCACGCTGCCGCCCGATTACACCGGCGAAAACACCGCGGCAGAGATTGCCGTCTCCGCCGGCGGCCGCTTCGTCTACGCCTCCAACCGTGGCCACGATAGTGTCGCCACCTTTACATCCGATTCGCGAACTGGCCTGCTGACTTCCGCCGGTTGGACGCCGTCACAGGGCCGCACGCCCCGTTACATTGGCTTCGATCCCTCACACGCCTTCCTCTGTGCCACCAACGAGCAGTCCGACACGGTCGTCACCTTTCGCGCCTCCGCCGACACCGGCCGTCTGGCCGTCGTCGGACTTCCGGTGCACAACGCCAGTCCCGTATCCATCGCCTTTGCCGCATGGCCCGCGTGACGAACTGTTCGCGCCCTCAATCCGTAATCACGACGACGCCTGTAGGCGCGCCCAGCGCCTCCACCGTTCTTTCGGCAGCCCGGTCAATGTGAACCCGAGGTTCCCCCGGCGGCTGCTCGTGATAAGTGCCGGGCCCGTAGAACTGTCCGTAGCGCAGCACCACGCCGCCCTCGGCCAGAACCAAACGCTCCAGTTCCGCCACAGCCCGTGCATCGGGCCCATCTGGTAATTGCCAGGCGATGCTTTGAGCCAGGATCTTCGGCGACCCGCACCGGTGCGCGGCCTCGATCAGATTCCGCGTTCCCTCCGTTCGGATCCGTGCGTTTCGATCTGACAGTTCTCCGATCTTCGCGGCATCGTCCGGCAGATCCGTCAGCTCGTTCAGCACCACATCCGGTTCGAAGTCACAAACCGCCTGGATCAATCCCTCCCGGTCGAAGACGTCACAGAGAATCGCTTCCGCGCCGAGGCCCGTCACGAACTCCGTTTTGCCGCGTGAGCGCGTCATGCCGCCCACCACGTGCCCGGCCTGCACCAACCGGGGAATCAGCCGCTGCCCGATCACGCCGGAAGCGCCGGCAAGAAACACCCGCATACCTTGATTGTAGGTATCGCATTCTCACTCGTCTGTCACAAATCAGCCGCCCGCGGTCGACTGTGTCAGAAGACGCGGCGCCGTATTAGAATAAGGTCCTGGCGGCGGAATGCGCCGCTCTGTACACGGGCCCGATTCTTCAATGACAAATTGCGCAAAACGCATTCATCCGTATTGCTCGGCACTTCTGCTTGTACTCACGTCCCTTCCTGTATACTCCGCGGTTCTCTCTGTCCCGAATCAGGCTGCCGGTCCCGGTCAGGTCGTCCTGACATCCGCCTCCTTTTCTTCCCAGGGGCAAGCCGTTAGCGGCTTGCAGTTCGATCTCCAGTGGGACCAGGCCCTCGACCTGAAGCTCGTGCTCGCAGACCCGCTCCGGCAATCGACCAAACTCCTGTTCACCGCTCCCCTCGGAACCCGTGCCCTCCGTTGCCTCATCATCGGCATGAATCAGGACCTGCTGGCCGACGGTCAACTGTTAAATGTGTGGCTGATCGTCGACCCCCACGCCGCCCCTGGCTCCGCGCAGCTCGTAGTCCGCAACGCGATCGCCACAGACCCGAACGGCAACGCCGTGCCGCTCGAAGCATCCGCCACAAATATTTCGATCCAGGATGCCGCGCCCGTTACCATCGCGCTGCCCACCACGGGCGTGCTCAATGCGGCCAGCCTCACACCGGGACCCGTTTCGCCCGGCGAAATCGTGACACTCTTCGGCAACCTTCCCGACACCACGCCCCAAGTGCTCTTCGCCGGCATCCCGGCGCCCATTCTCTATGCCGGCCTGAATCAGGTGAACGCCGTCGTTCCTTTCAGCTTGCCCCCCGATGCGCCGGCCAGCCTGGAAGTGCGGACCAGTTCCGGTTCGGCCACCCTGCCTGTTCCGGTCATGCCCGTAACCCCCGCGGTCTTCGCCCAAGGCAGCGGAGGCACGGGCCAGGGAGCCATTCTCAACCAGGACCTGACCGTAAACTCGCCCGACCATCCTGCCGCCCCAGGCTCCGTTGTTGTACTCTACGGAACCGGGTTTGGGATGCTCGATCCCCAGCCCGCCGACGGTCAGGTCGCCGGGCGCGCAGCCGCGACCCGTCTTGGTGTGACCGCCTCGATTGCCGGCATCCCGGCCGAAGTCACCTATGCCGGCGCCGCTCCCGGGCTCGTTGCAGGCGTTGTGCAGGTGAACCTTCGCGTTCCCGACGCAGTTTCGCCAAGCCTTGCCGTGCCGGTTACCCTGACCATCGGACAGGTGTCGACCCCCGGCGTCACCCTTGCCATTCGATGAACCGGATCAGTGAAACGATCCCGCTGGCCCCGACACTATCCGTCGATGATGCAACTCATAGATGAGAGTACGACCACCTCGCAGCCCTTCTTCGGGACAGCCCGCGCGGTGGGCCGCGGGGAACGCCGACTGAGCCGGCGTTACGATGTTGGCCTCCCCATGCGAGTCCGCGTTCTGCAAACCGGCGACCCATCGGAGTGGTCCACCGGCACAGTCCTCGATTTGAGCAGCACAGGCGTCAGTTTTCGGTGCCGCTGCCCCTTACCCGAAAACGCCCGCATCGAAATCGTCATCGACTGGCCCTCCAGCCGCAACGCCCGGCACCCCGTTTGCCTGCATGCGTCGTGCGATGTGGTGCGAACTCACGGCAATCGGACCGCCGCCCGCATCACCACCTCTCGCATGGGCATCGAAAAGGCCGCCACTGCCGCTTCCGTTTTCGGCGCCTGAGCCTCCCCTCTGCACGCGGCAGTGAAGGATGCCGGGCGACGCTTTGGCGCGTATTCCGCCCGGAACTACCCGGCTCAGTCACTCTACACTGCGCGGCTAGTCGTTAACCACGCGACCTTGACCGGGTTCCGCGCAGCCTCCGTTACCCCCTTCGGACAGCAAGTGCGGTCCCCACCGCAAGCATAGCGGCGGGCGCAATCATCGCCCTGGAGCCATCTCAGATCGAAAGGCCGGGATCGCCCTCAATGACTTGCTGGCGCAGCAAAGGCCGCTCGCCCGGTTTCCAGAGCGATGCCGTGTGGACCACCCGGTAGCGAAGGGGACCGCCATCGGGACGATCGCTGCGCGTGATCGGGCGTGGAATGCAGACGAACTCGGTCCGCATTTCATCGCCGGTGAGCCGCACCGTCGCATAGCCGTGACCGCCCATATCCACGAATTCAAGGTGCGGGGAAAGTTTCGGATTGGAAGCGGCGTGAGCGCGCTTCAGATCGAAATTCCTGGCGTATTCGAGGCACGAGCGGACGCCGTGCTTGAGGAGCATGTTGTAGGTCCATTCGGGCTTACCCGCTGGCCGGTCGGCCAGGAATAGCGAACGAAGCGGATGATCCTTGGGAAGACGGTGCTCATGAGCCTCCATCGCCCCAGGGCTGGCCAGCGAGGCGCCGACGAAACTGATCCCGACCGGCTCGAACTCGGCGGGTGGCAATCGGGAGGCGGCATAGCCAGCCCAAAAGCTGTGACGGTCGCCCGACACAATCGCGAACCCGGTGATCTTCGAATCCCGGACGAGGTCATAGATTTCGCCACGCTCGTGGTAGGCGCTGCCATAATCGCCGCTGCCGATCTGCGCGAAGGTGTCGGCCGGCCACTTCTGCTTAGTCAGTCCATCGGGAAGATTCTGCGGGTCGGCCCGCAAATCGAGGGCGCCCAGCGAATTGCCCCAGATCTTCCAGGTTGCCGCGGACAGGCGGAGCTGGTCCAGGAACCATTTCTTCTGACGACTCCCGAGGATCGTGCGCGGCGGTGAGTCCTTTCGTGGATTAGGGATGCTTATCTCGCCAAAGGTGAGTTCGGCGGGCGGTTTACCGCCGTTGCAGGTGCGGCCGGCATCGAGCGCGATCATCGCCGGTTCAGAGAACATCCCGTTGAAAGCCGGATCGTAGATCTTGTCAACGCCCTCCGCATCGGTCGGGTCGTCGCCGCAGAAGCTGTGCTGGTCGGTGAGAATCAGATCGAGGTGCCGGCCGTAGCGAAACGACCGATAGCCGATCAGGCTGTTGATGGCCTTCAGATTGTTGGGTTCGATTCCGAGTCCAGTGTCGTCCCACTGTTCGATCGGCACATTTTTCACCGCCACCGCGCCGAACTTATCGAGCGATCCGCTCGGCGCCTTCACGCGTGCGGGAATATATTCGAACCAAGCCTGGTTGGCGGCCACCTTGACCGTCTGGCCCGGCTGCGGAGGGCCGCCTGCCTGAACGATGCTCTGCCGGCCCTGCCAGGAGAATTCGTGATTGTCCCAGATGGCGACGAACGGCCAACGTGCTCGCGCGTCTTGCAGGTCGGGATCGGCAAGGTAGCCCTTGTAGACGGCGCGATAGCCGTCGACCGTTAGCGGGTAATGGAATTTGCCGGTTTGGCCGCCATCGGGAATCCGGCAGACTTCGTAGATCGTGCGGTCGTACCGCGTCGCCAGCTCGTCGGGATATTCGACGACCTCATAAATGAAATCACCGAGGTGGAGAACGAAACCGAGCTGATCGGCGGGGGCCGCGCGCTCATCCTCGAAGATCATCCGGCGATAGCCGTTGAGCTTGCCTTCATTCACGCTCTGGCAGCTGACAAAGGCGAAATTGACCGGCCGTGGATCGTTCGCCGGCGGCGCGGTGATCGTCCGGCCGGCGCGGCTACCGTTCCCCTCTCCGTCGGCGAAGCGGTACCAGTAGACGCGCGCAGGCTTGAGATGACCGACCAGCACGCGCGTCGTCCAATCCGATTCTGCTGAGACCGGTGCGGACGCCTTTGCGACGACCCGCCGGAACGCATCATCCTCGGCAACCTCCACCGTGAGCACACGCCGGCCGCCCGACTCGAACGGTCGCCGGGTCCAGAGGATAACAGAGCCCGGATCGGGATCGCCGGACGCGACGCCCTCTGGATAAAGGTCGCGCCGCTCATGCCAACCGGTGGTTGACGCTCGAGCTGATCCGCCCCAGGCCAGCGAGGCTCCCATCGCGGCCGCCAATTGAACGAACTCGCGTCGATTGAGCGTCATCGTCTATCCCCTTCGCAATCTCTCCGCATGCCAGGCAACGGGATCGGCCATGAACTTCGCGTTGAAATAATATAAGTAGACGCGCTCGTACCCCGGCTGTTAGCACAATGAGAGCGCGATGCCCGCCGGGGCGCACGGTGCTTCCAGCAGTTCTTCCGCCCGTCACTCGCCCATGAATGCGCATCGCGGGCAGACAAAACCGTGAACTTCTTCGCAAGATGTAGTTGATCAAGGCGCTCATTTTTCTCTCTCGCCGCCGCCACTGTGCATCGAACAGCAATGAAGCTTCGACCAAAATTTCAAGAGAGGCCTACATGAGCGCCATTAGCGCAATAAATTAAGACCGGTTAGGGCTTCTGGCGAGGAAACGCCTCGCATGGGGTATCGATATGCGAACACAAGGCAGGCCGGGACTGTGGCTCGGCTTACTTAGCGGATTGTTCCTGACCCTTCCATTGGTAGCCATCTTCTACCTGGGCTATCGGCTCGCCGCCCTTCCGTTCCCGCCGTTCAATCTTTTCGATTGGCAAACCCGAATCCTGCCGGGTTCGGTCCTGGCGAAGGGCATCAACACCATGGTCCGTGTCATTGGATGGACGCACGCGACCGACACCTCTCGCGTCGCCAAATTGGCCGAGCAGTCGATAGCCGTCTCCGAGTTCATCCTCGCTGGGATGGCAATCAGTGCGCTGTTCTTTACGTTCTTGCGGTCCGGAAGCCGGAAGGCAGCCCTTCTGGCCGGTCGGACCCTGGGCGTCGCGCTCGGCTTGGCGATAGCCTGGGCCAGCAACCTCATCGAGTCAAGCTCGACCGTCAATCCTGCGGCCCGCGCCGTCTGGATTGTGTTGCTGTTCGTGGCTTGGGGCGCCGCTCTGGGGTGGGTTTACCAACGCTTGAGGTGGGACCAAGTCGCAGCCGCGACAGGAGAGTCTTCCGCTGCTTCAACTGCGGAACGGGCTGACCGCCGCCGGTTTTTGGCCCGATTCACTGGGTTTGCGAGTATGATCACCGTGCTCGCAGCTGCGGTTGGTAAGGTTGGCAGTCGCCGCGAAACGGCTGCTCCCACGACACGGGGAGAACCCTGGTCCGCCACCCATCCGTTGCCGAATGCCGGCGCCGCCGTGCAGCCTGCCGCAGGCACACGGCCGGAGCTGACGCCGGTGAGCCGACATTACCGGATCGATATCAATACCTCTGCGCCGTCGATCACCGAAACCTCATGGCGTTTGAAGATCCACGGTCTAGTCGCCAGACCGCTCGAATGGACTCTTGCCGACCTCCGCGCCCGACCGGCCATGCACCAGTTCATCACACTCTCGTGCATTTCCAACACAGTCGGAGGCGACCTGACCGGGACCACGCGCTGGAGCGGTGTGAGTCTTCAACAACTCCTTCCCGACTTGGGCTTGCAGGCGAACGCAACGTATCTAAAAATTCAATCGGCTGATGGCTTCTTTGAAGTGGTCGCGCTGGACGCCATCCGGGGGGACGGCCGCGTCATGCTGACCTACGCCTGGGATGGTCTTCCGCTCCCCGAAAAGCACGGTTTCCCATTGCGGATCTATATCCCGGACCGCTATGGCATGAAACAACCCAAGTGGATCGAATCCATCGAGGCAACCGATCATTGGGAACCCGGCTACTGGGTCGTGCGCGGCTGGGACCGCGAGGCGCGGATGAAAGCGACGTCCGTCATCGACACCGTCGCGACGAATATGATGATTGCAAAGCCGGCCCAGGAGATGCGCGTGCCCATCGGAGGCATTGCCCACGCTGGGGTTCGCGGCATATCGAAGGTCGAACTTCGCGTGGACAATGGAGAGTGGATGCCGGCGGAGCTCCGCACTCCCTTGTCCGGCCAGACTTGGGTGGTATGGCGCTACGACTGGCCCCTGCAAAGAGGCAAGCACACCTTTACTGTCCGTTGCTTCGAGGGGGACGGCACGCCGCAGATCGCACAGGAAGCTCCCCCAGACCCGAGTGGCGCGAGCGGGCTCAACACGCGCTCCGTCATGCTCTGAAGAAGCGATTCCGAACCGGCCGGTACTCGCGCCCACACGATTGAGGGAAGCCCCCTGAGCTTTCACAACCCCGCGGCGTCCGGCGACGCCGATAGCCTTGCCACGCGACCAAAAATGAATCGCCTGTCATGCGGAACGAGAGGGACTGGCTGGGATTTCGAGCAGCACTGCGAAGCAGCACCTGGGCTTTGGGAAACACCGCTTCAATCGCCTGCGGAAAGCCCTTCAGCCCGTCCACGCACACCAGGTAGATATCTTTGACACCGCGGTTGCGCAACTCCCTGGCAATTCCTGCGGCAGATGCCATAGCTTACACTCAAACTACATGCTCAACCGGGGGTATGCCTACACCACAATCATCCGCAGCAAATACCATGGACAGAACCCTGCTCTCCCACTTGGCAACCCTTTACCCCCACTCAACCCCACAAGCCTGGCAGCAAAAACTGAACAACGGCGAAGTCACCCTCAATGGCGTCACCGCCACCGGCAGCGAATCGGTCACTTTAGGCCAAACCCTTGTCTGGAACCGTCCACCCTGGATCGAACCAGACTCCCCGCAGCACTTCGAAGTTCTGTTCGAAGACCTCCATCTCTTGGCCGTCAACAAACCCGGCGGGCTGCCCACCCTCCCCGGCGGCGGCTTTATGGAGAACACTCTCCTGCGCCTGGTGCAAAAGCAAACCCCGAACGCAAACCCTGTCCACCGGTTGGGCCGGGCCACTACCGGCATCATCCTCTTCGCCAAAACACCGCAGGCGGCCTCTAATCTATTCGCAAACTGGAACACACCCAAAATTCAAAAAATCTACCGGGCGCTGGCTCAAAACATTGCACAGCACGAGGCCTACGAAATCCTCACACCCATCGGCCTCGTACCGCACCCGCTCATCGGTTCCGTGTGGGCCGCCAACCCAAGTGGCAAACCGTCAAAGTCATTGGCAAAGGTGATCTCGCGCACCGCCAGCACCACAACATTTGAGGTAAGCCTGAATTCGGGCCGCCCTCATCAAATCAGAATTCATCTGGCATCCATCGGCCATCCCCTGGTCGGCGATCCTCTGTACGGCTCAAAGGGCCAGCCTCTGGAAAATCTCCCCGGCCTCCCCGGCGATGGAGGATATCTCCTGCACGCCCAATTTCTGAAATTCCACCACCCCATCACCGGAGAACAAATCAATCTTGAGGCAGCTTTGCCGTCCGGATTCGCATTGCATCCGTAGGTTCACGGCGGCAATCAAATCACCGGTATTAACGGAACCATTCGCTCTCTTTTCCGTATAGTGTCTGTATGAGATTTCCGGCCAACCTCCGCTTCGCCGTCCGCACTCTCGCCAAGTCTCCCAGCTTCGCCCTCATTGCTATCCTCTCCCTCGCCCTCGGCATCGGTGCCAACACCGCGATGTTCAGTTACGTCGACGCCGTGCTCCTCCGTCCCCTCCCCGTTCCGGATTCCGGCAGGATCGTCGAAATCGACTCCACTTCCCCTGAAACACGCCTCGGCCGCGTGTCCTACCCGGACTATGTGGAGCTGCGCGATCACACCAAAACCCTCCACGCTCTCGCCTGTTACGACTTCTTTCTCGCCGGAATCGCTGAGCAGGTGAACCAGGTTCCCAAGTACAGCCTCAATGCCGCGGTCAGTTCCAACTTCTTTAGCGGACTGGCCATCCAGCCGGTGCTCGGCCGCGCATTCCGCACCGACGAGGATGCCGTCCCCGGCCGCGATCTGGTCGCCGTCATCAGCCATCAGATGTGGGACCGCGATTTTGCACGCGAGCGTTCCGTGCTGGGCCGGAGAATTCGCGTGAACGGCACCGATTTCACCATCATCGGCGTCGCGCCGGAGAAGTTCACAGGACCGCAAGCGTTCCTCAATCCCGATATTTACATACCCATGCATGCTTACCAGCAGGCTGTTCCGGGCGCGAAAGCCGACTACCTCACTTCGCGCAAGAGCCGGAACGTCGTCTTGTTGGGACGGCTCGCGCCGCGCATCAGTGCCACCGAAGCGCAGTCCGAACTGCGCACCATCGCGCGAGGCCTGGCGGCGCAATACCCCGAGACGAACCGAGACCGCACCGTCACCGTGCTCGATTACGTACGCGCCCGCTTCGAAAACAGTCCTACCGATGCCACTCTGTCCCTCACGCTGCTCGGAATCACGGGCCTGGTCCTGCTGATCGCCTGCGCCAATGTCGCGAACCTCCTCCTCGGACGCGGAACCGCGCGCGCTAAGGAAATCGCCATCCGCATGGCGATCGGCGCCTCCCGAGCCGCGGTGGTCCGGCAGCTCCTCACCGAAAGCCTTTTGCTGGCGGGAGCGGGAGGCCTCGCCGGAATCGGCCTCGGTTATCTGGGAGTGAGCTTCCTGCATGCGATTCCCATCCCGTCCGATTTTCCGATTTCCCTGGGCACGGAAATGGACACCCGCCTCCTCGTGTTCAGTGTGGGTATTTCGCTCGCCACCGGTATCGCGTTTGGCCTGCTCCCGGCCCTGCGAGCCACCCGCGGCGACCTCGCGTCCAGCATCAAGGCCGGCGATAGCGGTCCGGCGCGAATTTCCATCCTGCGCGGCTTCGTGACCGGCCGCAATGTGCTGGTGACCGCACAGCTCGCCTTATCGGTCATACTCCTCGTGATTTCAGCCGACTGCATCCGCGGATTTCAGGCCGCATGGCGAATCGATCCGGGCTTCCGCGTCGATCACACGCTCTTCTTTACCCTGAACCCGAACATCCAGCAGTACGATGAAGCCAAAACGCGCGACTTCTACCGGAAACTGACCGATCGCCTTCGCGAGAGCGGCGGCGTGCAAGCCGTATCCATGTCTTCCTCGATTCCCTTCAGCACCAACCAGTCGAACCGCAAGTATTTCGCCGAAGGCGCGCAGGCGCGTCCATCCGGAGATGCCCCCGGCGCCCTCTCGTATAAGGTCGATGACCGCTTCTTCCCGCTCATGGAAACGAAACTCCTTCGCGGTCGCGGCATTGACTCGCGAGACACCGCTACCTCTCCGCGAGTGGCCGTGATCAACGAACTCCTCGCCGGCAAACTGTTCGGGAAGAACGATCCCCTTGGCCGCCGTTTCCGCCTGGACTCCGCGGATGGTCCCGAGCTGCAAGTCGTCGGCGTGGCGAAGCAGGGCATCTACACCTATTGGGCGGAGCCGGCGCTCGAAGCCGTATGGACTCCCTTTTCCCAGGATTACAGCTCGCAGATGTACATCGAAATGCGGACCGCGGCCGGCCCCGCGGCATTCGCCGCCCTCGTCCGCGAACAGGTCCACGCCCTCGATCCCGGCATGCCGGTCTTCCGCATCAGCACCATGGAGGCATTTTTCCACGATCGCGCCATGTTGGGGCCGAGGCTGATCGCCCAGATCGTCACTGCCACCGGAGTCATGGGACTTTTCATGGCCGTCATCGGGCTCTACGGAGTCGTCGCCTACGCCGTGAGCCGTCGCACCCGCGAGTTTGGAATCCGCCTGGCCATCGGTGCGACCCCCGCCGGTGTCATGCGCCTGGTGTTGAATCAGGGCGCCGTCTTGACCGCCGTCGGGCTCGCCGGCGGACTTGCGCTGGTGATTCCGATTGCGCGCAAAGTCGTCCCCAACTTCGTGGTCGGCACCGACCCCTTGGGCGCCATCGTTCTGCTCGGCGTTCCCACGCTCCTCGCCGTCGCCACCCTGGCCGCCTGCTGGATTCCCGCACGCCGTGCCGCCAGGGTGAGCCCCACGCAGGCGCTTCGCCAGGAATAGAGACATCTTGAAATCATCTTACAGACCTGGCGTTCGTCCCACAGCCTGTTCCAGCTCCGCCCAAGCCAGCAGATATCCCAGCCTGGCCTGTAGAAGGTCCGCCTGCGCTTTATATGTAGCGGCAGTGGCCTGCCGCCGTTCCGACACCAGTACCTCGCCTTGAGTCAATTGGTTGCCGGCGACCCGCTCGCTCTCCTGCCGCAGGCTCACCACCTGGCTCGCTACCTGGACCAGGCTCCTGGTTTGCTGCACCTTGTGGTAGCGTCGCTCGATTCCAACCGCGACTTCCTCCTTCATCCGCCGCAGATTCTCTTCCGCTTGCGCCAATTGCGCTTCCCGCTCCCCAACCACCGCCCGCCGTCTTCCGAAGTCGAATACCTCCCAATTGAGAGTCACGCCAAAGGTGCCGAAATTCCGTACCAGAAACGGTACGCCATCCTGATAGCTATGCCGCGCGTACGCGGTGATATCGGGAACATAGGCCGTCTTCGCGACTCTCACGCCGGCCCGTGCCTTCCGCACAGCCTCCTCGGCTGCCAGTATTTCCGGGTTCCCCGACCACGCCGTCTGTACGTACTCCTCGCGCGGGCGTTGGTCTGGACTCGCTGCCATGGCCGGGTCCAGTTCCAGTCGCGTGTCCAGTGGAAGTCCCAAGAGATCGTTCAATTCGGTCGTGAGATCGGCGAGTTGGAGATCCGCGGTGAGCACGGCCTGCTGGCTCTCGAGCACACTCGCGCGACCCTGTAGCGCGGCCATTCTGAGAGCAGCGCCGTTGCGTACATCTTCCTCGCTCTCCCGCAGATGCTCCGCGGCGAAGGTGCCCTGCTGTTCGGCGGCCAGCTTCTGCAGACGCGCGATCAGGATACTGAAGTAAACCGTATGTACGTCGAGAGCGACCTGCGTCTCCGCCTTCTTCAGGTCATCGCGCGAAGCCGCAACTTCGGCTGCCGCGATCCGGTTGGCTGCATGAATTCGTATCAATTGTGTCAGCGGCTGGGCAATCATCGTTCCGCTGGAGAAGAATGTCAGTTGTCCCTGCGGGATGATGAGATTCTGCGATGGAATGGGGGTTCCCGCCACTCTCCCGAATATTCCGACCGGAACCTCGACAATCTGCAGGTCGGTGACGTGCAGCGCATTGGATTGGTTGGTGATCGCCGGGAAATAAGCGGAATGTTCAGCAGCCTTCTTATGCTCGTTCTCGGTCACCTTGAGCCTCGCGATCTTGAGCGCCCGGTTCTGGCTGATCGCGAGATGGACGGCGTCGGTCAGCGTCAGGCGGCGGACGTCGGCCGCATACAGGGACACCGCAACGGTGACAGCAAGCGCAACCATTGCCCCTGCGCGAAAGCAACTCTCGCGATTCATTGCATGCTCCTGATGTCCTTGAAGCTGAGCTTGGCCGGCCGTAGGAATACCATCAGCAACAGGTAAATCACCACCATCCAGCCGATCAGAATGAAGCCATCGGCCACCGCCATCGTGTAGGCCTGCCCCCGCACCTGTTCGTTCAGAACTGCGGCCGCGCGCGATTGTGCTTCTTCGGGCCCACCGGACGCCGGCAGCAGTGCGGCAGTCAGCATTCGAATTCGCTCGCCCGCAAGCCAATTGCCGCTGGCCACATGGAGGCCGATAAGGTTGGAATGAAACTTCTCCCGCGACGAGAGAAAAAAGGTCATGACCGCCACGCCGGCCTGGCCGCCGAATATGCGGATAAAATGCATGAATCCCGAGAACGTGGCAGCCTTGGTAGGGCTCGTTAAGGCGCCGGCTTCGAGTGCCTCCAAAACGATGCTGCTGACCAGGCCGATGTAGGCGCAGGCGAACCCCACCGACAGGCAAAGCTCCACGATCCTGAAGTTGCTCCCCGCCCACGAGGTATCGACGCGGGCGAGGCTCCAGCAGCCCACTGCGACAATCGCCAGCCCAACCGCCAGAATCAATCGCGAGTTTGTATAGATCACCAGCCAGGCCACCAGCCACACTACAGCGAACATGGGGAGGGCCACCCACGCAAGCGCCTGGCCGGTCTGAAGGGGACGGTAGCGTTGGATGTTGCCCAGGAATCCGGGCACAAGCACGATGGTGGACAGGTGCACGAACTTAAACGCAAAAATCGACAGGCCAAGCAAAATAATATTCCGGCTACTCAGGAAAGAGAGGCTCAACGTTGGATTCGGATGGAAGATCCGTCTCACCAATGCCGCTCCCACCAGAAAGATTCCGGCGGTCACCATTGCGACGATCACTCCGGAGTTCAGCCAGTCCAGGCGCTCCCCTTGATCCATCGCGCCGTAAAGCAGGCTGAGGCCGAGGCTGAAATAAGCGAATCCGCGCCAAGTCGGGCGCGCGTCTCCGATAGGCCGCCGCGGAATTCCAAAATAGACACAGATCATCATCAACGGGGTGAAGAGCGCGGCGTTCCAGAAAA
Source organism: uncultured Solibacteraceae bacterium (assembly GCA_963792055.1). Taxonomy (GTDB): domain Bacteria; phylum Acidobacteriota; class Terriglobia; order Bryobacterales; family Bryobacteraceae; genus Solibacter. The sequence continues at coordinate 383,524 of CAWBUV010000018.1, read as the reverse complement.
TCCAGTGCCACGACCGATTCCCCACGTACCAGGCTTCAATCGCCGAGGCAACGTTACTCACAAAAACGATGTCCGCCGCATAGGCCGCGATCCCGAAGATGATCAACCGCTTGGGAAGTGCCGTCAACACGAAAGTCAGAGTGAGAGAGTAAAACGTGCCTGAGCTCAGCCCTGTGATCGCCAGCATCGCCAGCATCACCCAGAATTTCGGTGCAAAGGGCAGCAGCGCGGAGGTAATCGCAAAAATTCCTGCAGCGGGCAGCAGAATCCTGCGCGGGCCATACAAAACATTCAGGAAGACGACGAAGACCCCGCTGAACATGGTCGCCATGTTGAGCGCCGTTGGCACCCACGAGGCTTCGTCGAAACCCAGACCCAACGCGCCGCGGAGATCCGCCAGTCCCACGCTCACCAAACGTGCGTTCAGCGTCGCAATTCCCGCGCCCAGGAATACTCCCGCGATCCCTATATAAGGGTTTGTCGTAACTCCCCGACCCGACCCGCGACCGTTCCGATCCGAGCCGCGACCGTTAGGGAGCGGTTGAGCTTCGGAAGCGTCCACGCCAGAACCTCCCTCACTTTCCGGCGCCGCTGGGGCGAACGGCTGCGATCACCGATAGCCCGGGTCGCAATTGCGCCACGGTTGCCTGGTCCGGATTCAGCACGATCTTCACTGGCACCCGCTGCACAATCTTCGTGAAGTTGCCGGTCGCGTTATCCGGCGGCAGCAACGCAAACTGAGAGCCGCTCGCAGGAGCCACCTGGTCCACCTTGCCTCTCAAGATCACGCCGGGAAATGCATCCACGCGGATTTCTGCCGGATCGCCGGGGCGCATATGGCGAAGCTGCGTCTCTTTAAAGTTGGCCTGCACCCACACGTCTCGTTGAATGAGCGAGATTACCTGAGTGCCCGGACTGACCAGTTGTCCGGGGCGCACCTTGCGTTCGCTGACGATCCCGCCTTCGGGAGCGGTGATTCGCGTGTAGCCTAAATTGACGCGTGCCAGTGTGAGGGCCGCCTCCTTCGAACTCAAGTCGGCGCGAAGCAGAGCTTCCTGGGAGTCCAGCACCGCACGCTGGCGCTTCTGCGCTTCGAGTTCCGCCCTGGCGCTCCCCAGGTGTGCGCGCGCACGGCCCAGGTCGGCCTGGCGGCTGGCTACTTGTGCCGCCGCCGTCTTCAGGTCATCCTGCCGGCTTGCGAGCTGTGCACGTAACCGCTGCTCATCGGCTACTACCTGCTCCACCTTCTGGCGTGTTGCGGATTCTACCGCCACCAGCGCTTCCTGCCGCCGCCGCTCCAATCCGGCGCGCTCTACGTCCGCTTTGGCCGCGGCGATGCCGCTCTGTGCGTTGCCGATAGCCGATTTCGCCGCCTCCACTCCAGCCTCCGCCGCGGCGATCTCCGCCTCTGCTGCGTGGATTCCCTCGTCCGCCTGAACGATCCGTGCGTCCTGCAGTTCTTTCTGGCGCTCGTTGTGAATGATTGCGTCTTTGGCGGATTGCACCCCGGCTTCGGCCTGCTGCACCTGCGCGCGAAAATCGTCGTCTCGCAACTGCACCAGCAAATCTCCCGCTTTCACCGCCTGATAATCGGAGACCGGTACCGCCGCCACGAGCCCCGCTGCTTTTGTGCTGAGCGGTGTCAGGTCTGCCCGTACATAGGCGTCGTCGGTCTCCTGCAACGTGCGCTCGCCCGCCCATCGATTCCAATTGCCGGTGATCAAAATCACAATTCCGGCGGCCATCAACAGAATGAGTGCGGGCGCCAGCCAGTGCTTCCAGTGCGACTCTCGAGGCGCATTCGGAACGGAGGCCGCGGACTCAGGGTCTCGCGAAAGTAGTTTCCCGCTCACTGCCGCTTCACGCTGCCATCTCCCGAGTCATCGATCGGTCGTTGTTCGTGGTGATGCAGCGACTGCGCGGAAGATCCAGTTTTTCCACGCCGGTGCGCGTCGGCCGGGCCCGATCAGGTCATCCCTGCCGCAACTCCTTGACCGGGCTTCTCCGGCGAAGTGGAGATCCGCCCTCAGCGCACGTTTCCCGTCAACTTCCCGCGGCTACCTCAAGCACGATCTTGCCTGGAGCGTGTTTTGCAGCGCCATGTTCGAAGGCTTCGCGTGCGCGGGCCAGCGGCAACACTTCGGCTACCACCGGCTTTAGCTTCTCGCCATCCACCAATGCGCTGATTTGGTCCAGTTGCCCTCTGTTACCACTCACGATGAAAAATATTCCGCGCACGCCGTTCTGTTCGGCTTCGCCCGTCGCAATCGGGGAAACCAGCGTTACCAGCACGCCTCCCTTCCGCAGCACGCGCCAGGAACGCTTCCGCGTTTCACCCCCGATTGTGTCCACCACCACATCGATGTCTCGCAGCGAATCCTCAAACGGCGCTGCATGATAGTCGATGACAACATCAGCTCCCAGACTCTTCACGAAGGCCGTGTCGCGCGCCGATGCCGTGGCCACCACCCGCGCGCCTCGCCAACCTGCCAGTTGCACCGCCAGCGACCCGACACCGCCGGCGCCCCCGTGGATCAGGACCGTTTGTCCCGCGCCAAGGTGCGCATGTTCGAAGAGCGCCTGCCAGGCTGTCAGCGCCGAAAGCGGCAGTGCCGCAGCCTCTATATGGGAGATGACGCGCGGCTTCAAAGCCAGATTGATCGCCCGAACGCCGGCGAACTCGGCAGCCGCGCCGTCACGCGGAAAATCACAAAGTCCATACACCTCGTCGCCGATCTTAAAATCAGTTACATCCTCCGCCATCCGCTCCACGATCCCCGAAACCTCATGCCCCGGAATGCCAGGGATTCTGGGCGTCCCATCGGCGTTCCGATAGGTCTCGTCCCAGGTCAGTTCCGCGGGCGTGATGCCAGTGGCACGCACCCGCACCAGCACATCCCCGCGTCCGATCTCCGGCAGTGGTGCATCCTCAAAAAATAACTGTTCCGGTCCGCCCCGGCCATGAGTTCTGACAGCTTTCACGAGAATCCCCCTTCGTTCCTATTCTCGCAGTAAGGGTAGAAGGAGCCCTCGTTCGCTAAGTAGCGTGAGAGCATTCGCGGAAAAGGAGGGCCATCCTTCCCGATAATAGAATAGCAGGCTCTCCTCCTGGAAGTCTAACCAACAGAAACCAAACGAGATAGAGGCGCAATAAAATCGCCCTGGGATCTCGCCTCCACACCGGAATTCCAGTACCATCGCTAAAGAAACCATCCGCAATTCCACCGCCCGGAGGAGGCATATGATCCCGCCAGAAAAAAGCGCGGCCGTGACTCTCGGCTTGACAGAAGCTTTCGGTCTCACCGAATTCGAAGACATCCGCGACCTCACCGAGCGCCCTGGCTCCAACCGCGCCTTTCGCATCGTCGTGCGAGGCTCTCCATACCTCCTGCGGATCAACACCCGCCCCGGCGATATGGTGCGTCACTTCACCTGCATGCAGGCGGCGGCCGGTGCGGGCTTAGCGCCCCGCGTCCGGTATGCCAATGCGGAAGCCCGCGTCTCCATCACCGATTTTGTGGAGGCTGTACCGTTGCCAGCCCGCGACGCGCTGCTTCGGATTCCCGCCGCGCTCCGCACCCTGCACGCCCTGCCGCCGTTTCCCGCATCGCCCTTCAACACCACATGCACCTTCCTCCTGAATCCAGGGCCTGCCCTGAACGGATTTCTCCAGAACTTCCGCGCGTCGAGCATTCTCCCGGAAAACGAAACCGCGGAACTTCTCGCTCGCTACCAGCAACTGGCCGCCGTGTACTCGCGTCTCGATCCCGATCTCGCCCCGTCTCACAACGACCTGTTCAAGCCGGACAACATGCTCTTCGATGGCAACCGTCTGTGGCTGGTGGACTGGGAGGCCGCTTTCCAGAACGATCGGTATGCCGACCTCGCCGTGGTTGCGAACATGCTCGTCACTAATGAAACGGAGGAAAGCATCTATCTTCAGCAGTATTTCGGCCAGGCGCCCGACGAGTACCAGAGAGCCCGATTCTATTTGGCCCGGCAGCTCGCACACATGTTCTACGCCATGGCCTTCCTCACGCTGGGATTCTCCGGTAAGCCAATCGATCCGAGCGAGCCCGCCCCCGCCTACGCCGACTTTCAACGCCGCTTCTGGGCGCGTGAGGTCGGCCTCGCGGACAACCCGGCCAAAACCCTCTACGGCAGGGTACATTGGGAACAGCTCTCGCACAACCTTCGCCAGCCGCGTTTCCACGAGTCCTTGAAAATCGTCTCGCACCGTGGCACAATCCAATCCACTCTCCACGTCGCTGCCTGGCCCGCGCCATAGGTGACGCAACCTTGACACCTGTCGGAGATTTGTTCCAATCTATGGATATCCCGGCAAAACCAATCGCTTCCTCGTTCAACCGACCATATTTATGAGTCCAAAACGTGCCGGTTCAAAAGCAGCGCCTGCGGGAGCGAGCCTTTTCGCCCTGCTCAAACCCTACCGCCGGCTGGTCGCCATACTCGTCGTATTGACCATCGCCGGGAACGGGCTTACCCTCGTAGTGCCCAAACTCATCTCGCACGCCATCGATGCGTACACCCAGCGAACCTTTGTTCTCTCGGCGGTGGTCCTCCAGTTCTCCGTCATCGCCTTCCTGGTGTTCGCCCTGAACTATGTGCAGAACATCATCCAGACCTACGCCTCCGAACGCGTCGCGCGAGACCTGCGCACCCGCTTGGCCGCCAGGATCGCCACCCAGTCCTACAGCAGCATCGAGAAGCTCACGCCCTCCAAGCTCCTCACCCATCTCACTTCCGACGTCGATGGCGTCAAGCTCTTTGTCTCTCAGGCCGTCGCCACCATCATCGCCTCGCTCTTCCTGATCGTCGGCGCCAGTATCATGCTGCTCACCATCAACTGGCGGTTGGGTCTCAGCGTCCTGGGCGTCGTGCCCGTCATCGGCGGCACCTTTTTCCTCGCCATCCGCAAGGTCCGGGTTCTCTTCAAGCGCGGTCAGGAAGCCATCGACTGGCTGAATCGCGTCATCAATGAGAGCATCCTCGGAGCCACCCTCATCCGCATCCTCAATTCCCAGCGCTTCGAAGCGCAAAAATTCGCCGCCGCCAACACCGAGTCCCGCGATATCGGCCTCGCCATCCTCCGCATCATGTCCGCCATGATCCCGGCCATCACCCTGGCCGTCAATCTGGCCACCATCATCATCCTCCTGCTCGGTGGCCACTTCGTCATCCTCGGCGGTATGACCCTCGGAGGCTTCACCGCCTTCAACAGCTATCTCGCGCTTCTCATCTTTCCCATCATCCTGCTGGGATTCATGAGCACCGTGATGGCGCAGGCCGGCGCTTCCTACGCGCGCCTCAGCGTGGTTCTAATGGCGCCCGAAACCAGGAAATCCGGCACGCTCCGGCGCGCTCTTCGCGGCGACCTCAAGATCAACAACGTCTCGCTCGCCTTCGGCGACAAGCAGGCCCTCAGGAACGTTTCCTTCTCCGTGAAGGGCGGCACGAAAACCGCCGTCATCGGTCCCACTGCCGCCGGAAAAACGCAGTTGCTCTACGTGCTTCTCGGCCTGCTCGAGCCCACTTCCGGAACCGTGACTTACGATGGCGAGCCGCTCGACGCCTACAACAAAGAAGATCTTCACCGCCAGGTCGGCTTCGTGTTTCAGGACAGCATCCTGTTCAATATGACGCTCCGCGAAAACATCGCCTTCAGCACGGACGTCACCGACCAGGACCTGGAAAAAGCGATTTCGGCCTCCGAGCTCCGCGATTTCATCTCCAGCCTGCCGCTGGGCCTCGACACCGTGGTCTCCGAACGCGGAACCACTCTTTCCGGCGGTCAGAAGCAGCGCGTGATGCTGGCACGCGCCCTCGCCCTCAATCCCAAAGTGCTGTTACTTGACGATTTCACCGCGCGCGTCGATACCACCACCGAACGCGCCATTCTGCGCAACATCCACCAACAGTACCCGGGCATCACGCTGATTTCGGTCACACAAAAAATTGCGCCCGTCGAAGACTACGACCAGATTATCCTTTTGATGGAAGGCGAGATGCTCGCCACCGGAACCCACCCGCACCTCATGGCAACGTCCCCGGAATACGTGCAGATTTACGATTCGCAGCGCAGCACCAATGCCTATGAAGTACAAGCTTGAAACTACCAGCGCACCCGGTGCGAAGCGCTCCCTGCGTGCGGGCCTCAAGCGCTTCGCGCCGTTAATCGCTCCGGAGCGCGGCCCCCTGATTGTGGCTGCCGTCGCCATGCTGGTCAGTTCCGGCGCCACGCTGGTCGGTCCGGTCATCATCGGCCGCGCCATCGATACCTGCGTTCGCCTCAAAGACAGCCGCGGGCTGCTGCTCTCCTCGGTGTTGCTGCTCGCCGTTTACCTGGTCGGCGTGGCCGCCAGCTATACCCAGATCCGCACCATGGGCGGCGTCGGCCGCCGGGTATTGTTTAGCCTGCGCAATGAGCTCTTTGCGAAACTGCAGGATCTGCCCCTGGCCTTCTTCACCGAAAACAAGGCCGGAGACCTCATCTCGCGCGTCAATAACGACACCGATAAACTGAACCAGTTCGTCGCCCAGGCCCTCATGCAGTTTGTCAGCAGCATTTTTCTGATGACGGGCGTTGCCGTATTCGTCCTATCGCTCAACGTCCGCCTCGGAATCGCGGCCCTTCTGCCCGCCATCGGCGTATTCACCGTGACCAAGGCCACCGGCGCGTGGGTAAAGCGCCGCAACATGCGGACCATGCAGACCCTCGGGGAACTGAGCGCCGAAGTTCAGGAAAGTCTGCAGAACTTTAAAGTCATTGTGGCGTTCAACCGGCTCGAATATTTCCAGCGCAAATTCAAGAATGCCAACGATCGCAATTACACCGCTTCGGTATCGGCCGGCTTCGCCAACAACATATTTATGCCGATGTACGGCTTCGCCCACAACCTGGCGATGCTCCTGGTCGTGGCTTACGGCATTACTCTGATCGGCGCCAGCCGAAACCACCGCCGGCCTCCTCATCGGGTTTCTGCTCTACGTCAACAATTTCTATGGACCCATGCGGCAACTCGCAACCGTCTGGTCGTCCTACCAGCTTGCGCTCGCCGCGCTCGATCGCATCTCCGAAGTGCTCGCGCTCGAGTCGGACATGCAGGTCGTGCCCGCGAGTCCGTCCGAATCCGCTTCCGTGCTCCAGTTCCGCAAAGTCCACTTCCAGTATCCCGGCGGCAAAGAAGTTCTGCACGACATCACCCTCGAGCTGGAGAAAGGCAAGCGTCTACGCGCTGGTCGGCCCAACGGGCGGCGGCAAGACCACCACCGCATCGCTGATGGCCCGCCTCTACGATCCCACCGCCGGATCGATCTTCCTCGACGGCCGCGACATACGTTCGGTCCCGCCCGCCGAGCGCGCGCGCAAGATCGGCTGTCATTCCGCAGGAGCCGTTCCTCTTCACCGGAACCGTTGGCGAAAACATCGTGTACGGAAACGACGATTACGCGAACTGCTCCTCCGCGCAGTTCGCCGCCGTCCTGGAGAAATCCAATCTATCCAGCCTGCTCTCGCGCTTTTCCGAAGGCTTGGATACCAAGGTCTCCAGCAGCGGCAACGACATCAGCCTCGGCCAAAAGCAGCTCATCGCCTTCATGCGCGCCGCACTGCGCAGTCCGGACCTGCTGATTCTCGACGAAGCCACCGCCAACATCGACACCGTCACCGAGCAGCTTCTGGAAGAGATTCTCGACAAGCTGCCCGCCCGACACCACCAGGGTGATCATCGCTCACCGCCTGAACACCATCGACAAGGTCGACCAGATCTTCTTCGTCAATTCCGGCGCCATCGCGCTCGCCGGCTCCATGGAACACGCCCTGGAGATGCTGCTCCACGAAAAGCGCGCAAGCTAGGTGGGGCAAGCTTCAGCTTGCCAACAGGAGAAATCAAGTTAGGTGGGGTAAGCTTTAGCTTGCCCAAACTGAGAAATCCAAGTCCGGCGAGATCGACCTCGCGCCCGACTTGGAGGAAATCGATGCCCTCGTCCGTAACCCGGCACACCAGACGGTGTTCCTGAGTGACGCGGCGCGACCCACAGCCCTGTGCCAGGTATCATCGTTCGCTGATCACTTCTCGGTGTAGCCGAGTGCGAGCTGGCGGCGCTATCCCCTCGCCAACGCAATACGCCATCGTAGCCTGACGATTTCGACCTCCATCAGGGCGCTATCGATGTCGCTTTCGCTCAATTCCCAATCCGCTGTGAAACGGCGTATCGTCAGCGCGGCGAAATCATTGTGCAGCTCTGCGGCGCGACATTGGTCGCCCAGGTAATCCGTCAGGATGCTCAGAGCCCACTCTCCTTTGCGCTGGGGCAAGTCGAGGAGGCGCAACGGCTGACCTGGCCGCTTCACGACTAGCTCCCAGCCGTCGCCGGTCCGATAGCCTTTATACGTGACTTCTGCTCGATTCCCGCCCATCGTCGTGATGTTTCCATAATCCCATAAGGGTCGCCCGCCATGCGTTGAGGCGCCGGGCGTTAGCGTCGAATTATTCTGAATCAGCCGTTTGAGCAATTCATCATCCCTTCAGAAAACTTCGTGCAAAGCTGCGCGCTTGACGGCAAAGCCGGGATCAACGCAGTTGACGCATCAATGCCCTAAGGCCGGCAGTCCCACGCGGCGGGCTGCCGGTCGCAGGGGAAAAAGAGATCTACCCTACAAAGGAAACGCATATGAGTTCACAAGACAAGATTCAACGATCCATTCTGCCGATTCCGGATGCGCAGCACGTGGGCCTGACCACGTACGACGCGAAAGACCCGGACACGAAATTTCCGCCGATCGAGCCGCTGCGGCCGCCCAAGGGCGCGCCCAACGTGCTGATCGTGCTGATCGACGACTGTCGGGTTCGGCGCCTCGAGCGCTTTCGGCGGCCCCATCGCCACACGCCAACGCAGCGAGCGGCTCGCCAACAACGGCCTGAAGTTCAACCGCTTCCACACCACCGCGCTCTGCTCGCCGACGCGCCAGGCGCTGCTGACCGGGCGGAATCACCATTCGGTGAACATGGGCGCCATCTGCGAGCTCGCGACCTCGGCGCCCGGGCTACACGTTCGGTGCTGCCGAAGAACAAGGCGCCGCTCGCCATGACCCTCAAGCTCAATGGCTACTCGACGGCGCAGTTCGGCAAGTGCCACGAAGTGCCGGTCTGGGAAACGAGCCCGATGGGACCGTTCGAACCAGTGGCCCACCGGCGGCGGCGGGTTCGAGTACTTCTACGGCTTCCTCGGCGGAGAGACCAACCAGTGGTATCCGGCGATCTACGAAGGCACGACGCCGATCGAGCCGGACAAGACGCCCGAAGAGGGCTATCACTTCACCGAGGACATGACGAACAAGGCGATCGGGTGGGTGCGCCAGCAGAAGGCGCTCATGCCCGACAAGCCGTTCTTCATGTATTTCGCGCCCGGCGCCACACACGCCCCGCACCATGTGCCCAAGGAATGGATCGACAAGTACAAGGGCAAGTTCGACCAGGGCTGGGACAAGCTGCGCGAAGAGACCTTTGCCCGTCAGAAGAAGCTGGGCGTGATTCCGCGCCGATGCCGTCCTCACCAAGCGGCCTGCCGAAATCCCCGCCTTCGACGACATGCCGGAGGCGCTCAAGCCGATCCTCGCGCGCGAGATGGAGATCTACGCCGGGTTCCTCGAGCACACCGACCACCACGTCGGCCGTCTGTTCGACACGCTGAAGGACCTGAAGATCCTCGACGACACGCTGATCTACTACATCATCGGCGACAACGGCGCCTCCGCAGAAGGCTACGCTGAACGGCTGCTTCAACGAGATGGCGATGCTGAACGGCATGGCGGGCGTCGAGACGCCCGAGTTCCTGATGAGCAAGATCGACGAGTTCGGCGGGCCGAAGGCCTACAACCACTACGCGGTGGGCTGGGCGCATGCGATGAACACGCCGTATCAGTGGACCAAGCAGGTGGCGTCGCATTTTGGCGGCACCCGCAACGGCACGATCGTGCACTGGCCGAACGGCATCAAGGCGAAGGGCGAGATCCGGTCGCAGTTCAGTCACGTGATCGATATCGCGCCGACGATCCTCGAAGCGGCGGGGCTGCCTGCGCCGACGATCGTGAACAGCGTGCAGCAGGCGCCGTATCGAGGGCGTCAGCATGCTGTACGCGTTCAACGACGCCAAGGCGGCCGAGCGGCGCGAGACCCAGTACTTCGAGATGTTCTGCAACCGCGGCATCTACCACAAGGGATGGACCGCGGTGACCCGGCACAGCACGCCCTGGGACATGTCGAAACCGCTGCCGGCGTTCGATGACGATGTGTGGGAGCTGTACGACACGAACACGGACTGGACCCAGTCGAAGGATCTCGTCGAAGGAGAATCCGGAGAAGCTGCGCCGAGCTGCAGCGGCTGTTCCTGATCGAGGCGACGCAAGTACAGCGTCCTTCCGCTCGACGACCGCAGGTTCGAGCGCTTCAACGCCGGATCTGGCGGGCCGGCCGCAACTCATCAAGGGCAACACGCAGATCCTGTTCGGCGGCATGGGCCGCCTGACCGAGAACTCGGTCGTCGTCATGAAGAACAAGTCGTACTCCGTGACCGCTGAAATCGAGGTCCCGAAGTCGGGCGCCAAGGGCGTCATCATCGCCCAGGGCGGCAACACCAATGGCTGGAGCCTCTACGCCAAGGACGGCAAGCTCAAGCACTGCTACAACTTCCTCGGCATCAAGCTGTACTTCGCCGAAGGCACGCAGCCGATCCCCGCGGGCAAGCACCAGGTGCGCATGGAGTTCAAGTACGACGGCGGCGGCCTGGCCAAGGGCGGCACCGTCTCGCTCTTTGTCGATGGCAAGAAGGACGGCGAAGGCCGCATCGACATGACGATCCCGATGATCTTCTCCGGCGATGAAACCTGCGACGTCGGCAAGGAGGGCGGCTCTCCGGTCTCGCCGGATTACGGCCCGCGCGGCAACGAGTTCAGCGGCAAGGTCAACTGGGTCCAGATCGATCTGGAGAAGGATGATCACGACCACCTGATCTCTCCGGAGGAGCGCTTCCAGATTGCGATGGCGCGGCAATAGACTCGCACAGCACAGGACCGGCAGTCAAACCGGGCTGCCGCCTCTGTCCAAAACCGTCGAGTAGGTAAAGAGACGGCCGGCGTCCCATTCAGCCGTAGGAGCAAGATCGGCTGGCGCGATGCCGGCTCGCGGGTCCTGATCCTAATCCTCCGGCCCGCTTGGGCGGCGCGCTTGGTTTCCCGGAATAGGTCCGCCGCTTTCGGACTGCCGCCCCTGTTCACTGGAGGCCAGTCCATCGCCCCGGCGTCACCGCCCATCGGCAAGAATAACTCCCATCGCATCATCCATTTAGCCCCGCCCAATTTCAGACCCCACACCCTCCGTGTGCTATAGCTCAAGCAGGAGGGCCCCTTCGTCAAGGCCTTACCGACCTCGGAAAATGCTCACGTACCTCGAAAAGCGAAACGAACCCACAAGTCATTGATTACAAAAGAAAATGCGCTCTACAATCGAACCCAACGGACCCATCCAACCCAAGCCGCAACCTTTCCCCATGCTGACGCGCTAAAATATACTTGACAATATCAACGCCATATTTTATTATTGTAATCAAGTGAGGCATCGACAGGCCTCCAAAGATCTACAACGCAACAAGGAGCTTACAACACATGTCTCTCAGCCAATTACGATCCGCTTGCCAGCCTCCGCGCCGTCGAAGACGCCTTCACCCGCATGCTCACCGAACCCCAGGCCAACCGCCCGTGGGCCCCGTCCGTCGATATCTACGAAACCGAGAACGAACTGGTCCTCAAGGCCGATCTGCCGGATGTCGAGCCGAAGGACATCGACGTCCGCGTGGAAAACCAGACCCTGACCATCGCCGGCGAGCGCAAGTTCGAAGCCGAGAGCAACCGGCAAGGGCTATCACCGCATCGAGCGCAACTACGGCAATTTCGTGCGCAGCTTCGCCGTCCCCAACACGTTCGACACCGAGAAGATCAATGCCGCCTATCAAGAACGGCGTCCTGACCGTCACCCTGCCCAAGAAGGAAGCCGCCAAGCCGCGCCAGATCAAAGTCGAAGTCGCAGTGTAACGCATCGAACCTTCGAACGTCGCATCTATATAGATACGAGCTGGCGGCCGCTGAAGCACAGCCGCTGACAGATTTGGGGGCAGGCGATAACCCGATGGGTCGGCCTGCCCCGTTGTTTCTGGGGGGAACCTAAATGTTTCGTCTCGACAAACTGACTCAAAAAGCCCAGGAAGCCTTGCAGCAGACGCCAGGCGCTGGCCGAAAAGAACGGCAGCCAGGTGATGTTCCCGCTGCACCTGCTGATCGCCCTGGCCGAGGAGAAGGAAGGCATCGTCCGGCCCGTGCTGGAAAAGTGCGGCGTGCAGCCCGACGCCATCGTCGCCGAGGCCACGCCGCATGCTGCCCACCCTGCCCAAGACCGCCGGCATGCAGCCCGGCATGTATCTCTCGCCGCCGCTCAACCAAGTCCTCGAGCACGCCTTCGACGAGGCCAGCCGCTTCAAAGACGAATTCGTCTCCACCGAGCACCTGCTGCTGGCCATCGCCGAGGAGCGCAACGACCCCGCCGGCCAACTGCTGGACCGCGCCGGCGCCACCCACGACGCCATCCTGAAAGCCCTGGTCTCGGTGCGCGGCACGCAGCGCGTCACCGATCAGAATCCGGAGACCAAATACCAGGCGCTGGAGCGCTACGCGCACGACCTGACCGAATCCGCCCGCCAGGGCAAGCTCGACCCGGTGATCGGCCGCGACGACGAGATCCGCCGCGTGATGCAGGTGCTCAGCCGCCGCACCAAGAACAACCCGGTGCTGATCGGCGAGCCCGGCGTCGGCAAGACCGCCATCGTCGAAGGCCTGGCGCAGCGCATCGTGCGCGGCGACGTGCCCGATCAGCTCAAGAACAAGAAGCCTGGTGGCCATCGACCTCGGCTCCATGATCGCCGGCACCAAGTTCCGCGGCGAGTTCGAAGACCGCCTCAAGGCCGTGGTCAAGGAGATCATCGATTCCAACGGCGAGATCATCTGCTTCATCGACGAGCTGCACACGCTGGTGGGCGCCGGCTCGGCCGAAGGCGCCATCGACGCCGCCAACCTGCTGAAGCCGGCGCTGGCGCGCGGCGAACTGCGCTGCATCGGCGCCACCACGCTCAACGAATACAAGAAGCACGTCGAGAAGGACGCCGCCCTGGCGCGCCGCTTCCAGACCGTCATGGTGGGCGAGCCGACGGTGGACGACACCATCGCCATCCTGCGCGGGCTCAAGGAGAAGTTCGAGATCCACCACGGCGTGCGCATCAAGGACTCGGCCATCGTCGCCGCCGCCGTGCTCTCGCACCGCTACATCGCCGACCGCTTCCTGCCCGACAAGGCCATCGACCTGATCGACGAAGCCGGCTCGGCGCTGCGCCTGCAGATCGGCTCCATGCCCATCGAGATCGACGACCTGGACCGCCGCATCTCGCACCTGGAAATCGAGCGCCAGGCGCTCAGCAAGGAGAACGACGCCGCGTCGCACGAGCGGCTGCGCCACGTGGAAAACGAGCTGGAGACCGTGCGCGGCGAGGCCGCCGCGCTGAAGGAGCGCTGGAACCGCGAGAAGAGCGCCATCGCCCGCGTGCGCACCCTGAAAGAGGAGCAGGACACGCTGCGCCAGGAAGAGGAGAAGGCCAGCCGCGCCGGCGATTGGGAAAAGGCCGCGCAGTTGCGCTACGGCCGCCTCTCGCAGATCGAGAAGGACATCCAGGCGGCCGAGCAGGAACTGGAAGCCGTCAAGGAACACGCGCTGCTCAAGGAAGAGATCGACGAGGAGGATATCGCCCGCATCGTGGCCAAGTGGACCGGCATCCCGGTGACCCGCATGATGGAAGGCGAAATCCAGAAGCTGGTCCACATGCCGGAGCGCCTGAAGGACCGCGTGGTCGGCCAGGACGAAGCCGTGCGGCTGGTGTCCAACGCCATCCTGCGCAACCGCGCCGGCCTGAGCGACCCCAACCGGCCCATCGGCAGCTTCATCTTCCTGGGACCCACCGGCGTCGGCAAGACCGAACTGGTGCGCGCGCTGGCGCAGTACCTGTTCGACGACGACAAGGCCATGATCCGCGTCGATATGTCCGAGTACATGGAGAAGCACGCGGTGGCGCGCATGGTCGGCTCGCCTCCCGGATACGTCGGCTACGAAGAGGGCGGGCAGCTCACCGAGCAGGTGCGCCGCCGGCCGTATTCGGTGGTGCTGTTCGACGAAATCGAAAAGGCGCATCCGGACGTCTTCAACATGCTGCTGCAGATTCTGGACGACGGCCGGCTGACCGACGGCCAGGGCCGCACCGTGAGCTTCAAGAACACCGTGATCGTCATGACGTCCAACGTCGGCACCGGCATGGTGGAGCGCAATACCATCGGCTTCTCGGTCCACGGCAAGGACACGCCGCAACGAGGATACGCGCAAGCGCCTGCTCGACGCGCTGCGCCAGCAGTTCCGGCCGGAGTTCCTGAACCGCGTTGACGATATCATCGTGTTTAACTCGCTGACGCGCGAGCACCTGGCGCAGATCGTGGACATCCAGCTCGACCAACGTGGGCAAGCTGCTGAAGGACCGCAAGTTGAAGCTCGAAGTCACCGCCGCCGCCAAGGACCGCATCATCACGCGAGGGCTACGACCCGCAGTACGGCGCCCGGCCGATGCGGCGCGCCATCCAGCGCCTGATCCAGGATCCGCTGGCGCTCAAGCTGATCACCGGCGATTTCGCGGAAGGCGACACCATCCTGGTGGATGCCGCCGCCGAACCGGATAACGAACTGACGTTTACCAAGCTGGTTCCCGCCCCGGTCCGTCCGACACCGCCGAGGTACATGTATGAAGATAGGGCAGGTCGGCAACCTGCGGACCGATTCAATCGGTCCCGTCGGACGCTGCTCCCGAACCTGAGGTCCGAATGAGCATAAACGCGCTGAAAACCGCCGCCCTGCTCGGCTTCCTGAGCGCCCTTCTGCTGGTCGGCGGTCAGGCCATCGCCGGCCGCCAGGGCCTCTACATCGGGCTCGCGATCGCCGCGGTCATGAACTTTGCCAGCTACTTCTTCTCCGACAAGATCGCGCTCATGAGTACTCGGCGCAGCCGGTCACCGAGACCGAGAACCCCGAGGTCTACCGCCGCGTGGAGCCCATCGTGCGCAACCTCTGCCAGCGCATGGGGCTGCCCATGCCCAAGCTGTGGATCATCCCCGAGGATTCGCCCAACGCCTTCGCCACCGGCCGCAACCCGCAGCACGCCTCGGTGGCCTTCACCGCCGGCATCCTGCGCCTCATGTCGCGACAACGAACTGGAAGGCGTGGTCGCGCACGAACTGGGCCACGTGCTGCACCGCGACATCCTGATCAGCTCGGTGGCCGCCACGATCGCCGGCGCCATCACCTTGCTGGCCCGCATGGCCTTCTGGTTCGGCGGCAGCCGCGACGACGACGACCGCGGCAGCCCGATCGGCGGCCATCGCCATGATGATTCTGGCGCCCATCGCCGCCATGCTCATCCAGATGGCCATTTCGCGCTCGCGGGAGTACGATGCCGACGCGGCCTGCGCCAAATACGTCGGCTCGCCGTACCCCTTGATCGGCGGCCTGCAGAAGCTGGAGACCTGGTCCAAGCGCATCCCCATGGACGCCTCGCCCGCCACCGCCCACATGTTCATCATCAAGCCCTTCACCGGGCAGAGCTTCATGAACCTGTTCTCGACCCACCCTTCCACCGAGGACCGCATCGCCCGCCTGCAGGCGATGCGATGAACGAAGTCCGCGTGAACCGCAAGGGCGCCGACCGGGTCGCCTGCGGCCATCCCTGGATCTTCACCAGCGACGTCGCCGACCGCGACGGCGCCCAGCCCGGCCAGCCGTCAAGGTCGCCGATCCGCGGGGCCGTCCGCTCGGCACGGCGCACTACAGCTCCAGCTTCGCAGATCACTCTGCGCATGCTGTCGCGGCAGGTCGAAGAGATCGGCCGCGATTTCTTTTTGCGCCGCCTGCGCGCCGCCGAGGCACACCGCCGCGCTGTGGTCCGCCATACCGACGCCTACCGCGTGGTGCACGGCGAAGCCGACCTGCTGCCCGCGCTGGTGGTGGACCGCTACGGCGACTACCTGGTCGTGCAGACCCTCGACCAGGGCATGGACGCCGCCAAGGACGAGATCGCGTCCTGCCTGGAGGAGATCTTCCACCCCAAGGGGATCGTGGCGCGCAACGATGTCGCGGTGCGCGCCAAGGAGGAGCTGCCGCTCGAAACCACCGTGCTCGCCGGCGAAGTTCCCGAGTCCGTGACGGTGCAGATGAACGGCCTCACCCTGCGGGCCGACCTGCTGCACGGGCAGAAGACCGGCATCTTCCTCGATCAGCGCGAGAACTACCGCGCCGCCGCCCGCTACGCGCGCGGCGGCAAGGCGCTCGATTGCTTCACCTCCACCGGCGGCTTCGCCCTGCACCTGGCGCGCCAAGTGCGAGAGCGTGGAAGCGGTGGACAGCTCCGGCCCCGCGCTGGCCACGGCGCGCGCCAATGCCGCGGCCAACGGCATCGCCAACATCGATTTCCAGGAAGCCGATGTCTTCGAGCTGCTGGCCGGTTACGCCAGCGCGCGCCGCCATTTTTCGACTGGTGGTGCTGGACCCGCCGGCCTTCGCCAAGAGCCGCCGCAACCTGGAATCGGCCGCTACCGGCTACAAGGAGATCAACCTGCGCGCGCTGCGCCTGCTGCAGCCCGGCGGCATCCTGGTGACCTGCTCCTGCTCGCATCACCTGGGCGAAGCGACGCTGCTCGAACTGGTGGCCCAGGCCAGCCTCGACGCCAACCGCACGCTGCGCGTCCTGGAGCGCCGCACGCAGAGCCAGGATCACCCGATCCTGCTGACCGTCCCCGAGACCCTCTACCTGAAGTGCCTGATCCTGGAGGTAGTCTAAGCGTTATCCCGGTTCTTCGCCTTCCAACAGATCGCGCCCGCCCAGCGATAGCCGGAATGCATATCGGCAATCCCCACCAGCAGCAGCAGGCTGGCCAGCCCCGCGGGCGCGTACCAGTTATTCCAGTTCATCCCCAGAATCACGGCATTCCCGCTATCGGCAAAGAACAGCGTGGCAATGGTCGCCACCAGGCCGCTGCGCAGCAGAACGAAGGCCAGCGCGCCATAAACCACGATGTAGAGCGCCATCATGATGAGCCGCTCCTCGGAGTAAGAAACGTCGCCCTGCATTAGGGTGAACAGCACCGCCGCTGCCAGCGCGGCCAGCATATCGTTGCGCAGCATGCGGCGCAATCCGAAAATCGTCAGAAAAATCAGCAGCCCGAACCGCAAGCCGCCCGCCAGATTATGCGCGTTACCGCCAATCCACTGGCGAACGCCCATGGCGAAATGCAGATTCATGTCGAAATTCACGGGCTGCACGTGCGGCATCAACGCAAAGGTCAATTTGAAAAACGTAAACATTCCGGTACCGACGGCCGCTCCGATCAGAACGTCCGAGGCCACCTGCGGATCGCGCCAGCGCCCCGCCAGCACGCGATTCCAGGTGACGATGGAGTGCGGCCAGCGCGCGCGGACCGCCGGCTCCAGCGCCAGGTACACCAGGAACAGCACGGCCGCATCCATCAGCCAGTCGCCAGCGCTCGCCGCAATGTGTTCGAAGAACGCCACGCCGATCACGGGATGCACCAGCCCGGCCCATGCCACGCCCGCCAGTATGAAGCGCGCCACGGCCACGCGCCACGCGCCCTGCATGTCCGTGCGGCGCAGCTTCCAGTTCCGCCGCGCCAGCAGCAGCACAAAGAAGCCGCCGAGACACGTCAAGGTCCAGATCACGATGCTCTGCACGTGGTTCAAATCGCTCGCCGCCGCGGCGTTGCCCGACTTCGGCCGGCGTATGCTCACCGTCGCCCGCGTAATCTGTCCCTTCCATGAGGCGATCTCCACCAGCAGTTCGGTTTGCGGAATCTTCGGGTGCGGCCCCTTCCAGGCGTGCCGCTGGTCGAACGGATGAGTCGGCAGGTTTTCCGGGAGCGGTCTCCGTAAAGGCCGCCATGTCCAGTCCCGCCGGCCCGGAACACGGTCTCCGGCGAAACCGTCGCCGAGCCCGCGGCGTAGGGCACGGCGGAGAAATCCGCCAGCCGTCCGTTGCCGTCCAGGATCACCGTCGCCATCCCCGCAGTGAACGGCGGCGGATTCAGAGCAGTGACCAGTCCGAAGGGCCGGGCATCCAGCGGCTGCGGACTCTCGCGGTAAAACGAGACGATGGGCGCCTCGGCGGCGTACCACTCGTCCCAGCGCCGCGGCTGCGGCAGCGAACTCAAATAGTTGACCAGGTCCCAGCGGTGCTCCAGCCAGATGTCGGTATCGGCGGGCTTGCGAGTATATCCGAAACTCTCGGCGGTGGTTCGCGATTGATGCGCCAGCACGTCCGGCGGCGCGTCCAGCGCGCCGTGGAAAAAGGCAGTGCGGCGCTGGCGGATCGGGATCTGCCCGAGCAGACAGACCACGGTCAGCAGCAGGCAGAACATCGCCCACACGCGCGGCATTCCTTGAATGGCGCCGGCGGCCGCCACCATTTCCGGCGAGGGAGTTTCTCCAGCGGCGAGCGCCGCAGCCAGCGGATCGCCGCCCGGCAGCGCCGCCGCTATGGCCAGGGCGCCGTGCCGGCCGCTTCGCCGGATCCGGATCGAGGCAGCGCCGGATCACCTTTTCCACGCCCGGATCGATGTCCGGCGCCACGCTGGTCATGCTCGCCAGGTTGACCGAATCCTGCAGGTCGATCAGGTGCTGCACGTTCCTGGCATCGTAGGGCCGGCTGCCGGTGAAGAGTTCATAGAGCACCAGCCCCAGCGCGTAGATATCGCTCTTCGCGGTAACGCCCGAGCCTCTCAACTGCTCCGGCGCCATGTAGGCCGGAGTTCCGTTGCGCACCTCGGCGCCGGAGAGCTGATCGGAAATCGCGGCCAGTCCGAAGTCCATGATCACGACTTCGCCGCGCTTGTTGATCATGATATTCTGCGGCTTCAGGTCGCGATGAATCACGCCGCGATCGTGCGCCGCGGTGAGTCCCGCGCAGAGCTTGCGCGCCGTCTCCACGGCTTTATCGCCGGGCAGGCGTCCGATGCGCAGGAGCAGGGAAGCGAGATCCTCGCCGTCCACGTACTCCATGGAGATGAACGGCATCCCTTCGATCTCGCCGATATCGTAAACCCGGCAGACGTTGGGTGCGAGACCAGGCGCGCCACGCGGACCTCTCCGTGGAAGCGCTCCAGCAGGCGTTGATTGCGCGACGCCTCTTCGGGCAGGAACTTCAAGGCGACCGATTGTCCCAGCGTGAGGTCGGTGGCGCGATAGACTTCGCCCATTCCACCCCGGCCCAGCAGACCGATGATGCGGTACCGTCCGCCGAGCAGGGTTCCCGGAACGAAGCGTCCTTCGTCTTCCGCCGCCGCCGAGGTCGCCCGTGAGATTTCTTCGGCCTCGGCTTGCCAGGCCATTTCCCATGAGGCTATCCGACGCCACGGTTTCGGCGACCGAAGGATTCACCTTGCGATCCATAGCTCTTGATTATAAAGCTATCGGAGTAGTATCCGGTCTTCGAGCGCACCGTGAGGCCGGGCGGTTTGGGCTTGATCACGATCTTGTGGAAGGTCTTGTCGCCTGCCGGATTGGAGGCGTGATAGCCAAGCTCGTACGACGACCGAAGCTGCTCGTCGATCTGGCGGAAGCTGTTCACCAGTCCCTTGCCGGTGCCGTCGAAATCGGCGCCGCCGGTCTCGCGCGCGATCCGCTCCATCACGCTCATGCCGTATTTGTTGCGGGCATTGAGGCGGCCGTCGCGCACCTCGGTATAGCGGATGGTGAAGAGCAGAACGTCGTTGGCCTGCGCCGCTTCGATGGCTTCCATCATGTGATGGGCGCTCGAGTTGTCCTCGCCGTCGCTAAAGACGATCAGGGCGCGGCGGCCGCGCTCCACGTTCTGCATCATCTGTGTGGACGAGTAAAAGATGGCGTCGTAGAACGCGGTGCCGAGGACGCGGTGTTCGCGCGGGCCGAGCGTCGGGAAGTTTTCGATCATCTTCCCCTTCTCGAACGTCTTGAGCGAATCGACCAGGTCCTTGGCCGAGTTCGTGTGGTCGCTCATCAGGCGCAGATTGTTGCCGAAGCAGACCAGAAACGCGCGGTCCTGCGGCTCGAGGACCGTTTTCAGAAACGCCTGTAGGTCATTGTGATGAGGTTTGACGAAACTTTGCTGGCTGCCGCTGACGTCCATGATCAGGCCGAGGGTCAGCGGAACGTCCGTGCTGCGGGCGAAAAAGGAGATCTTCTGCGGTATGCCGTCTTCGGTGATTTCGAAATCGTTTTGTGTCAGGTTGGTGACGAGATTTCCCTTTTCGTCGCGGACGGAGAATCCGACGTTGACCAGGCTGACATCGACGCGGATGGGCGGAGGCGCCTGCGCTGCGCGCGGCAGACCATTGGCGCGGCGAGCGCGGCCAGACACACCACCAGCGGCAGTCTCATAACGAATCCATACGCCCGTTGGAGGCCGTGAGTTGCGCAAATTTCTCCAGATCGATATTGCCGCCGGAAACGATCGCCACGACCCGGCCGGAGCCGGCGCGCCCGGAGATGGCGGCGGCAATGGCGCAGGCGGACGCGCCTTCCACGATCATGCGATTGCGTTCCGCCACGAACTTCATGGCGCGGGCCGCCTCTTCCAGGGTAACGACGAGCGAGCCATCCAGCAAGCGCTGCGCGTGCTCGAACATATTGCGAAAGACCATCTTGCTGCCGATGCCGTCCACGAACGACGGCGTATAGTCCACGGTGCGCGGCTCGCCGGCAGCGAGCGATGCGGCCAGCGGCGCGGCGGTCTCCACTTCGGCGGCGTAGATCTTTACGTGCGGCGCGAGCTTGGCGGAGGACCGCCGCGATCCCGCAGGAGAGCCCGCCGCCGCCCCAGGGAATCACGACGGCGTCCAGGTCCGGCAGGTCTTCGAGCAGTTCCAGGGCGATGGTGCCGTTGCCGGCCATCACGTCGAGATCGTCGAAGGCGTGGATGAAGGTCGCCTCGACGCCGGGGTAGGAGCGGGTTTCGAAGGTGCGCCACCAGTCGGCGAACGGCGCGAGAATCACGCGTCCGCCCAGGCGTTCCACGGCGCGGATCTTGGTGGCGGGCGCGGTATCGGGCGCGACGATGGTGGCGGGCACGCCGATGCGCCGCGCGCAGAACGCGACGCCCTGCGCCATGTTGCCGGCCGACGCGGTGAGCACGCCGCGCTCGAGGAGTTGGCGCGGCGTCCGCGCCATGACGTTGGCGGCGCCGCGGATCTTGAAGGAGCCGATGGGCTGCAGGTTCTCGAGCTTCAGCCAGAGGCCGGCGGGCGAATCGGCAAAACAGCGGACCAGCGGCGTGCGGAGGGCCACTCCCGCGAGGTTGGCGCGCGCTTCCTCGACCTGGGCAAGTGCGATCGGCATTTCCCTATTGTCCACGAAAGGAAAAGGGAACGGCCGCGCTATTTCAGGCTTCGGCGGGCAGCGAGAATCATGATGGGGGATTTGCCAATGATAGCATTCGCCAATGTGGAATGCAGAACGGTCCATCATGATATGCTTGGCGCAATGCACGAAGGATCGAAAATGCGCCTCACCGACCGAAAGGATATCGGCGTAGGCCTGCCTAACGGCACGATCGTTTACCACGTGGCCTGCCTGGTGGAAGAGCACGTGGACGGTAGCATTACCCTGCACGGCAGAAGCGGAGACGTTTACTACCAGCGGGACCAGTACACGAAATGGTTTCTGGACGACGCGCAAAGCGACGAGTCGCGATAATTTGCGTTTTCGGGAACCGGCAGCTTAATATATCTGAACAATCGAGAGGTGTCGAGATGGCAGTCTATCTGGTGGAGCGCGATATGCCCGGGGTCACAATGGAAGAGCTTGCGGCTGCGCAGAAGACCGCGATTCAAATGGGCAAGGAGTTGACGGCGGAAGGAAGGCAGGTTCGGTACATCCGTTCCACCTTCGTACCGGGCGAAAACAAGTGCATGTGCCTGTTTGAGGCCGACAATCCCGACCACGTCCGTGAGGCGAACGAGCGCGGCAAAATTCCCTTCAGCCGGATCGTACCTGCCGAAGACCTGACTCCGAAGAACGACTAGGCCTGGGTATGGTCGAGAACCTCGCGGACGGCCTTGGCGAGCAGTTCCATGGATAGCGGTTTGGCGAGGAAGCGGGCGTCCGAAAGGTCCAGGTCCCTGCCGGAAACCGCGTGTCCGGCGTAGCCGGATAGAAAAATCACTTTCAGGCGGGGCATCATCTTCCTCAACTCGGCGGCAAGTTCGGGGCCGCCCAACTTGGGCATGACCAGGTCGCTGACCAGCAGGTGAATGGGTTCGGCATACGTGTGAGCGAGCGAAATTCCGTCCATGCCATCGGATGCGGTGAGCACGCGATAGCCGAGATCCTCCAGATACGCTCCGATCATTTTGCGCACGCCATTTTCGTCTTCGGCCAGAAGGATGGTTTCCGATCCACGCGGGAGCGCCGTTGCCGGTAGAGGAGGGGGTAAGGCGGCCGGCGCCGGCGCGACACGCGGCAAGTGGATCCAGAACGTACAGCCGTCGCCGGGTTTGCTGTCCAGCCGGATGTGCCCGCCGCTCTGCTTCACGATGCCGTAGGCCATGGAGAGTCCGAGCCCGGTGCCCTGTCCCAGTTTCTTGGTGGTGAAGAACGGTTCGAAGGCACGGGCTTGCACCTCGCGATCCATGCCGTGGCCGGTGTCGCGCACAACGATCTGCACGTAATCGCCGGGTTGTAGATCTTCGGACTGGCGGACCGGGTGAGGGTCGACGCAGAGATTGCGTGTCTCAATGGTGAGCCGTCCGCCCCGCGGCATGGCGTCTTGCGCGTTGACGGCCAGATTGATGAGCACCTGCTCGATCTGATATGGGTCGGCCTTCACGCATCCCAGATCGCGCTGCGGCAGGAAGATCAGCTCGACATCCTCTTTGATCAGGCGTTTGAGCAGGCCGAGGAGGTGGCCGATCACGTGGTTGAGATCGACCACTTTGGCGCGGAGCACCTGGCGGCGGCTGAAGGCGAGGAGCTGGCGGGTCAACATGGCGGCACGATCGGTGGCCTGTTTGACCTGGGTGAGCCGCTCGCGCAGATCCTGGTCGCTGGTGTTGTGGAGAATGATTTCGACGTGGCCGTCGATGACGGTCAGCAGGTTGTTGAAGTCGTGAGCGACGCCGCCGGCGAGCTGTCCCACGGCCTGCATTTTCTGTGCCTGTACGAGCTGCTCTTCGAGCTGTTTTTGACCGGTGACATCCTGCGCCAGGATGTCCAAAAGGGAGACCTCGCCGGAGTGATGGCGGATTGCGCGGCCGCTGACCAGGACTTGGATTACCGCGCCATCGCGACGTAGCCATGTGCTCTCGATGCTATTCACCGCGCTGCCGGCGAGCAGGGCGGTGCGCACCGCATCGAAATCACCGGAAAAGATCTCGGGCATATCGCGAACCAGCAGCTCCGCCTCGGACGAGGAATCATAGCCGAGCATTTCCAGCATGGCGAGGTTCACCTGCAGGAGCTGGCCGCCGACGGTACAGCGGCAAATTGCATAGGGAGCCCCTTCGATCAGAGAGCGATAGCTGTGTTCGGAGAGACGCAGGGCCCTTTCGGCTACCACGCGCTCGGTGAGATCGAGAGCCACACCGATGACGCCGATGACGGCGCCGTCGGGTCCGAGGGCGGGTCCGATGTGGGCCTGGAGGTCGCGTCCGTTGACTGCGGCATCGAAGGAACAGGCATGGCCCTCGAGGGCGCGAAGGTGAGCGTGGCGGGGAGATTGAACGATTTCGGTGGAAGGGAAGAGGTGTTCGATGGGCTGGCCGGCGAGATCGGCAATTGAGACGCCAGTGGTTTCGAGCCCCGCGCCGGCGAGAGAGGTGAACCTGCCGTCCGAATCGGTGGTCCAGAGCAGCGCCGGCATTCGCTCGAGAAGGGAGAGGAGCGACGAGAGGGACGGACAGCGTCCCGGAGATTTTTCCGGGCAGAAGTCGTCCAGGAAAAGTTGCATTGGGCTGATTGTATGCCTTGGGATGGTGCGCAGCAAGTGGGCGGGGGGCGGATTGCCATCCAACGCGGAGGCGCAGGATCGCGGAGCCAGCCGCCGAGAAGACAGTGTAGGTTTGCGGTGAAGTAGAATTACTGTTTCACGGAGAGCTATGACGATGCGATCGTGGTTTTTATTTATTGCTTTGGGTTCGAGCGTTGCGTGGACTCAAGCGGTCCCGTCGGTTTCGGCGGAGCGACTGAAGCGGGTGGATCAGATTTTGCAGAAGTACGTGGACGATGGCCAGGTGGCGGGCGTTGTCGCACTGGTGCTGCAGGATGGCAAGCCTGTGTACGAGCACGCGGCGGGCTGGAGCGATAAAGAAGCCGGACGGAAGATGACAGCGGACACGATTTTTCGGATCGCCTCGCAAACCAAGGCCATCACGACTACGGCCGTTCTGGCGCTGATGGAAGAAGGCAAGATTGGGATCACGGAGCCGGTGAGCCATTTTATTCCGACCTTTGCGAAGACTACGGTGGCGGTAAAGAGCGATGGCGGGATCAACCTGGTTCCGGCCAAGCGCGCGATTACGATTCAGGATCTGTTGACGCATACCGCGGGCATTTCTTACGGGACCGAACCCCAAGTGGCATCGCTTTACGAAGCGAAGGGCCTGGGCCCGGCGGCGGGAAATGGCTGGTACACCGCCGACAAGAGCGAACCGATCTGTGAAACTATGGAGCGCCTGGGAACGCTGCCGTTTGTGGCTCAGCCGGGTGAGGCCTTCGTGTACGGATACAACACCGACATTCTGGGCTGCGTGGTGGAGAAGGCCTCGGGCATGCCGCTGGATGAGTTCGTTCGCACGCGGATTACCGGACCGTTGCATATGACGGACACGCGTTTTTACCTGCCCGCGGAACAGCGCGGGCGCCTGGCGGCGGTATACGCGAGCAGCGGAGATAAAGGTATGGTGCGCGCCGCGGAAGGCTCGAAGGGACAGGGACACTACGTGGAGGGTCCGAAAAAGAGTTTCGCGGGCGGCGCCGGTCTGCTTTCCACGGCGCACGATTACGCGCGCTTTCTGGAGATGATCCGCAATGGCGGCATACTGGATGGCGTGCGGATTCTGAGTCCCCGGACGGTGGAATTGATGACTACGAATCAATCCGGCACGCTGCACTCCACGACGGGACTCGGCTTCGGTTTCGGCTTCGAAACGGTGGACCGCTACGGGGCGAAGGGGATGGCCGGTGTGGGCGCGTTCGGATGGGGCGGAGCGTATGGCACAAACTACGAGGTGGACCGCATCGGACACCTGGTGAATGTGCTGATGATACAACTGATGCCCAATCGCACGGACATTCAGCAGAAATTCTCCAACGGCGTATATCAGGCGTTGATGAACTAGATGGATAACGGCGAGCAGGCCTGGAGGTTATATGGCTGAGATTATCTCCGAGAGGATGTCTGCCGAAATCGAGGGCGACTTCGTCGTCTTTCTTATCGGCATGCGGGTCAACAAACCTTGGAAACTGCACAAATGGCTGCCGGTGGCCCGTGCAATGCCTCGCATGATTAGAGAATTGGAAGGGCACCCGGAGAGCGGGTTTCTGGGATCCACTTCAAGCGGTCTGCTTACGGTGCAGTACTGGCGGTCTTTCGAACACCTGGAAGCTTACGCGCGCAGCCAGGATCATCTTCACTGGCCGGCGTGGGTTGCCTTCAATCAACGGATGCGGACCTCTCGCGAGGATGTGGGAATCTGGCATGAAACCTACCGGGTGCGGGCGGGAGAGTACGAGGCCATATACAGTGGAATGCCACGCTGGGGCCTGGGACGAGTGGGTGCGCTGGTTCCGGCCTTAGGACGGAAGGAGGCTGCACGCGCGCGGCTGGCGAACCACGCTGAAAAGGGTTGATTTCCAATGGCTTTACTTTTCCGCCGAGGCACGTTTTGGCGCAGAAGAAAGGCGCGGCGCCGTTGGGGTTACCGGTAGCAGGATGGGGGCGCCCTTGTCCTTCAGCAGGACTACGATGAACTTCGCGGGTTTCGTGGTGCTTGCGTTACGGCCAACGGTATGAATGTCGTTGGGTCCTTCATAGAAAGTCTGACCCGGCGTCAGGGTGATTTCTTTGCCGCCGTTCAATTGCATCACGACGGAGCCTTCCAGCACGTAAACAAACGCATGCGCGTTATGCCGATGAATCGGATCGGAAGCGCCGGGAGGATACACCACGGTGATCATCAGACCTTCCTTGCCGGGAAAATCGGCAAGATCTTTGGACATGAGGGGTGTGACCTGCGCTTCCTGTGCGAACAGGACGCCGGCAGTGAGAAATGCCAGCACGAACATCGGTCGTGAGCTCTTCATAAATGGTTTTACCTTCGCTGTGACTATGCGGGCTGCAGATGCGCGTTGGTGGATTGACTGAGCCAGTTTTCGAAACGCGTCTCGCCGAGCTTTGCGTCATCGTTAGGAAGCAGTGTTCGCTCGCCGACAGCAATACCGTAGTAGCGCGCGTGCGGATCAGAGATTACCTCGCGCGGATCTTTGCGGGCGGCCAGATCGCGCCGGATGAGTTCGTCGAGTCGAAACTGTTCCGGGCCCGCTATTTCCACGGTGCCATTCACTGGCGAGCCGATGGCGATCCGGCATAGGGCACTCGCCACATCTTCGGCTGCCATGGGCTGGAAGAGCGCGGGAGGCAGGCGCACCTGGTTGGCTTGCGTGGAAAGATCGGCGATGTTCTTCACGAATTCGAAGAACTGGGTGGCGCGGACGATCGAGTACGAAAGTGACGAGGCTTTGATCAGGTTCTCCTGCACGAGTTTTGCGCGGAAGAAACCGCTTTCGAGCAGACGCTCGGTCGCTACTACCGACAACGCTATATGGTGGCCGATGCCAGCAGAGGCTTCATAGTCGAGGAGGTTACGGGTGGAGGTCTCGAAGAACTTCAGCACTGCCGCATCCTCCCATGACGGGGAGTTGGTTACATCGACGACTATGGCGGCGCCCTTCAGCGCAGCGGCGAGGCCCTCGCCCGTGAGGGTATTGACGCCAGAGCTGGGCGACGCGGCTACGACGTCCTGCCCTTGCTCACGAAGTTTTTTGACGAGCTTTGACCCAATGAGTCCCGTGCCGCCGATGACTACGATTTTCATGATTGTCCCTTCGCGTGACACGATGTTTCACCGGCAGTGGAGTTTGCCGGTAGGGAGAGCTTGCGCTACGTCCAATTATAAATTTCGGTCTGGTTGGAGCACAAGAGTGTGCAGGCCCTGGGAGGTCTGAGAGAGTACGGCGCGGGCCTTTAATGTGCCCAAAGGGTGGTGTCTTTGGGCACATTGATATGCTGAGTGCTTGCGTGACTTCGCACTACGCTCCCTCACGGTCGCGGCTCGGATTGGGGCGATGCGGTTTGGGTCGGCAGGGTTGGTGGCGTACTTAGGTACGCAACGCTCCTTTGAGCGTAATTGCGACGAGATCCTCCAGGCGATCGTAGCTGATGGCGGCGCCTTTGGACATTCCGGATGCGATCACCATGTCGCGAACTTGTAGCGACGGATAGCGCACGGTTGCGATGAGGCGTGTCTTGCCGTCTTCTTCGCTGAGTTCGGCGGTCACGACGGAGATGGCGTCGGGAAACGGCTCGAAGATCTCGGTGAACACGACCCGGCTGGGCGGCGTAATCTCCCGGTATTCGCCGTAAAAGACGGCATCGCCTTTCGGATGGCGGTTGACGAAGCGCCATTTGCCACCAGGCCGGAAATCGATTTCACAAACCGGGACGGAGTAGCCCTCGCCCAGGCGGCCCCACCATTGTTTGACGTGTTCGGGCCGGGTCATCGCTTCGAAGACCAGACGCCTCGGGGCATTGAACAGGCGCGTTATACGGATCTCCTGATCCGATGGCGTCGTGATTTGAAAACTCTCGCTATTTGCTGTGCCGCTTCCTACCATGAGTCTTCCTCTCCTTTGTATTGAGTTGGTGTACGTATTCTTCCAATCGATCGAGCCGTTCTTCCCAGACTTGCCGATAGCGGTCTGTCCAGTCGGAGACTTCTTTCAGGGGACCGCCCTGGATCCGGCAGCGGCGCCATTGTGCGTCCCGCCTCTGCGCGATGAGGCCCGCGTGTTCGAGCACACGAAGGTGCTTGGAGACGGCGGGCATGCTCATTTCGAAAGGCTCGGCGAGTTCGCCGACGGAGCATTCGCCCAGAAGCAGACGGGCAAGGATGGCTCTGCGGGTGGGATCCGCAAGGGCTGCAAACGTGGTGGTCAATTGATCGGCTGGCATTGTAGTTAACTAATTGGTTAATTAACCTAGTAGTTTTATACAGGATTGGCGGGGGGATGTCAAGGGGGAATGATCACGGTGAAATCGCCGCTGTCTTTTCAACGCAGAGGCGCAGAGAACGCTGAGGAAAACGCAGAGAAAAGAAGGAACAAGGCCGGAGGAAACGGAGCGGTGTACTGGCAGATCGGCTATGGTAGACTGTCTGCCAGTGAATCGTATCGACTTGCTGCAAGGAACGCTGGATCTGATGATCCTACAGACGCTGCGGTGGGGACCGCAGCACGGGCACGGGATCGGGCAGGCGATCCGGGCGAGTTCGCAGGAGGCGATACAGGTGGAGCACGGCTCGCTGTATCCGGCGCTACACCGGCTGGAGAGGCGCGGGTGGCTGGCGGCGGAGTGGAAGGTCTCGGAGGCGAATCGCCGTGCCCGGTATTACCGGCTGACTCCAAAAGGCAAGAAACAGCTTGCCGAGGAGCAGTCGAAGTGGAAGGCGCTGGTGCGGGCGGTGGCACGCACGACCAAACCCGTGAGGGGGTGATGCATGTGGCGTATTTTCGGCGGGCGAAAACGCGAGGCGGAACTGGACGAGGAGCTTGAGGCTCATATCGAAATCGAAGCCAGGCAGTTGGAGGCCGAAGGGCTGAGCGGTGCAAAGGCAGCGGCGGAGGCGCGGCGCACGTTCGGCAGCCGTGCGCTGGTGGCCGAGTTGACGCGGGATTCGTGGGGCGCGCGATGGTTATCGGGGATCCGGCAGGATGTGGAGTACGCCTTTCGTTCGGTACGGCGGACTCCCGGCTTCAGCGCGACGGTGGTGCTGTCACTGGGCTTGGGAATCGGCGCCGCGACGGTGGTGTTCAGCCTGGCCGATACGGTGTATCTGCGACCCCTGCCATACCGGGCACCGCATGAACTGATGTTCGTGGCGATGCGGATGTTCGGACTGGAGATGGTACTTTCGCCGGATTATGGGGCATGGCGTAGGGATCGCTCGGCATTCGCGGAGCTGGCCGCCATGCAGTACCACGGCGGGAACGTGGCGATCCTGGGAGAGCGTGAGCCGGTTGAGGTCCGCACTACGCGTGTTTCGTACAACTTCGTTCCGACGCTGGGCTGGCAGCCGGCACTGGGCCGGAACTTCGATCCGCAAGAGGAACTGCCGAACGCGCCCAGGACCGCGCTGTTGACGGACGCGCTCTGGCGGAGAGCAGTTTCGTGCGCGGCCCGAGATGGTGGGACAGAACATCATGCTCGACGGCGTGATGTACCAGGTGATCGGCGTGCTGCCCGCGGGGTTCGTCATGCCGATGGAGGTGCCGACCGACATATTGACGCCGCTGCCGGTCTCTCCCACAGCAAGCCATCACGACCGCGGGATGGCAACGTGGACGGTGATCGGGCGATTAAAGGCGGGAGTGACGCAGGCGCAAGGGCTGGCGAATCTCAAGATGCTATTTGCGGCGAGCAAGGCCGACGCGCCGGAAATCTTTCGCAACGATGTTTCGATAATGATGGAGCCGCTGCAGCAGCGGATGGCGGGCAACGCGCGCACATTGGTCCTGGTGCTGGCGGGCGCCGTAGGGTGTCTGCTGCTGATTGCGTGCGCCAACGTGGCGAATCTCTTACTGGCGCGATGGAGCGCGCGGACGCGGGAGCTGGCGGTACGCACGGCCATCGGCGCGGGGCGGGGAAGACTGGTGCGCCAGCTTCTCACGGAGACGATGGTGTGGTGCGCGGCGGGGATGGCCGTGGGACTGGCATTGATGTCGGCAGGTTTGCGAGCGGCCGTGTACTTTGCGGCGGGGACTTTGCCGCGACTGAATGAAGTGAAGGCGGACGGGCGTGTGTTCGGAATTGCGCTGGGAGTCTCGGCATTGACGATGCTGTTGTTCGGCGTGCTGCCGGCGCTGCGGGCGGGCCGCGTGGATGTGCAAACGGTGCTGCAGCATGCGGGGCGCCCCGGTGTGAGCGCCGGATATCGGGGGGCGCGGCGGGCGCTGGTGGCGGGCGAGGTGGCGCTCTCGGTGGTGTTGCTGTGGGGGGCGGTGCTGCTGCTGGAGACGTTGTGGCGGATGCAGCACGATCATCTGGGATTTGCGCCGGAGCACGTGATCAGCGTATCGATTCCCCTGCGGGACGGGAGGGTGGACCAGGCGAAGCGCAAGGCGTTGACGGAGGAGATGCTGGCGCACATCCAGCGGATCCAGGGGACGACGGCCGCATCGTGGGCCGAATGTACGCCGTTGACGGGCGGGTCGACGGGGACAACGTTTACGCGGAGCGACAGGCCACTGCCGAAGCCTTGGGATCGCGGCGATACGGTGGCGGGGTGCGGAGTGGGCCCGGACTATTTTCAGGCTTCCGGGATGGCGGTGGTGCGCGGGCGCGCGTTCGCGGAAGCCGACTACGATCACCCGCAGACGGCGGTGGTCATCAATGAAGCACTGGCGCGGCGTTATTTTCCAGGCGAGGACCCGATTGGACATCAGATTGACGGGCGCAAGAACGGCGGCTGGAAAACGGTGGTCGGTGTAGTAACGGATTCGAAGAACCAGGGGCTGAACCAGGCGCCGGCGCCGCAGATGTTCATTAATGACGTGGCGTTGTATCCGGGCTCGGAGATGGCCTTCGTGGTGCGGCACGTAGGTAGCGAGGCGTTGTTCGCCGGCGCGGTGCGCGCCAAGCTGCGAGAGATGGATCCGGCACTGCTGGCGAGATTCGAGACGCTGGATGAGGCGATCGGGAGAATGTCGGCGGGGTCGCGTTTCAACGGAGTGCTGGTGGGAAGTTTCGCGGCGCTGGCGTTCCTGATGGCGGTGATCGGGGTGTATGGCGTGCTGGCGTTCGCGGTGTCGCAGCGGACGCAGGAGTTCGGGATCCGGATGGCGCTGGGCGCGGGTCCGCGCAGCGTGCAGGCACTGGTGCTCAAGGAAGGCGTGGCGCTGGTGGCGATTGGGACGGCTGCAGGTCTGGCGGCGTCGCTGCCGGCGGGGCGGTATTTGAAGACGCTGCTGTACGACATCCACGCGACAGATTTGGGAACGTATGCGGCGGTGGTGGGGGCGATCGGGGTGGCGGCGATTGTGGCGGCGCTGGTTCCGGCGCGGCGGGCGGCATCGCTCGATCCGACGGTGGCGCTGCGGCACTCGTGAATTTGGCGGGATGGCATCCCGCCGCAGGCTGCCAGCCTGCCCCACAAAAGGCAACGTGCCCACTGGGATGGCGGTAGACTGAATCCTATGTATAAATTTGCAGTGGCGCTTGTACTTCTGCTTCCGGCTGTTTACGGCGCCGATGAGGCTGGTTTCACTTCGCTGTTCGATGGCAAGAACTTGAATGGATGGAAGCTGGTGGGCGGGCACGGTCCGGGGTATGTCGTGCAGGACGGGAAGATCGTGTGCCCGGCCGACGGCGGGGGCAATCTCTTTACCGAAAAGGAATACGCAAATTTCGCCTTTCGCTTCGAGTTCCGGCTGACACCGGGCGCAAACAACGGCGTAGGGATTCGGGCACCGTACGAGGGCGACGCGGCCTATCAGGGAATGGAGATTCAGATCCTGGACGATGGCGACGCGGTGTACAAGGGTAAGATCCGGCCGGAACAGTATCACGGCTCCGTCTACGATGCGATTCCGGCACGCACCGGTTTTCGTAAACCGGTGGGCGAGTGGAACGAAGAGGAGATTGTCGCGGATGGACGGCGGGTCAAGGTGACGCTGAACGGGGTAATCATCCTCGACGCGAACCTGGACATCGTGAAGGAGCCGGCCGTACTGGCGCACCATCCGGGACTGGCTCGGAAGACCGGCCACATCGGGTTCCTGGGGCACGGCACCCTGGTGGAGTTCCGCAATGTGCGTGTCAAAGAACTGCCCTGAGAGTTCCGAAAAATGAAGCTGGTCTCGGTGAACGTGGGACTGCCGCGCGAAGTGGCGGTGCGGGGCGGGGCGGTGACGACCGGCATCTTCAAGGATCCGGTGGCTGGGCGGGTTGCGCTGCGCAGGCTGAATCTGGACGGCGACAGGCAGGCGGACCTGAGCGTGCATGGGGGGCAGGACAAAGCGGTCTACTGCTACCCGCTGATTCACTACGACTACTGGAAGGACGAACTGCCCGGACGGGAATTGCCGTGGGGTGTGTTTGGAGAAAACTTCACGATCGACGGTCCGGTGGAGGACTCGATTCATCTGGGCGACCGGTTCTCGGTGGGTTCCGCGGAAGTGGTGGTGACGCAGCCGCGAATGCCCTGCTACAAATTGGGCGTGCGGTTTGATTCCGCCGACATGGTGAAGCGATTCTTCGCGAGCCGCAGGACGGGCTTTTACGTGAAGGTGGTTCGCGAAGGAGAAGTGGGCGCGGGCGATGAGTTCGAGGTGATGGCGCGCGACCCGGGCGGTGTTCCCGTGTCGGAGATCATGCGGCTTTATGCAGCGAAGCGTTATGTTGAGGCGGATGTAGCTTCGCTGCGGCGCGTATTGCAGGTGGCGGCGGTGCCGGAGAGCTGGAAGGAGTACTTCCGGGAGCGGATGAACGCCTAAGCGGGCCGGCGTAGCATAATAAGCGTGATGACTTCGAGACGCGAGTTTCTGCAAGCGACTTCGCTGGCGGCCGCCCTGACTGCGGCGGGCCGTGCGGCGCAATTGAAGACCCTGGGAGTGCAACTTTACACGGTGCGCACTGTGCTGCCGCAAAAGCCACAGGAGACGCTGAACGCGATCCACGCGATTGGCTACCAGGAAGCGGAAGCCACCTACGCGGGACTGGATGCGCTCTGGCCGGCGTTGGAGGCGAGCGGCCTGAAACCGGTGAGCATTCACCTGGACTCCAAGCTGGTCACGCAGGGCAACCCGGACGATCTGGACGGTATTTTCGCGCGGCTGAAGCAGCGCGGTTTCGCGTATGCGGTGTTCCCGTACCTGCCGGAACCGGAACGGGGCGGGGTGGAGGTGATCAAGGCGGTCTCCGGGAAGTTGAACCGGGCGGCGGCGAAGTGCCATGCGGCGGGGATGAGCTTCTGCTATCACAATCACGCCTTCGAATTCGCTACGGAGAAGGGCGCGACGCTGTTTCAGGTGATGTTGGACGAGACGGACCCGAAGCTCGTAGGCATCGAAATGGACGCGTTCTGGGTGAGCGTGGCGGGCGGGGATCCGGCGGCGATGCTGGAGAAGCTGGCTGGGCGGGTGCCGCTGCTGCACTTGAAGGACAAGGCGGAGGGCACGCCGGTGATGTATAAGGAATCGGTGCCGCGGACCACATTCAAAGAGGTGGGCAACGGGGTGGTGGACTGGCCGAAGGTGCTGCGGGCGGCGGCGAAGGCGAAGGTGGCGCACTACTTTGTGGAGCAGGATCAGACGCCGGGGGATCCGGTGGAGAGCTTGCGGCAGAGCTATGCGTACTTGTCGAAGTTGAGTTACTGAGGCGGTTGCAGCGAAGCTGAGTGCTCAACGCAGAGGCGCAGAGAACGCAGAGGAAGCGCAGAGAAGACGGGAACGCTCTTCTCTGCGTTTGAATGCCAAGTTCCGCCAAAGTGGGAAGCGGGTGCGCCGGTAAGATATTTGTTCTTGACAATATTCGTTGACGACGAGTATTATTGGGTTGTGGCAGGCAGATTACAGCGGGAGATTCATCAGACGAAGGCGATCCGGCTTTTGGAAGAGGAGGCGTCGCTGAATATTGTCCGGACGGCGGACGTGTTGATGGTGGCGCTGATGGAGGCTCTCAAGCCGCAAATGCTTTCGGCGACGCAGTATAACGTGCTGCGGATTCTGCGGGGGGCGGGGAAGGACGGAGTGTCTTGTAAGGACATCGGCGCGCGGCTGGTGGCTCGCGATCCGGATATTACGCGGCTGATGGACCGGCTGGAGCAGCGGGGGCTGATACGGCGGGACCGCGCGGTGCAGGACCGGCGGGTGGTGACGCACCATCTTACGGAGGCGGGATTGGAACTGGTGAATGAACTGGATCGTCCGGTGGAGGAAGTGCATCGAAAGGTCATGCGTCATATGACGGCCGAGAAGCTTCGGGACCTGGTAGGTTTGCTGGAGGAGGTCCGGTCCGG
Organism: uncultured Solibacteraceae bacterium; assembly: GCA_963792055.1. Lineage (GTDB taxonomy): Bacteria > Acidobacteriota > Terriglobia > Bryobacterales > Bryobacteraceae > Solibacter. The sequence continues at coordinate 349,038 of CAWBUV010000018.1, read as the reverse complement.
GCTATAGGACGCTTTGCAGGGCAGATATTTGTTGTCAACGACTAACGTTATTAAGGAAGGAAAAACAGATGAGTCAAGCAATCACTTATACGATCGACCCGGCGCATTCGACGGCGGGGTTCAAGGTACGGCACCTGATGGTGTCCAACGTACGGGGCGAGTTTTCGAAGGTGACCGGCACGGTGGTAGTGGACGCGGATGCCCCGGAGAATTCGCGCGTGGAGGCGCGGATCGACGCGTCGACGATTCACACACGAGACGAGCAGCGGGATGCCCATTTGAAGAGCGCGGATTTTCTGGATGTGGAGAAGTTTCCGGAGATCACGTTCGTCTCGAAGAAGGTGGCCGGGGGTGACGGCGAGTGGAAGGTGACGGGAGACCTGACGATACACGGGGTGACGAAGCAGGTAACGCTCGAGGTGGAAGGGCTGGCGCCCGAGGTGAAAGATCCCTGGGGGAACGTGAAGTCTGGAGCAACGGCGTCGACGAAGATCAGCCGCAAGGAGTTCGGCATGACGTTTAATATGGCGCTGGAAACCGGCGGCGTCATGGTGGGGGACGAGGTGACGATTTCGCTAGAACTGGAACTCTTGCGGAGCTAACGAGCCGCGCTCTTGCTCTGCATTCTTTCCTGCATGTCTTCCAGGGTGATGCCGGCGGTTTCGGGGAAGACGAGCAGGACGACGAAGAACTGGACGACGGTCATCGCGGCGAAGAAGGCGAACGGCGCGGGGCGCGACAGGTGAGCCACCAGGGGGAAGGTGAACGCGATGATGGCGTTCATGATCCAGTGGGTGAAGCTGCCGAGGCTCTGGCCCTTGGCGCGCACGAGGTTGGGGAAGACCTCGCTGAGATAGACCCAGATGACGGCGCCTTGCGAAAAGGCGAAGAAGCCGATGAAGCCGATGAGCAGCCAGACGAGGAACTGTTCGCCGGCTCCGGTGGTGAAGATGACGGCGACGCCGGCGAGGCACGCGGCGGTGCCGGCGGCGCCGGTGAGGAGCAGTTTCTTGCGGCCCAGCCGATCGATCACGCTCATGGCGATGATGGTGAAGAGCAGGTTGGTGGCGCCGATGGCCACCGCCTGGAGGTCGCTGGAGACTTTGTCGAAGCCCGCGCTTTTGAAGATGTCGTTGAGGTAATAGAGGATCGCGTTGATACCTGACATCTGGTTGAAGAAGCCGATGGCGATGGCAAGGAAGATGGGCCGGCGGTACTTTTGCTGAAAGAGCGGTTCGACTTTGGTGCGGTCTTCGGACTTCACGGAGCGGACGACATCGGCGACTTCGCGGTCGGGATCGGGCTCGCCGATGCGGGTGAAGATCTGGCGGGCCTCTTCGATGTGGCCGCGGCGGATCAGCCAGCGGGGGCTTTGCGGGATGCCGAATAAGGTCAGGAAGAAAAATACGGCGGGGAGGATGGCCACTCCCAGTTTCCAGCGCCACTCCTCGGCGCCGAAACCCAGCGTGCCGATGACGTAGTTGGACAGGTAGGCGATCAGGATCCCGGCCACGATATTGAACTGGAAGAGGCCGACGAGGCGTCCGCGTTTGGCGGCGGGGGCGATTTCCGCGATGTACATGGGGCCGATGACGGAGGATCCGCCGATGGCCAGCCCGCCGATGAAGCGGAACCAGACGAAGGCAGACCAGTTCCAGGCGAGGGCGCATCCCAGGGCGGTGATGACATACAGGACGGCGAGCGCCTGCAGGCACTGGCGGCGGCCGTAGCGATCGCTGGGCGCGGCGGCGAACATGGAGCCGAGGACGGTGCCGAGGAGGGCGCTGGCCACGGTGAAGCCCAACAGCATGGGGGTCAGGTGATAGACCTCGGACAGGGTGCTGGTGGCGCCGGAGATGACGACGGTGTCGAAGCCGAAGAGGAGGCCTCCCAAGGCGGCGACGATGGTGCTTTTCAGGAGATATCGATTCATGGGCTAGCGGATGCATGGTATCCCGCACCACGGGGGATGTCAAACCGACCTGGACAGGCCGGGAGGCCTGTCCTACACGGGTTTGTCGCCGGCTTCCTTCTGGAGGCGATCGAGAAGGGCTTTGAGGTCGGTGACGATGCGGGCGTATTTCGGGTCGTGGTAGAGGTTGTGCATTTCGCGTGGGTCGTTGCGGATGTCGAAGAGTTCCCAATCGGGGGTGGTATCGGGCGGATTGGCGCCCTTGATGCCGAGGGGCTTGCCGTAGTAGTAGATGAGCTTCCAGCGATCGTTGCGCACGCCATAGTGGGCGGGCACGTGGTGATCGCTGGTGTTGTGCATCCAGTAGCGGTAGTACATGGCCTTGCGCCAGTCGCGCGGCGTATGGCCTTCGAGGTTGGCGCGGAAGCTGCGGCCCTGCATTTCGGAGGGCACGGGGACGCCGGCGTAGTCGAGGAACGTGGGCGCGAAATCGATATTCAGCACCATGTCGCGGTTGACGGTGCCGGGACGGATGACGCCGGGATAGCGCATGAGGAAGGGCATGCGCAGCGATTCCTCGTACATGAGGCGCTTGTCGAACCAGCCGTGATCGCCGAGGAAGAAGCCCTGGTCGGAGGTGTAGATCACGATGGTGTTGGAGGCGAGGCCTTCGGCGTCGAGGTAATCGAGCACGCGGCCGACGTTGTCGTCGACGCTCTGGATGCAGCGAAGGTAGTCCTTGATGTAAATCTGGTAGGCCCATTTGCGGAGGGCATCGCCTTTGAGGTCTGGGCGGGAAGTCGCGCTTGATGTCGGCTTTGTTCATGTCTTCGCCGACCTTCATGGTGACGGCGGCGACGCTGCGGGCGCGTCCTTCGTAGTGATCGAAGAGGTTGTCGGGCTCGGGGATGTCGCGGTCGGCGAAGAGGTTCTTGTATTTGGCGGAGGGCTCCCAGGGACGGTGCGGCGCCTTGTGGTGGCACATGGCGAAGAAGGGCTTCTTCGGGTCGCGCTGCTTGAGCCAGTCGAGGGTGAAATCGCCGATCAGATCGGTGCAGTAGCCGGTGTATTGTTTGCGGCCGGCGGGGGTGAGGAAGGCGGGATTGTGGTAGACGCCCTGGCCGGGGAGGATGTTCCAGTAGTCGAAGCCGGTGGGTTCGGTGACGAGGTGCCATTTGCCGATCATGGCGGTCTGGTATCCGGCGCTGCTGGAGTTCCTTGGCGACGTGATTGCGCTTGGGGTCGAGCGGTTCTTCCAGGTGTAGACGCCGTTCTTATGGCTGTACTGGCCGGTGAGAATGGCGGCGCGGCTGGGCGTGCAGATGGAATTGGTGCAGAAGCAATTGGAGAGGCGCACGCCGCCGTTGGCGATGCGGTCGATGTTCGGCGTCTGGTTGATGCGGCTGCCGTAGGCGGAGATGGCGTGGGCGGCATGATCGTCGGCCATGATGTAGATGATGTTGGGCGGGGGCCGGCCTTTGGCGAGGGCGGCGGTGCCGAGCAGTCCAATCAGTTCGCGGCGGGTATAAGCAGGCATGCAAGGGGTACGGTATCATGACTGGCGGACGCGTGGGGAAGGAAAGAGGTGAGATGACACGAACGAGTCGCCGGACATTGCTGGCGGGGACGTTGGGCGGCGGCCTGCTGGCGCAGGTGGAGGCGCCGCAGGAGGTGCGGCTGCCGCGCAAAATTCGCCTGGCGCTGGCGGGCTTCGACGGGCATCCGGAGGAGATTCTTCGTGTGCTGCCGCGGCTGCCGGATGTGGAACTGGCGGCGGTGGCGGATGAAGGGTCGGATCCGGGGGCGCTGGCGAGCGGTCTCAAGAATCGGTATGCGGCGAAGGCGCGGCATTACGAAACGCTGACGCGAACTACTGGCGGCGGAGCAGGTGGACGTGGTGGCGCTCTGCAACCACAACGGGGGGCGGGCGGCCGGCATTCTGGCGTGCGCGGCGCGCAAGATCAACGTGATCGCGGAAAAGCCGCTGGCGCTGGGCCGCACCGATCTGGATGCGGTGTACGCGGCGGTGAAGCGGAGCGGCATTCATCTGGGCATGCTACTGCCGATGCGCTTCGACCCGCCATATCTGGCGATGCGGCGAATTGTGGAGAGCGGCGCGATCGGCGAGGTGCTGGAGATGGACGCGCAGAAGAGCTATCAACTGGGCGCGCGGCCGGAGTGGCAGAAGCACGCGGCCAGTTACGGCAGCACGATTCTGTGGATCGCGATCCACTCGATCGACCTGATGCTGTTTGTGAGCGGGCGGACGTTCACGGAGGCAGTTTCGCTGCAATCGCACGTGGGGTTTCCCGAGGCTGGAGAGATGCAGAACGTGACGGCGAGTTTGTTTCGCCTGGATAATGGCGGGTGCGCGACGCTGCGTATGGATTATCTGCGCCCGGCGAAGGCGCCGGGTCACGGGGACGACCGGCTTCGCGTGAGCGGGTCGCGCGGCATTGTGGAATACCAGGAGAGCACGGGCGTGACGCTGGTGACGGAGAAGTCGGGTCCGGAGGTGGTGCGGGAGCTGCCGGCGCAGGAATCGGTATTTCTGGATTATTTGCAGAGCGTGTATCGGGGAGGGAGGCCGGCGCTATCCTGGGCGGAGATTGTGCGGGCGAACGAGGCTACGCTGGCGGCGCATTCGGCGGCGGAACAGCGGCGGTTCGTGGCGATCGGCCGGGCCTGAGGGCACGCGGCGCGAAGCACGAATCGCGTCTCGAATGCTACAATGATGGGAGTTCGGAGAGGTGGCAGAGTGGTCGATCGCACCCGCCTCGAAAGCGGGCGTACCTTAACGGGTACCGGGAGTTCGAATCTCCCCCTCTCCGCCAGTTATCAAAAATGGCCCCAGTTGGGGGGAAGGGTCTTGTCGTTCTAGTACTTGCGGAGTTCGGTAGTTGCAATTGCTCGAACGGCGGCTGGAAGGACATCCGCAACTCCCCTCCTTGCCAAATCGCCTCCCCAGAACGATCTGAAGCAGTTTTCGCTGTTCAGCCCCAGTCTGATCCTTGAACAGATCGGCCGCTCTACTGGATAGGGCTATCAGGTCGAGCGCTTCCCTGGCAGGCGGTAGGGTCGATCGGCATTCGGTCATTTTTGTTCGGATGCGATGTAGATCCTCGTGTATCTCGCCGGCTTTCCGATCGTACCTGCTGGCGTCGATTCTCCCGTCGAGGCGGTCTTCGTACAGGGTATCGAGCCGCCTTTGCAGCCGCTCCAAGTCCGCTTGATGACGTCGGACGTATCGTCGGTCTGACCGACGACGTCAACGACCAATGGTCGGTTGCCTGCTCCCGGGCGGCTTGTTCGGTCAGATCACTCGTGATGAGTTCGTCTCGTAGCCATTCGAGGATTTCCGGGCCGATTATGCCTCGCGGCGAACTCGGCGTAAGTGAGTTGCTTGCGACGTTCTGGATCTGTCGATTGGAATTTGGGCAGTTCGGCCTGGCCCCCACGCAAAATTCTAGCCGATGGGCCAGGCTCGCCAAAGCTATCGTTCTTCCGCGCACCAACTTGCTGATCCACCAATCAAGTGGATTCACGCGGAATCGCACGGTGACCGCTATCGCCGTCCTTACCGCGTTTCGAAAGCGTGCTTTCAGCCGCCTTGGGGCATCTGAATCGGGTCGTTTGCAGCTGGCAAAGGTGCCGTGGGCCAAACTCGGGGTTCTCGTGTTGACCGTTTAGCGAACGCAATTCTCCAGCCGGGCGCGGTTTCTGGAACCGCGCTCTGTGCTCGGGGGAGAATTGCAAATCAGAAATCCTTGCGGTGTTGCTCCAATCCTTCGCGGCGTCGTTGATTCCCGGTCACCCGTTTGTCGCCCGAAGCGACAATGGGAGGGTGTGGCTGTTGTGCATCAGGTAGGATTCGGACCAGAGCATGGTTTTGACAACATTGGATTTGATCGGTTTTATTGCAACGCGTCCAACGAATTGGACAAAAATGCCTTCTTTGTACAACCGATTTGTCACAGGTGACAGTTTTATTGAGTGCCTGGAGAGGCACTTGGAGTCTTCGTGCGGGTGTTCCGGCGTCCACACGTTGGGATGGGGGGATGTTCCCTATAGTCTCAATTCCTCCTGGTCGCCTGCTGCTCCAGGAGGTCGCGGCGCAGCCTTGGGAACTTCCCCGCTCGCGTCGACGGCAAAGGCGGGTTCGTACCCCCTCACACTCTGTGTCCCAAATCTGCGACAGATCAACGAACGCCAGAGAGAAGGCCAAATCAAAGGCCGCTCCGAAGGAGATGCCTTTCCGCAATCGCCTGCTAACTAACAGTTCCAGTTCTCCGAACGCGTCCAGGGCCAGTTCCGCGCGGAACTCTTCAACGCCTTCAACCACGTCAATCTCGGCCAGCCCAACATCCAGGTGGATTCACCCACGGCCGGCCAGATATTTGCGATCGCAAGTCTTGCTCAAATGAGAAAGTGGCAACTCGGTTTACGCGTACAGTTCTAAGCGGCCGGGGCATGCGGACGGGATTGCTCAGCAAAGCAAGCCCGTCCGCTGCCTCGAAGAGGGTCTTCGGGCCCGGTTCGCCACCAACTCCGGTTAATATTAGTGCGCCGCTACTTCGCCTTGTGCTGCAACTCTGCGGGCGCACGCTCGCGGTCATGCCCTTCCACCTGCAAGCTCCAGCGCACGGGCACGGTTTCCGGCGGATAACATAGCTTGTCGTCGCAGGCCTGGTACTTCAACGCACCTTCGATGGTCAGTTTTCCCTCTGCATCGAGCAGCGGCTTGAACGTCGGGTCGCGGGCGACCGTCACGTCGCGCACCAGTCGGAATGTGTCCTGGTACACCGGCACCGTCTCCTTGATCGCCTTCAGGCGCAGCATCTTCGAGCTCGGATATGTCGCCGCGTGTACCGTCACGGCGAGTGACTCCTTCATACTCCACTCGATCGGGATGTAGTCGCTTTTCACACCAGGCGCGTAGACATGTAGCCGGGGTCCGAGTTGCACCTCCAATACCAGTGAGATCCGCTGTCCCGAGCGCACGCGTCCGTTGCTCGCCGACGTCAGCACCCGCAGATGTTTACCCTCCGCGAAAGTGTGTGCGGCCCCGGCGCTTTCGCCAAAGCGGCTGACCAGGATATCAGCAGAAGTGTAGCGCTGTGTATAGTCATCCTCGAAGTACTTCTCAGTGACTCGCCCGGCGCGATCCACCAGATACGTTCCCGGGTGCGGAATACCGTACTGCATCGTGCCCTGTTGCGCCTGTTCGTTGAGAATGCCGAAATCACGGATGATCTTCGATTCAGGATCCGACAGCATCGGGAACGTAATTCCGCGGCGTTCGGCAAAGTTCTTCAGCACCGCCACCGAATCGTAGCTGATGGCAGCTACACCCAGTCCCCTAGCCCGAATCTTCTCCAAATTGCTTTGCAGCTCCACGAGCTGGCCTTTACAATACGGTCACCAGTCCGCCGAGCGGAAGAAAACCAGCATGGCGCCCTTGGCGCCCATCACCGACGCCAGAGTCTGGGTGCGCCCAGTCTGGTCAGTGGCGGAGAACGCCGGCACCACCTCTCCCACCGCGGGTCCGGTCTTCACCGGTCGCGGAACCTGAGCCAGCGCCGCCAGCCCGACCGCGAGTCCAAAACTTAGAGTTTTGCGCATCAAGACTTGTAATCCACCGTAGCTCCGATTATATTCCCAAGCCTTTTCGGAAGTTCCGCATTCTATCTAAGATCGCTGGGCACGTTTCGCGCGCCATGCTTTCCCCGCTACTCCCACGTGCGGATGGAAGCGAAGCGTCGCGCACTCGACGAGATCGCCGCCCGCCAGCGCGCGGCCGATGAAAAGCGCAAGACCGACGCTGAGCTGCCGGAACCGTCTGCGGGTGCTTCAGAGTCAGCGATGCTTCAGTAACCCAACTGATCGGGCTCACTCCCGACCCGTAGATGCGCGCCGCTGCGTTCGCATAATCGAATCCCAGGGCCGGGCTCAGCCATACTTCCATGAACCAACTCGCCTGAATGACGGTAAAGTTCAAACCCGAAATGGCATTCTCGACCTGCGCCTTCGCATCGCTCAGTGGGAATGATATGTCAGGCGTCTTGCGGAACGAAACGAAGACAAACCGCGAAACGTTGGCGTCTTTCGCTGCGTTCACAAGGTTCAATTGTCCGGTGGCGTCAACAGATTGTATAGAGTCTCCGGGCTGCCTGGTCAAGGTCGATGAAGCAGTCGAGATCACTGCGTTCACGTCGCGGCAAGCAGCTACGATCGATTGAAGGTCTTTCAAATCGCCAACACACAGTTCGACACCGGATGACCGTAGGGCCTCGACCTTCTCCGGCGAACTCGTTGCGCGCTCGAAGGCTCTCACAGCTTCGCCTCGCCTCACGAGCCTTTGGCAGACTTCATGTCCAACCAGGCCCGTACCACCGACAACCAGGATCATCAGCGCCTCCTGTCCGAGGTTACACCCCGGACCTCCATATTGCACGAGTTACCGGTTTGTCGCCCAGCGTTTCCCGATAGGTGGCGAGAGCAGCCCGCGCGTCCAACAATCGGTGCGCGCCTGTAATACGCTCCCGGGAGTGGTCCCACGCAAATCGGAGGACGTAGAATTTCGCGATGTCGCTACCAGGTGACGTCAGCACATCCATCCAAAGTTTGCTGTTGGCAGTGTACCGGCCGAATGCCTCTTCGTCCTCTTCTTCGACTTCCGCCCGGCACCACGGGCTGCGCAAAGGTCCGCCAGCACGTCGCTGTCGTCTGGGTCGCCTGGCCGCGTTTTACTGAGCCAGCCCTAGCTGGATCGTTACCGTGGCGTACACCGTCACGGTGCCGGTCTGAACGGGTGTGGTCGCCGCAGTTCCGGCGCCGGGGACTCCCACGGTGATCGGCGTGTACGACGAACCCTCCTGTGCCGATATTACGGCTCCCAGTTTGCCACCGAGTCCAGCGGCAATCGCGGAGGCATGCGCAGTCGCCTGCTTGGTGGCCAGCGTCAGCGCCTGTTCTACAAGCGGCTCGGGGTTTTGCAGTCCGAAGGACAATCCGCCCACGCTATTCGCGCCGGCTTGACTGGCAGCATCGATCAGAACGCCGATCTGCGAAAGGTTGGTAGTGGTGACGCGAACGGTATTGCCTGCAGTGTAGCCGATGATCACCGATGGTTGGTTGGGCGTGGTGCTATAGCGCGGCGTTACGTAATAGCTCACGGTTTGCAGCGTGCCAGTCGAGCCCAGCACTTTGCTCAACGCGGCATGGACAGTGTCGCTCAGGTTGGCATTCTTCTCCGAAGCTTCCTGCGCGGTTGCGCCATTAGTGACGACCCCGACGTCCAGTTGCGCTTGGTTCGGCTTGGCGGTAAGAGTCGCGCTTCCGTTGGCTTGCACGCTAGGCACGGCCGTCTGAGCAGCAATCGCGTAGCCAGAGTACGTCAAGAGCAGTAACGACGAATACATCCGGAACATGCATCAACTATATCGTTTGGTGCACGGGAATGGAAGTTTGACCGCCTGATATCGTGCTGTTGTAGCAACCCATCCCTCGCGGTCGGGACTCCGATCGGAGCCCGGAGCGTTAACGACGGGTTGCGCGTTGGAACTGAATCTCGCGGTCACAAGACTAGAAAATCAGTTTCATGGATGCCTGCAAGATGCGCGGATCGAAGGCGCCGGTGATGGTCCCAAAGGCGGCGGACGAGAGATTGCCATTCGGCAGGCCGAAATTGGGGTGGTTCAGCACGTTGAACCCTTCCGCGCGCACCTGGAGCGACGTCGGCTCGCGCACTTTGAACTGGCGACTGAGTGCCACGTCCACCACGAAATAGCCGGGGCCGCGCAGACTGAGGTGAGCGGCATTCCCGAACGTACCGATGGCGTTGGCAGTGTAGATACTGGGATTGATGTACTGGTATTTCAAGCCATGGGGGGCGCCAGTGTACGTCTGTGTACCGGCGACCACATTGGGCCGGTCGAGGTTTGCACCGGTAAGCGAATTGTCTTTCCCGGTGGTGGGGTTTGCCGGTAATCCGCTCGAGTATCGCATCAGGGGCGCCAGGCTCCAGTTACTCAGCAGATGGGACACCAGGCCGCCATTGCCGAAGTGACTTGCATAGACCACGCTGGTGTTGAAGAGGAACGGCACGTCATAGGTGCAAGGGCCGTAATCGCCTCTTACGTTGTTGGGGTCCTGGACGACGTCCCCGCCCAGGGAATTGACGGGGGCAATGCCCAGACACTTCGACCAGGTGTAGTTGGCGAGCAGCGTGTAGTTATGCGCAAAGCGGTGCTCGATGGATGCGAGCAGGCCGTTATAGTTTGCACTAACTCCATCGTAGGCCAGAATCATGGTGGAATAGTACGCGCCCACCTTGGGATTTGCGAGAGATAAGACACGCCGAGCCTGTGTATTGCCGGTGGTGGAGCAGGCCACGCTTCCGCAGTTGCCGGGGATGTAAACGGCCGGATTAATCTCGTTCCCAATCCATAAGTGGGAAGTTCTATTACCCAAATAAGAGACGGTAGCCACCCAGTTATCGCTGAAACGGTGCTGCACGCTCAAATTCCACTGCCCCACGCTGGGTGAGTGGATATGCGGAGGGAGAAACACTTCCGCATTGGCGGTAGGGAAGGCGACATTCTTACTCGGCGTGGGAAGGGGGAACGGGTTGCCTCCGGCGACGTTGCCCCACGGGTTGCTGAACTGGTAGGGGCCGCTGGTGAGCGTAACCTGGGGGCCGTAGGGCGGGTTCTGAGCGACCATGCGGTACGGAACGAAGGGAGCGATGGTGTCGTAGAGGAGAGCCCCGCCCGCGCGGATGGTGGTCTTTCCGCTGCCGGTGGGATCGTAGACGATGCCAAGGCGAGGCGAGAAATTCGCCAGTCTCTTGTCAGTGAAGCCATGGGTGATGCCTGGGTCGCCAGCGAAGAGAGTCCCAAGAGGCGCATTCACGTAAACCTGGCTTGCCTGTCCGGCGTCAAAGGCTGCGCGGGAAAAGGTGCTGCCGCGGTCATAGTGATCGAATTCGGGGAGGAACGGCTCCCAGCGCAGACCGATATTAATTACCAGGCCGTGAGCGGCATGGTAGGTGTCTTGGACGTAAAGCCCGATCACGTTCTGGCGAAGATCGTTGAGCTGCTGGCCGCTCTGATTGAAGGTACTCATCTTGCCCGTGAGGAAATCGAGCAGCGGATCATTGCTGTACTGGCCGGAGAAAGTGTAGACCCCGTTGTCGTTGTAGTGATTTTCCTGGATCTGGCGGGTCCGGATGTAGTCCACGCCGAAGGCAATCTGGTGCTTGCCGCGGAGGATATCCACGTCGTCGGCGTACTGGAAGCTGGTGACGGGGAACCGGCCCAGCGCGCAGGTGCCGCAACCAACCGCGAATCCGCCGTTATTCACCGCCACCTGGAGGAAGTTGGGCGTGCCCTGGTAGAGGTTGGTGGTGGCGCCCAGGGTCGCCATGTTGATGCCGTCGGCGTTGGGGCCACGGTTATTGCTCCTGCGCCCCAGGGTGGCGTGGAAGGAATTTACGGTGGACGGGCTGATGGTATAGGTGTCGCCCAGAACGAAGGTGGTGGCGCGCTCGACGTTCCCCGTCACCGAGGTGACCAGGATATTGTGAGGATCGAAGAAGGCCTTAAGGGTGTAGTTATCCACGAAGTAGCGCCCGTAGAAGGAGTGCTTGGGGTTGATGATCCAATCGACGCGCCCGACGATCTGACTCTCGTTGGATTGAACGGGGATGCCGTAGGAAACCTTACCGCAGGGGTCGGTGGTCTGGGGCAGGTACTTGGCGAGGGCAACGGCCATGGGGTCGAAGCGGGTGGTACTGATCTGGAAGCCGGGTAGCGGGACGCCGGTGGTGGGATCGTTCACCACCCTGGCTACGCCCTTGGACTGGCAAGCGGCGCCATCGAGCACGCTGAAATCGCCGGCGAGCGCGGCGGCGGTGGGAACGTACGCGGTGCTTGAGGACGGATCCTGGCGAATGTAGGAGCCTTGATAACCGCCAAAAAAGAATAACTTGTCCCGGATGATCCTCCCTCCGAAGGTGCCGCCGAACTGGTTGCGCTTCAGGCTGTCCTGCTTGGGAGCAAAATAGTTGATGGCGTTGACGTCTCCGTTGCGGATGAACTCGAAGAGGCTGCCATGCCACTTGTTCGACCCGGACTTGGTGACCGCATTGACCACACCGCCAGGATGCAGGCCGTTGCGCGCGGGCAGGGTGCTGGTCTCCACGCTGAACTCGGCGAGGGCATCGGGGAACGGGAAGGGCATGTTGACGTTGGTGAAACTGTCGTTGTTGTCGCCGCCGTCGAGCAGGTAGTTGGTAGCATTGCCCGCGCTGCCCGCGATGGAAATGGATTGCGAGCTGAAGAAGCTCTTGCTGCCGGTGTTGGTTCCGTCGCTGTGATTGACGGCGGCGCCGGAGATGGTAATGAGCTGGGTGGCATCGCGCCCGTTGAGGGGCAGTTCGACGATACGCTGTTGATCGACCACCTGTGAGATAGTATTCTGCTGCGTCTGCACCATGCTGGCGTTGGCGGTGACCTCAACCTTTTCCGACACAGTACCGACTTTCATGCCGAGGTCGATCTGGGCGTGGTTGTTGACCCTGAGGACAATGCCGCTCTGGACGTAGGTCTGGAACCCGGCCACCGTGGATTCGAGCCGGTAGGCGCCGATGGGCAGGCTGGGGAAGGTGTAGATGCCGTCTGCGTTGGAAACGGCATTGTAGACGGCGCCGGTTTCGACACCGATCATCCGGATCTGGGCGCCGGCTACGAGGGCGCCCTGCTCGTCCGTGACATGACCGGTTACGGAAGCGATGGAAACGGCTTGTGCAAAGAGTGAAGCTGTGGCGACTAGGGCCACGAAAGCCATCAACACAGTGCCGGCCATGACGATATTCCTCGAGTGCGTGTTCAACATGGTCACCCCCGAAGGCCCCGGTACATGCCGTCGGCAGGGTGGCTATGAAAGCGGGGCTATCAGAGGCGATTATACATCCGCGGGTTGGCGGCGAGCGGCTTTTTCCGATTGTTTACTCCCCGTCGGCCGGGAGGCGCTGGGATGGTGAGGCGGATCACCATGGCGTTGAGAGGCACGACCGCGGCGTATCTCTGCCGGTACTGCGGGGTCCCGGTCGATGGTGGGGCGGACCCGTTCTGGCGCACAGGCCATGGGCTTTTTCGCATCTCGAGTGAGGTGCGTGCCCGGGGAGCGGGCGGAAGGACGCGCGCCCGGAGAGGACCCTAACCGAAACCGGCCGCCCTCGGTATTGACGCAGACCCTGCTCGCCGAAAGCTATGGGCGCTGGTTTCACGATCCGCGACGGGGACCGGTTGCGGTTTCACCAGACGAAACCGGATCGCAAAATACTGGCGGCCGCTATTGCGCCGGCTTGTCGAAGCGGTAGATCAGAATGCCGTAGCCGACGCCGGCGGGATCGGTGGTCTTGGCGGTCTGGAAGGCCATGAAACGCCCGTCGGTAGAGACCACGGGGTTCGACGCCTTGCCCGCTTCGAAGTCGTTAAAGTGGGTCAGGCGGACGAAGTCTTTACCGGTGCCGTCGAGACGCAACTTCCAGATATCGATGTTCCCGGAGCCGTGCTGGCCGCCGAGTTCCGCCACCTGCCGGTCGCCCTCGACGCAGGTGTAGCGGCCGTCGGGGAAGATCCCCTCGCATTCGTTGTAGGTGCCGGGCGCCTTGGAGAAATCCACTACCGCATTGGTTTTCAGGTCGACCCCCATGACCGTAGCCAGACCCTTGGGCTGGTAACAGGTGAAGGTCATCTTGGTGTCGTTGTCGTAGAAGTCCTGGGCCTCCAGGACGCAGTTGCGATCTTTGCTCTCGTAGACGGTTTTCTTGTTTACGAGCTTGGGAGCAGGGCTGGAAAGATCCACGTCGGCAACCATCAGGCGGGAGGCGTCGGGCGCGAGATCGGGGGCCTGCTCGTGGGTCTGGGAGAAGGAAATCTTGAGGCTCTTCTTGGAGATGGCGATGCCCTCGCTCATCTTCTGCCCGAGCTTGACGGGCTTGGAACCGGGGGAGCGTTTGAGGACCCAGAGCTCGTTGTCGCGGGTTCGGCTGGTGCGGATATCCTCGAAACGTTCGGGGCCGATGAGGATGTAGTCGCCGTTAGAGAGGTGCATGACCCGCAGGAATGCGGCGGCGGGCACATTACAGGTGAGGCAGCGGACGACGCGGGTGACGAGATCGATTACCATGGCGTCGCCGAAGCTCTTGGTCATGAACGCGACCTGGCGGTTGTCCGGCGAGATGTCGGCGCGCTCGCCGAAATGGGTCAGGACTTCGATGTTGGGCGGGAGGTGGTCGAGCTGGCTGCCCGGCTTGCGCTGGGCGGCAAGCGGCAGGGCGAAGACGAGCAGGGCGCACAAATATTTCATGTGGGGAATAGTAGCATGACACATCAAGACTCTGGCTGATCCTCATTACAAATGCGTTAACTCGCGCTGCGAGTGGCGCTCACCACAGGTCTCCGTTAAGTCCACGTCCCTGGGGGATCTGGAGGCTCCATCACGCGAATTGAATCTCAAATCGGGATACCATCAAGAGCGTGGACCGACGAACGTTTCTCACTCTGGCCGGGGCCGCGCCTGCGCTGACTGCGGCCCCTCGGCTCACCACAGTCACGATCCGTGGCGAACAGTTTCTTCTCAACGGCAAGCCCACATACGCGGGCAGGTCCTATCGGGGCATGAAGATCGAGGGCCTGCTGATGAATGTGCGGGCCGTGCAGGGCATTTTCGACGATCTCAACCCCGAGACCCGCGGGAAGTGGGTCTACCCAGACACTGGCGCGTGGGACGCCACCCGTAACACGCGCGAGTTCGTTGCGGCGCTCCCCGAATGGCGGAGGCACGGGGTGCTGGCGTTCACCGTCAACCTCCAGGGTGGGAGCCCTGAGGGTTACTCCAGGGAGCAACCGTGGGAGAACTCCGCGATCGATCCGAACGGTCAGCTCCGCCCGGCGTACATGAGCCGCCTGGCCCGGATTCTCGACCGTGCCGATGAGCTCGGCATGGTTGCAATCGTCGGCTGCTTCTACTTCGGCCAGGACCAGCGGGTGAAGGACGAGGCTGCGGTGAAACGCGCCCTTGTCAACACCACCAACTGGCTGCTCGACCGCGATTATCGCAACGTGCTTCTCGAGGTCGACAACGAGTGCAATATACGATCCTACGATCACGAAATTCTCAAGCCCGGACGTGTCGATGAGCTGATCGAGTTAGTGAAGAACACACGTCGCGGCGGCCGGCGATTGCTGGCGGGTACAAGCTACGGCGGCGGTACGTCGGCGACGGCGAACGTGGTGAAGGTGTCCGACTTCCTGCTGTTGCACGGCAACGGTCCGGACGACCCCGGGCGGATCCGCCAGATGATCCAGACGTCGCGCAAGGTAGAGACGTGGCGTCCAATGCCGGTGATGATCAACGAGGACGATCACTTCCGATTCGACGAGCCGGAGAACCACATGATGGCGTCGCTGCACGAGTACGTGTCCTGGGGCTACTTCGATCCGGGCAAAAGCGACTATTCCGATGGCTACCAATGCCCGCCGGTGAATTGGGGGATCAATACCGAGCGCAAGCGACAGTTCTTCGCGAAGTGCAAAGAGGTGACCGGCGCGTGAGGACGTTTCGAATCGCCTTGCTTCCGGGCGATGGAATCGGCCCGGAAGTGGTCGCAGAGGCCATCCGAGTTCTGGATGCCGTTCAGGCTCGCGGAGTGGCGGCGGCGCTAACTTCCCTGCGTCACCAACAGTTACTGCAGCGGGATAAGTCCAGCATATGCGAGAAGAATGCCCATGCCGGTTCCAGTGGGCGCTGCCAGACTTCGACCGATGAAGAGCACACCGATCAGCCCGCCCACAGCGATGCTCGCGATGAGTAATCCCGGCGTCCAAATCAGGAATGTTTGCAGGAGGGGGTGTGATCGGCAACGCGGGGTTTGACACACTGCGCGGACCGGTCGTCACCAATGTCGACCTGAGCATGTTTCGGGACTTCAGAGTTTGCGAACACTTCGTAATCCAGTTTCAAGCGCAGGCGCTGAATGCGACCAACACGCCGCATTTCGGCATTCCGAACAGCAATACCACCTCGACCGGTTACACACAGATTACCTTCACGACTCCGGCCAGCCGGCTACTCGACGAGCGCTATTTGCGATTTGGACTAAAGGCCAGGTTCTGAACGTTCCGTACCCCGATTCGCCAACAGCGGTCGGTCTAGGCGGCGGCGCGTGGCAGTACTTCCTTTTCGATCTGCGGCAGAATCTTCTGCCGGGGGTCGCAGGTGACCTGAAGATTCAACCTATACTGCGGCGAAGCCAGCGCAGACGTTTTGCGTGCCTGTTCTTCGATCTCGCGAAACTTCCGGCTGCCAAATCCTTCGTGGAGCGCCTCGGTTTCCGGACATCGGAACGAGCGAATCAGGACGGCTGCCTACATGAGTCCGGCCAATGAAGCGAATTGAATACATTTGCGGCGGCGTTCGCCCTGGCGATGATCTTGACCGCGAAGCAACTTGCGACTGATGTAGGACGTGCGGGTTTGATCGCTAGCGGTTTGGACGCGAGGCACGCGCGATTGCGGCGCTAAGCCATCCGAACGGTTGGAGATTGATTTTCGTTCGTGTGACAGAGGATTGCAGTTCGGGTACTCAGTACTGACCACGGTACTTTGTCCGTCATAGGCCGGAAACAAAGCCAAATTATGACTGGACAGTTGTGCAGGCGTGGAGTATAAATGAGCGACGTAAGAATACTGCGCTGGTCTATCGACATGATTAGATTCTCCAGGTTCTATGCTTTGGCCGCCCTTTTCGTGGGAATGACGGTTCCCCCTGTGGCACAACTTCTCCTTCACGGGTAATTTCGTGAACGACAACGACGTGCAACGTTTCAATTTCGACGTTCTCGTCAACACTACCGTTACCCTGCAAACGTTCGGTTACGGGGGCGGCACGAACGCAAATGGCGACGTGATTCCGTCCGGCGGCTTCGAATCCACCCTGCAAATTTTCGCGATTCCGTCCGGCCTGGCCGTGGGTGGATCGATCCTGCCTGGTCCGGATCCTACTTGCGGCCCGCGCACCCCGGATCCCACCCGCCTCAATTTTTGTTTCGATGTATATGCCCAGGTATTCCTCACAGCGGGCAACTATGAGGTGGCGTTGACGCAAAGCCCCAATGTCGCGAACGGCAACCTGGGCGACGGCTTCTTGTACGATGCGGACCCGAACTTTAATAACGGTTTCGTGGGAACTTTGGGCTTCCAGGGCTCTAGCCGTCTATTGTAAGAAGTTTGTATCTGAAAGTGTCAAGTTTTCAGCCGGTCTTCGGGAGCGGAAAAGCCTCATAGATCAGTACATCGAGCTGTGAGTAACGCGGTCCAACGACTGCCGAAGCGGAAACGGTAGAACGGCATCGTTGGCGGTGAACATCGCCATGGCAGGCCGGAACACACGAGCATCCAGGCGCGAGAACAGCCTGGCAACCTTCCAGCCATACGGAGTGACGAAGTAGCGATTGGTTTTCGGCGGACGATAGATCAAGCCCTTCAGCCGAAGTCGCCGCAGGTCGTAGGTCATCTGGTGGGGCGTCCACGCATTATACTCGATGGAGAGAAACGACCGTGGGTCGCAGAACCATCAAACGTGGGTCGGCTAGACAGGTGGTGGACGGCAAGGGCTTCCGCCTCGCCGACCAAGTTGGCTACATCCAAGATAAGGCCGCCGATCACGACGGGCGTATCGTCACCATCGGCCAACTCATACTGTTCTCCACCGACACCGGCGATGCCTGGTTGCTCGACGTCACCGACCACCTTGCGGCCCGTCTGGCCAGGGACGGGGATCCCGAACCGATCTACCTGGAGGAGACCGATACCAGTTTCGCCATCGAATGGAAGGGCCACTACCGTATCGAGGGACCCGCTCTCATCTTCGCCGATCGCACCACCGGCCGCGTCACTACCATCCTCGGCTACCCCACACAAGAACTCGCTCACGCCGGCTGATCTGAAAATTTCAAATATCTTTGGCTAGACTTACGCCATATAAGCTTCGATTCCTGAAGGTGCCCGGTGTGGTGCAATGGACGGCAGGTACAGACTGCTCGAAGCGTGGAGGCTCAAATGTGTAGAATCCCTCAGACGGCCTGTGCAATCGCGACGATAATGACGGTTACGCTTACTGCGCCTCATGCTGCGCCACAGCCAAGTCCAGCACGGACCCAGGTCGTACTTCTTGCCGGCGTAGTTGCGTAACTGGAAGGTTAGCGTGCCCGCTTGCGGAAGGCCAGACCAACCAGCAGGAATGCCGTCGCCGCCAGCAACGCCGACCGCGGTTCGGGGACGGTTTCGATACGAGTATTTACGGGCAAGGGTTGGCCGCACTGCGTTACGGAGTCGGCCTCCCGATTCGAGTCCGCGTCCTACCGGCCAGCACGGCATCAGAGTGGCGCGTCGGCACGGTCCTTGACCTGAGCAGCACAGGTTTTGGTGTCAACTCCTGCCAGGCCGAAGCCGCCGGTCCATAAGCGGTCGTGGCCGTCGATCAGCATGGAGTCGATGCGCGCGATAAGACTGGGGATGGGGAGGGAATCAATCGCTCCGTTGGGACGGCGCCGAAGAAGGGCTCGAGGTGTGGCCACCCAGAGGTTTTGCCGCGAATCTTCCGCCAGAGCTAGTACTTCGTTTCCGAATGGGCGGCCCGCCAGTCGTGAACAGAGCAACGGCGTGGATGGACTATCCCCGATCTCGTGGAAAGCGTAGGGCGCGACATAGGCTAGGGAACTGCGGCCGGATCGGAGTTCTGCCCGACGTACGACTGATTGACCGACCATTTTGCGCCGTCTGAGCGGAATTCAATCGTCCGGATGGATCGGATCGAATGCTCGGGCCACGAGATCGGCAGTAATGTCAGGGATTTCGCCTCACCGGCGAGGGAAGCCGGGGTACTCGGATTTGCAGATTGCGCATCCAACACTTTCCTATGCCCATCTACAAGTGCGATGACACGCGCCGTGGAAGCAGGAGATACCATTGTGTTTTGGATCTGCTTAATGCGGGAGTCGAGTTGCGTCTCTCCTCCCACAGCTTTCACGAGTTCGCTCCGAAGCGCGCTCGAATCGAAGCGGGAGAAATCCGCGCGGGAGCGGGCGGCGGCGAAGTATTTCAACGATTCGTCGAGACGCTCCGCCTTCGCCAGCAGGGTGGATACGTGTATCTCGACTTCGGCGCGGGGATTAACGGCGTAGGCCGACAAGAGATAAGGCTCGGCGTCAGCCAATTTGCCCTGGCGAAACAGAACCCAGCCGGAGGTGTCCAGCATCAGCGCAATTCGGCGCAGTTGCGCGCTGCATTTATCTTCTTTGGACAAGGCTTCCGGTTCGCAGACGAGGCGAGCTTCGGAGTTCATCGTACCGGACACCAACTGCCAAGCCTTGTCGAGGTCGATTCCAGCTTCGGCCATGAAGTACGCAACATTATTCTCGGTTATCGCATCGTGAGGAAGGGCGAGCGCCCGATTGAGGTTCTGGCGGGCCTCGTCGATACGGTTCGTCTTGATCTGAGCCTTTGCGAGCCTGGCCCATTTCGCCGCATCTTCCGGGGTGATTTCCACGGCGATGGCGGCCTCCTCACGCGCCTGCTCCCACTGGTTCTTTGCACCAAGGGAGATGCTGAGATTGTCGTGCGCAGAGCGGTCGCGGGGGGTTACGGCGATCTGCTTGCGGAACAATACGATGGCTTCGTCTTCGCGCTTCAGCACGCGATAGAGGACGCCTAGATAATTGTACGCATACGGGTCCTGCGGATTGATTTCGATCTGGCGTTTGTAGGCCTGCTCTGCTTCGTTGTATTCACGCAACAGATAATATGCTCGTCCCAAGCTGTTCCACGCCGTCCGGCTTTTTGGTTCAAGCCTCGTCGCTTCGAGAAAAGCGCGTTTTGCGCCCTCATAGTCGCGCCGCTGACCGGCTGCCGCACCCTCCTGCAAGGACCGCGCAAGAGGCGAGAGCGCGGAGGAGGGCAGATATGAGTGACGCTCTAAGGTAAGGCCACGAGTTATCCCGGCCAGCGAGGAACGCAGGAAGGCAACGAAGGCGTCCCAATCCGACGGAGCGAGCACGGCACCGTTGGACTCAAATGAATGTGTGATCACCGCGTGTCCATTCTGGTAGGAGGAATCCGAATCGAACGTGCCGAAGGCCGTCTTGAGATGAGCGGGAGTTTGACCCGTGACCGTGAACGATGGATCGACGATGAGATCCGTGCTCATCACTACCGCGATTGCTTCCACCGGCAATGGCTTGTCTGGCTTCTTCAACTGTTCAAGAGCTGGCGCGAGTACGTTGGGCCCTTGCAACGTCATTTGCAACGATGCCGCCGCCCGAGGAAAGAAATTCTGATCGCTGAGCTCGCATTGAACCCAGAACGGCTGCGTGAGATCGCTGGGGTCGCTGTTCGAGATCTGCCGCACATTCGCGTTTCGGAATTCGGCGCCGGCGAGCCCTTGCAGAAGTCTTTCTTTTTCGACATCCGTACCATCGAGAAAGACACGCCGGACGGCTTGTTCCGAATTGCCCCGAAACTCGAACCGGACGGAGCCCTCAAATGCACCGGCAGCAGTCACCTTGCCCTTGACATCTTGCGAGATTCGCACAGGAACAGGAGATCCTATCGGGATATCGATCACCGATGACGATTTCTCCCCAACAAGCAGCGCGCTTCGTCCTCTAACACCGGGCTGCATCACCCCTGGTGAGACCGGCCCCATCGAGGTATCGAGGAAGACCAGACCTGACTTCGTTTCGACGGCAGTGAACTCGTGATTGAACTGATTGGGGATCGGCACATCTCGCACGAGAACACCGACCCGTGGCGTAGTGAGCACGGCGTATGCTTTGAAACCAGCGGCCGTGAGTAGAGCGGAGAGGAGCGCTGTCTGATCCTTGCAATCCCCGTAAGCGTTGTGGAGCACCGCTGAGGCCATGTGCGGCTGGAGCGCCCCAACACCGAACGAAGTGCCGACATAGCGAACCTTGGTGGCAACGTAAGTGTAGAGGGCGCCGATACGCTCCTGTTCACTGGATTTGCCGACAGTTAGTTTCGCTGCCAGGGCGAGGATTTCAGGTGTCGGTTCGGCCGCCCCTTTGTTCAGCGAGTGCATCCACCCGCCGAACACGTCCCAGGACAAGATCGAACTTACGGCAAACAGTGGCTCGGCGGTTTCCACGGTCGCTTTCGCCGGCTCGGGATTGGCAGCTACCCAGCGCTCGATGCGCCGCCCGTTGGTGATCTCCGTTTTCCCCGGAATCGTCTTACTCTCGTTAAGAGCCACCTGGCGGTCGGCCGGCAAATCAAGCACGACCACTTCGGAGAGAACCCGGGCACTATTGGTCAGATAGTGGACAATCCAGAAGGCCTCAGGCTTAGCCCATCTACGGACGTGCATCAGGGCTTCGTACTCAACCGAATCGCCGGTTTCGACATTCGGCGCAAAAAAGGTCTTCCACTTCAAGTCTGTGTAGGATGGTGCGAGCGGATCCGCCGAAGGTGCTGCATCGAATGCACTGGCTGGATCACCGCTAACAATGGAGCCATCCTTCTTTATAGTTTTGATGAACTTGATTTCGACGTCATGGAACGCAGCAATGAAGGGAATCTGCACTCGGCTGGCAGATGTGCGCCCGGTCGCGGTGAGCGCCCTCAAGCGCTGTCGGATCGTGATCTCGGCAGTACCACCGGTGCTGACACGGTAGGTGGTCTCCAGGAGTTCGATTTCGCTGTCAGGTTGCGTCGCAGCGGTTATATCTTGGCGAGGCAGGCCGAGAGCTATCATCCCAAGGAGGAACAATCTGCGAGAGAAACGGCGCACGATCACTTTTTCTTACAGCCTTTCAGCCGCCCAGTTCAGCGGCTATCTGCCGCTCTACCCTGTATATGCGGAAATCTTACCAGAAAAGTATCATCGATTGGTTCGCGAGTCTTATGCGGGTGCTTTCGCGTTGTCCACTTCCAACTGGGATGGTGCCTTGCATAGCCGCTTCTGTCTCAGGGGACACTCAAAACCGGCCAATGAGGGACGTCTGTCTGAAAACCGGCCAACGGAGCTGAAGCAGGGCATTGACAGCGGTGGAGATATTCTCCATCGACGTGAGCAATGTCTTGAGCGAAGAGAAACGATAGCAAGTAATCGCGCTGGACGGCTGGGATGGCCGTTGAGGCGTATCCAAGAGGATACCGGGATTCGCCGGGAAACGGCGGCCACTTACCTGAAAGCGGCCGGCATCGCCGTCAGGCCCCCCGTGGCTGGGGGCCATTCCCCCGATACCACACGATAGACGGGACTTACCTCATCATGCTCTTTGCTCAGTTTGCAGCAAAATGCTCCCGATGCTCCAGCGCCACTCGCGTTGATAACGGCACCAATTTCCTCGCGCGCGTGGACTGTCTAGAACCGTTGCTAGGGCAATATCGGTAGCTATGTGGACCTTTCCTCTTGGCGGCGGGGACATCAAGCCAAAATGAACGCCGACAATGGCCCTCCGTCATCGCTTGTGCGACCGGCCATCAAGAGCCGGGCATCTCAGGTTTGCTGGTGATTTGGGGTTCGCGACAGCAATCGGTTCCTAATCGCTACGGCGTCAGCGAGGATCTATCCGTCGGCAGGCCGCATGTCTGCCATGGGCGATCTGTCGACGTGCAGGACCTCCCGATGCGATCGACTCCGAAACGCAGCCATCCAGAAGCCGAATCTGCTCAAGGCGCAAAACTGGACCTGAACGTCTCGCTCCGCAGCTCGCCCGTGGTCATCGATCACGCGAATCAGATGCGCACCATCGGCCGTCGGACGCCATGCCAGCGCGCCTTCGCTCACGCGGAGCTTCCCGATTAAAGCTCCCCCGTCGAACCAGAACACATTCTGAACATCCTCCCAACAGCGGGGACGCGACGCGCGGAGTCTCCAGGCTATCCTCCGCCGTGCACGACGGCAGCACCGGCGGCACACGCCGCGGCATGCCTCGCATCGCGAAAGAGCCTCAGCATGTCAGAGCCCCAGAACTCGAAGACTTCGAAACGCGTCGTCTGCGGAGAATAAGGCGGGCAGGCGAGACGTCCTGTCACCGTGTCCATCGCGACAGCGCGGTGCAACTGGCTGACCTTGATCGGGACTTGCCGGGGATGTACCAGGTCTCCCACGAGGTGCGAGCACCACACGTTGGGCAGATCGCCGCTCTCGGAGCAGACCGCCACTTTGCTGACGCCCGGCGGCCGCACCAGCGGAGGCGAGGGCTCCTGCGCGCGCGCGATGCGGAAAAACAACGGCGCCGCCGCGTCGATTCCCACAAAGCTCGGATTCCCCTTTCGGAAAACTCGCCGATCCAGACTACCAGCACATACTGTCCCACCACTCTCGCCGACCATGCATCGCGAAAGCCCCACGACGTGCCGGTCTTCCACGCCACCGGCCAGTGGCCGCGCATCGCGGGTGCCCCGTCCTCATCCGGCCGCGGATTGCGGCGCAGCATGTCGAGCGTGATAAACGAGGCCTCCGGACTGAGCAGGCGCGCGCCTTCATAAGCTTTGCGCGGCTGATATGACGCGGCGCGCACGGGACGCAGCACGCCCTGGTTCGCGAGCATTCCATACAGGCCCGCGAGTTCCTCCATGGTGACTTCGCCGCCGCCCAGCGCCAGCGCCAGCCCGTAGTACGATTCCGGCTTCAGACGGCTAATCCCGGCGCTCTGCAGAAATGCGTAGAAGTTCGGCTGCTTGAGCTGCATAGGTGAAACCCACACTGCCGGCACGTTGCGGCTGCGGATCAGCGCCTCCTCGGCCGTCACCGGACCCAGGAAGCGGCCGTCGAAGTTCTCCGGTGTGAACGGGCCGAACGAGGTGGGCGAATCGCGCAGGATGGTCCGCGGATGCAGCACTCCCCGATCGAGAGCGATCGCGTAAATGAAGGGCTTGAGCGCGGAGCCGGGCGATCGCTTGGAAAGCACGCCATCCACCTGGCCGTCGATCGACTCGCTTCAATAGTCTGCCGATCCCACCGATGCCTTCACTGTCATCTCGCGCGAATCCAGCAGCAGGGCGGCCGCGTTGCGAATCCCGCGCTCCCCGTATTCGTCGATGTAACGCCGGATCTGTCGCTCCACCGACCTCTGCAGGCCGACATCGAGCGTCGTATCCAGCCGTGCGGACTTTCCCGTGCGCGTAGCGAGCAGCGCGCCCACAAAGTGCGGCGCCAGCCACGGCATGGTGAACGCGGGCTGGGCTTCGACCGGCGATTCCAACTGCTGCCGCTCCGTATCGCTGCAGCGATGGTGCGCCATCCACGATGCCGCGAGCCGTGAGCGCGCCTTGATCAGCGTCTCCTGTTATAGGCCGTTGCCGGTGCGCGCCGCCGGACTCTGCGGAATCACGGCCAGCGTGATCGCCTCGCCCAGGCTCAGGCGTCCCGGCGCTTTGCCGAAATAGATGCGGCTCGCCGCGCCCGCGCCCTGCAGATTCCCGCCGAAAGGCGCCACGTTCAAGTAGGCCTCCAGCAGATCCCGCTTCGAGTAGCGGGCCTCAAGCCAGACCGCCGCCGCGATCTGCCGCGCCTTCCCCGCGCCGTTCTCGTCTTCATGCCGTACAGCATCCGCGCCAGTTGCATGGAGATCGTGGAGCCGCCCTGCCGTCCGGCGCCGCAATAGGTTCGCAGTCCCGCGCGAAACAGCGCCGCCGCGTTGACCCCCGGATGCCAGTAAAACCAGCGGTCCTCTTTCAGCAGGAACGCCTCCACCAGCACCGGCGACATCTCCGTGAGCGGTGTCCAGAACCGGTACTGATCGTCCGACGCCAGCGTCACGCGAAGCAACTCGTGATCGGCCGACCAGACCGCGGTCGAGAGGGGCACACGCTCGGCCAGCGGCGCGTGGGGCCACACTCGCAAGAGCACAAGCAAAGCTGCGATCGCCGCGGGACCGTCTTCATGGCTTGACGATCTCTAGCCTGCCTGCCGGCCCGATGCCAGTCTTCTGCGGTGAGTACAGGCCTTCGGCAAAAGCCGGCGGCGCCTGAAACGCGCCCGCATTGGTCGCCCGCACGCGATGGACGAATGTGCTCGCGTCCTTGCCGATATCGCCGTAGAGCACCAGGCGATCGTCGCGCACATCCACTTGTTGCGGCACCCAGTTGGATTTGTCGGGTAGTCCGATGGCCAGCCCCGAAGCACGGTTCACTCTCTGCCTTGCAGCCGCGTGGTCCGTGGCCCAGAGTGCTGCTGTCGGCCCGCGGACGCAGCTCGAGCACCGCCTCCGTCGCCATGCGCACGACCTCCACGGTTTCACCTTTCCTGAGCGGCGCGACGACCTTCGTAGCCAGGCACTTCGCCTGGAACGGGAAACTGATCTTGCTTTCCAGATAGTAATACCAGCTCATTGCCTGCTCGCCCGGACTGGCATCGACGATAGCCTCGTTGTGAATGCGCTCCTCCCTGAGATTCGTGATAGGGGACGAAGCCGGCAAGACGAACCCGACATCCCCTGGACTTGCTCGCACTTGCGTATTTTGGACCGCCTGCTAACAGGCACGGAACAGGCAACTTAGTTAATCCTTATCACTTGATCTTTGTTAATCGCGCTTGGCTCTACCCGTTCGCGGTTCATGGGGTATTTGTTTGAAGTTTCGGGTCCCAACCGGGTAACCCGTGTCGCCACGGAGTTGATGCGCGGGACAGGGATGCGCATCTCCGATGCGCGCGCGAAGACCGGCGCTGGAGCCCTGCAACTTGCGGATCTACCGGAATTGAGGAGCAATCCGCCGTCCAATCGGATACACTTGGCTGAATCACGCGTATGCCACTTTCGGCAGGCGACAAACTCGGTCCCCTATGAGATCCTCGCGCCGCTCGGCTCTGGTGGAATGGGCGAAGTCTACCGCGCTCACGACGCTCGCCTGGGCCGCGATGTCGCGTTGAAGATCCTGCCGCCAGAGCTCGCTGGCGATCCAGCCCGCCGGGCGCGCTTCGAAACGGAGGCGCACCATATCGACGAAACGGCTTTGGGGCTCGACGCTGCAACCTCATGACCCCGAGTGGTCTTGCCGGCTCCGCCGTTGCCGGGAATCGCCGGTGAGCCGTTGCCGGACACCTGCAATGACATCAGCATTTTGGAACGTGCGGCCACGCGTTAGTATGGCCGCGGGCCTTTTCGGGCAGATCGTGAAGTGGGTTCGCATCTGGTGCTCAGTGAGACAGGCGCCGCAACCCCAGCCGCACGCCATCTGCGGACCGCGCGGGCGCCCGATGAGATGGAACGGGCTTAAGATCGCTTCCCGCACTCGGCTCGCACACCGTCGACACCGGCCCGAAAAACATCGATCGCAGAACGGATACCGAGCAAACCAGTCGTAGGGCACGTCGCAGCAGACGCACCGCGCAGATGCGGGGATCCAGGGTGTCTACGCAGGCTTGCCGGGCTTCTCGCTGGGCAGGATGCCGTGCAGCACGAGGTCCGTAAAGATTGTCAGGACTCGTAGGTACGCTACCCTGCTCTCATCGTTCTGGTCATGCGTAAAGCGATGTTCGGCTTCCTGAAGCCTTGCCCGCCAAGCGTCTTCGAGCGTGCAGTCAACGCACTCTGAAAAGCTGATTGCCATACATAAACATACGCGCCCTTGGCCCTCTGAATCCATACCAGATTGTTGGTAGATGAGAGGCACAAATGAGGGGAGCGGCAGAGTCAGCAGCCATGCTCTGCTGTATGGCGGACTATCGCGAGACGCGCTTCCGTGCATTTGGCCCGCGCATCGTCCAACGCTACGCGCAATTCCTCATATTCTGAAGCGTGGCTCGTTCCCCTCTTCCGGTTCAATGCCCTGGGAACATCAATTCCGGGACTAATCCTCGGCCAATTCCCGTTGCGCGTGCCGCCAGGCCTCTTTTTGTGAGCACCACACGCCGGTGATGTCATTGTGCATTGGCATTGATGAAATTCTGGTCGAAATAGTAGAAGAAGCCGTCTTGCGTGCCGACGAGCAGGTCGAGTTTGCCGTCGCCGTTCCAGTCGACGACGTAAGGCGTCGGATTGTGGCCGTTCATTTTGGTCTTCAGTAGAGTTCGCCGCGCAGTTTCATCACGGGCTTCTGCTGCGAGCCGATGTTCTCGTACCAGACCGGCCCGTCGGGGCCGTCGCTGACCAGGTCGAGATCGCCATCGCCATCCCAATCGACCAAATTGATTTTGCGGCGGCCGCTGGCGCCGCGCGGCCCTGCCGCCAGGTTGAGGAACCGGCCGCCTGGCTCGACGAAGATGCGCTCCGGGCGGCAGCAGCACGAGCGTGCCGTTTCTTCGCTGCCGGCGGATAGAGGCAGACATAGCCGCGATAATCCAGCATCACCAGGTCGGGCAGGCCGTCGCGATCCCAATCGACGACCGCCGGCGTGGTGCGCCACTGCGTCACGAGTTGCTTGCCCTTGCGGCTGCCACCACACCCAGTCGGGCTTGGGCGGAGCGCCGGTCCATTCCACTTCGATGGGCTGCGCCGCGGCCAGCGCCGGCTCGCGTCTCGGTGCCGATGTTGCGATACCACATCACCGCGCCCGTGATGTCGTTGACCAGGATGTCGAGCTTGCCGTCGAGATCCCAGTCGGCCACGGAGATATTGGTGTAGCCCCATTTCTCCTCCGCGGGCCCCTGCACGGATCCGTTCGGGCCGGCCATGCGGCGGATCGCCTTGCCGCCGGCTTGCAGGTAGCCGCGATCCTCGAATACCGGCTGCGGCGTTGCGTACCCGTGTTCTCGAAGAACTGGATGTAGCCGGCGGAGTTGCCCGACGAGCAGGTCGAGTTTGCCGTCGCCGTTCCAATCCACGGCCACCGGCGCGCGAGAGCACGCCGCTTTTCAAATAAGGATCCATCTGTTCGAAGTAGCGCGGCGGGGCGAAATTCAGGCTCCTGGCCGCGCGGCGCCAGATTCTCGATCAACGCCACGCGCCCGTCCTCTTCGCCGACCACCAGCGACGGCCGTCCGTCCGTATGCCAGGACACCACGCGCGGCTGGATCATGCAGAGGTCCATGTGCAGCGGCTGGCCGCCGGCGCGCAGCAGTTCCCCCGGGGCGAGCCGCGGCGCGGTGCGCGTGCCGCGGTTGCGGAACAGCGTGATGGTGTCGACGAAAGTCCGAAGCGAGCAGGTCCAGCTTGCCAGCGCCCAGCCAGTCCACCGGATTCGGCACCGGACTGCCGTACTGATCGATGGGTTTGCCGTCGGCCTGCAGCAGCACGGGGTCGAGCATAGAGCGGTTCGGCGTTGGTGCCGATGTTGCGATGGAAATAGACGTAGCCGTGGAGTGGGCCGCGCGTCCATTCGCCCTTGCGCATTGAAAGCATCGTCCCAGCCGTAGTCGCGCCAGTCGCTGACGCCGGCGAGCACGTCGATCTTGCCGTCGCCGTCCCAATCGACCGGGTACCAGTAGTCGTCGCGGCCGATCCAGTAGCTGCGCGGAAGCTTGACCGGCACAAAGGCGGAGAGGCCGTTCTTGCGCACGTCGCTGTAGTATCCGCCGCTCACCACCAGGTCGATGACGCCGTCGCCGTTGAAATCGGCGGCGACCAGTCCGGGCTTGCCTTTGGCCGAGCCACTCGGCGCGGTCGAAGAGCGGTCTTTCGTTGGTGCCCAGATTGCGAAAGAGATAGATGCCGTTGTAGCTGCCGCTGACGCAGGCGACGACCAGGTCCAGGTTGCCGTCGCCATCGAAATCGATCACAGCGGGATGCGCCCACAGGCCTACGGAGAGCTTGGCCTTAGCGCCTGCGCGGCCGTAGGTGATGGCATCGCCTGTACCCACCATGGCGGGTGAGGTGACGCGCTCGGTTTCGCCCGCGCCACGCACATCGAAGTAGATGTAGTAGGTTCCCGCCCCGCGCGAGATAAAACTGACCCCGGCCTCCGGCACCTTCCATTCAACTTTGCAGCGGACAATCTCACCCGAGCCAGGGCCGATGACGCGCACCGAATCCGGATTGAAGTCGGCGGGAAGTTCTTCCGTCATTAACACCGGCACACTGCGCGGCGCGTCCACGGTGACGGCGCGGCGGAGATGATTGCGGGTCGGCCAGTCGGCCGCACCGCGCTTTTCTATGCTGACGACTTGCCCGAAACAGCTGGAGGCCAGGAGTAAGTAGATCAGTTTCGAACTCATGTCATTCGTATCAGTGCCCCGCATCCCGGATACTGGCCGCAAGGTAACGCTCGTTCTCGGGAGCGTCGTTGAAATAGCACATGGTTTCGACCTTGCAGTCCGGCCTTTGCACGGTCCGCGGATAGCCCAGATTCCGGGCCAATTCCGGTTCCGGCGTCGCCGCTGTCGGCGATCTTCGGCCCGCCATCGACCCGAGCATGCGGTTCAGTATCCGAATGTGCCACCCCCTCGCGCGCCCTTTAGCTATTCAGGCTCGGCTTTTTACGAGAAGAAATACCCCACCCAATGCCAGAACGGCACCTGCGATTTGACCGTATGGAACGTTATGGGTTTCATCCTTGCTGGCGTGAATGGGGCCGACGTCCAAGACCTTCTCTCGGGTCGTAAAGCCGAAGGCTCCCCACACAACGATTCCAATTCCAACTACGATGAGCAGAATCGCGCCGGCCTTCATTTGTTGAATACCTCTTCGATCTCGCCGACCTTGTTCTGAATCTTGCCGCCGGTCTTTTCGTCGCTGCCTTCTACTTGCAGATCGGGGTTGTTTGTCGTCTGCCGTACTTTCTCTTTGATTGCACCTTTAACCTCGTGGGCAGTTCCCTCAACTTTATCGCGTACGCTTTCTTTCATATGATTTATGGAGCATGTTGTGGGCCAAATCCGTGAACTAAAAGTTGGCGATTCGAAATGTTGCCTAGCCCTCGACTTTTTGAGCCGCCAGGACATTTCAACCTGCTGCCGTGGGTAGGCGAATGCCTTGTCGGGGATGGGCGTCCATTGTCGTTCCTTTGGGCTGCGCACCGGCCCATTGCGTTGCTGCGCCGCGTGGGCCTGCGTGTCGTGCCCCTTCTTCTACCTATGGCGGACGCGACAAACCCGAATCTGGCTGGAGTGACAGTGCCAGCGGCCGCAGATAGTTTTGCGGACCCATTAAATCGGGTAGCCGATCTAAATAGTAGCTGGAATTTTCGCATACCGGCTGCTTGGACGACGCAGAATCTTGACGTGTTTGTCACTCTCAACAGTGGTAACTACAATCCCCTTCCCAACGTGCCATCGGTTCCTGAATGCCAGAGCGTCATAGTTGGTGAGTGCGGTGATAATAACGAGATTACCCTACATCTGGCCTTCACGCCAGTAAAGACAGTGGTAATCGATCCCGTTTTGGTCAGGCTGAAGGGAGCCTTCGATGGTTCGGCTGTGGATGTCACTGCGACGAGTGCAGACGCACTGATGGCGTGGAGGACAGTTAACCAGTTATATCCGATGACCGCTCAACTGGGGACGACGCGATCGCTCACCGAGGATCCGAATAAGGATGATGGCGATATATTGTCAGATGTCCAGGGTCGCTTCGCCTGCGGCGCTTCGTGGATCGCCTGTGGCTTTGGGGCGCATTTCATTCTTGCGCTCATACCCCATGATCGCCAGTATGCAGCACTCAAAGCTGCTTCTGGATTATCTAATCGAGGTGATGGCGCCTTCTGGGCCGCGGCACCGCCCGCCGTTTTCGATTCGAATGACCGCTATAGCCAGGCAATTGTTCATGAGATGGGACACGCGATTGGGTTCAAACATGCCAGTTGTGACCACGGTGAGAGTAATACGATTGTAGGCATATTTACCGGCACAAGGTGCGATGACACTTATCCGATTCCGCATGGCGGAATCGGAGGTTATGGATTCAATTTTTCTAGCTGGACTGTCATACCTCCAGGAATTGCAGACGGCACGCACCCGCATTCCCATGACTTCATGACTTATGGACTCCCATTTTGGGTGTCAACGTATATGTGGGACATTACCACTGATGATTCGTATGTCGACACCGTGAGTTACCGGGATTGTACGTTCTTGGGAATCCCGATACCCTTTACCAATTGTGGCGTTGATCATGCGCATCCCCGACCGCGACGCTGACTTCTAAGGTGGATCTCGTACCAAGCAACCAAGCCGCCCCTTCTGCGCCGGTCACAGCGATTCGGGTCTCCGGACTACGGTCGAACTTCCAGTTGATCTTGATGCGGTCGCGGTTCATGCGTCGGTTCCAAGCTTTTGCCTCCTGCGCAGAACTTTGAGACTGGGGATGCGTCGCCTACCGAGACATTGCCGCGAGAAGATTCCGATTTCAATCTCCGCCTGATTGAGCCAACTACCGTGAGTGGGCGTGTAGTGCACGGTGAAGCGTTTCCACACCTCTTCAACCATCTCCGGCCCGAACACATCAGCCAGCGTTTTCCGACAATGAATGTTGAGGTTGTCGATTACCAAGTGGATCGTTTTCGCTGCTGGGTATTCCATCGCCAAGGCGACCGCAACCTGAGCAAACTCAAAGCCCGAACGATCCGGTGTGACGAAGGTGAAATGTCGGCCCGCCTTGGGTTCCACGGCGCAGAAGACATTGCAGTCCCGCAACGCTCATATTCGTTATCCCGCCCTGCCTCCCGTCCCGGCGACGCTGGGGAGACGGGCCGCACGTCGGCATGCAGCGTGACTGGCTTCTCATCCAAACAGATCACGGGTTGCTGCGGGTCATAAGGCCGTTCGTACACCTCCAACACATCTTCCATGTTGGCGATATAGTCGTCATCGAGATCGGCCACCGTCGCGGTAGGGATGCCGGTCACCCAGCACCCCCCGCACAGATCCCCACGTGCGGCATTACCGCATCAGGCTCCTATCTTGGATGTATGGCGTCAAAGCGAACTCGGGGATATGGATGGAGAACACGCGGCTGCGGAATCCATCGATCAGCGAGCTTTTGCATCCGCGCCCACGTGAGGCGCCGCTTGCCACCCCGATGAATCATCGTGGTCCGCCAGAGCCTGATCACTCGATAGCGAAATGCGGACAGGCTGTCGATGTTACCCGGTACTGCGTGGTAGTTGAAGTAGCCCTGGACGATCGATCGAAGCCATTGGCCGTTCTGCGCTGCCGCTTCAGGACGCGCCTGCAGTCCTTGGAGCGCTGGGCACACATGCTTTGCGGAAGGCACCGAAAATCCACTCAGCGTCCCAGACATGCGTTGAATCCACATGCGGCCCGTCCTTCATCACCCGGTGCGAAGGTCAGGTTATCCAGTCCCTAAACCATCAGGCTTAAGAACAGTGTTCCATGCGACTGCTCGACGCCGGCGCGGACCGAACGTGCCGAACCGCTACGGCGGCTTCAATGGTGAGACAGGCGCCGCAACCCCAGCCGCACGCCATCTGCGGACCACGCGGGCGCCCGATGAGATGGAACGGGCTTAAGATCGACTCCCGAACTCGGCTCGCACAGCGTCGACACCGGCCCCAAAAACATCGATCGCAGAACGGATACCGAGCAAACCCGTCGTAGGGCACGTCGCAGCACACGCACCTGTCCGTACTTGCACTTAATGAGGTCGGCAAGAGGGTTTTCGGAACATCGCCGGCACGCCATTTAAATATTTGATAAAGAATGCGTTGACAGCTGATCACGACGACGAATTTCTGTCCAAAACTCGAGCGAAATTTCGAAGGGGACGGTCATCACACGGTAGAGCTGGCGGCGGCGCAGCCCATCGAAGTAGAATGGAACGGCACTCCGCCCAAGCCCGACTGGGTCTGGTGGCAGCCCAAGGGCAAACAACTCGTGACCCAATGGCGCACGACGCCGGCGGTCGTCGATTGGGATCGCGACGGCCTGCCCGACCTCGTCATGCTGGATTATCGCGGCTATGTCTGCCTCTTCCGCCGGCAGCGAAGAAACGGCTCGCTCGTTCTGCTCCCTCCCGAACGCATCTTCGTCGACCAGACCGGCAGGTTCCTCAACCTCTCGGCAGGCCGCGCGGGCGCGAGCGGCCGCCGCAAACTCAATTTGGTCGATTGGGATGGCGATGGCGATCTCGACCTGGTAAGCGACGGCCCCAACGGGCCAGTCTGGTACGAGAACATCGGCACGCAACAGAAGCCCGTGATGCAACTGCGGGGGAACCTACTGAAAACCAAGATGAACGGCCACAATCCGACGCCTTACGTCGTCGACTGGAACGGCGACGGCAAACTCGACGTGCTCGTCGGCACGCAAGACGGCTTCTTTTACTATTTCGACCGGAATTCATCAATAATGCTAGTGAGAAACCTGGCACTACGCATGGTGCGTGAAAAGTGCGATCAGGAGGATGATCGGAATCGGCACGCCTATAAAGTAGGTTCGTCAGAAAAACTCGTGGGTTGATTTGGGCTCGGGCAGTTTGCCAAGTGAGTGATAGAGCGCGAGTTCGAGGCAGCGGAAGGTGCGGAACCCGTAGGATTTTCTCATGGTGACTTTGGCTTTGTTGTTCAGACCCTCGACGACGCCGCTGGAAAGCAGCTTTTGAGCCCGGAACTAGTTCAGGATTAGTTCGCGGTGTTCGCGCAGCGAGCGAGCGATTTTCTTCATCGGCTCGATGCGGGAGCGCATCACCTGACGGCACCATTCGTCGAGGAACTTCCCAGCCCAGGTGGCGGAATTGTAGTCCCAGAGTTGCTGAAAGGCTTCCTTAAGAAGGTAGGCACGGACGGTCCTCAGGTTGTAGCGGAGGAGGTCGCGCAGCCGGAAGCGCTGTTCGGTCTTCAGATTCTCTTCGCGTTTGAGCAGTAGCCAGCGTGACTTCTTCAGAACGGGCGTCCGGCCTTCCATGGCCATGCGGCGCGATTCTCCGGCGCGGATCTCATCGAGAGCCTTGTTCATCTTCGCCACGATATGGAAACGATCGAGGATATGGAGAGCCTCGGAGCACTTTTCGCGGATGACTTTCAAATGGTGAGCTCGCCATTTGAAGGTGAATGGCGAGGAGCCAATAATGCGGAGGAAAACGCGGTTGGGCAACAAGAAGGGGTTTAGCGACCCAATGTGCTCACCATAATTTAGACCGTGCAACTCTGGGCAGTCACCTGGAGGTGCACATGTCAGATCGGCATTTCAGCCACGAAATGTGGCTTTCAAAATTGAGGGATCACTTGATTGAAGAACGGTACGCTGCTAGAACCTCGCGTCAGTGTATCGCAGTGGCGCAGCATTTCCTGCGTTGTCTCGATAAGCAGAAGGTTGACGTCAGCACGGCGCAACCTGCAAGCGTCGGGGAGTATCTGCAACAAGCACGACGGATGTATCGCCGCCGCCATGGCCATCCGACAGATTACAAAGGTTGGCAGTGTCTCCACACCAATGGCATCCACATGCTCTTGCGCCTGGCGCAGGGCCAGTGGCCACCAGCACCGAGAGCCGTCACGCCTGTCGAGATTTTGCAAAGCGAGATGCGCGCAGAGTACGCCCAATGGATGGCCGGCCAGCGCGGCCTCGCTCCGGGAACGGTGTCTCATCGCTGTTGCGAGGCCAGGCGTCTTCTCGATTGGCTTGGGGAACGAGCAACCCGAGAGGAACTTGCGTCCCTCACCCATCTCGATGTAGACGGCTATCTGAAGTATCGAGCAGCGGCGGTAGGCAGGCGTTCGCTCAAAGATGTGACGTCCAAAATTCGCAGCTTCTTGCGGTGGTTGTACACGACGGAGCGAACCTCCCGCGATCTTTCATCCACCGTGATCGCACCCATGCTCTATGCGTTCGAAAGCATTCCCTCTGCTCTTCGATCCGGGGACGTGGAGAAGATTTTGGCTGTCACTCGACAAGATTGCACGCAGAAAGGGATACGCGATTACGCGATCCTGATGCTGATCTCGAAGTACGGGATCCGCTCCGGAGAGATCGCGACCCTTCGGCTGGACGACGTGGATTGGCGCCAGGAAGTCGTTCGGATTCGCCACAGTAAGACTGGCGCTATATCCTATCTGCCATTACTGCCCGAAGTCGGTGAGGCCGTGTTGAAATACCTGCAGGACTCGCGGCCGAAGACGTCTTTTCGAGAAATATTCATTCGCGCCTGTGCCCCGTATCGACCCTTCAGATGCGGGTCAAGCCTATACCGACTCGTCCGGCATCGGCTCGAAGCCGCCAACGTCATCACTACAGGCAAACGAGGCCCCCATGCTTTTCGTCACGCACGGGCGGTAAGCATGCTTCGCGCGACGGTATCAGTGAAGGATATTGGGGATCTGCTGGGCCACCGTGCAGCGGATTCAACATTGGTGTATCTGAAGCTGGCGACGGAGGATTTGCGTGCAGTGGCCTTGGAGATTCCGACTGGGGTGACGGCATGAAAACGACATCCATGTCTAAGGGGTCAACACCCGAGAATTACGTCCGAGAGCTGCGCTTGCGCAGTCCGGTGTCATCTCAGGTTTACCTGAGCATCCTGAACGGATTCCAACGCTTCGTCGCCGAGCAGGCGGAGGATAAATCGGTATCGCAAACAACAATACGGCAGTGGCTCAAGGATCGAACCCTGGCGTGGCCGTTCCACATAGTCACGGATCGTGCGCGTCTTGTCGACCGTTTTCTGGACTGGAGGGTAAACAACCGCGCACTCGCAAACAATCCATTCGCCGACTTGAGAGCGGAGTATGGACAACGCACGACCACACCTGTTGTGCGGGCACTGTTGAATCCAAACCCTGAAGCGGCACTCGAAGCACTACGCCCGCTTCCCCGCTTCGGCAGTTTTCTCGGCCCTCTGATGCGCGAGCACGTGGGCCTTATGCATGTCATGGGTTACCGTTACAACACACAGGCGGAGCGTCTGCTTCGGCTGGACCGTTTCCTTCAGGGTCGGCCGGATCTATCTGGCCATCCGCTGACGGAGTTGATTCGAGAATGGACGAATACACGATCCACCCCGCAGCATGCGTTGGACTGCCACCAGGCGGGCAGACTGCTTTCCAGTGTGCTGTCTCGTATCGATCCAACAGTCGAGAGGATTCCTTCGGACAAACGGATCTGGCGGCTAGCGAAAGAGCGGTACCGGCAGCCATACATTTTTAGCGAACAAGACGTACTCGGCCTATTGGAGACGGCGCTCAGTTTTCCATCTCCCCAATCACCCCTGCGGCCCAAAACACTCCACATGATGCTGGTGCTGGCCTACTGCGCCGGCCTCCGCATCGGCGAAATCGTGCGTTTGAACGTTGGCGATTTCAACATTGACGATCGCGTCATCGAGGTCCGCGGTACCAAGTTCTTCAAATCACGGTGCCTGCCGCTCTCCGACAGCGCAGTTGCAGCACTTCAGTCGTATCTCGCTGCCCGCAAAGGCGCGGAAGCATCCATATCTCCTGACGCCGCACTGTTCTGGCATCAACATGCGGGCGGCCGATACTCGCGCGCTCAAACCTGATCCGGGACGCGTGGGTCCGCGTGTACACGATCTTCGTCATGCCTTCGTCGCAGGCCGCATGCTCGCCTGGTACCGCGAGGGCATCAATCCTCAGTCGCGCCTCCCGTACCTTGCCACCTATCTCGGGCACAAAGATATCAACTCGACGCTGGTGTACCTCACAGTTACCCAGAATCTGCTTCAGCAAGCCAACGAGCGATTTCGCGTGCGGGGCTCCCGACTCCTGCAGCCTCTGGCAGAAGGAGGAAACGCTTGAAGGCAAATCAGTTTCCTCTACTGCTACACGCCTTCTTCCACGACTGGTTGGTGCAACAACGCAATGTTTCCCATCACACCGTGTTGTCCTATCGGGACAGTTGGCGGCTGTTTCTGCGCTTCGTTGCCGCACAGAAAACGAAGTCGGTTGCCAGGCTCGGCATGGACGATCTCACGGCAGTCGAGGTGCTCGCGTTTTTGAAAGACATCGAACAGATTCGCAAGTCCTCGATCGGAACACGGAACTGCCGCTTGTCGGCGCTGCACAGCTTCTATAGATTCGTCGCCGACCGTGAACCGTTGGCGGCTGCACAATGCGCCGCGGTCCTGCGCATACCCACCAAACAAGCATCGGTAGTGGAGGTCCGCGATCTCGACGAGGACGAGATCAGCGCGATTCTCGCACAACCGAACCGCTTGAAGCTCGAAGGCCAGCGCGATCACGTTTTATTGGCGTTCCTATATAACACCGGTGCACGTATTCAAGAGGCGTTGGATCTCTCTGTCCAGGCCCTTCGTTTGGAATCGCCCTTTCAGGTTCGCCTGTTCGGTAAAGGTAGAAAAGAGCGAATCTGCCCTCTTTGGCCCGAGACTGTTGAACTGCTGAAGGCTCTCTTGAAAAGAAAGCCTCGGCGGGAAGATGAACCCATCTTCGTGAACCGGTATGGAAATCCTCTCAAAGCCTCCGGGGTCCGCTTCAAGCTGAAACGATATGCCGCCGCGGCGGGCAAGAAGGTACCCTCCCTGGTCAGCAAGCGAGTATCCCCACACAGGTTCAGGCACGCCACGGCCGTGAGTCTTGTCACGGCAGAGGTGGACGTGACAGTGATTCGTAGCTGCCTTGGACATGCAAGCCTTGACACGACCAATATCTATGCGCGAGCCAATGTTGAAGCCAAACGCAAGGCTCTGGAAAAAGTGGACGGGGCTTCCAGATCCTCCAAGCCTCCACGCTGGAAACGCGAGGTGGAGCTGATGGCGTGGCTCGACTCGCTCTGAAGAGCCGTCTAATTATCACGAGGCAAGCACGGCCGGACGCCAGCAAAAACAGGTGTCCGGCCATTTCCTCCGCATTATTGGCTCCTCGCCATTCACCTTCAAATAGGGCTCCCACATGTCAACAGACGAAGACGATCGGGCAACTATGCGGGGTTCGTGCCAGGTGGGAGTGATTTGAAGACCCTGCCGGATCCGAAGAGCCTTGTGCGGTACAGCGATACCCAGCTCTTTGCCCTCGCGATGTATGTGTATTCGCTGAAGCCGCCATCAAATCCAAACCAGCCGAGCGCGCTTAGCCGGCGAGGTGAGGAGGTCTTTCGAAACGAAGGATGCGCTAACTGTCATACTCCGCCATTTTATACGAACAATAAGCTCACCCCGGTTCGAGGATTTCAGGTTCCAGAGGAGCACCGGAGGCGTTATGACATTTTGCCGGTAGTCGTCGGGACCGACCCCTATCTTGCGATGAACACCAGGCGGGGCACGGGCTATTACAAGATACCGTCCCTCCAGGGCGTGTGGTATCGGGGTCCGTTCACGCATGACGGCTCGGTGGCCACCATTGAAGACTGGTTTGACGAAGGCCGTCTGAGAGACGACTATATTCCGACCGGATTCAGAGGGCCGACGCCCAACCGTGCTGTGAAGGGCCATGAGTTTGGTCTGAGACTCAGCGCCGAAGACAAAAAGGCGCTCTCTGCATTCCTCCTGACTTTGTAGTGGCCCAGTGCTCGGGAAGCCGCGATGGCAAACCACGCCGCACCAGCCCTACCCAGCACGTGAACCAGGCGTCCTAAGTCATCTCGATAGCGCCCCGAAATATGGCGGTCACAGTCCCCGTTGCCGGAAAGTGGACCCCGCAGCGTTGGATCCTCTGTGGTCGCGCGGCGTTTACCGACGTTTCGGCCTCGTCGCAAATCCGATAGGGGCAGATAAACCGGCATTTCGGAAAGTGGGACGCCCACACGGGCCAGAAATCGCTTCCCGGGAGAACCCACCGTACTTCTTGGGGCTTTCGAAAGCCGTACGGATCCGATACTCATTTCCCCGAAGGCCGTATCTCGGGAGTTAGCCGCTGACCTCCAGTTTGGCAATTCGACAAAACCGTCAAACTGGATCACTTCGTATGGCCGACGCTGCACTCGGAATCATCAAATCGCAGGCACGCACGGCTCGCGGGACTGAGGCCGTCCCAGGCGCCAGATCTTCTGGGGCGCCGACACCGGCGGCATCGTGCAAATCGCACCCCGACGCAAATCGCGCTGTCAACGCAAATCGCGCTGTCAACGCAAATCGCGCTTGCCGTGGACAGGGCTTCCGATATATAATCCTGCCAATTGTTGCGCTTTTTGGGACGGGGAACTCAATTCAAGCCTTCAGATTACGAGAGCGAATAGTTGGAGCGTTGCTCTCCCGCGTCTGGGGTGTGCGATCTCAGGGTGATGAGGTGTTTACGATGATTCAACGTTTGAAGTTTGCTGTGGCTCGGGCCGCGCTGCTTGCCGTGCTATGCCCGCCGGCCCACTTGCTGGCGCAGAGCGGCGCCGGCTCCATCCAGGGGACGGTTGAAGATGCAACGTCCGCCGCGATTTCGGGCGCCGCCGTTCGGGCTCTGAACCAGGCGACGGGTGTGGCGATCGAAACAACGTCCAACGGCGCGGGCTTCTACGCGCTCAAGGGCCTGTTCGCGGGCACATACACGGTAACGTTCAGTGCGCCCGGCATGAAAAAGTCGGAGAGCACCGTCACGTTGCAAAACAGCCAGGTGCTGGTCTTCAATGGCCAGTTGACCGTGGGTGAAATGACCGAGAAGGTCACGGTGAGCGGGGAAACGATTCAGTTGGCCACCTATGACAGCGGCACAGTGAATACCCAACTCGACGCTGCCCGCATCGAACAGCTTCCCCAGAACGGCCGGAACGTGCTCGGTCTGGCGCAGAACACGGTCCCGGGGCTGGAAGCGGGCGGCACCCGCGCCAACGGACTGATGGGCGAAGCGATGGAGTATTCGCAGGATGGTGCGCCGATGACGAACCGCAACTTCGGCGGCGAAGCGAATACGGCGCAAGCCACGCTGCCCGATCCCGACGCGGTGCAGGAAGCGCGCTTCGAGACGCTGAATTCCAACGCCCAATTCTCTACGCCGGCTACGGTCATTTTGACGACGAAGTCCGGAAGCAACCAGTTCCACGGCTCGGTTTTTGAAACGGCGCGCAACAATTATTTCGGTATCGCCAAAGCGCGACAGGATCCCGCGAACCTGGTGGCTCCGAAGCTCATCCGCAACGAATTCGGCGGTTCGGTCGGCGGACCGATCTCGATCCCGAAACTGTATGACGGCAAGAACCGGACGTTCTTCTTCTTCGCATATGAGCGCTTTTCGCTGCGACGGGAAAGCCAGCAACTGATGTACGTGCCGACCGTGGCGATGCGAGGCGGCGACTTCAGCGGACTGATCAACAGCGCAGGCATCCTGCAGCAACTATACGATCCGGACTCGACGCAGAGCGCGGCAAACAATTATGCCCGCCTCCCGTTCGCCAACAATCGGATTCCCATCTCGCGCATCAGCCCGCTGGCCAAAACGCTCCTCGCCGCCACGCCGCTGCCGACGTCCGCCGACAATCCGATGGTCAACTTCAATTTGACCGGTAAGAACCCGACCACCCAGACGGTTCCGAACTATACCACACGTCTCGACCACCTCTTCAATGAAAATAATCGCGTCTATTTCCGGTTCACCGATATCCGGCAAGATCAGCAGGCGCTGCGGAACTACCCGTCGAATTCGCCGGCGAATATTGAGACCCCCGAACTGAAGGAAGGGTCGACCGGCTACCAACGAATTCCCGTTCAGACCATCAGCGGAGCGATCGGTTACTCTAAGACGCTCTCGCCCACCTTGTACTCAGAAACCGTTTATAGCATGCAGTGGCAGCGCATGTACGTGGTTGGCAACGAGGTGTCGTTGGGTAACTTCGAAAAGCAGTTCGGTCTGCCGAACAACCTCGGAAATCCTGGGTTTCCTGCGATCGGTGCGAACCTCTTCATGCCCTACGGCGGTTCCCAGTGGTACTACGGCATGAGCCAGCGGCTGTCGACGCTTGACGAGAACCTGAACAAGATTTGGGGCAAACACCAGTTCGCATTTGGTTTCCGTTTCCGGCACGAGCATTTCGCCTACTTGTCGGACCGCTCGGTGGACGAGGTTACGTACAGTAGCCAGGCCACGGGCGTTTACGATCCGGCCACCGGAGCCAACTACGGTGCCAAGCCGAATACGGGAAATCAGAACGCGGACTTTTTCCTGGGTGCGGCTGCGAGCTACAGCCAGCGGCGGAATGCTCCCTTCAATATCTGTTCTCTGCGCGAGTACGACTCCTATTTCCAGGACAACTGGCGCGTGAACCAGTCCCTGACTCTGAACCTTGGACTTCGTTGGGAAGCACATAATGCTCCGCGTGCCTCCAACGATTACATGGTCGCCTTCGATATTAAGAACGATGCCCTGGCGCTTCCCCAATCGCTCGATTACTACGTGAAGAACGGGCTCACCAGCAATGCCCTCATCACGAATCTCAAGAATCTCGGCGTGAAGTTCGAAAGCATGCAGGACGGTGGTTTGCCTTCGCGCGGCATCGCCGGCAGCAATGCGAACTTCCTCCCTCGTATCGGCTTCGCGTATAAACCGTCGTTCGGCTGGCGCGGAACGGTTATTCGCGGCGGTTACGGCGAGTATATCTATCCCGTACCTGTCCGGAACTCGATCCGCTACCTCACCGCAAGTTATCCGTTTACGGCAGGTTATTCGCAGAGCTACACTTCGGCTGCACAGTCGCCAGATGGTCTGCCGAACCCCCTGCTGCGCGGCCCTCTGACGGTAATCACGGGCGTAAATTCGGCAAACGTCGTCGATACAAATTCGACCACTGCCCTTCTGCCCGGCATCGGGCCGGGCACAGTGGCCAGCGCCGATTACCCGCCCGCCAAAGTGAGGGAAGCGAACTTCACGATCGAGCAGCCTTTCAAGGATGGTTCGGTGTTCCGCGCGTCGTACGTGTTCACGCACGGCGAGAATCTCGACCAGAATTACCAGATCAACGACGCCCCCTCGACGTACACGTGGCAGGTGAAGACAGGGACCACGCCGCCCACCGGAACGTTCGCCGGCGTCGCGACCCGGCCCTATGACAACAAAACCTGGGGTGGTATCACTCAGTCCACCAAGCTCGGCTTCTCCAATGACAGCTCGCTCCAGTTTAACTATCAGCGACCCAGCCGGCACGGATTCGGTTACCAGGTATTCTATGTCTACTCAAAGGCGTTCCGCGTGGGCGGCAACACCTTCCGCGACAACGTGCTCTATCCGGCCGCGCTCTTTGCGCCCGGCGCGATTCCCCAAGGCATGGATGTGGGTACACCGCTTGAGCCCAGCCGTGAATTCAACCGCTGGCAGAACTATCGCCCGGACACGGCGATTCCGAAGCACCGCGTCTCCTTCAACGGTGTCGTGGATGTGCCGGTCGGTAAGGGCCGGCATTTCCTAAGGGGCACCAACCGTCTGCTCGACGCGCTGGTTGGCGGCTACCAGCTCGCATTCGTCGGCACGGTGGTGTCGCAG
This sequence comes from uncultured Solibacteraceae bacterium, assembly GCA_963792055.1. Taxonomy (GTDB): domain Bacteria; phylum Acidobacteriota; class Terriglobia; order Bryobacterales; family Bryobacteraceae; genus Solibacter. Next base: position 306,834 of record CAWBUV010000018.1, on the reverse strand, counting down.
TCCTTCCAAGTGGCCACCGGCAACTTTGGCGCCTCCAACCCCATCAAGTTGTACAAGAACAGCGTCCCGGTGACGGATTGCCGCTCGGGAGTCTGCCGTCCGGCGTACATGTGGTTCAACGGTTACTTGGCGCCGACGGTGATCAACGCGGCTTCTCGCGGGGTGCAGGGAGTTCCTTCGGACTACCAGCCGTACCTGGCTCCCATCAACAACACGCCCGGCACGACGAACTTCGGCAACAACAACGTATTGGTCACTTTGGCGAACGGCCAGCAGGTGACCACGGCCTACTCGCCTGGCCCCAGTGGCGTTTTCCCTTATAACTCGACCGTTCTCCAGGGCCCGAAGAATTTCCAGGCTGACATCTCGCTCTACAAGGAATTCCGGTTCACGGAGCGCATCAAACTGCGGTTCAACGTTGACGCTTTCAACGCGTTCAACATTCAGGGTCTAGTCAATCCGAACACGACCGACGGAATCCAGTCGCTGCAGACGTCGTACTGGACGCCCCGGCAGATTCAGCTTTCGGGCCGTCTGACGTTCTGATCGAAGCCTGGTCTAAATAACAAGGGCCGGCTTGTGGATAACACGGGCCGGCCCTTTTGCTTTCACTGGGCGGCTCCCAGTTGGCGCAACAACCGCATCGCCGCATCGCGTACAGCGGCATCCCCACCGGCAGCCGGGCGCGCGTGGAGCGCCCGTTCTCCTTCATCGAAAACAACTTTCTGGCGGGGCGTACGTTCGCCAGTTGGGAGGAACTGAACCAGCAGGCGCGCCAGCCCTGAAAAAGCGCTGGGCGGCAAAGAAGGCGGCTGCGAAGAAATAGCCTGCGAACCGGGCATACAACTCTTCGTTGATTCTTTCGCCAGAATGGCTATCCTGCCGGGATGACAGAAGCCTGCGCACTCGAACAGTCAAGGAGCCTGCGAGTTGAAATTAGGATCGGCCTATTCGCTTATCTATGGCTTTAGCGTAGGAGCGCTGCGTAGATGCCACAGCGAAGATCTCTTGTTTTCTCTTTATCCTGCTGGCTGCGCTCCTGCGCGTCCTGTTCCAATTGCCTGGCCGTGCTTCACCCGGTCAAGGAGTGGCTCAGTTTTCGGACGTGTTGGCCTGCTAACAGGCATAGCATTTTCGCGCGAGAATGGCCGTTTTGATTATGGTACGATTCCTCACATGTCAGATGCCAATCATCCCCTCACAATCCGGCAGCTGCTGCAGGCCGATGAAGACATCGCGCAGCTATCGGACCGGGCTCAAGAAATCACGAAACTGCTGTTACCAGCGTACGGATCGGAAGACCGCAGAGCGGTCCGGGCGCAAAGAGGTCTGCGATGCGATTCAGCGCCTTCAGTGGGCGATGGAACGCTCGAAAACAATGACAGCGTAGACTCCGTCGCGTGAAAATATAGGCGTATGCCCCGGAAAGAAGTCTTCTGTGAAAGCTGCGATAGCTACCTGACCGGTCTCGGCCAAGCGCTCCCGCTTAAGGACGATCCCATGAATAGAAGAACCTTCCTTCAGACCCTGACTGCCAGCTCTGCCGCCAGCACCCTGCCGCGGCTCGCCGGCGCGGCAACGACACGCTGGAACATCCTGTTTGTGCTGACCGACGACTTGGGCTGGCACGATCTCGGTCCATACGGCAACCGGTTCATCGAGACTCCGAACCTCAATCGATTCGCACAACAAAGCGTCCGCTTCACCAACGCTTACGCGGCGTGCCCAGTGTGCTCGCCCACTCGCGCCAGCATCATGACCGGCCAGTACCCGGCACGCCTCCACCTGACGGACTGGATCGCCGGACGCAAGCAGTTTCCTACCTCGAAGCTGCTGGTGCCGAAGTTCAATCAGTTTCTGCCGATGGAGAACAAGACCCTCGCCGAAGCGCTTGCGCCGCGGGGCTACCGCACCGCGGCCATCGGCAAATGGCACATGGGTGGTGAAGGCCATCTACCCACAGACCGGGGTTTCGGTACCAATATCGCAGGCAATGCAGCGGGCTCCCCTCCCACGTATTTTGGCCCGCTTCAACTCCCCGGACTCAAGCTGGAGCCCGGCGAATCTCTCACCCAGCGGTTAACCTACGAGGGCGCCCGCTTCGTCACCGCCGACAAGACGAAACCATTCTTCCTTTACCAGTCCCACTTTACCGTCCATATGCCGTTGCAGGCCCGCGAAGAGGTGATCGCGAAATATCGCGCACGCGATACGGGCGACGTGAATCCCATCTATTGCGCGATGGTCGAGAGCGCGGACGATTCCATGGGCCAGCTCATGAAAGCGCTCGACGATTCCGGCCAGGCCGGCAACACCATCGTCATCTTCTTCTCCGACAATGGCGGGGTCCGGTTTCAGGGGAAGCAGGCCAAGCCAGTCACTAACAACAGCCCGCTGCGGGCGGGCAAGGGGCACCTCTACGAGGGTGGGATCCGCGAGCCATTGATGATCCGCTGGCCCGGTGTCGCTCGCCCTGGAACGGTCATCGACACGCCGGTTTCGAGCGTCGATTTCTTCCCGACTCTCTGCGAGGCTGCCGGCGTGCCGGCGGGAACCGTGGACGGCAGATCCCTGTTACCACTGCTGCGCGGAGACAAGGTCGAGGAGCGTCCGTTGTTCTGGCACTATCCGCACTACAGCGACCAGGGTGGCCCGCCGGCGGGCGCAATCCGCCTCGGGGATTGGAAACTCATCGAATTTTACGAAGACGGCCGGCTGGAGCTGTTCCATCTTGCGGATGATGTGGGCGAGCAGCGAAATCTGGTGCGCCGGGAAGCAGCCCGGGCAAAGAAGTTGCATGAAATGCTCTTGGACTGGCGGCGTTCCGTTGACGCGGCGATGCCGGCGCCCAATCCGCAATACGATCCGGCCCACAGCAGCGAAGGACTCTCCGGATACGAGCAGCCGACGTCACCCGTGTGAGCCCGCCGAAATACGGGATCGATGCCTCGTCTGCATGGGCCGCCCCGGCTTTCCCGCCGGTGATTTCGGTTGGGAGGCTCGCTGGCCCGAGACCTCCTGGGAGCAGCAGGCGACCAGGAGGAATTTTGCGGCTCTAAGGGCTGCGCAAAGTCAACAAACTCGCCATGACGGCTCTGCGGCTGGCCGCGGCGAGTAAGTCGCAGACCGTGAATGAAGCCATCTTACTCGATGCGACGGCGGAGGCGATGCTGTGAAAGAGGCCGCCGCCAAGGCTCCGCCGAAACCGGCCGTGTTATCGCTGGCGCAGTTGCTCACCGAGCAACCGGCCGCGCCGCCGCCTGGCTGGATCGAGCCGGGACTATTGCCGCCTGCCGGCATCCTCTTCGTGGGCGGCGAGCCCAAGGTGGGCAAGAGCCTGTTGGTGGCCAATCTGGCGCTGGCGCTGGCCGCGGGCAAAGACCGCGCCGGCTTCCACATACCCGCCGCGCGCCGGGTTCTGGTCTGCCAGTTCGAACTGCCCACGCCGCAGTTTGTTGCGCGTCTGGCGTCGATGCGCCGATCCGTGGGAGCCGCCGCCGACCAAAACCTGCTGGTGGACACGCGTGCCGGCGGCAATCTCCTCAGCGCGCCGCAGGGACTGAATCACTTCCTCAACGCCGCCCGGCAGGCCGCCGCCGAGGTGATCGTGCTCGACCCTTTGTACTCCACTCACGACCAGGATGAGAACGATACGCGCTCCATGGCGGCGCTGTGCCAGAGCCTGTTGCGGCTGCGCGATGCGTCCAAGGCGGCGCTCATCGTGGTGCATCACGTCCGCAAATCGATCGGCCGCGAAGAGATCGGCAGCGCCTTCCGCGGTTCCTCGGCGCTGCACGCGGTCGGCGACTCCTATCTGCTGCTCACGCGCCCTTCGGCCCATCTGTCCGCCACCGTCGAGTTGCGCTTCCAGTTTCGCTACGCCGCTCCGCCGGAGCCCCGGCTGCTCCAACTGGACCCGCAGACGTTGTGCTTTTCCGCCGCTGGTCTGGCGCCCTCCAAGGCTGCCGCCGCGCGCAAGAAGGTCGAACAGGAGCATGTGACCAAGGCGCTGGCCGGTCTCGGCCAAGCAGGCGCGTTATAACCAACTGCGCGAGCAGGTCATGGATCTCGCCGATTGTTCCCGGCGCACCGCGCAACTGGCCATCGCCGAGGCTTGCCGGCAAGGCTCCATCGTGCAGGCCGACGGCCAGTATCGACTGCCGTTCTGATTCTCGCGACTTTGCGCCGGGTCGCGCCGGCGCAAACCCTGCCCCGCGGGGAGTCGGGGCCCGAGGCTGGCGACGGATCTGTAGCCCAGACCTGTTCCTCAGTCCTACCCCGCCGGTTCCAGCATCGGTTCCGGCGGGGTTCTTGTCTTCAAAAACAGAATACTGGGATCAGCTTCCGAGCCTGTCCTCGGAGTCAAAAACGCGAAGACGCCACGGCGCGCTTTGGCGCCGGGGCTTCCTTATTGAATCTTCCTCGCGGGATACCCTGTTCTGCCTATACAACGAAGTATCCTATCCCGACCGCACCCGCTCCCTGCGCCATGGCTGCCTACACCGTCAGAGAGGAATGTGACGAACACAAGAACGACACAACGAAGGCAGAGTACATGCGGGTCCTGGGGATTTTCAAGGACCTAGTGATGCACGGCATCCGCCCTCGCGGCTAGCCGGGCATCCCCGATTCCCCCATCCGCGCCCACGCGTTCCTGTATGCGACCGCAGCCTCGTACTCAATCGCAAGAACCTCAACAAATACCCCATGAACCGCAAGACCCTGGCTCCGACGCTCTGTGGAGCCGCTCGCGGTTCATGGGGTGTTTGTTAGCTTTTTGATCGGGCTATCCGCGCTGATCCCTCGGGGGTCACCCAAATCCGGCCATAGAGGGTCCACTATTTCGGCGCGGAAAACCGAAAGGGCCGAAGGAATTGCGAAACTCATGGCGAACTCGTATGGATCGGAAGACCATAGAGCGATACGCGCCCAAGAGGTGCGCGATGCTGTCCAGCGCCTTCAGTGGGCGATGGAGCGAGCGAAGACCGCAGGCGCATGAAATCTGTCGCGCAGAATCGGTATGTCATGCAGGAAAGTCCCCGGCGAAAACTGCGCGATCCGGCAAGAACTGCTAGTGACCTACAGGAACGCTGTGCTCGATTACCAGGAATTTGTAAAACGGAAACCCGCGTTCGATGCGACCCTCGATGATATCCGAGCGTTCAGGATAGAGGCTGCTACCTGAACTATGCACGCCGACGAACTCGGTGCCGGCTGGTTGAGGGCGCGACACCATTTGGGACCCCTGAGAATTCTGCGCTAAAACAGTAGGTCCGCGAAGTTCAGAGCTTCGCGAGCCGATTCTCAGGAGCCACCCAAACGGTGAACGATCAATCACAGGATATCTACCCAACGCCCGTCAATAGTGCACGAAGGTGTTCCATGCTTGCAGGAGAACCAGCGGAGAACTAGGCACAATGCGTTTCCACTGTTCCGTGGTGAAGAGCATGGCGATAAAAACGATGCCCGTGGCAATAAAGCCGTACACGTCGATGAAATGCCACACTCGGGCCAGGCCAATGGTGTGGCGGTAGCCCGGCGTGCCAACGAGAGGCGAGATCTAACGCGCATCATCTTTCGCGGTCCAGATGCGGTCGCGTGGAACCTTCAAGGGCGTAAACCGAATCCATTCGCTCCCCGGTGTGCAGCCGTCATTGAAATAGAGACGAGGGTGGTCCATCAGGATCGAAAGCCCGCTGCGAATCAGGATCGCCACAAAAAGAAAATTGAAGAAGTGGCAGTAGCGTACCCATGCGGGAAAACCGTGCGGCCCAGCGAAATCGTTTGGGTATATCTGGGGAATAGCCGGAACAGCAGGCATTCCCGCTATTCCCACCGCACGCTTTGATCGGTACGGCCCACCTTCCCGTACAAGTCCGGTGATCCCGCTCTGTTCTACGGCCTGATACGGCCCTGTTATTGGAATACTTCTGAACCGTAAGTCCAACGACTGCCCCAAAACCGTCTCTTTTATTCCCTGTTTATCAGACGGGGGGCAAGGTGGAGTGATCATATGTGGTACTGACTCTTGGATTCATGCGTACACGGCTAGCGGCAGGGCAACTCAGCCGGACCACTTGTTTTCACAGGTCCTTCCAAGGAACTCCTTTACCGTAGCGCTCGGGATGCAGGACACGAGGACGGGGATCTTCCGCCGTGTCGAGTTGCAGCACCATCCACTTGGGATAGGGCACGCCGGTAGCCGCACGTCTTCTTCGGAGAGATCGAGATCGACTCCGCGGATATTCTGTTCGAGATGCTCGGGCGTCCTTGCCGCGATAATCACGCTGCTGACGGTCGGGCGGCGGAGGGTCCATGCCAAGGCCACGCTCGCGGGGCTTTCGCCATACCGCGCCGATACCTGCTTGAGGGCATCAACAACGCGGTATCCCATCTCTTTCTCAAAGGGAACAAACTGACCGGCATCTGCAAAGCGGCTTCCGGCTGGAGCGGGGTTGGTACGGGTATATTTCCCCGAGAGGAACCCACCGGCCAGTGGGCTCCAGACGAGGATCCCGATCTTGTAATACTCGGCGAAGGACAGGAACTCATGCTCGATGCCTCGCCCGACCAGGCTATAGTACATTTGCGCAGTCACGTACTTCTCCAAGCCCAAGCGCTCCTGCAGCATAATCGCCGTTGCGGCTTGCCAGGACATCAGGTTCGAGAGGCCGATGTACCGTACTTTGCCTTGCCGGATCAGGTCATTGAGAGTCCGCAATGTTTCTTCGAGCGGCGTATTGCTGTCCCAGCCGTGCACTTGGTACAGGTCGATGTAATCGGTTTGGAGCCGCCGCAGACTGCTCTCGATTTCGCGCATGATGTTGACCCGGGTGGCGCCGCTGTGATTGAAGTTGCCGCCCATCGGCAGCCGAACCTTGGTGGCCAGAACGATCTCACTGCGCACTCCCCTCAAGGCGTTGCCCAGAAGTGTTTCGCTCTCCCCCAGGCTGTACACGTCCGCAGTATCAATGAAATTGATGCCCCTGTCCAAGGCCAACTTCACCATCTGGGTCGTTTCCTCCTGGCCGAGGTTACCCATGTTCATCTTGCCGCCGAACTGCATCGTGCCCAGCGCCACCTCACTGACAATGAGCCCGGTGTTCCCCATCTTCCGGTATTTCATTCCTCAGCCTCTTTTCTCGTCGAGCAAAACCCGCTAACGCGAGCAAACAAGCCTTTAGAGCACGAAAAGCCGGCTATAACAACAGCGCTATCTCTTAATTGCCCGTTCGTATGAAGGCTGTGACTTGCGCAGGGCAACGGGTTTCGTCGTGACCAAACCTCATTTTCCCGAGTAGCTCTTGGCATCGGTATATGGTTGGGTATAGCCGTCCGTCAGCGTCTGGATGAACAGAACGATCAGATCTTCTTCATGATCGTTCAAGCCAAGATTTCCGAACGTCTCGTTCATGTTGCTCGCAACCTCTGGGGGGCCAGCATGTTTTCTTCTCCTTATCCGGAAGGCAGCCTCCCGTTCCGGCCTTGTAAACGTCCCGCGTGTTGTAAAAATGCACAACCTCCTTCAGACTCCTCAGATAGCCGTTGTGCATATACGCTTTCACGAAATTCGGATTGGGCCGCATATCGGCATTGCGAAGCGTGGAGACCTGCATCTTGCCATCGAATTTTGGGGCATACCGGGCCCAGTCGGAATTCGGCGGTACCCCGGACTCGCTACGCAGAAATAGTCCGACGCCTAAGTCCGTAAACTTCAAGCCCGCCGAGTTCGGAGTAAAACGGTAAGCATTCGGGTTGTTCTCGTAGTAGATAGGGTTCTTCGGATTCCTTGGCAAACCCAGATTCGCGGACGTGAAATCCGTAAACAGTGGCGCCACGCTGGCCGCGTTTGCAAGGCCTGTCGCGCTCACGCGTCTGCCATCCTGCCGGAACGTGTTCTCGGTTCCATCCAGATGGCAAGTGTTGCATTTAGCCTTCCCGCGGAATAACTTCCAGCCCGCCAGCTCGTCGGCCGAGAGAATACTCTTGTCCGGGTTCGCCAAGGCCGCGTCGAGTTTCGAGGAAAAGGGGCTGACATCAGGTGACTTCTCGAACGCTGTTATCGAGAGCGCATACTGATCATAGGCTGCGTTCGCCTTATCCCGATCCTCCGCGCTCAGATTGAGTGGAGTTTCGTTATTTCCGAATGCCCCCTCGGGCGTATTGCAGACTTGCTCTGCATTCTTCGGCCATTGGATTTGAAATGCCTGCCTTCCTGCAGGGCCGCCGGGAGGACGCAGTGGAAACTTTCGAGCGCTTGCTGAGCATTCGAAACGATGTGGGCCTTCTTTCCGAAGAATACGATCCGGTTGCCTGCCGGCTGATAGGAAATTTCCCGCAGGCATTTTCTCACGTCGGACTCGTGAACACGGCGTTCGCACTGGAACCGGACGCGAATCAGACGGTGGCAGGGCCGATGTCGGAGGGCGATCCGGCCTCGGCCGGATCAAATAGCTTGAACCGCCGGCCGTCCTGGGGTATGCCCTCATACCGTAATCAGGTGAAATATTTAGCGAAATCACGCCAACTGGCTTCCATGCGGGTCAAAAGGCGGGAAGATAGGTGGCTGATGCCGACCGCCATGCGAAGAGGGAGAGTGGTGATCTCGGGCCTTGCGCCGATTGTCGACTGCGGGAAATATCCCATCAAACGCGCAGCGGGCGAATCCGTGACCGTGGACGCGGATGTTTTTGCAGACGGCCATGACGCGGTTTCGTGCGTGCTGTTATACCGCCGCGCCGGCGCTGTCGAGTGGACCGAGGCGCCCATGAAGGCATTGCCGAACGACCGCTGGCGGGGTGAGTTCCTCGTGCCGCAGGTAGGTGAGTATCGTTACACCGTCGAGGGTTGGGTGGACGCATTTCAGTCCTGGCGGAGGGACCTGATGAAGCGGATCAGGGCCGGCCAGGACGTCTCTATCGACCTGCTGGCCGGGGCGCAGTTGGTGGCGGGGGCCGCTGCCCGCGCGCCGCGAGAAGATGCGGACAAGCTGCGGTAGTGGGCCGGCGAACTGGCGGGGGATGCGCCGCTCGCGGCAAAGACAGGACCTCGCGCTGGACGAGGAGCTGGCAGCAGTGGCGCTCCGCTATCCGGACCGCAGACTCGCTACACGCTATGAGCCCGAACTCGCCGTCACCGTGGACCGGCCGAAGGCGCGCTTCAGTTCCTGGTACGAAATGTTTCCCCGCTCGACTTCGCCGCAAGAGGGTGCGCACGGCACGTTCCGGGATTGCGAGGCCCGTCTGCCGTATGTGGCGTCGATGGGCTTCGACGTCTTATACCTGCCGCCGATTCATCCCATCGGCAAGACCTTTCGCAAAGGCAGGAACAACAATCCCGCCGCGGAGCCGGAGGACGTGGGCAGCCCATGGGCCATCGGGGCGGAGGAGGGCGGCCACAAAGGCCATCCATCCCGCGCTCGGCACGGTCGAGGATTTCGAACGCCTGGTGGCGAAAGCGGCCGAACACGGCCTCGAGATCGCCCTCGACATGGCGTTCCAGTGTTCGCCGGATCATCCCTACGTGCGGGAGCATCCGGAATGGTTCGTGCACCGGCCGGACGGCACCATTCAATACGCCGAGAACCCTCCCAAGAAATACCAGGACATTTACCCGCTGGATTTCGAATCCGAAAAATGGCAGGAGCTTTGGGAAGAATTGCGGAGTGTGGTTCTGTACTGGATCGGGAAGGGAATCCGGATCTTCCGCGTCGACAACCCTCACACGAAGGCGTTCCCGTTTTGGGAATGGCTGATTGCGGAAGTGAAGCGCCAGTATCCCGAAACCATATTTCTGGCCGAAGCATTTACCCGGCCGAAGGTCATGCACCAGCTTGCCAAACTCGGCTTCACCCAGTCCTACACGTATTTCACCTGGCGCAATACCAAAGCCGAGCTCATCGAGTATTTCACCGAATTGAGCCAGGGCGGCGCGCGCGAATTTTTCCGCGCCAATCTGTGGCCGAATACGCCGGACATCCTGCCCGAGCAACTGCAGTACGGCGGAAGGCCGGCCTTCATCGCGCGGCTGGTGCTGGCGGCAACGCTGGGCGCCAACTACGGCATCTATGGCCCCGCCTTCGAACTCTCCGATAACCAGGCCCGCGATCCGGGCGGCGAGGAGTATCTGAACTCGGAGAAGTACGAGATCAAGCGCTGGGACCTGGAGAGCGCCTGGAGCCTGCGCGACCTGATCGCGAGGGTGAACCAGGTGCGGCGCGAGAACCCGGCGTTGCAGTCCGACTGGAGCCTGAAGTTTCACGAGACCGACAATGAGATGCTGCTGTGTTACAGCAAGACCACGCCGGACCTCTCCAACGCGATCCTGGTGGTGGTGAATCTGGATTTCAGCCACACACACTCCGGCTGGGTGACGCTCGACCTGGACGCGCTCGGTCTGGACGAAGTGCATCCCTACCAGGTGCACGATCTCATCGGAGAGAACCGGCACCTGTGGACCGGGCGGCGTAACTTCATCGAACTGAATCCGCAGGTGGAACCAGCGCATGTGTTCCGGATTCGCAGGAAGATCCGGACGGAACGCGATTTCGACTATTTCCTGTAGGTCCGGCCGGGCCTGCCGGTCCGGCACGAAATAAGGAGCGACATGGAAACGGCAGCCTTCACCGATTTCGATATGCACCTGGTCGCGGAAGGGAAACACTTCCGCAGCTACGAGAAAATGGGGGCGCACATCGGCGGAAGTGGGCGGAGTCGCCGGTGTCCGGTTTACGGTTTGGGCCCCCAACGCCCGGCAGGTTTCCGTGATCGGAGACTTCAACGGCTGGAGCGTCGGAGGCCAATCCCATGCAGGCGCTTGCCGGAAGCCGGCCTGTGGCAGTGCTTCGTGCCGGGCATCGGACACGGCGCGCTGTACAAGTACCATATCGTCTCGAAGTTCGACGGCTACGAGGTCGACAAGGCCGACCCCTACGGGTTCGCGGCGGAGATCCGCCCGCAGACTGCTTCCAAGGTCTGGGAACTCGGCGGGTTACCAGTGGAACGACGGCGAGTGGATGCAACACCGCGCCGGCCGCAATGGCCTGACCGCGCCCATCTCCGTCTACGAGGTTCATCTGGGCTCCTGGATGCGCGTTCCCGAGGAAGGCAACCGCTGGCTGACCTACCGCGAACTGGCGGACAAGCTGTCCAACTATGTTCACGAAATGGGTTACACCCACGTGGAGTTTCTGCCGGTGAACGAACATCCCTTCGACGGTTCCTGGGGGTATCAGACCGTGGGCTACTACGCGCCCACCAGCCGGTTCGGCACGCCTCAGGATTTCATGTACCTGGTGGACACGCTGCACCAGCGCGGCATCGGCGTGATTCTGGACTGGGTGCCGGCGCACTTTCCGACCGACGCCCACGGCCTGGCGTACTTCGACGGCACCCACCTGTACGAACACGCCGATCCGCGCCAGGGGCAGCACCCCGACTGGGGCACGTTCGTCTTCAACTTCGGGCGCAACGAGGTCCGCAGCTTCCTGATCAGCAACGCCCTGTTCTGGCTCGACAAGTATCACATCGACGGCCTGCGCGTGGACGCCGTCGCCTCCATGCTCTACCTGGACTACGGCCGCCGCGAGGGGGAATGGATTCCGAACCGGTTCGGCGGTAAAGAGAACCTGGAAGCCGTCGACTTTCTCCGCCAGCTCAACACCACGGTATACGGCGAGTATCCCGGCATCCTGATGATCGCCGAGGAATCCACGGCCTGGCCCATGGTTTCGCGGCCCACGTACCTGGGCGGGCTCGGATTCGGGTTGAAGTGGAACATGGGTTGGATGCACGACATGCTGGCCTACATGTCGCAGGACCCGATCTATCGCGCCTATCACCACAATCTCATTACCTTCAGCCTGATGTACGCCTTCAGCGAGAATTTCATGCTGCCGCTTTCGCATGACGAAGTGGTGCATGGCAAAGGCTCCATGATCGGCAAGATGCCGGGCGACGACTGGAGGAAGTTCGCCAACCTGCGCGTGCTGTACGGCTTCATGATGGCGCACCCCGGGCAAGAAGCTGCTTTTCATGGGCTGCGAATTCGGGCAATGGAAAGAGTGGAACCACGACGAGAGCCTGGACTGGGCGCTGCTGGAGTTCGAGCCCCACCGCGCTTTGCAGCGCTGGATGCGCGATCTGAACACGCTGTACCGCGCCGAGCCGGCCCTGCATGAGCTCGATGCCGATCCCGCGGGCTTCGAGTGGATCGACTGCAACGACAGCCAGCGCAGCATTCTCAGTTTTCGAAGAAAGAGCCGCCGGCCGGAAGACACGCTGCTGCTGATTTGCAACCTGACGCCGGAGCCGCGGCCAAACTACCGCATCGGAGTGCCGGAAAGGGGCGAGTGGCGGGAACTACTGAACGGCGACGCCCCGTTGTACGGCGGCAGCGGGCAGGGCAATCTGGGCGGCGCCAGTACCTCGCCCATACCCATGCACGGGCATCCGTATTCGCTCAACCTCACACTACCGCCATTGGCGATGATCGCGTTCAAGAGAATCGGGTAAGAGGCCGACGGAGCACACGATGAAATTACAGGGCAGCGCGCAGGATCCCCTCTGGTACAAAGACGCCATCATCTACGAGACCCACGTCAAGGCATTCTTCGACAGCAATAATGACGGGATCGGCGATTTCGCCGGCCTGACCGAGAAGCTGGACTATCTGCAGGACCTGGGCGTGACGTGCCTGTGGCTGCTTCCCTTTTTCCCTTCGCCTTTGCGCGACGACGGCTACGACATCTCCGACTACTGCAACGTTCACCCCAGCTACGGCACGTTGGACGACTTCAAGCGGTTCATGGAAGCGGCGCACGCGCGCGGGCTCCAGGTGCTGATCGAACTGGTGGTCAACCACACCTCCGACCAGCATCCCTGGTTTCAGGCGGCCCGCCGGGCCGCGCCCGGCTCGCCGGAACGCGATTTTTACGTCTGGAGCGACACCGACCAGAAATACCGCGACGCGCGCATCATCTTCACCGACACCGAGAAATCCAATTGGGCCTGGGACCCGGAAGCCAAGGCGTATTACTGGCATCGCTTCTTCTCGCACCAGCCGGATCTGAATTTCGATAACCCCGCCGTTTTCGACGAAGTGGTGAAAGCCATGCGCTTCTGGTTGGATCTCGGGGTCGACGGCATGCGCCTGGACGCGATTCCCTACCTGGTGGAACGCGAGGACACCAACTGCGAGAACCTCGCCGAAACGCACGCCCTGATCCGCGGCGTCCGAAGGGAACTGGATCGCCATCATAGCGGGCGCATGCTGCTGGCGGAAGCCAACCAATGGCCGGCCGACGTGTGCGCGTATTTCGGCGACAGCGACGAATGCCACATGGCGTTTCACTTTCCGCTGATGCCCCGCATCTTCATGGCGCTGCGCCTGGAAGACCGCCATCCCATCACCGAAATCATGGCGCAGACGCCGCAGATCCCCGAGGCATGCCAGTGGGGACTGTTCCTGCGCAACCACGACGAGCTGACCCTGGAGATGGTCACCGACGAAGAGCGCGACTACATGTACATGGCCTACAGCGCGGATCCGCAGATGCGCATCAACGTCGGCATCCGCCGGCGCCTCGCGCCCGCTGATGGACAACAACCGCCGCCGCATCGAATTGCTGAACAGCCTGCTGTTCTCCTTCCCGGGGACGCCGATCATTTACTACGGAGACGAGGTCGGCATGGGCGACAACATCTACCTCGGCGACCGCAACGGAGTCCGCACGCCTATGCAGTGGAGCGCCGACCGTAACGGGGGATTCTCGCGCGCCAACCCGGCTCGCCTGTTCAGCCCTCTGATCCTGGATCCGATCTACGGCTACGAGGCCATTAACGTGGAAGCGCAGCAGAGCGATCCCTCCTCGCTGTTGCACTGGATGCGCAACATGATCGCGCTGCGCAAGCTATTCCAGGTGTTCGGCCGCGGCACGCTCGAGTTTTTCAGTCCCGAGAACCGCAAGGTGCTGGCGTACATCCGCAAGTACGATGGCGAGCAGGTCCTGTGCGTAGCCAACCTTTCCCGCTTCAGCCAGCCGGTGGAACTGGACCTCTCGGAGCTAGCGGGATTGACGCCGGTCGAGATGCTCGGCTACACCGAGTTTCCGAAGATCGGCCGCGAGCCTTACCGGCTGACGCTGTCGCCCTACGGCTTTTATTGGTTCGAACTCCAGGGTCAGTTGGAGCCACTTCGGACCGCCAAGGAGCAGGCGGCGCCGGCCGCCCTGATTCTGGACAGGCGACGACTGGGAGTCGCTGTTCGGGACAGCGAACCGGGCGGTGCTGGAATCCGCCGCGCTGGCGGAGTTCCTGCGCAAGCAGCGCTGGTTCGGCGGCAAGGCCCGGCAGATTGAGAGCACTCGCATCGTGGACTGGAGCTGGCTGCTCAAAGGCCAGTCTCCCTGCGCCCTGGTGCTGGTCGAAGTCTCCTACGCCGGAGGCGGGAAGGATACGTATTTCGTACCCTTGGGAATCACGCTCGGCGCGGCAGGCGGAAGTGCTTGCCGATTCCCGGCCGGAGACGGTCGTGGCGGCGGTGCGGCATGGTTCCACCAGCGGCATTCTGCACGATGGATTGGCCGACGATGCGGCTTGCCTGGCGCTGCTCGAAGCGATCGCCAAGAGTCGAGTCATTGCCGGCGCGGAAGGTGTGATCCGGGGCTTCGCCACGGCGGTGTTCGACGAACTGCGCGGTAGCGAACCGGGCGCGCTGAGAGTGACGCGGAGTTCGGCGGAGCAAAGCAACACATCCATCATTTATGGCGGCCGGCTGATCCTCAAGGTGTTCCGGCGGCTGGAAGAGGGCCCGAATCCGGATTACGAGATCGGCCGCTACCTCACCGATCAAGGTACCTTCGATCGCATTCCACGTCTCGCCGGAGCCATGGAGTATTCGCTCCAGGGCGCCGGCGCCTCGACGCTCGCCATGCTGCAGGAACTCATCGCCAACCAGGGAGACGGCTGGAAGTCCACCCTGGAGGAGTTGGGACGCTTTTACGAGCAGGCATCGATGTTCCGCGGATCGCCGGAAGACCTGTCGGCTGATGGCCGGCCGCTGCTCGAACTGGCGGAGGCGGAGGTTCCGGCCTCGGTCCGCGACAAAATCGGCATCTATCTGGATTCCGCCGCCACGCTGGGTCGGCGTACCGGCGAAATGCACCTTGCCTTGGCCGCGGAGACGACCGATCCTGCGTTTGCTCCCGAGCCTTTCGCTTCCGCCGACCGCGAGAGACTCCTCGCCGGCATGCGCGAACACGCCGTCCACGTTTTCGAAACCCTGAAAGCCAGCCTGCCCGCGCTGACGGACAACGTGGTGGATCGGGCTGCCCTGGCGCTGTCGCAACGGCACCGGCTGATCGCGCGATTCAAAGACCTGGAGCGCTCCGACCTGCAGAGTGTTTGCATCAGGATTCACGGCGACTATCACCTTGGCCAGGTTCTGTCGGTCAAGAACGATTTCGTCCTGCTGGACTTTGAAGGCGAGCCGGCCCGCCCGCTGCCGGAGCGGCGAGCCAAGCAGCAGGCGATGAAAGACGTGGCCGGTATGCTGCGTTCGTTCAGCTACGCCGCCTATGCCGGGCTGCTCAACTATACCGACCGCCGCGCGGACGAGTACGACCACCTGCTTCCGTGGGCGACTTTCTGGGAGAAGTGGACGTCCGCCGCTTTCTTGCGGGCCTACCGCGAGACTACTGCCGGCGCGGCGTTCTTGCCACGGGATTCCGCGGCAGTTCCAGCAACTCCTGGACGCATTCCTGCTGGACAAGGCTCTCTACGAACTGAACTACGAATTGAACAACCGTCCATCCTGGGTCCGCATACCGCTGCGGGGGATCCTGGAGTTCACCGGCTCTTAGTCCGGCGAGCGTCTACAGATGGTGGAACTGTTCGCTGGGCTCTTCTTCCCCGCGTTCGACCTGGCGCTCCCAGGAGCGGCTGACCATATCCTTTGAGCCCAAACCGACGGCGAGAGCCAGCGCCAGCACAATTCCGCCAAAGAGAATACCGAAGGACAACCGGACAATATCACCGCCGATACCGAGGTGCTCCAGCGCCATCGCGCCGGCGAGTACCATGACCAGCCACTTGACGCCCAGGCTCAGCAAACGAGCCGACTGGATCTGCATATTCACGGCGCTGATCAGGACGCCTCGCGCCAGAAATCGGGCCATGAAAGTTCCCACGATCAGGATGAGCAGCGCCGCTACGACGTTCGGAAAATAGGCGAACAGGCGCACCGTCAGCATGTTGGTCAGGCTGGCGTCCAGCGCGCTCACCCCGGCCAGCGCACCCAGCAGCACGATGGTCCAGAACGAGAGTCTGGCCATCAGCAGAGTCGGGCTCTTGGCGGGAGACCACTCGGCCAGAGTGGGGAAGCCCCACTGGGCGGCGCGGCGGTCGAAATCGAACCTCCGCAGCGATCGCCTCACCATGGTGCGCACGACCCATGCGATCACGAGCGCCAGGATCAGCACCAACACGAAGGCCAGCAAGCCGGGGAGAAATTCCGCCATGCCGTGCCGGATCCGTTCCGCTGCCTGGTTCAGAATCTGATTAGCCTCGTTCCACATAAATTCTCCTTTGCCGAGCACCTTGCGTTTCTTACGGATTGAAGCGGTCGGGCCATCTCCAACGTGAGATCAAATAGGGTTTTTGCGACTCAATTGTGACGCACAGCGCCTCGACCCGCCGCTCCACGTCCTCCGATCCGGCCTCCTGGATCTGCCGGATGAATGATGCCGCCCAACCAAGATAGAGGGGGGTGAAAGCACGCAGGAGGTGATCGCGACCGATCGTCCGCAGGCGGTAGGCGAGCGAGAAGTCGAACAAGGTTCGCGCCCAGACCTGGTCTTCCAGGCGGAACTGTTCATCTGGCCGTACCGCCAGTTTCTTCAGTTCCAGCAGCGTGGCCGGGGGAAGCACCATACTCCAAATGCTCTGCAGGTCGCGGTGTCCCAGGCGGTACGCCTCGATCATGCGCTTGAGATTTACGGCCGCCGGTTCGGCTGCGGATTCAAACGGCGGGCCGAACACCGGGACCGGTTCCGAGCCCCGGGTTTTTTGCCAGATGGCGGCGTTGTCGGTCATGTTTCCGAACAAACAGCCGAGCAATTGCGAAAGGATCGTGCTCAGGTCGGGCGCACTGCCGCCGCTATGCTCCATCTTGGTTCCCAGATAGGTCTGGCATACGCGGAATCCGCCGGAAAGCGCCTGCAGCTGCAACCACAAATCGCCGCATGCCGATGAGACGTCGGTATTCCACGTCGTTTTCGCAAGGCACCGGTCGGCGAAGCGCCCCGAAACACGCGAATTCGGACGGCCCGGCCTGACGGATCCGCTTTCCATACAATGCCCGCGTCATCGGATCCAGAATCCCTTTGCCGATGCCGCCGTCGAGCTTGTGCCTTCGATAGTAGGGCGCGACAAAATCGAACTCCTGCTCCAGAATCGGGCGGGCCAGCCGCTCGATCCAATCCGGCGTCACGCCTCGTGCTGCGCCGCTCAATACGATGCATGCCTTCGCGCCGATCTTTTGCGCCACGGAGAAAATCGTCTGATGGGCGCTGGCCTTGCCGGGCATCGAAGTAAGGTCGTCGGAGAGTCTGTCGATTGGGTAGATACTATACGGGACCTGGAGGAATGGATCGCCCTCCGCCGCCTGCTGGGCGCGTTCGAGCGTGCCGTCCTTCGAGCCTCCATCGGCGTGGACGATCACGGCGCGGGCCCCGGGAAAGTGGCCGGCGAACCCGGCACGGCCCGCCGCAATTACCCCATCGATGGTTTCCGCGCTGTTATAACTGGCGACACCCACTACCAGATCGGCGCCACTCAAACGCTCCAGGTCGCGTTCGGTCTGTTCGGCAACAACCCGTGCTTCCGATGATTCCGCCATCAACTCAATGCCTCCGTTTGGGTGCCGGAGGACTTGCATTCGCATGTCCGGCGCACCGGCCCACAGTCCGAGTTTCTGGCACGCAGATCACCGGCGAAACGTTGCGGAAGTGAAATGCCTGCGTCCTCTTTACCATTGTGCCCCGAACCGCGCCCCGATGAGCGGACTGGCGTCATTCCGGCGTCAAAATACCGGATCAACAGTATCTTAACCGCGCGGCGCGCGCGGCGCCAGAGAATTGCGTCACCGTCTAATCGGGCTAAAATGTTGTGATGGACGGAGTTCTCGAATTTGGGGGAAGTCATATTCCGGATGCTGAGGCCGGAATCGCACGGGCGGGAAGCCCTGTTCCCGATGAGGCGTGGGAGCGCGCGGTCGAAGTACTGCGCAAGTGCAGCCACGCGGCCGGCATTAACGCCTCGGCCGGAAATTCCGGACACTCCCAAATATGGGCGCGCGACAGCATGATCACGCTGCTGGGAGCCTGCACGCTGGACGACGCCCGAGTCCGCGCCGCGTTGCGCGCCAGCATCGCCGCCTTGGCGGCGCATCAGTCGGATTCTGGCTGCATTCCCAACAACGTCGATCCGGCTACCGGCACGGTCAATTTTCGCGCCTACGCCGATGGCGGATTGTGGTTTGTGATCGGCAGCAGCCTGATGGAACCGGACTACCCGCGCATTCGGCGCGTCCTCGATTGGTACGCGTGCCAGGATGTCGATCGGAGCGGCCTGATCAGCATTCACGAGGCTTCAGACTGGCAGGATCTGTTTTGCACGCGCGGTAAGGGGCTGTATGTGAACTGCCTCCACGTGATGGCGTTGCGTCGTGCGGCGGAGGTGGCGCGCCGCCACGGAGACGCGCCGGGCGACACCTTTTACTCGCAACGCGCCGCTCTGGTGAAGGACCGCATCAATGCCGGCCTCTGGTATTCCGGCGACCGCCAGATGCTGCGGTTCATGGCTCCCACGTTCAGCACCGACAATCTGGTTCACGACTCGCTCGGAAGACAGCGCTGGCTGCCATCCAAACGGGTCCTGGTGGATGAGTGTTACTACCTGCCTTACGCCGCCTTTCGTGCGGTTGGGGAGTGGTTCGACTCGCTCGGCAACCTGCTGGCTATCCTCTCCGGTGTGGCCGCTCCCGCGCAAGCTGACGCGATTCTCAGCCTGATTGAGCGCCACAACCTTGCCGATCTTCCCCTCCGCGCGATCCATCCTCCGGTGATGCCTGACGACCCGGACTGGCGTCCCTATTACGGAGATTTGAATCAGCCCAATTGTTACCACAATGGGGGCATCTGGCCCTTTATCGGCGGGTTTTATGTGGCGGCGCTGGTGAAGTCCGGACGCCAGGAGTCCGCGGTTGCCGCGCTCCAACGCCTCGCCCTGCTGAACCGGAAGGGAAGCTTCAACGAGTGGCACCACGGCGTAACCGGCGAGCCGTTGGGCGTGCCCGGACAGGCCTGGTCGGCGGGGATGTATCTCTATGCCCGCGAATGTGTTCGGCGCGGGCGGTTGCTGTTCCTGTAACCTGACACCAGCGCGGGAGGGGTACAGACGACCATGCAGTACCTGCATGTGCAGTGAAGGAGCGTGCTGTGCTGCGACGCGGCGGCAGGTCCCTGGCAGGCCGTTGATTATGTGCCGTTACGAACGTGTGCGGTAGAGGACTGCGGTCGCTCACCAGGGACAGTAGGATGATGCCCGCCGGGAATTCTCGGCGGCTGCTAGAATTTGTGCGGGATGAGAATGAGAATGCGAACCTGGCCGTTCCTGTTGATCGGCTTTGGGCTGTTGCTCGTGCTGATCGCCCTATCGGCGGCCGCTCTGCAAGACCGGATGGGCAAAGTGTTTGCGGACGTGGCGGCGATCCAGAAAGCCGAACAAGCCAGCCGCCAGCCGCTGGAGGGGTTGCGTGCCGAGATCTACTTGACTTCCGTTTTGGTTCGCGATTACCTCCTTGATCCGTCAGCGGAAGCAGCCGCCGATGAGCGCCAGAAGCTGGAGGAATTGAAGGCAGCCATGGAGAAAGACCTCGCGGCATTAGAACATGCGGTGCGGAGCGACAGTCTCAAGGAGAGCGCTGGCTTGCGGGACGCTATACTGAATTTCTGGAAATCAATCGAGCCCGTCTTTGAATGGACCCCTGCGGAAAGGGCTGCCCGCGGTCCCATGTTTAGGAGGCGCTCGGTGGTCCCGTACCGCGAGGTGGCCTTGGCCGCGGCTCAGCGGGTTGGCGACGTGAGCGCCCGGCAGACTCTGGAGAGACAACAGGAGGTCATGCGTACGAATCAGGAACTTGCTTCATTCTTGAAGCGGACCGCAGGTCTGGCGTTGCTGCTCGGTGGGATCGTGGCACTTGCCAGCATCATCAGGACTCGGTCTCTGGAGAGGGCCGCGGCCACTCACCTGGTTCAAATTGAGCTACAGGCCAGTGAACTGCGAAAGCTCTCGCAGAAGCTCTCGAAGGCGCAGGAGGATGAGCGGCGAAGTCTCTCGCGGGAGCTTCACGATCAGGTCGGCCAAATGCTGACCGCGTCTCGAGCATGGAACTCGGAAATCTGGAGGAGCTTCGGCACGCTCCTGGCGAGGGATTCGCCGGCCATTTGGTAGAAGCCAAAGAAGCTCAATCAGGAGACGTTGCGGACCGTTCGGAACATCTCGTCGGGACTCCGCCCGTCTGTCTTGGACGAGTTGGGCCTGGCGCCGGCGCTTCAGTGGCAGGCTCGTGAGTTTACCAGACGGAGCGGCGTTCCGGTGGAACTTCAGCTGGATGGGGAACTCGATCTGCCGGACGAACATCGAACCTGCATCTACCGGGTTGTGCAGGAAGCACTGACGAACGCAGCCCGTCACGCCGGAGCCAAATCGATCCGCGTCACGCTGCACGGCGGCAGCGATACCCTTTCTCTCGCGGTTGAAGACGATGGCTCGGGATTCGATGTTCAGCGAGTGCGCGGCCGTGGA
Organism: uncultured Solibacteraceae bacterium; assembly: GCA_963792055.1. Classification (GTDB taxonomy): domain Bacteria; phylum Acidobacteriota; class Terriglobia; order Bryobacterales; family Bryobacteraceae; genus Solibacter. Next base: position 285,970 of record CAWBUV010000018.1, on the reverse strand, counting down.
CTAGGCCTCCTCAACATCGAAGAGAGGGTGCGAGAATTGGGAGGACGTGTTCAGTTCTTGTCTGCGCCGTCGCGCGGGACATTGTTGCGCTGCGAGATCCCGTTGCCGAAGAAGGTGACCGCTTGAAGATCAAAATTCTTGTTGCTGACGATCACGACATTGTGAGAGCGGGACTGAAGTCGCTTCTCGAACGCCAGGAGGATATCGAGATCGTGGGTGAGGCCGCGGACGGCAGGGAGCTTGTGCGAATGGCCGAAAAACTCGGTCCGTCCATCGTGGTAACGGACATTGCCATGCCACAGTTGAACGGAATCGACGCGACCGCCCAGATTCTTCGGCACGACCCGGACGTTAAGGTCATCATCCTCAGCATGTATGCGGATGAGGAGTTCCTGGTGCGCGCCTTGACCGCCGGGGTGAAAGGTTATCTGCTAAAAGATGCCGTTCAGGCAGATCTGCTGCGTGCTGTCCGCGCTGTTGCCACAGGCCGGTCCTTCTTCAGCCCGGCGATCGCGCAGACGCTGGCCGAGGACTACGTTCGGCAGCTTCAGTGCAAGGGCCTGGAAGATTCGTACGAGCTTCTGACCGAAAGAGAACGCGAGATTCTCCAACTGCTGGCAGAAGGCAAATCGAACAAGGAAGTCGCAACCGTGCTAGACGTCAGTCCGTATACTGTCGAGACGCACCGTACGCATCTGATGCAGAAGCTGAACCTTCACAACACTGCGGAGATCGTGCTGTACGCCGTTCGAAAGAAGATTGTGGCGTAAGGACACTCGCTGAGGATGGGCGCGGAGTGCCGGCAAGCATGCAGTGCAGGCCATCACTGCCCGCTTTATGAATCTGAGGTCCGCGCTTCGAGAAGCCCAATCGGGAGGTGCCGGAACACATCAGCGGCCGGAAGCGTCCAGAGATCTCCATGGCGCTCAGGTTGCACCACACAGCCGGTAAGGACGTCTTTGTACTCACGAGCGCGGACGGCTCCCGGTAAAATCAGTGCCGTTTCTCCCCAAACCTTTCGGTCAAGCGGAGCGCCGCGGCCGGCAGTGAGTTTGAGAAAAAATCTCCCGGCGGCGGCGACTAACACTCTGTTTCGCTGTTGGCGCGCGAAAGCTACAACGTGCTGATTCCGTCCCCCGATGGCTTCGATTGAATGGTATGTGCCCGATTCGAACAAACCGGGATCGGCGCGACGGAATCCGAGACCGCAGCACGTCACGTAGAGCTTGATGCGGCCGTCTTCGCGGTTCCGTAGCAGTTCCGCGATCAAGTCAGGCTTGGATCTTAAGGAGGATTCTCGAAGCCCGGCGAGTTCGGCCCTTCTCGTCGCGAAGTCCACAGGCCTCCTGTTGTCCGGGTCAACCAGGCTGAAATCCCATGTTTCCGAACCCTGATAGAAATCGGGCACTCCAGGTGAAGCTATCTTCAGCAGCAGTTGGGATAGGGAGTTGTACACTCCGGCATTAGCGACCGGCCCAACGAACTCACGGAATTCGCCTAAGAACAGGTTCTGATCCCCAGGGTCCAGAATTGCTGCCACGAAGTTCCGCACTGCCCGATCGTACCTTTGGTTCGGGCTGATCCAACTGGTGCGTACCTTAGCTTCTTTTAGCGCCTTGTCCATGTAGTCCTGGACTCGCCTGACCAATTCGGCGTGCCCCGCCGCGTCCACTCGCGCGAACGGCCAGACCCCTACCAAGGTCTGGTATAGGAGATACTCGGCATTTGGATCCGGTGCTTCGGCTCCGTCGATTTCTGTTTTCTTGTCTCGATTCAGCTGCATCCAACGCCGTAAAGCCTCGGACCACTTCACCGGCATTTCCGAGAGAGCGTTAATGCGCGCGCGAACATCCTCGCTGCGTTTAGTGTCATGCGTGGAAGTGGCCAGCAACGACAGGGGCCAACGTTGCAGCCGTTGGACGTTCTTTCGATGAAACAACCGCGGCGTGACACCGAATTCTTCCGGATCGCCGCCTACCTCGTTCAGCGAGGCCAACGGGTAATAGCGATAAAAAGCCGTGTCCTCGACGCCTTTGGCCATTACCGGCCCTGTCAACTGCTGAAATCGCATGACGAACAGCCGCCGTTCTGCCCGCTGTTCTGTTGTTAGCCCTTTCGATTGCTCAAGAAGCAGGATCGAGCCGATCGCATCGAAGATCGACCTGTCGGTCGCGGGGTTTCGTTTCTTTGCCTCCTCAATCGACCTGTCGATGTGTCGCCGGTCTTCGGAATCGGGCTCGACTGCGTCTTCGGTAATGTACGTTCGATAGACCGTAAAGCACGCAATCACTTCGCGGAGCGCGAACCGGAGGCTTTCCAGAGTAAAGTCTCGCGTGTGACGTTGCTGCTGGCAAATCCGGTCGAGGCGGCGCCCAAGCACATTGAGCTCACTGGATAGGGAGGCGCGCAGAATCAACCGTTTGCAGTCGTAAACGAGTTCCCGAAAGGATACTTTCGATCCCGTGGCGCGTTCGTAAAGAGTCCGGAAGGGTCTCTTGCTGCCAGGGTAGACGAACAAGCCGTTGAGCTGATTCAGAAAGCCGTAACCGGTCGTTCCTTCGATTTGCCAGTCTCCTCGGAGCTCTTCATCTCCAGCCACTATCTTCTCGGCGACTACGATGATCCGCCGCTCAGGCCCGTCTGGGGTTGGCCGGCAGGCCGCGTGAAGATCCGCGAAATACCGCGCAGGATCGAACAGACCATCGGGGTGGTCAACGCGCAGGCCGGCAATCCAACCCCTGCGGATCAGGTCGAAAATCAGTCGGTGCGTGGCCTCGAATACCGCCGGATCCTCGGTTCGAATTGCGGCAAGCTCATTGATGTCGAAGAAGCGGCGGTAGTTGATCTCATCAGCCGCCACGCGCCAGAAGCTAAGGCGATATGACTGCTGTCCCAGGAGACGCTCAAGGCTGTCGAAACTCGCAGGGTCGCCCAAAACGCCATTCACCCCGCAGAGTGCCGAGTCGATACCGGACGCAACCGCATCACATTCGCTGGAAAGCGCGGACAGCCGCCGCTTGATGATATCCTTTTCTCGCTGCCGCTCTCGAAGACGTTCGTGGTCGGTCTCGGTCCGTAGAGGTAAGTAGCCTAGCGCCGTGATTATACTCTCTAGTTTAAGCACGCTCCGGTGCGACTCGCCGAGACGCTGCCGAACGTGCTGCACCGCCGGCTGGAGGACCTCAAGCCAACTCCTTGGCGCCAGCGGAAGCATTTTATCGTAATATCGTGCCACGAAAGAACCCGACACGTACTCAATGCGGATCTCTTGATTCTCCAGCACGCGGCCATACTGATCTCCAAGGATAGGCAGGAGGACCTTGTTCGCCAAGTCCTGCCGTGGAGGGTTCCAATCCACGTCGAAGAATCCCGCGTGTGGAGAGCTGGGCCCGTTTTCCAAAACATCAAACCATTTCGAATTCGCCAGATCGGCCACACACATGTGATTCGGTACGATGTCGAGGATCAATCCCATCCCAGATTGCTTCAGCCGGTCAACGTACTTCTGCAGCCCCTCCATGGAGCCGATCTCCGGATTCAGCTCACTATGGTCTATGATGTCGTAGCCGTGAACGCTCCCCGGCCGGGCCTTCAGAATCGGCGAGGTATAGACCGCCCCGATTCCAAGGTCTGCAAGATAATCGACGATGGCCCGCGCGTCGTCGAACGTGAATCCGCGGTTCAGTTGGATTCGGTACGTGGAACCAGGACCCAAATCTGTCATCGTCCAAGGCTACCTCACTGCGAAGCTTACACCGGCAGAGCGAATGCCGGAGAACGTCGTCCGTTTCTCAGGCGCCAGCGCAGAGACTGCGAACCCCGCCGGATGGCACGCCTCAGAAAAGCCTCCTATTTTCAGCCTATAAACGGAATGTGCCGGACCGGCATACCCCAAAGGGGTGAGGTTGGTGCAGAAATGGCTGCAAAGCGCTTCAAGCCGTCGGTGTCCCGTGAAAAAATGGAAAGCCGGGTGACTGGCAACACCGAATCTAAGGGAGACAAGTACATGAGTGGATCACAGGAGTCAGCGATCGGTGTGAACGCGCCGCTCGGCGCCGCAATGGTTGCGGCTGCGCCGCAGATCAGGCGCTATGCAGAATATTTCGGCGCCGGTTCTCATTACGGCCATGCACGGTGTGGAGTTGTTGCTCGAGCACCAGTCGATTCCGTCCATCGAATCGGTTGCGCGGATGGCATTATGGGCGGCCATTATTTCATTCGGGACAACGAGATCCATTATGAGATGGCGGCCGGCAAAGACAAGGATTTCGTGGTCGTGAAGGCGCCACACACGGCATCACGCCATGTACGGCTTGCGAAAAGACCCCTGGGCAGTATTCGAACGTGACCAGGAACTGGGCCGATTATGTGCAGAGGTGCATCAATGGCCGATTCTGAATTGAATTTCGCTGGAACAGCGGCCGCGTTGCTGCTAGGTTTCCTCATCAATTTGACCCCGCTCTCCGCGGCAGACTTTCCGCGGGCTGAGATCTCGAACGGGCAGATCGCGGCAAAGATTTACCTGCCGGATGCAAAGAACGAATACTATCGTCCACCCGTTTCGACTGGTCCGGAGCTGTGTACAGCCTTCGGTACCAGGGTCACGATTTTTACGGAACGTGGTACGACAGCATCGATCCCAAAGTGATCAACTGGGTCCACCAGGGATCGGAGATTGTGTCCGGACCGTGTAGCGCCCTTGCCGGACCGGTGAATGAGTTCCAGACACCGCTGGGATGGGACGAGGCCGAGTCCGGCGCGACCTTTATCAAGATCGGCGTGGGTGTACTGCGCAAGGTCGAGGGAAACTACAACCGCTATTTTCCTTATGAGGTAGTGGATTCCGGGAAATGGTCCGTCAGGAAACACGATTCGATCGAGTTCACGCAGGAACTGGCAGACCCCGGTTCAGGCTACGGGTACGTGTATCGCAAGCGGGTGCGTCTGAAAACAGGCAAGCCCGAGATGGTGATCGAGCAAAGCCTGAGAAACACCGTCAAGCGCGCGATCCAGAGCACCGTGTACAACCATAATTTTGTCGTGCTCGACCGGCAAGCACCGGGACCCGACTTCACGTTCCGCGTGCCGTTCCAGATTCAGGTGACCCGCCCGCCCAACAAAGAACTCACGGAAATCCGCGGCAACCAGATTGTCTTCATGAAGCCGCCTTCCGGCGAAGATCAACTCGCGGTTCCGGCCGTAGTTGAAGGTAAGTAGCGGCGGCTTTTTCATCTTAAGCTACTTTCTCCTTTGAAGGCTTCGTCGTCGAGTTCGTCTCTCGACCCAGGATCGCCGCCAAGGCCCAGAGATCGGCATGGCCGTCGATGCGCCGAAAATGCTTTTCCGTGAGCACCCACGCGGAAGCTACCCAACGCTGCACCATTTCCGCATCTCGCCAGCGTGTCACGTTGTGCGTGCGGCGCTCGACGCCGCGTTGGGGGCTCTCGATAATGTTCGTGGTCGCCAAGCATTTGTGCAGCGACTCAGGAATCTTCAGACGTTGCAGGGTGAACATCTCCTTCATGCCCTCGCGCAAACTGCGCGCGGCGCTCTCGTGATCCCGCTCTAAAAATCGGGCCAATTGTTCCAGACGTTTTTCTCCCTGTTCGGCGGTCTTCACCTTCCATGCGGCCCGAGCCAGATTCATCGCCTGGCCGTGCTGCTCTTTGGGCAGCTCGTCAAGAACATTGCGGAGTTTGTGATTGCGGCACCGCTGAACCGGCTGCTCAGATCCGAATACCTCTTCGATACCAGCTCGCAACGCTTTGGCCCCATCGATCACGAACAGGTATGTGCGATCTGTGGGCAGGCCGTGATCTCGCAGGTGAGTCAGCAACCGCTTGACGCTGGCGGCGTTCTCCGTCGCCCCGGGCTCGATTCCCAGAATGTGCTTCTTGCCCTCGACATCCACGCCCACCGCGCTAAGAATGTGATGTGCGCCGAAGCGCTGGCCGTCGATGTAGATCACCAGAATCTCCACGTTCTCCCAGCGCCGATCCTGCAGTTCTGGCAGAACTGCTCGATGACGGTGGCAGACTCGCGCGCAGCGCGGGTTACGATGTGGTACGTTTTCTTCACGGCGGTGGCTCCTTTCGGATTCGCGTTTGGCAACCGGATTCTATCGAATCGGGCCAACCGCCGCCTACCAACCTTCAACTAGACTCGGGACGCGTTCCTGATACGAGCAATAGAATACTCCAGAACGGTTCACCTGGTTCGGCCAACATCGGTCTCGCCCACCAGTTCGAGACGTGTCCCAGGTGCCTACCCCAAGCCGGATTACCCCTTCCGCTTGGCTCCGACGTCATCCATTCAAAGGTTATTGACGCAGTTCTAGCCAATGAGCACCTCCGGTCTCACTGGATAGAAAAGTTCGAAAGGCGTACACGGTGGCCCGCCAGTTCTTCAAGAGCCGTTCCCCCTCAGTCGAAGAAGCCGCGATCTTCCTCCGACAGGTGCAATTTCGCTGCCTGGACATTGAACGTGACACCGAGGCCAGGCCGGTCCCAAACATCGATGAAGCCCTTTTTGACGATCGGGTTCGGCAACCCTTCGACAATCTCATACCACCAGTCTGGCTGGCCCACCGGATACTCGAAGGCGATGTAGTTTTGCGGCAGGACCGCGCCCATCTGAACATGCGCGGCAAGTCCTATGAGCCCGTCGAAAACCCCATGGGGAGCGACGAGGATGCCGTGAAGGTCAGCGTATTCTGCGATCCACTTCAGTTCCGATATGCCGCCTACATCTTCCGGGTCTGGGCCGATCACATTGACAGCCTGTTTTTCGATGAGGTCCTTGAAGTTCTCGCGCAGGTAGATCTGTTCTCCGGTATGAATCGGGATCGAAGTACTCTGCGTCACTTCCCGAAAAACATCGGCATTGGGGTAAGGCGTGTAGTCGCCGGTGATGAGATCTTCGAGCCAGGTGATGTGGAGCGGTTCGAGCGCTCGCGCAAACGTGATCGCGTCCTTCACTGTCCAACCGGGTCCGCAGTCGAGGGCGAGGCCGATTTCATCACCCAGGACTTTCTTCATGGCTTCGACGCAGGCGATCACATGTTTCATGCCACGTTCCGTCATGAGACCGCGATCGGGGTGTGATGCTCCCGTCCGCGGGTCGTCGTACCAGGCGTTGGGCACGGCGCGCATCATCGCCGGATTGTGGAAGCCGACGGCCTGCTTGATCAGGGTGAAGCCCTCTTTGGCTTCCTTCATCTTTGCCATGTTCTCGGCGTAGTCCTGTGGCGTTTGGCCGGTCATTGGGAAGCGAACGGCTCCGTTGTAGATGCGGACGCGATCCCGGATCTTCCCGCCAAGTAGCTTATATGCCGGCACTCCAGCTACCTGGCCCGCGATGTCCCAAAGAGCCATCTCGATCGCACTCACTGCCGAACCCCAGGGTTTGGACCCACCAAGCCGGCGGATCTTCAGCAGTACCCGCTGGACGTCTGTCGGGTCTTCGCCCACGATGTAGTCCTTATAAAAGAGCACCATCGGTTTGAGATAGGGTTTCGAGGATTCGGCCTGCCCGTACCCGGAGACGCCCTGATCCGTGACGATTCGAATGACCGGGTTACGGCCGATGATTGCGCACTTGAGGTCTGTGATTTTGATGGGTGTATGCCCCGTCCGCCGTTCAGCGGGCGACTGACTGCCCCTCTGCTGAGCCGCAATCGACGTTGCGGCCGCCACCCCCGACAAGGATCCGACAAACCCTCTTCGCGTCCAATTTGCCATGAGTTCCTCCCACTACAAAGCTCTCAACAGAATTTCCTTTTCGTATCGCGAGCCGCATCGATTGTACACCCGGCGGTCTCTGTTGAAGACGGCGTCTTTCTCACGGCAGCATGACTCCGCGTGATGGCTTTTGCCGGATGACCCACAGACGGGCGATTGGTGTGCCCTCTGATAGAATGTGTCGTTATGAAACTCTACCTTGCGTTGACGGGACTGCTTCTTTTGATGGCCGCGATGGCGCCGGCGGCCGATATGACGGGCACGTGGGCCGGGTCGTTCAAGTTTAACGAACAGGACGTGCCGATCAAGGTCGCGCTGAAGGGCGATGCGGAGATCACAGGCACGGTGGACGGGCTGCCCGGTGGAATCGCGCAGATCAAGGACGGCAAACTTCAGGGCGACAACGTCACCTTCTGGATTACCATCGATTACCAGGGGAGTCCGGTAAAGCTGGTTTACAAGGGCAAGGTTGCAGGAGACTCGATTCAGTTCGAGTTCGGGACGGAAGACGGGAGTTGGGGGACGCAGTTCACGGCTAAGAAAGCGTAGGGTCCGCCTGCTTATTGAGAAAGGATTACAACGCTATAGGGCCCGACGCTCACGTTGGCGTTGAAGTTCAGGCCGTCTTTGGCACCCGGATTGGCCGTGGCGTCGAAGCTATCGCCATTGAGGAAGCCCGGATCGTACACGTTCGCGCCGCTATTGAACCGCACATGCCATAGGCCCTGGCGCGGCAGGCCAATGTTGAGATTCCGCAGGGGCACGCTCGACAAATTCGCCACCACTACGACATCGTCACCGGCGCCGCCGTTCTCCCAACGGTGGTAGGCGAGCGTCTTGTTGCCGTTGTCGAGGTGGAAGACGTTCAGGTTTTGGCCCGTCAGTCCCGCGGTCTTTCCTGCCAAGTTGCGCCTGAGCGCGATCAGATCGCGATACATCTGGACGATTCCCTTGAAGCTCGCGTTTTCCGCACGGGAGAAATCCATATTGGTAGGCGTGTTGAAGCCGAAGGCGCGAGTCTCGAGCATCTCCTGACCCTGGAAAATCAGGGGAATTCCAGGAGACGTCAGCATGATTGCCGCGGCCAGGGTGGAACGCTTTTTGGCAAAAATGCTTTCGTGGTTGGCGAGGTCGATCAACGCCGGGAGACGGTTCTGGCCGGGAGGATGACCTACCTGGTCGTGGTTTTCGGTGTAAATCACGCGGGTGAAGACGTCTGCCGCCATCTTCTTTTCGAGCACGCCCTTGACGGCGCCGAGGTCGCGGTCCGAATCGTTGACTTTGCTGACCACGTCGCGCAGGACATTCACCATCGCGTCATCCCACTGGCTGTTGAATTCGAGGCCAACGGGGCCAAATTGCAGAGTGACATCGCCGGAGCTCTGCAGGTCCTCAGCGATGGTAATTTTGCCGGGTTGCTTCGGGTCGGTGTTGCGGTAGGAGGAGTTGATCTCCTGGAGGAGTTCCGCAGCTTCAGGATTGGCTGTGCGGCCGGGGCCGAAAGTACGCATGTCAATGGTGTCGTCAAAGCGGAGTCCATCCACGCCGTAGTCGCGGAGCAGCAATAGCGCGTTGTCATTGATGTACTGGCGGACCTGGGGCCGGCCGTAATCGGGACGCGGACCAAAGCCGGTGTTGGCGCGATCGCCGCCATAGAGGAAGATTCCGCCGGGAATCTGTGCAGTGGTAAAGCCGCCGAACCCGTTCAGCAGATTGTTGCCGATGAGATGGTTATAGACTACATCTACGATTACGGCGATCTGCTGTTGATGGCATTGTTTGACGAATTCCTTGAATTCTTGTGGCGTGCCGTATTTGGACTTTATGGCGAAAAACTGGACGGGATCGTAACCCCAATCGTGGTCTGCCGGGTTGTGGTCGGAAAAGAGGGGATTCTGCGTGATGGGTAGCAGTTCCACCGCATTGATGCCGAGACTTTTCAGGTAGGCCAGCTTTTGCGCGACGCCTTTGAAAGTGTTGTTGAACGTGCCCACATGCAATTCGTAAATGACCATGGTATTGAAGGTGGGCCCGGTGAAGGCCGGCATAGTGAAGTTCGGGTCCACGATGACGGATTGGGGCTTACTGTCGCTGCCGGGTAATCCAAAACCGTTGGGCAGGTCAAAACCTGTGAGTTGTTGGGCCCGCGGATCGGGGAATTCGCGGTTGACGCCGCCGAGCGCGATGACATAGAGATATCGATCTCCGGCCCTGGCGCCGGCCACCGTGCCTGTCCAGGTGGTATCCGCGGGATCGGTGTGACCCGGCTCCCGGGCCAGCGGCACCGGCGGGCGATTATTGATCCTGACAGCGACACTGTCAACGAAGGGTGCCCAAACGCGAAAGGTGGTGGTTCCGTCGTTGTGTGGTGTGGCGCCGAGTGGGTCTGCCGCAAATGCCGCCGAAACGGAAATGAGGACGAGTAAGAGACAGCGCAGTAGTTTCTGATACATGGGAAGCTCCTCTATCAGTAAAGCGCCGTTAGACGGAAAAGTCCGCCAGTTTGCGACAACTTAATGCGGCGTGTCGCGTGAGTTTGTACAACGCTCCCTCACGGTCGCGCCTCGGATGGGTACACATCAGTTGTTGTTGCTGGCGGGTCGAGGAGGTGGATCTTTGACGTACTTGTCAAACCAGGACAACTCCTCCCACAGCACGTGCTCGATGGTCTCCTTGGCGCGATAGCCGTGGGCTTCGGCCGGCAGGAAAACGAGGCGGACGGTGCCGCCGTTGCCGCGGATCGCCTGATACATACGGTCGGACTGGATCGGGAACGTTCCAGAGTTGTCGTCGACCTCTCCGTGGATCAGGAGGATCGGCGTCTTGATCTTGTTGGCGTACATGAAGGGCGACATCTTCAGATAGACTTCGGGCTCTTCCCAGAGTGTCCGCCTCTCACTCTGAAAGCCGAACGGTGTAAGTGTGCGGTTATGGGCGCCGCTTTCGGCGATACCGGCCTTGAAGAGATTGGTGTGCGCCAGCAGATTTGCGGTCATGAAGGATCCATAACTGTGGCCGCCCACGCCTACGCGCGTCGGGGTCGGTCACCCCCATCGAGGCAGCCTTGTCGATAGCGGCCTTGGAGTCCGCGGTGATCTGCTCTACGTAGGTGTTGTTTACGGTATCGGGGTCGCCGACGATCGGCATCGCGGCATTGTCCAGAACTGCGTAGCCTTTCAGCACGAAAAAGAGGCGGCCGGTTGCCGCGGTCAGTTCGGTGAAACGTTTGGTGGAGCCGGTGACCTGCCCGGCGGTTTCGGCGTCGTTGTATTCGTAGGGATAGGCCCAGATCAAGGTCGGTAGTTTGGTCCCTTGTTTGTAATCGGGCGGAAGGTAGAGGGTGAACGAAAGATCGACACCGTCGTTGCGCTTGTATTTGACGAGCTCTTTGTGGATGGCGCGAATCGAGGGCTGCGGATCGGGGAACTTAGACAGCGCGGACATGGAACCGGAGGAGGTGCGCACATAGTAGTTGGGCGGCTCATTGGGGCCTTCGCGCCGGGTCAGGAACTTATCTCCTTTCGCGTCGAGGAGTCCTTCCACCACTTCGTAGTGATCGTCGTCGCAACGGAAGAGATGTTCGGCCTTTAGGGTGGCCAGGTTGAAGCGATCCAGGAACGGATGATCGCCGGTGGGTGACGACCCGAGTCCGGTAAGGAAAATGTTGTCACCATCCTGCAGAACGCCATGGGGTCCGGTTAAGGGGCGGCCAGGATCCTTGTAACGATCCTGATTGTTGCGCGCCCAGATCAATTTCGCTGCTGACGGCTTGTCGAGATCGACCAGGAAGGTCCGCTGCCAGCGCTTCTGGCGCTCGAAATCTTCGATCAGGGCCATACTCCCGTTTTCGAAGAACTCCATTCCCTGGAACCGCTGCTCGGTTTTGAAGACCTCCTGGGGCTCCCCCGTAAACGGCGCCTTGAGAGCGACGATGCGATCGCGAAACGGAACTGCGTTGCGCAGATTGCCCTTGTCCAACGCTTCTACCCAAAGGAGTGTGGCGGGGTCGGATCGCTTCCACATGGTGGAACGCGGGCCGGTTTGAACGCCGGTCAGCGACACCCGCTCCTGCAAGGGCTGGCTGGCGACCTTACGCGCGATTTTTCCGGCTTTGTCCCAGACTTCGATTTCCTTGGGAAACGATCGCGCGGCGAGCAGGTAGGAAAAGGGCCGGTGAATGGAGGTCACCAGGAGGTCTTCGCCGTTCGGCGATACGCGTACCGATTCGATGATTCCAGGCTTACCGACGATCGTCATCTTACCGGTGGCGGCATCCACGAGCGCAAGCTGCGAGGTGGCATAGAACTCGAAAAGATCCTCGTCGTGCGGATTCTGGAGCATGTCTTCCAGGGTGGCGGATCCGGATGCGCCACCGAGACTTTCCTGCACGTGCGGACCGGTGGGAACCAGCGGTTCGGTGGGTGCCGCGCCGCGATTCGGTTTGGTGATTTCCACCAAGAGCGACTTACTGTCCGGCATCCATTGGACATCGCTGGCACGCTCGATGCCGCCCAATCCGCCGCGTCCGCCTCCACCGCCGCGGCCTCCGCCGGCCATTACGCTATTGATGTGGACTCCCTCGATCTTGCGGGCTTTACCCGTGGCGGTGTCGCCGATCCACAAATCGATGGAGTTGGCGGTGGTGTTGGTAAATGCAAAGTGGGCGCCATTGGAACTCCAGTGGGTCTCGCCCAACTTTGGGTCGGGAGGCAGCGTGACCTTGATTTCCGTGCCTTCGGGAATCTTTCGCAGAGTCAGCGAGGTGTTGAAGACGGTGTTGTGCAGTCCGTTGGTTTGGGGGTCGATTCGGAGACCGGCGAGACGCAGCATGGGGCGCGCCAATTCGGCAATCGGCGGATTGCGCAGGGGCGCTCCCTGGGCGGCATACGTTCGCGCGGCGTTCAGCGACCAGGTCGGGGTCGAAGGCGAATTGAGAACGTCGAGGATCGCCTTGGGTGGTTTTTGATAGGTGAGCGCGTCCGCTCCCAGGAACAGCGACGCCGATATCAGGAGCAGGAAGGAAGCTTTTTGAAGCGGGTTCGTAGCCATTACATTCTCCATGAGGCGGGACTCATATTTCAGAAGCCGAGCCGCCCGTTGAATTGAATCTCGCGAGCCGTGAAGTTCGACGTCAGCGTGCCGAACCCCGAGTTATTGATGTTCGCCGTGGCCGACGGACTGAAGTTCGGGTGATTAAAGAGGTTGAACATCTCCGCGCGCACCTCGAAGACTACGCGCTCGGTAAGCCTCGTCTTCTTCACGAAGTTTACATCCACCTGGGTAAGACCGGGACCGGAACAGCCTTTATACAGTCCATGATCGCCCAGCGAACCGGGACCGGGGTTGGCGAGCACGGTCGAACTGGCACCGAGCGAAGTCGACCCAGTAGAGCCGCTGAAGTTGATGAAATTGGAGGGAAGGTACAAGGCTCCGCGGAGGGGGTCCTTATACACGCTGACGGCGCCGCAGACGCCAGCAGCGCTCATGCCCACGGGCACCGCGGGGTTGCCGGTGGATGCGCTGGTGCGGTTCACCGTGCCGAGTCCGGAGGAAAAGGTCATGGGAATTCCGGAGCGCATGGTCCACAGGCCACCGGTCTGCCAGCCTTCGAGCGCCTTGCCGACGATACCGTGCGAAAGCCACTTTCGTCCGTGACCGAAGGGCAGTTCAAATACACCGTTGAGGTGGAGTGTCTGATGAATATCGAAATCGGCGCGGGTCCGATTGTAGCTAGGCTGGTGCAAATCGAGGGTTCGATCCAGCTCGCTCTGCGAACCTGTGATTCCGGAGTTCGATAGCACCTTGGCCCACGTGTAATTCGCCTGAAACTGGATTCCCCGGGAGAGCCTGCGCCGGATTTCGGCTTGCAGGGCATTATAGCTGGAACTCATCCCGTTGGTGAAGGTCTGATCGAAGGCAGTGATCGGATTGGCGAGAAAGTAGTTTGCGGGCAAACCGCCGAGGCCCTTGCAGCCCGTGCCGAGCAGGAACTGCTGGGTGCAATTGTTGCTGACCAGGTACCAGAACTGGCCAGGCGCAAGCTGCCCGGCGTTGAACTGGTTGGTGAAGGTAGTGCTCGAATAGAACGATGTTGGAAAATTGATCCGCTCGAGAGACCGGGAGCGATGCCTGCCCGGCCAAGCCACGATTATCGAAGCGGAGCGCACCTGAAGCGGAGCCGGTACAGGCTGCCCGATTCGCGCTGCATACGGAAAGATTGGTGGCAGCCTGCTGGAACTCCGAGAGCAATGCGGATGTCATGTTGGGCTGGCTGAGGTCGTCGCCGCGGTACATTCCGGTGGCGTGATTGCCCACGTACCGGACTTCAAGCGCCATGGACGGCGTGAGTTCGCGCTGCAGGCCGAACGACCACTGTTGCACGTACGGTGTCCGCAGATTGGGGTCGATTGCATAGATACCGGAACCGCCGGTGGACGAGAAACTCGCCAGGAAATTCTTGTACTGCGCCTGGGGAACGGCGAACGGCGGCGGCGGAAGAACCTGGTTGACCTTGGGGTCTAACACCGCAAGCGTATCGCCGCTGGAGGGAGTGACGGCTACGCCGGTATGCAGACCGAGGTTGCTGGTAGTCACATTGCTGATGATGGTCAGGGTGTCGCGAACGAAGCTGATGGCGTATCCGGAGCGAATGACGGTTTTGGAGTTGATTTGCCAGGCGGCGCCGATGGATGGGGCGAGATTGCCATAGTGAGTCTTCCAGAACGGTCTTCCGTTGCTGGAGCCTCCGGCCACGAGTTGCGTGGTGCTATTCAGATTAGCCAGCAGGTCATTGTAGGTCACGGTGGAGCTGGGTTGAAATAGCGCTCCGTAGGGGGTAGTGTCGGCCAATCCGTTGGCGGGCACGAGCATGCGCTTGTTGACCATATTGGGGGCCGGCACCACTTCCCATCGCACCCCGCCCGTCAAGGTAAGGCTGGGAAGCACCTTCCAGGAATCCTGCCCGTAGAAATTGTACGAACGTTCGCGAATGAAAAAAGCATCAGTCAGACCCTGGACATACCCCTGACCCGGAATCGCATTGTAGGTTTGGGAGATGTTGTTGACGAGGCCGGTGAGCGACGCGTAGATGTTCTGCGCGCGTGTGCAGATGCTGCTGCCGGTGGTGCCTGAAGGCAGGCTGGGAAAGCCGGCGCAGTTGCTCAAACCGTCGCTATTGTTCGCATTGACGCCTAACAGGACTACGGGAGTCACGCCGCCATTCACGCCGGAGCCGCCGGCGAAATCGTTGAAGCGATGGGTGGATGCGGAACTGATCAGAAAGCCTGCTTTGATGGTGTGAGCGCCTTTGACCTTGGTGAGGTTATCGGCGAGGGAATAGAACGGCGACAGCCTGCCTTGAGGGTCGTAGGCATATTCGGGGTTGGAAATCGCGTTCGCACTTGGATTCGGCGATTGGTTGGCGACCCCGGGGAAATATACGTTATAGGCACGGCCCAGGGGTTTGGGCGGCAGGAAGGTGAAGTCGGGCCGGCTGAAGCCCACACGGATTTCATTAAACACGGAGGCCCCGAAACTGGAATTCATCGCGAGCGCGCCCAGTCCCTGGTGGAACTGTGTGGCGGTTGCGATGTCGCAGACTGCCGCGGTGCAATTGGTGGACACTCCGGCTGGAAACTGCGCGTCGGTGCTGGGGCTGGTGGCATCGTGCTCCCAATGCCAGACGGCTTCCAGCCAGTGCGTTCCCCACTTATTCGATTCGGCCAGTTTGTGATCGATACGCAGGTCGTATAGCTTGTCTAATTCGGAGCCGGGGCTGTTGAAACGGATGCCGACGATATTCAAGCCGTCACCAGAACTTGGGTTGACGGTAACGGCGCCGCCGGCAACCGGCAGCGGAGTGGCGGCGATCAGTGACTTGGTGAGCGGGTTGATCGGCAGGTTCCGCGTACTGGTGGTGAGCAGATTTACGGTATGGCTGGCGCCGTCGGCGCCCTGATAGGTGAAGAGGCCGTTCCGTGCGTCGGAGGTGAGCACGGTGCGGGCGTCGGTGTTTTGGAAGTGGCGTTGGAATACGGAATACGAGAAGAAGAAAAAGGTTCGCTGCTTGCCCCGGTACAGTTTCGGGATGTCGACCGGTCCGCCAATGGAACCGCCGTAACGATGCTGCTTCAGAGTGGGACGCGAAGTGCCGGTGAAATTGTTGGTCCACGTATTTGCGTTGAAGGCATCGTTGCGTCCGGCGTAAAACGCGCTCCCATGAAACTGGTTGCCCCCGCGGCTGGTGCTCATGCGGATCTGGACGACCCCGTCTCCGGAATCGGAGCCGACGTTCTGCCCGGTGATGCTGAACTCGCCGATGCTCTCGAGGGTGATGTTCCCGGCTGCGGCGAAGCCGGAGGTCTTGATGAAGGTGTCGCGCACATCGATACCATCCTGCACGAGGTTGTTGCTGGAACCGCGGAGACCGTTCATGACGGACGAACCGGCAGTGGCCGCCCCGGTGGAGGTCACGCCCGCCATTTGCGTGGCGAAGTCCAGCGGATTGCGGGTGGTGGACGGGAGATCCACGATCTGTTGCCGGTCGACGTGTGTCTTCAGTTCACTGGATGTACTATCCACGGGGGACTGGACTTCGGATACGGTAACGACCTCATTTGAGCCGCCAACCTCCAACATGGCTCTCAAGTTGGAATCCTGTGCGGTGATTACCTGTACGTTGGTGGCTTCCCATTGGCGAAAGCCGACGGCGATGACCTTCACCGAGTAGATCCCGAATGGCAGGCCAGGAATCGTAAAAGCTCCTTCGTTACTTGTCTTGACGGTCGAGACGGCGCCGGTGCCGGTATCCATGACCGTGACTACGGCAGTAGTGACAACGGCGCCTTGAGAGTCGAAGACCGTACCGGAGATCGAACCTCGCTGCACTTGCGCAGCGCAGAACGAACCGGACAGAAGAAACGCGACTAAAAGCGCGGCACGATTGGATTCCATCGATTGCTCCCCTCTTGGTGAAACTTCGCCTATGGAAAGAGTTGATCCAGGCCGCAATCGCGGAGATCTCCGCGGAATATTTAGCGCCGAATCAACTCAGGGTCGGTGTCGCGTGACCGAAGTGGGAGGCCGACGTGGCCTGGTAGTCGCTGAGACTAGGTGTTCTGGGAAAGTTAGGGCGAGTTTACCAGAATTTACCGTAAAGGAAAAGCTTAATTGGTAGTCAAAATTTTTATGAGACTCATTAATGGTATGCAAGACTGCAGCACCAAACGCGGCTCCGGCCCCGTGAGGCGAAGCCGGGCGGCTTACGTTTAAGATGAAACTATGCCCCTGACCGTGAACGGAGAAACGATTGATGACGCGGTCATCCGTAACGAGGAAGACGACCTGCGACCGCGGCTGCGGCAGGCCATGCCGGAGGAGAGTGCCGCTACGCTGGAAGCGCGCACGCGCGAATGGGCGCGGGAGAACGCGATCGAACGGGTGTTGCTGCGGCAGGCGGCGATGAGCGACGGAGAGCCGCTGGCAGCGGATGTTCTGGACCGAGCGGTGGCGCAGAGCCGGCTGTCTGCGCCCGAGGACGCCGGCTGTATCCTGCCCGGCGGACGCGACGATTTCCGCCTGCAGGTGGAGGCACAGCTCCGCGTGGAGCGGTTTACGGCACGGCTGACGGCGAAGCTGGTTCCGCCGCGCAGCAAGGAGATCAGCGAATACTATTTGAAGCATCGCGACGAGTTCTTTACGCCGGAGCTGGTACGCGCCGCGCACATTGTGAAGAATGTCGATGAAAAGACCAGTGACGAAGCAGCACTCGCAGACATGCAGGCCGTACAGGCCGAGTTGGAGCGGGGCGGCGATTTCGCGGAGATTGCGGACCGGCTCTCGGATTGCCCGGGACGCGGCGGCGATCTGGGATATTTCCCGCGCGGCCAGATGGTGGAGGAGTTCGACGCCGTGGTGTTTTCGATGGAGCCCGGCCGGCACAGCGAGATCTTCCGTACGCAGTTCGGATATCACATCGCGAAGGTTTACGACCGCAAGCCGCAAGGCATCCGCCCTCTCGCCGATGTGAAGGGCAACATCGAAGCGCTGCTCTTTCAGCAGAAGAAGCAGAGACGGATTGAACAGTGTCTCGACAGCCTGCGTGCGAAGGCGGATATACGGCAATAGGCAGGCCGCGGGTGGAAATATGAAGAAGGAATTTGAACGCTTCGCCGAAGCGGGGATCCCGCACCCCTGCTGCGTGCCGGGCAGGCAGAGGGCGGTCCGGCTGGAGCAATCGCGCCTGGCATCGGCGGGCCGCAAGCGGGCGGTTTCGGGACCGGTGGACGGGATGGTGAAACTGGACGGCGGCAGGTTCCTGATGGGTACAGAGGACGAGGAAGGCTTTCCGCAGGATGGCGAAGGTCCGATTCGTGAGGTAACGCTCGATCCCTTCTACGTGGACGTCTATCCGGTCACGAATGGGCAGTTTCTGGAGTTCAAGCGGAAGACGCAGTATCAGACGGACGCCGAGAAGTTCGGGTGGTCATTTGTGTTTCAGGGTCACATCCCGGCGGAGCGGTACGGCGAACTGGTGGCGCAGAGGGCCGCCGGAGTTCCGTGGTGGTGCCAGGTAATGGGGGCAGATTGGCGGCATCCCGAAGGGCCCGACTCGGGGGTAGACGCGCGGGAGAATTATCCCGTGGTGCACGTCTCGTGGAACGATGCGGCGGCGTATTGCGAGTGGGCCGGGAAGCGGCTGCCGACGGAGGCCGAGTGGGAATACGCGGCGCGCGGCGGTTTGGAGCAGAAGCTGTATCCATGGGGAGACGAGTTGACGCCGGATGGACGGCATCGCTGCAATATCTGGCAGGGCACCTTTCCGACCTACGATTCGGCGGAGGACGGGTTCGCCGCGGTGGGGCCGGCGGATTCGTTCGAACCCAACGGCTACGGCCTCTACACGATTACGGGCAACGCCTGGGAGTGGTGCGCGGACTGGTTTGACGCGGGGTATCATGTGACCGCGAGCCGCGCCAACCCGGTGGGTCCGCCGGCAGGCAAGGCGAAGGTCATGAAGGGTGGTTCGTACTTGTGCCACCGGTCATATTGCAATCGGTACCGGGTAGCGGCGCGGACCTCGAATACTACCGACAGCTCTACGACCAACATTGGATTCCGCTGTGTCCGCGATGCCGCTTGAGTGCGAGCGGACTTTAAGCGGCCGCTCAGGCGGCGGTCAACCTTGTCACGTGCAGGCGCTTTCGATTTCGTTCCGCGTGCCACAGATCATACTGCCGCTGCTTAAATTAAGAGGTTCCAGGCACAGGGTCCTAAGAATCTCACCCGGGTGCGGCGGATTGTACATTTTCATAATGACACCCATATGGTTACATCTTATGCGGTGGCGGGTGTCTTCGGCACTGCCTTCGAGCGACGCCGCGCACTCTCTGCGAGTGCCGCAAAACGAGGCGCAGGTGATTGTGGGAATCGGCTGGCCCGGCAGGTAGGCGGGAACGGCGCGAAGGTTCCGTCGATGTGAAACTCTCGCTAGTTCGTGCGGGACCCTGTTATCCTGAAACGCTATGCATCTTAAGATTCTGGGGCATCCGATTTTCACCAGCCTGAATTTCCACATGCCGATGATTGTGGACCTCTCGCATCCGCTGGTCATGTTGCAGGGCGAGAATGGGGCGGGGAAATCGACGCTGCTGCATTCCATCTTCTACGCACTGCGCGGCGACAAAGTGGATGGATACATTTACCGGCTGGAGAAGGGCAGCGTGAGTCCGGGCAAGGCTTATCTTTTCGACGCCGAACAGCACAATCCTCGCACCCAGCTGGAGTTGTTCAAGGAACAGCCGGAGATGGTGGAATTCCTGCGAACAGCGAGCCACGGGCAAGTCATGCTGTCCCTGTTCCGCGAGACGTTTCCGAAGCTGCCGGAGGGCACTACGCTGCTGCTGGACGAGCCGGAAATGGCGCTCTCGGTTTCCAACCAGCGCCGCATCCTGAAGATGCTGCAGGAACTGGTGGACCAGAAGAAGTTTCGCATTGTATGCGCTACGCACTCGCCGGTGCTGATCGAAGCGCCGGAAACTTATGTGATCAACCTGGACCGGCACGTGAACCGGAACGTGGTGCCGGACGATCTGGGAATCGAAGGCGCCAGCACCATACAATAGCGGAGGCATATGACCTGTTGCGCGCAATTCGACAACATGCTGGATCGCGACCTGGCTCGCCACGCGCAGCCTTACCAGCTTTCCAACGGCACCATCATCACGGAGATCGACACAGAATACTTTTTCGTGTTCGGCGACGATCGTCATCAATTCGTGGGATTGAACTACTGTCCGTTTTGCGGCAGGGTTCTGTCCCGCGAACTCTGGAATCTCGAGAAGAAGAAATAGACGCGCGCCGCCGGATGCTGCGGGAGGGAGTTGCGCCGGAGCTAGGCGGTTTGAGCGGCGGCCTTCATGGCGGCGACACGCTCTTCCATTTGACGCGTCAAAGGCGGCACCATGCCAAGTAGGCGCTGCGTGAGCATGAGCTGGCCGCGATGGTGCATCTCGTGTTCTTTGGGAGAGAGCAGCATCTCGAAGCGCGACTTGGTGGGCGGCATCATGCCCTGCGGGTACTGTACGATTTCCGCCAGGAACGCTTCGGAAAGGCCTTCGAGCGCGGTGGCGAACTTCTCGCCTTCGGTGCGCAGCATCTCGAGAATCTGGGCCTTGGAGCGCTTAGCCTGCTCTTCGGCGGAAATCCTGGCCATGAAGCCGAAGAAGTCGAAGCCCACCAGGGTATCGCGGTGTTCTACGAGGTGGACCTGCTCTTGCAAGCGGGCGCCCACAGCGATGTGGACCAGCGTCTCGGCGACGCTACGGCATGCAGGCGCGGCGCGGAAGCTGTAGCTCTCTTCGGGAATCTCTTCGGCGATCTTCAGGGTGTTGGCGCGCACGGTGCGGAAGGACGCGGCCATTTCTTTCGGTCCGTAGTAAGTCATGTGTCTCCTCAGAGTGGATCTTTACAGTTTACCTGCTGCAGTCGCTCCAGGATGTGACGGTTTAGTGACGGGTCAGAACGCGTCGCGCAGCCATTCGATATGCGGCGGACGGCCCAGCACGATGCTGACGATATCGAAGCGCGTGTCGCGCCACGGGATATCGGCGCGGCGGGCATAGTCGCGGGCGGCGCGTTCCACGCGCTCACGCTTTCCGGCATCGACGGCGGATTCGGGCGGACCGAACTCGGCGCTGGCGCGCGTTTTGACTTCGACGAAGGCGAGCCGGGCGCCATCCCAAACGATGAGATCGATTTCGCCGCTGCCGGAAAGGGTGCGGTAGTTGCGCGCCACGACGGTGCATCCGCGCGCGCGCAGGAAGCGGTGGGCGAGGTCTTCGCCGATGCGTCCGTGATCGTCCGTGTACCGGCGGCGGCGCAGGCGGTCGGCGGCGCGATAGAGGAGGCCGATCATTGCTTGATGACTTCGAATTCGAATTCCATGACCTTACCGCGCACCACGTAACAGAGGTAATGTTCCCAGAACCTCCGGTAGCGGGGGAACTGGTTGACCAGAAATTGAAAGCCCAGCCAGCGCCAAAAGGCTAGTAGCTTCACGCGCACGGAAATCTCACGAAATCTGGATTTCGAATAATAGCCGAAACCTCCATGATTTTCGCCGAAGTAGCGAAAGCTGAAGCTGTTGAGGTGGCTTTTGTGAGTGGGATCGCAGAAAGAGCTGAAGTCGGTGTAATGGGGCGTTTCGAGGCGGACGGTGCCGCCGGAGCGCACCAGGCGGTGGAACTCTTCCATGGTGCGTATGACGTCGGTGACGTGTTCGATCACGTGGATGGCGGTGAGGCGATCGAAGGAACTGTCGGCGAAGGGGTAGGGAAAGCGGTCGAGGTCCACCAGGACGTCGGCGCGGCTGGCGGGATTGCGGTCGATTCCGATGGAACCGGGCTGCTTATGAATCCCGCAGCCGACGTCGAGGGTCTTCACGCTTCGGCGATCACCTGAGTCATGCACGCTTCCAGGGTATCAAGTGCGAAATCGCACTGGTCGCGAGAAATCACCAGGGGCGGGCAGAGGCGCAGCGAATTATCGCCGGCGCCGAGCATGAGGAGGCCGCGTTCAAAGCAGAGGGTCACGATGCGGTCGCGCCACGACGGCGCGGGTTCTTTGGTGGCGCGGTCGTGTACGATCTCGACGCCTAACATGAGGCCGAGCCCGCGCACGTCGCCGACGATGGGGAAGCGCGACGGCCACTGGCGCATGCGGTCCATCAGGTGGGCGCCCATGCGGGCCGCATTGTGCACCAGCTCCTGCTGGAGCAGCTCGATGGTGACGAGGGCGGCGGCGCAGGATACGGGATTGCCGCCGAAGGTGGAGGCGTGCGCGCCGGGCGGCCAGGTCATCAGGTCCGCGCGCGCCACCGTGGCGCCCAGCGGCATGCCGCTAGCGATGCCTTTGGCGACGGTGAAAATGTCGGGCACCATGTCGAAGTGCTCGGCGGCCCACATCTTGCCGGTGCGGCCCATGCCGCTCTGCACTTCGTCGAAGACCAGCAGGATTCCGTTGGCGCGCGCGACTCTGGCGAGCTCGTCGAAGAATTTCTGCGGCGGCACGACGTACCCGCCTTCGCCTTGCACGGGCTCCACCACGATGGCGGCGGTCTCTTCGGCGGGTGCGATGGTTTTGAGCAGCGTATCTTCGATGTGCTTGACGCACTCCACGGCGCAGCTATCGGGGGTCTGGCCGTAGGGGCAGCGGTAGCAGTTGGCGTAAGGCGCGTGGATCACTCCGGGGACCAGCGGGCCAAATTTGGCGCGCTGCACGGCCTTCCGCGAGGTGAGGGAAAGCGCTCCCATGGTGCGTCCGTGGAAGCTACCGAAGAACGCGATGATCTTGTCGCGGCCGGTGGCGTAGCGGGCGAGCTTGATCGCGCCCTCCACGGCTTCGGCGCCGGAGTTGCCGAAGGACACGCGGCGGGGGACGTCGCCGGGCGCGATTTCATTGAGCTTTTCGGCAAGGGCGGCGAGCTCTTCGTAATAGAAATCGGTGCCCGACATGTGAATCAGGCGGGCGGCCTGCTGCTGGATGGCTTCGACCACCTGAGGATGGCAGTGCCCGGTGGCGACCACCGCGATGCCGGCGGTGAAATCGAGGAAGCGATTGCCGTCCACGTCCTCTACGACGGCGCCCTCGCCCTTGTGCGCGACCAGGGGATAGCAGCGTGTGTAAGATGGCGATACTACTTTGGCATCGCGTTCGAGTACCGCGCGCGCGCGGGGGCCAGGAAGGGATCCGTTGAGAACCGGCAGGTCCCGGCGAACCTGATCCAAGATCGTGCTCATGGAAATAACTCCTATTCAGTATTCAGTTGTGGGTGGAAGTACTGCGCGCCGGAGAAGCGCGCGCCGCTGAACGCGGCGAGGAGTCAGTCGGAGCCGAAAAGGCCGGGGCGGGATTGCGCTGGGCTGATCCGCATACCTTAATCTTACCTTGTTCAAGGGCAGCTTCGATAGATCTTAGTACTGGAACGGTTTAGGCTTTATCTGCGTTAATCGGCAGCAATAATATTTTTCGAGAAAGATTCGTGTTGGGTGGCACAGGGATATGGGCCACAGATGAACGCCGATAAACGCAGATGAAAGGCGTGTCCACCGTGAGTTTCGCTACATAGTCGTCTTGCCAAATACCCGCTCGAAGATCTTGTCGACGTTGCGCAATTGCCTTTCGAGGGAGAAGGCTTCGGCGAGCTTTTCCTTCGAAAGGACGGCGGCGATTTCGGGATCCGCTTCGATGGCGGCGCGGAAATCGCCCTCCTCTTCCCACGCGCGCATGGCATGGGCCTGCACCAGGCGGTAGGCCTGTTCGCGCAGCATGCCGCCGGCGGCGAGATCGAGCAGCAACTGGCCGCTAAACACGAGGCCGCGAGTGAGATCGAGGTTGCGCCGCATGCGTTCGGGGTAGACCAGCAACTGGTCGACGAGTTTGGTGGTCTTCTCCAGCAGGTAGTCGGTAAGGATGGTGGAATCGGGCAGGATCACACGCTCTACGGAGGAGTGCGAGATATCGCGCTCGTGCCAGAGGGCCACATCTTCGAAGGCGGCCATCACGTTGGAGCGGACCACGCGCGCGAGGCCGCAGATCTGCTCGCTGGTGACGGGATTCCGCTTGTGGGGCATGGCGGAACTGCCCTTCTGGCCACGGGCGAAATATTCCTCGGCCTCGCGCACCTCGGTGCGCTGCAGGTGGCGTACTTCGAGCGCGATCTTCTCGCACAAGGCGGTGGTCAGGGCGAGGGCGGAGACGAAGTTGGCGTGGCGGTCGCGCTGGATGACCTGCGAGGCGACGGCGGCGGGTTTCAGATTCAGCTTCTCGCAGATCAGCTCTTCGGTTTCGGGGTCGATGTGGCCGAAGGTGCCGACGGCGCCCGAGGTCTTACCGACCCGGACATCCTCTGCGGCGGCGCTGAGACGGGTGAGGTTGCGTCCGGCCTCCTCGTACCAGATGGCGAGCTTCAGCCCGAACGTGATTGGCTCGGCGTGGACTCCGTGGGTGCGGCCGATCTGCACGGTGTGGCGGAACTCCAGGGCGCGGCGCTTGAGGGCCTCGCGCAACTGCTTCAGGTCGTTCAGCAGGATCGCCGACGCCTGCTGCAGCAAGAGCGCCTGTGCGGTATCCACGACGTCGTTGGAGGTCAGGCCGTAGTGAAACCACCGCGATGCTTCGCCGTGTCCGCGCGCGTGCATGGTTTCGGCTACCGCGGTGGTGAAGGCGATGACGTCGTGCTTCACCTCGCGTTCGATTTCGTGGATGCGCTCCACGTCGAAGCCGGCGTGCTCGCGCAGCAGGCGCGCGGCTTCGGCGGGCACGACGCCCAATTGCGCCAGGGCTTCCGAGGCGGCCAGTTCGACTTCGAGCCACTGTTGGAACTTGTTCCGGTCGCTCCAGATCCGGCCCATTTCGGGACGTGTGTAACGGGGAATCATGATGATTTTAGAATTGAAACACTTCGCCGGGTGACGTTTGGGAGGCGATGGAGAGGCGGGTTTCCAGACCGCGCCGCTGCAAGGCCTCGGCGGCCACCAACTGCACGATGGCGGGGTGATTGTTCTGCTCGCTGAGGTGGCCGAGGATCAGGTTGGCCGTACACGATGCGAGATCTTCCATCAGGTAATCCGACACGTGCAGATTGGAAAGGTGGCCCACACGGCTCATCACGCGCTGCTTGACGCTCCAGGGGTAGGGGCCGACTTTGAGCATGTCCAGATCGTGATTGGCCTCGAGCAGAAGCACGTTGGTGCGCCGCAGATGGAACTTGATGGACTCGGGCACGTAGCCGAGGTCGGTGGCGATGCCGACGCGCACGCCCTGGGCTTCGAAGCAGAAGCCGACCGGGTCGATGGCATCGTGCGGAATGCTGAAACTCTGCACTTCGATGTCGCCGATCCGCAGGCTGGCGCCGGCCTGGAAGGGTTCCAGGCGTGCGGGGGGAGTGGCGCCCCAGTCGATTGCGGGAGCGGCCAGGCGTGTCATGTAGATGACGGCGCGAATGCCTTTTTGGCGGGCCAGCACCGGGAGGCCGGAGACGTGATCGGAGTGCTCGTGGGTGATGAGGATGGCGTCGATGGCTTCGAGCGATTCGCCGATGGAGGCGAGGCGCTTGCGCAATTCGCGCATACTG
The DNA here is from genome assembly GCA_963792055.1 of uncultured Solibacteraceae bacterium. Classification (GTDB taxonomy): domain Bacteria; phylum Acidobacteriota; class Terriglobia; order Bryobacterales; family Bryobacteraceae; genus Solibacter. Next base: position 260,599 of record CAWBUV010000018.1, on the reverse strand, counting down.
AGGCCGGCGTCCACCAGAATGCGCGTATTTTCGGTGGCCAGGAGGGCGGCGTTTCCGGAACTGCCGCTGGCCAGCACGCAGAATTTTACGATTGTCCTTCTCCCGAACATTCAGAATACACCGAATCGCGGGAAAACAGAATGGTACTGAATTGTTTCGAGCTGAGGGCGGTTTAGAATGCCCATCCGAGCTGGGCCTGGTACATCCGGGGCGATACCCAGTGGGTTCCGCCGAATGGCGAGAGGAAGTTGTAGAGTGCCGCCTGATTCATCAGGTTCATGACGGTGAAACGCGCGGTGGTGCGGACGTGTTCGGTATGAAACAGGTTGTCCGTGCCGACGCCCAGATTCAGGATATGCCGCGGGCCGGTTCGCGGCGGGTTGTGGTCGTCATTTTCGGTTCCGGGCGCGGGAATGCGAATGCGGGAGGTGCCGTAATCGGGGAGATTGCAGGCCGCGATGCGATGCGAAAGGGACGCCTGTTCGGGGCCGCAGTAGAAGCCGATCATGGACTGCTGGTCGGCGGTTAAGGCCAGCGCGTCGCGCAGGTTGTTGACTGCTCCCACTACCAGGCCGCTGTCGTAACGCCAGGTGAAATCGGCCCACCAGCCGTTCGGTGATTTACGGTAGTGCAGGTTCACGTTTTGTTGATACACCTGATCGTGGTCCTGGCGGTAGGCGCCGACGTTCAGGCTCGAATTGAACACGATTCCTCCGTTTTCCGGGCCGAAAAAGCGGGCGTTGGCATGACCCATGGTGGCGTAGAGGCGCAGACCGTGGATCTCGACGGTGCTGATGCGGGCCGATATGCCATCGAGCTTGGATTGTTTCCAGCCGATGGGAAACGTGACGGGTGTGCTGAACAGGGTATCGAAGTCGAAGGCGTCGCGGGTGTACTTGCGGAAGTAGCTGACATCCAGCAGGAGTCGGCCGCCGATGCTTTGCTGAATGCCGGCGTCATATTGATTGCGGCGGCCGAGGGCGATGGGCTTCTGGTCGGCGGCGCCCTTGAAGAGGTTGCTGGCGAGTCCCCCGGAGCCGGTGGAGCTGGAGGCTACCAGATTCTCGTTGGCGGGAGTTTCCAGGGTGTGTGTGTAGCCGCCGCGGAGGGCTGTGCCGGTCGCCTTGATCTGGTAGGAGAAGGCGGCGCGCGGCTGTATGGCCTGCCCGTCCGTCAGTCCGTCGTACCGGTCGAAGCGCACTCCGATGTTCAGGGTCAGCGCGCCCAGAGTGATGGAGTCCTGCGCGAAGAGGGCGAGTTGATCGATGGTGGCCGTGCCGCGGAACTCGTAGGGGCGGCCGCCGCGGCTCAGGTCGTAGGGCAGCAGGCTGGCCAAATATGCCGGGCTGCCGGGCGCGTTGTAGGCAGGATCGGTAATGCCGAGACGGAACTCTTCGTCCAGAAGCGTGCGGGAGGCATTCAGGCCGGCCTTCCAGTTGTGGCGACCCTGCACGCACGCGAAATCGCCATGGATGCCGAAGTTCGTCAGTGAGCGGTCTTGCGCAAGGGTGGCGGGGGAATCGTTGCGCGGGTCGCGGCTGGGATAGTAGTCGACGCGATCGCGGCGGAAAAAGGCGTTGGCCGTGAGGAGGGTCCGCGCGCCGATGGTGTGCTGGTAGCCGGGCGCAATGTTGAACGAAACTACCTTCTGCTTTTGGTCTTGCAGCGCCTGATCGTAGGTGTTGGGAACCTGCATCCAATTTCGCGACGCCATGAGGTTCAGGTGCAGGGCATCCTTGCCGCCGGGTTGAAAGTCCATGCGGTCGAAGAGGGTTCCGGCGTTGCCTTTGTCGTGCATGGGCCAGAATTCGGGCGTATCGAGAAAGCGGCCGGAACGCTCCGCGTTGAAGACCAGAAAGTTACCCCAACGCGCGTTGCCCAGGCCGAGTGTGGCTTCCTCGCCCACAGCGCCGAAGGAGCCGTAGCTGGCGAGCAGACTGCCGGAGGGCTTCTGGCCAAGCCCGGAGCGTGTGGTGGCGTTGATCACGAGACTGGTCTTGTCGCCGTATTCCGCCGCGGGCGAGCCGGAGATGACTTCCATCGACTGTATGGCGTTGGCGGGAATGGAGGTCGAGAAGACTTTGTTGCGCTGATCCGACACCGGTTGGCCATCGATCACATAGCTTACCTGCGCGTGGTCGCCCAACGGATGAAAGAAGCCGTTGGAATCGGCAACGACGCCGGGCGTTGTCAGCATGATCGCATCGTTCAACCCGGAATCCGGCGAGAGGGTTGGCAGGACGGCGAGCAGAGCGCGGTCGATGGTATCGCTGGCTGTAGTCTTGCTGTCGACGAGGGTGGCGGAAGCGCCTTCCACCGTGACCGTGGTCTGCCCGGCGGCAACGTCGAGGCGAATGGGCAATTGAATCGGGACGCCGGTCCGGATAGTCACCTCGGTGCTATAGGGCTGGAATCCGGCCAGCAGGACGCGGAGCCTGTAGGTATTGGGAGGAATGCTGCCGATGACGAAGGCGCCGTCGGCGCCGGACCGGGTTTGCGCCGAATAGCCGGTGAGAGCGCTGGAGAGTCCAACGATCGCGTTCGGCGCCGGAAGACCGGAGGCATCACGGATGGTCCCTTTGAGGGTGCCGGCACCGCCCAGCGATTGAGCGAATGCTTCGGAGATTCCGACGAGGATCAGCAGGAGTAGACGCATTCGGCTATTTAATTTAGGCAAACCTAAAAGTGATGCTATCACGTGCTACCTCTTCGCACAAGGGACAGGTATGATGGGATTAGTGCTGGCTAAAACGTTGCATCCTTCCACGTCGGAGGCAGTTGACGACTATTTGAAGGCGATTCTCGAGCTCAGCGGCCCCGGCGAGGAACGCGTGACCAGCAATGCGCTGGCCGGACATTTGGGAGTTCGTGCGGCATCGGTGACGGGGATGCTTCAGAAGCTTGCCGCGCGGCGGCCCGCCTTCGTCAAATATGAGAAGCATCACGGTGTGCGCCTGACGGATGCCGGGAAAATGAGGGCACTCGAGGTGTTGCGCCATCATCGCCTGCTCGAGCGATTTCTACACGAGTTTCTTGGCTACACATGGGACGAGGTGCATGAGGAGGCGGAGCGGCTGGAACACTTTATCTCGGAGCGGCTGGAAGACCGCATCGCCGCCAAACTGGGCGATCCCGACACGGACCCACACGGGCATCCGATTCCCGAGCGCAGCGGTGCCATCCTGTCGCGCCACGAGGTTCCTTTGCTGCAGTGGAGCTGCGGTGTGCCGGCGGTGATCAGCAGCGTCTCGGACCGGGACTCTTCTGTGTTGCGTGAGTTGCAGCGTCTGGGGTTGATGCCGGGCACGGGCGTTCTGGTGGAAGCGGGTACGAGGAACGCGTCGGTCCCGGTGCGGATTGGCGGGGGCGAGCCGATTCGACTGAGCCAGAGGCTTGCAAAGGAAATTTCGGTTGTCGCCGATGCGGCCACAAGGCCGTGTTAGTCTGCATTCATGAAGGCAGCGCGGATTCACCAGCATGGCGGTCCCGACGTACTCGTTTATGAAGAGGTGGCGGAGCCGAAGATCAAGGCCAACCAGATTCTGGTCCGCGTTCGCGCCTGCGCGCTGAATCATCTCGACCTGTTCGTCCGCGGCGGCATTCCCGGCATGAAGTTCACCATGCCGCACATCCTGGGCAGCGATATCGCGGGCGAGGTGGTGGAGGTGGGCGAGCTGTGCGAGCGCGTCAAGCCCGGCTGGCGAGTGCTGCTTTCGCCGGGGCAGAGTTGCCGGCAGTGCGAGCAATGCCTGCTGGGCAACGACAACTTTTGCCGTCGCTTCACGATGTTCGGCTACGCCATCGATGGCGGCGATACCGAACTGCTGGCGGCGGCCGAGTATAGCGCCATACAGATTCCCGACGATATGAGTTTCGAGGATGCGGCCGCTACGCCGCTGGTTTTCCTGACGGCGTGGCACATGCTGATGACGCGCGCCAAGCTCCAGCCTGGCGAGGACATCCTGGTGCTTTCGGCGTCGAGCGGCGTAGGGTCTGCCGCGATACAGATTGCGAAACTCTTCCAGTGCCGGGTGATCGCCACCGCGGGCGGCGAGAAAAAGCTGGCCAAGGCGCGGGAACTCGGCGCCGATTTTACGATCGATCACTACCAGCAGGACATTTCGGCCGAGGTCAAGAAGATCACCGGCAAACGCGGGGTAGACGTGGTGGTGGAACACGTGGGCGTGGCGACGTGGACGAAGAGCCTGGAATCGCTGGCGCCGGCGGGACGTCTGGTGACGTGCGGCGCGACTACCGGTTACGACGCGCGGGTGGATCTGCGTTTCCTCTTCAGCAAACAGTGGAGCCTGTTGGGGTCGTTCATGGGAACCATGGGAGAGTTGCACCAGGTGCTGAAATTCGTCTTTCGCAAGCAATTGAAGCCGGTGGTGGACCGGGTATACCCGCTGTCTGAGATTGCCGCGGCGCACCGGTATCTGGAGAACAAGGAGCAGTTCGGCAAAGTCGTCGTCAAACCCTGAGACGCACCATGTTGATGCTTGGCTGGCTGGTTCTCGTGGGCTCCTGGTGCGTTTGGGCCTACCCCTTCATTTTTCTCGCGCCGCACAACCAGAAGCGGCCATCGATCACGGCGATTGGACCCACGCGGGTGGGACTGTTCCTGGAGTCGCTGGCAATCTTCCTTACGTTCGCCTTCCGTATGCCCGCGGATCCGCCGCCCGAGTGGTGGCGCATCGCCGCGGCGGCGGCCTGCGGAGTTGCGGGCGCGATCCTGGCGTGGACCGCGGTGCGCCATCTAGGGCGCCAGTTCCGCGTACACGCCGGGTTGTACGAAGATCACGAACTGGTGACCAGCGGACCCTACGCGATTGTGCGCCATCCGATCTACACTTCGCTGCTGGCGATGCTGGTGTGCAGTCTGTTGATTCTTAGCGGATGGCGGTGGGCAGTGGTCTGCCTGGCGCTATTCGTGGCGGGGACGGAAATTCGCGTTCATACGGAAGACGGCCTGCTGGCCTCGCGCTTCGGCGAGCGTTTCTTCGAGTATCGCGAGCGCGTGCGGGCCTACGTGCCGTTTGTGCGATAGTGTCCTGTATGAACAGGTGCGTCTTTTCTTTTTCCCTTGCAATTCTGGTGGCCGGAGGCACTAGCTTTGCGGCCGATCTCACCGAGCAATACCGCGCCACCGCGGACAAACTGATCGATGCCTCGCTGGCCGATACGGAAGGCTACGACCGGCTGGCGTATCTCTGCTATCGCATTGGGAACCGGTTGAGCGGATCGCCGGGTTTGGAGAAGGCCATCGCATGGAGCGTGGAGACCATGAAGGCCGCGGGACTGAGCAACGTGCGCGTGATCCCGGCCAAGGTGCCGCACTGGGTGCGGGGCGCGGAATCGGCGCGTATGCTGGCGCCGCTGGATAAGCCGCTCCATATGCTAGGCCTGGGGATGAGCATCGGCACGCCGCCGGGAGGCATCACGGCCGAAGTGGTGGCGGTGGCCACGTTCGACGAACTGGCGAAACTGGGGCGGCAGAAGATCCAGGGAAAAATCGTGCTGTACAACGAGGAATACAGTGGCTACGGTCCGACTCGCGTCTACCGCGCCACGGGCGCCTCGCGGGCCGCGGAATTCGGCGCGGTGGCGGCGCTGGTGCGTTCGGCCACGCCGCTTGCCATGCAGATTCCGCATACCGGCGAAATGAATTATGACGAGCGGCAGCCCAAGATTCCGGCAGCCGCGGTCTCGCCGGAAGACGCCATGATGATGGCCCGCCTGGTGGCGGACGGCGTGCCTGTGAAGGTGCATCTGGAGATGGGCGCGCAGATGCTTCCCGATGCCGATAGCGGCGACGTGATCGGTGAGATTCCGGGACGCGAGCACCCTGAAGAAGTGGTCGTCATGGGCGGGCACATCGATTCGTGGGATGTGGGTCAGGGTGCACAGGATGACGGCGCATCGATCGTGGCGTGCCTGCAGGCCGTGGCGCTGATGAAGAAACTTGGACTGCAACCGCGCCGGACCATCCGCGTAGCCTTCTGGGTGAACGAGGAGAATGGCGGCCGCGGCGGTGTGGCGTATCGCGAGTTTGTGGGCGACAAGATTCGCAACCACGTGGCGGCAATCGAAATGGATGGCGGCGCCGAGGCACCGCGCGGTTTCGGCGCAGGTGTGGATCCAGCGTCGATGACGATGTTGACGCAGGTCGGCAGACTGCTGGAGCGGGTTGGCGCGAATGAAATCACCGGTGGCGGCGGTGGCAGCGATATCGGTCCGCTGATGCGTGATGGCGTTCCGGGACTGGGTGAGCGCACGTCGGGTACGCACTACTTCGACTGGCATCACACGGAGGCTGACACGCTCGACAAAGTGGATCGCGAGGATTTTCGCAAGAACGTGGCAGCGCTCGCGGTGATGGGCTACGCGCTGGCCGATATGCCGGAGCGGCTGGTGGCTGCCGGCGGCGGGCGGCGGGTCCGCCAGTAGTAGGAGGCGGGCTCTACGACGGGGCAGGCGGGATGCCATCCAGGATGCCATCCCGCCCCAATTGCATTTACCAGACCAGGCGGAGTTTCAAATCGATCTGACGGTTGCCTAGCCTTTCGGGAGTGGAATTCGGCGCGAGCGATGAGGAACTGAATGTGCCGGGGTTCGGATTCGACAGGTTGTTGTTGGGAATCGTGAAATGCGGCGAGTTGGTGACGTTGGAAATCTGCGCGGTGAATACGAGCTTGACCTGTTCGGTGAAGGCGTATTGCTTGACCACGCTGACGTGGGCGATGTGTATGGGGAAGCCTTCCAGCGAGTTCATGGCGCAGGTGCCGTAGCGTCCGGCGCTAGCCGGCGGAATGGCGAAGGCCGACGGATTGAACCAGGTGGACAGGGTCCGCGCGCCGGCGTTGGGGTCGCCCACGCAATCCGGTAACTGGGTGACGAAGCCCAGGCTGGCGTTGGCGGGGTCGGGTCCGGTGAACAGGGGCGAGTAATACTGGCCGGATGCGAAGGTGGTTATGGCTTGCAGCTTCCAATCGCTGATCAGACGGTTCACCACGGGTCCGGTCTGCGAGAAGAAGCGATGACCCTTGCCGGCCGGTATGGGTAAGATCGCGCTTGCGGTGAAATAACGGCGGCGGTCGCTCGCGTCCCGGGTCCATTGGTCGGTCACGTGATAGGGGTCGAAGGTATTGGCATAGTTACTGACGTTGTTACCCCAGGTGAAGTTAGACATGAAGGTGACGGGGCCTACGTTGCGCTGCGCCGCGACCACGGCCGAATCGTAGTGCCACTGGCCATCGGTGCGGACCTCATAGGTGCTCGCCCAGATTGGGAAGGGCTTGCGGGAGTTGGTGAAGGGAATGGTGCTGGCGGCGGGCTTGTTGACGTCCAGGGAGTAGTTCATATTGACGCCGCGCGAACCGATGTAGGAGAGGCGGAGGCCGATGCCGCGGAGCGCGGTCTCGAGTGTGGCATTGAACTGGCGGATCACGCCTTCATCCGTCTTCTGCGGCAGCGCGGTGATGTTCTGGCCCGGGAGCAGCGAAGAGGACGGACTGGCCGGAAATGGCTTGGGGAAGGTGAGCGCGGCCACGCCGGCGGTGATGGAGTTGGTATAGGTTTCGGTTAGCGAATACGGGTTGTTGGTGCTGAGGCGGCCGCTGATGCCGTAGCCTTCGTTCTCCGTGAATTCGCCGTAGCCGCCGCGCAGGACCAGATTGTCGGTCAACCGGTAGGCGGCGGCAATGCGGGGACGGAAGTTGGTGGTCTTCGCCTTGGGGACCGGGTTCCCCAGGACGACAGTGGCTGTCTTGGGAAAAAAGCTGCTAACGGCGGTGAGCGTGCCGGGAGCGACGATCACGTGTCCCGTTGTGGGATCCCAGTTGGACATGTAGCCATCGTCATATACGGGGGTGGTGTAGGAATCCCACCGCACACCCAAATCGACGTTGAAGCGCGAGGTAACGCGGATCGAGTCGCTGAGAAACAAGCCGGCCTGGCTTTGGTGCAGGGTGCGGTCCACGCGGCCGGCCTGCCGTGTACTGGTGGAGGGCAGACCGAGCACGAAATCGGCGAAGCCTAGGCCGGTGAACGCTCCCGTGAAGGTGAAATCGCCGTAGACGTTTTGGGGTACGGCGCCTTCGAGCCAGTGGTAGCCCTGATATTGGCCGCCCAGCTTGAAGGAGTGGCGGCCGTGCGCCCAGGTGAGTGAGTCCTGGAAGGTCTTGATGGTGTCGTTGGCGGCGGTGTTGTTGCTGTGGCCGCCGTCAAAGGGCATGGAGAGCCCCGTGACGCCGCTGATGGAGACACTGGGAAATCCCATGACGGTGTAGCCATTCGGATTGACGCCCTGTAGCCCGAGTGCGTTGACTACGGAATCGCCGGTCAGCGGGTTCAACTTACTTTCGGATTCACCCTGTTTGACCTTGACCGCGGTGCTGCCGAAGCTGATCTGGTTGGCGAGGCCGGCGGAGAGCGCCGAGACGGCAGAGACAATCCATCCGCGATAGCGCACGGTCTGTGTGGCATCCAGTTGTTCGCCGACGCTGCCGGAAGCGATGGATGCGCTCTGGTTCTGCATCCAGCGAAAATACATCTGCGTGTTCGACGAGATTCGCTGGTCGATGCGGCCGAAGGGCCAGTTCCCTTCGTAGGTATCCGGACCGTAGGGATGATTCCAGGTGTAATTCTGAGTGAAGGTGTTGGCCGTGCCCGCATTGGGGGCTGGGTAGTAGTTAGTCAGGTAGTGCGAGGAAACCAGCGGCATGCGGCTGGAGGGGATCACATTGTTAGGGAAGGGGGTTCCCGTCTTGGGATCCCGGATGACCACTACCTTGCCGTTTGGGGCGGTCTCAGGATTCAGAAACTGGCTGAAATCGAGCGAGCGCATTTGGGCGGTAGGAACGTCGGCATAGAGGGTCTCGCTGTAAGGCGTTCTCTGATACATGGCTCCGGCATAGAAGTAAGTCCACTTGGGAATCAGCGCACCACCGAGTTCGCCCTGCACTTCACTGAGCTTGTAACTGGATTTCTGGGTATCGAAGTAAGACTTCGCGTTAAATGCCGAGGATCCACGCTTGTAGTAGATCTGCCCGTGCAGGCCGTCGCCGCCGTGCTTGGAGATGAGGTCGACGTGGACCGGCTTGGCGGAGTCCACCCCCGGGTTGGCGATGGCTACTTCGGCGGTTTCGACAAAGGCCGGGTTGCCGGTCTGCGTGGTGGTGTCCTGGGGAATGCCATCGAGCGCCCAGGTCTGTTGGTTTCTGGATGAGACACCGGAGATCACGAGACCGGACTGATTGGCCTGCGTGTTGCCCTGTGTGGCCGGGGCCTGGGTCAGGAGCGGTAGGACGGAAGGGTGCAGGTCGACAAACGGAGAGTCCTGCCACGTGGCCTGGAAGTTCACGACGCCAGAGACGGTGCCGCTTTGCGGCTGCACGAGCGCGGGCTTTTCGTGAAGCAGGACGGTCTCGTCATGCGCTTCCGGCTTGAGCTGCGGGTCGAAACGCCGCACCTGTCCGGCAGTCAGCAGAATGCCGTCGGCCTCGAATGTCTGGAAGTGATCCGCGTCGATCTTGACGCTATAGGCTCCGGGCCGGAGGAGTGCGGCTTCATAGGAGCCGCCCGCGCCGGTGGAGACTTCGCGTACGGCGAGCTCCTTGCTGGCTTCGAAGACGACCACCCGGACATCCGGGACCGGCTTTCCGGAGGGGCCGGTGACTGTGCCGCGCAGCGTGGCCGTCTCGGGCTGCGCGAACAGCAAAGCCGAAGAAATCAAGAAGAACAATAGTCGATTAAACCGCCGAAACATAATTGCCTCACTGGTTGGTTCCGGTGCAGACAAGAGTGCCGGACGGCAAGGCATACTACTCCTCACCGCGGCAGCACTCTAGTTACTGCGCGGACCTGAATCTAGTTATCTGAATGACTGCCGAAACACGACGGCTAAGATGCGGCAAACTGCCGCCGTCCGAGCCCTAACCTCCGGCCCGGAAGCATCGGGCCGAAATAGACATACGCACCGCGCGGAATCCGCGTTACGGCATTTTCGAACAGAGTTGAAACGCCGCAGTGTAAGTGCGCGTCTGAGTTGTTTCAGCAGCACGCCCGGAGTAACTCCCCGGGCACTCATTGCCGTGAAGTTCGTGTGCCGCCACGTGTGCCTGACCGGACACAGGTTAGTGGCCGGTGCAGGCAGTTCGCGGAGTGATCATACAAACGAGGAAATTGCATGACCATATCGAGCCAGGGACGATTTGCAGTTACGCTATTATTCGGTTTTTATTGCCTGACGGTGGCCGCTGTTTATGGCCAGACCTCCGGGGCTGGTGGAACGAATCCGCCTGCGCGGTCCTCCGATCGTGAGAAATCGGGCGAGGAGACGCCGCGCCGCTGGTCGATCGGCCTGCGGGTGCGTAGCCTGCCGGTCCGGTCGTTCAGTGTGATGGATAACGGGCACGCGATGAATACGACCACGATCTCGAAGACGGTTTACGATCTGAATTACACGACGACCTCCAAGTCCTTCGTTTTGGGCGGAGGCATCGCGTTTGAAGCGCCGATCACGCGGCGAACCGTACTGACCGCCGAAGTGATTTTCAACCGCCTGCGCTATGACGGAGTGCTGGACGAGTATTGGGGGACCGACGATCCCAACACGTCCAACGATGAACGGTCGCATCTCAACTCCAAGGAAAGCACCAAGGCCAGGCTGTTCGATGTGCCGGTGCTGTTGCATCGGAACCTGGGTACCACCGGCATCCTCTCCCATCTATATCTGTCGGGAGGCGCCACGGCGCGTAACGTCTCCGCGGTGCGCACGACCAACAACATTACCAATGCCGACGGAACACTGGCGAACAACCAGATACAGGCCGTGATCTCGAAGCGAACGCTGATTGGCGGTACGGTAGGGATCGGCTTTCGCTTTGTCGATGAATTCAACATCAAGGTAACGCCGGAAGTCCGCTATACGCGCTGGAATGCGGAGACGTTCAGCCTGAATTCCACCCAATCGCCGCGCAACCAGTTGGAAGTGGGCATCGGCTTCAGCCGGTAGCATTAGCGGCAGCATAGTAAAATGGGACGATGCGTTTTGCCGCCGCGGCGGTTCCGGCAATTCTGTTGCTGGCCGGCGCCTGTTATTTTTTTGCCAAGGCTAAAGGGGATGCGAGCGGGCCCGCGGCCGATCAGCGTTTCGCACAAGATGCGCCGCTTCCCGCCGGAGACCCGGTAGCGGATGAAGCCGATCGCCAACTGGTGCGCGGCCTGATCGAGCGGAAGATCCTGACGAACTCCGAGGCGGACGCCTTGCTGGAGGCTGCAGGCCGGCGCTACATCCGGCGAAAACTGGCGTTCGACGCGGCCAAGCGGGCCGTGGACGCCGGCGACGCCGCGCCCGCCGGACTGGACCCTTTGCGCCGCGAAATGGAGGCGGCTCGCAGGGTGTGCGATACCGCGGAACGTCTGGGGCGGCCCAACCGGGATATGGAAGCGATCGCGCAGGCCGACTGGGAAATGGAGAAGCGGCTCGCCTACCTTCCGTCCGGCATGACCGGACTGGCGGAACATTATGAGGGCGGCAGTCCCTTCGGCGAAGCCGATCTGGAAGCGATGGGACAAGCGTTCTTCAAGGTCTGGGGCGCGCCGATGCCGGTGAGCACGCGCGGAGAGAGCGCGGTCCACAGGGCGATGGGGTTCGACCACACCGGCCGCTTCGATGTAGCGCTCAGCCCTTCGCAGCCACAAGGTGTGTGGGCGCGGCACTACCTTACGGCGAAGCACGTAACCTTCTTTGCATTTCGCAGCGCGGTGCCGGGTAAGGCCACCGGCGCCCATATCCATATTGGGCCCGCCAGCACGCACCGGGTACCGAAGAGCTGATCAGGGAGCGGCGGAGCTAAGAGCCGGTTGCGGGCTCACTCCATTCGCCTGCGGTATCGGTAAGGCGATAGCGGCTCTGCCAGTGAACCCAGGCCGATTGGACGATGCGGATCACATCGGATTTTTCGAAGGGCTTGGCCAGCAGGTCGAACGCGCCGGCGTTGAGGAGCTCCGCCCACTGGCGGTCGTCGGCCAGACGCGAGGTCACGATCAGACAGGGGGGCGCGGCGAGATCCCTGGTTGCCTGAAGGATCTCCCGCCAGGCATCGGGTTGTTCGTCGCGATCGCAGATGACGATCGGGATCCGCGTGCGGCGCAGAACGGCGAGCGCCGAGGCGAGGGTATGGCTCTGGTGAAGCGCCAGTCTGCAATTCGGATATAAGGTGAGGCTGGAATCCCGGAAGGTCTGTTGCAGCGCCACATGATCGCTTTTGGCGGTGCTGACGGAAAGAACCATGATGGTACCGGCAGGATGTCGATCTGGCGGATCGGGCATCGAATCGAATCTCCTTCCTTTGCGGAAGACCACGCCCAGGCTGGCCTGGTATTCGAAGCCGGTCTCCGCGTTGGGAGGGCCCAGGACGATCCGGTCACAGACTTGCGCGCCGTTGGCAGTTTGCACGAAATGAAACAAGAGAGTTCACCTACCGTTACAGCGAAGACGGCATGGAAGTGATAGCGGTGACTAGCCTTTTGGAGTCATTGGGAAAGGGAGCCCAGCGATTTCAGAAGGCGGTTGTACGATCGGAAACTTTTTGGTGGCACATCAAATGCTGTGCGCCGGGTAGACACGAGATTGCCATATCTGCTACACTCGGTGCTGTCCCTTTAGATAACGCTCAGTGGGAGGTTCGTATGCCTGTTTGGAACGGACCGCTTGCACCAATGAGGATACATGGCACGCAAATCAGGTAAACAGTACCAAGCCGCGCAGAAACAGGTCGAAGCCAAGGAATATCTCCTGGAACAGGCCATTCCGCTCATCAAGAAAATCAAGTTCGCAAAATTCGACGAGACCGTAGAAGTGCACATGCGTCTCGGCGTCGACCCCAAGCACGCCGACCAGATGGTCCGCGGCACCGTCCTCATGCCGAACGGCCTGGGCAAGTCGAAGAAGGTGCTCGTGATCGCGAGCGGCGACAAACTGCGGGAAGCGCAGGAAGCCGGCGCGGATTTCGTGGGCGGCGAAGACATGGTGAACAAGATTCAGTCCGAGAGCTGGACGGATTTCGACGCCGTGATCGCCACGCCCGACATGATGCGCTCCGTCGGCAAACTCGGTAAGGTCCTCGGTCCGCGCGGGCCTGATGCCGAACCCGAAGACGGGCACGGTGACGGTGGATGTGGCCAAGGCCATCAACGAAATCAAAGCCGGTAAGGTGGAATTCCGCGTCGATAAGACGGGCATCATCCACGCTCCGGTCGGCAAGGTCAGCTTCTCGGCCGAGAAGCTGGTGGAAAACGCGTCCAGCCTGATTACGGCAGTGATCAAGGCCAAACCGGCGGTGGCCAAAGGCAAGTATGTGAAGAGCGCGACGGTCTGCTCCACCATGGGCCCGGGCGTTTCGATCGATACCGCGCCATTCAGTGTGAAGGCGGCCGTCTAAAGCCGTAACAGGTGTTTCCATGAAAAAGAAGGAAGACAAGAATAAAGATCTCGCGTCCCTGCGGCAGGATCTGGGCGACCTCAAGAACCTGTTCGTTACCGGCTACGAGAAGATCAAGGTCAGCCAGGATTTCGAACTCCGCAAGGTGGTTCGAGGCGCCGGCGGCAAGTACCGCGTGGTGAAGAACAACCTGGCGGAGCTTGCTGGTGAAGGCACGCCGAGCGAAGCAGGTTCTGAAAGACCTGCGCGGCATGACGTCGCTGGCTTATACCACGGACGATCCGGTGGCGCTGGCGAAGGCGCTTACGGCGTACGCGAAGACCAACCCTGCATTCACCTTCAAGGCCGGGCTGGTGGAAGGCCGGGTGATCGACGTCAAGGCGATCAACGAACTGGCGTCGATGCCTTCGAAGGAAGTGATTTTTGCCAAACTGCTCTACGTGATCAACGCGCCGGCGCAGCAACTGGTGACGGCGATGAACGCCGTCGGCCGCAACCTGGCGGTGGTAGTGGATCAGGGCGTGAAGGAAAACAAGTTCTCGGAGTAATTTGGCGGCAGGCGGCGGGTCCTCGGGTGCGCAGCGGCGGCGAGACTGCACCACATCATTTTTCGAATACATAGGAGTTTGAAATGGCGGACATTAACGCAATTGCGGATCAGATTCAGGGCTTGACGCTGCTCGAGGCCTCTCAGCTCGTGAAGTTGCTGGAAGAAAAGCTGGGCGTTTCGGCGGCAGCGGCGGCACCGATGATGGTGGCCGGCGGCGGCGCGGCGGCGGCGGCTCCGGTAGTTGAGGAGAAGACCGAATTCACGGTGGTTCTGACTGGCGCGGGCGCCAACAAGATCAACGTCATCAAGGCTGTTCGCGAAGTCACCAGCCTGGGCTTGAAGGAAGCCAAGGATCTGGTGGATGGCGCGCCCAAGCCGATCAAGGAAGGCATCAGCAAGGAAGAAGCGGCCACGATCGCCAAGAAATTCACTGACGCCGGCGCGACCGTCGAAGTGAAGTAAATCTCGCGGCCGGACCGCATGTGTCCGGCCACCCGGCCTCCCAGTGCGGGAGGCCGGAGTGTTTTTGCGGTTTGACGCGGGACGTAAGTCCTGTTAGAGTGGATAGTTGGGCCTTCGATTCTGCGACTCGATTCCCAATTGGTGACTGTGCATCCCAAATCCTGGAACTTCAATTGCAGTCCGGGCAAGACTGCAGAGAGGGCATCTCTGCGCGTCTGTACGCCCGTAACTCTAAGACAGGATTGGTCCGCCCGCACGTCCGCAGCTCAATTCCTACCGGTGGGGCACGTATAACAAACTCGCCGGCGCTACCCCAGTCCCACCCCTGCCCCTGTTTCATCATCCGGCGCTCCGGGAGGCATCACCTCCAGGGGCGCTATTGGCTTTGTGCTTTGCAGTACTTATAGGGCACTGATAAGCGCAGTTTTCTGGCTTTTGGCTGTTCGGCCGTCAGGAGTTTACGAATGGATATTCAACATACCGGCGCTGCTCCCGAGCGAGTTGATTTCTCAAAGATCAAGACCTCGATTCCCGATCCCGAACCTGATTGAGGTTCAGAAGAAATCATACGAGCGGTTTCTGCAGATGGACTTGCTGCCTAATGAGCGCGAGGACATCGGATTGCAGACCGTCTTCAACAGCGTCTTTCCGATTTCCGATTTTCGCGGCGTAAGCGATCTGGAGTTCGTCGATTACTCGATCGGCAACTGGGAGTGCAAGTGCGGCAACCTGAAAGGGTTTGCACCACCTGCGTTCCACCTGCCGCAGTTGCGGCGCCACCATCCGCACCGACCCGTTCCACGCCGGCGACATTCTCTGCCATCATTGCGGCACCTTCAATAAGAACGTGGTGACGTTCTGCAACAAGTGCGGCGACCCGGTGGGGCTGCAGCTCAAGTACGACATGCAGGAGTGCCAGGAACGCGGCATGACTTATGCCGCTCCCCTCAAGGTCACCATACGGCTGACGGTCTACTCCAAGGATCCCGAAACGCAGAAAAAGAGCGTCCGGGATATCAAGGAGCAGGAAGTCTTCTTCGGTGAAATTCCGCTGATGACGGACAACGGCACGTTCATCATCAACGGCACCGAGCGCGTGATTGTCAGCCAGTTGCACCGCTCGCCCGGCGTGTTCTTCGAACGCGTGCAGGCGCAGGGCTACTTCCTCGGCAAGATCATTCCGTATCGCGGAAGCTGGGTGGAGTTCGAGTACGACAACAAGAACATCCTCTACGTCCGCATCGATCGCAAACGCAAATTCTATGGCTCGGTGTTCCTGCGCGCTCTCGGTTTGAAGACCGACGAGCAGATCCTGCGCGCGTTCTATCGCGTCAGCAAGATGGAAATCCGGGACAAGAAACTGTTCTGGAACGTGGATGAGAACCTCACTGGCCTGAAGCTTTCCCACGCCATCGCCACCAAGGGCGGCGACACCGTGGTCGGGCAGGGCAAGAAGATCACCGGCTCGCTGTACAAGGAAATTATCAAGGCCAAGATCGAGAAGGTGGAAGTCGCGCCCAACGATCTGGAAGGCGCGTACGTGGTCGCCGACGTGGTGGATATGACCACCGGCGAAGTCATGATCGACGCCAACAGCGAACTGACGCCGACCGTGCTCAGCAAGCTGATCGAAGCCGGCATCACCGAGTTCGAAGTCTTCTTCCCGGAGCGCGACGACGTCGGTTCCGTAATTGCCGCCACCATTCGCAAGGATGCCGTAAAGGACCAGCGCGACGCGCTGATCGAAATCTACCGCAAACTGCGGCCCGGCGATCCGCCCACGGTGGATACCGCCACTCAGTTGTTCCAGGGTATGTTCTTCGACCCGCGCAAGTACGATTTTTCGCGCGTGGGCCGCATGAAGTTCAATATCAAGTTATACGACCGCAGCGATTCCACGGCGCTCGACAAGCGCACGCTGGATTCGGATGACTTCAAGAGCACCATCAAGTACCTGTTGAAGCTGCGCAAAGGTATCGGCGCGGTGGATGACATCGATCACCTGGGCAATCGCCGCGTCCGCGCGGTCGGCGAACTGCTGGAAAACCAGTTCCGCATCGGCCTGGTGCGCATGGAACGCGCCATCAAGGAAAAGATGAGCGTGTACCAGGAAATGTCGACGGCCATGCCGCACGACCTGGTGAACGCCAAGCCGGTAATGGCGGCGATCCGCGAATTCTTCGGATCGAGCCAGCTCTCGCAGTTCATGGATCAGACGAATCCGCTGAGCGAGATCACGCACAAGCGCCGTCTTTCGGCTCTCGGACCAGGCGGTCTGAGCCGCGAGCGCGCCGGATTCGAAGTCCGCGACGTGCACCCGACGCACTATGGCCGCATCTGCCCGATCGAAACGCCGGAAGGTCCGAACATCGGCCTGATCTCGTCGCTCTCGTGCTTTGCGCGCATCAATGAGTACGGCTTCATCGAGAGTCCTTATCGCAAGGTGATCAAGGGCGCGGTGGTGGACGAAATCCAGGTCCTGAACCCGGGCGATTCCGATCTGAAGGTGGGCGACATTCTGCGCCGCTCCGAGGTGGAGGAAGTCAACCGCAAGCTCGGCCCCAAGAAGCAGGGCGTGGAATTCGAAGCGCACTGCGAGTATCTCTCGGCATGGGAAGAAGACAAGTGGACCATCGCGCAGGCGAACGTGGAACTGGACGAGAAGGGGCGCATTGTTCCCGATCTGTCCAATGCCCGCCAGGCCGGCAACTTCGTGCTCAAGGGCAGGGACGAGATCGAATACATCGACGTCAGCCCCAAGCAGCTCGTATCGGTGGCCGCCAGTCTGATTCCGTTCCTGGAAAACGACGACGCCAACCGCGCGTTGATGGGTTCCAACATGCAACGCCAGGCGGTACCGCTGCTCCGCGCGGACGCTCCGTACGTGGGCACTGGCATGGAGATGGTGACGGCGCGCGATTCGGGCGCCGTGGTGCTCAACAAGCGCCCCGGCATCGTGGATTCGGTGGATAGCGAACGCATCATCGTTCGCGTGGAAGGCACGGCGCATGAAGGCCAGCTTTCCCGCGAGGTGGGCGCGGACATCTACCAGTTGACCAAGTTCAAGCGAAGCAACCAGAACACCTGCATCAATCAAAAACCGATTGTGAGGGTGGGCCAGCGCGTCCCCAAGGGCGCGGTGCTGGCGGATGGTCCTTGTACCGACCTGGGCGAACTCGCCCTGGGACGCAACGTGCTGGTGGCCTTCATGCCCTGGCGCGGGTACAACTTCGAAGACGCCATCCTGGTGAGCGAGAAGCTGGTCAAGGAAGACTATTACACTTCGATTCACATCGAGGAATTCGAGATCGAAGCCCGCGACACGAAGCTGGGACCGGAGGAAATCACCCGCGACATTCCGAACATCGCGGACAGTTTCCTGCGCAACCTGGACGAGAGCGGCATCATACGGATCGGCGCCACGGTAAAGCCGGGCGACATCCTGGTGGGCAAGGTGACCCCCAAGGGCGAAACCCAGCTCACTCCGGAAGAGAAACTGCTGCGCGCGATTTTCGGCGAAAAGGCCGGCGATGTGAAGGACGCATCGCTCTACTGCCCGCCGGGTATCGAAGGCACGATCGTCGATTGCAAGATCTTCTCCCGCAAAGGTCAGGAGAAGGACGAGCGCTCGAAGCTGATCGAGGAATCGCAAATCCAGCGTCTGCAGCGCAACTTGCAGGATGAAATCCGCATCCTGACCGACGAGCGCGCCAAACGCCTGGGCATTCTGCTGGAAGGCAAGAAGCTGCTGGCCGACCTGCACGATGAAAAGACCAATAAGCGCCTGCTCAGCAAGGATACCGAGCTGACGCGCGAACTCATCGAGAAGATGAAATCGCGCGACCTGAAGCGCATGCGCCTGGCCAGCAAGGATCCGCGGCTCAACGAGCAGATCGACGAAATCGAAGAGATGACGTCGCGCCAGATCGCGGTGCTCGAAAAGATCACCGACGAAAAGATCGCCAAGCTGCGCAAGGGCGACGAGCTGCCTCCCGGCGTGATCAAGCTGGTGAAGGTTTATATCGCCATGAAGCGCAAGTTGAGCGTGGGCGATAAGATGGCCGGACGCCACGGAAACAAGGGTGTGATCGCGCGGATTCTGCCGGACGAGGACATGCCGTACCTACCGGACGGAACGCCCGTGGAAATCGTGCTCAATCCGCTGGGCGTTCCCAGCCGTATGAACGTCGGTCAGATTCTGGAGACCCACCTGGGGTGGGCGGCGAAGGCGCTGGGCGTGCAGTTTGCGACCCCGGTATTCGACGGCGCGACAGAGCGCGAGATCAAGAAGGCGCTATCGGAGGCCAATCTGCCCACTTCGGGCAAGACGGCGCTCTTCGACGGCATGACTGGTACGCAGTTCGAACAGCCGGTTACGGTGGGCTACATCTATATGCTGAAGCTCTCCCACCTGGTTGACGACAAGATCCACGCCCGCTCCATCGGGCCGTATTCGCTGATTACCCAGCAGCCGCTGGGCGGCAAGGCGCAGTTCGGCGGACAGCGTTTCGGCGAAATGGAAGTCTGGGCGTTGGAAGCTTACGGCGCCGCTTACATTCTGCAGGAACTGCTGACCGCGAAGTCGGACGATGTGTATGGCCGCGCGAAGATCTACGAGGCCATCGTAAAGGGCGAGGCGGCAATCGAGCCGGGCGTCCCGGAATCGTTCAACGTACTGATTCGCGAGTTGCAGTCGCTGTGTCTCGATGTCGAGTTGATGAAGAAGCCGCGTGAAGTGCTGGATACGGCGCTGGCCGCGGATTAAGAGAGAAGAGAATGGGCCACAGATGAACGCAGATCAACGCAGATAAGGCAAAAGTGCTTCTGTTTTATCCGTGTTCATCGGTGTTCATCTGTGGCTATTAAGAGTTTTTGGTTTAAGTAACAGGAACTGGAGGCAATTTTGAGATCCTCTCCATACGACCGAGCAAATTTGATCGCGGATTTTGATTCGATCCGCATTTCTCTGGCTTCTCCGGAAAAAATCCGGAGTTGGAGCCATGGAGAAGTCACCAAGCCGGAGACCATCAACTACCGGACCTTCAAGCCGGAGCGCGACGGGTTGTTCTGCGCCCGCATCTTCGGCCCCACCCAGGACTGGGAGTGCTTGTGCGGCAAGTATAAGCGCATGAAGCACCGCGGCGTGATCTGCGACAAGTGCGGCGTGGAAGTTACGCTGGCGCGTGTCCGCCGGGAACGCCTGGGCCATATCGAACTGGCCAGCCCCTGCTCCCATGTGTGGTTCTTCAAGGGCCTGCCGAGCCGCATCGGGCACCTGCTGGACATCACGCTGCGCGAACTGGAGCGCGTGCTCTATTTCGAAGCCTACGTGATCGTGGAACCGGGTGACGATACCGGTTTGAGCAGCGGCGAAGTCATCACCGACGAGCGCAAACGGCAACTCGACCAGGAATTCCCCGGCCGCTTCATCGCCATGATGGGCGCCGAGGGCATCAAGGAACTGCTCAAGAAGATCGATGTCGAATCGCTCAGCGAAGAGATTCGCGAGAAGATGAAGACCGAGCAGAGCCAGCAGAAGAAGCTGAAGCACGCCAAGCGCCTGCGCGTGGTGGAGAGCTTCCGTAAGAGCGGCAACAAGCCGGAGTGGATGATTCTGGACGTCATCCCTGTAATTCCGCCGGAGTTGCGCCCGCTGGTGCCATTGGATGGCGGCCGTTTCGCCACTTCGGATTTGAACGACCTGTACCGCCGCGTGATCAACCGCAACAACCGGTTGAAGAAACTGATCGAACTGCACGCGCCGGACGTGATCGTGCGCAATGAAAAGCGCATGCTGCAGGAAGCTGTCGACGCGCTGTTCGACAACGGACGCCGCGGCCGCGTACTGCGCGGCGCCAACAATCGCCCGCTGAAATCGCTCTCCGATACGTTGAAGGGCAAGCAGGGCCGCTTCCGCCAGAACCTGCTCGGTAAGCGCGTGGACTACTCGGGCCGCTCGGTCATCGTGGTGGGTCCGGACCTGAAGCTCAATCAGTGCGGTCTTCCCAAGAAGATGGCGCTGGAACTCTTCAAGCCGTTCATCTATCACCGCCTGGAACAGCGCGGCCACTGCACCACCATCAAGCAGGCCAAGGAACTGGTAGAGCAGCAGGACCCGGTGGTCTGGGACATTCTCGAAGAGGTCATCAAAGACCATCCCGATTCTGCTGAACCGCGCTCCCACGCTGCACCGTCTCGGCATTCAGGCCTTTGAGCCGGTACTGGTGGAAGGCAAGGCGATCAAGATCCACCCGCTGGTTTGCACCGCGTTCAACGCGGATTTCGACGGCGACCAGATGGCGGTTCACATTCCGCTGTCGCCCGAGGCGCAGATCGAAGCATCCACTTTGATGCTCTCGTCGAACAACATCCTGTCTCCGGCGCACGGCGCGCCCATCACCATTCCGACACAGGACATGGTGCTCGGCTGCTACTACCTCACCAAGTCGCGTCCCGGCGCCAAGGGCGAAGGCCGCACCTTTGCCTCTACCGACGACGTGCTGATCGCGCTCGAAATGGGCGAAGTGGAAACGCTCACCCCGATCAAGCTGCGCTACACCGGCAAGGTCATCGACCTGGTGCACGCCTTCGACACGCAGAACATCATCCACACCGAACCCATCGAGTTCATCAAGCAGTACATGGACACCACGGTGGGCCGCGTGATCCTGAACGACAACCTGCCGCAGGATATGCCGTACATCAACGGCCTGCTCAAGAAGAAGGGCCTGGCGCAGCTGGTGCAGTATTGCTACCTCAAGTTCGGCCTGCACGTCACGGTGCACATGCTGGACGAGATCAAGGCTCTCGGCTTCCTGTACGCCACGCGGGCCGGCATCTCCATCGGCATCGACGACATGGTCGTGCCGAGCGAGAAGGCGGGCCTGGTGCGCAACGCCGAGAAGGAAGTCGTCCTGGTGGAAAACCAGTATCAGGACGGCGCCATCACCCACGGCGAACGCTACAACAAGATCATCGAAATCTGGAGCAAGGTTACCGAGCGGGTCTCCGATGAGATGTTCTCCGCCATGGAAGAGGACGACCGCACGGGCCGCTACCTCAATCCGATTTACATCATGGCCGACTCCGGCGCGCGCGGTTCGAAACAGCAGATCCGCCAGCTTTCCGGTATGCGCGGCTTGATGGCCAAGCCGTCGGGCGAAATCATCGAGACCCCGATCACGGCGAACTTCCGCGAAGGCCTGAACGTGCTGCAATACTTCATCTCCACGCACGGCGCCCGCAAGGGTTTGGCGGATACCGCGTTGAAGACGGCCGATTCGGGCTACCTCACGCGCCGCCTGGTGGACGTGGCGCAGGACGTGATCATCAGCGAGAACGATTGCGGCACCACCGAAGGCATTTACGTGGAGCCGATCATCGAATCCGGCGAAATCATCGAGGCATTGCGCGACCGCATTGTGGGCCGCGTGGCGCTCGAAGATCAGCGGGATTACGAAGGCAACATCATCGTCCACATCAACCAGGAGATCACCGAAGAACTGGCGGCGGCGATTCAGGCGGCCGGTATCGAGCGCGTCAAGATCCGCTCGGTGCTGACCTGCGAATCCAAGCGCGGCGTCTGCGTGGCGTGCTACGGCCGCAACCTGGCGACCGGACGGCTGGTGGAGCGCGGCGAAGCGGTGGGTGTGATCGCGGCGCAGTCCATCGGCGAACCTGGCACGCAGTTGACCATGCGTACGTTCCACATCGGTGGTACGGCGACGCGAATCAACGAGCAGTCCAAGCAGGACGCCAAGAGCGACGGTTTCGCGCGCTACATCGGTATACAGACCGTTCGCAGCAAGGCAGGCGAACTGATCGCCATGAACCGCAACGGCATCATGGCGGTGGTGGACGATAAGGGCCGCGAAAAGGAACGCTACCCGGCGAATTACGGCGCGCGCGTGCTGGTGGAAGACGGCGCTCCGGTGAAGAACAACCAGATCCTGCTCGAATGGGATCCGTACACCTTCTCGATTCTGACCGAAGTCAGCGGCACGATTCACTTCAAGGATCTCGTCGACGGCCTCACCATGCAGGAGCAGCTCGACGAAGTCACCGGTATGTCGCAGCTCGTGGTCACGGATTCTCCGGACGAGAAGCGGCAGCCGCAGATCGTGGTCCGGCCGGAAGGCGCTTCCGGGTCTCGTTCCGAGGCCAAGAAGTACCTGATGCCGACCCACGCTCACTTGATGGTTCGCGACGGCGAGGAAGTGCACGCCGGCGACGTGCTGGCCAAGATCCCGCGCGAAACCACCAAGACCAAGGACATCACCGGCGGTCTGCCGCGCGTGGTGGAACTGTTCGAAGCGCGCAAGCCGCGTGAGACGGCCATCATGGCGGAGATCAACGGCACGGTGGAATACGGCGAAGTCAGCAAGGGCCAGCGCAAGATCCGCGTCGAAGGGCGAAGACGGCGAAGTGAAGGAATACTCGCTGCCCCGCGGCGTGCACATCAAGGTTCAGGAAGGCGAGAAGATCAAGGCCGGCGAACCTCTGATGGATGGCCCGCGCGACCCGCACGACATTCTGGCGGTACTCGGTGAAAAGGAACTGCAGAAGTACCTGGTCAACGAGATTCAGGAAGTCTACCGCCTGCAGGGCGTCAACATCAACGACAAGCATCTGGAGACGATCTGCCGCCAGATGATGCGCTGGGTGAAGGTGGAGGATATCGGCGATACCGAATTCCTGCCCGAAGAGATCGTGGACAAGTTCAAATTCCGCACCGAGAACAACAAGGTGCTGGAGGCGGGCGGACGTCCGGCTCAGGGCAAGGCGATGCTGCTCGGAATCACGAAGGCGTCGCTCTCGACGGATTCGTTCATCTCCGCGGCCAGCTTCCAGGAGACTACGCGCGTGCTCACCGAAGCCGCCATCAACGGCAAGGTGGACTACCTGCGCGGTCTGAAGGAGAACGTGATCATGGGCCGCCTGGTTCCTGCCGGTACCGGCATGGAGTATTACCGCCAGGTGAAGATCGCGGGCGAGGATGTGGTGGAGGAGACGCCGACCGAGGTGCCTCTGGACGCCATCCCCGGTTACGACGAGGAGACGCGGCTGCAGTACGCCGGCGGCCTTCCCGAAGATACCGGCGAAGAATCCCTGGCCGAGTAATCGCGACGCAATTCCAACCGCCGGCGGCCCTTTCTGGTTCGCCGGCGGTATTCTTTTAGGGAGGCCGACATGAACGAAATCATCTTCATCGTGAGTGAGCCACCCGAGGGGGGCTACGACGCGGATGCCCTGGGCCAGTCGATTTTCACCACTGCCGAGACGCTGGAAGAGCTCAACGAAATGGTTCGCGATGCAGTGACCTGTCATTTCGAAGAGGAGTCACGCCCAAAAATCATACGGCGCCATTTTGTCCGTGAAGAACTGATCGCTGTATGAAGGTGCCCCGTGCCTGACCATAAGGTGCTTCCCCTGTCCAAGTGAGGATGAGTCTCGAATGCCCCAGGAAACTCCCCGAGCACACAAACGCCCCGGGCGCCGCGCGTACCTGTTGATCGCGCTGTTCGCGCTGGCACTGGTGCTATTTCCCTTTCTCTTCTGGTACTACACGTGGTTCGGGCGGAAGCTCAGCGATTCCGATCTGGACGCCTATTTCGCCGATCGGGGAAAGCCGCGCCACATACAGCACGCGCTGGTGCAGTTGGGCGAGCGCTTGTCCCGCGGTCAAAATGCGGCGCGCTGGTATCCGCAGGTGATCGCCGATTCCGCGAGTCCGAACCTGGAGATCCGCCAGACCGCGGCCTGGATCATGGGCCAGGACCACGGGTATGCGCCGTTCCACGAAGCTCTGCTCAAATTGCTCCACGATCCGCAACCGATGGTGCGGCGCAATGCGGCGCTCGGACTGGCGGTTTCGGCGACCCGGCGGCGCGCGGTGAACTGGTGGCCATGCTCCGGCCTTACACGGTGCGCGCGCAGTCGGCTGGCGTCGTACGCTACCGGCTGAAATTGGGTGACTATGTCAATCCGGGCACCCTACTGGCGCGCATTGGGGAGAACGAGGTGCGGTCGCCCGCGCCCGGGGAGGTTCGTTCGCTCGAGCACAAGGAAGGCGATGCCGTGGCGCCGGGCGACCCGCTGGCCGAGCTCTCCGCAGATAAGAATCACGTTTGGGAATCGCTGCGCGCGTTGTACCTGGTGGGGCAGGCTGAGGACCTCGAAGATGTCCAGCGGTTCACGCGGCCAGTTCCGGGACTGCCGGAGGCGGTTGCGCGCCAGGCCGCACTCACGTCGCAGGCGATACAGGCGCGCGGTAAGTGATGGATCGTCCATAGGCCTACCGCCTGCTGTTATCTGCAGCATGAGACTACTTATTGCAGCCATGGGATGCGCCTTGATTTTTGCGGTCCCTCCTCAGGCGTTTTCGCAGACGGCGGGACAGGATGTCAAGGACGCCGGCAAAGACGTCAAAGACGCCGCCAAGGACACTGGACACGCTGCCAAGCATGCGGGAAAAGCCACCGCCAAAACTGCCAAAAAAGCCGGCAAAAAGGTGAAGCACACCACCAACAAGGCAGCCGCTAAAGTCGAAGAAAAGACCAAGGACAAGCCCTAGCCGCGAGATTCCGCCGGGCCATGGAAACCCGGCGGCGCGTTGGCGCGGGAGGCGTGTTTGCGCACCCGCGCGCACCCTTTTCTTATGGCAAAAAGTGCGCTATTCATGCGATAGTAAGGGAAGGGCACGCCGCAAACGCGCGTAAGAGGTCTATTGAAAAAGTATCTCCTGGCTTGTAGCTTTCTTGTTTTCCTATTCCAGGCACGAACCTCCCAATCGGCTTTCATCGTTTTGAATACCGCAAGTGGGGATCGGGGCGTCTGCCCATCGGACTGGCAGATCAGAATGAATCATGGCAAACCGGATATTTCGGTCTGCAATGAAGCCGAGAGCTGTCTGCATTTGAAGAGTGTCAAAAGTTCCTTTGCGCTGGAGCATTCCGTGGACGTGGACCCTTCCGAGATGCCCTACCTGACCTGGCGGTGGAAGGTGGCGCAACTGCCGGGCGGAGGCGATTTCCGGCATGCGTCGAGTGACGATCAGGCCGCCCAGGTTCTGGTGGGCTTCTCCGATAAACGCATTCTCACTTACATCTGGGACAGCAACGCACCCAAGGGAACCATGCAGAGCGCGAGCAACATTCCCCTGGTGCATATTTACGCTGTGGTCTGCCAGTCCGGCCCCGCTGAGGCTAACAAGTGGATCGCGGAGAGCCGCAACATCGCTGCCGATTACGAACGCGCCTACGGTAAGCCCGCGCCCCGCGTGAAGGGCCTGCGTCTTCAGATCAATTCCCAACATACGGGCACCGTTGCCGAAAGCTATTTCGGCGAGGTAGCCTTCCGCAGTACGCTGCAGTAATGGTCCTCGATTACCGGCGGTACCGGCTTCATCGGTACGCACCTGCTGGAGAAACTCGTTTCCCAGGGTAAGACCGTGCGTGCCCTGGTGCGCCGTACACGCGTACCGCGGACCTTGCCGGCCGGCGTGGAGACCGTCTACGGCGACCTGGCGAGCGGCGCCGGACTGGCGGACGCGCTGCGTGGGGTCGATTCCGTGATCCACCTGGCGGGCGTGACCAAGGCGCTGCGCGCGGAGGATTACTACTCCGGCAATGTCCGCGCCACGGAGCAACTGGCGCACGCCCTCGCCGGGCGCGGTGTGCGCCTGGTCCATGTCAGTTCGCTGGCAGCGATCGGGCCGTCCACGGCAGGCATACCACTCGGTGAGGACAGCGAGGCCCACCCCCTGACACATTACGGGAAATCGAAGCTGGAGGCGGAGCGGGTGGTGCGCGAGCCTGCTGCCGGACGCCGTGATCGTCCGGCCGCCGGTGGTCTACGGGCCGCGCGATACCGACGTTTTTCAATTGCTGAAATCGATCTCCAAGGGGATGGTGCTGGAGATCGCCGGCGGGGAGCGCTGGTTCAGCGCGATTTACGTCAAGGATCTGGTGGAGGGCCTGCTGGCGGCGCCGCGCACGCCCGGCGCCGCGGGGCGGACCTATTTCCTGGCGCATGCCAAGCCGGTCTCCTGGCGCCAACTGGGGACCTCGGCGGCGCGCATCATGGCGCGCACGCCGCGCGTGTTTACCGTGCCCTTCGGCGTAGCCCATGCGGTGGGCGCGTGCGCCGAAGTCTGGGCGCGGTGCAGCGGAAAGCCGGGAATCGTTTCGCGCGAGAAGGTCGCCGAGGCGCGATGCATGTCCTGGACCTGCGATACACGCCGCGCCGCGCTCGGAACTCGGGTTCGTGGCGGGGACTTCCCTGGACGATGGCCTGGCAGCAACCCTCGCCTGGTATAAGGAGGCGGGTTGGCTGAAGTATTAATGCTGACCCACGGAAACGCGACACGCGATTCTGGGCGGTGGACAAGGTCATCCTGGTTTATTTTGCCTGCTCGGTGTTGTTGATTCTGGGCTGGTGGAGCAAGCTGCCACATGCGCTTCCACTGCTGGCGGCCAACGTGATCGGCGGCGCCGTGATCGTCTACCAGGTCAAGCGGCCCAATCTCACTTCGTGGCTGTTCCGGAACTGGTACGCGCTGCCTTATGTGGCGTCCTGTTATAAGGAGATGGCGCTCTTCATTCCGGCGGTGCGGCAGTTCGGACGCCGATCAGTGGCTTGCCGATCTTGATTTCCGAATCTGGGGCGCTCACCCGTCGGTCTGGCTGGAGCGTATGCACACTCCCGTGCTGACCGAATTCCTGCAGATCGTCTATACGCTGTTTGTACCGGCGGTACTATATATCGCCCTGGTGCTCTGGCGCAGGCGGCGTATCGCCGACTTCCAATATTATGCTTTTTTAATCGCGCTGGGCTTTCTGGTCTCGTACCTCGGGTATATCCTGGTCCCTGCGCGCGGGCCACGATTTCTTCTGAAACATTTGCAGCACTTTCCGTTGCAGGGTTTGTGGCTGTTTCAGACCATGCAAAGCACACTCGATCGTCTGGAATCCGCTCATTATGATTGCTTTCCGAGCGGCCATACGGAACTCACCATCCTGGCGTGGTGGGGTAGCCGGATGGTTTCGAAACGGTTGTTCCAGGCTCTATTTGGCCTACACTCCGTGCATCATTTTTGCTACAGTTTATCTTCGATACCACTATACGGTTGACCTGCTGGCCGGGATGCGTTACGGCTGCGGTTTTGATTTTGACGGCACCCAGGCTGTACCGAAAACTGTCTCCAAAGGGGCTATGATTGGTAGGTATTGAAGTCGCGGCAGTAGATGGCAAGAAGGCGCTCAATGAGTTCGTGGAACTTGCCTTTCGCAATCTACCGTAACGATCCGAATTGGGTGCCGCAGTTGCGGATCGCGGTGAAAGAGTTGCTGGACCGCGAGAAGCATCCTTTTTATGCCAATGCCGAAGCGGAGTTCTTTCTGGCACGGCGAGGGTGGCAAGGTGGTGGGCCGCGTGGCCGCCATTATCGACCGGAACCACAACCGGTTCCACGACGAGAACGCCGGGTTTTTCGGTTTCTTCGAGAGTGTGGACGACGTAGAGGTGGCGCGCGCGCTGCTCGAACGGCGCGGCAATGGGTCTTCGAACGCGGCGCGAAGTTTCTGCGCGGCCCGGTGAACCCATCCACTAACTACGAATGCGGCATGCTGGTCGACGGATTCGATTCTTCGCCGATGGTGATGATGACGTACAACCCGCGGTATTACCCCGGGCTGATGGAGCAAGTCGGCCTGCCCAAGGCCAAGGATCTCTACGCCTACCTGAGCAACGCCAACACCATCGAAATGAAGAAGATCGATCGCGTGGCCGACAAAGTCTTAAAGACTACCGGCGTGCGCGTTCGTCCCATCAACATGAAGGACTTCCAGCGCGATGTGGAGCGCGTCTGGGAAGTCTACGGAGCGGCCTGGCAGCGCAACTGGGGCTTCATCCCCATGACGCGCGAGGAATTCTTCCTGATGGGCAAAGAGATGAAGATGATTCTCAAGCCCGATCTGGTGCTGATCGGAGAGGTAGGGGACCGCGTGGTCGGGTTTGCGCTGGCTTTGCCCGATGTCAATCAGGCGCTGAAGCCGGCCAACGGAAGCCTGTTCCCGACGGGGCTGCTCAAAATCCTGTATTATCAACGTTTGATCAAAAGTGTACGGGTCCTTGCACTCGGAGTCGTGGAGGAGTACCGGGCTTCGGGTCTGGCGGCGGGTTTTTATGCCACGCTGGTCCGGAATGCGCGGAAACTGGGGTTTGGCGACTGCGAGATGTCCTGGATTCTCGAAGACAACGTGCTCATGAATCGCTCACTAGAAGTGATGGGAGCCAAGCGGTACAAAACCTATCGAATCTATGATTGGAACTGAGGACCATGCGCGTATCGACTAGCGACATCACCGGCAAAAGAAAGGGCAGCGGCTCGAACGATATTTTCGAGAAATGCCGAAATTTCACTCGTCCGAGTGATTTGCAGTCCGCCGGGCTCTACATGTACTTCGAGGTCTTTGGCGATCGCGAAGGTTGTGGGGCGGGCGAAGTGCGTATGGGGCGCCGCAAAGTGCTGATGTTCGGGTCCAACGACTATCTGGACCTGATCACCCACCCCAAGGTGAAGGAAGCCGCCGTACAGGCCGTCAAGAA
Source organism: uncultured Solibacteraceae bacterium (assembly GCA_963792055.1). Classification (GTDB taxonomy): domain Bacteria; phylum Acidobacteriota; class Terriglobia; order Bryobacterales; family Bryobacteraceae; genus Solibacter. Next base: position 231,535 of record CAWBUV010000018.1, on the reverse strand, counting down.
ATACGGCAGTGGTTGCAGCGGATCGCGCCTGCTCAACGGCACGCTGGATGTTCACGTCAAGCTGGAAGCCGAACTCGCCGCATTCGTTCATAAAGAAGCCGCCATCATTTTCGGCACCGGGTTCCAGGCCAACTACGCCACGCTCAGCGCGCTCACCGAGAAGGGCGACGTGATGATCTGCGATCACAACCTGCACGCCAGCCTGGTGGAAGGCGCGCTGCGCTCGCCGGCGCGCACCGTGCGTTTCCGGCACAACGACATGGAGCACTTCGAGCGGTGCCTGGAAAACTGCCCGCCCGAAGAGAAGATCTTCATCGTCAGCGAAGGCGTGTTCAGCATGGAAGGCGATATCGCCGACCTGCGCGGCATCATGAAACTGGCCAAGCCCTACGGCGCGCGCACCTATGTGGATGAAGCGCACGGCATCGGCGTGCTGGGCGCTACGGGCGCCGGCGCCGCCGAACACCTGGGCGTGCTGGACGATGTCGATATCGTCATGGGCACGTTCAGCAAGTCGCTGGCATCGGTGGGCGGCTTCATCGCCGGCGAACGCGCCGTGGTCGATTACCTGAAGCATACCGCGCGGCCCTTCGTGTTCTCGGCCAGCCTGCCGCCCGCCAGCGTAGCCGCTGTGGGCCAGGCGCTGCAGATCATGAAGAAGGAGCCGGAGCGCCGCCTGCACCTGCTGCGCATCGCGCAGTCGCTGCGCGATGAACTGCGCTCTCGCGGCTTCAACGTGCTGCCCGGCGAGACCGCGATCGTGCCGGTGGTGATCCAGCAGGAACTCGATCTCTGCCGCCTCTGCAAGCGCTTGCTCGAAGAAGGCATCTACATCAATCCGGTACTGCGTCCCGCCGCCGCGCAGAACCTGCTGCGCATTTCCTGCACCGCGGCGCACACCGAGAAGCATGTGGACCGCCTGATTTCCACCCTGGTGAAGGTGGCCGCCGAGCTCGGTATCGAACGCTAAGCGAGAAGTCCGTCCTCTTTCCAGGGCTCATGGCCGTAGTCGATCAGCGAACGCCGTCCACTTCGTTGCGCGCCGGCGCCATCGCACTCATCATCCTCTTCGCTTACGGCGCGGCACTGATGTACCAACGCGACCAGGTACCCCGAGGCATGATCAATGACGTCGCGGAGGAGGCCTTGCGTGGGATCTACCTGGTGGATGGCCATCATTTTGAGGTCCTCACTTTTTCGGTAGGCAACTCCGCGGAGACGCTCTACCTCTACCTGGTCGGCATGGCTGCGCATGTTTTCGGGCCGACTACCCTGGCGATTCAACTGGTCGGCTGGGCGTTCGGGCTGGCGATCGTTTGGTCGGTCTGGAAGCTGGTGGAGCGGATCGATTCCCGCGTCCCGGCTTGGGTGCCGCTTCTGACCGCAGCTTGTTCACTGTGGCTTTTTCATTATGCCCGCAACGGCCTTCGCGCGATCTCCGCACCTTTGTTCCTGGCTGCCTTCGCGCTTCTGCTGGACCGTGCCGAGCGTCGCGCAGCGGGATGGGGCGCACCGTTCCTTGCGGGAGCCGTGCTCGGCCTGAGCCTGTACGGCTATACATCGGCCCGCGTCTTGCCCCTTGCCTTCCTGGCCTACGCGGTGTGGCGGCTCTTGCGATATCCGGCGCTACGCCCTGAGCTGCTCCGCCGCTACGGGAGCGTGCTTGCCGGCGCATTGGTTGCTTCAGTCCCCAATCTGCTGTTTCTTCTCCGGTACCCCAAAGAATTCCTCACACGCGGCAACTACGTGATGGCTGGTAGCGCCGCCGACTACGGAGTACACCTGTTCTGGTCGATCCTGTTCCCCCTTTACTATTCCGATCACTACCGTGAAATCCGCATTGATCATTATCAGTCCGATGAGGTCGCCGCGGGTCTGACGTCGGCTGGCCACAACCCCCTGACGTTTATCTATGCTCTCGCGCTACTCATCGGCGTCTGGCAGGGGCGGCGCTTGCTGGCCCAGCCGGTCGCGGCCTTCCTGGTCGCATGCTGGGCCGTTGGCACCCTTACCCTGGGTATCGCCGGACCGAGTCCCACCCGATTGCTGATCCTGTTGCCCGTGTACCTGACCTTCGTCTCAATCGGGTTCGGCTGGGTCTGTGAAAAGTGGCCTAGGCTGCGGATCCCGGTGCTGGTGGTGCTCCTGGCTGTCGGAGCTGTCGACGGCTACTCCTATTTCTCCGATTCCGGACAGGGACCGGGCCGCCGCAGGTACTACGATCCCGGACCCGCCGCCGTTGGCGAGCGCGCCGAAGTATTGGCCTCCCGTGGACATCGCGTGATTTGTATCGTCTCGCGGGATTACAGCGTCGTCAACTATCTGACCCATCGTCAAGGTACCAACGTGAAGATCGTGGAGTTCTTCGCGGGTCCGCTCGATCCGTCGAAGATTCCTTTCAAGGATTTCCGGCCGGACGTCCTGCTCATCCAGGGATCCGATAAATTTGGCGGTTTTATCGCACGCTTCCCGGCGGAATGGCGTACCGCGAGCGATGGCCGTTATACCGAAGTGAACCTGCCTACCCAATGAGCTCATGTCGCCAGCGGCATAACGATGCAGTGCCGCGTCGGGTAGAGTATAGTTGACTGGCAACGAATGCCATTGAGGATGACGAATATGACTCCCTCTCCAGTCGCCGCAACCGCACCGCCTGCCGCAGCCGAAAAAACAACACCGCGCCTGGTCTCGCTCGACGCGTTCCGCGGAGCGACCATCGCCTTGATGGTGCTCGTCAACAACGCGGGCAGCGGGCGCGACGCCTACCGCCAGTTGGAGCACGCCGAGTGGCACGGTTGGACCATCACCGACACCGTGTTCCCCTCGTTTGTGTGGATCGTGGGAGTGGCCATCACGCTGTCACTCGGGAAGCGGCTGGCCGCCGGCATTCCCCGGCTCCAGTTGATGGCGCAGGTGGCGCGGCGCGCCGCCGTGCTTTTCCTCTTCGGCCTGGCTGTCTATGCCTTTCCGCATTTCAATCTGGGCACCCAGCGCATTCTCGGCGTGTTGCAGCGCATTGCCATCTGCTACCTGATTGCCTCGGCGATCTACCTGTACACCGGCGTGCGCGGCCAGATTCTCTGGATTGCCGGCCTGTTCGCCGCCTACTGGATGATGATGACGCTCATTCCCGTGCCGGGCTACGGCGCGGGACGGCTGGATGTGGAAGGCAACTTCGCACACTATGTCGATCGACTGGTGCTCGGGACGCACAACTACGCCCACACCAGGACCTGGGACCCCGAAGGCGTGATCAGCACCCTGCCGGCCATCGCCACGGCGTTGTTCGGCGTGCTGGCGGGCCAGATTCTGCGCATGCGGCGCGAGTTGCCGGAACGCCTCGTCCGCCTGTTCGTGACCGGAAATCTTCTGCTGGCCGCCGGCCTCATTTGCACCGCCTGGCTACCCATCAACAAGAAACTCTGGACCGATTCCTTCTCCCTCTTCATGGCCGGTCTGGATTTCATCGTCTTCGCCATCTTTGCCTGGTTCATCGATGAACAGGGATGGCGTAAGCCGGTCAGACCGCTGGTCATCTTCGGCATGAACGCGATCGCACTCTACATGGTTTCCGAGGGCCTGGCCGAATTGCTGGACGCCGTGCGTGTCGGTCCCATCACGCTCCAACAGTCCATCTATCGCTCGTGGTTTGTGCCCCTGGCCTCGCCCGCCAACGCTTCGCTGCTCTATTCCCTCAGCTTCGTCGCGGTGATCTACCTGGTGGCGTACTTCCTCTACCGGCGCGGCTGGTTCCTGCGCGTCTGACGCGCAGTTCTACTTCACCGTAAAATTCACACTCGCGGCCACGTTCTCCCAGGCCAGCGTGAGCTTGCCCTTGTTGCCGCCCGCGTTGGCTAGCGTGAACTTCAACTGCTCCACCATGGCGGGAGGTTTGCTCATCGTCATTTTGACGCGGCCCAGATCCTGTTTCGCGTCGTACTCCAGCCCCGATTGACCGGTCTGCTTGTTGACGATCAGTTCCCAGGCGCCCAAATTCGCCAGGTTGACGAACAGCGTGTAGTCTCCCGGCGGCACCGTCAGCCCGCCCAGATCGAGTGTCGCGTCGGTGTGCAGCGCGGTGGCCGCATTGGCGCCCGCACGCCACACGGGATAGTTCTGATCCGACCCGATCTGGCCGTCTTTGCCGAATAACTTGCCCACTCGCCCGTTGACTGCCGGCGCCGAGTATTTAATGCTGATCGTCTTACCCCCGATGACGATCGATTCCGTAAGTCCGCTCTTGGTTTCGGCGCAAGCGAAAGTCGCTGACGCGACGAGCACCCCGATGCTCAATAGAATAGCTTTCATGTTTGGTTCCTCTCTACAGGAGGATAGCGCACCTGCCGGTTCCGGCGAACGAGGTTGGGTTAGAGGCGTGGTTGCGGCGGCTTTACCCGCATCCACGATGTCACCCCGCGGCGCTTCGACGGCCGCCGGTAAACCCGCTCGCCATCGGTGACATACAGCCACTGTAAATCGGGACCGGCAAAGAAGACATTGTTCGTGCCCGCGAGACCCGGCGGGTTGAGGATCGCCGTCACGCGGCCGGCAGGATCGCATACCTGCACGCCCAGGCTCGTCGCGACGTAAAGGAAACCCTCCGTATCGAAGGCCAATCCTCCCGCGTCGGTCTCCGTAACTTCGTCGCGCGATTCGAGGCGGTAGAAGGGCTGGCCATTCGCCAAAGATCCATCGCGCTGGATTTGAAACGACCATACCCATCTCGTGTGCGGGTCGGTGACCGCGAGCAGAGACTGGTCGGTGGAGACCCTCACGCCGTGCGGCCAGTTGATTTCGCCGGTGACCACACGCTGCTTGCCCGCCGCGTCCACCAGCCAGACCTTATGATTGGGCGCGTCGGCGAAGTAGATCTCGCCGCGCTCCGATACGGTGAGGTGATGGGTTTGCATACCCTCAGCCACGATGGACTCCTTGCCGTCCGGCGCCAATGCCACGATTCTCTTACGATCGTGCTGGCCGGCGTACAACCGGCCATCGGGCCCCGAGGCGATACCGTGGGCGCCGCCGCTGTTCTCCTTCCAGAGCGTAATCTTACCTCTGGTATCGAGCTCATAGATCCGGTTGTTTCGCGCGTCCGTGAAATAGGCCGTGCCATCCTTGTCCACCGTGGTATCGGCGGTGAGTTGGTAGCCTTGACCCAGCAGTTCCCAGTCTGTGCCCGGCGGCACAATCGTGTACACCCCGCGGTCCACAACTTTCTCCGGCCTGGTGACTGCCTTCGGATAGTCTTTCCAGGTCCAGCGGATCGCCTCTGGAAGAATCGCCCCGCCGTGCTTCGCGTTGTGGCCCTCGTTTCCGATCACGAAGGTGCTTTCATAGCCTGCGTACTGCAGCGCGGAATAGATTTCCTGGTTGCCGAGGTACCAGTTCCCCGAGTAGATATCCTGATCGTTGGTCCCATCCTGCAGAAAGACGCGCAGCGGCTTGGGCTCTGTCTTGCGAATCAGAGACGCCAGCGTGTCGCCGCCGCGCAGATTGGTATAGCTGCCGACGAAACTGGCGACGCGGCGAAAGACGTCCGGCCGGTTCCAGGCGGCGTTGAACGCCGCGATGCCGCCGGAACTGGATCCCGCAATGGCGTAGTCGTTCGGATCTTTCGAGATGTTGTAATGCCCGGCGACTTCCGGGAGGATCTCCTCAATCAGGAAGCGCGCGTAGCGGTCGCCCAGGGCGTCGTACTCGTAGCTCCGGTTGTAGCGGTTCTGCTGATCGGGCGAGGCGGCCGGAAGGACACCCGGATCGATGAAGATGCCGATGGTCACCGGCATCTCGCCTTTGTGAATCAAGTTGTCGAACACAACGGGGACGCGCCATGCGCCGGTTTCCGTCACCATGCCGCCGCCATCCTGAAAGACCATCACACATGCCGGTTTCGCGGCGTTGTATTGGGCCGGTACGTAGGTCCAATAATTCCTCTGTGTGCCGGGATAGATCTTGCTAGTGAACGCCTGCCGCGTGACCGTGCCCTTGGGGATGCCGGGCTGCCGTTGAGAGTCGGGACCCAGCACATAGTCATCTGCAAGGAGGGGCAGGGAACAGATCAGTAGCAGCCAGACGCAGGCGATTTTCCGCATGCCAAGATTCTACCCCGCTCTGGCATCGGTACTCTTTATGCGATAAAGTAAACGGAAAGTCCTGCGATGCTGAATTCCTCGTTCGTTAACGCTCCCGATGGCTGTATTTCGCGGTGTGCTTTTCCCTTGCCGCCGCCACTACGCCCACCTTCGAAGCCGATGTGCAACCCATCTTTGCCACGAAATGTGTGATGTGCCATGGCGCGGCGCCGCAGGGCAAACTCGACCTGCGCACGCAGCAATCCGTCCTCAATGGCGGCGCGTCCGGACCCGTGGTGCTTGCCGGCGATTCCGCCAAAAGCCTGCTGCTCAACAAAGTGGTCACGCGGCAAATGCCGCCGGGAAACGTCAAACTGACCGACACAGAAATCGACCGGATCCGAATCTGGATCGACAAAGGCCTGACGCCGGAAGTGCCGGTCGCGGTTTCGGAGCACGAGGTCCGCGCCATTTTTCAGGTTCGCTGCGTCCTCTGTCACGGTTCCGGCGACCGCAAGGGCGGACTCGACATGCGCACGCTCGCCAGCCGTTTGAAGGGCGGCAAGAGCGGCCCCGGTCTGGTGCCCGGTAAGCCGGAAGAGAGCCTGATCTATCAGCGCATCGTCAAAGGGCAGATGCCGCCGGATAAACTCGCCAAAGACCTGGCGGTGGAACTGCCCACGGCGAGCGAGACCGAGAAGATTCGTGCATGGATTGCCGCCGGCGCACCCGGCCCGGTGGCGATCAATCTACCGCCCGACGCCACCGTGAAGGAGGCGCAGCGGCAATTCTGGAGCTTCCAGCCGCCCAAGCGGCCCGTCCGTGCCGACGGTCAAGAACCAACCGCTGGTGCGCAACCCGATCGATGCCTTTCTGCTCGAGAAACTGGAAGCCAAGGGACTCCGCTACTCGCGCGAGGCCGACCGTCTGGCGCTCATGCGGCGCGTCTACCTGGACGTTACCGGCGTCCCACCGTCGCCCGCCGAAGATCGACGCCTACCTACGCAAAGACCAATCGCCGGACGCCTACGAAAAGCTGGTGGACCGCCTGCTCGCTTCGCCGCGTTATGGCGAGCGTTGGGGGCAGCACTGGCTCGACCTCGCGGGCTACTCCGATTCCGAAGGCTTCGGCCAGGACGATGGCGTGCGCCCCTCCGCATGGCGCTATCGCGACTACGTGATCCGCTCGCTCAACGCCGACAAGCCGTACACGAAGTTCCTCACCGAGCAGATCGCCGGCGATGAGATGTCCGACGATTGGAAGAAGGCAAGGGCGTGGTGCCGCAGGAAACCATCGACCGCCTGGCCGCCACCGGCTTTCTGCGCACCGTGCCCGACCCCACCGACTCCAACGAGCGCGGCCTGATCGCCGAGCGCATGAACGTGCTGGCCGACGAAGTGGAAGTGCTGACTTCAGTTCCGTGATGGGGCATCACCGTGGGCTGCGCGCGCTGCCACAATCACAAATACGATCCCATTCCGCAGCGCGACTACTATCGCCTGAGCGCCATCCTACAGGGCGCCTACGATCCGTATGAGTGGAAGGGTCCCAAGAAGCGGGAACTGGACCTGGCCACCGAGGCGGAGCGCAAACGCCGTCGCCGAAAAGAACGCGCCGCTGCAGGCGGAGATCAAACGAATTCAGCAGCAGATTCGTGAGGCCGCGGAGCCCTTCCGCGCGCAGGCGATGGACGAAGCCATCGCCGCACTGCCTGCCGAAGTTCGCGATGAAGTCCGTGCCGCGGCGGCGCTACCCGCCGAAAAACGCACCGAAGCGCAGCGCACGCTTGCGGAGAAGTACAAGGACGCGTTCGACTTCTCCGATCAGGAGCTGTCGCGCAAAGTATCCCGATCTGCGCACGGCAAAACGCAGGCGCATGCAGAAGGACCTGGGCACGGCGCGCGGCAAACTCAGCGCCGCCGCCGCGCGTGCGCGTGCTCGCCGATAACCTGGAGCCCTCGCAATCCTACCTGCTGCAGCGCGGCGATCCGGTAGGCTTCGGCGACCCCGTGGAGCCGGGCGTTCCCGGCGTGCTCCAGAACGCGGCGCTGAAGCCGTATGCGCCGGTCCCGCCGTTCGCCGGAACCAGCGGGCGCCGGCTGGCGCTGGCCAACTGGCTCACGCAGCCCAATCATCCGCTGACCGCGCGCGTCATGGTGAACCAGATGTGGCTGCGCCATTTCGGCCGCGGCATCGTGCCCAGCGTCTCCAACTTCGGCCGTTCCGGAGTGCCGCCTACTCATCCGGAACTGCTGGACTGGCTGGCCACGGAGTTCGTGGCGCAGGGCTGGAGCATGAAGTCCATGCACCGGCTGATGCTGACCTCCCAGGCCTACCGGCAGACCTCGCGCGTGGACGAGGCCCTGGTCGCGGCCGATCCGGAAAACGCGCTGCTCTCGCGCATGCCGCTGCAGCGCATGGACGCGGAGACGCTCTACGATTCGTTGATGGCCGTGGCCGGCCGGCTCGATTCGACGCTGTTCGGTCCGCCGTCCGAAGTGGAGGTCCGGCCCGATAAGGAAGTGGTGGTGAAGGCCGACAGCGGCCGGCTTCCGCCGCAGCATCTATGTGCTGCACCGACGGCAGACGCCGGTGTCGCTGCTGGACGCCTTCGACCAGCCTGCGATGACGCCCAATTGCACCGAGCGCCGCCGCTCCAACGTGGCCACGCAGGCGCTCCACATGATGAACGGATCGATGACGTGGGACCTGGCGCGTTACATGGCGGGCCGCGTAATCGACGAGGCCGGAGCCGACAGCACGAAACAGATCGAGGCGATTTATCTGCGCGCCTTTTCGCGGCCGTCCGGCGCCCGACGGAGATCGCCGAGGGACTGAGCGCCATCGCCGAGTTCCGCAAGGAATGGCCTGCCCGGCTGGCCAAGGACAACGGGGAAGCGCCGCGCGAGGCCGGCGCCGCGCTGGCTGGCGCTGGCCAACTACTGCCACGCTCTGCTGAATTCGGCGGAATTCAGTTTTATCGATTGAGGATCAGGACCTATGGCAAACCGAACGCGCCGCGATTTCTTTTCGAGCATGGTGGACGGGCTGCACGGCACCGCGCTGGCGACTCTGCTGGGCGCCGACCTGTTCAGCGCGCGCAGGCCGCGCCGGGCGAACGGACCGCACGATCTACGACCTGAAGCCGAAGGCGCCGCAGTTTCCGGCGCGCGCCAAGAGCGTGATCCATCTGTTCATGAACGGCGGTCCCAGCCAGATGGATCTGTTCGACCCCAAGCCGGCTTTGAAGCGGCTGGCCGGCACCGCGCCCAGCCGCGAGTTGAGCTTCGCCATCTCGAACGGCAAGGTGGCGGGCACGCTGTTTCCCGTCGCCCTTCGAGTTCAAGAGGGCAGGGAAGTGCGGCATGGAAATCTCCGACATGCTGCCGCCATCTGCAAGGTGCGCCGACGACATCGCGCTGATCCGCTCCATGTATGGCGAGCATGCCAATCACGAGCCGGCGCTGTTCCTGATGCACACCGGCCGCACGATCGCCAGCCGGCCTTCGATGGGCGCGTGGGTGGCCTACGGCCTGGGCACGGAGAATCAGAACCTGCCGGCCTACGTGGTGCTCGACGACCCGAAGGGCCTGCCGATCAATGGCATTTCGAACTGGCAATCGGCGTGGCTGCCGCCGATTTATCAGGGCACGCGATTTCGCGCCGAAGGCACGCCGGTACTGAATCTGGAGCCGCGCGCGGAAGTGCCGGCGCCGCTGGTGGAGGCGGAGCGCAATCTGCTGCGCAAGCTGGATGAGGCGCATCGCAAGGAGCGTCCGTACCAGCCGGAATTGGATGCGCGGATTTCCAGCTACGAACTTTCCGCGCGCATGCAGTTGGCGGCCTCCGATGCGCTGGACGTGAACAAGGAAACGCGAGGCCACGCGCGAAGCCTATGGCTTGAACGATCCGCTGACCGGATCGTACGGCAAGCGCTGCCTGATGGCGCGGCGTCTGGTGGAGCGCGGCGTGCGCTTCGTGCAGCTATATATCGAGGGCCAGATTTTCGATACGCATGGCGATTTGCAGGCGGGCCTGCAATACGCCTGCGGGAAGACCGACAAGCCCGTGGCGGCGCTGCTCAAAGATCTGAAGCAGCGCGGCCTGCTCGATTCCACGCTGATCGTGTGGGGCGGGGAATTCGGACGCCTGCCGATTTCGCAGGGCGACGGCAAGCCGGGCCGCGACCATGGCCCGAGTGGCTTCAGTGTCTGGATGGCCGGCGGCGGGACGAAGGGCGGCACGGTTCACGGCGCCACCGACGACATCGGATTCAAGGCCGTGGAAAATCGCGTAAGCGTGCACGATTTCCACGCCACCATTCTGCACTTGCTGGGGTTGAACAATCGCGATCTGTTCCTCGATCGGCACGGTTTGAAAGAGCGGCTGACCGATCAGTTTCCCGCACGCGTGGTTTCGGAAATTCTGGCCTAAACGGGCAGGAGCCCTTCGTGTGAATGCTGAGCGCGTTCGTTCGTCTCTTATCGTCGCTTCTGTTGTCCTGCTTTCGACCGCCTTTACCGCGTGCGGGCTACGTGCTGACAAGGACGTGGCGGGCGACCTCGCTCCGATTCTCCTGTTCAACGGGAAGGGAACTTCTTCCAATGATGTCGCGGCAGTCGAGACGGTCCTGGAGAGCAACCATCTCGTCTATTCGACCGCGAATTCTACACGGTTGAACCGGATGACTGAAGTACAGCTCCGGGGACATCGTCTGCTGATCGTTCCGGGCGGAAATTTCGTCGACATCGGCAACAGCCTGACTGCGGCCACTTCGGCGAACATCCGCAACGCGGTCCAGAATGGCTTGAATTACCTGGGGATCTGTGCGGGCGGCTTCTTTGCCGGGAATTCTCCATACAACGGTTTGAATTTGACTTCGGGCGTGCAATTCCATTTCTATTCCGCCGAAGCCCGAGGCCTACGCAAGGCAGCCGTGGCGATTGCCGGCCCCGGAACCCCAACGCTCGACCAGTATTGGGAGGATGGCCCGGAGTTTACCGGTTGGGGCACGGCTATCGGCAGGTATCCCGACGGAACTCCCGCAGTGGTACAAGGAACATTCGGAAACGGGTGGGTAATCCTGAGCGGGGTTCATCCCGAGGCTCCGGCGGATTGGCGGCGCCGCATGACATTTCAGACGCCGGTCGATGTAGACCATGCCTACGCCGCGGCGCTAATTCGTGCTGCGCTGAATCGGGAATCACTACCGACGTATTGAGTCAGATTTTCCGCCTAACCGTTTCGATACCCAGACGTCTGTATACTACGAAGTCTGAGTATGGCAAAAACCGATTCGCTCCAGGGTTCACTCGATCTGCTCGTCTTGAAGATTCTCTCGCGCCGCCCCCGCCTTCACGGATACGCCATCATGTCCGCGATCAAAGACTGGTCCGGCGACGTCCTCCGCGCCGAGGAGGGCTCGCTGTATCCGGCCCTTCACCGTATGGAGGAAGCGGGGTGGATCCGGGCCGAGTGGATCACGAAAGACACGGGACGGCGCGCGCGGATCTACGAGTTGACCGCGGCTGGCAAGCGGCAATTGGCTGCCGAGGAGTCGCGTTGGGTGGCCGTGACATCGGCAGTGAATCGAGTGCTGGGGACGGTGTGATATGTCGTTGTGGTCACGCGTGGCAAACGTATTTCGGGGCGATCGCCTGAGTCGCGAAATTGACGAAGAGCTGCAGGCGCACGTAGCGGAAGCGCTGGAACACGGCCGCGATCCCGTGGAGGCGCGGCGCGAGTTTGGCTCGACGCTGCGCACTCGCGAAGCAAGCCGCGATGTGCGATTGGTGGTGTGGCTCGATTCGCTGCGCGCCGATGCGGTGTTCGGCTGGCGGCAGCTTGTCAAAAAAAAGGTGACCTCGCTGGCGGCGTTGCTATCGTTGGCGCTGGCCATTGGCGCGTGTACCTCGGCCTTCCGCCTGATCGACGCCCTGCTGCTGCGCCCGTTGCCGGTGGCTCACCCGGAGCGGCTGTACAGCGTCGTGTTTCAAGGAGCCGGCGTGGACAACAAAACCGGGACGTACGACAGTTGCTCGTATCCCATGTTCCAGCAGATGCGCGCTGCGACGAAGGACCAGGCAGAGTTGATTGCGGTCTCCTATGCCGACCGCTCCGACCTCACGTACCGGTCCGACCAGGAGACAGAAAGGGCATACCGGCAATTTGTTTCGGGCTGGATGTTCCAGACGCTGGGACTGCGCCCGGCGGCCGGCCGGCTGTTTACCAAAAACGACGACGTGACGCCGGGCGCGCACCCGGTGGCGGTGTTGTCGCACGATTATTGGACACGCCGCTTCGCGCGCGATCCCAAGGTGGTCGGACGGACCTTCCGGATGGATGACATCCTGTACCAGATTGTCGGAGTCGCCAAAGAGCCATTCACCGGGACCGAAACCGGAACGGTCACCGATATCTTCCTGCCGATGATGATGAAGAATCCGCGCACCCTGGCCAGTTCCACCAATTTTTGGCTGCGCACGTTGGTGCAACTGAAGCCTGGCGTAAAACCCGAACCGGTTTATCAGAACCTGCGCGCTACATTTCGCGCCATCCAATTGGAGAGGGCACAAGGCTCCCTGGAAATGTCCAAACTGAGGGTAGAGCCGTTTCTGCTCGAGCAGTTTCTGAAGGAGAAACTTCTGCTTGAGCCGGCCTCGGCCGGGCGTTCCAACCTGCAAAGGGACTACCGCGTATCCCTCATGGCGCTCGGCATTCTGGTGATGCTCGTGCTGCTGATCGCCAGTGCCAACGTAGCGAACCTGATGACGGCGCAGGCGGCGGCGCGGGCGCGCGAGATGGCGCTGCGCGTATCGATCGGCGCAGGGCGATGGCGTTTGGTGCAGCTAATTCTGGTCGAGAGTGCCTGGCTGGCCTTCCTGGCCACATCCCTGGGCGCGCTATTTGCATGGTGGTCCGCCCCGCATATCCTTGGGATGATCAATCCGCCGAACGACCCGGCACGCCTGGCGCTTCCCGCGGACTGGCGGGTGCTGGGCTTCGCGCTGGGGCTCGCACTCGGCGTGACGTTTCTGTTTGGTATGCTGCCGGCGCTGCGCGCCTCGGCCGTCAAACCGGTGAGCGCGCTCAAGGGCGGCGAAGATCCGCATTCGCGACGCCGCCTGATGCACGCGCTGATTGCGGCGCAGATCGCCTTCTGCTTCGTGGTCCATTTTGTGGCCGGACTGTTCGTGACGTCGTTTGACCGGCTCTCGAAGCAGCCCACGGGATTTTCTGCCGACCGTATTCTAAATCTGGAAACCACTACCCATCGCCCCCAACCGCCGGTATTTTGGGGCCAGGTGATGGAACGCCTCCGCGCCTCTCCGGGTGTGGAGACCGTCGCGCTTACGGTGTGGCCGCTGATGAGCGGGGAGAGCGCGGTGACTCCGATATCGATTAACGGCGCAGCGCCGGGTGAGGTGCTTTCGGACGTCTTGAATATCTCACCGGGCTGGATGAACACGATGCGGATCCCATTCCTGGATGGGAGGGATTTCAACGCCGCCGACAACGGTCCCGCGGTGGCGATCGTCAACCAGGCGTTTGCCAAACAATTCTTCAACGGCGAAAACCCGGTGGGTAAGTGGTTCGAAGGCGGGCGCGGCCGCTCGCAGATCGTGGGCCTGGTTCCCGACGCACGGTCGAGGGACAATGTTCGAATTCCGATCCGGCCGATTGTGTATCTGCCGTTTCAGGGCGTCGATGCCAAGGGCGCGGTCCAGGTGATGGGCCGGGGGACATTTGTGGTGCGAACTTCGAGCGCGAACCCGATGGCCATGGCATCCACCTTGCGGCAGGAAGTGCCGCGCGCCCGCAGCGAATTTCACGTCGCCAACATTCGCGCGCAAAGCGAAATCAACCGGGCGCACACGCTGCGCGAGCGGCTGCTGGCGATGCTGGCGGTATTCTTCGCGGCGGTGGCGCTCCTGCTGGCGGCCATCGGGCTGTATGGTGTCCTCGACTACGGAGTGCAGCAGCGGCGGCGGGAGATCGGCATTCGTATGGCGATCGGTGCGCAAGCCGGCGACATCGCCCGGCGGGTGACGGCCGACATCTTCCTGATGGTGCTGGCGGGCGCCGCGGCGGGTCTCGCGCTGGGCCTGGGATCGGTGCGATACATTGCGACACTGCTGTTCCAAGTGAATCCTACCGGTCTGGCCTTGCTCGTGCTTCCATCCCTCACGATTCTGGCCGCTGCGTTGCTGGCGGCCGTGCCGGCCGTGGTTCGCGCCGTCCGGATCGATCCGGCAAACATGTTGAGGGCGGATTGACATGTCATTGTGGTCGCGCATAGTAAATGTATTTCGCGGCGATGGTGTGAGCCGCGAGATCGACGAAGAGCTGGAGTCGCACATCGCCGAGGCGATCGAGCAGGGGCGCGAACCGGCCGAGGCACGGCGCGAGTTCGGTTCCGTTCTACGCACGCGCGAAGAGAGCCGCGACGTACGTTTGGCCGAGTGGCTCGATTCGCTGCGCGCCGATACGGTGTTCGGCTGGCGGCAGTTGATGAAGAAGAAGGTGACTTCCGCGGCCGCCGTGCTGTCGCTGTCGCTCGCGATTGGGGCCTGCACCTCCGCCTTTCGGCTGATCGACGCGCTGCTGCTGCGGCCGCTGCCGGTGAAGAATACCGAACGATTGTACGCTCTCTATCGCGAGGGAACCGGTTTCGATGGCAAACCTCGAGACCTTCGACGGTTGGGCCTATCCGTCCTTTCGCCTGATGCGCGCCGCCGTAAAGGGTGAGGCGGAACTGCTGGCGGTTTCGTACGCGGAACGCATGGATCTGACCTATCGCTCGGACCAGGAGATGGAGAAGGCGTACCTGCAATACGTTTCCGGCGGGATGTTCGACTCGTTCGGACTGCAGCCCGCCGCGGGCCGCCTCTTTACGGAAGACGACGATGTGAAGCCGGGCGCACATCCGGTTGCCGTGCTCTCTCACGACTATTGGGAGCGGCGCTTTGCCGAAGACCCGCGCGTTATCGGCCAGACCTTCCGCATGGGCGACCGGCTGTATCAGATCGTGGGTGTCGCCGCCGCGCCATTCACGGGAACGGAGACGGGCACGGTCACCGACGTCTTCGTGCCCGCGATGATGCATCCCGGAGCGGTCCGCGACGATCAGACCTGGCACCGGACGCTGGCGATCCTGCAGCCTGGCGTGGCGGTGGAACCCCTACGCCAAAAGCTGCACGCCACCTCGCGAGCCTTTGAAACCGAGAGGGCCAAGGGCTTCACCGGAATGACCCGGCAGAGCATCGACCGGTTCATCGCCCAAACCCTGAAACTGGCGCCGGCCGCGGCCGGCTTCTCCGATATTCAACGGGAGTACCGGCGCGCCCTGCTGGCTCTTGGTGTGCTGGTGCTGCTGGTCTTGATGATTGCCTGCGCCAACGTGGCGAACCTGATGACTGCCCAGGCGGCGGCCCGTGCGCGAGAGATGGCGCTGCGAGTCTCGATCGGCGCGGGACGCTGGCGCCTGGTCCAACTGGTGCTGGTCGAGAGTGCGATGCTCGCCTTCCTGGCAGCGGCCATGGGAGGAGTGTTCGCCTGGTGGTCCGCGCCGTTTGTGGTCAGCAGGATCAATCCGGCCGATAACCCGGCGCGCCTCTCGCTTCCGGCGGACTGGCGGGTGCTGGGCTTTGGCGTGGGCCTGACTCTCGCGGTGACGCTGCTGTTCGGTCTGATGCCGGCGCTGCGCGCGTCGGCCATCAAGCCGGCGAGCGCGCTCAAGGGCGGCTCGGACCCCCACCAGCGGCGCCGCCTGATGCATGCGCTCATCGCCGTGCAGGTGGCGTTTTGTTTCCTGGTGCTCTTCGTCGCCGGCCTCTTTGGCGCCACGTTCGCGCGACTGTCCAACCGCCCGACCGGCTTCTCGGCGGAACGAATCCTCGCCGTCGACACGGTCACGCAACACGCGCAGGCACCCGTCTATTGGAATCAGGTGGCCGAACATTTGCGCACGGTCCCCGGCATAGAGACCGTGGCCATGGCGGGCTGGGCGCTGCTCGGCGGGGGAGGGTGGAACGGGTTCGTTTCGGTGAACGGCGCGCCTCCGGGGCCCATTCTGGCCTTCTTTCTGAAAGTGTCGCCTGGTTGGGCGGAGACGATGAAGATCCGGATTATCGACGGAAGAGACTTCCGCGCGAATGAGACGTTTCCGGGCGCGGCGATCGTGAATGAAACCTTCGTCCGGCAATTCTTCGCCGGTCAGAATCCGATCGGCAAAATCATTGCAAAAGGAAAGGCGCAGCTTCAGGTAGTCGGTGTCGCGGCCGATGCTCCCTATCGAAGCATGCGCGAGGCGACTCTGCCCGTAGCCTACGTTCCGTTTCCATCCATCGATGCGAATGGCGCGTTCGTACCGGCGCGCGACGGCACGTTCATCGTGCGAACGCACAGCGCGAATCCCATGGCCCTGGCATCCACGCTGCGCCGCGAAATCCCGCGCGCCGGCAGCGAATTCCGCGTCACCAACATCCGTACGCAGGAGGAACTGGTGCGCGCGCAAACGCTCCGCGAGCGGCTGCTCGCCATGCTGGCGATCTTCTTCGCGGCGGTGGCACTGCTGCTTGCGGGGATCGGGCTGTACGGCGTGCTCGACTACGGAGTGTTGCAGCGGCGGCGGGAGATCGGCATACGCATGGCGATTGGCGCGCAGGCCGCCGGCATCGCGCGGCTGGTGACACTGGACGCCCTGTCCATGGTGCTGGCAGGCGCTATCGCGGGCGTCGCGTTTGGCGTCGCATCGGCGCGGTACCTCACGGCGCTGCTCTATCAGGTGAAGCCCACCGACCTGGCGATGCTGGCGCTGCCTTCGCTGGTTCTGCTGGCGGCGGCGATGCTGGCCGCGCTGCCCGCCGTGATCCACGCCGTGCGAGTCGACCCGGTGACGACGCTGCGGGGCGATTAGGCCGGCCCGCGGCGTGCGCTAAAATCGACCAATGCGGAGATGGTTGGTGGTTTTCCCGGGAATCCTGGGAGTTGGGCTGCTGCTTCAGGCGGTGGAGCCCGAGAAGGTGGATTTGGGTGCCCTGCATCGCATCAAGAGCGAGGCATTCGCGCGCAATTCCAAGGTGATGGACACCCTGTTCTATCTCACAGACGTGTACGGTCCACGGCTCACCGGATCGCCCAATATCAATGACGCGGGCAACTGGGCCGTCAAGAAGATGCAGGAGTGGGGCCTGGTCAACGTGAAGATGGAAAAGTGGGGACCGTTCGGCCGGGGATGGGCGCCGACCCGTTTCGCCGCGATGATGAAGGAGCCGGAGTTCCAGCCCATCATCGGCTTTGCGCAGCCCTGGTCGCCCGGGACGAATGGTCCGGTGACCGGGCAGGCGATGATGGCGGTGATCAACGGCCCGGAAGACCTGGAAAAGTTTAAGGGAAAGTTGAAGGGCAAGATCGTTCTGACGGCGGCAATGCACGCCTCATCGCTCAATGAAGAGGCGCTGTCGCACCGCTTGACGGACGCCGAACTGGATGCCGCGGCCACGGCGCCGGATCCGGCTCTGGGCAATCCCGCGGCGTTGCCGTTGGGTTTCCGGCGTCCCACTGCGGGCGGCGCGGCGGCGGGTGCGGGCGGGCGCGGAGCGGCGGCAGGTGCAGGTGGACGCGGCGGAGCCAATCCGCGGGCCTTCCGCAGCCAGTTGAACAAGTTCCTGACCGATGAAGGAGTATTGGTTGTACTGACGCCGGGAAATGGACCGGATGGCGGCACGATTATGGGACAGGCGGCTGGTTCCCAGAATGCCAGCGAAGCACTGCCGCCGCCGTCGGTGGTGATTACGAACGAGCACTACAATCGGATCGCGCGCCTGCTGGAGAAGAACCTGCCGGTGACGCTGGAATTCGACATCGGCGCGAAATTCACGGAGCCGGCCGATTCCTTCAACCTGGTGGCGGAGATTCCCGGGACCAATCCGAATGCCGGCTTCGTCATGCTGGGCGGCCATTTCGATTCGTGGACCGGCGGCACGGGTGCGACCGACAACGCGGCCGGCGCGGCCGTCGCCATGGAGGCGATGCGTATTCTGAAGACGCTGGACCTGAAGATGGCGCGCACGGTGCGACTGGGCCTGTGGACCGCTGAGGAACAGGGACTGCTGGGCTCTCGGGCTTACGTCAAGGAACATTTTGCCGACCCCGCCGACATGAAACCGAAGCCCGAGCACGGGCAGCTTTCCGCTTACTACAACCTGGACAACGGCAGCGGCAAAGTGCGCGGCATCTACGTGCAGGACAACGATCAGGCGCGGCCCATCTTCGAATCGTGGATCGCGCCGTTGCGAGATCTGGGGGTGACGACGTTAACGCTGCGCAATACCGGCAGCACCGACCACATTTCCTTCGACGGAGTGGGCCTGCCTGCCTTCCAATTTATACAGGACCCCCTGGAATACGGCACGCGCACGCACCACTCGAACATGGATGTATACGACCATCTGCAGTCCGGCGATCTGGAACAGGCGTCGGCGGTGATGGCCTGGTTCGTTTACAACACGGCGACGCGGCCGGACATGATCCCGCGGAATCCGATGCCGAAGCCCGGCGCAGGCCGGGGCGGTCGGGGGAATTGAAGATTACAAATTTTAACGCCGGGAATGGTTGACCAAAGCCGCAGCGCTTGGAGTATCCTAGAACATGCGTTTTTTAGCGACAGTACTGTTTCTTACGGCCATGACCGCGGGCGCCCAGGCGCCGCACAAGAATCTGAAGGTTCTCAAGGAGGACCAGATACGTCCTGTGATGGGGGCGATGCAGGCCTCGCTCGGTCAACGCTGCAATTTCTGTCACGTTCAGGGGGACAACGCCAGCGACGAGAATCCGAAAAAGCTGGTGGCGCGAATGATGATGGAAATGGTGAACGACATCAACGCCAAATTCCCGGATGGCAAGGCTCACGTCAGTTGCTACACCTGCCATCGCGGTAAGAACATGCCCGATATGACTCCGCCTCCTGCGACACCGCCCGCGGCTCAGTAATTATTCCGATTGCGCCACTGCTGCCGCCAGAACCTCCTGGGGACTGGCGGTGCCGGTGCCCGCTTTCATGATCGTGATGCCGGCCACCAGGTTGCCGAATTGCGCTGCCTGAATGGGATTCCCGGTTACCACCAGGGCCATAGCGGCACCCGCACTGAAGCTATCGCCTGCGCCGCAAATGTCCACCGGATTGGCGACGGCCTTCGCCGCCACCCACTGTTCGCCGCGATCGTCAACCACCAGCGCACCATTTCCGCCGTGAGTGACAATCAGGCAGCGGGCCTGCATGCGGCGGCGTAACTCCCCGTAATCCACGCGTCCGAGCGCGCGCACGGAGGCTGCCTCCGCCTCCTGCTGATTCGGCTTCACCACGGTATGGCGAAAATGTTCCGCGCGTAAACGGGAGTCCACCCAAATCAATTTGTCCGGAAAGGTGACCGCCAGCCGGGCGATAGCCTCGCGCATTGCAGGCGTGATTACGCCGCCCTGACTGGTTTCGGCCTGATCGGAAATCAAGATGGCATCGAAGGCAGGCGCGGCGCTCTCCAATCGGGCGATCAATTGTCGTTCCACCGGCTCGGGCAGCGGTTCCGTGTAAACGAAATCGACGCGGGGCAGGTCTTCCGCGCCGGTCTCAGCGTTGATCAACTTTGTGTAGGTGAAGGTGGCCACGCCTGGAGCCTCCACCAATAACTCGTGGGAAATGCCGCGCGCGGCCAGCGCGCCGCGGAGTTCGTAACCGAAGCCGTCGTTGCCCGCCATACCGAGCACGGCGACGTGACCGGCGCCCAAGGCGGCCAGATTGTTGGCGATAGTGCCGGCGGCCCCGGGGGTAACTTCCGTGCCCACTACGCCGATGCGTGGGATGCCGGTTTCGCGCGAGGGGTCGGCCAGTGCAGGAGCGTAGCGGCACCAGCGATCGAGGCAGACATCGCCGGCCACCAGGACGCGAAGGTTGTGGAACTTGTCGAGGATTTCGCGGATTGTCATAACAGGCGCCATAGGGCAGGGAGCGTGGCGCGGTGCTCGCCGCGGAAGTAGAAGCTCTCGCCGCCATCGGCGACGGTGCGCACCAGCATCGTCTTATGAGGGCGGAAGTAATAGCCGGGATCGGTCTTCGGCAGTTCCCTGCGATGGTCGCCCTGTATGGGTACCAGATCGAAGACCGCGGTGGCAAAGTGCTTGATGGAGCGCCCATCCTGGTGGGCGACGTTTCGCGCCATGGCGAGTGCTTTCAGATAGACCTCGGGCCCCATGATGGCAGACCCGAAGTTGAGCAGCACGCCGCCTTCCAGCCGCTCCACTGTGCGCGCGAAGATCAGGAAATCGCGATAGCTCGCGTCGCCGAGCGCAGCGCCGTCGCAGTTGGGGTGCTCGTGAATGATGTCGTATCCGATGCCGGCGTGCACCGTAACGGGGACACCGGCGCGCCAGGCGGCGGCGAAGACCGAGAGTTCGCGGTACGGGTAGTCACTCGCATCGATGCGGCGGCCGACGTTCTCGCCGAGGCCGAGCGATTCGGCGGCGGCCTGGCGAATCCAATCGTTCAGTTCGCCGGTTTCGCGCCACAGTCCGAACTCGCCGGAGCGTATGTAGCGATCCACGCTTTCGGTGGTCGCGCCAAAGCGGGCCAGTTCGTAATCGTGAATCGCGCCGGCGCCGTTCATCGCAATGTGATCGACGAAGCCGCGCTCCACCAGATCGATGATGTGGCGGTTGACTCCGCCGCGCAGCACGTGCGCTCCCATCATGAGGATGCGCGCGGCGCCGGATGCGCGCGCGGCGGTCAATCGCGCGGCAACCGTGGCCAGATCCGGATGCTCGAACGGCGGAGTGGGGTCGCTAAGCGAGAGCCAGCGGTCCAGGTGCAAGTCGTGTTGGCGTTCGGCTAGCGGCTTTACCAGCAGGCGCGAACGGTCGAATTGTTCATATCGGCTCATGGTCGGCAAATAGCATCGGCAGCAAAACCTGCCGGCAGCGGTAGTTGGGGATGATGTAATCGGCGCCCACCTCGATCAGGTTGCGGCGCTTCCAGGGACTGGTTTCACGGCATTCGGGCTCGTCGGTGGCGAGGCCCACCGCGAGTGCGCCGGCACGTTTCAGTTCTTCGATCTCCACCGGGCCATCGCCAAAACCAATCAGATGACGGGGACGAATCGAAGGAAGACGGAGGATCTGCTCGATCAGCATGCGTTTGGAAAACGCGTCGGGATCGGGAAGGGCGCCGTAGACGCCGCCGTCGAAATAGCGCGCGATGTCGAGCAGGGCCGCCTCTTCGTTCAGGTGCGCGTCGTCGGTGCCGCTCGCCAGGTACAGGCGCATGCCCCGTGCACGCAGATCCTCGAGCATGGCGCGGCTGCCGGGCACCAGGTATTGGTCTGCAGCGCAACTGCCATCGCGAAGCTGCTGAAGGCGCACGCCGGAGACCGCGAAGAGGCGGTCGAGAAACTGACGCTTATATTCGCTGGGCTCCAGGGCCACTCCGCCGCGCTGCGTCACCTGTCCGGCAAAGGCGATCATCTGGTAGAGCGTGTCCTTTCCGGTGAGGCGCCAGATGAACGGCTCGATGGCGCCGCGCAGTTGGTCGTCGCTTTCGCCGGTGCCGAGCGCGCGGAGGGTTTCGATCATCATGGGGATCATGATGTCCATCCATCCGGCACGAATGAGCGAAAGTGTGCCGTCGAAATCGAAGACGGCAATGCGCGCATCGGGTGCGGACGCGCCGGGATGGATGGCTTCCACCATGTGGGAAGATGCGGGACAGCCCGATCCGCTAGTGAACCTCTCTGGGGAAAAGGATGGGCAGCGCGGGTTCAGCGGTGAACATGCAGCGGGCATTATGTCCGCAGAGCGGCACTACGGTGAGGCTGTGCCTGGCGCCGAATTTTTGATTCATATACCGGAAGAATGCCTGTCCGCGCGCCAGGCGGGTCGAGCCCTGGGCCATGGCCGGGCAGGAGCCGTCAAAACCGCCCAGCGGCAGAATATCGATTTCGCCCAGCAGATAGGTCACGGGACGGGCTGTGAGCTGCCTTCGTAACTGGTCGTCGCTCTCTTTGGCGGTGTAGCCGCCGCTGCGGTGCTCGAGTCCGTAGGGCCACTGGTTGTATGTCGTGCAGTTGCGTCCGTCGGTAAAGGCGCGGAAATCGGAGCCTTCCGGGTTCGGACGCATGGTGTCGAGGTAGGCGTAGCTGGAGGGGTTCGAGACGACGTAGGATACCGGCACGCCTAACTTATCGTGGACCGTATTGGCCATCGCGTAACGGTCCACGTACTGGCCGCCGGCGGAATGGCCGGAGACCACGATGGCTCGGAGATTCGGGAAAAACTCTTTCTTCGCCAGCTTGCGCAGAATCTCATCGGTGAAATCGAAGGAAGTCAACTTTTCGTTGTTGGTGGCAGCGCCTCCGGAGCGCCAACTATCGCCGGCACAGCTCCAGCTCACTTCGTTGAGCGCCAACTGATCGCGGCAGCCGCCGGCGCTGGACGCGATCCTCGGCACGATCACGAGAGTGTCGTCCAGCGCGTCATCCAGAAAGGCGGCAGCCAGGGCCGTCCGGAAGTAATTGTCGGCATCGCGGCCCGCGCCGTGGATGACGATGAGGGCGCGTGTGATCTGGGGATTGACGACGTCGAGGGGATGGGTGCGGTAGACCATGGAGCGCGACGGTCCGCCGGCGAAGGTGATCCATTCGGTGCAGTTAGCGACGCTGGTGCACGGCGCCGCCCAGGCGGCGGCCGACACGAGGCAAAGCGAGAACAGCTTCATTCGAGATTAGGGTACAACGTTTCGCACGGATGCCGTTCCCTATTGCATTCCCATACAAGTGTGACATACTCGTATGGGAATCCCATATGCAGAAGAAGAGCGACGTGTGGCAGGGCACTCTGGCATTGATGGTGTTGAAGACCCTGGAGACTCTGGGGCCGATGCATGGATACGGAATCGCGCGCCGCATCGAGCAGACCAGCGGAGATCGCTTGTTGCTGAACTACGGTACGCTTTACCCGGCACTGCTGAAGTTAGAGCAGGAAGGCTACATCGCCTCGGAGTGGGGTGTTTCGGAAAACAATCGCAAGGCCAAATTCTACAAGCTGACGCGCGCCGGCCACGCGCAGCTCAAGCAGGAAGCCCGCGAGTGGGAAGAGACTGCCGGAATCATCGCGCGGTTCCTTTCGCCGCGAGAAGGAGGCGCTATGAGAAAGCTGCGCGCCGCATGGCTGCGTTTGGGAGGATGGTGGGGCAGGGAAGGCCGCGAGCGCGAGCTTCGCGAAGAGCTGGAAGCCCACTTTCAGATGCACATTGACGACAATCTGCGTGCGGGCATGACGCCGGCCGCGGCACGCCGTGAGGCGATGCTGCGCTTTGGAGGGGTGGAGTCGGCCAAGGAATCGGTGCGCGCCGGCTGGACGGTTGAATTCCTGGAGACGCTGCGCCAGGACCTGGTGTACGCGATGCGCGGGCTGCGGCGGAATCCGGCGTTCGCGTTGACCGCGACGCTTTCGCTGGCTTTGGGAATCGGCGCGAGCGTTTCGATCTTTACCGTGGCGGACGAACTGCTCATCCGCCCGTTGCCGTACCCCGACCCCAGCCGCCTGGTGATGGTATGGGAGACCAATCATACGCGTCTTCGGGCGCTATATAACGTCGTGTCGCCGGCCAATTATCGCGATTGGAAGGCGCAGAACGACGTGTTCGAGAGCATGGGCGCCTTCGGAGAGGGGCGCGCCGTGCTGGATGACGGACGACACGTGGAAGAGTTGGGCGTGCAGTACGTGACGGCCGACCTGCTGCCATTGCTCGGCGTGCCGCCCTATCGCGGCCGCCTGATTACGCCCGCCGAGGATCTTCCCGCGTACGCCCGACGTCGTGCTGATCAGCTACCGTTTGTGGCAGACCTGGTTCGGCGGGGATGAGAATGTGATTGGCCGCAATGTACAGTTTGCGGCGCGCCCGGCGACCGTCATCGGCATTATGCCGCCGGGCTTCTATTTCCGGAACCGGGAAATCGACGTGTGGAGCGCCATGGGGCTGGATCCCGCGCGCGATTACCGCAAGGGCGCAGGCCGCTACCTGATGAGCGTGGCGCGGCTCAAACCGCGAATCAGCATGCAACAGGCACAGACGGAAATGACGGGCATCGCGCGGCGCCTGGAGATGGCCTACCCGGTATTCGACAAAAACTGGAGCGTGAATCTGGAGCCTTTGCGGGATTCCATGGTGCGTAGTGTCAAAACCTCGATGTGGGTGCTGCTTGGCGCAGTGGGACTGCTGCTGGCGGTGGCCTGCGCCAATGTGGCGAACCTGCTGCTGGCGCGCTACAATTCGCGCCGGCGGGAAATCGCCGTGCGGAGCGCGGTGGGTGCGGGGCGCTCTCGCGTGATCCGCCAGTTGCTGACGGAGAGCGTGGTGCTGGCGGCATCCGGCGGCCTGCTGGGGATTCTGCTGGCTCGCGGCGCGGTGTCAGGGCCTGGTGGCCCTGGCTCCACGCGAACTGGTGAGCAACGCGGAGATCGCGATCGACCTGCGGATTCTCGCCTTCGCCGTGGCGCTCTCGCTGCTGACCGGGCTCATCTTCGGACTGGCGCCGGCGCTGGCCGCCGCGCGCACCGGACTGCTCAGTGGACTGCGCGAAGACGACCGGGGAAGCATCGGCGGACACGGCGCCCTGCGGCGCGGACTGGTGGCGGCGGAGGTGGCTCTCAGCGTGACCCTGCTGGCCGGCGCGGGCCTGCTGTTTCGCAGCCTCATCGGTTTGCAGGGCGTCGATCCCGGCCTCGACCCCTCAGGCGTGCTGACGTTCCGGGTGAGCCTTCCCACCGCGCGTTACCCGGAAGCGGCGAAGCGTTTGCAGTTCTTCAATCGCGCGCTGGAGGAGATTCGCGCGCTGCCAGGCGTGCGTTCGGCCAGCGCGATCAATTACCTGCCTTTCCGCGGGATGGCCGCGGGAACGCACGTGGACATCGGCGGGCGCCCCAAGGCCAAGCCCGGTGAGGAACTGGTGAGTACGATTCGCACTGTCACACCGGGCTACTTCCAATCAATGCGGATTCCGATGCGCAGTGGACGCGATTTCTCGGCTGCCGACAATACCATCGAAAGTCCGTACCGCTTCATCATCAGCGAGACTTTCGCAAGCAAGTATCTGGCCGGCGAATCGCCGCTGGGCAAGCAGATCAGCGCCAGTATGCAGGACGCAAACCCCTTCGGGGAAATCATCGGCGTGGTGGGCGACGTCAAGGAAGGATCGCTGGACAAGGACCCGACACCCACCGTCTATTACGTACATGCGCACATGCCGCA
This sequence comes from uncultured Solibacteraceae bacterium, assembly GCA_963792055.1. Taxonomy (GTDB): domain Bacteria; phylum Acidobacteriota; class Terriglobia; order Bryobacterales; family Bryobacteraceae; genus Solibacter. The sequence continues at coordinate 206,163 of CAWBUV010000018.1, read as the reverse complement.
CGGCAGGATGATCTTCGTAGTGCGCGCCTCGGGCGATCCACGCAGCCTGGCCGAACCCGCGCGGCGCGTGATCCGCACGCTGGATGGAGCGCAGCCCGTAGCCGAGATCGTGGACATGGAAGAGGTCGTGCGCGAGACCTTCGCCCGCCAGCGCTTCAGCGCCCTGTTGCTGGTCGGTTTTTCGCTGGTATCGCTGCTACTGGCGGCGGTGGGCATCTACGGAGTGCTGGCCTACACCGTCACGGAACGAACCCGCGAATTCGGCGTGCGGGTGGCGTTGGGCGCGGATCCCGCGCGGATCGTCACCCTGGTATTGGGGATGGGCGCACGTCTGGTGTTGGGCGGAACGCTGCAGGCCTGGCAGGCGCGATGCTGCTCACCGGCCTGCTCAAGTCGATGCTCTTCGGCGTCGGCGCGCACGACACTGTGACTTTCGTTGCCGTGCCGCTGGTGCTGGGATCGGTAGCGCTGCTGGCCGCGTACCTGCCGGCGCGTCGCGCGTCGCGAATGGCGCCGGTGGATGCGTTGCGCGCCGATTAGCCGAATTGTCATCATTCGTTGAGAGGCACCGGATACACTTTGGAGATGACCGGAATTCGTGTTTGTTGCCTCGCCCTGTTCGGCACCGCCCTGTTCGGCGCAGGGCCGAAGGTGGTGGGCGGCCCGTTTGTAGTGAATACGACGTCGCGCGGCGCGACGGTGGCGTGGATCGTGGAGGACCGCGAGTTGACGTTTCATGCTCCCGGCGCCGCGGCCAAGCCGTCGCCCGTTCTCAGGGTGGAGCACACCAGCCTGTCCGGATTGCAGCCGAACACGCGCTACGATTACGACGCCGGCCGCGAAGTCAAGGGTTGGTTCAAGACTCCGCCCACGGGCGTCGAGCCCTTCCACTTCGTCCTCTATGGCGACGTGCGCACGCGGCACGACGTGCACCGCCGCGTGATCGCGCGCATCCTGGAAAACGGCGTGCCCGACTTCGTGCTACACAGCGGCGACCTGGTGGAAAACGGCAAGGATTCCGCCCTCTGGGCCAACTTCTTCAACATCGAGCGCGACCTGCTGCGGCAGACGGCCTTCTTCCCATCCCTGGGCAATCACGAGCGCAACAGCGAGGAATTTTACGATTTCTTCCAGACCCGGCTGCCCTATTATTCCTTCAATTGGGGCAATGCGCATTTTGCGGTGATCAATAGCGACATCGGCAACGTGTCCACCAGCAAGATCGCGCGGGATGCGTTTTGGACGCAGCAGGTCCAGTGGCTGGAAGAGGACCTGGCGGCGAATCAGAAAGCGGACTACCGCTTCGTGCTGGCGCATCACCCGCCCTTTACCGCAGTGGAGCGCAGACAGGGCGACAACCCGCACATGACTGCGCTGACGCCAATGCTGGAGAAGCAGCGCGTGACTGCCGGACTATTCGGTCACGATCACAACTATCAGCACTATCTAAAGAACGGGGTTCACTATATCGGCAGTGGCGGCGGCGGGGCGCCCCTATACGATGTCAACAAGCCCGATCCGCAGATTACGCAGAAGGTGGCCAGTATCGAGAACTTCGTGTCGATACACGTCAACGGCAAGACCGCCAAAGTGCAGGCGATCGATATCAACGGCAAAGTGTTGGATGAGTTTGAGCTTCACCCCGCCGGCCAGTAGCGCCTATTTCGCGCACTTCACTTCGAAGCGCACTTTACCGGAGTTGGCGGTCTCGGGCGAGATGATCTGCAGCACCACCCAACCATCGGCGGGACCTTTTAAGATCCAGTCGTAGGTGACGGGCAGGGAGCCCGCTTTGGGGAAGTCGAGCGTGAAGGTGGCAGTGGACGGTTTGTCGCTGCGCACCCACGAATACTTCACGGGACCCGCGGCATCGGCGCTGATGTGTCCCGTGAAGTGCACGCGCGCCGGATTGCAGTTACCGGTGATCACAGGCGGACGATCCACCGTTGGCTTGACGGCGAGTGCGGTGAGCAGGAGGGGCAGCATCATTGTTATAGTACTCGCAAGTTGCCCACTTTCGTTCATTCCAGGATTCGCCGCGGCCTGGCCGTCGCATGCCTCGCCGCCGCCGCACTGGCGGTGCGGACCAGCGCATGGCAGCAGGACCACCAGGACCACGCACTGTCAGAAACGCCGCTGCCTGAAAAGAGCGGCCCGCTGCGCAAAGCCTTGCTGCTGCTGCGCGAAGGCAAGACCGCCGAGGCCCGCAAGGAACTGGAAGCCCAACGCAAAGAGCGTCCGAACGACGCCGAGGTAATCTACCAGATCGCTCGCTCCCACCTCCTCGATTTCTATGCTCAGCGCGATCCCGAGCAGCGTCGGGTGTCGCTGGCCCTCGCCATGGAGATGCTTGGCGACGCGTTAAAACACGATCCCGACCACATCCCCGCGTTGCGCGCTAAGGCCGTGATCCACGCGCGCGCCGAGTTGCTGTACTACGACCCCAATCTTTCCTATGAATTGGCCGCCCGGGTAGCGAAGCTGGAGCCCCATGCCAACGCGTTCCTGTTGAATCTGAGCGAGTGGATGTCCGGCGAGGTGCGCTTCACGCAAGAGAGCGGCCACCGCGTGCCGCACGATCCGCTGATCGGGCTGGACCGTTCCATCGACATGGTGGGGCAGGTGCTCGACAGCGCCCTGCCCTATAGCAACGAAGAGACGGCCGCCTATTTTCTGATGGGCAACACGCTGTCCCGCCGAGGCAGTTTCCGCGAGGCCATCCGCTACTACGAGCAGGAATTGCGTCGCAACGTCACGCTGGAACAGCGCATGTCGACGCTGCGTGAAATGGGGGCGTCGTATTACCGCCTGGGCGAATACACCGACGCGGCGGCGAAGTTCTACGAGGCGCTGCAGTGGCGCAGGAATCCGGTGGATCAATGGCTGTTCACCCTTGCGCTCGACCAGGTGAAGGGTCCGCGCCCGCCTCTACCCGATTTCGCGTTATTTCCGCGCGAGACCTTTAAAATTGACGCCGCCAATTCTCCCCTCCTGTCCTTCGAAGACATTGCGCCCAAGCTCGGCATTCATCACTTGAACGGCAACGGTACCGCCGCCTGGGGCGACCTCGATGGCGATGGCAAAGAGGATCTCATCGTTTCCGGCAGCGGCGTCTTCATCCGCGTCTACAAGAACGAGGGCGACAAATTCACAGATGTGACCGACGCGGTGGGTCTCGGCAAGGTCCCTTCGGGCTACTCGCTCAACCTGATCGATTACGATAACGATGGCTGGCCCGACCTCTACATTTCGCTGAATGGCTGGAGCGGCCCGATGCGCAACCTGCTCTTCCATAACGACCACGGCAAGTTCACGGACGTGTCGAAGAAGAGCGGCGCGGACGACCCCGGTTCGGGCTTCGTCTCCCTTTGGGGCGACCTGGATAACGACGGCCTGCTCGATCTGGTGATCGCCAACGGCGTCCTGCAGGAAGGCAGCACCACCCAGATCTATCGCAACAACGGCAACGGCACGTTTACCAACGTCACCAGGGCGGCGGGATTGAACGAACCTTCAGCGTACGGCGCCATCGGGATCGCCCTCGGCGACTACGACAAGGACGGCCGCCTCGATATCCTGATCAACGGCCGCGAAAGCGCCCCCAACCGCCTGTATCACAACGACGGTAAACTTCACTTCACGGAGGTCGCGGCCAAAGCAGGCATTCTGCAGCCCGCGCACAACGGCTTCGTCTGTTTCATGTTCGACTACAACAACGACGGATGGCCGGACATTCTCACTACCAGCCTGGCGCCGTGGGAAGCCGCCGTCGAGGGGCTGAAGAAAGGCTACGCGCCGGCCAATGCGCGTTCCATCCATCCGGACGCCAGCCGCCTCTTTCGCAATAACGGGAACGGCACCTTCACCGACGTCACCTTCGAATCCAAGCTGTACTACCCCATGGGCACGATGGGGGCGGGCGTGGCCGATCTGGATAACGATGGCTACATGGATTTGTACGTCGGAACCGGCGATCCGCAGATCAGCCGCCTGGAGCCCAACCGCTTATTCCGCAATAGCGGAGACGGTACTTTTGCGGATTTCACCAACTTCGTCGATTTCGCGCGGCCGGGAAATAAGGGGCATGGCGTTGCGTTCGTGGATATCGATGACGATGGTGCTTTGGACGTCTTCGCCCAGTTGGGCGGGCACTATCCGGGTGACCATGCGTACAACGCTTTCTATCACAATCTGAAGGCCGCGCAGAATCACTGGCTGGAAATCGAACTGCGCGGCGTGAAGAGCAATCGCATGGCGGTGGGCGCGCAGATTACCGTGAAGGCCGGCGGCCTGCTGGTCTATCGTGAGGTCAAGGGCAGCGAGGGCTTCGGTTCCACCAGCACCTTCCGCCAGCACTTCGGATTGGGAGCAAATGCCAAGGTCGATTCCCTGGAGATCCGCTGGCCGGGTGGCACGGTGCATCACTTCACCGGCATGGATGCCAACCAGATTATCTCGGTGAAGGAAGATGAGCAGAAGTGGACGAAGGTGAAGTAAACCAAACGGAAAAGGCGGCCCGTTGCCGGGCCGCCTTTTTGACTACTGGGTATCGCTTTCGTCCTACCAGTTGAACTTGAAGCGGACCTGGATCTGGCGGGGCAGCATGTTCTGCGTCGATACCGTCGCCGGGATCACGCTGCCGAAGTTGGCGCTCGACGTGGTGGTGTTGAGGTTGTCGCGGCCAAAGTAGTTGTGGTTGAACATATTGAACGCCTCAAACCCAAGCTGGAGCCGCATGCGCTCGTTGATCTTCGTGGTCTTGAGCAGCGATGCGTCCAACTGGTACGCATGGTGTACGCGGATTTGGCCCGAACGGTTGGGCGTATAGCGGGGAGCGAAATTAGTCGTTTGCAGCCAGGCGTAATTACCCCAGTCTTTGCTGAAGTCCGTGCCGCAACCCAGCCCGATGCTGGCCGATGTCGGCGTAATGACTCCGGTGTTCGCGTCCTGTTGCAGGACGCAGGGGTTCCATTCGCGAACCTGGTATGCCTTCCAATCGACAGAGCCGTTGTAGCCTCCGCCGACTGACTTTGCCGGATCCTTCAGCATGATCGCGTTGCCCGGGAGGTTGGCGGGCAGCCCTCGGAACGCGTCATTAAAGAAGCGTGGTGTATTCCCAACCGGAGATCACCCGCTTGGCGAAACCGTGAGTGCCTGCGCCGAATTTCTTGCCTTCGCCGAACGGCAGTTCCCAGATCGCGGTCAGCTTGAGCACTTGCGGCCGGTCGAGCGAGTAGGGGCCCTGCTGGTAGGTGTTGGTGAACTTGTCGTTGAAGCCCGACAACTCGATCTGTTTGGATAGCGTGTAGTTGCCCATGAACGTGATGCCGCTACGCACGCGGAGGTTGTAGTTGACCTGCAGCGAGTTGTAGCGGATCCACGAGTCGTTGCGGCCTTGCTGGCTCAGCACACCGCTAAACTGCGGGAACGGCAGCGCCATTGGTAGTACGAAATCGGTGTTGGCCGTATAGTAGCTGGAGCCGTTGAACGCCGGGACGCCCTTGAACGGGTTCGGAACCTCGCGTTGCAGTAGGCCGCATTTCCGCCTTCCAGGTAGTTACAAGTCTTGCGCACGTCAAGCGAGGGGATGTTGTAATCGGCTCTCATGTTCAGGTTGTAGCTGCGGCTGCCGACGTACGAAGCTTCGAGGGTCGAACTCCTGGTGAGCTGATACTGCAAGCCCATGGAGAAAGACCAGACCGTGGGAATCTCCGAAGCCCGCGTCGAACCAGTTGTGTTCTGCCCGACGAAGGTCGCGGCGCCGGCCGAAGAGCCGGTGGGGTGCTGATGCCGGTGGGATAGGGGTTCGACAAGATGTTGGCAATCGGCGTGCGGCCGCCATCGTTGGAGTTCACCATAGTGGTGCTGGTGCTGAACCCGTTGGTCTGCGAGGTGTCGTTGTTGGGATCGCGAGTGATACAGTCCGAATCCTCCGCGCATCACCAGCTTCTCGCTCAACTGATAGGCAAAGCCGACGCGGGGCCAAACCCGTTCTTCCGCAGGGCGAACGGCGAGCGTCCCTGGCCGCCGTTACTCCGGCGAAGGTGAGGCCGCCCTTCAGGTTGGCCAGGTTGTTGTACTGCGCGGTGAGGTTCGCCGGAATGGTACCGGCGGCCTTCATCGCATTCACGTTGGCGGCAACCTGTGCGGCGACCGGGCTGGACACGTTCGGATCGAACGGTCCGTTCATGCGGTTCCACTTTTCGAACTGGGGAGCGTTGAAATCCCAACGCAGGCCGAGATTCAGAGTCAGGCGGCGGCCGACCTTCCAATCGTCCTGGACGTAGGGAGCATAGTAATACTGCTTCCACCAGGGGAAGAGTGGATAGTTGGAAGAACTGACGGTTCCGCGGTGCCCGGCCCACGATTCCCAGCAGGAAGGACGCGTAGCCATCGCCACTGGTGGATTCGCTCACGTTGTAGACGCGCTGCGTCCATGTGGTGTTCCCGCTGAACAACAGGATATCGCCAGTGTTCTGAATGCTCGTAATTGATCTGACGAATGTCGATACCGGCTTTGATGGTGTGCGATCCCGTCACCTTCGTCGCGCTAAACGACAGCTGGAACGTGTCGGTGAAGTTGTTGCTCTGGTTGCGGCCCAGAGACGCATACCGGTGCTCAAAATTCCACCGGCCGAATAAACCGGGCTGGGCAGTTGGGACAGCAGAGACTTGGGCAAGCCCAGGCTGGACATGTCAAAACCTTCGTTCGCGCGGCCAAACCCTTTCTCGATGAAGCGGTTGTAGGACGCGCGCGCGTTGAGGATCAAGGTCGGCGAGATGGTGCCGACCCAGTCCACCACATAGGCGTCATTGATGCGCTGGAAGGGCTGCTGGCCGGTCGGTGCCCGATCTTGTTGTCGATGCCGTTGACGGCACGGTCTTCCGTGCGGTCGTTGGAGGCTGGCGGAAAAAGGCGCGGTGATTGCTGCCGAAGTTCGCAGTCGAACTTCATGATGAGGTTGTAAAACTTATCCTTGTCGAAGTAAGTCGGGCAGAGACAGGTTGCTCGTTCGCGTAGCGGAACCCGGCGGCGCTGCCCGGTTGGGCAGAGGCATGTACCCCGTGACCGCCGTGGCAATCGGGTTGATCCGGTTCGCGGGGATGATGTTTCCCGGGAAAGCAGTACGGTTCGAGCGATGTTCCCGGCTGGCGTCGTATGTGGCCGTAAACGGGTCGTAGATCGTGATCTTCTGCCCGCTGGAATTACCAGTTTGGAGAAATCGCCTTTGCGCATCTCCGCTTCCGGATAGGAAACGATCAGCGGGTTGGGAGTGCCCTCGCGGTAGTTCTCATATGCGCCCATGTAGAACAGTTTCACCGGCCCGTCCTTTTTCAGAATGCCCGGGATGCGGACCGGCCCCTCCACCTAGCAACCGTATTGATCCAGATAATGAGTGGGGCCGAGCGCCGCCTTGGATTGGTGGCTGGCCACGATCGCATTGTTTTGAAACGTATTCGCATCCAGTGAGGTGCGCCGCATGTACTCGCATGCCGCGATGTGGAACTGGTTGGTGCCGCTCTTCAACACCACGTTCATGATGCCGCCGCCGGTGTGACCGTACTCGGGTTGTACATGTTGGTCATCATGTTGAATTCCTGCACGGCGTCCACAATCGGCACGTAGCGCCGATGTTGTTGCCACCCATCTGGCCGTTGTTGGATGCGCCGTCCATGATGAATTCGGCCGAGGAATCGCGGCCGCCGTTGATGCTCCACTGCGCGATGGCGCCGTTGTCGAAAGGCCGCTGCCAGATTGCCGCGCCGTTGAACGTGACGCCGGACATCATCGCGCCCAGCATGAAGGGATTGCGCGCATTCAGCGGCATTTCCGCAACCTGCTGTGGTGGTGACGATCTCGCGACCGCGGCTGGCGCTACTGGGTGTCCAGTGCGACCGCTTCCGCCGTGACTTCCACCGTTTCATTCACACCGCCCACTTCCAGGTGGATGTCGACGCCGGTGACCTTCGCGGCTTCCAGCGTGAGCTTGTCCTGCGTGTATTGCTTTGAACCCGGCGGCGCGGCCGTCACCTTGTAGTTGCCCGGGCGCAGGAACGGGATCGCATATGCCCCGGCGTTGTCCGTGGTTGCCGTCGTGGTTCCTGATTCGTGTCCGTGTTCACGGCATTTACTTTTGCGTTGGGTACGGCGGCGCCGCTCGCGTCGGTAACGTGACCCGAAATGGTGCTGCGAAACTCTTGTGTGAGTGCCGGCAATGCGAACAGACACAGCACAGATAGCATCGTGGCTAATTGCTTTTTCATCCAGATTCCCCCTGTCGGTAGCGGAACAAGCCGGCGTTACGTGACCGGCCGTGGGGCTGATAATATCACGCGTCACAAACGAATGGAACTATTTTCTTGTACGCGCTTACGGAGAAATTTAGCGATATAACTTCCAATTTTTGTAGATATGGTAGATTCAAGGCGAACGGTATGTCTGCCTGCCGAAACCTCCTCATAGTGGTGGTGTTGGTGTCCGTGTTTCCCGCTCCTGGCGCAGGACGCCGGGGAACTCTTCCGTCAGGGCGAACGACTCTTCGCCGAACGCAAGCCGGACGCCGCCATCGCCGCCTTCAAACGCGCAATAGAGATGCGTCCCGCGTACGCCCAGGCTTGGAAGGCGCTGGGTGTGGTCTATGCATCGCGGCAGGAATTCGAGCTCGCCGAGACGCGCGTTTCGAAACGCTTGTGAACAACAGCCCTCCCTCCCTGACGCCTGCCTCTACTATGGCCGCACGCTCTATTTGTTAAATCGGTTTCAGCCGGCGATCGATGTATTACATCCCGTGCTGCAGACGCGACGCTGAAAACAGCGAAGCCTACCGCCTGCTGGCGCTCTCGCTCGAGGCGCTCGGCCAGTCTGCCGAAGCCGGGAGTGCCTTCCGCCAGTCCGTGCGCTACTATCGCGCCTCCGCCGCGAATGAAGATCCGGGAATCGACTACGGCGTATTCCTCTTCCGCCAGGGACAGGCCGAGGATGCCGTGGCGCCATTGGAAGCCGTCTTAAAGCGCCATCCCGACGCCGCTCGCGCATACCTGGAACTGGGCTGCATCGAGCTTGCGCTGGACCACCTGCCGCAGGCCGCGGCGCACCTGGAACGCGCCCTCGCGCTGGATCCGCCATGCGGCGCGGGCCCACCTGCTGCTTGGCAAGGTCTATCAGCGCCAGGGAAAGACCCAAGCCGCGGAAGAACACCTGCGGCTGGGATCGCAAACCGCCCGGTAGTCTCAGCCCTTACCGGCTACCGCGATTAATCGTGTGGCGTCCGGGCCGTAGGGCGAACCCTGCAGGTCCCCAAACAACTGCACGGACCTGAAGCCGCAGCTCATCAGGCGATCGCTCAGGCCCTGTCCCGAATAAAGATGGTGCTCGAAGCGGTAGCTCTGCGACTGGCCGCCCTTGTGCACTGTCCAGGAGAGATACATCCTGCTCCAGTCGTCGTTCACCTGCGGCTGCTGCACCAGCAGCGCGCCGTCGGCAAAGCGCGTGTGCTGGGCGTTCAGTCCCTGGCGCTCTACGCGTTCTTTGCCCACCATGTCCATCACGAGCACGCCTCCGCCGCGGAGATTCTCCCGTACATTGCGCAGCACGCGCAGATTGTCCTCTTCGCGCTCAAAATAGCCGAAAGAAGTAAACAGATTGCAAGCCAGGTCGAAAGCCTCCGGCCTGCGAAACTCGCGCATGTCGTCCAGTACCCACTCTACTTCCGCCGACGCTTCGGTCGCCCTCTCCTTCGCGCGCTCCAGCAGAAAAGGGGAGCGGTCCACCCCCGTCACGCGGAATCCGCGGCGCGCGAACTCCACCGCATGACGGCCCGGACCGCAGCACAGGTCCAGTACGGCGCCCGTGGTCACGCCGGTCAGGGCGAGAATCGCAGTCACCTGGCTCTCCGCCGCCGCCAGGCGCTCCAGCGGAAACACGTACGGGTAGAGTTCGCGCCACAGAGTCTCGTTCTCAAACCACTCCATACCTTTCAGCTTAAGTCGAAAGTTCGCGGTGCCACTGTGGTAGCATCACGTCCAATCTTCCATGAACGCTTTCGCGCAGGACGTGCGCTACGCGCTACGGGCCTTCGGCCGGACACCGGGCTTCACCGCCGCCGCCGTGCTCTCGCTCGCCATCGGCATCGGAGCCAACACCGCCATCTTCAGCGTTGCCGGCGCACTATTGCTGCGGCCTCTTCCCTACAAGGATGCAGGCCGGCTGGTGATTCTCTGGAACCGTTCTCCCGGCCTCAACATCCTGCAGGACTGGTTCTCCACCGCCCAGTATTTCGATATCCGCGACGGCCATCCTGGCTTTGAGCAACTGGCCATCGCCATCGGGGGCAACGCCAATCTCACCGGGAACGGGCAGCCGGAACGCATCGGCTTCATCCGCGTGTCGTCCAACTTACCGAAGATGCTGGGCGCTCGTCCGGCCGTGGGACGCCTTTTCGAGGCAGCCGAGGATACGGCCCTTCCCGCCGCCACCGCCGTCCTGAGTTACGGAGCATGGACGCGACGGTTCGGCGGCGACCCGCGAGTCATCGGCCGAACGCTCACTCTCGATGGCCGGAACTACGGCGTCATCGGTGTACTGTCTCGGGGCTTTTCGCTACCTCGCGAAGTGCTGCCCACACTGGGCGGCGCGGAAGATGCGGATGTCCTGCTGCCGCTTCCGCTGCCTGCCGCCGCGGCGCAGGACCGCGGGCGCGAGGACTACAACGTGATCGGCAAGCTGAAGCACGGCGTTACGGTGCCACAGGCGCAAGCCGCCATGGACACGATCACCGCGCGCCTGCGCCGCGATCACGCGGACGTTTATCCACCCAATGGCGGCCTCACCTTCGGCATCGTACCGCTGCGCGAGCAGGTGGTGGGAGATACCCGTCGTCCGCTTCTGATCCTGATCGGCGCAGTCGCCTTCGTGCTCACCATCGCCTGCGCCAATGTCGCGAACCTTCTGCTGGGACGCGCGCTGGCGCGGCGCAAGGAGATGGCGGTCAGAGCTGCGCTCGGCGCCGGCCGCACCCGCGTCATCCGGCAGTTGCTCACCGAGAGTCTGGTGCTGGGGCTTTCGGGGGGCGCGCTCGGCGTGCTCTTTTCCATGTGGAGCATCCGCTGGATCCACGTGCTCGGACCGAAGAGCGTGCCGCGCCTCCACGAGATCGCCGTGGATGGATGGGCCCTCGCCTTTACCTTCGGGCTCTCCGTGTTCTCCGCAGCTTTGTTCGGCCTGGCTCCCGCGCTGCGCCTCTCCCGTCTGGATCTGCACACCAGCCTGAAAGATGGCAGCCGCGGCTCGGTGGGCGGCGGCAATCGCCTGCGGCGCCTGTTGGTGATCTCCGAACTGGCGCTCTCGGTCGTGCTGACGATCGGCGCCGGCCTGCTCTTGCGCAGTTTCACGCACCTGCTGGATGTCGCCCCGGGCTTCGATCCCAAAGGCGTGTTGACGCTGGGTCTCACCATGACGGGTCCCCGCTATGCCAACGGTCCCGCGGTGATAACGGTCTATCGCGAATTGTGGCAGAGGGTGGAACAATTGCCCGGCGTATCCGCGGCCGGCGGTGTCTCCGCCCTGCCCCTGAGCGAAATGTATTCCTGGGGGCCGATCACGATTGAGGGCCGTACCCCCCGGCCCGGCGAGCTCTTCCTTAACGCGGACGAACGCATTGTAGGCGGAAACTACTTCCAGGCGATGCGCATTCCGCTGCGCAGCGGCCGTTTCTTCACCCAGCAGGACACCGCGGCGAATCCGCGTGTTGCCATTATCGACGAATTCATGGCCCGCGAATTCTGGCCGAATCAGGACCCGGTGGGCAAGCGGATTCACACCGGCACTATCAACGACGCGACCCGGCCGTGGATCACCATCGTGGGCGTAGCGGGCCGCGTCAAGCAGTACGCGCTGGATACCGATTCGCGCATCGCCATCTATTTTCCGCAGACCCAGGCGCCAGTGCGCGAGATGAACCTGGTGGTGCGCAGCGCAGCGGAGGCGGGCGTGCTGGCGAAGGCGGTCCGCGGCCAGATCCACCAGATGGATTCCGACCTTCCGTTGTACCAGGTGCGGACTATGGAGCAGCGTGTGGAGGAGTCGCTCGCGCGGCGCCGCTTCTCGCTGGTGCTGCTCGGCCTGTTCGCCGCGCTCGCGCTCGGGTTGGCCGCCATCGGCGTCTACGGAGTGATGGCGTTCCTGGTGAATCAGTCGGCGCGCGAAATCGGCATACGGATCGCGCTCGGCGCAACCAGCGGCGGCATACTCGCGCTGGTGCTGCGTGGGGCGATGACCCTCGCCTTGTCGGGTATCGCCTTGGGCGTGGCGGCCGCCATCCCGCTGGCGCGGCTCTTGCGTGGCATGCTGTTCGGCGTGCGGGAAAGCGATACTCTGACATTCGCCGCGGCGTCCGTCGCGCTGGCCGCGGTTGCCCTGGTTGCGAGTTACCTGCCTGCTCGCCGCGCGTCTAGGATTGACCCGCTGCTTTCGCTACAGCCGGAGTAGGCGGCGGAGTAGGCGCCGGACCTGCCCAATCCCGGCACTTGCTGCGCAGGCGGTACATGCGTTCCACGTTGCCGGCAATATCGCTTTCGCAGTTTGGAAAGAGATAGCAATCCTGCAGCGCCACCGTATCGGGCCGTCTCAGGTCCTCGAGCGTCAGTCCCAGGAACTTCGCGAACTTCGGCTCCTGGTCCACCAGTTCGAGTTCGCGCGCAGTCACCACCGAATTCCGGATCGCGGCATACTTGAGCGCCGCGAGTTCCGCCGGCGGCAGTTTGCTCAGTCGATCCAGGAAGCTGCCGCTCACCAGCCAGCATTGCGCGAGAAGTTCCGCGTACCGCTGACGCTGACGTGCCAGGAAATCCTCCCGCGCGGGTCCCGGAAAGACGGCGCGCAGTTTGCGCACGCCGCTGTGATAATCGCGGAAATAAATCGCCACTTCGGATTCGTCGTAGAGCCCGAAATCGAGAGCCAGGTCTTCCTTCTCCTCGCGCGTCGAGGGGTCCAGATCCATGTAAGGCACCACCGCCCAGGCGATACCGTAGCGTTGATGGTGTACCAGCGCCTTGATGACGTCGTCGATGCGCGCGATCTCGTTATCGTCGAAAATCAGCAGGCGAGTCACCTTATCGCTACGCTTGAGCGCCTCCAGATTCAGGCGGAAATAGTTGCGCGAAATCTCATCGGTGCCGATATCGGCCCAGAATTTCAGATCGCGGCAGCTCACCGCATCGAAGCTGTTCTTGAACGTCTGCACCAGCACCTGCTGCAGGCGCATGGCCTCGGCCCCGCCTAGTTCGATCGTGCTCTCACTGAGCTTCTTGAGAATGTCGTTACGGTCTTCGATCAACGCTTCGCCGATCTTCAGAAATCGCTCCTGTCCGGGCTGCCGGCCGATCTCATAAAAGCGGGCGATCAACTGGATCCGCTTGAGCAGCGCGGGCGCCTGTTCGGGCAGCGCCTGTTCAATCACGGTCTGTATATCCCGCGCGGTCTGCTGGGTGAAGTTGGTGACCAGAATCAGACCCAGCGCAAGAATGAGGGTGGGATAGATCCAGAGAAACAAAATGATCTGCCGGGTCAAATCGTAATGTGGATGATCGGGGACCAAGCCCGCTTCCTTTGGCGCGGCTTCCGGCTTAACGGTTGCCGTGGCTGTGGCGCCGGTGGGAGCCGCGGCGGATGGACCCGTAGGTGATGCAGCGCCCGTCGCGGCAGCCGCACCAGTTGCGGCCGCGGTCCCCGTGCCGCCCGCAGCGGCCGCGCCGGTAGCACCGGTAGCTGTGCTTTTGGCGGCGCCGGTCGCTCCGGCAGGTGCAGCCTCCTGTTTAGCGGGCGGCGCATCTTGCTTAGCGGGCGCGGCATCCTGCTTGGCGGGCGCAGCTATAGCTTGGGTGGCGGGAGCAGTCGCGACGATGGCTGGCTTTGCCGTCGCCTTCTCCTGCTCATAGAGTTTTTCGCCCGAAGAGTAGGCCGCTATCTGCCAGACGGCAAATCCCACCACCAGCAAACTCACTACGCCGGGAAGAGCCTTGACCCACGTGTGCCTGTTCTTCGGCGCCGCGCCCAACACTCCTCGCAGCGTGAAGCAGGCCGCGAACACGATGACGCACAGCAGTGAAGAAAGCACCGTAAGCTGGTCCATCTGCATCGGCGGTTTGAGCGCGCCCGCTGCGCTGGAAAGCAGCGGCACCGAAGCGACACTGGCCAGCAGCCCGATATTCTCTTTGGCGAATGCGATGAAACGCGCATCCTCGCTTCCGGGCGGCACTGGATCGGCGGCGCGCGCCGCGGTCGATGCCGGCGGAGGCGCAGGAGATGCAGGAGACGCCGGGGGGGAACCGGCAGGGTTGGGAGTCTGTGCTTCGGTAGCCATAGATTGCCAGCGGGTATCATACCTCCGGCCATGCTTGTGAGCAAACTTACAATCTTATTCGCCAGAGCGGTACTTCCGTGTATTAGTGGCATGAGGCGCTGTTAAACTGTCGAGGGAGTACCAAAGGAGGGTATTACATGTTACATCGACGATCTTTGTACATTGCAACCACTTTGTCGGTGGTCTTTGTCTGTCGACGGCCGGAATTGCCCGGGCGGACGACGACAATTGCAGAAGTCTTCCCAGCCAGAATACCCTTAGAGCCGCTCTGGTCGCCGCCGTCGCCGCCGAAACCAGCGGACTGAATAACCATATGTGGGCAACCATTGTGGACCGCGATGGCAGTGGTCTGCGCCGTTGCTTTCAGCGGAACGATCGCGGCGCGCAATGGCCGGGCAGCCGGGTCATCTCGGCCCAGAAGGCCAACACCGCCAATGCCTTCAGCCTGGATGCAACCTCCAGTAGCAACGGCTCGGGACAGCCCAACGGTCTGGCGCTCTCCACCGCCAACCTGTATTCCGCCGTGCAGCCCGGCGGCAGCCTGTTCGGCTTGCAGGCAAGCAATCCAGTCGATACCGCGGTCGCCTATCAGGGTCCCTCATCGCGCTACGGATGTCCAACGACCCGATGGAAGGACAGTAAGATCGGCGGCGTCAACGTATTCGGCGGCGGCCTCGGGCTCTACGCCCCGGGCAAGAAGATCGTGGGCGGCGTGGGAGTCAGCGGCGATACTTCCTGCGCGGACCACAATATCGCCTGGCGCGTGCGCAACAACCTCGGCCTGGATCACCTCGGTGGAGTGGGTGGAGTTTCCGGAGATCCGGCACGACCGGACAACATCATCTTCGATATTAAAGACAACCCGAATGGCGGTACCGGCATCAGTGCCGGCGGATTCGGTCACCCGACGTGCCTCCTTACGTCCGGTTCCAGCACATTGCCACCGGTACAGCCGTAATTTCGCTACTCGGGGAGCGGCTTTCCCTTGGTCTCCGGAGCGAATGGCAGCGCGGCAAGGCCTACCAGGAAGACCAGGCTCATGGTCACACCGGCGTAGCGCATGGGTTCCGCATAACCGCCGAACACATCCTTGGTCAGATAGCCCAGGGTGAACGGGCCGGCCGCCGCGGCGAACCGGCCCACGTTGTAGCAGAAACTCGTGCCGGTGCTGCGCAAACGCGTGGGGAACAATTCCGCCAGGTAAATGGAGTATCCGCCGAACAGGGAAAGCTGGGCGAACCCCATCAGCGGAATCATCCAGAAGATGTCGCTGATCTGCCGCAGGTTCCAGAAGGTGTAAGACGTCATCCCCATCGCCGCCAGGAACGCGATGGCGAATGCCTTCTTGCGCCCCGTATAGTGCGTCAGGTAGGTGAACGCGTAGATCCCGAAGAAGCAGCCGATATTCTGGAGCAGGGAAGTCACCCCGATCCACGTCGTGACCTTGCCCGCCAGCGCCTGACCGGCCAGCCCTTGCGCCGCGAACGTACGCTCCAGCACAGGGCGGAACAGATCGTAGCTGAAGAACCCGATGCCCCAAAGGCCCACCACTCCGGCGAATGCCAGCAGGAAGCCCACAATGGCATTGCGCCGCCAGCGCGGATCGCTGAACAACTCGCCGTACGAGCCCAGCTTCTTCTTTTCGTCCCGCGCCTTGAGCCAGGATTCCGGCTCCTTCAGCTTCTTGAAGACGATGAACGCCAGCGGCGCCGGCACCGCGCCCGCGAGAAACTCCCAGCCGCCACGCACCCGTAATTGTGCCCGCCGCCTCCATTTGCCCGACAAAAATCCCCGTCATCGCGGCGATCATGTTGCCGACCGCGCGACGCAGCCTGCACGAAGCCAAGCGCATAGGGCCGCGCCCGCGACGGCACCACCTCCGCCACCAGCGCCACACCGACGGCGAACTGTCCGCCTACGCCCAGTCCGCACAGGAAGCGGAATACGTTGAAATTCCAGACGCTGGTGGAGAGCACGCTCAAGCCGGTGAAGATGGTGTAGCTCAGGATGGTGATGGTCATCGTCTTGACGCGGCCGATGCGGTCGCCCAGCACGCCGAAGAACACGCCGCCGATCGCCCAGCCGATCATGAAGATCGAGGTGGCCCATGCGGCCTGCTGATCGACCGTGGCGTTGCTCACGCCGGCGCCCAGCAGCTCTTTGATAGCCGGTTTGCGCGCCAGGTTGAAGAGCTGCTGCGCCATGGTGTCGAACATCCAGCCCATGCTGGCCACGCTCAGCACGAACCAGTGGTAACCGGTCAACTCCCGCCACCATGCGTATTTCTGCCCGCCGGCGCTCTCTGCAGTTGTAGACATGAAGCAGCTATTTTACATCGTGGCGGAGACGCGGTCGCCAACTTTTAACGTGATTGTCCGAAGGCAGCGCCACCGCGTCGCTATCGCGAAAGCCCCTCCACCACCTGGACCATGGTGAGACTGGAGGCGCCCTTTTTCACCGCGCGCCGTTCGATGGTGTCGCCCTTCAGCGCGAAGACGTAGTCGCCCTGCGCGTCGTGGCGCAGCGTCTCTTTGGGAATCACCAGCGCGTTTTCGACCACCGCCGTGCGGATCTCCGCATTCACGTTGGTGCCGGGAATCAGCGTGCGCCCTTCATTTACAATCGAGCACACCACTTCACCCACCTGCCGCGATCCCAGCGCCTGCACCGCCACCGGCTTCTTATCCACCTGCCCATGCCACTGTCTTCCGGGCAGCGCATCCCAGGTGATGGTCACGGGCTGTCCCACGGCGACGCGCCCGAGTTCGGGTTCATCCACGTACACGCGCACGCGCAGCCGGTCCATGCGCCCGACATTCGCAATCAGATCGCCCGCGTTCACGTAGGAGCCCTGGCGAACCTCGCGGCCGTAGACCACGCCCGCCAGCGGCGAGCGCACCAGGGACAGAGCGGCGCGCTGGCGAGCCAGGCCCAGCGCCGTCTCTGCATCACCCACGCGCGCGCGAGCCGCCGCTACCTCGGTAGGTGAAACCAGGGACTGCTTACGTTTTTCCAGGCCGGCTACTTCCAGTTCGCTCTGTTGCACCTTCCGGCGCGCTTCGTCGGCCTCCTGCTGCGTAGCCGCGTGCTGAGCCACCAGGCGCTGCAGGCTCGCCAGCAGCTTTTCCGACTGCGCCAGATCGAACCGCGCGCGTGTCAGGTTGTTCTCGATGTCTGTGAAGTCGGATGGCCTTCCGCCCGCTTCCTGGGACGCGAGGTTCGCCCGTGCCTCATTCAATTTTGCCTGTGCGGTTTCGATGTCTGCCTGCAGCGAGGGGTCCGCGATCGCGGCCAGCACCGTGCCGGCCTGTACGGTCTGTCCGTCCTCTACCGGCGCGCGGCTCACAATGCCGCCCGTTTCCGCGCGCACCGCCTGCCACTCCGAGGGTTCCACCTTGCCGTTGGTGGGCAGAATGCTCACCAGGGTCTGGCGCTTCACGCGCGCGAAAGCCACCTTGGGCGGGTCGTTCTTCCGCAGTACGCCCCATACGAGCACTGCCGCTAAACCGGCCAGCAGCAGGAACAGCAGCAGTTTTTTCAAGAGTTCGGCTCCAAGAACTATTTTAGCGACGGATCTTACTTCAGGTAGAGGCGCATCTCGTTCGTCTGCCGGAATCCCAGGGATTCATAGAGCGCGCGGCCAACATCGCTGGCGTGCAGCGAGACGCTCCCCAACCCCTGCTCGCGGCACCACGCGATCGCCGTCTCCATAATCCACCGCGCGATTCCCCGCCGCCGGAACTCCGGCTCCGTGTAGACATTCAGCACCAGTGCGCGGCGGCCGGAGGGGTCGTCGGGTGATCCTGGCCACGGGGAGATCGCTACGCCGGCGCCGCCGATCACACGTCCCTCCACAGTCTCCGCCATCCACGCGGTGTAGGCGCCGGAAGCCATGGCGGCGCGCAGGTAGGCTTCCGTAGCTTCGAGCATCTTCGCGTACGAGGCTGCGTCGCCGCGTCCCATATCCATGTACATACTCTGCCGGTGATGCAGGATGTGCGGGATATCCAGAGAACCGGCGGGGCGTATGCGGACTTCGTGCATTGAATTATTCTGCCATGGGTAACCGTCATCGCTGGAAGTAACCCGAATAGTCGACGCTTGCTTACCCGGGGCATTTTTTATTTGCACAAATTGCGAGTCGAGAGTACGATTTATTACACAGGTTGGGAAATGCGGGACCGTGACGATCGAGAGGCAATCGAGCAACGCCTCAGGGAGGAGCTTGACGGAGCTCGTGCCGATTACGAAGCAGCCTTCGTCGTGTTCGACCTATTGGTGAAGAATGTCGCCAACGGAAGTCCGCCGCCCGATGGCGAGCTACGCCTCGAGCAAACAGGCGATATCAAACGGGGCGCGCTCCAGAACTATACTCGAGCGCTCACGCGCTTCGCCCATTTCACGCTTTCCGGCACGGTGCCGGACGACTTACTCCCGCGCAAGTAACTGCAGCGGTGAGGTCCGCCGGGCGCATCGATCATTAATTATGTAGGAAGAATTGTGGTCTAGCCGCCGGCGGCGGCGCCGGTGGCCTTCCGGTTCAGGAAGCATTCACGGCAGTATACCGGACGTCCCTGTGTCGGCTTGAAGGGTACCGTGGTTTCCCTGCCGCATTGCGAACACTCGGTCATGGTCTCGGTTTTGGTGAAACCGGATCCGGAAGATCCCTGGCGCTTGGTCTTGCATGCCTTGCAGCGCTTGGGCTCATTCTTGAAATTCTTGTCGTGGAAGAAGTGTTGTTCTCCCGCTGTGAATACGAAATCCGCGCTGCAATCGACGCATTTGAGAATGCGGTCCTGAAACTCCGGCATGGCCTATTCCCCGTTGACAGCTTGAGCAAATTTGTGAAATTCGGGCGGGGCCACCTGTGCCCCGCCCGAACCTTTACCCTGGGTTCTGGTGCGCTATTCTACTTCCCGGCGCGACTTCTTCCGGTTTCGTTTGCGGGCCAAGGCCTGCTTGACCCTGAGCTTCTCACCCGGCTTGAGGTAGAAGGAGTGACGCTTCACTTCCTTAATGATGTCCTCTTGCTGGACTTTACGCTTGAAGCGGCGAAGGGCGTTCTCTAATGTCTCACCCTCTTGAAGTTTAACTTCGGCCAAACGAAATACACCTCCCAACCGGACCTGGAATTCTCATACGATGTTTGGGATTTTTAGAGACTTTGGTCACGCTTGTGAGATCCAGGTCCGTTAAAATCCTACACTTCGCACAAGAGGTACTGATATCATAGGTTTTTGACAAATAAAGTCAAGCCTAAATTTTTGACGTCGCTCGCAAAAATCGCCCGTGTAATCGGAATGCCGTTTCTTTTCAGGGATTTAAGCTGAAATGCAAAACGTATTAGCGATCCTGCTGGCAGGAGGCGCCGGAGAGCGGCTCTACCCCCTTACTCGAGACACCGCCAAACCGGCGGTGCCCTTTGGGGGAGCCTATCGTATTATCGATTTCACGCTCTCTAACTGCATTAACTCCGACGTACGTCGAATCTTAATCCTAACACAGTACAAATCTCTCGAACTCACCCGCCACATTCGAGACGGTTGGAACATCCTCTCCCCCGAACTGGGAGAGTACATTGAAGTCATTCCGCCTATGAAACGCGTCCATGCGGACTGGTACCAGGGCACCGCGGACGCCGTATTCCAGAACTTTCAGAGTATCGAAGCCGAAGCGCCCGAAGCCATCCTCATGCTCTCCGGCGATCACATCTATAAGATGGACTACGGCGAGATGGTGGACTGGCACCGCGCCCATCAGGCGGACATCACTCTGGGCACGATTCAGGTACCGCCTTCGGAGGCAGGGAGGTTCGGCGTACTGGAAATCTCCGAGGATTATGCGGTCACCGGCTTTGAGGAAAAGCCCCAGCACGATCATCCCGCCCGCTCGCGCTTCGACCCTTCCATGGTCAGCGCCTCCATGGGCATCTACATTTTTAATACCGGCGTGCTGCTGAAGGCCCTGCACGAGGATTCGCAGGATACCGCATCCACCCACGATTTCGGCCGCGACGTAATCCCGCGCCTGCTCAAGACCTGCCGCGTGATCGCCTATGATTTCCGCGACCTCAACGCCAAACAGTCGCGCTACTGGCGCGATGTGGGGACGCTCGACGCCTACTACGAGGCCAATATGGACCTGGTCTCGGTGAGTCCGGAGTTCAACCTCTACGACCACCGCTGGCCCATCCGCACCAAAGCCACCCAGCAGCCGCCGGCGAAATTCGTTTTTGCACAAAAGGGGCGCCGCATGGGGCTGGCCCTCGATTCCATTGTCAGCGCCGGGTGTATCGTTTCCGGCGGCCGCGTGGTGCACAGTATTCTCTCGCCTGGTGTGCGCGTGAACAGTTATTGCGAGGTGGAATACTCGATTCTGATGCCCGGAGTGGAAGTCGGCCGCTATGGCCGCATCCGCCGGGCCATCGTCAACACCGGAGTCAAGATTCCCGAATTGCACACCATCGGTTTCGATCCGGATGCCGACCGCGCGCGCGGCTATCAGGTCACCGAAGGCGGCATCACCGTAGTGGGCGATTGAAATCCCGCCCGGCAGGTACAAAAGTTTTTAGTGAGGAGCATTACTTTGACGATGATTGCAAGAGTAACTGGTAGAGAGATTCTGGATTCCCGCGGGAATCCCACTGTGGAAGCGGATGTTTATCTCGCCGACGGCAGTATGGGACGCGCGGCCGTGCCATCGGGCGCATCCACCGGCGAGCACGAAGCAGTGGAGCTGCGGGACGGCGATAAAGGGCGTTACCTCGGCAAGGGCAGCCTGAAGGCGGTGAGTCACATCAACGGCGAGATCGCCGCGGCGCTGCACGGCAAGGACGCCACCCAGCAGGGCGAGATCGACGGCATCATGATCGCGCTCGACGGCACGCCCAACAAGGGGCGCCTCGGTGCCAACGCTATCCTGGCAGTTTCCATGGCGGCTGCCCGCGCGGCGGCTGTAGCGCAACGCACTCCGCTCTACCGGTACCTGGGCGGCGCCGGCGCCAATACGCTCCCTGTCCCCATGATGAACATCATCAATGGCGGCGCGCATGCCGACAACTCGGTGGACGTCCAGGAATTCATGATCTCTCCGTTCGGCGCGCCCAGCTTCAGCGAAGCGCTGCGCATGGGCGTCGAGGTCTTCCACACCCTGAAGAAGGTGCTCAGCAAGAAGGGCTATTCCACCGCGGTAGGCGATGAAGGCGGTTTCGCTCCTATGCTGAAGAGCAACGAGGAAGCCATCGAGAGCGTGCTCGAAGCCATCGTGCAGGCCGGCTACAAGCCGGGCGAGAATGTTGGCATCTGTCTGGACCCGGCCTCCAGCGAGTATTTTAAGGACGGCAAGTACATCTTCAAGAAGTCCGATAACAGCGCCCGCACCAGCGAGCAGATGGTGGAATTCTGGGCCGACTGGGTTCGCCAGTATCCGGCCATCATCTCCATCGAAGACGGCATGGCGGAGAACGATTGGGCGGGCTGGAAGCTGATGACCGACACCCTCGGCAAGAAGATCCAGTTGGTGGGCGACGATCTGTTCGTTACCAATCCCAAGATCTTCGTGCGCGGCATCGAAGGCGGCGTCGCCAACTCGATCCTGATCAAGGTGAACCAGATCGGCACCCTCACCGAGACCCTGGAAGCCATGCAGATGGCCGCCAATGCCGGCTACACTGCGGTGGTTTCGCACCGTTCCGGCGAAACCGAAGACCCCTTCATTGCCGACCTCGCGGTGGCTACCAACGCCGGCCAGATCAAGACCGGTTCGGCCAGCCGCACCGACCGCATTGCCAAGTACAACCAGTTGCTGCGCATCGAAGAGCGGCTCGGCTCGTCGGCCGTATTCCCCGGCAGAAAGGCGTACCGGAAGTGAAGAAACTCGTACTCTTACGCCACGGCGAAAGTACCTGGAACAAGGAGAACCGCTTCACCGGCTGGACCGATGTCGATCTCTCGGACAAGGGCCGGCAGGAGGCGCGCGAGGCCGGCGAAGTGCTTCGCGACGGAGGCTACGTGTTCGACGTGGCCTATACCTCCGTACTCAAACGCGCCATCCGCACGCTTTGGACCGCCCTGGACGTGATGGACCTGATGTGGATTCCGGTCCACCGCTCCTGGCGCTTGAACGAACGCCACTACGGCGCGCTGCAAGGCCTCAATAAGGCCGAGACCGCGGCCAAATTCGGCGAAGATCAGGTGAAGATCTGGCGCCGCAGCTACGACATCCCGCCTCCTGTTCTGACGGCGGACGATCCGCGATATCCCGGGCACGACCCGCGCTACAAAGCGCTGGGCCCGCAGGAGCTGCCGCTAACCGAGTGCCTGAAGGACACGGTGGCGCGCTTTCTGCCGCTCTGGCACGAGACCATCGCGCCGGCGATTCAAGCCGGTCAGCGGGTAGTCATCGCGGCGCACGGCAACAGTCTGCGCGCGCTTGTGAAGTACCTGGATCATGTCAGCGAGGCGGACATCGTCGAGCTGAATATTCCTACCGGAATGCCTCTGGTGTATGAATTGGATGACGACTTGAAGGCGCTGAATCGCTACTATCTCGGCGATCCGGCAAAGGTCAAGGCCGCGATGGATGCCGTGGCGGCACAAGGGAAGAAGAAGTAGCAGTGTCGTAGCAGGGTGGGGATGGGGCGGCGCAAAACAGCCGGCGCCCCATCCCCTGGTTGATTACTACCAGCGGTTACGACCGCCGCCACCGCTGTTACCGCCGCCGGCGCCGCGTGGACGCTCGGTCTTCGGGCGCGCTTCATTGACGTTCAATGCGCGGCCATCCAGCTCCCGGCCGTTGCAGGCAGCGATTGCCTTCTCGGCTTCTGCATCGTTGGCCATCTCCACAAACCCAAACCCTCTGGGCTGCCCGGAGTCACGATCGGTACAAATGTTGACACGGTCGACTGTGCCGTGGGTTTCAAATAGGGATCGGACGGAAGCTTCCGTGACCCCAAAACTCAGGTTACCTACAAAAATATTCTTCATTTTCACTTATCCTTACTGCAAGCCAATTGGTGGGTAGACGGAAGAAGCGGAAGGCTAGGAGGGTCTGCCGTGAATCAGCGGAGCTACCTAATGGTAGCAAATTTCCGCAAGGATGGTATAATTATGAAAATAAGTCATTTTTGGACTTGGGCGATTTAACCCGCAGCCCGAGGAACAACGAGGAACGTACGTAATGTTGTACGATAGCACCAAGGCTTTACTCCAAAGTATTCTGCGCTCTCTGGAAGCCACGGGTGAGATTCCCTGGGACGAACACACCGAGTCCGGTAATGCCTGCCTGTACGAAATGCATCAGATGTCCCGGCCCCTGTATCGGGCGTATCGAACCGATAAGCAGAACGCGAACTCCCAGGCCCAAACCGGCTTTCCCGAAAAACTCAGCCGCGCCATGCCGCATGTGCGCTCGATGGTGATCGCCATCCGGCATAAGGATCAAACCACCGCGGTACAGAGCGGCAAATCGGCCCTGGCTGAAATGTGAGCGGCCCGACTCTTCGATGACCCACTCTTTCACTTACATTGACATTGGCGGTAACCAGGCGCGCTACAGCGTTTCCGAAGAGGACCACCGCCGCGAGTTCCATTGGTCCACCGACCACGGCGACCGCGGCGTAGCGCCCACCTTCGCCCTGGCCCAATCGGCGGCCCGAACCGCCATCAAGACCAGTATGGCTGCCCACCGCCGGAGCGAAGAAGCTCTGCGGGCCGACTCCTATTCTTCCAATTGGCGACCGCGCTGACTTGACGATACGGGCGAACCATTGCCCCAGACCGAACGCTAACACGCCCTTCAGATTAAGGCGACGACCGCCGCACTCACCGGCCGCTGGCCCACCGGAATCATCGTGAACAGGGGCGCCGATTTATAGCGTTTCACGCGCTCGCCGCCCACCTGATTACCGCCCAGCGTAAAGATACGGATCACCGCCATATCCCCCGATTTTTCGTTAAGCACGAGCGCGTATTCGTTGTCCGGCGTGATCACGATCTGGCGCGGTTCGCTTCCCACCTGAACCAGCGCCACGAGCCTGCCGGTCTCCACGTCGAGCACGGTGACCGTATCGGCATCGGGATTCGCCACCAGTAAATAGGCGGGCGGCCGGTCGGTCTCGGCGATGGCCATGGTACCCGGAGCGTGGCCGGCGAGCAGAGTCTCCCAAACCTCCGTGCGATACGGAAACACGCTGACCACAGCATCCATGCCGTCGCCCGTGACGTAAAGGTGGCCGCCATCGGCCGTGAAGCAGAACTCTTTCGGCGCAATCGATAGCGGCAGGCGCACCACCGTCTTGCCGGTGGGCACATCGTACAGGGTGAGGCTACGATCCGTCTGGCTGCCGGTAATCAGTTGCCGGCCGTCTCCACGGAAACGCGCGATACAAGGTTCGGCAGCGGCTCGTATCGTGCGGCTGATGGAGGATTGTGACAGCGAGATGACGGAGAGTGTGCGATCGCTGCTGGCAACCACGCAGGCGTCATCGGTTTCGCGGCTCAGGTCGAAATCCGAGGGCGGGGAAGCCAGGTGTATGCGGCGGCGGGGCCGCAGGGTATCGAAGGGAATTTCGACCAGGCTGGCGGGATCCCGGTAGAGCACCCAAAGCGCGTCGCCCGAGCGTGAGATGCGCATCGAAATCGCGGCGGTGCCTGCGCTGATCCGCCGCGTGATCTTCAGCAGGCCGGCCTCGATTTCATAAACCGTGCCCCCCGCCGGCGCGAGGACATAGGCCTTGGTAGTCTTCGAGCGCGCGAGCACCTGCGTCGGTGCGGCATCGAGCGGAATCTGTTGCCGCGTGCGGAAACGCGTGAGATCCACCACGCCGATGGAGTTTCCGTCCCGATTGGCGACGAAGCAATAACCAAGGAAGCGTTGCGCCTTGGGTCTGGTGCACGCCGCGGCGGCGGCAGCGGAGGAAACCAGCAGCGCGCGCCGCGACAGTAGGGGACGGTTCACATTGCTATTTTAATCCGCCGCGGGTTTAAGCCGCTGCTCATGTTATCCTGATAAAAGCCTCGCACGTCGCAAGCCGGAGAGATGGCCGAGTGGCTGAAGGCGCACGCTTGGAAAGCGTGTATAGGGGAAACTCTATCCAGGGTTCGAATCCCTGTCTCTCCGCCATAACCAAATCACCACCTAAAGCCAAATCAGCAGCCCTGCCTGCCCCCGGCACGCCTCGTTCGCACATACCGGGAGCGGCAGGTCCGACTGCTAATTGCAGACAAAGCTCACGTACGCTCTGGCATTATTGAAGTCCGCCGATTGTGAAAAGCTCAAGAACGCCAGGTTAAGAAAGTACGAGGCCGGGATCGCCTGTGTACTTGCTGACGTGCAAGAAATCATAGTTCCATTCGCCGCTGTGAGATTACAGGAGAGGGAAGACGGGGCAAGTGTTCCACCGTCAAACTGCGTCGGTGAGGTCGAAGTCAGAAGCGCCTGCGCGGTTGAAGTGCCGGCAGCCCCCCTTACCGTCACCGAGAAATTCGAGGCCGTACAGTTGCGCGGCACTTGCATACCTGTATCCCAGAAACCGCCGCCGCTGATACCCGTTGAGCCGCCGCTCGGCAGCGCGCTAATGAGACTGGTGATGGAAGGCGGAAAGAGAACGTTTGCCGACCAGACCTGGTTCGGCGCCGGGGTCTCGGCGATATAGTAGCCATTAATGTCGACAACGACGTCCGTGGTGTTGAGAACGAAGATGTTCACGCCGCCGCTGGTCCCAGCCGGTACGATCGCCGCATTTGCGATGATCATGCCCGGGACATCGTTCAAGGTGGACGCAGTTGGTTGCGGCTGCCCGGTAGGCCAGATGGTCAGGAAATACAAGGGGACGCCCGCGGGAGGCACCACAGTGATGTTCAGCGAGTAGGCCTGGGCGGTTGCTGGAATCGCGCATGTGGAGTGAGTGGGTATCGGCACCGTTCGTGTACTGCCGCCAGTCAGGCTCGGCGGACCGAATGATCCGATTTGACCCGAGCCTGTCCGGGTATCCATGATGCGGCAGGGCGTCACCCCGACGAATGCTAGGGGTCCGCTGGTCACGCCGGCCTGGGGAGCACCCTGCTCCGTTGCGAAGGGCTGATCAGTTCCGTTCGCAGATTGCCGGATGGATGACGGCTGCCAGTGCTGCGGGGCGCTCCACTGTTTGAGGGGCACCGGATCATGAACCCTGGGAGTCTGCGACATCATCAGGGTCGGAACCACGATCAGAACGGACACACAACGAGCTAGAGCTTCTGTATTCATCATCTTGAGATTGTCCTTTGTGGGCTCTCCGAGCTTCGGGCGAGTATATCATAACGTCCAATAAGACACGGAAAAATTTCAGGCTGATCGGGAAAATTTCGAGATTAGTTGAAGGTTGGTAGGCGGGAGCGGCACGTATACCGGCTGCTAGTTGCAGACAAAGCTTACGAACGCTCTCGCATTGTTGAAATCCGTCGATTGCGAAAAGCTATAGAACAGCAAGTTAAGAAAGCCCGGGGCGGTCAGCGCTTGTGTAGCTAGCGACGTACAAGAGATCATACTTCCGTTTGCCGCCGTCAGCCCGCAGGAGAGAGTCGTGGGGGCAACTGTTCCAAGGTCAAATTGCGCCGGTCCCGTGGCAGTCAGAACTGCCTGCGCCGTTGAAGTGCCGGCAGCCCCCCTTACCGTCACCGAGAAATTCGAGGCTGTACAGTTGCGCGGCAGTGGCAAACCTGTCTCCCAGAAACCGCCGCCGCTGATGCCGGTTGAACCGCCGCTCGGCAGCGCACTCAGCACACTGGTGATGGAAGGCGGAAAGAGAATGTTCGCCGACCAGACTTGGTTCGGCGCGGGCGTCTCAGCGACATAGTAGCCGTTAATGTCGACCACGACATCCGTGGTGTTGAGGACGAAGATGTTCACGCTACCGCTGGTCCCCGCCGGCACCACCGCCGCGTTTGCGAGGATCATTCCCGGCACATCGTTCAACGTGGAAGCATTTGGCTGCGCCTGCCCCGTAGGCCAGATCGTCAGGAAATACAAGGGGACTCCCGTGGGAGGCACCACAGTCACGTTCAGCGAGTAGGCGAGAGCCGTTGCTGGAACCGCGCAACTGGGATGCGTGGGTATGGGCACCGTTCGTATGCTGCCGCCACTCAAAGTGGGCGGGCCGAACGCCCCGGTTTGCCCCGACCCTGCCCGAGTGTCCATAATGCGGCAGGGTGTCATCCCGACGAAGGAAAGCGGCCCGCTCGTCATACCAGCCTCGGGAGCACTCCGTTCCGCCGCCAAAGGCTGATATTCAGTGCCGTCCACAGACTGCCGGAAGGAGGGCGGCTGCCACCGCAGTGGGGCGCTCCACTGTTTGAGAGGTACGGGCTCATGTACCCGTGCAGTTTGGGACATCATCAGGGTGGGAAGCACGATCAGAACGGACACAGAACGAGCGAGAGTTTCTGTCTTCATCATCTGGAGATTGTCCTTGGGCTCTACGAGCTTCGGGCGAGTATATCATATCGCCTGATGAGACTAGAAAGATCTCAGCCCCGACTGACGTACATTCCACTCACGTACTTACGTGGCGGTGCGTCTGAGCGCTAATTCCCCGGGGACGGAACGCTACGTTTGCGGACACCGGACTCGCGGTCGGAAGAGCTTCTCAAACTCCTCGCGCGGATTACTTTTCTTCGGACGATCCGGCACTCGACGCATATTCTCGAGTTGAGCAGCCGTCAGGAGCGGCCGCTTTCTTGGGTCTTCGTCTTGCTGAATTATTTTCACTTTTCCCCCACCGCGGAAGCTGGTTTTATGCCTGCCTCAAAACACACTGCACGCGGCATACCAAGCGCCGCGCGACCTATCCATGGCGGGTCGGGGCCACAAAACGCTTCGGGGCGGCGGATTACGCACTCATGGTCTTCGAGCGCTCCATTGCCCATTGAAGACGTTGAATCGCATCGCGGATTTCCTGCGCCCGCACGGTCCTGTGGTCTTCCGAGCCATAGGCAGCCACCAACAATTTCGTGATTCCCTGAGCCCGGTCTGCAAGCTGTGCGATGTCCTCATGGGCCTGCAGGAGCTGTCGAATAGATAACGGTTCGTGGTCCAACATGTGAGAAATCGTACCACGACCTGGCCCAGTCCGCCTCCCCTGCCTGCGCTATTTTTGTAGGTTCTTCGGGCAGTTACCAAATCACGCGCCTGACGGAGGGAACACTCCAAGCTGCATCATCAGACCGAGTGCGTCCATGATAATGCGTGTGTCCTTGATACGGCCGCCTTCCAGCCGGTCGATCACCACGCCCCAAACCCGGACGGCTCGTCCGGTCTTCGGCACACCGAGGAACTCTTCCTGATGAGTGCCGGTCCACTCGAAGCGGCTCACCACCTTGTCGCCCTCTGCAATCTGCTCTTTAATTGAGAAGTCGAGATCGGGAAACGCAGCCCGCATATAACGCAGGATATCTTTCAGGCCTTCCAGTCCTGGGCCCTGGCCGGGCAGCGGCACCTGCTCTACCACATCCTCCCATACGAATTGAGCAGCCGAATCCATCTGGCCGCGATTGATCACTTCATCGACGAAACGCTGTACAACCCTCAGATTGTCTTGCGCCAATTGATTCTCCTCCACGCATACGAGCTCCGGCCGGTGCTTCACCAGCGATAATTTTACACCGCAATCAGAGCCGCGGCCGTGCGTGAGGGAGCGTTGAAGTAGCTACGCTAGAACTGAACGCGCAGCCTCAGTTCGATGGTGCGTGCGCCCAGATAGCCCTTGGTGCTGCTGATCACGCCCACCGTTCCCGCCGACGAAATGTTAGCCGCGGGCGCCGCAAAGGTCGGATGATTGAACAGGTTTTGCACCGCGACCATGAACGTCGTATTGAATCGTTCGCGTGCCTTGAACCCCTTCGAGACAGAGAGATTGTGGACCGTGAGGCCTGGCCCTTCGAGCGAGAACGGCGACGCGTTGCCGTAGTGTCCCGGCGTGGGCACGGTAAATGCCGAGGCGTCAAACCAATGCTCCAGCGTGCGCTGGTCCGCAGGCAGATTGCCATTGCCGATACGGTCGGGAAGTCCGCTGGCCGTGTTCGTATTCGAGGAATCCACCCCCGAGTAACTGGGCGTGAAGAACTGGCCGGTTTCGAAGATAGAGACCCAATAGGCGTGCCAGCCGCCGAGCGCGAAATCGACGGCGCGCGGCGCGTTCGTCAGAAACGTCTTGCCGTGGCCGAACGGCATGGACCAGTCCGCGCTCACCACAGCGCGAAACTTCGAAGAATACTGATCGTGGCTCCATCGCAAGGGGGCGTACGGATCCTCGATATTCTGGTAGTTCAGGTAATTCGATGTCCAGGTCCAGTGCGCATCGAAATTAAACTGCCCCATGCGCCGGCGGCCCTCCACGGTGAAGGCATTGTAGTTCAGCGAGCCATCGTGCTTCCCTATCGTGGCGCCGACAAATTGCGGGTAGGGGCGGCGGCTCTGCGTAAATGGGATCAGGCTGGCCACCGGTTTATTGATATTGACGTTGTAGTTCATCCCGCGATCGCGCGCGCCCACATATGAGAGGCGGATGCCGATATCCTTGACCTGCCGCTCCACGGAGAAGTTGAACTGGTGGATCCGGCCGTTGGTGGTATCGGTCGGATAGCCCGTAATGCTCTGCGAGGCGACCGATCCGGCTCCGGCGGGAAACGGAGTGGGAAACTGGAACAGCGGCCGTCCATTTTGGATGGCATTGGTGAAACTTTCGGAAAGTTGGAAAGGCCCGTTCTGCAGGACCCTGGCGAAACGCCCCAGCGTCTCGGTGAAAATTCGTAGCTGCCGCGAAATACAGTCTTCTCACCGAACGGCCGGTAGGCGAATCCGAATCGCGGGTTGAAATTGTGCAGCGACGGTGATTCCTGGGCGTCTCCCGCGACCACCTTGATCGTGTTGGTGGGATAGAGCGGGCTGACCTTGCTCAAGGCGCTCTGCGGGACGATGACGTTGCCGGTAGCCGGGTCCCAGTTGTAAATCAGGCCATCCGCATAGTTGCCGGGACCGAAGTGATCCCATCGCAATCCCAGATCGAGCGTCAGGCGTTTGGACACCTTGAACGCATCCTGCACGAAGATACCGAGCTCGCTATCGGTCTGCTTCCGCCCGATCAGCGGATTCAAACGAGTGCTGGTGAACGGCAGGCCCAGCAGGAAATCGGCGTAACTCGTCCCGCTGAAATTGCCGTTGAAGGAAAAGCTCCCGTAAGTGCCATCGGCCACCAGCGCGCTGTATGACGACTGAGGCTTGTACTCGCCGCCCATTTTGAGGACATGTGATTAATGCGGTCGGCGGGTATCACATTCCCGGGAAACGGCGCGCCGTTCAGAGGATCCTTGACTACGACGGGCTTGGTAGGCGTCAGTAACTCGGAAAAATCGCCCGTCCGCATCAGGTTAGTGGGCACGTTGCGCGTATAAAAGATGCCGCCCGGCCAGCGCTGGCTGTTGTAGGACGCGTAGAAAAACGTCTTGTCCTTGCGTATGGGGCCGGCGACGGAGCCCACCATGGTATGCGCTTTGGCAACCGGTTTCGTCGTCGCAAAGAAATCGCGCGCGCCCAGCGAGGAATTCTGGTGCCAGTACGACAGATCCACGTGGAGTTTGTTGCCGCCGGATTTCGTGGTCATGTCGTAGTAGCCCACCCTGGCGAACTCCGCGCTGTTGTTCACCGCTACCGCCACCACTTCCTGAATGTCGTGATAGTTGTTGATCTGGTTGGTGGAGCCGTCATTGGTGTGGCCATCCTGCCCGCCCTGAATCTGTTTGGTCGGCTGACCGGCCATCTGGACGCTGTACACGCCGCCGGCATTCTGCACCATTGGCAGGGAAATCAACACGGCGTCGGGCGTGCGTCCATCGCCGATCAGCGGCATCTCCTCGAAGCGCTGTTTTTCGAACTGCTCCTGGATCTTGCTGCTTTCGGTGGCGATGACGGCGGCGTCGGCGCGCACGTTGACTTCGACATTGGCTGCGCCGAGTTCAAACGGGACGTTGATGCGGCGCACCTGGCTGCTCTCGAGAACCACGTTGTCGGCCACAAATGTCTTGAAGCCCGGATGCGCGGCGCTCAATTTGTAGCCGCCGCGAGGCAGGTCCAGAATTTCGAAGTCGCCATTTTCGTTGGTCACCACTTCGCGAGTGAAGTTGGTTTCCAGGTTAACCACGCGGATGTTCGCATTGACTACCACGGCGCCGCTCTGGTCTGTCGCGGTTCCGCGCAAAGTCGAAACCGTTAACTGCGCCCACAAGCTGCTCGACTGAATTGCCAATGCCAAAAGAAACACGCGAACGAATCGTGCTGACACAAGCCCCCCCTGCAATAAAGTAGCCGTGCCGCAAAAATACCATGGGATTTCGAGCCTTGGCAAGAAGAAAAAGCGGAGTTACAGATTACGAAAACGCAATCTTCAGCCAGCGAATCGCGTTCTCGCGAAAAATCTTGCGGAGCACCGGGTTGGGAAGCGCGAGACCCTGCACCTCGGAATTGCGGAACTCTCAGCATTTCGCCGGAGGAAAAATAATTCCACTCCAGCTCGTGCGACGCCACAAACGACTTGGCGATCGCCTCCTCATTTCCCGTACCGGGCTGGGAGTCGGTGGCATAGAGCACGCGATCCGCGTACTTCATCATGAACTGGCGCACGTCCTCCCGCGGCTGCCGCACCAGGAACCGCACACGCGAAGCCAGGTCGACTGCAAAGTTGGGATAAGCATCGAGTCGTTTGGCGGCCGCACCGAGATCTTCCTCGCTGCTGCCGATATGGCAGCCGATCACTCGAAGTTTGGGGTGTCGCGTTAACACACGGTCGCGAGCCGCCAGAATCGCCTCTTTCGGTGGAGCTCCGGGACGCCCGTACATCAGCCATTCGGGATGGCTGCGATAGTAGCCGCTGTCGGGATTCGCGGAATCTACCGGCTTCCAGGCCACATCCAGATCGGCCAGATGCGTCAACAGAGTCTTATCCGCGCGCTGAATATTCTCCAGGATGGGTGTGAGCACGGGGTTGTCGGGCAGCAGATACTCACCGGACTTGGAACGGATTCCCATGCCTACGTTCTTCCAGATCTTGACGGCGCATGCGCCCTGGGAGAAGCTTTGGCGGAGGCTGTCATTGACCCGCGCGGCGAAATCACGGTTTTCGAAACCGCGCGCATCGAACGTGGACGCCCACGCCAGGCGCCCCCTGCTCTGCCGCACGGCCTCAATCGTGCCGCGAGTCATCTCGGGCAGAGTCGAAGGTTCGTCGCCGAGTTCCCGGCTGTCGCAGATGCTCAACGCCTTCCAGCGCGCGGTCTCCATCGCGGCAAGCAGCGCCGGAATGGTGCGGTGTATGTGCGTGTGTGTGTCGATGCGCTCGAAATCCGGTTCTGCGGATCGCAAGGGCGCCAGAATTGCCGCCGGAATGGTCGCGAGGAAAACTCTTCTGCTAGTGATCACTTTTTCTCTCCGGCGGCGCGCAAGGCATCGAGGGCCGCATTTCGTACGTTGCGATTGTTGCTCTTGGATGCTTTCTCCAAGTGCGTGACGGCCGCGGCAAGCTCTCCCTCGGCCAGGAGGATCTTTCCCAAATACAAATGGGCGGAATCGTCGCCAGGCTCTGAGCGGAGCACCGCCTGGAAATGCGGCTTGGCTTCCAGGCCTTTGTCCATCCCGAGCAGCGCCAGGCCCAGATTGAAGTGGGCCGCGGACAACCCTGGCTTGATTTCGATTGCACGGCGGTATTGCTCAATGGCGCGCTCCGGCTGCGCGGTTTGAGCGAGCACCAGCCCGAGGCCCGCCGCCGCCTCCGCAAAGCGCGGATCGAGCGCCAGCGCGGCACGCAGTTCGGATTCGGCCTGCGGAAACATTTTCTTTTCGGCCAGAGCTCTTCCGTAGTTGTAGTGCGGCACGGCGTGCTCGGGATCGCTCCGTATGGCCCTTTGGAAATGATACTCCGCCTGCTCGAAGTCGCCCTGCTTTTGAAAGATCGTTGCCAGGTTACTGTGTGCCGCGGTTGACGCATGGGCTGGCCCGCAGGGCGCTCTGGAAGGCGTCCGCCGCCGCGGAAAGATCGCCGCTGCGCAATAAAGCCGTCCCCAGGTTCACGTAGATCTCAGGAAGATCGGCGTCGTTGCGCAGCGCCCGTCGCAGGACTGCCAGGGCGCGGTCGAAGCGCCCCAGATTCAACCAGGCTGCGCCCAGCGCATTGAGGGTGACTGCATCCCCGGGCTCGGCCGCTTCGAGCGCATTTGCGGCTTCCGCCAGCCGCCCCAGACTGGTAAGTGCGGCAGCATAATTGCGGCGCGCTGCCGGGTCGTGAGGGTCGCGGCGCAGCGCCTCTTCATAGTAGGGAATCGCGGTCTCATTCCTGCCGGACCGGGCGTACGCGCCCGCGAGTTCGACATAAAATTCCGCGCGAGCCGGGCGGTACGTCTCGATGGCACGTCGCAGGCGCGGAATGCCGGCGGCGAGATTCGCATCGTCCACCACCTGCGCGGTCGCGATGTACAACTCGCCTTCACCGCCTGCCGGAAGACGCCGCGGGTAGAGCGGCACCACCTCGCCGCGATACCGCGTCCGCTCGTCATCGTGGTGTTCGAGTAGTGGCGCCAGTAAATCGCGATCGGGCCGGCGGCGCTGGATGCAATGGTCGGTCATCACCACATGCACCGCATCATCGGTGCGACGCCGCGGCATGTGACAGGACACGCAATTCTCCGTCGCCCTATGAGCGGCGGCGTGGCAGCCCTGGCAGACTTTGATATATCTCCGGGTGGCGGCTTCGCCCGTCTCCGCGACGTGAGGGTTGTGGCAAGTCGTGCAAGTCAGCGCTTGATCGCTCTTCAGGAAACAGGCGGACTTCATGAGCCGGTAGGCGGCTCCGGAGATTTCGAACTTATCATCCTGGCCGGCGCCTGGGGCGTGGTCGAAGTGCAGAATATAGTCCTCGAGAGGCTGGCCGGGCCGGTAGGAAAACATCGCGCGTCCATAGCGCCGCACCGCATACGGAAGCCGCCGGCTGGTGGATTCCAGATGACACTGCAGGCACACCTCGATCCGTCGTTCCGCCGTGAGCCGCGCCGGATTGACAATAGCCGCGCGCACGGCAGCGGCTGATGCTCCGTTAGAGGCGCGTTGCACATGCGCGCGTCCGGCGCCATGACAGCGCTGGCAATCGATGCCCTCGGGAACGGCGCCGCGCGGCAACAGCTCACGCGCGCCTGTCGGAATTCCGGCGTCCACCGCGGGGTAAGCGTTATGGCAGAAGAAGCACTCCCGATCGATCTTGCGGCGAAAGTCGAAGTGGTCGCGACGGTCGTAGCCCGGATTCATAGCCCAGAATCCGCCGTTCTCGGAGTACCAGGCGACCGGCGCCTCGGCAAGCTGTCCGCCGGGAGTTTGCAACAGGTACGTGCGTGCGTGGGTGCCGGAGCCCAGCACAAACCGGATCTCCTTCTCGACGATATTAGTCTCGCGGCCCGCCGCGTCGAGCTCATGACGCCGCTGGTAGTAGCGGCCGCCGCGCTGGGTCATCGTGTAATGCTGGCCGGACGCCGGATGAAAATATTGGTTGTTGCGGGAGAAGTCCTCGATTGTGTTCCCCGGCGTCGGACGGGAGAACGATTGACCCATACCGGTGCGGCGGTAGCTTTCGGAAATTGCGCGATGACACGGCTCGCAGGCGGACGGCGGCAGATAGCCGGCGTCCTCGCCCGTGATCAAGAGCGGTTTCCCTCCGCCCTCCTGGTAGAAGAAGGCGGAAGCCACAGCTACGGCGGCGATAAAGAAAGCGGCCAGGCCCCGCATTGGGTCATTCTAGCCGCATTCTCCCTCACCATGCCCTTGATGCCGTGTGGCCCATTCAGAACGTCAGCTTCAATGCGAACTGAATCTGCCGCGCCAGGAACGTCGATCGGATCGTCCCAAACGCCGCACTGGAAATATCGCCGGACGCCGCCCTGAAATTGGTATGGTTCAAAGCGTTGAAGAACTCCGAGCGGAATTGTAAATTCATTCCCTCGCGCGGCAGCGTGAAGTTCTTGAACAACCCCAGATCCAGTTGGTTCATCGGCAGCCCGCGCGCGATGTTACGGCCCGCATTACCGAATGGATGACTCGGGTCGGTCTGTAACTGCACGTTTGCCCTGTTGAAGTAGTTGTCCGTCGTCCAATCGGAAGCCACCACGGGACCACTCACATTCGGCCGGAATGCCTCGCCGCCTTTCCATTCGGCCAGGTTGCCGACCGTTTGGAAGGCAGTAGGCACGGTTCCCGTCCACGCGCGCAGATTGATCGGCGGTGCGGAGAGCGCATTGTTGATCAGGGTGATCTCCCAACCACCTACAATCTGATTCAGATAACCGGGCATCTGCGACCCGAACTTGCGGTCGCGGCCCACCGGAATCTGATATACCGCGCTCAGCACATCCACAAACTTCAGATCGTACGCCGACGGACCTTTTTCGGCCGCCAGATTGTGAATGTCCTGTACGCTCGACTGATTCCCGTTCTGGCCGTCCAGCGCCTGCGAACTGTTGTCGATCGCCTTCGAGTAGGTGAAGGAGTTCAGGAATTGCAGCCCGTGCGAGAAGCGCTTCTGAAACTTCACCTGCAGGGCGTTGTAGTTGGAGAAGCCGCCCGTGTTGTACCAGCTCACCGCGCCGAAGCCCTGAATCGGGCGGCGTGAATTCAGAGTCGCGGTGCCGGTGGGGCTGGTCTGCGGCGCGGCCTGGTTATAATCTCCCATCACCGGCAGATTGGTGGAACTGTTGCCCACGTAACCTACGTCCAGCATCAGCCCCATCGTCAACTGGCGCTGAATCGAAAAGAACCAGCTCTGTATGCGCGGATCCACCAGGTCCTTCGGCATGTAGAGAACGTTTGAGGTCTGCGGATTGAAGTTTGCCGGATCGGTCAGGCCAGTCGGATAGCCCTGGTCGGTGGTACGGAAGCCCGGCGTACCGGGCGCCTGGGCTACGGTGGCGATGACAACCTGTGGCCCGTTGATTCCCAGCAGGTCGCCGCTTCCCATACGATTCTGGTGCACATAACTCAGGCCGTAACCGCCGCGCACCACGGTGTTCGAATTGAGGCTATACGCAAACCCCAGCCGCGGCGCAAGGTCTTTGTAGTAAGGGTTGATCAAGGCCCGGTCATAAATGCTGCCATTCTTGGCGAGCAACATCGTCTTCGTCGTCGGATCGAAGTTCGAAAGCCGGTTGTCGCGCTCCCAGCGCGGCGTGGCGAACTCCCAGCGAACGCCCAGATTAAGCGTCAGCTTGTTGGAGACGCGGATGTTGTCCTGCGCATAAAGAAAGTCCTCGTGCTGGCGGTAGTTGCCGATCACGTCCGTGGAGAGCGCATAGCCGCTGCGCAGACCGAACATAAAGTCGGCCAGCGAGTACGTGGTGGGGTCGGCGGCGCCGCCGCCGGGCTTGCTGAAGCCGCCCAGGTATTGGTCCGCACCGTACATCGGGTTCACGTCCAGCACCTGCGTGCGGATGATCACGTTCTCATAACCGAACTTCATCGAATGACGCCCGATGATCTTATTGAAGTTGACCTTCGAATCGAAGCTTAAGGGATTTTGGAATTGCGGGATGGTCGCTTGCCGTCCAAGGCCCGTCAGGCCCTGCAATGAAATCGGCAGCAAACCACCGGCCAGCGCCGGATCGCTTGGCAGGCCGGGAATTCCGTAGGCCTCCAGCATGTTGGGCTGACCCAAAAACGGCGGCTTCTTGCCCGCATACATGCGCGACACGCCGAAGCGCAGATCCAGCACGGAAGTGGGGCTGCTGATCCACGTATACGCTGCCGTCGCCTGCTGGCTCAACACCCAGAGCACGGTACCGTTGCCGCCCGAAGGCCCCGGAAAGCTCGAGTCCTGGTTCTGGTTCCGCTTGCTCTGGCTGACGCGCAGGAAGCCCGACATAGTGGACCGGATCTGGCCGTCGAGCTTGGCATCGAACTTATCCGCCTTCGTGCGGTCGCCCGACAACTGCTGATAGTTGTTGGAGCGGCCGGCGATCAGTGGGGTGGGCAGCGCGTTCAATACCTTCACCGCGAGAGGCGACATGGCGCTCGTAGGAATCGGCGTATTGGCGGCGTACGTCGTGCCGGTCAGCGGATTGGTAACCGCGACAGGGAAGATTCCCTGACGGTCCGCCAGTGTCGGCAGACTGGAGAAGGCAAGCGTCCTTTGAATATTGCGGAAGCCCTCATAGTCCGTAAAGAAGAAGACGCGATTCTTGATGACCGGGCCACCGAACGTCGCGCCGAACTGATTCTGGGAAAGCGTAGGTTTCTTAAAGGTCGAAGGGCGCAGGCCGAATTGGAAACCCGTCGCGTTCAGGTCGGTATTGCGCAGGAACTCATACGCGGAGCCGTGAAAACTGTTCGTGCCGGAACGCATCGCGGAGATGATGGTGGCTCCGCCGCTGCGGCCATACTCCGCGCTGTAATTGCTCGTGACCACTTCAAATTCCACCACCGAATCGGGCGATGGCTGCGCCACCTGATTGGAGAATCCCTGGTTGCTGGTGCCATACGCGTTGTTGTCGATCCCATCCAGCAGGTAATTGTTATAAGTGCTGCGCAGGCCATTGACGATGAACGAGCCTTCGCGGCTGCCGGAGGACGGCGATTTATTCACGCCGGTAGTCAGCAAAGCCAGGTCGGAAAACTGGCGCCCGTTCAGCGGCAGTTCCGTAATCGACACCTTGTTCACCACCTGCCCACGGTCGCTCGTGTCCGTGTTTAGCAAGGCCGCCGCGGCCGTGACTTCGACCGTCTCGCTGGTCGCGCCCACCTGCAGTACCAGGTCTACGCGCTGCCGCGCATTCACGTTGACCACGATATCTTTCGCCTCGCCCTTGGAAAATCCCGGCGCTGCCGCCGTTACCGTAAACAGGCCGACCTTCACTTCGTTGAAAGTGAAGTTTCCGTTCTCATCTGAAGTCGTCTTGGCGGTGATGCCGGTTTCCTGGTTGACCAGCGAGACCTGGCTGCGCATCACCACCGAACCGCTGGCATCGTGAACCGAGCCGAGCACCGTGGCCGTACCGAACTGCGCATGTAGCTGAAACACCCCTGAACAGAGGAGCAACGCGAGCGCCCCCGAGCGTGGAGCTATGGGATTTATTTTCATTTGTTCGAGGTTAGAGTAGCCATGTTAAGCCTCGATGTATGCTGTGTATCAGTCTCGTGACTGAGACCTGCACGCTACGCTTTGACTCTTTGGTTGTCATCCCGAATTCACATGGACTCGCTATCGTGCGTAGAGATGAGACACTTCCTCGCAGCACTCGTTTCGCCGTCGCTTTTGCTCTGCCTGTTCCCGGGTTTCGCGCCGGCCCAGGAGGCGCGCCCCGCGATTCTGGTTCACGGCCATCGCGGCGCGCGCGCCATGCGGCCCGAAAACACGATCCCCGCCTTTCAATACGCCATCGCCGCCGGTACCGATGTCTTGGAACTCGATATGGCTGTCACAAGGGACAACGTGATCGTGATTTCACATGATCCGATACTGCGTCCGCCCGTCTGCAACAACCCGGCGCAGGCGCACGCCATCATCCACGATCTAACGTTGGAGCAGGTGAAGCAATGGGACTGCGGAGTGAAACAGAATCCCGAATTTCACACGCAGCAGACCATCCCCAGCACGCGCGTTCCCACCCTCGACGAGGTCTTCGCGCTCGGCGAAGGCAATAAAGTGCAGTTCAACATCGAAACCAAAATCATGCCGCGGCGTGTCGGAGCGCAGGAAGCCGAGATGATGCTGAAGCGCATGGGTATTTCCGCGGAAAGCGCACAGGGTAAGGACGCGATGGCGCTGATCGCCGCCATGGGGCCGGAGATGACGCCGTCCCCCGAGGCGTTCGTAAAACTGGTGCTGGAGAAGATCCGTAAGCATCACATGGAAGACCGCGTGATTCTGCAGTCCTTCGATTTCCGCACGCTGATCGCGATGAAGAAAATCGCTCCGGAAATCCGCCTATCGGCGCTCACCAGCGACAACAACAAGAGCTTCGTCGAAATGGCCAAAGAGGGTGAAGCGGGAATTATATCCCCCGTGTATCAGACCGTCACGCCCGAAAAGGTGCGCGACGCTCACGCGGCCGGCCTTCAAGTGGTGCCGTGGACCGCCAACAAGAAGGAAGATTGGGACAAACTGATCGATGCGAAAGTCGATGCCATCATCACCGACGACCCCGCCGGCCTGCTCGCACACCTGAAGCAGCGCGGGCTGCGTTAGCCTTCGGGCAGCGTAACCTCGTGCGGTTTCACGTTCCAGACCAGTGGCCGTTCGACCGCTGTCGCGATCTGTTGACCGGGGTGCATTGACCACATAGGAGCGCCTGGTCTTTCCCGCACCGGCTGCCCCTCCCGCACCGGGCAAGAGGCTGCAGGGAAACAGTTCGCGCCCTCGGTCTTCCGGTGATGCGCATCATCATCCGGTTGCAAGCCGACGGCGGACGTTACGCGTGGCAGGGCCGCATCCTTTCAACAGGAGGACAACCAGGCAGAGGACAACGTGAAGTGTTCGCCGCCGCCGGGTTTACGCATGAGGCTCTCGAATCGCTTCGACCGTGCCGCAGAGCGGGGGCAGCGGCTTTGGGTCCGCAGACAATAGCATCCTCGAAATATTGGGGTCGAGGATGTCCTCTCAACAACTTCTGAAGATGTCCTCTCAACAACTTCTGAAATAGATGGCGTCCCCAAGGGGATTCGAACCCCTGTTATCGCCGTGAAAGGGCGGTGTCCTAGGCCAGGCTAGACGATGGGGACTTACCGGCTGGATACAGACGACTCTTCTACTGTAGCCGCCGGAGCATCGAATCGTCAACCTGGACTTGCGCCGATACCCGGGCACCTTGTCCGTCACTGGTTCCGGACGGAGGCCGTTGGCCATCCGGATCGTACCTCGTGCGGCCTGTCAGCATGGCCTCAGCGATAGCGGGAAGCGGTAGAACGTGTTCAGCCGCCCCGAGTTCGACCGCTTCCCGGGGCATACCGTAAACCACACAAGTCGCTTCGTTCTGCGCAATCGTACGCGCTCCCTGCCTGCCGCATCTTCAGTAGTCCCTTTGCTCCGTCGTTCCCCATGCCCGTCAGCAGAGCGCCCACCGCGTCCGCGCCGGCCGCCTCCGCCACCGATGAGAAAAGCACATCCACCGAGGGGCGTTGATAGCATACGCGGGGGCCGGTCTTGACGCTCACATAGTAGCGTCCGCCCGTGCGCCGCAGCAGCATATGGAAATCGCCGGGAGCAATCAGAGCGATTCCGCTACTCAGCGTGTCCCCGTCTTCGGCCTCCTTCACTTCCATCGCGCAAAGTTCGTTCAGCCGCTTCGCAAAGGCGCGGGAGAATTGGGCGGGGATGTGCTGCGCAACGACAACTCCAGGACAGGACGGTGGCAGCCGCGTGAGCACCTTGGCGATCGCCTCGGTGCCGCCGGTGGAAGCGCCGATGGCAAGCACCATCCCGGCGGGAAAAGCCGGCGCGGTCAAACGGGCCGGCGAAGAAGGTTTGGCCTCTTTCGGCCTGGAACCTGCTTCCGGCCTGCGAACGTGGGCCGCCGCGGCAGCGCGCACTTTTTGGGCCAGTTCGTGGCGCAACTCGCCTACTGAATAGGGCCCCCCGGGCTTTGCCAGCACCTCGACCGCGCCGAATTCCAACGCCTGTATGGCGGCGTGGCATGAAGGTTGCGCGAGGCTGCTGATCACGATGGCGGGCAGCGGATGAAAATGCATCAGCTTTTTCAAAAACGTCAGGCCGTCCATGCGCGGCATCTCGATGTCCAGCGTGAGGACATCGGGGCGCAGCGCCAGGATCTTGTCCCGTGCAACGTACGGGTCAGGCGCGGTGCCTGCCACCTCGATATCGTCCTCGCCGGAAAGAGCCTCGCTGAGGATTCTGCGCACAATGGCCGAATCGTCAACGATCAGTACGCGTATTTTTCGGTTTGCGGGCATGTCCGTGTTTCCATTTGAATCGCCACCGTCATCGGGCCGCTGCCGGTTTCGACCGTGTACCGCGTGGACTCCCCTGCCGCGGCTTCCTCGATCTCATCTGTCAGAACCCGCGGAGCACCAAGCCGGAAAGTGGCGCTACTCTCGATCCGGCTGAGCACCGCCCCGCAAATCATATTGCCCAGCTCGAGCGTGACGTCCGTGCTCTCCCGGGCGGTGATCGACTCGGCGTCCTCGCCCAGGAAGTCCGCGGCAATTGCATTGGCCGCCGCCTGTGCGAGGCTCATCCGAAAGCAGCCCGGCGGGTCGCCGTCGAATTTCAGGTTTACGGTTACAGTGTCCTCCTCTGGCGTCACTTCCGCTAATTTCGGCAGGCGCCTCGACGAAAGAACATGCTCTCCAGCACGTCGGCCACTGCCCCGGCAAGCGCCGCACGAATCGTCGTCTCATTCACAAGGCACCCCCAGCGTACGCTCCAGCTCCGCGCGCAGCGCCTCCGGCCGGAATGGCTTGGTGACGTATCCGCGCGCGCCCAATGCCAGCAGGCGCTCGATGCGGTTCTGGGTGGCGTCGGTCGATATCACGATCGCTGGAATACCGCGGAACAATTCGTCGGCAGCCAGGCGGCGCAATAACTCCTCGCCGTCCACTCCCGGCATGTTGATATCCGTCAGAATCGCATCGACCCACTCGTTCTCCAGTACCTCCAGCGCCTCGGCGCCGTCGCCCGCTTCGAAACATGCCGACAGTTCGAAACCGGAAAGCTCGATCACGCGGCGTACGAATGACCGCATGGCTGGTGAATCGTCGATGATCAGGACCCTGTAGGCCATGGATTTCTCCTTTCTGCGGGAAGGAGGGCACCAGTTCCTTCTGCTTCCCGCCTTCCTGCAACCAGAGCCTGCCGCTGCCGATCTCCAGCCGGACGGTGCGTGAACTTGCCGCCGCCCACTGCCTCGCCGGCAAGCAGGATACCGGCCTTCCACAGCATCTTGCGCAAGGCCAGGTAATTTCGCTTGCCGATGTCAAAGATCGCTTGCGGGTCCATCATCGAAGCCCCTCCCGCCGCGTGCGCCACCAGGCGGCGCCTGGACGCGCCGCTGCCCGCAGACCTGCTCCAGCAGCTTGGGAATGCCCGTGTCGGCGAACATGTAGGGGTTCTGCCGGCTGCGCGCCGGATCGATGGCCGAATCCGGCAGCATGTAGTGCAGCAGACCGCCCACCGCCGCTTTGGGATCGTAGACCGACAGGCCGATGCAGCTACCCAGCGCATAGGTCGCCAGCACCTGTCCGGCAACGTGCGCCGACCTTGCAGTCCGCCATGCCCACGATTATCTGTTCCATCTCGCCTCCCTCTTTCCCGGCTTGCGGTAGACGGCGGGCCGCACGTACTCGAGCGCGTGCGAGACGCGAGTCAGGCTTTCCGCGTGTCCGACGAACAGGTAGCCGCCCGGTTCCAGGTGCTGCGTCAGCCCGGCGATCACACGCTCCTGTGTCTGGCGGTCGAAATAGATCATCACATTGCGGCAGAAGATCACCGGAAACGGCCTGCGGCCAGGCATAGGGCTCGACCAGGTTGATGCGGCGGAACACGGCCTGCGCCCGCAGCGCGGGCGTAATCTGGTAACTCGCCGGCGGGCTGCCCTCGGCGGCAAAATAGCGCGACAGCCACGCAGCGCGACACGACCCTGACAGCGGTCCGCCGGATAGACCGCGCGTTGCGCGAAGCGCAGCGCCTTGTTCGAAATGTCGCTGGCCAGCGATCCGGATGCGCGCGGCGGCAGGGCTTCGTTCAGGACCATCGCCAGGCGTCCAGACCTCTTCGCCGGTGGAGCAGGCCGCGCTCCATACTTCGAGCGGGTACGCCCGTTTGCCAGCGTCGGGATCACGTGGTCGCGCAGAAATTCGAAGTGGTCGGGCTCGCGCAGAAAGGCCGTGTGATTGGTCGCCAGGGCGTCGATCATCGCCAGCAGAGACTCGCCGGTGCGATCCTGCACGATGCTCCGGTAGTATTCCTGGAACGAGTGAAAGCCGCCCGCCACGCACCAGCTTCCGCAAGCCGCGCCGAGACCAGTTCCTCCTTGCCCGGCTTCAGGTCCAGCCCGAAGGTCCGATAGGCCAGTTGCCGGATCTGCTCGAACTCCTGCGGCAGCCAGTGGCCGGACCGGCGTCCAGTCTCCGCCAGATCACGCGGCCGTGTCACGAGTCCTTCACCTTGAGAGCCGGTCCAGATCGAGGATCAGCCCGACGCGGCCGTCGCCCAGAATGGCGCCGCCGGCGACTCCCGGTCACGTTCTTGAAGGTCTCGCCCAGGCTCTTGATCACCACCTCCTGTTTGCCGATCAGTTCGTCCACCAGCAAGCAGAAGCGCTGCCCTTCGACTTCGGCCACCACCAGCACCGCCTGCCAGCGGATCTTCGGTCTGCGGTCGTCACGTGAAACAGGCGGTAAAGCCGCACCACCGGCAGCAGCGCTCCGCGCACCAGAGCCATCTCGGCCGCTGCTGCACCGTCCAGATGGTTTCCGCGGTGGGACGGAACATCTCGCGCACCGCAAACAGCGGCACGATGTAGCGCTCCTGCCCGACCCCCACCACCAGGCCGTCGATGATCGCCAGCGTGAGCGGCAGTTTCAGAAGGAACGTGGCGCCTTGGCCCAGCGTGCGAGCGGATCTCGATCCGGCCGCGGAGCTTCTCGATGTGCCGCCGCACCACGTCCATGCCGACGCCGCGGCCGGAGACGTTGGTCACCTGCGCGGCGGTGGTGAAACCCGGGCTGGAAGATCAGATTGTAGATCTCGTTGTCGCGTCAGACCCTCCGCCGATGCGATCAGACCCTTTCTGGATGGCCTTGTCGATGATCTTCGTCGCGGTCCAGCCCGCGGCCGTCGTCGGCGATCTCGATGACCACCTGGCCGGCCTGGTGGTGCGCCTTGAGCAGCAGCCGCGCGGTCGGCGGCTTGCCCGGCTGCCTGGCGTTCGGCGGGGACTCG
This sequence comes from uncultured Solibacteraceae bacterium, assembly GCA_963792055.1. GTDB lineage: Bacteria > Acidobacteriota > Terriglobia > Bryobacterales > Bryobacteraceae > Solibacter. The sequence goes on along the minus strand of CAWBUV010000018.1, from coordinate 161,850 downwards.
ATGCCGTGGTCCAGCGCATTGCGGACCATGTGCATCAGGGGATCGGCCAACTCCTCGACAATGGTGCGGTCGAGTTCGATCTCGTCGCCCTGGGTCTCCATCTCCACCTGCTTGCCGAACTGGCGGGAAGGTCGCGCACCAGCCGCGCCATGCGCCGGAACAGCGGGCCGATCGGCACCAGCCGCATGGCCATGGCGGTCTTCTGCAATTCGGCGGTGATCCGCGTCAGATGGGCGATCTTGCGCTGCAGCAGCGGGTTCTTGAGCGCTGCCAGCTCCTGATCGTGCCGCACCAGCGACTCGGCGATCACCATTTCGCCGGCCATATCGACCAGGTAGTCCAGCTTGGCGGTGTCGACCTTGACCGCCATGGTCTCCTGGCGCCGGCTGCCGGCAGCCGGGTTCGACGGCTGCAGGACCGGCCGCGGTTCGGCTACGCCGTCGCCACTCCGGCCGCGCGGCCCTCCACACGCGGGTTTGCAACTGCTGTCGCCTCGGATTCGCGACACGGCTGTCGCCAGAGTCGCCAGCGCGGCGGATTCGGCTACGCCCGGTTCCGAGCCGAGCCGCGAGATCCGTGACAGCAGCGCCTCGTCCGCATGGCCGGCGGCTCGGAGGCTTCATGGTGGAGACACCGCCTCCATGTGCGCCAGCCAGCGGCGCAAGTAGTCGGCGCTTTCCAGAATGACATCGATGCCCGCGGGGTTGATGGTCCATTGGGAATTGCGCGCCCGGTCGAGCACGGTTTCCACTTCGTGGGCCAGTTTCTGGACCTCCCACAGTTCCAGAAAGCCGGCCAGCCCTTTGATCGTGTGGAAGCCCCGGAATACGGCGTTCAGGGCTTCGCAATTGGTGGGCTCGCGCTCCAGCGTCAGCACCTGCGTCTCGATGCTGGACCAGGTGCTCCCGGCTTTCCACGATGAAATCCGACATCAGTTCCGGATCCCAGGCCAGCGACTTACCCGAAGGAACGGTCTCCCGTGCCGGCGCCATCGAGGGCGCTGTTGAAGCCTCGCGACGCCCTCCTGCAACACGGTGGAGACCGCGAGCGGGTCCGCCGTAGAACACTCCGGCCAGGGCCCGCAGCGCGAGCCCGAGGGATGCCGCGGCTCCGGCCACCGATTCGGCATGTTCTGCGACTGCCGCCGCCGAGATCTCATCCAGCACGGGCACCCAGGCGGATGCGTTCAGGCTGGTCTCCGGCTCCCCTACCACCAGTTGGAGCGCCATATCTTCGATTTGTTGCCGCAACTCGCCAGACGGGTTCACAGTGGGACCCTTCAGAAGTTGTTCTCGCTATCATCCAGGGGAAACGCATCGCGACTCTGTAACGATGCTGTCACCGCCACCGGTGCCGCCATCCTCGGATGTACGGGCTTGTGCAAGGAGCGCGCCAATGCAGTGAGATCTGCCGAGTGGGACGAGGCGCCGCCACGGTGCGCCGGTCGGCGCGGCGCGATCTCCCGTGTCGAACCTTCAGTGCTGCCGCCCACCAGTTGCGCGCACCCGTCTCGACGATGTCGTACAGGGTCTGCGCCTGTGCCGCCAGTTCTTCGCTCGCCGCGGCGCTCTCCTCCGCGCTGGCGGCGCTTCGCTGAGTCACCGCCTCCATTTGCGTCACCGCCGTGGCGATCTGTTCGATGCCGCGCGACTGTTCCTGGCTGCCGACATCGACTTCGTCCACCAGCACCTTCACCTGCGTGGCGCTGCCCGTGACCTGCTGGATCGAGCCGGCCACCAGTTGCAGCTTCTTGTTGCCCTCGTTGGATTTGGCAATCGATTCCTCGATCAGGGCGGCGGTATCCTTGGCCGCCTGGGCGCTGCGATGCGCCAGATTGCGCACTTCGTCGGCGACCACGGCAAAACCCATGCCGGCCTCGCCCGCCCGCGCAGCCTCCACGGCGGCATTCAGCGCCAGGATATTGGTCTGGAAGGCGATTTCGTCGATCACGCGAATGATCTTCGAGATCTTCTCGCTGGAGGTGTTGATTTCTTTCATGGAGTGGACCATCTCTTCCAGATTGTGGTTGGCGTCTTCCACTCGCTGGGCCGTCTCCGTCATGAGGCCCGACACCGCACGCGTATTCTCCGCGTTGCGGCGGGTGATCGCCGTGATCTCGGTGGTGGATGAGGACGTCTCTTCGAGTGTGGCGGCCTGCTCCGATGTTCCTTGCGCGAGCGATTGGCTGGCGGACGCTACCTGGCCGGCGGCGGCAGCCACCTGGCGTGAGCCTTCCAGGAGTTCGGTGGCCGACCTGCGCAGCGTCGCATTGGCGTCCCGCACAATCCAAAGGGCCACGACGGTGACCACGACTCCGAGGGCGACCAGCAGAAACATGATCCACCGGCTGGATGCGACACGATCGGTTGCCGCCTGCCGTTCCTCCTGGATGAGCCGGTTGTTGACCTCGACCAGCTTCGTGCCGTCCTCCCCCAGACCCACATAGTACGGTTTGATCTTGTCGGTTAGTAATTTCGCAGCGGCCTCCACGTCGCCCGTATCCAGCAGTCGCTCGACTTCAGAGAAGGCCGGAAGCCACAGGCCAAAGCGCATTTCCATGCGCGACGTGATCTGCTTTCCTTCCTCGGTGATGAGCAACGGGTCGACCTCCCCAAGGGCCTTCCGGAACCGCTCCGAACTCTCGCGGAACAATTGCCGGGCCACATTGCCCTGGGTTGGATCCTTAGCGTACGCGAACAGGACGGCGCCGCGCTGGCCGACGGCCATATCCGATTCGGCAGCATTCAGTTGCCCTGCCAGCTCGATCTTGCGGAGCGTTTTTCCGGTCGCTGTGTCGAGTGAATCCGACAGAGATCCGTTAGTGTGAAAACCGAACCAGACGGTTAGGGCCAGCACGGCCGCAAGCGCGGCGAACGTGCAGTTGATCTTGGCACCGAAAGTCAGAGTGCTTCTCTTCATTTGGTCAATTCCTCGTGATGCGGCGCTAGTGCAGCATCGCATTTAAATTGTGCAGGTCCTGAGTAGACAGCACCCGCTCGATATCCAGCAAGATCTTTACCTTGCCCTTGACCTTGGCCATACCGAGCAGGTAGCCGCCCGAGTACTCCTCGCCGAAATCGGGCGTGTCTTCGATTTCCGAGCCGCGCCAGCTTCAGCACTTCGGAGACGCCGTCGACTACGATTCCCATCAGCACTGCGCCGACTCTGCCCTGGACCTGGGTAACAATGATGCAGGTGCGTTGCGTGTAGTCGGCCGCAGCCAGGCCGAACTTGAGGCGCAGATCGATTACCGGCACGACCTTGCCGCGCAGGTTGATCACGCCTTTGATATGGGCGGGCGTCTGCGGCACGGCAGTGATCTCTTGAAGGCCCATGATCTCGCGCACTTTCAGCACGCGAATGCCGAACTCTTCATTGGAGAGTTGGAAAGTGAGATATTTGCCGGCGCGCTCGTCTGAGGAAGTAGCGGCGGATTCGTTCACAGTCATCGTTGTTGACATAGATTGCTCCAGGGAAGGCATTTCAGACTTCCAGCGTGCATGTGGGATTTGCCCCATGGTGGACAACGTGAGGCTTGTCGTTGGGCGCCAGGCACATCTTGATCAGCAGTTCATCGTCGTCCCACTGAAAGCGGACGTGCATCCACTCGGCCGTCCCGCGCTCCGGGTCCTGAAATTGCGCCCGAACACGACGGTCGGAATACTCAGCCCGAGAGGCCCGAGTTGGCTTTCCAGATCGGTTTTCACGCTGCCGATGATCATGTTGGTCAGTTCGGCAACCGCGTCCAGCACGTCTTCATTTACGGAGGGAGCTTCGGTCATGAGCATGGCGGAGCAAATTCGGCAGGCCACCGCCGGTGAGCACGTCAAGCTACCCGTGCCGACCCAGCTACCGGCGATGCCAATGAATGAAACGACTCCGTCGTTGGGCTCGGCAGCAGGTCGGCTCGATGGTCACTTCTCCGCTGGCCAGCTCGCTGCCCAGCATCGTCGAGAAGACGTCGCCGGCCGACCGGATCAGGGATTCGACAATCGTTTGGTGAAGGTTCATAACGGTAGTGCCGGCTCCAGAATTCCCACCAGCTTCTCCTTGATTTGATCGGCCGTGAACGGCTTGCGGACATATCCGGCGGCCCCGAGCCTGACGGCTTCGGCGACCTTGGTTTCGCCGCCTTCAGTAGTGATCATCACCACCGGTATGTGTGCCATTGGCGGAGGCCTTCAGGGACGCCAGCAACTGCAGACCGTCCATCTTCGGCATGTTGATGTCGCTCAGGACCAGATCGATCCGGTGCTCCGCCATCACGGCCAGCGCCTCCTGGCCGTCGCCCGCCTCATGAATCGTCTGAATCGCCATGCCGGTCTGGCGGAGCACGCGTGTCAGAATCTTGCGGATCGCAGCAGAATCATCTACAACCAAAATGTCGGAATCCATTTGCCTCCTTACAAAGCTATTCATCGGATGGGAAACGGTTTTTCATTAGGAAGACCTGCAAGAAAGTGCGCCGGCAGTTGTTCACGCCATGGGCGGCTAAAGATCCTGTTGGAGAACCGTCGATCAGTGTTGCAGGAGCCCGGAGAGTGAGCCGACAGCTATCGCAGCAGGAAATCGACGCAGCATTTCAGAATCTGCAGGGCCGCAAGCGGGAAGCCCCCGCGGTCAAAGTTCGATTTTCGCCGGCCCGACCGCATCCCGAAATCCCAGGTGCGCGCCATCCACCTGCTGCACGATACGTTTGTGCGCAACCTGGTTTCGAGCCTCTCCGCGTATCTGCGCTCCTATCTGACGGTCAACCTGGTGAGCGTGGAGCAGTTGTCATACGCGGAATTCCTGGACGGCCTGCCTTCGCCCACCTGCATCGTGTCTCTCGGCCTCAGCCCTTACGATGGCAACGGCGTGCTGGAACTCAATCCCAGCCTGGTGTTTCCCATCCTGGAGATGCTGCTGGGCGGCACCGGCAAGAGCTCGGCGACCATCCAGCGCGACATTACCGAGATCGAGCAGCGTCTGTTGGACGGCCTGTTCCGCATCATTCTGCAGGATCTGCGCGAAGCCTGGAAAGCCGTCACCAACGTCGATTTCACCATCGAGAGCATGGAGACCGAGCCGCAATTGCTGCATCTGATGGCCCCCAACGAAGCCGTGGTTTCCATCGGCATTGAGGTGCGCATCGGGGAGGCCGTGGGGATGATGAACATCGCCATGCCCTCGATCGTCATCAAGATGATGCGCCAGAAGTTCGACCAGCAATGGTCGGTGCGCAAGACGCATGCCAGCGAAGCGGAGCAGCGCCGCGTGCTGCGCGTCCTTCGCCAGGCTTCGCTGCGCCTGGAGGCCCGCATGGAAGGGCCCACGCTGGCCGTGCGCGACCTGCTGGCACTGCGCGAAGGCAACCTGCTGACTTTCGATTTTCCGGTGGACCGGCCGATCGAGCTTACCGTCAACGGCGCCCACAAATTCACCGGGCAGGTGGTCAGCACCGGCAAGAAGCGCGCCTGCCTGGTGGAACTGGTGCGCCCCACGCCGCATCAGCGCAGAATCACGGAAGACGAAGACGCGGAAGCTTCCGGTGCCGGCGGATGAAACTCGCGCAGCGCCTCCAGAAACGCGCGTCCGCGGCGGCGGCCGTTGTCCTGATAGAGGGCAAAATGCTGAAGAAAAACCAGCAGGCCAAGCACGTCGGCATCGCGCGTCTTCGTCATGCCGAGTTCCTCGCTGCTCGCTGCTCCGGTATTCGTCGAGCCCTCTCTGAAGCGCGCCGAAGATCGCGGCCGGCCAGCAGGATTAGCCGGGCCGGCTCTCGTAATAGACGCCGCTCTGCAAGGTGCGGTACGTACGAATCAGGCCATCCAGCGCCTCCGCGACGTCGCGATCGACCACGCCGGGTACCTGCATGGCCGTTTGGAAGATAGATGTCGGAGAGGAAGATGAGCAGCGGCTCGTGGTCCCGCAACAGCTTTTCGGAGACCTGGATGTCCCGGTTGGGAAATTCGGCGCCCGTCGGCGCCGGCGCCTTCTCGTGCCGGCGTGCCTCCCGGAGGAACTCGCAATCGAGCGGGCAGTCTACCGTAACCTCGCGTTCGGTGCCGCAACAGATGGAACAAATATCGCCGTGCACGCCCGGACAGAACCGGCGCGGACGGCGGGTGTGACAAATTGCGCACGCCATTTCCTTAGTATAGAAGCAGGATGATCCGGACCAATCTATTCTTCAAAGTCGAAGTCGAGCACGACCGGGACGAGCAGCCCGAACGCCTGGGACGCGAGATCTGCCGGCAAATCATGAAATTCTACGGCGTGCGGGAGGCGGAACTCACCAACTTCACGAAAGCGGAGGACTAACTGTTGCACCTAGCATCTGCTCGTAGGTGCGATGGAAGAACCCGTCCGTCATGCCGGCGATGTAGTCGCACACCACGCGATGCGCGGGTTCGTCGAGCGCCTGCTGGGCATAAGGCTGGGGCAGGCGGTCGGGATTCGCCAGGAAGAAGCGGAACAACTCGGCGATGCGTTCCATGGAGAGCAGCCGGTCTCCGCTCACAGCATCGGAAGCGTAAACTCGGTGTGAACAGGAAGCGCTTGAGCGCGCGGCTGGTTTCGCCCGTCTCGGCGCTGAATTGGACCAGCCGCACCGGGAATGCGCCTCACTTCCTCGAAATCCGCGACACCGCTGGCCGCCGCGGCGGCAACCGTGCCTTCGATCAGGCCGGACACCAGCAAGTCGATCAGCTGGCGCAGCGCCTCGTGGAAACGCTCGCGCTCGGTGGCGCCGGGGAACTGCGTCTCCACCGCTCTCGTGGATCTCGCGGTATTGGGGCACGGCTTCGGCCACGTCTTCGGCCGCGATCAGGCCGGCGGACCAGGCATCGTCCAGGTCGGCCGTGTTGTACGCCACCTCGTCGGCCAGGTCGATCAATTGCGCTTCCAGCGGCGGGCGCAGTCCGGGCAGGTAGGCGTCCAGTTCGGCGGCTCTCGCCGGCGCCGAAATCGCGCGAATGTTTGACGATCCCTTCGCGGACCTCGAAGGTCAGATTCAGCCCCGGAAAACGGGCGTAGCGCTGCTCGAAGCTTTCGACGATGCGCAGGGCGTGCAGGTTGTGGTCGAACCGGTCGCCGAAGCGCTGCATTTCGCCGTCCAGCGCCTCCTCGCCGGCATGGGCGAACGGCGGATGGCCGATATCGTGGGCCAGCGCCAGCGCTTCGGTCAGATCCTCGTCCAGCTGCAGGACGTTGGCCAGCGTGCGCGCGATCTGCGCGACTTCGATGGTGTGGGTCAGGCGGTTGCGGAAGTGGTCGGAGAGGCCGGGCGTGAAAACCTGCGTCTTGGCTTCCAGCCGGCGGAAGGCACGGGAATGAATCACGCGGTCGCGGTCGCGCTGGAAGGCGTTGCGGTACGGATGCGCGGGTTCGGGATATCGCCGCCCCCGGCTTCGCTCCACCGGAAATCGCAGCCGCGCCAGCATGCCGGAGACGCGGCTACTGGGACGGCAGTTTCGGCCAGCATGGTAAGCGCCACCTGCCCGACGCTGCCTGGCCGGGTGCGCAACGGATCCAGCAGCTTGCGCGCCTCGGCGGGCTTCTTCGGCGCGAGCAGCCGGGCCAGCGAGATGGTGGCCTGGTCCGCGGAGACGAAAATCGTCGGATGGGCGATCAGATCGCGCAGCATCTTTTCGCCCTGGTCCGCGCGGCCGTCGGCAAAGTAGATCTGCGCCAGGGAGAGCTTGGCGAGCGACGCGTATTTCTCGTCGCCCTTCTGCGCCACTTCCTGAAAGAGCTTCTCGGCTTCGGCCAGCTTGCCCTGATCGGCCTGGATCGCAGCCCAGATAATACTGAGCGATCTCCCCCTCGGCGCTGCCCGGAGTACTTGGTCTGCAAGTCGGTAAAGACGCGGATCGATTCCTGATCCTTCGCCTCCTGGGTGGGGAAGGACAGGGCGCCGTTGCCGGCCTGGCCGACGGGCGCTTCCTGAACCTGGATGGCGCGGCCAAGGCCTGCTCCCGGTTGCTGTGCTGGCTCCGCTGATAGATGGTGTAGCCGACAATCAGCACGATCACCGCGGCGGCAATTCCGCCGTACTTGACGGCCTCGTTCTTGTGTTCCTCAAAGAACGAGATGCCATGTTCGACTTCCAGGGCGAACTTATCGGTTTTTAATTCCTTACGCGTAATTCTCGACACGAAAACCTCAGGATGTGAATGGAACTTTCATCTTAACACGGCGGCTGCCATTGCGGGCTTGCCGTGCCGTGACGCAACCGTGGTACCGTCTTTTAAGAATGATAACGTCCTTTATTGGCTGCCGTTCCGGGCCAAAGGTCGAGGCTCGTGCTCTACTGGTACTGGCCGTCATATGTCTTTCTTGCGGTGCGCCGCCGCACCCCCAAAAGCTGAGCATCGCCGCCGCCGCCGACCTGAATTTCGCCATGCAGGACATCGCCGCCAAGTTCCGCGCCGCTCACCCCGCAGTCCAATTGGACGTCGCTTACGGTTCGTCCGGCAATTTCTTCGCGCAGATCGGCAATCGGGCGCCCTTCGACATTTTCCTCTCCGCCGATGTCGAATACCCGCGCAAACTGGCTGCCGCGGGATTTGGAGCGGGACTCCGGTCTTCACTTACGCAGTGGGCCGCCTCGTCGTCTGGGTGCCCGTCGCTTCTCTCCTCGACCCGGCGACGGCGCTGCGCGATCCGTCGCTGAAGCATCTGGCGATCGCCAACCCGCAGCACGCGCCTTACGGCCGCGCCGCTCAGGCTGCGTTGCAATCGATGGGACTCTACCAGGGCCTGCAGCCGAAGCTCGTGCTCGGTGAGAATATCTCGCAGACGCTCCAGTTCGTAGAGAGCGGCGCGGCGGATGCCGGAATCGTCGCCCTATCGCTGGCGCTCGCCCCTCCGGTCCGTGCCCGTGGCCGCTACTGGGAAATTCCCGCCGATCAGTATCCGCGGATGGAACAAGGCGGCATCATTCTGAAGGATTCCATGGCCGCCCACGATTTCCGCGATTTCCTCCTCTCCGGCGGACGGACGCCGCATTCTGAAACAATACGGTTTCTTCGTACCGGCGGAGTGATATGGACTGGCAGGCAATCTGGCTCAGCGTACGGCTCGCCTTTTCGACCACGGCGATTCTGCTGGTTCTCGGTCTGCCTGTCGCCTACTGGCTCACGTTTTCTCCGCGACGCTGGAAGTTTCTGGCCGAGGCGCTGGTGGCGCTGCCGCTGGTGCTGCCGCCCACCGTTTTGGGATTTTACGTGCTGCTGGCCATCGGTCCGCGCAGCCCGCTGGGCGCGCTCTATTCCAAGCTCACGGGTGGCATGCTTCCGTTCTCGTTCCAGGGACTTCTGCTCGCCAGCGTGCTCTACAGCTTTCCGTTTACCGTCCAACCGGTGGCCGCCGCCTTCGCCGGCGTGGACCGCAAACTCCTGGAGGCTTCCTGGTGTCTGGGCGTGTCGCGCGCCGTTACTTTCCGGCGCGTGATCGTGCCGCTCTCCCTGCGCGGGCATCGCCACCGGAGCGATACTCAGTTTCGCCCACACGTTGGGCGAGTTTGGCGTCGTGCTGATGGTGGGCGGAAACATCGCCGGCGTCACGCGCACGGTTTCGATTTCCATTTACGATTCCGTACAGGCGCTCGATTACGCCGCCGCCTCGGCGACCTCGCTGTTTCTCCTTTGCGTCTCCTTCGCCGTGCTCGCAATCACCTACGCGCTCGAAGCGGCGCATCTGGGCGGTATGGCCGATCAACTGATTTGCCGGTGCCGCAAGCGCCTGTCGAGGGGTTTCGAGCTGGATGCGGACCTGCGGATTCCGCTCGACCAGATGCCGGTGACCGTGCTGTTCGGTCCTTCGGGCTCCGGTAAGACTACTTTGCTGCGCATGCTCGCCGGACTGGAACGGCCGGACGCCGGTTCCATCGTGTTTCGCGATCGCATCTGGTTCGACTCCGCGCGCGGCATTCATCTGCCGCCGCAGCAGCGCCGCGCCGGATTCCTGTTTCAGGACTACGCGCTCTTCCCGCATCTCAGCGTGCCGGAGAACATCGCTTACGCCGCGTCCCCGCAGACCGCCCGCAAACTGCTCGACACCTTCGGACTTGCCGACTTTGCCCCGAACAAACCTCGCACGCTCTCCGGCGGCGAGCAGCAGCGCGTCGCTCTGGCGCGCGCGCTGGCTGCCGAACCGGCGCTGTTGCTGCTGGACGAACCACTCTCCGCGCTGGACGCGCCGACCCGCGCACGCACGCGTATCGAACTACGGCGGATGCTGCTCGCCGGCGGAGTCCCGAGCATCGTCGTCACGCACGACCGCATGGAAGCCGTCGCGCTCGGCGATTGGATGGCCGTGATTGTGGATGGCCGGATCCGTCAGACCGGGCCCGTTCAAGAGGTGTTCCGGCGGCCGGCGGATCGGCAGGTTGCCGAATCGGTGGGCGTGGAAAATGTCCTGGCCGCTGAAATCGCGGGCCGCGAATCGGGCCTGCTGATCTCTGCAGGTGGGCAGCCATGCGGATTCAATGCGTCGACTCCGGCGAGTCCGGACCGGTCTTCGCGTGCATTCGCGCCGAGGACGTCGCCATCACGCGCGACGCCGGGCAGGTATCGAGCGCGCGCAACCGGCTGGCGGGGCGAGTGCGCTCGGTGACTCCGGAAGGCGCACTGGCGCGCGTGGAACTCGATTGCGGTTTTCCGCTGGTGGCAATGGTCACGGCGCAATCCGCCGCGGAACTGTCGCTCGGTGAGGGCGAGAGCGTTTGCGCCGTGATCAAAACGACGTCAGTCCATCTGACGGCGCACAGCTCCTTACAATAGAGCCGATGGCTGCCAAGACGAACGCGGCGCGAATTCTGGATGCTGCCGGCATTCACTACGAACTGCGCGAATACGACGTCGACGAGGACGACCTGAGCGCGCCGCGCGTGGCGGAAAAGATCGGCATGCCGCCGGAGCAGGTCTTCAAAACGCTGGTGGCGCGCGGCGATCGTACGGGAGTCCTGATCGGATGCATTCCGGCAAATGCGGAGCTCGATCTGAAAGCGCTGGCGGCTTCCAGCGGAAACAAGAAAGTCGAGCTGGTCGCCGTAAAAGAAGTACTGGGACTGACGGGCTACATTCGCGGCGGCGTCTCTCCGATCGGTACCAGGAAACCTTACCCGTTTTACCTGGACGAGACTGCGATTCTGTGGGATGTGATCTCGGTGAGCGCCGGCATACGCGGCTGCCAGATGATTCTGGCGCCGGATGACCTGACCCGCGTGCTGAACGCGCAATTGAGTGCGATCGCCAAAAGTTGAGTTCTGCTACATCGTTTTTCCAATCGCTCCGATCGAAATTTCTTTTGCTGGACGTGTCCTCAAACCGATGTATACTAGCCCAAACGTTCAAATCCGAATTGAGGTAAACACGTAAGCGTTTACCTGATCCGGACGGAACTCGGGTTAGTTGGACACAAACGGAGAGGTTACAAATGAAAAATCTGGTAGGGATACTCATGCTCGGCATTGGGTTGACCGCGGGATTGTTCGGACAGACTGCTTCCCTTTCGGGAACGGTTTCGGACCCGAGCGGCGCGGTCATTCCCAACGCCGTGGTTACAGTTGTCAACACCGAAACGGGTCTGCAGCGCGAAGACAAGTCCGATTCCCAGGGGCGCTACACGATGGATGCGCTGCCGCCCGGCACTTATAAGCTGACGGCCAAAGCGGCGGGCTTCGCGGACACAACTGTAAATGCCGTCCGGCTCTTCGTTAACCAGCCAGCGACCGTCGCTGTCGTCTTCGAAAAACTGGGCTCTACTTCCACGACCGTGGCGGTGGAGGCTTATGCGGCGCAGATCAATACGCAGGATGCTTCGCTCGGCAATGCGATTGTTCAACAGACGATCGTGGAACTGCCTTCGTTCGCGCGCAACGTCGCGAACCTGCTTCAATTCCAGCCGGGCGTCACGAACTTCGGCACCAACAATAGCCAGGTCAGCAACAACAACCCAACCGGCATCGACGACCGCAACGGCTCTGTCAACGGCGGCCGGAGCGACCAGGGCAACATCACGCTGGACGGCGTGGATGTAAACGATCAGAGCACGCGCGCCGCATTCACCAGCGTGCTTCGCGTCACGCCCGATTCGGTGGAGGAGTTCCGCAGCACCACATCCAACGGCGATGCCAGCAAGGGCCGCGCTTCCGGCGCCGATATCACGCTGGTGACGCACTCCGGCACCAACGAGCTGCATGGCTCGCTCTACGAATACCGCCGCGGCACGGAGACCGCCGCCAACGATTTCTTCAGCAATCGCTCGGGCGTTCCGTCGCGCCGCCTCAACATCAATATCTTCGGCGCGGCGGTCGGCGGACCCATCAAAAAGAACCAGGCGTTCTTCTTCGCCAACTACGAAGGCCGGCGCGACGCCAGCGCCACCGTCGTGAACCGCACCGTGCCCACCGAAAGCCTGAAGCAGGGAATCGTGCAAGTTCCGCACCACGGCCGGCCAGCTCATGCAGGTAGACCCGACCAGATTCAAGCGCATCGATCCCATGGGCATCGGCGTCAATCCCGCCGCGTTGAACATCATGAAGCAGTATCCCAATGGGCAACAACACTTCGATCGGCGACACTGTTGAACACCATCGGATACACGTTCAACGCGCCGGTGCACGCGGACCAGAATACCTACATCGCGAAGTTGGACTACAACGTGGACAGCAGCGGCAAGAACCGTCTCTTCTGGCGCGGCATTCTGCAAAACGACAGCCGCAACGGCACGCCGCAGTTTCCAGGGCAGCAGCCCAACTCGGTGACGCTGGCCAATAACAAAGGCCAGGCCATCGGCTGGACCAGCGTGTCTGACGCCCTGCATGGTCAGTACGCTGCACTACGGACTACACCCGCGCAGGCGGCGAAACCACCGGCATTCTCTCCGCCGGCTACACGTAGCTTCCGCGGTTTCGATACCGATCAACGGAACCAGCACGGGAACCTCGCGCATCATCCCGGTGCACAACTTCTCCGAGGACCTTGCCTGGAGCAAGGGCGCGCACGATCTGCGTTTCGGCGGCCAGGTTCGTTTGGTCTCCAACCAGTCCGGTAACTTACAGCCACTGCTATAACACGGGCATCACCAATGCTTCGCGTACTGAACGGCAGCGGCGCCGATATTACTCCCGCCTCGCTGGGCATCTCTGTCGGGCGACCGCACCAGCTATCAATACGCCATGGCCGCGCTGCTCGGCCTGGTCACTTCGGTCACCGGCAATTACAACTACCTGGTGAACGGCACGGCGCTGCCCGTGGCGCGCCGGTATACCGCAACTTCGCCAACCGCGAAGGCGAAATGTATGCGCAGGATTCGTGGAGGATCAAGCGCAATTTCACCGTGACCTTGGTCTCGCTCTCGACTCATGCCGCCGGTGCACGAAGTCAACGGCCAGCAGATCTCCACCGACCATTCCCATTGGCGACTGGTTCAACAAGCGCGGCGGTGTTGGCCGACCAGGGCCAGTCCATCGCAGGGCGCCGGCCGCGATCTCTTACATGCTGGCCGACCAGGGCCGCCGCTCTATCCTTATCACAAGAACCGGCAGCCGCGCGTATCGTTCGCCTACTCGCCGGACGGCGAGCAGCGGGATCAGGCGATTCCTGTTCGGCGGGCCCGGTAAGAGTTCCATCCGCGCCGGATTCGGCATGTACTACGACGAGATCGGGCAGCCGCTGGCTGCCACGATCAATGCCACCGCGTTCGGTCTGGCCACCACGCTTTCCACCGCGGCGAACGTTCTACGACTCCACGCAGGTGCCGCGCTTCACGGGCTTCAACACATTTGCCGGCACAGCTTTTGCCGCCGGCTCCAAAGGGCGGGTTCCCGGCGACGTATCCGAACATTTTCGCCATCACCAATTCGATCGACGACAACCTGAAGGCGCCCTACTCGATGAGCTCTCAACTTCAGCATCGGGCGCGAATTCGGGCACGGATTCTTCGTGCAGGGTTCTTACGTGGGACGTCTCTCGCGGCACTCTCTGATGCAGCGTGATCTGGCGATGCCGACCAACCTGCGCGACCCCAAGAGTGGCCAGACTTACTTCCAGGCGATGTCGCAACTTGGCCACGCAGCTCGATTTCTCGGGCGTCTCGGTGGCCAATCTGCCGAAGATTCCGTTCTTCGAAAACCTCTGGTCCACGGCTGCGGGCGGCGGATTTACCGCAACGCAGGCCGTTGCCAAAGATTATCTGGAGCGCAGCAATCCCGGTGACTTCACGAACGTGCTGAACGATATGGATAACATCCAGGCATGCGGCACCAGCGGCTCGACGTTCAGCGCGGCGGGCAAAATTACCAAGCTCGGTTGCGGCATTCTGGGTCCCAACGCGATGTGGAGCCCGCAATTCTCGGCGCTCTCGGCGTGGAGTTCGCTCGGTTCCGGCGCCTACCACTCGATGCAGTGGACGGTTCGCAGACGCTTCTCCGACGGCATACAGTTCGATCTCAACTACACGTTCGCCAAATCGATCGATCTGGCTTCGCGTTCGGAGAATTCCGCCAACTTCAGTTCGGACTTCATGATCAACTCGTGGGATCCGAGCCAGCTGCGCGGCGTGTCGCGGTTCGATGTGCGTCACTCCGTGAACGCCTTCCTGGTCTGGCAATTGCCATTTGGCCGGGGCGCGAAATTCGGTCATGGCATGAATCGCGTGCTGGACGCTTTCGTGGGCGGCTGGCAGATTGCCGGCACTTACCGGCAGACTTCGGGCCTGCCATTCAGCATCGGCGACGGCTCGCGCTGGGCCACCAACTGGGAACTGAGTTCGTTCGCCGTGCCGAACGGCCAACCGGTTCCTGCGACGGTGAGCTCTCACAATACACCGGCGGCCGGCGGCGGACCGAATCTGTGGCTCGATCCGAAGGCCGCGCTGTCCGGTTTCCAGGAGGCGCTGGCCGGCCAGACGGGCAGCCGCAATACGCTGCGCGGCGACGGCTTCTTCGATATCGACAGCGCGCTTTCCAAGAGCTTCTCGATGCCGTGGTCCGAAAAGCAGAAGTTGTCGTTCCGTTGGGAGGCTTACAATCTCACCAACAGCGTCCGCTTCGACCCGAATTCGGCGAGCGTCAGCCTGACGACGACCTCCACTTTCGGCCGCTTGAGCGCCCAGCTCGGGGCTCCGCGCCAGATGGAGTTCGCGCTGCGGTTCACGTTCTAAGCTCAATTGTGCAAACCGAGGGGGCGGGCTTGCGAGCTCGCCCCCTTCTTCTTTGTTAGACTCGGAGTTTCCATGACCCGCATTAAGATTTCCTGCCTCGCCGCGGCGTTTTCCGCGGCATCGCTCTTGATTGCACAGCCCGCCCGGCGCGCGCTGAAGATCGACGACATGCACCGCTTTCACGACGTGCGGGATGCGCAAATCTCGCCCGACGGAAAGTGGGTCGCGTACACCGTAAATTCGGTGGATGCCGCGGCCGATAAGAGCGACACCGACGTTTGGATCGCGAGCTGGGACGGCAAGCAGCAATTGCGCATGACGACCAGCACGGAAAGCGAGAGCGCGCCGCGCTGGAGTCCCGACGGGCGATGGCTGTCGTTTCTGTCGAGCCGTCCGGGCAAGGCGAAGGGCAACCAGGTCTGGCTGTTGGACCGCAATGGCGGCGAGGCGCAGCAGTTCACGGATGTGAAGGGCCGGCTGAGTTCGTACGAATGGTCGCCCGACGGCAAGAAGCTGCTGCTGGTGATGGCGGATCGCGACCCGAGCGATGCGGCGGATGACGAACGCCCCGGGGGCGGGGCAGCGGGACCGGGCGCCAAGGCGCCGAAGCCGATCGTGATCGACCGCTACAAATTCAAGCAGGACATACAAGGCTACCTGACGCAGCCGGCGGCGCGGCTTTATCTGTTCGATGTGGAGAGCAAGAAGGCAGAGGCCCTGACGGAAGCATCGCTCGAGGCGTCGTCGCCTTCGTGGTCTCCGGACGGCAAGTCGATTGCGTTTCTGGGGCGTTCGGGTAAGGATGCGGAGCGGTACAACACGAACAACCTTTTCGTGATGGAAGCTCGCGCCGGGGCGGCGCCGCGCGAGATCACGCATTATGACGGGCAGCGCGGTTCGGCGGGACGAGGACGTCCGGATTGGAGTCCGGACGGCTCGCGATTGGCGTATTTGCAAACGTCGGGTGCGAAGTTGAGCGCATACAACATGAGCCGGCTTGCGGTGGTCGGCGTGGCCGGAGGGGAGCCGAAGATTCTGGCGGACAAACTCGATCGGGCCGCTTCGGCGCCTCGTTTTACGAGAGACGGGACAGCGATTCTGTTTCTGGTGTCCGACGATGCTGCCGAATATCCGGCGCGCGTTCCGGCGAATGGCGGCGAGGTGCAGCGACTGTTGCGCGGTCCGGTGGTGATCAACGCGCTCGATCAGGGGCGGGACGGCCGCCTGGCGGTTCTGGCTTCGAACGACAGGATGTCCGGCGAGATTCATGCGCTCGAGAACAACGAGCTGCGGGTGCTGACGCACCACAACGACGCTCTGTTCGGCGAATTGAAACTCGGCGCGACGGAAGAGTTCAGTTGCAAGGCGAAGGACGGGAATGAGGTTCACGGGTTGATTGTGAAGCCGCCGGATTATGTGGCAGGAAAGAAGTATCCGACGCTTTTGCGAATTCATGGCGGACCGAACGGGCAGGACGCGCATGCCTTCAATTTCGAACGGCAGCTTTTCGCCGCTAACGGTTACGTTGTGGTGGCGGTGAACTATCGCGGAAGTTCGGGGCGCGGCGAGAAATATCAGGTTGCGATCTCGGCCGATTGGGGCAATAAGGAAGTGCTCGATTTGCAGGCGGCGGTGGATCACGTGCTGGCGATCGGACTGGCGGATCCGGAACGGTTGGGCGTGGGCGGCTGGAGCTACGGCGGGATTCTGACGGATGCGATCATCGCGAAGGATCAGCGCTTCAAGGCGGCGACGAGCGGCGCGGGCACGGCGTTTCCGCTGGGTTTGTACGGCGTGGATCAATACATCATGCAGTACGACGAAGAGATCGGGCCGCCGTGGAAGGTCGGGCTGGATCCGTGGATTCGAATTTCGTATCCGTTTTTGCATGCCGATCAGATTAAGACTCCTACTTTGTTTCTCGGTGGGGAGAAGGATTTCAATGTTCCGCTGGTGGGCGGCGAGCAGATGTACCAGGCGCTGCGGAGTTTGGGTATTCCGACGCAGTTAGTGGTTTATCCGGGACAGTTCCACGGAATTACTCGTCCTAGCTATCAGAAGGATCGGATGGAACGCTATCTGGCCTGGTACGCCAAGTATTTGAAGGCGGCGGATGCGCCGGCGGCGTCGAGCGCGGGGCAGATAGGAAAGAGACAGGCCAGGAGGCCTGTCTTACTTCTGTAAGAAAAAGTTGCCTACGAACATGGACTCGATTCCGGAAGAGTAGAAGCTGCGGACGGCGTCTCTCGGGGTGCAGACCAGCGGCTCACCGAAGAGGTTGAAGCTGGTGTTGTAGAGCACGGGGAGGCCGGTGGCTTTGCCGGCGGCGTGCAGGAGCTTCCAGTACAGGGGATTTTCGTCGCGATCGACGGTGTGGACGCGGACCAGGTCGCCGGCCAGAGTGGCGGCGGCGAAGGGTTCGCGATGCGCGGGCTTCACGCGGCCCACGGTGGCGAGGTAGCGCGCGTTGGGACCGACTTCGAAATATTCGGAGCTGAGCTCCGCGGGGACCGAGGCGGCGAACTTGCGGAAGGGTTCGCGGTGCTTGATGAAGATGTTGAGGTTCTCGGTGGAATAAGGGTTGAGCGGGGATGCGAGAATGCTGCGGTTGCCGAGCGCGCGGGAACCGAACTCCATGCGGCCCTGCATCCAGGCGACGATCTTGTTGTCGTTGAGCTGAGCGACGGCGCTATCGATGACTTCGTCGGTGGTGACGAGGTAGTGGAAGCGCAGTTTGCAATTCTCGAGCACGTGTTTGATTTCCGGGGCGGCGTAGCCGGGGCCGAGACTTAAGGTGTTCATGGCGACGCGCCGGGTCTGATGATAGACGCTGTGCCAGGCTTCGAGCACCGCACCGACGGCCGTGCCCGCGTTGCCGGCCACCGGCTGCACGAACACATTCTTGAAGCCGGAGCGATTTTCCAGGGCGGAGACGAGAAGCGCGTTCAAGCCGAGTCCGCCGGCGAGACAGAGATTTTCGCCTTTGCCCGCCATGCGGATGACGGCCTCTTCGACGGCGTGCTGCAGGCCGGCGGCGATATCCGCGCGGAGATCTTCGGGAATGGCGGCTCCATCGGCGAGGCCGAGGCGTTCGAAGAAGCGGGCGCCAAAGCCGCCGTGAGTTAAGCGTTCGGTGGTGAAGAAGCTGCGATCGAGACGGGGGCCGGCTTCGTTGACGTTGAGAATTTCGAGGAACAGGTTTTTGAGGCGGCCATCGCCGTTGACGGAGCGCCATTGCACTTTGTGCTCGTCGACGCTGGCTTCCATAGCCGAGAAGCTGACAGACGCGGCCGTAGAGATCGCCGATGGAATCGGGCGAGTACTGTTCGTGCTCCAGCGACATTTGCGCGCCGCGTGCGTGCCAGCGCGAGCCGCAGCGGAAATCGCCGCCGCGATCGAGGGTAAGGACGGTGGCCTCTTCGAAGGGTGAAGGGTAATAGGCCGACGCGGCGTGGGCGAGGTGGTGCTCGACGACGATGATCCGGCTGTTGGGAAAGCGGGCGCGCAGTTTGAGATGAAAGTCCGAGTCCGGAATGGGACGGACGACGGCGACGGCATCGACCTGTTCCGGCTGCGCGCCGGCGAGTTGGAGGCAGGCGGCGATGGCGTGCTCCGGCATTTCATCGAGGCCGCCCCAATGGGTGCGGCGCCGGACGAGTTTCGACTCTTCGACGGCGGCAGCGAGTTCGCCGTCCTTGAGTACTGCGGCGGCGGCATCGCCGAGAAGTCCACCGATTCCGAGGATGATCATTTCGGCTGTTTGCCCCGTTTTTCGATTTTGGCCAAGGTGTCTTTGAGCGTCACGGTGCGGTTGAAGACCGGCTTTCCGGGGGTGGAATCGGGATCGACGCAGAAGTATCCGAGGCGCTCGAACTGGTAGCGTTCGCCGGGGGCGGCGTCGGCGAGAGAGGGTTCCAGCTTGCAGCCGGTGAGGATTTCCAGGGATTTCGGATTGAGGTTGGCGGTGAAATCCTGGCCTTCGGCGACCTGGTTGGGATCTTCTTTCACGAAGAGATTTTCGTAGAGGCGGACCTCGCCGGAAACGGCTTGCGCGGCGGAGACCCAGTGGATGGTGGCCTTGACCTTGCGGCCATCCGGCGCATTGCCGCCGTGGGTGGCGGGATCGTAGGTGCAATGCACTTCGGTGATTTCGCCGCTGCTCGTTCTTGACCACGCCGGTGCACTTGATGAAATAGGCGTAGCGCAGGCGCACTTCGCGGCCGGGAGAGAGGCGGAAGAATTCCTTGGGCGGATCTTCGCGGAAATCCTCCTGCTCGATGTAGAGCACCTTGGAGAAGGGCACTTTGCGCGTGCCGGCGGCGGCGTCTTCGGGATTGTTGACGGCGTCCATCTCTTCGGTCTGGTCTTCGGGATAGTTGTCGATGACCACCTTGAGCGGGCGCAGGACGGCCATGACGCGGGGCGCGCGTTTGTTGAGGTCTTCGCGGACGAAGTATTCCAGGCGGCTGAGTTCGATGGTGCCGTTGGTCTTGGAGAGGCCGATGGAGGCGCAGAAGTTGCGCATGGCTTCGGGCGTGTAGCCGCGGCGCCGGATGCCGGAGAGCGTGGGCATGCGCGGATCGTCCCAGCCGCTCACGCGGCCTTCCTGCACGAGGGCGAGGAGCTTGCGCTTGCTGAGCAGGGTGTAGGTGAGGTTGAGGCGGTCGAATTCGATCTGCTGCGGATGATAGATGCCGAGGGCCTCGATGTACCAATCGTAGAGCGGGCGGTGATCTTCGAATTCCAGGGTGCAGATGGAGTGGGTGATGCCTTCGATGGAATCGCTCTGCCCGTGGGCGTAGTCGTACATGGGATAGATGCACCATTCGTTGCCGGTGCGGTGATGTTCGGCGTGCAGGATGCGGTACATGATGGGATCGCGCAGGTTGAAATTGGGCGACGCCATGTCGATTTTGGCGCGGAGGGTGCGGCTGCCGTCGGGGAACTCGCCGGCCTTCATGCGGGCGAAGAGGTCGAGATTTTCTTCGACGGTGCGATTGCGGTAGGGGCTTTCTTTGCCGGGCTCGGTGAGGCGTGCCGCGATACTCGCGGATCTGCTCGGCGGTCAGGTCGCAGACGTAGGCCTTGCCGGCTTTGATGAGCTGGACGGCCCAATCGTACAGCTGATCGAAGTAATCGGAGGCATAGAAGAGGCGGCCTTCCCAATCGAAGCCGAGCCAGTGGACGTTGTCGATGATGGACTCGACGTATTCGGTCTCTTCCTTTTCGGGATTGGTGTCGTCGAAGCGGAGGTTGGTTTTGCCGCCGAACTCGGCAGCCATGCCGAAATTGAGGCAGATCGATTTGGCGTGGCCGATGTGCAGATAGCCGTTGGGTTCCGGCGGGAAGCGCGTGTGCACGCGTCCCTGATACTTGTTGGTCTTCAGGTCGTCGAGCACGATATCGCGAACGAAATTAGAAGGGCCGGTCGCCGGCTCGGGGATTGACGTGTTCATAGTGTTCCTATAGCTTTTCGATTGCCTGGCCGATGCGGGCGATGCAGGTCTCGCGGCCGAGGACTTCGAGTGTGCCGAAGAGCGGGGGCGCGGTTTTGCGGCCGCAGACGGCGACGCGAACGGGCTCGAACATCTGCCCGGCCTTGATGCCCAATTCTACGCTGGCGGCGCGGAGGGCGGCTTCGAGCCCATCGTGGGTGAAGTCGGCGGTGGCGAGCACTACGCGCGCTTTCTGCAGGACGGACTTGGCCATGGCGGCGTCGCCTTTTTTGGGGATGAGTTCGGCGCTGTCGTACGGGGGCAGTTGTTCGGTGAAGAAGAAATCGGCGACGGTTTGAACGTCGCGCAGGAGTTTCATGCGCTCCTGGATGAGGGGAGTGATCTTGTCGAGGGGGACAGGCCGGGAGGCCTGTCCTACTGGGCACAAAAGGCACGAGTTCGCGGGCTAATTCGTCGGGTGGGAGGGAGCGGATGTGTTCGGCGTTAAGCCAGAGGGCTTTGGGGTCGAAGGGTTCTTCCTCGGTGAAGTTGACGACGGCGTTGGCGCGGTTGATGCCTTCGAGGGTGAAGAGGTCGACGATTTCGTCGCGGGAGAGCTTTTCGCGATCGTTCTTGGGGGACCAGCCGAGGAGGCAGAGGAAATTGAGGAAGGCCTGGGGAAGGAAGCCGGCGTCGCGGTAGGTGGTGACCGATACGACGGGTCCGTGGACGCGCTTGGAAAGCTTCATCCCGTCGGGCGCCATGAGCAGAGGCAGGTGGGCGAAGGTCGGCGTCTCGGAGCCGGCAGCCTCGAAGATCAGTTTGTGTTTGAACGCATTGGAAAGGTGCTCCTGGCCGCGGATGACGTGGGTGATGCGGAGGTCGGCATCGTCGGCGCAGTTGGCGAGGTGATAGGTGGGCATGCCGTCGCTGCGCAGCAGGGCGAAATCTTCGATGTCGGCGTAAGCTTTGGCCTGTTCGCCGTAGACGGCGTCGTGGAACTGGACGTGGCCTTCGCGGTCGTGGGGCACGCGGAAGCGGAGGGCGAAGGGCTCTCCGGCGGCGGCGCGGCGGTCGCTCTCTTCGCGGGAGAGTTCGCGCATTCCGGCATTGAAGAGCCAGGTTCCGTGGGCGCCGGATTTCTCGCTGTCGCCGCCCTGGGAGAGAGTGAAATCGCGGTAGGCGAGGCCCTTTTCGAAGATGGCCTGGGCGACGTTGCGGTGGAGGGCGAGGCGGTCGGACTGCTTGTACTCCTCGTCCCAACCGAGGTCGAGCCAGCGTAGGCCGTCGAAGATGGAATTGAGGGACGCATCGGTGTTACGGCCGACGTCGGTATCGTCGATGCGGAGGATCATCGTGCCGTGGTTGTGGCGGGCATACAACCAGTTAAAGATGTAGGTGCGCGCACTCCCGATGTGCAGAAATCCCGTAGGGGAGGGCGCAAAACGGACTCTAGGCATGGAAATGCCAGTATAACAATGCGCGACATGTGACTCATCGGTCCGTTTGCCGGACGCCGAGGGGCACGGCGGGTTCGGGTGGGAGTGGAGGTTGGCAGAACGAAGCCAATTTGGCGCGAAGTATTTTGCGGTAAAGGACTTACGAAGGGGCGACCAGAGAGTTCCAGGACGGGAGCCGGAACGGGCTGCGCTTCGAGTAGTTCTTAGGGCCTTGAGGGCGCGGTCGCGGGCGCGGCGGGTGGTGTCGATGCGGTACTGGAGCTTGGAGAAGGCGACGGCGTGGTTGGTGGCGGACTTTCCAAGGACGAGCTCCTCATTTTCGTGGAAGGGAATGTTGTGCTGGAAGGGCCACATTTCTGCTTCGGCGCGGTCGAGGCGGCGGAGAAGCCACTCGCAGCGGATGAGGTCGTCAATGAGGCCGCGGGCCTCGGGGGTGGAGGGGTGGTGGAACTGGTAATACTCGTCGATGAGGCGTTGGAGGTCGGCGAGCTTTTCGGAGGGGAGGAGGAGGGATTTGGCGTGGAGGCCGGTTTTGAGGGCGCTCATGGAGGAGGCGGCCTTGCCTGTGACAGAGGTGGGGCCGGTGGACTTCAGGGCGTTGCGGCGGTTGGCTTCAATCTGGCGGAGAGTGGACATATATAGGTTTACGTGGGTGGACAGGCCGGGAGGCCCGTCCTACTTTGACGATAAGCCAACGATTTCGAAGGGTTCGGGGGAAATGGATGGAAGTGGTTAGAAATGAGGGGCGAAGATTTTGAATGTTGGTGTGACTCAGCTTGCCCGGTAGAAGACTTCGGCAGGGGCGGGAGCGGCGGCACCGGTGCGCGCGGCGGCCTTTGAGGCGAGTCGATCCTTCAGGCTGGTAAGCGCGTCGCGGAATTCGCACTCCGCGTTCCGCTTGCGCACAATTCCTTCCAGATCGAGGCGGTTGCGTTCGGCTGCGTTGCCATAGATGCCGTTCGAGGCGCTGGCATACGCGGGCCTTCTTCCCATAAGCGGAACGGAGTACGCTTCCGGTACGCCAGCATTGGTCGAGGAAGGGACTAATGCCCTGAAAAGTACGGGTCGGGCTGGGTTGATGAACGGCATAATTGGTTACCTGGATCCATTATCAGGAGGTCGCCCGCCAAGCGAAAGTACCGCGGATGCCATCCGCGTAATGGTACTGGCGAGGCGGCGGGAGAGAAGAAGTACCGGAGATACCGGCAATCGACTGGCGGGTTGTGCGGTGTTCCTGCGCTTATGTGTTTGGGATGCCGTTTTGGTATTCACATGAGGAGATTTCAACCATGAGCGACAGAAAAGTATTTCGGGACAGCGTCACGCCGCTGCCCGCAGAACCGGGAATTACGCCGGACGGCCTGGTGGTCAACGCCGCCACTCCGGGTCCGGATGAAACCATCAACGTTCACTTTTCGCTGGCCATCGCGGCCGATGTGCAAGCGCAACTGGAACAAAGGATTGCCAAAGGCGAAGTAGTTCCGGTCGAGGAAGTGAACAAACTGTACAACGCGAAACCGGCGGACAAGGATGCGCTGGTGTCCTGGCTCAAGGCCAACGGTTACGACATTACTCACATTTCCCAGGACGGCATCTACGCGCGGGCGAAGGCCAGCCAGATCGCGAAGAGCCTGGAAGTAAACATGGTCCCGGTGACGAAGAACGGCGTCACATATACGTCCGCCCAGAATGCGCCGAGTCTGCCAGCGGCGGTTGCCAACGCTGTGCGGTCGATCAACGGACTGCAGCCGTTCCGGCAGGCGAACAAACATCTCAAGAAAGTGGTTCCGGAAGATGGCAACCGGGTCTCAGCCGACGGAGGGGGCACAGTTACGCCGAACATTGCCAACGCTCCGCCTTACCTCGTGTCCGAGATTCTCAAGGCGTACAACGCGAATGGCCTGGGCGTAACGGGGAAGGGGCAGACGATCGCGATTCTGATCGACACATTTCCAGCGGACGCCGACCTCACGGCCTTCTGGACGAAGAACGGCGTCCCGGTTAACCTGGCGCAGATTCAAAAGATCAACGTGGGGGGCGGCGCGCTGCCTGCTCCGGGCGGAGAGGAAACGCTGGATGCCTCCTGGACCAGCGGAATCGCGCCGGGAGCGAATATTCGAATTTACGCGACCGGATCCCTCAGCTTCGTGGCGATCGACCGGGCGCTGGATCGGATCATTACCGATCTTGCGAGCCAGCCGGGAATGCGGCAGTTGTCGATCAGCCTGGGATTGGGCGAGTCGTTCATGGCGCCGGCGGAAGTAGCTACGGAACATACGAAGTTCCTTCACCTGGCCGCGGCGGGAGTCAACGTGTTCGTTTCGAGCGGGGACGCGGGTTCGAATCCCGATGCGACGGGACACAGTCCGACGGGACCGCTGCAGGCCGAGTACGAGTCATCGGATCCGGCGGTAATCGGAGTGGGCGGCACCAGCCTGCGGCTGAACGCGTCGGGTGCGGTGACGTCGGAGACCGGCTGGACGGGCAGCGGCGGCGGCACGAGCCGATTCTTCCCGCGGCCGGTGTGGCAGACGGGCGCCGGAGTACCTCACGGCACGAAGCGCCTGGTACCCGATGTGTGTGCGGCGGCCGACCCGAACACCGGGGCATTCCTGGTGTTTCACGGGCATGGGATCGGCATTGGGGGAACCAGTTGGAGCGCGCCAGTGTGGGCCGGAATCTGCGCGCTGATCAACGAAGCGCGCAAGAACGCGGGGAAGCCCATGCTGCCGTTCCTCAACCCGCTGCTGTACCCGCTGCTCGGCACGCCTGCGTTCCGGGATATCACGGCGGGCAGCAACGGCGCATTCCACTGTACGCCGGGCTACGATCAGGTGACCGGCATTGGGTCTCCCAATGTCAAAGAGCTGATCCACCGGCTCCCGTAGTGAGGTGGAAGCGTAAGGGAGACTCGGGAGCCTGAATTCGACGCGGAAGCGCGGAGCCGCGGAGACCGGCGCGGAGAAAAACATGCGAGTGTAGGGCGCTTTGGATTCCGTGGAGGTTCGTGGCCGCGGATTCGACGTGGGGCTTTGACCGCGCAGAGAAAAGCAAAAACAAGGTCGGTGGGAGAGGGCGGCGTGGGCCTACCATGCGCCGCTCTTGCCTCCGTACCACCAGATGAGGCCGAGGGTTGCGGTGAGCTGGCTTTTTTTTGTGATGCCGAGGGCACTGGTATAGAAGAAGGACTGGTTTGAGAAGTCGTAGCGCCATTCGGCTCGCGCCATGAAGCGCTCCGCGATGCGGTAAGTGGAGGTGAGGGTGGTTTCCTTCAGTGCCTGGCTCAGGCCGCTGAAGAGGGCGCCGCGGTCGGAAAGATACTCCGCGCGGCCCGCGAGGTAGAACTTGGGTGAGAACTGGTATTGGGCGTATACGGCTCCGCCGGCGGCGTGCTGCGGCGGCGAGTTCTTGAAGAGACGCTGGATCACATAATCGCCCTCCAGCGCAAAGGTGAGCGCGGGGGTAGTTTGCCAGGTTGCGTAGGTGTCGAAGATGTGAAGTCTTCCGGTGGGCGCGTTGAAGATGGGCAGGAAGGGAATGCCCTGCTGGGTTGGCGGGTCGGGTACGGGCGCGGGTGTGAACGGGAAGAATACGGTGTCGGGGTGTTCCTGGCCGAAGTAGTAGTTGATGGTCCAGTTGATGTCGTGGTGAGGCTGTATTACTACGCCGCCCAACTGACTCTTGAAGCCGTTAAAGTCCTCGGTCTGCTGGGCGCCGTTAGTGAGCCAATAGTTTATTCCGAACCGGTCGGAGATCGGATAATTTGCGCGCAGGCCCGTATGGTAGAAGGGCAGAAAGTCGAACCAGTAGGAACGTGAGTAATTCATCTGGTCCTGGGTGTAGTTACCTTCGATACCGAGGGAACTGGCCCACTTGCCGAAATCGAGCTTCAAGCCTTTACCGAGGGGAGCGACGTAGGTGCCGTAGGCTTGAAAAAGGTTTCGAAAGATCTCCGGACGCGATTCGTTGGCGGGATTGGCCTGGAGAGTTTGCGTGGCGAGACCCCACTGAAGGTCCAGCCGGGCGCCCCAGCGCTTGCCCTTCGCCGGATCGGGAGCGTTCTCGAGAACTACTCCTGCCTGGTTAATGCTGAAGCTGTTACTGGTGACATCGTAGGCGCGTAGACGGTTGACGCGTCCGATGGGCGCGTTGAAATTGTAACCGTAATAGGTATCGATCAGGAAGTTGAGGGTGGTGCCGCCGAGGGGGTCGCGTGGGGCGGCAGGCGGTGGCGGCGCCGCGGCGGGCGGCGGTGGCTTAGGCGCGACGGCCTCTACTTTGAGGCGGGATTCCAGTTCGAGGACGCGCGTTTGCAGGCGTTCCACGAGGGCGCGGAGTTCGGCGACCTGCTGGTTCAGATCGGGGGAAGTTTGGGCCGGCGCAGGAAGGCAGAGGACCAATATGAGTACGGATGCCTGGCGGAGGGGATGATCGAAGGCTATAGCCATGTTGGACACCGGTAAGGTTGGCGACGGGGCCGGATACCCTCTGAGGAGCGATGCCGGATGATACCGGGGGATTTATTTTCTTTTGGCGACAGACGTCTTCACCGGGGTAGTGGTTTTATCCCAAACGAGGCTGTGAGACCATCCTCTGGACGCATACGCCGCAATTCTGTAGAGCGAAAGCAGTTACCGGCGGCTGCTGCCTGACCTACTATTGTGAGTACGTTAAATGCTACGGCCCATCGTGCCTGGGAACATATTACGAGAGCGTATGATGTTGATATGAGAGCTATCGGTCGATAAGTCAGCGTTTGCCATCTTCTCGTGCTCAAGCCCGGAAAGGTTGGTATTATGCATTCCCAAATCGTCGTAGCAGTGTTTCTCACATCCCTGGCATATTCTCAGCCAGGAACTTCAAACGTTGGAACCGTTCCTACATCCCAGTTGCATTCCTATACGAAATCTTCAGCGGCAAAAACACGCATTAAGACTTCCGTTGACGAGTTCGCCCTCTGGATGGATGGTACGAAATGGAAACAGGATCATGAATCGGAAAACCCACACTTGTTGACTTTCACGCAGGTAAACGGTGAGGCTGGTGCTTTGATTATCAGCGGACGCCTTAGTATGCCCACTACCGTTCTGCGAGATAATCTTTTGAGTAGTGGGAGGGAGGCCGATCCGAATGCGCGAATTACTTTCGAGGAAAGGCGTATCGTCAACGGGCGGCCAGTTCTCGCAATTGAGATCTCGACCACGATGGAAGGTGAGCCATATAAGTTTCTCGGATATGTCCACGGCGGGGCGTCCGGCAGTATCGCGGTGATTGGTATTCTACCCGAGTCTCTATACGCTAAAAACAAACAGGAAATGACTGAGTTCTTAAACGGCCTGGAGGTCTCGGATCAGGAGTTGACGACGACAGCCAGTAGAGAAGTTATGCCCGAGCCGGGGCTTCTACTTGTCAATTCCAGGGTGAGTATCAAGTACGATCCAGCAAAATGGAAGGAAATCAAATCCGATGAAATCGGTACTTTCACCTTTATCCATTCATCTGGTGATGGCTACGCAAAGGTCAAGTCGGAGCGTTTAGCGCCACCTTTCGACTTTCTTCCTAATGTGGTTTTGTCGAATCTTCAATCGGGCGATCCTAACGCCAAAATTACAGCTAAGGAAAGGCGAACGGTGAATGGCGCTGACGTTTGGTTCCTGAAAAGCGATTCGGAAGTGAATCGAATACCAATGGTCCTGTGTGGCTACTACTATAGTGGTAAGAGCGGCACAATCCAGGTGGTGACCATGACAGGAAAGAGTCTTTTTGGTGAGTTTGAGAAAGACTTCATGGACTTCCTCAACGGACTCTCGATATCCGAGTGAGAGTGAATAACCGAGAATGGGTAGATTTGTCTTCGTGATGATGGTAAGTGCGGCTCTGGCGGCGGGCGCCGCGCCGTATCTGGAAAAGACGGTGCTGTTTGAGCAGGATACCGGCGGGTACAAGTTGTATCGCATTCCGGGAATTGTGGTGATGAAGAGCGGGGCGGTGCTGGCGTATGCCGAGGCGCGGCGGAGCGATCGGAGCGACTGGCATGCTTCGGATATCGTGCTGCGGCGAAGCACGGATGGGGGACGGACGTGGTCGGCGGCGACGGTGATCGGCGCGATGGCGGAGGAGTTTCCGAAGAATCCGGCGGCGGTGGCGAAGAAGCTGGGAGTGGGCCCGGGGGCGGGGGTGACGTACAACAATCCGGTGGCGATTTCGGACGGTAACGGTGCGGTGCACTTTTTGTTCTGCGTGGAATACATGCGTGCGTTTTACATGCGCAGCGACGATGACGGAAAGAGCTTCAGCAAGCCGGTAGAGATCACCGGGGCCTTCGCGGATTTCCGGCGACAGTGGGCGTGGACGGTGCTGGCTACGGGTCCGGGGCATGGAATCCAATTGAAGAATGGCAGGCTGGTGGTGCCGGTGTGGCTTTCGCTGGGGACGGGAGGCGGCGCGCATGGGGATTCGGTGACGTCTGTGATTTATAGCGATGACCACGGGCGGACGTGGAAGGCGGGCGACATTGCGGTGGCGGATACGGAAGAGACGGTGTCGCCAAATGAAACGGCGGCGGTACAACTGGCCGATGGACGGGTGATGCTGAATGTGCGGTCCCCCTCGAAGGCTCAGCGCCGGATTGTGGTTTACAGCAAGGACGGCGCGCGGGGGTGGAGCGCGCCGCGATTCCATCCACAGTTGCCGGAGACGGTTTGTTTCGCGAGCATGGTGCGGTACGGGCGCGGCCGGCTGCTGTATGTGAATCCGGACTCGGGGACGCGGGAGCGGAAGAATTTGACGGTGCAGGTGAGCTATGACGAAGGCGAGACCTGGAGGGTGAAGCGCGTGATCGAGCCGGGGCCTTCGGCTTATGCGGATCTGGCGGTAACACGCGACGGCGGAATTCTCTGTTTATACGAAGCGGGTTCGATGCGTCCTTATGAGACGCTTACCGTGGCGCGATTCAATTTGGCGTGGATTGAGTAGTTAGTGGACAGGCAGGGAGGCCTGTCCTACTGGACCATCACGATGGGGGCTCTCCAGAAGGCGAACTTCTGCGCTCCCGGATCGAGGACGCTGACCTGGCAGGTGTACCGGCCGGACTGCAGCTTGCCGAGGGGCACGCTGAAGCGGATGGGGAGGGCCTTGGTCTTGGCGTCGAGGCCTTCGGTGACCTGTAGCGGCGCGGTTTCGAAGGCCTTCACTTTGCCGCGATAGAAGCTGACGGTGGCGATGAGCGGCTGGGTGGATTGGGCGTCGGGTTGGTAGGCCTGCAGGTACACGAACATGTCCTGATCCTTCTTGAAGACGCGCGTGACGCTGGGGACGAGCTTCTGATTGTTCTCCACGAGCGGGTTGGCGGCGAGCAGTCGCTTGTCTTTTTCGGCGGTGGCGAGGGCGGTGCTGAGATCCTGCCGCTGATTGCTGAGCACGACGCTCGAGATGGGAAGGTATTTGAGCTGGGTGGTGAGATCGGGAATCACGAACTTGGTTTCGAAGGTCCCCATCTTACCGGTCTCGTTTTCGCGCGAGAGGAACTTGAGCGTGTAAGCGCCGGGCGGGAGGGTGAAGCCCGTGTCGTAGGCGAGGGTGCGTTTGGAGAGCGTACCAGCGCTCTCGCCCTTCAGTTTGATTTCCTGGTAGTCGCGTACGTTGCCCTGTACGACGCCTTTGGCATCGCGGACTTCGCCGATGAAATCGAGCTTGGTGCTGTCGGCGCCCTTGCCGTGGGCGAGTTCGAGTTCGGAGCCCGGGATCTTGACGGTGACGGGGACGAAGTAGCGGTCGCGCGCCATGCGGAAGTAGTCCACTTCGAGGGCGACGGAAAGGTCGGTCAGGGGGTCGCCAAGCATGAGGGCTTCCTGGAGCTGCCGCTCCTTATCGGAGGAGTTGAACTTGCCGAATTCCTTGCCGGCGAAGTAGCCCTGGCGGTAATCGATCTTACCGATCTTAGCTTGCAGGTCGGCGACGGGCTGCAATTTGATACGGCGGTAGCGGCCGTCGAGCTTATCGTTGGCGCTGTAGTAGCCGAGGATGTAGTAGCTGGAAATCTCCTTCTGCGCCTGAACGATGCCGAGGCCGAGATCGTTGTTGTCTAGAAGGGCCTTGCCGCCGGTGTCGGCAGCGAGAGTGTAGAGTGTCTCCTGCGAGCCCTGCATGCTGGATTGCTGGGAGCGAGCCGAGCTGCCGCCATACATCGCGCTGCCGCCGGGGGAACCCTTGGTGGCATCGCCGAGGGGCGCGGAGGCGACGAGGCCGCGGGCGTCGATGGGGAAGAAGGCGACGTTGTTGCGGATGGCGGCGTTGATGGTGCCGCGGAGTTGGGCTTCGTTATCGACGCCGGTCTTGCTTACGCCGCTGGCGAAATAGACGAGGGCCTTCTTTTCGGGAAGGGCGCCGAGCATACGCGCGGCGGATTCGAGGGCGGCAAGTTTGCGGTCGGTATTGAAGATGTTGAATTCGGTATCGTCGGCGGTGAAGGCGGCGCCGCTGTCTTCTTCGTTATCGGCGCCGGTGGAGCCGTCCACGGCGAGATCGCTGCCTTCGCCAATGGTAAGACCCTTGATGACTTTGGAAAGGGCGTCGCGATCGTCGGTGAAATCCTGCAGGACTTTGAGGTCGCTCGAAAACGTCATGATGGCCATCAGGTCGGAGGGCGTCATCTGGGTCTTGAGGAACTTCTGGGCGGCAGTCTGGGCGCGGATCTGGTCCTGAATGGGCATGCTGGTCATGTCGAAGAACATGACGAGGAGGCGGCGGTCCTTGTATTTGACTTCGCCGGGTTTGGAGGGCGCGATCTGATTGGCGGTGACGGATTTGACGATGGGCACCACGGGGGCCGGGGCGCCTGCAGGCGCGGGCGCTGGCTTCGGAGGGGCGGCTTTGGCTGGGACGGGCTCAGGATTCACGGTCTCTTCCAGTTCCTGGAAGGTGAAAATCTTGATGTCCTGTTTCTTGCCGTCTTCGGTGATGTTGAAGTCTTCGGGCTTGAGGCCC
The DNA here is from genome assembly GCA_963792055.1 of uncultured Solibacteraceae bacterium. Taxonomy (GTDB): domain Bacteria; phylum Acidobacteriota; class Terriglobia; order Bryobacterales; family Bryobacteraceae; genus Solibacter. The sequence goes on along the minus strand of CAWBUV010000018.1, from coordinate 130,820 downwards.
TTGAGGGGATTGCCGCTCTTGTCCTTGACCGTGACATCGACGACCACGAGCTGAGTGGTGGTGCCGAATTTGGCGATACCTTTGGGCGCAGGAGGGGCAGGCGATTGGGAGATTTGTGGCGACTGCGCCGAAACGACGAGCAGCCCGCTCAGGAGTGTGGCGATGATGGCGCGCATAATGTCCATTCTTTCCTGTCTTAGAATCGGAAGCGCAGCGTGGCGGTCAAGCTGCGCATGGCGCTGGGAGCGGAAAGCAGGCCCAGGCTGTTGCTGCCGATGGTGGTGTTGAAACTGCGGAACGTCACGTGGTTGAGCGCGTTGACCGCGTCGAAGCGCAGATCGATGCTGCGGCGCTCGCTGACGCGGAAGGTGCGGCCGAGCCCCGCGTTGAGGCTGAACTGGGTGGGTCCGGTAATGGTATTGCGTCCGGCGTTGCCCCATTGTCCCGCAGCGGGCAGCGCGAAGGCCAGGTAGTTGAACGGCTGTCCGGCCGCGCCATCATCGACCGCCTGTCCGGTGGCATTGGCGCGCAGGCTGCCGGTGATTCCGGTGCCGGTGGTGGTGGAGCGCACGCCGCCGATGACCGGAGTCAGCGGCAGTCCGCTGCCCACGCTGATGGTGTTGGTGAGCGTCCAGTCTTTCAGCACGGTGCCCTTCCAGCCGTTGATCAGCATGCCGCCGCCGCGACCGACCGCGGTGCTGTATTGCCAGTTGAGGTTCAGCACGTTGGGCCGGCTGCTGCTGGAGAGGGCGCGATCGGCCGAGGTATCGAGGTAGTTCTGCACCTGTACGGCATTGTCGATGGCTTTGGAGTGGGTGTAGATGGCGTTGGCGGAGAAGCCGTTGCGGAATCGGCGCATCAGCTGGAAGGAGACGCCGTGGTAGATGGAGTTGCCGTTGGCCTGTTCGTAGATGTAGCCGGAGGGCAGTCCGTTGGGCGCGGCTCCGGAGGGGGCCGAGTTGGGCAGCAGGGTCTGATCGAGGCCGGTGCCCTTGGTGCCGTTATAGGTGATGGTGCCGACCAGGGAATGGCCGAGATCCTGCTGCACCGAAATCTGCCACATCTGCGCGTAGCCGATGCGGTAGTTGGGATCGATGGCGTAGGTATTGGTGAGCTGATTCTGTCCCGAGATGAAGGAGAAGTACTGCGTCATGGGGACACCCAGGGGCAGCCCGGTAGTGGCGACGTTGAAGGACTGCGCGAAGGGCGGCTGCTGCGCCATATTGTTGGCGATGGTGTTGTACACGGACGTGTTGTAGTAGGTGCCATAGCCGCCGCGGATGACCATGTTCTTCTTGGGCAGGGGCCGCCACGCGAAACCGATGCGCGGCGAGATGTTGTTCTTGTCCGGATTAACAAGGGAGGCCGGCAGCGCGCCCGAGTAGGGGCCGGATTGACCGGGCAGAACCTGGGCGATGGCAGCGTAGCCGGGCGCGATATCGAGATTCACCAGGCGGTTGTACAACTCGGTGATGGGACTCTGGTAGTCCCACCGGATGCCGAAGTTGATGGAGAACTTCTGGGTGATACGCCAGTCGTCGGTCATATAGACGTCGTAGGCGGCGGTGCGGAAGTAGAGGTTGCTGTTGCCGTAGCGCAGGGCGCTGGTATCGGGGCGGCCCAGGAGGAAGCTGGCGAAATCGAAGCCGGTACCGGCACTGGCGACGCCGTTGACGAGATCGGCGGTGCTGGCTCCGGTGAAGGTGTACTGGCCGCGGGCGTTGGGATCGCTGGCGCGATTGAGTTGCTGGCGGCGGTAATCGGCGCCGAAGGTCATGTTGTGGACACCGTGCACCCAGATAATGCTGTCACCGAGGGCGCTGGTCTGGTTGCGGATTAGCGACGAGGCTCCATCGCTGAGGCCGGAGTAGTTGGTGAACGAGAGCGTGGGCGGACCCCAGTTCAGCGGGGCTTGCGAAGTGCCGGTGATGCCGAGTTCAGCCGCGACATTCTCGCGATTGGCGAAAAACGGCGAGAGGAGATTGCGCGAGCGGCTGAAGGTGTAGCGCAGGTTATTGATCACACGGGTCGTGAAGTTGTGGCTCCAGGCCACGTTCGCGTTGATGTTGCGCGCGGTGCCGGTGTCGATGAAGTTGAAGATGTTCGGGGTGGTGCTGTTGCTGCCCATGTAGCCGAGGCCGCCGCTGAGACGGTCCTTCTTGCCGATGGTCTGGTTCAGGCGCGAGTTGATGTTGTCGCTGTTGTTGATGGTGGTGATGGGGGCCTGATAGTTCTGCTTATATCCCGGCGCATTGGGAGTGGGGTAATACTTGAGCAGGCCGAGCGAGGTTGGGTCGAGCCGGTTGGTGGGGATGACGTTGTTGGGGAACGGGCTATTGGTTAACGGATCGAAAATTGTGACGGGACCCTGAGGGCCGATCGACTGGGAGAAGTCTCCGCCCCGCTCGAGCAGGGTCGGCATGGTCTGGGTGCTGGTGGTTCCGTTACGGGTGCGTCCCAACTGATAGTTGAAAGTGAAGGTGCCCTTCTGCCCGTCGAGGAGTTTGGGAATCTTGAGCGGTCCGCCGAACATCATGCTGGCGCGGGCCTTGGCATAGGCCGCTTTGGGAGTGTCCTGGCCGTTGATGGAGTAGCTGCGGGCATCGAGCGCGGAGTTATCGAGGGTGAAGGAGGCGTTGCCGTTGTACTGCATGCGCCGGTCCCTGCGCCCGTTACCGAAGGAAGCTACGCCGGCGCGTCCCATGGGGCCGCCGCGTCCGGCGCCGGGTCCGCCGCCGCGTCCGCCGCGTCCGCCGCCGGGACCACCGGGGCCGCCGCGTCCACCGAATCCGCCGGCGAAACCACCGCCGCCGGGAAAACCGCCACCGCCGGGACCGCCCGGTCCGCCGCGTCCACCGCCGGGACCGCCCGCACCACGTCCGCCGGGCTGGGCTCCGGCCGCGCCATCGCCGCCGCCGGGGTTCATGCCCATCATTCCGTTCATGCCTTCGGGACCGCCGCCCATGCCGTCCATGCGACCGCCGGGGCCGCCGAACCAATCGTTCTGCTGGGGCATATCGAGGCCGCGGCTGACGCTGCCGCTGACCAGTAGGGACGGATCGGCGCTACTGCTGAGGTCGGCCATTTCATTGGATGCCAGACCAGTGTCGGGCAGGGCCGACTGATCGGCGGAGGCGTTGACGTTGACTCGCTGGTAGCCGCCGGCCTGAACGAGGGAGGGCCGTCCGCCGTTGGCGTTGTTCTGGCCGCGCGCACCCTGGGTGCCGCGCCCGTTGGCCGCCGGTTTCGGCGTGGCGACTGCCGTGGTGGTGGCGGCAGGGGTGGGTGCCGGAGCGGATACGGCCGGTTTGGCGGGTGTGGGCGCGGACGGATTCGCCGCTGCTGTCACGGGCGCCGGCGGTACCGCGGCTGCTGGTGCCGGATGCGCCGCTGCCGCCGCGATCTCGCTCATCGAGAGAAACTTCAGATTCCATTCCGGAGAGGGTGCGTTGAAGGCGATGCCGACCTCATTGGAAAGCTTGGCGAAGCCCAGCATTTCCACCTCGATCGTCCACGAACCCTCGGCGAGGTCGGCGAAGGAGTACCGGCCGTTCTCATCGGTGGTGGTGTAGAGCTTTTTGTCGCCCTTCGTTGCGGTAATAGTTGCTCCGGGGACGGGAAGTCCGCCGGATTTGACCGTGCCGTGGTGTTCGGCGGCCATCAGGCCGGCGACGGCGATCCAGACAGCCAAAAGCCGCCCGAAATGAGTGTAGATTCGATTCGGTGCCATGAGGTGACAACGGGTAGGCGCACTCCCCGGCGCAAATGTTACCCGTCCGAAGCGCCATTTCGTACACAAAATATATTGGAACTTCTTAATAATAAAGGGTAAATTGCTGAGCCGGGCGGCCGGACGAGGCGCCGGCGCGGGGTAGTTGGACGGGTTGTGGGTTCTCGGTTACCTTTGAAAGACCTATGCAATGGCATCGCGAAATCACGCGCTTGCAGTGGCGCACACTGATCGCCGCACAGCTTGGCTGGATGCTGGACGCGATGGACGTGATGCTGTATTCGTTCGCGCTGACCACGATCCGGGCGGAGTTCCACCTGAGTTCGGCCGCGGCGGGGGCGCTGGGCGCGGCTCCGCTGGTGACCTCGGCGCTGGGCGGCATGCTGTTCGGCTGGCTTTCGGACCGGTACGGGCGGGCGCGTTCGCTGATGTGGTCGATTCTGGCATTTTCGGCGTTCACGGCGTTTACGGCGACTTCGCGCACCGTGGGCGAGCTGGTGTTCTGGCGGGCTGTGGTGGGTATCGGATTGGGCGGCGAATGGGCGGCAGGCTCTGTGCTGGTGGCCGAGACGTGGCCGGCGCAGCATCGCGGCAAGGCGATCGGGCTGATGCAATCGGCATGGGCGGTGGGCTATCTGTTGGCGGCGCTGCTGGCGGCGCTGGTGTTGCCCACGTGGGGATGGCGCCCGTTGTTCGTGGCGGGAGTGCTGCCGGCGCTTGCGACGCTGTGGATCCGGCGGAATATTCCGGAGCCGGCCAAGTGGATCGAGCCATCGCACGGGTTGCGGAGTGCGCTCGGTACGCTGTTTCGCCCGCCGCTAGTGCAGCATGTGGTGCTGTTCACGGCGATGTGCTCTTGCGTGCTGTTCGGCTACTGGGGAATGTTCACGTGGCTGCCGGCGTATCTCGGGTCGCCAGTGGAACGCGGGGGCGCGGGGCTGAGTGTGATCCGCTCGTCGGCCTGGATCGTGCCGCTGCAGATCGGCGCGTTCCTGGGATATTTTTCGTTCGGCTTCTTTGCGGACCGGGTGGGGCGGCGTCCGGCGTTTCTCACTTTCGTGCTGATGACGGCGGTGCTGGTGCCGGTCTACGGGTTGATGGGGCGAAATGCGGCGCTGCTGCTGGCGATGGGTCCGCTGGTGGGATTTTTCGGCCACGGATATTTCAGCGCGCTGGGCGCGATGGCGGCGGAGTTATTCCCGGCGGCGGTGCGGACTACGGCGCAGGGCTTCTGTTACAACTTCGGGCGCGCACTGGCGGGGTTCGCTCCGGTGACGGTGGGTGCGCTGGCGGACCGGCAGGGGATTGGTGCGGCGCTGGCATTTACTTCGATCTTTTTTGTGGCGGGCGGGATGTTGATGCTCTTGCTGCCGGAGACGCGGGGGAGGGAATTGCGATGAGGGGCGAGGCTGGCTATTCAACGCGGAGGCACGGAGACGAGGAGGAAATGCGGAGAAGAAAATAGCGTCGCGGCTCCGGGTGGGAGCCGCGACTGGTTTGACCGTTGACTAGAAGTACAGCTTTGCGGCTAGCTGCATCTGGCGCGGGGTGTTCAGCAGGTCTCCGTTGCTGGTGAGCTTGCCGAACGTGGTGGATTGCAATTGCGTCGAGCCCGTGCCGAAGCGCACGCGGTTGAACACGTTGAAAGCTTCCGCCCGGAATATCGATGCGGATCTTCTCCTTGAGCGGGAAGCTCTTGGCGATCGACAGGTTCTCGTTCAGGTTGGGGAACAGGCGGACCTTCGGGTTGTAGCGGGTCTCGTTGCCGAGCCCGTTGAGCGCTGTGCCCGTACCCTGAAGCGGGAAGGGGCCGGAGCCGTAGGGGACGAAGAAGCTGTCCACGGACGGATCGAAGCTGCCGTTTTGGGTGGGAGCGCGCCATCCGGTGTAGGACGACACGTACGCGGGCGTTCTGCCGTTGTTGATGGGCAGCGAGTAAGAGGTGCTGACGCCGATCGGCTGGCCGCTGGAGTATCCGGCGATACCGCTGAGACGCCAGCCGCCGAGGGCAAAAGCGGCTGCGCCGTGATTCAGCCACGGCTTGCCTTTGCCGAAGGGCAGGTCATACACGATCGACATCTTGAAGTTGTGCGTGACGTCGTACTGTCCGATGGACTTTTCCAGGCCGCGGTTGTAGAAATCGGCGGCGGCCGAACCGGGCCAATAGCTATCGGAATCGGTCAGGATTTTGGAGAAGACATAGGAAGTCTGGAAGGTCATGCCGCTCGAGAAGCGGCGCTCCAGTTTCACGATGGCAGCGTGGTAGGTGGAGTGTCCGCTATGATCGCCACCGCCCGCCGCGGTGTCGATATTGGCGTACTGCGGGAAGGGCTTGAGGGCCTGAGCCACGGTACCGCGGCTGCCCCACAGCGCCGCAAAACCCGGGAAGGGCGCCGATATACCGGCCGCGATGGCGGCTGGCGAGGTGATCGACGAGGTCAGGACCGAGGTGCCCAGCGTCTTGAGATAGATCGGATTGATCTGGTTATATTGGAGCAATCCGGTCTGCAGGTGCGAACCCATCACGCCGTTATAGGAGGCTTCGAGAACCATGCTGGAACTCAACTGGCGCTGGATGGACAGGTTGATGCTGAAATCCTCTGGCGGACGGGTGCCTTCGTGGCCCTGATACCACGACACGCTGGCTCCGTTCGAAACCGAGGGGTTGATGAACGGCGGCGCAGTCCATGGCGGCAACCCCTGTGCGAGGGTGAAGGTCGGTGTGATGCCGTTGTTGGAGTTGTTGAAGCTCTGGGTCAGGGTAAAGCCCATATTGTGCGTGGAGCCGGTAACCGTGGTGATCGGCGCCATACGAAATGCCGGCGCCACCGCGAATGACGGTCTTTTCGTTGGCCTGGTAGGCAAACCCGAAGCGCGGTCCGAAGGCCTTGAAGTAGGAGTCGGCGAGCGTGCGCGAACCGATGCGGCCGGTGCCGGAACCGGCAAAGATCACTGCGCCGGGTATGTTGTTGGCCGCGGGATTGGGCGTGGTTGGCGAGAAGTCCGACCACGCGTCGTTCAGACCGGTGGAGGGCAATTGGTTTTCCCACCGTACTCCGTAGTTCACGGTCAGCTTGTGGCTGACGCGCCAGTCATCCTGCACGTAGCCGGCGAAGTAAGGCCACTGCTGGCCGATGAACCGGATGGTATCGAGACTGCCGCTGTCGGCGTAACCGAGCAAGAACGAAGCGAAGGGATTGCCGCCCGCGGTGCCGAAGTTGGTATCGCCGCCGCGGCCGGTTTCGGTGAAGCTGAAGTTCGCGCAACCGGATACGCACTGGCGGCCGAAGCCGTTATAGTGCGTCAACTGGTACATGCCGCCGAACTTGAAGGTGTGCTTGCCTTTGACCCAGGTGAAGTCGTCGTTGAAGCCGTAGACGGTGTTTTCCGAGCCGTTGTTGGCAGGGCCGCCCCAGCCGCCGTAACCGTTACTGAAGCCGAAATTGACCAGATTCAGGTTGCAGTCCGGCACGTTGGGCAGGCAGAATTTGTCCTTCCAGTTACCGATGTATTCCTGCGGCGACTCGTGATTCTGGCGCCAGTTATTGCCGCCGGCGTAAAAGTGGTTGAATTTCGTGGGGCCGAAGGTGTGATCCCAGCTCATGCGGAACACGTCGCTGAACTGCGTGAGGTCGTTGTAGTTGGTGTAGATTCCCGGGAAGCGTGGACGGGCCGGCGGGACCGGGCGACGGTCTTTTCGCGATCGTAGCCGTAGTAGCCGGAGATCCGGTCTTTGCGTCGAGAAAATGTGGTCGCCCTTGATGCTGAACTTATTGACGGGACTTACCTGGGAACCGGCGCTGATGAGGTAGTTGTTGGTGACGTAGCCGACCGTGCCGGGAGCCGCGCCGTTGTTGGGCGTGATTTGGCCGCCGGCGCCGCTGGCGAATACCGCCGAGCGCTTTCGACGCAGCGGGTCGATGACGGGCTCTGCGGAATCTGGTTATTGGGGAACGGCTGTGCGTGTTACCGCACCGGTGGTGGCGTTGATCTGCTGGCTGGTGGGATCGTAGATCGGGATCACCGCCCCGGCCGCATCGACCCACTTGCTGAAATCGCCGTTGTACATTTCGGGAGTGGGGACGGTGGTGGCCGACGCAGTGGCGCCGACACGGTTGCGGAAGCCCTCGTAGGCGAAGAAGAAGAAGCTCTTGTCCTTGCCGTTGTAAATCTTCGGGATGTAGATGGGGCCGCCGAAGCTGCCGCCGAAATCGCTCTGCTTGTAGATGGCGCTGGGAATGCCGGCCCTATTGCTGAAGAAGCGATTGGCGTCGAAGTCGTTGTTGCGGAGGAATTCGTAGGCTGAGCCGTGCACCTGGTTGGTGCCGCTCTTAGAGGAAAAGGTCATCACGCCGCCGCCGGCGTGGCCGTACTCGGCCTTGAAGCCGTTGGTGTCCACGGTGAATTCGGTGATGGCTTCGAGGGACGGCGCGTTGGACGAGACCCAGCTCATGGAGAGGGCGCGGGACGTGTTGGTGCTGAACGCCATCGAGCGTGGTGCCATAACCCGCCGCCTGGCCGCCGCCGAGAATGAAGCCGTTGTCGCCGCCCAGGTTCTTGGACTCGGGCGTGATGGTGGCCAGATCGAAGGGGCTGCGCACCGCACCGGCGACGACGAGGGGCAGTTCGTCCACCATCTGGTTGGTGACGGTTGCGCTGGTCTTGGCGTCGGAGGCCTGCAATTGTGCGGCAGTTGCCATCACTTCGATGGTCTGCTTGGTGGTGCCGACGGAGAGAGTGGCGTCGGCACGGGCGGTGGCGGAGGCATCGAGTTTGATGCCGTTGCGGCCTGCCGAGGCGAAGCCTTCTTTCTCAAAGCGGGCGTTGTAGGTTCCGGTGGGAAGGTTGGGCAGAGTATAGTCGCCGGACGCATTGGACGTCGTCGAAACGACTGTATTCGTATCCAGGTTGGTGACGGTAACTTTTGCCTGCGGCACAGCGGCTCCGGTGGAATCAGTGACCGTACCGGAGATGGTTCCGCGCTCGGATTGAGCGAACAGAATGGTGCCTGCGAGGCAAAGCAGGAAGGTCGTAACAATGACCCGAACAACAGCGGATAGCTTCATGGTACCCCCTCTAAATAGCCGACGAATCGGCGCGATGGTGTCATTAAACCTATCACTTGCGACCGTTCGAAGCAAGTTTGGCGAGGAGAAATTAACGTAAATGAAACCGCTGGTACCAAGGGTCCGGGGGGCCGGCCAGGAATGCAACCGATTACAGTTTGCGAACGGGACTTTTTGGTCTTGCCTGAATCGGCACCCGAAGAACGGTAGCGGTGGCCATCACCGCAACACAATCGCGGGTACCGCGTCGTATTGCGACATATCGCTGACGATCACTTTGTCCCCCGGTTGCAGACCGCTCTTGATCTCGATCAGATTCACCGAAGTCGCGCCGAACTGCACCGGGACCTTCTTCGCCGAATGGCCGTCGGGTTCGAACTTGAAGAGCATAACCCGGCTATTGGATCGGCCGAATACCGGCCTGCCCACGTACACTACGTTCGTCAGCCCGCCTACCGTAATCGTCCCGTCCACCTGTTCCTGCGGATTGATACCGGGCGGCAGAGCGTCATCCATCACTATGTCCACAGTCTTTGTGCCGTTCGCGACTTCCGGATGCACCATCGCGACCTTGCCTCTAGCGATCTCCTTGCGATTCCGGAACCCAATCATGGCCGGCTCGCCTTGCCGCACGTCCTGCATCTGCGTCTCGGCCACTTTGAGTGCCGCCGTATGGCCGGAGGTCAATCGGCCCAACCCACGCACTTCCAGCTTCATATCGCCTTGCTTCACCGTGTCCGTCCAAACGGTGTCGAGTTTCACCACCGGCTGGCTTTGCGCTTGCGCGCCGGTCACCGCAACTCCTGCGATCCCCAATAGCAGCAGGGCACCCAACGACCAGGCCACTCCCCATCCGGCAGGCCTGTGCGCCGCCACCGGGTCGGCCAGCCGCTGGATCCGGCGCAGGAGCGAACCGTCGTTTGCAGACAGCGCCGCCTTGAAATGTGCCGGCCGCATGGATTCCAATTCCGCCAGTGCGCGAGCGTACACCAGCACATCGCCGCTCGCCGCAACGGCGAGATCATCGCAGCAATGCTCGCGCTCGGCGCGGATCTGGTTTGAGATCCACCACACCGCTGGATGGTAAAAGAGCAGGCTCTCGGCGATGCCTTGCAGAACGTTCACCAGGTAATCGTGCCGCCGGACATGCGCCAGTTCGTGCGCTAACAGCGCCTCTACCTGTTCGGGTGCGAGCCCAGACAGCACGCTCACCGGGGCGAGAATCACTGGGCGAAGCCAGCCGATGACCGAAGGAGAGTCCACTCGATCCGTGGCCAGCAACCGCACACTTCGCCTCACGTGCATGCGTTCGATCAGCCGGTCGAGGGTTTGCTGCCATTCGGTGAGCACCGGCGCATGATGCGAACGCCGCAGAGCCGCCGCGGAGATGAATCCCATGAGCAGCCGGAGGGAACATGCGGCGGCGCCGGCGAACCACGTCATTACAATCCCCGGCATCGCCTGTTGCCAGGGATCGGCGACCGGTGAGTACGCAAACCCAGGGGCAAGCTGCCGGGCGCCCCAATCGGTAAGGTTTCCGATCCGCGCCGCCTCCCCGGAATTTCCAAGCCACCAGTAAGTGAGAGCAGGCGCCACGGTCATCGCCAACAGGGAAGCGCAGGCAATTGCGTAGCGGCCGCGCGCCGAAATGCGGCCACCGGCCAAAGCCCGGGCGAGTGCATAGAGGGCTGCCGCCAGAATTCCCTGCCATAGAAAATGCAGAAGCGTCCAGCCCAGACGCTCGGTCCACGGCTGGTTCAGGAGCGTAATCATTTTTTTCCCCTCCTCTTTTCGAGTTCGTCCAACAGACTCCGTATCTCGGCCAGATCCTTGCCGGAAGCCGGCTGCGCGGCGAGCGCTCCCAGCAGCAGGCTTTTCGCAGATCCTTCGAATGCGCGCTTCAACAGGTCGCCCGCGATCTGCCGCTGCGTCTGGTCCTTGGGTTCGCGCGCTTCGTAAACATGCGAGCGGTAGCGCTCGTTGCGCACCACCAGTTTCTTTTCGAACATGAGCTGCATCAACTTCAGCGTGGTGGTATATCCACTGTCCTTACCCAGCGCTTCATGCACCTCGCGCACGGTGCTGGCGCCTTGACGCCACAGCACCGCCAGGATGGCTATTTCGGCGTCGGTTGGAAGCGGCTGGGGAGCGGGTTCTTTGGAAAGGGATCGGGAGGACACGCTCTCGAGTATTATACGAATTAATTCGTATGTCAACGAAATATTTCGTATGACCGGAGTGTTCTCCTGTGGGAACGCCGTCCAATCCGCGAATAGATGCGGTGATGACCAACTGTAGTTGAGATCCGCGGGCCGGCGAGGGATGCGATCGATCAGAGTTTGCGAACCTGGCGGATAGGGGAGAGAGCGAGCCACAAGGTGGAGAGAAGATAGCCGAAGCTGCCGATCAGCATGGTGCGGCGAATGCCGATGGTTTGCGCGAGGGCGCCGCCGGCCAGCATGCCGAGAGTGAGGCCGCCGTGAAAGAGGAGGTGTCCGGCGGAGCTGACGCGTCCTATTAGATGAGCTGGAGTGATGGCCTGGCGCAGGCTGGTCTCGTTGATGCTGTAGACGGGCCACGCCATGTCGCCCAGTTGCGAGGCGATGAGAAACGCGGCGGCGAGCGCCTCGGAACCGTGAGCCAGCGGGACGAGCAGCATGGAGAAGACGGTCATCCAGGCGGCGCCGATCAGCGTGCGGCCGGGACCCCAGCGACGGAGCAGCGGCTCTGCCAACAGGGCGCCAAGGAGGCTGCTGACACCGCCCACCGAAACGATGATGCCGAGCAATACGACGCCAAGGTGGAGTTCGCGCGCGAACAGGAAGTAGAGCCCGCCGATGAAGCCCAGAAAGAACGGGCCGGTGGCTGCGCGGTGGAGGAGCGCGCGGAGGACGGGATTGCGCCAGGAGGCGGCGAGGCCTTCGGTGATTTCGCGGCCGATGTGCGGTGAGGGGCTGGGCTTCGGCCGGGGTTCCGGGCGGCGAATCAGCCAGAGCGAAATCGCGGAGCAGACGAAGGAGAGTGCGTCCAGCAGGATGGCCACGGGCGCGGTGATGAGCTGCACGAGAAGCCCGGTGAGGCTGGGTCCGGTGATATCGGCAAGGGACTCGGTGAGGGCCAGCTTGCTGTTGGCCTCGACAATGTTTTCCACGTTGACGAGCGATGGCAGGTAGGCCTGGTAGCTGACGTCGAAAATCACGGTGAGGATGCCGGCGAGCGCGCCGACCGTATAGAGGTGCGTCATGTTCAAGCGATGCAGGGCGGCGGCCAGGGGAATGGTGGCGAGGAGAGCGGCGCGTGCGAGATCGGCGGCGATCAGGATGGGGCGGCGGCGCAGACGGTCTGCCCAGACTCCGGCGAAGAGTCCGAAGACAAAGATGCCGGCGCCGCTCGAGGCGGCGAGGATGCCCATCTGGAGAGGCGAGGCGTTCAGGACGTAGGCGGCGGTGAGGGGAATGCCGACGCTGGTAATGGCGGAGCCGATTTTGGAGATCGCCTGGCCGCCCCAGAGCTTGAGGAAATCGCGGTTGCGGCTGAGCCCTCCAAAAAGCATCTCTCAAGTGTCACACGACGCGGATTTCATTCGTTCCCACGGAAGACGCATAGTAGAATCGAGTGTATATGCGTCAGACGTTAGCACTGCTGCTGGTGGCGGCCTCGGTACCGTTGTGGGCGGCGCAGCCGGTGCGCGCGCGTCACGGCATGGTGGTATCGAGAGAGCGGCACGCCACCGAAGCGGGCCTGCAGGTGCTTGAAGAACGGCGGCAACGCGATTGATGCCGCGGTAGCGGTAGGACTGGCGCTGGCCGTGACGCACCCGAGCGCGGGCAATCTCGGCGGCGGAGGCTTCATGCTGATTCGCCTGGCGGACGGGAAGACTACGTTTCTGGACTTCCGCGAACGCGCCCCGCTGGCGGCGTCGCGCAATATGTATCTGGACGCTTCCGGCAAAGCGACGCAGGATTCGGTGACGGGCTATCGTGCGTCGGGCGTACCGGGTACAGTGCGCGGGTTGGAGTACGCCAATCAGAAGTACGGCAAAAAGCCTTGGGCGGAGCTGGTGCATCCGGCGGTGGAACTGGCGAAGAACGGCTTCCCGGTGTCGTATGCGCTGGCCCAGTCGTTGAAGCGGGACGCGAGGGCTGAGCGGCTTCGCGGAATCCAAGCGGATCTTTCAAAAGGACGGGAAATTCTACGAACCCGGCGAACTTTTGATGCAGCCGGAACTGGCGGCACGCTGGAGCGTGTGGAGAAGCTCGGTGCGAAGGATTTCTATGAAGGCGAGACGGCCCGCCTGCTGGCTAAGGATATGGCGGCGCATGGCGGGCTGATCACCGAGAAGGACCTGAAACAGTACGTGGTGCACGAGCGTGAACCGTTGACGGGCACGTATCACGGTTACACGATTGTGACGGCTCCGCCGCCGAGTTCGGGCGGCATCGGGATTTTGCAAATGCTCGGCTATGCTGGACGGCACCGGCTATGAAAAGGGCGGCGCCGGATCGGCCAGCACGATTCACTACATGACTGAGGCGATGCGGCGTTTTTTTGCGGACCGGAGCGAGCATCTGGGCGATCCGGATTTCGTCAACGTGCCGGTAAGGTCGCTGCTCTCGCCGAAGTACATCGCGCAGCGGCGCGCGTCCATCGACCCGGAGCGGGCCACTCCCAGCAGCCAGATCAAGGCGGCGGTATTCAACGGACACGAATCCGTGGAGACCACGCATTTTACGGTGGCGGACGAGGACGGTAACGTGGCCGCTGTGACGTATACGTTGAACGGCGGTTTCGGGAGCAAGGTGACGGCCACCGGGCTGGGCTTTCTGCTGAATAACGAGATGGATGACTTCGCCCCCAAGCCGGGGGAAGCCAACATGTACGGCCTGATTCAGGGCGAGGCCAACGCGATTGCGCCGGGCAAGACGCCGCTCTCGGCGATGACGCCGACGATTGTGTTGAAGGACGGCAAACCGGTGCTGGCAGTGGGATCGCCGGGCGGCCCGACGATCATCAACACGGTGCTCGAGGTTGTGGTCAACGTGCTGGATTTCGGGATGAATGTGCAGGACGCGGTGAACTGGCCGCGCTTCCATCATCAGTGGATGCCGGACGTGCTGAGGGTGGAACCGGGGATTTCGCCGGACACAGTGGCGCTGCTGGAAAAGCGAGGCTACACGGTGACGCGGGCCAACGCGCAGGGCGAGGCAGCGGCGATTCGGTGGAACAACGGATGGCTGGAGGGAGCGCCGGATCCCCGCACTGAAGGAACGGCGGCAGGGCACTAATTTTATGTCCCTCCTAATGGTTGATAACCGCTCCCTCACGGTCGCGGCTCGGATTGCATCCCGGCGCGGACCGACTGAAAGGCGGCTGCAGCCACGCTTGGCTGCCCCACTATGTACAGGCAGGTTGTTCGGGCTAGAAGACGGAACGCTAGGAACTCGATGAATCACGTACTGTCCACGCATCTGTTCGTCAATCACCGGCTGACTTCCGCGCTGCTCGGAAAAATCCAGCATGCCGGAATCCCCGCAGTAGAGATTTTCTGCGCGCGTCAGCACCTGGATTATCGCGATAAGGCACAGATCGCCGAACTTGGCCACTGGTTCCGCGATTCCGACTTGAAGCTTCACTCGCTGCACTCGCCCATGTACAACGACGAGATCTGGGGTCGTTCCGGACCGCACTGCCGTGATTACCATCACCGAACCGGTGAAGAGCAAGCGGCTGCAGATGGTGGACGAGATCAAGCGGGCCCTGGAGATTGCCGAAACGATCCCGTTCAAGTACCTGATCCAGCATATCGGCGTGGGCGGGGAAGAGTTCGACATGCGCAAGTTCGATACGGCGTGGAGCGCGCTGGAGGAACTCAATCTGTTCGCCCGCGGACGCGGCGTGGAGATTCTGCTGGAGAACATTCCCAACGGGCTTTCGAGCGCCGATAAGCTGGTGATGTTCGAGGAACTGACCCACGTGGGCATGAATTACGTGTTCGACACGGGCCACGCCAATATCGGCGCGGGCCTGGAGCACGAATTCGAGCTGATGAAAGACCGGATCCGCTCCACCCACGTCCACGATAACAACGGCACGGACGACAGCCACCTGTTTCCGCTGGCCAGCGAAGGCGGCACCATCGACTGGAAGAAGGCGATGGAACTGCTGCGTTCGGGCCAAGACCAGTTATCCGCTGGTGCTGGAATTGAAGGACCGCGGGGACAATGCGCACCTGCTGGAAACGGCGTGCCAGGTTTTCGACCGGCTGGAAGCGCAGTAAGCGAAGCGAAGATCGAATGATTCAACCAGACAGCTACGTACGGAGCCTGCTGAAAGGCGCCCCCGGAGAGCGGGTTACCGCCCGGGGATGGGTGAAGACCCGCCGCGACAGCAAGAACGTCCACTTCATACAGCTCAACGACGGGTCCTCGCCGGTTGACTTGCAGATCGTTCTCGATGCTGGTGTGGTATCGGAGGAGGACATCGCCAAGATCACCACCGGCGCCTGCATCAGCGTGGATGGCGAACTAGTGGCGTCGATGGGCAAGGGCCAGTCCGTGGAGTTGAAGGCGGCGGCCGTGACCATCCATGGCACGGCGGACGCCGGAACACTACCCGCTGCAGAAGAAGAAGCACACGCTCGAGACGCTGCGGGATCTGGGGCACCTGCGGGCGCGCTCCAACACATTCGGCGCGGTCTTCCGGGTACGCAATGCGCTGGCCACGGCGATCCACAAATTCTTCCAGGACCGGGGCTTTCTCTACGTGCACACGCCGGTGATTTCGGCGTCGGACGCGGAGGGCGCGGGCAGCATGTTCCAGGTGACGACGCTGGACCTGGAGCGGTTAGGGGCGAGCGGCAAGCCTCCCGATTTCACGCAGGACTTCTTCGGCAAGCATACGTACCTGACGGTGAGCGGGCAGTTGGAAGCGGAAATTTTCGCGCACGCCTTCGCCAACGTCTACACGTTCGGCCCGACGTTCCGGGCGGAGAATTCGAATACACCGCGCCACCTGGCGGAGTTCTACATGATCGAGCCGGAGATGGCGTTCTGCGACCTGAACGACAATCAGGACCTGGCCGAGGCCTTCCTCAAGAGCCAGGTGGAGCAAGTGGTGAACGCGTGCGGCGCCGATCTGGATTTTCTGGCGAAGTGGTACGACCCGGAACTGCGCAAGACGCTGGACGGTCTGATGAATGCGAATTTCGAGCGGATCACTTACACCGAGGCGATCGCGCTACTGCAGAAATCCGGTAAAAACTTCGAGTTCCCTACGGAGTGGGGCGTGGACATGCAGAGCGAGCATGAACGCTACCTGACCGAGGAAGTGTTCCACAAGCCAGTGATCGTGACGGGCTATCCGAAAGGGATCAAGGCGTTCTATATGCGCGCCAACGAGGATGGCAAGACGGTGGCCGCGATGGACGTGCTGGCGCCGCGGATCGGCGAAATCATCGGCGGCAGCCAGCGCGAGGAGCGGCACGACGTGCTGCTGGAGCGGATACGGGAGATGGCGGCGCACGGGCTCAAGGAAGAGGCCTATTGGTGGTATCTGGATTTGCGCCGGTTCGGCGGCGTGCACCATGCGGGCTTCGGAATGGGCTTCGAACGCATGCTGATGTACCTGACGGGGATGAAGAACATTCGCGACGTGATCCCATTTCCGAGAACCCCCGGCAACGCCGAGTTTTAGCGGGACGGGGTGCCGCCCACCGGTAAGCTGGTTCACGTGCCGGACAACGCAATCACCATACGGCCGGCGCAGGCCGGCGACCATGATGCTATCTGGAACATCCTCGAGCCCACGATACGGGCGGGGGAAACCTATACGCTGCCGCGCGACCTGTCGCGGGAGCAGGCTCTAGCGTATTGGTTCGCGGACGGCCACGAAGTGTTCGTGGCTGCGCTGGAGGGCGAGGTGGCCGGCACGTACTACCTGCAAGCCAATCAGCAGGGAGGCGGGGCGCACGTGGCCAACTGCGGGTACATGACTGCCGCGCGCGCCATGGGGCGGGGGCTGGCGCGCGGGATGTGCGCGCATTCTCTGGAGACGGCTCGAGCGCGGGGCTTCCGGGCGATGCAGTTTAACTTCGTAGTGAGCACGAATCAGCGGGCGATCCGGATCTGGGAGAGCTTCGGTTTCGAAACGGCGGGGCGGCTGCCTGGGGCGTTCCGGCATCCGACGGAAGGCTATGTGGACGCGCTGGTGATGTTCCGGCAGTTGTGAGGCCAGGCACGGTGGCTGGTACGACCCAGTACGCGGTTTGGTACTTTCAAGGGTCCTGAGGACGGCTCGGGGGATTGAGTGCTCCTGAATTCCGGGCTATATTCCAATTCGTGGTGCAAACTCTTCTTCAAATACGCAGTGCGGGGAAGCGCATTTTGCCGCTGGGCGGCATGCTGCTGATCGGTTCCCTGGCTCCGCTACAGTCGTCGCAGGCTGCAGCGGGCAGACCGGTCCGTCCCGAGGCGCTTGTAGTAGACAGCGCACCGGAGCCGGCCACTTTCGCGCTTATCGGGGGCGCATTGTGTCTGGTTAGCTTTCGCCTGCGCCGCCTCAAAAAGTGACTTTGGCGATGGCGTCAACTCATCGGCCCGCGTGCCTGGTGTGGCGCGGGCCATTTTTTTGTTAAGCCGTTCCCTTTGTTAAGGCTACAAGGCACTGCCGCTCAATGCCGGAATTCTCCCGTTCAACCCCGCCACGCGCCATACAACCAATAAATTCAACATTTTAATAACAATCGGTAGTCCCAAACAGCAGCCCCTCCCTATACTTTGTACAAGCGCACTAGTATCCATAATCTTGGCTGTTCGTATTCCCGTGTGTATGGAATACCGGGATTTGAGGGGAATCGAGGAGGAATCCGAAACAACATGCACAAGCCGATTAAATATGCTGAAAAGGCTCTGACATATGCCGCCGGTGCGGCCTGGTTCGTGTTCGACAAATTCAATCAGATCGGCCAGAACCCCGGCTTCACGCCGAAGTGGAGCGACAAACCGCTATTGAAGAGCTGGGAAAAGACCAAACCGCCGCTTGGCTGGCCGCGTGAAACCGATTCGCTGTGCCCCCGCTGCGTGCCGGAGATCCGCCAGCAGATTCTGGACGGCAAGACCCCGCTCGAAGTCCTGTACACCGATAAACCGGGCGAGATCAAGGCCCAGGTGATCGAGCGCGACGGCAAGATCCTGATGGTGAAGGATTGCCCGATCCACGGCCATTTCGAAGACGTGATGGCGATCGACCCGGCGTTCTTCAAGCACCTGGAAGCGGTGTTCCCGGGCCGCGACATCCGCGCGCACAACGACGAGAAGCTGCACCATCACGGCAGCAGCACGGTCACCCACGGACGCGGTTCGGTGCTGACGGTGGATCTGACCAATCGCTGCAACATGATGTGCGATCCGTGCTTCATGGATGCCAACCAGGTGGGCTTCGTGCACGAGTTGAGCTGGGAAGACATCAAGACGCTGCTCGACAACGCGATCACCATCAAGCCGAAGCGCCAGATGAGCGTGCAGTTCTCCGGCGGCGAGCCGACCATTTCGCCGTACTTCCTGAAGGCGGTGGCCTACGCGCGCGAAGTGGGCTACACCAGCGTGCAGGCGGCCACCAACGGAATCGAATTCGCCAAGAGTCCCGAGTTCTGCCGCCAGGCGGCCGATGCGGGCCTGCGCTACGCCTATCTGCAGTTCGATGGCATCGGCAACGCGGCCAACGAGCATCGCAAAGTGGGCAACCTGTTCGATGTGAAGCTGCGCGCCATCGAGAATCTGTACACCAACGGCGTGGACATCATCCCGGTCATCACGATCATCAACGGCATCAACAACGAGCAGGTGGGACGCATCGTGCAGTTCGCGCTGGACAATCCGAAGCGCATTCCGTTCCTCTCGTTCCAGCCGGTATCGTTCACCGGCCGCGACGAAGCCGTGACCGACGACCGCCGCGCGGCGCAGCGCTACACGCTTTCGCACCTGGCGCACGACGTGAAGAACCAGACCGGGCTGGGCGAACCGGCGCGCGACTGGTTCCCGATTTCCTTCATGTCGACGTTCAGCGACTGGAGCGATCTGACCCACGGTCCGCAGGCCGATTGGGGTCAGTTGAGCTGCGGCTGCCACCCCAACTGCGGCATCGGCATGGCCGTGATGGTGGACAAGGAAACCAAGGAAAGGGTCCCGGTAACCGCGTTCCTGAATGCCGACCGTTGGGCCAAGGACGTGGCCCGCATCAACGATGCGGCGCGCGGCAAGTGGCTCTCGGTGGTGGGCATGTCGCTGGCCCTGGCGCGCAACTACGATCCCTTCCAGACGCCCACGCACTTCAAGCTTACCGACATGCTGAAGAAGCTCGACAAGACCTTCGGCGCTACCGGCAAGAATTACGGCAAGGTGGGCAAGGACCGCACGATGGACGACATCGAAAAGCGGCGCCGGGATCGCTGGAACTTCCTGTTCATCGCGGGAATGTGGTTCCAGGATCTGTTCAACTACGATTTCCGCCGCACCGAGCAGTGCATCATTCCGTATGCCACGCAGGAAGGCGAGATCTCCTTCTGCGCGTACAACACGGGCGTGGGCTGGCGCAACATCATCGAGAAGATGCACATGACGGCCACGCTGACCAAGTGGTACGAAGAGCACGGCAAGCACGAAATCTTCGCCGGCGGCAAGAGTGTTCCGCTCAACAGCCGCGACCACGCCATGGTGCTGCGGGAAGACATCGTGACCAACGAAATCCAGCACGATCTGGATAATCTGGGAATCGCCAAGACGGCGCGCGAAGAGAAGATCCGGGCGCGCGACGCGAAGATCAAGCAGGACGCAGAGAACGCGCGTATGGCGAAGCTGTATCGCGAGCACGTGCTGCAGGAGAAGCCGGTGGCCGGACTGGTGAGCATCGAAACGATCGCCCCGGCGCCGAAACCGGTGGCTCCGAAGCCGGTGGTGAAGAAAGCGGAAGAGCGGGAAGAAGTCGGCAGCTTCGGCGATTAAGGGTCACTCGTTACATACAATGCCGCCGGTCCGGATATTCCGGGCCGGCGGTTTTGTGTTTGGGGCGGTTAGAGTTCCACCCACGGGTCTACCAGGAGAAGTTTAAGACCACGGAAGTCTCGCACGTTCCTGGTTGCCAAGGTGGCTTCGTTTACCAGCGTAATCGCGGCGATCTGCGCGTCAAAAACTGAGATTGGCCGCCCAGCATCGCGGCGGCTCGCGCTTAGGGAGGCATACGCATGGGCCGCCTGCGAGTCAAAAGATAGAATCCGTCCGGCAAACTCTTGTTTGAGGATGAGATCCAACTGATTGCGCAGTTCTGTGTGTTTTTTTCCGCGAGGCAGGATCGCCAAACCGAAGCGAATTTCCGCTTCCGCGATGGCGGTAGTGTACAGATCGTTGGAAGGATACCGGCGTAGATTGCGCAGCACTACCGGCGACGGTTCGCGCCGCACCAGTTCTGAGATTACATTGGTGTCGAGAATGATCACTCGTCCAGCTTGAGGGGACCGGGTCGGGGATCACGCGGAATGACCGGCAACTCAACCCCGCCCAACGGCTTCATCCTCCGGCGAATGGCATCCACCAGGTGCAGACCGGACGGGTTTTCGGCGGCAAGCGAACGCCGCAGAATCTCACGCGCTTCCTGCTCCATGGAGTGACCGCTACGGGCGGCCCGCAGACGAAGCTTCGACTTGGTATCGTCATCGAGCTGGCGGATGAGAATGCTGCCCATATATCAATGATATCACCGTGCGTTGGTGGTGATGAGCCACGCTACTCGACTACGGGGACGAGATTCGCTTCAATAATCCGCTCGTCGGCCGTGAGAAGGCGCAGGTGATGGACACGGGCGGTGGCGACGATTACACGGTCACCGGGATCTCGCAAAGAGTCGCCCAGTGCGGATACTTCGTGCGCGATGTCTGTCGTGAGGGGAATGATCCGGAAGACGGGCCTTGTATCCAGTTCGCGGAACACTTGGTCCAGACTGACGCTGAGCCGCTGCCGCCCTTCGTTGAGCAAGGCGATTTCGAGAAAACTGATGGCGCTCAGCGCAACGCACCCTCCGCGCCGTTCCGCGTTGTCAATAACCAGCCGCTGTTCGCGCGACAATTTCCTGGGTTCGTAGAGCCAACGGACTACGATGTGGGTATCCAGCAGGAATCGCGGACTCAAGAGGCCAGAGCCTCAATCGCGCCGCAGGGCATCCCACAACTCCGTTGTCTCGAAATTGACGATATCGCCGATGATTTTGCCCTTACCTGCCAAGATACCGGCGCTCGACTTGAATGCAGGCTTTTTGGCCGGCGATACCGTGGCCACGGGCCGTCCACGCTTAGTCACTGTAATTGTGCCGCCGTGTTCCTCGATTTCGTCGAGCAGCGCGAGACATTTCGCCTTGAACTCGGTGGCGGCGACAACGCGGTTCTTCATGTCCACATCATACCTCTTCCGATGTGGTCATCTGACCAGTAGACCGGCCCTGCCCCAAGCGCTAAGCGGAGTGGTCGCGCGATCCAGGGCATGAGTCTGGAACCGCACTTCCTTACCTCGGACCTCCACGCCGGTCCAGCCGAAGAACCAGCCGTCTTCGTACTTGCCGCTGAGCCGCAGGTGCCCGCCTGCACTAGGCAGCGAGAGGTAGGTGATGCCGTCCAGGTCGGCGTGGATCAGCTGATGCACGTGTCCGGCGATGATGCAGCAGACACCGTAGCGCTTGGCCATGGCGTGCAACGGGGCGCTGGTGTTGCCGAGCGCCGCGTCAAACAGCCACGAGGGGCGGTGCGATACGACGAACTTGATCTGTTCAAATGGACGCTCGCGGAGATCGTTTTCGAGCCAGGCGAGCTCACCCGCCGGCCAGGCGTCGGAGCGGCTATTGTCCAGGACGGCGAAGTGGACTCCGCCGGAATCGAAGCTGTAGTGGGGCGGGTGTTCGGCGTAGCGGCGGAAGAGGCGCTCCGAAGCGTCGGACCATATGTCGTGATTGCCGGGCGCCAGGTACAGCGGAATGCGCCGGTAGGGTTCGACGAGGCGCCGCGCTTCGCGCCACTCGGCTTCGGCGGTGGCGTCGTTCAGTCCTTGAATGGTGTCGCCGGTAGACAGGACGAAAGCCGGTTGGCTGGCGGCCAGCTCCTTCCAGACTCGCTCATAGATGCCGGGCTGGACTTCCCCTGTGCGGTCGCCAAGGAGGACGAAGTGAAAGTTGTCCGCGGGTGCAGCGGATACGGCCAGCCATGCGGCCAGGGCCAATGCGACGAGCCAGCCGGCAATTCGCCGCGTCATTTTTCGCCCGCTGGTTCGGGGACGAACCGGTAGCCGACGCCGCGCACGGTCAACAGATGCCGTGGCTTGGTCGGGTCCTTTTCGATGTAGCGGCGCAAGCGCACGATGAAATTATCGATGGCGCGCGTGTCGGTGTCCTCATGCAGGCCCCATACCTCTTCCAACATCGACTTGCGGGGGACGGGCTTGCCGTCGCGCTGGATCAGAAAGCGGAGGAGGTTGGCCTCCATCAGCGTCAGCGGAAAGACCTCGTCGCGGACGTGCAGTTCGAGCAGGTCGAAGTGGACGGATTTATCGCCGAAGGTGAAGGTGTCGCCGGAATCTGGGTGTATGGCCGGCGCCGCTGGAATGGCCGCGGCCAGCCACTCACGGCGGCGCAGCAGTCCGTGAATCCGCGCGATCAGGATGGCGAGTTCGAAGGGCTTGGTGAGGTAATCGTCGGCGCCGGCTTCAAAACCCTGCAGGATGTCTTCGGCATGGCCGCGGGCGGTCAGCATCAGGGTGGGAATGAACTGCCCGGCCTGCCGCATTTCGCGCATCACGGTGAAGCCGTCCTTGCCGGGCAGCATGACGTCGAGCACGACGACGTCGAACCCCGCCGGGCCCGGCAGGAGGCGTTCGAGCGCGGCCTCGCCGGTGTCCACCACTTCGACCTGGTAGCCCTCGGCTTCCAGATTGAAACGCAGGCCCTCGGCCAGGTGCAGCTCGTCTTCGACTACCAGAATGCGGCTCATTTGGCGATGGGGAGTTGCAGGGCGAAGGTGCTGCCGTGTCCCGGCCCTTCGCTTTCCGCCCAGGCGCGGCCGCCATGCCGCTTGGCGACGGAGCGTACGATGTAGAGGCCCAGTCCGGTGCCTTTGATGCGCGATGCCAGCGGACCCGGCACGCGGTAGAAGCGGCGGAAGACGCGATTCAGTTCCGTCTTGGGAATCCCGGGCCCCTGATCTTTCACGCGCAGGATGATAAAGCGTCCGTCCAACCGGGAGGTTTCCACCGTGACGTTGACCTCCGCCGCCGAATATTTCACGGCGTTATCGATCAGGTTGGTGACCGCCGCGCGGATCTCATCAAGATCGCCGAAGACGGTGGCCGGGCCGCAGGGCTGATAGCGCAACGACTCGGCGGGCACGCGATGGAGCGTGCGCACCAGTTCCACGCTGGAGCGGACCACTTCGTCGAGATCGATGCGGGTGGGGTTGAGACGATGCGCCGTGCTGCCCACCCGGCCGGTGCGGAGCACCTGCTCGATGGTAGAGAGCAAACGGTCGCTATCGTCCAGCATGACTCGGTAAAACTCCTTACGCTTGGCCTCGTCCACGGGACGGGTTTGCAGGGTTTCCAGATACAGGCGGATCGACGCGACGGGAGTTTTCAGCTCATGGGTGACGGCATTGATGAACGCGTCGTGCTGTTCATTACGGCGGATCTCACGCACCACGAAGATGGTGTTGAGCAGGATGCCGCAACTGATCATGAGCACCAGCAGAATCCCGAGCACCAGCAGGATGCCATGCCGCCAGTTCAAAAGGAAATAGCCGATGTAAAGAACCAACAGAATGGAGATCAGCCCGACGCCGAAGGCGATATGGCCGGCGATAGATCTGCGGCGCCCGGTGAATTCCATGATTCCAGGTTAGCGCGCCCTGGGGAGCGGCAGGAATCTTTGTCGAGGCTTGGCTATGCTGCTTCGCGCTCGGAAACCAGCAGGCTGTCGACGTTGGCGACTTTGATGGACCTGGCGATACCGAAAACCTTCAGCACTTTGATCAGCAGCCAGCTCGGGTCGAATTCGTACCAGGCCAGGCCGTGGCGCGCCGAAGTGGGATGCGCGTGGTGATTGTTGTGCCAGCCCTCACCGAAACTGATGATCGCGATCCACCAGGTATTGCGCGAATCGTCACGGGTGTTGAAGCGCCGCTGTCCCCAAATGTGGGTCGCCGAGTTCACGGCCCAGGTGGCATGCAGCCCGACGACGATGCGCAGGCAGACGCCCCAGAGGAACATCTGCAGGCCGCCCCAGGCGACGAGGCCGGCGGCCAGGACGGCAAGCGGCACCCAGTGGTAATTATTCAACCAGACGTAGTAGCGGTGCTTGGCCAAATCCGGTGCGTAGCGGCACAGCATTTTGGTGTTGCGGTGATTGCTATCGCCCCAGAGGATCCAGCCCATGTGGGACCAGAACGCACCGTCGCGCGGAGAATGCGGATCGCCGGGCTGATCGGAAAGCTGATGATGCATGCGGTGGGTGGCCACCCAGAAGATGGGTCCGCCTTCCAGCGTCATGGTGCCGAACGTGGCGAAGACGTATTCGAGCCAGAGGGGAACTTTATAGGAACGGTGCGTGTGCAAACGGTGGTAGCCCATGCTGATGCCGAGGCCGATGGTGACGTAATACAGCACGGCGGCGACAGCCAGAGCCTTCCAGCTAAACATGAAGAGGGCAGCGACGGCCCCAACATGCAGGAACACTAAGAAATATGCGGTGAACCGGTTAAGCCCCTGGCGTTTTGCCAGCACGGCAGCGTTTTCAGTTTTCACTGTTTCCCCTCGAAAACGGATGATCCTCTTCAAATCTATCAAGGAGAAGTTTGTTGCTTTGTAAGACTTATGTAATTCCAAGGGGATACGGCTATACTTCGGGTTACGCGGACAGTATTGCGGTGTTATCGAACCCCAAGATAGACATCGTGAATGCGCAACAGGCCCAGCGCGCGGCCTTCGCCATCGACCACCGGCAACACGGAGATCTGCGACCGGCGGCGTTCCATTAATTCGAGCGCCTGTCCCAAAGTGGCGTCGGGCCCGATGGTGACCGGGCGGGAGCTCATCGCGTCGGCGGCTCGCAGGGTGCGGATGTCATCGTGGCTGGTAAGGGCGCGGCGAAGGTCGCCGTCGGTGAGGAAGCCGGCAAGGGTTCCATCGGCGGCCACTACGCAAGCCCCGCCCATAGGGCGGCGCGTCATCGCGATGATGACGTCCTTCAGCGCGGTTTCGGGCGCCACCCAGGCTACCTCGTCGCCGGTATGCATTGCCGTCCCGACATTGAGGCGCAGATTCCGGCCCAACTGCCCTCCGGGATGAAACCGTCCGAACTCCTCCGGGGTGAAATTGCGGGCGCAGATGAGTGCGATGGCGAGCGCATGTCCGAGTGCCAGCGCGGTCACGGCGCTGGCGGTGGGCGCCAGGTTGTGGGGATCGGCCTCGCGCTCTACCGACGCGTCCAGCCGGACATCCATCTGCGCGGCGAGGGGCGATGAGAGATTGCCCAGAATGCCGATCAGGGGCGAGCGAAACTGGCGCAACAGGGGTACCAGCGCCTGGAGCTCGGCGGACGAACCGTGGTTGGACAGCAGCACGGTAGGGTCGCCCGGCGTGTAGATTCCGAGGTCGCCGTGTACGGCTTCGGCCGGATGCAGGAAGACTGCGGCAGTGCCGGTGCTGCACAGGGTGGCGACGATCTTACGGGCGATGTGGCCGCTCTTGCCGATGCCGGTTACGATCACTTTCCCGGGATGCCCGAGGATCAACTCCACGGCGCGGATCAGTTCGCCATCCAGCCTGGCGGAGGCGCGGCGGATGGACTCCGATTCGATTTCCATGGCAGCGCGCGCAGCGGCGAGCCAGGCGTTTTCGGAGTCGGAATTCATGAGGTGTGCGGCGTGGGCATTCAGCATCCATGATCGCATGATCGATAATGCTTATTGCCCGTATCAATGTTTTCGTTTTCCCTTCGGGCTGCGCGATGCGCAAACATATAGGATGGCTTCACCGACGCGGGTCCCGGACGGGCGAATGCAATTCTCGGCATACCAAACGGAAGGCTTCTACGACGAGATGTTCCAGGAGAACGGTGTGGCGCGGCCGCACTTTCAACTGGTGCAGGAGATCATCCAATCGCTCTCCGACGGGCAGTTGCTGCGCTACAAGCATGCTGCCGAGAGGTTGCTGCTGCAGCTCGGCATCACGTTCAACGTCTATGGCGACACAGCGGGCACGGAGCGCATCTTCCCGTTCGACCTGATCCCGCGCATTGTGCCGGCCTACGAATGGGACCGCATCGAACGCGGCCTCAAGCAGCGCATCCACGCGCTCAACTCCTTCATCGACGACATCTATCACGACCAGAAGATCCTGAAGGACGGCGCCATTCCCGCCGAAGTGGTCACGTCGGCGGTCTCGTACCGGAAGCAGTGCCACGGGCTGAATCCTCCCTGGGGCGTATGGTGCCACGTGACCGGCACCGATCTGGTACGCGACCGCGACGGCGAGTATTACGTGCTGGAGGACAACCTGCGCGTGCCCTCCGGCGTCTCCTACGTGCTGGAGAATCGCGAGGTGCTGAAGCGCATCTTCCCCGGCGTGTTCGAGGGCCTCCCGGTGCGGCCGGTGAACGGCTATCCAAGCCACCTGCTGGAAATGCTGGAGAGCCTGGCGCCGCATCCCAACGGGATCGCCGAAGGTGGTGGTGCTGACGCCGGGCATTTACAACTCGGCCTACTTCGAGCACAGCTTTCTGGCGCAGCAGATGGGCGTACAACTGGTGGAAGGCCGCGACCTGGTGGTCCACGGCGGCGATGTTTTCACGCGCACCACGCAGGGGCCTGGAGCGGGTGGATGTGATCTACCGCCGCGTGGACGACGATTTTCTGGATCCGCTGGAGCTTCCGCGCCGATTCGATGCTCGGCGTGCCGGGCCTGATGGCCGCCTACCGGGCAGGGCGGGTGGCGCTGGCCAACGCGCCGGGCAACGGCGTGGCCGACGACAAGGTGATCTACGCCTACGTGCCCGACATGATCCGCTACTACGAAGGCGAGGAGCCGATCCTCCCGAACGTGCCGACCTACCTCTGCTGGCGGGAGCGGGACCGCAAGTACGTGCTCGAGAACCTGGAAAAGCTGGTGGTGAAGGCCGCCAACGAAAGCGGCGGCTACGGGATGCTGGTGGGGCCGCATTCCACCGCGGCGCAGCGGGCGGAATTCGCCAGGCGCGTACAGGCCGAACCGCGCAACTACATCGCGCAGCCCACGCTGGCGCTGTCGCGCGTGCCGACCATCGTCGACGACCATTTCGAGGGCCGCCACGTGGACCTGCGCCCCTATGTGCTCTACGGCAAGGATATCTACGTGCTTCCCGGCGGACTGACGCGCGTCGCGCTGCGGAAGGGTTCGCTGGTGGTGAATTCCTCGCAGGGCGGCGGCAGCAAGGACACCTGGGTGCTGGCGGCGCCCGTCACGGCGCAGGACGGAGGTCAACAGCAATAGCCATGCCGCACACCAAGCCCCTACTCAGCCGGGTCGCCGACGCGGTCTACTGGCTCGGACGCTACATCGAGCGCGCCGAGAACGTGGCGCGCTTTCTCGACGTCAACCACAATCTGATGCTCGACCTGCCCCAGGGGTACGCCGACCAGTGGCAGCCGATCGTGGACACCACCGGCGACCGCGCGCCGTTTCTGGAACGCTACGGCGCCGCCACGCAGGACAACGTGGTGCGGTTTCTGGCCTTCGACCCGGAGAATCCCAACTCGATTTATTCCTGTGTGCTGGCCGCGCGGGAGAATGCGCGCAGCGTGCGCGAGACCATCTCGTCGGAGATGTGGCAGCAGATCAACAGCCTCTACCTGCTGATTACGGCGGAGAGCCGCCGGACCGAGCCTACGGACCTGCCGACGTTCTGCCACCAGGTGCGCATGGGCTGCCACCTGATCCACGGCATTCTGCACGTCACCATGAGCCACAACGAGGCCTGGCAGTTCATCCGCCTCGGCACCCTGCTGGAGCGCGCCGACAAGACCACGCGCATCCTCGACGTGAAGTACTTCATCCTGCTGCCCTCCGTCAGCGACGTGGGCACGCCGTACGACGACGTGCAGTGGTCGGCGGTGCTGAAATCGGTCAGCGGCTTCGAAATGTACCGCAAGCGTTACGGGCGCATCGCGCCGGATCGCATCGTGGAGTTCCTGCTGCTCGACAGCGAGTTTCCGCGCTCTTTCCGGTATTGCATCGGGCATCGCGGACCGCGCACTGCACTGCATCACCGGTACCCCCGTCGGCACTTTTTCGTGCCCGAGCGAGCAGCGTATGGGCGTTCTGCGCAGCGAACTGGACTTCGCCGGCGTGGAATCCATCCTGGCCGCGGGACTGCACGAATTTTGCGACGCGGTGCAGACGAAAATGAATATCAATTGATGAATGCATCTCCGGCGACTTTTTTGCGCAGCGGGCGCTCAGTTCCGAAGCGCGGGCGTGAACGGATAGACTCATGACATTTTGCCTCGGAATCACCGTCGATGAAGGCCTGGTGGGCATTGCCGATACCCGTGTGGTAGCCGGCAACGAATGCCTGGTGGCCAGGAAAACCGCCACTTACCAGGGCCCGGGCTTCTCGTTTTTCGTCATGCACTCCGGTCTGCGCTCGGCGCGCGACAAGATCCTGCTGTATTTCGAGGAGGCCTTCGCGCGCCAGTCGATGACGCGCGGAACGGCTGTTCCGCGTGGTCAATCTATACGCGCAGCAGGTGCGCCGGGTTAGCGAGGAGGATGGCGAAGCGCTGCGCAACGCCGAACTCAAGTTCAACGCCTACTCGCTGATCGGCGGCCAGATGTCCGGCGATTCCTCGCACAAGCTGTATCTGGTGTACCCGGAGGGCAACTGGGTGGAGATCGGGCCAGACACGCCGTACCAGATCATCGGGGCGTCCGGCTTCGGCAAGCCGATTCTGGAACGCTCGCTCGATCCCAAGGATTCCATGCAGTACGCCTTCAAGGTGGGGATTCTCGCATTCGACGCCACGCGCCTCTGTGCCGCCGATGTCGATTTTCCAATGGACGTGCTGCTGTACACCCGGGACAGTTTTGAGATCGTCGAGAAGCGCTATCAGAAGGACGAACTGCGCGCCATTTCCGACTGGTGGCAGGAACGCATGCGCAAGGCGGTGCACGATCTGCCGTCACAGTACATCGAGGCCGCATTTCCGACATGCGTATCGCCGTAGTCCACACTACGTTGTACCGCTACTCTTCGCCGGTCTTTCTGGAACCACATACCATCCGGCTGCGGCCGCGCGAAGACGCGTCCCAGCGCCTCGGGTCGTGGACACTCGGGATCACGCCTACGCCGGTAGGGCGCAGCGAGTGCCTGGATCAGGACGGCAATACCGTGGTCCGCGCGTGGTTCAACGGGCTGACGCCGGAACTCGGCCTGCACACGGAGTTCACCCTGGAGAACTTGCGTGGAAATCCGTTCGACTACCTGCTTACCGCGTCGGACGTGAAACTTCCCATGGAGTACGCGCTGCCGCTGCGCGCCGCGCTGCAACCTTATCTGGGCCAGAGTTCCTCTGCGGAAGTGCGCGAATTTGCGCGCGCGCTGGCCGAAGAGTGCGGATGGCAGACCATGGCATTCCTCGGCGCGCTCAACCAGCGGCTGTTCGACCGCACTCGCCAGGTCGTCCGCGAAGTGGGCGCTCCGTTTGCCGCGGAGACCACCTTGCGCGAACAGGAAGGCTCCTGCCGCGATCTGGCGGTGCTCTTCTGCGCAGCATGCCGCGCGGTGGGACTCGCGGCACGTTTCGTGAGCGGATACGAACGCGATGCATCGCTGCAGGAGAACGGCGATCTGCACGCCTGGGCGGAGGTCTACCTGGAAGGCGGTGGCTGGCGCGGATATGACCCGTCGCGCGCGCTCGCCGTGGCATCCACCCACGTCGCTGTGGCCGCGGCCAGCGACCCGCTGCTAGCCTCCCCTGTCAGCGGCACGTTCCGAGGCGCCGCCACCGCGAAATTGGAATTTTCGATTTCGATGCAGGTGGATTAACCCTCTATCGATCGTCAGAGAGAATCGCTAACCTTTCTCCGCAACGAGCGTATAATCCCTGTGTGATACTCTAGTCGATCATCGACAGGAGAACATGCCGAGAAGCCATTCGCCGCTGCAATCCGAGATGGTTCAGGGAACCCTGGACATGCTGATTCTGCAGACGCTCGTGCTGGGCGCCGCGCATGGCCAGACCATCGCCCACGCCATCGAGCGCGGTTCCGAAGAAGTGCTTCAAGTGGAACACGGGTCGCTCTACCCGGCCTTACACCGCCTGCAGAACCGGGGTTGGATCGCCGCCTTCTGGGGTACGTCGGAAAATAATCGTAAGGCCAAGTACTACCGCCTGACGCCCGCGGGCAAGAAGCAGCTTGCCGCGCAGACATCCCGTTGGGAAGAGGTGGTCCGCGCGATCGGCCGCATTCTGAAGCCGGTCACGGAGAAGCAGGGATGAACTGGCGGCGCTTCTTCCATCGCGGGGAGACCGACGCCGAACAGCGCCAGGAGCTGGATTTCTATGTCCAGCTCACCACCGACGAGTACATCGAGCGTGGCATGGAACCCGGCAACGCCCCCGGCAAACGGATTCGCCCCGGGAGGGATGCTCCTTGGACGGAGGTGGTAGGCGTAACCGAGAATGTGTACGCAGACGGAGTCAACCGCCCGGTGCCGCCGACGGTCTATTTGCGGGCGGGCGTGGACCCGCCGGTCCGGCCTGGCGGCACCGCGGTGGTGCGCCGCGGCGTCACGTTTGCGAACCGCAGCGAGCGTGCGGGCACGGAAGCGTTCCTGCGGGACATTACGTCTGCGATTCACGCGGTGAACCCCGGCTTGCCGTTGGCCAAGGTGCGGACCCTGCACGAGGTCTATCGACGCTCACTGGCGCGCACCTCGTTCGCTCTCGTACTGCTCGGCATTGCGGCGGCAGCCGTCATGGCAAGCTACATCCCAGGGCGGCAGGCGGCTTCGGTTGACCCAATGGAGACGCTCCGCAGCGAGTAGAAAACCGATGAACTGGAAGCGATTCTTCAGACGCGAGCAGGCCGATGCCGAACAGCGGCAGGAGCTGGAATCGTATCTGGAGATCACCGCCGACGAGTACATGGCACGAGGCATGGAAGCGGATGCGGCTCGCGCTGCCGCCCGCAGAAAATTGGGCAACAGCACGCTGGTCCGGGAGGAAGTGTATTACCTGAACTCGATCCGCCTTTTCGATTTGCTCGCGGCCGCATTTCGCTACTGGCACCGGACCCTCCGCCGCGAGCCCATGTTCGCGATTACCGCGATTCTCACGCTGGCGCTGGGCGTGGGCGCGACCACCGCCATTTTCTCGGTGGTCAACGGTGTGCTGATCAAGCCGCTGCCCTATCCGGACGCCGATCAGCTTGTGGGCGTCTCACACTTCGCACCGGGGATGGGGTTCGACAGTGCAATCGGCATGTCGCCATCCATGCTGTTCACGTACCGTGAAGAGAGCCGCGTATTTCAAGCCATCGGAGGATGGTCTCCCGGCTCCGCGACCGTCACAGGCCTCGCGGAACCGGAGCGGACGCGAGTTCTCATGATCACGTTCGGCCTTCTACAAGCGTTGGATGTTGCTCCTCTGCTGGGGCGATGGGTGTCTCAGAAGGATGACGCGCCCGGGGCGGACCAGGTTCTCCTGTTGAGCTACGGCTACTGGCAGCGGCGGTTTGGCGGCGATCGAGCCGTGGTTGGCCGCAACATCACGGTCGATTCGCGGCCGCGCCAGATTATCGGCGTGATGCCGCAATTCTTCTTCCGTCTGATGGGTCAGGATCCCGATCTCTTCATCCCGTTGCAGCTCGAGCGGAACCGGCTTCATCTGGGAGACCTGGGTTTTCTGGGGATTGCCCGGCTCAAGGCCGGTGTCACCTTGGCACAGGCAAATTCGGATGTTGCCCGCATGATTCCCATCTGGCTACGAAGCTGGCCCGGGCCGAATGCCGCGTTCGCCAGAAAATCGTTTGAGGACGCGCGTTTCGCCCCTGCCCTGGAGCCGTTGAAAAGCGAGGCGGTGGGGAGTATCGGAAGCGTTCTCTGGCCGGTCATGGGGGCCGTCGGACTCGTCCTCCTGATCGCCTGCGCCAACGTTGCGAACCTGTTGTTGGTGAAGGCCGAGTCGCGGCGGCAGGAGCGCACCATCCGGGTGGCCCTGGGCGCGAGCCGTGCACAGGTGCTGCTCGAGTCGATGACGGAAAGCCTGCTGCTAGGCGCAGGCGGCGGCCTACTCGGGCTGCTGTTTGCGGATAGCGGACTGAGTCTGCTGCGCCTCATGAAACAAGTCAACCTGCCGAGACTAGAAGAGATTTCGATCGACGCTTCCGTCGTCTGGTTCGCGTTCGGCGCCTCGCTGGTTTCGTGCCTGGTATTCGGACTGCTACCAGCTCTCCAATACACCGGCTCGCAATTCACGCCCGCGCTGCGTATCGGTGGACGCGCGGCGGGTACGGGCAGGAAGCGGCATCGCGCGCGGAATCTGCTGGTAGTGGGGCAAGTCTCTCTGGCGCTGGTGTTGCTGATTACCTCCGGTCTGATGATTCGCACGTTTCAGGAAATTCGCCGGGTCAAACCAGGCTTCACCAATGCGGAGCAGATTCAGGTCTTCAACCTGGCGATTCCCGCGTCCCAGGTGGAACAGCCGGAACGCGTGATGCGGATGCAGAATGACCTCCTCGAAAGGCTCGCCGCAATTCCGGGGGTTTCCACGGCGGGCCTCACCAATTCCCTGCCAATGGATGACACGAAAAACCAGAACCCGATTTTTGCGGAGCACCTCCGCAACGAACCGGGGCAGAACCCCCCGGTCCGCACGTTCAAATTTGTATCACCGGGATTGTTCGCGGCCACCGGAACCCGCTTGATTGCCGGGCGCGATCTGGATTGGACCGATATACACACCCGCCGTCCGGTTGCCCTGGTTTCTGAAAATCTTGCCCGGGAACTTTGGGGCTCTCCATCGGCCGCGTTGGGCAAACGAATTCACGAAGCAAACGCCGAGCCGCGTTGGCGTGAAGTGGTCGGAGTAGTTGAGAATGTTCGCGATGACGGTGCGCTGAAGCCGGCTCCCAGGACGGTGTACTGGCCATTTGCGATGGAGAATTTCAACGGAACCGCCTTGAATGTTCAGCGAAATGTGGCCTTCGCGCTGCGCAGCCCGGCTGCGGGAACGCAAGGTTTCATGAAGCAGGTGCGTCAGGTGGTTGCGTCGGTCCATTCGGGTCTGCCGGTAACGGGCACTCGAACGCTGCAGGATATCTCTGACGGAACCACGGCACAGACCTCTTTTGCTTTGGTCCTGCTGGCGATTGCAGGGACATTGGCACTGGTGTTGTGCGTCATCGGCGTTTACGGCGTAATCGCCTACGCAGTGGCGCAGCGAAGGCGCGAAATGGGCATACGCATGGCACTGGGCGCTCCACCGGCCGCGGTGAAGGGAATGTTCCTGCGGCAGGGGCTACGGCTGGCAGCCGCGGGCATTGCATTGGGTCTGGGGGCAGCGACGGCGTTGTCACGCCTGCTGTCTTCGTTGCTGTTCGGCGTGGCGGCGCTGGATCCCGTCACTTATGGCGCCGCCGCGGTATTCCTGGCGATGGCGGCCCTTGCAGCAACTTACATTCCCGCGCGGCGGGCGGCGTCCCTGGACCCGATGGAAACGCTCCGCTGCGATACTAACCCTTGAGCGCACATCGCGTCTGTTACGGGAAGGGAGTCCCGCTTCATGCTGCTCAGTGACATCCGCTACGCCGTCCGCACGTTGCGACGGGCTCCGGTTTTTACGGCGGCTGCCGTCGTGACTATGGCGCTGACCATCGGCGCCAACACGGCGATTTTCAGCGTCGTCAACGCGGTCATGCTGCGGCCGCTGCCGTTCCGCGCGCCCGACCGCCTGATGCGCGTCGCGGAAAAGAACGAGAAGCTCAACCTGCCTTTCTTTGGCGCCTCTGTGCTGAACTACCTTTCGTGGAAGGAACAGGCCCGGAGCCTGGACCTTGCCGCGCTGGGTTTTGCCAATTTCACATTGACCGGCAAGGGCGACCCGGAACAATTCCAGGGCGCCACGATCACTCCCTCGCTGATGCCGGTGCTCGGAATCGAGCCGGTGCGCGGGCGGGGATTCCAGGAGGGCGAAGACCGGCCGGGCGGCGAGCATGTCGCCATCATCAGCGAGGGTCTGTGGACCCACCGCTTCGGCGGCGAAGCATCCGTGATCGGGAGCCATGTGAATTTGAGCGGTGTCGACTATACGATTGTCGGGATCGCGCCGTCCTCGTTGAACTTTATGACGGGCGGCGAGATCTGGACGCCGCTGGTACTCGACCCGGGCCGCGAGATCCGCCTGAATCACGTGATCAACGTGGTGGGGCGGCTGCGGCCCGGAGTCAGCATGCGGCAGGCCCAGACCGAGATGGACGCGATTGCCGGCCGCATGGCCGTACAGTATCCGGAGCTGAAGGACTGGGGCGTGCGGTTGCAGGAGTTCTACCACTGGTTTGTGCAGGACAACCTGCGGACGGCGCTCATCGTACTGCTGAGCGCGGTGGGCCTGGTGCTGCTGATTGCGTGCGCCAATGTGGCAAACCTTCAACTGGCGCGGGCATCGGCACGACAGAAGGAAATCGCCTTGCGGACCGCTTTGGGCGCCGGACGCGCCCGCATGCTCGGCCAGCTTCTCACCGAAAGTCTGCTGCTGGCCTGCGCGGGCGGCGGCGCCGGACTTCTGGCCGCGGTATGGACAGTGAAGCTGATGAACCGTGTCCTGCCCCAGGGCCTGCTCCCTGTGCCTGATATCGCGGTGGATTCCACGGTGTTGCTGTTTGCGCTCGGCGTCACGGTGGCCACCGGCCTGCTTTTCGGCCTGGCACCCGCGTGGCGGGCCGCCCGCGCGGACCTGAATACCGTGCTCAAGCAGGGAGGCCGCTCCGCGCTGGGTGGTCAGCGGCCGTGGGTACGGCACTGCCTGGTAGCCGGCGAACTGGCGCTGTGTACAGTTCTGCTGATCGGCGCCGGACTCCTGGCGCAGAGTCTCTTCCGACTCCAAAAAGTGCAGCTAGGCTTCCGCCCCGACCACGTGCTGACGTTCCAACTGGCGCCGCCGCCGGCAAAATATGCGGCCCAGGCACGGCAGTGGGGGCTCTATCGCGACATGCTGGAGGCCATCCGGACTCTGCCGGGAGTGCGCGATGCCGCGATCTCCAGCGGGATTCCTCTCGGCGTGGGGAGTTACACACGAACTCCCATGAGTGCCACGGGCCGCAGCGTGCTGCCCGCGGGCGCCGCGATTCCGATTGACTGGCGAACCGTCAGCCCCGGCTTCTTCCGCACGCTGGAGATTCCGCTTCTCGCGGGTCGCGATTTCAACGAGCAGGACACGCCTGCTTCCCCCACGTCGATCATCGTGAGCCGGCGGACCGCGCAGCGATTCTGGGGCGATGAGGATCCCATCGGGAAGATGCTGCACCGGCAGGGTGACACTCGCAATCTGACGGTGGTGGGAGTGGTGGGCGATGTGCGCAACAACGCTCTGAGCCAGGAACTGCCCGCACTATATTACGCGGCCACCACCAGGGTATGGCCCTTGATGGACGCGGTGGTCCGCACCGCGGGAAAGCCCGAGGCCGTGCTACCGGCTGTGCGGCTCAAGATCCGCGGCCTGGATGCCGAACTGCCCATGTCGAATGTCCGCAGCATGGAAGACTGGGTCTCCAACAGCGCGGCACAGCCGCGGATCAATGCCGTGCTCGTAGGCGTCTTCGCGGCGGTTGCGCTCCTGATCGCCGCGATCGGTGTGTACGGCGTGCTGGCGTATTCGGTGAACCAGCGTACGCGGGAGATCGGACTTCGCATGGCGCTTGGCGCGCAGCAATCCAACGTGCTGCGGCTGATCGTGAGTGAGGGAATGATCGTAGGCCTCGCGGGGATTGCTGCCGGGCTTGCCGGCGCTTACGCCTTAAGCCGCGCCCTGGGGGCACTCCTGTTCGGCGTAGAGGCGCGCGACCCGCTCACCTTCGCGGCGGTCGCCGCCACCCTGATGGCGATCGCCTTTGTCGCTTGCCTCGTGCCGGCCTGGCGCGGCTCGCAGATCGACCCGATTGTGGCTCTCCGGGAAGAGTAGCGAGTCCACGTGGAAATTCCGCGTTTCTTCCGTGACTATTTGTAACTTAGCCGGTAATACCCGTACTGGGAAATTCCATACTAAATGCAGCTCAAATAATGCCGTTCGGTACTCGGGATCTAGCGGTACTGTGAGCACATATTGCACGTTTAGAATCAAATGTATGGAGCGCTACGAAGAACACCGAGTGTCCCTTTACGTCTCATGATTTCTAAGGTTACTATCGAACCTAGTTCATTTGGTTATCACCCGAAACGGTTTGAGGAGAAACATGAGAAGCCTGTTCCTGTCGGTAGTCGCTCTTGTCGCGCTCAGTGTTGTTGGCCTGCAGGCCGCTCCAATCCTGGCACCCCCGGTCACTGCCTGTTCCGCTATTCCTGGTGTGACGGGAACGGCCAACGATTTGATTTTCACATTCGGCCTGTG
The DNA here is from genome assembly GCA_963792055.1 of uncultured Solibacteraceae bacterium. Taxonomy (GTDB): domain Bacteria; phylum Acidobacteriota; class Terriglobia; order Bryobacterales; family Bryobacteraceae; genus Solibacter. Next base: position 94,363 of record CAWBUV010000018.1, on the reverse strand, counting down.
GTCGGCTCCTAATTTTGCCTGTCAGCAACAGGACAAAATCTACTCCAACTTCAGCCTTGGAACGATTCCTACGGACACAACCTTGCGGATTCAGTTGCAGCCGATCGGCACGCAGGAATTTCACACCGTCACGGTAAACGGAAACTTCGGCACGGCCTTCACGTTCTCTTATGACATCGCGATCGATCTTACGCTGAATCCCTCGAACCGGATCACCGCGGTCACCGGTGATATCTCGAACCCGTCGAATCAGGGTGCGCCGAGCAATACGAAGTCGATATTTACCGAAGGCGGCGCGATGATTGGATCGCTGGTCTCGACGCAAGGCAATCCTGGCGGAACCATTTTACTCAGTCAGACCGCGGTTCACGTTATGGACGCCTACGTTCCGAATGGCGGAGCTGCGGTTAGCATTTCCAATACATTCCGGGAAGATATCAATGCCGTTCCCGAACCTGCGTCCTATGCATTGATCGGCGGCGGGCTGTTACTGTTCGCCACGCGGCGCCGCCGCACCTGAGGATCTGCTTCTTTCCGGTCGAAAGCCGCTCCCTCCGGGGAGCGGCTTTTTTGTGTGCGTGCCTACTTCACCGGCTGGCTCGCCAGGCCGACCATTGCCTCCAAAGTCCGCGCCCGCTGCGCGTCGGTCAACACCAGGTAGCGCTGCTTTCCTCCCGCCTCGGCGCGAAAGCCGGTACGCCCCGCATCGTCCGCCGTAATCCGTCCCTGCGGCGAAAGGTCAAAGTATCCGCCTGCGGGACGCACGGCATAGAGCACCGCCGTCAGGTCCCAGGTTTGGCGGTCGTACGGCATCTTCATATACGTGCGATAGGCGTCTACGACGGGATGGTCGGTAGCCCAGGCGAAGTCTTTCTCGATGCGGGCCGCCGGGAACTTCATGGCCTCACCGATCTCCCATCCGCTGGCCACAATCTCACCCGGCCACTGGTCGAACAGCTTGCGCGCCGACGCTGTGTCCTTTTGCACGTTGAATTCGGCCTTCGGCTGCGCGAAGTTGCCCGCCATCACACTCAGCAGTTTCACCTTGCGCTTGACGAGCTCGAGATCGGCAGGCGCGTCCAGCAAGCGGGCCAGATTCGTGCTGAAGCCGACTTGGACGATGACGACGCTCCCGTCCTTCTCGGCCGCCAGCAGCCGCCGCAACAGGGCGACCGCCTCGGGAGCTTCCGCGCCGCTTGCCAGTCGCCGTGGATACACCAGGCTGCCGTCGGCACGCCGCCGCTCGGCCGGCGCCTGAATCATCTTGCTGTTCTCCGGTGTGACACCGCCTTTCACCATCCCCACCGGAATCTGGCCGCGCCCGTAGAACGTGTTGACCAGGTCGACGAAGACGGGCGCCCATGGATTATCCTTGGTGACCGTGACGCCCACCAGGCGGCACTCGCCGCGGCTCTCCAGAGCGTGGAGCATGGCAAGGGCGAGCGCGTCGTCTACGTCGTTGCCCATGTCGGTGTCGAAGATGACCGGGACCGCCTGCCCCCATGCGCCGGCCGCCAGAAACGCCGCTGCGGTGATTACGAGTAACCTCTTCTTCATACGGTGCCCACGTTACCACACGGTACAATATGCGCGTATGCATCTTTGGATCCGGCGCTCGTTGGCGCTCGCACTGCTTGCCTGCTGCCCGCTCGCCGCCGAAATCCGTTCGCTCACCATTTTGCACACCAACGACCTGCATGCGCGCATGCTGCCGCTCGAGAATCATCATGGCGGCTTCGCATATCTGGCCAGTGTGATCCGCCGTGAGCGCGCGGGCTGCAAGGATTGTATCCTGCTCAACGCGGGCGATGTCGCGCAGGGCACTCCCGTCTCCACGCATTTTCCGCGGCCTGCCGATCTTCGAGGTTGCCAACATGCTCGGCTACGATGTGGGCACGCTGGGCAACCACGATTTCGACTACGGCTGGATGCAAACGCGCAAGTTTCTGCAGATTTCGAAGTATCCCATCGTGTCGGCCAATGTGGTGGATGCCGAAGGCCAGCTCTTTACGGCCAAGCCGTACGTGATCCTCAACGTCAACGGGCTGCGCGTTGCCGTCATCGGCGCCATGACCGATGACTTGAAAACGCTCACCATTCCCGCCACGATGGGGCAATGGCGGACAATAGGGGTCCTCGAGACGGCACGCAAGTACGCCGCGGAGCTGAAGGGCAAGAGCGATCTGATCATCCTGCTGGGCCACATCACCCCGAGGGAGGAACTGAAATTCCTTTCCGAGGCCACCGAAATCCCGGTCCTGGTGACGGGGCATGCGCACAATGGAATTCTCCAGCCTCTGATGCAGGACGGACGCATACTGGTTCGCGTTAAGGGGTATGCCGAGGAATTAGGGCGGCTCGAACTCAAGGTGGACACCGAGAAGAAAGCCCCTGTCGGCTATACCTGGAAGCACATCCAGATCGATTCCAGCAATATCCCGCCGGATGCCGAAGTGGCGGCCGCCGTCAAGCACTGGGAGGATGAAGTCAGCGCGCGGGTCGACCAACCGCTCGCGGTCTCGGCACGGGCTTTCGACAAGCGGGAAGTGAAGAACATGATCGAGCAGGCGATGCGCACACAGACAGGGGCCGATTTCGCATTCATGAACCTCGGCGGCGTTCGCGACAGCGTCCCCAAGGGACAATTGCTGGTTCGCAATATCTGGAACATCATGCCGTTCGACAACCGCGTGGTCATCGGAAGATTTAAGGGGCGCGACCTTCCCGCCGTCGTGCTCGGCGGACGGCAGGTGGAGCCCAACCGATACTACACGCTGGCGGTCACGGATTTCACCGCTGCGAACCAGTCGACGGCGGAGAATTTGCGCACTACCGGTCTTCCGTTCCCGCGCGACGCCGGCTTGCTGCGCGACGTCCTGCTGGATTGGTTCCGCAAGAAGAGGACGATCAACTAGCGCGCTGAGGACAGGCCGGAGCCCCGTCCTACTGCGACTGGATGGCCTTCAGTTGGACCGCTTCGTGGCCGGCGGAATCGAGCTTCACGGATTTTGCCTGGCCTTCAAATGGTTTGACGAAGTCCGGATCGTAGGGTGCTCCGGTCTCCACATCTTCCCAGGCAAGCAGGCGGTAATCGCCGGGCTTCAGTCCCTTGAACGAGAGCATCCCATTCTCGTCGGCCGTCTGTACCATCGTGGGACCGCCGCTCTTGGAAATCAGCGCCACCACGGCGTGCCAGCCCGGCTTTCCATCCTTGTCCAACACCACGGTATCCACGCGGGCAGCCGCTGCACTGATGGTCACTTCCAGGGCCCCGCCGTTGGTCATCTCCACGCCGGCCTCCGTGACTTCGCTGCCGCCGTATTTTACCGACTGCACGTAACAGGTCTCCGGCACGCCCGCAATGGTGGCCGCATAGCGCACCGGCGGTACGCTCTTCAACGTGAATTTGAGATCTTCGCCGACTCGCGCGCGCGGCGGCGGGGAGCCGGCGAAGCCCACGGGCCGAAGCATCACCGTAAGATTCTTCAGCTCAACCGGAGCGTCGGTGTCCACGACCTTGATGCTGCCCTGTACCTCGCTGCCGGCGGACATGGTAAGAATGAGGCCTTCCACATGATTGCCCACCACATCCACCGGCTGTGTGGCGATAAACTCCTGACCGGCAGCTCGCGATTGGGCGACCGCCGTATATTGTCCGGGCGGCACATTGCGCAATTCGAACTGGCCGTCGGGACCGAAGGCAGCTCCGGTGATCGGACTGCCGGGGACTCCGTCTCGCGGCGTCAGGGTCACGGCCGTCCCGGGTCTTCCGCCGGCGCCGTTGCCGGTCACCTGGCCACGAACGCGGTACATCCGCGTCTTCACCGGGCGTACGTCGATTCCCCGAATTTCGCCGCCGGCCCCCACGTCGACCGGTATGGCCGAGGAGACATTCGTGGCGCTGGGATGGTAGGTGGTCGCGTACATCATGTCGGGTGTGGCGGGCAGCGGTTCGCCGGTCTGCAACGGTCGGCGGTTCAAACCACCATTCCGCGGGTTGGCCGATACCAGATACCGGCCAGGCTCCAGATTCGGCAGGCGGAATTCTCCGATGTCACTGGTCTGCGCCGTGCCAATCGTGGTCCACTGCCGATTGCCTCCGCGATACACATAGCGCAGAGCGCGGACCGGCTCGCCGGCCATCCCTTCGCCGTCCTCGTCCAGCACTTTTCCCGTGATCACGGCCTGCGGTACCAGCTGAAACACGATGGATTTTACGTTCTGGCCTTCGGCGACCAGGACCGGAGTTCCGCCGCCGGAGTACTTGCGCGCTCCGTAATTCTGCCTCAGGAAACCCTGGCGTTCCGCCGAGAGTTGAAACTTGCCCGGATCGAGGTTAGGAAATGCGAAGCGGCCCTGTTCATCGGTTTCCGCCACCCTGCGCACGGGCGGCGGCATCGGCCCACGGCCGTTACCGCCCCCACCAGTATTCATCATGACGAGTTGCACGGTGGCCTTCTTCAGGGCAGAGCCCGCCTTCACGTTCATCACCTGGCCTTCGATGGAGCCCTTTGCCGGCGCCGTCTGAAACCCCTGCATCACCCCGCATAACGCCAACAGCAACACGCCGACTCTCATTCACCGATCTCCTGTTCGAGTATGACGCGAAGCCACGCCCATCGGTTAGGCAAGGGGTGACTTCCAGCGGCGCTGCCGCGCGTTATGCTGAGACCTATGAACCGGCGCGAATTCGTCAAAGCCGCCACCGTGCTGGCTGCTTCTCCCCTCGCCATCCCTGCCGCGGACGATGCGGCGGTGGCCGGGTACCAGAAGCCTGTCTTCAACCTTCACAAGCAGGTGTCCGCACCTGTCAGGATTAAGGCGATCGAGCTGCTGCAATCCGGTAAGCAGTTCTTCGTGCGCACCCGCTCCACGGATGGCGTGGAAGGCATCGTCCTGACCAAGGACATGGAAGATTTCATCCCCATCCTGCATCGCCGCGTGATTCCCCACTTCCTGGGCAAGGATGCGCGCGATCTGGAAACGCTGGTGGACGACGTCTATATCGCCAACTACAAGCTCTCCGGCCAGGCTTTTTGGTGCCCCGTGGCCTACGTGGAGCAAAGCCTGTTCGACCTGCTTGGCCGCACGGCGCACAAGCCCGCCGGCGAGCTGATGGGCGGGATCCTGCGCAAGGAGATCCCGGTTTACTTATCGGGCTCGGGGCGCGATACGACGGCGGAAGACGAGGTGGATGTCTACGTGCGCGGCGTCGCGGAGACCGGCGCGAAGGCGGTGAAGTTCAAGATCGGCGGACGTATGAGCGCCAACCGCGACACCTATCCGGGCCGCACCGATAAGATCCTGGAACTGGCCGCGAAGCAGCTCGCGGGAAAAGTCACGCTGATGGCCGACGCCAACGGCAGCTATAGCGCAGCTAAAGCCATCGAGATCGGCAAGCGCCTGCAGGAGATGAAGTACCTCTGGTTCGAAGAGCCATGTCCCTGGGAGGAATTGAGCGAGACCAGGAAGGTGGCCGACGCGCTCGATATGAAAGTTGCTTTCGGCGAGCAGGATTCCAGCCTCTGGCTGTTTCAGTGGATGATCGAAAACAAAGTCATCGACGTGGTGCAGCCGGATCTCAATTACAACGGCGGGTTCACGCGTGCGGCGCGCGTGGCACGCATGGCACGCAAAGCGAACATGTGGATCTGCCCGCATAATACGCAAACCGGCGCGGCGTCGGTGAACATTCTGCAATTCGCGGCCAGCACGCCGAACATCGGGCCCTACATGGAATATGTTTCCCGCGCGGCGGCCAAAAAAGAATCCTGGTATACCCCGAATTTCGAAATCAGAAATGGTGTCATTCCGGTCCCGGCCGGAGCGGGTCTCGGCGTACAATTCGATCCGGACTTTCTGAAGAAGGCCACAGTCGTCAAGGCCTGAGCCACGGTGTCCTGCGAACATTCCGATGGAACGTGAAGAAGGCCACAGGCAAGCGGGCAGGGAGCGGTAATCCGCGGCCGATCGGTCGTAAAGGTGCAACGTTCGTGAGGTGTAAGGAGGCTTTCTTATGCCACAACAGAAAATCAAAAAGACCGATCCGGACAAGAAATTCCGCCGTGTTCTGGCGGCCAGCACGCTGTCGGGGGATAGCGTACGGAACTCAATGGGCGATGATCTGGGCAAACTTGACGAGATCATGATCGATATTCCATCGGGCAAGATCGCGTACGCCGTGGTGTCGTTTGGCGGAGTTCTGCGTATGGGAAACAAACTGTTTGCGATTCCCTGGAGCGCGTTCCAGGTGGATGAAGACGAGAAGTGTCTCATCCTGGACGTGCCGAAGGATACCCTGGAAAGCGCGCCTGGCTTCGACAAGGACAACTGGCCCGACATGGCGGACAACACCTGGGGAGCGGATGTGTATCGTCACTATAACGCCACCCCATATTGGGAAGACGAAGAGACCAGAACGCTGCGGGGCAGCGGAGGAAGGTAACCATGCCCGAGCGCAAGACTGCAAGGCGAGCGCAAAACGCGAAGACTCCGTCGACCAAGGCCGGTGAATACGTGCACGAAGAGATCGAACACGTGCGCAAAGGCAAGCATGGGGCGCGTTCAGCCAGGCAGGCGATCGCGATTGGATTATCCAAAGCGAGACGGGCGGGGGTCAAGATCCCCGCCCGGCCGGGGAAAAAAGCTCCCAAAGCGACTGCGCGCAAGGCAAATCCTACGCGGTCCCGAGCCACGAAGAAAGCGTTGAAGCGCGAGGGAACTGCCGCTGCGTCACACAAGGCATTGTCCCGTCAGGCGCATGGCAGCGCACGCCGGCGCGGCCCCGCGAGCCGGCAGAAGGCGGCCGCAAAAGCCGTTCGCACCAAAGGAGCCAAGGGAAGGCACGCTGCCGCGGTGAAGGCCGCCAAGACCCGGGCTGGAGGGGCGCGTTAGACCCGGGGCCGGTTCATTCTACCCGGATCTTGATATTGCGGAACCAGGTTTCCGATGAGTGATTCTGCAGGCTGACCGGCCCTTCCATTTTGATGTCGGCGTCCGAGCCCCGCAATTCGCGCAAGTGTTTTTGCACCCCGGGTGCCCCGATCTCAAAGCGCACTACCCGTGTGCCATTGAGCCAGTGCTCCACAATCCCGCCTCGTACCAGCAGTCGCGAATGGTTGAATTCCCTGATCTTCGGCGCGACCTTCGGCACGGGAGCGATGAGCGAGTAGAGCGACCCCGCCACGCGGGACGGATCCGACGCCGCGTCCGCGTTGCGATTGTCCGCCAGTTGATACTCCAGGCCCCGTGCCCGCGCCTGCCGCCCTTCCTTATTGACCCACTCGTCGACTTTCTGGACCAGGTATTTCACGCCCGAGTTGCCGTCCGCCTTCAGCATCCAGTCAAATTCCAGGTCGAAGTCACGGAAGGTGTCGATGGTGCGTATATCCTGAAATCCATCCTGGCGCGGGATTGCCTTCAGGCACCCATTTTCGATCGTCCAGGAATTTGCAGGGAAGGGCTTGCCGGTAATTTCCAACCAGCCGTTCGTGGTCCGGCCATCGAACAGGAGGCGCCATCCGCCGGCGCGTTCCGCCGCAGTCAACTGATTCGGTTCCGCGCCGTGCGCGGGAACGCCGCTTAGCAGACAGAGCAGCGCTAAGCCTCTCATCCCGCGCATGTGCGACCAGGCTACTGCTTCGACGACGGCACGGGACCGCCGCGCGGCCGCGGCATACCGAAGGCGGATTCGCTGACCTTGTAGTCGGCCGGCGCTTCGAACAGCGTGTGCTGCGGTTCGCTGCGGCTGATATTCACCAATCGTGTTACGGTCTCGCCGTTGCGCGGATCCGAGTGCCTGGATAGTACCGTAGTCTGGAGCTCCGGTGAGTACCAGGTCTCTGCAACGATGTGCAGCGGCAGATCGTTCCCCGCCTGGCCGGCCGGGATGGTCAGGGTGGTGCGGCGTCCTTCCGCCTGCACGCCTTCGATCGTCTGGCGGCCCAGCGACTCGGTCTTCAAATTTTGATCGGCGGCAGCATTGCGGCGGCCCATTCCGCGCCCATCCGGCCCTAGGCCGCGAGGGCGGGGACCGGACGCGTCCGTCGACACATGCTGCCCTCCGCGCCCATCGCCGTTGCGCACAAACTTCGTGCCGGTGTGCTCTTTGGCGTTCAGCGAATAACTGACCCCGGCGATCGGATCGTTGATAAATACCATCTGCTGCATGCTGGTGCTGGGCGCCAGTCCGTTCAGGTTGACCGCCTGCTCGCGCCGCGTGCGGCCTTCACTATCCCGATAGACCTTGGAATTGACGGTCTGCCGGATGTGGTTGCCGTCGGCCAGGGTCAGCGAGCTTTCGGTGACCACCTCGGCGGAGAATGGGGAATTCTTCACCCCGCCGCGAAGGATCCAGGCGCCGGATTCCATCGGTCCGCCAGGTCCCGCAGGTCCATCGAAACCCATGCGGCCGCGTCCTCCGCGTCCCGGCGGGGGGCCCTGCGCGAAGGCGGCCGCGGCCAGCGCGATGAGGGCAACCATTGTCATTCGCATCGTCATTCCCTTTCTTCCTGCCATGTTGCTACTCGAGGAAACGCACGGCGCGCGCCACCCCGTTGGAGCCGAGCATTACATCGGCTTCCACCAGTTCAGAGGCGCGATCCGCGCTGACGTCCAGGCCCAAGGCAATCATAGCGCTCCGTGGTACTTCCACACGTACCAGATTCACATCGTCTTCATCCGCCGCCACCCCAGCCGAATTGGGCAGGGGAATGAAGCCGTCATAATCCACCGGCTGTTGGACCGCCGCCATCTCGACGGCGCGCGGCGCCGGGGGACGCACCAGTTCCGGCTGCCGCGTGCGTACCAGGAATGCAGCCAGCGCGAACATGGCGGCGAAGGCTGCCACCCAGGTGACCGCGGGGATCCAAGGCCGCGACGGTGAGTCGTGTTCGGCGCCCGTTTGTTGACGGAAGGCGGTACGCAAGCGCGCCTCTACTCGGGGCGGCGCTCCCACCTGCCGGGAACCGGCGGCAACCGCACGGAAACCCGCTTCCAGCTCGCGGTGGCGTATCATGCGGACCGCACAAGCCGGGCACTCCAGCAGATGGCTCTCGTCGCACTCGCCGAGTTCCGGGATCGTATTCCAAAATTCCTGACAGTTCATGACACGCACCTCACCGGCTTGAGCGTTCCAGGAGCCTGCCGGGTATTCCGCTCCTGGTGCAATTTTTCCAACAGAAGTCCGCGGGCGCGATGCAGCCGCGAGCGCACGGTGCCAATCGGACAGCCCAACGCCACTGCGGCATCGGCGTAATCCACTTCCTCCAGATCGCACAGTACTACCACCTCACGGTACCGGCGGGGGAGTGCCTGAACGGCACGCCGCAGTGCGTCGATCCCTTCGCGGCGGGTCAGATCGAGGAGCGGATCGTCGATCACCGCCAGTTCCGGCTGGGTGTAGTCGTCGGCGTCCGTTTCCAGGGCGATGCTCGAGCGGCGGCGCTCCAGGTGTCGCAGTACCAGCTTCCGGGCAATTCCAAACAGGTAGCCGGAGAGCGTCCCGCGCGCCGGATCGTAGCCGCAATCTCCACGCAACAGTGCCAGAAAGACCTCCTGGGTCACGTCCTCCGCCACCGGCATCGAGCCGCTCATGTGCAGGGCAAAACGGAACAATCCGGCCTGACGGCGGCGATAAAGGGTCAAAAACGCCTCTTCGTCGCCACTTTGCGAGCGCAGCAGCAGTTCGTCGTCCGTCTCGTCCGGGGCTGACGTCATGGGCCTTTTACTCATTATTCCGCCAGAAAGGGGTAAAGTTCCAAAATATGTTGCCCTGAATCAGGGGTTTACCCCATGACAGGTACCCCCTAAACGCACAACAATAACTAATTTGGTACTTTACGGCTAGTAGTCACTACCAATATCATTACTTTTGACTGGAAATCAAATGGCGCCCGGACATCAAATCGACGAAGTGACACTTCTCCGCCACCAACTTGCTGAATTGGCCGCGGAATTGGATTACCTGAAGCGGAAACAGGCGAATGGAGAGCAACGCTTTCGGGAACTCCTGGATGCCTCACCGATCATGCTCTGGATGTCCGGAACGGATGCCCAGTTCACGTTCTGTAACCGTGCCTGGCTGGACTTCCGCGGCCGCAACCTGGAAGAGGAGACCGGCAACGGATGGGCCGAAGGCCTCCATCCGGACGACCGTGACCTCTGTCTGGAAACCTACCTGAAGGCATTCTCCGCGCGCGTCTCGTTCCGGGTACAGTACCGGGTGCAGCGCGCCGCGGGAGAGTTCGCCTGGATCGAGACGGCGGGCACGCCGCTGATTGAAGACGGCGTCTTCGTCGGCTACATGGGCACGGCGATGGATGTCGAGGAGCGCCGGACCCGCATGTTCACACCGGACCGCGAGTCGGTCCGCCTGGTATTCGCCCTAACCGAGCGCGAGCGTCAGGTGCTGGTGCTGATTGCCGGCGGGAAATCCACCAAAGAAGCCGCGGCGCAGTTGGGCATCAGCTACAAGACCGCGGATTCGCATCGCAGCCGGATCCTGGAGAAGCTGGGCGTGCATGAAACCGCCAGTATGGTTCGTTACGCCATACGTGCCGGACTGATCGAGGCGTAGGGACCGGCAGGAATTTCCGGCATAGTTTGCCGGAAAGATGGCGTCTGGACCCGGGTTTCCACGGTAGGCTGTAGAGGTGTCGAATTCCTTTATCAGACAGGCCATCGAACTGGCGGTGGCGAACGTGCGCCGGGCCGGAGGTCCCTTCGGGGCCCTGGTGGTCAGGGACGGTGTGGTGATCGCCGCGGGCACCAACCAGGTGACGCACGGCAACGATCCGACGGCGCACGCCGAAATCGTGGCGATCCGGGAGGCCTGCCGGATACTGGGCGATTTTCAACTCAGCGGCTGCGACATCTACTCCTCCTGCGAGCCCTGTCCGATGTGCCTGGGAGCGATCTATTGGGCGCGCCCTTCCCGTGTATTTTTCGCCGCGACCCACGAGGAAGCCGCCGCCGCCGGTTTCGACGATTCGTTCATCTACCAGCAGATAGCCATACCGCATGCGCAGAGGACCATCCCCATGGTCCATGTGGCGGATGAGTTGGGAAACCAGCCGTTTCAGGAGTGGGCCGGTAAGCCGGACCGCCTGCGCTACTAACTCTCGCGGCCGATCGCCATCACGAAATACTGCGCACGTTCCGGCCCGGGGTTCTTCCACCCGTGCTCTTCGTTGGAGTTGACATACACCACGGACCCCGGTGTAACGCGCGTGAGCTTGCCCTCAATGGTGACATCCAGCAGACCGGTCTGCAGCATGACGATCTCTTCGTGAACATGATGATGGGCAGCGTGCGGCATCTGCCCTGGTCCGAGTTCCGTGATGTGGATATCCACCGGAAATCCGGAGTGGTTCTTGCCATTGAAGACGTCGCGCGACCGGTTTTGCCCGTTGACCTTCTCGGGCAGATCTTCGAAGCGGTACGCCTTGGAAGCGAGCGTCGGCTTCTCTTTCGATTGAGCCATCGCCGCTTGAGCGGCGGCCAGCGCTGGAAGCAGGGCGGACAGGTCCCGGCGGGAAAGTTTCATGTTTCTACACTAACTCAGCTTGGAGCCGTCCGCGCTGAGATGCGCGCGCCGGTCGCCGTGGAACGCCACATTCGCCAGGTGCGGAGCGCTGACGGCGCTGGCTCCCACTTCCACCGGCGCGTTGGGCTGCTGGCGCGACTTCACGCAATCCAGGAAATTCTGAATGTGCGGCTCGATCGGAATCGGCGCCGCCATCTCCTGTACCGGCGCGGGATTCTTCAGCCACGGCTCCTTCCAGATCTTGTAGCCCGCGGTGTTGAGCAGCATCGTGCCCTGGTCGCCCTGGAACATCACGCTCCAATCGTTGTCGTAAGAGTTGCAGTAATTGAGTGTCCAGGTGGCCATCAGGCTCGGGGTATTCGAAGACGGCGGTGAAGACGTCGGGCACTTCGCTGCCCGTGTTCTTGGCACGTCTGCCCGAAGCAGACCGCCGATTTGGCGAATCCCGCGCCGCTGAACCACTGCACGACGTCCATCAGGTGCGTTCCCTGGTCCGTCATGTTGCCGCCCGAGTAGTCCCAGAAGTAGCGCCAGGAGCGGAAGCGCATGGGCTCCAGATCGCGATCCTTGGCCTTGCCCAGGAAGCGCTTCCAATCCAGCTTGCCGGGCAGCGGGCGAATTGTCCAGAGGCTTCGAGACGTTCCAGTTCCACATCGGCTTGGCCATTGTCACCTTGCCCAGGATCCCGCTGTCGAAGACGCTGCTTGGCCTCGATCACGGCCGGGGCGCTGCGCCGCTGCATGCCGATCTGCACGATCCGGTCGGTCTTGCGCACCGCCTGAATCATCCGCTGGCTCTCCTCGATGGAGTGCGACATCGGCTTCTCCAGATAGACGTCCTTTTTAGCGGCGAGCGCGGCAAACAGGCATGGGGCATGCTGATGATCGGGCGTCGCCACCACTACCGCGTCGATGCCCGTCTGCGCCAACAGGTCGTGATAATCGACGTAGGGCTTGGCATCCGGCGTCGTCTTCAGGGCATTCTGCAGGTTGGGCTCGTACACCTCCGCAATGGCGACGCATTCGGCGCCCAGTTTCTGGAAATTGCCTTGAAGGTAGCGCCCGCGGCCGCCCGACCCGATCAGTCCGTAGGCCAGGCGGTCATTCGCACCCCAGGCGGAGCGCGGCACAAACAGCGGGGCGGATGTCAGAGCGGCGGCGAGAAATTGGCGGCGGTCCTGCGGCATGGCGATGGTACCTCTCGCGCCAATGTAATCCCTCGCGCGACGGGATGCAATGCCACTCGGACCGTGGGCCTACCTGTCGAATACGAGAAGCTTGAAATTGCCCGCGTTTCGGGTCGTGGCACGGAATCCCGCGCTCTGCATGCGGTTCAGGATCCAGGGCTCCCACAACTCGTCATACTCCACGAACAGCACTCTCGCTTTTCCCCTGAGCTTCGAATCCACCATCTCATCGACGTATGCTTTCGCCGCGTCCGTTGTGGTGACCGGAATGGGCAGTAGCTCGTTTTGTATCGGGTACGCCACCAGGGGGGCGAACAGATAGCTGTCCGGCCGGTTTCCTGCCCGCCAATCGTAGAACAGAGATTCCTGCAATAGGCTCGGGAAGAACACCGGCACATCGGGCTCAGCCCGCACCAGGCGGATTACGGGCAGAAGCTCGTCACTGCCGTGCATACCGCGTATCGCAACAAAGGGATTCGCCGCAAAAAGTGCGACCGAGACCAGCGCCCAGACACGGGCTCCGGAAGCGCCGAACAGCCGGTAGCCCAGATACGCGAAAAGCAGCGCCTGCGCCGGCAGTGAAAAGGCAAGGTATCGGGGCACGAAAATGCGCATCGTGGTGACCTTGGATACCGCCATGAAGAGCAGGGGTCCGATTAGCCACCAGGCGCTGAGCAGGAAGACGAAGCCCCTGTCAATGCCCGCCGCGCCGCGCCGCTGCTCCGGCCACACGAGCAGGAGCAGACAGCCCGCCACCAGCGTTCCGGCCACCAGCAGGGAAGGAGCCAGATCGGCGGCAAGATCGCCGCGCGACGGCGGCCCTGTGAACGGCAGTGTGTGCCGCTGGTCCACCAATAACCGCAGATGCCGCATCAGGGGGACGAACGAGATGAGGACCACGCCTCCCGCCAGAATCGCTTCGCCGAACCGCTGGCTGCGCCCTTCCACAAGGAAAATGTACAGCAGATACAGTGCCTGGATACCCAGAATAACTGCAAAAAAGTAGTGTAGGTAGATGACCAGAACCGACGCCGCCGCGTAATAGAGAAGATGCTTTCTGCCGCGGCTTACCGTCCACTCGTCCAGAGCCCAACAGGAGGCAGTCACAGCGGCCATTGCCGGCGCGTATGGCCGGGCGATTGACGCGAGGTCGATCACACCCGGATGAAAAACAAACAGGATGACCGCCGCCAGGCCGGTGCGTTCCCCAATTCTCCGTTCGGCGATCCTGTACACAAAATACGCCGCGACGGCGAGTCCGATCACGGTAGGAATGCGCAGCAGCGTGTCCCGCAAAGGCGAGCCGTCGAAGCAGAATAAAGAGACAATAGCCGAATAGAGGATCGACTGGCCTGGCCAATGCCACGTCTTCTGCACGGCGCGAATCAGGCCTTCGTGCGCCATCCAGTAGGTGCCCGCCTCGTCCACCCAGAAACTGCGCATCAATCGGGGGAGCCATACCGCGACGAAAAGGAGGCCGGTGGACAACGGGAACATGCGGCCGGACGCAAAGGCATCCAACAATTGCCCGATTCGGTTGGGCGAAGCTGGTTGGGCGGAGTTTTTACTGTCGGTTCTGGTCTGGTGTGGAGTAAACATGCGCGTTGGCGATGGCCGTTTCGCGAACGATCGCGGTGAGCTTCAGATTCAATTCACGCGTTCTGGCAAACAGCAGCAGGATCAGCAGCGCCAGACCCGGTATCGCGAGATAAAGGATCAAGTCCACGCCGCGTCCGATTCCCACCATGTGGGCCAGCCGCGTGGCCACTTCGGGCCGCACCACAAGCAGCGCCGCAATCCCGAAACACAGCAGGATTACCAGAATGTCCCAGGCCCGCGTGCGCAACCGGGCGAAGTAGAGAATCACAAGCGCGCCCAGCAGGGCCACCAGAATCGGTTGTGCGAGTATCATTTGGTGAGCTTCGCCATGATCAGGTCGAACAGAATGCTGAGCGATCCCGAGAGTTTTTGGCCCTTCTGCTGCGAATATTCCGAATAGGTGATGGTGATGGGCACCTCCAAGTATCGCATTCCCGCCTCGCGGACGCGTTGCATGATCTCCGTCGCGTGCGCGAAGCCGTTCTCCTGCAGCTGGATCCGTTCGAGTGCCCGCCGTGAGAGGGCACGGAATCCATTGTGGGTGTCGGAGAGCAGCATCCCCGTCATGGCCCAGGAAATCAGAATTCCGCCGCGCAGCAGGACCCTCTTCTTCCACGGCACCTGTGCGCGATCCTGGCCGCGCAGGAATCGCGAGCCGAATACGACGTCCGCCTGTCCGGCCACGATAGGTGCGATCAGACGCTCAATCTGCGTGCAGTCGTGCTGTCCGTCGGCATCGAAGTGTACGGCAATCTCTGCTCCGGCGCGCAGCGCGTAGGTCATACCGGTCTGCAGTGCTGCGCCCTGGCCCAGATTTACCGCATGCCGCAAATAGACCACGGGGAGGCGTCCGACTTCCACCGTCTCGTCGGTCGAGCCGTCGTCTACCACTACCACCCGGTATCCGGCGGCCAGCAGCAATTCTACGGTGGCCCGCACCGCCCTGCCTTCGTTGAAGGCAGGCACGATGACCACCACCAGTCGTCCAGCGTCCATAGTCCGGCCCGATTATGCCATTACGCGACTTCTGCCCGCAACTTCCCCTAAGTAGGTGGATGATGCACGAAAACGCGGTATCCACCCCGGTTGTACACTTCCTGATATTCCGTGGTCAACAGATGCGACACGAACGCGTGTACCGGTGGCGTGTACCCCTGCATCATCTCCATGCCTTCGCTCCATGAAGGATCGATCACCACAACCTCTGCCCGCTTTCCGCTGTCATAGCCAAGTCGGACGTCGTCCAGAATATTCCAGTCCGGCCCCAGGTCGAAGATCAGTTCGCCGCCTCCCATGATGAAGGTCTTACGGTCGAACTTCCGGCGCAAATATTGCACCGCCTGATCGTATGCCAGTTGCCTGCGTTTGCGCCAGGCGATGCTCGGCGTGCGCGCGGCCTGCAGACCGACGAAGAGCAGCATCGCCACAGCTACGGCCCATCTCCAGCGCGGCCATCGCGGCCAGATCCAGTGCAAAGCTACGGCCAGCAGGATGGAGTAAAGCGGGGTCAGGTAAATCAGATAGAAGTGTGTCTTGATGCCTTCCAATTCGGCCAGGAACACGGCCGCGATCAAGGTCCAGATCAGGATCAGCCGGTAAGCGGGACGCTCCCGGATTTCGCGGACCAGCAGGCAGGCCGCCGCTCCCGCCAGAAACATCAGGAGCGGGATGACATTCAGACGGCCGCCTGCCGACGCCCACGAGGCCAGGCCGAAGTTCTCCAGATAGCGGTGCGAAATCTCCAACTGAAGAGCCGCCAGCGGAGTGGTAATGGTCGGACCCCTGCCGGAGGCGTTGCCCAGAAACTGCGCCAGAAAGTCCGACGGGCTCTGGGCGATGTATAGTGCCCAACCGGCGCCGATCGCCACGTAGGGAAGGGCTGCCAGGGCCACGGTATGGGCGCGGACCAGGCGGCGGTCGAAATAGAGCGTCGTAACGGCCAGAATCAGGGCCAGCATGACGCCGTTCGGGTGAGTGAAGAACGCCATCGCCGCCAGGCTCTGGCTCACTGCCACGGCAGCGCGAAAGCTACGCTCCCGCACCACCAGATAGGCGGCCACCGCGCTCCAGCCGAGAGCCACCGCCATGACGTCCATCCGGCCGTCGGAAGCCTGCATCAGGAAGTGGTAATCGACGGCGATTAGGCCCACACTGACCAGGACGAGCCATTGCTGCGAAGTGAGTTTCCACAAGATCGCGGCCCACGCGCACAGGGCGACGAATCCCCAGAACAGCGAGAGCATCCGCATGGAGAAAATGCTGAACCCGAAAATGCGGAAGGCTGCGGCGTTCACCAGCAGGTGCAGCGGCATCACCCAATACGTGTGGCGGTCGATCCCGGTCAATTTGACGCTCTTCCACGTAGTGCTGGAGGGTTCCAGCACCGTGGTGCCCATGAAGCCCTTGTAGGCCAGGTTGTAAGCCGGATTTCCGAACCATGCCTCATCACACCAGGGTGCGCGCATAATCACATCGAAAAGACCCAAGCCTAGGTATACCAACAGGATAACGAGGGATACCATGAGAACCCGGGTTCTGTATAGGCGGACCATCGGTGACTTATGAATATCGTATATGGACGGGTTTCTCTTGTCGCCGGCTGCCCGCCTTCCGATGTGCGAAGCGGCACGTCGTGACCTGCCCCCTGAAGTTTCCGCCGGATCCGCCGATATGTGTGTTCGGAGGACGGAATTTGACCACCAGCACCGGCGACCGCATCATGCAAACGCTCGCTGTGCATCCAGCTACCCCGCCCATGCGCGTGCTGGCGGCTGAAGATAATCCCGTGTTCCAATCCATGCTGAAGAGCATGCTCACCAGGTGGGGGTACCAGGCCGTGATTGCGAGAAACGGTACCGAAGCCTGGAGAATTCTGGAGTCAGGGAATGCTCCCCGTCTGGCGGTATTGGATTGGATGATGCCGGGCATGGATGGCGTGGAAATCTGCCGGCGGATTCGCAGCGCCAACCGCGAACCTTATGTCTATATTCTCCTGCTTACCGCGCGCACCGAATCGGAAGACCTGATCGAGGGTATGGACGCGGGCGCAGACGATTACCTCACCAAGCCGTTCAATGCTCACGAACTCCGCGTGCGGCTGCACGCCGGTCACCGCATACTCAACCTTCAGGAAGAACTGCTGCAAGCCCGCGAAGCGCTACGCGAACAGGCCACGCACGATGGTCTCACCGGGCTCTTAAACCGGACGTGTATCCTGAACAAGCTGGACGAGGAACTCTCCCGGGCATCTCGCGACGGCAGTCCGGTCTCTGTCCTGATGGTAGACCTGGACCGCTTCAAGTCGATCAACGACAGTCGCGGGCATCTGACGGGCGATGCTGTGCTTCGCGAGGCCGCGCGACGGCTGAAGTCAGCCGCCCGCGGTTACGATTCGGTGGGCCGTTATGGCGGCGAGGAATTCCTCGTGGTGCTCCCCGGATGCGATGCGGATGACGCAGTATTACAGGGCGAACGCGTCCGCGAAGCCATCGGAGGCATGCCCTTCCTCGCGCTATCCCAACCAGTTGCGGTCACCGCCTCGCTGGGCGTCGCCTGTTCTTCCCGTTGTCCGGGGGAATCGCTGGTGCGCGAGGCCGACGATGCCCTTTATCTCGCCAAGGCGGGAGGCCGCGATCTGGTAGTAATGCATGACCTGAAGTGGAGTCAGGCCAGGTGCTGCACGCCGTGAGGTCTAGCTGCCCGAAGACGAGACGAAATGTCTGCCCTGGCCGTGCACCGGTGGAGCAGAAACACCCGTGCTTTTTCTTACGCCGTCGGTACGATTTTTCGCATTTTCGGCATTCCCATCGGGCACTGACACGCGCTATACTCGCTCTCACCCGAGCACAATACATGTCTTCATATAAGATTTCTCCCGCGGAAACCATCCTGGTCGACCTGGTCCACGATCTTCGGCAGTATCTGGGAAATATCGAGACCAGTGTCTACTGTCTCGGGCTGGTAAGCGACTCCGCGGAGACGCGCGCCCACCGCTATCTCCGCACCATTGAACAGCAGGTGGCGCATGCCGAAAGCCGGCTTTCCGATGCGGGCGCCGCATTGTCCCGGCTGCGCGCTCAGCGCTCCGAGGGTGCCGAAAGTCTGGACTTCACGAAGTCCACCACGGCCGTCGTCACGTAACGCGGCGGCTTCACCAGGAACTGCGGTTTCCCATCCCACATTCCCTTGGCCACCTCTGCCCACAGGGGAGCATTGATGCCGCGATCGAGCACGATAAAGCCGTCGGCGTGATCCATAAAACGTAAACTCGAAGGCTTGAAGTCCTCGCAGGAAAAATCCAGCAGCATCAGGAAGACATCGGGCTTCACGAGCTCCACTACGCTGTTGGATTCCACAATCACGTGCTCGCCCTGCGCCAGAATCTTGTTGACCATCCCCGCGGCGCGCGGCAGCTCTCCAGATGGCACTCGCAGCCAGAACGAGCGCTCCGCTCCCGCCGCAACGAACCGTCCGGTGTCCGTGCCACCCGCCTCGTATTCCTCCGAGAGGGCGAATTCTTCTCCCCCTTCGGGCTCGCATCCGCATCCCGCCGCAACCGTGTGATTGGCGCACACCGCGTTGCCGTATTGCGTGATTTTCAGCGCCGTCCAGCGACGGTCCCGCAACTTGCGGATCAGCCCGGCGACGACACTCGTCTTGCCGATGTTCCGTGAATGCCCGCCCACTACCACCAGCATCCCGCCTACCTCTCCAGTTCCGCGAGCCGGCGTTTGATCTCCACCAGTTCCTTGCGCATGTCCGGTACGTGGGCCAGGTTGGCCAGTTGTTCCAGGTGCTGCTTCAGCGGGCGCGCCGGCGTCCCCCAGACCGTCTGCCCGCTGCGCACGATCTTCGACGTCAGCACGCCGCACCCAGAGCCCAGCACCGCACGCGATTCGATCCGCGCCTTGTCCCCAATCCCCACCTGCCCGCCGATCACCGCGTAATCCTCCACCACCACGCCTCCCGAAAAACCCGTCTGAGCGGCCACCACCACGTGCTTTCCGATGCGGCAGTTGTGCCCCACGTGCACCATGTTGTCCAATTTGGTGCCCTCGCCGATGGAAGTGACGCCGAGCGCGGCACGGTCCACGCACGAATTCGCCCCAATCTCCACGAAGTCGCCGATCTCCACCCGCCCGACCTGCGGAAACTTGTGCCAGCGCTCGTTTTCCATCACGTAGCCGAAGCCGTCGGCCCCAATCACACAGCCTGAGTGCAGCACGCTGCCACGGCCGATGTCCACGTTGTCGTATACGGTGACATTGGGATGCAGCACGCAGCCCTCGCCCAGCGACACCCGTTTCCCCACAATGCAGCCCGCGTGGATGGCCGTCGCCACCCCGATCCGAGTCTCGTCGCCCACCACCGCGTGGGGTCCGATGTACACCAGGGCGCCCATCTCGACACCCTTGCCCACCACCGCTGTAGGATGAACGCCGGGCTTCAGTTCCACCGTGGGATAGAAGCGATTCATTGCGCGGGCGAAGGCCGTACGCGGCGCCGCCGCGCGGATCACGGTCCGGTAGGAGGGAGAGGGCCATTCTTCCGGCACGATCAGGCAGCCTGCCGCGGAAGTTTGAGCCGCTGCCGCCGCTTTCCGGGTGCCGACGAAGGCGACGTCGCCCGCTCCGGCTGCCTCCAGCGCGGCCACCGCTGTTAATTCTCTCTCGCCGTCGCCTTCGAAGGTGGCGCCCAGCCACTCCGCCAATTCGCGAACACGCATGCCCTGATGATAGCGCTACCCGCAGGATTGAGATCTCACTGGCCTGGCCAATCTGCGATTCCGCGATGCACATCCTAACGGGAAACCCACAGTCTGCCGATGAGTGCAGCATGCGGCCACGACGGCCGCGCCAAGGTTCGAACGGGCGGAGGACTGTGCAAACCGGGTCGTCGCAATGAGGACGCGCAATCAGATTGGGATATTCCTCGTTTTCCTGAGTATCTTACCCGGGGCGGGGAAGCTTCGTGCCGATGACCGGATCCTGTGGCGCTCCTGGGGGGTGCGCGACGGCTTTACGGAAACCTATTCCTATGCCGTGAGTGCTACGCCGGAAGGCAATGCCTACGTGCGCCACGGCGCGGTCCTCACGATGAGCCTGTTCGACGGTTACGGCGTCACTCGAATACCGGAGCCTCGCGGCAATGCGCAGCCTCATTGGCCATCGACCAGAAGAGTTTACGCAGCCCTTGGAGGAACGCTGTGGACGAGTTCTTTCGACGCGTTGAAGCAGTATCGGGACGGTAAGTGGACGGTGCGGTATACTCCTGCCGCGGGCGCAAGGATCCTTGCGGCCGTGCCGGCCGGCGGCCGTGTCTTGGTGCTCTTCGAAGACCGCCTGCGAGAGTTCGACCCGCAGCGCGAAGTCTGGCGTGACCTTCGCACCGCGGAAAGTTCCGCGATCGGGCCTTTCCTTACGATTTGCCCGGGCTCCGCCGGAGAATCGTATATCACCGGCGAGCGCGGCCTGGCGAAATTGCGTATGTCGCCTGACGGCGACTCTTTCGATTGGACCGAGGTCAAGGGCGGCGCAGATCGACTCGCGCATTTCGATTACCCCATCGCAGGAATCGGCGAATTGTTCGCACAGGGCATCTCCGCCCGCGATCAACGGCGCGTGATTGTGCGCTGGTCGGGAAGGGAACTCGAGTCCGTGTACACCGCCCGGGCTGACAATCTGCGTGGCTGGCGCGGCGGCGATGGCAGCACCTGGATCTTGGAGGGATCTGCGATCTTCCGCCTACAGGGAGGGCGAAAATATCCGGTGGAAAGGACGGGGGTGCTGACCGGCACCATCTTCGACGTTTATTCCGAGGGCGGCAACGTCTTCTGGGTGGCCACCTCGGAGGGTCTTACACGCTTCACACCATCTTTGTGGCAGCGACCGGCCGGCGCGGAGGAGTTCGATCTGGCGGTCTCTTCCATCACGGAAGATCGTCAGGGGCGGCTATGGATGAGCGCCACCGACTGCGTACTGGAAGTGGATGGCGATAAGTGGACGCGCCACGACTTGCCCGCCGGTTTCCATACCACGATCCAGACGAATGGCCTGGCGGCGCTGCCCGATGGCAGGATCCTGGTGAAGGTGGTGCGTATAGACCGCAGCGACGCGGCGCTCGCAATGGATACGAGAACCGGCCGCTTTACCGTATTAATGCATCCGCAGGGCCGGGCGATCACCCTGCTTGCGCAACGTCCGGCCGGCGGAGTCTGGGTGGCCAGCGAGGTGAAAGGAACACCGGGTTTCCGGCTGGAGATTTACGACGGCGCGTGCTTTCGAGAGGTGCTTGAACTGGGCGGGGAATGGCAAGGCGCCAAGCTACGCACGGTGTTGGAGCGGGGACCGGAAGAGCTCTGGCTGGGCGGTTCCGCCGGCGGCGGCCTCTTTCGAAGCGGCGTCTTCTCGAATCCCTTCCAGCATGCGACGGGATACACGGAGACCGGCGTGTTCGCTCTCGGCGCGGTTCCAGGCGGCGAGTTATTGGCGGGGGGCCGCGACGGGCTTCTGAAATACGACGGCAAATCCTGGACCTCCCTGCGCGATGGGTTGGACCGGGTCCGCCGGTTGATCACTACACGGGATGGCTCTTTGTGGGTGGCGTCCGCATCGGGCGTGCACCAGTTGAAGGATGGCAACTGGATCAGCCAGCAGTCGGAAGAAGGGCTCCCCTCGGCGATGTGCTACTCCATTTTTCAGGACAGCCAGGGACGATTGTGGGCGGGAACCACGAACGGAGCAGCACTCTATCATCCGGAAGCCGACGTAGACGCTCCCCGGACAACATTGGATATGGCGGCCAATCTGCGCGAAGTGTCGCCCTCGGGAGAAGCGCGAATCTCCTTCGGCGGGATCGACAAGTGGGGCCAGACACCTTCCGATCGCCTGCGCTTTTCGTTCCGCCTCGACGGGGAGGCATGGTCGCCGTTCGAGGAAAGGGATCTGGCCACGTATCATCGTCTCCCTGCCGGGACCCACCGCTTCGAGGTCCGCTCGATGGACCGCAACGGCAATATCGATTCGACGGGGCAGTCGCTCGAGTTCACAGTGCCGCTGGTCTGGACCCGGAACATCGGCGTCCTCACGTTGATGGCTTTGGGACTGGGCGCGATCCTGGTTCTGGCCTGGATTACCATATCCCAATATGCGCGCCGCGGCAGCCTGATCGTCCAACTGCATCACGCCAAACTGCAGGCGGAAGCCGCCAGCCGTCACAAGAGTGAATTCCTCGCCAATATGAGCCATGAGATCCGAACCCCGATGAATGGCGTGATCGGGATGACCGGTCTTCTGCTGGACACGGAACTGACCGCCGAACAGCGTGAGTACGCCGAGACGGTGCGCCGTTCGGGGGAGGGGCTGCTCACGATCATCAACGATATTCTCGATTTTTCCAGGGTCGAAGCCGGCAAGCTGGCAATCGAGGCCAACTCGTTCGATCTGCGCCTGACCATCGAAGAAGTGAACGAGATGCTGGCGCCCAGGATCGAGGACCGGAGACTCGACCTCGTACTTCAATATCCGGCCGATGTTCCCCGCCACTTTGTGGGCGACGCGGGACGAATCCGGCAGGTGATGACCAACCTGGTGGGGAATGCCATCAAATTCACGGCGAGCGGGAGCATTCTGATCGCCGTGGAATGCGAGTCGCGAGACGCATCCCAGGCGGCAGTTCGGATCTCGGTGCGTGACACGGGACCAGGCATTCCCGGCGACAAGGTGGACTTGGTATTCGACAAGTTCAGCCAGGTAGATGGTTCCACCACCAGGAAGTACGGGGGCACCGGCCTGGGCCTTGCGATTTCCAAGCAACTCGTCGAACTCATGGGCGGGTCCATCGGAGTTACCAGCCAGCTTGGAGAAGGTTCCACATTCTGGTTCACTCTGCCTTTGGAACTCGATGCGCATCCGCGCGCCGCACCGATCCCGGTCGACGAGCTTCGCAGCCTGCGGGCGCTCATCGTGGACGACAACTGCGTGAATCGTCGTGTTCTCGAAGAGCAAATTACGGGCTGGGGTATGCGCAACACGAGTTTTGCCGGTAGTGAACCGGCGCTACAGGCTCTCCGCGATGCAGCGTCCGCGGGAGATCCGTATCATTTCGCTTTGCTGGATTACCAGATGCCGGACATGGACGGCGCGCAACTGGCCCGCGCCATCAAAACGGACCGGCAGCTCCGCGAAACGGTCGTCGTTCTGCTCTCTTCGGGCAATGGCCGGCTCGAAAGCGGCCAAAATGAGAGCGGCGTGATTGACGCGTCCCTGGTCAAACCGGTGAGGCAGTCCCAGTTGTTGGATACGCTCTCGATAGCATGGGCTCGGAGGCGCCGGGGCTCGGTTCGCGCGACAGGGGGGCCGGAACGTCCGGCCGAAGAGATGCGTGCCGGACTGGCAGCTCGTTTCGGCGGCATGCCGGTACGCGTACTGGTCGCGGAAGACAATATTGTCAATCAAAAGGTGGCCACCGGCATGCTCGAAAAGCTTGGGATCCGTCCGGACCTGGCGGCGAATGGGCGGGAAGCGGTGGAGATGTTCGGCATTCTGCCCTACCACCTGATTCTCATGGATTGCCAGATGCCGGAGATGGATGGCTATGCTGCGGCGCGAGAGATCCGCCGTAAGGAAGGCCCGGATCAGCATGTTCCGATCGTGGCCATGACCGCCGAGGTACTGGCGGGATGCCGCGAGCAGTGTCTGGCGGCGGGTATGGATGGACACATCTCCAAGCCGGTAAAACTCGAGTTTCTCGTCGAAGCGCTGCAAAAATGGGTGCCTGCCAGGCATGCCGCGGAACCACTCGAGGGAATCGGCGGGTAAGCCCCGGCAAATCGGCGCCGCAATCGGCTTATCATACAACTTCATGCCCATCGATCCATCGGCGGTGATTGCCCCCACGGCCGTCGTCTCGCCCCGATGCCGTCGTCGGCCCCGGTGTGCGCATCGGCGAGTTCTGTATCGTTGAGCCCGAAGTGATCGTCGGCCCCCACTGCGTGCTCGATCCCTACGTATACATCAAGCGCTGGACAACGCTTGGTGCGCGTAATGAAGATGGGCGCCGGCACGGTCCTCGGCACGGACCCCCTGGACAAGAACTTCGACGGCGCCCGCAGCTATCTCCGCATCGGCGACGGCAACAAGATCCGCGAGCACTTCACGATTTCGCGCGGCACGCCGCCCGAATCCGCCACCGAAATCGGCGACGGCAACTTCATCATGACCAGCGGCCACATCGCCCATAACTGCAAGATCGGCAACCGGACGGTGATCGCCAGTTGCGTGCTGCTCGGCGGCTATGTCGAGATCGAAGATCAGGCGTTCCTCTCCGGCGGCGTCCTGGTGCATCAGTTTTCCAGGGTCGGCCGCCTCGCCATGGTGAGCGGCAATACGCGAGTCAACCTGGATGCGCCGCCGTTCTTCACCTATTCCGGATTCGCCATCGAGCCCCGCGGACTCAACCTTGTCGGGTCTCAAAACGGGCCGGATATCAGGCGGCGCAGATCGGCGTCCTCAAACAGGCGTACCGTTATCTGTACCGGTCGGGCCTGAAGCTGGAAGAGGCGCTGACACGTATCGAAACCCACATCCCCACCCCGGAAACTTCGCATCTGACCGCCTTCATCCGCGGCAGCCGCCGCGGCATCGCCCGCAAGTAGGGATATCGCCCTTCCCGTATCCCCTCACTTTGGTGAACCGAAAGCACCTGTCGGCCGCCGCGGCGCTCCGATTCCGGGGCTCGACTCCGAAATCGAGCGTTGAATTCCGATACGTATATCTCTTATACTGTGTGGTCGGTTGTTAGTACACGTACACTCGCATAAGCCCCGGTCCGCTGCGGTTCGTACCCGGCACGCAGCCGGCGCCGGAAATTTCGTTAGGGGGATTTACCAGATGTTCTCCAATCCGGACACGCTCAGTGTCGAGCGCTGCGCCGCTAACGCGCGAATCCGATCAGTCCTGCGCGTACTGATGACTTGTTGTTGCTCTTGTGGCGCTCGGTGCGCCGCTCATGGCCCAGGAAGCCGGGGGTGAAGCCAACCTCAAGCTGCCGCAGGCTCGACTTGCCAGGAGTTACCTTCCTCGGCGGTATTTCCGGAAGCAACCTCCTGTTGGGCGGTCTCGTTGTCAGCGCCCTCGGACTCATCTTCGGTCTCATCATCTTCACGCGTCTTCGCAATATGCCGGTCCACGACTCCATGCGCGAAGTCAGCGAACTCATCTACGAAACCTGCAAAACCTATCTCGCCACCCAGGGCAACTTCCTCTGCATTCTGGAAGGCTTCATCGCGGTGATCATCGTTTTCTACTTCGGCTTCCTGCAGCAAATGGCGGCGTTATCAGGTTGCAATCATCCTGCTGTTCAGCGTCATCGGAATCTCCGGCAGTTTCTGCGTGGCGGCCTTCGGTATGCGCGTCAACACCTTCGCCAACTCGCGCACCGCTTTCGCCGCGCTCAAGGGCAAACCGTATCCCTGCTACGACATCCCGCTGCAGGCCGGCATGAGCATCGGCATGCTGCTGGTCTCCGTGGAACTGCTGATCATGCTCTGCATCCTGCTCTTCATTCCGGGCGATCTGGCCGGAAAGCTGCTTCATCGGCTTCGCCATCGGCGAATCGCTCGGCGCCGCGGCCCTCCGCGTGGCCGGCGGCATCTTCACCAAGATCGCCGATATCGGCAGCGATCTGATGAAGATCGTCTTCAAGATCAAGGAAGACGACGCCCGCAACCCCGGCGTCATTGCCGATTGCACGGGCGACAACGCGGGCGATTCCGTCGGACCCTCCGCCGATGGTTTCGAAACCTACGGCGTCACCGGCGTCGCGCTCATCACCTTCATCCTGCTGGCCGTCCACAGCCCGATCGTGCAGGTGCAGCTCCTGGTCTGGATCTTCACCATGCGCATCATGATGGTGATTTCCAGCGGCGTCGGCTACTTCATCAACGGCGCGATCGCCAAGGCCAAGTACGCCAACGCCGACAAGTTCGATTTCGAAGCCCCGCTCACCACCCTGGTGTGGCTCACCTCCATCCTCTCCATCGTCCTCACCTACGTCTCAGCGCCATGATGATTCCGGACCTCGGCGGCGATACCACTCTCTGGTGGAAACTCGCCACCATCATCAGTTGCGGCACCCTGGCCGGCGCGCTGATCCCCGAGTTCGTCAAGGTCTTCACCTCCACCAATTCGCGCCACGTGCGCGAAATCGTCACCAGTTCGCGCGAAGGCGGCGCTTCGCTCAACATCCTCTCCGGCTTCGTGGCCGGCAACTTCAGCGCCTACTGGCTCGGCATGGCCATGCTGCTCCTCATGAGCGTCGGCTTCCTACGTCAGCACCATGTTCCTCGGACCAGCGCCTGATGCTGGCCCCGGCCGTCTTCGCCTTCGGTCTGGTGGCCTTCGGCTTCCTCGGCATGGGACCGGTCACCATCGCCGTGGATAGCTACGGCCCGGTCACCGACAACGCCCAGTCCGTCTACGAACTCTCCACCATCGAAACCATTCCCGGGCATCGAAGCCGACATCCAAAAGAACTTCGGCTTCAAGCCCGAATTCGAAAAGGCCAAGGAAAACCTGGAAGAGAACGATGGCGCGGGCAACACGTTCAAGGCCACGTCCAAGCCGGTGCTGATCGGCACGGCCGTGGTCGGCGCCACCACCATGATCTTCTCCACCATCGTGGCCCTCACCAACGGGCTGCAAAGGACAATCATGATCAAGCATCTCCCTGATGCACGCGCCCTTCCTGCTCGGCCTGATCGCCGGCGGCGCGGTGATCTATTGGTTCACCGGCGCCAGCGCCCAGGCCGTCACCACCGGCGCCTACCGCGCGGTGGAGTTCATCAAGAAGAACATCAAGCTCGATACCACCGACAAGGCGTCCGTCGCGGATTCCAAGAAGGTGGTGGAGATCTGCACGAAGTATGCGCAGAAGGGCATGTTCAACATCTTCCTGGTGGTCTTCTTCTCCACCCTCTCGTTCGCGTTCCTGGAGCCGTTCTTCTTCGTCGGCTACCTGATCTCCATCGCGCTGTTCGGCCTCTACCAGGCCATCTTCATGGCCAATGCCGGCGGCGCCTGGGACAACGCGAAGAAGGTCGTCGAGACCGAACTGCGCGCCAAGGGCACTCCGCTGCACGATGCCTGCGTGGTCGGCGATACGGTCGGCGATCCCTTCAAGGACACCAGTTCGCGTGGCCCTCAACCCGATCATCAAGTTCACCACGCTGTTCGGCCTGCTGGCCGTCAACCTCGCGGTCAGACCTCACCGCCAAACAGGGCGACGGCTGTGACCACGCGTTCTGGCCGCAGTCTTCTTCGCCGTCTCGGTGGTCTTCGTATACCGCAGTTTCTACGGCATGCGCATCGAGAGCAAAGGACTAGTTCCTGCATCCTGGTGGCCGGCTGGGCCCGGTCTGCCGCCACCAGAGTCTTCTTAAGTCAACGATAAAGCCTGATACTTTCTCGGTTTTCCGGGTACCATGGAACCTGGTCTCATACTCATGAACACCATTTCCAGCCAACCGGCAGTAGACCCCGCGCTCGTCCCCCAACGAACTCTTTACACCGGCGCACGGATGCCCGCCATCGGCCTGGGCACCTTCGGCAGCGACCACGTCACCGCCGACGAAATCGCCGCCGCCGTCCAGCGGCGCCGCCGCCGTGGGCTACCGCCACTTCGATTGCGCCAGCGTCTACCGCAACGAGGACCGGATTGGCTTCGTTCTGCGCGAGCTCATCAGCGGCGGCATCCCGCGCGAGGAGCTCTGGATCACCAGCAAGCTCTGGAACGACAAGCACGCCGAGGCCGACGTCATCCCCGCCTTCCGCCAGTCGCTGGCCGACCTGCAGCTCGACTATCTGGACATGTACCTGGTCCACTGGCCCTTCCCGAATTTCCATCCGCCGGGGTGCGACGTCAGTTCGCGCAGTCCCGACGCCCGGCCGTACATCCACGAAAACTTCATGAAGACCTGGCGGCAACTGGAGAAACTGGTGGACCTGGGCCTGGTGCGCCACATCGGCACCAGCAACATGACCATCCCCAAGCTCAAGCTGCTGCTGCGCGACGCGCGCATCAAACCCGCCGTCAACGAAATGGAGATGCACCCGCACTTGCAGCAGACCGGACTGTTCGATTTCGTGCGCGCCAACGGCATCGAGCCCATCGCCTACAGCCCGATCGGCTCGCCCGGCCGTCCCGGAGCGCGACCGCACGCCGGAAGACACCGTGGACATCGAAGACCCGGTGATCGTGGCGATCGCCCGGCGCCTCGGCGTCCATCCCGCCGTGGTCTGCGTCAAGTGGGCGGCGCAGCGCGGCGCAGCGCCGATTCCGTTCTCCGTCAATCCGCGCAACTACCTGGCCAACCTGCAGGGCGTGGTCGGCCCGCCGCTGACCGACGCGGACATGGCCGCCATCGCAGGCATCGACCGCAACTGCCGCCTGATCAAGGGACAGGTCTTCCTGTGGAAGACAGGACCAGACCTGGGAAGATCTCTGGGACCTGGACGGAGTGATCAGACAATGACAAGGCGCGTATCCTGCCCGGCAACAGCACCGTCGAATTGAAGGAGGTGCCGGTCCCCGTACCCGGCCACGGCGAAGTGCTGCTTCGCATGAAGGCGTCCACCATCTGCGGCTCGCGACATCCGCTGCATCTATCACGAGCATCTGGGCAAGGGGCCCGAAGGCTACCAGGGCGTGATCGCCGGCCACGAGCCCTGCGGGCAGATCGTGAAGGCCGGCCCGGGCTGCCGCCGCTTCGGCGTGGGCGACCGCGTCATCGTCTATCACATCTCCGGCTGCGGCGTGTGCAACGATTGCCGCCGCGGTTACATGATCTCCTGCACCAGCGAAAAATACCGCCGCGCCTATGGCTGGCAGCGCGATGGCGGCATGGCCGAGTTCCTGCTCGCCGAGGAGAAGGACCTCATCCATCTGCCCGACGAACTCACGTTACGCCGATGGCGCGCAGGTGGCCTGCGGCTTCGGCACGGTCTACGAAGGGCTGGAGAAGATCGGCATCAGCGGCAACGATGCGGTGCTGATCACCGGCCTCGGCCCCGTGGGCCTGGCCACCGGCGCGCTCTGCCGCAAACTGGGCGCCAACAGGATCATCGGCATCGACGTCGTGACCGGAGCGCATGCAACTGGCGCTCGACCTCAAGCTCTGCGACGAGGTGCTGGCGAGCGGTCCCGGACAATGTCGCCGAGGTCCGCAGCCTCACCGGCGGCATGGGCGTGGAGCGCGCGGTGGATTGCTCGGCGAACGAACAGGCGCGCGCCACCGCCATCCGCGCCACGCGCAAATGGGGGCGCATCGTTTTCCTGGGCGAAGGCGGACGCGTGGAGTTCAATCCGTCGCCCGACATCATCCACGATCAGAAGACCATCTACGGAAGCTGGGTCACATCCACCTGGCTGATGGAGGAACTGGTGGAGCGCCTGGTGCGCTGGAACCTGCATCCCGCCGACCTGGTGACGCACCGCTTCCCGCTGGACAACGTCGACCGGCCTATACGCTTGATGGCCTCCGGCAAATGCGGCAAAGTCGCCGTCTGCTTCGACGAAGAATTGTAGCGCCGCCCCCCTATCCTTTTGACAAACCCGCCGTCCAAGCTTTAGCCTAGCTAGTTAGGCATAGCTACATAGGTATCGGCATGGGCACGAAGAAAAACGACATTCTGCAAGGGACCCTGGTCCTGTTGATTCTCAAGACCCTGGCTTCCAACAAGCGTCTGCACGGCTACGCGATCACCAACAGCATCCAGGAGGTGTCGGCTCAGTTGCTGCGTGTGGAGGAGGGCTCGCTCTATCCGGCGCTGCACCGTCTGGAGCAGGAGGGCTGGGTGCGCGCCGAATGGGGCAAGACGGAAAAGAACCGCGAGGCCCGCTTCTACTCGCTGACCGCCGCCGGCAGAAAGCAGTTGGCGCAGGAAGAGGAAAGCTGGAAGCGGCTCACGGAAGGCGTGGCGCGCGTGATCGGCTACGCATAGCGGGAGGTATTTATGGCATGGCTGGCACGGTTTTCTTGAATGTCGTAACGGCCTGCTCGCGCACAGCGCGACCTCGAGCGTGAGCTGGCCTTCCACCTGACCGAGCGGGCGGAAGAATTGCGGGAAGGCGGCATGAGCGAAGCGGCCGCCGAACGTGCGGCACGCCTCCAATTCGGCAATTTCACGACACAAGTGGAAAGGACGCGGGACATGGACATTCATGACTGGCTGGAATCGATCGTTCGAAACGTCAGGTATGCACTGCGCGGCCTGGCGAAGACCCCGGCATTTACGGCGACCGTGATCCTGACGCTCGCGCTCGCCATCGGAGCCAATAGCGCCGTCTTCTCGGCGATCTATGCAGTGCTGCTGCGTCCGCTGCCGTTTCCCAACGGCGATCAACTCGTGAAGCTGTCCCAGGCTCATCCCAAGGTTCCGCAGCCCTATCTCGCGCCAGTCCGCCTGGAAGAATGGAACCGCCTGAACGACAGTCTAGAGGCAATCACCGGCTACTACTCGGAAGATGTTTCCGAACTCTCCGGCGAACTCCCCGAAAAACTCGAGCGCGTCTGGGTAGCGCCGCGCTTCCTGCAAGTCATGGGAGTGGCGCCATCCCTCGGACGCGACTTCAGCCCGCAAGAGGAGCGATTTGGCGGACCGAACGCCGTGTTGATCAGCGACGGCCTATGGCGGCGCCGCTTCGACGCCAATCCAAACGCAATCGGCAAGACCCTGCGCATCGGTGCAACCGCGTGGTCCATCATCGGTATCATGCCGGCCTCGTTTCGGTTTCCCGACCGCGATGCGGCCCTTTGGTCTGCCAGTCCGGTCGACGCCCCTTTTGCGCAGAACAGGGAATTGACGTGGTTCACAGCCATCGGCCGTCTGAAAGCCGGCGTGACGCTGGCCAGGGCGCGCGCCAATCTAACCAACGTGCAGGCGAACCTGGCGAGGCAGTATGCCAAGACCGACGCGGAGATCCGGCCGCTGATCGATCCGCTCAAGGAAGCGACGGTCGGAGGAACAAAGAAGTCACTCTGGATCCTGTTCGGCTCGGTCTCGCTGCTGCTGCTGATCGCGTGCACCAATATCGCGGCGCTGCTGCTCTCGCGGGCTACCGGGCGGCGGCACGAGATTTCGGTTCGCTTCTCGCTCGGCGCGTCGCGGGCCGCGGTGGCAGCGCAACTATTGACGGAGGTGCTGATTCTGGCTCTCGCCGGAGCGGCGCTCGGACTGCTTTTGGCCACCAGCGCGTCCGGCGTGTTTCGCGCGCTTGCCAAGGACCTCCCGCGCATCGATGAGATCGGCTTGAACTTCCGCGTCGTATGCTATTCGCTGGCCTGCGCCATCGGGACGACGCTGATCTGCGGGCTCTATCCGGCCATCCGCGGCACGCGGCGGGACCTGGCCGGCTCGCTCGCGCACGCGGGCCGCTCGCAAGTGTCGGGGCGAAACCCCATGCAGTTCGTCTTGGTGGGTGTGCAGGTGGCCCTCGCGGTAACTCTGCTGGCGGGTGCCGGCTTACTGCTGCGGAGCTTTCAGGAACTGGGCCGCGTGTCGCCGGGCTTCGAGCCGGAACACGTGCTCACGTTTCACATCAGCACGACGTGGGGAGAAACAGCCGACCGGAACGCCGGCCGCCAACTGGTGACGCGAATACTGGATGGCCTGCGCGCAACGCCGGGAATTGAAGACGCTGCGACCGGATACAATCTTCCCGGGTGTGCCCGGCGAATACCAGATCGAGGTGAAGACGCTGGAGGGACGGGCGGAGACCGAGCCGAAGATGCTGGCTCAGGGCCGTTGGGTGACACCCGGCTATTTCGCTACCATGCGAATTCCACTGGTGGCCGGCGAGATGTGCCGGGATGGAGGGACTGTGGCCGCTGCCATGGTGAATCGCAGTTTTGCGAACCTGTACTTCAGCGGATCGCAAGCCATCGGACGGCACCTGGTTCAACCCGGCACGATTTATTCCGGCAATGGTGAAATTCGCGGGATCGTGGGTGATGCCCGGGAGACAGGGCTGGACCGCGAACCGCCTCCCACCGTCTACTGGTGCGCCACCGGAATCACGCCGGGCAGTTTTTTTCTCGTCAGGACCCATGGCGATCCGAAGTCCATGGCTGAAGTCGTCCGCCGCAAAGTTCACGAGTTGGAACCCCGCCGATCGGTCTACGATCTGACGCCGCTGGCCGACCACATCTCTGACGCGTATGCCGAGAACCGTCTGCGGACGATCCTGCTGGTATTCTTCGCCATCACGGCCGTGTCCCTTGCGTGCGTAGGGCTGTATGGAACGCTGAACTACCTGGTGAATCTGCGCCGGCGCGAAGTCGCGCTACGTCTGGCGCTAGGCGCCATGCGGGCACAAGTGGTGAGCCAGTTCCTCGGGTTGGGTGTGCGCGTGGCGGTACTGGGCTGCGTCGCCGGCCTGTTGATGTCGGCCGGTTTCGCCCGACTGCTCTCGGGAATGCTGTACGGCGTGTCCACCAACGACACGGTAACGGTAGCCGGCGTAGGGGTCATCGTGCTGGCCGTGTCAGTAGTCGCTTCCCTGATGCCGGCAATTCGCGCGGCGCGCGTCGAGCCCATGCAGGCCCTCCGCGAGGAATGACCGTCCCATCGAGTACCGCACTCGTCGGATTGTTTTTCTCCGCGCCTCTGGTTTCAGCCGAAGCCTCAGGCCAAAGCATTAATCGGTGCGGGGTGCGCCGCTTCATAGGCCGCGATCTCGGGAGCCTGCTCCAAAATGTAGCCGAGCTCGTCGACCCCTTTCACCAGGCAGTGCTTGGAAAATGCGTCCACCGGGAACGCGACGACGCGTCCATTGGGAGTAGTCAGCGTCTGATTCGGTAGATCGATCTTCACCACGGCGCCGGGGCCCGCCGTGAATAATTCCGCGTGTACATCCGGCGGCACAATGATCGGCAGCAGCGAATTCTTCAACGAGTTCTGCTGGAAAATATCGGCGAAGCTGGTGGTGATCACCGCGCGGAAGCCCCACTGGGTGAGCGCCCACGGAGCATGCTCGCGCGAACTGCCGCAGCCGAAGTTGTCGCCGGCCAGCAGCACCTGTACGCCTTGCGACTCGGGACGGTTCAGCACGAACTCGGGGTTCGGCTTGCCCGCGGCGTCATAGCGCCAGTCGTTGAAGAGCTGCTTGTCCAGGCCCTGCTTGGAGGTGGTCTTCAGGAAGCGCGCCGGGATAATCTGGTCGGTATCGACGTTGTTCAACGGCAGCGCGATCATGCGGCTTTCGAAATTGGTGAATGGCGTCATAGCAGTGTCCTCACGTCGGTAACCACGCCCGTGATGGCGCTCGCGGCGGCGGTCAGCGGACTCGCCAGGAACGTGCGCCCGCCCTTGCCCTGCCGCCCTTCGAAATTGCGATTGCTGGTGGAAACGCTGTACTGGCCGGGCGAAAGCTGGTCGCCATTCATCGCGATGCACATGGAGCAGCCGGGCTCGCGCCACTCGCAGCCGGCGGCACGGAAGATCTCGGGCAGCCCCTCGGCGATGGCCTGGCGCTTCACTTCCTGCGACCCCGGCACCACCATCACACGGACCTTGTCGCTCACCTTGCGGCCCTTGAGCAGCCCGGCGGCGGTGCGCAGATCGCTGATCCGTGAATTGGTGCAACTGCCGATGAAGACCACGTCGATGGGGTGTCCCACCAGCGGCTTGCCGCCTTCGAGTCCCATGTAGGCGAGCGCCTTCGTAATGGAATCGCGCGCCATCGAGATCGGCCACCTGCGACGGTTCGGGCAGCGGCGCGTTGATGGACACGCCCATGCCGGGATTAGTGCCGTAGGTGATCATCGGCTCAAGCGCGTTGGCATCGATGCTCACCGTGCGGTCGTAGGTTGCGCCTTCGTCGGTCGGGAGCTGCTTCCAGCGGGCGATCGCGGCGTCCCACGCGGCGCCCTTGGGGGCATGCGCGCGTCCGGCGAGATATTCGAACGTGGTATCGTCGGGAGCCACCAGGCCGGCTCGCGAGCCGCCTTCGATCGACATGTTGCACACCGTCATGCGCTCTTCCATACTCAGTGCGCGGATGGCGCTGCCGGTATATTCGAAGACGCTGCCAGTGCCGCCGCCGATGCCGATGCGCGCGATCAGCGCCAGGATGATGTCCTTGGCCGACACGCCCGCGCCGAGCCGTCCATCCACATGAACCTGGAAGGTCTTCGACTGGCGCTGCAGCAGGCACTGCGTGGCCAGCACCTGTTCCACTTCGCTGGTGCCGATGCCGAAGGCCAGCGCGCCGAACGCGCCGTGTGTGGCGGTGTGGCTGTCACCGCACACCACGGTCATGCCGGGCTGGGTGAGTCCCAGTTCGGGGCCGATCACGTGAACGATGCCCTGCTGGCTGCTGTGCACGCCGAGGCAGCGGATGCCGAACTCGGCTGCAGTTGGTCTCCAGTTGATCCAGTTGCTTCAGCGCGATCTTATCGAGAATCGGCAGCGAGCGATCCGACGTGGGAATGCTATGGTCCGCGGTGGCGATGGTCAGATCGGGCCGCCGCACCTTCAGGCCGCGCTCGCGCAGGCCCTGGAAGGCCTGGGGCGAAGTCACCTCGTGGACCAGGTGCAGGTCGATGAACAACAGGGTCGGAGCGCCGGGGCGCTCGTGGACGACGTGAGAGTCCCAGAGTTTTTCGATGATCGTACGTGGCATAAGAGGGTTGCCGCTTTCTTTAATTATGACTGAGCGTGGAACCGGTAGGCTTCACGCTCAGCCGATTGCGGCGCATACCGCCAAACCAACCTGTTCGGTGGTGGCGGGCGCGCCCGAAGGCCTCAAGTCCGCAGTAACGTGGCGGCTTTCGAGGACCGCTTCGATGGCTGTTTCCACCGCCGCGGCTTCTTCCTTCAAATCGAAACTGTAAGCCAGCATGGCGCCCACCGAACCGATGGCGCCGAGCGGATTGGCTTTGTTTTGTCCCGCGATATCGGGGGCGGAGCCGTGTACCGGCTCGTATAACCCCACCCAGGCGCCCGAGGGCCGCCGGTCGCCGATGGAGGCCGAGGGCAGCATGCCGATCGAACCCGCCAGCACCGCGCCTTCGTCGCTCAGGATATCGCCGAACATGTTTTCCGTGAGCACGATATCGAAGCGCTTGGGGTTGAGCACGAGCTGCATCGCGCAGTTATCCACCAGCATGTGGTCGAGTTCCACATCGGGATATTCTTTGCCCATTTCCGTCACCACGCGGCGCCAAAGCTGCGAATTCTCCAGCACGTTGGACTTGTCCACCGACGTGACTTTCTTGCGGCGCGCGCGCGCCAGGTGGAAGGCCATGCGGGAAACGCGCTCGATTTCGGCGCGCGTATAAGTCATGGTATTGACCGCCCGCGTCTCCGCTCCGTTTCCTGTGATCCCGCGCGGAGTTCCGTAGTAGATCCCGCCCGTCAGTTCGCGGACGATGATCATGTCGGTGCCTTCCACCAGGTGGTTCTTCAGGGGTGAAGAATCCAACTGCGACGCATACGCGCGCACCGGGCGTAGATTTGCATAGACGCCCAGAGCCTGGCGAATCCCGAGCAGTCCCTTTTCCGGCCGCTTCTCGGGAGGCGCATTATCGAATTCCGGCAGGCCGACCGCGCCCATCAGGGTGGCGTCGGCGGCCGCGGCGAGCCGCGCCGTTTCCTCCGGGAACGGCGTGCCGGTCCGGTGAATCGCGATGCCGCCCAGCAGCCCCTCCGCGATTTCGAGAGTGTGATTCCATTTGCCTGCGACGTGGCGCAAGACGCGCACGGCTTCGCGCGTTACTTCGGTGCCGATACCGTCGCCGGGGAGAACCAGAACGTTGAGATTCATTAGTCTGCGCCGCCACCGCGCCCATGGCCTTACGGCCCTCGATGGATGAGGCGGACGATCTCTTCGTCCATCAGCCCCTTCTTGCGGTGGTCCGCTACCGCCGTGAAGCGGTGGTACAAGTCGTCGAGTTCCTGTTTGGAGAGGTCGAAGCCCGCCTTCTGCGCGCGTTCGTTCAGCGCGTGGCGCCCGCTGTGCTTGCCGAGCACGAGCTTGCCCTCCGGCACGCCCACGGTGCGCGGGTCGATGATTTCGTAGGTCGACTTCTCCTTGAGGTAGCCGTCCTGATGGATGCCCGCCTCGTGCGCGAAGGCATTCCGGCCCACGATCGCCTTGTTGGGCTGCGGCCCGAAAGTGATGATCGAGGTCAGCAGTTCGCTCGCCGAGTAAAGGTGCTCGGTGTGGATTCCGGTGTGATACGGGTAGCTGTCGGCGCGCGTCTTGAGGATCATCACAATCTCTTCGAGCGAGCAGTTGCCGGCGCGTTCGCCGATGCCATTGATGGTGCACTCGATCTGCCGCGCGCCGGCCTCGATCGCTGCCAGTGAATTCGCCACCGCCAGTCCCAGGTCGTCGTGGCAGTGCACGCTGACGATCGCGCAATCGCCCAGCGCCGTTGCGATCCGTCCGATCAGCGCTCCGTATTCCTTGGGCGTGGAATAGCCAACTGTATCCGGAATATTCACCGTGCGGGCCCCGGCCGCCACTACGGCCTTGGAGACCTTTTCCAGAAAGTCGGGTTCCGTGCGTGCGCCGTCCTCGGCGGAGAACTCGACGTCGTCCACGTGCCTCCGCGCCAGCTCTACGGCGGCGACCGCTTCGTCCAACACCTGCTGCTGTGTCTTCTTCAGCTTGAACTTGAGGTGAATCGGGCTGGTGGCGATAAAGGTGTGGATGCGGGGACGCTTGGCGTGGGCCAGGCTCTTGGCGGCGCGCTCTACGTCCAGCGTGCAGCAGCGGGCCAGCGCGGCCACCTGCGCCCACGGGAACTCCCGGCTCACCGCATCGACGGCGGCGAAATCGCCTTCGCTGGCGATCGGAAATCCCGCTTCCAGGATGTCCACTCCCAGCTCCACCAGTTTCCGTGCCATCTTCAATTTCTCTGGCACGGTCATGCTGCAACCTGGCGATTGTTCGCCATCGCGCAGGGTTGTGTCGAAAATGTATACGCGGTCGCTCACAAGAGCATTATCGCGGGGTTACGTTAGATTTAGCAAATTTATAATATTAGAAGTTGTCATTAGCAAATATTATGAAACTTTGCTCATTGAGTACGATCCGGCACCGGACGCTCGCCTACGAGCTCGGCTTCTCCGCTGTTCCGCCGCCGCGCACTGTATTCAGCAGCTTGGCAAGTGTACCGAATGCGCCCAGCGCAGTCGTCACGTAACCCGCCGACGACTGCCACAGCTCGTTCTGCGTGGTCAGCAGAAAAATGCCGATCAGGACCATCGTCGTAAAGAAAACTCCGTGTGCCTTCCCCCACCCGCTTTGCCGCGATTGGTGCATCCACTCCTGCTTCAAATCCGGTGTGGCGGCCGAACGCAGGAAGCGGCGGAAGCTCTCGTTCATGATCCGAAACTGCGGGTCCTTCGCAATCAGGCCCCGGCGCACCAGTTGCCTTACGGCTCGCCCATTGGCTGGATTCAACAGGCCATCCACCGCCAGTTGAGCCAGCACGAACTTCTGCTCCTTCGTACATTCGTGCCAGATCATACGGTAATAGGCATCGGCGCGCTCCAGAATCTCGGACGCAATCGTGTCTTCCGAATGGATAGTCTCGGATTTGATGTCTCTTGCCAGTTGCGCCCCGATGGGCCACAGGGCCGGCAGCGGACCGCACTCTTTCCATATGAGATCGCGCGCCGGACCTTCGTAAGCCGCCAGCCATGGAAAGGGCTCCTCGCGTAGATCGATCACGTCGAGACCCGGGAATTGGCGGCGGTAGTCTTCCGGCGACGGGTTCACGGTCATGACGGCCGCGACCTGAGTGTCCGGCTTGTGAATCAGCCGCTCCAGTAGCAGCAGCTTCTGGTTGTCGATTTCGGCATCTCCCGTGACGTACTCCATATGCTGCACCTCGATCAGCGTCTGTTTCGGTACGCTGTCGAGGTCCACAAGCTCAGCCCATTTTGGCCCGGTCGCCAAGGCTGCCAGGTCCATCTTCCATGTGGGCTCCTCCCATTGCCAGTCCGAAACCGGCGGCAGCAGAATCAGGACATTCCGGCCCTCGCGAAGCGATTCCGCGAGCTGACGCCGCCCATTCAGTTTCAGCGGAGCGATTTGGAAGAGAAACAGCTTCTGCGCCAGCGCCCAGAAAAGGCCCCCGATAGCGAGCATCACGCCGGTAGCAATCCCCACCGCGGTCCACGTGTCGATCACGGAAAAACCCTGCACTGCCGTCCGGATGACCAGGTCGTGTTCCTCGGGCGGCGTTTGCTCTCCGACCTGGGTTTGCGTCGACGGATGAGCCCCGTGCCAGAACAGTGTAATCGTCGATGTCTGGTTTTGCCAGGTCCAATCCGGCGCGGGATCGCCTGGCAGGAAACCGGCGCGGTCCGGAATGACTCCCAGCATTTCCGCGGCCGATTCGTTGTAATCGTGGTGTAGCGAGTAGATGAGCCGTCGGAACCAATCGCTGTAGATCTCGGTTCCAGGAGCGGTGGAGTGATTTTGAATCGATGGCGTGCCATCCGGCGTGAACAGTGGAACCAGCCCCATCTTGCTCCATTCGGTGCCGTCCCGGAAGAACTCGCGTACGGACGAGGCGCCGCGATCGCCCTTTTCCTGTTGATCGTCGATTGATCTCTGGTGCCGTTCCAGAGCCGCCGCCAGATGCAGTTGCGCCTGCTTGACCTGCAGCCGGCGCTCCACGCTCAGGCTCGCGCGGAACAGCGCCATCGGCGTCAACACGCCAATCAGCAGCAACAGCAGCAGGACGGCCAGCGTATAACACGCGCGGTAGCCGAATGGCCCCAGCGTGGGAGCGCCCGGCCGCTCTTTGTTCGTGCCGTTGGACCCATACCGCCGTTTGAAGGTCCGAGTGACGTACACCCGCGGACGGCGCAGCAGGGGAAACACAGCCATTCCGCCCACGCCCACCAACACAGTGAGATCTTTCGAGTGCGGCCACTGCACCACCAGCAGGATCAGAAAGACCGCGGCGGCCAGGCCGGAGAGGGCTGCGGGAAATAGCGAACGCTCCTCCCGCCTCCCGCGCTCCTCTCCTGGGGCGGGATACATCCGGAAACACCAGAAGGTCATCAACAGCGCCATGTACGGAACCGCCGCGGACGCAATCACGGCCTCCTCCGCTGAAACGCAGAAACCCAGGTAAACGAAGGCAACAATCAACAGCACGTACAAAGCAATTTGATACGTGTAGGTTGCCATGCGCGCCTGATTCGGCCAGACGCATTCGGGGGCGAAGAGAGGTCGTTTGATCAAACACCAGAGCGCGATGAGCAGGCACGGCCCCGTCAGGAAAACCAGCCATAAGGTGGACGCCATCGTCATCGATTGCAGGTCCAGGGTCCGCACCGAAGTCAGGTCGCGGTACACCACGAGCGACCACGGCGTTTGCGACAGACCGTCGATCGGAACGACCCGCGCCCGGTAGTCTTTGCCCAGATACCGTATGCGCAGCGCGCCCTGCGTCGAATGTCCGAAGGCGGTTGCCAGCAGTTCGCGATTCCAGTCGCTCTCCTGCAGGAAGTTCTCCCGCATGTTCCTGGTCTTATCGATGTGAAAGAGGACGCCACCCGTTTGTTCGACCACGGCGAATCCG
This sequence comes from uncultured Solibacteraceae bacterium, assembly GCA_963792055.1. Lineage (GTDB taxonomy): Bacteria > Acidobacteriota > Terriglobia > Bryobacterales > Bryobacteraceae > Solibacter. The sequence continues at coordinate 54,427 of CAWBUV010000018.1, read as the reverse complement.
TAACCGAACGGCAGGACCGGATCGATCAGGGAAAACGGCTGCGCCGTCAGAAACGCTTGGCCGCCGAGGATATCCTCTCGAATATCGGATTTATTCAGCCCCGGATTGCAATCTTTCGTGCTCATCGCCAGCGCCACAAGATATTCGAGTCGATTCGGAGGCAAAACCGAATCGAAGCGAAGTGGCGGGCCCGTCGCGTCGAGGTACGCCGTTTTGGGCTCGGAGAAAACGCGAAGTCCGGATATATCGATCAGTGGTGTAACATAGCCTCCCGGACTCCATTTGATAATCTGGTGTCCGTCATCGTCCGTCCAGAATGCATTATTGAAATTAGGGTATCGGCCGGCCGCGGCGGCAACCTCAACTTGCGCCGCCCTCTCGGCAGCTGTCTTCCCGGGGGTCGGGTTGCCGATTTGCTGCCGGATGATCTCCTTCGTTTCCGCCGCCGCCAAATCTTGCTTCAGCGCCACCGTGCGGCACATTTCCACTAATTGATTGCGCATCAGCCGCAGCTCGAGATGAATATTCCTCGACAGGTTCTGACTAAGCTGCTCAAGCCGGCCTTCGGTGTCGTCTTCATTGGAGTGAAAGTATGCCGACTGCAGGCCGGCCAGGGTGAACACGCCACTCAACAGAACCAGGAAGAGACCGAGCACCCCCAGTTCCCGCAGCCGCAGGCGCTCGCGATTATTCATCAGAAACAATTTGAGGATCGGGCCCCCCATACAGATCGCGAAAAAGAAGACCGTGAGCCAGATGATAATCGTGTACGAAATCGCCATTGCCTCCCATTCCAGGCTCGCCGACGATCTCAATCCGCACAGCCTCCACGTGTGCCGCTCTTCTTTCTGCGTGGGGTCATCGCTGAAGGCGTCGATCAAAACCGGTTGCAGGAACAGCTTGTAGCTGGTGCCGGTCAGGACCACATCCGTCAGGTGGATCGAACTGCCATCTGCTGCCTTTCCTGGGGCGCCCGCCGGGCTTCCCGCGGGCTTCTTCTCGCCGCTGCCGGTCTGGTTCTCGAGCAGTTCGGCCAGCGTGGTGAATTGCGGACCGTTTCGCTTGGACTGGTAGACGATTTCCCCCTTGTCCGACGCCAGAAGAATGTCGTCGAAAGGCATTGCTTCCACCAGCGGCCGGAAGAGTTCTTCGATCACGAGGGAACCGCGGTAATCCTTAGCTTCGCCCGATTCCGGCAGTGCGTCGAATTCCAGAACCCATCGCCCGTCGCGGCGTGCCGTCTCTAATCTCTGGATGCGATCAGCCAGTTTCTTGGTTCCCGGATCGGCCAGATCGAATGTCGGCGCCAGGTACCTCACATAGTCTTTGCGTGCTTCCCGTTCCCGTGCCGCTTCCGGCAGTTTCGCGTCCTCGGGCCGCTGCAGAATAGCGTCCAGGTTCACTCTCTCACGGTGCGGCTCGCGGACATGTCTTTTGGAGCTGGACATGTCGGCATAAAACTCCAGAATGCTTCCATGGATCGTGACCATCTTCTGTAACTGGTCGCCCAGCGCCGCCAGCGATCGAAAGTTGCGGTTACCCAGATACTCCCGCTGCGCTTTGACATAGACGAAATAATACATACAAAAGGCGGCGATCAGTACCACGGCTGTGGCCACGGGAAGAACCCACGACGTCGTGCGCTGTTCCTGGCCGGCCGCCTCAGTGGCGCCCTTTGGAGTTTTCGGAGTCCCGCTCGCAGCAGAATTGCCCATAACGATTCCTCCCGGAATAGTGAATTACCGCAACACTCAATGGTATTAGCGCAGTATACGCCGATTTCCCGCCACTATTTATATCTGTCTCACCATGTTCGCCCCGTCGCGTGCCCGAAGCGGGGATTTAACAAATTAATGATATTGGCATCCAGCATTAGTTGGTGTGATACTGCTATTGGAATAGGCATTCATGGAACTGCACTCCCTTCAGGTGTTTCTGGCCATCGCGACGGAAAAGAGCTTCTCCCGCGCAGCCGGCAAATTACTGCGCACCCAACCGGCGATCTCGCTCTCCCTGCAGCGGCTGGAGCAGGAATTGGGAGAAAAGCTGATCGACCGCTCCGGCAAGGACCTGATTCTCACCGACGCCGGCCGCACCGTACTGGATTACGCCAGGCGATTTCAGAGCCTCCAGCAGGAGATGGACAACTCGATCGCCGAACTGCGCGATAACTCGGCCGGGCGTTTGACCATCGGGGCAAACGAATCCACCACCTTGTACCTGCTGAAGCACATCGAGCGCTACCGCGAGTTATACCCCAAAGTAAAAGTGCAGATCCGCCGCAGTTATTCGAGCAAGCTGCCGAACGAACTATTGGACGGCAATCTGGAGTTGGGCGCGATCAGCTACGATCCCGGCGACGAGCGGCTCAAATCGAAGGTGATCTACACGGATTCGCTGGCCTTCGTCGTATCCCCGAAGCACCGGCTGGCCGGCCGCAAGACCATCTCGATTACCGAACTCGCTTCCGAGAACTTCATCGCGCACAACGTGGTATCCCCGTACCGGGAGGTCGTGCTGCGCGAGTTCCTGGAACACAAAGTTCCGCTGCGTATGGACGTGGAGATGCCGACCATCGAAACCATACGCAAGCTGGTGGAACGCAACATTGGTGTGGCGTTTCTTCCGCGTATGTGTGTGGAGCAGGAGATCGAACAGAAGCGGTTGTTCGAGGTGCGCGTGAAAGAGATGCATGTGGAGCGAAAGATCCGCCTGATCTATCCCACGCGCCGCGGCCTCAGCCATGCGGCCAAGGCCTTCCTGGAAGTGGTGGGATAGGTTGCGCGCGGCGACCTGCCGGCGATGGTACCGCCCGCAAGCGCCGCGCTGTTCTGCCGGCCGGCCGAGGATGACCCGGTCAGCCTGCGATCGGCCTAGTCCCCGACGAGAAACAGATTCTCGGGATCGGGCTTAAAGCCGAAGGGAGCGATTAACCTCTTGGGCGTCGCGAACGAAGGCACGCCCGGCCGGCGGAACGTTACATGCGTCGTGACTTCGGTATAACCGATGTAACTGTACCCGTTGGTCACGCGAGGCGTCGCGCTCAGGCGGATCTGATACGCGCAGCTAACCGGCGGAAATACCGGCGTAATAGGTGCCGAGGTTCGCATCGGGCAATCGATCCACTGGTCGGCCACGCCGTTCCACAGCCCGCCTGGATAGTTTCCCATCCCCGCCGGCAGAAGATTCATGGGCGGCGTACCGGGTCCTCCGTAGTAGCCGTACATCGCGAACGAGAGCAGATCGCCTTGTGCGTCGAACGCGCGGAAGTGGATCTTCACCGGATCCGCGGTCTCCGTTATATCTACAATCGAACACGGCGCCACGGTGGCCCCCTTGTAGGTCATCGCAAAGAGTTGCAGATCGGGCTGGGCATTGTCCACGAACAGCTCCAGGGTCTGTACCGGTGCGGCCACCACTGCGCCTGCCGCCGTGTGAAATTCCACCTGGAACTGATGCGTGCCCGTGGGCTCGCCGCCGCCTGCCGTGTCCCATTGGAACAGCAGATCCTTGGTCGAGTAGTCGAGGGCCGGATCCATCAGCGGGTACGTGTCGTCGGCCCCGGGTCCGAACGAATCCAGCACGTAGGTCGCACCGGTCCACCGGTAATTCACCCACGTCTTACGCATATTCGTAAGTGCGCCGCTCGTGCCGAAACGATGTTTCACCAGATATTTGCGGGCGCCCGCGGCCCACAAGGCCTGAATCGTCGGTCGGTTGTAAATGAAGTTCAGGACTCCACCGAATGCCGCGTTCGTGACCGTCGGAACGTACGGCGCCGCAGTGGTCGCCCTGCCGCCGCTGATCGTCGTGAAAGGGATCAACCCCACCCCGCCGATTACCGGACCCGCGGTACCCGGGGGGTAGACGGAATCCGGCCCCGTGGCCAGATAGATCTCGTTCAGGTTGAGAAAACTCGTGAAGAACGCAGGCGGGAAATCCGTAGTAATTGCGGGACTGCTGGAGGAGACGCGCAGGCCAAAGCGCACGTAAGGCAAAATCATGGACGCCAGCGACGCAATCCCGATCTCCGATAGCGCGATCCGGATCTCCCAGATGCGGTGCGGTGTCGCGGAGTGCGTTGTGGCGCTGAAGCCTTGCGCCGTGGCGGATGAAGTCAGGCCTCCCAGAATGCCTGTCCAGGCGCCCGGTCCCACATAGTTTTGCCGGGCGATCTTGATTGGTAAACTCGGATAGATTCCGTAGTTCACATCGAAATTCGGAGTGATCGCGGCATTGCGATCCGTATCGAAGGTCAGCCAGAAATAATCGCCCACCCCCGGAGTATTTCCCGTGTCGGAAATCAGGTCCAGCGCCACATAAAGAAAATTGGCGTCGTTCTTGACCATGATGAACCCGCCGGGCATGGGCATTGTGCCTGCGCTCGTCCACTCGCCAGGAGTGAATGTTCCCGAAATCGACGGAACGGTGCTCGCCCACACGCTGTGTACAGAAGCCATCGGAATTCCTTTCGAATTGCAAAGTTGGAGCAGACGCTCCTGTGGCATTGTGCACGAGCGGTGCGGTGCGTTACATACTGCCATTAGTGCAGCAGGAAAGTACCGTTTGTGTGAAACAGCACCGAGTGCGAGCGCTACATGCGGTGGCCGGCATGCCCGCTGGCGCCTTTGACGTGACCGCGATGCCGCGGGTCCTTCGAGAGTTTGGAGTCGGGCTTCGGACCTGCACCGGCGCCGGGGGCATTCAGCCCGTATACGTTCAGCCGGTCCGAAAAAGTGGGCAGATACACCTTGCCATTCGCCACCGTCGGCGGAACGTACTTGGCAAAATCGAAATTGTCGGCGGGCTCGTTGCCGTCCGTGCTCCACAGTAATTGCAGCGTGTTCGCGTCGAACGCGCGTAGCGAGCCGCGCACGATCTCCACCCACGCATCGTCTTTGTACGGAATCGCCGCCCACAGGACGCCGTCATCCTGGCCGTTGGCCGAGATCGAGAGGAAACCGCCCGGCATACCCTTGTTGCCCATCATGCCGGTGAGTGCTTTGGTGTGGAACTTAGTCGCCGGGTCGTAGTGAAACGCGCGCACGTTGTCTTCTTCCGGCCAGAGATAGATCGTCGGACCTTTCAAGCGGCTGTTCCAGAAGACGGGCGAGCCATGGTTGTGATGGTAGCCCGCATTGAAAAGGAAGGGAAACCAGCTCAGCAGTGTAAACCGCCACGCACGCGCCGCCCGAAAGTATTGCACCGGCGGATTGCGGCCGTCGTGCAGCCAGTGATGCTGTTGCAATCCGCCGAGTTTAGACCGCTGCAGCACGAAGAGCCTTCCGTCCTTGCCGCCGCCAACGATTTCCTCCGTGTCGGGCATCAGCAGAGGGCCCGAAGAACCGAGGTCGATATCCAGCACATTGAGCGCGCCCACGGTAGCGGGAGCGAACCAGTCGAGCGCCGTTAGCGACGGGCTCAACTTGAGAAACGCACTGCCGAACTGATTCTTGCCGGGATCGAAGCTGCCGTTGCCCGTCATCAGGTATAGATTGCCCTCGGCATCGGCGGCCGGCCCGTTACCCGCCTGCCAGATGCCGCCCATCTCACCGCCGGGAGTGGTGCAGAAGGCAGGCTCAATCTGGCGGAGCGTGTCCGCGTCAAAAGCGATCACGAAGCCTTGCCACGGCGGCGCGTCCTGATGCGAGCCGAACGCGGCGTAGACCTTGTGGTTGGCCAGCAGCAGCGCGGCGCGCTGTAAGTGGCGGCGCGCAACGTCTTCGGCAGGGACTCCTGTCACCGTCATCGGAATCCGTATGTCGGTCTGATGGACGATCGCTCCGGTGGCGAGATCGAGCGCGTGAATGCGATAGATTACGGGGCAGGCCGCAGTGGCCGCTACAGCGCCAGGGCACTGCGGCTCGGCGATCTTGGCCACTACATAGAGGACCTGCTTTTCCCGGTCGATCACGGGTGTGCTGGTGACGCCGATATACGGCCGGATGTTGTATTGCCCCAGCAGCGCGCCCCCGTCTTTCGGGATACGGTCATAGAGCATGGGCGCGCCCAGGCTGACCTTCCAAAAGGGCGACGGCTGGGCGGTGTCGGCATCGAAGGCATACACCATGTTGCGCATCGTGGCGACGAACACCACGTTGCGCGTGCCCTTACCGGGAATCGACAGGCCGGTGACCACCAGCGGCTGCGCGTAGATCTGGCCGTCGATCGCTAGCGCGAAGAGTTTGCCGAAACCCTGGCCCTTCACCGACGACGGAGAGAGAAACTTCTCATCGAGCGTCGCACCGGTGCGCGCGACGTTATTGTGATGCGTAAGAACATCGGTCGCGGACACGACGCCGCAAGCCGCCAGCAGCACAACCGCGATTCGCATCCGGCTAGCTTATCACCGCCGCGTGCGATTTCGCCTCCGGCCTACTTGTCTCCCATGAAATTGACCAGCACCTGAGTCTCGGTTTCAACCGGCTGTCCGTTCAACAGGGTCGGGCGGTAGCGCCACTGCTTCACCGCTTCCGACGCCGCCGCGACCAGCATGGGGTGACCGGAGACCACCTTCACGGCCTTGATCGTACCGTCTTTGCCGATCGTTGCCGTCAACGTGACGGTTCCCTTGGCGCCAGTCTGCTTGGCGATCTTCGGGTATTCCGCGTCCTTGCGATAAATCAGCACGGCCTGTTGGATCTGGCCGCCGGACTTCGGCTTTGCTTCCGTGGGCGAAGATGCCGCCGGAGTAGCTGCCGCAGCGGGAGGCGGCGGTGCGGGTACGAACGGAGCTGGCGCTGCCGTACTCACACTGACACCGGGGATGGAGGACGGGGCGGAGCGATCACCCGCGCTCACGGTGGGAGCATCCGGCAGATCGGTGGACGCTGCGGGGCGCAGTCTCTGCGAGAGCGACTCGGTACGGAAGGTTTTCAGCGGTGTCGGCGCCGGCTTGGCCGGCTCCGTGACTGCCGGGTCGTTCGGATCGGGGGTAGTTGGGGAAGGCGTCGCTCCGGCAGCAGGCTTGCTCGCGCCCGCGGCAGCCGCCGCCTTTGCGGCAGCATCGGTCTGTTCCTGCAGAGGCGAAGGCCGCGTGCGCAGCATGCGCACCGATTCGCTCGCCGTCGTCTTCTGCGATTTGTCCACCACTTCCATTTTGAAGCTGATGTCCGTACCGGACGGGGAGTAGACGATGCTGCCGTTGGCCAACTGCGCCAGGTCCATCTGCACGTTCTCGTGCTGTTCGCCATCGGTGATCTCAAGCACTGCTTTGCTGGCGTTACGAATGGCATCCGCGTCGCGGTTCCAACTGAGCAGTAATTCGCCGGCTGCGCGTTCCACGCGAAGTTGCAACTGCGACGAATCCTGATGCGCCGGAGCGGGAGGCTTTGACGAAGTCCGCATCACACCGGGGTAAACAAACAACACCACAAAGAGTGCGATGCTGGCGACTGCCGCGAGAATCAGCTTCAATCCCTTGCCGCCGCCTGCTTCCGGAGCCGTGATCGCCGGTTCGGCGAACGCGGGCAACGGCTCCGCTTTTTCGGTCTTGGCGGGCGGAAGGCTGACTTTCGGTGCCGGGGTCTCGGTCTTTACGGCCTTTTCGACCTTGGCGATCTTCTCGGTTTTGTCGTTCCGCTCGATCTTTTCGATCTTCTCGAGTTTCTCGGTCTTTTCGGTCTTCTCGAGCTTCTCGAGCTTTTCGACCTTTTCGCTCTTCGCCGGCTTCTCGATCTTTGCCGGAACTACGGTGGTCTTTTCTTCCACTACCGGTGCGGGCGGTGTCACGATCGCCGCGGGCGCGGCTGCCGGCGCGGCTGCTACGGGCGCGACGGTGGCTGCAGGAGCGGCAGTGGCCGCAGGCGCCGGTGGCGGCGCGGCCGGAGCGGCATGAGGTGCGGGTTCGGCGTGCGGGACCGGCGGAAGGGAGATCTCCCGGCGCGAAGCGATCGGCACGATCTGTGCCCGCGCCGCACTTTTCGGCGCAAGCGGAGCCGGTACCGAAGTGGCCGCGGCCTTGCTGTCAGCCTGTTCCGCGGATTGACCCGCGCCCAGTTCGCTCGAACGGAATGGAAACTCCTGGCAGCTTGCTTCTCCGTTTACCTTGCCATTTTCCCAAATGAAGATACCGGCCGTGCTGGCCTTGGTCGCAAAGGGTCGTACCAGCAGCGCCAGATGATGCGGTTCGCGGAAGCGCGCCTGGAAGAATGTCAGGTCGTCGGCGTCCAACGCAATGCCCTTGCGCGTATGGCTACGGAAGAATCCGGCCACACCGCGTCCTGCCGCCTGCCTCTGCTGGATCGCCTGCTCGAAGCGCCCCATGTCGGCGTCGCTCAAGCGGTACAGTGGGCCCCTGCTGTAATCGCACGTAATTAAATCGTAGTCTTCAATCGAAACGATCAGCGGACTTCCCGGCGTTACGGCGCCAACCAGCAAACCGCCGATTTCCGAACCGCGCGAGGTCAGCGAGCGGAAACTCTCTACCGCTTCTCGCTCCAGCCGGTCGATCAGGCTGAACGGGAATCCGCACCGACACCGGTTTCTGCGGTACTTCCCAAATATAAAGTGGGGAAGGGGCAGCCTGCAAATCAAAACGTTCCGCACGTGCCGTCGACTCAGTCATCGAAATCCTCCGCCAGTCCCGCGACAAATAAAACTGGACCGGCTCACGATGATTTTACTCAAAACTCCTGTAGTTTTGGCATTTATTTCCGGTATTTTTTTAGATATATCAAATGCGGGGTAGTTACTGTTAACCATTGATATCAATGCCTATCTCGTACTGCTATCCTTCGTTAACCTTGAAATACTGTCGCCATTTATCCTAGTAATTCCCAGATCATTCTCATATACTTGTCCCGAAAATGACTGCGAGAACCTGTCAGCTCTGCGGAAAACCGTTGAGCCGCCTGCGAGTCGGCGGCGACGGCGACTTCTGCTCGCGGGAACATCGCAATCAGCACCGCCTCCGCGCCGGTATGGACCGCCTGGAGGAAGCCAATAAAGTCACCAGCCTCATGCGGCGGCGTGAGAACCCTCGTCACATCTCCGCGGCCCGGCTCATGTGCAATTCGGCGCTGGATCGCCGCGGCTTCTTCGAAGCCAGGCATCCCTCGGGCAGAACAGACATTGCCGGCTTCTCGCGGACCCCGCCCGCTCCGGCCTCGCCGCGGGTAGCCAGTGCCAACCGGTATGTGGCGCCCCGGGCAACGCGCATGGCCGCACCCGAGTCATCGCGGCGGGCGGATCCCTCCCGCGTACGTATCAATGGCCGCGGCACCGTGCCGCTGGTTCCGCCTCGCCGTCAGAGCCTGCCCACACACATTTCCCAGGCGCCCCTCGTCTCTTTGCACTGCGATAACCCGGCGCCCATCGCCGCGCCGCGCGATTTCGGAATGCTGCGCCAGAGCGAAATTCGCGTTCACTTCGGCGCCGCCATGGCGTCAGGTGCGCTCGGTCCGCGCCGCGCGCTCACACTGGTGAATCGGACGGATCCCCGAAAGGTCGCATCTGCCGCTGTGGAAGGTAAGGCGCTCCGAGTCTCCATCGGCATCGGATTCCGCATTCCTGGAGCCAACTGGCGGGACCGCTTCAGACGGCCGCCGTTGTCCTTCGGGTTGGTCTGGCCGCATAGCCCCCACCGGATTTCGCCCGATTGCCACGACACTACTGCCGGTTACCGGAATCTGGAGGTCGCAATCTCGAAGTGGCGCACCTGCCTGCCCGGGGTTGCTAACGAAGCTCGCCGCGGCGCGGTTTGTATTCCCTGGAACCCTCGCCCCGCGCAACCGGCGCGCGTCCCACGGCTCCGACCCGGGCCATCGCACCACAGATATCATGTGGAAGCCGTCCGAGCCCCGCTCCAGGGGAATGGCGGTAGTGCCGCCCTCCGCCGGCTTTGCCAGGCGCAACGGCGCTCACCTTTTTACTCTCGCTCTCACTCCGACGCTGACCAGCGCCACACGCCAGGTCGCCTTCACGGCCTTCGTCCCGCAGGAACCGGTGGGCTGCCCGAAGGTCACTTTCGAGGGCACGGTTGCTGCCGCAATCGCCGGTTCGCCGGGCTCGCCCTCCGGTGGCGCCGAGGTCACCGTCGATGCATCCGCGCCGCTCCCGCCCCGCCGGCAGAGGTGGTCCGCATCGAAGAGCACTTCGGATCCGGCTGGGATGATTGGGTGGGCGGCATGAAGGACTGGCTGGTCGATGTAGCCGGCGTACGCACGGGTCCGCTAGCCTTATACTCTCCGACGCTTGGAACTGATCGATTACGAGTTGGATTTTCTGGCGCGGATCGATACCCGCAGCCTAACCTGGGTCGTGCGCGCCGCCGGGCTCGACGAATACCTGCGTTGCACGCTCACCGCCGTGGGCGGGGGCGAGCTGGAATTCAGCCGCTGCGCCGTCGTGCCGGTGTGGCGCAACCGCCGGTGACCTGCGAACGGCGCCTCCCCGGCAAACCGCGCTCTGCCATGACCGTGAACACGCGTGTTTCCGGCGACAGCTTCGCCGTCAGTGTGGATGGCAACGAAATCGACGCGTGGGACGACGACCGCTTCCCCATGGGAGGCATAGGTTTCACCGGCGCTCCGGATGACCGCGCGCGCCTTTATTGGGTAAGGCTCTCCTCTACAGAATTAACCGCCAAGGAGCATCAGACAAAATGAGCAGCACAGCCATGAGAACGCCCGCCAAGGTCCAGAGCCTGCGCGCGCACGAAATTGACGGCGGCGAAAAGACCGCCGGATCGCAAACCCATCTGGCGCGGGCGGTCACCCTGCACCTTGCGGGCAAGCGCGAGGAGGCGCTCAAACAACTGCAGCGCGCGATTGCCGCGAACGAGGCCTCGGCCGAGATCTACCGCGCCATGGGCCACATTCAGTTCGAGCTGGGCAATTTCGAGGAGGCGGCCAAGAGCTACCGCATCCTGGCCCAGGTGAAGCCGCAGTACGCCATGGGCTGGTTCAACCTGGCCGTCTGCCTGGAACGGGCAGGCGCGTGGGAAGACGCCTCCCAGGCCTTCCACCGCGCCTGCACGCTCGACGCCGGCTATGTCGATGCGCACCTCGGTCTGGGTGTCTGCCACCTGCGGCAGGAGGATCCCAAATCCGCCCTCTTCAGCTTCGAGCGCTGCCTGGAGCTGAATGCCGGCGCACGAAGACGCGCAGTTCGGCAAGGCCGTGGCGCTGCAATCGCTCGGCCATCCGGACGAGGCCTCGGAGATCTATCAGAAGATCCTGGAACGCAATCCCGATTCCGAGGAGTCGCTCTCCAACCTGATTCTGATCGGCATGGCGAAAGAAGATTTCGACATGGTGCGCGAGTACTCCGAGCACCTGCTGGAATTGCGTCCGGATTCCACGGTGGCGCTCGAAGGCCTGGCCTCGTGGGCCTGCGCGGCGGGCGAGCATGCGCTCACCGCGAAGTTCTGCACGCTGCTGGTGACCGCCGTGCCGGGCCATTTCGAAGGCTGGTTCAACCTGGCGCTGGCGCACCAGAAATCGGGACGCTTCGAACCGGCCTCGGAAGCCTACGCGGAGTGCGTCAAGCTGCGCCCGCAATCCTGCGAAGCGCACACCAACCTCGGCATCGTGCGCGAGCAGCTCGGCGACACGGCCGGCGCGCGCGCCGCCTACGAACGCGCCATCAAGGTCGACCCCGAAGCCCTGGCGCCGCTCTGGAACATGGCGCTGCTGCTCGAACACTCCGGCCAGTTCGAAGAGGCCGAGCGCTATTACAAACAGGTGCTGGAGCGCGCACCCAAGGAAGAAGAAGCCCGTTTCCGCATGGGCTATCTGCGCCTGCAGCGCGAAGATTTCCGCGGCGCCGCCGAAGCCTTCGAAGGCTGCCTGAAGTACCGTCCCGCATGGCCCGAGGCTCACGCCAACCTGGCGCTGGCTTACAGCGGACTGGGCGAGAGAGACCACGCCGAGCGCCTGTACGAGAAGATGCTCGACGCCGATCCCAAGTCCATGGACGCCCTGCGCGGCCTCGCGGCGCTGTCCATTCAGGCCAACGATTTCGATACCGCGCTGGAATTCCACGTCCGCCTGATCGATCTGGGCGAACGCTCCGCGGAAGTGCTCTACAACGCCGGGCTTGATGTACGAGAAGGCCGGGCAGCTCGACAAGGCCGTCCGCCTGTATCGCGATGCGCTCTGGCGCAGCAGGCCGACATGCCCGAAGCGCTGCTCAATCTCGGCCGCATTCTGGAATCCAACGGCAAGACGGAAGAAGCGCGCTCCTGCTGGAGCAAGGCGCTCGAAGCCGAACCCGCCCTGGCCCAAGGCTACTTCGGCCCGGCCATCGACTAGGCCCTTCATCCTAAATCGGGGCCATGTGGGGCAGGATGGTATCCTGCGGCAGGATCGACATCCCGCCCACTATTCGGTCTACCTCGATAATCGCCGTGAGATAATTGTCTCGCCATGCCAGCCAATCGTTCTTTCCGTCCTAGTCGCGGCGGCAATTCTCGCGTCCGCTGCATCTTTGCGCCCAGCCTCCCCAGGGCGGGCGCGGTGGTCCGCAACCTGAGTTCATGCGCCAGGCGCAGCAGGCCATACGCGACGGCAAACCCGACGAAGCCCTGGCCGTCTACCGCAAGGAACTCGCCGCAAATCCCAATTCCCTCGCAGGCCAACAACGCCGCCGGCGTCTGCTCGACCTGATGGGCAACGGCGCGGAGGCGCGTAAGCATTTTCAGAAGGCCATCGACGCCGCTCCGGACGCCGCTGCCAAAGCAAACGCGCAGCGACAGATGGCGATGTCGTACGGTTTCGAGGGCGACTGCCGCAACACCGTGAAGTACGAGCAGATGGTGATCGCCTATTGGGTGACGCGCGAGCAGGCCGAACCGCAGAACGCCTTCTACCAGCAGGGCGAGATGGCCAACGAAGCTGCGCGCGTGTGCATCGATTCCGGCGATCTCGAGACCGCAGCCACCTGGTACCGGAAGGGCACGGAACTCGGCTTGAAAGAACCCGGTAACCAGACGCATCCCAAGAGTCTGTGGGACTTCCGCCTGGAGCATGCGCTGGCGCGCATCGCGGCCCGCCAGGGCAATAAGGCCGAAGCGCAGAAGCACGTGGCGGCCGCCAAGGCGCTGCTGGATAGCGACCCGACGATGGCCGGGCAACAGGCGCGCTTCTTCCCCTATCTGACGGGCTACGTGGCGCTCTACACCGGCGACCCCAAGACGGCGCTCGACGACTTACAAAAAGCCGTTGCCATGCAGGGCAATGCGGGCGACCCGTTCTTTCAGTGTCTGCTCGGCATGACCTACGAGAAGCTCGGCGAAAAGGACAAGGCGATGGAGTGCTACCGCAAGGCCTTCGCCACCACCGCGCACAATCCACCGGCGGCGTTCGCGAAACCCTTCGCGCGCAAGAAGCTGGGTTAGGACTCAAGGCAATCGAGGCTCGGGCTTATAATCTGGAAATGGTGCGCCTTGCCGTCTCCCTTGGAATTCTTGCCGCTTCGCTGAGCGCGCAGAGCTTCGATCCAAAGATGCCAGCCGCAGTGCCGCCCGTTCCCGGCGCCGTCGTGGAGACTGCGCCGCTGCGCTATATCGAGGTCCAGGTGGGAACCGGCGCGCCGGCGAAGCCCGGACAGGAATATACCGTTCACTACACCGGTTGGCTGCGCGACGGCGTCAAGTTCGATTCTTCCGTGGACGCGGGCAAGCCGCTCAAATTCGTGCAGGGGCGGCGGCAGGTGATCGCGGGCTGGGAGATGGGGTTCGAAGGCATGAAGGTCGGCGGCAAACGCCGCCTCTTCCTTCCTTACGCCCTGGCCTACGGCGAAAAGGGCCGCGGCAAGATCCCGCCCAAAGCGGAGCTGATCTTCGACGTCGAACTGCTCGACGCGAAAGACGTGCCGCCGCTGGTAGCGGCAGCCGAACTGCTCCTGCCGTTCGACAGTCTGGAAAAACAGGTACTGGCGCTCGCCAAGGCGATTCCCGAAGAAAAGTACGCCTGGCGCCCGGGCCCGGGAGTGCGCTCGTTCAAAGAGGTCTTCCTGCACATCGTGAACGGCAATCAACTGCTGCTCAATGTCGCGGAGAACTCGCCCTCGCGCGAAGAACTCCTCAAGCAGGTCGAACAGAACGCCAAGAGCGAACAGGATGCCGTGGGTAAGGAGAAGATCCTCGCGATGCTGGCGGAAAGCTTCGCCGCCGTACGCAAAGCGCTCGAAGGCGTACGCTCTACGGCAGCGCTGACCCGCGATGTGGACTTCTTCGGAACGCCGGCGCCCATGGGCGGCGTGCTGGCTTCCATCGATACCCACGTCGCCGAGCACCTGGGACAAACCATCGCCTACGCGCGAGTGAACGGCATCGTGCCCCCTTGGTCGCAGCCGTCGAAATGACCGCCGGCCTCAGTTTGCCAGCTTTACCGCGGCCAGTTTGAGGACCGCCGGCAAGTGCCGGCGCGTGGTGATCTCCAGGCGCACCCCGGTGCCCTCGGGGTACCGCGGCGCCTCGTCGATGATCTTCATCAGCGCTTTCGATAACTTCGACGCGCGCGCTGCCTCCACAGCCTTCGCCCCCAGTATGAAGGCCACCCGGAAGCTGCCGTGGCAGGGCGCCAGATACACGATGGTGCGCTTGCCCTGCTTCAGCTTCAGCGACCAGCCGGCCTTCGGCGAGTAACTGTTCCACTCCTGAACGGGCAGTGCCAGGTCCGCCAGCAGTTCATCCCAGAGCGCTCGGACAACGCCGAGTTCCGCGCTCAATTCCTCATCGGTAGGAGGCTTCGTCCTCCCGATGAATGCATTTGGTGTCATGATTACCAGGTCAAACGGATTAAAGAAACTCCGTGCCGGGGCAGCATGAAATCCAGGGCGAGTCTTCCGTCCTGCGGCTGCCGCCACTCGGGCGATCCCAGCAGTTGCAGTTGCCCGGCCGCCTCCAGCCGCGCGTATTGCTCCGGCGACGGCTGCTGCGGCGAGCCGAGCTGCTTCCACACCGTATACGCATTGCTGTGCTCATCGTCGATGCGATAATGCTGCACCAGCACGTGCGCGGCAGACTTCGGAATGCCGTTCATCGCCACGCGGACCGCGGCGGCAGCGGCGCCCCGTTCATCGTCGTGATAGTTCCACACCAGCACCGCCATCTCGCGGTCTGCCCGCGTCGCCATCCCGTCGATATCGGCGGCATCGCGCACTCCGGCCGCGAGAATCTTGTCCAGTCCCAGGCCTCCCGCGCTTTCCACCTTCACGCGATCGCCCTGCATCATCCCCGCCATGCGGAAGAAGTTCAGCACGGGCTTGTCGATGCCGTTCGTCGCCAGCGTGCGGAATCCGTCGAAGTAGGGCTGCCCTTCGAATTCGAACGCCCACGTCAGCATGCCCTTCATGTTGGACCGGTAGCGGTCGGCCAGTTTGAAGATGTTGCTGTAATGCCGCCGCCGTGTAACTCGGATACAGCGGCCCGTTGCGGTAGAGATTCTGCGGATAGGTGCGCGCCGAACAGGCCGCGCAGCCTTCCGGGTCGGCCTCGCTGAGCACGATCGGCAGGGCGCGGAACTGCGGGAATTCATTGATCAGCTCCAGACCCCGTTGCACGTCCACCATCTCCTTATTGAGCCCCATCTGCACGTGTCCTTCCACCACCTTGGGCGATCCCTTGGCGTGATAGGTGATGAAATCGAGCGGCGCGCCGCTCTTGCCGGTTGCTGCGTTGTCGCCGCGCGCGCAGTGTTCCAGAAACTGCTTGAGAAAAGCGGCGCCTTCGCGTTGCCCGGACCGGTGGTTCCCGGCCCGCCCACTCGCGCCGTGGGCAGCGCGCGCTTCACCGCGTCGGCCGTGTAGTCGTAGAGCTTGTTGTACTCTTCCGGCGTGCCGCGCCAATAACTGATGTCGGGTTCGTTCCACAGCTCCCAGTCCACTGCTCCACCTCGGCCTTGCCGTACCGCTCCACCGAGTGCCGCACCCACTGGCGCACCAGTTCGGCCCACTTCTCGTAGTCCTTCGGCGGATAGCTCCAGCCCTTGCCGCCATCGCGCGCCGGCAGTTGACGACGTAGGGCTCCGGATTCGTGGAGAGCGCCTCCGGCATGAAGCCGATCTCGACGAACGGCCGCGCCTTCACCTGAACATACGTGTCGAAGATGCGGTCGACGATGGTCCAGTCGTACACTGGCTTGCCGCTGGCGTCTTCGGTGTAGGCGTTGGTCGAGCCCCACTTGAGCGCCGGCGTGCCGTCGCCCGTCACCAGCAAATGATGCGCGCGGATCTCCACCGGCACGGGACTCAGTGCCTGCAGTTCGCCGATCAGCTTCCTGCCGTTCTGCATGTATGTGTAGTTCGGCTCGTCGTAACCGAAAAACGCGTACATGGGTTTGTATGGCCCTAGCGCGGACGCTGCATCAACGCGGATCTCCACGGGTTGACCGTAGACGGAAAGCGCGGCCATTCCCAGCAGGACGATGGACTTCATGCGGATCTCCTGTTTAAAGTAACAGAGTACTCGCAAATCGTCCCTGGAGGAATCCGTTTGAAGCTGGAAGGCGTTTACTCCGTCCTGCCGACTCCCTTTACCGCGGCCGGCGACCTGGACCTCGAAAGTCTCAAGCGCGTCGTCGATCTGTTCATCGGCGCGGGCGTCAATGGACTCACCGCTCTCGGTGTGACCAGCGAAGTGGCCCGCATGAACGATAGCGAACGCGTGCAGGTGCTCGAGACCGTGGTCCGCCACGTCGCCGGGCGCGTGCGCGTAGTAGCCGGCGCCACGGCCGATGGCGTGCGCACCTGCATCGATTACACCCGCTTCGCACGCGATACCGGCGCCGACGCAGTGATGATCAGTCCGCCGCGCTCGCCCAAGCTCAACTCCGACGCCGTCGTCCGCCACTTCGCCGCCGTCGCCGCGGCCGTCGACATCCCTATCGTCATCCAGGATTATCCGCCGATCTCCGGCTTCGCCATGGAGCCGGCGCTATTGGTCCGCATCGCCCGCGAAGTCGCCGCCGCCAACACCATCAAGCTTGAAGACCCGCCCACTCCGTTCAAGACCTCGCGCATACGCGAGGCGGCGCAAGGAATGGACATCGGCATCTTCGGCGGACTCGGCGGCGTCTTCCTGCTGGAGGAGCTAATGGCCGGCGCCACCGGCGCCATGACGGGCTTCGCCTACCCCGAGATCCTGGTGAAGATCGTCAAGCTGTTTCACACCGGCGATCTGGATGCCGCCGCCGAAGCCTTCTATCCCTACGTGCCGCTCATGCGCTTTGAATTTCAAGAGGGGCTCGGCATGGCCATCCGAAAAGAAGTACTGCGCCGCCGCGGCGTGATGGAGTGCGCCGACATACGTCCTCCCGGCGCGAAGCTCGACGCCGCGACCGTCGCCGCGCTCGACCGCGTGCTCGCCTGGACTCAAAAGCCGAAGTCTTAACCACCCCCGTCAGCCCCGTCGACGCGCTGCCAGTCCTGCTCCAGCATGCCCCAGTCACACCAGATCCAGCCAGCGATCGTTGACCCACTCGCCCTCGCGCATTACGCCCTTCCCGCGTGAACCCCAGGCGCTCGCGGAATGGCGCAACTGCGCTGGTTGGCGACCCCGCACTGTATCGTCACCCGGTGCAGGCCCAACTCGTCGAACAGGTAGTCCAGCATGCTCGCGCAGCAGCGCGTCATGATGCCTTTGCCCTGATACCGCTCCTCGATCCAGTAACCGATGCTGCAATTCCGGTTGGGCCAGTCGATGGGGTGGCAGCCCACCGAACCCGCGAATGCCCCATCGATCCAGATGCCGCACTGCGGGCCGCGGCCGCCGGCGAACTGCTCGCGCACCCGCACGATGAAGCGCCGGAGATCTTCCGCCGACGACGTGAAATCCACCCACGGCAGCCACTGGCGCAGGTACGCGCGATTGCGCTCCACCACGGCGAAGATCGCCTCGGCGTCCTTGGCATGTCGAACAGCCGGATTTCGATGTCCGGGCGCCACCTCTGCGCGAAAACATTCCGCCCTACGCCCCTTCCGGCTTCTGCGGATTGATGGATTTCGACACTGCCGGCATTTCCGGAGTATCGTGCTGCAGCGCGTAGTCGGCCAGACCCTCCTTCAGCATTTCGAACGCGGTCGCCGGATCGTCGACGAACCGGAAAAGGTTCAGGTCTTCCGGCGCGATCATGCCGTACTTCACCAGCGCGTCGAAGTTGATGATCTCCTTCCAGTACGCGCTTCCGTAGAGCAACAACGGTCATCTTCTTGGCCAGTTTCTGCGTCTGCGTCAGCGTCAGCATCTCCATCATCTCGTCCAGCGTGCCGAACCCGCCCGGAAACACCACCAGCGCCTTCGCCAGGTAGGCGAACCAGAACTTGCGCATGAAGAAGTAGTGGAATTCGAAGCTCAGGTCCGGCGTGATGTACGGGTTGGGGAACTGCTCGAAGGGCAGTCCGATATTCAGGCCGATGGTCTTGCCGCCCGCGTCCGCCGCGCCGCGATTGGCCGCCTCCATGATGCCCGGCCCGCCGCCCGAGCAGACCACGAAGCGGTACGTGTTGTTGGTGAACTGCTGGCTCCACTCGGTGAGCATCCGCGCCAGGGTGCGCGCCTCCTCGTAGTAGCGCGCCATCTCGCCGTCGCCCTCGCGAATCCGCGCCGAACCGAAGAACACCACCGTGTCGCGAACCTTCTCGCGGCGGAAATGCGCCAGCGGCTCCAGGAACTCCGAGAGGATGCGCAGCGCCCGGGCGTCCGGACTGTTCAGGAACTTGTCGTTCAGGTACGCAACCGGCCGGCGTTCGCTATGGGGTGCTGTTGGGTTCGACATTCTGCTCCAACTCATCGACCTTTCTCTTCAGTTCCCGCACAGTGCGGAGCAGTTCCGGCAGCTTTGGGAAGGCCGTGACCGCGCGCAGCCACTCGTTGGCCGCAAAAGCCGGCGAGCCGGAAATCCGCGCGCCTTTCGCCACATCGCCGCCGATCCCGCTCTGCGCGTAGACCACCGCGTCTTCGTGCACCGTCAGGTGCCCGCTCGACCCCACCTGCCCCGCCAGCACCACGTTCCGCTCCAGCACCGTGCTGCCCGCCAGGCCCGTCTGCGCGCAGATGATATTGTCCTCGCCCACCGTGCAGGCGTGGCCCACCTGCACCAGGCTGTCGATCTTGGCGCCGCGCTTGATCCGCGTCTCTCCCACCGTGGCGCGGTCCATCGAGGTCAGGGTCTGCATCTCCACATCATCTTCGAGGACCGTCACGCCCGACTGCACAATCTTGTACTGCGCGCCGTCCGCGCGCTTGGCGAAACCGAAGCCGTCGCCGCCCACCACCACGCCGTTCTGCAGGATCACGCGGTCGCCGACGCGGCAGAACTCGCGCACCGCCGCATGCGAATGCGCCAGAAAATCGTCGCCGATTTCCGCGCCTTCGTAGATCACCACGTGCGGGTGAAGCACCGCGTTCCGCCCGATCCGCACGCGCTCCCCCACCACCGCGAACGGCCCGATGGAGCAGTTCTCGCCGAGCGTCGCGCGTCGGCGCCACATAGGCCATGGGATGGACGCCGGGCGCGGGCCGCGGCGGCTGGTAAAACAGCGCCAGCGCGCGCGCGAAATCCAGGTAAGGATTTGCCGAGACCAGGCAGGCGATGTCCATCCCCTGCAACGCTTCGGCCACCAGAATGGCGCTGGCTTTGGTGTGTTTCACCTTCGGCGCGTACTTGGGATTGGCCAGAAACGTGAGCTGTCCGGCGGCGGCGTGCTCCATCCCGGCCACGCCGTGGATCTCCACTTCGCCATCGCCCGTCAGGCGGCACCCCAGCGCATCGGCAATTTCACGGAGTTTCATAAAGACCGGCAACCACCAGCGTACCAAGTGTCAGCCGCAAGTCAGCCATTTACGGGATCACCACAAGCCTGCGGCCGCCCACGCGCTCTCGCACAGCGGCATCATCGATCGCCTGCTTTCCCCCGCCAGTGACCCAA
This sequence comes from uncultured Solibacteraceae bacterium, assembly GCA_963792055.1. GTDB lineage: Bacteria > Acidobacteriota > Terriglobia > Bryobacterales > Bryobacteraceae > Solibacter. Next base: position 34,556 of record CAWBUV010000018.1, on the reverse strand, counting down.
TTCGCGTTCGATGAAGTAGCCACCAGGCGCCGGTACAGATCCTCGATCGCGTCCGGATCGAGCCCCTCGCGTTCCGCCCAAACTCGCCGTACCGCCAGCATCGCCGCCAGGCGGTCGGGCGCAGCCACGTGAGCCTCGCTCGTCTTAAACCGTGCCGCCGCCTCGACGTACCGCGCGCGCCGCCCGATCCGCTGAATGATTTCTTCATCGATCCGGTCGATTTCCCCGCGGACTTCTTGTAAGGTTTTGCAATCTTCGGGCGACACCATAGAGCAATCAATATAATGGAATTTGCACATCGCGATCAGCGCCACGTTTACTGCCGAAGCCATCCAGCCCGGTTTGGCCTTCTGGATGCGCGAACTCGGACTTCCCGCCGAACTCCGCTTCGCCCCCTACCACCAGGTCTTTCAGGAACTGCTCGACCCCGCCGGTCTCTTCGCCCGCAATACCAGCGGCGTCAACGTCGTCGCTCGTCCGCTTCGACGATTGGGCCGCCGCCCAGGCCGCCGAGTTCGTCGATGCCGTACGCGCCGCCGCCGGACGCACGGCCGTCCCCCTACATCGTCGTCCTGTGTCCCGGCGCCATCCAGTTCGACGACGAAGTCCGCGCGCGGCATCGCCGGCCTGCCCTCCGTCTACCTCCTCACCGCCGCAGAGATCGCCGCCCTCTACCCGGTGGCCGAAGTCCACGATCCTCACGGCAACGAACTGGGCCGCGTACCCTACACGCCGCTCTATTTCGTGGCCCTCGCCACCGCCCTGGCGCGCAAAATCCACGCCATCATCGCGCCGCCCTTCAAAGCCATCGCGCTCGATTGCGACGACACCCTGTGGGCCGGCATCTGCGGCGAGGATGGCCCCGAAGGCGTCGTGCTCGATCCGCCCGCGCCGCGCGCTCCAGGAGTTCATGGCCGCCCGCCGCCGCGACGGCATGCTGCTCACCCTCTGCAGCAAGAACAACGAAGAGGACGTCGCCGCCACCTTCCGCGCCCATCCGGAGATGCCCCTCGCACCCGGCCGATTTCGTCGCGCAGCGCGTCAACTGGGACTCCAAGGCCGCCAACCTCGCTTCGCTCGCCGACGAACTCGAAATCGGCCTCGACACCTTCATCCTGGTGGACGACAATCCCAAGGAAGTCCAGGAAGTGCAGGCCGGCGCTCCCCAGGCGCTGGCCCTCGCCTTGCCCGCGCGCGCCGCCGAAATCCCCGATTTCCTCGCCCACGTCTGGGCCTTCGACCGCGCGCGCGTCACCGAGGAAGACCGCCGCCGCGGCGAACTGTACGCCCAGCGCGCGGAGCGCACCCGCGCCGCGCGCGCCTCCGCCAGCCTCGAAGATTTCCTCGCGTCGCTCGAACTCGAAGTCGCCATCGCCCCGATGCAGCCCGCGCAGGTGGACCGCGTCGCCCAACTCACCCAGCGCACCAACCAGATGAACGCCACCTGCATCCGCCGCACCGCGGCGGAAATCCAGCGCCTCGTCCGAGGAGTGCCTGACGGTCCACGTCACCGACCGCTTCGGCAGCTACGGCCTCACCGGCGCCATCCTCTTTCGCGTGGAGCCGCCCGCGCTGGTCGTGGATACGTTCCTGCTCAGTTGCCGCGCGCTGGGCCGCGGCGTGGAGCATCGCATGGTGGCGCGCCTCGGCGAGATCGCCCTGGAGCGCGGCCTCGACAACCGTCGAGATCCCCTTCGTCGCCGCGCAGCGCAATCGCCCCGCGCTCCTCTTCCTGGAATCGCTCGGCGCCGCGCACGCCGACGGCGTCTTCCGGCTGTCCGCCGCCGCACGCCGCCGCCGTGCACTACCATCCCGTGCGCCGTCCGCCGACGCCCGCCGGACTGCACCGATCCCGAGCCGACCCGCGCCGCCGCGCCTCCGCCCGCAGGCCGCCTACGCGCGCATCGCCACCGATCTGCGCACGCCCGAGCAGATCTTCGCCGCCCTGCGCGCCGCCGCCCGCCGCCGCGCTGCCGCAGCGCGAGATCGACGCGCCGCGCACCGCTCTGGAGCGCGACCTGGTCGCCCTCTGGGCCGAACTGCTCAATGTGGAAGCCGTCGGCATCCACGAGAACTTCTTCGAACTCGGCGGCCACTCCCTGCTCGCCGTGCAACTGCTCTCCCGCGTCCGCCAGATCTACGGAGTGGACCTCTCGCTGGAGGTGGTCTACTCTGGTGAGTTCATGGTGGCGGAACTGGCCAAGGCAATCGAGCTCAAGGAAATCGAACAGGCGGGCGGCGACTACCACGAGCTGATCGAGGAACTCGAAGGCCTCAGCGACGAAGAGGTGCGCGCCCTGCTCGCCGAAGAGCAGGATGCCACCGTCAGCCGCATGCGCATCCTGCTGACCGCCAATGCCAGCTACGTGCCGCCGCGCGGCGGCGCCACGCGCAGCAACCTCATCTGGCTGGACCACATGGCCGGCGCCGGCCACGCCTGCCGCATCGTCTGCCGGCGCCACCGGCGAAGGCGCCGAACTGCGCTTTCACGCCTCCATCGCCGTCTTCGCCGTGGAAGATCCCTCGCGCCGCATACAGGTGCTGCGCCAGCAGATCCGCGAGTTCCAGCCCGATTGGGTCCTGGTCTCGAGCGAAGACCTCGGCCACGGACTCCTGCGCGAAGCCCAGCATTCGGCCCACGGCCGCGTCGTCTACCTGGCCCACACGCCGCAGTTCTTCCCCTTCGGCCCCGCCAGTTGGAATCCCGACCGCGAAGCCGCCGCCCTGGTCGCCGAAGCCGCCGGAGTGGTCGCCATCGGACATCACATGGCGGCCTACATCGCGCGCGCCCTGGGCCGCGACGCAGTCGTGATCCACCCGCCCATCTACGGCGCCGGCCCGTTCGCCGATTACGGCAACTTCGACAGCGGCCTGGTCACCATGATCAATCCCTGCGCCGTCAAGGGACTCGTCCATCTTTCTCGAAACCGCCGCGCGCCTCCCCGAAATCGAATTCGGCGTCGTGCCGGGATGGGGCACCACCAGCGACGACCGCCGCGCGCTGGAGCGCCTGCCCAACGTGCGCATCCTGCCCAACGCGCGCAATATCGATGACGTGCTGGCCCGCACCCGCGTGCTGCTCATGCCGTCGCTCTGGTACGAAGGCTTCGGCCTGATCGTCATGGAGAGCATGCTGCGCGGCATCCCTGTGGTGGCCAGCGATTCCGGCGGCCTGGTGGAGGCCAAGCACGGCACCGGCTACGTCATCCCGGTGAAGACCATCGAGCGCTACGAGCCGGTATTCGACGAGCACGCCATGCCGCGCCCCGTCGTGCGCGAGAACGATCCCGCGCCCTGGGTGGCCGCCCTGCGCGAACTGCTCACCGACCGCGCCGCCTACCAGCGCGAATCCGCACGCCTCGCGCACCGCCGCCTGCGCTTCGTCGAAACCCTGGACGCCGCCGACCTCGAGCGCTACCTGCCATCGCTCGAGGCGCCGCCCCGACGCGCACGGCCCGCCCCACGCCACCATCGAATCGCTCTCCCCCGAAAAGCGAGCCCTCCTGCTGGAGCGCCTGCGCAAGCGGAGAACGTGAGAAAGACTGATGGCCACAGATGAACGCCGATCAACGCAGATGCACTCCGCAACCTATCCGCGTTGATCGGCGTCATCGGCGGCCAAATCCTCCTGGCCCAGAACTCGCTCTACTACCCGGCCCACGGAGGCGGCGACAAATCCAATCGCCTGCTGCTGGAAGCCCTCGCCGCGCGCGGCCACGAGTGCCGCGTCGTCGCGCGCATCAGCGTCTTCGGCGAGTCCGAACACCAGCATATCTGGACGACCCTCGCAGTCCGCGGCGTCACGCCGCGATCCTCCGCGGATGGAGTGGTAGTCTTCGAGCGCGCGGGAGTCGAGGTCCACGTCGTCACCAACGCCAATCTCCGCGCCCACTTCGCCGCGCAGATCCGAAGCCTTCGCGCCCGACGTCATCCTGGCCTCCACCGACGACCCGGCGCAACTGCTGCTCGAAGCCGCCCTGCGCAACGCCACGGCGCGCGTCGTCTACCTGGCGCGCGCCACGCTCGCCGTGCCCTTCGGACCCGACTGCGCCTTTCCCAGCGAAGCCAAGACCGCCCGCATACGCGCCTGCGACGCCGTGGTCGGCGTCAGCCAGTACGTGGCGGATTACATCCGCAAGTACGCCGGCAATCGACGCCGTACACGTGCCCATCTCGCTCATGGAAGCCCGAGGACTGGCCGCAACCTGGGCCGCTTCGACAACCAGTTCGTCACCCTCGTCAATCCCTGCGCCGTGAAAGGCATCGCGATCTTCCTGGCGCTGGCCGACGCGTTTCCCGCAGACGCAGTTCGCCGCCGTGCCCACCTGGGGCACCAACCAGCAGGATCGCGCCGCGCTCGAAGCCCGGCCCAACGTACGCCTGCTCGCGCCCGTGGACGACATCAATCTGCTGCTCGCCCGCACGCGCGTGCTGCTGGTGCCGTCCCTGTGGGCCGAGGCGCGCTCGCGCATCGTTCTGGAGGCGCTGCTGCGCGGCGTGCCGGTGATGGCGGCCAACGTCGGCGGCATCCCCGAGGCCAGATGGGCGTCCCCTATCTGCTTGCCGGTGCGCCCCATCGAAAAGTACGAAACCCGCCTCGATGAGCAGATGGTTCCGGTGGCGGAAGTCCCGCGACAGGACATCGCTCCCTGGCGCGAGGCGCTCGCCCGCCTGCTGACCGATCGCGCCCACTACGAGGAGATCTCGCGCCAATCGCGCCGCGCCGCGCTGGAGTACGCGAGGACTCCACGCCGGCCACTTCGAAAAACTCCTGCTGGGCGCGAAGAAGGCGGCCGCGATCGGTCCCACGCGCCGCCCGCCCGGCCGGCACTCGAATCCCTCTCTCCCGGAGAAGCGCAAACTCCTGGCGCTGCGCCTGCGCAAACAGGCCGCTCCCGCGTCGCCTGGTTTCCCGACGCGCGGCATCGCCCGGACCGCGGCTCTTCTGCTTTCCCCACGCCGGCGGCGGCGCCGGCACCCCTGCAGCTCTGCCGGTTGGACCGCCGTCCCCGTGCGCCTCCCGGGCCGCGAATCGCGTCTCGCCGAAGCGCCCTTCGAACGCATGGGACCGCTGGTCGCCGCGCTCGCCGACCAATATCGATTCCTACCTCGACCGTCCCTTCGCCTTCTTCGGCCACAGCATGGGCGCCGCGATCGCCTTCGAACTGGCGCGCGAACTGCGCCGCCGCTCGCGCCCGCTGCCCGCGATGCTGATCGCTTCCGGCGCCCGCGCGCCGCAGTTCCGCCGCCATCACGTGCCGCCGCCCGCGCCGTCGCGCGAAGCCTTCGTCGAGGAACTGCGCCGCCTCGAAGGCATCCCGGCCGAAGTCCTTCGACGATCCCGCCGCTCATGCGCGCCATTCTGCCCGCGCTGCGAAGCCGACGCCTCGCTGTATCGCAATTACGTCTACGCGGAAGATCCGCCGCTGCCCTTCCCATACGCGCCTACGGCGGCGTGGACGATCCCAACGTTCGCCGCGAGCATCTCGAGGGATGGGCGGAGCAGACCACCGCATCTTTCGCCGTGCGCGTCTTTCCAGGAGGGCACTTTTATCTGAATACCGCGCGCGAGCACTTCCTGCAGGCGCTGGAAATGGACCTGCCATGCTGACCGCCGGCGAAGTCCACGTCTGGCGCGTGCGCCTCAACCGGGGCAAGTTCGCCTCCGCCCACCGCGGAAGAAGCGGAGCGCGCCGCGCGGTTCGCCACGCCCGTCCTGCGCCGCCGCTACCTGCGCGCCCACGCCGCGCTCCGCGCCATCCTGGCCAGCGTCACCGACGCCGCCCCTGGAATTCGCGCTCCACGAAAAAGGTAAGCCCTATCTCGTCTCCGCGCCGGAAATCCGCTTCAATCTCGCCCACTCGCACGAGATGGCGCTGGTGGCAGTGACCCGCGACGTCGAGGTCGGCGTCGATATCGAGCGCATCCGCCCCTTGCCGGAATACGCCGGCGATCGCGCAGCGCTATTTTCCCGCCGGCGCATCCCGCCCCTTCCGCCGTACGCGATTTCTTCCGCCACTGGACGCGCTTCGAAGCGCTGCTCAAGGCGCACGGCGCGGGACTCTACGGTGCGGGCGCCACACCGCCCGGCGAGTGGAGCGTCACCGAACTCGATGCCGGCCCCCGCTTCGCCGCCGCCGTTGCGGTCGAAGGCGCGTTACCCTCAGTGATACTCCACGATCACCCTGATAAAGAGGAACATGAAGATCGTAGTGCTTGACGGATATTGCCTGAATCCGGGAGACCTCTCCTGGGATGCCCTGCGCGAGTTCGGCGAGGTCGTCGTCTACGACCGCACCCCAGCCGCGGAGGTCGTCGAGCGCGCCGCGGCGCCGCCGCCGTGCTCACCAACAAGACGCCGCTGCCGCGCCGATATGCTGGCCGCAACTGCCGGACCTGAACTACATCGGCGTCCTGGCCACCGGCTACAACGTCGTGGACGTCGAGGCGGCGCGGGGGCAGGGAATCATCGTCACCAACATCCCGACCTACGGGACGGCCTCGGTGGCGCAGTTCGTCTTCGCGCTGCTCCTGGAGTTGTGCCACAACGTGAAGCTGCACTCCGATGCCGTGCGCGCGGGCGAATGGTCGCGCAACGCCGACTGGTCCTTCTGGAAATCGCCGCTCGTGGAACTGGCGGGCAAGACCATGGGCATCATCGGCTTCGGACGCATCGGACGGCCGCGTGGGCCGCATCGCCGACGCCATGGGCATGCGGGTGATCGCCAACGATACCTACCAGGGCGATCCGCCCGCCTACGCGGGTTTCCGCTGGGCGCGCGCTGGACGATCTGCTCCGCGAAAGCGACGTGGTGAGCCTGCACTCGCCGCTGTTTCCGGAGACGCAGGGCATGATCAACGCGCGCGACGCTCGCGCTGCATGAAGCCCTCCGCGTTCCTGATCAACACCTCGCGCGGCCCGCTGGTGGTGGACCAGGACCTGGCCGATGCGCTCAACGCCGGACGCCTGGCCGGCGCGGGGCTGGACGTGCTGAGCGTGGAGCCGCCCGCGGCCACCAATCCGCTGCTCTCGGCGCGCAATTGCCTGGTCACGCCGCACATCGCCTGGGCCACCCGCGAAGCGCGCGCGCGCCTGATGGATCTGGCGATCGGCAACATTTCGGGCTGGACGAGCGGAAATCCCCGTAATGTGATAAAGTAGCCTCGAATAGCGGTAACGAAACCTATGGATCGAAGAAATTTCTTCATCACCACCGCGGCCGCGGCAGCCGCCTCCAACACCGTTTTTGGCAGCCCGAGCGACACCATCCGCGTTGCCACCATCGGCCTGCGCGGCCGTGGCAAAGACCACATCAAAGAGATCACCGGCCAGCCCAATGTCGAACTGGTCGCGCTCTGCGACATCGACCAGAAGGTGCTGGACGCGGCGGCGAGCAGCGTCGAGAAGATCACCCAGAAGAAGCCCGCAATCTACACCGACTACCGCAAGCTGCTCGAAGACAAGTCCATCGACGCCATCTCCATCGCCACGCCCAACCACTGGCACACCCTGATGACCATCGACGCCTGCCGCGCCGGCAAGGACGTCTACGTGGAGAAGCCCTGCTCGCACAATATTTTCGAAGCCAAGCAGATTGTGGCGGCGGCCCGCAAATACAACCGGATGGTGCAGCAGGGCAGCCAGAGCCGCTCCTCCGTGGCGCTGCAGGACGGCGTGCAGAAAATGCGCGAAGGCCTGATCGGCGACATCTACCTGTCGCGCGGCCTGTGCTTCAAGTGGCGCGACACCATCGGCACCAAGGCCGTCAGCGACCGCCCTCCTGGGTGGACTACGACCTGTGGCAGGGTCCGGCGCAGAAGGTCCGTTCAAGGAAAATCGCTTCCACTACAACTGGCACTGGTACTGGGCCTACGGCAACGGCGACCTGGGCAACCAGGGCATTCACGAGGTGGATATCGCGCGCTGGGGGCTGGGAGTGAAATTCCCCACCAAGGCCACCGCCATCGGCGGCAACTTCATGTTCGACGACGACCAGGAGACGCCCAACACGCTGAACTGCGCCTTCGAGTTCAACGAAAACGGCAAGAAGCAGATGATGGAGTTCGAGGTCCGCCACTGGATGAGCAACCACGAAGCCGGCATCGCACGAGGGCGGCAAGGATCCAACACCATCGGCAACCTCTTCTATGGCTCCAAGGGCTACCTGGCGATCGACGGCTACAATAAGTCCACCTTCCTGGGCAGGAACGGCGAGCCCGGACCCACCATGACCAAGGGCGGCAGCCACTTCGCGAATTTCTTCGAAGCCGTGCGCAGCCGCAAGAGGGAAAGCCTGAACGCGGAGATCGAAGAAGGCGCGGCATCCACCGTGCTGGTGCACCTGGCCAATATCTCGTACCGCGTGGGACGCACCGTCAACTTCGATCCCAAGACCATGATGATCATCGGCGACGAGGAGGCCGCCCATGATGACGCGCGATTACCGCAAGCCCTTCGTGGTGCCCGAAAAGTGTAGGACACGGCCTCCGGGCCTGTCCCCTTACTTAATAAACTTATGTCCCTCCTTCTAGATCGCCGCACGTTCCTGGCGGCGCCCTTCTTCGTCCGCAACCTGATTTCTGCGCCGCCCAGCGATCAGTTCCGTCTCGGCGCCTTTGGCGCAAGCGGAATGGCGTACGTCACCTTCGATGTGCTGCTGCGTCATCCCAAGGTGAAATTGATCTGCGTCGCCGAAGTGGATTCGTCGAAACTGCAGCAGCAAAAGCAGCGTGCGCCCGACGCGAAAGTCTATGAGGACTGGCGCCAGATGCTCGCCAAGGAGCATAGCAACCTCGACGCCGTCTGCGTTGGTACGCCCGATCACATGCACGCCCCCATGGCCATGTCCGCCATGCGCTTCGGCCTCCCCGTCTACCAGCAGAAGCCCATGGCGCACAGCATCCACGAAGTCCACATGCTCACCGCCATGGCGCGCAAGAAGAATCTCGTCACCCAGATGGGCATCCAGATCCATTCCGCGCGCGAGTACAAGACCGCCGTTCAGTTGATCCAGAACGGCGCCATCGGCAAGATCAAGGAAGTCCACTCGTTCAGCGAGAAGAAATGGGGCGATTCCGATCCGTTGCCGGAGCGCACCGACCCCGTCCCTTCCACCCTCAACTGGGATCACTGGATCGGCGTGGCCCAGCCGCGCCCCTTCATTCTGGACGTCTATCATCCCGTGAACTGGCGGAAGCGGATCGATTTCGGCACCGCCACCTTCGGCGACATGGGCTGCCACATTCTGGACCCGGTCTTCGGCGCGCTGGGACTGGCCGCGCCCCTCTCCGTGCGCTCCGAAGGCGCCGCGCCGAACGGCCAGAGTTGGGCGCTCGATACCGTAATCCACTACGTGTTCCCCGGCACTTCGGTGACCGAGGAGAAGACCATTCCCATCACCTGGTACGATGGCGATGCGCGCCCCCCGCAGGAAATCCAGGCGCTCGCGGCGCCGCACAAGCTGCCCGGCCAGGGCTCCCTCTTCATCGGCACCAAAGGCGTCATGCTGCTGCCGCACGTCGCCATGCCCATACTGCTGCCGGAGGACCAGTTTAAGGACTTCCCGATGCCGCAACTCGAGACCGTGAACCACTATCACCAGTTCGTGGAAGCGGTCATGGGCAACGGCAAGACCACCACCAGCTTCGATTACTCCGGTCCGCTCACCGAGGCCGTGCTCCTCGGTCCGCTGGCCACGCGTTTCCCGAAGACCACGCTGGAGTGGAATTCCGCGAAATTGAAATTCACCAACTCGCCGGAAGCCAACCAGCACGTCCGCACAAAGTATCGCGACGGCTGGATGGTCAAAGGCCTGTAAGGCGTCACCGTCATCACCGTACTGCGGATCACTCTGGCCGAAGGCATGCTAGCGATATTCTGGGACTCTAGGAGGTCCCCAGCATGCCAACCGTTTCCGGAGTCTTTCCTTCCAGCGAAGCAGCCAGGAAGGCGGCCATCACCCTCAAGGAAGCGGGTCTGCCCGGCATCAATCTGCTTTTGCCGGAAGCCCCCGATTCGCAAGTGGACAGGGTCCCCGTTAGCGAGACCGAGCAGCCCGGAATGGGAAAGGCCGTCGGAACCGTGTTGGGAGGCGCCGTCGGAATAGCAGCCGGCTTGGAGTTCGGCGCCGCCGCTGCCACTGTACTGATTCCGGGCGTGGGTCCCGTTCTCGCCGTGGGCCTGGCGGCCGCCGCGATCCTGGGGGTTGGTGGAGCCGTGGGTGGCGCCGCGGCCGGAGCCGCCCTGGAAAAGGATTCCACCACGGGCCTGCCCGCCGATGAACTCTTCGTGTATAAAGATGCCCTGAAACAGGGGCGTAGTGTCCTCATCGTGGAAACCCGCCATGACGACGACTCGGCCAGGGCGCGCGCCATACTCGCGGACGCCGGGGCGGAAACCATCGACGCCGCACGCGACGAATGGTGGATCGGACTGCGCACCGCCGAAGCCGAACACTACCGCAGCCTCGGCGGCGAGTTTGAAAGCGCGGAGCACGAATACCGCCGCGGCTACGAGGCGGCCCTTCGCAACGGCAACGCCGCGGCCAAGGCCGATCCGAAAGAGAGCGACGCCTACCGCTGCGGTTACGAACGCGGCGCCGCCCACTATCGGCAGCACCATTGGCAACAATAGATCTACGGCGATACCGACAGAATCAGTTTGCCGATGTGCGCGCCGCTCTCCAGGTAGCGGTGCGCGGCGGCGGCCTCCGCGAGTGGGAATACACGGTCCACCACCACCTTCACCTCGCGCGATTCCAGCAGCGGCCAGATGCGTTCGCGCAGTTCGCTCGCGATCGCGCCCTTCTCCGCGACCGTGCGCGGGCGCATCGTAGAGCCCGTGATGGTGAGCCGCTTTTGCATGACTTTGGCCAGATTCACCGTTGCCTGCGCCCCCTGCTGCACCGCGATCTGCACCAGCCGGCCGCGCGGAGCGAGCACATCCAGATTCCGCGGCGTGTACGGCGCGCCCACCATATCCAGCACCAGATCGACCTCGCCGAACTCCGCGACGAAATCGAGCTCCTTGTAATTGATCGCCCGTTCCGCGCCCAGTTCCTCCGCCGCGCGGCACTTCTCCTCGCTGCCTGCCGTCGCAAAAACGGTAGCGCCGAAGGCGTGCGCGAGTTGGATCGCGGTCGTGCCGATCCCGCTCGTGCCGCCGTGCACCAGGAAACGCTCGCCCGGCTGCCAGGTGTCCCAGTTGGAACACGTTGGCCCACACCGTGAAGAACGTCTCGGGAATGCCGGCGGCTTCTTCCATCGAAAGACCGCGCGGCACCGGCAGGCATTGCACGCCGGGCGCCAGGCAGTATTCGGCGTAGCCGCCGCCCGGCGACCAGCGCGCAGACGCGGTCGCCCTCGCGCCATCCGGACGTCGGGCGCGGCATCCGCAATCGTCCCCGCAACCTCCAATCCCAGGATCGGCGACGCTCCCGGCGGAGGCGGATACTTGCCGGCGCGCTGCAGGAGCGTCGGGACGGTTGACGCCTGCGGCCTCCACGCGAATCACCACTTCGCCGCGTCCCGGCATCGGGTGTCGGACCTTCGGCGAGCTGCAGAACTTCGGGCGGCCCCGGCTGCGTGACTTGGATGTACTTCATAGTTCCATTGTGGGGCAGCTTGGCAAGCTGCGCGCCGGTTGGCAACCGGCGCAACTCGTCATGAGCTGGTGATTTCCGAAGTGAGCGCGAGCGTGCCGCCGCCGGCAACAATCTCTGCCAGCGCACGCTCGGCGGCTTCGGCGGTCAGCGCCGCGATCGCATCGGTCACGATGGTCATCGGCTTGCCATACTTCAACAGACCGCGTGCCGCGAAAAGCACGCAGATTTCCGTGACCACGCCGTAGACCACGAACGCGGTCCGCGGCCAGCCGCTCCACCACGCGCGCGAAATTCGGCGCGGTGAACACGTCCACGTGCTGCTTTTCGACGATGATCTGCTGCGCCCCTTCGATCGCCAGTTCGTGTTCGCGGTTCGGCACCACGACGCGTTTCTCCAGCAGCGTGGCTTCGGCCTTGTGCTGGCCCGTCGTGCCGGCCACGCAGTGCGGCGGCCAGGTTCGGAATTCGGGGTCGTCCTCCGGGTGGGCGTCGGTGGTGGAGACTACCGGGATGCCGTGCGCCGCGGCATGCCGGTTGAGCCGCGCGATAGCGGGCACGATGCGTTCGGCGCCGGGGACGTACAGCGCGCCCGCCGGGTACAGGAAGTCCAGTTGCGTATCGATGTCGAAGAAGATGGTCTTCATCCGCGCAGATTGGAGCGCGTCTGGCCGATCAACTCGCGCAATTCGCGGCTCTGGATCACCGGCCACGGCTCCGCCATCCTCCAATTGTCGCAGAGCGGGCGGCAGATTCGCGATGGACTGTGCCGCACGCTCGCGAGCCTGCGCCAGCGTCGGCAGCGGCTCGATGAGGCGGCCGCCGAGAATGATCGGGCGGAGCAGCGCTTCGCCTTTGCCGCACTCGCCCGAACGCGCCACCACGTCGCGCGCCACATCGCGGAAGATCTGCTTGGCGCCGGGCAGGGAAGACTTATCCTCGCTGTACTTGGCGGTGAAGCGCTTGATGCCGCAGATCTCGACCTCCACCATCTTGTAGATTGCGCCCATGTGCGGCGCGTCGGCGCTGGTGGCGAGTTGGGTGCCCACGCCGAAGGAATCGATGGGCGCGCCGCCGGCGACCAGCTCGCGGATGCGGTACTCGTCCAGATCGCCGCTCACCATGATCTTGGCGTCGGGCTGGCCGGCCTCGTCGAGGATGCGCGCGCACCTGGCGGGAGAGCGCGTCGAAATCGCCGCTGTCCAGGCGGACGCCCCACATCGGGCCGCCCAGTTTGGCGGCGCGGCGCGCGCCTTCCAGCGTGTCGTAGGTATCGAGCAGTTGTACGGTGGAGTCGCCCAGCACGCGCTGCAGCTTGCGGAAGGCGTCCATCTCGCAGGGGAAGGACATCACCCAGGAGTGCGCGGCGGTGCCCATCACGGGAATGCCGTAGCGGAAGCCGGCGAGCGTGTTGCTGGTGCCGGCGCAGCCGCCGATGTAGGCGGCGCGCGCGCCGAGTGTGCCGGCTTCGGGGGTGTGCGCGCGGCGCGTGCCGAACTCCACCACCGGGCGTCCGCCCGGCGGCATCCGACGCAGCGCGCGGCCTTGGAGGCGATCAGGGTCTGGAAGGTGACGGCGGAGAGCAGGTAGGTTTCGGGAATCTGCGCTTCGATGATGGGCGCGCGCACGGTGAGCACGGGCTCGCCGGCGAAGAGCGGGGTGCCTTCGGGGACCGCGAAGAGATCGCCGGTGAAGCGGAAGTCGCGCAGGTAGTCGAAGAAGGCCGGGCTGACCGCGGCGAACTGGGGAAGCCCGCGGAGGTAGTCGATTTCCTCGGCGGTGAAGCTGAGATTGAGGAGGTAATCGACGACCTGCGGAGACCGGCCGGCGATGAAGCGTAATTGCGATGCGCGGGGCAGGCGGCGGATGGTGAATTCGAAGGTCGCCTTCTCGCCGGCCTTGCCGGCATCGAAATACCCGGCCGCCATGGTGAGCTCGTAGAGGTCGGTGAGAAGGCCGTTCATTCGGTAGACCTTATCAACGCGGCAGGCGCAGAGAACGCAGAGGAAGCGCAGATGAAGACAGAGATCTTGCGTTCTCCGCGTTTTCCTCTGCGTCTCTGCGTCTCGCGTGAGTCTACTTCTTCTTGGCCGGCTCCGGTGCGGCTTCTTTCACGTCGGCGGCGGCCTTCTGCAGGTCGTCGACCGACTTTGCCGTCCAGTTCATAGATGCTGGGTTCGCCTTCGCGTTGCGCGAAATATTGGGTCGCCCTGTTTGGAAATCACCACTTTTTCGGTGCGCTTGCCGCTGTTGGAGACCACGGTGGCGGTGAAAACGGCTGTCCGCCGCCCTTTTCGGCGAATTTGGTGGCGGCCAGATCGCGCAGCTTATCGATCAGGTTCTGGACGCTGGTGTTGTCCATGGTCTTGCCGCTCGGCCGTCCACTTTCGCCGGTCTTGGTATAGGTCGACGCCCTTGAGCTCGACCCGGCTGGGATCGCTGAAGCCGAAATCGAAGAGCTTCTTATTGCGGAAGTCGTCCACGCCCTTTGTCGAGGGCGTCGGCCAGGTCGGCGTTGGCCTTGTAGATCGCCCTCCACGGCGGAACTCTTGGCGTAGACGTTCTTGTCCTTATCGCGCCGGACTTCGAGGGTCTGCGTGCCGCCGGCGTCGGTGACGGTGACGGTGGCCACCTTGGCGGCGGCGGCGAACCTCTTGGCGGCGTCCTCGGCGGTCAGGTCCATCTTGGCGTCCTTCAGCTTGGTGACCAGGCCATCGACGGCGGAGCCATCGGCGCGCAGCGGACGCGGTTTGACGATCTGCCACTCGTTCTGGCCGTTCTTGCCGAACTCGATGGCCGGACCCTTGGCGGCGAGTTCGACGCGCGAGAGCTTGTCGGAATCGAAGGTGAGCAGGCGCTTGTCGCGCAGGTCGTCGGGACGCTTGTCGAGGCTGGTCTTGACCGTGGTGGCGACGGTGACCACGCTTGGCGTCGCTCGGCCAGCTTGGCGTAGGCGCCGGAACCGGTGGGGGTATCGTCGCCGATCAGGAGGTGGTCGGTCTTGCCGTCCTTGCGGACGATCTGGACGTCGAGGGTGGGGATGTCGAGGCCGTAGGGCTTGAGGTCGGTGGCCTTGTCCTCCACCACCTTATCGGCATTGAGATTGGCCAGCGTGGAGACCATGGACGCCGGCGGCATCCTGGTCGGCGGCCATCGGCTTGGGGCGCGGTCATCCGCCACTTGCCGTTTTCGCGCTTGAGGTCGAGTAACTCGCCGGTCACCTTCTTGATTTTGATTTCCTGAAACTGATCGTCCGGAATGGTCAGCAGCTTGGTGGCGGTGTCGGCGGGCGTTTTGGCTCTTGTCGGCCTGTTTCTTATTACTCCACCAGGTCAGCCCGCCCAGAACAGCCAAAAGAACGACGGCAATCAGGAGTCCCTTCGGCTTCATGGCTTATCTCCTCTTCCACCAGGTGGCCAGGCCGAAGCCGACGATGGCGAGGGGGAAGATGACGACGCTCAGCCAGAAGACCAGGTTGAGCTTCTGGGTGGTCAGGGTGAGGGGCCGATCCTCGGTGGATTTGGGACGGATGCTGATCAGGTCTTCGTCCGGCGCTGAGCCAGTTGATCATGTTCATGAACAGATCGCGGTTGCCGAGGGTGCGCGAACCCATGGCGCGATTTTCGGCCCACTGCGAGGTGCCGACGACGATGAAGCGGCCGGCTGGCGTGCCCTGCAGGGTGCCGGCGGCGGCGAGCGTGAACGGACCCTTCTTCCCCTTCTTGGGATCGATGGCGCCGCTGGCGGCGACCTCGGTGACGGCGATGCTGTCCTCGGTGGTGCCGAACAGCTTTTCGACCGTGCTCTTGCCGCCGGACTTGACCTCGAGCGAGCGCGGCACCGGGAAGGCGGTGGGCACGCGCGCCAGCGGGCGGGTGATGGGCGTGCGGATTCGTATTGCAGGACGATGGGGATTTCGGGGCCGGCGCCGAACATGTTGCCGATGCCGCTGAGATCGAGCACCAGGTCTTTATTGCGGGGTGACGCCCCAATCGGTGAGCACGTTGACCAGTTCGGTGTTTTCGGCGGTAGGCTCGCCGCGGCCGATCTTCAGCACGTTATCCAGCATGAACAGCGCGTGGCCGCCGCCTTCCACGTACTTCTTGAATGGCGTCGACGATGGGTTGCGGATAAGCGAGTTGCGGGCCGCCGACGACCAGCACCAGGCAGTCCTTGGGGACTTCGACGGCGGCGGCCGACGGGCGTCTGGCCGATGGCGAGCGGCTTGCCGGGCTTCGGCCGCCGTGGGTTTGAAATCGATCGTGCGGGTCTTGTAATTGTCGCGCTCGAGCAACTGCTTCATCAGCGAGTAGCCGGTGGGGGCTTCATCGTCGATGGAGTGCTCGTTGGCGGCATTCACGAAGCAGACGGTGCGCTCGCCGGTTTTCTGCGAGCGGATGATGGCGCCGGTGACTTCCTCTTCGGTGAGGCTCTTGGCCTCTTCCTTGCGCGGCGCCGCTGTCCACCAGGATGGTGACGTCGCGGCGGTAGCCGGCGGATTTGGCCTGTTGCGGCTTCTTCACCGGGTCGATGAATTCCAGTTTGATTTTGGGGGAGAGGGCGGTGTAGCGGTCCAGCAGGTCGCGCGCTTGCGGGAAGCGGCGTGGCTTCGTCGAAGTAAGTCATCTTGATGTCGTTCTTCAGATTCCCGACGAACTTGATGGTCTGGTCGGAGAGGCTGAACTGCTTGTTGCTGGTGGAATCGTAACTCTTGTCGTAGCGGTTGGCCAGGAAGTTGACCGCGGCCAGCACCGCGATGATTACCAGGATGTAGGCTGTCGGCGTAAGCCGTGTACTTGGTCTGTCTGCGATTTGAGGAAGTTGTCAGCCATGCTTACGACCTCCACCGGAGCGATTCCATCGCCCGCGAGGTGATGAACAGGGAGAAGAAAATCATGGAAAGGTAGAAGACCACGTCCTTGGTATCGAGCACACCCTTACTGAAGTTTTCAAAGTGGGTGACGATCGAAATGTAATTGACCACCTGCGACATCGGGCCGGAGTCGAAAGCCGTGAACCAGCTCAGCAGCCAGAGCAGCAGGCAGACAAAGAAGGTGACGCCGCCGGCCATGATCTGGTTGCGGGTGGTGGTGGAGATGAAGGTCCCGATGGCCAGCAGGCATGGCGCCCTGCAGGATCAGTCCCGAGGTACGCCACCAGCACGGGCTTCAGATCGGGCTTGCCCCAGGCGAAGAGCATCGCGACGTTGATCATCGACATGCCGAGCACGCAGATGTAGAGCAGCACCGCGCCCAGCCACTTGCCGATGATGATCTCGATATCCTTGATCGGCGAGGTGAGCAGCAGTTCGATGGTGCCGGTGCGCTTCTCCTCGGCGATCAGGCGCATGCTGATCATGGGGACCAGGAACAGCGCGATGGTGGAGGCGAACCCGAGCAGCGGGCGGATGATCTGTTCGTTGACATTCATCGGCTGCTGCTGGCCCATCATCTGGGACTGGAAGCTGAAGCGCACGAAATCGCGCGTGGCGGTGAAGAAGCCGAATCCGAAGATCAGGCCGAAAAACGCCATCAGCAGATAGGCGATGGGGGATGCGAAATAGCTCTTGAGTTCCTTCTTACAGATCAGGAGTATGTTCTTCACTTGGTGTCTCCCTCTTCTTCTGTCCTTCTTTTCGCTGGTGGTGAGTTGCAGGAAGATATCTTCCAGGCTCAGGCCGACGGCGCGGAGTTCGCTGAGATTCCAGCCGGAGTTGACCACGCTGCGCGCCAGTTCGGCGCGGATGTGGCGGCCCTGCAGGCTCTCGATTTCGAAGGTGATGCGGCCGTCCTTGGCGTCCTTCATCATCACGCGGCTGACGCCGGAGACCTGTTCGAGGCGTCCCTGAACTTCGGCGGGGTTGGGATGGCCGTCGGCGGACTTCGACTTCGAGAGTGACCGCCTCGGCGCCGCGCAGGCGGTTGGTGAGGTTGGCTACGGAATCCTGCGCCACCAGCTTGCCCTGGCTGATGATGATGACGCGCTCGCAGGATTGCTCCACCTCGGTGAGGATGTGGGTGCTGAGGATGATGGTGTGATCGCCGGAGAGGTGCCTTCAGCAGCGCGCGGATTTCGATGATCTGTTTGGGATCGAGGCCGCTGGTGGGCTCGTCGAGGATCAGGACGTCGGGGTTGTGGATGATGGCCTGGGCGATGCCGACGCGCTGCCGGTAGCCCTTGGACAGCTTGCCGATCAGCTTGGCCCGCACGTCGCCGAGCGAGCAGCGCTCGATGACCTCGTCGGCGCGGCGTTTGATATCGGCGCTCGGAGATGCCTTTGAGCTGGCCGACGAAAGTGAGGTATTCGATGACCTCCATTTCGGGGTAAAGGGGAGGAGTTTCGGGAAGGTAGCCGATGCGCTTTTTCACCTCCTGCGGATTCTCCAGCACATCGAAGCCGGCGATGGTGGCCTTACCGGCAGTAGGGCGGGAGGAAGCAGGTGAGCACGCGCATCGTGGTGGTCTTCCCGGCGCCGTTCGGGCCGAGGAAACCGACGATTTGGCCCTTTTCCACCTCGAAGGAGATGTCGTCTACGGCGACAGTACGGGCGTATCGCTTAGTTAGACCTTCGACTTTGATCATATTGATGTTCCAGATCAGACAGACGTGGTTGTATGCCATTAGGGCGCGAATCGGCGCAGAAAGGCTCTGCGCCAACGAATGAATTGAAATTCCATCATAGGGAAGGTGGGAAGTGTTGTCAAATGTGTGGGATAAGTTGCAGCCGGGAGGTGAAAGATCGCCCGTCCGGGCGCTGCTTGTCCTTCCTTGCCGCGCCCTCCATCCGTCTTGCTTGGTGGTTTTGCATACCCTGGTGATACTTCTGCTCTCTAGGACACAGGAATGTCCTTCGGAGGAAGGTGATCATGTCAAAAGATCGGAACGGCTCAGCTCCCGCCGAAGGCCAGGTCGAAACGCGTACGGAGTCGGATTCCCTCGGCCCCGTGCCGGTTCCCGCCCACCGTCTGTGGGGCGCGCAGACGCAGCGCTGTCTCGAAACTTTTCCCATCGGTCTCGATCGCTTCCGATGGGGCAGGCCGGTCATCCGCGCGCTCGCCATCGTCAAGAAGTGCGCCGCCCTGGCCAACCAGGAATTGGGCCATCTCCCGGACAAAAAGGCGGCTCTCATCGTTCGCGCCGCCCAGGAGGTGATCGATGGCCGGTGGGACGACGAATTCCCCCTGTCCGTCTTCCAGACCGGGTCCGGCACGCAGACCAACATGAACGCCAACGAGGTGCTTGCCAATCTCGGCAACCGCTACGCCGGGGCGATACTTCCGGTCCGAAGCGCGCCCTTCATCCGAACGACGACGTCAACCGCAGCCAGTCCACCAACGACGTCTTTCCGACTGTGATGCACATCGCCTCGGTGGAACAGATCGAGCACGTGCTTCTGCCGGCCGTCGAGTCGCTGCGCGATGCGTTCGCCGCCAAGTCCACCAAGTACGCCGGCCTGGTCATGCTGGGCCGCACCCATTTGCAGGACGCCACTCCGATCACGTTGGGCCAGATCGCATCGGGCTGGTCCGCTCAACTGGACCACGCGATCCAGGATATTCGCCGGACGCTGACTGGCCTGTACGAACTCGCCATCGGCGGAACCGCCGTAGGCACCGGTCTGAACGCGCCGGCCGGCTTTGCCGGTGCTGGCCGTCCGCCTGATCGCCACCGAAACCGGGCTGCCGTTCCTTCCCGCGGCCAACAAGTTCGCCGCAATCTCCGCGCACGACGCCATGGTGACCGCCAGCGGCGCCCTGCGTACACTGGCCGGCGCCCTCATGAAAATCGCCAACGACCTGCGATGGCATGCCAGCGGCCCGCGCGCCGGAATCGGCGAGCTGCGCCTTCCGGAGAACGAGCCGGGCTCGTCGATCATGCCCGGCAAGATCAACCCGACGCAATGCGAAGCCCTGACCCAGGTAGCCGTACAGGTCTTCGGTAACGATCACGCCGTGGCATTTGCCGGCTCCCAGGGCAATTTCCAGTTGAATGTCTTCAAACCCGTCATCCTGCACAACGTGCTCTCGTCCATCGACCTTCTAGCCTCCGCCTGTCGCACGTTCGAAGAACGTTGTGTGCGCGGATTCCGCCCAAACCGCGAAGTCATCCAGCAACACGTCACCAGTTCGCTGATGCTGGTCACCGCCCTGAGTCCGCACATCGGCTACGAAAAAGCGGCGCACGTGGCGCTCACCGCGCACCATGACGAATCCACCCTCCGTGAGGCAGCGCTCAAGCTAGGTTACGTAACGGAGAAGGAGTTCGACGAGTGGGTGAAGCCAGAGTTAATGACCGGCGTCCTGCCGCAACAATAACCGCCTCGGGTGAGCCGATCCGAGCCCCGACCGTAAGGGAGGGGTCGTCCCCCCATCACCGGACGTTCGCGTCCACCACCGGTTCTCGCGGCGAGACACCGTCCACCGGATTGACCTTCGCGCCAGCCGGCGCGGGCACGGGACCATTCAATAGCGGGTCGTGCGTCCGCTTCATCCAGCCATCCAGTCTTCCGCGCATTTCCTCCAACGCAGACCGCGAACCGGCCACCGCCGCCAGATTGAACTGTTCGTTGGGGTCGAACACCAGGTCGTACAATTCCTCGCTTGCCACGTTCTGCCCCCTCCATCCATGTTCGAGCCACAGGCTCTTACTCGGACTGTCGTCGCAGTTGGGCAGCACCGGCGTATGGCGGTCGCCGTAACGCCGGATGTACTTGTAGCGCTCCGTGCGAACCGCGCGGGCGGGTTCGTACGAAGCGTGATAGTTCACCTCCGCGAACACCTCGTCACGAATCCGCTCGGCGCGTCCGTCCAGCAGGGGCAGCAGCGATCTTCCCTCCAACCAGGCCGGCGGCTGAATCTTCAGAGATTCGCAAAGCGTGGGGAACACGTCGAGATGCGAGACCATCGCATCGCACACCTTGCCGCCCGAGTATGCGCCCGGTCCCCGCAAAATCAGCGAGACGCCCCATCCGGAATCCGTAAGGTTGCACTTCATTCTGGGGAATGCCAGACCGTGATCGGTGGTGCTGATCACCAGCGTGTTCTCCGCCAGCCCGTTGCGCGCCAGCGCATCGAGCACCTGGCCGACGCCACGATCCAGGTTGCGCGCGCTGGCATGGAACGCTGCCATGTCGGCCCGCGTCGCCGGTGTATCGATCATCGGCGAGGGCGGCTGTATATAGCGCGGGTCGTCTTCCGCCGAGGGCTTCGGATACTCGCGGTGAGTCTCGAAGAAGCCGCAATCCAGGAAGAAAGGACCGGCCGGTTTGGTATTCAAAAACGCCACCGCCTGGGGAGCCACGTCGACCGCCTGCGTGGTCGCGGGGTGCCGGATCTCGTCGTAGCCGATCTGTTCCGGCTTCGCCGCCACATGCTGCAGGCCGGCAAGCACCGAATGATAGCCGGCATCGCGCAGCGTGTGCACGATGTGCCGGCGGTAATCCGTCATCGAGAAGCCGCGGTGCGCCAGCCCGAGCATTCCGTTCTGATGGGCGTACTGCCCGGTCAATAGCGATGCCCGGCTGGGCGAGCAGGTGGGCGCCGCGCTGAAGGCTCGCCGGAAGAGGACGCCTTCCGAAGCCAGGCGGCGGAGATTGGGTGTGGGTACGGGATAGCCGTACGGTGACAGATAGCGGCCGGAATCGTGCGAGTGGATATAGACGATGTTGAACGGCCGCGGGGAGGCCTGCGGTGCGGCGGCCAGAGGCGCGGCCGCCAGGTTGGCGAGGAATCCCCGCCGGGAGTGCGGATTATCAGGCATCGACATTAGAATGCCACACACCTACCGCTTAAACGCCATCTCATCCTTGAACGCTTCGAGCGAGTTGTAGACGATGGGGCAGTAGCAGGCGCGGTCGATCAACTCCCACATGCGGCTGGCGATCGACCCGTTGCCGCGCACCACGTGCGGAAATTTCTGGCAGCTCTCCGGCCGCGCGTCGTAGACCGTGCACTCGTTGCCGCTCAGAAAAACGCAGCCGGTCTTCCGGTCGCGCTTCAGAATCAGGCCCTCTTCCTCGCTCGTTTCCGACGTATTCCGCCATGAAACGCGACGGCTTGACGTGCAGATACTTGGCCAGGCGCTCCACGTCGCGCTCGGTAACTTTGGCGGTCGCCACCCGGCAGCAGTTGGCGCACTGCAGGCAATCGATCTGCTCTTCGATGCCCTCGGCAATGCGGCGCAGAATGCGGTCCGAGTGATCGAAACTCTTCATGTGCTTGCGGAAGCGTTCGTTCTCGGGGCGCTTCTTTTCGCCCAGCAGCTTGATCTGAACCAGGTCGGTGAGCATTACAGCCGCTTCGCCACCAGCAGGGTAATATCGTCCGCCTGCGGCGCGCCGGCGGCGAATTCGGTGACCGCCCGGATCACGGCCTGCACAATCACGTTGGCCGGCTTGGTGCGGTTGGCCTTCAGCACTTCGATGAAGCGCTCTTCGTCGAATTCGTCATAGGCCGGATTGTTGGCCTCGGTCACGCCGTCGCTGTAGAGCACCAGCATGTCGCCGTGGTCCAGTTGGGCGTGCATTTCGCTGTAGGGCGCGATGGAGAGAATGCCCAGCACCGGGCCGCCGCCTTCCAGCATTTCGGCTTCGCCGTTGGCGCGCACCAGGATCGGCGGATTGTGTCCCGCGTTGGCATAGGCCAGTTCGCCGGTGGCCGCGTTGAAGACGGAGAAAGAAGAACGTGATGAAGCGGTTGCTGGGACACTTGGCGCAGGTGGCCTTGTTGATGCGCGTCATGAAGTGCGCGAGATTGCCCGGCTCCTCGGCCAGCACCTGCACGCGCGCCTGCAGCGCCATCATCATCAGCGAGGCGGGCATGCCCTTGCCCGAAACGTCGCCCAGCGCGAGCGCCACGCGGCCATCGGGGTAGGTGAAGAAATCGTAGTAGTCGCCGCCCACGGTGCGGCAGGCCATGTTGAAGCCGGCCAGGTCGGCGCCCGGTACCTCGGGCGCCTTTTCGGGCAGCATGCGCCCTTGAATATCGGCGCCTGGGAGAGGTCGCGCGCCATGATGCGCTCCGCCTGTTCGACTTCCGCCAGGCGCGCATTCTCGATGCGGATGGCCGCGATGTTGGCCATCACCGTCAGCAGGCTCAGATCGTCCTTGGTGAATTCGCGCAGCACGAACGGCGAGTCCAGGTAGATCAGGCCGATGATGCGGTCCTTGGTCTGCAGGGGCGCCGCCATCATGGTGTGGACCTTCTGCTCCACGATGCTCATGCGGCCCTTGAAGGCATCGTCGAGCTGCGCATCGCGCACCAGAATGGAGGAGCGCTCGTTGAGCACGCGGTCGCGCACCGCGCTGCTGATGCGGAAGCCGTCGCCCTTGTGAGCGCGCGGGACCAGCTCGTCGCCCTCCAGAATCATGCAGCACGCCGCGCTGCGCGTTGACGGCCTGAATCGCCAGGTCGAGAATCACCGGGAAGAGTTCGTTGAGCGGCCGGTTGTCGCTCAGTTCCTGCCCGGCGCGAATCAGCGCCTGCATGGGGGCCGAGCCTTGGGGCCGCCGCGCTCGATCGCCAGGGTCTGATTGGAGAGCGCGCCTTCCAGGCTGGTGACCACGGTGGAGGTGGTCGGCGAACTGGTGTCGCCTTCGAAGACCACCACGCCCGGCGTCGGGGTCCGCCGCGTCGGGAGCGTAGACGATGACCAGGTGGCCGGCGGTGACGCGGTCGCCGGGCTTGAGAATCAGCCGCGCCTTGAGCGGGATGTTGTTGACGAAGGTGCCGTTCTTGCTGCCCAGGTCCTGCACGGTCCAATCGTCGCCTTCCGGTTCGAACGCGAAGTGCTGGCGGGAGAGGCCCGCGTCCTCCGGAAAGCAGAGTTCGGCGGCGCTGGAACGGCCGATGGACAGGCGGCCGCCGGTGAGCGGAACGGTTTTCATCTGCCCATCCGGACACTGGATGAGAAGTTCGCGAGACATGGGTGGTCCTTCAGAAATGGCGGTAAGCCTTCATTATAGACGGACACAGGAGCGGAAGCCCCAAGTTGCCGCGAAAGCATGGTTTCGCACCCTTGGTATCTTTGGCCGGGCGTATAATCCGGGTAGGTGCTGTCTATTTGCGAGAAAGGGAGCCAAGGCAATGACGACGAATCCGACTCCAGAAACCGACGTATTGCATTCTGAGAATCACAGCAAGCTCTCCGCCGAAGAAATTGCGAAGGCTGTGGCGCGCCACAACAAGCATCACCCCACGGAGAAGGCCGGGAATGTTGCGGCCCCAAAGGTGAACAAGGCCGGTAAGAAATAGCCGTTACGTCATCAGCTCGCGCCAAAGGCCGCGGTAATAGCGCAGAAAGCGTTCGGGTTCCTTGCTTTCCGCGGCCTCGCAGAGTGTCCAGCGGTCGTAGCCGCTCGCTTTCATCAGGCGGAACAATTCCTTGTAGGGATAGCCGCTTACCAGTTCGTTGATGTGGCAGCTCCTCACCCATGGCCGCAGCAGGTCGAAACTGGGTTTCACGCTACCATCCACAATATCCGTGGGGTTCGAGTTCCAGCAGAGCCCCACGTTCTTGTGATTGGTGGCGCGCATGATCTCTGCGGCGACCGTGGGTACTTGCGTTTCCCCGCCATGCACTTCCAGCCAGATCTCCACGCCGTGAACGTAGCCGTGATCGCCCACCTCGCGCAGCCCCGCCGCGATGTTCTGTATCGTCGTCTCCTTGGGCACACCCTTGGCAAAGCCGTTGGGCCGCACCTTCACTCCGAGAGCTCCGGTATCGTGCGCCAGTCCGACAAACTGCTTCGCTAGCTCGATCTGTTTCCTGCGTTCCGCGGCATCAGCAGATTGGAACTCGCACGTCGTGCCGTAGCTCAGCAGGCGCACCTTGCTGTGCTCGAATCGCTCTTTCACCTTGGCTCGTTCGGCTTCGGAAAGAGTGGGCTCCACTCCGTGTTTGTGGCCGGTGCGTAGTTCGACGGCATCGAAACCGGTGGCCTCCAGGGTCTTAATAACGGTCTCCAGATCCATGTTGGCGAGAACGTTGTAGGTGACGGCGCCGAGCAGCATGCGCCTATTCTAACGCCGGAACTCCACCAGTTCGTGAAAATAACGCGGGCTTTCCGTGCCTCCCATCAGCGCGCGCTCCAAAGGAGTATAGGGCCCATACGGTTGTACGGTCGGCGTCATGCGTGCGCGCAGCTCACTCATGAATACAGTATTGAGCCCGCCGGGCGAGACGTCGTGGGTGTTGCGCAGGAACCAGACCGTGCGAACCCGAGGGTCGGCCAGCAGCCTGTTGAGCTCGGCCGGAGTCTCCGGCTGGTCGGTATACAGCACAGGACGTTGGGCGGAGAGTGCGTAGCGTAGCGCGACGGGATCGGAGTTGGTGGAATCCACCAGAATCGCCGAATCTCCGGCCTGCGATTCATTCACAATCCGCGATGGCGATCTCCCGGATCGGCATCGGGTACTGTTTGTTCCGAAAGCCTGTCCTCTGGAAGTAGCACCAGATGCCGGACACCGACAGCAGCAGCATGGCGGCGACTACCGGTCTGCCCCAACGGGAAACAGCCGATCCGCAAGCCACCAGCAGCAGGAAAAACGGCAGCACGAAGAGCAGGCGCGCCGGAATGAACGGGTAGGATACCCAGCGTGCCACGCCGATGAAGCCGATGATGCCCAATCCCGTGGCCAACCCCGCCACTTCGGACGATCGCCGCGCGCCGCGCCAGGCGACGAACGCCACGACAGGCAAGAGCAGGGCTCCCAGCACCAGCACGGCATCGGGAATTGCCTCGCCCATCACGAACGACATAGACCAATAGGCGAGCTTGACCGGGACTTCCAGCACGCGCGATCCGGTCAGCGCATAATTGCGTGTGTTCGTGCCCCAGTTGGCCAACGACGCCCCTAGCCGCACGATCCACGGAAGATAGCCGATCAAAATAGCGCAGTCGATCGCGAGCGGAGTCCGCCATCTGCGGCGCCCCCTCAGGCGATAAACCATCACCAGATTGGCCGTCGTGATCAGTGCGATTCCGGCCGCGTAGTGCGTATACAGAGAGCCGAGCAGAGCCAGCGTCAGGAGAGCAACGTTCCGCCGTCCCGCCTTTGCGGCGACGCGAACCACCAGCGCCGACGCCACTATGGCAAACAGCGCCTGCAGAGAATAAGAGCGGCACAT
This sequence comes from uncultured Solibacteraceae bacterium, assembly GCA_963792055.1. Lineage (GTDB taxonomy): Bacteria > Acidobacteriota > Terriglobia > Bryobacterales > Bryobacteraceae > Solibacter. Next base: position 8,828 of record CAWBUV010000018.1, on the reverse strand, counting down.
GCGCGCATAAAGCAGGAGACAGGGCGAAAGCGTCCACAGCGCCAGCAGAATAACCCGTGTGCGCGCCTCAAAGCGCGAGCCCCACAGGCGATCCAGCGCCACCGTACCCAAGAGCGCAAAAGAAACCGAAAGCAGCCGCGCCTGAACCGCCGAGTCCAACCCCAATGGTATTTTTAACCAATAATATACGAGCAAATAGTAAAGCGGCGGATGAATATCCTGCGCGACGAATTGCATGAGCTCCTGGACCGTCCCGCGCATGTTGAGCAGCGTGATCGCCTCGTCGCACCAGGCAGAAAGCAGACCCAGATTCCAACAGTAGATCAGCGCCTGTAGCGGGAGAAATGCCGCCAGGGGATGCCGGCGCAGCCAGCCGGTCACGGCAGTACGTCGATCAGCCGGTCGATCTCCGCCGGACTGATATAGAAGTGCGGAGAGGTGCGGACCCACCCGGCGCGCGCGGCGGCAATAATCGTCTCCCGGCGGAGGAGCCGCACGGTTTCCGCAGCATCGGTTCCCGGTTTCCGGAACGAGACGATGCCCGCGCCGTTTTGCGGCGTCCTAGCCACGAGAAGCTCGTACCCTTTGGCTTGGACACCGGCAGCGATCCGGTCGCCCAGATTTTGGATAACGGGGGCCATTTCTCCTTGCCCTACTTCAAGTAAAAATTCAATTGATGCCTTCAATCCGAAGCATCCAATGGTATTTAGCGTACCGCATTCGTACCGCCCGGCGTCTGGTCTCAAGGTCATGTCGCGGGAGGCGTAATCGTTGTATCCCGCCACGTTGGTCCAGCCGAATTCCACCGGTTCCACGCGATCCTGCAACTCCTGACTCACATATAGGATGGCGCAACCTTCAGGCCCCAGCATCCACTTGTGTCCGTCAGAGGCCAAGGCATCAATATGGCAGGCCCGCACATCGAGCGGAAACGCGCCCAGTCCCTGAATGGCATCTACAAAGTAAATGCAGCCGTTACGCCGGCATATCTCACCGATTGCTTGAAGGGGTGCGCGATAGCCGCCAAGGAACTGCACGAAGCTGATGGCCAGCAGACGTGCGCCCCGGCAGGCCTCGTCGATCTTTTCCAGGGAGTCGTAAATCGAAAGCCAGGTAACCTCGACGCCCTTTGCTTCCAATCGCTTCCAGGGGTACAGGTTGGCCGGAAACTCTTCCACGAAACCCACCATCCGGTCGCCGGGCCGCCAATCGAGCCCCATGGCGATGGTGGCGATCCCTTCCGAGGTATTCTTCACCAACGCGATTTCGGCGGGAGTAGCGTTGATCAGGCGGGCAGTTGCAGCGCGCAGGCCGTCATAGACCGCCAGCCACTCGCCATAATGCAGGCTGCCGTAGTGCAGCGAGTCGTCGGCCAGGTGCTTCAGCGCATCCGCGCACCGGCGCGGCAGCGGCGCAACCGCCGCGTGATTCAGGTAAACCAGGTTCTCGCGGACCGGAAACTGGTCGGCATAGCGCTGCCAGAGTGGGAGTTCCACCACCGAACCTTTTACAATTTCACTACTCATTCTCTCTACAATACGTTAATAATGGCTTAGGGAGAAGGCGATGCGCTATCCGTGTGCCTTGGTGTGCCTGCTGGGTGTGGCTTCCGGAGCCGTGTGCGCTCAGGATACCGTCCGGAACAAGAAGGACGATCCGGCACAAATCGGCAACCGCGATGTCGGCAAGGGAGTCAACATCTACTCGCTCGAAAAAGAGATGGCGCTCGGCAAGCAGCTCGCCGAGGAAGTCCAGCGCCAGGCGAAGATCGTCCAGGACCCGTTGATCTCCGAGTACGTCAACCGCATCGGCCAGAACCTGGTGCGCAACTCCGACGCCAAGGTGCCGTTCACATTCCAGGTGATCGAAGGCGACTCGCCCAACGCGTTCGCGCTTCCCGGCGGCTTCGTCTTCGTGTACACCGCGCTCATCAAAATCGCCGATGAAGAGGACGAACTGGCGGCGGCGATGGCGCATGAGATCGCCCACGTGGCGGCGCGCCACATGACGCGGCAGGCGACGAAATCCCAGATTGTCAGCCTGGCAGGCATTCCGGCCAGCGTGATTCTGGGCGGCGGCCTCGGCGGAGCGGTGATCCGTCAGGGCGCCAACGTCGGCGTCAACGCGGCGTTCCTGCGCTTCTCCCGCAGGGACGAATCGGAAGCCGACTACCTGGGTGTACAGTATCTGTACGCGGCGGGCTACGATCCCACCGGAGCCATCAGCATATTCGAGAAGCTGCAATCGCTGGAACGCAAACAGCCCGGTACCGTGGCGCGTATCTTTTCTACCCACCCGATGGATGCCACGCGAATCGAGAAGACCGAGCAGGAGATCGGGCGCATTCTGCCATCGAAGACAGAGTACGTCGTCAATACCTCCGAGTACCGGGAGATTCGCGAGCGCCTGATCAACCAGCAGGGCCTGAAAAAGCCTGCCGACGATGGTCGCCCGCAACTGCGTGTGCGCCAGGATTCGGGCGAGCAGGAACGTCCCACGGTGCGCCGCGACCTCGTCGAATAACCGGTACTGTAGACGGAAATCGGCCGCCTTTCGAATTTTGGCTGGAGGGGGCTTGACAAGGGCTTGCGCAACGGTAGAATAAACTTCATCTAAGCGTTGTTATGCAAACCGCTTGTGAGCACTCTCGCACCCAGATCATTGCCCGCCGGGACGGCGTGGACTACATGGAATGTCTCGATTGCCGAGAGATCTTCGAGGCCGAAGATCTTGAGCAGGTGAAAGTTGAGGACGAGGAAGAATAGGCCTTCCGTGCGATAGCATGGAAGCAGATGCACGATCTTGCCTACCTTTATATAGATAATAATATCAATAGGTTAGAAGCCTCATAAATCACTGTGGCAGATTTGCAATGATAGAACGGGGCGTGAAGACCGAAATCTACGTCCGCCACCGGCAGGCTTGCTCCAACAAAGGCGATCGCACGAACTTCGATGGGTGCCCTGTTTACGCACGCTATCGCGTTCGTGATCTGCACAGTGGTGAAGTGCTTGAAAACTTCCACGGCAGTCTGAAGGGCATCACCAACGAGAGCGTAGCAACAGAGTACGTGGAGAACCGCTTTATCCAGCTTCGCCACGGCACCATCACGCCAGCGAAGAAGGGTAAGACAATACACGACGCCGTGGAAGCCTACATCACCGACAAACGGCGGGAACTGGCACCGGTGCCGTATGGCAAAATCTCGGACCATATGATCCTGCAATTCAAGCGCCAGGGAAGGGGAGTGCCAACGGAGCGTGAGCACGATCAGGTCAAGAAGGTGAAGTTGCTGTTGCGACGGTTTATCGGGTTTTGCGCCGAACGAGAGATAAAATCCATTGTCAATGTCACGTTGACCACCTGACCGAATTCTTAAACATACGCTATGGCCGCACTGTCAGCGTAGTTGACGAGGGTGCGATTGACGGATCACCTTGCCGCCAGTGGAAGCGACGCTGAAGTACAACCAGTCACTTGTCAAGGGATGTTTCGATGGATGCGCAACACGGAATCATCGAAATCAATCCGGCTGAACTTCTCCGCACGATCAAAAAACGTTAAGCAGAAGGCGGCGACGTCAGGAACAGTGGTCACCGAGTTCGCCAGTCGTCTCGGTGATACCCGAGATCCACGACCGCCCGCAAAGGTTGCTTGCGTACTTCAAAATCCTTGTTTATGCCGCCCCACGGATCAGCGATATCGCTGCGATGGAAGTTGCGAAACTGGACAACAACGGCATCGAGTATTGGAACCACAAAACGGGTGGGTGGGTCTATGCGGAGTTGCCGCCGTCTTTGATCCGACATTTGAGGATCGGTTTCAAGCCACGGAGCGAGAAGTACTTTTTCTGGACGGGTAACGGCAATCATCGAACGATCAGTGGATACTACTCGGGAAAGCTTTTGGAAGCGTACCGAACGGCTGGCATACCGGAGAAGTACCAAGGTAGACCCCGGAGCCACGAATTTAGGGACACCACCAGCACGAAACTCATGGAGCAACCGGGCGGCATTTTGGAGTACGCACAATTAGCCCTAAATCACGACAAGCGTGACACCACCGAAGGGCGATACCCCCACTGATATGGCTTGGCGATCTCTCCCAAGGTTCAATCTCTCCTGCAGCATCTCGACGGGAAACTCTTCCAGTGCCGTCTCTGCCGTCACCGCTAGCGCTTCATTCCGGCGGCTGCGGTGTTGGCGTGCCGTCAGCCACGCGCATTTCTCCTCGGTGGTTTTCCTCTTTCTCATGTTGTACCCACACCCAACGGGGACCGTTTCTTAATTTGGCCGCTGATTCCATAGCGAAAAAGACCGGCAAGACTCGTGAGACCGAGCCAGACACCGTGCTCATTCAGGAGTGCTTCGATGGTGGGGTCTCCATTCAATCTCCGCTGCGGTGGGCTCGATACTCTCGTTTGCCATGATTGACTCGCCCTAAACACATCGTATTCCCTCCCTGCATATTTTCGATAGAAGTTGAGAATGTCTTGAGATGGCATACCGGTAGCTCACACCCGGGCAGCGGAATAGACTAGACGGCTTGCGCCGCGCAGGTGTAACTGCATCTATACGAAAGCATGCCAGATTTGGAAGTGGTGCGTATATTCGGCCCCCCTCTGCAGGAGTACGTCTGTGAAATGAAGTAGTAATCTACCAAGCATTAGGGCTATGAGTTACTCTATACTGAGATGTCCTTCCGTGCCCTGGAGTTTGCCGGTTTTGTCGATGCCAGCGGAAGTCTTGGTCGACCAGTTCCGTCGGGTCATATTGTCGTTCCAGGAAGGGTGTGGCGGGAGGGCGACTCGATTCGATGGCGAATGGGGAAGACCGCCCGATCCCTTGAGGTCTCCAAGAGCATGCTCAACCAGTTCGTCCGCCTGACCGACTCAGAGTCGATCTTGCGATTCGCGAAGCGTTGGGGCGTCTTAGCCCTTTCCGACGACGAAACGGTCCCCCGGCCGGGTCGCAGCCACATGCGCGAGGGCATCGAGCCAATTGCTGCATGGCAATACTACTCACGCCGTGCCCAGGCAGTGCTGCAGATCGCTGCTGCGCTCAAACAAGACAAACTGGGGGATTTGAACGACTGGAGTAGAATCGGCATTCTTGTCCCCAGCAGCGGCTTTACGAAGAGCCACGCGGAGTCGCTCAAGGCCACGATGGATCTGCCCCATTTCGGAATGAGTTTCAATGTATTTGCAATGGGCAAATCGCCCGAGGAAAACCTGACATTGGCTCGACAATTTATCGCTGTTGAAGTCGGAAAATGGATTGACTGCTGGAAGGAAGAGCAGTCTGCCGTTTCGGACTTTGCTTTGCGGTGGAATGATGTTCAACGACGATGGGATCTTCAGGTCGACTACCATGGGCTCCTCTTCGCTGCGGTTGCGCTCCAACTTGCGCTGGTGGTCGCCGACGCTGACAGCCTGTATTCCTGTTCAGGCTGTGGAGTTCCGTATATTCGCTCTCGCGAAAGGAAGCGTCCCAAATCCGGATGGGCTAATTACTGCGAGCAGTGTTCGAAGGATGGCGTGGCGCAGCGGAGGGCCGTGGAGACCTATCGCGAGAAGAGACTCCAAGCCGTGCGCATGCATACCAGCGGCGTGGCAATCCAAAAGATCGCGAAACAGTTTAACACTAACGCCACACGAGTACGCGGATGGCTCAAGAAAGCCTGAACGGATGGCGCTACCCGTCAGTTCTCGGCATCGGCCAACGGTGGTCACAGACGGACGGATTTTGGGAATCTGAGATAGCCCAGGCGGACAGGGATAAGCTAACCCGTCTGGCTCCTCAGGTAGGATTCGGACCAGAGCATGGTTTTGACAACATTGGATTTGATCGGTTTTATTGCAACGCGTCCAACGAATTGGACAAAAATGTCTTGTTTGTACAACGGATTTGTCACATGTGACAGTTTTGTTGAGTGCCTGGAGAGGCACTTGGAGTCTTCGTGCGGGGTTCCGGCGTCCACGCTTTGGGATGGGGGGACTGTTCCCTATGGTCTCAAATTCCTTCTGGTCGCCTGCTGCTCCAGGAGGTCGCGACGCAGCCTTGGGATATCGCGCAAAACGCCATCGGTGTTCGACGGTCAGGATCAACGTGAAAACCCTTGGTTGCCGTTTCTGTTTGTAACATTTATGTCTTCTGCTCTGGAAAGTATAGCGTTAGCCCCGCCCCTAAATCATCAGGTTTAGGAACGCGTTCCATGGGTGACTCCGAACACCGCTCAGCCCCGAGGCGAGTGGTGGGAGTGTTCCTAAAACATATGGTTGAGGAACGTATCGCGATGTCTTGCCCCGTTCCCAAATCATCAGGTTTAGGAACGCTGTTCCAGGGGGAATCTGGAGATTGAACCTGGGGCGCCCGGCGAGAGTGTGGCGAAACTGATGTTTTTGGACCTCGGTTTACTCGAGAATTGCGGCGCGCAATGAGACGGCTTCCGACTCGGCAGTAGTCGGATAGGTTTTAGGAACACCCGGGGTTCGCTCTAAATAACTGACAAAACATCAGTTGGCGATATTACCGTACAATCTCCCCCCTCCCAAAATTCCAAAAAATGCCCTCATCAGAGCAAGGAAAATATCAGCATTTTGGACCTTCCAAGGTTCGCCATTCATGGGGTATTTGTGGGACTTTCATGTCTACCTCCCTTTTGCACGTATGCCAAACTGAGGCATGGATTCTGGTTCCGGCAAACCGCACAAATCCCACCCGGGCATTGCGGCGGAAGCACCGGCGTCCTACCATGAACCAAGATGCCAAAACTGATTGGTTCGCCCACACCCGTGCCAGCGTCCGGCAACAAAGCCAGGCACGTAGACGAGTACGTTGGTCTCATCAATACCGGCGACACTGGGATCTCCATCGCTCATTCACGCTGTCCAGCCGGGTGGGAAGAACCTGCACAGTGCCCAAGGTTCGATAGGTTCACGATTGTCCTGAGGGGTATGGTGCGGGTGGAACATGCGGACGGCGTTATTGAAGCAGAGGCCGGCCAGGCGATTCACGCGATGCGTGAGGAGTGGGTCCGTTACTCTACCCCCAGCGAGGCTGGAGCGGAGTACATCGCAGTCTGCATGCCGGCGTACTCACGCGCCGAAATCCGCTGGGAAGATTGATCGACCAGCGGACCGAGGGTCTAGCAACGGGCTTCACCATGGGCGGCTCCTGCGCTACCCTTCCAGATTGCAAGTGTGGAGGTCACTCCGCAGGAGGTGGAATCCCGAAAAAACACGAAGTTCGGGGCGAAGTCTCCGCAGCCTGTTACAACGGACCCATTTCTCCGGAGATCGGGCGAAATCACGGCAAGCCCGACCAGTTGAGGGAAGTTTCCGCAGCACTGGACAAGATCCTGGCGATGGCCCGAGGAAATAGGAAGCGGGACGCCGCGGTCTATTCCGGTGACCTGCATCCTCCAGCAACTGTACGACATCGTGGAGCATTTTGCTCCACACAGTGCGAGGAACATGATGAGGTAAGTCCCCGTTTGCGGTGTGGAAGACGCTGCCAAACATCGGCATTTTTGGAGCATGCCCGCTGACGCAATCCGAACGGCCCCGGGCTCGCGGAATGCCCGACGTATCGCGCCGATAGCAACTACCAATTGATGCGAATCGATGTGGAACTTCAGGCCGGGCCCGAAGCGCACCGCGATCGCTATCTGGCACTGGATGCGGCGGCAAGGGCGTAAGGCTACGGCACCCAGAGCACGTATACGAGGTAGCAAAGCACGGCGCCGGCGATTCCGGCGATTAGTCCCGAGAAGCGCCGCTTCTGCAGGAACAGGAGCAAAACGATTCCGCTGACCGACACGAAGGTCATGAAAACGGCCGAAGCGTCGATCAGCCAGCTCCATGCTTTGCCGCTGTCGCGCCCTTTGTGCAGGTCGTTCAGCACGGCCGCCATACCCATTTTGGTTTCGGTGACATCGTACGCGCCGGACTGGCGGTCGATAAAGACGGCGGCTTCGTATCCGGGGCTTTTGAAGGAGAGGGACGCCTGGCCGTCGTCGACGCGGAATTCGTTCACGGCGCCCGAGATCTTGTGATGCGAACGCAGGAACTCGACAATCTCGAGTTTCGCGATGTCGTCCGTCAGCCAGCTCGGATCGATGCGGCCTTTGTACTGGGCTGTTCTCTGCTGCTTCGCGAACCACTGCTGATGGTTGAGGGTCAGCCCGGTGACCGCAAAGAAGAACAGGATCACGAAACTCACCATCGACAAATAGACATGCAGCCAGCGCGACCAGTGAGCAATCTTGCGTTTCCAGGCGGGATTCCGCGGCTCCGCAGCGTGGCGCGGCGGAACGGCTTGCGGCCCTTCGGCGCCGTCAATGCGCGGCTTTGCGATAGTCGATGGTTGCACTAGAAAGCTCCTGGTTGCCGGGCGTCTGGAACTGCTTTGGCTTGCCATCTAGTTCCACATCCTGGCGAATGATCTGATATGTGCCGTGTTCGCGCGCAGCTTCGATATTTACCGTGTACCTGCCGGGTTTCACCGGCTTGCCTGCATTGTCTTTGCCGTCCCATTTCAGTGTGTATTTGCCGGGCTGGCGGGTGGCGCTTGCGACCGACGCGGTGATGTCGCTGCCTTCGGTCATGGAGCGGATGCGGTCATCGCGGTACCAGCTGCGCAGGTCGGGGAGCCAGCGCTCCTTCTGGTACCAGAGCGCGAGTGTGCGAACCGGGAACTTGTCCTTGTCCTCGATCCAGACCGCGACGTACGGACGACGTGCGCCTCCGCCGATCTGGGCCAGCTCGAAGGCGATGTTCAATTCCATTGCGGCATCGGCGAGCTGCGGCGCCGGGGACGGGGCGCATC
>CAWBUV010000017.1:0-568173 GCA_963792055.1 uncultured Solibacteraceae bacterium | reverse complement strand
TTCTAGACGGAATCCGCTATTTGGCAGGCCCGCGGCGCCGTTCCCGGCGCACGGGCGCCTGCGGTGTGGGTCGGGCCTTTCCACGAAGCGCGCTGAGCAGTTTTGGAGGCCGCCCACGCCTCGCCACCTTTTCCTGCAGACGCTCCAGGCTTTGGATCGCCGCATTCAGGTGCTGTAACTCTTTGCGCAATTGTTCCAGTACTTTAGAGAGATCCATAACCCGCTATTAACTGAGGATAGTATCTTTTCGGACGGAAGCAAATCAGAGATCCCTGATTTCCGACAGGAAAGTCCCTCCTACACCCTTGAGCGGTTGTGCAGCGGCTCCTCAGCGAAATCCGCCGGTTCGGCAAATGACTGGAGCGAATCGAGAGATTCGAGTACCCTCTCCAGCAGGCCATCGGTCTGTGACACGGTTGTCTTCAGAACTTCAATCGAGTGCGCCTGCGTGCTCAGGCGATCATCCAGCGACGACATGGTTTTGGTTAACAATTGTTCCATCGCAGCCACGATCTGGCTGGTGGACGGCACATCCGCCAGTTTCGCGGCGTGCTCATCGAGCCGGGTCTCAACTTGCGAAAAACGTATCGCATCGGCAGCCTCACGAGCTTGCATGCGGGCTTCCAGAGCTTCGAGCGAGTGCTTCCAATCATCGGAAGTTGCCGGATCCGCACCACGGCGATCGCGCCGCGGCAGCGTGATGGCAGCAGCGGCCACCCCCGCCAGAAAGATCGCGAATCGCGGTACGTTGTTGAGAACTCGTGACATGGGTGATCCCCTTATAATATGCCGATCACGGCGAAAGCAACCCCTACCGTTAGTAACGGACGTACTAGGTACGTACGGCGATTGCAAGCCATCCGCGGATGCTGCCATGCTGGCTAGGAAAGATCCGATCTACAGGAGACCTTTGTTTGAATCCCTGCGTGGAGTCCGGATCCATACGTATGGGACCGGTTACATATCCGTTGCTTCTGGAATGCGATTTCCGGGGGCGGGTGCTCTGGATGAGCAATTGCGCGCGGAGGACTTTAAGTAATCCGGTTCATCTGTCCGACATTTCGCCGCTGCGGTTCTGGCGCGTTTGGGAGTCGCGGCATACTGTGCTGATCTGGGCCCAGGCCCTGGAAGTGGAATCCAGGGACACCAGAGACTTACTTCGAATCGAGCGCAGCCTCACCATACACCTTCTGCAATTGCTCGGGACGGAGCGGCGTTTATTCCGGACCGCGCAGCGGCGCAGCGGACGGGGCGGGCGCAGGGCGATACGCCAACTCGAACTGGAACGCCAGCGGTTGGGGCGCGAACTGCATACCGGCGTGGCCCAGATGCTGGCCGCCATCCGCCTGCAATTGGAAGTCATCGCAATCGAGCAGCCCTCGCCTCCCGAGAACGTGGCGCACGCGCTGAGCAGCATTTCCGCCCTCGCCGCGGATACGCTCGAACAGGTTCGCGGCATCTCCCGGCGGCTGCATCCGCCCGAATGGCAGAGGCTCACGCTGGAATCGGCAATCCGGCAGTTGTGGGAGATCAGCGGAATTCCGCAACGCTTTGAGGCCTCTCTGCAGGTCCAGGCCCTGCCGCGGGAGCCGCACCTGGAAGTGAAGGTTCTCATCTACCGGGCATTGCAGGAGGCACTGAACAACCTGGTACGGCACTCGCTGGCTACGAGTATCGACGTGACGCTGGAGGTATGTGCCGGCCAACTCGTGCTGATCGTCCGCGACGATGGAGTAGGATTCGATGCGGAGCGGTTGTTCTCGGCCCCGGCGAACGTCTCAGCGGGCATCGGATTGCGTTCGATCCGCGAGGCGGCCGGAGCACTCAGCGGAAAATTTGACGTCGAAAGCGGCGCGCACGGAACTAAACTGATAGTTTCCGTAGCACCATTCCCGGTAGAGTCCTAGGAGAAGAATGCAGGAACAGGCAGCAACTACAGTGATACTGGCGGACGACCACGTCATTGTAAGGGAAGGCATTGCGGCGCTTTGCGCTTCCAACGGCATGCGTGTGCTGGGACAGGTGGCCGACGGCAGTGCGGCCGTCGAGATGATCAAAGCGATGAATCCGGATTTTGCGATCCTCGACCTTCACATGCCGGGGATGACCGGCGTAGAGGCGATCCGCAGGCTGCGCACATCGGGCAGCACGGTGCGGCTGATGATTCTCTCGATCAGCCGGGAAGAGGGGACGGTACTGGAAGCCCTGCGGGCGGGCGCCGATGCCTATCTTCTCAAAGACGGTCCATCGCGGCACCTGCTGGACGCCATCAGTTTTGTGCGCGACGGCGGGGTGTATGTGTCGCCCATGCTGCGCGGCGCCGGACTGTTCGCGAAGTCCGATCAGAGCCGTCCGCAGGATCCGCTGGCCTGTCTCAGTCCGCGGGAACTCGAGGTGTTCTCTTATCTGGTGAACGGGCTACGCGCCAAAGACATTGCCGACCTGCTGGAGATCAGCCCCAAGACGGTAGACACGTACCGGGCAAGCCTGATGCGTAAACTGAAAGTTCACGATCTGGTGGGGCTGGTGAAATTCGCGATTGAGCGCAATCTTACGACGACATCTCCGCAGCGCCAGGGTTGACGCGCGCTGCATGCATGCGGCTTTGCTCGTGCTGGTATCGTTCCAAAGCACTGATCAGATTGTCCACGGCAGATCTGCGCTCGTACAGGCGGGCGAGGGCGCGGCGTTTGATACTGTCGGCAGCATGTCCGGCGGTGTGGCAGTTCTCAGGAACTCGAAGCTTGGTAGCGGTGGAAAACTCCATCAGGATAGTCCTAGGTATACAGAATTTTCTGACTGCTTCGCCAGAATACATGTGAAAACGTACAAAATCAAGGACTAAAGCATCGTTTCAGACAAAATTCTCTTGAGATCCAATTTTGCGATGGTTTTCGATCAGGTGTATTCCTGAGATGTGAGGGATTTCACCCAACGCCTTTTGCGTTTTGACGCAGTTCCTGCGGTCGGGAAACACCCCCTCACGTATGATGGATTTCCCAACAAACAGATAACAAAAGGTTTGCCTATCCGATTTCGATGGTCTCGGTTTGGCGTGGAGAGTGCTTTCCTACTTTCGCTAGTACCTTAAAGCTCAGATTGTTAATTGGAGAAAAGTATGCGGATTCCTTCTTCGGTGTTCGCGATTGGTCGATACGCAGTGGCGCTGGTTGCGATCACGGGTTCCGTGGTGCTGATGAGCGCGCCCAAAAAGACTGCATTCACGCCTCACGACAAGGCTTATTACGCCTCGGAAGCGACCGTGAACTTCGTTCGTCCAGGTCTGACGTTGAAAATCGTCTCGGCCAGCGTCGCGCAAGACGGCACGATCAGTGTCGATTATAAAGTTTCCGATCCCAAAGGACTGCCCCTCGATCCGGCAGGCATCACCACACCGGGCGCTGTCTCGGTCAGTTTCATTTGCGCGTACATTCCGAAAGGGCAGTCGCAGTTTGTCTCCTACGCGACGCGGGCGCAGACCAGCCCGATCACCAAGGCGACCGCACTGCAGGCGGGCGCGGACTCCGGCGGGACCACCAAGCAGGTGGCGGACGGAGAATTTGTCTATACCTTCAAGACCAAGGCTGCCGGCGCAAACAATGCTGCCTGGGACCCCACGGCAACGCACAGGATGGGCATCTACGGATCGCGCAACCTGACGGAGTTCGACCTCGGCACGAATTACGACGACGACACCCTGACCTGGATTCCGTCCGGCACCGCCGTGACCGGCGCCAACAATCGGGACGTGGTCCGCACGGCCACCTGCAACAAGTGCCACGATCAACTGGCATTTCACGGCGGCTCGCGGCGCAGCATGGAACTCTGCGTCATGTGCCACACTCCGCAGACGGTGGATCCCGACACCGGGAACACGCTGGACATGAAGGTATTCGTCCACAAGCTGCACATGGGCAGCGAACTCCCCAGCGTCCAGGCCGGTACGCCGTATCAAATTATCGGCTTCAACCAGGCGGTATCCGACTGGTCGACGGTAAATCTTCCGTCCGATCCGCGGCGCTGCGTATTCTGCCACGAAGATACCAAAGTTACGGGCGCGACGCAGTCCAATAACTGGCTCACCAATCCCAGCCGCGCGGCCTGCGGCTCCTGCCATGACAACGTGAACTTCGCCACCGGCAAGAATCACGTCGACCTGCCGCAGGTTTCCGACAACCAGTGCACGCAGTGCCATATTCCGCAGGGCGAGTTGGAATTCGACGCCTCGATCAAGGGCGCGCACACGGTCCCGACCGAATCCACCACCCGGCCCGGCATCGTTGCCAACATCATTCGAGTGGACAACGGCGTAGCGGGCAAGGCCCCGACCGTCACCTTCTCGGTGAAGGACTTCGCAGGCACCGCCGTCACCATGGCGCAGTTGACCGGCGGCAACAACCGGATGGGTCTTGTGCTCGCCGGTCCCACCACCGATTACGGCTATACCAATTTCGGATCGGATGTGACCACGCAAGGTTACGTCTCGGAGAACCCGGTTCCGACGGCCAAGTGCGGCAATGACGGTGCTTGCACCTATACCTTCACGCATGTGATTCCGGCGAAGGCGACCGGCACGTATGCGATCGGCATCGAAGCGCGCCGCGGGATCACCCTGCTGCAAGGTACGGCACAGGAACAGACCAGCGAGTACGGCGCCGTCAATAAGGTTTCCTACTTCTCGGTGGACGGCTCCAAAGTTGCACCGCGCCGCCAGGTGGTGGACGTGGCCAAGTGCAACGGCTGCCACAGCACGCTCTCGCTGCACGGCGAGAACCGCAACCAGATCGAACATGTGCGTACTGTGCCACAACCCGAGCGAGAACGATGGCGTTCGCCGCGTGGTGGCCACCAACCCCGCTGACAAAGCCCAGCCCAACCAGTCCGTCAACTTCGCCCTGATGATTCACAAGATCCACACCGGCGAAGGGCTGGCGGAAGCCGGCCAGAGCTACACGATTGTCGGCTTCGGCGGCAGCCACAACGATTTCACGGAAGTGCGCTATCCCGCGATGACGCCGACCGGGGGAGTCGCCGACACCGCCAAATGCTACATGTGCCACGTCAACAACTCGGAAGCCACCTTCCCGATCGGCAAGAACCAAGTGACCGATCCGCAGGGCAGGATCAGTCCGGTTGCCGCCACCACGTCGGCCTGCACGGCGTGCCACCTGAAGCTCTCGGCGCTTTCCCACGCAGTATCGCAGACCGATCCCAAGTTCGGTGAGAGCTGCGATGTCTGCCACGCGGTGGGTACGGACTTCGATGTACTAAAAGAACACGCCGGCAAGTAAAATAAGAAGCACCCATAAAGGACAGATCTTCATGTTCGGGCTGCCCGTACACTCAACCCGCCGCCAGGCTCCTCGTGTGCGTCCCTCAAGGACGCACACGGGGTGGCTGGCGGGCGTGGTCTTGCTGTTTGCTGCAATGGGGAGCGCGCAGGACAAACCGGCCGCTCCCGTCACTCCTCCGCCGCCGGACAACAAACCGGCGGAAATCGTAGGCTCCGCTACCTGCCAGATGTGTCATGAGGACATCTTCAACGCTTTCCAGAAGAATCCTCACCAAGTTGTGGAGACCGACAAGAAACGCGGTTGGGAGACCAAGGCCTGCGAGAGCTGCCACGGGCCGGGCAGTAAGCACGCCGAATCGGTATCCGCCGCGGATATCAAGCAACCCGCCAAGTTAAAAGCCTCCGAAACCAATCGTATCTGTCTCACCTGCCATCAAAACCAGGCCACTCACGTCGGCCGCCTGAACAGCAGTCATGACAAGAACCAGGTAAGCTGCACCGCCTGCCACTCGATCCACAAGAACGGACCGCATGGCTTGGTAGCGCGCAAGCCGGCGGAAATCAACGCGCAATGCGCCGACATGCCACACCGACGTTTGGGCGAGCTTCCAGCGCCCGTACAAACACCGCCTGCCCGAAGGCGCCATGTCGTGCGTGGCTTGCCACAATCCGCACGGCAGCTATCTGCCGGGCAATATGCGTTTTGTGAATGCCAATGAACCGGGCTGCATGAAATGCCACGGCGACCTGAGAGGCCCCTTTGTTTTCGAACATGCTCCGGTGAGAACGGAAGGCTGCGGCGCCTGTCACCAGCCGCACGGGTCCGTAAATCCGAAGATGCTCACCCGCGCGCAGGTACAGTTCGTCTGTCTGGAATGCCATGCCAACCTGCCCGGGCCGAAGCCCCCGGCGAATGGAACCATCGGCACCGTGCCACCGGCGCTGCACGATCTGCGCAGCCCGCGTTTCCAGAACTGCACCACCTGTCATCAGAAGGTCCATGGATCGTATGTGAACCGGGACTTCTTCAAATGAGATTCCTACTGGCTCTGATCCTCATGGTTCCGGGCTTGGCGCAACAGCCGGCGGCCACTCCCAAGCCCGACGACAGCGCGGCTCAGGCGGGCGCAAAGCGAAAGCGCGAAGCCGGCCGAGAACCTTGTCCCAACACCGATTGCGGCGATCCAGGCTCCGGCAGCGTCCGCCGCGACTCCGGCGCCCTCCGCCGACCAGTGGCTTACCGGCAGCATCGATTTCGGGTATCGCTGGGTGACCAACATCGGCGGCAGCATTCCGGAATACCGCAGCGTGGTCAATTTGGGGGAAGGCCCCAAACTACTCGGCCTCGACTTTACGGTGCCGGATCCCAAGAAGCGCCTGTTCGACCGATTGGATGCCCGCGCCTATAACTGGGGCGGCGACCCGTACAACACGGCTCATATCAATGCCGTCAAGCGCCAGATTTACGACTTCAGCCTGGATTACCAGAACATCGCGTATTTCAACGCGGTGCCTTCGTTCGCCAATCCGTTCTCGCCGAGCGGTTTCGATCAGCAGTCTTTCGATACTCACCGGCGCAACACCACCGCGGAACTCGATCTGTTTCCCGGGAGGCACATCCAGCCCTATGTGGCCTTCTACCGGAATTACGGGTACGGCACCGGAATCGACGATTTCGTCCAGGGCGCCACCAACAGCTATCCCGTGCCGGTCTCGCTACACGACACCACCAACAGCTACCGTGCCGGCGTCCGCTTCGAACAGAATAAGTACCACGCGACCGTCGAGGTAGGCGGCACCACGTTCAAAGAAGACGACCAGACCAACTTCACGGGCCAGAACACGGGAAACCGCACTACGCCCGCGCTGGGCCAGCAGTTGGTGTTGAACAGCTTGAAGCAGGCGTACGGCATCCGCGGCAACAGCATCTACGCCAGGGGCCTGTTGACCGCCAATCTTACGTCGCGGGTGAGTTTCTTCGGACAATTCCTGTACAGCCAGCCGACTACCGACGTGACCTACACCGAACTGGCCGGCGGTACGTTCGCCAACGTCCCAGCGCTGCTGGTTTTCGGCGGACAATTCGGCACCGCGGCCGGCTTCGCCATCCAACCGCACATCTCCGGCAACGCCGGCGTCGAGGTCCGCGCCACGAACCGTTTCCGCATCACCGAATCGGTCAGCACCGACCGCCAGCACGATTCCGGCTTCGGCCTTTTCAACCAGGCGTTGTTTCAGAACCTCTCATCGAACCCCGGGTTGATCAACTCGACCAGCGTCGCTCAAAATACGCTGCAGGTGGTGAACCTCACCACTGTGGAAACGAACCTCTTCTACGACGTTTCCTCGAAGCTCACCCTACGGGGCGGCTACCGGTACGTCACCGGGAACGCCGAAGTACCAGCCTCCACGCTCAACCAGATCGCGCCCTTCGAATCGGGCAATCTGAGGCGCAACATCGCGCTGGCGGGAGCAACCTACCGGGCGATGCAGAAGCTGACGCTCAACACCGAATATGAGGGCGGGACCAGCGATCAGATCTATTTCCGCACTAGCCTGAACAATTACAGCCGCGGGAGAGTCAGAGCGCGCTACCAGGCAAAGAACTCGCTCGCGCTCCAGATGAATTTCCAGATTCTCAACAACCAGAACCCGTTTCCGGATATCCGGTTCGACTTTCTGACGCTGCACGCCACCGCCGGCGTGTACTGGACGCCCAACAGCGCCAAACGCATCAGCGTGTCCGCCGAATACGACCGGGCGTGGGTCAATTCGAACATTCTCTACCTGAATCTGCCGTTCCTGACGCCTTCGACGTCCTCATATACGGAGAACGCGCACACGGGAACGGCGGTTGTGGACGTTGCGCTTCCCGGAGTAAACGGCGGGAAGGTCACTGCCGGCGGTTCGTTCGTGCACCTGACCGGAAGCCGGCCGACGAACTTCTACCAGCCGCTGGCGCGAATTTCGATTCCCGTTGGGAAGCACGTATACTGGAACACCGAGTGGCGGTACTACGGGTTCGGCGAAGCGTTTTATCTGTTTGAGGGGTTCCGGACGAATACCTTCACGACCGGGCTCAGGGTGACCCGATAGGAGACCAGCAATGTTCATGCTTCGAGTGATTGCGGTGGGTGCGCTCGTCGCCTGTAGCGGGCTGGCGGCCAGTACGATCTCCGGCGACGCGCGGCGCGGCGAAGAGTTGTTCCAGAGCGAGCAGTGCATCCAGTGTCACAGCTTGAATGGCAAGGGGGGCAACCTGGCCCCCGATCTGGCGCGGCGGGTGGATCGCGACTTTACTCCCGCAGTGATGGCCAGCCTGATGTGGAATCACGCTCCGCAAATGTGGGCGACGATGAAGCAGGAAGGCGCCCGGAAGGGAAGCATGACTCCGGAACAGGCCGCCGACCTGTTCGCCTATTTTATTTCCGCCCGCTACTTCGAGAAACCCGGAGATGCGGCGCGCGGCAAGCGGGCGTTTGCCGCGCGACACTGCGCCGATTGCCACGGCATCACCAAGTCGCCCAACGCGGAGGCGCCGCCGGTGGCCAAATGGGAATCGCTGGCCGACCCGATGATCCTGGCGCAGCAAATGTGGAACCACGGGCCTAAGATGCGCGCGGAGTTCGCAAAACGCAAACTGGCTTGGGGCAGGATTACGAGCCAGGAACTCACGGACATGCTGGTGTATCTGCAGAACCTGCCGGAGACGCGCAACCTGGCGCAGAACTTCTCGTTCCCGCCTTCGGATAGCGGCGAGAAGCTGTTCGTTTCCAAGGGCTGCGGGGAGTGCCACACGGGCAACCGCGCGTTCGAGGTGCTGCTCAAGAACCAGACGCTCACCGGAATCGCCGTCGGAATGTGGAACCACCAGCCCAGCATGAAGAATCCGCCACCGACATTCAGCGGGGAGGAGATGCGGCAGTTGATCTCCTACATCTGGGCGAAGCAGTATTTTCGCGGTACGGGCAATGCGGGCCGCGGCAGGTACGTGTTCACGGCGAAGAACTGCGCCACCTGCCATAACGACGCGACGAGCGGCGCTCCGAAACTGGGTAAGGGCAAGGACGCTTACAACGACATCACGATGGTGTCCGCGCTGTGGGACCACGGTCCGCGGATGCTGGAGATGATGACGGCGCGGGGACTCCCGTGGCCGCGCTTCACTGCCCAGGAAATGTCGGACGTGATTGCTTATTTGAATTCCTTGTAGGGGCTGGAAGGAAGACTTACTGGTCGCCGATTAACGCAGATGAACGCAGATGGAAGACTGCACGGGGCTTCTATCGGCGTTTATCGGCGGCCTTCTCTGGGGGATCAAGGGCTCCTTCAGTGGTTTCCCGCGCTCCCTAACGGTCGCGGCTTCCATGAGAAGGCCCCTCCCTGTCAAGCGGAAAATTCGGGGGTCTCAGGGGGCATGCCCCCTGGCGGAGTTTGAGGCGGCGCCTCAAGCGCGCCTAGCGCGCCCCTCCCCGCTCCCTCTCTTCCTCTGCGCATCATACGCTTCTTGGATCGTTCTTCTGCCCGTTGACCTCTCCGCGCCTTGCTCGCCATGCTTCCATCCGCACTCTGATTGCGGCCTTGGGCCACACGTGCCTGCTGGTGTTCTCATTTCAAGGGGTGCTGCCATCTCAGTGACGAACTGCGGGGTTCCAGTTGCCTGGTTCCCGTCGTTCTGCCGCGACCTCGCAGTCACCCCAACTCGGCGCTTTCGCATACTCCGCAGAATTTCAATCCTTTCCCGAATCCATTCCTTATGCGGCTACGGTTTTTTTCTTCCCTTTGGCTGCCTCTACCGCCTTCCGGTTGTACTCCGGATCGTACACTTCCCCCGTCACCCACAACTTATGCAGCAATACCGCCAGCTTCCGTGCCACCGCCACGGCCGCTTTCTTCTTTCGCCGCTTGCTGCCTTTCTTCCCAGCCCCTGCCTGCACTTTCGTCATTCCCCACAGCTTCAGATCACTTTCCGGAGCCCCATCGCGTAGGATGCAGTGCGCTGCTTGTACCAACAGCCGTCGCATCAACATGTCCCCCGCCTTGCTGATCCCCAACTCCGGTTGGCTCTCGCCGCTGTCCCGCAACTTCCTCGTCAGTCCCCAAAACGGCCCTACATCACGGCTGTGCTCGAAGCGCTCCGCATCTTCCAGGGTCAAAATAAAGGTCAACGCGATCAGCGTGCTCACTCCATTGACTTGCTTGAGCAGCTTCGTCTCCGGGTACCGTTTCTCGATCTCCTGGATCTTCCTGTCGTACGCTCCGGATTTGTTTGCTAATCTCTTCCACGCTCTTTAACCCGACTTTCGCACTTCGGGGACATTTTCTGTCTGAGCACCAGAAAATTCCTTTTGCTTTCAACGTCGGCACTGCGAAAATCGGCGAAAACAGGCTAGGTGAAGACCTTGCCTCTTTTCTGGGGTATCCATCTCTGGCATGCTGCTGCTGAGGATGTTTCTTCGCAGCACAAACCGACGCAAGGATGGCAAGGACCATCGGTATTTCAGCGTGGTCGAGAACCGGCGTTTGCCCGGCGGCAAGACAGCGCAGCGCACCGTTCTCTATCTCGGCGAGATCAACGATCGACAACAGGCGGCGTGGCGCAAGACGCTGGAGGTATTCGACGAGGCCGAGCAGCGCTTCACCTCAATGAGTCTGTTTCCCGACGATCGGGAAGTTCCCGCCGATGCCATCGACAGCGTACAGGTGCGCCTGAGCGGGTTGGAACTGAAGCGTCCGCGCATCTTCGGTAGTTGCTGGCTGGCATGCGAACTTTGGCAGCAACTGAGCCTCGACGAGTTCTGGCGACAACGTCTGCCCGAAGGCCGTGAAACCGTGAGTTGGGAGAAGGTGCTACGGCTGCTGGTAGTCAATCGTCTGCTCGATCCCGGCAGCGAATTCCGCGTGCATCGCCAATGGTATTTGAATTCCGCTATGGATGAATTGATGGGCACAGGCTTTGAAGTAGCTGAGAAAGACCGGTTGTTTTACGTTTTTGTTGTTGCGCCAGTTGGAACTGTTGCTCGGCGAGCATCCGCCCATTCCCTTTCGCTATGTGGCCACCGATTTCGCCCGGCGAAATGTTGACTTTTG
The DNA here is from genome assembly GCA_963792055.1 of uncultured Solibacteraceae bacterium. GTDB lineage: Bacteria > Acidobacteriota > Terriglobia > Bryobacterales > Bryobacteraceae > Solibacter. The sequence continues at coordinate 556,790 of CAWBUV010000017.1, read as the reverse complement.
CCGGGAACATATTCAACTACAGCCCTTTCGCGAGCGCGGCTGGCTCGACTTCGCGGTTTTCGATATGGAGCGGGACCGCTCGCTGAACCTGCTCGACAGCGGCACGGTGATTCGCCCGGCAGTTTACAGGCTCCCCTTTTGGTGATTGCCAATTACGTATTCGATGGTCTGCGGAACGACGCTTTTCAGATGCAGGATCGTATGCTTTCCCAATTGCGGCTTACTACGGGATGCGAACAGTCCGTGCTGCCGGATGTGGAGGCCGCGCGCGACGCAGTCTTCACCTTTCAAGAGTCGCCTGGAGTCCCCGAGCGGTATCCGCCGGCCTGGCTGGAATTGCTGCACCGCCACGGAGAACGATTCCAGAACGAGTCATTTCTTTTTCCGTGCGGGACGCTGGACTGTCTGGAGCGGCTCCGCGGGCTGACTGGCGGCCATCTGACGCTGCTGGCGTGCGACCAATACCGAGAGGGTGAATCGTTCTTTGATAGCGAAGGTGCACCGCGCCTGTCATTTCACGGGAGCTTTTCGATCTTCGTCAATTTTCCAATCCTCCGCGACTATTTTGAGGGAAGCGGAGGTTTCGGAATTCTACCGTCCTTCAACTACAGTGGTGTGGTTCCGTTCGCTGCAAGCACGCACTCGATTTCTCCAGGACTCCGGCGAGAGATCCACCGCTCGTTCGAGGCAATCGGCCCCGACATTATCCTCACGCTACGCCGGGGGTTCGACACGCAGCTCCTGTCGATGCCGCTTGTCACCACGCTGAGTATGCTGCGGGCGGCCGGCTTCGACGCATTCGTTCTGGAGCACTCGCTGCCCTCGATGCAAGAGCATCTGGCGCTCGCCATGCCGATCGGGCCTACCCTGCGCGCCGACGTACTCGGCGTGCTGGATAGCTGCTGGGCCAACTATTACAGTGTGGGGGAGCCATGCGACCTGGCGCGCCGCGTGGCGACGCTGCTATACCGGATGGGCGAATACCGGCGTGCCCTGGCTTTCTTTGCGCACCACCGCCGGCTTCAGGGCGATACGGCGGAAGTCCTCTGGAATATCGGGCTCTGTCACTTCGCGCTCCACGAACTCGACGCCGCGTGCCATCACTTTAGCCTGGCGGGCGAGATCTCCAGCGAATTCCTGCCGCCCTGCCAGGGAACGTGAGCGTGAGGCGCCTTCGGGCTGGTAATATTCATCACGATCCCGCGCCGCCGTACCCGGGAATTTACACCAGAGTGTCCTCCGCTGCATCGCAGGCGAAAGAGCTTTGCCCGCACAACCAATTCGTAAGGCCGGCTCGAAGAGAGGTCTTTCATGCAGCGCATGTACGTCCATTTGGCAATCACCGCATTATGCCTTTTGGCTGACCACGCGGCGGCTGTCGCCACCCCGCCCGGTGACGATCCGCCCGTTACTTTTCGTAGCAATGTCTCGCTGGGCCGTGTCGATGCCCAGGTAGTGGATGGCAGAAATCATCCCATTCGCGGTCTCAGGGCCCAGGATTTCATTCTGCGAGTGGATGGAAAGCAGCAGGAGGTCCGAAATTTCCAAAGCGAGAAGATGCCGATTGACGTCGTCTTGCTGTTGGATGTCAGCCATAGCATGGAGCCACACATCCGGAACGTAGCCAATGCTTCGCACCAGGCCCTGCGCATGCTGGGGGAGGAGGACCGGATCGCTACCTTGGTATTCGATCGGTTCACGCGCTTGTCCATGCCGTTTCGGCCCAGCCGCCCGGATGCCGGGAGGGACATGGAAAGCGTGCTGGATCGCGAAACTTTCGAGGGTGGCACGGACATCACGCGCGGGCTCTTGGACGCCGCCTATTACGTCGAGCAGAAGGCGCGACGCGATGCGCGCCGGGCAATTATCATCGTTACCGACGACCAGACCGAGCGCAGCCGAAACGAAGCCGCGGTCTTGCGTGCGCTGACACGCGCAGACTCTGTGCTGAGCGCTCTCATCGCGCCGGATGCCCTGCATACGGGCGCCGGGTACCGGCGTCCACCGTCATTCGATGACGACCGGGCGCGAGACGCCTTCGGTGAGCTGGTTCCTCGCAGGTATGGATCGTATCAAAGAGGCCCGCGCACGCAATCGGCCGGCACGTCTGAGATCGCGAATCAATCGGGAGGTGACAGCATGGCGGTGGATCAGGCTTCGGCGTTCGAGCAAACGCTCGCGCGCATCCGCGAGCGGTACGCGCTTTACTTCTATCTGCCGGAGGGGATGCAAGCTGGCGAAGAGCGCTCGGTTGAGGTCGTGTTGACTGATGCGGCACGCCGGCGGTACCCGGGGGCGGAGGTTCGCTACCGGCGCGCGTACCTCGCGCCGGATCGCGCGAATGACACAGAGTCCCCGCGACCGATCCGGTTGATCCATCTGCCGATGCCATAACGCGGGGCGGGCGAGGGGCCTCCGCGTAAGGCCGTTCGCGAGTTGGATACACTGTAAATACTCATGTCCAAACTTCTGGAGGGCAAGTTCGCCCTCATTCTGGGTATTGCCAACAGGTGGAGTCTTGCGTATGCCATCGCTCAGGCCTTTTCGCGGGAGGGCGCCACACTGGGATTGACTTATCTGGGGGAGCGCCAGAAGGAGGCGATCGAGGACCTTTCCAAAGACCTGAATGTGGCCACGATCCTGCCGTGCGATGTGACCAAGGATGACGATTTGGAGGCATTGCAGCAATCGCTCGTGGGGCTGAAACGGCCGCTGCACGCCGTGGTTCACAGCCTGGCATTCGCCAACCGTGAGGATCTGTCGCGGCCCTTTCTGCAGACCAGCCGGTCCGGATTTCTGCTGGCGCAGGACGTCAGCGCGTATTCGCTGGTGGCCGTGGCGCGCGCGGTGGCGCCGGCGATGACGGAAGGCGGCTCGCTAAGCACGCTGACGTACCTGGGCGCGACGCGCGTGGTGCCGAACTACAACGTGATGGGCGTGGCGAAGGCGTCGCTGGAAGCCGCGGTGCGGTATCTGGCGAGCGAGATGGGCGAGAGCCGTGTGCGGGTGAACGCGATTTCGGCGGGCCCGATCAAGACGGCGTCGGCGCGGGCGGTGAAGGATTTTTCAACGATTCTGGACACGATACAGACACGCGCGCCGCTGAAGCGCAACACGGACCCCGCCGAAGTTGCGGATGCAGCCGTATTTCTGGCGAGCGACCTGGGACGCGGCGTGACGGGAAATTGCCTATTTGTGGACGCCGGCATGCAGATCATGGGTTTCTGAAGCGATAATAGAGGTTCGAGTCCCAAATATGAAAGTTGAAGTGGTCCTCACCGAAGCGGATATCGCCCAAGAATTCGCGGAGGCAATTGAAGCTCGCGATCTGCCCGAGAAATTCTTCTTCTGGTTCACGCGTTCGGCAGCGGAATGGGCAGCGCTGGGCGAGCACGCGGAACTCTATGGCGGCCTGTGGGAGACGTGGAAGGCAATTGCGGCGACGGCTCCGGAGATCGTCAAACATTTTGGCGGGCGGGTGCCGGTGATCAGCTTCGGGTCGGGCAACGGCGCGCGGGACCGCCTGCTGATGGGCGCGCTGAAGGATGCCGGGGCGACCTGCCAATATTTTCCGGTGGACGCCAGCCAGACGATGCTGGAAATGGCCTGCGCGGGGGCCGACGACGAAGATATCGATACCACTGGAATTAAGGCGGATATCTCGAGCCCGGTACACCTGATTTACGCAGCCGATGCGGCGGAGCCGCCGCGCCTGTTTATCCTCTCGGGAAATACGATGGGCTCGTTCGATCCGCTGGCGGAGATTCGCTACGTGGCGCAGTGCATGAAGCCGGGCGACCGGTTGATCATCGACGGTGAGATCCACGATGCGGAGAAGACGATGCCGCGCCGCGACAATCCGGCGGCCCGCAAGTTTCTCTCGGCGCTGCTGGCGTCGGTGGGCATCTCGAATTCGGACGGCGAGATTCGCTTCGACCAGAAGACGGATTCGCGCCACGAAGGACTGCACCTGATTACGCGCTACTTCCGGGCGGCGCGCGATCTTTCGGCGACGGTGTCCGGCGAAGAGATTCAACTGGAACGCGGCGAACGCATCGGGATGAACTTCCAGTACTCATACACGCCGGAGGCCTTCCGGTGGCTGCTGCACGATCACGGCGGGCTGGAGATTATTCAGGAATTCGGCAGTCCGGATGAGCGCTTCCTGACCGCGGTGTGCAGGAAATAGGCCACGAAAATGAAAGCTCTGGTCAAAAGCTCCCGCGAGCCCGGCCTGTGGCTGGAAGATATCGCCACCCCGGAGATCGGCATTAACGACGTTCTGATCCGGGTGCTGAAGACGGGCATCTGCGGCACCGATGTCCACATCTACAAGTGGGACGAGTGGGCGCAAAAGACGATTCCGGTGCCGATGGCGATCGGCCACGAGTTTGTAGGGCGGATTGAAGCGGTGGGCAGCAATGTGGCGGATTTTTTCCCGGGCGATATTGTCAGCGGGGAAGGTCACGTAGTTTGCGGGCGCTGCCGCAACTGTTTCGCCGGACGGCGCCACCTGTGCGCGCACACGATGGGCGTAGGAGTGAACCGCCCGGGCGCGTTCGCCGAATACATCGCGCTGCCGATGACTAACATCTGGCGTCACCACGAGGGAATCGATCTCGACGTGGCGGCGATCTTCGATCCCTTTGGGAACGCGGTGCATACCGCGCTCTCCTTTCCGGTGCTGGGCGAAGACGTGCTGGTGACGGGAGCGGGCCCGATCGGGATTATGGCCGCCGCGGTGGCGCGGCACGCGGGGGCGCGGTTCACGGTGATTACGGACCTCAATCCGTACCGCCTGGCGCTGGCCGAGAAGCTTGGGGTCACGCTGGCGGTGAACGTGCGAGAACAGAAGTTGGCGGATGTGCAGAAGCGGCTCGGCATGACGGAAGGATTCGATGTCGGCCTGGAAATGTCGGGCAGCCCTGCCGGGTTCCGCGACATGCTGGCGAATATGAGTCACGGGGCGCGGATCGCGATGCTGGGAATCCCGAGCGAGGAGATGTCGATCGACTGGCGCACGGTGATTTTCAACATGCTCACCATCAAGGGGATTTACGGCCGGGAGATGTACGAGACCTGGTACAAGATGAGCGTGATGCTGCAATCCGGGCTCGACATCTCGCCGGTGATTACGCACCGCTATCATTATACGGAGTTCGAAAAGGGCTTCGAGGCAATGAGCTCGGGGAACTCCGGCAAAGTGATTCTGAGCTGGGATTGATTACATCTCGAGCTTGCCCTGGTAGGTAAGGTCTTTGACTCGGAATTCGACCTCGCGTTCGGGGAATTTGAGGCCCCCGAGGTAGAGGCGGAAGAGCACCGTTTTGTCGGTGGGCTGAACGGCTCGCGGAAAGATCAGGCGCAGGACCGGATCGGACGGCGTAGGCGGAAAGTGTCCGACGATGCCGTAGCTCTTCTTGCCGATGCGCATGACGGATTCGGCTTCCATCCTCTTGTTCTCGACGGCATCGCTTAGTCCCGAGAGGGTCGGGTAGGTGATGGCGAGGACGAAATTCTCCGCGCGGTGAGCGTTGAGGTATTCCACATAGTCGGGATCGGGTTCCGGCATGGGATGGGGATTCTTTTTGAGGCGCAGGCGCAGTTCAGCTTCCGCGTGCTCGATGGGCGCGGCGGTGGCCAGGTAGACGACGACCTGCGGCGTTTCGGCGGTTTGCTGCGCCCACGGGCTTTCGGTGCGAACGGCCTGAATTTCGGCGTCGGTCCATTTTTCGGGCGGTTTGGTCTCCCAGAAGGGTTGGGCGAGGAAGAAGAGTAACGGCAGCCACGCGTGCATAGTCACAATATGACAGTATTCCTGAAAAATATTGTTGGCCACAGATGAACACAGATGAACGCAGATAAGAGGGGTGAACCACCACAGTTGATCATCCGCCAGGGCGGTGCGGGCGATCTGGAGGCGGTGGCGGCAATTCAGGAGGCCAGTCCAGGCGCTGCCGGGTGGAAGGTGGCGGACTACCTGGAGCAGGATTTTCTGGTAGCGGTTGCAGAAAATCGCGTGGTCGGATTCCTGGTGGCGCGTAGTGTGGCGGAGGACGAACGGGAGATTCTCAACGTGGCGGTGCGGCCGGATTTCCGGAGAAAAGGAGTGGCTCGCGCGTTGTTCGAAAGGGCGATGCAGAATTTTTCCGGCAGCATTTTTCTAGAGGTTCGCGAGTCGAACGGGGCTGCGATCCAGTTCTATAAGTCATTGGGTTTTAAGGAACTTAGCCGCCGTGTCGGATACTACGACAGCCCTGCCGAATCGGCTATTGTCATGAAGTTTCATTCATGTTAAGGTGGCCTTAGACGGGTGATGCCGTCGTAATGAAAACGAGAGATTACCCACCGAGCCTTTCCGAATCATCCGACTCGGCGCGGCAACCTCACTGGGAGGAATTGCCCAATATGGAACGGATCGAACTGGAAGAGTTGAAAGCGCATCTGATGGCTAACAATGAGGAGTATCGCGGGCTCGCCAGCCAGCACTCAGAGTTCGCCCACAAGCTGGACGAGTTGGAATCGCTTCCTCATCTGACCGACGAGGAGCAACTTGAGGAAGTACGGCTCAAGAAATTGAAACTCCGCTTGAAAGATCAGATGGAAGCGATCATGAGTCAGTCCAGGTCTCGCCAGGTGGCTTAACTCAGATCGCTTAACGTCAGGTGCGCGCAGTAGCGGTAATTGCGTAGTTTCGGTGCCCGGTCCCGTTTGCGGGGCCGGGCATTTCATTTAGGGGATCATGCACACAGAGGACAGCGAGCCCGTCCGAATTCCCATCACGGATGTGTTCGACCTGCACACAATCCCGCCAAGGGATGTTCGCGCGGTGGTGGAAGAATACCTCATCGAAGCGCACCGGATGGGCTACCGGGCGCTACGCATCATTCACGGGCGCGGTATTGGCGTGCAGCGCGAGACGGTTCGTGAGGTACTTTCCCACGCGCCTTTTGTGATCGAGTTCGGTGACGCGCCGGCCGAAGCGGGCGGTTGGGGCGCGACGATTGTGACGCTAGGCTGACTAATCGCCACGGACTACGGATAAACTCTCGCAAAATCTTTGTTTCCCACCAATTTCAAGCAATAATAGGAAACTCGGAGGGCTCCTATGCGTGGGTTGTCGGCAACACAGATCTTGCTGGTGGCAGCGGTGGCAGTGTCGCCGTGTTGGGGTCAGACGCCCACGATCACAACAATTCAGGCGTCATTTGTTGGCGGTCAACCCACGAACGTTGGCGGCATCACCAGTGGAATGACGCTGCAGGGAGGTGGTTTCAACCTCTATATCAACGGCACGTTCAATCCGAACGCATTCGTGAACACCAAATGGTACAACCCGTCGACCAACTTCACGACGGTGTTTACGGCGGCCGCCGCAACGGTCACTCCCACCCAGGTCATCCTCCCGATCCCGAACTCATTGTTCCAGACGCCTGTGTCCAGCCCGGTGACGGTGCAAATTACGGTGCTGGAACAGGGCGGCAGTAGTGCCACCACTTTTCTGATCAACCCTCCCCTGGCAGTGGTTCAGCCGACGCTGCCGGCAGGCACCCTGACGGTGCCGTACAGCGCGAACCTGATCAGCGGCGGAAGCGCTCCGTTCCAAGTGGCGACGACCACGGGGATCCCTCCCGGCTTGAATCTCAGCGGCATTGCGGTTGCCGGCACGCCATTACAGACCGGTGTCTTCAATTTCCAGACTTTCGCTTCGGACTTCTGGGGCAATGAGGTACAGGGCAGCGCCACGCTGGAAATCGTGGACATTCCAAAACTGACGTCGGTGTCGCCGAACTCCGCCGGTGTGGGCTCTGCCGACGTGAGCATTGTCGTGATTGGAAGCAACTTCGTGGATCAGGCGACGGCAGGCGAGCAGACGATACCCGGCAGCCAGGTGCAGTGGACCGTGAACGGGCAGACCTCCACGCTGAATACCACGTTCGTAGACTCTACGCAGTTGATCGCATCCATACCCAGCTACTTTCTCGGGAGCATCGCCAGTGCGGCGATCTCGGTCGTGCAGCCAAGCAGCGCGACTTCCAACCAGCTTCCGTTCAATGTGCTGGGGCCGGTGATCTCGGCCCTTTCGCCGCCATCGGTGCCTGCCGGTTCCAACACCACCACACTCACGGTGATTGGCGCCAACTTCGTGGCCAGCGGTCCGCCTCCTTCGGCTTCCGCCGCCGCTGCCGCGCTGCGCCGGCCCAACGATATTTCGGGAGGCGGCAGCACTGTTTTCCTGAATGGCGTGGCCTTCCCCACCACATTCATCAATACGGGCACGCTCACGATCACCGTGCCGGCGAGCATGCTGATCTCACCGGCGACCTACAATGTGCAGGTCTTCAACCCGAGCGGCCCGGGCTCTAACATTGCGGTTTTCTCAGTGCTGGCGCCCGTAATCTCGACGCTTTCGAGCAGTTCGGCCGCAGTGGGCGCCCCGGCCTTTGCGTTGACGGTCACGGGCAGCAACTACCTGGCGGGGTCGCAGTTGGTGTTCCGCGGAACCACACTGGCGCCCACGGCTGTCACCGCGACCACACTGACCGCCACGGTGCCCGCCAGCCTCCTCACCACGGCAGGACAGGCAAACGTACAGGTGTTGAATCCGGGCGGTACGTTGTCCAACATCGCGATATTCACGATTGGAAATCCCACCCCGACACTGGTCAGCCTGTCGCCCGCATCGATTGCGGCGGGCTCACCGGGTTTCACGCTGTCCCTGGCGGGTACGAACTTCCTGTCGGGAGCGCAGGTCTCGTGGAATTCGACGCCGTTGTCCACGAATTTCGGCAGCTCCAGCGCGCTCACGGCGACCGTGCCGGCGAATCTGCTGGTGGGCGCCGGCGTGGCCAACGTACAGGTCACGAATCCGGGCGGGGCAGTCACCAATACGCTGCCCTTCAGTGTGCTGCGGCCTGCCATCAGCGGCCTTTCGCCAGGTTCCGTACCTGCCGGTTCGCCAACTTTCACCCTGTCGGTGAGCGGCTCAAGTTTTGTGTCCGGGGCGCAGGTTTCGTTCGATGGAGGCGCGTTGACTACCACCTTCGGCAGCGCCACATTACTCACCGCGAGTGTGCCCGCTGCGCTGGTCGCCAGCATCAAGACGGCATCGATTGTAGTCACCAATCCGGGGGGCAGCGCATCGGCGGCCGCGCTGTTCAGTGTCAACGGGTCGCTACAGATCACCACGACATCGTTGCCTACAGGCACCAAGGGCTCGAACTATGCAGTGACTTTCACAGGCAAAGGGGGAACGCTACCTTATACGTGGTCGGCCAGCGGCTTCCCGCAGGGGCTCACGTTCAATACGGCGACCGGAGTACTTTCGGGCGTGCTGCAGGCGAGCGGAACGTTTAGCGTCACGGTGGTGCTGCAAGACGCGGCCAGGACGAGTGTGACGGCGCAGTTCCCGCTGGCGGTGAACGCGCCTCCGGTGGCGATTACGCTGACCGGCAACCTGCCGCAGGGTACGGCCGGGTCGTCCTATTCGGGCTCGATCGTGGCCCACGGCGGCAGCGGATCATTCACTATTTCGCTGGGAGGAGGAAGCTTGCCGGACGGCCTGACGCTCTCGCCGGGCGGCGGGGTTTCCGGAACGCCGAAGACTCCGGGGTCGTTTCCCTTCTCGGCGGTGGCCACGGACTCCGAAGGCGCGAGCGGGTCGGGTGGCTTCACGATTATCATCCTGGCGGCGCCGCTGGATATCACGGGAGGACCGGGGGGCAACGTGCCGGTGGGTAGCCCCATCTCGATCACTTTCGGCGGGACGGGCGGAGTGCCTCCGTACCGCTTCAACCCCGGCGGAGGCCTGCCGCCCGGTACGAGCTTCGCGAAAGACACCCTCTCCGGTACCCCCACCACCGTGGGCACCTTTGGTTTCAGCATCGTACTGGCGGACAGTGCGGGCGGTGTGATCACCAAGGGCTTCTCGCTGGTTGTGGTTCCTCCGGGGACGTCCGGGATTACGGTTGGCGGCACGGTAGGCGACGGCAAAGTGGGCGTGCCGTACGTGGGCCAGCTTTCGGCATCCGGCGGAACGGGTCCGTACAGTTTTTCGGGTACGGGGCTGCCGGATGGTCTCGCGCTCTCCACGAGCGGAGCGATCACCGGCACTCCCACCACCGCGGGCCAGTTCACGTTTAACGCCAGCGCCACCGATTCCAAAGGGATTTCGGGAAGCAACGGTTTCGGCATCGCGATTGCCCCGCCCGACGTGAAGATCCTTACCGTCTCACTCCCTGATGGTGTGCTGGATACCGGCTACACGGCCACGCTCTCCGCTTCTGGGGGAGTGCCGCCCTACAGCTGGACGGTGACCGGCCTGCCGGACGGAGTGACGGCCAATGGTCCGGTGATCTCGGGTACGCCCAAGACGACGGGTACCTTCACGGTGACGGTCACGGTGAAGGACTCGGCCCCGGGCAGCACTCCGCAGACGAAGACTTTCAGCGTGAACGTAGTGGCCGCGCCGCTGATCATCACGACGGCCAGCCTGCCCAACGGCACGGTGGGGACGCCGTACTCCGCGTCCGTCGGCGCGTCGGGCGGTATCGCTCCGCTGACTTTCTCAGCGACCGGGCTGCCGGACGGGCTGAGCATCTCCGCGGGGGGTGCGATCACGGGTGCGACGACAGCGGCAGGTCCGGCGACTATCGTGGTGACGGTGAAGGATAAGGGTGGCGCCAGCACCTCGAAGAGCTTTGGCGTGAGCTTCGTGCTGCCGGCTACACCGCCATTGAGCTTCGGCGGCATTTCCCCTACTTCCGGCGCGCTGCAGCAGCTCCGTGTGGGGGTCTCCCTGGGCAACACCTTCCCGGTGGATGTGTTGGTCACTCTCACCCTGACGTTTACGCCCGATAGCGGCGCTGACGATCCGACGGTTGTATTCTCCACAGGCGGCCGTACGACGCGCATCACGGTGCCGGCGGGAGCGACCAACGGCGTCACCGATGTCGGCGTGCAGACCGGCACGGTGGCCGGCGTGATCACAATCACGGCGCAGATGCAGGCGAGCGGGCAGGATGTTACGCCTTCGCCGGCGCCGCGCACTACTACGAGAATCGCGGCGGGAGCGCCGGTGATCATCAGCGGCAGCCTGACGGCGGTGCGCAATGCCACCGGGTTCACGGTGACGATGAACGGGTACGTCACTGATCGGGAGATGACGCAGGCGGTGTTCCAGTTCACGGCGGGTACGGGAGCGAATCTGCAAACTACGACGCTGACGGTACCGCTGGACGCCACCTTCGCGCAATATTTCAATAGTGCGGGGGCTACGGCTACGGGCAGCCAGTTCACGTATACGCAGCAGTTCACGTTGACGGGGAGCACGCAGGCGGTGGTTTCGGTGACGGTAACACTGGCGAATAAGATCGGGCAGTCGGCTGCGGCGACGGCTACGTTGAATTAGGGGCGGGGTGTGGGTAGGCTTCGAGAGTGTGACTTTGACGCGGAGTCGCGGAGGCGCGGAGTAAAGGACGCGAAGGAAGAAAAGGGCAAGAACGAGCGCCGAGACAGCTGAGGAAGCAGCGGTCCCCGCGAGAGTGAGTAGATTGCGCTAGCGCGTGGCGACGGCGGCTTGCCAGTGGGCGGATACTTTTTGGATTCGGTTCACCGCCTCGATCAGGTTCGCCTGGGAATTGGCGTAGCTGAAGCGGATGTAGCCGTCGCCGTGTGCGCCGAAGGAGGCTCCGTTGAGTCCGGCAACTCCGGCTTCGTAGAGCAGAAAATCGGCGAGTTCGCGGGAGGTCATGCCGGTGCCGGTGATATTGGGGAAAGCGTAGAAGGCGCCGCCCGGCAGGGGGCAGCGGAAGCCGGGAATCTGGTTGAGGCCGGCGACGATGATGTCGCGGCGGCGGCGGAACTCGGCGACCATGGCGTCCATGCAATCCCTGGGTCCCTTGAGCGCGGCGATGCCGGCGCGCTGGGTGAAGCTGGCGGTGCAGGAATTGGAGTTCACCATCAACTTGTTGACCGCGTCGACGAGCCACTCCGGCATGACGCCGTAGCCCATGCGCCAGCCGGTCATGGCGTAAGTTTTGGAGAAGCCGTCCAGGATGATGGTCTTTTCGAGCATGCCCGGAAATTGTGTGATGGACGCCGGCGGCTCTCCATAAAAGATCTCGGAGTAGATTTCGTCGCTCAGGACGACCACGTCGCGTTCGCGGAGCAGGTCCGCAATGGCTTTGAGGTCTTCGCTCGGGATGACTCCGCCGGTGGGATTTTGCGGTGAGTTCAGCACCACCATTTTGGTGCGGTCGGTTAGCAGGTGCTCGAAGCGGTTCAGGTCGAAGGAAAAGCCGCGGCTCTCTTCCAGCGGCAGCGGCACGGGGGTGGCGCCGGTGAACCGGATCATCGATTCGTAGATGGGAAATCCCGGGTCGGGATAGATGACTTCGTCGCCAGGCTCGAGCAGCGCGAGCATGGGGAAGAAGATGACTGGCTTGCCGCCGGGTACGACCGAGACGTGCTGCGGTCCGACGGAAATGCCGCGGGTCCGGGAGATGTGTGCGGCGATGGCCTCGCGCAATTCGGGCTGGCCCTGGGTGGGTCCATAATGAGTCCAGCCTTCGTCTAGCGCCTGTTTGGCGGCTTCGACGACATGCGGCGGAGTGGGGAAATCGGGCTCGCCGATTTCGAGGTGGATGACGCTGCGACCTTGCGCTTCCAGCGCACGGGCGCGCACCAGGACGTCGAAAGCCGATTCAACGCCGATGCGGGACATTCTTTCTGCGAGCTGCATAGTGCTTCACTTTCCTGAACACCCCAGCTTAACCGAAAGCACCTCGGGGGTGGGGTGCTGAAGCGAAATTCGGCATGAGGCGGGGTAAAATGACAATAACGCGGATCATCCGCTTTCCTATCCACGCTTTCCGGCTTTTGACGTCATGTTTGGTAGGAAGCTAGTGGGAACCGCCGTTTGTAGACAGATGAGCGACGTCGTGGAGCCCGGCCTGGAAGCGGTCGACCGGCAAAACCGATTTGTTTCTGAACACTTACGGCGGATCTTCGTGCAGATCTACCGGATTGTGGACAATGTCGCGGATGCTCAGGATCTCACTCAGGAAACGTTCATTAAAGCGCTGCAGCACCAGGAACAGTTAAAAGACGAACAGAAGGCCGCTCACTGGCTGTCGAGAATCGCCACCAACACGGCGATCGACTTTCTCCGGCGCAATTCCCGCGCGACGTTCTGTGAGATCGACGAGGCGCCGGAGAGTCAGACGGAGAGTCCGGAACAGGAGCTGCTGCGCGGTGAGCATCGGGAATACCTGGAAGACGGGTTGCGCCTGTTGAGTCCGCGGGAGCGGCAGGCATTATTATTGCGGGACGTGGAGGGCTTGCCGGCGGAGGAGGTGGCGAGCATTCTGAATTGTTCCAAGGCCACGGTACGCTCGCACATAGCTAACGCGCGCACGAAACTGCGGCGTTACATGGAGAGAAGGAAGCGGTAGTCCAATGAAACACCCGAGTCAGGAAATTTTGGCATTGCACGCCGGCGGCGATCTGGGCTGGATGGCGCGGTGGAGGACGGCGCGCCACGTGGCGGTTTGCGAGGAATGCAGCGCGGAAGTTGCCGCATTCAGCGAACTCCGCGAGGAACTGCCGGAGTTGAGCCAGATGCCCGAAGTGCCGTGGAATCGCATCGCGGGAGAGATGCGCGCGAATATACGCCTGGGGCTGGCAGCTGGGGAATGTGTACGCTTCAGCGACCGGCCCCTGCGCGATTCCCCGTTGTTCACCGGAGCGCGAGCAACTCTGGCAGTGGCTAGCGTGCTGGCGCTGATGGCGACGGGCGTGATGCTGGAAGGGCCGGCGCCGAGGATGCCCAGATCGGCCGAGCCGATGGTACAGGCCACAGCGAACGGGATTCAGCGGCGCGCCGGAGACACGGCTTTCGGGCTGATGCACTCAGGCGCGAGCAGCGTGACGTACACGGTAGGAGCGCAGGGAACACTAGGAGCGCGTTATACGGACCCGGAGACCGGGAACGTGACGATGACGAAAGTATATGTCGAGTAATGTGAATGCACTGATGGCAGCATGCGTGTTCCTGGGCGCCATGAATCTGGCGGCACAGGACGCGGCGATTCCGCAGGGCGCGGTCAACGTCAATTTGCCTGACAACGCGCCGCTTTCGGTGAGATCCTTCACAGTAGGCGATTCCCGCGCGACGGCACGCGGTGCGGCACTGGCGCTCGATCTGCATATGGCGGCAACGCTCTTCAATACCGGGTCGCGCCGGATACACGGGGTCACGCTGCGCGTGGTAGCTCAGGAAGTGACGCTCGGCGGAAAAGGCTCGGTTACCTATCCGAGCCTCAACGTGGGACCGGGCGAAGCTTTCCAGGTGCGGATCGACATGCAGTTGATGCGTCCGTCGCAGGTCACTGGTGGACCGCTGGTGCAGGTGGACCTGGATGGCGTGCTGTTCCAGGACCTGAGCTTCTTCGGTCCCGACCGCCTCAATTCGCGGCGCACGATGACGGCCTGCGAGATGGAAGCGCAGCGCGACCGGGAATATTTCAAGCATGTGCTGGCGCACGAGGGAATGGCCGGGTTGAAGCGCGAAATGCTGGAGAGCATGGCTCGGCAGAGCGACGTGTCGCAACTCGCCGTAAGTGTGAAGCGCAACGGCCGAGCGGTGACCGGCGCCGCGACGGGTCCCGAACACGACGAGGAATTCGCGTTCCTGCAATTCCCGGATTCCCCCGTAGAACCGATGAAAGGCTCGGCGCGAATTTCCGGCAATGAAGCGCGGGCGCCGCGGATCGAAGTGCGCAACAAGAGCAACCGGCCGGTGAAGTATGTGGAGATGGGCTGGATTGTGAGCGATCCGTCCGGGAGACAGTATATGGCGGGATCGCTGCCATCGGCCGATGCCGACCTCGTCCTGCCGCCCGGGCACAGTGCCCGCCTGTTGCAGGAGACGACGCTCAACTTCTCCGCCAAAGGCCAGCCGGTGAACGTGCAGAAGATGGTGGGCTTCGTCAATCAGGTGGAATTCGCCGATGGCAAGGTGTGGGTGCCCAACCGGCAGAATCTGGACAATTCGCTTCTGTTGAAAGTGCTTCCGGCCTCCGCCGAAGAGCAGCGATTGACGGACATCTACCGCAGGCGCGGCCCAGACGCGCTGGCCGCGGAGTTGGCGAAATTCTAAGGAAGACAAATCAGGCCGCCGATCAACGCGGGTGAACGCCGATGGCTCTTTGGGAGTTGCCGGCAGTCATCCGCTTTGATAGGCGGCCGAATCATTTTCTGAAATGATGTAGGTATGTTTTCCAATGCGCGGTTGAACCGCTTGTTTGCGGCGGACCACAGATGTTTCGACCTGGCGATCGATCACGGGGTCTTCCACAATGCGGAGTTTCTGGCAGGGATCGAGAATCTGCCGGAGGCCGTGGCGACCGCGGTGAAGGCAGGTCCGGACGCGATTCAATTGGGTGTGGGACAGACGCGCTGGCTGACGGGTATCGCCGGCAAGGACAAGCCGGCGCTGGTGTTGCGCGGTGATGTCGCCAACGTTTACGGGCCATCTTTGCCGGAGCAACTCTTCTGTCTGCCGTTGGGCAGCCTGGTGGAGCATGCGATGCGCGCCGATGCCGCCGCCATCGTGCTGAACCTGTTTCATGCAGTCGACAAGACGGAGCTATACCGGCAGTGCCTGGCGAACATCGCCGCGGTGAAGGCCGAGTGCGAGCGGTACGCGATGCCGTTGATGGTGGAGCCCCTGGTGTTGGAACCGGGTCAGCGCGGAGACTACCAAAGCTCCGGGCATTGCGGCCGCATCGCGGCTCTGGTGCGGCAGGCAGCGGAATTGGGGGCGGACCTGATCAAGTGCGATCCTCCGTCGGATGCCGGAGAGTTTCATCGCCTGGTGGAAGCTGCCGGGGGGCGGCCGGTGCTGGCACGCGGCGGTGGGCGGATGCCGGAAGAACTGGTCTTCGAGCGGACGCTGGAGTTTTTGCGGCAGGGTGCGAGCGGGATCGTATATGGGCGGAATATCATCCAGCACCCGAGGCCGCGGCAGATGACGCAGGCCCTGATGGCGGTGGTCCATCGCTCGGTTGGGGTAGACGAGGCGATGGATATTTTGCGCGGCTGAGCGCTGTACACTGATGCTTCGGGTAACTCTGGCGATGGTTCTAAATCAGTCTTGCTGTGACGCGTTTAGAGGGCATCACGCCAATAAGAGTCGACCTTTCGGCTCAGGTATAGGCCGTCCCAACTCCCGAGCAGTTTCGATCCACTCCTGAATCACGGTTTCGGCATTTGCCAGCGCTTCCTGCCGAGTGGGACCGTCAGCCGCACAACCGGGCAACTCAGGAACCTCTGCGATGAACGCTTCATCGTCAACGCTCCAGTATAGGATGATCTCGTATTTAGTCATTCGGCCCCTCCTGCTAGTTTATACCGGACGATCACAGAGCGAACCTGCTTCACCTGGTAGGGCTTCGCCAGAGAACCCCGGGGCTGCAGATTCAGGATCTCGGCTACGCCGGATCTGGAAAAGATGTGATGATCGCCTCTGATGCGCTCCGCGAATCCAGGTGCGCCCAGTAGGAAACGCAGATCTTCGAATCGGATGTTTGCATCCGCCGTTCCTTGCAGAACCTGCAGGAGAACTCGCTTGCGCACATAAACATTATCGCCGCGCCGGCCGGCATCTTCTACCAGGGACTATAAGGAGCGCTGTACACTGAGAGTAAGGGTGCATTCCCACGGACACAGTCACGGGCACGCCCACGCTACCGGAAGTATTCTCCGGTGGTCGCTGGTGGCGACTTCCGCGTTTGTGCTGGTGGAGTTGTTTGCCGGCCTGCAGGCGCATTCCCTGGCGCTGCTTTCCGATGCAGGCCACAATTTCACCGACGCACTGGCGCTGGGTCTTGCGTGGGCGGGCTTCTACCTGCAATCCAAGCCGGCGGACGAGGTCAAAACGTACGGCTATCACCGGGCGAGCGTGCTCTCGGCGTTCGTCAACGCGCTGACACTGGTGGCACTCTCGGTCTGGATCCTTTATGAGGCGGTGCTGCGGCTGCGCGCGCCGGAGCCGGTGAACGAAACCATCATGGTGGTGGTATCGGCGCTGGGACTGGCGTTAAACGGCTGCATCATGCTGGCCTTGAAGGCGGCCAGCCGCAACGATATCAATATTCGCAGCGCCTTCGTGCATATGCTGGGCGACGCGCTGGGCTCGATCGCGATTATCGCAGGAGCCGTGGTGATCCGCTATACCGGATGGGTGCAGGTGGACCCGATCCTTTCGATTCTGATCGCGCTGTTGATTGTCTGGACGGCGTGGGACATCATACGGGAATCGCTAAATATACTGCTGGAAGGCCTGCCGCGCGGCATACACCTGGCGGATGTGGCGCAGGCGATGGGCACGGTGGAGGGGGTACTGGGAGTGCACGACTTGCACATCTGGAGCCTGGGCTCGAGCACGCATGCGTTGAGCTGCCACGTACTGATCGAGGACGTGCCGCCTTCGGAGAGCGATACGATTTTGCGCAGCGTCAACGCGGTACTGGATAAGCGGTTCGGCATCGCACATACCACCGTGCAGTTCGAGCACATGAGCTGCGCGATTTCGGAAAACGGCTGCGCGATCCCGGTGAACGTGCCTCACGATCACGATCACGAACATCCGCACCAGCACGATTAGGTTACGAGACCCCGGCGCACGGCGCTTAAGACCAACTCCGCGGTGCTGTGCAGGTCCAGTTTCTCCATGATGCGCCAGCGATGGGTTTCCACGGTGTGCAGACTCAGGTTGAGGCGGTTCGCGATGTCCTTGTTGCTGTTGCCCTCCGCGAGGAGCTGGTAGACCTGGCGCTCGCGGCCGGTGAGGGATTCGAAACGGTCGGAAACGGCACGGGCATCCTGTAAACGGGCGACGCCATCCTGGAAGATGCGGGCCACGGCGGGGCTGAAGAAAGCCATGCCGCGCTGCACGGCGTGAATCGCCTGAATCAGCTCTTCACCGGCCGAATTCTTCAGGACATAGCCGCGGGCTCCGGCCTTGACGGCGCGCAGGACGTAGCGCTCGTCGTCGTACATGCTGAGTATGAGCACGGCGGTGTGGGGCGAGTGCTTGAGAATCTGGGCGGTGGCTTCGATGCCGTTCAACTCTTTCATGCCCACGTCGACAATGGCTACGTCGGGTTTCAGCAGGCGGGCCGCTTCGACGGCTTCGATGCCGGAACTGGATTCGTTGACGATGTCGAAATCGGCATGATTCTCCAGAATCTGGCGGAGGCCCTGGCGCATGAGGGTATGGTCGTCGGCCAGCAGGATGCGGGTGGACACTATGCAATCACCTCGGTTTTCGACCGCACGAGCGGGATGCGCAGGGCGATGCGGGTTCCCTGGCCGGGCGCGGAATCGACCATCAGGCTGCCTCCGGCGTTGGCGGTGCGTTCGCGCATGCCGAGGAGGCCCAGTCCGGTGGAGCGCTGCGCGTTGGAGGCAAAGCCGCGGCCGTTGTCCTCCACCTCCGCCAGCAGGCAATCGTCGAGCTGGCGCACGGTGACGCGTACTTTGCGCGCGCCGGAGTGCTTCTCGCAGTTGTGCAGGGCCTCCTGCACGACGCGGTAAACGCAGGTCTTGACGGCATCGGGGAGGTGGTCTTCGACGCCGTCCTCGGTGAATTCGCATTCGATGCCGCTGCGGCGGAGAAAGTCTTCCAACTGGAACTGGAGCGCGGGAACGAGGCCGAGGTCATCGAGCAGAGCGGGGCGCAGGAGTCCGGAAATGTTGCGGATGCTTTGCACGATGCGTTCGGCAAGGGAGCGGGCGCGGGCCAGGCGGTCGCGCAGTTCGGCGTGCGGGCCGGCGAGGAGCGCCTGGGCATGGGAGATCTCGATCTGCAACAGGGCGAGGCTCTGGCCGATCTCGTCGTGCAATTCGCGAGAGAGACGGCGGCGGCCCTCCTCTTCGATTTCCAACAGGCGGGCGGAGAGCTGTTGCAGCTCCTGTTTCGCCTGCGCCACGGCGGCGAAGTGGCGGTCGGCCTCGCGTTCGAGGTTGTCGGCATGCCGGAGGCTGATGCGGGTTACGAGGACGCTGAGCAGGACGCCTAGGCCAAGCATCAGCAGAAGGCGCTCTGCTGCGTGCCTGCGAGTGCCGGCGAATTCTCCTTCGCTGTTTTCCAGCATGCGCTGGTCGGCGGCGGTGACTTCGCGGAGCGCGTTGTAGAGTTCGCCGCGGCGCGGCACCACCTCACGCTCGAGAAATGCGATCTCAGCGTCGTTGCCGGCGTGGAGCATGGTCTGCGGAAGCTGCTTCCCGATGGTCCAGAATTCGCCGAGGCTTTTGCGAAGGGCCGGTACCTGAGCACGGTGGCTGGGCGCGCGTTCGAGGATCCGAAATGCGCTTTCGTTGTCCTGTTCGAGTTTTTGCAGTTGGGCCACCAGCGCGGCACCCTGTTCGGGCGTATTCTGGATGAAGAAATCGCGCACGTAATTGCCGGCCAGCCAGAGATTGCGGCGCAGCGTGGTGAGCGCCTCCTCCTGCTCGACAAAGTGCCGGTAGATCTCCAGGTGCTGCCGCGAGACGCCAACCTGAATGCGGTAGGCTTCCACGGTGGACAACACCAGAACCGCGATGACGGCGCCATATCCGGCCCGCAAAACGGCGCGCTTACTCCAACCGGCAGCCATTCCCTCATTTTACCGTCCGCGGGATGCGCCAGAATACGATCTTCCCTGTATGTCTTATTCGTTAAGAGAGATTTATCCTGTATTTAACCTAAGCTTCGGCCGCTTCCCTAATGGCGCGGGGGGCCCGCTGCAGCTTTAAAGCAAGAGAGAGTTGTTGCCCTTAGGCTGGCAACAATGGGGGCCGGTGACGCGGCCCCCTTTCTTTTGCCCACTACAATAAAATCAGTGGCGAAACATTTACTGCTGTTTGCGGCGACGACGGGGTACCAGATCCGTGTCTTCGCCGATGCGGCGCGGCGTTTGGGAGTGGATGTCACCCTGGCGACGGACCGCTGCCACATTCTTGAAGACCCGTGGGGCGATCGTGCGATCGCGGTGAAGTTCGATCAGATTGAAGAGTCGCTGAAGGCGATCCGCGGATTGCGGGTGGACGGCGTGGCGGCGGTGGGAGATCGTCCGGCGGTGCTGGCGGCAGCGGCGGCGGAGTTGCTGGGTGTGCCGTTCCATCCCGAGGCGGCGGCCCGCGCCTGCCACGATAAGCACATCTCGCGCGAGCTGTTCCGGGCAGCGGGGATGCGCGTCCCCCCTACTTTCGTGCCAGCCTGCGGGACGATGCTGCGGAACTGGCAGCGCGCGCGCCGTTTCCTTGCGTGCTAAAGCCGCTGGGGCTTTCGGCCAGCCGCGGCGTGATCCGCGCCGACGATCCGGCCGAGTTCGGGCGGCGTTCCGGCGGATCGCGAAGATGGGCGAGCGCGAGTTACAGGTGGAGGGCTACATTCCGGGACGAGAGTTCGCGGTGGAAGGAATGGTCACCGGCGGGAAGCTGCAGCCGATCGCGATTTTCGATAAGCCGGATCCGATGGAGGGCCCGTTTTTCGAAGAGACAATCTACGTGACACCCTCGCGCGAGGCGGCAGACGTCCAGGCAGCGCTGATCGAGACGACAGCGCAGGCAGCGGCGGCGGTTGGGCTGCGCCACGGGCCAGTACACGCGGAACTGCGCTACAACCAGGAAGGCGCGTGGATTCTGGAGGTGCACGCCCGGCCCATCGGCGGCCTGTGTGCGCGCGCTCTCCGGCTGGCGGACGGAATTCCGCTGGAAGAGATGATCCTGGTGCACGCACTGGGCGGGAATGTGTGGATGGCGGAGGTGGACGGTCCGGCGTCGGGGGTGATGATGATACCGATCCCGGGCAAGGGCGGAATTTATCACGGAGTAGACGGATTAGAGCGCGCGTTGGCGGTGGACGATATCGAGGACGTGACGATTACGGCCACGGAGGGACAGATGCTCGTGCCGCTTCCGGAAGGGTCCAGCTATCTGGGATTCATTTTCGCGCGGGGCGAGAGTGCCGAGGCGGTGGAACTGGCCTTGCGGCGGTCGCATGCGGAACTGCGATTCCACATTGCGACGGCGCTCGAGACGTTTAGCCCTTCGCTTTAGGCGCGACGAAATCGGGCGGGAGTTGCGCGCCCTCGCCGAAGAAATACTTGTCCATCTGTTCGAGGAGGAACTCCTGGGCCTGGGAGGTGCCGAGGTTGAGGCGGTACTCGTTCATGAGCATCTTCATGTGCTCCACCCACATCTTCCAGGCCTCTTTGGAGACGTTGTCGTAGATCTTCTGACCGAGGGGATGGCCTTCGAACGGGACTTCGTCCAGTCCTTCCATCTCTTTCTGGAACTTCACGCAAAATACTTTGCGCGCGCCCGGCCGGATGGCATTACTGATCTGGTTGAAGTTGGCACCGCCGCTTCCACATCCCATGCATTCAGGATACTACTGTTAAGGGGCCTGGCATCCTGTCCGCAAAAAGGGCGGATGTGGCGGCTCGGTTACAGGTCGTTGGGCGTCAACCCGGTTTTCTTGCCAAGGACTTTCATTGCTGTCGGCCCAAGCGTGACTCTGTCGTGGTAGGCAAACAGGATATCGGGCCAGCCGGAGCGTTCGAGTATTCGGTGGGACGTGCCACTTTGGCGCTTGATCCTCCAGCCGATCCGTAGCAGGGCAGCCAAAGCCCTCGGCGCTTTGACGGAAGGCCAGTTCTGAGGTGGATTCCTAGGCGGCAATGAAGGAAACGTTCATGGGACCAGGCAGGGCTTCGCCGTGTTCCAGACGGTCTGCAATGAGGCGCAATGCCAGCGCCTGTACGGCCGCCGTGGCCTGCTTCCTTGTGCGGCCATAGGCCGTCACGCCGGGCAGAGCTGCAATGTCAGCCAACCAGCGCCCATCCTTTTCACGGTAGTACTCGATGGCCAGCGAGAATCCCTCGGCAGCCAGCGGCTTCGACATGTCTTTATCATGCCACCAAAATCACCCAAGAGATAGGCTGACTGTCTCTTCATCGGTCAGCCGGCACAAAGCCCACGCCCATCAGCACCATGCCGAGTACCCGGCGATCGCGGGGAGCGGTGAAGGTCCGGTCCACACGGACTTCGACGGTGGAGCCCTGGAGCGGTTCGGCGGAGGTCAACTTGTACGCGCCCGGTCCCGGGTAAGTGTGGGATGCGACTTCGCGGCCGTCGAGTAGAAGCGTGACCTGGCGGGCCGGGGCGTTGGGCGGAATGTAGAACTCGGCGCTGACCTTCTTGGGGACTGCGGGACTCTTCAGGACGACGATGCCGGCCTGCGACATCCAGCGATCGTTGGGGAAGACGCCGCTGACGATCTGATCGGCGGCCCCGGGCGCATTGGTGGTCACGTACTCCAGGGTGGCGTGGCGCTCCATGACCATGCGGGCGGTGATGCGGTCGATGGGGCCGGCTGGAGTACGCCGAAGGGCAGATAGCCTTCCTGCACGGTGGAGTATCCGGAGTGCGAGTTCAGGCCGATGAGGCGCAATGGAATCGCGGGCTGGATCTCCGCATCGGCGAGGCGCGAGAGCGGGGCGGTGAATTCGACGTTATGGCCGAGTTCGCTGCTCACGACGATGTCGCCGGGACGAACGTGCTGGCCCTTGTGCGCGGGCACGCCGTGGTCGGCTCTCCAGGTAGTAGCGGAGGCCCCAATCGTTGTCCACCCACACGCGGTGGCCTTGCGGAGGGGGCGCGGAGCGCGGCGGCGAACGTGCGGTAGCCATCCCAGTGCTGGTAATTGACGGTGGCGAGAAGCGAGCGCGATGGCGAGTTGCGCGGCGAAGGCGGGCGCCAGCCATTTGACGGGGAGGCGCGAGGCGAGGATGGCGACCGGGGCGGCCATGGGCAGCAGGTAGCGGGCGGATCCGGCGAAGAAAATGACCAGGGCGCCGGCGAAGAAAATGCCGATCCAGGCGAGCAGGAAGCGGGTGCCGGGTTCGCGGCGCCTGCGCCAGGCGGCGACCGCGGCGGCAGGCACCAGGGCGGGGAAGACGATCCACCAGGAGTGGATGAAGAGCATCAGCGCGTTTTGGAGTTTGTGCGGATGGCCTGGAGGGCATAGGTGGAGAAGTACTCGGCGAGCTTGCCTGCGGGCATGGTGCCGGTGGTGAGGCGGGTGAAGAACTGCCAGGCGATCAGGAGGACGAGGGGGGTGAGCAAGGTTAGATAGGCAGTGACCGCTCCCTTACGGTCGCGGCTCGGATTGGATTTGGGCAAACTGAGGCGTATGCCGAAAAATAGTATCGGAATCAGGAGCACCGCCTGGTAGGCCATCATAGTGGCGGCGGCCATGGCAAAGGCGGCGAGGAGCATGCGGCCGGAGAGGAAGAGGGCGATCGACGCCATCCAAAAGGCGAGGAAGGGGAGGTCGGCCTCCAGTGATCCTCCGTTGATGACGAATGCGGGCACGGCGAGAAAGAGCAGGGTGGCCCACAACGGGCGCTCCGAAAAGCGGCAGGCGAGCGACCACATGGCCCACACCGCAATCATCGAAAACAGGATGTAGGCTGCGTGAAATGGAACTTCCTTCACGTCGCCGAAGAGGAGCAGTAGTCCGGCGAGCGGCCAGGCGTTGCCCGGCGGATGGGAGTGGCCGCGCAGATCCACGTCGTCGCCCATGAAGACGTACTTCACGTCGTTGGGATGCAGCGGGTCGATGAGAGCGTGCTGCGCCTCGGTGAGATAGATATGATCGTCGCCCTGAATCGCCTGATTGAGAAACGGAAGCCGGATGAGCAGCACCAGCCCCAGGGCCAGCCAAAGCGATTTGTGCGCTATGCGGGTTTCCATCGCAACACCGGCTTGCGCGCGGCGGTAGTTTCGTCGACGCGGCTGGTGCGGGTGTTATGCGGCGCGTTCTTCACCATCTGCGGGTCGGTCTCGATTTCACGGGCGATCGAGATCATGGCGTCGATGAAGCTGTCGATTTCGAGCTTGCCTTCGGTTTCGGTGGGCTCGATCATGAGCGCGCCGTGGACGATCATGGGGAAGCTCACAGTGTACGGGTGGAAGCCGTAATCGATGAGGCGTTTCGCGATATCGCCGGTGCGCACGCCGAGTTTCGCCTGCCGGTCGTCGCTGAAGACGACTTCGTGCATGCTGGGCGATTGGTACGGTAGGTCGAAATATGGCTCCAGGCCCTTGCGGATGTAGATAGCGTTGAGGACGGCATCCATGGTGGCATTGCGCAGTCCGGGACCGCCGTGCGCCAGGATGTAGGCGAGGGCGCGGACCAGCACGCCGAAGTTGCCGTAGTAGGCTTTGACGCGTCCGATGGAGTGCTTGCGCTTGTAATCGAAGGCCAGTTTTTTGCCTGAGCGTTTGAGGCGTGGAGTGGGCAGGAAGGGCTCGAGCACCTTTTTGACTGCTACCGGGCCGGCTCCCGGACCTCCGCCGCCGTGGGGCGTGGAGAACGTCTTGTGCAGATTGAGGTGCATCACGTCGACGCCGAAATCGCCAGGTCGCGCGATGCCTACCAGCGCGTTCATATTTGCGCCATCCATGTACAGCATGGCGCCCTTCTTGTGCAGAATTTCGGCCACGCGGACGATCTGGTTCTCGAAGACGCCCAGGGTGTTCGGGTTGGTCACCATCAGGGCGGCGACGTCGCTGGTGACGAGTTGTTCGAGCGCGCTGAGATCCACGCCTCCGGTCTCGCTGGACTTGATGTTCTCGACGGCGTAGCCGGCGATGGCGGCGGTGGCCGGGTTGGTGCCGTGGGCGGAATCCGGAATCAGGATCTTCTTGCGCGGGTTGCCGCGTTTTTCGAGCAGTGCGCGGATCAACAGGATGCCGGTCAGTTCGCCGTGCGCGCCGGCCGCGGGTTGGAGTGTGACCGCGTCCATGCCGCAGATCTCGGCGAGGGCCGCTTCCAGGGTCTCCATCACTTCCATGCAGCCCTGGGCGAGCGATTCGGGTTGATACGGATGCGCCCAGGCGAGGCCTTCGGTGCGCGCCGCCACCTCGTTGATCCGCGGGTTGTACTTCATGGTGCAGGAACCGAGCGGATACATGCCGTAATCGATGGCGTAGTTCCAGGTGGAGAGGCGGGTGAAGTGGCGGATGGCCTCGACCTCGCTGACTTCGGGGAAGCCTTCGATCTCCTGTCGCACCTTGTCCGCGCCGAGCGCTTCGACGGCGTCCACAGGAGGCACATCGAGTTCGGGGAGCTGGTAGGCCTTCTTGCCGGGCGAACTGCGCTCGAAGAGGAGCGCTTCATTCTGCGAGATGTGGGTGGTGACCTTCTTGATCATGCCTGCACCTCTACGGCTTCGGTGGCGGGTACGTTGGTGTGCGCCACAAGAGTGTCCATGTCGGCGCGCTTCGTCGTTTCGGTGGCGCAGAGCAGGATGCAATCGGCCAGCTCGGGATAGAAGCGGCCCAGCGCCAGGCCGCCGACGATTTTTTTCTTCAGCAACGCCTTATTGATCTCCTCGGGCGATTTGCCTTCAGCCCGCATGACGAATTCGTTGAAGAATTTTCCTGTGAAGCGCGGCTTGAGTTTGCCGGCCAGGTAGTGCGCTTTGGCCAGGTTCTGTTCGGCAAGTTCGCGCAGTCCCTGCTTGCCGTAGACCGTCATAAAGACGGTCGCCATGAGGGCGATGAGCGCCTGGTTGGTGCAGATGTTGGAGGTCGCCTTTTCCCGGCGGATGTGCTGTTCGCGGGTGGCGAGGGTCAGGCAGAAGGCGCGATTGCCGCGCGAATCGACAGTCTGGCCCACCAGGCGGCCGGGCACCTGCCGGATGTATTTCTCCTTGGTGGCGATGATGCCGGCGTATGGCCCGCCGTAGCTCGGAGAAATCGCGAAGGACTGCAGTTCGCCGGCCACGATATCGGCGCCGGCGGGCGGCTCCAGCAGGCCCAGCGAGACGGCCTCGGTGAATACGACCACCAGCAATGCGCCGTGGCGGTGGGCGATATCGGCCGCCGCCTGGACCTGTTCGACGATGCCGAAGAAGTTCGGAGTCTGAATGATGACGGCGCCGGTGAGGGCGTCCATCTTACGTTCCAGGTCTTCGAGATCGAGGTTGCCGGACTCGGCCACATAGCCGAACTCGGCGACCGGCATGCCCTGGTGTTTGGCATACGTGGCGAGCACTTCGCGGTATTCCGGGTGGACGCTTTTCGCGATCAGCACGCGCCCTTTGCCGGTGGCGCGCACCGCCATCATGGCGGCCTCAGGGACCGCGGTGGAGCCGTCGTACATCGAGGCGTTGGCCACGTCCATGCCGGTGAGCTGGCAGATCATGGTCTGGAATTCGAAGATCGAGGTAAGCGTGCCCTGCGCGATCTCGGCCTGATACGGGGTGTAGGATGTCAGGAATTCGCCGCGCGAAACCACGGTATCCACCAGCACCGGACGGAAATGGTTGTATACGCCGGCGCCGAGGAAGCTGGCGTAGCCGGTGGCGCACTGACGCAGCCCGGTCGCGGAAGTACTCCACGATCTCGTATTCGGAGATGCCCGGCGCCAGATTCAGCGGCCGGTTCAATCGCACCTCGTCGGGCAAGTGAGTGAACAACTCTTCAGGCGAGCTCACGCCGCAGGCTTCCAGCATGGCGCGGCGCTCGGATTCGGATTTCGGAAGATAGCGCAACTACTTTTCGGCTCCTATATAACTTTGATAGTCCGAAGCCGACATAAGATTCTGAACCTCTGCGGGATTGCTGAGGCGGAGTTTCACCAGCCAGGCCGCACCGTGAGGATCCGAATTGAGTTTATCGGGCGCATCGGCAAGGGATTCGTTGATCTCGGTGATCTCTCCGCTGACCGGGGAGTAAATGTCGGAGACAGCCTTCACGCTCTCCACCGAGCCGAGGGACTTGCCCGCTTCCACGTGGCTTCCCACTTTCGGCAGGTCCACGTAGACGATGTCGCCCAGTTCTTCCTGCGCGTGGTCGGTGATGCCGATGGTCCCGGTGTCGCCGTCGGCGAGCACCCATTCGTGTTCCTTCGTATAGCGGAA
Organism: uncultured Solibacteraceae bacterium; assembly: GCA_963792055.1. Classification (GTDB taxonomy): domain Bacteria; phylum Acidobacteriota; class Terriglobia; order Bryobacterales; family Bryobacteraceae; genus Solibacter. The sequence goes on along the minus strand of CAWBUV010000017.1, from coordinate 529,806 downwards.
GTTTTCTGGATACATGATTTATTTCGCTCGTTTGTAGAAAGGAGTTTCCACCGTCACCGCATCCACCGGCTGGTTGCGGATCATTACTTGAATGGCGGTTCCGGGCACCGATTGCTCTGCCGGAAGGTAACACATGCCGATGTTCTTGTTGAGCGCGGGCGCGGGGCCGCCGCTGGTGACCCAACCGGCGGGGGCGCCGTCGAGATAAACTTCGTAGCCGTCGCGGCCGATGCCGCGGCCGCGCATTTCAAAGCCGGCGAGTTTGCGCCGGATGCCGGCTTCCTTCTGTTGCACCAGCGCTGCGCGTCCGATGAATTCGCCTTTGTCGAGCTTGACGATCCAACCGAGATCGGCTTCGAGCGGCGAAATGGAGGCGTCGATTTCGTGGCCGTACAGCGCCATCTTGGCTTCCAGGCGCAGGGTATTGCGCGCGCCGAGCCCGCAGGGCTTGATGCCGAATTCGGCGCCGGCATCCATCACCAGTTGCCACATGCGTTCGGCATCGGCCGGCGGCACGTAGATCTCGTAGCCGTCCTCGCCCGTATAACCGGTATGCGCGATGCGGGCGGGCGTGCCGGCGACCTCGCCATCGGTGAACCAGTAATACTTGATGCGGCCCAGATCCACGGAGGTGAGTTTTTGCAGGGTGGGTCCGGCTTTGGGTCCCTGGATGGCGATCTGTGCGTAGCGCTCGCCGTTATTCTCCACCACGGCGTCGAAGCGGTTTTGGGCTGCGATGTGTTCGAAATCCTTATCCTGATTGGAGGCGTTGACGCAGAGGAAATAATGATCGTCCGCGACCTTGTGCACCAGGATATCGTCGACGAAGCCGCCATGCTCGTAGAGCAGGCCGGAGTAGTGGGCCTGACCGAGTTTCAGCTTGTGTACCGCGTTGGTGGTGACGTAGTCGGTGAGTTTGGCGGCTTCCGGCCCGCGAACCTCGATCTCCCCCATGTGGCTGACATCGAAGACGCCCACGGCGTTGCGCACGGCGTTGTGCTCGTCGATGATGCCGCTGTATAGGACGGGCATGTCCCACCCGCCGAAATCCACCATCTTCGCACCCAGGGCGCGATGGACAGAGTTCAAGGGTGTAACGCGGAGAGCAGGCACTGCTGGCATGAAAATTCAGGCTAACAGCACCGGATGGGGGTGTCAATTCAGCGTATCGATGCGGACTCACCGCGGGCTGGTGGTGAGCTTAATTTTCGATGAGCCGGCTGCCAACTGGGGTGACCGAAAGTTCGCGGGCCGCTTCCGTGGATTGGATGGAGGCGCTGCGGTACGAATGGCGCCGGCGCCGCCCCCGTGGTAGCGGCAGGGGCGGGCCGGCGCGCGGACAAAGGGTAGCCGGCGGAGCTACGCGCCGAGGGCGATGGCCGGTTTGATGGCCTGGTGCGTGAAGAACCGCGGCGCATGGAACGGCTGGAACCGGTAGCCAATGCCGAAAATGGTTTCGATGTACTGGTCGGCGTAGCCGCCCAGTTTCTTGCGCAGCCGTCGTACATGGACGTCCAGCGTGCGTGTGCGGATCTCTGTGCCGTAGCCCCAGACCTGCATCAACAGCGCGTCACGCGGGATGATTTCACCGGCGTGCTGTACCAGCAGCGCCAGCAAATCGTACTCCTTACGGGTCAATGTCATTCGTTCGGAATCGAGTATCACAGCCTGTTGGGAGAAGTCCATTGCGAGGTGTTCGTCGCGATAAGGCATCACTTGATGATTGTTCCCTGCCTGCAGCATTCCCGTATGCCCTCCTTGAGTGGCATCTAAGGTAATGCTACGGTTGGCGGTTTATAAGGTGATGGTCAACTTGTAAAAACTTTGTAAAAAGGGCGGAATGATACTTGCCTATTCGACTGGGTAGGGTCCCGGATTGGCAACACGAAGTTCTTTTTCGTGGCCATCGAAGGCACGCAGCGTATAACGTACGGCGCGCGCGGAGTCGGCCATTTCGGAGTGGAAGACGCCTTCCTTGCCGGTTTCGAGGGTGTCCTCGTCGATCACGGCCTTCTGGCTGGTGACGACCTCTTTTTCGGGCGAGCGGAAATCGAAGACGATTACCAGGCCGTGAAGGGGCTTCTCACCGGTCACGCGGACCTTGCCATCGACAGAGATTTTGCCGGCTTCGCGCACGGCCTTGGTATCCAGAATCTGGACGTCGGCCTTCTTCCCCTTCTGGCGCCGCCGCGGCAAACAAGGCGAAGCACAGCGCTGCGATGGTCAAGACCCTCATGGGCATCAGTGTAACAGGTGCGTTCTCTCGCGGGGAGACGGCTCACTTCACGTCGTAGATCAGAATCGAGTATCCGGCGTGGGCGTCGGGAACGCGGCGGCGAAAATACTCCAGATAGTTTTCGTAACCGTCGGGGGCAAGAAAGCCCGCCAGAAAATTCGTACTTACCGCGTAGAGGCCCGGCTGCGGCAGGTAGTAGCGCGGCAGCGTGGAGTCGCCCGGCGAAGGCAGCGTCTGAGGGTCCATACTGCCGGGCTTGAGGTAGTGGAACGGGTTGTCGTAGCCGAAGATGAAGGTCTTTACGCGAGGGATGCGATTGCGCTCCAGGTAGGCTCCCAGGTCGGGCAGGTTCTGCCCCCAATCGAGATTGCTGTCGGCCAGATATTTCCAGCCCTGCGCGGGCCCGCCCACCCATTCGTTGAAGTAGGAAACGCCATGAGGGTAGACGTACAGCGAGGAGGCGGCGAGCCAGACGAGCGACAGCGCAATCGCCACGCGAGCGCCGCGATGTGCGCCCCAGCGTGCCAGCGCGAAGCCGCCGCCGAGAATCAGCAAGGGTAAGGCAGGCAGCACATGCCGGAAGCCGATGTGGAAGTTCGAAAGCACGGCCGTTGTCAGGAAGAATGCCGCCGTGCCCCACACGAACAGGTCGGCAGCGGTAGCCTCACGATGGCGTATGCGAATCACGAGGGCCGCCAGTCCGGCCGCGGTGAGCAGTTGCAGGGGGATGGGGAATTTGATTGCCCAGGCGAGCGGGAAATAAAGCGGCACCCAGCCGTGGATCTTGCGGCCCAACATGTAGCCCGTGAAGCCTTCACCGTGCAGACTGCCACCGATGAAGAGCAGGCCGCGCACGAACTGGAGCGGCCAGGGCAGACGGGCGAGCAGTTTCACGGCGGGCAGGGCCCACCCGGGAACGCCGGCGCCCCGAAACTGTTGGATTTCCGCGGGCGGGACCGGCTGCGCCTGAAACTGCGAGGCGGCCAGGATCCCGACATAGAGAGCCAGCGGAATGACGATGGCAGCCTGCAGCCGGGGACCCTTCCAAAGAGCTAGTCCGAATGTCACGATGGCCAGCGGCAGCAGGGTGAATTTGATGAGCGCGGCCACGACCGTCGCCAGCGTCAGGAGCAACATGCGGCGCACATTCGGTGTGCACCAGTATTTCCAGGCGGTGTGCGCCCACCAGAGCGCACCAAAGGCGGCGGGCACGTCGGAATTGATCAGCACGCCGTGACCCAGAATGGTCGGCTCGAGCGCGCCGCAGACGGCCAGCAGGATCGCGACTGGTTCCCCGAACAATTGGCGGCCCCAGTGCCACAGCAGGAAGACGATCAGCAAGGGGAAGAGCAGAAACGGGAGGCGGGTGTAGAAGAGCAGGCGGTGCGCGCGAATGTTGGGACGGTCCAGGATCTCCGCGCCGATCAGGTACGCGTCGCGCTCCTTCCAACCGTTGGTATCGCGCAGTTGCGGCGCTTTCAGAAGGCGTGGAACCCAGCCGCAGATGGCTCGTGTGAGCGGTGGCGCATCGGGTGGCTCGAGAACGTCTTCGCCCTGCCAGTAGGCGTAGGCCGCGGCGAAATGGGAGGTCTCGTCGATGGTCAGGCCGAGACGCCGCGTCTGATAGAGGAGAGCGGCCGCGCAGCCCACCAGCAGAAGTCCGATTGCGGCATACCTGCGCATGATTGCGAGTTCCCCGGACGGTAAGCCGGGTAGTTTATTAGAGCATAGGACATGGCGTTAGCGGCCTTTCACATACCGGACTACTCCCTCCCGGTTGGCGTATGACATAATGTGAAATCTTCCGCATCTCTCCGCGCTCCGTTGGCGTTCGGACCCGGCGGGCGGCCGTTGTGCCGCTCCAGGCGGAAGGAGAATCTTCATGAAAGACATCAGTCTGAGCAGACGGGCGGTGATGTTGGGTGCGGCTGCGCTTCCCATGGCGCAGAAAGCGGTTGCCCAGGCACGCCCGAAGCCGGTAGTCGTGTCGAGCGCCAACTCTTTTAATGGCGGCATCAACTGTTGTGCCAAAGCCATGGAAGTGATCAAAGGCGGCGGCGATACGCTGGACGGCGTGATCGCCGGCGTGAATATCGTCGAACTGGATCCGCGCGATACCAGCGTGGGCTACGGCGGACTCCCCAATGAAGACGGCGTGGTGGAACTGGATGCGAGCTGCATTCACGGACCCACGCGGCGCGGCGGCGCGGTAGGCGCGCTGCGCGGCATCAAGACACCTTCGAAGATCGCACAATTAGTGCTGGCCGAGACCGAGCACATGATGCTGGTGGGCGAGGGCGCGCTGCGCTTCGCCAAAGTTTACGGCTATCAGGAAGAAGATCTGCTCACCGATCGCTCACGGCTGGCGTTTCGTATGTGGAAGCGCGAACTGCGGGATAAAAGCGGGCACACGAATTGGGAATCGCTCACCGATGCCCCGCCGAAGAAGAAGATCGCGGAGTTGAAGAGGGCGTTTCCGGGTGTGGACGATGAGACGCTGGCCTGGGCGTATCGGTGTCGCGACGGCGCCGCCGCACGGCACGATCAATTGCATCGCGTTGAACGAGAAGGGCGAGATGTCGGCGGTGACGACCACCAGCGGGATGGCGTGGAAGATTCCCGGCCGCTGCGGCGATTCGCCGATTCTCGGCGGCGGCCTGTGGCTGGACCAGGACATCGGCGGCGCCGGATCCACGGGTCGCGGCGAAGAAAATTTGAGGGTGTGCGGCGCGCATACGGTGGTGGAGAACATGCGGCACGGGATGTCGCCGAAGGATGCGATTCTCGACGCCTTGAAGCGTGTGTCACGGAATTTTGACAATGATCTGGAGAGGCTGGCGCAAATCGATTTGAGTTTTTATGCGGTGCGAAAAGACGGCGAATACTCCGGCGGTTCGTTGTGGGACCGCCCCCGGCCAGGTGCGCCGGTCGCGCAATTCGCGGTTTGTACCGCGGATGGCAGGAGCCGGCATGAAAATTCTGTCTCCTTATTGGTGCGTAAGTAATTTGCGGAGAAAATCCACGCTGCGTAGCCGTCGATTCTTGTGGGGCGTGGCTGCGATTCGATAAGATGAAACAAACTGCTCGTCATCGCATCGAATGAATGAATGTGATGTCCGAGAGATGCTTTTGGGATGCGAGAACTGGATAGTCTGTTTTTTTCCTGATGCGAAACAATATATTTGCTAAGCTTGGCCGGGGACACAGGTAAGCCATGTCCCAAATCTTTCGCCACAGCACGAATACCTTCACGCGGATCACTATTTTCGGCGCCGTGTTCATTCTGGGATTTGCCGGTCTGGGCGTTCGACCGGTTGAGCCGGTCCGACTATGCCACGCGCGCCACGCAAGCGCGCGAACAACCCGTGCCCTTCAGCCACGCGCATCACGTGGGCGGACTGGGCGTGGATTGCCGGTACTGCCACACCACGGTGGAGACCTCGAGCTTCGCCAACATCCCGCCCACCAAGACCTGCATGAACTGCCACTCGCAGATCTGGAGCACGAGCCCGACCCTGGAGCCGGTGCGCGCGAGCTTCCGCACCGAACGAATCGATTCGCTGGACGCGCGTCAACGATCTGCCCGATTTCGTCTATTTCAATCACAGCATTCACGTCAACAAGGGCGTGGGCTGCGAGAGCTGCCACGGCAGGGTAGACCGCATGCCGCTCACCTACCAGGTGAACTCGCTGCAGATGGAGTGGTGCCTCAACTGTCACCGCAATCCCGAAAAATATGTAAGGCCGCGCGAATTCATCACCACCATGGGCTACCAGCCTGCCGGCGATCAGGAAGAGATCGGCCGCAAGCTGGTGGCGGAATACAAGATTCAAGACGCGCGCACGCTGACTAGCTGTTCAACTTGCCACCGATGAGTGATCCACAAAAGAATACGGACCCGGCCGCGGTACGGAGCGCCCTATGGGCGCGGCTGGAAGGCGCTCGCGGGCGCGATTACTGGCGCAGCCTGGACGACCTGGCCGCCACGCCGGAATTCCAGGACCTGCTGGAGCGCGAGTTCCCGCGCCAGGCTGTCGGCTGGAGCGAGGATGAAGATCCCGTGGAGGGCCGCCGCAATTTCCTGAAGCTGATGGGCGCCTCGCTGGCACTGGCCGGCATGACTGCCTGCACGCGCCAGCCCACCGAACACATCATGCCGTACGTGCGGCAGCCGGAAGAACTGATTCCGGGGCGCCCGCTGTTCTTCGCCACCGCGACGACGCTGAACGGCGTCGCCAACGGGGTGCTGGTGGAGAGCCACGAGGGCCGGCCCACCAAGATGGAAGGCAACCCCGGACATCCCGCCACGCTGGGCGCATGCGACGCCTTCTCGCAGGCCTCGATTCTGCAGCTCTACGATCCCGATCGCGCTCGCAGGCGCTCAGCTATCAACGGCGAGATCAGCTCGTGGGGCGAGTTCACGGGCGCGCTGCGCGACGCGCTGGCGCAACAGAAAGGCAAGAACGGCGCGGGCATCCGCATTCTCACCGAGACCGTCACTTCGCCCAGCATGGCGGAGCCAGTTGCGCACCATCCAGAAGCTGTATCCGGCCGCCAAGTGGCATCAGTGGGAGCCCGCGGGGCCGCACAGCGCGCGCGCCGCGGCCATGCAGGCATTCGGACAGCCGGTCAACACCTACTACGATTTCAGCAACGCCAACGTGGTGGTTTCGCTGGATTCGGACTTCCTGGCCTCCGGCCCCGCCAGCCTGCGCTACGCGCGCCAGTTCGCCAGGCGCCGCCGCGTGGACCGAGCCCAGCGACACGATGAACCGCCTGTACGTGGTGGAGCCGATGCCCACTCCGACCGGCACCAAGGCCGACCATCGCCTGGCGTTGCGCGCCGGCGATATCGAAGAGTTCGCCTGGGCGCTGGCCATCTCGCTCGGCATCGCGCAGGGTCCGAAGACCGGCGACAACCACGATATCTACAAGTGGCTCGGCCCGATTGCGCGCGACCTGGAATCGAACAAGGGCGCCAGCATGGTGATCGCCGGCGAGCACCAGCCGCCGATCGTGCACGCGCTGGCGGCCATCATGAACGAGAAGCTGGGCAACGTCGGCAAGACGGTCTTCTACACCGATCCGGTCGAAGCCAACCCGGTCGATCAACTGGCCTCGCTGCAGGACCTGGTGAAGGATCTGGATGCCGGCGCGGTGGAACTGCTGATCATCCTCGGCGGCAATCCGGTGTTCAATGCGCCGGTGGAACTCGGCATGGGCGACCGCCTGAAGAAGGCCAAGCTGCGGATTCACCTGGGCCTGTACGCCGACGAAACCAGCCAGGTCTGCCAGTGGCAGATGCCGGAAACGCACTACCTGGAAACCTGGGGCGATGCGCGCGCCTTCGACGGCACGGTCACCATCCAGCAGCCGCTGATTCAGCCGCTCTACGGCGGCCGCTCGGCGATGCAGTTGCTGCAATCGCTCACCGAGCAGCCCGAGAAGACTCCTTACGAGATCGTCAAGGACTATTGGAACAGCGCAGCACACGGGCGACGGATTTCGAAGCCTGGTGGCGGCGCGCGGTGCACGATGGCGTGGTGCCCGGTACCGCGCTGCCGGTGAAGACGTCACGCGTCCGCGGGTGAGGCGCTCAGTGCGCGCGCCGGGGCGCAGAAGCTGGGCGGCAAGCTGGAAGTCATCTTCCGCCCCGACCCCACGATTTACGATGGCCGCTTCGCCAATAACGGCTGGCTGCAGGAGCTGCCCAAGCCGATCACCAAGCTCACCTGGGACAACGCCGCGTTCCTCAGCCCGGCTACCGCGCACCGCTTCGGCGTGCAGACCGGCGACATGCTGAAGCTGACGTACGAAGGCCGCTCGCTCAACGCGCCGGTATTCATCCAGCCCGGCCATGTGAACGGCGCGACCACGCTGCATCTGGGCTACGGACGCACGCACGCCGGACGCGCCGGCAACGGCATGGGCTTCAACCCCTACGGCCTGCGCACTGCAAAAGCGCTCTGGCAGGATGTCGGCCTGGATGCCGAGAAGACCGGCGGCAACTACGAATTCGCCTCCACGCAGAACTTTCACACTGCTGGAGACGCCCGACCGCCGCCACATCATTCATCGCGCCGACCTGGCGGAGTTCCAAAAGAATCCCGAAGCGCCGCACGAAGGCGCGGAGACTCCGCCGCGCGAACTCACGCTCTATCCGGAATGGAAGTACGAGGGCTACGCCTGGGGCATGGCGATCGACCTGAACTCCTGCACCGGATGCGGCGCCTGCGTGGTCGCCTGCCAGGCGGAAAACAATATCGCGGTGGTCGGCAAAGACCAGGTGCGCCGCGGACGCGCCATGCACTGGCTGCGCGTCGATTCCTACTATCAGGGCGAGGAGAACGATCCCGCGATCTACAACCAGCCGGTGCCCTGCATGCAGTGCGAGAATGCGCCCTGCGAACTGGTCTGCCCGGTGCAGGCCACCACGCACAGCTCCGAAGGCCTGAACGACATGGTCTACAACCGCTGCGTGGGCACGCGCTACTGCTCCAACAACTGCCCCTACAAGGTGCGGCGCTTCAATTTCTTCCTGTTCAGCGATTTCGAAACGCCCAGCCTGAAGCTGGGCCGCAATCCCGACGTCACGGTGCGCAGCCGCGGCGTCATGGAAAAGTGCACCTATTGCGTGCAGCGCATCAACGACGCGAAGATCGACGCGGAGAAGCAGGACCGCCCGGTGCGCGATGGCGAAATCCAGACCGCCTGCCAGGCCACCTGCCCGGCGGAGGCGATCGTCTTCGGCAACATCAACGACAAGAACAGCCGCGTTTCCAAACTCAAAGCCAATGAACGGAACTACTCGCTGCTGGCCGAGTCTCAACACGCGGCCGCGCACCACGTATCTTGCGACCCTGCGCAATCCCAACCCGGAGATCGAGGCATAAGCCATGGCGGATGAACCAACAGGTAATCGAACGCCGCCGTCGAAGAAAATCATCGCCCCTGGTTATACGTTCGGCACCGTTACCGACCAGATCGCGAGCGTCGTTCTCACCAAGAGGACCCCGTACGTCGTGATGGGCACGTTCGCGGTGGCCATGGGGCTGCTGCTGCTCTTCCTGCTGGCGGTGGGCACTCTTGTTCACCAAGGGCCTCGGAATCTGGGGACTGCGCGGCACCGACGATGTGGGGTGGGCCATCACCAACTTCGTCTGGTGGGTCGGTATCGGACACGCGGGCACGCTGATTTCCGCCATCCTGCTGCTGCTGAATCAGCAGTGGCGCAATTCCATCAACCGCTTCGCCGAAGCCATGACCATCTTTGCGGTGGCTTGCGCGGGCATGTTCCCGATTCTCCACCTGGGCCGCCCATGGCTGATGTACTGGCTCTTCCCGTATCCCAACACGATGGGAATTCGAGCCCAACTTCCGCAGTCCGCTGGTGTGGGACGTGTTCGCGGTTTCCACGTACGCCACGGTCTCGCGTGCTGTTCTGGTATGTCGGACTGATGCCCGACCTGGCCACCCTGCGCGACCGCTCCGAGCATCGCGCGCTGAAGGTGACCTACGGCATTCTGGCCATGGGATGGCGCGGCTCGGCCAGGCACTGGTCGGTTTACGAAACCGCATCGCTGCTGCTGGCCGGACTGGCGACGCCGCTGGTGCTCTCGGTCCACACCGTGGTCAGCTTCGACTTCACGATCGGCATCGTCCCCGGATGGCACAGCACGTTCTTCCCGCCGTACTTCGTGGCGGGCGCCATCTATTCCGGCTTCGCCATGGTGCTGGCGCTGGCCATCCCGCTGCGGTCCAGTCTACGGACTCAAGGGCCTGATCACGGACCAGCACCTGGATAACGCGGCCAAAGTCATGATGGCGACCGGCCTGATCGTGGGCTACTCCTACATCATGGAAGCCTTCAGCGCCTGGTACAGCGGCAACGTCTTCGAACAGGCCGCCATGTGGAATCGCATGACCGGGCCCGTACGCATTGCAGTACTGGATTCTGATTGCCTGCAACGTGATCGCGCCCAACGCGCTCTGGTTCAAGAAGATCCGCAGCAACCCGGTGCTCCTCTTCATCTGGTCGCTGATCGTGCTGGTGGGCATGTGGCTGGAGCGCTTTGTGATCATCGTGGCCAGCCTGGCGCAGGACAACCTGCCCTCTTCCTGGGGCATCTTCCACTCCACCCGCTGGGACGTTGGGCCACCTACCTCGGCACCATCGGATTGTTCCTGTTCCTGTTCCTGCTGTTCATTCGCCTCCTGCCTATGATTTCCATCTTTGAAGTGCGCACCCTGTTGCCGCAGGCCAAAATCAAGGAGGAAACGCGAGGCATGAACAAGCCGATCTACGGCGTGATGGCCGAATTCGATAACCCCTCCGCACTGGTGAACGCCGCCCGGGCGGCGCGCGAAAAGGGCTACCGGAAGCTCGATGCCTATTCGCCTTTCCCCATCGAAGAATTGAGCGACGCGCTCCATCTGCACAAGAACAAGCTGCCGCTGCTGGTGTTGATCGGCGGCATCATCGGCGGCATCGCTGGGCTACCTGCTGCAGTATTACGTCGCCGTGATCTACTATCCCGATCAACATCGGCGGGCGGCCGCTGCATAGCTGGCCGTCGTTCATCATCATCACGTTTGAAATGACTATTCTGTTCGCGGCGCTCACCGCCGTATTCGGCCTGCTCGGCCTCTGCGGCCTGCCGATGCCCTACCATCCCACTTTCAATGTGCCGCGATTCGCGCTGGCCAGCCGCAACCGTTTCTTCCTGTGCATCGAATCCACCGATCCGCTGTTCGACCACGACAAAACGTGCGAATTCCTGGAGACGCTGGAGCCCAGGGAGGTATCTGAAGTTGCGCACTAACTCTCAAACTCGGCGCGCTCGTGCTCGCGCTGGCCGCGCTCTCGGCCTGCCGCCAGGACATGCACGACCAGCCGAAGTACACTGCCCTGCGGCCCAGCGATTTCTTCGCCGACGGCCGCTCCGCCCGCCCCATTTCCGAAGGCACCGTGCCGCGCGGCCATCTGGATGACGACACGTTGTTCTATACCGGCAAGGGCGCCGACGGCAAACCGTCCAACGAGTTTCCCATGCCCGTTACAAGGCGCTGCTGCTGCGCGGCGAGCAGCGCTACAACATCTACTGCACGCCCTGCCACGACCGCACCGGCAGCGGCAACGGCATGATCGTGCGCCGCGGCTACCGCCGCCCGCCCACGTATCACAGCGATCGCCTGCGGCAGCAGCCCAACGGATACTTCTTCGACGTGATCACCAACGGATTCGGCGCCATGCCCGATTATGCCGCTCAGGTTCAGCCGCGGGATCGCTGGGCCATCGTCGCCTACATTCGCGCGCTGCAACTCAGCCAGCAGGCCTCCATCAACGACGTGCCCGCCGGCGCGCGCGGCCAACTGGGAGGCGCCAAATGATGGCCAACGCTGTGGATTACAGCATCACGCCGCAGTTGCGAGTCGGACCTCCGGCAATGGCGCACGCGCGCGCTGATCGCGGGCGTGCTGGGTACGGTGGTGAGCGCCGCCGGCTTCTTCATCGCCGGGCCCGACGCAGTTCTACCGCTCCTACCTGTGGTCGTACATGTTCATCGTCGCCCTGACCCTGGGCCCGCTGGCGTGGCTCATGCTGCAGTATGTCACCGGCGGCGCCTGGGGCCTGGTGATCCGCCGCTCCTGCGAAGCGGCCACCCGCACGCTGCCGCTGGTGCTGCTGATGTTCATCCCGATCGTGATCGGCATCAACAACCTGTATCCCTGGGCGCACGCCAACCTGGTGGCCGCCGATCCGCTGCTCAAACACAAAGCGCCGTATCTCAACGTGCCCTTCTTCCTGGGCCGCGCCGCCTTCTACTTTGCCGGCTGGATGTTCCTTTCCTGGTGGTTCAATCGCTGGTCGCTCAAGGAAGATCTGCGAAGGCCACGACGTGGTGCACGGCAAGATGAGCAGCATGGCCGGTCCCGGCCTTCTGTTCTGGGGCTTCAGCGTCACCTTCATGTCGCTCGATTGGATCCTCTCGGTGGATCCCAAGTGGTTCTCCACCATCTTCGGCATGCTCTTCATGGTCAACCAGGGGCTGACCGCGATGGCCTTCCTGATCACCCTGATGGTGCTGCTGTACCGGCAGCGTCCGATGTCGGAAGTGCTGACGCACCGCCACCTGCACGATCTCGGCAAGTTCCTGCTCGCCCTGGTGATGGTGTGGGCGTACTTTTCGTTCTCCCAGTTCCTGATCATCTGGGCGGGCAATCTGCCGGAAGAAATTCCCTGGTATCTCACGCGCCTGAATCACGGCTGGCAGTTTGTCGGGCTGCTGCTGGTGATCGGCCACTTCGCGCTGCCCTTCGCGCTCCTGCTCTCGCGCGATCTGAAACGCAATTTCAAACTGCTGGCATCGATCGCGGTGTTCATTCTGGTGATGCGGCTGGTGGATCTCTACTGGCTGATCACGCCGAGTTTCCGCACGCGAAGGCTTCGGCATCAGCTTCCTGGATTTCACCATTCCGATCGGACTGATCGGCCTCTGGCTGGCCTACTTTCTCACCCAACTGGAGAAGCGCCCGCTGATGCCCAGGAACGCCCCGCACCTGGAGGAGGTTTTGGAACATGGACGAGATTAAGCATCCCCTCAACCCCGGATCCGCCACGAGACCACCGACATCAACGTGTGGGCGGTCGGCAAGTTCGCCATCGCTCTGGTGATCGTGACGGTCATCTCTCTGGGACTGGTGTTCGGGCTGATGATGTTCTTCCAGGCGCAGCGAAGAGACCAGCGTACGCCGACGACCATAGAGCCCACCAAGCTGTTCCCGCAGCCCCAGTTGCAGCAGACTCCGGTGCTCGATCTCCGGGCCATCCGCGCCGAGGAAGACAAGGTGTTGGACAGCTACGCGTGGGTGGATCAGCCCAAGGGCGTAGTGCGCATTCCAGATCGCGCAGGCCATGGACATTCTGGCCAAACGCGGGCTGCCCGCACACCGCGCCGGCGGCCCCGCGAAGGAGGTGCCCAGAAAGCATGAAACCGGCAAACGCTCCCTTACGGTCGCGGCTCGGATGTGAGATGCGTGCCGCAGGCGATCTGCGTTGCTCGCGCTCTGCGCTCGCCGCTCTTTGCGCAGCCCGGCCAGCTACTGGGACCCGCGGCGCAATCGAAGATGCAGGACGCCAACCTGAAGCCCGCGCTTCCGGGCGCGCTGCAGGGCGTCGGCATCGATCAACGGCTCGACCAGCAGGTCTCGCTCGACCTCATGTTCAAGGATGAAGCCGGACGCGACGTCCCGCTCTCCTCCTTCTTCAAGCGCGGCAAGCCGGTGATTCTGGCGCCCGTGTATTACCGCTGCCCGATGCTGTGCACCCAGATTCTCAACGGGCTGGCCAGCAGCCTGAAAGCCGTCTCGCTCGATCCCGGCAAGGATTTCGAAATCGTCGCCGTCAGCTTCGATCCCAAAGACACACCGGAGACCGCCGGCAGCAAGAAGCAGATGTACCTGCGGCGCTACGGCCGGCCGGGTACGGCCAACGGCTGGCATCTGTTGACCGGCGATCAGGCCAACATCAACGCGCTCATGGACACCGTCGGCTACCACTACAAGTACGATGCCGCCACAGACCAGTTCGCGCACGCCAGCGGCATCATGGTGCTGACTCCCGAAGGCCGCCTTTCGCGCTACTTCTACGGAGTGGAGTATTCGCCGCGCGACGTCCGCCTCGGCCTGGTGGAAGCTTCGCAAAACAAGATCGGCAGCGCGGTCGATCAGATTCTGTTGTTCTGTTACCACTATGACCCGGCCACGGGCAAGTACGGCGCTGTGGTGATGAACCTGGTGCGCTTCGCCGGCGCGGGTTTCACGCTGGTCTGCGGCTTGTTTCTGTTCATTTTCCTGCGCCGCGATTTGCGCCGCGACCGGCACGTTCTCAGGCGGGTTGGATAGCTCACGATGGGTAAATTTCAATTATTTCCGGTACAGGCATCCACGCTGGCTCCCGAGGTGGATCACCTGCTGTATTTCCTGCTCGCGGTCACCGTGTTTTTCACGCTGCTGATCTTCGGCGCCATCTTCTTTTCGCGATCCGCTACCGGCGCCGTTCGGAACAGGAACTGCCGCACGTCGCAGCACACCGGCTACACGCTGGAGATTCTGTGGAGCGTGATTCCGTTCGGGCTCACCATGGTGATGTTCACCTGGGGCGCCAGCATCTTCTTCACGGCCAGCCGGCCGCCCAACAACGCCATCCAGATCTACGCCGTCGGCAAGCAGTGGATGTGGAAGCTGGAGCACCTGGAAGGGCAGCGCGAGATCAACGAACTGCACATCCCGGTGGGCACGCCGGTGCGGCTCACCATGACCAGCGAGGACGTGATCCACAGCTTCTTCGTCCCGGCCTTTCGCACCAAGCAGGACGTGGTGCCCGGCCGCTATTCCACCACCTGGTTCACACCCACCAAGCCGGGAAAGTATCACCTGTTCTGCGCCGAATACTGCGGCACCAACCATTCCGGCATGATCGGCTGGGTCTACGTGATGGAGCCCAAGGACTATCAGAACTGGCTTGAGCGGCGGCGCCGCCGAAGGCTCGCTGGCGGAGAACGGCAAGAAGCTGTTCGAGCAGCTGGCCTGCAGCAACTGCCACAAGGAAGACAACTCCGGCCGCGGCCCCAGCCTGGTCGGCGTGTTCGGCAAGCAGGTGCAGCTCGCCGGCGGCGGCACGGTGAAGGCCGACGAGGCCTACATCCGCGAATCGATCCTCCAGCCGCAGGCCAAAGTCGTAGCCGGCTTCGAGCCGGTGATGCCCACCTTCCAGGGCCTGGTGACCGAAGAACAGGTGCTGCAACTGGTGGAGTACGTGAAATCGTTAGGCCCGAAACCGGGAACCGGCCCGGCAGATACGGGGCAGAAGCCGGCAACCAACGAACACCGCGGGCACTCACTCCCGCCAACCGTTAGAACCATATGATTACCGCAGCCGCACAAGAACGCGAGCATTACCTGAACGCCAGTTACGGCCTGAAGTCGTGGCTCCTTACCAAGGACCACAAGCGCATCGGCCTGCTGTACCTCGCCACCATCACGCTGTTCTTCTTCATCGGCGGCGCCTTCGCCACGCTGATCCGCGTCGAACTGCTGACGCCGCAGGGCGACCTGGTCAGTTCGGAGACCTACAACAAGCTGTTCACCATGCACGCCGTGGCGATGATCTTCTTCTTCCTGATCCCATCGATCCCCGCGGTGCTGGGAAATTTCTTCCTGCCGATCATGATCGGCGCGCGCGATCTGGCCTTCCCCAAGATCAACCTGCTGAGCTGGTATCTGCTGGTGATCGGCGGCGCGTTCAGCCTCTTCGCCATGATCGCCGGCGGCGTCGATACCGGCTGGACCTTCTACACGCCGTACAGTACGACGTACTCGAACAGCTGGGTGATCGCCACCGCGCTCGGCATCTTCATCGCGGGCTTCTCCTCGATCCTCACCGGGCTCAACTTCATCGTCACCGTGCACCGCATGCGCGCTCCTGGAATGACCTGGTTCCGCATGCCGCTGTTCGTCTGGGCCAACTACGCCACCAGCCTGATTCAGGTGCTCGGGCACTCCGGTGCTGGCCGTCACCATCGTGCTGCTCTTCGTGGAGCGCGTGTTCCACCTCGGCATTTTCGACCCGGCGCGCGGCGGCGACCCGGTGCTCTTCCAGCATCTCTTCTGGTTCTACTCGCACCCCGCCGTGTACATCATGGTGCTGCCCTCCATGGGTGTGGTCAGCGAACTCATCAGCACCTTTTCGCGCAAGGCCGTATTCGGCTACGGCTTCGTGGCGTTCTCCAGCGTGGCCATCGCGGTGCTCGGCTTCCTGGTCTGGGGCCACCACCTCTTCGTCAGCGGCAGAGTCGCTCTACGCCGGCATGGTCTTCAGCTTCCTGAGCTACTTCGTCGCCATCCCGTCGGCCATCAAAGTCTTCAACTGGACGGCGACCCTCTATAAGGGCTCGATCATCATTCCAGACGCCGATGCTGTACGCCTTCGGCTTCATCGGACTGTTCACCATCGGCGGGCTGACCGGCCTGTTCCTGGCCGCGCTCGGCATGGACATCCACGTCACCGACACCTACTTCGTGGTGGCGCACTTCCACTACATCATGGTGGGCGGCGCCCTCATGGGGTACCTCGGCGGCATGCACTTCTGGTGGCCGAAGATGACCGGCCGCATGTATCCCGAGGGATGGGCCAAGCTCTCCGCGCTGGTGATCTTCCTCGGCTTCAACCTGACCTTCTTCCCGCAGTTCATCCTGGGCTATCTCGGGATGCCGCGTCGCTACCACGCCTATCCCGAAGAGTTCCAGGTGCTCAACGTGCTCTCTACGGCGGGCGCCAGCGTGCTGGCGGTGGGCTACGTGATTCCCATGATCTACTTCATCTGGTCCCTGCGTTATGGCAAGGAAGCGCCCGCCAACCCGTGGGGCGCCACCGGGTTGGAATGGCAGACTTCGTCGCCGCCGCCGGTCCACAACTTCGACGAGACGCCGATTGTTACCCACGACGCGTACGATTACACCACCGTCATGGGAGAGGAGGTCGAAGTTGGCTGATCACGCTCACGCCGAAACCCTTGCGCTGCGGGTGCAGTTCGATACCGAGGCGCAGCAGAAAGACGCCTCCACGCTCGGGATGTGGATCTTCCTCGATCACCGAAATCATGTTCTTCGGCGGCATGTTCGCCGTCTATACCGTCTATCGCGGATGGTATCCGCAAGTGTTCGCGATCGCGTCCAGCAGCCTGAACGAGATCATCGGCGCCGCCAATACCGCCGTCCTGCTGCTTTCCAGCTTCACCATGGTGATGGCCGTTCGCGCCGGACAACTTGGGCAGCAGAAGATGATCGTCTTTTTCCTGATTCTCACGCTCCTGTTCGGCGGCGTCTTCCTGGGCGTGAAGGCCTACGAGTGGAACGAAAAGTTCGAAGAGCACCACATTCCGGGCCAGGCGGCCTTCCATCTGGAGGGCGTCGCGCCCGCCGACCAGGGACACGCCCAGTTGTTCTTCTCCATCTATTTTGCGATGACCGGCCTGCACGCCCTGCACATGGTGATTGGCGTCGGCCTTCTGCTCACGTCTGATCCTGCAGGCCCGCCGGGCAAGTTCTCCGCCGACTACTACACGCCGGTGGACACGGCGGGGCTCTACTGGCACTTCGTCGACGTGATCTGGATTTTCCTGTTCCCGCTGCTCTACCTGATCGACCGCCACCTGGGGAAATAATCATGAGCGATCCCAACGAACACACGCATATCGACTCCGTCGGAACCTACGTCAAGATCCTGGTGGCACTGCTGGTGGCCACCGGCGTGACCACGGCGGTTGCCTACGTCGACCTCGGACCGTTCAGCACCATCGTCGCGCTCTGCATCGCCGAGCGCAAAGATGCTTCTCGTGGCGCTGTTCTTCATGCACATCCGCCACAGTACGAAGCTCACGAAGCTGGTGGTGGTAGGCGGCCTGCTATGGCTGGCCATTCTGCTGCTGCTCACCATGACAGACTTCGCCACCCGCGGAATTCTCGGCGTGCCCGGAAAATAATCGCGCTCACGATCCGAGCCGCGACCGTTAGAGAGCGGGTTTTGTGTACTCGGTCTTTATTGCTGCTCTTTCGACGCTGCCCTGGCGGCGGTGATCTTCTCCACCTCGGCAAGCTGCGATCGCACTCTTGGGGCGTCTTCCGCTGTCGGCGCGAACTTCAGGTACGTCCTTGAAATGCTCCGGCCGCGCCGGCGTAATCTTCTTGATGCGCCAGAAGCATGCCGAGTATGTGGCTCACCTTGGGGAAGGCATGCCGCGTATCCAGGCGCTCCGCTGCCAGCGCGCTCTTCTCCGCCGCGTCGAAATTCTGCATATTGTAATTGGCCACGGAATTGAAGAAGAAGGCCTGCGGATAGTCGAACGGATCCAGTTTCACCAGCTTGTCCGTCACCTCGGCAAGATCCCGCCACCGCTGCGGCCTGCAGTTCCAGGAATCGACAATCTGCAGGTACGGCTTGACGAACTTCGGGTCGCACTCCACTGCCGTGTCGAAGTACTTGCGGGCCATGTCCATCTTGCCCTGCGCCGGCCTGCAACATTCCCAACTCGTACCATGCGGTGGAGTATTTCGGATACACCTCGACGGCCTTCTCGAAGTTCTTCTGCGCATCCTCGAATTTCTTCTTCTTGATCGCGTCCAGACCTTTTTCGTAGGCCTTCTTAGCATCCTTCGGCGCCGCCAGCGATACCGCGCTGACCGTCTTGCCTTCTTCGGCCGGTCCGATGCGATGCAACAGGATCGTCCCGATATTCGGGATCGTCCATCGGACCGCCGTCCCGCTGAGTCCGACACGTTTGCGAACGGAACCCCGACAGTTTGGCCTGCAGATCGCAGCCCATGTACTTGCGCTCCGGCGACGAACCGCCGCCAATCCACCGGTATTCGCGGTACCGCCCATCATGCCCGGGGCGTTCATGCTGCCGATCGAACTGAATTCGCTCGCGTCCTGAATCACGCCGTTGCGCGCGCCCAGTTCGATCGAGAAGTAACCCTTGGCATCCGTATAACCTTCGCTGTGCGGCGAGCCGTTACACACAGTTTCGATCACCACCGGATCGGGAGGCGCGGTTCCGTCCTCCAGCATCACGCGGCCGCTCACGAAGATCGGCTGCGGAATGCTGGGCGACGGTGTAGTGGAGGGCGTGGTGGGATTGGTGGAAGGAGTCGTGGTGCGCCCCGGACTGGGCGTCGTGGTGCCCGGCGTAGTGCCGGTCGACGTACCAGTGCCGGTGCTCGGCGGCGCGGTAGTCCCGCCTTTGCGCCTGCGCCATGACAAGCGTCGGAATCATTAAACCCAAGGCGACCGGCCGCAGCGATTGCCCTCACCCAAATCTTCGAGGCCATACGAACCTCCCGGAACTGCCATCATTATCCCACCAAAATCGGGTAATTGATGTTAACAGCGAGCCGCGCACCGTACCCCGGCGCCCATTGCTAGAATGGGCATTCAAGCGCTATGCCTAAGCTATCCATTTTGCCTGCCATCGCCGCTCCTCGCGATCCTGACCGCCTGTTCGGATACGCCCACCGCCACCGTTGCCAAGAAAGAGCCGGAAAAGGTCGAACCCGTCACCGGACAATCCGCCATCTTCAAGATGTATCAGATGGCCCGTTCCTGGGCGCCCGATGCGCAGGTGATGAAGATGCAGAGCATGCGGCTCAGTGAAGTCAAGGATGGCCCCCCGGGCACCGCGCCCGCCTGGCAGGCCACCTTCGTTTCACAGGCCAGGAACCAGGCGCGCAGCTACACATATTCCATCGTGGAGGGCGAAGGCAACCTGCATAAAGGCGCGTTCGCCGGACCCGAGGAAGGCTGGAGCGGCAATCGCGGCATGAATTCGTCCTTCCTCATGGCCGCCATCAAAGTGGATACCGACGCCGCCTATAAGACCGCCATGGAAACCGTGCGCAGTCACGCCGCCGAATACGATAAGAAGAATCCCGGCAAGCCGATCACAATCCTGCTGGAACGAACCAACAAGCATCCCGATCCGGCCTGGCGCATCATCTGGGGCGAATCCGCCGGCACTTCCAACTTCTCCGTTCTGATCGACGCTTCCACAGGCGAATACCTGGAAACGCTGCGGTAATAAAGCCCGGAAAACCGTCTACACTTTAAAAGTCAGCTCGCCCCCATCGCCGGCGTCCACCGTCACCGTCTGCCCGTCCTTTACCGCCCCTTGTAAGAGCAGCTTCCCCAACGGCGTCTCGATCTTCTTCTGAATCGCGCGCTTCAGCGGGCGCGCCCCATACCGGGGATCGTACCCGCTGCGCACCAGGTCCGCGCGTGCCGCTTCCGTCAGCGTCAACGTGATGCGCCGGTCCGCGAGCCTTGCCCGCACCCGGCCCAACTGAATCTCCACGATCTGCTTCAGGTGTTCCTCGCTCAACGCGTGGAACACGATGATCTCGTCCACACGGTTCAGGAACTCCGGCCGGAAGAGCCGGCTCATTTCCTCCAGCACGGTCTCTTTCATAGCCTCGTAAGCCGCGCCCGCGAATCCGCCGCGATGCTCCAGGATGCGCGCGCTGCCCACATTGCTGGTCATCACCACGATAGTGTTCCGGAAATCCACCGTGCGCCCCTGTCCGTCGGTCAGGCGCCCATCGTCCAGGATCTGCAGCATGACGTTGAACACGTCGTGGTGCGCCTTCTCGATCTCGTCGAACAGCACCACGGAATACGGCCTGCGGCGCACCGCCTCGGTCAACTGCCCGCCTTCTTCGTAGCCCACGTAGCCGGGGGGCGCTCCCACCAGCCTCGCTACCGTATGCTTCTCCTGGTACTCCGACATGTCGATCCGGATCATGGCGCGTTCGTCGTCGAACAGAAACGCCGCCAGAGCCCGAGCCAGCTCCGTCTTGCCCACGCCCGTCGGACCCAGGAAGATGAACGAGCCCACCGGACGGTCGGGATCCTTCAGGCCCGAACGTGCGCGGATCACCGCCTCCGCCACTGCCGTCACCGCCTCGTCCTGCCCAATCACACGCTGGTGCAGTTCGTCTTCCAGGTGGAGCAGCTTCTGCATCTCGCCTTCCAGTAGCTTGGTGACCGGCACGCCGGTCCAGCGGCTCACCACCTTGGCGATGTCTTCCTCGTCCACCTCTTCCTTGATGAGCTTGGGCCGGTCCTGCTGCCTGGCGAACTTCTCATCCTCCTCCGCCAGTTGCTTCTCCAGTGCCACCAGCTTTCCGTACTTCAATTCCGCCGCGCGATTCAGGTCGTACTGCCGCTCCGCTTGCGCGATCTCCACCCTCACCTGCTCCACCTGCTCGCGTAGCGCACTCAGCCGCTGGACCGCGTTCTTCTCGCCCTGCCACTGCGCCATCAGCGCATCGGACTCCGCCTTGAGATTCGCCAGTTCCTTCTCGAGCTTGGAAAGCCGCTCTTTCGACGCCTTGTCCTTCTCCTTCTTCAACGCCTCACGCTCGATCTCGAGCTGCATGATGCGCCGGCGCGTTTCGTCCAACTCGGCCGGCATCGAATCGATCTCCGTGCGCAGCCGCGCGCCGGCTTCGTCCACCAGGTCGATCGCCTTATCGGGCAGGAAACGGTCCGTGATGTAGCGGTGCGAAAGTATCGCCGCCGCTACCAGGGCCGCGTCCTTGATCCGCACGCCGTGATGTAGTTCGTAGCGTTCCCTGAGACCGCGCAAAATGGAGATCGTGTCCTCCACCGTTGGCTCGTCCACGCGCACCGGTTGGAAGCGCCGCTCCAGCGCCGCGTCTTTTTCGATGTACTTGCGATACTCGTCCAGTGTGGTGGCGCCAATGCAATGCAGCTCTCCGCGCGCCAGCATCGGCTTGAGGAGGTTTCCGGCGTCCATCGATCCCTCGGTCTTACCGGCTCCTACCACAGTATGCAATTCGTCGATAAACAGGATGATCTCGCCCGCCGACTCCTGCACTTCCTTTAACACCGCCTTGAGCCGCTCCTCGAACTCGCCGCGATATTTCGCGCCTGCGATCAGCGCGCCCATGTCGAGTGAGACCACCCGCTTGTTCTTCAATCCCTCGGGCACATCGCCGCGCACGATGCGCAGCGCCAGTCCCTCGACGATCGCGGTCTTTCCCACTCCCGGCTCGCCGATCAGAACGGGATTGTTCTTGGTGCGGCGCGAGAGCACCTGGATCACGCGGCGAATCTCCTCGTCGCGCCCGATTACCGGATCGAGCTTGCCCGACGATGCCAGCTTGGTCAGATCGCGGCCGTACCGCTCGAGCGCCTCGTAAGTCACTTCCGGATTCTGTGAGGTGACCCGCTGGTTGCCCCGCACTTCACGCAGCGCCTGCATCAGGCGTTCGCGCGTCACCCCCATGTCTTTCTTGAGATCCACCGCGGCCAGCAGTACGTGCTCCACGGAGACGTACTCGTCTTTGAGTTTCGCCGCTTCGTCCTCTGCCGCTGTGAGCAGCTTGTTAAGCCGCGGGGTGACGTAGATCTGGTCCAACCCGCTCGCGGTTCCCGAGACTTTCGGCATTCGTTCCAGTTCGCTGGTCAGGTTTCTCGCTAGCGCTTCCGCGTTGACGCCGGCGCGAGTCAGTATGGAAGTCGCCAGCCCGCCTTCCTGTTCGAGCAGCGCCGACAGCAGGTGTTCCACATCAATCTGCTGATTTCCGTACCGTGACGCCTTCGCCTGGGCGGCGCGTACTGCTTCCTGTAACTTCTCGGTGAACCGGTTGAAATCCATATTTCAGGAATACCAGAGCCACGTCGGGAGCGGCGATTCTCAGGCACTCACCGCGGCGGCATATGTTAGAAACTGTTCGCCTGTTATGCGCGAGATAGGTGGGAAAGAGACACAGCCGTACCGTCTGCCGTCACCACGTATGCCTTGTCGTCATAAATAAGACAGTCAGCAGGATTCCGACGATAACAATCAGAATAATGGAAAACAAATCGAGCGGCGTAAGTCACCTGTTCGGTCTAATCATAGCATCCGGTTCCTTACTTCAGAACCCTCAGATTTTTGCAATGTGTATGAAGCGAAACACTCGGGGTGAGGGTGAACACCTTACTTGAGTACTGCCTCTGATTCGTAATAGCGGTAGAGAAACCATCCCGCCAGAGCACCGAGTACATGCCACAATGCATGCCCTTGTAGCATGCTCTGCGGTTTACAAACTGCTCTGGTAATGTCCAGTACCCACACCACGAAGGCCAACGCCATCGCGCCCGCCGCGCACCACAACCACCGGCTTACGATTGTTGTCCCGGATGCAAGCAGATAACGGCGTTCGACGATTAACACGCCCAGCACCAACGCCGCAAATACATACCGCCTGAGGTCGGGAAAGCTCATCTGAAAGGCCAGCAAGGCTAGATTTGCCACCCCGTATGACAGGACAGTTACGCCGGCGCGTATCCGGATTGTCCTCGCAACGCTGTACAAAAATGAAAACGTTATCAGCAAATACATGCCCGACATATCGCACACCTGTCCCGCGAAAGTCAGAGTCGCATGGTAGAAGTAACTTCCCAGGCCGATGGCAATCAACGCGCACCCGTAAAGACGCCGGTAGGCCGGTTCGCCAGCCATTCGATTGCGAGCTTTGTACTTACTCGCCGCGGTAGGCTGTGCGATCCACAGGCCCGCCAGCGCGAACGCCAGGCTGGACCACGCGTTCGCCGGCTGCGCCACAGCTTCGCTGCCGATCGCTTCACAGAAGCAGTGGTCCGGCAGACACGTCGCCGGAGCCCACTGGGCCAACGAACCTGTGCGCGCGCTCCAAACCCCCAGCGCCAGTGTAAGCAACAGCAAAACCGTCACCGGGAATATCGCTGCGCCGCGTCCGCCGCGCGAGGGAGTCATCTCCTCACGATAGCCTTATTCATATCGCAAGGCGCGGACCGGATCGATCGCCATCGCCCGTCGTGCCGGTACCGCCACCGCCAATACCGCCACCGCGAGAACCATCGCCGCGGCGGCCAGGAAGCTCATTGAATCGTTCGCCTTCACTCCGTAGAGCAGCGACTGCACCACCCGCGCCGCCACTAGCGCGGCCGGAAGTCCGATCGCAATGCCGCCGCCCGCGGTGAGCAGCACCTGCCGCAGGATCATCCCGAGAACCGACGCGCGGTCCGCGCCCAGCGCCATGCGCAGCCCGATTTCGCGCGTGCGTCCCGTCACCGAATACGCCACCATTCCGTACAGGCCCACGCACGCCAGCACCAGCGTGATCGCGCCGAAGAGCCCGACCAGCCAGGCGAGTAGCCGCTCCTGCTCCAGCGCATCGTCGATCAACTGATCCATCTGCCGTATGTTGATTACCGGCAGCATGCGATCTGTGTCGCGCAATAGCCGCCGGATCGCCGCCATCACCGTGTTGGCATCGCCCGCCGTGCGCACCTCAAAATCCAGTTTCGTCGCCGCGCCCCACGGCGCCTGGGTCCACGGTATGTAAATCGTTGGAGGCGCTTCGTCCCGCAGCCTGTCATACTTCGCGTCTTTGACGACCCCCACCACCTGCACGTCCCAACTGCCTTTTCGGTCAAATCGAAAACTCCGGCCAATCGCCGGGCCGCCGCCGAAATACTGGCGCGCCGCACTCTCGTTGATCACTCCGACGCGCGCCCCGTTCCTGTCGCGTGTTTCCAGGCCCCGTCCCGCCACCAGCGGAATCTGCAGCAGCTCCAGAAATCGTTCGCTCACCGAGTTGAGCTTCGGCGAACCGCGCTTCACGCCGTCCACGGAGATCGTACTGCTTGAGCTGAGCCCGCTCATCGGAGTCTCGGTGGACGCACTGGCTGCCACCACGCCGGGCGTGCGATTCAACTGTTCCAGCAGCCGTGAATAGAGCGCCGTGCTGCGCGCTGCATCGTAACCATTGCGGCCCGCGTCCAGCCCGAAGGTGACCACGCGGCTGGAATTGAATCCCAGCGGAATCGCGCGCAGATTGGCCAGGCTGCGCACTGCGAGCGTTGCGCCCACGGTAAGCAGCAGCGCTGCCGCGATCTGCAGCGCTACGAGTATCTGCGCGCCGCCCGGGTGTCCCTTCGTGGTGCGCAGGCGGGCGTCTTCCTTCAGGCCATGCGCCAGGTCCACGCGCGTCGCGCGCAGTGCCGGCGCGAGCCCGAACAGTACCGTGGTCAGGATGGAGACGGCCGCCGCGAAGCCGAGTACCCGCAGGTCCAGATGGATGTCTACCGGCAGCGCAAAGCGCCCCGCCCGCGCCATCGCGAGCAGCGCCTGCAAGCCCCATCGTCCCAGCAGCAGTCCGGCCGCCGCGCCGCCTGCTGATAGCAGTGCGCTTTCCACCAGTAGCTGGCGAACCAGCCGCCACCGCCCCGCGCCCACTGCCAGACGAATGGTGATCTCCTGCCGCCGCGCCGCTGCTCGCGCCAGCAGCAGGCCCGCCAGGTTGGCGCACGCCATCAACAGCGCAAGGCCGACCACTCCAGCCATCACCTTCAGCGGATCCCGGAAGCGTGTGCGCCCGTATTCCAGGCCGTGACTGCCCGGCTCCGCATCTACCTTTGGCGCCTCGCCGCGCAGGTCCCGCGCCGCCGCCTCCGGCAGATTCGCCAGCACCAGCGGGGAGAGCTGCGCCGCCACCGAGGCCGCTCCACTTCCTGGCTTTAGCCGGCCCATCATCTGCACCCAGCACAGGTCCGCGCTGCGCCATTCGTTGCCTCTATCCGGTGCGCCGTCGATCTGTTCCTTCATCTGAATCGGCAGTGTCACATCGATTTCCGGCGCCAGAAATAACCCGGTCACCGAGATGCCGTAGAACTCGCGCGCCGTCACTCCCACCACCTGGTACGGCTTGCGATTGATGTACATCGTCCTGCCGGCTACCGCGGGATCCAGCCCAAACGCCCGTTCCCATAACCCGTAACTGATCACCGCCGCCGTGGTTCCGCCCTCGGTATCGTCGTCGGCCATCAGCGGCCTTCCCAGTGCCATCCGTACGCCCAGCCCAGAGAAGTAGTTGCCCGTGACCGCCATGCCTCCCGTCACCCGCGACTCTCCGTTGGTCATCACATTCAAGCGGGGAAGCTGCGAATATCCGATCGTTTCCGCCAGTACGCCGCTGCGCCGCGCCGATTCGAACATCGGCCAGGAGAAGACATTCGTTTGCCACCGCCCGCGAGCCCCGCCGCCGTTCGACACCGAGTAGGTGGTGTTAATTCGCAGGGAGTTATTGGCGCTCCACCCGAGCACCACCAGCTCCTCGGCATGTTTCACCGGCAAACGGCGCAGGAGCACGGTGTCCACCAGGCTGAACACCGCCGTGTTCGCCCCAATCCCGATCGCGAGAGACGCCATCGCCACCGCCGTGAACACCGGTGTACGTCCCAGCACGCGCGCTCCGTAGCGCACATCGCGCACCAGATTCTCCAGAGCGCTCAGCCCGCGCGCGTCCCGGCACTCTTCTCGAAACTGCTCCACTCCGCCGAACTCCCGCCGCGCCATCCTGCCCGCCTCGCGGGGATCTGCGCCGCGCGCCCGGTTCTTCTCCGTCTCCATCGCCAGGTGGAAACTCAGTTCCTCGTCGAGTTCGCGCTCCGCGCGCCGCCGTGAGAACAGCGCCCGCAATCGTATCGCCAGATCGTTCCAGCCCATATCATGCCTCGTCATGCCCCGTCAGGCCTGATCATGCCTGCTCCAGCACCCGGCCGATCGCCGCCGTCAGCCGCGCCCAGGATTCGGTCTCGACGCCGAGTTGTTTACGCCCGGCCGCGGTCAGCCG
Source organism: uncultured Solibacteraceae bacterium (assembly GCA_963792055.1). Classification (GTDB taxonomy): domain Bacteria; phylum Acidobacteriota; class Terriglobia; order Bryobacterales; family Bryobacteraceae; genus Solibacter. The sequence continues at coordinate 503,332 of CAWBUV010000017.1, read as the reverse complement.
GTAGAATCGCGCGCGCCTTCCTAGCTCAGAGACGCCCCATTCCGCCGTGATCCATCCCTGGTGCTCCAGCCGGTGCAGCGCCGGATAGAGTGAGCCCTGATTCACTCGCAGCACATCCTGCGAGATCTGCTGAATGCGTTCGGAAATCGCCCAGCCGTGCTGCGATCCGGCTTGCAGCGTGCGGAGAATCAGCAGATCGAGCGTACCCTGCAAGAGGTCGAGTTTCATTTGTTGTCGGATGCCTACAACAGTAGAATGGGCCCGCACCGGCGTGCTGTCAAGTCTGATGTAAGCTTTGGGGGGGAAGGAGAACCTATGAAGTGCGTATGGCTCGTACTGTGTCTCGCCGCAGGTGCGGCGGCTCAAGACGCCAAGGTGACGCCGTTAATGACGAAAGATCTGACCGGGATTGCGGGAAAGGAAGCCACAATGGTCACCGTGGGGTACCCGCCCGGCGGCTCTTCCGCCGAGCACCGCCACAACGCCCATACGTTTGTATACGTGCTGGAAGGGTCGTTGGTCATGCAGGTGAAGGGCGGACAGGAAGTTACGCTGGGGCCCGGCCAGACCTTTTACGAATCGCCGGAGGACATTCACAGCGTCTCCCGCAACGCCAGCACCACCAAGCCCGCCAAATTTCTTGTCTTCTTCGTGAAGCAGAAAGGGGCTCCAGCTTCTGCCCCTGCCAAGTGATCCCCGATGAGCGTCCGAGTCAAGCCTGCGCCGCGGAGTTCGCCCAGACGTTCAAAACGGTCCGCTCCGTCCCGCTCGCTCTCTCCCGTCTTTGCCGGCGTCGTCCTGCTGTTGGCCGTGATCGCAACGTTCGCAGTCCTGATCTTCAGAGACCGGTACACGCTCAGTCTGCAATCGCCGGTACGAGTCCACTGGCAATGGCCGTTTGTGGTAGCTGCCAAGGTCCCCGGCGGAGATGCGATCGAAGCGCAGGCGGACCAGTTCGGCCACCATTTGACCGCCTTTCAGCAGTATGCCTGCAACAAATTCGGACCGGAGTGCCGCATCGCACTGGCCATACAGCGCGCCGAGAACCCGCGCGGCGCGTGCGAGATCTATCACTACAATACCGACGGCACGCTGGACTGGGGCTATTTTCAGATCAACACGGTGCACCTGACCAGGCCCGGACTCAATCTGCGGGATCTTTTGGACTGCCGCGCCAACATCGACTTCGCCTACCAGCTCTACCGGGAGCGAGGCTTCCAGCCGTGGAGCACCTTTAACAACGGCGCCTACCGGAAGTTTCTGCGCAGTCCGTGATGCAACTCGCCGGCGTCCGGCAAGCGCGCGAAAATGCCATAATGATCGTCTATCGAGGTATATCTATGAAGCTTTCTATCGCCATGATTCTGTTTGCCGCCCTTGCATCTGCGCAGGCTCCTCCGGCAAATCCGCTAGTCGCCGTCTCTAAGAACATCTACGGCATCGCCAAGAACGATATCCTTGGCTCCGCCGAGAAGATTCCCGAGGATCTATGGTCTTTCCAGCCGACCAAAGACGTTCGCACCATCGGGCAGTTGTTCGCCCACGTTGCCGATGCTCAGTACGAGTTCTGCGGCGTTGCCGTCGAGGGCAAGAGCGTCGCCAAGGACCTGGAGAAGACCCTGAAGACCAAGTCCGAAATCACGTCTGCGCTGCATGACGCGTTCGCTTATTGCGACGGCGCTTTCGCCAACATGACCGATAAAAGCGCCGCCGACATGGTCAGCTTCTTCAATATGAAGATCACCAAACTGGGAGCCATGGATTTCAACACGGCCCACACCATGGAGCACTACGGGAACCTGGTCACCTACATGCGGATCAAGAATATTGTGCCGCCTTCCAGTACGCCCCGTCCGCCCGCCGACGCCAAAAAGTAGGCGGCGCTGCGAACGGTGGAGGGAAGCTGCGCGAAGCGTGAACGCTTTCCATAATTAACATCAAAAGTTAGTTATCCAGCATTTCCCTATCCAATGTCAGTCTTCCAGAGCGCTGGTAACAGTACGTATATTCTAGTGAGCCGTTCAGCACTCGGAGGAGACATGGGCACACAGCACGACAGGCAGCGCACCGCGGTTCCGGCACACCGGCAGTCACTCGACTGCGATCAATTCTCCTGGCAAGCGGCCCAGATAGCCTGAATCTGCTCCAGTTCTTCACCGCTCATCAGGTTTCCGCCGCGGAGCCACTGCCCCAGTTTGTGCTTGTAGTGCATGCGATCGAATAGGACGACGAAACTCATCATGTAGACGAGCGAGAGAAGGGCGTATTTGCAAATCATCTGAAATCTCCATGGGGCAGCGCCCCGAAATGATACCGGTTGACAAACGTAGTATGCGGAACCGACGCCAGCGAGGTCTACTCTCGAAGGTTAACCTCAGTTTGAGGGGAGATTCCAGGACGCAGTACTACCCGGACCGGACCTGCGGCTCCTAGAATGGCGCCGGCGGCGACCTTGGCAGGCCAAAATGGACTGTAAAGCCCCCGTAATCAGTTTCTTCTTGCCCTACCCGGCATTTTTAAGGAAACTGAAGGATTAAGGAGAAGCATCACGTTGGAAAGAAATGGCCGGAAGGGCTCCCTCGTCATGGAGCCGACAGAACGGTGGACGTCTCAAACGGCCAGCGACTTCTATGATGTTGCGAGCTGGGGCAAGGGCTATTTTTCGGTGGGCGAGAACGGGCACGTCCTGGTGCATCCCGAGAAGGATGCGACGCGCTCGATCGATCTCAAACAACTGGTGGACACGCTGGTGCTGCGCGGCATCGACCTGCCGATCCTGATCCGCTTCGCCGACATCCTGAAGCATCGCCTGGGGGAGATCCACAGCGCCTTCCAAACTGCCATCACCGAGCACAAATACCAGGGCGGCTACTGCTGCGTCTACCCGATCAAGGTGAATCAGCAGCGCCAGGTGGTGGAAGAGGTGCTGGAGTTCGGCAAGCCGTTCCGCTTCGGGCTGGAGGCCGGTTCGAAACCGGAACTGATGGCGGTGATGGCGCTGGCGGATAACGACACGCCGATCATCTGCAACGGCTTTAAGGACGATGAATACATCGAGATGGCTATGCTCGCGCAGAAGATGGGGCGCAAGATCATCCCGGTGGTGGAAAAGTATACCGAACTGCAACTGATCCTGAAATACAGCCAGCGCGTGGGTGTGCGGCCGACCATCGGCCTGCGCGTCAAGCTGGCCAGCCGCGGTTCGGGTCGCTGGAAATCCTCGGGCGGCTTCCGCTCGAAGTTCGGACTTTCGGCCACGGAGGCGGTGCGGGCCTTACAGGAGTTGAAGGATCTCGGCATGTCCGACTGCCTCAACCTGCTGCACTTCCATCTGGGCAGCCAGATCACGAACATCCGGCAGATTAAAGGTGCGGTGAACGAGGCCGTCCGGGTGTACGTGGACCTGGCGCGCGCCGGCGCCGGCCTGAAGTACCTGGACGTAGGCGGCGGCCTGGGCATCGACTACGATGGTTCGCAGACCGATTTCGAATCGAGCGTGAACTACACGCTGCAGGAATACGCCAACGACATTATCTATCACGTGCAGAACGTGTGCGACGAAGTCGAGGTGCCGCATCCCACCATCATCACGGAGAGCGGGCGGGCCATCGCCGCGTATCATAGCGTGCTGGTGTTCAACGTTCTGGGCGTGTCAGGGATGGGAGAGGCCGACGTGCCGGCGGATCCGCCGGCGGACGCCGAACAGCCGCTGATCGACCTGGCGGAGACCTATCGCGGGCTGACGGCGAAGACGCTGCTCGAGAGCTATCACGATGCCCAGCAGGCGCTCGACCAGGCGCTCAACCTGTTCAGCCTCGGATATTTGTCGCTGGAACAGCGCTGTATCGCCGAGAACCTGTACTGGGCGATCTCGCGCAAGATCCAGCGGCTGGCCAGTGAGCTCGATTATTTTCCCGAGGAGTTGGAAGGCATCGACGCCATGCTCTCCGACACCTACTTCTGCAACTTCTCGCTCTTCCAGAGCATGCCGGACAGTTGGGCCATCAAGCAGCTCTTCCCGATCATGCCGATCCACCGCTTGGAGGAGCAGCCGTCACGCCCGGCGGTGCTGGGCGACATCACGTGCGATTCCGACGGCAAGGTGGATGCCTTCATCGACCGCCGCGACGTGAAGCGCACGCTCCAACTGCACACCTTCGACGGCGGCAATTACTACCTGGGCGCGTTTCTGTTGGGGGCGTACCAGGAAATCCTCGGCGACATGCACAATCTGTTCGGCGATACCAACGCGGTCCACGTGCGGCTCGGTCCTACCGGCGAAGTGATGCTGGATTCGGTGATTAAGGGCGACACCGTCCGTGAGGTGCTCAATTACGTGCAGTTCTCCTCGGACACGCTGGTGATGCAGCTTCGGCGTGACGTGGAGGCGGCGCTGCGCGAAGGCCGCTTGACGTACGAAGAGAGCGGCGCGCTTTTGCGGTTTTACGAAGAGGGCCTGCACGGCTACACCTACCTGGAAGACGTGCACGAGCGGTAAGTCATGGACGTATGGCGGCTGGTTGCCGAACGTAAGATTCGTGAAGCAATGGAGGAAGGCGCGTTCGACCACCTCGAGGGTACCGGTAAGCCGCTCGATCTCAGCGAGAATCCCTTCGAAGATCCTGCGGAACGGATGGCAAATCGTTTGTTAAAGAACAACGGGATCGCGCCGGCATGGATTGTGGAAGCGAATGAGATTGAAGCGGAATCCCGCAGGCTGGGGATTCGGGACGAAGTTTCCAAAGCGGATTACCACGAGCGCGTAGCTGCCCTGAACCGCAGAATCGCGTCTTTCAATCTGAGAGCACCGGCAAACAGTCTCCACAAACGGCCCTTCAAAAAGAGCTCTTAGTTCTGCACGGGCTTTTAAGCAGCGGGCGTCGGTTCGCGAACGGATCGATTCGCTGCTTCGGGCCGGAACTATTTGAGGGCCAAGCACGTAATAGCTGGTTTAGGAGTATCGCCCTTGCACGACCTCATTCACGACTTAAGGCACACAGTGCGCCGACTGGCCCGCACTCCGATCTTTACCATCACTACGGTGGTGACCCTGGCGTTGGGCATCGGGGCGAACACTGCGATCTTCAGCATGATCAACAGCATGCTGCTGAAGCCGCTTCCGTTCCCGCAGCCAGACCGCCTGGTGGCGGCCTGGCAGACCGCGCCGGGCGTGAATATTAAAGATCTCAACGCGTCGATCGCCGACTACGTTACTTACCGGGAGGAATCGAAGGCCTTCGCCGATGCCGCCATTTGGACCGGAGGGTCGGCCACGGTGACGGAGTTCGCGGACCCGGAACGCGTCGATGGGATCTCGGCCACCTTTCGGCTGCTGCCGATGTTGGGCGTCCTGCCAATTCTCGGCCGCGGGTTCACGGAGAAAGACGACGCGAGCAGCAGTCCCCAGGTGGTGATGCTTGGTTACGGCTACTGGCAGCGCCGGTTCGGCGGCGACCCGAAGGTCATTGGCCGGCGCATCATGGCCGATGGGAAGGCGCGAGAGATTATCGGCGTCCTGCCGGAAGGGTTCTGGTTCATGGATATGCGGCATGACCTGATGCTGCCGCTGCAGTTCGACCGCGCCGCCATCAGGCTGGCGGGCTACCAGTTCCAAGGCGTCGCGCGGCTGCATGCGGGCGTAACGCTTCAGCAGGCGAATGCCGATGTGGCGCGAATGATCGCTATGGAACTCCGCAGGTTTCCGCCACCGAAAGGCATGAGCCTTCAGATGATGGAGGACGCGCGCCTGGCGCCCAACCTTCGAATGCTCGCGGATGATCTGGTTGGGGACATCGGCAGGAGTTTGTGGGTGGTGATGGCGATGATCGGATTGCTGCTACTGGTGGCGTGCGCGAATGTCGCCAACCTCCTGCTGGTGCGAACCGAGGGTCGCGCGCAGGAACTGGCGGTGCGTGCGGCACTCGGGGCCGGGAGCGGCCGGATCGCGCGGGAATTGTTCATCGAGAGCATGGTGCTGGCACTGACAGGCGGAATTCTCGGGGTGGGGTTTGCGATCGCGGCGGTGAAACTGGCGGTGAGTAAGAGTCCCGCGCGGCTGCCGCGGCTGGAGCAGATCTCCGTGGATTCGACGGCTCTGCTGTTTACGCTGGTGATTTCGATTGTGGCCGGAATCGCGTTTGGTGCGATCCCTGTTTGGAAGAATGGCGGCGCGCATGTGATGGCAGCGTTGCGCGCGGGCGGTCGTAATGCGAGTTCGAGCCGCGAGCGGAATATCGCACGCAACTCGCTGACGGCGGTGCAGGTGGCGTTGGCGCTGGTGCTGCTGATCGGATCGGGCTTGATGATCCGTACGTTCTATTCGATGCGGGGAGTGCATCCGGGCTTCAACCATCCGGAAGCGCTAGAGACCCTGCGGATTTCGATTCCGAGCAGCGCTAACCGCAACGATGCGGAGGTGCTGGTCAAGCAACACAGCCTTGTGGACCGGCTTGCCGGCATTCCCGGCGTCTCAGTGGTAGGTCTCACCAGTTCCCTGCCGATGGCGGGGCCCACGTCGCAGGATCCTATTTATGCCAGGGATCACACGTACGCGGTCAACCAGATTCCTCCTCTACGCCGCTTCATCACGGCGGCGCCGGGCACATTCCAGGCGCTAGGCGTGCCGCTGGCCGCGGGTCGTGAATACACGTGGACCGACATTCACGAAAAGCGCAAGGTCGTTCTGATTTCGGAGAATTTTGCCCGCGAGTATTGGGGATCGGCACAGGCGGCGATCGGAAAGCAGATTCGCGAGAACATGAACGATCCGTGGAGCGAAGTGATTGGCGTGACCGGCGATGTCCGCCAGGACGGAGTGGACAAGAAAGCGCCGGCGACGGTCTATTGGCCTCTCCGATCGGCGGATTCGATTACGTTTCTCATTCGCAGTCCACAAGTGGGGACGGAGAAGTTTGCAGGTGAGATCCGCCAGAACGTGTGGGCGGTGAGCAGCAATCTGCCGATCACCGAGATGAAAACGATGCAGGAGATTTATGAGAAGTCGATGTCGCGTACCGCGTTCACTCTAATGCTGTTGGCGGTGAGCGGGGGCATGGCCTTGCTGTTGGCGGCGGTCGGGATTTATGCGGTGATTTCGTACTCGGTGGCGCAGCGGACTCGCGAGATCGGTATCCGAATGGCTCTTGGCGCGCAGAGGGGGAATTTGAAAATGATGTTCGTTCGCAATGGCCTGGTGTGGGGCGGGATCGGGGTGGCGGCTGGGCTGGCGGGTGCGGTTTCACTGTCGCGGTTGATGGCGGCGTTATTGTTCGACGTCAGTCCGGTGGATCCACTGACGTATTCAGTGGTTGTGGTTGGTCTGCTGGCGGTGGCGGTGGGTGCCAGCTACTTGCCGGCGCGACGGATTACGCGGGTGGATCCGCTTGAGGCGCTGCGGGCGGATTGATGGGGGGAACGCGGGTTCGTGCCCGAATAAATATAGCGAATGGTATCGCAGGTACCGAGGCGCGCACCTTTTCCGCCCGTTGTCATATGATGAAGCAACGTGGATGCCGGGTAAATATTGTTCGCCACTGATACTAATTTTAGCCGGACATTGTCTGGCGCAGACTTCGAAGTTCTCCCTGCCTGTCGTCTATTCCACTAGCGGCGAGGTCCGTTCCCAGGTAACGAAGCTCGAAAAGCTTGCGCCGACAACCAGTTACAGCCTGCTGTTCAGCGTCGATTCGCCGGCCGCCCTGGGTCCCGATGCACGCGTCGCGGTGTCGATTGTCGATGGAGGCCGTGTGCTGCTTGGCAAGACGCTGCATGCCGGCGATGCGGATTTGTACGGCTTCTTTCGCACGACGCACGCCGCTGAACTGCGGATGACCCCGGAGGGCGCATCCGCCCCAGTCCGCTACCACTTGCAGATCAATCGCTGGCCGGGCGCCGCAGGAGCCAACCACACGTGGCAGGACGCGACTCCAATCGCTCTCGGCCAGGTGGTGACCGCCGCCAGCGATGAACTGGAGTATCTGCCGCTTCCCGGCACTTCGCGGAAGGAAATGGTATCTACGCCCGCGGGCGAACACTGGTACCGCTTCGAGTTCGATTCGCCCCGTCCCAAGCTCGTCTTCTTCCAGGTGGAACTGATCGACCGCGACGACATTCCGGCCGACGTCACCATCTTTCGCGTCAATCGCCGGCAAGCCCGAAGAGTACACCGAAGGGCAGGACCCGGTGGCCCAGCCTCACGAAGTGCAGGCGCTGCCCGGCAACAAGTTCGCGCCTCGCGTCCTCAGGCAGGCGGGCAACCTATTACGCTGCGCGTGCGCGCCAATCATCCCGAGTTCAAGCTGCGCACACGGGTCTACGACCCGCCGCCCTACAGCGATCCGCGCGAGGCCGTGCGCACCGCAGTGGACTACATCATGGGCGCGGGCGATTCCTGGTTCGCCAACACGCCGCGCCGCGGCGGCGCCTTCGACCGCGTCGCCGGCGTGCATCAGGAGACCTCGCTTTGCGTGGCGCTGCCACGCCAGCCACTTCTCGCAGCGCGCGCAACTCTATTCCATCGCCAACGGCTACCCCGTGGTGCAGCGCCAGCAGCTGCAGTTTCTGGAGGAGCGCTTCTACAACAATCCGCGCCCGTTTTACGGATTCGAAAAGCAGGGCGCGGTGTGGGCGCGCGTGATCTCCGCGCCCGCCAATGTGCTGAGCCGCATGAGCGTGCTCACCAGCCTGTTCGAGCAGAACGTATCCGGGCAGTCGAGCGCTCTGCCTGGCGCGACCAGCATCGCCGAATACCTGAAGCTTTATTACGCGGGGCGCGAGCAACTCCCGCCCGACGAGACCAACGGCAACACTGCCGCTGGTGAGCGCGCACGAAGTGGCCTGGTACTCCTGGAAGACCACGCACGACCCGCGCCTGCCCGACATGATCGCGCACGGCGACGTCAAGAACATGGTGGATCTCTGCTACCAGACGCTGGCGCTGGCGGATATCGATCGCATCGAGGTACGCCGCGCAGATCCAGGCCAACGCGGAGCGCATCCTCAGCCTGCAACGCCCCAGCGGCCAATGGTCCATGCGCTTCGACCCGAAGGAGCCCGAGGTGGAATTCCAAACCGGGCACGCCCTGTGGGCGCTGGCGGTGGCGGGTATCCCGGCGGACCAACCGCAAGTGCAGAAGGCGATCCAGTACCTGCTCCACCGCCAGCAGGCGTTCGGCGGCTGGATGGACCCGCTGCAATCCTTCGAGAACTTCAAGACGCCGTTCCGCGAGACGCAATTCGCCGTACTGGCGCTCTCGCACCTATTACCCGCTCGCCGGACGCGCGCAGGGGTGGGATTCGCCGGCGCCGCAATCGCTCTCCACCGCGCCCGATCGCCTGTTGACCGAACTCGATGGGCTGTGGGACCGCCCGTCGGACGCTGTGCTGCACCAGATCGAGGACGCGGCGCAATCCAATGAGGCATTGGTCCGCCAGGCTGCGGTGGAAGCGCTCGGGACGCCTGGCGCTGTCCGGGCACCGTACCGCTGCTGGTCAGGCTTTTGGAAGATCCCAGCAAACTGGTGCAACGCACCGCGGCGTGGAGCCTGCGCCAGATCTACGGCGCGCATCCCGATACCGACGATCGCGAACTCGCTGGCCGCGCTCGCCTCGCCGAGCGCCGCGCATGCGCTGGGGCGCCACGCGCGTCTTCGCCCATCATTTCGCCGCCCTGGCGCGGCGCGACGGACCTGGTGACCGCGCTCGATTGGTCTCGCCGGCCGACCCCGCTCCCGCCATCCGGCATGCAGGCCGTCCGCGGCCTCTGGCAGGCCTGGTTCTGGAACGCCGGCGTCCGAAGTCGCGCGGCAGGATCGAGGACACGCTGCTCGCCGGGCTCGCCCAGCCGCAGCATCCCTGGGTCGAAGCCAATCTCGCGCGCCGCCGTCTATAACCTGGCCGACGAGAACATACGCTACCTCTACAACAACTGGGTGGCGCTGCTGGGCAAGCCGGAGGACCGCGATCGCGCCATCCAGGGCCGGCTGGCGGTGGAATCGCAGCTCGCCGGTTAAATTCGCGGGCGTGCTGGAGCACGGGCCCGACGCGCAGAAGAAGCGACCTGCTCGCCGCCTTGGCCGACTTCCCGCTGCGCCGCGGCGACGTCTACGATCTGGCGCCCGCCGCCGCGAAGGAAATCGCCGCCGGTGTATAGCCGCATCGGCAACGATATCGAGCAGATCGCGTTCTTCGGCTCCAGCGCCGCGGTGCTCTCCCGCGCTCTGCCTGCCGCTGCTGGACTTCGCCGGATGCGGAAATGCGACTGCTGGCGCGCAACGCCAGCCTGATCGTGCGCGAAACTACGTACGCGCCCGTGGAGCGCGCCGCCGGCGGACGCAGCGAGACCACCGCTCGAACTGGCGCACCAGTTGGATGCCGATCGCGGACGCCGCGGCGATCGCCGCGCGCCTTCCACCTGCCCCCGCCCCGCAATGCCGGTCCCGCACCACCACTGCTGCCGCCCCCACGACGCCGCTCGACGAAGCGTTCTTCCGCGCCAATGTCGAGCCGATTCTGCAAAAGAAGGGCGCCGATGGCTACGCCTGCGTGAACTGCCACGCCACTCACACGCTGTTCAATGCCACGTGGTCCACCGTGAAGAATGTGATCGACCGCAACGACCCCGAGAACAGCCTGCTGCTTCGCAAGCCCATCTCCACCGCCGAAACCGAAGGCGTCGCCGGGCGCGGCTGCCACTGCGCACGGCGGCGGCCAGCGCTGGCCCAAAGGCTCTCCCGAATACGAGACGATCCTGAAGTGGATCAGCGGGGCAACGGTCCCGGCCAGATCGCCGGCGCAATAGACTACGAAAGATAGTCGAAACGCTAGCGCCCGCATACTCACCACTTCTGTGTGCGGCACACAGACCGCATATAATTCTGAGGAACACTTTCGCGAATTGAGGGAGGACTCATGCCGCACCCGTTCGATGCCGGCTACGCGCTACAGCCATTCCGCGGCCTGGCGGAGAATTACCCCGAGGCCGATGTCTACCCGCCCGGCCAGTTCCGGGTAGAGTGGGGACCGATCTTCCACCGCGGCCGGCTGGACGGTTCGGCCCGCGTGCTGGTCATCGGGCAGGACCCCGCGCAGCACGAAACCATCGTGAGGCGGATTCTGGTAGGCGAAGCAGGCCGCCGACTGCAGGGCCTGCTCGCCAAACTCGGCGTCACCCAGAGCTACGTCCTGATCAACACGTTCCTTTACAGCGTGTATGGCAGTGTGAAGGCGGCCACTAGGAGAGACCCGCGTCTGATCGGATACCGCAACCAGTGGCTCGACGCCTTACTGGTAGGCACGGGAGTCGAAGCGGTGATCTCGTTGGGAACGGCCGCGAACGAGGCGTGGCAGTTTTGGAAGAGCACACCCAACGGGGTCGCGTCCTCGGTGGTGCAGGCGGCAGTCACGCATCCCACCGAGCCGGAAAGTTCAAGCAAGGGCGATAAGGCCAAGCTCGCCGCAGCGACCACGAAACTCCTCCAAAACTGGAATGCCGGCCTGCAGGTGCTCGCTCCGGCGATCGCTCATCCCGACGAGGTGCGCCCGCTGGTTCCCTACGGCACGGCGTGGGCGGACGGCGACCGCCTGCCCATTCTGGAGATGGACTACCCGGCCGGTCTTCCCTCGTGGATCCGCGAGCAGGACGGCTGGGCGCAGCGCGTAGGCAAGGACGATCTGGCAAAACGCCGCAACATCACGATTACCGTGACCAAAGGGGTTGTATCTTGACACCTCCCCGAACTTGGTTCCCGCTCACCGGCCCAGTGGTTTCCGGTCCGAGAGCGATGGCCGCGGTCAAGAAGCCCGGCCCCATCGATCCACTCGCGGGACCGAAGCAGGCCCTGGCCGGGCGCGTGGTAACGATGGACGATGCGTTCACGGTACGCCCAGACGGGATCGTGTATATCGACCAGGGCTGCGTCGTCGCCGTGCAGGATCGCGCGCAGGCGGCCCCGGCGGCTTTCGCGGGCGTGACGGTAGTGGAGACGGGCGGCACGATTTTTCCGGGCCTGATCGAGCTGCACAATCACCTGAGTTACAACGTCTTGCCACTATGGTCGCCCGTGCCGAAGCGCTTCCAGCACCGCGACCAGTGGTCGGTTCACAAGGACTACCGTCCCATGATCAGCGGTCCCATGACGGTGATCGGCGAGCACCGGGACGCTTCCGGCCAGGCCTCGCTGCTCGCCGCCCTGGTGAGATACGTCGAGTGCAAATGTCTGCTGGGCGGCGTTACTACCACCCAGGGAGTGATGCTCGCCAGCAACGCCGGAGTCCAGCGCTTCTATCGCGGACTCATACGAAACGTCGAACAGACCGATGATCCGAGTATGCCGGAGGCGCAGGGCCGTATCGCAGATGTGGATGCAAAGGAAGCCAAGAAATTCCAGGCGCGGCTCAAGAAGGAGGATAGCTGCTTCCTGCTGCACCTGAGCGAGGGCGTGACCGATCCGAGCGATCCGCTATCGATTGCCCGCCGCCATTTCCTGGCGCTGGAGATTGCGAAAGACGATTGGGCCCTCAACAACACCTTTACCGGAATCCACTCCGCGGGCCTTCTGCCCGAGGACTTCGACGTGCTGGCGCAGCAGCAGGCATCCATGGTCTGGTCGCCGCTGAGCAACCTGCTGCTGTACGGCGGCACGGCGCGCGTGGAGGCCGCCAAGGCGGCGGGGGTCAAGATCGGGCTGGGCAGCGACTGGTCGCCTACGGGCAGTAAGAATCTGCTGGGCGAACTGAAAGTGGCGTGGCTCTACAGCCAGAGTGCGCTCCGCGGCCTTTTCACTTCACGGGAACTGGTAGCTATGGCGACCCGCGACGCAGCCGCCATCCTGAAATGGAAGGGACTGGCAGGAACAATCGCCGCCGGGGCGCGCGCCGACCTACTGGTAATCGACGGCACAGGCGACCCATATGATGCGTTGATTCATGCGAAAGAGACGGGCATCCGTCTGGTGATGATTAACGGAATCGCGCGCTACGGACTGCCCGCCTTGATGACGCCGCTCTCGCCGGACGACCAGACAGTGAAGGTGGGCGGCCAGGCGCGAAAGCTCTACCTGAAACAGCAGACATCCGACCCCGACGTGGCCTTACTTCCGTTGAGCAAGGCTACGAGCCAGTTGAGCGATGCGCTGCTCAATATCGCCAAACTGGCGAAGGACACGGAGAAGCCGAAGCCGGCAGCGGCGAGAAAACTTACCCTGGACGCGGCTGCCCCGCCGGTCTGGACGCTGGCGCTGGACGAGATTCAGGATCGCGGAGAAGATATGCGGCCGCGCCTGCCCTTCAACGGACCGCGCGACTTCACAGGTCCCAAACGCGCCGCAGTCAAGGCTGCGGCGTCCCTGCCTCTATCGGGCATCCTGAAGCCGATCCAACTCGATGCCTTGACGGTGGCCGATGACGCGGGCTTCCTGAACGCAATCGAGCACCAGCCGAATGTACCGCCCGACGTCAAAGGCGGCCTGCGGGCTTTGTACTGACAGGCGCCCCGCCCGCGGGCTTATTGCTCGATTGCCGAGGCGGCCATCACCATAAAGCTGTTGATCTCGTCGGCCACATCGCCGCCGCCGTTGGTGCGCTGCATGAAGATGATGCCGACCAGGTCCTTCGCCGGATCTACCCAGCCATATGTCCGATAAGCGCCGCCCTTTACGAAACTGCCGATGGAGTTATAGCGGTAGGTGCCAAGCACCTCGCGCACCACCTCGAAGCCGAAACCGTGACCCACACCGGGGGCGAAGCCTGCTTTCATCGTCCCCGTCTGAGAGGTGGTCATGGCTTCCACGGCGGCTGCCGAGAGGATCCGGTGGCCGTTCAACGATCCTTTTTCGAGCAGCATCTGGTGGAAGCGCGCCATGTCGCCGGCGGTGCTCAAAAGGCCGCCCTCCGGTGCGGGGAACTTCGGCTGCGACACGGGCGCGCGCTTCAGGCCTTCGGCCTCATAGGTGTAGACCGAGGCCAGGCGGCTGGCTTTGTCCGGCGGAACAAAGAAGAAGGTGTCTTTCATATCGAGCGGCTGGAAGATTCTCTCCGCCAGGAAGCGGTCGTAGGGCTGCCCGGCCACTACCTCGATAATGCGCCCGAGGGCCGCGATGCCGATATTGCTGTAGTTCCACGCCGTGCCCGGTTCAAACAGCAGGCTGGCTCGAGAAACGCCGGCAACGCTCTCGGCGAGTGTGTTGGGGGGCCCTTCGCGTCCCGGCACTCCGCCCGGCAATCCCGAGGTGTGCGTCATCAGGTCGATGATGTTGACGGGGCGGGAAGGTGTAACCAGCGCGCAGTTGTATCCCGCGCGCGTGCCGCAGGGATTCAACTTGAGCCCTTTGAACTCGGGCAGATACTTCTCGACGGGATCGATCAGCGAGACGCGGCCTTCGTCCACCAGGATCATGATGCCGGCGCAGGTCACGGGCTTGGTGACCGACGCCAGCCGGAAGATGGTGTCGGTACGCATAGGGGTCTTGTCCTCGAGGTTTTGATAACCCACGGCTTCGAGGCTGGCGACGTGTCCGTGCCGGGCCACCAGGGTCACGACGCCCGCGGTCTTGCCGGCGGTGACAAACTCTTTCATGCGCACCGGAATTCGCGCCAGGCGCGCCGCATTCATGCCGGCTGCCGCCGGGTCGGTCTTGTCGATCACGAAGGGACCGGCCGCAAGCGCGGCGAGTGAACAGGCAAAGGCAATGGAGAGGGCGGTCTTCATCGGCTCTACTGTACACCCAGCCGCGCTCCGGCGGGCAGTTGGTTGGCGACTAATCCATCAGCACGGAGCAGAGATTCTGTCCCTGATTGCCGCCGTGGCTGACGGCGACCGCAAAGATATACGTACCCGCTTTCCACGTCTGGGTATTGATGGGAACCACGAGAACGAGATAGAAACCCGGGAGCTGTCCCGGCCCGACGCTCGTGATGTTCACCAGCGCGCCGCCGGGGCCAACGATCACCGGCTCGACTCTGAAATCGGCAATCCCGAGTCCATTCACCGGTGCGCCGTTTGCGTCCGTCACCGAAACCACTATGTAATTGGCCAACCGGTTACCCGGAGCGGCAATCGTGTCTTCCGAAGCAGCATTCACAATCAAACGTGCCATACAATCTCCTTGTCGGTAGTAAGTGGAGGGCCCCGCCGGATCGTTTCAGTCTGCTTTCCCGATTTTCGATTAGAGTGGTGAGGTGACTCGAACCGCGGTACTGCTACTGCTGGCCAGCCGCGCCTTTGCGCAGACCGACTGGCCTTCCTTCGGAAACGATCCGGGCGCCATGCGGTACTCTTCGCTCCGCCAGATCGACACGCGCAACGTGCAGCGCCTGCAGTCCGCGTGGACCTTTCGCACTGGCAAGCCCGGCTCGGAAGCCGTGCCCGTGGTGATCGGCGGAGTCATGTACGTGACGGCTCCCGATGGCGTCTATGCGCTGGTGCCGGAGACCGGCGAGCTGCTCTGGAAGCACGAGGGGTCGCCGATGGCGCTACGCGGGCTGGCCTACTGGCCGGGTTCGGGTGACCTGCATCCGCGCGTCTTCGCGGGCAACGGCCCCTACCTTCTCGCGCTCGACGTGACGACCGGCAAGCCGGCGCCGGGCTTCGGCGATGAGGGCCGCGTGGATTTGAAGAAGGGCGTGCTCGGCGACCTGAAGGATGGTAGGTACGCCCTGCAATCGCCGCCCGCCGTTTTCGACGACATCGTGATCACAGGCTGCAGCAATGGGGAGGGCTCGCCGACTGCCGGCGCTTATGGCGACATACGCGGCTGGGACGCGCGGACCGGCAAGCTGCTGTGGACCTTCCACACCGTGCCGCGGCCCGGAGAACCGGGGTCGGAAACGTGGCCGCCCGATGCCTGGAAGAATCGCTCCGGGACGAACACCTGGGGCTTCCTAACGGTGGATGTCAAACGAGGGATCGTGTACGTGCCGCTTGGCTCCCCGACCGCCGATTTCTACGGCAAAGATCGCGTGGGAGACGGGCTGTATGGAAATTCCCTGGTGGCGCTGGATGCACGCACCGGCGCCAAAAAGTGGCATCGCCAACTGGTGCATCACGATCTGTGGGACTACGACCTGGCCGCGCCACCCGCGCTCTTCGACATCCGGCGCGACGGGCGCGTGATTCCCGCGGTGGCGCAGATCACCAAGATGGGCCTGTTGTTCGTGTTCGATCGCGTCACCGGCGAACCCGTCTATGGGGTGGAGGAACGTCCGGTTGCGCAGTCCGCCATACCGGGCGAAGTGACGTCAAAGACGCAGCCGTTCCCCGTGAAGCCCCCGCCGCTCGGCAGGAACACCTTTCGTATGGAAGAGATGTACGACCGCTCGCCGGAGCACGCCGCCTTCTGCAAAGAGTTGTTCGCTTCCAACCAGATGAAGGTAGGCGGCCCCTTTGCGCCGCTGCCGCTCGAGGGTAACGCGCTGTTCTTCCCCAGCACGCTGGGCGGCGGAAATTGGGGCGGCGTATCGGTGGATCCCACGCTCGGCATGCTCTTCGTCAATGTCATGCACCTCGGCCAGTGGGGACACATGGAGAAACGCGGCGAGGAGTACGTGCGGACCTCCGCCTACGGCCCGTACGCCCGCTTCTGGAATCGCGACACCCACATCCCCTGCCAGAATCCACCGTTCGGCGAAATGATCGCGGTGGACCTGGCATCGGGCGACATTGCGTGGCGCACGCCGCTGGGGCGAATCGAGGCCCTGGAAGCGATCGGCGTTCGGAATACCGGGACGCTCAGCATGGGCGGCAGCATCGCGACGGCCGGCGGACTGGTGTTTATCGGCGCCACGATCGACGCCGGCTTCCGCGCGTTCGATTCGAAGGCGGGCAAGGTACTGTGGGAGACGAAGCTCGAGGCGAACGGGCATGCCAGCCCGATCACGTACATGGGCCGGGACGGCCGCCAGTATGTCGCGCTGATGGCCGCCGGCGGGGGCGCGTTCTTTGGCGGACCGGTGAGTAATACGCTGGTGGCATTTGCCCTGCCCGATGTGCCGCGCAAGCCTTTACCGGCGGCGGTTTCGAAGGCTGTCGCCGCGGCGGCCGCCGCCCGCCGCGGTCTACCGAAGGTGGGAGCCTTCACCCCGGTGGTCCTGCCCCCGGGCGGCGCCAAAGCGCTGGTCGATAAGACCTGCGGTACCGGCTGTCACAGTGTGGAAGTGGTAACCAGCCAGAGGATGAGTGCCGGCGATTGGAACGGCATCGTGCAGAACATGGTGGCCCGCGGCGCCCAGGCATCGGACGGAGACGTGAAGGCGATCGTCGAATACTTAAGCCAGACGCTGGGTAGGTAAGACGGACTGTTTCATTTGGTTATCATTCCTTGGGTAACATTCCTTGGGTAGTATTCCGGCTGATAACGTTTGGTGAGTAGGGTTTTGCGGCGGGCTGGCGTAGCATTCAGTTTGACTATGCTGGACGAGCTCGAGGCGCCTTTACCAAAAACTCCCCTGGAAACTGCGCTGCCCTTCATATTCGGGATCACCACCGTGATTGCGGCCACCATGGTGGCGCTGCTGGCGCAGCCGGTATTCGGAGCGGTCCCCCCTTATGTCGTCTACATCCTTCCGGTGATGGCGGCCGCGGCGTATGGCGGTCTTCAGCCGGGCCTGTGCACTACCGGCGCCAGCCTCCTCGCCATCATCTTTGTCTTTCTGCATCACGATGTCCGGGAATTCAGCTCGCAGCTGTTCCTGCTCCTCTTCGTGCTCGATGGCCTGGGCATCAGTTGGCTGGGAGAGCAGATGCGGCTCGCCATGAAAATCTCGCGGTCCGCCGAGAAGGAGGCACTGGACGCTCACGAGAACCAGCAGCGAATTCTCAGCTCGATCTCCGACGCGTTCGGCGCCCTGGATGTCCATTGGCGCTTCATCTATGCCAATCTCAGCCTCGCATCCATCGCCGGTCAGACACCGGAGGAGCTGGTCGGGGAAGAGGTCTGGACGATGATCCCCGCGTTCTGCGAGGCCGCCCCAAAACAGGCGCTCGAGAGGGCGCTACAGACACAAACCCCGGCAACCTTCGAAATGTTCGTCCCACGGGTGAACCGGTGGTATGAGACCAGCGTCTACCCGCATGAATCCGGTCTCTCCTTATGCAGCCGCGATATTACCGCGCGCCGGGATGCGGAGCGCGTGCTCCGCGAGAGTGAAGAACGCCTGCGGCTGGCGCCGGAAGCGACCATGGTGGGCACCTGGACGAACGAGTTGCAGGACGACCGCTTCGTATGGTCGGCCGAGCTGGCACAAATCTTCGGCCTTTCTCCCCAATCGTCAGATGGGACCGCTGAGGCATTCTTCGCCTTGATTCATCGCGACGATCGCAAGACCGTGCGGGAGGTTTTTGCCCGTTGCCGGCAGGATCAGGCTCTTTTCGAAACCGAGTTTCGCTATTCGCATGGCGCCGAGGAGACGCGCTGGATGCTGGTCCGCGGCCGCGGATATCTGGACGATGCCGGTAAACCGTCGCGGCTGGTGGGAATCGGGATCGACGTCACGGGCCAGAAACGCACGGAGGAAAAGCTGCGGCACACGCAGCGGCTGGAGAGCCTGGGCATTCTCGCCGGCGGCATCGCGCACGACTTCAATAATCTGCTGGTGGTGATCATGGGCAACGCGAACCTCGCCTCCCGCATGGTGCCCGCCTATCATCCGGCGAAAAGTCCCCTGGAAGAGATCGAGCTGGCCAGCACCAAGGCTGCCAGCCTGACCCGCCAGATGCTGGCATACGCCGGCCGCGGCCAGGTCGAGATCGACCGGCTGCAGGTGTCCACCGTCATACGCGACATCGAGCGGCTGGTGCGTTCCGTCATTTCGAAGAATGTCGACCTGCGCATCGACCTTGCGGCCGACCTGCCGTTCATCGAAGCCGACGCCGGCCAGATGCAGCAGGTGCTGATGAATCTGGTGATCAACGCGGCCGAGTCCATTCCGGAGGAGCGGCAGGGCACAGTTAGTGTCCGCGCGTTTACCCAATATCTGGACGAGACGGCGATCGAGAACGGAACCGGCGACCGGCTGTCCTCCGCGGGCAACTACGTCACGATTGAGGTGGAAGACACGGGCATCGGTATGGACGAGGCCACTCGGGCGAGAATCTTCGAGCCGTTCTTCACCACCAAATTCCTCGGGCGGGGATTAGGGCTGGCAGCCGTAGTGGGTATCATCCGCGCCCATAAGGGCACCTTGCGCGTGGACAGCACGCCGGGCAGGGGCAGCCGCTTCCAGGTGCTTCTGGCGGCCGAGCCCGCCGATTGGACCGAGAAAAGACAGCCGGAGACAATGTCGTCGCGCGATCTCCGAGGCGAAGGAGTCATTCTGGTTGTCGACGACGATCAATCCGTACGAGCGCTGGCGGGAGATATCCTGCAAGCCTATGGATACTCCGTCCTGCTGGCCGAGGATGGATTTACCGCGGTGGAACTGGCGCGCGGCAGTTCCGTTCCGCCGGCGCTGGTGCTGCTGGATCTCTCAATGCCCGGAATGAGCACCGCGCAAACCATCGAACAGCTTCGCTTCGTGCGGCCCGATCTGCCGATCCTCTTATCGAGCGGCTATGACGAAGGCGACGTCCTGACCAGGTTCAATCACGGCCGCCTTTTTGGATTTATCCACAAGCCTTACACGCCCGCACAGCTCGCCGAAAAGGTAAAAGCGGGAGTCAACGAGGGCGCAGTTCACTGCTCGGTCGGAGGACCCGACGAGCCCGGACGCAATCGTCTCACGGCGAGCCTCCCCGTTACCGGCATGCGAGTGCACTGACGCTTCCCGGCGGTGTGCCCGGCGAATACTCCCGGCCCGCGCGTTACCCCTGTAAGTGGTAGCATAAGGTCAAAATCCGGCTCTCGGAGGGAGACTGATTTTCTGGTGAGCCCCATCACTCGAATCCTTGCCATTCCGGCCCTCGCGGCCGCCGCGCTGTTGCCGGTGCACGCCGCCGGATCACCCGATGTCTTCACATTCATCCAGAAGAGCTGCGCCAGTTGCCACAACGCCACCGTCAAATCCGGCGATGTGGATCTGGCAACATTGCGGACAGCGAGGACGTTCGAAGAGGATCGCGAGACTTGGGAAAAGGTGGTGGAAAAGCTCGAGCTCGGGCAGATGCCGCCTCCCGGCCTGCCGCGGCCGGAAGCCGAAAGCATTACCGCCGTCACGCGCTGGCTGGAATCCGAATTCGCCAGGCAGGACCGCGCGATCCAGCCGGAGCCCGGACGTGTGGCGCCGCACCGCCTCAATCGGACCGAATACAACAACACCATCCGCGATCTTCTCGGCATCGACATTCGTCCCGCCGACAATTTTCCAGCGGACGTGGCGGCTCACGGGTTCGACAACATCAGCGACGCGCTGAATCTGACGCCCGGACTGCTCGAAAACTACGTCGATGCCGCGGAACGCGCCGTGCGCACCGCCCTCTTCGGGCCGGAACGAATGAAGCCCGCCGCCGTGCATTACTCCGCCCCCGTCCGCATCAACGATACGCGCGGTACCTCATCCCTGCCCAAGGACCTTTTCCACTACGACGAGACGGGCCTGAGCACGCGCCATTCCGCCCACTTCATTCACCGCTTTCCGGTGGATGCCGAGTACAGCTTCCGCCTGGTGCTCAACGGTCACCGGCCCAACCAGTCGGAACCCGCGCATCCCGCGTTGTTCATCGATGGCAAGCTGGTCCACCAGTTCGAGGCTGATGCCACGGACCTGGAAGGCCAGATCGTGGAATGCCGCGCGCGGGTCACCGCGGGCGAACACCTGCTCTCCGAAACCTATCTGCGAAATTACCATGGGCTGCCGCCCAAATATAACGGCCCCGAGCCGTCGAAGCGGCCACCCGAACCGCTGATCAATCCGCGCGGACAGCTTACCGCGAAAGACATCGAGACCCTGCGCAAGTACGGCACGAAGATCAAGACCGACGCCATCGAAACGCGCGTGGACAACCGGTTTGAATCGATCGATATCGGCGGCCCGTTCAATCAGTCGACAGGTCCTGCGCCGGAGAACCTGCGCAGAATTTACGTCTGCGGCCACGCCCCCGGCAAACACACCGACGCGTGCGCGCGTCCGATTCTGACCAGCTTCGCAACGCGCGCGTTCCGCCGTCCGGCCGCCGCCGGCGAAGTGCAAGAATACCTGGCATACGTCAACCTTGCGCGTAAGCAGGGAGATTCGTTTGAAGAGGGAATCGCCCTCGCGCTGCAGGCGGTCCTGGTCTCGCCGAATTTTCTGTATCGCATCGAGCGCGATCAGCCGGCGGCGCCCGGACGTGCCTGGTCGCCAGTGAGCGCCTATGAGTTGGCGACGCGCCTGTCCTATTTCCTGTGGAGCAGCATGCCGGACGCGGAACTGCTACGCGCCGCAGGTCAGGGGAATCTGCGGCAGCCCGCCGTGCTGAACGCGCAGGTAATGAGAATGCTGCGCGACGCGAAGGCCTCCGCGCTGGCGGAGAACTTCGGCGGCCAGTGGCTGCAGTTCAAGAATATCGACGTGGTGCGGCCGGATATCGAACGCTTCCCCATGTTCGACGACGGCCTGCGCCAGGCCATGCGCCGCGAGACCGGAATGTTCCTTGAGAACCTCATCCGCAACGACGGCAGCATCCTCGACCTTCTGGACGCCAACTACTCGTTTCTGAACGAACGCCTGGCGCGATTCTACGGAGTTCCCGGGGTCTCCGGTCCCGAGTTCCGCCGTGTGGATATGAGTGACACCGAGCGCGGTGGCGGCCTCCTGGCGCAGGCCAGCGTACTTACCGTTTCATCGTATTCGACGCGCACCTCGCCAGTGCTGCGCGGCAAATGGATTCTGGAGAACCTGTTGAACGCGCCGCCGCCCGCGCCGCCGCCGGGTGTGCCGCCGCTCGATGAAAGCAAGGCCGGCCAGTCCGCCACTTTGCGGCAGCAGATGGAAGAGCATCGCAAGAATCCGGTCTGCGCCTCCTGCCACTCCCGCATGGACCCGCTCGGCTTCGGCCTGGAGAATTTCAACGCGATCGGCGAATGGCGAACGCAAGACGGAAAGTTCCCCGTCGATGCGTCCGGCGCATTGCCCGACGGTCGCACGTTCCAGACGCCCGCCCAACTGAAGGCGATTCTCAAGGCGGATCGCGATGTGGTCGTGCGCGGCCTGACGGAGAGGCTGCTCATCTATGCGCTCGGCCGCGGTCTGGAGCGCTATGACAAGCCCGCGGTAACGGAGATCGCCGCCAAACTGCCTTCACAGGATTACAAATTCTCGCAGCTCATTTTGGGAATCGTCAACAGCCTTCCGTTCCAGATGCGGAGCGCTCGTGAAACCGGCCCGGTAACGGCCAGCATGGGGGACCGATCGAAATGAACTTTCTCACCAACAAGCACCTCGACCGCCGCACGTTACTGAAAGGGGTAGGCGCCGCGATTGCCCTCCCCGTGCTCGACGCCATGTTTCCGGCGCTCGGCGCGCCCGTGAAGCAGGCCCGCCGCATAGCGGTGGTATACGTCCCCAATGGCATCATCATGAAGGACTGGAAGCCGGCGGCCACCGGTACAGACTTCGCCTTCACACGCATTCTGAGGCCGCTCGAACCCTTCCGCCAGGACATCACGCTGCTTTCCGGCCTGGCCAACCATGCGGCGGAAAAGGCCAAAGGCGGCGGCCACGCCAAAGCGTCGGGAAGTTTTCTCTCCGGTGCGGAAGTGAAATACACGGCCGGCCCGGACGTCCATGCGGGTGTGACGTTCGATCAGGTCGTGGCCCGGCACTGCGCCACCGAGACGCGCGTCCCTTCGCTGCAGATCGGCTGCGAAGACGCGCGCATGGTAGGCAATTGCGATACAGGGTCGAGTTGCGCCTACACCAACAGCCTCTCCTGGAAGGATCCGGACACCCCGCTACCGGTCTCCGTAAATCCGCGATCCGTGTTCGAGCAGTTGTTCGGCACGGCCGACCCGAACCTGTCTCCGGAAGTCCGCGCGCGCCGCGCTCTTTACCGAAAGAGCATTCTGGACCACACCCGTGAGGACGCGCAACGCCTCATGACCGGTTTGGGCGCAGCCGACCGGCGTCGCATAGATCAGTTTCTGACCGGTATACGCGAAATCGAAATGCGCATTGCCGCGTCCGAACGGGACCCCATCACGCCGCCCTCCGAGAAGCCTTCCGGCATTCCCTTCGAGTACCGGGAGTATGTGAAGGTAATGTTCGATCTGCAGGCCATCGCGTTCCAGGCCGATCTCACACGTGTCTCCACCATGATGCTCGGCCGCGAAGGCAGCGTTCGCGCGTATCCCGAGATCGGCGTTCCCGATCCGCACCATCCGCTCACCCATCATCGCGGGCATCCCGATTTCATCGAGAAGGTCACCAAGATCAACACCTTCCATGTCGAGTTGTTCGCCGGTTTCATCGAGCGTCTGAAAGCTACGCCGGACGGAGACGGCACGCTGCTGGATCATTCCGCGATTCTCTACGGCGGTGCGCTCAGCGACGGAAACGCGCATTCGAATTCCGATCTGCCGCTGTTGGTCGCCGGGCACGCCGGCGGTCTGCCCGGCGGACGCCACATCGCTTCCGAAGCCCGCACGCCGGTCGCGAACCTGTTCGTTCAGTT
This sequence comes from uncultured Solibacteraceae bacterium, assembly GCA_963792055.1. Classification (GTDB taxonomy): domain Bacteria; phylum Acidobacteriota; class Terriglobia; order Bryobacterales; family Bryobacteraceae; genus Solibacter. Next base: position 479,754 of record CAWBUV010000017.1, on the reverse strand, counting down.
GATGAATAGTGCCGGTGTCGCCACCGAGCGCTTCGCCGACAGTACGGGTCAACTGGACTTCCGCACCTAGGCTCTGCCAAACGGCGTAATCAATCACACGAACTGCAATTGCCAACTGTGGAACTTGGCAGGCAGATTGCTCGTCTGCATTACAGTGCAGGGGTCATTGCCCCGCGGAGGAAATTTCCGGGGAATGACAGAGGAGCGATATGCGAGCGGCACGCCAGGTTGCTAGCAGCTTCATGTCCAGACTGGGTCGTTTTTCGCCAACCACACCTCGGATCGGTTTGGCGTTAGGGGGCGGATTCGCCCGCGGAATCGCCCACGCCGGGGTGCTCGAAGTCTTCGAAAAGAATCGAATTCCCATCCACTGCATCACCGGCGTGAGCGCCGGCTCCATCGTAGCGGCAGCGTACGCAAGCGGTGTCGAGCCCTCCGAGATCGCCCGCGTCGGATGCGGTATGCGTTTCGGCGACGTGAGCAGTTGGACCCTGTGCCGCATGGGATTTCTGGGAAGCGAGCGCATGAAGAGGTTTCTGGAGCGGCTGCTTAAGCTCTATCGTTTCGAGGAGATGCCCATCCCGCTAGGCGTGATTGCGAGCGACCTATGCGCGGGCCGTCCCTTGGCCTTCCGTGACAAGGGTGACGTCTTTCTTCCCATCCGCGCCAGTTGTGCGTACCCTGGAATGTTCCTACCGGTGAGTTACGAAAACCGGCTGCTGGTGGATGGCGCCATCACTATGGAGATTCCCGCACAATTGGCCCGCGACCTTGGGGCCACTCACGTCATCTCGATTCACCTGCCGGCACAATCGGAGGCGCCGCCGCCGCGGCATGTGTTCGAAGTGGTGAACCGGTGTTTCCAGATCCTACAGGAACGCACCGAAGCGCAGTGGCGCGCAGCCAGCGATCTGGTGATCACACCCGACGTACGGGCGGTCACGTGGGACGGCTTCGAATCCGGCAAGGAGTTGGTGAAAGCGGGTGCGGAGGCGGCGGAGGCAGCGTTGCCCCGGATCCAGGCCTGGCTGCCCAGGCGCTCGCCGGGCCAGAACGGAACGGGAATCCTCCGGCCGGCTCCGATATCCGCCCTGCGGCGGGACGCCCTGTAAACTCAGTGCGATTGGTAAGGCGTACACAACGTAGCCAGGGTATCGCGGCCTGCAGCATTTGCGGCGCGCAGCAGCCGCAAAAAAACGTGCGCGGTCAAAAAAGCATCACCTCCGGCCGTGTGCCGGTCGTGGGCAGTCACGCCGAACATTTCGCACAGCGCGTCCAGCGAAAAACCCTGCGCCATCGGCCGCCCGGCAAACGCGCCGGCATCGTTCAAGTGTAACGTCAGATCCATGGTGTCGAGCCACCGGTTGCGCAGGGTCAGGTTGAAGTGGCGCTCGCAAGCGCAGTTGAGCGCCTGTATATCGTGGCCGATGTGGTGCCCTACGATGACGCCGTCGCGCAGGTAATCCAGAAACAGCGCCAGCGCTTCCGCCTCTTCCATACCGCCCGCTGCCTCGTCGCGCGTGATGCCGTGCACCGTCACCGACGAGTTGTTGTAGGCCAGCTTGAGCAGCGCTTCGAAGGCATCGTCCAGCAGCATCTCGCCATCGCAAACGGCCACCGCGCCGATCGTGATGATCTTGTCACGCCGCGGATCGAGCCCCGTGGTCTCCGTGTCCAGCACCACGAATCGCACACGTGCCGCTGGCGTATCGTCGGCAAACGTATCTTCGAACGCCGCCAGGTATCGTTCGATGGTCATATCGCACCGATGAAAGTGGTCACGCTGAATTCCAGAAAGCGCTGAATCGAGGAGAAGGCCGTCTTGAGCAGCAGATGGTCGAATTTCCCCAGCTTGCCGGGTTCGATGCGCGAGTCTCCCGCCAGCGTACGGTAGTAAAGCCCGATGCGATATGCGTCGGCCGCCTCGCGAAGTATGCTTGCGCCTTCCGGGTAATCGAGCAGCGCGGTCTCCAGGCGCGCCAGCGTATTTGCGAGCGCGAGGCGCCGTTTCGCGATCGCAAAGACCCGTGCGGCATTGGCGATCGGCGAGACCACCGCGTCGGAAATGTCGAAGCTGTCGCGCTGCGCCCCGTCGAGATCCAGCACCAGTCCGCGAAAGAACGTCAGGGGAGGCAGATGCGCCAGCGTGTCGTTGGCCAGCAGCGGAATCGCGGCCTCGTGATCGCGCAACTCCAGCAGAATGTGATCCTGTAGCTGCCGGAAAATCGAGGCGTCGCCGGAAAGCGGCGACAGGTCGAAGAACGACCGGCGGGCATACAGGTCGTGATTGAGAGGGTTGCGGAAGGTCTCGCTGTACAGGCGCTTCCATTCCGATAACGGCATGCTCGGCCGCGCGCCTTCGGGCCAATCCAGCACGGCGCCGGGAAGACCGAAGGCGTGCAGCCGCGCCGCCGTCTCGCCCGCCAGCGCCGCGAAATAGATGCTGTCCTCCGGGTGGAAGGCGTCGTCGGCATCATCGTAGATCGCCGCGATGGTGGGCAACTCGGGCGCCAGCAGGTCGCCGCGCGCCGATGCGCCGAACATCATCCAGCAGTGCGGCACCCTCGCCGTTTCGATTCCCGCCGCCCGAACGTCGCCGTCCGCCAGCCGTATGCAGGCATCGGCCAGGGCCGCGACCACCTCGGTCCCAATGCGGCAGCAATCGTCGATATCCTGCGGCTGCGCCACTCCGTCCCGCACCATTCCGGTGGCCCTGCGCACCAGCGGCACGATCTCCGCGGCGCAAGCGGCGTGCCGGATCGCGCCCACCATGCGCACCGGATCGTAGCCGCAGAACATCGCCAGTTCCGACGCAGTGAGCATCGCCTCCAGGCGGCCGTCGCTGGTGCCGTCCGCGGTGATCGCAAGCTGGTCCAGGCGCGCCCTCACCATTTTGCGGATCGCCATGCGAGTGTGCAGCGGCGAGGCAAGGGTGGGCGGGCAGGGGCGCGCGGCGGCGCAGACCGGGCCCGCAGGGGCAAGACAAAGGTCGGCCGCCGTTATCGTACCCTTCGGCCGGCCATCGGGATCCACCACCGCGACAACGCCGCTTCTCGATCCTGCCAACAGGGCCGCGGCATCCTTGATCGCGGCGCCCGGCGGAAGCACCGCCAGCCGCGCGCGGAGGAATTCCAGCGACGGGGCCTCCGCCTCCAGCCAGGAGGTCCGGTTGAACCCAAGCGTGCCGCAGACCGAGAAGTTGGCTGCCAGGTACCGCCGCACCGCGGGGTAGCGTTCCACCGTGGATTCGAACAGCGGCGCAGACACGCCATACAGAATCACGTCGCTCGCGGTGCGCGCGGAATACTGGCAGGTGCCGTCGCCGGCGAAGCGCTCCAAGCCGAGCAGATCTCCCTCTCCCAGAACATCGCGCAACAGTTCGCCGGACGGGCCCTCTTCCAGCAACTCCACGCGTCCCTGTTGGATGGTCCAGACAAACTGTCCCTTCGGATCTCCCTGTCGAAAAATGTATTCCTCGGACTCGTGAAACTTCACCTTCCCGCTACCGGCGAGATCGAGCAGGTCCTGTTCCTCGAGGGCGTCGAACGGGGCGTGCCGCTTCAGAAAGTCGGCCACACGTTGTCGAATGACGGAGGTTTTCATGTTGGCGGAAGTACCGGCGGCGGTAATGAGCGGCAGACGTGGCGCTGCCAGCGGCGGGGCTGGTTCCAATCAGGATACACCAGGAGGCGGACCTGCAAAGACGATGCCGCGCGCCATCAGCGGAGCTAGCGCGGCGGCGTCCAACCCAAGCAGCTCGTACAGGGACTCCGAAGTGTCCTGGCCCAGCAAGGGCGCGGGCGCTCCCACACCGCCGGGCGTTTCGGAAAGCTTCACCGGCGTGCCGGTCACGCGATGCGCGCCGGCCACCGGATGATGCAGCACCGGAAACATCTGCCGCACCTCGCACTGCGGGTGCTCCACCACGTCCTGGAAATTTCGCACCAGCGAGGCCGGGATGCCGGCGCCCTGCAGCCTGCCGATCCATTCGGCCGCGGTCCGCTGCCGGAACACGTCTTCGAGCAGTGGCTCCAGCGTCTCACGATTGCGTATGCGCGCCGCATTGGTCCGGTAATCGGCGTGCCGCTCCAGTTCGGGGCGTTCGATCTCGCGACAGAATGTGCACCAGAGCTTGTCGCTGCCCACTGCGATCGCGATCGCGCGATCCTTCGCCGGATAGACGCGGTACGGCACGACGGTCGGGAATGCCGTTCCCATCGGCTGCGGGACGATGCCCGACCCCAGGTAGCTCATGTCATTCGAGCTCATCGTAGAAATCATGCCGTCGAGCATCGAGACGTCCACGAACTGACCGATTCCCGTGCGCTCCTTGACGCGCAGCGCGAGCAGGATTCCAATCACCGCGAACAGGCCGGCGGTCACGTCCGTCACACCGTAGCCGCAGCGAACCGGCTCCCCCTGCTCGGTGCCCGTGATGCTCAGCAGCCCGCTCGAGCTTTGCACGACTAAGTCCATCGCCGCCTCATCGCGCGACGGGCCGTCCTGGCCGTATCCTGAATTCGAGCAGTAGACCAGGTGGGGATTGCGCTGGTGCATCGCTTTATATCCGAGGCCAAGCCGCTCCATCGAACCGGGCCGGAAGTTCTCGATCAGCACGTCCATCTTGTCGATCAGGCGAAGGCAGAGATCGAGGCCTTCGGGCTGCTTCAAGTCGATCGAGATGCCGCGCTTTCCCCGATTCAGTCCGAGAAAGAAGCTGGCGTCCTCACCGGCGAACGGAGGTCCCCATCCCCGGCCCATATCGCCCGCGGGATTCCAGCTTGTAGACTTCGGCGCCATAGTCCGCCAGCAGCAGCGTACAGTAAGGACCCGCAAGGGCATGCGAAAAATCGAGGACGCGGATTCCGTTGAGGGCAGACACGATGTCCCTCATGTTACGCTGCGCATCATTGATCGGACAAATCGCGAACCCTCTTGTTCTGCCCGAAGCCCCACTCCGCTGTCTCAGCGTGCGTTCTTGCGTCTTGCTCCCTCCGCGTCCTTGCTCCGTGTCGCCGCGACTCCGCGTCAAAGTCAGGCTCTCGAGGTACCATTGCCCTCCCGTCACGAATCGCTTCGTGACGTTGAACTCTGCCCTTTCCGCATTCAACCCAAAACCCCACCTCTCCTGCAATTTGCATATAATCAAAGTAACCGTGAACTGGGCCACACTCCCCAATACAAGGATTCCCAATCGATGTCGACGCTAGAGGTATCTCCTGCGGACTCTCTGCCGCAACAGCCGAGCCACTCGGTAACCAACGATTTCAGCATCCAGGTAGCAACCGTTAACGGATCCGGCAGCCAGACCGCCAACTCCGTCCTGATGCGGGCCATTTTTCAGATGGGCATCCCTGTTTCCGGGAAGAACATGTTCCCGTCGAACATCGCGGGACTGCCCACCTGGTTCACCATCCGCGTCAGCAAGTACGGCTACATCGGACGCCGCAAGGAAATTGATTTCCTCGTCGCCATGAACCCCGAAACCGCGCGCGAAGATGTCATGAAACTCGACAGCGGCGCTGCCGTTGTCTACGACGAGCCGTTGAAGCTCAACGAACTGCGCAGCGATCTGCACTTCTTCCCGGTCCCCTTCGATAAGCTGGTGGCGCCGGTCTGCCCCGATGCAAAGTTGCGGAAACTGGTCCGCAACATGATCTACGACGGCGTGGTCGCCAAACTTCTCTCCATCGAAATGGAAGAGATCCACAAGGCGCTGTTCAAACAGTTCGGCAAGAAGAAGGCCAAGGCCGCCGAGCTCAACTGGGGCGCCTGCCAGGCCGGCTTCGATTTCGCCACCAAAACCTTCACCGAACCCCTCCGCTTCAAAGTGGAGCGCATGAACGAGACCGCCGGCAAGATCATCATCGATGGCAATGCCGCCTGCGCCCTGGGCTGCATGTTCGCTGGCTGCACCGTGGTCACCTGGTACCCCATCACGCCTTCCTCGTCGCTGGTCGAAACCATGATCGGCTACATGAAGCGCTTCCGTATCGACTCCGAAACCGGCAAGGCGACCTTCGCCATCGTGCAGGCCGAAGACGAACTGGCCTCCATCGGCATGGCGCTCGGCGCCGGATGGGCCGGAGCCCGCTCCATGACCGCCACCGCCGGTCCCGGCATCTCCCTGATGAGCGAGTTCATCGGCCTCGGCTACTACGCCGAGATCCCCGCCGTGGTCTTCGACGTCGAACGCGTCGGACCTTCCACCGGCCTGCCCACGCGCACTGCGCAGAGCGACCTTCTCTCCACCGCGCTGCTCTCCCACGGCGATACCAAGCACCCTATGTTCTTCCCCTGCTTCGCCGCGGGAGTGCTTCTCGATGTCCATCGACGCCTTCGAATTCGCCGAGAAGTTCCAGACTCCGACGTTCGTCATGACCGATCTCGACCTGGGCATGAACAACTGGATGTCGGATCCGTTCGACTATCCCGAAAAGCCCATCAACCGCGGCAAGGTGCTCACCGCGGAAGATCTCGAGAAGCTCGGCGGCTTCGCCCGCTACCGCGATGTGGATGGCGATGGCGTCGGCTACCGCACCCTGCCCGGCACCAACCATCCGCAGGCGTCCTACTTCACGCGCGGCAGCGGCCACAACGATAAGGCCCAGTACACCGAACGCGAAGACGATTACGTCAACAACATGGACCGCCTGGCGCATAAGTTCGAAGTCATGCGCCAGCACGTTCCCCAACCGGTAGTTCAGGAAGCCGAGGGCGCCAAAATCGGCTTCATCGCGATCGGCACTTCCGACTACGCGGTGCGCGAAAGCTGCGATCAGCTCCGCGACGAATACCAGATCGCCGGTGAGCTACATGCGGCTCAAGGCGTACCCCTTCACTGCTCATCTGCTGGACTTCATCCGCCGCCACGACCGCGTCTACGTGGTGGATCAGAACCGCGACGGCCAGTTGCTCGGCCTCATGCGCCTGGAACTGGACGCCGGCCTGATCGCCAAACTGCGCAGCGTGCGCTACTACGGCGGCCTGCCGCTGGATGCGCGCACCGTCACCGACGACATCGTGAAACAGGAGGGCAAGTAAATGAGCACCACCACCACCACTCCCCCGCCCAAGAAGGTGAACCGCATCGGGCTGGAGGTCATTAACTATAAGGGCAGCAAGACCACCTTGTGCGCCGGCTGCGGCCATAACTCCATCTCCGAGCGCATCGTCGAGGCTTCTACGAGCTCGGCGTCGAACCCTGGACGGTGGCCAAGTTCTCCGGCATCGGCTGCTCGTCGAAGTCGCCGGCCTACTTCCTCGGACTCTCCCACGGCTTCAACGGCGTGCACGGACGCATGCCGGCCATCGCCACCGGCGCCCTGCTCGCCAACCGCACGCTGATGGGAATCGGCGTCACCGGCGACGGCGATACCGCGTCCATCGGCATCGGCCAGTTCATGCACCTGGTGCGCCGCAACATGCCGCTGATCTACATCATTGAAGACAACGGCGTCTACGGCCTGACGAAGGGCCAGTTCTCGGCCACCGCCGACCTCGGTTCCACGCTCAAGACGGGGACCGTCAACGATCTGCCGCCCTTCGATTGCTGCGCCCTCGCCCTCAAATGGGGCGCCACCTTCGTCGCCCGCTCCTTCAGCGGCGACAAGAAGCAGCTCCAGGCCATCCTGAAGACCGCCATCGCGCACCGCGGCCTGTCGGTGATCGACGTGGTTTCGCCCTGCGTCACCTTCAACGACCACCAGGGCTCCACCAAGAGCTACGGCTACATGAAGGAGCACGAAGCCGTCCTGCACGAGCTGGATTTCGTGCCGCACTTCCAGGAGATCGCCGTCGATATCCCGGAGGGTGAAGTCATGGATGTGCAGATGCACGATGGCTCGCACCTGCGCATCCGCAAGCTTGACCGCGATTACGACCCCACTAACCGGCTGGCCGCCGGCGCCATTCTCGAAGAGGCCGAGGCCAAGGGCGAAGTCCTTACGGGTGTTCTATATGTGAACCCAACCAAGCCCACGTTCATCGAGCAGTTGAACCTGATGGACGTGCCGCTTGGGACCTTGCCGGAGTCCAAAACCCGGCCGTCTAAGGCCGTCCTGGACCAGGTGATGGAAGAGTTGCGCTAGCCGGAAAAGGCCGCAGAACCCGCAAATTCGGTCCGAATCTCAGATTGCTTTCGGCACCGGTAAGTGATAGCATCAGTACCGGTCTGTCATCCTCCGAGACAGATTGCAGTAGAACTTTATGGCTCCACGCCTTACTGGCGTGGGGCTTTTTTTTGCCCCCTGAAATATCAGTAAATCCCTGCCGGGTGAACGGTCTACGTCCGCCTGGGCGAGCGTATGCAAGCGCTCTCGGAAGTCGGATTCCGGGAAGCAAGCTGATTGTTTTCAACAGGCCGCAACAAACGTCAGGAGACCCGCGCCTGGACCGCTAATTACCCGCGTCAAATGGCGTCTTCTACTGTAGGATGAGCCTGATAGGATGAAAGCGCTAATGGCTGCCCCCACCGAACCGGCCGAACTTTTCGTCAAGGACCTGGAACGCATCTTCCGCGAAAACCATGCCATGGTGTTTCGCGCCGCCTACCGGATCACCGGCAACGCCAACGATGCGGAAGACGTTCTGCAGACGGTTTTTCTCCGAATGGTGAAGCGCGATACAGGCGCCGAACCCGTCGGCAACATGCCCAGCTTCCTCCACCGCTCCGCCGTCAACGCGGCGCTCGATCTGGTCCGTGGGCGTCAGAACATCCGCCACATTCCGCTGGATGAACTCGAACCCGTGCTCGCCGAACCAGCCTCGCGCAGTCCCGAGCGCGCCCAGAATTCCAATGAGATCCAGGACTGGCTGCGCGGCGCCCTCGCCCGGCTCAATCCCCGGATCGCCCAAATGTTCGCCCTCCGCTTCTTTGAGGGCAAGGATAACCCCGAAATCGCGCGCCTGCTCAACACCACCCCCGGAACCGTGGCGGTGACACTGTCGCGCACCCGCGATCGTTTACAGAAGGAATATCGAGCTTACATGGGAGGAGTGGCATGAACACCGAATACAACCCCCTTGATTCAGCAATGGATCCTGCCCTGGAGCAAGCCATGATCGAGATTCGCGATGATAGCGTCGATCCCGCCTTGATCGAAGCCGCGGCCGCCCGCGTGTGGGCCAACCTCGCCGCACAATGCCATGCCCCGTTGCACACCTGCGAAGATTTCCAATCGCTGATCCCCGAATTCAAAGCGGGCCGTCTGCCCGAAGCCCGCGCCCTCCTGGTCAAAGACCACCTGCATGAGTGCGTCGCCTGCCGCCGGGTCTACGAAGGCCGTGTGGTCGCCATGCCCGCCGCTCCCGCTCCACGACGCGTCAACTACGCTGCCCGCTGGGCCGTGGCCGCCACCGTAATCGCCGCCGCCGGACTTTCCGTCTGGTTCGCCGTCGATCAGTACGGCAACCACACCGGACGCGCCGTCGTACAGGCCGTGAACGGCACGCTCTATGAGATCCTGCCCACGGGAATCCAGGTGCTGGCCGCCGGCCAGGATCTGCCCGACGGCGTCGAGATCCGCACCGCCAAGGATTCCAACGCCATGCTGCAATTGAAGGACGGCAGCATCGTGGAACTCCGCGAACGTTCCGAGTTTTCCAATACTCAGGCCGCCAGGGATCTCACCATCCGACTGGGCCGCGGCAGCATCATCGTGCAGGCCGCCAAGCGCAGTTCCGGCCACCTCTATGTCGCCACCGCCGATTGCCGCGTGTCCGTCACCGGCACCGTCTTCAGCGTCACCAGCGGCGTGAAGGGCTCGCGCGTATCCGTCATTCAAGGCGAAGTCCGCGTCTCGCAGGACACGAACGAAAAGGTGCTGCACCCCGGCGATCAGACCGTCACCAGCCCCAACCTCGAGCCCGTCTCGGTAAAGGACGATATCGAGTGGAGCCGCAATCGCGAGAAGCTCACGCAGCAACTGGAAAGCCTGCGCTCCGGTCTGTCGCAGATCCAGATGCCCGAACTTCGCTACTCCAGCAAACTCTTGGGACGCCTGCCCGCGTCCACGGTATTCTTCGCCAGCATTCCGAATCTGGCCGGATATCTGAGCCAGACGCAGAGCGTGTTCCACCAGAAGATGGCGGAGAGCCCCGAATTGCGCGCCTGGTGGGGCACGCACGCCTCCAACGTCGAACCCATCCTGGAAAAATTGCGCGCCGCCAGCGAGTACCTGGGCGGAGAGATTGTAGTCACGGGCTTCAAAGACGCCGATGGCAAGGTTCATTTGCCGGTTGTCTTTGCCGAGGTGAAACGGCCCGGATTTGGCGATTTCCTGAAGCAGCAGCATTTGCCCGCCGAGGTCGCGGTGGAAGAGCGCAACGGACTGGTCGCCTTCGGTCCGCGTGACGCCATTGCCGGTTTCGGACCCAGTCTGGACTCGCCCGCCTCCGGCTTCCAGAGCACGCCATTCTTCGCGCGCATTAGCGATTCCTACAGGAACGGGGCCGGCCTGCTGTTGAGCGCCGATCTTGCCGCTCTCGGACCGCACCAGTCGGTCGCTGGCGGAGCACGCTACTTCATCGCCGAGCAGAAAGAGGTCAATCACCAGATGGAAGCCCGCGCCGCGCTGGGCTTCGATGGCCCGCGCACCGGCATCGCTTCGTGGCTGGCCGACCCCTCTCCAATGGGCACGCTCGATTACGTTTCGCCCGAGGCCACCATCGTCACCGCCTTCGTGGTGAAGAGCCCGACCGCCATCGTCGATGGCCTGGTAGGGCTGCAAAACGGCCGCGTGGCGGCATCCACGGAGAAATCGCTCAACGATCTCCGTGAGCAGACCGGCGTCGATATCCGCAACGATTTCGCCGCCGCTCTGGGCAGCGAGTTCTCAATCTCCCTCGATGGCGCCGCGATTCCCGTGCCTTCCTGGAAGCTCGTCACCGAGGTCTACGACCCGGTCAAAATGCAGGCCGCCCTGCAGAAGTTCGCCGAGGCTTACAGCCGCGAAACCGTAAAGGCCGGAAATCAGCCGCTGCGCATCGCGCAGGAAGTGGTGGACGGCCGCACATATTACATGATCGCCGGCGGCGATGGCAGCCCGCTCACCGAAGCCCACTACACCTTTGCCGATGGCTACATGATCGCCGCGCCTACCCGCGCGCTGATCGCCAAGGCTCTGCAGGTGAAGGCCGGCAGCGCGTCCATCACCCACTCCGCGGCCTTCGTCGCCCTGCTGCCGCGCGATCACTACAATAACTTCTCGGCGCTGATCTATCAGAATCTGGGCACTTCCCTGGCGCCGATTCTCAGCCTCTTCGGCGGCATGATTCCGCAGAGACCGCGGCGGCGCCAACATCGTGCAGACCCTCGGCAACATGAAATCCACCATGATCGCCGCCTACGGAGAGCCGGACCGCATCAGCGTCGCCACCAGCGGCAACCTGATGGGTATGAGCTTGAGCAACCTGATCACCGGTAATTTGCAGAACGCCATCCCGTTCACGCAATTCATGGGAACACGGGAACGCGCGCCTGCGTTTAAATAGGGGAATGGACCCCGTTATCGAGTTGGATGGCCTTGAAGTCCGCTTCGGCGACCGCACCATCCTGAATAAACTGAAAGCCAAGCTCACCGGGCGATCCATCGGACTCCTGGGGCCGAACGGAGCGGGCAAGAGCACGCTGATCAACACGCTGCTCGGCTTTCACCAGCCGACCTCCGGGACGGCCCGCATCTTCGGCCGCGACGTGCGCACGCAGGCGCGCGAAGTCCGCAGCCTGATCGGCTACATGCCGGAGAACGACGCCTTCATCTCTTCGATGAGCGGCGTGCGCTTCGTCCGCCTGATGGCTGAACTCTCCGGCCTGCCCGCCGAACACGCCCTCGAACGCGCGCACGAAGCGTTCTTCTACGTCGGCCTCGGCGAAGTTCGCTACCGCGCGCTGGGCACTTACTCGCTCGGCATGAAGCAGGCCGCCAAGCTGGCGCAGGCCATCGTCCACGGCCCCAAACTCCTGTTTCTCGACGAGCCCACCAATGGACTCGATCCGCCCGCACGGCTCCGCATGATCGCGTTGATCCAGGAGATCCGCGACCGCGGCGATCTCCACCTGATCCTCTCCTCCCACCTGTTGCGCGACGTGGAGGAGTGCTGCGACGAAGTACTGATCCTCAAGGATGGCAACATCGCGGCCTTCTGCAATCTCGAAGAAGAGCGCCGCGCCAATCGCCGTTTCCTGGAACTGGAAACGCGCGGAGGCGTCAACGGGGCCTTCGCCGAAGCCGTGGAGAAGCTCGGCTGCGAGACCGCCATCGGCGCACAGGGCCGCCTCAAACTGATCCTGCCCGACAATCTGGAAGTGCGCGAGCTTTATCAGGTCGCTGCCGACCAGAACGTGCAGATCCGCCGCCTCAACCACAAACGCGATTCGCTGGAAGATATCTTCCTCAAAGCCATGGAGACCGCCGATGGCCGTTTATAAGAAAACCTACCGGCCGTATGACGGCGCGCTGACCTCGTCGGCCACCCGCTTCCTGGTGATTCCGCGCTACGCCTTCGAAGAGATGCGTAAATCGCGCTTCCTCACCATCTTCTTTCTGGCCAGCTTCATCTACCCGCTGATCTGCGCGCTCATCATTTATGTGCAACACAACGTCAGCGCGCTCAACCTGCTCGGCGTGCAGGGCGCGGGCCGGCTGATCTCCATCAACACCACCTTCTTCCTGAACTTCCTCGGCTGGCAGAGTATGCTGGCTCTCTTCCTGGCGGCCTTCACCGGCCCCGGCCAGGTCTCGCCAGACTTGGCCAACAACGCTCTCTCCCTGTATCTGGCGCGGCCGTTCTCACGAGTCGAGTATGTGCTCGGCAAGATGTGGATCCTGGTGGTGCTCATGTCGCTGATGACCTGGGTCCCCGGCCTGTTGCTTTTCCTGCTGCAAGCCTACCTGGAAGTGGGCTGGACCTGGATGCACGATAACTCCAGCCTGGCGGTGGGCCTGTTCTTCGGATCCTGGGTCTGGCTGCTGATCCTGGCCCTGATGGCGCTGGCGCTTTCCGCCTGGGTGAAATGGAAGCCCGCGGCCGGCGCCCTGATGTTCGGCGTCTTCTTCGTGGCCGGCGGCTTCGGCGCGGCCATCAACGGAGTGCAGCGCACGCGCTGGGGACACCTGTTCAACATCAGCGCGCTGATCGGGTCCGTCTGGGTCCATCTCTTCGGCGCCGACCCGGCGGTCAATAACGGCGGCGCCTTTTTCCGCATGCCGTCGGGCGAGGAACTTCCGCTGTGGTGCTGCTGGGCGGCGCTCGCCGTGCTCTGCCTGATCTGCCTGTACATGCTCACCCGCAAAATCCGCGGCGCGGAGGTGGTGCGGTGAGCGCCCCAACCGTCGACACCCGGAGCGACAACCAGATCGTCTTCTCCAACGTCTCGCGCTTCTACGGCGAAGTGCTCGGCGTCAACAAGGTCAGCCTCAGCATCCCGCCCGGCGTCACCAGCCTGGTGGGCCCCAATGGCAGCGGCAAGACCACGCTGATGAACATGATGACCGGCCTCATACGCCCCAGTCAGGGCGAGATCCGCGTGCTGGGCATGTCTACCGAGGACCCCGAACATCTCTGCCGCGCGGTGGGCTACTGCGCGCAGTTCGACAACTACCCCAAGGGCCTCACCGGCTACCAGTTCATCTACTCCTTCCTGCGCGTCTTCGGCATGAGTTCCCAGGAGTGCGACCAGCGCACCATGGCCGCGCTCGAAACCGTCGGCCTGACCGACGCGCGCAACCGTCCGGTGGCCGCCTACAGCAAGGGCATGCGCCAGCGCGCCAAACTCGCCCAGGCCACGGCGCACGATCCGCAAGTGGTCATCCTCGATGAGCCGCTGAACGGCCTCGATCCGCTGGCACGCGCCGAAGCCATCGCGCTCTTCGAGCAATGGGGACAGAAGGGCCGGCATGTCATCGTCTCCAGCCACATCCTGCACGAAGTGGATCGCATTAGCGACCAGGTGATCCTGCTCAGCCAGGGCTACGTGGTGGCCGAGGGACAGATCCAGAGCGTGCGCGGCGAAGTCAAAGACCAGCCCATGCAGATCCTGGTGCGCTGCGATCATCCCAGCCAGTTGGCCTCGCAGCTATTCCGCGAGAACCACCTGGTGGAGGCCAAGATCCACACCGATGGCCACGGCCTCCTGCTGCGCACCACGGATGCCGACGGTTTCTACCTGCTGTTGAACCGCATCGTGCTCGAGTCCGGCCTGCTGGTGGAATCGGTGGCGCCCGCCGATGACGACGTGAACTCCGTGTACCAATATCTGATCGGTGGAGAGGGGAGCACCATATGAATCTCTGGATGCGCCAGATCGGCGGCGTGCTTCGCCTCGAAATGAAGAAGACGTTTCTCTCGCGGCGCGGCTGGTGGGTCTATTTCCTGGCGCTCGGCCCCGTGCTGCTCACCCTCGGCCACTGGCTGATCGAACTCGGCCGCCACTCCGGCCGCCACAGTATCGGTGAAGACACCCTGGTCTTTGCCGGGCTGTTTCACTTCTACTATCTGCGCCTGGGAATCTTCTTCGGCTGCGTGGGCATCTTCTCCAATCTCTTCCGCGGCGAGATGCTGGAAAAGACGCTGCACTACTACTACCTGACGCCCCTGCGCCGCGAACTGCTGGTGGCCGGCAAGTATCTGGCCGGCCTGGCCACGGCGATCTTCCTCTTCGTGGGCAGCACGGCGCTCTCCTTCCTGCTGATCGGCCGCCACTTCGGAGCGGGCTACACGGACTACATCCTGCACGGCCCCGGTCTCAGTCAGCTTGGCTCCTACATGCTGGTGGCGGCGCTGGCCTGCATCGGCTACGGCGCCGTATTCCTGATGAGCGGCATCTTCTTCCGCAATCCGATGATCCCGGCCGCGGTCGTAATGGTGTGGGAAAACCTGAACCCATTCCTGCCTACCGTGCTCAAAAAGATCAGCGTGATCTTCTACCTCAAGAATCTCTGCCCGGTCGAGATCCCGATTCCCCCGCCCTTCAACGTCATGGTGATCGACGCCGACCCCACTCCCTTCTGGATCGCCGTCCCCGGCTTGCTCGCGCTCTCGCTGATTCTGCTGATCTACTCCGGTCTCTCCGCCCGCCACACCGAAATCAGTTACGGCGAGTAGCGAGTTTCTGAAATACCTGGTTGGTGGGGCATGCTTTAGCTTGCCCTGCCTTCACATAAAAGTGAGAAATCCAGCTTTCACAGGCAACGGCAGAGTATCGAAGAAGCTTGCCGGGCACTGGACGACGCTGCCCGCACCCCGCGAATTCCCCGCTGAGGATAAAATGCAGTGAACAGACCAATGCCAACGAAATCTGCCACGAACCCGACTGTCAGACTCGCCACCGTTTCGGATATCGACTTTTTGGTTCCCTTGTTCGATGGATACCGTCGCTTCTACCGGCAAGCCAGTGAGCCCGACCGGATTCGAAGGTTTCTATTAGAATGAGTCACCTCCCGGTTATGATCGTTACCGGAGGCGCCCGGGGGATCGGCGCCGCCACTGCGAGGATCGCCGCACTACGTGGGTACGCCGTCTGCATCAACTATCAACACAGTCGCGACGCAGCCGAACATTTGGTTCGCGATATTAAGAGCAAAGGTGGCCACGCGGTCGCGGTGCAAGCTGACATCAGTTCCGAGCCCGGCGTTTTGGCGCTCTATCAGCGGGTTGATTCGATATTGGGTAAGGTCTCCGCTCTCGTCAACAACGCAGCGACCCTTGAGCCTCAAATGCGCCTTGATGCCATGGAGGCCTCTCGAATCGAGCGAATCTTTGCTGTCAATGTATTCGGCTCGATGATCTGCGCCCGCGAGGCGGTCAGGCGAATGTCCACACGTAACGGGGCCGGTGGCGGAGGAATTGTTAACGTATCGTCAGGGGCTGCGAGGTATGGATCACCGGGCGAGTACGTCGACTACGCAGCCAGCAAGGGAGCCATCGAGACGTTTACCGTCGGTCTGGCTAATGAGGTTGCTCAGGAGGGCATCCGGGTGAATGCGGTTCGCCCCGGGCACATCTACACCGAATTGCACGCCAAAGGAGGCGAGCCACAACGTGTCGATCGGGTCAAGACGTTAGTCCCGATGAAGAGGGGTGGTCAACCGCATGAGGTCGCCAGTGCCATTCTATGGCTCCTTTCTGACGAAGCGTCCTACGTTACCGGAACGATCATTGATGTTTCCGGTGGCCGATAGAGCGTTGCAATCCGACGATCCCGGCTGCTGTCGTAATGGCGTGGGAAACCTGAACCCGTTCCTGCCCACCGTGCTCAAGTAAATCAACGTGATCTTTTACCTGAAAAATCTCTGCCCGGTCGAAATCCCGATTCGCCCGCCATTCAACGTCATGGTAATCGACGCCGCCCCGACCCCCGGATCGCCGTCCCCGGATTGCTCGCGCTATCGCTGATCCTGCTGATCTACTCCGGCCTCTCCGTCCGCCATGCTGAAATCAGTTACGGAGAGTAGCTGAAATACCTTGACCACTTACGAAGGCGCGGACTGTCTCGTGACAGCGCCGCGACAGTAAGGGAGCGTAGAGGAACTCTGCAAACAGGGGATTAGCCGGCAGATCTACGGGCTGACCTACGTTGGCCTGCTCTCAAGTAACAACGGCGGCGGAACGTGACGAGGGCGATGAACAACGGAGCAAAGACGAGCCACCACGATGAAGCTTCCGGAACAACATGGACGAGAGCATCAGCGAACTGGGATGTGTCCGCGTTGAAAAACTGGAAATCGATGAATTCCCAACCCGTAACTGGCAACGGATTCGGTAGGGCGAGGGTTAGTTAGGCCGTTGGAACGGTCCACATCGACGAACGAGATAACCGCCTGATGAGTGTCGAAGCCGGCCAACATTTGAAGCAAATCGCAGCTCTGGCAGGTAAAAAGAGGCTCGCCAACACTCGCATTAAGAACCAGGATGGCGCGGCCGCCGGTTTGTGCCTGAAACCGCATGCCGCTGATGGTTCCTACGACCACCGATGGATCAAGCGGAATCTGAAATTCAACCGCATTCAAGTCTGGCATTCCGAGGCCGGGCCAAGTCGCATCGTAAGCAAGGCTGAACGGTACCGCTGCACCGGGGCGGATATCAGGAATGGATGAGAGTCCAACAACCCCGGAAAAGTCGTACGTCACTGTGGCGCCGAAGGCTGATCCGCAGGCCAAAGCGACCAGAAAAATAAGGGCTCGGATCTTAAATCCGGTAGGCAACTCGGTCTCCTCGGCTCAAACTTGCAGTAACTATAGATCGACTCAGAGTTAGGATCAAGGATCTGATGTGACTACATGTCAGCGACGGTACATTTCGAAGGCCGACACCGTATTGAAATGCCCGCGAGTACATTGTTCAAGACTGGCAGGATCGGGAGAGCGCCAGCGACTCGCTCCTGGCGGCACATAAGAGGAGGAGGATGCTGGTCAACGGCGCGCACCGTTTTCCGAATGGCAGCGGGTTAGATCGTCCGTGATGTGGTAGCGTTCACCCCACCCGCCCTCAAGTCCGTGTTCCTGATGAGCGGCATCTTCTTCCGCAATCCGATGATCCCGGCCGCGCTCGTAACGATCCGGGAAAACTTGAACCCGTTCCTGTCCGCCGTGCTCAAGAAAATCAGCGTGATTTTTACCTGAAAAATCTCTGCCCGGTCGAAACCCCGATTCCCCCGCCGTTCAACATCATGGTAATCGACGCCGACTCGACCCTCGATTCAATCCTGGCGAAGTGCAAGAATGGGGTCGATCCGGGCAGCACGCCGCGAAGGCACCCAACACGCCACACCCGCAACCGCGATCAGCACAACCACCGATATTCCGAAGGTGAGCGGATCGGTGGGGGCAACTTCGTAGAGCAGCTTCGATAAAAGCCGTGTGGCCAGGGATGCGCCCAACAGACCCAGCCCGGCGCCGATGGCCGCAAGTGTAAGACCTTTACGCAGGACCAGAGCCATCACTGCGCCTGGACGGGCACCCAGCGCCACTCGGACACCGAGTTCGTTGGTTCGCTGCACGACCGTATGATGCAGCAAACCGTAGATACCGATCGCTGCAAGGAACATCGCTCCTACAGCGAAACTGCCGACCAGGAACGTGTCGAACCGTCGCTCGCCGGTCTCCTCACCGAGTTCCTGGGTGACCGTGGCAATCTTGAATTTGGCAACGCTCTTGTCGACCGCCTCGATCTGCCTGCGGACCTCGGAGGCCAGCGCCGCCGGCTCGGAGTTCGTACGAACGATAATGTCCATCATATTCTCCGAACCCTGGCGGTTGGGACGGAAGACTTGGGGCGCGGTTTGCCGGTCGATCCCTTGACGCCGCATGTCGCCTGCGACGCCTACTACCGTCAGCCAGGGCCTCGAATTGCGAAACCGAAACCGCTTGCCGATCGGATCCGCGCCCGGCCAGTACGCTCGTGCCATCGTTTCGTTAATGATGGCAACCGGCAGAGTTCCCGGTCCGTCCCGATTGGAGAAAACGCGGCCCCTCCGCAATGGAATTCCCGCAGTCTCGAAAAATGACCCGGCGATGAGGTCCTCGCAGGGGCCCGGATATTGCATTGGAAGCCCCTCGAGCTGAACCGAGTCCTCGGGATCTGTCCGCAGAAATCCCGTAATCGCACCGCCGGAACGCACACCGGGAATGGACTCGGCGCGTCGGACCGCCTCCTCGAAATACGCCGCCTGCTGATCGATCGTCTTTCCCACATGGAGATCCACTCGCATGATTAGCAGATGGTCGGGTCGAAATCCCAGTTCGACCGCGCGCAGGCGCAGGAAGCTGTGGATCAGCAGTGTCGCGGAGGCCACCAGTACCAGCGCCAGGGCGAACTCCCCAATCACCAGCAGATCACCCGCGCGTCGAGTGGAGGCCCGCATCCATTGCCTGCTGCTGACCCGGGTCCTGCCGCTCTCAAAAGCGGGCCATACGCTCGCAAGTAAGGCAGCGAAAACCGTGACGGCAGCAGTGAACAAGACCACCATCCCGTCTATGCGCGTCTCAGCCAACCGTGGAATGTCCGCCGGGCCAAACGTCCGAATCGCCGCAACGCCGCTCGATGCCAGCAGCAGCCCCAGCAGTCCTCCACACACCGTAAGGACCAGTGTTTCGGTCAGAACCTGGCCGGCGATTCGCAAACGCCCGGCGCCGAGTGCTCGGCGGACAGCGAATTCGCGGCCGCGCACCGCTCCCCGAGCCAGTAGCAGGCCGGCCACATTGATACACGCGATCAACAACATCAGGAATACGGATCCGAGTAGAAGCCACAACGAAAGGCGGAACTTGCCGGTAGTCTGGATGTCCAAGGGCACGACGGGAATGCTCGCCGGCATCTCCTCCCCCGGATGCTCGGATCGTAGCCGGCGCGCAATCGCATCCATTTCACGCTGCGCCCGAGACCATGAGACCCTGTTCTTGATTCTGCCAAGCACCAGCCATGGGGAATCCGATCTGGTCATTTTCCGGTCGCGGGTCATCCAGTAGGGATGGGCAGTGACGGGCTCCCATACCTTGGTATCCGAAAACGGGAAACAAAAATCCTGCGGCATGACGCCGATCACCAGATAGCTTCTGTCATCCATGATGAGTCGGGATCCCAGGGCTTCCTCGGCTCCTCCGAACTGTTGCTGCCACAGTTGGTAACTCAGCACGGCCACGCGTTCGCCGCGCTTTTCTTCTTCGGCGGTAAAGACCCGTCCAAGCAGGGGCGCCACGCCAAGCAACCGCCAAAAGTCTGCCTCCACCCGGGCCGAGCGCATTCGTTCCGGCGAGCCCTTAGTCCTCAGCAGGAACGTTTGCCCAACGAAGGCCGTCAAGTCTTCGAAACTGTGGTTTAGGCCCTTCCAGTCCGCGTAATTGAGAAGCGAGACCCGGCCTTCATGAAGTTCGCGCGCCGGGTCACCCGAAAAGACCATCGCCAACCGGCTGGGATCTTTGTAAGGCAAGGGCCGCAGCAGGACGGCTTCGACAATGCTGAAAATTGCGGAATTCGCTCCGATACCCAAGGCCAGCGTCAGGATGACGATCATGCAAAAGCCTGGCCTCCTCCTGATCTGCCGCAAGGCCTGCCGCAGATCCCGGCTCAAGTAGTCCATGAACATCCAGTGGTTGTGTTCGTACCACATCTCGTGGGTAGCCGTAACGTTACCGAACGCTTGCCGGGCGGCAGCTTCCGAATTGACGTTCGGGACGGTATCGCGAACCTCGTCCGCCTCCATCGCCAGATGGCATTCAATCTCTTCCTTGAAATCAGCAAAGGATCTCTTCTTCCGCCACCACATGCTCAGGCCTCCGATTCACCGGTGCCAAGAACGCGTGCCATCGCTCCGGCGATCTTCTTCCACTCCGCGGTCTTATCTGTCAGGCGATTGCGTCCCTTAGCAGTGAGTTTGTAGAATCTCGCACGCCGGTTATTGTCTGAGACGCCCCATTTCGCATCGATCAGGCCGTTCTCCTCCAGCCGCTGCAGGGCAAGGTACAGCGAGCCGTGATCCACCAGGAAAACGTCGTCGGATTGCCGTTGAATCGAACGCGCAATACCTTGGCCGTGCTGCGGGCCCAGGACGAGAGTCCGCAGTATGAGCAAATCCAAGGTCCCCTGGAGAAGGCTCGTTCGTTCATCGCCGCTGTCTCGGGTAGGCATCCGACATCAGTATCCCCGAACTCATGTCGGATGTCAACCCAAGCAGGACGGAAAGTCCCCGTTCTGATTCTGCTTCTCCGGAGCATTCGGCATTTTGGGACGTTCGATCAGGCGAACGAGGACCTTGAAATGGTATTTTTCTCTTGTGGATGAAGCGCAGCGGCTTCGCGGAGTAGTTCTGGAATCGCTCGATCAGGAGCAGGATGCCAGCGGCCTGGCCCGTCACGCTCATCGAAGCCGCACTCAGTTTTATCGGTTGTTCCGGGCGATGAGCGAGGAGACTCCGGTCGCCATGCGCCGGAGACTGTTGCTGGAAAGAGCCGCGTGGCAGTTGTCCCGCACGCAGCTCTCAGTCACCGAAATCGCCCTGAACGCCAACTACGGATCACTCGAAGCGTTCACCAGGGCTTTCCGCAAAGCCTTCCGCGTTTCACCGAGCCTGTATCGCCGTATCGGCGCGACCTATACTCACCTGCACGCGGCCAACGGAATTCACCACTATTGTGGCAATGACACGCAAGGAGCCAATCAATCGATGGACCTCTTCGACATTTTCTCCGGCCAGGAGTCCTGGCACACCCGCCGTCTTCTGGAGCAAGCCAAGACGCTGAACGATGAACAGCTTGACCGCCCGTTGAAAAACGGCGTGAAAGTCTTTCCATGGAATGACCCGGACCAGAGTCTGCGCCAGATTCTGGAGCGGATGGTGCAAACCAAGGAAGTCTGGGCCGCAGCGCTCACCGGCGGCAACATGCCCCCGCTGGACAATACTCCGCCGGCGGACCGGACCCCTGCCGCCATGCTGGCACGTCTCGACCGGGCGGACGCAGAATTCCATGGCGTGCTTACCGGCGTGCGCAATCGAAGCGCCTGGGACGACACGTTTGTCGATGCGCTGTGCGAGCCGCCGGAGACCTTCACCTTTGGCGGCATGTTCGCCCACGTGATTACGTTCAATGCCCACAGGCGGATGTTCGCCATGGACGCCCTGCGAGAGCTGGGGGTGAAAGTAGAAGGCTTTGGATGTCCCAGCGAGTACGTCGCAAGCCTGGTAAAGACTTGAGGCCGCGCCAACCTGTCCGCTCCGTTCTCTTTCCCCTTCGGCTCGAAAGAGCCGTACACTGCTACCCGTTCACGCCGCCAAACAATACCGTACACAGGGGAGGGTAACCGCACCGCCTCGCGCTTTACAATCGCCTTAAATCACCATTCAGGTGGGAGCGAAGGGCTGGCCCATGATGGCCGGTGCCTAACAACAAGGAGTCTGCGATGAGTTATCTGCGCTTTGCGGCGATGACCGTTTGCACTTGTGTCATCGTGTTACTCTTCACCACGTTTGCTTACGCACAATCGGATTACGGTTCCATCACGGGTTTTGTGAAGGACCCTTCCGGCGCGGTGGTCCCCAAGTCGAAAGTTACATTCAAAAACGAAGGCAACAACGAAGAACGATCCTCCCTTACCAATGAGGCCGGCTACTATGTCATGCCGAACCTCCAACCCGGGTACTATACGGTAACCGCCGAAGCATCCGGCTTCAAAAAGTTTGTCAGCCCTCATAATAAGCTCAACCCCAACAGCACATTGTCATTGGACGCCTCCCTCACCATCGGCAGCGCGGCCGAAACGGTAGAGGTGTCGGCCACCAACGAAGCCCTCCAAACCGAGTCCGGAGCGGTACAAAATGGCGTCAGCAGCCAGCAGGTGGACAACCAGGAACTGAACGGGCGCAATCCCATCTACATCGCCCAGCTCCTGCCGGGCGTGCGCGGCGGCGGCACGCTGGGCGATTTCAATTTCGCCAGCACCGGCGGCATGTCGTGGCAGATCAACGGAGCCCGAAC
This sequence comes from uncultured Solibacteraceae bacterium, assembly GCA_963792055.1. Taxonomy (GTDB): domain Bacteria; phylum Acidobacteriota; class Terriglobia; order Bryobacterales; family Bryobacteraceae; genus Solibacter. The sequence continues at coordinate 457,285 of CAWBUV010000017.1, read as the reverse complement.
CGGGGACTCCCTGGTAACCTTCGATGGTGCACCGGCCGTCCGTACGCGCGCCAACGGAGCCGTCGTCGGCGTGGCCGACGTGGATACCACTCAGGAAATCCAGGTCATGACCGCCGACTACGCCGCCGAATACGGACGGGCCGCCGGCGGCCAATTGCGCATCATCACCAAGTCCGGCACCAAGGACTTCCATGGCAGTGCCTATGAGTATTTCCGTAACTCCGACCTCAATTCCAATACCTGGACCCGTAACCTCAGCACCGCGACTAACTCTGCCTCCCCCTTCCGCTATAACAATTTCGGCTTTACCGTTGGCGGCCCCATCTGGATTCCCCAGATGGGCGAGTAAGTACCGCGAGAAATTCTTCTTCTTCGTCGGAGAAGATTGGATCCGTTATCGCGCTACCGATACGCAGACCCAGGCCGTCCCCACCACGCTGATGGCCAGGGTAACTTCAGCGAGTTGCTGAGCCCCAACCCCTGGTACAAAACCGGAACCGTCGTGTACGATCCGAAGACCTGTCCCAGCCTGGGCGCATCCTCGTGCGTGCCGTTTCCCAACAACATCATTCCAGGCACCCGCTTAAGTTCCAATGGTCTGGCGATCCTTTCCGCCTACCCGCAGCCCACTGCCGGTTATCTGGTCGGCACACAGAATTGGGTAGCGCAGGCCGCCCACCCGTACAACCAGCGGAAGGGAACGCTCAACATCGACATCCTGGCCACCGAGAAACAACGCATCTCGGGACGGCGCTCGGAGGCCTCCTATTTCGAGTACCAGCCGTTTGACCAGGGATCCGGCGAAACCGGAAAATATTTCAACCGCCCCAACCAGACCAACTCCGTGTCCTGGCTCTGGACCATTAGCCCTTCGCTGGTCAACGAGGCGCGCGCCACCTTCAGCCTTGATGACGTCTACATCCCCGTGAACACTGCGCTCCCCGGATTCAACCGGTCGCAGTTCGGCATCGACTACCCGTACCTGTTCGGCAACAAAGATATCCCCGGCAAAATTCCGACCATCAATGTTCCCAACTTCTACGGCCTCGCCGGCGGACCCTACCCGTCCCATTCCTCGGGCCCCATCTGGACCGCGTCCGACAGCCTGACCAAGGTCTGGCGCACGCACACCCTCAAAGCCGGCTTCATGTTGGAATACTCCGGCGAAAACGATGGCGACCAGATCAACGTCTCCACCGTGCCTGGCGGCAGTAACAATCAAAACGGCACCTTCACCTTCACCGACGCCCGGACCGGCCTGGGGGCCACTTCCGGAGTGGGCCTGGCGAACCTCGCACTCGGCCTGGCCGACAGCTACACCGAAATCGGCCCGCGCGCCTACACCATCTGGCGCGGCTCCATGTACGAGTTCTTCGTACAGGACTCCTGGAGGGTGAACAGTAAGCTCCACATCGATTACGGCGTGCGCACCTCCACCATCCAGGGCTTCCACCCGCTCTGGGGCAATGCCGATTACTTTGACAGCGCCATGTACGATCCAACCCAGGCGGTAAAAGTCAATCCCGTCACCGGTAACGTCATTCTGGGCACCGGCAATCCGTATAACGGTGTGGTGATTCCCGGCCTCAGCGGCTTCCCCAACTCCGCTCAAGGCCGCGTTCTGGCGGCCAGTTCTAACCTCTGCGACAACGCATCCTGCAGCGGTCTGTTCGCGCCCAACCTGTCGAAGTCTTACGTCAATACCTACACCCCAATCCAGCCGCGCGTCGGCGTGGCGTATCAAGTCAACGCCAAGACCGTCGTTCGCGCTGGCATAGGCCGTTTTGTCACCCGTATGGAACTGTTGGACAACGTCTTTCCCGGCGGCAACTCGCCCTTCCAGCCTTTCGTCACGGTGAACAACGTCTCCGTGGACAATCCCGGAGCATCGCTGACCTCCGGAACCGCCGCCCCGCTGACCATCACCACCCTGAACCCGAAGCTGCATCCTCCCGAGGCGTGGAACTGGAATGTAACTGTGGAGCGCGAGCTGCCCCTGAATTCCGTGCTCTCCGTGGGCTACGTTGCCCATCGCGGGCTGCATGCGTGGGACGTTTACGACATCAATCAGCCGACCGCCGGGTCCCTGCAGGCCAATCCCGGCGTGAACGTCAACTACCTACGTCCTTACCAGGGCTTCGCCGCCATTCAGGAAGAGGAGGCTGGTGTCAACTCGATGTATAGCTCGATGCAAGTCACCTGGAATCGCCGCTTCAAGAACGGGTCCATGTTCGGCGTAACTTACACCCTGTCCAAGAGCATGGACGGCAGCTCCAACTACCGCGATATCGTACCCGACACTTACAACACGAGTAACTTGTGGGGTCCGTCGGAGTACGATACGCGCCACATCGTGATCGTGAACTACCTCTACGATCTGCCGTTCTTCAAGAACAGCACCACGCTCAAAGGCAAACTGCTCGGCGGGTGGGAAGTCGCCGGCGCCGCCCAGTTCCAGACCGGCACCCCCTGCGGGATCGGTACTAACAACGACTTCGCCGGCGTTGGCGAGTTCGGCAGTTTCGGCTGCGGCTCGCAAGGCCAGTACTGGGTGATGAACGGGCCGGTCAGCGTCAACACAGGCGCCTTTGCCGGACCCGTCACCACATCCGCTTCTCCGGCTTACTTTTCAGCTAGCGTCACGCAACCGGCAGCCGGCACCTTCAACCTGCAGCCCGGCGTACGCGACTCGGTCTACCAGCCTGGCATACAGGATTGGAATCTCTCCCTCTTCAAGAAATTCGCCATCAACGAGCGGACCGGTTTCCAATTCCGCGCGGAGGCTTACGACTTCCCCAATCATCCGAACCTGAGCACACCCAACCTCAACCCGACCTCCAGCCAGTTCGGCATGATTACCAGTAAGACGGGCCTCACTCGCCAGTTACAGCTCTCCTTGAGGTTTTACTTCTAACGAGTCCTCTCTGGGGTAGTGGGTCAATCAAACCCACCCACCAATCCAAGTGGCCCACTACCCGTTTTTTGCTGGCATTGGGTTGAGATGGAAAGAGTCGTCCACAAATGGAAGGCGATCCTATCGAAAGTCGCCCGCCCGCTTCCGTCGCGGCGCGGCTGCCGCGAGGAGGCGCCCCGGATCCTGGCCATACTTGCACCGGGATCGGACCGCTCGCTTCTCCAGGCCGCATCACAGGACTTTGGTTGGAACCCGTCACTCTCCGGCGCGCCGCCCTGCAATCTCCCTCAGCCCCATGCCGCCGTTGCACCCATCGTCATCTACGATCGCGAGCTGCCGCCCTACAACTGGCGCGATGTGTTCTGCGTCCTCACCAAAGAATCGCCCCGGCCGTACGTGATTCTCCTCTCGCCCAACGTGGACCAGAATCTCTGGGAAGAACTGCAGCGCGTGGGCGGCTCAGACATTTTACGCGTACCCCTGAATCGGGAAGATCTGCTTTGGGCTGTGACCCGGGCGTGGCTGCTGTGGCGCGGTCAGCAGAATGTGCGCTCGCGACCCGTCACGCGATAACGCCTTTGCGAACCGCGTATAGGATTAGTTCCGGCGCGCTGTGCAGATTGAGCTTATTCAGGATGTTACTTCGATGTGTCTCCACCGTATAGAGGCTGAGATTCAGTATTCCGGCGACCTCCTTGTTGCTCTTGCCTTCTGCAATCAGTTGTAGGATCTCGCGCTCGCGCAGCGTCAGCAGCTCATAACTGTCCTCGATATCCTTGTCCTGCAACTGCCGGACGTAGTCCTCCACCAGCATACGGCTGACCGTAGGACTGAAGAACGACTTGCCCTCTGAGACCAAGCGGACTGCGTTAATCAGGTCGCCCTCTGCCGATTCCTTCAGCAGATAGCCGCGTGCGCCCGCCTTCAGCGCGCGCAGCACGAACGATTCATCGGCGTGCATACTCAGGATGATAGTCGAGACACCGATCTGTTTCGCGCTGATCTGGTGCGCCGCCTCGATTCCGTTGAGGTTCGGCATCGTAATGTCGAGCACGGCAATGTCGGGTCGCGCCGTCTCCGCCAGGCTTACCGCGCCGCGGCCGTCGCTCGCCTCTCCCACCACCTCGAAGTCCTTCTGCTGCTCCAGCACCAGCCGCAGCCCGCGCCGGATCACTGCGTGATCGTCAGCCAGAATAATCCGGATCAAGCCACACTCTCCTCCGCAGCCTTACAGCGGTCGCCTTCGAGCGGGAAATACGTGGAAAGAATCGTACCCTGGCCCGGTTGCGATTTGATATGGAACTGTCCCCCGAGTCCGCTCACGCGTTCCATCATCCCGAGCAGGCCGAGCCCCTTATGCTGCAGTGGATCGAATCCGACACCGTTGTCCTGCACGGATATCGAAAGCCCGTCCGCGTCGCGGTGAATCACCACCCGAACCTCCCTGGCCTTCGAGTGCCTCACGCAATTATTGAGTGCCTCCTGCACCACGCGGTAGATGCAGGTGCGGCTGGCATCCGGCAGGTCGTCGTCAAGCTCATCGGCAATCATCTTCACCTTCAGACCGGTGCGTCGCGCAACCTCCCGCGCGTGCCAGCGCAGCGCGGGCACCAGGCCGAGTTCATCCAGCATCGCCGGACGCAACAGTAATGCCATATTGCGTACCTTCGCGACATTTTCCTCGGCCATCTTCCGCACCGATGCCAAACCGTCCCAGTGGATCTCCGCGCCTGCCAGCGCCGATTCCAGATTTCCCAGTTCGATCAGCATCGCCGACATCGATTGGCCCAGGTCGTCGTGCAGTTCCCGCGAGAGATTCCGCCGCTCTTCTTCCTGCACCTTCACCAGCCGGCCCGAAAGCCGCCTCAGATCCTCCCGCGCAGCCAGATACCTCGTCGAAACGCGTGTTGGCTTCCACTTCCAACCGCTGCGCGTGGCGCACCACCACAATCGCGAGAATACTTCCCAAAGCCAGCGCCAGGATCGAGATCGCTCCCACCCGGCTCTGAAACTGCGCCTGTACTACCTGCAGGCGTTCTTCCGCCGCGTCCAGCGACCGTTCGTCCAGGGCATTCACCTGCTTGGCGAACTGCACCACTTCGTCGCGCCGCGGCAGGATGGTGTTCCGTAAGAACATTTCGCCCTGTTCGCGCCGCGCCGTGCGGCCCCAATCCAACGCCGGTGCCATCGAAGTCCAATATGATTCGGCATGTTGCTGCAGGCTCTGCACCACCAGCCGTTCCTTCTCGGGAGCGTGGTCCCCGTACCGGGCCAGCGCCTGTTCCACCCGCCGCCGCAGTTGCTGCAATTCCGCCTTCTGGCCCGCGGCGAGCACGTCATCATGCTCCAGCATATAGTCGCGCGTCAGCGTGGCCGACCGGTAAATATCGGCCAGCAATTGATCCAGCAGCGTATCCCGCTCCCGCGACTCCTTGCGAAGAGCAGCGCTCGTGGTAGACACGTCGCGCGTCTGTCTGGCCGAATCCACCGCCAGGCATCCCATCAGCAATAGCAATCCCGTAAACCCCGCAAGTACACTTCGAATCGATGACACTTGGCGTTGCATCGTACCTCGGCCGCCGGTCCGCGGTGCCGGACGTCTCGATGGAATTATCGTCTCGGCTGTTGGACGCTGCGCCGCGCGGGCAAGGTTACGATTCAGCCGGGTAATGGCCTGAAAGGGCTACCTGGCGCGAGGTGACGTGCGGCACACAAGCTGTCTAGAGTTCCGCCAGGACAGCCCCGGCGTGACCCTTGGCCTTCACCTTGTTGTAGATCTTCTCGATCCTGCCGTCCGGGCCGATCACGAAGGTGGTGCGCACAATGCCCATCACCTTTTTGCCGTACATGTTCTTTTCCTGATACACGCCGTAGGCCTCGGCCGCGGCCTTATCCTGGTCCGCCAGCAGCGTGAACGGCAGGTCGTACTTCTCCTTGAATTTCGCCTGCGCCGAAGGCTTGTCCGGCGATACTCCAATCACCGCCGTACCCTTCTTCACGAACGCATGGATTTCGTCGCGGAACTCGCAGGCCTCCACCGTGCAGCCCGGCGTATCGGCCTTCGGATAAAAGTACAGCACCACACGCTTGCCCTTCATCTGCGAGAGCCGGAAGTCTTCACCGGTATCCGTGTGAAGCTGAATATCCGGCGCCTGATCGCCCACCTTCAACATGCATCACCCCAGTTTCTGTTTGAACAGCTCCGTCACCGCAACCACGTTCGCCTGGCCGCGTGTCGCCTTCATCGCCTGGCCCACCAGGAAGTTGATCACCGTCGTCTTGCCGCCGCGATACTGCTCCACCTGCTTCGGATTCGCCGCAATCACATCCGCGATGATCTTCTCCAGCGCGCCCGTGTCGGAAATCTGCTTCAAACCCTCACGCTCTACGATCACGGCTGCCGCCTCGCCGGTAGAAAACATCTTCGGGAAAACCTGCTTCGCCAGCTTGCCGGAGAGTTCCTCGCTCGCGATCAACTTCACCAGCAGCCCCAGATTCTCCGCACTCACCGGCGATTCCGTGATCTCCAGGTCCTCGGCATTCAACATCGCCATCAAGTCGCCCATCACCCAATTCGCGGCCAGCTTCGGATTGCCCGAAACGCCCGCCACCGTTTCGAAATATTCGCTGATGCGCGCGCGTCGCCGTCAGCACTTCCGCATCGTATTCCGAAAGTCCGAACTCGCCCAGGAAACGCGCCCTCTTCCGCGCGGGCAGCTCCGGCATGGAGGCGCGCACCTCGCCCAGCCACTTCTCGCCAATCCGCAGGGGCACCAGGTCGGGCTCGGGAAAGTAGCGGTAGTCATGCGCGTCTTCCTTGCTTCGCATGCTGAACGTCTCGTCGCGATCCGGATTGTACAGCCGCGTCTCCTGCACCACCCGCCCGCCGCCTTCGATCAGCGCCACCTGCCGCGCCACTTCGAAATCGATGGCCTGCTTCAAAAAGCGGAACGAGTTCAGGTTCTTCACCTCGGCGCGCGTGCCGAACGCCTCCGTGCCCTTCAGCCGCACGCTGACGTTGGCATCGCAGCGCAGATGCCCCTTCTCCATATCGCAGGTGGAGACTTCGATGAACTGCATCACCTGCTTCAATTCCGTCAGGTAGGCGTGCGCTTCGTCCGCGCTCCGCATATCGGGCTCGCTCACAATCTCGATCAGCGGCGTGCCGCTGCGATTCAAATCCACGTAAGACGAGCGGTCCGAATCCTTGAAGCCATCGTGCACGCTCTTGCCCGCATCGTCTTCCATATGCACGCGCGTTACGCCGATGCGCTTCGATACGCCGTCCACCACGATATCCACGAAGCCATGTTCGGCCACCGGCTCGTCATACTGCGAGATCTGGTACCCCTTCGGCAGATCCGGGTAGAAGTAGTTCTTGCGCGCGAATCGCGATTGCGCGCGCACCTCGCAGTTCAACGCCAGCGCGCCCTTGATCGCCAGTTCCACGGCCTCCCGGCTCAGTACCGGCAGCGCGCCCGGAAGACCCAGGCAGACCGGGCACACGTTCGTATTGGGCGGCGCCCCGAAACCTGTGGGGCAGCCGCAGAAAATCTTCGTGGCCGTCGCCAGTTGCACGTGTACTTCGAGCCCGATCACCGGCTCGTAGCGCGCGATCATCTCCGGCGTAGCGCCGCGATTGCGGAAGAAGACATGATGTCATTCCATTATAGTGATTGCCTGCCGCGGCCTCGTCCTACTGCCCGGCAGGTGCCGCAGGGAACCTCTTCTCCAATATCGCCGACGAATTCCTGCAGCGCCTTCCGGTCCGCCGTCTGCCACTCGATCCTCACGAAAAAGCGGCCGCTGTAAAAAAAGACCGTGCCCGGAGCCGGCGTCCACCGCTGCACCACATCCAGCGCCGCCGCCGACGAAGTCAATTGGTATACCCGCGCGTCCAGTTTCCCCGCGCCTTCGTAAGTATGCCGCGCGTATGCGTTCCACCACTGCCGGCGATACCGCGCCCGAAGCCGCCGACGGTGGCAAGTTCACCCGCCGACGTTCGATGCCACGCCCCAATCGTCTCCGTGAAAACATCCGGCATCGCCGCCGCATTGCGCCGGCACGCAGACCAGCGCCAGCACGCAGGCCAGCGGAAAACAAGAGGCGCATCATCAGTCACGATGCTACCATCGGGTTTATGGCGAAATTCAGGCCGGTGCGGGCCAATGCCAAGAAAACTACGCGCCCGCAAGGCGCCGCCGGCTGCGTCATTCTGATCCTGTCTGATCATGATTGGCGTGATGGTATTCCTCTACCTGGTGATGAAAAGTAATGCGAACGGATAAACGAACCGCCGGCCAACTGCGACCGGTCCAGATCACGACCGGCTGCCTGATGACCGCGGAAGGTTCCGCGCTGATCAAGGTGGGGAACACGCACGTCTTGTGCGCCGCCACGGTGGAAGACACCGTCCCGCCCTTCCTGCGCAATAGCGGCAAGGGCTGGGTGACGGCGGAATACTCCATGCTGCCGCGCGCCACCGCCAAACGTACGCCGCGCGAAGTCACCAAGGGCCGCCCCTCGGGCCGCACCCACGAAATCCAGCGCCTGATCGGGCGCTCCATGCGCGCCGCGGTCGATATGAACGTCTTGGGCGAGCGCACCGTCATCATCGATTGCGACGTCATCCAGGCCGATGGCGGCACGCGCACCGCGTCCATCACCGGCGCCTTCGTCGCCATGGCGATGGCCTTCCGCCAGCTTCGCGAGTACGGCGTCCTCAAGCACAATCCCATGCGCGAATACATCGCCGCCACCAGCGTCGGGCTGGTCGGCGGCGTGCCCATGCTCGACCTCTGCTACGAAGAGGATTCGCAGGCCGATGTCGATATGAACGTCGTGATGACCGGCGGCGGAAAGTTCGTCGAAGTGCAGGCCACCGCCGAGCACAGCGCCGTTCGACGATGCGCAGATGGCGCAGATGATGGATCTGGCGCGCGCCGGCATCAGCGAACTCGTGCTCACGCAGCAGGAGATCATCGGCGGGTGACCCGGCTCTACTGCGCCACCGGAAACGCGGGCAAGCTGCGCGAATTCCGCCTGGCCGCCGACACCGCCCGGGTCGAGATCGAGCTGCTGCCGGCCTTAAACAGCTCCCCGAGCCGTGGAAGACGGCGCCACCTTTGAAGAGAACGCCATCAAAAAGGCGCTGCACTACGCGCCCCACGCCGCCGGCCTCCTCTTCGCCGACGATTCCGGCCTGGAAGTGGACGCGCTCGGCGGCGCGCCCGGCGTATACTCGGCGCGCTTCTCCGGTACCCACGCCACCGACGATTCCAACAACCGCCTGCTGCTCGAAAGCCTCGCCGGTCGTCGCCAACCGCAAGGCGCGTTTCGTCTGCGCCATCGCGCTGGTGGACGGCGGCAACGTCCTCGGCGTCTATCACGGCGCGGTGGAAGGCGAGATCCTTCACGAGCCCCGCGGCACGGGCGGCTTCGGCTACGACCCGCTCTTCTACTGCCCCGCCTTTGGCTGCACCTTCGGCGAAGCCACACCGGAACAGAAACTCTCGCTGAGCCACCGGGGACAAGCCGCCCGAGCGATGCTCGCCCGCCTCTAGAGGTCAGGCCCTGTGGGGCAGGGTGGCACCCTGCGGCTGGATGATATCCCGCCCGTTACTTCCCTGACTGATCCACACCCTCCGGAGGCTGCCCATCCAGCCTCGCCTTCACCGGCAGCAGCAGCCGTAGCGTGACCAAATTTAATATCGCCAGCGTCGCAGCCAACAAATACCGATTCTGCGCCACCGACGCGCCCACCACGCCGATATTCCAAATGCTGGCCGCCGCCGCCACCCCATGCACACCGCCCTCCGACTTCAGAATCGCGCCCCCGCCGATAAACCCGATCCCCGCCACCACGCCCTGTATGATGCGCGATTGCGCGTCGAGGCTCATGTGGCCTCCCTGTCGCCCCAGCAGCACGTAGCCGCAGCTCGCCACCGCCACCACCGGAAACGTCCGCACCCCCACGCTGTGCGCCTCCCGTTCCCGGTACCATCCCACCGGCAGCGCCAAAACGTAGGCGGTCACCAGCTTGACGACATCCTCCATTCCTTGCGGCCAATCCGTTGCGTAGTGCATATGTGGGTTATACCACCGCGCACACACTCCGGGATTCGCCCGCAGATTGTGCTTTTCACGCCAAAACATTTCCGGTACATTATGTTATATGCAGAGTAGCCGCGATTCGTCCGTCTGGCGAACCCTGGCCGTTGCCTTTGGGGACGGCCTGGCGTTCGGCGTGGGCGTTACCCTCACGCGCAACGCGGCGCGCCTTGCCGCCATCCGCTCCGAACCGCCTGAACATCGCTCGCTCAACCGGCGGATCGCGGAAATGGAAGAGCGCACCCGCCGCGCCCGCGCCGCCATCGCGCCGCCAGCCGCCGCAGCCCCGCCACCCATCCCTAGCCCTGCCGTCGCCGCCCAGGCGGCCCTCGACGGGCGCTTCGCCGAACTCGGCAGCCGCATCGACCGGGGCCTCGCCGAACTCGGCTCCAAGATCCAGGGCGACCTCAACTTCCTCGACACCCAGGACCACGAGCTCGCCGAAGGGGTCGAGGCCCGCCTCGATGGCATGCGCCGGGAAATCGCCGACTCGGTCGCCGCTCAGCGCCAGGATATCGACGCCGAACTACGCGCGCTCCGCGCCCAGATGACGACCGTCCACAAGGAGTTCGCCGAGACCCTCGCCCGCCTCGTGGATGAACAGATCGCCACCACCGTAAACGCCCGCCTGCAGTCCGTCGCAGAGAATTTGCGCGAAACCGTCCGCGAGGAAATCCGCCTCAACAGCAAAGACCAACAGATCGCCGAACTGCGCGAGCGCATAGACAGCCAGGAGCGCAACGTGCTGGACGTAGTCATGGCGCTCGGGCAAAGCTGTCTCCGCGCGATGGGCGGATCGCGCCCGCTGAGCCGCCTTCCTTGCCGGCGCCGCCTGCCATCACCGTCGTAACCAACGGCACTGCGCCCGCCGCCTCCACCGTATTCGCCGCCGATCCTGCGCCCGAGTCCGTGCCCGAGCCGGTGCCCGAGCCCGTCATCGAGCCCCCCGCCGCCGAGCCCGCGCTGCCCGCCTTCGCCCGGCCGCTCCAGCACAAACCGTTGTGGCGCATTCCCATCGTCTCCTCGTTCCTCCTGGCCACCGCCGGCCTGCTGCTCGCGCACTACCTGTAAGGGTGCATGTTATCCTGATTCCGCGTCCCATGAAGATCACCAGCGTTCGATCTTTTCTGCTGTCCTTTCCCTTCCCGGAGCCCGTGCGGCTGCCCTTTTACGGCGGCGAGCGCACCCTGCTCAAACGCGACGCCATGTTCATCCGCGTGGAGACCGATAACGGCCTCGTCGGCTACGCCCCGGGGCCCGGCAGCGAGACGCGTGCACCGCGCCATCGGCGACGACCATCGCGCCCTTCCTCGAAGGCCGCGTCCTGGCCGACCCCGATGCCCTGCGCGTCCTCTTCCTCCAGGGCCCGGGCGCCGATCCCGAACTCGCCAAGATCTACTGCGCCGTGGAGATCGCGCTCTACGATCTGGCCGGCAAGGCCCGCGGCGTGCCGGTTTCGGAGCTGCTCGGCGGCCGCGTCCGCGACCGCATCCGCCTCTACGGCAGCGCCGGCATGTACATGTCGCCGGAGGCGTACGCCGCCGAAGCCGCCGCCATCGCCGGCCTGGGCTTCCGCGCCTACAAAATGCGCCCCGCGGCGGGCCCGGAGCAGGACCTGGAAACCGTGCGCCTCATGCGCAAAGCCGTGGGCCCCGATTTCGACCTGATGGTGGACGCCCACACCTGGTGGCGCATGGGCGACCGCAGCTATTCCCCTGCCACCGTCGAGCAACTCGCGCAGGACATGGCCGCCCACCGCATCGCCTGGCTCGAAGAGCCCCTGCCGCCCGACGACCACGCCGCCTATCTTGCGCCTTAAAGAGAAGGACCTTGTGCCCCTCGCCTCCGGCGAACACGAACCCAACGAAGAGCGCTATCCTCGACCTCATCCTCACCCAGGCGGTGGACTACGTCCAGATGGACGTCTGCTGCCAGGGCGGCTACTCGCTGGGACGCCGCCTCTTCGCCGAGATCGCGCGCCAGGGCCTGCGCTTCGCCTTCCACAGTTGGGGCACCGCGCTCGAAGTCGCCGCCGCCGCCCACCTCGGCATCTGCTGGCCGCAGATGGTGGTGGAGTGGCTGGAGTACCCCTGCTACTCCACGCCCGGCAGCGCCGGCATGTACCCCTTTCCCCTGGCCGCCGAAATCCTCAACGAGCCCCTCGAAATCGAGCGCGGCGAGTCTGATCGTGCCGCGCACCCCCGGCCTCGGCGTGAAAGTGGACGAAAGCGTGATCGAGCGCTACCCCTGGATCCCCGGTCCCTGGTCGCTGTTCCGCACCGATTCGCCCGCCGAGACCCGCGCCGTCACCAGCGATCACAGCGTGCAGTGGGATGCGGGCGCGCGATGAGCACTCCGCCGTCAGGGGGTTTGCGCGTTTCCGTCAACTTGCCCATAAGCCGGTGATCGAGCGCAACTCAAGGATCAGTAAACGCTACGCAAGACAAGGATCTATCGCTAAAGAAGGCCGAATTCGGGGCGACCCGGCAGGGCCACGTTCCGAGTCGGCGTTTTCGCTCAACTGGATTACTTCCTGTTTGCTGACCATACGGGAGCTATCGTCAAAGACCGTGCCGTTAGGCGCGAGTTGTCCCAGAGGGCGAGCCCGGGAAGTCGTGCCAGATCTGAGTCGACGCAATGGACCCTCCCACGCCCCCCCGGCATCCGCTCGCACCCGGCGTGGTACGCTCCGTCCATTCTACTTGGTAGTTTGCAACCCTTCGCCGGCACACCTTGTCATAACGAGTGAAGGATCTCAACTTCCCGTTTACCGGCGAGCCACTCGGAATTCCGGCACCCCGCCCGGTCGTTGTAACCGCTGCTGCCGCACGGCGAGCCACAACGGGATTACCATAGCGATTCAGGAGCGAAATGGAAATGTCGGACCGAAAATCGTTCACCCCGGTTTTAGTCGCGCTCGCGCTGGCCCTAGCGTTCGCGATTGCGTCAATGCAGGCGGCGAGCACCGCGCCAATACAACCGAAGATCCACGCGCGGGTCGCCCCCTTGCTGAAGGTCGGCGATCTATCGTTCAAGGATCTGAACCGCAACGGTGTGCTCGACCCCTACGAGGATTGGCGACTGCCGGTCCACAAGCGTGTGGCGGACCTGCTCTCCAGGATGACCCTAGAGGAGAAAGCTGGGCTGATGCAAATCACTTCTTTCAACGCCGGCTCTCTGGACGACTACCTCAACCAGCACCACATCCGCTATTTCATCCTCCGCGATAACCTCACCGCTCGGGAACTGGCCGCGCGCGCGAACACGTCGCAGGAACTCGCCGAAAAGTCGCGATTAGGCATTCCGATTGTCTTTGCCTCGAACCCCCGCAACCACGTGCGCGACAACCTGGTATACGAGGAAGCCGAGGCGGCTGGTGAGTTCTCCAGTTGGCCCGGCACGCTGGGGCTGGCGGCGACGAATGATATAAAGCTTATCCGCGCCTTCGCCGAGATCGCGCGCGCGGAGTGGCGCGCCTCGGGGATCCAGAAGTGTTACGGATATCAGGTGGATGTCGTCACCGAGCCGCGCTGGTACCGTATCCAGACGACGTTCGGGGAGAGCCCGAAATGGAACTCGGAAATCGCCCGGGAAATCGTGGTGGGCTTCCAGGGGACGTCTCTCGGGCCGGAGTCGGTAGCGCAATCGATCAAGCATTTCCCGGGGGATGGAGCCGTAGACAAGGGCCTGGATCCTCACAACATCTGGGGACAGTGGGCCGTGTATCCCACGCCCGGAAGCTTCTTCAAGTACCAGTTGCCTCCTTTCCAGGCTGCCGTGGACGCCGGCACGAGTTCGATTATGAGCTACTACAACAACCCCTCCAACGAGCGGAGTGGGGAACAGCTTCCCAAGGAATGGTGGCAGTCGGGCAGGCAGCAGTTCGAAGAAGTCGCCGGCGCTTACAATATGACACTGCTCACTCGGCTGCTTCGCGGACGGATGGGGTTCAAAGGATACGTCAATACCGACAGCGGAGTGCTCACCAACAATGCCTTCGGAGTGGAAAACCTGTCCACACCGCAGCGATTCGGGAAAGCGGTGAAAGCCGGGGTCGCCCTCTTTTCCGACAGCAACAATCCGCAGGGGCTCCTGGACGCGGTGCACCAGCACCTGCTGGAGGAATCGGACCTCACTTCGGCGGTAGCGCTTCTGCTTAAGGAAATCTTCCAGTTGGGACTCTTCGAGAACCCCTACACGGATCCCGAAGCGGCTCAGAAGATCGCCAGTTCGCCGGTTTCCGCGGCGCGGGCAGACGAAGCCCACCGCAAGTCCATCGTCCTCCTGCGCAACGATAGGAAACTGCTGCCGATGACCGGCGCCAGGAAGCTCTACGTGGAGGTCATGGCCGGTCAGCCCGCTGGCTTCGGTGGCCGAGGTGGAGCGGGGGGCCGCGGCCAGTTCGGTAGAGTCGCGGGCGCCGCTGGGCCGGATGCGGCAGGGGCCCAACAGGCGGAGAATTCGCAGGGCGGTAGAAGGGGCGGCCGCGGCGAGTTCGCCGCGCGAGGAGGAGCCGCCGCGGTCAACGGCACCGCCGCCCTTAAGGCCCTGCTCGCGAAGGATCCGTCGGTGCAGATCGTGGACTCGATCGACCAGGCCGACGTGGCCCTGTTATGGTTGCGCCCCGCTGTTTACCAGCGCCCCGAGCACGACTATGCCGACATCGCGCTGAGCCCGCTCACGGGAGTTGACGTCGCCAAGGTGAAACAGATCGAGGCGGCAAAGCCGACCGTACTGATGATTAATTTCGTCAATCCCTGGATCATCAACGAGGTCGAACCCGGCGCCGCCGCGGTCCTGGCGACGTTCGACGTCAAGGCCGAGGCGCTGCTGGACGTGGTGAAGGGCCGGTTCAGGCCGGCCGGGAAACTCCCACTCACGATACCGGCGGATCAAGCGGCCGTGGACAAAAATGCTCCTGACGTTCCAGGATACGCCGAGACGTTCGATTACGCCTACAAGAACCGCGTGGGCGACAAATACGTTTTCGGTTTCGGCCTGACCTACGGCAAATAGCCAGCCGACGCCAAAGAAGACCCCAATTGGAATGCACGCCTTCGCGGCCAGGTTCGGGTGGACGGTTAACGCGAGACGGCTGCTCCCGTCGAATGAACAACCGCAAGTTGGCCTTTTCCCGGGTCAAGTGAACGGAACGCCCTCAGCGAAATGTTGCGATCCGCCGCCTTCGTTGACCTCCAATCCGCAAAGATTAACCCTTTAGCTTTGCGCAACTTGACGTCCTCCGATTCCGGAGACCAACCCTCCGTCGTGCTATAGCTGAAAGTGGAGAACCACCATGCGTCCACCCGCCAAAATCGTCCACCACGTCCATGACACGAGGAATCAGCACCAAACTCAAACAAATGGCTTGCTATCAATTACTTACAATTTCCAATCGAACCCAACGAACCCAACCGAACCCAACGCCCCGTGCCGGCGCATTTCGAGCTCTTTTATGAGCCGTTCGCCCTCCCGCTGCATCCATTAAATGAGTAATCTTGACTATAAAGTATAGATTGGAGAAAATGAGTACTGAGCCAACAGGTTAGGAGCACATCCCGGTGAGCGATTCCACCAACACGATCGAAACATTTGCCAATCAGGAATATAAGTGGGGCTTTGTCACCGACATCGAAGCCGACGCCATCCCCCGCGGCCTGAGCGAAGATGTCGTCCGCCTGATTTCCGCCAAGAAGAACGAGCCCGAATGGCTGCTCGAATGGCGCCTGAAGGCCTACCGCCACTGGCTGACCCTGAAAGAGCCCGAGTGGGCCAACGTCCACTACCCCAAAATCGACTACCAGGACATCATTTATTATTCGTCCCCCAAAGCCCAAGGGCGATGGGCCCAAGAGCCTGGACGAAGTCGATCCGGAACTGCTCAAGACCTACGCCAAGCTCGGCATTCCCCTTGCAGGAGCAGGCGATGCTCGCCGGCGTCGCGGTCGATGCCGTGTTCGATAGCGTTTCCGTCGCCACCACCTTCAAGGCCAAGCTGCACGAAGTCGGCATCATCTTCGGATCCTTCTCCGAAGCCGTGAAGGAGCATCCCGATCTCGTCCGCCAATATCTCGGCTCGGTGGTCCCCACCAGCGACAATTTCTTCGCCGCGCTGAACTCGGCCGTCTTCAGCGACGGCAGCTTCTGCTACATCCCCAAGGGCGTCAAGTGCCCGATGGAGCTGTCCACCTATTTCCGCATCAACGCCAAGGACACCGGGCAGTTCGAGCGCACCCTGATCGTCGCCGACGAAGGCGCCACCGTGAGCTACCTGGAAGGCTGCACCGCGCCGATGCGCGACACCAACCAGTTGCACGCCGCCGTGGTCGAACTGGTGGCGCTGGACAACGCCCAGATCAAATATTCCACCGTGCAGAACTGGTATCCCGGCGACAAGGACGGCAAGGGCGGCATCTACAACTTCGTCACCAAGCGCGGCGCCTGCCGCGGCGTCAATTCCAAGATCTCCTGGACCCAGGTGGAAACCGGCTCCGCCATCACCTGGAAGTATCCGAGCTGCCTGCTGATCGGCGACAATTCGGTGGGCGAGTTCTACTCGGTGGCCCTCACCAACAACTGGCAGCAGGCCGACACCGGCACCAAGATGATCCACATCGGGAAGAACACCACTTCCACCATCGTCAGCAAGGGCATCTCGGCCGGACACGGGCAGAACACCTACCGCGGCGGCGTCAAGATTCTGCAAATCGGCCACCGGCGCGCGCAACTACTCGCAGTGCGATTCGCTGCTGCTGGGCGACAAGTGCGGCGCGCACACCTTCCCCTACCTGGAAGTGCGCAACACTTCGGCGCAGGTGGAGCACGAAGCCTCCACCTCGAAGATCGGCGAAGACCAGATCTTCTACTGCCGCCAGCGCGGCATCTCGAGCGAAGACGCCGTCTCGATGATCGTGCATGGATTCTGCAAGGAAGTCTTCCGCGAACTCCCCATGGAGTTCGCCGTGGAAGCGCAAAAACTGCTCGGAGTCAGTCTCGAAGGAAGCGTGGGATAGGCTGGTACCGTGAAATTGGACCAATGGCACTACTCGAAATCAAAGATCTGCACGCCAAAGTTGGCGATCGTGAAATTCTGAAGGGCATCAACCTCACCGTGAACGCCGGTGAAGTGCATGCCATCATGGGGCCCAACGGCAGCGGCAAAAGCACGCTGGCCCAGGTGCTGGCCGGCCGCGAACTGTACGCGGTCACCGGCGGATCGCGTCACCTACGACGGCAAGGACCTGCTGGAAATGTCCCCCGAAGACCGCGCCCGCGAAGGCATCTTCCTGGCCTTCCAGTACCCGGTCGAGATCCCCGGCGTCAGCAACATGTACTTCCTCAAGGCGGCGCTCAACACCATCCGCAAGCACCGCGGCATCGACGAACTCGACGCCATGGACTTCCTGAATCTGGTCCGCGACAAAATGCAGATCATGAAGATGGACCAGACGCTGCTCAACCGCCCGGTCAACGCGGGCTTCTCCGGCGGCGAGAAGAAGCGCAACGAGATCTTCCAGATGGCCGTGCTGGAACCCAAGCTCGCCATTCTGGATGAAACCGATTCCGGCCTGGATATCGACGCCCTGCGCGTGGTCAGCGGCGGCGTCAACGCCATGCGCGGCCCCGGAGCGCGCCATGATCGTGGTGACCCACTATCAGCGGCTGCTCAACTACATCGTGCCCGATTTCGTCCACGTGCTGGCCGAAGGCCGGATCGTGAAATCCGGCGGCAAGGAACTGGCGCTCGAACTGGAAGCCGAAGGCTACGCGGCCCTCGGCATCGATGACGAGACAGGAGGCGGTCGGCAAAGTATGACGGCGTAGCGGAACAGACCGGCGCCTGGCTGGAGCGATTCACCAATCAGCTCCCGGCGCCGGCGTGGCTCCAGGCCGCTTCGCGAGACGCGGCCTTCGCGCGCTTCGCGCGAGCTCGGCTTTCCCACCACGCATAACGAAGAGTGGCGCTTCACCAACGTCGCGCCCATCGCGCGCACGACCTTCGTACCCGGACGCCGGGCGTCGTCGCCACCGAAATTCGCCAAGGGTCCCGTTCAACTGGTATTCGCCAACGGCCATCTGCTCTCCCGTCCGGAAACCCTGCCGAAAGGCCTCGAGGCCGGCGGCTTCGACGACGATCCGGCTGCCATCGCCATCACCTCGGTAAGTACGCATCGTACGCGGAACGCCTTCGTCGCGCTGAATACGGCGTTGCTCGACCGCTGACGCGCTGCGTGCAGGTCGCCGCGCGGCGCGGTGATCGAAGAGCCCATCGAAATTTTCTACCTCACGACCGGGCACGGACAGGCCGCCGCCGTCCATCCGCGCATCCTGATCCTGGTGGGCGCCGACGCCCATTGCACCATTGTGGAGACGCTACAAGGGAGCCGGCGACGGCGTCTACTTCAACAACGCCGTCACCGAAATCGTGGCCGGCGACCGCGCCGTGGTGGATCATTACAAGGTCCAGCAGGAAACCGTCCAGCGCGTTCCACATCGCCACCCTGCAAGCCACCCTCGGACGCAGCGCCAATTTCTCGTCGCACTCCATTTCCCTCGGCGGCGCGCTGGTGCGCAACGACGCCAACGCGACCCTCTCCGAAGGCTCCGACGCCACGCTGAACGGCCTCTACATCGTCAACGGCACGCAGCACATCGACAATCACACGATGATCGACCACGCCATGCCGCACGGCACCAGCCACGAACTCTACAAGGGCATCCTCGACGGCAAGGCCCACGCGGTCTTCAACGGCAAGATCATCGTCCGCAAGGACGCGCAGAAGACCGATTCCAAGCAGACCAACAAGAACCTGGTGCTCTCCGACGACGCCGTGGTGGACACCAAGCCCGAGCTGCAGATCTTCGCCGACGATGTGCGCTGCACCCACGGCGCCACCATCGGCCAGCTCGACGCCGAAGCGCTGTTCTACCTGCAATCGCGCGGCATCGGCAAGAGCGAGGCGCGCAGCCTGCTGACTTACGCCTTCGCGCAGGACGTCGTCGATCGCATCAAAGTGCAGTCCTTACGGGATTCGCTGGAACAGATGCTGTTCGAGAAATTTCATGAGCACGCTGAGTAAACAGGTGAAGGCCGTCTCGCGGCCGGTTTTGACGTGGAGAAGGATCCGGGAGGATTTCCCGGTCCTCAAGCAGAACATCCACGGCAAGCCGCTGGTGTATCTGGATAGCGCCGCCACCGCGCAAAAGCCGTTCGCGGTGATCGACGCCATCCGCCGCTTCCACGAAGTGGACTGCGCCAACATCCACCGCGGCGTTCACGAGCTCTCCCAGCGCTCCACCGCCGCCTACGAGGAGACCCGCGCCAAGGCCAGGCGCTTTCTGAACGCGCGCAGCAAAGATCGAACTGATCTTCGTCCGCGGCACTACCGAAGGCATCAACCTGGTCAGCAATTCCTGGGGCCGCCAGAACGTCAAGGCGGGCGACGAGGTCATCATCTCGGCGATGGAGCACCACTCCAACATCGTCCCGTGGCAGATGCTCTGCGAAGAGAACGGACGCCAAACTGCGCGTCATTCCGATGAACGAGCGCGGCGAACTCCTCATGGAGGAGTACGAGAAGCTGCTCAATCCGCGCACCCGCATGGTGGCCGTCACGCATGTCTCCAACGCGCTCGGCACCATCAATCCGGTCAAGCAGATTATCGAGATGGCGCACGCAGGCCGGCGCCGCTGACGCTGATCGACGGCGCGCAGGCCGCGCCCCACATGAAAGTGGACGTGCAGGCGCTCGATGCCGATTTCTACACCTTCAGCGGCCACAAGGTGTGTCGGCCCCACCGGCATCGGCATCCTCTACGGCAAGATCAAGCGCTGCTCAACGCCATGCCTCCCTATCAGGGCGGCGGCGACATGATCAAAGTGGTCACCTTCGAAAAGACCACCTACGCCGACCTGCCGTACAAGTTCGAGGCCGGCACGCCCAATATCGCCGGCGGCATCGGCCTGGGCGCCGCGCTGGATTACGTCGACCACCTGGGCATCGATAAGATCGCGGCCTACGAGCACGCGCTGCTGGACTACGGCACCGAAGCGCTCTCGCGCGATTCCGGGCCTGCGCCTCATCGGCACGGCGCGCGAAAAGGCCAGCGTGCTCTCCTTCGTGATGGAAGGCATTCACCCGCACGATATCGGCACGCTGCTCGACCGGCAGGGCATCGCCGTGCGCACCGGCCACCACTGCGCGCAGCCGGTAATGGACTTCTTCAATGTACCCGCCACCACCCGCGCCTCGCTCGCCTTCTACAACACCTTCGGCGAAATCGACGCGCTGGTCGCCGGCCTCCACAAAGTGAAGGAGATTTTCGCCTAATGGTCCACGATCTCTATCAGGAAATCATTCTCGACCACAGCAAGCGCCCGCGGAACTGCCATTCCATGGCAGACGCCACCCGCCAGGCCGATGGCTACAATCCTCTCTGCGGCGACAAGCTGAAGCTCTTCGTCAAAATGGAAAACGACATCGTGGTCGACGTCAGCTTCGTCGGCTCCGGATGCGCCATCTCCACCGCCTCGGCATCGCTGATGACGGAAAGCCTCAAGGGCAAAACCCGCGAGGAAGCGCTCAAGCTGCTCGACAAGTTCCACGAACTGCTGACCACCGATACCGCCGTCAGCCAGGACCTCGGCAAGCTGGTGGTCTTCTGCGGCGTGCGCGATTATCCGGCGCGCGTCAAGTGCGCCACCCTGGCGTGGCACACCTTGAAATCCGCGCTCGGCAACGATGCCGCGGAGCCGGTAAGCACCGAATGAATTTGAAGAGATCAGATCATCGCGGCCTTCAAGAAGGTCTACGACCCGGAGATGCCGGTCAACATCTACGAACTCGGCCTGATCTACGGCCTGGACGTGGATGACGCCGGACAGGTCGCGATCCGCATGACGCTGACCGCGCCCAACTGTCCGGTGGCAGGCAGCCTGCCGGCCGAAGTCGAGCGCGCCGCTCGCGCTGTGCCCGGCGTCACCGGCGTCAAGCTGGAACTCACCTTCGATCCGCCCTGGACCAAGGACCGCATGTCCGAAGCCGCCAAACTGGCGCTGGGCATCGAAGACATCATTCCGATTGCGAGGCTGCGCCGATGAAGCTCACCGCCAACGAAGAATACGGCCTGCGCTGCCTGGTCCGCATCGGCTATGCGGGCGACGGCGGCAGCCTGACCATTCCCGAGATCAGCCAGGCGGAAGGCGTCTCCCCGGCCTACGCGGCCAAGATCCTGCGCGTGCTGCGCAAGGGCGGCTTCGTCAAAGCGGCGCGCGGCAAAGACGGCGGCTACACGCTGGCCCGTCCGGCGGAAGCCATCGTGATCGGCGACGTGATGGACGCGCTCGGCGGCCGCATCTTCGAAAGCAGCTTCTGCGACAGCCACTCCGGCCAGGCCGCCATCTGCACCCGCAGCGTGGATTGCTCCGTACGCTCCCTCTGGCGCGCCGTCCAGGTGGCCGTGGACCAGGTGCTCAGCAAAGCTACGCTACGCGATCTGCTGCAGAATGAAGAAGAGATGAATACCTGGGTCCGCACCATCCCGGGCGCCAAGGGCTTGCAGTTCATTCAGTGAGGGCTGCCAGTCAACGCGGGTATTGACAGTTCGGTATAATGGTTGTGGATGGTATTCCGCAACCCGTGCCAGCGGGTAGTCGAAGATTCGAATCCTTCCCAGTTGAGCGGTAATCCCTGTCGTCGTTTTTCCCCTTATTGGAGGTATCCAACACCCACTTGATGAAATCCAGCGTACGTATCAGCCGAGGCGTCGAAAGCCTCTTTGGCACCCGCGATGAGAACATCCGGTTGATCGAAGCCGGGTTGGGCGTCCACACCCATCTGCTCGACAACAACCTGGAAATCGAGGGCGAAGCCGGAAAACGTGGCCCGCGCGGCGAACATCCTGGAGGACTACAACACCCTGCTGCGCGAAGGCCACGTCTTCAACAACGGCGATCTGAACAGCTATCTGCGCGTGGTCACCAACGACCGCGAAGTGTCGCTGCGCGCCCTGGTGAACAGCGGCAAGCAGCGCAATTTCGGCAAGAAGGTGCTGGCGCCGAAGACCGTCAACCAGCGCCGCTACCTGGAAGCCATCGAGCGCAACGACCTGGTGTTCGGCATCGGCCCCGCCGGCACCGGCAAGACGTACCTGGCCGTCGCCATGGCGATTTCCGCGCTGATGAACAAGCAGGTGGCGCGCATCGTCCTGACGCGTCCCGCGGTGGAAGCCGGCGAGCGCCTGGGATTCCTGCCCGGCACGCTGCAGGAGAAAGTCGATCCGTACCTGCGCCCGCTCTACGACGCGCTCTACGACATGCTGGACAGCGAACGCGTGGAGAAACTGCTGGAGCGCAACGTGATCGAAGTGGCGCCCATCGCCTTCATGCGCGGACGCACGCTCAACGACAGCTTCATCATTCTCGACGAGGCGCAGAACTGCACGCCGGAACAGATGAAGATGGTGCTGACGCGCCAGGGCTTCAACTCCAAGATGGTGGTGAACGGCGACGTCACGCAGATCGATCTGCCCACCGGCAGGCGCAGCGGACTGATCGATGCCACGGAAGTGCTGCGCGGCGTGGAAGGCATCAGCTTCGTGCAGTTCGACGACAAGGACGTGGTGCGCCACACCCTGGTGCAGCGCATCGTGAAGGCCTACGAGCGGTACAACGAGGCGATCGGCGCCGCGCGCCAGCTTACGCTGCCGCTCAACGAGCCGGTGGCGGTGGAGAACGGCAACAGCGAGGTCAAGGTAGAGATTCCGGGTTCGTCTGCCGAGGCCGCCGCCGCAGGCCTGAGGCCCGCCATGCCGTCTCCCGAAGGCAGTAGCGTCACGTTCCGCCGCGTCCCCGCGAGCTTACGCCGGACGCCGATCGAGCGCTTTCGCCCGCACGCTCCAAAAGGAGGTCGCCAAAGGCCGTCCCTTTGACGCCCTGATCACCGGCGACGCCGAACTCCGCCGCCTGAACCGCGACTTCCGCGGCAAGGACTACGCCACCGACGTGCTCTCCTTCCCGGCCGGCGAGGATCGGCGCCCTTCCTGGGCGACATTGCCATTTCGCTGGGCCGCGCGCGGGCGCAGGCGCGCGAGTTCGGCCACTCCATCGAGCACGAAGTGCAGATCCTCATGCTGCACGGCGTGCTGCACCTGCTGGGCCACGATCACGAGACCGATTCCGGCGCCATGGCGCGCGCCGAAAAGCGCTGGCGCGCCAAACTCGGGCTGCCCAACGGGCTGATCGAACGGGTGCGGTCATGATTCTGGTGGTCATTCTGCGCTGTCTTGCTCGTCATCCCCCTGCTCGGGCTGATGACCTTCGTGCAGATGCTCTACCTGGAAAGCCTGCGGCTGCGGACGCGCGACCTGCCCTCGCTGAAATTCTTCAAGGAGACGCTGGAAGACCAGATCGGCCTGAAGACCGAGGACGGCGCGGGCGCCTTCTCGCTGGTCAAACACTCGCTGCTCTCCGTGGTCGGCATTCTCTACTTCGCCTGGTTCGCTGACGGCGCGCCCTGGCACGCGGCGGTCTTCTGGCAGGCCATGGTCGCGGTGGTGCTCACCATGGTCGCGGTCTGCTTCGCGCTGCCCCAATTGCTCTACCGCCGCACCAGCGGCCACTGGCTGCTGCCGCTGCGTCCCGCTGATCCGCGCTGTTCGCGCTGGATCGCGCGGCCCTTCGTCGCCATGCTCGCCTTCTTCCAATCGCCTGATCGATCTGACCGACGATGCCGCTCCAGCCGACCGAGGAGCCCACTTCGGCGGAGAACATCGAAGCGCTGATTTCCGCCGGCACCGAAGAGGGCCTGATCGAGGAGGAAGACCGCAAGCTGATCCAATCCGTGGTGGAGTTCGGCGATAAGGTGGTGCGCGAAGTGATGACGCCGCGGCCCAATATCGTCGCCATCTCCGCCGATGCCACGCTGGAGCAACTGCGCCAGCTGGTCATCACCGAGCAGTACTCGCGCATTCCGGTTTACGAACAGACCATCGATCAGGTGATCGGCTTCGTCCACGTGCGCGACATGTTCGAGCTGGAGGAAGAAGAGCGCGAACACGGCACCGTGCGCGAACTGGTGCGCACCATCGCGCTGGTGCCGGAGACCAAGCCGGTGAGCGACCTGATGCGCCAGATGCAGCAGGAAAACAGCCACATGGTGATCGTGGTGGACGAGTACGGCAACACCGCCGGCATCGCCACCATGGAAGACCTGCTGGAAGTGATCATCGGCGAAATCCGCGACGAGCACGAGCCGGAAAGCGATGTCACCGAGGACGGCAACGGGCGGCTTCATCGTCTCGGGCAGCTTCGATCTGGATCGCATTTCCGACCTGGTGGAGAACTTCCACCGCGAGGAAGACATCGAATCCACCACGGTAGGCGGCCTGGTCAGCGAGTGGCTGGGGCGCGTGCCCAAGGCGGGCGAGAGCGTCGACCGCGACGGCATCCGGCTGGAAGTGCTGGTCTCCGACGGATTGCGCGTCGGCCAGGTCCGCATCAGCAAGTCCCAAACGGTTGCTCAATGACAGAATTGAAAACAGAGTTCAAGTCGGGGTTCGTCTCCATCATCGGCCGGCCGAACGCCGGAAAATCCACGCTGCTGAATGCCCTGGTGGGCCAGAAGGTAGCCATCGTCGCCGATAAGCCGCAGACCACGCGCACGTCCATCCAGGGCGTGGTCACCCTGCCGGAAGCGCAGATCGTTTTCATCGATACGCCGGGCATCCACCGCGCCGAATTCGCAGCTCAACAAGCGCCTGATGGATACCGTGCGCAACTCGCTCGAAGAGCGCGACCTGCTGGTGTTCGTGGCCGACGCGGCGCGCAAGTTCAACGAACAGGACCAGCACGCCATCGACGTCGCGCGGCGCACGGATACACCCTGCGTGCTGGCGCTCAACAAGGTCGACCTGGTCAAGGACAAGTCGCAGCTGCTGCCGCTCATCGAGCAGTACAAGGCGGTCTACGAATTCGCCGATTACGTGCCGGTGTCCAGCGTGAAGCGCGGCGGCACCGCTGAACTGCTGCAAGGTGATTCTGAAGTACCTCCCGGCGGGCCCGCTGTATTTTCCCGAGGACCACGTCACCGACCAGCCGGAGCGCTTTCTGGCCGGCGAACTGATTCGCGAAAAGGTGCTGCGCGCCACCCATCAGGAAGTGCCGCACGCCGTGGCGGTGACGGTGGACAAGTGGGAAGACGGCCCCAAGATGACCACGCATCTACGCCACCATCCACCTGGAGCGCGACGGGCAGAAGGCCATCGTGATCGGCACCGGCGGCGCCATGCTGAAGCAGATCGGCACGCTGGCGCGCCAGGAGATGGAGCGCCTGTTCGGGCTGAAGATCTATCTGGACCTGCACGTTCGCGTGCAGCCCAGCTGGCGCGAGAACCGCGCCTTTCTCAATGCTCTCGACTGGCGTACAATGACCGGAGAAGATGATGCATAAGATATCTGGCTGCCTTTCTCGCGCTTTTCCTCCTGCAGGCCGTCTGCCTGGCAAAGGATCCTCCGCAGATCACGGACGATACGATCAACGACGCGGTGCGCGTCAAACTGGCCGGCGACCAGGTGGTCGGAGTGCTGCGCCTCCGAGGTCACGGTGAAGGACGGCGTGGTCACGCTCGCCGGCTCCGTGGATCAGAAGAACCAGAAATCCAGAGCCGGAGAAGGTCGCCAAGAAGGTGAAGGGCGTGAAGCAGGTGGTCAACAACATCGAGATCAAGACGCGAAACGTCGAGCAAATGACCGCGCGCTGCCCGACTCACTCTTGACGGCGTTTGCGCTGGCGCTGCCGGCGCTGGCTCAGGGCTTCGGCGGATCTGAAGTTCGAACGCCTGGCGCAAGGCTATCGCTTCACCGCAGGGTCCGGCCTGGTCGAAGGAACGCGGCTACCTGATCTTCAGCGATACGCCGAGCGACCGGCTTCTGAAATGGGTTCCGGGCAACAAGATCGAGGTCTACCGCACCGATGCGCACGGCCCCGCGGGCAATGCCTTCGACGCCCAGGGCCGGCTGTACACGTGCGAAACGCGCACGCGGCGCGTGACCCGCACCGAAAAGAACGGCAAGATCGAAGTGCTGGCCGACAACTGGGAAGGCAAGAAGCTCAATGCGCCGTCGCAGATCGTGGTGTCGCGCAACGGCCACGTCTACTTCACCGACCCGGCGTTCGGCGAGCAAAGCGACCACCGCGAACTCGATTTCCATGGCGTGTATCACATCCCGCCCAAAGGCCCGATGACGCTGGTGGCGAAATCCGCCGGCGCGGCCGCGCGGCATCGCGCTTTCGCCCAACGGGCGCACGCTGTACGTTTCCAACGCGGACGAACACAACATCCGCGCCTGGGATCTGGACCGCAACGGCGAAGCCTGGCAACGAGCGCGTCTTCGTGGCGAAGATCGAGGGCGCTCCGGCCGGCATTGCGGTGGATGCGCAGGGCAACGTCTGGGTGGCCGCCAAGGGAATCGTGGTTTACAGCCCCGAAGGCAAGCGCATCCACGTCGATCGAAATGCACGACGTGGTTTCCGGCGCTGGCTTTGGGCGAGGCCGATTTCAAGACGCTGTTTCTGACTGCGCGCGGCGTTGTCTTCCGGGCGCGCCCGGACGACCAGTGACGCCGCGACGACCGGCGCTATCCCAAGCGCCCGCTGGTGGGCGTGGGCGCGCTGATCTTCGACCGCGGGCGCATCCTGATGGCGCAGCGCGGCAAGGAGCCGCTCAAAGGCTGGTGGTCGCTGCCGGGCGGAGCGCTGGAACGGGCGAGAGCCTGGATACGGGCGTCCGCCGCGAGGTTCGCGAAGAGACCGGCCTCGAAATCGAGCCCCTGGGCGTCTTCGAGATCTTCGAGCGCATCATGCGCGACGAGGCGGGCACGGCGGAATACCACTATGTGCTGATCGATTACCTCTGCCGGGTCACCGGCGGCGCGCTGTGCGCGGGCGACGACGTGTGCCGCGTGGAGTGGGTGAAGCTGCGAAGAACTGAGCAGGCCTGCAGATCACCGAAGGCACGCTGGGCGTGATTGAAAAGGCCTTCCGCAAACGCCGAAGATATAAGAAGACTTCATAGGCAGGCATCTTGAAGACAAGCGCGGCAGTCCTGGAATTCGAAGCGTTGCGGCAACTGGTGGGCCGCTACATCGCGAGCCCGCTGGGCAAACGCGAGCTGGAAAAAGTCTGCCCGCTCGCCGACCGCGCGCAACTGGAGACGGCGCTCGCCGAGGCCGGAGAGGCGATTCAGTACCTGCATGCCGCCCACATCCGCAGTCGGGCGGGCGCGGCGGCGCGCTGCGCATCGAGTTCGGCGGCATCCCCGACGTGGAACCGGCGGTACACAAACTGCGCATCGAAGGCGCCGGGCCTGGAGCCGAAGGAAATCTTCGAGCTGTTCACGCTGCTGGATGTCGCTGCCGACGCGAAGTCGCACCTGGCGGCGGCCGCCGAGCGCTTCCCGCTGCTGGGCCGGCGCGGCGCCGAGCATCGGCGAGTTCCGCGCGCTGCTGCGCGAACTGGACGGCAAGATCCTGCCCGATGGCAGCGTGGCCGATCATGCCAGCGTCGCGCTGGCGCGGCTGCGCCGCGATATCGAGCGGCAGAAGAAGTCGATTCACGAATCGCTGGAGCGCTTCCTGCGCAGCGCACCGCGAGGAAGGCGTGCTGCAGGAGGAATTCGTCACCATCCGCAATGAGCGCTTCGTGGTGCCGGTGATCGCCGGACAGCGCCGCAAGATCGATGGCGTGATCCATGCGGCGAGCTCCAGCGGGCACACGCTGTTCGTGGAGCCGCTGGAGACGATCGACCTCAACAACGAACTGGTGCGCCTCAGCGAAGAGGAGATGCGCGAGGTCCACCGCGTCCTGCTGGAGATGACCGAATCGCCTGCGCGCTTACGGCGATTCGATCCGGCAGACGCTGGTCACCATGGCCGAGCTGGAACTGATCTTCGGCAAGGCGCGCTTCGCCAGCGATTTCGATTGCGCGATCCCGCGTTTCGGCGAGCGGCTCTATCTGAAGGATGCGCGCCATCCGCTACTGGCCGATGTGCTGCGGCGGCGGCGCAAGACGCCGGTGCCGATTTCGCTCGAACTCACGCGCGAGCGCCGCACGCTGCTGATCAGCGGCCCCAACACCGGCGGCAAGACGGTGACGCTGAAGACCGTCGGACTGCTCAGCCTGATGGCGCAGTCCGGCGCTGCCGGTGCCCGCGGCGGAGGCCGAGTTCCCGCTCTTCGGGGCGGTGCTGGCCGATATCGGCGATTACCAATCGATCCAGGAGAATCTCAGCACGTTTTCGGCGCACGTTTCGAACATACGCGAGATGGCGCTGGATGTCACGCCGGATTCGCTGGTGCTGCTGGACGAACTGGGCGCGGCTACCGACCCGGAGGAAGGCGGCGCGCTGGGTGTCGCGCTGGTGGAGCATTTCCGCGCGGCGGGAGCGTTCACGCTGGTTTCCACGCACCTGATGGCGCTGAAGATTTACGGCGCGGCGACGGAAGGCGTGGTCAACGGCTCGATGGGTTTCGACGAGGAGACCTTCGAGCCGACCTATCAGTTACAGTTGGGGCTGCCGGGCAAATCGGCCGGCCTGGAGATCGCCACGCGGCTGGGCATGCCCGAGGACATCATGCGGCGGGCGCGCCTTTCGATGAGCGACCGCGAGCGCGACGTGACGCGCTTCCTGAGCGAACTGCACCACCGCATCGAAGAGACACAGGCGCTCGAAATCAGCCTGCGCGAGAAGATCATCGAACTGGATCGCCGGGAGAAGGAAATCGCGCGCGAGTGGGAGAAGCGCGAGACGGCCAAGATCAAGGAACTGGAGCGCCGCACGGACGAGGCGCTGGCCAAGTTCGAAGAGCAGGCGCAGGAGGCCATCGGCAGGATCGTGCAGGGCGGCGACCGCCGCAAGGCCGACCAGGACGCGCAGCGCCGCGTCGTCCAAAGCCAAGCGCGAATTGCGCGAGGACTTCCAGACCACGGTGCTCTCCACGCAGGACGATTCGCGGCAGGACCGCATACAGCCGCTGCGCATCGAAGAAGGCGTGCGCGTGCGATTGAAGGATGTGCGCGAGCCGGCGCGCGTGCGGCGCATCCTGGGCAACGGCAACTTCGAAGTGGAAGCCGGCTTCATGAAGATGCAGGTCTCGATCGACGACGTGATCGAGGTGCTGCCCGAAGGCGGCGGCGGGGGAAAGCTGCCGAAGAATGTGAGCTACAAGCCGGCGCCGGAACTGGCGCCGGTACACCAGGAGATCAACGTGATCGGGCAGCGCGCGGAAGAGGCGCGCGACGCGATCGACGAATTCCTGGATCGCGCCGTGATGGCGACGGCCAGCCGCGTGCGGATCGTGCACGGCCACGGCATGGGCGTGCTGAAGCGGATGGTGGCGGAGATGCTGGGCAAGCATCCGCACGTGGCGCGCTTCTATCCGGCCCCGCAGCAGGAAGGCGGCGCGGGAGCGACGATCGTGGAGCTGCGCGAGTAGAGCGGCGTCCTTTTTTTTTGAATATTAAATGCGTGCGCACGCATCTAGTAGCCATGAACAGTTTACAGACGCTATTCGATTTGATTGGAGTGCTGGCCCGGCGGCGGTATCAGACTGCCGAACAGTACTTCGCCACATTAGGGCTGAATCATACAGAAGCGCGGCTGTTGACACTGCTCAGCGAGGAAGGCGGCGCAGCCGGTCAGGATGCGCTTTCGAATCGGCTTTTCGTGGATCGGACGAACAGCGGGCGCGCCCTCAAACACCTCGAGGACGAAGAGTATGTCCGGCGGCGCAGGGATGCCGAGGATAAGAGGGCAAATCTGGTGGAGATCACGGCGAAGGGCCGCAAGGCGGTCGCTGAGATTTCGAAGCTCAGGAAAAAGATGGCGCAAAGTTTTTTCGGCGATCTCACGGAGGACGAGGCCGGCAGGGTCGTAGAGCTTCTCGGAAAGGGGCTGAAGCAATGAACAAACATGATGAGACGTCTCCGGTGCGATGGGCGCTTGCCAGTCTCTCGCTCTCCATGTTGATGCCGTCGCTCGACACCAGCATCGCCAATGTTGCCCTGCCGACGCTGGCGCGAGCATTCGGCGCGTCTTTCCAAGGGGTTCAGTGGATCGTCCTGGCATATCTGCTTGCGATCACGACGTTGATCGTCAGCGTGGGACGGCTCGGTGACATGATTGGGCGGCGACGGTTGCTCCTGATGGGAATCGGCCTGTTCACGTTGGCCTCGCTCCTGTGCGGTATCGCGCCTACGCTTTGGATACTGATCGCCGCGCGGGCGGCGCAGGG
Organism: uncultured Solibacteraceae bacterium; assembly: GCA_963792055.1. Classification (GTDB taxonomy): domain Bacteria; phylum Acidobacteriota; class Terriglobia; order Bryobacterales; family Bryobacteraceae; genus Solibacter. Next base: position 426,970 of record CAWBUV010000017.1, on the reverse strand, counting down.
CCTGGGAGCGGCGATCATGATGGCTCTCACGGTGGCCTTTGCCGGTGAGGCGGTGCCGAAGGCGAGGACCGGTAGCGCGATGGGTCTGCTCGGCACGATGTCGGCGATTGGCACCACTCTCGGTCCCTCGCTCGGCGGCGTTCTGATCGCGGGGCCCGGCTGGCGGGCGATCTTCCTGGTTAACGTGCCGCTGGGTATCCTGAATCTATTTCTCGCGCGGCGCTATTTGCCGGTGGATCGCCAGGGCGGCGCGAAGACGGATCGGCGCGGAGTTCGACGGGGTGGGCACACTGCTGCTTGCGTTGACGCTCTCGGCTTATGCGCTTGCCATGACGATCGGGCGCGGCAGCTTCGGCGCACTCAACATTGGTTTGCTGGCGGCTGCCGGTTTGGGCGCCGGACTCTTCGTCGCTCGCCGAATCCAGAGCGGCGTCACCTTTGATCCGAATGGCGATGTTCCGCAATTCAGTACTGAGCGGGAGCCTCGCCATGAGCGTGCTGGTTTCGACGGTGATGATGGCGACGCTGGTGGTAGGACCGTTCTACCTCTCGCGTGCGCTCGGGCTGAGAGCGGCTCTGGTTGGGGCCGTGCTGTCGGCGGGTCCGCTGGTCGCCGCGCTGACCGGCGTACCGGCCGGCCGCATGGTGGACCGTTACGGCGCACAGCAGTTGACCATGGTTGGGCTCGGCGGAATCGCGGGCGGCTCGCTGGCTCTATCCATCATGCCGGCGAGGTTCGGCGTTGGGGGCTACATTGGCGCCATTATCGTGATGACTGCCGGGTATGCGCTGTTCCAGGCGGCCAATAACACGGCCGTCATGAAGGAGATCCGCCCGGATCAGCGGGGCGTGGTTTCGGGCATGCTCAGCCTGTCGCGGAATCTTGGGCTTATCACCGGGGCATCGGTCATGGGCGCGGTGTTCGCGCTCGCATCGGCGACGACCGATATTGCGACGGCGCGTCCGGAGGCGATTGCGAATGGGATGCGAGTCACGTTCGTGGTGGCGGCGATTTTGATTGGGGCGCGCTTGCGATTGCGGCTCCAAACCGGCGGGATGCCATCCCGCCGCAGGCTGCGGGCCTGCCCCACTCGGCAGCAATAGAAGGCTAGAAGTTGAGGCGGATGCCGGCCCAGGCTGCGAGGGGAGCGCCGGGGGCGTAGAAGGTCGCGTTGACTACCGGGAACTCACCGCCGACGGCAGGCAGGGGCCTGGCGATGAAGGTTCCTTGTGCGGTTAGTCCGGTGGAGCCGAGTTGGGCGGCGGTGTAGTAGTGGTGGTCCAGCAGATTGTTGACCTGGACGAACAGTTGGACATGCGGATGCAGCTGATAGCGGGCGCCGAGGTTCATCACACCGTAACCGGGGGAGCGTCCCGGCCCCAGATAATACACGCCGTCCGGTTTGTGGAGGTTGTTTTCGTTGCCGCGTGCAAGGGAACTCGAGATGGCGTTCAGGCCGAGATCGACGGTAAGTTTCTTCGTCGCACGCAGGTCGGCATAGGCCTTCAGCATGTGGCGCGGCGTGAGCGGGAGGCGATCGCCGGGCGCCACCTGGATATTGCCCTGACTGTTACTGCTGTTGCCTGCTCCATCCAATGTCTCCGTGCTTTGGTAGGTCGCATCGAGGAAGGTATACCCGCCACCCAGACTGAGCCGCCAGATCTGACTGTGAAGGTCCGCCTCCAGGCCCTGCCGCCGGGTCTGACCGAAATTTTTGAAGTAGCCAAAGCCCGTCTGGGTAGAGGCGACGAAGAGAATGTCGTTCGAATTCCGGGCCCGGAACCAGCCAGCGCTCCAGCCCAGCTTCGACTCCGAGCCGCTGCGCACTCCCGCTTCGAAGGTTTTGGCGACAACCTGATTCAGCGGCGGGTCGCCGGCCATCGCGTTGGGCAGCTTGCAGGGCAGAGCCGGATTGGCGCAGCCGAGTTCGACGCTGGTGGGCGCGCGGCTGCCTTCGCTATAGCTGAAGTAGACATTGACCGGGCCGATGGGGCTGTAGGTGACTCCGACGGCCGGATTGAAGCGGTCGAAGGTGTGACTGCCGGTGAGGGAGTCCGCGCCCGAGGGCCGTATGCGGTCGCGGTTATCGACGGTGGTGTGGTTGTAGCGGCCCGGAGAGGGTAAAGCTCCAGGACTTGGCGGAAAGCGTGTCGGTGGCGTAGAAGCTGCCGGTGTGGATGCGGCCGTCGAGATCGACGCGGGTATCGAACGGCTCCCCATCCACGCTGCCACCGGTGACGCCGTCGCCGAACGCTCCGACGCCGGTGATACTGCGATCCGGATTGAGATAGCCGAGTTCGCTGAGTTGCTGGAAGCCGACGCTGCTGCGGTCGTAGGCGGTGCCGGCGGTGAATTGGTTGCGCCACACGCCACGCGTCTCGAACCACGTGCCCTGGGCGGAGAAGCCGATATCGTGCTGGCCGGTATGCGTGCGGTTCAGAAGCCCGTTGCACTTTTCGCCGGGCTCGTCGCGTTCCAGAGCCTGCGCAATGCAGCGCCAGAAGGGAAACGGTGTGTTGGCCGCGGTGGCGCCACTGGTTGGAAAGCCGGTGTATCCGGCCGCTCGCAGGGCGTTGATATCGGCCGCGCTCGGCTGATAGACCGACTGATCGAGCGAATCGTCATTGAGGTCGCCGTTCAACGTGTTGGTGCGGATGTAGCGCTGATAGATGTTGCCGGAGAACGAGACTTTGCCCACACGGTGGCGGGCCATGAAATTGAATGCCGGCGACAGGTTGGCCGTCTTGTCCGGCACGGTGTAGACCGAGCTGTAATCCAACGCCAGAAGCCGCTGCTCCTGAAGGCCATTTCCGATGAGCGAATTATTGGCGTAGGAGACGGTCAGGCCGAGGCTGGTATCGGCATTCTGCCAGCCCAGGCGGCCGAAGAACTGGCGGACATTGGAAGGCGAATCTGGCCGCCAGCCGTCTTCAAAAAAGAGATTGCCCGCCAGATACCAGCTCAGACCTTTGGAATTGGCGCCGCCGTGCTCAAACTCAGCGACTTTGCGGCCGAAGCTGCCGCCACTGAGATTCAGCTCAGTATGATTTCCGCCGCGTCCGTCTTTGGTCTGGAGGGAAATGGCGCCGCCCAGTGTATTGAGGCCGAACAACGGGTTCGAACCTGGCATGAGCGAAACTTCCGAGATGGCAATTCGCGGGATGAGATCCCAACTCACGACATCGCCGAAGGGCTGATTGAGACGGACTCCATCCATATAGACGGAAACACCCTGCGGCGTGCCGAGGAGCGGCGAGGCGGTGTAGCCGCGGTAGTTGATGTCGGGCTGGTAGGGGTTTCCTTGCATTTCGTTGACATGGACGCCGCTGAGGCGTTTGTTCAGAAAATCGGACAGGTCCAGAGCGCCGCTGTTCTGGATATCGCGCTGATTTGCGGCCTGGACCGGCAGAGGAATTTCGGTTGGAGACAGTTCGGTTCCGGCAAGCGGTGTGGCTCCGACGACGTCAACGCGGAACGCCTGGGCGCTCAAGGATAGGGTGACGGTTCGGGAGACCGGCTCGGTGGAATGAACATCGACGGGCACGGTCTGGGCGGCGAAGCCACTGGCCGCCACCTGGAGACGGTAGCGCCCAAATGGCAGGCCGGCGAAGGCATAGGCGCCTTGGGTATCGGTCTGAAAGCTTCGTGCGTTCCCAGTCGCGAGGTTTTGCAATTTACCTGAGGCGGAAACGGCGGCCCCCGAAGGATCTTTCACTTCGATTCGAAGCTCACCGGCCGGACGCTGGGCGCGAGCGGATGGGAGGACCGAGAGACCCGCGATGAGCGCGTACCCAAGTACGGTGATTGCCCGGGACAGACCGCCACGAAAAGCGAACATATCCTAATATTCCGCTGAGGGCCCTCGTGTTCAGTGTTTTTTGCTACTTGATGGTCATCCGATCGAGCGCTTCGGCGCGCGCCGGCAGGCGGACATCGCTTGCTTTGACGCCATTGATTTCGAGAACGTAGGCGACGATGCTTGCGTACGTGTCTTCGGCGAGGGAGGCAGGGGACGAAGGCGGCATGCTCTTTGCCCGGTCGAAAAATGAGCGAAGCGAACGGCCGGACCATGTGGTCCTGAAGTACTCTCCCGCCAGGGGCGGGGCGAAGGTGCCGTTGGTCATGGTGCTGCCGTGGCAGACGGCGCAGTTGGAATTGTAGGCCGACTTGCCGGCCGCCGCCTGTTCGGCGGTAAAACGCGGCGGTTCACCAGGAGTGGCTGACGTACCGGAAGAAGTCTGGGCGGCGCTACGGGGTTGGTTGGCCGTAACCTGCGAGACCGGTTCGCTTCCGGTAGCGGCGCCTTCGCCCTCATAGGTAAAAGCAAGGATGGCTCCGGGATTCTGCATTCTGCGGGCCGCGCCGCCCGTCAGGGCTTCCGCCATGCCTCCCGGATCTGTGGCGATATAAATGGTCCTGCCATCGGGACTGACGGCAGTGTCACGATACCGGTTCTCGGACTGGAAGTAGCGGGACATGTGACCGGCTGCACGTTGTCCATCGGATGTCAGCGGCAGGACATACAATGACCCGCGCTTCAGGGTCGTAATCAAGAGAACCCTGTCCCACCCGGGAATGCCCTTCGCCCCGGACGAATAATACTCGATGCTGGAGGCGGCGACGGTGGGCCAGCAGAGGAAGTCCACGCCTTTGCAGGCCGGATCGTGAAAGTTGTAATCGCTCGGAACTGTGAACATGGTGGCGATGGGCTCCACGAAGGGTTTGGTGAAGGCCGATTCCGGCTCGCGCGGCACGGAGGGAGGGATCGCCAGATCGCTGAAACTCAGTTCGGTGCAGGGCGTGGTGGAATCGGCCCAGCGCGCATATTCATATGCCTTGCCGTCGCGGACGCCGGCGACGTGGGGCCAGCCGTAGTTGGCGCCGGGCTTGAGAATGTTCACTTCATCATCGGTCTTCGGCCCCTGTTCGGAGGCATAGAGCGTGCCATCGGGGGCGAAGTCGATGCCCTGCATGTTCCGGTGACCGTAGGTATAGACGTGGCTGACGATGCCGGCGAGCTTGGGATTGTCGCGAGGGAATGGATCCGTCGAGATTCAGGCGAATCGATTTTCCTACGTATGCGGCATAGTTTTTGCTGTCGATCTCCTGCCGGGTGGGCAGTCGCTGCGCTTCGATGGGGAGGCAGAAGTTGCCGAGCTGGTTGTGGCCCCCGTCGCCGATGGTGTAGAAGAGCTTTTTGTCAGGACCGATCTTGAGGCGTCCGGAGACGTGATCGTTGCTGACGGGGAGTCCGGCAATCAGCTCGACCGGATCCGACAGAAGCCCGCTCGACTTGTTGTACGCGAGGCGCACGATCTTGCCATAGAGGTACCGGTAGGGGCTCCGGGGATCGCGCACGGTTGGGTTCGCGCCGCGCTTCTGGTCCACGTAGGTGTAGGCGACATAGACGTAATCCTGGCCGGCGCCACGGAGCAGTTCGGGGTGCAGCGCCATACCAAGCAGTCCGTCCTGACCGCCGGGGGCGGATACCTCCGCGATGGTGATTGCCACGCTGCGATTCCCGGTGGCGGGATCGATGCGGGTTACTCGTTTACCGGTGCGCTCCGTAACCCACAGCATGTTGTCGGGACCCCAGGTAAGTTCCCACGGTCCCGAGAGCCCGGAGACCAACACGCTCTTGCGGAACTGTTTGGTTCCGCGTGTGACGGACTCAGGCCCGTCCTGCGCGGAGGCCTGTCCGAGAAAAACTGCCGTGGACAGTAGAGCCCAGGTAAAGACGCAACGATTCATTAGAGACCTCGACACTTCATCGCGGGAGAACGAGCACACCCCAAGGGCTGCTGCCGGCATTGATTTTCTTGACGACGGTGTTGGTGGCGACATCCACGACGGAAATATCGTTGGAGGGGCCATTGGCCGAGTAGAGCGTCTTGCCATCGGGAGAAAGCGCGATCCCCCAAGGGCGGGGGCCGACTTCGACCGATCCGACTACCTTATTGGTGGCGGTATCGATGGTGAACACCTGCTTGCCGCGGCCGGTACTGACGTAGAGGCGGCTCGCGTCGGGTGAAAGAATGACCGCCATCGGCTTGACGACTCCCGCCTTGCCCAGCGGAATGGTGTCGATCATCTTTTGCTTGACGGCATCGACGACTACCACGGTGCCATCGTTCTCGGCATTGACGTAGGCCTTGGTGCCATCCGGCAGAAAGGCGATCGAGCGAGGCCTGTGGCCGACCTTGAAGGTCTTGACGATCTTACCCGTCTCCGGATCGAATACGGCAACCGTTCCGGTCTCTTCGGATGTGACATAGACGAACTTCCCATCCGGGGTGGCCTTCACGCCTTCGGGCTGTTCACCCACTTTGGCGGATTTGACCACCGCGCCGGAAGCGATGTCGACGGCACTGACGGCTGCGTCGTCTTCGTTGGAGATGAACAACAGTTTGCCATCCTTGCTGATATCGAAGTTCTCCGGATCAGAGCCGCCCTTGATGACGCGAACGATCTTGTTCTGCGCAACGTCGAACACGCCGATGCCATCCGCGCTTTTGTCGGGAGGGGGAAGCGTGCTTTCGTCCACACCCGGGCCGGCGATGGGCGATCCACTGAGAGCGACATAAATCGTCTTTCCGTCGGGACTCGCATGAATGCCGCGCGGGCGTTTGCCGAGCGGAATGGTGGCGATCACGTTGTATGTGCCCGAGTCGATCACGGTCATATCGCCCGATACCTCATTGGTGACGTAGATTCGCGGCGCTGTCGATTCGGCAGGAGGGGAGGCCCTCTCGACCTGCTTGACCGGCGGCGGGCTCGAGCAACTTGTGAACAGGGCAGCCAGACAAACGATGGGAGGCAGATATCTCGAATGGGTCATGGACTATTCTCCTTTGAACGTGAAATTGATTTCGACCTTGCCCGAGGGAGGTACGGTGATTTTCTGTTCCTGCGTGCCCAGGGTCTCGTGCCAGGCTTCGACTACATAATCGCCCGGCGGCAGGTTGGGGATTTCGAATGTACCGTCAGTTCCGCTGACCGCAAAATAGGGATTCGCGACGACCCCGATAAAGGCGCGCATCCAGCTATGGATGTTGCACTTTACCCGAATCATGACCTCGGGCCTGAGGAACTTCCGCTCGAGCGGCGCCTCGCCAGGTCCCTGACTGTGGTTCCACTCGCGATTGAGCTGTGCGAGCGGGTGAACGTTGTGCGTCACCGGGTCGGAATTGGTGATCTCCAGCGGCTGGCCGGTCTGAATTCCCAGAACGCGGGGCTGAAACCAGCAGCCGTGCTGGTCGAGCTTGACGGGCGTTGCGGGCACTTCGAAGGTCTTCCCTTCCAGTCCACTTTTGATGTAGACGAATACGTTGGCGAGCGTGCCGTTCGGATTGACCATGACCGACTCGTCCAGAGCCTTGCCGTGGTGGGACTCCACGCATGCCGGGTCTCCACTCATATCGATGGTCTTGCGAGGGGGCTTCTTGCCGGTGAATCGGGCGGCCCCGCTCAGTATTCCTGCTGTGGAGGGGTCCACTTTGAAGTACGACGGCTCGGGTTCTTTCTTCGGTTCGGTTTGGGCGACCGGCTTGGTTTGCGAGCAGGCGGTTAGAAGGCCGAGGAGGCAAAGGAGGGTTAGGGAGCATGCGAGGCGTCCGAGCTTCGCTCGGATGGACAGGCCGGGAGGCCTATCCCACCAGGCGCAGGAATTGCGAATGGGTTTCCGGACTGCTGCGGAGGTGGATCGGTGTGAAAGCATTTTTTGTAGGCTGGGATCCAGTTTACCGCGATCGCTTTCGGCGCCCGCTATCCATCGATATCGGTGGGGTATCACCTATTTCCAATCTTGTAGGGTGGCGGCGCGGCGTCCTAGAGTCTACCTGTAGCTATGCGACTCTTTTTCATCTCGGTGTGCGCGGTAGGAATGGGACTCTGTATCGCGAGTGCGCAGCAGATTTCGCGGAAGGAGCCCGCCCTGTATGCCGGCAGGGAGCGTGCGGATCGGGTGGAGGCAGCTCCGCCGGGCCTGCGGCTGGGCCTGCGCAAGCCCCGGGAATTTGCGCTGGCGCCGCTGAGCGCGGCTGAGTCGGCGCACCTGGCCGAACGCGGGATACGGCTGAAGACCGGCATCCGGCGCACGATGGCGGCTCATGCGATGGCTTCAGGCGTGTGGGAGACGACCTCGGAGGGCGCACGGATCTGGCGTATGGCGATCCATTCTCCGGCTTCGCGCGGGATGCGGGTGGAGTTCGATGACTTCTCGGCGGGCGCGGGCCAGGTCTGGGTGCATGACGGCAGCCAGGTGGCCGGCCCGTATACCGGGCGCGGGTTGTTCGACGACGGACATTTTTGGAGCGGCGCGGTGCTCTCCGGGTCGGTGATTGTGGAGTACCAGCCCGCGCCGGATGCCCCCAGGGAACTGGAGCCGCCCTTTACGATTCGCGCCATTTCGCATCAGGCGCGCACGGCGGCAGAGACGGCGGCGGCCGCGGCGAAAGATCCCGCGGACTTCTGCGAACTCGACGCCAACTGCTATCCCGATTGGAAGGGCAGTGTGAGCAGCGTAGCGCAAATCTCTTTCATGGACAATGGCGACGAGCTGTTGTGCTCGGGCTCGCTGCTTTCGACGCGCGACAACAGCTTCAAGCCGTATTTCCTGACGGCCGGCCACTGCATCAATAACGAAGCCGCGGCACGCACGGTGGAGGCGTATTGGACGTACCAGACGCCGGCGTGCGGCGGGACTCCGCCGGCCAGCCGGACGACGAGCGTGAAATCCACCGTAGGCGGCCACCTGATTGCGAGCGCGGGGATGGCCGATGGGGATTTCAGCCTGGTGCTGCTGCAGGATGCACCGGCGGGCGCGACCTTCGCCGGATGGGACGTTGCGGACCCGCCGATGTCTACCGGGCTGACCGGCATTCACCACCCTTCGGGCTCCTGGAAGCGGATTTCCTTCGGCGAGCGCACGGGCGATGCCACCAACAATGTACAGGGGGTGGATGCGCCGGGCAACCTTTTCCTGCAGGTTCAGTGGAACAACGGGCGTGTGGAGCACGGCTCTTCGGGGTCGCCGTTGTTCTCGGCACCGGGCGTGGTTGTGGGCTCGCTGAGCTACGCGGAATTCCTGGAAGACGGCTCGGTTTGCACGATTAATCCTAGTGTCTCGGGGTACTCGCGTTTTTCGGTGACGTACGCACAGGTGAAGGACTATCTGGAGAATCTGCCGGCGGACCTGGTAACGCCTGCGAAGGCGGAGATCGGCTTCGCGATTGCGAACCATGCGGCGCCGGCGGCGCAGAGCATTCAACTGGTCACGCAGTCCACCGGGCAGGTGATCTATAAGGCACGCGCCGACGCTTCGTGGATCAAGCTGTCGGGGATCACGGGCAGTCTCTCGGCGAAGACACCGGCGACGCTGACGGTCTCGGTGGACGCGGCGCAGTTGGCGCAGCCGGGCCAGTATGCGAGCACGGTGACGATTTTCTCGGGCGCGGCGCCGCCGCAGTTTTTGCGGGTGACCGCCACGGTGCGGGTGGACCAATCGAATGTGACGGCCAGCATCACGCCGAATCCGGTGGCGCAGAACGGTGCGGAATGGAGCTTCCAGATTCGCCTGGCGGATACGGCGGGGGCGGCTACGCGGATTACGGCGTTGAAGTTCAACGGCGCGGATTACACGAGCAGTGTGAAGGGCTGGTTCGGCACGGACCGGATCGCGGCGAACGGCTCGATTGTGGCGACGCTGCACGGGTCGGGCGTGTTTCCGCACGGCGATCAGTACTTTGAGTTTTGGGGCGTGGACGAGGTCAGCGGGCAAGCGTGGTACCGCGTGGCTACGGTGACGTTCCAATAGTTGCCGGAAGGGCGGGGTGAGCCCGTGAGCGTGTTCGACGCTCCGAGGCAGCGGGCCACGCTCTCTTACGATCGCGGCTCGAATTGAGGTACCCGACATCGGATTGAGGTACACGGCACCCTGCCGGCGGAGGTAAGATAGCGCTAGTTATGCGAGTCGGCTATCTAGCCTTGTACTTTGCGGCAGTCTTCGGCGCATTTGCGCAGAAGTATACCGGACCCGTTCCGCCCCAGCCCGATATTCCGTACCTCAAGCATGCGCAGAATCTTGTGCCGACCGAGGTGCTGGAGGCCAAAGAGGAAAAGGGCAAGAAGGACGATGTGACGTACGCGGTGGAAGGAGCGGCATCGAGCGCCAGAACGCCGCTGGCCTCGCCGACATTCCTGCTGCAGGCCGAGAAGGTGGCAGCGTCGAAGCTGGCGCTTTACAAGCTGGAATCGAAAAACGGCCGGCGGGAGATCACCTTTTCACCGAAGAAGCAGCCCAGGGCGATCCGCGTGGAACTGACGCGTTTGAATACGGACAAACTCTTCCGCCTGGAGGTGGAGGAGAGCCTGGAACCCGGCGAGTACGGGTTGAGCGCCGAGGGGTCGAACACGGTGTACTGTTTCCAGGTGTTTTGAACCGGCGGAGAACGTTGTATACTGGAATTTCCCTCGTGGTGCGCTCACCCCACGGCCAATTGTGCCTGTGGTATTCTGGTGAAGTACCATAAACGAGATTAAGAGAAGACAAGGAGCATTACCCCTAGAATGGCACTGGCGATTGAAGCAAAGCAGCAGATTCTCACCGGGAATCAGCGCCACAAAACCGACACCGGGTCGCCAGAAGTACAGATTGCCCTGTTGAGCACCCGAATCACGATGCTTACGGAGCATTTCAAGACGCACAAGAAGGATCATGGCTCCCGCAAAGGGTTGTTGACCCTGGTTGCCAAGCGTCGACGGCTTCTGACTTACCTGCGAGATACGGGCCCAGAGCGCTACAAAGCGGTTCTTCTGAAGCTGGGCATTCGCCGCTAGTCCCATTCGCGGAAACCGTTCGTTCCATACGTATGGAGCGGATGCTTCCGAATCCATACCCATATTGTCCGAACGGGCGCCGGGCGTGTTGCCGGGAATCCGTGGCGGATTTTCCATCCTGTCAACTCCACTCTCAAACGGTTCCTTAGATGGAACCGACTTTACGACTTACCGGAACTGGTTTCCGGCAGAGTGTTGGAGGTTTTAAGAAAGCATGCATCACATAGTTGAAGTAGACCTGGGCGGCCGTAAGATCACCCTGGAGACGGGTAAGATGGCCAAACAGGCGGGCGGCGCTGTCGTCGTTCGTTCCGGTGACGCCGTGGTACTGGTCACCGCGTGTATGGCTGACCAGCCGAAGGTGGGGGCCGGGTTCTTCCCGCTCACCGTCGATTATCGCGAGTACACTTACTCCGCCGGCAAGATCCCGGGCGGATTCATTAAACGCGAGGGACGTCCCTCGGAAAAGGAAGTCCTGACCAGCCGGCTGATCGATCGACCGATCCGTCCGCTGTTTCCGGAAGGCTTTCTCCACGAAACCCAGATCATCGCCATGGTTCTGTCGGCCGACCCCGAGCAGGATCCGAACTCTCTGGCCATCGCAGGCACTGCGGCGGCGCTGGCGATCAGTGAAATCCCCTTTCCTTACGTGCTGGGCGGCGTGCGCGTCAGCATGAAGGACGGTAAATACATTGCCAACGCCACGTATACCGAGGGCCGCGAATCGAAGTTGAACATCGTGGTGGCCGGTACGGAAGAAGGCATCGTGATGGTGGAAGCGGGCGCGCAGGAGGTTTCCGAAGCGGAAGTCCTCGGCGCCATCGAGTTCGGGCACGAGTGCTGCAAGAAGATTGCGGCCGGAATCCGCGAACTGATGAAGCTGGCAGGCAAGACGAAGCGCGAGTTCGTTCCGCACCAATTGGATCAGGCGATCTACGACCAGGTGGCCAAGGATGCGCGCGCGGAGCTGACCGACGCCATGGACACGGCGAAGCACGAGAAGCTGGAAAGCTACTCGCTGATCTCCGCTCTGAAGAAGCGCATCGTCGAAGCCCTTCCCGAAGAGCAGCGCGAAGAAGGCGGCAAGTGTTTCTCGGCTCTCAAGGAGCGGATCTTCCGCGACGAGATGCTGAAGAATCACCGCCGTCCCGATGGCCGCGCGTTCGATGAAGTTCGCAAGATCACGATCGAAACCGGCGTGCTGCCGCGGACGCATGGTTCCGCGCTGTTCACGCGCGGTGAAACGCAGGCGCTGGTGACGGTCACGCTGGGGACGAAGGACGATGCGCAGCGCATCGAACTTCTGGAACCGGGCGAGGCCAGCAAGCGCTTCATGCTGCACTACAACTTTCCGCCGTTCAGCGTGGGCGAGACTGGGTTCATGCGTGGACCGGGCCGCCGCGAGATCGGACACGGCGCTCTGGCCGAGCGTTCGCTGACCGCGCTGATTCCCGGCGAGGACAAGTTCCCCTACACGATGCGCGTGGTGAGCGACATTCTCGAATCCAACGGTTCGAGTTCGCAGGCTACGGTCTGCGGAGCTTCGCTCGCGCTGATGGATGCGGGAGCGCCGCTGACGGCGCACGTCGGCGGGATTGCGATGGGCCTGGTGCTGGAAGGCAAAGACTACGCGATTCTGACCGATATCGCGGGCGCCGAAGACCACTACGGCGACATGGACTTCAAAGTGGCCGGCACGCGTTCCGGAATTACCGGCCTGCAGATGGATATCAAGGTGCCGAACATCACCGTGGATATCATGAAGGAAGCGCTGGAGCAGGCGCGCAGGGGCCGGCTGCACATTCTCGACAAGATGTACGAGGCGATGCCGACGGCTAAGACGGCGATCAGCCAGTACGCACCGAGGATTTACACCCTTCACATTCCGACCGATAAGATCCGAGACGTCATCGGACCCGGCGGCAAAGTCATTCGCGGCATCATCGAACAGACGGGCGTCAAGATCGACGTCGAGGACGATGGCACGATTCACGTGGCCAGCGCCGATGAAGCCAGCGCGAACAAGGCGATCCAGATTATCAGCGATCTCACCGCGACCGCCGAAGTGGGCAAGACCTATCTCGGCAAAGTGGTGCGGCTGGTGGATTTCGGAGCGTTCGTGGAAATCTTCCCGGGAACCGACGGTCTGCTGCACATCAGCGAGATCGCGGAGAACCGCATCAAGGACGTCCGCGACGAGTTGAAGGAAGGCGACCAGATTCTGGTCAAGGTCCTGGCGCTCGAAGGCAACAAAATCAAACTCAGCCGCCGCGCGGTGCTCAAAGAGCAGCGCGAGAAGCTGAAGCCCGCTCCTGTGAAGGAGTAGGTTTTTCTAAGGGCTTAAAAGGGCGCCGGCTAACGCCGGCGCCCTTTTTGCGTTTTGGGGAAGAATACCTGATTGCTTTTGGAACTGAAAGGATATATAGCTGTGGTTATCCGGGATCCCAGGGTTCCGGCGGGGTGAGGAGTAAAATGCGCTTCCGTTTGATCCTGCTTGTCATGCTCGTGAGTGCGCTTGCCTGTGCACAGGAGTTCAGGGCCTTGATATCCGGCCAAGTTTCCGATTCTTCCGGTGCGAGTATTCCGGGCGCCACCGTGAAGGCCACCAACGTCGATACGAACGTCAGTGTGACGACGACGAGCGCGACCGATGGACGATACGTTCTGGCGCAGGTGCCTGCCGGACCGTACACGGTGGTATGCGAGGCTACGGGATTCAAGAAACTGACACGTTCCGGAATTACTCTGGCGGTGGGCGACCGGGCCACGATCGACATTCGCCTGGAGGTGGGCGCGATCAGCGAGAACGTGACGGTAACTGCCGAACTGGCCGCGATCGATACGGACCGTTCGGTACTAAGCCAGTTAATGGACAACAAGGGCGTCAGCGAACTGCCGCTCAACGGGCGCCAGGTGTTCATGCTGACGCAACTTTCCGCGGGCGTGATTTTCACCCAGCAACAGTTCGGCGCCAGCGGGTTCAGCGGCACGCGCGCCTGGGATACCAACGGCAGCCTGACCATGCACGGCGGGGCCACCAGCAGCAACCAGTTCAACCTGGATGGCGCCTCCATCAATGCGGGGACAGGCGAATGGAAATTCGCGCCGCTGGTGGACGGCATACGAGGAGTTCAAGGTTTCCACGCCCTCTTCCGACGCGTCGCTCGGGCTCACCGGCGGCGGAGTCCTCAATATGACGATGAAGGGCGGCATCCAACGAGTTTCACGGCACCTTGTCAGAATATGTCCGCAACAACAAGTTCGACGCCAATTTCACGCAGAGCAACGCCGGCGGCATCAAGGCCATGCAGCACCAGTGGAATGATTTTTCCACGCTGGTGAGCGGACCCATCCGCAAGAACAAGCTGTTCTTCTCGAGTTGGTATGAAGGCTTCCGCGAGCGCGTGCCGTTCCCGGTGACTCAGACCGTTCCCAGCGAACTGGAACGCGTTGGCGATTTCTCCGATACGCGCAATGCCTCCGGACAGTTGATCGTGATCTACGATCCGCTGAGCACTGTGGCGGCGGGCAGCGGTTTCACACGCACGGCATTCGCGGACAACAAGATTCCGGCGTCGATGCAGAGCCCGATCTCACGCAACCTGATGGCGTTCTTCCCGCACCCCAATACCGCGGGTGTGGCGTACACGCGCGTCAACAATTGGGTTTCCTCGCCGAATATCGGCAAGTATGGCTACAACGCGTGGTATTCGAAGTTCGATTACGTTTGGAACCAGAATCACCGCACCACCGGCAGCGTGAGCCAGAACTGGGGCTTCGAATATCGCGCCAGCAACGGCATTCAGAACAGCCCCGCCAAATCCGGCAACGACCCGTTGCGGCGGGTCAATTACGGCTCCACGCTGGACCACGTCTGGACGGTTAACCCCACGACGGTGGTCAATGTGCGTGCCGCCTGGCAGCGCTACATCAACTACAGCGCGCAGGAGGAGGCGGATATGTTCGACGGCTCCAAGCTCGGCTGGAAGGTTCCGATCGGATCGTCTCCCTCGATCCACTTTCCGCAATTGGCATACTCCGGTTACCTCACGATGGCGACCGGCGGATACACCGCCAACCGGATTTTCTGGCCAGACCAGGCATACACGCTGAGCGCCGACGTTTCGAAGACCGCCGGGCGGCACCTGCTGAAGATGGGTACGCTGATCGCCGAAACCCGGCCCAACCGCTACACCTCCGGCTGGACCTACGGCAACTTCGCTTTCAACGGAGGCTTCACGCAGCGCAACCCGCAGACCTCCGACAGCACCAGCGGCAACAGCATCGCTTCTTTCCTGTTGGGCGACGTGGCCAGCGGGAATACCGACATCAACGCGCAGAGCAGCGCTGTGTTCCGCACCTACGGTCTATATATACAGGACAACTTCACGGTTACCTCGAAGTTGACCCTCAACCTTGGACTCCGCTGGGACCTGCAGACGCCAATCACGGAGCGCTGGGACCGGCTGGTCACAGGTTTCGACCCCAACGCAAAGTACACCCTTGGAAGCGGCTCCGCAAGCGGCGGATTGACCTTCGCAAAGCCGGGCGCACGCTCCACGTGGAGTGCCAAGTATACGGGGTTCCAGCCGCGCTTCGGGCTGGCATACCAGATTCAGCGGCACCTGGTGATGCGTGCGTCCTACGGCATGAGCTACCTGCCCCTAGGCGGCACCGGTGGACTGGTCACCGTTCGCCAGAACGGCTATTCCCGAAGCACGCCGTACGTTTCAACCAGCGGCGGCGGGGCCAATGCCTATATCCCGAACTTGGCCGGCAACTCGACCTGGGACAATCCATTTCCGGCGGGTGTTCTGCAACCGTACGGTAATTCGCTGGGCGCGCGTACCTTCGTCGGCCAGGGCATTACTTATGACGACCCCAATTACGAGATTCCGCGCGTGCATCAGTTCAACGCGGGATTCGAGTACGAACTGCCCTGGTGGAAGACCACGCTGGAAGCATCTTACGTAGGCAGCCGTACACACAAGCTGAGCAGCAGCCAGAACGTGAACGCCATCTCCATGGCGCAGCGACTGCAATGCGTGGCCAACACCAGCCTCTGCACGAACTCCACCGCCAATCCGTTTGCGGGCGCCGCCGACCTCTCCGGCACCAGCCTGTTCAATGCCACCAGCAGCACGGAGCAGATGCTCAAGCCGTTCCCGCAGTTCAGCGGTGTCACCAAGGCCAGCATCCCCAACGGAACGCAGACCGGCGACCTGCTCGAAATCCGCGCCAACAAGCGTTTCAGCCAGGGCCTGCTGTTTAATTTCTCGTACAGCCTGGGTAAGATCATGCAGACCCGCGGCTATCGCGAGGCGCAGTACACGTGGCTGTACCGCACGCTGGCCGATTACGACCGAACGCATCACATCTCCTTCACATTTCAGTACGACCTGCCCATCGGCAAAGGCAAGCGTCTGGCAGGCGAATGCTTCCGGCATTACGGAAAAAATTATCGGCGGCTGGCAATACAACAGTTCCGTGGAGTACATGACGGGCGTTCCCACAGGGCGTCCCGACGCCTACAATCTGGCCAACCCCGAATTGCCAGAGGGCCAGCAGACTTACAACCGCTGGTTCAACACGTGTACGCTACTGGCCAACGGATCGCGGAGCAACTGCGCGTCCACGGATGAAGCAGTGGTCTGGGTGCAATTACCAACGCCTACTCGCTGCGCAGCTATGACGACCGCTTTCCGAACATTCGCAATCCCTGGGCCACGCAGGTCAACATGTCAATGTTCAAGAACTTCAAGGTCCGCGAGCATATGAATTTCCAATTACGCGGTGAAGCGTTCAATGCGTTCAACACGCCGATTTATCAGGGGCCGGATACGGGCCTGACCTCGAATAATTTCGGCCGCGTCACCATCTCGCAGCAGAACTTCCCGCGCAGCATGCAGTTTGCTTTCCGCTTGCAGTTTTAGCGCCCGGAAGAGGGCGGGGTTTGAGCAACTGGTCCGAGCTTCGCTCGGATGGCAGGCTGAAGCCCGCCCCACCCAAGCAATTTGACTTGACGTTCCCGGCTTCGCTATCCTGGGTTTTCACCGTAGAGGTGCGGCGGCCATGAGTAGCCGGACCGGATTTCCGATTGAGTTTCGGAGGCCGGCGAAAGGGGCCGTAAGTAGTATCCGCCGAAATCGGGATGGAATCTCAATTCCTTCCGGTTGGGGAGCCAGGTTAAAGCCTGCTCACTGTCACCCGTTCACAGGCGGGTGGAGCGCTATCGGGATTGAAACACGCGGCCTGCGCGCGGACTTTCCTCCTCTTGCCTCCCCCCAAACGGATTTTTTATGAACGTATTCGAACTCACGCGCGCTTTGGTCGATATTGAATCGATCACCAATAACGAGGAGCGTGTGGGGAACTACCTCTACGATTACCTCGCGCCCCTGGCGGTTTTATACGACGGTCACATCGAACGGATCGAGGTAGAGCCGCGGCGGTTCAATGTGTTCGCCCAGTGGGGCGAGCCGCTGGTGGTCACGCTTTCCACGCATATCGACACGGTGCCGCCGTTCTTCACGTCGCGGGAGGATGCCGAGTTCATCTGGGGGCGCGGCGCTTGCGATACCAAGGGCATTATCGCCAGCATGATCAAGGCGGTGGAAGAGCTGCTGGAAGCCGGGCAACGCGGCTTCGGCCTGCTATTCGTGGTGGGCGAGGAACGCAATAGCGCGGGGGCTTACAAGGCCGCGCAGACGCCGCGCGGTTCGCGCTACATCATCAACGGCGAGCCTACCGAAAACCAGCTCGCGCTGGGCAGCAAGGGCGCACTGCGCTATGAGGTCTGCGCCGCGGGCAAGATGGCGCACTCGGCTTATCCCGAGCTGGGCGATTCGGCAGTGAACAAACTACTGGACGTACTGGCCGATATCCGCCGGATCCCTCTGCCGGTGGATGAACTGCTCGGACCCAGCACGCTGAATATCGGCACGCTGGCCGGGGGGCGCGCACCGAATGTGATCGCCGACGAAGCGCGGGCAGACATCATGATCCGCCTGGTGGGCGACTCCACAGAGACGAAGGCCGAACTGGAACGCGCCGCGAACGGACGGGCCGAACTGCGCGAGGTCATCGAAATTCCGGCGGTCCGCCTGGGA
Source organism: uncultured Solibacteraceae bacterium (assembly GCA_963792055.1). Taxonomy (GTDB): domain Bacteria; phylum Acidobacteriota; class Terriglobia; order Bryobacterales; family Bryobacteraceae; genus Solibacter. Next base: position 409,024 of record CAWBUV010000017.1, on the reverse strand, counting down.
GCGGTGGACGGCATCCCGACTACGGTGGTGGCTTTCACCACCGATATCCCGGCGTTCGCCGGCAAGTGGGGCGAACCGTTTCTGATCGGCCCCGGCACGATCCATGTGGCGCACACTCTGGAAGAGCGAGTGCCCAAAGCCCAGCTCCTGGAGGCTGTGGAACTCTATCAACGCATCGTAAAGGAATTATGCAAACGCGAATCGAAGTAGGTATTCTTGGGGCCACCGGGATGGTGGGCCAGCACTTCATCAAGTTCCTGCAGGGGAACCCGTGGTTCGACCTCAAGTGGCTGGGGGCGAGCGACCGCTCCGCCGGCAAGAAGTATGAGGACGCCATGACGTGGCACCTGGCAGGCGGCACGCCGGACAGTGTGGCGGGTCTCACGGTGGAGGAGAGCAAGCCGGGCAACGCTCCGCGCCTGCTCTTTTCGGCGATGGATGCGGGTGTGGCCACGGAAATCGAACGGGCATTCGCGCAGGCGGGACACGTGGTGGTTTCGAATTCGCGCAATCATCGCATGGAGCAGGACGTTCCGCTGCTGGTGCCGGAGATCAATCCCGAACACCTCAAACTGGTTCCAGGGCAGCAACGTGCGCGCGGGTGGACGGGACAGATCGTCACCAATCCGAATTGTTCCACGATCGGGCTGGTGATGGCGCTGGGACCGCTCAAACAATTCGGCATCACGAAGGTGATCGTGAGCACGATGCAGGCGGTCTCGGGCGCGGGATATCCGGGCGTCGCGTCGATGGACATTATGGGCAATGTAGTACCGTTCATCGGCGGCGAAGAAGAGAAGATGGAGATGGAGACGCAGAAGATTCTGGGCGATTTCGCCGGAGACCGGATCGCTCCGCTGGCGGCGAAGGTGAGCGCGCATTGCAATCGCGTCGGTGTGGTGGATGGCCACACGGAGACGGTGTCGGTGGAGTTCTCCTCGAAGCCCAGTGAAGCCGACCTGCGGCATGCGCTCGAGAGCTTCCGCGGTCTTCCGCAGCAGCGCGATCTGCCGAGTGCGCCGAAGCGCCCGGTGATTTATATGGAGCAGGCCAACCGGCCGCAGCCGCGTAAAGACGCCGAACGCGAGAGCGGGATGGCGGCCTTTGTGGGACGCCTGCGCCCGTGCAAGGTACTGGATTACAAATTCGTCGTGCTGAGCCACAATACGATTCGCGGGGCGGCGGGCGCGGCCGTACTGAATGCGGAACTGATGCACTCGGAAGGGATGCTGGACTAATGATCGTAATGAAGTTCGGCGGCAGTTCGGTGGAGTCGGCCGCCGCCATCACGCGAGTGGCCGGGATCGTGCACGCCCGCGAAGAGCGCCATCCGGTGGTAGTGGTATCCGCCATGGGGAAGACCACCAACAAGCTGCTCGCGATTGCGGCGGCTGCCATTGGGGGCAAGCGCGAGGAGTACATCCGGCAGCTTCACGACCTGCGGGACTACCACTCGCGGGAGGCGCGGCAGATCGTCCCGTTGAGCGACCGCGCCGATCTGGACCGCTTCCTGGACGAGCATTTTCAGGAACTGACGGAATTGGTGAAGGGGCTCGCGGTGCTTGGTGAACTTACGCCGCGATCGATCGACGCGATCTCTTCTTACGGCGAGCGGCTCTCGAGTTACATTGTGACGCTGGCGTTCCGGCAGTTCGGCATGAAGGCGGAGCACGTGGATTCGCGCGACGTGCTGGTGACGGACCGGCGGCACACTCAGGCGGCGCCCAACTTTCCGGAGACGTACGCGCGGCTCCAGAAGACGATTCCGCCGATAGCGGCGGACAGCGTGGTGGTGATGGGCGGCTTCATCGCTTCCACGGAAGACGGCGTCACGACTACGCTGGGACGCGGGGGCAGCGATTACACGGCGGCGATTGTGGGCGCGGGCATCGACGCCGAAGAGATCCAGATCTGGACGGATGTGGACGGCATGCTGACCGCCGACCCGACGATTTTGTCCGGCGGTCATCGGGTAAAGACGATTTCGTTTGCGGAGGCGGCGGAACTCGCGTATTTCGGCGCGAAGGTGCTGCACCCGGCCACGGTGGTGCCGGCGATCGAGAAGAATATTCCGGTGCTGATTCTGAATTCGCGGCGTCCGGACGTGCCGGGTACGCGCATTACGGCCGAATCGGTGCATTGCGACAACGTGGTGAAATCGATCGCGTGCAAGCGCAAAATTACGACGGTCAACATACACTCTACGCGCATGTTGATGGCGCACGGCTTTTTGCACCGCATCTTCGAGATCTTCGACCGCTACGAAACGCCGGTAGACATGGTGGCGACGAGCGAGGTCAGCGTCTCGCTGACGATCGACAACACCAGTCATATCGACCTCATTCTGGGCGATCTACGGCAGTTCGCCGAGGCTACGGTGGAGCACGATGGCGTGATTGTCTGCCTGGTGGGCGAGAACATTCGGTATACGCCGGGTGTGGCGCGCCGCGTTTTCAATTCGCTGGATGGCATCAATATACGGATGATCAGCCAGGGCGCCTCGCTGCTGAATCTCAGCTTCGTGGTAGCGGAGGCCGATCTGCTGAGGACGGTGACGGCGCTGCACGACGAATTCTTCAGCACGCTCGACCCCAGCGTGTTCGAACGTAAAGAGGCGGTGCATGCGTAAACTCGCCATTGTCGGCTATGGGAAGATGGGCAAACTGATCGAACAGCTTGCCCCGGAGTACGATTTTGAGGTTGCGCTGAAGCTGGACGAGTTCAACAATGCGAAGGGCGAAGGTCTGACCGCCGCGAATTTCCAAGGGGTGGATGCAGCGATTGAATTCTCCATTCCCGCCGCGGTTTACGGCAATGTGGAGGGGATCGCCGCGCTCGGTGTCCCGCTGGTGGTGGGGACGACGGGCTGGCTGGAACATATCGACCGGGTGAAGCGCGCCATCGAGGCAAATGGCACCGGCCTGGTGTGGAGTCCCAATTTTTCGATTGGCGTGAATGTGTTTTTCCGCCTGGTTGCGGAGGCTGCCCGATTGATGGCGGCCGAGCCGGGGTATGGCGCGTGGGCCTGGGAGATTCATCACTCGGCAAAGAAGGATGCGCCCTCGGGTACGTTGCTGAAACTGGTGGACGAGATGAAGAAGGCGGGGTATGCGCGCAATATCGATGTCGGTTCCAATCGTGCGGGCGCGATTCCCGGTACGCACGAGATCGGTTTCGATAGCGGTGCGGACACGATTACGCTGCGGCATACGGCGCGCAGTCGCGAGGGGTTCGCGCGGGGCGCTCTGAAGGCAGCACAATGGATTATAGGGAAAAAGGGTCTGTACGAGTTTAGCGAGATCGAGTTTTAGGCGAAGAAGAGAATTGGGCCACAGATGAACGCAGATAAACGCGGATGAACATCAAAACCGTCTTATCCGTGTTTATCTGTGTTCATCTGTGGCCAATCATGTGTTCTTAGGAGGTGGTACATGTTTACGGGATGCGGCACAGCCCTCGTCACTCCGTTCCGTCAGGATTTGTCGTTAGATGAAGCAACGCTTCGTGCGTTAGTGCGCCGTCAGATCGAAGCCGGGATCAATTTCCTGGTTCCCTGCGGCACCACTGGCGAGAGCCCCACGCTCACTCGCGCCGAACATCTGCGCGTGGTGGAGATCACGCTGGAAGAGGCCAAGGGCAGAGTTCCCGTGCTGGCCGGCGCCGGCGGATACAATACCCAGGAAGTGATCGAACTGGCGCACGAGATTGAAGCGCTGGGCGCGGACGGCATTCTCTCCGTCACTCCTTATTACAACAAGCCCACGCAGGAAGGACTGTATCAACACTACCGTGCGATCGCGGCATCCACGCGCCTGCCGATCGTAGTGTACAGCGTGCAGGGGCGCACGGGCGTCAACGTGGAGCCGGGCACGCTTGCGCGTCTTGCGCGGATCGACAACATCGTGGCCGTCAAGGAAGCGAGCGGGAATATCGGGCAGATGGCGACGGTGCTGCAGGAAGTCCCGGCGCGATTTCATCGTGCTTTCGGGCGACGATGCAATCACGATTCCGCTGACGGCGCTCGGCGGGCGCGGCGTGATCTCGGTGGCATCGAACGAGATTCCAGCGGAGATGACGGCCATCGCGCAGGCCTGCCTGCGCAACGATTTCCCCACCGCGCGGATGATCCAGGCGAAATTCCTGCCGCTGATGAATGTCAATTTCGTGGAGTCGAATCCGATTCCGGTGAAGGCCGCGATGGCGCTGATGGGCCTACTGGAGCCGGTCTGGCGCCTCCCGATGGTGCCGCCGAGCCAGGGCAATCTGGCAAAGATCGAAAGTGTGCTGCAGTCCATCGGACTGCTCAGTGGAGTTCCCGTTGCACGATGAAATCGAGCAGCTTTTTGATCACAAGCCCGCAGAGTACACGGCGGCACATCGAGAACTCTTCACGCAGTTTCTGGAATCGCTGGGCGCGGGCCGGCTACGCGCGGCGGAACCGGACAGCACCACGGCCACGGGCTGGCGTGTCAACGCCTGGGTGAAGAAGGGAATCCTGCTGGGATTCCGCATGGGCGTCAACATTGATATGTCGGTGGGCACGCTCACGTTTCGCGATAAGGATACGTACCCGACCAAGACCATCCCGCCCGGCCACAACATACGCATCGTGCCGGGCGGCAGCAGCGTACGCGACGGCGCGTATCTGGGCCAGAACGTCACGTGCATGCCGCCGATGTATATCAACGCGGGGGCCTACGTGGACGACGGCACGATGGTGGATTCGCATGCGCTGGTGGGAAGCTGCGCGCAGATCGGGAAGAACTGCCACATCTCGGCCGCCAGCCAGATCGGCGGCGTGCTGGAGCCGGTGGGCGCGCTGCCGGTCATCATCGAAGACGACGTGCTGATCGGCGGCAATTGCGGAGTCTATGAAGGCACCATCGTGAAGCGGCGCGCCGTGCTGGGCACCGGAACGATTTTGAATCGCTCCACGCCGGTCTACGACCTGGTGCGCAACACGATCCATCGCGCCGGCGACGACGATCCGCTAGTAGTTCCGGAAGGCGCGGTGGTAATTGCGGGCGCGCGCGCCATCACGAATGGTCCGGGCAAAGACTGGGGCATCAGCGTTTATACTCCGGTGATCGTGAAATATCGCGATGCGAAGACCGACACGCGCATACAGCTCGAAGACCTACTAAGATAAACATGCGCTACGATGCCGCGGATTCTCGTCGTTGACGACGACGCAGTACAGCTCGATCTGAAAAAGCAGGTTCTGGAAATCGCCGGCTACCAGGTGGAGATTGCGTTTACGGCATCGCAGACGGTGCGCCGACTCGGAAATGCGGGCACGGAGATCGTGATGATGGATCTGCGTCTGCCGAACGTGCTGGGCGAACCGGACTCTCGGGAGGGCATCGCCCTCATTCGCCGGATACGCGACTTTGGGTATGGCGGTCCGGTGATCGTACTATGCGGCTGGCCCGAGGATTTGTACGGCCAGCCCGAAGAGCGAATGGTTTCGCGGATTCTGGTGAAGCCGGTCAAGACTCGAGAGCTGCTGGATACGGTCCGCGACCTGCTGGCGTGAGCCCTATTTGGCTCGCTGATAGACGGTGCGATAGCCGCCGGTGGCGGCCGCTCCGAGTCCTGCGCCCGCCGCTCCTCCAATCGCCGTGATCACACCGGCCGCCGGGCTGCCTCCCTCGTTGCGAAAAAAGCGTCCGACGGTTCCATCGACGATACCGCCCGCGGCCACACCGATGGCGCCGCCGAGGACGAGGCCGAACACACGGCCGTGTTTTGCCGGACGGTAGACGCGCGCCACGTCGGATTTCTCCAGTGTGAGGGGCTGGTCCGCCTGGATCGTGATGTTCGTATCGGTCGCGCTGTCGAAGCGGCCTTCCACGCGCTTGCTGTTCATTTGGATCACGCCGACCCGGTCGCCTTTGCCTAACGCCCGCACCCCACCCCAATCGCCGACATCCGCCGCGAAGCCCGCGTGCGCCAACGTCAGGAGCAGCAGGCCTACGTATCCGACGCTAAATTTGCTCATAGCAGAACGATGATCGCTCATCGAGCGCTGTGCGCGCCACCCTGGAAGACGCGGTCGCCGGTAAAAGCGGGGTGTTCGCCGATTTCCAGGGGAATCGCCGCCGTTGCCGCCCTATGCTGAACTCATGCAACCACACGAGGATTGGCGATTCAAGAGAAACATCCCAGGCATCGTTCCGGCGCTGGTGGTGATCGGGATCGGGGTTCTGTTCCTGCTGAACAACCTGAACATCTTTTACATGCACGACATCTGGCGTTTCTGGCCGGTGATCCTGATCGCGGCGGGGTTGGCCAAGATGGTGGATTCGCCGTACTCGAACGGCAAGCTCACCGGCGGAATCCTGATCGGCGTGGGCGGCCTGTTTCTTGCCGATACGATGGGATTGCTGGACCTTACGTGGCGCGATTTCTGGCCGCTGGTACTGATCGGGGCCGGCCTGTTGATGTTGTGGAGCCGGCTGGCGCCGCCGCAGGCAGGAGTGCCCAATATGCCTGCGGGAGGACACGAGGGCGAGCTGAATGACTACGCCATTTTCGGCGGTGTGGAGCGCAAGGTGACGACGGACGATTTTCGCGGCGGCCACGTCTCGGCGATGTTCGGCGGCGTGGAGGTCGATCTGCGGCGGGCCGGCATGCGCGGTGACTCGGCAGTGGTGGATGTCTCCGCCATGTTCGGCGGCGTGGAATTCAAGGTGCCGCAGAACTGGGCGGTGGTGCCTTCGGTGGCCGCCATCTTCGGCGGTTTCAGCAATAAGAGCGTGCAGCCCAACGCGGGACATGCCCGGAGTGAAGCGCCTGTTCATCAAGGGCTCGGCGGTGTTCGGCGGCGTGGAAGTCAAGAACTGACGCGCGCGATGCATCCCATACTTGCAAGGCGCGGGCGGATTCTGTTGTACCTTGCCGGCTGGATACCGATCCTGGCGCTGCTGGACTACCTGATGTGGGCGTCCGGCAGCACCTCCTGGGTGCAGGATACGGCGGTGCTGGCTCCCGCCTGCGTCCTGTTCGCATTTGCCTGCCTTTCGCCCTGGCCCATCTGCCGCGTGCGGCCGTTGCGCCTGGCCAACGCGGCCATGCTGGCGGCGACCTGGACCGCCGCGGCCGATATCCGCCAGCGGCCTGTTCACGGGCGCCGTGTGGGGCCTGGCGCGGGTGGAGGGACGCACGGCGCCGCCACCTGGATCTGCTGTTCGGCATGGGCATCCTGCTCTACCTGCTCTCCGCCGGATTGCATTACGCCGCGCTGGCCGGCGAGAAGCTCGCGCGAGGCGTCGCTGGCGCGCCGCCGAAGCGCGCACGCTGGCGCGCGACGCGGAACTGCAGGCGCTGCGCATGCAGATCAACCCGCACTTCCTGTTCAACAGCCTGCACTCGATCGCCGCGCTGGCCACGCTGGACGGCGCGCGCGCGCGCGAAATGTGCATCCGCCTCTCCGACTTCCTGCGCAGCAGCCTGGGCCTGGGGCAGCGCGAGAGCATTCCGCTGCGCGAGGAACTGGCGCTGGCGCGCAGCTATCTCGAGGTGGAGCAGGTACGCTTCGGCGCGCGGCTGCAATTCAGCGAAGACATCGAGGAATCCTGCCAGGATTGCGCCGTCCCGGCGCTGCTGCTGCAGCCGCTGGTGGAAAACGCCGTCAAGCACGGCGATCGCGGGATCTGGTGGAGGGCGGGCGCCATCCGCCTGTCCGTGGAGCGCACGGGCGGGAGCGTCCGATCGCCGTGGAAAATGGCTTCGATCGCCGACGCGCCGCCCGCCAACCGTCTCGGCATGGGGCTGGCGCACGTGCGCCGCCGCCTGCGAACTGCGCTATGGCGACGGCGGCCGAGTATGGAGGCCGGCGGCCGCGAGGCGTCTATCGCGTGGAGTTGCGATTCCCCTGCGAATCTCCCATCGCCTCCAGCAGCCGCGCGTAACCCGAGCGGCTCACCGGCAGCCGCGTGCCGTCGGTCGAGAATCGCGATGCGGCTCTCCTTGCCGTACGGCTCGATGCGCGCCACGCGCTCCAGGTTGACGATGGCCGAGCGGTGGATGCGCACGAAGCAGCGCCGGGTCGAGCAGCGCTTCCAGGCTGGCGATGGGCTGCTGCTTCAGATAGCTCTTGCCCTCGCTGTGGAGCGCCACGTAGTCGTCCTGGGCCTCCACGTAATCCAGCTTGTCGAGCGGAATCACGTGGACGCGCGTGCCGTCCTTCACCACGATGCGCTGCGGCCGCTCGCCGGCGGCGCGGGCTTCGGGCGCCAGTTCGAGCGGCAGGCGGCGTTCGCCCAGGCGGGCTCGCGCGCGTTCCAGCGCGCGTTCGAAGCGCTCCGCGCTGAAGGGCTTGAGCAGGTAATCCACGGCGTGGGCGTCGAACGCGCGCATGGCGTACTGGTCGTAGGCGGTGACGAAGATGACCACCGGGCGCCTGCGCTGGCTCGATCAGTTCCAGCACTTCGAAGCCATCCAGCTTGGGCATCTGGACGTCGAGGAAGAGCAGGTCGGGCGTGGTTTCGGCGATCGCCTTTACGGCCTCGAAGCCGTTGGCGCATTCGGCCACGACCTGAATTTCCGGGTGCGGCGCGCAGCAGTTCGCGCAGATATCCGCGGGCCAGTTCCTCATCATCCACCACGACGGCCCTCAATGTATCGGTCGCATCACATTTACCGCCATGTACGTTCGATGGCTCCCGACACTACCAGATTAACTGTTTGCAGCTCGGTTTCATTTGTGCGAGAATGAATAACACTTAATTATTCTGCAGGGCCACCGGCAGAGGCAGGCGGTCGGGAAGGCGGATTGTGAGCTATCAAAGCCGAAACGCCGTTTGACAATATCGAGGGGTCGCACGAGTATGTGCGCATGCTCGCCGAAGCCGTGAACGAAGCCCGGCGCGACGTCGAAGAAGAAATCGCCGCCGCCGAACAGGATCGCGCGGATCGCCGTAAAGAAGCGCTCCTTCTGGTTTCCTACAATCTCGCAAAACTCAATCTCCATATCACCAGCAGCCGGCGCATTTTAAACGACCTGCGCAGCTTGCGGCGTCTGCTTCTGGCCGAGCGCGGCTTGCCTGCGGAAGACGAAAGAGAGGTCGGCGCCGGCGATTAAGCAGGACCGACACGACCACAGCTCAGCGCTCGATACACCTAGCCGGAGGTGTATTGCGCCTCATCCGGCGATCCTCTGTCTCAGTTCTCCGAATTTCCCATAATTCCTTGATTTTAACCGCTACGACGTGCGAAAACTCGCCAGTATTGGCACGAAATCGATGCGTTTTCTGAATATCCGCTCTTGACAGACAGCGGTCGACGAGCGTAGTATTTAGAGTTGTTGCACCAATTTCAAAATAGCACTTGGTAGCGGTGGTTTGTGGGGGACCCCGTATGACCTTTCAAATCGGCGACAAGGTGGTCTATCCCAACCAAGGCGTTGGGACCATCGAGAATATCAGTACCCGTTCCTTTGGCACCGCTTTCGAAAAATTCTATCTGCTGCGATTTGGCGTGCAGCATGACTGTGCTGGTGCCGCTTTCCAATGCGGCCAACATCGGGCTTGCGACGGGTAACGAAGGACCGCGAAATTTCGCGCATTCTTTCCTACCTGGCGAACGGTTGGTGTGCTATCAACCCCGACTGGAAAGTACGGTTCAAAGAGAACAGCGAGAAAATGCAGAGCGGCGATCTGTTGAAAGCCGCCGAGGTTTTCAAGGGTCTGGTGCAACTGCACATCGATAAGCCGCTCTCTTTCCGCGAAAAGAAGATGCTGGACCGGGCCCGTCACATGCTGGTTTCGGAAATCTCGATCGCGCGCAGCGTTCCCGAGATTCATGCGGTCGCCCTGATGCAGCGGGCGCTTGGTAAGAGCGGGATGAGTTTGCCGGCGAACTTATAGGCCCCTGGTTACCGACTTATCGATAGTCCGGCGTCTCGCGTAACTTCTCACTACGCTCCCTCACGGTCGCGGCTCGGATTCGGCAGCGCGATCATTGGTGCGGCACCGGATTGGGGTCGCGCGATCGAGGTGCGGCGCGGCTGGGTTTTCTCACAGATGGTCACTGTCACGGTCGCGGCTTTGCTGGTGCTGGCGCGGAAAATAAACACCTTCGCTCTGTTTTGGCATCGTAGCATCATGTATGTACGCGCCGGAGGCCAAACACCGCTTGTAGCCAACCGGCGCCGGTTCGGGATATTCTATGAGGTAACGTGCTCTCCGATCCGCCTCGACACCGCGCTCAACCTGCTGTGGGCAGCGATCAGTGTGGCCGCGCTGCTGTGGTTCGTGTTATTGGAGTGGAATCGCGGCCAGAGCGTGTCGCGGCGCGCGCGCTTATCAGCGGCTGTTTGCAGTTTGCCTGATGGCCGTGGTCATCTTCCCCAGCATCAGCGACAGCGACGATCTCTTCCATTTTTCCCTGCTGCAGGTCCCCACGCCGGCAGAAGCGGGGGATTTGGAAGCGCACCGCAGGAAGACCGCCAGGAAAAGGACAGCCTGCAGCTTGCCCGCATGCTGGAAACGCTGGAGCATTACCAGGCCAGCGGCTTCTACCTTTTCACGTTCGCCCTGTATTGCATCGCAATTCCGTCTCTCTACACTTGTTCATCCTTCACTCGATCCATCGGTTGCGACGCTGGACGAGCCCCCCCTGGCATAGTTCTACCCCGCGTTTTCGATCAGGGAAAGTTCCACGTCGCGAACGCCCCGCGTGTAGTTGGCGGCGGGCGCGCGCATTGCTCCTAGCCCAAGCGGTGGAGGGAATTAGTGAAAGCATATCGAGCCATCAGACTGTTCGTTCTTGCGGCCGGAGGTCTTGCCGCCCGAGGTCCGCCGCCAGCCGCCGGCCGCACTTCCGGATCAGGTGACGCATCCAGCAGGCCGTGCAGGAGGCGGTGGACCACAACCTCAACCTGCTGGCGGAGCGGTACAACCTCAGCATCGCCGACGCCCGCATTGTCACCGCGAACCTGCGGCCGAATCCGGTGTTCAGCGCGGGCGTGGACTACATCGATTTCCTGGGCACGTTTAACCGCGAAAATCAGGGCGGTCCCACCGAGTACAACTTTCGCACCGACTTCGTTCTGGAGCGCGGCGGCAAGCGCGAGCGGCGCATCGAGGTGGCGCAGAATGCGCGCGAGGTGGCGCAATTGCAGCTGCTCAACACCACGCGCCTGCTGGTGCTGGATGTGCAAAGCGCGTTCGTGGACGTGCTGCAGGCCAAGGACAACCTGGCCCTGGCGCGCGAGAACCTGAAGGCCTTCCACGGCATCGTGGATGTCAATACGCCGCGGGTGCGGGCCGGCGATCTGGCCAAAGTGGAACTGGTGCGCACGCAAGTCGCGGCGCTGCAGTTCCAGAGCGCCGTGCGGCAGGCCGAATCGCAAACTGCGCGTGGCCGCGCAACCGGCTGCAGACCCTGATGGGGCGCGCCGTGCCCTCGCCCGACTTCGACGTCGTGGGCGAGATGCGGCGGGAACCGACGCCGGTGGTGCTCGAGACGGTCACCGGCGCAGGCGCTGGAGCTGCGGCCCGACCTGCAGGCGCTGCGGCAAGGACCAGGCGCGCTCGCAGGCCGAGATCCGCTCGCAAATGGCGCAGGGAAAAGTGGACTACACCGTCGGCACCGAGTTCCACCGCCAGTTCTACAACGGCAACGCCAACGCCCTGGGCTTCTTCTTCAGCGCGCCCCTGCCGGTGTTCAATCGCAACCAGGGCGAAATCGAACGCGCGCGCCAGGAGCAGGAGCAGATTCAGGCGCGCATCCGCGCCGCCGAGGCGGACGTCGCAGAACGAGGTGCGCAACGCCTGGGTGCAGTACTCCACCTCGCGCGACCTGCTGGAGAGCATCGAGCACGATCTGCTGGACCAGGCGCGCGACGTGCGCGACACCATGGAGTATTCCTACCGGCGCGGCGAGGCTTCGCTGGTGGAGTTTCTGGATGCGCAGCGCGCCTTCAACGACGCGCGGCAGAGTTACAACGACGCGCGCGCGGACTTTGCGCGCAGCCTGTATACGATCGATTCGATCTCCGGAAAGGCAGTCCGATGAAACAGAACACGCTGATTTGCGCGCTCATGGTTCGCTCGCTGCTGCGTCGCTGCTGGCGGGATGCGGCAAGAAGCGAGAGAGGCCGCCAGCCGCCGACGGCGCCCGCCGCGCCGGCGAGGAGCGGCTGGCCGACGGCACGGTCGGTCATCCCGCCGGACTCGCCCAAGCTCAAGGAGATCCACGTGGCCGAGGTGAAGACGCGCCGCGGTGCCCTCCGACGAGGTCATGTCGCCCGGGCAAGATCGAAACCAATCCCAACCTGGTCTCGCGCGTCGCGCTGCCGCTGGCCGGCCGCGTGTCCGCCGTGCTGGTGAGACTGGGCGACTGCGGTGAAGCGCGGCGATCCGCTGCTCACCCTGGAATCGCCCGACGCCGATGCCGGCGTGTCCGCCTATCTCCAGGCCCAGGCCGCGGTCACGCAGGCCAAAGCCAACCTGAACAAGGCGCAGGCCGACTACGACCGCGCCACCGACCTGTTCGAGCACAACGCCGTCGCCAAGAAGGACGTGCTGACCGCCGAAAACGCGCTGGCGCAGGCGAAGGCGGCGCTGGAGCAGGCGCAGGCCGCGCTGCGAGCAGGCCGACCGCAAGCTCGCAGTTGCTGGGCCTGAAGCCCGGCGCGTTCGGCCAGAAGGTCACGGTGCCGCGCGCCGATCTCCGGCAAGGTGCTGGAGATGAGCGTGGCCGCCGGGCGAATACCGCAACGACACCAACGCGCCGGTGATGACCATCGCCGACCTGAGCACGGTGTGGGTCTCCTCCGACGTGCCGGAGAGCGCGATCCGCTTCATCCAGCCGGGCGAGCGCATCGACGTGCACCTGACGGCCTACCCCGGCGAGACCTTTCACGGCCGCGTGACCCGCATCGCCGACACGGTGGATCCGCAGACCCGCACCATCAAGGTCCGCGCGGAGATGGACAACTCCCACGGACGGCTCCGTCCGGAGATGTTCGGCACCATCCGGCACACGGATTCCATGCAGCACGCTGCCGGTGGTTCCGGCGGGGGCGGTGGTGCAGGGCGACGGCAAGACCAGTCGTGTGGGTGGAGACAGGCGCCCGGGCGCTTCCGGCCGGTGGAGGTCAAGACCGGGGAACGCGCCGGCGACATGCTGCCGGTGCTCGCGCGGCCTGACGGCCGGCGACCGCGTGGTGGTGGACGGCGCGATGCTGCTGCGCGGCGCAATAGGAAGCTCATGATCGCCAAACTACTGCGCTTCGCGCTGCACCAGCGCTTCGTCATGATCGCGCTCTCCCTGGGCCTGATCGGCCTGGGCGTGTACAGCTTCCAGCAACTCAAGGTCGAGGCCTATCCCGATATCTCCGACACGCAGGCGGTGGTCATCACGCTCTATCCCGGCCACGCCGCCGAAGAGGTGGAGCAGCAGGTCACGGTGCCCATCGAGCGCGCGCTCAACAGCGTGCCCAACGTGATCGCGCGCCGCTCGCGCACCATCTTCGGACTCTCGGTGGTGGAGCTGACCTTCGCCTACGGCACCGACGACTATTTCGCGCGCGCAGGTGGTGCTGGAGAAACTGCGCGACGCCGAACTGCCCGACGGCGTGACCCCGACGCTCGGACCGCTGGCCACGCCGATCGGCGAACTCTACCGCTACGTGGTGGAAGGCAAGGGCTACAGCGACATCGAACTGCGCGAACTGCGAGGACTGGGTGATCGAGCCGCGCTTCCGCCAGGTGCCCGGGATCGCCGACGTGACGCCATTCGGCGGCCTGGTCAAGCAATACCAGGTGGAGGTCGATCCGCGGGCGATCGACAAGTACAACCTCTCCATCGGGCAGATCGCGCAGGCGGTCGAGCGCCAACAACCAGAACGCGGGCGGCGCGCTGCTGGACAACAGCCAGCAGTCCATGGTGATCCGCGGCGTCGGGCTGATCCAGAACACCGACGATATCGAGAACATCGTGGTGGCCGAGACACAAGGGCGTGCCGGTCTTCGTGCGCGATATCGGCAAGGTGAAGATCGGCGCGGCGCCGCCGACCGGCATCTTCGGGATCGGCGAAGTCAGACCGGCGTCGAAGGCATCGTGCTGATGCGCCGCGGCGAGAATCCCACCGAGGTGCTCCAGGGCATGCACGAAGCCGTGGACGACATCAACTCCACGCGCCTGCCGCCGGGCGTCCGCATCCGCGCGCATCTACGACCGCACGGACCTGGTGGCCAACACCATGCACACCGTGTCGCACACGCTGCTCGAAGGGCTCGTGGTGATGGTGACCATGCTGCTGCTGTTCCTGGGCAGCGTGCGCGCCGCCCTGCTGACCGCGATCACGATTCCGCTGTCGCTGCTGTTCGCCTTCATCTGCATGTACTTCACCGGCATTCCGGCGAACCTGCTCAGCCTGGGCGCGCTCGATTTCGGCATCATCGTGGACGGCACGCTGGTGATGGTGGAGCACATCGTCCACCTGCTGCAGGAGCGCGAGCACGACGAAGCGCCGCGCCACGCGTCTATCGAGACCATTCTCAACGCCGCGCTGGAAGTGGAATCGCCCATCTTCTTCTCGCTGCTGATCATCATCTGCGGCGTACATCCCGCTGTTCACGCTGGAGCGCGTGGAGCGCCGCCTGTTCACGCCCGATGGCGTTACACGGTCTGCTACGCGCTGCTCGGCTCCATGCTGCTGGCGCTGACGCTGATCCCGGTGCTGGCCACGTACCTGTTCCGCAACGGCTGCAAGACCTGGGACAACCCGGTGCTGCGCTGGCTCTACAACGCGTACGAGGGCGTGCTGCGCGTCACGGTGCAGCGCGCGCGTGGGCTGACGGTGGCCTGCGGCGCGGCTGGTGGTGGCTGGCGCGTTCGTGCTGGCCGGGCAGCTGGGCAGCGAGTTCCTGCCGCAACTCGACGAGGGCACGATCTGGGTGCGCGCGAACTTCCCGGCGGGGATCTCGCTGGCGAAATCGGCCGACGAGGCCGGCCAGCATCCGCGCGCATCCTGGAGACTTTCCCGGAGGTGCAACTGGTCAGCTCGCAAACCGGCCGCAACGATGCCGGCACCGACCCCTACGGACCCAACCGCAACGAGTTCTTCGTGGCGCTGAAGCCGTACGACACGTGGCCCAAGGGCATCCGCAAGACCGACCTGGTGGACCAGATCTCGGCGCAAGCTGCGCGAGCAGATTCCGGGCGCGAACTTCAGCCTCACCCAGCCGATCATCGATAACGTCACCGAGGCGGTGACCGGCTCGCCGGCCGACCTGGCGGTGATCATCAGCGGCCCCGACCTGCAAGCGCCTGCGCACGCTGGCCGACCAGACGCTGGCCGTGCTGCGGCACGATACCGGGCGCGGCCGACACCTTCCTGGAGCAGGAAGCCGAACAGGCGCAGTTGCGCATCGCTGATCGACCGCAAGAGCGTGGCGCGCTACGGCATCAACGTGCGCGACGTGGAGGACGTGATCGAAATGGCGATCGGCGGCAAGCCCATCAGCACGGTGTTCGAGGGCGAGAAGCGCTTCGACGTCACCGTGCGCTTCCAGGAGCAGGCGCGCGCCGACGCCGACGCCATCGGCAACATCCTGGTGCCCACCCACGATGGCGGCCGCGTGCCGCTCTCGCAGCTGGCGCGCATCGAGGTGGTGAACGGCGCCAGCATCATCGCGCGCCGCGAGAACATCCGCCAGATCTCCGTGCGCACCAACATCCGCGGGCGCGACCAGGGCAGCTTCGTGAAGGAGGCGCAGGCGCAAGTTCGAGCGCGGCGGTGAAACTGCCGCCGGGCTACTCGGTGGATTGGGGCGGGCAGTTCGAAAACCTGGAACGCGCGCGCAGGCGGCTCACGATCATTCTGCCGATCACCATCGGCATCATCTTCGCGCTGCTGTTCTTCGCGTTCGGCGACGCGGTGCACGCCGGGCTGGTGCTGGTGAACGTGCCGTTCTCGCTGGTGGGCGGCATCGTCTTCCTTTATCTGCGCGGCATCAACCTGAGCGTCTCGGCCGCGGTGGGCTTCATCTCGCTGTTCGGAGTGGCGGTGATGAGCGGCGTGTTGTACATTTCGGAGATCAACCGCCGGCGTGCCGAGCCGGGAACGTCGCTGGAGGACGCGGTGATTCAGGGCGCCCGGGCGCAGTTGCGGCCCAGCCTGATGCTGATCCTGGTGGCCATGCTGGGCATGGTGCCGGCCGCGCGCGCCACCGGCATCGGCAGCGATATCCAGCGCCCGCTGGCGACGGTGGTGGTGGGCGGCCTGCTCTCCACGCTGCTGCTGACGCTGCTGGTGCTGCCCAGCCTGTACTATCTGACGGCGCAGAAAGGGGAGCGATGAAGCCGCCGGTGAAGATGCTGGTGATCTATGTCGACGAGACGGACCTCTGGGGCACGGGATCGCTGTACGAGGCGATCGTGCGCCGGCTGCGCCAGCTGGGATTGGCGGGCGCCACCGCGCAGGCCGGGATCATGGGCTTCGGCAGCCACGGCAAAGTTCACCACAAGCGCCTGTTCG
The DNA here is from genome assembly GCA_963792055.1 of uncultured Solibacteraceae bacterium. Classification (GTDB taxonomy): domain Bacteria; phylum Acidobacteriota; class Terriglobia; order Bryobacterales; family Bryobacteraceae; genus Solibacter. The sequence goes on along the minus strand of CAWBUV010000017.1, from coordinate 392,532 downwards.
GCGTCTCCGACGACAAGCCGGTCGTGATCACGGTGGTGGACGAAGAGCACAAGATCCGCGAGATTCTTCCCGAGATCCGCGGCATGGTCAAGGAAGGCCTGGTCGTCCTGCTGGATGCCGAGGTAGTGGAACCCGTGGATGCCGCGGAATAATCGCACGGTCCAGACGATTCTTCGAGGAACTGGGTCCCGGCCTGATTACCGGCGCGGCGGATGACGACCCTTCCGGGATCGCGACGTATTCGGTGAGCGGCGCGGGCTTCGGATATGGTCCGCTGTGGACCGCACTGTTTTGTTTTCCCCTGATGGCGGCGGTGCAGTTGATGTGCTCGCGGCTGGGGATGGTCACGGGCCGCGGGCTGGCGGCCGTGGTGCGCAAGCGCTACTCGCGATGGGTGTTGTGGGGCGCCTGCCTGCTGCTGATTGTGGCCAATGTGATCAACATCGCCGCCGACCTGGGCGGCATGGCGGAAGCCACAGAGATGGTGACGGGCATACCGTCCGCAATGGATGACGCCGGTGTTCGCCGCCGTGATTGTCGCGGCGCTGATTGTGGAGCTCCTATCGCTTCGCTGGCGCGTATTTTCAAATGGCTCACGCTGGTGCTGTTCGCCTACGTGATCACGGCGTTCCTCGCCCAGCCGGATTGGGGCGCGGTGCTGCGCGCCACGTTTGTGCCGGATATCCAGTGGTCCAGCGAGTACCTCTCGGTGCTGGTGGCGATCCTGGGCACCAGCATCTCACCGTATCTCTTCTTCTGGCAGGCGGCGCAGGAGGTGGAGGAGGAGCGCGCAGATGGCCGGAACACCGTGGCAAAGCGCGCAGGGCGCCACGGACGAGGAGCTGCGGCGTGCGCGCACCGACGTGATGACCGGCATGTTCTTTTCGAACTTCGTGATGTACTTCATCATCCTGACTACGGCCGCCACGCTGCACGCTCACGGAATGACGAAAATCGCCACCGCGCGCCAGGCGGCGGAGGCGCTGAAGCCGCTGGCCGGAAACGGCGCCTACTGGCTGTTCAGTCTGGGGCTGATCGGCACCGGAATGCTGGGCGTGCCGGTGCTGGCGGGGTCCAGCGCCTACGCGATTTCGGAGGCGATGTCTTGGCGCGCGTCGCTCGATCGCAAGCCGAGGCTGGCACCGAAATTCTACGGCGTGCTGGCGGTCGCCATGGTTTTGGGCGTGGCCTGGACTATGTGGGTCTGGACGCGGTGAAGATGCTCTTCTGGTCGGCGGTCGCGAACGGAGTGCTTGCGCCGCCGCTGATCGTGCTGGTGGTGCTGCTGACTTCCGACCGCAGCGTGATGGGCGACCGGGTAAGTCCGCCGCTGCTCAAATGGATGGGCTGGCTGGCCGCCGTGGTCGATGACGGCCGCCGCCCTCGCCATGTTCCTGGCACGGTAAAATTGACTCTTTGCCATGTCTCGTATCCACACTCCCATCACCGATGAACTGGCGGACTACATCCGCCAGATCGCCCTGCGCGAACCGAAGTGCTCCGCCGGCAGCGCGAGGCTACCGACGCGCATCCGCAGCGCCTCCATGCAGACCTCGCCCGAGCAGGGCCAGTTTCTGCATCTGCTGGCGCGCCTGACGGGCGCGAAGAAGACGCTGGAGGTCGGCGTGTTCCTGGGCTACAGTTCCACCTGGGTGGCCCTGGCGCTGCCCGCGGGCGGCAAAATCATCGCCTGCGACGTGAGCGAGGAATACACCGCGGAGCGCGCGACGGACTTGGCGCGAGGCCGGCGTGGAAGACAAGATCGAACTGCGCCTGGGCCCCGCGCTGGACACGCTGGACGCGCTGATCGCGGAGGGGCAATGCCGGCAGCTTCGATTTCGCCTTCATCGATGCCGACAAATCGAACTACGCGAACTACTACGAGCGCGCGCTGGTGCTGGTGCGCGCGGGCGGCCTGATCGCGATCGACAACGTGCTTGTGGCACGGCGCCGTGATCGACCCGGCAAGACGCGAGCGCGATACGGAAGCCATCCGCGCCTTCAATCGCAAGCTGCATGCCGACCCGCGCGTGGCCCTCAGCATCGTGCCCCTGGGCGACGGGCTGACACTGGCGTGCAAGCTCTAACCGCGCCCACTGTCTTCCCCTGCTACGCGGCCGCCGACCGGCCGGTCGCGGAGCGGCTCGCCGCCCTGCTGGAGCGCGGCTCCGACATCCGCGTCTTCCTCGACGAAGGCCAGATGCCGGACGGCGGCGACCTCGCCGAGAAGGCGCGCGAAGCGCGCATGGCGGATATCGTGATCGTGCTCTTCTCGCGCGAATTCGCATGCCCTCGCGCTGGCCGCGCGCGCAGTGGGAAGACGCGCTGGTCAAGGAACCCGAGGAGCGAAGGCGTGCGCATCGCCTTCCTCAAGTGCGACGACTGCATTCCGCCGCGGGTGCTCACGCCGATGTTCGAAGCCACGCGCCTGCGCGACGTCAAGCGCTGGGTGCGCGGCGCGCGAGCCAGGCGAGCCGCCGGCGCCGAATACTCCGCCGACCTCGAAGTGCTCGGCATCGCGCATCGCCGACCGTCCCGGCGCGGAGACCGTGGAGCATTCGCGCTGGCTCGCGAATTCGCTCGCGTCTTCGGCGGCGATTTCGACGCTGTGCTCCACCTGGACTGCGTCACCGGCACGCTGGCCGATATGGCGGGCGATCTGGCGTGGCAGGTGGGACTGCAGCTCGAAGGCGAACTCGCCGCACAATCTCGAGCACCTGCGCGTTTTCTGCGAAGCGCGGCGCTTTCTGATCGTGCTGGAAGGCGGCGCGCCGGCGGACCTGGTCTTCGGCGGCCGCTGCTCCACGCTGGTTCGCGCGGAACCCGGCGAGCCTCGCGCGACATGCTGCGCAGCTGGCGCGCGAATTCGATGCTGACGGAGGATTGGACCGAAGCTTGCCGCCTCGCGCGCCAGGCGCGCCGCGTGGCCCACGATCAGTTTCGCCTGGCCGAATGCTTCGAAATCATGAGCCATGGCGCGCCATGGCCGAGGAACACGACGACCGCGCCGGTGGTCGACGAGGCCAGCCGCGAACTCGTCTGGATTCTGGATGGCTGGGGCCGCACCGAGGAAGCGCGCCAGATCGAGCAGGTTCGCGCCATGGAATTCGACGAGCAGTTGCCGCTTTTCTTCGAGTAGGGAGAGGGGACGCGATCACGGTGCGGACTGCCACCGATCGAATTCCTCCGTTGCCACGCGTCGCAGTGCTGCAAGTTCATGGCGTATGGTGTGCCAGATCAGAGCCTCGTCCACCGCTTCGTATTCATGCCGGTAGACGTTGCCGGCCGCCGCGATGGCTACCCAATCGATTTCGGGATGGCGATCGATCAAGTATTCGGGGAGTCGCCGTGACGCCTCGGACACAATCTCCAAGCGCGCACGACGGCGTAAACCGTCTTCCGGTCAGCCTGAAATCCCACGAAGTCGAGTTGCGATGTGAATGCCTCGATCGCGTCAATATTGTCAATGATGTCACGGAGCCGCTGAGTCGGATTTTTAGAAGGCATGGATCGCATCGCGCAAAATGCTATCGCGGAGGAGCGGCTTGAGGGTTCTGCGATTCACAACATCGGCGGCGCCATTGAGGAGATCGTTGATGTACAGCTTCAACCTGGCGTATTCGAAAATTCCCATCTCCCGATGTTCGTCCAGTTCGATCATCACGTCTACATCACTCGTCGCAGTGGCCTGCGCCCGCGCGACCGAGCCGAACACCGCCGCGTGAGACACGCCGCGTAAGCGCAACTCACGTTCGTGAGCACGGAGGATTTGCAGGACATCTTCCAGGCTTGCGGGCATCGTTCAACACGAGTCTAGCAAATGGGTCCGGGTGATCACGACATGCCGCGAATGCGTTAGCCCCGGGGCTCGCTGCTCATCCCGGGTTCCTCCGGCGCCAGCATTTCGCCGTTGACGAGTTTGTGCGCGCCGCCGGACTCCATGTAGATCGCGTTCGGCATGGCCAGCAGCATGTTGAGATTGGTATTACCGCCGCCGTGGCTCGCCAGTTCCAGCCCGTAGCCATCGGCGATCGCCGCGATTTCCATCCACTCGGTGACGCCGCCGGCGCGCCGGCTGTCGGGCTGCACCACGTCCGCCCCGCGGCGCGCGATCAGGTCCGCGAAAGCATACTTGGTGGCCAGATTCTCACCGGTTGCGATGCGGATATCGAGCGCGTGCGCCAGTTCCGCGTAGCCTTCCATTTCCTGCGGCGGCAGCGGCTCCTCATACCAGAAGCAGCCCATCTCCTGATAGACTCGCCCGCGCCGCAGGGCATCATTGCGATTGAACACCTGGTTGGCGTCCACCATCACGCGCCGGTCCTTGCCCACCAGATCGAAGGCCAGCTTGATGCGGCGCACATCTTCATCGATGGGTCCGCGCCCCACCTTGATTTTCACCGCGTGATAGCCCTGCTCCATGGCTTGCGTCAATCGAGCGTTTGTAGCGCGACGAGGTCGTTATCGTCGTCGTAATACCAGCCGCACATAGAGTAGACCGGCATGCGGTCGCGATACGCGCCGAGCATCTTGTAGACCGGCATTCCGGCGCTCTTGCCGAGGATGTCCCAGACGGCGATGTCCGCCGCCGCAATGGCGAACTGCACCACGCCGCCCACGCCGTTGTATTCCAGTGCCTTCCACAACTCCGCGCGGATGCGCCGCGGAAATGCCGGATCCATCCCGAGGAGCACCGGCTTCACCTCCTGCTCCAGGATCGTCTGCACCACGCGCGGACCGCCGGCAATCATGCCGAAGGAAACGGACGCATACCCGGTGATACCGGCGTCGGTCCGCAGGCGAAGCGCCACGGATCCGCTATCCACGCCGAGTTTGTGGATGGCATCGTAGGTGGGCGTGCCCGGCGGCTGTTCTTAACGTCGGTCTCGAGCGCCGTGATCTTGAGCTGTTTCTGTTGGGCCGCGGCCGCCGAAAATGCAGCGCCCGCCGCGGGCAAGGCCGCTGCCGAACGAAGAAGCTGTCTGCGGTTCATGGGGGACTCCTGTCCTCCCAGACTACACCCGCGAGCTATTCGGCACGCAGTGCGTCTACCGGATTGACGGAGGCGGCGCGGCGTGCCGGGACGAAGCTGGCCAGGAGCGCCGCGATACCGAGCAGGCCGGCCACGCCGGCCAGGGTCGGCACATCCCAGGAGCGCACGCCGAACAGCAGCCCTCGAATCAGGGTGGCCGCCGCCACCGCGCATACCAAGCCGATCGCGACACCCGCGGCAATCAGCCACGCGGCTTCTTTCAGGATGAGGCGGTATACCGAACTACGCTGCGCGCCCAGCGCCATCCGCACGCCGATTTCACGAGTTCTCTGGCTCACCGAGTAAGCCACTACGCCGTAGAGCCCGATCGCACCCAGCAGCAATGCCAGCGCGGCGAACCCGCCCACCAGCCAGGCTGACGACCGCTGCAAATAGGTTGAGTCGGTGATTCTCTCGCTCATCCACTTTCCGCCCATCGTGATGATGCCCGGGTCGATCTGATGAATCGTGGCAATCAGTGCGGGAAGCGGCGAAGGTCCGCCTGACGCGACTCGAACCATCAGCGCGAAGTAGTTATCCGTGCTCTGGTTGAAAGGTCGATAAAGAGCAGGTACCGTCGCGATATCGAGCGGACCTTCCTTGAGGTCTTCCACGATGCCGACGATTTCCATAGGCCTGGGCGGATCGGACAAATAAGAAAGCTGCTTGCCAAGGGCATCTTCGCCGGGGAAATACTGTCTCACGAATGCCTGATTGACAATCGCCACTGGAGGTTTCGATGTATCCTCGGCTTCGTTGAAGTAGCGGCCGCGTACAAGCTTCGTCACGAGCGTCGCGAAATAACCCGAACTCACACCCCGCTCGGGTACTTCGTTGTGTTCTCCGTGCCAGGGCCGGCCCAACACGCGGATCCAGGTCGTATTGCCGTTGTGGGTCACGGGGAGGCTGGTCGAGAGGCCGACCGATTTCACGCCGGGCAGGCTCGCCACCTGGCGGAAGAGCTCGCGTTCGAGCGCGATTGCCTGCTCATCTTTTCCATAGTTGGACTGCGGCGCACCCACCTGCAGCGCCAGCAGGTGGTCCGGCTCCATGCCGACTGGTACGTGGAGCAGGTGGAAGAGGCTCTTGCCGAGCAACCCGGCACCCATTAGCAGCACGACCGCAGTGGCCAGTTCCAGCACCACAAGTTTGGAGCCCAGGCGCCGCCACGTGTTGCCGGCGGAACCGCGGCTGCCTTCCGCCAGACCGGCGCGCATTTCCGGCAGCGACAGTCGCAGCGCCGGCGTGAATGAGAATAGAACCGCGGCCAGCAGCGATACCAATCCGGCAAACGCCAACACCCGCGTATTGAAGCCGAGACTTTGGAGAAACGGCATTCTGGCCGTCAGGTCAACGGGAATGAGTTTGGAAAGCAGTTGCATGGCCCACCAGGCCGCCGCCACGCCGAGTGCGCTTCCCGCCGATGCGAGAACCAGCCCTTCGGTGACGAACTGGCCGATCAGGCGGGCGCGCGATGCGCCCAGCGAACTGCGGACCGCAATTTCCCTCCTGCGGCTCTCCGAACGCACCAGCAGAAGGCTCGATACGTTCACTGCGGCAATTAAGAGCAGCAGGCCGGCCCCGCCGAGCAGCACGAGGAGGATCGGGCGGATATCCCCCACAATGACGTCGTTCAACGATGCTACGGCTGCGCCCTGATCGCGATTGGAATCCGGATACTGTTTTTGCAGTTGTATCGCAATCGCTTGCACATCGGCCAGCGCGCTCTTCAGGGAGGCGCCATCCTTCAGCCGCGCGACGCCATACAGATTGTGACAGCTTCGCCGTTTTTCACAGCCGCCGGTGGTGTTGATTGTGGTCCAGTATTCGGCCGGCTCCGCAGGAGCGAAGTGAAACTCTCGCGGCAGCACCCCGATGATGGTGCGCGGAGCGCCATCCAGGGTGACCACCTGCCCCAGGACGTCTGCTTTCCCGGCGTATCGCTGCTGCCATGCGGCGTAGCTCAGCATGACGGCGCGGGGCGCGCCCGGCAGATCTTCGCCCGGGTGGAAATCGCGTCCCAGCACCGGCGTGATGCCGAGGGTGCGAAAGAATCCGTCGCTCACGCGCGCGCCCTGCCTGGGTTGCGCACCTTCGGGAGTCGCCTGGATGAAACCCGCGTGCTGGTATACGTCCAGCGAGAGGAACGAGCGGTTCAGCCTCTTCCAGTCGAGGTAGTCGGCGTAGGAGAGATTGCTGCGCTTGAACAGAGGGATGCTCTCGAACACGCCGGCCAGCCGCAAAGGATCGCGATAGGGCAGGGGCTTGAGCAGGGCAGCATCCACGAATGCGAAAATCGCCACGCTGGCGCACAGTCCCAGCGCCAGCATGGCAATCGCGGTGCAAGTGAATCCCAGGTTTTTGCGCAACTGCCGGATCTCGAAACGGAGATCCTTGGCCAGATTGTCCAGCAGATTCAATCGCCGCATGTCACGACACTCCTCTTTGTTTTGGTCGAGGCCCTCAAGCGTCAGCAGCGCCTCGCGGCGCGCGGCTTTCGGACTCATACCGGCAGCGAGGTTTTCTTCCACCTGCCGTTCGATGTGATACCGGAGCTCTTCGTCGAGCTCCTGCTCCACCAGGTTTCGCGAGAGAACTGAACGCAGCCGTTTGCGCAATATGGTGGTGAAGCGCATAGCGATTTTCCGGCTCAGACTGTCCGCACTACCATGGTGACCGCGCCGGCCAGGCGTTCCCATTGCGCGGCTTCCTGCGCAAGCGCCTTGCGGCCTGCCTTGGTCAGCGTGTAATACCTGGCCCGCCGGTTGTTCTCGCTGACCGCCCATTCCGCGGTGATCCAACCGTTCTGCTCGAGTTTGTGTAGCGACGGGTAGAGGGCGCCCTGACCCACCTGGAGAACGTCGCCGGACATCTGGCGGATGCGTTTGGCGATGGCCCACCCATGCATCGGTTCGAGCGCGATCACTTTCAGAATCAAGAGATCCAGCGTGCCTTGTACCAGGTCGGTCGGTTTGCTCAATGCCTCTCCTGTCGGTAACTGACAACAGAATACGAGGCACCGCAGCGCGATGTCAATTGGGCGTTTTCATGGCCAGTTGCAGGGTGAATGCGGGCGATGTTTTACCGGTCAGTTGGTTGTGGTGAATTCGCGCGCCGAGAGAGAACGTGAACTGGGGACTGAGGCGCGCGGTCACCTGCCCTCCCACGGCAAGCAGCGACTCGCGATACGGCCGTTCCACGGTGAGCCGTTCACCGGCAATCGCAGGTACCAGCCATTCCTTGACGGCCCAGAAGACCTGGGCGTAGCTCGCGTCCTGACGGAACGATGCCGGCGTTGCCTGGAGCAGCGTGCGGAGCGTGATGTCGTGTTCGGCGAGTATGCCCCACTTGCCGAAGCCAAGCCTCGCGTACGGCCCAATCAATGAGCGATTGAGCAGGCGCGAGGTTCCGTGCAGCGTGTTGAGGCCGGCAATTGTTCTGCCGCGCCCGAGCACGTCGAACTCCGTCAGTGCGCCGCCCCCGGTCTCGGGGAAGCCGGAACGCTCGTAGCCTCCCGGCGCGAAAAAGAAGGGACTCACGTGGTAGCGCTTACCCCACCAATACATCTTCACCTGCGTGGGCGCGTCGTAATAGCCGAGGCGATCGCGGGAGCGGATATAGATTGCCAGGTCGGGTATATTCACGCCGCTCGGCAACGCGTCTCGTCCCGCCGAAAATTCGAGATTGTTATGGGCCCGCCACGAAAGCATCGCGCTGGTCACGTACACTTGCGTTGGGCGAACCGGAGGCTCGCAGATTAGGGACGGGCGTGCGGCGCTTTCGTTCTCGCCGACTACTGTCGCGGAGAAGCGGATGCCGCTGCCGAATTCGCTGGCGTTACGGTACATGAACCGCCCGCGGAACAGTCCGAGCAGCGGAGCGTTGGTGGAGGTACTCAATTGCTCCTGACCCACGAAGCGGAAGTACTGTGTGATGCGTCCGTTCCAACTCAACGCTCGAATCACGGCGTTGGTGGCAGGCATGTATTCGCCGCCGCGCAGGCTCTGGGCTTCGTCGATGCTGCGGCCGTAGGCATTCAGCAGTCCGCCTCCCTGCGGCGAAATGTGGCAGGCGGCGCAGTTCACATATCCCAGACGGACCATCGTGGGCAGGGCGTACAACGGTCCGGCAAACACACAGACCAGGAGTAGGCGGACTATGCGGGAGTACTTCACGGCCGGCCTCCCGAGGCGATCTTTGCCGGCCCTTCCTTGGCGCTGAACTCGATGTGGAGTTGGATCTCGTCGGCCGTCTTCACGCCGAACTGCGATGGCTGCTCGATGCCGTAGTCGCTAAGCTTGACGGCAGACTCACCCGCGGCGCGAAACGCTGTGCCGTCGGCGCGAATCTTTAACTGCACGGAAAAGGGCCGCGCCACGCCGCGAATCGTCAGTGCGCCGGATACCTGGCAGGAGAATTCATTGCTTCGTCCGGACTGCATAGCGCATGGCGCCTGGTCGGTTTCAAATTTCAGGTTCGGCGTTTTCGCATCGGCGGTAGTGAAGATGTAACGCCGCATGTGCTCGTCGCGCATGGCCATGCCGGTGCGAATGGACGTCACCGCAATGGAGGCCTCTACCTTTTCCAGGTGCAGCCCGTCTGGTACGCGCTGCACCACTGCGTGCGCTTCGAGCGCGGTTGATTTCCTTTGACACTGATCCCGGGCACAGTGGTGTTCACCACGAAGGAGGCGGTGCCGCCTTCTACCGCTGCCGCGGTACCGGAATCCGCACCCTGGCAAACAGCGGCAAGACACACGACGATCGCGAAGCTCTTGTTCATAGCATCCTCGATAAGTTGGTTTGAAACAGACCGCGTGCGGCGTGGCGCGCGTTCTGTCGGGTGCTCCGCTCAGTGCACCTTCGGTGCCAAAATGCGTTAGCGAATGCCCGTGCTTCGCCTTCTGCTTAACGCATTGAAATCGCAAGTGCGAGCCGCATTGCGTATCACGTTGTCTCCGAGTGTGGCAGACTGCCGCGCGACAGCGTGCCGCCCGTTTCGCACTCGGGTGGGAGGCAGCCTGGCCGACGAACTCTTAATTTTATAGTTGACATGAGGGATCTCACCCGGCGTACAAATAAGTGCAGCAACACTTAATTCCTTAGTTGTGGGAGGCCGGCGCTTGGCGCGAAAGAAATCCGCGAATCTCACCGATGCCGAATTGCGGCTGATGGATGTGGTCTGGGAGAAGGGTGAGGCTACTGTGGCCGAAGTGGCCGATGCACTGCCCCGCGAACTGGGACTGGCCTACAACACCGTGCTCACCACGCTGCGAATTCTGGAGGAAAAGGGATTTGTGCGCCACACCAAGGCCAAGGAAGGCCGCGCCTTCGTCTATCGCGCCCTGGTGGACCGCGAACAGGCCAGCCGCACCGCCGTACGGCAACTGGTGAGCCGCTTCTTCCGTAATTCGCCGGAACTGCTGGTACTCAACCTTCTGGAAGACGAGGAATTGAGCCGCAAAGAATTGCGCCGCATACGCGCGCTGCTGGCCGGGGAGGAACAATGAGCATCATCCTGGAAGCGTTTCTGAACACTCTGTGGCAGACGGGTCGCGATCGCCATGCTGGCATGGGCTGGGCTACGCTGGACGCCGCGCATCAATGCGGCTACGCGTGCGGCTGTCTGGTGGGCGGTGCTGGCGCTTGTCGTTCTGCTGCCTTTCGTCCGCGGACTGCGCGAACTGCCAAGTGAAGGTCCGGGTTCCCGGGCCGGAATTGCCACGCCGGTCTCCCAATACTCCGCGCCCGGCAGCGTGCCTGCACCCGTTGCCTCCCGCTACCACGGCAGGAAACCGCGCAGGTGACGCTGCCTTCCGGTTCGTGGACCACGTTGTTTCTCGCAGTGTGGTTCGCATTCTTCGCGGGACAGTGCGCCCGCCTGGCGTGCAGTTACGTACATCTGCGCCGCCTGAAGGAACGCGGACAGCCGCCGTCGCGCGAACAGAAGGCCAACTTCGACGCCTGGCTGATGACGTGCTCCATTCACAGGCCTGCCCGCCTGTTGATCTCACGCGCCGTGCCCATGCCGGTCGCGGTCGGGTTTCACCATCCCGCCGTGATCCTGCCCGAAAGTCTGCTTGGCGGCCTGACTGCCACGGAACTGGATCACGTCCTGCTGCACGAACTGGCGCACATCGCACGGCGCGACGATTGGACCAATCTTCTGGCGCGGATCGCCAGCGCCGTGCTCGCACTCCATCCAGTGGCCGCGTGGGTATTGCGGCAGATCGATCGCGAACGCGAACTGGCCTGTGACGATTGGGTAGTAGCTGCCACGGGCGCCGCCCGGCCGTATGCGGCAAGTCTCGCCCGGCTGTTCGAACTGTGCAGTTCCCGCCGGAGCGCGTTGCTGGCGTCCGGTATCGCCGATAGCGGTTCGCAGCTCGGCAACCGCATCGCTATGCTGCTGCGCCGCGGCCGCGAATTCAGTCCGCGGGCATCGGCCCTCCGTGTCTCCGCGTGTGCCGCTGTGATGCTCGTCCTGATGATCGCCGCCTCACGCACACCGGCGTGGGTTGCGTTCGCGCAGACGAAGAGCCCGGTTTCGCAAGCCCGGGCCAAGGTCACCGAAAACACGGCAGAGGCTGCCCTGCCAGTCACAAGCGCAGCGCCGCAGGCGCCCGCCGCTCCATCACGTGCTGCACAGGCTGTTGCGCCAGCGGCTCCTTCTTCCGCCGCGTTGCCTGCCGCATCGCCTCACTCTCTGCTGGCAGCCCTGGCAGCCAACGGTTATGGCGATCTCTCCGTAGACGAGATCATCGAACTGAAGGTGCAGGGCGTCTCGCCGGACTTCATTTCCGGAATGGCTCACAGCGGAATGGGCAAGCTGCCGGCGCGCCAGCTCATCGATCTCAAAGTACAGGGCGTCAATCCGGAGTACGTGACGGAGATTCTGGCGCTCAGCTTCGGCCCCTACACGCCGAATCAGATCATCGAATTCAAAGTGCAGGGCGTCTCCACCGACCTTTTCCGCGCGCTCAAGGAATCCGGATTCGTTCACGCCGACGCGCGCGAAATTATCGAGGCTAAGATCCACGGCGTCGGAGCCGGCCACCTACGCGAAGCGCGCAAATACGGACCCAATCTCACGCTGCAGCAGATTATCCGCATGAAACAGGCCGGCGTCCTATAGGAGCTCACATGAAAGTCTCATCCGAAACTATGATCATCGCCGGCGCCCTGCTTCTGGCCGCCCTGATGGCCGGACAGGAAGCCCGCAATGAATGGAAGCTCACCGGTTCGGGTACGCCCGGCATGGTGCATTTTGGTATTCAGCGATCCAGCCCGGGCAACCGTAACTCTTACTCGAGCGATGTCCCTTTGTCCGCGTTTCGCGGTCTCAACCCCGGCCAGAGCGGACCCGCCAAATTCGAATATGTCGCCGATGCCGGCACCTTCACGTGCGAGGGCCGCTTTTCCTTTGGCGCCGGCTCGGGCAGTTACACGTTCCGGGAGAATCCGCGCTTTGCCGCCGAACTGCAGCAACTCGGCTACGATGCGCCGCGCGAGGACCAACTGTTCCATATGGCCGTGATGCAGATCACTCTGGATTTTGCCCGCGGCATCCGCGAGGCCGGCCTGCTCGCCTCCACCGATCAACTCGTGGAACTGCGCATCCACGGCGTGAGCCTGTCCTACATCCGCGAAACCCAAAACGCCGGATATCGCGACCTCACCCGCCAGGGACTACGTCGAGATGAAGATTCACGGCGTCGGTACCGATTTCCTGCGCGCCCTGAAACACGCCGGGTACGATATCCCATCCCGTCAAGTGATCGAGATGAAGATCCACGGAATCGGCGTGGAGTACATTCGCGACCTCGGCATCTTCGGGCTGAAGCCGCGGCCCGCCGACCTCGTACAGATGAAGATTCACGGCATCGACCCCGAGTTCATCCGGGAAGCCCGGGATCTGGGCTATCGCTTCACCGCGCGTGAATTGATCGACCTGAAAATCCACGGCGTGAGCAGCGACTACCTGCGGAATCTGAAGGCCTCCGGCATGCGCGAGTCTCTCCGCCGAGCAGATCACCCAGCTCAAGATCCACGGCGTGGAGTAATCGACTTGTAATCCGGATACGCTATCCTGCTCTATGATGCGAACCTTGCTGCTCGTCGCGGCGGCCCTGCCGCTGTTTGGCCAGGCCAACCTGGATTTCCTCAACCACAATCGCCCGGTGCTGGATGCGCACAACTGCTACCCGTACAAGGGCGACTTCAACGACCGCATCGATCGTGCGCTGAGCACCGGCTTCCCCGTGGGAATCGAGCAGGATCTGGCCTGGGCCATCGACCCGGCGACCGGCAAAGGCCGTCCGGTGGTCACCCACGACGCCTAAAACCACCGGCAGCGAACCAGCGCTGCGCGACTATTTCTTCGAACGCGTGCGGCCCATCGTGGAAAAGGCGCTCGCCGACAACGACCGCGCACACTGGCCGATCATCGTGGTCCATTTCGATTTCAAGAGCGTGCAGCCCGAACTGCTGCACGCGGTCTGGGACCTGCTGGGCGAGTACCAGGGCTGGATCACCACGGCCGCGCAGACCGCGGATCCGCACCAACTGGCGCCCTTCGAGCCCAAGCCGCTGCTGGTGCTGACCGAGGATGCCGACGCCCAGGAAGCGGTCTTCTTCACACAGGTTCCGGTGGGCAGCAAACTGCGCCTGTTCGGGTCGGCGCACACCGGAGAAATTCCGGCGAAGCCAAAGGAAGAGCACGACCGCCTGCTGGCCACGCTGCCGCCGGAACAGTTGCTACCCGCGCCGCCCACCAACTACCGCCGCTGGTGGAATAACTCCTGGTATGCCGTGGAGCAAGGCGGCCAACACCAGGCCGGCGATTGGACGGCGCAAGACGACCGCCGGCTGCGCACCCTGGTGGACTACGCGCACAAACGCGGATACTGGATCCGCTTCTATACCCTCGACGGTTTCGCAGCGGGTGAAGACAAGGGCTGGGGCAACAGCTACAACTTCGGAAGCCATTCGGCCGTGATGGCGCGCTGGAAGGCCGCGCTCGCCGCCGGCGTGAACCTGATCGCCAGCGACCAGTACGAGGACCTGGCGAAAGTGATGCACTGAGGCACTTCGCTATGATGATGGCATGCGCCGCGCTGCCTTCCTCTGGCTGCTGTTCCCCTTCGCGGCCGTCGCGTGCAAGTGCCAGATGACCATGTCGGTCTGCAATGAGGTGGCCTCCACCGACATCATCTTCGTGGGCACGGTGGAAAAGATCGAGCCCAGCTTTCTGGACTCCTGGAATGCCGGGCAGCGTGCCGCACTCGACCTGCTGAACGAGGAATCGGCGCGTGCCCAGGCCGACCGCTCTCCCGCCGCCTTCGCGAAACTGCGCGTCGCCTACCTCAAAGTCTTCCCGGACCTGCCCGCCGATCGCAAGCAGCGCATCGCCGACGCGACATCATCCGAACAGCTCGCCGAACTCTTCTACTGGATTTTGGATCATGGCAAGCGGGTCCGCCTGCGCGTGAAGACCGTATTCCGCGGCAAATTCGACGACGATGACGACAAGGACGACGCCAAGCACGATGCCAAGGACATGACCTCCCCACTAAATCCGTCGAAGTCTGGACGCGCCTTCGGCGATTGCGGCATCGCGTTCCAAACCGGCGAAACCTACCTGGTGTATGCCGACGACGACGAGGAATCCAATATCATGACCACCGGCGCCTGCACCCGCACGCGCCGCCTCACCGATGCCGGCGACGATCTCGCGTACCTCTATTTCTTCAAGAACCAGGCCGACCTGTCGGGCCGCCTGGAAGGCTTCGTCACGAGCGATCTGCTCTTTCTCCGCGACCTGGACTTGGGCCATTACAACGGCCGAATTCGACGCGCCGGTGGACGCCATTGTGGAACTGAAATCGGGCGACCGCGGGCGCTACGCCCAGACCGATGACAAGGGCCGCTTCGTGTTCGACGGGCTGGCTGAAGGCGATTTCACTGTGAATGCCTACGCTCCGGGTTTTCCCGCGGAAACGCGCCAGCTCGCCGGACCCAAGAAAGTTCGCATGGAAACACACGGCTGCGTAACTCAGGTGCTGGTAGCGCCGTCCGTCAAGTAGTGGCTTAAAGATCTGGCGGTGAAAGAGGGAAGGTCCATTATTTTGGGGCCGTTTCACCCAAAGCGGCCGGTTTCTTCTCCCAAGGGTCCGGTTTGGACCGATTGCAGTGCGTTATCGTAAGCCATAGATGCCAGAGCCTTACATCCGGGCACGGGGGGTCACCAAGACCTATCGATCGGGTACTAGCGACCTCGTAGTCTTCGAAGACCTCGATCTGGATGTGGAGCGCGGAGAGATGCTCGCGCTGGTCGGGGAGTCGGGCGCGGGAAAGTCCACTTTGTTGCATCTTTTGGGCGGTCTGGACAGTCCTTCAAGGGGTACGATACACTACGGAAGTAGAGAGATCACGGCTCTGACTGCCGCGGAGCAGTCGGATTTCCGTAATCGGGAGATTGGGTTTGTTTGGCAGATTCACTACCTGCTGCCTGAGTTTACGGCGCAGGAAAACGTGATGATGCCGTTATTGATTCGGGGGTGGGCACACTCGAAGGCTGCCACCGAATCGCTGGCGAGGTTGGATGAAGTCGGGCTTCGAGCGCGGGCATCGCACCGCGCGGGTGAATTGTCGGGCGGAGAACAGCAGCGTGTGGTGCTGGCCCGCGCCCTTGTGGGGAAGCCCAGTGTTTTGCTTGCCGATGAACCTACCGGCAACCTGGATTTCCGGACCAGCGAGATGATTTTTCAACTGCTGGAAGACCTTCACCGGACCCATCAATTCACCTCGGTTTTCGTCACGCACAACTTGGGGTTCGCACGGCGCTGCGACCGAGTACTGAATCTGGAGAAGGGTGGCCTGGTACCGGAAGGACCACCCAGTTCGCAACCTGACAGCCAACCCGGAGTATCCTTTAGAGTATTAGGGGGCCACTTTTTATGTTTGAGCGTTATACGGAGAAGGCGCGCAGAGTCATCTTCTTCGCGCGATATGAAGCCAGCCAGTTCGGCAGTCCCTACATCGAAACCGAACACCTGCTCCTCGGCCTGCTGCGCGAGGACAAGGCGCTGGCGAACCGGTTCCTGCGGTCCCATGCTGCCGTAGAGTCCATCCGCAAGCAGATTGAAGGGCACACCACCATCCGCGAAAAGGTTTCCACCAGCGTGGACCTGCCGCTCAGCCACGAGTGCAAACGCGTCCTGGCCTATGGTGCCGAGGAAGCCGAGCGGTTGAGCCACAAGCACATCGGCACGGAGCATCTGCTGCTCGGGCTGTTGCGCGAAGAAAAGTGTTTCGCGGCGGAGATCCTGCACGAGCGCGGACTGCGGCTTTCCACCATCCGCGAGGAACTGGCGCGTTCGCAGAGCGAGAAGGTGGCGTCCGCGCGGCCCAAGGAAAGTTCGCTGCTGGCCGAATTCAGCCGCGACCTCACCCAGGCTGCCATGGACAATACCCTGGACCCGCTGATCGGACGCGACTACGAACTGGAGCGGGTCGTCCAGATTCTGTGCCGCCGCACCAAGAACAATCCGGTGCTGATCGGCGAACCGGGCGTGGGCAAGACCGCCATCGTCGAGGGCCTGGCGCAGCGCATTTCCGAAGGCGACGTGCCCTCGTTCCTGGCCGACAAGCGCATCCTGGCGCTCGGACCTCTCGCTGATCGTGGCCGGCACCAAGTATCGCGGCCAGTTCGAAGAGCGCCTCAAGACCATCATGAAAGAGCTGATGGAGAATCAGAACGCCATCATCTTCATCGACGAGTTGCACACCCTGGTGGGCGCGGGTTCGGCCGAGGGTTCGCTGGACGCCGCCAACATCCTGAAGCCGGCGCTCTCGCGCGGCGAAATCCAGTGCATCGGCGCCACCACGCCGGCCGAATTCCGCAAGTCGATCGAAAAGGATCGCTCGCTGGAACGCCGCTTCCAGGCCGTCAAAGTGCCGCCGCCCAACGAGAGCGATGCCATCAAGATTCTGTTCGGCATCAAGGACCGCTACGAGAAATTCCACGCGGTGGGCTACACCGACGAGGCCATCGAGACCGCGGTGTTCACTTCCAGCCGCTACATTCCGGACCGCTACCTCCCGGACAAGGCGATCGATCTGATCGATGAAGCCGGCGCGCGCGTCAAACTGCGCCAGACCACCCTGCCGGCCGATCTCGCCGACATCCAGAAGCGCATCAAGTTCATCGTGCACCGCATGGAGAACGCGATCGCCAATCACGAATTCGAGAAGGCGCGCTTCTACAGCGATGAAGAACGCAAAGAGCGCGAGAACATGCGGCAGCTCCGCGAGAAATACAACCTCGACGATTCTTCCACCGGCTGCGTGACCAAGGACGATATCGAAGACGTGGTGGCGCGCTGGACCGGCGTCCCCATGACGTCGATCAAGGAAGAAGAGATCGCCAAGCTGCTGCGCATCGAAGAAGAACTGCACAAGCGCGTGGTCAGCCAGGAGAAAGCGATTTCCGCGCTGGCGCGAGCCATCCGCCGTTCACGCGCCGGGTCTGAAAGCCAGCAATCGTCCCGCCGGCAGCTTCCTGTTCCTGGGCCCCACCGGCGTCGGCAAAACCGAAGTGGCGCGCGCCCTGGCCGGCTTCCTGTTCGGCAGCGAAAAGAGCCTGGTGCGCTTCGACATGTCGGAGTACATGGAGAAGCACTCGGTTTCGCAAGCTGATCGGTTCGCCTCCCGGATACGTGGGCTACGAAGAGGGCGGCCAGCTGACCGAACGCGTCAAGCGCAATCCGTACTCGATCATCCTGCTGGATGAAATCGAGAAGGCGCACCCGGACATTTACAACATCCTGCTCCAGGTGTTTGAAGACGGCCAGTTGACCGACGGACTCGGCAACCAGGTCGATTTCAAGAACACCATCATCATCATGACCAGCAACCTGGGCGCGCGCTTCCTGGAAAAGCGCGGCAACCTGGGCTTCTCGATCCCGGCGGGCGAAGCCGGCTCGACCAAGGTCGAGGACATGGTGCGCAGCGAGGTCAAGAAGGCGTTCAATCCCGAATTCCTCAACCGCCTCGACGAAGTCATTCTGTTCACGTCGCTGACCGACGACGATCTGATCAAGATCATCGACCTGTTGGTGAACCAGGTGAACGTGAATCTGGTGGCCAAGCAGGTGAAGATCCGCCTGACTCCGGAGGCCGCGAAGTACCTGCTGGAGAAGACCTGCGCCGACCGCAGTTACGGCGCGCGTCCCCTGCGGCGAGCGCTACAGAAGTACATCGAAGACCCGCTCAGCGAAGCTCTGATTCAGGGTACGCTGCCGCGTCCGGCGGACCTGGAAGTCTATCTCGGCGATACCGGGATTTACTACCGCGTGCTGAATGCGGAAGGCGAAGCGGCGGTCACCGCTGGCGGTCCGGTGGAGCCCCCGGCCGGCACGCTGCTGTACACGTTTTAGTAGGACAGGCCTCCTGGCCTGTCACTTTCTTCAAATCAATAAAAGGCGGGAAGCGGCAACGCGTTCCCGCCCTTTTTGTTTTCCCAGTGCAGTCAGTTTCTCACCAGTTCGAGAATCGCCACGTTTCTCGCGGGCTCGAAGAACATGCGGCGGGAAGCGATCTTGGCGCGATCGACATAGTCCGCCATCGTGGAGAGATGCTCCTGCGACCGGTACACCAACCACCAGTCCATCACTGCCTCCATGTACGCGGACGACCAGAGATTTTCGACGAAGTTGGCGATCCAGACCTTGCCGCTGGGCTTCAGCATATCGACCGCTCTGGCCAGCAGCCGGCGACCCGCTTCATCGCTCAGGTAATCGTACAAACCGAGTGCGTAAATGAAGTCGAACCTGCCCAACTCCTCCCGCCCGTTGCGGATCAACCCGAGAGCGGAGCCCTCGCGGACCTCCACACCGCGATGTCCCCACTCGCGCCGCACCAGTTCGAGCGATAACGGATCCTGATCGAGTGCCACAAAGCGGCCCAGCGTACCCGCACGCAGGGATTCGAGCGCCGGCGCTTCGCGCAGGTGGCCGCAGGCGATCGACAAGACGTGCGGACGTCCACCTTGCCCCGCCAGGCGGTCGATTTCCGCGGTCGCGAGTTCCAACCGGTGTCGCACCGCCGCGGGCGCGGGCGCGGTGTGGGTGTAGTCGTAGAGCCGGCGGCCCAAATCGCTCGCACCCTCGATTGCGGGACGAATATTGCCGCTCTCGTAAATATAGTCGAGCAGTTCGGCATCACCGGGATACCCTCTCGGTTGCTCGGCGGAGTGGCGTACGAATGGGTCTTCCAGCAGCACCGGGTAGACGTCGTGCGCGCGCACCTGCAACTCCGCCCATTGACGCCACGCGTGTGAGGGCATGGCCGCACGCATTCGATGGAGTTCGCCCGCAAGCCGGCCAATGGCCGATCCACGGGAGCCGCGCCGTTCAGTTCGGCGAGTGTCTGATCCAGCAGCGCGCGCATAGCTTACGCTGCCTCGGACTTGCGCTGCTTACTACGGCAACCAGTTGCCCGAAGGTTTTGACGCGCTGTATGTCCTCGTCTTCCACTGTGATTCCGAAGTGGTCTTCTACGCCCAGCACGATGTCGATCATCCGTGGCGAATCGATCCCGGCCTCGTCCGTCAGGCGGGTGTTGCGGCGTCAAGGGAACCGCCGCGCGATTCTTGGGAGCGTACCGGCGCACGATCTCCTCCAGCGCCGATGCAATAGTCTGTTGAGAGTTGTACATGGTGATGTTCTCCTTTACGAATGGAATTTGCGAAATAGAATGCAGGAATTGACATCGCCGAAACCGAACGACGCCTTGGCAACCACATGAATCTCACGGTCGACGCAGACCCGTGGGATGAATTTGTCGCACCATTCGAGCTCGGGATGGAGGTCCTCGCAATTGAGCGACGGATGGATGAAGTTGCGCTGCAGTTGTAGGATACAGGCGACACACTCGATCGCGCCCGCCGCGCCGAGCGCGTGGCCAATCAGCGATTTCGGCGCGGTCAGGAACGGAAAACGCTCCGGCGGCAGGCCGAGTGCGCACCGCCAGTTGCGGACTTCGATGCAATCGCCCTGCGTGGCGGTGAGATGGCCGGAAATGAGATCGATTTCGGTGGGCGCGATGCCGGATGATTCGATTGCCGAATGAATGCAGCGCCGCACACCTTCGGGATTGCCCGCGGTCATGGTGCCGCCGTTGCGCTGGCCACCGCAATTGACGGCGGCGCCGCATACCTCCGCGTAAATGGGAGCGCCGCGCCGGCGCGCGCTTTCCAGGCTTTCGAGCAGCACCGCGCCCGCGCCGGACGCCGGGACGAATCCGCCGGCCGTCGCGCTGAGCGGGCGCGACGCCTGTTCCGGAGCGCGATTGAAGTTCCGGCTGAGCACGCGCATACCATCGAAGCCCGCCCAGATATACGGTGAGTCGCCTTCGCAGCCTCCGGCCAGCACCCGCGCGGCGCGGCCTTCGCGGATCATCCAATATCCATTGATGATGGACTCCGTAGACGTGCTGCACGCGCTGCTGTTGCTGGTCACCTGCCCACCGGCGCCCAGTAAGCCGCCCAGCCGGGCGCTCACGGCGCTGGACATCACGCGCTCCGGCACCGTGCTGCCCAAACGTCGCACGCGCGCGGAATCGGTCATCGGCACGAGCACTTTGCCGGCGGTTTCCAATCCGCCAATACCGGAGCCGAAGACGATCGATGTCTCCCAGTCGGTTGAGTCCGGATCGATGGCGAGGCCGGCATCTTGCCAACAGTCCAGGCCCGCGATGCAGCCCATGACGGTATACCGATCCATGCCGAGTTGGACCGCGGGATCAAAGTAGCGGTCGCGCAGGCCATCGAGATCCTCGGGCACGCCCGCCACCTGGCAGCCAAAACCGAGATCGGCGAGTTCGGGACGAAAGCGAATTCCCGAGCGTCCGTCGCGCAGGGCGCGTTCAAAAGCGGCGATGCCGTGCGCGTTGGGTGCCAGTACTCCCAGGCCGGTCACTACGACGCGTTGCGGGTTATCTGCGGTCATGAAATCTTCCTGCTTTCTGTTGTTAAAGCGGGAAACACGGCAGAAGTGGGACAGGCAGTTTTGCGGCTGCGCGCCATGTCCCATTTCTCCCGCGGCTCCCGCTTAGGGAAGTGATGACGGCGGAATCTGCAATCGGCGAGCGGAACCTACGCACCCATCTGCGTGCGAAGCGCGGGAAGTCCACCCGGCTCGCGCTGGCGATTTTTGCGGCGGACCTCCTTTTATATTCCGGTTGCTTGTACGGGGCGCTGCGCTTTGCGGACAGTTGGCGGGGCTGGTGTTTCGGACTCGTCCAAGGCGCCTGCATCGCCATGCTCTTCGTGGTGGGCCACGATGCGTGTCATGGAAGCTTCACCGCCGGCCGCCGACTCAACGCGTGGATTGGACGCGTGGCGTTCCTGCCTTCTCTGACTCCGTTTCGCACCTGGGAACTAGGCCACAATCAGACACACCACGTCTACACCAACCTGAAGCCGCTAGATTATGTCTGGGTACCATTCTCAAAGGCGGAATTCGACCAGCTTCCGCGCTGGCGGCGGTGGCTGGAACGCGTGTACCGTACCGCTCCCGGAGTGGCGCTCTACTACGCGCGCGAAATCTGGTGGCGTCACCTGTTCTTTCCCCGCAGCCAGCCGCCATTGGGGTGATTGCTGCCTCTGCGCCGCGTACGGCACCGTGCTATCCGCGTACGCGATCACGCTCGGATGGCGGCCCTGGCTGGTGGGCGTGGTCTGGCCGCTTGTCTGTTGGAACTGGTTGATGGGCTGGGCCATCTTCGAACATCACACGCACCCGGATGTGCCCTGGTTCAACGACGAGCCCGCCTGGCGCGCGGCGGGCGCACAGGTGGCGTGCACGGTCCACGTGATCCTGCCGGTTCCGTTTGACGGACTGCTGCACTTCATCATGCAGCACACCGCGCATCACCTGGACGTCACGATTCCGCTCTATCGCCTGCGCGACGCGCAGCGTGTGGTCGAGGATTCGGGTGCGCGGCTGGTAATCTACCGTTGGACGCCCGCCACATTCTTCCGCCATTTGAAAATCTGCAAGCTCTACGATTTCGAGGGCCGGTGCTGGGTGGGCTTCGACGGGCGGGCGCTTACTTCTTCCGCGCCTGCGCCACCAGTTCCTTCACGCGCGCCATTAGGTTGACAAGCGACACTTGTCAGAGTACACTAGAGCCTGTGATTCGGTCCTTTCGGCACCGAAGCTTGAAACGGCTGTGGGAAGGTGATCCGAGTCGGGTCAGTGCGGCGTTAAGGGAACGCCTGGAAAACGTTTTATCGGTCCTCGATGCCGCGGCGAGCGCGGCGGACTTGGATCTCCCGGGATACCGTTTGCACCGTTTGAAAGGCGAACTGAGAGGACTCTGGTCTGTGACAGTCAGCGGCAATTGGCGGGTCACATTTCGCATCGAAAAAGGTAGTGTGTTCGATGTCGATCTGACGGACTATCATTAGGAGGCTTATCGTGCCAATGAAGAACCCACCTCATCCGGGACGCATTGTCAGACAGGATTGCGTGGAGCCATTGGGGCTCACGATCACCGAAGCCGCCAAGGCTCTCGGCGTAACCCGTCAGGCGCTAAACAATCTTGTGAACGGCAAAGCCGGCATTTCTCCGGAGATGGCCGTGAGGCTTTCGAAGGCGTTCGGCGGGAGCCCGGAAATGTGGCTACGCCTGCAAGTCAATTTTGACCTTGCACAACTCCCCCAGGAACGGATCGACGTCAAGCGATATCGCCGCGCTTCCTGATAACCCCCTCACTTCTTCCGCGCCTGCGCCACGATCTCCTTCACCCGCGCCATCAGCGCCGGCGCGTGATACGGAATGCCGTCCTTGATGGTCCACTCCACGCCGCCGCCGTGCACCTGCTTGCCGTCGCGAATCTCTTCCGTCCCCGTCGGGTAAAGCACCTTCAGATTCTCCAGCGGATTGCCGTTGACCACGATCAGGTCCGCCGCGAAGCCGGCGCGCACGCGGCCCAGCTTCTCCTCCTGGCCCAGGATCTTCGCGTTGTTGCCGGTGGCCTGCTGGATGATCTTGAGGGGGTGGAAGCCCGCCTCCTGGTGCAGCTCCATGCTGCGGATCAGCCCGAAGCCGTACATCTGGTAGATGAAGCCGGCATCGTCGCCCATGCCGATCAGGCCGCCGCAGCCGGTCGAACTCGCGCAGCGCCGCCATCCAGAGGCGGTAGTTCTCCTTCCAGTACGTCTCGTCGGTGGAGGTCCAGCCGATGAAAGTACGAGCCGTGGTTGGCGGGGTTCGGCTTGAAATACTCCGCCAGCGTCGGGATGCAGGTATTCGGCGAACCAGGGCTGGTTCTGCGCGCGCTGCAGGTCGCGGCTGGCCTCGTAGATGTCGAGCGTCGGCACCCACGCCACGTGCGCCTGCACCATGCCGTCCAGCACCTTGCCGAGCCGCTCCGGATTGGCCTCGCGCCAGAGGTGGCCGGCATAGCGGAAGCGGTCGGTCTCGTTGTTGTAGTTGTAGCTCGGCGGGAAAGTTCTGCACGCCGCTCTCGATGGCCGCGTCGGGAATGCCGTACCAGTGCTCGATGCTGGTGGTGCCGAACCTGATGTCGTCCCAGGCGTTGGTCTCTTCCACGCCCGGCGTGATGCGCGATGCGCAGCCCCAGCTTGTGGGCCTCGTCCTCCATCGCCGCCATGATGTCGCGATCGATGCCCAGAATCTTGATGCCGTCCGCGCCCTGCTCCTTCAGCGACTGCACCCGGGCGCGCGCTTCCGCGGCACTGCGCGCGCGGCCGAACATCGGATAGACGAAAATGCGCGGCGCCGCGATTTCGCCCTCGGCGCTCTGCTTGCGGATCTCGAGCGCCCGCTTCGTGTCGCTGCCCACGTCGCGGATGGTGGTGATGCCGCACGCCAGCCAGATATTCAGTTCGTACTCGAGCGGCTGCGGCTTGCCGCCGCGCTCCTCCTGCAGGTGCGCGTGCGCGTTGATCAGCCCGGGCAGCACGTACTTGCCGGTGGCGTCGATCACCGCGTCGGCCTGCGCCCCTCCCCGCGATCCACGCGCGGAGGCCACCGGGTCCAGCGGGATCACATCGGTGATCAGTATTGTTCTCGATCACGATATCCTTCGGACCGCTCGCCGGAGTCCCGTTGCCGTCCACCACCATGGCGTTGTGGATCAACAGGCGGCGCACGCGCTTACCGCTGGCGGGCGCCTGCGCCATTGCGCAGCAGGCGAGAGTGAGGGCAAGCAGACTCACCGGGAGGGTTCGAGACATGGGAACGATTGTGCCACGCCCTGCCAACCGGAGCAAACGCTCTGGTTCCCCCCTTTGTTGACAGAGATTAGGGTGATCGGTATAATCGGGAAGACTCAGAATGCAGTAACTCCCTTTGGTTCCAGGAGCATACAATATCCGCATCCTGCCAGCCTGGCATCTGAATCGAATAGGTGGCTATGGCCAACGCTTTCCCTATTCCCCGTCTTGCGCGCACCGAAGCCGAGCCTTTGCTCGCGACCATCGGCAATACGCCGCTGCTGCGCCTGGAGAAGATTCCAGCGCGAATTCCCCGGCATCGAGATCTTCGCCAAGGCCGAGTATTTCAACCCCGGCGGCAGCGTGAAAGACCGCGCCGCCGCTGAACATGGTGCTGGATGGCGAGCGCTCCGGCAAACTGAACCACAACCGGACCATTCTCGATTCCACCAGCGGCAATACCGGCATCGCCTACGCCATGATCGGCGCCAACCGCGGGTACAAGGTCAAGCTGGTGCTCCCCGGCAACGCCAGCGAGGAGCGCAAGCGCATCCTGAAAGCCTACGGCGCCGAGACGCGTCTTCAGCGATCCCGAACGAGAGCTCCGACGGCGCCATACGCATGGTCCGCCAGATCTACATGGAAGATCCCGACCGCTATTTCTATCCGGACCAGTACAACAATCCGGCCAACTGGAAGGCGCATTTCGAAGGCACCGGCCCGGAGATCATCCACCAGACCAACGGCGCGCTGACCCACTTCGTCGCCGCCATGGGCACCAGCGGAACCTTTACCGGCGTCACCCGCCGCCTGCGCCGCGACCTGCCGGAAGTGAAGTGCTACTCCGCGCAGCCCTCCAGCGGCTTCCACGGGCTGGAAGGCCTCAAGCACATGCCCACCGCCATCCGCCCCGGTTTCTATGACGACACCATGGCCGACGGCAACCTGTGGATCGAGACCGAGGACGCCTACCGCATGGTGCGCCGCCTGGCCCGCGAAGAGGGCCTGCTGGTGGGCATTTCCTCGGGCTGCAACGTGCTACGCCGCTACCCTGCTGGCCCGCGAAATCGCGGCCCGCGGCGAGTCCGCCACCATCGTCACCATTCTCTGCGACAGCGCCGAAAAGTACCTCAGCGAAAACTTCTGGGACCAGGAATGATCCGCATCGAATCCGAACCCTGGGCCGCCATGGTGGCCCACGCCCGCGCCAGCTATCCGAACGAGTGCTGCGGCGCCATGCTGGGCTCTACCGATGGCGAGACCAAGACTGGTGCGCGAGGCCATCGCGCTGCAAAACGCCTTCGAAGGCGCGCAGGCCGCCCGCTACGAGCTTCGCCCCGAAGACCTGCTGGCCGCCGACAAGGCCGCCCGCGAACGCCACATGGACCTCATCGGGATCTACCACTCGCATCCCGATTGCGACGCCTATTTTTCCGACCACCGATTTGCAGAATTCCTGCCCGTGGTATTCCTTCGTCGTCCTGTCGATTCAAAAGGGCGAGTTTCGACCACGCCAATAGCTTTCTGCCCAACTTCGATCAAACCGAAGCGCCAAAAGAGGAGCTGATCTACTGATATGGCCAAAGTATTGATTCCGACGCCGCTGCGTCAATTCACCGCGAAGCAGGATTCCGTCACCGTCCCCGGCGCCACCGTGGGCGAAGTGCTCGCCGCGCTGACCGCCGCAGTTTCCCGACCTGCGCAAGCAGATCTTCAACGATGAAGGCAAGCTGCGCAGCTTCATCAACGTCTATCTGAACGACGAGGACATCCGCTACCTCGGCAAGGACGCCACCCCGGCCGCCGACGCCGACACGCTCTCGCTGGTGCCCTCCATCGCCGGAGGCAGTCCCGGAGCAACGCATTGACGCTTTCGAAAGACGAAATTCTCCGCTACTCGCGCCACCTGATCGTCCCCGAAGTGGGCATGGAAGGCCAGCTGAAGCTGAAGGCCGCCAAAGTCCTGCTGGTGGGCACCGGCGGGCTCGGCGCGCCGCTCGGCCTCTATCTGGCCGCGGCCGGCATCGGCAAGATCGGCCTGGTGGATTTCGACGTGGTCGATTTCACCAACCTGCAGCGCCAGGTGATCCACTTCACCAAGGACGTGGGCCGCAACAAAATCGATTCCGCCGCGGAGAAGATGCAGGCGCTCAATCCGAACGTCGAGATTGTCAAACACGAAGTCGCGCTCTCCAGCGAGAACGCGCTCGAGATCCTCAAGGACTACGACCTGGTGGTGGACGGCACCGACAATTTCCCCACCCGCTACCTGGTCAACGACGCCTGCGTGCTGCTCGGCAAGCCCAACGTCTACGGCTCCATCTTCCGCTTCGAAGGCCAGGCCACGGTCTTCGCCTACGAGGGCGGCCCCTGCTATCGCTGCCTCTATCCCGAACCGCCGCCTCCCGGACTGGTGCCGAGTTGCGCCGAAGGCGGCGTGCTCGGCATTCTGCCCGGCACCATCGGCCTGATCCAGGCCACCGAAGCGGTGAAGCTGATTCTCGGGCATCGGCGAGCCGCTGGTCGGACGCCTGCTGCTGTTCGACGCGCTGGGCATGCGCTTCCGCGAACTGAAGCTGCGCAAGAATCCCGAGTGCCCGATCTGCGGCGACCATCGGACAATCACCAAGCTGATCGATTACCATCAATTCTGCGGCGTGCCGCAGCAGCCACGAAGCCCCGAAGCAGGAGGCCAAGGTGACCGAAGGCGAAATCGAAGTAACCGAAGTGAAAGAGAAGCTGGATCGCGGCGACAACTTCGTGCTGATCGACGTGCGCGAACCGCACGAATACCAGATCTGCAATATCCCGGGCGGCCAAACTGATTCCGCTCGGCGAAGTCGGCAAGCGCCTGGACGAATTCGATCCCGAAGCCGACATCGTGATCCACTGCAAGAGCGGCATGCGCAGCGCGCGCGCCTGCGGCATCCTGAAGGCGGCCGGCTTCCAACACGTGCGCAACATGAAGGGCGGCATCCTGGCCTGGAGCGATCAGGTCGACCCCAGCGTGCCGAAGTATTAGCGCCTATTTCGCGGCCGCGGGCGCGGCAGGGCATACATCCGGCGATATCGCCACCACGAACTGCGAGTACAACTCCAGGCGCATCAGTCCAATTTCTGCGCGCCTCTGATTGACGTGCGCCTCATCTTCAATGGGTCCGGTGTGCAGTTTCGGATGCTCGGCGTCGCAGATGAGATTCTGACCGTACATTTGCTTCTTTCCCGCATCGGTCTGCGCACGGTCGTACACCGTCGCATAGGATCCCGGATCGGCCTCTCCCGCATCCACGTTGGCCTTTAACTTCGGCAGCACCTTCTGGCGGAATTCCGGCGACTGGTGCTGAATCATGGTGACGAAATCCGACGCAGCCTGCGGACCCACCATGCGGTAGGTTGGCACTCCGTACTTCGCGAAGATCGCTTCCAGTGCGGGCGCCCGCTCGCGATCGGTCCGCTCCATCTTCTCCATGTCGAATCCACTCTTCTCGCGGACGGCCTGATCGGTCTTGAAGAGCCGCTCGATCTCATCGCGCAGTGCCGGATTTGCGCGCGCGCGGCGCTTTACCTCCGCCTTGGTCGTCTCCTGCCGCACGTGTGCCGCACAATAGCTCGCCGCATCGGCCGGAATTTCACCACGCTTCGCCCCGTCGGCCGCTTTTTGTAGCACCTGCATTTGAAACTTGGGCGAATCGGAAGAACAGGTCAGCACGACAAATGCGTACGCTGCTTCGTCGCCGACGGCTGAAATGCCCGGGAGTCCGTACCGGCGGTAGATCGCTTTCACTTCCGCGTCTGCCGCTGCTTCCTGCTTGTCATCCTGGGTGGTCAGGGCATCGTGGACCAGTCGTTGAATTCGCGCCGCCAGCGCAGCGTCCCTGCCTTGAATTTGGAGCAATAAAAGGCTGGCAAGAGGCAGCAGCATCAGCATCGTCCCAAACTAGCACGTCAATGTTTCGCCGGGGGGCGGCACTGCTTTCTCTCTGCCGCTCTGCTCATGCGACGGTGAATTCGGCCGCGAGTGGCAGATGGTCCGATGCGACGATCGCCTTTCGCGTGCGACATAGGGTTAGCTTCTCGAGCTTCAATTCCGGGTCGAAATAAATGTGGTCCAGATGGAGCAAGGGCAACATTCCGGGGTATGTGCGCGAGCGCTGCAAATGCGTCCGGATGTCGGCGCTCTGCATATGAGACTGCAGCAGGCGGGTAGCGAGCCCGCTCGTCCATTCGTTGAAATCGCCCAGGACCAGACGCGGGCGTTCGAGGCTGAGGTCGGTCAGCAAATCGGCTGCCACGAGACGGCGGGCTTGCAGGCGGCGCTCGAAAAAAGATGTGCCCAAGTGCACATTAAAGACGTGAAGCACCGCAGAACCCGGCAAGACGATATCAGCCCGCAAGCAACCGCGCGACTCGCGGCCCTGAACCGATAGATCGTAATTCCCGCTTGCGCGAATAGGAAATCGGCTCAGCACGGCATTACCGTACGCGTATCCCAGGTGTTTTCGATTCTCACCCATCACAAAGGTCAGCGCCAGTTCACGCGCGATGGCTTCGGCCTGGTGTTCCAGAACTTCCTGGAGCGCCACGATATCCGGCTGAATCTCCCGCAATACCTCGGCGATTCGGATCGCCGTCGTACGCCGGTCCAACCCGCGGCACTTATGCACGTTGTACGTGACTACGCGAAGAGCCACTACTGCTGCCTCTCGATTAACCAGCCCAGCCACTCATTCGCGCGTTCCATAGCTGGACGATGGCTCCACTCTTCGTAGGTGATTCGGTGTGAAACACTGAGGTCAGCGTGGAAGTCTTCCTTGAGACGGGCGGCCAGTCCCTCATCGAATGCGGCGACATTCACCTCGTCGTTGATCCCGAACGATCGCGAGTCAAAGTTCGTCGAGCCGACTACACTCCAGAGACCGTCTACCACCACCGATTTGGTATGGATCATGGATGGCTGGTACTCGTAGATCTGCGCGCCGTTTCGCAGCAGAGAGCCGTAAAGGCGCCGGCTTGCGCGGCGCGTGAGCAGGTGGTCGCTGTGTTTGCCCGGCACCAGAATTTGGATTTCCACACCACGAGCCAGCGCATCGATTAACGCGCGCCGCACGCCCCAGTCCGGCAGAAAATACGGCGTCGTGATTTGGATCCGCCGCCTGGCGGTTGCGATCAAGATCTGGAACAACATGCGGGCACGGGTGGACCGTCCGCAAGACGGCGTACTGTTGACTACCATCGCCCTGCCGCTGCCGTTCGTCTTCTTCGCCGGATAATAACTACAATTGGCGAGCAACTCACCGGATGATTCCAGCCAATTCTCTATGAACATGGCCTGGAGGCTGTCCACTGCCTGTCCCCGCACCTTCACCATGGTGTCACGCCAGCGATTCTTCCGACCTCGAGATTTGTACCAGTGGTCCGCCACGCCGGCGCCGCCGATGAATGCAGTGGTACCATCCACGATCAGCATTTCGCGATGCGTCCGGTTGTTATAGCGGGCGAAGTTGTACCAACGCAGCGGGTTATACCAGCAGACGTGGCCTCCGGCGGTGATCAACTCGCGGAAGGTACTTCGCCAGGTATTGAAGCTGCCCACCGCGTCCAGAACAAGCCGAACGTCGACCCCGGCGCGAGCCCGGTCCGTAAGAGCTTCAATGAAGCGGCGCGCGATCTCGCCCTTTTGGAAGATGTACGCTTCCATGCAGATGTAGGTGCGTGCGGAATGGATGGCTTTCCAACTCGGCTTCGTAGAATAGATCGCCATTGGTGAGGACCTCGAACACGGTATCGCGATAAAGGTGAGCGTCGGCTATTACCGCCAGCAGGTGTCGCAAATTCGGCTGAATCGGGTGCAAGCTCGACGGCTTCCGGCAGTCGGTACGGCAATCCGGGTTCGAAGAACGTCAGAAGCAGGATCAGCAGCGCGGAAGCAAAACCGAAAATGGCCAGAATCAAATAAAAGATATTCACGGGATCACTTCCGTGTTTAAACCTGCGTTAGAAGTACCGTTGTACGAAATAGAACCATTCCTGCAGGTCGGGTAGCGTTTAGCGAAATCTTACGTGCAGCTGATTTATGGGAGCCATTCGCTCGGGGAGGGCCGCACCCGGGAGATTCTGCATTAGTAATGGTATCGAGCCTGGAGGAAGTCAATGGCTTCATCCGTGACACGATACACCAGCCGGTGTTCCTGGGTAACACGACGCGACCAACAGCCTGCCAGCAAATATCTGAGAGGCTCAGGCTTTCCCAGCCCTTGGAATGGATCCTGCATCACTGCCTCGACGAGATCCAGTACTCTGATCGCGGTGCTGCGCTCGGTCTTGACCCAAAAGCGGAGGTCCTCCCGAAACTCAGGTTGAAAGACAGCGACCCGCCTAGGATTTCGCTTCACCCAACATCTCTCGACGCAGTCCAGCGGCCGTTCCAGGCTTGGTTCGCCCTTTCTCCGCACGTCGTAATGCCGCTTGGAGACGCCGGGCGTTGCGTGGCGATCGCAACAAGTGCGCAGTCTCCATGAGACTGTCGAGTTCGGCGGCTGGAAGAAGGGCGACGTCGCGCGCTCCCCGCCGCCGGACGATCACGGTTTCCTGCTGGTCCACCACCTGATCGAGAACGCTCGCCAGATTTTCACGGAGGCTGGTGTAAGTCGTTTCACTCGGCATGAGGTACCCAATTGGTATTGTACAGCATTCCTGTACGGTACTTCGCGAGCGGCGTGGCTCACCGTCCGCCGCCCAGCAGCTTCAGATCTTTCAGCACGCTCAGCATGCCCGGCACCAGCGTGATCACGAACAGCACCGGCAGAATGAACACCACGATCGGGAACAGCATCTTGATGCCCGCCTTGCCCACCGCCGCTTCCGCGCGCAGGCGGCGCCGCGTGCGCAGCGCGTCGGCATAGACCTTCAGCGCCTGCGCCAGGCTGGTGCCGAACTTCTCGCTCTGGATGATCATCGCCGCCAGCGATCTTGATGTCCTCGATGCCGGTGCGCCGCACGAACTGCTTGAAGCTCTTGCCGCGCTCCTGGCCGGCGCGCACCTGCATCACCACCGTGGCGAATTCGTTGGCCAGTTCCGGGATAGATGTACTGCATCTCCTCGCTGACCCGCATCATCGCCTGGTCGAGCGCCAGGCCGGTGCCGAGCACGATGCCCAGCAGATCCACCGTGTCCGGCAGCGCCTCCTGCAGTTTGCGCGCGATAGCGCTTCACCAGCCGGTACAGCACCTGCTTGGGCAGCAGATGAAGCCCAGCAGGAACGCGGCCGCCAGGCCGCCGATCAGCGAACCCGGCCCGTTGGGATTGTCGCGCTGCAGATACACCGTGCCCGCCGCCAGCAGCGAACACGAACAGCAGCATTGAAGAATGCAGTACAGCGCCAGCGCGCTCTTGCGGCGAATGCCCGCCTGGGCCAGCAGTTTCTCGGTGCCGTTCATCCAGTCTTCGCCGCCCGGCACCACGCTCGACCAGGTACAGGAACCGGTCCAGACCCCGCCGCCGATCTTTGCGCCGCGTGGCGCGCGCCGCCACCACCATGGCCTGCGACTGCAGCTCCTCCAGCCGGTCGCCCAGCGGGTCTTCCTGCGTCGCGGAAAAGCTCGCATGCCGGTCCACAGCAGCAGGCTCAGGGTGGCGCCGGCGAGCAGGAAGAACAGCAGGCTGGTCACGATCAGCATCGCGCATCCTCATACCCTGATGTTGGCGATCTTGCGGATCACCAGAATGCCCACGATCTCCGAGATGATCGCGTAGGTGAAGAATTTGCTGCCCACCGGGTCGGTCCACAGCAGCCGCATGTACTCCGGCTTCAGGATCCAGAAGCCCAGGCCCACCACCAGCGGCAGGCAGCACAGCAGGCCGGCGGAAAAGCGCTGCTGCGCGGTGTGCGCCTTCATCTTGGCCGCCATATTCAGGCGCTCGCGCACCAGGGTGGAGAGGTTCTCCAGCACGCTCACCATATTGGCGCCGGTCTGCCGCTGCAGGATCAGGCCGGTGATGAAGAACTTCAGATCGATGCAGCGGCACGCGCTTGCCCAGGCTGTGCAGCGCCGGCTCCACCTGCGAGCCCAGCGCCAGCTCCTCCATCAGCTTCTTGAACTCCATCCGCACCGGATCGCTGGTCTCCGTGGCGATGGTCTCCAGGCCGCTGTGGATGTTGTGGCCGGCGCGCATGGTGCGGGTGAACAGGTCGATGGCGTCCGGCAGCATCTCTTCGAACTTGCTGCAGCCGCCGCGATCGCGACCTGCAGAATGTAGACCACCGGCGCGAAGCCCAGCGATCACCGCGAACAGCAGCCGCAGGAAGAACAGTCATGCCGAACAGCGTCGAACAGCAGAAAGCAGCACACCGCGAGCGCCACGCTGAGCCCGAAGACGTCGGCCGCGCGGTACTTCAGGTTGGCCTGCTCGATGATGGTCCTGCAGGCGGCGCAGCACGCCCACCCAGGTCACCAGATCGCCCAGGAACGCGAACTGTCCGCGATGCTCGCGTGCGCAGCAGTTCCGGCGGCCTTCTGGCGCGGCTGCGCATGTGCGCGCGCAGTTCGCGCAGGCGGCTGCCCAGCCGCTCCGCGGCCTCCTGCTCCGGCACGCTCCAGACGTAATATCCCGCCGCGTACAGCGCGACGCGAGAAGAGCACGCCGGTAATCAGGAAGAAGCCCAGTGCGCCCATCTACTTCTCCTTCACCTCGTGCGTCTTCGTGGAAAATGGATGCCGGCAGATGGATGCCGTACGCCTTCAGCCGCTCCAGGCAGATCGGCGTATTGCCGCTGGCGCGGAAGCTGCCCAGCACCTTGCCGCGCGGGCTGATGCCGGTGCGCTCGAACTCGAAGATGTCCTGCATCTCCACCTGGTCGTTCTCCACGCCCACCACTTCGGCGATGCCCGTCACCTTGCGCGTGCCGTCGCTCAGGCGAGCGCAGTGCACCACAATGTTGATGGCGCTGGCCAGTTGCTGCCGGATCACCTTATCCGGCACGTGCTGGCTGGCCATCATGACCATGGTCTCCAGGCGCGAGAAGGCGTCGCGCGGCGAGTTGGCGTGCACCGTGGTCATGGAGCCGTCGTGACCCGTGTTCATGGCCTGCAGCATGTCCAGCGCTTCGGCGCCGCGCGATTCGCCGACGATGATGCGGTCGGGCCGCATACGCAGGGTATTGATCACCAGGTCGCGCTGCGTGATGGCGCCGGCGCCTTCGATGTTCGTCGGGCGCGTTTCCAGGCGCACCACGTGGCCCTGCTGCAGATTGCAGTTCGGCGGTATCTTCGATGGTGACGATGCGCTCTTCCTCCGGGATGAAGCGGGAGAGCGTATTCAGCATGGTGGTCTTGCCGGAGCCCGAACCGCCCGAGATCACGATGTTCAAGCGCGCCTCCACGCAGCCGCTCAGGAAATCCAGCATGCCGGTGGTGAAGGTCTCGTTCTTGAGCAGGTCCTCGGTGGAGAGCACCTTCTTGCCGTAGCGGCGGATGGACATCACCGGGCCGATCAGCGAGAGCGGCGGAATCACCGCGCAGACGCGCGAGCCGTCGGCCAGGCGCGCGTCCACGATCGGCGACGAATCGTCGATGCGGCGGCCGATCGCGCTGACGATGCGCTCGATGATCATGCGCACGTGCGCGTGGTCCTTGAAGCGGATGTTCGTCTCCACCACGCGGCCGGCGCGTTCCACGTACACGTTGTCGAAGCCGTTGACCATGATGTCGCTGATCGATGGGGTCCTTGAGCAGCGGCTCCAGCGGGCCCAGGCCGAACACCTCGTCCAGAATCTCCTCGATCAGCCTCTCGCGCTCGCCCATGCGTCATGGGCAGCGATTCGTCGAGCATCAGCTTCTCCACCACCGTGCCGATCTGCCCGCGGACGCTGTCTTTGTTCAGGTCCTTGAGCTGCTCCGGCGTCAGCGAGTTCAGCAGCTTCTGGTGGACCTGGCTCTTCAGCTCGAACCAGCGATCCGCGCCCGATCCGGGACGGACGATGCCTCGGCTACCCATGGTGTGCCTCTCGATCTATGCCGTCTTCACCATGGCCTCCGCGGCCTTTGGCCTTCTCCTGCCGCCGGTGGCCTTGTCCACGAAGGCGCGGAAGACCCGGTCCAGGTCGCCCGCCTGCTCGCGATTGGCCACGAACGGCCGGCCCTTGTTGATGGATGCCAGCACCGCCGGCGAGCCGGGAATTCCGTAGAACACCGGCTGGTTCAGCGTCTGCTGGATCTGCTCCAGGCTGGCCTGGTTGCGGTTGATCTTCTTGGTGTAGCGGTTGACCACCACCTTGATCTGGTCCTGGTTGAAGCCCATGCGCATCAGGAAGCTGATGTAGCGCTGCGCATTGCGGATCGACGGAAACTCCTGGTCGATCACCAGGAAGACCGCCGCCGAAACCTGCGCCGCCGCCATCACCACTTCGTTCGGAGATATCCCGCCCGCCGTCGATCACGATGGCGTCGTACTTCTCCACCAGGAACGTCGCGAACTCGCGGAACATGTGCTCGCTGAAGTGGCCGTGCTGCTCCAGCGCGTCGGGCGGACCCACCAGGAAGAAGCCCAGCGGATCGCGCGTCACGAAGCCTTCGAACAGCGCCTGGTCCATGCGCTCCAGGTTCTCGCCGACCTCCATCAGCGTGTACTGCGGCGACGCGCCCAGTTGCATGGCGACGTCGTTGCCGATCCAATCCAGATCGATCGCGACGGTGGAGACTGCTTGCGCTGCGCCAGCACGCCGGCGAAGTTGACCGCCAGGGTGGTGGTTCCGACGCCGCCCTTGGTGCCGATGAAGGTGTAGATCTTGCCCAGCTTGCTTTCGCCGGCGGTGCCGTGGCGCGGCGCGCGCTCCAGCCGGCCCATGGCATCGCGGAACTCGGTGCGCTTGAGCGGCTGCAGCAGGAACTCATTGGCGCCGGCGCGCATGCACTGCGATCACCGTCTCGCCATCGGCGCTGAAGTTGCGACACCATCACGAACAGGTCCGGCGCCGCCTGCTTCACCTTCTCGATCGCCTTGATGGCGCCCTCGGGGTCGCCCGAGATGTCCACGATCAGGCCGGCGTGCGGGATGGCGCTCCAGGTCCTGCAGCACCCGAATGTAGAGGTTGGCGGCCACCTCCTGGTATTCGGCGACGATCTTGGCTTCGGGAAGATTGATCAGGTTGTCGCGCACCATTTCGCGGAAATGTTCGTCGCTCGAGGCGACCAACAAGCGTTGTATTAGACACAGGATATCCCTCTGTCTTCATGGCAGGCAGTTCCCGTCTCGTCGCACCCGGCGCTCTGCATCGGCATGCTGGCGGCGAATGGCGGTATCGTGACCGGCGGCAGTTTGAAAAATGTCGAAAGCCCCTTGGTGAACTGATAGCTGGTGACGCTCACCGTGACGGCGTCCGGAATGCAGCTGGCGCTGCACTCGGCGCCCGAGGCGCAGGCGAACGGCGTCAGCTGCCCCGTAGCCGGGTCCTGCGAAAAGTAGCTGATCTGTAGGCCCGCTTCGCCGCTCTGGAACTTGTCCATGTCGATCATGCGCGGCACGTGCGTGGTCATGTAAGTGGTCACGTTGCTGCCATCGCCCATCCAGCAGTGGGTGGCCGCATAAGTGGCGCCGTCGCGCGTGAAATCCACCACGCTGTGCCACACCCACAGCATCTCGCTGACGAACATCACCATGAAGGTGAGCGGCAGAATCACCGCGCCATAGAGCAGCGCAAATTCGATGGACGCCTGGCCGGAACGCCGGACCGCTTGCCGACTCCGAGCCGCGACCGTTAGGGAGCGCTTGTCCGCCGCGTCTCATGATCCGCCTCCGTACGCCATCACGGCCTGCGGCTTCAGCGGAATCGGGTCCACCAGGATGTACGGAATCCGCGGCTGCACGATGTACCCGCCGGGCATCGAAACCATGATGAAGTCCGGCCGTTGCGCGCCCACCGGCGTGTCGCAGCCGGCCACCGCGCAATCGCCCGACGTCAGCGTCACCGGGTCGAGGCATTGCGTGGTGACCGTAATCATGTCGGCGCTCAGGCCCGTGATGGTCGGGGTGCCGCTGCCGTCGGTGGTCCCGGTGAGCCCGAACTGTATGGCCGCGGCGATCGCGGGATCGCTCGCGTCCGGGCAGAAATTGACGCCCGTTCTGCACCGCCAGGTAATTCGCCACGGCGGTCATCGTCTTCTGCAGCGAGTAATAGATGTAGGTGATCTTGCCGAACTGGACGATGCCGCCGATCAGCAGGAATATGCACCGGCAGCCACATCGCCAGTTCGATCGCCATGCTGCCGCTGCGCCCGCGCCTCATCGGTGGAGTACCACCTTTCCCGGACCCGAAGTCACCGGAGCCGGACAGCTCGAGCCCGAAGCGGTCGTCGATGTAGCCCTGCTTGACGGGCATCGGACTGCCGATGTAGGTCGCCACGAAGCGGCCGTTGGTGTCGGCGGGGTTGAAGGGCGTGCCGTCCGGATTGGGCTGCAACAGAAACTGCCGGAAGCCGAGAACCGTCATCGGCGTGCCCGTATTCGGCGCGAGCGCATCCACCACCGCTACCGTGATGACGCGCCGTCCATTGCCGCTGTAGGCGGTGTAGAGGTCCTGCGTGGTCGCCTGGGTCCGTGTCCGACGGGCGCGGCGGCGGCCAGTGCCGAATAATCGGTGACGGCGGTGGTGCAGGCGGCAGGCAGGGTCGTATTGTCCACGCGCGAGTACAGGCCGCACAGCGCGGCTCCGCGCCACCTGCGGCAGGGCTGCCGCACACTGCCGGGCGGCACGGCGGTGAACAGTGGGGCTGCTCCAGACGGCCTCCAGCGGATCGCCGATGCCGAGCGCATCCCATGGGAATCGTCGAGCCGGTGGGATTGGGCGTGGTGGACGACGCCAGTCCGCGACGCGCCGAGCCGGAATAGCTGGTCGCGTCTCGTCGGGCACCGTGGTGCTCGCGGCGTCGTAGCGATTGATGATGGTATACGGCGCGAATTGTCCCGAGTTCGGCAGGAAGGCGGGCGCGGTCCCGGTGCAGTTGTAGTAGAACGTGTAATTGGTGGCAGCGTCGGGTCGGTGGGGTCGGCGAGTCCGAAATTCACCGGGTCGGTCGCGTCCTTGGCCGCGATGGCGAACGGCTCGATGCCGCAGGCCGTGCACAGCGGCGCGCTCACTCCGGCCAGCGCCTGCGCGGCGATCGGAGTCTTGCGCGATACGCCCGCCGAGAGCAAGCTCCAGAACAGCAGCGGGGCATCGGCCGTGACGCTGATCTGCACGTGGCGCGCGGTGGTGCCGTCGGCCTGCGCGCCGTTCGGATCGGTGCCGAGAGCGCCTGCCACGGTGGCGAAGTAGGCGGGTTCGGAGATGGTGCTGGTCAGGTTGCCGGTGTCCTGCCCGAGCGTCAGCGAGCCGAAATTGTACCGGTTCAGCGCCGAGGGTTTGCGTCGCCGACCGCTACCGGCGACGGTCGAGCGAAGCCGCGGTGCCGATCAACTGGGTGGCTGCCGCGATGGCTGCCGCGGCTGCCGCCTGATTGAGTTCGCCGCGCACCAGATAGAGGCGGCCCAGATCCAGCGCGAAGCCCATCATGCCGAAGACTACCGGCACCAGGATGACGGCAAGCTGCAGGGACATGGAACCGCGGCACCGCGATCAGACGCCGCGCCGGCCTGATGCCCGACTGCTACTGTTTGGGTATCTGCTGGCCACGGGGTCCTACAAATTCTGGGTCCTTGCCGGTTGTTCTGGCTGGCTGTTCTTGCCACCCTTTCCCTTCTTCGCGCTCCGCGGGAATGGCCGCCGGCAGGAACGTGGCGGGCATGTCCGGCAGCTTGGCTTTTTCTTCGGCGCTCAGCGGCTTCACGAAATGCGGCGTCACCACCACCAGCAGTTCGTCCGTGGATTTCTGCGTGCTGCGGCTGCGGAAGATCTTGCCGAGGACCGGCACATCGCCGAGTCCCGGAACCTTCGAAATGGTCTCGATCACGCGGTTGTCGATCAGCCCCGCGATGGCGAAACTCTCGCCATCCTTCAGGATGACTTCGGTTTCGGCGCGGCGCTGGCTAGAGCGCCGGAATCAGGAAGCCCTCGAGCGTGACGGCGTTGGCGATAATCGAGGCGCTCACTTCCGGCGCCACCTTGAGATCGATCGATCCCTGCGGCGTCACCGTCGG
The DNA here is from genome assembly GCA_963792055.1 of uncultured Solibacteraceae bacterium. Classification (GTDB taxonomy): domain Bacteria; phylum Acidobacteriota; class Terriglobia; order Bryobacterales; family Bryobacteraceae; genus Solibacter. The sequence goes on along the minus strand of CAWBUV010000017.1, from coordinate 354,124 downwards.
CGTGAATTCCAGCTTCACGCCGAAGGGCTTGAACTGCACGGTGATGACCGGCGCGGTGGCGCCGCCGGTGGGCGTGGTGGTGATGGTGGGGAACGGGAAGCTGCCGCCGGCCAGGAACGTGGCCTCCTTGCCTTCCACCGCGATCAGGTTCGGCTCGGCCAGAATCTGGAGCAGGTTGCGTTCCTGCAATGCCTTGATGGTGGCGCCGATGTTCAGGTCGGGACGGAAGGCGAAGAGGTTCAGCAGGTCGGAGAAGTTCACCGTCTGGCCGGCGCCTGCCGCCGGCTGCAACTGGCTGAAGCGCGGCGCCGCGAACTGCTCCGTGCTGCTGGCGCCGATCATCTTCGGCGTTGGTGCTGAACAGGTTGAAGCCGACCTGGGTGAGCGCCACGCGGTCGATGGCGGCGAACTTCACCTGCAGCAGAATCTGGCGCGGTTCGGGCGGCGGCGGCGATTGCAGCAGGTTGATGACGGTCTTGGCGCGCGTCTGCGCCATGCCGGCCAGGCGCTTGGCATCGGCGGCGCTCTTCACCGTGCCGCTGAGCACGATGGTTTCGCCGCTGCCCGTCACGCTGCACCGGCACGCCGGCAGCTATCGTTGATCGCTTTGGTGAAGCTGTCCCACTCGGTGGTGTCCTTGGTGACGTACACCTCGTAGCGGGCGGGTTCGGCGCCGGTCTCCCAGATGACCAGGGTGGCGCGCCCCGGACCCTTGGCGTTGACCATGACTTCGCGCGGCGAAATCACCACGGCGTCGGCGATCTTGGGCTCGGATACCGCTACCTTGGTGATGTCCTGCGGAAAGTGAGCAGCTCGCCGCGGCCTTCGAGCAGCGTGACCTCGTGCGCTTGCGGGCTTGGTCTGCGCCAGGCAGCCGGCGGCGAGCAGCGTCGCGCACAGAAGTCCACCGACAGTCTATCCGAGATGCTCATCGAAACGATTCCTGGACGTGCTTGTCGCCGCGATAAACATCCACCACGATTCGCGGCTTCTCCGGCTCGGCCTTCTTGCGCCGGGCCGCTTCTTCGGCGGCGGCCTTTGCCGGATCCATCGGCTTCTTCTCGCCGGTCAACTCCTGCCAGACATTGGGATCTTCCAGGTTGGCCCGGGCAATGTTGGTGGTCCGTCCGCGGCGGGCGCGGGCCAGCCGGGCGCTGATCATCGGGTCGAGCACTTCGGTGGTGATCGGTTTCGGTGTTGGCAGACCGCGCGCCATCCAGCGGATTGCGCAGGGAGAGGCTGATCTTGCCCTGGTTCTTGGCCAGTTCCAGTTTCTGCGCATCTTCCGGCAGCAGCATCAGGGTGACGGTGGGCGACTTCGGCGCGCGCGGGTCGAGGGTCTGCCCGACCGCGACGCGTGCGCCCCGTGGAGATCACCTTGACGTTTTGCAGGATGGTGGACGTGGTGGCCTCCGCCATGGAGCCGGGCCGGGTGAAGATCACGTCCACATGCGAGCCGGGCTGGATCAGGCCGGCGACGCCGCTGACATCGGTGACCTGCACGCTGACCGCGCGGTAGCCGCGGTCGATGGTGGACGAGACGCCTTCCACGGTGGTCATGTCGGAAAGCTTACCTTGCAGCACCGGCTCGTTGGTGTTGAGCGGAACCATCAGCACGCGATTTTCGCGCTCCGGCGAGCTGGAAGATCGAACCTTTGGGAACGTCCTTTTCCGGGTAGTTCACCAGCTTGAGGTCGCTCTTTTTCAGCAGCGTACCGATCGGCATGTCGCGCGTCGCCACGACCATGCGCAAGGTCTTCTCCTGCTTGCGGCGCGACCGCGTTGGCGTAGTAGAACCAAGTGAGCAGCAGGGCGGAAACCCAGGCGGCGCCGAATAGCAAGAGCTTTTTCTGACGATCCATTCAGTCCTCGGGAACGGCGGGCATACGGACACACGCTCAGCCACAACTGCCGCCGCAGATTCTGCCGATGTTCTGTTGTAACACATACGGAGTCAATTAAGTTCCGCCAAATACAAGCAAAGTCGCGGTTTTATCCTGTAAATCGGCCGCCAGCCGATCTGTTCCAGGGCGGGCAGCAAGGGAGCATCCGCGGGCAGCAGCGCGTGGGTGAAATGGAAGGATTCCCAGTACTCCCGCCAGCCCGGGCGAACCTGGACCAGGCGGGAGTACTGCTTCAGGAAATCGGCGCCGTAGAGATCGCTGCGCCCGTCGAAGAAGACTTTCAGGGTTCCGTTGGAGCGGTAGATCAGATATCCGCCGAACTTGTCGGGGGCGAACAGGCGGGCGCCTGGCGGAATGTGCGGGTACGCGGCGACCGGAAACTGGTCGGCGGGAAACCCGCCGGCGGGGGTGAGATAGAACGCCGCGAGCAGGACGAAGGGGACGAGCGCGAGGCCGCTGAAGCGCGGCGTCGAGGGCGCGGAGGTTGTCGGAGTATTTGAGGAAGGTGGGGACAGACCGCTCCCTGACGGTCGCGGCTCGGAGCGCGTGATTGCCGCGTTGGCGATGGGCAGCAGCAGCAGTGCGGAAAGCGGCAGGGCGCGGGCGGAGCGCAGCGCCATCGCGGTAATCATGCACGGCGAGCGCAAAGTGATGCACGCGCTTCTGCGTCAAGGCCAGCGTGCCGCCCATGCACGCCGAGGATGACCGTGGCGATGATCTGCGCGGCGCCGGCACTGTGAAAATCGAAGGATTGAAACTCTCCGATCCGGGAGAGCAGTTCGGTGTCGGTGAGGTAGCGGAAGACGTGCACGTAGAGCTGCGGCCCGTAGGGATTCAACAGCGGTGCGAGCGGCAGCCACCGACCGCGGCCTTGAGATACCAGCGGTCTTCCGAGCGCGAACAGCAGAGCGATCACGCGGCGCGAAGAAGAAGCTGGCGTGGACGTTGGCCCAGAGCGCCGTGACCAGCCGCGACCACGACCAGGTTCGGCTTGCGCGGAAAGACGGCCAGCAGCAGGAAGATCCAACTCAGCACGTGGGGACGCGCCAGCCAGTGTATATTGCAGGTGGAAAGCAGCAGGGGCGCCATCGCGCAGGCGATCAGGAAATTGCCGCCCAGAGCCCAGTGCAGGCGGAACCAGAGCCAGACGCCGGCGGAGATCGCCGCGGCGTAGAAGACCGCGACGCCTTTGAGTCCCAGGGTGCGGTGAATGCTGCCGGCGGCGACATCGGCGAGCCATTCCCAGGCGAACCAGGGCTGGCCGGCGCGGGTGAACGAATAGGGGTCGGTGCGCGGCAGAGTGCCGGTGGCGAGGATGGCCTCACCGGTCCGTATGTGCCAGCCGGCGTCGGAATCGCGGAACAGCTTCTGGTAACCCTGGAAGAGGAACAGGCAGTAGAACAGCGTGATGCAGGCGGTGGCAAATGCCAGGTCCGGCACACACCAACGGAGCAGGACCCCGGGCCGCGACATGCACTTCCGGCGCTACTGTTGCGCGCCGATGCTGGACAGGTCGCCGGTAATACTCTGGTACAGGCTGACGATACCCTGCGAGAGCTGGTTCACGGTCGTGATCAGGGCCAGCCCCACGGCAGCCACGATCAGAGCGTATTCCACCAGGTCCTGTCCCTGCTCGTCGCGAATGAAACCTATGATATGCTTTCATCGTTCCTCTCTGTTACTGGGCGGAGGCGCTTTTGGGCGCTTCCGTCCGCGAATCGTTCAACGGGCCGACGAACAGCCTGCGCACGCCAATTCGAAATCGCTGCCAGCGCGTGTCGCGCGCATCGAACGCCTTCGCACTCAGCGTAGCCGGGCTGCCATCCAGGCGCGCCACCAATTCCAGATTCCGTATGGCTGCCGGGTGTGCCCTATTATAGCCGAGGGCCAAATCCAGTTCCCTGCGCGCCTCCGGATAGTTCCCTTTTTCGATCCAGACGGCCGCCAGATTATTGTGCGCGGTAGCCGGGTCCGACGTGGATTGCCAGTTGGCCACCGCCTGTGCGGTGGCATTGGAATGGGCGAGCGCGATGCCCAGATTGTTACGCGCCATCTGGGAGCCCGGGTTGAGCTTCAGGGCCTCCTGAAACTCCTGCGCGGCTTCGTCGTTCTTCTTCTGCATCAGCAGGTTATAGCCCAGATTGTTGTGCAGGTAATCGACAGCGGGAGCCAGTTCGAGCGCCTTGCGATGCGCAGGTTCGCCCAGCGGCCAGAGTCCCGATTCGTCACGCAGGATGCCCAGCCAGGAGTAGTATTCGGCGCCGCTCTCGGGATGCTCTTTGAGAAAAGCTTCCAGCCCGCCGATCGCTTCGGTGCGGCGGTTCACCTCGCGCAGATCGCGCACCAGGGCGAGTTGCGCTTCGCCGGATTGGGGGAAGCGGGCCACCGCGAGACGGCGTGATTTCGAGAGCCACTTCGTGGTATCCGCGCTCGCGATACGCCTTGGCAAGTTCAAGCCGCACCGCGATATTCTCGGGTTCGGCGGCGACCTTTTCACGCAGGGCGCGCAGCTGGTAGTCGCCGTCCCCGGCATCCACGGCGTTGCGGATCTGGCGGTCCCAATTGCTCACTGCGGCGGGGCTTGCGGGCTGCAGCCTTCGCACTGCGAGGCTGATGGACGCAGGACAGCGAAACGGCGGCGCCGGCGGCCAGAAGCACGCGAATGGAGCGAAGTTTCATGCGTGCAGCGTTTCCATCGACAACTCGTCGCCAGCTACGGTACCGGACTTCTCGGCGGTACCGGCAGGCAATTCCAAAATCGAATGCGCGGTGAGACAGGCCGACAACCGCCACGCCGGAACCGCGTGCCTCACCTTGCGAACCTTCCGCTGCTTGTCGAGGTAGACCAAGTCGATCGGAAACTTCATGAAGAACGTATGGACCGATTCGCAAGGCACGATCCACAGGCCCGCACCGGGCTCCAGCCGTTCGTGCTTGAGCAGCCCGACACGACGTTTTTCGCTGGTATCCGCCACGTCCACGGCGTCACCCAGGACGGTGTTGCGGGTATGATTCCGCACCAATACTCTCAATTTTGATAGACTATAACACGGCGGGCCTCCGGATTGTTGCGAAGATGCGCCTCCGCAGGGGTCCATAGGGCGGAACGGCGAAACTTTCCTGCGAAGATTGGGTTTACGCTAGACTGAGTGCATAGTCATCTATGAACCCCAGGTGTCAGGTTGGTGTGTTGGCGATGGGCCTCTGGCTTTCGGCAGGACCGGCAGCATACGCGCAACAGGCGGTGGGCGCGACCTTCGGCGATGTGATCCAATTGCAGGGCGGCACACCCTCTGACATCGTATCTGGACGAACTGCGCCACCAACTCTACCTGGTCAGCAATACGACCAGCCAGGTGCTCGTTCTGGACTACACCACCAATCAGGTGGTCGCCAGGATCGCCACCGGAAGAACGCCGCTGGCGGGCGCGATGTCGATGGACGGCAATTTCCTGTACGTGACGGCGAGCGGACCGCCCTCGGCGCTGTATGCGATCGACCTGACTTCCGAACCGCCTGGCCTACAGCAGACGCTGCCTTCGACGCCGCAGGGCGTGGAGACGGGCATCGACGGGCGCGTGCTGGTGGCCATGACCGGGACCGGCGTGACCGCCGGCGTTCCGCAGAAGACGCTGCAGGTGTTCGACCCGGTGACCAGGACCCTGACTCGATGTCAGCGTGCCGGCGCTGACTACGACGCTGGCCCCGCTGCCGGCCCAGCCCACCGGCCGGCCGACCACTACCTTTCCCGGCAAACTGCTGCGCACGCCGGACGGGAATTTCATCGTCGGCGTGATCACGCCGACCAACGCCAGCACCTACATTTTTGTGTATGAAGTGGCTTCGGGCGTGATTCTGCGCAACCGGATCACGGCGGGCCAGAGCACGGTGATTTCGATGGCGCCGGACGGATCGCGCTTCATGGCCGGCTTCACCATGTACGATACGGCCACGCTCGCGGTGATGGCGCAACAGAACAATGCCAACGCGCCGTTCACCTTCAGCTCGGCCTTCAATACCACGCAGAATGTGGGCGGCAGCATTTTCTCGCCGGACGGCACCACGCTGTACAGCGCGTTCAATACGGCGGCGACCACGAATCCGCCGTCGCCTTCGGCGTCTTCCACGCTGCTGGTGAACGACCCGACCAACCTCGGAATCCGGCTGGGCATCAAGCTGCCGGAGAGCATCGTGGCCAAGATCGCGATGACGAGCGACGGCGCCGACGCCTGGGGGCTGAGCGATTCCGGGCTGGTGCACATGCCGCTGGGCAAGCTGTACGAGTACCCGATCCTGGTGCCGGAGACGACGCAGGTGTTCCTGGCGATGGACGATTGCAATCGCGGCGTGGCCTCCGGCACGCTGAAGATCAACAATCTGGGCAAGGGACGGCTTACGTATACGGTGGCGGCGAGCCCGAGCGCGGCCCTGGTCTACAAGCAGTCGAGCGGCCTGGCGCCGTCGACGATTACCTTCACGATGGAGCCCGGGCGGAGCGGCGTGGTGCGGCAGCCGGGCACCAATATCTGGACCGGCGCCGGCACGCAGCAGGGCACGCCGATCAACCTGACGCTCTCTTCGCCGGACGCCATCAATATTCCGAACACGATCCGCATCTTCATGAATTACCGGCAGAGCGACCAGCGCGGCGTGATCTATCCGGTGCCGACGACGCAGAACAACAATCCGAGCGGGACTGCCGGCAACACGTCGGGCAACGAAGGGCTGCAGGACATTCTGCTGGACGAGGCGCGCGGGCTGGTTTACATCACCAATTCCGGCTACAACCGCATCGAAGTCTTCGACACGCAAGAAGCAGCACTTCGTGAATCCGATTCCGGCCGGCCAGATGCCGCACCAGATGGCGATGGGCGGCGACGGGAAGACGCTGTACGTGGGCAACACGGGCGGCGAATCGATCAGCATCATCGATCTGGACTTGCAGCGGATCGTGGACAGCGTGGCGTTTCCGCCGGTGCAGCGCAACAGTACGGCCGCGCCGATCTATCCGCGGTCGCTGGCGATGGGATATTTCGGGCTGCAGTTCCTGATGTCGAACGGGACGCTGTGGAAGGTGGTGGGCAACCAGGCGCTGCCGCGTCCGGCCGACCCGAACGGGCTGGTGCCGGTGACGCTGACCGGCTGCCCGAACTGCGGCATGATCTCCACGCCGGCCAACGATTTCATCCTGACGTTTTCCGGCAACGGGACGGCCTACGTTTACGATTCGACGGCGGACGCCTACGTGGCCAGCCGGCTGCTGATTCCGGCGCCGATCACGGGCTATTACGGATTGTTGGGCGCGGGGCCGGGCGGCGCGTACTACCTGGTCAACGGGCTGATCGTGAACCCGTCGCTGACGACGATCGGCGGGTCGGCCTCGCCCGGGGCAACCGGCGCCAGGAGGCGGCGGATTCCCGGGACAGCCGCCGGTGGTTTCCATCGTCAATACCGGCAATCGCAACGTGGCGGCGCTGACGCCGCTGGATGACAAGCGCTTCCTGCGGCTGACGACTCCGGTGCGGCAGAATATCACCACGGTGACGCGCGACGATGCGCGCACGACGCTGGAAGTGGTCAACCTGCAGACCGGCGAGGATACGCTGGCGGGCGTGGTGCCGGAGAATCCGGTGGTCAACGTTTTCGGCACGACGCGGTTCAACACCAATCCGCGCATGATGGCGGTGAACTCGGCGGGAACCACGGCGTACATGATTACGCTCTCCGGCCTGAGCGTGGTTTCGCTGACGCCGACGCGGAACGGATACGCGGCCGGCGATCGCCACGGGAGCGCGCGGCATCGTGAATTCGGCCGACGGCACGCCGCAACTTCAAACCGGGCTCGTTCATCACCATCAACGGCCCGAATCTGGCCGACGCCGCGACCGCGGACACATTCCGCCGCCGACGGTGCTGGGCGGCTCCTGCGTGACGTTCGGCGATATCGCGGTTCCGCTGCTGGTTTCCTCCGAGCGGCCAGATTCAGGCGCAGGTCCCGGACACGCTGCCGGCGGGCACGCACGTGGTGGAAGTGCGCTCGCTAGCACCGCGCAGGCGTCGGACCCGGTGGTGGTCACCGTGCGGCCGGCGAATTAGACGTTCTCTGCGCCGCCTTGAAGAGAGCGGCACCGGCGGCTAATTCTCGTTCGAGTGCAGGCCGCCGGCGCCGGCGCGGAACGCGATGTTGCTGCGCGCCGGATCGTCGCCTAATTGCACGCCGCAGTTCCAGATGCAGGCGCCGCAGTGGACGCACTTCTCGCGATCGAAGACCGGTACGCCGCCGGGGCCCGGGGTGATCGCCTGGCCGGAGCACATCTCGATGCACAGCTTGGTGACGCAGCGCTCGCAGAAATCCGGATAGATGAAGCGCACGTGGTCGGCGTAGCCCGGCGGCGCCTGCACCTTGCCGCCCATCAGCAGCGCGTCCTGGTGCGACACCAGCAACTGGCCGTCGTAGGGAATGGCCGGCCAGCCGCACGCGGTCCATCAGGGCGTCGTGGCAGCTGACGCCGCGCGCGCGGCAGTCTTCCAGAATCTTTGCCAGTTCGGCGGCGGGAATCTTTCTCGCGGTAGTACTCCTCCGGGCCGGGCATCGGCTTGGGCTCGCCGCTGACCGAGCGCTTGCCGTCGGTGAAGCCGGCGATCGCCATGCCCAGCAGGCCCGGGAAGCATGCCGCGGTGGAAGCCGTCGCGCGCCTTCTCGGCGATGCGCGCCCTCTTCCTCCACCCAACTGGCGCGCCGGCGCGCCACGTAGGTGGCTTCCAGATTCTCCTTGGTGAGCGGCTTGCCTGCCCTGAAGTAACTCCAGCACCGCCTCGGCCAAGTTGCGACGCCCGTGGTCCACGCCTCGTCCACGCCGCAGCCGGTCAGCACGTTGGTGCTGCCGGAACCTTCGCCGATGCGCGCGTAGCCATCGCCCGCCAGGAACGGCTCGCCGCGCATGCCGGATTCCTGCAGCGATTTCGCGCCCCAACTGCGCAGCTTGCCGCCCTTCAGGTACCGCCAGAGATAAGGATGCAGCATGTAGTGCTGCAGGTAGCGATAGGAGGTGCGCACCGGGCTCCCGAACCACGAGGGGACGAAGATGCCGACGGTGGCCACGCGGTCGGGATGCACGTAGAGGAAGCCGAAGATCTCCGGTTCGGGATAGCCGAACGTGTGGAAGACCGTGCCGGCTTCCAGCGGAGTGCCCTCGGGCAGATCCACCACCATCTTCATGCCCACCGCCCATTCGCGCTGGTGGTGGCCTTCGGGCAGGCCGAACTCCGTATCGAGTTGCCGCCCCACCGCGCCCACCGGCCCATCGCCCACCACCGTCAGCGCGGCGCGTACGTCCATGCCGGGCAGGAAGCCGGCCTCGGGATTGCCGTCCTTATCCACGCCCTGATCGACGAGGCGGACTCCCAGCACCCGCTCGTCTTCGATCAGCGCTTCCTCTACCGGCATTCCGGGCCAGACCTGCACCGTGCCGGTGGACATCAACTCCCTGCCGACATGCTGCAGGAACTGTCCCAGCGACATCACCAGGCCGCCCTCCTTGTGCAGGAATGGCGGAATGTAGGGCAGCTCCACGGCATGCTCGCTGAGCCACCCCGAGCGCGCGAATCATGCCGTCGCCAAAATGCATGCGCGGCGGAGCGGCGGCTGGCGCCGTGCGGGTCGAGCAGGTAGGCCACCTTCTCCTGCTTTGACGGTGACCGCCATGGGAATCTGGCTGGGGTCCAGATCGGGAAGGCTGGCGCGGATGCCGCGGGCGCGCGTCACCACGCCGGAGACGCCGAAGCCGATGTCGTCGGCGCGCTCGTAGCACATCACCTGCAGCGGCAGGCCCGGGATTGCTGGGGCTCTCGATGGCCGGCGTGCCATCCGGGTTCACCAGATGGCGCGAGAGCGTGGTCAGGAAGCCGGCCGTCGCGGGGCCGAAGCCGACGCAGACGATATCCACGTCCATGCGTCTGGACGCTCGGGCGTCTGGGCCGCTCATGCCGGGTAGTCCAGTGCCTCGGGAATCATGACCTTGGTGAGCGCATCGGCGGCGCGATCCTTGGCCAGTTGCGAGCCGGTCAGGCAGCCGTCCATGCGCAGGCGCAGCGTGGCGAACTGCTCCAGCCCGTGGAAGCGGACGCACGGGCCGGCCTTGCTCTCGTGAGCGCCGGAGTGCTCGATGACGTCGGTGTAGCCGCGCGCCAGGCTGGCGATGCCGGGGATCAACGCTTCCATGCACTCCAGGTCGTCCGCCTGATAGCACTGGGCGCAGCCTTCGGTATCCCAGGCAGGGTGGCGATTGTAGCCGTAGACCAGTTCGGCGCAGACGCGTCCCACTTCGCCGGCGGCGCGCGCGGACTGCACGTGGCAGAGGTCGGTCAGGAAGGCGGTCAGCCCGGGCAGCCCTTCGGCCACGGTGGGATCTTCGGGGCCTCTGCTTTTCCAGTTCCAGCAGGTCCAGGATCTGGCAGCGCGAAGCCAGCAGCCAGCAGAGCGCGTCGGCCAGCGGGAAGGTGACGCCCTGGCGCGAACCCTGGTAGAGCTTGCCGCCGTCGGCATCGGTGGCCTTCTGCAGGTGGTTGAGGCTCCACAGCCACAGCTGCATGGCGGTGGCCAGGGAGCAGGCGCCGGTCTCCGGCCGGTCGTTGGCGATCACCCGCATCTCGCGGATCCACTGGCGGAACTGCGTCAGGAAGAGCTCGTCGGTCATGGTGACGCTGAGCTGCCGGCGCTGCACCGCTTCGGGACCTTCGTAGGTCGCTTCCAGCTGCGCGTCCATCCACTTGTGGCCGAGGAAGCCGGGGCAATCCTCGGTGATGCCGTAGCCGCCCATCAGGCTGACGGCTTCGCGCATCATGCTGCGCGCCGTGGCCGGTATTCCACAGCTTGCAGGCGGGGCAGAGCACGTTGGCCACGGAATCGAGAATGGCGTACTGCACCAGCGGGTCGTTCTGCCAGCTCGGCTGCGCCTGCCTTGAAGGAACTCGATGGCGTCCTTCTGCACCTGCCGCATGGCTTTCATCAGCGAGCGTGCCTGCCCGTGATGCCGCGCGCCGCCAAGATCTCGGCCTTCTGCTTCTCCAGCGGGTCCAGCTGGTCGAAGACGCGGGCGGCTTCGAAGCCCAGCGAGGCGCTGGCCTCCCCGGTGGCCCATACGTCCACCAGGCGGTGGACCACGTCCTGCTTGAGCTGCAGTCCGAGTTCGTAGCGCGGCGACCCGGGGGTGGCGATCGACCGCCGCGGAAGCGGTTCGCGGTGATAGCGGATCACCGGCTCGACCGCGCTCAAGCAGCTTGGCCGAGGTCATGATCGCCACGGTCACGCGGGTGCGGCGGAACACCGCCTCGATGACCTCGCCGTGGCTGTAGCGCGGGACGATCACGCCGTCCTTGACGGTGTAGCCGCCGATGATGCGGCTGGCCGGGACGTTGAGCGCGAAGATCGGGTCGCGCGTGGAGGAGAGCTGGTGGACCAGTTTGCGCGTCGGCGTGCCGCGGTCGAAGATGCCGGGGTCGGTCTCTTCCAGGATCACCATGCAGGTGCCCTTGATGCGCGGGTCGTCCGATTCCACGGCGGCGGTGACGAAGTTGGCGAAGCCCATGTTGGTGATGAACCGGCCGCGCTTTTCCACCTGCAGCATCGGCTCCTGCGCCCTCCTTCCATTCGGCTGACCCGCACCTTGCCGCCCAGCATGCCGGTTTCGACGCCGACGTAGGGGATGGGCTCGGTCAGGCAGAAGGCGCCGCGCCAGGGCTTGCGGTCCTCGCCCGGGCTGCGGCGGGCGCGCAGAGCGCCATGTAATGTCGCGCTGCTCGGGCGTGCCGCGCTCGTGGATGGGCGAGAGCGCCAGGCAGCCGGCCAGGCTGCCGGTGGCGGCGCCGGCATCCACCCAGGCGAGTTCGAAGGCCACCAGGGCCAGCGCCAGGTTCTTGGGGCCCTCGATGAAGCCGCCCTGGGCGGGATCCATGAAGACGCCGGTGATGCCGGATTCGTCGAAGGCCTGCAGCAGCGCCTGCTTCTCGGGCGTCCAGTCGTGCGTGTTGCGCGCGCCCGCCGCCACCAGGCGGGCGACCGGTCCGCGCGCCACGGCGCGGACGGACTGCACCAGCATCTGGAGATCGTAACGGTCGGCGAAGCGCCACAGGATCTGGCGGACATCGTCGCCGGGCAGGGCGCGTAAGGTATCGGTGGGATGTTCGATTGCGGCGAGCGTCATGGGTGCCGTCCTTTGCAACAGCCGCCTGCGTGAAATCGCGCAGGCTGTCGTCAGATTGAGCCGAAGCAGAGGAAGAAGTGCAATCGGTATGCCAGCGGGAGAAGACGTGGAGAATCAATACAGGTGTTGCAATTTACAACAGATTTTCCGGTCTGAAATGTGGGTGATACCGAGCGCCTGCCCCAGTGTATACTGACACTGCGGAAAGGAGTCTGCTCTCTATGAAATGGCTAACGATATTGTTCACACTGTTCGCCTTCAGCGCCCTGGCGGCGGATATCAGCGGCAACTGGAAGGCAACCGCGGAAGGGCCGAACGGTGCGATGGAGAGGACCTTCACCTTCAAGCAGGAAGGCACGAAGCTGACCGGGCGAGACGACGAGTTCGTTCACCGGCAAATCCACCATCACCGACGGCAAGGTGGAAGGCGATACCGTGACCTTCACGATCGACGCCAAGATCGGCGATCAGGATCTCAAGCTGAATTACAAGGGTAAGATCGCCGGCAACGAGATCAAGTTCACCAGCGAGATGGCGGGCGGCGGCGGCAATCCGCCCATCCAGTGGACCGCCAAGAAGCAGTAGGCGAGCCTTAATCCGCCGCGCATTTGACCGGTTTGACTTACTGCTTGTCGTAAACGATCGTGTACTTCTCGCTCACTCCGGCAGCCGATCCGGTCTCGGTCAGCACCTTGCCGCTTGACGCCGCGGTGAGGGTGCTCTTATACATATCCTTGCCGTCTTTCTTCCAGGTCAGGTCGATCGCGCGGTCGCCGCTCCTGGCGATGACGCACGTCCACCCAGCGGGCCACATGGTCCCGGTCGCGGGATAGTCCTTGCCGTCGAACTTGGCTTTGCAGATGCCGCCCTCGTTACCCATCGTCACAGTAACTCCATCGGGTCCGTTCGCGGCCAGGCTCAAGGTTTCCGGCGAGCTGCTGGTGAGATTTTTGGTCTTCCATTTGCCGGCGAGTCCCGGACCTCCGGAGACTCGCTGAAAGGTCATGGAGTCGTTGGAAATCCCGCCGTCTGCCTTGACCCGCTTGCTGTCCAGGGTCAGCATCTTTCCATCGGCCGAGAGCTTCATGGTGGAGTTATTGCTTACCTTGCCGTTGGTCTTCTCGGTCATCTGCCAGGTGTTGGCATCCACGGCCTTCGCGGCCATGGTCGTGCCCCAGGGAGTCGTATTGTCCCGGCCGTCGGTTTTGAAGGTGTAGGACTGGCCGTCCATCGTGACCTTCATTTCGCCGCCGGGCATCTGGTCATAAGTCATTGTGGTGTCGCCGAAATTGCTCTTGGCGACGTTCATTTTCCATTTGCCCATATAGGGCGCATCGGCCGCGGCGGCCAGGCCGCAGGCGCACATACCGATTAAAAACACGTTTCGCATTTTATGTCACCCCTTTTGGGGATTATGCTCGCCGGACTTGCCCGATGCAAGCCCTCGATTTCCCAAACCATGCGGATTCACACGCGTTAATAAGGTGGGCCGAGGGGGGAGAATTCGAAGCGGTTCGGATCGAGGCCGCGCTCCCGCAGCATGCGAATGCAGGCAGCGATGGAATCGCCGATGGCTTCGATCCGCCGGAAGGGAAAGGTGTCGGGCGTGTAGACTTCGAGCGCGATCATCTTTCTGGCCAGGGCGGTGCGTTCTTCCAACGTGAGGCGGTCGGGATTTCGGCCCAGGGCCTGGCGAGGATCTTTAGCGGCGGATACGGGCATGTCTGTGCGATTGTATCAGCCCAGCAGCAGGGCAGTGAGAACCGCCCAGTACAAGGCTCCCGCCTGTGACTTCGCCCAGGATTCAAAGAGCGGCTGGTGCTGGTTCGGATTCGTCGCCACCTGGCCGCGCATGCCTGTCTTGACTCCGGCGCCTACGGTTTTCTCGAGGAGTACCGTATCCCCCGGCGATCCGGTCAAAGTGGCGCGGACCAGCATGCCGATCTGATCCGCCTGCTGCACGCAGGCCACGCCAGGCTCCACCTCCAGGGTCAGCACCGCATCGACGTCTTTGGGCGTGGGCCTCTCGGAGACCTCGCTGTTGCCGCGGGCATCGGCGGATACGAACGCAATGAGGTCGCGGCCCGAAGTGGGAGCGAAACGCTGCAGGGCCTCGATTACGATACCGTCGGGATGAATCTCGCGCATGTGTTGCGTCATCTCCCCGGAGCGCATGAAGCAGGAGCTGAACATTGACTTGCCCGGCGCCCAACTGGCGATGATTGCGACGCGGAAGCGTTTGGGCTGCGGCAGAAGTTTGAGAACCGCGTCGTGCGGCGTGTGGACCATGCCGCCGGATGGCGCGAGCAAGGCCAGCATGTAGGCGGTCCAGTGGCGCGTGTCGCGGGCATCCGGTTTGGCGCCCTTCTCGAGCAGCAGACGCACGTTGTCGGTGCGGCCGTACTGGGCGGCGAGCATGAGCGGGGTGCGCCCTTCCTTGTCCCTGGTCTCGATGTCGGAGCCCTTGGCAAGCAGCGCTTCGATTTCCTTGGGCTTGCCCTTCCTGGCCGCTTCGAGAATGTCTGCCGGCGCGTCCGCCGCCGGCAACGCAAAAGCGGCGGCAAGAAGAAGTGCGCAGAGACGCATAGCTACAGTGTAGAGCGCGCCTTCCACGGAAGTCCGGTTACTGGCCTCGCCTTACAAGCCTTCTCCGGTGGCAAGCCACCGGGCGCATTCCGGTCCGAGTTCGGCAAGCGCCCTCGCTTCGTATTCCGCCGATTGCGCTGCCGTGAGCGTGTCCCGCCAGCGACCGTTGGTTCCCTTGTTGATGAACGTCTTGGCTCCGCCAACCCACATGACGCCGCCCATGGGAGCGACCTTCTCACCGTTCTGCTTCATCCAGTCGAAGGTGCAATGCTCCACGATCTCGTTCCACTTGCTTTCGTCGACCGGCACTTCCAGAAAGTTGGCGATTCGCCGCATCTCTTCGGGCATGTGATTCTTCAGGACGTCGAAATGGACCATCAGAATATTGGGGAGATTGCGGATAGCCCACCAACTGCGAACGTTTTCCCACATGGACCAATACGGGAATCCGTCGCGCGCCAGCCACTCCTTCCAGTATTCGAGAATGTCGGCCGGCGGAGGTTCCAGCGGAGGCCCCACGCGGCCGGGAGTGTTGTTCAGCGCATTGTACATGTCCGGGTGGGCCATGGAATGGTGGTTGTAGAGGCTCCACAAAACGTCCCGGCCATCGCGTCCGATGTAAATATATTTGGCTTTCGGCGAGTAAACCAGGGCTTCCACCGGCAGGTGGGTTTTCACAAACCGGCGATGCGTCTGCGCTTCCAAGGCGGGCAGCTTGACTTCTTTCGGCGGCAGCCGGAAGTCAACCCACGGCGACATTTCGTGGGTGCTGATTTCAGCGTTGCCCGCAAAAAGCAGTTGCGCGACGATTTGCTGCATCCAGGTGGTACCGGACTTCGCGTAGGTGGAGATGACAATATCGTCGTCCCGAAACTTGAAGTCGTTCCAAACCGTGGAGTCTATGTGCTGGTTGTGCATCTCCCTGGTCTTCTCAGGCCAGGCGATATCCGTCGAGGGCATTCGCTGCGGTTCCGGCGTCATAGTTTTCCCAGCTCGAATCAGTGTGCGACTTGGCCTATGTGCTGATTCGTCCTTTCACGTTCCAGCAATCCTATCAGATACCGGGCGCGGCTTGGCCGGAATTCTTGCGAGACGGCTAGAATTGAGAGTCCTGGGAGGAGAAGGACGCGATATGATCACGCTGGTACTGGGTATGCTGCTGATGACAGCCGAAACGGCTCAGTAGGCCGCGAGATCGCGGCCATTGACCACGCTGCCCTGGTAAGAACGCAGGATTTCCTTCTCCAGATCGACCGCATCGCGCGGTCCGAAATAGAGCTGGTGGTACAACACGAGCAGCTTGGGTTTCGATTTGGAAGCCAGCTCGGCCAGTTCCCGCGTCGAGGTGTGGAAGGCCTTATGATACCCGCCGCGGCCCGGCCCGAAGACGAGATTGAAGCGATCCGCAGAGTACACTTCGTGAACCAGGACGTCGCATGCCTGGCAGGCTTCGGCGATGGCCTCGCTGGGAGCGGTGTCGCCGGAGATGACAATCGAGCGCCCGGCAGCATTGATGGCGTAACCAAATGCCTGGGGCCAGGAGCCGTGCGGTACCAATAAGGCCCGGACTGTCACGTTGGCGTCGCGATAAATCGGTCCGGCGGCGGAAATCTCATGGACGTTCACGGTGAGCGTCTGTTTGCTGAGGCCCTCGGCGCCTTCGGTGCGGACTTTGATGTCCGCGGCGTATGCCTGCTTGAGATGGTCGGTCATGGCTGCCACACCTTCGGGGCCGTAGACCTCGAGCGGCTGCCTGCGCCCCACAACCCACGGGGTGAGGATTACATCTGCGTAACCGAGGGTGTGGTCGGAATGGAGGTGAGTAAAGAAAAGGCGGGTCAGGTTAGTCGCATCGAGCGCAGCCATCGAAAACTTCTCGGCCGCCGCCTGAGCGCGGCGGACCACACCGGCGCCCGCATCGAACAAGTAGGCCTGGCCGTTGACTACAATCGCGACAGACGGGCCGGAGCTTGTGGGGTCGGGAATCGGGGTGCCGGTGCCGAGTAGGATCACCTTCGCGCGGTCGGCCGGCGAGGCGGGAAGCGCCATGGTCAGAGAGCCGCCGAAAACAAGTAGAATCCGCGAGAACTTCGACAGGGTCACGGGGATACACCTTTCGCGTCAGTGTAACAGTCGCGCGGTGTAGAATGTACCGAAGCCGTCCCGGTCTGACCCTAGGAGATCTTCGATGAAAACCCCATCCGTCTCTATCCCTGCCGCCGCGGGCCTGGTTGCCGATGGTCCGGACCCCGGACGGTGGAAGTCGTTAGCGGTCGTCCTCGCCGCGGCGTTTCTGGTCGGTCTGGATTTTTTCGTCGTCAACGTTTCCATCCCGTCCATACGAGCCCACCTGCATGCCACCTTTGCCGAGGTGCAGTTGGTGATTGCGAGCTACGGACTAACTTACTCCGTGCTCCTGATCTCGGGAGGGAGACTCGGCGACATCTACGGACGGAAGCGGATGTTTATGTGGGGCGTGACTGCTTTCACGCTGGCGTCGGTATTGTGCGGGCTTTCGCCGTCTCCCCTGTTCCTGATCGCAGCCCGCGCACTGCAGGGCGTTTCGGGGGCATTGCTGTTTCCGCAGGTGCTGGCGATCATGCAAGTCACGTTTCCGCAGCACGAGAGGGCCAAGGCGTTCGGATTATTCGGCACCGTGATCGGGACGTCGTCGTTTTCGGGCAATGTTCTGGGCGGACTCCTGGTGAGTGCAAACATCCTCGGCTGGAGCTGGAGGCCCATCTTTCTGATCAACCTTCCGGTGGGACTGCTCACCGTGATGGCGGCATCGAAGCTGGTGAAAGAATCGCGCTCACCGAAGGCTCGGCGGCTGGATCTGGGTGGAGTGGCAATTCTGACGCTGGCGCTCACGCTGCTGCTTTACCCTCTGATTCAGGGCAGGGAAGCGGGCTGGCCGGCGTGGACATTCGTTTGTCTCGGCGCCGTTGTTCCGATGATGATCTTATTTGTTCGATACGAGAAGCGGGTGACCGCAAGCGGAGGTTCGCCTCTGGTGGAGCTCTCCCTTTTTCACGACCGGGCCTTCGTGATCGGCCTGTTCAGCGGGGTGTGTTTCTTCAGCGGAGCGGCGGCCTTTTTCCTGGTCTCCACTGTGTTTCTTCAGAACGGGCTGGGGTATTCGCCGCGGGAGGCCGGGCTGACTTTTGCCTGGTTCGCGATTGCCTTTCTCGGCAGTTCGCTAGCCTCGGTGCGGATTCAGCCGAAGCTTGGCAGCCGGATCATCAATCTGGGCGCGGCGCTGATGATCACGGGTTTGCTTTCACTGCTCCTGCTGACCGCAGCGCGGGGCGCGTCGCTCGGCGGGCTGGAGCTGGCGCCGGTACTGCTGATCTACGGCACAGGACAGGGATTCGTGATGCCTACGCTGGTCAGCACGGTGCTGATCAACATTAAAGGGCAGGATGCAGGTTCGGCGTCCGGTGTGCTCAGCACGGTGCAACAGGCATCGTTCGCCACCGGGGTGGCGGTGATCGGCACGGTATTCTTCAGCGCGCTGGGAACGATGACCTCGACCGATGCCTTCGTTCGCGCGTTACGTATCGCGCTTTCGGTGAACATCTGTCTGTTGATGGTGACCTTTACGCTGATCTTGCGAATACCGCGGTTTCCGGCTCGAGACGGCGTCCGATGACATCCCCGTAAGGGTGTGACATACTGAACACCCATATGCGCACGTCACCGATCCTGCTCTTCGTATCGTCGGCCTGGTTTTGTTGCAGCGCCACCGCGGCGCCCTTAGCGATTCATCTGCGTTCGACTCTGCCTTCGCCGCAGCCGGTGGGGACTACGATCGGCTTCACGCCGCGGATCGAAAACTCGTCCAAGGGAATGTATGTCTTCCGCTACGCGGTGAGCGTCAACGGCGGACCGTTTCGGATTGTCCGGGACTTCAGCCAGGGCCGTGATTTCGCCTGGACTCCCGAATTGTTCGAACACGCCGCGGCTGTTCGTGTGACTGCCCACAACAACGAAACCAAAGAGACGGCCGAGGATACCGCGCGTTTTCAGATTGCGTCGAGAGTGAAAGGCAACGCGCCGGTAGTGACCTATACCGCGCATCCGCTGGTCGCACTCTTCAGCGCTCCGGCCTGCGCGGACGGCAGCCAGTTCCGTGTGGCCTTCCAAGCGGCGGGCGAGGAGCCGGTCACTCGAACTCCGGCCCAGTCTTGTAGGGGATCGATCAGCAATAATGTGTGGGTCGCCGGCATGCGGGCCAACACGGAGTACCGTATGCGTTCGGAGCTGGTACGCGGCAGCGAGGTCAAGCAGGGCGCCTGGATGCCGTTTCATACGGGCCTGGTGGATGGCGATTTTGCGCCCGCGACCGTCGTAGTGCCGCGAGCCGCCGGATCGACTGTAACAGGTCCGGTGCTGATTCACAGCGTTGCTGCGCTGGGCAGTGGCAAGAGGCCGTTTGCGACCGATCTCGATGGCCGGGTGATCTGGTACCTGCGATCGCCGGGTTTTATGTCGCGCGTCGTGCCCGGTGGCCGGTTTCTGGTTGCGGCCGAAGGGGCGAATTCGGTAAACAGCACGCGGGACGAGCAGCTATTGCGGGAGATGGATCTGGCTGGAAATGTCATCCGCGAAACCAACGTGAGCCGTGTGGCGGAACAACTCGAATCCCGAGGCATCCATTCCGATTGCCGCCCGGGCGGCAAGGAGTGCGTATCGGGCTTTCACCACGAAGCCATTCGTTTGCCAAACGGCCACACGCTGGCGATTGCCGGACTGGAACGGATGATGCCCGCGGGAACACAGGGATCGAAAGAGCCCGTGGATATCCTCGGCGATGTGGTGGTGGACCTGGACGAGGATTTTCAAGTTGCGGGCGTGTGGAACACGTTCGATCATCTGGACATCAATCGCAAGTCTTACCAGGACGCCAAGTGCAAGACGGGCGGGGGAGGCTGTCCGCCGGTTCTGCTGGCTCCAGAAGCAAACGGGTGGACTCACAGCAATTCACTAAACTACATCCCCTCCACTGGAGATTTCCTGGTGTCGGTGCCGGAACAGGACTGGATTCTGAAAGTGGATTGGAAGAATGGAAAGGGCAGCGGGAAGATTCTCTGGCGCCTGGGTAAGGGCGGCGATTTCAAGGCGGACGCCAAAGATCCAAACCCGTGGTTCTCTTATGTGCACGACGTGGGTTTCGAACCGGTGGGTTCCAACCTTCTGACGGTGCTGGATGACGCGGAGTTCAACCATGGAAAGGACCCGAAAGTGGAAAGCCGCGCGCAAATCTGGAAGCTCGACGAAGAGAAGCTCACGGCGACGCTCGACTACAACGTGAATCTTGGAGGCTTCTCCATCTGCTGCGGCTCGATGCAAGTTCTGAAAAACGGCGGGTACAGTTCGGTAGTTGGTTGGATGGACATGGCATCGCCGCACGGCCGCACAGTGGAAACCGACAAGGATGGCAAGATCGTCTATGCCATCGAGGTGGAGGGCGTCATCCTTTATCGAAGCTACCGCGTGGACGACATGTACTCGGCGCCAATCAAATAGCTACTTGCCGGGGTGTTACCTGGCCGACATCACGAACTGGTTCCCATCCGGGTCCTTGAAGATGGTGAAGGTGCCCCATGGCTGTTTGGTAGGAGGCGCGGTGAACTCCACGCCTCGTGCGCTGAGTTCGTCGTAGGTTCGCTGCACGTCGTCGCACTGAAAGGAGATGGCGGAGAAGGTTCCGATCCGGTCCTGGTGCCCGTCGGGAGTGAACAGGACGACGCCGGTTTCCGCCCCCGGGATGGACAGCTCGATCCAACGCTGCTTCTCGTCGAACTGTTGATCGGTGAGGATGCGGAAGCCCAGTTTCGAGGTATAGAAGGCGAGCGCCCGGTCCTGGTCGGTGACGGGAATGGATGCAAACTTGATGGCTTTGATCATCCAGCGAGAGTAGCCTAACCCCCGAATACCGTCAATGTCGTACTTACCGCAATAGTGTTAGATACTATAGCAATAAATATGATAGTGATCGATGACTATGTCGTGGACGTGCTGATGCGCGACCTGGTGGCTCACGACCGGGCGCCCTCCGCCTTCCTGGTATACCTGCATCTCTGGAGCGAGTCGGAGGGACGTCAGAAGAGCGCGGTGAACGCCAGCCATCAGATGATCGCAGAAGTTACGGGACTCTCCAAGAGCGCCGTCCAAAAGGGGATTCGCTGCCTGGCGCGGAGGAAGTTGATCAAGGTGCACAGGAATTCGCCGACGGCCATCCCTGAGTACCGTGTGATGCACCCGTGGCGCCGCTAGAAATGTCGGACTACACTCATAAAAGGAGCTTGTGATCCGATATGACAGGTATGCAGGATATACGGGCCTTCCTGGCACAAAAGCGTTTTGCGTTTGTCGGCGTCTCCCGCCAGCAGAAGGACTTCTCCCGAACCCTCTTCCGCGAATTCCAGGCACGGGATTATGATCCTGTACCGGTGAACCCCGAGGCAGGGGAGATCGAGGGCGAACACTGTTTCGCCCACCTGAAGGACATCCAGCCGCCCATCGACAGCGTCCTGTTAATGACGCCCCCGAGTGTGACCAACCTCCTGGTTCGCGAGTGCGTGGAGGCGGGTATCAAGCGGGTCTGGTTTTATCGCGGCGGCGGGAAGGGTGCGCTTACCGACACTGCTCTAGAGATCTGCGAGGCCAACCAGATCCACACGATCCGGGGGGAATGTCCGTTCATGTTCTTTGACAACACGCCGTGGCCGCACCGGTTTCACGGCTTCGTGAAGAAGATCGCGGGCGCTTATCCGAGTTGACGGCACTACCGGACCTTGTGATTGTCCAGCTTGCCGTCCCAGTGAATATAGAATGTGCAGCGCGTGTTGGAGACGCATGACAGCCGCTGTACTTCCCTGGCGGGCAAGTATGCGAAGCCGCCCGGTTCGAGAACCTTTTCGCTGCCGGTTCCGACCCGCACGGAGAGTTTTCCTTCGGCCAGAATCACGCGCTCATTGACGCTGTGCCAGTGGGGCGCGATTACGTGTCCGGCGGGGAAACGGACCAGTAGTTCCATGCCGCCGGTCTGCGGGTCCTCGCGCAGAAAGACGCTCTCGGATCCGGGCGGGTCGCCCTTGTCGTGAGTCCACTTGGCATCGGCCAAATTCGTTACGACGGATTGCGCCAGGGCAATGCGGGTGGCCATCAGGAAAACGGCGAATTTCATGCTCCCTCCAGCAGACCAGCTTACGCACGCCGGCCGTTCCGCGTCTTGGAAAAATGCGACAGAAAGTGCCGTGCCAGATCATCGCCGGCCAGCAGGTGCGAGGGAGGTTCGCCGGCAAAGGCGCGAAAGTCGCGAATCAGGTGGGCCTGATCGTAGTATCCGCAGGCGGCAGCGGCGTCCACCCATTCACTGCCTTCCTCGATCGCCGGGAAGACACGCTGAAAACGGCGGATGCGCGCGAAGTATTTAGGCGACATTCCGACTCGCGCCTTGAAGCGCCGCTCGAGCTGGCGCGGACTGACGCCGAGGAGCGCCGCGGCGGCGCCGACATCCGGCGTATGTGAGAGGAGTCGCGCGGCCTCGTCCACCAGGGGGTCTTCACTGCCCCGCTCCAGGTGGAGAAGCGCGCATTCGATTTCGGACAGGTTAGAGGAGCGCGCCAGGTTCCGGAGGCCGAGATCGCCGGCTGCCACCACGCGGTCCGTGAGTTCCTCCACCGGGATACCGAGCAACTGGCCGGCGCCGCCGGGCCGGAAGCGGACTCCGAGAATGCGGGTGGGTCCGGCGGCGCGCAGGAGGAGCGGCCCGGTAAGCTGTCCCGCCAGGAAGCAGCGCGGCTGCGTTCGCCATTCGCCGTTATTCAGAGATTCGAACGGCTGCCCGAGATTCAGAATCAACTCCGGGCGCCCGTCCGGAACGACGCGTTGGACGGCTCCCGGCGAGGCGCCTTCCAGTATCCAGTAGCGATCGACGAAGCGGGCCGCATCCTCACCCGGAGCGAACTCCCGATAATGCATATATGCCAGGATACGACTATCGCGGGATTTCGTATTTCTTGATCTTTTCGTACAGCGTGGAGCGGTCGATTCCCAGGATGGAGGCAGCCTCCTTGATGTTGCCATTCGTGCGCTGAATGGTGGCGATGATCAGCACTTTTTCCATTTCCTGCAGGGTCGCGCCAGGAGGGATGGCCCAGGCCGGGGCGGGGGCTGTTGCTTGAGTCAGGAAGGCGAAATCGGTCTCGGTCAGGACAGGGCCGCGGGAGGTCACCATGGCGCGCTCCACGGCGTTCTCCAGTTCGCGGACGTTGCCTGGCCAGTTGTGATCCAGCAGCAGGCGCAGCGCTCCCTCGCTGACTTCACGGACATCCTTGCCCAACTCGTGGGAGAGGCGCTCCACGAAGTGATCGGCCAGTAAGGGAATATCCTCGCGCCGCGCGCGCAGGGGCGGTATGCGAATCTCGATCACGTTCAGCCGGTAGTAGAGGTCGTCGCGGAATTTGCCATCCGCCACCGCCTGCTGCAGGTTCACATGGGTCGCCGCCACGACGCGCACATCGACACGCACCTCTTCGCTGCCGCCCACGCGGTAAAAGGCGCGCTCCTGCAGGACGCGCAGCAGGTCCACCTGCAGCTTCGGCGAAATGTCGCCAATCTCGTCCAGGAAAATGGTGCCCGTATCGGCCATTTCGAACTTGCCGCGCTTCTGCTGGTTGGCGCCGGTGAACGAGCCCTTCTCGTGGCCGAACAGCTCGCTCTCCAGCAGCGTCTCGGCCAGCGCCGCGCAGCTCACCGCCACGAAGGGCTTCGACGCCCGCTCGCCCGCATTGTGAATGGCGCGCGCGACCAGTTCCTTGCCGGTGCCGCTCTCGCCCTGAATCAGCACCGTGCTGCGCAGGCTGGCGATTTCGCCGCAGAGCGCCATGATCTCCTGCATGCGCGGATTCTTGCTCACGACATCGTGCACCTGGTATTGACGCGTCAGCTTCTTGCGCAGGATGGTGTTCTCGCGCTGCAGGTTCTTGACCTTGATGATGCGGTTGACCAGCAGCGAGATCTCCTCCGGATTGCAAGGCTTGACGATGTACTCCTGCGCGCCCTCCTTCATGGCGGTGATGGCGGTATCCACCGTCGCGTAGGCGGTGATGATGATGATGGAGGCCTCCGGGTGCAGGCGCCGGATCTGCATCATGGTCTCGATGCCGTCCATGCCGCCGGGCATTTTCAGATCGACGAAGTAGATGGCATAGTCGCGCAGCCGCGCCTTCTCCACGGCATCGCGGCCGGAGGAGGCGGTGTCCACGACGTATCCGTCCTCGCGAAGCCAGGCGGCGAGCGATTCGCACATCACCTCTTCGTCGTCCACCACCAGAATCTGCCAGTGAGTCTTCATAGCTATGCCCCCTTGGGGTTGTTGCGCCGCGAGCGCGCTGCGCGCAGGCGGCGCAGAATGCGTCATCCTTCAAATCGATCTGCCGGACGGTAGTGGCGAGCGACATCGCGCACGTCCGGTCCGCGCAGTGCACCAGCCCGAACAGGTGGCCGGTTTCGTGAAGGGCCTCTTTGTAGGCCCGCTCCAGAAAAATCTCGCGATTGGGCGCGAGGCCGTAGAATTCCTGCCGCAGGCGCGCCAAGGAAACCACCCCCACCCGGCCGCCCAATTGGGCCTGGCCGAAGACGAAGGTGAGCACCGGGATGAACAGATCGCGCTCCGTCACCGCCAGCAGTTTGCAAGCATCCGGCGGACAGTGGCGGAGGAGCATCTCCAGCACCGGGATGGAGCCGTACTGGCGGCGCGCCGCGTCGAAGGCGAAATCGATGCTGCCCATTTCCATGCGGCGTACCGGGACTTCGAACTCGGCCTGCCAGCCGGCCGGTCACCGTCGTCAGCGCTTCGGGCTCTACCTCTTCGATCGCGGCCACGTACAGGTACCTCATTCCGCGGCCAGCCGCGCGGAGCTCGGCGCCGAGGCGGCCAGCGGCAGCGACACGGTAAACGTCGTGCCTTCTCCCACGTTGCTCTTGACCTCGATATCGCCGCCGTGGGCCTCGATGATTCCGTAGGAGACGGCCAGGCCCAGCCCCACGCCTTTGCCTTCGGGTTTGGTGGTGAAGAACGGGTCGAAGATCTTGGCCAGGTTCTCCGGCGGAATGCCTTCGCCGTTATCGGAGACCTGCAGCAGTACGGTTCCGTCGCCTTTGGCGGTGGAGACGGTCACGCGGCGTTCCGTTTTGCTCTGGGTGGCCTCGGCCGCGTTCAGCACCAGGTTCAGCACCACCTGCTGAATCTGCGAGGAGTCGCACGGCGCCGGCGGCAGATCTTCGCACAAGGTGGTTTCCACCGCCACGTTGCTGAGCTTCATCTTGTGCTCCACCAGGGAGAGCGTCATGCGCAGGATGCGGTTGAGATCGGCCGGCGCCCGCTGCGGCTTGCCGCGCCGGGAAAACGCCAGCAGGTCGCTCACGATGCGGCCCACGCGCGCGGTCTCGCTGGTCACCTGGCCGAGATATTTGCGGAACTCCGGGATGCGATTCTGCGGGATGCCGTCGTCCTTCAACATGCGCTGCAGCAGCATGGAGAGGTTCAGCACGCCGGAGACGGGATTGTTGATTTCGTGCGCCACGCTGGCGGAGAGCTGTCCGAGCGAGGCCAGCCGGTCGCTTTGCAGCAGTTTCTTCTGCGCGGCCTTGAGCTGCTGGGTGCGCTCTTCGACCTTGGTTTCCAGATTCTGGGTGAACTGGTTGATCTCGCCGAGCGCGGTGCGCAGGCGGTCGCGCATCACGTCGAAGGAGCGCGCCAGTTCGTCCAGTTCCTCGCTGCTGCCCACGATGTCGAGCGGCTGGTCGAGTTCCATCTGGCTGACCGCCTTGGTGCCTTCGATCAGCTTGTCGATGGGCCGGCTAAGGAAGCGGCGGGTGAAATAGATGATGAAGAGGCTGATCAGCGTGACTTCGACCGCGGTCACCAGCAGGACGCGGTACTTCATGGCCGCCACTTCGTGGTCCACGCTATCCAGGTTCAGGCGCAGGTCCAGCACGCCGAGCACTTTCATCTCGGCGGGATGGGCGTGGCACTGCGCCTGGCTGCAAGAGGGCTCGTTGTAGATCGGCGTGGAGATGGCCAGACGGCGGCCGCCATTCGCCCCGCGGAAAATGCGCACGCGGGGGCTGGGCAGGTCCGGGAGATTGGTATCGACCGGGGTCTCACGGGCGCCGGCCTGGTCCTCCGGATTGGTGGAGAACATCACCTGTCCGGCGCGATTGAACATGCGGATCCGGTCGATGCCCTGCTTGAGCGCGATGGTCTGCATCACCTGGTAGGCGGCCTCGCGATGGTCGTCGAGCATGGCGTGCCAGGTTGCGCTGGTGATGGCTTTGGAGAGCTGATCGGCGCCCAGGATCATGGTGTTCAGGAGCTGCTGCTCCTCGGTGGTGACGTTGACGAGTCCGGAAACCGCCGCCACGATGATCACGATGACGGTGATCGAGAGCATCAGCTTCCGGGCGAGTCGCCTGGGCATAAGTGATATTCAGACCTATTTATATTATAGAGGACCGGAGCTGTCTGTGTGGGAAAAGAAGACTGAGGGGGCGAGTTTACTGGCGGAAACACCGGCGGGCCCCCTGTAATCGCGGGCCCGCCGTATTTATGTGTAGCTTTACGCCGCTTTACCGGCCTTCGCGCGCATCTGTTTGCCGAACTCGCGCATCTTAGCGATGGCGCCGGGTGAACGGCTTTCCATCCAAGTCTCATAGCGGTCGGCCGCTTTTTCCAGCTGGCCCAGGAACTGTTTATTCCCAAACATTTCCCGGCCCTGCTGGACGATGGGTTTGACCCGTTCCCAGACGCCAAAGAATTCGCCGCTAGTCTCAAAGAAGAGGTCTTCGTGGAGCAGACCATAATTGAGCAACGCACAGGCCTGATCCCAGTAGCCGAAGACCATCATGGAGAACGCGCCGTTTTCGGTGCCGGGCGCGCCGAGCCGCATGGCGTCCTCCATGCTGTCTACAAAATAGTTATTGAAAAACCAATCGCGCGCCTGGCGGAGCCGGGTCTCGCGACGCATCTCATAGACTTGCAGGTGGAGTTGCGCTTGTTCGTGCGTGGGTTTTGACATTGGTATGTAATCTCCCTTTTCTTCGATAAATGGTTGCTGTGAAGCCGGTCTTGCCGCACGGTTTCAGCCGGCTGATCCGAACTTCATACCAGTATCGAATGGGGTCCCTAGAAAACGACAGGAAGGGGAAATTGTTCTGTGAATTTGGATTCACTTCTCCAGGGGAAGCCCGGAGTCTTTCAACGCGCGCCAGCCGCCATCGAGCGAGATGGCGTGAGTGTAACCCATCTGTTGCAAATTATCCGCGACGAGCGCCGAGCGGAATCCGCCGCCGCAATACAGCACCAGTTTGGTGTCCTTATCGGGCACCTTGGTTTCGATATCGCGCTCGATGATGCCTTTGCTGAGGTGGACCGCGCCGGCGACGTGTCCGGCGGCCCACTCGTTGTCTTCGCGCGTGTCCACAAGAAGGTGCGCCTCGCCGGAGTCGCGCATTTTCTGGTATGCCGCGAGGTCGATCTCCTGGACGCGCGCCTTGGCGTCGTTCACCAGCTTTAAGAATGCAGGATTATGTGCCATCGTCGTTCACTCCACGCGCCGGATCTTGGCTCCCACGCCGGCTAGTTTCGCCTCGATTTTCTCATAGCCGCGATCGATGTGGTAGACACGATCGATGACGGTCTCGCCCCTGGCCATCAGCGCGGCCAGCACGAGCGAGGCACTGGCACGCAGGTCGCTTGCGATCACACCGGCGCCGGTGAGCTCGCGCGGACCGGCGACGATGGCCTGTTTCCCATCGATGCGGATGTTGGCGCCCATGCGCGCCAGTTCCTGCGCGTGCATGAAACGGTTTTCGAAGATGGTCTCCACGACAATCGCGATTCCTTCGGCCTGAGTCATGAGCGCCATGTATTGCGCCTGCAGGTCGGTGGCGAAGCCGGGATACTCCTCGGTGGTCATATCGACACTACGCAGCCGTCCCGTGGCCCGGACGCGCACCGACGTGTTATCGGGCTGTGTCACATCCACCCCGCATTGTTGCAGCTTGGACACAAGGGCCCCCACATGATCCGGATTGCAACGGGTGACGGTGAGATCGCCGCCGGTAATTGCGCCCGCGACCATAAAGGTGCCGGCCTCGATGCGGTCGGCGATGATGGTGTGTTCCGCGCCGCCGAGGTGGTCGACGCCCTGTATGCGGATGGTGGAGGTCCCGGCTCCCTCGATATGGGCACCCATTTTAATGAGGAGGTCTGCCAGGTCCACCACTTCGGGTTCGCGGGCGGCATTGCGGAGAACGGTTTCGCCCTTGGCTAATACGGCCGCCATCATGAGGTCTTCCGTGCCGGTTACGGTGATGCGGTCGAAGTACACGACGGCTCCGCGCAGCCCATCGGGCGCGACAGCCTCGATGTAGCCGTGTGCCTGGTTAATGGTGGCGCCCAACTGCTCCAGCCCGAAGATGTGGAGGTTGATGGGCCGCGCGCCGATGGCGCAGCCGCCGGGCAGGGAAACGCGGGCACGGCCGGAGCGCGCGACGAGGGGTCCGAGCACCAGGCTGGAAGCGCGCATGGTCTTGACGAGTTCGTAGGGCGCTTCGGGGCTGAGGATCCGTTCGGTGCGGAGGCGAACAGTCTCGCCCTCCACGTCCACGGTGGTTCCGATATCGACCAGCAGGCGCTCCATGGTGCGGATGTCGCGCACGCGGGGCACACGATGCAGGATGACGGCCTCATCGGTCAGGAGCCCGGCCGCGAGCGCGGGCAGGGCCGAGTTCTTCGAGCCGTTGGTGGGGATCTCTCCGCGAAGCGCGGCTCCACCGGTGATTACGAATTTATCCATCTTTCTCCGTTGGACCTTTCATTTGTCTGGTGTCCGAGATTACAAGTACGCTCCCTCACGGTCGCGGCTCGGATGTGTCGGGAGTCATTCGCCCATCGCCTGCCTGACGCGCCCGCCCGATGCGGCCAAACGCCGTTCCGCCTCCTGGCGCGGGATGCCGGCCCTGGCCATCACGATGGCTGTCCGTACGCTCATTCCGCTTTCCGCCAGCAGTTCGACAGCGCGTTCGGGCGACACGCCGGCGGCCTGCGCGATGATGCGCCGCGCGCGGTCCACGAGTTTCTCATTCTTCGGCTGGACATTCACCATCAGGTTGCCGTAGACGTAGCCCATTCGGATGAACGTACCGGTAGAGAGCATGTTCAATACCAGTTTCTGCGCAGTGCCGGCCTTCATGCGGGTGCTGCCCGCCACGATCTCCGGTCCCACCAGGGGGGCGATTGGAAAATCCACGGCGCGAGAAAGCTCGGAATCGGGCACGCAGCAGATTCCGACGGTTACGGCGCCGAGGCGGCGGGCTTCCGCCACGGCTCCGAGGACGTAAGGGGTTCGTCCGCTGGCGGCGATTCCGACCAGCACGTCCTTCGAGGTGAAGGCACGGGTGGAGAGGTCGCGGATACCGATGGCCGGATCGTCCTCGGTGGTCTCGGTGGCGCGGCTGAGGGCGGATTCGCCGCCGGCCATGATTCCCTGTACCATCTCCGGTGGCGCACTGAAGGTGGGTGGGATCTCCGATGCATCCAGCACGCCGAGCCGGCCGCTGGTACCGGCGCCGAGGTAGAACAGGCGGCCTCCATTTTCGAGAGCCGCGACAATGGCGTCTACGGCACGCGCGATGGCGGGGATTTCCTGTTCGACGGCAGCCGCCACACGGTGGTCCTCGGCGTTGATAATCCGCAGGGCCTGCTCCGTGGGCAGGGTATCGATGGCAGCGGAGGCCGGATTCGGCTGCTCGGTGAGTAGTTTGTCCAACACATTTCAGGCTAGCATCACGGCGAGGCAGACCGGGACTATTATGGAGCTTTGCACGCCAACCGGAATGCACGCGTCATATTCACTGAGTGAATGCGTCCTGACGAAGGGGAGGGCATGATGGCGTACCGGCGTGGGCGAAGGCCGACCTTCAGCAGAAACCTGCTGCTGGGCGCCGCCGGCTGGGTTTCCATCGCTACGGGCCTGGCACAATCACCACCGGTACGTCCTGAATTTGAGGTGGTATCGGTCAAGCCGGCGCCGATTCCGGTGAACGGTATCAGTTCGCGTGAAAGCGTCGACAAGGGTCTTCTGACGTACACGAATTTCACGCTGCGGCGCCTGATCAGCAATGCTTATGGAGTGACGGAGGGCCAAGTAGCCGGTCCGGTGTGGATCTCTGAAAACCTCTACCACGTACACGCGCGCCTGCCGGCGGGAGGGGGGCGGGCTGATGTGCCCGCCATGCTGCAGGCTATGCTGGCCGATCGCTTCCAACTGGTCGTCGAGCGTGCAAAGAAGAAGATGCCGGTGTACGCACTTGTGGTCCCGAAAGGCGGGCACAAGATGAAGCCTGTGGTCAATGACGATAGCGGTTACGGCGGCGGCGTTCGACGGATCGATGGTCGTGGGACGACGATGGAGACATTGGCGAAGCTGTTGTCGTCGCGTGTCACCGATCGCCCCGTGATCGACTCGACGGGGCTTGGCGGGCGATTCGCGTTCCGTCTGGAGTGGGCCGCGGAACCCGATGATCCCTCCATATACATTGCGGTGCAGGAGCAACTTGGCTTGAAATTGGCCCCTCGCCGCATGCTCATTGAAGTGATCACTGTTACGCACGCTGAACGGAATCCGACGGAGAATTAGCGGGTTTGTGAAGCCACACGCAGACTGCGCTGGCATGACCCCCAGGACGACCCCGTTGCGTGTATGCTTGCAAGAAACATGGCGGAGGCAAACGAGCGATGAAGGGCCGGATTGCGATTACGGTTGTTGGGCGCCGGGGCGGTGCTGCTGGTGGCGCAGAGCCGGATGAACTATTCGTTGGCGTCGCAGGAGAGCGGACACGTGGCGCTGGGGCTGGCGGTGCGGAAGTTGACGGTGTCCGGCACCTTCCTGCAGGCGCCGGCGCATCCCGATGACGAGACCAACGCGCTGTTTGCTTTGTTCGGACACGGCATGGGGCTGCGGGCGATCGACCTGCAAAACAATCGCGGAGACGGAGGCCAGAACGAGATCGGGCCGGAGCTGTTCGCGGACATGGCGGTGCTGCGCACCAGCGAATTGCTGGCGGCGCACCGGCTGGATGGCGCGGAGCAGTATTTCACGCGGGCGATCGATTATGGGTACTCGTTCGATCCCGAGGAAGTGATCGGGAAGTGGGGCCGCAAGGAGATTGTCGGCGACTATGCGCGGCTGTTCCGCACGCTGCGGCCGGACGTCGTGGTGACGATGAACATTCAGGGCCGCGGCGGCGATCGAGCGCACGAGGCGACGACCGTGCTGGTGCGCGAAGGCTATCTGGCGGCGGGCGATCCGGCGATGTATCCGGAGCAGATTCAGGAAGGGCTGCGGCCGTGGACG
Source organism: uncultured Solibacteraceae bacterium (assembly GCA_963792055.1). Lineage (GTDB taxonomy): Bacteria > Acidobacteriota > Terriglobia > Bryobacterales > Bryobacteraceae > Solibacter. Next base: position 323,002 of record CAWBUV010000017.1, on the reverse strand, counting down.
CCGAAGAAGTTGTACTTCAGCGGCGGCGGTGGTCCGGGCGGAGGAGGTCGCGGAGGGCGGGGCGGTCGCGGTGGCGTGGACGGGACACCGGCTGCGGCTCCGGCGCAGAACCAGGCTCCGGCGGTGAAGTTGACGCCGGTGAACACGGCAGGCTACGACGCGCTGCTGGGGCGCACGTACGCGGAGATCGGGACGGACGCGCGCGCGAGTCACAAGTGCCAGGGCATGGGGTTGAATGTCGGGCCGCCTCCGGGCGGGGGCGGGCGCGGCGGTGCGGGTCAGGCGGCGGGACGTGGAGGCGCGGCGGGTGCGGCACAGGGACCGCCGGCACCGGGATTCGGCGGGCGCGGCGGGTATCAGCTCATGGAGACAACGATGCCGGGCCAGAAGGAGAAAGACGAGGCGTCGCTGTTCGATGGCGTGGATGTCAGCCTGACATCGATTGCGCAGTACGCCGGGCGCGAATCCGCCGCCGGCGTTGACCGTCGGCGCTGGCGGCGATTCTGACCGAAGGCCAGCGGGCACAGGCGGCGTTCGCGTCGGGGAACGATGCGGGAACGGCAGCGCCGGCGGAGGCAGGTCTGGCCGCGCTGCGCGCAGCTTCGCGGGCAGCTCGGCGGGATGGGGCTGAGCGAGGGGCGCGGTACGAGATCGATTTCCGGCTGAGACAGAAGGAGCGCGATTACGAGGACGCGGTACTGGCGGCGCACAACCTGACTTCGACGCGCTTGCGGATGACGGCCTGGTGGTAGGCGGGCAGGCGGTGCGGCTGTCGCTTTCCGCGGGAAATCGCGGGGCGACGGAGGTCGGCGTGACGCGGGTGGAGATCGCGGGCTTCGATTCGCCGGGGACGTGCGCGCCGGCGGTAGTGAAGAAAGACGCGTCGTTTACCTGCAGCGCGGAGGCGCGGGTGCCGAAGGATGCGAAGGCGACCACGCCGTATTTCCACGACAACTACTGGAAGCATCCGGAAGAGCACGCGATCCAGATTTTCGACCAGGGCGTGCCGTTCGGCGTGCCGTTCGCGCCGACACCGTTCCGCGCGACGTTCCATATTCAAGGCGGGAAGCGTGGAGGTCACCAGGGAAGTGCCGGTGCAGTTCCGGTACATCAAAGACGTTTTCGCCGGCGATAAGCGGATGGAGTTGAACGTGGTGCCGGCGCTATCGGTGCGGGTGACGCCGGGCCTGGTGGTGGTGCCGGCCGGCGGCAAGCCGGTGGAGCGCGACGATTTCGGTGTCGGTGACCAGCGGGGCGAAGGGCGCGGCGCAGGCGACGGTGCGGCTGGAACTGCCCGCGGGATGGTCGGCGTCGCCGGCCAGCGCGGCGTTGAGCTTCGCGCACGAAGACGAGTCGGTTTCGGCGCGGTTCCGGGTGACGGCGCCGGCGCAGCCGAAGGCGGGCGAGTACACGCTGAAGGCGGTGGCGACGGGCGCGGACGGGACGCGGTTTGCGAGCGGCTACCAGGAGATCGAATATCCGCACGTGGAGCGGCGGCAGATCATGAAGCCGGCGGAAGCGGCGTTGAAGGTGGTGGACGTGAAGACGGCGCCGGGCCTGACCGTGGGATACGTGGTGGGAGTGGGGGACCAGGTGGCGGCGGCCATCGAGCAGTTGGGCGCGAAGGTGGTGTATATCGATGGCGACGAGTTGGAGCGCGGCGACCTTTCGAAGTACGACGTGATTGTGACGGGCGTGCGGGCGTACGAGCGGCGGGCGGACCTGCGGGCCTACAACCGGCGGCTGATCGAGTACGCCGAGCGCGGCGGAACGTTGATCGTGCAGTACAACAAGACCGGATTCAACCGGACGGATTTCGCGCCGTACCCGGCGCAGGTGAGCGGGAACCGCGTGAGCGACGAAGACGTGCCGGTGAAAGTGCTGGTTCCCGGACATCCGGCGTTCAACTTCCCGAACAAGATCGGGCCGGAGGCGTGGGCGGACTGGGTGCAGGAGCGCGGGCTGTATTTCCTGGGCGAGAAGGACGCGAAGTACGTGGACCTGGTGTCGATGACGGACTCGTACAAGGACAATCCGGGCGAGAAGCTCGGGTCGCTGGTGGAGGGCCGTGTGGGGAAGGGTCGGTGGCTGTACGTGGGGCTGGCGTTGTGGCGGCAGCTTCCGGCGGGGACCGACGGCGCGTACCAGTTGATGGCGAATTTGCTGAGCCTGGCGAAGGCGCCGGATATACGGTGAGGGTGAGGCCAGGCCTGGGTACGTGGCGTGAGGCAAACCCAGGTAGACTCGTAGGGATGCCTCTCGCCATTCAGGCCGACGATGTGCGCGCCGCCGCCGAGCGGATTCTGTCCGCTGGCGCGCAAGACTCCGGTCATGACTTCGCGCAGGTTTCGACGCCGAAGCCGGCACCCGCGTATTCTTCAAATGCGAAAATCTGCAGCGCGGAGGAGCATTCAAGATCCGCGGCGCCGCCAACCTGGTGCTGTCGCTTTCCGCGGGAATCGCTCGCCCGGGGCGTGGTGGCCTACTCCTCGGGCAATCACGCGCAGGCCACCGCGATCGCGGCCAAATATGTCGGCGTGCCGTCGACGATCGTGATGCCGGAGGACGCGCCGCATTCCAAAATGGAAGCCACGCGGGCCCACGGGGCGCGCATCGTCACTTACAACCGGTTCAAGGACAGCCGCGAAGCCATCGCGCAGAGCATCCTGAAGGAGACGCGGCGCTACGCTGGTGCCGCCCTTCGATCACCCGATGATCATGGCGGGACAGGGCACCGCGGCGATGGAATTGCTGGACGAGACCGGCCCGCTGGACGCGCTGATCACGCCGGTGGGCGGCGGCGGTCTGCTCTCGGGCTGCGCCACCATTGCCAAGGCGCATCAACCCTCGATCCGCGTTTTCGGCGCCGAGCCCGAAGGCGCCAACGACACCTTTCTTTCGATGATGGCGGGCGAGCGGCATCGCGGTGCATCCCGACACTATCGCCGACGGCCTGCGCGCGCCCAAGCCGGGCGAGTTGACGTTTCCGGTGATCAGCAGCTGGTGGAGCGCATCCTGCTGGTGAGTGAAGACGAGATTCGCGCGGCCGTCAAATTCGTCCTGCTGCGCCTCAAGATTCTGGTGGAGCCGAGCGGCGCGGTGCCGGTGGCGGCGGTGCTGTTCCGCAAATTGCCCCCGGAGATCCGGTCGGTGGGAGTGGTGATCTCGGGCGGCAACGTGGATTTTGCCGATCTCGCGAAGATGTAACCCGGGCGCGCCGGAAGGTTCAATAGAAATGAGCCGATTTTCACCGTTCTGCCCGCGTAGGAAGAGAAAGGGAAATAGGGATTATAGTGACTGCAGTACGAGCGAAGCCGGACGTGCCATCCTGTGAAACGGTGATCGCGGGCGATGCGCGCCTGGATGATGGCGACGGCGTAGATTTCGCCAGCCACTTTACGGAGGATGCCGACCTGGTAAACATCTACGGGATGCACGTCCGCGGCCGGCAGGCGATCGCAGGTCTTTATGATATGTTCTTCCGCAGTGTGTTTGGCGGGCGTCGCCTAGTTTCGAGGGGAGCACACGGCGGCAATTGCGCGCGGATATGGTGCTGGTGCACCTGCGTGTCGCCGTCAGGCAGTGCCGCGGCCACCTGGCCGGCGACCACCATACGGTGTCGAGCGTGGTGCTGGCGCGGGGCGTGCGGGGTTGGGCCATCGCATCGCTGCACAATACGCTGGTCGGGTCGGCTTACGGAGGAGGCGGGTAGCTCCTACCGCTGGTTGGACTTCAGGATCTTCTTGCGCAGGCGGATGCGATGCGGGCGTCACTTCGACGAATTCGTCGTCGCGGATGAACTCGATGGCCTGCTCCAGGTTGAGAATGCGCGGCGGCACCAGGCGGATGCCTTCGTCGGCGGTGGAAGCGCGCATGTTGGTGAGCTTCTTTTCCTTGACGATGTTGACGTCCAGGTCGGCATCGCGGGCGTTCTCGCCGACGATCATGCCTTCGTAGACTTCGGTGCCGGGGGACACGAAGATCTCGCCGCGCTCCTGCAGGTTGAAGATGGCGTAGCCGGTGGCCTTGCCGGCGCGGTCCGCCACCAGCGAGCCGGTGGGCCGCGTCGGAGATGTCGCCCTGCCACTCGATGTAGCCGTGGAACAGCGAGTTCATGATGGCGGTGCCGCGCGTGTCGGTGAGGATCTCGCTGCGCAGGCCGATCAGGCCGCGCGACGGCACGTGGAACTCCAGGCGCACGCGGCCGGAGCCGTGGTTGACCATCTTGGTCATCTTGCCCTTGCGCGCGCCCAGCTTCTCGATCACCACGCCCAGGAAATTTTCCGGGCAGTCGATGACCAGCTGTTCCAGCGGCTCGTGCAGCTTGCCGTCGATGGTGCGGGTCAGGATCTCCGGCTTGCCGACCATCAGTTCGTAGCCTTCGCGGCGCATCATCTCGATCAGGATGGCGAGCTGCAGTTCGCCGCGGCCCATCACCTTGAAGGTGTCGTGGCCCAGTTCCTCCACGCGGATCGAGACGTTGGTCAGCAGTTCCTTATCGAGGCGCTCGCGCAGGTTGCGCGACGTGACCCACTGGCCCTCGCGGCCGGCGAACGGCGAGGTGTTGATGGTGAACGTCATCGCGATGGTGGGCTCGTCGATCTGGATCGGCGGCAGCGGCTCGGGAGTCTCCGCGCTGGTGACGGTCTCGCCGATGGTGATGCCTTCCACGCCGGCGATGGCCAGGATGTCGCCCGGGCGGCCGATGGTCTCGTCCACGCGCTTCAGGCCTTCGAACGAGTACAGCTTGGTGATCCTGGTGGTGTGCATGGTGCCGTCGAGCTTGGCGATGGCCACCTCGTCGCCGTACTTGCAGCGTGCCGTTGAAGACGCGGCCGATGCCCAGGCGGCCCAGGTAGTCGCTGTAATCCAGATTGGCGACCAGCATCTGGAGCACGCCGTCCGGGATCGCCGACCGGCGGCGGGATATGCTTCGACGATGGCTTCGAACAGCGGCCGCAGGTCGGTCGGACGGATCTTCCAGCGTAGCTCTTGGCGACGCCGGTCTTGGCGATGGTGTAGAGCACCGGGAAATCGAGCTGGTCTTCGGTGGCGTCGAGATCGATGAACAGGTCGTAGATCTCGTTGAGCACTTCCGGCGACGCGCGCGTCGGGGCGGTCGATCTTGTTGATCACGACGATGGGCGGCAGCTTGGCTTCGAGCGCCTTGCTGAGCACGTAGCGGGTCTGCGGCAGCGGGCCTTCGCTGGCATCCACCAGCAGCATGACGCCGTCCACGATCTTGAGGGCGCGCTCCACTTCGCCGCCGAAATCGCTGTGGCCGGGCGTGTCGACGATGTTGATCTTGACGCCGTGATAACGCACGCCGGTGATCTTGGCGAGGATGGTGATGCCGCGCTCGCGCTCCAGGTCGTTGGAGTCCATCACGCGCTCCACGTGCTCTTCGTGGGCGCCGAAGATGCCGCTCTGGTTGAGCATGGCGTCCACCAGCGTGGTCTTGCCGTGGTCCACGTGGGCGATGATGGCGATATTGCGGATGCTTGTATTGCTACTCTTCATGAATCACTTCGATCGGATTCAGGCGGGCAGCGACCCGCGCCGGGTACAGACCGGCCAGCACGGTGGCACACCAGACCAGCAGACAGCGCGGCGCTCAAGCAGCTCTACAGGGGGATGAAACTGAATGGTCCAGCCGAAGCTCTGCTTATTGACCACAAATACCAATAGTAGCGAAAGCGCGAAGCCCAGCGCCAATCCGAGCAGCAGTCGCCGAGCAGGCCGAGAAAGCCGGCTTCGGTCAGAATCATGCGGCGGATCTGCGTCCGCGAGGCGCCCAGATAGCGCAGCAGGCCGAGTTCGCGGCGGCGGTCGAGCACCAGCGCCAGCAGCGAATTGGCGGCGCCCAGCATGGCCACCACGATGGCCACCGCTTCCAGCGCCCAGGTGATGGCGAAGGTGCGGTCGAAGATCACGATTGCGGCGCGGCGCAGCGTCTGGTTGGGCGCGACGGCAACGCCGTAGCGCCGCGGTGCGCAGCTGGAGCTCGCGCTGCACGCTCTCGCGGTCGGCGCCGGGCGCAGGTAGACCGCGGCATTGGTGGCGCGGCTGGCCGGGCAGATATTTCAGCAGCGTGGAGCGGTCGAGGATCACGTAGCCCTGGCTGCTCGAATATTCGTAGTAGATGCCGGCCACGGTCAGGGTGACGATGCGATCCGCCAATGGGAGCGGTCAGCCGGTCGCCCGCGCGGACGCCGTGCTTGTTGGCGAAGGGCTCGCTGACGATGGCGCGGTCCTGGTCCGGGCAGCGAGCGCAGGATGGCGTCGCGGTCCTCGCCGGGCAGGAAGCGCAGGCGGCCGTAGCGGCGCACGATGTCCGATATCGCCGGCGCCGAGCGTGGCGCGCTCGCCGCGATAGTGGAATTCCGAGCGCGTGGAAGACGTCCACCGCCTCCACCCCGGGAACGGAGGCGAGGATCGCCGGCGACCTCGGCGGAGAGCGGCGGGTACTCGCCCGCGGCGGACGGGCCGGCGGGGCGGACGTAGAGATCGGCGCGAAGCTGCGTGTCGAGCCAAACCGCCACGGTCTCGCGAAAACTGCCCACCATGATGCCGACGCTGGCCATCATGGCGATGGCCGTGGCGAGCGCGGCCACCACCACGCGAGGTGCGCGAGAGCGAGGCGGTCAGGCTGCGGCCCGGCCAGCAGGCCTTCCGGACACGGCAGCGGCACCACGCGCGCGGGTGAGCGCGGTTGACCGCCAGACCACCGCGGGCGCGGCCATGGCCGCGGCGCCGATGGCCAGCAGCGCGGCGGCGTATCCGCCCAGGGGTACCCGCCACCGGGCCGGCCTGCGAAGCGGCCAGCGCGAGCGCGGCGCAGCAGGGCGGACCATGCCAGGCCGCGCCGCCAGCGCAGCCGCGCGTGGTGCTCGTGCGCGCCGCGGCTCATGGCCTCGTGGGCGCGACTCGCATGGCTTCGCGCGCCGGAGCCGAACGCGCTGAGCGAAGGCGACGCAGTGCCCGGCGAGAATGCCCGTCCAGGCTTCGGCTAGCGGTCAGCGCGACGGGCGCGGGACGGCTGGTGGTGTAGAGCGCGTTCACCGTGCCGGCGATCAGGCCGCACGGCGCCGCCGGCCAGCAAGCGGCCCAGCAACACCCCGAGCGCGGCGCCGGCCAGGCCGAAGAGCAGCGCTTCGCCCAGGAACAGTCCGAGAATGGCGGCGCGCGCCGGCGCCCAGGGCGCGCAGAATGCCGATTTCGGCGCGCCGCCGCACCACGCTCACCGAGATGGTGTTGTAGATCAGGAACGCGCCCACCACCAGCGAGATGTAGCTGAGCACGCGCAGATTCCAGCGGAAGGCGCGCAGCATGCGCTGGTTCTCTTCGCTGCGCGTCGCCGGGTTTTTCCACGCGGATGGACGGCGGGCAGGGCGCCGCGGATGGCCTTCTCGACGCGCGCGAAATCCTCCCCGGGCCCACGTGACGTCGATGCGGTCCAGCTTGCCGTAGCGGCGAGCGCCTGCTGCGCTTCGGCGATGTCGAGCACCAGGAACTCGCCGCCGGAATCGAGCGGTTTGCACCGATGGGGACGGTGAGGGGGCGGCCAGCGAGGGTGCCGGTGACGGTATCTCGAGTGGAGGCGTGCGGCGAGCGACTTGGAGACGACAGCGCCCTCGGGCGCGCCGGCGAGATCTGCGCCGTAGAGCGGCACGGCGCCGATTCCGGGCAGGACGACCTGCGCTTCCATCAGCGGCGCAAGTGCGCGTCGAACGGCAGCGCGGCCAGGCGTGCCATCCAGCTCTCGTCGATGCCGCCGTTGGCGACGATCTCCAGATCCGTCTTGCCGGCGAGCGTCTGCATCGAGGAACGGAAGCAGCCGGTGGCGGCTCGCCGGCCAGGTCGATGGCCACCACCACCGCGACGCCCAGCGCCACCGAGAGGATGGTGAGCGCGGTGCGCAGCAGGTCGCGGCGCAGCGGGCGCAGGATCAGGGTGCGCAGCAGTTTCATGGCGGTCGGTGGCGCCGTCGATGCCTTGAATGCGGCCGTCGCGCAGGCGGACACGCACGTCGGCGATGGCGGCGGCTTCGGCGCTGTGCGTGGCCATCAGGACGGTGGCGCCGAAGCGGGTGGCGGCCTCGCGGAGGAGCGCCAGCACCTGGTCGCCGCTGGCGGTGTCCAGGTTGCCGGTGGGTTCGTCGGCCATCAGGAGGTCGGGCGAATGCACCAGCGCGCGGGCGATGGCGACGCGCTGCATCTGGCCGCCGGAAAGCTGGTAGGGCATGCTCGCTGCCTTCTCTTCGAGGCCCACCCAGCGCAGCCGTTCGCGCGCGGCCTCGGCGGTATTGGCGGCGCCGGCCAGCAGCAGCGGCAGTTCGACGTTTTCGAGTACGGTGAGGGTGGGCAGCAGTTGGAAGAACTGGAAGACGAAGCCGACGCGCTTGCGGCGCAGGGCGGTCAGTTCGTTCTCCGAGAGCGCGGTGGTGGCGCGGCCGTCGATGCGCACTTCGCCGTCGGTAGGGAAAGTCCATGGCGCCGGCCAGGTTCAGCAGGGTGGTCTTGCCGCAGCCGCTGCGGCCCAGCAGCGCGGTGACCGTGCCGGCTTCGGCCGCCAGCGAGACGCCGTGCAGCACCTCGAGAGGCTGCTCTCCGTTGGAATATGTTTTGGATACGCCGCGGAGTTCCAGGCGGGGTGAGGGCATCTGACCTCATTCTATGAGATGTGCCTGGCCTATTGTGCCGCCACCGGCACATTCGCGAAGATACTCGGGCCGCCGCTCCCGACTCCTCCTAGTACGCAGTACAGGACGAAATTGCCGTTGGGCGTGTTCACTGGTATGCGGAAATCGAATTGATAGACGGCCGTAAGGTTCGGCGCCAGTCCCTGGAAGAAAATCTCTACGGGCCTGGAGGCGTCGTTCGACGCGGCGCAACCAAACGGCGTGGTAAGGCGCGCGAACGGCTCCTGCGCGGGCGCGGCGCTACCGTACGGTACGGCTGGACTGGTGGGCCCGAGACCCAGCCCGTACGCGTGAACGCCTCACCGGGACGCGCCGGATTATCCACGGTGACCAGGCCGCTCCAATCCTGGTGAGCGGCAATCAGCAGTTTGCCCCGCCGGTGACGAACTCCGGCGCGAATGGCGCAATGTTCAGGGCGCCGCGCGGCGCGTCGTCGAATGGCGATGGCGACGCAAGCGCGATCTCCAACGGGCTGGTGATGCCTGAGTCCGCCGAGGGGTCACGTCCGGTGGAACCACCGCCATGATGGCGTCCGGCGCCACGCTGAGGATCCGCGCCTTCATGCCCTGAATGGTTACGGAGATGCCATTGAGATTTTCCGGCAGTGGCGGAGTGGCGGTGAATGGCAGGTCGGTCAGCCCGCCCCCTGCGAACGCCACGAGTTTGCCCGGCGCCAATGTGCTGGCGGACTCCCAATGTGCCGTGCGCGGAATCAGTTCCTGCACCGCGCGCGTGGCCACCGAGATCTTCTCCAGCCGGCCATTTTTGGTGACTGCGTAAACGGTGGAACCGTCACCCGAGAGGGTCGCCTGCGCGATACCGCCGACCTCGAATCCGAGTTGCCGGTCGAGGGTGACGCCGCCATTCAGGTTGGCGACGCGCATCTGGGTAGAACCGGTGCGGGTTGAGAGGTAGAGCAGCGTCTTGCCATCGTCGGAGAGTGAAGGCGCGAAACCATCCGCAAACAGGAGGCTGCTCCCAGAGCCGGCGGCGTCCGCCAGGCGCAGCGAGCAGGCATTCGACGCGCAGACCGCGAAGACGATTGTGGCGCCCGCCCGGTCGATCACCGCGTCCATCGGGGAAGGCGTTGCCCGGAGTGATGTCGCCCGGAGTGATGTGGCGCGTTTCGGTGCCGTGGACCACCGCCACCGACGAGAAGTCCGAATATACCGCGGTACCGTCATCCGCTACCGGCCGCCCGGCGGACGTGACCTGTAAGCGTCCGAAGACCGTGCCCAAGGCCGTTTGTTGGGCCGTGGCGACATTCACCAGGTACCCCGTGAAAATACCTGTAGGCGCCACGCTGCTCACTCCGAACGCCCAAGTGCCGCCCGCGCTGAGGCGCAGATCGCCGGGGTAGTCCTTCTCCTGGCCCGCGGCGGTGATGGTGGTGACGTAGGACTCCTGTCTGGTGCAGAATTCGCCCGGGCCGTCACAGTATCGAATCCCCACGGCTGCAAAGACTTTGCTATCGGAGGAAATGCTCGCGGCTTTCAAGTTGTATGCGTTTGTCAGCGGGATGGGGAACGTGCCCGGAGGAGGCGGAGTGGGAATCTGCGCGTCGCGGGAAAGGAACAGTTTCAGTCCCGCGGAATCGACGGAGAAGAGCTTGCCATAAGCGGGTTGGGTCGTGTTCTTTTGCCGCAGCACCGTGGCAAAGTAAACCCGTGAGCCGTCGGCAGGCGTGGCAAGACCGGAAAACTGGGCGCTGCCAGACACACAGATTGCCAGGGAGAAGACGGTCAGACGAAGCATTACACTCTTCGCGATGCACGCTGGATGCCTCAGCAGTCGTGCCGCGGCCGGTACGCTGTGACACAGTTCGGAATCCATGTACCTTCGGATCATAGCGCCCCAGCGCCGATTCCTGCATCGCTTCCGACATGCGGAGGGTACGCGGACACCAGGTTCAAAAAACAATTTGCATTGCAAATGTTTTCTGATATTCTGGAAACGCTCTGGTAACTCAAACAACCGCGCGAGACTATGGACACAGCCGCACAAAGTCTTCTGAGTCGCGATGAAATGGAGAGCAGGCGCCTGTTAGCCGCACAGGACCTGCAAACGGGGCTCTCGCAGTCCCAAATCGCCCGAAAATTCGGTGTCAGCCGCACTACGGCTTCCCGGTGGAACCGTACGCTTGAGCGGAAAAGGCGTCGAGTCGCTCCGCAAACGGCGCGCACCGGGCCGTCCCAGCCGCTTGACCGCGGATCAACTCAAAGTCCTCACCGACATCTATCAGGCGGGACCGCGCGCGTCCGGCTTCGACACCGACCGCTGGACCACGGCCCGCTTCGCCGAGGTGATTTTCACGCAGTTCGGCGTGCGCTACGATCCGGATCATGCGGGACGCATCATGCATCGTCTGGGCTTGCGCGAGCGCCGCCGTTCGCGGAAGGCTCACGCCGGACGTGCTTTACACGTTCACGGCTCCCGCGGCGAATCTGCCGGAAGTTCAGGCGGACGTGGCGTAAGGGGACGGACGAACGCCTCGGACCGTTGCGCAATCGGTCACGCAGGTTGCCAACCTGCCCCACATGCGCTTACTTGGCGCCGGCGAGCTTCAAGACGTATGCCTGGCGTGCCGGTAACGCTGGCCGATACTGCGTCGGGGATGCGGATTTGCAATTGCCTGCCCTGACGCGTGGATTCCAACTGCTGGCCGCCTTCGAGTAGGGTGACGCGCACGCCCGAGGGAGCATCGATATCGTCGAGCACGACTTCGCGGACGGGGCGGCGCGGCAGAATTGCGTAGACCGCGTCGTTCTTCGCCGTGTAGAAGGCGTCTACGCGAGCGTAGCCCGCGGGCGGAGTATCCACCAGTTTGGTGATGTCGTAGTCCGACATGAACTCCTTCTCTTCGAGCTTGGGGATGGCGCCCTTACTCCACTGGCGCGGCGTGTGGCGCGCGTGAGTGCCGTAGATGGCTTCGCCGTTGGGGCGCGAGGAAGTCGCCGATCTGGATGAGGCGCTCTTCCATCACGACGGGGATGCGTCCGTCGCCGGTGGGTCCGATATCGAGCAGCAGATTGCCGCCGCGCGCCACGATGTCGAGCAGCATCATGAGCAGTTCGCGGTCGCTGTGGTAATCGGCCAGCGTCTCCATGCGGTTGTATCCGTAGGAATAGCCCATGCCGCGGCTCTCTTCCCAGGGGTGAGCCGCCTGCTGCATGCCGGACGTGTACTCGGTGGTGTAGTAACCGCCGTGTTTGTGGCGGGTGTCCTTGCCCCAGCGGTCGTCGATCACGACTTCGTCGCGCACCGGCGATTCGTTGAAGAGCCACGCCAGCAGCTCGGGCGAGCGCCATTCGGCGCTGGTCAGCTCCCATTCGCCGTCCGAGAAGATGATGCTCGGCTTGAGATGCGTGACGGCGTCCTTGAACTGCGGGAACATGTGCTCCGCCACGTAGCGTTTCTTGTCGGACAGCCAGAGCGGGTTGTACCACTCGTAGAGCGAGTAGTAGATTCCCATGTGCAGCCCGCGCCGGCGGCCGGCCTCCATCAGGTCCAGCGCAATGTCGCGTTTTGGTCCGATATCCACCGCGTTCCACGGGCGTCCCCAGGTCTTGTTGGCCTGCTCGTTGCGCCATAGGGTGAAGCCCTCGTGATGCTTGGAGGTGAGAGCGACGTACTTCGCGCCGGAGCGGGTGAAGACGTCGGCCCAGTGGTCCGGATTGTAGAGTTCGGCGCGGAACATGGGAGCGAAATCGAAGTAGGGGAAGTTGGCGCCGTAGTTGCGATCATGGAACTTGCGGGTGGAGGAATTCGGCTTGTTGAGCGAGTTCCAATACCACTCGGCGTACATGGTTTCGCCCTTGGACTTGACGGGGGCATACGAGGGGACGGAGTAGACGCCCCAGTGAATGAAGATGCCGAACTTGGAATCGGTGTACCAGGCGGGGCTGGGGCGCTGGTCGATGGATTCCCAGGTGGGCTGATAGCGATTCTGGCCGAAGGCGCGGTTGCCGGCGGCAAGCGCGAGGGGAGCGGCCGCGCAGGTACGGAGAAGATCACGACGTCGCATGGTTTGATGCACATGGTATCAGGTGGATGAGCGCCGTGGAGTCCACGTGCGTTAAACTGAAAACTATCGCATTTCGCGCATTGCGAACGGCATTTGCGACCGTCACTCATGACTACATCTATCCGTACCCGCGCCCAGGAATTCCGTGACCAACTGGCGAGCCGCGTGATCGTGGCCGATGGCGCGATGGGTACCATGCTTTACTCGCGCGGCGTGTTCATCAATCGCTGCTTCGACGAGTTGAACCTCTCGTCGCCCGACATGGTTCGCCAGATCCATCAGGAATACGCGAAGGCGGGCGCCGAGATCCTGGAGACCAACACGTTCGGCGCCACCCGGCAACGTTTGGGAGCGTTCGGCTTTGCGGAAAAGCTGCACGCCATCAACCTGGCCGGGGTCCGGCTGGCGCGCGAAGCGGCCAATGGCGCGTTTGTGGCCGGCGCCGTGGGACCGCTCAACGTCCGCATCGAGCCGCTGGGCCCCACTTCCTTCGCGGAGGCGCGCGCCGCGTTCCGCGAACAGATCGATGCCCTGCTGGAGGCCGGTGTCGACCTGCTGATCTTCGAGACCTTCGGCAATCTGGACGAACTGCGCGAAGCGGTCATGGCCGGCGCACGAAGCCGCGGGCGGCGAAATTCCGATGATCGCGCAGGTGACCATCGACGATTTCGGCCATCTGCCGGGCGGCACCGATACCGAGACCTTCACGCGCGAAATGAATACGTGGCCGGTGGATGCGATCGGCCTGAATTGCTCGGTGGGTCCCAAGGCGACGCTCGAAACCGTCGAGCGCATGATGGAGCATGCCACCAAACCGCTGAGCGCGATGCCCAACGCCGGGCTGCCGATGCGGGTGGAAGGCCGCAACATTTACCTCTGCTCGCCGGAGTACATGTCGCAATACGCGCGCCGGCTGCTGTGGGCGGGCGTCAAGGTGATCGGCGGCTGCTGCGGCACCACGCCGGACCACATCAAGCTGATCCGCTCGGAGACCCGGTCGCTGCAGCCGCTGCAGAAGAAGCTGGCGGTGACGGTGGAAGAGCCGAAGGTCAAGGCGCAGGCGCTCACGCCGGTTCCGGTGGCCGAGAAATCCAAGGTCGGCGCCAAACTGGCGGCCGGGCAGTTCGTCTCCTTTGTCGAGATTCTGCCGCCGCGCGGCGTGGATGCGACGCGCGAGATCGCGGGCGCGAAACTGTGCGCCGACCATGGCATCGACGCGATCAATGTTCCCGACGGCCCGCGCGCCAGCGCGCGCATGAGCGCACAGGTCACCTGCCAGTTGATCCAGGAACAGGCGGGCATCGAAGCGGTCAACCACTTCTGCTGCCGCGACCGGAACATTCTCGGCATACAGAGCGAACTGCTGGGGGCGCACAGCCTGGGCGTGCGCAACCTGATCTGCATCACGGGCGATCCGCCGCGCATGGGTGCGTACCCGGATGCCACCGCGGTGTTCGATGTGGACGCCATCGGGCTGGTGAATATCGTGCGCAATCTGAATCACGGCCTGGATATCGGCGGCAATCCGATGGGGTCGCAGACGGCGCTATTGATCGGCGTCGGCGCCAACCCGGGCGCGTTGAATATGGATGAGGAAATTCGCCGCTTCGAATGGAAGGTGGAGGCGGGCGCGGAGTACGTGGTGACCCAGCCGGTCTTCGATCTGGATCTGCTGGAGGCGTTTCTGAAGCGCATCGAGCACGTCAAGATTCCGGTTCTTTGCGGCATCTGGCCGCTCACCAGCTTCCGCAACGCGGAGTTCATGGTCAACGAACTGCGCGTGCCGGTGCCGGATGTGTTCATGGAACGTATGCGGCGGGTGGATAACGCCGAGAAGGCCCGCGAGGAAGGCGTCGCGATCGCGCGGGAAATGGTTTTCCGGGTGAGTAAGATGGTGCAGGGCGTGCAACTTAGCGCCCCGTTTGGCCGTTATCAGATGGCAATCGACGTTGCCGAGGCCATCGAAGCCCGCTAAGATCGGAACGGACAAAGAGCTCAAGAATGGCAACCGACCTGGTCGAAATCGATCCCCAGGATCCCCAGCCGGAAGCGCTGGAGCGAGCCGCCGCCGCCGTGCGCCGCGGAAAGGTGGTGGCGATCCCCACCGACGCGCTGTACATCCTGGTGGCCGACCCCTACAACCTGCGCGCCGTCACCGGCGTGTTTCACGCCAAGGGGCGCGAATCCAGCCGCGCGCTGCCCATCCTCATCCGCGACACGATGATGGCGGAGGAACTGGCGAGCGAACTGACGGCGCGCTTTTTCATCCTGGCGCGGCGGTTCTGGCCAGGGCCGCTGACGATGATCGTGCCGGCGGCGGCGAAGATTCCCCTCAAGGTGACCGGCAATACGGGACGCCTGGCGCTACGCCATTCGCGCTCGGAGACGGCAACGAGGCTGATCGCGCTGTTGGACCAGCCATTGATTTCGACGAGCGCCAATATTTCGGGACATCCCACGTGCCACAGCGGCATCGATGTGTTCGGCATGATGGACGGCCGTGTGGACCTGGTGCTGGATGGCGGGCATTGCGCGGGCGAGGGCGCGACTACCATCGATATCACCGAGCCGTATTGGCGCGTCATCAAGGCGGCGCGATTGCGGAGAAGGAAATCGCGGAGTGCCTGGAATCGTCGTAAGGCGCCGTCGAAGATCGGGCCGGCGCCGATGAAGTACCTGCTGATCCTGCTGGGAGGCGGTGTAGGTTCGCTGGCGCGGTACTTTGCGAGTTCCGTGATCGCCAGCCGGTTCGGCACGCGCTTTCCGACGGGCACGATGGTGGTCAACGTTACCGGGTGCTTCCTGATCGGACTGATCATGACGCTGCTCACGGAGCGCCAACCTCATCCTTATTGGCGGCTGGTGTTGGTGGTGGGGTTCCTGGGCGGCTACACGACATTTTCCAGTTTCGAATGGGAGACCTATGCGGCGGTGCGTGGAGGCGGCTTCTGGATCGGGCTGGCGAATGTGGTGGGCAGCGTCGTGTTTGGCTACGCGGCGGTCTGGCTGGGTGCTCTGCTGGCGCGGCGGTAGATTAGGAACGTTCCAGGGCGTCCTCGATATCTTCGATGCGCTTCTGACGTTTGCGAACTTCTTCGAGGTGAGAAGTGCATTCCAGCTTTTCGTCGAGAGAGCGCGCGATCTCTTGCACAGTCCGTAGGGCCCTACGAGTTCGACGGAGGGCCTTCGCCGTGGCTTTGGGATCTCGAATCGACGCCGGCGCGGGAAAATCGAGATCGAATTCGTCATCTGCGGGGGCCATGCCGGCCACGGAGCGTGTCGCCGCAAGATGAAAGTCCAGGTTCAAGCGAGCGGTTTCGAATCGTGCACGCCCTCCCTCGCTTCTTCTGCAATCGCGACGCATCTGCAATAATGGCTCGATTGCAAGCGCAATATCTCCAGTGCTCAAAAAGGCCCGGATCAGAGGTGCGACTGCCTCGTTATTGATGAGGCGGCAACGCCGGCCATAATCGATAGCCAGGGGCAAATTCTTTTCCAGCCTTGCACGGCGCGATCGTAGATCCAATTGAGAAGCCTCACGCAATGTCGGGAGTTCGTCTTCGCAGGTACTCCACTCTTTAAACAACGCGTCGAGTGCGTCCGGCCTGCGTTTCAAAAGACTGATCGTGCCACGGAGAACGAAGTAATGGTCGGCCACGACGTTGGGGTAGTCTGAAGACCATATAGCCCAGGCCTCCTCCTCGTAGGTCTCTGCGCGATCATACTCTCCGCTCCACAAGGCCAAGCGGGCACGCAGGTGAGTATACACCGACAGCGTTTTTGGAACACCCGAATCGAGTGCTAAAGTCTCAGCCCGCTCCAGGGTTTTCTCTATAGTCGCCAGTGCCACAGGAAGATTGATTACCAGCTTTGTATAGACTTGGACTGCCATACTGCGATCAGCGGGTCTTGCTGGGGTATCGTCGTCCTTCAAGAGTGGCTCGACAAGCACAAATGCCTCCCGAAGCCGCCCGTGCAGTCTTCGGGATTCGGCCCACCACAGGCGATATTGGAACCACTCCTCGCGCGCCCCAATCGCGTCGGCAATTTCGCAAGCCCGACGGTAGAGATCGCCAGCCTGCTCATATTCAGAGCGCGTGTATAAGCTGTCAGCGGCGTCAATCAACTCTTCCATCCGCTTTCGGCCCTGAGCAATCGCACTTGCGTTCGCGTTCGCTGCCTGACTCATAACTGCTGCTGTAACTCGTCCTGGACTGCCAGGACCACGCGTTCCCGCAAGTTTGTGCGTTTGGCGACATCGGCGGAATCCGCGGCGACCAGTTCTTCTACGTACCGGTAGGATCCCGTGAGGGCGTCGATTTCGAGTTCCTTTAGCCGCTCCAGGCTGCGCAGCAGTGTTCGAGACAGGAACTTCTGCCGCCGCTGATCGAGCAAACCCTGAATCTCATCGCTACGCGATCTCCCACCTTGTTCGAACGCCTCGCGAATCTGCTTTTCGATCGCTTCCACGGAGTCCTTTAAGGAACTGTAGCTGACATACAACTTGGTACCGACGTCAGCCGGTATGTTTGTCAGGTCCGCAGTTGCGGCCCGCAGGGCAAATACAGGACGTCCGCCATTGGTAACCATGGCGGCACCTAGTTCGAACATGACGTTGGGCTTCAGTTCGGTGATCTCGGCCACGAATCCGTTGGCGCGGCGCATGTGTTCACGGACGTTGGCGAGCACGCTTTCGGAGTTGTGTGTGTAGTCGCGCGCCAGCCGCAATTCAAAGAAGTAAGGCTTGGTTTCAAACACCCGTCGCACGGCCTCTTCGAGCGGCTTATATTCGGCGCCGAACGGTGTGATCATGAACAGCAGGATATGGTCCGCCCTTTCCTGCGGCGCCGCCTCAACTGCGCGTGGCTGTGCCAGTTCCTTCACTGCCTGATCCAGCCTCTGTTGCAGCTTACGAACCTTTTCGTCTTTCTGCACGACCGCATCGAGCAGCGCCACCAGGTGCTGATGCAGCGATTTCACGGTTCGCGGATTCAACAGATTCTCGGAATGAAGCACCGCGCTCTGATAGATGCCCGCCATGACATCCCGCACTGCATCCTCCCGCCGGTCGATTGCGGCCAGCTTTTGGATCAGGCTATTGGATGCGTTGAGCGAGAGGTAGCTCGGCCGGGCCGGACCCTGCGAGAGGAAGTCTCGGGCAACGTCGTCCATGGTGGACATGTAGTAGGGATCGTCGCGCAGGCTGCGGAGCTTTTCGTCTACCTCGCCCTCGGGCGTGGTGATCAGCACCGCCGGAAGATCGGTCGGCGCGAAACGACGTGTCCTCACCAGCACGTTCGAAAACCCGCGCCGCCTGATCTCACTTTCGAGCTCGATTTCTAAGGGCCGCAGAAGCTTTTGATCCTCCTCCCCAATCGACTCGAAGAGGTCGGGACTGTCCGGATCGTCGATTCGCGCCAGATGAATGGTGCGGTGGTTCAGCTTGGCATATTTTTCGAGCACCCGCTCTTCAGAGCGGTCGGAACCGTTGATCACGACCCACCCGCGGGCGTCCGCCAGGCGGTAGAACTGCGAGGTGGCGCTACGATGAACGAAGTAATAGATGGCCGCTTTGTTTTCTTTATCGGCTCGGCGTGGATTCCGGCTCAGGTAGTCCCTGAGAGAGATCAATCCTTTGTTGGTGTCCACCAGAAGCAGGCCGGCAAGTTGATCAAAGGCTTCCTGGTTCTGAAAGGCCATATCCTTCATCTGCGTATGGTGCCAGTGATTTACCTGGCGGAACCGTACGGGCTCCTTTTCCGCAAGCTGCAGGAGCCTCGTGATGATCAGATCGGCGACGCGGCGCCGGAGAAACTCGAAGGCCGGGTTTTCATTGCGTTGCACGTTGTCGCGTGCCGCGGTGGGCTGTAGATCCGGACTGTCGATGACGCCGCGTACAAAGCCGGCCCAGGAGGGAAGAAACGAGTTGTCGTTGCCCCTCAAGAAAATCCGCCGCACGAAGATGTCGATTACACCGGTGGAATTGGAGTTCGACACCTTTCGATCCGGTATATACAAGACCCCTCGTGCCTGGAACTGTTCATCGATATCGATGGGGATAACCAGCAGCGGCAAGTCCGGGTTGTAATGACGGATGATAAATTGCTCATAGGCCTCCTCTTTTTCCGCCGGCGAAGTCCACTGATCCCGGTGCCAGGGCGCGCTGAGGGCATTCACGGGACCGCGGCCGTTCAAGCGGACGGGAATGGGGAGGAAATCGCAATAGCGCGTGATGGTCTTCGAAAGCCGCCCCTCATCGAGCATGTAAGAGAAGCTCTCGCGCACGCTGAGGGTCACTTCGGTTCCGAACTCGTCCTTGACCCCCGCATAAACCGTACATTCCTGGCTGCCCCGATTCACCCAAATATAGGCCTGTTCCGAACCTACCCGCCTGGTCCGTACCACAACCTCGCTGGCGACGACAAAAGCCGAAAGCATCCCAATGCCAAACTGGCCGATCAGTTTCCGCGCGCTCTCGCGGCCCTGCTTCGCAAGGCTTTCCCTTTCCGCGCCAGTACCCGTCGAGCCGATCACCGACAGAAAGCCGCGGATCTCGTCCAGGTTCATCCCGCGCGCATTATCCGAGAATGTAATAGTACGCTTCTCGATGTCGAAAGAGACGTCGATCTCCGGAATGAAGCCCGGTTCGTCCTTTTGCCTTAGTACGGCGCTGTCGTGCGAATTCTGAATCAACTCGCGGACAAAGACGTCCGGCTCCGGATACAGGTTCTTCGCCAGAAGTTGGATCAGTCCTTCGAAGTTCGCCTCCATCTGGAAGCGCTGTAAAGACACCAATTGAGGGCTGAGTGCATCACCCGTAGACATCCCACGACTCCTGCGTTTCGGATTCGAACTTTCGATAGTTTACCGCTTCAACGCCTAGTTGGGAGGGTCATATGAGCGGGTCCCTTCCGGTATGGTGATCGTAGCGGCGCCAGCGTTTCACGTTCCGGCGCACCGGCACTGCGCCATCGCGCCCGTGCCGCGGGGTAGAATCAAGAATTGTCTGATTTCCTCGTAACGGTGGTAATCCCCACCCTCGCTGCGGATTCGAGGCTTCTGGAGTGTGTGCAGTCCCTCTCCCGGCAGACGAGGCCGGATCTCGAAGTGGTGATTGTCGATAACAGCGGCTGCGGCCTGGTCCGCCGGAACGGCACGGGGCCGGGCGCGCGGGTGATCGAAAATGCTCGCAACGCCGGTTTCGGCACGGCCATCAACCAGGGACTTCGCGCCTCCACTTCGCCCTATCTGGCCACGCTCAATGACGATGCGGTGGCCCATCCGGACTGGCTCGCCGAACTGGTGGCTGCCCTGGAGGCGCGTCCCGATGCGGGCATGTGCGCTTCGCAGGTGCGCCTCTTCGGTGAGCCGCGGCTCGATTCCGCCGGAATGCTGGTGGCGCGCGACGGCAGCAGCAAGCAGCGCGGCCACGGCCGGCTGCCGGAAGACTTTCCGGTGCTGGAGGAAGTCCTCATGCCCAGCGGTTCGTCGGCGCTCTACCGGCGCACCATGCTCGAAGACATCGGCGGCTTCGACGACCACTTTTTCCTCTACTGCGAGGATACCGACCTCGGTTTGCGCGCCCGCTGGGCCGGCTGGAAGTGCCTGTATGCCCCTCGTGCCGTGGTGGAGCACCACTACTCGCACTCCGCCGGGCGCGCCTCGCCGGTGAAGGCCTACTACGTGGAACGGAACCGGCTGTTCGTGCTGGTCAAGAACTTTCCGGCGCCGATGCTGCTGGCGGCGCCGCTGGTCGCGCTGACGCGATATTTGTGGCACGCCTGGTACATTTTCCAGGGGCAGGGAAGCGCCGCACGTTTCCGCGCCGAAGGCAACGCCGGGCCCAGGATGCTTTGGTACGTGGTTCGCGCGCATGCCGCGCTGCTGGGAAATCTGGGGCGCTTGTGGCGGCAGCGGCGCGAAATCCGCGCACGCGCGCGGATCACCCCCGCCATCTTCCGCCGCCTGCTGCGCAGCCACGCCATCATGCGCCGAAGGATGGCCGCCCTGTGACCCGCGTCCTCACGCAGGATTCCCTGCTGGTCATCGTACCCGCCCTCAACGAGGAAGGCGCCATCGGCGGCGTGGTCCGCGAGATTCATCAACACGTTCCCGGGCGTGCCCGTGCTGGTGATCGACGATTGCTCTTCGGATAGCACGATTGCGGTGGCGCGCGAGGCCGGCGCCGAGGTGCTGCCCATGCCCCACCATCTGGGTCTCGGCGGCTGTGTGCAGGCCGGCTACAAGCTGGCCTACGAACTCGGGTTTCAATACGTGATTCGGGTGGATGGCGATGGGCAGCACGATGCGCGCGATATTCCCCGTGTCTTCGACAGGCTCAAAACTAGCGGCTGTGAAATGGTGATCGGCTCGCGCTTTGCCGGCGAGAGCGGCTCTGCGGACGGGCGCGATACGCTCGCTCGGCATCCGCTTTTTTCGCCTGGTGCTGCGGCCGGTACTGGGCAAGGACGTGCAGGACCCCACGTCCGGTTTCGTGGGTGTCAACCGCCGCGCGCTGAACGTCTTCCGCGACAGTTTCCCGCTCGAATATCCTGAGATCGAGGCGCTCGTCGTGTTGCAGCGGCGGCGTTTCCGATTCGAAGAGGTGCCCTGCAAGATGCGGCCGCGCACCACCGGCCGGTCCACCATCACGGCGCTCAAGTCTCTCTACTATGTGGTACACGTGCTGCTGGGAGTTTTTGTGAACGTACTGAAATTCGACCGCCGCTATCACCGCGCGCAACGGGAACGCGGCGCTGGAGGATAGATGGACCGCCTCTTGAACGTCACCACCGGTTTGAGCGTCATTCTGCTCATCCTGGTCCTGGTCAGCGTGCGCCGGGCGCACATTCGGGTGGAGTATTCGGTAAGCTGGCTGCTGGCCGCCGGCGGCCATGCTGATTCTCTCGCGGGCGCGCCCGCTGCTGGATGCGGTGCGAAACCTGATCGGATTGCCGGATTCCCCGCTGACCCTTTTCCTGCTCGCCGCAGGCGTCTTCCTGATCATGTTCTTCCGCTTCTCGGTGATCATTTCGCACCTGCGCGACGACAATATCGCCTCGGCGCAGCGCGTCGCCATTCTCGAATATCACCTTCGAAACCTCACGAACCATGAAAACCAAGAAGCCTAAACCCGCGAAGGCGGAGACCACTGCCACGCCTGCCGTTGTCTGGTACGCCGCCGCGTTCGTATCGCTGGCCGCGCTCCTCTGGGCATACAGCCCGACGATGCACGCGGCGTTTCTGTTCGACGACAGCAAGCAGCAGTTTGCCACGTCCTCCGCGTCGGAACCGCTTTCATCGTGGATCGGTCCGGTGCGCCCGCTGTTGATGTTCACCTACTTTGTCAACACGCGGATTTCGCTGCAGGATACTTGGTCGTATCACTTTTTCAACATCGTCATCCACATTCTGGCGGGGATTCTGGTGTTCCTGGTGATTCGGCGCCTGATGGAGTGGGCTGGCGCTGAGGAGAGCAGCCGGACGCCGTTTGCGGCCTTCGGCGCATTCCTGTTTCTGCTGCATCCTTTGCAGACGGAAAGCGTCGCTTATATTTCCGGCCGCTCGGAGTCGCTCTGCGGAATGTTCAGCGCCGCGTGCCTGGCGGCGTTCCTTTACCGCCGCTCGGCGGCCATTTCGTGGGCCGGCGTGGCCGCGGTGGTGGCCCTGTTCGGAGCCGCCGTGCTCACCAAGGAGCAGGCAGTGGTGTTGCCGGTTCTGTTTGTCCTGACCGATATCTGGTGGAATCCGGACTCCCCGCTGCGCAGCGTGCTCGCCAATTGGAAGCTGTACGTCGTGCTGGCAGCGGGAGCCGCCGCGGGCGTTGCGCTCTTCTGGAGACTGATTCTCGGTGTGGGCACCGCGGGCAGCGCCGGTTTCGCGATGAAGGATTTTACGTGGTATCAATACCTGTTCACGCAGTTCCGCGTGATTTACGCGTACCTCTTTAACTTTGTATTACCGGTGCGCCTCAATGTGGACTGGGACTTCCCGATCTCACGCAGCCTCTTCGACCACGGAGCCATCTTCGGGCTCGCCGGATTGCTGGCGCTGGCGGCGCTGGCGTGGCGCTATCGCCGCAGCTTTCCGCTGGCGGGCTATGGCTACTTCATGTTCCTGGTGCTGCTGGCTCCTACTTCGAGCATCCTGCCCATCAAAGATCCCATCGCCGACCGCCGCATGTACCTGCCGATGCTCGGCCTGGTCCTGGTCGCGATTGATCTTCTACGCCGCGTAAAGGTGGAGCCCAAGGTGCTGGCCACGGGCGCGGCGATAGTGATATTGGCAGCCACGGTTGCCACGCATGCACGGGCCGAGGTTTGGAGCGACCCCGTCCTGCTCTGGCAGGATACGGCACTCAAATCACCAAATAAGTCTCGCGCCCACTTCCAACTGGCCTTCGCGTACTTCGACCAGGGGCGCTACGATCTCGCCGTTGCCGAATTTGAGAAGACGGCCAGCCGGGAGCCTCCGACGACGGACCTTCTGGTGGACTGGGGCCTCGCATACGACGGCTTGAACCAGCCGGAAAAAGCTCTGGAGAAGTTCCGGCAGGCTGCCGCTATCGAACCCACGGCACACATTTACACGCAGATCGGCTATGTTCTGGCCAAACGTGCCGCATGGAAAGAGGCTATGGAGGCCTTCGATACCGCGCAGAAGCTGGATGCCAACTTCGCCATCACCTATATGTATAAGGGACAGGTGCGCCTGGCTACCAACGAGCCTGCCGCTGCGGTGACTGAATTCCAGCACGCGCTGGCGCTTGACCCCTCACTCGCCATCGCGCGGCAGGGGCTCAGCACGGCACAGCAGCAACTGAGCGGCCGCTGAACATGCGCATCGGCGTGAACGCGCTCTACCTGATTCCGGGTGGCGTCGGCGGTACCGAGATCTACCTGCGGTCGCTTTTAACCGCACTGGCTGAAATCGACCACCACAACCACTACTTCATCTTCACCAATCGCGAAACCGGCCCCGACCTGGTTCCCGGGCAGGCCAATTTTACCCGGGTGCCGCAGGCCGTCCAAGCCGCCAACCGGCCAGCGCGTCTGCTCTGGGAACAGACCCTGCTCCCACTGGCGGTGCTGCGCCGCCGCATCGACGTTCTTTTGAATCCGGGCTTCACCGCGCCTATCCTTTGCGGGTGTCCCCAGGTCACGGTATTTCACGACCTGCAGCACAAGCGTCACCCCGAATACTTCCGCTGGTTCGATCTGCCGTTCTGGAATTTCTTCCTGTTCTGGAGCGTTACGGTCTCGCGCCTCATCGTGGCCGTTTCCGGCGCAACAGCCGACGACCTGAAGCGCTGGTACCGTTTGCCGGCCAGCCGGATACGCACCGTCCCTTCCGGTGTGGATCCGCACTTTTTCGACCTGGCGGCCTGCCGGCGTCCGGAACCGTTCCTGCTCGCGGTCTCCACCCTGCACCCGCACAAGAATCTGGATGGCCTGCTGCGCGCATTCGCTATTTTCCGGGAGGATCATCCGGAGTACCGCCTCATTGTCAGTGGGATTCACGGGTTCTACTCGAGCGAACTGCACGCGCTGCGCGACCGGCTCCAACTGTCGGATCGTGTCGAATTCCCGGGGTGGATTCCGCGTGAACAGTTATACGATCTTTATGCGCGCGCCGCGGCATTTCTCTATCCCAGCTTGTTCGAAGGCTTCGGGCTGCCGGTGCTGGAAGCGCTGGCTGCCGGCGTTCCTGCAGGCTTGTTCCGGGATCGAGCCGATGGATAGCATCGCCGGGGATGCGGCACTGAAATTCGATCCCAAGGAACCTTCGGCGATCGCCGCGGCAATGCACCGGCTGGTGGCGGACGAGGAACTCCGCCGACGGCTTGCGGCTGCAGGTCCGAGACGCGCTGCGGAGTTTTCCTGGCGCACTACGGCGCACGGTATCCTCGAGGCCCTGCAGAGCGCCTGTTGAGTTTTTCTAGCAGTGGCCCTCCGATTGCTATTAAGTTGTCTGGGGAGGCAGAAATGTATCGTTTACTCACAGTTCTCGCGGCTGCGTCCGCGGTGGCGTCATCCGCGGGTGCGCAACAATTCCAGCGGCGTGCCACGATGGTTGGCGGCGGCGGTGACCGCGGCAAGTGCACCGTAGAGGTGGTCGTTGACGGAGCGGCCGAGGTCGAGATCCGCGGCGATCAGGGGACCATAAGGAATCTTGCGGGACGGCCGGCGGAGTGGCGCCGTTTCGAGTGCAACGCGCCTCTGCCTCGCAACCCCGTTGGTTTCCGCTTTGCGGGAGTGGATGGCCGCGGCCGGCAGCAACTGGTGCGAGATCCGCGCAACGGCGGCGTCGCCGTGGTCCGTATCGAAGATTCCCAGGGCGGCTCCGAGGGATATACTTTTGACCTCTTCTGGGGCGGCGATTCCGGACCCGGTCCCGGCGCCTATCCCCCTCCGCCGCCTCCCGTGAGCGGACGCTTTCCGGATCGTGATCGTCCGTCCCGCCGCTTCACTACGGAGCAGGCGGTCAGTGTCTGCCAGGATTCGGTGCGCCGGCAGGCCGGCGACCGCTTCCGTGGCCGCAGGGTGGAGTTCCTGAGCACAAAGCTGGATGATAATCCGGGTCGGAATGACTGGGTTGTCGGCGTGATCGATGTATTTCGCGGACGGGATAGATGGGACGGCCGCTACAGGTTCTCCTGCTCGGTGAACTTCGACAGCGGACAGGTGCGTTCGGTAGAAATCAATCCACGCCGGTACGACCGCGATTGGCGCGATTACGAACGGCGCTAAGTCCACCTCAACGACGGTGGACTTGATAAGCCGCGGCTGAGTATTCAACGCAGAGACGCCAAGAGCGCAGAGGAAACGCAGAGACGACATAAGAGCTAGTTTTCTCTGCGCTTCCTTTGCGTTCTCCGCGCCTCTGCGTTGAATAGTATTTTTTACCCTTCGGCTTCCCAGCGGAAGCGCCACACAGCAATCACACCGAAGACGGCGGCGAAGGCAAGCAGTGCGGCGATCGGACCCAAAGCTGCTTCGAAGCCGGAGCCCCGCCAAACCATCGCATCCAACCCGTCCACCGCCCAGCGGGTGGGGACAGCAAAACTGACCGTCTGGAGCCATTGCGGGAAGATGAAGGCGGGTACCCAGCTACCGCCCAGCATGACCAAAATCAGGGTCACCAGGATCGCAATGCCACGTGTCGCCTCGGGAGTCTTACCGAGCACGGCGACCAGCAGCCCGAAGGTCGCCGTCATGATAGCGAAAGCCACGCAGACCCCGAGGAAGCCGGCAAAGCTGCCTTCGATCCGGACACCGAAGACCACGCGCGCAAAGCCGAAGACGGTCAGCATGATGACGATGGCGACAATCGCCGCGCTCGCCGCACGGCTGCCGATGATGGTATAACGCGACAGCGGCGCCGCCTGGAGACGTTTCCAGAGTCCGCTGCGCCGCTGGGTCAGCACCACCATTCCGGCATCGATTCCCATGAACAGGATGAACTGCACACACATCCCCGCGAACGAGTGCGCCATGCCGTTGTATTGCACACCCTGGCGCGCTGTGACAGCTTCCTGCTTTACGGTATACGGCATGTTGAAACCGGCGTTCGCCTGCACCTGCGGAGACGAGCTCTGACGCTGGTTCCAATCGCCGACGCTCTCTAGCATGCGCCGCAGCGCTGCCTGGTCGGCCGGCTTCATGCCCGTAGACTTGTCCAGATCACGCAGGGCGTCGTCCAGCAGGCGCTTGGAAGTCGGTCCGCCCATAGCCTCCCGGCTGACCACTTCCATCACATGCTGGGTGAGGACACCGCGGACCACCTGCACTTCCGTGGCGTGCGAAGGGTCGTATAGCAACTGAATCTCCGGCTTATCGCCACCGCGGAAAAGTGATTTTCCGGCCCGCTCCGCGAATCCGGGAGGAAATACCGCCGCCACGGTGGTCTTGCCACCGCGAACCAGTTCGCGCGCCTCGTCAAGGCTGCGTCCTTTCACGTCCAACGCGGAATCCGCCGCGAGCGCGGCGATCACATTGTGCGAAACCTCACTGTCGTCCTGGTTGACCACCGCCACTTCGATCTTCGAAGGCGGGCGATCCTGGGCGCTGCCGAAAACGTAGCCGAAGAACGACCCAATCACAATCGGCGCGACAAAACTCATAGTTACCGCGCGCCTGTCCTGGAAGAACAGGCGTAGATCGCGCCGCACCAAAACCTGAAATGCCGTGTAACTCATGCGTTGCGCACCCTCCTTCCAGTTAACGAGAGGAATACGGTCTCCAGATCGGCGCGCTGGCTGGTCAGGTGGCTGCAGCGATAGCTCCGTTCGCGCAGCCATACCAGCACCCGCGGCGAATTCTCCAGCAGATCCTGCACGGTCACGCGTAGCGTGCTGCCGTCCCACACCGCGGCCGAGACGCCATCCACGGTACGCAGGCCATCCAGCCAGCCGTCGCGGCCCGGGTTTTCCACGCCGATTTCGAGCACATTCACGCTGGGCACCATACGGCGGACCGCATCCAGCGTGTCGTTGGCAATCACCTTGCCGTGGTCGATGATGATAATGCGGTCGCAGAGGCGCTCGGCCTCTTCCATGTAGTGAGTGGTGTAGACCAGCGTCTTGCCTTGACGCTTGAGTTCCTCCAGGCTTGCGAAGATCTGATTGCGGCTCTGCGGATCGACGCCAACAGTAGGCTCGTCGAGCAGCAGAATTCGTGGTCCGTGCAGCAGCGCTGCCGCCAGGTTCAACCGCCGCTTCATGCCGCCGCTGAAGGTACTTACCCGATCCTTCGCACGGTCGGCCAGCCCGGCCACTTCGAATGCCGCCTCCATCGCGCCGGAAAGTTGGGCGCCGCGCAGATTGTAGATGGCGCCGAATAATGCCAGATTTTCGCGTGCCGAAAGTTCGTCGTGCAGCGCCACTTCCTGCGGCACCAGTCCAAGGCGCAGTTTTACCGGATCGGTCTCGCCGCGGACGACACCGCCTTCGATCCGCACCTCGCCGCGGTCCGGCGCCAGTAACCCGGCGATCATCGAGACGGTGGTGGTCTTTCCGGCGCCGTTCGGCCCGAGCAGGCCCACCATTTCACCAGGCCTGGCCACGAAGGAGACCTCCTCCACGGCTACCAGATCCCCGTAACGCTTATGCAATCCGGTCACTTCCAGCATGTTTAGGGAGTATACGCGAACTGGGGACAGGGAGTTCACGGGATCTGGGCTTCCCGCGCGGTCCCTTCACCGCGCTTGTGACCGGGTGAGGCCGACCTGAAGCGCGCTCTGTTGCACCTCTGTTAAGCTAATCCATTGATGACAGTCGATGAAATCCGTGAACTGATCGCCCTCGCCACAGAATCCGGAATCGCCGAGCTGGAAGTTCAGCGCGGGGACAACCGCGTGCGGATTCGCCGCTCTTCGTTCACCACACCGCCGGAGATCGTGGTCGCCGCACCTTCGTATACCTCCGCGTCCGCCCCCTCGGCTCTGGCTGCTGCTCCGCCGAGCCCGCCGCTTCCCGTCGCCGGCGCCAAGGAGATTGGCGAAAAGCCGAACGACCCGAACCTTGTTCTGGTCAAATCACCCATTGTCGGGACGTTTTACGAGGCTGCCTCGCCTGAGGCCCAGCCTTTCGTGCGCGTCGGTGAGCGCGTTCAGCCTGGTAAGGTGCTTTGCATCATCGAGAGCATGAAGCTGATGAATGAGATCGAATCTGAGACCAGCGGCATCATCGAAAGTAAGCTGGTGATGAACGGACAGCCGGTGGAGTACGGGGAGGCTCTATTTGCCGTCCGTACCGTTTAAAAAGATTCTAATCGCCAATCGGGGCGAGATTGCCGTTCGTGTCATCTGCGCCTGCAAGGACCTGGGAATCCAAACCGTTGCCGTCTACTCAGAGGCGGACCGTTACAGCTCCCACGTACGGTTCGCCGATCAATCGATCTGCATCGGACCGGCCAAGAGCGCGCGAAGCTACCTGGATATCCCTTCCATCATCAGCGCCGCCGAGATCACCGACGTCGACGCCATCCATCCGGGCTACGGCTTCCTGAGTGAGAACGCCACGTTCGCGGAAGTATGCGAAGCGTCGCAGATCAAGTTCATCGGTCCGCGGCCGGAAGTCATACGCATGATGGGCGTCAAGGAACGCGCGCGCGCATTCATGCGCGAACTTGGAGTCCCGATCCTGCCCGGTTCGCCCGGCGTGCTCGCGACGCCTGAGGAAGGGTTGGAACTCGCCGAAAGCGTTGGCTACCCGGTAATTTTGAAGGCTTCGGCCGGAGGCGGCGGGCGCGGTATGCGCATCGTCAACAGTCCAAGTGAGCTGCCCTCGCTCTTCCTGCAGGCACAGAATGAGGCGGGGAGCGCCTTCAGTTCGCCCGATGTCTACCTGGAAAAGTATATCGGCGCTCCCCGCCACATCGAATTCCAGATCCTGGCCGACGAGCACGGCAACGTCGAAATTCTTGGTGAACGCGAATGCAGCGTGCAGCGCCGCCACCAGAAACTGCTCGAGGAATCGCCCTCGCCCGCCGTTACCGATGCGCAGCGTACCGAAATCTCCGGCGTCCTGCGCAAAGCCATGGCACATGCCGGGTATACGAACGCCGGCACGGTAGAGTTTCTGATGGACGAGGATGGCAAGCTCTACTTCATTGAAGTCAACGCCAGGGTACAGGTGGAACACCCGGTCACTGAGTTCGTCACCGGCATCGATATCGTCAAGAGCCAGATTCGCATCGCCCAAGGGGAGACCCTGGCCGAGATCCTTCCGGGCCCGGTGGAATTGCGCGGCCACGCCATCGAGTGCCGCATCAACGCCGAGAATCCCGAGACGTTTGTACCGTCGCCCGGGCGCATCACCGGCTTCCACCTGCCCGGCGGCGCCGGCGTCCGCGTGGACACCTGGGCCTACACGGATTGCGTGATCCCGCCATTCTACGATTCCCTGATCGCCAAGCTGATCACTTATGGGAGCGATCGTTCTGAGGCTATCTGCCGGATGCAGCGCGCGCTCAGTATGTTCATCGTGGAAGGTATTTACACCTCGATTCCCATGCAGCAGCGCATCCTCGCGGATCCGGATTTCCAGGCGGGGCGCTTCGACACGAATTTCATCAAGAGATTCATGCCCGGCCACAAATGAAACGCGGTCCGCTGGCTGCCGCATTATTGTGCAGCATGCTTGGCCTGGGCTGGCAGTTCCTTACGGTTCATTTTAATTACGGCGGAAATTGGACGGCACTCTTCTGCCACGGATCGCTGTACCCGCTCCCCGCCGGCCTGGCCGCGGAGCATATCTACGTCTTTCGCAACAGCGGCGGCTACGATGGGCAAAGTTACCACTACATGGCGCATGACCCGTTCGACCGCACGGATATTGGCCGCGCCGTGCCCGACCCTTCGCTGCGCTACCCGCGGATTCTGCTTCCGGGGATGGCGCACCTTCTCGCTTTGGGCCACGCCGGGTGGGTGGATGCTTCTCTTCTGTTCTGCAACCTGATGTTCCTGGGACTGGGCGCGTATTGGCTGGCGCAATTGCTGGAACGCGCCGGCGTGCATCCATTGTTCGCCGCCCTTTATGCTGTGGTCCCGGTAGCCATCATTTCGCTGGACCGCATGGTCGTGGATGTCCCGGTGGCATCGCTGGCCTTGGGTTTCGCAGTGTATCTCGATTCGGATTCGGATGCCCAGTGGAAGCTATACCTTGTGCTGGGGGCCGCCGCGCTCTGCCGGGAAACAGGCTTCCTCTTGTTTACTGCTTATGCCATTCGCCTCCTGATTCTGCGGCGCTATCGCCAGATCGTGATCTTCGCTACGGCAGTGGTGCCCGCCGTGCTCTGGACGTTTTGGGTGCGCCGCTCCATGCCCGGAGGCGACGCCTCCGGATTGCGGGAACTGATTCCAGTGTGGGGCATGTTGCAAGCAGTGCTCCATCCACGCCACTATGCGTTTTCCGTTCCGGTGGTTGTCGTGATCCAGACTCTCTGGTGGTTGCAACTGGGAGGCATCGTACTCGCGATCGTGTTGGCCCTCGGTAGCGTGCGCAAACTGGGCAAGGACGCCGTCCGTAACGCCTGTTTTCTATGGGCGTGTTTTGGGATTATGCTGCCGCCCGGAGTTTATGACGACCCTTTCGCCGGCTCCCGCATCCTGGCGCCGCTGCTCATGTTTCAGTTTCTGGAAGGGGGTGTTCTGAGCCGGCTGCCGCTTCTGCTCGTGACACCGCGTGTATGGCTGGAACTCACTCCGCAAGTCTTAGGAATTCTTCGAGGGTTGGGCAAGTAATGCTTCTGCCGCGCCTTCGCTATCACCAGCCGCCTGCCGGGCCAACGCGGCGAACCGATTCCCTCCCGGGACTTCGGCGTGATATCGTACTGGGCGGTGCTATGACTGTGGACTGGACGCCCTTCCGCTGGCCGGGTAATTGGACAGACCCCTCGTTGTTATCGCTGTTACAAGGAACTGCATTCAATTACATCCTGATCGATAAGGGAAGTGAGTACGACGGAATCAGATCGCGCGCACGTGAGGCAGGATTCCAGGTTGCCGATCCCGCGGCTCTGCCTGATGGGATTGTCCTGGTCAAAGGCGAGTGGGCCGGCGTACGCATGTCTCGGGGACAGGGCGGCGGAACCAGCGCAGGTCCCACCGGGGTGCCATGGGTCAACTCGAACGGATGGGCAATCCGGCTTGCCGCGACGCTTCATCCCAATACCGCCGTATGGGTGCAGGCGACGCCTGCGGAGGGTGCGCGGATCACGCGGATTCCTACCTCATTACCATGTCTGACAGCGCCGCGCATGGCGGCCGCTGGGTGATCTACTTTGGATGCGGCCTTCGCCGCCGGCCTTGCTTCCCGGCGCCCCGAATCGATGGCGTCCTGGAAAAAGCTCTGCGATGTCGCCGGATTTTTTGCGGGCACAAGGAGTGGGCGGCGTATTCGCCCCAGGCAATCGTCGGCGTCATCTCGGACTTCGCCAGAGACCATGAATTCTTCGGCGGAGAGCTGCTGAATCTCCTGTCCCGCGCGGGACAACATTATCGGATTCTGCTGAGCGGCAAGTTATCGGCCGATTCCTTCCTGGGGCTCCGGGCCGTGGTCTACGCCGACGCCCTCGCGCCCTCGCCAGCCCTGCGCAGCCGGATCGCGGCGTTCGTACAGGCGGGCGGCATGCTCATCGCCGGTCCAAAATGGGGCGCTGTTTCGACTCCCCCGCTGGCGGCGGAAGATCACCCCCGCTTCGCTTTACATGCACACGGCAAGGGCCGGATCGCGATCGCGAG
Organism: uncultured Solibacteraceae bacterium; assembly: GCA_963792055.1. GTDB lineage: Bacteria > Acidobacteriota > Terriglobia > Bryobacterales > Bryobacteraceae > Solibacter. The sequence goes on along the minus strand of CAWBUV010000017.1, from coordinate 291,035 downwards.
GGAGGAGGAGTCCGACCCTTACGTGTGGGCCAACGATTCCGTCGTGCTGGTTAGCCACCGCTATGACCTGGTCCGGTTCTGGAATGGCGGAGCGACCGGCTCGTTTTACACGGTCTCGCCGGACCGCAAGCAAGCGATCGTTCATCTGCTTTTCTATGCCAACCGCGGACCGGACGCGGCCAGCGTTCGGGTGGTAGGCCGCTATCGTACTGCGCGGATTTCAACCGCCGGCCAGCCGGCCGCGCGAAGCGTGGAAATGGTATCCCAGAAGGAGGCGGTGGAAGTTCATCTGCCGCAGGTTTCGCAGTACGTCGCATTGGAATTGGAAGTTTAGAGATTGGAAGCAGGAGGCAGTACAAATGCAGTGCCGTCATACTCGCAGGCAATGGCTTTCCACGCACCGCCGGCGCGCTCTCCGGCGCATGGCTGGCCGGTGCGCCCGCTCGCGCGCGCCGCGCAGGCGCCCACCGCTCCGGTGGCCGTCTCACGGTGCAAGACGTATAACTCCTCAGCGAGCTGCTGCCTGCGCTCGAAACCATGTTCGACCAATTGGGCGGATTGGGACGGCTGGTCAAGGGCAAGACCGTCGCCATGAAGATCAATCTGACCGGCGCGCCCACGTATCGCATCGGCTACCTTCCGCTCGAAGATACGCACTACACCAACCCGTACGTGATCGCCGCCGTCGCTCACCTCATGGGCAAAGCCGGCGCTCGCCGGATCCGCATTCTGGAAAGTCCGTGGTCCACCGCCGATCCGGTGGAAGAATACGTGATGCGAGCCAATTGGGAGCCGCGCGATATTCTGGGCGCCGCGCAGAACGTGGAGTTCGAAAATACCAACTACCTGGGACGCGCGAAGAAATATTCGCGCATGGTAGTGCCCCTATGGCGGCTATATCTATCCGGCATTCGACCTGAATCACTCCTACGAAGATTGCGACGTCTTTGTGAGTCTCGCCAAAATGAAGGAGCACGCCACGGCGGGAATCACGCTTTCCATGAAGAATTGCTTCGGCCTGACGCCCGCCACCATCTACGGCGCCGGAGCCGGTGTCGATGAGCCTTCGGTGATTCCGAACGGCGGCCGGACCATGGTGCACGCGGGCAATCGTCAGCCCTCAAAAAGCGCGCCGTCCGAAAAAGACCCGACCACGCCCAGGCAAGACACTTACCGCGTGCCGCGCACCGTAGTGGACCTGATTTCCGCGCGTCCCATTCATCTGGCGATTGTGGAAGGTGTTAAGACAATGACGGGCGGCGAGGGCCCGTGGATTCGCGAGGACCTGCAGCCGGCTGCCCCAGGCGTGATCGTCGCCGGAACGAATCCCGTGACCACTGATGCGGTGTGCATGGCGCTGATGGGTTTCGACCCGATGGCCGACCGTGGCACACCTCCCTTCGAGCGTTGCGACAGTACTCTGAAGCTGGCCGAAGAGGTCGGAATCGGTACGCGCGACCTCAAACGCATCGAGGTAATCGGAACGCCGATCGCGCAGGCCGTCTTCGATTTCGCCGGCATTCGCAAACGGCGGCGCAGTGTGCCCACGCCGCCCATCGGGATCCGTGGCTAAGCTATGAATATGAATACTCTCTCATTCTTACTGGAACATTCCTGCTGGCTGCTGGCGCCTCTGGCCAAGTGGTCGATCAGTTCGCCCCGGCTCGGGCCAATTGTTGTCTGCCGGCAGCCGCCAAGGGTCTTGCCGATCAGTTGCAGGACTGGAATCAATTGGGCCGTTATTACGCCGATAACCAAAGACTGAAGCAACTGCCGCCGGAGCCAGGCCGCGTCGTATTCCTGGGCGACTCAATTACCGACGGCTGGAAGCTGGCCCAGTACTTTCCCGGCAAGCCGTATGTGAATCGCGGAATCAGTGGTCAAACCACTCCGCAGATGCTGGTGCGCATGTTTCCGGATGTGATTGCTCTGAAGCCGGCTGCGCTCCTGGTCTATGCGGGCACCAACGATATCGCGGGTAACACCGGTCCGTCCACGCTCACCATGATTGAAGACAATCTTCAGGCCATCACCGAATTGGCACAGGCGCACGGGATCAAGGTGATTCTGTGCTCGGTGACTCCGATCAGCGACTATACCGCGCGCAAGCAAACGGTGCAGCGTCCACCCTCTGACATTCTGAAGTTGAATGCCTGGATGCGAGAGTATGCCGCTACCGCGACATGCTATCTTCGCCGACTATTATGCCGCGCTGGTCGATGACACCGGCATGCTCAAGCAGGGGTTTTCGGGCGATGGCCTGCACCCGAACGACAAAGGTTACGCGTTGCTGACGCCGGTTGCCGAAGCTGCGATTGCAAAGGCGCTGCCCTAAACTGGCTCGCTTGCGGCGCCCTACGGTACCGCGATCGTTTCAATCTGGCCGGTCGCGACGGTCCGGTTCGACGCATCGCGATACCTTACGCGGTAATACAGCACTCGTTGCGAAATCGCCGGGATTGCGATACTACAACCGTTTGCACACGGCATGCCGGCGACACCGGACTCCATCCCGTCTGCGGCATCGGATGGGAACAGAAATGGCACCGCCGGAACAGTAGCAGCGGTAGCCAGGCACTTCTCCTGGCGGCTGGTGCAGTAGAACTGTCCCGGTTCGCCGTTCTCCGCGTATCCAAACTCGATCACGGCATTATCCACCGCCAGCCCCGAAGGAGGCGTCAATTTCACCGGGATTGGCTGAAACGTCCAGCGCACTACGGAATCCGTGGGGGATACGGGGGTAATTTTCCCAGCAGGATTTCGGTCCACGCACCGCTCGTATACATCGAGCGAAACATGAGCCACGATGCGTCCGACAGGGTCTTGCCGTGCCAGTACCCGTCGATGAGTTTGTAGCGCGTCAACCCCTTCGTCAGCGTTCTCCCCAAAGCTCCCGTGAAATCGTTCTTCTTAAATCCCATCTGCACGATCGAGTTCAGATAAGCGCTCATGTTGCCTACGCAGATATCCACCGGTATATCCTGATTCTGGCTGTACCACATGCATCCATACGAACCGCCGTTGCGCTTCACTTCATTCGGGCAGTTCACGTAGATGTCGCCCGGGTGCGAGGCCGACCGGCACTCGCCCGGTTTGCGCGCCACGCAATATTTGTAGGAATCCGCAGGCGTGTCGCTGAGTACGTCTCCCATCGCTGCACTACTCGCGTCGATCAACGGCTGCATCCCGCAGTACGCCCACGTTGGCTGAATCTTGCGATTGATTACGCCAAGATAGCCGGACGAACCACCGCGAGTGTCCGCGCCGCTCGCCGCCCAAGTACCCGACATTTGCGCTCCACGTCCACAACGGTACCGATCCCCCGGGAAAGCCATGCTCCTTCCGAAAGCGGGCACGTATCGGTAGCTGATTGTCAGGCCGTTGGTATACGTAACTCCCAGGCCGCCCGAACTGATTCTCGAAACATAAACCGTCCCACTCCCGCCCAGCAGCGTGATCGTGCACGGCTGCACAATCGAGTCCAGCAGGTAGGTGTCGCTCCAGATCGGACAGGGGTTGGCCGCCGAGCAATTTCCTGCCGGCAAGCAGCGTCGTCGCTGATGTCTTCACCACGTAAATGTTGTAGCCTACGCGGCCGAGATTATCCCCGTCCGTGGTAGTCGAGGTAACTCGATACAACTGTCCCGATACAGAGATCGCCGCGTCGCTGATGTCCATCAGAGGCGCCAATGGCCTTCCGTCTGTGAACCACTGCCTCTCTGACCGGGCTGCATTGTCCTGCAGCCAGCTTGGATGGTCCTGCGCACGCTCGATGTAAGACGCCGTGCCCGACGCTCCCGAAAATGACGGCGCCAGCGACACATACCGGTTGGGCGGATCGCCCATGGAGCCGGCGTCGGCCCGTACCGCATAGCATGCGCCGGACTGGCAATTGCTGTCGTAGCTCGGCATTCCCCCGAGAGTGACATCCGTGCGAGGAACCGGGTGATCGTAGTCCCAAGCCACGCGCACCGTGGTTCCGTCACTATTGACTCCGTGCGGATCCCTTGCCGTATCCCAGGTCCACGACCAGTTCGAGACGCCATGGAAGAAATCCCGCGCCATGCAATGTGCCCACAGCGTCGGGGAACTATGATCGGACGGCGCACTCAAACCGTAGCCACGTTGTAGCGTCCACTCATTTCCGGTCTTTGCCACCAGCACGACGAACTCTGCGTCGATTGTAAATACGTCTCCAACCTTCGCAGTCCTGCAGGTACACCCACAGAGGATTTTTCGGACATGCGTTCCGGCCTGTCACCTCACCGTCCGCCGGGGACGAATCGCAAGGTTCGCCGTCTACGGTCACCTGAGTGCAACCCGCGCTTCCAACCGGACAAGCGCCCGTACCCGCTGCGATCGCGGGTGTTGCCGTCAACGCTCCCGATAAGATCGTCGCCGTATACGGCCCATCGTCCAACCGGGGCGGGTAGTTTGGAGCGAAGAATTTTCCTGCGATCCACAGGGTGTCCGTATTTCCGGAGACGAATCTTGTATGGGCGACGCACCACCGTGCCGGCGCTGTAGCCCACGTCGATGCGGCCGCAACCACACAACCCGGTGCGCCGCCTCCCACGCATCCGGGCGCGCTATCCACCTTGTTCGGGTCAAAGACGACCGTCCATCCCAGGGTATCCTGAACACTTCGTCCGCATCCCAGGATCAGCTTTCCGCCCTGACGTCCCACAATCCCGCATCCATATGTTGTACTGTCGAAGGCCGGTACGTCGTTCGCAGTGAACTCCGCGATCAGTGTCACAAGGTCTCTGCCCTTCGTGCCCGGTGTAAGATTCGTACACGAGACGGCCTGATCTCCCGGCTGGTTTGTGGTGGTCAGCGTACATGACACAATGATCGGTTTCGCCGGCGTCTCGTTATCGGTAGCACCGCAGTAATAGTTCTCCGGCTTTGTCGGTGTGGTTCCTACCATCGTGGAACCTCCGTCGCAAAAGCCGCCCGAGAAGCCGTCCGGGCCGTTTGCCCCCGCCCTGTAGAACAGACCGAGGTAAGTCGCATCGCCGGTTGTATGATCGACCCAGTACAACAGAGGCCAGCCACTGGGGACCACACAGTGATATCCTAAGCCACCGGTGACGCTGTTCTGCGTAAGTGTGTCACCGCATAATTTCGCCGAACCGCTCGCCGTAAAATCGATGTACTGAGAACTTCCTGTAGTGTATTTCGCGTATTTCAGGTTGATCTGATCGGTGCTCCCCGTCTTCTTCCGCACCAGAAATCCAAAATTGGATCCCGTGAACGATGCCCCCGTCAGCGGTAGGGAAAGCGGCGTCGAGCAGGATGAAGGATCGATCGTCAAGCGGGTCAATCCTCCCATCAGTGCGATCTTGCATTCCGAACCCGCGATGTTGATCTTGCTACCCGTAGTCCAATTCGGATTGAAGTAGGTGTTCGGGTAACCGCCTGATTGCCAGGTCACGCCGCCATCCACATCGACATTCACAATTCCGGTTCGAAAGGAGAGGTCTGCACGATTCAGCCGGCTGAATCCAGCAGGCGTCCACGATTCCAGAATTGCAACCGGACTCCCCAAAGTGAGGAAGTTATTCGTCTGGGAAGTTGGGAGTGTGGTTTCCTGATACTTGGCTGTTGCATTGGTGGGCCAGCAGGTGACGCCGTTAATCGTCAGGCAGGCCTGTATCTTTGCGTCTTCACCGGCGCAGGTTCCCGAGCACCAACCCTTCAGGGAAACTGTCACATACTCCGTGGGTAGCGTCAAATCCCACAAGTTGGTCCCACCTGCCGGCCAGAAGTTCTGGTCTCTTAAAAAGAGTGCGTTCGATTGGGTTCCCTTGAAAGATGCCACCGTGCCATCATCGGTGAGTATCGCGGCTGGCCGTTCCCCATGCTGCGTCCGGATCGATAACCGACGAAAAGTAATGGTCCCCTCCACCGGGCAAATAAGTGATCGGCTGATCCTGGGGCAGCGCAAGGCGCTTGAGCAGCATACCCGTCTGGGGATCGATCACGGATTCCGAACGCGCCGCCGGATCCTGATTGTTCCAATTCTGAAACTCCGGCCATGCGTAAGATCCGGTGGAACTGAAGTATGGCCGGGCACTCACGCCGGGATCTGCAGGTAACGCCTCATTGTAAGTATTCCCCAGTGCGATGTTAGCTGTCAGAAACCGCCCGGTAGCCTGGCTGCTGCCGCAGGTAATTCGAAAATAGTGAGTCGTGAATGTCTGCAGTGCCCGCGAATACCAGCGGTTATCGGCGCCCCTCTCGGCCCGCCTTTTCCCCACCACGAATACGCGCTGCCGTCCGCTTGCCGTCGCTTCCGGCCTGTTGTCCAGGCTAGAGCCCGTGAATAGCGCAGGATCGACGTCGTGCGCCAGTGGACGGTAAGATGGCGACTCGCTTACCTCTACCGAACACGCGCTCGTATCCGGCGCAGTGTAAGCAATAACGGCCTGCGTGGATGTCACCCCCCGCACCTGCAAATTGCCGACCGCACCGTATGCCAACGATGCGGTCAGAACGATTGTCGCTAATTTCATTGAATCAATCCTGAACGTGTTTGAACTGTCTGAAGGCCGGCCGGCTGGTCCGTCCTGACGGCACCGCTAACGAACCGAATAGCCGCACACTTCCCAAGTGACCGCCCCGGCCGTGGCCGTATTCACAGTGCCTGAGGTGACAGCAAAATTGAGCACGATCGAATAAGTTCCTGTCAGTTGCGGGGGAATCGGACGCGCCGTCCAGAAATTCGCATCGCCGCCCGATACCATCAACGGTACCTGGGCGCCCGTCATTTCGTGGTTGTTGGTTCCTGGGCGGCCCATGGACACCGTCAGCCCGGTCGTCCCTGCGAACTGAGTGCTTTCCGATACCGTCACCTGGTCCCAACGAACGTTCCCTGAGATACCAGTCTGGATTGTAACTTCCTGACTCGACGCTGCCGCTGTCAACGCAGTATAACTTGTGGTCCCGGATGCACACTCTACGGCCCGCTGTACCAACGTCCCGCCGCTAAAGATAGAAGTCTGTCCCGCAAACGTTCCACCTGAGTTGACTTGTACCTGCCCGCTGCCGCCGCCCGGCGCACCCCCGCCGGTCTGCCCACTATCACCATTGTCACCCTGTAAGCCCACGCCACCGTTGATCGTTACATAGTAACTACTCTGCGGGCTGGCAAACGTGATCACTACGTCGTAAGTAGAAGGGTTTACGGCATAGTTCACATCGATGGCGTTGCGTGGCGACGCATTATCGTAGACGGCAACCTGTAAGGCCGTGGTAGCGAACCCGTGGGTCGCCCCGCTGACCGTCCTGGTAAGGTCCGGGCCAGTGAGCAATGAGGAAACATAGGCCGTAGTTGCGCTGCCGCCCGTCGTGGCTCCCGCCGGACGCTTCCAGGAATTCATTGCGCCGCAATACCACAGATCCTGATTGTCCGTATCGGTGTACAAAGCCGGCGGAGAGCAATTGCCTGCCGGTGCGCCGGTCCCGGCCGTCATCGCCGTTGCCCCGCTACCGCTCATTTGAGTCCACACTCCAGGTGCTCCCGTCACCGTACAGAAGTACAGGTTCTGCCCGGCCGCAACGTCCGTAGCAAAATAAATCTGTCCCTGCGCACACGCTGTCGGCCGCGAAACGGAAGAGCCGGCCTTCACGGGCGCAGTTCCTCCCGCATTGCTGAAGTCGACCGCCGAGACGCTCCCGCTTGCCTTCAGTGTTCCCTTGTAGTCACGTCCGCCGTTCACGGTGGTCTGCGCCCCGCATAACGTTGCGAACGTTGCCAATAGAATCGCCCTCTTCATCGTAGAAACTCCTCACAACCGTCGCACGGAACATTGCCGCCGCCGGATCCACTGAAGCGCCGGAGAAGTTACAGACTCTTACCGACACTGTGTTATTCGCGCTGATCCGCATCATCCCGATCAAGCCATTCTCAAGGCCCGCCGGCCACCCGGGCGCTACCGAGTCCCCGGCCGACGCGCCCGGCAGGCTCAGCGTAGAATCGGTGCATGCCCCCGGCATGATACTCGCGAAGATCCAATACTGCCGCCGCCGTCAGGTACGTCGGCACGACTGCTGAATCCACGGCCACCACCGTTTGCGTACCAGTGTCCAGGGACACAATACCCGCACCGCTGCCCAAATTTCGCGTGCTCAGAAATGCCCGCTTGTCGCTGCCGCCGTTGGTGTCCCAGATTCCGTTCGTCGCGGTCCATGTGAAGAGCGGAATCGATCCTGGCGGAAACGCAGTTACGCTGCCAATTGCGCCACATACTCCGGAGCAGGTCAACGATAGATTGTGCCCTGCCGCCAGCGCGCCCGAAGCATCGACGTACAGATACAACGTTCCGCTTCCGGACGAAAGCGTGATCGTGCTGCTGCTGGTTATGGAATATACCGTATTGCCTAACCGTGTATTGCAGGGGGTTGCGATGGAGCAGTTGAGTCCCGCGGTCAGCATGGTGGGACTGCTCAGGACCAGCCCCAAATCCCCCAGTTGCGATGCCATTCCCGCGCCACTCGCACCTGAGGATGTGACACCGCCAGTTCCCGTGATCATGCACCGTCCCGTCTGCGCGCTCGCAAAATAGATGTTGACGTTGAACGTCACTGGGTCGACAACTATTTTATCGGGTTCCACGCGCGCGGATGGGTTTGCGCCATCATAGCACTCCGTGTTGATGTTCGCCGTCCCCAGTCGGTGTGTCGTCCCGTTGATAGTCACCAGGGTCTGCGCCGTGAAGGCCGCCACGTAGTTACTTGTCGTGACCAGCGTATTCCACTGCCCGCCGTCGTATACCTTTAATTTGTTCGCATCCCCCGAATCGAGAGAAATATCGCCCGCCGCCGGATTGGTCGGCAGCGTACCGGGAGTGATGTTGATGCCGCTGGTCGCGAGGCTTGGCACGAAGGTCTGTTTCGCGCCTGCAGTGTACGTGTTGCTGATACTCTTATCAACCGAATTTGCGCCGCCGCCCCCGCCGCCTCCGGATGTCACGGTTTGGGGTGTCCACTGCGAACCGTCCCACGCGAGCACCTGGCCGCTGCTCGGAGGTAGTGGCCGACATCGGCCGATTCTGTAGTCTGCTCACTGTCGCCGACGTCAACGTCCCGCTCAGATCTCCGCCGGCTCCGGGCAACTGGCCGCTCCCCACCGTGCCCGAGATCTGCGCGAAGCTGTAATCTCCGGTCTGTGCGGTTACCGCCCCGGTACGTCCGAAGATACTCGTCACACTTACGCCTGTAACTGCCTGCGGCGCCCACTGTGACCCACTCCATACCAATACCTGTCCCACTGATGGAGCCGTATTCGCTACCGGCCGGCTTTGTATGCCCGCCACAGTGGCTGCGCTCAACGTACCGCTCAGGTCGCCGCCTGCGCCGGGCAACTGTCCCACCGCCACGCTGCCCGCGATCTGAGCAAATGTGTAGTCTCCCATTTGTGCCACGATTGCCCCCGTCCGCCCGAAGACGCTGATCACGCCGGCCAGGGTCGTCGCCTCCCACTGTTGGGAGGTCGCATTCCATTTGAGAAACTGTCCATCCAGCGGTGTCAGGCTACCGAGTTTCCGGCCGCCCAGTCCCGTCACCGTAAGCGCGCCTGGTCGTCCGCTCACATCCCCACCGAATGCCTGCCACGCAAATCCACTGCCGTCATTGCTCAGCACCTGGTTCGCCTTGCCCGCCGGGTCCGGCACCTCGACGCCTTGAACGGTCCAGACGTTCACGTCCGTACAAACATAAAGATTCTTTCCGGCCGCCGCATCGGTTTTTACGAACGTCTCTCCGATCGTACAGGCTGCCGGTACCAACGTTCCGGTCTTGGATGGCCGCGTCCGTGCAGCCGACGAAAAATCGATGCTCTTTCCTTGGGTACGCAGGTCGATCTGCGTCTGTCCGCGGGCCGCGCCGCTCATCGCCGCAGCCACGCATACCCACCTCAGCGCGGTTCTATTGAATTTCATGTCTTTGACTGAATTGGCCGGTCGTTTCGGTAACCAGCCCCTCTATGCCGAAAGTAACTTATGCCTCCTTGCTTATCCGCTTGCTCCGAAAAGTCAAGTAATTGAAATCAATTGGAATAATTTTATGAATGTTCGAGCAATGAAATCTTGTAGACGCTGACAAAACCTCTATGAATCGCGGGCCCGCGCACTAACTTAGCTGCCAACCGGCTTCCCGTCGTGCCGCATGGTAGAGTAAGGAATAGTCCCCTTCGCTCATGTGTGGAATCGCAGGATTCGTAACTGTTCAACCGTCCGACTCTCCCTCGATCATCGAGCGTATGACGGACACCATCCGCCACCGCGGCCCCGATGACTCCGGCTATTACCGCGATCCCTGGGCGTCCCTCGGCTTCCGCCGTCTGGCCATCATCGATGTCTCCGGCGGCCACCAGCCCATGGCCAATGAAGACGCTTCCCACTTCATCATTTTCAACGGCGAAATCTTCAATCACGCCAGCCTGCGCCCCGCCCTGGAGCAGGCCGGACACCGCTACACCAACCGCTCCGATACCGAGACCATCCTCCACTCGTACGAGCAATATGGCGCCGATTGTGTTCTGCGCCTGCGCGGCATGTTCGCCTTTGCCATCTGGGATAAGAACACGCGCAAACTGTTCTGCGCCAGGGATCGTCTAGGCAAGAAGCCCTTCTACTACTATTGGGATGGCCGCACCTTCGCCTTCGCCAGTGAAATCAAGGCGCTCCTCGAACACCCCTCCATCTCTCCCCAATTCGAAGAGTCCCTCCTGCCGGAATACCTCGCCTTCGGCTACGTGAGCGAAGATCGCACCCTCTTCCGCGGCATTCGTAAACTGATGCCCGGGCATCACCTCACGCTCGATCTCTCCGCGCGCATCTCCACAGCCCCGCATCCAGCCAATATTGGGAGATTCCGGATCCCCAGCCCGAGACCCGAAGCGATGCATCCTGGATCGCCGAATGCCGCGACCGCCTGGAACAGACCGTTTGCATGCGCCTCATGAGCGATGTTCCTCTCGGCATGTTTCTCTCCGGCGGCGTCGATTCCTCAGCCATCGCCGCTTTGATGAAGCGAAACTTCGATGGCCCCGTCAAGACCTTCGCCGTCGGCTATCAGGAGGCCGAATTCAGTGAACTCTCCTACGCCCGCCAGGTCTCCCAAGCCATCGGAACGGAACACACCGAAGTCGTCGTCGGCATGGAGGGCTTCTTTAACGCTCTGCCGCGTCTCATCTGGCATGAGGACGAGCCCATCACCTGGCCTTCCAGTGTCTCGCTCTACTTCGTTTCCAAACTGGCGCGGCAACATGTCACCGTCGTTCTTACGGGCGAAGGCAGCGACGAAATGTTCGGCGGTTATGCGCGATACCGCTTTTACGCCATGAATCGAGCGCTGGCTGCGCCTCTATCGCCTTCTGCCCCGCGCCGCCCGCACCGCCATTCGTAACCAGGTCGCGACCACGCCCCTTCTCTCTTCCACCCTCCGCCGCAAACTCCAGCACACCTTCGTCGGCCGCGGCGAGGACCTGGAATCCCTATACCTCGACAACTTCTACTCCGCCTTCTCCGCCGCCGAACAGCGAACGCTTGTTCCAGAATCTGCCGGCCGCTTCTCCCTACGCCAACTTCCGCAAGTACTGGGACTCCAAACCCGGACTCGCGGCCCTTCCGCGTCTTCTCTTCGCCGACCAGAAGACCTACCTGATCGAACTCCTCATGAAGCAGGACCAGATGAGCATGGCCACCAGTATCGAAAGCCGCGTCCCCTTCCTGGACCACGAGTTCGTCGAGTTCTCCACCCGCGTCCCCGAGCACATGAAACTGCGCAATGGCGAGGGCAAGTACATCGTCAAGAAAGCCATCGAAGGCCTCGTCCCTCACGAGATCATCTATCGCAAGAAGATGGGATTTCCCACTCCGCTCCGCCAGTGGCTGCGCGATCCCCGCGCCGACGCGCCTCTTCCAGCATCATGCGCGCCAAAGACGGACTGCTCGCCTCCTACATCGACCCTGCGGCGCTCGATAACCTGCTGCACCTTCAGGTGTCCGGCCGCGAAGACGCCACCGACCGTATCTGGCGCCTGCTCACTCTCCAGTTATGGGGCGACATGTTCCTCACCGGCAAACGTGAAGAGCGCTGGGATGGCGTCATGGCCGCCGCCCGTCCCACCGTATGAAGACCCTCTGGGTCAACTCCAATTTCATGCACCCCACCACCAAGGGTGGACAGATCCGCACGCTGGAGATGCTGCGCCATCTCCACCGCTGGCACGAAATCCATTACGTGGCCATCGACAACCCAGCCCAACCCGAGGGCCCCGCACGCGCGCACGAGTATTCGCACAAGTCCTATCCTTTCCCCTACCGCGTTCCCTCCAAGACCAGCCCGGCGTTCTATGCCGAACTCGTCCGCGGTCTTTTCTCTCCCACCCCGGTTGCCGTCGAACGCTTCAATCCGCCCGGCATGCGCGCCTTCCTCAGAGACCTCATCCGCAAAGAACGCTTCGAGTGCGCCGTCGTCGATCACCTCGCCCCCACCGGCTACTTCCCCGACCTACCCCACGCCATCTTTTTCCAGCACAACGTCGAAACCGTGATCTGGCGCCGCCACGTCGAGCATGCCCCAGACCCCCTGCGCCGCGCCTATTTCAAGCTGCAGGCAGACCGCATGTATCGCTACGAGCGCCGCGTCAGCCGCGCCTCCGGCCACATCGTCGCCGTTTCCCAAACCGATGCCGACGAAATGCGCCGCCTCTTTGACGTCACTCGCGTCACCGAGATCCCCACCGGCGTCAACATCGACTACTTCCTCCCCCCAACGCCTCCCCCTGCCGCTGCCGCCGATCTCGTCTTCGTCGGCTCCATGGACTGGCTCCCCAACGTGGATGGCGTAGTTTTATTTCGTCCGCGAAATCCTTCCCTTGATCCGCAAGCATCGCCCGCAGGCCACCCTCGCCATCGTCGGCCGCACGCCTCCGCCGAAAATCCTCGAACTCGCCGCCGAAGATCCCCGACATCCAAGTCACCGGCACGGTCCCCGACATCCGTCCCTACCTCTGGAACTCCGCCGTCTCCATCGTGCCCTTGCGCATCGGCGGCGGCACCCGCTTGAAAATCTACGAAGCCATGGCCGCACAAATCCCCGTAGTCTCCACCACCATCGGCGCCGAGGGCCTCTCCGTCAATCCCCCGCACGACATCCGGCATCGCCGATACCCCGCAAGACTTCGCCTCCCACTGCCTGGAACTTCTCGCCAGTCCGCGAGCTCCGCGCGCGTCAAGCCCGCGCCGCCTGGGAAATGGTGAACGCCAATTTCTCCTGGGAGCACGTCGCCCGCTGCTTCGAAGAAGTCATGAAAACCGGCCCACGCATGGAACACGCGTAGCCGCGGCGCTTGCCTACGCCACTTTCTTGCGGTAAGTCCGCGCCAACTCCATGTACACGCCCAGATCCCGATCGAGGTCCGACTGCGTGCCGTCGAAGTAGAAATTGCGGATCGGCAGACCTCCCAGATCGCGGCTGATCCGCGGATAAATCGCCTCGCATACGATTCCGTTCATGCACGTGAACGGGCTGATGTCGATGATCCCCGCGGCGCCCTTCTTGGCCAGGTACACCACCTTGCCGACGTTCAGCACCATCTCGCCGAATGCGCCCTCCCGCGGCAGATAAGGGCGCGCGCATTCCAACACTTCGTAGATATCCGGCTCCTCACGGCCCGCGAAATCGTCGCGGAACGGCTCCACCAGCACATGCTCGTCGTGCTTCTGCACCCGCTTGCGCACCCAGGCGCCGAGAGCTTCCAACGTCCACAGACGCCCTTCCAGCTTCAACTTGCGGAAGTGCTCCGAATTGGTGTACCAGATCCACTCGACGATGTCGCTCAACCACGCCTCGGCGCCGTACTGTTCCAGCGCCGCCACCAGATTGTCGTTGCTGAACGTATTCAGGCGGCAGAAGATCTCGCCCACGATCCCGATCAGCGGCTGCGCCGGTCGCGCCGCGCTTCCCAGCCTGCGGAAACGGTCGCGGCACGCGCACCATGCAATCGCGCAGCGCCTCGCAGTTGGATGCCAGGCTCGACCGCCGTCTGCTTCCAGCGTTTGGCACAGGTCGGCCAGGGAATCTTCATATGTCTGCTCGCTGTCGCCGCGCCGCTCTTCGTAGGGACGCCACATCAGCAGCAGCTTCTGCAACAGATCGGCCGCCAGCAGCGCGCGCCAGCCGGTGCGCACGAAGGCGCCGGCCAGAGCTGCCGAGGCCATCGTACGCGTTCTGGCTGGTGGGGGAGAGTATCTCGACTTCGCCGTATCCGTTGGCATCCAGAATCTGCCGCAGGTACGGCGCATATTGTCCGAAGCGGCACGGACCCTGTGCCGTCGGCATGAACAGCGCGATTTTCCGGTTGTCTATCGGCCCGGGTTCTCCACCACTTTCATGAAGTCGCCCACCGTCACTTTCGCCGGATAGCATTCGTCGCCCGAGGTGTAACGCGCGCCCAATTCGCGCGTCCGATGGTCCGAGGGCGGCGTCGGCTCCGCCTCCAGCCCGATCGCGCGGAAGGCGCTCGCGAACGCGCGCGCGCTGCCGTACGCCATCGGCGGAATGTAGATCCGCTTGCCCTTTAGTGGGTGGTCGCCGCTGTGCTTTGGTGTGCTGTCTCTGTGGTCTGCCCCGGCGGCAGCTCCGTCGTAGATTGGTAGCATCGCAGAATTCCTTTGCTGTCGAGGTACGCTTCGCAGCGCGTCATGTAGCCCGGCATCGTTGCCGTGGCCGTCAAATTGCAAAATCAGCAGCGGCGCGCCGGCGGCCTCCCGCGCGAAGTGCTTGATGTAGCTGTCCGGCCCGCACTTGAAGTTGGTCAGGTAGATCATGTGCAGGTTGGGCCTCTCCGATGCGATGCGCGCAGCCTCCAGAATCTTGCGGCCGGAGATCCAGAACATGTTGGCGTGCAACTCGGAGAGCGGCTCGTTTCCGGTCACCAGGAAATCCAGCGGGATCACGTTGGCGCCGTAGCGATGGCGCAGTTTGCGTGGGATGTCGCAATTCACGCCGCGATCGTACATGTTGTATCCGCGGCCCGCCAGTACGATCCCCGGTTCGCCGCTCTTTTCCAGCGCCGCCAACGCCTTCCGCCCGGCCTCGATCAGCCGCTCCTGGAATCCGCGCTGCTCCGTATAGGCGGCATCCACCGCGCGGTCGCTTGCTCGGCGCGTGACGCCGACCCGCCGCATCGTTTCGGCCAGCGCCTTCTTGATCTGCTCGGCTCCCAACCGGAAATGCAGCGTGGGCGTCAGGAACTCTGTGCGTGCGCCTCCAGCCCCGGCGCGGATTTCAATACCCACGGCAGCGTCTGGTTCCAGGGGCAATAGTGCGACGCGCAGCCATCCTCGCCCGCCTCCGCGTCCGCCATCACCGGCAGCCACACGTAATCCACGCCCGCGGTCGTCAGCGCCTGCACATGCCCGTGCGCCACCTGCACCGGATAGCACGGCTCGGCCACCGAGAGTTCGATCCCGCCAGCCGAAATCCGCGGATCGGTCACCGGCGAGAGGACCGTCTCCATGCCCAGTTCCGCGAAATAGCGCTTCCAGAAAGGCAGCCGGTCCAGCATCGACATCGCGCGCGGCAGGCCGATCTTGAATCTGCCCGCCGGCTGCTGCGGGCAGCGCCTCCAATAGCGCCTCGCGGTAGGCGAACAGGTCGTCGATCACCGGCTTGCGGCCCGTGCTCGAAGGCTTGCGGAACTTGTCGGAGCACTTATCGCCCCAGAAGCTTTTCTGTCCTTCGATGACGAATTCCTTCATGTCGCACAAGTTGCTGCACGCCTTGCATACGAAGTCACGCGTCGTGAGTTCCAGCTTGTGCAGATCGTAGCCGCGAAAGCGGCTCGCTCCCTGCGTCGCCGCATGCCACTGGCGCGCAATCAGCGCCATGCCGATCGCGCCCATCACGCCGTTGTACGGCGGTACCGTGATCTTCTTGCCCAGCAGGCTGGCGAACGCCGCCGTCACCGCGTCGTTGTATGCCGTCCCGCCCTGGAAGTAGATCACCTTGCCGATCTTGCGCCCGCGCACCACGCGATTCAGATAGTTCAGCGCGATCGAGTACGCCAATCCCGCCACCAGGTGCGGCACACTCTCACCCTTATGCATCCATCCCGTGACGTCGCGCTCCATGAAGACGGTACAGCGCTCACCCAGCCGGGTCGGACTTTGCGCGCTGAGCGCCAGCCGCGCGAACTCTCCCTTGATGCTGATGCCGAGTTTCTCCGCCTGCTCTTCCAGGAACGAGCCCGTGCCTGCCGCGCACGCCTCGTTCATCGCGAAATCCACCACTACCCCGTTCTCGATCGAGATGAACTTCGAATCCTGTCCGCCGATCTCGAAGATCGTGTCCACCGGCTCGCCGCCCAACGTGCTGCTGATGTGTATGGCGCCGGTCTTGTGCGCCGTGATTTCGTCGTTCACCACGTCCGCGCCTACGAACTCCGCGATCAGTTCGCGCCCGCTGCCCGTGGTCCCCACGCCGCAGATCTTCATCCGGCTGCCCCAACTCCGCTCCACCTCGGCCAACCCCTGCTGCACCGCCTCGATCGGCCGGCCCGCGGTGCGCAGGTACACGTCGTGGATCACCGTACCGAACTCGTCGATCACTACTACGTTCGTCGATACCGACCCGATGTCCAGTCCCAGATACGCCGGAATTGACCGCGCCGCCGCGGCGGCATCGTAGACCGCCACACGGTCGCGCAACTGCACCACGTTCTCCGTGGAGAGCGGCTTGGTGTCCTGGAAGCTCTCTTCCACATCGTGCTGGCGCAAGCGGTGCACGTCCAGAATGGAACGTTTGCGCTGCTCCTCCGGCCTCCAGAATCGCCGTGCCGATAGCGCCGCACCAGGCGTATTCCGCCGGAACGAAGAGCTGTTCCGCGCTCAATGAGAATGCCTCGCGCAACGCCCGCACCACGCCGGCATTCTGCGACACCGCGCCGATCAGCGCCACGGGCGCCTCCACCGGCCGGCCCTTCACCACCGAACTCTTGAAATTGCGCGCCACCGCGTCACACAGCCCGCGCAGAATCTCGGCCGGCGAGTAGCCCTTCTGCTGCGCGTGGATCATGTCGCTCTTGGCGAACACGCTGCATCGCCCCGCAATCCGCGCCGCGCATCCCGCGCCGCACACCAGTTCGCCCACCTCTTCCACCGAGTACTGCATGCGCAGCGCCTGCTGGTCCAGGAACGATCCCGTGCCCGCCGCGCATTCCCCCGAGCGGTCGTAGTCCTGGATTCCGCCGTTCTCCAGACGGATGTACTTGGAACTCTCGCCGCCCAGTTCGAATACTGTGCGCGCCTCCGGGATACCATGTGCCGATCATGCGGGCGATGGCCTTGAACTCGTTCTCGAAGAACAGTCCCAGCACCTTGGCGATGGTCCGGCTGCCGCTTCCCGTCACCCGCATGCCTTCCACGCGGTCTTCTGGAATGACTTCGTAGAGTTCGCGCAACAAATCGTAGGTGGATTGGATCGGGCTGCCCGAGATCCGGCGGTAATCGGAGAGCAGTAACGGACGGTCGTCCAGCGCGATCAGCCGGAACTCGGGATGCGCCGCGCACACCGATTCCAGTGTCGCCCGGTCCGCCGGTTTACCCAATGCGGCGAGTTTGAGGCTGATGGCCCCGATGTCCAGACCGATATTGATGCCCATTTCGGTCCAGTTTCGCGCCGATGCCGTCCCGGTTTCAAGTAAAACAGACCTCAATAGCCGAATTATCCATTGATCCGTTCGAAATGCACTTGAGTGGCAACCTGAGCGGCTGCCCACTCATCCGGCTTTCGTCAAACTCCTCTCACTTTTGGCGTAATTCACGCTATAATAATAAGATGCAGGGTCCCCAAACGATCAACGAATCCTACTACTGTTTGCGAAATAAGCCCGATGGGCCGATTTCTGTGCTGACGACGAACTCCTATGTGGTCGGCGAATATGATGTGCGTACCGGTGATATCCGATGGGGAAGGGTCGTTCTGGCCAGCCAGAAGGTTCAGATCCAGAACTATCTTCATCGACATTTTCCACCTACTGCTGCCCCAACCCAAAAGAATCAATCCGTTGCCACTTGCTAGTTTGCCGTCGCCACGCGCCTGTAGCGTGGCTTCGCGCCTGACTCCTCCTGTCTGCTCGCCCGAGGTCTCAGCTATCCTGGGGCGGGCGGACACTTAACGAGGATATATGGCAGAGAAAAAGAAGAAAAAGAAGATGCCGAAGTAGCGGCAAGTGCACCTGCAGCGGTAGTGGTCAAGCCCGCCAGCCCTCCCCGCATCAAGATCCCCAAGCTCGCCAAAAAAGATAAGTCGCGCTTGCCTCGCAAGCAAAAGAAAGCACAGCAGAAAGCCGCATTGGCAGCCAGCCGGAAGTAGGTCTTATGCTGCGTCGGGTGCCAGTATCCCGGTCCTGCTTCCGTCACCGTTCCGTGTGTCAATGGTTCGCCGGTAAGGTCGAAACGGAACCAGCGCACCAGTTCCTGGTCGCTGACCCGGCGCCGGCTCATGATTTCCTCCGTCGTTTCCACATCGTTCCCCAGCACTTTGCAACTTGCCAGAAGTGCCGGCAACGATCTGCGGTTCCAACAGCATGCATCCTGCCACCACCACCAGTCCCGCGCCGTCATGGGCAGCCAGCAGTGCCGGTAGAGGCCCGGCGTCGCATTCTTGATCCGCATCAGGAAGCGATTCTTCACCGAGTGCATGTTGATCGACGGGGTGATCGACCGCCGCTTCCCGGGCACCACGCTGCGCACGTGCCAGCCCACCGCCGCCGGCGCGTAAATACAGCGCCAGCCCAGCAATTGCGCGCGCCAGGCCACGTCCGCATCTTCCCGGTAGGCGAAGAAATCCGGGTCGAAGAAATCGCCGTCGATCGAGACATCGTCGATCATCTGCCGCCGGTACAGCGCCGCCGCGGCGCAGGCGCCGAAGACGTACTCCGCCCGGTCGTAGGCGCCGTCGTCGAGTTGATGCCACCCGCGGTCGAAGTGGCGCATGGTCGGAGTGAAAAACAGGCCCGTGGAATCGATTCGGCGTTTCGGGCAGCCGCTGGAACCCGGGGCCGATCGAGAGCAGTTTGCCGCAAACCGCGCCCGCGCCGCGATCCAGTTCCGCCGCATCCACCAGGCGGCGGACGAAATCCGGCTCCATCAGCAGGTCCGGATTGAGCGTCAGCACCCAATCCGCCGGGCTGGCTGCGTATACCCTGGTTCTGGGCCGCGGCAAACCCGACATTGCGAGTGGTTCCAAATCACCTGTATGCGGTCGCCGAATTCCCGCAGGATCTCCGCCGTGTCATCCGTGCGAAGCGTTATCCACCACCACCACGGTCGGCCGTGTATGCCCTTGTTGGGCCAGCGCAGCGTGCAGGCAGCGCCGGATGTACCGGCTGCTGTTGTAGGTGACGATGGAAATGCATACGGTCGGTTCCGGCATGGGTTGAGCGTTGTTCATTCCAAAGACCCTCCATCGTCAATCCAACTACACTGAAGTCAGCGCTGATCGAAAATTTCTCCGGAATAGGTGTAGTTGAAATCACATTCCCGGGGTCTTTGGTGTATGAGGGAATGTCGTCATTCGCGTCCGACGAACAATTCGTGGGTTTGATACGCCAGGAACAAACCGGTACGTCTCTTCAGGACCAGGTCTCCCGTCTGTTCGAAGAGGCGAGGGACGATGTTTACCGCTATCTGCTCACCCTCGGTTTGTATCCGCCGCAGGCGCAGGAGGCCACGCAGGAAGTCTTTCTGCGCCTGTATGCCACTCTGCGCAAAGGGGAAGAGATTCAGAACCCGCGCGCCTGGATCTTCCGCGTGGCGCACAATCTGGGCCTCAAAATCCGCGCCCGGCAGCATTCCGAAGAGCCCTTCAACCCCGAATTGGGCGACTCCAGCTCGCCACCCAGGCCGAAACTCCCGAAAGCGAACTTCTGGAACGCGAGCGCATGACGCGCTTTCATTCCGCCGTGGCAGGGCTGAGCGAACAGCAGCGGCGCTGCCTGTTTCTGCGCATGGAAGGCCTGCGCTACCCGGAAATCGCGGCCACGCTGGGAATCAGCGCCAGTGCCGTGGGGGAATTTCTGCGCCGCGCCATGGTGCGGCTCAAGAAGGTGCGCGATGAGTAATCTCGATCTGCGCCACCCCGAAGACGGGCATCCTGCTGCGCTACCTGGATGGCGAACTGCCCGGCCGCAAGGCCCGCCAGGTGCGCACGCATCTCGAAGCGTGCTGGCAATGCCGCGCGCAGGCCGAAGAATTACAAGGAATTATTACCGAATGCGTGAGAGTATCGGAAGGATGTGCTGGCTCCCATGACTGCCGTTCCCGCCGGCCGAATGGGGCAGCCTGAATTTCGACTTGGTGGAAGCCGAACTGGCTGCACAGTCTCTGTTTGTCCGGTTGGCGCGGCTCTTCTCCCCGCGCCGGAATCCGGGCATGCGCTGGGCGCTGTCCGGAGCCGCTGTCGCTGTGGCTCTCTGCTTCGTCCTGGTATGGCAACTTCGCGAGACTCCGCGGGTGGAAGCGGCCGCCCTGCTGCAAAAGGCAGTCGGCGGCCGCGGGAATGCCCGTCCTGCGCGCGCCACCCACAAACGCTTGCGCATCACCACGCGCACCGGCCAGATGACGCGCGTCGTCGGTGTGGCGCTACAAGCCAGCACGCCCGCGAAACCGAAATCGCACGCCTGTTCGACGCCGCCCACTACGATTGGGACGATCCGCTGAGCGCCGAAGGCCTACTGCCGCCTGGCGCGCCCAACTCCCGCGCTTTCAGGACGCCGTCGCGTCCCAACCGGATTCCTACGAGATCAAAACCACCACGCAGGATAGCGAACTCCTGAGCGCCACGCTCAAGCTCCGCTCCACGCGATCTGGAGCCTCTCGAGGGCCGCTTCGAGTTCCGCAATCGCGACTGGGTGGAAATGACGGAATTGGTCGACCAGCAAACAACTCCCGCAAGCACCGTAGCTGGAACCACCGGCGGCATGCCTCGCCAACCTGGTGTGCCGCCGGGTCCTCATCAACGTCCCCGCCGAAACTGCCGCACCCTCCGCCTTCTCCGAGGAACTCCAAGTCGTCTCCGCGCTGCACCAGTTGGGTGCGGATCTGGGCGATCCTCTGGAAATCAGCCGCGAGGGCAGCGCAGGTGCTGGTCTCCGGCATCGGGATCACACCCCAACGTCAACAACAGATTCACGGCCTGCTTGGACCGCCTGCCCCATGTGGCGCTGCGGTTCGACGACCCCGCTTTCCCCGCAAGCGCACACCGCCGGTTCAATCGGAGCCGGCAACTCGTGATGCGGCTGGCCCCGAAAAATCAACGTACGCGGCGCGAATTGAAGAACGCCTCGGTGGCCGGCCGCAGTTCGAGCGCTTCAGCTGTTCCGTTCTGGATTGGACCGATTCCGCAATGACGCGCGCTTACGCCCTGCGCCGCCTGGCCCAACAGTTTTCCGCCGAGGCCGAAGAGCCAGATGTCCGCCGAAGACCGGCACACCCTGCGCAAACTGGGCACGCGAACATCTGGCCGCCTTACGAAAGACGCGCAGCGCGTCGCCAACACCGTCAACCCCGTGCTGACCGGGCATCGGCACCCGGCACGGCACAGACTCGAGGCTCGCCCGCGAGCCCGCCACCTGGCAGGCCGCCAGCGAAGAACTGCTTGACGTCCGCCCGCCGGGCCGAAACCCTGCTCGCCGTGATCCTGGGCGTGGCGCCCGCGGAGAATGCCGCCGGCCAATGCACCCGGCGCAGTTGCTCGTCGCTCTGGCTGAGCTCTCCAGCCGCGCCGAACAGTGCCAGCGCCTGCTCGCGGACCGCGTAGACCGTACAATTTCCACCAAATTCGGTATCCGTCTCCGGCAATCCCCTCGTCTTCTGTCGTACGATTGTCGCATTAGGCACCTCAGAATGAATGCCGGGCCCCTGCGTCGCCGTTTTTCTCGCATTTCTCGTTTTTAGTCCGCCGGCATGGGCCAGCGCTCGGCCTACATCCACGGCCGCGTGCTCGATCCCGTCGCAGGCGGCCGTGCCCGAGGCCGCCATCACGGTCGTCAACCAGGAGAGCGGTTTCCGCCGCACCACCCAGACCGCCACCGAAGGCGACTATGCGGTAGGCTCGCTCGAATCCGGCGCCTACAAAGTCACGGTGCGCAAGGACGGATTCCGCACCATGATCCGCTTCAACGTCAAGCTGGCCGAATCTGGAAGCGGCCCAGGTGGATTTCATCGCTCAGGGTCGGCGCCGTCCAGGAGACCATCACCGTGGAAGGCACGCGCGCCGCTCACCGGCCAGGAGGACGGCGTCCATCGGAGTGCGCGTCTTCCGCGAAGACATCCAGCGCCTGCCCCTCAATGGCCGCGGAGTGCTGGGCCTGCTGGAACTTTCTCCCGGCACCAACGTCACGCCGGCCACCCGCGGCGAGGCCGGCCAGTTCACCGCCAACGGCCAGCGGCCCAACGCCAACTACTTCACCGTGGATGGCGCCAGCGCCAATACCGGCGTCACCGCCGGCGGATTGCCCGCCCAGGCCACCGGCGGCGTGCTGCCCGCGATGAGCGCCTTCGGCAGCCTGGACTCCCTGCTCCCGGTCGAGGCGGTGGACGAATTGCGCGTGCAGACCTCCAACTCCATGAGCGAACTCGGCCGCCTGCCGGGCGCCAATGTGGCGCTCACCAGCCGCTCCGGATCCAACGAATTCCACGGCTCCGCAGTCTACCGCTTCCGCCACGAACTTCTGGCCGCCAACGACTGGTTCGCCAACGTCTCCGGCGAACCCCGCGGTCCCCTGCGCCTGCACGATGTCGCCCCTTCGTTTGGCGGCCCGATCCGCCGCAACCGCACCTTCTTTTTCCTCTCCTACCAGCACATGACGCTGCGCGGCTCCTACGTTTCCCGCCAGCCCGTGCCCTCCGACTGGCCACCCGCGACTGCGCGCCGTATCTGGGTCCAGCCCGCCCTCGATCTTTACCCGCAGGCCAACGGCCCCGATTTGGGCAGCGGTCTGGCCGCGTGGAACGGACGCAACGTCCGGCCTTCGCAACTCGATAGCGGCCTCGCGCGCGTCGACCATGCACTTACGTCCCGCGCCACTCTCTTCGCCCGCTACAACGATTCGCCCTCCTTCAACGAATTCGGCAGCACCCAGATCAATCGCCTGGACCTGCGTTTCCAGAGCCTGACGCTGGGTCTCAACCTGCGCCCCGGTACGCACTGGACCATCGATTTGCGCGGCAACGAATCCCAGGCCGAAGCGCGACTCCAGTTGGGCGCACGCCGGGCAGTCGAATCCTTCCGGCTGCGACCTGGAGCCGATGACCTCCTACCTCTTCCCGTCCGCCGGCACCTGCAACGCGCTGGTGCGCTTTTCCATCGGCGGCGTCGGCCAGGTGGTCACCGGGCGCGAGGGCACGCGCCGCCAGCGGCAGTTCCAGACTCGTCGAATCCGATCGCCTGGAAGGCGCGGCGCCCACACGCGTGCGCTTCGGCGTGGATTACCGCCGCATGGTGCCCGATCCGCCGCGACGCCACCGGCGTGCTCAGCGCCATCGCCGACGACATCACCTCGCTGACCGATAAGAGCAACCTCTGGCTCGGCAGTTCGCCCGCAATTCAGCACCGCGACCGAGGTGACCGAGCTTTCGCTATGGGCGCAGGACACCTGGCAGATCTCGCCGCGGCTCGTGATCACGCCGGGCTTGCGCTGGGAATTCAACCCCTCGCCGGAGGCCGCGCCGACTACGTTCTTTCTGGATCCGCAGACCGGAACCTTCTTCGACCGCAACAACCGCCCACTCTGGCCCGTATCGCTACGCACAATTTCGCCCCGCGGCTGGGCGCCGGCCTGGCGCGTCGCAAGAGCGGCCGCACCGTATTCCGCGCCGGCGGCGGCCTGTTCTACGATTCCAGCCTGAGCATCGCCACCGACCTGATCAACAGCGGTCCGTTCAACATCACGCAGTTCACCAACGGCATCCACGGCTTCGTCTCGTCGCTGCTGAGCTACGCCTTCGCGCCCAATCTGCAACTGCCGCGCCTGACGCGAGTGGAATTTCACTCTGGACCAGGCGCTGGGCGCGCACGACATGCTCTCGGTGGGCTATGTCGGGTCCACGGGACGCCGCCTGTTCCGGCGCGAAGTCGGGGGGTCCGGGCAACACGCCGACGGCGCTGTTCGCGCTCACCACCAATAACGGCGTTTCCGAATACCACGGCTTGCAGCTGCAATACCGCCGCAAGGTGCTGCAAGGCCTGCAGGCGCTGGTGTCCTACTCCTGGTCGCACTCGCTGGATAACGATTCGAGCGATGCGTTCCTGCTGTGGGCCGGCGCCGGTTCAGCGCGGCGCTCGATCGCGCCTCCAGCGATTTCGACCTGCGCCACTCCGCTGACCGCCGCGCGTGACCTACGAACTTCCTTCACGCTCCACCGGCATGGTCGCGGTGGCTGGGCGGTTGGGCGATCGATTCGCTGGTGCGGGCGCGCAGCGGCTTTCCGATCTCGGTGATGGTGAACGAACAATACCAGGGCATCGCGCTAGCCAACGCTTTCCGCCCCGACCGAATTCTCGGTCAGCCCATCTGGATCGACGACGCCTCCGCGCCCGGCGGCAGGCGATTGAATCGCGCGGCGTTTCAGGCCGCACCGGACGGCACGCAGGGTTCGCTGGGCCGCAACTCGATCCCGGGCTTTGGCATGGGACAAGTGGATCTGGCGCTGCGGCGCGAATTTCGCTTGCGGGAGCGCAAAGTGGTTCAACTGCGGCTGGAGGCCTTCAACGTGCTGAACCAGGCGAATTTCGCCGACCCGGTGCGGTTCCTGAGCAGCGCCGTATTCGGCCAATCCACCTCGATGCTGAACCTGATGCTCGGCACCGGCAGTCCGGGCAGCGGACTGTCGCCCGATCCTGCAGACCGGCGGTCCCAGATCGCTGCAGGCAACGGTGCGTTTTCGGTTTTGATTCCGTGATAAACTCAGAGAGGCTCAGCAAGCATTCGCCGCATACCCCAAATTGAAGTGCGGCAAAGATGCTCTGGGTGTCTCTTCCAACCGGATCGGGCTGTGGCGCAGCCTGGCTAGCGCGCTTGCTTGGGGTGCAAGAGGTCCCGAGTTCAAATCTCGGCAGCCCGACCAAATTCCTCTAAGACTTACGGACGGTAGTCCGTCTGAATGCGGCATTCTGGAGTCCAAGTGGAGTCCAAACGCGGGACTCCCGCCCTTGGCGGCAACGCTTGGCGCCGCGAATCTTTTCGAAGAGCTCAAAGGCCATCACCACATGCACCAATTGCGGGCCTACGGAAGTGCGGATCGCCAGTTGTGCACAACGACCAACGCTTCGGCGGCAGCAGGCGCCATTTTTATATCCACGAGAAACCGCTTGCCGTCCGGCGCGACATCATAGGGGATCGCGCCTGTGTTACTCGCGGACAGTCCTCCAAACAGCGGCTGAACGCGGCCAATCTGCATCTTGGATCCGTTTACCTCGACCTTGGCCGCGGTGAGCGTTCCGTCGGGCGCGATGTAGAAAACCTCTTTTCCGTCATGACTCCAGCGCGGTTGCATCCCCCCATTAACGGAAACTTGAATCTTGCCCGCGCCTTCCGGATAACTTCTCACGTATACCTCCGAACGGGACGATTCGAAGGATGAATAGACGACCGAACGTCCGTTCGGCGAGATGCGCGGCGATGTGATGTTGTCGTTTACAACCCGCACCACCTTCGATACGTCTGCCAGGGGAACGGCGAGAATTGCGTTTCTGCTGTCGATGCCCCATCCACCCAGAAAGATTTCCTGCCCTCCAGAGGGCCAGGTTATTGGGAGCATGGCGAACTTCTCGGTGTGAAGGAGTTCTTCCCTGCCAGATAGATCGGCTGCCTTGAGGTACAGTCCGAATGTGCCCTGACGAGCTGGCCAAACGAAGGCCACGCTGGACCCATCGGGAGACCAGATGGCGGGCATGAAACCGCGCGAACGGTCGAATGTGAATCGAGTCGGCCGGTCGCGCCCGATGTCATAGATCCAGATGTCGTAGGAGTGAGTCGCCGGATCCAGAACCGATGTTGCCGCCCGCTTCCCATCGGGCGAAAGGGCAACAGACATCAGGTCGGCGGGTTCTCCCATGGTCCCAAGTTTCTTCCCCGCCCGATCGATCCAGGTCAATGCGTGGCTCCCGCCAGAAACACCGGCCTGGTATACCAGTAGGCCGTGCCGTGACGCTGAGAAGATCCCACGCCGCTGCGCTCCCACGCTGCGGACGTCTTCGGCAATCGGCACCGGCTCGCTGCTCAGCGCCAATTGCTGGAGATTGAACGGCTGCGCCATCAGTGTATCGTCCCGAAGGAATAGGAGTCGTCCTTCCGCATAGATTGCGTCCGACACGGTCTCCACCAGAGCCCTCGTCTGCTTGGAATCGAGCGTTCCTAACCGGATTGCGCCGAAAGAGGAGAATAGGAAATGGCGGCCATCCGGTAGGAACCACGGCCAGCGGCCACTTTCATCGAGTTCCAGCGCAACCGAAGGACCTCCTGCCGCGGATACGCGACGTAGCTCGGTCTTACCTCCGCTTGGGGCGAAGACGATCACACCAGACTCATTCCAGGTTCCGCCGCGGCCGCTGACGGCATCGCAGAGCGTCACCGGAGGACCACCCGCCGGATCGATCCTTTTGAGCTTTCCACCCGCAAAGAAGCCAATGAAGCGGCTATCGGGCGACCAGAAGGGATGAATCGCGTCTTCCGTTCCCGCCACCGGCTGGG
This sequence comes from uncultured Solibacteraceae bacterium, assembly GCA_963792055.1. Taxonomy (GTDB): domain Bacteria; phylum Acidobacteriota; class Terriglobia; order Bryobacterales; family Bryobacteraceae; genus Solibacter. Next base: position 264,268 of record CAWBUV010000017.1, on the reverse strand, counting down.
CTGTCACTGATTCGAGCGAACGCAGCCAGAGTTGAGTCTTACCATCGGCCCCCTTGGCGCCGAAGATCAATCGGCGCCCGTCGGGTGAAAGAGCAAGTGGCGCAGTTGTAGCCAATCCGCCACTGAAGTTGAACGTGGCCTTCTCGGGTGCCGGGATCAACGTCCGCGTGATTATAGAATCGGGTTCGGTCTCGCGAAAGTGCGTGAACGCAAGCCGCGCCGCTGCGGCAAAGAACAACGCTGCAGCAATCCAGCCAAGCCACCCCATCGCGCCCGATCGTGCCTTGGGCGCGGGTTCGGCTTCCTCCAACAAAATGCGCGCCCCGCTGATGTCTCGGAGTCGAAGCCGCGGATCTCGCTGCAAACACGTTCGTATCAGGCGTCGAAAGCGGGGCGGCACGCTCTCGATATTGGGATCTCGCGTCAGAACTGCTGCGATCGTGTCGCTGATGGTTGACGCTTCGAACAGACTCTTCCCGACCAGGAGTTCGTGCACGACGACGCCGAAAGACCAGATATCGGCGCGCCGGTCAATAGCGCTGCCTCGTGCCTGCTCCGGCGACATATAGGCTGCGGTTCCCATAATGACGCCCGTCAGCGTCGCGCCAATCGTGAGCGTCGGCGATATCGTCGCGTTACCCGGCGGTACAGCTTCTTCCGACACGGCCTTCGCAAGTCCAAAGTCGAGAACCTTTAGCCGTCCATCGGGCGTGACCTTGAGGTTGGCTGGCTTGAGGTCGCGGTGGACCACGCCTTTTTCATGCGCATATTCGAGCGCGTCGATGAGTTGATGGATCAGCGCGAGCGCTTCGGGTTCGGAAAGAGGCCCTTTCGGCTCGAGGCCATCAACCAGTTCGAGTACCAATGCCCGCTCTTCAACGCCGTAGATTGCCGCGATATTCGGGTGATTCAGTGACGCCAGCACGTACGCCTCGCGCTGGAACCGCGCCATTCGGTCGCGATCTTCCGCCACGGACTCCGGTAGGATCTTGATTGCGACGTCTCGTTGCAGCTTGGTATCCGTCGCCCGATATACCGCGCCCATTCCGCCTTCACCCAGCTTGGCCGTGATGCGGTAATGAGCTATCGTCGTTTGAGGCCCCATGAAGAATGGATTCAGGCATCGTATCACTTTCCGGACGGGTGACGCACCATGACTGGGAAGTGACCTGTACCCGGACGTTCAACGTCCGGGTTGCCGACAACCGGGGTGTTAGCCTGATACAACCGCGTTTACCTCGGCACACAGACGTATCAATCCAGGATAGGTCTGAAGAATGATACGATTGCAATCCGGCCTATGAGTCCGATCAGTTCCATCGCTCACTATCGCATCTCCGGCAAGCTGGGCGAAGGCGGCATGGGTGCGGTCTATCGTGCGACCGACACCAAGCTCCAGCGCGAGGTCGCCATTAAGGTTCTGCCCGACGTTTTCGCCAAGGACCCCGATCGTCTCGCTCGATTCAGCCGTGAGGCGCAAGTGCTTGCGTCACTCAATCACCCGAACATCGCAGTCATTCATGGAGTCGAAGAGCGTGCGCTGGTGATGGAGTTAGTTGGAGGCTCGACGCTTTCCGGCCCGCTGACGGAGGAAGAAGCGTTGCCCATTGTTCACCAGTTGATCGATGCGCTCGAGTACGCGCACGAAAAGGGCATCGTCCATCGCGACCTCAAGCCGGCGAACATCAAGCTCACCCCGGAGGGGCGCGTGAAGGTGCTCGATTTTGGCCTGGCCAAGGCATTGTCGTCCGACGCCGTAAACGCGTCTGACCGCGCCGATTTGCCCACGCTTACGATGCGCGCGACGATGGCGGGCGTGATCATGGGCACGGCTGCGTACATGGCGCCCGAACAAGCGCGCGGGCAAAATGTCGATAAGCGCGCGGATATCTGGAGCTTCGGCGTCGTGGTGTACGAGTTGCTGACGGGCAAGGCTCTATTCGACGGTGAGTCGGTTAGCGATGTGCTGGCGTCTGTGTTGCGGCAGGATCCGGACATGAGCCCTGTCCCCGCCCGCTTTCGCAAGCTTCTGCGTCTGTGCCTGACGCGCGACCCTCGTGCGCGGCTCCGCGATATTTCGGGTGCGCGCCTGTTGCTGGATGAGATGCCCGCGGCGGCAGCAGTGCCAGTCATGACGCGCCGCGTTTGGCCTTGGATCGCGGCGACGATGATTGCGGCCACGGCCGCAGCGGCAGCTGGAATAGTCGCATGGAGAACGTCGGGCGCGGCCGACCGGCCATTCATGCAATTCAGCGTGGACCTCGGGCCTGAGGCGGTGGCAGCGGCGCTGGACGTGATCGCGATTTCGCCCGACGCCCGCCGATTCGTGTTTACGGCGCGCTCGGCGGAAGGAAAATCGACCCTCGAACTGCGCGCGCTGGATCAACAAAGGGCGGATCTTCTGAGAGGTACAGAAGGTGGCCAGGAGCCGTTCTTTTCGCCGAGTGGCGAGTGGATCGGATTCTTTGCCGATGGAAAGTTGAAGAAGGTCTCGGTCCACGGCGGCGCTCCGATCGCGCTCGCCGATGTCAGCGCCAATCCGCGCGGTGGGTCGTGGGGCGACGATGGCCAAATCGTGTTCGCCGGGAATCCGGCAGGCCCTCTGTCGCGAGTCTCCGAAAATGGTGGGACGGTGCAGACGCTGACAAACCCGACATCGACTGGTCAAGCGACGCACCGTTGGCCCGCTGTGCTACCGGGCAGCCGCGCCGTTCTCTTCACTGCGAACAAGGCCACCTGGGGACTCAACGATTCCGAAATCGACGTTCTCGACGCTAGTGGCGGGAAGATCAAGGCTGTGCATCGCGGCGGCTTCGCTAGCCGCTACCTCGCGCCGGGCAAGCTCCTGTACGTCCACGATGGTGTCCTCTTTGCGACCGCTTTCGACCCGGATCGGTTGGAGGAGAAGGGTCAGCCTGTTCGCGTTTTAGAGAACGTCGCCGCTAACGTAATCAGCGCCGCGGGGCGGTACAGCTTTGGTGGGACCTCTGTGAGCGGGCTGCTGTTCGCTTACATGAGTGGAAACGCGGCCGAGGTAAGCGCGCGTCTGGTTTGGTTGGACGCTAAAGGGGATGTCAGCCCCTTGCCTTTTCCAGGAGGCACCTCCGATAGTTCAATCTCCCCGGACGGAAAACTTGTCGCCTTCACGTCCGGCGGAATCGATACCAGCGACATCAAAGTGTGGGATACAACACGAGAAATGCTTGTCTCGGTGACTACCGACGGTCGCGGGCACTCTTATCCGGTGTGGGCACCCGACTCGCGGCATTTGGCGTTCCGATCGCTGGTGAAAGATGGTTATGGGCTATCGTGGGCGCGCTTTGACGGCGGTGGGCAGGTGCGTACACTACTGGAGGCCAAGCTTCCAATCATACCCTCGTCTATTTCACCGGATGGGCGCCGGATCGGCTATACGCAGATCTCGACGGCGGGAAGCATGGAGGACATCTGGACGCTGCCGATCGACAAGAGCGATCCCGAAAACCCCAAACCCGGCGCTGCGGAGCCTTTCCTGCAGACGCCCGGCACAGAAACCCATGTCACCTTTTCGCCAGATGGCCAATGGGTTGCCTACGCGTCCAACGACAGCGGAGCATGGGAAGCCTATGTAAGACCATTCCCCGGACCGGGCACACGTTCGCAAATTTCAGGCGGCAGCGGATACCATCCCCGGTGGTCGCCGTCCGCGCAACAGATCCTCTATGCGACCGATGATGGCCATATCATGGCGGTGGACTATCAGATCAAAGGTGGCGTGTTTTCCGCAGGAAGGCCGCGGCTTTGGAGCGAGACAAGAATTGCCTCCAACATCGGGCGCGCTACATTCGAACTTGCGCCAGACGGCAAGCGGGTGTTGACCGGCGTTGCACCCGGCGACGTCTCGCCGCAGAGCAGCACGGTGCATGCGACGTTTCTGCTGAACTTCGGGGAGGAACTGGATCGCCGGCTGGCAGGGCGGAGGAATTAAGGTAAGCGGCCCTTGCAGCTTCTGATGAGTCCGTTTCGCGAGTGGCATCGCGCCCGGAACTCATCGCCGACGAGCAGCGTATGGCAGCGATTCCGCCCCAGTAGGTGGATCGCCGTCTGGCCGCTCATCACGGACCAGTGGGCGATCCGTCAGATCTTGGAGTCCATCTGGAGAGAAGGAATCGACGTTTCGCCCCTCGCCCAATATTTAATGGTGATCGTGACGCCAGTTCCAGTAGGCTTGGCGATCTTCTTTTCTTAACTTCTTATAGTCGGAATGCGGACGATGGCCTTCAACTTCCCATCGAGCATAGGGTTCCCGTTCGGCAGGCCCCCAGCGGTGATAATCGGAGTGCACGGGATCGTAATAACGTGCACGAACGGCACAGCCGGAAAAGATTGCCGGGCTGAGGAGGGCTCCGGCAAGCAGTATGTTCTGCAGATGATGAGCTAATCTTCGCACAGAGCCAATTAAGCAATTGGACTTCCACGCCATAGAACTGTGAACTTAAGAGGCCAATGCTAATCGCGCAGACTGCAACTCCGCCGTATCCCCCGCCTGTCCTGAACTCGTCTCATTCCCATCCGTGAACTGCGCCCCCGCGGTGGGACCGGCGTGGATCAGCCGCTTCACCAGATCGTCGCTCGACGAGTGAGTCTCGATAAAATCGATGCCTTCCGCGGTAATTCCACAATCGGAGTTATCTTCCTGTCGGACGTATCCTTTTGCTTTCAGATACCACAAGGCAAAGTTCAGATGCTCACGTGGAAAAGCCATCCGCTTTTCCAGATCCAGCACCGATAGCCCCGGATTGTCTTCGTTGGCCCGTCGTCGATTATAGAGAAGAGACAACACCCCCAGCCGCCGGTTCACTTCTCCTTTGAGTCCGTAGACAAAATCCTTGAGCTCGAATATCGGCAGGGGCGACTCTTCCTCGATCACTCGGCTGCTGTCGTACCTGGCGCGCTGCTCCGGATCCGAGAGCACCTGGTAAGCACGTTGCAGATGGAGGAAGGTCTCCGTATCCCCGGTGCGGGGGTTGTCCGGATGAAACCGTGTGGCCATAATGCGGAAAACCCGATGAATGGTTTCAACGTCCGCGTGGCGGCTGATTTGCAGGATTTCGTAGTAATCGGTTTCGGGCTTCATCTGTACCTTCTCTGCTAAGAGCATGCACTAACGAGGCCTGTATGTGTAAGTCCTCGCGGTACTTCCGCGGTACACGAAGTCACGGTACTTTTTGCGAAATTCCTCGGCACAGTTTGGCTGCCGTGCCGAAAGTACTGCCGGATGGTACCGAACCGCCGCAAAACAACCGCCCGTTAACCCGCCATGCAGAACGCTTGGTAGGATAGGCATACCGCCCGTGAGGGCTCGCGTCAGAAACGCACGTAACGGAAATGCCGAATCCGAAGCAGTCTCTAACTTGGCCTTTGGGAGAAGGAAGGGAAATCCCGGTCGAGCAGGTTCTCGAGAATATCCACGACGCCGTGGTTGTCCTCGATGCGGAATGGCGGGTGACGTATTTAAATCGGGCGGCAGCGCAATTTGCCGGACGTCCGGCGTCAGACCTGATTGGTAAGTCAACTTGGGACATCTTCCCGAATGCCTTCGGGAATGCCTTTTACACCGAGTTGCATCGCGTTGCCTCCGAGCGCCCGCAGCGGGGCCACTGCGAAGAATATTGTCCCAGCGTCGATCGATGGCTGGAAGCCGACGTATACCCGTCAGGCGCTGGTGTGCTTGTCATTCTCCGCGACATTACCTCCGCCAGAAAGCAGGCAAGGGATCTTGATGAGCGTCTCCGCCTGGCCCTTTCCTTCGGCAAGATGGGCGTTTGGGAATGTGACCTGAAGACGCGGCGAGTCCGCTGGTCCCCGGAGTTGGAAGCGCTTCACGGCGTGCCGGCGGGTACCTTTGACGGCAAGACAGATTCCGTCCTTTCCCTTGTCCATCCCGAAGACCAGGACGCTTTGAGAAGGGCATTCTGGGACGGCATGCAGCAGGGTAGTCTTGCACACGAGTTCCGCGTCATCTGGCCCGACGGCAGTGTGCACTTCCTGTACTCGCGAGGTAAAGTCACCCGCGACGATCGAGGTGAACCCGCGACGATGCTCGGCATCTCCGTGGACATCACCGAACAAAAGCGCGCCGCTCGCGAACTGCAAAGTAAGTTGGAACAGATGCAGGTGTTGAGCGGCCTCGCAGAGGCGGTCAACCTTGCTCATCAGCCTGCCGAGATCTACCTGGCGGCAGTGCAAGGATTGACGCATGCGGTGGGCGCCGACAACGCCGGTGTTCTTATCTTCGACTCCGATGACGTCATGCGGTTCAAGGCCTGGAGCGGGTTATCGGACGAATACCGCTCGGCGGTGACCGGGCATTCACCCTGGCGGCGAGGAGCCCCCGACGCGCGGACCATCGCCGTTCCGGACGTCCTCCTGGACCCGTCAATCTCCACGATGCTGCCGGCGCTCGAGAAGGAAGGGATTCGGGCACTTGCCTTCATCCCCCTGTTGGGAAACGGCGGAGTGATCGGCAAATTGATGTTGTATTACAACCAGCCGCACGAGTTTCGGACAGAAGAACTCCAGATCGCTCAAACCATCGCCACCCATGTCGGGTTCGCAACCGAACGGCGGCACACGGAACTGGCACTGCGAGACAGTGAGGAGCTCTTCCGGGCCACTTTTTTTCAGGCAGCGGTCGGCATCACCCAGGCCACCCTTTCCGGGCAGTTTCGGCTGGTGAACGATCGCATTTGCGAGATCCTCGGATATTCGCGCGCGGAATTGCTCGGGATGACGTTTCTCCAAATCACACACCCCGATCACTGCGAGGCCTGTGTCCACGCAATTCAGAGACTTTTGAACGGCGAAATCACGTCGTACTCCACAGAGAAACGCTGCCTCCGCAAGAACGGCTCGCCAGTCTGGGTGCGGGTGAATGTCTCATTGGTGCGCGATCATAATCACGAGCCGCAATACTTCATCGGCGTGATGGAAGACAGCACCGAACGCATCCAGGTGGAGAGCGCCCTTCGCGAAAGTGAGCAGCGCCTGACACTAGCGCTAAGCGCCGCGCGCCTCTCGGTGTGGCACTGCGATCTGCGGGAGAAGTCGATCACGCTGTCGCCGCCGAATGCCGCGTTGGGCGACCCCCGGACATTCGCCGAATGGGTTGCACTGATCCACCCCGACGACAAAAAACGCCTGCTGGCGCTCGCGGCGGAGAGTGTCGTCAAAAAGCAAAATCTGGAAACGGAATTCCGTGTGGTGTTGCCCGATGGCACCCTCCGTTGGACGCTCTCGCAGGCCGCGGTCATGCTCAACGAGGCCGGCGAAGCCGCTCGCCTGGTTGGCGTCAGCCTCGATATTACCGAGCGCAAGCAGGCCGAAACCGCTCTACGCGAAAGCGAAGAACTCTTCCGTAATCTGGCCGACACCGCGCCTGTAATGATGTGGATGTCCGGCGTCGACAAGCTCTGCACCTTTTTCAACAAGACCTGGCTGAGCTTCACGGGCCGGACCCTGGAACAGGAATTGGGCAACGGCTGGGCCGAGGGTATCCACCCCGACGACGCCGACCGCTGCTTTGCCGCTTACTGTTCGGCCTTTGATGCTCGCCTGGACTTCCACATCGAATACCGGATACGCCGTGCCGATGGTGCCTACCGGTGGCTGTTGTGCAGCGGGGTGCCTCACTTCGCCCCGGGTGGAGCCTTCGCCGGCTATATCGGCTCCGATATCGATATCACGGATCTCAAACGTGCCCAGGTGGAGGACGCGGAAAGACAAAAGCTGGAGAGTTTGGGTGCTCTGACCAGGGGCATCGCCCATGACTTTAACAATCTGTTGGGCAGCGTCCTGGCGGATGCGGAACTGGCGGAGTTGGAGGCTGCAAGCGGTGCCTCTCCGGCCGAGCATATCCAGAGGATTAAGGCGGTAGCCGTCCGTGCCGCCGAAATCGTGCGTGAACTCATGATCTACTCGGGGCAGGATCAGGCCGATCTCGGCTCGGTAGACCTCTCCAGGCTGGTGGAAGAGATGCTGGAGTTGCTCAAAGTCTCCATCTCGAAGCACGCGATATTGAAAACCGATCTCCGCAATGGACTTCCCGCCGTTCGCGGCAATGCCGCACAGGTCCGGCAGATTGTAATGAATCTGATCATTAACGCTTCGGAAGCGCTCGGAGAGAAGGACGGTCTCATCCACGTCGCTACCTCCTTCGCAGGGCGGAACGTTCCTGCGTTTGCGGGCACAAACCTGGCCGATGCCGATTACCTCTGCTTGTCGGTTTCGGATACCGGTAGCGGGATCGGCCAGGAGCAGCAGGCAAGAATCTTTGACCCCTTCTTCACTACCAAGTTCGCCGGCCGCGGTCTCGGCCTGGCGGTTGTGCAGGGAATTGTCCGTGCCCACGCTGGCGCCATCCACCTGAGCAGCACCCCCGGCCAAGGCTCCACTTTTCAAATCTTCCTGCCCTGCGCCGATGTTCCGGAGAGGCCCAGCGCTCCCACGTCGCCTGATTTGGCCTCGGAAATCAACGGTGCGGCCGCCACTCTACTTTTGGTAGAAGACGAAGATGCTCTCCGTACTTCCGTCTCCAAGATGCTTGCCAGGAAGGGTTTCAGTGTAGTGGGTGCGCGCGACGGGTCTGCCGCCGTGGACCTGCTTCGCAATCACCCGGCGCAAATTGACATCATCCTGCTGGACATGACCCTTCCGGGAACACCGAGCCGCGAGGTCATCCGGGAAGCGCAGCGTACCCGGCCATCCGTCAAAGTGGTTCTTACCAGCGCCTATAGCCGGGAGATGGTGGCTCAGTCCATTGACGCTTCCATCGTCAAGGACTTTATCAGGAAGCCCTTCCAGGTCGGCGATCTGGTAAAGTTACTGCGCGCAACTCTGGATAGCGATTAGCGTCCAAAGACGGTGCGGAACGCGTCGAACCTTGCTTAGCACCCGTGCTGCTCGCAGTGAGTCAGAAACACCGATCGCAGATGGTGGCAATAGCTGCGCGCTGCCTCCACGGATTTCTGCGCATGCTGACGTTCGCGTTCGCTCGCGGCAAGCTCGAAATCTTCGGACGCAATATTCCCTTCATTCGCAGCCAGCGCGAACGCCAGGATGATGTGGTCTCGTTCTCTGCAACTCATCGCGTGTCCATCCTCTGCCTCACGATCGTCATTCGGCATTCCTAAATCTTGCCGTGGATTGGAGCCGGCGGCAAGTACTCAATGGACCGAAACCGTTTGTACTGCTTGGATAACACTGAATTACAACGGTGCGATAGGGGAGTACTGGGCAAGAGGCATGCAAGCGTCCCGAATCACATATATACTGTTGCATAGTTATACGGAGACTGGGCATGAAGGGCTGGAGGGATTGGATTCCGTGCTGTGTCCTCACCGCACTCCTCGTGGGCGCCTGCGGCTCCGCCATTGCCCAGCAACCCCGCGCCACTCTCGATCGATATTGTACCGGCTGTCATAACAGCAAGCTTAAAACCGGCGGCCTCGCGCTCGACGCTGCCGCGGCCGGTGAACCCGCCGCACACCCCGAGATCTGGGAGAAGGTGGTGCGCCGCCTGCGCGTCCGCTCTATGCCTCCTGCCGGCCTGCCTCGCCCGGACGATGCCACTTACCGCGCACTGATCTCCGAGCTGGAAACCTCCCTCGACAAGGCCGCAGCTTTGCACCCCAACCCCGGTCGCACCGACACTTTCCGCCGTCTCAACCGCACCGAATATCAGAACGCCATCCGAGATCTCCTGGCACTCGACATCGACGCCGCTCCGCTGCTCCCCAGCGACGATGCAAGCTACGGTTTCGACAACGTGACCGTCGGCGAGCTTTCTCCTACCCTCCTCGAACGCTACGTTTCCGCCGCCCGCAAAATCAGCCGCCTCGCCCTGGGCAGCCCCACAAAATCACCGGGCGGTGAGACCATCAACCTCCCGCCGGACCTCACCCAGGAGGAGCATTTCGACCAGCTTCCCCTCGGTACGCGCGGAGGACTCTCCCTCCGCTACACGTTCCCGCTCGATGCCGATTACGAACTTCAAGTGCGATTGGCGCGCGACCGCAACGAACACGTCGAAGGCCTGACGGAATCTCAGCAGGTGGAACTTCTGCTCGATGGCGAGCGCGTTGGCCTGTTCACCGTCAAGCCACCCGCGCCAGGCAACGATCACCACGCGGTCGATCAGGATGTCCACGTGCGCATTCCAGTGAAGTCCGGCCCCCACCAGATTGCCGCCGCATTTCCAAAGCAGCACTCCACTCTGCTCGAAACCGAGCGCCAGCCCTACCAGGCCCATTTCAATATGGACCGTCACCCGCGCATCCAGACCGCCGTCTACTCCATCTCCGTGATCGGTCCCTACAACGCGCAAGGGCCCGGCAACAGTCCAAGCCGCCAGCGTATTCTGCTGTGTACTCCCACAAATCCCGGCGAGGAAGAAGCGTGCGCCAAACGCATTCTGATGACCCTCGCGCGCCGCGCCTACCGGCGTCCCGTAACAGACGCCGACCTCAAAGCACCCATGAAGTTCTACCGCGACACGCGCACCGAAAGCGGCCACGAAGCCGGTATTGAGATGGCCCTTCGTTCCATCCTCGTCAGTCCCGAATTTCTCTTTCGCGTAGAAGAGGACCCGCCAGGAATTGCCACCCGGTCCGCCTACCGCGTCGGCGATCTCGAACTCGCCACGCGCCTTTCCTTTTTCCTCTGGAGCAGCCTCCCGGACGACGAACTCCTGGACGCAGCCACCCGCGGCAAACTTCACAACCCGCCTATGCTCGAGCAGCAGGTGCGGCGGATGCTCGCCGATTCCCGCTCGCGCGCCCTGGTCACCAACTTCGCCGACCAGTGGCTGTACCTTCGCAATCTCGATGCCTCGCATCCCGACATGCGCGCCTTTCCCGATTTCGACGACAATCTGCGCCAGGCCTTCCACCAGGAAACCGAGCTGTTCTTTGATAGCGTGATGCGGGAAGACCGCAGCATCCTCGACCTCATCCGGGCCAACTACACCTTCCTCAACGAGCGCCTCGCCAAACACTACGGAATTCCCAACGTTTACGGCAGCCGCTTCCGCCGCGTCACTTTTGGGCCGGACGCGGTGCGTGGAGGTCTCCTTCGCCAGGGCAGCATCCTGACGGTCACCTCCTACCCCACGCGGACCTCGCCCGTGATTCGCGGCAAGTGGATCCTCGCCAACATTCTCGGTGTGCCTCCGCCTCCACCGCCCGGCGCCGTCCCGAGTTTGAAAGAAGGCCCCGCCGCCGGTAACGCGGTCTCCATGCGGGAACGCATGGCCGAGCATCGCGCGAACCCGGCCTGCGCTGGCTGTCACCGTCTGATGGACCCCGTCGGATTTACCTTCGAAAACTACGACGCGGTAGGCCGTTGGCGCACCGCCGAAGACGGCAAGCCCATCGATGTCTCCGGCGGATTGCCCGATGGCAGCAAGTTCGAAGGCGTGGCCGGTCTGGAGCGCGCGATCTTAAGCCGCCCCGAAGTCTTCGCCGGCGTCTTCACCGAAAAGCTCTTGACCTATGGGCTCGGGCGCGGCGTCGAAGCCTACGACGCACCCGCCGTGCGCACCGTAGTACGCAGCGCACAGGCCGATAATTTCCGTTTCTCGTCCTTTATCCTCGGTATCGTCAACAGCACTCCGTTTCAAATGAGGAGGTCTCAATGATCGTCACCAAAAAGGCGCTGCCGCGTCGCACATTTCTCCGCGGCGTGGGGACCACCCTGGCCCTGCCCCTGCTGGACGCCATGATTCCGTCCATGACCGCGCTCGCCGCCACTCCGGCACGCCCGGTCCGTCGCCTTGGCTTCGTGTACATGCCCATGGGCGCCCACATGCCGGAATGGACGCCGAATGGCACGGGCACGCTTGGCGAACTTTCACCAACCCTGAAATCGCTCTCCCGGGTTGCCGATCAACTGACCGTCATCACCAATCTCGAATTACGCAATGCCTACCCCGGCACGCACGCCACATCCAACTCCGCCTTCCTGAGCGCCGCCACCGCCAAGTGGACGGAGAGCAGCGATTACTACCTGGGTACCACTGTCGACCAGATCGCAGCCCAGCACATCGGTCGCGAAACACGCCTGCCCTCGCTCGAGCTTGCGATGGACCTCCTCACTACCGTGGGGCAGTGCGACAACGGTTACGCCTGCGTCTATCAGAACAATCTCTCCTGGTCCTCTCCCACTACGCCCCTGCCCGCCGAGGCTCACCCCCGCGTGGCCTTCGAACGCCTCTTCGGTGATGGCGGAACCTCGTCGGAACGTCTCACCGAACTGCGCAAGAGCGCCAGCCTGCATCGACTGGGTAAAGGAAGACATCGCCCGCCTGCAGAAAAAGCTTGGCCCGGGAGATCGTAACAAGGTAAACGAATATTTGGACACGGTGCGCGAAGTGGAACGCCGCATCCAGAAGGCCGAGGCATCCACCGCCGATTCTCACCTGCCCGATCTCGATCGTCCTGTCGGTGTGCCGGCTGCCTATGCCGACCACGCGCGCCTCATGTTCGATCTGCAAGTGCTCGCCCTGCAAGGCGACGTCACGCGCGTCATCACCTTTCAGCTCGCACGCGAAACCAGTACCCGCACCTATCCCGAAATCGGCGTGCCGGAAGCGCACCACCCGCTCACCCACAATGGGGGCAACCCGGCGATGCTCGCCAAGGTCGCGCAGATCAACGCATTTCACGTTTCGCTGTTCGCCTACTTCCTGGAGAAGCTGAAAGCCACACCCGATGGCGATGGCTCACTGCTCGATCATTCGCTCTATCTCTATGGCAGCGGCATGAGTAACGGCGATAAGCACGATCACGTCAATCTGCCCGTCCTGGTGGCGGGCGGCGGCGCGGGCAAACTCAAGGGCGGCCGTCACATTCGCTACGCCGAACCCACCCCGCTGGCGAACCTGCACCTCACCCTCTTGGAACGCGCCGGCGTCAGGCTGGACACCTTCGCCGATAGCAAAGGCAAAGTCAACGAACTGCTCGAGCCGCTCACCCTGTGATGGTCCGGATCTCTGCGCTGACCGCATCACTGTTCTCCATAGCCGCGCTCTGCGCCGCATCACCGGAGCTGCGCCTTGCCGACGCTGCGCAGAAAATGGATCGCGCCGCAGTCCGCGCGCTTCTGGACCGCCACGCTAACGTGAACGAGCCTCAGGCCGATGGCACCACAGCGCTCCATTGGGCCGCCGAGCAGGACGACCTGGAAACCGTCAGGCTCCTGATCGCCGCCGGAGCCGATGTGAAGGCCGCGAACCGTTACGGTGTCACGCCCCTTTCACTCGCCTGCACCAACGGCAGACGGTGCGATCGTGGAGTTGCTCCTGCAGGCCGGCGCCGACCCGAACGCCGCTCTTCCCGGCGGCGAGACCGCGCTGATGACCGCCGCACGTACCGGCAAAGTCGAAGCCGTCAAGGCGCTACTCTCGCACGGCGCCGAGGTCCGCGCCAAAGAGGGCTATCGCAAGCAGACGGCCCTGATGTGGGCCGCCGCCGAGGGCAATGTCGAAGTCGTGCAGGCCCTCATTCAGGCAGGTGCCGATTATCGCGAACGCCTCGACTCCGGCTTCGACGCCTTTCTCTTCGCCGTACGCGAAGGACGTACCAACGTCGTTCAAGCCCTGCTGAAAGCGGGCGCGGACGTCAACGACGGGATCCCGCTCAACCGGCCGTCGAGGCGCCCAGCCGCACGGCGCCCCCAAGCCCGGCACCAGCGCCCTCCACTTCGCCGCTGGCAATGCCCACTACGAACTCGCCGCCGCCCTGATCGATGCCGGCGCCGACCCCAACGCGACCGGTCCCGGCTATACGGCGCTCCATATGGTTACCTGGGTCCGCAAACCGGGAGGCGGCGACAACGATCCGGCGCCCGATGGTTCGGGCAAGATGACCAGCCTGCAGTTCGTTCAGTATCTCGCGGGGCACGGGGCCAACCTGAATGCGCGCATGACGAAGAAGGTCGGCGTCGGCCTCACCAGCTTGAACACCCTCGGCGCCACCCCCTTTCTGCTCGCCGCCCGCACCGCCGACGCAGAGCTCATGCGCTTCCTCGCCAAACTCGGCGCCGATCCCTCCATTCCCAATGCGGACAACGCCACACCGATCATCGCCGCCGCCGGATCTGGGAACGCGCTCCCCCGGCGAGGACGCCGGCACCGAAAGCGAAGTCGTCGAAGCCTTGCAGGCGGCGCTGGATCTGGGCAACGATATCAATGCCGTCGATAACAACGGCGAGACCGCCATGCACGGCGCTGCCTACAAGAACCTTCCGGGCGCAGTCGAATTCCTCGCCGCGCATGGCGCGAAGATCGACGTATGGAACCGCAAGAATAAGCAGGGATGGACGCCGCTCATCATCGCGCAAGGCCACCGCTTCGGCAACTACAAACCGTCCCCCACCACCGTAGCCGCCATCGAACGAATTCTTCGCGCGGCCGGCATCACGCCCGATCCAGAGCCGCCCCGATGAGAATCGCGCTGTTCCTGGTGCTTGCCTGCGCATCACACGCACAGGTCCCTTGCGACCGCCTCGCCTCCCTCACTCTGCCCGGCGCAACCATATCCGCCGCGGATGTCCGTGCCGCCACCCAAACCGTCCCGTCCCATTGCCGCATCGCCGCCACTCTCCGCCCGTCCGCCGATTCGCAAATTGGAATCGAAGTCTGGATGCCCGCGGCTCATTGGAACGGCAAATTCGAGGCCGTCGGTAATGGCGGGTGGGCCGGCTCCATCGGCTTCGACGCCATGTCTGCCGCCTTGCGCGAGGGCTACGCTACGGCGTCTACCGATACCGGCCACAAGTCCTCCGAAACTCCGGGTGCCTCGTTCGCTTTCGGCCATCCCGAAAAGCTGATCGATTTCGGCTATCGCGCGGTCCATGAGATGACGGTCGTCGCGAAGAAGCTGATCGAAACCTACTATGGCACGGCGCCGCATCTGGCCTACTGGAACAGTTGCTCGAACGGCGGCCGTCAGGGCCTCATGGAAGCCCAGCGATATCCCGCAGGATTTCGACGGCATCGTTGCCGGAGCGCCCGCCGCCAATTGGACAGGCCGCGCCATGGGGTCGCTATGGGTCGCGCAAATTGTGCACCGGGACGATGCCGCCTACATTCCACCCGCCAAATATCCGCTGCTGAATAACGCCGCGCTCGGAGCCTGCGACGCACTTGATGGCGTAACCGACGGCGTCATCGAAGATCCGCGCCGCTGTAAGTTCGATCCCTCCGTACTTCTCTGTGCCGGCGCCGACGCGCCGGGCTGTCTCACCGCGCCGCAAGTGGAATCGGCCCGCAAGATCTACGCGCGCGCAGTCGACCCTGCTACGCGAACCGAGTTTTACCCGGGCCTTGCGCCCGGCAGCGAACTGGGATGGGCCACTTACGGTGGTCCGCGTCCCTTCGCCATTGGCAACGATTACGCCCGCTTCGTCCTCACCCGGGACCCTGCGTCGGATTACCTCACTCTCAACATCCCCCCTCTCGCGGTGGAAGCCGTGCGTCTGGACAACGGGACCACCAACGCGCTCACGCCAGACCTGCGCGCCTTCATCGCCCATGGCGGCAAACTCATCCAATACCATGGCTGGAGCGATCCCCAGATCCCACCCATGCACAGCGTCAACTACTACAACAGCGTCCTGGAAGCCATGGGTGGACCTAAGGCGATCGCAGGCTCCTACCGCCTGTTCATGGTCCCGGGCATGCAGCACTGCGGAGGCGGTCCGGGTACCAATCAGTTCAACGCCATGGCCGCACTGGAACGCTGGCGTGAATCCGGCGTCGCCCCAGCTTCCATTCCCGCCGCACACGTAACCAACAACCGCGTCGACCGGACCCGCCCACTTTGTCCCTTTCCCCTGACTGCGCACTACACCGGCACGGGCAGCACCAGCGACGCCGCGAACTTCACCTGTCGCGAGTGACGCTCCAAAAACCCCACGGTATACTCGACCTATCGGGGCAATCCGAGGAGGGTCGAATGGCTGCTGTCAAATTCACGTTAAACGGCAAGGCGCAGACGGTGGATGTCCCGCCGGCGATGCCGCTGCTGTGGGTCTTGCGCGATACGCTGGGCATGACCGGCACCAAGTTCGGATGCGGAATGTCGCTGTGCGGCGCCTGCACCGTCCACCTCAACGGACAGCCCGTGCGCTCCTGCGTGACGCCGATTTCCAACGTCGCCGGCAAAACCGTCACCACCATCGAAGGCCTCTCGCCGGACCGCACGCAACCCGATTCAGCAGGCCTGGATCGCCGAGGACGTGCCGCAGTGCGGCTACTGCCAGTCGGGACAGATCATGACCGCGGCCGCGCTGCTGGCCAAGACGGCGAACCCCACCGACGCCGATATCGACGAGGCCATGCGCAACAACATCTGCCGCTGCGGCACCTATCAATCCATCCGCCGCGCCGTCCATCTGGCCGCCGAACTCCGCGCGCAAGGGAGGTGCCCGAAGTGAGCGCCAGCCAGACTTTCAGCCGCCGCGGATTCCTCCGCGCCAGCGCTGCCGCGGCCGGCGGCGTGATGATCGGCTTCCAGCTCGGCTCCCAGGAATCGTCGCCACCTGCGTCCTCGAAGCTCAACGCCTTCGTCCACGTGGGCACCGACGACGTGCGTCACGCTTTTCATCCACAAGGCGGAGATGGGGCAGGGCACCGTGACCTCGCTCTCCATGCTGCTGGCCGAGGAACTGGAGTGCGATTGGAAAAAGATCCGCACGGAGTTCCCGGGCGTGGACCGCGAGTACGGCCCCATGCAGGGCGTGTTCGGCAGCCAGAGCGTGCGCACCTCGTTCGACTCGCTGCGCCGGGCGGGCGCCGCGGCGCGCGAGATGCTCGTGCAGGCCGCGGCGCAAGCAATGGGGCGTCGCTCCGTCGGACTGCCGCGCCGAGAACAGCGTCGTGGTCAACACCGCCACCAAGGCGCGCCTGACCTACGGCAGCCTGGCCGAGGCCGCCTCCAAATTAACCGTACCGGCGAACCCTGCCCTGAAGGATCCGTCGCAGTTCCGCCTGATCGGCAAGCCCGTCAAGCGGCTGGACACGCCGGCCAAAGTGGACGGCAGCGCGCAGTTCGGCATCGACGTCCGCCTGCCCGGCATGCTGTACGCGGTGGTCGCGCGCTGTCCGGTGTTCGGCGGCAAGGTCAAAAGCTTCGACGCCACCAAGGCGAAGGCCGTGCCCGGCGTGAAGAGCGTGGTGCAGATTTCCAACGGCGTCGCGGTGGTGGCCGACAATACCTGGAGCGCCATGCAGGGACGGCGCGTGCTGGACGTCCAATGGGACGAAGGTCCGGTCGCCGCCATGAGCACTCCGGCGCTCACCAAAATCTTTCTGGAGCGCATGCAGCAGCCCGGCGCGGAGGCTCGCAAGGAAGGCGACGCTCCGGCCGCCCTGGCAGCCGCCGCCAAGAAGATCGAGGCGGATTACGAGGTGCCCTTCCTGGCGCACGCCCCCATGGAGCCGCTCAATTGCACGGCCGACGTGAGCCCGAGACCGCTGCACGGTCTGGGCGTCCACGCAGGGGCAGAGCGCCGCGCCGCGAAATCGCGGCTCGCAGTCACCGGCCTGCCGCCGGAAAAGGTGGAGGTCCACACGCTCTATATGGGCGGAGGGTTCGGCCGCCGCGCCGCCGCGGACTACATCGGCGAAGCCGTCGAAGTCTCCAAGGCCGTCGAGCGCCCCCGTGAAGCTCACCTGGTCGCGCGAGGACGACATGCAGCAGGATCTCTACCGTCCGGCGTCCTACACGCGATTCGCCGGCGCGCTGGATGCCGACGGCTGGCCGCTCGCGCTGTCCAGCCGGATTGCCTGCCCGCCCTTCGGCGGAATGCGTAACGGCCTTTCGAGGACGGGCGTCGAAGGCATCGCCGATCTACCTTACGCCATCCCGCACATGTTCGTGGATTATCACGCCGTGGAGGCGGGAATTCCGGTAAGCTACTGGCGCTCCGTGGGGTACTCGCAGAATACCTTCTTCGCCGAAAGTTTCCTGGACGAAATGGCCGCGGCGGGTGGCAAAGACCCGGTGGAGGTGCGCCGCCGCCTGCTGGCCAAGTCGCCGCGCATGCTCGGCGTGCTGGATCTCGTGGCCGAAAAATCCGGATGGAGCAAGCCTCCCGCCGCGGGCCGCGCGCGCGGCGTCTCGCTGGTCAACAACATCGGCAGCTTCACCGCACAGGTGGCCGAAGTCTCGGTCACCGGCGGCAAACTCAAGGTGCATCGCGTCGTCTGCGCAGTGGATTGCGGCCGCGTGGTGAATCCGGCAATCCTGGAGCAGCAGATGCAGAGCGGTATTGTGTTCGGACTGGCGGCGGCGCTCAAAGGCGGTATCACCATCGACCGCGGCCGCGTGCAGCAAAGCAACTTCCATCAGTACGATGTGCTGCGCATCGATGAGATGCCCGTGGTGGAAGTGCACATCGTCAACAGTCAGAGCGCTTCCGGAGGCGCCGGCGAGGCCAGCACTCCCGGGATCGCGCCCGCCGTGTGCAACGCCATCTTCAAAGCCACCGGGAAACGCATTCGCCGCCTGCCCATTCGCAAGGAAGATTTGGCATAGTCAGGTAGTGGAGACCATCGTCTTTCGTGGTCTGTCATGCCGGCGCACGTACGGTCACGGTCTGTTGCCGGTGCATCGCCCGTAGACCATCTCAATCTGCCGGAAAGCGGGTAGCCGACAGTTCCAGAAGGCTGTCCAGCATCTCCTGCCCGCCCGTCGAGTGAGGGATTCCGCTCTACCGCCGCCCGCAAGTCTGCGAGAACTGCCCACTCTACAGTGGCCCGGCCACCTTTCTTGCCTGCCAGCACCAGCGCTTGACCATACTCTCGGCGAGATTCTTCAATCCGTCCAAGGTGGAGTAGCGCTAACGCCAGATTGCTGCGAGCTTGAAAAAGATCGGGCTCGTGTTCGAGGGCCCTTCGGCTGAATTCCACCGCCTTCTCGTATTTTCCACCCACAAAGAAATACCAGCCGACATCGCACAATACTTCGTCGGAGCACGTCTCCTCGGCCTTGGCGAACGCCAGGCTGGCCTCCTCGTGCCGGCCGAGCTTGTCGAGTGTCAGGCCCAAACCGACATACGCCGTAGCACTGGAAGGGTCAAGCTCAATGCCCTTTCATACTTTGGGATCGCCTCTTCATACTTCCCGAGACAGAAGAGTGCCTTGCCGGATCCGAAGTGGCTCACTGCATCATTGTCGCTCAGCGCAGCTGCTTTCTCGTACATTTGGGCCGCTTCCTCGTACCGGTGCAGCTCGAGAAGAGCAAAGCCGGCGCTTTGATACCCGGCTTGCGAGTCAGGCGCCAGCTCGTTAACACGTTCCGCCTCCCCCAATGCCTCCTCCCACCGGGCGAGGGATTGCAACGCGCTGCCTGCCAGGTAATGCGTAACGCATCATCAGGAGAAAGCGCGAGCGCCATTTGGAACTGCTCCAAGGCTTCGCCATCCCGCTTCAACGACATCAGTGCCAAACCCCACTGCGAGCATACCTTCGCATTCGAAGGGTCACGCTCGGCTGCCTGCTGGTATTTCTCTATGGCCTGCGAGTACCTCGTCAGGGCCAGCAAAGAGTCCGCCCCATTTTTGAAATACGTTGATGGCTGGGTCTAAGGCAGCCGCCTTTTCGTACCTGTCGATCGCTTCTACATGGCGGTCGAGGGCGAAAAAAGCGTCACCCCAATTCTGGAAATAGGTCGGTTTGGTCGGGTCCAGGTCCACCGCACGCTCGAATTTAGTCAATGCCTCCTCGTGGCGGTCACAGGTCGAAAGTGCTGTCCCCCAGACCTGGAAAGTGGCCGCATTCTGTCCGTCAACCGCCGCAGCCCGTTCGAACGCCGCGATCCCCTCGTCCACCCGTTTGAGCACGATGAGTACGGCTCCGCTGCCGTCAAGAGCGACAACGTTCTCAGGTTCTGTCCGCAGCGCCTTCTGATATTTGTCCAGAGCCTCGTCATATTGACCGAACAGGAACAGCGCCCGTCCGTATTCCGCATAGTTGGTCGCGCTAAGCGGCCCCGCGGCCTCTGCGTTGCGAAACAGACTCAGAATCTGCTCGGCCGGCACGTCAGAGCTGGTGAGAATACCGGCTATCTCGGGCAACACCTGCACCGGATCAAGCTCGGCAGCCTTGGCAACCATACTGGTCCCCTCGTCTTTCCTGTCGAGCGTAAAAAGGCAAATCCCCCAGTATAGATAGGCCCGGGCATGGGCTTTCAGCATCGTTGCCTTCTGGAACGCTCCAGCCGCTTCCTCGTAAGCTTTTTGCCGCATTAGGCCCAGGCCGACTTTTACAAAGTAGTCGCTGTCCCCGGAGTCGACGCCAAGAGCGAGCTTGCACATATCGCATGCGATGGTGTCTTGCTTTCGACGGACGAGCGCGGAGACCAATTCCTCGAAGATGTAGGCAAACTGCGCGTTGACCCTCACCGCCTTCTGATAAGTATCGATTGCCTGCTCGTGCCGGCCGCCTTCAATCCACAGGAGGGCCAGTTCGCGCCAGTTGGATGCGCTGTCCGGATCCAGTTCGACCGAACGCTCGTAGGCCTTGGCCGCGAGTTCCGTCTGCCCGCTCTTCCGATAGACGGTTCCGAGATCGGTGTGCACTGCGGCGAGCTTGTTGTTCAGTTGCAGCGCTTTTTCATATTGCTCGATCGCGCCTGGGTTGTTCCCCTTCGCGGCCGCCACCCTGCCCAGTTGGTGGTAGATTCCCTCGTGTTCCACACCCTGTTTAGCCGCCTTCGACAGAACCTCATCGGCGTCTTCCAGCCTGCCGAGATGGAGGAGTAGTGCGGCCCAGGACACATAGGCAACAGTATTCTTTGGGTCCAGGGTAACTGCCCTCTCATAGCAGCCGACCGCATCGACGAAACGGCCCTCGATCCGGTAAGACTCCGCCATCCTCACCATTGCGTCCGGATCCCGTTCCTGTCGGGCTCTCACGATCGGTGCGACCAGGGTGTCGTGGGTTAGCTCGTAGTACAGGCTTCCGACCCGGGGATCGACGCGCAAGAGACGCTGCTCCACAAGCCTGATCAGCAGCGCCTTGCCCACCCCGTACTGCCGCTCGATCTCCTCTTCTTCGAGGCTGAGACGCTTATCGGTCTTGCTGATAAGGCCTTGCTCGCACAGGCGCCGGACGGCTTCCTGATCCTCGGGTGCAAATTCCTCGAGTTTGCTCGTGTAGAAGCTCTGCAGGATCACTTGCATTCCTGCGGTTCCGCCGAGATCGGCCGCGTTGACGATTCCATTCGATCCCTGGAGCCTGAGGATGTGGTCTTCGATGTGCCTGCAAAGGATCTGGAGCTGGAACGGTTCAATCTCGTCGCCGGTGACCAGCTTGCCGCGCTGGCGCTGCGTGCAGAGGAAGTCCAGGAGCTCCTTGATCGCGTCCGGAGTGTAGCTGAATTTCCATCCGGAAATCCGCTCATCGTGCAGTTCGGCCGGTCTGCGTATGGCTTCCTTCGCCTGCTCCCGGGTCAGAGGCGTGAGACGAAAGCGATGAGCCATGACGCGCGGTACGTGGGCGGCCACGTGTTCCACTTCCCCAAGGTAGTCCTCGCGCATGCTGAGCACCACCTTCGGTGCCGGGCTGCGCACCGAAGCGTCCGTCGTCTCCTCCGGGCCGGCTGTCTCCGGCAGTTGCCTGCGCGTCAGATCGCTGAACTGTTCGAGAAACCTCTGCCGCCGTGCTTCGCTATTGATCGTGAACAGCTCCTCAAATTGATCGAAAACGATCACCGGTGTCAGCAGCACGTTTCCCCGCCACAGTCGCAGTCCGCTGAAGAACCGCCATAAGTGGTCGTACCCGTCCCCGTGGCGCTCGATCTCGATTCCGCGCGATTCGTGCGCCAGTACCTGATCCATGATCGAGCGAACCGGGTCGCTGTCCAGATCGTTCAGGCGAATCAGGATGGGGTAGTATTCCTTGTCGCGCAGTTGTTGGAAGACGCCTGCATTCAGCAGCGAAGTCTTTCCGCAACCAGACTTCGCGTAGAACAACACCAGGCTTTCCGCCAGTATCAGGTGAAACAGCGCGCCCTTTTCTTGCTCTCTTCCCCAAAACAACAGGCGATCGAGTTCCTCGTCCTGGAATGAACTGGAGCCTGGATAGCGTCTGTGCCCGCTCATCCTCACGCCCCCTTGAGTCGCAGTTCGCGATCCCGGAAAATCGTCTTGACCAGTCTGTCGAACCCCGCCCCGTCTCTACAGTCCACCCCCTGGATCTCTTTCAGCTCGTCGAGCTTCGAATCAGCGTCGATTTCCACTGGAATGATGAACCTGGCACCCTTGCGGAACCTCTTTTGGCGTTCGATGGCGCAGAAAATTTCCTTGTTCACATAGCTTTCTACCTTGGCACGCAAGGCCTTGCTCTGCAGCACGAGAAAGTACTGGACCTCGTGCTCGATGGTCCGCTCAATCCTATCGTCCCAATAGTCGCCGCCACGAAGATCGTTCTTATCTAGCCAGGGACGGATCCCAGCGCCCTCGAGCCGTTCGCTTAACTCTCTCGCTCTGTCTTTGTCCTCGCTCGCGTGGCACAGGAAGACCGTTGCCGAGTCGGGGCTGATCTCTTGCTTCTGCCCTCCACGCACTCCTCCCAAACGCTTTTCGACGCGCTGGCGCAACTCGCGTGTGAAGCCATCGGCCTCCATGTCGAAGAAGTGAATCTTATGCCCCTCCTGGAAGAACAGTTTCGTGGTCTGGATGGTGGAGCGTCCCAGCGACTCGTCGAAGTGCTCCAGCGCGAAGGAACGGTTTTCAGCGCTGCTCCTGGACAACGCGTGGAGAAGGATGCGTAGATACCAGTGTTTGAAGCCGAATCCAAGGAACAGAAAGCAGTTGTCTCGGCCCGCAAACGCGCTCCTGATATTGTTCGGCAGGGGAGGATCCTCCGAGACAATCGCCACCAGGAAATCAAGCAATTCGCTCTCGGTCAGGACCAGGGATTTCAGATCGTGAACGCAACCGTACAGATGAAAAACCAGCGGCTTCTCGGCTGTGCCTTCGGGAGCCATCTCCTGGCGCGGTGCCTTTGCCCGGTACCATGCGGTCTGCGCGACGATCCCTGAACTGCTGCGAAATGCCTCCTCCATGTGAAGCCCGGGGGTTGTATTGACGACAAGGCGGAATGGCATGGCCGCCAGGTCTTCAAGGATCGGACTGGGCCGGCGGCTCCGCCGCAGGAACTCGTCCGCCTCGTTGCGCAGGCTGTTGGTTCCGAATCGGGCCTTGAACGCCTGCGCCGTCTGCGCTGGGGTGAACCCTTCCGGCGCGGCGTCGGGCTCTGCGATCGTGAGCTTGGCGCGAAGCTGATCGGCGAAGAGAGTCAGAAGGGGCACCGCTCGGCCGTCAACTTCTTCGGTCACCGCATCGGGTCCCAACATTAAGACGCAGTCACCCTGAGTGATCGACAAGACTAAAGTGTTCCAGTCGCCTTCTTGAAGTCCTTCACTCACAGCAATGCCATCCAGGATTCCGTGTGATTCTACATCTTATCCCAGACCGCAGACCTAATCCTCCACGCTGGTGACCGCCGATTCGCATTTCTTTTTCCCGGCCCATCCGCAACTTACGAGTCTGCCTCTGCTAACGGCTGCCGCTCGAATGCTAGCGTGAAAATGTGGGCAGTTCCAGTCCCTCGCTCGGTTCCACCCGGGCGTAGGTTTGCAGGTACGATGGCTTCGCACGAAGCGTGCATAAGTAGTTTCATTCTGTTGGCGTTAAGGCGAAAAATGGGTTCGTTTCGTAAATTTAGCTTTTGTTCCGGGGGCATGCGAATGGGATGCGCCCCTCGCAGACCTGTCTCATGTCCGCATCGCCCCCGCGTGCGGAGGTATTATTAGAACCAAATGCACGCAAGATGGGTACTGCTGGCTGTCGTCATTTCGACGGCGCCTGGGAACGCGCAAGTCCGTTTCAACCGCGACATCCGGCCGATCATGGCCGAAACCTGCTTCCGCTGTCACGGGCCGGATAAAAGTTCGCGCATGGCCGGTATGCGGCTGGACCTTCGCGCCGAAGCGCTGAAACCCAACCGCAACGGGGTTGCGCCAATCGTGCCGGGCGATCCGGAAAAGAGCGCCATAATAGGGCGGATCTTCGCCCATGACACGAAAATCATGCCGCCGGCCTTCGCACACAAGGAACTATCCACCCCGCAGAAGGAGACCATCCGGCGGTGGGTGGCGGAAGGCGCGCCCTACGAAGGCCATTGGGCCTATCAGCCGGTGCAGCGTCCCGACGTTCCGGCCGGGGAGAATCCCATCGATGTGTTCATCCGTGAACGTCTCACGCGCGAAGGTCTGAAGCCTGCAGCGGAAGCCGGCCGAGCCACACTCGCGCGGCGTGTGGCACTGGACCTCACCGGTATTCCACCCACGCCCGAGGAAATCGCGGCATTCCGGAAGGACACGTCACCGGACGCCTACGAGAAGCTCGTGGACCGGTTGCTGGCCTCGCCGCGCTATGCCGAGCAGCAGACCATGCACTGGCTGGACGTCGTGCGCTACGCCGATACCTGTGGATTCCATGGCGACAACGCCTTCCCCGCCTGGCCCTACCGCGACTATGTGCTCCATTCCTTCCGCGATAACAAGCCGTTCGACCAATTCACCCGCGAACAACTGGCCGGAGATCTGTTGCCGGATGCCACCGTGGAGCAACGGGTGGCGTCCGCATACAATCGTCTCAACCGCACCTCCGCCGAGGGTGGGCTGCAGCCCAAGGAGTACCTTGCCAAGTACGGTGCCGACCGTGTACGAACTGTGGCGGCGGTCTGGTTGGGCGGTACGCTTGGCTGCGCCGAGTGTCACGATCACAAGTTCGACCCGTTTAGCCAGCGCGATTTCTACTCGATGAAAGCGTTCTTCGCTGACATTAAGGAGACCGGCCTGGTCCCCGATCGCGGTAAGGACGCCTGGGGCGCGCAAATGGCTTTGCCCACTCCCGAACAACAGCAGAAACTCGACCAGTTGAAGCGGGCACTGGCGGACGCGAAGGAGCACCTGGCGGAGAAGATGAAATCGCTGGAGCCTCAACGGACCGCATGGGAGAAGCAACTCCTCGCTGCGTATGAGGCGGGCGACCTCGCGTGGCGTGTCCAACGGCCTCTGACCGCGAAGTCGGATCACGGCGCCGTGCTCACCATCTATAACGACCAGGCTGTGGAATACACCAGCTACGAAGGCGGCACCCTGGCCGGCAAGCGGGCGCCGGGCAATGGCGTGATCATCGTCACAGGCCCGAATCCCGATAACGAAACGTATACCGTCACGCTCCAGCCCGGCGCGGGAAAGTGGAAACAACTGGGTCTCGAAGTGGTGATGGATGAAAACCTGCCGGGATTGCGTGTGGCGCGTGGAGCAGACCGGTTGCTCATCACCGAACTCGAGGTGTTGGCCGGCGGACGCAAGGTTCCGTTCGTCACCGGCATGGCCAATCTCAACAACCAGGCGCCGGAGTACCTGCCGGCGGGTGCCATCGACGACGATCCGAAAACGGGATGGGCCATCAACGCATACACCGAAACCACTAAGGCTTACCTGGAATTGCGATTTGCCCAGCCCCTGGAAACCTCCGCCAACACCGTGCTGACAGTGCGCATTCGGCACGACTCTGAAATACGCCGCGCTACCATGGGCCGCTTCCGGCTGGCGCTATCGCCGAGCGATTTCTCGTGGCCGACAGCCGAGAAAGGGAAGGAGATTCCCGACGCCGTGCTGCGTGCCCTTCGCGTGGCCGAAGACAAGCGGACTGAAGCACAGAAGGCGGCCATAGCGGCGCATTTCCAGTGGGCCATGTCGGAAGCGCAGGCCGAAGTTGCGGAAGTGGCCAGGCGAGAGCAGGCCGCGGCGCTGGTGGAAAGCTCTATTCCGCGCGTGATGGTGTCCGAAGCCGTGACGCCCACCGATACGCGAATTCTGGCGCGCGGAAATTGGATGGACGATTCGGGCGAGATTGTAACGCCGGCGATCCCCGGGTTTCTCGGCAAGCTCGATACCGGCGGGCGTAGGGCGACGCGCCTGGATCTGGCGAACTGGTTGGTGCGGCCCGACAATCCGCTGACCGCACGGGTTACCGTGAACCGCATCTGGCGCCAGTTCTTCGGTACGGGGCTTTCCAAGGCGATGGACGATCTCGGCTCGCAGGGTGAGTGGCCGACGCATCCCGAATTATTGGACTGGCTGGCCTCCGAATTCGTGCACCCCGCATACCAGGCCCGCGATGCACATGCCTGGGACGTGAAGCACCTGATTCGCACGATCGTCACCAGCCAGACCTACCGGCAGTCTTCCATGAGTACTGCGGAACTCGACGAACGCGATCCCGATAACCGCCTGCTGGCGCGCCAGAGCCGCTTCCGCGTGGAGGCCGAAGTGGTCCGCGATATCGCGCTTTCGGTCTCCGGACTGCTGGTGGAGAAGTTTGGCGGACCCAGTGCCAAGCCATACGAACCGGATGGCTATCTGGCCACGCTCAATTTCCCCAAGCGCGAATATGCTGCCAGCCGCGGCGACGATCTGTACCGGCGCGGACGTCTACACCTTCTGGCAGCGCAGTTTCCTGCATCCCAGCCTGCTCACTTTCGATGCGCCCACGCGCGAAGAGTGCACCGTCAATCGCGTGAATTCCGAATACTCCCTTGCAGGCGCTGGTGCTGCTCAACGACCCGATCTACGTGGAGGCGGCCCGCGTCTTCGCGCAGAACATTCTGCAACGCGGCCGCGATTGGAACGCACAAATCGACTGGGCCTTCGAACGCGCCGCCGGGCGGACGCCGGTAGCGGAGGAGCGCAGTGCGTTGGCAAGCTGTATACGCAGCAACCTGGCGCAATTTCAGCGCTCGCCCGCGGACGCCCGCGCACTGACGCATGAGGGCGAAGCACCGGTGGCCGCATCTGCCGGCCGCCGAACTGGCCGCCATGACCACCGTGGCGCGCGCCATTCTCAACATGCACGAAACCATTACCAGGAACTGAGTCCCAGCGAATTGAGGCCCGTGATGAACCCGCACGACGAAAGCAATCTCGACATTCACCGCCGCACCTTCCTGCGCTACGGCCTTTCCGGTCTCGGCCTGCTCGGCTTGAACTCCCTAATGGCAGACCAGCAGGGCGTCGCACGGCGCGATCAATCCCGCTGCATTATCGCCCCAAAGCGAAGCGCGTCATCTTTCTCTATCAGGCCGGCGGTCCTTCGCACCTGGAGACCTTCGACTACAAACCGAAGCTCGCCGAGCTGCACGGCAAAGCGATGCCGGAAAGCTTCACCAAAGGCCAGCAGATCGCGCAACTGCAGGGCAAGCCGCTGATCTGCTTCGGACCGCAGCACGGGTTCAAGAAGTACGGCAAGAACGGTCTGGAGATCTGCGATCTGTTCCCGCGCATCGGCAGCGTGGCCGACGACGTCTGCATCATCCGTTCGATGTGGACCGAGCAGATCAATCACGATCCGGCGCACACCATCATGAACACCGGGCTCGATTCTTCCCGGGCGGCCCAGTATGGGATCGTGGGCGCTCTACGGGCTCGGGCGCGGAGACGCAGGATCTGCCCGGCTTCGTCGTGCTGCTCTCCGCGGGCCGGGGCGGGCAGATGCAGCCCATCGCGGCGCGCCAGTGGTCGGCGGGCCTGCTGCCCAGCCGCTTCCAGGGCGTCAAGCTGAATTCCATCGGCGACGCGGTGCTGCACATCAAGAATCCGCACGGCATGAATGCCGCGATGCAGCAGGACTCGATCGACGCCATCAACGCGCTGAACCGCGCGCAATATGCCACGCTGAAAGATCCCGAGATTCTGACGCGCGTCGCGCAGTACGAGATGGCGTTCAAGATGCAGAGCAGCGTGCCCGACCTGGTGGACATGAGCAAAGAGCCGCAAAGGTGCTCGACATGTACGGCGCGCATCCCGGCGACGGATCGTTCGCGTCCAACTGCCTGCTGGCGCGCCGTCTGGCCGAACGCGGCGTGCGTTTCATCCAGCTCTATCATCGCGATTGGGACCACCATAGCGGCGTGAAAGCCAACGTGGCGCTCAAGGCCGAAGAAGTGGACCAGGCGACCGCTGCGCTGATCACCGACCTGAAACAGCGCGGCATGCTCGACGACACGCTGGTGATCTGGGGCGGCGAGTTCGGACGCACGCCGATGTCGCAGGGCGGCGACGGCCGCGATCATCACATCAAGGGGTTCTCGTACATGGTCGCCGGGCGGCGGCATGAAAGCGGGGATCACCTACGGCACTACGGATGAACTGGGTTATGCCGCCCAGGAGAATCCGGTAAGCGTCCACGATTTTCACGCGACCATGCTTTACCTGCTCGGCGTGGATCACAAGCGGCTGGCCATAAAGTTCCAGGGCCTGGATGTCAGACTGACCGGCATATCTGGCGATGTAGTGAAAGATATCCTGGCGTAGGCGGTCGACAAGATGCCTGCTATTGCTTTTGCGAGGCCTTCGGCCAGACGGGGCTCGCCATTTCGATTCGCCAGATTGGCCCGTCTTCAAACAACTGCCCTTCCGACTTCAGAAAGACCGGCGCATTCCCCGCAGCAACCCGAAATGTACCGGTGGCGGTTGCTTGCCCACAACCTTCGCGACCACACCGGTGACACCGCCGATATCGATCTTCATGACGTAATGCGTCGCTTTCGCCCCTGCGCCTCCGATGGAAAACGAATCCTGTTCGGCCGCCGAGATCTTCAGCTTCACGAGACGGGGATTCGGCGTCGAAGCCAGCATGGACAAGGTAGTTTCCACTTTAGGGTCGACATCGAGCAGCAGCGTCGGGAGGATGCCGTTTGCCAGGTCCGGTGGCATCGTGAGCTTGTCCGTAATCTTCTTGACCTTGCCGTCCTGATCGGTGTGTTCGATATCGACTTTGCCGGTAGACGTGTCGAAGGTCAGCGTCTCCTGAGTCTTGAAAGCGGGACCCTTTCTAACTTGCTTGTAAGTGAGCAGGCGATAGGTGCGCCGTTGCGAGAATGTGGAAGTCTCCTGGTAAAGCGACCCGTCTTTGAAGTGTAAGGTCAATGCATCGGTGATCCGGCCTCCGGCGACGGTCTGTATCAGGTCGCCGGAAGCCAGAACCTTGTCATCCAGATCCTTCAGGACTACGTATCCGTGGAGGTAACCCTGCGGACGGCGCACCGCCACGGGGTCAGCGCTCCCGGCGATCACCGACACAAGGAAACCCGCCACCCATTTCAGTGCCTTTCCACGCCTCATGCCCGCGGTTCGATTTGTCACGCAGGTGATTCAGCATGTGAAGGACCAATGTTGAAGATTACGCTTCCGGTACCTCAGGCGGCCGCTTTGCCGGCGAGCCCGTGCGGATCGATCACGAACTTCTTCGCCGCTCCGCGATCGAAGTCCGTGTATCCTTGCGGCGCATCGTCGAGCGAAATAATAGTCGCGTTGACTGCCTTCGCGGGATGTACTTTGTCGTGAAGAATCGCCATCATGAGCTGGCGGTTGTATCGCAGAACCGGGCATTGGCCTGTATGGAACGAACAGGATTTGGCCCAGCCCAGTCCGATCCGAATGCTCAGGGAGCCGACCTTTGCGGCCGCATCGATGCCGCCTGGATCTCCGGTCACGTAGAGGCCGGGAATTCCGATGGAAGCGCCTGCACGGCAAACTTCCTGCAACGCGTTCAGCACCGTCGCCGGATGCTCCCCGGACGCTTCCTTTCCGTGCCCGTGAGCCTCGAATCCCACGCAATCCACCGCTGCGTCCACCACCGGCTCACCAAGGATCTGCTCCATCTGCTGGGCCAGCGTGGCATCCTTCCGAAGATCGATGACTTCGCAGCCAAAACTGCGCGCCTGCTGCAAACGCTCGGGAATCATGTCGCCGACGATGACCACGGCCGCTCCCAACAAGTGGCAGGATGCAGCGCAGGCGAGCCCGACCGGGCCGGCACCCGCAACATAGACCGTGGAACCAGGGCCCACTCCGGCCGTGACCGCACCATGGTATCCCGTCGGGAAAATGTCGGAAAGCAGCGTCAGATCGGTGATCTTCGACATCGCCTTCTCCTTATTCGGGAACCTCAGGAGATTGAAATCCGCGTAGGGAACCATCACGTACTCTGCCTGGCCACCGACCCAGCCACCCATATCCACGTAGCCGTAGGCGGCGCCGGGTCGCGCCGGATTGACGGTCAGGCAGATGCCCGTTCTTCCTTCGCGGCAATTCCGGCACCGGCCGCACGCGATATTGAATGGCACCGAAACGAGGTCGCCGATATTCAGCATCTCGACATCGCTGCCCTTTTCGATAATCTCCCCGGTAATTTCATGCCCGAGAATAAGTCCCGGCGGTGCGGTAGTCCTTCCTCGGACCATATGCTGGTCGGACCCGCAGATGTTCGTGGTGACCACCTTGAGGATCACGCCGTGAGGTGCATCCTTTCCCCCGAAGGGATCCGATTCACTCTTTGGCATCCTCAATTTTGGGTAGTCGATGGACCTTACTTCGACCGCACCCGGTTTCAGATAAGCTACTCCGCGATTACTTGGCATCAATCTTCTCCTGCAGCTCACACACTGAGCCACCATTGGATAGTACGCGGGAAGAGGATTCGTGGCAAGTTATAGCTGGGGATACCGGGGCAAGGTTGCAGCAGGGAGGAACATTTTGCATTCGGCGGCCTGCCGCTCAAGGGGGCGGATCCAGTCCGGTCCGCCCCGTGTTCAGTCTTAACGAAGGCACTTACTGCTTAGGTTTGCCCGCTGCGCGGCTTTCCACCGGCGTATCTTTCTGCTCGTGGGGTGAGTAACGGTTCAACGCGTGAATCAGGCCCATCGCCGCGGCGGGAGGCTTCACGTCACCCGTCAGGATCTCTTTGTTCGTGAGCTTGCTGCCGTACAATTCCGCATTCACGTCGTTATCCGGCCGCATCGTCGCGCCATGCAGCGCAATTCCGGCGAACAGACCCTTTGGAACGCGACCAGGAGAGCATTTCGGCCGACAGCTGGACATCCGTGGAGGCCGATGTCTGACGGCCTACGGGGCCTGCCGCAACCGTGGCTTCCGCGCCCAGCGTGACCTTGTCCTCCAGCAGCCGGCGCATGCCCTTCTCGTTCATAACCAGCATCACGATATCGGTGTTAGATCCGCCGATCTGAAAGCCGAAGCTGCCGCCTTCGACACGGACGGCCGCGGGCGCGCTCCAATGCGGCCGGCCCTCACGGCAAACGGCAAATCCGCGGCCGAATTTTCCGCCGACACCAAAGGCGGCCTGCTTCATACCCGGTACGATGATGACGCAATGCGCCTTCTCAAGAAGATCTTGTGGGATACCCTTATCCGGGGTAGCCATAATTTCATTAAAAACTTTGGTCGAGTCGGATAGCCGTTCCTGCGGTGTATCCGCCGCGAACAGGGCTACCGATGAACAGAGTGACAATGCCAGTGCAAATTTTACGCATGATGTGACCTCGCTTGGGTAAGGAGCAATCTGAGTTCCAATGTCCATCGGTACAGTAACATACATCGCGTAGTTCACGCGCACCACGACTGATTTCACGTTGACGAATTCGCGAATGCCCCAGGCGCTGAGTTCGCGTCCGTAGCCCGGACGCCTTGACGCCGCCGAACGGCAGGCGCGGGTCCGACGCGACCATGCCGTTGATGAAGACCATGCCGGCTTCGATCTCGCTCGATGAAGCGCTCCTGCTCGGCGGCATCGCTGGTCCACGCGCTGGCTCCGAGTCCGAATGGCGTATCGTTGGCCAATCGGATCGCCGTCGTCGATTCCGCGAGCGCGCATCAGCACGGCCACGGGTCCGAACAACTCCTCGCGGTAGGCGGGCGAATCTTCGGGCACATCCGCCAGCACGGTGGGCGCATAGAAATTGCCGGGCCGCTCGACGCGCTGCGCCGCCGGTGAGCACGCGCGCGCCCGCCGCGACCGATCGCCGAACCTGCTCGTCGAGTTCGTGCAGGATCACGGGCGTGGCCAGCGGACCGACCTGGGTGGCCTCCTGCATCGGGTCGCCGACCACCAGCGCGTCCATGGCCTCGACGAAGCGGCCGCTCGAACTCGCCGGCGATGCGCCTCGTCCACGATGAAGCGCTTGGCGGCGATGCAGCTTTGGCCGTTGTTGATGACGCGCGCCTGCACGGCGGTGCGCACCGCGGCGTCGAGATCGGCGCTGGGCATCACGATGAAGGGATCGCTGCCGCCCAGTTCCAGCACGCACTTCTTGATCTGGCGTGCCGGCCTGCGCCGCCACCTGCCGGCCCGCGGGCTCGCTGCCGGTCAGCGTGACGGCCTTGACGCGCGGATCGTCGATCATGCCGCGGCACCATGGTCGCGCCGATCAGCAGCGTTTGAAACACGTCCGCCGGGAAATCCCGCGCGCCGCACGATATCTTCGATCGCGAGCGCGCACTGCGGCACGTTGGAAGCATGCTTGAGCAGGCCCACGTTGCCCGCCATCAGCGCCGGCGCGAGAAAGCGGAAGACCTGCCAGAACGGAAAATTCCAGGGCATCACGGCGAGCACCGGCGCCGATGGGCTGATAGCGGATGAAGCTCTTGGGGCCGCCGGTATCCACCGGCTCATCGGCCAGCAGGCGCTCGGCGTGCTCCACGTAGTACCGGCAGGCGGTGGCGCACTTGGCGGCCTCGTGCGCGCGCGGCCTCGAGCGGCTTGCCCATTTCGAGCGTCATGATGCGCGCGAATGCGTCCTTCTCGGCTTCCAGGATCTCCGCCGCGCGCGCGCATCCATGCCGGCGCGTTCGGCGAAGGTGGTGCGGCGATAGGTGCGGAAGGCCTGCGGCTGCGCGCGCCAGCTTGTCTTCCAGTTGCGATTCGGTGAGCGCGTCGAACGCTGACCAGGCAATCACCGGTGGCCGGGTTTACGGTGGCGATCATTACTTCTCTATTCTCGGACAGCAGGCGCGCGACGCGCAGTCCTCCGGCGCGTTGAATGCCGGGTACGAAGAAGCGATCGAGGTATTCCTGGTCCGTGCCTGTGAAGTTCGATACGTCGGCCTTTAAGATCACCTGCTGCGGCGCGATCGCAGCGGCGAACTGGCACCAGACGGCCGCCTTGCCGACGCCCACAAGTTCGACCTCCGGCGCGTCCAGCCAGCGCAGCACGGTGAGAATATCCTGCACGCGGTTGGCGTCGTCGCTCCGGTTGAAGGTGAGGAACATCTTGGCGTCGCGGTCGCGCGGCGCCACGGCAGCGCCGGTCTGAAACGCGTCGATGGTGTAGATCGGCCGGCCCGGTGCGCACGAGCGCGGCGAACTCCGGACTCTTGCGCGCGGCCTCGGCGCCGTCGGGATGAATGAAGCAGTACCTTGCGTCCCTCGCCGTGGAGCCAGAGCTCCGGCGACGCGGTCTCCGCGGCCGGGTCGCCCGAAGACGATCTTCTCGCCCTTGGCCTCGCTGACCACGCGCTCCGGCCACTCCGCGCCCAGCGCGAATTGCATCATCTCGCGCAACTGGCCGCGGTCGGTGATTCCAGCCGACCAGGTCCTGCGCGGTGCGCACCCACTGTGCGAAGATCCCGTCGTAGTCCAGAGCATTATCGGGGAGCTTGCGATTGTGCAGGGCCAGCATGTCCTGGAGCTTTTCCAGCGCGGATACTGCGCTCCTTGAATTTGGCGGCATCGGTCTCGCCGAGCACATGCTTGCCGAAGAAGCGGTACACGGCCTCGCGGCCGGCCTGGTTGTAATTGTGCGGCGCGTCCTGGTGCATCATTTCCACGTTGGCCGCCTTGTCGTAAAGTTCGTAGATAGCGCTGGACGGCGGGGAACTCTTCGGTGGCAGTTGTTCTTCGTCCAATCGCCGGTGGCCGAGACCATGATCATGGGCCGCGGCGCCATCATGGCGCCGAATCTCCACGTTGAAGGTATCCAGGCGCAGGTTGGGCGCATTCTCGCAGAGGCCGCCGCCCTGCATGATGCCGGAGATCATGTTGACCGGCGCGGAAAACTGGATGCGGTCGTCCACCGCGGCCAGCAGAAATGTCTGCGTGCCGCCGCCGGAGGCTCCGGTGGCGCCGATGCGCGCGGCATCCACGCCGGGCAGCGATTGCAGGAAATCCACCACGCGGATGGAGTTCCACAACTGCAGGCTGAGCGGTCCGAAGTCCCAGAGCTGCTCCGCCGGGCTGCCGAAATCGTGCGGCGTCTGTATGGTGTCGTTGTAGCCCACCATGTCGTAGCAGAAGACCACGTAGCCCTGCTGCGCGAGATTGATGCAGCGCGCCGGCACGGACGCGAGCACCGTGTGCTCCAGCCGCCCGTAGTTCCAATGCCCGTGCGGCGAGGCAATCGCGGGGAAGCCGCCGGCCGGCGCGGTCTTCAACGGCCGATATAGATTGCCGCCGAGATAGTAGCCGGGCATCGTTTCGAGCAGCACCTTCTCGATGGAGTAGGTGCTTATTCTCGATGCGGCCGAAGATCTGCGGATGCAGCGGCGTCTTCGGCGGCATGGGCAGCAGGCCGGCGGCGGAGAGAATCTGCTTGCGCAGGTGCGCGCGGCGCGCCTGCCATTCCGCCAGCGTCTTGTAGGTCCGCGGCGTGAAGTGCGTGTCGGTATTCGGAATCTCGGTATTGCGCGCGTCCTTGCGGGAATCTGCGCGTACAGCGGCACCGCAAAGCATCAGGGTCGACAACATTCGCATCGCATCACGCTCCGAAGGGCCAGACGCGTTCGATCGATCTTATTCATGATCCAGTTCTTGTCTTCGGCGTTGAGAAATTTCATTTCGTCGCGCACCACGTGCAGCGCCCGCTCGTAGGTGGAGACGTTCTCCACGATAGGCCAGTCCGTGGCCCACATCAGGCGCTCGGGACCGAAGGCGGCGTGCAGCCGCTTGACGTACTCCTGCGCGTCCAGCCACGGATACGGCTGCTTGGAAATCGACCAGGTGTGCGAGATCTTGACGAAGAGCTTGGGGTAGCGCTTCAGGGCGATCAGTTTCTCCAGTTCCGCCGGCTGATCGATGGGGCAATCGGCCATATGGTCGATGACTACGGTCAGGTCGGGCAGCTTCTCGAGCAGCGCGCCGACTTCCGGCATGCGCGTAATCGGCGCCAGCACGGTCATCGGCACCTTGAGTTCCTGGCAGCGCTTCCACAAGGGCGGCATGAGCGGTCCGTGAAACCAATCGCCGCCTGCGTTGCCTGCGGGACTGAGGCGGACGCCGCGAAAGCCCTGCGCCGTCAGCCGCGAGAGGTGATCGGGCGCCTCGGGGTCCAGCGGATCGACGCGGCAGACGCCTTGAAACGTGCCGGGAAATCGCTTCAGCACGTTCGCGAGATAGCGGTTGTCGTACTTGTAGTGGATCACCTGGATGATCACGGTGCGCGCCACGCCGTTGGCCTTCATCAGTTCCAGCAGCGTCTCGGGCGCGGCGTCGCGCTCCGGCACACGCGCGCCCTCGGCGAAGGGGAATGCCGGGTCGTGCTTCCAGACGTGGACGTGCGGGTCGATGATCCGTGTATCGGCCGCCAGCGCGTTGGCCGCCACGCCCGGCCAGCAGCGTGCGCCGCGTGACCTCAGACATAGATGGACTCCAGCTTATCGACGACGTACTGTCCGCAGCGCTCGTAGCTCGCGCGCGGACCCTTGCGCGCGATATCGAGATCGACGCAGAGCCAGCCCTTAAAGTCGATCGATTTCAGGACCCGATGGCAGCCCGGGAAATCCACCTCGCCATCGCCGAGATCGAAGATATTATCGAGGAACTTGTCGCTGGCCTTTTTGGCGTCCTTGTAATCCAGCAGCATCAGGCGGCTCTTGTGTTTCTCGATCGTCTTGACCACGTCGCAATCGGCCAGGTAGAGGTGCGCGGTATCGGGCGAGAAGCGAAAACAGCTTCGGGTCGGTCATCGCCATGCACCGGTCCACCTCTTCGGAGGTCTGCACGATCTGTCCCATATGATTGTGCAAACCCGCGCGGAACCCCATCTCGCCGGCGACCTCGCCGAGTTGGTTGTAGCACTCGCACATGCTCTTGAAGCCGGCCTCCGACGCGTTGCTGCGATTGGGCGAGAACACCACCAGGTGGTTCGCGCCGAACTCCTTGAGAAAGGTCATGGCGGTTTTCGCGCCGGCGATCACCTCGGCGCGCCGCGCGGGGTCGTGCGCCGGACCGTTGTAAGAGATGGTAATGATGTGGCAGCCGCGCTTGGATGCCTCCTTCTGCAGTTCCGGCGCCGTGATGTTGTAGGTCTTCAGGATCTGGGGAAACTGCGTCATGCGAATGCCGATGAAGCCGGTGTCCTTCATGACGTCCAGGATGTCGGTGAACGGAACGCGCGGAAACGAATTCCACAGATTGGCGCCGAGCGCCCAGCGAACGTTCTTGTTGGCCGGCAGGCGCCCGGCGGCGCGAGTCAGCGTGGTCGCGAGAAGTGCTAGTGCGGTGCGGCGGGTCATAGTCAATGATGTTACCCGCTTCGGCGCAGCGCAGGGGGTCTGCCATCGAGGTGTGATTGCCGGCAGGAGAAGACTCAGAAGACCTACGTGACGCAATTTGGTCACGCGACCTACTTCCACCCACTCCACCACGAAGATGTTGCCCTTGTGGTCGAAGCAGGCGCCGTGCGGCGCTACGAATTTGCCGGGAGTGAAATGATCGCGCGAGAGCTTGCGAGTGTCGCGCCACTTGCTCTCGGAATCGTCACCCAGGTGCGCGATGACTTTGTTCTGCTTGTCCAGCAGGGTCACGCGCGCGCCCAGGTCGGGCACCACGACGTCGCCGTTCTTGAAGAAGTTGAAGTGGCACGGCATGTTGGTGCCGCCGACGAAATCGATATGCTTGCCTTCCAGCGTGAAGCGCTGAATGCGGGCGTTGCCGCGGTCGGCAACGGTCAGAATGGGCGTGCCCTCGCGGCGATCCACGATGATGCCGTGGGGGCAATCCAACTGGCCGGCCTCCTTGCCCTTGCCGCCGAACGTGCGGATGTACTCGCCCTTGTTGTTGTACTGGTTGATGTAGCTGGAGCCGTAGCCATCGCCCACGTAGAGATCGCCGTTGGGCGCGATCGCGAGGTTGGTGGGGCTGTACTTCGGCTTCTTGCCGTCGGCGCCGGGCTTGTATGCCGCGGCCTGTCCGGATAGCCGAGCGTGAAGACCGATTCGCCGTTGAGCGTCGCCTTCATCACGATGCCGCGCGCCGTGTCGCAGAGATACAGGTACTCGGTGCTGCCTTCCTTCTGGATGTGCAGCCCGTGCGCTCCGCCTTTGAATTCCTTGCCCCAGCTCTTGACGAACTTGCCCTTTTCGTCGAAGACCACCATGGAATCGGGGATTTCGCTGGTGGCGTGGACGGTGTGGTGCACGTAGATGTGACCCTGCGAATCCTCGACCACGCCGTGGGTGTTGCCGTACTTGATGCCGGCGGGCAGTTCGCCCCAGTCGTGGATCGCCTCGTAGGTGTGTTTGCCGACGCCGACGACGGGCGCTTTGGTTCCGGGTTTGTCGGTCGCGCCCAGAATCGCCGGGGCCAGCGCGCAGGTCTGCATGAATCTCCGCCTCGAAGTGCTCATGGGACGGAGTATACTACTACTCCGCTGCCCGCGCAGCACTGTGCACACGCTTGCGCAGATAGGTCCGCCGATATTGAAGGTCGCGGCGGCGCGCGGATTTTGCACCTGCAAGCTCGGCCGGCGCCTTGCCGAGCAACTGGAGAGCGCTCCAGCCGATCATGGCGATTCCGGTGGCGCCGATGGGGTGTCCCTTGGCGATCAAGCCGCCGGACGTATTGATGGCGCACTCGCCGCCGGGCGCCGCCTTGCCCTCCACCCAATACTGGGCGCCCTTGCCGGGCGCGGCCTTGCCGATGACTTCCGTGCCCAGCGCGCCCATCACGGTGAAGCAATCGTGCACTTCGGCGACGTTCACGTCCGCGGGCTCGATTCCCGCCATCCGGTACGCCGTGTTCATCGCGCGGTACGCACCCGTCGGATGCAGGACATCGCGGCCGGCCTTGCGCAGCGGATCGGTGGCCTGTCCCCACCCCGCGACCTCGACGCACTCGGATTTCGGAACGCCGAGCTTGGCCAGCCCTTCTTCGGTGGCGAGGATCAGCGAGGCGTAGCCGTCGGTGATCTGCGAGCAATCGTAGGTCTTGAGCGGCAGTCCCTCGACCACGTAGCGATTGAAGCCTTCGATCTTGAGCGCCTGGTCGAGGGTGATCTGCACCTTATTCATCTGCGCGCAGGGTTGAACTGCGCGTTGGCATATTCCTGCACGGCGATGGCGGCCAGGTCGCGCTCGGTGACGCCGTAGGCGTCCATGTACTCGCGCATGACTTCGGCGAAGATGTGCGGGAAGACGAAGACCTTGCCTTCGCGCTCGTCGGGATGGGAAAAGTAGCCGAGCACTTTGCCGATGAGCTTGCCATCCATCTTGCCTTCGGCAGTCGCGCATCTTTCTCGTAGCCGACGGCGATGCCGGTTTCACCCATGCCGAGTTGCAGCTTCTGAATCACGCTGAGCACGGCCTGCCCGCCGGAGGCGCAAGCGTTCTCCACGGCCTCGATCGGCTTGCCTTCCATGCCGGGCGTGTCGGCCATTAAGCCCGGCGAGCAGTCCCTGCTCGTTGAGCGAGAAATTGCACGCCGCGCCGATGCTGCCCACGTCCAGGGCCGCGGGTTCAGTGCCGATCTGGCGGCAGGCGCCCTGGATGGCGGATCGATAATCTGGGGCACGGTCATGCCCATCAGTTTGCCGAACTTCGATTGGTGAAATGTCGCGATGTAAATAGGTTTCACGGTAGTGTCCTAATTCAATTCTAAGGCGGTGGGTTGCGCGCGAGAGGGTATCCCGCGGTCAGCGTTCGTACACTTCACGCCGGTGTGCAACTGCGTGTGACGCTGATGAGCTTCACCACATCGTCGATGATGTACACCACCCGCCAGTCACCTGCCCGAATGCGCCATTGGTCTTTATAGCCCTTTAGCTTCTTGCATCCTGCAGGTCGTGGTGAAATACCCAAAAGCTCGATCTCTTTGGACGACTGCGTGCCAGAACGACGATCCGGTAACGCCTCGAGTTCCTTCCGTGCGGTAGGCTTTCAACCTGTATCGGAATAGTCACCCACGAATCCGACCGCGCTTTACGAGATCCGCTTTGATCTTCCCAAGCGGTATCCCTCTTTTCCTTGCGCCGCGATTCCGAGATCAGTCCATCCCAAAAATCCTCTAATCTCGCGCCATATTTCTTTAGGTCGATTTGAATCGCCACCTTGCGGCCCTTATCATCGGTTACGAACTGAATGCCCGGTCATTGCCATCTCTCCTAGGGTCGTCTGGAAGCTGTCCTCACTCTATCAAACTAAGTCCCCGTGACCGCGCCGCCATCCACGCCGAGCACTGTGCCGGTGATGAATGACGCCTGGTCGGAGGCCAGCCAGGCATAAGCGTTGGCGACATCTTCGGGCTGCCCCATGCGGCCCAGCGGCGTGCGGCCGATCAAAGTCTGCTGAATCTTCTCCGGCATCTGCCTGATCATCTCGGTGGCAATGAACCCCGGAGCAACAGCATTCACGCGAATCTGATACCTGCCCAATTCGCGCGCCCAGACCTTGGTCATGCCGATTACTCCCGCCTTCGTCGCCACGTAGTTCGTCTGCCCGAAATTGCCGTACAGGCCGACCACGCTCGAGGCGTTCAGGATCACTCCGCCCCCGGCGGCGATCATGCGCGGCGCCACGGCGCGCGTGCAGGTGAATACGCCCTTCAGATTGACGGAAATCGACCGCATCGAACTGCTCGTCACTCATCACCCCGGCCACCGCCCCGTCCTTATATTTGATGAGTTGACCGTCGCGCAGGATGCCGGCGTTGTTGACCAGCACGTACACGGGACCGAGCCGGGCCGCAACCTCTTCCACCGCACCATCTACGGAGGCGGCGCTGGTGACGTCCACTCTTTGGAAAATGCCGCCCTCCTGCGCCTCGCCGTCCTTCACGTCCCACGACGCGACGCGGCAGCCTTCCTGCGCGAAGCGCCGCGCCGTGGCCAGCCCGATGCCCGCGGCGCCGCCGGTCACGATCACCACCTTTCCCTTCAATCCCGTCTCGATCATCTATGCCTTCCCCCAAATATCGCCCACCGTGAAACCGTCCGGGAACGGATCTTCCGGGTCCACCACGTACTGCGCGAACCCCGTAATCCATGCCTGCCCGGAGAGCGACGGCACCACGGCAGCGTACTGTCCCGACGCGCGTTTCCTCGAGCAGGCGCCCCGTGAAAGTCGTGCCGAGAATGCCCTCGTGGACGAAATCCTCGTAAAGTCCGAGTTGTCCCTTGGCGTGTAGCGCGGCCATCTTGGCACAGGTGCCGGTGCCGCAGGGCGAGCGGTCCATCACGCCCGTCCAGGTCTCCGGCCGCGACCAGTCCAGCGTGCCGGTAGAAACCACTACGGCATTCTTGCGATGCGCCTCCATGCGGGATGGCGGACCCGAGAGCTGTGCGATGCTGACTCCGGCGATACCGGGATTCTCGGGGTGCACCACGGGAAGCTGTTCCTGCGTCGCGGCCTTGATCATCTCCGCGATCCTGACGATTTCGCGGCCTTCATCCGGCGCCAGCGTAAGCCCGAGCGGCACGGCGTCGGCGATGACATAGAACATGCCGCCATACGCCACGTCCACCGTCACCGTGCCCAGGCCGCGGACTTCCACCTTGGCATCCAGGTGTGTGGCGAACGCCGGGACGTTGCGGAACGTCACCTTGCGAACCTTGCCGTGATGCACCTCCGCGTCCACCGCGATCAGGCCGGCGGGCGTTTCCAGCTTCAGGTGCGTGACCGGCTCCACGGCCTTCACCATACCGGTTTCGATCAGCACGGTCACCACGCAGATGGTGTTGGTGCCGGACATCGGCGGGTACTCCACCTGCTCCATGATCACGAAGCCCGCATCGGCCTCCGGATGGTTGGAGGGCAAAATCAGATTGCAGTTTGCCGCCGGGTATCCGCGCGGCTCGCGCAGCATGCGCAGGCGAATGTGATCAGCGTGTTGAGCCAGCCAGTTCTTCTTGTCGAACATGGTCTGTCCCGGCACGTCCAGCACGCCGCCGGTGATCACGCGCCCCGGTTCGCCGCAGGCGTGGGCGTCCACTGCCGTGATCATGCTGGAAAATCGCAATCTCCACCCCTTCTCTATGCTACATTGCACCCATGCGAAACCTTTGCACACTTCTCGTTTTGTTGGCCTTGCCGCTGGCGGCCGAAAAGAAAGTAATCTCGCCGCCCGAATTCGCCGGCGGTACCACCAACTTCAGCCCCGGAATTCTGGCGGATGGCACGCTCTATGTCTCCGGTCAGGTGGGCCAGGATCTCAAGACCAAACAGATCCCCGCCGATTTCGAGACCGAGGTCAAGACGCTTCTCAGCAATATCGGTATCGTGCTGAAAGCCGCCGGAATGTCTTACAAGGATGCCGTGTCCGTGCAGGTCTACCTGACCGACATGGATCTGTTTCCGAAGATGAACGCCGTCTACATCACGTTCTTCCCCGACCCTCGCCCGGCGCGCACCACTGTCGGCGTAACCAAACTGGCCGCGCCCAACGCCCACATCGAAATCACGGTCACGGCGAGAAAGTAAGCCGCCTCAAGGGAGGGGAGCGGATTACCGCGCAGTACGAGAATTTCAGCCACTCAGAGAAAAAGGAGTTCGGATGTTTCGTCTTTTCAACGTCACGTTCTGTATCGCTGTGGTCGTTGGCCTGGATCCTGCAATCGCCCAGGTCGCAACCCCGCCCGCATCCCCGGCCCAAACACCGCCGCCAGCCACCCGTCCAGCCCGCCCGGTGCCGCCGACCCGCGACCCCAACACGCCCGGGTACGTTTCGGCGAAGGATCTACCTGACGGCGCCAATGCTCCCGTGAAGGCCGACGGAAAC
Source organism: uncultured Solibacteraceae bacterium (assembly GCA_963792055.1). Lineage (GTDB taxonomy): Bacteria > Acidobacteriota > Terriglobia > Bryobacterales > Bryobacteraceae > Solibacter. The sequence goes on along the minus strand of CAWBUV010000017.1, from coordinate 222,370 downwards.
TTCATCCTCGGCCCCACCCACAATCCCGCGCCGGAGATGGCCGTACAGGAAGGTGTCCCGCAGGGCGAGATCTTCAACTTCACGATGGAATCGGCCGACAGCAAGATCTATCCCGGCATCGCGCGCGAACAAGGTACGTTTGGCACGGCAGACCCGAACGACCCCGCCAAACTGGTGGTCACCACCAGCCACCCTGCTCATTACACTCGCCGGGTGTCGGTCTATGTCCCCAAGCAATACGTCGCCGGCACGGTTGCACCGTTCATCGTCGGGGCCGACGGACCGGACCGCGCCTTGTTCACGGCCCTGGACAATCTGATCGCCCAGCACCGTGTGCCGGTGATGGTCGCCATCTCCATCGGCAACGGCAGCGGTGATGCACAGGGAAGCCAGCGCGGCCTGGAATATGACACCATGTCCGGCCTCTACGCGGAGTTCGTGGAGAAGGAAGTGCTGCCTCTAGTCGAAAAGCAGGCCAACGTGAAACTCACCAAAGATCCCGAGGGCCGCGCGACCATGGGAGGCAGTTCCGGCGGCTCGGCTGCGCTCATTATGGCGTGGTACCACCCGGAGCTGTATCATCGCGTTCTCACCTACTCGGGAACCTACGTAAACCAGCAATGGCCTTGGAACCCCGATACCCCGCACGGCGCCTGGGAATTCCACGAACGCCTCATTCCCAACAGCCCGGTCAAACCGCTGCGTATCTGGATGGAGGTCGGCGACCGGGACAATTTCAACCCGAATATCATGCGCGACAACATGCACGACTGGGTGCTCGCCAATGAAAATATGGCGAGGGTGTTGGCCGCCAAGGGATACCACTACCAATTCGTCTTTGCGCGCAACGCCGGACACACCGACCGCACCGTGAAACAACAAACCCTGCCCGAGGCTCTGGAGTACGTCTGGCAGGGCTACCCGATTGCCGGCGCGAAGAAATGACCAGCGCCGGCTACTCGCGCCTTCGCAACCACAGGTAGCAGTGATTGCCGATGCGGCCGCCGCGCGCCGTCCCCAGCAACGGCAGATCGAGGTAGCGTAGCGGGAAGAGCAGCCAGCCCAATCCGAAGTGCACACCGCCGCGCCACCAGCGCCAGGGCAGCAGCCCCTTGGCGTATTCGATCCCGATCACCAGCAGCGTCGCCGTAGGCCCGGTACGCCAGCCTTCGGCGACCACTTCCAGATCTCCCGCCAGCTCTTTCAAGCCGTCCAGGGTGAAGCGGCGATAGTCCTTCGGGATATTCGTGAAACGGGTGGCAGAAGGGCGTCACCAGATGCAGGTATCCGCCCGGCGCCAGCACGCGGCGAAGTTCGCCGGCCACGCGGATAGGGTCGCGCACGTGCTCCAGAACCGCATCGCATTCCACGCGTTGAAAGATCAGCGTCGCCGAACGGTAACTGCTCCGCATCGGCGGCGATATCCACGCCTGGCATCGGGAAGAGATCCAGATTGATGTACCCGGGGACGGTGCGGCCGGCGCCGCCGATATAAAGATTCCAGCGGCCCAGGGGAAAATCCGTGGGCTCGCGCGGATTCATCACGAACGGCGCAGGGGGCTCCAGAGCGCGGCGTAGCCAGCCGCGCGCCTCGCGCGCGCGATAGCGCTGTTCGAGAGCTGCGGTCTGCCCCACTTATTTGGCCGGCGGCAGGATCTTAAGCTTCGCGGGAAGCGTGAACAGATCGTCTTTCAGGTTCTTGTTGATCTGCACGCTCTCGGCGTAGATCTCGTAGAGCTTCTCGCCGTTGCGCGAGCGGCGAATGCTGAACGGCCACATCACGCCGCCGCCCACATCGCGGTATTTGGCGAAGATGGTTTCTTCGGTGTCGAAATCCTTGTACTCGGGGTTGCGCCGCTTCAGTACCTGGCGCACCGGCAGCTTGGTCGATGCGCTGAAGTACACCGTCACCGTGAGGCCGTTCGAATCGGTGATATCGACAATCTCTACCGGCAGATTCTCGTAAAGGTCGCTGCCGCGTGAGTAGAAGTCCATGCCGGGCTCGTTCAGGCGCTGCCGCAGGATGTAGAAGATGTTCCGCAAGGTGCCGTCGCGCCAGTTTTCGATGCGCTTTGGCTCCAGCAGGCGCGCGCCGCGAAAGGTGATTTCCCACCCGCCATCCTGGTTGAAAAGCACACCGCCGCTCGATTCGTCCTTGCCGAAAGTCTGGCGCTCGCGGACGGAGGGCTGTCCCGGCACTGGGGTCACGTAGCGCGTGTAGATCTTGGCGATCGAAAGGCCTTCCAGTTCCTGCCGGAAGAACGAATAGGCGCGGCCGGATTCCACGCGGTCTTCCATGGCGAGATAGGCCTTGCCGCCCACCGCTTGCAGGGCCTCGTTGACCACCCGCTTGCCGCGCTCATGGGCAGTTTCGGCACCCAGGGCGTTGATAGCCAGCGCCAGCGAAAAAATCAGCGTTCCGATGTTTTTCATTGCGGCCTTCGGGCAAGCTCCAGCGGAACCAAGCCTATATTGATTTTATAATCTTTCACCACCACATCGGCGAACTTCCGCCCGCCCTGGTTGATCGTGATCTTGAAGGGGACCTTGAGGCCTCCCACATCCCGGAAATCCTCGTATACGTCTTCCGAATAAATCGGTGCGCCGCCCGCCTGCTGCGTGTCGTACGAAGCGCGTATCGGAAGGTGGGTCTGCGCGTCGAATTCCACGCTGGCCACCTGCCCCGTAGGATCCGTGATCTGTACACTGTTGGCGTCGATCGCGTTGACCGCGCGGCCTTCGATGCGATCGCTGAGCAGCAGCCGGTAATAGACGCGAAACAGATCCCCGAACACCTGACTGCGCTGCACGCCTGTCAGCGGTCCCCAGCCCTGCGGGGTGGAAATCCAGCCGACCTTCCCATCGGTGTAAGCCGTCACGCGGCCGGCGGGAAGAGTCGCGTCCTGACGGAAATTCGTTGGCGCGATCCACTTGTCGGTTTGAACGATCTTAGCGCCTCCAATGTTGGCCACCGCCGAATCGATCTGGTACTCCGCGAGCATGCTAAAGTCCTTAACCGCGGCGAGTTTCTCCGCCCCTCCCGCGGCCGCCTGTGCCTTGGCCAGGACCTGCTTGCCTTCCGCGAGGCTGGCATCGCTACTCTCCACCACCTCCGGCCTCGCCTCCGGAATGGCGATATCGAGTTTGGTCACCGCACCTAATCTCTCCAGAGGTTCGTTGAACATGGTCGGATTGGCCGTCACCACCACCGTCAAATTCGTAGGGTTGAGATACTGTTTGGCCACACGCAGCAGATCGGCGCGCGTCACGGCTTGGAGGGCCTTTTGATACTGCGGCAGGTAGTCCTTCGGATAGCCGTAATAGTCCAGAATCATCTGCCGCGCGAAGAGCTTGGCGCGGGTATCGTGGGCGAACACCAGGCTGTTGACCGCGGCATCCCGCGCATTCCTCCATTCCTCCTCCGTGACTTCACTCTCGCGGATGCGGCCGATCTCGTCGAGCACCGCCTTGATGGCGGCAACCGTGGAGAGGCTCTTGGTGCTGCCGGAGATTTCGAACAGGCCCGCCTGCGCGTAACCCGCGTCCCACGCGGCGCTGATGTCGTTGGGAATTCCCAACTTCGTGCGCAGGCGCTCCGCGATCCGGCTTTGCGGTCCGCCGCCCAGAATGCCGGCCAGGATTTCGAGCGCGGCGCAGTCTTTGTCGCTACGCAGGCCCCCGAGATGCCCAACGGTAAAAAACGTCTGCTGGGCATCCTTCTTCTCGGCCAGGAAGAAGCCGGGGGAGGGGGCATTTCTCACCTTCGGGAACTCGGCAATGGGAGCCTGCGGCACGGTCCAATCGGCAAACAACTTTTCGATGGTCGTCTTCATGTCCGCGGTATCGAAGTCGCCCCAGACGCCCAGCATGACATTGGCCGGAAAGAAGGCTCTCTGATGGAAGGCGCGCAAGTCGCTCCGCGAAATCCGGTCGAGCGTGCCGTACTCCTGTTGCCAGCCGAAGGGCGCGTCCTTCCCGTAGATCAGGCCGGCGAATTCACGGCGCGTCACGGCCCTCGCATCGTTATTGCGCTGTGCGACGCCCGCGCGCAGTTGGGACTTTGCGAGTTCGATCTTGTCCTGGCGGAAACCCGGCTGCGTGAGCATTTCCTTGAACAGTTGGAGCGTGGCCGGGGCGCTCTCTTTCAAGGCCGAGAAAGACAGCCTGCCCTGTGAATCGCCGATCGCGGACTCCATGGTCGCAGCCACATTGTCTAGTAAAGCGTCGATCTGTTCCCCCGTCTTGACGGTCGTACCGCCCGTGCGCATGGTGATGCCCGCGAGTTGTGCCAGGCCGATGCGTTGGGGCGGATCCAGAAGTCTTCCGGTACGAATCAGAGCGATCCCACTGACCATAGGCAGATCGTGGTCTTCCAGAAGGTAGATCCTCATGCCATTGGGAAGCGTAAAACTGGCGGCCGCCGGCATCTGCATGGTGCGCAGAGGCGGATACTTGAGATCCTTCGGCGAGCTGGTTCCGCCGGCTGCACCGCTTACCGGCGCCACTGCCCGGCCGCGTGTGGCAGTGGGCGGAGCGGGCTTGTCCGCCTTCGTACCCGGAGCGACTACATCCTGCGCAAAGGCAGCAGTGGCCAGAAGGAGGATGCCTGCCGACGCCCTCATTGCAGACCTCCCGTCCTGCGCTCCGGCGCCGCAGCCGCGGACTGGCCGGGCGGCACCGCATACACCGTTGTGCGGCCGGTGGCTACCAAGTAGCGGTTGGCCGCCCGTAGCACATCCGCCGCCTTCACCTGATCCAGATCGTCCAATGTCGGTGAACAGTTTGCGCCAGTCGCCATAGTTGGCGGCATGGAGCGCGAGCAAGCCCGCCAGTTCGCCGTTATTCGTCATCCGGCGAATGAGATTCGCCCGCCCCTGTGCCTTGGCCCGCGCCAATAGTTGCGGATCGAGCGTGGTGGTCTTGAACCGCTGCAGCAACTCTTCGAGCGCCCGCTGGTTTTCCTCCACCGTGTGACCCTGCGCCGGCACCAGCAGAAAGACAAACAGGTTGGCATAGCGGCCGTCCGGGTTCGGTCGCAGTCGCCTGCGCCTGTTGGGCGAGATGCTTCTCCTGAACCAGCTCGTTGTAGAGGCAGGCCTGTCCGTCCCTGGGAAAGCAGGATTTGAATCAGGTCGAGCGCAATATCGTCCTTGTCGTACTGGCTCGGGCGCTTGTATCCCACCACCGCGGACGGGCGGTCCCGGGCATCTCCATTACCACGGTCTTTGGGCCTGCCTGCGGCGGTTCCTCGGTGGTCACCAAGGGAGGCATCGGTCTGGCTGCCATGGGGCCGAAGTAACGCTCTGCCAGCCGCTTCACTTCGGCTACGCGTAACATCGCCCACGATAGCCACCGTGATGTTCCCCGGTACGTAGTAGCGCTCGAAGAAGGCCTGGGCCTCCGTGCGGCGCAGGTTTGGAATATCGCTGGGCCAGCCACCGGACGGATTACGGTAGGGGTGCGCTTTGAAGGCTGCCGACAGGGCTTCCGCCTTCAGCTTGCCCTGCGCATTGGATTCCACGCGCTGGCGGTATTCCTCAAGTACCACGTCGCGCTCCCGATAGAAATCGCGGAAGACCGGGTGCATCAGGCGCTGCGATTCCATCAGGAACCAGAGTTCCGCGCGGCTGGAGGGAAGACTGTAGGAACACTCCGATGAGGCGGCGGAAGCCAGGGCCAGTCAGCTTCACGTGCGCCGTTCTCTTCCAGGATTCGCCGGTATTCCCCCGACGCGGCAAGGCGCTGGCGTTGTCGGCCGCCAGGCGAACCTGATTGCGCAGCATGTCCACGCGCATCTGGTCGGCTTTGACACCCTTGTTGGCCTCCGCTTCCATGCGGTCGTAGGCTTCTTCCACAGCGTCCAGGGCTTTCTTCTCCTCCGGCCAATTGCGAGTGCCGATGGTTTCCGTGCCCTTGAATGCCATGTGCTCGAACATGTGAGACGAGACCGGTCTCCCCGGCGGGATCCTGCATGCTGCCCACATTCACCCAGGTATGAAAGGAGACCACGGGCGACTCGTGCCGTTCCAGCACTATGAAATGCAACCCGTTGGGGAGGGTGAATTCGCTCATCTTCTTTTGCAATTCCTGGATATCCTGCGCGGGAAAAGAAAGCTCGCGGAGAGAAGCAGGGAGCAGACATACAGACCACGCACGATTGACAGCTCCTTCGGCCAGGGGGAATCCGACTACTTTTACGAGAATAGCAAGCCCGCCGTAGAGCAGGATACGCAGGGTCCGGCTCTATTCTCTAGTGTTTTCCCGGGCACTTTTGCAGATAGATACATCGCTCCATTAGTACTCATGAAGTACCCGTATTACTGTTATTTTGCCGGAACGCTCCGCATAATGAACTCAGTTGCGGCAACGATAAGGGAACATTCATGGATTCCAAAGACGCGTTTTGGGGAAGACCGGCAGGGCAGGTCGACGTGATCGACGGCGACCGCCGGCAGGATCGCCGATATCACCTGCAGTTGGAACTCAAATGGAAGCTCATCCGCCGCCGCCGCGTACTGGATACCGGCACGGGGCACACCCTCGATGTCTCCAGCGGCGGAATCCTCTTCGATGCAGGACGCCACTCTGCCCGAAGGGCTGAATGTCGAACTGTCGATTGCGTGGCCGGTACTTCTACACAATGTCGCTCCCATGCAACTGGTGGCGCTCGGCAAGATCATCCGCAGCAACGGCCGCCAAGTAGCAATTCAGACCACTCAACACGAATTTCGCACCACCGGTATCCCGGCGGAACAGTCGCAACCGCACCCCCGGGGTCTTCTCAGAATCAGACGCACAATCCTCCGATGCTCTCCAGCGCGCCCATGCTGGCCGCCTGTCGGAAGACACTAGGCCACTGCGCGGCTGTCGCCGCCTTACCTGCCGCGCCGTCCCATTACGGGCTCCGGGGTCGGCGGCGGCGGTGGGCGGCGCCTCTTCTTCGACCGGCTTCTTGGGACTTGCCGGTTTAGGATCTCGCTGATGAACTCATCGCGCGCCTTGGCGTATTTCGGTGTGCCGGGCTTGGGTTCGATGGTCGCCCACTCTTCCGGCGTGATCTCCTGCACCGTCGGGAACGTACTTCTGGAAGTGGTTGCGCAGCCGCTCCTGCACGGGCTTCAAAGCCGAGTGATAAAGCACGAACAGGACGTCCTCCGGTGCGGCGGCCGCCGCAATGTGGTAGACATGCGAAGGCTTGCGGACCCGCGGCGCACGCAACGCCGCTTCCAGTTTCTTGGCGCGGGCTTCGATCTTCTGCCACTGGTCGATGTCGCTCTTGGGCATGTCGGTCGCCTTGATCAACGCCTGTTTCTCCTTGGGCGTGAACTTTTCGGTCAGGCAATAGAGGAAAGTCCCGAAGCGGGCGGAGCGCCAGCGCGCATCGTCCGGCAGGACGCGAATGGCCTTCTCGTATCTGCGCCAGGCCTTGCACGTTCAGCTTGGTGAGCAGCGCCGGTGAGAACAGGCCGAGCAGGCCGGCCTCTTCCAGGCCCTTGAAAATCTCCGTGGGGCTGTCCTCTGCGCTGATGCGCTTCAGTTCGTCGCCTAGAGCCCGCGCCGAAATGTGCTTTTCCACTTCGGCCTCGCGCGCGTTGGCCACCTGCATCTGCGTGCGCTCTTCCACCGTGTAGCCCATGCGGACGCCGATAGCGGACCAGACGCAGCAGGCGCGAGGGATCGTCGTAGAAGCCATAGGTGCTGACCGACCGCAGTTCCTTGCGCTCGATATCGGCCAGGCCGTTCATCGGGTCCAGCAGCAGGCCGCGGGAAGCGCGGTTCAGCGAAAGCGCGATCGCGTTGCAGGTGAAATCGCGGCCCCGCAGATCTTCCTGTATGGTGGCCGGCGATAACTTGCGGCTTGGCGCCGGCGCGGGCGTACTTGTCCTGGCGCGACATGGCGATCTGCGCCGTGACACCGCTGGGAAACACCAGTTCGGCGCATTTGCGGTTCTCGTCCGTGGAAACTGTGGTCGCTCCGGTTCGCTCGCAAATGGCCTTGGCCATCTTCAACGCATTTCCCTCCACCACGAAATCCAGGTCCCGGATCCGGAAGCCGGCCAGCATGTCGCGCATGGCGCCTCCCGTCAGGAAGACGTTGACGTTCGCCAGACCGGCGGCCGCCTGGGTTTCTTCCACCGCCCGGTTCTGATCCGGGCTCAGGTGGCTCTCCAGCATGTAAATGTAGTCGCTCATCGCGTTACGCCTTCGACTCCTACAAAATTCTCCCGAACCGCGGCCCCAGCCGGCTCGATCATGCTCGGGGATGGTGTTTCTCAACGGTGTCTCGAAGCCTCGACCGCATGACATGGGTATAAATCTGGGTGGTCGAAATATCGGCGTGACCCAGCATGATCTGCACACTGCGCAGGTCGGCGCCACCCTCCAGCAGGTGGGTGGCAAAGCTGTGACGGAGCACGTGGGGCGTCAGCCCGTGAAAGATGCCCGCCTTCCTGCCATAGGCGGCCAGGAGTTTCCAGAACCCCTGACGTGTCATGCATCCGCCGCGCGCGGTTATGAAAAGATATTTGCTGGCGCGACCCTTGAGCAGCGCGGGGCGTCCGGTTTCGAGATAGGCTCGAACCGCGCAGGATGGCGGCCTTACCTACCGGCACCAGGCGCTGCTTATTGCCCTTGCCCGTGGTGCGCAGAACGCCCAGTTCCAGGTTCAGATCGCTGACTCCCGACTTTGCACAATTCGCTCACCCGCAAGCCGGACGCGTAGAGCAGCTCCATCATTGCACGGTCGCGCGAAGCCGGTCGGGCGGGATCGTGTCCGGCGCCTGGATGATCCTCTCGATCTCTTCGCAGATTCAAATACTTAGGGATGGTCTGCCACTGCCGGGGCGTGCCCAGGTGCTCCGTGGGGTCGGCTGCGATTTCGCCTTCCCGCAGCAGAAATCCGTAGAAGTTGCGGATCGTGGTCAGGTGGCGGCCCACGGAACGGGCGCTCAGTCCCGTTTGGTATAGATTGTCGATATGACGGCGGATTTCCGCTGTGCCCGGCAAGTCCGCCGCACTCGCCGATAAACTCTTTAAAACGAGCAAGATCTGCGGAATACGCATCGAGCGAATTGGCGCTGAGTCCCTTCTCCAGGCGGCAGAAGTTCAAAAAGGCGGTAATCTGGCTGCAAAGCTGTGCCGAACCTTCCGCAAGCGCTCCAGACATCGTGCCAATGATACAATAAGCCGCGAAATGTTTGAAACATAGTTGTTGCAAAGGGAAAAGTTGTCCGCCTCCACCACCAAAAAAGCCCTGATCCGGCGATATGACCGCGAAACCCTGGCCGGCTATGTCAATCCGGCCTCATCTTTTCTGCAGCCGGATGGCGTGGAACTACTTTCGGATCAGGGGCATACGTCGATCGTTCCGCTACCCGAAATCAAGCTGCTGGCATTTGTCAGGGAATTCGAAGGACGCAGCCGAACCCGGACCGCGACGTTTTTCAGACCCGCCCCAAGATGGCGGGCCTTTGGGTCAACCTGCGGTTTCGCGACGGCGCGGTACTAGAGGGGATTATCCCTAATAACCTCATGCAGTTGGAGGCCGGGCGGGTTTACCGTAATCCCACCCGACTCATTCGGCAACCGGCAGCGCGTTTGGGTGCCCCGGCTTTCCCTGATCGCCGTCGAGGTTCTCGGAGTGGTGGGAAGCCCGCTGCAGAAGCGTAAGGCCAAGCCCCCCGCCCGCGAACAGATCGGCCTGTTCGACGAATAGGGGTTTAAACCCTGCTACGGTTACTTGTATACTGGAGTTTAATACTGAGTCTCTAGTTGGAGGTTTTACTATGAAGTTTCGCAACCTGGTTGTTGCCGCGGCCGGAGCTTGCCTGTTGGCTCTGACCTCGTTCGCCCAGATTACGGCGATTGAAGGCGACGTGAAGGGCGAGGATGGCTCCCCCGCAGTCAAGGCCCTGGTCAAAATCGTGCGCACCGATATCAAGGGCAACTACAAGTGTGAGACCAACAAGAAGGGCCACTACTTCTACAATGGTCTGCCGCTGGGCACCTATAACATCACTGTAGAAATTGGCGGCAAGGAAATGGATGGGGTGAACGGCGTCCGCACCAGGCTCGGCGATCCTACTCCGGTGAACTTCGACCTGCATCAGCTCGCGCAAAAGAAGGCTGCCCAAAATGCGCAGATGCAGGCTGCCGCGGCAGGCACCGCGCCCGCGCTCTCCAAAGAGCAGGAACGCGGCATGACCAAGGAGCAAAAGGAAGCCTACGACAAGGCGATCAAAGAACGCGAACAGTCGATGAAGAAGAACAAGGAACTCAACGACGCGTTCTCGGCCGGTCTGACCGCCATGCAGGCGAAGGATTACGATACCGCGATCACCAGCCTTGACCAAGGCCAGCGAACTCGATCCCAAGCAGGTGGCGGTGTGGTCGCAGCTTGCCGACGCCCACGTCAATGCGGCGGTCAAGAAATCCGGCGCGGAGTTCGACGCCGAGATGGCGAAGGGCATCGAGGGCTACAACAAGGCGATCGAACTCAATCCCTCCGACGCGGCCACCCACAATAATTTCGCGCTCGCGCTCGGCAAGGCGAAGAAGTTCCCTGAAATGCAGGCCGAGCTGCAGAAGGCGGCGGAGCTCGATCCGCCCAAGGCCGGACAGTACTATTACAACCTTGGCGCCATGCTGGTAAACGCGGGCCAGGCCGAGCCGGCGGGACAGGCATTCAAGAAGGCGATCGAACTCGATCCGAAACACGCCGATTCCTACTATCAGTTGGGCGTATACCTGGTAGGCAAAGCGTCCTTCGCTGCCGATGGCAAAGTGACGCCGGTGCCCGGCACGGTGGAAGCCTTCCAGAAGTATCTGGAATTGTCGCCCACCGGTCAGTTCGCCGATTCCGCCAAAGGCATGCTCGCCTCCATGGACGCGAAGGTGGACACCTCGTACAAGAATCCCAACGCGCCCGCGCCGAAGAAGAAAAAGTAAGCTGTTTCTGTGAGTTCCGGGGCGGGAGCTTTCCCGCCCCGACCCCATGCTGCGTTATCTCATCGTCGATATCCTGCTTCCCCTGCTGGTATTCGCTCTTCTGCGGTCGTTTCTCCGTAGTCTCTTCCAGACCAAGAAAGACGTCACCCGGCCATGTCTCCGAGCAGGCACCGCCCACCGTCTTCGCCGGCGGCGAGTTGAAAAAGGATCCCGTCTGCGGAACCTACGTCTCCGCCGGCGCCAGCGTGACCCGCACCGTGAACGGGCAGTTGCTTCATTTCTGTTCCAAGGAATGCCGCGACAAGTACCGCGCCGCGTGAGAGCAAGCTGAATCCGCGTCCAGTGTACACTGGAACTTATGCGCTTTCATGGGTTGCTCTTAGGGGCCTTTGTGGCCTGTTCCTCCATCGCCTTTGCACAGACCTTTGAGGCGGCCGTAGGCGGCGGCCAATCCATCTTCCCCGGCAATAACGCCGACATCGGGACCTCTACCATCGATCCAGCAAGCGGCACCTACGTCATGAAGGATGGATTCCGCCTCGTGCTTCCGCATGGCGCTCAACCAGGGCAGATTCTTCGGGCACGAATTCGGCTACGCCTACAGCCGCACCTCCCTGGACACGCCCGCCACAGTCACCACTGCGGGCACCGGACTCCCCGGACAGACGGGCATCGTCACCACCATCCCGGCACAGAACATCAGCCTGCCTTCTCACCAGGGCTTCTACGATTTCCTGGTCTATGCCCTGCCGGAAGGCAATGTGAGTTCGTCCCTTCGCCGCCGGCGGGGTGCAGTTCACGGCGTTTTCCCAGCCGGGATCCCAGTACACCAACAATCGCGAAACCAAGTACGGAATCAACTACGGCGGCGGTATCAAAGTGAAGGTAAAGGATCACTGGGGCTTTCGGCTGGACGTCCGGCAGTACAACATGGGCAAGCCCTTCGGACTGCCCAATGCTTCGGGACGCCTGCTGCTGTGGGAATTCTCGGGCTCGGTTTCGTTCTTCCTATAGCAGAATCAGTCCCTGCCGGATTCCCAGCGTCACTGCCTCGGTGCGCGTCCCGGCATTCAGCTTGGCCAGAATCTGGGCAACGTGGAATTTCACCGTGTGCTCGCTGATGCCGAGTTTCCACGCGATGGTTTTGTTCGCCGCGCCTTCCGCCAGCATGCGCAACACTTCGCGCTCCCGCGCCGTCAGCGGGGTCGCGGCTTCCGCCTCCGGTTGAGCCGGGCGAGGCAATCAGAGCTTCCAGGTCGCGCGGGTCGATGGCCGCCATACCCGCTGCCGCCGCTTGGATTGCCGCCAGGATCTCGGCGGCGGACGCGTCCGCCGGGCAGCACGGCACGGACCCCCAGGCGCAATGCCTCGGCCGTCCACGGCCTTCACCCAAGCAGGACGATCGCCGGCGCCGGCGCCACCTCCTCCACCGGCACCGCCGCCAGCACTACATCGGAATAGGAATCCGTAAGCGTGAGATCCGGGCTGGAAACCACGAGCGACTCCAGCCCGGCACGCACGACCGCGGACGCCGCCGCGATCTGGACCCGAATCAAGCGACCGCCTCCAATCGAGCGGCCAACTGCACCACCGTCTCGCGCACGCGCTTCCGGTCCCCGCGCAGAAACTGCAGCTTCAACGTCGGCCGGCCGGAATCGAGCGCGCCAATCAGCGCGTCGTAGCGCGTCAACAGGATGTCGCCGGGCAACAGACTGGCTTGCGCCGCCGCGCCCTCCCGTTCCACCTCCAACAGGAGCAGCCCGAGATCCACCGGACGCAGCACCACGCCCAGCGAAGGCGCGGCGCCCCGATTCAGGAACTCCAGTGCTGCCTGCGCCGGCACCGCGACGCCAAGTCCCTCCACGATCGCAGTGTTGATGCCGATCACGCGGCCTTCCGCATTGGCCAGCGGGCCGCCGGAGTTGCCGGGCGCCAGCCGGACATCGGCGCGGATCCAATTCTGCCGCCCCATCCCGGGCAATGGCCCTACCGAGTGCACCACACCCGTCGAAAGCGCCCCGGCGAATCCCAGCGGATTGCCGATCGCAATCACGAGTTCGCCGGGCCGTAGCATCGTCGAATCCCCCGGCGTCGCCGGCTCGAGTCCCGGTGCGTCGCCATCGGTCAGCGCCATCCGAAGAGTGGCGAGATCGCGGCGGCGGTCGCGCGAAGCCACCTTCGCGGGAAGCGGCGGCCGTCCCAAAGCTCGATTTCCGCTTCGGGAGCGCGCGCCACATGGGCGTTGGTCAAAATGAGTCCGCCGGCGTTCCAAATGATCCCGGAGCCTCGGGACTGGTCAGATCCATTGAAGATCTGCACCGTTGAGCGCCTCAGGCGCTCGGCGATATCTCCAAATCCGCGCATGTCAGTTGCTCCGCGGACGCTCCGCGATGGTGACCGCGATCTGGCGCGACTCGCCTCCCCGCAGCACATCGAGCGTCACGCTCTGTCCCACGGCACGTCCTTCGAGCGCCAGTTGGATATCGTCGGTATCCTGGACCGGTTTGCCCCCGAGTTGGACCAGGATGTCGCCGATCAGCACGCCGGCCTGTGCGGCGGGTCCTCTCGATTCCAGCGAGAGCACGATCAGACCTTTGTGATGATCGGGAAGCTCCACGGGTTGCAGGCCGACGCCGAGGTAGCCCCGCGCCACGTGTCCGCGCGCCAGAATCTCGTCCACCACGCGATCCACCGTCGCCGCCGGGATGGCCAGTCCGGCGATCCGGGATAGCGCGCTGGTGGCGATCCCGATCGTTTCCCCGGCGGTATTGACCACCGCGCCTCCGTCCGATCCGGGGTACAGCGTGAGATCGAGCCGCAGGTAATTGTCCAGCCGTCCGCCGCGCCACGTGCGCCACTCGCCGCTGCACGCGCTGATGATGCCGAGAGTCGCATTCGGGCCCGGAGTCCTCGGACCGTCCGATGGCGAGAGCGAGTGTTCCGGGCGCCGGCGCGCCGGTGGTGACACCGGGCGTCTGAGTCGCAGCTTCAATTTTGAGTACGGCGATATCGGTGCCTGGGTCGGTGCCCGCGAGAGTCGCCGGAACGTTCGTGCCGTCGGGCAGCGTCACGGTGATCTCCTCCTCGCGGCGGATCGTATGTTCGGCGGTGACGATGACGCCAGGACGCCAGAATACGCCGCTCGAAGAAAATCGCGGCCGCGCGTGTACAGCCACCACATTGCGTGCCGCCTGCGCGACGGCTGCCGCAATTTCGTTGGAAAGCGATGCCAGTTGTGTTGCCATACCTGAAGTATGGCCTCACCCCCGAAGTTCCCGCACCGTCCAATCGGCTAGGCCAAAAACCCGGGGACCGACCGACGTTCCCCGGCTTTCGCACCGGACCGTCACACCCGGAGTTCGTACCCCAGCCCGCGCATGCCGATCGATGATCGCGGCCCGCACCGCCGCGATCTCGTCGCGACGATAGCGTGCGCTCCGCCGAACCCACCGTCACGCGGAACGACACGCTCTTCGTCCCCTCCGCCAGCGGCGGGCCCGCATATTGCCGCACGAATTGCACCGATTCCAGCAGCGGACCGGCGAACCCCGCGATCGCCGCCTTCCAGCTTGCCCGCGTGCTCGCGCAGCGGAGCGATCACCGAGAGATCGAAGGCGCTCGACGGATACCGCCGGATCGGCGTGTACTTGCCTCGCCCGCCGCTCAGCGATTCCACCACGCCGCAGATCCAGATCGAGGATCGCCGCGCGCCCGCTCTCCACGAACCGCGGGTGCAGTTCGAACAGCCGCCCGGCCACCGCGCCCTTCCATTGGATCTCCGCCGCGCGCGCCGGATGCTCGTAGCCGCGCGCCTCCGGCGGGCACGCGTCTCGCGCGCCCGGCATCAGGCACTCGGCCACGCGCTTCAGTTCGAAGATGCCGCCGTCCTGCCGGTCGTAGAGCGCCGCCACCAGGTGCGGAATCTCGTCCGGCAGTCCCTCCGTGCCTGCCGGTGGATCTCCAGGCCGATTTCGAACAGGCGGAAGCTCTCGCGATGCTTGGCGTTCTCCGTGATGTTCCGCCAGATGCCCGGCAGCAGCGATGGCGCGCATCAATTCCTGATTGCTGGCGATCGGATTCAGCACGCGGATGTGCGCCGCCGGATCGAACCCGAACGCGCGCACCGCTTCCTCGCTCAGGAAACTGTAGTTGTAGACCTCGGTGAACCCGTTGTCCACGAAAAGATTGCGCACGTCGTGCTGGAAGCGGCGCGCGCGGATTGCCGGGCGGCACCGCGGCCGGCACCAGCGGCGCCTGCGGCGTGATCGAATCGTAGCCCACCATGCGGCCCGACCTCTTCCACCAGATCGTCCTTGATGGCGACGTCCTTGGTGGCGCGCCAGCTCGGCACGGTCACCGAAGAACACGCCGGGCTGCACCTCGGTCACGCCGAACGCCAGGCTCTCCAGAATGCGCGCGCACCTCCGCGGGCTCGATCTTCGCGGCCCAGCTTGCGCTCCAGCCAGGCCAGCGACAGCTCGATCGGCGGGCGGCGCCGTCATCTCGCGCATCCGGATCGGCCACGCCGCCCACCAGGCGGATGCCGGGCGAAATCTCGCGCAGCAGCTCGACCGCGCGCGCCAGGCCGCGCACCGTGTTCACCGGGTCCTGCGCCTTCTCGAAGCGCATGCTGGCGTCGGTGCGCAGCTTGACGGCGGACGACGTCTTGCGAATCGACGACGCCTGGAAATTCGCGCTCTCCAGCACCACGCGCGTAGTCTTCGCGCTGATCGCGCTATCGCCGCCGCCGATCACGCCGGCCAGCGCGATCGCGCCCGCCGCATCGGCGATCACCAGGTTCGAGGCGTCGAGCGTGTACTCTTCGTCGTTCAGCGCGCGGAATCGCTCGCCGGCCTTCGCCGGACGCACGAAGATCGTGTCCCCGTGCAGCAGGTCCGCATCGAAGGCGTGCATCGGCTGCGCCAGTTCCGCCATCACGAAGTTCGTCATATCGACGATGTTGTTGATCGGGTTCAGCCCGATCGCGGTCAGCCGGTATTGCAGCCACAACGGCGAAGGCTGCACCGTCACGTTTTCGAAAACCAGCGCGCTATACCGCGGGCACAGGTCGAAGTCCTCGATCTGTACCTGGATGGCCGCGGGACCTTGCGGCAGAAGATCGAGCCTGCGCCGGATCGCGTCAGTTCCAATCCGAGAATCGCCGCCACTTCGCGCGCCATGCCGTGATGTCCCCACAGATCGGGACGGTGCGTGATGCTCTTGTTGTCGATCTCGATGACGCGATCGGGCGCGCAGCCGTCGAGCGACCCCAGTTCGACAATCCCTTCGTGATCGCGATTGATCCCGAGTTCCGCGCCGCTCGCCAGCATGCCGTCGCTCTCTACGCCGTTGACCACCTTCTTGCCGAGCGGGACGTATGCCGTCAGCAGTCCCGGGCGGCAGTTGGGCGCGCCGCAGACCACCGTCTTCCTGCCCAGTGCGCCGGCATCCACCACGGCCTTCACATTGTGGCTCCCGGCAATGGGCTCCACCGATTCCACACGCGCCGCGCACGCCTCCGCCCAACAGCGCGCCGGTCTCCTCGATCCCCTCGCACTCCGCGGTCTTCATGGTGATCAGCCGCTCCAGCGGGCCGGCTGGGTGCAGTCAGGCCGGGGACCATTTCACGAATCCAGTTATAGGAGAATTTCACGGTTAGAACTGCTCCAGGAAACGCAGATCGCCGCCTTGCAAGTGGCGTATATCGTCGATGCCGTAGCGCATCATCACCAGGCGCGTGAGGCCGAGACCGAAGGCGAAACCGCCCCATTGCTCCGGATCGATGCCGCTGATGCGCAGCACATTCGGATTCACCAGCCCGCACGGCAGCAGTTCCACCCAGCCGCTCTGTTTGCAGACCGGGCAGCCCGGCCCGCCGCAAATCAGGCACTGTATATCGAGTTCGAAACCCGGCTCGACGAACGGAAAGTAGCCCGGACGCAGCCGCACCGTCACGTCGCGCTGGAAAATCGCCGTCAGCAGCGTCTTCATGAAATACAGCAGGTGCGCCACCGAAACGTCGCGATCGATCATCATGCCTTCGAGCTGATAAAACGTGTGCTCGTGGCTCGCATCCACGCTCTCGTTGCGGAACACGCGGCCCGGCGCGATCATGCGCAGCGGCGGCCCCAGGCGCTCCATGCCGCGCACCTGCACCGGCGAGGTGTGCGTGCGCAGCAGATTGCCGCCATCCAGCCAGAAGGTGTCCTGCATGTCGCGCGCCGGATGGTCCGGCGGAATATTCAGCGCGTCGAAATTGTAGTATTCGGTCTCCACTTCGGGACCGTCCAGCACGGCGAATCCCAGCGAGACGAACAGCTCTTCGAGTTCCCGCTGGATGCGCGTGATGGGATGCAGATGGCCGCGCCGCGGACCGGGCGCGGGCAGCGGTGAGATCCACCCACTCGGCATCCAGCCGCGCGCGCAGCGCGGCTTCATCGAATTCCTGCTTCCGTGCGTCGAGCGCGGTCTTCCAGCTGCTGCTTGGCGGCGTTCAGCACCTGGCCGATGCGTTTGCGCTCTTCGGGCGAGAGCTTGCCCATGCCCTTGCTGATTTCCGCCAGCGCGCCCTTGCGCCCCACCGCTTCAACTCGCACCGCTTCCAGTTCCTCGGCGGACGTAGCGGCAGCGATCCGCGCAAGGGAACGCGACGCCAGTTCCTGTATGGATTCGTCAAGCATGTGATGGAAATCTCATTGTAGCAACCGCCGCGCGGCCCACTCCGAACGTCCGAATGTGGGGCAAATCTCTGCCCCAACTGTTGTAGTCCTGTGCTTCCGGAACGTAGCATTGGGAAGTGTTCCGGGAGCGGCTCAATTCCGAATTCGCACACGCCGGACTTCCGCTCCAAGGGCTGTTGGATCGCCCGTCTCCTTCGGACCCCGCGTCCTGCTCCCGCGAGAAAGAGAAATAATGGAGGCATGGCACTCCAATTCACCACCAACCACCTGGAAGATTCCCTTTCTCTCTTTCGCTATTACAAAAAGCTGGGCGAAGACGCGATGGCGCAGGTCTCCGATGCCGAGCTCACTACCACGCTGGACGGCGAGATGAATTCCATCGCCCTGGTCGTCAAACACATGGCTGGCAACATGCGATCGCGGTGGACGGAGTTCCTCACCACCGATGGCGAGAAGCCGGACCGCCAACGAGACACCGAGTTCGTCCAGCCGCCCGCCACTCGCGCGGAGCTGATGAAGCTGTGGGAGGAGGGTTGGGATTGCGTCTGGCGCGCACTGGGACCCTTGAGCGAACCCGATCTGCTACGCACCGTAACCATCCGCGGCGAGAACCACTCCGTGATGCAAGCTGTCAATCGGCAACTCGCCCACTATCCGTACCACATCGGGCAGATCGTGATGCTGGCCAAGCATTTTCGAAGCGATCAGTGGAAATCGCTGACCGTCCCCCGGAACAAATCGGCGGAATTCAACACCAAAGTCACCGCGGGCGAAAAGAGCCAGCGGTAACCCGGGGATCCTACTCCCGTGGTACCGGCAGTACGCCAAATTGGCCCCTGCCCATAACCAAAGTCTCTATGATTTGCCGTCTGCGGAAGTGATAATTCATTACGAGCTTGACAGGGCCCTCGCTGGAATTAAGAACTACACAATTAAAGGAGATCGAACTTGAACACCATCCATAACTTCTGCAATGACGAGCAAGGACAGGACTTGATTGAGTACACCCTATTGATGGCATTTGTCGCGTTGGCTTCCGCCGCCCTCTTCATCGGCGCCGGTGGCAGCATCAAGGGCATCTGGTCCAGCACTAACAGCCAGCTCGCCGCGGCGAACACCTCCGCGAGCTAAACTGCAAACACCCCACCGGCGCAAGAGCGGGAATCTGTCGCCGGCAACATAATTTCAGGGTAGTGAGTCTCCAAATGGACTCACTACCCATTTTTTTGCTTCGTCAGGGAATCTGTATATCACGCGGTCCGCGAACCCGATGCGGGATCATGCAGCTTCAGCTTGCTGGTTCAGAACATGAACTTCAACGCCAGTTGCAAAGACCGCGGCGTATTGGCGATGTTGCTGACCACTCCGGCCGTGCCGTAGGCGACTGTGCCGCCCGAATAGGATGGCGCAATCGACGTGCCCGGCACATCCAGCACCATGTGATTCAGAACGTTGTATCCCTCTGCCCTGAATTGGAGCTGTTTCGCCTCGGTGACAAAGATGTTCTTCACCAGCGCGACATCGAGGTTCCAGAACTGCATGGACCGCATCCCGCCTACCGAAGCATTGCCGAAGCCGTAACCGGGGCCCACCGCCGGTGACGCCGGACTCACGAAACAGGCCGGGTTGTACCACTGGCCGACCGTTTGATTGCCGGGAATCAACTGGCAGCCACTGACAATGCTCGGACGGCTGTATCCGGTAATGGAACCGCCGGCGTTCGAGAGGTTGGCCGGGTCGTTGCTGTTCGGCGCCAGGCCAGCGATCGCTACGGGCACGCAACCCGTTGCAGTGGGCGAGGCGCAGATGTTGCTGGCGCCGCCCCAGGTTGGGTTGAACGCTTTGCCGCTGCGCGCCAGGAACGTGTAGGTGGTCTGCCAGTTCCCGAGAATCGTCGAAAGCACGCCGTGATTCAGGTAATGCATGCCGTGCCCGAACGGCAACTTATAAATGGCGGTCACCGTGAAGATTTTGGGAATGTCGAAGGAGCAGACCCCCTTCGCCAAACCCGGAGCGAAGTAATACTCGACCGGGTTACCCTCGGAGCCATTCTCGGCGCCAAAGTCGCCGTTCGTATTCGCCAGGCACTTCTCCCATGTGAACGCCACCAGCGTTTCCAGGCCGTGCGACAGGCGCTGCTGATATTGAGCCTCCAGCGCGTGGAACGTGGAGAAACCGGTGGATTCCGAGAAGTTCCAGCCCTGCGCCGCGAAGGGCATATACTGCCTCGCGTTGATTTGGGCCGGCGTCTGCGGCGTGGTTGGGCAGGTGAAGCCCTGCGCCGGGTTGTTCTGGCAGAACGGCCCGCCTTGCGGGTAGTTCGCCTTGCAGCACCAGTCGAGCCGCTGCGTGTGGGAGCCGACGTAGCCGATGGACGCCATGCTGGTGTGCGTCAACTGCCGTTCAATTTGAAAGTTCCACTGTTGCGACCGCGGGTCGCTGTAATCGGGGGCGTTGGTGTAACCGCCGAAGGTGGAGCCCCAAGGTGTCGGCGCCACGATGATCGGGTTGGTTCCCACCAGGCTGGGCAGGTAGGAAGTGCCGTATCCGCCATATGGCCCGCACGCGGCCGCACTGGCGCAGATCGGGGCCACCGTGGGCGTGGGAGCCGTGCCCGCGGGCGCGTTGTTCAGCGTGGCGGAGACGCCGCGCGTCCAGGGCCAGATGGATCCCTGAATCGTGTTTTCCGCGTACTGGCTGCGATAGGCGATGGGATCGTAGAAGATGCCGTAGCCCGCGCGCATAACTGTTTTCGGCGCGAACCCCCAGGCGATGCCCAGCCTCGGTCCGAAATTGTCCTTGATCGCTTTCAGGGCCGGTTGGCTGTTCGAAAAGACGATGTTGTTGAGCGTGTTGTACGTGACGCCGCCCGACGTAACGGTGAATGCCGGGTTGTTGGAATTCAGCCCGCCCGGCACGCAGGGCGGAGCCTGCGGCGAACCGCAGCCGGTAGTGTACGCGTTGCTTTGCGCCGCACCGATCACGTACCGCTGTCCGGGCAGGTCCAGTGCGTTGATCGTCTGGCCGTTGCCGACCGACAGACTCACCGCGGGATCGTAATCATAGCGCAGCCCGAGGGTAATCGTCAGATTGGGTTTCACGTGCCATTCGTCCTGGGCGAAGAAGCCGAAGGGCTGCATGACGACGTGCGGATTGGAATAGGTGGGCAAGGTGACGGTCAGCGCGCTCGGCACGTCGAGTAGCATGGACGCCAACCCGTTGCCTTGACCGGCG
The DNA here is from genome assembly GCA_963792055.1 of uncultured Solibacteraceae bacterium. Lineage (GTDB taxonomy): Bacteria > Acidobacteriota > Terriglobia > Bryobacterales > Bryobacteraceae > Solibacter. Next base: position 201,509 of record CAWBUV010000017.1, on the reverse strand, counting down.
CTGCACGCGAAGCTCCCCGACGCGTTGGTTGGACACGTCTGGGTAGTGGAAGACACGAAGGTCTCGTAGGTATTGATCTCGGTCCGATCTTCGTATAGCCAGGATCCACCGAACGAGAGGTTATGCTTGCCACGCAGCCAGGCCAGGGAGGTATTGATATTGTGTTCGGGATTGGCGCGCAATTGCGGCCCCACGTTGCCGATGCCGTTGTTGGCGGAGCCGATGTAGCCTCCCACATTCAGGAAGAAGCCGGAGGTCGGGTCGAGATTGCTGTAGCCGGCATCGGTCAACGGTTTCAATCCCAGCGAATTGGTGGGGTTGACTGTCGCCGGACGCGAGTTGATGCCGCCGCGCAATGACAGCACCAGGTTGGGGGTAAAGATGTGGTCCCAGGCGCCGCCGATATTCCACACGTGGAAAGGACTCGGCGTAATGGAGGAGGTTCCCGCCACAATTCCGTTGTTCTGGTTCCACATCATGTAGGCCCGCGCGAACACGACGTTCCTGTCGCTGAAGTGATGGTCCACCCGGAAGTCCCAGTTATTGGCGTTGTTGACGGTGTTGCGCGAATCCAGACAGTTATACACGGCGGAGACATAGTTGGGAGTAAAAGCGCAGTTCTTGGCTTGCGGCCCGGTGTAGGCCTGGATGACGCTCACTAATTTCTTGTCGATCAGCCCCGCGGGAAGCTTGTTGCAGGGAGCGCCGCCGACCGTCTGGATGCCATACCCCGGCGCGCCAAATGCCGCGGCCGGATTCTGAAGGGGCATGGGATTTCCGGTTGGATCGCAAGTGAACGGCACGGCCGCATTCGCGCCGGACTCGGCGAACGGGTTGAAGATGCTGTTCGGAGTGATGCCGGTCTTCGTGGAGTTCACGGCGCCGATCAGTTCCGGGCTCACTTTGCCCGTGAAGTCGCCGCTCAGCTCCTCGGGTGTGGGAACGATGGCGAACGTATTCGTCGGGACAGAATAGCGCCAACCTTCGTACGCCGCGTAGAAGAATGTTTTGTTCTTAATGATGGGGCCGCCGAACGTGCCGCCAAACTCGTGCTGCGAATAGCCGATGGGCGACACCGGCGTGCCGGAGAGGATGGCTGCCGCGCCCGCCGCGGTCTGCGTGCCCGAGGCCACCTGGCCGTTCAGTTGGTTGGCCAACGTGGAACACAGCGCCGCGGTGCAGAAGCCGGTAAACGGGTTGCGAGCATCGAAGATCTGGCTGCGCGCAAATTCCCATGCGGAACCGTGAAAAGTGTTGGTGCCGCTCTTGGTTACAATGTTTACCGCCGCGCCGAGCACGTTCGCGTACTGGACGTCGTTGTTGTGCGACTGGACTTTGAGCTCCTGAATGGTGTCGGCGATGGGCGGGACGCTCCAGCCGCCGCCGCGGTCGTCGGTATTGACGATGCCATCCATATAGTATGCGTTGGACCGGTTGCCCTGGCCGTTCACCGAAACCTTGAAAATGGTAGAACCCGGTATCGCGATGTTGCCTCCATCGGCGCCGCCGGCGTTGGTGCGGCCCGAGGAGTTGCCCTGCGACGTGTCCATCGGATTGACTCCGGGCTGCAGGATCAGCAGTTCGCTGAAATTGCGGCCGTTCATGGGCAACTCATGCACCATGGCTTCGCTGATCGTGGTGCCCAATTCAGTGGATGATCGCTGAACCATCACGTCGACGGCATCGGCGCTGATCGTCACCGTCTCCGTCGAAGAACCGACCGAGAGCGTGATGGCCTGGGTCAACGTCTGGTTGACGTCCAGCTTGAATAGCGGGAGGGCGGCTTTCTTGAAACCTTCTTTCTCGACGGTAAGCACGTAGTCGCCCGGTAGAAGGTTCAGAATCGTGAAAGTGCCATCCCCGGCGGTCCTTTTTTGGCTGCGAATGTTCGTGGCCTGGTTTACCACGGTCACTGTCGCCTCAGGGACGGCACCGCCGGTGGAATCCACGACGGTCCCGGTCACTACGGCGTTGGGGGTTTGTGCAAGCGATGTTGCATGCAGGATGAGCAGGCAAGCGAAAAGCGTGGCAAGCGGGTTGATGCCAACGCGCTGGAAACTGGCTGGTCTTCGCATACTTCTCCTCTGGAGGTCAGTTAGCGTTAAATTATATAATTTCGAACGATAAAGTCAATGGCTCTTTGAGGCCGCCACGCTACGCCGGTGAACCGGGCGCGGATGGCAGTTACCGAGCCGGAATCAGCCCGCGGTTTGTTCTGACGAGTCTTCTTTTGAGATCAGAAATTCGACGCCAGCAATGCCGGGAGATTCGCCACGCTCGCCAGAATGTGAGTGTGCGGCTCGCGGAGCAGATTCTCCGCGGTGGAGGCCCCCGAAGTGACACCCACTACGCCTCGCAATCCGGCGTTGGATCCCGCCTGCAGGTCGAGTGGAGTATCGCCCACGGCGACCACCTCCGCCACGCTGTTGACGCGCGCCGCCTCCATGGCGTGAAACAGCATGAATGGCGAGGGCCGTCCCTGCGTCACATCGTCGCTCGTAATCACGGCGGCAAAGTACTGCTCCCAGCCGAGACGCCGGAAGATCGACATCGTAATCGCCCGATCGAAGCCAGTGCTGGTGGCAACGAGATACCCGTCCGAACGAAGTTGGCGGATCGCATCCTCCGCGCCGGCGATCGGCGGCACGGACTGGTAAATGGAAATGAGGTTCGAGCGAAACTCGTCGTAAATCGTGGCCGCCAGTTTCTGGCGGTCCGCACTCTCCGGCAGCTTCTGCCGGTCGACGAAATAGCGGACCACCTCGCGCTTGGATGCCCCGCGCTGCCGCCCGATCTCTGCCGCGGTAGACGCCACGCCGTGATGACCCAACGCGCTGCGCAGTGCTTCCGGAATGTCCCCACGATCCTGCACGATGGTGCCGCCCACATCGAGCACCACCAGGCGGATCGCCGGCCCCGTCTCGCGATGCGCCGGCAGCGCGGCCGCCGGTACTGCCACGGCTGCCGCGAACCCCTTCAGCGATTGTCTCCGCGAAAGCATGATTTAGCCCCAACGCGAATCCCAATTCTCTCAATCCGAGGGCCGCACCTCGCATCATACCTTGTGGGAGGTTTGTGCATGTCCCAGGCTTGCATCCGGTGCGCCGTTGCTGCTATCTTCCTCACCCTGGCAATCGGGATTTCCCCGGCCCAACTCAGGCCGAATCACGACGCCTGGTTGATGCAAAACTATCGTTTCACCGGCCCGCCTCCCCCGGGCGAACGGACCTACGTCGACCCCGCGCTGACCGAATTGAAGGAAATCCAAGGCGTGGTCCGCGCGATCATGCGCAGGGCAAGTTTCGAAGGCGACTATGAGTCCGCGATCATCGCTGCCGGGCAGGCGGTAGCCAACGCACAACTGATCGGTGCGGTCGTCGAACGCCAGCAAGCGGTTCATGCCGCTCAATCCGCCGTGCTTGTGAAGCCCGCGACGCAGGAAGCATCAATGCCCGCCACTCTCTTCCTGATCGCGCTGAAGGACAAAACCATCAACACCGCGAGCTCCTACTTTGTGGACGGACGCATGCTGAACTACACCACCCTGCAAGGAGTCCATATGATCGTCCGCATGGACCTGGTGGACCGCGCCCTCACCCGCGACCTCAATCGCCGGCAGAACATCGAGCTGCACCTGCCGGAGTGATCGCCAGCCAGCCCGCTATTTCGTAGTAGTCTTGTTGTAATTCGGAAACGCCGGACGGCGCAGCACCGGCGGAGGATTCTTCTTGAGTTCCTCCAGCGCCACCTCGACGGCCTTTTCCAATTGCGGGTCGCGTCCCTTGCGGACCAGCGCCGGGTCCTGCTCCACCTCGATATCCGGCGCCACGCCGATATTCTCCACCTCCCACTCGCCGGTCAGCGGATTGTAGATCCCGGAACTCGGCGCGCCCGACGAAGCCTCCATCCATCAGGGGCGGGCCGCCCGCCATTCCCACCAGGCCTCCCCAGGTGCGCGTTCCGATCAGCTTGCCCACGCCGGCGCGCTTGAAGTACCAGGGCATGGCGTCGCCGCCCGAGCCGGCGCGCTCGTTGATGATCATCACCTTCGGACCGAAGATGCCCTGCGGCTGCACCAGTTCGCTGCCCACCCGGTTGGCCGCCGCGCTCATCGGCTTGCGATTCAGGATCTCGGCGATGTCCGTGGCCAGCAGTCCGCCGCGCGTTAAACCGCTCGTCCACGATGGCGGCCTGCTTGCCGATCTGCGCGTAGAAGTAGCGATTGAACGCGGTCAGCCCGCCGTTGGCCGTATCGGGCATGTAGATGTAGGCCACCTTCCCGCCGGTCATCTGATCCACCTTGCGGCGGTTCTCCTCGATCCACGCCAGATTGCGCAGGCGGCCCTCGTCCGCGCACCGGCACCACCGTTACTTCGCGCGACCCGGCGCCGCTCGGCGTCCGCACCTACGCGAATAACACCGATTTATTGGCCATGCCTTCGAAGAAGCTGTACACGTTCTCCGGCGGATGTACCTCGCGGCCGTTCACCGCCAGCAGGTACTCGCCGGCTTTCACGTTCACTCCGGGCTGGGTGAGCGGCGCGCGAAGTTGCGGATTCCAGTTCTCGCCGTTGTAGACCTTGGCTGATGCGGTATCTGCCGTTGGCGACCTCGTAATCGGCGCCCAACAGCCCGGTCTGCACGCGCTTCACTTCCGGCGTATCGCCGCCGCCGGTGCCCATGTGGCTGACCGTCATGTTGCCCAGCATCTCCTGGAACAGGTAAGTCAGGTCGTTGCGCGAAGCTATGTTGCGCAGGTAGGGCTCGTATTTCTTCTCGGCTTCCTTCACATCCAGGCCGTGAAGATTGCGGTCGTAGAACCAATCGCGTTCCACGCGCCACGCCTCGCGGTACATCTGCTTCCATTCCTCGTCCGGGTCCACCCGCACTTCGATCCCGCGCGGTCTTCAGTGCGCCCGCCCTCGCCGGCCGGGGGCGGCGCCGGCGGCAGGCGCCGCACCACCCGGTCCGGTGGCCATGGGACGCAGGGCCGCGATCATCCAGTTCTCACCCTGCCGGTACAGTGCCTTCTCGCCGTTGGCCGACATCTGGAAACTGGTGACGCCGCGTGAGCGGCACGTCGCTCTTGCGCGCCTTCAGGTCGTAGCGGTGAACCATCATGCCTGGACAGCGCGCCGCGTCCGGCGCCGGACGCCGCTTCCAGCGCCAGCAGCGTGCCCGCCTTCGCCACATGCAGCGCCGTGTAGCGCCGCGGCGGCATGGGCACGGAGAGAATGCGCTGGTCGATGCCTTCCAGATCGATCTTGACGTCCGGTGCGGCCGGGCTTCGGCTTGGCCGGCGTCGGCCGGTTTCGCGGCAGCATCGGCTGGGCCATCGCCGGGCTTCTTGTCGTCGGCAGGCTTCTCCTCGTCACTTTCGGGCGCGAAGGGAGAGGGTTAGGGTCTTGTCCAGAACCACGAGGTAGACAGAACTGGTGGACGTTCGGCCCACGGCGTGGATATCCAGCGCCGAGGCTTCGCCGGAATTGGTGCTGGCGGTGAAGTAGAGGTACTTGCCGTCCTTGTCGAAGACCGGATTGGTGGCGTCGCTCAAGCCGTCGGTGATCTGGGTGGATTTGGCGTCGGCGAGCGAATAAAGGTGAATCGCGCTCAGCGCGTTGGGCAATACCTTCGAATATGCCAGCCACTTACTGTCCGGCGACCATGCGCCGGTAATATCGCCGTTGCGCATCTGGTAGGTATCCTGGGCCACCTCGACGTGCTTTCGAGGTCTCCAGGTCGACATAGGACAGGCGGGCGAAGCTATCCACCAGCGCCACCTTCTTACTGTCCGGCGAATACTTCGGGGAGCGGTAGAAACCAGGCTTCAGCGCGATCTTAGTAACTTCTCGCGCCGCCGCTCTGCGGACGGATATGCAGCGCGTATTCGCCCGACTCATCGGAGAGATAGGCGATGCTCTTGCCGTCGGGCGACCACTGCGGGCTCGCGCTCCATCACGCCCGGCGTATTCGTAAGGTTGCGGGCGTCGCCCTTCTCCGCCGGGACGCGTGATGACCTCGCCGCGCGCCGTAAAGACCGCGCGAACGCCGGTCGGCGAGACCGCCGGCGAAGCCAGCCGCCGGCCCACATCCACCAGTTTCGCTGCGCAATTCCGGCATATCGCCCTGCACGCTTGATCGGCGACCGGCCTGGTCTTGCCCGACTTCAGGTCGTAAAGAGAGATGGCGCCGAACTGCTCGTAGACGATGGCATCCGGGCCGAGCGAGGCCGACTTCAGGTCCAGGCCCTGATTGGCGACGGCCTCGCGCACAGCCTTGCTTTCATGTCGTAAGAGAACAGAGTGACCGGCCCGTTGCGGTCGGAGAGGAAGAAGACCCGGTCGCCGGCCCACATCGGGTTGAAGTCGTTCGAATTCGTGCGCGGGCACCTTCGTGACGTGCTGTCGGAGAGGCGCGCCAGCCAGATGCGCGCAGTCTGGCCGCCGCGATATCGCTTCCACATCGTGAACGCCTTGCCGGTGGGCTCGTAGGCGATCGACTGGCCGTCCGGAGACATGGACGCCTGGTACCCGGTCGGCAGCGGAAGCTTCTCTTCCACGCCGCCTTCACCGGGACACGTGAACAATCTCGCCGAAGCGCGAGTACGACGAATCGCGCCGAACTGAAGAGGATCCGCTTGCCGTCCGGGGTCCAGCCGAGCACGCGTATCGGCGGACGGGTGCCAGGTGAGCCGCTTCGGAACGCCGCCGGAAGCGGGCATGACAAAGACATCCACGTTGCCGTCGTATTCGCCGGTAAAGGCGACGAGGGTGCCGTCGGGCGAGAAAGCCGGGTCGGTTTCGATGCCGGCGCCGCTGGTCAGGCGCGAGGCGTCGCCGCCTTCGCGCGGGACGCTCCACAGATCGCCGGCATAGGCGAATACGATGTGGGTCTTGCTCAGGGTCGGCTTCTGCAGCAGGAGCGGTTCGTCCGCCGCGGCCAGGATGGCCGTGAGGGCGCAGAAAGGCGAATATGAGACGCATAGGTCCTCCTTTGTCCGGGGTGAATTCAGAATACACGAAGAACCTAGAAGCCATACAACGCCCGCGCATTTTCTCGCAACACCATCCGCGCCAGTTCCACGGCGCGAGTCTGCGTGATGCTCGCCGTCGCGCACCATGCCGGTAAGCGCGCGCCCCAAAGCCTCGCGCCCATTGTGCGCCGCTACCCAGCCGCCCTCCTCCCACCCCATTTCGTTGGAGTACGGATAGGCATCCGTGGCGAACATGACCTTCTCCGGAACGTGTTCCAGCCACTCGCGCAGAATCCCGGCGAGTGTTGCGGGCGAGAGCGTAAGGGACTGCCCCGAAAAATCAAGATACGCATTGGGCTTTTCCAGCAGCGGCGTGATCTCCCGCGTGAACGGCCAGCCGCCATGCACCATCACGAATTTCGTTTTGCGCAGCCCAGGGTCGTTCAGCACAGATTCCAGATTCAACGGATTGGCGCCCGCCACGTCGAAATACCCGCCCGCACCCGCCATCGTGTGCAGGTGGACCGCCATGCCGAGCCGTCCGCACTCCGCCGCGACGTAGCGGAACAGATAATCCTGCAGCACCTTGTATTCGGCATCCGAGGGCGCGCCCAGGCGGTACACACGCTCCGCCTCTGCCACGTCGGCCGCGTCGAATGCCAGCGAGCGCAGATAGGCCGCCTCGAACTTCTCGGCCACCGCTCCACCTCGCTTGTGGCGCTCCAGCGTCGGCGTGACCACGCGCGACAGATACTCGGCGAGCGTCGTCAGGCATCGCGCTCAGGCCAGCTTCGTTCAGGTACCGCGCGCGCAGCTTATCTTCCAGCGCGAAGAACGCCTTGCGGTCGGAATTCTTCGCCGCCAGATGCGAATTGTCCAACGGGAAAATCAGCGCGTCGGCATAAGGCACCCAGCGGAATCGCGGCGGCTGCACCGACGTTCCCATCGCCACACGGTTGGCCAGCATGATCTCCATGCCCATCTGATCCAGTACCCACGCGGGATATCCATCCCCGTGTTCGCCGCTTTGCGGCCGCCTTGGATTCGGCGGTGAACGGCGTCCGGAAGGCGCCGGGACGTGTAGCCACCGGGTCGGACTGCGGCTCCATGTTGTCCACCGGCAGCGCGTCGAACTCCCGGTCCCCCGCCGCCGCCAGCACTGGGTGCGCGTGATTGTCGATCGCCTTGATCCCGGCAGATCGCCGCGGCGAGCTGTGGGTCCACCGCGGGCTGCTCGCGGCTGCACGCGGCAAGCGCCAGCGCGGCGGAGACAAGAAGCGCGAGTCGGCCATTCATGTGAAACAATTCTAAGTCATGGTTGGCGCTGCCGTTCCCGAGCCGCATCCCTAATTACAAAAATTAAGGGCAAGCCGTTATGGCTTGCCCTGAGAGTGCAGGCTCTTAACCCAGCATTTTCCAAAGGAGAAACAGCATCCCGGCCAGGAATCCCAGACCGGCTTGATATTCCTGGTTCGTTAGATAAAGTTGCGGGCGAAAAGGATTCGAACTTTTTTCGCGAAATGCCGGAATTCTTGGAAGCAGCGCCGGCACCCGCTCGGCATAAGCGGCGTATTCCGGAAAAATCTTGCGCAGGTGTTGCTCCTCGTTCTGGATCACCGGCAGATAGACCAGCAGGAAGACACGCCGCGAACAGCAAAGCCAGGCCGGGGCTTCGCGACGCGGCCGCCAGCCCGGCCGCCACCAGCAGCGTGCCGATATACAGCGGATTCCGCGTGTACGCATACGGGCCGCCGGTGGCCAGTTCCCGATTCTTCGCCAGGCAGCCGGCCGCCCAGGCGCGCAGCGCCAGGCCGAGCAGCGAGATCGGCACTCCGACGGCCATCGAGAGCGGCGTCGGACGCGAGAACCAGGCAAAGACGACCACGATCAGGAAGCCGCTCGGGCACGCGCAGCCGCGCCACCGCGTCGGCATAAGGCTTGGGAAAAATGATCATTCGGCCAGGCTTTCCGCCGGATGGCGGCGCGTGCCGATCACGGTGCGTAGCAGGTCGAAAACTTCGTCCGGAGAGATCTTCTGCATGCTCGAGTCGATCGCCGCGCCGCGCTTGTAAGTGGTGCGGCCGCGACGCGTCCGCAGCACGCGAATCGAATCGCCGTAGGGGCCGTTGCGCGCCGGATCGGTGGGGCCGAAGATGGCCACGCCGGGTTTGCCGAGCGCGGCCGCCAGATGCAGCGGGCCGCTATCCACGCCGACGACGGCCGCGGCGCGCCGTGTGGCGTGGATCAATCCGGGCAGGCTCGAGTGGTGCGGCACCGCGCCTCCGCCACCGCGAAATCCGCGCCCGGCGGCCCGTCGAGCACCAGCGGAATGCCGAGTTCGCTGCGCAGCCGTGCCGGCCAGTGCGCGATAGTGGTCCATCGGCCACTGCTTGGACCCCCATCCGGCCAGCGGAGAGGCGAGCACGAAATCGCCCGGCGGCAGTTCGCCTTCGGGGCGCCCGGGTGGCAGCGGGAACAGCCGCTTGGCCGGTCGCATGCCGCCGCCGCCGCACGCCGCCGCCAGTTCCAGGTTCCGGTCCACCACGTGCGTCGAGCGGCTCAAGCGTCTTGTCGGAGTAGAACACTCGCGGCAAGGCGCTCGCGGAGCTGCGATTGGTGGAAGCCGAAGAGCCGCTCCGGGACTCGGCGGCGCTGGCCGCGATGCGCGGATTTCAGCAGGCCCTGAAAATCCACCGCGAAATCGTACGGCGCGGTGCGCAGTTCGCGCCGCGTCTCCATCAGGCCCGCAAGGCTCTGCCGGCGCAATAGCACCACGCGATCCACGTACGGATTGCCTTCCAGCAGCGGCGCCCAACGCGGCTCCACCAGCCAAGTGAGGTGCGCGCCGGGTTGACTCTGCTTGAGCCACGCCACCGCGGGCAGCGTGTGGATGATGTCGCCCATGGCGCCGAGTCGCACCACCAGGATGCGGCGGCTAGTTGGTTTGCCGGCGTTGAACATGCTCCATCAACTGCCGTTTGCGCGCCGCGTGGACCTCTTCCAGACGCACCAATTGCGCTGGTTCGAGCGAGGCGAGCAGCGCATCCGGGGCGGCATCATCGGCAATCACCACGTAGTCTACCATGCGTAGCGCCGCTACCAATTCGGCGCGCGCGCGCTGCGGCAATAGCTCCCCGGCAAGCGGCAGAATCACCACCAGAGAGCGGCCGCTCCGGGTACTTCGAGCGGATTCCGGCCAGCTCCCGGGCGTCTTCGGCAATCACCACGTCGAAGGTGCCGGTGACCACGGTGCAAGCGCGCGGCGCTCCCTCCGCGCTCACGATTTTGGTTCGTGTATCCATTCGCTTTTCCGTTTCGCCCACGCAGCAGCGAGGCCGCCGCGGTGACGCGCGCAACCTGCCACACGCGTCATGCAGCGGTGATCGATCGGGCACTCGCGCAGCAGGCACGGGCTGCACTCGGCATGCTCGCGGACCACGCGCGCCAGCGGTCCGGTCGGGCCGGTCGTCGTATCGTCGGTGGCGCCGAAGACTGCCACCGTCGGCACGCCGAGCGCCGAGGCCACGTGCATCGCGCCCGAATCGTTGGTCAGAAAGACGCGGCAGGCCGCCGCCAGGTCGATGAACTCCCGCAGGCTTGTCTCGCCCGCCACGTTGCGCACGCGTCGATTCCCGCCCGGCGCAGCCGATCCGCCACGGTCTCGCACAGCGCGCGTTCCGCCGCCGACGCCGAACACCAGCACCGAAGCCTCCATCGCACCGGCCAACTGCCGTCCGCTCTCCGCGAATCGTTCCGGCAGCCAGCGCTTGGCGTTCCCGTACGCCGCGCCCGGACTGATGCCGATCACCGGACCCGTCGATTCCCATCGCGTTCAGATGCGCGGCGCCCGCCTCGCGCGCCTCGCCGATTCCGTCCAGCCGGATGGCCGTCGCTCTCCGGAAACCGTTCGATCAAGCCCGCGCGCCGCAAAAGTTCCAGATAGTAAAAGCGTTCGTGCCGCGGAATGTCGCCCGGCTCGCGGCACCTCGATCGCGCGCGTCAACAGCAGCCCGCGCCCGTCGCGCCGGTATCCGATGCGCTCGGGGATGCCCGCCAGCCACACGATCAGCGCGGCATCGAACGCGTTCTGCAGCAGGATTGCGCCGTCGAAGCGCTGTGCCCGCAGACGGGCGGCAAACTCGCGCCGGGCGCTCAATCCCTTCATCGCCGGGTACGCAATCACCCGGTCGATAGCCGTCTCGCGCGCATAGAGATCCGCCACCGACGGGCGCGCCAGCACCGCCAGATGTGCGTGCGGAAACACCCCCCGGATGGCGCGGATCGCGGGCAGCGACATCACCGCATCGCCCAGCCAGTTGGTGGCGCGCACCAATACCCTCGACATGGACGACGGATTGAAGGCCATGCCGCTCAATCTATTTCACATCGCCGGCAGGTTTGCTGAATTTCGAGTCCTCGATAGAAACGTTATTCTTCGCTTCCTTCACCTGAATCGTGAAGCGCCCGTTCGGCCGTGCCAGAGTCCAGCGGAACGGGCTCTTCACCCCGTCCATTTCGCGGTAGTCCGCATAATCGATCTGCGTCGCATTGCGGCCCACCGGCGTCTCCGCGTAGCGCACCATGCGCACCAGAAGCCCGGAGTTTTTGTCGAAATACAGCCGCACCGGAGGCCGGCCAGGCCGCGTCGCATTCAGCGTCTCGCATTCCACGCCCGCGATTGTCTCCGGCCGCCCGCGGCGAAGTTGCGGAAAGATCTCCTTCAGCCGCAATGCCAGCGAGAACTCCGCGTCCAATCCGGCCGCCTCCGCCTCTGCTGCCGACATTTCGCGCGCCGGACGACCGGTATTGCCCATCCAGCCCGCCGTTCCGTCGAACGCCGTGTAGCTCTGTCCATTGCTGATCGAAATCCGCTTGTTCGGCGCTTTGGTGAACAGTTCGATCGGCGTCTCACTCCCGCCCACCAAAATCGTCCCCTTCATCACGCGGCTGGTGATCTTCTTGAGCGCCTCGGCCCCGCCAAGCGCGGCCACGTACTTCTCGATGATCTGGTCCGGCGTCATCACCGATGCCCCTTGCACCGGCGCCCGCGAAGTCACCGGCGGCGCGGCCGCATCCGACTCCAGCACCGGCGGCGTATTCACCGGACGCTGCGCTCCCCGATGGCAGGAGTAACACGTCACCTGCAACTGGCCGCGGAACGATTCCTTGTTGATCGCCGCCTGCATCGCCATCATCTCGCGCGCCGTCCGCTTCGCGCCCTTATCGTCCGCTTCCATCTTGCCCGGCACGTGGCAGAAATCGCACTGCACTCCCAGCGAGGAAGAGATGAATTGCATCGCCGGCATCAATTGGTCGGCCGGCGTGCCCTTCAACTGGACGATGTTCTTGTACACTTCCTCCGCCGGTTTCGCGGCGGCCGCTTGCGCATACAACGTCACACCGCCGCACGCCACAGTCGCTGCAATAGCGACAATCGTCTGCAAGAATCTCATTTCAATCCCCCTTGTTACTCCACTGTGAACGTCTGTTTCGCCTCGTACGTCTGCTTTCCCACCGCATCCGTCACCTTCACCGCGATCGTGTATTCCCCTGGCGTGGTCTTCGCCAGCAGCGTAATACCCATCGTAGCCGCTACGTAGCGCTTGGGATAGAAACTGTCGCTCTGCTCCACCGCCGGTTCGGGCTGTGTCCACAGCACCTTCCCGCTGGGAGCGATCACGCTGGTCACGTAGCTCACGTCTATGTGATTCTTCTCGCCGTATTTGAAGCCGATGATGTCGAACTTGGTCCACACTGCATCGCCGCCATGATAGACCGCGTTGATCAGTGGCGCGGGGTCGTCTTCCCCGCGGAAGAACTGGAAATTCCGCACCACCAGGCTGTCGCTCGGCTCTACCGTCTTACTGCGGACCACAAACGGCACGCTCAGCTCCGCATTAGCCTTGGCCACCAGATCTTCCACCTTCACCACTATCTTGTAAGTGCCGGCGCCCACCAGCGGAGGAATCTGGATTTCGGTGGTGATCTTCGGCATCCATTCCTTATCCTGCGGCGTCACATCGGTCATCAGTTCGTTCTTGTAGATCTCGGTCAACGGCACGCCCTTCGGATCGAAAGCCTGCACCGAGTAAGCCAGTTGAACCTTCTCCTCCGGAGTCTTCGCGTAGCCGGCAACGCGGCAACTGAAGAACAGCGTCTCCCCCGCCACATGTTCGAATCCGGGCGGTGACGCAACGCCCCCGTCGCTCTGCGCGACAATCGGCCGGACAATCTCCAGCCCGGCAGGCGCGCACCACACGAAACAGAACAGAATAAAAGCAGTGAAATCGGTCGCATAGCGGACCTCTGTTTACGATTCTACGCTCCCAGCGCCTCGCGCAGATAACGTCCGGTGTAACCTTCCGTAACCTCTGCGATCGTCTCGGGCGTGCCGGTGGCCACCACGCTCCCCCCGCGTGCCCCGCCCTCCGGGCCCAGGTCGATCACCCAGTCGGCCGCCTTGATCACGTCCAGATTGTGCTCGATCACGATCAGGCTGCCGCCATTCTCGATCAGTCTCTGGAAGGTGGCCAGCAGTTTCGCGATGTCGTCGAAGTGCAGGCCGGTGGTCGGCTCGTCGCAGATGAACAGCGTCCCCGCGTTGCTCGCGGTCGCCAGGTGCGACGCCAGCTTGACGCGCTGCGCCTCGCCCGCCGGAAAGCGTTGTTGCCGATTGCCCCAGCCGCAGGTAGCCCAGCCCCACATCGTCCAGCACCTTCAGGCGCTGCACCAGGCGCGGCGCCGCATGGAAAAAGTCCATCGCCTCGCGTACCGTGAGCTGCAGCACTTCGTGGATATTCAGATTGTTGTAGCGAACCTCCAGGATGCCGCTCTTGTAGCGCGTACCCTTGCACTCTTCGCAGATCAGTTCCACGTCGGCCAGGAACTGCATCTCCACCGTCACCGTGCCATCGCCCTGGCACACTTCGCAGCGGCCGCCCGGGAACGTTGAACGAGAAATGGCCCGCCGTGTACCCGCGCTTCTCCGATTCGCGCGTGGCGGCGAACAATGCGCGAATCAGGTCGAACGCCTTGATGTAAGTCACCGGATTCGAGCGCGGCGTGCGCCCGATGGGCGATTGGTCGATCATCACCGTCGTCGTGATCCGCTCCGCGCCCTCCACCCTGCGGCACATCAACTGCGGCCCCGGCGCGTCGTCCATCTCCGGATCGGCACTCGCCGACCGTCTGGTCCTCTTCCGCGTCGCGCGCCTTGTGCAGCGCTTCCAGCGAGCGGAAAATTACGTCGTGGACCAGCGTCGATTTGCCCGACCCCGAGACGCCGGTCACCACCACCATCATGCCCAGCGGGATCTCCACTTCGATGTTCTTCAGATTGTGCACGCGCGCGCCGCTAAAGCGCATCACGCCGTCGCGGATCGACCGCCCGGCGCGTGCGCGGCGCCGAAACCTTCAGTTCGCGGCGCAGGTAGCGCGAAGTCAGCGAGCGGTTCCCGTCGGCCATCAGTGCGGGCAGCCCGCCTTCGAACACGATTTCCCCGCCGTGCTCGCCCGCCCCCGGACCCAGATCCACGATGTGGTCCGCCGCCCGCATTACGTCGGGATCGTGCTCCACCACCACGATCGTGTTGCCCAGCCCGCGCAGTTCCTCCAGAATCCGGATCAGCCTTCCGGTGTCCCGGCTGTGCAGTCCGATGGAAGGCTCGTCCAGCACGTAGCAGGCGCCCACCAGGCGCGAGCCCAGAGACGTGGCCAGTTGGATGCGCTGCGCCTCGCCGCCCGACAGCGTATTCGCCAGTCGATCCAGCGTGAGATATTCCAGGCCAACATCGTTCAGGAACTTCAGCCGCTGGCGGATCTCCACCAGAATCTTCTCGGCGATCGCCGTCTCCTCGGGGCTGAGTTCCAGCGACAGAAAAAACTCCTGCGCCTCGGCGATATTCATCCGCACCACATCGGCCAGATTCTTCCCGTTCACCCGCACGTAGAGCGCTTCCTTGCGCAAGCGCGCGCCCTTGCACTCCGGACACAGCGCGTAGCCGCGATACCTGCTCAGAAAGACGCGCACGTGCATCTTGTACTTCTTGCTTTCCAGGTGATCGAAGAACCGGCGGATGAACTCGTCCAGCGTTTCGCGCTCCGCCGCGGTCAGGTCGCAGACCGGCACATTCATGCGTACCTTGATGCGGTTCTTCTTGAAGTTGCCCAGCCAGGAGCGATACTTTGGTTTCGTCCACGGATCCACCGCGCCGTCCTCCAGTGAGAGCGAGGGATCGGGAATCACGCGATTCATGTCGAAATCGATGGTATTTCCGAAGCCCTGGCAGCGCGGGCACGCCCCTGCCGGCGAATTAAAGCTGAACAGGATCGGTTCCGGGGTGACGAACTCCATCAGGCACGTCTTGCACTGAAAACGTTCGTTGAAGCGCAGCGCAGCGGCGCCGGATGCGCTTTCGAAGATCACTTCGCCCGCCTCGCGGTAACAGATCTCGATCGTGTCCACTATCCGCTGGTGCAGATCCGGCCCGATCGCCAGGCGGTCCACCAGCACGAATACCGGCTTGCTGAAGTCGATATCCAGCAGCGATTCCGGAGTCGAGAACTCGAACAGGCGCCCGCCCTGGAACAGCCGGTTGAAGCCCTTCTTGCGCAGTTCGAACAGATGATCGCGCAAGCGCATCGCTGGTGGCGTGCTCGCCGCACGGAAACAGGGCATACCAGCGCGACCCTTCGGGCTGCGTCAGAACCCGCGCCGCCACTTCGTCCACCGTGTCCTTGCGCACGCGCGTGCCGCAGTTCGGGCAGAATGTCTGCCCCACGCGCGCGAACAGCAGGCGGAGGAAATCGTAGCACTCCGTCGAAGTCGCCACCGTCGAACGCGGATTGCGCGTGGTGTTCTTCTGCCGGATGGCGATGGCGGGCGCGATGCCATCGATGTCGTCCACATCGGGCTTTTCCATCCGCTCCAGAAACTGGCGCGCATACGCCGAAAGCGATTCCACGTACCGCCGCTGCCCCTCCGCGTAGATCGTGTCGAACGCCAGCGACGATTTGCCGGACCCCGACACGCCCGTGATCACGGTCAGCTTTTCGTGGGGAATAGAAAGCGAAATGTTTTTGAGATTGTGGACCCGCGCACCCTGGATCCGGATATTGTCTTCCACTGGAATCTTCATTATACGATTCCGGTCAAGTTCCTCCCCGCAACCCGCGCCACATGTGCGAAATCACACTGGTACCTCACTTTCGGTAACTTGTGGAAACGCATCGACTGCCCCGCACACTAGACTCCGTGCCGTTCCGCGCACAGACGAAAGGAAATCTGATCTATGGGCAGAGAAGTAGATGTACGAGATCATTCCAGCAGCCGCTTGACTCCTCAGCGAGCCGCGCTCTTACAAAGTAAAGCCGATGAACTGTCGGCGCGCATGCCCGGCATGCAGAAAGTCCGGGTGGGCAGAATTAACCCCGGCACCGGAAACCCGTCCGCTGTAGCAGCATCCGCCCCGTCGGGCGGTTCACAGGATTATATTCAGAGGGCGCTACAACACGTCCACACCGTCGGCCCCATTCTCGGCCTCACTCCCAGCCAGACTCCGGAATTCGTGGCCGACCCCCAGGTTCAGCAGACCAGCAGCGGCGCTCATGCGGTTAATCTGCAGCAGCGCTATAAGGGGATTCCGGTCTTCGAAGGCGCCACGCTAGTCCGCTTCAGTCCGGACGGCACCTTGGAAGACACGGCCGGCAACGTCATCAGTGTTTCGGCCGACGTGAGCCCGGCGCACAAACTTCGCGCTGAAGATGCCGTTCTCAAAGCCGCCCAGTTTGTCGTCGAGCCCGACCCCGCCGCCAAA
Organism: uncultured Solibacteraceae bacterium; assembly: GCA_963792055.1. Classification (GTDB taxonomy): domain Bacteria; phylum Acidobacteriota; class Terriglobia; order Bryobacterales; family Bryobacteraceae; genus Solibacter. The sequence continues at coordinate 184,721 of CAWBUV010000017.1, read as the reverse complement.
GACCGCAAAGATCAGTTCGGCGCGCCGCTTCCGGAACCCACCGTCGATATCACCGGCTTCACTCCCAAAATCCGCGCCGCCTTTACCGAGACTCCCGAACAGTCGGCCGTCCTGGAACCCGGACCGTTTGGCGCCGAAATCAAGGCTAGCCTGATCTGGTTTCCGCTCAACGATTCGGTCGTGCTCGGTTGGACCGTGCTCCTCACCTATCCCGGCTTCGAGCGCCAGTATCAGGTGATTGTGGACGCCAATTCCGGCGACATTTTGTACTCCCACCAGATGGTTCAGTACGTCGCGGCGGTTGGCAATGTGTATCACGTGGACGGCGGCTCCGCCCGACAGAACACGAATTTCCCGCTGGCGATCAACGATTTCGGCCTGCCGTCTCCCGCCGTCGGGCAGAACAACTGGCGCTGGTGTCACAAGTGCCAGGGACTCTACTTCGCCGGCGGCGCCAACCAGGGCCATTGTCCCGCCGGCGCCGCCCACGATCACACGGGAAGCGGCGACTACATGCTCATGCAGCATGCCAACTATCCCGGCCAGAACAACTGGCGCTGGTGCAACAAGTGTCAGGGATTGTCCTTTGCAGGTGGCGCGACTCAGGGCGCCTGTCCCGCTGGAGGCCTTCATACCCACACCGGCAGCGGAAATTACGTGTTGTTGAACCAGCGGCCGCTCGCCCCGGGCCAGCACGGCTGGCGCTGGTGCCACAAGTGCGAAGGCCTGTACTTCGCTGGTGGCGGCAGTAACGGAATCTGTCCCACCGGCGGTACACACGATGCCACGGGAAGCGGAGACTACGCGCTCCTCGCCGCGGGCACGGGCCTGCCGGCCGCGTACCCCGACACCTGGGTCGCCGCCAACCAAACCATCGGCAACAGCACGAATGCTCACCTGAACGCGGCGGGCGCACCCATGACCGGTGGCCTGGTGGGAGGCGTCATGACCTTCAATCCCGCGTCCGCCACCGGCGACGATCAGAAGGTTCTGAACATCTTCTACTACTGCTGCTACATGCACGATTTCGCCTACCTGCTGGGCTTCCGCGAAGCCGACGGGAATTTCCAGACCAACGATTTCGGGCGCGGCGGCGCCCAAGGCGATCCCGTCGACGCCCAGTCATTCTCCGGCGCCGTTTCCGGCACCGCAAATATGTCCACTCCGCCGGATGGCTCCAGCCCCACCATGCACATGGGCCTGTTCACCTCCACCAACCGGCACACCGCCTTCGATTCCACCGTGGTCTTCCACGAGTTCACCCACGGCATCTCCAATCGCCTGGTGGGTGGGCCGATGAATACCAATGCATTGAATGCTCCGCAGAGCGGCTCCATGGGCGAAGGCTGGAGCGACTACATGGCCTGCACCATCAACAACGTCACCGTCGTGGGCAACTGGCTGCTCAACAACACGCAGGGTATCCGCGGCTTCCCCTACGACGCCAACTATCCCGACGATTTCGCCAACATCGGAACCGGGCGATACACCGAAGTCCACAACATCGGAGAGCTCTGGTGCGCCACCTTGATGGAGATGAACCGCCGCACGGATCGCTTCTTCGCCGTGCAACTGGTGACGGACGCGTTCAAATTGACGCCGGCCAACCCCAGCTTCCTCGATGCGCGCGACGCCATCGTCTCCGCTCTCAACCACGCGCTCACCGCCGGCCGCATCAATTCCAATCAGCGCGATGGCGCCTGGCAGGGAATCTGGAGCGCCTTCGCGCGCTTCGGAATGGGACCCGCCGCGCACAGCAACGGCGCCCAGCTCAACGGCATCGTCGCCGATTACACCGTCGGCCAGGCCAATTGGCGCTGGTGCCACAAATGCCAGAGCCTGTTCTTCAATGGACACGCCACCAAAGGCAAATGTTCGGCAGGAGGCGCCCACGAAAGCACCGGCAGCGGCAACTACAGCATCCCGAATAACTGGACGGCCGCACCCGGCCAGAACAACTGGCGCTGGTGCCACAAGTGCGAAGGCATGTACTTTGGCGGCCATACCACACAAGGCGTCTGCGCGGCCGGCGGCGCTCACGACCACACCGGCAGCGGCGATTACAAGATGATCTTCAACGCCTGGGGATCGTCCGCGCAATCCAACTGGCACTGGTGCCACAAGTGCGAGCTCATGCACTTCTCCGGCAGTGCCACACAAGGCGCCTGTCCGGCCGGCGGCCAGCACGAGAATACCGGCAGCGGCGAATACAGCCTGATCATCCTTAGCGGAAAAGCTGCACCGCTCACCTCCGCCGCTTCCGGCACTTAGACCACTCCGTTCGACGTTCCTCCGGGTGTACCTATTTACTCCCGGAGGAACCTCCTTTGAGATATACTTCCCCTAACCGATCCGACGTTTCCATGGGGATGGAGACGGCACCTTGGGGGAGTTGTCGCACGAATCCAAACGAATTCCCGACATCGAAGGAGAACTGGGTGAGCTTCAAATATTTCCTGCCCGTTGTTTCCTGGCCATCCTGTCCGTGGCCAACGCCCAACAAACTACCGCAACCTTACTCGGCAGCGTGAGCGACGCTACGGGAGCCGCCGTAGCCGGCGTCGCCATACAGGCCGCCAATCTCGCCACGAACGTCCAGCGCGAAGACAGTCACCGATGCGTCGGGCGCGTACTCCTTGCCCAACCTTCCGCCCGGGCGCCTATCGCGTCACCGCCACCAAGACCGGCTTTCAGGTGGCACGCGCGGAGAATGTGACTCTGCAGGTGGAACAGGCCGCACGCCTCGATCTGCGCCTTGAAGTCGGCAACGTCAGTGAATCGGTCGAAGTCAGCGCCACCGCCGCCCTGCTGCAAACCGAAAACGCCAGCGTCGGCACCGTCATCGATTCCGCCAAAATTGTCGATCTTCCGCTCAACGGCCGCAATTTCATCCAGCTCGCCCAGTTGATTCCCGGCGTGCAGGCCGGCACGCCCGGCTCCATCACCGTGCGCCGCGGCCGCGGCTCGGTCGGCCAGACCGACGCCGCCTACGGCTCCACCGCCGCCAGTCGCCAACGGCTCCCGCGACACCGCCAACCGCTTCTACATCGACGGCATCGAAGTGATGGATTACGACGCCATGACCTACAGCTTCTCGCCGTCCGTCGATTCGCTGTCCGAGTTCAAAGTCCAGACCAGCACCTACTCCGCGGAATACGGCGGCGCGCCCGGCGGCCAGGTCAACATGATCACCAAGAGCGGCACCAACCGCTTGCACGGCACGCTCTGGGAGTTCAACCGCAACGACCAGCTCACCCAGAGCTACGATGCCATCGCCGGCAAGAGCGTGACCTCGCCGCGGCTCAACCGCAACCAGTTCGGCGCCAACATCGGCGGCCCGATCTGGATTCCGAAACTTTACAACGGCACCGACAAGACGTTCTTCTTCTTCAACTGGGAATCGGGCTACGCCGCCACCGGCGCCTCCAGCGCCTTCCGCATCGTTCCCACCGGCGGCCATGCGCAACGGCGATTTCCGCGGCCTGGTGGACGCGCGCACGCGGCGCGCCCATCGTCCTTAAAGATCCGCTGAACATCGGAATCGTCGGCAACGTCATTCCCAAGGCGGCTCTCAGCAAGGAGGCGCTCGCCTTACCTGGCTTTCGAGCCGCTGCCCAACACCAGCAACGGCACCTTCAACTTCGCGACCACCGCGGCCAGCGCCACCTCCACGCAGAAGAACTTCCTGGGCCGCATCGATCACACCCTCTCCAGCAAGGACCAGCTCTTCGGCCGCTACCTGTTCAACGACACCTACGAAGCCGGCACCCCGGTCTGGGGCCACGACGAGCGCAACAACCTCGGCCGCACCCAGAATGTCGCCGCCTCCTGGACGCACATCTTCCGCCCCACGCTGATCAACGAACTGCGCGGCGGCTGGCACCGCTTCAACGAGGCCGAGGTCTTCGGCACCACCAACGATGCCAGTTACGACGTGGTCGGCAAAATGGGCCTGCCGCTGGTCTCGCGCCTGCCCGAAGAGTACGGCCCGCCGACGATCTCGCTGAACGGACCCGACGGCGTCTACAACATGTACGACCTGCAGCGCCAGATCGGCCCGCGCATCCGCTCCAACTCCATTGCGCCGTTCACCGATGTCGCTCTCCTGGCAGAAGGGCCGCCACTTCCTCAAGTTCGACGCCGAATCGATCGCCGCGGCGTGACGTTCGGACAGGCGCGCGCCCCGCGCGGCAGCCTTCAGTTTCGACGGCACCTACACCGGCAGCGCCATGGCCGATTTCATGCTCGGCTACATTCGCAGCGACAGCGTCAATCCCGCCCACACCAGTACCGATCTCTACAACTACTGGGTGGCGCTCTCCGCCAACGACGATTTCAAGGTCACGCCGCGCCTCACCCTCAACTTCGGCCTGCGCTGGGACTACTTCCAGCGCTACAAACAGAAGGACGACCAGTTCGTGAATATCCAGCTCAACGGCTTCGTGGTCGGCGATACCGTCACCACCAAGACGTCGCCCTTCGGCCGCGAGTTGATGGCGCCGGACTGGAACAATGTCGGACCGCGCTTCGGCTTCGCCTGGCGGCCTCCGGTTGCCGGCGAAACCGTGGTTCGCGGCGGCTACGGCATCTACTACACGCCCCAGATCTCGAACGCGATCTTCGCCATGGCGGAAGGCGCGCAGGCCACCGCCGGCGCCTCGCTCAACGGCAACATCGTGGGCGCGCCGAACCTGTTCTTCAGCAACCCCTTCGCCGGCGCGGTCACCAACGGCGCGCTCAATTTCGCCGTCAGCAACGACCAGAACATGCGCGACAGCTACGTCCAGCAGTGGAACCTCAACGTGCAGCACAAGCTCCCCGGGCAACGTCGTGCTCGACGTGGGCTACGTCGGCAGCAAGGGCACGCAAGCTGGTCGTGACCTACGAAGATCTGAACCGTCCGATCCAGCTGGTGGACCCGCGCACGCCCGGACTTGCCTCGCTCAACGCGCGCCGCCCCAACCAGATCTATCAGCGCAATGTGCGGTCCGACAAGTCCATCGGCAACTCCATCTATCACTCGCTTCCAGGCGAAGGCCGAGCGCCGGATGCTCGAAGGGCTTCGTCTTTCTGACCGCCTATACGTTTTCCAAGTCCATCTCCGGTCCGTCCGATATCGGCGGCCAGGTGGGCGGCGGAAACTTCATCGGCGCGCCCCAGGACGTCTACTACATGCAAGGCGATCGCTCGGTCAGCGGCTTCGACGTCACCCAGCGGTTCGTGCAGACCGTGCTCTACGATCTGCCCTTCGCACGCAATCTGCACGGCTTCGCCAAGAAGGCGCTGGATGGCTGGCAGCTCTCCACCATCATGACCTTCCAGAGCGGCTTCCCGGCGCCGGTCACCTCTAACATCGACACCACCGGCACCGGCATCAGCTCCCGGCCCGACCTGGTTCCCGGACAGCGCGGCGACCTGCCGGGAGACCAGCGCACCTGGAGGCTCTGGTTCAATACCGCGGCCTTCGCGCAGGTTCCGTTCGGCCGCTTCGGCACCTCGCCCCGCACCGACGCCGTCCGCCTGCCCGGCATCACCAACGTGGATTTCTCGATCAACAAGTCGCTGCGCTTCACCGAAACCAAATCGCTCGAATTCCGCTCGGAGTTCTTCAACTTCCTGAAGAACTACAATCCGGATCCGGCGACGGTGGACCTGAACAGCCGCTCCGCCACCTTCGGCGCGATCGGCGGCGGAGTCCAGGGCATCACGACGCGTGTGATCCAACTCGGCGCGAAACTCGTCTTCTGAAGTGGGTGGGGCAGGCAATCCTGACTGCAGCCGCCTTTCGAGGCGGCCTCCCTGCGCGAAGGTTACTCTGAACGTCCGGGATCGGTCGCTTCTTTCAGGCGTTCGCAGTCCGCCAAGTCAGTGGTACGGCCCGTCGTGCGCTTGTTCGCGATCAGGTCACCGAGGCCGATGAACATCGTTGGGATATCCCCAAACTCCGCTACTTTTCTTCGCTCCCATGCGTCCTCAAAATCCACGCCGCTGATTGAGGTCAGAATATCCACTCGGGACGGCGGCATACCGAGTTGATAGATCAGATCGGGCGCGGTGAAATCCTCAACTTGAATACCTGAGAGCGGTGCGCCGAACCCGGCCAAGGCCCGATACACCCGTTCCGCATTATCCGGGCTCGCCTCGATCCAGATGTCCAGATCTTTGGTGTACCGCGGTTCGGTGTACAACATCACCGCATACCCGCCCACCACCAGATACTTAGCCCCGCATGCGTTTAATGCACTCAACAGATCTTTGAAATTCGAGTTCGGACTCACTCTTTTTCTTCCATCGGTAAGCCTCCACTACCATCTCCCACGCTGCCGCGAAGATCGCCGTGGAACCCTGGCGCTGCCAGAACTCGACATCAAATTTGCGGTTGCTCTCGCTCACTTTGCCGAGCCGCTCCATAATCCACGTTGGGTTGTCCGGCGTGTGGCTCATTACGGCTATCATGGCACAACGGGTGCGGCGCACGGCGCAACCTGCTTGCCACCCAATCCGCCCCTCCCCTATAACTTCCGGTGAAAGAAATCCACCGCCGCATGATACCCGCGCAGCCACGAGGCATGCCGCAGGAACGTGTGGATCTCGTCCGGCAGTATCAGCTGCTCGAAATACACGCCCTGCTGCCGCAGCGCGTTCGCCATCGCGATCGTCTCGCTGAAGTTGACGTTGCGATCGTCGTCGCCGTGAATCAGCAGCACCGGCGAACGCCAGGTCCGCACGCTCGCCATCGGCGAAGATTCAAACGCCGTGCGAGCTGCATCCGCGCCCGCGCCGCCGGCGGAAACCGCGGCCGCCGTCGCCGGGCGAGCGCTCCAATCGTGTACGCCATGGAAATCCACGCCCGCGGCGAACAGGTTCGAGGCGCGCGCCAGTCCGAGCGCCGTCAGGTAGCCGCCGTAAGAGCCGCCCCACAGTCCGATCCGCGCCGCGTCCACATCGGCGCGCGTACGCAGGTACAGTCCTGCGCCCTCCACATCGTTAAACTCGCTCGCGCCGCTGGCGCCATAATTGAGCGCTTCCCGGAAGTTCAGCCCGTACCCGATGCCGCTGCGATAGTTGATGGACAGCACGACGTATCCCTGGCTGGCAAGATACTGATTCATCGCATAGGCATTGTTGTAGTAGTCCATGTAGTGCCAGCCGAGCAGCATCTGCCGCCGCGAGCCTCCGTGCATGAAGACCAGCGCCGCGTGTTTCACCCCCGCCGCGCCGCCGGGCGGCAGAAACAACTGTGCATGCACCGGCATGCCGTCCGTAGCCGAATAAATCACCTGTTGCGGGACCACCAGGTCGTCCGTCGGGAAATCGGCAGGGATGGTTTCCGGCGCCAACTCCCGGGGTACGCCGACTCCGAATTGCACCATCGCCCGCGCCGGACGCTTCGCATCTCCGCGAAGATACGCCACACCGCCCGCCATCATCACCGGCGACCATTCCGAAGCGTCGCCACCCGTCACAGCAGCAGGCGGACGCCCACCGGCGCTGCTCACCCGCCAGATGTGGCGCCGGTCGGCATCCTTTGGGTCGGAAGCCACCTGGTTCGAGGAGTAGACGATCTCGCTCCCGTCCGCCGAGTAGGTTACATGCTCCACTTCGAACTCACCGGGTGTCAGCAGCGTAGCCGTGCCACCCTCGATCGGGGCCGAGTATAAATGCGTCCACCCATCGCGCTCCCAGGGATATACCAGCCGGTTCGCGCCCGTCCAGACGACTTGATCTCCGGCAGCCACGGCGCGAAACACGCTGCCCTGACCCGGGTCGGACTTCCAGACCTGCCGGCCCGTTCCATCGGCCACGCTGGCGACGCGTATGCTCCAGGGGTCTCCTGCCCGACGTCCGCCGCGTCCTCCCCCCGTTCCGCTAGTCATGCGTGTGAACGCGACCTGCTTACTGTCGGGCGACCACGCAGGGTTGGCATCCCGGTCCACGCTCGGATCCAGATAGGTCAGCGATTGCGACGCGAAATCGTATACCGCGATAAAGCTGTGATTGCCGCGATCGCTGACATACGCGAGCTTGCCCCCGTCCGGAGACCAGCGGACCTCTCCCGCCGTGACGCCGGATCGCGGATGGAGCAAAGGCGAGGCCGAGCCACCGGCAAGCGGCGCCACCCAGATCTGACTGCCCAGTAGGTACGCAATCCGGTCGCCTTTGGGTGAAACCACCGGCGAGTGCCCGCCGGCGATCTTGCGCGGCGCCTCACCCGGCGCGGCGATCCAGATGGCTTGATCGACGCCTGCGGGGTCCGCCGCGGGATTCGGGTCGGGCCGTCCCAGGAACTCCAGGTCGCCGCCCCGCACGTAGATGACCGCTTTGCCGTCCGGGGTCCAGCAGAGCTGCCCTAAGTCCTGCCCGTCATCCTTAGTGTAGCTGGTGAGCCGCACGCCCTTGAAGTCCGGCGCCGACGCCATCCAAACGTTGCGCGCTCCGCGCTCGTTGAGCAGCCAGGCCACCTTCCCGCCGCCCGGCGCGGCCGTCAATTCATAGGGAAAAGGCGCAGAGAGCACCTGTTCCAGGGTGAAGGTTTTGGCCGGCGCCACCGACACCAGAAAAACCCCAATTACAAGAGAGTGAAGCATGTCCCGCATGTCGAACCAGTCTACTCCAAGAGCCGGCCCGGGCGTGCTATGCTTTTGAACTAGCGAGGGCATCGCTCCTGTGGACTTTCCCGCCAATTACAATCTGTTTGTAACGCCAACCTGTTCCAGGCACGTCCCTATATTTATCGCTATGTGTCGCTGACGTGGACACATGTTCGAACTTCTGTTCAAATACCCGGCCAGCATCTTCCATAAAGGCCAGTTCGTCTTCCTGACGCCGTGGCCGCTCTGGGTGCTGGCGATCTGCGATTCTGGCCGTTGCCGGAGTCGCTTTTCTGGCACGTGCGCCGCAATCATGGCATGCTCTCCGGAGCCCGCCCGTTGGCCATCTGGCTGCTCGAAAGCGGCCTGATCGCCCTCATCCTGTTCCTGCTCTGGCACCCCGCCCTGAGCATCGCCACCCTCCGCCCCCAGCAGAACGTGGTGGCGGTTCTGGTGGACGATTCGCGCAGCATGTCGATCAACGATTCCTCCGGAACGCGCGAGGCTGCGGCCCAAGCCGCCCTCAATTCCGGCATGCTCAAAGGCCTCAGCGACCGCTTCCAGGTGAGACTTTACAAGTTCGGCCGCGAGCCGGAACGGATTCAGAAGCCCGACCAACTCACCGCGACCGCCCCGGCTTCCCGCCTCGGCGAGACGCTGGAGCGCGTGCTGGCCGAATCCTCCTCGCTGCCCTCTGGGCGCGATCGTGATGTTGAGCGACGGCGCGGATAACGCCGGCGGCATCGACCTCGCCACCATCGCCGCCATCCGGCGGCAGCGCATTCCCATCCACACCATCGGCTTCGGCAAGGAGCATCCCGACAAAGACATCGAGATCACCGACGCCGTAGTGCCCGCGCGCGCCCTGCCGGATTCCAAATTGACGGCCACGGTCACGCTGCAAAGCTGGGGCCTGGCCGGCGGCAAGAGCAAGCTCACGGTGCGCGAAAGCGGCAAGGTCCTGGTATCGCAGGACGTCGTCTTCAAAGAGAGCGGCAGTCTGCAGTCGGAGACGCTGGTGTTCAACGGCGGCACGGCGGGTCCCAAGACCCTCGAGATTTCGGTGGATCCCGTAGGCGGCGAAGAGAACCAGCTCAACAACAAGATCACCCGCGTAGTCAACGTGGAGGCCCGCAAGCCCCGCATCCTCTATATACAGGGCGAGCCGGTGTGGGAGTACAAGTTCATCCGCCGCGCCATCGAAGACTATCCCGATATCGGCATCGAACTGCCGAGCATGCTGCGCACCACGCAGAACAAGATCTACCGCCAGGGCATCAAGGACCCCAAGGAACTGGAAGACGGTTTCCCGGTCAAGCCCGAAGAGCTGTTCGCCTACCAGGGGCTGATCATCGGCGGCGTGGAGGCGAGCTACTTCACCGCGCCCCAGCAACAGGCGATCCACGATTTCGTGGACCGTCGCGGCGGCGGTCTGCTTTTCATCGCCGGACGCGCTTCGCTTGAGCGACGGCGGGTGGCAGAACTCGCCCATGGCCGACCTCGTTCCGGTCAGGCTGCCGGAAGGGCGCGGCACGTTCCATCGCGATTTTTCCAGCGTCTCGCTGACCGCGCAGGGCGCGCAGAGCATTCTCGGCCGCCTGGACGAGAATCCCGCGCGCAACGCCGAGCGCTGGAAGAAGATTCCGCAGATCGCCAATTATCAGGATGTGGGCGAAGCCAAACCGGGCGCCACTACGCTGCTCGAAGTGATGCCGCCCGGCAAGCGGCCCAACCGCTGCTGGTCACCGAGAACTACGGCCGCGGCCGCACCGTGCTGTTCGCCACCGAAGGAAGCTGGCGCTGGAAGATGTGGCTCGACCATGCCGACAAGACCCACGCCACCTTCTGGCAGCAGATGTTCCGCCACCTGGTGAACGACTCTCCGGGGCAGGTGCTCGCCTCCACGCCCAAATCGGTATTGAGCGACGAGACGCGCGTGCCCATCCGCGTGGAAGTCCGCGACAAGCAGTACAAGCCCGTGACCAACGCCAAAGTGCAGGCGCGCTTCCTGCAGCCCGATGGCACCAGCGCAACAATGGAACTTCCGCCCGTTCCGCTGGAAGAAGGGATATACGGCGGCGAATGGACGGCCGAGAAGCCGGGGTCCTATGTGGTGGAGATTCTCGCCGGACAGGATACCGAACAGGTGGGCCACGACGTGCTCACGTTCCGCCGTGAAGACGGGGTCGCCGAAAACTTCCACACTTCGCAGAACAAGGAACTGCTCACCAAACTGAGCGAGCAGACCGGTGGGCGGTACTACAAGCCGGATGAGGCGTCCAAGTTAACGAATGAGATTTCCTACTCCGAGGCGGGAATCACCACGCGCGAGACCCGCGATCTTTGGGATATGCCGGTGATCTTCCTGCTGGCCATGGGCATCCGCGCTTCCGAGTGGCTGCTGCGCAGAAAGTGGGGCGTGGTATGAAGACGCTTGCCTTGCTGCTGCTGGCCGCGCTCTCTCTGCCGGCGGCGACCTTCTACGTCAACATCGCCGGCCTGGGCGGAGAGCCGGATTACGACGCAGCGCTTCAAGATGTGGGCCGACGATATCGATAGCAGCCTGAAGAAGGCCGGCGGCGACGCGCAACGTCACGACCCTGAACGCTCCCCGCCTGGAGCAGATCCGTGCCCGCTTCGCCGAACTCGCCAAACAGGTCAAGCCCACCGATTCGCTGGTGGTGATCATGATCGGCCACGGCACCTACGACGGGCGCGATTACAAGTTCAACATCACTGGTCCGGACCTGACGGCAGCGAATTGGCCACCCTGCTGGATCGCGTCCCGGCGCAGCGCCAACTGGTGGTCAATATGACCAGTTGCAGCGGCGGATCGATCGAGCAGCTGCGCCGTCCCAACCGCATCGTGATCTCCGCCACCAAGACCGGATCGGAAAAGAACGCCACCAATTTCGCGCGCTACTTCGCCGAAGCCCTGCGCGAACCGGCGGCCGATACGGACAAGAACGAATCCGTCAGCGCGCTCGAAGCGTTCCGCTACGCGCAGACCAAGACCACGGAATTTTTCGACACGCAAAAGCGCCTCGCCACCGAGCATTCGGTGATCGAGGACACCGGAAAAGGTATGGGCGAGAAGCACCGCGACCGCGGAGAACGGCGAGGGCAAACTGGCCGGCGCCTTCACCGTGGTGCGCCTGGGCGCCAATGCCGCCGCCGCCCGCGATCCCAACAAACGGCCCCTGCTGGACAAGAAGGAACAGCTCGAACAAGCCATCGAGAAGCTGAAATTCGAAAAGGCCGCGATGCCGGCCCAGGAGTACAAGCGCCAGCTCACCGAACTCCTCCTTGAACTCGCCAAAACGCAGGAGGCCCTCGACAAACCGTGAGGGAAAGCCAGTGAGACACCTTACGACGGCTGGGCGCCGGAATCGCTCCTGCTTGCCCTGACCCTGTTGGCTCAGACTCTGTCCGCGCAAACTCTCGATCAGGCGGAAGCCCTGTGGAAGGCGCGCCGCTTCAAGGAAGCCAACGAAGTCTTCAAGGCACTGGAGATCAAGGAACCCAAGAACCCGGACTACAAAGTGCGCTGGGGCCGCATGATGCTGGACCACGCCCAGCCCACCGATGCCGCAGGATCTCTTCGGCGAAGCCCTGGAGATCAAGAAGGATCACGCCGGCGCACTGATGGGACTGGCGCTGATGGCCGCGGAGAATTTCGAAGCGCGCGCCGGCGACCTGGCCAAGAAGGCGCTGGAGAGCGATCCCAAGCTGGTGGAAGCCCAGGAACTGCTGGCCCGCATCGCGCTGGAAGACAACGACAATCCCAAGGCCACCGAGGAAGCCAAAAAGGCCCTCGCGATGGACCCGAATTCGGAGCAGGGCAAGGCGATTCTCGCCACCATCGACTGGCTGGCGGACAAGAAGGAAACCGCCTGGGATCCCCACACCGCCAAAGGCTACGAGACCGTCGGCCATTTCTTCGTCCTGAACCGCCGCTACGAAGAGGGCATACAGTATTTCCGCAAGGCCATCGAACTCGACCCGCAGCTGTACAGCGCGCGTTCGCAAGCTGGGCATCAACCTGATGCGCCTGGGCCAGAACGACGAAGCCTACCAGCAACTCGAGACTCTGCTACAACAACGATTATCAGGATGTCGCCACGCGCAACTCCCTGAAGCTGATGGACAGCTACAAGAACTTCGTCACCTTCACCACGCCCACCACCATCCTGAAGCTGCACAAGAAGGAAGCCGAGCTGCTGCGCCCCTATTTCCAGAGCGAAATGGAGCGCGCCATGGCCACCTACGAGAAGAAGTACAAGCTCAAGCTGGAAAAGCCGGTGCAGGTGGAAGTCTACCCCGACCACGAGGATTTCGCGGTGCGCACGCTGGGCATGCCGGGACTGGGCGCGCTGGGCGTCACGTTCGGCTATTCCGTGGCCATGGACAGCCCCTCGGGCCGCAAGCCGGGCACCTTCCACTGGGCCGTCCACGCTGTGGCACGAAATGAGCCACGTGTACACGCTCACCGCCACCGGCCATCGCGTGCCGCGCTGGTTCACCGAAGGCCTGGCGGTGCACGAAGAGACCGCCATCTCGCCGGATTGGGGCGACCGCCTCAGTCCCGACGTGATCAGCGCCATCAAGAACAAGAAGCTGCTGCCGATCGCCGAACTGGATCGCGGCTTCGTGCATCCCACCGCGCCCGCCGCAGGTCATCGTCAGCTATTTCCAGGCGGGCCGCATCTGCGATTACATCAACGAAAAGTGGGGCTGGGACACGCTGCTCGCCATGCTGCACGATTTCGGCGCCGGCGAAGACACTCCGACTGTGGTCCGCAAGGAATCTGAAGATCGAGCCGGACGACTTCGACAAGCAGTTTCTGGCCTACGTCGAAGCCGACACCAAGAACGCGGTGGACCACTTCGACGAGTGGAAGAAGGGCCTGAAGTCGATGGTCGACAAGTCGCAAGACCAAGGATTGGGGCGCCGTCATCAAAGAGGGCACCGCGATCCGCGACCTGTATCCCGACTACGTCGAAGAGCACAGCGTCTACGAGGCGCTGGCCGAAGCCTACCTCGCCAAGGGCAACAAGCCGGCGGCCATCGAGGAGCTGCAGCGCTACGAAAAGATCGGCGGGCGCGACCCGGAATCGCTCAAGCTGCTGTCCAAGACCCTGGAAGAGGCGGGCCGCAAGAAAGAGGCCGCCGACGCCTTGAACCGCCTGAATTTCATCTACCCGATGGACCCTGCCGCGCATCGCAGCCTGGGTGGCCTGTGGCTGGTTCAGGGCAACGTGAAGGGCGCGATCCGCGAATTTGCTGCCGTGCTGGCGCAGCAATCCGCAGGATCCCGGCGCAGGCGCATTACGACCTCGCCCGCGCCTATCATGCCGACAAACAGATCGAGCAGGCGAAAGAAGAATTGCTGGCCGCCCTGGAAGCCGCGCCCGGGTTCCGCCCCGCGCAGAAGCTCTTGCTAGAATTGAGCACTACCGACAGCTAAGAACTAGAAACGGACAAAACATGTCAACAGTGACGCAGTTGGAGCCGGAAGTTCTGAAAGCGCGCATCGAGCGCTTTCGCCAGGTGCAGAGCGAGATCGTGACGCAGGTGCGTCGCGTGATCGTGGGCCAGGAGGAGGTTCTGGATCAGGTGATGATCGCCCTGTTCGTGGGCGGCCACTGCCTGATCACCGGCCTGCCCGGCACCGCCAAGACGCTGCTGGTGCGCACCATGGCGCAGACCCTGGGGCTGGTCTTCAAGCGCATCCAGTTCACGCCCGACCTGATGCCCAGCGACATCACGGGCACGGACATCATCGAAGAAGACCCCACCACCGGGCGCCGCACCTGGACGTTCGTGCAGGGTCCCATCTTCGGCAACATCCTGCTGGCCGACGAAATCAACCGCACGCCTCCCAAGACCCAGAGCGCGCTGCTCGAAGCCATGCAGGAGCGCAGTTGCACGGTGCGCGGCAACATCTACACGCTGCCCACCCCGTTCTTCGTGCTGGCCACCCAGAACCCGATCGAACTGGAAGGCACGTACCCGCTGCCCGAAGCGCAGTTGGACCGCTTCCTGTTCAATACGGTGCTGGATTACCTCTCGGCCGACGAAGAACTGCAGGTGGTCGACCTGACCACGGTGACCACGGTCGCCAGCGCCGACCCGGTGACCAACGCCAAGGAGATCGTGGACTTCCAGCAGTTGGTCCGCATGGTGCCGATCGGCGCAGAGCGTAGCGCGCTACGTCGATGGACCTGGTCCGCGTGACGCGCTCCAGTGACGAAAACGCCCCCGACTTCGTCAAGAAGTACGTGAACTACGGCGCCAGCGTGCGCGCCGCCCAGTTCCTGGTACTGGCGGCCAAGGCGCGGGCGCTGATGAAGGGCCGCTATCACGTGACCTACGAAGACGTCCGCGCGCTGTACATCCCGGTGCTGCGCCACAGAATTCTGCTGAACTTCCACGCGGAATCGCGACCGCCTGAAGCAGGACGACATCCTGAGAAAGATCCTGGACTGGAAGCCGGCGCCTCGAGAGTAGAGGTTGAGAGTTCGATTTCAACGCAGAGACGCAGAGACGCAGAGAAAGCGCAGAGAAATGCAGAAGCAACACTACAGTGGCGGATGCAGCGGGTCGATCTGAACGCGATCACTCACGGGATTATTGCGGCTGCGATTGAAGTTCATCGGCATCTGGGCCCTGGGTTGTTGGAATCGGCGTATCAGGAATGCGTTTGCTACGAACTGAGTCAGATGGGCTTGTCTTTCGCGCGGGAAGTCCATTTGCCCCTTAGCTACAAGGGCATTCAGTCTCGACTGCGGTTACCGGATCGACTTGCTCGTGGAAGACATGGTCCTGGTGGAACTCAAATCGATTGAGCAGATCCTGCCCATTCATTCGGCCCAGCTCTTGACCTATCTGCGAGCGTCTAAAAGCCGTTGGTCTCTTGATCAACTTCAACGTGCTCGTTTTGAAGGATGGCATCAAGAGAATGCGTGAACGATTTCGAGGCGCAGCGGGGTGCCATAGCTGATGTCTTCTCTGCGCTTCTCTCTGCGTTCTCTGCGTCTCTGCGTTGAATACCGGAGGACCTCGCTAATGCTCCAGCGCTTCCTCGACCCGGCGACGCTCGCCTCCATCTCCAGGCTGGACCTGGTGGCCAAGACCGTGGTCGACGGCTTCGTAGCCGGGCCTCCACCGCTCGCCGGATTTCGGCTTCTCCCAGGAGTTCGCCGAGTATCGCGCCTACTGCCGAGGGCGACGACCTTCGCCACGTGGATTGGAACGTCTTCGCCCGCACCGACCGCTGCTTCCTCAAGCGCTACAAGGGCGAGACCAATTCCCAACTGCTGCTCCTGCTCGACACCTCGGCCTCCATGGGCTTCGGCTCCGCGCAGCGTCACCAAGCTCGATTACGCCCGCTTCGTCGCGGCGTCGCTCTGCTACATGGCCAACACGCAGCGCGATGCCGCCGGCCTGATCGTCTTCGATGAGGACGTGAAGAACTACGTCGCGCCTTCCACCCGCCAGGGACAGCTCTTCCGCCTGCTGCACGCCATCGAGAAGGCCGAACCGGGCACGCATACCGATTTCGCCAAGCCGTTCGTCCATTTTCAGAATTTCCTGCACCGCCGCGGCATCGTGGTCGTGATGTCGCGATTTCTACGAGGACCCCGACGTCATCGTCAAGACCGTCGAGCCGCTGCGCTACCGCGGCAATGAAGTCATTCTGTTCCATCATGCTCGATCCCGCAGGAGATCAAGCCGAAGTTCCGCGATCCGGTGCTGCTCTTCGATCTGGAAGAGACCACGAAGATCGCTCGAAGTCTCGCCGGAATACGCGCGCAACGAGTACCGCCGAAGATCGACTGCGCATATCGAAGCGCTCGGCTTCGAAAGTCGCGCGGCGCGGGCATGGACTACTTTCTGATGGATACCGGCCGGCCCCTGGACGAAGGCCTGCGCGAGTATCTGCAAGTTCGCAAGGGGCGATTGTAAATCGATGGGATTCTTTACGCCATGGTTTCTGGCGGCCGGGTTGGCCGTCGGGCTGCCGGTCTGGCTGCACCTGCTGCGCAAACACAAAACCACGCCGCTGCCGTTCAGCTCGCTGATGTTCTTCGAGAAGCGGACGCAGAGTTCCATCAAGCACCGCCGCCTGCGCTACCTGCTGCTGTTCGCCGCGCGCGCCCTGCTGGTACTGCTGCTCGTGCTGGCCTTCGCGCATCCCTACGTGCGGCAGACCGTGCTGGCATCCAAACGCTCCGGCGAAGTCACCGTGCTGGCCATCGACAATTCGCTCAGCATGCGCGCCGGCAACCGCCTGTCACAGGCCAAGACAGCGGCCAAATCCGTGATCGGCGGCTTGCGCGTCGGGCCAGCGCGCCCAGGTGCTGGCCTTCGGCTCGCGCGTGCAGGTGATGAGCGAAGTCACCGACGACCACAGCTCGCTTGAACGCCGCCGTCGATTCCATCGAGCCCGGCGACACTCGCACCTCCTACGCCGAACTTTCGCGCTCCCTGCGCTCCATCGCCCAATCCCTGAAACTGCCGCTCGCCGTCGAACTCTACTCGGACATGCAGCAGACCGGCTGGCCGGCGAATTTCAACGATCTGCGCCTCAACGCCACCGTGCAACTCAATCCGCACCCGATCGAGGCCAAGGAAACGCCCAACTTCACGGTGGAGAACGTGGTGGCGCCGCGCCGCGTGTACGACGCCAAGAAGGCGCGCGTGCTGGCCACGGTCGCGGGCTTCGGCAACAAGAAGGCCACGCGCAGCGTCTCGCTCGTGCTCAACGGGCGCGTGCATCGAGACCAAACAGGTAGACGTGCCCGAGAACGGGCGCGCCACCGTCGAATTCCTCTCGCTCGACGTGCCCTACGGCCGCAATAAGGGCGAAGTGCGCATCGATACCGCCGACTCGCTGCCGGCCGACGACACCTTCTATTTTTCCGTGGAGCGCAGCGATCCGCGCCACGCCCTGTTCGTGCAGGAGTCGGCCGGCAGCCGCGGACTCGTGTTTTTCAAGGCCGCGCTGGAGGCCGCCGGCCAATCCGCCTTCGAGATCGATCCGGCCACCGTCGATCAGGTGGCCAACGTCTCGCCCGTCCAAGTACGCCTTCGTGGTCCTCAGCGATATCGGCGCCGTGCCGCCCACCTTTGAGAATGCGCTGCGCGATTACGTGCGCGGCGGCGGCAGTGTGCTGATCGCGCTCGGGCATCTCTCGGTAGGCCGCACCAAGGTGCCGGTCACCGGAGACGCCATCCAGGAGGCGCGCTACGCGGGCCGCGAGGGCGAGCGCTTCCAGACCGCGGCGTGGCTCGATACCTCGCATCCTTCCATCCTGAAGGACGACCGCTGGGAAGGCGTCAAGTTCTACCAGGCGATTCATGTGGCGCCCGGCAGTGCGCGCGTGGCCGCCCGGCTCAGCGACCAGACCCCGCTGCTGCTCGACCAGCAACTGGGCGAAGGCCACGTGCTGGTCTTCGCCTCGCACGTTCGACAACGTGGCCAACGATTTTCCGATTCATGCCTCCTTCGTGCCCTTCATCGAGCAGACGGCGCGCTATCTGGGGCGCCTCGATGCCGGGCCGGCATCGGTCCTGGTGGGCGGCTTCGCCGAACTGCGCGATTCCAAGGAAAAGGGCGCGGCGGTGGACGTGCTGGATCCCAAAGGCGAACGGGCGCTCTCCCTGGAAGAGGCCACCAAGGCGCAGAACATCCAGTTCACCATGGCCGGTTTCTACGATATCCGGCGCCCCAACGGGCGAAACGAACTGGTGGCGGTGAATGCCGACCGGCATGAAAGCGAACTCGTACCGGTACCCCCGGACAGTCTCACTTTATGGCAGAATACAGCCCAAGGCGCCGCTGCCGGGGTAAATTCATCTGGCGACGAACAGAAGCCGGTGTCATTATGGTGGTATGTCATGCTGGCGGTGCTGTTGCTGGCAGTGGCCGAGTCCTTGCTGGGGAATCAACATCTTTCGGTTGATAAAGAGGCGGCGGTATGAAACCTTTGGATCGCTTGAGTGAGTACCTGGGAGCCATCGAACGGCGGCTTCGTCTCATCGCGCTGACGCGCGGCATCGCGGTGACTGCCGGTATGGCCCTGGCGCTCACCGTAGTGGCGGTGCTGGTCATCAACCAGTTCGCCTTCTCCAATGGGAGCGTGATCGGCGCGCGCGTGTTCCTGTTCCTTGGCCTGGCGTTGGCCATCGCGGCGGCGCTCATCATACCCGTAATCCGCCTCAACCGGCGCAACGCCGCGCGGCGGGCCGAAGCGCAGCATCCGGAGTTCGAAGAGCGCCTGCTGACCTTCACGGAGCGCATCGAAAACAATCCCGGCGATCCCTTCCTCTCGCTTCTGGCCGACGACACGCTGCGGGTGGCCCAGCAGGCCGAGCCCAACACCGTCGTCAAGAGCGCGTGGATTTTCAGCTTCTCCTCCGCCGCCGTCGCGGCCGCGCTGGTACTGATCTGGCTCGGCATCCGCCCCCGGCTTCATGGGCTACGGCACATCGCTCCTCTGGGCGGGACTCCCCAAGGGCGTCACCAAGCCGTTCTATGCCATCCTGGTGGATCCGGGCAACCGCACCGTCCGCAAGCGCAGCGACCAGCTGATCACCGCGCATCTTACCGGCTTCACCGCACCCAAGGTGCGGTTCTTCGCCAAGTACGCCAGCGCCTCCCAATGGGAGCAGGCGGAAATGGGCACGGAGCCGGGCGGCACCGCTTATCAGTTCCTGATCGCCGGCGTGCCGGAGAACCTCGAGTATTACGTCGAGGCCGGTGGCGTGAAAAGCAGTACCTACAAGCTCAACGTGATCGATCTGCCCGGCGTTAAGAAGATTCGTGTGACCTATCATTACCCGTCGTGGCTGGGCCTGAAGGATGAAGTGGAAGATCCGGGCGGCGATCTGCGCGCCGTCGAAGGCACCAAGGCTGACGTAGCCATCACCACCGACAAGCCTCTCGCCAACGGGATTCTGATGATGGACGATGGCTCCAAGCTTCCCCTTAAGAGCGGGCCAGACGGCCTCCTGATGGCCACCGTCCCCATCCAGAAGGACGGCCAGTTCCACGTCGCGGCGCTCGAAGGTGGAGACGACGTCCGCCTCACCGACGATTACTTCATCGAAGCGCAGCGCGACAAGCCGCCGGAGATCAAGATGACTCGGCCGGGCCGCGACTTCAAGGCCTCGCCCATCGAAGAAGTCACCGTGCAGGTGGAGGCCAAGGACGATTTCGGCCTCAAGAACGTCGAGCTGCACTACTCCGTGAACGGCGCGCCGGAAAAGACCGTCGCCATGCCTCCAGCGGCAAAACGGCCGGCGGCACCAGCACCATCGCGCTGGAAGATTTCAAGGTCGAGCCCGGCGACGTCGTCAGCATGTACGCCGTGGCCAAGGACGCGCGCACCAAGACCAGCACCGATATCTACTTCATCGAAGTGCAGCCCTTCGAGCGCAACTACACGCAATCGCAGCAGGCCGGCGGCGGTGGCGGCGGTGGCGGCGGCGACGAGGATCAGAACCAGATCTCCAAACGGCAGAAGGAAATCATCGCGGCCACCTGGAACCAGCTCAAAGGCGCGGGCGCCAAGGGCAGCGACGCCGAGAACGCCGCCTTCCTGGCCGGAGTGCAGTCCAAACTGCGCGACCAGGCCAAGTCGCTGGCCGACCGCATGAAGGCCCGCCAGTTGACCGATGCCGGCGATTCCTTCAAGAGCTTCGTCAAAGATATGGAAACGGCGGTAGAGGCGATGGGCCCGGCGTCAGAGAAGTTGAAGGGCGCCAAGTGGCAGGACTCGCTCCCGCACGAGCAGAAGGCGCTGCAATACCTGATGCGTGCCGAGGCCACGTCGCGCGATATTCAGGTGGCCTTCGGCCAGCAGCGCAGTGGCGGCGGTGGTGGTGGCGGCGGCGCCGGGGCGCGCGACATGGAAGGCCTCTTCGACCTCGAACTCGATACCGAGAAGAATCAGTACGAGAGCAACAAGTCGCAATCGGCCGGCGCGCAACAGCAGCAGCAACAACAGATCGACGAAGCGCTGCAGAAACTGCAGCAGCTCGCCAAGCGGCAGCAGGAACTGGCCGAACAGCAGAAGAAAGGCCAGCAGCAGACTTCTCAGCAGCGCTGGCAGCAGGAGATGCTGCGCCGCGAAGCCGAGCAACTGCAGCGCCAGCTCGAAGAGATGACCAAGAGCCAGCAGAGCCAGCAGTTGAGCCGCAATCAGCCGGGTCAACAGGGCCAGCAAGGCCAACAGGGACAGCAGGGACAACAAGGTCAGCAGGGCCAACAAGGGCAACAGGGTCAGCAGGGTCAACAAGGTCAGCAGGGACAACAAGGACAACAAGGGCAACAGGGACAACAGCAGGGCGGGCAACAAGGCCAGCAGCAGGCCGGCCAGCAGGGCCAACAAAATGGACAGCAGGGACAGCAGCAATCCGCGCAGCAGCGTGCCATGCAGCAGCAGAACAGCGTTCGCGGCGCCAGTCCCGAACAGTTGCGCCAGATGTTGGAACGTCTGAATCAGGCCATGGACAACATGCGCGGCGCCGCCTCCTCCCAGCAGGCGGGTACTCCGCAGGGCGAAGCTCAGGCCCGTCGCGCGGCCGAGCAGTTGAAGGAAGCCGAGCAGATGCTCTCCGGTCTGCGCAGTAAGGAATCCACCAACCAGGTGGAAGACCTCGCGCGCCAGGCCGAAGATCTGGCGCGCCGCCAGCAGGCCTTCGAAGGCCAGATGCGTAAGGCGTTCGGCCAGCAGAGTCAGGGCGTCACTCGCGAACAGGCCAATCAGCTGGCCACCGAAAAAGAAGGCGAAGTGCAGGACCTCAAGCGCCTGGAGCAGGGAATGCAGAGCGCCGTCCGCGACCTGCAAAGCACCCAGCGCAAGGCCGCTACCAAGATGCGCGAAGCGCTCGGCGAAGTGCAGCAGGCCGAGATCGAGCGCGATATGCAGCGCAATGCCGAGTGGATCCGCCGCGGCATGGGCGGCTATGCCGTCATGTCGGAAGCCACCATTACGCAGGGCATCAACGAACTCAAGGATCAGTTGAAGGCAGTCCAGCAGGCCATGGGCCCAGGCACCAAAGAGGGCAAGGGCGGCCAGGACGACAAGCTCGCCGAGAACGCGTTGGGCCAGGTCGAGCGCCTCCGCCAGCAGATGGAGCAAATGAGCGCGCAACGCGGACAGCAGGGCCAAAACGGCCAGCGCGGACAGCAGTCCTTACAGCGCGGACAACAAGGTCAGCAGGGACAACAAGGCCAGCAAGGGCAGCAGGCCGGTCAGCGCGGCCAGCAAGGACAGCAGGGACAACAGGGGCAACAAGGTCAGCAGGGACAGCAGGGGCAGCAGGGCCAACAAGGGCAGCAAGGGCAGCAAGGACAACAAGGACAACAAGGACAACAGGGGCAACAAGGGCAGCAGGGCGGCGGCCAGCAGGCTGGCGGGCAACAACAGGGCGGCCAGCAAGGCGGCCAGATGCAGCAGGGCGGCCCCACCAACGCTGGCGGCGGCAGTTACGGCTCCTACAATGGCAACCCCACCGGCGGTCCCTGGTATGGTAACGGCGATCCGCGCAACGGCCAGCAACCGGTGAACCCCCAGGAGTTCCAGAACAACTACGCGCAGACCCTGCAGACCCTGCGCCAACTGCAGCAGCAGGCGCAGGGCAATGACCCCGCCATGGTCCAGGATCTCCAAAACCTGATCCGCGACATGCAGCGCCTCAATCCCAATAGCTACGCTAACGACCCGCTACTCGCCGAGCGCATACAGTCCACCCTGATGGGCAACATCCAGCAGGTGGAAATGGAGCTGCGCCGCAAGGTGGAAGACGCCAACGGCAACGGCAGCGTACGCAGTCCCGGCGGCGAAAAGGTGCCGCAGGGCTATCAGGACAAGGTCGCCGACTACTACCGCAAGCTCAGCAAGAATAAGTAGTCCGGCTCACCGGATATCGTAAATGTAGAAGGCGTGCCCCACAATCGCTCGCGGCTGGGTAATGCGCATCCAGACCGAGCCTTGCCGGAACCGTTCGATCATGCCGTTCGTGTGGGCATACATGTGTGTGCTCACCGCATACAGCCCCGGCGCAGGCACTCGCATCAGGTCCATCGAACTCAGGTTCTCGCTCTGCGGCGGCAGTCCGTACACTTCGGGCGGAAACGATCCGAAATACGCCAGCCGGACCGGCCGTCCCTTGGCATTTGCATCCAGCCAGTCGCTCAACTGCTTCAATCCCTGGCCCCAATCCACATTGCTGTCGTCCAGCCACATCGGTCCGCAGCGGCTGCCGCCGTCCAGCCCGATCTTGCCGGGATCGTCGATGCACGCCATTTCGTTGAAGTACGAGAGCTGGTCCGGATAGATCCCCGCCGCAGCCACAATCGACCACGCGCACAATACCCCCGCCGCGCACCGCTTCGCAATTGAACCGCTGCGCACCAGCCACGCCAGCGCGAGTCCGCCCGCCAGGCACGTGAACGGCAGCACTCCGATGATGTAGCGGATTCCCAGCCCGTCGGCAAACATCGTGTGAATCGTAAACAGCACCACCGGCGGCAGCAGCAGAAATAACTTTGCCAGAATGCCGATCTCCCTGGACCGGATCAGCAAGACGATTCCCAACCCCGCCAGCACCAGCGCCGCAATCGGCTCCTTCAGCAGATACGCCACGGCAAAATAGTTTTCGAAGCGGTACCGCAGGTGCCCGCCCAGATAGGTAAGGTAGTTCGGATCGTGGTCCCCGTTCACCAGGCGCATTCCCTCGATGTACCGGCCCACGCCGCCGTGGAAACCGTACACCACCTCGATCACCACGAGCGCGATCCCCAGCATCAGCAGAAATGCGCCCGCCGCCCGCCCGTAAGGCGTGTAGTCGAAGGCGGCCGGCGCGGCGGCCTTCCCCTGGCTCGCCTTCCCGTGACAGTTCTTGTACTTTCGCCCGCTCCCGCAGTGGCACTGGTCGTCCGATGCGAGCACCTGAATGGCGCCGGCTTTCTTCGCGGCCTGCGGCCCCCAGCGCACCGCCGCCAGCAATAGCAGCCCCACCACCGGCAGCATGAAAATCGCCGTGAACTTCGCCGCCAGCGCCGCGCCCATCGCCAGCCCGCACAGTACCAGCCGCACCGGGTCTGGGCGCTGCACGTAATTCCAAACCGCGAACAGCAGCAGCACGATAAATGCGGCACATCCCACATCCATCGTCACAAAGCCCGCATGCGCGATCACCGTGGGATTCAGCGCAAACAGGAACAGTCCGCCCAGCGCTGCGGCTGTCCCGATCAATTGCCGGCCCCAGATAAAGATCAGCGCCGCCAGCATCGTCGCCACCAGCATCAGCGGTAGCCGGGCCCGCAGCAGATTCCGCTCAAAATCTCCCGTCACCAGAATCTTGCTGCCCACCATCCACTGGTAATCCGGATTCCCCTTCAACAGCTCCCGGGTCGGCGGTCCCTCCGGCAGGCGCGCCCCCGCAAGCATCAAACTCAAAGCACTCAGTTCTTTCAGTAAAGGCGGGTGCTGCGGGTTGACCAGGAAGTTCCCGTCTTGCAAATAGGCAACGCCGGCGGCCAGGTGGCCTGGCTCGTCCCAAGCGGGACTTTTCAACCGGCTAACCAACAGAACCTGAAGGAAAAAGACCAGTACCAGTGCGCCGGCCGCAAACCACGCCCTTCCCGGCGCGCTTCTCGGAATCATCAACGGCCATGGTAGCATTAACCCTGAAACGGCACCGCGCTGCAAGGTCGGTCCCGGACCGTCCTATTGCGCCGAAGGGTCAAATAGGATAATCTCTATGTATATTCGGATGATTGATCCGCGGCTCAAGTAGGCGTCTATGGCAACGACCATCGAAGTATCCCTCTCCCAACGGGAAAAGCTGGAAAAACAGTACGATATTACGGTACGCGAAGAGATCGAAACCTTCCGCACCAAGGCAATGTCCTATCTGGCTGGGGAGATTACGGACGCGGATTTCCGCCCCTTCCGCCTCAAGCACGGTATCTACGGACAGCGCCAGCCCGGCGTCCAGATGGTGCGCTGCAAGATCCCCGGCGGCCTGCTTACTGCGGACCAGGTGAACCAGCTCGCGCGCGTCGCCGATGAGTTCGGCGGCGGACGCGGCCATCTCACCACCCGCCAGAACATCCAGTATCACTTCGTTCCGCTCAATCGCGTCGCCGACCTCATGCACGTCCTCGCCGACGTCGGCCTCACCAATCGCGAAGCCTGCTACAACACCGTCCGCAACGTCACCGCCTGCGCCTGGTCCGGTATCGCGCAAGACGAAGTCTTCGACGTGCGCCCCTACGCCCAGCGCCTCGCCTACGCCTTCCTGCGTAAGGACCTCACCGGCAACCTGCCGCGCAAATTCAAATTCTCCTTCGATGGCTGCCGTCACCAGGATTGCATCCAGGGCGCCATCAACGACGTCGGCCTGCGCGCCGAAATTCGCGACGGCAAACGCGGCTTCCGTATGATCATCGGCGGCGGTCTCGGACCCCTGCCAACCGAAGCCCAGCTCTTCGACGAGTTCGTCCCCGAGGACCGTCTTCTCAACTGGTGCGAAGCCGTCATCCGCGTCTTCAATCAGTACGGCAATCGCAAGAACAAGAACACCGCGCGCATGAAGTTCGTGATGCGCAACCGCGGCCTCGCCTGGATGAAAGAGCAGATCGCCAAAGAGTACGACGATATCGTGAAGAACGGCGGTATCGAGTGGCCCGAAATCGTGCCCGAAGGCTTCGGCGGCTTCCAGTCGAAACCCCAGCCGCTCGGCAATGGCGCCCTGCTCCCGCTCGCCGGTCCCTCCGTTTCCGGCGATGCCGCCTACGATGCCTGGCTCGAAAGCAACGTCAAACGCCAGAAGCAGCCCGGCTATGCCGCCGTCACCGTCACCGTCGATCAGGGCAACCTGACCGGCGACCAGTTGCGCGGTCTGGCCAAACTCTGCACCACCGCCGGCGACGGCCTGTTGCGCACCGCCATCAACCAGAACGTCGTGCTTGCGTTTGTTCCCCTCGGCCAGTTGCCGCAGGTCTATGCCGCCCTGCGCGAACTGGGCCTGGGAGCCGCCGGCGCCAACCAGATCGAAGACGTCATCACCTGCCCGGGCGCCTACACCTGCAATCTCGGCATCACTAAGACCATGAATCTCGGCGCCGCGCTCCAGGACGCCGTCCGCCAGTATGACGACCCGCGCGTCCGCCGCCTCACCATCAAGGCCAGCGGCTGCCCGAATGCCTGCGGCCACCACTGGATCGCCGATTTCGGCTTCTACGGCAACGCCCGCAAGATGGACGGCCGCGAAGTCCCCTACTACCAGATGCTGCTCGGCGGCGGCTATGACGACCAGGGCATCATGCGCTTCGGCCTCGCCGTCCAATCGATTCCCGCGCGCCTCGGACCGGAAGCCATCCAGCGCGTGATCGCCCATTTCCAGGCCAACCGCCTCGACGGCGAAAGCTTCCGCGACTACGTCCTGCGCTACAAGATCGAGACCTTCCGCGAGCTCACCGCCGATCTGGCCAAGCCCGCCGAACTCTTCCCCGAAATCTACCAGGACTGGGGCGACACCGAAGACTACTCCCTGAAACTAGGCCGCGGCGAATGCGCTGTGTAGGACAGGCCGCCCGTCCTGTCCCCTAACTTTTTTGACCTCCTGTCCCCGCCACCCACAACACCCCCGCCAGCACCACCGCCAGCGCCGGAATCACGTACATCGCATCGTGCAGTCCCACCGCCCGCGATGCCTCCGCCCCCAACCCCGAGCGCCGCGCCAGAAAATCGCTCAGCCGCCCCGTCAGCAGCGGACCCCACGACGCCCCTCCCAAATACGTCGCCACGAAGTAAACCGCCATCGCGCGCCCCCGCATCCCGGGACCCACCACATCTTGAATCGCCGCGTACACCAGTCCGTAATACATCTGCAGCAAGCCGTAGCCCGTCATCGCCAGCCAAACCGCCCCCGCCGCGCTGCCTGCCGGCATACGCAGCGCCGCGTACACCGGACCCGCCGCCAGCAGCGATGCCCCCGCCGCCAGCCACAAGCGATTCTTCACCCGATCGCCCAACAACCCCGCCGCCACCGCCCCCAGAATCCCTGAGACTCCCGACCCGATTCCTGTCCAGATCCCTGCCTGCGCCACGCTCATCCCGTGATAGCGCGTCAGGAACGCCGGCAGAAAGGTCGAGAAGCTGTAAAGCGCGAAATTGACCACCGCCCCCGAAACCGCGATCCACCACAGGACGCCGGGCAGTGCCGCGACGCCGACTCCCGCCGCCACCCCCACCGGCCGCGCCGGCTCGCGCAGCCACAGCACTGCGGGAATCAGCACCAGCCCCGGCACCGCGGCCAGCATCATCGCCATCCGCCACCCGTGCGCCTGCGCCACCGGACCGCTGATCGCCGAACTCAGCATGATCCCCACCGGGACCGCCATCATGAACCCCGCCATCGCGCGCGCCCGGTGCGACGCCGGCACCAGGTCGCCGATCCAACTGGTCGCCGCCGGAGTGCAAACCGCTTCGCCGATCCCCACGCCCAGCCGCGTCCCCAGCAGCACCGCATAGCTCGTGGCCAGCCCCGCCGCTCCGGTCAGCCCGGTCCACACCGCGATCCCGCCGGCCAGCAGCCCGCGCCTGCTGCGCGTGTCGGCCAGCCTTCCCAGCGGCAATCCGGCCAGCGCGAAGACTACGGTGAATAGCGTGAACAGCCCGCCCAGTTGGGTATCGGAAAGGGAGAACTCGTGGCGCAGCGGTTCCAGGATCGCGGCCAGGGTTTGACGATCATAGAAGTTGAGGACGTTGACCAGAAACAGAACGGCCAGTGCAGGTCCAACTGATCTGGATCTCACTGGCCGCTTACACTAACACATCACATCCGGATTTCGCCAGCACTGCCGCTAGCCTTGGGGTTTGACCCAGGATCACCACCGCCCTACACTTCAAGAGTGGTGATCTCCGGGCCACGCTAGCAATCATGAAGACTTACAGTTTCAAAGTGGTTGTCGAGCCGGACGAGGATGCCCTGGGCAATCCCGCGTGGCACGCCTACTGCCCGGCACTCGAAGCAGTTGGCGCCGCAACCTCGGGACGTACCAGGGATGAGGCATCGAAGAACATCAACGAAGTGGTCCGCATGATTGTCGAAGAATTCCTTGGAGGAGGGCGGCCCCTTCCCGAGGGCCCCGCGGACGATGTTCAGGTTACCGAGACAACTGAGGACACACCCGATCGCCCTCGCTGCCTGAGTCATGGCCATCGACTATCGGGCCCTTCGATTCTCGCCTTGAGCCTTCCCGGGAAAAGAAAAGGGGCTTGAGGCTTCCATCGGAGCCGCCACGTGTGAGGGCACGTATTGATCCGGGCTTACTTTGACGATAGCAGCGACGGGAAGCGGGCGAAGTACATGGCGGTGGGCGGACTGCTTGCGCCAGCAACCACTGCGTTCTATCCGGCGCTCGATGGATGGGATTCGGTTGAACTTCAATGGTTGAGCATCACTCGTGAGTTGCGCAACCCATTTCGGTCAACCGACTGCGAGGGTGGACACGGGCAGTTCAAGGACTGAGATGAGCAGCCTCGTCGCTCCCTCATGCGCGACCTTACCTCAGTTCTTGTCGATGCGCCTTTGATTTCGGTAGCGATTGTGACTTCCGTAGATGAGTTTCGCAAGGTGTTCCCCGAGATGAACGAATACGGACCGTACTATTTGGGCGTACAGTACCTTATGGCCGCCCTCGCTAATTACGGCGAGAGCGTGTCGCCGTCTCAGGACTTTGCGTTCACATTTGAAGACAGCGACACCACATCCGGGAAGACACTAGAACTGTTTAACCAATTGAAGTCACTTCGTGATTGGCCCGCAGCTAAGAGCGCTGACCCGGATTGCGTTCAGGGATAAGCGGGTGCTCGCCCTTCAAGCAGCAGACCTGTTCGCGCGCGAGGCCTTTAAGCATTTCGACAACTTGGAAGTGCCTGCGCGGTCAATGCGCAAGCCATTGGTGAGGATGTTGCAGAGGAAAAACGCTCACATCTATTCACCTTCCGGCAGCGCTCTCCAAAAGATCCGGGAGATGGGCTGGCCCCGTGAAGCACGGAATCTTGCCGAACAAGCAGAGATACGCTGATGAGGGACCGTTTGTAACTGCTCTACAGAACGAGCGCTATCAGTCAAAATATAGTACTGTCAAATTGCCGGGAGGAGCGGTCGCCCGCGCCTGATTCGTACACACCGGCAGTACACTGGGAGCGTAATGCCGTTTCCGTGGGCAATGCTGTTCTTGTCGGTGATTGCCGTCGTGCTGCTACTGCGTGAAACTGCGGCACTGGCCGTGGGGACTGCAACTTGCTGCGGTTGCTGGCTTGACCCTACTGCTCCTGGGGATCTTTGTCTTGCTGGGCTCGGGAATGGCTTGAGAGCCATCGCATCGTGACTGGTAAAACCATGCCAGCACCCCTTACCGCATCGGCGGCACCTTCACCCTCAAGACGCCGCCTCCTTCGCTGACCAGCTACATCCGGATTTCGCCAGGAGCCTTGGGAACCCGCGGCGGCATCGGCGGTCGCGGACCCCTGCCCTTCGGCGTGTCGGGCAGCACTTCGCTCGGCAGCGTGCCTTCCTTGCGCACCGAGATCCACCCGCGATTGGCCGTGATCTTGATGTTCGGCCCGTCGCCGACCTTGCCCTTCAGCGTCGCGCTGCGCCCTTCGGACTGCTTCAGGATCTGCGGGCCGAAATCGTTGACCGCGTCGCCCCGCTCCGCCGTCGCATCCAGTTGGAAGGCCGCCTTCTCCGGCAGCAGCAGTTCGATCTTGCCCGAGCCCGAGCGCGCTTCGATCGACGCCAGCGGCAGCTTGCCCGGAGTCATCTCGATATCGCCGCGATCCGTCTCCAGTTCCACCGACTGCGTGAACTGCTCGAGCTTGATGTCGCGGGCGCGGGTCACCAGGCGGATCGGACCCACGATGTCGTTGGCACTGAATTCGCCCAGGTCCATGCTGATCCGTCCGGGCACCGCCTGCGCGCTCAATTCCGTGCCGCGCGTGCCTTCGAACTGCAGCGGCTTGGCCAGATTCTTGAAGTTCAACGTGCCGCTGAAGCTGCCGCTGATGGTCACCTGCCCGGCGATATTCTCCAGTTCCACGTCGGACCCGCGGCCCTGCAGGTCGATGCGTCCCTTCACGTCCATGGCGCGCACCAGGTCGCTGCGGCTCACGTCCAGCCGCACATTGCCGCCCACCTTGGAAAGCCGCACGTCGCCGCGGCTGGTGGCGATCTCCACGTCGCCTTCGACATCGCCGACTTCGTGGTCGCCCGCGCGCGCCGCGCGATTCCACCGCCATCCCGCGCGGCACCGTGACTTCCAGATCGTCGGAGATGCGCTGATTGCTCGGCACGCGCTCCTGATTGGTGCGCACCACCAGGCGGTCGCCCTGCGTGATGATCTCCACCGGCGTCTCCGTTGTTCGATGCGGTCCGCGTCTTCGCGCCGGTAAGCGTTGATCAGCTTGCGCCCGGTCACCGTCACCTCCGTGCGAATCGCCGCCGGTGACCTTGATGTTGCCGCGCGGATTCTCGAAGACGATGCGCTTCATGCCCGCCGCCGGGCTCGTCGCCGACACCGGGAAATCGTACTGCTGCCCCCAGAAATCCAGGCCCGCCGCGCATGAAGCGTACCCCATGCTCGCGCGCCTGCCAGATCCCGCTGCCCGCGATGCAGATCAGGATGATCAGCACGATCTCGCCGCCCGTGAAGCTGCCGCGCACGCCCTCCCGATGCCAGATCAGGCCCTCGATCAGCCGCAGCAGACCCCAGGCGATCAGCGCGAACGGCCAGTACTGCGCCACCAGGTCGAAGATCGGAGCCTCGGGATGCAGGTTCCGCCACAGAAACAGCGCGCCGATCGCGAGCAGCAACAGCGGTCCCGAAAATGAGCGTCTCATACCGAATCTCCTGGTGGTGGAGGTGGAGTCTGGTCTGCGGCGGCTCGGCCGGCCGCGGCGCGCTGGCGCCGAATCCGCCCTTGGCGGGCGGCGGCTGCGCGTAAGTGCTCTGCGCGTAGCTGCCCTGCGCGCGGATACGCATACGCCGGCGGCGGATACGGCTGTACCGGCGGAGGAGGCGGCGGCGCCGGCTCCATCCCGCGCTTCACCAGGCTCAACAAGCCGAATACGATCAACAGCACCGGCCACGTCTTGTCGAAGCTGTACGCGGGTGAAGTTATTCAGCGCGAACAGCACGCCTACCGTGATCAGCGTGATCGGCCCGCGAATCGCGCGCATGAATCGATGGCTCGCGGTCACGGTCTCTCATTGCGCGCCTCCCCGCCGCCGTATCGCGGCCCGTGAATCGGCCGTACAGCAGGTACACCCCGGCGGCAATCAGCAGCACCGGCCAGAAGCGCACCACCCGGTCGAAATCCAGCAGATCCAGGGTGTGCAGCAGCAGCAGTATGCCCAGGATGATCAGCACCACCGCGGCCACCGGAATCTGGTCGCTGCGGCCGCTCAGGCTCACCAGGCTCGAATACTCGTCCACCGGTTCGCCCATGCGTCGCTTGCGCGCCGTGTGATACGCCTCGAACGCCATGTAGGCCATCCAGGCCACCACCGACATCACGAACACCGGTTCCAGCCCGTGGGCCGCGCGCGAATCTGCGATGCTCATCAGCACGCCCCAGATAATCGCGTGCACCATGCCCTTGGCGTACTGCCCGTTGTAGATGGCGCCCACGCCCGGAATCATGCCGAGGAACAGCGCCAGGCCGGGCGAGACATCGGCGTACACATAACCCGTGGCCGGAGGGGCGGCCATCGGGCGGCGGACCCGCAAACGGCGGCGGCGCGGCGAACGGCGGAGGCGGCGGGGCTGCAGCGAAGCCCGCAGGCTCCGCGGCGCGCGCGGCCGGAGCCGGAGCGTGCTCTTCGCAGTACACGGTGCCGAAGGCGTCGCGACGGCACTGCTCGCATACCGGTTTGCCGCAATTGCGGCAATATGCCGTGGCCGGCACTTCTGGATGATTTTGGCAGTTCATTTCAAGTTCCTCAACGTGTTGGCTTCAATGCGACGCCCCGGATGGATTTGAAGCGGGCGCTCCACCCGGGTTTCTGCTGCGGGGTCAACTGCCTTGACGGGCAACTTGCGGTCGTCCGTCTTCGGCTCGGAAGACTTGCTCGCCTTCGGGTCTTCCGCCTGTTGCTGCTGCCAGTCCCTCAGCAGCGTTTGGATCTGGTACACCACTTTCAGGTTTTCGTAATACTTCACGGTTCGCGCATAGGCGCGGTGCGCCCGGTCGTCCAGCGACGCCCACACTTCGCTCGGCCGCAAATCCGCCGCCCTCAACTGCTGCATCGGCACGAAGCGCGAAAGAATCGAGAACGAAAGAATCGTCATCGCCATCCCCATCGCGAATCGCGGCTGAATCACGGGAGCAATCAGCTTGCTCAACCAGCCACGGCCGCCGGCCCTTCACCGGCGTCTTTCGCGTCCACGGAGCGTCGAACAGAATGCGGGTGATCAGCTCCGGCGGCGGCTCCACATCGGCCGCCCGCTCCATGAACGCCACCGCGGCGGCGGAGTCCCGCGCCATCTCGGCGCACGCCGGACAAGCTTCCAGATGGCGCTCCACCTCGGCCTTGCGGGCCGCCGTGAGCGTGCCGTCCACGTAATCGCAGATCAGTTCTTCCAGTTCTGCGCAGTTCATACCACCAGCTTCTGCTTACGCAGCAGACGGGCCAGTTCCGCCCGCCCGCGATTAATCCTGCTCTTTACCGTGCCTTCGGGGATGTCCAGTACTTCGGCAATCTCCCGGTATTCCATTTCCTGCAAATCCCGCAAAATTACCGCTTCCCGCAAGTCGGGCGAAAGCTTCTGCAGGGTCGCCTGCAAGATCTCGCTGGCCTCCCGTCCCGCCAGCGCCTGGTCCGGACGCGCGGCAGCCGCTACACCCGTCTCCTGCAGCATCGGAAGCTGTTCCTCGATCGAATCCGTCACCCGCTCCTGACGGGTACGGCGATAATGGTCGATCAGCAGGTTACGCGTCACCCGCGCCAGCCAGGTGTGAAAGCTGCCTTCCGCGCTGCGAAAGCTCTTAATCGTCTTGAAGACCCGCAGGAACACGTCCTGCGTCAGATCCTGCGCTTCCTGCGCGCTGTTCGTAAAACGAAAACACAGGCCATACACCTGCCGCGTGTGTTGCCGGACAAGCTCCTCCCAGGCGGCTTCGTCGCCGTCCAGGCACCGGGAAACGAGGGGTTGATCCAGGCTGTCGATCAGAATGCGGCCTCCGGAAACATTCAGCACCGGGCTGGCAGTCCCGCCGCTCGAGGCGTTGCCTCCAACTCGCTCCCAAGCTAGCGTCGCGGTTGCCATGGCTCTCGTCTTCCATAACAAGAAACGAGGCTTTCTCATGATAGGTTCAATTTTTCCGGTATGCTAGCCCAGTAGGGCAGGGCTTATGCCCATCCTGATCCCTCTACAGCGCGGGAGAAGACCCGATTCAGCCGCCAAATTGGACTCGTCGCGCGAAGTGGAAATGGATCGCCGTCCTTGTGCCGCGCGGCTGCCCTCCTGGTCTGGCTGCTGGCCTCCCGGCGCCTTCCCCCTCCCCGCCTTCGATTGGAACCTGGCCGGCCGCCACCTTTTCCCACCTCCACTGGCACTGGGTGGCGCTTTCCCTCGTTCCCATGCTCGGCACCTACCCGGGCCGCGCCCTGCGCTGGGCCATCTTCCTCAAGCCCCTCAAGCCCCACCCCTCCATGCGGAATCTGCTGTCCGCCACCGTCGTGGGCTTTACCGCCATCACCCTCTTCGGCCGCCCCGGCGAGTTCGTCCGGCCCTACCTGATCGCCCGCAAAGAGCAGGTTCCCGTAACCTCCCAGTTCGCCGCCTGGGTCCTGGAACGCATCTTCGACCTGCTGATGGCCCTGCTGCTCTTCGCCTTCGCGCTCACCCGCGTGCAGTCCTCAGACCTCCACGTCGGCGAGAAGCTGACCTGGGTGCTGGCCGCGGGCGGCAAAGTGGGCGGCGCCCTGGGGGCCATCGATTCTACTGGTGCTGCTCTCCCTGCGCCACTTCGCCGAGCCGCTGCGCCTGCGCCTGATCGGCGCCTTGCACCGCCTGCCGGCAAACGCTCGGCCGGCCTCGAGCGAACCCTCAACGCCCTCTTCCAGGGCGTCGAATCCATGCGCAGCGACGCAGCCCTGTTCCTGGTCCTGTTCTATTCCGCCCTGGAATGGGTGCTGATCTGCCTCTGCTACTGGTGCCTGGCGCGCTCCTTCGCCGGCATTGTCAACCTGGGCCTGGTGGATGTATTGATATTAATGGGCTTTGTGTCGTTCGGATCGATCGTCCAGATCCCCGGAGTCGGCGGCGGCATGCAGGTGGTCTCGGTTCTGGTCCTCACCGAACTGTTCGGTGTCCGCCTCGAAATCGGCTACGGCCTTCGCCGTCTATCTCTGGGCTATTACATTTGTAGCAATTGTTCCGCTGGGCCTGTTCGTTGCCCTCAAAGAGGGCCTGGACTGGCACAGCCTGAAGCGGATTGGCCGGGAGGCATCCGAATGAAGTGTCCTTTTTGCAATCATTTGCACGACAAAGTAGTGGATTCCCGCGAAAGTAAGGAAGGCGATGCCATTCGCCGCCGCCGCGAGTGCCTGGAATGCAATCGCCGCTACACCACCTACGAGCGGATCGACGAAGTCCCGTACATGGTGATCAAGAAGGACGGCCGGCGCGAGAAGTTCGACCGCCAGAAGGTACTTGGGCGGTCTCCTCAAGGCCTGCGAAAAGCGTCCCGTCAGCATGGGACGGCTCTCCGAACTGGTCAACCGGGTGGAATCCAAGGTCAGCGACTCACCGGACCGCGAGATATCTACTATAGACATAGGAGAATTT
The DNA here is from genome assembly GCA_963792055.1 of uncultured Solibacteraceae bacterium. Lineage (GTDB taxonomy): Bacteria > Acidobacteriota > Terriglobia > Bryobacterales > Bryobacteraceae > Solibacter. The sequence continues at coordinate 150,247 of CAWBUV010000017.1, read as the reverse complement.
CTGATGGAGAACCTCCGGGAACTGGACAAGATCGCCTATGTACGCTTCGCGTCGGTCTACCGGGATTTCCAGGACGAGGAGGCATTCTTCAACGAGCTCAAGCAACTGATGCGGCAGAAAATGCCCTAGCCGGACTGGCCCGCATGGCACGGCTAGGCACTCGGAAGATTCCCTGTAACCTAAACGATTTTAAGACATCTTTAAAAATAGGGCTTTAACTTTGCTGGCGAATGATGTTACCATCAGATGAAAGCCGATCCCCGAATGCATCCTTTGTTCTCATCACTTCGGGCTGGACCAGCAAAAGCAAGCCAATTCTTTTTCAGTTAGAACCCCATTCCCTGACATCCGATTCGCCGTATGTCACGTCGTGTGCTTGTGGGGGGAGGTGAGTCTTAAGTGGATCAATTCGAAGATCAGTTCTTAGCGGAGAACCCTGAAAGCCTCGGCCTCAATTTCGAAGAAGACCCCAAGTTCTTCGATCCGGAAGCCGCCCATGAAGCCGACTTCCTTCATCCGGCCCCGGTGGAAGAGTCCATCTACACCGACGATCCGGTCCGTGTGTACCTCCGCGAGATGGGCGCCGTTCCGCTGCTGACCCGCGAAGGCGAAGTGGATCTGGCGCGCCGCATGGAACGCGGTAAGTTGCGCATGCAGAAGGCCATCAGCCGTTCCGCCCTGGTGCAGCGGGTGGTCGTCGATGTGGCCGACCAGCTGAAGAAAGCCACCATCGAGATCGAAAGCGTCGTGGATCTCGGCGACGTCGAGGAAGGCTCCCCGGCCGACGTCAAAGTTCGTCATGATGCCGCCAAGCACTTCGCCGATATCATCATTCTGCACAAGAAGTTACAGCAGCTCGAAGAAAAGGTGGAAGCCACCCCGGCGGCCAGCAAGAAGCCCCGCAAGCGCCTCTGCGCCAAGCTCAACCGCGCCAAGGTCGAAACCTCCCTCGCCATCCGCCGCGCTCCTTTCCGCCTCATCAAGTGGAAGGAATTCGCCCGCGAAATCGAGCGCGCGGTAGACGAAATCAGCCATCTCGATGGCGAAATCAAGCGCCTCGAAGTCCGCGCCAACCCCACCCAGCAGCTCCGCCTGCGCGAACTGAAGCGCGAAATCAAAAAGCGCGAAGCCGCCGCCGGCGCCACCCTGCCCGAACTCAAGCACAGCCTGACGGTCATCCGTCACGGCGAAGCCGAAGCCGAGCGCGCCAAGAAAGATCTGGTCGAGGCCAACCTCCGCCTGGTCGTCTCCGTCGCCAAGAAATACGTGAACCGCGGACTTCACCTGCTGGACCTCATCCAGGAAGGCAATATCGGCCTGATGCGCGCCGCCGACAAGTTCGAATACCGCCGCGGCTACAAGTTCTCCACCTATGCCACCTGGTGGATCCGCCAGGCCATCACCCGCGCCATCGCCGACCAGTCCCGCACCATCCGCATCCCGGTTCACATGAACGAGAGCATGAACAAGTTCCTGCGCGCCACGCGCGAGCTGGAAAAGGAACTCGGCCGTACTCCTACAAATGACGAAATTGGCCGCCGGATGGATATCCCGGTGGAAAAGGTCCAGAAGCTCAAGACCATCTCCCGCGACCCCGTCTCCCTCGAAACCCCGGTCGGCCGCGACGGCGAATCCGCCCTTGGCGATCTGATCGAAGACCGCTGGGTCGGCTCCCCCGTCGATGCCGTCATCGAATCCAACGTCCGCGACGAAACCGCCGGCATCCTCAAAACCCTCTCCCCCAAGGAGGAGAAGGTGATCCGCATGCGCTTCGGCATCGGCTGCGAACGCGAGCACACCCTGGAAGAGATCGGCCAGGAATTCGACGTCACCCGCGAGCGCATCCGCCAGATTGAAGCCAAGGCGCTCCGCCAGTTGCGCGCCCCCGAACGGGCCCGCCGCCTGCGCGCCCTGATGGCCGCACGATAGAAGCTCCGTAGTCCCATTTCCATCGCCACTCCCAAGCCGGGGCTCTGAGCCGCCCCGGCTTTTTTTGTAGGATTCAGCCCCACTCGCGAAATTATCCCGTGGCATCATATGGACATGAAGCTCAGAGGATTCGCCCTGGGTTGCGCTCTGCTGTCGGCAGCCAGCGCAGTTTTCTACGCGCAACAGAAAGTCCTGCCCGCGCCCTTTGCCACGCCCTCCGCCAACAACCGTCCAAGGGTAATCCCCCAACCCGCCGGCGCCAAACTCACCGTGCCGGCCGGCTTCCAGGTCGAAATCTATCAGGAGGGCTTCAAGGTCCCCCGCATGATGCTGCTCGGCCCCAGCAACGAAATCCTCCTCTCCGATGCCGCCCGCGGCACCGAAGGCGCCGTCTATGTCCTTCAGGGCAAAGACCGCAAAGCCATCATCCAGGGACTCGACCGTCCCTACGGCCTCGCCCTGCAGGACGGCTACCTCTACGTGGGCGAGCCCGAATCGATCAAGCGCTATAAGTACGACGCCAAGGCGATGACCGCCGGCCCCGGCCAGGAGATCATCTCGCTCAAAGGCTTCGGCGGCGGCCACTGGACCCGCAGCCTGCTCTTCTCCCGCGACGGCAAGCGCCTCTGCGTCGGCGTCGGCTCCGGCTCCAATGTCTCGCCCGGCGAAGATCCCCGCCGCGCCGCCATCAACTGCTACAACCCCGACGGCAGCGGCCACGAAATCTTCGCCTCCGGCACCCGCAACCCCACCAGCATCCACTACTACCCCGGCACGCGACACCCTCTGGGCCGCCGTGCAGGAGCGCGACGAGCTCGGGAGACGATCTGGTCCCCGACTACTTTACCCACATCCAGAAAGGCGGCTTCTACGGCTGGCCCTACGCCTACAGCGGCCCCCATGAAGACCCTCGCAACAAAGGCCAGCGCCCCGACCTGGTGGCGAAGACCATTCAGGGCGACGTCCTGCTCGGCTCCCACGTAGCCGTGCTCGATTTCCTCTTCTACACCGGCAAACAGTTCCCCGCCGAATACCGCGGCGGCGCCTTCCTCGCCTTCCACGGCTCCTGGAATCGCTCCAAGCGCGTCGGCCAGTCCATCGCCTTCATCCCGTTCAAGAACGGCAACCTTCCGGCCCCATGCGCGAAGTCCTCACCGGCTGGATGCTCGGCCCCGATCCGCGCGAAGTCTGGGGACGCCCGGTCGGCCTCATGCAACTGCCCGACGGCAGCCTGCTGATCACCGAAGACGGCAACAACCGCATCTGGCATCTGAGCTACAAGGGGTGAGGCGGTTCGCCCTCATTCTGCTTGGCCTGGGGCGCGGCCGCCGGTGCCTTCGCCGCGCCCTTTTCGCATAAGCTCCACCTTGGGCTGAACCTGGAGTGCGCGACCTGCCACCCAGCCGCGCCCGGCAGCACCAAGATCACCGACAATCTGCTGCCCGTCAAAACCGTCTGCCGCCCCTGCCATGCGGACGCCCAAATCCCGCCGCCGCCCGTCGACCCGCCTCGCCTTCTTCCACCACATGCTCCATCTCAAGATGGGCAACATCGCACCAGTGATTGCCGCTGCGATCGATGACAAAACCTACCTCCAACCCCCCGGCGACATCCGCCGCAATCTGAACTCCGAGAACCCCTGCGAAGCCTGCCATCGCGGCCTGCACGAATCCGATCAGGTCACCTCCGCCGCCATGCCCCACATGGCAGATTGCATCGTCTGCCACACCGATATCGATAATCCCTTCAGTTGCGAGAAGTGCCACGCCAAGGATGCCCAGCTCAAACCCGCCAGCCATGTACCCAGCTTCCTAAGCGATCACACCTCCGGTAAACTCAACCTCGATAAGGCCAGTTGCGTCATCTGCCACGGCCGCAACTTCCGCTGCCTGGGCTGCCACTAATGTTTTGTGGGGCCGGTTGCCAACCTGCGGCGGATCGTCAATCCGCCTGCCTCTTCGCCTTGTCACTATTTGCCACCCCCCTCGGTGGCGGCACAGTGTCACCTGTGGTGTACGGTGGCACACCCAACCCGTTCAACAAACCAAATCCGATTGAAAACAAATCCCGTCGTCACTGGTAGGCGGATTGCATTGGAACTGCCGGAGGGAACGCCTGAGATGCCGATCGCGAAAATCACTCAACAGGGTTTAGGGGCCATCGCACTTTCCGTCGCCCTCCTGTGGGCCTGCTTCATCGGGGAACGCCTGATGGTCCGCCGACGCCTACGCCCAGCGCGCCCACCTCATGCGCGAACTCCAGCAGATGCAACGCGAACGCCGCACCGAACCCGTTTCGGCCCCGGCCCCCGCCGGACCGCAACCCGTACACGTCACCGTAGGCTAACCCCTTCCATCCCTGTGCAGGGGATGTACAATTACAAGCAATGGCGAAACTCGCTACCTTGCTTGCCCTTGTCCTCTTCGCCGCCGCCTGCGGCAAATCGCCTTCTGAAAAGCTCACCTCGCTTTCCGAAGACTTCGTCTACGCCTCTCTCGCCTTCTCCCCCTCCTCCGCCACCGCCGCCGGACTCCATCAGTACCAGAAGCAGAACCTCGACGACATGCTGGACGATTTCAGCGCCGAAAACCTCTCCCGCCAGCGCACCTTCTACGAGAAGTTTCGCGACCGCCTCGCCGCCCTCAACACCGCCAACCTCACCGCCGAAGACCGTGCCGATCTCGCCATCCTACAGGACCAGATCGCCCTCAACCTGCTCGATCTCACCGAAATCCACAGTCACCTGCACAGCCCCCAGCTCTACGTGGAAACCCTCGGCAACGCCCTCTTCGCCCCCTACGTGCTCGAATACGCCCCCAAGCCCGACCGCATACGCAACATCATCGCCCGCCTCCAGAAGGTCCCCCTCTATCCTCGATCAGGCCTCCACGAACCTGACCGCCTCACCCGCCCTATGGACCCAGGTGGCCACCGAAGAGAATCAGGGCAATATCAGCGCTCGTGGACAAGGAAATCCGCGCCGGCGTCCCCGCCGACCTGTCCGACGCCTACGCCCGCGCCGCCCGTCCCGCCCTGGACGCCATGACCAAGTTCGACAAGTTCCTCAAGAACAGTCTGAGCGGCCGCGACAGCTATAACTGGCGACTCGGCGGCAGCCTCTACTCCCGCAAGTTCCGCTACGCCCTGCAAAGCGGCACCGAAGCCGACAACACCCTCCAACAGGCCGAGCGCGACCTCGACACCGTCCGCGCCCGCATGCTGGAACTCGCCCTGCCCCTTCACCGCCAGGCCTTCCCCGCCCACAAGGACCACGCCGAGCTCACCGGCGCCGACCGCGAAAACGCCGTCATCGGGGAAACCCTTGCCAAAATCGCCGAGCGTCACTCCACCCGCCAAAACTATCTCGACGACGCCCGCAAAGACCTCGACGAAGCCCGCGCCTTCGTCCAGCAAAAGCACCTCCTCACCCTGCCCCCGCGCGCCAACCTGCAGGTGATCCCCACCCCCGAGTTCATGCGCGGCAGCTACCCGGTCGGCGGCTTCAATCCCGCCCCCGCCCTGGAACCCCAGCTTGGTGCCTTCTACTGGGTGACCCCCATCCCGCCTGGTTGGCCCCAGGACCGCGTGGATTCCAAACTGCGCGAGTACAACTTCTATAAGCTCAAGCTGCTCACCATCCACGAGGCCATGCCCGGCCACTACGTGCAAATGGAGATCGCCAACGACGTCCAGCCCAAACCCCGCCGCCTGCTGCGCTCCGTCTTCGGCAACGGCGCCTATATCGAAGGCTGGGGCCAGTACGCCACCCAGATGATGCTCGACGAAGGCTTCCTCAACCACTCGCCCGAGCTGGCGCTCACCTTCGCCAAGGAGGAACTGCGTGTCCTCGGCAACGCCATCCTCGATGTCCGCCTCCAAATGCTCAACATGACCGACCAGGAAGCGCTCGATCTGATGGAGAAACAGACCTTTCAGGAGGTGGAAGAAGCCACCGCCAAACTGCAGCGCGCCAAACTCACCTCCGCCCAACTGCCCATGTACTACGTCGGCTGGCGCGCCTGGCTCAAAGCCCGCGACGAATACCGCCAGGCCAAAGGCAGCGCCTTCACCCTCGCCGATTTCAACGACCGGGCCCTCAAAGAGGGCGCCGTCCCCCTACCTGTACTGAGTTCCCTGTTGAAGTAGCTCGCCGCCGCAACCGAACCCGGGAACGAAGCGTCTCACTCACTAAGCGTCTATAATGGCGTAGCAGAGGATGGAAGACTACCCGACACCCACGCCGGTGCCCGAGGAGGCGCCGCCGGCTTCCGCCGTCCGCACCAGCATCTGGAGCGCGCTCTCCTGGGTGCGCGACCTCGCCTTCTCCGTCCTGATCGCCGTCATCCTGATCGTTTTCATCTACCAGCCCGTCAAAGTGGAAGGCACCAGCATGATGCCCACCCTCACCGATCAGGAACGCATCTTCATCAACAAATTCACCTACCACTTCGGCCTCGGCAGCATCGAGCGCGGCGACATGGTGGTCTTCTGGTTCCCGCTCGACCCCTCCAAGTCCTACATCAAGCGAGTCATCGGTGTACCCGGCGACACCGTCTACATCGACGCCGGCCAGGTCTTCGTCAACGGCCAGCGCCCTGAACGAAACCTACGTCCCCGAAGACTACCACGACCGCGTCTCCTGGGAAGAACACCGCGTCCCGAACAGACGAGTACTTCGTCCTGGGCGACCACCGCAGTTCCTCGAGCGACAGCCGCACCTGGGGCTTCGTCAAGCGCGACGCCATCTACGGCAAGGCTGTGTTCGTCTATTGGCCCTTGAAAAATATGGGCCGCCTCCACTGATCTCCGTCTGACGCCGGACAGTCTGCATTCATTCTGTGGAGTGGACCCCGATAGGCGTGAACATGTGCTCGGAACGATCAACCAGAAGGCCGTTTCGGGGGAGTCTTGTACCGGCGGCCCTCGACGAGTCGCCGATGCGGCCAACTGGATCGCTACGGAACCCAGGCGCGTTTGGGGGGTAATTTCACCCGGGGTGGAATTAGCGGACCAGACGCTTTTGCTAACTCGCTATGGGCTGCTCCAGATCCCTGCTCAGGTATTCCAGGATCTCTTGTTCGCGTTGTTGAATTTCGAGCAAGATCGGCTCTGCCATTCGAGTATAGTCCTGCCGGGAATGGACCTTGCGCGCCTCCAGGAGGATTCTCCGAAGGTTGCCAACGCATTGTTGCGCGAGCAGCATTTGGTCGTCGGTTTGAATCATGGCAGCTCCAGTTCCACAATACCGCGTTTTCGAAAGCTCCTGGAAGTTTGATACGTGTCCAGCCAAAGATCGAGCACCTCGTCTCCGATGGAGGCCCGCGCCCAGAAGACGTCCGATTCGAATAGAAGCTTGGCCCGCGTGGAATCGAAGACGGCCTGTGCCGGAGCGGATATGCGATCGACCTCAAAATCTTCGCTCATGATCAGAAGGATGTCGAGATCCCTGGGTGCCGGTTTCGCAGTCACAAAACTACCCCAGACGAAGACACGGCGCAGTTGCCCGCCGTTGCCGGCGAGTTCCAGGATAGCCCGCAAGCGGCCCGACAGCCACACACGCCTCGGAGAGGAACCGCCGAAGCGAGATTCAAACTCCTGCCAATTAGCAATATGCACGCCGGGAGGCAGTTCTCCGGTGTCGGTCAGCTCGGGCAGCACAATCAAACGATACCAAATGGATCGCCTGCCTCTACCCTGCCCGGCAGGGCTTTGTTCATAAAGACGCTGGCGGGTTTATGGGGAGTAGTCCGACGGATGCTGCCATCGGCAACGTAAATCGGCTTCGCGTTGGGCAACCCGAATATCACGAGACGGCGGTGCACTCCGAATCGACCACAAAGTTCAGACCACCACTGGCGGCTGATCGCGCGGGGCCAGGGAATTCACTGGCCGGATCTGGATGAAGACATCAGTGTCGAGAACCTCCTAGCGGGCCGCGGCTCCGGCGAGAGCCAACAATCCCTTCGGCGGTGGCTCCAATCGCGTGCGTCGTCGAAAAGGTAATCAAGGTTCTCCGGGCGCGCCGCTTGATGAAGCGTGGATGCCTGATCGGCTGCGCAAGGGGCGTTTCTCGGGAGTAATGTGTCGCCTGGACCCGAAAGGCCCGCAGATCAGCGGTTTTGCGTAAGGCACGACGTGGTCGATTCTACTCGGCAATGTCAGCAACGCGCGTGATACGGGCAAGTGACAAGTGGGCCATTCTACGGTAACGCCACTTAACCGGCCAATCTTTACCTATTTTTGGGATTGCGGGAGGCTGCGGAGTTGGAGAAGGATCTTGGCCAATCGACGGCTCACTCGCGCGAGGAGTTGCCGATGGGAGTTGTCACGAATCGTGCGGCGAACCATTTCCAGTATGTATTGAACTGTGTCCATCGCGAGCAAGAGTGTTGGCAGGTCGGCGTGCGCAGTGGAAGAGGGAGGCAGCGCTCGCGCGGACGGAACGAGATGGCGAGGGTGCGAGAGTGCCTGATGGTATTCCCGTTGTAGATCGGGCTGCGTGATTTTCAAGTAGCGCAAGGTCATCTCGGGGCTGGTGTGACCGAGCAACTGCATGAGTGCGGGAAGGCCGACGCCGGAGCGGAGCATTTCTGTGGCGTAGGTGTGGCGATTCTGATGCGGGACGAGCCGGCCCGTGATTCCGACCACAGCGACGGCATCGCGAAAGGCTGCGCGGACCGATCGAATCAGCGTCTCGCGGGCGCGATTGCGAGGCAGTAGGAAAGGATCGGAAGTAGACGTCGGCGAGCGTAGGGCGCGCAAGCGTTCCACGATTTGGCACACGGCGGAGTCTACAGGAACCCAGCGTTCGGTCTTCAGCTTACCGAGCGGTACATGGATGACCCACAGATTCGGGGCGAGCGGAAACAGGCAATCGAAGGCCAGATCCACGCACTCGCCGATACGCATGCCGGTGTGGCGTTGGAGGAGCAAGAGATTACTGAGGAAGTCATCGCGGCGCTGCAGTTCCTGCTGGATGAGTTGGTCTTGTTCCGGCAGCAGTGGGCGCGGGGAGTTTTCATCACGGCGGGGCACATCAGCCCGAGAGAGGAGATGGGCCAGGGTTGGTATCTGCTGGCTCCATGCCAAGTCCTGCAACATGCGGTGCAAGAAGGTGACGCGGATGGCGATGGTGATTTTGGCCAGGGGCGGAGTATGGGAGCGTAGATCCGCCAGCCAGCCCAGAATGTGGGGATCGCGTTGCAGTTGCTTGAGCCGGAAGACCTCAGGATGATGGGGCGCCAAATAACGGAGGAAGTTGCGGTAGGTTCCCTCGTAGAGTCTTCTGGTGCCCTCGGTGAGAGCCGTGGTGAGAGATTGCGCGGAACGTGCAAACAGGGATTCCAATGGATGGCGGAGGGGCCGGTGATGTCTCATGACTGAACGGAAGGAATGCACCGGATGTGTTGGGCCACGGCGTGGGCATATTGCCGGTAGACTTCTTCCGCAGTGAGTTGCACGTAGACCATGGTGGTTTGAATCTTGCTATGCCCCATGAGGTGCATCAACGCTGGCAAGCTGAGGCCGTTGCACAGCATGTCTCGGGCAAAGGTATGCCGAAACCGATGGGGATTGGCCTTGAGCACGCTGGTGATGCGACGATGATGGCGGAATAAGGAGCGCAGTCCCGCGGCCGTCATGCGGTTTCCGCGAGCGCGCCCCTTGAGGGTCACAAACAGGGGCGAACCGCAGTCGGAGGGCCGTTCCAAGAGCAAGTAATGATCCAGCAGTTGGATGGTCTCTGGAGCCAACGGCAACCAGCGCAGTTTTTTCCCCTTGCCGCAGACTCGCATCTGCGATTCGGAACGCAGGAAATCATCACGGTTGAGTGCCAGCACTTCACAGGAGCGCAGGCCATCCAGGAGCATCAAACCGACGATGGCTAGATCCCGGGAGGTGCGGAAACTGGCCCAAAACTGGGCTACCTCTTCGGCGGACAAAGGAACGATGACGCGTTTGGGTGTCCGCACGCGTAAACGGCTCAAAGCCGGGCGTGGTTGTCCGTGCCGAGGGGGAGTGGGCGCCAATAGCCGTACTGAAAGCCGGGGACGAAAGGAGTTTGTGCGTGGGGGAAGGCGAGTTGCAACGCACGTTCCGCGATAGCCACTCTGCGGTTGATACTGGCGGCGGCCGGTTGCGGCTGCTGATTGGTTTGGAAGCGAATGTAGTCGAGCAAGGCGGATTCGCTGAGTGTCTTTTCCGTGACCGCCGTGGTATGGGTTACGCGCACCCACCAGCGCAGAAAATGGAGTAGATCGTAGGCATAGCTGCGCAATGTGGTCTCCGCAACGCTTCGGATTCTCTGCTGATCCAGAAAGCGGTTGACCCATTCCACCTCACCGCCATTGGCTTGTACCAGGCGAAACGGGCTGCGGGCGTTTTCCAGGCCCGGCGGTTGAGCCACGCGGAGTTTCACAGGCAAGCTTCCTCCAACAGGCGCTGAAACTCAGCCGCGTTGCCACCGCTGACGAAGAAGCTGTTGGGATCGTGGCCCTCGGGGAGTGAGACCACTCGAGAGGTGATGCCTCGCTCCCGGAGCCTTCGTGAGAGACACTGTGCGGCCTGTTGACCGCTGCCGTTGCCGTCCGCATCAAAGATCAGATAGACGGTACGGGGACCGTCACAGAGCTGGCGGAACTGGCGCGCATTGAGATGGGTTCCGAGCGAGCACGTGACGTTGTGAAAGCCGGCCTCCCACAGCGCGGCGTAGTCGAACAAGCCCTCGACCAGAATCACTGCCGGATAAGATTGGGCTTGCTTCCATGCGTACAAGCCGCCCTTGGAGCCCGGCAAAAAGCGGTGAGGCGGCGCCGCAAGCGAAAGGCTGCGGCCATAGAGGTTGCCTTCCAATGGGAAGACGATCCGATGCACGTATGCGTCGTAACCCACCCCGGTCACCAGGCCCGCCTGACGCAGAGCCGGTAAAGAGTGACCCAACTGTAAAAGCCAACCCCGCAGGCAGCCGCCGGGCGCGTAGCCGATCCGCATGTGCTCGATCAGCGCCTGTGAGCAGATTCCGCGTTGGTGCAGATAGGCAACCGCCTCGCTGTGGCGGTGCAACTGAATGCGATAGAAACGGGCGGCTTCCTGCAACAGGGGTTCGGCACCGCGCCACTGACGAAGCCACGCCACGGCTTGCGGAAACTTCACCTGGTGGTAGAGTTCGGCGAAGCGAATCACGTCGCCGCCGCGGCCACAGCCGTAGCAGTAGAACAGGTCTTTGTTGGCATCCACCAGGAAGCTCGGTTTATGGTCTCCATGCAAAGGGCAGAGGCCCATCCACCGGTCGCGGCTGAGGGGCCGAGCCGGGTGCCAGTCATGCGCTTGCAGATAACCCATAAGCGGAATCTGCCGTTTCAAGTCGTCGAGAGTTTGGCGATTCACGGACTTCTTGCCTCGATCGGCAGAATACGGCAGAGCGCGACGAGATCCCAGGCAACGATGGTGGGCGCCGAGAAAAAGTGCGCGCCGATGGCGCCAGCCTTCACCCAGCACCACAAGCTGAGCAGTCGCCGGAGTGCCCAACGGCGCAGCGTGGAGGGATCGGGGGAGCGCGACGGGTCTTCGCATTGCGGCGCCGCTTGCTCAAGAGAATCGCCGGCGGCAATGTGCTCACAGGCCTGCTGGCGGCAACGCAAGCTGAAATGACCTGAAGGCGCCAGCCAAGCGGGCAAGATGGTAAAGGTCCTGCTGCACGGATGACAGATTCCGCGTCGCACCCAGATCCAGTCGTGAGATGAGTCGTGTGCCTGCTTACGCCGTTGGCCATGGCCAATGATGGTATCGCCGCCACACAGCGGACACCGCCGCGGCAGCAACTGCAACGGGAACGCCGTCACCCCGGATCGGTCTTGTCATCGGCCTCTGGCAGTGCGATAAAGAGAATCACGGCTGGCGTGAGGGCCGGCCACTGACCGTCGCTGCCAAGTTTCGATCTAGGACCGGCCTTCACCCTCCCGGTAAAGACAGTCTCGAACGAAAAAAGAATACTGCTTTCGATCGTCGGCCGCCATCCGCCTAATCAACTTTGGCCGGTATATAGCCACATATCGGGCATAAGCGCCCGCAACTGATTTGGATCACAATGAGTTCATGACTGACGAACCGGAAAAGGCGACCGAAGGGAGCGGTGACGGTTGCTATCAGACCGGCGAAGAGCCAGAGGAACCGACCTACTTCGCATATAGGGCGACGCTCCGAATCTTCGGCACGATTCCGAATCTTGACGAAGTATCGCAAAACCTCAGTCTCGTTCCGACCCACGTCCACCGTCGCGGCGAGTTGCGCCACCCTTCATCCAGGCCTTACGAGCACGACATGTGGATGTACGAGCCTCCCGTGGAGGAGTCTGAGCCACTTCACACGCACATCGACGCGCTGTGGACGGCTGTCCGTGATCGGAAGCAATATCTTCTCGATTTGAAACGCACCGCCACTGTGGATGTGTTTTGCGGTTATCGATCCAATTCCGGTACCGCTGGAGTCGAAGTTCCCTACCAAAGCCTGCAGATCTTTCAGGAGTTGCAGGTGCCGTTCGGCCTGTCGATCATCATCGCCTAACCAAAAGTGTTCGTTGTTGGTGAGCGGTGGCGTTCGTTCTGATAACGGCAATAAAACGGCGTTACCGTAGAATGGCGGGGCATCCGGACGTAATGTCGCCTATGCTGAGCTTGAAGGGAAAAAGAGCAGGAGAGGCTCGGCGGATACGAAACTGCATCGAAGGATGAAAGAGGTGGAGACCTTGATTCGGTCCGCGCGGACGCCCTCTTCCCGCAAAGCAAGCCAACGTAGAACTCGTAGTTTTGGGAAAACTAAGCGGCCTTAACCGAATCGGCCCGCGCCACTCCAATCCGAGCCCCAAACGTGGGCGCCTGAGCAAAAAGTCGGCCATCAATTGAGTCGAGAAAAGACTGTACCGGCATCCCTCACGCCGTCCGAGGCAGTACATCCCGCCGGACGCTTTCCCCCAGTTGATCTTCCGCCACCTCCAACTCCCAGGAGGTCTGCATGTTCATCCAGAACCTGGAAGTAGTGCCGAAATACCGCGCCAGTCGTAATGCGGTGTCCACCGTAATACCGCGCTTCTGGTTGACGATATCATTGATACGCGTCGCAGGCACCCGCAGCGCCATAGCCAACTGGTGTGCCGGCATGCCAAGCGGAGATAGGAACTCTTCGCGGAGGATTTCTCCCGGATGAATAGGTGGAAGCCGAACCTTATCACGCATTTTCGTATTCAGCTCCGTTAAACGATTTGCCATTAAGTCCGCGATCGGGTATTGCCGCCTCATGAGGCATCAACCAGCCATGGAATTATTCCGCTGGCTCGAAAGTCTCGCGGTACGCCCTTTCGGCGGCAGCAACTTCAATCTCCGTTAACCGCTCAAACTCGTGTTCGCGCGCCCGCCCGGACAACCTTCCGCCGTTTTGATGAAGAAAACGGAACAGCAGATCAACCGTGCGGTCCGGCATGTCGACAATCGCTGCGATGCGCGCGCGAAACTGATCGTACTGCGCGAGGAATCGCGTCTCCCGTGGCAAGTCGACGTCGATCGTCTTCATGACGCAGCCGTAGAGAAACTCTACCTGGGCAGTCGCGTCGAAAAAACGATAGAAGTCGCTCGTGTCGTTCAAAACCCGCACATTTCCATCAGCGGTGGCTTCCCACTCGATAACCGGCAACAAACGCTGGGAATAGCTCTCCAACACGGCGCCGTAGTCGTCTATGCGCTCCAGAATGGCGGCCGACACGGGGAAGACTACGCCTGCCGGGTTGAACCCGCGTTGAGCCAGCACGTGATGAATCAGGTATCGGTGAATGCGCCCGTTTCCGTCCACAAATGGGTGGGCATAGACGAACCCGAACGCCAAAAGGCCGGCGGCGATAACGGCATCAAGCTGTCTTGCCGGGCCCCTGTCGAAAGCGGCCATGCCGTCGATTAACGGCCGCAGATCCTCAGCGCGAGCACTGACGTGGTCCGGAATCGGCATGCGGGTTTCCCGGTCATGTTCCCTGCCGCACACGATGATGTTCACTTACCGCGGACAAGGTAACCGGCAAGGGAACGCGCAGGCCGAAGGCATCGATCAGCGCCGCATATCCGGCGGGTGTAGCTCGCTCAGGCAGTGGACGGCCGTGAAAAACGGTTACCGGCCCTGAAAAACGATGCGGATCAGGCATACTTGCCGAAATCTTCATTCGTGGTACGGAAAATCATCATAGTCTATGAAAAACAATTTTCCAGCGACCACATTCATGAATAATGATTCTACCTGCGCCGCCCAGTAACTCGGTCACCACGACATTTCTCCCCGATTGCCCAGCCCGCATCAATTACTTACAGGCCATTCCGCTCAGCACCCCAGCATCCATGAGGTATAAGGAAAGCGTGGAAGCCCCGTGCCCGAATCAACAGCTCGCACATCCGAAACCCGTCCGCACCTCCAATTCGCCAAACGAACCCAAGAACCCTTTCATTTGCAACAAATCCCACTCTTTTCCACAACCCAACGAACCCAACCGAACCCAAGCTCTGGTATCCTAACTCCCCAGGAGGGTCTTCCATGCGCACCATCATTCTTTGTCTGATCGCCGTCGCGTCCCACGCCGCCACCACCGTCTATCAGGCATCCCTCGATCAACTTACCGTCGTCCACGGCGCCGCCGCCGCCGACGCCGACGTCCACCACACCGCGCCCAAGTCCCTCCGCGTCGAACCCGGCGGCCAGTACCCCGACGCCCAGGTCCGCTCCGCCCCCGTCTCGCTCACCATCGGCAAGCGCTACGAACTCTCCGGCTGGGTGCGCACCGAGAACCTCACGGTCCGCGACACCGACCGCTCTCCCATCGCCACCGGCGCCGCCCTCTCCATGGCGTCCATGCCCTTCGACGTCCATTCCGAATCCCTCGCCGGCACGCGCCCCTGGACCCGCCTCTCGCTCAAGTTCACCGCCACCCGCTCGCAGGACGCCATCCTCCTCGCCGTCGCCAACGGCGGCGCGTTCAAAGGCAAGGCGTGGTTCGAAGGCGTCTCGCTCGACGAGGCCTCCGCCTCCGACGCCTGGCCCGCCCGCGAAGCCGTCAAGACCTTCGGCCCCGCCTACCGCTACCCCGCCGCCGGTTGGATCTACCTGCACATCGAAGGCAAGCCCTACGAGCGCGGCTACCAGCATGGCTATCTCATGGCGCGCGAGATCCCCGAGTATCTGGAACGCTGCGCCGCCGATCTCGGATCCCCGCCGCCGGATGGGGCGACCTTCGCACCCAGGCCAACGCGCTCTTTCTCCGCGGCTTCGATCGCGAGATCCTCGAAGAGATGCGCGGCATCGCCGATGGCGCGAGCGACGCCGGCGCCAAGTGGCAGGGCCGCCGCATCGACCTGGTCGATATCGTCGTCGCCAACATCACCGTCGAACTCGGCGAACTCCGCAGCGCCATGACCGTAACTCCCACCGGACTCGAAGGACTTAAGTTCGAACCGCCCGCTTACTACGATAAGAAGCGCGATTCCGTCCTCGATCATTGCAGCTCCTTCGCTCGCCACCGGCCCCGCCACGCGCGATGGCAAAATGGTGATCGGCCATGTTACCTGGTGGCCGCTCACTCTCGCCGAACAGACCAACGTATGGATCGATGTGAAGCCCGAGAACGGACACCGCGTCCTCATGCAGAGTTACCCCGGCGGCATCGAGAGCGGCACCGACTGGTATCAGAATGACGCCGGAATCGTACTCACCGAGACCACGATCCGCCAGACTCCTTATAACCCGCAGGGGACTCCGGTCGCCTTCCGCGCCCGCATGGCCATCCAGTACGGCGGTTCCATCGATGAAGTCATCCAGCACCTCGGCACCCGCAACAACGGCCTCTACACCAATGAGTGGCTGATGGGCGACGCCAAGACCAATGAGATCGCCATGTACGAACTGGGCACCGCGCACACCAAACTATGGCGCAGTTCGAAGAATGAGTGGTTCGGAGATACCCCCGGCTTCTACTGGGGCAATAACAACGCCAAGGATCTGACCATTCGCACCGAATATCTTCCCGACCCCCAGGGCCGGCCCGAGTATCTTCCTTACGTTCCCCAAGTGCGCGACTTAGCCTGGCAGGAGTTATATCGTAAGTACCGCGGTCAGATCGACGAGCAGTTCGCCTATCTCGCCTTCCGCACCGCGCCGCTGGTCAGCGCCAGCACCATGGACGCCAAAGTCATTACCGGCGAAATGGCTAATAAGATGATGGTCTGGGCAGCGATCGGCAGGCCCAACCAGCGCGAATGGCTCCCCGGCGGCCGCAGCACCTACGAGAAGAACGACGGCCTCTATCCCAGCGGCTACGCCCTCTTCACCACCACTCCACCGAGCCAGTTGGCCGAGATCGAGCAGGCCCGCCTCCATCCAAAGCAGTCGGAGACCACACAGGCCGCCGCGCCGCGTCCCGCGCGCCCCGCCGCCAACGCCTTCCGCGACCGCCTCTGGAAGGGCTGGATCATTCCCGCCTCCGAGTCCGATACCTGGTTCGCCGCCGGCACTGCTGCCTATCACGAACTCCTCCAGTCGGACGACCTGGAGAAGGCGCTCGAAGCCCGCCGCATACAGTACCGCGGCCTGAAACTCGCTCCCGATAACGCCATGAACCACTTCCGCATCGAGGAGACCAAGGGCGTCTTATTCCTCGATTCTCTTCGCCGTAAGTTGGGCGACGATAAGTTCTTCCCGCTACTCTCTGCCTGGTTCGCCGAGAACACCACGAAGACGGTAAGTGCGCAAAGCTTCCTCAACAAAGCCGGCGTCACGTTACGAGTTCACCGAACCGGCCGATGGACCCGCCTACGCCGTCAGCGATATCGGCCGCCGTCTCGCCACCGCCGTCATCGTATACGGCACGCAGCGCGAAGCCGGCGCCAACCGGTACGCCGCCGAGCAGTTACAAACGCAGTATCTCAATCAATTCGAAAGCCAGGTGCCCATCTATAAGGATTTCGAAGTGAACGACGACTTACTCGCCCACAAAGACGTGATCTTCGTCGGCCGTCCCGAAGCCAACACCGCCCTGGCCGCCTGGGCAAAGCAAATCGATCTGGATTACCAGGCCGCCATCTTCAAGATCGAGAATCAGACTCACGCCGGCGAGCGCGAAGCGCTGACTTATGCCGCGAAGAATCCGCAGGACCCGTCCCACATGGTGCTGGTCCTCGCCGGCAACGACGCCCTCCGCACGGTGAAACTCGCCACCTCTGGAGCTAGCCGCTTCGAGCAGACCCCATACGTCATCACCGGCGAATCCCGCCCCGCCGCCCCGGCCTCACCTGCCGGCCGCCGCGCGCGGTAAGTGCCCTGGTGGGGCGGGCTTCAGCCTGCCAATCCGAGCGAAGCTCGGACTGCTATTTGACAACCGAATGCCTCACCGAACCGTCACGGTAACGCCATCCTGACTCGGCACGCCGCCCGTGAATAACACTGCGGGCACCGCGCCAGTCAGGCCGCCGGGCACGACCACCGTGACCTGCACCACGCCCGCCTGGCCGGGCGCCGGACCCGCCGACCGCAATTCCGCATTCACGCCGCCGATCGTCACGTGGAAGCTGGAAGGCGCCGCCGACCCCTCGCCGGTAGCGAAGAGCGTCAACAGCGATCCGCCCGCCGCCGGTGCGCTGGGCCCATTGCGCGTCCCGTCCTGATTGAGCGCCGCCGCCTGCCCGCGCCCCGAGCCGTCCGCCGCGAATATGCCAGGCGCCGATGAGCGTGACGGGCACGGTCACCGGCGACGATGCCGCACCCAGACCCTGCACCACCACCTGCACCGAAGAGCCCGATAGCAACGTCGGCACGCACCGCCCCGACCTGTCCCGGCGTGACATACAACAGCGGCGCCGCCACGCCGTTGAACAGCGCCGTCTGCGCGCCGGCGAGTCCCGATCCGTACATCACGATCACTTCGCCGGGCGCGACTGCTCCCGCCAGATTGCTCGCCGCATTCGTCACCGCGTTCACCGAAATACCCGCCGATACCGGCGACAGCATGCGCACCGCGTTGCTTCCCGCGTCCGCTACATAAATGTTGCCGCTGGCATCCGTCGCCACTCCCCACGGCTGGTCCAACTGCGCATCCAGCGCCAGTCCGCCGTCGCCCGGAGTAACAGCAAGAACCGTTGCCCGCGATCGTCGTCATCGCCGTCCCGGCGACACGCGGCGCACCCGCCGGTTGCCCGTATCGGCGATGTACAGATTTCCTGCGCGATCCACCGCGACTCCCCGCGGATCGTTCAGCGCGCCTCCCGTGTCCACCGTCGTGATCGTTCCCTGCGCATCGATGCGCCGGATCTGATTGTTCCCCGTGTCCGCCACGTAGACGTTGCCCGCTCGCATCCACCGCCACCGCGCGCGGTAGTTTCAAGCGCGCCTGTTTCGCCGGGTCCGCCGTCGCCGCCATATCCCGGAGTGCCCGTCCCGGCCAGCGTGCTGATCGTTCCATCCGGCGTCAGCTTGCGCACCGCATTGTCCAGCGTGTCCGCGATGTAGACATTGCCCGCGGCATCCACCGCCACTCCTTCCGGCTGGTTCACGCTGGCCTTCGTCCCTTGCCCGCCATCGCCGAAATAGCTCGCGTTTCCGTTGCCCGCGATGGTGAACAGGTTGCCGCCCGGCTGCACCTTGCGCACGCGGTTATTCGACTGTGTCCGCCACGTACCAGTTGCCCTGCCCGTCGGCCGCCACTCCCTGCGGAGAGTTCAGCTGCGCGGTGCGCGGCGATGCGATCTCGCCATTGAATCCCGCCGACTCCCGTACCGGCCACGGTGTCGATCTTACCGCCCGGCGCCAGCGCACGCACCCGCTGATTCTGCGTGTCCGCAATGTACATCACGCCGGACGCGGCCACCGCCACTCCCGCCGGACCGTTGAACTGCGCCGCCGTCGCCGGTCCTCCGTCGCCCGAGTAGCTCGGTGTGCCGTTCCCCGCGAGCGTCGTCAGCACTCCCGCGGCGGACACCTTCCACACCTTGTAGTCGCCGCGTGCGAGGCCCGTGCCCGACCCGATGCCCGCCTCCACGAAATACATCGTGCCGCTGCGGTCGATCGTCACGCCGGTCGGGCCTTCCAGCCGCGACGTTGATCGCCAGCTTCGCCCTCCACAGTCGGAGTGCCGCCGGGGCTGCCCACCACCGTCGTGATGGCGCCGTCGCTGACCATACGGATCCGGCTGTTGCCGAAGTCCGCGATGTACAGGTTCCCGGCGCGGTCCGCCGCCACGTCCGGCGGCAGCGAGATGCCGGCGCTCGTCGCCGGACCGCCGTCGCCGGAGAAGACGCCGGTCGAGCCGACGCCGGCCACCGTCGTGATGGTGCCGTCGCCGCCTACGCGGCGAATCCGTCCGTTGAACGTGTCGGCGATATACAGATTGCCGGAGCCGTCCACCGCCACGCCTTCGGGCCCGTTCAACCAGGCGTTGCGCGCCGCTCCGCCATCGCCCATGATATCCGGCGCGTGCCCGTGCCCGCGACCGTCGAGATCGTGCCGTCCGTCGATACCTTGCGGACCACCTGATTGCCGGTGTCGGCGATGTAGAGATTGCCGCCGGCATCCACCGCCACGACCGAACGGACCGTTCAATTGCGCGCTGGCTGCCGGGCCGCCGTCGCCCGCGAAGCCCGCCTTTCCAGTGCCCGCCACGGTCGTGATGATTCCGTTGGCGGCGATCCTGCGCACCACCGAAGCGTCGCGGTCGGCGACGAACACGTTGCCTGCCGCCATCGATCGCGATGCCCATCGGGAAAGCTGAGCTGCGCCGCCGGTCGCCGGACCGCCGTCGCCGGAATTGCCCGGCGCGCCCGTTGCCGGCGAAGCGCGTCAGCGTGCCGTCGGCGTCCACTTTGAACACCGAGTGCAGGCTGCCGAAGTAGACGTTCCCCGCCATTGTCCGTGGCCATCCGCGTCGGATCTCCGACGGAGGCGCTGGTTGCGGTTGCGGGCGTTGCCGGAGGCGCGCCGCCCGCGATTGTCGATATCACATACTGCTGCGCCCAGACGCTACCACCGAACAGCAGAAAACCAAGTACCCGATGAGCCCGCATTCGTTCCTTATTCCACCATGCGCAGCCGCAACTCCCGCAGATCGCGCAGAAGCAGGTCCGGCCGCAAAATCTCCAACTCCTCGACGGGTGTAATCCCCGTCTTCACCGATATCGCGCGAATCCGGTTGGCGCGCGCGGCTTGTATATCCTGCGGCGCGTCGCCTATCAGCGATACCGCCGCGCCGCGTTCGATCCAGCCGCGTGCCGCGCGCTTCACGGATCGCCAACCTCGCCAGCCCCGCGCGATTCTTCGCCATCTCTCCGAAGGCGCCGAACCGGAAGTATCCGTGCAGGCCGGCGCGCTCCAGCTTGCGCCATCCGATGCGTGTCAGATTCCCGGTGACCAGTCCCAGCAGAACGCCACGGCGCGTCAGCCGCTCCAGCACCGGCACCACACCCGGACAATGTTTGTCGCTCAGTTCCGGGCACACTCGCAGGTAGTAACGCTCCGCCGCCTTCAGAATCTCCGGCATGGCCTCGCGGATGGTCCCGCGCGTTTCACCCGGCTGTCCGCATCATCACGGTCAGGATGTCCGGGTCCAGCATGCCTTGAACCGGGATCCCCTCGGTGGTGGTTTCCAGTCCGGTGACCCGCCGGATTCCGTGGACCAGGGCGGCCCGATGGTGCGGCCCGGCACGCCGCACCAGGGTGCCGTCGATATCGAATAAAACCAGGGCCCGATGCACTTGGGAGACTCCACCTCGCGACAATTTATCAATAATACCAAGCGCCGCTACAATGGTCTTGTGAAGCTTTCCAAGTTCCGGGTCGGCCTGATTCAGATGGCCTGCTCGCTCGACCCGAATGAGAATCTCGCCAAGGCCGAGTGGCGAATTCGCGAGGCCGCCGCCAAAGGCGCGCAGATCATCTGCGTCCAGGAACTCTTCCGCTCGCAGTATTTCTGCCAGACCGAAGACCTCACCACGTTCGATCTTGCCGAGACCATTCCAGGCCCCACCACGGAGAGCTTCACGAAGCTCGCCGCCGAGCTGAACGTGGTGATTGTCGGGTCGATCTTCGAACGCCGGATGGCGGGAGTCTTTCACAATACGGCGGTGGTGATCGATGCGGACGGCGCGCTTCTCGGACTCTACCGGAAGATGCACATTCCCGACGATCCGCGTTTTTACGAAAAGTATTATTTCACACCGGGCGATCTCGGCTTCCGCTGCTTCGACACGCGGTACGCGCGCATCGCTCCGCTGATCTGCTGGGACCAGTGGTATCCCGAAGGCGCCCGCCTGGCGGCTCTGGGCGGCGCGCAGATCCTGTTCTATCCCGACGGCCATCGGCTTCCATCATTCCGATGCGGCCGAAGCCGGAACGCAGCACAACGCCTGGGAAACCATACAGCGCTCGCACGCCATCGCCAACGGTGTCTATGTGGCCGCCGTGAATCGCGTGGGCCACGAGGGTCCGGCGGAGGAAGGCCTGCAGTTCTGGGGCGGTTCTTTCGTCACCGACCCGCAGGGCCGCATGCTCGCCAAGGCGGGCGACGCCGACGAAACGCTGGTCGTCGAATGCGACCCGCGCGTCATCGAATCGCGTGCGCCGCAACTGGCCGTTTCTGCGCGACCGCCGGATCGATGCCTACGGACCGATCGTCAACCGGGTGATCGATTGAAGCCACGAACTCCGCGGGCCCGCGGCTTCCGCATGCCCGCCGAATGGGAGCCGCACGAGGCCACCTGGATCGCCTGGCCGCACAATCGCGAGGACTGGCCCGGCCGCTTCACGCCGATCCCCTGGGTCTATGGCGAGATCGTCCGCAAACTCGCCGCCGTGGAGCGCGTCCGCATCCTGGTGCAGAGCGCCGGCGCTGGAAACCCAGGCCCGCCGCATCCTGGACGAAAGTGGGCGCGAACCTGGATGCCGTGGAGTTCTTCCAACGCGAGACCGACCGCGTGTGGACGCGCGACTACTGCCCCCTGTTCGTCAAGAACGGCCGCGGGGAAATCGCCCTGACCGCGTGGCGCTTCAACGCCTGGGCGAAGTATGACGACTGGCGCCGGGACGCCGACGATTCCCGCGTTCCTCGCCGAACGTCTCAACTCCCGGTGTTCACGCCGGAGATGGTGCTGGAAGGCGGCAGCATCGACGTCAACGGGCAGGGACTGCTGCTGACCACGGAGGAGTGCCTGCTCAGTCCCATACAGGCGCGCAATCCGGAACTCGGCCGCGAGGAGATCGAGCGGCGGCTTGCGCGGATTACCTGGGCGCCGGGCGCGTGATCTGGCTGAAGAACGGGATCGCCGGCGACGACACGCACGGACACGTGGACGACCTGGCGCGCTTCGTGAATCCGGAGACGGTGGTGCTGTGCGCGGAGAGCGATCCGGCGGACACGGCCACGCTGCGGAGCGCGGGACTCAAAGTGGTGAAGCTGCCGATGCCGCGGCCCGTTGTGGTTCGATGGCCGGCAGTTGCCCGCCAGTTACGCCAACTTCTACATCGCCAACGGACTGGTGCTGGCGCCGACCTTCAACGACCCCAACGATCGCGCGGCTCTGACCATTCTGGCGAAGCAGTTCCCCGATCGCGAAGTGGTGGGCATCAACTGCACCGATCTGATCTGGGGCTTAGGCGCGCTGCACTGCATGACGCAGCAGCAACCGGCATCCTCCCTAACGGCGTAGCTGCCGGCTCAACCCCGGTACCCGGACACTTTGCTATTTTTGTTGCATGCTTCGAGTCAGTACCGCATTACTGCTGATCGCCGGCTTGGTCGCCGCCCAGGGTGCAGCGCCGGACGCAACCCTGCATTGGATGCCGGCGGCGAGCGCCAAAATCGATATTGCCGGCTTGCCCTGGTTTCAGGAAAACCACGGCGAGTTCTGGCGTCTGCCTGTACGCTCGAGGGATGCGTTTCCCAAGGAAGTCTGGAACCTCGCTCTGGACCCCACAGGCGGGCGAATCCGCTTCCGCACGGACTCCTCCACCGTGGCCCTTCGCCTCGAATGGCCGCACCCACCCGGTATGCGGAACATGCACTTTTTTGGACAGAGCGGTGTGGATCTCTACGTCCGCAACGCGTACTGGGGCACCGCGGTGCCGGATAAGGATGCTGTCCCTGGTAAGGTCTATGAGCATGTCTATTTCCGGAATCAGCCGCGCGTGATGCGCGACATCACCATCTACCTGGCGCTTTACAGTCCCGTAAAGGTGCTGGAGATCGGCTTGGACAAGAATGCGGCCCTCGAGTTCGCCTCGCCTTTTGCAGTTGCGCGCCGGTGGTCTTTTACGGAACGTCGATCACGCAGGGGGGCTGCGCCAGCCGTCCCGGGATGAGCTATCAAGCCATCCTCGGGCGCCAGCTGAACCTCAACCATGTCAACCTTGGCTTCTCCGGCAATGGCAAAGGCGAGGCCGCGGTGGCGCGCGCGGTGGCCGAGATTGATGCCGCCGCCTTCGTGCTGGACTTTGCCCAGAACAACAGCGACGTGGACTCGTTAGCCCAGGTTTATGATCCGTTTATCGGCATCTTGCGGGAGCGCCACCCTGATACTCCGATCGTGTCGATCACCCCTATCTATGCGGCCAGCGAGGCGACAGGCAGCCAGCGCAACGAGCAGATGCGGGCCCTGATTCGTAAGGTGGTGAGCCGGCGCATCGCTGCGGGCGATACGCATCTGCAACTGGTGGAAGGCACCGATCTGCTGGGGCCTTCCCGCGTGGACGGTTTGGTGGATGGCACTCATCCCAACGACCTCGGATTCCAATGGATGGCGGAAGGACTCGCTGAACGGCTGCGGAAAGTGCTGGGGCTGTAACGCGCGGGATGGGCGAAGGGGCGGAGCGGGTGCAAGAATTGCGCGCTGACATCAAGCGCGAGCGAGCGGTGCAGCCGGCGCTTCATCCGTCTGCGGCGTTCTGAGCAGGCGGGCGACGTCGTAGCCTTCATGCTTCGCGCGGTCGAGCAGGCGATCCAGGACGCGGTCGTCCAGGCGCGGCTCGCGGCTCAGAACCCAGAGGTATTTGCGGCCCGGCTCGCCGACCAGCGCCCAACGATAATCGGGGTCGACGTCGAGGACCCAGTAGTCGCCGGCGAACGGCCAGAAGAACGTGACCTTCAGCTTCGTGTTCGGGCCTGCGGGGTCGGCAGGGCGCGCGGTTCCGCGAATCGATGCCACGCGTCCATCTGACCGGCGGCACTGGTTCAGCACTCCGATTTTACCGTCGGGCCGGAGAGTGTAGGTGGCGGTCGTGTCACCGCCGCACTTTTTCTGAAAACGATTGGGCAGGCGGGCGATCTCGTACCATCTGCCGGCATATTTCAAGAGATCGATCGACGGCGCGACGGTCATGGGGCGGCGCGCGCTCCCGCGTAGCTTAACCACGCCGGCCAGAATAGCTCCTCCTGCGATCAGCAGCGACCATTTTCGAGTTGTCATCCTGTATTCGTTTCCTTTCTCACGCGGATTTCTTTCCTGCCGGCGGATGTTGGTTTCGCGCGCGGCGCTCCCGGATGCTCATCTTCCTGGCAATCGAGCTGCCGTTTCCGACACGAACTACCACTGCAATCCCGCATCCTCCGCTGCACCCAGCGCGAGGGCCACCGCATCGTAGCGGTCGAGCCCCTTCGCCAACAGGGTCAAGTACCGATCGATCAACAAATTGAGAATGGGCATGGGAGCCCGCGCATCCGATGCGGTCTTCTGGACCAAATGCATATCCTTCAAGATCAGGGGAATCGGGAATCCGGCGGGCTCAAACTGCGCGTTCATAATTCCTTTGCCATAGTTCACGTAAATCGGGCAGTTGAAGATTGTGCTGGTGAGCATGTTGAGGAGGTCCGCGCGAGGGACGCCATTTTTTTCCGCCATTGCCGACGCTTCCGCCATCGCCTCGATCGCCGCGGTCAGCAGAAAATTACCCGCAAGCTTGACCACGTTTGCGGCGCCGACCTCCTCACCAAAGTCGAAGACCCCTTGTCCGATCGCGTCGAACACCGGCTTCGCGGCTTGCTTGGAGGCGGCGGCGCCCGAGGTGCAGATCCACAATTTCTTCGCCGCCGCAGCCTCCGGACGCCCGAATACGGGAGCGGCGACAAACCGGCCGCCGAACCGTGCATGGCGTTCCGCCAGGGTACGCGAAGTGGCGGGCGAAACCGTACTCATCGAAATATGCACGCCTGTTCCCATCGCCGTGCAGAAATCATCGTTGGCGACTTCGAGAAGCGCGCGATCGTCGGCCAGAATCGACACCACCATGCCGCCCGCGAGCGCCGTTTCAGCCGGAGACGCCACCGCCTTGGCACCCCTGGCGACGAGTCCCGCTGCCTTCTCCGCGGTGCGATTGTAAACCCGCAGCGAGAATCCGCCTGCCATCAGATTTTCCGCAACAGGCAATCCAAGTTTTCCTACTCCAATAAAACCGAGCGTTCCGGACATCTCTCCAGTATCACCCGGAGATTGCGGCCGACCCTTCCTTCCGGCGGTACGATAGATGCAATCGACCCGAAGGAGGGAGCACGCCCGATGAGCAAGGTCACACTTAAGGTGAACGGCGGCACACATACGGTGGATATCGATCCCGCCACACCGCTGCTTTACATTCTCCGCAATGACCTGGGTCTGCATGGCCCCCATTTCGGCTGCGGACTTGGCCAGTGCGGCGCCTGCACTGTGATCATTAACGGCGCGGCGGTGCGCTCTTGCATCCTTCCTACGTCGGCAGTCCGAGGCGAAATCACTACGCTGGAAGGACTGTCTTCGAACGGAAAACTGCACCCGCTGCAGCAGGCGTGGATCGAGGAGCAGGCTCCGCAATGCGGTTTCTGCCAGAACGGGCAAATTATGACGGCGAAGGTGATGCTGGACAAGAATCCGCATCCCACGGACGCGCAGATCCGCGAGAGCATGAACAACACGCTCTGCCGCTGTATGTCTTACAACCGGGTGCAGGCGGCCATCAAACGCGCCGCGAAGACCGTGGCCGAGGCTCATCCGGCGGCGGACAAACCGGAGAAGGAGGTGGCCGCATGAGCACCTCAGGCATTCCAAAAGAGGTGGAAGAAGCTCTCTCCCTACACAGGCGTGGATTCCTCAAGACTGCCGGTCTGCTCTTCATCGGCTTCGCTGCGCCCGGCAGCCCTGCGGCCGACGACCGCCGGGCCCTATCCGATTGTGGATCCGCAGAAACTCGACTCGTGGATCGTGATTCACGAGAACAACACGGCGACGTTTTATGTTGGAAAGACCGATCCCGGCCAGGGAACGGGAACCGGCTTTCGTCAACTGATGTCCGACGAACTCGATATCGCGTTCGAGAAGACTACCTGCATCATGGGGAGCACGGACATCACGGTGGATCAGGTAGGCGCGGGCGGGTCGAGCGCGATGGAGCGGGACTCGTGGCCCATGCGCCGCGCGGCGGCGGAAGCGCGGCGTGTCCTGCTGGAAATGGCATCCTCGCGCTTCGGAGTGCCGGTGGAACAACTGGCGGTCAGTGAAGGTGTGATCACGGTGAAGGCCGACCCTTCCAAACACGTTACCTATGGCGAGTTGATCGGCGGACGGAAATTTAATGTCACGTTGAGCGGGAACAATGCGGCTTCGGTCAACGGGAAGGCGAAGACCAAGACCATCCCGGAGCTCAAATACGCGGGCAAATCGGTGCACCGCGACGACATTCCCGGGAAGGTGGACGGCACCGCGAAGTGGGCCGTGGACGTGAAGCTGCCGGGGATGGTGCATGCGCGCAATGTTAAGCCGCCTTACGCCTGCGCAAAGCTGACGGGCATTGACGAAGCCTCTGTGAAGAATTTGCCGGGATTTGTCAAAGTGATGAACAAAGGCAACTACGTAGCGGTGGTCTGCGAACGCGAGGAGCAGGCGATTCAGGCGGCGCGCCAGCTTAAGACGACCTGGGAAAGGCCGGCAACCGCTCCGTTCCCGTCTTCAGAGGATCTGTTCCACTATCTGCGCGCGGCAAGTCCCACGGCGTTCCACACCGGCTCCAGCTGTGGTGGGCAATCCCGATGCGGCTTTCGCGAGCGCGGCAAAGACGATCGAAGCCGAGTACGAGATCCCTTTCCAGGGACACACCGCGTTCGGGCCGGCGCACGCCACGGCGGACCCGTCGAACGGCCAGATGACGATCTATTCGAACGACATGAAGTCGTACGGGATGCGTAGAGGCATCGCCACGTTTCTCGGTATGCCGCAGGACAGGGTGCGTGTGGTCTATATGCAGGGATCGCAGGGTTTCGGCCGCACCGCGGCGGAGGATGCGGCCTCCGAGGCGGCCTGGATTGCGCACGAACTCGGCAGACCGGTTCGGATGCAGTGGATGAGAGACGAGGAGACGGCCTGGGATTCCAAGGCGCCCGCGTTCCTGGTGAAATTGCGCGCGGCCCTGGATGCCCAGGGGAATCTGGCCGGCTATACGTATGAGGCCCGTTCGTGCGACTACAATCACCTGGGCTATAACGAGCCGGACACGACACTGATTGCGCAGCTCATGGGACAGAGGCGGGCAAGACCCGCCGCGGGAAGCGCTGCGACACCCTCGGAGATGTACGCGATTCCGAACCGCAAGATGACCGGCGAGGTCTTCGCATTGCCTGCCGTTTGGGAGACTCCGCTTCGTACGGGAAACCTGCGCGACCCGAACGGTCCCCAGTCGGCGTTCGCTTCCGAATCGTTCATCGACGAAGTAGCGGCGGCGGTGAAGGCCGATGCGCTGGAGTTCCGTCTGAAGCTGCTGGAGGCAGCCACGGGCGACGACAGCGGCTTCCGGCGTGCGCGGTCGATCGCCGTGCTGAAGGCCGCGGCGCAAAAGTATGGTTGGGATGCGCGGCCTCCGGGGAAACCGCGCGGTACAGCGGAAGGTTCTGACGGGTCGCGGTATCGCCTATACGTTCCGCGGGCAGACCATGGTCGCGCAGATTGCGGAAGTGGAGGTGAACCGCGAGACCGGTCATGTTTGGGCGAAGCGGCTGGTCTGCGCGCATGACTGCGGGTTCGTGGTGAATCCCGAAAGCCTTCGGACCAGCGTGGAATGCGGCATGCTGCACGGCCTGAGCCGGGCGCTTCACGAGGAAGTCAAGTTCAATACCGAAAAGGTGACGAGCGTGGACTGGATCTCGCATCCGACACTGCGGCACGCCGATGTTCCGGAGAGCATCGAGATCGTGCTGGTGAACGGCGATCCGAATCCGAATCGTCCCGACCTGCCACTCTACGGCGCAGGCGAGGCGTGTTTGAAGCCTACGATGGCTGCGGTGGGAAACGCAATTTACGACGCGACCGGCGTTCGTATCCGCAGAGTTCCTTTCCGGCCGGAACGCGTGCTTGCGGCGTTGAAGTCCGCGGGCGTGTAATTCACGCGCGCTTCTACGGGCTGCGGCAGGCAAAGGATGTATGCTGGACGTAATATGATGCGTCAGATCGCCCTTATCGCCCTACTTTCGCAGGCCGCTTTTGCGCAGGCACAGTTCATCAACTGGAATACCAGCTATCGCGAAGCGCTGCGTGAGGCAGCGGCGACGAAGAAGCCGATTTTTCTGGAGTTTCGCTGCGAAGCTTGAATGGAGGGTCGAGTATTCGACGCACAGGTTGTGCTGTCGCTGAAAGATTCTCCGTTGGGCAAGGTGTTGAGCGAGTACGTGTGCGCGCGCGTCACCCGCATGGATGACGTGGATGTCGGCTTGTTCGACCGTGACTGGAACAACGCGATCTACTTCTTCGTCCTGAACGCCGACGAGCAGATCTACATGCGCTACGGCGGGCGCGAAGCGCAGTCGCCTGACACGTACAACTCAGTCGAGAGCATGCGCATCGCGCTCGAACAGGGCCTGGTGCTCCACCGGAAATATTTGCAGGGGGAGCTGCCGAAGCAGGACCGGCCGAAATCGATGTTCCCACGTGAAATGCCGTTGCTGGTGGAGCGCACTTTCGCGCGGCGGCAATGCGTGGAGTGTCATCTGATCGGCGATTTCCAGAATATCCAGCGTGAGCGCGACGGCGTGCTGGATAAGCTCACGCACCTCTACCGCTCGCCCGATATCAAGACGATCGGGATCTGGCTCGACGTGCCGAACGGGCTTGTGGTGAAGGAAGCGACGGGCGCTGTTGCCGCGGCTGGAATGAGGCCGGGCGATCGCATCGCCGGGTGGAACGGCGTCCCGGTCTGGACGTTCGGTGACGTGCAGTATCGATATGACAAGGTGGACCGCCGCGCCAAGAGCTTGGAGATTACGGTTGACCGCGAGGGCAGGCCCGTCGTCCTGACGGTCGCGCTACCGGTACGGTGGTGGTGGACCGATCTTCGGTTCCGCCAATCGAGTGTGGATCCGCGTCTGGATTTCGAAGACCGGCCGCTGACCGGCGACGAAAAGCAAAAGCTCGGTTTGAAGCGAGACGGCTTCGCCAGCCAGGTGAAACAGGTGTCCGGGTTCGCGAAGATTCGCGGGACGCACGACCTTCGCATCGGCGACGTGATCGTCGCGGTGAACGGCATGGACAGCGACGAGTTCGCGCACACGGCGGAGCTCTTCCTCAAGCTGCATACTCGGGCCGGCGAGCCGGCTAAACTGGAGGTCATACGCGACGGCAAACGGATCACGATGCCGCTCAAGACATACGTATTGAGCTTCCGAAAATGAAGTACACGCTGCTGATTCTTGTAACGGTTTTGGCTTCGGCCGCCGACTGGTCGCGACCGGCCGAGGTGAGGCACGAGGACGCGCTGGTGATTTCGTATACGGCACGCCTGGATGGTCCGTACCTGGTGGTCCGCGCGAATGTCGGGCAGGGCTGGCATACGTTCGCGCTGGATAATGTGCAGCGCGTGGAGGAGAAGCTGGCCGGCAGACCGGCGCTGAGCATGGATCATTCGACCGAGATCACGGCGGCCGGCGTTCAGATTGAGGGTGCGTGGCATCAGACGCCGCCGAAGGATTTCTCGCGCCCGGAGCTACGGATGTTCAGTTTCGGTTACGACCATGACGCGGTCTTCGCGGCGAAGGTTCGCCGTGGCGGCGCCGGTTCCGTCAGGGTACGCATTCGCGGTCAGGCGTGTACGGAGACTGTCTGTAAGAACATTGACGTCCCGCTTACGGTGGTCCTGCCCGCCAAGACGGCGCCTTCGGCGGAAGTGAAGCTGCAGGAGCTGGTGCCGGCTCGCTAGGGATACGTGCCGGCTGATTGTTGACTAGGCAGCGTCCGCGCTCCCTCACGTTCGCGGCTCGGATTGGGGCATCGCGAGTCAGCGTCAGAAGTTGCGAAAGATCAGACCGTGAAAACTTACAAGCTGTATGAGCCGTAGGTTCAGCCCTGCGGGTCTACGCGGGGAAGAGTTTTGTCATCCAGGCAGTCCAGGCGGACTGGTCGCGCGCCACGACGGATGCCGCGGTTTCGCCGTAGAGATAGAAGCTCACGGTGACGAATGCCTTCTCGCCGGCCGGGCAGGCGGTGGCAAATACGGCACCCGGAGCGGGCAGGTCGACGCGCAACAGCGTGTGTGGATGTCCGGCGGTATTGACCGACTCCACGATGCCGCTCAAGGGAGGGGCACCGCCGCCCGCGTTGCGCCGCTCGCCCGGCGCTGCCCCGGCGAGATTCAAGGCCTCCGCGAGCTTCTCCCATGCGCCTGCGGCCTCCGGCATCGCCAGGAGTTGGATTTGCGAACTGGGCTGCCCGGCGTAGTGCTCCAGGTACAGCCGCAGAATGCGGAAGAATGAGGGCCAGCCGGATTCCACACCGGTTAGTTGATCGTCCCAATCATCGGTTTCGGCGAAGAGGCTGTGCACCACGCGCACCATGCATGTGCCACCGTCGCGGGCTTCGACAGTCCATTCGGTGGCCATGGTGGGCATGTTCGGCCCCCAGGAGGATTCCTTCGTGAAGCGATGCGGCGCGTCCCATTCGGTGATGGTGGAGACGGAGTCCATGCCCCCGCCGAAGTGGGAAGTTTCGGTGCCGCCGAGCCGGCCATCGACCTCGGTGGGCACAAACCATGCGCTCACGCCGGGGCCGGTGGCGATGGCCTGCCACACCTGTTCCGGGGTGCCCGGTACTTCCACTTCCACCTGGACGGAACGGCGTCCATTCGCTTCTTTTTTAACGCTCATACTGCGCTCTCCTTATTTTCGTGGGGTAATGGGTGCGCCACCAGAACGAGGCGGTGCGTGCGTCCGCCGGGGGCGGAAGCGTCATGATAACGCGCCGCGAGTTGAGTGATCGCTGCGGTGAGTTCGCTGCTGAATTGCGCGCGTTCGGCGGCCGAGCGGAAGCGGATCTCGGTGTCGATCGATAGGGTGGCGAGGCGCTTGCCGGTTGCGCGCGCGCGGGTGACGAGTTCGCTGACTTCGCGGACGATGCGGGCGGCCAGCGCGATCAGATAGGTCGCTGACAGGCGGTCGCGGCTGCGTCCGGGGTCCGACGCCGCGGGGCCCATGGCGGCGGGCGAGACTACGTAAGACGACGCGGTGGCTTCCACCAGGCGCTCTGTGATGCCGCCCCATTTGCGCTGGCTGGTGGGGCGCACGAGGTGGTGGCTCTCCAGGGCGCGCAGGTGGTAATTCACTTTTTGGCGTGGAAGTGAGAGACGCGCGGCAAGAGTGGCGGCCGAGGCGGGCTCCGCCAATTCGGCGAGGAGCCGCGCGCGGACGGGATCGAGCGCGGCGGCGGCGGCTTGTGGAGACTGTATGACCTCGACATCCAGCACGAGAGTATTAGAGCATTGACAAATAAAGTTGTCAATAGAGAAAGGAGATGCCATGGGTGCGTGACTTCTTGCTGCGCTCCCTCACGGTCGCCGACTCGGGCTGGGGGTGTCGGGTGGGCATGGGATGGGCGAGTGGGTAACAACAATTAGTCATTAGGAAGCGGGATGGGTTTACTGGGCGCCGCTCCAGGCGCGGAGTGTCTGGATGTACCAGGAGGCTTGCGCGGGGTGTTGCGCCGATATGTCGGATAGTTCGCCTGGATCGTGGTCCAGATCGAAGAGTCTTGGCCTTTTCGAATTCATCTCATAGACGAATTTCCATGGACCGTCGCGCAGGCCTAAGAGGTCTAGCGAGTAGTCGGCGAAGAAGAGCGCCATGCGGGGGGCGGTATCGAGCATCGTCGCGCCCTGATAGTTTGGCGGCGGGGGAATACCCAGAAGGGCCAGAACCGTGGGCGCGGTATCGACCAGGCTGACGACCTTGCGAACGCGTTGTTGTCCAGGCATCAGGGCGGGGGCGGCGATGAGGAAGGGCACGTGGACATTCTCGTCGTACAGGAGGAAGGTGTGACCGTAGTTCCCGTTGTGCTGGCCGAAGGCTTCGCCGTGATCTCCATAGACGATCCAGATGGTGTTCTGTTCGAGGCCACGCGCGCGAAGGCCTTCGACCAGCGTGCCGAGGGAGGCATCGCCGAAGTGCAGGGCGTTGCGGTATTGATCGACCTCGGCGGTGACGCCGAAGGGACCGCGATCGGGCGTGGCATATGGGTGGTGGCCAGCGATGGGGAGGTACGTGAGGAAGAAGTTTTGCCCGGGCGGCAGGGTGTCGAGCCAGGAGAGCATACGCGCGACGGTGGCGGGCTCGTCGACGCCGAAGCTGGAATTGTGATTGCCGGAGATGTTGCCGGCATCTTCCAGGAGCTGGTAGCCGCGATTGCGAATGATGGACTCCATGCCGAGATAGCCGAAGCGTCCGGAGTGGAACATGGCGGTGCGGTAGCCCGCGCCGGCGAGAATTGCGGCGAGCGATGGGGGGCCGACGTTTTCATATACCTCGGGCCGGGTGTCGAACGCGGGAAAGGTGGAACAGAGGACGGAGAAGAGTCCTTTGATGCTCTCCGGGTAGACGGCATAGGCATTCTCGAAGACGAGCGAGTGGCGGGCGAGTGCGCTGAGGTTGGGCATGGCGTCGGGCTGGCCGGCGGGTTGGCCATAGAGCGCGAGGTATTGGGCGGCGGTGGATTCGAGACTGACCAGGACTACGTTGAAGCCGCGGGCGGCTCCGGCATAGCGGGAGAAGTCGGCGGTTTCGTAGCGTGATGGGAAGGGTGAGCTTCGCCAGTTGGCGGCTTGGGGACTGGCGGCGGATCTGGGGACGCGGCTGCCGATGAGGGCCGTGATGGCGTTTCGGTCCATGCCACGGGTGTCGGCGCGGTGGCTGGCCGGGGGGCCCAGAAGCACGAGCGGGAGGAGGGCAAGGATCCAGATGCGCGGCATACGGCGGAGGAGACGAGGCAAGAGGGCGGCCGCGGCGAGTAGGGACAGGACGATGGCGATGTTGGCGGCGGTGACGTAGAGCAGGATGGAATCGGCCAGCGGTCCGCGTGCGGCGCGGAGCATGGGGCGGGTCAGGGGAGTGGAGACTGCGCGCGCCACGGGGATGTTGATGGCGGCGTAGAGGACGAGCGCCCAATAGGACGGTCTGGCGATTTGCGAGGGCAGCACGAATTCGAAGGCGGCGAAGGCGAGGGCTACGCAGGCGTCCTGCCAAGTGTAGGCCAACAGGGACGAGGCGATGAGGGGTGCCGGATGGGGCAAGATCATGATGAGTTTGGCAAGGAGGAGGACTAGGAGGAGGGCGGTGGCTTGGGATTTCGGGGCGGCGCTTGCGACGACCGATTGGCAATCGGCCGGCAGGTTGCCAACCTGCCCCACAATCAGGTTCAGGCGTTTGAGAAGGGGGAGGGAGATGACGGCTCCGGGTTCGCGGCGGCGCCAGATCCAATCGTGGACGAGCACGGCGGGGGAGGGCGGATGGCAATAGATGGCGGCGCGGTCGCCGCGGAGACAGAGGGGAATGACGGTGAGATCGCTATCGCGTGATTCGCCGGGGAGGTAGCGCTCGTTGCGGAATTCGATATCTCCATCGAGAAAGGCGCGCGCGGTTTCGAGATTGCGCGGGTTGGAATCGACGATGGTGAGGTGCGCGGCGGGTAGGAGTTCGCGTAGAATCAGGGCGGTTCGGGGATAGAGGCCGCCGCCCACAATGGTGGCACGGTGGATGTCGCCGGCCTGCGCAAGGAGCGCTTGAAAGGCTCGACGGTGGCGGCGCAGGACGAAGCGCTGCAGGCGGGCAGAGTGCAGGACGAGGCGCTCGAGAACTTCGAGGGGGCGTAGATCGAGCCAGCGCAGGAGGGGCGGCCACGGACTGGCGGCCGCGCCCGCTTCGATGCGGTGAGGCAGGGCGGTCCAATGAATGGCGGGATCGGCGTGATGCTCGGCGTGGTAGCCATCGTTGAAGCAGAGGAAGTTGTAGACGCGTCCATAGTGGCTGGTGGGACGGCCCAGGGCGTGTTCGTAGTATCCCTGCAGAGCGCACAAGGCGAGGCCGGCGAGATAGCCGGGAAGGTAGACGGTGAGGAAAAATCGCGGAGACCGCGCGGCCAGGGTCGACCACAGACCCAGGAGCAGCGCGGCCTCGGTGCAGAGATGACTGGAGATGCGCAAGCGCCACTCGACACCGGCGTGATGTGCGAGGTGGCGGTCGCGCCAGAGGGCCTGGGGAAATCCGAGGAGCAGGCTCAATGCGGCGGAGAAGAGCCGGTTGAGGCCGGCGGATCGGAAGAAGGGCCGGTGGATGAAGTTGTGGGCAACGGTATTGGCGTTCCACCAGACGCCGAGGGCGATGACGGGCGCGAGCGGCCAGACGGCGAGCACCAGCGCGTGGAGGGCGGCCAGCGCGACCAGAATGGAGTCGCGGCGGGAGAACCGCCAGATTCCCGGCAGCGGGCGATCCCAGGCGACGGATGCCATGGCGTTCAGCGGTCTTTGTATTCCAACAGGGCCTTGGCTCGCGGCTGGTCGGAGTTCACTTTGACCATACTGTTTCCAAGGGGATGGGTGTCGGGCGATTTCGGTTCCTCATCTGCTTTGCGGACGCGGACCTGGGAGGCCGAACTGGAGCCGAGCCCGACCACCTGCCTGGTGCCGGCAACGGATTTCAGATCGGCCCATTCGCGCAGCGCCAATTCCTTATTTTGCGGCGGCAGGGTGAAGTAGACATAGCCGCGCTGCGGCGTGGAATATAGGTCGGACCGCGCTTCCGCCGTGATGAAGACGCCGTTGACGCGGATGCGTTCGGGATGTTCCCCGTTGGGTTCGAAAGTGACGCTGTCCACCAGGGCGTAGACGGCAATCGGGCCGCTGGCATGGGCGAGTTGGAGACCGGCCGCAATCGCCAAAGCGACTGTGGCGGAACGCACGATTGAATGCATGTTTCCCCTCCCGGACGAAGTTTACACGCGATTAGACGCGACGTGGGCCGCTTGTGTTAACTCGTGGTCCACTTCCGCGTAGTTCTGCGCGTGTTCTATTGAGGCCGGTACACCGGACCCGACGGAGGATTTTTTATGCAAACAGCAACAGCGCAGACAATCAACGGCGTCGACACTACTCGGCTGGCCGAAACAGTGAAACTGATGAAGAGCGACTCGTCTTTGGCGAAGTTCCAGTTCCGCTGCCGGAACCACTGGAACACGGCGGGTCACAACACTTCCGCCATTCAGGATTTCTACGGAGCGGGCGCGGAAGACATGACTCGCACGACGCCTTTCATCGTGGAAGCGGACGAACCTTCCCTTCTGCTGGGTACGGATTTCGGCGCCAATCCGGCCGAGTATCTGCTGCATGCTCTCGCTGCGTGCATGACGACGAGCATGGTTTATCACGCGGCAGCGCAGGGCATTCAGATCAGCTCGGTGCAGTGCACGATTCAGGGCGACATCGATCTTCGCGGCTTCTTGGGATTGGACGCTTCGGTTCGCAAGGGCTATCAGGGGATACGGGTGGTCTTTGACGTGCAAAGCGACGCGACGGCCGATGCACTGGCGGAACTGGCGCTGTTTTCGCCGGTGCGGGACTGCCTTACGAACCCTGTGCCGTTGTCGCTCGAGGTCCGAAAAACGATCGACGCCCAGGCCGGGAAGTGAGTCTCAGACGGGGCTCGCGGCGTTTGGTGAATAAACGTCCAGATACAAGTTGTTAACGGTTGTGAGGAAGGCAACCTTGCTGGTGGACGGTCGTCACTAAAAGGATGAGGATTGTTCTGGCGGTTTGGTTCTGTGTCTGCGCGGGGCGCGGGGCGGAATCGGATGCACTGGCGATCTCGGCAAATATACAAGCCCGGCATATTCCTTTTGTGACGCTGCTGGACCCGCTGTATGCGTCGTCCACCAGCACCCAGATTATCGGATACACGCGATGCGGGGATTCGGCATTGTGGACCGGCGCGCTGCTGGCGGCGGAATCGTTCCGCTACGGCGTTACGAAATCGGCGGACGCGCTGAAGAACGTAAAGAGCGCACTGGCGGGACTCAAGGCACTGGCGGATGTGACAGGCGACAACCGGCTGGCGCGCTGTATCGTGCCGGCGGCCTCGGTCTACGCGCCCAACATCGCCAACGAAGAGGCGAGCAACTCGGTATACCAGAATCCGCCGTGGATCTGGGTTGACAACACTTCACGCGACCAGGTGGTGGGCGCATTCTTCGGATTGGGCGTGGCGTTCGATGTGGTGGACGATCCGGAGGTGAAGGCCGGCGTAAGCGACCTGGCGACGCGGCTGATCGGTTTCATTTCGCGCCACCAGTGGTCGCCGAACGACGACATCGGCAGCACGTTTCAGTTTCGCCCGGAGGAATTGCAAACGCTGCTGCAGGTGGCCCGGCACGTGAACCCCGCGAATACGGTGAGCGGTCCGTTGATTGTGCTGCCGGTGGCGACCGGCGTAGCGATCGATGTGCAGAGCAACAGCTCGTATTTCAAGTTCAACCTGGATTACCTGAGCTTCTACCATCTGGTGCGGCTGCAGGATAACGACAGCAACCGGGGCACGTACCGGACGCTGCGCAACTACACGGAGTCGCACCAGAACGCGTTCTTCAACATGATC
Organism: uncultured Solibacteraceae bacterium; assembly: GCA_963792055.1. Taxonomy (GTDB): domain Bacteria; phylum Acidobacteriota; class Terriglobia; order Bryobacterales; family Bryobacteraceae; genus Solibacter. The sequence continues at coordinate 113,403 of CAWBUV010000017.1, read as the reverse complement.
GACCGGGCGCTGCGGGGTCCAGACGCTGCGCGTGACGCAGAGACGCGGGCGTTGCTGGATCAGTGGCTGCTGCGGCCGAGGCGCGATTTCACGGTGGACGTCTCCTCGAAGGTGGCGGTGTGCGGCAGCGAGGCCTGCCAACCGGTGCCGGTTGCGCTGCGGCCGCCGGCGACGTTTCTGTGGGAGGTGGATCCGTTCCACCTGCAGGGCGGAGGCTCGGGAATCATCGAGAATGCGGGCGTGGATTACATTCTGCCGTACTGGATGGCGCGGTATTACGGAGTCATTACGAGCGAGGCAAGAGTGCAATCGGCAGCGGCGCCAAGCAGCGCGGTGGCGCCCGGGTCGCTCGCGTCAATTTACGGCGACAACCTGGCGGCCGCGGTGGCGCAGGCTGGTTCGGTGCCGCTGCCGGAGTTGCTGGGCGGCGTCAGTCTGACGGTGACGGATTCGGCGGGTGTGAAGCGGACCGCGCCGCTACTTTACGTTTCGCCGGGGCAGATCAATTTCGTGGTGCCGGAAGGCACGGCTGCGGGCACGGCGCTATTCGCGGTGGCTGGAGGCGGGGTGGGAGCGAGCACGACGGCGACGGTGCAGGCGGTGGCGCCGGCACTGTTCAGCATGAACGGGACGGGATCCGGCGTGGCCGCGGCGCTGGCGGTGGCGGTACTGGCCGGCAATCCGCAGACGCAGTTTCCGGTGCCGGTGTTCCAGTGCGGAGGCTCGGGGTGTGTCTCCGTGCCGATCGACGTGGGAGTGGACCGGCCGGTGTATCTGAGCTTTTACGGAACGGGTATTCGCAATCGCAGCTCGCCGGCGAACGTGACGGTCACGATCAACGGCGTGAGCGTGCCGGTACTCTATGCGGGGGCCGCGCCCGATTTCGTAGGGCTGGACCAGGTCAACACGGGATTGCCGCTCACACTACGCGGCGGGGGCGAGGTGAATGTGGTGCTCACGGTGGACGGGCAGAGTTCGAACGCGGTCACGATTCACATACAATGAGGCTGAGTTGAGTGAGAACTCCACAGCAACGCAGCGCGACAAGATGTGGCTGGTACTGCGTTCGGGTCCGCTGGCCGGGGCGCGATATTTGCTGAAGGATGGTGTGCAGAAGGTCGGGCGGGCGGCGGATAACGACATTGTGGTGCAGGGACAGCAGAGCGCGACGGTCTCGCTGTATCACTTCGAAATCGCGTGCGAAGACGGCAAGTGCCGGATACGCGACGTGGGCAGCACGAACGGCACGTTTGTGGACGGCGAGCAGATTACGGACGCGGAGCTGGGGCGGCAAGCGGTGATCCGGCTGGGCGCGAACGGGCCGGAGTTCACAGTGGTGCCGGAGCAGGCGGAGGCGGCCGAACTGGACCGGACGCTGGTGATCCCGGCGGGCATTGTACTGCCCACCGCGGCACCGGAGGCCGACGGGACTGCCGGCGGACACGAGTCGCTGCTTACGGAAGCTGTGCAACTGGCGCGCCGGGCGCGTGCGGAGGGTATGGGCGATCAGACGATGACGCTGATGCGCACGGTGCTGAAGCAGGCGCTACGGCACAACAGCGGGCGTTTCCGGCGGGTGATCGTGGTGCTGGTTGCGGCGCTCGTGGGCGTGTCGGCGGTCGGGTTCTGGAGGTTTTCGGTGCTGCGGCACGAGAAGAGCGCGATCGACGAGCACATACGCCACGTGGAACAGATGCTGGCAAAGGACGAGACGCCGCAGGAGGCGGAGCGGTTGATTGCCGAACTCACGAACTACCAGGACGAGGCACGCGTGCTGGAGCGGAACATGCTGTATCGCTATGCGGTGCGGCAGAAGGAGACCTTCGTCAATCAGGAAATCCGCACGATTATGACGGAATTCGGGGCGGAGACCTACAGCGTGCCGCCCGAGTTCGAGCAGGGCGTCAACGAGCATATCGAGCAGTACCGGGGGGCGGACCGTCCGTTGATGGAGCGCGCGCTGAACGATGCCAGCAGTAAGCTGACGGTGGTGCGGCAGATGCTGGAGGCGGAGAAATTGCCGCCCGATCTGGCTTACATTCCGCTGGTGGAGAGCGCGCTGCTGAGGACTCAGGCGAGCGCGGCGGGGGCGGCCGGGCCGTGGCAGCTTACGATGGGCACGGCGCGGGCGCTCGGGCTGCGGGTGGATGGGGGAGTGGACGAACGGTTGGATTTGCGCAAGGCGACGCGGGCGGGGTGCCGTTACCTGCGCAATTTGATTCTGGATTTTGGGGCGGGGAGTTCGGTGATGCTGGCGCTGGCGGCCTACAATCTGGGTCCGACGCGGGTGAAGCAGGCGATCACGAAGGTGGAGGATCCGATCAAGCAGCGGAATTTCTGGTATTTGTACCGGGCACGGGCGCTGCCGGCGGAGACGCGCGAGTATGTGCCGAAGGTGTTTGCGGCGATTATTATTGGGCGGAATCCGGGGCGGTTTGGGTTTTAGGGGTACGAAGCTTACTGCTCAACGCAGAGGCGCAGAGAGCGCAGAGGAAACGCAGAGAAGACAAAGGCTATTTTAGTTTTTCTCTGCGTCTTCCTCCGCGTTCTCTGCGCCTCTGCGTTGAGCAGTAAATCCTTAGGCTAAATTAGGACTTCAGGACTCCAATATTACTTTGAGGACTCCTCGTTCGGCGGCTTGGGCGAAGGCTTGGGGGGCTTCGGCGAGGGGGAAACGGGCGGCTATTAGTTCGTCGAGGCGGACTAGGGGGTTGGAGAGAAGGGGGAGGGCGGATTCGAAGCGGCCGCAGCGGGAGCCCACCAGGGTTAGTTCGTTGACGATGATGGGGGCGGTGTCTACGGGGACGGCGCCGTGGATGGTGGATTTCAGGATTACGGTGCCGCGCGGGCGGGTCATGGCGGCGGCGGTGCGGAGACCGTCGGGGTTGCCGGTGGCGTCCACCACCCAATCGTAGGCGGCGGTCGGGAGAGTGGCGGAGGCGAGTTGGGTTTCGACTCCGGCTCGGGCGGCGATGGCGAGTTTCGCGGGGTGGCGGCCGAATTGATGGACCGGGTAGCCGTGGGCGTTGAGGACCATGGCGATCAGCAGTCCGAGCTTGCCATCGCCGAGCACGGCGATGGGCTGGCCCGTCGGGAATGGAGACCTGGTCGAGGATCTCGCAGGCGGCGGCGAGCGGCTCCAGGAAGACGGCGCGGTCGGTGGGCATGTCGTCCGGCAGGACGTGCAGGTTGCGCTCGGGCAGGGTGAAGAATTCCGCGAAGGCGCCGGGGTGGTTGACGATTCCCAGGACGGTGCGGTTGGGGCAGTGGCGTCCGAGACCTTTGCGGCACCAGTCGCAGTGGGTGCAGGCGAGGTTGATTTCGCCGGCGACGCGCTTGCCGATGAGGTCGGGGGTATCGGCTTCCGACGACTTCGGCGACGAATTCGTGGCCGGGAGTGCCGGCGAAGCCGTAGTAGCCGCGCTGGAGTTCGAGATCGGTGTTGCAGATGCCGGCGGCGAGCAGGCGCAGCAGGGCGAAGCCTTCGGGCCGCGGCGGAACGGGCAGCGTGCGCGTACGTGACTGCGCCGTTTTCCAGGTGAACTGCGAGCATGCCCTTTATAATAGAGCTTCATGCCTGCGGAACTAGCCTGTTTCGAGGAGCGGTGCCGCGCGCGGTTTCCGATCACCGAAGTCCTCTACAATTGCCCGCAATGCGGCGGTCTGTTGGAAGCGGTGTACGGCAAGCCGGCGCAGTCCGCCGATGAGTTGAAAGCCCTGTGGCGCGAGCGCCGCACGTCCAACGCTCCGCTCGACCAGAGCGGAGTCTGGCGATACCGCGAGTTCATTCCGTTCCTGGATGATCTCACGCAGCGTGGTGACGCTGCGGGAAGGCTGCACGCCGCTGCTGCCAGGGCCGCTGGCGGCGCGAGTACGGCGGCCTGGACGCGCTGGTCGTTCAAGCACCAGGGCTTCAACCCGACCGGCTCGTTCAAAGACAACGGCATGACCTGCGGCGCCTCGCAGGCGGTGCGGCTGGGGATGACGCGCGTGGCCTGCGTTTCCACCGGCAACACGTCGGCATCGATGGCGGCGTATGCCAGCGCGGCGGGCTTGCAGCCGGTGATCTTCATCCCGCACGGCAACATCTCGTTCGGCAAACTGGCGCAGGCGCTGGAATACGGCGCGAAGACGCTCCAGGTGGAGGCGAATTTCGACCAGATTCTGGCGCTGGTGCGGCAGCTGGCGGACCGGCTGGGGATCTACCTGCTGAACTCCATCAACCCGTTCCGCATCGAAGGCCAGAAGACGATCATGGCGGAGATGATGGACCAGCGCGACTGGAGGGTGCCGGACTGGGTGGTGCTGCCGGGCGGCAACCTGGGCAACATCTCGGCATTCGGCAAGGGGCTGCGCGAAATGAAGGAGCTCGGGCTGATCGACCGGCTGCCGCGCCTGGCCGTGGTGCAGGCGGAGGGCTCGGCGCCGTTCTACGACCTGATGCACGCGGCGGACCGCTCGCGCCTGAACGCGATCGAGCATCCGGAGACGCTGGCGACGGCGATCAAGATCGGCGATCCGGTGTCGTGGCCGAAGGCGCTGCACGAGCTGGATGCGAGCGACGGCGTGGTGGAGAAGGTGACCGAGCAGGAGATCGCGGACGCCAAGGCGGTGATCGGGCGCTGCGGGATCGGGTGCGAGCCGGCGTCGGCGGCGACGCTGGCGGGCATCCGCAAGCTGACGGCGAGCGGGTATGATGCGCGGCGGATGCGGACGTGGTGGCGGTGCTCACCGGAAACGTGCTGAAAGACCCTGGCTATATTCATCAATATCACACAGGGGAACTTGCAGGTCCGGGGGGCGAAATGATCAGTTCCGACGTTTGGGAATCCGCCTGTAGTACTATCCAACGATGCTTCGAAGATTGCTGATTTTTTAGGTAGTTAGATCGCATATACCCATATTTGTGCCAGCGTAATACCCGCAAAAAGGATTAGGTCAAATCTTGGCGTACTCTATTGTGCATTATTAGACGTTCTGGTACATCTGTACTATGTTTGCGAAGAAAGAACTCCCTGCCTCGTTTCCGGTTCCTGAATATCGCCAAGAGCTGGAGTACCTTTACGCGCGGCGCTCCGCTATCGACAGCCTCATTGAATCCCTGGAGGAGTACGACCGGTTCCGGATGACGGGCGGGGACCCGGCCGAACTGCAGACTGCCTGACGCACGGCGTGCGCTTGCTTAGAGAAGCGCGCGGATTCTGGCGGTCAGTTCGGCCTCCGGAAGCGGCACCGGGATGGTAGTAACGGACTACTCCCGCACGATCGATCAAAACCAGCGTCGGAGTGGTGCTCGCCCCATAGGCGATGAAGTTGGCCGCGCTCAGCGGTACGCGGCATTTCGGGTAGAGCCGCATAGTAGCGGCTGCGCACCTCCTCGATGTAGAGCTTCTCCTTCGCGGGAGGCGCATCCTCACCGCCGGCCACATATCCATACAGCCGTGTCGGACCGATCACGACCAGCCCCTGCGGCGCGAAGGTGCGCTGCATATCGGCGATGATGGCTACTTCGGCTTTGCAATCGCTGCACCAGTGCGCCCAGAAGAAGAGCAGGACGGGGTGTCCGCGCAGCGAGGCCAGGGTGGGCGGCCTGGCGCCGAGCCATTGCGGCAAGGTCCAGCGGCGGAGCGGGTTTGCCTTCGAGGTCCAGCAGGTTGATGTTTTTGCGAATGCGCTCGGGCAGGGAGGTGCCGGCGAATTGCTTGAGCTGGCCCTGCAGGTACTCGATGGCTTCGGGGCGTTCGCCGCGCGCGGCCAGCACCTGGGCATGAACCTCGATGGCGGCGCCGACGGCGGTGGGCAGCCAGGGATCGTCGTCGAGCTTCTGGCCCATCAGGAAGCGGGACGCCATTTTGGTGGCTTCGGCGGCCAGGGCGTCGGCCTGATCGGGGTTTTTGGCTCCACTAGGCTGCGCGGGCGAGCCAGGAGAGCGCCGCGGCAAGTTCGGGCGAGGCGGGGGTGCGGGCCTGATAGGAGCGCGCCAGGCGCTCGGCGCCGGGCAGATCGTGCGCGGCGATGAGGGCGCGCACGGTGTTGATCAGGGAGACGGGCTGCGCGGCGGACGAAGCAGGACGAGGGTGAGCGCGAGAGCGAAGAGGCGCTTCATAGCAGGGCTCCGCGACAAACTCCGCCTCGGCGGCGTTGCGGACACGGTAATCGAACCCTCCCGGCCGTGGCTCTGGCGGTGGCGCGCACGGCGGCGGCGGGTTCTCCACGGTAGGGGAAGCTCAGGGTGACCTGGAATTGGTGCGCGGCGGCGGCCATCTCGTCGAGGTGCTGCGCGGTCGACAGGTCCCGGCGCAGACCAATTGCGGAGCATGCGACCGCGCTCCCTAGGAGTTCCAGAGTGGCGCGCAGAGACTCCGGCGGTCATCGGGGTAGCGAGCTACCAGTTCGAGATCGAAGGCGCGGGTGATCCTGGCAGCGGCGCGGGCCTGGCGGATCTGTCCGTACGTCTGCTTCGGCGGTCTGCTCGAGCCCGCTCGAGATCGGGCGTGAGGGCGATGGTATAGCGGCTGTAGGCGGCCCGGGAGTCGGAGTCTGCGGAATAGTCCAGGCGCGATGGTGTAGCGGCGCACGCCAGCCGGCGCGGATGGCGGCCCACATGGCGGCGTGATAATCGCCGGAGAAGGCGGCGAAATTCTTGCCGGTGCGCTTCTGGATGGAGCGAAAGGTGTCGAAAGCGGCGGGGAAGTCTGCTTCGACGGTGATGGTGGTGCGGGCGCCCTGGGGCTGCGGATAGAAGGCGGGATTGATGCGCGCGGCGAAGGTTTCGATGTTCTGGCGGTCGCGCGGGACCGAAGGGAATGGCGTTGATCACGATCTCCGGCCCGTTGGGACGGCGCATGCGTCCGATCAGCAGCGGCTTGTAATAGATGCTGCTGGTGGGCGCGGCGGCCGAGCGCCATGTGGAGCAGCGAGGGGTCGCTGCTCGCGCATCCACGGCCAGGTAGTAGACCGAGGGATGGACCGGGTCGCGCTCCAGCGAGCCGAAGAAGGGCGTGAAGGTCTGGAGCTTGAGCACGGCGGCGCGGGCCGCGAGGCGGTTGCGCACGTCCTCGGAGAGCGGCTTGCCCTCGGCGTGGTCGAAGATCAGGTTGGCCAGTTCCGCCGCTTCCGCAGGGCGCAGCGGCAATTCCAGGGGAACGGGCGTCACGCTACTACTTTACAGCAGGCCACCGATTTTACAGCAACCCATCGATGAGCTGCGTCATGCGCGGATCCATCCAGTCGGCGGGTTCGGCGAGCTTGTGGAGCACCTTGCCCTTGGAATCGATGATGTAGGTTTCCGGGTACATGAAGGTGCCGTAGTCCTCGTGCAGCTTGCTGTTCGCGCGCGGTGAGGAAGCCGGGACTGAACTTCTGGAGGAAGGCGCTGTAGGCCTTCTCGTCTTTGTCCACGCTGACGCCGAGCACCACCACGCCCTTTTTGGCGTAGGTGGCGGCGAACTGGCTGAGCGACGGAGTTTCCTGCACGCAGGGCGGGCACCAGGTGGCCCAGAAATTGAGCACCAGCAGTTTGCCGCCGAAGTTGGGCAGCGAGACGGTGCGGCCGTTATCGGCATGGATGGTGAATTCGGGAGCCGAGTCACCCGCGACGACGACGCGTTCGTGGATGCCGGAGTAAATGAAGAAAACGAGGACGGCCGAAAGCAGCACAATGCCGCCTCGCAGCAGACGGTCGGTTTTAGAGCTTTGCATGACGGACTATAATCTAATTGTATCTCCGAAGGCCCTTGGGGCGTCGAAAAAAGCACCAATGGTAATTACCCGCAAAGTAGAGTTTTCCGCCTCCCACGTTTGCAGGGATCCGAAGCTTTCCGACGAGGAAAACCAGCGAATTTACGGGCATGGCGGCGAATCCGCACGGCCACGGGCACAACTACGTGGTGGAAGTCAGCCTGGAGGGCGAGCCCGATCCGGTGACCGGGATGGTGCTGGATCTGAAGGAGTTGAAGGCGATTCTCACGCGCGAAATTGTGGAGCCTTACGACCATCGTTTTCTGAACTACGAAGTGCCGCCTTTCGACCGGGAAGTGCCGACCACGGAGAACATCGCGCTCGACATCTGGCGGCGGCTGGAGCCGCAGCTTGAGCGACGCGCGGCAGGAAGCTGCACGGGGTCCGGGTGTACGAGACGCCGGACCTGTACGTGGATTACTTCGGAGGACCGGCGAGTTCCGCGTAACCATGTTCCGCGTAACCCGGCGCTACGAATTTGCGGCCTCGCACCGATCTGCATTCGCGCTGAATTGAGCGAGGAAGAGAACCGGCAGTTGTACGGGAAGTGCAACAATCCCTTACGGCCACGGGCACAATTATGTGGTGGAAGTGAGCGTGCGCGGTCCGCTTGACGGGGCGACGGGCCGGGCGGTGGATCTGCCGGCACTGGATGCACTGGTGGGCCGGGAAGTGCTCGTGCCGTTCGGACCACCGCAATCTGAATCAGCGAGGTAGCGGCCTTCGGGACGGTGGTGCCCACGTCGGAGAATCTCGGATTCGAGATCTGCCGCAGGCTGAAACGGAATTGGAAACAGGTGTTTCCGGGCGAGTGGCCGAAACTGGAGAAGATCCGCATCGGCGAGACGCCGCGGAACATCTTTGAAGTGGGAGCCGATGAAATCGACTAAAGCTGTAGTCAACGATGTTGGAACCAGAGAGCGGGGAGGGAGCGATCGCCCCGCTGATCGAGGAGTTGCTGGGACGCCTTGGCGAAGACCCGAAGCGCGATGGCCTGCTGCGCACGCCGGAGCGCGTGGACAAGGCGCTGCACTTTCTGACCAGCGGCTACCGGATGAACATCGGAAGACATCCTGAACGGCGCGTTGTACGAAGTGAAGTACGACGAAATGGTGGTGGTGAAGGATATCGAGTTCTTCAGCCTGTGCGAGCACCACATGCTGCCGTTCTACGGCAAGATGCACGTGGCGTACCTGCCGCAGAAGAAGGTCATCGGGCTGAGCAAGATTCCCCGGCTTGTGGACATGTTCGCGCGGCGGCTGCAGATTCAGGAGCGGCTGACGCAGGAGGTGGCGCAGACGCTTCAGGAAGTGATCGAGCCGCTGGGCGTGGGCGTGATCTGCGAGGCGCGGCACTTCTGCATGATGATGCGGGGCGTGGAGAAGCAGCATTCGGGCGCGATGACGAGCGCGATGCTGGGCGCATTCCGCGACTGCAAAGAGACGCGCGACGAGTTTCTGGCCCTGGTGAATCACCGGAGCAACGGGTTCTAGGGCGGGGGGCCGCGAAGTACCGCTCCCTTACGGTCGCGGCTCTGTTAGGGGTCGCGGCTCTGTTAGAGCCGGATGCCGGGTGTTAAAATCGGCTCAATGAAAAGTGTTATAGGTCTTTTGCTCGGATTTGGGTCTGGGGGCGGTGTGCCGGTGGTTGGATATTCCTGTGCCGAGTCCGCCGAGGCTCCTGGGGGCACTGCTGGTGGTGGCGACCACGGTCGGATATATGACGGCGGATAAGTATCTGCGCGAAAGCCGTATACAGAAGTCCGGTTATCCGCCGGCGCAACAAGTCGAGTGCCAACTGTGCGGTGAAAGTGCGTATCCGCTGGCGATCACCCAGGAACTGCTTCTGCACGGTGATGACGCCGGCGGCGTCGGCGAGACCGACATACATCGTGCCTTTGGGAGCGGTTTCGGTTCCCGGATCGGGCCCGGCGGCTCCGGTGATGGAGAGCGCGTAAGTCGACCGGGTGCGGCGGCGCGCGCCGAGCGCCATCGCCTCGGCCGTCTCTTTGCTGACGGCGCCATGCTCCGCCAGAGTCTCCGGGCTGACGCCGAGCAACTCCATCTTCATCAGGTTGCTGTAAGTGATGAAGCCGCCGACGAAATACTCCGAACTGCCCGGGGCGCTGGTGAAGCGCTCGCCCAGCATCCCGCCGGTGGCGCTCTCGGCCACCGAGACGGTGGCGTCGAACTTGTGCAGCAGTTCGCCGACCACCACTTCGAGCGGGTCGCCATTGCGCGAGTAGATCCGGTCGCCGAGCAGCAATTCGATCGGCCCGCCGACTTCGGCCAGCAGCGCGTCGGCCTCGGCTTCGGTTTTGCCAGCGCGCGCGCAGGTGGACCTGGATGTCGCCGGCGGCGGCGAGGATGGTGGTCGACCGGATTCTCGTACTTCTTGTAGACCGGCGCGATCAACTGATCGAGGTCGCTCTCTCCCATGCCGGCGACGCGCAGGAACAGGGTGCGGATCACCTGTTTGGGCACGATGCGGGCCAGGCGCGGCAGGCAGTGCCGCTCGAACATGGCTTTGAGTTCGTGCGGCGGGCCGGGCAGCAGCATGGCGACGGCGCCGGATTCCTCGAGCCACTGGCCGGGAGCGGTGCCGCGATCGTTGGAGAGAATGTCGGCGCCCTCGATGACGAACGCCTGACGCTTGTTGACTTCCGCCATCTTGCGCTTGGCCGCGGCGAAGCGCTGCGCCAGCGAGTCGCGCGATTCCCGGGTCGAAGATGAGCTTGCGGTCGAGCGCCTGGGCGACGGCCTCGCGGGTGACGTCGTCCTCGGTGGGCCCGAGCCCGCCGGAGAGGATCAGGATCGCGGAGCGCGCCCATGGACTGGCGGACCTGGGCGGCGAGGCGGTCGCGGTCGTCGCCGATCACGCATTTGGTGACCACTTCGACGCCGAGCTTGTTCAACTCGGCGGTGAGGTAGAGCGAGTTGGTATCGAGGCGATCGCCCGCGAGCATCTCGCTGCCGACGGCGATGATTTCGGCGTTCATCAGTAGAGAGGCCGCCCTTTGATTCCGACATCGACGCGGTAGATGGCGTTGGTGGTGGCCACGACCATGGCGCGCGAGGGGGTGAAGGCCAGGCCGACGATGCCGGGACCGGAGAGGAACAGGTCGGCGCGCCGGTCGGGATCGATGCGCACGACGCCTTTGCGGCCGGCGATGGAGGCGGCGACGTACAGCCGGCCCTCCTCGTCGAACGCCATGCCTTGCGGGCGGCCGAGGCCGCGGTAGAAGGTCTCCACCTCGCCTTCGTGTCGAGATGCGGTAGACGGCATCGAAGCTCGAGGTGGTGGGGCCGGTGACGTAGAGGTAGCCATCGGGGCCGAAGGTCAGGTGGTAGGCGGAGATCGACGGCTCCAGGGTGGCGAAGACGAAGATCTGGCGGTTGGGGCTGATCTTGAAGATGGTGCCGCTGCGGTCGCCGACGTAGAGATTGTGCTCGGCGTCGAAGGCGATTCCGGTGGCCACGCCCATGCCTTCCACGTAGACGCACATGTTGCCGTTGGGCGTGACCTGGTAGACGAAGCCGTCGTAGCGGCTGGAGATGTACAGCATGCCCTGCTCATCGAAGGCCAGCGCGGTGGCGTTCATCAGCTCGTTGATGAACGGCTTCATGGCGAAGTTCAGATCGATCTTGTAGACCGCGACCGGGACCTTCTGGCCGCGCGAGCCGCTGAAGGTGGTGTAGATATTGCCGAAGGAATCGACCGCGGGATTGGCCACGGGGTGCAGGCTGTCGGCGACGCAGGATGCCGATATCGCAGGCCCAGGACTCGCTGGCCTGCGTGCCGCTTCCGATCGACCAGTTCGCCGGCGGTGGCGCCCTCCGGAACGCGGGCGATGACGAACGAATCGGAGCCGATGATGACGGGCGCGCCGACTTCACCGATGGTCACCTTGGGCCGTTCCGCCTGCGCGAAGCCCTTGCCCCGGATCTGCAACTCGCCGCCGGCAATGGCCGCGGGCGGAGTGACCTGGGAGATGTGCGGCTTGGAATCTGCTGGTTTCCGGAGAGGCATATTCAATAAAGATTGAACCATCCCGCCAGGAATAACACAAGTGCGGCGTAGACGCCCGCCATGACATCGTCGACGTTGATGCCGAGCCCGCCGGGCAGGGCCTCCAGTTGCCGCACGGGCGGCGGCTTCCAGATATCGAAGAGGCGGAACAGAGCGAATGCGGCGAGGTAGCTCTTCCAGTTGAACGTGCGGCGCCGGCCAGCGCGATCCACTGGCCGAGGACTTCGTCCACGACCACGATCTGGGGATCCTTGAGCTTCTTGCTTCGGCGGTGATGGTGGCGGCCCAGGTGGCGGGGACGAAGAGCACGGCGGCCAGGAGCAGGAAGTGCCACGGGGCGAAGCCGGCGTACTCGTGAAGCAGGATGCCGATGGCCAGCGCGGCGAGCGAGCCGGCGGTGCCGGGGGCGACGGGAGAGTAGCCGCAGCCGAACCAGGTGGCGAGCAGGATGGCGAGCTTCTGCAGTGCACTCAACGAGAACGCGGAGCACGCAGTGGACGCAGAGGAAAGCGTCGGAAGGCACGGCATGAAGGTAGCAGATCGCGGTCGGTCCAGAGCCGCGATGTGGTGGACAGAGTCTCCAAGCGAGCGTCCTATCGCGCGGCTCATTCATTCCTCTTCGCTGTTCCTGCTCGGGCGTTCGGCGTCGGGGCGCCGGGAATCACGTATTTCTCGGTGGCCCAGTTGCCCAGGTCGATGATGCGGCAGCGTTCGCTGCAAAACGGAAATCGGGGTCGCCCGGGGCGACAGCCTTCTTGCAGATCGGACAGTCATCATACGGCGACGAGGGGCGAAATATTGATGAATGCCGGACGGCTGCCGGCGGCGGCGCCGGTTCGGTGGGCGCCAGCAGCGTGCCCACCACGTCGTAATCGTGCGCTTCGGTGATGCGCAGGCGGCGGATCTCGCCGGGACGCGGTTCGGAGCCTTCGAAATCGTTGATCAGGGTGACGCCGTCGATCTCGGGCGCCTGGGTGGACATGCGCGCTTCCCACAGCAGGTCGGTCTCCGTGCGAGAGGCCTTCCACCAGCACGGGACCTCGCTGCCCACCAGCGCGCGATTGCGCGCGCGCGCGATTTTGCGCTGGATCGCCATCAGCCGGCGCTTGCGGTTCTGGATGGTGCGGCCATCCACCTTGCCATCGAGCGCGTAGCTGGCGCTGGTGTCCTCGTCGGAGTAGGTGAACACGCCGAGATTGTCGAAGCGCGCGGCCTCCACGAACTGGCACAGCTCTTCGAAATCCTCGGCCGTCTCGCCGGGGAAGCCGACGATGAAGCTGGTGCGGATGGCGACGCCGGGAATGGTGCGGCGGATGCGTTCGATCAGCTTGAGGAAGATGTCGCCCGAGGCGCCGCGCTTCATGCGCTTCAGAACGCGGGCGCTGGCATGCTGCAGCGGCATGTCGATGTACTTGACCAGGGCGGCGTGTGCGGCGATGGTGTCGAGCAGGTTCTGGGTGACCTTGTTCGGATAGGCGTAGAGGAAACGGATCCACTTTTCGTGCGGGGTCTCGATTTGCGGCCAGGCGCGCGAGCAGATCGGCCAGCCCGTCCGGGAGTCCGAGATCCTCGCCGTAGCAGGTGGTGTCCTGGCCGATCAGGTTGATTTCGCGGATGCCCTGCTGGAAGAGGCGGGTGGCCTCGGAGATCACGGATTCGAAGCGGCGGCTGCGGAAGGCGCCGCGATATTGCGGGATCACGCAGAAGGTGCAGGGGTGATCGCAGCCCTCGGCGATCTTCATGTAGGCGAAGTGGCGCGGCGTGGCGAGCACGCGCGGGGTGAGGTCGTGGTAGAGGTAGGGCTCCAGCGGATCGGACTGGGGCTCCAGTCCTTCGCAGACCGCGACGATGCTGTCGAGCTCGTTGGTGCCGATGAGGGCGTCCACTTCGGGCATTTCCTGGCGGATATCGCCGCGGTAGCGTTCCACCAGGCAGCCGGCGACGATCAGCTTGCTGGGCGCGGCCGATTTTCTTGTACTCGGCCATCTCCAGGATGGTGTCGACCGACTCCTTCTTGGCGGGGTCGATGAAGCTGCAGGTGTTGACCACCAGGACGTCGGCCTGATCGGGATGCGGGGTGAGCTCGTGGCCTTTGGCGACGAGTTGACCCATCATGACTTCACTATCGACGAGGTTTTTGGGACAGCCCAGACTGACGAAACCGACTTTCAAGCGTGTGTACCGACCTTACGGGAGGATCTCCATTCAGGATAGCATTGCGCGGTTCGCCGGCAGGGCTGCTAGCGCGGCGGGACGGCGAGGGTGAAAGGCTCGACTACGGAGAGCTTGAGTAGGCCCGCCTTCACGGCGGCGTCGGCTTCCGCGACGGCGCGGGCGCCGGCGGTGTCGCTGGCTTTCACGATCAGGATGGCTCGCATGTGCTGGAGGTTGTCGGTGTGGCCTCCGAGGATGACGACGCCTTCGTCGCGCAGTTTCATAAGCTGGGCTCCGTGCTGCTGGAAGATGGCCGCTGCGGCTGGCTGAGGTGGGTGATGTCCACGCCGGCGCGCGAGTTCGCAATTCGATGAGGAAGTGGCTGGGGGCCGCCGGCGCCTGCGCGTAGGAGGCGACGGCGAGAGCGAGCAGGCAGAGGATTTTCATTTCGCCACCGCCTTCGCGGTGCAATAACCGGCGAGCCATTCGAAGACACGCTTCCAACCCATGACGTGACCCTGCTGCGATTGCGGGAAGCCTTCGAAGCCTGTGTGCTCCACTTGGACGAGGGTGCCACCGGCGACGGCGTGAGAGCGTGTAACGGATTTCGGTGGCGGGCAGTTCCGTCTCCCAACTCGGCATCCAGGTATAGGCCAGGGCGCGCGGACGGTCCATTTCCAGGTACGTGCCGTGGACGGTCATCACTGCGCCAGCTGGCGGACTGCGGTGGCGAGGCAGCTCCACTCGCCGCCGGGGCGGAGGTCGATCTTCCAATCGTGCGTGCGATAGACGCCTTCGGCGCCCCACCAGGCGGCGAGGTCGGCGGGCGTGGTGAGAGCGTCAAACACGGTTTCGGGCGGCGCGGCGATTTCGATTTCGGCAACGATGGAGCTGCCGGCGCAATTCGACCTTCATGGTTTGTGTCATTGTTTGCGTCCTTTCTCCTTTGATTCCACGTGTTTTTTCAGATTGAGCAGGTTCAGGGTCCAGAAGCGGCGGTACTGGTCCAGCCAGCGGTCCAGACTCGCGCAGCGGTTCGGGATTGAGCCGGTAGATGCGGTTGCGGCCTTCGCGGATTTCGGTGACGAGTTGGGCGTCGTGCAGAACGCGAAGGTGTTTGGAGATGGCGGGGCGGCTGACGTCGAAGCGGCCGGCGATCTCGTTGACGGCCTGTCCGCCGTCGCGCAGGCGGTCGAGAATGGCGCGGCGGGTGGGGTCGGCGATGGCGTGAAAAACGCTGCTTTCTTGCGTAACCATTTAGTTACCTGTTTCGCGAATCATCTGTCCGGCTGGTGCATCTGTAACCGGATGGTTACGAGTGTACGGCCAAAAGATACGCGCGTCAAGAGGAAAATTGTGGCCGGCGCAAGTTATCATCGGGGGAAATGAGATTTTTTCTGATTGCCCTGACGCTGGCGGGCGCCGCCATGGCGCAGCCGGCCCGTTGGACGGAGAAGGCGGCCAACGAGTGGTATGCCAAGCAGCCCTGGCTGGTGGGCAGCAACTACCTGCCGGCCACCGCGATCAACCAGTTGGAGATGTGGCAGGCGGACACGTTCGACCCGGTCTGGATCGAAACCGAACTGACTGGGCCGAGGGCCTGGGGATGAACACGATGCGCGTGTTCCTGCACGACCTGCTGTGGAAGCAGGATTCCGCGGGCCTTCCAGCGCCGCATCGATAAATTCCTGAGCATCGCCGACAAGCACAAGATCAAGCCGATCTTCGTGCTCTTCGATTCCTGCTGGGATCCGTTCCCGGCAGATCAACGACCAGCGGGCGCCGCAAGCCCGGCGTGCACAACTCGGGCTGGGTGCAGAGTCCCGGGCGCGGCGGCCATGAGCGATCCGGGGCAGTCCGAGCGCCTGCGGCAATACGTGCAGGGCGTGATTGGCGCCTACCGCTACGACAAGCGCGTGCTGGCCTGGGATTTGTGGAACGAGCCGGACAACCTCAACGATTCGTCGTACAAGAACATGGAGCCGGCGAACAAGGCGCAGCTGGTGCTGGCGCTGCTGCCCAAGGTCTTCGCGTGGGCGCGCGCGGTGGACCCGTTGCAGCCGCTGACCAGCGGCGTGTGGAAGGGCGACTGGTCGAGCCCGGACAAGCTGAGCCCGATCGAGAAGATCCAGTTGGACGCAGAGCGACGTGATCTCGTTCCACAACTACGACGGGCCGGCGGAGTTCGAAAAGCGCGTGCATGTGGCTGCAGGCGTGGAAGCGGCCGATCCTTTGCACGGAGTACATGGCGCGGCCCAGGGGCAGCACCTTTCAGGCGATTCTGCCGATCGCCAAGAAGTACAACGTGGCGGCGATCAACTGGGGATTCGTGAATGGCAAGATCGCAGACGAATCTGCCGTGGGATTCCTGGCAGAAGCCGTATACGGACCGCGAGCCGCCGGTGTGGTTCCACGACATCTTCCACAAGGACGGCACACCTTACCGGCAGGAGGAAGTGGATTTTATCCGGCAGATGACCGGGCTACGGAGTAAAGAGCAAGAAGGCAAAGAGCGGGGACTGAGTAGAGGGACGGCCGCGCGCCGGGCGCCCGGCGACGCTTCGTAGGGTAGAACCTGATGGCAACCTACTTACTTCGTGAATTCGAGCCGGGTGGTGGAGCCGCCGAATTCGATCGCGTTGACCTTGTCGACATCGCCGTTCCTTGGAGGCATCGACGGCGGTGTACTGGAACTTCTTGGCGCCGGTCTCCACTTTCACGGGAGCGGTCACGGCTCTTCGACTTGCTGTCCGTGAAGACGGCATTGGCGCCATCCACTTTGACTTTGTATTCGCCGGCCGCGAGTTTCACGCCGCTGACCGTCGCCGGCGCCGAGAAGATCACGTCATACGACTTCTGGCCCGCAAAGCAGAGGCTGGAGAGAGACAACACTGCACCGAGAACGAGAGATTTCTTCATAAGTTTTAACGATCCTTTTACCTGATAATTGACGACACACCTATACCGGAAGGTTCGTACCTGTGCGGTCACTTACAATCCCAGGGTACAAACAAGACGGGAAAGTATCAAATTCAAATTTCTTATCCGATCGATCTGTTGTCTCGCAGACGATCAGAGAACAGGAGGCTTAAGAGTATTGTCTATTTATGTAAACGCCTTCAGAAAATCTTCAGCCTGCCGGCGAGTATCATTTGACACGCAGTCGCCGGCCTCTTTATACTGGTTGCAAACGTTTGCGGCAGGAGGAGTTTCATGGGTGAGTTTCAGAGGAAGATGGGTGGGGCGGGCGTGCTGCTCGGGATGGCCGCCATGTGGACGACCGCGGCCTTCGGCCAGGGAACGACCGCGACCATTTCCGGTACCGTCAGCGACACCACCGGCGCTTCGGTCGCCGGCGCCAAAGTGACCGCCACCAATCTCGGCACGAACCTGGCGCAGTCCGCCAACACCGCCGGCGACGGCAGCTATTCGCTGCTGTTCCTGCCGGTGGGCAACTACAAGGTGGAAGTCAACGCCACCGGCTTCAAGAAGTTCGACCAGTCGGGCATCATTCTGGACGTGAACCGGAATGCCCGCGTGGATGCCGTGCTGCAGGTGGGCGCCATGACCGAATCGGTGGAGGTGAAGGCCGACGCGGCGATCGTGGAAACCACGGTCCCCGGACTTGGCCAGACCACCACCAACACCGAGATCGACAACCTTCCCCTGGTCAATCGCGACATCTACACGCTGCTGAGCCTGACGGCCGGCGTCGACACCACCGACCAGGCCACCGACAACTTCGGCGCCCCCATGCAGGTCACGATCGTGAACGGCTCGCCCAACTCCGGCATCGGCTCGGTCAACTACAGCCTGAATGGCGGCAGCAACATCAACGGCCTGCGCAATACCGGCAACTCCGCGCCGAACCCGGACGCGATCCAGGAATTCCGCGTGCTGACCAACAGCTATCCGGCCGACGAGGGCCGCTTCGGCGGCGCCACCGTCACCATGATCAGCAAGAGCGGCACCAACCGCTTCAACGGCACGCTCTTCGAGTTTCTGCGCAACGACAAGCTCAATGCCAATCGCTGGCTGCCCGGCCAGTCCGCTCTGCGTAAGGACCCGCTGCACCGCAATCAGTTCGGCGGCACCATCGGCGGGCCGATCGTCAAGAACCGGACCTTCTTCTTCGCCACCTACTCCGGCCTGCGCGAGCGCACCAACATCTTCGCCAACACCGCGACCCCGCTCACCGCCAAGGAGCGCACCGGCGATCTTTCGTCCACCGGCGGCACCGCGCCCGTCGACCCGCTGACCGGCGTCGCTTTCCCCGGCAAGATCATTCCGGTCAACCGCATCGACCCGGTGGCGCAAGAAGATTCTTCGACACCTACATCCCGCTTGCCCAACCTGCCGCCAACGGCGCGTACGAAGCGCAGATTCCGCATCCCAAGGACACCGACGAAGTGCTCTTCAAGATCGATCACAACATCAACCAGGCGCACCGCCTGACCGGCAGCCTGTTTTACACCACGGGCAGCGACTCAGGTGGGACTGATCGGCACTGCTGCCGTGGGTCACGCGCGACTTCCACTGGAAGCAGTACAACTACAACGTCTCGGAAACCTGGATCGTGTCGCCCACCATGATCAACCAGGCCACCGCCTCCTACGTGCGCAACTTCGGCGGCCGCACCAATTACCCCGCGGTCTCGCTGGGCGACCTGGGCTCGCTCTACCGCATTCAGGGCGCGCCCTCGCTGCCCCAGATTCAGGTGTCGGGCCGCTTCAATCTGAATAGCGCCATCCCCGGTCCGGTGGCCGGCAGCAATCAGTATCAGCTTCGCGACGTGTTCAGCATCAGCACCACCAAGCACTCGCATCCGCCTGGGCGGCGAGGCGGTGCTGGAGAAGATGGTCCACGACACCCTGCTGAACAACTACGGCACCTTCAGTTTCACCACCAGCAATCCGCGCGGCACCAAGAACGCGACCGCCGATTTCCTGCTCGGCCTGCCCGCCACGATGAACCAGGACGCGCCCACCACCAAGATCAACAACGACTGGTATTACGCCCTCTACGTGCAGGACGATTTCCGCGTCACGCCGCGCCTCACCCTGAATCTGGGCGCGCGCTGGGACATACAGACTCCGATCACCGACCCGCACGACCGCTTCGTCACATTCGTCAAGGGCGCGCAGTCGACTGTTCGTCCCGACGGCGCCGGTCGGGCCTGCTCTTCCCGGGCGACACGGGCGTGGCGCGCGGCATCATCACCACCGCTACAACGCACTTCAGCCCGCGCATCGGCTTCGCCTGGGATCCGTTCGGCGATCGCAAGACCGCCATCCGCGGCGCGGCCGGCATCTTCTACGGCAGCATCTCCGGCAACGAGTGGAACACCTCGTCGGACAATCAGCCCTTCGCCATCCGGCAGCAGTTCAACGACGTCTACTCGCTCTCCGATCCGTACAAGCTGCAGCCCGGCGGAGTCGGGCCGTTCCCCTACAGCTACTCGCCGGCGGCGCCGCGCTTCGTGCCGCCGTCGGCGATTGTCGGCATCTCGCTCGACTACAAATTGCCCTACACCTACCAGATGAATTTCGCCATCCAGCGGGAGATTACCCGCACCACCAGCCTCACCGTGGCCTATGTGAATAACCTGACCCACCGCATCCCGGCGATTCAGGACATGAACTATCCGGTCCTGACCGCCACGGCGACCACGGCCAACGTCAATGCCCGCCGTCCCTACCTGCCCAATACGCTTTCCAGCATCGGCATCGATCAATTCGATCCTGAACTCCGCCTATCACGGGTTGCAGGTGAAGGCCGACCGGCGCTTCGCCAATCACTTCACGCGTGCGCGGCTACTACACCTTCGGCAAGGGCCTGGACGAAGTCAACACGCAGAACAGCACCCTGCAGCGGCCACCGACTGGAACAACATCAGGCTTGACCGCGGCCGCGCCAACAATGACCGCACCCACTAGCGCCGTCGATCTCCGGCGTCTGGGAACTGAACTACTTTCGCATGCGCCGCGCGCGGTACGCCTGATCGCCGACGGCTGGTCGCTGGCCGCGATTGCGAGCTTCCGCAGCGGCACGCCGCTGACGATCACCGCCGGCACCGATGTGAACTTCGACGGCAGCAATAATGATCGCGCCGACCTGGTCGGCGATCCCGTCCTGGATCCGAACCGTCCGCGCAGCCAGGTGGTGGACCAGTGGTTCAACATCGCGGCATTCAACAAGACTGACGCAGGCCATCCATTCCTACGACGGCACAGCGGGGCGAAATATTATCGATGGTCCGGGGCTGAAGAACGTGGATATGACGATCGCGCGCAGTTTCCGGCTGAGCGAGCGGAAGTCGCTGCAGTTCCGCGGCGAGGCCACCAATGCGCTGAATCTGGTGAATCTTTCGAATCCCGGGACGAATGCCAATACGGCGAGCACTTTCGGCAAGATCACGACGGCCCGTGCGATGCGGCAGGCGCAGGTGGGGTTGAAGCTGGTGTTCTGAGGTCGTCTAGGAAGATGGAAGAAATTCGTGTAGAATGTAGATGTGGCGCTGAATATCAAACACGCTGAGGCAGACAGGCTGGCTCGCGAGCTATCGGCAGTGACGGGCGAAACGCTCACGGAAGCAGTCGTGGCGGCCTTGCGGGAGCGACTGGAACGGCAACGGCACCGGCGTCCAAAGCCTAGCAGCGCCGCCGAGATCCTGCGGGAGATACGCCTGCGTCTGTCACACCTTCCCATACTGGACACGCGCGCGGCGGATGAGATCCTCGGCTACGACGAGAACGGGTTGCCGCACTGATGGTAATCGACACGTCTGCCCTGATCGCGGTAATGACCAGTGAACCGGACGCAATTCGGTGCGAGCAGGCAATCGGACGGGATTTCAGGCGTCTCATGTCGGTAGCTTCGATCCTGGAAGCCGCCATTGTCCTGGAGAAGCGTTTTGGGCCGGATGGGCCGAGGGTACTAGATGAGGTGCTTCAGCGCTTGCCGATCGAGGCCATGCCGGTGGACGGGGAGCAACTCGAATGGGCTCGATATGCCCACCACACGTACGGGAGGGGGCGGCACCCGGCGGCACTCACCTTTGGGGACTGCTTTTCGTACGCACTGGCGAGGTCCACGGGTGAACGGTTGCTGTATGTGGGTGCAGACTTTTCGCGAACGGATGTGCAAAGCGCTCTGAGTGACGAAGATTCGGGGGGCTAAGCGGAGGGGGAGGTGGCTGGGACGCAGGGATTCGAACCCCGATACGCAGCTCCAGAGGCTGCAGTCTTACCGTTAGACGACGTCCCAATAAAACCGAAGCCTTATTTTACCAGACCCAGCTGCTGCGAATCCACCGCCCCGCATAGTAAACTGGAAGTGGATGATGAAGAACTGGTTGCGGGTGAGCGTCCTGCTGTGGCCTGTTCGCCTCGGCCGGCTCGGCGGTCGATTGGAAAGCGCTCAAGCCGCAAGGGCTACGTCAGCGATTTCGCCCACGTCATCGACCCCGCCAGCAAGTCCCAACTGGAAGCCTACTGCGCGACTGTGGAGCGCTCCACCGGCGCCCAGATGGCGCTGGTCACGATCCCCAGCCTCGAAGGCGAGCCGATCGAAGATGTCGCCAACACCATCTACCGCGCCTGGGGCGTCGGCCAGAAGGGCAAGAACGAAGGCATCCTGCTGCTGCTGGCGATCGGCGACCGGCGCAACCGCCTGGAAGTGGGCTACGGCCTGGAACCCATTCTGCCCGATGGGTTTGCCGGCTCCGTACTGCGCGAGATGCGGCCCGCTTTGCGGCAGCAGCATTACGGCGAAGCCCTGATGGCGGCGGCGGAGACCATCGGCTCCACCGTCGCCAAAGCGAAGAATGTCACCATTACCACGCAACTGCCGCGGCGTGTCCGCAGCACTCCGAGCGACTCCATTCCCTGGCCGCTGATCATTGGCGGGATCTTTCTGCTGATCTTTCTTTTCCGCTCCGGCGGCCCGCGCGGGTACGGGGGCGGAGGCGGGGGCGGGTTCCTGCCGGGGCTGATTCTGGGTAACGCGATGTCGCGCGGTTCCTGGGGCGGCCGCGGTTCGGGCGGATTCGGCGGACCGCGATTCCGGCGATGGCGGATTCGGCGGCTTTGGCGGCGGCGATTCGGGCGGCGGCGGCGCCTCCAGCGATTGGTAAGGACCCTATGGAAAAGCTACTCTCGCAACTGACGGGGAAACTCCAGAAGGCTTACGGCGAGCGCCTTGTCTCCGTCGTCCTCTACGGTTCGGCCGCCGACGGGCGACCATCAGGCGGAGTTCTCCGATATCAACATCCTCTGCATTCTCAGCGAGATCTCGCCCCGCGAACTCGCCGCCGGCGAAGATATTTTCCGCTGGTGGCGCGAGCAGGGCAGCCCGTCTCCGCTGCTGCTGACCGAGCAGGAACTGCTGACTTCGACGGACTGCTTCGCGATCGAATTCCACGATATCCAGCGCCAGCACCGCCTGCTCTACGGCAAGGACGTGATTACGCCGCTGGAGATTGACGATTCGTTCTATCGCGCCCAGGTGGAGCACGATCTGCGCGCCAAACTGCTGCGGGTGCGGCAGAAGGCGGCCGGCATGCTGTCCAATCCCGACCTGCTGCGCCGCATGCTGCTGGATTCGGTGTCCACTTTTTGCGTGCTCTTCCGCCACGCGCTCATCCTCAAGGGCTGTCGATGCCCCGGTTTTAAAGCGCGACGTGATCCAGCGCGCGCGCGACAGAGTTCGCCTTCGATGCCACGCCTTTCGAAAAACTGCTCGACGTCCGCGAAGGCCGCCTCAAAGCCGCGCGACGTCGATCCCGTGCATTCTGCTGGGCTCGTACCTGAAAGAAATCTCGCAAGTCATCGACGCGGTCGACAGCATCGAAAAGTAAAGGAGAATTCCCATGAAAATCGGTTTGATCGTCGTCGCCGTACTGCTGCTGCGTGGGAATGGGCGCCTGCAGTAAGTTCGTCGGCTGTGCGTAACGATCTGGTCACCCAGCGCGAATCCGTCAATGCCGCCTGGAGCGCAGTCGACGTCGCTCTGCAGCGCCGCAGCGACCTCATCCCGAACCTGGTGGAAACCGTGAAGGGCTTCGCCACGCACGAAACCGAGGTTTTCAAGAATATCGGCGATGCCCGGGCGGCGCTGGGCGGCGCACGCACTCCTTCGGAGAAGATCGCCGCCAACGAGCAGTTATCGGGTGCGCTCTCGCGTCTGCTGGTGATCAGCGAGAACTATCCACAGCTTCGCTCCAACGAGAACTTCCTGCGGCTGCAGGACGAACTGGCGGGTACGGAAAATCGCATCGCGGTGGAGCGGCGCAAGTACAACGAGGTACTTCAGCGATATAATACGTCAATCGAACTTTTCCCCAACAACATCGTCGCCGGCATGAGCGGGTTCACCCGCAACGATGCCTATTTCAAGACCGAGCCCGGTGCTCGGACCAATCCTAAGGTGCAATTTTGACATGTTCGGAAACTACATCAACGGCGAGTGGATCACGAGCGGCGCCACCTTTGAAAACCGCAACCCCGCGAATACGGGGGAAGTGGTCGGCACTTTCGTCAAAGGAAGCGCGGCGGACATCGATGCCGCGGCGGCGGCCGCTACCGCGGCTTTCCCGGGCTGGAGCAGCACGAGCGGTCCGGCGCGGGGCAACATCCTTTACAAAGCCGCCGACATCCTGGACAAGAACTTCGAATCGGTCGCGGCCGATATGACGCGCGAGGAAGGCAAGACGCTGCCCGAGGCGAAGGGCGAGGTGCGGCGCGCGATCAACATCTTCCGCTACTTCGCGGGCGAAGGCTCGCGGCTGCCGGGCATGCTGGTGCCGAGCGAGCGCGACCGCGTACACATGTTCGCGCTGCGCAAGCCGGTCGGCGTGGTGGGCCTGATCACGCCGTGGAATTTCCCATCCGCCATTCCGGCGTGGAAGCTGGCGCCCGCGCTTGATCTGCGGCAACACGGTGGTGATCAAGCCTGCGTCCGCCGCGCCGCTGAGCGCATGGCGCATTGTGGAAGCGCTGCATCAGGCGGGCATTCCGAAGGGCGTGGTGAACTTCGTGGCTGGGTCTGGCGGCGAATTGGGCGGAGCGCTGGTGAATGCCGCCGGACTGAAGGCGGTTTCGTTCACGGGCTCCTGCGAGATCGGCGACTGGCTGCACGCCGCGGCCAGCAAGCGCCGCCTGCGCATCCAGCTCGAAATGGGCGGCAAGAATCCGACCATCGTGCTGGCCGATGCCGATTTCAATAGCGCGGTAGAGAACGTGGTCAACGCCGCCTTCTTCTCCACCGGCCAGAAGTGCACCGCTACCAGCCGCGCCATCGTGGAAGACGCGATCTACGACAAGTTTGTGGCCGCGGTGGTGGAGCGAACGCGCAAACTCAAGGTGGGCGACGGCATGCAGGCCGGTATCGAGATCGGCCCGTGCGTGGACCAGTCGCAGATGGAGACGGTGCTGCGGTACATCGAGATCGGCCGGAAGGAATGCGGGGAGCCGGCATGCGGCGGCAAGCGGCTCACGGATGGCGGGCTGACAACGGCTACTTCGTCGAGCCGACGGTGTTCGCGGGCGTTACCGAGGCGCACACGATCGCGCGGGAAGAGATCTTCGGACCGGTGCTGGCGATTATGCGCGCCGCCGATTTCGAAGACGCCATGCGGATCGCCAACGCGATTCCATTCGGGCTTTCTTCTTCCATCCAGACGACCAATCTTTCGCGCGCCTTCGAGTATATCTATCGCGCGGAGGCGGGCCTGCTCACCGTGAATCTGCCGAGCGCGGGTGTGGAATACCAACTTCCGTTCGGCGGCACGAAGGATTCGAGCTTCGGTCCCAAGGAACAGGGTCCGGCGGCGCTTGAATTCTATAGCGACTACAAGACGGTTTACCTCAAATACTAAAATGAAACTCGGACAAACCCGCCTGAATGGCGTCGCCACCGCAGCGATTTTTGAAGACGGCGGATGCCGGACGATTCCCGGATACACGGCGCTCGATATCGTCCTGGATCAGACGCTGACCAGCCGCGCCTCGCAGAGCCTAGCGGAGGCCGAGCCGATCATCCCGATCTATCCCCCGGAAGTCTGGGGGTGCGGTTGCACCTATGAAACCAGCGCTTCCTTCCGCGATGCCGAGCATGGAACGCGCGAGGGCATGTACGCCCACGTCTATCGTGAGGCTCGCCCTGAGGTCTTTTTCAAGGGTACGGCGCGGCATTGCGTGGGCGGCGGCAGACGCGATCGGCATCCGGCCCGATTCCCATTTCACGGCGCCCGAACCGGAACTGGCGATTGTGATTGGGCCGGGCCACAGCATCTACGGCCTCACGCTGGCGAACGATGTGTCGGCCTGGGATATCGAGCGCGAGAACGCCCTCTACCTTACGCAATCCAAGGTCTACGACCGCTGCTGTGCGATCGGTCCGGTGATCGTCACGATGGACGGGATCGCCGACCCCTATCGCTTACAGATGACGTGCACGGTGAAGCGCGCGGGGCACCGTGCTGTTTGAGGGTACGGTCAACACGGCTAAACTCCATCGCAAGCTGGAAACTCTGGTGGAGTATCTGACGCGGGCAAACCGGGTACCCACGGGTACGGTTCTGCTGACGGGTACGGGCATCATCGTTCCGCAGGAGGCTGCGCTGGCCGCGGGCGACGTGGTTACGATTTCGATACCGGAGATCGGCGATCTCATCAATACGGTGGTGGTGGTCAGTTAGTCATGAAAGAAAAAAAGCAGCTAACTCATATAGCCGCCGGCTTGAGCATCCCGACCATTCAGCGGCATATCTTCCTCTGCGCCGACCAGAACAAGCCTAAGTGCTGCTCGGAGGAGGAGGGTTCCGAATCCTGGAAATACTTGAAGAAGCGCCTGGCAGAGTTGGGCTTACTGGACCGTGTTTATCGTACGAAGGCCAATTGTCTTCGCGTGTGCGAAGGGGGGCCGATTGCCGTCGTCTATCCGGAAGGCGTCTGGTATCACTCGGCGACGCCCGAAGTTCTGGAGCGAATTATCCAGGAGCACCTGATCGGCGGCAGGGTAGTGGAAGAATACTCGTTTGCGCGATCGGGAGAAGCATCGAACCTGGCGACGCTGGGTTAGCCTTCGCTTGCATTAGTCCTCGGATTCTTCCGGAGGTTCAAAGTTATCCAGGAGTTCCGGATTTTTGGCGAACTTCTTCAGCACGCGCACGATCTCGCCGGTTCGAAATCCGGCGCGCAGCAGGCGCCGGTAGGCGGATGCCAAGTCCTTATCCTCCTGAAATAGTCCTTCCCGGGGGGCGGTGCGATACTTGCGCCGGATCCACTCTTCGATCAGCGCCGATTCATCCACGTCCTGATACACCGCATGCACCGTCTTTTCGGCCAGCGCCGGACCTACGCGGCGATGCCGCAGATCGAGTAAGACACGGGTTTTGCCAAATCTCTCGTTAGTCAGGCGTGCGGTGGCATACCCTTCGGCGAACTGGCGATCGTCGAGATATTTATTTTCTTTCAGGCGCTCCAGGACGCGCTCGACGTCCTCGGGGCTTTCCGCTCTACGACCCAACTTTTCGCGCATTTCACCGGTGGAATGGGCGCGGCCGCCCAAGACACGTAGTGCGTAATTCCACAAACCTTCGCGGTCGAGGTGCCGCGCCTTACGTTCTTCCATACCTATGGCGGAGTATACTGGAAATTGGCTGTGGCCGAAGGAGAAATTAATGGATAAGAACGGACTTTCCAGCTTTTTACTCGGGTTGGGTGTAGGAGTTGGAATCGGAATGCTGTTCGCGCCGAAGGCGGGTCACGAAACTCGCGAGATGATCAAGAATAAGGCGGAGGAAGGCTCCGATTACATCAAACAGCGCGGCTCCGAACTTAAAGATAGCGCAGCCACGTGGGTGGATAAGGGTAAAGAGGCCGTTGGCCGCCAGAAGGAATCGTTGAACGATGCTGTCGAAGCGGGCAGACAAGCCTATCGCGACGCGGTGAGCTAAAGCTCCCGGCGGGACGTGTATGTCTGAAGATACCTTTCGGATTGTGGTGACGACAGCGGTGCTGCTTGCCAGCTTGGCCTTCGTGGTGCAGGCGGGCATCGTCATTGCCCTGTATTTCCTGGCCCGGAAGATACAGGCTAAGACCGAGGGGTTCATGGGACGCACCGAACCCGTGTTGGCGAAGGTGGAACCGCTGCTCGATAAGGCTGGTCCGGTAATCGAAAAGGCCGGTCCGATGATCGAGAAGGCCGGGCCGATGATCGATGCTATCAAGGCGACCGTGGTGAAACTGGGGCCTATCATTGAGCGGTCCATTCCGGTTGTGGATCAGGCTAAGATCGCGGTGGAACGTGCGGGCGTGTTGATCCAGAGTGCCAACCGGGTGGCTCTTACGGCGAACGAGATTTTAGTGGACACCCGTCCACGGATCGCAGATATCTCCAACGAGGCCGCAACTATCATTCGTACTGGGCGCGAACAGGTTGAGCGTGTCGGCGACCTGCTGCACGATGCGGGTGACCGCGCCCGCGCGCGCCTGGAGCAGGTAGATCACACGGTGGAGAGCACCGTCCAACAACTGGAACAGGTGTCCAACACGGTGAAGAAGGCAGTCCGGCGACCGGTTCGTGAAGTCAACGGAATTGCCGCCGGTATTTCCGCAGCGGTTTCCACCCTGGTGCGGGGTCACAAGAGTAGTGTGGACTCGGCGACGCAGGACGAGGAAATGTTCATTTAGGGCGGGCGGTGTATTATCGTCGCGGCGGGTTTCGTTAAGTGTGGACGCGGACGACGGCGGCGGGTGCTTTCTGCAGCATTTGGCGTACGCTGAGGCCGGTCACAGGATGACGCAGGTCAGGCGCGAGTTCGGCAAGCGGCAAGAGGACGAAGCGACGCTCTGCCATGCGTGGATGCGGGATCTCCAGGCGCGCGGTATGGACGACTGCTTCGGCGTAAAACAGGATGTCGATGTCGAGCGTCCTTGGTCCCTTGGGGACGGTGCGGGTGCGGCCTAATTCCCGCTCGATCCGGGCGATGCGGATCAATAGCTGCATGGGGAACAGAGCGGTTTCGGCTTCCACTACCTGATTCAGGAACCAGGCTTGGTCGACATAGTCCACGGGCTCGGTTTCGTAGATCCGCGATGCGCGAAGCACGTGGACATCGAGGGCTTCGAGACCCTCCACCGCCTTCCGCAGGTTGGCTTCGCGGTCGCCGATGTTAGAGCCGAGGCTGAGATAGATTCGTTTCAAAACAAGGCAGGCTGCTCGCCGTCGCGGAGTCTGCGCTTCACCTGGAAATATTCGTACGCCAGTTCGGTGGCCACGCGCCCGCGCGGAGTACGGTTCAGGAAGCCAAGCTGAATCAGGTAGGGCTCGTAGACTTCCTCGATCGTCTCGGACTCTTCGGAAATGGAGGCTGCGATCGTATTCACGCCTACCGGTCCGCCGCGATATTTTTCGAGGATGGTCATCATGATCTTCTGATCGATCTCGTCCAGTCCATAGCGATCGACATCCAGGAGATCGAGCGCCTTCTGCGAGACGGTCTTGGTGATGCGACCGTCGGCGCGCACTTCGGCGTAATCGCGCACGCGGCGCAGCAGGCGGTTGGCGATACGCGGTGTCCCTCGGCAGCGGCGCGCGATTTCCTCACCGGCGCCCTCCTCGATCTCCACGTTCAGGAGCTTGGCGGAGCGTTTGACGATGGAATGCAGCTCGGGCACCGAATATGGGTCGAGGCGCAGGACGAGCCCGAATCTTCCGCGCAAGGGCGCGCTGACCAGGCCTTGCCGGGTGGTGGCGCCGATGGCGGTGTACTTGGGCATGGGCAGGGAGTGGGTACGCGCGCCCGGGCCGACGCCCACCAGGATGTCGACGCGAAAATCTTCCAGCGCCGAGTAGAGCATCTCTTCGACGTCCGGCATGAGGCGATGAATTTCGTCGATGAAGAAGACCTGGTGGAGGCGGATGTTACTCAGAATGCCGGTGAGGTCCAGTTTCTTTTGCAGGACGGGCCCCGACGTGGTGGTAAAGGGCACCCCAAGTTCCTCGGCAATGATGGAGGCGAGCGTCGTCTTGCCGAGACCCGGCGGCCCGTAGAGCAGGACGTGATCCATCGCCTCACCGCGCTTGCGGGCGGCCTCGATGGCGATGGCGAGGTTCTCTTTCAACTTGCTCTGTCCGGTGAAATCGGCCAGCCGCCGCGGGCGCAGGCCCACTTCGAATTGGAGATCTTCAGCCTGGCGATTCCCCGAAACCAGTTCCCGGTCGGGCATGTGCTACCAGCTTACCGTACCAGTTCCAAAGCGCGCCGGAATAGCGGTTCGAACTCGAGCGAGGCGCCCGCGGTCTTGGCCTTGCGCACGGCGGCTTCGGCCTGCGGACGCGCACAGCCCAGATTCAAGAGCGCGCTGAGCACGTCCTGATCGACGGGCGAGAGCGCTTCGGCGGGGGGCGTGCCGGGCTCGTCGCCGCCGGTGGCGGGTAGTTTGTCGCGCAATTCGAGCACCATGCGTTCGGCCGTCTTCTTGCCGACACCGGGCACCTTGACGAGTTTTTCCACCTCGCCGCGACGGATCGACAGAATCAGATCTGGCGCAGCGAGGCCGGACAGAATCTTGATTGCCAGAGTGGGTCCGATGCCGGACACGGAGATCAGCTTTTCGAACAGCGCCTTCTCGTCCTGGGTCAGAAATCCGTACAGGGCCAGGGCATCTTCGCGGACGTGGGTGTGAATCTTCAACCGCACCTCGGCTCCGGCTTCGGGAAGCTTGGTGAAGGTGGAAACGGGGATGGTCACGTCGTACCCCACACCGCCGGCTTCCACGATGGCCTGATTCGGATGCTTCTCCAACAAGACGCCGCGCAGCAAAGCAATCATGAATAGATGGTGGCACAAAGCGTCCGGAGCGACAAAGGCGATCCGTTTCGTGTATTAAATAATTGAAGATCCTGATATCCTGTTTATTTGGGAGGAACTTCCGATGCCTCGTTCCCGCCGCAGTTTTCTGGCCGCCGGGCTTGCCCTGCCCGTGGCCGCCTCCGCTAGCCGCTCCGAGCAAGCGCCGCAGACTCAGACCAAACCGCAGAGCCCCGTCCGGGCGTTGTCATCCGGTCCGGAACTGCGCTACAAGATCCTCGGCAAGACCGGCCTGAAGGTGACGACGGTCGGATTCGGCTGCATGATCACTTCGGACGGCAGCGTGGTCGAACGCGCCGCCGATATCGGGATCACGTATTTCGATACGGCGCGTAATTACCAGTCCGGCAACAACGAGCGTATGGTGGGCGCGGCGCTCAAGAAGAAGCGCAAGGACGTGGTGCTCTCCACCAAGACCGAAGGACGGACTAAGGAGGATGCGCTGGCGCAACTGGATACCAGCCTGAAGGAACTCGGCACGGACTTTGTGGACATCTGGTATCTGCACGCCAAGACCACGCCCGAAGATGTCAGCGATGGCCTGATCGAAGCCCAGCAGATCGCCAAGAAGGCAGGCAAGATCCGCTTCGCCGGCGTCAGCACACACAGCGGCCAGAAGGAACTGATCCCGTTCCTCGCCAAAAATCCGAATATCGACGTGATCCTGACGCAGTACAACTTCTCCATGGAACCGTTCATGAACGAGGTGATCGACGAGGCGGCGAAGGCAGGGAAGGGAGTCGTGGCGATGAAGGTCATGGCGGGCGGATTCCGCCGCGCCGCAGCCCGGCAACCTCACTCAGGAGAAGCTCAAGCGGGACGGCGCAATGCTGGCCGCGCTCAAGTGGGTGGTTCGCAATCCCAATGTGCACACGACCGTCCCGAGCATGACCGATATGGACCAGTTGGAGGAGAACCTCAAGGCGTTTGGACAGCCGTTCTCCGCGGCCGATGAGAAGGTGCTGGCGCTGCAACTGGATCACATACGTCCGATCTACTGCCGTATGTGCGGAGAGTGCGCCGGGCAGTGCCGACAGGGGCTGCCGGTGGCAGACGTGCTGCGCTTCCTGACCTACGCCGATGGCTACGGGCAGTTTGCCCTGGGGCGCGAGCGATTCCTGGGACTGGAAACGGCACACACTTCGGTGCGCTGCAGCGAGTGTCCGGGGTGCACGGTTCAATGTCCCTACGGCGTACATGTGGCGCAACGGCTCATCCGCGCGCAGGACCTCTTCGCATGTTGAAGCTGGTTTGCGGGATCGGCTGGTTCGCCGGCATACTGGCGGCTGCCAATCCCGCGTGCGGCCTGGTGCCCGGGTGGACGCCGCAGGGCGAGGCTCGCAGTTTTACGGCCGACAACCTGTTCGAGTATATGGACGGCAATGCCGAGGGCTACCTGCTCTACGGTTTCCAGAACATGCACGGCGTGACGTGCGTTAAGGACGGCGTCACGCTGGTGATCGATGTCTCCGATTTCGGCGATTCCGATTCGGCCTATGGGATGTTCTGCGCCAATCGCGATCTGCGGCAGCCGGCGGCGAAGCTCGGCATGGGCGGGCAGATCGTGCCGCGGCGCGCCATCTTTGCCAAGGGTCCGTATTACGTGGAGGTGGGAGCGGAGCCCGAAGGCGATCACACGGCAATTCTTCAGGCGTGGACGGTTGAGTTGGAGAAGATCGCGCCTGGGAGTAACGACGTTCCGGTTGCGCTCTCGTGGTTTCCGCCGGCGGGGCAGCAGTCGCTGCGCCTGGTGCCGGAGAGTGTCCTGGGCATACGCATTTTGAAGCGGGGCTATGTGGCGCAGTACGATTCCGGCAAGGCGTTCGTGATTGCGGAGGCTTCGGTGGAGTCGGCGGCCGCGGTGATGCAGAAGTTGCGCGAGCGGTTTGGCGAGACTGTTAAAGTGTCGGTCGCCGACGATGGGTTACAGGTGACGGATAAGTACTTGGGACGAGTTTGTATTGTCCGGAAGGGGCGGTATCTTGCGGGATACGGCAATGTGGCGGAGGGTCAGGACGCGGTGAAGTTGGTTACTGATTTGGTCTCGCGGGTGCCGTAGATGGACAGGCCGGGAGGCCTGTCCTACCCCAACTTCGGCGGAAGGTCTTTCATGTCGCCCATCCACTGGAGTTCGCGGTCGATGTCGGCGTGCATGCGGTACTTCTTCTGCACGTCTGCAATCTTCGCGCCGATGACGTCGATTTTTTCGATGTCGTAGTTGCCGAGTCCCAACTGGCCGCAGTAGTTCAGGTAGCCCGGCCACGCGGGATTGATTCCCATGCACTCCACGCCGACGCGATCGGCCGCGATGTAATCGGTGGATGCGATGGCGATGCGCGAAGGGACGGGCGTGCCGGAACTGGGTCCGTTGCCCTCCATGCCCTCGTAGCCATCCAGCAGAGCGACACCCCAGAAGGGCCGCAGTTTCTGCGCGGTGAGCAGCATATTGTAATGCGTCTGCCGGATGCCCGTGTGGTACTTGCGCTTGTCATTCCATCGCGGCGTTTCCTTCGGCGCCTGGTGCAGGGGAGCGCCCAGCACCATATTTTTCACTGAGAGCGTGGCCACCACGGTGTTGTGAGTTTTCAACATGCAGGCGCAGATCACGTAGGCGTCGGGATCCAGCAGGCGCGCGGCGAGACGCACCGGTTGGAGGTGGAGATCGTAATCGATCAGCGGGATGACCTGATATTTGGCTTCGGCATTCAGGTCCACCAGAGAAACATTGCGCGCGGCTTTATCGGCGGCCAGTTTGGCGTATCCGAAATTCTGGAAGCCTTGCATGGTTTCGCCGGCGGAGGATTCCACGATGCTCACGGGCAGCTTGTATTTGGGCTGCAGGTAGTCCAGGATGCCCCAGATGGTGTCGGCATGGGTGGCCGCGAGTTGATTGGTGGTGGAGACGTTATTCACCTTGATGATCACGTATTTCTTGCGCTGGATCACGGGGCGGATCTGGTGATCGATGGCGGCGAGGGCGTCGTGAACCATCTGGCGGCGCACGTCTCCTTTGACAATGGCGACGGTGGACTTCGCGGCTGGTTCCCGGGTGAAGGTGAGCGGCGGAGTGAGGGGTCCGGCGACCTGTGCGCGAAGTGCGGTCAAGCCGCCAACTCCGGCCACCGCCTGAAAGAAAAGTCTACGGGAGACGTTCATGGCGTTCCTCCAACTGAAAAATACTATCAGACCGTATTATATCCATATGCCCTCGTGCCTGTGCGGCCGGTAAACTGAAATCATCATGCTGGAGACATCCCGGCTAGTGCTGCGTCCCTGGGAGGATCGCGACCGCGAACCCTTCCGGCGCATGAACGCCGATCCGCGGGTGATGGAATACTTCGCGGCGCCGCTCTTGCCCGCGGAGAGCGACGCGATGATTCAGCGCATACAGTCCCACATGGACCGGCACGGCTTCGGCTTCTTCGCGGCAGCGTTGCGAGATACGGGGGAACTCATCGGTATGGTCGGCATGTCGCATGTTCCGTTCGAAGCGCACTTCACGCCGTGTGTCGAGATCGGCTGGCGGATTGCGGCGGCGTACTGGAATCGAGGGTTCGCCACTGAAGGGGCTCGCGAGTGCCTGCGCTACGCGCGGGAGGTGCTTGCGCTGGCGGAGGTGGTTGCGTTCACGGTGCCGGGGAATCTGCGGTCGCGGCGCGTGATGGAGAAGCTCGGTATGACGCGGAATCCGGAGGATGATTTTGAGCACCCGCGCCTGCCGGAAGGCCATCCGCTGCGCCGACATGTGTTGTATCGCACCAGATTGCTACAATCGCAATAGTGACGAAGTTCAGCGTTTTTCTTCTACTGGCGAGCTTCCGCGCTCGCTCAGAAACAACCAATTACACTCGAAACCCTCAGCACCGGCGGGCGGGGCGGCGGACGAGGCGGCGCCGGTTTGGCAGGGCTCCCCACGTGGATGCCGGACGGCAAGAGCTTCATTTTCCGGCAGGGACGCAGTCTCATGCTATACGACCCCGCGACGAAGACTTCCAAACTCCTGATCGATACCACCCCGATGGATGGCGCTGCCGTGAGCGTGCCGGCAGACGATGGTCCGACGGATTGGACCAACCGGCGCGCGCGCGTCGGCGGCATGCAGATCTCCGGCGACGGCAAGGTACTGCTCTATAGCGCCGGCGGCGACCTCTTCGTGATCCATATCGACACTGCGAAGTGGGAGCAACTCACCAAGACACCGGTGACGGAATTGGATGCCAAACTGTCACCCGATGCGCGCATGGTAGCGTTCCGCCGCGGCTGGGACCTATACACGGTGGACGTAGCCTCCGGGAAGGAGACCCGGCTGACGCGCGACGGCACGGACACACTGCGCAACGGCATTCCCGATTGGGTGTATCCCGAAGAGTTGAATCTGGGTACGGGATTCTGGTGGTCGCCGGATTCGAAATCGCTCTGTTACCTTCAATTCGATTCCAGCCGCGAACCGGTGTTTCCGCACGCCGATATGCTGGGCACGCGCGCATTCTCCGAGCCTGAACGCTATCCGCAAGCCGGCGAGAATAATCCCGACGTGCACCTGGGCGTGATAGCCGCCACGGGCGGTCCGACGAAATGGCTCGAAGTGGGCGACACGCGCAACGTGTATCTGATCGCTCGCGCCGGGCTGGATGCCGGATGCGCGCTCGGTCTACATCCTGCGCATGAATCGCGTGCAGAACAAGATTGAGATGATCGTCGATCGACGCGGAATCGGGCGAGGCCTCGACGGTGTTCCGCGAGTCCGACCCGCACTGGATCAATCTTGAGGGCGACATCGAGTTTCTGAAGGACGGCAAGCGCTTCCTGTGGACCAGCCAGCGCGATGGCGGATTCCGTCACATCTTTCTCTCCTCCAACGACGGCAAGAGCGTCAAGCAGCTCACCAAGGGCGACTGGGAGGTCACGGCCATCAACGCCGTGAACGAAGCTGAGGCAGGCGGCCGTATATACTACACGTCCAGCGAACCGACGCCCACCGAACGGCACCTGTACAGCATGAAGCTGGATGGTTCGGGCAAGCGGCAGTTGACCGCGGCGAACTACACGCACAACGTGTCGATGAGTCCGACGGGCGCGTATTACCTGGATACGTATTCCAATTTGAGTACGCCCGGCCGCACCACGCTGCACTCGGGCGACGGCACGGAGCTGGCCGTCTACCGGGAGGGCGACCGCACGCAGGCAGATCAGTATGACATACGGCCCACGGAGATCGTGAGGTTCAAAGGAGCGGATGGCAGCGAGTTTTACGGGCGGTTGATCAAGCCTGCCGGCTTCGAACCGGGGAAGAAATATCCGGTGATTGTGGATGTGTACGGCGGTCCGGGAGTTGGCTCGCCGGTGCGCAATGCGTGGTCGGGCGTCAATATGGATCAGGTTTACGCGCACAAGGGATACGTTGTCTGGCAGTGCGAGAATCGCGGCATTGCGGGCCGCGGGCACGGCTTCGAAACGGCGATTTATCACAAGCTGGGCGTCACCGAACTGGCCGACCAGGTGGCCGGCGTGAAGCACCTGATCTCACTCGGGTTTGCCGACCCCGCGCGCATCGGGATCACCGGCACGAGCTACGGCGGCTTCATGACGATCAATGCGATGCTCAACGCGCCGGACGTGTTCCGGGCCGGCGTGGCGGGCGCGCCGGTGACCAACTGGATCAATTACGACACCATCTACACCGAGCGCTACATGGGCCTGCCCAAAGAGAATCCCGACGGCTACAAGGACACGGCGCTCACAGCCAAGGCGGCCAATCTGAAAGGCAAGCTGCTCATCTTCCACAATTTCGAGGATGACAACGTGCTGTTCCAGAACACGCTGCAAATGACCAACGCGCTCCAACTGGCAGGTAAGCAGTTCGAGTTCATGCTGTACCCGCAGAAGACGCATGGG
The DNA here is from genome assembly GCA_963792055.1 of uncultured Solibacteraceae bacterium. Classification (GTDB taxonomy): domain Bacteria; phylum Acidobacteriota; class Terriglobia; order Bryobacterales; family Bryobacteraceae; genus Solibacter. Next base: position 77,708 of record CAWBUV010000017.1, on the reverse strand, counting down.
GTGACTGGCGCGGCGTCGCGTCAATTGCAGCAGATGACGCTGGACTTCTTCGACCGGGCGCTGAAGTAGTAGACCGGCACTTGCGCGGCGTATAGTGGAGGTGGCGTGGCCACCAGCAAAAAAACGGAACATTCCGCCCTGACGGAGAGTGAAAGGCGAGCCATCTCGCGGGTGCTCTCGGATCCACACCGGTTCGAGATTCTCAAATTGATCGCGGCCCAGCCCTGCAAGGCGTGCTCAGACCTGCGCGCGGCGTTCCCGATCACGGCGCCCACGCTTTCGCATCATCTGAAAGAGCTCGAGGCGGCCGGTCTGATTGAGATCAACCGTCGGGGGAAGTTTGCGGATTTGACATTCCGCCGCGCCACGTGGGATGCGTATCTGGCCGAACTGCGCGAATTCTGAAACGGCAATTTCTTTGAATCCGGTCTGGTCCCTTTTCATCATTTAGATAGTTGTCGAACTATCACTGAAAGGGAATTGCGTAGGACCATGAGCAAACTCACAGGAAAAGTGGCGGTTGTGACAGGCGCTTCCAAAGGGATTGGTGCCTCCATCGCGGAGCATCTCGGCGCCGAGGGCGCTTCTGTTGTTGTCAATTACGCCACCAGCAAATCCGGCGCGGATGACGTTGTCCGGCATATCAAAGCGCAAGGCGGCAAGGCGATCGCCGTGCAAGCCGATGTCTCTAATCCGAAGGACATTACCCGTCTATTCGCGGAGACCAAGGCCGCATACGGAAGGGTAGACATTCTGGTGAACAACGCCGGTGTGTACGAGTTCGCACCGCTCGAATCGGTGACCCCCGAACACTTCCACAAGCTATTCAATTTGAATGTACTGGGACTATTGCTCGCCACGCAGGAAGCGGTCAAGCTGATGAATGGCGACGGCGGCTCCATCATCAACATCAGTTCCATTGTAGGCCCCATGCCGGTGGGGTCCGCCTCGGTGTACAGCGCGACCAAAGCGGCTGTGGACGCGCTTACGATTGCACTCTCGAAGGAACTCGGTCCCAGAAAGATCCGCGTGAATTCGCTCAATCCGGGCATGGTCGAAACGGAAGGATTTCATGCCGCGGGTCTCGACCAAAGTGAATTCCGCAAGCTCGTCGAGTCGCAAACTCCGCTGGGCAGGATCGCGCAGCCTGACGATATTGCAGGGGCGGCAGTCTTCTTCTCGTCAGAGGACGCGGGCTGGGTTACCGGACAGTCACTGATTCTGGCCGGCGGGCAGCGCATGTAGTCACTTGACACTTCCTTCAGGCATAGATATTATACCCCTATAATATTTATGTCTAAAAAGGAAAGACAGGTCCTGCCTGACGGGCGCGCGTCCGATGGGAGCATGCCTTCCGGCGCGCTTACACTTCTGATTCTGCGGGTGCTCCGTTCCGGCACACTGCACGGGTATGCCATTGCGCAGCGGATACACTCCCTCTCGTCGGAGGTGCTGCAGGTGGAGGAAGGCGCGCTTTACCCCGCGCTTCAGAAGATCCTGCTGAAGGGCTGGGCAACCTCCGAGTGGGGCATCTCCGAGACCAACCGCAAGGTTCGCTTTTACCGGCTGACCACCGCCGGCCGGAAACAACTGGATGCCGAGCTGACCGGCTACCATCGCGTGCACGAGGCGATCGCGGCCGTATTGCGCACCGCCTGAGGATACCGATGAGCGAATTTTTCCGCCGCTTATGGTATCTGTTGAACCGCCGCCGCTTCGACCGGGAGCTGGAGGGCGATATGGAATTCCATCGCGAAATGGCCGCGCGCGAGGGCAGGGCGAATTTGGGCAATTCTCTGCACCTGCGCGAAGAGGCGCGCGACGCGTGGGGCTGGACGTGGATCGGGCGGCTCTCTCAAGATCTGAATTACGCTGCCCGTGTTTTGCGCAAGTCGCCCGGCTTTGCGCTCGCGGCTGTGTTGATGCTCGCCATCGGAATCGGCGTGAACGTGGCGGTATTCGGCTTCTTCGATTTGATGGTGCTGCGTCCGTTGAATGTTCGCGATCCCGCCACATTGTTGAGATTCCACCGGCGCGGCGTCTCCCCTTATGCGTTCGCGCTGCCGTACCCGGAAATGGCATTCTTCCGGGAGAACTCCCGGACGCTCTCGGCGGTGCTGGCCGTAAATTTCACGAGACTGGCGGTGGAAGGCGAGGAGAATCAAATCGGCGCAAGTTTCGTCACGGCGAACTATTTTCGCGAACTGGGAGCGACTGCAATTCTCGGCAGGCTGCTCGATTCCGCGCGGGACGAGGCTCCGGGCGCCGAGCCGGTGGTGGTGCTCGGACACGGGTACTGGCAACGCCATTTCGGCGCCGATCCACTGGTGGTCGGCAGAACGATTCGCCTCAACGGCAAGCCGGCTACCGTGGTGGGGGTTGCCGGCAGGGATTTCAGCGGCCTTAGTCTGAGCGAACCCACCCTGTGGGCGAGCATCACCCAACAGCCTTACTTCGCCACCGGCAGTCACCTGCTCACGGACTATTCCGTGGAAAGTCCCGGTGTGCAAATGTGGGGACGCTTGCAACCGGGCCAGAATCCCAAAGCGGCGGAGGAAGAATTGCGATCCCTGGCTGCGGAGTTGCGCAGGCAGCAACCTACTGCCATCTGGGAAGACGAGCGTCTGCCGAGCGAGCCCGGCGCCTATGCCGCCAACAGCCTGATTGGGAACCGGCGCGGCACGGGGACGGAGCAGCGCGATCCCGTCTACCCGATTTTCGCGTTGGTGGGAACGCTTACCTTGCTGATTCTCGCCGTGGCGTGCGGCAATCTGGGCAGCATGCTGCTGGCGCGAGGCGTGGCGCGACAACGCGAAATCGCGATTCGCGTGGCCATCGGTGCGGGTAACGGCCGGCTGATCCGGCAACTGTTCACCGAGAGTCTTTTGCTGGCGATGTTGGGATCTCTCGCGGGCCTCGCCGTTGGCTATGTGGTCCTGCGAGGACTGTTGGTAGCTGCCAACGGTCCGCCATGGCTCGATGCATCGCCGGACTGGCGGGTGATCGTCTTTGCCCTGGCCGCAGGGTTCGCTTCCGCGATTCTCTTCGGCCTGACGCCGGCATTGCAGGTGGGCCGCCAGCATCATCGCGCAATTTTCACACGGCAGGTATTGATTGGCGCGCAAGTGGCAGCGAGTTGTGTCCTGATGATTGTCGCCGGACTTCTGGGCCGGGCTCTCGATCATGCTGCCTCCACGGATCCGGGTTTTGAATACAGGCAGGTGGTTTCGATCGATCCAGGCCTTGGCAAATACAGCTATTCTCCGACCAGGGCCCAGGCATATCTGGACGCATTGCAGGATCGCCTACGGGCGCTGCCGGGCGTGCAGGCGGTATCGCTGGCGATCAGCCCACCGCTGGGCCACGTGACGATCAGCGCCGGGATTGAAGTGGACCGGCGACCGCTGAGTATGCAGCTCAATCATGTGGATCCGCGGTTTTTCGAGACCATGAAGATCCCGCTGCTGCGCGGACGCAATTTGAAACACGGCGAAACACACGTCGCCGTGATTAGTGAATCCATGGCCCGCCTGGCATGGCCGGGGCAGGACGCGCTGGGTAAGAGCTTCACCCTGGGGCAGCCGATCACCGTGGTTGGAATCTGTGGCAGCGTACGGCTCGCGAAATTTGGAGATTCGGATTCCACGCAGGCATACCTACCCATCGAGCCGACCGATCAAACCAACTTGAATGTCCTGGTGAGGACGGCCGCGTCGCCCCAGGATCTTGCTCGAGCTGCCATGACGGCGGCCCGGGCTTTGGATTCCGACATCATCCCAGAGGTCCAACTCTTGAGCACCAGTTTTCGTACGAGGCTGGAAGGAGCGCAATACAGCGCTCTGGCCGTGAGCGTGTTGGGCTTCATCGCCCACCTTCTGGCCTGCCTCGGCATTGCCGGAGTGGTGGCTTATGCGGTCTCGCAGCGCACCAGGGAAATCGGTATCCGGATGGCGCTCGGCGCGCAACCTTCGCGGGTTCTCTCGGTGATTCTCCGGCAGTTCTCGGCCCCTGTCCTGACCGGCCTGATTGTAGGTCTTGGGGCGGCGGCCGCATTCTCCCAGGTGCTGCGCGGGAGACTGTACGGCATCAGTAATTTCGATCCTATTACGTATCTGGCGGCGATCGCCGTCTTTCTCGTGACGGTAACGCTGGCGGCGCTCTTGCCGGCCAGAAGGGCACTACACATCGATCCGCTCCGCGCGCTGCGGCACGAGTAGACCGGCGTCCCGGCGCAGGCGGCTATGGCGCCGACCGTAAGCGAAGTAAATCACCTGGCCGATGATCAGCCAGACCACCAGGCGCAGCCAGTTCGAACCGCCGAGCGAGTACATCAGCGCGAAGTTGACGAGCATTCCAAGAATCGGCACGACGGGGACCCACGGTGTCCGGAAGGGCCGCGCCTGATCGGGATGTTTGACGCGCATAACCCAGACTCCGGCGCAGACGATGACGAAGGCGAACAGAGTGCCGATGCTGGTCATGCGGCCCACCACGCTTAGCGGCAGGAAGGCCGAAAAGGGCGCAACGAAGAAAAAGAACAGCACGTTGGAGCGCCACGGTGTCTGGTATTTCGGGTGGATGTCGGAGAACACTTTGGGCACCAGGCCGTCGCGCGACATGGCGTAGAAAACCCGCGACTGTCCCATCAGCATGACGAGAATCACGGAAGTGAAGCCGCAGACGATTCCGAAGGTCACCAGGGTGTTGATCCAGACATGCGGGGTGCGGGCGATGGCCAGCGAGACCGGCGCCGCGACGCCGAGTTTCGTGTAGGGCACGAGGCCGGTCAACACCAGTCCGAAAAGAAGATAGAGTACGGTGCACGCCACCAGCGAACCGATGATGCCAATCGGCATGTCTCTTTGCGGATTCCGGCATTCCTGCGCGGCTGTGGAGACTGCGTCGAAGCCGATATAGGCGAAGAAGATGGTGCCCGCGCCCATCATCAGGCCACTGATACCGAAGGAGCCGAACTCGCCGGTATTCGGCGGCAGGAAGGGCTTGTAGTTGGCGGGATCGATGTAAGACCAGCCGACGCCGATGAACACCAGGACCACCGCCAGCTTGATGGCGACAATCACGGCATTGGTGCGCGCGGATTCCTTGATGCCGGCCATGAGCAGCATGGAGACCAGAAATACGATGACGACGGCTGGAATATTCGCGTAACCCTGCGCCATGGTGCCGTCGGGCAGTTCCACCATCTCGAACGGGCCGGCGATCCACTGAACGGGCAGATTGATGTGAAAGGCGTGGAGCAGCGACACCATGTAGGCGGACCAACTGATCGACACAGTGGCCGATCCGATAGCGTATTCGATCACCAGGTCCCAGCCGATGATCCAGGCGATCCACTCGCCCAGCGTGGCATAGGCGTAGGTGTAGGCGCTTCCGGCCACCGGGATCATGCACGAGAATTCGCTGTAGCAGAGGCCGGCAAACGCGCAGCCGACCGCGGCGATGATCATGGAGATGGTCACGGCGGGCCCGGAATTCTGCGCCGCGGCCACGCCGGTCAAGGAAAACAGGCCCGCGCCGATAATCGCGCCGATGCCGAGAGCGACCAGTTGCAGCGGACCCAGGGTGCGTTTGAGCCGATGGCCGCCGTCCTCCGATTCGGAGAGGATGCGGCTGACGGATTTGGTGGCGAACAGGCTCATAACGGTATATCGCTTACGGCCCGCCAAATCTCACATGCGGCGAATATATTTTTTCCGGCGTGCGGGAGGTACAATAATTCCCTATGCTTCCCGTTCGCGAGGAAGACATCGAAGACCGGAAATACCACCAGGACCTGGGGACGGTCCGCGAGCGGATTCTCGGTTTTGCCCTCAGAAGGCTGGTACCGCACCGGGCCGATTTTGCGCAGGCGGAGGACATTGCGCAGAGTTGCGTGGTCGTGTTGTGGGAGCAGTACCCGGACAAGCGTGAACTTGGTGAGATGGTGCGGATCGCCATCGGTACGGCGCGTCATAAGATCGCCCAATTCCACCGCGATCGCGAAAAGATGCCGGATATCTCCGACGCGGCGGCGGACCGGATGGAGTATCGCATCGGGCATAATCCGCACAGCGGCGAGAGGTTGTTTGAACGCATGGCCGCTCGAGAGGAGACGGATCGCCTGCTGCTCGCGATGATCAAACTCCCGGCGCGATGCCGCGAACTGCTGCGGCTCAAGCTGATCGAACAGAAGAGCTATACGGAAATGCGCGACGTCACGGGCATCTCCGGAAACATTTACGAAATGGTGCGGCGATGTTTTCACTCGCTGCTCCGTCACGTTGGAGTGACACCCCGATGAACCGGTCTGACGGCTTCGATGCGGAGGCCCTGTTGCTTGGATACAGCTCCGGTGAACTCACCGCGACAGAGGAGCGCACGCTGTTCGAGGCCGCCGCGCGGGATCAGGATCTGTTCGACCAGTTGATGGAGGCCGAGGCGGTGCGGCACGCGCTAAGTTTTCCCGAAGAGCGCCGGCGGGCCGCCGCTGTCTTGCGGGCATGGGAAGAGCCGGGCACTCACACGGGGAACGTGGAGCCGATTCCCATACGGCAGGCATGGACGCCGGATACGGCAGCGACTCCGCATGCGCGCCTGGAGAGCGGCCAGCCTCATCGCGCTCGCGCATTGTCGATGGATGTGCTGCGTTCGGTTGTATCCACGGTCGCCACCACGCTTTCGTTACGCCTGTGCTATGCGCTCATTACGGCGGTTGGCTCGTCTTTCGTTATACAGCAGGTTCAGACGGGCGAGCGGGGAGTGCCGGGTGTCCCGCCGGTTCCCTCGATTTTGCATCTGGTGCATGCCGCCATCGCGGCGCTTCTGCTCGCGATCCAGTTCACGCCATTCTTGCGGCCCGAGGTTAGCGCCGAACGGGAGCACCCGATCGCACGAAAGTGTCTCGCCCAATTCATCGCGGGGTGGCGATGGGCGTGGGCTGCGTGGCTGGCGTTGTACTGCTGGCTCTGGGTAAATGCAGACTCGGGCGGCAGGCCGGATGTGGTTGCGGACATACTGAATTGCCTGACTTCGTTCCCGTTGTTCTGGTGTTTCTTTGTGCTGGACAAGCCCAGCGTCGCCGTACCGGGAGACCCGGAGCGCAATGCATCGTTCCGCAAGGCAATCGGCACGATTTGGGGAATTGGCGCCGGCGTCGCGGTGCTGGCGGTCGCCGGGCGCTTACACCTGTGGGGCCTGAACGAGTTCGGCCTGGTGTTTATGGGAATCTACGACGGCCTTGCCATCGCCTTCCTGGTTGGCCGTTTTGACAGCCACTGGATGAAGGTGCCGCGGTGGATGCTGGCTCCTCTTTACGGGTATGCCCTGATTCAAATGATTTATGTGTTCTTCTTCAAGCTGCCGCCCGCGTGGCAGGTTTACACGTACCTGGTGGCCCTTCTGTTCAAGGTGTGCCTCTTTCTGGTGGTGACGCATCTGTTGCACGCGGGGAACCTGCGCCGATATCTGGAAGCCGCGGAGGACGGCAAGCTGGGTCCGCAGAGTGGCGCCGATGCGCCGCCTCATTTGGGATAGTAGTCCGGATACAGTTTGCGCAGACAATCCTGGCACATACCGTGGGTGAATTTCGCCTCGGAGTGCGATTGAATGTAGCTTTCCAGCGGCTGCCAGTGATTGTGCTCGTCCTTGATTCTCTTGCACTCGGCGCAGATGGAGAGCAGCCCGCTCAGCATCTGGACCTCGTCGAGCGCTTCTTGAAGCTCCGTGATGAGCCGCTTTTGTTCCAGGACGCTCAGTTTCAATTGAGTGATGTCGGTAGCGGCGCACGTGAGACCGATGCAGGCTCCTTTGCGGTCACGCAGCGGTTCCAAAGTAAGATCGAAATGCCGGGTTTCACCCTGGCAGCTCACGGTGGTCTCGGTGCGTGTCCCGACTCCGGTGCGCAGCACCTCCTGCTTGATGGCCATGAGATGTTCCGCTTCCGGGCCGCCCAGAATCTCCAGGTCCGTATGCCCGATCCAGTCTTGTGACGCCCAGGCGAGGACGGGCGAATTGATCCAGGTGTAGCGCAGTTCCCGATCGTGATTGAAGACCACCGTGGGGGCGCTCTTCAGCGCTACGCGGAAACGTTCTTCACTCTGGCGGAGCGCGGCCTCGGTTTCTCGCTGCTCGGTGACATCGCGGGCAATCGCCGCTACGCCAACCACTGTGCCGCGACGGTCCTTGATGGGAGACAGCGGCATGGAAACCCTGATGCTATGGCCGTCCTGGTGTAAGCAGATGGCTTCGTAGTGATCGATTGAACTCTCGCCGTGCCGCAGGCGTTTCAGGATGTTCGGAATCTCCGCGCGAGCTCGCGGCGGAACCAGCACCGACACCGGGAGGCTCACGATCGCGTCGGCCTTGTATCCGAACAGCCTCTCGGCGCCGGGATTCCAACTGCGGATAATTCCATCCAGAGTCACGCTGAAAATGGCATCGTCGGAGCCGTTGACGATGGCGGCAAGATGGGACAGTTGGACTTCGGCCTGCTTCCGCTCGGTGATGTCCCGGATGGCTGCGGATACGAGTGTTTCCTTGCCGGTGACGATGGGGCTGAGGCTGATTTCGACAGGAAACTCCGTGCCGTCCTTGCGCACGCCGAACGATTCCAGGTTCTTGCCCATGGGCCGGCGGACCGGATGACGGAAATAGTCAGCGCGACTCCTGGTATGCCGGTGCCTCATGCGCTCGGGCATCAACATTTCGACATCTTGTCCGAGCAACTCCTCCCGGCTGTAGCCGAACAACTCCTCAGTCTGTGTGTTGACTAGTGCGATCTTCCCTTTGCCCCGGGTGACGACCAGGGCGTCCGGGGCGGTTTCCATGAATAATCGAAAATACTGTTCTGCCTGTGCATATTCGATCAGATGGGACGTGCTTGGTGCCCGGGATATACCCATGCACCAGATGTGATTCGGCTGGCCAGGCCGGGGGTTATTTTAAGGGGTTTCCTGGAGTTACCCGGTACTACCCCGGTATGGCGCCTAACGGCGCATCATTTGGGCAAGGCGCCCTTCACGAACTTCTCCAGATCGGCGTGGTACTTGGCCGCCGAGGGCTGGTCGATGTACACCATGTGTCCCGCCTCGTAGTAGCCATAGGAGATGTTGTTCTTCTTGACTTCATCCGACGCCTTCAGGTGCGCGATGGTCCACTCCACGGGGTAGAAGGGGCAGGCGAAATCGTAATATCCCATGCCCACGAAGAGGTGCATGTGCGGGTTCTTGGCGAAGCCGTTCTCCAGGTTGACCACCGTGTTGTACTCGCCGGACCACGGCGGCGCGTTCCCGGAGACGTAGTAGAGATTGTCGTTCTTGTAGTTCAGGTCGTTGCGGATGTAGGCCTCGAAGGCGGTGAGGAAGCAGTTTTCGATGTTGGCATTGCTGAAATCGAAGCTCGTATTGTTCGCGCCGCCATCCAGTTGGTAGCCGGCGAAGCGCGAATCCAGGCGCGACGTCATCAGGTGCCGGTCGCGCAGCAACTCCGTGCTGAACGGCCCCAGCGGAACACGCAGGTCGAGGCCGTCGATGAAGCTCTTTGAGAGTCCCGTGTACCGCGCCATGTTGGCCAGCACCTTGTCGCGCTGGGCCTGGGTGGCGCGCGCGCCATCGAAGAGGTATTCGAGGTACTCGCCGGAGGCGAATTCGCGCGCCTGTTTGGCGATCTGCTCCACCGAGAGCTTCTGCAGGTCCGGCGGCAGCTTCTTGTGGAAATGCGCCGTCATGATCTCGGTGGGCAGCGTGCTCAATTGGCGCTGCTCGCCGGCGCGCGGCGTTGGAATCGATCACCGCCGAGAGCAGCATGACGCCGTTGATGGGAATGTCGCGGTCGGTGAGATAGCCGGCCAGGCCCGCGGCGCGCGTGGTGCCGTAGCTTTCGCCGCCGACAAAGAGCGGCGAACCCCAGAGATTGTACTCGTTCAGGAAGCTGCGGATGAACTCGCCGAAGGCGGCCAGGTCGTTTTCCACGCCGCCGAAATTCGGCGCCGTAGCCGGGCCGGTCGGGGCGGCTGAAGCCGGTGCCCATGGCGTCGATGAAGACCAGGTCGCCGGTATCGAGCAGGCAGTTGGGATTGTCGACGTAGGTGTACGGCGGCGGGGTGGCCGATGCCGTTCGGCTCCATCTTCACCATCTTGGGTCCGAAGGCGCCCATGTGCAGCCAGATGGTCGCCGCGCCCGGTCCGCCGTTGAACAGGAACCAGACCGGCCGCTTGCTCTTATCGGTGACGCCGTTCTTGGAATAGTAGACGTAGAAGAGGTGCCCCTCGGTGACGCCGCTGGTGGCATGCCGGATGGGCATGAAGCCGACGCGCGCGGTGTACTGGATGGTCTCGCCGTGCAGGGTGATCTGGTGCTGCGTGGCGATGGGCTGCGCCGGATAGCTGATCGGCTGCATCTCTTCGTGGGCTGTAATTGAAGCGATAGAAGCCGTTGGTGGCTCCGGCAGCGCCCCGGCCGCGGCCCTGCGCGAAGGCTTCCACGCACGCGGCAGCGATGAGGCCGAGAATGAGGCAAACCTTGAAATGAAATCGCAAGTGAACGTCTCATGGCATTGCTCCTTGATTGCGCCGCCTATTTGCGCGCCGGTGAGACCGCTTCGTTGACGAATCTGGCCAGGTCGCCCTGCAGTTTGGCCAGCGCCTTGTTGTCGACATAGGCCATCTGCCCGGCCTCGTAGTGGCTGACGATGATGTTGTGCGCGCGGACGTCCGGCGAGACGTTCAGATGCGCCAGGGTAAACTCGGTGGCATAGAAGGGCGCACTGAGATCGAAGTAGTTCACGCCCACGAAGAGCCGCAGGTTGGGGTTGCGCGCGAAGGCGCCGGAAAGGCTGGCGTCGTCGGTGCCGGTGGACGTGAAGGAGCTGACGCCTCCGCTGGAGAGGTAGAAGATTCCGTTGCCGTCGCCGGTGAAGGTAAGCTCGCGCCGCAGGTAGGCTTCATAGGCCGCCTGCGAAGCCGCCGGCCAGATTGTACTGATTGAAGTCGATCGGGGCGCGCGACGATGCCGAAGCCTCCGCCGCCGCCTCCGCCGCCGCCGGCAGCCGGCGGCACAAAGCCGCTCACGCGCGCATCCGAACTCGCCAGCCCGCGGTGCTGTTCGCGCATCAGCTCGCCGTTGAAGCGGTCCAGGGTAATGCGCAGATTGTTATTTACGAGGAATGCCTTTGGAGAGGCCCGTGAGGCGGGAGAGATCGGCGATTACTTTGGTGCGTTCCTCCGGCGTCATGCGGTCGCCCTTATAGAGCGCGTGCAGATACTCGCGCGATGCAAACTGGCGGGCCTGTCCGGAAATCTGTTCGGCGCTCATCGCAGTCAATTCGGGCGACAGCTTCTTGTGATGCCAGGCAGCCATGAATCAGGCTGGGCAGCAGCGTGATGTATTGCGCGTCGCCGGCGAGGGCATCGGCGCTCACTGTCATCGAGAGCAGCACCACGCCATGAACCGGGATCTGGTGTTCGTTGAGGTAGGCGGCCAGACCCGCCGCGCGCGCCGTGCCAAAATCCTCGCCCGCCAGAAAGAGCGGCGAGTTCCGGCGATTGGCCGCATTGAGGAAACTCCGCACGAACTCCCCGAGCGAGGCGACGTCGGCGGCCGTATTCCAAAAGCTGGGGCCTCGGGACGGCTGATCGGGACGGCTGAACGCGGTGCCGACGGGGTTCACGAAGACCAGATCGGCCTGCGCCGAGCAGTGTATGGGGATTGTCGACCCACGCATAAGGCGGCATCCCGGCAGTTCCGTCACTGGCCCACTTCATGCGCTTCGGACCGAGACCGCCGAACTCCTGCCAGGTGGCCGCGACACCAGGCGCGCCGCCGAGGAAAAACAAGAGCGGACGTGAAGCAGGATCGGCGACGCCGTCTTTCGAATAGCAGGTATAGAACAGGTGAGCTTCCGATTGTCCGGTGGTCGCATTGCGTAGGGACATGTAGCCGGCGCGCGCCGTGTAGGCGAGCGCTTCCCCGTTCACGGTGATCTTCTGGTGCGTCTCCACGGGTTGGGAATCCGGGATCGCCAGTCCGGAACCCGCCGACGGATCGTAGTTGAAAAACTCGGTGGCGCCGGCGCCGGTATCTCCGCCACGGCCGCCACGCCCTGCGGTGGCTGCAGGCGCAGTAGCGGGCGTACCCGACTGTGCCCCGGCGGCGCGTCCGGCCCGGCCGTTGCCGCCCTGTCCCCACGCGGCGGCCGATATGCCGAGCGTGAGCACCAACAGGACTTCTCCCATCCGTACGTATTGCATTGCGAGTCGCTCCCTGTCCCGACCTTCTAACTCCGTCTCAAGTCGGGTGCAAATTCTTGTAGATAGGGATTTATTTTACAGGAGCGGCGGTAGTACTGCTAGCGGAGGCGCGCCGGCTTGAGCGTCCAACCCTGAAGCCGGCCCAGTTCGAGCAACTGCGGCGCGCTGAAACCCTCGGGGTGGATGGGCCAGCTAAAGGAGCCTTTCGGATCGTTGGAGAAGTACTTTTCGAATTCGAGATTCGCGCGGCGTACCAGGGCGCTGGCGGACGTTCCGTCGTAGGCGGCCAGGGTGGCCGCGAAGTCGCCGATGGAGAGCTTTTCGGACCCGAGCCACACTTCCGCGGGCAGCCGCTGGTTCGAACGAATGAAGGAGATTGCGTCCGCTTTGGCGCGTTCAAACGCCGCGCGGGGAACACTGTCACTCTGCAGCGTGCTGACGCCGCGCGCGGCGGGTCCGTCCACCACCTGTGGATCCATGCCGAGCAGCCCGAGCAACATGTCGGCCGCCGAAAGCGATTCCTGCTCTGTGAGCAGGAAGGTCTGCCTGGAGGCCAGGTGCTGTGAAAAGCGAGCCGGGCTCAATGACTTCGGGGACGGCCCTCCGTAGAGCTGCAACATCTCGCGCGCGGTGGAGAAGCGCACGCCCGGCACCTTCTTCATGTGTTCGACATAGGCACGAAGGATTCCGTAGCAGCGTTCGGAATCGGCTTCGGTGCGCCGGTGCGGACGGCGCCAGTCGACGCGCTCGCGATCCGCGCCTTTGGCGAAATTCACGGCATCCCAGAACTCGGTGGTGACAAATTCCGTCGGGTGGTAATAGATGCTGATCACACCGCCGCCGCGCGCGGCAAGCTCCGCGGCAGCGCGGTCGAACCGCTCGTAAGTACTCGCCATGGTCGCGGCGCCATCCAGCGGCGCACGCATGCTGTAGCGGCCCATGTTGAAGATGTAGAGCAGGCCGCCGTACCAGAAGGGCTGATTGTCGAGCCCCACCTGCGTGCCTTCGTCCAGGTAGACCGGGATGCCCATTCGCCGCAAGGCAGTGTTGGACTGGGGACCCCAGGAACTTCCCGGCTGACCGTAGCAACTGGGGCGCACACCGAAGATGCGCGCGAGATCCAGCATTCCGGTGCGCTCACGCCGCTCGAACTCGGCCGCTCCTTCGACATACCCGAGATCGCGCAGATACAGCGCCGGAGCAGGTGGGATGCTATGGAAGTTGGAGTGGTAACCGATCTCGTGGAGTGCCAGCGCGCGCACTACATCCCAACGCCCGCGCTGCTCGAGTACGCGCGCTTTTTCGCCGACAACTTTGAATGTGGCGCGCACGCCGAGAGCCGTTAAATCGGTTGCCAGGCGCAAGGCGGCGTCGTCGGCAGCGGGCTCCACGTAATCCTCGGTGTCGAACCAGAGCACCACATGGACGGGCCCGGCGGCATGCAGAGTCGTCGCGGTCAGCCACATGAGTAACAAAGCGATGCGAGCTTTCATCTACACCTTCCCTGGGCGTCTCACTTCTCGAGTGTCAGCGTTCTCGTGCAGAACGCGTCGTTCGGTTTGACGCCGGAAAACACCAGCGTCATGGTCAGGCCGTCCTTTGAAATCCACTTGGCCGGCAGGCGATATCCGTGCGTTCCGGCCAGGTCCCACTGGCGGTGGAGCACCGTCGTCCATGGTCCCCACGGCTCCGGCGCGTCGAAGAGCCCCCATCCGCCCGCATGATCGTACCCCAATGCGAGCAGATACCGGCCGATGCCGGCATTGTAGACCGCATCGACCCGCTGGCAGTTGGCGGGATAGTGAAAAACTGCGCCGTGGCGCGTGACGTCCGGTGTCCAAATGGGCCGGCCGCCGGCGTCGAGCCGCTCGAAAAATTCCCAGGAGGAGCGGTCGCGCATGCGGTCCTTCGCAACGCGTGCCAGCATGACTCCGTTGTCGCTTTCGTACGCCGACGGCCCGTCCTGGGAATAGGAGTAAATGAAGGCGTCCCGCGCGCCCGCATAGTTTCGTCCGAAATTCAGGAATGCCGGAGATCCGAATGCGGTCTCCATTTTGAATCCCGCTTGCCACGTCTTGCCCCGATCCAGCGACCACAGCAATTGCGCATTCTCCACGTTGCGCACCCAGAGGTACAGTACGCCGTCCACCATCAGGATTCCGCTGGCCTTCGGGCTCTTCGCGCCGTTGCCGGTCTGCTCGGCGGCGGAGCGCAAATTTACGCCGCGATAATCGCCGGGGCCGCCGATGATGCGCGCGAAGCCCATCCCGAGCTTTTTCTCCACGTGAGGCTCGAAGCCGAAGCCGTCGCCATACGAAGTGTACTGCGTATCGTCGTCACCCCAGGTTAGCGGCCAGTTATCGCTGTCGATTGCCGTGCGCCGGATTTCTTTGGCGAATTCCGCGCGCCGGATCACGGGACTCGGCGGATAGGGCGCTCTCTCAGATACTGCCTCCATCAACGGTTTCACCAACAGGTCGTAGACTGGTCCCCAAAAGCCGGGCGCGGTATCGCCCAATGCATCCCCGTTTCGCACGACGACGAGGTCCAGGCTCGGCGCCACGACGATCACCTGATGCTGTGCGCCCGCGCCCGCGAACGTGTCGCGCGGCGCCGCCGGCCATATGCCATCCGTGTTGGTGTACCATGCCAGGCCTGAGGCAGGTGCGGGGTCGGCAGCGCTGCGGGCCGGACGCGGCAGTCCCTGATCGGTGAGCACCTTCTTTACGACGTCACGCCGGATCAACTCACGCCCGTTCCACTGTCCCTGCAGCATCATGAGCCGGCCGATTCGTGCCGCCGCACGCGCGGTGAAGGTGGCGCCGCCCCAGTTCGCGTAGAGCTTGAGCCCGTCCACTTCGTATGCCCGGCCGTATCCGATCGACCAGTGCGCGTTCGGGCACGCCGAGCGGGTCGAGCACGCGGTCCTTCAGCAGGGTACGAATGTCCCCGCCCTTCAGCGCCGCGGTGATCGCGTACGAGAGCGCCGCCATGCCGGGATTGCTGTACGCATATTGCGTACCGGGCTCGAACAGCACGGGCGCCTGGCGTACGGCAATCGAAAACGGGTCGGGAGTGCGCTTCCAGAACGCGCCCTTCCACCCGGGAAGCTGATCGTGCGGGACGCCGTCCTGCTCCGCATCGGAGATGCCCGATGTGTGCGTGGCGAGCTGGCGGATCGTGATCTTCGATTTGACAGGGTCGGAGGCCCAACCGGGAATGTACTTCGATGCCGGGTCGTCCGGCGAGATGCGGCCGTCGTTCATCGCCAGGGCGAGCGACATACCGCCTACCAGCGCTTTGGCCATCGACGCGGTGCCGTGCGGACGGTTCGCATTCCACTCGGGCGCGTACCATTCCAGTGCGATGCGACCGCGGCGGATTACGATCAGGCCGGTGGTCTTGTGGGCAGAGAGCGCGCTTCGCCAAGCTTCGAGTTTCGTAGAATCCAGCCCTGCTTCCGCCGGGGAGATGAATGCCCAGTCCACTGTTTGTGCGCCTGCCAGCCCGGCGCAGGTAGCGAGCACCATTGCTTGAAAGAAGGCCATGTAACGCCTACGATTATTCCGCAAAACAGGGTCACACGGCAGTAGCCCGCTCTTCCTCAGGCGCCTTCGACGACTGCGACCTCGCGGGCAGTTGCTTCCGCATCGCGCCCTTCCAGAAATTCGACATCGGGTTTCACTTCGGCGTCCAATGCCACTCGGCCCCTCTCTGTGCGGGACCGGCGCGAGAACAGGGAAATTGCGGGATCGAACAGGAACTTCAGTAGTAGTCTGGTCCACGACGTGTGGTAGACCAGCGAATTGTACATCTCCGGCGCGCCGTTCCGGATGTTTGGAAGGCGGTTCCACGGCACCGACGGAAGATCGTGGTGCTCGTTGTGGTATCCCACGTTAAAGGCGATGGTATTCAGAGGTCCGTAGTAACTGTATGTCTCCTGCGGAGGCGCTACCAGGTAATGCTCCTGGATCCAGCGCGCACCCAGCGGATGCAGGCCGACCGAAAAGAAAAACGATGCCGCCAGGTACCAGAACGCCTTCGGCCCGAAGTAGGCATAGATCGCCGCATCGAAAGCGAACTGCACCGCGAAGTTCAGGACAATCCACCGGTCGAACATGCGGATCTCCTTCAAACGGGGCGGCCGGGTGACTTGAAAAATCGGAAACAGCAGCAGCCAGAGAGCCTTGCCGATCGTCGAATTCCCAATTAGCCGGGCCTCCCAATAACTAGGTAGGTCGGCATCCAGATCGTACACTCCCTGAAAGGCGTGGTGCTTCATGTGATATCGCTGGAAGGAAACCGCGCTCGGCAGCAGGTGCGGCAGATTCGCCACGATCGAGGCGAGGGTGTTTAAGTACGTTTTGGAGAAGACCAGGTTGTGTGAGCACTCATGGATCAGCGTCCACAAGGCATGGCTCGCGCAGGCGCCGGCCGAAAATGCGGTGACGAGGAGCACCCACCACGGTGAGTCCCTCAACAGGTACGCAAGGCCCACCTGGAGCGATACACAGCCCAGGATCATCAGTGCGGTATACGGATTCCTGCCGATCAACCGCCGCAATTCGGGGTGGTTGCGCAGCAGGGTTTTCGTGCGATCGCGGTGTGGTTCCTGCGATTGCGAATAGAGAAATTGCGTCGGCGGTGTCACGTTGGCTGCAAGTATAGTGGACCGATCCGCGTTAGTAAAGTTGCGGCCATGGCGAACGCCGGCCGTTGAATTAAACTATCGGTGGTTGAATCGGATTTTTCCGCTAAAATTTACAATTTAAATTGTATAATATGCAATCACTTGCTGCGCTCACCGCAGCGTGAGCGGCGCAGGCCGCGCAGCGCAGAGAGATGGCTCATGGACATGCGAGCTCCGGCGATGATCCTGTTGTCAATTGCTGCCGCCTCTGTGGCGGGAGCGCAGAACGATTGGCCAATCTATGGTCACGATCCCGGCGGGCTTCAGTATTCGCCACTCAAAGCGATCGACGCCAGGAATGTGGCCAGGCTGCAAATTGCCTGGACCTACGACACGCGCCCGCCGGCGGTGCCTGCGTCCGAAGGAGTGGAAGCCAAGCCGGCGCCCCGCAACCGCGCTTCGCAAGCGACGCCGCTGATGGTGGGGGGCATGCTGTACCTCTCCACACCCTACAATCGCATCATCGCGATGGAGCCGGAGACGGGCAAGAAGATTTGGGAGTACGAATCCGAATACACGCCGTCCGGCAGGGGCATTGCTTACTGGGCCGGGGACGAGGTGCTGCCGCCGCAGATCGTAGTCGGCACGATGAACGGATGGCTCTTCACGCTGAATGCCAAGACGGGCAGGCTGACCACTAGGTTTGGCGACAACGGAAAGGTGAATCTCAAGATTGGCGTGGCCGACAAATTCCCGCGTGGACGGTACGGCGTATCGTCGCCCGGCGTGATCTATAAGAATCTGATCGTGACCGGCGCGCAGTTACAGGAGGAGCCTGCCAACGGACCGAGCGGCGACGTACGGGCGTGGGACATACACACCGGAAAGCTGGTGTGGACGTTCCACACCGTTCCCCGTCCGGGCGAGCGCAACCACGATGCCTGGCAGGAGGATCAGTGGGCAGACCGGTCGGGGGCCAACGTGTGGGGGTTCATGACTGTCGATGTGCAACGGGGAATGCTGTTCGTGCCCCTCGGCACACCGACGCCCGATTTCTATGGCGGCAGCCGAAAGGGCTCCAACCTGTACGGCTCTTCGTTAGTGGCATTGGATGCCGCCAGCGGCAAGCTCAAATGGTATTTTCAAACCACGCATCACGATAACTGGGACTACGACCTTACGGCGGCGCCTTCCCTGATCGACGTGACGAAGGGCGGCAAGAAGATCCCCGCGGTGGCGCAGTGGACGAAGCAGGGGCTGCTGTTCATCTTCGACCGTTTGACGGGCGAGCCGGTGTACAAGGTAGAGGAGCGCGAGGTGCTCTCCGATAACCCGAACCCCGGCGATACGAACTGGCCGACGCAGCCGTTTCCGGTCAAGCCGCCGCCGCTGGCGCGAATGACCTTCCAATTGGACGAGGTCGCGAAGGTGACTCCGGAGCACGAAGCCTATTGCAAGGGGTTGCTGGCACTGGAGGGCGGCGCGCTCGGCGGCGGTCCTTATGCGCAATACGGTCCCAAGCTCAGGGTGATTTTTCCCGGCTGGGTGGGTGGAGGCAACTGGAGTCCACCGGCGTTTCATCCGGACTTAGGCTATCTCTTTGTTACTTCTCACGATTTGGGAAACCTGAATAAGGTGGTGCCGTCGGCCGACGGCTCCACGTTCAACCGCGTCGGGGCGACAGGTGCTCCGGCGAATTCCGGCGGCAGGTTCTGGGACGGAGCCAAGCGGTGGCCGTGCCAGAAGCCGCCATGGGGCGAGATTCTTGCGGTCAACGTGAATACGGGAGACATCGCCTGGCGCATGCCCCTGGGCTCTTTCGAAGAACTGGACGCCCTCGGCGTGCCGAAGACGGGCACCCCCGAACCGCGCGGCGGACCGATTGCCACCGCCGGCGGCCTGATCTTTGTCGGTGCGGCGATTGACGCCCGCTTCCGCGCCTTGGACGCGCGCACCGGGAAGGAGCTTTGGGTCACCAAGCTGGTGGACGCCGCCAAGGCCACGCCGATTACCTATCAAGGGAAGAATGGGAAGCAATACGTGGCGATCCTGGCAGGCGGTGGCGAGAATCGGGGAGCCGACAACCCGGGCGGACGATTGTACGTTTTCGCGTTGCCTTAAACGCCGCTACGTTGCCGGCCGATTTTCCGGCGTAAGCGGGGAAGGGCTACTTGCCTTCGGAAAAATCCAGGCGATCCTTCCTGCTCTCGATGGAGCTCCAGTCAATTTCGGGAACCTTCCGCAGGTCTTCGAAGCTCTTGAAGCTGCCGTTCTTTTCCCTGTATTCGACAATCGCCGAGGCAGCGGCCTTCGGCACCTCGAGCGTGCCGGCGAGCTGGTCCGCCGTGGCCTTGTTGACGTTCACTTTGGGGCCGAAGTTCGCCGCCAGATAATCCACCAGCTTCTCGATCTCCGGATCGGTGGCTTCCGCCCCGCGGGCAATCATGTCGTCCACGATGGCAGACCAGCGCCCTTTGCTGTTGCGCTGTCCCACGGCTGCACTGAGTTTGTGGCACTTGGTGCAGGTGCGCTCGAGCAGCGCCTTTCCCTCGTCATCTCGCAGCGCGGGCGAAGGCTGCGCTATCGCGAAGGATGCAAAAAAACAGAGCAGGGCGGAACAGTATAATATACGAAGCATTTTGCGTGAGCTTCTCAAAATTGTAGTCATGGTTGGAGCGCCACGCAACTCTAACGATGCGAATCGTCGTCATCGGGGGTAGCGGACATATCGGAACCTATCTTTCGCCGCGGCTGGTCGAGTGCGGGCACGAGGTGATCTGCGTCACGAGGGGCCGCAGGGAGCCGTATCGCCCGAACGAGGCGTGGAAGCAGATCGTTCCAATCCAACTTGATCGCGCGGCCGAGGAATCGGCGGGAAGGTTTGGGGAACGGATCGCGGAGCTTCGCGGCGAGGTGGTGATCGATTTGACCTGTTACACGATGGAAAGCGCCCGCCAACTGGTGGACGCTCTGCGCGGACGGGTACAGCACTTTCTCCACTGCGGAACCATCTGGATACACGGTTATAGTGTGCAGGTGCCGACGCGGGAAGATGCGCCGCGACAACCCTTCGGCGATTATGGCTGCCGCAAGGCTGCGATTGAGGCGTACCTTTTGCAGGTAGCACGCGATACCGGGTTCCCGGCGACGGCGCTGCATCCCGGTCATCTTGTGGGTCCCGGCTGGCGTCCACTGAATCCCACCGGCAATTTCAATCCGGAGGTGTTTTCCCTTTTGGCGGCGGGAAGCGAGGTGGTTCTGCCAAATCTCGGAATGGAGACGGTCCATCACGTCCATGCGGACGACGTGGCGCAGGCATTCGTGCGGGCCGTGGCGCGGCGGAGTGCCGCAATCGGCGAGAGCTTTCATGTGGTGTCGCGCGCCGCGCTCACGTTGCGCGGCTATGCCGAAGCGCATGGCCGAGTGGTTTGGCCGGAAGGCTCAGCTACGTTTTCTCGGTTGGGAAGAGTGGCGGCACACTGTCGCGGAGAAGGATGCCGCGGCAACCTGGGATCACATCGCCCATTCGCCAAACTGCAGCATCGGGAAGGCTCGGACCCGGCTGGGGTACGAGCCGGGGTACAGCTCGCTCGAGGCCGTGCAGGAGTCGGTACGGTGGCTGATCGAAGAAGGCTCGGTCGTTCGCTAGTTAGCCGTCAGGTTTTCCAGTGCACCATGGGCAGGCCGGGGACGGGTGCGCGGAGATAGGGGATGCGCTTTCCCTTGAGCGAACCGATATAGATCGTTTTCAGATCGGGTCCGCCGAACGTCACGCTGGCCATCCACGGCGCGATTCCCTGGCCGGTCGCGAAGAGCACGTCTTCGGTGACGTGATTGTTAAAGAAGGCCTGCTCGAGAGCGATCACCTTCGCCGGGTCGCCTTCGTCGAGGAGGACCTTGAGGTCACCTTCCGGCGTAAGGACGAACAGTTTGTCTGAGTACACCGTGGTCCCCCACAGATTGCCGGCGGCGTCGAATGCGATGCCGTCAGGCCACGCTCCCGTCCCCAGTGTGGAAGGCCCGAAAACTTCGCGACCGCTCAGGTTCCCGCCGGCATCCACGCGCAGGCGGCTGATACAGCCGCCCGTGGTTTCCACTACGTACAGAAACTCCTCCCGGGCGTCGAAGCGAATTTCGTTGGTGAAGCGGAATCCCTCGGCGACGATGCGGAAGGCTCCGCGGTCGTAGCGCGCGATGTAGCCGTCGGCAAGGTCGGTGCGCAGCGCATGCATCCAGTTCGGTACGCGCGTCGAGACGGTAATCCAGATCCGATCCTGTGAGTCGCGGAGGACGAAATTGACTTTGCCTACCGGCTGCCCGTCGATGCTGTCGGCCAGAACGCGGGTGTCTCCGTCGCGTGTCATCGTCTCCAGGCAATCTGTGCCGAAATTCGAGATCAGGAAGGAGCCGTCGGCGGCGAACGCGAGACCGTTCGGGAGGGTGCCGGTCAGGTAACGCGCCGCTTCGTTGTCCGCGCCGGCAAACGAGGCGGAACGTTTTTGGGTGACGATCTCCTGGCTTCCGTCGGGACTGATGCGCGCGACGCCGCCGCGGGCATCGGCCGCCCAAAGCGTTCCGTCCGGCTCGGCGAGAATGCACTCGGGGCGCTGCAGGCCTTCTCCCACGTAGCGGATCAGGGATCGATCGATTTCGAAATCGAGCACCGGGTTGCGGACCATGAGCCTCTTCCTCCGTCAGGTGCGGAAGGTGTACCCCAGAGTCTTCAAGTACTCCTTGCTGGTGCGCGCGGTCTCGAGTGGCGGCAGGGGAGGGTTCGGACTGGGATCCAGTTCGACCATGACGATCTTCATCTCCGGGCCCTGTTCCAACAGGTCTAGCACGGCCCGCACATTGACTTTGCCCTGGCCCAGGGGACAGTACTCGGACCAGTGCGGGCCGCCGTTCCAATCCTTCAGATGCACGTGACGGATCAACGGCAGGAAGTCTCTGACGATCTTGACCGGGTCCGCGCCGCCCTTTGCCAGTTGGCCGACGTCGGGGCCGAACTTCACGTATCGCGTGTCCACCGCTTCCAACACGGCGTACACTTCGTCGCGGCTTTCGATGCAGGTGCCGGTGTGCTGGTGGAGGGCAGGGATGATGCCCACGTCGGCAACGGCCTTGCACATCTCGTTCAACGACGTGACGATGTCCGCTTTGCTGGCCTTGAAGTCGTACGCGGCACGCTTGACGCCATTGGGACCTACGACGGCGGTGACTCCGCCGCACTTTTGAATCAGCCTGGCCCAGCGGACAATCTTTTCGGTGTCTTCCTTCCGTTTGGTTGGATCCGTCAAGTTTACGTTGCAGTACGCCGAAATCAGCGGCACCTCGCTCGCATCGAGGAGCCGCTTGATACCGCCCTTTGGCTCCCAGGCTTCGATCACTTCGCCGAACGACTCGTAGCCTGCGTAGCCGAGTGAGCCGACGTCGTGAATTGCCTGCGCGGCATCATCGGGTTTGAAGCCCCAGGTGATTCCGGTGTGGCCAATCTTCAGCCTTCGCTGTGTGGCGGCCGGCACGACCTGAGCGAGACCGAGTGCTGCTCCGATGCCTCCGAGAAACTCCCGGCGATCCATCCTGAAATGCATTTGGCGGCCTCTCTTTAGTTTGCGTATCGTGCAACACTTCTTGCGTTGACGTGTACTGTGGAATTATAGTCACTCGCGAAGCGCCACGCAACAGCGGACGACAGGGAGATTATGCTTCTTTTGGCTGGGCGCTAAATGCGGCCGAGATCTCCTCGGCGGTCTCCAGAACCTGCTGCCCAAAGGCAGAATAGCGGTCCTTCGGGAAGCGCTGCACTGGGGCGGAAATGCCGATCGAGCCGATGATCATCCCGCTGTGGGCGCGAATCGGGGCGGCTACGCAGCGGACTCCTTCCTGGAACTCGCCATCGTCGGAGGCATAGCCCTGCGCCCGGATCTGCGCACAGGTATGCGCCAACTGTGTCACGGTGCCGATGGTCTGCTTGGTATAGGTGGTTAGGGGCGCGGTTCCGAAGAGGCCGCGCAACTCCTGCTGATCGAGATCGGTGAGCAGGGCTTTACCGTGGGCAGTGCAATAAAGCGGCACCATCTCGCCGGTTTGACCCGAAACGGAAATGACATGGTTGACAGCGGCGTGGTCCACGAACAGGGCGTGTTTGCCCTCGCGTATGGCCAGGTGAGCGGTCTCGTTGGTCCGGCTGGCCAGTTTCTTCAACGGTTCGCGCGACACTCGGATCAGCATGTTGCCCCAATCGTACTGATGGGCGAGGCGCCACAGGGCCGAGCCGAGGATGTAATCCTTGCGTCCGGTGGGGTAGGCCAGAAATCCGCGCCGTTTCAGCGTGTTGGCCAAACGGAAGGCGCTGCTGCGATCGATTCCCAGCAGGCAGGTCAACTCCGCAAGGGAAACGGGCTCGCTGGATTTGGAAACTGCCTCCAGAATCACCAGCCCGCGATCCAGGCTCTGAATTGGGGGTGTCTCCTTACCGGTGCCATTCTTCCGCATACTTGAATTGTATTATATGCAATGAAGGCGACCGCGATTGCTTGCGGAGGCTCCTTTGATCGACTACACTGCATGGCCATGCGGTTGGTCCTCACGTCGCTACTTACTATGAAAGCCCTGGCCGTCCTGGGATACCTGTTCGGATCGATTCCAGCTCACGCAGAGCTTTCCCAAAACATGCAGGATTGGATACGGCGTATCAACTCCGGCGAATTCAGCGGCGGCGGTCGTGGCGGACGCGGTGCTGGGCGAGGAGGCGGCACTCTGTGGCTGGACGGCGGCAAGGCATACCGTTCGGCGGAGCAACCGGCTCGAATCGATACGGCCACCGGCGCGGCCATTCCCCTGCCGCCGGAGCCTGCCTACGTGCCGCCGCAACTCAATCGCGCGCTTTCGGGCGGTACGCCGTCGGCCGACGGAAAAAAGCTCCTCTTCGCGACCAATTCGCACACGGTCATGATCCGTAAGACGGCGAGCGATTACTGGGTGCTCGATAAGTCGGATAACTCCTGGCATCGATTGGGAAGTAAGTCGACCGCGGGCCTGATGTTCGCCAAGTTCTCGCCGGATGGAACTAAAGCGGCATACCTTGCCGACATGAACCCGGTCAAAGGCGCGGAGCCGAAGTGGAACCTTTATGTGGAAGAGATCAGGACCGGGTCCGTCAAGCAGCTCACTACCGATGCGAGCGGCGATATTATCAATGGCACATCGGACTGGAACAATCACGAGGAGTTCGGCCTGGCGGATTGCTTCTTGTGGAGTCCCGACGGAAGTAAGATCGCCTATTACCAGTTCGATCAGAGCGGCGTTCAAGAGTTTGCGCTGATCAATAACATCGACGGACTCTACCCTGTGATCACGAAGTATAAGTACCCGAAGCCGGGACAAACTAATTCTGCGGTGAGGTTGGGAGTAGTCAGTGCCTCGGGCGGTCCCACCCGCTGGTTCAAAACACCGGGTGACCCACGAAATACCTACATTCCCTATGTGGAATGGACCGGCGATAACCAGATCATCCTGCAGCACATGAACCGTCTGCAGAATACGAATACGGTCTTCATCGCGAACCCCGAAACCGGCACGCTCCGGCAAATGTTTCAGGACAAGAACAACACGTGGGTGGAAGTGAATCGCAATCTGCGCTGGATCGAGGGCGGAAAGCGGCTTCTCTTCACCAGCGAGCGCGATGGATGGCGCCATCTCTACGCGATTTCGCGCGAGGGGGATGCCCGGCTGATTACCAGTGCGCCGTTCGATATGGTATCGCTCGCCGCGGTGGATGAACCGGGCGGATGGGTGTACTTCATCGCATCGCCCGACGTGGCCACACAGCGCTACCTGTACCGTGCGCGCCTGGATGGAAGCAAGACGGATCGGGTCACCCCCGCAAACCAGCCCGGCACCCACACTTACAACATCTCGCCCGATTGCCATTGGGCCTTCCATACCGTTTCCACCTTCGATTCGCCCGGTGAATCCGATCTCATCAGCCTGCCAGATCATAAAGTCGTGCGGGCGCTGAACGACAACGCCGCGCTCAAGGCGAAAGTCACACCGATCCTGAGGGGACGCACGGAAATGGTGCACATTCCCGTGGGTCATGACACGACCATCGACGGATGGCTGATCCGTCCCGCTAAGTTTGACGCATCGAAGAAGTACCCGATTATCATCAACGTCTATGGCGAACCGGCAGCCTTAACCGTGAACGATAGCTGGGGAGCGAATAACCGTCTGCTGATGGCCGCGCTGGCCGATGACGGGTACTTAGTGGCCAGCTTCGATAACAGCGGTACGCCCGCTCCCAAAGGTACGCACTGGCGCAAGGTAATTTACGGATCGGTGGGCGTGCTGGCGTCGGAGGAACAGGCAGCGGCGCTGCGCGGACTGGCGGCTTCCCATCCATACGTGGATCTCACGCGGGTCGGCGTGTTCGGCTGGAGCGGCGGCGGATCCATGACGTTGAACCTGATGTTCCGCCATCCCGAACTCTACAGCGTCGGCGTGGCCGGAGCGCCGGTGGCGGACCAGACGCTTTACGATTCCATCTACCAGGAACGCTACATGGGGCTGCCCGCCGATAACGCGAAGGGCTACCACGATGGTTCGCCGATCAGCTTCGCCGAAGGCCTGAAGGGCAAGCTGTTGATTGTCCATGGCACCGGGGATGACAACGTGCATTTTCAAGGGACGCAACGTCTGTTGAACAAGCTGATCTCGCTCAACAAGCAGTTCCACTTCATGGAGTATCCCAACCGCAGACACGGCGTGCAGGCGTCGGACCCGCTACATCTCGATACGCTGAGATACAGCTTCTTCGAGGAGTATTTGCCGGCGGGGCCGCGATAAATCCGGAGCCGCAATCAACGCGCGGGCAGTTTCGGATCCGGCTTGATCTCCCCGTGAAATATCCGCGTGATCTCGCCGGCGAGCCTCAAATACCAATCGCTCGGCAGTTCCGCGCCGTCGGCATCCAAGGCCAGCCAAAAGCCCTGATCAGGAGCTTGCTTGCGGTGGGAAACCACCTTGAGTATTGCGGTTCCCTCATCGACCTCGTCGAACATGGCGATTTTGAGAACCTTGGCGCCGGCCATCTTCGCGTTGTAAGCCTGGCGCCATAGGAATTCGCCCCGCAGCCGCGGAATCTGGTTCTCCTTCGCGTTTCGCTTGAGATTGTGCCAGGAGAAGCCAGGGAAGACCACTGGCATATAGATCTGATGATTCGCGGCAGCCAGTTTTACGTCCGGAACCAGCACGTCATCCTTCCAACGGTCGATGGCTTCGAGAGTGCCGTAGCGGCCGACATTCCAAGGCTGGACGATATCCATGGCGGCATAGACGGCGGCCCAGGCCGGGTCGTCTCGCGAATCGCGGGTGAGAGTTCCCCATCGCGACGGGGTGCCGCCCATGTAAGTGACGTGATACTGATTCGGAGCCTTGGACTTGAACCAGTCGATCAGATCTTTCGCGGCCTGGGGATCGACCGGCGGATGGGCATTGCCATCGCTCAAGCCCATACCCCAAACGGACACCACCGGCTTTCCGTTGTGACGCTGATAGTTGGGGTGCGACGTCACCCTCAGTTCGTCCACCAGGTACATCCAGTCGTCCTTCAACGTCTGGGCGAACGTCTCGGGATTGCCGCCCGAGATATCGTATTCGATGGCGAACGTCCGGCCGGATTCCTTTGCCGCGGCCATGATGTTCTTGAGCACCACGTCGCCGTCGGCGCGCTTGCGCCGGATCTCCCCGACGAAGCGCTGCACCAGGACGCCGTCGAGGCCGTACTCCTTCATCCAGCGAAAATGCCGGCCCACGGTCTTCGGATTCCGGGAAGAGAACAGATAGGCCGGCTTGCCGCCGATCGTCATGCCGGGAACTTCGCAGCGCTCATCGGGATCGAGTTCACTCAGGTCGGGATAGAGCTCGACAGTCAGGGTATCGGCGGCGGGAACCCCGCGGGACCAGTGAGTCCAACGCAGGGAACCATCCGAGGGGCAGGTAAACCAGCCCTGATACCCAATCAGGACTTTGTTGTCGAGGGTGGATGCGTCTACTGCGCCGGCCGCGTAAAGCGCGGCCGGACACAACATGAGGATCGCCGCTGCGGTATGCGGTCTCATTGTTCTGGCGGACGGCTTAGAATTCCAGCCGCAACGCCATAGTGACTGTGCGATTGCCGCTCTTCGACGTGATCTGGCCGTAGGTCGAAGAGGTGATGCTGGCGCTGGGCGCACCCAGGTTCGGGTGGTTCAGCAGGTTGTACATTTCGGCGCGGAACTGCAGACGCATGCGCTCGCGGATGGGCTGCCACCGGCTCATGACGGAATCGAAGCTGATGGCTCCGGGGTTGCGCAGGTTCGGTTCGGTGCGCGAGCCGCTGCCGAAGGAGTAGGCCGCGGGACTGGCATACGCGGTGGTGTCAAACCACTGATTCATATTCTGGCTGCCGCTCGGCAGATTGCCGTTTTTCAAACGGTCCGCGTAGCAGCCAAGTCCGCTCGCTCCCGGGAAACTGCAAGCCGCAGTCACCGAGATCGGAGTGCCCGTCTGGAAGGTGAGAATACCGCTGGTCTGCCAGTTGCCGAGGATCCAGCTCCCAATTCCGTGCGAGAGGAATTGCTTGCCATGCCCGAACGGCAGCTCGTAGACGTAGTTGGCGACGAAGCGCTGCGACACATCGGCGGCGGAAATGGAACGCGAGAGGCTGAGGTCGTAGGGATTGATGTAATTGGTACCGCCGAGGAACCGCTCGTTCACATCGTCGATCAACTTGGCGGCGGTGTAAGACGCCTGGAAGAGAAGTCCGTGCGAGAACGGCCGCTCGGCGCGAAGGGTGAAGCCATGGTAAATCGAATCGCCGATGGATGCGCGGGTCTGGCTCACGCCGCTGTACTGCGGATACGGCACCAGCAGAGATCCCAAGCGCACCGTGGCCGCACTCATCGCACCGGTGGTGATCTTACCGAAGAACGGGTTGGGCACCAGGTTGTTCAAGTTGCGAACCCAGCGAGAGATACTGCGGGAAGGTCGCGTTGCGCGTGAAGTTATTCCAGATATGTTCGCCGCGGCTGCCGATGTAGGCCGCTTCCACGATCAGGTCCTTAGTGACGCTGCGCTGGATGTTGGCGTTCCACATCTGGTTCATAGGCGTCACCCACGAGGGGAAGATCGCGCCGATGCCGTTGCCGACCAGGGAGTTCGGATACGGCAGCAGACCGGTGACGAACGGATTCGTCAGCGACGCTCCGGGTATCGGCGTGTTGGGCGCCGCCAGCGCCTGTCCGAAGTAGATGCCCGTGGAGACCGATGAACCGCTGCCCAGATCTCCGGGGCTCGAGCCGATTCCTCCGCTGCCCGGCGCATAGAACAGGCCATAGCCGGCGCGGAACACCGTGTTCGGCATGAAGGTCCAGGCCAAACCGACGCGCGGCGCCCAGTTCTTGTCGGGGTCACTCGGATAACGGTGGGAGCTGGTGGTGGGCAGTAGAACGCCCTTCAGGCCGGTGACGGGTTCCGTCGCGCTCGGGTCGAAATAGGCGAGGTGATTGTAGCGCTCCTTGAACGGCGTCTGGTATTCGAAACGGACGCCTAGGTTGACCGTCAACGTGCGCGACACCTTCCAGTCGTCCTGCAGGTACCAGTTGTAGCTGGTCTGCAACAGCGCCAGCGACGGCCCCACGGTGAAGCTGCCGCTATCCGGCGTGCCGAGCATCGCACTCGCCAGGCCATAGCCGCCCGTCGCGGATGCCACCGATGGATCTACACCTTGCGTGTAGTTGCGGCTGAACGAAAACGTGCCCGACGGGTAGTCCGGCCGGAACGTGTTGAACTGGCAGAACAGCATGTCGTAGCCGGTCTTGATCGCGTGGGAGCCCTTCAGCCAAGTGAAGTGCGCCTGCACTTCGGGGGTATTCTCGGCATCCACGTCATGCGAAGCGCGGTCGGGGCCGATTGCCGTGAAGTCTGTGATATTGATGCGCGGGAAGATGGCGTCGGCGGACGCGGCCTTCAGATATCCGGGCAGACCGAGGCTGGTGATGTCGAAGCCCACGCTGAGAGGCGTCAGCTTGATGACGGAACGGGTGTAGCCGAACCGGAATTCGCCAACCAGGTTCGAGGAAAAGGTCTCCGTGTCGCTCAGCGCGTAGGTGTATGCAATTGACGACTGGTTTCCGCCGCCATTGGTGCCCTCCCCGGGGAAGGCAATGTTGCTGAAGGGGCTGACCCGCGGCGAAGTTTGGTAGCCATAGCGGAAGAACATCCGGTTCTTCGCGCCGAAATTGTGGTCCGCCCGAGTGAACCACTTATCCTGATGAGTGATCAGGGCGAAATTCTGCGACCAGTTGGTCTGCAGGGTAGGAGAGACCGCCAGCGTGGGATCGGGATAAAATCCGATGATCTTCTTCATGATCGGATCCATGCGGTTCTGCGGGACGATATTGCCGGGGAACGGAGAGCGGCTAAAACCGCTCTTCTGGGCGGGGTCGGCGATCGTGGTCTGCGGATCGTAGATCCGGATCAACGCATTGGCGCTGGTGAAGGTCTGCGAGAAATCGCCGCTCTTTTGCAGGGCGGTTGGGACGTTGGCGGTAGGTGTGCTGACACCATGGTCGTTGATCTCTTCCCAGTTAAAGAAGAAGAACGTCTTG
Organism: uncultured Solibacteraceae bacterium; assembly: GCA_963792055.1. Lineage (GTDB taxonomy): Bacteria > Acidobacteriota > Terriglobia > Bryobacterales > Bryobacteraceae > Solibacter. The sequence continues at coordinate 48,183 of CAWBUV010000017.1, read as the reverse complement.
TTGCGCCCGTCGTAAACCTTCGGAATATACACGGGGCCGGAAGCGCTGAATCCGTATTCGTTGTGGCGCTGGCGCCCACGCAATACGTTATTCCGGTTGTTGGCCCAACTGTTGGCGTTCAGCTTGTCATTCTTCAGATAGTCGTAGACGCTGCCGTGGACCTGATTGGCGCCGGTCTTGCCTGCGGCAACCAGAACGCCGCCGGCCGAGCGGCCATACTCGGCGGAGAAGTTGTTGGTGATGAATCGTACCTCTTGCACCGTTTCCTGCGGCGGGGTATACGCGTTATCTAGCGTCGAGTTGTTCCTTGTATCCTGGCCATCCAGCAGAATGGCGGAGGTGTTGGAGCGGCCGCCGCTGATGATCGGGCCTGTCCCGCTATTGCCGGTGGCGATCACGCCGGGTGACAGGTTCATTAGTGAATAGGGACTGCGGCCGGTGGGAAGCTCGAGAATTTGCGTAGCACCTGTTACGTAGCCGAGCGACGAGCTGACCTGATCCACCAGCACGGCGTTCGAAGTAACCGTGACCTCGTCGTGAACACTGCCTGGTTTAAGAGTTACGTTGATGGTGGCGATCTGGCCGACGAGCACAGGCACATCGGTGACGCGATTAATCACGAAGCCATCCTTTTCCACGGCCACTTTGTACTTTCCGGCCGGCAGATAAGGAATCTTGTAATAGCCTTCGTCGGTGGTTTCGGCGACGGCGATCGCCCCGGTGGCCTGGTTGGTCGCAGTGACCTTTGCTTTGGGGATGGATGCGCCGCTTGAATCCACCACCGCTCCGGTGATGGCGCCCTGCTCAACCTGGGCAAGACAGACACTGGTGATCATGAGCAACGTAGCAAGCAGAAATACGAGTTTGCGAGACATACTGAGTCTTCCTCTCCACGATTGGCCTTACACGGTACAGAGCTGCCACTTGTCCCGGCCCCCCGGCGCGCGTGAAAGTACCCGATCGGAAAACTCTATCACTAGACAGGCCGGGCGGCAACGTTACAAATTGCCCTTAACGTCAACGCAAACGGCCGAAAACATTAGAGTTATATTTGATTTGGTTTGTATCGGTAGCTACCAGCAGGAATCGACCGTCTATCGCGGTCCGTAGTGCGGCGGAGTTTGGCCGGTTTCCAGTGCGCCCAGATCCGGCGCCGCACCCGTGAATCCATCCGTCACGTTATGCAGCACCGTGCCGCGATCCACCGCGGCGGCGCCGGCCTGAGCCGGAAATCGAAATCTTCCGCCTTATAGAGTCGTTGAACCGTCTTCAGATCCTTGCGTCCAGCTTGTTCACATGCACGAACACGTCGTAGTCCACGACGACGCTGTGCTCGTCCTGATGGGTGGCGCGCGTGTACTCGGCGAGGGTCGCGAACTGCCGCACTTCGAGCGATGGATTCCCGCCGGCCGCCCCGCAGCAGGCCGGTGTAATCCGCCGCGATGCCTCGCGGTGGGGAATTCCACTGGAACGAAAACGCCGCTCCGGGATTTACCCGGAATCCGTTATAGTCCGAGGAGCTGTAACTCGTATTCGTGTTGACGCTAAAGATTGCCGGCGCGGAATTCTCGCCGAGCATCAGGTTGTTGCGCCAGTGCACATTGGCCGATGATCCGGCAGCGGTCTCGGTCAGGATCGTGTTGTTGTAGAAGAGGACGCCCGCCGCGCCATTGGTCATTCGGGTGGATCCGCCAGGCGCACGGTACGCGATGTTACGAATCCAGTAGATCGGTCCGCCGATCGCCGGCTGGTTGCAGAACGGGTGGGAGGCCGAGTTCACCATCATGTTTCGCATCACCCGGACGTTGTGCATGCTGCCATCGATCTCAAAGGCGTTGTCGTGGAAATTGGTCATGTAGTTGTTATAGAAATCGATCGCGACCGGGCGCCGGTCCCAATACTCCCGCGGCGGGTAGTGCGGCCCATCAATCGCGTGGGAGCCGTCCGGATTGCCGTAGGTCTCCATGTCGATTCCATCGTGGAAATCCGCGACGTAATTGTATGCGACCACGTGGCCCGGCCCGTAGAGCCGGACCGCCGTGTACGAAGCCAGGACCGGAGGGAACTTCTGGCCGTCCACGCCGTCGAATTGCGCCCAAAAAGCACCGTTCCAGCCGAACAGGTGCTTGGGATCGTCGCGGCCGAAGAAATAATTGTCGGCGATGTAGAAATTGCTCGATCCGGCATAGTTCGTGAAGATACCGAACGCCACGTTTTCAAAACGGCATCGCTTGACGGTGAGGCCCTTCGATCCCGCGATAAATTGCGTGCCGGCCCAGATCGCGATATCGGTATTGCGGATGGTCACGCCCTCGAAATAGTTATAGTCCGCGGCCTTGACATTGAATAGGTTGTAATTGCCATTGCCGTCGAAGATTACCTCTCCGTCTCCCGCCGCTTTGATGACGATCGGCTTCTCCGGCGTGCCGCGGGCGGTCAGGTAGTAGGTCCCTTCGAAGGGAGTCGTCGCATTTATCTTGCGATCGCCGGTGTAATATTCGGGGTGATATTTGTAAGTGCCCGCATGCACCAGAATTACGTCGCCCGCCTTGACGCGCGGCCGGCCCGCGGTGACCGTGTCGCCGCCCCCGCAGTAGTAGTTGTACGCACACATCAGTGCGTCGAATGCGGGTTCCGTTTTTGCGCCGGTGTAATTCGGCGGATACACATGGAACACACGCCCGCCGGAAGAAGGTCGCGGTTCGGGCCGTGTGCGAACCGTGACGGTCTTGACTACCGACTTACCGGCCTGCCCCGCAAAACCATCGGGTCGGACATGGTGAGCCGGGCCTCGTACGCGGTGTCCGGCTCCAGGTCCAGAATACTTCCCGCGAACATATTGGGCGAGATCACGTCGAACACACCCTCCGTCTGAAAGATGCGCTCGCCCTGCAATCGCAAAAGCGGCAATCCCTGTTTCCACTGGCTCTCGCCAGTGCGCCGGTACGAGACTTCCACCGAGGCATTGCGGTTATCGTCGCCCTCGATGGTCCACTCGAAGCCGAGATTGATCAGCGTTGGAGGGTCGATCACCAGCTCGCCCGGTTTGGTTTTGATCCGGGCCCGGCCGCCGCGGCAGTACCGGCCATCGCGAGCCACCACAGAACTGGGAGCATGCTCGCGCTACGCGAGAATCGCTTGAATAGGACGAGCGCAGCGATCATGAACCTATCACTCAAGCGGGCCTCCTTTTCAGGGGATGACGACCGTGCCATCCACCTGGCGGTCCGTGCCGTACGCGCCGCCGTTGCGTCCTTCGGTGATCGGAAATTTCGCCGCCATCTCTTCGTTGATGTCGATTCCCAGTCCCGGGCCGCCGCTGCCGTACATGTAGCCCTTCCGGATTTCGGCGGTGCCCGGCATCATCTCGTGCACCTGCGGCGGGAAGTGGTTCTCTTCCTGAATGCCGAACGCGGAGCTCGAAATGTCCACATGGTACGCCGCCAGTTGGTTCACCGGATCGTTCTCACCGCCTTCCTGGAAGGCCGTCTTGACGCCGAAGACCTCGCACAGATTGGCGATCTTCTTCGCCTGCGTAATGCCGCCGATTGCCGTCACGCGTGTGCGGATAAAATCGATGAGCCGCGCGGAAATCAGCGGATAGTATTCCGCCGGATTCGAGAAGACCTCGCCGACCGCCTGGGGAGTGGCGCAGACCTTGCGCACCTCGTGATACCACTCGAGATGCTCGGGCCCGAGCAGGTCTTCGACAAAGAAGAGGTGGTAGGGCTCCATCTTTTTGGAAAAGAGAATCGCGTTCGATGCCGTCAGGTGCGAGTGGACATCGTGCAGCAGCTTGGGAGCGAATCCCACCTTCGAACGCACATATTCGAAGACGGGTGGGATCGTTTCCACGTACAAATCCTCATCGAACGCCTGGCCCTGGTAGCCGCCTTCGGCGCGATTGCCCTCGTTGGCGCGCATGAAGCCGCCGCCGCCGTAACCGCCTTCGCCGTACTGCAGGCGGATGTGGCGGAAACCGCTTTCCATGGACTTCGCGACCACTTCCGCCGCCTGTTCCTTGCACGTCCCTGGACGTGGTCGTAGCAGGCCACCGCATCGTGGGCGCGTCCGCCCAGCATCTCGTAGACCGGCATGCCGGCGCGCTTTCCCTTGATGTCCCACAAGGCTTCGTCCATCGCGCCGATCACCTTGTTGTTTACCGGCCCGCCCCGCCAGTAAGTGCGGAAGTTGGCGCTCTGCCAGAGATCTTCGATGCGGTCGGGATCCTTGCCGATCAGCCACGGCTTGAGGTGCTTTTCCAGCGCGGCCGCCACCGCGAACGTCTGGTAGTTGTCGTTTGCCGAACCGATGCCGTACAGGCCGGGTTCGCTGGTGATGATCTTCACGAAAACCCAGCGATAATTGCGGCCGCCGCTCGTCGTGATCACCTTGACGTCTTTGATGGTTAATGGCGGCAGGCCTTTCGTGCGGTCCTGGTAATCGTCGGCATACGCGGCGGCGGGCATCACAGGAGCCGCCAACAGGCCCTTCAAAAATTCTCTGCGTTGCATTTGTCCTCCCTGATCGATCGTGGTTCGCCGGAGGTTACTCGGCGCGATGGGTGACCTTGCGGCAGGCCACCAATTCCACGCTGTCGCCGATCTCATTCTGTTCCGATACGCGCAGCACCATTTCCAGGTCGGGAAGATGCGCGCTGGACGAAAGCCCCAACATACGCCGTACCTGCGACGTCGAGTCTTTACGGAGCAATAACTCTCCGGCCATCTCAGTCGCCGACATCGATTGTCCGGCCACCAGCAGCACGCGTCCCGAATGGGCGGCGTTTTCCAGCAAATACACTCTCGCGAATGTAGTCTTCTTGCCCGTCTTGGGATCCAACTGGACTTCAAACTTCTCGGGCTCACCCTTGAGAGGCCGGCGATTCAATATGACCTCAGGTTTGCCCGGCCGCGGCAGTTCGTCGAATGGAAAGTTCGATTCGTCCGCCGGGAATAAAGCTGCCCACGGGTTGGAGAGCGAACTGCCAAGCACTACGAAATTTCCAGACCGGAAAGACCTGGCATGCATCTGGCGAGCCTGCCGGATGGTCACGTCCCAACCCCTTGCCTGCAGGTCTCCCGCAATCCGGTTGGCGTTTTGCAAATCTCCCACGTTGGTGATCTGCCGTGTGGAGAGGCTTCCCCAGAAACGCAGTAGATCCTTCTTCTGGGCCAGTTCCGGAACATTCAGGTAGGTCAGGTTCTCGTATTCTTCGAGCGTGAACCTGCGGTCCAGCAAAACCTGTATCAGCACCAGGGCATCATCGGCTACCACCACTTGCGCCGCATGAGGTGTGCCCTGAAACGCGGCCACGATCAGGCTTTCGCTGGGGTCGCTGAGCGTCCAGCGTTTCATTGCTCCCCACGCGGCCGCCGCGATGCATATCAAGAGTAGGGCAACGGCCGGCACGCGCCAGCGCCGGGACCGTGGCGCCGGTTCATCGGGCGCGATCGTTTGGAGAATCACGTCGCTATCGGTCGGTGGGCTTGCCACCACGGGAAGGTCCAGCGACGTGAGCGCAGAGGCTGGGATGAAGCAGAATTCGGGCACGTACGAGCCCGAGGGCAGATTGATCCGGAATTTCGAGTGTGCACCCGTGTTGCCGTAATGTTGTAGCAGGCGCTTGCGCACGTCGCTCGCAGTCACTCGCACGATCGCATCGTCAGCTGTGTCGTACGTTGCGGAGCGGCCGAATAAGGCGACTCCGATGCTGCGCTCCCGTAAGTCTGCCGGGTCGCCGTGTAGCGCCAGTTCAAAGACGTGCTTCAGAAAGGCCTGGCAGCGGTGACTGCCTTTAAAAGCGGCTCCATTGATGATCTCGTGCAGGTGCGAGCGCAATTCCGCCTCATGCCTGATTGCTTCGCCGATCTTGGCGATTGCTGCTGCGTGAGTGGCGCTGTCGACTTTTCCTGCCATCCTAAGAACCCCGGTGCAGAAGAGGATATCACTTCCGGATTGCTTTTTGCGCTTTCATCCATCTGCCGTCGGCGGCAACGGAGAATTGAATTGACTTGCTTGATAATATCCCTTGCACCTGATACGCGCAATGTCAGTTGCGTGTGGTGCAACAGCTTTTCACCTCGCGTGAACGACTTCCCAAGCGAGCGCCACGACGATCGGAGCAGACGATCAATCTCGGCCCACTGCTCTCCGGTCGGCCCGCCGCCGCGGATGAATCCTCACGCGATAATCTGCGGAATCAACTCGCCGTACACATCGGTCAGCCGCATGTTGCGGCCATTGAAAAGATAGGTCAGCTTGGTGTGATCCATGCCCAGCAGGTGCAGCATGGTGGCGTGCAGATCGTGGACCGCGATGGGCTGCTGCTCGGCCTTGTATCCGAACTCGTCGCTCGCGCCGATGATCTGGCCGCCCTTGATTCTCGCGCCCGCCATCCACATCGTCATCGCGCCGGGATTGTGGTCGCGCCCCACGCCCTTCTGCGAAATCGGCATGCGGCCGAATTCGCCGTGCCAGACCACCAGCGTCGTGTCCAGCAGCCCGCGCGCCTTCAGATCCGTCAGCAGCGCGGCAATCGGCCGTCCACCTCGGCGGCGTGCTGCGTGTGGTTCTCCTTCACGTTGTCGTGCGCGTCCCAGGTGTCCGTATTCTGATTGCCCAGCCCGCCGTGATAAAGCTGCACGAACCGCACGCCGCGCTCCACCAGGCGCCGCGCCATCAGGCATTGCCGGCCGAACGGCTCCGTGATCTTGTCGTCCAGCCCGTACAGCTTCCGCGTGGCTTCGACTCTCGCGATTCACGTCCACCGCCTCCGGAGCGCAGCCCTGCATGCGGTACGCCAGTTCGTACGACGAAATGCGCGCCGCCAGCTCCGAACTGCCCGGATATTTCTGCAGATCCATCTCGTTCAGCTTGGCCAGCAGATCGAGCCGCGCGCGCTGCTGCTCCGGGCGTCACCTCGGCCGGCGGCTTCAGATCGATGATCGGGTCGTCCGGCGCGCGGAACACCGTGCCCTGATACGCCGCCGGCATGAAGCCCGCGCTCCAGTTCGCCGGGCCGCCGAACGGTCCGCCGCGCGCATCGTAAATCACCACGAACGCCGGCAGGCTCTGGTTCTCCGACCCCAGCCCATACGTCACCCACGACCCCACGCTCGGAAAGTCCCATCCGGATCTTGCCGGTGTTCAGTTCGTAATGCGCCTGCACGTGATCGTTCGACTTCCCGTACACCGATCGCAGCAACGCCATCTCGTCCACGTGCTGGGCCATGCGCGGGAAGATCTCCGAAACGTCCATGCCGCACTGGCCGTACTTGCTTGAAAGTGAAACGGGCTCGGCATCAGCGGCCCGGGATTCCCCTGCCGCACCACGATCTCGCCCTTGCCGGTCAAGCGGCTGGCCGGCATATTTGGTCAGCGCCGGCTTGGGATCGAACGTATCCACGTGGCTCGACGCCGCCGCTCATGAACAGCGAAATCACGCTCTTGGCGCGCGGCGCGAAATGCGGCTTCTTCGGCGCGTACGGGTTGTAGCCCGCGGCCTTCGCCTCGCAGGCGCTCTCCGCGGCGCAGCCAGCAGTCCGTCCTGGTCAAGCAGACAGGCCAGCGCCAGGCCGCTCAGTCCGCCGCCGGATTGAAACAGGAAATCGCGTCTGCGACCAGAAACTGCTTCATCGTTCACCGCATGTACAAAAATTCGTTCAGGTTCATCAGCACGTGCGTGAAATCCGCCAGCTATCGCTTCTGCCAGGAAATCCGCCGCGAGCTTCGCGTCGCTCTTCGCGCGGCGGCCGCGACGAGCGCGATCTCGGTAGGCCAGTTCCACCTGCTTGGCCGGATCGTCCGGCGCCGCCTCGCTCACCCGGTCCGCGAACAGCTTCGCCTGCCGCAGCACGAATTCGTCGTTCAGCAGCGTCAGCGCCTGCGTCGGCACCGTCGAAACATTCCGCCGGCCGCAGCTCAGGTTCTGATCCGGCAGGTCGAATACCTCGAACATCGGGAACGGCAGGCCGCGCTTGCGATACACATACACGCTGCGCCGCCACACCTCGCGGACCGTCCTCCTCCCGCCTCCAGATGCCCTTGTCCATCGATGCCAGAATCTCGCCTGGAATCTGCGGGAAAACCGGCGGGCCGCCCATCTGTCGAGTTCAAGCGCGCCGCTCACCGCCATCATCGCGTCGCGCACGATCTCCGCATCCAGCCGCTGGATGCGGAACCGCCACAGGTACTGGTTGTCCGGATCCTTCTCCACGATCGCCCGCATCCTCGATACTGCGACGACATCTGGTATGCCTCCGACGTCATCATCAGCCGGTGCATCTGCTTGATGCTCCAGCCGCGCTTCATGAACTCCACCGCCAGCCAGTCGAGCAATTCGGGATGCGTGGGCTTGTCGCCCATCTTGCCGAAATTGTCCAGCGTCGCCACGATGCCCTGCCCGAAATGGTGATGCCAGATGCGGTTGACGATCACCCGCGCCGTCAGCGGATTCTCCGGCGAGCCGAGCCATTCGGCCAGCGCCCGCCGCCGTCCCGGAAGTGCGCCCGTCCGCCGGCGGAATCTCCGCCGGCGGATTGCCGTACGTGATCACGCTGACGAATCCCGGCTTCATCAACGAGCCCCGGCTTTCCAGATCGCCGCGGATCAGAAAATAGGAAGGCGGCGCCTGATAGCCGTCCCGGCCCGTTGAACAGGAAGCTGCCTTCGATGGCCTCGTTCTTGACGCCCTTGCCGGGCGCCGGTTCGTCGCCCGGACCGTCGGGCGTGAAGCGGTAATCGCCATCGGTGACCCCCATGCGCCATCGGAATCGGCTTCGGCCGCTCCTTCTCGAGCGCCGCGGATCTGCTGCGTTCAGCGCCTTCTTCTGCGCCAGGTCCTCGGGCGTCATCACGCGGTCGATCTCGTCCGCTCGAAACCGACACTGGTGCGGATCACCTGTTCGGCCAGCAGCGCCTGGCCCGGCGTGCGCTTCTCTTCCGGAGTCGCGATGGCGCTGCTGCACATTGTCCGGGAACTTCTTGTACTTCGCCGGCAGCAAGCCTCGCGCGGTACGGCTCCTCGATCTGCGCGGATCTTCTGCCGCAAGCGGCGCGATCCGCGCCTCGATCTCCGCCATCTTCTTCTCGTACGCCGCGGCCTCCTCCGGCGAGGCCAGCGGATAATCCATCTCCACGTACCCGAACAGCGACGCCTGCATCCGGTAGTAGTCCTTCTGCGCGATCGGATCGAACTTGTGATTGTGGCAGCGCGCGCAATTGCACCGTCAGCCCCAGCACGCCGCGCCCGATCGTGCGCGATCATGTCGTCCAGGTATTCGTAGCGGAACTGCGGATTGTCCTTCTCGCGATAAGCCGACCTTGGCGTAGCTGCGCAGAAAGCCGGTGGCGATCAGGCTGTCGTTGGTGACCCGATCCAGCTCGTCGCCGGCGATCTGCTCGGCAAGAAACATGTTGTAGGGCTGTCTGGTTGAAGGCGCGGATCACGTAATCGCGGTAGCGCCAGGCGTTGGGCCGGTCGAAATCGTGCTCGAAGCCGTTGGAATCGGCGTAGCGCGCCACGTCCAGCCAGTGCCGGCCCCAGCGCTCGCCGTAGTGCGGCGAGGCGAGCAGCCGGTCGATCAGTTGCTCCCAGGCATCCGGCGACGTGTCGTCCAGGAACGCGGCCGTCTCGGCGGGCGTCGGCGGCAGCCCGATCAGGTCCAGATAGGCGCGGCGCAAGAGCGTGATGCGGTCGGCCCGCGGCGCCGGCTTGAGCCCCTTCTCGCGGCGCGTCTTTTCCAGGAAGCGTCGATCGGATTCGTGAAGCCCGAATGACCACCGGCACGGGAGCTCGCACCGGCTTCTGGAACGCCCAATATTTCCGCGCCTCCGGCGGAATCGTCATCTCCTCGAGCGAGGCTGGTCGCCGGCGATCGGCCGCCGGCTCGGACGGCGCGCCATCCCACGCCGCGCCCTGGTCGATCCAATCTTTGATGGCGACAATCTGCTCGGCGGTGAGCTTGCCGTCCATCGGCATGGACGGCTTCTCCAGGCCCGCGACCAGGCGGTACAACCGGCTCTCCGTCGGCCTTGCCCGGAACGATCGCGGCGCCCCGTTCGCCGCCCTTCAGAGCGCCGTCGCGAGTGCGCAGGTCCAGCTTGGATAGCTGGATCGCGCCGCCGTGGCACTTCCAGCAACTGTTTTCGAAGATCGGCCGGATGTCTGCGGAAAAGGAAACCGGCTTCGCGGCCGCACCCATCGATGCAGTCGCAGCCACTGCGCATGCGAGCAGGAACTGAGCCCCTCGCTTACAGAGCCCTTGCGGCACGGGATGGCACAGAGCATCGACCAGCATCTGTAAATCGCCCTGAGTCAGTATAATCCCTAATTCGCGCCGTGGTGGCCGCACTGTGCGCCGCGCCTGTAGGACTAATTACCAACTTCTTCCGACAGCACCTTTCGCACTTTCTCCGCCAGCAGAGTTACCGTGAACGGCTTCTGGATGAAGCCGCTATTCAACTGAGGGAAGCCGTGGAAGGCCAGCGTGTCGTCGGTGTAACCGGACATGTAGACCACCTTAGTCGTCGGCTTAATCGATTGGACACGCTTCGCCAGTTCCCGTCCGCTCATTAACGGCATGATGACGTCCGTCAATAGCAGGTGCACCGGCGCGCTGTGCTGCTCCAGGATGCGCAACGCTTCGTACCCATCCGCCGCCGGCAGTACCGTGTATCCAAGCTGTTCCAAAGCATCGCGCACAAGTTTGCGGACATCGGGCTCATCTTCGGCCACCAGGATCGTCTCACTGCCTTGCAGACTCACGGTCAGCACGTCGCCTTCTTTCGACTCTTCTCCCGGCGCAACCGCTGGAAGATAGATTTCGAACGCCGTGCCGCGGCCGCGTTCACTGCTCACGTGAATCGTGCCGCAGTTCTGCTGCACAATGCCGTAAACCGTGCTCAGACCAAGTCCTGTCCCCTTGCCCACTCCCTTCGTGGTGAAGAACGGTTCGAACGCGTGCTCCAGGACATTGTGATTCATGCCGATTCCGGTATCGCTTACCCTAAGCCGCGCATACGCGCCTGCGCCGTTCAGGCGGCCGTCGGCTGCTCCCTCCCGCGCGTCCACCGCCGCCGTTTCGATCCGGAACTCGCCTCCGTCCGGCATCGCATCGCGGGCGTTGGCCGCCAGGTTGATCAACACCTGCTCCAGTTGGTTCGGGTCGGCCTTGACATACAGCATCGTCTTGCTCAGCGCGGCATGGAAGGTAATGTGCTCTCCCATGACACGCCGCAACAGCGACTCCATGTTTGTGAGCAGATGGTTCAAATTGATCAGCTTGGGTTGCGGCATCTGCTTGCGGCTGAACGCCAGCAACTGGCTGGTCAGCGCCGCCGCGCGGTTCGATGCCTTCAGGATCTGTTCCAGGGGGACGCGTTTCGGATCTGCATGTGCAGTGCCGTCAAGAAGGGTTTGAGAGTAACCGCCGATTACCGTAAGCAGGTTATTGAAGTCATGCGCCACCCCACCCGCCAGCCTTCCCACCGCATCCATTTTTTGGGCTTGGCGAAGCTGCTCTTCCAGTTCCAGCCGCTCCGTGATATCCGCCGCAATTCCGGTGACCCGGTAGAGCTTTCCTTCCTGATTGAAGATCGGGAACGATCGATCGTGGATCCAGCGCACTGCGCCGTCCGGCCGCACGATTCGATAGGTTTCCTCGCAGGCCTGTACCTTATTGGTCTCCAGGAATGCACGGGTCCGCTCCCGATCATCGGGATGCACCGTCTCCAGCAAGTTCCCCCGTTCGTCCAGGAGGCCAGCACTGCGCCCCCAGATCCTCTCGAACGACGGGCTCACATAAAGTAGCCGATTCTTGTCGACATCGAGCATCCAGAAGACCTCGCCGACACTGCCCGCCATTTGACGGAACCGCTCGTCGCTCTCCTTCCATCCCTCCGACAGTACGGCCAGGGCGCTCTCTCTTCGTTCCGCGGCCCGCCGGCGCAGCCAAAGATAGAGGAAGCAGCCCAGCACCACCAGCGCGATGGCCGCGCTCTCCCGGTATCGTGTCAGCGGCGCGAACCTGAAGTCCAGCTCATCGCGCGGTGAAATCAGGTAGCCCGAGCCCAGAGCCTCGCCGTCATTTACCCGTTGCCTCGCCAGTCCCAGAATTTCGACCTGCCCGCCTTGCAGCAGCCTCTGCATGAAACTCGTGTGCTGAAAAAACGAACGGAGCATGTAGACCGGTATCTCGCCGAAGCGGTCCCGCAGGGCGATCCCGCCGTTCGGCAGAAGGATGATTTGGCCTTGTACGCGCACCAGCCTGCCGGAGTACTCCTCTCCACGCAGCTTGATGGCGGAAACGTCCAGTGGAGGCAGGGGTTCGGCAGAGCCGGTGCGGCGCACAGCCTCCAGTTGCAGTTCCTCCATGCCCTTGTATTGGGCCAGCTTGCCACGGACCTCCAGTTTGTCCCCTCGCTGAAAGCCCCCGGGCGGAAGCACTGCATGCGGACCATAGAGCGCGATTCCGCCGGTGGCGTCCTGCAGGTTTGCCAGGCTGCTTCCCGAGCCTACATCATGCGGTTCGTCCGTCACCAGGCCGGTGAGCACCAGCGTCTCGCCAAGATGCACTGCGGCATGATCGCTCCGATTGCGGATCGCGTCGCCGATTGACAGACTTTGGGAGGTCTGCGCCGGTGCCCCGATCGCAGCCAGACCGAGGTAGAGGAACGGCAACAAACATCGAAGGCCCCGGAGCGCAACCCCGCGATAAGCCAAAGGATGCGGTTGGAACACGTCTGCCGATTGTAACAGAGTCGGGAATGCCGCACGAGACGGGAATACGCCCGACGGAGGGGCGCCGCCTCCCTCTGATTTACAAAAAAACTAGCCCTCTGCTCGCCAGCCCGGCATCGGGACAGCATGCTAACTAAGAACGATTTTTCGCCCTCGGATTGGAACACCCTGAGAGATTGCCAGTACCTGGTGGGTTTGGCCACACTGATGGCCGGATCCAGCGGTTTGGGCACCATCAAGGAGTCCATTGCCATCGCCCAAAGTGTCATGGAAAACCAGTCGAGCAACCTTCCGTTCGTCCGGGACCTGACCAGCAAAACCGAAATGCAAGCGGCGCAGAACAGCCTCAAGCAACGGCTCGGCGGCCCCAATGCCAAGCCCACTGCCGAAAGTCTGCAGAACTCGGCCCTGGACCAGGTTCGCGCGTCCCTGTCCATACTCAGCCGCAATGCCAGCCAGGAAGAGTCCGACGCCTATCGCAAGATGATTTACGGCGTAGCGGAGAAGGTGGCGAATGCCGCATCGGAAGGCGGCTTCCTCGGTTTCGGCGGGACTCGGGTCAGTTCCGGCGAGCAGACCTTTCTCGACGAACTAAGGAGTACCCTCCAACTGGAGCGCGTGAACAAGGCCTGACGAATCAAATCGTTTAGCCTGGATGCTGGTGTTTCGGACCCCTGCTCGCGTCTCCCCTTGCGCTTCAGACGGCGCATCCTAACCGTATATAATTGGGTGTACACGCAAGGAGTCCGTTTCCCCATGCAGTCTCGCCGCAATTTCATCGGCAAAGTCGCCACCGGTCTGGCCGGCACGCTGGCCGCGTCCAATGTCCTGGGCGCCAACGAGCGCATCCGCCTCGGCATCATCGGCCCCGGCGCCCGCGGCACCGAGATCCTGCAGCAGGCGCTCGCCTGCCACAACGTGGAATGCGTCGGCGCCGCCGACGTCTACACCCGGCGCCTCGAAGACGTCAAGACGATCGCGCCCAACGCCAAGACCTACCTCGACTACCGCCACCTGCTCGACGACAAGGACATCGACGCCGTCCTCATCGCCACCCCGCAGCACCTGCACTGCGAGCACTTCACCGCCGCGCTCGACGCCGGCAAGCACGTCTACCAGGAAAAGACCATGGCGTTCACCGTGGAGCACGCCAAGCGCATGCGCGCCGCCTTCCAGAAGGACGCCGGCAAGCGCACGCGTGCAGATCGGCCATCAGTGGACCTCCACCGGCCAGGTCGCCGACGCCATCGCTTTCAACACGCCGGAACTATGGGCAAGATCACCGCCATCCACGCCCACATGTACCGCAACACGCCGCACGGCAAGCCGCAGTGGTCGCGCCCCGTCTATCCCGACATGACGCCCGAGAACATCATCTGGAAGAGCTTCCTGGGCGAGGCCCGCGACCGTGCGCTTCGACGCCAACCGCTACGTCAACTGGCGCTTCTTCTGGGACTACTCCGGCGGCAACGTCTACGAGAACATGTGCCACCAGCTCGCCTTCTGGTACAAGGTGCTGGACCTGAAGATTCCGCGCGCCGTCACCATGACCGGCGGCATCTACCTGTGGAAGGACGGCCGCGAAGTGCCCGACACCATGAACGTCTCCATGGAGCACGACGAGGAGATCCTCTTCACCTGGGACTCCGGCTTCGGCAACGATCAGCTCGAGGTCACCGAAGACGTGCTCGGCAACAACGGCACCATCTCGCACACGCCGCAGACCATCAAGTACTGCCGCAGAAGGTGAACCGCAAAGACGGCAACGAGATGACCGGCGTCACGCGCAGCGATCCCAAGGCGCACATGCAGAACTTCCTCGATTCGCATCCGCGGCCGGCAAGCAGCCGAACTGCCCGTTCGAACTCGGCTTCCGCGTCTCCATCGCCTGCCGCATGGCGGTGGAGAGCTACCGCCAGCAACGCACCGTGCGCTGGGACCCGGCGAAGGAAGAGATCGTCTAGCGAGGCCTCGGTGACGCCGATGGATTTCGAGTACACGCCGGAACAGATTCACCTGCGCAAGGCCGTCCGGGAATTCGCCGAAGCCGAAATCGCGCCCGCACGTCATGGAGTGGGACGAGGCGCAGATCTTCCCGCTCGAAGTCATCCGCAAGCTCGGCGAGCTCGGCTACATGGGCGCCATCTTCCCGGAGGAACTGGGCGGCGCCGGCCTGGGCTACATCGAGTACTCCATCATCATCGAGGAGCTCTCGCGCGTGGATGGCTCGGTGGGCATCATCGTCGCCGCGCACACTTCGCTCTGCTCCAACCACATCTACAAGATGGGCACCGACGAGCAGCGCCAGCGCTACCTCCCCAAGCTGGCCACGGGCGAGTGGATCGGCTGCTGGTCGCTCACCGAACCCGAAGCCGGCTCGCGACGCCGCCGGCACCCGCACCACGGCCGTGCTCGAGGACGGCGATGCTGGGTGCTCAACGGCGCCAAGACCTTCACCACCAACGCGCACTACGCCGATGTCTGCGTGGCCATGGCGGTCACCGACCGCGCCGCCGCGCAGCACGGCATCTCCGCCTTCATCATCGAAAAGGGCACGCCCGGCTTCCGCCTGCGGCAAGAAGGAAAACAAGCTCGGCCTGCGCGCCAGCGCCACCGGCGAAGTGATCTTCGAGAACTGCCGCCTGCCGCCGACGCAACTGCTCGGCAAGCTGAACGAAGGCTTCGTCGACAGCCTGAAAGTCCTCGACGGCGGCCGCATCTCCATCGCCGCGCTCTCCATCGGCATGGCGCAGGGCGCCTACGACGCCGCGCTGCAGTACTCCAAACTGCGCAAGCAGTTCGGCCGGCCCATCTCGCGAGTTCCAGGCCATCCAGCACAAGCTGGTCGATATGGCGGTCGATATCGACGCCGCGCGCCTGCTGAACTACCGCGCCGCCTGGATGCTCGACCGCGGCCATGCGCGTCACCCGCGAATCCGCCATGGCCAAGCTGTTCGCCTCCGAAGCCGCCGTGCGCATCGCCAGACGAAGCCGTGCAGATCCACGGCGGCTACGGCTTCATCAAGGACTACCCGGTGGAGAAGTTCTACCGCGACGTCAAGCTCTGCACCATCGGCGAAGGCACCAGCGAAATCCAGCGCCTGGTGATCGCGCGGCAACTCCTGAAGAGCTGATGACCGACTGGCGCGCAAGATCCGCGAAGGCGACACGCGCGCGCTGGCCCGCGCTCGCCACCGGCGATCGAGAACCGCGACTCCGCAGCGCTCGACGCTGCTGCGCGAACTGGCGCCGCGCGCCGGACACGCGCGCATCGTCGGCATCACCGGCCCGCCCGGCGCCGGCAAGAGCACGCTCGTCGATGCCCTGGCGCCGCGCATCTGCGCAAGCAGGGCAAGACCGTCGCCATCCTCGCCGTGGACCCCAGCAGCCGCATCACCGGCGGCGCCATCCTGGGCGACCGCATCCGCATGCAGCAGCACCACGCCGACCCCGGCATCTTCATCCGCTCCATGGCCACGCGCGGCACCATCGGGCGGCCTGGCCCGCGCCACCGCCGACCTGGCGCGCCTGATGGACGCCGCCGGCCGCGACTACGTCCTCATCGAGACCGTCGGCGTCGGGCAGGACGAAATCGAAATCGCCGCGCGTCGCGCAGGTCACGGTCGTGGTGCTGGTGCCCGGCATGGGCGACGACGTCCAGGCCATCAAGGCCGGCATCATGGAGATCGCCGACATCTTCGTGATCAACAAGGCCGACCATCCCGGCGCCGACCGCGTGGAACGGGAACTGCACGCCGAAGGCTTCGCCTGCCCCGTCATCCGCACCGTCGCCACCGAAGGCAAGGGCATCGCCGAACTGCTGGCCGCGATCGATCGCACGCGCATCCAGCCGCGCGGCCACGGCGCCGCGCCGCGAGCGTCCCCGGTCACCATCGATCACCTCGGCATCGCCGTCCACAGCCTCGACGACGCCGTCGCCTTCTACGAGTCCGCTCGGCCTCGCCGTCGCCCATCGCGAAACCGTCCCCACGGAGAAGGTGGACGTCGCCATGCTGCCCGCGGGCGACTCGCGCATCGAACTGCTCGAACCCACCGCGCCCGATTCCCCCATCGCGAAATTCCTCGAAAAGCGCGGGCCCGGGCTGCACCACGTCGCGCTGCGCGTGCCCGACCTCGACGCCGCCGTCGCGCGCCTCAGCGCCGGCGGCGCGCGCCTGCTCAACGAACCGCGCACCGGCGCCGGCGGCCACATCTACGTCTTCGTGCACCCCGCCTCCACCGGAGGCGTACTGCTCGAACTCATTCAGGAGAGCAGACATTGAAAGCGGAAATCGGAATCATCGGCGGCAGCGGACTCTACTCCATGCCCGGCTTCGAAGCCCAGGAAGAAGCCAACATCAAGACGCCCTTCGGCAGCCCGTCGGACAACTACGTCCTCGGCACGCTCGCCGGACGCAAGGTCGCCTTCCTCGCGCGCCACGGCCGCGGCCACCGCATCTCGCCCTCGGAGCTGAACTTCCGCGCCAACATCTACGGCATGAAGTCGCTGGGCGTGGAGCGCATCATCTCCCTCAGCGCCGTCGGCTCGCTCAAGGAAGAGCACCGCCCGCTCGATTTCGTCATCCCCGACCAGTTCTTCGACCGCACCCGCGGCCGCGTCTCCACCTTCTTCGGCGAAGGCCTGGTGGCCCACATCAGCTTCGCCGACCCGGTCTGCCCGCAGCTGGCCGGCGTGCGTCGGCGACGCCTGCCGCGCCGCCGGCGTCAACGTCAAGCAGGGCGGCACCTACCTCTGCATGGAAGGCCCGGCGTTCTCCACCAAGGCCGAATCCAACGTCTACCGCAGCTGGGGCATGGACGTCATCGGCATGACCAACCTGCAGGAGGCCAAGCTCGCGCGCGAAGCCGAGATCTGCTACGTCACCGTCGCCATGGTGACCGATTACGATTGCTGGCATCCCGAACACGACGCCGTCACCGTCAACGACATCATCGCCAACCTGGTGAAGAACGCCGAGAACGCCTGCCGCGTGGTGGCCGAGGCGGTCGCCGCGATGCCCGCCGCGCGCGCCTGCAAATGCGGCTCGCGCGCTGGCGCACGCCATCCTCACCGACCGCAGCCACGGTGCCCGCCGCCACCAAACAGAAGCTGGGGATCCTGATTGACAAGTACTTCGTGTGAGATCGCGCGCGCAGTCCTGCTGGACGCAGTGCATCGCCGGCAACCCGCCCGAGCGCCTGCCCGCGCGCTCGCTCGAGGAGCCCTGCGCCAAAGCGCTCTTCGGAATCCTCGTAGAGGGCCTCGCGGACCGCTTCGAGCCCGCCCTCTGCGATGTCTACGCGCACCTGTTCTCGCAGGCCATCGCCGGGCAGGACCCGCGCCGCGCTGGTGGCGCGCTACCGATCGCGTCCGCCGCACCGCGCCCGGATCGCGGGCGAGCCCGCACGCGTGTTCGTGCTCTCGCGCGTCACCCTGGGCGCCGATGTCGCGGTCACCAGCGTCCTGCTGGATGCCGCCAAACGGCGCTTCCCGCAATGCCGAAATCGTCTTCGCCGGCCCGCGCAAGAACTTCGAACTGTTCGCCGCCGACCCGCGCCTGACTCACGCCGCCGTCGACTACCGCCGCGGCAGCCTGCACGACCGCCTCGCCGTCTGGGACGATCTCAAGACGCTCGCCGACCTCCCGGATCGCCTGGTCATCGATCCCGATTCGCGCCTCACCCAACTCGGCCTGCTGCCCATCGGCGACGAAGCTCGCTACCACCTCTTCGAAAGCCGCGCGCTACGGCGGCGCGAGCACCGTCGCAACCTGCCCGCCCTGGCCGCCCATGGGCCGCGGAGACCCTCGGCGTCCCGAACGCCGCGCCCGTACATCGCCGTAGGACAGTCCCCGCCTGCGACTGCCACGCCCCTACATCGCCGTCAGCCTGGGAGTCGGCGAAAACCCCGCCAAGCGCATCCCCGACCCTTTCGAGACCGACCTCCTGGCCCTGCTCGCCGCCCACGCTCCCGCTGGTCATCGATCAGGGGCGCCGGCGGCGAAGAGGCCGCCCGCGTCGAACGCGCGGTCGCCCAGTCCGGCGCCCGCGCCACCTTCTGGGAGGGCACCTTCGCCGGCTTCGCCCAGATCATCGCCGGCAGCAGCCTCTACGTGGGCTACGATTCCGCCGGGCAGCACGTGGCCGCCGCCTGCGGCGTCCCGCTGATCAGCATCTTCGCCGGCTTCCCCGCGCCGCGCATGTTCCACCGCTGGCGCCCCTCCGGCCCCCGCACCACCGTGATCCGCGTGGACCATGCCTGACCCCGTCGAGATTCTCACCAAAGTGGCTCGCGCACTGGCCAAAACTCTATAGTACGTTGTCGTTTCGTAAGTAGTACCGGGAGCTGTTGACGCGCAGCCGCGATTTGGCCTATGGTTGGCTACGATGGGTTCTATGCGTAAGAATTGCGAGTTCGTGTGCTTTGCCTGGCGCTGGTTGGCGGCGCTTCGGCCCAGCAGAAGAAGCGTGTCGCCGTGATGAACTTCGATTACGCCACCGTGCAGAGCGGCGTTGCCGCACTCTTCGGGTCCAATCAGGACATCGGCAAGGGCATCGCGGACATCCTCGTCGACAAGCTCGTGAACGACGGCGTCTACTCCGTCATCGAACGCAAACAGCTCGACAAGATCCTCGCCGAACAGAACTTCTCCAACAGCGACCGCGCCGACCCCAACAGCGCCGCCAAAATCGCCCGCATCCTCGGCGTCGACGCCATCATCGTGGGCAGCATCACCCAGTTCGGCCGCGACGATAAGAGTACCGCCGTCGGCGGCGGCGCCGCATCCAGCGCGCTCAGCCGCTTCGGGCTCGGCGGCGTGAAGACCTCCAAATCCACCGCCGTCTGCACCGTGACGGCGCGCATGATCGACACGTCCACCGCCGAGATCCTCGCCAGCGTCCAGGGACACGGCGAAGAGTCGCGCATCCGGCGCCGGCATCCTCGGCGCAGGTGGAAGCTCCAGCGGCATGGGGCGGCGGCGCGCTCGATATGAAGAATTCCAACTTCGCCAACACCATCCTCGGTGCGGCCGTCAACAAGGCCACCACCGACGTGGCCCACGGGCTCGATCAGAAGGCCGCCTCGCTGCCCACCGCCCCCGTCAAAGTCGTGAAGATCGCCGGCCTGGTTGCCGACGTCTCGCCCGATGGCACCATCATTATCAATGTCGGCTCCAAGGACGGCGTCAAAGTCGGTGATAACCTGGCCGTCAATCGCAAGGTCCGCGAGGTCAGCGATCCCGCCAGCGGCAAGGTCCTTCGCACCGTCGTGGACGCCGTAGGCTCCCTCGCCATCACCGAAGTGGACGAGTCCTCCGCCGTCGGCAAGTTCACCGGCGCCGCTCCGGCCAAAGTCGGCGACGCCGTCGCCAACGCGAAGTAGGCCAATCATGAATCTCGAGATTGGTTCCACCGTTGGCGATTATCAGGTTATCGGCATTCTTGGCGCCGGCGGCATGGGCCAGGTGTACAAGGTCCGCAATGTCATTTCGGATCGCGTGGAAGCCATGAAGGTGCTGCTTCCCGACCTCGTCAATCAGCCCGACCTCGCCGATCGCTTTCTGCGCGAAATCAAAGTGCAGGCCAGCCTGGAGCATCCCAATATCGCCGCCCTGCACACCGCGGTGCGCGTCGACAATCAGCTCCTCATGGTGATGGAGTTCGTCGAGGGCGTCACCCTCGATCAGCGCCTCAAGGATGGTCCGCTGCCCCCCGCCGAAGCGGTCAACTACATCACCCAGGTGCTCTCCGCGCTGGAATACGCGCACGCCCGCGGCGTGGTCCATCGCGACATCAAGCCGGCCAACATGATGCTGACGCCCGCCGGCGTCGTCAAGCTGATGGATTTCGGCATCGCCCGCTCCGCCGCCGACCACAAGCTCACCCAGACCGGCACCACCGTTGGTTCCCTGTACTACATGTCGCCGGAACAGATCCAGGGCGTCACCGCGCCCGATGCGCGTTCCGACATCTACTCGGTAGGCGTCTCCCTCTACGAATTGGTGACCGGCAAGCGGCCCTTCGATGGCGACAGCCAGTTCGCCATCATGTCGGCCCATCTGCAGGGCACTCCCATCCCGCCGGTCACCATCGATCCGCGACTGCCGCAGCTCTTGAACGATGTGATTCTGATGTCCGTCGCGAAAGACGCCAACGCGCGCTTTCAAACCGCCGGCGCCGTGCGCAACGCGCTTTCCAGCCTGGTATCCGAGCCGAAGCCCGCTGCCACCGGGCACGCGCCAACCCAAGCCGCCCCAGCCGCCGCTTCGCGCCCGGCTGCCGCGCCCGTCGCCCAACCTCGCGAAGGCCGCGCAGCCAGAAAGTCACCGCGGACAGTGGATGATGTTGGGCGCGGTCGTCGCCGGGCTCGCCATCGTGGCCATCGTCGCATTTACCCCCACAAAACGCACCGGCGCTGCGTCGCCCAGGGTCGCCGCACCTGTCGCTGCGCAACAGCCCTCCGCCCAACCAACTGCTGCCCAACCCACAGCCGCCGACCCGCCGCGCTGCCGTCGCCGCCCAGCCGGAGCCGCCATCGCAGCAACCCGCGCCCGCGTTATCGCAGCCTCAGCCGCAAGTTCGTCCCGCGACTCCCGTAGTCACCTCGCGCCCGCAGCGCCCGCGAAAGTCGTCTCTGATCCCAGACCGGCAGCCGCAACCGTACCGGCGCCCGCTCCGCAGCAGCAGCCCGCGCCGCCGCCGCAAGCTGCACCTCCGCCGCCCGCTGGCCCTGCCGGACCCAGCCGCGCCGAGTTGCAGCAGGTCCGCGAGAGTATCGCGCTTGTGGGCGTGCGCGCCGCCGGTATCCGCACCAGCCTGAGACGCTGCAGCGTTCCCAGGCCGCCAGCGGTCTGAATCTGCGCGGCGACATGCAGGCCGCCGCCAATCTGATGAACTCCTACCTGGACGGCGCCGATGCCGCGCTCAACGCCGGCGATGTTGCCCAGGCGAAGAGCTTCCTGGAGAAAGCCGAGCCGCAGGTCCAAAAGCTGGAGAAGTTCCTGAATCGCTAAAATAGAAGCTTGGAAGACCTGGAAAAAGCTCGTCAATGGCTGGCTCAGTCCACCCGCGTCGCGGTGTTGACCGGAGCCGGCATCTCCGCCGAAAGCGGCGTCCCCACCTTTCGCGGAGACGGTGGTCTTTGGAAGGAGTACAAGCCCGAAGACCTGGCCACGCCGGAGGCCTTTCTCAAGGATCCGCGCCTGGTCTGGGAGTGGTACAACTGGCGGCGCGAACTGATCGCGAAAGCGCTGCCCAATCCCGCCCACAAGGCGCTCGTCCAGCTCGAAATCAAGAAGCGCGAATACACCCTGATCACGCAGAACGTGGACGGACTGCACGACCGCGCCGGCAGCGGCCGCACGCTCAAGCTGCACGGCGACATCTGGCGCATGCGCTGCACCGTATGCGGCGCCAACTGGCCCGACCGTCGCGCGCCCCTGCCCAAACTCCCGCCGCACTGCGCCTGCGGAGGACTCGCCCGGCCCGGCGTAGTCTGGTTCGGTGAGCCCCTGCCGGACGGAATGATGAAGGAAGCCGAACACGCCGCCGGAGCCGCCGAAGTAGTCCTGGTCATCGGCACCTCTGCAGCCGTCTACCCTGCGGCCAGCCTGATACCCTACGCCAAACAAGGCGGC
This sequence comes from uncultured Solibacteraceae bacterium, assembly GCA_963792055.1. Taxonomy (GTDB): domain Bacteria; phylum Acidobacteriota; class Terriglobia; order Bryobacterales; family Bryobacteraceae; genus Solibacter. The sequence goes on along the minus strand of CAWBUV010000017.1, from coordinate 25,803 downwards.
GCCAAAGTGATCGAGATCAACACCGACGAAACCTCCGTCACCAATCAAGTCGACTGCGCCCTCCGAGGCCCCGCCGGGGAACTCCTACCCCAACTGATCTCGACGATCTAGCTGAAGGTGCTCTCCGTGTTCTTCTCTGCGCTTCCTCTGCGGTCTCTGCGCCTCCGCGTTGAAGCCGCAGCCCCGAACCTGCAAGGAAGCTTCAACCTAGAACCCAGCCCTCTTATCCACCACGTTCATCAAAGCCATCCCAGCCCCAAACCGCCGAATATTCTCCTTCACCAGATAAGTCAGCCGCGCCTCCAGATTGTCCGACCCGCCCGACACGTGAGGCGTAATAATCACATTCGGAAACTTCCACAGCGGGTGTCCCTTCGGCAAGGGCTCCGGGTCGGTCACATCCAGCCCCACCCCCGCCAGCCTCCTGCTATCCAACGCCTTCACCAGCGCGCTGTGATCGTAGATCTTGCCTCGGGACATCGCGATAAAGTACGACCCCTGCTTCATCAATTCGAACTGCCGCGCCCCCATCATGCCCTCGCTCTTCGCGGTGTGCGGCACGGAGATGAAGACCACGTCCGCCTCGGGCAGCACCGAATTCAACATATCCGGCGGCACCACGCGCTGAATGATGTTACTCGTCGGAACATCGCGTATGTCCACGCCAATCACTTTCATCCCGAAGCCGTGCGCGCGCTGCGCAATCTGGCTTCCGATCCCGCCCACTCCGATGATGACCGCCGTCTTGCCGTTCAGCTCGAACATTCCCTCCCGCCCTGAGGGCCATTCCTCCAGTTGCTGCCGGGGAATCGACACATTCAACTTCCGTGTCAATGCCAGTAGAAACGCGAACGCGTGATCCGCAATCTGCGGACCGTAGACGTTCTTCGCATTCGTCACCACCACGTTACTCTCCACCAGTGCCGGAAACAGGCCCGTCTGGCCCCCGTGACTCTCCACTCCCGCGCTGCTGATGTGCAGCCACTTGAGCTGTTTGGCATGCTGGAACAATTGGGGCGTCAGCGTCACTCCAACCATTGCGTCAGCATCCTCGATCTCCTTCGCAAGGTCAACCCCGCGCGACGAAACGATCCGCACGTTCGGCGCGGAAACTGCCAGCTCCTTCAACATTTCTGGAGACAGGTTGGCGATCACCTTCTTCGTCTGTGCAGGCAAGATGCAGCAGAAGATCAAAACTGAGAATATGCGCCGTAGCATCGGGTCTTCCTCCGGTTGAAATGATTCCACTATTGTAGTCAAACGAGTGACAATGGGCCTGATGCCCATCGACGATCCAACCAAGCTGCGCAGTTACTCCTGGTTCAACGGCAAGGAGTACTACAATTTCTCGCGCCGCGCCAATGTCCGCGCCCTCGGTATCTCGCGCGAAGCCTTTCACGGTAAGCCAGTCATCGGAATCTGCAATTCCTTCAGCGAGCTGAACAACTGCAACGCGCATCTGCGCCAGGTGGCCGATGCCGTCAAGCGCGGTGTGTGGGCGGCCGGCGGCTTCCCGCTCGAGTTCCCGGTCATCTCGCTGGGCGAGCAGTACATGAAGCCCACCACCATGCTCTTCCGCAATCTCATGGCGATGGATGTGGAAGAGTCCATCCGCGCGAATCCCGTCGATGGCGTCCTCCTCCTCTGCGGCTGCGACAAGACCACGCCCGCGATGCTGATGGGAGCGGCCTCCGCCGACATCCCCGCGATGATCATCACCGGCGGCCCCACCCTTTCCGGAAATTATCAGGGCAGGACCATCGGTCAGGGCACCGACGGCCGCAAGATCTTCGACCTATACCGTATGAACCAGGTCTCGCCGGAAGAGCTGCAGGAAATCGAAGGCTGTATGGTGCGCAGCGCCGGCCACTGCACCGTCATGGGCACCGCATCCACCATGGCCATCGTAGCCGAAGCGCTCGGCATGTCGCTCCCTGGATCCGCCGCCATCCCGGCCCCCGACTCGCGCCGCATGGCATTCGCCGAACTCAGCGGCCGGCGCATGGTAGAGATGGTCCGCGAAGATCTGCGGCCCTCCAAAATCCTCACGCGCCAGGCGCTCGAAAACGCGATCACCGTCGACATGGCCGTCGGCGGCTCCACCAATGCCGTGGTCCATCTGCTGGCCATTGCCGGCCGCACCCCCACAAACTCATGCTCGACGATTTCGACGCCATCTCGCGCCGCACGCCCTTCCTGGTAAACGTCCGCCCCAGCGGTCAGCACATGATGGAGGACTTCTTCTTCGCCGGCGGAGTGCCGGCCGTCATGCGCGAACTGCTGCCCCTCTTGCACCGCGACTGTCTCACCGTCAATGGCAAGACCATCGAAGACAATGTCCGCGACGCGCCGTGCCACAACCGCGACGTGATCCGCACCCGCGAGCAGGCCCTCTTTGCCGAGGGTGGTACGGTCGTCCTGCGCGGCAACTTGTGTCCCGATGGCGCCGTTCTCAAACAGACCGCCGCATCGCCCCACCTCTGCGAGCACACCGGCCTGGCCTACGTCTTCGAAAGCTATCAGCAGATGCACGACACCATCGACTGCATGGACCTGCCCATCGATAAGGATACGGTCCTCGTCATGAAGGGCTGCGGGCCAAAAGGTGCCCCGGGCTTCCCCGAGTGGGGCCACATCCCCATGCCCAAGGTGCTCCTAGAGCGCGGCGTCAGCGATTGCGTCCGCATCTCCGACGCCCGCATGAGCGGTACCAGCTTCGGCACGGTCGTGCTCCACGTATCGCCTGAATCATCCATCGGAGGGCCCCTTGCCGTGGTCCAGACCGGCGACCGCATCACGCTCTCCGTCGCCAATCGAACCTTGCACCTCGACATCACGGCCGAAGAGTTACGCCGGCGTTCGGCCCTCCTCCAACCCGCCGCGCCCCACTACACACGCGGCTACGGCAAGCTCTTCCTTGATCACGTCACCCAGGCCCACCTCGGCTGCGACTTCGATTTCCTTCAAAGCGAATGAAGTGGGGCGGCAATCCTGGCTGCCGCCGGCTTTCAGCCGGCGCCGCCCCGCCATGCTACCCTGAACGAACCCGTCGAGGAGGGAGCCGTGACTCCACAGCCGCGTCATCGTGGACTCGAATCGTTTGCCGGCGTGATGTCGCGCTGGGTTCCCGACGCCATCACCGCGGGCGCCTTCCTCACACTCGTCACCGTAGCCCTCGCAATGGTGTTGGGAAACCCGCCATTCAGCGTCCTGGACGCCTATCATCAAGGCCTGTGGATGCTCCTTCCCTTCACCATGCAGATGACCCTCATCCTGGTGCTGAGCCTCGCGCTGGCCGCAACTCCGATTTTCCGGCGTGCCATTGCCCGCCTCGCGCGCATTCCAAATACGCGGAACCAGTTCATCGTGCTCGCGTTCGTGAGCTGCGGAGTGACTTCGTATGCCTACTGGGGGCTCGGCTACGCCATCAACCCTATGATCGCCATTTACTTCGCCGCCGAAGCCGAGCGCAAAGGCGTCGACATCGACTTTCCGTTCCTCCTTGCCGTGACTACCGCGGCCCAGGCGCTCTGGCAATATGGCCTCTCGGCCAGCGCGCCGCTCCTCGTAGCCAGTCAGGGCCATTTTCTTCAAAGCACCATCGGCATCATCCCCCTCTCCACCACCATCTGGTCTCCCGCCGCCATCATCCATGAACTCGTATTTTCTTGTGTCGCCATCCTCGCCGCGTGCTGGATGATGCCGAAGGTCGTCCGGCCCATCTCCAGCTTCCCCGAGTCGCTCGCCGTTTCCAAATCGATCGCTACTCCGCAAAAGCAGGAGTCTGCCATCGGCTTCGCGCAGCATCTGGAACGAAGCCCGTTCGTGCCGGTGGCGCTCGCCATCATGCTCGCCGGCTGGCTGTACGAGCATTTCTTCGTCAAGCACCTGAGCCACGATATCAATTCCCTGAACACCACCCTCTTGGTGCTCGCGCTGGTCCTGCATCGCACCGTCCGGCGCTTCGCCGTGGCCTTGGAGCAGGGTGCCGGCCGGGCCTGGGCCGTCATCGTGTTGTATCACCTGTATGCCGGTGTTGCGGGATTGATCCAATTCACCGCCGTCGGCGCCAAGGTCGCCCGCCTTGCCGCCTCCATCTGTACGCCGGCCACCTTCCCGCTCATCACCGCCGCCTCGGGCGCGATCTTCGGCAGCTTCATTCCTTCCAGCGGAGGCCAGTGGACCGTCCAGGGCTTCGTCACTGTCAAAACAGCAATGGCAGTCGGCGTATCGGTGCAGCGCGGCATCCTCGCGCTTGGCGTCGGCGATCACGTGGGCAACTTCATCACACCGTTCTGGTACGTCGTGATCGCGGGAATTGCTCGCGTCAATTTCCGCACCTTCTTCGGCTACGGTGTGATCTTTGGCCTGATCTGGTTTGTCATCGGAGTGATGGTATTTACCTTCGCTCCGTGCTAGCGGCTACTTCTCCAGCGCCAGCTCCACTACCTCTTCCATCGATTTCACGAAGTGCAGCTTCATATCGCCGATCTGCTCCGTCTTCAAGTCCTCGCGTACGTTGACCTCGTTCTCGAACGGAATGATCACCTCGCGGACGCCGCTGCGTTTGGCCGCCAGCACCTTCTCCTTGATTCCGCCGATCGGTAGCACCTGGCCCGTGAGCGTGATCTCACCCGTCATCGCCAGGTTCGTGCGCACCCTGCGTTCGGTCAGCATGGAAAGCAGCGCGGTCGCCATCGTGATTCCTGCGCTCGGACCGTCCTTCGGAATTGCTCCCGCGGGCACGTGTATGTGTATGTCGCTCGTCTTGAACAAGTCCGGATCGATCCCGTACTTCGTGGCACTCCCGCGAACCCAGGTCAGCGCGGCCTGCACAGATTCCTGCATCACCGGTCCGAGTTGCCCTGTCATAATGAGGCCCTTGTTGCCACCGGGCATACGTCCTGCCTCGATGAACAACACGTCACCGCCCACGGGCGTCCAGGCCAGTCCCACCGCGACCCCCGGCCGCCGCGTACGCTCGGCCACCTCCGTATCGGTGCGGAATCGAGGCGCGCCCAGGTACTTCTCCACCAGTTCCGGCGTGACCAGTTCCTTGTCGCGCGTGCCTTCGGCCACACGCCGCGCATGCTTGCGGCAGATCGCACTGATCTCGCGCTCCAGGTTGCGCACGCCCGCCTCGCGAGTATACCGGCGCACCAGGAAACGTACCGCGTCGTCGCTGAACTCGATGTCCTGTTCGGCCGTCAGGCCGTTCTCCGAAATCTGGCGCGGCACCAGGTAGCGGAAGGCGATGATCACCTTCTCCTGCTCGGTGTAGCCTTCCAGCGAAATGATTTCCATGCGGTCCCGCAGCGCGTCCGGCACCGGGTCCAGCACGTTAGCCGTTGTAATGAACAGCACCTTCGAAAGGTCGAACGGAACGTCCAGGTAATTGTCGCGAAAACTCGAATTCTGCTCGGGATCCAGCACTTCCAATAGTGCGCTCGCTGGGTCGCCCCGGAAATCCCTCCCCAGCTTGTCCACTTCGTCCAGCATGAATACTGGATCGTTCGAGCCGGCGCGCCGCAGCGCCTGTATGATCTGTCCCGGCAGCGCGCCGATGTACGTGCGGCGGTGCCCGCGGATCTCCGCCTCGTCGTGCATCCCGCCCATCGAGATTCGCGCGAATTTGCGGCCCAGGGACCGCGCAATCGATCGGCCCAGCGAAGTCTTGCCCACGCCCGGCGGCCCTACGAAGCACAGAATCGGGCCCTTCAAAACCGGCTTCAACTGCAGCACTGCCAGGTAATCCAGAATCCGCTCTTTCACCTTCTCCAGGTCATAGTGATCTTCATCCAGAATCTCCGCCGCGCGTTTCACGTCGATATGCGAACCCGAGGAGACCGCCCATGGCAGACTGGCCATCCATTCCAGGTATGTGCGCGCCATGCCGTATTCTGGCGACGCCGGCGACATGCGCGACAGCCGGTTGAGTTCGCGCAACGCTTCCGTCTTGACCGCCTCGGCCATCCCTGCGCCTTCGAGTTTGACCCGCAGTTCCTCGATATCGCGGTTGACGTCGTCACCTTCGCCCAGCTCTTTCTGAATGGCCTTCAGTTGCTCGCGCAGGTAGAATTCGCGCTGGTTCTGCGACAGTTGCCCCTGCACCTGCGATTGGATCCGCCCCCGCAGTTCCACCAGTTCCAGTTCGCGCGTCAGGTTGCGGTGGATTTCGCTGAGCCGCGCCTTACCATCCAGTTGCTCCAGTAGATGCTGGCGCTCCGTGTGACCCAGGAAGGGCAGCGTTCCGGCAATATAATCCGCCAGCCGGCCGGGTTCGGAAATATTGGTGGCATTCACGGACAGCTCATCGGAGAGATTCGGCGATGCCGAAACGATCTGCTGGAACAGCGTCACCACATTCTGCCGAAGGGCCTCGATTTCTGGCGTGATTTCGGGCTCCACCTCCGGCAGGCGTTCAACGCGTGCGCGCAGAAAAGGCTCGTTGGCCGTAAACTCCTGTGTCCGTATCCGCGCGATGCCCTCGCAGAACAACAAAAGGTTGTCTTTGGGAACCTTGATGGCCTTGTGCATCACGCACACCGTCCCCACTTGAAACAGATCCTCGGGCCCCGGAGCTTCCACGCGCGGATCCACCTGCGACACCACCGCGAGCGTGCGGTTTTCCCCTAGCGACTGTACCAGCGCCAGCGAACTGGGCCGCCCCACCGTGATCGGCAGGAGCGCACCCGGATAGATGACGGTGTCGCGAACTGTAAGGACCGGCAAGTCTTCCAGAACACCGGCCTCTTCGGGGGGAGCGTTGACTTCAGGTTCTTCGACTGGCATAGGCGATCACTTTCAGTGTAGCGGCAGACGGTCGATTTATTGGTGCTTCCGCTAACGTCGTGAAGATTGTTTGGTCAGGTTTTCCGCCAAAAAGAGTCCCGATTTGCCACCGCTCACGATATCGAGGTCTCCATCGCCATCCAGATCCTGCACCGCGATCTGCATGCCGCCGCCCATCCGCCCGCCGTAATCCACCATGTGCCGGATCCACTCGATCGCGCCCTTCGCGTCCTTACGGTACTCGTACCAATAGAGTCCCAGCGGTTCGCGCTCTCCCGGATCGTTGCCATTGTGCGCCATGTAGCGCTTGCCGGTCACCAGGTCCAAATGTCCATCGCCGTTCAGATCCACCAGCGCCGATGCATGCGCCTGCGACCACGTGCTGTCGATCACATGCGGCAGCCATCGCCCGTCCGCGGTCTGCTCGAACCACATCAGCCCGTAATCGTGCGCGCTCGTCGTCAGGATGTCCATGCGGCCGTCCTGATTGATGTCGAGTGCGTACATGATAGCCGAATTTGACGCGGCTTCCCGCTGGCGGCGTGGCACCCGCCGGCGCGATCGGGTGCTGCTCCCAGTCGGTGGCGTGAAACTTCCACTCGCCCGCCGCGCGCACATCGGCTGGCGCCTCCAGCCACCCTTTCGGTGTGAGGATGTCGTTGCGCCCGTCGCCATTGATATCGCCCACCCCGATGCCGTGTCCGTAGCTCTGCCCACTCACCATGTGCTTCACCCACTTGCCGTTCTGCAATTCGAACCATGCCAGCGGAACGTTCGCGCGGTCGAACTCCGGAAGCAACTCCTGCGCCTTGCCGTCGTTATTGAGGTCCACCAGGAAGGCGAATTCCGTCGGGCCGCTGGCGTCGATTTCGTTCACCGTCCAAGCCCCGCCGCGCTTCCCGGGATTCTTCAGCCAGACGATCTTCGAGGAAAAGTAACCGAACTGCACCACGTCCACCCAGCCGTCGCCATCCACGTCCAGCGCGAGATCGGTAAAATTGTCCACGTAGTTCGCGTTGAACTCGATCTGCGCGGAGCGGATGCTTCGTCCACGCCGGCGCTTCATACCAGTTCTCGCCGCGAGATGATGTCCAGACGACCGTCCTTATTGAGGTCTGCCACCGCCACCGTTTCATTGGCGCCGGGGTCGATCATGCGGACCTGGAAAGCGATGTCCGGCGGACGGCTCGACGCCACTAGCAGAATGGCCGCCCCAACCGGCAGCAACAGCGCGAAAGCGCGGGCAGGCAATTGAAACATAAAGTCTTCCTGTGCTCGATTGGCGAAGTGTAACACCTGGACCATAGTCCGGCGTGTATCATAAGAGAAATTTATGGATCGGCGAACCTGGCTCCAACTCATCACCATTCTCACCGCGGCGCGCGAGGCCAATGCGCAGCAGCGCGGCGGAGCCACTCCGCCGCCCGCCGACGGTGCCGGACGCGGCGGCCGCGGCCAGGGCGGTGCAGAACCTGCCGATGCGCATCACCAAAGATCAGGTGGTCGGCGCGCTCAAACTCATGGGCCTGGAATTTCAAGATGCCGAACTCGACATGATGCTGCGCGGCGCCAATCAGGCCATCTCCAACTATGAGTCCCTGCGCAAGGCGGACGTGCCCATCGATACCGAGCCGGCTTTCGCATTCCACCCCGGCCTGCCGGACCGCCAGCCTATCAAAGGTCCGCAACGCTTCGATACCACCATCCCCAAGACCCCCGCCCGAAAGGCGCCGTCCAATCTGGAAGACGTCGCCTTCTGGCGCGTAGTGGACCTCGCGCCGCTGGTCAAATCGCGCGCCATCTCTTCCACCGACCTCACGAAGATGTATCTGGCGCGCATGCAGAAGTACTCGCCGAAGCTGCTCTGCCTGATCACGTCCACCGAGGAACTCGCGCTGCAACAGGCGGCGGCAGCCGACCGGGAGATTCGCGCCGGCCACTATCGCGGACCCCTGCACGGCATTCCCTTCGGCCTGAAGGACCTCTTCGATACCAAGGGCATCCTGACCACCTTCGGCGCGGAGCCCTACCAGGCGCGCGTCGCCGAAAAGGACGCGACCGTGGTGGAGCGCCTGCGAAACGCCGGCGCCGTCCTCATTGCGAAGCTCTCCATGGGCGCCCTGGCGCAGGGCGGCCTCTGGTTCAAAGGCATGACCAAGACGCCGTGGAACACCGAGCAGACCTCCAGCGGATCGAGCGCCGGCTCGGCAGCCTCCACCGCCGCAGGTCTGGTCGGCTTCTCCCTCGGCACGGAGACCCTGGGCTCCATCATCTCGCCCAGCCAGGCATGCGGCACCGTCGGACTGCGCCCCACCTATGGCCGCATCAGCCGCTACGGCGCCATGGCGCTGAGCTGGACCATGGACAAGGTCGGACCGATCTGCCGCGGCGTGGAAGATTGCGCCATCGTGCTCAATGCGGTCTACGGCCCCGATGGACGCGACCGCACCGTGGGCGCCGACCCCTTCCATTGGGAGCCGCGCAAGCCGCTCTCCAGCCTCCGCATCGGCATTCTGCAAAAGGATTTCGACCGCGCACAGGGAGAGCAGAAGAAGATCTGGGACAAGGCCATCGACGACCTCACCAAGGCCGGCGTGAAGATGACGCCCACCGAATTTGTCGAGGATGGCCCCACCATCCGTTTCCTGCTCAGCGCCGAAGCCGCGGCCGCCTTCGACGACATCACCCGCGACGGCCAGGTACGCAATCTGCGCGGCCAGAGTCCAGGCGACTGGCCGAATAGCTTCCGCACCTCCCGCCTGATTCCGGCCGTAGAGTACATCCGCGCCCAACGCGCGCGCACCCTGCTGGTCGCGAAGTTCGAGAAGTTCATGGCCGATTGGGACGTGCTCGTGATGCCGCCGAACTCTCTGTTGACCACCACCAATCTGACCGGCAATCCGCAAGTCGTCATGAAATGCGGCTTTACCGAAGGCGCGAAGTCCGACGGCGCCAAGGTGCAAATCCCGCGCTCCATCAGTTTCCTCGGCAAGATCTACGACGAAGGCTCCCCCCTCCGCGTCGCCCTCGCCTACGAACAAGTGACCGACTGGCACACCAAGAATCCCACGCTGGAGGTATGACGAAGGACCGGCGCGAATCTTCTGTTGCGGTTCTTCTTACCGCACCACCAGTCGTTCGATCTCCCGGCAAAGTCGGTCGAAAGACTGGCACGACCTCGCCGCGTGCAGATCCATTGCAGCTACCAGAGCAGCCTGATCGACAGTGGGCGAATACGTCCTGCCAGGGGGCATGTGACCGCTCAGCCATTGTTTCGCTCCGCGAATCGCAGTCGGATCGGGCGGCGGCAAGAGCCCTTCGCGCAACCCTCTCTTGCCGCCAAGCGATTTGGCCGCGGCTAAGAACCAAGTCTCGAATTCGTATTTGGGAATCACGATGGAGACACAGTGCGGCGAAGCGATCGCATGAGCTCTTGATTTCAGAATAGGACCAAGGACAGCGGGACAATCCTTGTCGGAGTCCAGCATCACGACGACCGGTCCTTGCGCGTGATTGTTAATGCGAGCGAGTCGGATGGCGCGCTCCAATTCTCCCTCACGGACCAGCTTCGATTTCGTTATCCGCACAGGTAAAGATGTCCGCAACGCGAAGACACCCAATAATTCATTGCAGATGCGGCGTATCAGATGGGGGACTGCAACGACTTCTCCCTTGCCTTCAATAACAAATCCGAAGTGGAAAATATCAGCGGGCATCGGCACAGTCGGGAGCACCCTCCGGCCGGAGTTGATCCATTCGCATTAGCTCTCCGGCCGTGTAGAGGTGATCCCTCAGCGCAGCTCTTCCGGCTTCATCGGCTCCGCCGATGATAGTGCGGCCGCCGCACATCGCTACGGCCTTTATCGAATTCTCCGGTATATCGTCTCTGTCGAGCAGATCGGGGCTGTGGCTGGTAACCACGACTTGACGTAGTTGGCTGGCCTCGATAAGGCTGTCAAACAGCACGCTGGCAGCAGCCGGGTGTAATCCCGCCTCGGGTTCCTCCAGCCCGATAAGTGTCAACGGGTATCGGTCGCTTTTCTGAAACAAAGCAACCAAAACGGCTAGTGCCCTCAAGGTTCCATCAGAGATATTCTGGGTCGGAAATTGTTGACGGATACCGGTACCGGGATCTAACCTAAAACGCAGGCTGTAGTTGGCGTCAACAGCGAAGGCCTCGATGTCTACCAGGCCAGGGGCAATTCGTCGAAGATATTCGGTCACGCGGGCAAATCGCTCCGGCTCCAAGGCGTTTAGCTGAAAAATGGTTTCAGCCAGAGCTCTACCTTTTCGATCCAGGTTTCTATACCGTTTCTCAGATTTGAATCCTCGGATCTCATCGGGGTCGGGGCTATAAACTACAATACCCGTCAATGCGCGGTATGCCGGCTCGAAGGCGGTGATGCCGGAAGCGTTCACCAGATACAACTTCTCCGTGGAGGCAGCAGGTGTCAGTTTTTGATTGCTGTCGACGACACCGCTTTCTACCTTAAACCAGTCGGTTCCGTGGGCCGACTGAATCGCACACTCCTCTCTCAATACTATGACTCTCCCATCCTTCAGCCCTCCGATTTCAACGAGGTAGGTGCCTTTCTCTTCATTCCCTAACTCGAAGAAGATCTCAAACGAGATTCGAGAACTTCTGTTGCCCTCCCCTGTGTGGAGAACGCTGCGAAATCCAGAACGATCATCAAGCGCACGCTCTAACGTCGTGTCCAGGCCAAACGACAAGAATTGAAGCGCTTCGACAAAGTTGCTCTTTCCCGCTCCGTTCGGCCCAACCAGGAAAGTGAGCGGTCCCAGGGAAACATCGCATTCCTGTATGCTCTTGTAGTTCCGCAGAATCACGCGCGAGATTGTATTTTGCGCCGGCATTTCAGAGAGTCGTCGTCCCTCTTGAGTATATAGCGGCGATCCGTACTTGCCGCCGCCCCAACTCCGCTCACTTATCCCCAAGCTTAATTCCCGGATAACTCAGCAAGAACGCGCGTCGCTGTTCCACAAAGCTCTTCAAGCTCATCGAAGGAGGTGCCGTCGGCCCATACCCAGGCTCGAAATGATCCTCTGTGACCGACTTCGTGAACGCTGCGGAAGAGAAAATCTTTCGTGTATCCGCCTGGACATCGGCCGCGATCAGCCCCTGGAACTGCTTCACCATCGGCGCGAGCTTTCCCCAATCCAGCCAGTTCACCGCGATATCGCGCATGTCGGCCAGATAGCGTGCGCGCAGCGACGGAACTGCCAGTAGCCGGTACAACAGCGCTTTCGTGGGGTCGGAAGCCCCGGCGAACGGATCCAGTTCCGCACCGTCGGCGATCTCCCCTCCACCCCGGCGCCCCATCGATTCCGGCTCACGGAAAGTCTCATTTGCATCCCACGGAATCAGGTGGAAGCGTCCCTTCGGGTCCATGTAGATGCCGTAGTCGCTCGTTCGCACCCAGTAGCCGTCGTTATTGATCGCGCCTTATCCAGCGCCAGGAACTTCAGCGCGGCGTCGACATCCAGAATCGGCTCCAGCGCCTTTTCGAGTTCGGCCGGAGGCGTCTGGTTCAGCACCTTGCAGAGATTGATTAACGCCGCCCAAGATTTCGGATCGTCCTTCGTCTTGATTTCGTAACTGCCCTTATAAGCCGCGGGATCGTCGCCCAGATAGCCCAATCCGCCACGTGCACCGGGGCTGCCGGGCACCTTCCATCGCGCGCCCTTCGTGCTCTGGAACCACTCCTGCGTGAAATCGGAATTGATCTGCTGCGTGTTGACGTAAACCCCCCAGCTCTCCCCATTGATCGCCACCCGCACCCAGTTGGCCTTCGGCGCGGCCATATATTGGCGCGCCACATACTGATACAGCGCCGTGCGCAGGAACGTCGGGTCCGCGTTGGAGTTCAGCAAATTCAGGGACCGGTATCCGCCCAGCCGCTGTTCCGCGTGCACCATATGAAGCGAAAGATCGAGCGACCGCTTCCGTCCCTCGGAAACCGAAAAGTATGACGACTGCCCGCGGAAGTGCACGCCGATATCGGGGTAGACCTTGCCGTCCACCGTGAGTTTGGCGGGGACATCCACATCGGTGTGATAAAAATCCGCCAGTTCCTTCTCCCAGTCGGCGTCTTCGAATTCCATGAAGAACGTGCGCAGGGTCTGCATGTCGTACAGAGGCTCATTGGTATAAGACTTGACCGCCGAAGGCTTAAGGCTGGGGCCCGGCGCAGGCGGAGTCTGCGGACCGCCGAACCCGCGTCCACCACCAAACCCACCGCGTCCGCGGCGCGGCTGGCTGGCCAGATACTCCCGCGCGGTCTTTCGTTCGGCGGCGTTCAGGTAGCCCTTGCCGTCCTTGTCGAACTTCGGCAGCAGGCTGACGCGCTGCCCAGGACCGCCGAAACCGCCAGGACCCCCGCGTCCCCCAGGGCCGCCAAAGCCTCCCCCAAAGCCGCCGCCGCCGCCGAAGCCTCGCCCGCCGAAATCCGGTGGTTGGGCGATGACTGCCGAAACGGTGCACAGGGCAAAGACAATGCCCGCGCCGCGAAAAACTAACGATCCAAGTTGCATTCGTGCCTCCAGATGTATCTATAGGACGCGCACCGGTGCACGGTCGGTTAGCAGCTTAACATTTCTTTGCACAGCGAACCGTTCTTTCCGCCGAAATGCGTTGTTATACTCCGATCAGCCAGACCGCCGATGCCCGCAGGTAACCGAATTCGTCTGCTGTTTGCCACACTCCCCGTGCTGCTTACCGGATTGTGGGCGCAGCGCCCGTTCCGCGAGTACATCCCCATGGAAGGCCGCGATAGTGAAGCCGCCCTTCCGCCGGACTATCGCAACCCTGCCGAGCTGGTGCTCGGCCGCCTGATGTATCCCTCAGGCGGCGGCTTCGGACGCGGCGGCGGCAGTTGGCAGGACGGCGGTACAAACTGGACCGTCGATTATCCGCGCGGCGATCGTACATTCGCCGTCGCCATTCGCCGCCTCACCCGCATCGATGTCCGCAGCGTCGAACAGCCCGTCAATCCAGACGACGGCGACGAGATCTTCTACTGGCCCTATCTCCACGTCGGCATGCCGACCAACTGGAATCTGACCCCCGCCCAGGCCACCAAGATCCGCGAGTACCTTCTTCGCGGCGGCTTCATGCTCTGCGATAGCTTCTTCGGCACCCGCGAATGGGACGGCTTCCTCATCGGTATGCACGCCATCTTCCCCGACCGCCAGATCGTCGACCTCCCGGAGGAAGACGCCATCTTTCACACCGCCTACGACGTGAAAGAGCGCTATCAGGTCGCCAACTTTCGCTCCATGCTGCGCAACGGAAATACCTACCGCGCCGATGGCAGCGTGCCCTACTGGCGCGGAATTCGCGACGACAGAGGCCGCGTCATGGTGGCCATCACCTTCAATAACGATCTCGGTGACTCCTGGCAGTTGGCCGATGATCCGCGGTACCCGCAGAAATTTTCCTTCCTCGGTATCCGCATGGGGGTGAATTTCGTTATCTACACCATGACCCATTGAGGGTAATCTGGTAAGAATGAATCGACGAATGTTCCTGGCCGGCGCCATTGCGGGAGTCGCCGCGGCGCAGCAGAGCGACCTTCCCGAGCCCATCCGTAAGCTCAAGCCCATGCTCGATGGCGTCCAGCCCATCACTGCCGCCGAGCGCGCCGCGCGCGTCGAAAAGGCCCGGCGCCTGATGCGCGAACACAAAATGTCCGCCATCTACCTCGAGAGCGGCACCAGCATGTACTATTTCACCGGCAAACGCGAACCCGGCCAGGCGTGGATCCTGCCGCTCAAAGGCGAGCCCGTGTGGAGTCCCGCCGATCCCGCCAAAGCCGCGCAGGCTTTGCGCGATAGCGGCGTCGCCACCGGGACCCTGGGATTTGAGGAGCAGGTCCGCTTCGCCGCTTTCGACGGTCTTCGCAAGGTAGCGCCGGCACTCGAAGCGGTCAGCGCGACTCCCGTGACCGCGGGTTGCCGCATGATCAAATCGCCGGCCGAGATCGCCCTCCTGCAGCGCGCCAACGATATCACCATCGAAGCCTACAAAGCCGCGCTCGCCACCCTCCGCGAAGGCATGTCGCAGCGCGATCTCAGCGCCAACATCTCCGCCGCATTCCGAGCTCTCGGCACCGGCGGCGGCGCGATGGCCATCTTCGGCAAGTACACCGCCTTCCCCCACGGCAGCATCCAGCCGCAGCAACTCCGCGAAGGCGACATGGTCCTCATCGACGATGGCTGCAGCGTCGAAGGCTACCAAAGCGATATCACGCGCACCACCGTCTTCGGCAAGCCTACGAAGCGTCAGCGCGAAATATGGGACCTCGAGCGCCGTGCGCAGGATGCCGCCTTGGCCGCGGCCAAACCAGGCGCCGCCTGCGAGAGCGTGGACGCGGCCGCTCGCAAAGTCATCACCGACGCCGGCTTCGGACCTGGCTACAAGACGCCCGGCCTGCCGCATCGCACCGGCCACGGCATCGGGTTGGACGGCCACGAATGGACCAACTTCGTGAAAGGCAACAAGACCAAAATCGAGCCGGGCATGTGTTTCAGCGATGAACCCACCATCGTCATCTACGGCGAGTTTGGCGTTCGCCTCGAAGACTGCCTCTACATCACCGAAAACGGTCCGCGCATGTTTACCAAACAGAGCCCAGCAATCGATCAGCCCTTTGGATAACCCCATGCCACAACAGACAACCGAAGTTTCCACGGAAACCTACCGCGCCCGTATTGCCAAATTGCAGGAGGCCATGAAAGAGTTCGGCCTCCGCGCCATGGTGCTGGAATCCGGCCCGGCCATGATGTACCTCACGGGCGTGCGGTGGGGCCGCAGTGAGCGCACCTTCGCGGTCGTCTTCACCCAGACCGGCGACCCTGCCTGGGTCCTGCCCGGCTTCGAAGAGATGCGCGCCCGCGAATTGATCAAAGTCGGCGACGATATCCGCGTCTGGCAGGAGGACGAAAGCCCCTACCAGCGCATCGCCGGCATCTTGAAGGATCGCGGCGTTGCGCTGGGGCGCGTGGGCATGGAGGATTCGGTGCGCTTCTTCGTCTTCGACGGTGTCCGCCGGGCATCCAGCCAGACGCCTAAATTGGAATACGTCAGCGCGCAACCCGCCCTGAAGTCTGCCGGTGTCGATCTGACGCCGCCCGCCGGACGCGGCGGACGCAAGCAGTAAAATCGCCCGCTCAGTCGCTCGCGATCGGCCCGTCCGCATTGGAAAGATCCTGCAGGATTCGTTCCCGGTGACTCACCGCGGTCGAGACCGCCGATTCCATCGCAATCCAGTACAGCGTTCCACCCACCACCGCCGCGAAACCCAGCACCAGGTAAAATGCCAAGTCGCTGTCGAGCGCATACCGCGCCACGTACGCCAGCAATACCGGGAGCAACGACACCGGATACAGCAGCATGATCAACGCCTGAAAGCGGCTCGAAGCGCCGCCTTGCGACACGCGCTCTGGATTCAGTCCGCGCGGATACTGCACGCTGCTGATGTTGCCCAGCGCCAGCATATAGAGCGAGCACACGGCGATCACCAGCACCGTTTCCAGCAACTGTGCCGCCCCCGGCCCTACGCCGAACAGCGTGGTGACGCCCACCAGGATGAATACCTCCAGATAGATGAACACCAGCGCCGCCACGTTTTTCGCGGCAAATGTCTTAACCAGCGGCAGCGGCGCGGCGAAATAAATCAGCGTTGCCGAACGGTCGAAGCCGAAACAATTCCAGAAGGAGACCTGCCCCAGCAGCGTCAGTGCATACACGCAGACCACCGTCAGGAAATGACGTGACAACTCGGGATGGCGGTCGGCCCGGTCTCCCAGAATCATCGGCAGCCACACCATCAAGCCAAACGAGAAGCCCATCACGAAGACCATGCGGTATCGCGGCGTGCGCGCCAGCGACCGTAGCTCCTTCTCGACGATCGCTCCCATCGGATCGCGCAGCCACCTTGCCGGAAAACGGTAGAACGTTTCGGCCGCCGCCTGCATCGCGGAAACACCGTTCGTCTGCGGCGTGGCCTGCGCTGCCACCGCGTCGAATCGCAGATTGCGCTCGAACTGCGTGCGTCCGAACCACGCTGCCACGAGTGTCCAGCCCACCAGTGAAAGCAGCGCCGGGAATTCGGAGCGCCCCAGTGCTGCCCACGCGGCCGCGGTCCACGGCCAAGCCACATTCTGCATCACTGTCACCCAACCGCCCGTCAGGTGGGGCCGGTGGCCGCTTGCAAACAAATATCGCGGCAGCATCCACAACATGAAAATCACGAACACCAGAAACTCACGAACCTTGCGCTTGGAAAGTTGCCGCTCCAACAGACTGCGCGTGCCGCTGGCCAGCAACAGATTGAACGCGATGTAGATCAGCACCGCCGGCAGTCCCAGCCATCCCACGCTGGCTGGATTGTGGAACAGGCCGGCCACGCTCCCGGTCAGCACCATCAGCATCTCGAGCCCGGTAGTCAGCCGCAGCAGCACCTCCACCTGAAACAACTTCGCGTGCGGCACGGGGTACGCCATCAGCTTCCGCATATCGAGCGAAGATCCCATGCTGGCCGACAGAATCGGCATCACCTGCCAGTACAGGCACACGGCCAGCGCCCCCAACGGCAGCAACAACCGGAGCTTCTCAGCGGAAGCCGCCGATACGCCGAGATATGCTGCGCATGCCGCCACCACCCATAGCCCGTACCACAACAGGCCGGTGATTACGCTGAACACCCTTCCGCGGCCGCCCTTCCGCATACTCAGCAGTTGAGCGCGCAGAATCGCCTCGATCATAGCCACTCCAGCCGGCCCGTCTGAGTCTCCGCGCCCACCAGCCTCACAAATGCGTCCTCCAGCGATTCGCCGCCCGCCCGCAGCTCGCTCAGCGCCGCGCTCGTCACGATGCGCCCCTCGTTGATGATCGCCACCCGGTCGCACAACCGCTCCACCACTTCCAGCACATGCGTCGTCAGAAAGATGGTGGCGCCGCGCTTCACCTGGTCCGTCAAAATGTCCTTCATCAGGCGCGCGCCCACCGCGTCCACGCCCTCGAACGGCTCGTCCATCAGGAACAGCTCAGGGTGGTGGATCAACGACGCAGCCATGGCGACGCGCTTCCGCATCCCCTTCGAGTACTCGCCGATGATCTTCCGGTCCGCCTGCAGTTGGAACAGTTCCATCAGCTCGCCCGCCCGCTCCCTTGCAGTCGGCCTCGGTAGTCCGTACATCCTCCCCACGAACTCCAGAAACTCCACGCCGGTGAGCCGGTCGAACAGCAGCGATTCATCCGGCACCAGCCCGATCCGCTTCTTGATCTCCAGTTCTTCCCCGGGAAGCTTGAACCCCAGGATCTCTATGCTCCCGCCATCCGAGGGAATCAATCCCGTCAGCATCCGGATAGTCGTCGACTTTCCCGCGCCGTTAGGTCCCAGGAACCCGAAGAACGATCCCCGCGGGACTTCCAGGTTGACGCCATCCACGGCAGACTTAAGCCCGTACGATTTTCGAAGATCGCGCACCAGTATGGCCGGGGACATCCCTCCAGTTTACGGTGCTTCGCCCGCCGCCATTGCCGGCCTCCGGTATTCCCCTTCGTTTGTAGACCGCCCCTTATCCCATGGTGTATATTGGGCGCATCCTGGTTAACTCGCTGTGACCAACATCAACGGTAAGACCTATGCGATGAACGCCATCACTCCGATGAATGCGTTCTACACTCCCATTCTCAAGCTCATCTTCTTCATACTGGGCCACGTCAAGCCGCTGCAGGCCGACCTGATCAACCTATCTTTTATCCACTTCGCCCGCTGGGTCGTCGTCAAGCGTCACAAATTTCCGCGCCTCTCCGAAAAGCAGCCCGAAGAGCACCTGCATTACGATTACCTGCTCTTCTTTAGTAACTTCAATGGCACCTGGAACCAATACATCGACGCCTTTGCCGACGTCCTCTCTAACGGCTTGAACCTCATCTGGCGCTGGAGTGCTAAGTTTCCCGGCTCTCGTCCCGTCACCGCCTTCAAACGTTACATTGCTTTAGTACAATTCGATACAGACTATTACTACGTCGCCTACCCTCGTGCTACCGCCAACGACGTGAAGGCCGCCCATCGAGTGAATGCCGCCCTCGAAGACTTTGCGCGGAACAGCAAGGACATGACCCCAGCCGATTTCGGCGGTGCTTACCTGAAATTCGTAACTCAGGTCCAGGCGGATCTCGGCGCTACCGGCATCGGTCCCGTCGGCACTTGATCACGCATAACTTCCATGCCAAACCAGAATGGAAACGTTTACGGACTCACCATCCTTTCGCCCATCATCAACGCCCCTGCTGGCGACGTTTCGCACGATTGTGCCATCCGCGACTATCTCGCCAGTCTTCCCCGCGACCACCGCAGTCCGTTCGCCAGGATCTCCAGCACTCATCTCGCCCGCCTCGTCGTGATGGACGACGTAGTCTTCGTCGGCACTCCCGCGCGCGAGGAACACCTCAAGTCGAAGTACCTCGTCTTCGAAACCAACTTCGATGGCGATCTCGACGCCTACCTCGCCAGTATGGTTCGCGACGCGCCGGATGAAGTGCACGCCGTCTGGCAGCATTGCGTCGGTTACCCCGGCATCCAGGATGCCGCTGCCTTCGCCGCCTATATGAAGAAGTGTCAGCTCGAAACCACCTTCTTCTTCGCCGACGTCAACAACAAGACCGTGCAACAGACTCTTCGCGCCCTCAAAGTTCAATCCGGAGTGGCCCATTTCATCGAGTCCAATCAGGGAAGATCCCCCGCCGAAATCCAGGCGGCATTTCGCCAGTTCCTGGACAAGGTGCGCCATGCGCTCGAACCGCTGGCCGGCGAGTACGAACGTACGCACGTGCCCGCACGCGGACAGGGAGCCGTCGTACGCACCCAACCCCTCGCCGGCGAACACGAAGGACAACCAAATGGTTAATCTGAACGTCGCCGACATACAGGGATTCGTGCTTCGCGGCTACAACTTTCCCTTCGCCCGCTATCTGTTGTTGGAACTCGCCGGCCCCGAAACCGGCCGCGATTTCATCGGGCAGATCATTCCCCACATCACCACCGGCCAGCGCTGGGACAGTAAGCCGCAGTCCACCGTCAACATCGCCTTCACTCACAAAGGTTTCGCACGGCTTGGGCTGCCCGACGCCACCTTGCTCAGTTTTCCGGTCGAGTTCTTCCAGGGCATGAAGGCGCGCAAGGAAATTCTCTGCGATACCGGCCGCAATGCCTGCGAAAACTGGGACGAGGTCTGGCGCGAGCAGACCGTCCACGTCTGGCTGGGCGTCCATGGTCTCACTCCGTCCGCTCTCGATGAGCGCTGTGCCGCCATGGAACAGATCATGCAGCAGACCGCTGGCGCCCGCCTGCTCCAGGCCCAGGATGCCAGCGCCATCTTCATCGATAACAAGCCATGCAACAAGGAACACTTCGGCTTCTCCGACGGCTTCGGCAATCCAGATTTCGAAGGCGTGGAGCGCCACAGCCAGCCCGGCCAGGGCAAATTGACCAAAGAAGGCAACTGGGTCCCACTCGCCACCGGCGAATTCGTCCTCGGCTATCCCGACGAAGCCGGCGAGCTTCCGGTCGCGCCGGTGCCCCACCTGCTCGCCAACAACGGCAGCTTCATGGTCTACCGCAAACTGCACGAAAACGTCGCCTCGTTCCGCGCCTACCTGGACGAATTGAGCCGCCACTACGGCGGGGGCCGCGAGAAGCTCGCCGCCAAATTCGTCGGCCGATGGCGCGACGGCACCCCCATCGAGCTCTCGCCCGACGCCCCGGACCCTGCCCTCACCGCCGATCCCAACCGCAACGTGAACTTCACCTTCGGGCGCGATCTCGATGGCGCCCGCTGCCCCATCGGCGCACACATCCGCCGCGTCAACCCGCGCGACGCCTTCGGCTTTTATGGCCAGCTCGTCAATCGCCGCCGCATCAGCCGCCGCGGTCTCCCCTACGGCGACTACGTGCCCGATGGCGAGCCTGTCAGCGACGCGGACAACCGCGGTGTCATCTTCATGGTCATGAACGCCAGCATCTTCCGCCAGTTCGAGTTCGTTCACCAGCAGTGGATCGAGTACGGCAACGATGCCCACCAGGGCAGCGACAAAGACGCCCTGCTCGGCAACCACGATGGTCACGGCAGGTTCTTCATCCAGGGCACCACCGACCCGCAAAATCCGCCCCTGGTCTGCTCGCGCCTGCCCCAATTCGTGGAACTGCGCGGCGGCGATTATTTCTTCATGCCGAGCCTCACCGCCCTGCGCCTCATCGCCGATAACTCGGTCGACCCCAGATGAACGTCATGATCTGCCTGCTCACGCGCTGCAGTGCAGCATCGTTCACCGCCCGTAACACCTCTAAATCGCGTAAGCCCCGCACCAGTTGAATTCTGCGCCGGAATCAGGTATCCTCTCACACAACCTGCAACCTGAGAGAGTTAGCTCAATTAAAAAGGGGATTTTAAAATGAAACGCCTTTTCACGCGTTCTGCCTGTTTTTTCGCGCTCCTGAGTGCGGCGTACGCCCAACTCGCGACCACAACGTCTCTGGTCGGTACGGTCTCCGATTCCAGCGGAAAAATCATCGCCGGAGCCAAAATCACCGCCGTCAACGCGGAGACTCTGGACACTTATAACGCAGTCACCAACCAGGACGGCAACTACCGAATCGATTTCGTTCGCGTCGGCACCTACGACATTTCCGCCGAATTTGCCGGTTTCAATCGCCTTCAGCACACCGGAAGCGTCGTCACCATCAACCAGATTGTGCGTAACGATTTCACCCTCCATCCGGGCTCCGTGCAGGAATCTGTCTCCGTCGAAGCCGTCGCCCCCATCATCAAGACTGATGACGCCACCATTTCGGCAACCATCTCCTCCACCCAGATCGCCGACCTTCCCATGAATGGCCGCAACGCTCTCATGCTGGCCACCACCACCCCCGGCGTATTGCCCGGCACCAAGGGTACGCAGGGCGTCCCCCCCGGCCAGGACTTCATCGGCGCCGGCACCCGCGAAATTCAGAACAGCATGGCGCTCGATGGCATCAGCATCATGAACAACCTGATCACCACCTCTCCCACTCAGCCGATGGTAGAGACCGTTCAGGAAGTCGAGGTCCAGACCGGTACCTACTCCGCCCAATACGGCGCCTACATGGGTGTGCATCTCAACATGATCACCAAGGGCGGCACTAATTCCCTTCACGGCAATTTGGTCGAATTCATTCGCAACGACGCCTTCGACGCGCGCGGCTACTTCCTCCCTGCGACTTCCCGAAAAACCGCCCTCCGCCAAAACCAGTACGGCTTCGAGTTGGACGGCCCTGTCTTCATTCCCAAGCTCTATAACGGCAAAGACAAAACCTTCTTCATGGGATCCTGGGAGCGTCTCCGTAATAAGCGGCAGAGTTTGTCTGCGAACAACACAGTCATGACGGAACAGATGTTCGCCGGCAACTTTTCCCAAACGCCGATAATCGTGAAGGATCCTTTGAACAACAACGCCCCCTTCGCCGGCAATATCGTCCCCACCAACCGCCTGTCGCCCATCGCGCTCTCGCTCCAGCAATACTACGTCAAGCCCAGTAACCCGAACGCCATCACCCAGAACTTCACCACCATCTTCCCGGCCAAAATTACCAGCGACGCAACCGTCGATCGCATCGACCAGAATATCGGCTCCAAGACCAGGCTATTCTTCCGATATCAACGCCAGGTGCAGGCAATCGCCAACGGCAGCGCCATTCCCTACAACGCGGCCCAGATTCCTTCCACTACGGACAATTTCACCGTCGGTTATACCCAGACCGTCACGCCGAGCCTGGTCAACGATTTCCGCATCGGCCGGCAGGGCATCAACACCGACTCCGTGAATTACTTCTACTTCAATGGCATTGCCGATGCCGGAACCAAACTTGGGATCGCGGGCTTCGATGCCGACACCAAGGGCAAGAACCCCGGCACTCCGGAATTCAACGTCAGCGGGTTCTCCGGCTGGGGAAACTCCGGCACCAATTGGTTCCAGACCGATTCCACCTGGCAGGCGTCCGAACAGGTCAGTTGGATCCGCCGGAATCACGCCATCATGGCCGGCATCGAATTCCGCAAACTCTACACCTCGCGCAGCGCCGCCAACAGCCCGCGCGGTGTCTTCACCTTCAACGGTCAGTTCACCGGCTATGCGCCCGCCGATTTCATGCTCGGCTTTGTGCAGAACCTCGTAACGCCTACCATTCAGTTCCAGGGCGACGTGGCCACGTGGCGCGATGGATTTTTCGTCCTTGACAACTGGCAGGCTTCCAAACGCCTCACCATCAATTACGGCATCCGCTATGAACTCCAGACCGTGCCCTACTCCGTGGCCGGATATGCGCGCGAGCTGAACGCCACACAGACCGCCGCCGTCCCCGATACCGTGCCTTCCCCCGGCTTCCGTTTCCACGATCCAAACCACAAGAACTTTGCGCCGCGTCTCGGTCTCGCCTACCGGTTGACTGATAAGACGGTCATCCGCGCCGGTTTCGGAATCTATTACAATCCCAACCAGACGAACAGCTTCACCTTCCTCACCACCAACCCGCCCTTTGGTAACTCCACTACCTGCACCTCTCTGCCCACCACGCCGACGCTCTCGCTCCAGAATCCCATCGGCGCCGGCTGCAGCACCTCTGTTTCTCAGAACTGGATTACCGATAACTGGCACCTCCCGCCCGCCACCATGAATCAGTGGAGCTTCGGCGTGCAGCGCCAGCTCTCTAACTCCACCGGACTCGACGTGCAGTATCTCGGTTCGCACTCGCTTCACCTGGACCGCAGCTTCTACAACAACACGCCTTACTTCCCCGGCCCCGGAGCCATCAACCCGCGCCGCCCGAACCAGTTATTCGGTCAGATCCGCACCATCTCCAATGACCTGATCTCTAACTACCACCACCTTGCGATCTCCCTCCACCAGCGCCTCTTCCACGGCTTCCAGGTGGAGGCCAGTTACACCTGGTCCCACGCGCTCGATGTTGCCAGCGATTCTAATAACGGCGGGACTCCCATGAATCCTTATAACTGGCGGCTGGATTATGGCAACGCCCCCTTCGATATCCGTCACCGCTTCCTCGCCACGTACATGTACGCCATTCCCATCCCCGCAACCACCAATAAGTTCCTGAAAACTGCGTTCGGTGGCTGGCAGCTCAACGGCATCACCACGCTGCAAAGCGGCACTCCCTTCAACCTCTCCATGAACACCGATGCCGCCAATACCAGTTCGCAAGGCACCCAGCGTCCCGATCTGCTGAAGACGCCGATATACAATTGCGGCGCCGGGCACCTCCTCGGATGCATTGATAAGTCGGCCTTCGCCGTCCCCGGCAACATCGCGCAAGGCATCTTCGCCTACGGCAACGCCGGCCGTAACATCCTCCGCGGACCGCACATGTTCAACACCGACATGTCCCTCTTCAAGAGCTTCCAGCTCAAGGAGCGTATGCGTTTCACCTTCCGCGCCGAAGCCTTCAACGTTTGGAACAATCCGGAATTCTCCAATCCAAACGCTAATATCGAATCCGCCACTTTCGGCAACATCACCTCCACGTCCACCGGCGCCAGAGTGATGCAACTCGGCGGAAAGCTGTCGTTCTAACGATCCCGGGCGGGTACAAACCATGCATCTTCCGGTCAACCCGCCCGTCTTACCAATGCTCGCCAAGCGAGTAGGCGAACTACCGGCCGGCGGTAACTGGATCTTCGAGCCCAAGTGGGATGGCTTTCGCACCCTCGTCTTCCGCGATGGCGACGAAATCCTGATCCAAAGCCGCGACGAAAGGCCCCTCAACCGCTACTTTCCCGAGTTGTTCGAGCCGTTACTCAAACATCTGCCCTCACGCTGCGTGCTGGATGGCGAGATCGTGATCGCCACACCGCACGGGCTCGACTTCGATTCGTTGCAACTCCGCCTCCATCCGGCAGCGTCCCGCGTCAAGCTTCTGTCGCAGAACATCCCCGCCTCCGTCGTCTTCTTCGACCTTCTCTGTGAGGCAGACCGCGATCTCCGCAGCGAGCCCTTTCAAACCCGCCGCCGCGCGTTGGAATCGCTGCTTTCCGCCGCCGCTCCCCCAATCCATCTCACACCGGCAACCCCCGACTCGAATGTCGCCGCCGATTGGTTCCGCCGCTTCGAAGGTGCCGGGCTCGACGGCGTCGTGGCGAAGCCCCTTTCCGGAGTCTATGAGTCTGACAAACGCGTCATGCTCAAGATCAAGCACGAGCGCGATTGCGACTGCGTAGTCGCCGGATTTCGCTGGCATAAGCAGGGTGATCGCACCGCGGTCGGCTCGATGCTGCTCGGCCTGTTTGACGACGCGGGTAAATTGCAGCACGTCGGTGTCTGCGCGAGCTTCTCCGTGGAAAAGCGTCAGGAACTCACCGAATTCCTTGCGCCTTATCGCGAGAATGCACTCGCGGACCATCCCTGGAAAGCCTGGGCCGAGCATGGAAATCCAGTCGGCAACGGCGAACACCGCATGCCCGGCGGCCAAAGCCGCTGGAGCCAGGGCAAAGATCTGTCGTGGGAACCCCTCCGCCCCGAACTAGTCGTTGAGGTCGCCTACGAGCATATGCAGGGCACCCGCTTTCGCCACCTCGCCCACTTCCGCCGCTGGCGTACCGACAAAAAGCCCACCGACTGCACCTACGCCCAGCTCGAAGTAGTACCGCCGCAGGAACTGAAGGAAATCTTCGCCACCGGCCGCTAATGACCGCCCGCGAGGCTCAACTAACCCTCCATCTGTGTTGCCCTTCTCTGTGCGCTCTCCGCTTTGTGCTTCGGCGTCGAGCGGCAGCGATATTCGGCTTGGCAGGAGGCACCAACCCTTCTGATTGTCTTTGCAATCCCGGCGGCCGTGGCGTTGATCGAGTGCAGGAACTCGCCTGACGTTTTACCTGACGTTTTAAATGCGGAAGGCAGCCAGTCGAAAAGTGTTTTAGAATCAAAAGAGCAGAAAA
>CAWBUV010000016.1:0-947352 GCA_963792055.1 uncultured Solibacteraceae bacterium | reverse complement strand
GAGGTGAGATATAAATAGAATGTTTGGTTACGGTTGCGGAGGATATCGGGCATGGATGTTGCGCGAGGCGGCGCGTTTTCCTTGATGGAACCACCGCCGGCCGGCGGGGCTCGCCTACAATCAGAAATGCGATTGTCTGAAGCTCCCGATATCCCCGGGCACCTGCCGTGATGGTGTCGTGGACGACCCGATTTACGCCTTTGCAGTGGAGGCACGCCGTTACTGCTCATTCATCGAAGGGGACACACCTTCCAACTCCTGGATGTTCGCGCAGTCGTGCTTGACACGGTTGCTTCGCCTCTACGAGGCAGGGTTGCTTCTACAGGAAGTCGAGCCTCAGACTGCAGATCTGCTGAAGCGAATCGATCACGAAGCTTGGCGGGCTGTAAGAGAGGCGGTTGGGCGGCAGCTGACCAGGGACTATTACTGGGTAGTGTTCGAACCATTGGAAGAGAAGAAGCCAGACCTGGTTGTTGGCTCTCTTTCCGATGATCTCGCGGACATCTGGCGCGATCTCGAGCCCGGAGTGGCCGCAATAGATGGCGGAGGGGCAAGTGCCGTCAGCGTCGCCGTGTGGCACTGGCGGTCGTCATTCGAGACACACTGGCGGAGTCATGTCGCTGGGGCGATTGCTGCCTTACACGCCCTCTGTTTTGGCCCGTTCGCCGACACAACTAGGCCCGAAGGGGCGGCAGAGGGCGAGTAAACGGCGTCGTCCATTAATGGCATTCGGCCCCATCATAAATTTGGGTAATGGACGATAACGCCACTCTTCCTCCACTGGCGACGAGGCAGGGTGCGGGCGGCCCTGTTTCATGCCGTTACTTCCGGTTGGCGCAAGATTACCGGCCAATGTTGCGGTGTGAGGGGCTCGCGGCGGCCGGTCGTAAAGCAGTATTCTTTTTTCGTTCGAAACTGATTTGCCGGGAGGGTGAAGGCCCGGCCAGCAGATCGAAACTTTGGCAGAGAACGGTCAGCGGCGGGCCTTCACGCCAGCCGTGATTCTCTTTATCGCACTGCCAGAGGCGAAAGACAACATCGAGCCGGGGTGATCCCGCTGGACCTTCTGCCGCGGCAATGTCCGGTTTGCCGGAGCGACACGATCATCGGCCACGGACGGCGACTCCGCCAGGCCCACGATGACCGGCACGAACGCATTTGGGTGCGGCGCGGAATCTGTCATCCATGCGGCAAGACCTTCACGATCTTGCCCGATTGGCTGGCGCCGTCCGGGCATTTCACCTTGCGTTGCCGGCAGCAGGCCTGCGAGTGCATCGCCGCCGGTGATTCCGTCGAGCAAGCTGCGCCGCACTGCAAAGATCCGTCGCGCTTGCCCGATCCATCCACTCTGCGCCGATGGGCACAACGGCGACTGCTCAGCGTGTGCTGCTGGGTGAAGGCCGGAGCCATCGGCGAGCACTTTTTACGGGCGCCCACCATCCTTGCCTGGGATCTCAGCGCGCTCTGCCGTATTCTGCCGATCGAGGCAAGAAGTCCGTGAATCGCCAAGCTCTCGACGACTTGAAACAGCAGATTCCGCTGATGGGCTATCTGCAGGCGCATGATTGGAGCCCGGCGCGGCCCCTCAGCGGTGGCCGATGGATGGGGCTGTGTCCTTTGCATGGAGATCACAAACCCAGCTTCCTGGTGGATACCAACAAAGATCTCTTCTACTGCTACGGCTGTGGCCGCGGCGGAGACGTGATTCGCTTCGCGGAGCTCTATCACCAGGTGAAGTTCCCGGAAGCCTTGGCGTTGCTGCGCCAATGGCGCGGTTGGAGCACCGTTGTTGCACGAAGCCGCACGTTTCTATCGCATTCAGTTACACCGCCACAGCGAGGCGGTTGCCTATCTGTACCAACGCGGAGTCCGCTCCTGGACGACGATCGAGCACATGCGGATCGGTTACGCACCTGGCGGTTGCCTGCGAGGTTGGCTGACGCAGTTGGGCCACTCCTTGCCGGCTCTGCATCAGGCCGGTCTGGTAACCGGCGCGGGATACGACGCTTACGTGCGTCGCATCGTCTTTCCGCTGGAAGGCAATCTCTATGGCCGCAGCCTCTCGGCCGCGGCACCGCCGCACCGGTTCTTACCGGGCCCTAAGGGTGGCTTGTATGCTTGGGACGCAAGTCCGACAGTATCCGGAAGTGATTCTCGTCGAGGGGTCTGTTCGACTACGCCGTCTTTGGGAGGCCGGGTTTCACAACGTTACCTGCTCGCTGGGAACCCATCTCAATGCGCGCCAGTTTCGGCAACTCTGCGACGCTCCCCGAACCGTCTATCTGGCCTTTGATGCCGACGGCAATGGCAGCGGCCAACAGGCGGCGCAGGATCTAGTCACACCGTCTCCGGGAACAAGGCATCACTGCTCGCACTGGTCTCGCTGCCCGAGGGCCACGATCCTAACAGCTTCTTCGTCCAGGGCGGTGATGCCCGCCAGTTCCAGTCGCTGCTGGAGGCCGCTCAGCCATGAAATTCCACGTCATTGACCAGGCCACCTCCAACCGAGCGCAAAGTCCAGTTCGCGTCGTCGAACAGAAGACGGGCCGCGAAGTCGGCTGGATCAATCGTTACCTGGATCGCGAGTACGTGCGCCGCCTGGCGGACAAGAGCCTGCGTACTCTACGCTTACAACCTGCTGCACTTTGTCCGCTGGTGGGCAGAGTGTTCATCATACCGGCGACGTTGCGGAACGCGATCTTACCGAATCGACGCTGCTGGAGTATATCCGCTTTCAGTCCGCTCAGGAACCACGGCCTTCCGGCTCCACGATCAACGCCCGCGTCGCCATGGCCGATCGTGCCCTTCGCAACGAGTTCCCCGACGCTCCCTGCCAGATCGCCCGCGGCTTTCATCAATTCTTTTTACACCGCAGGCCCATGGGCCTGGGCCGGCCGCGCTGGCCGTGAGCCGGTTGCGGGTGAAGGAGCCCAAACGCTGCATCGTGCCGCTATCGGTGGATGAGGTGGCGCGCTTCTGGGCCAGTTTCCGTACCGCCCGGGACCTGGCCATCGTCGGCTTGATGCTCCTGCAAGGGCTGCGGTCGGCCGAAGTCCTGGCTTTGAATCCGGACGACTGTTGCTTTCCGAAGGCCAGCTGCGCGTTCGCGGCAAAGGCAACAAACTCCGCTTTCTCCCCGCTGGCTCCGGAGACCATTCAATTGCTCGATCACTATCTGCGGCTGGAACGGCCCGATCCTTGTAGCTGCCGCACTATTCGTTTCGCTGAAAGGACCGGCGCGCGGAACGCGCATGACTCCTGCCGGGTTGCGTTCCTTGTTTCGCTACCATCGTCAGACCACCGGCATCAAACTCGCCAATCCCCATCGGTTTCGACACACGTTCGCCTCCGACATGGTGCGGGCCGGCGTCAGCCTGCCCGCGCTCATGCAGCTTGATGGGTCATTCCGATATCCAAACCACCTTGCTGTACGTGCAGGTCACTCCGCAAGACGTCTACCTCGAGTACGCGCGCGCCGTAGCCCAGCATATTCGGCCAGTTCCCGGAATTCGATCATGAATCGCGCACGACGACCTCCGCTTCAACATCCGTTGGCTGATTTCTTCGACCGCGCCGTCGAGTCGCTCGGCGCCGCGCTGAATCCTGACACGGTTCGGCACTACCACGGGACCGTCCGCAACTTCCTCACTTATCTCGGTGCCACATATCCCGGCGTCAGGTCGCTCACGCAACTCCGCCGCGATCCCCACGTCCTCGGGTGGATGTCTTGTCGACGCTCCCAAACACCGGCGCTGACAACTAATTCTTATATCAACCTGCTGATTGCGCTGCGCTGGACGTTTCATGAACTGGCGTGGATCAACGATCTTCCCGAACTCGCCCATCTGATCCGCCGCGAGGACATCCCGCGCCTTCCGTACAGACTTCCGCGTCCGCTCAGCCCCGAACAGGATCAACTACTGCAGCAGGAGTTCCTCCGCCGCAACGATCTTGGCGCGAATGCCTTCCTGCTGATCCGCCACACCGGCATGCGCATCGGCGAATGCGCCGATCTGGCCTCGGATTGCCTCCGTTCCACTGGTCCGAACCAGTGGGCCGTCCATGTCCCGCTCGGCAAACTGAAAACCGAACGGCTGGTCCCGGTGGATCCCTTCGTTTGCAAATTCGTCCAGCGGCTGCGCTTCTTTCGTTCGCTGGAACAACTTCCCGACGATGGCTTCCTGTTGCCTCGCCCGCGTAGCAAAGAGGCGCTCATTCGACAGCTCCGCGATTATCTCCATCAGGTCTGTCATGCACATCGGTCTTTCTCACTCGCATCGTCCCGCACCAATTCCGGCACACCTACGCCTCTGAGATGCTTCGGGCCGGCGTCAGTCTTGCCAGCGCTGATGAATCTACTCGGTCACGTCGATCCAGACATGACCATGCGCTACCTGGACGTGACGCTGACCGATCTCAAACGCGAATTCGAACTGGCGCGCTCAAAGCCGCGACATCTGACACCCCAGCCCAACCTTCAGTCGCCTCGCTTCGAGCCGGGCTTGACGGCGTCATCGACGCGCTATCCGGCGCTCAACATGTGCTGGAGATGTTCCGCCGCACCCTGCCAGATGGCCCTACCCGCACCTGCCTTGACCGGCTCTCCAACCGCCTCACCAAAATCATCACCGTGGCAAAGGGCCTCGGCCCCAGCTAACGCTCAACTCGGGCACAGATTGGCCGGTAAAGCGCGTCAACAGCCCAGTGTGGGACGTATGGAAGGCCGGAACTTGTCCGAAGGGTGGCCAAGCGGCTGAATCGCGCGTTGCATTACCTCTTCGCCGGCTTTGTTTTGGGGAGCAGTTCGGTGATGTCTACGATCGTAGCCGTTGTGCGATCGGTCTGAAGCGCTGCTGCCCGGGCTTCGATGGAACGGGCCTCCCGGCCGTGATGGTTTTTGCGAAGGACGTATGCATAGGTGGTCAAAAGCGATCGAAGGACAACCGAATGTACCCATGGCTCGCGATCTGAAATCGAGAGCGCATCCTGGAGGTCTTTTTCCGCTTCTCGCCAATCGCCCTGACGTGCGAGCAGCACACCGCGAACACTGAGGAGTTTGATGCGGTCCATCGGAACGGCATCCTGCGCACGACTGAAAATTGTGAGCGCGCGGTCCAGCGCTCGCCGAGCTTCAGTTAGCCGCTGTTCTTCGACGTAAAGCGATCCCAGGCTATTGAAGACAGCTCCTGCTTCCGCCGTCTCACCCCGGTCGGCCTCCTCCCAGGCGCGAAGGGATGCGATGTATTCGGCCTCAGCCTCCGGTAGCCTGCGCTCCCCCTGCAATAACGCCGCTGCCATCCCATGAACGAGAGCTCGATCCCGTGGCCGTTCGATTTGAATCGACTG
Organism: uncultured Solibacteraceae bacterium; assembly: GCA_963792055.1. Lineage (GTDB taxonomy): Bacteria > Acidobacteriota > Terriglobia > Bryobacterales > Bryobacteraceae > Solibacter. Next base: position 942,006 of record CAWBUV010000016.1, on the reverse strand, counting down.
CATTCTTTTGAAGGCCTCCCGGGCCCTTGCCATCTTGCCCTGTTCGAACCTGACGGCCGCGAGAATGTGGAGGGGAGGTAGCAACACGACATCGTTCGGAGGGTACGTCTTCTCCAGAGTCAGGACAGATAGTTCGGCCAATCTTTCAGCATCGGCGATCCTACCCGAGATAGACATCCATGCTGCCACATTGTTTAGGACAAGCCCGGCACACGAATTCTGGGCGTGATCGCCGCCTGCGGCTAAGACCGCGGACATCGTGAGTTCAGCCTGGGTGAGTTGTCCGCTTGCTAATTGAGTCATGACGGTCTGGTTCAGCTCGACGCATGCGACACTGACTGACGCGTAGTTGCTCACCCCTTGCGCCAGGGCGAGGCCCATGGTCGCGGCGGCCCACAGCGCGCATGTCCAGACGACGGGCGACCAAGTCACAAAACCAGCCAATACCATCCGTTTTCGCGCGCCTTCGCTCGGAAGGCGCCTAGCGACGCAGTCCATAGAATCCTCCTCGCTTTGCTTTTGGTCAGGTACGATTATTAGCGGACGCACGTGTCCGATTACAGCCAGCCGGCTGAGAACGCTTCATGCGGATGACCACGGTCAGGTGGTCGTTTTCAGGAGTCTGATCAGCTCAACGCCGCGGCCCGTAATAACCGGGCCGGTAGTCCAACGTCAGAGGTGGCAATCCGGGCCTCGTGACAAGCTCGACCTGAACCTTGCGATAGGCGCCATCGCGCGCCGGATTACGGGGTATATACTCTAACGCGTAAAGGCTCCGCAGTTCGATACCGAACCGGGTAGTTATTTGGGCTAGAGCGGCAGGGTCGCCGCCGGCCGTGATGTGACGGCCACCGGTTTGCCCGCTGAGCTCGGCCAGGAACCCCGCCGGCGGCTCATTGCTGCATGTGTCGACTGTCACATTGCCCTGGACGAATTCCGCGATCACGTTCCGTTCCAGTGAACGCTGAGATTCCGGGTAGGTGTTGGGGGAGTCGGCAGCGGCCCCGGCGATCACCAGGATGGCCTTCCGGGAATTGTGCGCCATCCGCATCTGGCGCGCCGCGAGACTGACGGCGTCGAACATCGCGGTTTCTCTTTGAGACCGCGCCTTGGCTCCGCTCGGGCGCTGCACCTGGTCGGCGCCGCCTGTGAGGCCGACGGCAAGGTTCGCCTCCTGGTCGAACTTTACGACGAAGAATTCGTCCGCGGAATTTGCGGTGCTGACGGCCTGTCGCACTGACTCGTCCACCTGGGCGAACATCGTGCCCATGCTGCTGCCGGTATCGACCACCAGACCCACTGAAACCGCCGCATCGCCCGTGTGTAACTGCGCGATCTCCTGCTCCACACCGTCCTCGAAGAGGCGGAATTCGCTCTTGTCCAAACCGGTGACCACGCGACTGCGCGGGTCTCGGACAGACACCGGGAGGTACACGAGCGCCGGGCTCTCCGGCCGGCTCGCACGTGGCGCCGAAGCGCGAGGGGGTGTCTGAGGCGCCGGCCCTGGCGGGGCAGGCGGCGGAGGCGAAACGCCTGCTTGCGACCGCGGCGCACGCTCGGCAGACGGAGCCGGTGCAAACTCCCGCGCTATCGGAACGGCGAAGGCAACTACCCCGGGCGTGCGGGCAGCAACCAACGAAAGGCCCGCTATAATGGCAACCACAACCGCGAGTCGCGCTTTCAGAGGTCGCGTTCCGGTATGACGAGATCGGTCCAAGAGCACATCGACTCTTCTGGTAAGGTGCGACCGCTCGTCGGTCGCCGCGACCGCAACTACCGAGCCGCGAACCATGCCTGTGAGTTCGGCTACCCGCGTGAGACACGCAGCGTACGGCCGGGGGTTACCGGCTGTACGCAGCACATAATCGTCGCAGGCAATCTCCCGCTCCAGATCGATGCGGCGTGCGACCCAACGAACCAAGGGGTACGGCGTTAGCAGCGCCTCGACGATACGCTGCACGACCAGTGCGCGATCATCGCCGCGCGCCACGTGCGCCGTCTCATGAAGGCCGATCTGGTCCAATTCGGCTTCATCCAGAGCCCTGAGAAGAGTAGCGGGAAACAAAATGCAAGGGCAGCGCAAACCCGCCACCATCGGGGTCGCAATTTCGGCCGACACCGCGACCCGCACCTGCCGCCGTGAAGATCCGCATTGCACAAGCCAGCCATCCAGGCGCGCGGACAGAGACGCCGGAGCCTCCATGGCGCGAGCCTTACGACGCCGGAGCGCCACCCAGCTGATCGCCAGCCGGAGCAGCATCGTCAGGCACGTGACCGCCCAAACCGCCCCGGCCCACTGCGGAACGCTTCCCGCCGCAATCCTCAAGGGGAAGCGCGGGAGTGGCAGCGGCGTCGTAAGTTTGGTCGCGACGGTGCGTGGCGCGGGACTGGCCGGTCCCGTGATCTCCGTAGGTGTGGTCAGCGTCACCCTGACCGGTCGCGGAGAGCTTGTCACTGTGCGAGGGAACAGACCTTCCGGCAGATACCATAGCGGCATGAGGACCACAATCGCCAGTACGGCCCACCACACCAGATAACGGGTGGCTGCATTCAGCCGGCGAGGCGCAACCTGCATTCCCAGCCATACCGCCACTGTCATCAAGGCACTCACGATGGCGCTGTTGACCATAGCCTGCAGAATCGCGTTCATGAGTTGTCCTCCTCGATACGCTTGCGCAGGCGCGCCAGTTCGCGGGCGTCAATTTTTCCGCCCTTCATCAGGTTCAGCATGAGCAGTTCCGGCGAGTCCTCGAAGAACCGCCGCAGCAGGTGGGTGAGCGCATTCTCCCGCGCATGCTCGCGATTCACAATGGCACGATAGACAAACGACCGTCCATCCTTGGCATGCTGCAGGTAGCCTTTGTTTTCCAGAATCCGTAGCGTGGTGAGCACCGTGGAGTAGGCTAGGGGAGCGCCTTTCGGCAATCCTGCCACCACCTCGGCGACAGTTGCCTCGCCCTTCTCCCAAACGACCTCCATAAGCCGCAATTCGGCGTCCGTCAAGTTGCTGGATTTCGTCCTGGCCACGCGCCGGCCTCCTTCCATTAAGGAATTAATAGTTGTAGCATACGCCTTGCGCTGGATGCTGTCAATTAATACTTTAATAATTCGTATTCGCGCCTTCACGGGCCACTCCGCGTATAGTGCGAGGTGCGACTCCGGCAGCCTGAGCGTGCTCTTGCGTAAGAGCCAGACCGATCCCGAAGGCGCCGGGCGAAACGCGGGCATCCCTTTCGGCTCCAACCCCAACCTGCCCAGATCGGGCCTACCGCCGTTGGCTGGAGGTGTCGGGCATTGCCACCGGCACCGCCGTTCGGTCAATTGATCGCCATGGCCGCATCGGAACTGGCGCCATCACCCCGCAGGTGGTCGCGTTAGTGGTGAAACGTTGGTCCAAAAGCAGCTGTTGACGAACAAAATGAATACTGAACGAGCAGATATCGTGGACGAAACGGCAATACCGGAAAGTGGAACACTGGCGGTCCCGTTCGGCAGTCGGCTTTTCCCTATCGCCACCTATCACCGATGATCTCTGAAGTTTTACCCTATCTTTCAGATTTTGAACGGAGGCAGGAAATTGAGGCCTCGGTTCCTGACGGACGGGCGTACAGCAGGCCGTGCAGCGAACCTCCCGCGATCCGCCATTCGGGCGTGAAGACGATGCTCCAAGCAGCTCGGGCTGACCAGGCTTTCTGGCAATCAGTCTCTGGAGACCTTCTTTAATGCGACGGCGTTCATGCAATACCGCAATCCGCTCGGCGCGGGGCCATCGGGGAAGACATGACCCAGGTGAGCGTCGTAGGTGTTGCAGACGGTTTCGACCCGCTTCAAGAAGGCAGGGCCATCGAAGCGGTAGGCGATGACGGCGGGCGCTATCGGCTGGCTAAAAAGACGGCCAGCCGGTGCCGGATTCGAATTTCTCAGATGCGTCGAAGAGAACGGTATCGCAGCACAGGCAGGAATAGATTCCCGGCTCGAACAGGCTGCACGTCTGCGAATGGAACGGCTGCTCCGTTCCGGATTGCCGGTTGCCGCGATACTGCTCCGGGCTCAACTGCGCGCGCCACTCCGCTTCGGTCTTCACGACCTTATGCTCAAACTCGGGATTGCCGTTCCTGGCGAGGTTCGGGACATCGGCCCATTTCAGCATTACCCCTCCCTCACGGTCGGGGCTCTGATCCGAGCCCCCAGCGTCAAGTGAGCGTGGGGTAGCACGGGCAGGCGAAGGCGCAAGAGCAGACGCGCCGACGGCGCACGTAGATTTTTTCACAGACCGGTCAGCGAGCGGGTTTGGGTTAGCATCGAATCTCGCGGCGGCGAGTCTTCTGGCCGGCGGCGGTTGGATCTGACATACTTTCACGCATGACCCGTCGACAAATTCTTGCCGCTCCGTTGGCGCACGGCCTTTTCGGCCGGCGCGCAGTCCTCCCCGCGGTTGACCAAGGGAATTTGCTCCGTCATCTTCCCGAAAGAGATGCCTCGACCCGAATGCTTCACGCAAGCACGGTCGGCGGGTTTCGACGCCATGGAACTCTCGATCGGTCCGGATTTCCCCTTGGACATCAGCCGCGACGATGCGCGCCGTATGGCGGATGTTGCCGCCAAGGCCGGTATCCGCATCGTCACGCTTTGGGTCTCGGAAGCTCTCCATCAAAACCCGCTCAATGCCGCCGACCCGGAGGTGCGGGCTCGCGGCGTGGAGGCGATCCGCCGGGCCATCGCCATCGCCAACGACATGAATTGCGGCGCGGTGCTTCTTTACGCGGTGCGCCTCGGCAACGGCGCCAGATTGGAATACGGTTCTCAGGAAACCTGGGACCGCTTCACCGCGGAGTTAGCCAAGGTGGTCCCGGATGCGGAACGCGCCAAAGTCTCCCTGAACCCGGAGAACGTCTCCAACAAGTTCCTCTTGAGCCCGCTCGAAATGCGATCTTTCGTGGACCAGTTCCACAGCGACTCGGTGGGAGCCCATTTCGATACGGGCAACTGCATGCCTTACGGATATCCGGAGGATTGGATTCTCACTCTTGGAAAACGTATCCGGCGGATCCACTTCAAGGATTATAAACTGGCCGAGCCGCGGCGAACCGGCGCGCGGCGCGGATCTCCTGGAAGGCGACGTGAATTGGAAGGCTGTGATGGCTGCACTGGTCAAGACCGGTTACAACGGACCCATTTCGCCGGAGATCGGGAGAAATCCCGGCCAGCCCGACCAGTTGAGAGAGGTTTCCGCAGCGCTGGACAAGATCCTGGCGATGGCCTGAGGAAACAGGAAGCGTAGGCCGAGGGACACTGCAAAAACGTCAGCATCTGGTAGCGTGCCTGTGCTGGTAAGCTCCGCGGACATTCGAGCGGTGAGCCACTGGAGTGGCGGCTGCTTGGGTTTCAGCGAGGAGTTGGCGAAATCGCTGCTTGGCGCGATGAAGCAGCACACGCATGTAGTCGCGTCGCACGCCCTGCTCGCGGCACACCTCGTCCTTGTCACGCTCGTCAAAAAAGATGGCGCAAATCAGAAAGCGATCTTTCGGTGTCATTCCATTCAGCAGGTTGCGCACCTGGCGTCTCAGCTCTTCGTTGACCAGCTCGCGTTCGATGCCGGCGCCCGGATCGCGCTGTTCCTCGACGCGTTCCTCGCTACGCTCGAGCTTGCGCGTGTCTCGTAAGTACTCCAGCACCACGTGGTTGCAGACGGAAGACACATACGCGCCCAGGCATTCCGGACGCCGTAAGCCGGTGCCTTGTCGCAGCGATCGGAACACGCGTAGGAAGACTTCCTGCCGCAGGTCTTCCAGTTGATCCTGCGACCGCAGCCGCTGCTTCAATTTCATCAGGAGCAATGGCGAAAAATAACCGACGAAATGCCGCTCGGTCTCAACGTCGCTCCCGGTCAGGCGGTCCACATAATCTCCGTCGAACGCGAAGAATTCCGATAATTGCCGGCGTTCCCGAGGGCGGTCCAGGACGGCCGGGATGGTTGGTTGAGTCATGAGGTTCAATCCTTGCGTCGAAGTCCGGATTGGAAGGTATCCGTCAAGGAGCACTCCCTTATAGATAGCGACGGGCCAGACGCTCAATACCATAAGCGTAAAAACCCTGACAACCGCGCCATAAAGTCTCACTATTTGGAAGAACGGCCGCTGCGAATGCATCATTCCGACACGGCAATCCAATCGAGATCGGGCGACTCGCCGAGATTCCGTTTGAGAAGGGCGAGTGCTGCTCCCTGGCAGCGGCGGCGGGCGCCTCTTCCAGACGGTCTACGCGCGCGAGGACATTGGTATCGTTATCAAGGGGATGGCTCCAATGTCAGAGCAGCCTTCTCAATGTCCTCAGGCTGCTAGTTTTCGGTCGGCCGCTCCGCCTTCTCCACCACCAGGTTCTGCACCGGACCTTTCGCCGTACGCAGTCTTAGTCCAAGCTGATTTTGAAGTGCGGTGAAAATGGACGGACCGGTTTCTGAGTGGCCCTCGATCGCGTAATCAATCTTGAAATCGAACTCACCGCTGATGCCGGTGCGATCCACCACCGGCCGCTGCAAGTATCCCATCAGATCGTCCGCGAGCTTGGCCATCGAGACCTTCTGGCCGACGATCGTGTAACTCACCCCCGGCAGATCGGGAGGCGTGTTGCGATTCAGTCTAAGGAACGAGTTGTCCGCGGTAGACGGCTTGAGCTTCGGCCCGCGGCTCGCGACCAGAAGTTCATACACGCTGCCCTGACGCGTCTCACGCCGTACCTTGAGTTGGAAGCGTTCCACAAGCAGCGCCTGCAACATCGCCATCACTTCGTTCCGAGCCGGTTGCCCGGCAGGTTTCGCTTCAACATTGAAACGGTCCGTGTCCAGCCACGCCGGGCCGCCCGACACCTGATAATACTTAAACTGATACGCCTCGCGAATCATCTCTGCAAGCGTCAGGTTCGTAATCCGCAACCGTCCGCCCGGGGAGACCTCAAAATCGACGGCATTCTGATTCGGGCTCGCCGACTTCACTGAGGCCACTTCGAACGTTAGCGGACGAACTTCCTGGGCGGGCGCTCTGGTCATGAGGACGGATACAAGACACATAGTGGACACGTGCCTGAGCAGCATATCGACATCATATTATGGCGGGACCGGCAGCAACGGCAGGTTGCGCTGAGGTCCGTCGCTTTTGCATCGGTGACCGACCAGCTCCGATTGCCGAACCCGCCGATGCTGGCGGAGGATGGCGGATTATGGTACATCGTCGATTCAGGCACGCACCGGTTCTGGTAGATCCTGTTCCCGTCCGACGGCGAACGCCAAGGGGGGCGAGCGGGGAAGCGCGCAGATTTCGTCGTTACTTATATCGAGGTTGAAGGCCGGGAGGCAACTCGCCGTGGGCGATTCGGTCGAGAACGATCTCGCGCGCTGCCGACTGAGCTCGTTGAATGGCATCCTGCTTCGATTCAGCGTATAGGAGCACGTTCAACTCAGGCACCTCTGCAATCCAACGGCCGTCGATTTCGCGGTCCAGTTCGATTGTGAGCTTCATATTTGTAGCATGGCATCTACGCGTTGGAACGACCGGGGCATACGCCGTTGATCGTGGATGACTGATGCGGATCTGTCTGGAACTCGATCAATCCACAATGAAAACGGTTGCTCCACCTTCGGAACGGGCGCGGTGGGGGCGGCCGTCGTCGTCAGCGACGTGATAACTTGTTCCCGCCGGAATTGTCAAACTCCGGCCGTCCTCATGCTCGATGACCATTTGTCCTGCAACAACGAAGGTGAGGTGGCCTTTGTGACACCAGTGGTCGGCAACGTACGATGCACTGTATTCGACCATCCGAAGCTGAATTTCTCCAAACTGGCGCGAGCGGATGGTGGCTCTTCCGGATTCGCCGGGGTGTTCGGATGAGGGTACTGTTGACCAGTCGGTCATGCTGGATGGTAAGCCAGCGAGCTTCATAATTCTCCTCTGTCAGCGGGGTATTCGCCTCTGGAACTTTTGTGAGCGGAACTCCACTACTGTAAGACCTGCGAAACTCCGCACTTAATTTGAGTGCAGTGGGGCGGGAAATTGCGGCCGCCGCGTCCCGGAAGGAGGTCGTCACGCACAGCCTCTTACTAATGGCAGCATAGTTTTCCTTGCCATGGAATGTTAGGCTCCAGCGGTGAGGGGAAGGAAAAACTCGTCCGCTACTTCGAGTATGCTGCGACAGCACAGGAAGTGGATATCGCCGGCGGGTGGTAAAGCGCGATCGGTAACGTTGTCGTTGCGACGGAAGAAGGGGATCGGCCGAAAGGCAGGAAGGTCGGGGGACCGGCCCCCGGTGCTGCAGTTGACGGAAGATGCGAGCGAAGAGTTCGGCGGCCCGGTGAAAGAAGAAGGCCAGTCAGAAGTGAGAGGCCTCGCGTTGAGTGAAGCGGTCGATCGGATCGAAGCCCTGGAACGGCGGGTTGCCGAGTTGGAGCAGCAGCTAGCCGAGGTGTCGCGGCGTCAGGCCGAAGGCAGTTCCGACAACTCGGAATGGTATAAGCAATGCCAGCGCCGGCTCGAAATCCTGCAGAGCCCCGCCCCCGCGCGCATGCAGTTTGTGCCGGCGGTCCATTTCGGAGCTGACGACATGGCCTCCCGCGAGGCATGGCTGGAACAGATGAGATTCCGGCTTGCCGTGATCACGAGAAATCGGTAAGGGGATTACGCAGGTTCCGCAGTAGTGTGGCGGCGCGAGGGCGCCGTTCAGTGGATTCCCGGACGCAACTCTGCCGGATTGATGCTCAGGAGTTTGCGCTTGCCGAGATCTAATTCGTCGAATAGCGCGGTAAATACGGCATTCGTCCATCCGAAGCCGGCTTCATTGGAGCGATAGCCGAAGCGAATGCCGCCGCTGACCTCGGCGGCCCTGTGAACAACATCGTATTTCTCGACGATGGTCCCGCTCTTCAGATACTCGTCGCGAACCAGCGACAGGAACTTCATCGCAATGCGGTCTGCCGCCTCAGAAAAGCCGTAGCGCCGGAGCCCCTGCACGGCGATCAGTTGCAACGGCGCCCACCCGAATGGGGCATCCCACTGATTTCCGCTGGCGACGGTGCTCGTCTGGAGTCCGCCGGGCTGTTCGAATTTTGACAGGTTGTCGGCCACCCGGGCAGCCTGCTCGGGTGTCGCGATGCCAGCCCAGAGCGGATAGAAGGTCGTCAGAAACGGATACTTCCGCAGGCGATGATGCTCGAAATTGTAGTCGTAATACAGGCCGTCGCGGGCATCCCACAAGAGCTGGTTGATGCGTTCGGCGCGGGCGATCCCACGGCTCGCGCCAGGTCTGCGCTTCGTCCGGCGAGCCCCAGGAGTCCCGCGATCTCTGCCGTCTGCATCTCCATCAGGTAGAGCAGCGAATTCAGGCAGACGGGATTGTAGTGGATGATATCCACGCTAAATGGGCCGAAGCGATTGGAAGGATCGAAGCCGGACTCTCGCATCGACCGATCGCCCTTGTAGAACAGCGGTGTGAGTTGATCGGTCTGCCTGTTGTAGTATTGGGCGACATCGTAATCCGTGATCTCGTGTGTTCGGAAATAATCTTTTACGCGCTCGTAATGGGTACGGCCCTGCGAGTCGCGTTCCGCCGAGATCACTTCGGGCGCGGGGCCGTCGCCGAGGTCGAAATAGCGGGAAAGTCCGGTTTGCGGAACCAGGTGGGGTTCGGTGGTCCAGTAGCGATAGTATTTCTCAATTGCCGGAAGAGCATCGCGCAGCCACTGGCGGTTCTTGGTTTTTTGAAATACGCCCAGGATCATCTGGGTGAGAAACGGCGGCTGCGAACGGGTCAGATAATACGTCCGGTTGGCATTGAGGATTTTTCCGTAGTTTCGGATTTCGTAGAGGAAATTGTCCGCCATATCCTGTGCGAGGCCGATCTCGCCGTCGCGCAGAAGGCCCAGTTGTATGAAATAACTGTCCCACCCGTACATTTCGTTGAAACGGCCTCCGGGCACGACGTACGGCCTCGGCAGATAGAGCAAGCCTTGATCGGGAACGTGTAAAGGATCGGAGTGGAAGCTGCCGCAGTTCGATCTTTCTCTCATCCGAGGGCGTCATCTCGCGGTCAAGCCGTACTTTCCAGTGTCACGAATGTCAGACTGGCTGGAGATATAGACGGGCCAGCGGCCATTGGGCAACGGATGGAATTTGGGATCCACCGCCGCCGAAGCAAGGTCGCGGTTGGTACGCGTCAGGGTGTGCCAGGTCTGCTTGATGTAGACGAGGATTGGGGGCCGTTCCTGCCGCGTGGCGACTTGGGCGGAGGAGAGGAGAATCGCAGGGCGACAGTCAGTACCGCCGATCCGTGCCCGGCATTTCGGGCAGTTCCGAATTTCACGGCTTGGCTTCTCTTTCCTGATTATGCGGGGAATCGCGGCCTGGTGGCAGGTGGCGGCACCAGTGGGCCGCGCGTGAAGTGGCGCCGTGTTTGACGCCGGGCCTACTGCTCGCTGTAGTTCCAGAGCAGTCCGCCGTCGACTACGATGGTGGCGCCGGTGATGTAGGCGGCATCGTCCGATGCCAGGAATGCGGTGACGCCGGCGACATCGGAGGGCTGTCCCAGGCGGCCCAGGGGAATGTTCGCCAGGAGGGGATTGAGCAGCTTGGGATCGCTCAGGAGTTTCTGATTGATGGGCGTCTGAATGGCGCCGGGGGCCACGTTGTTGATGGTGATTCCGAGGGGCGCCAGTTCGATCGACAGGTTGCGCATCATCATCTTCAAGCCGCCCTTGGCCATGCAATAGGACGTGAAATGGGGGAACGGGAGTTCCTCGTGGACGGAGCTGATGTTGATGACTTTGCCGCCGGCCTTGGCGTCGCGCCGGTGGCGAGCGAATTCCTGGGTGGCGAAAAAAGGGCCGCTCAGGTTGACTTCGATGACGGCGCGGTAGTCCTCTTCGGTGACGTCGACGAACGCGGCGTTCTTTTCGATTCCGGCATTGTTCACGAGAATGTCCAGCGAACCGAGGGCGGTTACGGCCTGCTGCACGAGGGATCGAACTTCGGCGACCTTGCCGACATCGGCCTGCAGAGCGACGGCGGTGCGGCCCAGTTGTTCGATCCTTCCACGAGTGTCTTCGGCACCATCGCGATTCTTGCGATAGTTGAGAACGATGTCGGCGCCCTCTTCGGCCAGGCGGAGGGCGATCGCCTGACCGATTCCCTGGTCGCCGCCGGTGACCAGCGCTTTCTTACCCGTCAGTCGCATCTTACTAACTTACAGGAGCGCGCGGCGCCGCATGGTACCGGGGTGTACATGTCGGACTGGAGATTCAGCCGACCAGTTCGGGTTCGGCGATCTGGGCAGCTTCCCGGCCCTGCAAACGGAGCTTTTCCAGGGCGGGCTGCCGCTCGAACGGGATGGAGAATTCGCGTTCGATGCGCTCGCGGTAGACCGGGCCGGAGTTGTAGGCGCAGAACGGATAGATCCGGCCGTTGGGCGCGGCGTAGTGGATCACGCAGCGCTTCACGCGCTCCACGTCGTAGTTGTAGGAATCCATGAAGTGCATGCCGGCCAGCATCAGGGTGCGGTAGGTGAAGCCCTGCTTCTCGCTTTCGCCGCGGCCGTAACTCTTGTCGGTCATGCCCTGCAGGGTTTGCAGGAACTTGGTGAAGGTCAGGCCCTCGGGCGCCCGTTCTTCGTGGAAGAACTTGCGCAGGCTGTTCCAGGCTTCGAATCTTGGTGAAGAACTGGATGCGGCGCTTGCCGGCCTTGCGCGACAGCACGTCCATCTCCTGCAGCATCGGGCCGACGTCCACGAACTGCGTCACCGGCACGGCCTTGCGGTTCTGGTCCACGAACAGGTAGGTGCCCAGCGAGCAGTGCGGATGGCAGCTCAGGGTGGTGGTCTCCTCGCCGCGCAGCGCGCTGAGCAGCTTGGAGAACGGCGTGACGCAGGAGAGCGGGAACCAGTCCTCGTACGGGTCGGCGATGCCGGTCTGCTGCTGGACGGCGTGGGCGAAATCGGAGAGCGTGAAGCGCTTGGCTTCCAGCTCGTGCCGCGCGATGCGGCCGGTGAAGGCCACCGGCTGGAAGCTGATGCCGCTGGTGCATTCGATGTACTCCAGCGCCAGGCGGACGATGTCGCCGATCTGGTGATCGTTCAGGCCCTTCACGATGGTGGGAACGAAGACGATCTTCAGCCCGGCCTTCTTGCACGTTCTCGATGCACTGCAGCTTCTTCTCCCACAGCGATTCGCCGCGCGTGCGGCGGTAGACGTCGTCGCAGACGCCGTCGAACTGGAGGTAGAGCGTGTGCAGGCCGGCTTCCTTGCACTGCTCGGCGAATTCCAGGTCGGTGAACTTGAGGCCGTTGGTGGCCACCTGGGTGTGCGAGAAGCCCATCTCCCTGGCCAGGCGCAGGACATCCAGAAAGCGCGGGTAGATGGTCGGCTCGCCGCCCGAGAACTGCACGATGCGGCCGGCCACGGGGCGCTGGTCGCGCAGGGCCTGCAGCATCTTGCGGACGGTCTCGAAATCCGGCTCGTAGAGGTAGCCGGCGGCGTTGGCGTTGGCGAAGCAGACCGGGCAGGTCAGATTGCAGCGGTTGGTCAGGTCGACGTTGGCCAGGCCGGTGTGGCTGGTGTGCAGGTTGCACAGGCCGCAATCGTCGGGACAGCGGGTGGCGTCGGTGACGACGGGGTTCTCGAGGCCGCGGTTGTCGCCGAAGGTCCACTCCTCCATCTTCAGGTAAAGCCGGGCGTCGGAATAGACGATGTCGCGGAAGTCGCCGTGGTTCGGGACAGTGCTTCTCCATCACGACTTTGCCGCCGTCTTCAAGAATCCTGGCATCAATCAGTTCCGAGCAATCCGGGCACAGCGACTGGGTCTGTTTGGGCAGTCCTTTTTGGAGAGGCTGAATGGGCGAGCCTGTATAGGTAGTTTCGGGTTGTATTACCTGAAATTGCGCCATGATTCGCCATTGTAGGCCAAACACAGCGCATTTTTGTAGAATGCGGAGCTTAACGGTTCAGATCGAACCCTGTATGGCGCTATTGCCGGGGTGAACGGCGACGCCGTCCGACTAGTCCGATACCCAGTAGTCCGCCCGAAAGGAGCAGGTAAGTGCCGGGTTCCGGCACGGCGCCGGATTCCGGTGCGGCGTCAAACGTCACGGCGCCGCTGTAGGGTGTCCAATTGGTGTCCTGGCGGAAGGTACCGGCGCCGCCGGCGCCACCATCGGAGTAACTCGACCCGGTTGCCGTGTTCCAATACGCGGTGCCTGGAAACGGATTGCTTCCAACGGAAGGCGCCACTGTGGACAGTCCAAAGTTCAGAGACTCATAAGGTCCAGGTTGTCCGACCGGGTTGTAGCCCGAGGTGTTGGTGTTGAAGGACAGTCCGTAAATGAGTTGGTCCGGGACGGTGGTTCCGGTGAAGTCAAAGGAGATGGTGAACGCGTACCCGCTGTAGCAATTTCCATCACCAGCGCGCCAGGCGGTGCCACCGGGGCAGGTGGGATCGGCTTCCGGCCGCCAAGGTAAAGCGAATGTCTGTGTCACGGAGGCAATCAGGGATCCCGGTTCGGGATTCACTCCCGAGTTATCAACGTTATACAGATTCAGGGTAAGTGGATAGTCCCAGGTCGGGCTCAAGGAACCATATGTGGAAGCCAGCGCCCAGTCGCTCATCAATACGGTTACATGATCGAGGTCACGGCCGGTGCCATCGAACGCGATCAGGTTTCCGAACTCCGAGGTCTGAGTCGCCTGATATCCCAGGCTGGGCACGTTTGGAGGTACGGGGCCGGAGATGCTGTCGTAGATTACGCCGGCGTTGGCCGGCACTGCAAGGATTGCCGCGTAGAGTGCGACGCTCGCCGCGAGTGGGTTCAAGCTGGTCTTCATTAATACAAATGATAGCTCCCAACTTACCGCCGCAACAATATGTGACGATGGACTTATTACCAGTACTAAGTCCTTTTTTCTATTAACTTATGTGGCTTAAACGATGCTAACCATGTCTTCCCGGTCTAATGGGAGTACGACAGTTATGAACTTATGGAATTAGACTTGAGATAGCGTTCCACGAGTTCTACTTCGTTAACATCGACGGCCCTGGCGTACTGCCGGATATAACTTACGTTGTAAATGCCTCCAGGCAGCTTGGAAAACTGGCCGCGCTCGATGGCTTCGAGGTAGCGAACGCCGATTTTGGTGGAATCGGCGATGTGACCAAGTGAAATTCCCTTTTGGCGGCGCAGCGCGGCGAGATCCGGTGGCACGGTCACGGGGGTGATCATGCCCGGAATCTTGCAATTCGGGGGCAAATTCCGCGGACCGGCGGGAGCGGGTTAGAATTACATACTTGGACCTCACACAAGCGGCGGTGGCGTTTGGCGCGGCGTTTCTGGCCGGCGCAATCAACTCGATCGCAGGCGGCGGCACGCTGGTATCGTTTCCGGCGCTGATCTGGCTGGGACTGAATTCGGTGACGGCGAACGCCACCAGCACGGTGGCGATCTGGCCGGGAACGGTGGGCAGCACGTGGGGCTACCGGCGGGAACTGGCCGAAGCCGAGCCGCGATTCCGGGTGCTGATTGTGCCGAGCCTGGTGGGCGGGATCACGGGGGCGCTGCTGTTGCGCTGGACGCCGCCGGCGGTTTTCGACAAGCTGGTGCCCTACCTGATTCTGTTCGCCACCCTGCTGTTCATGGCGCAGGAACCGGTACAGCGCAAACTGAAGACGGCCGATGCCGGTACGCGGCACTCCAGGCAGTGGCTGATCGGCGCGATCCTGTTCCAACTGGGCGTGGGGATATACGGCGGGTACTTCGGGGCGGGGATCGGGATTCTGATGCTGTCGGCGCTGAGCATCCTGGGGCTGAAAGACATACACGAGATGAACAGCCTGAAGGTAGTCTTCGGCGGGAGCATCAACGGGATCGCGGCCGCCTATTTCATCTACGCCGGGATGGTGCAGTGGCCCTTCGTGCTGATTATGGCCGTGGCGGCAATCCTGGGAGGATGGGGAGGCGCCGGGACGGCACGCAAGCTGGGAAGGACCGCGGTGCGGCGCATCGTGATCGCGATCGGACTGGGAATGGCGGTTTCGCTATTCATCAAGAAGTAGATCCATCTGGCCGCCGGCCGGCCCTGAAGTGTATAAAGAGATATGGCACGACTCCGTTTCGCGTGGCGCAGCCTGGCGAAGGCGCCGCTGCTCAGCCTGGTGGTCATTCTTTCGGTGGGGCTCGGCATCGGCGCCAACACTGCGATCTTTTCCCTCTTCCATCAGATTCTGTTGAATTCGCTGCCGGTGGAGCGTCCCGAAGAACTGGTGGCGGTGACCTCGCCGGGCAACTTCAAGGGCGGGCGCAACTCTACGAACGACGCCGGGGGTGAAGATTCGATCTTCAGCTACCCGATGTTCCGCGAACTGGAGAAGCACCCGCAGGGGCTGAGCGGGATCGCCGCGTTTCGCACGCTGGGCGCGAACCTCTCTTTCGGGAAGCAGTCCACCGCCGGAACGATGCTGATCGTATCGGGAGGATACTTTCCGACGCTGGGAGTGCGTCCGCTGATGGGGAGAATGCTGACGCGCGAGGACGATGCCGGCGCGGGCAATGCAGTGGCGGTGCTGAGCTACGGCTACTGGACGGACCGACTGGGCGGCGAAAGCAGCGTGTTGAACCAGCCCCTGCGGGTCAACGGCCAGATGTTCACGGTGGTGGGCATCACGCCCAAGGGATTCACCGGGACCACTTTGGGCAGCGAGCCCGATATCTACGTGCCGCTGGTTTTCAAGCCGCGATTGACGCCGAACTGGAACGGTACAGACAGTTGGAGCGATTATTGGCTGTACCTGATCGCCCGTCCGCAGCATGGGGTCTCCCGCGCGCAGGCGGAAGCGGCATTGAACAGCGTCTACGGCGGCCTGCTGGAGCAGCAAACACGGATGCCGCATTTCTACTACCAGAAGCAGCGCGATCGCTTCCTGTATTCGCGGCTGTCCTTCAAGGACGGCAGTCACGGACAGAGCAGTCTGCGCGATTCGAGCCGGACGCCGCTGATCACGCTGATGGCGGCGACGGTGCTGGTGCTGTTGATCGCCATGGCCAATGCGGCGAACCTGCTGCTGGCGCGCTCCGCGCAGCGGCGGCGGGAGATGGCGATCCGCGCCGCCATGGGAGCGGGACGCGGCGAACTGATGGGACAGATGCTGACCGAAGCGCTGATGCTGGCGGCTGCGGGGGGTATCGCCGGCCTGGCCTTCGCGATGGTCACCTTAAAACTGCTGATTACGAGCCTGGGGGGCGAGACGCCGATCCATTTCCTGGAGGCGCAATTGGAGTGGCCGGTACTGCTCTTCGGGCTGGGACTCTCGGTGGGGACGGGGCTGTTGTTCGGGCTGTACCCGGCGTGGGAGGCGGCGCGCAGTTCGGCCGCGATCACGTTGAAAAACGAATCGGGCCAAAGTTCGGGAACGGCGGGCGCGGCACGGGTGCGCAAGGCTGCTGGTGTGCGCGCAGGTGATGGTATCGGCGGTGCTGCTGGTTCCGACCGGGCTGTTCCTGAAGAGCATGGTGAACCTGATGCACGTGGACCTGGGGATGAAGACGGAGAACGTGATCGGGTTTTCGGTGTCGCCGGCGTTGAACGGGTACAAGCAGGAGCAGACGCACGCGTTATTCGAGCGCGTGGAGGCGGAGATGGCCGCCATCCCGGGCGTCCCGGGGCGTGGCCGCGGCGCTGGTGCCGCTGATCGCGGGCAACAATTGGGGCAACGACGTGAAGATCGCGGGCGCCAAGGATTCGCAGGCCAATAACAACTCCCGCTTCAACGAAATCGGCCCGGGCTTTTTCGGCAAGATGGGAATTCCGCTGATCGCGGGCCGCGAGTTCACGGAGGGCGATTCGCTGGCGGGGCCGAAGGTCGCGGTAGTCAACGAGACGTTTGTGAAGCGCTTCCTGGACGGCCGGAGTCCGCTCGGCGTGCAGTTTTCGGGCAGCGGGAGTGCTCCGGATATCACCATCGTGGGAGTGGTGAAGGACAGCCACTATTCGAGCGTGAAGGACCCGGCGCCGCCCGTGTATTACCGGCCGTGGAGGCAGGACAAGGAGATCAACGGGATTTATTTCTACGTGCGCACGGCGCTGCCCGAAAAGCAGATGGCGCCGCAGATCCGGCGCGTGATGGCGTCGATTGACCGCGACCTGCCGCTGGAGGACCTGCGCACGCTGGACGAGCAGATACGCATGAACGTGACGCAGGACCGGATCGTGCTGCAACTGGCGGCGATCTTCGCCGTACTGGCGACGGCGCTGGCGATGCTGGGACTGTATGGCGTGATGGCCCACTCCGTGACGCGGCGGACGCGCGAGATCGGCATCCGCATGGCCCTGGGCGCGCAGCCGGGAAGGATTCGCGGGATGGTGATGGGCGAACTCCTGTGGATTCTGATCGCCGGCCTGGTAACGGGGGTTCCGGCGGCGATGCTGGTGGCTCGCTATACGGAGGCTCAGCTTTTCGGCGTGAAGGCGCGCGACGCGGTCGTGGTGCTGAGCGCGGTGGCGGCATTGACGGTGACGGCGATCGCGGCGGGGTATTTGCCGGCGCGCAGGGCGGCGCGGGTCAATCCGCTGGAAGCGCTGCGGTACGAATAGGGGGCGGCGGATCTGGCGAGCACCGAGGCTCGACGGTCGTCTCAGATAACGGTATCGGAGTGGGCATTCAATACTTCGCGGACTTTTTGAAGCAGCGATTCGGAGGAGAAGGGCTTCTGTAGAAAGGCGACGCCTGCATCCAGGACTCCATGGTGCGCGATGGCATCGGCGGTGTAGCCGGACATGTACAACACCTTCATATCGGGACGGCACTGCACCGCCCGTTCGGCAAGCTGCCGCCCGCTCATGCCCGGCATCACCACATCCGTAACCAGCAGGTGGATGGTCCCCTCATGCCCCTCGCAATGGCGCAACGCCTGTTCAGACGTAGCGGCTTCGAGAATAGTGTAACCTTGCTGGCCTAGCAGGGCTTGCACCAACTTGCGCAGCGCGGGTTCATCTTCGAGCACGAGTATGGTTTCCGTACCCCGGGTCTCAACGTGCCCGGGAAGATCGGCTTCCGGGGGCGCCTCTCCGGCTTCGAGAACCGCTGGGAGATAGATTCTAAATGTGGTTCCATGGCCGGGCTCGCTATACGTATAAACGTGACCACCGCCTTGTTTCACGATTCCGTATACCGTGCTCAGGCCCAGACCGGTGCCCCGCCCGGGGCTTTTCGTGGTGAAGAAGGGCTCGAAGATGTGAGACATGGTTTCGCGGTCCATGCCCTGGCCGGTGTCGCTCACCACCAGCATGACGTAGCGTCCCGCCGCGGCGGTCAGGTGATCGTGAATGTAGGGCTGGTCGAGGTCTACGTTGGCGGTCTCGAGAATGAGGTGCCCGCCGCCGGGCATGGCGTCGCGGGCGTTGACCGCCAGGTTCACGAGGACCTGTTCCATCTGGCCGCGGTCGATGCGAACGGGCAGGAGCCCGGAATCCAAAACCGTGCGGACCAGGATATCCTCGCCGATGAGACGCCGGAGCATGACTTCCATTTCGCTGACCACGAGAGTTGAGGTTTACCAGGGTCGCCTGCACGATCTGCTGCCGGCTGAAGGTGAGCAACTGACGGGTTAATTCAGAGGCTCGCTGCGCGGCGTAGAGGATCTGCTGTGCTTCACAGGAGGGCTCGCCCTGCCGTTGGGCCCGCCAGCAACAGCATTTCGCCATAGCCGATGATGACCGTCAGCAGGTTGTTGAAATCGTGCGCGACACCGCCGGCCAGCCGGCCGACAGCCTCCATTTTGAGGGACTGGTGGAGTTGTTCACTGGTTCGCCTGAAATCGTCAATGTCCGTGCAGATGCCAAACCAGCTCAGAATTTTGCCGTGGTCGTCGCGCATGGGAAGCCCGCGGGCGAGAAACCAGCGGTATTTGCCATCGCGGCTTCGGATGCGGTACTCGGCCTCAAAGACGGTGCCGGTCCGAACGGCGTCGGCCCATCCGGCGGCGGCCTGCGCGGCGTCCTCGTGATGCAGCGCCCTGGCCCACTGCCGCCCCATGGATTCCTGGGAGGTAAGCCCGGTATAGTCGTACCAGCGCTGATTGCAATAATCCCAGCAGCCCTGGGCATCGGTGGTGAAGATAAATTCCGGAACCGCGTCGGCGAGAAAGCGGTAGCGGCCCTCGCTCTCGCGCAGGGCATTTTCGGTGCGGCGCTGTTCGGTGACGTCTCGAAACACCATAATCGCGCCGCGCGGGTGATGGGATGCCCCAAGAATGGGTGAAATACTGTTTTCGACCGGCACTCTCGGGCCATCCTTCGAGACTAGAATGCCGCTCCCTGTCAGATGGCCGACCACGCCCCGCTGCAAAGCCTCGTCAAGCGGCAGTTCCATGTGAGTCAGGGTTTTTTCGTCGACGACCTGAAGCACCTCGTCGATTGTCCGCCCGAAGGCCTTGTCTCTTTTCCAGCCGCTCAAGGATTCCGCCACCGGGTTCATGTAGCGGACCAGTTTTCGGTCGTCCGTGGCTACGACGGCGTCGCCGATGCTGCTGAGCGTGCTGTAGAGGTTGGCCTGAGACGCATATAGGGCGCCGCCAACGATACAGATCACGCAACCGACCGCGCAGAATAAGACCAGGTGAACCACCGTAGCGGTGCTGTCAATACGAAATGAATTCGCAGGAGGCGAAAAGTAATACAACTTGAAGAGAGTCGAACAAACGAGGGTGACGAAGGCGCCCGACCGGCCCGTCCAGACAGCGCTCAGGGCGGTAGCTCCCAGAAGAAACTGGTAGGATCCAGTGCCCTCGCCAGGTCCGACTAGCCACTGAACGCCGTACTGCAACGCCGCAGCCACGCAGGAGAGCAGGACGGCAAAGGCGTAACGGAACGGACCGGAACGCCGGAGACGCGATCTTATCGATACACCAGCCAGGGACATAAACAGAAGCCAGCGATCCCCGAGCCATCCCGCCTCGCCCACCGCATTCGCGCCTCATCAGGCGCGAGCGGACAAATCGAGGAACTGGCTTGCGGCTTCCAACAATACTTTCGGAGCAAAAGGCTTCTCGATAAACAACACTCCGTTGCCCGGATTGACCATGTTATCCGGCGCGGCCTCTCCAGAAACCAGGATCAGCGGAACTGCAGGCGCATCCGAGCGAATAGAACTGACGAGATCCGTACCGCTCATGCGCGGCATACGAATATCGGTTATGACCAGGTCGATCCTCTTTTTTGATTCATGAAAGATCTCCAACGCTTCGACACCATCGCCGGCTTCCAGAACCTGCATGCCGGCGCTTTGGAGGATTGCCCTGATATATGAACGAATTCGGGAGTCATCGTCTACAACAAGAACCAAGCGATCCACCACCTCGTGCTGCGCCAGGTCGATCATTTCGACATCCCTAAAGACCGATCTGTAGGCTCATTTAGTTAGGCGTGCTATCCGCGGATGGCGTTACATGACTCGAAAGGGCTGAGCGGTATGAGGACAGGGTGAAGCGGAGCTCAGCGCGCCGCGCTTCGCCGGCTGCCGGTCGGTTTGCAAAGCTCCCAACCGGTCGAGCAGCATGGGACCGATATCTTGTGAGCGGGTGGAGGCAGTGAGGACGACGATGCGGCGCACCGGCAGGATGTTCTTCAGCGCTCGGGAAATGACCGCGTAATCGGGCAGGGTGGCATCGACCACGGCCAGGCGAAGGGTATCGGGATGATTGCGGATTTGCGAGAGCGCCTCACGTTTGTTGCCGGCGAGCAGGGGAGCGAAGCCGCGCGGTGACAGGGTGGCAACGGCAGTGAGCCGACTACCCGGGTCGGCAGTGACGATCAGGGCCTGTGCGGAGAACTGCTCGGTTTCACCGCCGCGCCAGGCCAGGAGCCGGTCCATCGGGTCCGCAAGCCCGAGGATCTGGGGCACGCGGCCGAAATGCAGCGTGATCATCAAGCCGAAAAACATCCCCACGATCGCGATGCTGGACCAGGTGTATTCGGCACCGCGGGATGCTGTACCGGTCACGTCAAGTCGCTGCCGCCCTGCCATAAGTTTCTTCCTCAGGGACATTCTGCGATATGCGGCCAGACGCCACCAGTGCTGGCGTGACTAGCTGCGGAGCAGGACTTTTCGAGCGAATGAGAAGGAGGTTAGTACCTCCGCCGTCGAAGCCGGGCGGTTTTGCACAGAGCGGCCCCGCGAGTTTTTTTCAATGCGGAAATTGTACTGACGGCACTAGATCGATCCCGGTACCGGCAGGACTTTGGCGGCGTATTTAGGCGATGGGGCAGCTACTCGGGCAGTGCGGAAATTCCAGCGACGGCGAGGGCGGCTTCCACCTCGGCGGGGCGCAGCCGCGTAGCGTCGTATTCCACCATGAGGGCATCGAGCGAATCCGCCACCTTGATCTTCTGAATGCCGTACTTGGCATTCACAGTAGAGATGGCGGTCAACGCCGACTCGTCGAGAGGCTTCTGCAAGCGGAACCGCATCTGCACCTTGGTCATAGTTCTACGATATCAGCGCGGGAGTGTTCCCAGATAGTTGCCGTAGCCGACGATCATGGTGGAGAGCACCAGCACGGCCAGACTGACCGCCAGCCAGCTCCGGGTGCGCAGCCCGGCTCCGCGCCACTCGTGAAGGGCGATGCCCCAAAGGCTGCTGAAGATGATGATGCTCGCCATGTGGAGCGTCCAGCTGGAAAACTTGTATGCGCCCATCTGCGTCTCTCCCATGGTGTAAAAGAAGAACTGGAAGTACCACGTAGTGCCCGCCAGCACGCAGAGCAGGTAGTTAGACAGCATGGGGGCTTTGGTTTGGCGCGCGCTCAGGTATTCGTGGCCGGAGTGATTCCTGATGTTCAGCGCCACGCACCAGATGAAGTTGGTGGTGAAGCCGCCGAGCAGTACCGGAACGAGCACGGGGAGTCCCTGCCATAGCGTGGTGGTACCGTGGCTGAGCGTGATGGCTTTGATGGGATCGCCGGCGCGCAGCCCGTAGGAAAAGCAGGCGCTCATGACACCGGAAAAAGTCCCCACCAGGATGCCTTTGCGGAGATTGAACTCCTTGATGACCTCCTGCTTCTGTTTGGCAGTCATCTCGCGTTCCTTGGACATACCCGCTTTGCCGGCGAAGGCGATGCCGCTGAGGCATACAGCGACGCCGGTCAGGATGACGCGTCCGGACGTGGTACCGAGCACATTCGCGACGAAGACGCCGTCGAAAATGGGCGGCATCAGGGTGCCGAACGCGGCGCAGTAGCCGAGCGCCACCGCCATGCCGAGCGACATCCCCAGATAACGCATGGTGAGCCCGAAGGTGAGGCCTCCGAGCCCCCACATCATGCCCCAGAAGTAGCACCAGAACAGAGTGGAACCGGAAGCTTCGCGGAGCACCGCCGGCAGGTCGCTGGTGAGAAGCATGCCGAGCGTGACCGGAGCGATGATCCAACTGAAAAAGCCGCCGATCAGCCAGTAGGTCTCCCAGGACCAGCGCCTGACGCCGCGGTAGGGAACATAGAAGCTGCCGGAAGCAAGGCCGCCCAGCCAATGAAAAATTACGCCCAGCAGGGGATTCGGTGTCATGAAAGCACAATCGGACTACGAACTCCGATTGTAACGGCAGGCGCACGGTCTGCAAAGGGGAAACGGAGGGGACGAAGGGATTTTTCGGGCTAAGAAGGCTGATCGCGGGACCTTGCAGTCCCTCAGTGCAAGTGCTGGCGTAGTTCCTCGAGCCTTTCCCAAACCCGAGTCAGCTTCGATTGCAGTTCCTTCTGTACATCCTCCG
The DNA here is from genome assembly GCA_963792055.1 of uncultured Solibacteraceae bacterium. Taxonomy (GTDB): domain Bacteria; phylum Acidobacteriota; class Terriglobia; order Bryobacterales; family Bryobacteraceae; genus Solibacter. The sequence continues at coordinate 919,221 of CAWBUV010000016.1, read as the reverse complement.
TCATTCCGCTTGCCTGAGAGTATAGATGGAGCATGTCAGAGTAGCCTTTTTCGGCTTTAGAAAACGCCCGCTCGGCGTGATCCAGGTGGTGCATGCCAATCGCTGTATCGGCAACGTCGGCCAGGGTCAAACAAAGGTCCAGGTCCACCTTAATGAAATCAATCCGTGCCTGGTCGGTCTTTGCGCGGATTGCCATGTTGTCGTGGAATAGCTCGCCCACGGTCAGATTGTAGACGAACCTTTGTGGATTTGATGTACGGCAACGAACCAAGATGCGGCGGAGTGGTCTATTGGCCGGTTCTGGTGCTATCGCTGCTACAATGCCACCTGATTGCCCGCGCGCGTGGGCGATTCCAGGTGACATGATGGGGACGAAAGAGCCGAAACAGCCAAAACAGCCTACTCTGAAGCCTGCAACTGACGGATTCGACAAGGCAGATCAGCCTTCCAACCACAACCGGTACCTGGTCAAGAGCCTGGTGCACGCCTCGCGGGTGCTGGAGGCGTTTCAATCGTCGGGCGACGTCTTGCGATTGCGCGATGTGGTGACGCGGACGGGCTTCAACAAGGGGATGTGTTTCCGCCTGCTCTATACGCTGCACCAGTGCGGTTTCCTGGACAAGGTGGGGGAGAATCACTACCGGCTGGCAAGCGAAGTGAGACGGCGGCGGCTCTATCGCATCGGATACGCGGCGCAGGGGCAGGACACCTCGTTCGACCGGGAGGTACGCGACGGGCTGGTGCGCGCCGCCGAGCGCGAGCACGTGGAGCTGATCGTGGTGGACAACCGCTACCAGCCCAAAATTGCGCTGCGCAGCGCGGACTATCTGATCAAGGAGCAGGTGGACCTGGTGATCGAATTCCAGACCGACGAGCTGATTGCGCCGGCCATCGCCAGCAAGTATCTGGAGGCGAGCATTCCGTTCATCGCGATCGATATTCCGCATCCGGGAGCGACCTATTTCGGCGCCAACAACTATCAGGCGGGGCTGATGGCAGGCCATTATCTGGGGCGCTGGGCGAAGAAGCACTGGAACGGCGAGCCGGACGAGATTCTGCTGGTGGAGCTGCACCGCGCCGGGTCGCTGCCGCAGGCGCGCATACGCGGCGTGCAGAGCGGGATCGGTGAGGTGCTGCGGGTGCCGGAGCGCTGCCGGAGCGTAAGTGTAGACGGCGACGGTCAGTTCCAAACCACGCTGGAGCGGGTGCGGAAGCATCTGCGGGAATCCAAGGCGAAGCGCGTGCTGGTGGGGGCGGTGAACGATTCGAGCGCGCTCGGAGCGCTGCGCGCGTACGAAGAATCGGGACGCGCCGGCGAGTGCGTGATCGTGGGACAGAATGCGGAGCCGGAAGCCCGGGCGGAAATGCGGAGTCCGAATACCAGGCTGATTGGGAGTGTGGCGTTCTTTCCGGAGAAGTACGGCGATGGATTGTTGAAGCTGGCTCTGGATCTGCTGTCGCGGAAGGCGGTACCGCCGGCGGTGTTCACCACGCACCAGCTCATTACGCCGGAAAACGTGGAACACTTCTACCCGAACGACAGCCTGCTGACGGTTCCGGGGTAGATAGATTTATAGGAGCAATGACGCTCCGCTGCGGCGGACAACGCTCCCTCATGGTCGCGGCTCGGATTGGGTAGCGTGCGGTTTCGATCGAAGTCATGGTTCCCGGACTAGATCCGCAGATGAGCCGGTTCGGGGACGTCGGTGGATTCTCTGCGGAGCACTCCTGCTCCCGGTCCGGAAATTCGCCGCACTTCGCTTTAAGTGCTGGCGATCGGATCCGTAGCAGGATGTGCCGGAGTGCTGTCGCAAATATAGGGAAGAAAAACTCCCGAACAACGGTCATATTGGAGCATGCTACGCATACAGATCTTACTCGGGGTTCTTGCAGTCTTGCCGGTCTTGGCATATGAGGGCGTTCCGCCTGAGCAGCGTACCAGAATTCGGCATCTCGAAAAGGCGATACTCGCGCCGTGCTGCTACACGGAAACCGTGGGGCAGCACCAAAGCGAGATTGCCGTACAGATGCGAATTGAGATCGCGAAGTGGGTAGAGCAGGGGAGAACTGATGAGGAGATTCTCGACGCGTACGCGAAGCGATATGGCGACAAGGTGTTGGTGGATCCCAACACGATACCTAAGGAATGGACATTAGTTGTGCCCTGGACGGCAGCCAGCCTCGGCGGACTCGGCGCTGCCTGGATGCTGCGCCGTTGGTGCGCAGCAAGGCTTGCCCAAGCTGCTCCATCAGATGCCGGAGGCGGTATCCTCCCCGATATTCCCGACTTCGATGACGAGTGATATGCGCCCCACTCGCCTGGATATGAAGGCCATTCAATTGATGGCGCCACTCCAGGCAAAGCCATTCTTCGTCGAAACCGCTGACGTTCTGTCACAAAACTCGTTCATTAACGGCCTCGTATACGCGGTTCCGCTGTTCCTCCTTTGGCATTCCGCCGAGGCAAACCATCGATCGTCGACGCAGCAGATGATGCTGACGATTCTAATTGGAACAATAATCGGCGCTCTCGGAAGCCTGCTTCTTCAGCGGTGTGTCCGTAGACCGTCCCCGGCAGCCAACCCCGCTCTGGCCAGTGTATATGACTTCTCTTTTCGAGAATTCTTTCGAATGCATCCGAATCCGAACTCCTTTCCCAGCGATTCCGCTATGTTGTATTCCACCGTGGCTTTTGGATTGGCAGCCTGGAGTCATGGACTGGGTGTTGGCCTCCTGGCGTGGCTATTCATATTTGTGGCGCCGGCGAAAGCCTTCGTAGGGGGCCACTATCCAACCGACATCCTCGCGGGGGTGTTTCTGGGCTTCCTTTCCTATCGGCTTTCCAATTACTTGATGATGACTTCTCCCTTCCTTGAGGCGTTGGCTTCGAACCACGGTCTCCCGCTCGCGGCGGCTCTTTTTGTATGGCTGTTCGAGGTTGGAAATGAGTTTAGAGATGTCAGGCAGCTTGTCGAGGGGGTGTGGCATATTCGCCGGCGCTTGTAGTCTCGGCGAGTTCGGTCGGGCGTTGGAACATCCAGGTATACCAGACAATGATCAAGATCGGCGACACGATCATCCGGCCCAACGACTTCGTGTTTGGCGAGTATGCGGGAAGAGCTGCGCCGCGGAGTATCCGTCAAAGAAGCGTATTCAAAGTTCGGGTCGCTGTGAATCAGGAAAGCCACGCGATTCGCGGCTCCGCCCCGCGGGGCAGCGACCTGCATTGCTCGCCCATTCGGCGCTTTGAGGGGCAGTACCGACGGACAAACCCGGCTGAACCTTTCAGTTGCTCTGAGTGAGCGCGCGCCGTGGGTTATCAATTGTGAGTGTGCGTATTTCGCTTTCAGGGATACCGCCCTTCCGAAGTTGCGGCAGGAATTCGGAAAACAAGAACGTGTAGCCCGGGCAATAGCCTCCTCGCTGTTCTCCCACGTGAAAGCCCACGGTATCTTGAGAAATAAGGATGTGCCGGAGGTATCCGGCCCGCCTGGTTTCCTGAATCAAACTGATGTTCTGGTCAACGGTGTCGGATGATATGCCGTCGAACTCGATCCAGGCGCCGGTCTCGGCCGCCTTCCGATGAAAGCTCCGATCCTTCTCATCCTGGGCGTGCACCCAGATGAATGCTGATGGCGAGACACCATGACTTTTCAGCAGATTCAACTGAGCCATCGCGGCAATACCATCGCCGGTGTGCGAGGCTATCACCAGGCCCGTCCGTAAGTGGGTGAGTGCCGCCGCAGAAACGAGCTTACTGCTGATCTTCGAGAGGGGGCCGGGACCCACTCCAATCTTGATAAGGGCCGGACGAATCCCTGCAGGTGAGATACCAGCCAGGAATTCGCTCGTCCAACGTGCGGCAAGGTCTTCAGCCGTTGCAACGAACACGAAATCGGGAATATACCTGCCACCCGCTGAACCGTAGAAACCGGTATTTGTCAGGATGTGCAACCCACTCGCTTGCGATAGCCGTGCGAGCAGTTCGGGATCGCGGCCTTGATAGGCGGGTGTGCAATCGACAAAGGTCCTGCATCCCAGGGATCGCAGGTGTTTCAGGTGAGGAAGAACGACGCTGCGGACCTCTCCACCATCATATTGCCCCGGAGCCATTCGGTCGGCACCCACCATATTGATGAGGACGTGTTCGTGGATCAACGTGCGTCCTAACTCAGCCGGAAGGACCGGACCGAGCACGGTATTGATCTGGCGGTTCGGATCAACTGCAGAGCGGCCGTCCCGGATGGCCCCGAGTGCCATGGCTGCAACTTTGAACAAATCGCGGCGCTTCATGACCACGACAATCTCCTCTACAAGGGTAGCCCCGGGCGGCATCGCCCATTAGAGCCGCTGCGTCAACAGTCTAGTGCCGGCACTGGCAAATGCCGCCAGATGCCGGCCGAAGGGTACCAGACTGAAAAGCCGCGGCAATCTGTTCCGCGTCGCCGTCAGCATCGACGAGAACCACGGGTATTCCACCCGCCTTGAGCGCCGCAACCGCGCCCGCGCCAATGCCGCCGCACAATACGGTTTCACAATCCCGCAACGCGTCGACAAATCCGGAGTGGCTGTGATCTTCGGCGACACCATCGCTCGGTCCGCTTCCGTGTTCGTGACAGCCTGCATTGATACGGGTCTCGATGAGCTTCACTTTCCCATTCCGGGCGTCGAAGATGAGAAACTCGCGGCAGCGTCCAAAGTGGGCGGAAATGTTGATTCCATCGTTTGTTGGTATAGCGATCTTCACGTGCGATTCTCCTTAGCTGATACGGATCAGTCGAAACATCCCACTGCGAGTCCGTGAGCAGACCCGAAGATCTTGGATGATTTCACGTAGTACCTCTTCCAGTCGGAGCAACCCGAGGTCATTCGCCGTTTTCAGCCGTTGCCGGTAATGGCGAAACAGATCGGAAGCGCGGGCCAGCCGGTCTCGAGAACATGACATATTTCTCGGGATAAACGGCGGTGGAACGCCGCCGAGGCGCAGGACTTCGGCGGCGAGCGCCGTAGCGTGCCGCATCGCTGCCGCGGCGCGGGCGCTGGAATGTCTCTGGACCGCGTCCTTGCGAAGGCTGTTAGCCGACAGGGCACGCGCAATCTGCTCATCGGCAATTCTCAGCTCCCGCTCGATATCCTCGTTCAGCGCTTGTATGAGCTGTGTCCCGCAAAACTCGTTGCTGGCACTCATTGCAGAACCCTCGACGTTCTATGTAGCAGCCTCTGGCCCGGGCAACGCCAAAAAGCGCGCCCAGGCATGGGCGCGTTCAGACCCATCGGCCGCAGTCACCGTAGCCTCGGCAGTGATCAATCGTTTGACCTTCTCCACGACCCATCCCCGGACACGCAGGTCCTCGCCCGCGGCGACGTGGTGCCGGAATCTGACCCTCAATTCGGCAGTCAGGGCTTCGTGGTTCATTGCCGCGACTGCTTTGGACATTGCCTCATCGAGGACCGTACTGATGATCCCGCCGTGTACAATGCCCTCAAAGCCCTCCCAGTTCTTTGTTGGACGCCATTCGGCCGTGATTGCGCCGTCACGCTCCCGCATATAGCGTATGTGCAGTCCGTTCGCGTTTTCTTGCCCACAAACGACGCACCCGTTCTGCGTCCGCGCGTGGAGACAGAGACGGCCTCTACCGTCATTGGCTTTCGCTCCGATGGAGTCATCGAACTTCAGAAGAATGTCCATTTAGGCCTGCCGTGCGACATCAGCTCCAAGGTTCTCTGCCTGCATAATAGCAGCTTTTGCCATCTAGATGCAACTTGCATCTACTTGCCCAAAACTTCGCCTACCTTCCCAATCGCTTTAAGCCGTTTTCGCGGTTCGCTTCCCCGTGCGGCGCTGAGGAGTCGGGGATGCGGATTGCGCCTTGTCCCGACTCTGCTTGCCGGCTGTGCGTACAAACCGCGTCATCGACCGAGCCACGTGGTCGAGAACGGTGATCCACTCCACGAGATGATCTTCGCCGTGGGGCGTCAGGCAATAGACTCTTTTCGCCGGTCCTTTGCCGGTGACATCCCACTCAGAAGTAACGCAGTCGTTCTGCTCCAGTTGCCTTAAGGTCTTGTAGAGGGCGGCAGCTTCGATGGACGCATCGGTTAATGCGTGTTCCTGCAACTCCGCAGCAAGCTCATATCCATACGATCTTCCCTTCTTCTTCAGCAAGAAGAGTAGGACTGGCTCCACGAATCGGTACAAGTTGCCCATCGCACAGGTGCATGGATGCTCGGCGCCATGGCGCGGACATGTTCGACGCGGCATTGTTAACTGATTCCCCCCTGCGTCAGAATAGCAGTTATGTCAATATAGGTGCAACTTGAATCTAGTGCTATGTTTCGACTGAAGCGGTCTGCTTCGAGCCTGAATCATACGAGAGGTGCCGATATGGAACATCCGATTCTGAGTGCAATGCTCCTGCTCTTTTGTCTCCCGCTCTCACCCGAGATCCGCAAAGGCGATAAGCGCGTTGTTCTGAGGGATTCGCGGGGCCGCCCGGTCTGGCAGAACGGGTGGCGGTCGAACCCAGCCAGGCCCGTGCCTGCAATGTGTATTCCCATGTCGTGTTCTGCACCTCCTCCGCATTCGGGTAGACAAAGCGTCGCCGCGCGCATCCCTTCGCAGCAGAACTTGGCCGTCCCCAAGCTGTACTCTGGCCAAATTCATGAGGTGGCCAGTGCCTGTGGGCTTGTGCAAACATTCACGACGTCATGTTGAACGCGTCTTTTACGCTGCGCATTTCGATATCATGTTGGCCATGCTCAAGCTTGTCGTGTTGTTGCTCAGTGTGATTTTCCTGGCGTCGGCAGTGGATCTGCCTTCGAGGAAGTACCTGAACCTGGCGGCTCTCAAGACGATGGTCGCCGCCGCGGAGAGCGAGGCGCAGAAGCGCAACGTTCAGGTGACGATCTGCATTATGGACGAGAGCGGCAATTTGCTGTTCCTGCAAAAGGCCGACGGCGCTTCATTGAATACGATCCAGTTCGCGCAGAAGAAGGCGAAGTATGCGGCAATTTATGGACGGCCTTCGGCGGTGGCGGAAGACTCGTTGAAGAACGGAAATCTGGCGATGCTGGTTTTTCCGGACGGATTCCCCAATCGCGGCGGACTGCCGGTCAAAGTCGACGGGAAGACCATTGGTTCGATTGCCTGCAGCGGCGCGGCGAGCGAGGTGGATGAGGCAATTTCCCAGGCGGCGATCGATGCGCTGCTGAAGCCTTAAGAGACAGGCGGGGAGACCTGTCTTACGACTCTTAGTGCCAGTTCTTCACGGTGGGCCAGAGTTCGGCGAGCGGCCTCTTGAGCCCGCGGCAATAGAAGATATCGAAGTGCTCGTAGGGCATGGCGTAGGGGTGGCCTACGTGGGCGACTTTTTGGACGGCGGCGAACTTCGTCTCCAGGTCCGCCTGCCGGCCTTCCATGACGATCATGCTTTCGCCGGTTGCACCGCGGGAACCCCAAAGAAAATAATTCTGGTGGCCGCTGATCGCGGGCGGCAATCCGTAGCGGGGGCCGAAGAGATCGATGGCGCCGGCCTGTCCGTAGTTCTGTCCGTAGATGGCGGTGCGGGGGCGGATATCGGCGGGCAGGCCGTTGTACACGCCGGCTACGGTCGCGGCCATGTCTTCCCAGCCGAACTGGTCGGCGAAGAGCTGCGGCAGGGGACCGAGTTTATGAGTTTCAATAGCGAGGCGGTTGGAGATGTGCGGCCCTGACGTAACGAATGTAGGTCTCCGGCGGCAGTAGTGGGAGCAGCGTGGGGGCCAGCAGCGCGCCCATCAACACCATGAGCGCACCAGTATGCGGGCTTGATCCAGGCAAGCCGCGGCCGCGCCAGCCAGCTTTCGAATTGCACGCTGCCCGCCGCAAAGAGCATGGGGAATGCGGGAAAGAGATAGTACACGCGCGGGTTCATGCCGAAGATGATGGCGGCGGCGATGACCCATGCGAACCCGAGCGCGCGGTATTGCCCGCGGCAGCAGCCACCAGAGTCCGGCGAGCCAAATGGGAGCGCTGAGCGGCAGCATGGCGAGTATTTCCTGGCCAAAGAAAGCTCCGAAGGAGAGAGCTGACGTTGCGGCCGTCGCGGCGGATGTTCTCCTGCAGCTCCAGAAACGGAAAATGCTCGCGAATGTTCCACAGCAGGTTCGGCAGGAAGAGCAGGAACGCCAGGACTCCGGCGAGCAGCAGCCAGCGGCTGAACAGATGCTTGCGCTGCGGCGTGAGCACGAGCCCGGCAACCAGCGCGAAGCCGAAGATCAGCATGGAGTGCTTGGTTTCCAGGCCCACGCCCGCCACCAGGCCGAAATAAAGCCAGAGCTTGCTGATTGCCTGTGTTGATGATTCTGATCGAGGAGCAGCGCGCAGCCCATCCAGCACAAGCGGCTCGAAGGCGTTGACGTTGAGAATGTGATCCAGCGCCAGATTGCCGGGAGCGAGAAGGACGCAGAGCGCCGCCAGCCCCTGCGCAAAGCGGCGTCCGCCCAGTTCGCGCGCGAGCGCTCCGGTCAGCAGCACCAGGCCGGCGCCGGCGAGCGCTGGGGCCAGCCGGATTGCCGAGAGCGAACTGCCGAACAGGGTTAGCTCGATACGCCCGATCAGGGCGATCATCGGAGCCACATCGACGTAGCCCCAGGCAAGGTGGCGGGCCAGCGCCAGGTTGTACAACTCGTCCACGAAGTAACCGTAGTAGCGGCCCGCATAGAGGTGGAGGATCAGTTTGAAGGCGGCGATGGCAGCCACCGTGCGTTCCGGCCAGGAACGGCCAACGAACGCGCGGTTCAGCAGGCGACATCTTACTCCAGGTAGAAGACTTCCTTCAACATGGCGAAACGCTCGCCGTTCTGCTTGTCGGGCACGGGCTCGAAGAGGCGGCCCATGAACTCCTGCCAGCGCTGGTTGACGGGGTCTTTGTCGAGTTCGTCCCAGGCCCGGTCGAAATCGTCCGTGCGCAGCACCAGGGTCAGATCCTGCCCGCGGCGAAAGACGGAGTAATCGCAGATTCCGACTTCCTTGAGCTTGGTCAGCAGTTCCGGCCAGACCCGTTTGTGTTCGCGCTCGTACTCCTCGATGGCGTCCGGCTTGATGCGCAGTTTGAATGCGTAGCGCGGCATATCCCCTCTAAGCATAGCTGGAGATCGCAGACATGTTCTTCTGCCCCCGGTCGGCGGTGATCTTCTCCAGATAGCCGCTCTGGCGGAAGGCGTCCATCGGCGTCGGCGGGCAGTCCCTTGGAAACGGCCCACTCGCGGATCACGGGGCGCACATCGGTGGAGAAGGCGTCCTTGAGGCAGGTCTCGGCATCGACCAGCGCGCAACTGCGTCTGGTACCCGGCGAGCTTCTCGTGATCCACCAGCGCCGCCTTGGCGAACAGTTCCATGCGCGGTGGTGACGGTCTGGATCATGGCCTCGATCTTGCCCTTCAGGTTGTGGCTCTGATCGATCATGTAGGCGATGTCGGCGCGCTGCCCGGTCTCCCATTCGAAGTGCGCAATCTCGTGGAAGATGCGGAAGACCTGGTAGGGATCGATCGAGCCCATGGTCAGGTCGTCGTCGGCGTAGCGGCGGTCGTTGAAGTGGAAGCCGCCGAGCATGTTCATATCGAGCAGCCAGGCGACGATCTGCTCGATGTTCTGCGCCTGGTAGTGGTGGCCGGTATCCACCAGCACCTTGGCCTTGCGGCCCGGCCGCCTGCGACAGCACCAGCGCCATGCCCCAATCGGCGATGTCGGTGTGATAGAAAGCCGGCTCGAAGGGCTTGTACTCCACCAGCATGCGCTGTCCGTCGGCGAGCGCGGCGTGGGTGGCCTTCAGGCCTTCCTCGAACCAGCGGCGGCGATGGCGGATGTTCTGCGTGCCGGGATAATTCGACCCGTCGGCGAACCAGAGCGAGAGATCGCGGCTGCCCAGGCGCTTCTGAATTTCGACGCTGTCCAGAATGTGATCCAGCGCCTCCTTGCGAATCGCCGGATCGGGATTGCCCAGCGAGCCGTGCTTGTAATTCTGGTCCTGAAATACGTTGGGATTGATCGAGCCCGGACGCAAGTCCGTGCTCCGGCGGCCAGAGCCTGCACCTCGGCGCAATCGCCAATGCCCGTTGGGCAGATCCCACAGGACGTGCAGCGCGACGGTCGGGCAAACGCCCGTCACGCGATGCACCTGGCCGGCATCGGCGAATTTCTCCGCCGTGGAAGTGGCCGCGGCGGGCTGCAGAAATTTGCCGAAACGGGTACCGGTATTGGCAAAGCCCCAGGAGGGCAATTCGATATGAAACGCGTTCAACGCGCTGAATGATGCTGATCAGTCTGTTTATTGGAAATCACGATTGGGCCGCCCGACCCATTATCATCCGTGGTTTAGGGGTGCCAGGTCAAACGGATCCGAATCGGCGCCTCAGGGGTTTTGCGATGCGGAACACCGGGTGCGCGTCATGCGACCGTGGAAGTGACGGATAATGTGGTATTTAGATCGCGGAAACCGATGAAAGCACGCAACCTTGCCGGGAGCCGCTGGCGCGTCGCCGTGTTTTCTTCGACTGAAACAGGACGGTCCGCGCGCCGAAACCGCTTGGCAGGCCCGCGACGCGAGGCATACCATGGTCGAAATGTCAGTCCTATGGTTGAGGCGTAGTGCGCTCTTGGCGCTGATGGCGGGCTTGGCCCTGGGCGCAGACCCGGCGAGCGTGGCCGAATTGCGGCGCGGCTTCGAACGCCCGCCGGACGATGCGCGCATGATGGTGCGCTGGTGGTGGTTCGGTCCCGCGGTCACGCAAGCCCGAACTGGAGCGCGAAATGCGCTTCATGAAGGAGGGCGGCATCGGCGGCTTCGAGGTCCAGCCCACCTACGCGCTGGAGCTGGACGACCCGGCCAAGGGCATCAAAAATCTCCCGTTCATGAGCCCGGAATTCCTCGGATGCGCTCACCTTCACCGGCGAAAAGGCCAAGGAACTCGGCACTGCGCATGGATCTCACGCTGGGCAGCGGCTGGCCCTTCGGCGGACCGCACATCCCGCTGGAACTGGCGTCGCCGCGCCTGCGCGTGCAGACAGGGCGACCCCAACCTGCCGCGAGGGCGAGAAGCTGATCGCGGTCTTCGACGCCGATGGCAAGACAGCTTCCCGCTGGCCGCGCCTGGCAACCGCCGAGCGCGACCTACTTCATTTCCAGCCAGACCCGCCAGACGGTGAAGCGGCCGGCGGTGGGCGCCGAAGGCTGGGTGCTCAATCACTACGACACCGCCGCGCTCCAGGCGCACTTCAAAGCCGTCGGCGAGCCGCTGCTGAAGGCGCTCGCGAAGACCCCGCCCTACGCCATCTTCAGCGACAGCCTGGAAGTCTACAACTCCGATTGGACCGGCGATTTCCTCGCGGAATTCCAGAAGCGCCGCGGCTACGACCTGACGCCGTACCTGCCCGCGCTGGCCGGCGACATCGGGCCGAAGACCGGCGCCATCCGCCACGATTGGGGCCAGACGCTGAGCGAACTCTGCGACGACCAGCTACCTGCAGCCGCTCAACGCGTGGGCCCACGCGCACGGCACGAAGTTCCGCTCGCAGACCTACGGGATTCCGCCGGTGACCCTCTCCAGCCAGCGCTTCGTCGATCTGCCCGAAGGCGAGGGCACGCAGTGGAAGCGCTTCTCCACGACGCGCTGGGCATCGTCCGCCAACCATCTCTACGGACGTCCGGTGACCTCGAGTGAGACGTGGACGTGGCTGCATTCGCCGGTATTCCGCGCCACGCCGCTCGACATGAAGGCCGAAGCCGACCTGCACTTCCTGCAGGGCGTGAATCAATTGGTGGCGCACGGCTGGCCGTATACGCCGCCCTCCGTGCCGCGAGCCCGGCTGGCGCTTCTACGCGGCGGCGGTATTCAATCAGCACAACCCGTGGTGGATCGTGATGCCGGACATCACGACGTACCTGCAGCGCGTGAGTTGGATCCTGCGGCAGGGCACGCCGGCCACCGATGTCGCGGTCTACCTGCCGACCCACGACGCGTTCGCGGGCTTCACGCTGGGGCGCGATTCGGTCAATCAGGCGATGGAAGGGCTGATCGGCGCCGACGCTGGTGCCGGCGATTCTGGATGCCGGCTACAACTTCGATTTCACCGACGATGGCGCGATCGCGGCCAAGGGCATCACGCACAAGATCCTGATCGTGGCCAACGTGGAGCGGATTCCGCTGGCGACCTACCGGAAGATCGCGGAGTACGCCGCCAAGGGCGGCCACGTCATCTTCACCAGGCGGCTGCCCTCGCTCGCGCCGGGACTGCGCGAGGAAGGCGACACGCCGAAATTCGCGAGCTTTCCGGCAAATTCCAGGTGACCGAGGAGGCGAAGCTGGCCGACGCGCTGCATGCGGCGCTGCCGGCCGATTTCACGGTGCCGGCGGACGTCGGCGTGATCCATCGCAAGCTGCCGTACTCGGATATCTACTTCCTCGCGAACACCACCAATCGCCCGGTGAAGGGCACGGCCGCATTCCGCGTGCAGGGAATGCAGGCGGCATGGTGGGATCCGTTCACCGGCAAACAGCGCAGGCAGACATGGACCTGGACCTGGCGCCTTACGAATCGCGCGTCGCTCGTGTTCTCGAAGGATGCCGCGCCGGCGCATCCCCGCGACTGAGCGGCACGGCGATTCCGCCGGTGGATGTGAGCGCCAACTGGAGTGTGAAATTCCCCGATTCGCCGCAGGCCGTCCAGATGGCGACGCTGCAGCCCTGGACCGACGATGAGAGCCGCAAGTTCTACTCCGGCACAGCGACCTATGAGCGCACCGTGACGGCTCCGCCCGCGATGCTGCGCGCCGGGCAGCGCGTGTTCCTGAATTTCGGCGAAGGCACCGTGGTGGACCCGGCCGAGCGAGCGGCGTGCGCCTTCCGGCATGCGGGCCTGGCTGGAGAGTCCGGTGCGCGAGGCGGCGCAGGTATTCGTCAACGGGAAGGCGGCGGGAGCGGTGTGGAAGGCGCCGTTCGAAGTCGAGATCACCGGCCTGCTGAAGCCTGGCGAGAATGCGATTCGCGTGGTGGTGGCGAATCTTGCGCTCAACGTGCTGGCGAAGGGACCGCTGCCCGACTATAAGGCGCTGATCGCGAAGTACGGCGATAAATTCCAGGCGCAGGATATGGTGAGCGTGCGCTCGCTACCGGCGGGCATGCTGGGGCCGGTGAAGCTGGTGGCGAGGTAAGTGGACGCCAAGAAATCAACTTTCGGCCGCGCCAAGTCCGGAATTAGCCCGGCAGCTCCGCCGGTTGCTCGATTTCCGTCAATAATTGCGCTGCCAGGGCTGCCCATCCGGAATCGAATTCCGACCCGCTATCCGGCGGCATATGCGCCGAGATCCACTTCTGCAGAAGTTCGATGACTGGCTTCGCCACGGCCTCCGCGGCACCCGGTTCGAAGCGCAGCGGAATCTCCGCGCTCTCAATTGCATCTAGCAGCGATTTCTGAAAGTTCATTCGACCTCCGTGTGATGGTTGACCGGACCGCTTCCCTGCCCCAGGCCGGGGTTCGTACGAATCGCTTCGTGAATAAACCGCTTGGCGCGCCCCACGGCAACCGGCAGCGTAAACCCCAGGGCCAGCCCGGCCGTGATCGCGGCGGAGTAGGTGCAACCGGTGCCATGAGTATGCGGCGTGGCGACCCGTGGCGCGGGGAATTCGTGCCACCCGGCGCCATCGAACAGCAGGTCGATGGCGTCGCCCTCCAGGTGTCCGCCTTTGATGAGTACGGCGCGTGCGCCCAGTTCCCGCAGGCGGCAGGCGGCGCGGCGCATTTCTTCCACGCTTCGGATGGCGATACCGCTAAGCGCTTCCGCCTCCGGAACGTTCGGCGTAATGAGGAACGCGCGCGGCAGCAGCAGATCACGGATCGCCGCAACCGCGGTGTCGGGCAGCAGACTCATGCCGTGCTTGCTGACCATCACCGGGTCTACCACCAGCGGGAAGGAAAAATCCGCGGCAGCCCGCGCCACCGCCTCCACCATCTCCGCCGAACCCAACGCACCCGTCTTGGCGGCGCCGGGCGGGATGTCTTCGATCACCGCGGCGAGTTGTTCCAGCACGAGCAACGGCGCCATCACCTCCACTCGCGAGACGCGCACGGTGTTCTGCACGGTGAGCAGCGTGATCACCGCTTCGCCGTAGACGCCGAACTGATGGAAGGTCTTGAGGTCGGCCTGAATGCCCGCACCACCGCTCGGGTCGCTTCCGGCGATCGTGAGGGCGACTGGCGGCATTCCTCCAGGATAAACGGTGGACCGCGACGCCGAGCGCGCGCCACCGTACTACTTCAACCAGATCGTGATCGCAGGCGCTTTCGCCGTACCCACCGTAAGTTCGACAGCCGCTTCGCCCGGAGCCACGAAACCGGAGGGCACGCGCGCATTGATCTGCATCACTCCCACCATCTCAGGAGCGCTGCCCGAATACAGAATCTCCGCATCCACACCGGCGATCGTCAGGGCGACCGGTAAGAGTGCATGCGGGTAGGGCGCCTGGGCTGGCCTCCCCGGAACATTCGCGCCGTCCGTCAACCCTTCGCCGGTCGCATAAAACGTCATCACGCCGGAACGCGCTGCCGGAGCCGACTCCGCGTTGGTCGAGCCGTCCGCATTGGCGGCCAGCGCCAGCAGCGCAGGCGCCGACGGCGCTACCGCTACACTCGACGCTCCCACCAGCTTCCCCTGATAACGCACCTCCACTGTCACCGCTTGCGCTGCCCGCCACCGCGTATGGAACCTGCACGTTCACCTGCCCGCTCTGCGCGTAGAAAAGCGGCGCCGCCGTGCCGTCGAATTGCACCTCGACATCGCCCAGCGTCACGGCGAGCCCGCCATCCGCATCCCACGCGCCGGTCACACCAGTCTCCGGCCCGAGTCCGGCGCCGAAGATCGCGGCGATCTCACCCGGCGCCACAGCGCCCTCCCGGAGGCTGAACGCGTTGACCACCGTAACAGCCGCGGGCTGGATCACCGGAGCCGGCGCCAAAGGTTCCGGCACCAGGCGCCGTATGCGATTGTTGCCGCTATCGGCGAAGTAGAGATCGCCTGCGCCATCCAGGAACAGCCCTTGCGGAGCATTCAACAGAGCGGCGGTAGCGGGTCCGCCATCGCCTCCGAAGCCCGCGGCGCCGCTGCCAGCGATGTTGTGGATGATTCCGTCCGGCGTCACCAGCCGGATCCTGTGGTTGCCCGTGTCGGCGATGAAGATGTCTCCCAGGTCGTCCGCCACCACGCCACGCGGGGAATCCAGCCGGGCCGCGGTCGCCGCACCTTCATCGCCCGACGCGCCAGCGACCCCGATGCCTGCCACGGTCGATATCACTCCGGCCGGATTTACCTTGCGAATGGCGTGGTTGGCTGTGTCGGCTATGAAGAGATTGCCGGCGGAATCGGTGGCGCAGGAGCTCGGCGTGTTCAACTGTGCGAGACGCGCCGCGCCCTCGTCGCCGGCGCTGCCCCGCGACCCGTTACCGGCCGCCGTCTGCAGCGTCCCCGCCGGCGGCAGACGCAGCACACGGTGGTTGCTGGTATCCACGATGTACACATTGCCGCCGTGGTCGGCACACACCGCGCGCGGACCGCGCAGTTGTGCCGCGAGCGGCGCCGTACCCTCGGGACTGGCGCCGCCGGTCCCCGTTCCCGCCACCGTGCGGATGGCGTGCGACGGGGTGATCAGCAGGACGCGGTGATTGTAGGTGTCCGCCACCAGAACGTTGCCCGTTGCATCCATGGCGACACCCATCGGCGTGTTGAGCGGCGTGCTGCTCGCGGGACCTCCATTGGCAGCGCCTTGCGCCGCCGTCCCGTTGCCGGCGAGCGTCGTCATGGTGCCGTCTTTCCGTACCTGGCGTATGCGTTCGGTACCGCTGTCGGCGATGAAAAGGTTGCCGGCGGAATCCAGGGCCAGCGCCGATGGCTGGAAGAGTTGCGCTATGCGTGGCCGCTCCGCCATCGCCCACGGAATGTACGTAGCCATCACCAGCCGCCGTGGCGATGGTGCCCGCCAGGTCCACACGCCGTACGCGCACACCGTCGGCAATCCACAGGTTGCCGCTGACGTCCGTGGCCAGGTCGTTCACCGCACTGAGCGCCGCATTGACGGCGCTGCCGCCATCGCCTGAAAAAGCGGGCACCCCGGTCCCCGCGTACCCGATCCATTTACCGGCGGTCGTGTAGGCGCGCACCGCGAAGGTAGAGTCGCCCACGTAAAGCGTTCCGGCCGGATCCACGGCCGCCGCCAGCGGAGCGTACAAGGTAGTGCCCGGATTGCGTCCCAGCACGGTACCGATCGTGCCGTCGGCGTACAGCTTGCGGACCGCGTTGTTTCCCGAGTCGGCGATGTAAAGCCCTCCGGCGCGGTCGAACGCCATGCCTGCCGGGTAACTGATCTGGGCGGCGGACGCCGATCTTCCGTCGCCGCTCCAGCCGGCAACTCCCGTGCCGGCAATGGTCGCGAGCCTGCCGTCCGGAGTCAGTTTGCGTACACGGTGGCCTTCGAACTCGGCGATATAGAGGTTGCCGGCGGAATCCACGGCGACGTTGCGCGGTGAAAGCAGGGAGATATCGGTGGGCGCGGCGCCATCCGGCGAAGAGGACTTTCGGCCGGTGCCGGCAACCGTGGCGATCACGCCGTCCGGCGTGATGCGGCGAACACGGTGATTGCCAAGATCTGCCACATAGACGTTGCCGGCGGCATCCACGGCGACGCCGTAGGGGGAACTGAGCTGCGCGTTACGCGCGCTGCCGCCATCGCCGCTGAATCCGGCCACGCCCGTCCCGGCAATGGTAGCGATCACCCCGCCGGACACTTTGCGCACGCGATGATTGTCGGTGTCGGAGATATAAAGGTTGCCGAATCGGTCGACCGCGACTCCCTGGATGTTGGAAAATTCGGCTGCCAGCGGAGATCCGCCGTCACCAATGATGGAACTGCCGGCCACGGTCTCGACGTGATAGGGCACACGTATCGCCTCGGCTCCCCTTGCCAGGGGAACACAGGCCAGCAGCGGCAAGACGCACAAATAGTACTTCATGCCTAGTCTTTGATCAGTAAGTAGCGGAAGCGCCGGCGAATTCTCACCTAAAGACAGGAATTCACGGTTTGCGGCAACGGCCTGCCGCGGACGGGCCGAAAAGGTAAATCAGAGCTTCCCAGATGAAAATCCTCAATGCGTTTGTCGTGGTCTTTCTCCTGGTGGCGCCGCATGCCTGGGCGCAATCAAGGGTCCGTTTGAAAGCACGAGCCGCGGGCGCCCGCCCCGTACGTACGCCACCCAGGCCCGAACACGCCAGCCATTTTCTGTTGGAATTTTCGACGGAACCTGGCCCGGCGCTGCGGCTTGAGTTGGAGCGGCGCGGCATACGGGTATTGCAGTACGTGCCGGATGCGGCGCTCCTGGTGGCCTCGCCGGGGGCGCTGAATCTGGATGGCCTCGAAGTGTTGTCCGCCGCCGCGCTGGCGCCTTCCGATAAGATAAGCCCCCTGTTGGCCGACCAGGTGACGGGAGCGCTCCTGGTGGTGTTGCATCCGGATACCGGAACGGCGGTGGCGCGTGAGGCGGTGCGCGCGCGCGGGTTCGATGTGCTGGAAAACCCGGCATTGCTTCCCGGTCATCTGGTCGTATCGGGTCCGCACAGCGCCATCGACGCGCTGGCCGGGTATGACGGTGTGGCATACATCATGCCCGCGTCCGCCGACCTGGCGGCCGGCGTTCCACTGGCAGGCTGCGCGGGAGCGGTCACCGAGGCCGGTCCGGTGGGCGAGTATGTGCTGGTCAGCCGCGGCTGGCCGAAGGACGCCGGGGGAAAGGTCGCGTTGAATTATTTCATCCGCTCCGTGACAGACAAAATGGATGCGTCCGTCGCCCGGTCCGAAATCGAACGTGCGCTACGTGAGTGGACGCGATACTCCGCTTTCACGCTCTCGCCGGGAGAACAGCAGGGGGCCGAACGAACGCTGGACATCCTCTTCGCCCGGGGCGCGCACGGCGATGGCTATCCCTTCGACGGCGCGGGCGGAACACTGGCGCATACGTTCTATCCTGCTCCGCCGAACTCGGAAACCATCGCCGGCGATCTGCACCTGGATACCGATGAGCCGTGGCGGAGCGGCGCCGACGTGGATCTGTTTTCGGTGGCCCTGCATGAAGCCGGACATGCGCTCGGATTGGGCCACTCCGATCGTCCCGGCGCGGTGATGTACCCCTACTACAAGCTCTCCACCGGGCTGACCGATGATGACATCGCCGGCATTCGCGCGCTCTACGGCAGCAATGTCCCGGCTACAGTGCCCACGCCCGCACCAACGCCTGTGCCAACGCCTGCGCCGCCAACGCCGACACCGCCGCCGGTGGCGCCCCCAACTCCGGCTCCGCCTTCGGGCGGCGGCGACACCACTCCGCCTTCCCTGCAGATCAAGTCGCCGGGAGCCACGATCCTCTCGACCACCGCCTCGACCATCGCCATTGGCGGGGTGGCCGCCGACAACATCGCGGTCACGTCCGTCAAGTGGAGCAACTCGACCGGTGGCTCCGGAGTGGCATCGGGGACGACGTCCTGGTCTGCCAACATTCCTCTCCTGATCGGAACGAACCTGATTACAGTGCGGGCATGGGACGCGGCCGGCAACTCCGGCTGGCGAGCGCTCACCGTGGTCAGACATTAGCCAATTCGGAATTTTGTCGTAGAACCATAATGCTCCCTGAAACTCTGCCGATATTAGGGTCTAGTACTATGAACCGACACGGAGTCAAGCAGTTACTGGCGCACACGGTTTGCAGACCCGCCGAGGTCTGCGAGCACGCAGCGGATGCGAACCTGCCGCAGTTTGCACAGGCGGACGCTCCTCTGACGAATGCCCTGCCGTTCGGCGAAACCAAAGCCGTCCTCCATGCGCTGGCCCGCATGATGGCGCAAAGGGACAGTCACACCGGCGGACACTGCGAACGTGTAGCGGTGTCGAGTGTGGCGCTCGGCGTGGGGTTGCGGCTGGATAGCGCGAGCCTGCAGGCGCTCTATGTAGGAGGCTACGTCCACGATATCGGCAAGGTCGGCATCCCCGATTCCGTGCTTTTCAAACCAGGCAAACTGAACTCCGAAGAATGGGAGATCATGCGTTCCCATCCGGCCTGCGGTGAAGAGATCTGCCGGCCGCTGGCCTCACTGCACGGCGTACTGCCGCTGATCCGCCATCATCATGAACGGTGGGACGGAAGCGGCTATCCCGACGGCCTGCGTGAAATCGAAATCCCTTTGCTCGCCCGCGTGCTTCAAGTGGTGGATATCTACGATGCGTTGACCCATCCACGCCCTTATAAACATGCCTATTCGAGCGCCCGCGCTCTGGATATTCTGCAGGAAGAAACCGACCGCGGATGGCGCGACCGGGAAATCGCCTCATGCTTCATCCGCATTCAAAGGAAGATGCTGTCCAAAATCGGCGATGCCTGCGCTGTGGAGTCCGCGGACCTCAGCGCGCTCGGCGATTCATTGTGCAAATTGCAGAGTCACCTGACGCAGTAAACGAGAAATTCGAAATTGCGCTACCGTGCCACCTCCTCTGTCGCGATCAGTCGCGCTTGCGGCCTCATGCGCTTCGCGCCGCCCGCTAGTGCCCGTACTTCTTTTCGCCGGCCTCGATGCGTACCGCCAGGCGGTTCTCCGCCGGCGGCAGCGGACAGGTGGCGTAGGGAGTGAAGGCGCACGGAGGGTTGTAGGCCTTGTTGAAATCCAGCACGACGTGGCCGTTCTCCGGCATGGCCGAGTAGAGGAAGCGGCCCGCGCCGTAGGTCTCTTTCGCGGCTGGTCAGATCGCGGAATACATAGAAAAGTTCTTTGGCGTCGGCCGTTTCCAGGTAAGGGCGAAGCCGGTACTCCTTGCCGTGCAGTTGGAACACCGCATAACCCGGACTGTCCACCGATTCCGTCTGGCCCAGAATGTTGAGAATCGGAATCTTCTGCGCCGCCGCCACCCATTTCGCAGTCACCTTGTACTCTTCCTGCGCCGGATAGTATTCGATGCCCTTGAATTCGCGGCGGTATTCGCTTTCCGGATCCTTGAGCCGGATGCCGTATTTTTCCGACCGCTTGATGACGAACAGGCTCAAGCGTCCCACTTTGGCGACGTCCAGCGAATCGGGCCACAGTTCGCGGCTGGCGCCGTCCATCTTCACCGTAACCTTGCCGTTGTGCAGTTCGAACACGCCAGCCTTTGCCGGGCCGTCGGGCAGCACAATCTCGTTGCCCGGATCCTTGCCGAACGTGTTCGCGCCTTCGTGCAGCCAGAACAGGCCGGCCACCGAGAGCCAGCCGCCCTCACGCTTCAATCCCTCTTCCCGCTGGCGGCGCCAGTCGGCAATCTCGGTCTGGTAGGAAGTCGCGGCAAACAGCGCCACACCGGCCAGGGCCGGCAATGCGATACGCCAGATCATCAGTATTCTCCCGAACCTTCGATGAGTTGTTCCAGCATCCCGGCGAACTCTTCGGTCTTACGGTCTACCCGCTAGCTTGAGTTCGCTGAGATCGCGCTCCAGCGTCCGCAGCCGGTCGGCCAGGTGCAGGCAGGCCAGCACGGCGATGCGGGTGGAATCGGCGTTGGGCGCCTTCGCGGCAATCGACAACATCAGTTCGTTGACGCTGGCCGCCACCTCTTCCACTTCGCGAGATTCGCCGGTGGTGAGCAGCGTGTAGGGCCGGCTCAGGATGGTGACGCGGACTTGCTGTCTCTCGGGAGCGCTGTTTTCCATGCGAAACTCCCCTCAAAAACCGAAGCGGCTCCGCTTAGGAGGCGCTCAATTGATCGATCTGGCCCAGCAGCTTTTCGATGCGGCTGCGTACCTGTTTGCGCTCGGCATGGAGCGTCTTGACTTCATCCGCCAGAAGCGCGCGCCTCGCGTTTGGCTTCGGCGGCATCCTGCACGGCGGCCTCTCGCTCCTGACGCAGGCGCGCCACCAGTTGCACGGCGCGCTGTATGCGTTCTTCCAGATTGCTGAGGGAATCGGTTTCCTGTTCGGCCGGGCTCATTCTTTCTCCAGGGCCAGCCGGGCCGACTCCTTCACGGCGAGGGCCGATTGTGCCAGTTCCGCGAGATTGCGGAAAGCGGCGTCGTCATGCAGCGCGACCTCGGCCAGAACCTTGCGGTTCAGATCGATGCCTGCGGCCTTCAAGCCATGAATGAACTTGCTGTAGGAAATGCCGGCGGCGCGGCAGGACGCATTGATGCGGACGATCCAGATTCGGCGGTAGTCGCGCTTCTTGCGCTTGCGGCCGACGTAGGCGAACTTCAGGCCGCGGTCGACGGCCTCCATCGCTGCACGGTACAGTTTGCTTTTGGTGAGGAAGTAACCGGAAGCGCGGGCTAAAACTTTCTTCCGCGACGCCCGGCGGTGGGTACCACGTTTTACTCTAGGCACGTTTGTCTCCTTTATTTTGGCTTATCATCATTGGCGGAATCGGGCACGTGCCACGCGCACCGTCCGCGCAAATCGCGCAACCCCTAAACCCGAAGGTCTAGTAGGGAATCATGCGCTTCAGCACCTGCTGGTCGGCCTTGTCGGCAACCACGCTCTGGTGCAACTTCTTCTTGCGTTTGTGCGGCTTCGAGGTCAAAATATGACGGCCAAAGGCATGATTGCGAACCACTAAGCCTGTACCCGTCTTCTTGAACCGCTTGGACGCACCTTTGTGAGTCTTGAGCTTCGGCATAATTATTCCCTGGATCTTTGCAGGAAAGACCAGACCATCATAGCACGGTGAAAGTTGCGTTGTCGGCGAATTCCCCTTACGCCCGGTCGCCGTCGCGATGCGCCGGAAGCGCGCCGCCCGTGGGAGCCTTCTTATAATTCTCCACCTTCACCCCCACCGGCCCGCTCTTCGTCCGCGTCAGCAGCTCCGACTGCTCTTTCGGCGTCATCTTATGAAACGCCTTGACCGTGGCGACGTTCTGCTCCAGTTCCTCCACCGTGGTCGCGCCGGAGACCACCGTGTCGATATCCTGGCTGAGCGTGAAGCGCAGGCACTCCGCGTAGGTGGCGATCTTGTTCTTGCCGATTCCGCCCATCGCATTGCACTTCATCGCCAGCAGGCCCAGCCCTTTGGCGCGAACCTTGGGCAGCACGTTCTCGATGAAGCTCAGGTAGTGCGGATCCACCAGGTTGACCGGATGCTGCACCGTTTCCCAGCCGTCAAAACTCGCCAGCAGGCGCTGGTGAACCTCCGGATCCGCGTGGCCCGTGAAGCCGATGTGCCGCACCTTGCCCTGCTTCTTCGCCTGCACAAATGCCTCGAGCGATCCGCCCGGGCCGAGGATCTTATCCACCTCCGCCTGCGTCACCACCTCGTGGCACTGCCAGAGATCCAGGTAGTCGGTCTTCATCCGCCGGAGCGTGTTTTCCAACTGCCCCATGGCGCCGTCGCGCGTCCGCAGCTCCGCCTTGGACATCAGGTGGACCTTCTGCCGGATACTGCCCGTGATCACTTTGCCATAACAGGCATCGCTCTCGCCGTTGTTGTACTTGGCAGCGCTGTCGAAGAAGTTGATCCCCAAGTCGAGCGCGCGCCGGATAATCGCGAGGGCGTTCTCTTCGGTGCCGAATCGCATGTGCGCGCCGCCGAGCGTGATCCGGGTGATCTCGAGTCCCGTCCCGCCCAGCTTGCCCATCGGAATCGGCGTATCGGCGTACGCCGCGAGTTCGGCAGCCAGCACCGCCGAGGAAGAGGCCTGTAGAAACTGTCTTCGATTCATGTCCGGCTCCTGTTTGGCATAGTTGGCATCATATACCCGATCAACCCGCCTGCGGCTGTCCGCTTTCGCGTTTGATCCAATGATAGGCCGCCACCGAATTCTTCCAGAAATACTTTTCCTGCGCGGCGCGGCTCTTGCCGCTGAAATACTCCTGCGCCAGCGCGAGCACCTTGGGGTACGGCGCCCACTGATCGCTGTTCGGCCAGTCGCTGCCGAACAGCACACGATCTTCGCCGAAGATGCCGTAGAGTTCGTCCAGCCGCGCGCGATAAAACGCGGGATCCTCGATGACCTTTCCGTCCACGCGCCGCAGAATTTCCGACAGCTTTACGTAGACCTGGGGACGCTTGCCGAGTTCGCGCAGGTTGGCGTTGTAGGCCGCGAGCCCGGCGGCATCCGGCGGCGGAGTGGCCTGCGGCAGATGGTCCAGCACGACGCGCAGTTGGGGCACACGGTCGGTAACGCGCACAATGGTTTCGATCAGCGCCGGATTCGGGTTCGCCGTATCCATCACGAGCCCCGCGCCGGCCAGTAGTTTGAGGTCGGCAAGAAACGCGGGCCTCGCCGCTTGCTCCGCGAAGTTGCGTCCCCACAGGTTGCCGTAGCGGATCCCGCGGAATAGCGGATTGCGGTGAAAGCGTTCGAGCTGTTTGCCGAATTCCGGCTGGCCGGGCTCCAGGTCGCCCACCGTGCCAACGATGATGGTGTCCTTCGCCGCCACATCGAGCACCCACTGGTTGTCTTCCAGCCACGGGCTCGCCTCCACCTCGATGGCGCCCGTGATGCCGAGCGACCCGGTGAGTTTGCGGTAGCGGTCCGGCAGCGCCGGCTGGTAGAGCACCGGACTGTCCTTGCCCGGCCACGGAACGCCCTGCGGACGGTTCGGGTCGAACAGATGGATGTGCGTGTCGATGATCGGGATGCCGGCTGCGAGCGGCGCGGCGGCGGCCACACCCGCGGCGGCGAGAAAGGTCCTGCGAAGCACGTTAGGTATTATACTTCCAGGAGCCGGGGATCCATGGAAATTCCGCATAGAGCCAGGTTTGTCAGCCTCGCTGTCATCATCGCGGCGGCGGCTTTCTCCTGGCGCGCCACGCACGCCGCCTCGCCCCGGACGCCCATCACGCTTCCGATCGAAGTCACCGGCGAGAACGGCGCCACGGCAAGTGTCACCTTCGAGATTCCACCCCGGACGGGCCGCGAGTTTCGTTCGCTCCGCATGCAGATCCACGGACTGGCCTACCGCGACATGGCCAGCGTGCAGGTCAATTCGAGCGACTGGCTGCCGCTCAACAACGACACGGTTGCCGTCGCTGAACCCGGCAAGAGTTACGGCGGAATCGGCGGCGGCTTCGCCACCCTACAAATGACATTGCCGCTGCCTCCGCGCGGCGTAAGCGAAGGCGCCAACACGCTTCGATTCCGCTTCAACCATTCCGACGGCGTGGTCAGCGGCTTTCGAGTCCTGGCCTTCAATCTTCTGGCCGCCGATTCCAGCCCCGCACTCGCACCGGACGCCTTCATCCAGGAGGATCCCGCGGCGTGGACGCCGCCCTTGCGCGATTCGAAATCGATCCTCGCCGGACGCGAGCTTTGGGAGAACGCTCCTCTCACGCCCGGAGGCTTCCAGTCTGCGCCGCTGATCCGCGCGCACTGTGCGGACTGCCATGCTCACGATGGGCGGGATCTCAAATACTTCAACTTCTCCAACGCCTCCATCGTCGCCAGGTCCCGTTTTCACGGCCTCTCCGAGCTCGAAGGCCAACAGATCGCAAGCTACATACGCGGACTGCCCGGACCCAGTCCGGGGCGTCCCTGGAATCCGCCCTACCAGCCCGGGCCCGGGTTGGATGGCCGCCCCGTCACCGACTGGGCGGCGGGCGCGGGCCTCGCCTGGGCGCTCGACGACGACAGCAAAACGCTGCCCTTCGTCTTCGGCGCCGGCATGATCACGCGCGAGCCCTTTCGCCCGGACGGAAACCTCAACGCGCGCGAGATCCCGATCGCCCTGCAACTGCCGGACTGGAACCACTGGCTGCCCCAGGTACACCCCATGGACGCGTGGGGCTCCGCCTTCCAGAAGAGTGAATTCTCAGAATGGTATGCGTCTTCCGCGAAGCTCTCCCTGCGTGCCTCCCTCGCCTCCCCAAATCTTGCGGCCTTGATCTCCAGCGGCAGGCTTGCCAACTATTTCGATAAGTGGCGCGACACGCGGCACGCATTCCTGAAACCGTACGTGGAAGGCAAATCGGTGAACTGGACCCCCGAGTTGGCCGTCAAAGCTTACTCCACTCAGCTCTGGCAGTTGGCCAAAACCTGGGAGATGACGCAGGAGTTCGGCCTGGAAGCGCGTGGCCGCGAGATGTTTGGACCGGATGGCGAGCCGCGCACCTGGCTCAATACCATCCCGGCGGCCGCCGCTCCCGCCACGGTCAACATTCCCGACGGCCCGTCGGGCATGGGCGGCAGTGCGCTCAACAACGAGTACTTCGACGCCTCCTGGTACGCCCTGCAGGTCATCGTGAACAGCGGCAATCACCGGCACCGCGAGCGAACGCCCGTCGATTGGGTCTACCTCATCGGCCGCTTCCTCGATCTCTATCGCGAAAGCTCACCGGCCCGAACCGGCGCGCCTCCTGGTGGACGTCATCAAAGCGATGCAGTCTACCGAGCCCCGCCTGGGACCGGGCAATCGTACCCAGGGATGGAATCCCAGACAAAATGTCGATCCCACCATCATGGTGAGCGAGACCTGGACGCCCATCTTCCTCCAGCTTCCCTCCGACGCCCGCCGCGCCATCACCGAGTCGCTGCTCGCCGCCTGGCTGGATAAGAACCTGCAGTATCCGGTGGCGCAATTCTTCACTCCCGGCGCGGCCGAGGAACGCTACCTTCTGCCGCCCAGCCTCGGCGGTATCTCCGGCAGCAAAGTCTGGGAATCGGCGCCGGCATTCCGCGCAGCCGGAGTGAGTCCGGAACTCGTAGCGCAACTGCAGAAATGGGGAACGGCTTATACCGACATGGCGGCTCGATTCCGCTATTCCGATGGTCCGCGCACGCGTGCGAAGGCCACGAAGTGAGTTGGTTTCGCTCCGGTGTGGGAGATTTTGCATTCAACGCAGAGACGCAGAGAACGCGGAGGAAGACGCAGAGAAGACAAGAACGTTTTGTGTTTTTTCTCTGCGCTTCCTCTGCGTTCTCTGCGCCTCTGCGTTGAACACACTGCCCGCTACCGGAAATTCTCCACCAGCATCAAATTCGTCTGACTCTGATCCACCCGCGCGTAGAGAATGTACTTGCCGTCCGGGGACACCGAGAAACCCGCCCCGCTTCCCCAATCCGCATTGCGCATACGGAAGACGATGGAGCTCTTCTTCGTAACGAAATCGTAGAACGAGACCACCATCATGCGGTCGCTGCGTTCGAATTCGGTGTAGTAGATGCCCTTTTTCGTGGGCTGCATATTGCTCGGCCCCCACATATCGTGCTCCGGCACGAAGGCCTCTTCTTCCTCGCCGCCCGCCGTCGGAATCCGCCAGATGCCGCGGCGCGAACGGTAGTAGACATACTTGCCGTCGGCCGATTCGATCGGTTGCCCGGCGCCCCGCTGCTCCGCGATCGCCTGCGGATTGCCGCCCGTCGCCGTAGCCTTCCAAATCTGTCCGCGCGATTGGAAATAGATCCACTTGCCATCATGGGAAAAGGAGGCATTCGAAGCATTCAGCAGAACCCGTGCCGCCTTGCCTCCCGGCGCCACCAGCACCGTAAAGACCTCCTGCCCATGATCGCTGGACGCGTCGAAGATCACCGTCTTCCCGTCGGGCGACCAGCGCAGACGACCGACACGCGGACCCTTGAGCTGCGTGATCTGCACGCGATTCCGCCCATCGGCATCGCTCACGAAGATCTCGTCCGAACCGCTCTGGTCGCTCACATCGGCGATCTTCGCGCCATCCGGCGACCACACCGGATTCACTTCGCGCCCGGTGGAGCGAAGGAGGGGCCGCTCTTCCACCGAGTCGCCGCTCCCAAGCGTCGCGCGCCAAATCGACGACACCGTGGGGCTGTCCGTGTACGCCATGCGATTGCGTCCGATCGCCGGATAGTATGCCTGTTTCCCGGAGATGATCAGGTCGCGCGGACTGCCGCCATAAACCGGCACGCGCCAAAGCCGCCAGCCGCCGACGCGATTCCCGGAGTAGAGCAGGTCCTGCCCGTCGCGAGTCCAGGCGATGCCGCGTATGCCGCGATCGTCGAACGTCAGCCGGCGCACCGAGCCGCCGGTGGCGTCGCAAAGAAAAATGTCGGCGCCATCGTTCTGCGTGTGCCGCACGAACGCGATGCTGCTGCCCGTTGGCGAGACCGCCGGGCTGGAGTCGCCTTCGCTGCCCTCGGCCGGATTCGTGATGCGCTGCACCTTGCCCGAATCCAGTGTGACCACCGCCAGTCCGGGCGCCTGCTTCTCTCCGCTCTGCACCACCACCAGCGATTTGCCATCGGCATTCCAGGACACGGACGGCATCGGCTGTCCCGAATCGGCAACCGGTCCGAGTTCGGCAACCTTGCGCTCCGTTCCGCCATCGGCCGGAATCACGACGCACTGCGTGTTCCCGTCTTCCACTCTCAGGAAGGCCAGTGTACCACCATCGGGCGACCACACGGGCGCCACGTCGCTGCCTTCTCCCTTGGTCAATTGCTGCGGTTTGCCGGACGGCAGTTCGCGCACGAAGACGTGAAACTCGCTTACCTTAGAGCTCTCGCGCGCGCTGTACGCCACCCGCTTGCCATCGGGCGAAATCGAAGGGTACGCCTCGGATTCCTCGCCCGCCGAAAGCTGCACCCGCTTTTGCGTCACTTGCGGTCCGGTAGCCAGACGCCCCATCAGGGTCACCAGCCCCCCCACCGAACAAAGTGCCAGCGCCAACATGACCGCCGGACGGCGGAAGAATTTCCCAGATGCCATAATCCTTGTCCGTATTATCTCAGGATGCGATTCGACCAGCTCTCCCAGACAACACCGCCCCGCGAAGGGAACGTGTGGCCGCCCTCGAGAAGATGGAACTCCACGTCATTACAACGAAGACGCAATCGCCGCTCATATTGTTCCGTCCGCGCCGCCGGGTAAAACTCGTCCTGGCCGCGTGCGATGTGCAGCACGGCCGCGCTGATCCGTCCGGGGCGCTCATCGTCCCAATCTCCGGGCAGCCCGCCGCAAATGCCCACCACTCCCCGAACGGTATCCGGGTGCGCCACCGCGAAGCGATAGTTCAGCCCCACCGGCTGGGAAAAACCCAGCAACACCCTGCGACTCGCGGGAATGCCCATCTCGCCTCCCGCTTCCTCCAGTACGTGGCGGACCATCTCGTGGTGCAGGCGGATCGATTCGGACGCGCGCCGGTTGGTGATCCACCCATATCCCACCTGGTCCGTGCCCTCGCCTCGAAAAAAACCGTAGGGGCCTTCGATGGCCGCGATCGCATGGTGCGGTCCCACCATGCGGCCGGTCAGGCGGAGCATGTCCTCGGCATTCGAGCTGAAACCGTGGAGCGCGGCGACCAGCGCCGTCCGCGGGCCGGTCTCCTCGGGAACCTGCAGCAGGTACCGGCAGCCCAGCCGCGCCGAAAAGGTGCGCTCCGCTTGCCGCCATGCTATCCCAGCCCAAGGCGATGCAGTTTCATCAAATTCGTGGTGCCCGGCCGTCCCACCGGCTGGCCCGCCACAAAAACCACCAGTTCGCCCTTCTGCAAATAGCCGCCCTCGATCAGCACGCGGTCCATCTGGTTCAGCATCTCATCGGTGTTGGAAACGTCCGGCGCCAGCAGCGGCTTGACTCCGTAGTTGACCGAAAGCTGCCGCGCCGTGGTGTCGTGCGGCGTGATCGCGTATACCCCCACGGGCGGCCGGTAGCGCGAAACCAGCCGCGCGCTCGAACCGCGCGACGTAAAGACCACGATGGCCGCTGCGCCGGAATCGCGCGCCGCATGATGCGCGGCATCGGCCAGAATCTCCGCGGACTGCGGCTCGGGCTGGTGCGGCGGATCCTGAAATCCCTTCTTGCGGATCGAGTCCTCGCTCTCCGCGGCGATCCGCGCCATGAAGCGCACCGCCTCCACCGGATACTTGCCCACCGAAGTCTCGGCCGAGAGCATCACCGCATCGGTGCCGTCGTAGATGGCATTGGCGACGTCGCTCACTTCGGCGCGCGTGGGCGTGGAGTTGCTGATCATCGACTCCAGCATCTGCGTCGCCGTGATCACGAATCTGCCCTTGCGGCGCGCGCGCCGGATGATCGACTTCTGAATGCGCGGCACCCGTTCCAGCGAGATCTCCACGCCCAGATCGCCGCGCGCCACCATCACGCCGTCGGTGACGTCCAGAATGCTCTCGATGTTGTCGCAGGCTTCGGGCTTCTCGATCTTGGCCACGATCGTGATCGGCCGGCCGCCCAGCCGGTCGCGCAACTGCCGCACGTCGTCGGCGGTGCGCACGAACGAGAGAGCGATCATGTCGACGCCCGCCGTGAGTCCGAAATGCAGATCGGCCAGATCCTTCTCGGTGAGCGAAGGAATGACTCACCTGCACGCCGGGCAGGTTGATGCCCTTGTGATCGCTCGATCGGCCCGCCGCTGACCACCCGCGTGCGCACGCTCGCGCCGTCGCTCTCCAGCGCCACGCAGTTCGATGGAGCCATCGGCCAGCAGAATGCGGTCGCCCGGCTGTACGTCTTTGGCGAACCGCGAATATCCGGTAGAGGCGCGCTCCGCCGTGCCGATCACCTGTCTCGGTGGTGATGGTGAACGCGGCGCCGGTCTCCAGCATCGCGCTTGCCCGTCTTCGAAGCGCCCCAGCCGGATCTTCGGGCCCTGCAGATCGAGCAGAATGCCGGCATGCACGCGCGCCTCACGGGCCGCGCTGCGCACCGCGTCGATGCGCGCCGCATGATCGTCCTGCGCGCCGTGCGACGCGTTGAGGCGGAAAACATCCACCCCCGCGGCAAGCAGTTGGCGCAGAACACCGGGCGCATCGGTGGCCGGCCCCAGTGTGGCTACAATTTTTGTATTGGGCATCCCGTAGAACTATCTTGACAGACGGGGCGGCGCTTTCGTGGGGCGTGCGATCAATTGCGTGACATCCTGATGAATCGCGTCCAGTCCGGCATGCGCGGAATAGGTGGCGGGCGGCAGTTGCCCGATCGCGGTCTGGATTGCCGCGAGACGCTCTTTCCTGGCGGGATAAGGCGCCCGCTCGTTAGTTTGCGCCCCATCGGGCTGCACGCGCTCGATGTAGCGCGCCAGCGCCTGTGGATCGTAACCGGCCCGAGACAGGATATGCACGGCGAGTTCGTCGGACTCGATTTCGTTCTTGCGTTGCGCCGCGAGGAATCCCATCGGCACTCCCATTCCCTGCCGTGGGGCTGCGTACCCGCTCCACCCGCCCATAAAGATGAGCGGTATCGTGGCCGTACTGTGGGTCTGCCCGCGCGTGACGATGTGCGCGATGGCGTGCGCCAACATCCCGGCGAGTTCGTCCTCATCGGCCGCCGCCAGTACCAGGCTCGCCGGAACAAAGATGGGTCCGCCCGGAAACGCGGCAGCCTCGTGGATCCAGGTCCGATCGTCGTCCGTCAATTCGAAAGCTGTAGGTCAAGACCGCGTGAGGGCGACTGTGCCGCCAGCCGCTGCCCCAGTTCATTCAGGTAAGCGTTCACCGAAGGCGCGTCCAGTACACCGGTCTGCCGCCGGTACTCCGCGGCCAGTTGCGCGCCCAGCGCCTTTTCCTTTTCGACCGCCATCTGCGCAAACAGCGTACCGCAAGCCAGAAAAAGAACGAACCGCATACTCATATGGTACGGCAGGCCTCCTGGCCCGTCTGAACGCTATACTCTCCCTGATGCCGCGAGTCTTCCTCTCCTACGCCCGCGCCGACGGCGAGCTTCGCGCCGCGGCACTCCGCGAACGCCTCGCACGCGAAGCCTCCGACATCGTGATTCGCCAGGACCGGCGCTTCCTGGAGGGCGGAATCGGATGGTGGAAACAGGTCACCGATGCCATCGATTCGGTGGACTTCCTCATCCTCGTCATGACGCCCGCCGCGCTCGCCTCCGGCAACGTACAGAAAGAGTGGCGCTACGCCCGCCAGCAAGGCGTCTGCGTCTACCCAATCAAGGGAACCACGAAACTCCCCTCCTCCCAAATGCCGCGCTGGATGAACAAGGCGCACGTCTTCGATCTCGACGCGGAGTGGCCCAGCTTCCTCGCCCATCTCCGCAAAGGCTGCGACAAGCCGCGCGTCCCTTTCATGGCGCCCGACCTGCCGCCGCACTTCGTCCAGCGTCCGTCGGAATACGACGCTCTGAAGAACCTGCTCCTCTCCGCGGACCGCGGCCGGCCCGTTGCCATGACCACGGCACTCACCGGCGCAGGAGGCTTCGGTAAGACCACCCTCGCCACCGCGCTGTGCCATGACGAAGACGTCCTGGAAAACTTCGATGACGGCATCCTCTGGGTCACGCTCGGACAAACGCCCAAGGTCCTGGAGGCCCTGCTCACCGCGTACGCAGCGCTGACCGGCGATCGGCCCGGCTTTGCCGGCATCGAAGACGCTGCCTTTCAGCTCGCCCAGAAACTCGAGCAGCGAACCTGCCTGCTGGTGCTAGACGACGTGTGGGATGCCGCCCACCTGCGCCCGTTCCTACGCGCCGCCAAATCCTGCGCCCGCCTGTTCACCACACGCGACGCCGCACTCGCCGCCGAAGGCACTCCCGTGAATGTGGACGAAATGCGGCAGAACGAGGCCGTCGCGATGCTCGCCGCAAGCGTGCCCGGCCTCGAACCCGGCACGGCGGGAGATCTCGCGGGACGTCTGGGAGAATGGCCGCTGGCGCTCGAACTCGCCGCCGCGATGATGCGCGAGCGGGTCCGCCAGGGCGAAAAACCCGCGCGTGCGGCCGCGCGGTTGGCGACCATCATCGAACGCAAAGGTGTCCAGGCATTACAGGATCCCACGGCGGCCGACCAGCGCCACCGCACCGTCTCGGCCGTCCTCGAGGACAGTCTCGATCTGTTGGATTCCGCCGGACGCCGTCACCTGTCGGAGCTCTCCATCTTTCCCGAAGACGTGGCCATTCCGCTGGCCGCGGCCGCTTCCGTCTGGGAGCTGGACGAATTGGATGCCGACGACCTGGCACAGCGCCTGGCGCGCCTCTCCTTGATAAAACTCGATCTCGATCGCGGCGTCCTGCGCCTGCACGATGTGATGCGCAACTGGCTGGCGGCGCATCTCGGCGACGGCAGGGCGATACACAATCGACTCGTGAACGCGTGGCCCGATTGGAAGCACCTGCCGGATCTGCCGGACGCCTACGCCTGGCGCTGGCTCACCTGGCATCTCATGCAGGCGGACCGCAAGCAGGACGTCCATCGAATCCTGTGGGATCCCGAGTGGATGCAGGCCAAGCTGAAGGCCACCGGCGTCGTCGCCTTGATTGCGGATTACGCACACGGCAAGCCCTCACCGGATCTGAAACTGATCCAGGGCGCGCTGCTGCTGTCGGGCAATGCGCTGGCGGCAGACCCCGCCAGTTTGCCGGACAGATGGTGGGACGCCTGCTCCCGCATCGGGCATCCTCGGCGATTCTGCACTTCCTGAAAGAGGTCGCCGCATCGGCGCCGGCCCGTTGGCTTCGACCGCTGCACCCTGCCCTGCTTCCCCCCGGACGGAACTGTGCTCACGCTGGAGGGCCACACCTCCGATGTCTCCGGCGTCGCGGTAACGCCGGATGGGAAGCAGGCGGTGTCCGGTGCTTACGACACTACGCTGAAGGTGTGGGACCTGGAGACGGGCCGTGCGCTCCGTACCTTGAAAGGCCACTCTCAGGCTGTTACTGCCGTAGCGTTGGCGCCGGACGGAAAGCGGGTGGTTTCCGCCTCTGCCGACGACACACTAAAGGTGTGGGACCTCAAAACCGGCCAGGCGATCCTCACCTTGCAGGGCCACTTGAGTGACGTTAACGACGTGGCGGTGACCACGGATGGGAAACACGCAGTGTCCGCTTCTAACGACAGAACTCTGAAGCTATGGGACCTCGAAACCGGCCGCGCCCTGCGCACTCTGGAGGGCCACACGGATTGGGTCGAGGGCGTGGCGGTTGACCGCGGACCGAAAGCGGGCGGTTTCCGCGTCTCGCGACAACACACTCAGGCTTTGGGAACTGGAAACCGGCCGTACGCTTTGCAGTCTGAAAGGTCATTCCGCTGCAGTCTTCGGAGTGGCGGTGACTGCGGACGGAAAGCGGGCCGTTTCCGCATCGTCTGACCAGACGCTAATCGTGTGGGATCTGGATACCGGTTTTGACCTGCTCACGCTGAAAGGCCACTCTTCTGCTGTGATGGCCGTGGCAGTGACCGGAGACAGTACGCGGGCGATTTCCGCATCGACGGACGGGACACTGAAACTGTGGGACCTCGAGACCGGCCGCGCCCTGCTGACGCTGGAAGGCCACGATGCGTTCGTCTACGATGTGGCGCTGACGCCGGATGGAAGGCTGGCGATTTCTGCTCCTTGGGATACCACGCTAAAGGTGTGGGACCTGGCCGGCAGCCGCGCGGTACCGGCGCTGGAGGGACATTCTTATTCTGTCGGAGGCCTGTCGGTGACAGCGGACCGCCAGCGCGTGGTTTCCGCCTCTTCAGACCAGACATTAAAGGTGTGGGACCTGGAAACCGGTCGCGTGCTGCGTACCGTGGAAGGCCACTCTTCTCTGATGAACGACGTTGCCGTCTACGGCGACGGTAAGCGGGCCGTCTCCGCCTCTGCGACAATTCTGTCAAGCTCTGGGATCTGGAAACCGGCGATGCACTCTGTACACTGATAGGCCACGATAACTTTGTCGAAGCCGTGGCGGTGACTGCGGACGGAGCGCGTGCAGTTTCCGCTTCGTGGGATATGACACTGAAAGTGTGGGACCTCGAAGGCCGCCCCACTGCGTGCATACCCTGAACGGCCATTCTGCTTCTGTTTGGGACGTGGCCTTGACCAGCGACGGAAGCCGCGCGGTTTCCGCCTCTGCGGATGGCACGCTGAAGGTGTGGGACCTGGAGACCGGCAGCGAGCTGCGCACCCTTCGAAGGCCACGCAGATGCCGTATTTGCCGTAGCCGTAACTCACAGATGGAAAGCGGGCGGTCTCCGCCTCTCGGGATCGCACGCTGAAAGTGTGGGACCTCGAATCGGGCGGCGTTCTGCGCACTCTCGAAGGCCACTCGGATTCCGTCTCTGGCGTCGCCGTGTCCCCGGACGGCAAGCGAGCGGCTTCCGCCTCGGACGACCAAACGTTGAAGGTGTGGGATCTGGACACCGGTATCGCGCTCGCCACCTTCCACTGCGATGCTCACGCAACATGCTGTACCTTTGCCCGCGCGCAAATTATCGTCGCCGGCGATTACGCGGCCGCCTACATTTCCTCCACTTAGAGGAACCTACGCCTAACTCCTCTCAAGTGACTTAGCTCGCTAAGACGATATATACTTGCCCCTAGTGCCGCGAGTCTTCCTCTCTTACGCCCGCGCCGACGGCGAGCTTCGCACGAACGAGATTCGCCAGCGCCTGGCCCGCGAAGCCAGCGACATCGTGGTGCAGCAGGACCGCCTCCTCCTCGAAGGCGGAATCGGCTGGTGGAAGCAGATCACCGACTCCATCGATTCGGTGGACTTCCTCATCCTCGTCATGACGCCCGCCGCCATCACCAGCGGCAACGTACAGAAGGAGTGGCGCTACGCCCGCCAGCAGGGCGTCTGCGTCTACCCGGTCAAGGCGGCGACGGACGCCGAACTCCAGTTCGCACAAATGCCGCGCTGGATGAGCAAGGCCCACTTTTCGACCTCGAAAGGGAATGGCCCACCTTCATCGCGCATCTCCGCAAAGGCTGCGATACGCCCCGCGTTCCCTTCATGGCGCCCGACCTGCCGCCCTATTTCGTCGATCGCCCCAGGGAATATGAGGCGCTCAAAGACCTGCTCCTGACCCCGGAACGCAGCCAGCCCGTTGCCATCACCACCGCGCTCGCCGGCGCCGGCGGCTTTGGCAAGACAACGCTCGCCGCCGCCCTGTGTCATGACGAAGACATCCTGGAAAACTTCGATGACGGCATCCTCTGGGTCACCCTCGGCCAAACACCCGACGTCCTGGGCGCACTGCTCACCATCTACGCCGCGCTGACCGGTCAGCGGCCCGGTTTTGCCGGCGCGGAGGACGCCGCCTTTCAACTCGCACAGAGGCTGGAGCAGCGCACCTGCCTCCTGGTGATCGACGATGTTTGGGACGCCGCCCACCTGCGCCCGTTTCTGCGCGACGGCAAGACGTCGGCCCCACCTCTTCACTACGCGCGATGCCAACCTCGCTTCCGACAGCGTGGCCGTGATCGTGGACGAGATGCGCGAGGCGGAGGCCGTCGCCATGCTCACCAAAGGTGTGCCCAGCCTCGAAATCGGTCCCGCGCGCGTTGAGCGCGCCGCCTCTGGGTGAGTGGCCGCTTGCGCTCGAGCTCGCCCTCGCCATGATGCGCGAACGCGTGCGTGAAGGTGGGCCGGCGCGGCAGGTGGCCACGCGCTTACTCACCATCATCGAACGCAAGGGGGTGCGCGCCTTACAGGATCCCGCGGCCGGACGCCGTCACCGCACCGTCACCAGCGTGCTCGAGGTCAGCCTGGAGCTGCTCGATGCCGCCGATCGCCGGCGCCTGGCGGAGCTATCCGTCTTTCCCGAAGACGTCATTCCTCTGGGCGCGGCAGCTTCGGTCTGGGAGCTGGACGAATGGGACGCGGAAGATCTGGCGCGCCGCCTGGCGGGCCTGTCTCTGTTGAAACTAATCTCGAGCGCGGCGTCCTGCAGCTTCACGACGTCATGCGAAGCTGGCTGGCGGCAGACTCCGGCGGCGCACGCGAGATTCACAATCGCATCCTGAACGCCTGGCCCGACTGGGAGTACCTCCCGGAATTACCCGGCGATTACGCGTGGCGCTGGCTGCCGTGGCATCTCGTGCAGGCGGACCGGAAGCAGGACGCGGAACGAATCCTCTGGGACCCCAAATGGATGCAGGCCAAGTTGAAGGCCACGGATATCAACGCCCTCATCGCCGATTACGGACACGTCAAACCTTCAGCGGAACTGGAACTGATCCAGGGCGCGCTTCGGCTTTCGAGCCACGTGCTGGCGGTGGACGCCGAACAGTTTGCCGCCCAGATGGTCGGCCGCCTGCTGCCGCACCAGGGAACTCCGGTGATCCGGCAGTTCACGGACACGGTGGTCGCGGCTGCCCCAAAATGCTGGCTGCGGCCTCTGCATCCCGCTCTGCATCCCCCCGGAACGGAACTCGTGCGTACGCTGGAAGGCCACTCCGGTTTTGTGGATGGCGTGGCAATCACGCCGGATGGAAAGCGCGCCGTCTCCGCGTCCTGGGACAAGACCCTGAAGGTGTGGGACCTCGATACCGGACTCATGCTCCGTACTCTGCAAGGCCACTCCGCTCATGTCTATGGCGTGGCCGTAACGCCGGACGGCATACGCGCGGTCTCCGCATCGTGGGACCACACACTCAAGGTTTGGATCTGGAGACCGGCGACGCGCTGCGCACGCTGGAAGGCCACTCCGATTCTGTCTCGGCCGTAGCCGTCATGCCTGATGGCAAGCGGGCCATCTCCGGATCGGGGGACCACACCCTGAAGCTTTGGGACCTGCAGTCCGGCCGTGCGCTCGCTACCCTGGAAGGCCATACGCAATCCGTCTTCGCCGTGGCGGTGACGCCCGATGGAAGACGCGCCATCTCCGCATCCGGTGACAAAACGCTGAAGCTTTGGGATCTCGATACAGGCCGGGTACTGTACAGCCTGGAAGGTCATGCGGCGGGGTCTACGGCGTGGCCGTCACACCGAACGGCAAGCGCGCGGTTTCCGCATCTTATGACCACACGCTGACGCTTTGGGATCTCGTTACCGGACGCGCAGTCCACAAGCTGGAGGGCCACACCGATTCCGTCACCGGCGTCGCCGTCACGCCCGATGGCAGGCGCGCCGTATCCTCCTCCTGGGATCACACGCTGAAAGTCTGGGACCTCGATACCGGCGGCGAGCTCCGCACGCTGACGGGCCACTCCGCCGGAGTCTACGGCGTGGCCGTCACGCCGAACGGAGAGCGCGCCGTTTCCGCCTCCGTGGAAAATACGCTGAAGGTTTGGGATCTCGGCGCCGGCAGTGCGCTGTGTACCCCGGAGGGCCACTTCGATGCCGTACGAGCCGTGGCGGTCGCGCCGGATGGCAGGCAGGCGGTCTCCGCGTCCGTGGACAGTATGCTCAAGCTCTGGGATCTGGAGACCGGACGTGTTCTGCGCACCATGACCGGCCACTCCGCCGGAGTTTACGGCGTGGCGGTTACACCAGACGGCAAGCGTACCGTCTCCGCATCCGGGGACCATACCCTAAAAGTCTGGGACGCAGCCACCGGCGAAGCGCTTCACACCCTGGAAGGCCACACCTCCGCCGTCTACGGCGTAGCAGTGACGCCCGATGGCAGGCTCGCGGTCTCCGCCTCCGGCGACCAGACCCTGAAGGTCTGGGACCTCGCTACCGGCGACGTGCTCCACACCCTGGAAGGCCACTCCAACTTCGTCTCCGGAGTGGCGCTCTCACCCGACGGAAAGCTCGCCGTCTCCACCTCCGGCGACCACACCTTGAAAGTCTGGGATCTATACACCGGCGCCCTGCTGCGCACCATGAAAGGGCACACGCAATCTGTCTACGCCATAGCGATCACGCCAGACGGCCTGCGCGCGATTTCCGCTGCCGGCGACCACACCCTCCGCGTCTGGGATCTCTTGACCGGCGCCTGGCTCTGCACACTGAAAGGCCACTCCGGCTCTCTCGCAGGCGTAGCAGTCACACCCGACGGCAAGCGCGTGGTCTCCGCCTCCAGAGACCATACCCTCATGGTGTGGGACATCGAGAGCGGCGAATCGCTGGCCGCCTTCCACTGCGACTCGAGCCCGCGCTGCTGCACCGTTGCCGGCGGACAAACCATCCTCGCCGGTGATTCCGGAGGCCGTCTGCATTTTCTCGAGTTCGAGACCCCTCGAGGAGCAACCGCCTCCGCGACGCTGTAAGCCGGTTGGGTAGGATAGGCCTCCCGGCCTGTCCATCCGAGCGAAGCTCGGACGCCTGGCATGTTCGCACACGCCGGGTTTCCCGCCCCTACCGCACTTCCACTTCGTGCAGCCAGTCCGGCCGCTTCAGCACTTCGCGCGGCTTGCTGCCGTCCGGCGGACCGATGATGCCGTCGCGCTGCATCAATCCAGAATGCGCGCCGCGCGGCCGTAACCCAGCCGCAGATGCCGCTGCAGCGTAGAGGTCGAAGCCTTGCCCATCTGCAGCACCAGCCGCACCGCATCCTCGTACTGCGGATCCTGGTCCTCGCTCGATCTCGCTCTCCGCCGCGCTCTCGCCTTCGTCGGGCGGCGCGATCAGGAAGCTCTGGTCGTATTCCGGCTTGGCCTGCTCCTTCCAGAAATCCACCACGCCCTGAATCTCCGTCTCCGTCACGAACGCGCCGTGCACGCGCGTCAGCCGCGCCGAGCCCGGCGGCAGGAACAGCATGTCGCCCTTGCCCAGCAGGTGCTCCGCGCCCATCACGTCGAGAATCGTCCGCGAGTCCACGCGCGTGGCCACGCGGAAGCTGATGCGCGCCGGGAAGTTGGCCTTGATCAGCCCGGTGATCACGTCCACGCTGGGACGCTGCGTCGCCAGCACCAGGTGCATGCCCACCGCGCGCGCCATCTGCGCCAGGCGGGTCACGCTCTCTTCCACGTTCCGGCCTTCCAGCATCATCAGGTCGGCCAGCTCGTCGATCAGAATCAGGATGTAGGGCAGCGGCCGAACCGTGTCCTCGCGTGCCTTCCTCCGCGAACAGATCGCGCGGCGTCTCCTGCAGCTTGCGGATCTTCTTGTTGAACTGATCGATGTTGCGCACGCCGTATTCGGCCAGCAGGCGCAGCCGCCGCTCCATCTCGAGCACCGCGTTGCGCAGCGCGTTGGTGGCCTTCTTCGGATCCGTGATCACCGGCGTCAGCAGGTGCGGAATGCCTTCGTACATCCCCAGTTCCACGCGCTTGGGGTCCACCATGATCAGGCGCACTTCGTCCGGCGTGGCCTTGTACAGGATCGACATGATCATGGAGTTGATCATCACGCTCTTGCCCGACCCGGTGGAGCCGGCGATCAGCAGGTGCGGCATGGTCTCGAGCGCCGCCACGCGTATCCGGCCGTTGATGTCCTTGCCCAGCGGAATCGTCAGGTAGGAGTGCGAACCCTGGAACTCGTCCGACTCCAGCAACTGCCGCAGCGCGATCAGCTCGCGCCTGCGTATTCGGCACCTCGATGCCCACTGTGGGCTTGCCCGGAATGCGCTCGATCAGGATCGATTCCGCGTGCAGGCCGAGGCAGAGGTCTTCGCGCGAGGTTGATGATCTTGGCTGTACTTGATGCCGGCTTCGGGCTTGAACTCGAAGGTAGTCACCACGGGCCCGGGATTGATCTGCACCACGTTGCCCAGCACGTTGAACTCTTCGAACTTGGCCTTGATGCGGCTGGCGGTTTCCTTCAGTTCCTGCTCGTCGTAGGGATTGCGCGCCGGCGCCTCGTTCAGCAGGTCCGTGGGCGGCAGGCGGAAGACCGGGTCGATGCGTGCGAGCGTGCGGCTGGCTTCCTTGGCGGGCAGCAGCGCGGGGAACAGATCCGGCACCGGCGCGAGTTCCTCCACCTGGCAGATCGGAATCTCTTCGACGCTGGCGTAGGTTCCGGGCCGCGGGGAGGGCTCTTCCACGCTGGCGTATTCCGCGGGCTGCGGCGCCTCGCCCGTCTCCCACGGCGCGCGGCCATCCACGTCCGAAGGCAGCGGCGCGCACTCTCCGCGTCGGCTCCGGCTCTCGTTCCGTCTTCCTTCGCGCAGCTTCTCCGCACGAACCGGCGCGCGCCGGGCAGCGGACTTCGCCTTCGCCTTCTCGATGGCCCGCTGGTGTGCGCGCTCGCGCCATGCGCGCCAAGTCTCGCCGCGGGCCGCGAACCACGCGGCGGGTCCCGCCAGCCAGCCGGCCAGCGTGGCCAGCGTGAAGGTCGATACCAGATAGATCGAGATCACGATCGCCGTCAGCGTGACCACCAGCGCGCCGATCACGTTGAGCGAATCCACCAGGTAGTTGGCCAGCGTCAAACCCAGCGTGCCGCCGATCCGGATGTTGCCGCCGAACAGGCGAAACGGCACGAACGAGAGTGCGGCGCTCAGGGCGAGCGTGAGCAGAATCGAGCCGAAGATCTTGACCCCGCCGGCCTGCAATTCCTCGCTGCGGATCCACTTCCAGGAGAGCAGGAAGATCAGCAGCGGGAACAGGAACGCGGCGGCGCCGAACATCTGGAAGAACAGATCGGAGAGGTAGGAGCCCGGGTAGCCGACAAGGTTCAGGGGACGCGCGGCGGAGGCGGTATCGAACGATGGATCCTGGGTATGGTACGAGACCAGACTCAAGAGCATCACCAGGCCCAGCGAAAGCAGCAGGAACCCGACGATCTCATTCAGCCGTCGATGCTGAGTTGGCGATAAGAGCTTCATCACGCTGGCCGGCGGATGAAAGCCAGAGCAATGCACTATTATGCCAAAAACAATCCGGTAGTACACGAAGGGCCGCAAGCCGCCGCGACGCAAATAATGCAGAAACCAGGAGATCACCAGGCAGCCGGTGATTGCGCTGACGGCGACACCCACCAGAAAATCGGTATTCAGAATGCCGTGCAGGCCGGCCTTCTTGTGCATGTCGTAGAGCGCTTTCGCGGCGGCCGCGCCGATGGCGGGAGTGGAGAGCAGGAAGGAAAAGCGGGCGGCGGATTCGCGCGTCATATTGCGGAACAGTCCGGCGGTGATGGTGATGCCGCTGCGGGAGGTCCCGGGGACGACGGCCAGGGCCTGCGCGAGCGCCGATGGCAGCGCGTCGGGGAGGTTGATGGACGCGATAGGTCGCGCTGCTGCCGCCCGGCATTCTCGGCGAACCACATCAGGACTCCCACCGCGATCAGCATGTACGCCAATCACGAAGGGATTGCGCCATGCGGTCTCCGCCTGTTTGTTGAAGACCAGGCCCGCGATGCCGACCGGAATCGTGCCGATGACCAGCAGCCACAGCAGCATGTGATTGTGATCAGTTCGTCATCGCCCCGCACGCGGATGCCGAAGCCCTGCGCGATGATCTGCAACCAGTCGCGCGCGAAATAGAGCAGCACCGCCAGCAGCGTGCCAATGTGCAGGGCGATGTCGAAATCGAGGCCCTCCACCTGCCAGCCGAGCAGCCAGGAAGTCAGATATAAGTGGGCGGTACTCGATATCGGCAGAAATTCGGTTAGTCCCTGGACGATGGCCAGGACAATCACCTGCAACAGAGGCATAAGGTTCAGGTTCCGCAAATCAAGCGCATGCTGTCAAGTAAGAAAGGACCCACGCCACGCCGTCCTACGCCGTCTTAGTCTCAATCTTCGCGCGCGTCTGGAAGAACAGCGCCACCAGAATCAGAATCGCCCCTGCCCCGCCGCTACAGACCAGCCAGAACGACCTCCAATTATGCGAGACCGTGCCGCCGCTCGAAGTAGTAAAGAAGTCCAACGCCACACCGGCCAACAGCGACCCAATGAACATCCCCACTCCATAAGTGAGAAACGTGAGGAACCCCTGCGCCGTCCCGCGCAGATGCGAGGGAGCCTCCTGGTCGGTATAAAGCTGCCCCGTCATAAAGAAGAAATCGAAACAGAATCCGTGCAGCAAAATTGCCAGATAGAACATCCAAACGCCCGCACCGGCATTTCCGTAAGCCAGCAGCCCGTAGCGCAAGCTCCAGCAAGCCAGACCCAGCATCAGCACGCCGCGCACCGTGATTCGCCGGAAGATGAACGGCATCAGCAGCATCACGCCGACCTCCGAAAACTGGCCCAGCGTCATCTTCCCCGCGGCGTTCACTACGCCCACTTCGTTCAGGAAGGCGTTGGTAAACACAAAGTAAAAGGTAAGCGGGATGCAGGCCAGAATCGACGCCACCGCGAAAACAAAGTAGGGCCGCTTCTTGAGCATCACCAGCGCATCCAGCCCCAGCAGATTGCCCGCCGTGATCTTCTGCCCCTTGCCCTCAGGCGGCGTATGCGGCAGCGTCAGGCAGTAGAAGCTCATCGCCACCGAAACGCCGGACGCCAGCAGAAACGGCGTCGCCGTCGTCTCAATCCCCATGCTGCCGATCGTCAGGCCGATTACGATCCAACCGATCGTGGCGAACATGCGTATGAACGGAAACTCGCCGCCCGCATTCGTCAGTTGCCGCAGCGTGAGCGAGTTGGTCAGGGCGATGGTCGGGAAGTAGCACAGACAGTACATCAGCATCAGCGCGTAGACCGCTCCAAAATTCGTGGCGCGCGTCACGAAGTACAGAATGACCGCCCCAATCAGGTGAAGGATCGCCAGCAGCTTCTCCGTCGCCAGGAAGCGATCGGCGATCAGCCCCATGAAAAACGGCGTGATCATACTTGCCAGCGCCGTCGTGCCGAATACCGCTCCGGCCTCCGTTCCGCTGAACTTCAGGGTCGCGGTCAGGTACGTTCCAATCGTCACGTACCACGCTCCCCAGATTACATAGTTGAGGAACATCATCAGGCACAAGCGGGCCTTCAGGGAAATGGGCATAGGTGCAGTGTAAACGAAAAAGGGCGGGCCGAAGCCCGCCCTTTTCCACCTGCAGGGAGAAAACCTTAATTCGCCTCGTCGGCCGACGGCCC
This sequence comes from uncultured Solibacteraceae bacterium, assembly GCA_963792055.1. Lineage (GTDB taxonomy): Bacteria > Acidobacteriota > Terriglobia > Bryobacterales > Bryobacteraceae > Solibacter. The sequence goes on along the minus strand of CAWBUV010000016.1, from coordinate 876,628 downwards.
ATAAATCGCCGGCACCGCGATGTCGCACATGCGCAGGTAGACCGATAATTGCCCGCGGTGATGCACGATGTGATTGAAGATCATGCCGCGAATTACGGCCACTTTCGGCATCGTGAACATGGCCACGCCGCCGCCCAGCAGGGACCACGGCTTCATCATGGTCTCGTTATCGGCCGCCGCCAGTGCGGCGCGGAACTCGCTTGCGCCCTTGTCGAAGGTTGCCAGCAATTCGGCGTTCGTCTTGGCCACCGGCGGCACGTAGGGCTCACCGCCCACTGGCGCATAATCGAAGCTGTCGGACTGAAGTGTGGTCACACCCCAGCCGAGCATGGTGGCGATGTGCATCGCCAGCGACCCCATATCGAACGATTTGGGATGCGGTTTGTAACTGAATTTATCGTCGGGAATCCGTGCCAGGCACTTACGCGTATTGGCCATTTCCTGGTCGAACTCTGGAAGTAGGGCGTCGGTAATCTTCATGCTGTCCTCCTTGGGAAATTTCGCTTTTTATTCGCCTGATTAGTATAGCCCGCACTTCTTCTGGTAATCAAGTAAATTATGAGCGCGGGACACTGCCCCGGCCAGCGCTCTCCTCACCATATAGAATGATGATTGCCATTTTCAGCCAAGGAGATTCTAATGATGATCCCCAGAACTCTGTTTCTCGCCATCCTGCTCGCCCCGTTCGCCTGGCCGCAAGCCGACACCCTCGTCTCACCCGAAGTCCAGCCGGACCGCCGTGTCACCTTCCGCATGCGTGCGCCCAAAGCGACCGATGTCTCGCTCGCCATGGACTACATGCCCGCCGGCACGCGCGAAAAGATGACGAAGGACAGCGAGGGAGTCTGGAGCGTGACCATCGGACCGCTCGATCCCACGGTCTACATCTATTCGTTCAATGTCGATGGCATCACCATGGCCGACCCGGTGAACCCGAACATCAAACTGCGCGCCCGCACCTCGGCGAGCATGGTGGAAGTTCCCGCCGAATCACCCGCGCTCTGGGACGCGCGCGACGTGCCGCACGGCGGCGTGGAAATCAACTGGCAGAAATCGACCGCCCTCAACGGCGAGACTCGCTGGTTCTGGGTCTACACTCCGCCGGGCTACGAGAAGAACGCCAGTCAGCGATATCCGGTGCTCTATCTCTTCCATGGTTCGAATGACACGGCAGGCGGCTGGACCCTGGCCGGACACGCCAACTTCATCCTGGACAACCTGCTCGCCGAAAAGAAGGCGGTCCCCATGATCATCGTGATGCCCTTCGGCCACGCCGTACCCTTCGGCGCGCGCGGTCAGGGCAACAACACGGACCTCTACGAAAAGTACGTGCTCAAGGACGTGATGCCCACGGTGGAATCCAAGTACCGCGTCAAACCGGGGCGGGAGAACCGCGCCATCGCCGGGCTCTCCATGGGCGGAGGCCAGACCATCGCCATCGCCTTCCGCCACCTGGATCTCTTCAGTTCCATCGGAGCCTTCAGCGCCGCCATCCCCGGCGATTTCGAAAAAGAATTCGCGCAGACCATCGAGAATCACAAGGACGTCAACGCGAAGCTCAAGGTCTTCTGGTTCGCCTGCGGCAAGCAGGACAGCCTCTTCGAGCGCTCACAGAAATTCTCGGACCTGCTGGACGCGCGCCAGATCAAGCACACCTTCCGTCCCAGCGAAGGCGCCCACGTCTACAAAGTCTGGCGCCTCTATCTAAGCGAATTCGCCCCCCTCTTATTCCGTTAGTGTTGTCTTGCTAATGTTGACCGCAGCAATCCGAGCCGCGACCGTGAGGGAGCGTTGTGTACTGCCCAAGTGCCGAAGTCGTCTTCACAGCTTCTGAGTCTGAGGGAGCGTTGTAAGAAGTCACGCGCGACGCCGCACGAGACTCGTCGGATTCCGTGGGGCAGCTTGCCGCCCGTTGCCAACCGCACCTCGTGTTACCCTCAGTTTCTACACCACTTGAGGCCTGATATGTCCTATTTATCGATTCGCGATCTCGACCTGAAAGGCAAGCGCGTCTTCATCCGCGTGGATTTCAATGTGCCGCTGCAAAAGAACGAGCAGGGCGACATGGAAATCACCAGCGACAAGCGCATCAAGGCGTCGCTGCCCACCATTCAATACGCGCTGGAACACGGCGCCGGCGTGATTCTCGCGTCGCACCTCGGACGTCCCAAAGGCAAGCCCGATCGCCGAGATGAGCCTGAAGCCCGTGGCCGCGCGGCTGGAGGAATTGCTGAACCGTCCGGTGAAGATGGCGCCCGATTGCGTCGGGCCCGAAGTCGAGGCCATGAAGCCCGCGCCCGGCGAAGTGCTGCTGCTCGAAAACCTGCGCTTCCACGCCGAGGAAGAGAAGAACGATCCCGCGTTCGCCCAAAAGCTGGCGGCGCTCTGCGACCTCTACGTCAACGACGCGTTCGGCTCCGCGCATCGCGCGCATGCCTCCACCGAAGGCATGATCCGTTCGTCCCGCAGGCCGCCGCCGGCCTGCTGATGGAGCAGGAACTGAAGTATCTCGGCATGGCCACCACCAATCCGCCGCGCCCCTGCGTCGCCATCCTGGGCGGCGCCAAGGTGTCCGACAAGATCGAAGTGATCCAGAACCTGGGCAAGGTCGTCGACCGGCTGCTGATCGGCGGCGCCATGGCGTACACCTTCCTGCGCGCGCAGGGCCTGCCCACCGGCAAATCGCTGGTGGAGGAAGACAAGATCGAGCTGGCCAAAGAACTGCTCGCCAAGTCTGGGAGACAAACTGCTGCTGCCGGTGGACCACGTCGTGGTGTCGGAGATCGCCGCCGGCGCGGCCAACGAAGTGGTGGAGCACGATTCCCGAAGGCAAGATCGCGGTGGATATCGGGCCTGCCACGATCGAGCGAATTCTCGCGGCGTCGTCGCCGGCGCGAAGACGGTGATCTGGAACGGTCCGATGGGAATCTTCGAGAAGCCGCCGTTCGACAAAGGCACCGTCGCGCTGGCCAAGGCCGTGGCCGAATCCGGAGCCATCAGTGTGGTGGGCGGCGGCGATTCCGAGAAGGCCATCAAGGCCGCCGGAGTCACTCGCAAAATCTCCCACGTTTCCACCGGCGGCGGAGCATCGCTCGAGTTCCTGGCCGGAATTGAACTACCCGGCGTGGCGGCGCTCAACCGATAACACTCGCATAACTCACGTTTTGCATTCGTGAAACTCGACGGCGAACTCCCTACTTGGTTATCGCGAAACGTTGCTCTCCACGTCCGGAAAACATTAATACGATTCAGTTAGCGCTATTTAGATGAACACTGATGTTTCGCAAAGCAAAACAGGCTGCGTATCCCTGATTCGCTTGCACTATTTCGGAGTTCCGAATACAATTAGCTCAACTTTGGTGGAAAATGGGGTTGATAGGTGAGTTCCTCGCCGACTCAGCCAAAAAACTTGCAGGCGGATCGGTGTGTCCGCCAGGTTCAGACATTTTTGGAAAAGGAAGATTTGTATGCCCAGTCGCATTCACTCACTGATCGCCATTCTGTGCCTGCTTGCCGCAGGTACGTGTGGTCACAAGACACAAAAGGCACCATCACCGGCCGGGTCACCGACCCCAGCGGTTCCGTGATCGCCGGAGCCAAAGTCGTTGTCATCAATGTCCGCGATGGGAACCAAGTCGGATCTCACCACCAATGCCGAGGGCATTTATCGCGGCGCCCGCTTTGGCGCCTGGCATACTATCAGTGGAAGCTTCCTCGGCAGGGTTTAAGAAATCCATTCGCAGCCGTCGAAGTCCGCGTCGCGGACCGCCTCGACATCAGCTTCGCCCTGGAAATCGGCGCCTCCGAACAGTCGGTGACGGTGAGCACGGAAGCCGCCCTGCTCAATGCCGAATCCGCTTCGCTGGGCACGGTAGTGGACTCCAAACGCGTGGCGGACCTGCCGCTGTCCTACGGCAACCCCTTCCTGCTGATCGGCCTCTCCGCCGGCGTAACCTTTAACGGCAGCGTCCGCCTGGATCGTCCCGTTCGAACCCACCCACATCGTCAACTTCTCCATGGGCGGAACCAGCGGCACTGCTCAACGACATCACCATTGACGGCGCGCCCACCACTTCGCGCGCCAATGCCAACCAAGTGACCGCCTCCTACGTGCCTCCCACGGACATCGTGCAGGAGTTCAAGGTCCAGACCACCACCTTCGATGCCCAATTCGGCCAGACGCAAGGCGGCGTCACCAACATCAGCATCAAGAGCGGCACCAACAATTTTCATGGCAGCGTCAACTACTCCTTCCAGCGTCCCAGTTTCTGGGCCAACGATTTTTTCATCAATAAGGCCGTCGACCCAACCGGGCACGGCTTCCGCGCCCGGACTTCATGTTCGATACCGCTGGGGCGGCTCCTTCAGCGGTCCCGTGCGTATCCCGAAAGTCTACAACGGCAAGAACAAGACGTTCTTCCTGTTCGGCTATGAGGGCATCCACGATTCGCGCCCGCGCCACGATGACACCACCAACACCGTCCCGACTCCCGCCATGCACAAGGGCGATTTCTCGGCCCTGCTGAGCGCTCCCAACGGCGGAGCCAGCTACACGATCTACGATCCTGCAACGCGTGCCGGCCCCAATCGCCGGCGGCCGCTATCAGTCCAGACCGCGTTCCCGGGAAACAAAATTCCCGTCCGACCGGTTCGACAAGGTCGGCACCGCCATCCTCGGCTACTACCCGGCCACCGAAAAGACCCCGAGCGACGCCATCGGCCTGCAGCAACTATCAGGACGCCACCACCGCCGAAAAAGCCAAGTACTGCAATGGACACCTGGCAAGCGTCGACCAGAACCTCGGCGACCGGCAGCGCTTCTTCGTCCGCTACAGCACCTACATCCGGAACAGCACCTATAATCAACTACTTCAGACAACGCGTTCGTCGGCGACCCAGTTCTGCTTCTACTCCAAAACGCCGCCGTTCGATCACGTTTTCACGCTTTCGCCCACCATGGTGCTTGAACACCGCTACAGCTACAACCGCTTCATCCGCGGCGGCGATCAGCCCGCCGCAGCGGTCGGCTTCGATCTCGGCCTCACTGGGCTTCTCCCCGCAGTTCGTCAGCCAGGTGCCGAAAGGACCAGGCGCGCTTCCCGCGCATCAACCTGACCGGCTACATCAGTAATGGGCACACCAATGAAAACCGGCCCCGGTGAACAACCATACCGTCTCCTCCACGCTCACCAAGTCGGCCGGAGCGCATTCCATCCGCACCGGTTTCGAATATCGCGTCTACCAGGAAGCCGACCGGTTCAAGAGCAACCAGCAGACCGGCCAGTTCACCTTCGGAACCACCTGGACGCGCGGACCGCTGGATAACTCCGCCGGCGCCTCGGGCAGCATCGGTCAATCAGTCGCGGAACTCCTCCTCGGGCTGCCCGATTCCGGCAGCATCACCCGCCAGTCCGATTACATCGAGCAGTCCGGTTCGTGGGGCATGTTCGTGCAGGACGATTGGAAGGTTTCCCCGAAGCTCACTCTGAATCTCGGTGCTGCGCTATGAATTCGAAACGCCGCTGCACGAGCGCTACAATCGCAGCACGCTCGGCTTCGACACCTGCTAATCTCAACCCATTTCCGCGGCAGGCCCAGGCGAATTACGCCAACATCTACCCCAACATCTCCGGCGGATTTCCGCAGCTTCCTCAGTGCCTTTCGCTCTCAGGGCGGCATGACGTTCGCGGGACTGAACGGCAACGACGGCAGCCTCTACAATACGCCGAAGAATGTCTTCATGCCGCGGTTGGGCATCGCCTACCAACTCGATAGCAAGACCGTCTTCGCTCCGGCTTCGGGATGTTCGCCGGCTTCCTCGGCCAGCGCCGTGGAGACGTTTTCCAGAACGGTTTCACCCAGAACACCAACATGGCGCTGACCACCGACAACGGACTCCACTTCCCGACCACTCTGGCCAATCCGTTCCCGCAACGGCGTCGCCGAGCCAGTAGGTGCCGCCGCCGGATTGCAGACTTACCTCGGACAGGGCTTCACGTTCTTCAATCCCAATCCCAAGATCCCGATCACCATGCGTTGGGAAGCCAGCCTGCAGCGCCAGTTCAAGGAGTTCCTGCTGGAAGCCAACTACATCGGCAACAAGACCAACCATATCGAAATCACGCGCAACATCAACACCCTGCCGCGCCAGTATCTGAGCACCCTGCGGACGCGTGACGACGCTTACAACAACCTGCTGACCGCTACCTTCGCCAACCCGCTGCTACAACCTGGTTCCCGGCAACAGCCAGGGAACTTACACCGGCACCACCACCAGCGGCAGACGCTGCTTTCGCCGTTCCCGGCCTTCGGCTCTAACGCCATCAACACCACGGAGAATACTGGCTACTCGCTGGTACCACAGCTCCCAGTTCACCGCCTCCAAGCGCTTCGCCAAGGGATACACGGTTCATCGGAAGCTACACCTTCCGAAGTGGAGCAGGCCGTCAATCTGCTGAATGCTTCCGACCTGGCGCCGGTGCGGGAAATCTCCGACCAGGACGCGCCGCACCGCATCAACATCTCGCAGCGTCTGGTCGCTGCCCTTCGGCAAAGGCCGAGCACTTCGCCAACAGCACCAACGGTTTTGTTTCACGTCTGGTAGGCGGATGGGAAGTCTCCGGCATCTGGAGCATCCAGAGCGGCTTCGCGCTTCCCTGGGGCAACGTGATTTACTACGGCAACCCGGCCAACATCCAGCTGCCGCTCGACCAGCGGTCTCCGGAGCACTGGTTCAACGTCGCCAACTTCGAGACCGCCACCGCCAAGCAGTTGCTCGGCAACCAGGTTCGCACCTGGCCGTTCCGCTTCTCCACGATGCGCGGACCGCGCCAGAACAACGTCGACTTCGCGCTGATCAAGCAGACCCGCATCAGCGAAGGCAAGAACATCGAGTTCCGCGCCGAAGCGCTCAATGCGGCGAACCATCCGTACTTCCCGAACCCCAACATGACCGTGACGGCCGCGCAGAGCGTCAAGGACACTGGCTTCGGACAGATCAGCGCCTCCACCATGAACAACTACGCACGCCGGCTGCAGATGGCCCTCCGCTTCCTCTTCTAAGGTGACTCCTCCCCCTGTCTCTTTCATTACCGGGGCGGACGCAGTTTGTCCGCCCCTTTTTCTTTGGACCGGGACCCGGTCCCGCAGGATTCGCGACATTCAAGTGGGCACGCCAAGCTTCGGCAGCACCCATCGCATCACGGCAAAATAACCTGCTGGAAGCAGTATCAAAACCAACCAATCGGGCATTACTACCATAGACGCATTCCTCACACCTCCTGGTGACATTGAGCTAGCGCACATAGCTCTTTTGGGCGAGTAACCGGCCCCTAATACCTGCGTCGCCCCTCGATAAAGACAAATGCCTCGACGGGAAACATCGCAGTCTTCTATTGCCATAGCAGCGATACTGGCCATCGCGGCCGCGATCTCCGCTGCCGCACAGACGCCGCCCGCCGCCAATCGCGCGCAGCTCTCCGGCACCGTCACCTCCGTCAATGCCGAGCGCGAAGCAACTTATCTTTGAAAAGCGATAAGGGCGGCGACGTGTCCGTCACTACCACGGAGCGCACCCTGATCCTGCGCATTCCGCCGGGCGAGACCGATCCGAAAAAGGGCACGCAAGATCGCGCTCTCCACATTGAGCCCCGGGGATCGCGCCGTAGTCATCGGACCCACTCCCGCCGACCCGAAGACCTGGACCGCCACCGCCGTCCTGGTCATGAGCAAGGGCGATGTCGCCTCGCTTGCAGCAGAAAGATCAGGACGATTGGAAGAAGCGCGGCACCACCGGCACGGTGACCGCGATCGACCCCGCCGCCAAGACCATCACCATCAAGAGCGGCTCCCGCACCTTCACCGTGCAGCCTTCCGAGAAGACCACCTACCACCGCTATTCGCTCGATTCCGCCCGCTTCAGCGACGCCAAGCCCAGTCCACCTTCGGCGAGATCAAGACTGGCGACCAATTGCGCGTGCTCGGCAACAAGAGCGACGACGGCGCCGTCATCCAGGCCGAGAAGATCGTCTCCGGAACTTTCCGGCAGATCGCCGCCACCGTCACCGCGATCAACGCGCAGACCGGCGAACTGACCGTCAAGGATCTCGCCACCAAGAAGCCGCTGACCATCAAGGTCGACTCCGATTCCACCATGCGCAAGCTGCCCGAACAGGCGGCGCGCATGCTGGCCCGCCGCTATGCTCCGGGCGCGCCCGATCCGGCGCGGCGCACACCGCGCGGCCGGACCGGGCTGGCCGGAGGCGGCCGCGGCGGCGACGTCGGCCAGATGCTCGACAGCCTTCCCGCCATGCCGCTTTCCGAACTGAAACCCGGCGACGCCATCATGGTTTCCACCACCCAGGGCACCGACCCCGGGCGTGTCACCGCAATCACCTTGCTCGCAGGGGTCGAACCCCTGCTGACGGCCTCCCCCACCGCCACCCGCGACATCATGAGTGGCTGGAACCTGGGCGGCGGCGGAGACACCGGGCAGTAATGAACTAACTCGCAGCGCGAACCTGTCCACCACTAAACGACGAGGAACGAAACCCATTGAGGAGAGCTATGCCCAAGTTGCGTCACTAAGTTGCGTCAATTACTATCTTTCTGCTGCTGGCGCTGTTGCCATCGCGAGCGCGATGGCCCAAACCGGAACCGGCACCGTGCGCGGCACCATGACCGACGATTCCGGCGCGGTCATCCCCGCCGCCAACGTCACGCTGACCGGCAACGGCGTCACCAAGACCGCGCAGACCCAGGCCGATGGAACCTACATGTTCCAGGGGCTGGCCCCCGGCCAGTACACGGTCAAGGTCGCCTTCCCGGGCTTCGCGCCGGTCGAATAAGACGGTGAATGTCACCGCCGGCGGCAATCTTGACGTGCCCGATCCAACTGGTGCTGGCCGCCGAGAAGCAGGAGATCACGGTCGCCGACCAGTCCACCACCGCGCTCAGCGTGGAACCCGATAACAACGCCACCGCGCTGGTGCTGCGCGGCGAAGACCTGGCCGCGCTGCCCGACGATCCCGACGATCTCTCCGACGCCCTACAGGCGCTCGCCGGCCCCGGCGCCGGACCCAATGGCGGCTCCATCTATATCGATGGCTTCAGCGGCGGCCAACTGCCTCCCAAGGAATCCATCCGCGAAATCCGCATCAATCAGAATCCCTTCTCCGCCGAGTACGACAAGCTCGGCTTCGGCCGCATCGAGATTCTGACCAAGCCGGGCACCGACAAGTTTCGCGGCAGCGCTGGGCTTCAACGATAGCGATGGCGTCTTCAATTCCCGCAATCCCGATCTCCACCAACAAGCCGGATTTCTCCAGCCGCATGTTCAGCGGCAACGTCGGCGGCCCGCTCGGCAAGCGCGCCAGCTTCTTCTTCGATTTCAACCGCCGCCAGATCACCGACAACGCGCTGGTCGACGCCATCTATCGTGGACCCCGAATACGCTCCTGCAATCGCGCATACAGCAGGCCGTGGTGACGCCCAACACGCGCACCACCATCGCGCCGCGCTTCGATTACCAGCTCTCCACCAACCACACGCTGGTGGCGCGCTTCGAGTACGGCTGGAACTCGCGCGACAACCAGGGCATCGGCGGCTACCGCCTGCCCCCGCCCTATGCGCAGACCGGCTACAACTCCACGCGGCAACAATCAGAACCTGATGCTGACCGAGACCTGGATCGTCAATCCCAGGATCGTCAACGAGACGCGCTTCCAGTACTCGCGCAACTATAGCAGACCAGATCGGCAACCTGCTGCCGCAGATCAACGTGTCCGGCGCATTCACCAGCCGGCGGCGCCAACGATGGGCACTAACTACGACACGCGCCAGCACTTCGAACTGCAGAACAACACTTCGATCCTGCACGGCGCGCACACCTTCCGCTACGGCCTGCGCGCGCGCCGCGAAAGCGATCGCGACGCTGTCGCCCAGCGGCTTCGGCGGCACCTTCTTCTTCGATGGCGGCGCGGCCCCCGTGCTGGACGCGAACAACCACATCGTGCCCGACGCCAACGGCAATCCGCGTGACCGACCACCCTCACCGCCATGGACCAGTACACGCGCACGCTCACGCTGCAGCAGGCCGGCTTCACTCCGACGCAGATCCGCCAGCTGGGCGGCGGCGCCTCGCAGTTCAACATCGACGCCGGCAATCCCTATTCGAGCATCGTCCAGTACGATCTCGGCTCTGTTCGCGCAGGACGACTGGCGCGTGCGCCCCAACCTCACCCTGAGCTATGGCCTGCGCTACGAATGGCAGACCAACATCAGCGATCACGGCGATTTCGCGCCGCGCCTGGGCTTCGCCTGGGCGCCCGGCAGCGCCAAGAACGGCCGGCAGAAGACCGTGATCCGCGGCGGCTTCGGCATGTTCTACGATCGCGTCGACGAAAGCCTGATCAAGCAGGCTTTCCTGCTCAACGGCATCAACCAGCTTTCCTACACGGTCACCAATCCGGACACCTTCCCCAACGCTCCCTCGCTGGCCAACCTGAGCCCGGCGCAGAACAGCATCTACCGGCTCGATCCCAACCTGCGCTCCGACTACCTGATGCAGATCCGCGATCGGCGTGGAGCGGCAGTTGCCGCGCAACACCACTGTCGCCCTCACCTACACCAACACTCGCGCCCTGCACATGCAGCAGACCGTGCCCATCAATACGCCGCTTCCGGGCACCTACATCCCGGGCCAGCCGGACAGCGGCGTGCGCCCTTATGGACTGGCCGCGGGCAATCTCTTCGAGTACGAATCCGGCGGCATGCATGCGGCAGAACATCCTGATGGCGAATTTCAACACGCGTTTCAGCCGCAACGTCTCGCTGTTCGGCAACTATCAGTTCAACAATTCGCAAGGACCTGCCCGGCACGCCGACCGATCCCTACAACTTCGCCGCGGATTGGGGGCGCTCTTCGCTGGAGCGCCGCCACCGGTTCCAGTTGGTGGGCTCGGTCGTGGCGCCGCTCGGCATCCGCCTCAGCCCGTTCATCACGCTGCAATCGGGCTCTCCCTACGACGTCGTGCTGGGCCGCGACATCTACGGCAACACGCTGAAGAACGCGCGGCCCACCTTCGCGACGGCGTCGCTGCGGCGACGTGCGGACGACGCGAGCTCGGCGATTTCTGCACTCAACTCCGATCCCGGGCGTCACCGATAACCTGGTGCCGCGCAACTACCTCACCGGCGCCGGCCTGATCTCGCTTCAACTTGCGTGTCGCACGCACCTTCGGCTTCGGCCCGCGGCGCGGCGGCAACGCGCATGCACGGCGGCGATATGGGCGGTCCCGGCGGCGGTGGCCACGCGGCGGCGGCGGCGGCGGACCGGCGGCGGCGGGGCGGTGGCGGCATGCGCATGGGCTGGCGGCGGCGGCGGACGCGGCGGCATGGGCGGTGGGCGGCGATACCACCGAGCATCGCTTCAACCTCACCCTCTCGGTGATGTTCAACAACATGATCAACCACTACAACCCCGGCGGCTTCGTCGGCAACCTGAACTCCCCGCAGTTCGGCCAGGCCACCAGCATCAATACCGGCTTCGGCGGCGGACCGGGCGGCTTCGGCGGCAGCGTCGCCAACAACCGCCGCATCGAGTTCCAAACCCGCTTCACCTTCTAAAGGTCGAGGCGGCCGCACTTACTCGCGCAGTCCGTAGACGAAGAGGGCGTGGCCGGCGGCGATCGCCACATACTGCTTGCCGTCGATCCGATAGGTAATGGGCGCGGCGGAGACAGGGCCGCCGACGCTGGCCTTCCACAGCAGCGCGCCGGTGCGGGCATCGAGAGCATGGAAGTAGCCTTCGCGCCCGCCGGTGAACAACAGATCCGTGGCCGTGGTCAGAATTCCGGAATCGGTCACGTCCGTCATATCGAACTTCCATTTCGTCTTTCCCGTGCGTATGTCGAGCGCCATCACCGAGCCGTGTCCGGTCGCATCCGTGTAGTTGTTGATCGCGCCGCCGCGCAGGCTCGGGTTGGGCGCTCCCGGAATGGGAGAAGCGGGATGTCCGCCGGTGTAGTGTTGGCCCGGCCGGTACTCGACCTGCTCGTTCACGAAAATCGATGCGTAGTCGTCCCACGCCGAAACGTAGAAGAGGCCGGTTCGCGGGCTGTAGGAAGGGGAATACCAGTTGGTGCCGCCCTGTACACCGGGATAGACCGGCACTCCCGGAGGCTGCGGTGTGACGAGAGGCCTGCCGTTATCGTCCAACCCGCTGGCCCAGGTCACCTTAACGAACGGATGGCCGGAGAGGAACTGGCCGTTAGTGCGGTCCAGCGCGTAGAAGAAGCCGTTGCGATTGGCCCACAGCATCAGCTTGCGCATGCGTCCATCCCATTGCGCGTCCACCAGGACCGGGATCTGAGTCGAGTCGTAGTCGTAAGGATCGTTCGGGCTGAACTGAAAATGCCATTTCAGTTTGCCCGTGTCTGCGTCCAGGGCGAGCGCCGAATCGGAATAGAGATTTGCGCCCTTGCGCTGCGACGGGTTCCAGTCCGGGCCCGGATTGCCGATGCCCCAATAGGTGAGGTTCAATTCGGGGTCATAGGATCCCGTGACCCAGACGGACGCGCCGCCGTGGCGCCAGGAGTCGTCGGCCGGCCAGGTATCGTGGCCCGGTTCGCCTGGCCCGGGAATGGTGTAGAAGCGCCAGACCTCTTTTCCGGTCTTCGCTTCGTAAGCGGCAACGAAGCCGCGAATTCCATACTCGCCGCCGGCGACGCCCACAATCACCTTGTCTTTTACCACGAGCGGCGCGAGCGTCATGGAGTAGCCGGCTTCATTGTCGGCCACCCTGGTGTTCCACAGGGGCTTCCCGCTGCGCGCGTCAAGGGCGATCAGACGGGCGTCGACGGTTGCCATGAACAGCGTGTCCCCGAGAATCGCGAGTCCACGGTTCACGGCTCCGCAACATACTTTGGAATCGGGCGCGGGCCGGTACTGGTAGAGCCAGAAGATGCGGCCGGTGCGGGCATCGATCGCGACCACGTCATTGGGCGGCTGGGTCAAATACATGATGCCGTCGATGACCAGGGGGGAGGCCTCGAACTTCTGCAGGCTCTCGGCCTGGAAGACCCATTTCTGTTCGAGCGTCTTGACGTTGCGCGGCGTGATCCCCTCGAGCATGCTGTATCGCTGGCTCGCGTAGCCGCCGGAGTAGGTGAGCCAGTTCTGCGGTTCGCTGGCAGCGGCGGCCAGGCGCTCGTAGGAGACCTGCGCGGAAAGAAGAGCGGGGATTAGAGACAGCAGCATGGCGCGGCGTTGCATGTCAGTTCATTCCTTTCAGGGTCTGAAGGTAGGCGACCAGGTCCGCCAGTTCCTGCGCGCTCAGCTTTTCCTTGTAGGAGGGCATCAGGGACGTCTTGCCCACCGAGTATTCCTTCAGATCGGCCTTAGTGAGCGACACCAGCCGCTCCTGCGCGTCGATCAACTGCACCGAATAAGTGTCCTCGTTGAGGCGCCGCCCATTGATCACCTTGCCGTCTTTGGTCACCGCGCGCACGGGGCGATTGATGGGCCGCATGTTGGCGGTCGGGTCGAGGAGCGAACGTTGCAAAGCGTCGGCGGAACGAACCATACCGATCTCGCTCAGGTCTGGCGCGATGCGCGAGCCTTGTCCTTCGACACGATGGCAGTTCCGGCACGTTCCGTTGCCTTCAAAGATGACCTTGCCTCGTCGCGCGTCGCCGGCGGCTACGACGAGGGCGCCGACATTTCTCATGGTGCGGACGTAGGCCACGAGGCCGGCCAGTTCGGTGTTCTGGAACTTGTGGGGCGGCATGGCGGTTCCCGGCACTCCCGTGATGATGAGGCGCGCCAGGTCTTCGTCGGAGACCGCCCTGCGGAACTTGCCGCTGCGCAGATCGACATTGGGCACCGATTCGCCGTTCACGCCATGGCAGAGCGCGCAATTGGAGCCGTAGAGGCGCGAGCCGAGCTCAATTTCGGCCTGGCTGTACTGGCCGGCGTGCTCCTGTGCGGCAGCCGGCTGGAGCGCCACGCAGCAGACGAGCAATGCGGCCGGAAGAACTGAGAGAGGCGTCCTTCGAAACATGTCTACCGATTCTACTGAAAATCTTCGTGGTAAGCTGCCGGGGCACGAACGCACGAAACAGTACGGAAACGGGAGAACGCGCAGGGCTTTACCTCGGCGCCGGCCCGAACGTGATCGAAGACAGCATATGCCGCACCGACAAGGCCAAAGATTTATTTTGGGCCTCACGCCGTCATCTGCGATCCGTGGCTGGGAGGCGGAATGTGCTTCACGGTGGCCACTCAATGGGAAAAGGCACTGGCACAAATGATGCTGGAAGCCGCGCCCACGGCCGACCCCGCAGTTGTACTGGTCAAGTGCATTACGCGTCACATGCATCGCCACCGTGCGACTAAGGAAGCGGGCTGGCAGGCGCCGCCGTAACGTCCACTGCGAGCCGCTGTGGGATAATGGGCGCGGTTACCGCCCTCGCAGGTAGATGACGCTTGCGTTACGACGCTTTCATTTCCTACAGTCACGCGGGTGACGCAGACCTGGCGGCATCGCTTCAATCCTCCCTGCAGCGATTCGCGCGGCCCTGGTACAAGACACAGGCGCTGCGGGTTTTTCGCGACAAGACCGGGCTTTCGGCGAACCCCGCGCTCTGGAACTCGATCGTCAGCGCCCTGGAACAATCCGAATATCTGCTGTTATTGGCCTCGCCGCAGGCGGCGGCATCGAAATGGGTGAATCAGGAAGTGGCCTGGTTTTTGAAAAACCGCACGCCGGAACGGGTGTTGATCGTGATCACAGGCGGGACGGTTGCGTGGAGCGCGGATGCGGCGGAGTTCGACTGGACGCAGACCACCGCGCTTCCCAAAGCGCTCCAGGGCGCGTTTCACGCGGAGCCGTTTTACGTGGATTTGTCCTGGGCGCATCAGGCGCAATTCCTGCACGATGCCAGATTTCGGGACGTCGTCCTGGACCTGGCGGCGCCGCTGCATGGGGTACCAAAGGACGAACTGGATAGCGACGACCTGCGGCAGCACCGCCGGACTCTAAGAATTGCGTGGTCCGCGGTGGCGCTGCTTGACGATGCTGGCAGTCGCGCTGGGAATCGCGGCGGTCTATGCGATCCGACAACGTGACGCCGCACAGACACAAACGGGGATCGCCAAGAAAGCAAAGTGCGCGGGCAGTGGAGCAGGCCCGCATCGCCGAAGCAGCAGCGCAAATTGGCCGAGGAGCGGCGCGTGACGGCGCTTTCGCGACAACTCGCCGCACAAGCGGTAGGCGAATCGGCCGTCAATCTGGACAGCGCATTACTGGAAGCGGTGGAAGCCTACCATGCCGCGCCGACATTCGAGGCTCGGCAGGCGCTGCTGTCGGTCTTGTTTTACAGCCCGCACCTGCGGCAGTTCGTCAGGGGTCCGCGGCATGTCTGGCGTACCGCGTCGATGAGCCGCGACGGGCGCACGATTGCGGCGCTCGATGAGGACAGCGGCAACGTGGTGATCGAAACGGCGGCCGGGAAATCTCTGGAGGTAGCGGGCGAAGTCGCCAACGGACGCCGGCAGGTGCAGAGCGTTGCGATGAGTGCGGACGGCAGTGTCTTTGCGACGGGCGAGCCGGGGAAAGTGGTCATACGGGATGTAAAGACCCGAGCGGTTCAGAGTTCTCTTACCGACGGGCTGGAGTCCGGCAGCGCGCCCAACATATTGACTATCAGTTCGGACCGCAGGCGGATTGCCGGGTATGAATCGGCTCCCGGCATTCTGATCTGGAATGTGCCGATGGCCGCCTAGCTGTGCCGCCGCTGCGGCCGAAGCGTTGGGAGAGCGCGCTGGCCTTCAGTCCCGACGGCACGGTGCTCGCGTCCGGCGGCGCATGACGGCAGCATCGTCTTGTGGTCCACCGCCACTGGCCAGCCGATCGGGTCTCCGCTGTCTGGGACACCGCTCGAAAATTTTCGGACTTGCGTTCTCTCCGGATGGAAAGATTCTGGCTTCGGGCAGCGAAGATCGAACGGTGATTCTGTGGGACGTGAAGACGGGCGCGGCGCTCGGCCCGCCGCTCGCCGGACATGAGAAATGGCCGCTGGGCAACGACTCCTGGGGGCTGAGCGTCGCCTTCAGTCCGGACGGGCGCACGCTGGCATCGGCGGCGAAGGACCGGAATGTGATTCTCTGGGATGTCGCCACGCGGCATCCGGCAGGCAACCCGCTGAAGGGTCATACGGAGCCGCCCATGGCGGTGGCTTTTAGCGCGGACGGCCAATCGCTGCTCTCGCTGGGCCGGGACAACGTGGCGGTGCGGTGGGCGAGCGATCCGCTTGAGCACTCTTGGCAGGCGGCTACGGAGTGATGAGGAGGGCGTGTCGAGCGTAGCGTTCAGTCCCGACGGCAGGATTCTGGCCGCTGCCTCGATCGATCACCCGGTAACGCTTTGGGATGCGGAGAGCGGGAAGCCGATTCGCAGCCCGCTGAGGGGCCACGACAATCAGGTTCTTGCCCTGTCCTTCTCTGCCGATGGCCGCAGGCTGCTCTCGGCCGCGAAGGACCGCGCCATCGAATGGGAGGTGGGAACGGGAAAGCCGAGAAGCGAGAAGCTGGCGGGCACCGATGAGGCTTTGACGGAAATTGCGTTCAGCGCCGACGGGAACTCCGCCGCCTGGAGCGATGGCTACTCGCTATTGTTTCGCACCGGGAGGGACGCGCCGCCCCTCCATCTGCCCATCGGCCTGGCTTCGAAGGGCCACATGGTCTACAGCCTGGCATTCAGCCCGGATGGCCGCACGCTGGCGTCGGGCGGCGCTGACGGCACACTCGCGCTTTGGGATGTGAAGCTCGCGGAAACTTCTCAGGCCCGCTATACGGGCACACCGGATGTCTGTGCATTCGCTGGCGTTCAGTCCGGACGGCAGGATTTTAGCGA
The DNA here is from genome assembly GCA_963792055.1 of uncultured Solibacteraceae bacterium. GTDB lineage: Bacteria > Acidobacteriota > Terriglobia > Bryobacterales > Bryobacteraceae > Solibacter. The sequence goes on along the minus strand of CAWBUV010000016.1, from coordinate 859,716 downwards.
CGGCGGCGCACGGCACAGCGGATTTCGACGGCACGGTGCGATTGTGGGATACCCAATCGGGACAGGAACTGCTGCCGGCGCTGACCGGCCACAACAACCCGGTGCGCGCCCTGGCTTTCAGTGCGGATGGAAAGATGCTGGCCTGCGGCGCGTTGGACCGGATCGTGTTCTGGGATGTGGAAAGGCGGCAACGGCTGGGCGATGCGGTCGCGGAGGACAGCGTCTTCGTGACGAGTTTGGCGTTCAGTCCGGACGGCCGGTGGCTGGGTTCCGGCAATTTTAACGATGGGGCGATTATTTGGGATCTTCGGCCCGAGGTGTGGCTACGGACGGCATGCGCCGCCGCCAATCGTAATCTGGACGAAGGGGAATTCAGGCGGCTGGTGGGGGAGGGCTCGCCGTACCGGGCGACGTGCCCGTAATGCGCGGAAGCGGCTGGTGAGAAGGTGGCAAAACGGGCCGGAAGCGGCACCTGAAAACTCCTCCTTCTCAGTTGACTAAATTCTTGGTAGAATAAGACTTAACTCTTTATCAGGAGCGAACTTGGCAGACCAGGAACAACCACCACAGGGTCCCCCTGCGCCACCACCCGACGGGCAGACAAATTTGCCCGGAATGGGCGGCGGCGACGGCGGCAACAAGAATCTGATTCCCATCAATATCGAAGACGAGATGCAGCGGTCGTACCTCGATTACGCGATGAGCGTGATCGTCGGCCGCGCGCTGCCCGATATCCGCGACGGCCTGAAGCCGGTGCACCGGCGCATCCTGTTCGGCATGCACGAAATGGGCCTGACGCCCAACCGGCCCACCACGCAAGTGCGCCAAGATCACCGGCGAGGTGATGGGCAAGTACCACCCGCACGGCGACTCGGCGATCTACGATTCGTTGGTCCGCATGGCGCAGCCGTTCGCCATGCGCTATCCGCTGGTGGACGGGCAGGGCAACTTCGGCTCGGTGGATGGCGACCCGCCGGCGGCCATGCGGTACACCGAAGCGCGCCTCTCGCGCATCGCCACCGCGCTGCTGGAGGACATCGACAAGGAGACGGTCGATTTCCAGCCCAACTACGACGACAGCGAGCAGGAGCCCGAAGTCCTGCCCACGCGCGTTCCGAACCTGCTGGTCAACGGTTCGTCGCGGCATCGCGGTGGGCATGGCGACCAACATTCCGCCGCACAACCTGACCGAGATCATCAACGCCACCATCCACCTGATCCAGCATCCCAACGCGCCGCTCGCGAAGATCATGGAGATCGTGCCGGGCCCGGATTTCCCCACCGGCGGCTTCATCCTGGGCCGGCAGGGCATCCTGCGACGCCTACACCACGGGCCGCGGGCAGCTGAAGCTGCGGGCCAAGGCGTCGATCGAGAAGATGCGCAAGGACCGCGAGCAGATCGTGGTCACGGAGATTCCGTACCAGGTGAACAAGTCGCGGCTGATCGAGCAGGCGTCGGCGCTGGTGAACGAGAAGAAGATCGAAGGCATCGGCGATATCCGCGACGAGAGCGACCGCGACGGCATGCGCATCGTCTTCGAACTGAAGCGCGGCGAGCAGGCCGAGGTGGTGCTCAACAACCTCTACAAGCACACGCAGCTGCAGATCGGCTTCGGCATCATCATGCTGTCGATCGTCAACGGGCAGCCGCGCGAACTGGGCCTGATCGACTGCATCAAGTACTTCATCGAGCACCGCGTCGAAGTGGTCCGCCGGCGCACCGAGTACGAACTGCGCAAGGCGCGCGAGCGCGAGCACATCTTGCTCGGCTTCCAGAAGGCGCTCGACCACCTGGACGAAGTGATCCGCCTGATCCGCGCCGCCAAGATGCCGCGCGAAGCGCGCGAGGGCTTGATCGCCGCGTTCCAGTTCAGCGAGAAGCAGGCGCAGGCGATCATCGAACTGCAGTTGCAGCGCCTCACCGGGATGGAGCAGCAGAAGATCCTGGACGAGCTGGCCGACATCCAGCGCCGCATCGCCGAGTACCTGGAGATCCTGGGCTCGGACAAGGTGCTGCGCGACGCTGATCGTCAAGGAGCTGAAGGAAGTCCAGAAGGACTTCGGCGACGAGCGCCGCACCGAGATCATCGAAGACACCGGCGAGATCCAGCTCGAAGACCTGGTGAGCGTGGAAGACGTGGCCGTCACGGTGACGCGCGGCGGCTATCTGAAGCGCACCGCCGTGGATACCTACCGCCGGCAGACGCGCGGCGGCAAGGGCCGCATCGGCATGGGCACGCGCGCCGAGGATTTCGTGGAGCACCTGATCGTGGCCTCCACGCACAGCTACCTGCTGATCTTCACCGACGCGCGGCCGGGTCTACTGGCTGAAGGTCTACGAGATTCCCGACGCCACCACCACCGGCAAGGGCAAGCACATCACGAACCTGATCAACCTGCAGCCGGACGAAACGGTGAAGGCGTTCCTGCAGCGTCAAGGATTTCGTGGCCGACCAGTACATCGTGATGGTGACCAAGCACGGCGTGATCAAGAAGAGCGAGCTGACCGAGTTCGACAACCCGATGTCGCGCGGCATCATCGCGGTGTCGCTGGACGAAGGCGACGAGCTGATCGGCGCCAAGATCACCAACGGCAACAACTACATCTTCCTGGGGTCGCACGAAGGGCAGGCGATCCGCTTCCGCGAAGAGCGAGGTGCGGCCATGGGCCGGCAGGCGCGCGGCGTGCGCGCCATGGACCTGGCCGAAGGCGACTACCTGGTCGGCATGGAGGTGGTGGAGGAGGAAGGGCTGCATCCTCTCGATCTCCGAGAACGGCTACGGCAAGCGCACGCCGCTGGACGACCTACCGGCTGACCGCGCGCGGCGGCAAGGGCGTCATCAACATGAAGACCACCAACAAGACCGGGCGAGGTGGTGGGCGTCCTGCTGGTGAAGGAAGATTCGGACCTGATGATCGTCAGCCAGAACGGCAAGATCATCCGCATCGAGTCTTCGCACGATCCGGCAGGCGGGACGCTCCACGCAGGGCGTGCGGCTGGTGAACCTGGAGGAAGGCGACAAGGTGGCGGCGGCCTCGGTGATTCCGGAGAGCCGAGGAGCAACGGCCGGACGACGGTACAGGAGACGCTGCCGCTTCAGTAAACTAGGTAGAGCTCGGCTATGGCCGGCACTTGGTAGAGCCTGTACAACTCGCGGCGCGACTTGCGAGAGAAGGAGCGCAAGCTGTTTGACGATCCTGCGCGGCCATGGGCCGCGTGATCGTGGCCTTTTCCGGGCGGCACGGATTCGGCCTATCTGGCCTGGGCGGCGCATCGCGCGCTGGGCGACGAACGCCGTGGCCATCACGGCGGATTCCGCCTCGCTGCCGGAATCGCACAAGCGCGATGCGGAGGCGTTCGTGCGAGCGCTTCGGCATCGCGCACGAGTACATCGAGACGCACGAGTTCGACAATCCGGATTACGTCACGCAACAACCCGGACCGCTGCTTCCACTGCAAGGACGAGCTGTTCACGCGGCTGGAGGAGGTGGGCCGCGAGCGCGGCTATCAGCACATCATCTACGGCGTGAACGTGGACGACCTGGGCGATTACCGGCCCGGGCAGAACGCGGCCAAGACAGCACCAGGTGGCGGCGCCGCTGGCGGATGCCGGGCTGACCAAGGCCGAGATCCGCGAGCTGTCGCGCCTGGCCGGACCTGCCCACGTGGGACCGTCCCGCGTCGGCGTGCCTGAGTTCGCGCATTCCTTACGGAACGCCGGTGACGATCGAGAACGTGAAGACCGTGGAGACCGGCGAAGAGGAGATCAAGGCGCTCGGCTTCCGCCAGTTCCGCGTGCGCTTTCATGGCGAGGTGGTGCGCATCGAGATCGCGCGGGAGGAGATGGAGCGCGCGCTGACGCTGGAGATGGCGCAGCGGTTCACGGCGATCTTCAAGGCGCTGGGATTCAAGTACGTCACGCTCGATCTGGAAGGCTACCGCCAGGGCTCGCTGAACGAAGTGCTGAATCTGAAGAAGTAAGTTATCTGCATTCAACGCGGAGACGCGGGGGCGCGGAGGAAGCGCAGAGAAGACACTTCGGGCTTGAGAGATTTGTCTTGAAGCGTTGCGGCGGCCGGGGCTTTCGGGTGTTTGCCGGGCGTGTCCGGCCGCCAGTGATTTGATTGGAACCTACGAAGACGTAGGAACAGTGCTTATTACCTTGGGCACATCGAGCGTCCCCTCGTTTCGGTTCTCAATCTCTGTATCCGGTGGGTCGGCGATATACGCTATCCGAACATCCTCTGGGTGTTTTCCGTTCGAACGGAAGATCTTCCCGCCGGCGCTCCTGCCATATAGGGGAGCACCGTGAGGCCAGTTAAGGCTTACGGTAAGTCAGCACCACCGAACATACAACGTATCCTGGCCAGGATAAAAACTGTTGGGGCCGGGCGAGTGGTGCGCACGACCTCTTTCCAACTTGAAATTAACATGCGAGGTCAGGCTAACTGGCTGGGTGATTTGTGTAAGTGATGGATTTGAGGGCGAATAAAAATTTTAATTTCGCGAAATCATTCGGGCAGGCCGCGCTGTTTCGCGGCCATGATGCTGTAGTAGATGGTAAATCCGGGCCCGAGCAGGATTGGATAGATGAGCCCGGCCAACCCTCCAAAACGCTGCCCCCCTGCGAGCACGATCATCAGAGACAGGGCGGCTGTGAACGCCTGGATTAGTATCGCTCCGATACTCACCTTGGTCAGGTGAATTTCGCGGAGATTCAGATCAAGTAGCTGGCGCTTGCGCAGCGCGTGAGTAAAGAGCAGCAGGAAGATACAGGAGACCGCAATATACCCGCCGCTGAAGATGGCCATCAATTGCCCAAGCTGGTGGGGCTCGATCATTCTCTCGAATGTGCCATCCGGCAGTCGTACGTGCGGAATCTGCCCTTGACCCATCCATGTGCTGACGAGGTACGTCCAGAGAAACTTGAGCGGATAGACGTAGAACAGTACGACGAAAAGCAGGATGCAATTGAGAAGAGTAGTGGTCGAGTCCTGCAGGTTGTATCGACGGAAGAACCGGTATTGCTCATGCCAAACCTGCATTAACAGAAAAAAGGAGATCGCGAAGGGTACAAAGCCACGCATCAATTGCGCGAGTTCGTTAAAGGTCTTGGGCACTTCCAGTGAGACCACCAGGAGCGTTACGGCAAAGGCAAATACGGCGTCGCTGAGGCCTTCGATGCGGGCGATCTCGCTGCCGCGCCAGCGAAAACCCGGCTCGTATTGTTTGTGCATGAGGGCCTCTCGCAGCATCGCGAAATTATAGCAGAGCAGAAACTAGTCGATTTTCCAGGTGAGTTTGGTAGCGGCCTTCAACTGCAACGTCAAGGAGCGGCGCCCCATGTTGGACAGGGTCAGGTCCGCCATCCAGGCTTTGCCGGCGCGACGCAGTCCGGTGATGCGTCCGGTGAGTTGTTCGCCGGCGGCGGTTGTCGCGGTGAAGGCATCGCCAATGGCCGCGTCCTCCGGGAGCGCGGTGTCGAGAGCCGCGGTCAGCTGTCTACCGAGTGGGCGGGCAGCCTGCGGCGCCGCGATCGGCGAGGGCCGACGGCGCCGAATCGAAGCGCGAAATGGTTCAGCATTTCGCTGCCATCGCTATCGCGCAACATCAGCTGGGACATGGATTCTCCAACCTCATTACGAGAGGATGATGCCGTCCGCCGAACTCTGCCACCGCAAGTCAGCATATGCTAAAGAGCAAACATCGCAATTCGCGGCCGCGCGCTCGCGCAAGGCTCCATTGTATTTGTCGTTCGATACTCAATTGCTCTCCGATTGAGGTGGGCTACGCCGTATGACCGGCGGGTCGTAGCCTGGTGCGGGTGCTTGCGCATAACGCCGATGACCTTCCAGGCACAGGGAAAGGATTGAGACTGTAATCAAAAATTGGTCCCTGGATTTGAAGATCCATGTTGGGTCGCTCTTTGGAATTTTCAATTCGCTGCAAAGTGCCCGTATGGAAGCATCCGCGAAGGTCACGGGAGCATGCGCGTGCGCGAACTTGTTGCGAATCGTTCGCACCAGATTGAAGTCGTGGAATGTTTCAGAGCCAATCCAACCCAAACAGTAGGCGGTTTTGATCTTTGCGGACACCGAGTTGAACGGGCCAAAACCCTGAAAGAGTTCTTTACTCAGCTTGTCCGTAAGCAACATCTTTGCCTTAAACAACTGGGTCAGCAGTTCATCGAGGTATGCAGCTCCCACCAGCGCGGCGCCCCGGTCGCTTTCTTCCATGAATTGCTTCATGAATACATTGGCTTCATCAGTGAACTCCTTTGCTCTGGAAAGGTCGGAATCAGAGGTAGGTTCCATCAGACGATAGTACACGAAGGCGGAGATGTTCCCTGCTCCGCCTATCCCCACCGTTCCGCCAGGGACTATTCCGAATTGCGTTCTGCGCATACATGGCGGGAGGGGTGCGTGAGAGACTAGAGGACGGTCGGCGCCCTGACCGTTCCAAACCGCTACAAGCTCACATCACCATTTGACCGAGGAGCCCGTGACGCGGCAACTGAAATATGCGGCCTGTTCCGGAATCTCGCCCATCTCAACATCCGAAAATGACCGCTTCCGGTCCGATGGCAAGACTTCGAAGATTACTTTCGATACCGTCTTAATCTTCGTTCCGCTTTGCCCCTTCATGTCGCAGGTGACCTCGGGGTCTTTCAGATCGAGATACGAACCGTTCTCAAGGTCGAAACTGACAAGCGTAAGCCGACCGTCGAAGCGGCTCATCTGGGTGTTCAACATCTTTATGTCGATCTTGGACCACACCACGTGCGGGATCGAAAGTACAGCAACCAAGATCACGAATCCGAGAATCGCTTGCATCGTCTTTGCCCAGAACCCCGCGAAGGCTTTACACAAGACCGCCGTCCAATCCACGACCAGTCCTCTCACAGCCTTCCTGAGCGCCATAGACAGTGATTGTCTCACCCATCAGGCGATATTGGGCGACGACCAAGTTGCCGGCAACGCTCGGCAGACCTGACCTTGTCAACACTCGTATGTGCAGCCGATCTCGCCATACTTTTAGTTAGAGATACCAGCAACAGCCGGATCACCTTCCTCACATCGGCGCGTAGGCCTCCGGGGGCCTCAGCGAACGTTTGGCCTTCATCTCACCACGCCCCCAAGCGGTAGCAACGGCCATGTGAAAGCCAATCCGTAGCCACGGGTTCTTTGTACAATATACTTAAAAACGTATAATGGTATAAATGGAGAACGAGCAACTCCGGCCGGTAAGGTGGATCGCGTCGTCGCGCCGGGACATTCGAGGTTCCCCGGCACCCGTCAGAAATGAAATGGGTCACGCGCTCTATGCCGCGCAGAAAGGCGAGACCGATCCGGCGGCAAAGCCGCTCAGAGGGTTTGGGGGGCGTGGTGTGTTGGAGATCGTCACTGACCAGCGCGGCGGCACATGGCGGGCGGTCTACACGGTGCGCTTCGAGGACGTGAGTGTACGTGCTGCATGCTTTTCAGAAGAAATCAAAGAAAGGCATCGCCACCCCGAAAAAGGAGCTGGACCTGATCCGGCAGAGACTGGTTGAGGCGGAACGCGATTATAGGGAAAGGCAGAATTGATATGGCCAAGAAAAAGACGGCGCCTGGAAGCATCACCGCAAGCAGCGGCAACGTGTTTGCCGATCTTGGCCTGCCAAACCCCGAACAGGAACTGATGAAGGCGGAGTTGACGCTCCAGATATACCGCATGATTAAGCAGCGCGGCATGACACAGATCGAAGCTGCCAAGGCGCTGGGCATCAAGCAGCCACACATCTCCTTGCTCATGCGCAACCGGGCCGGGAGTTTTTCCGTGGGACGTCTCATAGAGTTCCTGACTGCACTTGGCCAGGATGTGGAGATCGCTGTCCGTCCATCCCGAAAAGAACACGGCGAAGTGTTCGTGACGCAGAACAGAAACTAGTCGATTTTCCATGTGAGTTTGGTAGCGGCCTTCAACGGCAGCGTCAGGGAGCGGCGCACCATGTGGGAGAGGGTGAGGTCGGCCAGCCAGGATTTGCCGGCGCGGCGCAGGTTGGTGATGCGTCCGGTGAGGTGTTCGCCGGCGGCGGTGGTGGCGGTGAAGGCGTCTCCGATGGCGGCGTCCTCGGGGATTGCGGTATCGAGCGATGCGGTCAGCTGTTTGTCGGCTTGCGGCCTGCGGCGGCGCGGTGGAGGCCGGGGTGGGGACGGCTGCGGCGGGGTATCGCCGGCGGGGCCGTAGGAGACGGTGGAGCTTCCCGTATAGCGGCGATAGTGATCGAAGCGGGAGCGGTTCAGCATTTCGCTACCATCGCGATCGCGCAACATCAGCTCGGACATGGCGGGCACGACGAATTCCACGTCGCCGATGCGGGCACGCTGGTAGGCATGGTTTCTCGTGTGGCGGCGATGCGTACGGAGCGCGGGGCGTCGTCGACGCGGACTTCCAGACGGACGATGTCGAGGGAGGCAGGGTCGAACCAGGCGGAGCCATCGAGGGGAGCGGGGGCGCTTCCGCTGCCGGCCGAGAGCGCGTAGCCGCTGCGCAGTGCCGGGATGTGGAAGTCCAGCCGGACGCAGGGGAGGCTCTCGCATTTTTCGTCGTGGGGCGCGGAGAATTCGGCGACATCGCGGAGGAAGAGATTGCGGATATGCAGGGCGTAGCTGCCGTTGGAGACCATGCCGTGGCCGGGGAGAAGGTCCTCGATGCCGCGCTCGAAGCGGGAGTCACCGGGCCACGAATAAAGCTCCTGGCCGCCGGTATATGCCACTTCGAGACGCAGGCGGTCGCCCAGATCAAACGGCGCACGGGGCTTCAGGCGCCGGAAGCGTTCCAGGGTGATGCGGCAGGTGTAATCCGGCAGGTGGGCAATGTAGTCGCGCATGTGCTCGCGAATGCGGCTCACGAGCGGCGGCGCATCGGCGGCGCTGGAACAGGCCGCGGCGCAGACCAGAAGGAGTATCCGGCGCTGCGCGTTATGCACTAGAACTCGTCTTCTTCCTTCTTCTTGGCGCCTTTGCGCCGGAGGATCACGATGGCGATGAGCGCCACGGCCAGAATACCCGAGACCAACTGGACTGTTCCTTGCGTCATGTTTGAGCTCCGTGCGTCCGAATCGGAGTATAGAACAATTTCGGGGTTGTCTGCCAGCTAACCATGGCTATACCCTGCTGGCCGGGCTAACAGGCGCGGCGCGGGTTCGTCCAAGCCATGAGACAGATTCGGAAAAGGGCGGAAGAAATGTATCGAGACCTTCGTTTTGGCGCGCGGATGCTGCTCAAGCAGCCCGGCTTCGCGCTGGTTGCGGTATTGACGCTGGCGCTGGGCATTGGCGCGACTTCGGCGGTTTTCAGCCTGATCCAAGGCGTCCTGCTGACGCCGCCGCCCTACCGCCAGCCGGAGCAACTGGTGCTGATTCCGCCGGCGCGGACCGACGGCCAGCGGATGTCGCGGCCCGCAAGGGTGGGCGGCGGAGCAGTGGATGGAGTGGCAAAGGGAGGCGAAGTCGTTCGAGGGGATCGCCGCGTATGCGTGGTCCTTCAACTTCCTGATGCGGCCCGATGGCAGTGAATCGATCGAGGGTATGGGGGTCACCCGGGACTATTTCCGCGTGGTGGGACTCCAGCCCTTGCTGGGGCGCATCTTTTCGGAATCCGAAGACCGGGGCCAAGCCGGCGCCGGTGATCATTCTGGGATACGATTTGTGGCAGCGCAAATTCAATGGCGACCCGCAGATCGTCGGCAAGACGATTCGCATGAGCCGGCGGACACGCCGCCCACGGTGATCGGCGTGATGCCGCCCGGAGTCCGTTTTCTCCCGTCGCCGGCCGACTGCGCAGGAGCCGAACTACAACGTGAACGCGCACGGTGGATTTTTGGATGCCGGCGCCGACCAATCCGGAGCGGCGAAAGGAGCCAGATGTGGGACGTGGTGGGGCGGCTGCAGACGGGGGCGACGGCGCGAGCAGGCGCAGGAGGAGCTCGCGGTGATCACCGCCAGGCAGGCAAAAGCCGATCACGATTTCGAGGGGTTCACGCCGCAGGTGCAATCGCTGACCGCGGAATTGAATCGCGACGGCCGCCGTATCCTGCTGCCGCTGCTAGGGGCGGCCGCGCTGGTGCTGTTGATCGCGTGCGGGAACGCGGCGGCATTGCTGCTGGTGCGCGGGCTGCAGCGGCAACAGGAGTACGCGGTGCGCAGCGCGCTCGGGGTGGGCCGCGTGGCGCTTTTCCGGCAGGTGGCGACGGAGAGCCTGCTGCTGGCGCTGCTGGGCGGCGGGCTGGGCGTGGGGCTGGCGTTCGGGGTGGTCAAGCTGTTCAAGCTGATTGGCGGGCACGCGATCCCACGTCTGGATGCGGTTACCACGGGATGGCCGGTGCTGGCCTGCGGACTCGGTGCGGCGATCTGCGCGGCGGTTCTGGCCGGGCTGTTTCCGGCCTTGCGGGCGTCGCGGCTGGACCCGATCCACGCGCTGAAGAGCGCCGGGCCGAAGAGCAGCGCGGGGCGTGGGGAGCGGCGGCTGCTGCGAGGCGTCACGATGGCGCAGACGGCACTGACGCTGGCGCTGCTGGTGGGCGCGAGCCTGCTGATTCGAACCATGATGAATCTCTCGAAGGTGCGAGTCGGGATACAGCACGGGACAGATCCTGACGATGAGCGTCACGGCGGTACAGGGCAACATGGCAGATTTCCATCGCCGGGCGCTGGAGCGGGTATCGGCGATTGGCGGCGTGCAGTATGCGGCGTTCGCCTGGGGAGTGCCGCTGACGGGCAACAACTGGCCGGGGACGGTGGAAATCGAAGGTCAGCCGGCTGCGACCAAAGCAAGCGACCGGATCTCGCTACCGTTGCGCGCGGTGACGCGCGGATTATTTCAAGCTCCTGGGGCTGGCGATTTCGGATGGGCGAGACTTCCGTTCCAGCGACATCGCGCAGCGCGCCGCGCTGTGGCGGTGGTCAACCAGGCACTGGCGGAGCGGTACTTTCCGCAGGGTCATGCGGTGGGGAAGAAGATCTGGACGATCGGGCGGCAGCGGCCGGGACGGAAATTGTGGGAGTGGTGGCCAACGGACGCACGGACGACCTGACGCAGGCGGCGACGCCGGAAGTCTATCTCTCCTTCTGGCAGGCATCGGCGTTCTCCAAGCACTTGTGGTGCGAACGGCGGGCGATCCGCGTGCGGTGATGGCGGCGGTACAGCGCGAACTGCGCGCGGTGGATCCACTGTCGCGGTGGAAAACATGAAGACGCTGGAAGCAGATTCGAGGCGATTCGGTGGCGTCCCGCACCTTCGCGATGCAGCTGCTGGTCGGGTTTGCGGCAGTGGGCAGCGTACTGACGCTGGTGGGTATTTACGGCGTGCTTTCGCTTTCGGTAGCGGCGCGGAGGCGCGAACTGGCGATCCGGGCGGCGGTGGGGGCGGGGCGGCAGGACATACGGAAGCTGGTGTTCGCCGAGGGCTTCCGGCTGGTGGCCGGGGGTATTGTCGCGGGTATCGGGGCGGCGATGGCGATGTCGCGGGTGTTGAAGTCGTTTCTCTTTGAAGTTTCGCCAACAGACCCGGCAACGCTGGTGGGGGTGGGTCTGTTGTTCGCGGGTGTCGCGTTCCTGGCGTGTTGGGGACCGACCCGCCGGGCGGCGCAAGTGGATCCCGCGGAAGCCTTGCGGTCCGAATGAACCCGGACAGGCGCTAGGGAGTCGAAGCTGGACCGTTTCGACAGGGCTGTGGCGGGAACGAGCCGGTCGATTGTACCGATTGAGCCATTTGTGAAGGTGCGGTCGAAATCGATTGCGGACCAGTTGGCGGGACGATCGCAGGGGGAACGGGTTAACGATTCACGGTAGGGAACGGGACAGGCCAGGAGGCCCGTCCTACCGAATCGTCCCCACGCCAAAGAGCATCCAAAATACAGTGGAATCTGACAATCAGCGGCCTCGGGTTGTGATTATTGGGGGCGGATTTGGCGGGTTGTATGTTGCCAAGGCGCTCGGGAAGGCAAAGGTATCGGTGACGGTGGTGGATCGCCGGAACTTCCACCTTTTCCAGCCGCTGCTGTATCAGGTGGCCACGGGCGGGCTGTCGCCCGGCGAGATCGCCTCACCCATACGGGTGGTGCTGAGGAAGCATCACAACACGCAGGTCCTACTGGGCGAAGCGGTGGACCTGGACGTTGAGAATCGCCGCGTGATCCTGAAGGACGGCGAGATTCCGTATGACTGGCTGGTGGTCGCCACCGGCGCGACGCACCACTATTTCGGCAACGACCAGTGGGAGCCGCTGGCGCCGGGGCTGAAAACGATCGAGAACGCCACGGAGATCCGCAGCCGCCTGCTGCTGGCATTCGAACGGGCCGAGCGCGAGACAGAACCCCGAGGAGCGCCGCGCGTGGCTGAACTTCGTCATCGTGGGCGGCGGACCGACGGGCGTGGAACTGGCGGGAGCGCTGGGCGAGATCGCCAACGACACGCTGCGGCACGACTTCCGCCACATCAATCCGCGCGAAGCGTCCATTCTCTGGTGGAGGGCGAGCCGCGCGTGCTGCCCACGCTTCCCACCGGATCTTTCGGAGAAGGCCGAGCGCCAGTTGATCGCCCTGGGCGTGCGCACGCGCACCAGCGCACGGGTCACGCAGATCGATGCCGGCGGGGTGACGGTTACGATGAACGGGCGGCAAGGAACACACTGCCGGCGCACACGGTGCTGTGGGCGGCGGGCGTGCGAGCTTCGCGGCTGGGCAAGGTGCTGGCCGAACGCGCCGGGCGCAACCATCGATCGCGCCGGACGGGTGACTGGTGGAGCCGGACATGAGCATTGCCGGGGCACCCGGAGATCTTCGTGATCGGCGACCTGGCGAATTTCACGCCACCAGGGCGGCAAGCCGCTGCCGGGCGTGGCGCCGGTGGCGATGCAGCAGGGCCGCTATGTGGCGCGGCTGATCACGCAACGCGTGCGGCCGGGCGAACCGCGCCCGCGCCGTTCCACTACTTCAACAAGGGCAACCTGGCGACGGTCGGGCCGCAACAAGGCGGTGGCCGACTTCGGCAAGACTACACATCGCCGGATTCCCCGCCTGGTTCACGTGGGTCTTCGTGCACCTGATGTATCTGGTGGAGTTCGACAATCGTCTGCTGGTGTTCGTGGAGTGGGTGTACAACTACTTCACGCGGAATCGCGGCGCGCGGCTGATTACGGGCGGCAAGCCGTGAGGCTCACGGTTTGGCGGGATCGAAACTGATGTTGGTTTCCGTCTGGAACTTGCGGTAATCGCGGAACTCCACGTTGTTCTCTGCAGCGAACCTGCCGCTCGACGTCTTCATGTAGGCAGCGTGGGCAGCAGGTACGGCTTGCCACCCACCTCGGCGAACTCGTAGTCGACAGCAGACTCGTTGAAGGTGATGGGAAAGCCGACCGGGATTTCGGCCTGCTGCGTCATGCGCAGCACCATGTGGGTCTCTTCGTCCACGAAGACTTCACCGTGATAAGGCATGACAATTGAGTTGGAGCCGTCCGGTACGGCGCCATATTGGATTCGGAAAATCGAATTCTCGCGGGCGATGCGATAGGAGAATCTTGCGGCGCGGCGTTTCCGAATCGTGGTCCACCCCTTCCAGTGGAATTCCGCGTGCGATCGGGGTCGAAGAGCGAGATACAGGCGGGTGCCGAATTCGCCCGTGCTCAGCGCACCACCGACGTGCAGGTAATCGAGCGCGGTGGGCTTTCCGTTGACCTGCATCAGCTTGTAATCTTCCTTGTGGCCGAAATAGCTGAGCTTGACGGTGAGTGTGTCCAGGAATGCCAGCGGCCGTTGCCCTGCGGATCCTGCGTCCGGCGGACCACTTCCGTGCAGATGAAATCCGGGAGGGAGTCGGAATAGCGCAATGCCGCTTCGCGCGCAGATTCCAGAAGGCTGGTCTGCTCGGGTTCGAGTTGCTGCGCCATTGCGGGCACGGCGGCGGCCGCAGAGCGATCAGCGCGAGATGGGCCGGAACGCGCATGCTTCGATGGCTACATCCCGGGCGCCGCGGCGGCAATCTCTGGCTCACGCCGGAGAATTTCTCGAAGTTCTTGTTGAAGCGTGCGGCCAGATCGAGCGCGGCACGATCGTAGGCCGCCTTGTCGGCCCACATGCCGCGCGCATCCAGGAACGTGGCCGGCACTCCGGGGCAGGACTTTCGGCACCGACACGCCGAAGACCGGGTGCCGCTCCACCGGCACATCTTCGCAGCCAACCGTTGAGGGCGGCGTTGAGCATGGCGCGCGTGTAGCGCAGCTTCATTCGCTCTCCGACGCCGAAGGGTCCGCCTGCCCATCCGGTATTCACCAGCCAGCACCTGCGCGTCGTGGCGGCGCAGTTTTTCGCCCAGCAGGGAGGCGTAGGCCGCCGCCGGACGGGGCAGGAACGGCCCGCCGAAGCAGGCGCTGAAAGTGGCCTGCGGGCTCTTTGCCGAGCCCACGCTCGGTGCCCGCGACCTTGGCTGTATAGCCGCTGAGAAAATGGTACATCGCCTGTTCGGGCGAGAGCTTGCGAAATGGGCGGCAGCACGCCGAAGGCATCGGCCGTCAGGAAGATGACGTGGTTGGGATGGCCGCCGACGCTGGGAATCACCGCGTTGTCGATGAACTTCAGCGGATAAGCCGCGCGGGTATTCTCGGTGACTTCGTCGGAGTTGAAATCCAGCAGGCGCGTCTCCGAATCGATGGCGACGTTCTCCAGCACGGTGCCGAAGCGGATGGCGTTCCAGATCTGCGGCTCGTTCTCGCGGGAGAGGCGGATGCACTTGGCGTAGCAGCCGCCCTCGAAATTGAAGACGCCGTTGTCGCTCCAGCCGTGCTCGTCGTCGCCGATCAGGCGGCGTTCGGGGTCCGCCGAGAGGGTGGTCTTGCCGGTGCCGGAGAGTCCGAAGAAGAGCGCGACGTCGCCCGCCGCGCCCGATATTCGCGGAGCAGTGCATGGGAAAGACGTCCGCGCTCGGGCAGCAGGTAATTCAGGATCGTGAAGGCCGATTTCTTCATTTCGCCGGCGTAGCTGGTGCCGCAGATCAGCACGACGCGCTTTTTGAAATTGATGACGATGCAGGTTTCCGAGTTGGTGCCGTCTTCCGACGGGTTGGCCTGGAAATCCGGGCGCGAAGAAGATGCGTGAACTGCGGTACGTGGTCGCCGGTTTTCTCCGGGTCGGGGCGGATGAAGAGCTGGCGGGCGAACAGATTGTGCCAGGCCAATCTGGCTCACCACGCGGATCGGCATGCCGAACTCTGCGGTCGGCGCCCACGAAGCAATCCTGCACATAGACATCGTGGCCCTGCCAGAAGGCCATCATCTTGGAGTACAGGCGGTCGAAGTGCGCTTCGGTGAGGGGCTGATTGACAGCGCCCCAGTTGCACGTGGGCTTCGGTGGTCTCGTCGCGGACGATGAACTTGTCTTTGGGAGAACGGCCGGTGAACTGGCCGGTGCGGACGACAAACGAGCCGCCGCTGGCGAGAATGCCTTCTCGGCGTTGGATGGCGTGCTCCAGCAGCTGCGCCGTGCCCGAGGTTCCAGTAGGCAATGTTGAGATTCCGGAAGCCCTGCTCCTCGAGACCATGACGGCTCGGCCGGATCCCCGCGTTGGCAATCTGTTTATGTTCGGTGAGCATCGAAATATTCTTTCCTAAGCCGGGTGCGTGCCCGTATCGTAGAATTGTCTCATGAACCGGCTAGTCTGGGCATGTGCCCTCGCGCTCTTCCTTGGACGGGTCGCGGCCACGCCCAGGTGATCGAATTCGAGACAAATGGCCTTAAGTATCAGACACTTACTAAGTCGCGGCGTGACCATTATGTTCGCCACGTTACCGCAGCGCCTGCGCGATTACGCGATCCTCCAGGTGGCGGTTTCCAACGGTTCGAAGTCGCCGTATATGATCCGGCCGGAGGATTTCACGTACGAGCGCCTGGACGGAGTGTGCTGCGCGCCTCCTCCGGCGCGCATCGTGGTGGGCATGCTGGAGCAGAAGGGGTCGCGCCAGCGACGTCGATCAAACTGGTGACCAGCTACGAGAACTCGATCTACGGCAACCAGCACCTGAAATCCACCAACGGCTACGAGCAGCGGCGGCAAAGCGTGCTGGCCATGGGATCGGTGAAGCTGAAAGCGGCGGCGGCGGCGAGTGCGCTGGCGATGGTGCAGACCAAGCTGATGCCCGGGGAATCCACCGACGGCGCGGTGTTCTTTCCTACCGACGGCAAGCTGCTGGGTTTCGGCCACCTGGTAGTCCGTACCAATACCGACATCTTCAATTTCACAACGGAGTAACAGAGTGCCTGAGCGCACTTATTGGGTCTCCAGCTTGTCGAGTTCGGCGATCTGCCGGTCGAGGCGCAAGGAGCCACGGTAGTTGAGCCACACGATGAAGCCGAAGACCACGGCGTACAGGAAAAGCACCAAGTAGAAGCCCCGCCCCGAACCGGAGTGCAAGGCAGCTCCCGCCGAAAAGATTACCAGTCCAGGGACGATGGGCGCGATGTACCAACGCCAGACGGAGCGCAGGAGGTCGCGCTGGCGGGCGAGTTCGCGGCGATGGAATTCCACGGAGGCAGAGAGCGTCAGGTCCGCTGGCAAGGCACCTGGCGATGCCTGTTTATAGAGCCGTGTGAGGACGTAGAGCACTCCGGCGATGGTCAGGATGGAGCCGGTACGCATCACCGGGTCCGGAAACTTGAACAGATAGAACGTGAAGCCGGCAATCCCAAGGACACCGCCTAGATACTCGCGCAGATTGCGCTGACGGATACGTTTCTCGAATTGGCGGGCTTTGCGGCGGATCTCTTCTAAAGGCATGGTTGTGTTCTCCAGGGGCTGGTTTTGCCAGACACTGCGGATGTCGTCCGGCAGAGGCTCATTCGGCATGGCGGCCTCCTTGCTGAAAATCGCGGGTCAGGACGTTCTTGATGCGATGAATCTTGGTGGCGACGTTGCCCGGAGTCAGGCCGGTGATCTCACCGATCTCGGCCGCTTCCAGTCCCTCCAGATAGGAAAGGATGACCTGGCGGTCGAGCGGTTTCAAACGCTGCACCAGGGTGAGCAGGCGATCAAGGGCCTGCCGGCGGCCGGCATCGGGCGCGGAGGGGTCGGGAAGATGTTCGAGTTCCTCCAGGCTGACGAGGGCATGCGAGTGGATGCGCCGCTGGCGGATGACGTGGGAAATGGCGGCGTTGTGGGCGACGCGATAGACCCAGGTGCGCAGGGAACAGCGGGCGTTCCAGGCGGCAAAGCTGCGCCAGAGCGCAAGGTGGATCTCCTGGAGGAGGTCGCGCAGGTGGTCCGGGTCGGCCTCATAGGCGCGGGCGAGGCGTTCGAGGGCGGCGCCGTAGAGGGCGGCGGCCTCGCGATACTGATCGTCCTGCGATCCTTCCACGGTTAAGGTAGACACGTTCGGCGGAGCTTTCTTACATACAATTCATAAGGGTAGATATACACTATAGGGTCAGCGGGAGGTGCGCTTGGAGAAACCGGCACGCAATCTGGCGGTGGATACGTATCGCGGCTTCGTCATGCTGTTGATGATGGCCGAGGTGGTGCAACTTTCGCGGGTGGCCAAAGCGCTGCCCGGAAGCGGATTCTGGAACTTCCTGGCGTACCATCAGACGCACGTCGAGTGGGCCGGGTGCTCGCTGCACGACACGATCCAACCGGGCTTCTCGTTTCTGGTGGGAGTGGCGCTGCCGTATTCGATTGCGGCGCGGATCGCCCGGGGCGGCAACTTCCGCGGGATGTTCCTGCACGCGCTGTGGCGGTCTCTGCTGCTGGTGGCGCTGGGTGTGTTCCTGCGCTCTACGCACGCGACGCAGACTTACTACACGTTTGAAGATACGCTCTCGCAGATCGGACTCGGTTACCCGCTGTTGTTTCTGCTGGCGTGGCGGCCGCCGCGATGGCAGTGGGCGGCGCTGGGGGTGCTGCTGTTCGGCTACTGGCTGGCTTGGGCGCTGTATCCGGCGCAGCCGGGATACTTCACCGGCTTCCTGGCGCACTGGAACAAGGGGAATAACTTCGGCAACGCTTTCGACGTGTGGTTCCTCAATTTGTTTCCGACGGTGAAGCCGTATGTGGCAAACAGCGGCGGCTATCTGACACTGAGCTTCATCCCGACACTGGGCACGATGATTCTGGGACTGGCGGCGGGGCGGTGGCTGCGTGAGGCGGCACCGACGATTCCCATGCGGCGGCTGCTGGCGGCGGGAGCAATCGGCGTGGCGGCGGGCCTGCTGCTGCACTTCACGGGGATCTGTCCGGTGGTGAAACGCATCTGGACGCCGGCCTGGACGCTGTTCAGCGGCGGCCTCTGCTTCCTGTTCCTGGCGGGGTTCTGCTGGCTGACGGAGGTCAAAGGGTATCGCAGGTGGGCGTTCCCGCTGGTGGTGATTGGGGCGAACTCGATCGCGGCGTACCTGATGGCGCACCTGTGGGAGCGCTTCATTTTGGATTCGTTCCGCATTCATCTGGGCGCGCATGCGTTCGCGTTTTTCGGAACGGAGGTGGAGCCCTTCGTGCGTGGAATGGCGGTGCTGCTGGTGTATTGGGCACTGCTGTATTGGATGTACCGGCGGAAGTTGTTCCTTAAGGTTTGAGCGGCGGGTCAGCGCGGGCCTCACTGCGCTGCTTGAGCCCGTTGGCCTCCAACGCGAGGTAGCGATCGTTCAGCCCGCGTGTGAGGTACGCGAACAGGCCTCCGAGAACTCCCGTGAAGCGCAGCGAGAGTGTCGCCCGGCTGGCGGCGCCTCGAGCTTCGACCCAGTGCCGGGCAATCACGCGCACGCCTGGCCCGGCGGAAACCCAGGTGAAGTTTCGGCCAGATTCGTCCAGCTCGGTTACCCGCCACTTTGCAGGCGGCAACTTGGGCTGCCGGATGACCGCACGGCTACCGACGGCGAGAGGTCCGCGGTCCAGGAGGCGGACACTCGTGACGGTGGGGGTCCATTCCGGCCAGCGCTCCACATCGCGCATGACTTCCCAGACACGGTCCGGTGTGGCCTGTATTTCGACCTCGATCTGTTGGTCAGTCATAGCCGGAAGTCTTCATTATGACGGACCGAATTCCGCACGACAAGCCTTCGGAAGCAGGGGTGCGCTGCAGCGAAAAGAGGCGCACAATCGGAATAGGAGGTGCTAGTGATGACGGACGAGGAAGCACTGGACATTCTGCGTGCGCAAGGCCATTTCGCCAGCACGCCAGACATCCATACCGGCCGCGTCACGGTCTGGATTCAGGGCAGCAATGAAGCTGTCGCAGTAGAGTGCGGCCGCGAGCTGCATGAGCTCGCGGAAGGCAAATTGAGTTTTGACGAGATACGGGCGTGGCGCGAGGACGAGGCAGCGGTACGGCGGGCGTGATCCGGCACAGACTGAAGGAAGGTGAGGCTCTTCTGGAATGGCTCGATGCGGAGCGGGAGAGCCGGGGCAACTCCAGTTTCGGTAAGGTCATCGAGGCGCGAGTGGTTTGGGGTGAGTTGCTGGAGCTGGAGTTGCAAGATGCGGATGAGCAACTGAGCCGCATCTGTAATGCCGCGGACAGGTCGACAACATCGAACGCCAATCCGCGGAAAGGAGGTTCCTGTGAACGCGACGACTCTTGAGCCTCTTAATCTGGACACCGAAGAGCGTGCGACCCTAACGGAGCTGCTGGAGGAGGCACGCACCAAACTGCTGGTTGAGATCCGGCGAACCGACCATCGGAGGTTCCGTGACGAACTGCGTCAACGGCTGACTCTGGTGGAGAGGCTGCTGGAGCGCAGCCGCATGCTCTGACTGGTTGGCGGAAGCCTCACCTAGTCCAGGAAGAACTCGCCTTCGGCGATGATTTCCGCCGGGCCGGTGAGGTAGATGTCGCCATCGAAACGCAGATCGATGGTGCCGGCGGGCGTCAGCACGTGCACGGGAGAGGTCACCCAGCCGCGCGCGACGGCCATGGCGGCGGCGCCCGTGGACCCGGTACCGCTGCTCATTGTCTCCCCTGCCCCACGCTCCCAAAAGCGCACGTCGATGGTGTGATCGTCAATCGCGCGGACGAACGAAACGTTGGTGCGATTGGGGAAATGCGGGTGACGCTCGATCTCCGCGCCCAGTGCGCGCCAGTCGAAATCGAAATGGTCGACGGGGACGGCGCATTGCGGATTGCCGACCCAGAGCAGGGTGACGTCGCGGGGACCCCAGGATAGTCCCAGTTGGAAGCTTGTGGCGGTGAGTTCGGGACGGCCCATGTTCATTTCGAAATCGAAGTGAAGCGCGCGGCGTTCCAGCAGACGCAGGGTTTTCACGCCGGCGCCGGTGCGGACGCGCACGACTCCGGCGGCGTGGCCGTGTCGGATCAGGAACGCGGCGGCGCAGCGGGTGCCGTTGCCGGACATTTCGGCGATGCTGCCATCGGAGTTGTAGAGCTGGATGGCGCCTTCGGCGTCGGGGTCGGAGGGAGGGTCCACCAGCATCCAGCCATCGGCGCCGATGCCGGTGTGGCGGTCGCAGATGGCGCGCGCGAGGGCGGCGTGATCGGCGGCAGAGGGATCGGGAGCGTCGTGGCGCCAGGTGAAGAGAAAATCGTTCTTGGCGCCGTGTGCTTTGGTGAAGGGGATCTTCATTGGGGCATGCGGCTCGACGTGCACGGCGGTACCGTAGGACAGCACTTCGGTAACGCCTTGCATGATTTCCGTGGCGTCGTAGCGGACGCCGATGACGGCATTGGCGCCGAGTGCTTCGGCATGCTGCAGCATCAGATCGAAGGCATCGTTGCGCGTCTGCTCGCAGAGATTGCTGAAGAGCGAGATGTTGCCGCCGACGATGGTCTGGAGGCTGGCGCCGATGGTGCCGACGATGGAGCGCGAGCGCACCACGATTCCCCGAACGATGCCGAAATTGCGCTTGATGCGATACCCGGGCAAATCAAATGCGGTGGTGACGAATTCATGTGGAACCATGCTGCTCTCCTTAGCGGCGGTAGATTTCGATCACCGGCGCGTCCTTGACGATGATGGTCTTTTCCAACGAGTATACGATGCCGAGGCGCGCGGCACGATTCACGGCGGATCTGTGCGTCGGCGCCTCCCATGGTGACGACCCAAGGCTCGTGAAGGAAGAGTTCGGGGCGGCGGACGGCGGCATCGAAGGGCAGCCCGTTATCGGGCGTGAAGGTCTCGCGCAGGGGGATGGCGAGGGTGCGATAGATGCCGGTGAGATCGCCGAAGCCGGTGAGGATGCCGGATCCGCGGACGTAGCGCGGGCGCAGAAAATCGGCGGCCTGGCGGGTCCACTCGCGGCGCGCGACGGAATTGACGCGCGATTCCTCCCAGGTGACCCAGTTGGCGGGCGAGGGGTGGGCGATCCACGGAAAGACAGCGGCGAGAATGGCGACGGCGGCCACGACGGCGCGCAGCGGGCCGGGGTGCGACGGCGACCAGGCCGGCGGCGGCCAGCGCGAAGAGCGGCATCACGGCGAGGCCGTAGCGGCTGTTGTAGTAGGAAAACGGCGGCAGGAGCGGGATGAAGATGGGCGTGCCGCCGGAGAAGCGCATACTCCAGACGAAGAAGATGCCGGGCAGCGCCAGCAGCAGAAGCGGCCAGAAGGCGCGGCGGTAGAGCGCGCCCAAGACTCCGGCGACGGCAAGCAGCGGCAGACAGGCTCCCGCGCAGAGTTGGGCGGCGGTGCGGTAGTAGTGGAAGGCCTCACGCCAATCGCTCTTGCCGGGGTAGTCGGCGCTGCCCTGGATGGCGCGCGGCGAATAGGGTCCGCGATAGAAGGCCAAAGCGTCGCCGGTGATCCACCAGTGGTGCGCCAGGACGAAGAGCGGGCCGAGTCCGGCCAGCAGGCTGAAGACTACCGCGACGAGGATGCGGTGGCGGCGGGCCACGATGGCGAGATAGACGGCGGCGAACGGCAGCAGGAACCAGCCCTCGTAGCGAGTCAATGTGGCGGCACACGCGGCGATTCCCGCGCCCGCGAGCGCGCCCCATCCCTGGGTATCGCGAAAGCGAACCGTGAAGTACAGGAGCGCCAGCAGGCAGGCGGAGAAGAGGCTCTCCGTCATGGGAATGGACTGCAGGTAGAGCACGTTGGGATTGAGCGCGAACAGCGCGGTGGCGGCGAGGGCCGCGGACACACAATCGAAGATTCGATACGCCGCCGCATACAGGAAGACGCCGGCCAACAGGAACGCGATGGCGGAGGGGATGGCGCCGGCCAGTCCGCTGACCCACAAGGCATCCACGCGCGCGAAGGGAAGAATCGCCCAGTGGAGCAAAGGCAGCCACACGGTACCCACCTGATCGTAGCCGGGTGTGCGCGAATCCACCATACGGCGCGCGATGTTGAGGTGCGCCTCGGCATCACCGTAGTAGAGCAGCCAGCCGTTCGAGTAGCAAACGGCGATGGCGGCGGCGCTGAGCGATGCCAGCGCCGCGATTACGATGAGGACGTTAAAACGAGGTGCAGCTTTTGAACTCTTGATAGCGGGCCTCGATTTCTTCATGGGTCAGGGTGCGGAAGCGGTCCACCCCGAATTTTTCGCAGCAGAAGCTGCCCATGACGGAACCGTAGATCACGGCGCGGCGCAATTCGGCAAAGTCGAGATCGCCGTTGGAGGGCGAAGCGCCGCGGCCGGCCAGATGGCCGATGAAACCGCCGGCAAAACAATCGCCGGCGCCTGTGGGGTCGAAGACGTCTTCCAGCAGATAGCCGGGGACCATGAAATGTTCGTCGTGCCGGAAAAGGATGGCGCCGTACTCGCCGCGCTTGATCACCAGGGTCTGCGGCCCCATGGCCATGATTTTCGCGGCGGCGCGGCGCAGGTTGTATTCGCCGGAAAGCAGGCGGGCTTCACTATCGTTGATCAGCAGGAAATCCCACTGTTTGAGGGTTTCGAGCAGGGCGGGACGAAAATCGTTGATCCAGTAGTTCATGGTGTCGCCGCCGGTGAAGCGGACGTTCTTCATCTGGTCGCGGACGCTGCGCTGCAGATCGGGCTGTATGTTGCCGAGAAAGAGATAACGGCTCGGCGCGATAGCTTTCGGGCAGTTTCGGATTGAAATCGGCGAAGACGTTGAGGTCGGTTCGCAGGGTCTCGCGGTCGTTCATGTCGGGCGAGTATTTACCGGCCCAGAAGAAGGTCTTACCGGCGACGCGATCGAGGCCGTCCAGATCGATCTTGCGCGATGCCAGGAGATCGATGTCTTCCTGGGCGAAATCTTCGCCGACGACGCCGACGATTTTGACCTCCGTGAAAGTACGCGGCGGCGAGAGAAATGTAGGTGCACGCTCCGCCGAGCATGCGGTCAACTTTTCCATGGGGCGTTTCGACGCCGTCATAGGCAACGGATCCAACCACGATGAGGGACATGTAAGAGAAGATTGTAGCGAACTGCGGTCCTGGCTCGCGGGTGAGCGAGCGCAGTGGGGGGCAGTATCCCGCGCTCCTTCACAGTCGCGGCTCGGATTGGGGCGATGCGGTTTGGGTCGGCAGAGTTGGTGGGCCGAGGCGCGGAACTAGATTACGGAGGTGGCCATCAACTGGGGCTGCCGTTCGAGGGTCAACCACACTTCTGCCTCTCCGACGGTCCGGAAGGCCTGTGTCTTGCGAAACTGGCCCTCTGCAAAGACTTCGAACATGCGCATCATGCCGAAAAGGGCGTCCGTGCGGGCTACGATGGCACAGACACCGAATTGAACGCGGGGGCGGACCCGCTCGATGGCGTGGACCACATGGCGGAGGTCTTCGCTCTTTGGCACGGTGCTGCCATCACGAACTTCCAGCAGGACGTCCACGTAATCGGGGCAGGATGGATCGTTCTCAAGTATGCGGAAATGATCCACCACCTGGGCGACCGTCAGCGGCGCGCTGCAAATGGTGTGAATGAGGCGATTGGCCACATCGATCTGATACGTGACAGGCATACCCAGTGCTCCACAGGCATTCCACTCTGCTCTGATTCCAGTTTACCGCGCGGCGGATTTAGCGATCGTGCGGAACGATGTCGTGCGACAGGTCTTCGGGCGGTTTCTGGTGCGAGGCGTGCCACCATCCGCCGGCGAATGCGGCAGCAGCGAGCGCCCAACTGCCGATCATGATGGCGTCGGGGTTGTGACGGAAGGCGAGGGCGGCCAGGCAAACGGCGGCGCGGACCATCCAGGCGTAGTGACGCCCGGACTTGATTTGCCCCCTGCGCACCGCCAACAGGGTGCTGCCGGCCATGAAGGCGCTGCCGATGCCGATGAGGCCGAGAACGGTGCGCAATAGTTCGATCGGGAACATTGTTTTTAACATGCTCCAGGAGCCGGGCGGAGCACAAGGGGTAATATACTCACAGAAGAGACGAATCTCAAACCTATATGATAATGAATCGCGCAATCACCAGTGTTCTGGCGCTCGCCGTCGTAGCGGGCGCCGCCTTTGGGCAGGCCAGCCCGCCGGCGCAGACTTCCGCCATGATCGGCGGCAAGGCAGTCACGATCAAGTATTCGGCCCCATCGGTAAAGGGCAGAAAGATCTTCGGCGGGGCCGGCGCGCTGCAACCTGATAATTCCGTCTGGCGAGCCGGGGCGAACAATGCGACGTCCTTGCATACGGACGGCGATATCATGATCGGCAACCTGAATGTACCGGCGGGAGATTACACGCTGTACGTGTACCTGGATCCCAAGGGCTGGCAACTGGTGGTCAGCAAGCAGACCGGCCAGTGGGGAATCAATCGCGACGGCAGCACGACGCTGGACGAGAGCAAGGCGATCGGCCGCACGCCGATGAAGATGAGTAAGCCGGCCTCCCTGGTAGAGAAATACAAAATGACTCTCACCGGCGAGGGCAAGAAGGGCACGTTGACGCTGGAGTGGGAAAACGTGGTGGCGAGCGTAGATATTACCGCAAAGTAGTCAAGCGGGTTCCGCGGGGTGTCCGACACCCACGCAGTAGACGACGGCTTGAGTGGTGCCGTCGAAATTGAGAAAGGCGTTGAGGCGGGCATCCCAGAATCCGCCCATGCACAGACTGCCGAGTTGCTGCTCGGCGGCGAGCAGGCAGATGGTTTGCGCCACGTGGCCGGCTTCCAGCAGGACATAGCGATAGCCGCGGGCGCCGTATTTTCTGAGCGTCCGCGGAAACACCGCGGAAATCATCAGCAGAACATTGGCATGCTCGAGAAAGTACTGGGAGAGGAAGAGCTCCACCAGCTTTTCGTGCGGCGGAAACGGCTGCAGGTGACGCAGTGTGTTGGTGGCCGCCTCGAAGTGATGGATGCCGTCTTTGGCTCCGGTCACCTGGCGGGTCATCACGTATAACTCGAGCGGGTATAGGCCGCCTGCCGATGGGACGGGGCGCGAATGAAAGCGCAGTCCGCTTTCGAGCTTGTTGAGGCGCGTCAGTCCGTACGAGCCGCCCAGCAAGGTGCTGAGGGTTTCCAGGGGCATTTCGCGCGCCGCGTATTTGCGGCAGGATCCACGCGCCGAGAGGGAACGCATCACGTGTGAAACGGCGTGGGAATTTTCGCCGGGCGCGGGGAGCGCAAGCGCTTCACCGGCTTCGCGCTTGAACTCGACTTCGTAGGAATGCTGCGCGTAGGCCTCGAGATTCATCCACGGCTCCGAGTTCAGGTGATACAGCAGCGGCAGGGTCGTTCCATCTTCTACGGGAATCATGGCGGTCTCCGTCAGGGCATGGGATGCGGGCAGGGGTTCAAATCGTCCTCGGTTCGGATTCCGTTTGCATGGCCCAGGTTCGCGGCGGCGGCGAAGAGCCTCGGGCCGCCGAGGCGTTCCTCGCCGGCTCCGAAATGCATGGGCTGCAATCCGGTCGCGATGGCGCGGACGACAGAGACGCCATACGGAGCGACGTCGGGTGTCGTCAAGTCCACATAGGCGACCCGGCAACCCGCGGCGCGCAGGAGGCTTACGCAGTGCGCCAGGTCCGCTTTCGCCTCACTCACGGACGCATTGGGCAGGGATTCGATCGGCTGGCGGCGAGGGTTGTCCAGAAGAAAACCAAACTCGTGGAGGTTGGCGGGAATGGCGGCGAAGCCGGCGTGGTCTTCCAGCGTTTTCACGTCGCGATAGGCTTTCAGACGTTCCGCAGGGGGGGACTTGGTGAACTTGATGGTTTCCGACGGGCGCACCTGGCAGACTTCCATCAGCGCTTTTTTCAGGGCGATGGCCGGGTTCAAGTGGCAGCCGAGACCAACTACCACGGCGGGGCCATCGCCCGAACGGTCCACGGCCATGGCCATCATCACGGGAACAGCAATGCCGGTAGTGATGTCGAAGACCAGAGCTTCAATGCCGAAGCGTGCGTAGTGCGACTGGATCCGGGCGGCGATGCCATCGATGGCGGAGTAGTCCACGCGGGGCGCCGGTATACGGTTCATCCAGGTGAGCAGGAACGCGTCGCGCTCGATCAACTCGTAGAGGCCGCCCAGGATGGCGGCATCCAGGCCCGGTCCCGCGGCGAGGCCGTTCGAGGTGGGCGGGCAGAAGTAGCCGTCCGGACCTTCGGTGTTGAAGTAAAGGTAGACCAGCGAGGCTGGGGCGAACGCCTCGGACCTCGCGGGTAATTCGACGGCGCGTGTCCAGCCGATATTGCTTTGATCGTCGGGCCTGGCGTACTTGAAGCCCGGCGTGGCATACTGCCGGTCCGAGTAGAGAACAAAATCGCGCGGCGGAATGGCCGCCTTTCCGAGTTCGGCGGCAGTCGCTCGGAAGACCGCGTCGGGATTCTCCTGGTAAGAACAGTAGCGCTCGAGGGCTTCTCCGATCGCACCGAGCATGGCCTCTTTTTCGGTCTCTCCTTTCCCCGCGGTCATACGGTCGGTGGTATTCGCCGTACGGTAATCGAACTGAGACACCAGGCACTGGCAGACGACGGGAGGGCTCGGCTCTTCGGTGCCGCGGCTCACGCGCGACAGACTGCGGATAATGCCCGTCCGGGGGCTGATCAGGTCGGCGAGCGGACCCAGGCTCGCTTTCGAACTCTCGCCGAGCCGTTCGGCGATCATGGCGCGGCCTCGGCCTTCGCCTTAGTTGCGAAACAGGCCGGGCACCAGGGTTTGCGAAGCACGACGTGTTTCTGCGAGGTGGACTCCATGAGGTCGAACACGATGATTCGTCCGGATACCGACGGCGGGGAGTCCCAGGAGCACGCGAAATGCCTCCATGGCGAGCAGGTTTCCGACGATGGGCGCGCCGAATACGAGGTTCTCGCGAGAGCCGCTGTCGTCGCGCTTTCGGCGATCGAGAAAGCGCAAGTGGGCGAACTCCTGCTCCGGATTTTCGGTGCAGGCCACGGCGCGCATGCGGTAGCAGAGATAGCACGCGGTCTCGAACGGCGTGACCGTGGGGCCGACGATGCCCTCGAATGCCGATACGGAGCCCGAGGTCCATCGAACGCCCGACTGCAGACAGGCGCGGTTGAGACGGTACATGACATTCGACATGCCCTGATCGACACAGCCGATGGCGAAGCCGGAACCGGCAATGAGGCGCACGAGGTCGTCGTCGGTCTCCATCGCATCTGTCAAGGGGATCGCCTTGACGGACGGTGTAAGGGCGGCCGCCTTGCGGCAGACGACTTCGGCCCGCGACTGGCCCGCATCCGCGCGCTGAAACTGCGGATTCAGGAGCGGGTCGGATGGCAGCACCTTATCGGGATCGGCACAGCGCAGGTTGCCCACACCGGCGGCAGCCAGCGCCATGGCAGTAGCCGCTCCCACCGGACCCATACCGATGATGGTCACCACCGAGGTTCGCAGGCGTTCCTGCGCCAGTTCCGGATCCATGCCGGCTTCGTGGAAGAAATTGAGCTGGTGCTCGAGTTGTTCGGGGCGCGGGGGGAACGCCGCGGTCCTGATCTTCCAACAGGCCTTCGGAGGCGAGTAAATCGAGAGCCGCCGAGAGATCCTCCGGCGCGAAGGTGTCGGACACCAGTTGTTGAATCTCCTCGGTGCTGCGGGTGCCGTCCAGCAACGGCACGACTTCGTAGAGAAATTCTCGAAAGGAGTGTCCTTTGAGCTTGAGGCGGCGGCGCTCCGAAGTGATCACCAGAGCTTCGTCGCCGGTGCTATCGGGCGGTTCAAAGCGCAGCAGGTAGTGGCTCGGCAGCTTGGGGCGCCGCAATTTGGATCCAGTCATGATTGTTCCGTGAGATGGGTTTTTGCGCGCGGCGCCGGAAGACCGCGAGGCTAAGGAACTGGCCATCGATCTCGAGCATGAGCTTGCGGCGGACGAGGTCTTGCAGCACCGGCTCCAGTTCCGCGGCTGGTTTGCCGGTGGTTTTGACCAGCGCGGCGAGAGAATGCGCCGTGTCGCACAAGGCGTATAGGGCGCCGGACAATCCCTTTCAGTTCGTGCTCCGGCGCGACGCGGCAGGGGCGTGTGTCATGGATAAGAAATTCGCCGCTTGCATTCTCGAAGGCATCCAACACGGGAGCGTCGACTGCCGGATCCGTGCGGCAGGCCCACCATTTGTGAACTTCCGAGCCGGCGCTGCCGATGTACGTGTCCGGTTCGCGGCCGTCCGCATGGTCGAAGTCGAAGTAATATGCCAGGCGCATCAATCCGCGACGAGTAAGTGGATATACATAGAAGTAAGCCGCCATGGGGCGGATCCGCTCGATGCCGAGCGACTCGGGACGCGTGAAGTGGGGGCTGAAGCGATCCAGCCGGAACTTACCGCAGGAGGCCGGGGGCTGCAGGTGAACCAGCAGGGGTATGATGGCTGCCTGCCGGTCATACTCTTCCATAGGTTCGCGGGGGAAGCCGCCGAGAAGATTCCAGGCGACGTTGATGCCGACTTCGCCGCACCATCGCAGAAGCTGGATATTCTGCGCCGCCGTGACACCCTTTTGCATAACTTGCAGGACGCGAGTACTTAGGCTCTCGATGCCGGGCTGAATGGAGGTCATACCGCCGGCGCGCATGGCCTGTAACTGATCGAGGCGTAAGTTGGCTTTGACTTCGTAGAACAGGTCGATTCCCAGGCCGCTCTCGGCGAGTTTCGGAAAGACGGTGGAGATATAGCGGTTGTCGAGGATGTTATCGACGCATTCCACACGCTTGACTCCGTAGCGTGTGACGAGCTCGCAGATCTCGTCGAAGGCGCGCTCCGGAGTCTTACTACGGTAGGCCATAGTGGCGCCGTTGAGTCCGCAGAAGGTGCAGTGCTGTTTGGCGCCCCACCAGCAGCCGCGCGAAGTTTCGAGGAGCAGGTGTACGTCGATTCCGGCCGCCCAATCGGTTCTTGCGATCCGCTCGAAGTAGTCGCCGAAATCGGGCACCGGCAAGGAATCCATCTGCTCGACCAGGGGAGGTGTGGCGCCGTCAGTATCGTGCCGGCTCGCGATACCGGGCACCTGCGGTGCCGCGCCGTGGCGTAGCTGACGCAGGAGTTCCGGGAAGGCGATGTCCCCTTCCTGGGTGCAAACGTAGTCCAGCCACGGAAAGGACTGGAGCATCTGGTGGCCCATCTCGCCTTCGCAGTTCGCGCCGCCGAAAATGATGATGGGACTGGATGGCGATTCTTTTAACTTTCTGGCGAGGGCCAGGCAGGCACAGGTCTGATGAAAGGTCGTGGGAAAGCCGACGATAGAGGGTTGCATGGCCGCAATCTCAGCGGCACACCAATCGATAAACTTGCGTGCTTCACGGCGAGCCTTGCGAATCTGCGGCATCAACTCCGAATAGTCGGGATAGCGGCTGAGAATGTTCGTGAAATAGTCTTCTTCGTGGGGAATGGCGTCGCCGAAGACAAGGTCGGCGAAGAACCACTCGCCGACCAGAGACTCCGGTGGAAACGAGTTCGCGATTCGCCGGTAGAGATCGACACCAATGCGATCGACGAAATCGATATTGAAATAGCGGACACGCGAGGGGACGCCATCGCGCGTGCATGCCGCTTTGAGCAGACTCACGCCCAGCGTGGGCATGCTCGGGTCAGCAAACGGCATGACCGCGAAGACCGCGTTCAGGGGACCATCCATAGTGGGGAAGCCGGCGTATCGCCGGAGCCTACATCCCGAGACCGCCGAATCCAGCGCCGCCGATTCCGCCGGCACCGCCAGGCCCGCAGCTACATTCATTGATGCAATTGATGATACAGGTCCGGATGATACACGTCCTGATGATACAAGTGCGGATGATGCAACTAATGATCGAGGTGGCGGCCTGGGCAGGTGTAGCGGCCGCGGCAGCTTCGCCGGTTCCACCAGTACCGAGCAGCGATGCCACCTTCTGATAAGTCTTCATCTCTTCTTCGGAAATGTGGAGTTTGGATAATTTGTCTTCGAGTTCTGCAACGCGCATCTCGAGACTTTTCGTTTTTTCGTCAGCCAATGTTATACCCTCCTAACACGCTGAGTGATGACAGAATCCTTGTTCGAATCTAAGGCCACTTACTGGCTATGTCAAGGCGAAAAGGCAGGGGCTCAGGGGGTGTTCGGAGACGGTTGTGCCCGTAAATACAGAGCGACTAAGAGACGATTTTTGCACGTCTGGTGGAAGCCATTTTGGCGGCTACACGCATGGCCTGTTTCATGCTCCGCGCATCGGCCCGGTTCTTACCGGCGATGTCGAACGCGGTGCCGTGATCCACGGAGGTGCGGATGATCGGAATGCCGAGCGAGATATTTACGGTTCCTTCGAAATCGATCAGCTTCATGGGAATGTGGCCCTGATCGTGATACATCGCGACGACCAGATCGTAGGCGCCGCGCACTGCCTGTAGGAAGACGGTATCGGGCGCATGCGGCCCGCTACAGGGAATTCCCTTAGCGCGCGCGGCCTGGATGGCCGGCAGCGATGAAACGCTGCATCCTCGTCGCCGAACAGGCCATGTTCGCCGGCGTGCGGGTTCAGGCCGCAGACGGCGATGCGCGGCTGAGGGAAGCCCAGCAGCTTCATGGCTTCGCTACCCAGTTCGATGGTTCGCAGGATGCGCGCGGTGGCGGCTTCGCAGGCCTGGCGCAGCGGCACGTGAGTGGTGACGTGGATGGTGGAGAGGCGCTCGCTGCACAGCAGCATGCGGGATTCGGTGGCGCCGCACAGCTCCGCAATGTACTCGGTATGGCCGGTGAAGGGGCGCCCGGAGAGCGTGACGGCCTCCTTGTTCAAGCGGCGCCGTCACCATGGCTTCGGCCTCGCCGCGGAGGCACATTTCGGTAGCGATGCGGACGTACTCCACGGCGGCCACGCCACAGCGGGCATCCAGCCGGCCGAAGGAAAACTCCTCGATACCGACGAGCGCGCGCGCATCTTGCAGTTCCGCCGCAGCGGCATTCCGGTGACGCCGCCGGCCATTTCCAACACGGCGGCATCGCCCACCACGATCCAGCGCGCCAGGAGTGCAAGCTCCGGGTCGGCCACGGCCTGCACGCACGATTTCGGGGCCGATGCCGGCGGGATCGCCCATCGTCAAGCGCGATGGTGGGGCGGTTCTCAATGGTGGATTGGGGCATGGAAAAAATCCGCTACATGAATCAGGGTATCGCGATCGCCGAAGCCGCCGGACTTGGTGGCGACCGAGACCCGTCGAAGGCTCCGCCGTGCAGCATGCCGCGCGGGACTCCAGGAACGATTTCATCACACAGCTCGATGCGCTCGCACGCCAGCCGCGCGGCAGACCAGGGATGCGGTGTCTCCGCCGGAGAGGACGAGGGCGGCGAGCGGCAAGCCGTCGATCCATTCGCGCAGGTCTTCCACCGGGACTTGGCCTCGCGGGATACGCAGGATCACGTGTTCGCCCGCGGGCGAGGGCGGCGCAGATGGATTGGCGCGCGGCGGCGTTCGGGTGGACCAGGGCGGCGGGTCTGCCGGCGAGGAAGGCGGACTGCTGGGCGAGGGTTACGGCGTGATCCGAGCCGATGCAGAATAGCGCGGCGCCGGAACGCGGGGGCGCCGGCGCGGGATCACATTGTTCGCCCAGGAGACGCGCGAGGGCCGATGCCAGGCCTGCGGAGCCTGCCCACAGAATGCGGCGGCCCATGGGTAGAAGGGCTGCGGCGATTCGATCGAGGTCATCGTCGCAGGTGGCGTCTACGGAAACGACACGGGCGCCCGAGTGGAGAAGGGCGGCGATGCCATCCGGCCGGGAGGCACCACAGGGATGCCCGGATTGAAGCTGCAGACGCTGGGCAACGTGGATGGGTTCGAACTCCGGCACGCCCGCGACTCTTAGAACACCGTCTTCCACGATACGGCGCATTCCAGGAAACGCGGGGCACACGACGGCGGCATCGCAATGGAACGATTCGAGGGCCGCCGCGATCTCGAGGCCCGTGTTGCCTCGCAAGGTGGAATCGATTTTCTTGAAGACGAGAGCGGCGGAATCGACGGGAAAGTTCGCGGCGAGGGCGGAGAGGGCCTGGCGGATTTCGGCGGGTGGGAGATCGCGGCTCTCCGTGGTGACCGCCAGAACGCGTGCGCGAGGGTATCGGGTGGCGTGTGCGATTTGAACGGTGACGGGACGAAGACCGTGCATGGCGAAGTGCACGGCGGCGTCGCAGGCGCCGGTGAGATCGTCGGCGACGAGGAGGCAGTCCATGGAGGCCAGCTTAGTACAATGCGCAGCGGGCGATGGATAGCGGCGCGGGGTTCAACGCTCCCTTACGGTCGCGGCTCGGATTGGGGCGTTGCGGCGCGGGGAGGGGAGTGTTTCGATTTCGGACATGCAGGGCGTTAATATGGCGGCATGCTGTTCGCACGTATCGCACTTCTTTGTTTGCTGGCGACTGCCCTGCTACCGGCCCAATCCGTGGACCTCCTGCCCGATGAGTCCCTGAAAGGCTGGACTCGCGTTCCCATTCCGCCGACCGATGGGATCAAGCCGAAGCTGCAATGGCACGTCGATTCCGCGCAGAAGCTCCTGATCTGCACGGGCGACGGGCAGCACGAATGGCTGCGTTCCGACCAGGTATTCGGCGATTACATTCTGGAAGTGGACTTCCGGTTCACGCCAAACGGCGCGGATGTGAAGTACAACAGCGGTATCGGAGTCCGCCTGTCGCCGGCGGGCGAATTGTGGACGCAGGCGCAGACCGGTCCCACCGGCGGATATCCTGTTTGGCGTGAACCTGGTGGACGGCGCCCTGCAGCGGTTCAATCTCATGAAGGACATGAAGGAAAACCGGATCAAGCCGGCGGGCGAGTGGAATCACTACGAGATCCGCGTGAAGGGCGACAAGATCACGCTCTCGGTGAATGGCGCCGCGGTCAGCGAGATTACCGGAATTGCGTTGCGCAAGGGCCACGTCGGGTTCGAAGGCGAAGGCCACGAGATCGCGTTCCGCAACATCAGACTGACGCCGCTGCCGTAGAGGCTACTCTACGTAGACGTGCGTGCCCTTGGTCTCCTGGCGCGCGACAGGTGCGCGATGCGTTCGTCGAGCAGGCTGCGCAGACCCTTGAGGAACTCGACGCGCGAATTGCGGAAGTGGTCGCGCGTGGCTTCGCTCACCAGGTGCTCCAGCACCGGCATGGCGGTGTCGCAGAAGAAGCAGCCGCCGGCGTGGGCGTGGGTTCCGGCGGTTCCGGCGGTTTCGGTTTTTTCGTCCATCTCAGGTCTCCTTCATTTCGACGGTCAGAATCCTATTTTCCAACTTTGCGCGCCCGGGCGAAAGGCCGGCCATGGAGGTGGGCAGCCCGATGTGGCGGCGCAGCGTGCCGATCTCCACCACCAGTTCGTCGCCCTTCTTGAAGAGGCCGATCTCGCCCTTGGCGGCGAACGGCAGCTTGCAGGCGGACCTGGTAACCGCCGCTGATCGGACTTGGTGAACGTGTAAGGCGCCTCGGTGCGGGTGACGGCGGCGGGGTCCTCCTTGCCGTCGTAGAGGCTGCGGGCCAGTTCTTCGCAGGCGCTCGCGGCCCAGCACTTCGTGGGTGAACAGCGGCACGCGCTTCACCGGCACGGGCGCGAAATAGCGGTCGATCTCTTCCAGAATCTTGCCCTGCGAGACGCGCCACTCCTGGAAATACTCGTCCGTGACTTCCGGCGGGCAGCACGCGGTTGACGATCACGCCGTCCACGGTGAGGCCGTGCAGCGAGAAGTAGACGAAGGCGCGCTGGGTTTCGCGCAGCACCATGCGTTCCGGATTGGTGACCAGCCGCACGCTGGTGATCTTGGGGTCTTCCAGCAGTTCGCCGATGCCGTCCAGCCGGCCGAAGAGGTCCTTGATGTTGGCGAAGTAGTTGTCGGTGGGCAGTTCCACCGGCGAGACGCGGTTGGCGATGGGGCCGCACCGCCTTCAGGATGCCGCGCTGGAACGGAAAGATGTGCTTCATGTACCACTCCAGCGTGGTCGGCATGCTGACGAAGCGCATGGATTCGGCGGTGGGGGCGCAATCCAGCACGATGACGTCGTAGCGGTCTTCGCGGCGGAACTGGTTGACGTACATCATGGCGCTGAGTTCTTCCATGCCGGGCAGGATGGCCAGTTCCTCGGCCTCCACGTCGTTGATGCCGGTGGTGCGCAGGACGCTGATGACGTAGGCGGAGATCTCCCGCCAGTGGCGCTTGATCTCCTTCTGGATGTTGACCTCGTGGATGGCGAGCTTTCGTCGATGGGGTAGGGGTCGCCGGTCTTGCCGTGGAAGAGGCGGTTTCGAGGTCGAAGGCGTCGGCCAGGCTGTGGGCGGGATCGACGCTCATGACCAGGGTGCGATAGCCCAGGCGCGAAAGTTCCAGGCCGGTAGCGGCGGCAAGACTGGTTTTCCCGACGCCTCCTTTGCCGCTGAAAAGAAGGATGCGCATAATTCGATTTTAACGCGGCCTCGCGGAGGACTCTTCGGAAGGGCCGTGACGTCGAATGTTAAGATGGAAGTTTCCACCGCGGAGGGAATTTCATGGCAGTAAAGCCGCGCCGCAAGGCGGTAGTGGTCGATGTGGGCGGCGTGAAAGTCGGCGGAGATCATCCGATCGTGGTGCAGTCGATGACCAACACCGATACCGCCGACGTGGCGTCCACGGTCAACCAGGTGATGGCGCTGGCGCGCGCCGGGTCCGAACTGGTGCGCGTGACGGTGAACACCGAAGCGGCGGCCGCCGCGGTGCCGCGAGATTGTGGATGCGTGCGCCGCGTTCGGCGTGCCGGTGCCGATCATCGGCGACTTCCATTACAACGGCCACCTGCTGCTCAAGAAATATCCGGAGTGCGCGCGCGCGCTCGCCAAGTACCGCATCAATCCCGGCAATTCGGATATCGGCCGCAAGACGGACGACAACTTCCGCACCATGATCGAAGTGGCCATCGAGAACCGGAAGCCGGTGCGCATCGGCGTGAACTGGGGCTCGCTCGATTCGGCGCTGCTCACGCGCATGATGGACGAGAACTCGCTGCTGCCGGAGCCCAAGGACGCGCGCGAAGTCACGCTGGACGCCATGGTGGCGAGCGCCCTGCGAATCGGCGCAGGCCGCCGAGCGCTACGGGCTGGGGCACGACCGGATCATCCTGAGCGCCAAGGTCAGCGGCGTGCAGGACCTGATCGACGTGTACCGCGCGCTGGCCGCGGTCTGCGATTATCCGCTGCACCTGGGACTTACGGAAGCGGGGTTGGGCAGCAAGGGAATCGTGGCCACCACGGCGGCGCTGGCGCCGGTGCTGCAGGACGGCATCGGCGATACCATTCGCGCGTCGCTGACGCCGATGCCCAATGGCGACCGCACCGAAGAAGTGATCGTCTCGCAGCAGATTCTGCAATCGCTGGGGATTCGCAGTTTCACGCCGCAGGTGACCGCCTGCCCGGGATGCGGGCGCACCACCAGCACGTTCTTCCAGGAGATGGCCGACAGATCCAGACCTACCTGCGCGAGCAGATGCCGATGTGGAAGGCGACGCATCCCGGCGTGGAGGCGATGAAGGTGGCGGTGATGGGCTGCGTGGTGAACGGCCCCGGCGAAAGCAAGCACTCCAATATCGGCATCTCGCTGCCCGGCACGTTCGAAGAGCCCAAGGCGCCGGTGTATGTGGACGGCCGCCTGATGACCACGCTCAAGGGCGACCGCATTGTGGCCGGAGTTTCTGGAGATTCTGAACACCTACGTGGATTCGCACTACTCCACGCAATACGCAGAGGCCCGCCAACCCGTGGCCGCCGGCAGTCTTCCGGCGCCCGCCCGCTGGTATAATCGGCGCGACATGGCGAAACGCTTTACGCTGGCGGAAGCTCAACGGCTGATTCCCGAGGTGGACCGGCTGCTGCGCGATGCGCTGGACGCGAAGAGCGAATACCAGGAGGCCGAACAGGCGATCCACGAGTTCAGCGAGCGCGTGATGATGATGGGCGGCGTGGTGGTGGACCGCGACCGCGCGCTGGCAGCGCGGGCACGCCGCGACGAGGCGGCATCGCGGCTGCGCGAACGAATTGAGGCGGTGTTGGAGACGGGCTGCCTGGTGAAGGACCTGGATATCGGACTGGTCGATTTTCCGACCCTGTTTCGCGGCGTGGAGGTCTACCTGTGCTGGAAGCTGGGAGAGAGCGGCATCTCGTTCTGGCACGGCGTGGACGAAGGCTTCCGCGGCCGCAAGGCCATCGACCAGGACTTTCTCGATCATCATCAGGGCGACCGGCCCCAGTAGCTTTCCGATGCCTCACGGCACGCAGGAAACGGAAATCAAGCTGGCGGTAAAGGACGCGCGGTCCGCTCGCCGGCTGCTGCGGACGGCCGGCTTCGTGGTATCGCGGAAGCGCGTTTTCGAGGCCAATACGGTGTTCGACACGCCGGAGCAGAGCTTGCGGACTGCGTCCAGGCTGCTGCGCATTCGCGAGGCCGGCCGGGTTGCCACCCTCACCTATAAGGGAGTGCCGCAGGGC
Organism: uncultured Solibacteraceae bacterium; assembly: GCA_963792055.1. Taxonomy (GTDB): domain Bacteria; phylum Acidobacteriota; class Terriglobia; order Bryobacterales; family Bryobacteraceae; genus Solibacter. The sequence goes on along the minus strand of CAWBUV010000016.1, from coordinate 822,919 downwards.
GGCAAACACAAGAGCAGGGAAGAACTGGAAGCCCACATCGACAAGGCGGCAGCGATGACGGCGATTGTGGAGCGGCTGGGCTATAGGCGCGTGTTCCGCTACGAAAAGTACCGCACGGAGTTCCACCAGGCACGGCGCGCCGGCGTGGCCATGCTGGACGAGACTCCGGTCGGCGTCTTCCTGGAATTGGAAGGCACGCCGCACTGGATTGACCGCACGGCCCGCCGCCTGGGATTTCAGGAGAGCGACTACATCACCGACAGTTATGGGCGGATCTACCTGGATTGGTGCGCAGCGAACGGACGTAAACCCGGGGACTTTGACGTTTGAATAATCCCTACGATCAGTCGCGTATCGGACGTTGCCGCGACGGCAAACGCATCCGGACCGACTGGCGGCGATGGGCCGGCTGTTCGGCATGAAACCCGCCCCGGTGACCGCCTGCCGGGTGCTCGAACTCGGCTGCGGCGACGGCGGCAACCTGATTCCGCAGGCGTACTATTTGCCTCAAAGCCATTTCATCGGCGTCGATCTGGCGGCTGCCCCGATTGCCGCAGGCAGTGCGATCGCGGCGGAATTGGGCCTCTCCAACATAAGTCTGCGCGTGGCCGACCTGCGCGATCTCGGCCCGGATGAGGGCGAGTTCGATTACATCTTCGCCCACGGCCTCTACTCCTGGATTCCGGCGGACGTGCGCGACCGTCTGCTGGCCGTCTGCCGCGAACGCCTGGCGCCCCAGGGGATCGCGTTCGTCAGCTACAACGTCTATCCCGGCCGCTACCCGCGCCAGATGATCCGTGAGATGCTGCTGTACCACACGCGAGCCATCGAAGACCCCGCGCAGCGCATCGCGGAAGCGCGCCGCCTGCTCCCGCAGATCGACCATGAAGAGGCTAAACACGTCATGGAGCACGGTGACGATGGCCTGTTCCACGACGATCTGGCGCCCATCAACGATCCAGTATGGTTCCACGAGTTCGCGGCGCACGCCGCGCAGGCATGGCCTGCAATATCTCGCCGAAGCCCAATCGCATAAGACGTTCGATCCGGCAATGGAGCAGGCCGGAGAGAACGCCACGTACGTGATCGAACGAGAGCAATACGTGGATTTCCGCAAGCTCCGGCGCTTCCGCGAGACCTTGCTGTGCCATGAGGAAGTCGCGCTCGATCGCGCCATCGGCCCCGCCCGGATGAACGAATTCCTGTTTTCCGAGTATCAGCGCGCTCAACAGATTTCGGGCGAACAGGGCGTGCAGGAGGTGCAGGCGGTGGTCGCAGGCGTTGCACGATACCGGACATCTGCCCGTCGAATTCGAGGAGCTTATTCCGTATGCCGGAAATGCGGAGTTGCTGGGCCAGATTCTCTTTGCGCTGCTGGTGGCCGGCTGCGTCAACCTGCACGTCCACGATTTTCCCTGCGAGGAGACGGTGACCGAAAGACCCCGTGCCAGCCGGCTGGCGCGCTACCAGGCGTCCAGCGCGGATAGCGTGACGAGCGCCTGCCATATTCCGGTAGAATTGGACGTGATCGCGAGACAACTGATACGACTGCTGGATGGCACTCGCACCCATGAAGAGATTGCTCGCGAACTGGCGGGAATGGAAGGCGCGCCCAGCCTGGAAGAGACGCGGCGGCACCTGCCGGGCAGCCTGCGATGGCTGGCCCACCTGGCATTGCTGGAGGGCTGAAGGCGGCCCGTCAGCGGTTTACCGGATGGCGCTTCCCCGATCGTAGTTTCCGGCCAATCAACGACATGGACTTCTTGCTCATGTGTGCCGCCACTTTCCGGTAACGGCGTCTTTCTGCCGTTATCGGAAGGAATGCCGTCGTTCCGCCGTTCTTTTGAAGGACAACAAAGGCGGTTCCTCATCAATACCCAGAGCGTTGGCAGAGCGTTACAATTAGTCTGCTTAATGAAATTGTTCCAGGGTATTGCGTGTGCCGCGGTCGTGACCCCGGCTCTCGGCTTGACTGGGTGTGCATACCGGATGGCGCCGCCTCTTGTAGTCCAATCGAAACAACGGCTGCGCATCGTCAGCGATACACCCGAGCGCTTTGACGTCCGTGTTCAGTCGATCGACTATCACATTCCGTCGGATGGCCAATTAATGTTTGAGATCAGGATGGTACATCGCGGTTGTAGCGTCTATCTGTTCGATCGCATTCCCATCCGAAAAATAGCGGATCCAAGAAAAGAGAAAATCGTGTCCATCATGTTGGGCGGAGTATCGGTCAAGAGGCTCTCGTTTCAAGAGCTATCCAAGCTCCGAACCGACAGCGAGGGATACCATCAGCTTGCCCTTTCCCCGGCCAGCTCGACTCAGAAACGCAGGTAGGCGATCCGACAGAGCGATAGCAGGCAAGTTTCCGACAAGCCCATATCGCCCACATGCACTCGCGCCGTTCGCGATGGGCGCTGTTGGTTTCGGTCTCAGGTTAGAATGAAACATGGCCGACTTGAGAAGAATGACCGCGATCATCGAACGCGAGGAGAGCGGCTATTCGGCGCTCTGCCCGGAGTATGACGTTGCCAGTCAGGGCGCGACCATCGAGGAAGCTCGGGCGAACCTCGTCGAGGCCCTTGGTCTGTTTTTCGAATGCGCGGATACCTCCGAAGTCGAGCGGCGTTTCCACCCGGAAGTGCTCATCACACAGGTTGAGGTCCGGGTTGCCTAGACTGGGGCCGCTCTCGGGAGAGGTAGTTTGCCGGATCCTGGAGCAGCACGGGTTTCAGAGGGTGCGGCAACGTGGCAGCCACGTTGTCATGCAACGGAAAGATGCCACCGGTACAACGACCGTACCGGTTCCGCTCCACTCCGAATTGACGCGCGGGACCCTGCACAGCATCATTCGCCAGTCGGGCCTGTCGCGGTCCGCCTTCGAGTCTCAGGCATAGGCCGCTTCGGATGAGCCCTCCGCGACGGCGTGGAGAAGGGTTGGGGCGTGTTTCGGGACGGCGTCGAGAGTAGAGGCCCTAATTGCGCGGGACATATGATCGCAGTGCGCTGGGGCTGTGGAACAGGATGTGCAGCGATGGTTTTCATCGATGCCGAACCGGCAACATCTACAACCCGCCCCTCTCCATTGGCGTGTGGGTGACCAACGCATCGGTTCGCCAATGTGCCAGGGAGGCATCGCTGAAGTTGCTATCGCCTCACAAGCCGCATTTTTAAGATGAAGGCTTGCCCAGGGAACCGAGCCGACTCTCGCTGGACGATCCCTTCTACGCGAGGTCATCCACAAAAGTCGCGAGATCCATTCCCTTCGTAAACTGCCCAATCAGCGCGATGTTTCGAGGATGTCAACGAAGCGCTGGATCGGATCTCTAGAAGGCACGAACTGCCTCGGCCTCGACAGTCTTCCGAACGCGTGGCTTCAGCGGCCCTTCCTCGACAAGATCGACCACGCGACCCAGCATCTGAGAAGTCTGCCGCTCGATTCCCACGACACTCCGGAGTGAGATTCCGCGAGTATCGTCGAACGTGGCAAGCAGGTCGATGTCGGAATCCGGATGGTAATCTCCCCGTGCAGTCGAGCCGAACAGCGAGAGGCGGGTGATGCCTGCCGCCCTCAGTTCCGATTCGTGGCCGCGCAACGTGGCGATCACGTGCTCCCGATCCATGTTCACATTGTCGCCGGATTCGGGCGAGGTCACGGGTCAGGGGCGGTGCAGCACAGTGACAGCCCAAAACGCCCCGGGAGTCGATTCTCATACATGAGACCTCTGAGCTCCGTGTAGACGTGCATTGGGTGAGACCAGAAAACTCGGTGCATCAGCCGGGACGGTTCGCCCGGATCAGTTCGTCATGTCGGAGACGGTTTGAAGGGCCAGCCTAATGCGCTGCGCCTGTCTACAAAAATCCTGATGCCGGCTATCCCCGGCGGACCAGGAATACTGCGACTTCGGCAAAGAGATTGGGCTGCCAGGATACTTTGCGATGACCGGACAGGAAGTAGCGCCGTTCCACCACCAGGGATTCGAGCGCGGCCAGCTCTTCGAAATCCTGCACGGTAAGGATGTGGATGTTCGGCGATTCGTACCACTCGTACGGAAAGAGCGAAGTGCGCGGAGCCCTTCCGCTGAACAGCATCGACATCCGCATCCGCCAGTGTCCGAAGTTCGGAAAGGCGACGATGGCGCGGCGGCCGACGCGCAGCATCTCGCGCAGCACCTTGCGCGGATGGCGCGTCTCCTGCAGCGTCTGACTGAGGATCACGTAATCGAAGGCCTGGTCGGGATAGTCGGCCAGGCCTTCGTCGATGTCGCCCTGGAAGACCGAGACGCCGCGCGCAATGGCTCGCTGCACCTTGGCGCCGGAGATCTCCACGCCGCGCGCATCCACGCCCTTGTTGGAGGCCAGCCACTCCAGCAGTTCGCCTTCGCCGCAGCCGAGGTCGAGCACCTTGGTTTTGGGCTCGACGATCTCGCCGATGATGGCGTAATCGCTGCGGCCCAGCAGTTCGCGGACGAAGCCGGCCTTCATTGCACCTTCTCGAACGTGCTGGCCAGAAATCCGCGCACCAGGTCGGTCTGCTCCGCCACGTCCACCAGGAACGAATCGTGGCCGTAGTTGGACTGCAGTTCCACGTAGGCCACGTCGCGATTGCGCGAGCGCAGGGCGCGCACCATTTCCTGCGATTGGTAGCTGGGGTAAAGCCAGTCGGAGCTGAAGCTGATCACCAGGAAGCGCGCCTGCGTCTTTTCGAGCGCCGCGGCCAGGGTGCCGTGGCCGTTGGTCAGGTCGAAGTAGTCCATGGCCTTGGTGATGTAGAGGTACGAATTGGCATCGAAGCGGTTGACGAACTGGCTGCCGCGATAGCGCAGGTAGCTCTCCACTTCGAAATCGACATCGAAGCCGAAGCCGAAGTTCTCCTTGCCGCGGAGGCGGCGGCCGAACTTCTCGCGCATCGAATCGTCGCTCATGTAGGTGATGTGGCCGACCATGCGCGCCACGGCGAGGCCGCGCGCGGGCGGCTGCTTGTCGTAGTAGTTGCCGTCGTTCCAATCGGGATCGGCCATGATGGCCTGGCGGCCCACTTCGTTGAACGCGATCTGCTGGGCGCTGTGGCGCGTGGTGGTGGCGATCGGGATGGCGCTGACCACGGACTCCGGGTAGGCGGCCGCCCACTCGAGCGCCTGCATGCCGCCCATCGATCCGCCGGAAACGGAGAGCAGGCGCTTGATGCCGAAGGAATCGACCAGCATCTTCTGCAGGCGCACCATGTCGCCGATGGTGATCACCGGGAAGGACATGGCGTACGGGCAGCCGGTAGCCGGATTGAGCGAAGAGGGTCCGGTGGTGCCGCGGCAGCCGCCCAGCACGTTGGAGCAGATCACGAAATATTTGTTGGTGTCGAAGGCCTTGCCGGGGCCGATCATGTTGTCCCACCAGCCCGGCTTGCCGGTTTCGGCGCTGATTCCGGCCGCGTGGGCGTCGCCGGAGAAGGCGTGCAAGACCATGATGGCGTTGGATTTTGCCGCGTTCAATTCACCGTAGGTCTCGTAGGCCACTTCGACGGGCGCAAGCGTGGTGCCGTTATCGAGAGAGATGGACTCGAATTGTACAGTATTGGCCTCAACGATCATTCTAGGAGTGTCTTCATGATAACAAAGCGGGTGGAGGGCACACGATTTTGCCTAACCGTTCTGGTATATAGTTCGTCTATATATCGACACACTCAATATGGACCTGCTACAAGGAACTCTGGAAATGCTGGTGCTGCGCACTCTGATCTTCGGTCCGCTGCACGGATATGGAATCGCGAAGGCGATTCGATCCACTTCGAACGAGGCGCTCGATATCGAATTCGGGTCGCTCTATCCGGCCTTGAAGCGGCTGGAGTTGAAGGGGTGGATCGCATCGAAGTGGGATGTTTCGGATCACAATCGGAAGGCCAAGTTCTACCGGCTGACTCCATTGGGGAGAAAGCAACTGGCGGATGAACGGGCGAAGTGGAATCAGTTCGTGGCTGCAATTGCGAGCGTCATGGAGGGCCAATGAAACGGCTGCGATACCTATGGCCGGGATACCGGCGCGCCGAGGAGCGCGAGATGCAGGAGGAACTGGCGGCGCTGGAGGCAATCGCCGGGCGGCGCGAGTTGGGGAATCTAACGCTGGCGGCGGAGAGCGCGCGTGCCGTGTGGGGCTGGGAGTGGCTGCAAAGTCTGGTGCGGGATGCGCGGTACGCAGTGCGTGTGCTGGCGCGGCAGCCCAGCTTCGCGGTGGTGGCGGTGGTGTCGCTGGGTCTCGGAATCGGCGCCAATGCGGCCATCTATAGCCTGATGGACACGCTGCTGTGGCGGCAGTTACCGGTGAGCGAACCGGAACGGCTGGTGCGCTATCCGACGGACTCGTACTCTTACCCGGTGTTCCGCGAATATGCGGCGAAATCGCAGGAGTACCTGGAAAGCGTGATCGCCACGACGGGGATTTTGTCGCGAGATCTGGATGCGGGCAGCGGGCCGGAGCGGGGGCGCGTGGAAATGGTGTCGGGGAGCTACTTCCCCGGTCTGGGAGTGGCGCCTCTGTTTGGGCGCATGCTGACGCCGGAGGACGACAGCGGCACGGGAGCGAATGCGGTGGTGCTGAGCTACCGGTACTGGCAGCGCGCCTTCGGCGGCGAGCGCGGCGCAATCGGCCGGACGCTGCGCGTGGGCAATGTGCCGTTCACCATTGTCGGCGTGGCGCGGCCCGAATTTTTCGGCGTGGTGGTGGGCGAAGCGGCGGAGGCGTGGGCGCCCATGTCGACGCTGCCCGCGGTGTTTCCCGGCCAGCCCTGGCTGGACAGCCACATGCACTATCTCAATCTGCTGGGCCGATTGCGGCCGGGCGTCAATGCGGTGCAGGCCTCCGCCGCGTTGACACCACTGGCGGTGGCCACCGAGCTCGCGTTCGCCCGTCCCAACATGCCGGCGCGGTTTTTGAAGATAATCCGCGAGCAGAAATTGAAGCTGGAGCCCGCTGCCAACGGCATCTCTTACCTGCGTACGCGCTTCTCTACGCCGCTGCGGGTGCTGTTCACGATGGTGGGGATCGTGCTGCTGTTGGCCTGTGTGAACGTGATGAGCCTTGGCTTCGCACGGGCGGAAGGGCGCCGAACGGAACTGCGGGTTCGGCTGGCGATCGGCGCGGCACGCGGACGGATCGTGCGGCAACTGGTAACGGAGGCACTGGTGGTGGCGCTGGCGGGCGGCGCGCTGGGTCTGGCGATCTACCGGCCGGCGGCTAGCGGGCTGGCCTCTTTGCTCTCGCAGACGATCGACCCGCGGCTGGACGTGAACATGCTGCTGTACGTGTTCGCAATTTCGGTGACGGCGGGGCTGATCTGCGGTGTGGCTCCAGCGTTGGGGTCGACCCGCGCGCAGGGGTCGGACGGGTTGCAGTACGGATCGCGCGGCGCCACGCCTCCTCCGGCGCGACGGGCTGTCGGACGGGCTGCGGCGGCGGTGCAGATGGCGCTCTCGGTGGTGTTGATCGCGGGGGCGTTTCTGTTCGCGTTCAGCTTGCAGAAGCTGACCAGCTTCGATACCGGATTGGACCGGCGCCGGCTGGTGGTAGTGGATGTGGATGCCAAGGACGTCGGCTTATAAGGGACCGCAGATCGCGGCATTGAATCGCCGCGTGCTGGAGCGCCTGGGCGCGCTGCCGGGAGTGGAAGCGGCAAGTTTTTCAGGCAACGGAATCTATACCGGACGGAACAGCAACACGGCGGTGGTGGTGGATGGGTTTCCGCAAGGCGATGGCGACAGCAACATGACGTGGTTGGACCATGTGGGGCCGCACTACTTTACAACTGCCGGTACGCGCCTGGTGGTGGGACGCGAGTTTGACGAACGCGATAACCCGGCCGGTCCGCCGGTGGCGATTGTCAACCAGGAGTTTGTGAACCACTTTTTCAACGGACAGAATCCGGTGGGCAAAAACTTGTACCGGCGAGGTGAGGAACAACGCTACCAGATTGTCGGCGTGGTGCAGGACATACGGACCGATGTGCGCCAGAAACCCAAGCGCATGGTGTACTTTTCGCAGCTTCAGACGGAGGGCAGGTTGTATACGACGCGTTTCGTCGTGCGTATGCGGCCCGGACAGGAGGCGCGGCTGGCGGACCTGCGGGCTGCCGTGCGTGCGGCGGACCCCGCAGTCCACCTGGCGTCGATCGATTCGGCGGATCAGTTGTTGAATCACACCCTGGATACGGATCGGGCGATTGCGGCGCTCTCGTTTGGTTTCGGCATATTGGCGATCACGCTGGCGGCGGCCGGGATTTACGGGCTGCTGGCGCACGACGTGACGCGGCGAACCGGGGAGATCGGGGTCCGCATGGCGCTGGGCGCGACGCGCCCGGGCGTGATGGCGCTGGTGTTCCGCGAGGTGGCGCTGGTGGGCGCGTTGGGCGTGGCGGCCGGGACGGCAGGGGCCATCGCGTTGGGCCGGTTGGTGACGGGACTGGTGTTCGGCCTGACGCCGGGCGATCCGCGAGTGCTGGTGTCGGCCACGGCGGTACTGGCGCTGGTGGCCGTGATCGCGGCATGGTTTCCGGCACGGCGCGCGGCATCGATGGACCCGACGACGGCGCTGCGCCACGAGTAGCGGGCTACACTCATAATATGTCCTGCCGCCCATGAAGATTCTGCTTCTGCTGCTGTTCGCCGCGGCGCCGGAGTACCGGCAGGCGTTACCCGGCTACCGCTACCAGTTTCCGCGCGACCATTTCGAGCATCCCGACTTTCTGACGGAATGGTGGTACTACACGGGCAATGTGCACACGCGTGACGGGCACCGCTACGGCTTCGAACTGGTCTTCTTCCGCCAGGGAGAGCACAAAGGAGACCCCACCAACCCTTCGGCGTGGCGCATTGACGATCTATACCTGGCGCACCTGGCGTTGACCGATATCGATGGGCAGCGCTTCCGGTACAACAAGCGGCTCAACCGTTCGGGGCCGGGTATTGCCGGCGCGCGTGCCGCGGAATCTCGCGTTTGGAACGGCAACTGGGAGGCGAAGTGGAATTCCGCAACAGGCGCCCAGACACTCACCGCGGTGGCCGAGGGCGTTCGCTTCACACTGCGGCTGACGCCGCGCACGGCGCCGGTGATTCACGGAGAGAACGGCGTCAGCCAGAAGGCGCCCGGCGCCGGCAAAGCATCGTACTACGTCTCGTTCCCGCTGCTGGACGTCTCAGGCACGCTGAACGGCGCCGAGGTCACAGGGTCGGCATGGATGGACCACGAGTGGTTCTCTCACCAACTGGAAGCCAATCAGCAGGGTTGGGACTGGTTCAGCGTTCAACTGGACTCCGGCGCGGAGTTGATGCTCTTCCAACTGCGCCACGCGGACGGGACGAGCGACCCATACTCGTCGGGGACGTACATCGCTCCCGACGGGCGTGTGCGGCATCTGAAGCGCGCCGATTTCCAACTCCAGCCTCTGGACTATTGGACCAGCTCGAAGACCGGCGGACGTTATCCGGTACGCTGGCGCATCACGGTCCCCTCGCTGGCTCTCACGCTCGAATGCACGGCGGCCATGAACGAGCAGGAACTGGTGGCGGAAGATGCGTCGAGTCCCAGTTATTGGGAAGGCGCGGTCACCTACAGCGGAAGCGCGCGCGGCGCCGGCTATCTGGAAATGACAGGTTATAACAAGGCGATGCGGTTGTAACGAGCGTGCCATAATAGCCCAAGTGACGCTGTCCGCAGGTAAATTGAAGCGCATGAAAGCGCTCGCCAACGAGCGTGGTGTCATCGCCGCCACCGCCATGGATCAGCGCGGCAACCTGCAGAAGGCTCTTTCCACCTTCCGCGGCGTGGAAGTTCACGAGATCACGCCGGCGATGATGAGCGAGTTTAAGGTGGCGGTGAGCCGGATTCTCACGCCACATGCCAGCGCCATCCTGTTGGACCCGGAGTTCGGACTGGCGGCCGGACGCGCACGCGCGCCGAATTCCGGACTATTGCTCGCTTATGAGCTTTCGGGTTACGATACGACGCGCCCGGGGCGCCTGCCCGACCTTCTGCCGCACGTTTCGGTGAAGCGGCTGATGGAATGGGGCGCGGATGCAGTGAAGATTCTGATCTACTACTCACCCTTCGAGGATGCCTCCGTGAACGATGTGAAACACGCGTTCATGGAGCGCATCGGCGCCGAGTGCGAGACTTACGAGATTCCATTCTTCCTCGAGATCGTGGGGTACGATCCGAAGGGCGGCGACGAGAGAAGTCTGGAGTTTGGCCGGCAGAAGCCGGAGATCGTGAAGAAGAGCATGGAAGTCTTCTCGCGTCCGGAGTTTCGCGTGGACGTGCTGAAGGTGGAAGTTCCGGTGAATGCCGAATTCGTGGAGGGCTCCGCGGTCTTCAAGGGGCAGAAGGCTTATACGCGGGAGGAAGCGCACAGACACTTCCGCGAGGCCGCGGCCATGGCGACCAAACCGTTCATCTATCTCTCTGCCGGCGTGAGTGTCGCCCAGTTCACCGAATCGCTGGCCATCGCCGGCGAGGCGGGCACGGACTACTCCGGCGTGCTGTGCGGGCGCGCCACCTGGAAGGACGGCATTCCGGTGTACGCCAAGCACGGGCTCAAAGCGCTCGAAGAGTGGCTGCAGCGGGACGGCGTGCGCAATATCAACGCCGTGAATGCGCGTCTGCAGTCGGCGTGTCCGTGGTACACGAAGCTCGGAATTTCCGTGAACGACTGACTATTCCCTGCGGAGCAGCGCCGGCGCCAGGCCGATCATCGCGATGCCGCAGAGGAACAACACCAGCATCAAGGTGCCGAGCAGCTTGACGCGGATGTCGCCGTTCTTGAATTCGCGGAAGACCAGAATTCCCCATAGCGCCGCCAGCACCGGCGATCCCTGGGCGAGTACGAAGCGCAGCATCGAGCTGCCCTGCATCGTGTCGGGAGCGCTGGTGGCGACGAGTGCCGCCAGCAGGCCAGTGAACCAAACGAGGCCGGATGTCAGGCCCGCCAGATGTTGTCCCAGCCGGCCGTTGAGGTATTCGCCAAATTCCACCGGCTCGCCTTCCACCGGCAAATTCATGAAGAAGATCTCGTAGACGAAGGTCGAGAAGAAGACTCCGAAGGCGAAAATGAAGCCGGCCGCATACGGCCCCAGGCCCAGATCGCCCTGCCGCGCTTTATCCAACAGCGGGACGAAGCCGCCAATGAGAATGCCGGCTGCCAGGGCGAGGATGATCCCCTTGAGCGGGTTCGGACGACGGGTGCTCTTGGCGCGTCCCGCGCGTGCCAGTTCTTCGTGCTTCGCGACGCCAATGATGCGGTAGGAGATGGCGTTCACGATGATCGATGTCAGGATCAGCAGGCAGCCCATGCCGAGCAGGAGCGAGTTGCCTGCCGGCCGGCTGGCCATGCCCAGACCGGTGCCAAGCAGGAGTGCGATTCCCATTCCCATTGGAAAGGCAACTGTCAGGCCGCTAACCGACACGGCGGCCATCAACAACATATTGCCGAGGTTGAAGATGAGGCCGGCGATGAAGACGTACATCCACTGGCGTTTTCCGGCGTGCTGCAAATCGTCAAGGAAATTGAAACCGTCGTATCCGAGATTGCCAACCGTGAAAGCGAAGACCACCGAAGCCAACAAGAGTCCCAGCGCGAAATCGAGGTAAAAGAGCTCGAAACGCCACTTACCGGCGAATTTGTAAGCACTCGCCCAGGATCCCAGGCACAACAAGCTCAGGACCATTAGAAATAATACCGAAGGATAACTTTGTGGCAGGATCATGAATCGGTTCCGGAAGTGTGAGAGTACACCGTACAGGGAGTGCGGGTCAACCCAGATACTCTCTATGGTTACTCCGGCATTAGGGAGCGGGACTCAAATAGGCGCGCCCGCCAGGTGCGGGCAGAACCTGTAGCGGCTTCGGCTGCTTGTCGCAGCCGGGCAGGGGCGTAATGGAATAGTAATTCAGTCCGTACTCCCAATCGCGTTTGACGTCGCCGAGACAGACCTCGTCTGCGCGTCCGCCGATCTGCCGCCATAAGCCGCGCGCGGAAACGCTACGGTCCAATTCCGGAGTGGCGGCGCTCTTCAAATAGCCGATTCCCAATGCTGCTCCGGCGGCCACCGCGAGCACGGCGGCGACGCGCTTTCCACGCGACTCCAGCAGCCAGGCAAGAAGCGCGACGGCGACCACCGCCAGCCACTCCGGCTGGAAGACCGGACGCGGGGCGCGCGAGAGTCCGTTCAGGACCGCCGCAGGGAGCATCTGCGCGGTGATCGGAAACGCCACCAGCAGCGTCGCGCAAGCCGCCAGCCAGATTCGAGCGTCTCGCACCTCGTCGAGCGCGAACGCCATCAGAGCGGCGGCCGCCGGCAGCAGGGGGAGGATGTACCCCGGCAGCTTATTGATCGAGATGGAGAAGAGCAGCAGGACAACGAAGACCCACACCGCGAGGAAGACGCGCTGCCGATCGCGGTAGAGACCTCTACTGGCCATGAGCCCGAGCAGTGGAGTCCAAGGCAGCAGACCCGCCAGCAGGACGGGGAGGTAAAACCACACCGGTTGTCCGTGCATCAGCGCGTCGGAGGTGACGCGCGAAAAGTGATGCACCACGAAGAACTCATGGATGAATTCCCAGCCATTGCGCCAGTAGCACAGGACATACCAGGGGAGGGCGACTAGAGCGAACGGCAGCACCACGCGCCAGCGTAGCCAGTCGCGGACGTGGCGGCCCAGCAGGAGCGGCGCCGCCAGCACCAGTGGGACTAATCCCTTGGCCAGCACGGCGAGCCCGAACATGGCTGCGGCGGCCGGCAGTTGGCTGGTATCGCGGCGGGCCACCCAAGGCAGGGCCAGCAGCATCGCCGCGGAAAAGGTGGTCGCCAGCGGCGTATCGGTGACCCCATTCTGGCTATACGCCACCCACATGCCACTGCTGCCCAGAATCAGAGTGGCGAGCCACGCGGCACGGCAGGTGAATTCGCGCCGCAGCGTCCACCAATAGAAGGCCAGGAACGCGACCGCCAGCAGAGCGCCGGGCAGGCGCGGGGCGAGTTCGGGGCTCAAGCCCAGTCGAAAGCCGATGCCGCTGAGCCAGTAGAGGAGGGCCGGCTTTTCGAACCAGGGAGCGCCCCACAGCCGCGGCGTGATCCAATCGCCGGAACGCGCCATCTCACGCGACACCCACGCATACCGAGGCTCGTCCTTCCCGAACAGGCCCGTAGCGCTCAGATCGTAGAAGTAAGCCAGGTATGCCAGCGGGAGGACCACCCAAAGCAGGCGCGGAATTTTCCGGGGCACCTTCTCAGTATGCGACACGGTACCGGATAAATGACGCGAGCAACCGGTATGTAGCCCTTTTGTGCGGCCCCACTCGTTATAATCATAAAAACGATGCGCACGCCGCGTTGCCTTCCCGTACTCGTTCTGTGCCTGCTGCCGCTCTCTCGCGCCGATGTGCGTGCCTGCCATTGCGACGTTGCGATTCCCGAAACTCTGGAAGCCCGCGAGTGCGGCCTCTGCAAGGAGGCGGAAAAGCAGCCGGCGGATGTATCGTATTTTTTCATTCGCGACGCGAACCCCAATAAGCCTCACCGCTGGCTTGCCCTGCCGCGTTTTCACGGAAAGCAGCCGCAGGAACTGAACGAAATGACGCCGGAGCAGCGCACCGCCTACTGGAGCGCAGCGATCGAAAAGGCTCGCGAAGCGTGGCCCAACGAGCCGTGGGGAATTGCGCTCAATTCCACGGAGCGGCGCTCGCAGTGCCACATGCATCTGCACATCGGGAAGCTACTACCCAATTTGGCCGACGAGCACTTTATCGTGGTCGACGGGCCAGCCGATATTCCTGTCCCGCACGATGGCGATGGAGTCTGGATCCATCCCGTCGACGGCCGTCTGCACGTCCACGCCGAAGTGCCCAACGGCGAATTGAATCTGGAAAAATAAAGGACCCTAAATGCTGGTCGAAATCACCAAAGTCCCCAACGCCGAGAATTCCGCCATCCACCTGCACCCCACCGACAACGTCGCGATTGCCCGCGTGCCTCTTCCCGCGGGCACGGAACTTCGCGTGGATGGCCTTCCGGTCCTGACGCGCGACGCGATCCCCGCGGGTCACAAAGTCGCGCTGTGGGACATCGGCGCCGGCGAAACGGTGGAGCGCTACGGCCAGGTCATCGGGCGCGCCAAGGTCCCGATCGACGCGGGGCGGCACATACACACCCACAACCTCTCGTTCGAGGAGCTGGTGCTTGACTACGAGTTCCCAGCCACGGAGAGTCCGATCCCGGGCGCGCGCGCCGATGCCCCCACTTTTCTGGGCTACCAGCGGGAGGACGGCCGCGTGGGCACGCGCAATTACATCGCCGTGGTGGCCGCCAGCAATTGCGCGGCGCACACGGCCGACCTGATTGCGCGCAGTTACGAAGGCGTCGAGCTGCCGCCCAATGTCGACGGCGTGGTTTCGTTCCCGCACGGCGAAGGCTGCGGGCATGCCTTCGGCCCCGATGTGGATCAGTTGCGGCGCACGCTTGGCGGCGTTCTGGTGCATCCCAACGTCTCGGCCGCGCTTATCCTCGGCCTGGGCTGCGAGGTAAACCAGATCGACCACTATCTGGGACCCGGCAGCCCGCGCACCAACCGGCTGGTGGGCATGACGCTGCAGGGCAGCGGCGGCACTACGGGAACGCTGGAAGCGGCGCGGCGCGAAATCGCCCGCTTCTTCGAACAGGCCTCGGCGGAAGCGCGGGTTCCCTGCCCCGCTTCCAAAATCGTCCTGGGGCTCAACTGCGGCGGGTCGGATTCCTTCTCCGGCATCACCGCCAACCCGGCCCTGGGTTACTGTTCCGACCTGCTGGCCGAAATGGGCGGCACGTCCGTCCTGGCCGAGACGCCCGAGATCTTCGGCGCCGAGCACCTGCTGATCAAGCGCGCGCGCAACCGCGAGGTCGCCGACAAATTGCTGGGCTGCATTCGGCGGTACAAGGAATACCTCGCCCGCTTCCAGGGCAGCTTCGACGACAACCCTTCGCCCGGCAATAAGGAAGGGGGACTGAGCAACATTCTCGAGAAGAGTCTCGGTGCGGTGGCCAAGGGCGGTACCAGTCCCCTGATCGACGTCTACGAGTATGCCGAGCGGATTACCGCGCCGGGCTTCACGTATATGAATACGCCGGGCTACGACCCGGTCAGTTTGACGGGCCTGGCG
Organism: uncultured Solibacteraceae bacterium; assembly: GCA_963792055.1. Classification (GTDB taxonomy): domain Bacteria; phylum Acidobacteriota; class Terriglobia; order Bryobacterales; family Bryobacteraceae; genus Solibacter. The sequence goes on along the minus strand of CAWBUV010000016.1, from coordinate 807,744 downwards.
GCAGGCGGCTGCAACCTGATCGCCTTCACCACCGGACGGGGCAGCGCCATCGGATTCCCCACCATTCCGGTGATCAAGATCGCCACCAACAGCAACACATTCCGCGCCATGCCCGACAATATGGATGTCAATGCCGGCTCGATTTCCGATGGCGAATCCAGCGTGCAACAGATCGGCCGTCAGATCTTCGATTCGCTGCTGGAGATCGCTTCGGGACGCCGTACCTGCGCCGAGCGACTCGGGCACAAAGAATTCGTGCCCTGGCGCATCGGTCCGGTCATGTAGGCGTGCGGGCGGAACGGGCGCCCGGGTATCCCCACGGAGTTCCTCCGCTCCACAGGCCCATCCATTACAATGGAAGGAAGCATGTTTCGAGCCATTTCGCTCTGCCTACTGGGTGCTCTCCTGCTTGGCGCCGCCGATGCCCCGCAGAAGTCTGCCTTTGACAAACCAACGCTGGAAGCTTATGTGCGCCACCTGTATCTGCTGCAACCGCAGCTTACGGTGACCATCGGGGATCCCAAACCGAGCGCGCTTCCCGGATTCAAGGAAGTCCGCGTGCGCATCGCGCAAGGTGCACAGTCCCAGGAGGTCTCGCTTTACGTTTCCAACGACGGCAAGAAGATTGTTCAGGGCGCCTTCTACGACATCGCCTCCAATCCGTTCAAGCCCGAACTGGATAAACTCAGAACGCAGTTCCAGCCCGCCCTGGGGACTGCCGGCGCGCCGGTCGCCATCGTGCTTTTCAGCGACATGCAATGCCCCTATTGCAAGGGCGAAGCCGAGATGATTCGCAAGAACCTGATCCAGAACTATCCCACACAGGTCCGGCTGTACTTTAAGGACTATCCCTTGGAAAGCCTGCATCCATGGGCGAAGCCTGCCGCCATGGCCGGACGGTGCGTATTCCAGCAAAAACCGGAGGCCTTCTGGGACTTTCACGACTGGGTCTACGCGCACCAGGACGCGATCACGGCTGACAACCTGAAGGATCAGGTACTGGGGTGGGCCAAGGACAACAAGGATCTGGATGCGCTGAAACTCGGCGCCTGCATGGCCAACAAGACCACGCAGGCCGAAGTCGAGAAGGAAGTGGAAGAGGCACGGGCACTGGATGTCTCGGGTACGCCCACGATGTTCATCAACGGACGGCGCATTTCGCAGACCATCGAGTGGCCGAACCTCAAGACGATCATCGACGCCGAAATCGAATATCAGAAGACGGCCAAGAATGCCGGCGACGATTGCGGCTGCGAACTGAAACTCGATCTTCCGGGGATGCCGCAAACCAAAGCGCCTGTCGTCGCCGGGTACCGTCAAGAAGAAGTAAGCCAAAAAGTAGACCGAAATGAAAATCCGTACCAGAGGGCTCTTTGCGGGCCTGACCTTTGCTGCCGTGGCGTTCGCCGCGACAGCGGTAATCGACCCGAACCTTTATCTGAACGACATCAAATTCCTGGCCTCTCCGGAGCTGCGCGGCCGCGGCACGGGGAGTCCCGAGTTGGAGAAGGCGGCATCGTACCTGGAGCGCAACTATCACCAGTTGGGGATCAAGCCCGCCGGTAAGAGCTACCTGCAGCCGTTCCCGGTGACGACCGACGCCGCCCTTGGCAAGGCCAACCACTTCCATATTCAAAGAGAACGGCCGGACGGTGACGCTGCACTTTCCCGATGAATTCGTTCCCTTCAATTTTTCGGAGACCGGGGCGCTGTCCGGCGCCGTAGTATTCGCAGGCTACGGCATCACGGCGACGGAGTACGGCTACGACGATTATGCGGGTCTCGACGTCAAAGGCAAGATCGTCCTGGTGTTGCGCCACGAGCCGCAGGAATCGGACCCCAAGAGCGTCTTTGAGGGCAAGACGCTCACACAGCACGCCCAGTTTGCCGCCAAGGCGACCAACGCCAAGCTGCACGGCGCATCGGGAGTGATCCTGGTCGCGGACCGCGCCAACCATCGGGGCGAGGCCGACGAGCTCGAGAAGTTCGGCGTCACTGTCGGGTCCCACCAATGCCCGAATACCGTTTGTCCAGGTGAAAGAAGCTCGCGTGGAAAAATGGTTCGCCGATGCCGGCAAGAACCTGGAAACGATTCAGGCCGAGATCGATAAGGACCTGAAGCCGCAGTCCTTCGCCTTCCCCGAAACCCTGCGCGTGGAAGCCAATCTCGATGTGGAACGCGCCGTCAGGACGGTCACAACGTAGCCGCCCTGTATGCCCGGACAGACCGATGAGTACGTCATCATCGGCGCGCACTACGATCACCTGGGGCTGGGCGGACAGTACTCGCTCGCGCCCAGCCAGACCGGCACCATACATCCCGGCGCCGACGACAACGCCAGCGGCACCGCCGGCGTGATGGAACTGGCGCGCTTTTTCGCCAAACAGCCCCGCCACAGAAGCGGGGCATCCTGTTCCTGCAACTTCGCCGGCGAAGAACAGGGACTGCTCGGGCTCGGCCTACTATGCCGACCACCCGCTGCTGCCCCTGGCCAAGGCGGTCGCGATGATCAACCTGGATATGATCGGCCGCATGCGCGACAACAAGCTCTACGTCGGCGGGTCGGCCGAGCGGTTCCACTCTCAAGCCGATGCTGGAGAAACTGGTTCCCGCGTCGGGGCTCAAGGTGGACTACTCCGGCGGCACCAGCGAGGGCTCGAGCGACCATACGTCGTTCACGTCGCACCAGGTTCCCGCGCTATTTTTCTTCTCCGGCCTGCATGGCGATTATCACAAGCCGAGCGACACCTGGGACAAGATCGACGCGCCCGCCGCCGCGAAACTGCTGGCCCTGGTGGCCGATGTGGCGCAGACGCTGCGCGATGCGCCGGAACGTCCCGCTTTCGTGAAGTTGGCCGCACCGTCCCCGCACGGCGGCGACACGAACCCCGGACCGGTCTCCGGTTATGGCCCGTACTTCGGCAGCATTCCCGATTTCGCCGAAGGCATCACGGGCGTGAAGTTCGCCGACGTGCGGGAGGGTTCTCCCGCCGCCAAGGCCGGACTCAAGGCCGGCGACATCATGATCGAATTCGACCGGAAGCCGGTGCAGAATCTCTACGACTTCACCTACGCGCTGCGCGGAAAAAAGCCGGGCGACGAAGTGGCAGTCAAGGTGACGCGCGACGGCAAGCAGTTGGAAGTTACCGCTGTGCTTTCCCGCCGGGAATAGCGACTCCGAAGTGCCGACCGTTAAACATCGGCGGTACAGAACTTGCACTTGGTGGCGTCCACGGCGATGGCTTCCTTGCAGCGCGGACAGTTCTTGGAAGGCGGGGGCGCCGCGGCCGCCGGTTCCTTGAGGAGCGCTTTCGTCATCAGGTACACGACCAGCGCGATGATCAGGAAATCCACCACGCTGCCGAAGAAGTTGCCGTAACTGATGGCGTTGACGACTTCCTTGCCATCCGGACCGACGCTCGTAGACAGCGTCAGTTTAGCGGTGCGCCAATCGCCGGCGGGCAGCACCATGCTGATCAGCGGCATGAGAATGTCGGCAGCCAGAGAAGATACGACTTTCCCGACCGCGCCACCGACAATCACGGCGACAGCCAGGGCGAGCACATTGTTCTTGAGCAGGAACTCTTTAAAGCCTTTGATCATTTCCGTCTCCTTCGGTCTAGACGTGGGAACGCAAGAACTTCGTCAACCGCTCCATGGCAGGCTCCAGGATACTCCGTTCCGCGGCGTAGCAGATGCGGAAGGAACCCTCGCCTCCTGCGCCGAACGCCACACCGGGCGCCAGGCCTACTCGCGTCTCCTCCAGCAGCTTACGGCAGAACGCGAAAGAATCCGTCATTCCCTCGACGCTCGGGAACAGATAGAACGCGCCATCCGGCTTGGGAACGGTCACGCCGGGCAGACCGCGCAACGCGTCCAGACAGAGGTCGCGATTCTCCTTCAATCGCTCCAGCATGCGCCGCAGTTCGCCTTCGCCTTCGGCGAGCGCGGTCTCGGCGGCCTTCTGGGCGAAGGTAGGCGCGTGCGAAATGATGAACTCGTTGAGCTGGGTCGCCTTCTCCGCCAGATCGCGGCGCGCCACGAGCCAGCCCACGCGCCATCCGGTCATGCAGTAGGTCTTGGAAAAGGAATGCACCACCATCACGGCGTCGTCGCGCGTGGCCCTGCGCAGGATGGAGGGCACGGGTTCGCCCAACGCTTCGCCGGCGTAATACAGGCGGTCGTAGACTTCGTCGGCCATCAGCCAGAGACCGTGGCGGCGCGCGAAATCGAGCAGGCCCTGTTGTTCCTCGTCGTTGGCGACCCAGCCCAGGGGATTCGAGGGCGACGTGTAGAGCAGGAGGCGCGTGCGCGGAGTGACGGCGGCTTCGAGAGCATCGAAATCGACCGTGTAGCGGCCCCCCACTAACGGCTGCGGCACCTGGTGTACGGCGGCATTCGCCATCATGACGCTGGAGGGTCCGTTAGGCCACGCCGGGGTGAGCACGATGGCTTCGTCGCCCGGATTGAGTACGCAGCGAATCCCGAGGTTCAACGCCTGCACGCCGCTTGCGGTGACCACGATCTCGGAGGCGGGGTCCAGAGCTGACGCCATGCAGGCGGCAGTAGTTATCGGCGAGCGCGCGGCGCAGGGTGGGCAGACCGGCATTCTCCGTATAGAACGTATAGCCGCCGGCCAGAGCGCGGTTCGCGGCCTGTTTGATGTACTCCGGCGTGGGCAGATTGCTCTCGCCGAAATACAGGCGCAAGACGCCGTCCATCGTCATGGCGATACTCGGCCAGCTCGCGGATGCGCGAGCGCGGCACCATTTCCACCGAAGTTGCAATACCGGGCATCCTTGATATTCTCGCACTGCCGCGCTTTATAATGAGCATTCATGCCAGCACATTTTCCAGTAGCCGCCATCACCGACGAGTTTTCGCCGGATATCGAAGTCGCGGTCCGCTCCATGACCGAACTCGGCATGACGGGCGCCGAACTCCGCATGGTGTTCGGCAAGAACATTGTCGATCTCAGCGATGAGGAGTTGGACCGCGCCATCGCGATTGTGCGCGGCGCGGGTCTGGAGATCCTCTCGATCGCGTCTCCGCTGCTCAAGTGCGTGCTGCCCGATGCGCCGGATGTGGACGCACGTTTCCAACAGGATATGTTCGCTGCCGTACATACCTTCGCCGATCAGCCGCGGCTCACGGCGCGCGCGCTGGAGATTGCGGACCGCACCGGCGCGCGGATCATCCGCGTATTTTCGTACTGGCGCACGGTGGAGCCGGAGGTCTGCTTCGACCGCATCGTGGAAGCGCTGCGCGCTTTAGCCGAACAGGCCGCGGCGCACGATGTGATCATCGGCCTGGAAAACGAGCACGCCTGCAATATCGCGACCGGGGCGGAGACGGCGCGCGTGCTGGCGGCGGTGGATCACCCCAACCTGAAGGTGGTCTGGGATCCGGCCAACGCGGTGGTATCGGGCGAAAAAGGGTTCCCCGAAGGGTATGCCAAGCTGCCTGTTTCCCGGATCCAACACGTGCATGCCAAGGACTGCACGATGGACGGCCACAAGCCGGTCTGGTGCGCTATCGGCGACGGCGTGGTGGGGTGGCGCGGACAGGTAGACGCTTTGGTGCGGGATGGATATAAGGGCTGGCTGAGTCTGGAGACTCATTGGCCGGGTCCCGGCGGCAACAAGCACGAGGCCAGCATGATCTGCGGCCGCAAGCTGGTGGAACTGGCGCAGTAGTTCGAGCGCGATCAGTTTTCGGTTGGACGTGGCGCGACCCGGTCGATGACGAACAGGCGCGCGACGGATTGCTCGGCGGGGACTAATTTCAGGCCGAGCTGTTGCTGCAGGGCGGCGAAGAGCGTTGGGCCGGAGGGATCGGCGGCCGGACCGGATGCGTCGGGGGCTGCATCGTGGCCCGCATGTCCAGCGCCGCCGGCCCAGGCGCCTGGAGCGTGACTGCCGCCTTGCGCTGCGGCGCCGGACCAGCGGAGCGAAATATCGTACTTGCCTGGAAGTCCGGTCTCATCGTCGACGGGAAGGCCGATTTGATCGGAGAGGACGCGGGCGAGATCCGCGGTAGTTTGGTTGGCGGCGCGATAGGAGGCCGAGGTGCCGAAGACTACGGCGCCGCTGTGATTGTGAGATTCGCCTTGTGGGCCGCGGTGGGGATCGGCGCCTGACGGGCCGGCTGCGCCATTGGACTCCTTCAGCATCGGACCGTCCTTAGAGACGACGAGGCGGTAGCCCTTCATCTTCTTTTCCTGGAAGTGCCAGACGAGGCCGAAGCGATCCTTCAGCAGGTTTTGGAGCATTGCCGAAAACTCCTCCGTTGTAGCGCCCGCGGGGATTCTGGCAACGACTTCGTAGGTGTTGTCGGTGAGCGACGTCCTACCCGGGAATTGGTATGGCTGGAGATTGAAGGCTTTAACAATCAGGGTGGCGAGAGAGCATCTGGAGCAACGGAACATGCCGGGGTCGGCGGTACCGGGCCCACCGGTAACGGCATCGGCGGCGAAGTGAAAGCCCGACTGAGGCGGATTGACTTTGATGGAGGCCACCTCGAATTCGGGCTTGCCCGATGTCTGCCCGTTCGCGGCTACCAGAAGGGTGGACACGAGGATGGCGAACTGAATTATCGATCTCACGAGGGAAGAGTATAGCACTGGGGGCGGGAACGGTTGGGGCGTTGGTTGACCTATCCCGCTCCGGTTCACTCCAGTTCGTCGCCGGACTGCGGTGGGTTTCCGCGTCCCGCGCGCTTCAGGAGCCGTTTCGCCTTCGCCACATCGGCCCGCTCTCCGCGTTCACGGAAATACTCCTCGGTCCGCAAGGCCGACAACTTCTCGGCCACCGCGACGTTGATGAACTGGTTGAGTGCTACGCCTTCAGTCTCAGAAACGCGACGCGCCTCTTCCAGTATTGATGCTTGCAGACGCAACGCAACATTACTTCGTCTCATGTCTCCGAATCTCCCTCCACATATCGCCTGGCCGCGCCACACGAACACCAAACCGCAGGGCCGCCTCGGCGAGATGACGAAGATTAAAAGTTACCATCCAATCTGCCGTCCCGTTGACCGCTGTTTCCAGCACCATCTCGTCGGCTGGATCCTTTAACTGCGGTCGCCACAAGAACCGCAAAGGCACTGGAATCGATACCTTGACCAAGGCATCGAGCACTTCGTTAACCTGCCGCGACGTCAGGCCACTGGCCTCCAGGTGCTCAGGCCGAGTCAGCACTGCCTCGTACTCGATGATCAAGGGCACCGAAGCAAGTACGTCAAACTTACGATCAAGTGCGCCGATCAACAACTGCCTGGAGGCTCCCCGGTCGCTTCGCAAAGCTGCTACCACCACATCGGTATCGAGGATCAGTCGCAGCTAGCGCCTCCACAGCTTATGATATCACATGCGATAGCACAATTTTGGTCTTGTTCGCCCACGGAACAATAGTCAGGCTAGCGGCCCATCCAGCCGCCGTCCACAGTGAGCACAGTGCCGCTCACGTAGTCCGATGCCGGCGAGGCCAGGAACACCACTGCGCCCGCGAGATCTTCGGCTTCGCCCCAGCGCCCCGCGGGAATGCGCGCCAGGATCGCGGGATTGCGGACCGGGTCGGCGCGCAATGCGGTCGTGTTGTCGGTGGCGATGTACCCCGGCGCGATCGCATTTACCTGTACGTTGCGTCCGGCCCATTCGTTGGCCAGCGCCTTGGTCAACTGCGCCACTCCGCCCTTTGCCGCGGCGTATCCCGGCACGGTGATGCCGCCTTGAAAGCTCAAGCAGCGATGCGGTGAAGACGATCTTCCCCGCCCCGCGTTCGAGCATGCCGCGCCCGAACTCGCGCGCCAGCACGAACTGCGCGCTCAGGTCGATTTCGATGATCTTGTCCCAGATATTCATCGGGATGCTCGGCGGCCGGCTTGCGCAGGATGGAGCCGCCGTTGTTCACCAGAATGTCGACGGGCGGGCATTCGGCCTTCACCCTTTCGATGAATGCATAAACCGCGGGACGGTCCGCCAGATCGCAGGCGTAGGTCCAGCACTTGCGGCCGCGCGCCGCCACCTCGCGCGCCACGTCGCTGTCCTCCGGCTTCCATGGCGGCGCTGGTGGCCACGATGTCCGCGCCGGCTTCCGCCAGGGCTACCGCCATCGCCTTGCCGATGCCGCGCCGGGCGCCGGTGACGAGTGCGGTCTTGCCGCTCAGTTTGAACTTGTCGAGGATGGTCACAGATTCAGTCCGTGCAACTTACCAGAATCTTCATGCACGTCGCCGCCGCCTTCCATGCGGTGCATGGCCTCTTCCAGGCCGGCGAGCGGGAGCACGTCGGTAATCAGTTTGGCGAGCGGCAGCCTGCCGGTAGACGCCAGTTCGATGGCCAGTTCGAAATCCTCGGGCTCGTACACGCGCGCGCCGGAGAGCTTGAGTTCGCGCCAGAAGAAGCGGAAGAGGTCCACCTTGGGAGCTTCGCCGAAAATGGCCACCACCACGATGCGGCCGCGCGTCCGCGGCAATTTCGTCATGGTATCGGCGCCCGCCTGCGATCCGGAAACTTCGAAGACCACGTCCGCGCCGGCGCCGCCGGTACGCTCGTTGACCAGCGCGGGCAGATCGGTCTCCAGCGGATTGACCGCGTCGATCCCCAGATCGCGCGCCAGTTGGAGGCGGAACGGATTGACCTCCGCCATCAGCACGCGCGCGCCGCGCGCCTGGGCCACCAGGGCGACCAGAATGCCGATGGGGCCGCCGCCGATCACGGCCGCGAATTCCCCTTCCTTCAGGTCGCTCATGCGCACGTCGTGGCAGGCCACGGCCATCGGTTCCACCATGGCGCCCTCGCGCAGCGCCAGCGAATCGGGCAGGCGGTGGAGGGTGTGCGCGGGCACGGTCCAGTTGCCTTGCAGCGCGCCCGGAGTATCGATGCCGATGAACTTCAGGTTGTGGCAGATGTGGCTGTGGCCCGCCGCGCAGGCCGGACACTGCCCGCAGGGGTCGAGCGGACGCACCGTCACGCGGTCGCCGGCGTTCCAGCCTGTCACGCCGCTGCCCACGAGCTGTGATGGTGCCGGACATTTCGTGCCCCATGACGTGCGGCAGGGTCAAGCGGTGCGCCATGGCGCCGTGAAACAGGTGCAGGTCGGTGCCGCAGATGCCGCAGAAGGCAACCTGAATCTGCACCTGTCCCGGCTTCGGCTCTACGGCCACGCTCTCGCCCACGCGGAAAGTACGATTGCCTTCGAAGAATACCGCCTGCATGACTGACCTCTTCTTATTTTACGAGGCGCACGCTCAGCGCCAGATAGAAGACGGTGCTTACGGCGATCACCGCACCGTGGGGAAGGCCCAGGGCCTTTTTATTCTTGACATCCAATTCTTCATTCGCCAGGTAGGCCGGACGTCCGCTCTTCATTTCACTGAGGATAAAGCCCACATTGAAGAACGTCTTCTGAAGCCGCCCGCGAGAGACCACCAGGATCATGGCCATCACACCACCGATGAGGGCAGTGACGAAGAAGATTCCGAACCAGCGCTCCCACCCGACCATCGCCCCGACGGCGGCCATCAGCTTTACGTCGCCTGCGCCCATTGCCCTCAGAGAGTAGAGGGCTGCATAGAGCCCGAATGCGACGGCCAACCCGACAAGCGAGAACACGATGCCAGCCTCGGGCGTACCGATCAGCGTATTCATGGCGATGCCAAGCACGACGCCGCTGACGGTTAGCCAGTTGGGAATTCGCCGGTACAGTACATCGAAGGTGGCAGCGGTCAAGAGCACGACGAGCAGCACCATCACCACCTTTTGCGGTGGAAGCGTGAACAGATTCATCGAGTGCCCATTGTACCGCGCCACAGGTTTTCTTCACGCTTCCGTGCGCTATGGTGCGAAGGCTGTCTTTTGTTATGAAGAGCTTACTGCGGGGTGCCAGTGACGGGAATGGCGCGGGTGGCGCGCAATTGAATTCCTTCCCCGTAGGCGGCCTGGCCGGGGATGGTGACCGGCAGGCGCCCGCCGAGATCGATCTCACCCAGGACAGCACGTGCCGCCGCAATCTCGCTTGGCGCCACCGTGCTGAAAGTTGCCAGGTACGCTGTCACTTTGGTGAAATTGCGAAGCATATACGGATTGCCGAGAGCGATCAGTGCCACCGGCTTTCCGGAGGCGATCATTGCGTCGAGCGCGTGCGGCATTTCGCCGCCCAGCATGCCCACGGTGCCGCGATACGCGCCTACCGATGCGAATGCCGCCACAACGTAGCTATCACAGCTTGTGAGGTGGCTCAGGGATTCATCCAGTTGCTGGCGTGAGAAGGTAGGGTCCCATGTGACAACCGGCGCGCGGGGCGCAATTTTGCGAATCTCCTGGGTGAACGCAGGGCCTTCGGAAGAGAAGCGACTCTCGGCCATGACGATGTAGCAGGCCTTGTCCGGCGCCGCCAGGGGAAGCATCGAATTGCCGTTGCGCACCAGGGTGACGGCGTGATCGGCAATCTCCTGCGCCTTCTCATTCGCCTCGGGCGAATCCACTATGTCGCTGATGGCTTCCAGGTTCACGAAACGTTTACGGTCGAGGCCCACACGCTCCTTGGCGGCCAGCACCTTAATCACGCTCTCCTGGATACGCTGGCGGGTCAGGCGGCCGCTCTGTACGGCGGCGACTACCGCCCGTACCACGGCATCGGGATCGGTCGGCATGACCAGTACGTCGGCGCCGGCCTCGAGCGCGCGAACCCCTGCGTCGCCGGTGGAGAAATCCTTAACGATGCCCGCCATTTCGAGGGCGTCGGTCACAATGATGCCTTTGAAGCCGAGGTCCTTCCTCAACAGGCCGGTCAAAATCTCCGGAGAAAGAGTGGAAGGAACATTGGGCGGCGCGAGGGCAGGCACGGCGATGTGCGCCGTCATCACCGAATCCACACCCGCCTCGATCGCGGCCTTGAACGGTACCAGTTCGACGCGGTACAGGCGCTCGCGGTCGGCCGAAATGACGGGCATGTTCATGTGGCTGTCCACCGCGGTATCGCCATGTCCCGGGAAATGCTTCACGGTCGTGAGGACATAGTCCGTCTTGGAAGAGTGGGCGCCTTCGATGAAGGCCTTCACCTGCGCGGCAACGGCTTCCGGATTCTCGCCGAAGGACCGAATGTTGATGATGGGATTGTCCGGGTTGTTGTTGACGTCAGCCACGGGGTAGAAAATCCAGTGCACTCCCGAAAGCGCGGGCCTCACGCGCCGTGATCTGGCCTTCGTAGCGCGAGTAGGCCGGATTGCCCGTGGCTCCGAACGCCATGGCGTGAGGGAAGACGGTGGTGCCATCGACGCGCATGGAAGCGCCTCGCTCGAAATCGCCGCTCACCAGCAGCGGCGTCCTGGCGACGCGCTGCATGCGATTGAGGAACGCCGCCACAGCATAGGGTTCCGCCTTCTGGATCACGCGCCCGTTGGACCAGTTCACCAAAACCAGCCCACCTACTTTCGTCTCGCGAATCTGCGCCATAAACTTGCGGTATTCTCGGGAACGCGAATTGGGAGCTGCGCCGTGGAACGCGATGAAGATCAACTGCGCCACTTCGTCGCGCAGGGTCATGTTCTTCATCCAACGGCGAACCGTGGCGGAGGCCTTGAGCGGAGTCGCCGGGCGGGCGGCAACGGCTTTGGTTGAACGGGGAGTTGCCGGAGAGTCGGCGCCAGGCCCATTGGCCACAGCCAACGCCAGCAATACCGGAATCACACCCGCGCGAGAGAGCACCACACTTCCAGTGTGACAGATTTTCTGCTATTTGCCGATGGCTCTGACGTTCGTCTTGAGGGCAGTTCTGTGAACCAGGCGGCTTGCGCAGCGCACGGTTAATCAGGCGCTTCACGGAGCGCACCAGGTGGGCGGGTTCGTTGGCGCTCTTGGTGATCACGGTATCCGCGCCGGTATTCTGCTCGGTGAGTCCCAGAGGCTCCACAAAACCCGACAGCAGAATGATACGCGCATGGGGATCCAGCATTCGAATTCGCTGAATCAGCTCACCGCCGTCCATACGGGGCATGCGGTAGTCGGTCACGACTACATCGAACTTCGCGGCCTCGAAGAGTTTCAGGCCATCTTCGCCATTAGCCGCGATCTGTACGCAACATCCGATCTCTTCCAGTAAGGAGCGGCGGACCAACAATCCGTCGCGATTGTCATCGACGAGGAGAACCTTCGGTGTTGAAGGGGTGGGAGTCTTCATTAGCGGAACGAGTAGGAGCGTAACAGAGCCGTAACCTCGCTGTCAACGGATTTGCATCGTCATGCAAAGCCGCGAGATTGAGTTCTTGACAAACGCCGCTTTGTCGCGCACGCGGCGGGCGTGGGCGAAATGAAAACTACTCGACCGCGCGGGGCGCTTTATATCCGGTCTTGGTGACGATCTGATACTTGATCGGTTTGCCCTTTTCGTCTTTCACAGGCAGGGGCTCGTTGGTTGCGGGATTGACGAGTTCCACCTTCAGTTTGCGGAACGCGCCGTCGTGTTTGGTATTGCTCGGCTGGTACGTCAGTACGTACTGATTGCGCAGTGCCTGATGAAGCATCTGGAAAATCTGTCCGTATTCGCCTTCGAATTTGGGGAAGTACGCAGCGCCGCCGGTCTCCTTGGCGAACGTACGCAGTTCGTTGTCGGCCTGCAGAAATCATACGCTGGGCCCCGCCCATGTAAGCGTCGGCCATCTCGCGCTGCATCTGCATCAGGCCGATGGAATAGACCGGTACGCCGGCCTCCTGCAGTTTCTTGCGGGTCTGATCGTACGTGAGCTTGCTGAAAGTATCGATGCCGCTGGTGATCAGCAGAATCGCCTTACGGCCTTCGATTTCGCTCATGCGGTCCGCGGTGTCTGTGACCGCGTCGAACATATTTGCTTCGGAGAATGCGGCGATCTTCAGGCGGTCGAGGCCTTCGCGGATTTTCATCTTGTCGGTGGTGAAATCCGTCAGAATCTCCGGCCGGATGTCGTACGCTACCACCGCGGCATAATCCTCCGGCTTCAGACTCTCGGCGAATCCCCACGCCAATTGCAGAGTCTGGTACCACGCCGCACTCCAATACCGTTGGAACAAGATTGCTGAACTCGATGACCAGAGCGATGGTCATCGGCGCCTCGCCCATGTCCACTTTGCGGAGCTGCTGCGGCACGTTGTCTTCCAGCAGGCGGAAATTGCCCGGCAGGAATGCCGGGAATGAAATGTCCTTTGTTATCGATCACCGCCACGTCGACGGTCACGATATCGACATCGGCTTTGAAACTGCGCGACGTCGCTGCCCTTGGTCCATCTGCGGATCCTTCTTCAACTTGGAAGGGATCTTGGGCAGTTCCTCGTCGTTGCCTGTATTGCCGTCCGGGCTTTTGCGCGGACGCGCTACCGTGGCGCCGGGGTCCTTCAGCGGACCCTGCGTCTGACCGACCAGTAGACTCGCCACCACCAGAATCATGGCCGCGCAAGGCAGAACGATTTTTATGGATCGCATAGGCGTACTTCTAGGGTAACTATATCAAAGGACGCAGGGGATCGCCGGGCAGTTTCCGGTAAACTTCAGCGTCAATTGACCCAGGGACCACGGTCGCCGTGCTTCTTCATGTAGACCTGGAACTTCTTCTTGGCGCGCTGGAGCTTCCACTGGCGATATGCCCCGCGCCAGTCGGGCAGCTTGACTCGCATATTCGGAACAGGCGCGATTTCAGGTAAACGAACCCGACCACCATGCCGCCGAGGTGGGCGATGTTGCTGACCCCGCTATTCACGCCGATCGACATCAACAACTCGATCGCCGCGTAGATCATGACCATGTACTTGGCCTTGATCGGGAACAGGAAATTCATCAACACGGTCTGATTGGGATAGCAGACGCCGAAGGCCAGCAGCAGGCCGTAGATGGCTCCCGAGGCTCCAATCGTGCGGGTCCCCCAGTTACCCATCAAGGCATTGAGCAGCACATCGCAGACACCGGCGCCGATGCCGCAAATGAAATAGTATTTCAGGAATCGCCGGGTGCCCCAGTCACGCTCCAGCGGGGTGCCGAACATCCACAGCGTGAGCATGTTGAAGATCAGGTGCCAGATGCCGCCGTGCAGGAACAGGTACGTCACCAGTTGCCAGATGGCGAAATGCTTGACCACCGCGACCGGAGCGAGGGCCAGTGTGACGAATAACTGCGGGTCCAAGCAGGTTGGTGACGATGAAGACTACCGTGTTCGCAATCAGCAGCCACTTCACACCGGGCGTGAAATGAGCCGTGAAAGAAGGATCTCCGATACGTATACCGGGGCTGTGCCATGGCGGGTCTCTAGAACTTAGAATATCAGAACGCCGGAGAACACAGACCTGAAACGGTCCGGCCAATCACGAAGACGCGGGGTCGCCGCCCTTGCCGTAGCGATTGAGTGCGCGCGCGCACAGTTGGAGCGCGATGGCAGCTCCGAGCCAGACCTGCCAGTGGGAAAAAATGCCGGAAGGGATCGCGAAGCTGTTGGTCCAGTTAAGATCGGCGGCAATGCGCCAGGTCGCCAGGATGGCGGCGGTCAGCGCTGAGGGCGGCAGAAGGGCGGCCAGAAGAAGAGCCAGGCGTTTATCTTTTTGCCTCTTCCTGCCGAGCCTGGAACCCTTGCCGAACCGAATCCTGACCACCATGGGGACGTGATACCAATTTATCAGCTTTTGCGATAGATTATACATTCGGTACTATCGAGCCACTCATGCGAAAATTCAAAACCGCGCTATTCGGAACCGGCTTTGTCGGCCGGGTTCATCTGGAAGGAATTCGCCGCCTGGGCTACGTCGAGCTGTATGCCATCGGCGAGCCGCAAATCGAAAAAGCCAGGCAGCTCGCCGACGAGTTCGGCGTAGAGCGAACAGAAGCGGACTATCACCGTATTCTGGAAGATCCGGCCGTCGATGCCGTCCACATTTGTACGCCCAACGCCCTGCATTTCCCCATCGCGAAGGACGCGCTGCTGGCAGGCAAACACGTGATCTGCGAGAAGCCACTGGCCACGAGCATCGCGGAGGCCCAGGAACTGGTCGCCATCGCGAAGGAAAAGAAGCTACGCAACTGCACGTCGCATAACCTGCGTTTTTACCCGATGGTGCAGCAAATGCGCCGTATGGTAGAGGCCGGCGACCTGGGTGACATCATGGTGCTGCAGGGCACCTATTCGCAGGACTGGCTGCTCTACGATACCGACTGGAACTGGCGCCTCGACAGCAAATTCAACGGCCCCTCGCGCTGTCTGGCCGATATCGGCTCCCACTGGTGCGACATGGCGGAGCACATCACCGGGCAGCGCATCACCAGCGTCTGCTGCGATATGGCGACATTCCATAAGACGCGCAAGCAACCCAAAGGTCCGATCGATACGTTCGCCGGTAAAACGCTCTCGCCGGAAGATTACGTCGAGACGCCGATCGATACCGAGGACATGGGTGCGGTGGTATTCCGCATGGGCAACGGCGCGCGCGGCGCGTACACCGCAAGCCAGGTGAACGCCGGCTGCAAGAACCGGCTGCAAATCGAAATCTATGGGACCAAGAGCGGCGTCATGTGGAACCAGGAGCGGCCCGACGAGCTGTGGATCGGCAATCGCAACACCAACAACCAGATCATCATCAAAGACCCATCACTCCTGAAACCGGGCGCCAAGCCTTACGCGGATCTTCCAGGCGGCCATAGCGAGGGCTACGACGACAGCTTCAAGCAGATCTTCCGCCGCTTCTACCAATCGATCGCAGACCCGACCGCAACTCCCGATTATCCGCAGTTCGTCGACGGCCTGCGTCAGTTGAATATTCTACAAGCGGAGATGGAGAGCAACGCGAAACACGGTTGGGTAGACGTTCCGCCGTTCCAGGCTTAGCGATCCCAGCCGGGGATACGCAATACTGAGATTCGCCAGGCTCCGTCCTCGCGCTTCAGAACGAACATCGCAGGGCTGCTACGCTTCAAAATCACACTGCCGAACTGCGAAGCGGTGGCATCCGCGAAGGCGACATCCGGCGTCACGAAGCGGATGAATGTGACCGCAAAATAAATTTGTGACACCCCCTCACCGGCGAAGCGGTCGAGCCGTGGGAGATCGGCATGGCGCGCCAGCACAGTGGCGCGCTCGGACGGGTAGTTGAAGGTGGCCAGCGCCTTGCGGATGGCCGCGAAATCGGCGGATTCATCTCCACAGGCGGGGGCGGCAAGCAGCAGAAATAAGCAACAGAGCGATCTCATCTCGCATGGGATATGCCGCGGCACCAGCCGCCCTTTCAGGGGTTGCAGAATTATTGAATGGTCCGCGTCTTGCGATTCATGTAGTCCATCAGCAGGTATTGGCCCAGCGTGTAGGGAGTGGTGAAGTAGGCCTTGCCCTTGCAGATCTCGGTAACCTTCTGTACGAATTGCACCAGGCCGTAATCGCTGGCCAGCATGAAGGTGTTGATCAGGATGCCCTGCTTGCGGCAGCGATTGACTTCTTCCAGCGTCTTGCTGATCACCAGAGGGTCAAGGCCAAACGCGTTCTTATAGACGCGACCGTCTTCCAGCGTCAGGCAACTGGGCTTGCCGTCGGTGATCATTACGATCTGGCGCATGTCCTTGCGCTCCTGATTCAGGAGACGCTGCGCCAGAATCAGGCCATCGCGGGTATTGGTGTAGTACGGGCCAACCTGCACGCGCGCCAGCTGGCTGATGGCGAGCTCCTCGGCTCCGTCATGGAACAGCACGCAGCGCAGGCTATCGCCCGGGTATTGAGTCTTGATCAGGTGGGCCAGCGCGAGGGCCACCTTCTTGGCGGGGGTAAAGCGGTCCTCGCCGTAGAGAATCATGCTGTGGCTGCAATCCAGCATGAGGACCGTGGCGCAGGAGCTCTGGTATTCACACTGGTGTACGTGCAGGTCGGAATACTCCAGGTTGAGCGGCACCTGAGCGCCCTCCCGGCGGATCGCGGAAAACAGCGTGGCACTGACATCCAGGTTCAAGGTGTCGCCAAACTCATAGCTCTTGCAGGATCCGTTGGCCTCGATGCCGGTGGAAAGGTCCCGCGTATCGTGACGGCCGAAGCTGCTGCGGCCCAGCGAGCCAAGCAGATCTTTCAACGTCTTGAAGCCCAGAAAATCGAGTGATTTGTCGGTGACTTCGAATTTTACTTTGGTGTCCGGGCCGACTCCGGCGCTGCCGGCGGACGGGTTCGCGGATTCCTCAATGCTGATCTGGCCCTCGTTGACCATTTTCTGGATCAGATTGTCGAGCAATTGATCCATCTGCTCCGGCGATAGATTCTTGAGACGCTCCATCATTTCCTGAAGGGCATCCTGATCGAAGAGCTTGCCGCTCTCCAGAGCCTGTTGAATCGCCTGCTTCAGGTTTTCCAGCGTGTGTTCATCCCACTCACCACCGGGCATGTACTGATTGTTGAAGCCGCTCTGCAGGAGGAAATCGGAAAGTGCTTTCAGCAGATCGTCGGCGTCAACGCCGAAGTCTTCACCGGTATAGCGGGAGTACTTGATCCATTTCATGGACGCCTCAGTTGTATCCGCGGCGGAAATTGGGACGTTCGCCCTTGCCCTCTTCGCGTTCGCGCTCGCGTGGTTCGCGCGGCCGGGGCTTTTCCTCCCCGGCGAAGCCGCGTTCTTCGTTGCGGCTGATGCGGCGGTGGGCGTGGAGCCCTTCGAGAATAAACTCGGCGGCAGCGGCGCGCACGGCATCGGGCTCGTTATCGGATAGCCCGAGCGCCTGGGTCTTCTCCATCAGACCCTGTATGGCGTCCAACTGGCGAACCATGGTGGCGGCATCGACCGCTTCATCGAGCTTGAGAGAGCCGCCGAGATCGAACCACTTGACCACCTGGGAGAAATTGACGCCTTCGAAATACTCGTTATAGATCTTGCCGACAGCGGTACGAATGAGATCGCGGGCTACGGTATCGCCGCCTTTGAGTTCCCCTTCATATTCCAGTTCGAGCTTGCCGGTGATGGCCGGCAGCGCGGAATAAATGTCGGTCACGCGCGGGACCGCGGCACTATCTTTACATTTGAGGGCCCGGCGCTCGGCATTGGAAATCACGTTTTCGAGGACGGAGATGGGGAGGCGCTGGCTAACCCCGGAACGCTTGTCGACGCGCTTATCTTCGCGAGCCAGGAAGGCCAGTTGCTCCACCACGCGGCGGATGTAATCGGGCACGCGGACCTCGATGGGCGAGGGCCGGTCAATCCAGGCTTCCTGTTCGGTGATGGCAATGCCCTGTTCGAGCACCGCCGGATAGTGTGTGCGGATCTCGCTGCCGATGCGATCTTTCAGCGGGGTGATGATCTTGCCGCGCGCGGTATAGTCTTCCGGGTTGGCGGTGAAGATGAGCAGCAGGTCGAGCGGGAGGCGAACCGGGTACCCCTTAATCTGCACGTCGCCTTCCTGCATGATGTTGAAGAGCCCGACCTGGATCTTGCCGGCGAGATCGGGAAGTTCGTTGATCGCGAAGATGCCGCGGTTGGCGCGCGGCAGCAGACCATAGTGGACGGTGAGTTCGTCCGAAATGTCCTGCCCGCGGCGGGCCGCCTTGATGGGATCGATGTCGCCGATCATGTCGGCAATCGTGACATCCGGTGTAGCCAGCTTTTCCACGTAGCGATGGTCGCGGTGCAGCCAGGCGATGGGCGCATCGCTCGGTTCTGCCTCCACAACGTCGCGGCAGCGGCGGCAGATGGGCGCGTACGGGTTGTCGTGAATCTCGCAGCCGGCGAGGTAGGGCGTCCATTCGTCGAGCAGGGTGGTCAGTTGACGGATCAGGCGGGTCTTGGCCTGCCCGCGCAATCCAAGAAGAATGAAGTTGTGGCGCGACAGGACGGCATTGACCACCTGAGGTACCACGGTATCCTCGTATCCAATGATGCCGGGAAAGAGTTGAACCCCGCTTTGTATCCGGCAGATCAGGTTCTCGCGGAGTTCGTCTTTGACGCTGCGGTGAACCAGTTTGGCCTCGGAAAACGAGCTGGAGCGAAGTGCACCGAGGGTATGGGGCAAATCCTGCGTGAGCTGGGACAAGTAATTCCCCCCTTATGTGGCTATGGTAGCAGACGCTGCGCCGGTGACGCTTGACACGACTCATCCGATACAATGTATGAGTGTGGGAACACAGACAGAAACTAATCCGCCGGGAGTGCGGGCGCGCTTATCGGAGCTGACGGCGGATGTGCATCGCGGGTTTATAGCGGAGTGGGCCGTAACCATCATCCTGCTGCTCTTCGGTACGACCACGCTGGTGCAGGCCTTCGTGATTCCCAGCGCTTCGATGGTGGGAACGTTATTGATCGGCGATCACGTGCTGGTGGACAAGCTCGTGTACGCGCCTCCCGGGGCGTTCGCGCAAAGTGCTGCCCTACCGGGAACCGCGGCGCGGCGACATTATCGTGTTCCGCTATCCCCTGAACATCTCGATGGATTACGTCAAGCGCGCGATCGGGATTCCGGGAGATCACATACGGCTGGTGAACCGGCAACTGATGCTCAACGGCCACCTGGTGAACGAGCCTTACGTCGTCCACAGCCAGACATATCCCGGACGCGTATCGCGACAATTTCCCGTCGAATGCGCACTCGGTGCCGCTGCGCCCGCGGGCGGCGGAGATGATCGAGAAGTACGTGGTCAACGACGAACTGGTGGTACCGCCTGGGTACATCTTCGCGATGGGAGACAATCGCGACGACTCCGACGACAGCCGGTACTGGGGGCTGGTGCCGCGTGAGAATATCGTCGGTTCGCCAGTAGTGATTTACTGGAGCTTCGAAGCGCCAACCGCGGACCTGACGAATGGAAACATCGGTCTGGACCACATCGTGGATGTGATCACCCACTTCTTTACGAAGACGCGATGGTCGCGCACGTTCCACCTGACTCGCGGGTATCCGCTTAAGTAGTAACGGCCGCTTCGAACAGCGCGCAAACCGCACCAGCTGGATCCTCAATTACGCAGAAACGGCCGCTCGGGCCCACGCTCGTCGCCGGGCGGAGTACCTTGCCGCCAAGTTCCTGGCAGCGGCGGACGGCCTTATCCACATCGTCGACCGTAATGTAGACCAGCCACACCGGTGGAAGGCCGGCGTTGTGACCGCGCGCGTGGCAGATACCGGCGACAGGTGCAGCGCCGGCGGAAGGGTGCATGCAGAAATCCTGGTAGCCGCCCATTTCCACCGGAGAGGGAGTCCAGCCGGTCACTTCCTGATAGAAATCACGCAGCGCGGGAGCGTCGGGGACGGTGAGGTCAACCCAACCAATTTGTCCGGACATGTAAGGCAGTCTAGCGCACGGTGCCGGACTACTTACCGACTGCGAACCAGATTGCCACCCAGATGATACCGAGAAAGGCAGCGGTGCCGCCGAAGACGGCCCATTGCAGGTGGTCGGGCGCCTTGCGAAGGTTCACCATGAAGGCCGGCATGCTTTGAGGTACGGGCACGGGTAGCGGCTGAGGAACGGGTTCCGGCGGGATGGCGGCGAGCGGCAAGGCCACCGGGGGGGCGGGAGGCGGCGCCGCGTGAGCGGAGACGGCCTCGGCTACCATTTCGGCAGCGGCCCAGAGATCTTTTTGGAGCGCATCCGGCGGAGTGTCGTGGGTTGCCACAGCCGGTTCGGCAGGCGCTTGAACGGCCTGCGGAACTTCGGGCACCGCTGGGGTTTCCGGCTTGCCGACCGTTTCGGGTATCGCCTGGGGCGGCTGCGGAGTCGATTTGAGTTGCGCGAAGTTGGCGAGCGCGGGTACGGCCATCGCTTCGGGCGCGACGACTGGTGCTGTTGCGGCGGAGATTGCGGCCGGGGCGGGGACAGGTTTCGCTGCCGCTTCGACAGCGGGAACCGCGGGCTTCATTGCGGCTTGGGGACCGGTGGTAGCGCTCTGTCGTCGCACCGGTCGTCGCACCTAACGCGGCGACCATTTGGGCCATCGCGGCGGCAAGGTCCGGGAGTACTTCCGGTGCGGGAGCGCTCACGCTTTCGCTCCGCGCGGGCGCGTCCGGTGCGACCTTCGCTACGAGGACAGGTCCCGGCGCAACAGCGGTTTGGGGTTCGGGAACGGCGGCAATCGCCTTGCGTTCCATCTCCACCACGGCGGGCGGGGCAGGCACGGCCACTGTCTCGGCGTCTACTGCAGCGGATTCCAGCACTGCTTCGGGCGCGGCAACGGCGGCGGCTTCAGTGATGGTGCTGAGTTCCGCCTCGGGTACGACTGCCGGTGCGGGCTCGGCGACGGTCACTTCCGCAACGGAGGCAGATTCCTGGATGGCTTCGGCGGTGGCAACGGCGGCTACTTCGGGGATCACGCTCAGCTCGATCGCAGGTTCGACGACCTGGGTCGGCTCAGCGACAGTCTCTTCCGCCACGACGGCAATTTCCTGGACTGCCTCGGACGTGGCAACGGCGGTGGCTTCGGAGATCGCACTCTGTAGCACGGGCTCAACGACGATTGCTTCCGCCGCGGCGCCTAATTCCTGGGCGGGTTCGGGGGCGGCAACGGCGACCGCTTCGGGGATCGCGCTCGGCTCAATCTCAGGTTCGGCGACCGGTGCCGGCTCGGCGGCGATTCCTTCCGCAACCGCGGCAAATTCCTGAACTGCCTCGGGCGCGGCAACGGCGGCTGCTTCGGGGATCGCGCTCCGCTCAATCTCAGGTTCGGCGACCGGTGCCGCCTCGGCGGCGATTCCTTCCGCAACCGCGGCAAATTCCTGAACTGCCTCGAACGCAACAACGGCGGCAGCTTCGGGGATCGCGCTCGGCTCAATCTCAGGTTCGGCGACCGGTGGCGGCTCGGCGGCGATTCCTTCCGCAACCGCGACAAATTCCTGAACTGCCTCGAACGCAACAACGGCGGCAGCTTCGGGGATCGCGCTCCGCCCAACCTCAGGTTCGACGGCGGGTGGCGGCTCGGCGGCGATTCCTTCCGCAACGGCGGCAAATTCCTGAACTGCCTCGAACGCAACAACGGCGGCAGCTTCGGGGATCGCGCTCCGCTCAATCTCAGGTTCGACGGCCGGTGTCGGCTCGGCGGCGATTCCTTCCGCAACCGCGGCAAATTCCTGAACTGCCTCGGGCGCGGCAACTGTGGCTGTTTCGCTGACGATATCGGCTTCCGTGGTCGCACTCACCTCAATCTGAGGGATGACAACTGGTTCCTGCGCAGCGACTGTTTCGTCGGCGACGGCGGCAAATTCCTGGACCCCTTCGGGCGCGGCAGCGGTGGCCGGTACGACGGCTGCTTCCAGCTCGGCAACTGTTTCGTCCGCGACGGCAAATTCCTGGATCGCTTCGGGTGCGGGAACGCCGGCCGGTACGATGGCTGGCTCTAGCTCATCGGCCGTCTCGACGACGACTGCGGCAATGTCCGGCTCCACTTCGTGAACCGTGACCACAACAGGAGCGGCCTCCGGTACTTCACTCAACGCAATAACCGTTGCGACAGGAGACGCCGGCAGTTCGATCGCTTCGGGAGCCGCAGGAACAACGGCGGGCGCTTCCTCGAGATCCGCTGCGGTTTCCGGAACTACCGCCGCAGCGAAAACGGGAGCATCTTCCGGCACAAGCTCGATCTCGGCCATGGCGCGCGGGAGTTCCGGATCCACCGCGCATTCGGCGGTGGCGTCGATAGACGCAGCTACCGGTTCCGCGACCGCTTCCAATTCGGGAACGCTTGCGACCTCAGGCGCGACGGCAACTTCCACCGCCGCTGGTTCGGCACTTACCGTAACCTCAGGGGCAGGCGAAGCAACCTCAGGCTCCGCAGCCGCCTGCACCAATTCCGTGGTGGCTTTCGGATCGGGTGCGGATGCCAATACAGCAACCGTGCTCCAACCCGAATCGGGTTCGGGCTCGCGCCCGCCGGCAGGAATCACCGATTCCGCCTTCGGGGCACTCTCGACCACCGGCTCACTGATCACGGCAGCCGGGGCAGCATTTACGGGTGGCACCATCGCGGCTGGTACGGCCGGGGGCGAAGGCGCGGCGCCGGCAGGGAAAATCGCAGGCGCCGGCTTTTCGGTATTGTGAACCGTAGCCTCTCCTGACGCGCCAGGATGCTGCGCTTCATCGGCTCCGCCGCTCGTCAATTCCGCGATGGCGGCGCCAAAGGCAGCGGCGGATGGGTACCGGTCGCCGGCTTCCTTGGCCAGGGCTTTCAGAACCAGGGGATCGAGCAACTGGGGCACTTTCGCCTGCAAGGAACTGGGCGGCGTGGGAGCCTGGTTCACGTGCGCCATCATCAGTTCGAACTGGCTGCGCGACTCAAAAGGCGGACGGCCGCACAGCATCTCGTAAAGCACGATACCGACCGAGTACAGGTCGCTGCGTTGATCCAGACTGCGTTCGCCCTTCACCTGCTCCGGAGAGATGTAGCGGGGATTGCCTACGACGACGCCGGCTTCCGGATTGTGGGCGGGATCGAGCGGGCGGGCCAGAGAGAAATCCGCCAGTTTGCAGAAGCCGTTGGGACCGAACAGGATGGTTTCGGGAGTGATGCCGCAGTGCACAAAGGACTGCTGGTGGATGCAGCCCAGTGCCTCGAGAATCTGCCGTGTGATGTCGAGCGCTTCCTGCCAGGGCAGCGGACCGAGTTTCAGGCGCTCGGCCAGCGAGAGCGAATCCGGCAACTCGGTGGTCATCGCCATGCGCCCTTCAATCGGAACGGCGGTATAGAACGTAATGATGTGGGGGTGCGAGAGACGGGCGCGAATGCGCACCTCACGCAGGAACCGCTCGGCGGCATCGGGATCGTCGAGGGCGGCAGCCGTTAGCGTCCGCAAACTCTCCACGCGCTGGGCGAGGGTGTTCTGGACGCGGTATTGCACCGCGCTGCGCGACCGCCTGACAACGTCGAGAAACTTGTACCCGGAGTAAGTCTGCCCGAGTTCGAACTCCATCCTACTGGCCTCCTGGCCGGCCCAGCGCCCGTAGCAGAGTGGCAACCACCACGGAATCCGCCACGGGGGCCGGGCAAAGGTCAAATAGTCCTGCCGTAGGTCCCGCGTGAGACCATACCGGAAGCTCGATTCTAGGCCCGCCGGGAGGGAGCGTCAATTTGCCAAACGATAGCAACGAATGCAACACCAAAGGATAGCCCTGATGAAAAGTCACCAACGGGAAGAGGTCCGCGGTGAAAACCGGAGGCGACATATCATCAAAAAGGACGTTACCATGCGTGGTAACTTTGCTCGCTGTAGCGGCAACCCGTTACAATAAAAGTTCGTGCCTATTACTTGCTATCTGGACGCATTCTCGGGAGTTAGCGGCGACATGCTGGTGGGCGCACTGGCCGATGCCGGAGCCGATCAGGCCGCCATCACAGACGCCATCGCTTCGCTCGATGCCGGCGCCGTCGTGTCCTTCGAAAAGGTGAAGCGCTCCGGCATCGGCGCCACCAAATACCGCGTCGCGGTACAGGAAACCAAGACCCACCGCCATCTCTCCCCCATCATCAAGATGATCGAACGCGCGAATCTGGCCGAACCCGCCAAGCGCACCGCCATACGCGGTCTTCCGCAAACTCGGGGAAGCCGAGGCGCAGGTCCACCAGGTACCGATCGAAAAGGTCCACTTCCACGAGGTGGGCGCGGCCGATTCCATCGCCGATATCGTGGGAACGGCCGTCGCGCTCGATTTGCTGGAAGTCGAGACCGTGATCTGCTCGCCGCTGAATGTGGGCAGCGGCACGGTGCGCACCGAGCACGGCCTCCTGCCCGTGCCCGCCCCGGCTACGGCGCTCCTGCTGACCGGAGTGCCCGGTCTACGCGCGCGGTCCGGCGCTGGAACTGACCACGCCCACCGGCGCGGCCGTGGCCGTCACGCTGGCTGACCCGCTTCGGCGTGCTGCCGCCCATGAAGATCACGGCGATGGGCTATGGCGCGGGCGACCACGAGTTCGCCGATCACGCCAACGTGCTGCGCGTCATCCTGGGCGAACTTACCGGCGCCGACGAAGCGCTCTCCGTCTGCGTCATCGAAGCCAATATCGACGACCTCAATCCGCAGGTGCTGGCCTACACCACCGAGCGCCTGATGGAATTCGGCGCGCTCGACGTGTCGCTGCAGCCGGTGCAAATGAAGAAGGGCCGCGCCGGGCACGCTGCTGCGCGCTGTCGCCAAGCCGGAGCACCGCGAGGCCATCGCGCAGCTCATCTTCGCCGAAACCTCCACCCTGGGCGTGCGCATCTATCCTGCCGAACGCCGCGTGCAGGCGCGCACTTTCACCGAGGTCGAGACGCCGCACGGCAAAGTGCGCATCAAAGTTTCGAGCGAAGGCAGCTACGCGCCCGAGTACGAAGACTGCCGCCGGCTGGCCGCGCAAACCGGCGTGGCGCTCAAGCACATCATCGCCGAAGCCAATTTCGCGTACCTGAAACTAACCAGATGAAATACTACCTCACCACTCCCCTGTACTACGTGAATGCGGCTCCGCACATCGGGCACACGTACACCACGATGGCCGCCGAGACCATCGCGCGTTTCAAGCGCATGCAGGGCTACGACGCCGTGATGTTCACCGGCACCGATGAGCACGGCCAGAAGGTGGAGCGCTCCGCGGAGGCCGCCGGCAAATCGCCGCAGGAGTTCACCGATACGATCTCCGCCGAATTCCGCGCGCAGTGGGAGAAGCTCAACATCCGTGTGGACCGCACCATACGCACCACGGACCCGCGGCATCACAAGGTGGTGCAGAAGTCTGTTCCAGCGCTGCATGGACAACGGCTACGTCTACAAGGGCAGCTACACCGGCCAGTACTGCGTGTCCGACGAACTCTACGCCAACGAGGCCAAGCCCGGCGATCCCTGCCCCATCTGCGGCCGCATCACGGAAACCGTCACCGAAGAGAATTACTTCTTCAAGCTCTCGGCATTCACCGACAAACTGATCGAGCTTTACGAAACGCACCCCGAGTTCATTCAGCCGGAGACGCGCCGCAATGAAGTGCTCGCCTTCGTGCGCCAGGGCTTGAACGACCTTTCCATCAGCCGCACTACGATCAAATGGGGCATCCCGCTGCCGGTGGAAGGCAAGCACGTCTTCTACGTGTGGTTCGACGCACTGATCGGCTATATGAGCGCGGTGGATGGCGAAGGGCTTTGGCCCGCCGACCTGCACCTGATCGGCAAGGAGATCGCGCGCTTCCATGCCGTCTTCTGGCCGGCCTTCCTGATGGCGGGCGGTATGCCGCTGCCCAAGCAGATCTTCGCCCACGGCTGGCTGCTGTTCGAAAACGACAAGATGAGCAAGAGCCGCGGCAATATCGTGCGCTCCGAACCCATCCGCCAGGTGATGGGCGCCGATGCGCTGCGCTACTTCCTGCTGCGCGAAATCGTCTTCGGACAGGACGGCAGCTTCAGCTACGACGCGCTGATCGGCCGCTACAATTCCGATCTCGCCAATGGCCTCGGCAACCTCGCCAGCCGCACGCTGACCATGATCCACCAGTATCGCGGCGACGAGATCCCGGAGGGCAGCGATCCCGAAATCGCAGCGCTGGCCAACCAGACGGTGGCCGCGGTACAGAAGCACTTCGACGCCTTCGAGTTCTCCAAGGGGCTGGAAGCGGTGTGGGCGCTGATCTCCGCGGTGGACAAGTTCATCGTGCAGAAGGCGCCCTGGAAGCTGGCGCGGCAGACCGATCAGACTTCGCAGGCCGAGCTGAGCACCACGCTTTACACGGCCGCCGAGAGCCTGCGCATCGCCACCGCCCTGCTGAGTCCCGTGCTGCCGCAATCCGCCCCGAAGATCTGGGCGCAGCTCGGCATGCCCGGCTCCATCGACTCGCTCCGCTTCGAAACGCTGGAATGGGGCACGCTGCAGCCCGGCCAGAAGATCGGCGAGATCGCCGCCGTCTTCCCGCGCATCGATCTGAAGGAGGCGGTGGCGTCCATGCGCGCGCTGGAAGAAACCGTCACCGGCGGAACAGAACGCGCTGCTCGGCAAGAAGCCGCCGCGGAACCGGCGGCGGCGCCGCCGGGTCGAGAAGATCGCCGATCGACGATTTCGTCAAGGTGGATCTGCGCGTCGGCCTGGTGAAGTTCGCCGAGCGCGTCAAGAACTCCGACAAGCTGATGCACATGAAGGTGGACATCGGCGAGGCCGAACCGCGCACCATCGTGGCCGGCATCGCCGAGGCCTACACGCCGGAGCAGTTGCTGAATCGCAAAGTGGTGATCGTGGCGAATTTGCAACCGCGCAAGCTGAAAGGCATCGAATCCAACGGGATGATTGTGGCGGCATCGGTGGAAGGCGGCAAGCCCGTCCTGGCCGGCTTCCTCGAGGACATCCCCGTAGGAGCGCGCCTGAAGTGAGCCTGGTCGATTCGCACTGCCACCTGGACGACGAAAAGTTCGATGCGGACCGCGCAGCAGGTAATCGAGCGCGCCCTCGCCGCGGGCGTGGAGACTGATGATGGCCATCGGCACGGGCGGCGATCTGGATGTCGCCATCCGGCAGGCGGAGCGCTATCCGTTCATCTACGCCACGATCGGTGTGCATCCGCACGATGCCTCGAAGGCGACGCCCGAGACCTTCGCGCGCCTGCGCGATCTGGCCGCGCATCCGAAGGTGCTGGCCATCGGCGAGATCGGCCTGGACTACCACTACGATTTCTCTCCGCGCGATGTGCAGCGCTCCGTGTTTGAGCGGCAGTTGGAAATCGCCGGCGATTTTCAGCAAGCCCATCGTGATCCACACGCGCGAGGCCTGGGAGGACACCCTGGAGCAGGTGACCAGCCTGCCGTATGGCGGCATCATGCACTGCTTCACGGGCGATGCCGCAGCAAGCCCGCCAGGCTCTGGACCTGGGTTTTCACTTGAGCTTCGGCGGAGTTCTCACGTTTCCCAAAGCCGAAGGCCTGCGGGAGGCGGCGCGCATCACTCCCGACGATCGTCTGCTGGTCGAGACCGATTGCCCGTATCTCGCCCCCGTGCCGCACCGCGGGCAAGCGTAACGAACCTGCCTTCGTGGTAGACACTGCGCGCCGCCTGGCGGAAGTGCGCGGCGCCACACCGGAGGCGATCGCCGAATGTACCACCCGTAATTTCCGCGAGCTGTGTTTGCGCGCGCCGACTGGTAACAGTTAAACTGGTTAACTTACATGAATTTAGGCAAGCTGGGACAGGCGCTGACAGCTCGGGAGATTTTCGACCTGATCCAGGACGACCTGGAGCAGGTGGAAAAGAAGATCACCGTGGAATCGGTGGCGTCGGTGGATGCCGTCACCGCGATCGGCCAGTACCTGCAATCGGCCGGCGGAAAACGCCTGCGCCCCGCCCTGCTTTTGCTCTCCGCCAAGCTGGTCGGCAACGGCGGCCCGTCGGCCATCCAGTTGGGCGCTGTCGTCGAATTGATTCACGCGGCAACGCTGGTCCACGACGACGTGATCGATACCGCGGAGACGCGCCGCGGCCGTCCCTCGACCAACGTGCAATGGGGCAATCACACCTGCGTGCTGGCCGGCGACTGGATGTACATGCAGGCCTTCCAGATCGCGCTGCGCGAACGCAATTTCCAGATGCTGGATCTGCTGATCGGCCTGACCCAGATGATGGTGGAAGGCGAGCTGCTGCAACTGGAGCGCATCGGCCGCATCAACGTGACCGAAGCCGATTGCATGGAACTGGTGGACCGCAAGACCGCCTGCCTGTTCAGCGTCTGCGCCCGCCTGGGCGGACTGTCGGGACACACCGATCCGCATACCCAGGAAAAGCTCGGCGAATACGCCTGGAATCTCGGCATGGCCTTCCAACTGGTGGACGATGTGCTGGATTTCACCGCGCGGGAGAAGACTCTCGGCAAACCGGTCGGCGGCGATCTGCGCGAAGGCAAAGTGACGCTGCCGCTGGTGTATGCCCTGGAGCGCGCCACCCCCGACGAGCGCGCCCTGGTGGAGACCATCCTGCACGACCGCAGCTACGAGCACGTTCCGTTCAAGCGGATTCTGGCGCTGCTCGAAAAGTACCAGGGCATCGAGCGCGTCAAAGAGCGGGCGCAGGCGTTCACCGAAAAGGCGCGCCAGACCATCGGCGAATTCCCGGAATCCCCTTACCAGCGCGCCCTGCTCGCGGTTACCGATCTGATTACGGAGCGCGATCACTAACCTACATCGGACGGCGGGACATCTCAATCCGCTCCCTCACGGTCGCGGCTCTGATTGGGGCCGCAATCCGAGCCACGACCGTCAGGGAGTGGTAGCCCCACTAAACTTACGCCATCACCTTCAGTAGGGCGGCCTGGAATTTCTTCATCTCGTCGGCGAGACCGACCGTCACGCGCATATGCGTGGGCCAGACCGGCCAGGGCCGTCCGACATAGACCTTTTCCCCTTGCAGCGCGGTGATCACTTCGCGGACCGGACGCTTCACGTCCACCATGAAGCAGTTCGATTTCCCGGGCACATAGTTGAAATTGTGCTTTTCCAGAAAGCTGTACGTATCCTCGCGCACGTCGCCGATCAGTTTGCGGCGTTCGGGAATCAGGTACTTCGCCTCCAAACTCGCGCTCGCGGCTGCCATGCCGGTAATCGGCATCATGCCCGCGCTGAACCCGCCGAGTTTGCGAAGAAGGTCCGGCCTCGCGATCGCAGCGCCGGCACGCAGACCCGCCATTCCGTAAATCTTGGAGAACGTGCGCAACACGATCACGTCCTTGTCCGCCGCCACCAGGTTAGTGTGGAACGGCGCACCGGCTATGTGCGTGTAGGCCTCGTCGATCATCACGACGCTGCCCTCCGGCTTGTTGGCCACCAGCCACTCGATATCGGCCGGCGGTGTCAGCGTGCCGGTGGGGTTGTTCGGATTGCAGATGTAGATCAGGCCGGCTGTGGGACTGGCCGCGGCCATGGCTTTGACATCGTGGGCGTAGGCATTGTCCTTCATCAGGGGGATACGGATGGTTTCCGCGCCGATGAAAGTGGCGGCGCCGGCGCCGGATTCATAACCCGGATCCGCCATGACGAACGGGCGCTTCGGACCGGTGAACGCCAGAACTGCCTGGTGAAGGGGCGCGCTCGAACCGGCGTAAATCCGCACGTATTCCGATTTGACGCCTTCCTGCTGCGAGAGAAGCTGCTGCACGCGGTCGGCTTCGCTGTAACGGTAGCGCCCGCCATACTCGATCATTCGGGCTGCGGCCTCACGCGCTTCCTTGCAAGGTCCCAGCGGGTTCTCGTTGGCATTGAGAAGCACGGCATCCGGGGGTGCGTTGACTTTAGAAAGCTGGGCCATGGCCGGTTCGTTGAAGAACGGAAGCGTCGCCCCGGCGGTTATCATGGTGGCAATCCGGCCGAAATGGCGGCGCGAAAATCCGCGTTTGATCAGGTCCTGTTTCAGTTCGTCGTGAAGAATATTCATAGGCCCCCTTCAGTGCGCTATTGGCGGGAGATTAGCAGTTTCCGGCAGTCTAGTCCAGTAGAAAATATCTATCATGGTTATAAAACTGCTATTTAGGCTTAGAATTGGCCCAAAAAGTGACAAACCTGACAAACCGGACAAAACATGCGCCGGGTTGCCGCCAGGGCGGCGACTGCGCTATTCTAGAATCTCGATCACTCTGTAAGGATTAGATTTAGCGAAGATGGCGAATACATATTCCGCACTCAAGCGAGTGCGTCAAACGGAACGGCGTACCGAAGTCAACCGCAAGAACAAATCGCGTCTGCGGCATCAGATCCGCGCGATGCGTCGCGCATTGACGGCGAAGGATGTAAAGGCTGCCTCTGCGCTGCTCTCCACCACATTCTCCGTGATTGACCGGTCCGCTAAGAGCGGCATCATCAAGAAGAATACGGCGGCGCGCTACAAGAGCAAACTGCACCTTCGGGTGAAGGCGCTGGCCGCATAAAATAGCAGGCCGCAAGGCCTGTCGTTCTAGCTCACCAACTCCATAATGAAGGTCTCCATGACGATGCGGTCGTCCGGACGCGCATCGCGTAGGCCTTTGTCCGCCTGATAGATCAATCCGAGCGCGCGCTCCATCTGGGGCCTTGTGAACTTGCTTACCGTCTGGTAAACCTGTTCGGCGCGCGATCCCCACATCGGCACTCCCAGCCGGGAGAAATGTCCTTGAATCTGTTGTGAACTCTTGAGCCCCGCCTCGCGCGCCACCAGTGCCATACGGAACTGTGTGGAGAGAAAAGCCAGCGCCAGCGGCAGGTATTCGCCTTCCCGCGTGAGCGTGTCGAGAATGCCCAGCGCGCGCGCGCGGTCGCGGCGGCCGAGCGCGTTGACCAGAGCGAAAATCGTGGTGGCGCGCGCGTCGGGGACCAGCGCAGTGATGTCGTCCACGCCGATCACCCGATCGCCCGCGAACAGCGAGAGCTTCTCGATCTCCACGGCGACGCGCGCGATTTCCGCGCCGAGCGCCTCGATCAGCAGGTCCAGCGCGGCAGCATCCATACGGAACCCTGCCTGGCGGATCAGCGATTCGGCCTCGACGCGAGCTTCGTGCGGCGAGTATTTCTGCAGTTCGACCACGTCGGGGATGGCGGCGTAGAACTTCCGCACGCGATCCTGCTTGCGCTTGTCTTCGCCTTCGAAATCGTGGCGAATCGCCTCGAAAACCAGAGTCACGCCGGGAGTGGGGTCCTTGAGATAGGCGGCCAGGGGTGCTGCGTCGCCGCCGCCCGCAGCACCGGGGGAATCGCCATCGTCGTCTGCTTCGGCGGCGCGCCCCGCGCGGCAGCGCGAGTTCCGCATTCACAATCCAGATCAGCCGCTCGGTGGCGAACAAAGAGAGAGCACGCGCGTCATCCAGGATTTCCGCCAGCGAGACTTCCGCGAGATCGTGCTGGCTTACTCGCGTCCGCGGGCACCGCCGCGAGCAGCGCCTCCTTGATGCGGCGGCGCTCGTAGGCTTCCGGGCCGAGCAGCAAGGTCGCCGCGGGAACGTTTCCCTTTTTGATCCGCGCCTGGAATTGTGCGGGAGTCATTAGAACTTCTCCAGAATACCGCTGACCACACTTCTGGCGACGCTCTTGCTGAGGCGCTCCATCGCAGTTCCGCTTTCGTCGAAATAGGCTGCGGGGTCGATCGAGATTTCGTAGCGTTCACGGAATTCGGCGGCCGGTGCGCGTGTACAGCACCTCGCCCGTCGCACGATTGGTCAGCGTGACTTGCAGCGTGACGATGGCCTCCACCACGGTGGCGCGCCCGTTCGCCGAAATCGTCGGGAAGGCGACGAAGTTCGTGAGCGTACCGCTGAGCACCGCGTCGGCCTGATTGGGGTCCGCCACCACCGCGTACTTTGTGCGCGAGAGCAATTCGCGGCCTACGTCCGTGGGAAGAGTTCGCGCCAGTTTGTAGCGTGAAGTGAGATTGCCGAAGGCCGGGACGGCGATCGTCTTCATCGTCTTCGGCATCAAGTCGCCATGACCCGACACGTGGTATCCGCATCCGCTGAAGCGCAAGAGAGAAGGATCGCGAAGGGACGCGATTGCAATGCACCGGTTTCTCATACCAATTGGCTCGCCACCGCAACCGCATTCTCGGCGGCCAGACGGACGTTGTCGGCGACGAACCAGAGCCAGGCGGCATCAGGATTATTGCGGTCCGGCGTGATGGCGCCCACCGCGATGCCGCCCTGTCCCGCCTGCCCGACATTGGTGGGCGGTTCGAAATCGCCGCCGCGCACTTCGATGGATTCGATCGAGAGCGAGCTTTCCAGCGCTTCCATATCCGGCGCGTCCACGAACTCCACCCAGGCTGAAAAGCTGTAGCCGTGAAACACCGGCGCCTGGATCAAGCGCAGCGAGGGCATCGGCGCGCCTTCGCCATCGCCGGGCAGCGCCAGCAGGCTGGCAAGGTGGCGCTCGATGCGCATTTCGGATTCTTCGAGCGAGACGGGCGCTTCCCCGCCATAGCGCGCCAGCAGGTTGAAACTGAGTTGCGCGTCGAAAACCTCCTTCGGCATGTTCTTGAAGGAAAGCAGATTCACGGTCTGCTGCTGCAATTCGTGGACGCCCAGAGTGCCGTGTTCGCTGGCCGGGGCGAAGATCTGAATCACCGAATTGCGAATCGGATCGTTGGCGTGCAGGCGGCGCAGGAACAGTGCGAGCGCGATCGCGGCGGGGTGCGCGATGACGTGGACCGCCACCTCGGCTGGATCTTCGACTCATTTCCGATTCCACCAGGGGAGCGCGCAGGCGGGCGTCGGGACGCTCCTCCGCGGCGTAAGTCAGATCGATCACCGCCGCATCGGGCGGGTCGCCCAGCAGTTCCAGTGCCTGGCGGCTGGATTCGGCGTTGCCGGCCAGAATCACGGCGCGGGCGTCCAGCAGGCTCTCCGCGTTGAGTCCGGTTCACAATGCTCGGCTCGTCGCCGACCCGCGTCAGCGCGCCGGACTCCTCATCCACGGCGGCCACCAGGCGCAAGGCAAGGTCGATGCCGCTGGTGGCTACGATGTCGCGAACCTCCCGGGCCAGCAGGGAATCGCTGCCGATGAGGGCAACCGTCGGTTGGTTAGGCAATCTTGATCTCCGGATTTCGGGGCGCGTGTCTGAGGCGGCGGCGCACGATGCCGCCAATGCGGATCACGATGCCGCTAGCCACATAGGCGGTGCTCATGGCAAGAAACAGAAGCTGGGCGTAATTCCACAGGCCGTAGATGAACGCGCCCACCAGGATGATGATGAGCGGCGAATAAGCCTTGCTCATGCTGATTCCCTTGAAACTGTAGTAGCGCCAGGTGCTCACCATGAGGAAGCCGAGCAGCGCCAGCAGCCCCAGCCAGAGCACGCAGAGCGGCCACCAGCGCAATCGGCTGGGCATCGCTGGCCCAAACCACCGCGGACACCATGGCGGCGGCGGCCGGGAATGGGAAGTCCGACGAAATACTTGCGGTCGGGGCGGCCGGGATTCTTGGGGATCGGGATTCACCTGCACATTGAATCGGGCCAGGCGGCAGGCGCCGCAGAGCAGGAACAGGAAGGCGATGAAGTAGCCGGCATTGAAGATTTGCCCGCGCACCTTTACGCCGATGATGGGCTCGATGAACTGCACGCCCCAGGCAAAGGCCAGGACGGCGGGCGCCAGACCGAAGCTGATCACGTCGGCGAGGGAGTCCATCTCGCGTCCGAATGCGCTGGTGGTGTTGGTCATGCGCGCGATGCGGCCGTCCAGCCCGTCCAGCACCACCGCGGCGGCGATTGCCTGCGCGGCCGCCGTGAAGTGTTCGGAGACGCCGGCGGTTCCGTTGGCGGCCTGCATGGCCCCCTGGAACGAGCGGAGGATGGAAATGTAGCCCAGGAAGATGTTACCGGCGGTAAAGAGCGTCGGCAGCGCATACGCCGCCTTGCGCGGGCCGTCGGTCCGGAGAATTGGGGTCTACCAGCCGGTCTTTGAGAGCTCATTGGGGCTTCCGATCGCGTCGCCGCGCGATTACGCTGGAGCCGGCGGAAACACGCTCGCCGGGCCGGACCGTAATCTCCCATTCGGGCCCGAACAGAACGTCGCAGCGCGAACCGAACTTGATCAGCCCGATGCGCTCGCCGATCGCGACGCGGTCGCCGGGCTTCTGGTTGAAGACGATGCGGCGGGCGATCAGTCCGGCGATCTGTTTGAAGATCACGGTCGTGCCGTCGCCGGTGACCGTGACGATATTCTGTTCGTTATCGCGCGAACATTCTTCCCGGCTGGCTACCAGAAACTGGCCCTGCTGGTAATGCACTTTCTCGATGACACCGCCGATGGGGGTACGGTTCACGTGGACGTCGAACACGTTGAGAAAAATGCTCATCCGGTTGAGGCCGCCTTCCGGCTGGATGGCGACCACCTTGCCATCGGCAGGCGAAACGGCCACCGGACCGGTAGGAATCTCGCGGTCCGGGTCACGGAAGAAATAGAGACAGAAAAGGGCCAGCAAGATCATGGGGGCCGCAAACCACGGACTGGCCAGCCAGCCGACCAGGCGCGCCGGCCGCGCAAAGTGCAAGTGCGTAATAGATACCAGTGGATACGATCTTCAAACTACTATTTTCGCATGCGCACGGGGAGGGAGATGGAATTGGCTGGAATGGGGAGGCGTCCATGAGGCGGATGCCGGGACTGAGTTAACGATGGGCAGCAGTGACGTACGAACCTGTCCATGCCAAACTGTCGCGTGAGGTACGTTGAAATGGCCCGATCGATTGCATTTCTGCCGATTTCATTTTCGCTCTGGATGGCCATGTCGGGCACTGCCGCCGGACAGGCGATCATGGAGTCCGGCCTGGGCGCGGCGCGCGCGGCAACCACGGCGGCACCCGCCCGGGGCGTCGGCAAGTCCTTGAGCGGACTCGCCGGCAGCATGGAAAAAGCACTCAAGTCGCAGTCCCCCGGTGCGTCCGAACAGCCCTCCGCGGCGGCCACAGGGCCCGCAGCACAGACACCGTTGACAGCGGCGGCCAAGACTGTGCCTGCGCAAGCATCGAATTGGGAAGATGCAGGCGCGATCGACGTCGGGATCACCTACGATGAGCTGATGCACCGGTTCGGCCCGTACTCCATGGCGATCAGCGACGGAACGCAAAAGTTCCTCACCTACCGGGGCAAGGCCGGGACCTTCCAGGTCAAACTGCAGGACGGCAAGGTAACTGCGATCGAGAAACCTCCGGCGCCTCCCGAATCCCGCTAGTTCTATACCTGCCGGGGTACCCCTGGGACTGTCGCCGCACTGCTGTTTCCGTGCACCATACTCATGTAGACCAACGTCCGCTACGGTAAACTCGAAACGTTAACTTCGGTAGGCCGCAGTACCTCTCCGGTACTCTGTTATCTTTTCCTGGAGTTCTGTTCTACCCCACACTGGAATAGATGACGCTGCCTCTAAGTGCCGCCACCACAACGTTTCTGATTTTGAGCCTGACGCTGGGCGTTCTATTTCTGGTCAGCCGGTTGGGCGCCGACCATCAGATACTTCCCGTCACCACGGAGTGGCTGAACGATCTTTCCACGGACCGCTATCGCCCGATGCTGCGCCTCCTGCAAGAAGCCGATTTCCAGTTCCTGTGCTCACAGCAGGGTTTCACTCCGCAAATGGCAAGCAGGCTGCGCCGCCAGCGAGTACAAGCCTTCCGCGGATATCTCGACATGCTCCAGGCGGATTTCGATCGCGTCGCTGCCGCGTTGCGTTTGATCCTGGCGCACTCGTCTTATGACCGACCGGAGCTTGCCTCTCTCCTGTTTCAGCGCAGAATGATGTTTGCCGTTACCCTGGTGAGTGTTCAACTCCGCATCGTTTTATTCCGGCTGGGCCTGTCCGGCGTCGATGTTTCCAGCCTGATCCACTTGTTCGAAGGAATGCGGCTGGAGCTCCGCACCCTGGTGCCTGTCCCGTCTCCCATGGCCGCGTAATCCTGCCGGCCTCGCGAGCCGGGTGGCCAGCCGCTACTATATTGGTTCGCTATGCTCGCCCGCGCCGTTCTCGTAACTCTCTTTTGGGCCGCCGCCGCGCTGGCCGACCCTTCGTCGCTGGTCCCCGGCGATCCCCTTTCCTGCTTCAACCGCATCGACGGCGCCGGGACTCTGTCCACCGTCGCCGTCAGCGGCATGCCCTTCCTCCGCGCTCTCCATGTGAAGACCGGCGCCGTGTCCGCGACTGCTAACGCCTGGGACATCCGCCCGCGATGCTTCTCCACCCTGGCCGCCAGGCAGGACGACGTCGTCGCCGTCAGCTTCTGGATGCGTACTACCGCCTCACCCGCTGGCCGTGGCTTCACCAGCTTTGTCCTCGAGCGCAACGATTCTCCTTACACCAAGTCCGTAACGTACACCGCTGCCTCCGCTTCGGATTGGAAGCTGTTCGAAGTTCCGTTCACGATGGCCGAAACCTACGCGGCCAATGCCTACAACTTCAGCTTCTGGGTCACTTTCCCCAACCAGGAAATCGAAATCGGCGGCCTCAGCATCATGGACTACGGTCCCGGCATTCCGTTCTCCCAACTCGGGCTTTCCACCTGGCCGTATGCCGAACGGGCCGCCGATGCCCCGTGGCGCGCCGCCGCCGCGGCGCGTATCGACCGCTACCGCAAGGGCGATCTCGCCGTCGTAGTCAGGGACGACAACGGGAAAGCCGATCCCCGGAGCCCAGGTACACGTAAAGATGAACCGCCACGCCTTCGGCTTTGGCACCGCGGTGGCCGGCGATATTCTTCAGAACCCCGGCGCCGATGGCCAGAACTACCGCAGCGCCCTCAAGAAACTGTTCAACAAGGCGGTCACCGAAAACGTGTTGAAATGGCCTCCCTTCGAAAGTTGGGGCCGCGCGCAGGCCGACTACATGCTGCCCTGGTTCGCCGCCAACGGCTTCTCCATGGTGCGCGGCCACAATGTCATTTGGCCCTCGGCGACCTATCTGCCTACCGACGTGCAGAACATGCTGAAGGCCAATCCCGTCGACGCCACTGCCCTGCGGGCGCGCGTCAACAAACACATCGCCGACGTAATGGCGTACAGCAAGGGCAAGGTCACCGAATGGGACATACTCAACGAGCCCTACACCAATAAGGATCTGCAGGCGGTGCTCGGCGATTCCGAGATGACCTCGTGGTTTCGCCAGGCCCGCGCCGCCGACCCTGGCGTCAAGCTATACATCAACGACTACAGCATCCTGGAATCCGGCGGCTACGATCTGCAGCACATCAACGGTTACGCCCGCATCATCCAAAGCATGCTCGACGCCGGAGCGCCCATCGACGGCATCGGATTGCAATCCCACTTCGATTCCAACCTGACGCCGCCATCGCGCGTACTCGAACTCATCGATCAATTCGCCGCCTTCGGCAAAGATCTGCAAGTCACCGAATTCGACGTTTCCGTGGCCGATGAGCAGGTACAGGCCGACTACACCCGCGACTTCCTGACCATCTGCTTCAGCCACCCCGCCATGAAGGGCTTCATGATCTGGGGATTCTGGGAGGGCGCGCACTGGAAGCCTTCCGCCGCCATGATCCGTCGCGACTGGTCCACTAAGCCAAATTACGACGCGTGGAACGATCTGATCTACCGTCAGTGGTGGACCGACACGCGCGGCGTTACCGCCGCCGACGGTGTCTTCCGTACGCGCGCCTTCCTGGGCGATTACGATATCGAAGTCACTATCGACGGCGTCACCAAGACGTACCCGCTCAGCCTTACATCGAATCAGGAACCGGCCTTCGTCAATATCGGCAAGGTGTCCGCGGGAACAATCGCGCTTAATGGCGTGGTCAATGCCGCGACCTTTCGCCCCGGCCCCGTGGCGCCCGGGGAAATCGTCACCATTTTTGGCACGGGACTCGGCCCCACCGCGCTGGCAGCGGCGCAGTACACGGATGGCCGGCTCCCCCCCAGCGTCGGCGAGACCCGCGTGCTCTTCGATGGCGCACCCGCACCCATGATTTATGCTTCCGCCGGACAAGTGAGCGCCATCGTGCCCTACGTGGTACGCGAGAATGCGCGCGTACAGGTGGAATACCAGGGGACCCTCACCGCGCCGGTCGCGGTACCGGTGGACGCGGCCGCGCTGGGAATCTTCTCCTGCCCCAACAAGCCCTCCGTCGCATTGGCGATCAATGCCACCGCAGGCGGGGTCATCTCCTGTAATGGTGATTTCGTCCCGCCCTCGCCCGGCTCCGTGGTGACCTTCTATGTGACGGGCGATGGCGTTCCCACACCGGCCGTGGACGACGGCCGCCTGCCCCCCGGTCCGCCATACCCCGCTCCAGCCGCGTGGACCATGAATATCGGAGGCATCGACGCGCCACCATGCGCCGCCACGTTCGCCGGCCTGGTCTACGCCGGCATCACACAGGTCAACGTCTGTATCCCCGGGGGTGTGCCGCGCGCCGCCACCGTACCCGTCACATTCCGATCCGGCGAAGCATCGAGCCCCACCGCCACCATCGACCTGCGCTGATCACATCGGCACTTATACTCAAAGTGTGAGTTCGGCTCCTCCCTACAAGTACCTTCTGTCGCTGCCCGAGCGGGCCATCCGTTCCCTGGGGGCGCTTTCCGGCGGATTGCTGCGTGAAATCGGCAACGTGGCGCTGCCCGCCAGCGTGCGCCGGACCACGCTGTATCGAACCATGGTCGAAGTGGCGCTGCGCTTCCTGATCGAGGAGGTCGGACAGGTGGAAGGTGTGTACCCGTCTGAGGGACGCCTCGCGGAGGACTTCCTCCTCAAACGCACCGCCAGTCACGGCATCGAACTGCTCGGCATCCTGGCCTTCCATGCTTCGCCCGTCTGGGTGCTGGCAGCGCTCGCCGATGCCACAGGCGGCGGCCGCAAACTGATTCTGGAAATCGCCGATGCCCTGAAGGAAGAGGGACTGCTCGAGCGCGATTCCCGCTTCGAAACCATGGACCAGGTGCTGCTCGGCCTGGAAAAGACCAGCGATCATATGGCAACCACGCTGAACATGCCGCCGGTGGACATTGCCGGCCTGCGCCGGGAATGGGAACAGCTCAAGCACGAACTGACCAACATCCCGCCCAGGAAGGTACCGGCACTGGAACGTATCGAAAGCGTTTGGGAGGAATTGCAAAGCACCGCGCGCCAGCAGGGAAGATCGGTCTTCGTCGTGTCCTCGCTGCTCGCGGTTTCCACGGTGGCCCATGTTCCCGCCAATGTCTTGTGGCTGTCACGCGCCGCCCGCTCCGCTGTGCGCCGCACCGGGCGCGTTCTGGGCGATACGATTCTGGATCACTACACGGCTTCGCTCGGGGAGATCGGCCGCACCGGTTTCTTCGCTTACTGGTCGCGGGAATTCCGGCCTTATCTGCGCGGCGCGGCCGAGCAGTTCGCGCCCGATCACGAGTCGCTCACCGAGAAACTGCTGAAGAGAGGCTGAAGGGCGCCCGGCACTCCGAGGCTTTCGCCACCTACCGCCGCGCGATCAATTCAAAGTTACTGCCCCACCGGGCCATCCCGGGCACACGCAGGATGGCATCGTCCAGGCTTCTCGCCACACGGTAGCCCGCGCCCCACCCCGGAAGCAGGCCGGCGAGGGGCGATGACCCGAAGTCGTACATCGACAGCTCTGTCTTCCAACCCGCAGTGCGGTAAAGTGACGCCGTTTCCTTGGCGCCCAGTTCGCGCTCGTCATCCGTCTGGTAGCGCTGCATCAGCTTCGGAACCAAAAGCCGCCCGATCGTGCCCGATAGACGCCGCCGGCTTGGATCGAGCGAATAGAATACGCCGCGGGCGGTAAGCTGTTGCCGCAGCCGGTGGGGGAGCGCCATCAGTTCCGCATCCGGCAGGTGATGCAGAAAGAAGATCGCAATCGCGACATCGAAGCGCCCTTCCACCCGCGTGCCCTGCTCGAAGCGGGCATTACGAATTTTGAGCGTCGCAGCATCTTCCCGTGCCTGGCGAATCGCCGCCGGCGAGAGATCGATCCCCGTAATGTGGCCCACATGCGGCGCCAGCAGCAGTTCTGTATCGCCGATTCCGCACCCCAGGCTAAGCACCCGCGAGTTCCTGCCCGCTCCCGTGCGCCTCAGGATACGCCGCACCATATGGGCGCGCAGCGCGCGGACCGCCGGCCGGGCGAAGTGCTCCTGTGCGAATCCGGAATACAACTTCTCGTGATATTCCAGTTCGCGGCGCCTTACGTTACTCACGCCGGCTTCCGCCGGTTGCGGAAGGCGATTACCGTCAGAAACAGCGAGGCCGCCAGCATCGACCCGTCACGCACCAGCGTCTTCCAGGAGATGAGTTCATTGGGTCCGAAGCAGCCGCAGTTGATCTCTTTGCCCCCGGCGAAGGCACGCACCATGAGGCTGAAAAAAACCAACAACAACAGAGACGTGCTCACCGTGGCAGTGCGGAACCAGCGGCCCGCAATCAGCAGGAGGCCGATCAGTACTTCAAACCAGGGCAGCACATGCGCCAGAAATTTGGCCGCCCACATCGGCACCACTTCATAATCCGCAATACCGGCGGCAAAGAGCTGCCACGGCTCTGACAACTTGACGTACCCGGCATAAATGAAGATGACGCCCAGTGCGACACGCAGCACGACGGCTGCGATTTTGAGGATCCTATTTTTTGAGAAGGCCATCAATATAACCACGGAACAAGCTGTAGTCTGTGAAATTCGCCCATGGCTGCTGTTTCAGCTTGTACGTGATCAACAGGGTTGGCGTTTGATTGATGGGGACCCTCGCCCCCCGGTCCACATCCCGCTGTACTTCGGCGAGCACCGCCGGGTCTTTGGCAAGCGCCTGCACCTTTTTCTGTTCCTCGGGGGTCAAGGCGCCGGCAACGCTCTCCCAAACCTTGCCGCTCGTAGTCCAGGATTGCTGGGTACGGAAGAGCGCGTCGCTCACGGTTTGATACTTGCCGATGCGGGCGGCAGCCACAGCGATTGCCGCGGCCGGACGCGAGTACACATGCGCCGGTATGTTGAGCGGAAACTCGCGGAAAACCAGGTATGCTTTGCCCGTTGCTACGAAGTCCCGGATGATGGAAGGCAGCACGTTTTCGTGCAGGTTCTTGCAGGCCGGACAACCGAAGTCGCTGTACAACTCGAAGAGCATGGGAGCGGCAGGGTCACCCATCGCTCTGCCTTTATCCACATCGGGGCCGGCCGCCAGGCACGGCAACAGCGCAGCAAGCGCGAGCGCAAGAATTTTCATATCTGTTATTGTACGTTTTTACTTGCTGAGCAGCAGGTCCACCATGCTCTTGAACAGGCCGTAGTCCCCCCAACTGCTCCACGGGGTCTGCTTGCCTTTACGCGTCATCACCAGCGTGGGAGTGCGGTCCACGTGCGCGGCCATGCCTTCTTCCAGATCGCGCTGCACGTCCGCGTTTATCGAAGGATCGGTCATCAATGCCAGCACCTTCTTCTGCTCCGCCGGAGTGAGCACCGGAGCGACGGCTTCCCACACCTTGCCGCTGATGGCCCATGAGGACTGGGTTTGGAACAGCGCGTCGGCCACCTGCTGATACTTACCGATCCGCGCCGCCGCCGCGGCGTACATCGAGGCCGTCCGGGAATGCTCGTGTCC
Source organism: uncultured Solibacteraceae bacterium (assembly GCA_963792055.1). Taxonomy (GTDB): domain Bacteria; phylum Acidobacteriota; class Terriglobia; order Bryobacterales; family Bryobacteraceae; genus Solibacter. The sequence continues at coordinate 765,801 of CAWBUV010000016.1, read as the reverse complement.
CTGTCCGGTCAGCGTAAATTCATGGAAAACCAAATAAGCCTTGCCCGGCGTCACGTAGTCCGCGATGATCCTCGGCATAAGCTGATCGTGAAGCATTTTGCAATGCGGGCAGGTGAAATCGTCCCACAGGTCCATCCGCAGCGGTGCGTTCGGATTACCCATGGTTTTGCCCTCCGACCCGGCGGCCAAACAGGGAACCATCAAGGCAAGTGCCAGTGCCAAAATCTTCATCCTTTTATGCTACACCAAACCTTTTGACAGATACGTCGTCTGACGCTATAGTTTAAGGCGACGTACCTCAAAGGGAGGGATCATGTCCGAGTCCCATGCGCCGCTGACCGCGGCCATGTTCAACGTGCTGATCACGCTGGCCGATGGCGAAAAGCACGGATACGCGATCTTGAAGGAAGTAGAAGAGCAGACCGCCGGTGAAGTGCAGCTCAGTCACCGGAACGCTTTATGGAATCATCAAGCGGCTGCTGGGCGATGGCCTGATTGTGGAATCACGCCACCGCCCCGTGGAAGACGATGACTCAGCGGCGGCGCTACTACCGGCTGACCGAAGACGGCCGGCAGGTGGCCGTGGTCGAAGCCATACGGATGGAAAAACTGCTCGCGCGAGCGCGCAGTAAGCGATTGCTGAAGGCGTTCAAACCAGCGTACGGGGAGGAAATATGTCGATTCCGAATGAGTCGTTCGCCGACCGCTTCTACCGCGGCCTGCTGCGCATTCTGCCGTTCGATTTCCGCAGCGAGTTCGGTGACGATATGGAAGCCACCTTCCGCCAGCAGCGCGTAGCGACCGCCCGCCGGCAGGACAGCATCGGCATCGTCCGCATGTGGTGGACCACCATCACCGACATCGTTCGCATGGCGCCGCGCGAGCACGTCAGCGTGCTGGCCCACGATACACGCTTTGCCTTGCGAATGATGCGCAAGAATCTCGGGTACACCCTCGCTGCGGTCCTGATCCTGGGACTCGGCATCGGCGCCAACACATCGATTTTCTCCGTGGTCAACTCGGTCCTCCTGCGCCCGCTGCCTTACGCTCACGGCAACCAGTTGGTGATTCTGCGCCAGCAGGCCGCCAGGGCCGGCGTCACCGATATGCCCTTCTCCGTCTCGGATATCAACGACTACCGGCAGAGAAATCGCAGCCTCAGCGCACTCGTGGAGTACCACGCCATGACCTTCACCCTGCTCGGCGGGACCGAGCCTCACCGCGTCCGCACCGGCGTGGTTTCGGCCGGATTCTTCCAGTTCCTCGGAGTGCAACCCGTTCTGGGACGCACCTTCGAGCCGGAGGACGAACAGGCGGGAGCCGTGCCGGTGCTCATCTTGAGCTACGAGTTCTGGAAGAAGCAGGAGCGCGGCGACCCCAACATCATCGGCAAGAAGTACCAGATGAACGATCGCGCCCACCTCGTGATCGGCGTGCTCCCGCCAATCCCGCAGTATCCCAATGAGAACGACGTGTACATGACCACCACGTCCTGCCCGTTCCGCATGCGACCGGCGTTCATCGCCAATCGCAACGCTCGCATGATGCGCGTCTTCGGACGCCTCAAACCGGACGTCACCCTCGATCAGGCGCGCGCCGATCTCGGCTCGCGTCGCCGGCCGAATTGGAGAAGGAGTATCCCGCGTCGTACACCGCAGCAACTGGGCTATGGCATCGCGCCTCTCGCACTCCGCGAAGAGCTCACGCACGAGGCGAGGCCGCTCTTGTGGACCCTGCTCGGCGCTGCGGCTTCGTTCTGCTGATCGCCTGCGCCAATGTCGCCAACCTGATTCTTGCCCGCATGGCGCGCCGGGAACGGGAACTCACCATCCGCACCGCGATGGGCGCCGGCGCCGGCAGGCCTGCTCCGTCAATTGCTCACCGAGAGCCTGTTGCTCGCCCTGCTCGCCGCCGGCGTCGGCGTCGCCTTCGCCTATGGCAGCATGGGACTGCTCACCAGCTTCGCCGGCCAGTTGACGCCGCGGGCGCGCGAGATCTCGGTGGATGGCTGGGTGCTCGGCTTCGCCGTCCTCTGCGCCACCTTGACGACCGTCCTATGCGGCTCCCTGGCAGCCATCCACACCGCGCGGCAACGTGGCCGCGTCCCTCAAAGATGAAGGCTCGCAATCTGCCCCGCGCGCCAGCCCGCAGCCTGGTGCGCAGCGCCCTGATCACCGCACAGGTGGCCTTCTCCTATATGCTGCTGATCGGCGCCGGACTCATGGTCAACAGCCTGATCCAACTACAGCGCGTCGACCCGGGCTTCGTGCCGCAGCACGTATTCGCCGTCGGCGTCGACCTCAACTTCACCAAGTATCCCGATAGCCAGTCGCAGCGCGTCGCCGCCCGCCGCCTGCTCGAGCGCATCCAGCCCCTTCCCGGCGTCCTCTCCGCCGCCGTCTCCTCCAGCTTCCCGATGGACGCCGACAATCAGTCGGGCGGCGGGCGCTCGCTGCGCTTCCGCGCCTTCGGAGACAACCGTCCCGATACCGAGATGCCGCCAGTGCAATCCGGTCCGCCGCGTCACGCCGGATTACTTCCGCACTGTCGGCATTCCGCTCGTCGCCGGCCGCACCTTCCGCGATTCCGATACCGAAGAGTCTCCCCTTGTCATCCTGGTGAACCGTCCCTGGCGCGCCGCACCTGGAAGAATGAGGACGCCGTCGGCAAGCGCATCACCTTCGATGGCGAGCACTTCATGGAGATCGTCGGCGTCGTCGGCGACGTGCGCGAATTCGGCCCCCGCGAAGATGCCCCCGTACAGTTGTACCGTCCCATGGCGCAGGATCCGTTCGCCGGCAACGTTCTGGTGCGCACGGCCGCGGATCCGGAGCTGCTGATCCCCGCCGTCCGCCGCGCCGTACTGGAGGCCAATCCGGAATCCGCCGTGGTCAAGGTGAAGACGCTGGACGAAGCGCGCTCCGAAGCCGTGGCCTCGCCGCGGACCACCGCCCAGTTGTTCGGCCTCTTCGCCGCCCTGGCGCTGGTGATCGCGGTCGCCGGAATCGGCAGCATGCTGGCGCTCTGGGTCCGCCAGCGCATGCGCGAGATCGGCATTCGCATTGCGCTCGGCGCCGCACCGTCCGACATTCTCTCCACCGTCCTGCGCCAGGGCATGGTGCTGGTGGCGCGTCGGCCTGGCCTGCGGTTTCGGCGGCGCCCTGGCGCTCACCCGCCTGCTCAAGAAGCTCCTGTTCGAAGTCACGCCGACCGACGCGCCCACCTATGCGGTGGTCTCCGCCCTGCTCCTCGCCGCCGCGCTGCTCGCCTGCTGGATTCCCGCACGGCGTGCCGCGCGCATCGATCCGCAAACCGCACTGCGCACCGAATAAAAGCATCGCCCTCCATCCCAACTGAAATCGTGATTTAATCGATGGGAAGCCTGTTCAGGTGGGATAGCGCGGAGCACGTGGCGCTGATGTGCCCGGCCTTCTCGCGCAAATTGGAGATTCTATGTTGGTGCGATTGTTGCTAACGGCAGTAGTGGCCGCCGGTGTCGCTTGTGCGCAAGCCGGCGGTGATGAAAACGCGATGGGCGGCATGGGAGGCGGTGGCGGAAGAGGCGGCGGAAGGGGCGGCGGCGGAGGCGACATGGGCGGTACGATGATCCAGACGCGGCGCCTCACCAGGGTCGAACTGCTCTTCGAAAAGCTCAAACTCAATAAGGAGCAGAAAGAGCAAGCGGTCGCCATTCTCTCCGCTGCCTCGGAAAAGGCCGCCCCGGTGCGCGAGCAGCTCAATAAGGGCCGCATCGTAATCGCCAACAACATTACGTGCAAGGGAAGCGAAGATGACCTCAAACATTTCATGGACGAATACACCAGGACGAGCGCCGTCATGACGAGCATCGAAGCCGAGGCATTCGGCAAGCTATACGCAATCCTCAAGCCCAATCAGCAGGCCAAAGCACCACAGGCGTTTGAACTGATTGCCGGAATGTTCTCCGGCGGCACGCCGGGTGGCGGCGGTGGCGGGCGCGGCAGGGGCGAGGGGAGGCAATAACCATGCTGACTCGGATTCTCCTGGCAGGACTGCTGGCGTCCACCATGATGTTCGCCCAGCGCGGTGGCGGTGGCGGGGGACGCGGCGGCGGCGGAATGAATATGGGCGGCGGCGGCTTCAGCGCGGGTACCAGGCTCGACCGCATGTCCGAGGCCCTCAAACTCACCAAAGACCAAAAGAAAGACGTCAAGGAAGTCATGGACGAAGCCCAGAAGGAGGCCTCGCCCATCCATGAGCAGATCACGAAGAGCCATCTGGCGATCGGCGAAGCGGTCGCCGCAGGCAAGCCCAAGGAAGAAATCGATAAGGCAGTGCGCAGCGAAGCCGAACTGGAAACCCAACTGGCTTCCCATCGAATTACATGCCTTCGCCAAGGTAGTGGCGTTCGCTCGAAGTGGAACAGAAACAGCGCGGCATACCGATGGTATTTGCCATGGTGCGCGGCGCGTTCAACGGCAAGAACTGGAACTCCGATCAATAGACGCGCGACCGGTTCAAAGCCACAACACCGGCTGGCGGACCGGGAAGTTGCGCAGCACTTCTTCCACCGTCGGATCGGCTTCAGCCTCTTCCACAGCGCGAGGTACTCGGGCTTGTCCAGCGCCACGCCCGCGAAGACCAGGCTGGGCTGGCGCACCGGCCACTCCTTGTCGTACATCACGTCCGGCGGCTTGGGCCACTTCTTCTTGTCGGCGATGAAGGGCGCCATGAACTCCATCGCCTTCGCCATGCCCCGCCCGTCGGGCAGGCGCCACGTCCACAGATTGTCTTCCGTGGTGGTCAGCGTCTGCACCAGAATCGCCATCGCATCCAGATTGAACAGCGAGTAGCCGTAGGGCTTGGTGCGCGCCAGTTCCAGCGGGAAGCTGCCGTCCGCGGCCATCTGATTGGGAACCAGCACGGTCTTGAATCGGTTGCGGCACCACTCCATCTGCTCGCCGGTCGCCGGTGAGTTGCGCGAACGCCGCCACCTGCGTGCACCAGCAGGTGCCGTGATTGTTCTTGGCGTCGCGCTCCGCGATGCCGTACGGATGCGTGGTCATCCACTCGATGTAAGCCGCGAACCAGCTTCCTTCACGCCCGCCAGGTCGGCGGCTTCATGATCGAGTCTGCCAGGCCGCGCGCGCGACTTCCACCAGGTGCAGCGTGTCGATGATGCCGATGCCGCGCCCGGTGAAGCGCCCCTGTATGGCCTGCGCGTATTGCAGGTTCGGGTTCATCCGCGTGGCTTCGTCGACGAACCAGGCGCGCAGGTGCACGGGCGGCATGTCGGCGTACTTGCGCTCGTCGGTGAGCTTGTACGCCGCGGCCAGCGCGGGCACCGCCAGGCTGAGAGCCGGATCATGGCGCGCCGGTGCTCCACGAAGTTATCGGGATTGGTCATGCCGTCGCGCTGGATGTACGGCCCTTTGGGATTCGCCGGGTCGGGCCACCAGTAGTCGCCTTCGCTGAAGAAATCGTGCCTGCCCCCGGCGCTGCGCGGGCTGGCGGACGCGGTGACCGTAACCGGCGCTTCGCCCAGATATCGGTTCGCGGCCTTCAGCACACGGGGACGCTCGATGGCGGCGAGGTCGAACCTGGCGGCAGCCCGGGAGCCGCGAACGGCGGGCAGTGCGAGCGCGGAGGCGAGAAACGTGCGGCGTTGCATACCATCAAGATTACGCTTCAAACAACCGCGGCAAGTTCTCTCCGATGATCAGCCGCGCGTCCGCGGTGCTGATCCCCAGATCCAGCATCGCCCGCGTCTGCGCTTCGAAGATCGCGTAATTCCAGCCGCGCGGAAAATACGAGGAGTCCGTTCCGAAGAGCAGGCGCTGCGCGCCCAGCTACATCCAGCGCGCGGCGGAACACCGTCTTCAGATCCAGCCCTTCATATCGCATCCACGAATTGCTGCTGGACGTATCCAGGATAGACGTTCGGGCACAGGTCGGCCAGCATCAGCGCCTCCCGCAGGAAGCCCCCGCCGAAATGCGGCAGCACGAAAGGTCAGCCGCGGATAGCGCAGGGCCACGGCGTGCAGGTCCAGCGGGTTGGAGAAGCGCATATCGAAGGGCGAAGGCAGTCCCAGCTTCTTGCGGATCCCCACCGTCAGCACGCCGCAATGCACGAACACCGCGCGGCCGCTGTAGGCCGCCGCCGCCTGAATTACCGCCTCGGCGCGAGCATCCTGCAACGAGTAGCGGTGCATGCCCGGGAACAGGCAAACTGCGTGCAACCCGCAGCGCATCGCGATCTGCACCCGCTCCACGGCGCCTTCCTCCAACGGGTTCACCATGAAGTACCCGAAGAACCGGTCGGGAAACTCGGCCACCGCGCGCTCCACTGACGCCTCGTCGCCCGGCACGCTGGCGATCAGCGCGGCGCGCGCCACGCCGTGCCCGTCCAGTTCCGCCGCCCACGCGCGGCCAGTTCCGCCGGATCTTCCGCCGGCAGTTCCCAGCCTGCGGCTGCGGCCACCTGCTCAGCCGTCTTGCCCGCCTGCGAACCCAGTACGGAGAAGAACTTTCGGGAAAAAAAGTGGACGTGCGCGTCGGCGACGGCAAAGTCACCCCAGGGAGTTAGCATCGGGTTTGTTCCAGTGCGTAATGCCTGCGGCGAGCGCAAGCTGGGTCAGCCCGGCGACGTTGTTCACGCCGAGTTTCTTCATCATCGTCTTACGGTAACTTCGTATCGTTTGCAGCCCGAGATCCAGCAGCACCGCGATATCCTTGCTGGTCTTACCCTCGGCAACCAGGCGCAGCACCTGCAGTTCGCGCGGCGACAGCGACTCCAGCGGACTGCGATCGTGCGTATCCAGGTCGCCGCGCTGAATCCGTTGCAGCAGCCGGTCGGAAACCTGCGAACTCAGGTAGCTGCCGCCGCGCGCCACGGTGCGCAGGGCATCCAGCAGTTCGCCCGAGGACGCCTTCTTCAGCACGAACGCGCGCGCGCCGCTGCGGATCGCGCTCACCACCGAGTTCTCGTCGTCGTACATCGAGAGAATCACGATCTTCACGCCGGGGCAGTGGCGCAGCAACTCCGTCGTGGCTTCGATGCCGTTCATTCCCGGCAGCCCGATATCCATCAGCACCAGGTCCGGCGAGGTCTTCTTGCAGAGTTGCACGGCGTCGGCGCCGTTTTCCGCCTCCCCTACGACGTGAAATTCCGCCCCGCGCTCCAGGATCGTTCTCACACCATCGCGAACCAGTTTGTGATCATCGACAAGAACAATGTCGAACGGCATAGTTATTTCTCGCCGGCTTCCGGCGTCGCGGCCCGCACCGTGGTTCCCGTTTCCGGCGTACTCGTGATCGTCAGTTCCAGCCCGGCCTGCGCGGCATAGTGCTCCATGCTCAGCAGTCCCAGTCCGCTCCGGCCGGACACCAGGTCCGCGGGATCGAAGCCCCGCCCATTATCGCGCACCTCCAACACCGTGCCGGTACGTGTGGACTTTACCGCGATTTCGATCGCCGAGCAACCCGAATGTTGCACCGCGTTCTCCACCGCCTCCTGCAGGATCTGGTACAGCGCGCTCGCCAGTTTTGGATCCAGCTTCAACGAGGGATCCACATTCACCCGCAGCGACCCTGAAAAGCGCGTCCGAATCCGTGAAACCAGCCGGTCCAGCGCCGGCCGGAGTCCGGCCCGTTCCACCGTCGAGGGATTCAGTTCGTAGCTGTACTCCCGCACGCTTTCCATCATCTCTTCCAGCAGTTTCTGAATATCGCCGATGCGCCCGCAGGTTTCCGGCGAGATGCTTTCCAGGTCCATCCGGATCAAATCCAGTTGCAGTCCCAGCGCCGTGAGATTCTGGCCCACCGAATCGTGCAGGAACTTGGACACCATCGTGCGTTCGAACTCCTGCGCCTTCAGTGCGCCCAGTACGGTGTGCCGCAACTCCTGTTCGGCGGCGGACCAGGGCGTGATCTCCCGCGCAATTCCGCCGGCGAACTGAGTCTCTCCTTCGACTCGAAGCGGGAATACCGTGACGTACCACGTGCCGTTGGCCCGCCGCTCGCGTAGCCGCAGCATCTCGCCGTTGAGCGCGCGCGTAAACCTCCCTCGCCAGGCGGTGGCCTCATCGGGACCCAGCACATCGGCGGGCACTCGCCCCAAAAGCTGCGCCGCGCTACGGCCGAACAGGGTCTGCGGGTCGCCGTACACCCGTGCGAATGCGCCGTCCGTCGAGACAATCCACTGGCAGGCCGGGCTCTGCTGAAGGAAGATCTCCGCTAGCGATCCCGCGTCCACCATGGGGCGGCTAGCGCTTGCGCGCCAACGCCTTCCGCGCAGCCGCCGCGATATCGCGCGCCACCAGGCCGTATTTCTCCAGCATCTCGTCGGGGTTGCCGCTTTCCGCATAGCGGTCGTGTATCCCCACAAACTCCATCACGCAGGGAGTGGTTTCCGCCACCGCTTGCGCCACGCGCACGCCGAGTCCGCCGTCCACCAGGTGCTCTTCGGCCACCACGATGGCACCGGTCTCCGCCGCCGCGCGGCCGATCGCATCGCGATCCAGCGGCTTCACGGTGTGCATATCGATCACCCGCGCCGACACGCCCTCCGCTTCCAGCAGGTCGGCCGCCAGCAGAGCCTGCGCCACCAGCAGCCCGTTGGCGATCAGTGTAATATCCTTGCCGGCCGCCACTTCGACCGATTTGCCGATCTCGAACTTCTGATCCGCCGCATAAACCACGGGCGCCTTCGGCCGCCCGGTCCGAATGAACACCGGCCCATCATACGCCGCCGCGGCGCGCACCAGAGCCTTGGTCGATAGCTCGTCGGCCGGCGCGATCACCACAAAACCCGCCAGCGAGCACGCCAGGCCGATCTCTTCCACGCTCATCTGCGACGGCCCGTCTTCGCCGATCGAGATGCCGCTGTGCGTCCCCACTACCTTCAGGTTCGAGCGCCCGTAGGCCGCGCCGATGCGCAACTGCTCGAAACCCTTGTTCATCACGAACACGCTGAAGCTGGCGACGAACGGAATCTTTCCGGCCATCGCCAGACCTGCGCCCACGCCCACCATATTGGCTTCGGCGATGCCGCAGGAGAAGAAGCGGTCGGGAAATTCCTTGGCAAAATACGTGGTCATGGTGGATTTCGAAAGATCCGCGTCCACCACCACTACGTCCTTGTTCTCACGCCCCAGTTCCACCAGCGTACGCCCGAAGGCTTCGCGGGTGGCAGCGCCCAGCTTGATTTCAAATTTTGGCTTCGTTTCGGCAGGCATGCTTAGTTCAACTCCTGTAGGGCCAGCTTCAATTCCTCTTGCGTCGGCGCCACGCCATGGAACTTCGGATTGTTTTCCATGAACGATACGCCCTTCCCCTTGATGGTGTGCGCCACCAATGCACGTCGGCTTGCCCTTGGTGGCCGCGGCCTCCGCCAGCGCGCCCTCGATGGCTTCAAAACTGTGACCGTCGATCTCCAGCGTGTGCCACCCGAATGCCCGCCACTTATCGGCCAGCGGATCCACCGCCATGATGTCGGCGACGAAGCCATCCAATTGGATCCGGTTGTTGTCCACGATCGCAACCAGGTTGTCCGCCTTGTGGAATGCTCCCGCCATGGCCGCTTCCCAGATCTGGCCCTCCTGAATCTCGCCATCGCCCAGCATCACGAAGGTGCGCGATGGACTTCCGTTCAGCCGCGCCGCCAGCGCCATTCCCAACCCGAGCGACAGCCCCTGGCCAAGCGAGCCGGTGGAGGCTTCCAGGCTGGGAATGAAGCGCATGTCCGGATGACCCTGGAACACGCTCCCGAACTTCCGCAGCGTGTTCAGCTTGTCCTTCGGCGTATCGGCGTATCCGCGCTCCGCCATCACGCTGTAGAGCACCGGCGCCGCGTGTCCCTTGGAAAGGATGAAGCGGTCGCGATCCGCCCACTTCGGGTTCGCCGGGTCGATCCGCATGTGATTGAAGTAGAGTTCGACCACCAGTTCGACCGCCGACAGCGATCCACCGGGATGCCCCGATTTTGCGGCGGTGATCATCTCGACGATGTCACGCCGTACAACGCTTGGCGATTTCTTGCAGTTCAGCTATGGATTTGGCCATGTGAATTTACGATTCTAGCATTCGGACGGCTTAGCGGTTTGGCGTCCATATACGGGTCTCTGATATAGTGTCCCCACATGAGCCGGACATTCTTCGCACGACTTTGCACCGCTGGCCTGCTCTTCGCCGGCTGCTGGATCGCCTTCACCCAAACCCAGGCGCCCCCTCCGAAACTCGACTACCAACAAAGTGAAGGACGACCTTTACGTCATCGAGGGCGGCGGCGCGGCAACGTCGCCGTATATGTCACCAGCGAGGGCGTGATCCTGGTGGACGACAAGTTCGAGCAGAATCACGACGACATCGTGGCCCAGATCAAGACCGTGACGCCCCTGCCGGTGAAGTACATCCTCAGTACGCATTACCACGCCGATCACAGCGGCGGCAATGCCAAATTCCTGCCCACCGCCGAAATCATCTCCACGGCCAATGCGCGCGCCAATATCGTCAATCACCTCCAGTCCAATGCCCCGGCCGGAGTACTGCCCGCGCGCGTGACGTTCACCGACGAAAGCGCCGTCTTCCTCGGCGGCAAAGAGGTCCGCGCAAAGTTCTTCGGCCGCGGCCACACCAACGGCGACGCCATCATCTACTTCCCCGCCCTGCGCACCATCCATACCGGCGATATGATGGCGGGAACCACGCCCCTGATCGATTACCCGGGCGGCGGCAGCGTCGTGGAATGGACCAAAACTCTGGACAATGCCATGAAGCTGGATTTCGATACCGTGATCCCCGGCCACGGCGCCGTCACGAACAAAGCCGGCCTGCTCGCCTACCGCAACAACGTCGAGAAACTACGCAATCGCGCGGCCGGCCTGATCCGCGAAGGCAAGAGTCAGAATGACGTCGGCACGGTCATGACCGCCGAATTCGGCTGGGCCCCCACCAGCATGCAGATGCAGTGGAGCCTGCCCGGCATGATGTCCGAATTGAAGTAGGACGCGCCTCCCGGTCAGTCCACTACCGTATTCCGTCCTACTTCTTCACCGCCACCGTCTGGTCGCCCTCGAAGTACGCCAGGTACGTACTGCCCGCCGGAGCCAGCGACTCCTTCCCCCGATGTCCAGGCGGCTCGATATTCCTCTCGTTCTTGTCCGCACTCCGTCCCGGCGACGCCTTAATCTGAAGCTTGCTCCCATCCACCGCGTCCACCGCGATCAGCCGGAACATCGCCTTACCGCGCCCCAGGATTCCCTTCTTGCCCGGCAGGATCTCGCCCGTAACCGCCGCGCCCTTCGCGATCACCACCGCGCCATCCACCTTATAGTCCTTAGCCGACTGGAAATGCAGCGGCAGTCCCTCCGCCGGATCGTTCGGCACCTCTTCGGTCAACGTGATTTCAAACGGCACGCCGCCCAACACCGGCACCATCCGCGCATCCGCCGCGCGAACCGCGGGCGGCGGCGGTGTTTCCGGCGCCGACGCAGGCGCAGGGACCTTGGCGGTCGGATTGCGCATCGCCTCAATCACCGACTCGGGCACATCTGCCTTGGATAACCGGATGATCTCCGCGGTCGAAAGATCGAACTTCGTCTTCGACGCTCGTATGTGGCCGATGATCACGGCTGCCGGTACCTCTTCGCCTACCAGATCGATGATGCTCTGGTTGGTGAGCACGCTCGAGCCTTTTTTCGCCGGGACGGGCGCATCGGGCGCGCCCGGAGGCGCAGGAGATGTTTCGATGGACAGCCCGGGAATGTCCACCTTCCTGCGTACGCGTACGTTGTTGTCTCGCGACCGGCCGCAGGTTCCCCAATACGCGAAGCTCAAGCCGATCGCGATCCATACCCATTTCCGCGACTTCTTGGCCGGCGGCACCGGCGCGTTACTCTGCCCTGGCGCCGGCATCTGCGACGGAGGCCGCATCGGCGGCTGCGAAGCCGGTCTTCCCACGGGAGGCAGGAAGCCCGGATTGCTCATGATGACCGAATCGAACTTCGCCTTCTGGGCCGCCAGCACCGTGTACATCACCTGCGTACTCTGCCAGCGATCCTTGGAGTCCTTCCGCAGCGCCAGCGTGATGATCTCCACCAGCTCCGACGGTGCGTCCGGCACCAGTTCCGTGATCGGCTTGACCTCGTCCCGCAAGATCGCCGTCAGCGTGGTGATCGCCGATTCTCCCGGAAATGCCTTCGTCCCCGTCAGCATCTCGTACATCACCACGCCGAACGAGAATATGTCGCTGCGCGCGTCCACCTTCTTGCCCTGCGCCTGCTCCGGCGACATGTAGGCCACCGTCCCCAGAATCGAGCCCTCCACCGTAAGCGGCGCCGCCCCGATGGTCTGCGTCTCCTCGGTCAGTTCCGTGCGCCACATTGATCTTCGCCAGGCCGAAATCCAGAATCTTGACCAGCCCCGAATCCGTCACCATGACGTTGCCCGGCTTGAGATCGCGGTGCACGATCCCCGCCGCGTGCGCCGCCCGCAGTGCGTCCGCCATCTGCGTGCTGTATTGCAGCGTCTTCGCCACGCCGACGCCGCCCGGCAGAATCAAATCGGCCAGCGTCTTCCCCGACACCAGCTCCATCACCATGTACTCGGAGTCGTCCTCCGAGACGATGTCGTAAATCGTGATGATGTTGGGGTGATTCAGCCCTGACGCCGCCTGCGCCTCCTGGATGAATCGGCGCCGCCGGTCGCGAATCGCCCGCGCTGGCATTGGTCAGCGCCTTGATCGCCACCATGCGATGCAGCCGCGCGTCCTGGGCCTTGTAGATGTCGCCCATCCCGCCCGCGCCCAGCTTCTCGATAACCTGATAATGCGAAATCGTACGACCGATCACTAGACTAGTTTGTCACACCCTTCACGCTTTCAGCAGGTCGACCCTTGCGCTCCGTCGCCTTCGGCCACCACGCGCCCGGCAGGAAGAAATCCGACCATACGAGCTTGCACTCGTCGATCATCTTCAGGCCGTATTCGCTGCGCCCCAGATCGTCCGGACCCGCATTATTCGTGCCGAAGGTGAACTTGCATCCCGCCGCCTTCGCCAGCTTGACGAACGCCGCGCCGGGCAGTTTGTACCGGTCGTTCAGTTCGATCGCCACGTGATTTTTCGCCGCCGCGTCCACCACCTGCCGCATACGCGCTTCCGGTCCACAGGCTTGTCGTAGTCCTTGGCAAGCTGATCCGGTACGTAGGTGGGGTTCACATAGATATCGATCGGCTCGCCCTCCAGAATCCCCACCGCGCGCTCCACCAGCGTGTCCATGAACTCCTGCGGGTCGGCGATCACGCCGACCTCGTCGGCAATCCATGTGCGCATGCGTTTGCCGTGCCGATCGGTCCAGGTCATGGAATCGGTGAAGATGTAATCGAACAGGCCGGCCGCCTTGCGCGCTGATCATCTGCATCCACTCGCGGCCTTCGGCCTGCATCGCGATGAAACAGGGCTGGCCCTTCATGCTCTCGTAGAACGCGATCACCCCGGCGTCGCTTTCGATGGGGAATCCCTTGCCGCAATTGACCGCGATCCCGTACCCGATGCCGTCGCGCCGCGATTTCGCCAGCGCCTGCTCCAGCGTCAAGCCCATCTTCAAGTGAACGTGATAATCCACCACCGGGTAGTTATTCCGGCCCACCTCGATCAGCTTGCGGAAGGTCGCGTCCACCACCGGCGCCACCGCACCCGGCGCTGTCGGCATCGTCCGGCAGGGGCCGGACGCGCACGCTGCGGAAGCGCGCCACCGAGCCGGGATTGTGGCATTGCAGCGCGAACGTGCCGTGGTCCAGAAAGCGCTCCTTTTCCATGCCGGGCGGGATCACCGGCGGCGTGGGCTCGGTGTAATCCACCACCAGCATGTTGTCCAGCCGCACCTGCACGTTCTTGCCGCGCACCAGCACGTGCATCTTGAACCACTGCCCGTCGTCGATGTATTGCTTGTAGACGTTGCGCACCCCGTATAGCGATCCGGTCTTCTTGCGCTCGCGATACGTGCCCTCGCCCGCCGGCGGTGTGGTTGATCTGTATCTCGAAGCCCTTGATCGGGAACCCGGCCTCCTGGTACGCCGTGTGGAAGTAGACGCCCGAGTTGCACGCGGTCTGCGCCAGCGCCTCCACCTCGAGTTCGAAGTTCTTGAAGTCCCGCCCAGTGTAGAAGAGGTGCGACCGGTCGCCGTCCGCGACGATCTGCCCGTCGCGAACCTTCCAGGAGTCCTTGTGCTCGCTGGGACGCCATCCCTCCAGGTCTTTCCCGTTGAACAACGGAAGCCATCCCTCGTCAGCCGCCAACAACGGTAACGATGCGAGTCCACCCACAAATGCACGCCGTGAGAATTTCACAGGCTTAGTATAAGTCCCTGACACCCAGTGGGGCAGGTTGGCAACCTGCGGACCGATTGCCAATCGGTCAGGCGAGCATGGCTCGCCTAAAACTCGAACCGCGCAACAATCTGTCCCGTCCGCGGAGCCGGCAACGTGCCGCCCACCGCATTCGAGCTGATCGCCGTATAGTTCATGTAACCGAACCCGCCCGTCAGTAGACCATTCGACCGCGTGGGCGGGTTCGACGGACTGCCCGTACTGGGATCCGACACCACTTCCATCCGGTTGAAAGGGTTGAAGAACTCCGCCCGGATACTGAGCGTCATCCTCTCCCGAATCGGGAATCTCTTCCCCAGGCTCATCGATTCCACCGGCCGGCGCTGGCCCCGGAAATCGTTGTAATATACCGTCCCGGTACCGAACACACCTGCCGCCTGATCCACCCAGGCCGCCGGATTCAGGACCGTCTCCTGCGTCGGGTCGATGCACCCGCAATTCAGGTTCTTCAGATACAACGGCACTCCGGGAACCCGGAACTGGCGCGTAGCCTGCCCTGGCAGATAAGTCCCGATGCTGTTGTTCGACGTCGGCGCTCCCAGCAGCGGACCGCTCCCGTACTGGCTGATGGACCCGATCGTCCAACCCGCCAGCGCGGTGCGCGCGATCCGGTTCTTGGCAATGAAACCGAATGCCGGAATGGTGTAATCGATGCTGAAGCTCAGAACGTGCGTCCGGTCATTGGGCGACAGGCTCTTGAACGTACTCCGGTCGAAGATGTTGCCGGCGCCGGAAAAACTGTCCAGCGTCTTGGAGAACGCATACGCTCCCGTCATCGTGAGGCCGTGCGCGTAACGCTTGGTCAGTTTCGCCTGCAAGGCGTTATACCAGGACGCGCCCAGCGGCGCCCACAGGGAGCCGATGCCGTTGTACTGCGGAAATGGCCTCAGGCTCTGAATCACCGTGCCGGTATCCGGGAAGTTCGCATACGGCTTAGTGAACCCAGCGGCTACCGCGAGCGGCGAAGTGATCGACGAAGTGAGCAGCGTGCGCGTGTTCGCATTGGTAATGTCCAGGCCCAGCTTCTGATAGACCGACGGATTGATCGCGTTATAACTGATCAGGTTTCCGCCCGATTGCAGCCATGCGCCGCGGTTGCCGACATAGGAAGCTTCCAGCACCAGGTCTTTGGTAACTTCCCGCTGCAGCGAGACGTTCCACTGATTGATTCGCGGAGGCCGGCCGCCATTGGGATCCACCGCTGCCGGCGCATTCTGTACCGCCGCGCCCGGATTCACCAGCAGGCCGGGATTGTAACTTGCTCCGTAGAGCGCACTCTGGTCCCATGACAAGGGCTGCGACAATTGTCCCGCCGCCACACCATTGCCGGGCGCGGTAAAGCTAATCGTATTGAAGCCCATGCCCTGGCTGTTGCCGCCGCCGATGTAACTGAAGATGGCGACCGACGCGTAGCTCAGTCCCCAGCCCGCGCGAATCACCGTCTTTGGCGCCACCTGATACGCAATGCCGATTCGCGGCGCGATGGCATACGGATACGTGTCCACCAGGTGGCACTCGCACCGCCCCGCGCCAGATCCCTGATAGAGGACCCCGCCGAGCCGGCCATTGGCATTGGGATTGGGAATGTTCCGGTTGAATCCGCTGGTGCGGTTCCACAGCTCCCGCATTGGCGTCTGCAGGTCGTAGCGCAGACCGTAATCGAGTGTGAGCTTGCGGCTGATCTTCCACGTATCCTGCACGAAGAATCCCCACGCCGAACGTCGGTACTGCGGATTCACCGTGTCGCCGATCGACGCGCTGTCGTACGCTCCCAGCAGGAAACTCGCGAAGTTGTACCCGATACCGGTGCCGCTCGGAAGCGTCTGCCCATAAAGCGGCTGGCTGGTTTCCGAGCTGCTGAAACCGTACGCGGGACTCAATCCGATGTAGCTGATATTGGTAAACGTGTCGATCTTCCACTCGCCCCCGGTCTTGAATGTGTGGTTGCCATGCACCCAGGTGATCTGTGCCACGCCCGTGGGCTTCACGTCCAGGTAAAGGCCCCGGTTGCCGGGACCGACGGCGAGGGCCATACCGCCATAAGTATTGCCGCCCAGGCTTCCGCCACTGAAGCGCGGGAACCCCGTTCCCGGTGCATTCAGGTTGCCGAGCTGTTTGTTGTCGTAGTCCCCGCTCTCCGGCGGAACGGTGTCGGGATTGTAGTAGCGCTGCACGCCTGCACCCAGGTGAAGCAGCAAAGTAGGCGTCAGCGAAGTGTCGTAATTCACCCGGAACGTCTTGCTGTGAATGTCCTGTAGCCGCACCTGGGAAACGGGCTCGGGCAGGCCGTCCACGCCGTTCGACTTGTTCGTGTTCTCGAGTGAAAAATATCCCGAGATCTTGGCCTTCTCGCTGAAGTTGTGGTCGATCTTGATCGAGGGAATCTGTTGCAGCTTCCAGAACGGGCCGCCGGCCGAGAAGTTATTCACCAGGCCGTCGCCGATATTGGGTTTCGGGAACAGAGACAGGATCTTCACCGAGACCGGATCGAACCGGTTTTGCGGGATCGCGTTATTGGGGAATACATTCAGCACCCGCCGTCCGCTGGAGTCGATCGTGGCAGTGGACGGGTCGTAAATCGCGTTCTGTAAAATCGCCCTGCCGGCGAAATCCGTCCCCAGGTTCCGTCCCAGAATCCCGCTGAAATCGCCGGCCCGCAGTGTCGAGTTCGGCACCGTCGTAATTCCGTTATAAAGACTCTCACGGTCGCGGTAGCGCTCCCAGTTGAAGAAGAAAAACGTCCTGTTCTTCCCGTTGTAGACCTTGGGAATCCACACCGGACCGCCCACCGAAAATCCGCCGTCGGCCAGGTGCTTGACAATCTGGACGTGGCCGCCGTGCCCGTTGTCCGTGAATGGCAGGCCCGAGTTGAAGGCCGTATTCTGCAGGTAAATGTACCCGCTGCCGTGGAACTGATTCGTCCCGCTGCGCGAAGTGAAGTTGTACAAACCGCCGGTGACGATGCCGAATTCGGGCGCAAAGTTCGAAGTTTGCAGCGAAAACTCCTGAATCGCTTCCACCGAAGGCTGAGATTCGTCCGATACGCGCGGATCCAGCGAACTGCTCGATTCCTGGCCTTCGAACAGAATCCGGAAGCCGCCATTGGTGCCGTTCACCGTGATGTTGTTCCATCCGTTGATGGTCGCGCCCGGCGTCATCTGCGTAAACGAAAGCGGATTGCGGATCGCGCCCGCGCCGATTCCGAAGTTGATCGGCAGCGAGTTTAACTGCGCCCCCGTGATGGTGGTCGATTGTTCGCCGCTTTCGGTCTTCAGCAGCGACGATTCCGCGCTCACTTCCACCGATTGCGTTGACGCGCCCACCTGTAATTCCACATCCACGCGCGTGGTGACCGCAACCTGCACGGAGATATTCGTGCGCTCCGCCTTGCTGAAGCCGGCATGCGAAACCGAAAGCTTATAGACACCCACTGGAAGAGCCGCCAGCGTGTAATTGCCGGTGGCGGTAGTGACGGTCTCGGCGCGGTAGCCGGTCTCCCCGTTGGTGAGCACCACCTGCGCGGCCGGAATCAGCGCGCCCGTTGGATCGGCGACGGTGCCGGTGATGATGCCGCGATCGCTCTGTGCGAAGGCGCACGTAACTGCCAATAAAGTCGAAACAACTCTGAGAAGTTTCTTCAAGGCTCCCCCCTCTTATGCACCTCTGAAATTTCAGATGCCCCTTGCGGGCAGTATATAGCCGAACTCCCGCCCCGGTCAACGTAAATTCACAAATACCTTCCCGATGGCATATGATCAGTTCGTTGATACTGCTTTTCGCCATCCCCGCGATCTTCGTGGGAAACCAGGCGTGCGCCCCCTGTCACGCCGAAATCGTGAAGGCCTATAATGCCACTCCGATGGCCATGAGCAGCGGCCGCGATCTCTCGCCCCTGACGCCCGGAACCTTCCGCCACTCGCCTTCCGGCGTGCGCTATGACATCGATAGCTCCGGACAGGTTAGTTTCTCCAGGGGTGCCGCGAAAGGGTGAGCAGCACCTCGATTACTACATTGGCTCCGGAGCCGCCGGACGCAGCTTTCTCTACGCGCGCGACGGATTCCTCTTCGAAGCGCCCGTCACCTGGTATACCCAAACCGCCAAGTGGGACGTGTCGCCGGGATATGAGCGCGACACCGTCTCGCGCTGGAATCGCGCCATCGAACCCTCTTGTCTCGCCTGTCATGCCAGTCAATCGCGCTGGCGTACCGGCTCGCAAAACGCCTACAGCGATCCTCCCTTCGAACACAATGGCGTGTCCTGCGAGCGCTGCCACGGGCCCGGCTCGCTCCACATCGAAGGCAAGGGAAAAATGGTCAATCCGGCCAAACTCGAACCGGCGCGCCGCGATTCGGTCTGCTCCCAATGCCATCTCTCCGGCGAAGCCGGTGTCGAACGCGCCGGCCGCAAACTTGCCGACTACCGCCCGGGCGACCTTCTGTCCGACTTCGCCGCCTACTTCGTCGCCGTGGACTCGGGCGGCCTGCAGGTCAACAGTCACGTTGAGAAGCTCTCTAAGAGCGCGTGCAAGCGGGTATCGGGCGATCGCCTGTGGTGCGGCACCTGCCACGACCCGCACCGCGTACCGCCCGCCGCCGAACGGGCCGCCTGGTTCCGCACGCGTTGCCTGACCTGCCATCGGCCGGCCGATTGTAAGCGTGGCGAAGACTGCGTCGCCTGCCACATGCCGAAGAGTCCCGCCGCCGATGCCGTGCACGGCGTCTTCACCGATCACAGTATCCCCCGCGTGCCGGCCCGCACTCAGACGAAGACCGCACCCTCCTGGCAGCTCCGCGGCTTCTCCCCAGCCGATGCCGGCGATCGGGAGTTGGGACTCGCTTACGCCGAGGTGGGCGTGCGCACGGGCAACCGGCAGCAGCAGGCGGAAGCCATCCGCCTGCTCACCGCCGCGCCGCAGGACGCGGTAGTGACGGTTCGGCTGGGCGACCTGCAGGAACGCGCCGGATCTCCGGACCAGGCACTGCAACTCTACCGGTCCGCTCTGCGCCAGGATCCGAACTCGGTGGTCGCGCTAGTAAATTTGGGACGCCTCTACGGTTCCAAAGGCTTCCTCGATGAGGCAATCACGCTCTGGCGCGAAGCCTTAAAGCGGAATCCCTGCCTTGCCGAGGCCGGCGCAAACCTGCAAATCGCTCTGCGCGCGAAGAATGACTCCACCGGCGCCGAGAACGTCCGCCGCGCCCAGTCGTCCTGCGTCTTCTGATTGACTCCGCTTGCGTCTTAGACTATCGTCACAACTTGAGGAATCGTGGGGCAGGTTGTCAACAGTTGTCAACCTGCGGCGGATTGTCAATCCGCCTGCCCACCGCAGGAGAACCCCATGAAGCTTTCACGACGCAATTTCGCCATGTCGCTCGCCGCCGCCCCCTATATCCTGCGCGGCCAGTCCGCCCCGCTCCACGCGCGCATCAAAATCGATACCGAACGCGTCATCGGCGACATCGACCCCCTGCTCTACGGCAACTTCGTCGAACATCTCGGCCGCTGCATCGATGGCGGCATCTTCGAAGAGAAGTCGCCCCTCTCCGATTCCAATGGCTTCCGCAAAGACGTCCTCGATGCCGTGCGCAAATTGAACGTCACCCTCCTGCGCTGGCCCGGCGGCAACTTCTCCTCCAACTACAACTGGCGCGACGGCATCGGCCCGCGCGACCAGCGCCCGCCTCGCCTCGAAATGGCCTGGGGCACCGTCGAATCCAACCGCTTCGGCACTCATGAGTTCCTCAATTACGTGGAGATGCTCGGCACTCAGCCCTACATCTGCGCCAATCTCGGCACCGGCACCTGGACCGAAGCCCAGCAATGGGTGGAGTACTGCAATTCCTCCGAAGACACCGCCATGACGCGCCTGCGCCGCCAGAACGGCCGCCGCGATCCTTGGAAGGTCAAAATGTGGGGCCTCGGCAACGAGATGGATGGTCCCTGGCAAATGGGCCACCGCAGCGCCGAGGACTATGGCAAGTTCGCGCTCGAAGCCGCGAAACTCATGAAGTGGACCGACCCCTCCGTCAAGCTGGTCGCCGCCGGATCCTCCAATTTCGGACCCGGTTCCGATTGGACCGCGCTGGAACCGCACCGTCCTCGAATATCTCCGAATGCACGCCGATTATCTCTCGCTCCACACCTACGTCGGAAACAGCGCCGACAACTTCGGCGACTTCATGGCCAGCTCCCTCGAGCTCGACCAGCGCACCAAGACCGCCGAGGGCATCATCGATGCCGCCCTCTCCGGGCAGCCCGGCAATCGCAAAATCTATATCGCCTGGGACGAGTGGAACGTCTGGTATCGCGCCCGCGGCAACACACAGCGCGGCCGGCGCATCCTCGAAGAGCGTTACAACCTCGAAGACGCCCTCGTCGTCGCCACCTTCCTCAATTCGTTCGTCAACCACGCCCACATCGTGAAGATCGCCAACATGGCGCAGCTGGTCAACGTCATCGCGCCCATCTTCAGCAACGACAACGGCATCTTCCTGCAGACCATCTATCATCCGCTGGCGCTCTTCGCCAACCACGTCAAAGGCAAAGCACTGCAGCTTTTCGTGGACAGTCCCAAGTACAAGTCGCGCCGCTTTGACGACGTCCCCTACCTGGATGTCTCCGCCGCTTACGACAACGGCCAGCTCGTGATCAATGCCGTCAACCGCCACCCCGATCAGTCCCTCGGCGCCGATTTCGAACTGGAAGACAAGCAGTTCTCCGGCCCCGTCACCGTCTCCGAAGTCAACGGTCCCACGATCAAATCGGAAAACGATTTCGACAAGACCACCGTGAAGACCGTCGAACGCACGGCCACCGCCGAAGCCCGCCGCCTGCGCTACACCTTCCCGCCCCACTCCTACACCATGCTCAAGGTGAAGACGGCCTGAAACAGTGGGGCAGGTTGGCAACCTGCCGACCGATTGGCAATCTGATTGGCAATCGGTCAGGCGAGCCATGCTCGCCTGCACTTGTGACGCCGCGCACTGACCCGTCCCGGAATACTCTTTCCACAGTAGGACCCTCCGCACTCTTAGCCACGTCTCTTATTTCAGAAGAAAGGAGTGGAAGATGCGAGTGAGAACGTTGTTATGGAGCAGCAGTATTGCCGCCGCGCTGACCGTTGGCGCGGCCCTCGCTGCCGCTGCGACCGTACCGCAAGAATGCGTCGCCGCGGAACCGACTGCCGCGTCCCGGACATGGGACTTTCAAGGCGAAGCCAATACCATTTTCAAGGACATTCAATCCGACGCCGACCAAGCCTTGAACGATGCCGGCCATCTGCAAAGCCTGGACCGGGACTCCCTGGTAAGTTGGGAGAGCCACGCACAGCAATTGGAATCGTTGAAGACCGAGATCAACGACATCGGCGCTAAACTCTGCCGCCTGCAGACCATACGCCGTGTGCTGGCGCCCTGGCAGCAGCAAGCGGTCGATCAGATCGCGAGCGAGGCACAGTTAATGGCCAATCACGCCCAGGACGCGATCGTCTTCGGCAATACCCATCGCTCGGACCTTTGGCTGGCGCCGTACCCGGGCGATGTGAACAATCTCGAAAGCGAAGCCCACAGCCTGGACCGCCTCGTCAGGAATGCCGTCGAGTATCCGGGTGTCTCCACGGAGTATCGCGAGTTGAGACATGACTTCGGCACGCAATCCGGTTCCTAGCGAAAGAAAATCGCAAGGGCATCAGGAGATGATGCCCTTGCGCACCGCATAAAGAATCAGTTCCGGAATACTGTGGATATCCAGCTTCTGCAGGATATGGGACCGATGAGTTTCTACCGTCGTCAGGCTGATATTCAACAGGCTGGCAACTTCCTTGTTCGATCGCCCCTCGGCGATGATCTGCAGTACCTCGCGCTCGCGATCCGATAGCAGGTCGTAACGGTCTTCCAGCCCGCGCTGGTGCAGGCGGCCGATATAGTCCTCCTGCAGGATCCGGGCCACCTTCCGGGTCAGAAAAGAACGCCCCTGAGAAGCCGCCCGAATTGCCTGCACCACCTCACCGCGCATCGAATCCTTCAGCAAATATCCCTTCGCGCCGGCCTTCAGTGCGCCCAGAACGTAGCTCTCGTCCTGGTGCATGCTCAGGATCACGACGGCCGACTCGCGCGTTCGCCGCCAGAATCCGGCGCGTCGCCTCCATCCCGTTCATGTTCGGCATGGCCAGGTCCATCACCACCACATCGGGTGCTTCCGTCTCGGCCAGTCGTACGCTCTCCCGCCCGTCGGCCGCTTCCGCCACCACGCTCATATCGCTCTCGCGTTCCAACAGCGCCCGCAAGCCGTCACGAACCACTGTATGGTCGTCAGCCAACAAGATACGAATCGGTGTCATGTGCGTTCCTCTGGTCCAATTCGGCTACCGGCAGGGACGCGTGAACCAGCGTCCCCCGCCCTGGCTCGGAGCTGACCTTCAGGCGTCCTCCCAGCCGGCGTACCCGCTCTTCCATGCCGAGCAGGCCAAGCCCGCGCAGGAAACGCGTGTCGAAGCCCGCGCCGTCGTCCTGTACGGTCACATTCACCTTCTGGCGCTCGCTTCGCACCGCCACTTCAACGGTACGCGCATTGGCATGCCGCACCGCATTGTTCACTGCC
Source organism: uncultured Solibacteraceae bacterium (assembly GCA_963792055.1). Lineage (GTDB taxonomy): Bacteria > Acidobacteriota > Terriglobia > Bryobacterales > Bryobacteraceae > Solibacter. Next base: position 742,839 of record CAWBUV010000016.1, on the reverse strand, counting down.
TCCTGCACCAGCCGGTAAATGCACGTGCGATGTTCCTCCGGCAGGCGGTCGATCGCATCGTCGGCGGAGACCACCACGTTGAGTCCAGTGCGCTTGCTGGTCTCCCGCGCATGCCAGTTCAACGCCGGCGCCAGACCGAGATCGTCCAGCATCGAGGGGCGCAGCAGCAACGCCAGGTCGCGTACCTGGTTCACCGTCTTCTCCGCCAGACCCTTGATCGATTCCAGATGTTCGCGAATGTCGGGCGGCGGCGCCCGCGCATTCGGCGCCCTCCGTCTCCATCAGAATCGCCGAGAGAGACTGCCCGATCTCGTCGTGCAGCTCCCGCGCCAGCGCGCGGCGTTCGTTCTCCTGGGCGCGCAACAGCAGCGTAGACAGCTCCTGCAAATCGGCCCGCCGCAAATCGAGTTCGCGTTCCAGCCGGAGAATGAAGCCGATGGTCGCCAGCGCCAGGAACAGGCCGCCGCAGAGCGTGCCCGCGAACGTCCACATAAGGTAGCGCCGCACACTGTCCGCCGAAGCCGCCGCCCGCTCCTCGGAATGCGTCAGCCCCAGTTCGTTCACCGAAGCGATGCGGTCCGCAATCTGCAGCATGGCGGTGCGCCGCGGCACCAATTCGTTGTAGAAGAACGAGGAGCGCAGGCGATCCCGCTCCTGCGGCGACCATCCGACGGTCGCATCCAGTACCTGCCAGTAGGCATCGATCTCATTCCGCAGCGCATGAAATGGCTCCCGTTCCTCGGGCTCCAGTCCGCCGCTGTAGGCATCCAGAGCCTGGTAGGTCTCACGCTTGAGCGTGGCAAGGTGCACAGCCTGCGCCTGGGCGGTCGCTGGGATCGGGCGAGAGCAGCAGATCGCGCACGTATGTGCCCGAGAGGTAGATCTGGGCCCGAATCTGGTCCAGACCGCTCAGCCGGGCCAGAAACGTCTTCCTCGAACGGCTCTCCGTATCGCGCACCCGCTGTAACGCCACCAGCGTGTCGGCGCCCGCCGCCACGATACAGATCAGCAGCCCCCCAAATCCCAGCGACAGGATCATCCAGGAAGGCTTGCGTCGTTTTTCCGGCGAACCGGCCACCGGACTGCCCGAGTAGGAAAGCAATATTTGCGCGCGACTCCAGCTTTGAGTGTAGTTCACCGCCCGCCGCCCAAAAATCCTGTGCGGACAGGATTTCGCTGGCGCCTGCAATCGGGTTTGAATCATAAATAGGGAAGGACCAAAATGAACCACGCTCCGAAACGAACTCTGATTGCCCTTGCTGCCGTCGCGTTATTCACCGCTGGCTGCGCCAAGAAGAAGGTCGCGGCCGCCCCGCCGCCTCCTCCGCCGCGCGCCGCCGCCACCACGCCCGCGGCCTCTTCGAGGCCCGCGCCTCCACGGGCCGCCGTCGCGCTCGTCGCGTCCGGCAGCTCCTGCACAGGCGTCGCCATATCCCGATGCCACAACCCGCGCCCGAATCGATCAGCTTCTGGCCAAAATCGAAGACGCCTATTTCGACTACGACAAGGCATCCCTGCGGCCCGACGCCATGAAGGCCCTGCAAGCCGATTCGACCGAACTGCGCGACATCCTCAAGGATTATCCCGACTACAAGCTGACCATCGAGGGCCACTGCGATGAGCGCGGTTCCGCCGAGTACAACGTCGCCCTTGGCGACCGGCGCGCCGGGGCCGCCAAGGACTACCTGGTCCAGGTCGGAATCCCCTCGGCTCAACTCGACGTCATCAGCTACGGCAAAGAACAGCCCGTATGCCAGGACCACGACGAAGCCTGCTGGCAGCGCAATCGCCGCATCCACATCGTCGCCTTGGCGCGGAACCAGTAAGTACCCGCTCCATACGTTCCCAGTGCGGCCGCCTGGGGTGATTCCGTTCGCTCCCCGGCATCACCCCAGCAGGCGCGCCGCCGGCTTGGCGAAATACGTCAGAATTGTCGCCGCCCCCGCCCGCGTAATCGAAGTCAGCGTCTCCATCATCGCCCGCTCCTGGTCGATCCACCCGTTCTTTGCCGCCGCCATGATCATCGAATATTCGCCGCTTACCTGGTAAGCCGCGATCGGCACGTCGAATCGCCGCCGCGCCTCCGCAATCAGGTCCAGATACGCCAGAGCCGGCTTGACCATGATCATATCCGCGCCCTCCTGCAGGTCCAGTTCGATCTCGCGCATCGCCTCCCGTCCGTTCGCCGGGTCCATCTGATAGCTCCGCCGGTCCCCGAACTGCGGAGCCGATTCCGCCGCCTCGCGGAAGGGCCCGTAAAACACGCTCGCGAACTTCGCCGCATACGCCAGAATCGCCGTCCGCTCGAACCCGTTCGCATCCAGCGCCTGCCGGATCGCCCACACCCGCCCGTCCATCATGTCCGAAGGAGCCACCACGTCCGCCCCGGCCCGCGCGTGCGACAATGCCGATTTCGCCAGCCATTGCAGCGTCGTATCGTTGTCCACGTCGCCATTCTTCACGTACCCGCAATGCCCGTGGCTCGTGTACTCGCAGTTGCACACGTCCGTCATCACCAGCAGCGAAGCGCTCTCCCGCTTGATCGCCCGGATCGCCCTCTGCACGATCCCGTTCTCATCGTAAGCGCCCGTCGCCATCTCGTCCTTCGTTTCCGGCAGCCCGAAAAGAATCACCCCGCCGATCCCCAGCGCCTCCACCTCCGCGCACTCCTTCACGATTTCGTCGATCGACATCTGGTAGTTGTTCGGCATCGAACTGATCTCGCGCTTGACGCCCTCGCCCGGGCATACAAACAGCGGCAGCACGAACTGCGCCGGGTTCAGCCGCGTTTCGCGAACCAGATTGCGCATCTGTTCGGAAACTCTGAGGCGGCGTAAGCGGTGAATAGGGAACGGCATCACTCAGAATTGTAACTCCCCGCCTGGTAGGATAGGCCTCCCGGCCTGTCCATCCGAGCAAAGCTCGGACAATCCGAGCGAAGCTCGTCCCCGCCGAACGTGATAAACTCCAAACCTCGCCCTCATGCGACCCACACGGACCCGTTACCAGGCAAGCGGCTTCCTCTTCATGCTCGCCGCTGTGACCTATCTCGACCGGGTCTGCATCTCCACCCTGGCGCCTCAAATCTCCCGCGATCTCGATCTCTCCAAGCTCCAGATGAGCTTCGTCTTCAGCGCCTTCGCCGTTGCCTATGCCGCGTTCGAAATCGTCAGCGCGTGGTGGGGCGAGGAAATCGGCGCCCGCCGCGTACTCACCCGCATCGTCCTCTGGTGGTCGGCATTCACCATGGCGACCGCCGGGGCGTGGAACTACTCCAGCCTCCTGGTCGTCCGCTTCCTCTTCGGCGCTGGAGAGGCCGGAGCCTGGCCCAATGCCGCCCTCGCCTTCTCGCGTTGGATCCCGCTGCGCGAGCGCGGCCGCGTGCAGGGCTTCTTCTTCGCCGCGGCCCACGTTTCCGGCGGCATCACGCCCCTGCTCGTCGCCTGGCTCCTCACCTTCCTGCCCTGGCGCGGCATCTTCGTGGTCTGCGGATTCCTCGGCGTGGTCTGGTCCGCCGCCTGGTACCGCTGGTTCCGTGACGAACCCCGCGACCACCCCGGTGTCAACCAGGCCGAGCTCGTTCTCATCGAATCCAAGCGCCTGCTCGGCGGCCACAAACATCATGGCAAGGCCCTCTGGCTGGCGCTCGCCTCTTCCCCGAATGTCTGGTGCCTCTGCCTCGCCTATCTCTCCAATAGCTACGGCTCTTACTTCGTCATGACCTGGCTGCCCACTTATCTGGCCGAGAACCGCGGCTTTGAAAAGCAGTCCCTCAGCCTCTTCGCCGGCCTCCCTCTTCTCCTCAGTGTCTTCGGCGATATCTCCGGCGGCGCCGTTACCGACTGGGCCTCTCGCGTCTTCGGACTCCGCCTCGGCCGCGTCGCCGTCGCCGTCGCCGGATACACGGTCGCCGCCATCGCCATGTTCGCCGCCGTCTACGCCGCCACCCCCGTGATGGCCGCCTGCCTGATCGCCCTCGCCGTCGCCGCGTCCATGTTTACCCTCAGCCCCAGTTGGGCGGCCTGCATGGATATCGGCGGCGAGAACACCGCCGTACTCAGCGCCGCCATGAATACCACCGGACAGGTCGGCGCCATCCTGAGCCCCGTCATCACCGGCTGGATCGTCTATCGTTTCGCCGACTGGCAGATGCCCCTGCTGATCATGGGCGGCCTCTACTCGCTCTCGGCCGTCCTCTGGACCCTGGTGGACCCGCGGCGGCGTCTCGCCGCCGCCACACATCCGCCTGCCGGATGATACAGTATCGCCTGAAAGGATTTTTCATGAACCGCAGGGTTTATATAACGCTCCTCCCCGTCCTGGGCCTCACCGTTTGGGCGATGGCCCAAACTCCCGCCGACCCCCTGATTGAGGGTCTCCGCAATGTTGAAGTGGCCTCCGTGGCCGATGCGATGGAACAACTCTATGGCCAGAAAATGTATATGTCTCACGACATGCGTCCCCTTGCCAAGACCAAGTTTGCCGGCCCCGCCGTCACCGTGCTGATGAAAAAGGAAGAGCACAAGGAAGGTTCCAAGGCCTCCCAGGGCATGCTCGATGCCATCGACGCCGCCCCGGCCGGCTCCGTCTACGTGATGGTGCTCGAGGATGGCCTGGACACTGCCGGAATCGGCGGCCTCATGGCAACCGCCATGAAGGCGCGCGGCCTTACCGCTGCCGTAATCGATGGCGGAGTGCGCGACACGCCGCAGATCGGCCGCCTGCAATTCCCCGTCTTCAGCCGCGGCATCGTGCCCTCCACCAGCGTCAATCACTACCGTTTCGCCGGTAACAACATTCCCGTCACTTGCGCGGGTGTTCGCGTCAACCCGGGCGATATCATCGTAGGCGACGAGGATGGCGTGGCGGTCGTTCCCAAGGCCCGGGCTGCTGACATCCTCAAGAAGGCCGAAGAGCTGGACAACACCGAACACACCATGATCCCCTTCATCGAAAAATTCAAATCGATGAAGGAAGCTGTCGCCAAGTTCGGCCGCATCTGATCGGTCCGGAGGAGTAACCGCGTGGTCACAAACGGCCGGATTCGGCAATCGCTCGCGTACTGGTGTCTCAACGCCACAGACTGGCAGTGGAATATCGATCGCATCTGTGAAACCGCGGTCCGCCTCGGCTGCCCAAGCGTCGAACTGGCGCCGCCAGAACTCTGGCCCGTCGTCGCAAAGTACGGTCTGCAAACTTCACTCGTATTGAACGGCATGCCAGATCCCGTGTTCGCCAAAGGTCTGAACAACCCGCGCCATCACGAGGAGATCTTCACACGCACCAAAGACATCATCGATCGCTGCGCCGAGTTCGCCATACCCAATGTCATCGCCTTCACCGGCTACAAATGGCTGGATCCCTTCGATCCCGCCAGCGGCGAAATCTCCCCCGACGAAGGTGCGCGCAACACCGTCGCGGGGCTCCGCGAACTCGCCCGCTACGCCGCCCCGCGGAACGTCACCGTCGTCCTGGAACAACTCAACACCCGCGACGTTTCACATCCCATGAAGGGCCATCCCGGGTATCAGGGCGATTGCATAGATTACTGCGCCGAAATCGTCCGCCAGGTCGATTCCCCGCACGCCAAGCTGCTCTTCGACGTCTATCACGTCGCCATCATGAACGGCGACGTCATTCGCCGCCTCCGCCAGTATGCCCCCTGGATCGGCCATGTCCACGTCGCCGGAGTGCCCGGGCGCGGCGAATTGGACGATCGGCAGGAGATCTACTATCCTGGCGTGATGCGCGCGTTGCTCGAGAGCGGATACCGGGGCTACGTCGGACAGGAGTTTATCCCCACGCGTGATCCGCACGAGGGGCTCGCTGAAGCGGTGAGGTTATGCGATGTTTAATCCGAAGCTGCGGGACAGCCGGGATCTCGGCCTGCTGTTTCTGCGCGTCGGGATTGGAAGTTTGCTGCTGGGCGTCCATGGCTGGGCGCGCCTGGTCAAAGCGTTCAGCTACCTCTTCCTCGGGCAGCCTTGGACTTTCATCGGGTTGGTCCAGCGCATGGGCTTTCCCGTCCCCGTTGTCTTCGCCGTAGCCTCAGCCTTGGCCGAATCGGTGGGAGCTGCTCTATTGATAATCGGTCTGGGTACGCGCTGGGCGGCCCTGGCAATCGGCCTCAATCTCGCGGTCGCCGTCGGCCTCGAGCTTTCCAAACACAGCGCCGCGGTGGAACTGCCCAGCGTCTACCTGATCGCAATCGTCGCTATCGGAATTGCAGGAGCCGGAGGCTATTCCCTGGATGCAACCCGCCGCCGCAGACCTTAATTGTGGGGCAGGTTGGCAACCCGCGAGCCACGCTCATCTATTCGCCTACCGGGCCGCCTGTTCCTTCGGAGTCGCCAGATACCCGACAATCAAGTCCTTCTGCACCTGGTTGACCACGATCTCGTACGGCTGCCGTGCCTTGCTGCTATAAAACTGCACCGGCTCGTTGACGTTCTTGTCCTTCTTCTCCGTCAGCTTGTCGTCCGCCATCACGTCGACCGTGTACTTGTTCTTCTTCGGGTCCGTTTTCTTGAGCAGCAACGTAATGTCGCCCACCCGCTGCGGCGCCTTCGACTTGCCGAGTTTGAACTCGAAGTAGTTGCGCTCGCCCAGCCGCTTCAGCGCCGTCAGTTCCTGCGCATTGGTGGCGATCAGTCCGCTCTGCACGCCGAGGTCGCCCCGCGCGCTCTTCAGATCGGCAATCGTCTTCTGCAATTCCGCCTGCGTGGCTGAAACCTGCGTCTTTACGCCGCCTACGTCGGTGGAAACATCGGCGATCTTCGCGTTCGCCGTGCTCGCCGCCGTCTTTACTTCACTAATTTCGCTTCCCATCTGCTGCCGCGCCTTGGCTTCTTCAGACTGAATCTGCTTGGCCAGTTGGTCGGCGTGCGCCTGTGCCTCGGCCTTCGCCTGGCTGGAGAGCGAACGTGCCTGATCGCGAGCCTGCGCGCGCGCAGCCTCCAGATCCGCCTTCATCGTCTCCAGATGGCGGGCCTGGGAAGCCGTCGTCACGGAGGATGCGTCCCGCAAGTTGCTCAATTCGGTGGACAACGACTCGCGAACTTTCGACACGTCGTCGCGCAAGTGGTCGACCTGCACGTATAAATAAACGTTGGCCGCGACCAGCGCGATCAGGCCCCCGGCGACAAGCGCTACGAGAAGACCGGAACTCTTCGACTGCGGCTCTTGGTAGGTCGGTGTTGGACTCACAGGTACAATACTCCTTTAGCTTTGCTTACTTCAGTATAGATGGATCCAGGTGGCCTTTTGGTTTCACTTTATGTGAGCTCGAAGGTCTGTCCCGGCACCGGGCAGACCGCCTCCAGTCCGTAATTTTTGTGCAGCAATTGAGCTAACGTCTCGGACTGGCTCGGTTCCCCGTGGACCAGAAACACCTTTCGCAGGCTGCTCACCATGGGTTTAATCCACTCCAGCAGCTCCCCCTGGTCCGCGTGCCCGCTCAATTCGTCCAGGCTGGCAATCTCCGCCTTCACCCGCATCGGCTCCCCGAAGATCCGCACCTCCGGCCATTTCTCCACCAGTTTGCGGCCCAGCGTGTCCTGTGCCTGAAAGCCCGTAATCAGTACCGTATTCCGCGCATCTTCGATGTTGTTGCGCAGGTGGTGCAGAATACGCCCCTGCTCGCACATCCCCGAAGCTGAAATCACCACAAACGGCCCGTGCAGGTCGTTCAGTTTCTTGGACTCGGCGGCCTCCCGCACATATTGCAACCGCTTGAAACCGAACGGATCCTCCCCGTCCATCAGGTACTGCCGCGTTTCCTCGTCAAAGCATTCGGGATGGTCCCGATGCACCTGCGTCACATTCAACGCCAGCGGACTGTCCACAAACAACGGAATATTGGGAATCCGCTTCTCATTGAAGAGCTGGTGCAGCAGCAGCACCAGTTGTTGCGTGCGTCCCACCGCGAACGCCGGCACGATGATCCGGCCGCCCCGCCGCGCCGTGCGGTTCACCACATCGGCCAGCTTGTTGACCACATGATCCACCTGCTTGTGCAGCCGGCCGCCGTACGTGCTCTCGAGTATCAGGTAATCGGCGGGCGGCATCTTCTCCGGATCGCGGATGATCGGCAGATTCGGCCGGCCCACGTCGCCCGAGTAAGTCAAACGCAGCCGCGTGCCCTTCGATACCTCGTCCAGCACCACGCAGGAGGAGCCCAGAATGTGTCCCGCGTCGTACGCCTCGTAGCTCAGCGTCTCAGAAAGCGAGCAAGGCTCGTGGTACGCCACCTTCTGGAACAGCGGAAGCGTCCGTTCGGCATCGGCCATCGTATACAGCGGAATCACCGGCCCGTTGCCGTTATCTTTGCCCGCACGTCCATTGGCCTTGCGCTTTTCCAGCCGTTTGTTCACGAACTCCGCATCCTTCTCCTGTATGTGAGCCGTGTCCTTCAGCATCCAGTTGCACAGGTCGATGCTCGCCGGAGTCGAGTAGATCGGACCCGCGAATCCGTTCTTCACCAGCGTGGGGAGATTCCCGCTGTGATCGATGTGCGCGTGCGAAAGCACCACCGCGTCAATCGAGCCGCCGGGAAAAGGCAGGTGCCGGTTCTTCGCATCCGCGTCCTTCCGGCGGCCCTGGTAAAGCCCGCAATCCAACAGATACCGCTTGCCGCCGCTTTCCAACAGGTGCATCGAGCCGGTGACGGTGCCGGCCGCGCCCCAGAACGTGAGCTTCATGTCAGCGCCATAGTAGCATCGTGAAACTTCTTGACAATTTCGTCTATTACGTCATACGATACTACGCGAGACGTAATATGAGAATGACGAGGCATGTGGGGCAGGTTGCCAACCTGCGGACCGATTGCCAATCGGTCCAGGCGAGCCACGCTCGCCCGCGCTCGTACCGAATCTAAATCATGTCCGATCCTACCCTGCTCGTCCTTGCCAGCCTCGCCGATGGCGAAAAGCACGGCTACGCCATGATGGAAGATATCCAGAGCTTTGCCGGAGTGCGCCTCGGCCCCGGCACCCTCTATGGCGCCATCACCCGCCTGGAAGAGCGCGGGTGGATCCGTCCCCTGGAATCAGCCGACCGCCGCCGTCCGTACGCCATTACCGGCGCCGGCAAGCTCTACCTGGAAGAACAACTGGCCGCTCTCGATCAGGTGGTTCAAACCGCCATGCGGAGACTCAGGCCCGCATGAAGACCCTGGTACGGTGGGCGGCCCGCCTCTACCCCGCCGCGTGGCGCGAACGGTATGCGCTCGAATTCGAAGCCCTGCTCGAAGACGTCCGGCCAGGCGCGCACGACTTGTGGGATCTGCTGCGAGGAGCATTGCTCATGCACATACGAACGGTAAGTTTCACCTTTTTGAAAATCGTGGCGGGATGCACGCTGGCCACCGCGCTGGCGGCCGGGGTCTGGTCTTCCATGCTTCCGAATCGTTACGTGTCCACCGCAGTGATTCGCGTCAGCCTGCCGTCACCTGAGACGGCCGTGGGCTCGGACATCGATCGCAAGTTGACCGCACTGCGCCACCTCCACGCTCTGCAACAATCGATACTCAGCCGGCCGTCCTTAAGCTCCCTCATCACCGGACAAAACCTCTACGTAAAGGAGCGGACTCAATACCCGGTGGAAGACGTCATTTTGGGGATGCGGGATCGGGACCTCCGGATCCGCCCTGTCCCTTCGCCGGACACCTGGACGTTCGCCGTGGAGTTCGCCAACGAGAACCCGGCGGCGGCCCAGGCAACCGTCAGCGCCATCGTCGCCTCGCTGATCGATCAGAACGTGCGGGTGTCGGTACAGGACGGCAAGGGCGGCGTAAATATGGAATTACTCGACCCCGCATCGCTCCCTGCGCGGCCGGTCAGCCCGAATCGCCTCAAAGCAATCGCCAGCGGCCTCGGAACGGGCCTCGTCCTCGGCCTGGTCTGCGGAGCTGCTTTCCTGATCATCCGCCGCAAAGAACGGTGGAGCTTCCGGCGCATCGGCGCCTTCGCCGCCGCAGGCATGGCTCTCGGACTCGCTATCGCGTTCCTGATCCCGGATGAATACGTGTCCACCGCCGTAGCGCAAAGCATTGACCGGGACACCGCGCTCTCCACCGTCGGGCAAGTGCTCGGTGAAGATTCGCTGGCCGCGATCATCCGGCAGGAAGGACTATTCCCTGCGGAACTCGCCCGCGGCGGTATGAGCCAGGCGACCCGCAAGCTGCGTGAGTCGATCCGCGTGCAAACCGTGCAAGCTGGACCCGTCGCCGCCTTCACCATCAGCTTCCGGTACCCCGACCGTTGGAAGGCACAGCAGGTGACGCGCGATCTCGCGATCCGCTTCACAGCCGCGCCACCGCATGTCGCCGAGATTTTGGATCCCCCCAGCCTTCCGGATGGGCCGATTTTTCCCAATCGCAGCGTGATCGCCCTGCTGGGAACTCTGGCCGGAATCCTCTCTGGGCCTCGCAGCATCGCACCTGCGAAAGATGACGCCTGCCACAACCTGAAAGGAACAATCTTCTCTCCGGAAACTCAGCCACTTGCCCTCATCTCCGCGTTCTCTTCTTTCTCCGCGCTCAAAGCCCCAAGTCGAATCCGCGGCCACGAACCTCCATCGAATCCAAAATGCCCCGCCCTCCAATCTTTTTCTCCGCGCCTGTCTCCGCGTCTCCGCGTCGAATTCACCCTCCCGAGTTCCCTTACTCTTCCGCCACAACCGTCGTGGCACACAACTCTCCGCGCTCCCACTTTGCGTGGAACTCATTTGCGTGGAACTGATTTGCTGATCGATGGGGTGAAACTGGTTTTTTTGGTGGACGACGGGGGGATCGAACCCCCGACCTCTGCATTGCGAACGCAGCGCTCTCCCAGCTGAGCTAGTCGCCCACTTCTGCCAGTCCATTACAATATAGCAGATGGCAGGCTTTCAAATCACCAGACAACTCATCCGCATGCGCCGCGATTGGAATCGCCGGGCGCGCGAAAATGCCCGCCATTACGTGGTCACTGGCCAGCACCAGTGGACTGACGAGGAATTCTTCCAGTCCGGCCAGATCACCCTCGAAGAGGAGATTCTCAACGACCTTCCCAACGTCTGCCAGGGACGCGATCCGAAGAATATGAGGGTACTCGAAATTGGCTGCGGCGCAGGACGCGTCACGCGCGCTTTCGCCGGCTTTTTCGGTGAAGTCTATGCCGTCGATATCAGCCGCGAGATGGTGCGTCAGGCCCGCGAAGCGGTCGCTGCGTTTCCCAACGCTCACGTCATTCGCAATAACGGCAAAGATCTCTCCGCCGTCGCGCCGAATTGGTGGTCGCGCCTCGGAATTGGCCGTCCCCTGGAGTTTGATTTCGCGTTCTCCGTGATCGTGTTTCAACACATTCCGAGCCGCGAAATCATCGAGAATTATGTGCGCGAAGTCCACCGCATGCTGCGCCCCGGCGCGCTCTTTAAATTCCAGGTACAGGGTGCTCCCGTGGAAATCGAGAATGACCATAGCTGGGTCGGCGAGTCATTCACCGAACAGCAGGCCCATGAGATGGCGGAACGTTGTGGATTTGAACTGCGCTATCAATACGGCGCCGGCGATCAGTATTACTGGCTTTGGTACTTTAAACGGTAAGTACCCGCTATCTTTAGTTCACCCGGGTACTATCCGCTCTTACCCGAAGGTTCCTTATCCTTGGGCTGCCGCCGGCTCGCCCAGTATTTGCGCATCCGCTCCGACACCTCCTGGCGTTCCGACGAGTCCATGGACTTACGGCCCCGGCGCTTGGCAGGCTTGGGCAGCACAGGCTCGGACCCGGCGGTCCTTTGCAGTTCCTCCAGCGAGGCGATTACGCGTTCTAATTTTTCTTTTTCGGCGTACAGGTCCTGAATAGCTTTGTATAAGTCCATCGCATCACAAGGCAGACCGATTGCCAAATTGGCAATGGTCACCTGCATGTTACATCGGATGCGAGGGCCAATTCTACAAAAATAACCCCTACCGGATTAGAAAAGGCCAGTGCGGTACCAGCCGCATACCGTACCTCGTAATGGAGAGGTATAGCGCCAAACCTAGGAGCAACAGTACCGGAATAATGATAGTCATGGTCTTCTTCCAGGGGAATCTCCGGCCCTCCCGGTTCAGTACCAATAGATATCCGGCGAATATTCCTACATAAAATAGGACACACATCGGCACCGCGAACAACATCAGATTGAAGACATCCGGCGTCGGCGTGACAATGGCGGCTATGATGAAGATCGCCAAAATCGCGTACCGGCTGTGCCGCACTAGGAATCCCGGCGTTACCAGCCTTAGCAGCACTCCCAGAAAGATTAGGACCGGTAACTCGAAAATGAGCCCAACACCCATCGTGACATTCACGAATAGGTTGAAATACTCGGTCATGGACACCATCGCGACGACGTGGTTGCCCTGTCCGATACTCAACAGGAATGTAAGTCCGTAGCGGAATACCACAAAATATGCGAAGAAGCCGCCAACAATAAACAAACCGCCCGCACCCAGGACAAATGGCGCGGCCCATCTGCGCTCCCGCCTGTATAACCCAGGCGCAATAAATGCCCAAACCTGATAAAGAATCCACGGCGCTGCCAGAAAAATTGCGCACAAAACCGGCAGCTTAAACCAGATGATATTGAAAGCTTCCATCGGTTCGATCTGCACCAGGTTTTGTTCTTTATATCCCAGTGTCTTTAACGCTACAACCGCCGGCTGCGAAACAAAGTCCCACAATTGGCTGCAATAGGTCAGGCTTAAAACAAATGCAACCGCCACCCCCATCAGCGCCCGGATGATGCGGTTGCGCAGTTCTTCCAGATGCTCCAGAAACGACATGCGCAGCATGCCGTCATCGTCGTCATCATCGCCGTCACCGCCCGGCGGCGTAGGCGGAGGCGGAGTCTTCCCTCCCCCACCCGGACGCCTCGGAAGTGTAGCCACTGCTTGCGTCTGCTCTACCTGCCCGGCCGGTGCCGCCGGCTCGGGCTCGTGCGGATATCCATCCTCGTAGCTGTCTGTAGGGTCGGCCGCTTGCACCACGGGCTCCGTCACTGTCGAAACGTCTGGCTTCGACACTTCCGGAGCCCCTGAATGCACACTACCCGGGGAAGACGCTTCCCCAGCCGGGGGAACGACCGTCCCCTTCTGCTCTTCGGATGAATTCATTCGCTAAGTGTGATGTTCGGCCGGGGATGTCGTGCCAGGCGCCAGTTGCCCCGCGTGAACGGCCGGTGAATCAGGTCCCGGTGCTTCTGGAACATGTCCCCCGGATTCGCCGTTAGCGGCGATTTCCGAGCCGTGAGCAACCGTGCCTTCCGGCAAACCGGCTGGTGATTCAGCGCCCTGAGTTGCGGAAGCGCTTATTGTGGATGGGTTGGTGACAGTAGAATCGCTGTTTTCGTTTCCATATGAACCCTCGTATGTGGATTCATAGGACGAGTAATCGTAGCTGTACGTATCGGACTGATACTGATTCGAAATTTCCTTAAACTGTTTCCGTCTCCTGCTCCAGGTTCTTCATTTCACGATCGAACGTCGATTTCAATTCGTTCGATGCGCGACGGAACTCGGTCAATGCTTTTCCTACAGTGCGACCCAACTCCGGCAACTTCTTCGGGCCGAAGAGGATCAACGCGAGGAAAAAGATGAAAACCGTCTCCGGCCAACCCAGCGGACCCATGGTTTCATTTCCTCCAAGATTTACGTCTCTGCCACATCATAGCACGCGTTGCCACCCCTACCCCGGTGTGCTCCACGCCAGCGGCAACACCGCTTGTTTGCAGGGGTTACAGGGCCGAACCCTTCAATGTCTCCGTCGGCCTCGCCCCCCTGCGCACCACTTTCACCACCGTCGTGTCCTGCACTTCGATCATGCCGTCATCGAGCATTTCACACAGCGCCGGCAACACTTCCTCCACCTTTTCCGGTGTGTCGACAAATTCGATCTTGATCGGCAGATGCTCCGCCAGTACTTCGATCTTCGGTGTGTGCAGCGTCTGATGCCAGCCGAAGCCCGAATAGCCGCGCGTCGCTGTCGCACCGGCCACCCCCGCCTTCATCAGATAGTTCATCACCGCATCATGCAGCGGACTCATATGGTGCCGGGTCTCTTCGTTCAGGAAGATCGTTACCCGTTTGGCCGGGCCTTGCGTGAGCATACAGCCTCCCTCCTTCATCATGCGCCTGCCGCTGTTTAATGAAAAGCGGCCTGATGAAACGGGCCCATACCCATCGCGCAGACTATTTCGTTTCCGACACCAACATCTGCTTCACCTTCGGGTCGAAACCCGGATGCGTCTCGACCGCCTTAACCACCGGCGGCACCGTGCGGATGTATGCATAGATCGCGCGCAGATCCTCGTCCGGCAACTGGCAGAAATTCAGCCACGGCATCAGCGTGAACGCCTCCGGCCCTACCTTCGGCGAGCCATGTTCCGCATATTCCCGATACTGCACGAACTTGTCCACGAAGTCCTGCTCGCTCAAGCGTCCGATCCCCGTAGCCATATCGGGAGTGATGTTCGCGCTCACTACAACTACTCCGGGCCCGGTGAACTTCTGTCCCCCGCTCAAAGACGGCGTGTGACAGCCTCTGCACCCCGCGATGCTCACCAGGTATTCGCCCTTTGCCCGCCGTTCCGTCAACTTCGGTTCCGCTACGGACCCCACCGGCTTGGGCACGCTCTTGATCATCAGTCCCACCGGAAAATTCAGCCGGGTCAGAGGGTGCCGGCGCTTCACGGCAGGCAGCGAGCGTAGGAACGCCACCACACTGTACACATCCTCATCGCTCATGTTCCGGAACGTCTCATACGGCATCATCGGGAACAGCGTGCGCCCGTCCTTATCCACGCCCTCCCGGATCGCGCGCACCACCTCTCCGTCCGTCCAGCCGCCGATGCCCGTTTCCACGTCGGGCGTCAGATTCGGCGCCACTACCGTTCCCGGCATTCCCACCTCTTTGGGGAACATCTGCCCTGCCAGGCGCGCACCCATTACCGGTGCGTTGAACCGCGTGAGGTCGCGCTCCGAATGGCAGCCGTCGCAATCCGCCAGGGTCACCAGGTACTTGCCCCGCGTCAGCCGCTCCGCCGTCCGCTCGATTCTAAGATTGCCTGCCGGCGCCATCTGCGGCTTCCGCGCCATCAAATAGCCCAACCCGCCGCCCGCGATCAGCAGCAGCGCTCCCAATACAGATCCCAGAACCTTCAGCACCCTCTTCATGGCCGCATTCCTCCACCCGCTAGGAACGCGTAACCGAGCGCCCAACCGGATCAATTCACAATAAATGAAAAGACACTTCTATTGTTGTGGAGCCTGGATCGTCCCAATCGCGTCCTTGATCGGATCCTCCATCGCCGCCGTGGGATAACCCGCCGGAACCCACGCCGGCAACTCTGTGCTTCATAGGCCTGAGTCTATCCCATCGGTTCACGCCAGAAACTCATCCGTTGTCTCAGCGATGCTTCTTCTGCCCCTGTTCTCCGCGTCTGCCTCCGCGACTCAGCGACTCCGCGTCAAAGTCACCCTCTCGGGATTTCACGTCGTCGTCACGCGGGGGCCAGATCGCAATCCCGGCCCCCCGCAGGCGCGTCACCGGCTACAGTGATCGCAGAAACTTCAAAACCGCCAGTTGATCACTGCTGCTCAGGTTGAAGAAATTCCGAATCACCTGTGTCGCCTCCGATTGGCGCGCATTCGATGCCGTAGGCGCCACACTGGACACCCCCGGGCTGGCATGCTGTCTGATGGCCTCCAGCAGATCGCTGGTTCTGCCGTCATGCAGGAAGAACAGCCGCTGTCCTATCCCCCATAGCGGTGCGGTGCGGAATTCGTCTCCAGCGGCCAATCCCTGGCTGACCTGATCCGCCAGGCCTGGCCCCATAGCATGGAGCGCAAAATCCGAATAGGGGTGAATCGTTTGGTTGGCGAGAGGCGGGAATGGACTCGGTCCCGTCTGTAGTGTGGGAGTGTGGCACCGCGCGCATCCCACGTTGACAAACTGGTTCGACCCTTGCACCACGTCGTTACTCATCGGCCCGCGGCTGGGAGGCGCCAGGAATCGCATGAAATTTGCAAAGTTGACGATGTCGTCGAAAACCGCGGAGTCCGTTTTTCCACCCAGGTTGAAGATGTCGTTGGGAGCGGCAATGGGTGAGCAGTTTGTGGTTTCGTCCCGCTCGTTGGTGAACAGCATGTTTGAAATGCCCATCTCCACGTTATATGCCTCGGCGGCGAACATCAGCAGCGACTTGTTCTGCGCCTTCCAGCCAAATCGAGTCACCGTGCCGTCATTTCCATTCCGGTTCAAACGGCCGCTGATGCCAAGTCCCGCGCCGCCGCTCTGCGCCAGATTTTGCACCAGCGTCGAATCGGGGATGGCTTCGATCAATCCCAATCCAAACGTCGGTGTGGGAATTCGCGTGATGATGTTGGAAGACCGGCTATAGTCCTCCTGGGTCAGATTGCAGCCTGAAGGTTGATCCGGACGGCCGCCGATCGTGAATAGTGCATGAACGCCGCCGTCCGGCGTGCCATCCGGATTCTTGATGAAGCGGGCTTCTCGGGCCGGCCCGTTTGCCGTAATGAAGGACGGGAGCTTGTTTTGGGAGTTGGCAAACCCCATCTGCGGGTTAACCGCCGGACTGCTACCCCCTACGTCCGGCTGGCTGTGGCACGAAACGCAAGAGTCCGAATTGAAACGCGGTCCCAGACCGTCGTTTCGAACATCCTCCACTTCTTTGAAACTGGCCAATCCCGTCTGGAATGCCGCAAGCAGGTTTGGATATTTGGCCAGTCCATCCACCGGCGCTGGTCCGCCCGCTGTCTGGCCGCCTCGCGCTCCCGGATCCGTCTGCGCAAATCCAATCGGCATGACGCAGGCCGCGGCAAGAATCGCGGCCGCCGTCCGAACACACCTGGGTCCACTTACACGAAAGCACATACAGTTTCTCCTGGGTGTCAAATTGACACCTGTTAGGCTAGAGGTCCCATGTCCCTGTGGGCCAAGGCACAGTCTGGGCTAACTGCTCGTGCTAGAATCTGGGAGTGTGACAAGCACCCTGGATTCGCTCAAACAGCGGGTCCAGTCATCGGCCCTCTCCCACGGCGGGGGCCGATTTTCTTTTCAGTGCTCCTATGCTGAGGCGCACCCGTTACTCTGGCGGGTTCAGCCGGGAAAAAAATGAGTGCCATTAACCCGGCCGCCGTTGTGTGATTGATAAAGCATTGTTACCGAAATCACTGTCCTCCGCAACAGTTGTCAAAAGTTAGTAGGTGCTATTTGTGACATCCGTTCCGGCTTACTGCAACGCCGCAAAACTGCCGCCCCCGCCCTGCCCGGCGTTCGCCAACAAATTTTTTTTATTAGCCGCCGTTACATCCACTTACAACATTCGTGCCGCGATGGGATGCATCACCGGTGCTACCGTGAAATTGGAAAGAGGTCGTGCGCACCACTCGCCCGGCCCCAACAGTTTTTATCCTGGCCAGGATACGTTGCATGTTCGGTGGTGCTGACTTTCCGTAAGCCTTAACCGGCCTCACGGTGTTCCCCTATATGGCAGGAGCGCCGGCGGGAAGATCTTCCGTTCGAACGGAAAACATTCAGGGGATGTTCGGATAGCGTTGTATCGCCGACCCCCTGGCTACAGAGATTGAGAATCGAAACGAGGGGACGCTCGATGTGCCCAAGGTAATAAGCACTGTTCCTACGTCTTCGTAGATTCCAATCAAATCACTGGCGGCCGGACACGCACGGCGATAACCCACAAGCCCCGGCCGCCGCAACGCCCTCTTCAACTCTCAAGCCCGTAGTGTCTGTCTTTGTAAGTGGGGCAGGCTGGCAGCCTGCGGCGGGATGCCATCCCGCCTTCTTTCTTCGTGAATCCGAACTTACACGCCGCTCTTAAAGCTGTAACTCCCCGATTCCACCTCGAACACCGCGTTACCCGCTTCGCTCCTCACAAACTTTACGCCTTTCATCTCCGCAGCCTTCTTACCCGATTCCGTCACCGTTGCCGGATCCTTCGCCGGCACCCAAACCGTCGCCGTCGTGTTCGCCGGCACCGTCACATCCAGCGTGAACTGCCCCTGTCCCCGCTTCCACGAACTGTTCAATGTCCCGTACATCGTCTTGTGCGTACCCGTGACGAACGTCAGGTCCCCCGCCGGATAGGGCCGGATGATGGAGTGGCGGAAGCCCGGCTTCTCCGGGTCTGTGCGGATCCCCGCCAGATACTCGTACATCCACACCGCCAGGTCGCCGATCTGCATCACGTGGTTGCCGGAGTTCATCGCCGGGTCCGCGGTATTTCCATTCCACAACTCCCATACCGTGGTCGCGCCCTGTTCCACCATGTAGCCCCAGCCCGGGTACGTCTTCTGCGTAGCGATCCGATACGCCAGGTCCGCCTGCCCATTGTCGCTCAGCGTGCGCATCAACCACTGCGCGCCCACCAGGCCCGTGCCCACATGGTAGTCGCTCTTCTGTTCGATATTGCGCACCAGCGTTTGCACCACCGCCGGGCGGAAATCTTCCGGCACCATCCCGAAGTACAGCGGCAGCACGCCGGAGGTCTGCGTGCCGTTGTCGTACATGCTGCTCTCCAGCTTGAAGAAGCGCCGTTGGAAGACATCTTTCACCGCCGCCGACCGCCGGTCGAACTCCGCCGCATCGGCAGACTTGTCCAGAATTCGCGCGTACCGCGCCATCTGGCGCAAGAGCTCGTAATAGTAACTGGTCGCGATCAATGTCTTATCGGTGACCCTCGTGGGATCCTGCGAGTGAATCAACTTGGGATTCTCCGGCGGCACGCACCAATCCGCATATTGGTCCTTGGAGATCAGCCCATCCTTGACGAACGTCTTCTCGTAATCGATCCACTTCTTCATCGCAGCATAGCCGCGGCTCAACACGCGCTGGTCGGCGTACTGGTCATAAAGCATGCCGTGGACGAAGATTAGAGTGCCCGGCCATGTAAGATCGTCGTTGTACAGTGTCCAGTAGTTAGGCGAAACGTCCGGAATGCTGCCGCTCGGACGCTGCGAATCCTCCAGGTCGGTCATCCACTTGGAGTAGAACGCCGCCACATCGAACATATAACTCTCGCTGCGGCTCACCTGGCCGCGATCGCCGAGCCAGCCCTGGCGCTCGTCGCGCTGCGGACAATCCGTAGGAATACTGCGATAGTTACCCCGTATGCCCCAGAACATGTTGCGGTGAATCTTATTCAGCAGTTCGTTGGAACTGGTAAACTCGCCGGCGCGTTCCATATCGTCGTGTACTACCCGCCCCTCGAGTGATGCCACCGTCGGTTCCCCCGGATACCCGGTCACCTCCACGTAGCGGAATCCGTGGTAAGTGAAGCGCGGCTCCCAGGCTTCCGGACCGCCTCCCCTCAGCGTGTAGATGTCCGTCGCCTTTGCGCTGCGCAGGTTCGCGACGTATAGCGACCCGTCACGCTCCAGCGTTTCGGAGTGTCGCAGAGTTACCTGTGTGCCCTTGGGACCATTCACCCGCAGCCGGCACCAGCCCACCAGGTTTTGCCCCATATCGTAGATGTATACGCCCGGCCGCAGCTTCTTCACACTCACCGGCTTCAGCGTCTGGGTAACCCGCAAGGGCTCCGCCATCTGCGCCGCCAGGGCGCCGGCGGGCGCGCCCACCACATGCGCGGCCTCCCATTGGGAATCGTCGAACCCCGCCCGGCTCCAGCCGCCCGCTTCCATGCGCGCATCGTACTCCTCGCCGTCATATTCGTTGTTGGCCCGAATTGGTCCGTTGGCCGTGAGCTTCCAGCTTTCGTCGCTGGTCAGCGACAACCGGCTGCCGTCTTCGTACTCGACGTTCAACTGCAACCTCGCTTTCGGATAACCGAAGTCGCGCGTGCCGATCGGCTCCCGTGAGCGGGGAGCGTAGTAACGGCCGTTGCCCAGCAGGATACCCGCCGCATTCCTCCCTTGCGCTACCTGCCTGGTAACATCGTAAGTCACGTACAGCACGTGCTTGTCATAATCAGTTAGGCCGGGACTTAGTACTGCGTCGCCCACCTTCACTCCATTCAGATAGAACTCGCTCGTTCCCAGGCCGGCGAGATATACCGTGGCGCGCCGGACTTTCTTATCCAGCACGAACTCCTTACGCAACATGCGTGCCGGCAGGCGGTGCGCCTCCATATAGCCTGCGTCCTTCCACGGCGCCATACCGTAATCGCCGAGTACCTTGGCGGCCTGCCACGCGGAATCGAGATATCCCGGCTTCTCCCACCCCGCTTCCACCTTCATCGCGGCGCGCCACCCATTGCCCGATTGAAACAGCAGTGGATCCCCGCTCTCGAATTCGATCTTCACTGCCCCGATCAGTCCCGCCGGAGTAGCCGCGCGCCCATGACTCGCCACCACTGCAATTGCGTTCTCGCCGGGTCGTACCAGCGCGGTCACATCCCGATCCACCGGCAACGTCGCGTTCGACGCGTCCGCCACTCTCTGTCCATTGAAGTACACGTCGCAGCGATTGTCCGCGCCGATCACCGCGATGGCCCGCTTCACCTTGCGCCCGGCCGCCACTGGGAACACCGCGCGGAAATACCGGTCCCCCGCCGGCGCCCGGTTCTGCGCGCCCGCCGTATCCCAAATCCACTGGGCGTGTTCCAGCGCCCGATACACACTGCCCGCGTCCTTATAGACTCCCGCCTCGTCGCGCCCGATCCACGCGCCCTGCCAGTCCTGCGCACGAAGCAGCCCCATGGACCATTGCGCCGGAGCACTCCAATCGCTCGCCTGCCCGTCCTGGTCCCAGACCTGTACCTTCCAATACGCGGTCGCGCCGGAGTTCAGCGGCTTGCCGCCATACACCACGTGGATCGAATCCGGCGAATCCGTCTTGCCGCTGTCCCAGAGATCTCCCGTGTTGGCCCGCAGCGCGGCATCCGACGAAGCCACCAGAATGCGGTACGCCGATTGCCGCAACCCGCGCGCTCTGGGATTTACCGCGGCCAGTACCCAACTGAGTCGCGGTTCGGCAACATCGATTCCCTGGGGGTTCACGCGGTATTCGCAGCGCAGGTGCTGCAAACGAACTGACGCCGCACCGAACATGGTGCAGGCCAGGATGAGAAACAGAGCCAGGCGCTTCATCGCAGTACAGGGCCTCCGTGGCGTTGATTCTGACACCGCCACCTGGCATTTGTAACACAAAGACCACACTACCGATGGTTAGCAGTACTCGACGGTTGACTTTTCAACTGCCTGCCAGCAGAATTGTGAGAGCGGCGGCACTTACGGACTTCGTAATATTTGCAAGCCATTCAACATGCGTACCACTTCACCAGGAGGAAGGATGGCAGCCGCCACACAAGTTGCTGTAAGCGCTGTTCCGCGCGAGGTTCCCACTTACGACATACACGAATTTCATCCGCGCCGGACGCGCTATGTCGTCCTGATTCCGGTGCTCGAGGAAGGCGAACGCATTCTCAATCAGTTGCGGCGCATGGAATTTCTCCGCGGTATCGGGGACATCATCATCGGTGACGGCGGCAGCAAAGATACCACCGGCGACCCTTCCGTGCTGCGCGACTTCGCCGTCCGCGCCCTGCTGGTGAAAACGTCCCCCGGAAAACAGAGCGCCCAGCTCCGTATGCTGCTCGACTACGCGGCCGATCAGGGCTACGAAGGCTTTGTGCTGATCGACGGTAATAATAAGGATGGCGTCGACGCGATTCCCCATTTCTTCGAGGCCATGGATCAGGGCTTCGACTACATACAGGGCTCCCGCTTTGCCAAGGGCGGCGCCGAACTCAATACACCCTGGGACCGCAAGTTAGCCGCAGCCCTCCTGCATGCGCCCCTCATCAGCCTGGCGGCCGGTTTCCACTATACCGATACCACCAACGGCTTTCGCGCCCTGACCCGTAGGGTTGCCCTCGACCCGCGCATCCAGCTCTTTCGCGATGTCTTTCAGAGCTACGAAATGCACTCTTATATGGCCGTGCGCATACCGCGCCTGGGATATCGGGTGAAGGAATTGCCGGTTACCCGGGTCTATCCCAAGGGAGCCACGCCCAGTAAGATTCGAGGCATGGGCGGCCGCTTCCAAATGATCAAAATTCTCTTGAACGCGGCGCTTTCCCGATACAATCCCAAATGACCGGTTCTCCCGGCGCCTTGCTGCGTTCTCTTGTGGTCGGCGTCGCTTTCTGCGCCATCCTCATCCTGCCTGTTGCCTGGGACGCATCGCGAGGCTGGCTGTTTCCGGATGGAACCTCCTACCTCGATATGGCCAGCGGCGCACTTCACGAATCACCCGCGGTCCTGTTCCAGAATGCCTACTGGAGCCCTGCGTATCCCGCCCTTCTGGCGCTGATGATGGCAGTGGCGCGGCCCGGGCTCGCCAGTGAACTTCACGCGGTATACATACTCAATTGGCTCATTTTCCTGATCGCAACGGTCTGCTTCAGCCTGCTGTTGGCCACCGTTATGCGATGGCTGACCAGTAACTCCTGGCCGGAACTTAGTCGCGACGGCGCCCTCCGCAAGGCCCTTCTCTGCTTCGCCTTTGCCTTCTTCCTGCTGGCGAACATGAACCGGACGCTCTGGTACATTACTCCCGACATGCTGGTACAGGCACTGGCCTACTTGTCGGCTGCCTGTGCCCTGCGATTATACCTGCCCCACTCATCCTGGAAATATTCGTCGGCACTCGGACTTACTTTGGGACTCGGCTATCTCGCGAAAGCCGCCATGTTCCCTGCGGCCCTCCTGTTGATCGCCATCTTATTTCTCAAACCTCCCAAGGACACATTGGGACGCCGCCACACCGTCATCGCCATAGCCTGCTTCTCAATGCTCGCCGCACCGCTGGTGCTGAGCCTGAGTCACGAGAAGCACCGGTTCACGTTTGGCGATTCCGGCAAACTGAATTACGCCTGGTTTGTGGCCGGCATCCCCGACTACGCGGGCTGGAACGGCCAGCCTCCCGAAACCGGGACGCCGCTCCACGCTCCGCACAGAATCAGCGAATCGCCACTAATTCTCGAGTTTCGCAATCCGGTGAGGGGCACCCTGCCCATCTGGTACGATGCCTCGTACTGGTGGGACGGCTTGCGTGTCCCTCTCAACCTGCAGCGCCAGTTGGCGGGGCTCCTCCGTCCCTTCACCCAGGTGCATTCGCGGCAGACGGTCTTCCTCGCATTCGCCGCGGCGCTCATGCCCTTCTGCCTGCTCAGCGCCCGTGTCCGAAAAGTGATCCGCGGCGGCGGAATCCAGACGTGGATCCTCATCCTCTGGCCCACGGCTACTTGCTTGATGTATTCACTGGTATTGTTCAATTTTCGTTATGTGGCCGCGTACCTCGTGCTGATCTGCCTCGGCGCCGTGGGCCTGTTACTGCAGCCGCTGCCAGGCACGGCCAGGACGAAAACCCTGTTCGCTGCTGCCCTGCTCCTCGCCCTGGCCTGCGGAATCCGCATTCGTAGTGCCGCCCTCGCATCGGTGCCCGCAGCCCGGCAGGGATAATGCGGTCTCCAGCGCGGCAGCGGCACAGGGCCTCACCAGCCTCGGCATTCAGCCCGGCGATGAGATCGGCGTCCTCGGACACAGCCTCGATTGCTACTACGCGCGCCTCGCCGGAGTCCGCATCGTGGCCCAGATCTGGGAGGATCCGGAGCAGATCGCCGGCCTGAGTGCACCCCAGGTGAGTCAAGTACTAACCCAACTCAAGCAGGCCGGCATCAAAGCGTTGGTCTCACGCTCCCATCCCGGCTTTCTTAATGATGCCGGTTGGGTCGGCATTCCGCACACCGATATTTATGTCCGCATGTTATAGCGGCAATGCAGGCACCGCCCGCCTGTTGTATACTTCTGGCAAAATGAACCTGACCCGACGTAGCCTTTTCGGCATGGCAGCGGCCGCTCCGCTCGCCATGGCCGCCCCGGCGCCCGCCGTCAAACTCGGCATCGATCTCTTCAGTGTGCGCTCGCAGAACTGGACGCCATTCCAACTCCTCGATTACAGCGCCAAACTCGGGGCGAAAGTAGTTCACTTCTCCGAAATCCGCTTCATCGGCAGCCTGGAACCCGAGAATCTGCGCGCCGTCCGCCGCTACGCGGAAGAACGCGGCATCGAAATCGAGATCGGCATGAAGTCGATCTGCCCCACTTCGAAAATGTTCGATGCCAAGGCGGGCACCGCGGAAGAGCAGATCGGCCGTATGTTGGACTCCGCTACTCTGGCCGGCTCCCACATTGTTCGCGCCGTGCTGGGCAGCGCCGAAGACCGCCGCCCCGGCCCCATCGAACAGCACATCGAGAGTACCGTCAAAGTGCTTCGCAATGTCCGCTCCAAAGCGCAGGACCACAACCTCAAGATCGCCATCGAGAACCACGCCGGCGACATGCAGGCGCACGAACTGAAGCAACTCATCGAAGAGGCCGGCAAGGATTTCGTCGGCGCCTGCCTGGATTCCGGCAATCCGCTCTGGACGCTGGAAGATCCCCACGTCACCCTGGACACGCTGCACCCCTACGTGCTCACCAGCCACGTGCGCGATTCCGCCGTGTGGCGCGTGCCCGAAGGCGCGGCCGTCTCGTGGGTCCGCATGGGACAAGGCAACGTCGGCATCGACGAGTACTGCCGCAAATACGCCGAGCTCTGCCCGGGCCGCGCACTCTCGCATGGAATCCATCGTTACCAATCCGCGCGTGTTCGCCTTCCGCGATCCCAAATTCTGGGACGCTTACCGCGACGTGCCGGCGTGGTCGTTCACCCGCTTCCTGGAAATCGCCGATCGCGGCAAACCGCGCCCCGCCGATCCCCGGCCGGCCAAACCAGGAGGCCGCACGCCAGCGCGAACGCGAAGACCTGGAAGCCAGCATCGAATATACAAAGAAGTTACTCGGTCTTGTGAGTCGGAAGGGAGCACTAACATGAATCGCCGTCAATTTATTCGTACCGGAGCCGCCGGGCTCGGAGCCGCCGCGTTGGCGTTCGGACAGGCCGGAAGCTCGAAGCCATTGCGTGTCGGCATGATCGGTTGTGGATGGTATGGCAAGTGCGACCTCTTCCGCCTGATTCAGGTGTCGCCCGTAGAGGTGGTCTCGCTCTGCGACGTGGACCGCCGCATGCTTTCCGAAGCCGCCGAAATGGTGAGTCAACGCCAGGCCTCCCACAAGAAACCGCGCACCTTCAGCGACTACCGCACCATGCTTGCCGAGAAGGATCTCGATATCGTCCTGATCGGCACGCCCGACCACTGGCACGCGCTCCCCATGATCGCCGCCGTCAAGGCCGGCGCTCACGTCTACTGTCAGAAGCCGATCTCCGTGGACGTGGTGGAAGGGCAGGCGATGCTCGCCGCCGCGCGCAAATACAACCGCGTCGTGCAGATCGGTACGCAGCGGCGTAGCACGCCGCACCTGATCGAAGCGCGCGACCAGGTCGTGAAGCGAGGGCAAGCTCGGCAAGGTGGGGCTGGTGGAAATCTACTGCTACTACCACATGCGCAATGAGACCAATCCGCCCGATACCGCGCCGCCGGACTATCTCGACTACAACATGTGGACCGGACCCGCGCCCATGCGCCCGTATAACCCGATCGTGCATCCCCGCGGCTGGCGCGCCTTTATGGAATACGGTAACGGCATCGTCGGCGACATGTGCGTCCACATGCTCGATATGACCCGCTGGATGCTGGATCTCGGTTGGCCGAAGCGCATCGAATCGACCGGCGGCATCCTGGTATCCAAGGGCGCCAAGGCGAACATCACCGACACGCAACTTGCTACGTTCGACTACGGCGATCTCAAGGTAGTCTGGCAGCATCGCTCCTGGGGAACCGAGCCGGACCCCAAGTACCCCTGGGGCGCCACCTTCTATGGAGACAAGGGCACGCTGCGGGCGAGCGTGATGAGTTACGATTTCACGCCCGCGGCCCGTGGCGGAGCCGCCATTCACAAGGACGTCACCTACGAATTGGAGCAGTATCCCGAGGACAAGACCGAGAAGGACCTGGAGAAGCACTGCGCTCCCGCCATTCGCGGCCACATGAAGGACCTGCTGAACTGCATCGCCAACGGAGGCCGCCCGGTTGCGGATATCGAGCAGGGCCACATCTCCACCTCGAGTTGTATCCTGGCCAACCTGTCGATGAAGCTGGGCCGTACCCTCGCCTGGGACGAAAAGGCGGGCCGGGTAATTGGCGACGATGAGGCCAACCGCCTGCTCTTCCGCCCGTATCGCAGTCCGTGGGTCCATCCCACGCCCGGGAGCGTCTGAGTGCAGAATCGGACCGGCAAGCTTCTCCTTCTCGGGTACATCCTTCTTTTCATTTGGGCGGGCATCAGCCCGTATAGCCGCGCCACCTGGTATGCCGAGAACATCCCCATCGTGATGATCGCGGTGTCGCTGGTCGTACTCTACGTGCGCGGGTTCGTGTTTACGCCCATCTCGTATGCGCTGATGGCCGTGCTGCTTTATCTGCACACCATCGGCGGGCATTACACCTTCGAGCGCGTTCCCTTTGGTTTCGTCACCAACCTGTTCGGCTTTCACCGCAATCACTTCGACCGGGTCGGACACTTCAGCGTCGGATTTTATGCGTTCGCCATCGCCGAAGCCCTCGTCCGGACCCGGGCGGTTCGCAGCCGGGTCGTGCTGTTTCTCTTTCCCATCTTCGCCATCGGGTTCGTCGCCATGAGTTATGAACTCATCGAATGGTGGTACGCCGTAGCGGACGGCGGCGCCTCGGGCGCGGCATTCCTCGGCAGCCAGGGAGACGTGTGGGACGCGCAGGAAGATATGTTTGCCGACACGCTAGGCGCGATCCTGCTGACCATCATATTCTTCGCCACTGGACGGGCACGCATGCACCAAGTCCCGGAAAAAGCGGCGGTAGTATACTCACAGGGTGGTTAGCGGCTTTCTGGCGCGCATCAAGTGAGGTCAACATGAGAATCATTCGCCTACCCGCGTTATTCGCACTTATAGTAAGTGCGGGCGTATGTCAGGATCTGACGTGCGATCTCTCCGGCTATAAGCCGCAGGAGGGCCTGACGGCACAGAATCGCTCCGGCGCTCTGGAGGTCGTCTGGCAAGGCGAACGCAGGGAACAGTTGCGCGCCCAATTCGCGATTCGCGCCGGACAGCCCATCGTGCGTGAATTGGCCGCACGCAAGAGCGGCGGCAACTGGATCGTGCTGGGCCAGAACCTGACGCCGGAATTCGAAATCACCAGCGGCGTTCGCAGACTTTCCCAGCAACAGATCGCTCCCCTCAAAGAGCTGAAGGTGGAACTTACTCCCGAAGTGGTGGAACGGGAAAAGTGGAACGCCTTCTGGGACTCCCCGTTGATGATTCCCGGCCGCCCGGGAACCAATCTGGATCTGCCCCGGAAACCGGAGGAGGTCCGCAGAGCGTGGGCGAAATACCGGCCGGCCGGCTGCCAGGTGAAGACCGTCGGCGCGCGGCTCGAAGTGAGCTTTCCCGGTGTGGACGCAGGCATCTTTGCCGGCTCGCTTCAGTACACGATATATCGCGGCACCAACCTGTTGCGGCAGGAAATCCTCGCAAAAACCAGCGAGCCATCCGTGGCCTATAAATATGTCGGCGGCCTGAAGGGATTCACGATCTCCGACACCACCCGGGTCGTCTGGCGGGACACGGCGCGCGCGTGGCAGCAATACGCCTTTGGCGGGGCGGTGAATCAGGACGCCGTGGGCCTGCGCGCGCGAAACCGCCTCGGCATCTTGGAAGCCAATGGCGGCAGCCTGGGCTTCCTGCCGCCCTCCCACAAATTCTTCTTTTCACGCGAAATCGAAACCAATCTCGGCTACGTGTACTACCGCAAGGACGGTGAAAACTCCTTCGCCATCGGCGTGCGCCAGCCGGACAAGGAAGTGGGCTACAAGCCGTATGGCATCTCCGACGAAGTGTGGAATCGGCGTGTCGGCGAATCGCGCGGCGAGCTGAATAACTTTGCGCTCTACAATGCGCCGCCCGGAACCATGCAGCGCATGCCCGTGTATTTCTACCTGAGTCCGAACGGCAGCCGCGCGACGCAGGAGAGCGTGATGGCATTCACGCACGACGATGTATACAAGCCGCTGCCGGGCTACAAGGTGATGGTCAGTCACTTCCATTTCCACCTCAACGAACAGCTCACCGACGAACACTCCATGGACGTGGAGCCGACATGGCTGCCGGTCTTCCGCGCGCTGGGAGTTAACCTGGCAATCCTGGCGGACTTCCATTCCGACTCCCATGCCACCGACACGGGCAAGGTCCGCTTGAACGAGCAGAGCGTCTATTTCGCCGGCTGCGAACGATTCTCGGATCGCGATCTGCTCCTGATCCCCGGCGAAGAGCCCGACGCGAATTTTGGCGGACATTACATGTTCCTGTTTCCGAAGCCGGTCTTCTTCACCCACGTCGCGCAGCCGGCGAAAGGCCCGGCGCAGCCCTTTCAGGAAGCTCTGCAGCCTTATGGCACGGTTTATCACACCAGCAGTGCCGGGAACGAACTGGGACTCCTGAATCAGGAGCACGGCCTGGTATGGCAGACCCATCCGCGCACCAAGGGTTCCACCGGCTATCCGGACGTGGTCCGCGAGAAGGACTTCTTCCAGAGCGATCGCTTCCTGGGCGCTTCCTTCCAATCGCTGCCGGTGGATCTATCGGAGAAGCGCCTGTGCGAAGCGCGCTGCATGGGCCTGCTCGACGATATGAACAACTGGGCAGGAGCCAAGTACCTGATCGCCGAGGGCGACACGTACATGAAGTATCCGGATGACGAGACGTTCCCTCAACTGGTGGTGAACTACGTCAAGCTGGATCGCGTGCCGAAATTCAAAGACGGCTGGACCCCTGTGGTGGATGCGTTGCGCGCCGGGAATTTCTTCGTGACCAGCGGCGAGGTTCTGATTCGCGACTGGAGTGTGGAAGGAGCGGGCGCGCAGCGAACTTACACCGCCGAAGCGGAATGGACCTTCCCGCCGGAATTCGCCGAACTGGTGTGGAGCGACGGGAAGACGGTGGAGCGCCAGACCATCAACATGGCGGAAATGGCGCCCTTCAGCAGTCACAAATTCCGCATTCCGTTCGATGCCGCGGGAAAGAAGTGGGTTCGTTTTGCCGTCTGGGATTCGGCGGGCAATGGAGCATTCACGCAGCCGGTGCACCTGAAATGACAGTCGACGAGTACCTCGCAAAAGTGCCGGAGCCCGCGCGCGGCACGTTGAACAAGATCAGGACGGTGATTCGGTCCGTGGTTCCCCCGGAGGCGACGGAGTGTATCAGCTACGGAATGCCGGCCTTCCGATATAAAGGAGCGTTGCTGGGCTACGCCGCGTTTCCGAATCATTGCGGACTATATCCCATGAATCCGGCCTTGATCGTGGCCATGCAGGACGAACTCAAGCGCTACGAGACTTCGAAAGGTGCGATCCGTTTTGCCGTGGATAAGCCCCTGCCGGCCGCACTGGTGAAGAAAATCGTGAAGGCGCGAGTGGCGGAGAACGAAGGCAGGAAGAAGCGGTGAGTGCGGCGGGACTAAGAACCGCTGTGCGCGGGTGTAACTCCTAACTCTTTCAGTAAGCCGGCCGCCTTGTAAACGCGATCGAGTGACTCGACGATACCTCGGACATCGACGTGGACGGCGCGGGCCTGTTCGTCGCTGTAGAGGTAAGTCACGGGAAGGCTCTCCAGATTACCATCGAAGGTGACGCCGACGAGTTCGCCGCGCTGATTTACCGTGGCGCTGCCGTAGTCTCCGCCGCCGATGTCGGCGGTACTCACGAAGTTGAGCTGGGTCACCGGATTGAGGCTCTCGCGAGCATCGATCCAGCGCTGCGGCACGAGCCACGGACCCTCATTGTCTTTGCGGTAGTAGAGGCCGCTGAAGGTGGCGGCGTAGGGCTGGGGGACAGCGGCGCGATCGGTGTAGCCCTTGACCACTCCGAACTCGACACGCGGCGTGCCGGTGCCATCGGGATAATCGGCGGCGCCGAACAGTTTGAGGCGGAACTGCGCGATCTTCTCCGTCGCGGAGACTTCGAGCGTGCCGATGATGTCGTCATGTTGTTTGCGCAGGCGCAGCGCCGGGGCATCGATGGCTTGCGCGAGAGCGATCACCGGATCGTCCGACTTGAGGGCCGCTTCGCGATTGGCGGCCAGGCTGGTGCGCCCCGCAGCGTCCTTCAGCTTGCTGGCCTTCACCATTCTTTCCGCTGCCTGCGCCGGAGTGGCGCCGGCCAGAATCGTTTTCAGCGGCAACTCCTTCTCACCCATGCCCAGGCCCGTCAGTTCAGTGAGGTACTGGGTGAGCATCATGGTCTCGATCGTCTCGTTGACCGGGTCGGCGGAATCGTCTATTGGTTCCGCGCGGACAATCTGGCGGGCCATGCGGAAGAGGCGCGAACCGGGCGCGGCGGAGCCCTCCAGAATCTCGTACGGCTTGTCGAGCGGCTTCCATTTGCGATAGGCGGCGGTGATCTCGTCCCACACTTTGCCGGCTTCGGCGCCGAGCTTGGCGTTGCCTTCCACGGCACGGCGGATCTTGCCTTCGAAGGCGGTCTTGCGCGTCACCATGCGATCGTCGCGCAGCCCGATGAGTTTGCCGGCATCGCTTTTGTATTCGGTCAGCAGAAGGCTCAGGGTGGATTGCGCGGCGCGCAAATTTGCCTCGCTCGCCGCGGCGAAAGCGTTCAACTGCAGGACGCGGGGTTGTAGGCGCGTGAGGCGCAGGGGCAGCGCGGTGTCGCGCAGAAAGGTGAGCTGCGAGGCGGTGGAGAGGCGTCCGGTGGGGCCGGGATTGCCGCCGAGGAAGACCAGCTCGCCCTCCTTGACGCCCTCGGCGCTCCATTTCAAATAGCCCGGAGTTTCGGCCGGCTTTGCCGTTTTCATAGGCGCGCAGGAACGCGATATTGAGGCCGTAGCGGAGATACGAGATGCTGTCGCGTTCGCGGCCGAAGAAAGCGATGGCGTATTCGGGGGCGAAGACCAGCCGGAGATCGCTGTAGCGGCGGTACTGGTAAAGATCGTAGCGTCCGCCGGAGAAGAGGCGGACCACGGAGCAGACATTTGCCGGATTTAGCGGCGCACTCTTTTTCAATCCGGGCGATGGCGGCATTGCGTTGCGCCAGCGTAGAGCCCGCGGCTTTCACGGACTCGCTGACCTCTTCGATTTTCACGAGGACGCTCGCGTCCATGCCGGGGCAGCGCAGTTCCGAAGCCGTGGCGGACGCTTGAAAGCCGTCGCGATAGTAATCGTGCTGCGGGCTAGCTGAGGCCGGAGAGGCAGTCTGCAGCCAGACGCGCGGGTAGTCACCAGCAGGCCGGTGGGGGAGACAAAAGAGCCGGAGCCGCCGGGCAGTTTCACAGAGGCCAGGCGGAGATGGTCCAGAAAGGCGGAATCGGCCTCGAAACCGTGCTTCTGTTTTACGGTATCTTTGGGAAATTGGTTGTACGGCCACAGACCTTCCCCGGCGTGCGCGGGGATGGCCCACAAGCAAGCGATCAGCAATGGATGCAATCTCACGACAGGCTGATTCTCGTTGATCGGCGCACCCGAGGTCAAGCGAAAATGGTATTTAACGGCGGGCAGGCGCCACTCCACGGAAATTCACTCGCGTGGCGCAATCCTTGGAACTTATTGGGTAAAAACGGGAATCAATTTTGATGGACTCCGCGCGCTTCGCTTCACTCCTGCTTTTGACTCTGGCCGGTTGCGTATTCCCGCTGGGCGGCGGTGCAATTCAGCGGGCAGGTGCGGGCGGCCGACCAGATCGTGCCCGGCGCGACGGTGACGGCGCTGCAAGGCGGGGCGAAGCTGACGGCGTTCACCGACGAAAACGGACGCTACGCGCTGGACCTCACACCGGGCGTGTGGCAGATCGAAGTCAGCATGTTCGAGTTCACGACTGCGAAGGGACAGGTCACGGTCAGCGGTGAAGGCCGTCGCGAGGGACTGGGTGTTGAACATGCCGAAGCTCGTCCGAGCGCGGCGGACCCGCGGGCGCCACACCGGCGGCGGCTCCGCTGCCTGCCGCGCCGGGGATCGGCCGCGGAGCACGGGGCGGACAGCGTGCGGGCGGCAACTTTCCCAGACGTGAGGGGCGCGGCGGATTTGGCGGAGCAGGCGGCGGGCCGGGTGGAACCAATGCGCAGGGTCAGGGCGGACCGGGAGGCCGCGGCGCGGGGCGGGGCGCACCGGGTCAGGCACAACCGGGATTTCAGAGTGCCGCGGTGCGCGCGACACCGGAAGGCCAGCAGGCCGAAGCCCAGCAGGAACCGCCGCAGACCGCCGACCTGGGCGCCGACGCCGACGAATCGCTGCTGGTCAACGGAAGCATGAGCGGCGGACTGGAACAATCGAGCGATGACGAAGCGCGGCGGCAGCGCGCGTTAGGAGGCCGCGGCGGTCCTGGAGGGCCGGGCGGACCAGGCGGCGGTGGCGGCGCGGTGTCCGCCGCACAAGGCTTACCGATGGGCGCCGGCCTGCCGCCGGGAATGAGCGCGACTTTGACTAACGACAGCCTGGGACTTGGGCGGTTTCGGCGCGAGCGCGATCAATGGCGGCTTCGGCGTGGGCGCCGCGGCTCCGCCCGATGGCGGCGGCGGTGGACGCGGCGGAGGAGGTTTTGGCGCGGGCCCGGGTGGCGGCCCGGCGGGCTTCGGCGGCGGCGGTTTCGGTGGTGGTGCAGGCGGTGGCGGCGGCGGGGCGTGGAGGCGGCGGCCGGGGCGGCGGGCTGGGACAGAATGCCAATGGGCGAGGTGGACGCGCTGGACGCGGACCGTACAACGGACAGTTCGCCAGCATCGGCAACCGGCGGCGCACCACACCACCGGTGCAGGGATCGGTATCGATCACGGCGCGTAACTCGGCGTTCAATGCGGCGCCCTATTCGCTGAACGGACAGACCGCGCAGAAGCCGTACTCGGCCAACAATAATTTGAACGCAAACATCGGCGGGCCGCTGCACATTCCGAAGATCGTGAACTGGCAGCGCGCGCAGTACACGATCAGCTTCGGCACCGCGATCAATCGTAACGGCAGGAGCATGGTGGGATCGGTGCCCACCGCTGGCGGAACGCAGTGGCGATTTCTCATCAGCTCCTCACGGCCGCCGCGCCGGTGACGATTTACGATCCGCTAATCCGGCGCACCGTTCCCCAACAACGTGATTCCCGCCACACGATTCAACAGCGCATCAACGGGGCTGCTGCCGTATTTCCCGAACCCCACCTACGCCGGAATCGTACAGAACTACCGCTTCGTGATCACCGACCCGAGCCGCAGCCACAACATCGGAGTGCGCTTCAACGCGCCGCTTGAGCAACAAGGACCGGCTGAATTTCAATTTCCAGAAGCAGTGGCAGGATTCGAACTCGCACCAGTTGTTCGGCTTTCTGGATACCGGCGAGAGTTCCGGCCTGAGTTTCTCCGCGGGCTGGAGCCACAGCTTCCGTCCGCGCCTGAACAACAGCGCGAACTTTTCCATCAGCCGCAGCCGCAACCTGACGTCGCCGTACTTCGCGTACACGCAGAACATCGCGGCGGAGCTGGGAATCACCGGGACTTCGCAGGACCCGATCAACTATGGACCGCCGGGAATTTCTTTCACCAATTTCTCCAGCCTGAGCGACGGCACGCCGAACCTCGCGCCGCAACCAGACGGCGACGTTCACCGATAACTTCACCTACGTGTCTGAAGCGCAAGCACAACCTGACGTTCGGCTTCAGCTACAACCGGCTGCAACAGAACAGCCAGAACTATCAGAACGCGCGCGGATCGTTTTCGCTTCAGCGGCCTGGTCACCAGCCAGTTGGATGCCAACGGCCAGCCGGTGAAGGGCACGGGCTTCGATTTCGCCGATTTCCTGCTGGGCCTGCCGCAATCCAGTTCGGTGCGCTTCGGCAGTTCGAGCAATTACTTCCGCAGCTGGAGCACCAATGCGTATGCGCAGGACGATTTCCGCGTCAGCGCGCGGCTCACCATCAACTTGGGGCTGCGCTACGAGTACTTCGCGCCTTACACGGAATTGCGCGGCCACCTGGCGAACCTGGACGTGAGTCCCGGGTTTCACGGCGGTGGCGGTGGTCACCGCGGGCGAGAACGGACCGTACTCCGGCGCGCTGCCCAGCAGCATCGTGCGCTCCAGCCCGCACAATTTCTCGCCGCGCTTCGGCTTCGCATGGCGGCCGTTTCCCGAAGCGGAACACGCTGATCCGCAGCGGCTACAGCATCTTCTACAGCGGCTCTTCCTACGCGCAGATCGCCAACCAGATGGCCGCGCAGCCGCCGTTCGCCACGTCGGCGTCGCTGACCACCAGCATCGCCGACGCCGCTGACCATCCAGAACGGCTTCGCCACCTCGCCCACCACGCTGACCAATACCTACGCCATCGATCCGAACTTCCGCATCGCCTACGCGCAGACCTGGAACGTGACGCATCCAGCACACGCTGCCGCACGGGCTGGTGCTCGATACCGAGTACATCGGCACCAAGGGCACGCACCTGGGGATCATGGAAAATCCCAACCGCTCGCTCAGCTCGATCGCCAACAGCAGCGCTGCAGATCAACAACGCCACCAGCTTCAATTATCAGACCGACGGCGCGAACTCGCACTACAACGCCGGCGCAGGTGCGGTTGACGCGGCGGCTCTCGCGCGTCGGTGTCGGCGAACACGCTGTACACGTTCGCCAAGGCGATCGACGACGCGTCGAGCTTCAACGGCACGGGCGGGACGGTGGTGCAGTTCCTGGACAACCGGGCGCTGGAACGCGGACTCTCCACCTTCGACGTAGCGGCACAATCTGCAACGCAGGCTTCCAGCTTTCTTCGCCAGTGGGCGTGCGCGGCCTGCTGCGCAATGGCGGCTGGAAGACGCAAGCTGCTGCGGAGCTGGAACATGAACGGCAATTTCAACGTCACCACGGGAACTCCGCTGACGGCGAACGTATCGGGCAACCTCGCCAATACGGGCGGCCTGGCGGGCGGCGGCAGCCTGCGCGCGGAGGCCACGGGGCTGCCGATCCAGGCCGGGCGATCCGTACTTCAATACGCTGGCCTTCACCACTCCGCTGGCGGGCCAGTTCGGCAATGCGGGCCGGACACGATTCCCGGGCTGTTCCGCGTCACGGTCAATTCCAGCTTGAATCGCTCGTTCCGCTTCGCGGGAGAGCCGGCGCACGCTGACGTTCTCGGTGAACGCGAGCAACGTGCTCAATCACGTGACCATCACCAGCATCGGGACCACGGTGAACTCGTCGAGCTACGGGCTGCCGGCGGCGGCGTCGGCGACCCGCTCCCTGACTCTCAATTCGCGGTTCAATTTCTGAGGCATATGCGGAACAAGAGCTCTGATCTCGACACGTCCTCGACGCTGTCGACGGTGCTGCCCGTGCAGCGCGCGCAGCAGACTCCGCGCCGGCGACTCCGACAGGCAGCCGTCACTTTCAAGGCCAACTCGAACCTGGTCATCGTCGATGTCACCGCGAAAGACAAAGGCGGCCTGGCGATCGAGGGCCTCAAGGCGGAGGACTTCACGGTGCTCGAAGACGGCAAGCCGCAGAAGGTCTCGGTATTCGAATTCCAGCGCATCTCGTCCAAGCCGGAACCGCCGCCGGAACTGACGCTGGACGATCAGTTCGCGCTGCCGGAAGCGCCAAGACCACCATCACGGCGGCCACGCCCGGGCAGATTCAGTATCACGACAAGCGCCTGATGGTGTTCTTCTTCGACTTTTCCTCGATGGAGATTCCCGAGCAGTTGCGCGCGCAGGACGGCGCGCTCGATTACCTGAAGAAGAACATCACCAAGGACGATGTGGTGGCCATGCTGTTCTACGCCAGCACGATCCAGGTGCTGACCGACTTCACCAACGACCGCGACGTGCTGACCAGGGTCATCAAGGGCCTGCCGATCGGCGAAGCGAGCGAACTGGCGGCGCTGGCCGATACCGGCGACGATAACGGCGAGGACACGCAGGCGGCGTTCGTCGCCGACGAGACCGAGTTCAACATCTTCAACACGGACAAGAAACTGGCGGCGATCGAGCAGGCGGCGCAAGATGCTGGCAGTCGTTCCCGGAGAAGAAGGCGCTGATCTATTTCTCGGGCGGCGTGAGCAAGACCGGGCTCGATAACGAAGCGCAGTTGCAGGCGTCGATCAACGCGGCGGCCAAGGCCAACCTGGCGATCTACTCCGATCGATACGCGCGGCCTGATGGCGGACCCTCCGGGCGGCGGCGCGTCGCAAGGGCGGTTCGCGCGGCGCGGGCATTTTCAACGGTCGGTGCTACAATTCGCAGCGCTCCAGCCAACTGGCGTCGCAGGATACGCTGTACACGCTGGCGGCGGAGACCGGCGGCAAGAGCTTCTTCGACAGCAACGATATCGCGCTGGGAATCACAGCGCACACAGGAGGCGATGGGCAGCTACTACCTGCTGGGCTACTACAGCACCAACAACGCGGCGGACGGCAAGTATCGCAAGATCTCGGTGAAGCTGAACAACCCGAAGCTGGCGGCCAAGCTGGAGCATCGCGAAGGCTACTACGCGGACAAGGTCTGGGGCAAGCTGAACGCGCAGGATAAGGAGCAGCAGTTGAAGG
The DNA here is from genome assembly GCA_963792055.1 of uncultured Solibacteraceae bacterium. Lineage (GTDB taxonomy): Bacteria > Acidobacteriota > Terriglobia > Bryobacterales > Bryobacteraceae > Solibacter. The sequence continues at coordinate 706,258 of CAWBUV010000016.1, read as the reverse complement.
AGGCGCTCTCGGCGGGCGATCCGGTCACCGACCTGCCGCTGGCGCTGCAGATCGATTACTTCCGCGTGTCGCCGACGGCCTACTTCGTGCCGGTGTCGATCAAGATTCCGGGTCGGTGGTGGCGCTGGCGGCGAAGGGCGGCGCGGGCACCACGCAGTTCGATTTCGCGGGCCAGATTCAGGACGAGCGGCACGCGGTGGTGGGCAATGTGCGCGACAAGATCAGATCAAGCTGAATGCCGCCACGGTGGCCACCGGCGGTCGCCGGGGCCGCAGCCCGCCGCCCCGCGCCTGCCGCGGCCAAGCCCGCGCGCCGGCCATCACGGCAGAAAGAGCTTTCAATACGACGCCGGCTTCACGCTGGAGCCCGGCAAGTACCGCATGAAGTTCGTGGTGCGCGAGAACATCACCGGCAAGATGGGAACGTTCGAGACGCGCTTCACGGTGCCGGACTTGAGCGCGGACACGTCGCGGCCTGAAACTCAGCACGGTGATCTGGAGCAACCAGCGCGAGCCGGTCAAGGCGGCGGTGGGAGCGGCGCGAGCGTTTCTCGCGGAAAGAAGTGCGCGCCAATCCGCTGATCGTGGGCGACCAAAAAGTGGTGCCGAACATCACCCACGTGTTCCGCCGCAATCAGAATCTGTACGTGAACTTCGACGTGTACGATGCGCTGCCCGACCCGGCGAACACCAAAGACCGCCGCGTGAAAGTTAGCATGAGCCTGTTCAACAAGAAGGGCGTGAAGGCGTTCGAGGTCGGGCCGCTGGACGCCACGCAACTGGCGGCCACGCGTCCGGAAGCGGTGCCGGTGCAGATCCAGATTCCGCTGAAGGACCTGACGCGCGGCGAGTATGTGTGCCAGATCAACGTGGTGGACGAAGTCGGGCGGAAGTTCGCATTCCCGCGCGCGCCGATCATCATCGTCGGCGGAGTAAATGGGGCATGCTACGCGATCCCAGTCTGATTCCGCTCTCGCACCAGCACCATAACGGGCTTGCCCTGTGCGTGATGACGCGTCGATCGCTGGCCGCGGACGCTTCGGCGGAGAACGTCGTCAGGCTGGCCCGGCGCGCCATTGACCGGTACGAACTGGAGCTGACCAATCATTTCGAGATCGAAGAGCAGGTGCTGTTTCCGGCGTGTGGCGAGACGATGCTGATCGCGGGGCTGGTGGCGGAGCACCGTGCGATGGAAGGCCTGATCGATCAAATGCGAACGGCGCCACGGCGGAATTGCTGGAGGAGTTTTGCGCGCTGCTCTCGGGACACATACGGCGGGAAGAGAGCGAACTCTTCGAGCAGATTCAGCGTACGCTGCCCAGAGAAGTGCTGGACGCGCGGGCAGCGAGATCGACCGGCGGGCGGTGCGGATTTGTCTGTGAGCGGCGTGGAAGCTCAGTCGTAGCGCAACGCCACCATCGGGTCCACCTTCACCGCGCGTCGCGCCGGAAGCGCACTGGCCGCCGCGGCAACCGCCAGCAGGAAGACCGACAGGCCCAGGAACGTCGCGGGATCGTAGAAACTGACGCCGTACAATAAGTCCGCCGAACCGGGGAAGGATAGCGTGGAATGCAGGAGCGCCGAGGCTCCGCCGCACCGGCGATGCCGACCGCCATCCCCACCAGCACCGGCCGCAATCCGCCGGAAAGCACGCCGCGCACCACCTGCCCGGAGGCCGCGCCGAGAGCCATACGGATCCCAATCTCCCGCGTACGCTGACTCACCAGGTACGCCATCACGCCGTAGATTCCTACGCCTGCCAGCAGAAGCGCGAGCATCGCCAATACTGCCGCGAAGTCCGCGCATGCCTGCGCCTGGATCTTCTGGAACCAGAGGGGACCGGCTTCCATGCCGATGACCGAGAGACCGGGGAGTAGATCTGCATCGACGGACCGCACGACGGCGCGAACGTCGGCCTGCGCCCGGCGGGTGTCGCCGTGGGTGCGCAGCAACAGCACCTGAAGATCGCCCGGTTTGGGAGTGAGGTATACGTGCGCGAGATCGATTCGTGACAAACTGGCGTAGCGCACATCCTTGGCGATGCCAATGACTTCGAATTGCGTCATGGTTCCGCGGAAATTCAGATCGAGTTGGAATCGCTGACCCAGCGGGTCCGCGGCCGGCCAGTAGCGGCGCGCGGCGGCTTCGCTGATGACCGCAACCGGTGCGCTCTTCTCCACCTCCGCCCTGGAAAAATCGCGCCCGCGGACCAGCGGGATTCCCAACGTCTGCAGATAGCCTTCGCCTGCATAGCTGGCCAGGGTGCGGCCGCGAATCTCTTGCGCCACCATCGGCGGCGTCCAGGTGCCCAACATCGGCACGCCGCCCACGGACACGCCACTGAATTCCGGCGCGGTCCGCAATCTCTCCAACAGGCGCCGCTGCCGCGCCAGCGCCTTGGCCGGATCATTGCCGAAATCGGCGGTAAGCACGTGCAGGCCGCGGGTGTCGAAACCGGGATCGGCGGCGCGCGACCGTACGAGGCCGCGCGCCAGCAGACCGGCGGTAATCAGGAGCAGCATCGACACCGCGACCTGGCCGCCTATCAGCCAGCCGCGCAGGCGCGAGCGGGTCCAGCCCGCCCCGAGACCGGTGCCCTCGTCGCGCATCGCCGCGATGAGATCGGGACGCGTCGCACGCAAGGCAGGCCAGAGTCCGAAGAGGACGCCGGCCGCCATGGAAAGCAGCAGCGCATATCCGTAGACACGAATGTCGGGACTCAGATCGATGCCGAATTTCAATGTACCCGCGAACGGGCCTGTGATCACCTGCTCGATGGCCACCCAGAGCAGGCGGCTGCACCACGAGGCAACCAGAAGACCGGCCGCTCCGCCCGCGAGCGCGAGCACCACACTCTCCGTCAACAACTGACGGATCACGCGCCCACGGCCTGCCCCCATTGCCAGCCGCACCGCAATTTCACGCTGGCGTCCCGCGGTACGAGCAAGCAGCAGATTCGCGATGTTGGCGCATGCCACCAGCAGCACCAGCCCCACGATGAACATGACTCCCGCCACGAAGGCCTGAAAGCGGGGGTCGTCGGTGTTGCCGAAAAACGCGGTGTGTTGGATGGTGAGGCGCACCGTCTTGTCGCGCTCCGTGTGGGTGGCACCGAACTGACGGATGAGCAGGTCGGCCTCTGCCTGTGCGCGCCCGAATGCCGCACCGTCCTTCAGCCTTCCCAGAATCTGAAGATGCTGGTCATCCGGCGAGTCCAGCCAACGGCTGCCCGGCGCCAGTTGGGCCTGCATGGAGACGGGCGCCCAGAAATCGGGAGTCATGGGAACGATGGAGGTCCCGGTGAAAGATTCAGGGGCAATCCCGATCACCGTAAACGCTGTGCCGTTCAACTGGACGGTTTGGCCGACCACGCCGGCATTCCCGTCAAAGCGCCGCTGCCACGCCGGGTAGCTCAGTACGATCACGGGATTGCCGTCCGGCACACGATCCTCGTCGGGGAAGAAGGTACGCCCGAAGCGCGCGGCCACTCCCATGGCGGTGAAGTAATTGGCCGATACTAACTGGCCCTCCAATTTGTCCGCCATTGCGCCGCCACGCCATTCGGCAAACGCGCGGAGCGGCCAACCGGCGGCCACGAGGCTGGCGAAGGCGGTCGCGTGGGTGTGCAGATAGAGGTATTCCGGGTAGGCGAACGCGTACTGCGCATCACCGAGATTGCGGCTCTCGAACCAGCGCTCCAGGCGAACTACGCGTCCGGGATCCGCGACTGGCCACGGCTTCAAGGCCACTGCGTTGTAAGCCGAAAACAGCGCTGTATTGACTCCGATGCCGAGCGCCAGCGTGGCCACCGCGACCGCCGTGAACCCCGGGTTGCGCAACATCATCCGCAGTGCGTAGACGAGATCCGTCCACGAACGGTCCAGTTGCGCCAATCCACGTCCTTCGCGATGCAGTTCCCGCACCTGGGTCACGCCTCCGAACTGACGGCGTGCTTCGAGCTGCGCCTGGTGGCGCGGCATCCCCCGGCTCACCAGTTCGTCCTCGAGTAGTGAGAGGTGAGTCACGATCTCGCCGGCGAACTCCTGCTCCATCCGCCGGCGAAAGATCGCCCCGCGAATCCGCGAAATCCAGGTGCGCAGCATCGCCGACCCTCCCCTGTTGAACGCCAACAGGAAGTATGCTGCTTTTCATGTTGAATGTCAACAGGAATGGCTACTCGAATTTCACCGCGGCAATCTTCGTTTAATGATCCCGCTCTCCGCGTCGATAAGATTTTTGGGTGCGACCGCGGTCGGAAGTCCGGAGGCTCCCGCGGCAGGCGCACTATGAGGAGAGTGGGGTGGGGCGTTTACACCCTGCCCCGCTACGGCGAATGCGCGGAGCGTGCGTGATACCCTAAAGTTTCCTCATGTGGGCACCCGATTCCTGGAGGCAGAAGTCTGCCTTACAACAACCCGACTACGCAGACCCGGCCGAACTGGAGCGGGTGCTGGCCGCATTGCATGCGCTTCCGCCGCTGGTGACCAGTTGGGAGATCCTGCGCCTTCGTGACCAACTGGCCGAAGCGGCCGAGGGGCGGCAGTTTGTTTTGCAGGCGGGAGATTGCGCGGAGCGCTTCATCGATTGCACGCCGGTCCGCATCACCAATACGCTGAAAGTGCTGCTGCAGATGTCGCTGGTGTTGGTGATTGGTGCGCGGCGGCCCGTGATCCGCATCGGGCGATTCGCCGGGCAGTACGCGAAGCCCCGCTCTGCGAACCTGGAGACGCGCGACGGGGTGAGTCTGCCTTCCTACCGCGGCGATAACATCAACCGTGCGGAGTTCAGCGCCGACGCACGGCGGCCCGATCCGCAACTGCTGTTGCGCGGCTACGAGCGGGCATCGATGACGCTCAATTTCGTGCGCGCCCTGGTGAAGGGCGGTTTCGCCGATCTGCACCATCCCGAGTATTTCGACCTCGACTGGGTGAAGGATTCTCCGCTGGCCCACGAATACCACCGCATGGTGCAGACCATCAAAGACTCGCTGCAGTTCGTGGAGAATGTGCTCGGCGTGCGCGCGGGCGATACCGATAAGATCGATTTCTTCACGTGCCACGAGGCGCTGCACCTGGGGTACGAGTCGGCGCAGACTCGCCGCGTGCCGCGACGGCCCGGCTACTTCAACCTGCTGACGCATTTTCCATGGGTGGGCCTGCGCACCAATCATCCGGAAAGCGCCCACGTGGAGTACCTGCGGGGAGTTGAGAACCCGATCGGCATCAAGGTGGGCGCGGGCTGCAGCCGCGAGCAGGTGGCGCGCTGGCTGGAGATCCTGGATCCGGAGCGGCGGCCCGGACGGCTCACCTTTATCCACCGGTTCGGCGCCGGGAAGATTGCCGATTCCCTGCCCCCGCTGATCGAGCACGTGCGCGCGGAAGGCGGCAGGCCGGTGTGGATCTGCGACCCGATGCACGGCAACACGCACACCCTGGCCAGCGGGATCAAGACGCGCAACTTCGAGGATATCTATTCGGAGGTGGAGCAGTCCTTCGATATTCACACGCGAATGGGCCAGCATCTGGGCGGCGTACACATCGAACTGACCGGCGAGAATGTCACGGAGTGCCTGGGCGGCTCGCGGGGTCCGAGTGAGGCCGACCTGGGGCGCGCGTACGAGAGTGAAGTCGACCCGCGCCTGAACTACGAGCAGGCGATGGAGCTGGCATTCCTGATCGCGCGCAAGATGAAGAACGGGGAACACTAGGACTACATGCCTACCGTACCGGTAACCGACCTGACACACTTCTGCGAAGCCATTCTGGAGGGGGCCGGTGTGCCCCGCCACAAGGCGGAAATCGCGGCCGCCTGCCTGATTTCCGCTAATCTGCGCGGCGTCGATTCCCACGGCATTCAACTGCTGCCGTTTTACATCGATCAACTGCTGGCCGGTGAGATGGACGCGCAGACCGATGGCCGGGTGATTTCGGAAAGCGGCAGCTGCCTGCATTTCGACGGGCAGAACGGGCTGGGCCAATGGGTGGCGGAGACCTGCTGCGCGCACGCGGTGCGGATCGCGAGCCGGCAGGGTCTGGGGCTGGTGATCGCCAAGGAGTCGAACCATTTCGGCGCCGCGGCGTGGTGGGCGCAGAAGATGCGCGCCGCGGGACAGATCGGCATTGTGATGTGCAATGCCTCGCCGATCGTGCCGCCGTGGCAGGGAAAGAAAGGCCAGTTGGGTACCAATCCCATCTGTATGTCGGTGCCCGGTCCCTGGCTGCTGGATATGGCCACCACGACGGTGGCGGCGGGCAAGGTGTTCAAGGCATTTCTCAACGGGCAACCGGAGATCCCGGCGGGCTGGGCGTTCGATTCCGAAGGCGTGCCCACCACGGACACGAAGGCCGCCTACGGAGGCATGCTGATGCCGCTGGGCGGCTACAAAGGCAGCGGCCTCGCCATGATGGTGGAGATTCTCTGTTCGGTGCTCTCCGGCGGCGCCATGTGCAACGAGGTGGGCGGCATACGATTCCGCGGCAAGACGGTGCGCGTGAGCCAGATGTATCTGGCGATCGACGTGGCGCGCTTCATGCCGGTGGAAGAGTTCACGACGCGGGTGGAGGAACTGGTCCGCATTATGAAGTCCACGCCGGCGGCGCCGGGATTCAACGAGGTACTGGTGGCGGGCGACCCGGAATGGCGCATGGAGGCGGAACGTCGCGTTAAGGGGCTGCCGATCGCCGATGGGAACTGGGACCTGCTGGTGAAGGCCGCCGCGAAGGTCAAGGTTCCGGCCATCCCGGTACAATAAAGGCAGTGCTGGTTTCCATTTCGCCCAAACTCGAACGCCCCAATGGCTGCGTGCGCCCGCTCCGGCCGGCGAGAACTATCGCGACCTGAAGGGCCTGATCGAGCGCCTGCGGCTGCACACGGTCTGCGAAAGCGCGGCCTGTCCCAATGTGGGCGAGTGCTGGAATCAGCGCACCGCCACCTTCATGATGTTGGGCAACGTGTGCACGCGCCGCTGCGGATTTTGCGCGGTGCAGAAAGGCGCGCCGCTGCCGGTGGATTACGACGAGCCGGCGCGCGTGGCCGAGGCCGTCTCGCTGATGGGTCTGAAGTTCGCGGTGATCACCAGCGTGAACCGCGACGATCGGCCCGACGGCGGCGCGGAGCTGTTCGCCATGGTGATTCGCGCCATCCGGCAGCGCGTTCCCGGATGCGGCGTCGAGGTGCTGATTCCCGATTTCCAGGGCAATCTGGAGGCGGTGGAGACGGTGATGGAGGCGGGGCCGGACGTGCTGAATCACAATACGGAAACGGTGCCGCGGCTGTACCGCCAGGTACGCCTGGGAGCGCGCTACGAGCGCTCGCTCGGCGTGCTGCAACACGCGCGGCGGGTGCGGCCCCAGACGCCCACGAAATCCGGCCTCATGCTCGGACTGGGTGAGACGGCGGACGAAGTCGCTACAGGTGATGCGCGACCTGCGCGATCACGAGGTGGGCATACTGACGCTGGGGCAATACCTGCAGCCTTCGCCGAAGCATCTGCCGATTGTCCGCTACGTGACGCCGGCGGAATTCGAGGAGTTCCGGATCGCGGGAAACGAGATGGGATTCGCGCATGTGGAGTCGGGCCCGCTGGTGCGCAGCTCCTACCATGCGTCGAACGCGGTGGCCGAACCCTCCAATTGTTAAGCCAGGTAAAGAATTCGTAAGTCCGTAACAATTCCGGCGAATTTCCGCGTCCAATCAGCGAGGATGATTGTATGGCGGACTCGCAAAGCCGGGAAAATCGAGCCTTTGCCTATGAAATCAAGGCCCTGATTCCTGTGGAACAGGCCCGGGACGTGCGGGCCTGGGCGCGGGCGCGCATGCAGCCCGATCCGAATGCGGAGAGCGGCGCGGGCGATGTCTATCGCATTACCAGCCTCTATTACGACACCGATGACTTCGCCGTATTTCACCGGCGAGGCTCGTTCGGGCGCTCGAAGTATCGCGTACGCCGCTATGATTCCTCGCAACGCGTCTTCCTGGAGCGCAAGCTGCGCAACGAAAGCGTCGTGACGAAGCGCCGCACGCGAGTCGACATTAGTGAGCTGGTCCGGTTGCGCAGTGGGAAGCCGGACATTGACTGGGCGGGTTCCTGGTTTCACGGGCGCCTGCTGGCGCGCGGCATGAATCCGGCATGCCAGATCTCCTACAGCCGGACGGCGCTGGTATCGGAAACGCCCGCGGGCCTGATCCGCCTGACACTGGACGAGGATCTGCGGGCCTGTCGCGTACGGCAGCCAGAATACGTACCGGTGACTGGCGGCACGGGACTACTGCAGGACCAGGCGATCCTGGAATTGAAATTCCGCCTGGTGATGCCCGCGCTCTTCCAGGAGCTGCTGAAGGAGTTCGGACTGAACCGCCAGGCAGTTTCCAAGTACCAACTGGCAGTGAACGGTCTCGGCTGCGCGCCGGCAGCCTGCGTGGAGGTCATCCATATGCAGACCGAAGCCAGCGCGTGAGAGGCCCGTGCGCCTATTCGTTGCGCAAGGCCACGAGCGGATCGACGCGCATGGCGCGAAGTGCCGGAATGGCGCAGGCGGCGAGGGCGGTGGCCAGCAGGACGCCCGCGACGGCGGCGAAAGTAGCCGGGTCCGTCGGCTTCACTTCGAAGAGCTGCGAAGCGAGGAAGCGTCCCGTGCCTAGAGCCGCGGCACCGCCGATGACGAGGCCGGCGGCAATCAGCAGGCCCGCGTAAGCGAACACCATCCCGAGCACATCGGCCCGCCGCGCGCCCAGCGCCATGCGAATCCCGATCTCCTGGGTGGCCTGGGTCACCGAATACGCGATCACTCCGTAGATGCCGACCATGGCGAGGACCAGCGCCAGACCGGCGAAGATGGCCATCAGCAGCATGGCGAAGCGGCGCTGCGAAAGCGACGTAGCCACCAGCGCGTCCACCGTGCCCATGCCATCGAGCGGCAGTTCGGCATCCAGTTCGCGGATGGCAGCGCGCACCGCCGGCAATGAGGGCGGCCGGATCGCCGGATGCGCGAATGCCGAAATACATGGTGTTGAACGGCACCTGGGCCGCGGGCTCATAAACCGCCGGACGTCCTTTGGCCTCGAGCTCCTGGTCGCGCACATCGCCGGCGATGCCCACGATCTCGGCCGGCTTGGAGCCGTTGCCCATCTGAATCCGCTGGCCCAGCGGATTCTCGTTGGGATAAAACTGGCGGGCCATGCTCTCGCTGATGATGGCTACCGGCGGCGCCGCGGCATTATCGTGATCGGTGAACTCGCGGCCGCGCGAAATGGGAATGCGTAGGGCGCGGAAATATCCGGGCGTCGCGGCGTAGTAGGCAGCGCTGGGCTGATTGCCGACCGGCACCGGCGGCTTGCCGAATTGGACGAACGAGAGAATGTAATCGTCGCCGGCCAGCGGAAAGATCTGCGCGGCGCCGGCAGCGGTGACGCCCGGCAACGCGCGTATGCGGTCCAGCGCGCGCGTGGTAGAAGGCCGCCTGTGGTCCATCGCCCTTGTACTTGGCGGCCGGCAGATTGGTGCGGAAGGTGAGCATGCCGTGGGGGTCGAATCCGGGGTCCATGCGACTGCAGGTGGTAGAAGCTGCGCATCAGCAGGCCGGCGCCCGATAGCAGGACCAGGGCCAGCGCCACCTCGCCCACCACCAGCACCGAACGCAGGCGGTTGCGCCGGAAGCCGATCGCATTCCCGCGCCCGCCGTCGCGCAGCGCGGCCATGAGATCCGTCTTTGCCATGTGGATGGCCGGCGCCAGCCCGAAGAGAATTCCGGTGAACAGCGCGACTGCCGCGTGAACCCGAGCGCCCGCCCGTCCAACGCGATCTCGCGCCGCGCGCGGCAGGATGGCGGGACTCAAGTTGGCCAGCATACGCGTGCCGGCCCACGCGATGGCGAGCCCCGCGGCGGCGCCCAGGGCGGCCAGCAGTACGGATTCGGTCAGCAGTTGGCGGATCAGGCGTCCGCGTCCCGCGCCCAGCGAACTGCGCACGCCCATCTCGCGGCGCCGCGCCGCGGAACGCGAGAGCAGCAGGTTGGCCAGGTTCACGCAGGCGATGAGCAGGACAAATCCGACGGCGGCAGTAAGGGTCAGGAGCGCCGGGCGAATGCGGCCTACGGCGGCCTCCTGCAGGCTGCTGAGCGTGGTGTCCCAGCCCGAGTTGGAAGCGGGAAACTGCTGCTCCGCGCGCGCCGCGATGGTGTTGAGGTCGGCTTGGGCCGAGGCCAGGGTGATGCCGGGTTTGAGCCGGCCGATGCCGCTCAGGTAGTGACCGCCGCGCTGCTGCCAGTTTTGCAGGTTCATCGCCAGCGGGGTCCAGATCTCGGCGCGCCCGGGGAACTGGAAGTCTGGCGGCATCACGCCGATCACGGTGTAGAGCTCGTCATTGAGCTTCATGGTCCGGCCGAGCACGTCGTGGCTTCCGGCGAAACGGCGCTGCCAGAGTTTATCGCTCAGGATGACGACCCGGTTCTGGCCCACCTGGGTTTCCTGTGCGGTGAAGGCGCGGCCGAGGGCTGGCTTGCGGCCCAGCACATCGAAGAAATCGATGGTGACGCGGGTGCCGACCAGTCGCTCGGGTTCGCCGCCGCCCGCCAGGTTGAAGCCCTGCCCGCCGAACGCGGCGATTCCCGAGAAGGAGTGATTCTGATCGCGGTATCCCAGATAGTTACCCGGCGAGAGCGAGAACTGGGGAAAGCCGGCCTTCAGATTGCGCTCGCGCACCACCACCAATTGCTCGGGCTGTTGAAAGCGCAGGGGCTGCAGCAGCACGGAGTTCACCACCGTGAAGATGGCGGAATTGGCTCCGATTCCTAATGCCAGGGCCAACACCGAAACGCAGGCGAACCCCGGGTTGCGGCCCAAAGTCCTGAAGGCATAACGCAGATCCCGCACGATAGACGTAAACATGGCTAGGCGTTGGACGCAGTGCAGGCCTGACTGTTAGCAACGCGATCCGCCGGGAGCACCACGTGTTGGCGGGTAACCCACGGACGCGGACATTTGTGGGGCAATGCGCCGCGGCATCGCATCCAAAACAACAGGAGAGCATGATCGACGCAACCGCCTGCCAGGCAGGTTTATCGCTCTCCGCACGTGCGTTCAGTGCAACCGAAGTGGTATGAGCTATCCGGCAGCCCCGGATGGAGTGCAAACCTATGGTGGGACGCTCGAAGGCAATTGCAGGCGAGAGGTTGCGGACGTCGGTAACCCGCCTCACAGCGGCACTGATTTTCTCGATTTGCACCTTGTCCTGGGCCGCAGGGGGAAAACAGGCGAACCTGGCATACCACCTGGAATCCCCGAGGCCTTTGTCGCGCTTCGCGCCCAACCAGATCAGGCTGCTCGAAAAACTGAACCGGGCGGACCGCGCCCACCTGCCTCGTTTGGCGAACGTGATTGTACCCAACCGCTGGGATCTTGACCTGCTCGCCTACAGTCCCATGCCGGTGCACGTATCGTGGTTGGGAGAGCAACGCAAAGCCCTGATTGTCGACGTTCCCGGACAGGTCTTTGGCGCCTATGAATACGGGCTGCTGGTCCGCTGGGGACCGGTGAGCTCCGGCGGCAGCACTCACACCACGCCGTCCGGCCATTATTATTTGAATTGGAACGCCAGAGTCCGCCGCAGTTCGGAAAACTACGACTGGATCATGCCCTGGTACTTCAATTTCTCCAGCGTCCAAGGTTTAGGCATGCATCAGTATGATCTGCCCGGCCGCCCGGCAAGCCACGGCTGCGTACGGTTGCTGGAGGTGGACGCGAAATGGGTTTTCCATTGGGGTGAGGGCTGGACGCTCGGCTCCGGGGGTCCGCAAGATATTATCCAGAAAGGAACACCGGTTCTGGTCATCGGCAATTACGATTTCACGAAGCGGCAGCCGTGGCTCAAGCCGGCCTGGTGGGCCGCCGGGGTTTCACTTCCCGATTCGGAGACCGAGGAATTGCAGTAATCTGCACGCGGTGTCTACGTGTATCTCCAAACACGTGTCTCGCCTGACACATATTCCGTCCTGTGGGGTATACTGTTAGGAAACACCCAATTGGGGTGAATCCAATCGGCTATCTCACGGCCGGAGTGTTGATTGTACAGAACTAAGCTTTTCTCTTCTATCGTTTTCCTTCTGCTTTTCGCTCTTCTCCCCATCCATAGCGAGTCCCCGGCACCCGTAGGACCCGGAGGCCAGTTCAGCGCCCTCATGAGCCTGGCGCCGCGTATCAACCCGCTGGCCCTCCAGAAGGCCCTGACCGCGCTCAAGAAGCTACAAGCCACTGGCCAGAGCGTCCGTACGGACGTGCTGATGGTCATCGACTATAGCAAACGCTCTACCGAGCGCCGCCTTTGGGTCTTCGACCTGAAACGGGGCGGCCTGTTGTTTGAAGAACTCGTGGCACATGGCAGAAATAGCGGCGACGACCGCGCCGTCCGGTTCTCCAATGAGCCGGGCAGCCTGATGACCAGCCTTGGGCTCTTTCTGACCGGCGATACATACATCGGGAAGCATGGATTGTCCCTCCGCCTGCAGGGGCTCGAAAAGGGAGTCAACGATAACAGCCTGGAACGGGCGATCGTGATTCACGCCGCCGACTACGTGAATGAGGGCCTCGCCCAACGCTCAGGCCGCATTGGCCGCAGTTGGGGCTGTCCGGCCGTCCGTCCGGCCATCTCGCGGAAGTTGATCGAGACCGTCCAGGGCGGCGCCCTTCTGCTGGCCTACTATCCCGGAAAGTAGCACGCCGCCGGGCAAAAAGTAGATCGGACGGCCCGTCCCGGGCATCAAACCCGGGGTGAAACTCAAACACTTCGCGTTGGCTTTCGTGCTTTGGCCCGGCGTCCTTGCGCCGGCGCAATCGCAGGATGGCGGCGGCGAATCTGCTGCCATTGCCCTTCCCGATCCGGACCTGCCCGGTCCACCGGCGCCTACCGCGACTGCGAGCGCCACCGGCGAATGGCACTTCACCGTGACACCCTACCTGTGGTTTCCGGGCGTACACGGAACGGTGGGAGCGTTCAATCGCGACGCGGGCGTACATGCGAGCGCCTGGGATCTTCTGTCCCATCTCCGCTTCGGGCTCATGGGAACCGCGGAGGCGCGCCGCGGGCCCATCGTGCTCCCGCTGGACATCTTCTGGGTGAGACTCCGGGATGACAATGCCGACCCATTCCCGAACCTGAACGCACGAACCGCGGACGTCAAAGCCGGACTGTTCATCCTGACCCCAAAAGTCGGCCTGCGCCTGGTGAATGAGGAGAAGATCAAGTTAGATGTGCTGGCGGGATTCCGCTACTGGCACTTCACACAGAGATTGAGGTTCAATCCCTCCACGCTCGGCCTGGATTTCTCCCGCTCACAGGATCTGGTGGACCCAGTTGTGGGTACGCGGATCGAAACGGCGCTTCCCAAAAAGTTTGTCCTAACCCTGGCGGGGGACGTTGGCGGATGGGGGACCGGATCTACTCTCGAGTATCAACTGGTCGGCATGCTCGGTTACCGGATCAAGGAGAACTGGACCTTGCAGGCAGGGTATCGCTATCTCAGTTTGGATTACGAGCGCGGCGGCTCCAGGCCCGCTATCTTCGATGTCGCGATGTCCGGCGTCGCGATCGGGGTCTCGATCAATCTGAAGTAAACCTATACTGCTCTCAGCACGAGCACCGCGTTCAATCCGCCGAACGCGAAAGAGTTGGAGAGCGCGTACTCCACCTGCTGCCGGCGCGCGGTATTCGGAATAATATCCAGATCGCATTCGGGGTCCCGCTCGTTGAAGTTTGCGGTCGGCGGGAGCACGCCGTCGCGCAGCGCAATCGCCGTCGCCAGGCACTCCAGCGCCGCTGCGGCACCCAGCGCATGCCCGTGCATGGATTTGGTAGAGCTGATGGCTAGCCGGTCGGCGTGACTGCCGAATACCTGCCGGATCGCGGCCGTCTCGGTAAGGTCATTGGCCAGCGTCGCGGTGCCGTGCGCGTTGATGTACCCGATCTGCTCGGGCGCGAGTTTCGCGCTGCGCAGCGCGGCTCGCATGGCCCTCGCCGCGCCCTCGATGGAGGGCTGCGTAATATGACACGCGTCAGCGCTCATGCCGAATCCCACGAGTTCGGCATGAACGCGTGCACCGCGCGCCTGCGCCGCCTCTAGCGGTTCCAGCACGAACATCGCGGCGCCTTCGCCCAGAATCATGCCGCGGCGATCTTTCGAAAACGGCCGGCAGGTCTCCGGCGACACCACGCGCATCGCCTCCCAGGCCTTCAGAATGCCCATGCTGAACGGTGCTTCGCTGCCGCCCGTAACGGCCAGGTCCGTGCCCCCGGTGGCGATCATCTGAAACGCCTGGCCAATCGCGTGAGCGGCCGAAGAGCATGCCGTCGAAATCGTGAAGGCCGGCCCGGTGATGCCGAACTCCATCGAAATGTGGCTGGCGCCCGCGTTGGCCATCGTCTTCGGAATGGTCAGCGGATGTACCCGGTTCGTCCCCTTCTTATAGATCTCGACGAACCCGATATCCTCGGTGCTTTGCCCGCCCACGCATGATCCGGTAATGATCGCCGAGGTCTCGCGCAGTTCGGGGGTCCATTCCACTCCAGCGTCCTGCACCGCCTCACGCGCGGCAATCACGGCGAACTGCGCGAAGCGGTCCATGAAGTCCGCCCGCCGGTCTTCGAAGTAGGCCTGGTGGCTGTAGTTCTTCACCTCGGCGCCGTTCTGAAAACGCAGTCGCGGTGATGTCGGTGGATTCGATCTGCCCGATCCCTCCGCGGCCCTCACGCAGCGATTCGGCGAACTCGCTGCTGTTGCGGCCCAGCGCGCTGATGGCGCCTGCGCCCGTGATCGCGACGCGTCGCATCATTTATTTGCCGGCCGGCGCATCCGCGTTCTTCGCGGCCACCAGCCTTTCCACGCCGGCGCACATGTCGCGGACGTTGCGCACGCTGCGCACTTCGTCGTCGGGAATACTGATGTCGAATTCTCCTTCGAGAGCGAACAGAATCTCTACGGCATCCATCGAATCGATTCCCAGCTGCGCAAACTCGCTATCGATGGTCACGGTTTCGACGGGTATGCGCTTGGAGGTGGCGATCACCTTCGTCACTCGCTGGATCAGGTCTTCGGACATAAAAGTCGGCCAATCGTTTCAAATTTGTAGCCCCGGTCCAGCAATATAGGAACCAGGCGCCGGACGGTCTCCACGCTGGCGCGCACATCCGGCTTCTCTCGAAGCTCACGCCCATCGTGAAGACAGAGGATGGCGCCGTTAGACGCAGATGCCGCCATGCGTGCGACCACCTCATCTGCCCTTCGACTCCAATCATAGCCGATTGCGCTCCACATCACGCCGGTCAATTGCATTTTCTGCTGTGCCTGCCCCAGTCCGAACCAGCGCACCCCGTAGGGGGCGCGGAACCAGGCCGGCCTCGTTCCCGTATGCCGCTCGATGGCTTCCTGTGCGCGCCGCAGTTCGTCTTCAATCGCCCCCGGCGAGCGCAGAAAGAAATACGGATGGCTGTAGCTGTGATTGCCGATCTCGTGGCCGCGCTCCGCCACCTCGCGCGCGATCCCGGGCAGCCGGTCCACGTTGGCCCCGCACTGAAAAAAAGTGGCGGGCACATGGTGCTCGGCCAGAATCTTAAGGATCTCCGGGGTGCCCTCGCCGGGTCCGTCGTCGAAGGTAAGTGCCAGAGCCCGCCGGTCGCGCGGACCGCGCCATACCGAACGTCCGAACACCGATGCCGAACGGCCGCGGACCGCCCACGCCAGAAACGAAGACGCCGCCACCCCGGCCCCGATCAGAGCCGCGGCTGTAACGGAGCGGTCTTGCGACAGATCAGGAAACTCTTGAAATGGCATGCTCACACCACCGGGAACTCCAGGTCGATCTGCAGACCGGGGTGAGCGTTGCTCGCACGGATCGCTCCCTTGTGGAGTTCCACGGCGCGGCGTGCAATCGAGAGACCCAGGCCGATCCCGCCGCTGACGCGGTTGCGGTCCGATTCCACCCGGTAAAACGGATCGAAGATGCGCGGCAGCGCCTCTTCCGGAACCCCCTGCCCGTGATCGCGAATCTCCACCACAACTCCGCCGCCGCTACGCATCAGCTTTACCTCCACGGTGGTATCGCGCGGCGCATAGCGTATCGCGTTGCGCAGGACATTCTCCACGGCCCGACGCAGCAGTTCGGGATCTCCGGAAATCGTCACCGGCTCGCCTTTCTGAAACAGCAGGCTGCATCCCTGCGCCGCCGCTTCGATGGCGGAGTCCTCCACCAGTTGCTGCACCAGCAGGTCCAGCCGGACGCGGTGGTGGTGCAGAGACGAGGGATCACCCTCCGCGCGCGTCACCTGAAGCAGTTGCCCCACCAGCGAGTTGAGGCGGTCGGATTCCTTCTGTATGCGGTTGAGCGCGGCATCGGTGTCGTCGCCCGAGCGCGCCAGTTCCACCGCGACCCCGAGCCGCGCCAAGGGAGAGCGTAGTTCGTGGGAAATATCCAGCAGCAGGCGCCGCTCGGCGGCCAGCAGGGTCTCGATCCGATCGGCCATACGGTCGAAGGTGCGCGCGAGCTGGCCGAGCTCGTCGCGGCGGACACTCTCGGCACGAGCGGTGAGATCGCCCCGGCCGAATCGTTCCACTGCTTTTTGGAGTTTGCGAACCGGCCGCGTCAGGTAGAGCGCCAGCCAGTAGCACAGCCCGACGGCGGCGCCCATTACGAAGAGGTGCTCCGGCTGCAGGAACCAGGAGCCGACGTGGGCCCGCGGCACAATGAAAAAGAACCAGTAGCGGCCGTCATTCGAAGCGCGCGCCACGGTGGAATCGCCCGTGCGGAAGATCTGGTAGAGCACACGGCGCTGCACATGCCGGATCAGGTCGGTGCGGTCTTCGTTGGTCAGCAGGTCGCGGCCGTTCTCGTCGGTGAGCACGCCGTGCGCGTCGTAGACCCGGTGCAAGGTATCGAGAAAAGCCTGCAGCGCGGGGCGCCCACCATTCTCATAGGCGCTGATGGCTTCTTCCAGTTGGAAGCGGACCAGCCGCGCTACCGGCGCGCGCTCGTCGCTATAGTTCTCATTTACATTGAGAGCGGAGATGAAGGCGGACCCGACCACCGTAATCGCCAGGGTAAACCAGAACCACAACAGGATTTTGGCGAAGAGCGAGTTCATTCGATCACGGCGTCCTCGGGTGTGCTGCAGAACTGGTAGCCCACACCGCGGATGGTCTTAATCAGATCGTCGCCGCCCTCCAGCTTCTTGCGCAGGTGGCTGATGTGCATATCGATGGAGCGATCGAAGGGAGTGGCCTTGCGGTTATAGAAATTCTCCATCAGGGCATCGCGCGAAAGCACGCGGCCCGCCGAGCGCATGAGCATTTCGAGAATATCGAATTCGAAGGTCGTCAGATCCACGCGCTTGCCGTGGGCGAAAACCTCCCTGGCGCCCGGGTCGAGCGAAATACCGTTGGCCTCGATCCGGTTGGCGGGCGCCAGGGTGCGCGGCTCGAAACGGCGCAGGATGGCGCGGATCCGCGCGGCCAGTTCGCGCGGGTTGAAGGGCTTGGCCAGGTAATCGTCGGCACCCAGTTCCAGGCCGACAATGCGGTCCACATCCTCGCCGCGAGCGGTCAGCATGAGGACGGGAACTTTGGATTTCTGGCGCAGGCGGCGCAAGATCTCGAAGCCATCGATGCCCGGCAGCATGACGTCGAGCACCACCAGGTCGACGCCCGGCTGCAGGGCGCTATCGAGGCCGCGGTTGCCTTCATGGACAGCTTCCACGGTAAAGCCTTCCCGTCGAAGGAACTCGCCCAGCAGGCTGGTGAGCTCGGCGTCGTCATCGATCAGCAGAAGGTTCACGGCTCGAATTTACCACGCTCGAGACATACAAGCATCCTCTTCAACGCAGAGGCGCAGAGAACGCGGAGAAAGACGCAGAGAGAACCAAGAAAATTCGTTCTCATGTCTTCTCTGCGTTTCCTCTGCGTTCTCGGCGCCTCTGCGTTGAAGGCACAGTCTCGAACCGCTAAGGCCTCAGCACGCACAATGGATCGCCTACAATCACGCTTTGCCAGCTCAGGTAGATGAGCGAAAGATAATAGGACTCCGCAAGATTACGACCCTGGTTGTACGCCGGCAGCAGATAATCGGGACGCGCACAGGCATTGAGGAAGGGCTCGTACGCATTGCCGGAGGCTCCTGTGGCGCCTTCGTGAATCAGGTCCGCCACCAGCCCCTGCGGACTCCCGGCGAAAAAGCCCGACTTGTCCCCCCAGTTCCCGGTCGGCACCCATTTCTCGGGAGGACGCTGGAACGTGCGCGCACTGGTCGATACGTACTCGGCGGCAATCGCTCCGGGCAGCCATTGGAAGTGGGGCAGGCGCTCGGTACGGTGATCGTCGTTGGATCCCCAACTCGCGTAGCCGATCACATCCGTCTGTTTGTAGAGGGCACGCGTCGTCTCGTCGAGCACCACGCGGCCTGCCGGCAACAGCATCGCGGCGGTCCGCAGCCAGTTATTGCCGGGATCGTCCCTGGCGGACTGCAGGTCGATCACAAACTTTCCGCGGTTGCGTGCTGCTAGCGAGCGATCGATCATGGCCTTTACATCGGCCAGATCGTAGGCGGCCAGCCGTGTGACCAGATAGATGGGGAACGCGGAGTGACGGAACGGCGCATCGCGTTGCATGTAGAAGGGATTGCTGACGCCGCCCGCACGGCCGTACCGGGTGCCCTTGAGCTTGGAATAAAGCAGCGTCAGTTCGCTATCCACCGAGGCGCGCTCCGTCACCTGACGCGAACCGCCGCCGTCCACTTTGAGAGGGACACCCGACGTCGTGACAATGTAGAGGATCTTTTCGGCCAGACCACCTTGCTTCAGGCATTCGCCGATCGGGCGCTCGATCTGCTCCTCGTACACTTTCCAGGGGATCTCTTCCTCACCGGTAGTCGCGATCGTGCAGACGTTTTTCACCGGCACGCTCCGGCGCGGACGGTAGTAATCGGCAATCTCGCGGGAAATGGAAGTGTTTTTGTTGACTACCAGGAGAACGTTCTCGCCGGTTTGCGCATGGAGGCCGGCACCCAGTAGCAGCAGCAGGATCAAACGCATTGCTGGCTAAATACTAGCAAGTCGGAGCCGGGTTGTGGTGCGTGAAGCAGCGCCTATGACCACGAGACGATCCTGCCGATCCCATTATCCAAACGCACCAGCCCCGGACCCCTTGTTATAATACATACCAAACATGCCGGTACATGGGAAATCGAAGTTTTCTATGCTGCCGATTTGTGAGAATTGACTGAACCGCCGGCATACGGCAACGCGCCATTTACGCGCAACGAGAACCGGGGTCGTGGGCGGAATCGGAAATTATGGACTTTGATCAGCTCCACACGTTCCTGGAAATCGTCAGGCTGAAGAGTTTCTCGAAAGCAGCTCAAACCTGCTATCGCACGCAGCCCGCCATCAGCGCACAGGTGCGCCAGCTCGAGCAGGAATTGCGTGCGGACCTGTTCGAACGCTTCGGCAGCCGGATTTCGCTCACCACCGCAGGTAAGATCTTCTCCGAGTACGCGCAGCAGATGCTGGACCTTCGCCGCCGAGCCCAGGACGTGATCGCTGAACTGGAAACCAATCCGCGCGGCGAACTCGTGATCGCCGGGAACGAGGCGACCTGTATCTACATCCTGCCCAAGGTGTTTTCGCAATATCGCGAGCAGTTCCAGTCGGTGCAATTGCAGGTTCTCCGCAGCTACGGCTCCCGGGTGGTGGAGGCCGTCATGGAAAACTCCGCCGATTTCGGTCTGGTCCAGTTGCCCGTCGAAGAGAAGCGTCTGCAGGTGGTCAATATTTACCGGGACGAGATCCGTCTCATCGTGCCCGCCGGGCATCCGCTGGCCGGACGCTCCTCGGTCAGCGCGCAGGACGTGACGGACTACTTCCTGGTGCTGCCCAAGTATGGCAAGACGCGCACGCGACTGAACGAGTGGCTGGAAGTGGTGGAAGAAGACGTCAAAATTTCCATGGAGCTGGATTCCACGGAAATGATGAAGCACTTCGTGATCGCCGGCCTGGGCGTCAGCTTCGTGGCGGCTTCCAACTGCCGCGAGGAGATTGCCGCCGGCAAGCTGCGCGCGATCCCGCTGGCGCCGGAGCCGATGGTCCGCCGCCTCGGATTAATTTACCGCAAGGATAAAGCACTATCCAAGGCAGCACTGGGATTTATACAGATTGTGCTGGATAATGTAGGGGAAGAATCGGGAACCGCAAAAGAGAAGCCCAAGGTCCCGCGGGTTGTTGCCGGATGACGTGCCGCCGCTGTCGCAAAAAGATCGAGGAGTTCGAGACGCGATGCCCGCACTGCGGCGATGTGAACGAAAAGGCCTCGGGCATGTTTCAAACCTCCACTGTCCTGATCTCCTCCAGAGGCACCGACCAGGTCTACCGTTCGGTGGATGACGTGCCCGCCGGGCTGCGCACGCGGCTTTTGAAATCCACCAACGGAGCGAATTCGGCCACCATCCTGATCGCCGACCGCCGTGGACGCCAGGAAATCGCCAAGGCGATGCGCAATATGCCGGGTCCCGTACAGCGGCGCTGGATGCACTCGCTGATGTCCACCGGGGCCGCGGCGTCGGCCATCGAGTGGCTGACCCCGGCACGGCGACGCGCGATCCTGATGGTCATCTCGCTGCTGGCGGTCTCCGCCGTGGCGCTGGTATTCACGCGGACGGGGTAAGTGGACAGACGGGTGCGACAAACTGCCGCGTCCTTCCTACATCGCGGCGTGGCGATTGTGCGCGCTCCGCTTCCTGCAGAGCTTCGTCAAGCCAATCTTTTCTTTAACTTCCGGTGCCAGTTACATGGCCCCAGGCGTGCCCTTCGCGAGGTGGACTTTAGGCCTCCACATGAGTCGTAATCTCACAAAAGCCCTTCTCGTCGCTTGCATTCTGACCGGCGCCGTCTGCGCTCAGCCGCGCCTGGTCAAGACTCAGATCCGGGACGCGCAACGCATCCGGATAAATGGTCACATACACCCGCTGGCGAAGGCCGAGAACGATCTCGGCTCGCTGGATGCCGGCGTCACTTTGCCGGCCGTCATGCTGGTCCTGGGCCAGACGCCCGAACAGCAGACCGCTTTGACAGCGTTTCTCACCGCGCAGCAGGACCCCGCCTCGCCGGATTACCACCGCTGGCTCACGCCCGAGCAGTACGGCGATCGCTTCGGCGCGTCGTCCGATGACGTCGCGAAAATCTCCGGGTGGCTGGAACAGCACAACCTGCACGTCACGTCCATCGGACGGGCGCGCACCTCCATCATCTTCACGGGCGCCGCCGGCGACGTGGAACAGGCGTTTCAAATCAGCTTCCACCGTTACAACGCCGAAGGCGGGAACCATTTCGCCAACACCGGCGAACCTTCCCTGCCCGTCGCCCTCCAGACGGCGATCCGTTCCATTCACGGGCTGAACGATTTCCGCATGCAGCCCAAAGCCGTGCAGCGCACGGGCGTGAATCCCGACTACACCTCTACCACCACCGGCAATCACTATCTAAGCCCGGACGATCTCGGCACCATCTACAACATCAAAGCACTTTGGAACGCGGGGTACGACGGCACCGGACAGAAAATCGCCGTCGCCGGCCAGACGCGCGTCGACCTCACCGACATACAGGCCTTTCGAGCCAGGTTTCAACTGCCGGCCGCGGATCCGCAGATGACCCTCGTGCCCAACACCAGGGACCCCGGCACCGTTAAGGGCGACCTGGGCGAGGCCGATCTGGATCTGGAGTGGGCCGGCGCCACCGCACCCCAGGCATCCATTCTGTATGTCTATTCGGCCGACGTCATGGACGCGGTGCAATATATCATCGATCAGAACCTTGCACCGGTGCTCAGCCTCAGCTATGGTCTGTGCGAGCCGCTCACCCTGCGCTCGGATATCCTCACCATGCAGTCCTGGGCCCGCCAGGCAAATGCCCAGGGCATGACCTGGTTGAACGCATCCGGCGATTCCGGCGGCGCCGATTGCGTCTCTGGCAAATCCACCAGCGGCGCGGGACTCGCGGTGGATTCTCCCGCCGATATACCCGAGGTCACCGGCGTGGGGGGCACTACGTTCACGGAAGGCTCCGGCCAGTACTGGAATCCAACCAATAACGCCAGCGGCGGTTCGGCCACTGCTTACATTCCGGAGACCGTCTGGAATGACAGCACGCCGGGAGACCCAGGCGCGGGCGGCGGCGGCGCCAGCACCATCTTCGCGCAACCCGCGTGGCAGACCGGCCTGGGAGTGCCGGGTAACGGCGCACGCAACGTACCCGATATTGCCCTTGCCGCCTCGCCGGGTCACGTTGGCTACCTGGTCTATAACGCCGGGCAGCTTGCGGTCTTTGGCGGAACCTCCGCCGGCACGCCCGCCTTCGCGGGGGTAGTGGCCCTGCTCAACCAGTACCTCGTGTCCACCGGCGCTCAGGCCTCTCCCGGCGCCGGTAACATCAATCCTCGCCTTTACGCTCTCGCCCAGTCCGGGCGCGGCGCCTTTCACGATGTCACCTCCGGTGACAATATTGTGAGCGTCACCTGCGGGGCGCGCACCCGCAACTGCGTCGCGGGCTCGTTCGGATATTCCGCCGGTCAGGGCTACGACCAGGCCAGCGGACTCGGCTCGATCGATGCCTATAATCTGGTCACCGCCTGGAATCCGGCGGGCGTCTCGTCGCGGGCGGCGGCATCGGTCGCTCTGCAATCGACCGCCACCTCCGTTGCCTCCACCGGATCACTGACGATTACCGCAACCGTCACCAGCGCGAATGGCGTGACTCCTACCGGGAACGTCACCTTCACTTCGGGGGACAAACAGATCGGTGTGGCGCCGCTCACGGGCTCCGGGTCGTCCGCCTCCGCCAGCGTCACGGTGGGTGCTTCGCAACTTCAGGTAGGCGCGAATAACATTTTGGCGCGCTACAGCGGCGACACCAGCCTCAACGCCGCCTCCGGCACGATCGCCATCCAGGTCACCGTGGTTTCCACCGGTCCACCGGCGGTCACGGGCCTGGCCAACGGCGCTTCCTTCCGGCAGGCCTTCGCTCCCGGAATGGTGCTCACCATCTTTGGTACGAACCTGGCAGATACAACCTGGATCGCTTCCACCGTGCCGCTGCCCGCTGCCATGTCCGGAGTCGGCGTCACCATCGGCGGGGTGAACGCTCCGCTGTATTACATCTCGCCGGGACAACTCAATGTGCAGATTCCCTATGAAGCAGCCGTGGGTTCTTCGGTTCTCGCCGTGACGAACAACGGCCGCAGTGCATCGACTTCGTTCACCATCGCGGCCGCTGCCCCCGGTCTGTTCACCGATGCGAGTGGGGCCATCGTACCGTCTTCCACGGTGGCACGCGGCGGTGTGTTTACGCTGTATCTCACCGGTGCGGGCGCCGTATCTCCGGCCATTCCCACCGGCGCGGCGCCCGCCGCCACCACTCCGGTGGCGCAGTTGCCGGTTCCCGTGCAGACTCGCACGGTGACGATCGGCGGAGTGCAGGCGGTCATCGAGTTCGCAGGTATCCCGGCCAGCCTGGTGGGTGTCACTCAGGTCAACGTACGCGTTCCCTCCAATGCGGCGCTCGGAACGCAGGCTGTCGTGGTCACCATCGGAGGAGTCTCCAGCGCACCGGCCAACCTCACGATTACCGGGCAATAGCGTCGGGCGGCCCGGCGGCACTTCTCACAGCACGCGGACGTCGCCCTTGCCCCAGACTGTCTGCCGGCCTACACCCACCCAGCGGGCGGCACGCAGCCAGGGCAGGAATTCCGCAAGATGGCCGGCATATTCCGCCTCGCCGGTGAAGCCGCCGATCGGGTGGACCTGGCCGGTGCGCCCGCTCTTGCGCTTCACCTGCTCCCAGGACAGATCGCTGCGGCGCAATTCCACCTGGGCCGCGCGCTCGCCAAGCCCTTTGAAATCGATGTCCAGGGCGCCGGCGCCGTAGAGCGCACGCAGCGTGCTGATGCGATCGCGCAGTCTCCCGAAGATGATCGGGAATTCGGGCCGCTCGGCCAAGCCGCCGGCGGACTTGAGTTCCGTAGGCGTCTGGAACCGCACCGTGACTTTTTCTACCGGACAGAGTTCCGGGTCCAGGCTGGCGACGATCGGTGCGGCCGAAGTCTCCCAAACGGCCTGCGCGCCGCCTTCCGCATCGAGTTGTTCGGTACGTTCCAGTTCGGCGCGCCCCCGTCCGGGACCCAGTCCTTTTTCGGCGAGGCGGCTGAGGGCCGCGCGGAAGTGCACCAGCGTGGGCTGGTGGAGGTCGAAGACATGCGCGTCCAGGTAGAAGCTGTCGCCCTCGGTCACGGTGAGACCGTCGAGATGGGCCACGCG
Source organism: uncultured Solibacteraceae bacterium (assembly GCA_963792055.1). Lineage (GTDB taxonomy): Bacteria > Acidobacteriota > Terriglobia > Bryobacterales > Bryobacteraceae > Solibacter. The sequence continues at coordinate 681,923 of CAWBUV010000016.1, read as the reverse complement.
GAGCACGAAAGGACGCGGCCAGTCCGCCAGGCCGCTGGGCGCGCCGCCCAGCGAACTTCCCGGCTCGAACAGGCGCGCGTAGACTTCCGGAGGGACGGCATCGCGCAGCACCGTGCCAAAAGCGCCGCGCACCACGTTGGCGCTCTTGCCCAGCGGAAAGTGAACCTGATCGATGGCGCGGAAATGGAAACGGAAGCGGTAAAACTCGAATGTAGTCACAATGTGGCCGGTTGGCGCAAGGGGCTCCTGTTGTATAATGGTAAGGCATTTGACTCTTGTTTTCCGCTTCGTACAGTGTTTGAGAGGGGGCTGCGTGAGTCCATTCCGCAGTCCCCTTTTTTGTTGTCGGGCGCGTCGCAGGTTCGGTGCAGATCAGTAAAGTTACAAAGGAAATATAGGCAGATGAAAGAAAAAGGAACAGTGAAGTGGTTTAACGCAGCCAAGGGCTACGGCTTTATCCAGCGGGAGAACGGAGAAGATGTCTTCGTGCACTTCTCGGCCATTCAGACGCAGGGATATCGCTCCTTGGATGAAGGCTCCCAGGTGGAGTTCGAAGTGACGAAGGGACCTAAGGGTCTGCAGGCGACCAACGTCACAGCGGCCTAACCGGCAGTCGCGGGCCGGTGGCGTTCACCGGCAGGTAGCTCTCCGGCCCGCCCATCTCACTATGGAGGTATATGAGTAAAGAGGACAGCATAGAAGTAACCGGTACGGTGTTGGAAAAGTTCCCGAGCGGACTTTTTAGCGTACAACTGGAACACGAACGCGTGGTTCTGGCACACCTGGCGGGCCGTTTACGGCGCAACCGCATCCGCGTTCTGGCGGGCGACAAGGTGACTTTGGAATTGTCCCCATACGATTTGACGAAAGGCCGCATCACGTTCCGGCACCGGTAGCGATCGCCATCCGGTTTCTTCCTCCCACTCCCTACTAATTCACCCCCCGATCCGGCTTTGGTATGAACGAGCCCACACGTAGCTTCTGCAGCGTGTTAAAAGTTAAGATGGGTGTGGATGTCAGTCACCGTAACATTAGAATTAATAGAAATTATTTGCGTAATTCCGAATTCCCTGATAAATTGCTGAATTGCATGGGCAAAGAGGTCTTTTATGAAGGAGCCTGAGCGTCCGGGAGAGCGGCCACGTCCCCGGGCTAAGAAACCCGCCACAGCTATAGTCAAAGCGGAGAGTGACGTGGATAAGGAAAAGCCCAAAAATCAGCCGACCAGGCCGCGGAAGCAGCCCGCCGGCCCTCTGGAAGATCTGTCCGCAGTCTTATCCCAGAAGGTTGTGGGCCAACCGGCCGCCACGCGAGTGATTGTTCCCTACATCCAGATGTTTCAGGCCGGTCTTGCGCCCGAAGGCCGCCCGGTCGGCGTGTTTCTGCTGCTCGGGCCCACCGGCACCGGCAAAACCAAGACCATCGAAGCGCTGGCCGATGTGCTGCACGGCAGCGAGAAGAACGTTCTCAAAGTGGATTGCGGCGAGTTCCAGATGGAACACGAAGTCGCCAAACTGATTGGCGCGCCTCCCGGATACCTCGGCCATCGCGAAACCCAGCCGATGCTGACGCAGCAGAAGCTGAACGCCGTGACCAGCGAAAAATGCAACCTCTCGCTGGTGCTGTTCGACGAAATCGAAAAAGCCGCGCCTTCCATGACGCGCCTGCTGCTGGGCGTGCTGGACAAAGGTATTCTTGCGGCTGGGCGACAATTCCACGGTCAATTTCGAAAAGAGCCTGGTATTTCTCACCAGCAATCTGGGCGCGCGCGAAATGATGCGCGAGATCAATCCGGAGTTCGGCTTCCAATCCGTGCGCACCGCCGAACGCGTCGATCTCACCAGCAAGCTGCAGGGAATCGGTCTGGGCGCGGTTCGCAAGCGTTTTTCGCCGGAGTTCGTCAACCGCATCGATTGCATCATCACCTACCAGCCGCTGACCGCCGAATCGCTCTCCACGATCCTCGACCAGCACATCGTCGATCTGCAAAACCACGTCAACACGCGGCTCGGCAATCGCAGTTTCACGCTGGATGTGCCCTTCGAGAGCCGCCAGTTCCTGCTCAAGAAAGGCACCAGCGCGGAATACGGCGCGCGCGAACTGAACCGCACGATTCACCGTTACCTGACGCAGCCTCTGGCCACCATGGTGGCCACCAACCAGATCAGCCCGGCGGCAATGGTCCGCGCGGAATTAGGTGAGGACGGCAAACTGAACCTCACGTCGCAGGCCGGCACCGGCAGGCACCCGGCCCGGCCCATCCCACCGTGCTGCTGGTGGACGATAATCGCGACCTGCTGCACTTCCTGGAGCGGCTGATGGCCGACGCCGGCTGGACGCTGCTCACCGCCGAGAACGCCACCGAGGCCAAGCGCCTGATGCAGGAGAACAAGCCCAACGCCGCGCTGCTCGATTACATGCTGCCGGATGGCAACGGCGTGGAACTGGGCGTCGAATTCCTGCAGTCCGTGCCCCAGATGCTGGTCATCGTGATGACGGGGACCATCCTGCCGCCGGAGGAAGAGGCCCTCTGCGAAGAGCACGATTTCCCGGTACTGCGCAAGCCGTTCCTGGCCTCCGACGTGATGAACCAGATTCGCAGCCGTCTGCTGCCCGTCACCGGCGTGGTTCGCGCGTAGCTCCGGTGGCGCGCGTCCTGGTGATTCACAGGGACCCGCCGGAAGCTACCGAACGCGCAGCCCGCCTCCGCGCCCTGGGCCTGGACGCGACGCCGTATCTGAGTCTGGGAAGCCGTGGATTCCGCGGCCTGCACGAGGATCCGCCGCACGTCATCCTGATCGATCTGACCCGTCTTCCCTCCTACGGCAAGGCCATGGGAGTGCTGATCCGCCAGCACAAGTTGCTGCGTTCCATCCCCCTGGTCTTCGTGGAAGGCGACCCGGAGAAAGCCGCCCAGGTGCGCGCCATTCTTCCCGACGCGCTGTATACCACCTGGGCAAAAGCTTCGGCTGCCATTCAACGCGCCATCCGCCAGGCGCCCCGGGAACCCGACCCTCCGCGCGTTCCATCGCGGCCCCTGCTTGCCAAGCTCGGCATCGGCGAGAACTCCCGCGTCGCGCTCATTCACCCTCCCGACGACTTCGAGCTTCCCGGCGTAGCCATCCAAAAGCAGGCTGCAGGCGCCGACGTGGTGCTCACGTTCTTCCGCAGGTCCGCCGCGCTGGGCCGCGAACTGCCGGAACTCGCGGGCATGACGGGCAAGGGCAGGCGCTTGTGGGTACTCTGGCCCAAGAAGGCATCCGGTGTTGAGAGCGACTTAACGCTGGTGCGCATTCGCGAGATGGCGTCGGCCTATGGACTGGTCGACTACAAGGTCTGCGCCGTGGATGCTACCTGGTCCGGCACGACCCTTGGAAAACGCCGCCGCCAATGAAAAAGGCCGCGCCCCCTTTGCAGGGGACGCGGCCATGAGGGGAGCGATTTCTTAGTAATCCATCTCGGGACCGTGGCCGCCGGGACCGCCGGCCGGAGCCGCCTTCTTCTCCGGGATCTCGGCGATCATGGCTTCCGTGGTCAGCATCAGGCCGGCGATGGACGCGGCGTGCTGCAGGGCCGAGCGGGTCACCTTGGTCGGATCGATGACGCCGGACGCCACCAGATCTTCGTAGGTATCGGTGGCGGCGTTGTAGCCGAAGTTCGTGGTTGGCGTTCTCGCGGACCTTATCGACCACGATGGCGCCTTCGGTGCCGGAGTTGGAAACGATCTGGCGCAGGGGCTCTTCGCAGGCGCGCTTCACGATGTTGACGCCGATCTGCTCGTCGCCATCCACCTTGAAGCTGGCCAGGGCCTTGGCTGCGCGCAGCAGCGCGACGCCGCCGCCGGGGACGATGCCTTCCTCAACCGCCGCGCGGGTGGCATGCAGGGCATCTTCCACGCGAGCCTTCTTTTCCTTCATTTCGGTCTCGGTGGCCGCGCCGACCTTGATCACCGCGACGCCGCCGGCGAGCTTCGCCAGGCGTTCCTGGAGCTTCTCGCGGTCGTAATCGCTGGTGGTCTCGTCGATCTGCGAGCGGAGCTGCTTGATGCGGCCCTTCGATGTGCTTCGACTGGCCCGCGCCGTCCACGATGGTGGTGTTGTCCTTGTCCACGGTGACGCGCTTGGCGCGGCCCAGATCCTCGAGACGGACGCCTTCCAGCTTGACGCCGATGTCTTCCATGATCGGCCTTGCCGCCGGTCAGGATGGCGATGTCTTCCAGCATCGCCTTGCGGCGATCGCCGAAGCCCGGAGCCTTCACGGCGCAGGCGTTCAGCGTGCCGCGCAGCTTGTTCACCACCAGGGTGGCCAGCGCTTCGCCTTCCACTTCCTCGGCGATGATCAGCAGCGGCTTGCCGGAACGTGCGATCTGCTCGAGCAGGGGCAGCAGGTCCTTCATGTTGCTGATCTTCTTCTCGTGGATCAGGATGTAGGGATCTTCCAGCACCGCTTCCATGCGCTCGGCATCGCTCACGAAGTAGGGCGAGAGATAGCCGCGGTCGAACTGCATACCTTCGACGGTATCCAGCTCGGTCGACCATGGTCTTGGACTCTTCGACCGTGATCACGCCATCCTTGCCGACCTTCTTCATCGCTTCGGCGATGATGTTGCCGATGGTGTGGTCGCTGTTGGCGGAAATCGTGCCGACCTGGGCGATCATGTCGCCGGAAACCGGCTTGGAGAGCTTCTTGACTTCTTCGGTGGCCACTTCGACGGCCTTGTCGATGCCGCGCTTCAGGGCCATCGGGTTGGCGCCGGCGGCAACCGGCCTTCACGCCTTCGCGGTAGATGCTCTGCGCCAGAATGGTCGCGGTGGTGGTGCCGTCGCCGGCCACGTCGCTGGTCTTGGAGGCCACTTCGCGCACCATCTGCGCGCCCATGTTCTCCAGCGGATCCTTGAGTTCGATTTCCTTCGCGACCGTGACGCCGTCCTTGGTGATGGTCGGTCCGCCGAACTTCTTCTCGAGGACCACGTTGCGGCCCTTGGGGCCGAGGGTCACTTTCACCGCGTCGGCCAACTGGTTCACGCCGCGCAGAATCGCCTGACGGGAGGCTTCGGAATAAACAATCTGTTTCGCCATGGTTTAAGTCTCCTTAGCTCGCTTTCTTCGCCGCTACCGGCTGCGCGTCCAGAATTCCGAGGACTTCGTCCTCACGCATGATCAGGTACTCTTCGCCATCCAGCTTGATGTCGCTGCCGGAATACTTGCCGAACAGGATGCGGTCGCCGACCTGAACATCGAGCGCCACCACCTTGCCGTCTTCCAGGCGCTTGCCTTTGCCGACGGCCACCACTTCGCCTTCCTGCGGTTTCTCTTTTGCGGTATCGGGGATGTACAGACCACCCTGCATCTGTTCCTTCTCCTCGATCCGTTTGACCACGATGCGGTCATAGAGCGGACGAATCTTCATGGATTAGCAACCTCCAACTTTCTGAAATTTTGGGTTATTGAGCCTACGAACGTAACTCATGCGGAATTGCTGAGTTCCACGTCAATATTATTAGCACACTTCCACGCGAGAGTGACAAGATTTTGCGGTAATACTGATGAAAACAAGTACATTTAAAATACTTGACAGTGATCACGCTAAGATAATCTTCCGGCGGCGTGACACTTCACCGATGCCTCGGCCACGGATTCGAAAACGCCTCTTCCCTTGTCCTTCCGCACCGAGTCCCAGGGAAACACCGCCCGTTCATCGCCACGTACACGCCCTCGCCCAAGGTCTGCACGAATGCCATCGCCGTGCCCAGGTTGAACAGCCCGTCCGAGCTGCCGAACGTGTACGGCACCATCGCCCCGGTCAGCACCATCGTCTTGCCGCGTCAAGCCGGCGCCCAAGCACGGCGGCCGTCTCCGCCATGGTGTCGGTGCCGTGGGTGATCACGATCCGGGTCTCCGGCGACCGCCGCGGCAGCGCTCCAGGATCAGTGCCGCGGTCGGCATCGGTCATCTGCAGGCTGTCGATCATCATCAGGGTCTCGATCTCCACCTCGCAGCAGGCAGCGGCCCAGCCGCAGCATGTCGCCGGTGTGCGTGCCCTGGAAGAACAGTTCGCCGGTGAGTTCGTTGTATTCCTTGTCGAAGGTGCCGCCGGTGACCAGGATGCGGATGGGTTCCATGAGATCGGGTCTTCAGCCAGCATAGCGCGCTATATTGGAGATATCCCCATGCGAGGTATGCGCTGGCTCCTGCTGGTGGCAATAGCCGCGATCCTCGGCGGCGTCGGCTACCAATACCGGGCTCAAAAGAAACTCCTGGCAGGCAGTGCGCCGCCCGCTCCCGCAGCCGCTCTCGCGCGGACCTCAGCGCCTCCTCGCAGCACTGGCAGTTACCGCGATACCGACCTGAAGACCGGCCGCATCACGCTCCGATATCGACGCCGAAAGCATGCAGCAGGTGAAGGACGCCTCGCGCGTCGATCTCAAGAACGTCACCATGAAGATCTACGGCAAGGACGGCAAGACCTACGACCTGGTGAAGAGCGCCGCCGCCACCTTCAATACCAACGGACAAAAGCCTGTACTCCGAAGGCGACGTCGAGATCACGCTCAATCTGCCGAACGAGGGCGCAGCCCGCCAAGCAGCCCACCGTGATCAAAACTTCCGGCCTCACCTGCGACAGCAACACCGGGCGCGTGGATACCGACCAGCCCTCGAGCTTCGTCTTCGAAAAGGGCGACGGCAAGGCCACCGGCGCCACCTACGATCCGGCCAACCACGAGCTGCTGATGAAGAACGACGTGGAGGTCCACTGGAATCCTCCGGGGAAGAACGCCAAGCCCATGAAGATCGAAGCCGCCAGCCTCGCCTATCACGAGACAACCAGCGAGATCTGGCTGAAGCCGTGGGGCCGCATGACGCGCGAGAACATGATCGTGGAAGGCAACGACGTGGTGGTGAAACTGCGAGGACAAGGTGATCCACAGCATCACCGCGGTGCAACGCGCACGGCACCGACGATCTTCCCAACCGCAAGCTGCGCTACGCGGCCGACGAACTCGCCATGGATTTCGACGACGACGGCCTGGCGCAGAAGATCAACGGCAACCGCAACGCCAGCCTGGTATCGACCACGGACGCGTCGGAGACCACCGTGACCGCCGACCGCGTGGATCTCGACCTGCAGCCCGATGGCAACGAATCCGTGCTGACCCAGGTGGCGGCCAACGGCAATGCCGTGGTGACCTCGAAGCCGCTGCCGGCGCCGGGACGTCAGCTGAGCGAAACCCACGTGCTGCGCAGCGAGACCCTGGAGATGAAGATGCGGCCCGGCGGGCGCGAAATGCGAAAGCGTGGTCACCAAAGCGCCCGGCACGCTGGAGTTCCTGCCCAACCTGCCGGTCGCAGCACCACCGCACGCTGGACGGCAGCGACTTCGTGATCGCCTACGGCCCGCAGAACCGCGTGGACAACTTCCGCGCGACCGACGTCAAGACGCGCACCGACCCGACGGCCGACGAGCGCCGCCGCAACCGCGCGCGTCAGCACCACCACCAGCCAGGAACTGGAGGCGCGCTTCGACCCCAAGACCAGCCACATGGCCAGCATGCAGCAGTCGGGCGACTTCGCCTACGAGGAAGGCGACCGCAAGGCGCGCGCCGCCAAGGCCACGATGGATGCCGACCAGAACGTGATCCTGCTGGACACCGGCGCGCGCGTGTGGGACGCCACCGGCTCCACCGCGGCGGACCACATCCGCATCGACCAGCGCACCGGCGATTTCATGGCCGAAGGCAACGTGCACTCCAGCCGCCTGCCCGACAAGGACCAGAAGAAGAACTCCGGAGATGCTCTCCGGCGACGAGCCCTTGCAGGCCACGGCGCGCAAGATGGACTCGCGCAATCGCAACCGCCTGATCCACTACGAAGGCGGCGTGCAGATGTGGCAGGGCGCCAACCGCATACAGGCCGATGTGGTGGACGTGGACCGCAATAGAAGCGCACCCTGGTGGCCGATGGCCACGTGGTGACCAACCTGTGGGAAGAGCCCAAGGACGACGACAAGAAGAAGAAAGGCCGCCACCCCGGTGCTCACCGAGGTGCACGCCGCGCACATGGTGTATACCGAGGCGAACCGCCTGACGCACTACACCGGCGGCGTGCAGCTGAGCCGCCCGGGCCTGCAGGTGAAGGGGCAGGAACTGCGCGCCTTCCTGGCCGAGAGCCGGCGCCGATTCGCGCCTGGAGAAGGCCTTTGCCGATGGCGCGGTGGAGATCTTCTCCACCGGCAAGGACCGCACCCGCACCGGCACCGGCGAGCACGCCGAATATTACACCGCCGATCAGAAGGTCATTCTGCGCGGGCCCTGGGTGCACATGGTGGAGAAGCTGTTCGCCAACGCCGCAGCCCAACACCACGGAAGGCAAGGAATCGACCTACTTCGCCAACGATGATAGGCTGGTGGTGACGGGCGAGCCCGACAAACCGGGCAACAGCCGCATCAATCGAAAGAAGGGAAATAGTGGCCGCGCCCACCGCATGAGCAAACTCGAAACCAGGCAAATCTCCAAGACCTATCGCGGCCGCCGCGTCGTGGACGATGTCTCGGTGTTCGTGCAGCAGGGCGAAGTGGTGGGCCTGCTGGGCCCGAACGGCGCGGGGAAAACCACGTCGTTCTACATGATCGTCGGGCTGATCAGCCCCGATTCCGGGCGCATCCTGGTGGACGATAAGGACATCACCGACCTGCCGATGTACCAGCGCGCGCGCCGCGGCATCAGCTATCTGCCGCAGGAGGCCAGCGTCTTCCGCAAGCTGACGGTGGAAGAGAACCTGCTGGCGATTCTCGAAACGCTGCCCATGCGCGCCCGCGAACGCCGCGAGACCATGGAGCGCCTGCTCGATCAACTGGGCCTGGAAAAGGTGCGCCGCAGCCGCGGCTACATGCTCTCCGGCGGCGAGCGGCGGCGCGTGGAAATCGCCCGCTCGCTGGTGATCAACCCGAGCTTTCTGCTGCTCGACGAGCCCTTCAGCGGCATCGACCCGATTCAGGTGCTGGAGCTGCAGCGCATCATTTTCGATCTGAAGCGCTGCCGGCATCGGCATCCTGGTGACCGACCACAATGTGAGCGAGACGCTGGCGGTGACCGATCGCGCCTACATCATCAACGAGGGCCGCATCTTCCGCGCCGGCAGTCCGGAAGCGCTGGCGCGCGATCCCGGAGGTGCGGCGCGTGTATCTTGGGGAATCCTTCACACTTCGCGTGTGATACTGGAAACTTAGGACGCTTCGCGTCCGTAACCTACATCATGAGATCACTCTGCCTGTTGTTTCTCTCCGCCGCGGCAGCGTTTTCCCAGCCATTTTCCTTCGGCGTCAAAGGCGGCGTGCCTATGACCGATTTCATTCACGCGGTCAACGCCCAGAATTTCACTGCCACCGCGACCACCAATCGATACATCGTGGGACCGACCGCGGAATTGCGGCTGCCCTTCGGACTGGGCGTGGAAGTGGACGTTCTCTACCGCCACTTCGGTTTCGGCTCCACCGCGGCATCAGCGGCATCACCACTACCTCGACCGATCAGCGACACCACCGAGCGGCGCCTGGGAGTTTCCCATGCTGGCCAAATACCGCTTCAAGGGACGATAACTTGCGCCCGTTCGTGGGTGCCGGTGTATCCTGGGACAAGCTCAGCGGCTTACGCAGACCATCACCAGGATCGTGGCCGACGTGTCGCCACACGACCACCTCATCGAATCCCTTCGAATTGCAACAAGGACACGACGCGCGGCTTCGTGCATGGGCGCGGGCTTGGACGTCAAGGCTCTGCTGATCCACATTGCGCCGGAAGTCCGCTTCACGCGCTGGGGTGCGCGGCATTTCATCGACCCGAACGGCCTGTTTGACAGCAAGCAGAATCAGGCCGAGTTCCTGGTCGGCATTACGTTCTAGCCGCACTCAAATGTGGCGCAGCGCCTTAGTGCCTCCAGGGCAGCACACTTTGCCGTCCGCCCGGCAGAAGAAAATCCGATGGCGAATGCCACTCTGTCTCAACGCCGCTCTTAGGCGGCTTCTGGGTCACCGGCGGCTCGGCATGCCGCGCTTCCATTTTGACGCTATCGAAGGCCCAGCAAACGATCCCACCCAGTAGCCAGTGTGCAGCTCCCTATCAAGAGTAAGATGCGTTCCTGTGACCTCGTAAAGTTATCCCCAAAAATGATAGCAAGCGCTATCACACCGCAAATTACTCCCAGATAAAACCACCACACAACCCAGCGCTGAATGCGCAGATGCATATGCATAAACCCTCCCTACCCTTATTTTCGCGCCGCGCGGTGCCTCCCGGCGCTGGGCAAATAGAGCTATTGGATTTGCATGCCCGGATCTACTTTACATTCCAGCCGTCCACCGCTACGATCGCTTTGGCGTTCCCCAGGCTGCCGTAGGTTGCCGTCACCTGGCGCGTCTCTCCGGGCAGCAGCGAGAATAGTTGTCCTCCCACAGCACCGGCAGAACCTCCTCGCCATCCGCACCCTTCTTCACCTTCAGGTGAACGGCGAACGCCAGCGACTTGGCTCGGATTCGTCACCGTCACCGTCGTGGAGCGGTCCGCCGATTTCGACGCGACCTTCAACGCCACCGCCGGCAGCGTCTCGAGCGCCGTGTAGTCGGCGAAGGTCTTGGTGGGCGTGGTGTACCAGGTGCCCTTGTCCCACTGAGCGTTTCCTCGGTGGTGGAGAACCAGTAGAAGTTCTCGCTCACCGTTTTGCCGTGCGGATCTTCCAGCTTCAGGCTGAGAAACCACGTGCCGCTCAGCCCCGCAATCTCCGGCACGTTGAAGACGCGGGTGCTGCTGTCGCGGCCCGGCATCCATCTTCGCCTCGCGCGAGAACTTCACGCTCATGTCGAGGTTGTACGCCTTGGCCGCCACCTTCATGCTCGCGAAAGGCTGGTAGTAGGAGTTGACCACCACGATCGAGCGGTCGTCGTAGGAATACTGCACGTGCAGCGGCTCGCAGGCTTTCTTGGCGCCGAAGTAGGAGCCGCCCGGCCGCAGGTACCAATCGTAGAGGTGCCAGATCATGCCGGGCCAGGCGTTGTTCAGCATCCACTGGATGACGCCGGTCGACGTGTACTTGTTGCGGCCGAAGGCCTCGAACATGGCGCGGTGCGCCTCGTAGGCCATCACCTGCGCCTTGCGCGCGTACTCCTCGACCGATTCCGACGGGCCGTAGCGCTTGTCGAGCGCCTCGGTGAAGACGTTGATGTTCTTGAACTGGCCGCCGCCGGCATGATAGTCCCAGCCGGAGTTGATCGGCCAGAGCTTGTCCGCGGGCAGCATGCGGCGCAGGCTCTCGATGGGCGGCGGCGCCGGGCCGGGACTGGTCTCGGTGTTGAAGCCGTGCGCCCCGCCGGCCTTCGTGTCGAGCAGCCAGTACGACGGCGCGCACGTATTCGTACGGGCCGGTCATCTTGACGCCGCGTCTCGCCCGCCGGGCGTCTTCTTGGCGGTGGCGGAAGATTGGTACGGGTTGGGCCACTCGCACTTCCTTGAGCACGTCGAGGTACGATCTGCTCGATCTTCGGCGGCGGCGGATTGTCGCTGCCGTACAGCCAGTCGAACACCGAGGGATGGCGCGCCAGCCGGCGCAATCTGGTCGCGCAGCGATCTCGGCGGCGATCGGTCTCGTCCTCCGCTGTCCCACTGCGCCCATTTCTCCCAGTGATCGCAGCAGCACCAGCCGGCCATCACCAGTATGCCCATGCGGTCGCAGTCAGTTCGAGGAAATGGTCGTCCTCCAGCTTGCCTTCGAAGCGCACCGCGTTGAGGTTCATGTCGCGCACGTAGCGCAGTTCGGCCTCCTGGCGTTCGGGCGAGGAGCGCAGCAGCATGTCGAACGTGTAGCCCGCGCCGCGGATCAGGATGTTCTTGCCGTTGATGTGGAACAGGCGGTGGCCCTTGGCGTCGAGCTCGCTGGTGACTTCGCGGATGCCGAACTCGCTGTGGCTGGTGTCGCTGACCTTGCCGCCGGTTTCGAAGCGTCAGGTCCAGCGGATAGAGATTCTGCGGGCCCACCTGCGCCGGCCACCACAGTCGCGGGTTCTCGACTGCGCGACGCGGCGCGAAGTGCACGACCTTGGTTTCGTGCGCGGCCAGTTTCACGGGCTGCGAGAACTCCAGCGTTTTCGATCCTGCCCTTGAGCACGCCCTCACGCGGCTGGCGCGGAGGCGTTGCGTCAATTCCGCGCGCACGCGCGAGTTGCGCGCCGCCCGGCCAGGTGCGTCGTCACCAGCGGGATAGCGGATGGCGACCGGCCCGGTGGCGGCGATCCAGACGTCGCGCCAGAGGCCCATGCCCTTGTCCGGCGGCATCGGGTTCCAATCCACGAAGGTGATCGCCAGGTCGCCGGGCTCGGGCGGAAAGATCTCGATGGCGAGCGCGTTGGTGTCGCCGGGTTTGGCGGCGGCGGTGACGTCGAATTCGAACAGCCGCCACGCGCCGGCCAGCTGGTCCGCGGCGGCGATCTGCTTGCCGTTGAGCCAGACGTTGGCGCGGAAGTTGATGCCGTCGAAACCCAGCCAGCAGCGTCTTGCCGCGATAGTCCGCGGGCAGCTTGAACTCGGTGCGGAACCACCACGGCTTGCGGAACGGGCTGTCCGCCGGCATCGGCGCATTGGAGAAATTGAACCCGATGTTGTAGCTGACGCCCGGCGCGGACCGCAGGTTCGTGCCGAAGTAGGGATCGGGATAGACACCCGCCGCCACCAGCGCGCTGAAGACCGTGGTGGGCACGGTCGCTGGATGCCAGGCGCGCGGCGGGCGGAATCCGGCACTCGGAGAGCGCCGCGCCATTCTCGTGCACGTCGGCCGACGATTGGAGCGTCCAGTTTTGCCGCAGCAGCATCTTCGAGCCCGGAGCGGCGGGCGCGCCGCCTGCGTCAACAGCAGGGCGGCCAGAGAGCAGGACCAGTAACGCATCGGAGAAAACCTCCTGCGAAAGAACACTCCAGTGTAGTGGAATGCGCGCCTCGCGGGTCTTTGTGTGTGAAGCGTCCAATTGAACCTGGCTCGATCTCTCAATGGACGTCAACCGTTACTACTCCTCATTCATCCTGCCGGGTACCGCGATCTTCGCCCTCTTGTGGGCCGTGGCGCGTGCCTGCGTGCAATCGATCACCATCGACGAGGCCGATACCTACCTCGTGTGGGTGGCGCGCCGCGACCCGGCGCACTGGCAGGCGGCATCGAACAACCACGTGCTGAATTCGCTGCTGATGCGCCTCTTCACCTCGGTCTTCCCAGTGAGCCAGCTCTCCGTGCGGGCCCCGGCGCTGCTCGGCGCGGCGCTCTATATTCTCGCCGCCTACTTCCTGTGCCGGAAGTTGACGCCGGAACTGCCGACACAGTGGCCGCTCTTCGTCTGCCTGGTCTACAACCCCTTCGTCTTCGATCATCTGGTGGCCGCGCGAGGCTACGCGCTGGCGCTCGGATTCCTGATGTGCATCCTTCGCTGGGCTTCTGCACGCGGCTGGATGCGGCGGCCTGTGCCTTGTGCTCCGTCTGCGCGGCCCTTTCCTTCGCCGCCAATTTTTCCTTCGCGTTCGTCAACGCGTTCCTCATGCTGGCGATTTTCCTTTGCGCCTGCGCCCGTACGCAGGCACTCGCGCCGGCTGCGAATCTGTGGCCTCGTGCGTGCTGCCCGCGCTGCTGGTGTCGATTTTCCTGAGCGCTCCCGCGGTGCTTCACTGGCCGGGAGGAGAACTGAATTACGGCGCGCATTCGCTGGGTAGATGTTCTCCACCATCGCGCAAGCGTCGCTCTACCAGCCGAACCCGCAAATGGTGAATCCGGTGCTCTACGGGCTCCTGGAGCACGCCAGGCCGTTCCTCCTGCCGGTCCTTCTGGTGCTGGCCGCCTGGCAGTGGGCAGCACGCGCCCGGTTGCCGCCGTCGCGCTCCTGGGCATCCTGGCGGCCACGATCTGCGCACACTGGCTGCTCTTCCAGTTATTCCGCGTTCCTCTCCCGATGGACCGGACTGCGATCTGGATCGTCCCTCTCTGTACTCTCGCCATCGGCTCCGCCGCCACGGGCCGCCGCGCGCTCACCGTCATGCTCTACGTGATGAGCTTCTATTTCCTGCTCTGCCTGCGCCTGAATTATTTCAAGGAGTGGAACTGGGATGCCGACGTGAACAAGGTCTACCCTGTGTTGGCCTGGTACAACCACACCTACGGCGTCCGCGATGTCGCGAGCAATTGGATGTACGGCTCGTCGCTGAACTTCTACCGCGTCCAATCCGGCCGCGAATCCTTCGGCGAAATCGAAAGCCCCATGAAAATTCCTACTGATCGTTCGCTCTACGTCCTCTGCTATCCGTTTGACGAGGACTTCATCAAGTGCCAGCATCTGCGCGTGGTCTACCATGCGCCCGATACTGACGCGGTAGTCGCCATCCGCCCGGAAGCGGAGTCAGCGGCGCTAAACTAACGAACGATTCTGACAGTTTTTCTCTTAAGGAAGCCGATGCGCGCCCGCGCCAGATCGCCTCCGCCGCTGATAAACTGGAGCAGTCATGAAATCAATCAGCCTTTGCCTGCTCGCCGCGGCAGCCCTCATCCCCTCCGTTGCCCGTTGCGCCGACCCCTTCACCGGCCGCTGGGACCTCGTCGTCACTCCCAAAGCCGCCGGCGCCAAAATCTATCCCGACTGGATGGAGGTCGGCATGAAGGACGGTGTTCCGTCCGTCCGTATCCAGCCCCGCTCCGGCAGCGCCTTCTACGCCAAGCAATTCAAAGCGCAAGGCACTCATCTCAACGTGCTGTGGGCCAACAACACCACCACCTGGGACCTCGACGTCAAGGACGGCAAACTCACCGGCGTCGAAAAGCGCGGCGACAACGTCTTCGCCGATCTCACCGGCGTCCGCGCGCCCGCGCTCAAACACGCTGCCCCCAAGGCCTGGACCGACCCCGAACCCATCTTCAACGGCAAAGACCTCACCGGCTGGGAACCCACCGACCCCGCCGCGGCCAACCATTACGTCGCCAGGGACGGCGTGCTGCTCAACGAATCCAAAGGCGCCAACCTCAAAACCACCCGCAAGTTCGACGATTTCAAACTGCACATCGAATACAACTGCCCCGACGAAGGCAACAGCGGCATCTACCTCCGCGGCCGCTACGAAGTCCAGGTCGAATATGAGAAGGTGGACGCCAACGACAAGTTCCACAGCATCGGCGCCGTCTACAGCATGCTCGCCCCCGCCGTCGAGCTGCCGCGCAAGCCCAACACCTGGGAGACGTTCGACATCACGCTGGTGGGCCGCTGGCTCACTGTCGTCCGCAACGGAGTCAAGACCATCGACAACCAGGAAATCGCCGGCATCACCGGCGGCGCGCTCGATTCCAACGAAGGCGAACCCGGCCCCTTCTACATTCAGGGCGATCACACCGGGGGCATGAAGTACCGCAACATCACGGTGCAGGTGCCGAAGAAATAAGCGCAGGGAACACCTTCGCGCCATTCAGGCATTCGTGCGTCGGCATCAAAATGGTAAAGGAGGCGAGCAAGGTGAAGATCGACGAAAATCGATTCGGGTGGCTGCGTCGGATTCGTACATTGCGCCGCCAGGCGGGCGGCCAGAATCTGGTTGGCGCCAGCGCCAGCCTGGCGGAACTGGGGCACGAACTGCGGCATTGCAATCTTTGCTCAGCGCGCCGCCCTTCCTTGGTCGATCCGGGCCCGAATTTCTTTCAGAGCTTGGCTCTGCAATGCTTCCGACCTTCGATCTAGGACGGCCGCCTTCACCTTGACGTATGCATCCTCGCTGTTGCCTCGCTTGATCAGATATTTGAGGGCAGACTCAGGAGAAGCGCATGTTCTCAGACACTCGAGCGCCAAATTGTTATAGTCGGACTCGACAGATTCGGCTAGCACACGGAAGACCTGTTCAAGCCCGATAAACCCATGGTCTTGCCGCCCTCCGAATTGCCGCACGATTTCTTCGATGCCTTCGCGGTTCCGATCGATTTGATGGCTGTTTACCAGCGCCCTCATCACTGTCGACGTGCGTAGTTCGAGGGCTACCGGGTCTGGTGAGTCCGTGGACAAGAGCAATCTCTCCAAATCGCGTTGGTTGAGTCCACGCTGGGCGGCAGCGGCAATCAGGATCTCATCGCGGGCGTTGTTGTGCGCCATTGGCGAAGACACGAGCCGCGTCTTGTCAACCTCAGTCAGGATTTGTTCCTTGTTCCACGTGGCGACTAGCTGTTTCAAGGGGGGGAAACGTTCCGATACGAAGGTGCCACCGTCCGGATAGTCGCGCTTGAAATACGACTTTCCGACTCGCACTAGCAGGTAGGCCTCGGCTCCGGAGCGGATTCCGTAAACAAAATAGTCCCCCCCTCGCGGCACCCGCGGAACCCCCCCGTTGCCCACAAGGAAGGTTGGGCCCGACGGAGCCGCATACTTAAACTGAATCCGGAGCGGTATCACAAAGTGCCAAGTGAGTACCTGTTGCAGAAATTTATCGGCAGAGTCGGCCGATGCAAACCTGGCCAGGTCGCATTGGATCACGAACCAGCTATCCTCAGGGCTATCCCAGATCCAAAACCCGGCGATGCCCATATTCCCCAAGCTACCGGATTGCCATCCCGCAACCAGTACATCGCCCACGTCGTCCTTCGCTCTGTTCATTCCGACGAGCGGACCGATGGGGGGGGCCAAGACCGGCTCGAAGCTGCGACGGCTAGCCGCGAGGAGATCACGCTCCCACGCATCACGGGGAAGCCTCATGGCCAAGTCGTGAATCGCGCTTACGATTCGCTGTGCCTCAGGGATGGCCGGGAGCGACGGTACGGGTGCGATCTCGATCTGGACGTCCGCATATGCAATGCTGCACAAGACTACAATCGTGAGCGCGATTCGAACTTTCTTGATCGATTCATACTTAATGGGATGTGAGTCCATGGTTGCTACTCCGGTTATTGAATAGGATTAGCCTTAGTCAGATCGGTCGGCTGGCAGTTTGTTCTTACGAGATCTTTGGGGCCCTGCTCCGGAGCTGTGGCGGAGTGGATGTTGTTGTCCCGCCAATAGAGTCGGAGCTGTGGTGGATCTTGCCCAATGGGCTCGAGGCCCAGCAGAGTCTTGCTAATCACGTTAAACTTCAATTTGTTGTCGTCGGTGTTCGGGAACACCGCGCAGGTTGTGGAGAGAATCGGACCCGCGGGCGGGCCTACCGTGAACGCCTTTGTGACACCGCCATCGGAGACCGTGAAAAAACCCTCTATCTCGTTATAGTACCCCGCGTGCGGCCCAGGGACGTAATAGACGATGCTGTAGTTGTAGGTGATTCCTGGATGGTCCTGATACTGTTGTGGTAGTTGCCATCCTGAATCTCTAGTGGAGTCAGTCACGTCGGGCGCGGCCGGCGCAGCCAACGGCGGATACGCCCACGAATATCCGGCAGGAACCCCCACCTGTGCAACGGCGAATGCACCCAGGCCAGCTAAAGCGAGGCAGTCTGCATTCGCACGTGGGTTAGCATCTAGGAGGGACCAAAAGTCTTGTGCGCTCACCAGACTTCTGCCAAGAACGCCGCTGCCGTAGTCCACCGAGTGTGCAACTGCCGACACGATGGCTTCCGTGATGCCGTAATTCTGTGAATCGCCCGTAATGGCAGTCTTACCTTCCGCCGCCCGCGTCGAATAATCCATCCGTTTGGCAGTCGCGCTACCCTGCTGGCCACCGCCGATCATGATGCCTTGGGCACCAGCATAGCTGACAAATATCTTCTGGGTTGTGGTTGCGAAGTTTTGGAACGTTTGACCGTTATCGAACGAGATGCTCCACGTGAGAGTGTAATCCTGATTGTGAACCTTATCGATTCCGCTTGTGGAAGGGAACTCCGGCGTCGTCGCCGCACCATCGACACCGAATTCCACAGTTTGAGGAGCAAACGTGAGTTCGGCAGGGCTCGCGAGAACCCGTACCACTGCAGTGCCAGAGACCGGGGGAAAGCGCTTAAGCACCGCGGAAGCGATGGCCGGCTTGGAATGCATCAGGTAGCAGATCGGATCCTTGGTCGTCGGAGTGCCACTCCCGGTAGGGTCTATCCAGGTAGTATTGTCGATCGGAACTGCGCCGTCTGAGGCGAAAGTATCGGTGGACCATCCTGCTACAGCTGCACTAGTCTTTCTGAGGGACTGGATTGCACCCTCACTTACACCCCAAGTCACCGAAATAAGCTTGACCGTTGGGTCCGCCGCCTCAATCGAAATGATATCCCAGCCAACGACGTCCTTTCCTCCATAGCGGCACACGACATCTCGAAATCCCAAAACGGCGTTCACTGGCGCCTTAAAAGTGATGACGAAGTGTGGGCCTGACGCGTCTGGGGTGTACGAAACCTCGATGGATTGGTCACTGTTGGAGTAACTCGCGGAGCTACCGATGGGCTTGACCCAGCAGCCGGGCCACTGAATGTCCAGCGAGTTGATGTGTGAGTTTGTCCACCAGAAATCGTAGGCCTTTGGTATTCCGTTCGCCGTTACAGAAAGCACCCCTCGGCTCTCCACCGGGCTCTCATCGACCGGAGGAAAGACGTTATTTGGCGAAATCCGAAAGGGCTTCATGACGTGATTACCGCTCCGCGGCTCGACCAGGTCGTAGGTGGTCGGCGTTGCCGCCCCGTAATCGGACGAAGGCTTCACGGTGTAGTGCCCCGCTGGAAGCGATGGAGTGGAATAGGTGCCATCCGGCAAAGTCGACACAGTTTGCGCCTGGTCACCTGTCACATTGATCGAGATCGGGCCGAAGGCGCTGCCGTCGGCCTGCGTGACAGTGCCGCTGATGACATACTTCGGCACCTCGGTGGGCGCCGCAGGTTGTAGCGTGATGGTCGCCGAAGCGACTTTGCTGGGATCCTGGTTGCTGTGCGCGGTGAGCACCACATATTGCGTGGTAGATATACTCGCCGGCGCGGTATAGATAACCATGGCGTATCCAGTGTTGTCGATTGTACCGTTAGTCGGATTATTCCACGTGACGTTCTTATTGTCTGTGCCCTCAACCTTGGCGGTAAGCCTTACGTATTGGCCCGCTCGTAGCGTCGTGGACGTAGGAGTGATGGTAATGGAGACAGGCGCCGTGATGCAGCAGGTGAAGGTCGTGTCCGTCGTCGTCTTCGACACACCGCTGCCGCCGCCGCTCTCCCAGGATACTTCGGGCGTAAATGTGGTTTGATCGTAACACCCATTGGCGAGCGTTATCCAGAGCGTCACCGTGCCGGTGCGCGTGGCCGGATCCCAGCCGCCCTGCTGGTTCCAACCTCCCAGGCAGTTGAGAGTATTCTGGATGTACACACCTTGATTGCGAACCCGTACGGTCGAACCATCGATTCCGCCGATCGCCCGCACGGCGTACTGAAACTGCACGGTGGCCATATGAGCGCCGGCAGCGCTTGGCGTTATCGCCGTCACCGTGTAGTCTCCAGAAGTCCGGTCGACAGTCCATGTCCCCTTGGCCTGCCAGGACGCGGTTCCCAATCCCGTGGTGGTGGTCAGATATACCTGTTTGGCCCCCGAAAACGGGCTGAAGAAGGTGAGCCCGAAGTTCACGGTGAGCGTCTGGCCGACGCCTTTTGCGCCGTTTGCGGGCGCGTCCAGGCGGCACCGGCTGTTCTCAACGGAGGCGGCGGTGCCCTCCATCCAAGCCGAATCCGTCTCGTTGCGAAGGTAGAAGTGATTGCCGGGTGTCCATTTCACATAGCAGGCCGAAGCGGTGGAAGCGGAGGAATTGACCAGCAGCAGCGCTTCCGTGATCTGTCCATAGGCTACTGGATCAATGTACACCGCCGTCAGGATCTGGCTGGCGCCTGCACCGGAAGGGGGCGTGATGCTTACGGTCGGAGGTGCAACCGAGAAGCCCGCGATGAGATTGTTCGGGCCGTTGATCGTGAAGGTGAATGGGTTGGCGGTGCTGGTCGTGCTACCGCTGAATCCCGTGAACAGGTAGCCGGAATTCGGGTTAGCGGTCACTGTGGCTGGGGTACCGAGGTCGTACCAGTTACTCGCCGGATTGACAGTTCCTCCGGCGGCGGGATTGGCGCTCGTAGTCAGTTGGTATTGTGTCGTGAAATTGGCGGTGAAGCCGGCCGCTGGCGTCGTGACGGTATGCTGGGCGGCCCCGGAGTCAGACCAGGATTGGAAAATATACCGCGTCCCGGCGGGCGAGCCTTGGGCGATCGAGGCGTTGACCGTATGGTTGCCGGGGGAGAGTTGGAGGGTGACCGGCGTGGTGTAGGTGACGCCATCCACCTGGAGCGATAGGCCGGATGGCGTAGTATTAAAGGTGACCGGGCTTGGCCCTGGAACCGTCCACGTCCCCATCTCCTGCCATCCTGTATCTACACCGGAACCATCCAGAGCATACAGGTACTCGTTCTTGTTCCCGGAAAAAGCTGATTTAAAGCTGACTGTCAGCGTCAATTCGAGTTGCGTGCCGGAGCTTGCGGGATTAACAGACGAAGTCCCCGTTCCGAAAATCGTGCACTGCGCATTCTCCGCGATATAGTCGCTCGTCGGCGCCAACCCGCCCAGCCAACTGCTGCTCGCATTATCGGCCAGATACACCAGGTTCGAAGAAGCGTCGTAATGGATGTAGCAGGCATCGGAAGTGGAAGCCGAAGTGGTATGAAAGAGGGCAAATACGTGCGCGAGATTACTCCGCCCCGCCGAGCTCGCAACCGTCCACTTAAAAGGTAGACTCATGCCGCTCTGGTTCAATGGCGACATCGAAACCGCCGTTGGCGCAATATCCGCCCACGCATGAAATGTGGTCGCGGCCGTCGCTCCAATAGCGCTGGCGTGAAAGCCCGGAGCCAGATCGATGCAGTTCCCGGCCGTGAACGTCGCCGTCGCGCCTCCGCTGAGGGCGAAGTTGGATGTCGCCAGCGCGTTGTTAGGCGGCCATGAAAGACCACCGACCGCGAATTTCTTCGGCTTCCCACTTCCCCGCGCGCTAAAGATGCAGTTGAAGCAAGCGGATCACTTTAATTGGTCTTTCGTTTGGGACCACCAAGCCTTCCAAAATGACACATATTCGGCGTTCCTTTCCGTGGATGCACCGAAGCTGGCTATATGCCGGTCGGTGTCGGCAGTACGGTACGGCTGAGGTCCTTGAGGTTTCATCCAAGCCATGGTTGTCATCATCTCCGGCTTCTCAATCGGCAAATTATCCACAAACCTGGTGAAGCCTGCAAACGCCCAGTTTCGTAGGCGTGCGTCTTGAGAGTCTAACAGCGCTGCCAGATAAGGAAGGGTATCCTTGGTATGAATTTTGGCGAGAGCTTCGGCCGCATAATTGCGGATACCTACAGGCAAGGATTGGGTGGTTGCGATTCGCCCGAGCACGGAGATCGTGGCAGGGGCGGGATCGCGCACCCCGGCAATTCCGCCAATAGTGGCTTGGCGTACTGTCGGCGGCAACTGCGATAACGTGGCGTCATCCAGGGGCACCCGCTCGAGTGAAGCCGCATCCCCTTGAAACAGCCCGGAGAGTCCAAAGTACTTTACCTGAATCTTGGAAGACTGGCTCATCCGGCGGTAAGCTGCCGTTAACGACGGCGAAGGCGGCATGTGGTGGAAGTTGTCGACGAGCCAGTTGAATTCGAGCCCCCAGGGATCTAGTCTCTCCATCGCGTCCGTTAGTTCCGCCAACACCAAGTCGAGAGGGGAGGCTATTACGCCGTTGACCGTAGCCACGGTCGCAGGGGGAAAGCCTTCAGGGATTCGGTAACAGGACGCCTCCAGCGACATGCTCCCTGGTAAGCGCATGATCCGCCAGTTCCTACCGTCCGCCAACTTCAAGAACCAGATGGCGTAATCGCCC
Source organism: uncultured Solibacteraceae bacterium (assembly GCA_963792055.1). Classification (GTDB taxonomy): domain Bacteria; phylum Acidobacteriota; class Terriglobia; order Bryobacterales; family Bryobacteraceae; genus Solibacter. Next base: position 660,081 of record CAWBUV010000016.1, on the reverse strand, counting down.
CATTGCCCTCCGGCCGCGCGCTTGGGTATAGTTCCGACTGAAAGGATATCGATTGTTTCGCCCGGAACAAAGCTCCCCTTGATAACACGGTCTACCACGAGCAGGAGGCTCGGGGCTGACACGTTCGACTGCGCTGACGCGATCCTTCCAATAACAATGCCATCAGCTTGTTGAGTGAAGTCAGGATATTTGACCACCTGCGGTAAAGCTACTGGCACCGCACACTGCATGCCCACGGCAATCAGCGGCCACATCAATTTCTTTTTAAGGTTGCGTGCCATTTTGGATCTCTCCTATTGTGGTGGCGATTGCAGAACTCTAGCATGATCTAAATAGAATGCCAGATCGCCGAGCTGCACCATGTAGCCAAGTCCCTGAGTGATGGACCCTACTCGAAACGTCTGGAGTTGCCAAATAAGCCAGACTGAGGACGTTCCCAGGTAACCACCGAGGCCATTGAGATTCGCCGGGGGGAATAGCGGCGCTGGGTTGAGAGTGCCGGGCTGGGTGTCCGTCTGTGTCAAGTTATCAATGAAGAAGTAAGTACTTGAAGCGGAATCAAAGGAAAAATCGTTAACGTCCCAGAAACCTGTGTAGACAGAACCTGGAGGCGGATTGTTGAGAACGAACGGCCAGTTGTTGACGGACCCATTGAATACAGCCGTGCTCCTGGTATTCTGCGTAAAGTACTCGTTCGTCCGTATCGGAGAAAGCACATTGCCACAAGCGGACCGAATCAGGTATCGGATTGAGGTCTGATATCCTACTACGCTGTTTGCAGTATAGGGCATGTCCACGATGAATGGCTTACCACTATACGCTTCCGTGACAACCACCATTCCGGCGGGTGTATCAATCGCCAAGTAGTAAGGCAAGCTGGAAACCCCACCTAGACTTACCGTAAACTGCGTTTGGTTGGCTGAGTTGTAGCAATCCGGTGCAGTAGCTGCACGCGCAGTGACCATGATTGATGCGCAACTCGGATCGGTGCAGTTCCAAATCACCTTATCGCCATTGGCAATCGGCTGCCAGATAGCGGGGGCACTGGCCGAGGGTGTAGGGCCTCCAACTCCTGCCGTAACCGTCAACTGGGTCGAAGTGAAATAGCATGGGTAGCCTGCTGCTGGGTCGCACTCGGGAATCACCCCCCCGAACCACCAGATTCCTTGATTGCCCGAAATCGTGGGCGGTCCACTAGTGATGATCACTTGGGCGCCGCCGGAGGTAGCGCTTGTGCCGTTCACGGTGGTCACCGTCACATTGTGCGCGCCTAGTGTTGGGGAATTGCTGGCCTGAAACGACACGTCAACCCGCCCGTCTGCAGTATACGTTATCGACGTGAAATCCAGCCCGCTCCCATCACTTTGTACGGACGTGGCGCTGCCCAGACACGATCCATAAATGGAAATCGAGCCGCTCGTCCCAGCGATGATCGTGTTGGTCGCCTGGCCATTGACCTGGATGCTCGTGATAGTCGGAGTGCAGGCGGCCACCTGTTGAATAGCAACGGTGGGAGTTCCGCCGCCCGACCCTGATGCGTTGGACCCGCTGTTCGGCGCAACACCCTGGACCGGGTTCGGGGAGATAACCGCGATCCGGCCACCACCACCGCCTCCTCCGGAATAGCCGCCCATGGCGCGCGTCTCCGGGTTACACAAGCTCGGGTTTCGTCCGCCTGCGCCGCCGGCCCCACCATCTCCACCACGGGCCTGTAGGCTGCCGGTAACATGGACGGAGGTAGCTTGCAACACGATAAAACCACCAGCACCGCCCGCTCCGCCTCCGCCTCCGTCTCCGCCCCGGTCGCTGCAAAGTAGACTCCCTGAGCCGTTGCCTCCAGGACCTCCAGCGCCGCCGCTCACGGTTATCGAGCCATTAACGGTGAGGGTGCCCGTTGTTGCGAATATGAAGGTACCGCCGCCACCGCCGCCTCCCCCTCCGCCGCCCCCCGTTGCCGCATCATACACAGATGAAGTGTTCTGGTAGGCGTAACTCGGCCGCAGCCGCCGCTTGCGCCTGAGCCGCCGCCGGACGGCTGTGGGTTCAATCCGACATAGAGAGAACCGAACGCTGCCCTTGGCGAATAGATGCCAGTGGTCCATCTGCCGCTGCCTTGCGCACCCTGGGTTCCGTTGCTGCCTCCGGCGCTACCGCCTGATGCTGACGAGGTATTGCAGTCGGAGCTGGAAGAACTGAATAGCGGTTGTCCAGGACTGTTCGTGGGACCCTTCCCCGTTGCGGCAGTTGTGCCGCCTGGCCATCCGCCACCTCCGCCTCCGCCGAATCCTCCGCCGCCTTGGCCATTATATCCGTGGGTGCCGGCGCTCGCAGAGCCGCCATCACCGCCGCCTCCTCCGTTGCCTCCACCGCCCGAAGGCACATAGTTATAAACACTTGGTGCTCCGCCGTTACCTCCGCTGCCTCCAGCTATTCCGATCGCCTGATAGGTCCCGCTTATCGTTTGATCTCCCCCAAGCATCGCCACCCGGGGACCATCAGACTGGAGTTGGCCTGTTACGGAAACCGGCCCGGCCGAATTGAACACGACAAAGTCGAAATCCCCAACCTCTACCGTGACCCCTGTCGGTACGGAGACGCTCGAAACATTGAAAACTGCCACGTTGTTTCCGCCATTCTGTTGAATGACGGCGGGCGGCAATGCCGGATTCCTGTTGATCGTTGCTCTATTGATGAGAACACTCGATTGTGGAGAAAAGCTTGGCAGACCACCTGATGGTCGCGAGACATTGGGAAAACTCGGCACGATCGTTGAAATCGTTGTGAGGTCCGGACCACTTCCATCGACACCATTTATTCCGCCAGTCGCCGCACTGAAGATGGCCGTCACGCTTTTCGCACTATTCATGGTGAGATACTGAGGCGTTCTCGTACCGCCCAGGTCGCCGCTGAATTCCTTGAACTGGTATCCGGGATTGGCGGACGCCGTCACCGGCACCTGCGTGTTGGCAGGGTACCACCCGCTCGCCGGATAAATGCTGCCGCTTCCGGCCGGCGACACCATCGTACTGAGGTAGTACTGTACAGACGAAGTATAGTTGAGGATCAGAACGAGCTGGTGCGCTTGGACTCCGCCCGTCGCCACCACCGTCGCGCAGACACTATACATGCCCGTCGCGTAACAAGACATCGTGAGTGTGGTCGTCCACGGAGGACCGGTCACCACAGCCGGGCTGAAGACGGGAGTTGTGCAGCCCCACATGCCCGGCATGCTGAATCTCACCGGACTGTTGAAGCCATTCTGCGGCGTGACCGTGAGCGTGTACGATACGGGTGTGCCGATTCCAATCGGCACATTGTAAGTGTCCATCGCGGTGCTCAGCGCAAAATCGGGCACCGGCGGAGCCGGAACCGTCCATGTTCCCATCTCCTGCCATCCGGTATTTACACCTGCACTATCAAGCGCGTATAAGTACTCGTTCTTCGTCCCCGCAAACGATGCCTGAAATGCCACGTTCAAAGTCAAGGCGAGCTGCGTGCCCGAACTCGCCGGATTGAGACCGGACCCCGTTCCCGAAATCGTACACTGTGCGTTGCCTACGCTGCCGGTCCCCGATGGCACAAACCCGCCCAGCCAACCGCTGCTCGCATTATCCGCCAGATACACCAGGTTCGAAGAAGCATCGTAATGAATGTAGCAGGCATTGGAAGTGGAAGCCGAGGTCGTATGAAAGAGGGCAAACACGTGCGCCAGATTACTGCGCCCGGCCGGGCTCGAAACCGTCCAGGTGAAAGGTAGACTGAGGCCGCTCTGGTTCAATGGCGACATCGAAACCGCCGTTGGCGCAATATCCGCCCCACGCATGAAACGTGGTTCCGACCGTCGCTCCAATAGCGCTGGCGTGAAAGCCCGGAGCCAGATCAATGCAGTTCCCGGCCGTGAACGTCGCCGTTGCGCCTCCGCTGAGGGCGAAGCTGGTTGTTGCCAGCGCGTTGTTATCCACCTGGCTATGGTCGCCCGTGGTGTAACTCCCGTTGGGCACCTGCGTCGGATTCGTACACGTCGCTGCCAGGCTGGCGACTAACAGGTTGCCGGCGAACCACCACAGTGCCGGCCGGAACACGGCACACACTACTCCTCCGGATTGCCACGTTCTCATCGGGCGCTCCTCACTTGGCCGCGGTGGCTCTCGAATCGGCTGCCCCACTTATCTCCAGCCGCGCCAGCCTTTCCCGGAGTTCCTGATTCTGCCGCTCCAGCCTGTCGTTCCGCTCATCGGACTGAATCATGTGCAGCGTCAACTCCTCGACCTTGGCCAGCAACTTGGCCTGCATGTCGCCCAAGCTGACGCCCTTCTCCTTCACCTCCGCTTCGGTCGGGATGTCAGGTAGATGGCCGTTCTTTTGGATGTACTGACTGACCTCGCTCAGCGGTCGGAGGCGGTAGCCGGGGCGGAAGACATAGTCCGACCATCCGGTATTGGTCACGATGATGTCCTGCGCGCCGATATTCCCGTTGACCGCCAGCTTGTATTGCGGGTTGGTCGTCCCGATGCCCACGTTCCCGCCAGATGGGTTCAGGTAGCTGTTTTCCCACGTGCCGCCACCGCCACCCAGTTGGAGAAGCGTATGCCCAGTTTGGGTGTTACGAAAGGTCAGGCCCATGTAGCTTGTACTAATTGCATACTCGCCCCACTGATTGGCGATGCTCTTCTGTCCGCGAAAGACGAGCGTGTCATTGCCCCAGTCATCGAAATGAAGCACCGTCAGGCCCTCGACGTGGAGCTTCCCGTCAGGCGCCGTCGTCCCGATCCCCACGTTGCCGCCGCTGGTAACCGAGATGGCGCTGTTGTTCGGGTAACCCGGCCAGTTCAATTGGCCCCACGCGGCCCGCGGCGATACTGTCGTCCCGGCCAAAGCCAAGGCAACCCAAAATGCTCCCCGGTGCGCATTCAGATACTTGCAGGTACGAATCATGAGATCTGCTCCCCCAACTTGGATTTCTACAACCAATCGGCAGCGCTTCGCGCCGAACGTGCCTGCCGCTGCCACGGCGATGCAGGCGCATACAGAGTTGTTTGCACTGCTTGGGTAATGATCGACGCATTCCGCCTCACGGCAATCGGCCCAGCACGGTGAATGCGAAGCTCTTAGAATTGGCCTCGCCGGTGGCGTGCTGAAACGCCTGCTGGCTGGCATTCGTAGGCAGCGCCAAACCCTTGGCGTCGCCGAGTTTCAGATCGCGGCTGGCGATATAAAAGTTCAGTGCGGTGTCGCGCGGCACCGCTAACCGGTAGGTCGTAACGCTTTGGGAACCTGTGACCGCCACCGGACTGCCGGCCTTCGCGGGATGGTACATCCCGTTGGCTGCCCATACCCCGACGTTCAGGTCCGGGCGGCGGCCATCCTTTGTCAACTGCTTCAGGACCGTCTGCCCGTCGCTTACCTGAACCGTCAAAACCGACGCGGCTGTAATCTTTTAATAAGAATCCTGCGGAGGCTTGGCCGGCAATCAGTGAGATCCCCGTGGCGTTTGTGCCCCATTCGCACGGGTCGAGGTATCGATCGTTCGTGGCCTGCACGCAAATCGAGTAATTGCCCGGCAGGAGCCCCGGAATCTGAAAGGCGCCATCGCCGCCGGATCTGGTGTTTCTGGTGAACGGCGGGGCGCCGGCACGGTTGGCGATCACCAGCGCGGCCCCAACGACTGGATCTTCCCTCAGGCCAGTGATCCGGCCAAGCCGATGTGGGACTCGGGCATCCGTAAGGCGATCCACGAGGCTGCAAAGGACATGGGTTGCGACTTCCCCGGCCTCGGGCCGCACTCCTTCCGGCGGGCGAACATTGGGTAGCGGCAGTAGGTCGGCGGCAGCCAGCAAGATCGCGGGCCACAGCGAGGTAGACAGACCTTGCAGTACACGTTCGTCGCGCTCGCCCGCCAGGACGCGTTGACGCGCGCCATCGAGGAGCAGTTGGTGACCGCCGCGCCCAAGGACGACGGGCCGGGGACCAGCGACTACCAACGCGAGCATCTGGCGTGGGCGCGGAAAGGCCAAGCAGGAGAAGGCCAAGGTGGTTGCGATCCACAACAGGGAGACGGCGGCGTGAAGCCTGTAGCCGTCGCGAGCATTCCCGAAACTCTACTTCTTGCCCGTCACCGTGAGCGTTACAACCGATGGAATCGTTCCTACGGGCACATTGACCGCCGTACCCGCTGCCACGAACGGCTTTCCAGATTGATCGTTTACAGTCAGACCAGGGCAAAAGACACGTAAGCTTACGGGAGTATTAAAGGGCACCGTGATTGCATGCTCTCGCCCGGCTCCAGTGTTCGACAGGACCGGGGCGGAATAGTGAATTCCCTTTGCGGTGACAACATGGATATCGAAATCTAGATCCACCCCCGTCGCGACGGGCTTCAGGAGTCGCTGCGGGTCATCGATGTGGACCCGGATGATCGACCCCTTCGCCATTACGATCCTGACTCCAGACGTTGTCTGCCCCGCACTCACAGTGACATTCGGGACGGAAGTCGACCAATGGCAGGGATCGAGAAGTCCAGGAGTCGATGCTTCGGCGCAGACAATGTACTGACTTGGCGCTAAGCCGTCGGCGCGGAATGTCCCGGCTTGATCCGTTGGGACCATTGCCGCCAGTGGCCCCGCGATCACGGGTGGCGGGGTGATAGGAGCCCTAACAGAAGGGGCTTGGCTGATAAACACGCGCGCCCCTGTCACTGGATGCCCGCTGTCATCTACAACTGAACCTACGAGGCTACCACCGCTACTAGTGCTCGCCGCCAGTACCACCGATATACTCGCAACTCCCACGACTAATAGGGAAAACCAACCATCGAAGCAGCGTGAGCGTATCGGATACTCTTCTTTGTTGTTGCTCCTCAATATCAGCATCAACCGCAAGTTACACCTCAATTCTTCATTTCTTCTTCTTCGGAGGTACGGGAGGGTGGCCTTCTCGGATCATCCCGTGACTCGGCTCCTTCGCGACATGGACCTCCGGTTTTACTGGCTGAAAGTCGTTCTTGTATAATTGCACCAGGTGAGGTAGACAGCGTCTGTCCGAACGATGGCCGAGGTCGACGGTGATCAAACGGCCACCTAGTCGGTCCGCGCCGACCTCGGCCCGGTCGATCCTCCAGTTGAGGTCAGCATCGGGCACATCACCCCCACACATCTCACCGACACTTACGCGGTGCTCGAAGACAGCCCATTTCGCTTGGTTATCGAGAGTCGCGAGAACAACCGCGTCAGCACGCCCCTCAACCTGATCTTTAAACAGGAGGGCGCGGCCGTCCGCCGCCCAGTAAAGTCGTCGTCCGATGAAATGCATTTGCTCTCTTGGAACACCGATGTTGTCAAACGGAATGTCGCTTTGGCCCGGGGGAAAAAGTAGCCTGCCAACGTCCGTAGGACTATTACTATTGCCACCTGGCCGGTTTTGCGCCGGGGTCTTAGTAAGGTCATAAATCAATAGTTCGTCACTCGCTTCCACGCCGTGCGTGGGGTAGAACTTTCGGTAGACAATCCACCGTTGGTCCGGGGACATCACCGGAAAATACGTTGGGAACGAGTCCACGAGGGAGGCTTTCGCCGTGTCGATGATGAAGACATCCGTCCCCCCGAACTCGCCGAAAATGACCAGCCGCCCATCTGAGAGCGGACAGACCTGACTAATCTCCGAAATCAGGCTCGGCAGTGTTCCAATCATTAGGGGTATTTCTCGTGTGGAACTCCCTTGACGAACATACACCACAGCATGACCGTCGCTCTGGTCAATAATCGCCGAGACCTCTGGCGGTACCCGGGGGTTCACGTCTCCGGGAATCCCGCAGTACTCTGGATGGGATTGCGCGATCTGGGCCCAAGCGGGGCAAACGGCGCAGACTAGTGCGAGAACCGCGAGCTTCATACTCACCTCAATCGAATTACGTAATAAGGGCCGTTCCCGTAGTCTCCCACCGAATGAGCGCTGCACGAATGACTTGCACCGTTGTACGTGTCGATGTGGGCAGGAGTACTAACCGATTGCTCTGTTGCCTGTCCGGCACAAGCCGGGCACAAATCCTGGACCGAGCGAAGCCCCCGTGAATCACTGTTGCCACTCTGGTCGAACAGGAGAATCGGGTCCGACCACCGGTACACGAGCGAACCATTGTTTGTGGCCGTAGGATCAGTTGCAAGGCTTCCGGGCGGGGGATTGTAATTATTCAGGTCTAATCCTGTCCCTGGTCCACTGCCATCGGACAGTACGGCGCTCCAGTGCGATCCGTTGATCTTTGTAATCTGATTTCCTCCAGCGTCCACGGAAAAGAAGGTATGGTCGCTGTCAAAACCCGGGTACAGAGGGCAGCCTATTTTGGTTGGAGTAGCCTTAGATCCAGCATCGTATGATTTCAGTACTGTGTTCGTTCCATTCGCGTCCCATACGCCAGTGCCGTTCTGGAAGACCGCTTGGGCAAACACCGATCCCAGCATGACATCTTGGTAATAACAGTATTGGGCGTCTATCTTGTTGATTATCAGCGCCGGCTGCAGGCTAGATGAACACGAGGAGTAATACGGCGTGTTGTACTGCGTAAAGTGCGTCCTGCCAATCGTGAAGAAGCTGACTGGGAAAGGAATCAGCACGCTCGCGGAATCCCATGTAACAGTCACACTACCGTATTGTTGCCCGGCTTGGATTAAAGTAGGAAAACTGTCGCTAAAGGAGTCGCCGGCCTTTGCCGACGAATGTGGTGTCAAGAGCATCTGCTGGCCCTGGGAGTTGTTCACAGCAACGGACAAGTCGCCCGTTTTGTTCTGCCCGGCTAGCTGCGTATTAATCTTTCCGTTCATCAGGTCCACTGTAACGCTGACGCCCGGTGGACCGGACCGCGTGAACGGTTGTAATGATTGTGGAGGGGCAAGTCTTGGATCGGAGATGCTTAGGGATGCTGTGGTCGTAGCGCCATCGGAAGTTGTGGTTGGGTTCGTCGGAGGATAAGTTGAAGTCCAGTTGGTCACGACTGCTGAGGAGCAGGATGGGCTTAGGTCGACGCTTATCGTCTTCGGCTCAACAATGATATAGTTACCACACTGGAATGAAGCGGGACTTGGAGAGTCAGCATCGAGATGTGCCGACCCTCCACTTGCGATCCCGCTGACGATCCACTGCACGGTAACGGGTGACGAGCAGACTCCCCCGGCATCAGTGACCTGTGTCAAAGACCCGCTTACAGTGCCGCCTGTCTGACTAAGTGACCATCGTGCGTTGGCCTGGGTATTCGAGTCCGACCATACAGCACTCATATCAGTGCAAGCATTGCCAGACGCTGACACTGGTGGCGGCAGAGGCGGCAACGGCTCTGATTCCGGCGGTGGCTGATATACAGGCGGGCTCGTCACGGGCTGTCGTGTTAGATCGATAGTGAGCGTTCCCAACGCCTCCCAGGGACCAGCATACCCCGAACCATAGTTGATCTGCGTCAGCACCGTATAAGCGCCATCGGTACCGGGGTTGAAGTTGAAGTTTAGGACAACCATGACCTGCGTTGGATCAGTTGGAGAATTCGTGATCGAGGTAAGCGATACCGTGCAAAAGCTATCGCTCTGGTTTATGCCGAAACCATGCGTCGCGCCAGTGTTCCCGTCATATAGGAAGAGGTCGCTGGGGCGCCCCCAGTCGCCGTAGCAATATGTGTGTCCCGAACTGTCTGCAAGGTAAAATTGCGCCCAACCGATGTCGTTGGCCCCATTTGGGTCATAAAGGTTGAACGCCATCGAAACATTAGTCGAGGGCGCAACCTCAGCGCTGTTCGACCCGCCGTTGATGCTGAGCCACGGTGTAGCAGTGAAGCTGGCGGTCTGATTGGCGGCAAGGTTCGTAAAGCTTTGAGCAGCGCTAAGAGCATATCCACTCTTCGAAGCGGAAACGGTATAGCTGCCGCCCGCCGCCAAGCCGGGTAGCGAGTACCTGCCGCTCGCGTCCGTAATACTGCTGCCGCTTTGCGAGCCGCTTGCGGAAACGTTCACGCCGCTCACCCCAGTGCCGCTGCCGGAGAGCGTCACTTGCCCGCTGACACTATAGCCTGGAACGAAGTTCGCGGCAATGGTTCCGTTCCCGTTCAGGTTTATGCTCAGCGGGTTCGTTGTCCCGCTGTAGGTCCCGCTGAAGTTCGAGAACGTATAACCACTATTCGCCGTTGCGGTGATTGTCATCGCACCAGCGTTGTACCAGCCGGTAGCCGGACTGATGGTCCCGGTTCCTGCCGGGCTTACGCTCGTGGTGAGTTGGTACTGCGTAGTGATCGCAGTGAAATTGGCCGTTACACTCCGGGTGCCGTTCATCGTCACGTAGCCTGTCGTGTCGTGACTCGAATCGACGCCGCTCCATCCGCTAAATTGGTAGCCGCTGGCCGCACTCGCCGTAATCGTCACTGGTGTACCTGCGGTGTACGTACAGCACGCCGGGCTGACCGCCAGGGTCCCACTTCCCGGGGGGCTCACGCTAGTGGTGAGTGTGTAGTTTGTGACCGTCTGCGTGAAGTTCGCCGTCACGGTCTTGTTGGCGTCCATCCTCACATAGCCGCCTGGCAATGCCCCGCTGAATTCCTTGAACTGGTACCCAGGATTCGCGGACGCCGTCAACGGCACCAGCGTGTTGGCAGGGTACCACCCGCTCGCCGGAGAAATGCTGCCGCTCCCGGCCGGCGACACCGTCGTACTGAGGTAGTACTGTACAGACGAAGTGTAGTTCAGGAACAGAACGAGCTGGTGCGCTTGGACTCCGCCCGTCGCCACCACCGTCGCGCAAATATTATGCGAGTCCGGTGCGTAGCAAGTCATCGTCAGTGTGGTCGTCCACGGAGGACCGGTCACGTCAGTCGGACTGAAGAGGGGAGTTGTGCAGCCCCACATGCCCGCCATGCTGAAGTGCACCGGACTATTGAAGCCATTCTGCGGCGTGACCGTTAGCGTATACGACACGGGTGTGCCGATTCCAATCGGCACATTGTAAGTGTTCATCGCGGTGCTCAGCGCAAAATCGGGTACCGGCGGCGCCGGAACCGTCCACGTCCCCATCTCCTGCCATCCCGTAGCTACACCGGATTATCCACACCGTACACGTACTCGTTCTTGTTCCCGGAAAAAGCTGATTTAAAACTGACTGTCAGCGTCAATCCGAGTTGCGTGCCGGAGCTTGTGGGATTAACAGTCGAAGGCCCCGTTCCGGAAATCGTGCACTGCGCATTCTCCGCGATATAGTTGCTCGTCGGCACAGATCCGCCCAGCCAACCGCTGCTCGCATTATCGGCCAGATACACCAGGTTCGAAGAAGCGTCGTAATGAATGTAGCAGGCATTGGAAGTGGAAGCCGAGGTCGTATGAAAGAGGGCAAATACGTGCGCGAGATTACCCCGCCCGGCCGGGCTCGAAACCGTCCACGTGAAAGGTAGACTGAGGCCGCTCTGGTTCAATGGCGACATCGAAACCGCCGTTGGCGCAATATCCGCCCACGCATGAAACGTGGTTCCGACCGTCGCTCCAATAGCGCTGGCGTGAAAGCCCGGAGCCAGATCGATGCAGTTCCCGGCCGTGAACGTCGCCGTCGCGCCTCCGCTGAGGGCGAAGTTGGATGTCGCCAGCGCGTTGTTATCCACCTCGCTGTGATCGCCAGTGGTGTAGGTCCCGGCGGGCACCTGCCTCGGATTCGTACACGTCGCTGCCAGACTGGCGACTAACAGGTTGCCGGCGAACCACCACAGTGCCGGCCGGAACACGGCACACAGTACTCCTCCGGATTGCCACGTTCTCATCGGGCGCTCCTCACTTGGCCGCGGTGGCTCTCGAATCGGCCGCCTCACTCATCTCCAGCCGTGCCAGCCGTTCCCGGAGTTCCTGGTTCTGCCGCTCCAGCCGGTCGTTCCGCTCATCTGCCCGGATCATGTGCAGCGTCAACTCCTCGACCTTGGCCAGCAGCTTGGCCTGCATGTCGCCCAAGCTGACGCCCTTCTCCTTGACTTCCGCTTCTGTGGGAATGTCCGGCAGGTGGCCGTTCTTCTGGATGTACTGCCTGACCTCGCTCAGCGGGCGCAACCGGTAGCCGGGCCGGAACACGTAGTCCGACCAACCGGTATTGGTGACGATGATGTCCTGCGCGCCGATATTCCCGTTGACCGCCAGCTTGTACTGCGGGTTGGTCGTCCCGATGCCCACGTTCCCGCCAGATGGGTTCAGGTAGCTGTTTTCCCACGTGCCGCCACCGCCACCCAGTTGGAGAAGCGTATGCCCAGTTTGGGTGTTACGAAAGGTCAGGCCCATGTAGCTTGTACTAATTGCATACTCCCCCCACTGATTGGCGATACTCTTCTGTCCGCGAAAGACGAGCGTGTCGTTGCCCCAATCATCGAAATGAAGCACAGTCAGGCCCTCGACGTGTAGCTTCCCGTCAGGCGCCGGCGTCCCAATCCCCACGTTGCCGCCGCTGGTAACCGAGATGGCGTTGTTGTTCGGGTAACCCGGCCAGTTCAATTGGCCCCACGCGGCCCGCGGCGACACTGTCGTCCCGGCCAAAGCCAAGGCAACCCAAAATGCTCCCCGGTGCGCATTCAGATACTTGCAGGTACGAATCATGAGATCTGCTCTCCCAACTTGGATTTCTTACAACCAATCGGCAGCGCTTCGCGCCGAACGTGCCTGCCGCTGCCACGGCGATGCAGGCGCATACAGAGTTGTTTGCACTGCTTGGGTAATGATCGACGCATCCCGCCTCACGGCAACCGGCCCAGCACGGTGAATGCGAAGCTCTTAGAATTGGCCTCGCCGGTGGCGTGCTGAAACGCCTGCTGGCTGGCATTCGTAGGCAGCGCCAAACCCTTGGCGTCGCCGAGTTTCAGATCGCGGCTGGCGATATAAAAGTTCAGTGCGGTGTCGCGCGGCACCGCTAGCCGGTAGGTCGTAACGCTTTGGGAACCTGTGACCGCCACCGGACTGCCGGCCTTCGCGGGATGGTACATCCCGTTGGCTGCCCATACCCCGACATTCAGGTCCGGGCGGCGGCCATCCTTTGTCAGTTGCTTCAGGACCTTCTGCCCGTCGCTTACCTGAACCGTCAAGACCGACGCGGCTGTAATCTTTAATAAGAATCCTGCGGAGGCTTGGCCGGCAATCAGTGAGATCCCCGTGGCGTTTGTGCCCCATTCGCACGGATCGAGGTATCGGTCGTTCGTCGCCTGCACGCAAATCGAGTAATTGCCCGGCAGGAGTCCCGGAATCTGAAAGGCGCCATCGCCGCCGGATCTGGTGTTCCTGGTGAACGGCGGGGCGCCGGCACGGTTGGCGATCACCAGCGCGGCCGGAACCGGCTTCAGCGTTTTGGCGTCCACCACCGTCCCCGCGAGGCTGGCTGCTCGCGTTGCGACGAGTTGCGCCATTGCGGCGTGCATCGCCAGCGATAGGATAAGGATGTATTTCATGAATTTGTCTTGAATGTTCCGCTCGGCGGCAGAACCGGCACGCGAAAGGAACTCTCACGGCAACGCCGCGATTTACGACGGCAGGCCAACGCGCCTCTGTCGTAGATAATGTACTAAAAGATCCTAATATATTTTGCCCCCCGCGCAAGCCTCATTTTAGCCGTGGTCGCTGAGATCGTCCTCCGCGCCCTACCCCCTTCGCGGACCGAAATTCACCCCGCCCGCCGCTGGTATAATGAAATAGTCGTATTACCTGAGAGGGCTTGTGTCTCTACGCACGTATCTTCGTCTTTTTACCCATACGCAACTGATGCCGATCCTCGAAAGCGGCGAGGAAACCACCCTTGTCGGCGGCCAGGCAGTCATGGAAGGCGTCATGATGCGCGCGCCCCACAGCTACTGCGTGGCGGTCCGCAAGGCCAGCGGGGAAATCGTCACCGAGCAGATGCCCCTCCCCCGGATGTCGGAGAAGCACAAGATCTTCAAGTACCCCATTTTCCGCGGCGTGGGCACCCTCTTCCAGGCGATGTCGCTCGGCATGAAGGCGCTCAAATTCTCGGCCGACGTCTCGCTCGAGGACGCTCCAGAAGGAAGAGAAAAAGAAGAATAAGGATGCCAAGGAAGTCCCCGGCTGGGTGCTCGCCGGCAACATCATCGTCTCCCTGGGCATGTTCATCTTCATGTACAAGTTCATTCCCTTGTACGGCGCCACCAAGCTGATGGGCATCTTTCCGGCGCTCAGCGGGCGCATCCCCTTCAACCTGACCGACGGCGTCATCCGCATGCTGGTCTTCGTCCTCTTCATGTTCGCCCTGTCCCTGATGAAGGACATCCGCCGCGTCTTCGAATTTCACGGCGCGGAACACAAAGTAGTCTTCAATTTCGAATCCGGACAGCCGGTCACCGTCGAAAACGCGCAGAAGTTCACCACCTTCCATCCGCGCTGCGGCACCAGCTTCCTGTTCGTCGTCATCATCGTTTCCATCGTGTTCTATACGTTTATTCCGTTCGATGGCTTCCTGGCCAAGCTCCTCTGCCGCATCGCGCTGCTGCCGTTGATTACCGGCGTCAGTTACGAACTGATCCGCTTCGCCGCCAAGCGCCGCGGCTCGGTCCTTTCCACCATGACGGCTCCCGGCCTGTGGCTCCAGCGCATCACCACCAAACCGCCCGCCGACGACCAGGCGGCGGTCGCCATACGCGCGCTCGAAGGCGCCATGGCCCTGGAAGAGCAGCAGGGCGGACAATTGGTCATCGCATAAATTCCCCATGCATCTTGCTCCGAAGCTCGATCAGCTCGAAAAACGTTTTGACGAGCTCACTCAACAAATGGCCGATCCGGCCGTCATCAGCGATGCGGATCAGTATCGCAAGGTCACCAAGGCCCAGAGCGAACTTTCCGATATCGTAGCCAAGTACCGCGAATGGAAGAAGGTGGAAGACAGCCTCTCCCAGGCCCGCCCCATGCTTCAGGATTCGGATCCCGATCTCAAGGCAATGGCCGAGATGGAGGTGACCGAGCTCGAGCCCCAGAAGACGCAGATCGAGGAAGATCTCAAGATCCTACTGCTGCCCAAAGACCCCAACGACGATAAGAACGTCGTCCTCGAAATCCGCGCCGGCACCGGTGGTGACGAGGCCACGTTGTTCGCCGCGGAGGTCTTCCGCATGTACTCGCGCTACGCCGAAACGCAGGGCTGGAAGATGGAAGTCACCTCCACCAGCGAGTCCAGCGTCGGCGGACTCAAGGAAGTCATCGCGCTGGTCACCGGCACCAAGGTCTACGCCAAGCTGAAGTACGAAAGCGGCGTGCATCGCGTGCAGCGCGTGCCCGTCACCGAACAGCAGGGCCGCGTGCACACTTCCGCGATCACGGTCGCCATCCTGCCCGAGGCCGACGAAGTCGAAGTCAGGATCGAGGCCAAGGACATACGCATCGACACCTTCTGTTCGTCAGGCCCCGGCGGCCAGAGCGTCAACACCACCTATTCGGCGGTGCGCATCACCCACCTTCCCACTGGTCTCGTGGTCTCCTGCCAGGACGAGAAGTCGCAGATCAAGAATCGCGCCAAGGCCGAACGCGTGCTGCGCTCCCGGCTCTACGAACTGGAACTGGAAAAGCAGCAGGCCGCCCTCGGCGCCGAGCGCAAGAGCATGGTCGGCACGGGCGACCGCAGCGAGAAGATCCGTACGTACAACTTCCCCCAGAATCGCGTCAGCGATCATCGCATCGGCCTCACCCTCCATCAGCTCGATTTCGTGATGGAAGGCAAGATGGACGCGATCTTCGACGCGCTGATCGCCCACTACCAGGGCGAGAAAATGAAACAGCAGGCGGAACAGGGCCCGGTCAACTAACCGCCGGTATGACCGTCCAAACCGCGTTGCAGCAGGGCGCGCGCATCCTGGAGGATGGCGGCATCGCCGTGCCGCGGTTGACCGCCGAAGTGCTCCTCTCCCACGCCATGCGGGTCGAGCGCGTCTACTTCTACGCCCACCCCGAACAGGAATTGCGCGAGGTGGAATGGCTGCACTACGGCCGCTACCTGCACGAGCGGCTCGGCGGTAAACCCACCCAGTACATCACGCGGCATCAGGAATTCTATAGCCGCGATTTCCACGTGACGCCGGACGTGCTGATCCCCCGCCCGGAGACCGAGCACGTCGTCGAGGTCTCTCTCGACGTCGCGCGCGGCGCGCGGCGCATACTCGACATCGGCACCGGCTCCGGCGCGCTCGCCGTCACCCTCCGCCTGGAACTGGCCGCGGAGGCCTGGGCCACGGACATCTCGCCGGCCGCCCTGAAGGTCGCCGCAGCCAACGCCGCACGCCTCGGCGCGGATGTCCGCTTCGTGGCCAGCGACCTGATGGATGCCATCGCCCCCGGCACGATGGACCTGATCGTCTCCAATCCGCCCTACGTTCCGCTCGCCCACCGCGAAGGACTGCAGCGCGAAGTCCGCGATTTCGAGCCGCATCTCGCCCTGTTCGCCGGCAGCACCGGATTCGAACTCTACGACCGCATCGTGGTCGATGCCCCGCGCGTGCTGAAGCCCGGCGGCTGGCTGATCCTGGAGCTCGGCTTCACCAGCCTGGATCACGTACGGGCACTACTGGCGAACTGGAACTCCGTCCGCGTAGTCCCCGACCTCGCCGGAATCCCCCGCGTCATCGCCGCACGAACGCCGCCCGCTGCCGGCCTTCCGTGAAGTCACGCACAGCCCTCCCGGCCTGCGAATGCTAGGATCACAACATGGTACTGGATCACCTCGCCGCCATATTCCTGTTTTCCGGTCCGCTCTTCTACATCGGTCTGTTTATGGCTCTGGATCCGGCGGGTATCCCGATCCTCACTCAATCGTGCCGGCGGCTTCTAACGCACAACACTGTTGAAGCCCGCCACCCTGAGATTTCCCCCAGAGTCCGTCGAGCAGTGAGGCTGACCGGCGTGGCCCTGGTGCTGCTCGCAATTGTCATCTGACGCTTACCGCGTCCGCTGCCATGCATCGGCCATCGCGATATCCTGAGCGACCTTCGCCGTCAGCGCATTCAAATCCACATTGCCCACCCGGTTGAACAACTGCGGCTTGTATTGCGCCGTAGCCGCGGCGGCATACCGCTTCCAGTGCGCGAGCGCCGCCGTCAGGTGCGCGATCGCTTCCTGTTTGCGTTCGGCCGCCCCGGTGGTGTCGTACAGCGCCAACTGCGCCGCGCCCAGAATCTTCTCCGCATAATAGTTCCCGAGGTGGGCCATCGCCTCATAGTCGCCGAGCGTCAAGCGCAGCTCCTTCGTGTTCGCGGGCCGCAATTCGGCCACCAGCTTCAAGGTCGCCGCGGCGTGTTCCTGCAATGCGGCGGCAACCTGTAGCGGCGTGATGCCCTCCATCGGCTTACCGTCCCGCAGACGGTCGCGCCAGGTTCGAATATTCAGGACGCCCGCGCCGGGCATGCTCTCGCCTTCCATGAAATGCTTGACCGTGTAGAAGCCCTTGTGCCGGGGATGACTCAGGCACGCCTCGGGAAACCATTTCAAATCGATATCGCCCCAGAAAAAGCGCGTGACTTGCGGAATGATGCGCGAGGCCTCTTCCGAGGCCAACAGCAGTTTGGCGGCCGGCACGCCGGGAAAGCGCTGCGCCAGCGTGCGCTCAAACAGCGCGTCGGGCAGCGACGGTTCGTAGCTCAACCGGCCCCACAGCATGAAGCTGAACCACTGTTTCTCGATCACCAGCGGACGCGGCGTCTCCGTGTCCGTGCTGGCGAAGTCCCGCCCCCACACCGTGCCGTCGGGCCCCATGTAGAAGCCGGCGAGTTTGTCGGGTCCCGGCAGGTTCTTCACATAGGCGCGCGCGTATTCGGGGTCGGCCCAGCGAAAATTGTAAATGTCATCGTTCCTTACCGTCATCCACATGCGCAGATTGGCCGGCAGTTCCTCGAGCGATTCCTTGGCAAACGGCGGCGCCGGCGACGACAGCATGTGCGCCACCGAGTATTTGAAGCTCAAATCGAAAAGCGATGGATAAGGCTTGAACGCTTCCAGAATCGGCGGTAGCGCCGTCTGGTGGTAGCGATGTATGAGGCGGAAATCGCGGCCGGGCTGGA
This sequence comes from uncultured Solibacteraceae bacterium, assembly GCA_963792055.1. Classification (GTDB taxonomy): domain Bacteria; phylum Acidobacteriota; class Terriglobia; order Bryobacterales; family Bryobacteraceae; genus Solibacter. Next base: position 642,047 of record CAWBUV010000016.1, on the reverse strand, counting down.
GCTTCAGCGCATCGCGGATGCCTTCGCCGTAGGTCTTCCACAGCCAGGGCTCCTTGGCGAATTCATCCTTGCGGTCTCTCATCTCCTCGCCCGCCGTAATGCCCATGCCGGCCAGCAGCGGATACGTCAGCACCGTCTCGCGCACGCTCTTGCGGAAGTAATCGATGGTGACGGGATTGTCCTGCGCCGGCGTGATGCCGTACTTGCCGGTGGCCCCGAACGTGAAGATGTTCCAGGTGAACAGGTAGACCGCGATGCCGCGATCATGCGCGTACTGCATCACGTCGCGCCAGAAGCGGATCTTGTCCGCGATCGTCAACCGCCGGACCGTCTCCACGCTGCGCAGCATCTCCGGCCGCGTCATATCGGTGCCGTTGAAAGAGAACGTGTCGTCGAGTTTCAGGGTGGTCCGCTGTACATCGTCCAGCGCCACGTCCGGATACTCCGGGACCTTGACCAGCGACGGAAACGGGTGCAGGCTCCACAGCGAGAGCAGGTTGTAGCGGTGCCGCGCCAGGTCGTCGAGAAAGCTCCGCCAGAAATCGAAGCTCCACATCTCGGGGATGTTCTGCTGCGCCGCGTCGCCCGAATCGGAATAGCTCGGCGTGCGCACATCCAGCGGGATGTTGAACTTGATGCCGCGCTGCGCGATGTACGGAGTGTGGTCGGAATCGCGCACGGCGTCCAGCGAATCGAGGCGTATGGCTTCGGCCAGGTCGAGTCCGCCGTACATGGCGCCCGCGGCATCGCCGGCCAGCACCGCGTAGGTGCGGCGCGCCGGTTCCTGCTTGACGCGAATTGCATAGGCTTGGGCGACGCCGGAGCGCGGAGCGGCCACGCCGAGTTGCGCGGCCACGCGCGCCGCCGCGGCGCCCGAGGCCAGCACGAAGCGCGTGCCGGTGGCATCGGCCGCGAGGCCGTCCAGCGCCCCTTCGGCGAGCGTAGTGCCGCGAGCCGCCAGCGCGCGGTGAATCTCTCCGGCGGCAAACTGTATGGGCGGCACGGCGCTCTCGCTGCGCAGCGACGCCGAGCGGGGCTGGGCATACAGGCCGGCCGCACCCAAAGTAAGGAAAGTCAGTAGCCTGCGATACATGCGATTGCATGTTATCAGAAAGCCGCGCGCGGCACGTGCAGTAGACTTGGTCTCAGTGGGTCACACTGCCGAATTCGTCGTCCGCCACGGGTATGCGCTGTTGTTTGTCTGGCTGCTGGCAGAACAGGGAGCCCTGCCGCTGCCCTCCGTTCCGCTGCTGCTCGCCTGCGGAGCGCTGGCGCGCAATGGCCAACTGAATCCGTTTCTGGTATTGCTCAGCGGCATGGCGGCCTGCCTGCTCGCGGACAACATCTGGTTCCAGCTCGGCCGGCGGCGGGGCGCGCGGATTTTGAAATTCCTCTGCCGCATCGCGCTCGAGCCGGACTCCTGTGTGCGCCGCACAGAAACCGCGTTTGAAAAGTATGGTGTGCGCTCGCTGCTGGTGGCGAAATTCATTCCCGGCCTGAATGCCGTGGCGGCGCCCATGGCAGGCAGTTCGGGCGCCACCCTCGGCAGGTTCCTGTGGTTCGACACGCTGGGCGTGCTCATCTGGATGCTGACCTATTGCGGCCTGGGCTATGCCTTCAGCGATCAGCTCGAAACCGTCCTGTTCTATGCCCTGCAAATGGGCTCGGGCCTGATCGGCCTGCTGGCCGCCCTGCTGACGGTGTGGATCCTGGGGAAGTTCGTCCAGCGGCAACTCTTTCTGCGCAAGCTGGCAGTGGCGCGCATCACCGCGGAGGAACTGCGCGATAAATTGGATGCCGGCGAGGATCTGATGATCATCGATCTGCGAAGCGCCCTCCAGGCCGAGTCGTCCTCCATCCCCGGAGCCCTGCGCATCTCGACGGAAGAGCTGGCGGAACGGCAGGGCGACATCCCGCGCGATCGCGATGTAATCCTGTTGTGCAGTTGACCCAACGAAGCCTCCAGCGCCCGTGCGGCGCTGCTCTTGAAGTCACATGGCATCACCCGCGTACGCCCCTTGAAGGGCGGCAGCGATGCCTGGCAGCGAGTGCAGCACGATCCCGCTAACTAGTGGCTAGTCAGCAGTTATGGTACGCGAGAAGTACGCACGGTACTCTTTCGTCTATATCCTTCCCGAGGTACCGGCCGATACGATAAGAGAAGTCGATGAGAGGGTACGCGCGAAGTCTCGCAGGAATATTGTGTTTCGCCGTCTGCGCCGTGATTCCCGCGCAGGCCTCCGCAATTCTGATTTACATTTCGCCGCCCGCCGTCCAGTACAGTGAAGTCCCGGGCACGACGGTGGCGACCTTCGACAGCCTCGCGCCGGGCAATGTCACCACCTCGTACGCGTCATCCATCGGCACCTACGACGCCACGGCGAGTGCGCCGTTTCACGTCAATGCGGCCGACCAGTATGGCGGCGCGACCGATCCCACGAATCCCTCGACGCCCACGAACTACTTCGTCGTCGGCTCGCAGAGCGGCAGCTCGGCGCCCGTCTCGGTGACACTCAAGCAGTCCGCGGACTATCTGGGCTTCTGGTGGTCGGCAGGCGACCCCAACAACGGAGTGTCCTTCTACTCGGGAAACCTGCTGCTGGGGCGCTTCACCACGCAACTGCTGCTCACGCTGTTGAACGGCGGCGCCGGCCAGGTCACGGCCATCAATCAGACCAAGTACAACACCAGCGCCTACTACGGCAATCCGAACGCACCCTCGGGGCGGAACACCGGTGAGCCTTACTTCTTTGTGGACATCGTGACTTCGGGAACCACCTTCGACAAAGTCATCTTCGACAACAGCGGCACCACCGGCACCGGCTTCGAAAGCGACAATCACACGGTGAGTTCGGCGCCGGTAACCGTGAGCGGCGACCACGTATTCGCCGGCAGTATCAACATCACCACGCCGGAGCCGCCGGCGCCGTGGCTGCTGGGCGCCGGATTGGCGCTGATCGGGCTGGCGCGCTGGCGCAGGACCCCGGGCTTGCGCAAAGGCTAACGCTCCTTCACCCAAGCTCCTAACGCTCTCGAACACTCTGCGAACCGCCTCGCGCAACATGCGATAATACAGGCTTCCATGCCCATTTTGGACATCAATGAGATCCGGGCCATTCTGCCCCATCGCTACCCATTTCTACTAGTGGACCGCATCGTAGAAATGGAAGCCGAGCGCGTCGTCGGCATCAAGTGCGTAACCGCAAACGAGCCCCATTTCACCGGCCACTTCCCCGATTTTCCGGTCATGCCCGGCGTGCTCATCGTGGAAGCCATGGCGCAGACCGCGGGCATCCTCGTGCTCCACAATATGCCGGACCGCGCCAACAAACTCGTCCTCCTCGTGGCCATCGAGAATGCGCGCTTCCGCCGCCCCGTGGTGCCCGGAGACACCCTGCGCATGGAGATGAAAATCCTCAAACGAAAAGCCAGCGTCGCCAAAATGGCAGGCGTGGCCACCGTCGATGGCGTGGTCGTCGCCGAGGTCGAAGTCATGTGCAAACTCGCCGACAAGGAAGAGGCGCCCGCCCCCGCGCCGGAAGTCAAAGTGCCCGTCGAAGTCGCGCCCTAAGCGATGCCGATTCACCCCACCGCCATCGTCGACCCTGCAGCGGAAATCGATCCCGGCGCCGATATCGGCCCTTATTGCATCATCGGAGCGGAAGTCCACATCGGCGCCCGCACCCGCCTGATGGCCAATAACTACTTCGAAGGCCCCACCTGGGTCGGGGAAGACAACATCTTCTTCCCCTACAGCACCGCCGGCGTCGCCTCCCAGGACCTCAAATACAAGGGCGAGCGCGCCGAGACCCGCATCGGCCACCGCAACCGCATCCGCGAATTCGTCACCATCCATCGCGGCACGCAGGGCGGCGGACTGCTCACCGCCATCGGCAGCGACAACCTGCTCATGGCCTACGCGCACATCGCCCACGACGTCCGCATCGGCGATCACGTCATCATGGCCAACGGCGTCACCCTCGCCGGCCACGTCACCATCGGCGATTGGGCCGACATCAGCGCCTTCGTCGGCGTCCATCAGTTCTGCCGCATCGGCCGCCACGCCTTCGTCGGCCCCTACAGCGTCGTGATTCAGGACGTGCTGCCGTACTCCACTACGGTCGGCAAGCGCGAGATCGGCGTCTTCGGCGCCAACCGCATCGGCCTGGAACGCCGCGGCTTCGAAACCCCTGTCATCGAGGCGCTCCAGACCTCCTTCCGCCTGCTCACCCGGGCCAAACTCAACACCACCCAGGCCATCGAGCGCATACGCGCCGAGGTGCCGCCCTGCGCCGAAGTGGACGAACTCCTCGAGTTCATCCGCGCCAGCGAGCGCGGTGTCGTAAAGTGAACGAGCCGAGTAAATGAGCCAAGTGACTTACGGCCTGATCGCCGGCAACGGCCGCTTCCCCCTCCTCGCCCTGGAAAGCGCCCGCCAACTCGGGTACCGGATCACTGTCATCGCCATCCAGGAGGAAGCCTCCGAAGAAGTGGAAGTCCTCGCCGATCGCTGCCACTGGATCTCCCTCGGCCAGCTCGGCAAGCTGATCGATATCTGCAAGCGGACGGCATCACCGAAGTCATGATGTGCGGCCAGGTGAAGCACGCCAAAATCTTCTCCTCCATCGCCCCCGATTGGCGCCTCCTCAAACTGCTCGCCACCCTCCCGTCGAAAAATACCGACGGCCTGATCGGCGGCGTCATCAGAATCCTGGCGGACGAAGGCATTCAACTGCGCGATTCCACCATGCTGCTCAAGCCCCTGCTCGCCGGCTCCGGCGTCATGACCCGCCGCAAGCCCGGAAAGGAAGAGCTCACCGATATCGAATACGGCCGCCGCGTGGCCAATGCGCTGGCCGGCTTCGACGTGGGACAGAGCGTCGCCATCTGCGAACGCGCCTGCGTCGCGGTGGAAGCCATGGAAGGCACCGACGCCATGCTGCGCCGCGCCGCCACCCTGGTGAACGGCCGCCGCATGGCGCTGGTCAAAGTGGCCCGCCGCCGCGAGCATCTCCTCTTCGATGTCCCCGTCGTCGGGCTCGACACCATCCCCGTGATGCAGGAGACCGGCAGCCACCGTCCTCGCCATCGAAGCCGGCCGCACCCTGATGCTCGACAAAGAGAAAATGCTCGAAGCCGCCAACGCCGCCGGCATCGCGATCAGTAGGCCAGGATGCTTAGTAATTCTTCCCAGCAGTAACTCTATGCCACTTCCCCGTATAGCCGTCATCGGCGCCGGAGCCTTCGGACAGAACCACTGCCGCGTGGTCCACGAATCCGCCCGCGCGCAACTCGCCGCCATCGTCGATACCGACGCCGCGCGCGCCGCAGGAAGCCGCCGCCCGCTACCAGACCGCCGGCCTCACCGACGCCCGCGACCTCCCCGGCAAAGTCGACGCCGCCATCATCGCCGCCCCCACCACCCTCCACGCCGAGATCGGCTGCCACCTGCTCGACGCCGGCATCGACGTCCTGGTCGAAAAACCCATCGCCAGCGACCTCGCCGTCCGCCGACCGCCTGATCGACGCCGCCGACGCGCCGCGGCCGCATCCTCCAGGTCGGCCACCTCGAGCGCTTCAACCCCGCCGTCCTGGCCCTCGAACAGCGCGCCACGCTTCCCCTTTTCTTCGAGATTCACCGCATGAACCTCTTCAGCCCGCGCAGCCTCGATGTCGATGTGGTGCTCGACCTCATGATCCACGACGTGGACCTCGTGCTCGCACTCGCCGGCGCCGAACCCGAGGAAATCCGCGCCGCCGGCATCTCCATCCTCTCCAGCAAGGTCGATATCGCCAATGTCCGCCTGCAATTTCCCAACGGCTGCGTCGCCAACCTCACCGCCAGCCGCATCTCCACCGAGCGCGTACGCAAACTCCGCCTCTTCCAGCCCCACCAGTACCTCTCGCTCGACTACGCCCGCCAGGATCTCGCCATCTTCAGCGTCTGCGGCGAGCGCCAGATCGGTTTCGAGCAGGCGCCCGTTACCAAGGGCGAACCCCTCAAGCTCCAGTTCGACGCCTTCCTGGACTCCCTGGAATCGCGAAGTTCGCCGAAATCTTCCGGCACGGCGGCGCGTCAAACATTAGCAGCTGCTCTGTGCGATTCTTGATAAAATCGAAGAGCACTCCGAAGTAGTCTCCAAAACCTTGGTTGATGGATGGAAACCGTAGGGCCACCACTCGATGACGTTGAACTGCATCTGCTGACCGAGTGGAGCGACCCCGCTTCCCGCGGCCGCTCCGGCGTTGCCCGCGTCATTTCCGTACTGACTCCACGTCGCCGGCATCTTATCTGATCCTGCTGCTGCCCAGCGATTTCCTCTCCTCGCCCCCGGAGCCCGTCAAGGCGCGCCCCATCGTCACACCGCTGGTCGAGCCGCTCACCGAATTCACCCAGCCGACGCCCACCAAGGGCAAGATCACCAAGGAAATCGACATGGCGGCGCTGCAGCCGCGCGAGCGAATTCAGATGCCCAAGGCCGCGCCCTCCACCACGCGGCCCATGGCACAGCGCCCGGCCGCCATCCCCACTCCGCCGCAGCCCCCTCCCGCCGCCCTCCCCGAGCCTCCCAAGATCGAGGCCATCGTCAAAGAGCCGCCCAAGATCGAGCTTCCGCCCACCAATTCCACCGTGCCCCCGCCGCCGCCGACGGTCGAGAAGCCGAAACTGGCGCTGGAAAATGTCGGCGGACCGCCGCCTCCGCCTCCCCCGGCGCAAAGTAAAGTCGCCATTCCCAATACGTCGGTGGCAGAGGCCATCCGCCAGAACTCGCGCAATGGCGGCGCCCAGCGGCGGGCTGATGGTCGGCGATCCCGGCGCAGGCAGCGGCGGCTACGGTGAAGGCATCAATCTGCCTCCGTCACCCGGTGTACAGGGCAGCGCGCTGGAACTCAAGAGCGACCCCATGGGCGTGGATTTCCGCCCCTATCTCACCCAGATCCTCGCCACCATTCGCCGCAACTGGTACGCCGTCATGCCGGAGAGCGTCAAACTGGGCCGCCACGGCAAGGTCGGCCTGCTCTTCGCCATCACCAAGAGCGGCAACGTCAGCAAGGTGACCTGGGCCTTCCAATCCGGCGCCGATGCCCTCGACAAGGCCGCCGTGGCCGCCATCAGCGCCTCCAATCCCTTCCCCCCGCTGCCCGCCGAATTTAAAGGCGACCGCGTCGTGCTGCAGCTCAATTTCGCCTACAACGTTCCCAAATGAATCACGCGGAACTCGCGCGTTCCACCTGTCCAGCCCCGATCATTTCGCCGATTGTGGCAATCAGGACCTGCGGTGTGAAAGGCTTTTGCAGAATTCTGACAGAATCCCCTCCGAGCTTTCCGAAAAGGACAGTATCCCGAACGCTCCAACTGTTTTTCGGGTAACCGGAAACCAGCAATATGGGCAGGCTGGGGAAGTCTGCCCGAAGCGCCACCGCCACATGTATCCCCGAGCCTGCAGCCAGACAAACATCCACCACAAATAGCTCCACTTGGGCAAGTTCGTCGTCAGCGAGTCCAAGGGTTTCTTCAGCGTCCGCGGTTTGGATCGTGCGGTATCCGTGACGCTGCAGCAAACGGCAAGCGAGGTTCAAGAGGTTGAACTCATCGTCTAAAACCAGGACGGTTTTCATTCCCCTCCTTTAAGTAACATGACCAAGGATGCCTAATCATGTGTTTTCCCGATCCCAATGTCCACTAGGCGATTCCCTACTAGGTCTCGACCTAGTAGACCCGTCGCCATGGAAAGATCAAGATGTGTGTAAACCCTGCCATGGATGGTTTTGCTGTTTGAAATGGGAAAATGGCCGCGCTCGCAACTCAAAGGGGGCCTGATGAACGTGAAGCAATTGATCTGGGAGCTTCGTAATGAGCGCTCGCGCCTTGACGAAGCAATTCTCGCCATGGAGCGACTATGCTTCAATCGTCGAGGGAACAAGCGAACAGGCTTGCGTTTGGTGCCGGGAAGCCCGCCCGGTAACCGCTCGGACCAGTCCCCCGGTTCCCAACCAGGAAATGAGGCGGACCAGGTGAGCCGCGGGCTTCAGACATGATCGCCTTCATCGATCAATCGCGCCGTTGGAACGGATGCCGCACTCCTGCGCGTGAGTGGATTCGCCTGCTGGAAGTCTTGTCCCGCATTCGTCCCGAACGGCGTCCGGCATCCGGGATGGAAGTCTTCATGCTCGCTTGCGCACTGGATTGTCCCGAGGCGTCCATCGAAAGCCTCCGCGCCGGAAGGAACGCCCGCCTCGTTGACGCGCGCTACATTCCCAACATGCCGGCCTGAAACGCGTGCCGGATAAGGTCGGCCGCACTGTGCACACCAAGTTTCAGCATGATCCGGCCGCGATGAAATTCCACGGTCTTTGCCGAGATGTTGAGCAGGTTAGCGATCTCCTTATTCCCCCAACCCTCGCCAATGAGCTGCAACACTTCCCTCTGGCGGAATGTTAGGAGCGCGGAAGCCCTGGCGCGCCCCCGCATGGAGGCGTGGACGCTCGCGACCACGTCCTGATCGAATCCCGCCGAGATGTATATTTGCCCTTTGAGAACCCTCTCCACCGCGATTCGCAGCTCTTCATTGGCGGCTGATTTGATCACATACCCCCACGCGCCCGCATCCATCGCTTCCCTCAGATATACCGGACCGCGATGCATGCTCACGAACAGCAGCTTCACTTCCGGCCAAGCCTTCCGGATTTGCCGGGCGGCGTCGATCCCGTTCACTACGGGCATGGAAATGTCGAGTATGACCAGGTCCGGCCTCAGTCGCAACGCGGCACCCACCAGCGACTGGCCATCCCCCAACTGCCCCACTACGTCATAGTGAGCGTCCAGCAGGCTCCGAATTCCGGACACAATCAGGCCGTGGTCGTCGGCCAGCAGGATGCGGCTCCGATTGGTCAACGTAACTCCAACGGAAGCGCCACCTTTACCTCCGTACCTTGACCCGGCTGCGACCGGATGTCGATACTCCCACCCACCAGCGCCACGCGCGCCCTCATACTGAGCAGCCCCATCCCCCCTTCGGACCCCTCCGTCCCCGCCGTGAAGCCGATGCCGGAATCCTTCACGCTCAGCCTGATCGTGTCCCCCGTCCCTTCCAGAACGACCGAGACCCGTTCGGCCTCCGCGTGCATTGCCACATTGCTCAGGCTTTCCTTCGCTACCTTGTATACACAGGAACCGATCTCCCGCTTCAACCTCTTAGGCACGTCCCGGCTCTCCAGCTTGACCGCGATACCCTTGCGCCGCGAGAAACCCTGGCAGTAGGATCGCAGCGCCGCCACCAGGCCCAGATCTTCGAGTTCCAGGGGATGTAGCTCGTGAACCAGATGGCGAGCAGCTTCGGCTGCTTCCACCACACGGCGCTGTAGGGAGCGCAGGGACGCTCTAAGTTGCCTCCTGGACTGTAGCTGCTCCGCGGCAATCCGGCCGATATCGATCGCCAGCGTGCCCAGCCTTTGCGTCATATCGTCGTGCAGCTCACGGGATATCCGCCAGCGTTCTTCCTCTTGCGCATGCGCCAGCCTCTCCAAAAGAGCCCGCCGCTCCCGCTCCGCCTCCATCCTGGCGGTAATATCTACCGAAATCCCTCCGATCAGCGCGGTCCTTCCCAGGTTGTCCGGAATCGGGAACTTAACCGTCTGGAAGTAGCGAGTCTCATCTCGAACAGCGCGGCAATCCTCCGCGGTCACCGTCTGGCCTGTCTGAATGACCGCTTGATCTTCTTCCCGCAACCGCCGGGCGAACTCCGGCCAGTTTTCCTCATCCGATGTGCCCAGGAGAAGGCCGGGGGCCATCCCGGCGAAATCCGCAAAGCTGCGGCTGAAGTAGACATACCGGCCATTCAGGTCTTTGAGAAAGGCCGCCGCAGGCATATGTTCCATGAAGAGGGCGAACCGCATTTCGCTCTGCTCCAGGGCATCTTTTAGGCTACGCCGTTCAGAAAGATCCGTGAGCGCGCAGGCTGGAGGCTCCGCTACGTCGCGGGGCTTTGTTTTAGAGGCGGACTTGCCACGGGACTTCCTGGCCTTTCGGGGCTCACGCTTAAGGGACATACCGCAAATGCTGTTTTTTCCTACACATCCTGCTGCGTAACGGTACCACTATCCCCCTTGTCGGAATGTTCAAAATTGCTCACCTTATTTTGTGTATCGATTCACGCGGTACGGAAGTCCTCTCGGGCGCACGCCTCGCCCGTTCTCCCCCATGGCAAAATGAATTGACCCATGACCACTCGTTTCTATTGTGCCCTCGGCGTCTATGCTGTGCTCGCACTATTGGCGGCCTTCACGCTGGATGGAAAGCTGCGCGCCGCAGTCTGGATCTTCCTCGGCGGCCTTACCGTGAAGACCTGCATCGCTTACCGGGCCGGCTGGTAATCCCTACTACGCTCCCGCCTGCCTGCACTCTGGAATGTTTCAGTGTTCCAGGCTGCAATGTTCCATTCTGAAACACGTTCCATTCCGGAACGCCTCCCGGCTTCGTTCTTAATTGAAAATAAGACCTTTAACTCTAAAAACTAAGTGGCACTAGAGCTGCAACCTTAGCTGGCGTCGGGCAAACCGGCAGTCCCAAAAAAGAAAAACCGGAAAGAGGAAGAAAACCATGAACGCCACCCGTGTGTCTGTACCCAACGGATCGAAACTTTCGCAGGAGCAGCGCGATCAGATCGTGCTCGATCACCTGTCGCTGGTGAAGGCGATTGCCATTCGTGTTCACGAAAGCCTCCCGGTCCACGTCGATCTGGACGACCTGATTCACGCCGGCGTCATGGGGCTGTTCGATGCCGTAACGAAGTATGACGGCGCCAAGAACGTTGCCTTCCACAGTTATGCCAAGCACCGGATCAAAGGCGCCATCCTCGATAGCCTGCGCCAGTCGGATTGGGCTTCGCGCGATCTGCGCCGCCGCCAAAAACAGGTGGAAGGCGCCACCCGCGAACTGGCATCCAAACTCGGCCGCACTCCCAACGACGTGGAAGTGGCCGATCAGATGGGAATCGGCATCGAGCGCTGGCATCGTATCCAGATGGAAATGCGCATGGTCGGCCCCGTCTCCATCACTCCGAATCCCGAACAGGAACGCGAACGCCAGCAGGATTTCGCCGCTGCCCCGGACTACCAGCCCGATCTCATGTGCGAACGCCGCCAGCTCCAGCACACCCTCGCGCGCGCCATCCGCACCCTCCCCGAACGCTATCAGAAAGTGGTCTCGCTCTACTACACCAACGACCTGACGATGAAGGAGATTGGCGACGTCCTGGGAGTTAACGAAAGCCGCGTTTCGCAGATCCATAAGACCGCGCTCCAGAAAATGGCCGGCGTGCTGCAATCCGAAGGCATCTGTTCCATGGCCGCTCTCTGATCGCCTACTCCGGCAGCGCGAACAGGTACGACGTCAGGTTTTCCAGATCCTTCGGCGACAGTTTGTATGCGGGCATGATCGATCCCGCTACCATCTTTTGGGGGTTGGCGAAATGGTCCTCCACCCAGCTCCGGCTCTGCCGTTTGGAGATTCCGTTGAGCGGCGGCCCCACTCGCATGCCGCCTCCGTTGACCAGGTGGCACGCTGCGCAGTGGTTCGCCTGGTACACCAGGGCGCCCTGCACCGCGAAGTCCGGCGCATTCTCCAGGGCCGTCGCGTTCTTTTCATTCAGCTTCAGCAGAAACGCCGCCAGCGAGTTCAATTGCGCGTCCGTCAACTGGATGGGCGGCATCGAGGTGCCCGGACGAATCGACGAAGGCCGTTTGAAATGCTGAATCATCCACGCCGCGTCCTTGTGGATCGAAGCCTTCGTCAGGTCCGGGCCTACCGCTGTACCCTGGTCGCCGATCGCGTGGCAGCTCCGGCAGTTCTCCTCCCGGAAGTACGCGATTCCCGCCATTTCCTCCGGCGATAGCTGCATCCAGTCCGTCGGCCCCGAATAATCGACTACGGTCTGCGCTTCCTTCGGAGTCGATCGCACTGCCGCGGCGGTTAACCCGCCCCAGCCAATAGCGGCCAGCAGCACGAATGCGACTGCCACACTCCGCTGCGTGACCTTCACCATACGGCTACGGTCGATGAACGGCACCAGAATCAGCAGCAATACCGCGAGGCCCGGCAGCACCACGCTTCCCACCACTTCCAAAGGACCGTTGAACTGCTTCAGCGTCTGAAACAGGAACAGGAAATACCATTCCGGCCGCGGGATGTAGGAGGTATCCGTCGGGTCGGCCAGCTGCTCCAGGGGCACCCGCACCGCTAGCGCCATAATAAACAGGATGGCGAAAGCGACGAAGATCGCCGCCGTATCTTTGAAGACCTGCTGCGGGTAAAACTTCTTCTTGGGCTGCAACTCGTCGCCCGGCAGCGGTGCAACGCCGTGCTTGCGCACCAGGAAGACGTGCAGCACCATCAGCAAAACGGTCGCCGGCGGTAGCAGCAAAACATGCAGTCCATAAAACCGGGCAAATGTCACCACGCCCACCGCGCCTTCGCCGCCGAGCAATCTCTCCAGGTAGGGCCCCAACACTGGCGCCTTTCCCGCAATCTGGGTCGTGACGACTGTTCCCCAGTACGCCCGGTTATCCCAAGGCAGCAGGTATCCGGTCAGTCCGTAGGCCAGCGTGAGCAGCAGCAGTACGACTCCGACAATCCAGGTGGCCTCGCGCGGTTTCTTGTACGACCCGTACAGAAAGACCTGGACCATATGCAGCACCACCACCACGATCATCATGCTCGCGCCCCAGTGGTGCAGCCCGCGCATCAACCGTCCAGCCGTCAGTTCCGTCAGAATGTAGCGCAGGCTGTTATACGCATCGCCCGGGGTGGCCGCGTAGTTGAAGGCCAGCAGCGCGCCCGTGAATGCCTGCACCAGAAACAGGAACATCGCGACGCTGCCGAACACCTGGTGCCAGCCGCTCGACGCCGGAATCTCTTCGTAGAGGAACTGCCGTACCGCCGTCTGTATGCCGGTCCGGTGATCCACCCATTCGTTCAGCCCGCGTATGCGGCGCCTCAAGACGTCTTCTCCGTAGGGACTTGCAGTTTTCCGAGCAGCAGTTTGTTCCCGTTGAGCTTGGTTTCGAACCGGTCCAGAGGCCGTGGCGCCGGCCCTCCGATCACCTTGCCGTCAATCGAGAACAGCGACGTGTGGCACGGACAGAGAAACTCGCCCTTCGCCTCTTCCCAGTGGTAGGCACATCCAAGGTGCGTGCACTGCGGCCCGAAAGCCGTCACCTGGTTGTCCGCACCCTTCACCACCCAGGCGGTGCTTTTCTCGCTACTCACCTTCCAGCCATCGACCCGCGTCCGCCGGAACGTCAGTTCCACCGGCGAGTTCGGCGCCAGGCGTCCGACATCGGCCACCTCGATCCAATCCTCGCCCTTCTTCGCTTTCGGGGGAAACAGCAGATAAATCAAGGCAGGCAGGCCGAGCGCGGCCGCGATCGCCGCCCAAAGCCCATAGATGGCAATTACATAGAAATTGCGGCGGCTGGTGCTTTCGCCTTCGGTGGGTGGCATGGGGACGGGGACTGGCACATTTCCCATCCTAAACCGCGCAACGCATCACATTTGTGGGTCAATTGTATGGAATTTGCAAAAAACCGGACAATCCGGCCGCCGCCTATTTCATCTCGGGACTATTCGCCGTCGCCGGCTCCTGCCCGAAATTCTGCCGCACTACCATGGACTGATCCGAGTAGAACGTCCGGCTCCCGCTCACCCCGAAGGCGACCGGCGCAGCATTGATGATGTACCCCCCGGAATTGGCGCTCAACACGAACTTGTAGCCGCCCTTCTCACCCGTGGCCAGCGTACTGTCGATCAGGTCCGCCGCCGCCGGACTGGGCGCGCCGCTGGTCGGCGGTCCAAGCTCCGTCAGCGAGGTGGCATACTTGCCGTATTGCGAGTAATACTGCACCTGCATCGTGTGTATCGTTCGGATGGCACCGAGCGCCGAAGTCTCCTTCGCATACCTCTGGGCGCTACTGAACTTGGGCAGCGCGATCGTGATGATGATCAGGATGATCGCGATCACGATCAGCAATTCGATCAGGGAAAAGCCGCGGCGCCGCCGCTGTAAATTCATCATACGCAGTCTTCCTTCTTATTTTACGACGTCGCCAGTGCCCAAAACGTGCAGACAACTTCCGATTGTGGGGCTGGTTGGCAACCAGCGGCGGATTGTGAATCCGGGCCGCCGCTTCAGGCGCTGTCCGGGCCAGTTAATCCGTCACACTTCCCGCCCCGAAGCCTTCGCCAGGTACAACTCAATGCGATCGGTGGTCCACGTCGCCACGCCGCACCCGAAGAAGTCGGTATCTTCCGTCCAAATTGGACAGTCAAGAGCGAGCGCGGTCGCCAGCACAGGCCAATCGTCCGCATCGCGCCGGTCGATCCGCTGGCGGGCAATGGTTTCGAAGGAGGAGTACGTCTCCACTTCGACCGTTTGCACCAGCCCGGCCAACAGATCGAGCGTCGCCATTGCCGGAGCTGCCGGAATCTTCCACTTCTCCAGAATTCCAGGAAGGTGCTCCCGCGCTTCTTGAAAGGCGACGTCGGGAGCCACAAGCTCGACTTGCCCAGCGTACTTCCGAAGAAAGCCAAGCACCCTCGATCCCAGTACCGCGCGAATAAGGATATTCGCGTCGAGCACCAGCACCGTCAGGTCCTCCTCACGCCCCGTTCGCGCCGGGCCTTCTTGAAGTCGGCCACGATCTCATCTTCCGTGGTTCCGGCCGCCGCGATCAACTTCTGCATCTGCTCACCGGCCACACGCAAGGCTTCCAGGTCCGCCTGCCTGGGTCTCGGTCTCGTGGGAACGTAGATGCCGATCGTCGCCCCGTGCCGCGTGATCGCAACCGGTGTTTTCGATTCCAGGTAGTCCGACAGACGCTCCCGAAACTCACGGATCCCGACTTTGGTGGTCTGCATTAGACGCAACCTCAATTGCGTACACAATGATAACACAATCGGGCTCTTGATCGCCGGCTCCCGCCCTAACGCCGTACCAGCCCGTCGATCGCCGTCAAACTCCGCCAGAACCCCGCCAGCAGATCCAGCCGTAACGCGTTCGCCCCGTCGGAAAGCGCACTTTCCGGCCGATCGTGCACCTCCACGAACACGCCGTCGATGCCAACCGCCACTGCCGCCCGCGCCAGCGGGGCGATGAACTCCGGCTGTCCGCCCGAAGCCGCTCCCGCTCCGCCGGGCAACTGTACGCTGTGCGTGGCGTCGAACACCACCGGCCACCCGGCATCGCGCATCGTTTTCAACCCGCGCATGTCCACCACCAGATTGTTGTAGCCGAAGCTCGAGCCGCGCTCCGTCAACACCACCTGGCGATTCCCCGTGGACGCCACCTTCTCCGCCGCGCGATGGATGTCGTGCGGCGCCACGAACTGGCCCTTCTTGATGTTCACGATGCGACCTGTCCGCCCGGCCGCCGTCAGCAGATCCGTCTGCCGGCACAGGAACGCGGGAATCTGCAGGATGTCCGCGACCTCCGCCGCCGCCTCTGCCTGCCAGGCCTCGTGAATGTCGGTCAGAATCGGAAAGCCTTCCGCTTTCACTCCGGCAAGGATGCGCAGCCCTTCCTTCAGCCCCGGGCCGCGATACGCCTCCGCGCTCGTCCGGTTGGCCTTGTCGAAGCTCGCCTTGAACACGAACTCGCCCACCGCTTCGCGGATGCCGCGCGCCATGCGGTGCACGTGCTCTTCGCTTTCGATCACGCAGGGTCCGGCGATCAGCACCAGCCGCTTGCCGAAATCCGCAAACTCAATCGGCACGCGAGAAAAGCGGCTCCTCAATGGCCGATTGACGCCGGTCGCGCTGCCGCTCCGCCGCCCCGATGAAGCTCTTGAACAGCGGGTGCGGCTCCATCGGCTTCGATTTGAACTCCGGATGAAACTGGCAGCCCAGATACCAGGGATGGTCCGCAATCTCGCAGATCTCGACGTACGTATTATCGGGGGTCTCGCCGGTGATCTTCAGTCCCGCCGCCTTCAACCGCCCTTCATATTCACGATTAAATTCGTAGCGGTGGCGATGGCGCTCGTTGATCTCGCGCACCCCGTAAGCCTCGTAAGCCACGCTGCCCTCGGCCAGCCGGCAGGCCCAGCTTCCCAGCCGCATGGTGCCGCCCAGTTCGTCGATTCCCTTCAATTCGCGTAGTTTGAAGATCACGCGGTGCGGCGTGCCCGAGTTGAATTCGGTGGAATCGGCGGCCTCCAGGCCGCATACATTGCGCGCATATTCAATTACCAGCGTCTGCATGCCGAGACAGATTCCGAAGTACGGCACCTTGCGCTCGCGCGCGAACTTGATCGCATTCAGCATTCCGTCGATGCCGCGCTTGCCGAAGCCGCCCGGCACCAGGATGCCGTCGTAGTCCTCCAGTTGCCGTTCCCAACCCTCGCCGCTCACGCCTTCGGCCTCGATCCAGTGGATGTTGACCTTCAACTGGTGCGCCAGTCCGCCGTGCAGCAGCGCTTCCTTCAGGCTCTTGTACGAGTCTTCGTATTCCACGTACTTACCCACCAGCGCGATCGAAACCTCGCCCCGCGGGTTGTCCAGGCGCTCCAGCATGGCCGTCCACTTGGCAAGATCGCGCGGGCCGGCGTCGATCTTCAGCAGGCGCATGATGATCTCGTCCACGCCCTCGGCTGCGAACCCCACCGGTACCGCGTAGACACTCTTGACGTCGCGCGCCGTGATCACCGCGCGCACATCCACGTCGCAGAACAGGGCGATCTTTTCCTTCATCTCCTGCGGGATGAAGCGCTCGCAGCGGCACAGCAGAATATCCGGCTGGATACCGAGCGCGCGCAGTTCCTTCACGCTATGCTGCGTCGGCTTGGTCTTGAGTTCCTGCGCCGCCGCGATCCACGGCACCAGGGTCACATGGACAAACAGGCAGTTGTCGCGTCCTTCCTCGTGGCGCATCTGCCGGATGGCTTCCAGGAACGGCAGCGATTCGATATCGCCCACCGTGCCGCCGATCTCCGCGATCACCACGTCCACGTCCGCCGCCACCTTCTTCAGCGCGGCCTTGATCTCATTGGTCACGTGCGGAATCACCTGTACCGTCTTGCCCAGGTAATCGCCGCGCCGCTCGCGCGCGATAATCTGCTCGTAGATGCGCCCGCTGGTCAGGTTGTTGGTCTGCGTCAACCGGGAGTGGGTGAAACGCTCGTAGTGGCCCAGGTCCAGATCGGTCTCGGCGCCGTCGTCGGTCACGAAGACTTCGCCATGCTGGAACGGGCTCATCGTGCCCGGGTCCACGTTCAAATACGGATCGAACTTCTGGCACGCGACTTTCAGTCCGCGGCTCTCCAGGAGACAGCCGATCGACGCGGCCGCAATCCCTTTTCCCAATGATGAAACCACGCCCCCCGTTACGAATATGTACTTAGCCATTTCCCATTCCCTGTAAGATTGAGCCGTCGAACAACCTGGTCACCCGTTCCAGATCTTCCGGAGTATCGACTCCCAGCGACTCGTATTCTGTCTCCACTACCCGTATCCGGTACCCGTTCTCCAATGCCCGCAACTGCTCCAGCCGTTCCGACGTTTCGAGCGGTCCCACCGGCAGCGCCGGGTAGGCCAGCAGGAACTCCCGCCGGTATACATACAATCCGATGTGTTTGAAATAAGGCGTACTGGCGGATTTTTCCCGATCGAAGGGAATCGCACATCGTGAGAAGTAGATCGCGTCGCCCGTACCGTCCGTGACCACCTTCACCACATTCGGATCGGTGATTTCGCGTGGATCTTCGATCCGTTTCTTCAGCGTCCCCATCACCAGGTCCGGTTCGTGCACCATCGGCAGAATCGCCGCGTCGATCGCCGCCGGGTCGATCAGTGGTTCGTCGCCCTGTATATTGACGACAATTTCGGCATTTTCCGCCGACGCCGCCTCCGCCACCCGGTCCGTACCCGAGAGGTGGTCGGAGCGAGTCATACGCACTCTCGCGCCAAAACTTTTTGCAGCGGCATAAACGCGCTCGTCATCGGTGGCTATAAGCGCGCTGGAAAGATAAGTGCATAGAGAAGCACGTTCGTAGACGTGCTGGAGCATGGTTTTGCCGGCGATGTGAGCCAGCACCTTGCCGGGAAAACGTGTGGATGCAAATCTGGCAGGAATGACGCCGAGAATTTTACGCGGCACAGAGGATCTTACCATAAAATGCCTATGTTATTCTTGGGAAAGAAAGGCTGGCTGGCCGCTATGCTGCCGTCCTCAGCTAAGCTGTTGATTTATTGCGCCGTGGGGATTTGTCTGGGATCCGTCGTATGGGGACAGGCGAACCTCGAAGTCCGAGCAAAACCGGGTGAAAAGGCCGAACCCCGCCCTCACGCCAATATCCGCATCGACAGCAACCTCGTGCTCATCCCGGTCACCGTAACCGACCCCCTGAATCGCTTCGTCACTGGCCTCGAAAAGGAAAACTTTAAACTGACCGAGGACAAGCTGCCGCAGGACATCACGCAGTTTTCGAGCGAGGACGCCCCCCTTTCGGTCGGTGTGGTTTTCGATTGCAGCGGTAGCATGGGCCACAAGCTCGACAAGTCCCGCCAGGCGGTCGCCCAGTTTTTCAAATTAGCCAATCCCGAGGACGAATTCTTCCTGGTGCAGTTCAACGATTCCGCGAACCTGATTCAGCCCTTCACGCGCAACCTGGAGGAGATCCAGAACAAGCTGGCCTTTACCCAGTCCAAAGGACGCACCGCCCTGCTCGACGCCGTCTACATGGCGTTGCATGAAATGAAAAAGGCGAAGAATCCGCGCAAGGCGCTCCTGTTGATCTCCGACGGCGGCGATAACAGCAGCCGCTATAGCGAAGCCGAGATCAAGGCCCTCGTCAAGGAGGCCGACGTCCAGATCTACGCCATCGGAATCTACGAATCCATGGGCTCGCGCAATCGTACACCGGAGGAGACCTCCGGTCCTGCTCTTCTCAGCGAAATCGCTGAACAGACCGGCGGACGCCAGTATCAGGTGGACAATCTCAACGAACTCCCGGACGTGGCCGCCAAAATCGGAGTCGAACTGCGCAACCAATACATCCTCGGCTATTCCCCCAAGAACATGACTCGCGACGGCAAATACCGCCGCGTCCAGGTCAAGCTGGTACAACCCCACGGCATGCCGGTCTTGCGGCCGTTCTGGAAACAGGGCTACTATGCGCCCGCTCAATAACGCCAATCCGCACCGCGACCGTAACCCGTCGCGCTCCGCGTCCGTCTCCGGTTCTATCCACCCCAAATGCGCCGATCCTATGCGCTCTCATAACGCACCGCCCAATGCCCCGTTTAATTCGCCGCCCCAATCCGAGCCGCGACCGTTAGGGAGCGTGGGACGACGCCTCGCACTACCCGTCGCCGTCGCCTTCGCCCTAATCGCAATCGTCGCGACGGCCCAGGAACAACCCGTCTTCCACTCCGACACGCGCCTCGTCGTCGCCCACACCACGGTCTCCGACAAGAGCGGCCACCTGGTCACAACCCTTCCGCAGGACGCGTTCACGGTCTACGAGAACGGCGTCGTCCAGCCGATCAAGGTCTTCCGCCGCGAAGATGTTCCCGTCTCCCTGGGACTGATCATCGACAACAGCGGCAGCATGCGCGACAAGCGCGCCAAGGTCGAAGCCGCGGCGCTGGCGCTCGTCAAGGATTCCAATCCCGAGGACGAAGTCTTCATCGTCAATTTCAACGACGAGGCCTTCCTCGACAACCCCCACGGCAAGTCCTTCACCAACGACATCAAGGAAATGGAAGAGGCCCTCACGCGCATCGATTCGCGCGGCGGCACCGCCATGCGCGACGCCATACGCATGTCCATCGATCACCTGAAGGAGAAGGCCCACAAGGACAAGAAAGTGCTCGTCGTTGTCACCGATGGCAACGACAATGCCAGCGTGGTCAGCCTGGAAAATCTCGTGAAGGCCTCCCAGCAGAGCGAAGTCCTCATCTACGGCATCGGTCTGCTCGGCGAGGAAGAACGGCGCGAAGCCCAGCGCGCGCAACGCGCCCTCAAGTCGCTGGCCACTGCTACCGGCGGCGAAGTCTTCTTCCCCAAAGACCCGAGCGAAGTCGACAAGATCGCCCACCAGGTGGCGAAGGACATCCGCAACCAGTACACCATCGAATACACGCCGACCAATACCGCCATGGACGGCACGTTCCGTCAGATCAAGATTACCGCCAAGGCTCCGGGCAATCCCAACGTCCGCACGCGCAGCGGGTATTACGCCACTCCAGACCAGGCTGGTCCAACCAAGCCAGGAGGAAAAGGGCCGTCTTCGAAATAATCAATAATGCGTTCCTTAATACTCTGTTTTCTCATGGCTGCCGTGCTGATTGCTCAACAGCCGCAGGATTCCGCCGCCGTCTTCCGGGCCGACACTCGAATTGTCGTCTGCCACACCACCGTCATCGATAAAACCGGCCACCTCGTCACCACGCTGCCGCAATCCGCCTTCAGCGTCTTCGAAAATAAGATCAAACAGGAGATCCGCAAGTTTAAGCGCGAAGACGTTCCAGTTTCCCTCGGCCTGGTGATCGACAACAGCGGCAGCATGCGCAACAAGCTGGCCAAGGTCGAAGCCGCCGCGCTCGCACTGGTCAAAGATTCCAACCGGGACGACGAAGTCTTCATTGTCAATTTCAACGACACCGCCTACCTGGACAATCCCAAGGACAAGGATTTCACCAACGATATCGGCGAACTGCAAACCGCGCTGGGCCGGATCGACGCTCGCGGCGGCACCGCCATGCGCGACGCCATCTCCATGGCCATTCAGCACCTCAAAAAGGCGCACCGCGATAAGAAGGTGCTGGTCGTCATCACCGACGGCAACGATAATTCCAGCATCCTCAGCATGGAGCACATCATGAAGAGCGCGCACCAGAGCGACGTCCTGATCTACGGCGTCGGCCTGCTCACCGAGGAAGAGCACCGCGAAGCCGGCCGCGCGCGGCGTGCGCTCAACGATCTCGCCGAGGCCACCGGCGGCAAAACCTTTTTCCCCAAAGATGTCGAGGAGGTGGGTAACATCGCCCACCTGGTGGCGCACGATATCCGCAGCCAGTACACCATCGAATACTCGCCCTCCAATTCGGCGATGGACAACACCTTCCGGGCGATCCGCATCACCGCCAAAGCGCCGGGCAACCCCACCGTGCGCACGCGCAGCGGCTACTACGCCACCCCGGACGCGAATATTAACAAGTGACTCCCGGTCACAGAGTGGCATAAAGCATGATCCGCACCCTCTGGAGTCTCTCGCGCGGCTACCGCCTGCGCCCGTGGCGGAGCCCCTACCTGCGCTGGCGCATTGAGACGTACTGGGGAACCCACGCCGAATCCATCACCTTCGCCCAATTCTGGTCCTTCGCCTGGAGCCAGCGCCGCGAACTGCTCCGCTACCTGCGCTGGGCCGACCGCATGCGTTAAAATGACCCTCACCGGCCGCAAACCGGAGACGGAGGAGTCATGCCGCAGAGCGATCCCATTCGTCACGTCATCCTGCTCATCATGGAGAATCGGTCCTTCGATCACATGCTGGGCGGCCTCGCCGCCGTCATCCCCGGGCTCGATGGCGTAAACCCGCAGCAGCCCCGCGTCAACCTTGATCCCGCTGGCCAGGCCTACTCCCAGGCGCCCACCGAGGTCCGCCAGACCGCCTACGATCCCAAGCACGAGCACGCCGACGTCGTCGTCCAGTTGGAGAACCAGAACAGCGGCTTCGTCCTCGATTTCGCCCAGGCCTACCCCGCCTCCACCCCGCAGGATCGCCAGCAGATCATGGACTACTTCCCCGCCGATTTTCTCCCCGGCCTGCATTCCCTGGCCCGCGACTTCACCGTCTGCGACCGCTGGTACTGCTCCGTGCCCGGTCCTACCTGGCCAAATCGCTTCTTCGCCCTCTCCGGAACCTCGCTCGGCCGCATCCTCATGCCCACCGGTATCACCAACCCCGCCACCTACTTCCGGCAGACCCAGACCACCCTCTTCGACCGCCTCAACCAGGCCGGCCGGTCCTGGAAGAATTACTACTACGACTTCCCCTCGTCCTGGCTCCTGCTGCGCAACCTGCTTCCCGACAAACTGCCGCACTACCGTCCCATCGATGAGTTCTTCCGTGACGTCCGCGACGAAAAGTCATTCCCCGAATTCGTCTTCCTGGAACCTAAATACTTCGGCGCCGACGAGAATGACGATCACCCCCCGCACAACATCATGAAGGGCGAAAAGCTCATCGCCGACGTCTACAACGCCATCCGCTCCAACCCCGACCTGTGGAACCACAGCCTGCTCATCATTACCTTCGATGAACACGGCGGACTCTTCGATCACGTGACGCCTCCCGGAGCCGTCGCCCCTGACAATCATCGCGAGGAATACACCTTCGACCAGCTCGGCGTGCGCGTGCCGGCGCTGCTCATTTCGCCCTGGGTCTCCCGCACCGTCGAGCATACCCAGTTCGATCACACCAGCGTCCTGAAGTACCTCATCGATAAGTGGAGCCTCGGCCCCCTGGGACTCCGCGCCGCGGCCGCCGCCAGCATCGCCACCGCTCTCCGTGAGACCAGTCCCCGCACCGATACCATCCCCTTCATCCGCGTTCCGTATACCCTACTCATGCCCGACCATCCCGAATGGGAGACTCGCGACGATAGCCCGCTCCAGGATGGCCTGCGCCTCTTCGCCCACCATCTGGACACTCAAATGGGAGCCCTGCCGGAACCTATGGACCTTGCCTACACACCGCAGCGGATGTCTCACCTCGCAGCCAGAGTGCGCAGCGGCGTTCTCGGCACCCCAAGCGCCCTCCGCGATCTGCCCTAAACCCGCGGTAATGCGTGCGCCGCTTGCTATTCTGCATTTGTGCTTCTGCTGTTCCGCATCTGGTCCCAACCCGCCGCCGCCATGGGCGCGATCCTCGATCGCGGCAGTCTCCTCTTCGCCAGCGCCGCTGTGCTTGCCGCCACCCTGTTATTGAAGTTCACCGCGCCGTTTCTGCCCATCAGTTTCTTTACGCCCCTGCTGGTCCTCGCCGTTGTCTACGTTCCGGGCGTTCTCCTGCTCGCGACCCTGCTCGGCCGCCTGGGCGGCCTGGGCGTCGTCTTCCAGCGCGACTATTCGACGCTCCTGACCTGCACCGCCATGGCCTTCGCGGCGGCCGAGATTCCGCTCGCGCTGGCCGCCTCGTTCGTCCCGGTGGGCTACCTGCTGATCGCGGCCGTGCTCTACTTCGCTCTCCTGATGTTCTTCGCGGTCCGCACTGTCTTCGGCGTCGAAAACGGAATCGCCGCCGGCGTGGTGGCGCTCTCCTGGCTGCCGCTTGCTGCCGCCTCGTTCTTCTGGGGCCCCCTACGCTTCCTGCTCGGCATGCTGGCCTCCCCCTTCTTCATCTTCTTCGCCTGGTATTACCTGGGCAGCGAACTCTCCGGCCTCGGCGCCGGATTGCGCAGCCGCCAGAACTTCCGCCGCATGCTCGAGACCGCCACCGTCAATCCCCACGATGGCGAGGCGCAATATCAGCTCGGCCTCATCCACCAGCAGCGCCACCAGTACACCGAAGCCATCTCCCGCTTCGAAAAGGCCATCGCCATCGACCCCACCCTCACCGACGCCCACTTCCAACTCGGCCGCATCGCTCGCGAACAGGGCCGCCTGCGCGATGCCCTGGCCTGCTTCCAGACCGTCGTCAGCCACGACGAACGCCACAGCTCCAGTGAAGTGCTTCGCGAACTCGGCGGCCTCTACGTCACCGCGCGCCAGTATGCCGACGCGCGCAACGAACTGGCGGTCTATGTCGAGCGCCGCCCCTACGATCCCGAGGGCCTCTACTACTACGGCCAGGCTCTCGAAGGACTCGGCGACATCTACCCTCGCCCGCGATGCCTACGCCCGCGCCGTCGAGGCCGACCGCACCGCTCCCCGCTATCGCCGCCGCTTCACCGCCCGCTGGAGCCGCCTGGCCCAAAAACAGCTCGGCCGCCTCCCTGTATTGGCATAAACGCCGTGGCCTAAACGCAAGAAGCCCCGCCTGTCCGTATACCGGACGGCGGGGCTTCAAAAGCGTACCCGTGCGACTACTTTGCGGGTGCAGACGTGGTGCTGGCCGGAGCCGCCTTCACGCTCTTCTTTACCGCCTTCTTGTGGTGCTTCTTGGCGGTCTTCGCAGTCGCGGCGGCGGCCGGCTTGGAACTGGCGGCAGGCGCGGGCGTCTGGGCTCCGGCGAACGGCAGGGACATACTCGCAAGTCCCAGGGCAATGGTAAGGATCGTCGTTTTCATTTTCTTCTTTCTCCCTCGCGGGCCTTATCGCCCGCTCACAATCCCATACTGCGCTTTGCCGCTCTGAAACTCGATAGCCTCCGTAGGCTATAAACACCCACCAACCTGGGGCTGCCGCGATTAATCTTTTTTAGCCTTTGCCCTCGCCTCGGCATGTGTTTGCCGACACGCAGCCCCAATCCGGGCCGCGACGATGAGGGAGCGGACCCTTAAGGCGCTGCCGTGAACGTGACCCGCACGGCATGCGGTGGAATGCTGGTCACTGTCGGCTTGACGTGCGTCCCGGGGTGCCCCTTTTCCGCCATCAACTCCTCCACGATGCCCTGCGCCGTCTCCACGTACGCCGCGCTGTAGGGACGCTCCACCAGTTGGATATCCCGATCATTCAGGCGGTTTACGATCTCTTTCACACGGACGTCGTGGAAGTTCTTAAACTCCACCGCCCGCACAACCGGCGGTTTGGCGGTTGCAGCCTGCTGACCGGTGAGTGCTCCCGCCAGTTCCACGATTCCGGCGGCCGCCGGCAGGATCCATTTTATTTTCATACTGGCCTCCAGCGCGAGAATAGCAGCCGGATTGCCACCCTGCCGTCGTTGAAAATAAGGAGCTTGCGGCAGTCAGAGTGGGCACGGGAGGCACGGGTGGGCAGGCCGGCAACGTCGCCGTTACTACTCCCTACGCAGGGAACACCAACCGCCGCGATGCCGTACGTGGCCGATCCCGCTAAACCGTCGCCTTGATCAGGCACATGCGGCGCGCGGCCCGACGGGCCTTCAACCGCTCATTAGCCTTCTTCTGTTTCTCCGCCGACACGACACTCTGACATGCGTCGCAGCGTTTCCGGATTCGGGACCGCGTCACGAATTCGGCGGCGCAGCGGCGGCACTTTTTCGTCATGGTCTCCTCTAACGGGAGAATCCCCGGCTTCTTCGGAAGCAAGTGGGAATAATGGAAATCGCAATGATTCATGTCAGGCACCTTTCGGAGTTGGCGACTTGGCAGTCCGGAAAATTCCACAAAACGCGGTGGGTGTAATGGCCCAAAAACGATGCCGGGTGCGTAGAAACCCAACACCTCTGCGCGGGCGCGGAAACTATCCCGCTCAATTTAGGCAAAATCGGATCTGCATATAACGAAAGCACTTCCATCGGCAAGGCCGTATCCTCGCGGAGTTTTTGCTGCGGGTTCCTCTCAGATACGGTCATGGTTCTTACAGTCTCTTGCACGCGGCGAACCGAACTCATGCGGCACTCGGGGAAACCGGTCGGTACACATCCGTAGCCCCCAGCAGCTCCCATCTCAGATGGTTTACGTAAAACAGGAGAATCGCCTCAGTATATACACCTTTGAATTTCTCGTGTACGCGCTCTTCCCATCCCTCTGTGAAATATGGCTTGGCGTCCATATCCTTCGCAAAGAACCCGTTCTCGTGCGGTACCCCCAGAAAATCCAGCACCGCCGAAATCATGTCCAGATGGGAAACCAGGATCGCCTGCGCCAGATCCTTGGCAAAATCTTCGTCCCCCGCCGAAATCCGTTCCCACAGCTTCGGCACCGCTTTTCGCAGACCCTCGGTATTCACTTTGGTGAGGTGTGCGCGTACTTTGAAGCCCTCGTAAATCTGGTAGGTCTTCAACTTGCCGATCGAGATACCTCGAATCAACTGCCCGAACGCATCCTGCCCCAGGCCCACGTAAACCTCGGAAATCTGCATAAAGTGCAAGCGTATCACGGACCGGTAGTTTCCAGGGAGGACCCGGTCCGCTTTTCCCGCTTCGCGCCGCAACCCGATTCGTTATTCGCCCCGAGTGCGGTAGACTAGATAGGTTTGGTCAAAATGCGAAATGTAATCATCCTCGGCTCCCAGTGGGGCGACGAGGGTAAAGGCAAGATCGTCGATCTCTTCTCCGAACGGTTCGATATCGTGGCCCGCTATCAGGGCGGCCACAATGCGGGCCATACGGTCTTCATCGGCGAAAAGAAGTTCGTCCTCAAACTGATCCCGAGCGGCATTCTGCGTCCCGGGAAACAGGCCGTCATCGGCAATGGACTGGTCATCGACCCCGCCGCGCTGTTGAGCGAGATCGAGACTCTCGAATCGGCCGGCGTGGCCGTATCCGCGAATCTATTCATCAGCAACCGCGCCCACGTGCTCTTTCCCGCCCATCGCATGATGGAGAAGATGTCCGAAGGCCGCGAGGGCAAGGTCTCCATCGGCACCACTTCGCGCGGCATCGGCCCCTGCTACGAGGACAAGACCGCCCGCCGCGGCATCCGCGTCGCCGACCTCCTCGACCCCGAGTTCTTCCGCGCGCAGTACGATTCCATCATGGAAGAAAAGGTCGTCATCGCCCGCGCCCTCGGCATCGATAGCGAACTCGACCTCGCCTCCATCCGCGCCGAGTATGAGGCCTTCGCAGAGCGCATACGCCCCATGGTGTGCGACACCTCCCTGCTGCTCAACCACGCCATCCGCGACGGCAAGACCGTCATGTTCGAAGGCGCCCAGGGCACCATGCTCGATATCGATCACGGAACCTATCCCTTCGTGACCTCCTCCAGCGCCAGCGCCGGCGGAGCCTGTACCGGCACCGGCGTCGCGCCCACCCGCATTCAAGGCGTCATCGGCGTCTCCAAGGCCTACATCACCCGCGTCGGCGGCGGTCCCTTTCCCACCGAAGCCTTCGATCATTCCGGTGAACAGATCCGCAGCCGCGGCAAGGAATTCGGCGCCGTCACCGGCCGCCCGCGCCGTTGCGGCTGGTTCGACGTCCCGCTGTTGCGCTACACTGCCGCCATCAACGGCTTCGACAGCATCGTCGTGACCAAGCTCGACGTGCTCGATGCCTTCGACCAGATTCCGGTCTGCGTCGCCTACCGCATCGATGGCAAGGAAATCTGCGGCATGCCGCCCACCGTTGCCGAAATCGCCAAAATCGAGCCCGTCTACGAATGCGTGCCCGGCTGGACCACCGAAACTTTCGGCATCTCGAACTACGACGACTTGCCCGCCAAAGCGAAGGCTTACATCGCCTTCCTCGAGGCTCGCACCGGAGTCGAAGTCGGTTGCATCTCTACCGGCCCCGAACGCAACCAGACCATCGTCCGTCCCGGCTCCCGCTTCGCCGAACTAGTCGGCTAATGCGGCCCCAGCTATCTTTTGCCAACTGCACGATTTTGTAATTTCTCGCGTTTTGTTCGATAGTGTACTTGCCGGGAATCGTATAATCGGGTATTCTCATCTGCATCGCGCCGGAGCGTTTCTTCAAATCCCTCCGCTCGGCTCCTGCTGCTCGCCGTTCCAGGTGTGATGCTTTTCCGCCACCGTCGAGCACGCTCTGTCACTTTCGCAACCTCGCACGCGTGGTGTCTGTTGATTCCAATTTCGGAGCCATCATGCCGACTCGCAATACCCGCGTCATTACGGGAGTGCTCGCCGCATCCGCCGCCGTTGTCGTCCCCTTCCTCTGGGCGCAGTCTTCCGCCTCGATTACTTTTATTTCAGGTCCGAATTTCTGCAGCACTAGTTCGGGCTATCTCTCTTTCCCCTTCTGCACCGTCCCTGGAGAACTGCCTCTCGGAACTTTCCAGGTACCATCCTCTGGCGGCAGTTTTGTCGACCCCAATTTCGGCGGCGCCGTCCGCGTCCTCACCACCTCGCCTTACATCCATCCGTACTCGCTGCCTTCCCCCTTCAGCGCGCATGCCAAGTATCTCCATATCCTGCAGCGCGACACCTTTCGCAGCAGCATGATCGATCTCGCCAGCGGAGCCTTCGCCTACGACGGCGTCCCCTTCGCCAATGCCGGTCACGTCTGGGACGCCTATAATGACGACCTCTACTATCGCATCGTCGGCACCCAGATCATCCGCCACAGCCTCTCCGCCAACAGCGACACCGTCGTTGCCGATTACGCCGGCCGCTTCAGCTACATCAACTCCGGTGGCAGTTCCGAAACCTCCAAGGACAATTGGATGTCCTTCTGGGCCGAGCAGGAACACACCGTCTGTGCCATCGACCTCAATACCGCCAAGACTTACTGCGCAGATTACAAGGCCCCCAATCCCAACAACCGCATGTCCTGGGATTTGATCGACTACTCCATGATCACCAAGGGCGTCGACAGCGTCACCGGCAAACGCTACGTCTTCCTCATGGCCAACCCCGCGCTCGGCGCTTACAGCGTCAACCTCGCTACCGGCAAACTCGATTTTGAATATCGCGGTCCGGAACTGCTCGATATCACTCGAGGCAACCGCGACGGCGTCTGCGATCCCGGCGAGCCCTGCCTCTCCGCGCCACACGCCGACCTGTTCGAGGACTCCGACGGCCGCCAGTACATGGTCACCCCCAAGGGCAACGAGGAACCCTGCGAACTCGATCTCGTCAGCTACTCCATCTCCAAGGGCATCCGCCTCACCGACCTCGAAACCACCGGCGGCGGCCGCCACCGCGTTCTGAACCTCGCCAATTGCGGCACCAACTGGCCCTCGTATCACATCGGCTGCGCCAAAAACGCGCCCTACTGCGTTATCTCCATCTACAGCGACACGCTCCGCTCACCCTCCGACCGCGCCTCCGCCTTCGCCCAGGACCCCCACCGCGAACAGATCATGGTCATGCGCGGCAATGGTCTCGAAATGCGCTTCCTCGCCATGACCCGTACCGTCCTCTTCACCAATGATTCCTACTGGCCGCAATCCCGCGCCGCCATATCCAACGATGGCGCCTTTGTCGTCTTCGATTCCAACTACGGCATCCCCAACACCGAGCGCGTCAACCTCGTTGCCACGGGCTTCGGCGGCTCCCTTAACCCACCGGTCAATCCGCCGGTCAACCCACCAGTCAATCCGCCTGTCACCAACCCTTCCACCGGCGCAAGCATCTGGAACTCCGCCGCCGTCAACCCCGCGCTGCCCTGGTATCCCGACTCCACGCCCATCACTCTCGGCGTGAAATTCCGCGCCGATGCCGCCGGAACCATCTCCGCCATCCGTTTCTATAAGGGATCCTCCGGCAATAGCGGCACGCACACTGCTCTGCTCTACAACACTGCCGGGCAGTTGCTCGCGCAAGCGCCCTTCACCGGCGAAACCGCCAGCGGCTGGCAGACCGTGAACCTACCCTCCCCGGTCTCCATCGCCGCCAATACCACTTACATCGCGGCGTACCACACCACTTCGGGTTACGCCACCTCGCTCGGCTTCTTCTCCGGCGGGGGCGCCGATAGTGCGCCGCTCCACGCCCTCCGCTCCGGAGTCGAAGGCGGCAACGGCGTCTACCGCTACGGCCCCTCTCCCGCGTTCCCCACCGACACCTGGGGCGATGCCAACTATTGGGTCGACCCCGTCTTCACCGCCGGTTCCGCCCCAACCAATCCAGCGCCCACCTACGCCCTCTATAACGGCGCCGCCATCAACCCCAGCCTGCCCTGGTATCCCGACTCCTCCCCCATCACCCTGGGCATGAAATTCCGCGCCGATACAGCCGGAACCATCTGCGCCATCCGTTTTTATAAGGGATCCTCCGGCAACAGCGGCACGCACACCGCGCTGCTCTACAACACTGCCGGGCAGTTGCTCGCGCAAGCGCCCTTCACCGGCGAAACCGCCACCGGCTGGCAGACCGTCAACTTACCTTCCCCCATCTCCATCGCCGCCAATACCACTTACATCGCGGCGTACCACACCACCTCCGGTTACGCCACCTCGCTCGGTTTCTTCTCCTCCGGCGGCACCGATAGTGCCCCGCTCCACGCCCTCCGCTCCGGAGTCGAAGGCGGCAACGGAGTCTACCACTACGGCCCCTCTCCCGCCTTCCCCACCGACACCTGGGGAGACGCCAACTACTGGCTGGACGTCCTCTTCACTCGCTCCCAGTAGCATGTTGCGGGTAAGGACTATTCAACGCGGAGACGCGGAGTCGCGGAGGAAAGCGCGGAGAAAACAACCCAGTTTTTTCTCTGCGCTTATCTCTGCGTCTCCGCGTCTCCGCGTTGAATCCCGCACCCTCGCCCTACGGAGTAGTCCGCTCCACGGGAGGCATCTTCCAGCTACCGTCCAGGATCGCCTGCGTCGGCCAATACAACCGTAGGAACAAATTAAACGAATCCGGAGGCGCCGGCAGCCAGTTCGCTTCCTTCTCCTTGCCCGGCGAATCATGCTGTATATAGATCGTCACCGAACCGTCGCTGTCGGCCTTCAACTTGTCCCGGTCTCCAATCGCATACCGCTGGATCGGGTTCTGCACGAATGCCTGCTTCGCGTTGTACATCGTCAGCGACCAGAACGCGTTGACCGGCGGAAGCTGCCCCTTCCGGAAGCGCACCACGTAGTGATTTTTCCCGCTCAGCGGCCGCCCGCCCGCATCCGTCGTCGCATGCGGGTACATCGCATCTTCACGCAGGTTGGCCCCCAGTCCCACCAGGGCAACCACCGCGCGCCATAGATAATCCGCGCCGTACTTTCCCGTATTCGGCGGCAGCGAGTCCCAGCCGTTGACCCTCGCGCCGTGCGGCTTCTTCGCCGCGCTGATGATTGCCTCCTGCGCCGCCATCACGACACCTTCCAGGCCCCGAGCCACCGCCGGATCCAGGCTCTTCAAATCGAAGGCCCTGCCAGGCGCAATACCGATTGCGGCGAACCTCGCCATAGCGGGCGCGTCGGCCGGGGCCGGCGGGTTGTCTTTCATCAGCGCATTGAGCCGGCTGAAAAAGGTCGCGGCATCCATCTTTCCCACCTGCTCGAGCGGTGCCGTCTTCGTGTCCACTCCCTGTTCCACCGGTACACTCTCCGGCGCGTGATACGCCTTGCCCCATGCGCTCAGCGGCGTCAGCGCATACTGGTCCTGCACCGCGTGGACTGCTTCGTAATCCGCCTTCCCGTTCGTCTGTGTGCGGCCAATCATCCAGACCATCGCCGTCGGCGCTTTGATCTCCCGTAACCCGCTCGGCAGCGTCCCCTTCCACTGTGGACCCGTGATCGCAAAATCCCCCTTGTCGTCCCCCGTCGTACGGCTGCCCGGCGAAGCGAACACATTCGTCCAACCGTCCAGCAACGGCATCAGGTAGTACCGTTTGCCGGCTGCCGGAACACTCAGCACCATCGGCTCCTTCGTCAAATCGATCCAGCTCACGGAATACAAGGTGTCCGCGTTAGGGCTCACTACGTCGGTGAACGTGTAGTCGGGAAATTCTCGAAGATGGCCAATCTGGTTCACCGGCGCCTTTCCGGCCGCCGGCTTCGAAACCGCGGTCATCACCCGGCGGCTCACATCCATCAGGACCAATGGGTAGCCGAATATGTAAGCCTCAATCCCCAGCTTGCGCGCTTCCGCCTCTTTGGATTTGTCTCCGGCCGCCGATTCCACGACCGGTTCGGTAAGTGTAGTTTCCGCCATATCTTGCGAATCTCCTCTAGCCTCGATTAGCCCCAAAGCTCCACGATTTTGTTTTTGGAGTTGCCCGCCGCACGCATCCGTCCGGCCGTTGTATGTCGTTTGATTGAGGTGTCGCAGCGTACGAATTCAAGCTAAAGCCTGGAAAAACCAGGTTTGCGGAAACAAGATGGCCCGGCACAGGTGCTTCCGCTCTTATCTCCGCGCTCAAAGCCCCACGTCGAACCTGCGGCCTGGAACCTTCACGGAATTCAAACCGCTCTGCCCTCGCATGTTTTCTCAGCGCCGGTCTCCGCGCCCCCGTGCCTCCGCGTCGAATTCACGTTCCCGGGTTTCCCTTACCCTTCCGCCACGCCCATCGTGAGCAGCGGTAGCCCCCGCTTCGCTGCTACCATAGAAAATCACGTGTCCGTCGAGACCTCCGTCGGTCTCCTATTTCAATACCCAATTTTTTGCGGTACCGTGCGGGCGATCGTCCCGTCACGGAGACAGGAGAATGCATTGAAAGACATCCAGCGAAAGCTCATCATTGCCCCTCTGACGGGCCTGTTGCTCCAGATGACACCGGGATCAGCCCGGCGCAATCGAACGACGCGGCATTGCTTGCCAAAGCCAAACTGATTCACAGCCACGTCCTCAAGCTCGATACGCACAACGATATCGAGCCCGCCAACTTCACGCCCGATTGCAACTACAAGATGCGTCTCACCACGCAGGTCAATCTGCCGAAAATGATCGAAGGCGGTATGGATGTCTCGTTCATGATCGTCTACGTCGGCCAGGGCCCGCTCACGCAGGAAGGCTTTGACAGCGCCTACCGCCAGGCAGTCGCCAAGTTCGATGCCGTGCATCGCTTCACCGAAAAGATCGCGCCCGATAACATGGGCCTCGCGCTCACGCCCGCCGACGTCCTCTCCCTGCACAAAAAGAACCTCCGCATCGCGGTCATCGGCGTCGAAAACGGATACCCCATCGGCAACGATCTCAAAAAGGTGAAGGAGTTCTACGACCGCGGCGGACGCTACATGTCTCTCGCCCACAACGGCAACAGCCAGCTCGCCGATTCGAATACCGGCGAAACCCAGGGCTACCTCTACAACAACGGACTCTCGCCGCTCGGCCGCCAGGTCATCGCCGAGATGAATCGCCTCGGCATGATGGTCGACCTGTCGCACCCCTCCAAGGGCGCCAACATGGAAGCCATGCGCCTTTCCCAGGCTCCCGTCATTGCATCCCATTCCGGCGTGCGCGCGCTCGCCAACGTCAGCCGCAATATGGATGACGAGCAGTTGCTCGCGCTCAAGAAGAACGGCGGCGTGATTCAGGTCGTGGGCTTCGCGTCTTACGTCAAGACGGATTCGAAGGAACGCATCGACGCCCTCACCAAACTGCGTGAAGAGTTCGGCACTCCCAACGGCAGGCGGGCGCGGCGGCGCCGGTGGCGGAGGCCGTGGCCGCGCTGCCGGCGCGGACGCTGCCGGTGCCGACTGCCGACCGTACCTGCCCGGTAGAAGGCGCCGCCGGTACGGCCCAGCAGGGCCGGGGAGCAAGAGGCGGCGGCCGCGGACGGGGAAGTTTCGGCCTCGAAACCCTTTCCGCCGAGCGACGCGCCGAATACGACAAGCGCCTCGCCGAACTTGACGCCAAGTTGCCGCCCGCCCCCCGCGCCAACGTCAAGGATTTCGTCAATCACATCGATTACGCCGTGAAACTCATCGGCATCGATCACGTGGGAATCTCGTCGGACTTCGATGGCGGCGGCGGAATCGACGGCTGGAACAGCGCCGCCGAAGCCCTCAACGTCACCCTCGAACTGGTCCGCCGAGGCTACACCGAAGAACAGATCGGGAAACTCTGGAGCGGCAATCTCCTCCGCGTCTGGGGAGAAGTCGAAAAAGTCGCCCAAAAACTGCAAAAGAAACAAGGCTGAAAATCAGCAGAATCGA
Source organism: uncultured Solibacteraceae bacterium (assembly GCA_963792055.1). Taxonomy (GTDB): domain Bacteria; phylum Acidobacteriota; class Terriglobia; order Bryobacterales; family Bryobacteraceae; genus Solibacter. Next base: position 608,419 of record CAWBUV010000016.1, on the reverse strand, counting down.
TTGCCAGCGCTAACTAACGGACGGCCCCAAACTAGACCGAAAGTGTGGGGCAGGCTGGCAGCCTGCGGCGGGATGGCATCCCGCCACTGCGCTCCTCAGTGCCATCCGCTCCTTCAGAACAAATCCGAGTGCGTTCCTGTGCGTACGAGGTGCAGATCTTCACCGTCGATTTTGTAGATCAGCAGCCAGTCCGGTTCGAGGTGGCAGTCGCGGAAGTGCTTCCAGTCGCCCGCGAGGGGATGGTCCTTGTACCCGGGCGGCATCGGGCCTCCCTCGATCAGCAGCAGAATCGTCTCGCGCAACTTCGACATGTCCTTGTTGCGCTTCAGGGCGAGCTTCACGTCTCGTCGGAACTGCCCCCCTTCAATCGGGTTGCGCACCGAATCAGATTCCCAGGTCCTTGAACAGGGCGTCAGTGGAGGTCAGACGTTTTCCCTTGCCCTTATCTGCAGCACGCATCGCCTTGATGGTAGTGGCGTTCGGAACTCTCACATCGAAGGGAAGGGCCTTTTCCGCGGCCACGCGAACAAGCAGCATGCGTACGGCATCGGAGACGGAGATTCCCATCGCGGCCAACGTCTTCGCAGCCCTCTGCTTCGTCTTTTCATCCACGCGAACGTGAACCATCGTGGTCGACATAGTTCCCTCTGAGATACATTGTATCGCAGAGGGCCCGTACAGGAGAAACTCATGGCCGGCCAGCATCGCGGTCCGCATGGAAGGTTTCCCAGGCGAATGCGCACCCTTGAGCTTTCCCGCCCTCGCTCGGACTCGCTCAACCGCTACCCGCGCCTCAGATTCATCCACCTCCGCACCGCTCGGCACCAATCGAGCGACCGGCCTGCCGTGCCGCCTTGGCCTCAAAGGCGCCGATCTCCCGCATCGCATCACCTCCATTTCACATGAATATTCATTGCAACCAAACCACTTATCCGTAAACCCGCTTGCCACCCCGCGTACAATAGGGACAGCAGAGTATGCGTTCTCCCAGACCACTTTCGCAGCCGCACAACACGCACACGCGAAATCAACCCAGACCGCACATAACCCTATTATTTCCAGCATTTCTCCGCATGACCGGGAACCCAACGAACCCAAGCAACCCAAAGGTATCCCGGACCGCGCGGTCCACTCGTGACGCCGCGAATCGGCGTGTTATAATTCAATTTCACCATCACTCTGTCCCCGAGGTTCAATCCACTTGGCATTAGTAGAAGGTTGCAAACACTCGCTGGAGATTTCCATACCCGTTGATGTGGTAGAGAGCGAGACCAGCCGCGTCGTCGATGACATCCAGAAACGCGCCAAACTGCAGGGCTTCCGCCCCGGCAAGGCGCCCGCCAACCTCATCCGCAAGCAGTTCGCCGGCGATATCCGGCAGAAGGTGCTCGAGAATCTCATCCCCGTCCACCTGCAGAAGCAGCTCGAGGCCGAGAACCTCAATGCGGTGGACACGCCGGAGATCACCGACGTCCATTTCCACGATTTTGCGCCGTTCAAATTCAAAGCCACCTTCGAAGTCTTCCCGGAAGTCGCGCTCGGCGAATACACCAACGTCGAAGTGCCCTACCAGGATCCGGAAGTTCCGAAGAGGACATCGCCAAGCGCGTCGACGAGATCCGCGAGCAGAAGGCCCAGTACATCAATATCGACCCCCGCCCGGTGGCGGACGGCGATTTCGCCGTAGTCGCACTCGAAAGCCTGGCAGGCGTGGAGGGCGAACCGGTAAAGACCGAAGAGATGCAGCTCGAAATTGGCGCCAAGGATACCTTCGAAGCCTTTACCGAGAATCTGCGCGGTCTCACTCCCGGCGAAGAGAAGGATTTTGAAGTCACTTACCCCGAGGATTACGGCTCCGAGAAACTGGCCGGCAAAACCGTGAAGTTCCATGCCGTTCTCAAGGGACTGCGCCGCAAGGAACTGCCCGACCTGGACGACGAGTTCGCCCAGGAACTGGGCGACTTCCGTACCGTCGACGAACTCCGCGAAGCCGTCCGCAAGTCCATCTTCGCCCAGCGCCAGCAGGAGGCGCAGCAGACCGCCAAGAACACGATTGTCGATAAACTGGTGGAAGCCCACGACTTTCCGGTGCCGGAGGCCTTCGTGGAACGCCAGATCAAGAACCGCGTCGAACAGCGCCTGCGCGCCATGGCGGAGCAGGGCATCGATCCGCGGAAACTGCAGCTCGATTGGGAAAAGGTGAAGGAATCCCAGCGCGATCAGGCCGTAAAGGAAGTCAAGGCTTCCATGCTGCTCGGCAAAGTCAGCGAGCGCGAGAGCATCCGCGCCACTCGCGACGAAGTCGATGGCGAAGTCGAAAAGGCCGCCCGCCAGATGCGCAAGCCCGTGGCCGCCGTCCACATGGAATTCGAGAAGGATGGCACATTGGGCCGTATCGCCAGCCACATCCAGACCGATAAGACGCTGAATTTCCTGTTCGAACACGCCCGAAAGACCGCCGAATCCTGAGTAGGATAGGCCTCCTGGCCTGTCCTTTGCGCAGGGCCATTGTCATGGAATCTTTTAGCCCCGTAGCGGAATCTTTTAATCAGTGGGGAGCCGGCAAATTCCCGGCTCAACAAATGTTAACCAGGGATACTAGACCCGAGCCGTATCCGCAGGGTCGATTGCTAAGGAAACCCCATTCAGGTGATAATAGAAACGGTATTTAAAGTAGTGCCCTACCCTGACGGCGCTGTGCCAACAGCGGAAGAGGAGAAACCTGCGTGAAGCGTGCCGGATCCGATGATGCTTTACGGTGTTCGTTTTGCCATAAGAGTCAGGACGTAGTCGGAAAATTAATTTCTTCTCCGAGTGACTACCCTCGCGCGTACATTTGCGACGAGTGTATTGCGGTCTGCAATTCGATCCTCGAGGACGACAAAGTTGAGGCGCCCTCGGGAACACCAAACAAAATCCCCAAACCCCTGGAAGTGAAAGAATTCCTGGATCAGTACGTGATCGGGCAGGAAGCCACCAAGAAGAAGCTGGCGGTGGCGGTTTACAACCATTGCAAGCGGATTCATATGAACCGCATGCGCAATACCGAGGTCGAACTCCAGAAGTCCAACATCCTGCTGATCGGCCCCACCGGCACCGGCAAAACCCTGATGGCGCAAACCCTGGCCAAGATTCTGGATGTTCCCTTTGCCATCGTCGATGCCACCACCCTGACCGAAGCCGGGTACGTCGGCGAGGACGTGGAGAACATCATCCTCAAGCTCCTCCAGGCGGCCGATGGCGATGTGCAGAAGTGCCAGCAGGGCATCATCTACATCGACGAGATCGACAAGATCTGCCGCAAGGACGAGAACCCGTCCATCACCCGCGATGTTTCGGGCGAGGGCGTGCAGCAGGCGCTTTTGAAGATTCTGGAAGGTACGGTAGCCAACGTTCCGCCGCAGGGCGGCCGCAAGCACCCGCACCAGGAATTCACGCCGGTGGATACCACCAACATTCTGTTTATCTGCGGCGGCGCCTTTGTCGGGTCTGGAAAAGGTGATCGCCCGCCGCACCGGCAAGAAGAGCATGGGCTTCCTGCAGGAAGAGGAAAAGTCCATCAGCCGCGCCACCAGTGTCAGCGGGCGCCGCGATATCGATCTGCTGGGCCAGGCCCAGCCCATCGACCTGATCAAATTTGGCTTCATTCCGGAATTCATCGGCCGCCTGCCGGTGAACGCCGTACTGGAAGATCTGGATCGTTCCGCACTGATCCAGATCCTGACCAGACCCAAGAACGCCATCATCAAGCAGTATCAGAAGCTCTTCGAATTCGAAAATGTCCGCCTCAAGTTCAGCGACGAAGCCATCGAAGCCATCGCCGATCTGGCCATGGAACGCAAGGTGGGCGCGCGCGGTCTGCGCATGATCCTCGAAGACCTGATGCTGGACCTGATGTACTACCTGCCATCCTATAAGAAAGTACGCGAGTTCCAGGTCACCAAGGAGATGGTGCTCTCGCAGAAAATCAGTCTTACAATATTGGAAAAGGCCGGTTAACCGTAACCCTCTGTACAGACCGCGAACCTGGGGACTGGGGAAGTGCCATTCCCCCTGGGGAGAACAATGCTTACTTCGAAGGAAAAATCCGATACAAAACGTCTGCCGATGATGCCTATCCGCGATGTGGTCATCTTTCCGTACATGATGACCCCGTTCGTCGTAGGCCGCGAATCCAGTGTGCGGGCGTTGGAAGAGGCCATGGCCGGCGACAAGAAGATCTTTCTTGCCACCCAGCACGATGCCTCGATCGATGAACCCAAGCCCAACGAAATCTATAGTGTCGGCACCATCGTCAATATCGTTCAGAGCCTCAAGCTTCCTGACGGCAACATCAAAGTTCTGGTGGAAGGCGTGGAACGCGCCAAAGTGGTGTCCATCTCCGACGACGAAGGCTTCTTCCGCGCCACCGTGCGCACCTCCACCTACAAAGTGGAAACCGGCCCCCAGCTCGATGCAGCTCATCAGCCGCGTCACCGCCCTCTTCGAGCAGTACGTCAAGCTCAGCCAGAACCTGAACTACGAGACCATGATCGCCGCCATCCGCGTGGATGAGTCCGGCAAGCTCTCCGATACCGTGGGCGCCAACCTTCAGCTCACCATCGAAGAGAAGCAGGAGTTGCTCGAAATCTTCGACCCCATCGACCGCCTGACGCGCGTCGCCGAAATGCTCGATATCGAGATCGAAAAGCTCAATGTCGACCGCACCATTCAGGGGCGCGTGAAGCGCCAGATGGAAAAGGCGCAGAAAGAGTACTACCTCAACGAGAAGATCAAGGCCATCCAGAAGGAACTCGGCCGCGGCGAGAAGAGCGAAATCGATGAGCTGAAGCGGCGCATCGAGGAAGCCGGCATGACCGCCGACGCGCAGGAAAAGGCCATGGCGGAACTCAAGCGGCTGGAAAACATGCCGCCCATGTCCGCCGAATCCACCGTCAGCCGCAACTATCTCGACTGGCTGCTGGCCGTGCCGTGGAAGAAGAAGTCCAAGGAAATCCGCGATCTCAAATTCGCCGAAAACGTGCTCGAAAACGATCACTACGGCCTCGAAAAAATCAAGGAACGCATCCTCGAATTTCTGGCCGTGCGCCGCCTGGTCAAGAATCCCAAGGGCTCGATCCTCTGCTTCGTCGGACCTCCCGGCGTGGGCAAGACCTCGCTCGGCATGTCGATCGCCAAGGCCACCGGCCGCAAGTTTGTCCGCATGTCGCTCGGCGGCGTGCGCGATGAGGCCGAAGTCCGCGGCCACCGCCGCACCTATATCGGCGCGCTCCCCGGCCAGATCATCCAGATGATGAAAAAGGCGGGCACCCGCAATCCGGTCTTCATGCTGGACGAAGTCGACAAGATGTCGATGGATTTCCGCGGCGACCCCAGCGCGGCGCTGCTCGAAGTCCTCGACCCCGAACAGAACTTCATGTTCGTGGACCACTACCTGGACGTGGAATACGATCTCAGCCAGGTCTTCTTCATCGCCACCGCCAACGTGATGCACACCATTCCGCCGGCCCTGCAGGACCGCATGGAAGTGATCCGTCTCTCGGGCTACACCGAGCTCGAGAAGATGGAAATCGCCAAGCGCTTCCTGGTGAAGAAGCAGATCGAAGCCACCGGCCTCTCCGGCGTCGAAATCGATTTCAAGGACGACGGCCTCGGCAGCCTGATCCAGTACTACACCCGCGAAGCCGGCGTCCGTAACCTGGAGCGCGAGATCGGCAATGTCTGCCGCAAGATCGCCCGCCAGGTGGTCAACAACTCCAGCAGCACCGACAAGAGTAAAGCCAAAAAGAAACTGGCCAACGCAGTCATCAACGGCGAGAAGGTGCCGGAGCTGCTCGGACCCTGGAAGTTCCGCGACCTCGTCACCGATAAGAAGAACGAAATCGGCGCCGCCACCGGCCTGGCCTGGACCGAAGTCGGCGGCCAGCTCCTCACCGTGGAATGCACCCTGATGGAAGGCAAAGGCAAGCTGACCATCACCGGCAAACTCGGCGAGGTCATGCAGGAATCCGCCCAGGCGGCCATGAGCTACATCCGCTCGCGGGCGCTCTCTCTCGGCACTGCCGCGCGATTTCTACCGCAACCTCGACGTCCACATTCACATTCCCGAGGGCGCCATCCCCAAGGACGGGCCCTCCGCCGGTATCACCCTGGCCACCACCATCTGCAGCGCCCTCACCAAAATTCCGGTGCGCGGCGATCTGGCCATGACCGGCGAAATCACGCTTCGCGGTAAGGTGCTGCCCATCGGCGGCCTCAAGGAGAAGTTGATGGCGGCCCACCGCCATGGCATCCTGGAAGCGATCATGCCGCGGGAGAATGAAAAGGACCTCCCCGATATTCCCGACGCCATCAAGCAGACCATGAAGCTGCACTTCGTGGAATCCATGGACCAGGTTCTGAAGATCGCCCTGGAACGGGAAATCGTCGCTCTGCCGCTTCCGGCGGACCTCAATGTCGAAGCGCAGAAGCCCGCCGAAGAGACGGTCGCACATTAAGCCGGGATGGCGGGGCAGGCGCCCCGCCTCGCCCCTCCGGGAGGGGCAGCGCCCTCCCAGGTACTGAATGAGTTCCTTGAAAGCAGAATTTGTAGTAAGCTCAGGCAAGCCGGATACTTTCCCCTCCGACCGTTTGCCCGAGGTTGCATTCTTAGGGAGAAGTAACGTCGGCAAGTCCAGCTTGATTAACGCCCTCACCGGCCACAAAAAGCTGGCGTTCACAAGTAATACACCGGGCCGAACGCAAACAATTAACTTTTACCGTGTCGACGAGGACTTCTACCTCGTCGATTTACCGGGCTATGGATATGCCCGGGTGCCCAAGGGGTTTACCGACCAGTGGAAGATTTTGATCGAGCAGTATTTGAACAATAGAGAGACCCTGGTGATTTCCTGCCTGATTCTGGATACCCGCCGCGGATGGATGGAGAAAGATCTCGATCTGAAGCGCTGGCTCGAGCATTACGGCAGGCCGTACCTAGTAGTAGCCACCAAGACCGACAAGTTGAATCAATCAGAGCAAGAGCGCGGACTGCGCGCCATCCGTAAGGAAGGCGTGGAGCCGTTGCCGTTCTCGGCCCTCAGTGGCCGGGGAGTGAGGGAAATTTGGCAAGCAATAATGAAAACACTTCACCCACGGTAGCCAACAACCTGCCGCAGGAACAATCCGAAAAGCCCACCGAAAAGACACCCACCCGCGAAAGCGCCCCCGTAAGACCCAGTCGAAAAGCCGCACAAGTCCGAAAGCGACAGTCGAGAAGCCGCTGCCGAAAAGCCGCACAAGCCCGAGCGCGCCAGCAAGTCGGCCGCCCGCTGCTGCAGCGCCGCCGCCTGAAGTCAAGCTTCGAGACGCCAAAGCCGTCGACGGCAAGGCCGTCGAAGCCAAAGCCGGCTGAACCGAAACCGCGCCGAACCGAAACCCGCGGCGGAAGCCAAGCCTGCCGCCCCCGCTGCGCGCCTCCTCCCACTGCCGCTGCCGCCTGCTGCCGCGCCGCCGGCCGCCGAGCTTCCCGGTCCGGAGACCCATCTCGGCGCGCAGCGCCGCAAGCAGGGCTCCGCCCAGGCCGCCAAAGCGGGCACCCCCACGCTCGACCTCGTCGAACTCAAGGACATGAGCATTCAAAAGCTCAACGAGGTGGCCAAGGGCATGAACATTGCCGGCGCCGCCGGACTGCGCAAGCAGGAACTGATCTTCAAGATCCTGCAGACCCAGGCCGAAAAGAGCGGCCTCATCTTCTGCGAAGGCGTACTCGAATGCCTGCCCGATGGCTTCGGCTTCCTGCGCGCCCCCGAGTACAACTACCTGCCCGGCCCCGACGACGTCTACGTCTCGCCCAGCCAGATCCGCCGTTTCGATCTGCGCACCGGCGACACCATCAGCGGCCAGATCCGCCCGCCCAAGGAAGGCGAGCGCTACTTCGCGCTGATCAAAGTCGACGCCATCAACTTCGAGCCGCCCGAGGAAGCCCGCAACAAGATCTTCTTCGACAACCTGACGCCGCTCTATCCCAATGAGCGGCTCAAGCTCGAAACCGTCCGCGACAATTACTCCGGCCGCGTGATGGATCTGCTCACCCCCATCGGCAAGGGCCAGCGCGGCCTGATCGTCTCCCCGCCGCGCACCGGCAAGACGATGCTGCTGCAGAGCATCGCCAACTCCGTCACCACCAATCATCCCGAAGTCACCCTGATCGTGCTGCTGATCGACGAGCGCCCCGAAGAAGTCACCGACATGCAGCGCAGCGTGCGCGGCGAAGTCATCAGCTCCACCTTCGACGAGCCCGCCACGCGCCACGTGCAGGTGGCCGAAATGGTCATCGAAAAGGCCAAGCGCCTGGTCGAGCACAAGCGCGACGTCGTCATCCTGCTCGATTCCATCACGCGCCTGGCGCGCGCCTACAACACCATCGTCCCGCCCTCGCGGCAAGGTGCTCTCCGGCGGCGTGGATTCCAACGCCCTGCAGCGTCCGAAGCGCTTCTTCGGCGCCGCGCGCAACATCGAGGAAGGCGGCTCGCTCACCATCATCGCGACCGCGCTGATCGATACCGGCAGCCGCATGGACGACGTGATTTTCGAAGAGTTCAAGGGCACCGGCAACATGGAAATCCACCTGGACCGCAAACTGGTGGACAAGCGCGTCTTCCCGGCCATCGACATCAACAAGAGCGGCACCCGCAAGGAAGAGCTTCTCCTGCCCAAGGACGAACTCAACCGCGTGTGGATCCTCCGCAAGGTGCTCAATCCGCTTTCCCCCGTGGAGACCATGGAGCTATTGCTGGATAAACTCGGCAAGACCCGCTCCAACGGCGAGTTCCTCGGCGCCATGAGCGGGTAGGAGTCACTTGAACCGCTCCCTGACGGTGCGGCTCCGATCCGACCGGTGGAGTATCATATACTCCATGCTGACTCGAAGAGGTTTTGCCGCCCGCCTCACCCTGGGCGCCGCCGCGATCCGCATGTCGTCCGAGATGGCTTACGCGCAACGCGCGGCGGCTCATCAGGCCGAACAGATGTCCAGCGACATGGTTTGGCTCAACTCCAACGAAAATCCCGCCGGTCCGCCGGCGGTATCGCTGGATGCGATGCGCGATGCCCTGCCCGTCTCCGGACGTTACCATTACAACGAGTTCAACCAGATCCACAAGGTCATCGCGGGGAGCGAAGAACTCGCACCGAACCAGATCGTCACCGGCGCTGGTTCGAGCGAAGTCCTGCACACCGCGGTGGAATCGTTCACCTCACCCACGCGCCCGCTGATTTCCGTCACCCCGGCCTACGAGGGCCCGATCGAGCTGGCGCGCGCGCTCGGGCATCCCGTTGTACTGACCAAACTGCGCGACGATTACACTGCCGACGTGAAGCTGCTGGCGGAAGCCGCGGTGAAAGCAGGCGGCGGCATGATCTACCTCTGCAATCCCAACAATCCCGACCTCCGCCGTCGTCAAGAGCGAGGAGGTCGACTGGCTGGTGGCCAACCTTCCGGCCAATACGATGCTGCTGGTGGACGAGGCGTACATCCATTTTGTGGAATCGCCGGACGTACAGAGCGCGATCCCTTACGTGCGGCAGGGCAAGGACGTGATCGTCGCGCGGACGTTCTCCAAGATCTACGGCATGGCCGGTCTGCGCGTCGGCTTCGCCGCGGCCAAGCCTTCGATCATCGCCAAGCTGGCTCCGCTGCAGATGAACGTGGTTTCGATCGTCAGCGCCCGCGGCGTGGTGGCCGCGCTGAAGGATCGCGACAGCATCCTGCGCGAACGCAAGGCCGGTTACGCCAAGACGCGCCGCGAACTTTGCACCTGGCTGCGCGAGCGCAACGTGAAGTACATCGAGCCGAACGCCAACTTCCTGATGATCGATACCGGCCGCAACGCGCGCGAGTTCATCAGCGCGATGCCGAAGCTGGGTGTCGCTCCGGGCCGCCCCTTCCCGCCGCTCGACCAGATGCTGCGCGTGACCATCGGCACGGACGCCGAGATGGCGAAATTCCGCGACGTCTTCTGGAAGGTCTATAAAGGGTAGCTAACATAAGAGCGTGGATTCTATTCTTTCTTTTGCGCGCGCGCACGAGGCGGAGATGGCGGCGACCATCCGGCGCTTTGTGGAGTGCGAATCGCCGAGCGACGATGCGGCGGCGGTGACCCGGTTCGTGGAACTGGTTTCCGACACAGTGGCGCCGTTTGCGAAGGTCAAGACGTATTCGGGCGGCAGCTTCGGCCGGCTGATGGTGGCGGAGATGCAACTGCCCGGACGGCGCAAGAACGGACAGGTGCTGGCGCTGGGACACTCCGACACGGTCTGGCCCATCGGAACGCTGCGCAGCATGCCGTTCCGGCAGACGGACGGGCGGTTGTGGGGCCCGGGCGCGCTGGATATGAAGGCGGGCATCGTGTTCTTCCTCTTCGCGGTGCGCGCGCTGCGCGAACTGGATATCGCGGCGGGCTCCAAGGTGCTGCTGCAACTGAATCCCGATGAGGAGGTGGGCAGCGAAGTTTCGCGCGCGCTCACCGAGAAGAACGCAGCGCGGAGCAAGGCGGTGCTGGTGCTGGAGCCGGGCACCGGACTGACGGGCAAATTGAAGACGGCGCGCAAGGGCGTGGGCGACTTCCGGGTGGTGGTGAAGGGGCGCGCGTCGCACGCGGGAGTGGATTTCGAAGCGGGCGCGAGCGCGGTGGTGGAACTGGCGCGGCAGATCGACACGATCGCGGGCTTCACGCAATTGGGACGCGGCATCACGGTGAATCCGGGAGTGATCTCGGGCGGAACGCGGAGCAATGTGGTGGCGGCCGAGGCGTGGGTGGAAGTGGACATACGCGTCTTGCGGTTGCGGGATGCGCCGGCGCTCGAGAAGAAGTTCCGGGCGCTGCGGCCGTACGACCGGCGCTGCACGATCGAGGTGAGCGGCGGATTGAATCGTCCGCCGATGGAGCGGTCGGCGGGAATTGTGGAGCTGTTCCGGAAGGCGCAGAAGTTGGGCCGGGAGATCGGCGTGGAACTGGAGGAATCGCTGACGGGCGGCGGATCGGACGGCAATTTCACGGCGGCTCTGGGAGTTCCGACGCTGGACGGGTTGGGCGCGGTGGGCGAGGGCGCGCACGCGGCGAACGAGAGCCTGCTGGTGGACCGGATGGCGGATCGGACGGCGCTCCTGGGGAAGCTGCTGGCGGAGTTGTGATTCGTGGCTGGAAGGGTAAGGGAACTCGAGAGGGTGACATTGACGCGGAGACGCTGAGGCGCGGAGTAATGAGCGCGGAGAGAATCAGAGGCGGGAACGAGCGCGGAGACTGCGGAGCGGTGGGTGTGGCGCCTCGGGCGAGGGCGGGAGAGTTTCACGAGGAGATGGTTTTCCGTTCAGGCCAGGGGAAGATTTGCGTGGGCTCCGGTTTCGAGGGTGGCGAATTCGCCGCGCTCGAATTTCGGGAAGGCGGCGGCGGCGATCATGGCGGCGTTATCGGTGGACAGGCCGGCGGAGGGAAAGTGGACCGGGTAGGGCATGCTGCCGGCGCGCGCGGCGGCGCGCAGTCCCGCGTTGCAGGCGACTCCGCCGGAGATGATCAGGCTGCGGGCGCCGATCGATTCCGCTGCCGCGGCGGCGCGGGTGAGCAGTTCGTGGATCACCGCATGCTGAAACGAAGCCAATAGATCGAATGTCTGCTTCGGGGTGACTGCCAGCCACTGGTCGAGAGACGGGTGCGGGTGGTCGCGGAGCAGGGCTTTGCGGGCGGCGATTTCGTCTTCGATGTGGTGCGCTTCCACCCAGCGCAGGACGGCGGTCTTGTGGCCGCTGAAGCTGAAATCGAGGGCGTTGCCCTTCATTCTGGCGAAGGTGAAGTGGACGGCGCGGGGATCGCCGTGAGGCGCGAGACGGTCGATCACGGGGCCGCCGGGATAGCCGAAGCCGAGGAGTTTGCCGACTTTGTCGAAGGCTTCGCCGGCGGCATCGTCGCGGGTCTTGCCGAGCAGGCGGTAGGCGCAACCGGCGCGCACTTCAAAGAGATGCGTGTGGCCGCCGGAGACCACCAGCGCGAGCGCGGGGAATTCGACCGGCGTACCGTCGCGGCGCGATTCCAGGATGACGGCGTGGATGTGGCCTTCGATGTGGTTGACGGCGATGAGCGGCACGCCGGTGGCGAAGCTCAGACTCTTGGCATAAGTGAGGCCGACGAGCAGCGAGCCGACGAGGCCGGGTCCGACGGTGACGGCGATGGCCGAGAGGTCCTCCAGCCGCGTGGCGGAGCGGTCGAGGGCTTCGCGGACGACGGGAACGATGGCGCGGAGGTGCTCGCGCGAGGCGAGTTCGGGGACCACGCCGCCGTACTTGCCGTGCATCGCGATCTGCGAGGCTACGACGCTGGAAAGCACGGCGTCGCCGCTGGCCACCACGGCGGCGGCGGTTTCATCGCAGGAGGATTCGATGCCGAGAATGCGCACTACTCCTACCTTAGCGCGGGTTCCTGGGATTCCAGAATGAGGCGTTCCATGGGGACACCGACCGGGCGCGGGCCGCGGCGGACGCCGTAGTTCAAGAGGCCGGAGGCTTTCCAGATGCAGCGCTGGGCGGCGCGTTGGAGGTCGAGGAGAAGGGGGCGGGCGGGGTGGCCGGGTTCGAGGGTTTCGAGGGAGCAGGAGGTCGTGTTGACGATGATGGTCAGTTCGTCGTTGAGGTCGTGCGCGGCGGCGGCGGCAACGGCACAGGCTCGGTCGGCGTGCGTCAGTCTTTCCACACCCGGATGGTAGCTGGGGGGCGGGCGGGCTGCGGAGGGTTGGGAGGGGAAGTGAGTTTGAATTCAACGAAAAATAAAAATTTGTTGGTGTGAATGGGAGTTCGTGGACGTCCGAAATATTCTTTTCAACGCGGAGACGCCGAGAACGCAGAGGAAGCGCAGAGAAGACAAAGGCTATCTGTTAGGCTTGAGGTTTCGTGAAATTGAGGGACGCAAAAGGCGGCTCGGTGGCGGCTTCAGGGCTACGACTCCACCTTCTAGTGGCGGTGGGACTTTGTCTGGTTACTCTGGCGGTCTATTCCAATTCGTTTGGCGCCGGGTTTGTGATGGACAATCGCGGATTGATTCTGGAGGATTCGCGGGTCCGGGCGGCTACGGCGGAGAACGTCAGCCTGATCTTCGGTCATACGTACTGGTGGCCTTATGGGGAGAGCGGGCTGTTCCGGCCGCTGACGACGCTTTCGTACCTGTTCAATTACGCGATTCTGGGTAACGGTCCGCATCCGGCGGGGTACCACTGGATCAATTACGGGCTGCACGCAATCAATGTGCTGCTGGTTTACGCGCTGGGGCTGCGCCTGTTGGGGGAATGGCGGCGCGCCGCGTGGATTGCGGCGTTGTGGGCGGTACACCCGGTGATCACGGAATCGGTAACCAACATTGTGGGGCGGGCCGACCTGCTGGCTGGGTTTGGGGTGCTGGGTGGTCTGCTGCTTTATTTGAAGAGCACGGATCACAGCGGCTGGCGGCGGTGGGTATACCTTGGCGGGCTTTCGGCGGCTACCGCGATCGGGGTGTTCTCCAAGGAATCGGCAGTGATGGTGCTGCCGGTGATTGGGCTTTACGAAGCGGTCTGGTGGAAACAGCGGCGGCAGGTACGGGGGCTGATCTGGGGATCGCTCGCCATGATGGTCCCGATCGAGGTGATGCTGTACCAGCGCGTCGGCGGTGCTGTGGTCGGCGCCGGCGGCGATTTTTCCGTTTTACGATAACCCGATCGCCGGCGCCGGATTCGTGGCCGGCAGGCTCACGGCGTTACAGGTGATGGGGAAGTATATCGCGCTGCTGGTGTGGCCGGCGCGGCTCTCTTCGGATTATTCGTGGGCGCAGATTCCGCCGGTGGGCGGCGGTGCGACGGACTGGCTCGCGTTCGTCGGCGCTTGCGGCGGCACTTGGGGCAGGCGTGCTGTTGTGGCGAGGCAGCCGCAATGCTCTGTTTCTGGCGGGCGCGGCGCTGCTGGTGTTTCTGCCTACGTCGAATCTCTTGTTTCCGATCGGCACGATTATGGCGGAGCGCTTTCTGTATCTGCCATCGATCGCGTTCGCGGCGGCCGTCGTCGGGGCAGTGTATGCCGCGGGGAAACGGGCGGGCGACGAGCGGCTGATACCGGTGTTACTGGGGATGATCGCGATGGCGTTCGCGGTACGCACGTGGGTTCGAAACCGGGACTGGCGGGACGATCTTTCGATGGGGCGTGCGGCGGTGCAGGCGTCGCCGGCGAGTTTCAAGTCGCACAAGCTGCTGGCGTATGCTCTGCACGAGAGCGATGCGGAACATGCCAATATCGACGCCGTGATTGAGGAGGCGGAAAAGGGACTGGCGCCGCTCAACGCGCTGCCGGATGCGCGGAATAATGCGGACAGCTATCTGCGCACCGGTGGTTACTATGCGGAGCGCGGCGAGCGTTTGCGGCAGAGATCGACATTGGAAGGCAAGGCGGAGAGCGCCAAGGCATACCGGCGCGCGCTGGAGTTGCTGCAGCGGAGCCGGGCGGTGGCGACGGCGCAAACGAATGGCGAGCCCGATCCGGCACGGTTCGCGGCCCTGATGCTGCGCATTTCGGAAGTGTACCGGAGGTTGGGAGAGGGCGGCCACGCATTGGAGGCGGCGATGGAAGGCCGGCGGATGGAGCCGGAAAATACAGAGATCCACCATCAGATCGCGGCGATCCTGCTGGATCAGGGGCGCGCGGACGAGGCGGCGGCGGCGTTGATGGAGGGCGTATTGCTGACCACCGATACCGGGCTGCGCAACGAACTGCTGCGGCTGTATCAATCCGGGCTGGATCGTTTGGGGTGCGCCACCATGCTGGTGCCGGGCAATACGGCGTTGAATCCGGGGTGCGAGATCGTGCACCGGCATCTGTGCGCGGCCTCGGTGGGAACGATCCGCCTGCGCGTGGAGACGGGCCGTCAGGACCTGGCGGAGACGATGAAGCAGACGGCGATGAAGGAGTTCGGCTGCACGGCGGAGAGTCTGGAGAAGTGAGAAGGCCTCACTTCCCGGGGAAGAGCTGCTGCAGGAATTCGCGGTCATCCAGGATGACGCGGAGCCGCTGGCCGCGGCCGGGCTGCGGCGGCGCGGATGTGTCGAACTGGCGGCGGAGGTTGGGGTCCATCTCGAGGGCCTTGCGGAAATCGGCGAGGGCGGCGGTCTTGTCGCCGAGTTCATAGTCCAGGAGGCCGAGGGAGAGGTGCGACTGGGCGGTGGGCATGTAGCGGACGACTTTGGCGGCGGCGTCGCGCGCTTCCCGGGGCTTGCCCGCGGTGCGCAGCTCGCCCATCCACTGTCCGTAGAGCATGCCGAGATTGAGATCGAGGAGACGGCGCAGTTCGGGGATGGGAGCGGGGTTGTCATCGACATTGATGTAGATCAGGCGATCGTTATTGATGTTGCGGCCGCGGCCCTTGCCGACGACGAGCATGGAGGCGGATTGTTTGCCGCGCGAATCGCCGCCCGCGTCGTCCCCGGCCTTGAGGGCGGCGAAGAGCTTCTCGGCGAGATCGCCCTGGGTGGCCTCGAAGGCGCGGCCCATGGCTTCGGGCACCTGGGGGCCCACCAGGATGTTGCCTTGAGCGGACCAGGTTTTGCCCTGGCGGCCGCCGGCCCAGTTGGGAGCGTTGGGCCCGGTGAAGCTGGCGACGTTGCCCTGTTTATCGATGACGGCCACCTGGCGGCCGTCCTTGCCGGGGAAGGTATCGGTGGCGAGGAGCTTGTCGATTACTTCCCTGGCGGTAAGTCCCTGGCGGAGAAGTTCGAGGCCGCGCGGACCGTAGCCTACGTTGACATTTGCCTGGGTGGCGATGCAGCCGGCGCCGGCTTCGGCCCAGGGGACGACGGCGCCTACCGAGAAATATTTGGACGCGACGGTGACTCCGCAATCGCCGGTGACGGGATCGTAGGCGACGATGGAGAAGGTGTTGACGTCGGCGGCGGAGAGGGAAAGCGCCAGGAGGAGGCCGGGCAGGATTCGGTGCATGGAGACAGTTATAGCAATGCGGCGGTACGAATAAGAAGGCTTGCCGGAAGAATTCGATAAGACCTTGGACGGACGTCTGGGCTCAGGGGCGGCCACTCAACTTCCGAGCGATGGCCGACAGCGCGCAATTGATGGCGATTGCCCGGCCAAGCTGTTTCAAGATCACAGAGGACCGGCGTGTGGTCCCGAGTGCGAGAACGGCAAAGCCTTCAGCTCTGATTGTCCATCTGGAGGCCTATTCGGCCTCGACGATATCATTCCTGTAGCGTTCGAGCAACGAAACGAATTCTGCGTCCTCAGGGCTGGCCACTCCGTTTTTGCACAGTGCCTGTCGTGTCAGTTCGAGGTTGGCCTCCCATTCCGACCCGTGATATTCAGTCCGGCATGGGAATCCCCCATACCTCGTCCGGTGTAATAGCATGGCCCGCCAGCAAGAGCGCAAATCATCTCCACCGTCAATTGTTGCGCTCTCTTGCGGGAATCCGTGCTGCGGCCCATGCCAAACCGGCTGAATCGCGCATCCGCACGCATGAGAGCGAACCAATCATCGATTACTTTCGCTATAACGTCGTATCCACCGATTCGCTGATACAGCGAGGATTCCGTTGCTTGGTCCGGGATTTTCATACTGTCATTATGCTCTTGCCGGAATTACGAAGAAGTTCCCCAGGGCTGTTTTGAGGACCGCCGGGACGGTCTTGCTTTCGCTTGTTTTGTCTTTACTGGACGGGGAAACGCACGACGCTGATCCGGAGCGCGCGAGGTCATTGGGCGGATCGGCGACTAATCCGTCAAAGTGAATCGGTGGACTTGAACGCGTTTATGGGGAGTAATCAGGCTACAAGAGTTCAGACAGTTGCTCGGTTTTGATTTGGCAATCCCGCAAGACCTTGCGCAGGAGGCCCGGACCGATAGTCTCACCTGAATGAGCGGGCACAACCGTGCTGCGCCCGTCCAGATGCCGTAGAAATGATGGCTGCCTTTGACCCGGAGAACGGCGAAACCCGCCTTGGCGAGCGCTGCGATGAGCTCCGGGCCGGTGACACGCGGAGTGCGGCTCATGCGGCAATGGTTATTCGCTGGATGCCGACGAACTCCAATTCCTGCTCGGGCGCACCCTCCACTTCGAGGCAGAGCGCGATGGCTTCGCGAATGCGCTCGGTGACCTCGTCGAGCGAGCGGGCCTGAGTATGACAGGCCGGGATTTGGGGAACAGAGGCTACATGATAGCCCTCCGAATCGCGCTCAATTACGACGTCGAACTGGTGTGCCACGGGCTGTGTCCTCGATTCCATTGTAGACGTTGTGCCAGCCCGTTGGGCGCGATGGCGGGAAATGCGTTTCTCGGGAGTAATTCCGGAGGCGCAAGACCGCGGCACTGAAAATGCCGGCTTCCAATCCAGACGCAGAAGCTTCACTGAGCAGATGGGTGCACGAACGGCAATTCCGCGCGGCGCTTGAACTTGAGGCGTATACTGCTTCACTCAGGGAGTCAATGGAGATCCTATATCTGGTGATCATCGCTGGCCTCGTGGTGATCATCGTCCGGGCAATCGTCCGATCCGGTCAGCCACAGTCCCCCAAACGGAGCAATCTGAAGATGCTGCAACCGTCGCCCTGGTCCCGAGCATCGAACTTCGCAAGTCGCTGCCGACCAATGTTCAGTTAACCGAACAGGCCGGCCTCGCGGCTTTCATCAGACATTGAAACCCAGGCTTGAGCCCGCGCACGGACGAGGTGATTGAGCTTGCGGTCGACCTGTTTGCTTTCAACCGTGAGACCGGGGAGATCCTCGTCGTGATTGATTCGTACTGCGGTCTGCGTGAACCGTCGGTCCCGATCAGCTCCAGGCAGGTGCGGTCGATGGCATCACAGCCCGGAATGGTCAGGGGTAAGACCCTGGAGTCGATGCGGGTCACGGCGATCCTCTCTCGGGCTGAGTTCGCACTCGCTCACAACGCCACGTTCGACCGAAGCTTTGTCGTTCGGCTTTTCCCAGAATCCGGGCAGCGCGACTGGTTCTGCTCCATGCGTCACGTCGACTGGTATTTGGAGGGATGCGAAGGCCGCGGCCTCGGGTACCTGCTCCAAAGGTTTGGGGTCGCAAACGCTCCAGCGCATCGAGCGGGTGCGGACAACGCGGCCACATTGTCATTGCTGAACCTGCGGGGCTCGGACGGTCATCCGTTCATGCGGCAGATTATCCAGGCGAAAGCGAATGGCGCCAGCGTCAAGCCGACGGCGGAGAAGCCTCGGACTGGAGCCGCCCGATACCGCCGCACAGATTGGGAGACCCGAAACAGCGTGGTCACAACGGGCGGCGTTTCCATCCAGTTCACAAGCACGACCATCAGAAAGCGCGATCCTGAGCCAGCCGTCGCTGATCTCATGGAGATCCTGAAGGAAATTGTGTCCGATGGGGTGATCAGTGAGGAAGAAGCGCTGGATTTGGATCGCTGGCTGACCCGCAACGGCGATCTGACTCACGTCTGGCCAATGAATGCCCTAGCTGGAAGGCTGGGAACGATCATGGCAGATGGAATTATCGAGCAGAGCGAACTCGACGACCTTCGTGAAGCGGTGCTTCAAATCACTCACCCCGAAAGCCTAGCCCGAGTTGATCTCGCCAAAGCCACGGATGTTCCGTTTACGCAGCCGCAGCCCAGAGTAGTGTTCCAGGCGCGGACATTCGTCTTTACCGGCCGATTCCTCTTTGGCACGAGAGCAAAATGCAGAACAGGCGGTGTTGGAGCGGGGCGGTGTCTGTAAGCCGGATGTTACTCGCGCGACGGCCTATCTCGTCGTGGGCACTCTGAAGAGCGACGAATGGGTGCGGAGTTCTCATGGCCGTAAGATTGAGAAGTTGATTGAGAACGTCCGATCTGCTGTCCCGGCGCGTTGATTTCGGAGGAGCACTGGGCTAACGCTGTCGCCCAAGAGGCTGCTGCGCTCTCGCCGAGGGCGGCCGCCAGTTCCCAGTCTGATCGTTCTTCACAGGTTTGACGCTACGTCCCCTTGCCGCGATGCACCAAAACGACTAGTTGGCGTGACTGAGGCTGACTGCGGCACTCATCTACGCGGTTTACTTCTTGCGCAGCTCGTCGAGCGCCATGGTGGTGTGCTTGACATTAGCAGCGACTGTGAGGGTGAACGGTTGCGGGACGGGGAGGTTGTCCGCGAAAATCTCGCCGGTGATAGCGTGCTCCGCAGTCTGGCCTGCACCGATTTAGAACTTGTCAGTCCATACGCGCCGTCCGGGTTGTAGATCCTGGCAGTCGATATCGATGCGGAACCGATCCGCACTCTTCTTAATCGCGACTTCGCCAGGGTAACTTCGGTGTACGGAGGGAAAGGGCCTGATCCGTTCTGCGAGCGACTCTGTTCGCTGCGGCCTGTACGGCAGGCTCAGTCTTGGCAGGATGCCTACACCCACCGGAACCACGATTTCGAGACGAACGTTCGTCGCAGGTGCTTCCCCAATGTTCTTCACGGTGAGCCGAACTTCTCGGCAGACGCGCCTGAGGAATTCGTACTCCGCGAGCTGGTGATAATAGTTTGAGTTGGTGGTCGTCGTATAATCGAACTGTATTCCTATTCCGTATGGGTCTTGTTGCGCCCGTAGCTTCGGAATGTCCTTGCTCTCGGGAAGCTCGCAAAACTCGCATTCGATCTGCAACTGCTGTGCCAATAGCTTCGTCGCGATCGAGTTGTGCGAACTCGACCAGAAATTTCGCCCGATCGCTTCGGCCGCTCCCTGCCCATTTGCGCGATCTCCGTAGGCAATGCGGGCTTACTGGGGTCTGTGGAGCTGCCACGTCGAATATAGACCTTCTCCTTTTCGAGCTTTCCAAAATTTCGTTTCAGATAGATCGGGCGCTGTTGTCCCTCATCGATTACGAAGACTCCGACATGCTTTCCCTGATACGAGAAGGCGCGGTACTGAAAACGCACCGGCGTGTTGACAGATTGTTGATGAACTGTTGCAGCTGCGTGGTCATCAAGTTGTTCCGATGCACTAATGCCCACCACGGTGCTCTTCCCGCCACGGACTTCCTCAACGCCTACGAGAATGTAGGCTTTCGTCCTGCGCCAAGCGTTCCGAACCCCACTATGTCCTTGACAAGTTCCGACCTCTCATCATCGCTTGCCCTCGCGAAGCGGTACTGCTCCTTCTTGAAGTCGATCGTTGCGCCTTTCCTCCTCGTAGAGCAAACTCTCAAACAGCTCGTTGGTCATGGTCGCCGCCTTCCTAACCTGTCGGGCAGCGAACATTTTACCGCACAGGTGTTTTTGCTTTTCGGTCTTGCGCCTGCTTGACGGGTACCCACTTCGTCGCGCTATTGCCGCTTTGCAGCCCGCCAGGTGCTTTCCGAGTTTACGGCAGTCTGTTGAAGCCGGGCGTGGAGGTGTTGATCATCTCGGGCGTCAATACGATAACGACGGCCGAAGGTTTGCCTGCGGTTTTAACCAAGCGTCTACACTGCCGCGACGCTAGCATTTTCACACACCCGCGAAGCATCAGACGCATGCGATTCCGTCACAGCTCGGGTGGTCGGCGACTGCTACAACCCTCGCGAGGATTAGGAACGGGAAGTCGGCTTCCGGCCTCCCAAGCTCCGGAGTGCGATTCGTGAGCGACCAGACGGGCTTGCCGCTCTCCAACGGGTCAAGGATCTCGGTGACGTTCGCCTATGACGCCGACTGCGGTTGCCTCGCGCGTTGTGCCAGGTAGTGCTGATCGAGCGCCTGGCGGACCAAAGTCTTGATGACCGCCTGCCGGCTCACGTTGAGCTCCTGAGCAGCCTTATCCAACTCCTCCAACATGGTGGCAGTAACATCCACGTTCACGCGCTGAATCGGCTGAACCATGCGGCCTTGGCCCTTAAAGAAAGGAGAAACGTCCTTGCCCTTATCCGCCAGCCGCGCAATCGCGTCAGCGGAAACCGGCTTGCCCGGTTTACGAGTTTTCTTCATACAATCGGATCTCCTCCTTTGTCGACTTCCACAGAGTAACGAGGTGCAGGATCTCGCCTTCTTCATCTTCCCTGACTTCAAAGATCACAGAATACATCCGGTCACCCACCCAGCCAACAGCCAGAAACTGTTCCGGAACGTCGGATCGCTGATCGAGCCAATAGGGCTTTGTGAACATCTCACGTGCCTCTTCAAAGCCTATACCGCGACGAGGATTCGCTCTCAGGCGTCTCTCTTTCGAAGATCGAAGCCAAAACGCATCCGATATAACTGTTATACCACTTCTCAGAGACCGGCAGCAGGGAAGCCCTGGAGGCGTGGCAACCGTGACTATCCGACCGGATAGGTCCCCATAAGTCGGCTTGCGTCTGGGCTGGGCGCCACGCGCGCGGTGGCACCAGCGGCCGCGATCGCTACGTTCCGACGGTGGGGCGGCACGATTTCCTCCGGCCATCGTTTGACGCCCCGTCCAGTTATGCCAATATAGGCATGTACCAACGGATGAAGGATCTCACGTGGCTTGCCGATTCCCGTTCCAGAGTGAAGTCGTTTCCGGCTGGCGTTCAAGACGACATCGGCTATGCGTTGTATGCCGCGCAGTTGGGCGAAATGAGTGTCAAGGCCAAGCCACTGCATGGTCTTGGCGGACCGGTGATGGAGATCGCCGCCCACGATGCCAGCGGAACCTATCGCGCGGTCTATACCGTCTCGATTGGAGAATCGATCTACGTGATCCACGCCTTCCAGAAGAAGTCCAAGTCCGGAATCGCGACGCCGAAATCGGAGATGGACCTGATCCGGCAGCGGCTCAAACAGTTGAGAAATGAGGTGAAGAATGCCGAAAAGAGAGGCCCTTGAGCAGGAGCCCAGCACGGGCAACGTATTCGCCGACCTCGGCCTGGCCGACGCCGGCGAACACCTGATCAAAGCTGGACTGGTGGTTCGGATCGACCGGACCATCCGCCAGCGAAAGCTGACCCAAGCAGCCGCGGCAGAGCTCATGGGCATCGATCAGCCCAAGATCTCAGCTATGCTGGCTGGTCAGTTCCGGGGATATTCGGTCGAACGCCTCATGCGTTTCCTGGTCGCGCTAGGCCACGATGTCGAGATCGTCGTAAAGCCTAGAAGGCGCGGCACGGCCGAACTTCGCGTCGCATAGAGATCGCGGTGGCTGCCGGCCAGCGATGTGCCGTCCAAGGCCGGATTACTCCGCAAGTCGGCTTCGCGACTGGAGCGAGCACATGCCGGCTGGATGAGTCGGGCAAACAATTCTGGCGCTGGCCATGAAATCTCCTAAAATGGGTGCGGAAGGGGCCTCCGCCTTCTCACCGGAGTTAAACGCGTGGGGAAACCGACAACACTGCTCGAAGGGTTATGCGGTCATGCACTGTCGCTCGGCGCTCAGTCGATTGAGGTGGAATACAAGGACGGCCACAATTGGGTCTTCGCCAATCAAGGGAGCAATTGACATCGGCATCGCGAAATACAAAAGCTACCAGCGCCGACGGGAAAGCGTTGTGCGGAAATCTCTATACCGCCGCCAAGAAGCCCGTTCGGGCCGTTATCAACGGACAAGTTTACATTCTCAAAGTTCAGGGTCTTCGAGAGTTTTGGCAAGGACGCCTTCGCGGTAAGTATTGATCAGGCACCAAAGCTCGACCCGTCAATTGCACCGTCATTCACCGCAAAACAGGGTCAATACCTGGCCTTCATCTACAACTACACCACGATCCATCGCCGTGCTCCTGCGGAGTTAGACCTGCGACGCTGCTTCCGCTTCCGCCCCGCAGGATTCACGAAATGATCAAGACGCTGGAACGAAACGGATTCATCGAAAGAATCCCCGGACGGGCCCGATCCATTCGCCTCCTCGTACAACCGGAGCATCTGCCGCGATTAGGATAGGGCTGTCGATTCCTGTCGCTAACGGCCCAGTGCCCAGGCAACGTAACCGGCCATCAGATTACTCCCCGCAAGTCGTTACGTTCTATGCGCCGCAGCCGCGAGTGTCCACGGCGGCCCTCCACCATCTCCGCTGGAACGCTCATCTGCATATACCGTGCGCCTTACGGTTCACCCATCCGCTTCGCCAGCCGGTCGGTTACGCGCGCCGCCACTAGCAGTCCGGCACCGAGAAACAATAGCACCATGCCGATTGCTGCGAAGAAGCCTTCGCGGGCAAACCCGCCCACCAATAGCAGCGCCACCGACACAAAGATGATCACGACCCCACTCCGCACCGAACGCAACGTAGCACGCTGCGGCGAATTGGTGTCTA
The DNA here is from genome assembly GCA_963792055.1 of uncultured Solibacteraceae bacterium. GTDB lineage: Bacteria > Acidobacteriota > Terriglobia > Bryobacterales > Bryobacteraceae > Solibacter. Next base: position 585,185 of record CAWBUV010000016.1, on the reverse strand, counting down.
CAAGGGAGCCGATTAGCCGCTCACCGGACGGCGTCTGGAGAAATGCAGCCAGGTCCTTTCCCGACCCCAGCCTGTCGAGCAGTATTTTGACGAAGCACGGCGGGAATGGCCACGGCGGTACGAGCTCGTGGTATGTCCAGTTACGGAACGTGTCGCCGCACATGGCCGTATCGCGCTAAAGAGCCGGCCGATGGTCTGATTGAGGGGTCGCGTCTGATGCGGTTGATGCTAATCTTAATACATCATGAGCATCAGAACCACTGTTTCTCTGGATGACGATGTGGTGGCGCGCGTGAAACGGGAGAGCCTGTCCAGGGGAGCTTCGTTCCGGGATACCCTCAATGATCTGCTGCGAGCGGCACTGTTGGATATCGACTACAAGCCGCGGCGTCGTGCGCTCGCAATTCTACCCACCCACATGGGGCACAAACCAGGGCTGAACTATGACAGCATCGAGTCGCTCCTGGAATACGGCGAGGGCGACCGCCACCGATGACCATCATTGACGCCAACCTGCTCCTGTACGCGTATAACGCCGATGCGCCGCAGCAGAAGGCGTCTGCACAGTGGCTTCAGGAACTGCTCAAGAGTGGCGAAGTAATCGGCCTGCCCTGGGTAACGTTGTGGGCATTTATTCGCATCAGCACCAATTCCAGAATCTGGGCGAATCCGAGATCGGCCAGGGAAGCATTCGCGATCGTTGGCGAATGGCTGAGGCAACCCGGCGTCGTTCCATTGCATCCTGGACCACTTCATGCTGAGATTCTGGAAAAACTCGTCAGTGACCACGGAGCAACCGGTCCGTTGGTAACGGACGCTGTCCTTGCCGCGCTCGCGATGGAACATGGAGCCCTGCTGGCGTCGACCGACCAGGACTTCCGCCGCTTCCCGGAGCTACGGTGGCTGAACCCACTCGGGACTTAGCACTGCGCGCGGGTCTTGTCACTTCGGCACCTGTCACTTGCCCGTAATACGCGCGGTGGTGAGATTAGACCGCGGGTTCTCCGGCCGTTCCCCGTCGGCAGGATCCGGGCAACGTTTCCAGAGGGCAGACGGCGCGCTCCGTTCCGCGCGGGGACGGGTTCGAGACTGAGGGGACGGGATCGTACGCCACGATGGAGAAGGTGTTGACGTCGGCGGCGGCGAGGGAAAGCGCCACGAGGAGGCCGGGCAGAAGCACTACTCGTCCCGCAAGGCCACCAACGGATCGATCCGGGATGCGCGGCGGGCCGGCAAATAGCTCGCCAGGAGCGCGACCGCGATCAGTACGAAGGACACCGCCGCATACACGGCCGGATCCGTCGGGCGGACGTTGAAGAGCAGGGTCTTTATGGAACTGCTGAGGAGCGCGGCGCCAACCAGCCCGAAGCCGACGCCGATGCCTCCTTTCCATAATCCCTGCCGCAGGATGAGTGTGGCAATCTGCCCTCGTGACGCACCGATTGCGCTGCGGACACCGATCTCCCGCGTCCGTTGTGACACGTCGTAGGCAAGCACGCCATAGATGCCGAGCGCCGACAGAAACACTGCCAGAATGGCAAATGCAGCGAGCAAAAACATCACGACGCGACGGCTGTCGAAGGACGAATCCACCGCCTCCTCCAAGCCGCCGGCCTCATAAAGCGGAAGCGCTGGATCGAGGTTGCGTATCTGGCTGCGCAATGCCGACACCACGTCGCCGGCCGGCCGGTTCGTCCGCAAGAACATCGTCAGTCCGCCCGGCCGGCCGCCTTGCATGATCTGATAGATGAAGGGATTGCCGCTCTTCTCTTCGACCCCGTTATGCGGCACGTCTTTCACCACGCCGATGATGACGGGCCATTCTTCGGGCTTCGCCGGACGGCCGCCAAAGCTGAACCTCCCACCGATGGCGGAGCCATGCGGAAAAAACTTCCGCGCGAAGCTCTGATCCACGACGAACAGGCGCCGGCCTGGAGCCATGTCGCCTTCCTGATAGAATCGGCCCTCCACCAGTTTCAGCCCCAGCGTTTCGAGGTATCCCGGCGTCACGATTACGCGGTAGGCGCCCGGCTGCGGCGCGCCGGGCGGCAGCGTATCGTTCTCCAGGGTGAACGCGTTGATCGGCAGCCCTCCCTGAAACGGTGTGGAAAAGGCAAGCGCCACGGACGTCACGCCCGGAATCCCCCGCATCGCTTGCAGCAGCCGTTCGCGAATCTTGTTGGCGGCCTCGTCGCTGGACCTGTGCTCCCGGGTCAACGCGATGCGCGCGGTGACGACGTTCCCCGCCTGGAGTCCGGTATCGACCCGCAGGGCCTGGGCGAAGCTCTGGATGAGCAGGCCGGCGCCGGTCAAAAGAATCAACGCTACGGCGACCTGAGCAACCACGAGAACGCCGCTCAGGGCGCGCACCCCGCGGCTCGACGACGCACTTCGCGAATTGCTCTGGATCACCGACGCCAGGTTCGTGCGCAGGATGTGAACTACGGGAATCAGGCCGATGATCAGGCCGATCACGGCCGTCAGCCCTACAGCGAATCCGAGCACACGCCAGTCGAGCGACGCAGGGAGCGATTGAGGCAGCATCTTCGCCAGGTAGTAATTTGTCATCCGCAGCGCGCCCCAGGCGACGCCCAGCCCCAAAAGAGCGCCGAAAGACGTCAGAAGCAGGCCTTCCAGCAGGAACTGCCGCGCAATCGTCATATGCGCAGCGCCGAGCGCGGATCGAATGGCCAGTTCCGATTGGCGGGCGTTGGCGCGGACGAGCAGCAGATTTGCCACGTTCACGCAGCCGATGAGCAGCACGAAGGCGACGCCGCCTTGCAGCATCAGAAGCGTCGATCGCAACGGCTGTACGCGCTGTTCCTGCACCCCGCCGACGTTCATGGTCATACCTGAGCGCTCGACGAACGCTTTCAGCGGCGGCGGCCCGGAGTCCACGTAGCGTCTCTCGAGTGTCTTGGCCTCGGCATCCGCCTGCCCCGCCGTGACACCGGGCTTGAGCCGTCCAAACAGCTGAATGCCGACGCCGTAACGGCCCTGCGGATTCTCCGCGGCGGGGGGCCAGCTTAATGGCACGACGAACCTCATGCGCGCATCGAATGCTTCCAGCGCGCGCGGAGCCACGCCGATGACCTTGTATGCTTCATCGTCGATCCGCACCTCCTTGCCCAAAACCTCCGGACTTTCGGCGTATTGGATCTGCCAGTAGGACTGCGTGAGCACGACGACCTTGTCGGCGCCTGGCTTGTTCTGCTCCTTCGTGAAGAATCTGCCGATCACCGGGTTGATCCGCAGGATGCTGAACATCTCGGCCGTCATCCGTACTCCGGGAACCCGGACGACGGCGCCCTTTTCACCGACCAGGCCGTAGAAGAACGTCCACAGAGCAAGCTGGTCGTAGGACTTCGCGTTCTGTGAGTAGTCAAGGTAGAACGGGACGTTAGCCGGCATGTGGTACAGGCCGGCCTTCACTGCCGACGAGTACAACTCCACCATCCGCTCCGGCTCCTGATACGGCAGCGGCTTCAACATCAGCGAATAGACGGAGGAGAAGATCGCGGTCGTCGCGCCGATGCACAGCGCCAGGGTGACGAGCGTGGTTGCGGTGATGCGCTTCGACTTCCACAGCAGACGAAAGGCGTGACGAAGGTCCGTCAGCGAGCCGGTCAGGATGGCATTAGCCATATTTGGGTCCTTCGGCGACGCTGGTGAGAGTCAGAGGTTCTGAGCCGGAGGCCGGGCCTCCCGTGGAGTTGCGCGCCATGTTGCTGATAACGATACACCACAGGAAGAAGCAGAACAACTCCCATCGCTTTGTCCAGTGCTTCGCGGCTTTGGTCCTGGCTGTTACGGTCTACGGAATCACGCGGCAGCAGAATGGCGAGCTCGCCATGTTGGCGCTGGCCTGCCGCGTCGCCGAAGGGGTGATCGCCGGCTCCTCCATGCCGAGGATGCAGGCACTGGGGTGGCTGGCCGACCGCCAGCGGCGTCAGCGCGCCGGCGCAATCGGCATGATCCTGGATAGCCAGGAATCCTGGCGGATGGCAAGTCGGTAAGTGCGCGACAGCGGCTGCAGGCAGGCGAGGTGTGCAACATCGCCACTCAAACACATGGGCTAAAAGTTTTTTTGAGCGGTCTGTCGAATTCCGGTTTCGTTGTTCGTCATTATAGTGAAGGCGGGGCAAGTGGTGCGGTGAGCGCGAGATGAGGTGGTTTTGGCCACTTCGCACAACGCTCCCTGACGGTCGCGGCTCGGATCGCGGCAGAGCACCAGCCCGGCTGAAACCCATTTTAGGAGAAGAGATGCCGCAATATTTTGTTGCTGGTTACCTGCCCGACGACTACGACCCGTCGCAAGCGGACGAAGCGATGGGTCGTGAGATCCACGGGCTCAATCAAGAGATGATTGCCGCAGGCGTGAGGAAATTTGCCTGCGGCCTTGGGCCAGCGAAGTCGCTGCGAGGGCAGGCCGATGGCGGAGTCCTCATCACCGACGGGCCGTACCTTGAGACCAAGGAACACATCGGCGGTTTTTGGATATTGGAATGCGCCGACATGGACACGGCAGTGGCATGGGCACGCAAAGGCGTCGCCGCCATTCGGGGGCAGGTGGAGGTGCGAGAGATCTTTTTCGTTCCGGCACCCGACTAGCAACTGAGCGGTGCGGCAGCAGCGAAACTCGCCTGACTACTAAGATGGAGTCAGGCGAGCATGAGCGATGTCCACAGGACGATCGAGGCGGTCTGGAAGATGGAGTCTACGCGGCTCATCGCTGCGATCGCCCGCGTCACGCGTGATATCGGCATTGCAGAGGAGTTGGCCCAGGACGCGCTGGTTGCGGCCCTTGAGCGATGGCCCGAAGAGGGTATCCCTGAAAATCCCGCTCCGTGGCTGATGACCGCGGCGAAGCGGCGTGCCATCGACAGGCTGCGCCATGGGCAGATGCTGGTACAAAAGCATGAAGAAATTGCCCGGGAGCTTCAAGGGCAACAGCAGCGGCTCGGAGAGGCTATGGACCGGGCTCTGGATCAGGTGATCGACGATGATGTGCTGCGGCTGATCTTTACCGCGTGCCATCCGGTGCTTGCGGTGGAAGGACGCGTCGCGCTTACCTTGCGTTTGATCGGCGGCCTCACTACGGCGGAGATCGCCCGCGCTTTTCTTGTGCCTGAGAAAACGATGGGACAGCGGATCTTTCGCGCCAAGAAGACTCTTTCCGAAGCTGATTTGATCTTTGAGACGCCTCGCGGGGAAGAGTTGCACCGCAGGGTGAAATCAGTGCTTGCCGTGGTCTACCTGATCTTCAATGAGGGGTATACGGCGACCACAGGAGAGGAGTGGATGCGTGCCGCGCTCTGCGACGAAGCGCTGCGGCTGGGACGCATGCTGGTTCAACTTCTTCCCGGCGAGTCTGAAGTTCACGCACTTCTGGCGCTGATGGAACTGAATGCGTCGCGCACTGCGGCCCGGCGGGGAAGCAACGGTGAGGCGGTCCTGTTGCCGGACCAGGATCGCTCTCTATGGGACGATGCGCAGATTCAGCGGGGAATGGCCTCGCTCGAACACGCTCAAGGGCTAGGTGGTGAAGTCGAATACTATGCTTTGCAGGCAGCGATTGTTGCCTGTCACATGCGGGCTCGCGCAGCTCAGGAGACTGACTGGGAACAGATCGTCATTCTTTATGACGCTCTGCTGCAGGCCGCGCCATCTCCGATCGTGTCGCTGAATCGAGCGGTGGCTGTGGGTATGGCGCAAGGGCCCGCTGCCGGGCTTGATGCACTTGATGCCATAGGCGCGCGCGACGGTGACTCTGCGCTGGCCGGCTATCATCTGCTTCACAGTGTTCGCGGCGACCTGCTGATGAAAATGGGCAGGTTCGCTGAGGCGCGTGAGGAAATCCGGCGCGCCATCGCCATGACGCAAAATCTGCGGGAACGGGAATTGTTGGAGGAGAGACTGAAGCAGATGGAACGATCTCAGCGGCCTGAGACCAGGAGGTAATGAGTTTTACTCGTGCCGCAGAGCCGCCAGCGGATCGATTCGGGACGCTCGCCTTGCGGGCGCATAGCCAGCGAGAATCGCGGCACTGAGGAGGACGACGGCGGCCAGCACCAGGGTTCCCGGGTCATTGGGCTGGGTCTCGAACAGAAGCGATTTGACAAGCCGGAACGCGCCAAACGCGGCAGGCACGCTGATCGCGAGTCCCACCGCCACCAGCACTAGAACGCGGCGCAGAACCATCCAGACCACGGCTCCGCGCTGCGCGCCGAGCGCCATACGGATTCCGATCTCGCCGATTTGCCGCGCGACGTTGTACGACATGGTTCCGTATAGCCCCACGCACGCGATCAGGAGAGCGAGAACCGCGAAGCCCGTGCACAGTTTCGCGAAAGTGACTTCCCGGCTGATCGTCCGATCGATTTCCGCGGCTTGTGTGACCACGTTTGTGACGGGTATGCGTGAATCTGCCTCCCGCACGATCTCGTGCACACTTTGAACAAACCTCAGCGGATCACCCGCAGTGCGGAGTGCGTAGGTCACCCGGTCCGGAGAAAACTGGCTGACCGCTACGAACGCGGTCATTGCGCTCTCCTCTTCATTTTTCAGACCACCATACCGCAGGTTGCCGGACACGCCGACGATTTCGAGATCGCGCTTCTCCTCCGGGAGCGTGATGCGGCGGCCCACCGGATTCTCGTCTTTGAAGTAAGTTCGCGCCAATCGCTCGCTGATCACTACAACCGGCCTGGAACCCGGTTGCTCGCGGTCGTCAATCTCACGCCCGGCCAGGATCGGAATCTGCATCGTGGTGAAGAAACGCGGTCCGGCGGCCAGTACGCGCGCGTCTTCGATGGTAACGGCGCCGATCTTCATTGGCCCGTGGATCGGCGACCCGACATGACCGGCGCTGATGATGGAGGATTGCGAAAGAGTCGCGCTGCTCACGCCGGGGATAGATTCGAAGCGCTTGCGGAGATCTGAATAAAAAGTGGCCATCTCCGGATCGCGATGCCCGGCCTGGCGCGCATTCAGCGAGAACAGAAGGATGTTCTCGCGGGCGTATCCCAGTTGGACAGAGTGCAGGTTGTTGAGTGTCCGGGCAAACAGACCGGCGGCGACCAGGATGAGAAATGACATCGCGATTTGGGCGACCAAAAGCACGTGCTGCGCGCGGCGGCGCGGTCCACCCCCGCGACCGTTCTTTAGCGCGGGCATGACGTCCGGACGCGTCGACTGAATCGCTGGGGCGAGACCAAAGAACAGGCCGCAAATCACAGCGAGCGCCGCGGTCACGGCCAGCACGTTCCAGTTCAATTCCGCGCGCAGCGTAAAATTCTCCTGCCCGTTGGAGAGCAGATGCGTCAGCGATCGTACGCCCCAGATTGCAAACAAGAGCCCTAATGCTCCGCCGAGCGTGGCCAGCATCACACTCTCGGTAAGCAACTGCCGCACGACGCGGAATCGTCCCGCTCCCAGGCTGAGCCGTACGGCCATTTCGCGGCGTCGTGCGGCGGCCCTTGCCAGCAGCAGGTTGGCGATATTCGCGCACGCGATCGCCAGGATCAACGCCACCATGGTGAGGAGCACGTAGAGAGGCTTGGAATACTGGCGGCGCAAACTGCCCAGACCGGCGGCGCCGGGATTCAGAATCAGGGCAGGCAGTTTGGCGCGCTCCCCGTCGGTGGTAGCGGTAGCGGCAACCCATTCATGGAAGCGAGGAGCCAGCGCTGCCTGCGCCTGGGCCATGCTAACACCGGGACGCAGACGGCCCATCATTTCGAGCCAGTAGAAGTTGCCGTCGGGATACATACGAGCCGCGTGGACACTATCCACGAGCAGATTCGTGTGCAACGGAAGGTAGACGTCCGGCGCCGCCGCAGGATCGACGCCGAAGAATTCCGGGGGGGCCACACCGATCACGGTGAAGGGCACATTATCGACGAGAACCGGTTGTCCAATCGCACTGGACGGCCCCCCAAAGCGCTGCTGGCTGGTCACAAAACTGAGCACGGCGACGGGCGCTGCGCCTGGACGATCGTCCTCGGGTGCGATCAGACGGCCCGCGGCGGGCGACACGGCCAGGCCGCGAAAATACTCGCCGGTGACGTACTCCGTGCCGGCGCTCATGGCCTGCCCGCGGACGGCCAGGGTAGAGTGTAGCCCGTTGAAGTATCCGAAAAGCGTGGAAAAGACGGGATTCTCTTCGTGAAGGGTCTGGAACGCGCCGTAGGGGAACATGCCGCTGACCATGGCGCCCTTTTCGCCCGGCCACGCCCTGCCCTGTACCCCGTGCACGACGTGAACCCATTCCTTGTTGGCGTTCTGGGGCAGCCGGCTATGCCAATTCAAGACCACCAGCGACTCGGGATCGGCCACCGGCAGCGAGCGCAACAGAATCGATTCCATCAAGCTGTAGATGGTAGTATTGGCGCCGATACCGAGCGCCAGCGACAGAACGGCCAAGGCGCTGAATGTCTTGTTGGCGAGCATGGTGCGACAGCCGTAGCGGATATCCTGGCCAAGCTCCGACAAAAAGCGTGTCATCCAAATCTCGCGTGACTCTTGCTGCTTCAGTCCCACGTTGCCAAATCGCCGGCGGGCTTCGGCGCGGGCGCGCTCTTCCGTCATACCGTCTGCTTCGAGTTGTGCGGCCTTCTCCGAAAGGTGGAGCTCCATTTCCTCGGACAGCGTTTCGCTGCGCCTGGCGCTCTCCAGCCAATACCTGAGCCGTCGTATCAACATGTCACTCCGCTCCCATCACGCGGGCGATCGCCAGCGTGAGTTTGGCGTACTTCCGGGTTTCGACCGCCAACTGTTTGCGGCCGGCCGCGGTGATCTTGTAGATCCTGGCGCGCCGATTGTTCGACGTCACGCCCCAGACACCGTCGATCCAGCCGTTTAGCTCCAGTCGCTGGAGAGCGGGGTATAGCGAGCCCTCCTCGACGAGGAGCTCGTTGTCGGACGACTCCTGAATGAACTGGACTATGCCGTAGCCGTGGAGATCGCGCCGCGAGAGCGTCCGCAGAATCAACATATCGAGTGTACCGGGCAACGAATCGTTCTTTTGCGCTTTCCGTCCCATACCAAGAATTCTTAGCTTATGCCGTGGGATGGCGCGAGTCAAGTGCCGTTAGCGGAAATACCCGTTGATATCGAGAAGCAGGTGACTCAGGTTCGTGGTGAATGCCGTGACTTCTCCGCTGGTCCCGGCAGGCACCAGAGCTGCGTTCGCCACGACGGTTCCGTCGAGGGAGTTGAGGGTTGACACATAGCGGCTGTCCCCCGCTGCCCCACAACGTGAGGTAGGACAGGGGCGCCGGGGGCACTACCGTCGCATTCAGTGAATACGCCTTTGCGGCCGCCGGTATGCCGCATGACGAGGATGGCACGACGAAACTTCGCGATTGCCCCGCCCCCATGATGGGACCGCCCAAGGCTCCGGCGGCGATTCTGGTGTCCAGGACGCGGCACGGGGTGGCGGTGTAGAAATCCAGTGATCCGGTTCCAGGGGGCGCAAAGTATCCGTTGATATCGATGATCAGGTTGGTCGTGTCGCTGGCATATACCGAGATCGCGCCGTTCACTCCGGCCGGCACAATCGAGGCGTTGGACGTAATGGCTCCGGTGAGCGCGTTCAGCGTGGAGACCACGGGCTGCGGCGAGCCCGCCGGCCAGTTGCTCAGGTATCCCAGCAGACCCGTCGGGACCACCGTCATGTTGAAGGCATACGCCTGCGCGCTAGCGGGAATTCCGCAACTGCTGGAAGGGACGGGGAAGGTGCGCGAGACGCCGCCGGCGAGCGCGGGAGCACCGAAGGTGCCCGTGGGATTCCGCGTGTCGGCAACGCGGCAGGGAGTCACCGGGTAGAAGGCCAGATTCTGTGAGCCGCTGGCGGGAACGAAATAGCCGTTGATATCGATGGCGACATGAGTGGGGTCGGTGGCGTACAGCGTGAAGGCTCCGTTGGGGCCGGCGGGCACGATGGCGGCGTTGGCCTTGATCCGGCCGTCGAAGGAATTCAGCGTCGAGACGACAGGCTGTGGTTGACCGGCGGGCCAGATCGAAATGTATCCGAGGGGGGTGAGGGGAATCACGGTCAGATTGAGAGAGTAGGCCAGGGCATTGGCGGGAATACCGCAAGAACTCGCCGCGGGGTTGAAATCGCGACTGACTCCAGCGGCGAGATTGGGCCCGCCAAAGGGCCCGTTTGCCGTGCGCGTGTCGGCGATCCGGCAGGGGGTCAGGGGGACGAAACGGAGGGCCTGCTGGCTCGATAGTTGGGTGACCGAAAAATCGCTGCCGGCAATGTGAATCGTCGAGGAACGGGCGGAACTCGTGTTGTTCACTCCCGCGCTATAGGTGACGGTAAGCACGCCGGTTCCTGCCCACGAACTGGTAACCGCGATGGCGCCATTCCAGGAGTAGCTTCCGAATGGGCAGTCGCCCGGCGTGGATGTGATCGTAAAACTTCCGCTCCCCCCCGACGCGGGCAGCGTGCCCGAATACGCGCTAAAAGCGTACGAGCACGGCGCACCATCCTGTACCACGGTGAATGTCGCGGTCCCAGCCCTGATGGTGCCGGTCCGCCCGTATGAACTCGAATTGGCCGTGGCGGACCACGACATGGAGGTGCTGCCGGTTCCAATCACGGAAGAGGTCAAGGTCAGCCACGCCGCAGTGCTCGCCGCAGTCCAGGTTGTGTTGGCGGGTGTCACGAAGAGACTCGACGCCCCGGAGTTTGTACCACCGCCTATGCTGACCGACGAAGGTTGAAACTGAAAGCTGCTGCCCGGAGCCGTATCCGGATCAAACACAGTCACCGAATACGAGAACGTCTGGGGTGTTCCATTGATCAGCACATTCGTCAGCGTGACAGTTGACGTGGTGTCCGCGGATGGAGCGGTTGGTTGGGAGTATGCCGAGGCATCCAGATTGTCCGGCACCCAGACAATGGTGTTTTCGCCATAGCCGGTGACCACCTGCTCCTGACGAACGGGAACCGCCGCGCCGTTCCTCTGCATGGAAACGGAGGCGCTCGTGAAGTCGGCCCCGGGATAAGAGAATGACCATCGTGGGCCGACCACCTGGTATGGGACAAAGCCCGTAGGCGGCCACGCCACGTATGCCGCGCGCGTTGCGGGACGCGCCGTTCCGTAAAGTCCGTCAAACACCCATAGCGCATTTGCAGGCGGATAAGGATTGCCCGCCGGCCCGCTCTGCGGAACATCGCCGGTTCCCATGGTCAATGTCTGCGGGTAGAGAATCCACCGGCGATGGCCCACGGCCGCGTTGTTCGAGCCCGAATCGATGACATAGGCGGCGGCGCACCCCGGATCGTTGGAAAAGCCATAGCAGATGTTCGAATTCGCCGCCGCCTCGGCGCCCTCCGCGGTGTAATCCACCCAGTTGGCCGGTGGGGAATGGCTGATCTGGCGGTTGGCGCTGAACATCAACGCGGCCTGCTGATCCTTTGCGCTGTAGACCGGGCTGATGGCGATTTGCGGCGGCACGCCTGCCATTGCGCGAAACCAGTTGATGCGCGCAGCGACGGCGTCTTTGAACGCTTGCGTGGTTGTCCCGGGGATGTTGGAAGCCACGCTGCCGGTCCAGCCGGTGGGAACCGTGATGGTTGGCCAGAACGTTAGATTCCAGGAGTCGCGGACGGCGGTGCGGGTGGAATTATCGTACCAGCCGGCAGAGGCCGGCGCGGCGGACGCGGCCGCCTGCTTCCGTAGCGATTGCCGGAGTGAGGGCGCCGCTGGTGGATCCCCGATATCGGGCAGTTGGGCTTTCAGAGACGAGGCGAGACCGGCGATCAGGGGTACGCACCAAAGAAGTGGGCGACAGGTTCTCATGAATCCCTCAGAGAGCCGGCAGTGTGGTGTCTCGCGTAACTTCTCACAACGCTCCCTTACGGTCGCGGCTCTGCGTGATGCACTGCGGTGCAAATGGGAAACGCGCGAAATGTCGATCGCGCCACATGTCTGCTACCGGAAATAGCCATTGATATCGAGAAGCAAGTGACTCAAGTTAGTCGTGAATGCCGTCACTTCTCCGCTTGTCCCCGCCGGCACCAGAGCCGCGTTCGCGACGACCGTTCCGTCGAGGGAGTTGAGCGTGGACACAAGCGGCTGCCCTCCGCTGCCCCACAACGTGAGGAAGGACAGGGGCCCCGGCGGCACTACTGTTGCATTCAGTGAATACGCCTTCGCATTCGCCGGTATGCCGCACGCTGAGGATGGCACGATGAAACTTCGCGATTGCCCCGCCCCCATGATGGGACCGCCCAAGGCCCCGGCCGCGATTCTGGTGTCCAGGACGCGGCACGGGGTGGCGGTGTAGAAATCCAGCGATCCGGTTCCAGGGGGCGCAAAGTATCCGTTGATATCGATGATCAGGTTGGTGGTGTCGCTGGCATATACCGAGATCGCGCCGTTCACGCCGGCCGGCACGATCGAGGCGTTGGACGTAATGGCTCCGGTGAGCGCGTTTAGCGTGGAGACCACGGGCTGCGGCGAGCCCGCCGGCCAGGTGCTCAGGTAGCCGAGCAGACCTACCGGGACCACCGTCATGTTGAAGGCATACGCCTGCGCGTTGGCGGGAATTCCGCAACTGCTGGAAGAAACGGGGAAAGTGCGCGGGACGCCGCCGGCGATTGCCGGAGCACCGAAGGTACCCGTGGGAGTCCTTGTGTCGGCAACGCGGCAGGGAGTCACCGGGTAGAAGGCCAGATTCTGTGAGCCGTTGGCGGGAACGAAATAGCCGTTGATATCGATGGCGACATTCGTGGGATCGGTGGCGTATAGCGTGAAGGCTCCGTTGGGGCCGGCGGGCACGATGGCGGCGTTGGCCTTGATCCGGCCGTCGAAGGAATTCAGGGTCGAGACGACAGGCTTCGGTTGACCGGCGGGCCAGATGGAAATGTAGCCGAGGGGGGTGAGGGGAATCACGGTCAGATTGAGAGAGTAGGCCAGGGCATTGGCGGGAACACCGCAGGAACTCGCCACGGGGTTGAAATCGCGACTGACTCCGGCGGCGAGATGGGGCCCGCCAAAGGGCCCGTTGGCCGTGCGCGTGTCGGCGATCCGGCAGGGTGTCAGGGGAACGAAGCGGAGGGCCTGCGGCGGGCCTGCGTTGATCACCGTGCTGTCGACGGCGCTGGTATCCGCCGAGCCTCCGCCGGATACGGTCACCGAATTCAACACCGGCGACCCTGCATTCGACGCCACGTTGACCGTCACTGTAAGTGCCGGATAACTTGCTCCGGCCGGCAGCACATCGCTGCGCGTACAATTGTTGGCCGCCGTCCCCGGGCAGGTCCACCCTGGTTCCCGCCATGGAGACGAGGTTGAGGCCCGGCGGCAGATTCTCGGTGACGGTCACGACTCCCGAGCTTGGACCAATCGCGGGCCCATTGCTGACTACCACCGAGTAAGTTGCGCCTTGCTGACTTTGCGTGAAATTGCCGCTATGCGTCGCCGCAATGCCAAGGCTGCTGGTGAGTGTGCAGGCCTGAATGGTGAACACGGAGGCAGCCGCATTCGAATCCGGGGCGAAGCGCGGCAGGGGGATGCTGGAGTCGCCGGCAACGCCCGAGTAAGCCGTAGCTGCGTAGCTCAGGTGGACGGTGGCGGTTCCCGGCGCCGGGGAGTTGTGGGGGACGTCGGCAGTGTAAGTAACGTAGACAGCGAACTTGAAAACTTCGGGTGTGTTCGGGTTGGTGTTCACCACTTCCCACACGGCGCTGGCAGTTCCGTTAGTGACAGCGAGTTCGACGATCGGTACGTTGCCGTTGTTCGGACCGCTATCGGTGGCCGCCACGCCCGGGAAGATGCTAGGGCCGCCGGCGTTGCCGTCGGAGGTCGTCTCGCCATTGACGAGCATCGCGTAGGAGATCTCGAAACCAGCTCCGCCGGGTGGGTTCGGAGCGGTTACCGGGAAGGCACTGTTGTTCACGTTCACAGTCGAGACGAAGATGCGCACTCCGGCAGGAATGCCATTGAAGGTCGCCTTAAGACGAGTTCCGTAGTCGGACAAACCAGCGGCCTGAGTACTGCTGATCGGGAACACAAACCCGGATTCGGAGTTGTAAATAGCGCCGGGAATGTTCTGGACGGGGTTGTTCGATCTGGCCGGCAAAGAGCGTGTTGCTCTGAGCCGTCACCCTGGTTTTGAAGGCCGTACCGAAGTTTTCAGCAAATGTCAGAGTGGCGGCGGAAGTCTTCGTCTGGTTGGAGCACTGGCTGAGATTGGCGGCGCTGCCGGCGCTGGCCGAAAGTCCATTGCTGACGTAGCCGACGATGGGCGTCGGGTTCACGATCGGCAGCGAACTGGCGTTGCTGACACTGATCGACGCCTGAACCGGCAGGGCGCCCGACTGGGAATTGCCGCCCAGGGGCTGAGCGTTGACCCGCACGTTGGTGATGCGAAAGACGCGCACACCCGCGGCATCCGGAGGCAGTACAGGAACACCGAAGAACGTCACCGAGTTGCCGTTCACAACACCCTGATACACGTTCGGGGCAGGTGTCGAACCGCTGGATAACCGCAGTGCCGAGGGTGGGTCCGGAAACGGCGCCGACAAACGCCGGACAACCCGTCAACGGTGTGGTGCAGAGCTTCTGGGGTAGCGATGGGCCGTAGCCGGGAAGACCCGAGCCCGGCTCGTCGATTAACAGAAGCGCTTCCGAAGTGTAGTTCGACGCCTGCGGCGCAGCTCTAGGCAACAGGCGACTGGTCACGTTGGTGTTATAGGTAACGGTGATGTCGACCGGCGGAATCGCGCTTCCCGGCGCCAGCGGGGAACCGCCCGTGCAGACGACGGCGATATCGCCGGTCAGTTCCGTAAAGCCTTCGCCACGCAACTGCGGAGTGACGGGGACCTGGCTGGTGCAGGTCAGCAGGTTTCCGCCAACGATGACGGTCGAGTCGGTCGCGCCGGCATCCGCGGCGCCGCCACCACTGACGCTGACCGCGTTCACCTGTGGGGAAGCGGCATTTATCGCTACGTTGACGATCACATTGATCACCGGGTAGCTCGCTCCGCCGGCCAGTGCGTCGCTCCGCGAACACGTATTGCCTGCGCATGCCCATCCAGACCCGTACATCAACGCCAACGTCAATCCCGCAGGCACCGTGTCCGTCACGGTTACGGTTCCGCTCGTCGCCCCTGCTCCGGCCTGGTTCGAAACCGTCACCGTGTAGGCTGCCCCGTCTGGCCCTGGGAGAAGACATCGGCATGCGTCTTCGAGATGACGAGCACCGGCGACGCGAGAGTGATCACGGTGGTGGGATCGCTGGCGGTCGCTACGCCGGACCCGCCGCCGGACACGGCCACCTGGTTGATTACCTGCGATGACGCGCCCGCGGCCACATTCACCGTGACCACGATGGGCGGATAGCTGGCTCCGCCGGGCAGCGCGTCGCTCCGCGTGCAGACATTGTTCGGGCACAGCCATCCGGTCCCCGACATCGAGACGCAGCGTCAGCCCTGAAGGCGCGGTCTCGGTGACCGTCACGGTTCCGCTCGTCGGGTTCGCCCCCGTCTGGTTGGAGACCACTACGGTGTAAGTGGCGCCGGATTGCCCTTGCATGAAACTGGCGGCGTGCGTATTTGTGATGGTGAGGCAACTGGACGTCGTGCACAAATTAAAGACCGGAAGCGCGGAAGCGGATGGCGGAGCGAAACGCGGCAGCGGGATGCCGGAGTCGCCGGCGAAGCTCGTAGTGGACGAAGGAGCGAAGCTGAGATTCACCGTGGTAGCGTCTGGGGAACTCTGGGCAGGGTTGGCAGTGTAGGTGGTGTAGACCGCGAATTTGAAGGTTTCGATGCGTGTTCGGGTTGGTGTTCACCACTTCCCAGACTGCGCTGCCTGTACCGTTACTGATTGCCACCTCGGCGATCGGTACGATGCCGGTGCTGCCCGGCCCGCTATCGGTGGCAATCACAGCCGGGAAGGCGCCGCCCGCGGCGTTACCGTCGATGGTGCTCTCGTTGTTCACCAGGACGGCGTAACCGGTATAGGCGCCAGAAGCAGCCGTGTTTGCCTGGCTGCCGCCAATCGGATTCGGAGCCGTAACCGGGGAGTCGTTGCTATTCACGTTGGCAGTCGAAACGAAGACACGCACGCCGGCCGGAACGTTATTGAAGGTCGCCTTCAGCCGGGTGCCGAAATCGGCCAAACCAGTCGTGCGTGCCGTTGATCGGAAGCACGAAGCCGGACTCGGAGTTATAGATGGCGCCGGGAACATTTTGGACAGGGTTATTGGATCTGCCCGGCATAGAGGTTGTTGCTCTGCGCGGCCACCCTGGTTTTGAAAGCGGCGCCGAAGTTTTCGGAGAAGGTCAGGGTCGCGGCGGAAGTCTTGGTCTGGCTGGAATAGCGGCTGAAGTTGGCGGCACCCCCGGCGCTGGCCGAAAGACCAGTCATGACGTAGCCGACAGTCGGAGTCGGGTTTGTCTGGGGCAGCGTGGTGGCGCCGCTGATCAAGATCGACGCTACAACCGGTGCGGCGTCGCCGCCGGCCAGGAGTTGGGCGTTCAATCGAACGTTCGTAATCCGGAAGACACGCGAGGCGCTCGCGCCGGGAGGCAGGACGGGAACACCATAGAAAGTGACGGCGTTACCCGAGACTACGCCCTGATAGACGTTCGGGGCGGGCGTGGACGTTCCGGGGACTACCGCCGTATTTAGCGTGGGCCCGGGAACGGCGCCGACCGCCGCCGCGCATCCCGTCAACGGGGTGGTGCAGAGAATTTGCGGGAGCGACTGTCCGTAGCCCGGAAGCCCCGAACCCGGCTCGTCGATCAGCAGGAGCGCTTCCGAAGTGGCGTTCGACCCGGCCGTGGGAATGAGGCGGCTGGTCACGTTGGTGCTGTAAAAGATCGAGATATTTACCAGCGGAACGGAACTGCCCGACGCCAGCGCAGTGCCGCCGGTGCAGGAGAGCGTGATATCGCCCGTCGCTTCGGTGAAGCCTTCCGCACGCAACACCGGCGTGGCGGTCACATTGTCGTAGCAGCTAATCGGGCTGCCAGGGCCGACTTGCGCGCAGGCTATGGCTGCAAACAGTCCGAACAAGCTAATTACTCTGGCAAATCGGCGAACATTCCGCGAAGCCTTCGGCACCTTGGTCATTGGTATTTAATATAACAATACTCTTAATTCTCAAATGTGCAGCTCACGCCAAATAAAACCGGCCGCGGGCGCCTTGCGGAGCCGCGGCCGAGGTTGGAGGAAGATACAGGCCCTACTACTCGTGGTGTGCTTGCTTTTCGAAGGAGATACCGAACATCGGAACGAAATCGTGCAGAAGCTTTCCGTACTTCATACCCGCGGGGGGAGTGATGACTTCCGTGGGGAAGGCTGTGATGTAGTCGCGCACTTCGGCGCGCAGGAAGACCGATCGGGAGATGGCAAATTTGGCGCCGCCGCCGACGCTCAGCATGGGCTTCACGGTCTGGGTTCTGGTGAAATATCCGAACTGGCTGAGCGGTTGATAAGCGGCTTCCTTGCCGGTTCCGCGGAAGACCCTCATGCCGCCGCCAGTTGCCGCGAACAAGACGAGTTTGCCCCGGTTCCTGACGGTTCTAAAGGTGAGATCGTAGTGGACGATGTGGGAGACGCCGGAGAACGTGGCCGTGCTGCCCCCGCTGGTCAGTTTGAGGTTGCTCTGCAGGAACCCATAGTGGAGTTCGCCGCCGATGAGTTTGTTCTGGTTGTAGCCGACGAAGCCGCCGAAAGCGGCGCCGGTCTGGATGCCTGCGTTGGCGGAGCCGGTTCCGCCGGTTACGGGGACGCTGTTCAGAAAACTGCCGCCGCCGCCGGCGCCGAATTCCCACTGCTGCGCGAAACTTGCCGCGGAGGCAGCGGTGAGGACCAGGAACGATCGTAGAAGCACTTTCATTTCGTTTCTCCTGTAACTATTTCACGACCCGAACATCGAGCGAAGTGGAACTTCCGCCTTGAGCGATGACCAGCGGTATGGACAAGCCGAGGGGTACCGAGCGCGGCACGGCGGCATTGATCTGATAGAGGCCGACGGAGCCGGGAACGAGGCCGGCGTATTGAACATCGAGCGCAACGCCGCCGAGTTGGATATTGGGTTGGATGATGGCGCTGGGGAGCGGGTCGGCAGGCGCGGGCATGCCGGAATCGATGGCCGGCGAGGTGCGTCCCAGACCGGTAGCCCAGATGACGATGGAATCGCCGGGGTGAACCGGATTGGTGGGGGTGACCAGCTCGCCGTTATCGGCGCGGGTGATGGTGGCGAGACCGGTGTCGAGTCCGGCGGCGCCGCTGCGGAAGATGCTGGGCGCGGCCGGCAGGATGGAGAAGTTGAAGTTATCGCTGACACCTCCCGGGGTGCGCAGGGTCATCTGGGCATTGCCATCGACGTTGAAGGGCAACTGTCCGTTGATCTGCTGGCCGCTGACGAAGAGAATGGGAACGGCGACACCATTGACGGTGAGGCAGCTTTCGCCCAAGGCGGTAGGCAGCGGAATTTCCTTGGTGGCGAGGTTGACGGGGGCCATCTGCTGGCCGTAGACGCTGATCAGGCCGCCGGGAGCGACGGGAAGTTTGCCGTCGGCGGCGTTGACCACGGAGCTGATCTTGGGCGGCGCGACGGCGGCATCGTAGTTCCACGGCAGGACGCTGAAGCCGGAGACGGACAGGGAGATCACGGCGCTGCGGTCAAAGAGCGGCGCGAGGGAGCGGATGAAGCTCATGCTGGTATTGGCGCCCGAACCGGAACCGGTGGGGAAGCTGGTGGCGGCGGCGTTACCGGTGGTCGCGGTGGCTACCGCCGACAGGGGCGCCTCCACGAGGCGCGTAGGCTTGCCGGTGGCGCTGCTCAGGGCGGGATCGAAGCGTTCGATGGTGCCCGGTGCGGACGGCGAGGACACGGTAGTCCGGAAGCCGCTTTGATCGATGAAGGCGAAACCCGAGGAGGTGCCGGAGCTGGTTTCGAGCGTTGCGGCGGGGACGAGTGACGCGTTGAGCAGGGTATTGCCGACTACGTAAGAGTTATAGCTGGATGCGGCGTAGGAGCCGGAGAGGGTGGCGAAGTCTTTGCGCGAAACCGTAAAGGTATCGGCGTTGGCGTCGTACAGCATGACGTTGCCATCGGGCATGGCAAACAGGATGGTGCCGCCGTTGGGCGACGGGGCGAGCGCGCCCGCCGGGTTCACGGAGTTGGTATAGACGCCGAGGGTGGGCAGTTCCACGGCGCGGCGCGCGGCGAAATCGATTCGGTCGATCTTGCCGGGACCGCCGGAGGCGACATTGCGCACGAGGGCCAGGATGGACTTCCCGCTTTCGGCGATGGAGCGCGGATAGTGGCCGCTGGGGAAGAGGATGGGATCCTGGCGCTGCAAGCTATCGAGGTCGTATACCCAGACCTGCTGGGCGTTGTCGTGACCGATGAGGAGGTACTTGCGGTCGAAGGTGAAGGCGATCTGGGTGGGCGTCGCGGAGGTTTTCAAGGCTGCGATCTGCGCGTAGTTGGTGCTGTCGAAGACCAGCACCTGGTCGGTGTCCTGCGCCACGATGTAGAAGCGGTTACGGACCGGGTCGGCGAGGAGGTCTGTCAGGTATCCGGGAATATTGATGAAGGTGCCGCGCTGATCGGGATTGCGGTTGTTGATGAGCAGGCGGATCTGCGGCGGCAGGTTGACGGCGCTGACGGACTTCATGGTGAGGGCGACCGAAAGCGTGCCGTTCTGGCTCTGGAAGGCAGTGGGATCGACGCGCACCTGCACCACAGCCGGGGTAATCCCCGACGCGGGCGATACGGTGACGCCCTGGGTGTTGCTGGTCAGTTGGAAATCGGTATTGCCCCCGCCAGGATCGGTGATGGTGATGGATTGGGTAATCACGTTGCGATTGCAGAAGGTGCCGCGGGCGACGACGTCGCGCACCGAGGCAAGCAGGCGGTGCTGCTGGTTCATTCTGCCGATGGGGAAGACCATGACACCGCTATCGGAAGCGGCGTACAACATGTCGTTGGAGGCGCTAAGGACGCTGCGGCCGGTAATATTTTCGGGAATCGCGAAGCTCTCTTTGACCAACATGTTCTCGGAATCCATGATGGACAGGACCGGCGGCGCAGCGGGCGCCGCTGTGGTTGATGTCGAGGTGCCCGTGGATGCAGTGGAAGACGCGGTTACGATCTGCGCATAGATGACACCGCCTTTGGAATCGATCGCATTGCCGCCGATGTTGGTGGAGCTGATGGAATTCGGGATACTGCGCGAGGAAGTTGGCGGAGGCGTCCATGCGGTACTGGCCGATCAGGGCCCACGAGCCGTCCGGGGCGACGCTGACGCGATTCAGGGGCTTGGGAGCGGCCACCAGGAAGTAGCCACGTAAGTCGGCCTTGCGCGCATCGTAGTAGTAGTAGGCCTGTGAGGAACCGCTGTCGGCGATGCCATAGACAAAGGTTCGGTCGGGATTGGTGGACAGAGCGGCGGAAATCACCTGACCCGGAAAGGTATCGATGGTGGTGGGCAGAGTCTTCGCCAGGGCGGCGAAGGTGGCCAGGGTCTGCATGCTGCCGGAGATGGGGTCGAAGAGCAGGATCGCGGTGGAGGAGACCATGAAGGCACGTCCGTCGGCAAGAAATGAAAGGCCGAGGATGGTATCTCCGGTAGTGAAGGTCTGCCGCGTGTTGTCGGTGAGATTGATCAGGGTTACAGAGTTCCTACTCGGGTCGGCGGCGGTGAGACTGCCATAGTGGGCCACCAGAAGAAATTTGGAGTCGGGAGACAGGGAGATTGCTCCCGGTTGCGGCGCCACGTTCATCGAAGTACGTATGGAATAGTCCGCAGTGGACATGACTTCGATGCGGTTCGCCGTGAAGTTTGCAATGTAGAGAACGCCCCGCGATTCATCGAGGGCGATATCGGATGCGTGGCCGCCGATGGGAACGACTGTCCCAAAGCTGGCTGCAACGCAGGGCGACGAGCTCAGCAGAGCGGCGAACGCGGTCAAGATCAGGCAATTGTTCCAGCGCATAAATTTAGGGTTCTCAGACGTTACGATTAAAGTCCCGTCGCGCGAGGGA
Source organism: uncultured Solibacteraceae bacterium (assembly GCA_963792055.1). Taxonomy (GTDB): domain Bacteria; phylum Acidobacteriota; class Terriglobia; order Bryobacterales; family Bryobacteraceae; genus Solibacter. The sequence continues at coordinate 564,158 of CAWBUV010000016.1, read as the reverse complement.
AGCAATGATCGAAATGGCTAGTAAGCGCGGCATTACCAAAGTTAGCCGTGTATTTCCGTAGGGTTACGCGTATACTTCCCGCGTGGATTGAATCTTGCCGCGGCGGGAGTGCGCCATGGCGGGTTCTGCCGCGGAAGGGCCTATTACTGCAATGAAGAAATTCGATTGGAAATACGTTCCAGTATTCGTCATCTTCGCGCTTAGTCTGGCGCTGGCGCCGGTGTTTCGCGCCCAGGATCAAGGTTCCCTGACTCGTATTACTCCGGTGCCCGCCGACGCCCAATATACGGTGGACGGGCAGACTTACTCACAGGCTTCGAGCGCGGTGTGGCCGACGGGCAGCAAGCACATTTTGTCGGTGCCCGCTGCCACTCAGAGCAGCCAGATTGGAGTCAGATACGTATTTCGCACGTGGGATTTCGCGGGAGGCGCTCTTCCTTATAATCCGCTGATTGTGACGGCGAGCCCGTCGTTCCCGGAGTACCGGGCAATTTTCGACGTCCTGTATGGACTGGCAATTTCCTTCTATCCCTGTGCGGATTCGATCAACTGCCCGGGCAGCCCGGGCACCGTTTATGTAAACGGCACGCCATACAACGGGTCGGGAAATGCGTACCTGGCGGCGAGCTCGGTAGCAGTATTGCAGGCGTTTCCGAATCCGGGATATGTCTTTCTAGGATGGCAACAGGGGCCGAACCAGGTGTTCCAGGGCTTCCAGAACACTGTGACCATGAAGTCGCCGGTGGCCGTATATCCGATATTTCAGGTAGCACGATCGGTGATTCTGACGACCGACCCGCCGGAGCTGACGCTGCTGGCCGACCGTGCGCCGGTACCGACGCCGGCGACGCTCGACTGGGCGGTGGAATCGGTACATACGGTGGGCGCGAACTCGCCGCAGAAGGACAAGTACGGCAAGATCTGGGCGTTTCAATCGTGGAGCGACAGCGGCGAGTTGAATCATGCTTACAAGGTGGCGAGCACAAGCGAGGCGATCTATCTTACGGCTAAGTTTATACCCGCGGGATTAGTGACTATCCTGACGCAGCCGGTAGGATTGAAGATCAAAGTAGACGGGCAGTACAACGTGCTCGATCCTTACTATTTTGCGTGGGGAATCGGCGAGAAACACCATCTGGAAGCGCCGGCGCAGCAAACGGATGCACAGGGGCGGGTGTGGCAGTTCAGTTCCTGGTCGAATGGCGGCAATGCGACGCAGGACATTGTTGTTCCCGCGGACTCGGAGATCAACGGGATGCGGATCACGGCGACTTACACACCGCTGACCAAACTGACGGTGAACAGTTCGATCAACGGATTAAGCGTAAAGGTGGACGGCTTGGCCTGCACGACGCCGTGCGAAGTTCTGCGCGATCCCGGAACGCAGGTAAAAGTCAGCGCGCCGGCGTCGATCCCGCAGGGCGATGGAACGCGGGCGGACTTCGATGGTTGGCCTGGGGCGGCGGGCGACCTGGCGGTGACGCTGGCGGACAACCCGGTAACCGTGAGCGCGAATTATCACCTGCTCAACCGGCTAAGCGCGGCAAGCGATCCGTCGAATGGAGCGGTGTGGAGCGTGTCGCCGGCATCGACGGACGGCTTCTATTCTTCGAGCACCAATGTATCGCTGAGTCTGACGGCGCAGCCCGGCTTCAAGTTCCGGCGCTGGGACGGCGACCTGAGCGGCACGGTGCCATCGGGCGTAGTGACGATGAGCGCGCCGCGCGCCGTGAAGGCGCTGCTCGATCCGATACCGTACGTCCCACCGGCGGGTGTGAGCAATGCCGCCGGTCAGACGCCGCAGGCGGGCGTTGCGCCGGGCAGCATCGTGTCGATCTTCGGAATGAACCTGGCGAAGGACACGCTGGTGGCGCCGGACGGCATGCTGCCGCAGACGCTGGGCGGGTTGACGGTGCGCGTGGGCGACCGCCTGCTGCCGCTACTTTTCGTTTCGCCGCAACAGATCAACGCGCAGATGCCGGACGATATGCCCACCGGGAACCAGGTGTTGATCATCAGCCCGGCGGGAGCGGCGGAAGTACGCGCGCAGGTTACGGTAGTGCGCAACGCGCCGGGCCTGTTCCCGGTGGCAGCGGACGGGCAATCGATGGCGATGGCGGTACATGAGGATGGCTCGCCCGTGACGGCGGATGCGCCGGCGAAATCGGGCGAACTGCTGACGGTGTACGGTACGGGCTTCGGCCCGGCCGAGCGGGCGCGGCCGGAAGGCTTCCCGATTCCGCAATCGCCTTCGTACTCCATCGTGGACCAGGTGACGGTACAGGTGGGCGATGCAGCGTTCCCCGCCGAGAAGGCCTTCGCGGCGGCGACACGTGTTGGCATCGACGCGGTGCAGTTCCGGCTGGCGAATGTGGGAACGGGCACGCCAACGCTGCGAGTGACGGTGAACGGGGTGGACAGCAATACGGTGCTGCTGGCGGTGCAGTAGCGGCGGGATCGCGGTCTGAGAGTTGGTGGTGAGAGATAGGGCGCTTCGGCGCCCTATCTTTTTTTGGGGGCTCGATGGGAGAGTAGGAACGCTACACAAATCGTAGTAGAATACCTACACAATGCCAAACGAGTCTTCTCATATTGAGCTGCTGCGCGGCACGCTCGATCTTCTGATCCTGCGCACACTCCTCGCCGGACCCGCCCACGGCCGTGCGGTCGCGAAGCACATACAGCGGACGTCGGAGGACCTTCTACAAGTGGAGACAGGGTCTCTATATCCTGCGCTCCACCGGCTGGAGGCGAAGGGCTGGATTGCCGCCTCGTGGGATTTGTCGTCCAAAGGCAAGCGGGCCAGGTTCTACCGGCTCACACCAAAGGGGCGCAAGCAACTTGTGGCCGAGCAATCCAAGTGGGCGACGTTTTCTCGTGCCATGGGATTGATCGTGAATCCGGCCGATCAGGAGGGGTAATGAACCCGTTCTTTCAAAAGCTGCGATCTTTGATACACCGCCGCGCGAAGGAAGAGGAACTCCGCGACGAACTTCAATTTCATCTGGATGAGGAGGCCGAGGAGCGGCAGGTGGAGGGATTGTCCGGCGACCAGGCCCGGAACGCCGCGCGCCGCGACATGGGAAGCATCGCGCTGGTGCAGGAGGAGACGCGCGCCGCATGGACCTGGACCTACCTGGAGCAACTGGCGCAAGACTGCCGGTACGCTTTCCGTACGATGGGGGCAAACAAGACGTTCAGCATGCTGGCGGTTCTGTCCCTGGCTCTCGGCATCGGGGCCAACACGGCGATCTATAGCTTTATGGATTCGCTGCTGCTGCGCTCGCTGCCGGTCGCCGATCCCGAGTCGCTGGCCGTATTGAACTGGGGCGCGAACCCAACCGGACGCGATTTCGTGATGCGGGGTATGAGCGGGAGCACGTGGGAGGATCGCAAATGGAAGGAGGTCTCCGGCATCTTTCCTTTCCCGGCCTTCGAGCTCATGCGGGCCAACTCTGAGGCGCTTTTCTCGAGCGTTTTCGCTTACTATCCCACACGCAAGGTGAACGTGATGGTGAAGACGCAGGCCGAGCAGGCCAGCGGCGAGTTTGTCTCAGGGGACTATTTTCGGGGACTCGAGGTATCGCCGGCTGCCGGGCGCGTGATTATTCCGGATGACGACCGGGCGGGCGCGACGCCGATCGCGGTTCTGAGTTTCGCATTTAGTCAAAGGCGTTTCGGCGATGCAGCGAGTGCACCCGGCCAATCCATCCTGATCAATAATGTTCCGTTCACGGTGGCGGGAGTCGCACCTCCGGGATTCTTTGGCGTCGATCCTGCAGCGGCGCCGGATTTCTACATTCCGCTGCACACCAATCTGCTGCTTCCGCTAAGGGCAAGAGCGACCGATCCCCAGGCATATCTCGATCAGAACTTCTATTGGCTCGAAATGATGGCGCGCTTGCGCCCGGGAGTAAGCCTGACGCAAGCGCAGGCCGCGCTGGGTCCGGTGTTTCACCAATGGGTTGACAGCACGGCGAACGATCGCGAGCGCGCGACGCTTCCCGAGCTTCTAGATCCGGGAGGGCGCGACGGGACTGAATACGCTGCGGCGGCAGTACTCGAAGCCGCTGTACGTACTGCTGGCGATGGTGGGGCTGATCCTGGCGATTGCATGCGCCAATATCGCGAACCTGCTGCTGGCGAGAGCGGCGGCGCGCAGGCGCGAAATGGCGGTGCGGCTCAGCATGGGCGCGGGGCGATTCCGCGTGATCCGCCAACTTCTGACGGAGAGTGTGCTGCTGGCGGCGATCGGCGGCGCCTTGGGAGTCGCATTCGCAATGTGGGGGATTCGCTTTCTTACGTTCCTGCTGGCGAACGGAAGAGAAGATTTCACTTTGCGTCCAACGTTGAACTGGCACGTGCTGGGCGTGACGATTGCGCTGTCGCTGCTCACGGGACTGCTGTTCGGACTCGCGCCGGCGCTTCAATCGACGCGGGTAGATGTGATTCCCGCCCTAAAAGAAGCGCGAGGCGGCCAGCCAACTGCACGGCATTCTTTTCGGCGCGCCGGCCTGAGCCAGTTACTGGTGGTGACCCAGATCGGCATTTCGCTGCTGATGCTGGTTGCGGCGGGACTGTTCGTGCGAACTCTGTCGAATCTGCAATCGATCCAGTTGGGATTCAACCGGGAGAGCGTGCTGCTGTTCCGGTTGAACGCGCGGCAGGCGGGACACCGGGATCCGGAGATCCTCACGTTCTATAGCGATTTGCAAAGGCGGTTCCGGGCGATTCCAGGGGTACGCGGCGCAAGCGCCTCCCACTCGCCGCTGCTGGGAGAAGGTACATGGGCGAGCCCAGTCGTGCCGGTGGGCCAGGAGCGAAAAGGGTCGACTCATATTTTGATGACCGCCCCCGATTTCTTCAGGACGATGCAGATCCCGGTGGTGTTGGGGCGCGCGTTCGACGAACGCGACCAGCCTGGCTCTCAGCCGGTCGCGGTGGTGAGCGAAGCGTATGTCAAGAAAAACTTCCCCGATCGAAATCCGATCGGTCAGCATATCGTCGTTGGTCGCCGGCTACCCTTGGGAGACCGGGATGTCGAGATCGTGGGCGTCGCGAGCAACGTGCGCTATGGCGCGTTAAAGGGTAAATTCCGGGAAATCGCATACCTCCCGTTCGACCAGGGCTCATACTATCCGGTGGAGGAGATGACGTTCGCCCTACGCACCAGGGGCGACCCGCTTCGCTACGTCAACACGGTGCGGGGAATCGTGAGCGAGGCGGACGCGCGCGTGCCGGTGACGGATGTGAGAACACAGGCGGCCCAGATCGATCAGACGATGAATCAGGAGATTATCTTCGCGAAGCTCTGTACGACCTTCGCGATTCTGGCATTGCTGATCGCGTGCGTCGGGCTTTACGGCACGATGTCATATACGGTTGCGCGGCGGACGGGTGAGATTGGGGTTCGGATGGCGCTGGGAGCGCAGCGCGGCACCGTCGTGTGGATGGTGCTGCGGCAGGTATTCGTGTTGGCGGCGGTGGGGCTTGCGATGGGTGTGCCGGCGGCGCTCGGCATCTCGAAATTCGTGGAGTCTTTCCTTTTTGGTGTGAAGGCAAATAGTGCGGGGGCACTGGTATTGGCGGTGGTCATTCTGCTGGGCGCTGTGCTGGTGGCGGGTTATGTTCCGGCGAGAAAGGCTTCTCGAATCGATCCGATGACGGCGGTACGGCATGAGTGAGGTGGGGTTGGGTTTGGGATGGGGAGATTTCCAGCGCTCCGTTGAAAGTCATTGCGGGACATGACTTGGCGAGCGCGGCTCGCCAGGACCGATTGGCAATCGGTCCGCAGGCTGCCAACCTGCCGCACATGCATTTTCATCATCTGGCGGTCGGGCGGCAGTGATCAGTGTTTGGGTTACAGGTGCATCTGCATGAAGGCGAGGAACTGATCCCAATCGGAGGGGATAGTGCCGTGGCCGCCGGCGTGCATGTAGTAGCCGATGGTGTGCAGGATGGGTGTACCGGCTGGCGGCATCTGGTCGGTGTCCAGACCCTGCTTGCCAAGCAGGCGATATACGGGGCCGGCGGCCACGGCGGCTAGAAATTCGCCCTTGGGATCCGACCAGAAGTCTTTGTCGCCGGTCTGTAGCAGGACCGGCCGCGGGGCGATCAGCGCGACCAGCATGTGCGCGTCGACGGGGAACTGGTCCACTTTGTTGGCGTATTTGGCATAGTTGGCGGCGAACTGATAGGGATAGCGCGTCGGTTCCGTGAGGTGCGCGATGGTCTCGCCATAGTTGCGGCGGCTCAACGCAGCGCCGCCTTCACCGGAACAACTGGCGATGACGAGCGCGATCCGCGGATCGTGGGCGCCGGCCCACATGACGGTCTTGCCCAGACGCGATACGCCGAGGATGGCGACACGTTTGGCGTCCACGCCTTTATCGGTCTCCAGATAGTCGATCGCGCGACTCAAGCCCCAGGCCCAGGCGGAGATGGAGCCCCACTCATCGGGCGCTGGTTCGGTCTGGCCGGGCTTCAGATAAAGCGCACGCACGCCGTGGGGTACCCCGCCCAGGAAATCGGGATCGATGTCGCCGTAGTAGACCGTGGCGAAGCCGAAGCCCGCATCCATCAGGCGCGCGACGTTGATCCTGCCGAAGTTCGGGCCTTGTCCGGCGGGAACCTTCTTCTTGTCGCGGCCCCAGACCTCGCCCGCTTTGACGCCTGGATCGTTGACGGTGGTGGCATTTGCAGAGAAGCTCAGATTCAGCAGCAGGGGAACGGGCCCGGTGGCGTTGGCCGGCACGTAGACGAGCAGGTCCATCTTCGGGCCCGCTTTGTCCGCCGAGAAATAGATGGTGACCTGGCGGCGCACGGCTTTGCCGTCGAGCGCGGGCGTGCCCTTGTCAAAGACGTCGAAGCTCATCGCGGCGGGACGTCCCGGGCTGCGGCCGTACTGGTTCTCTTCGAACAGGCGGACAATCTCGGGGCGGCGCTTTTCATTCCAGGTTTTGGCGTCGCGGACCGGTTTGCCGTTGGACAGCAGCAGCAGGTCGGGCAACTTGTAATCGCCAACGCGCGCCTCTTCGTAGTTGACCGGAATGCCTGCGACGACGGCGGCCGGAGGCTTGTCGGCCTGGCCGAGGGCGGCGGACGCCGACAGGAGTATGACGGCGGAGAGCTTCAGAGGCTGTTCCAACATGTTGGAATTCTATCATCGCAGTGCCACGAGGCCGGGCGGCTTGTGGCACAATTCTCTGGTGCCTTACCGGTCGTCTCTTTGTCTGATGGTGTCGATGGTGCGTGAGGGAGCGATTTCTCCGCTGGAACTGGTGGAGGCGCACCTGCAGCGGATCGAAGAGCGCAATCCGTCGATCAACGCATTCGTCACAGTGCTGGCGGATGAGGCTCGGGAGACGGCGCGCGCGCTGGAACGCAGCGGCACGCGAGGGTTGCTGCACGGTGTCCCGCTGACAGTGAAGGACAGCTTCGACATGGCAGGCATGGCGACGCGGATCGGGTCGCTGGAACGGCCGGAGACGCCGGCGGCGCGCGACGCTACGGTGGTGGCGCGCCTGCGGGCGGCGGGGGCGATCGTGTTGGGGCGCACGAACACGCCGGAAATGTTGAGGCGCTACGACACGGACAACGCCATCACGGGGCGCACCAACAATCCCTGGGATTTGACTCGTACACCTGGCGGCTCGAGCGGCGGGGAGGCGGCGGCGATCGCGGCGCTGTGCTCGGCTGGCGGAGTGGCGAGCGACGGCGGCGGCTCCATACGCATGCCCGCGCACTTTTGCGGGATCGCGGGACTGAAGCCGACCCCGGGGCGGATACCGGGCACCGGACATGTTCCTTCGCTTGGCTATCCCGCGGGACTGGTGACGGTGGTGGGGCCGATGGCGCGAACGGCGGCGGATCTGCGGCTGCTGTTTTCGGTGCTCGCGGGGTATGACAGTCAGGACGTGTTCTCCGTGCCGGCGCCGCTGCGCGAGCCGGTGGTGGACGGGATACGGATCGGGGTGTGGGAGCAGTTCTACGGCGTGCCGGTGGACCCGGAGATCCGGGCAGCGGTGCGGAAGGCGGCGGCGTTCGCGGGCGAGCTGGGATTCACGGTGGACGCATTCGAGCCGCGGGGCCTGGAGAGGGCGCCGAACCTCTGGAATTTCTTCTTCAACCAGTGGCTGGAGGTGGGCAAAGAGCTTACGGCCCAAGCGGCGCTGCAGAACCTGGCGGCGTCCGCGGCGATGCGGGCGGCAATGCTGCGGCAGATGGAGTCCGTACCGTTTATCCTGATGCCGGTGTTTGGAATCGCGGCGTTCCGGCACGGGGAGAGCCGGTGGCAGGTGGAGGGCAAGGAGATCGGTCTGTTTCAGGCGGGGATGCCGGCGGTGATCGCGAACGTACTGGGGTTGCCCGCGGTGACCATTCCGATGGCAGTTTCGAGCGCAGGAATGCCGATCGGCATACAGTTGATGGGGCGGCCGTTCGAGGACGAGATGCTGCTGGAAATGGCCATCCGGCTGGAGCAGGCCCGCGGCCCGTGGGCGGGGATCATAGAATAGTATTGATGCTCACGAAATTCTGCCTGCTTTTGGGATGCGCCGCCCTGGCCTGGGCCGCCCAGCCGCAAAAGGTATTTCCCTACGAGTTTTCGCAGGAAGACCTGCCGAACGGCCTGCGCCTGGTCACGGTTCCGACGGATTACGCCAACATTGTCGCGGTGTACATCGTGGTGCAGACGGGGTCGCGCAATGAAGTGGAGCCCGGCCACACCGGGTTCGCGCACCTGTTCGAGCACCTGATGTTCCGTGGGACGGAGAAGTACCCGCCGGAGAAGTACAACCAGACGTTGAATCGCATCGGGGCGTCTTCGAACGCTTCGACGAGCGACGATCTCACGGTGTATCACACGACATTTTCCAAGGAAGATCTGGAGACGGTGCTGGCGATGGAGGCCGACCGCTTCCAGCATCTGAAGTACGCCGAGCCGGAGTTCAAGACGGAGAGCCTGGCGGTGCTAGGCGAGTACAACAAGAACAGCGCCTCGCCCTTCAGCAAGCTGAACGAGGTGATGCAGGACACGGCTTTCGACAAGCACACTTACAAGCACACCACCATGGGATTCCTGAAAGACATACAGGACATGCCCAACCAGTACGAGTACAGCCTCAAGTTCTTCGACCGCTATTACCGGCCGGAGTACACCACGATCATCGTGGTGGGAGACGTGAAGGCGAAGGCCGTGCGCGCGCTGGTGGACAAATACTGGGGCGAGTGGAAGCGCGGCAGCTACAAGCCGGAGATTCCGGTGGAGCCCGCGCAGAACGGCGCCGCGCACGGCGCACGTGGATTGGCCGAGTCCGACGCTGCCGATCGTCACCATCGGCTTCAAGGGTCCGGCGTACAACGATGCCACGAAGGAGACGGCCGCCCTGGACGCCCTGTCTTACCTCGCGTTCTCCAATACGAGCGATCTTTACCAGAAGCTGGTGGTGCAGGAGCAGAAGGCGGATGCGGTTTCGGCGGAATGCGCCGGGAAGCGTCGATCCCTCGCTGTTCGAGATCACGGCGCGGGTGAAGAAGGCGGAGGATCTGAACTACGTGCGCGACCGGATTCTGGAGACGGTGAAGGCGTTCCAGGACAAGCCGGTGGACGCGGCGCGGCTGGATACGGTGCGCAAGCGGCTGCGCTATCAGGTGGCGTTGAGTATGGATAACAGCGACACGATCGCGCAGATTCTCTCCTATTACGTGGCGCTGAAGCGGACACCGGAGACCATGAACGCGCTCTACGATCAGTATGCGAAGTTGACGCCGGAGGATGTTCAGGCAGGCGGCGAAGATACCTGGTGGAGAAGAATCGCACGATTGTCACGCTGACCGGGACCCGGGGGTGCGAAGTGAGGGTAGTCGGGTGGTTGTTGATTCTGGCGGCGTGCGCAGGCGGCGCAGATTCGCACGGTGGCGTTGCCCGGCAAATCGCCGCTGGTGACGTTCCGGATCGTGTTCACGACGGGGTCGGCGGCGGACCCGGCGGACAAACCGGGACTGGCGTATCTGACGGCGCAGATGATCGCCGACGGGGGCACGAAGGACCTGACGTACAAGCAGATTGGCGGACGCGCTGTTCCCGATGGCGGCCGGCGTGAACGCGCAAGTGGACAAGGAAATGTCGCTCGTTCGGCGGCGCCACGCACGTGGACAATCTGGCGGAGTATTACAAGCTACTGCGCGGCATGCTGCTGACGCCAGGCTGGCGGGAAGACGATTTCCGGCGCGTCAAGGACGCCGCGATCAACGCGATCAAGGTGCAACTGCGCGGTAACAACGATGAGGAGTTGGGCAAGGAGGTGCTGTACGAGACGATCTACCAGGGCACGCCCTACGGGCACCTGAACGGCGGCACCGTTTCGTCGCTGGAGAAGATCACGCTGGACGATGTGAAGGCGTTTTACAAGAGCCAGTACAGCCAGTCGCAATTGATTCTCGGAATCGCGGGCGGGTATCCGGCGGAGTTTCTGGCGGCAATGAAGAAGGATTTCCAGGTGCTGCCGGCGGCGGCGGGTCCGCAGCCTCGCATCTCGGCGCCGGCGGCGGTCGAAAAATCGCGGGCCGTGATCGTGGACAAGGATACGCGAAGCGTGGCGTACTCGATCGGGTATCCGATCGATGTGACGCGGGCGCAGCCGGATTATGCGGCGCTGCTATTGGTATCGAGTTACCTGGGGCAGCATCGCATGAGCAGCGGCGTGCTGTACGACCGCATGCGCGAGAAGCGCGGCTTGAACTACGGCGATTACGCGTACATCGAGTATTTTCCGCGCGGCATGTTCCTGATGGAGCCGCAGCCGAACCTGGCGCGGCACCAGCAGATCTTCCAGGTGTGGATCCGTCCGGTGGAGCCGCCGACGGCGAAGTTTGCGCTGCGGCTGGCGCTGTTCGAGCTCGATAAGTTGAACAAGAACGGCCTGACGCAGGAGCAGTTCGATCGCACGCGGGAGTTCCTGGGCAAATATGTCAACGTGCTGACGCGGACCAAGCGGGCGGAACTGGGATACGCGATCGACAGCCTGTTCTACGGCATCCCACCGTACAACGAGTACCTGAAGACGCGGCTTGCCAAGCTGACGCTGGCGGACGTGAACCGGGTGATCAAGCAGTATATCCGGACGGACCGCGTGGTGATCGCGGCGGTGACGCGGAATGGCGAGGAACTGAAGCGGCAACTGGCGAGCGACGATGCCTCGCCGATGACGTACAATTCGCCGAAGCCGAAGGAGATCACCGAGGAAGACAAATCGGTGGTGAAGTGGCCGCTTGGATTGAAGGCAGACGATATCAAGGTAGTGCCGGTTGGCGGAGGTGTTTCAGTAATGGATCTGAAACTCGTTCCGCTGGAGATTCCCGAGGGCGGCAACCTGATTCTCGGGCAATCGCACTTCATCAAGACGGTGGAGGACATTTACGAGGCGATCGTGAATACGGTGCCGCAGATGAAGTTCGGCGTGGCATTCAACGAGGCATCGGGGCCGTGCCTGACGCGCGTGGACGGCAACGACGAGGCGCTGAAGGCGCTGGCGGCGAAGAACGCGAGCGCGGTGGCGGCGGGGCACATCTTCGTGGTGGTGATGACGGACGGCTACCCGATCAACGTGCTCGGGCGGATCAAGGATGTGCCCGAGGTGTGTTCGATCTTCTGCGCGACGGCGAACGCGGTGCAGGCGGTGGTGGCGGAGAGCGAACAGGGTCGCGGCGTGCTGGGCGTGATCGATGGGTCTGTGCCGAAGGGCGTCGAGGGCGCGGAAGATGCGGAGAAGCGGCGCGGGTTTCTGCGGATGATCGGGTATAAGAGGTGAGGAGTGCAATACCCGGTCAGATCATTTTGTCGTACTCGTCATGCGGGCCGATCCAAAACCAAACCATGTCCGAGCCATCTAATCGACCTAGTGCCCGGTAGCCACGGCCGACCCGCACGGAGTAAACATCGTTGTTGTGGTCGACCTTCTTAAGGTTCAAGCCGGGGTGCGAGGGTCCTGCCGAAACAGCCGATAGGCTCGTCGAGCTTGCCGACGAACTGGCTCGGGGAGGTTCGCGTACGCTTCGCGAAACCGCCGCGAGGTGAAGGACTTCATCCAATGAGCTCGTCTAGCGGGCGCGTTTCCCCTCTGCGGTGCTCGTCAATCGCCTCCTGGGCCAGCGATCTCAGAACTTCGGGCTTCTCACGAAATTGGCGGGTCCATGCCTCTTCATCATCGAGAGTCTCAAGGATCTGGGAGGCCAGTGCGTCCTGGTCTTCACTAGACAGAGCCTCGATGCGCTGTAGCGCCTTTTCCAGCAATCCAGTCATACCTTCAAGTTAGCGCATTCGCGGTGCGCGGGCTACTTCTCTCCGGTGGCCAGCATCGTCTCGAAGTAGGGGGCTTCCTGCTCGCGATAGACGACGGCCGTCTCCACATTCTTGAAGCCTGCCGCCTTCAAGTAGCGCTCGATTTCCAGTTCGGTGAAGCCGAGCCAGAGATCGGCGTACATCTCGCGGGCTTCTTCGAAATGATGGCGGCTTAAATCCAGGATGGCGATGCGGCCGCCGCGCTTCAAAATGCGCCATGCCTCGCCGATCGCCCGCTCGGGGTGGACCGCGTGGTGCAGCGCCTGGCTGAGGAATGCCAGGTCCACCGTGCCGCTCCGGATCGGCACATCTTCCAGATCGCCCAGGCGGTATTCGAGGTTGGCGATATCGTGCTTGCGCGCCAGTTCGGCGCCGAATTCCACCATCTTCTCGGAATTGTCGATGGCGATGACTTTCTTGGCGCGCTGCGCCATCAGTTGCGAGATGGTGCCCTCGCCCGCGCCCAGGTCGGCGATCACCATGGGCGGCATCAGCTTCAAGCAGCGCCTCCGCGATTCCCTTCCAGGAGCGTCCGGGAACATACTGGCGGCCGAACTTGCCGGCCAGCTCGTCGAAGTAGCGGCGCATGTTGTCGCGGCGCTTTCTGCAGGGCGAGGCGCAGGGCCTCCTGGTCCTGCGCGGCTTCGGGAATTTCCACCGCGGCCTGGCGGAAAAGCTCCATCAGTTCGGCGGGATGCGGTGAGGCGGTAAAAGGAGTTCTTTCCCATGCGCCGGTCTTCCACCAGGCCGGCCTGTTTGAGTTGGGAGAGGTGGGTGGAAATCTGGCTCTGGCCCTTGGACAGAATCTCCTGGAGTTCGGCTACGGACAGTTCCTCCTGTTCGAGCAGGAGCAGCACGCGGAGGCGGTTGGGATCGGCCGCCAGCCTGCAGGGATTTGAGGATTGACGCCATGGCAAAAACAAGGCTAATATCAATGTATCAAGATTTCTTGATACGAGGGAAGTTGGAGAGAGACAAAAAGATGGGCACTGCAACAGTCAACCAAACCGCCGCCGAATATAAAGTGGCAGATCTCGCACTGGCCGATTGGGGCCGCAAGGAAATCTCCATCGCCGAGTACGAAATGCCCGGCCTCATGTCGATCCGCCGGAAGTACGCCGAAGCCAAGCCGCTGGCCGGAGTTCGCGTCACCGGTTCGCTGCACATGACGATTCAGACCGCCGTCCTGATTGAGACGCTGGTCGATCTCGGCGCCACGGTGCGCTGGGCGAGCTGCAATATCTTCTCCACGCAGGATCACGCGGCGGCTGCGATTGCCGCGGCCGGCGTGCCGGTGTTCGCCTGGAAGGGCGAATCCCTCGAAGAGTACTGGTGGTGCACGTATCAGGCGCTCAGCCACGCCGGCGGAAACGGTCCGGAACTGGTGGTGGACGACGGCGGCGACGTGACGCTGCTGATCCACAAAGGCTATGAGCTCGAAGACGGCAGCGACTGGGTCAACAGCCCCTCGGGCAGCCACGAGGAGAAGGTCATCAAAGACCTGCTCAAACAGGTTCACGCGGAAGACCCCCAGCGCTGGCACAAAGTAGTGGCGGCATGGCGCGGGGTCAGCGAAGAGACCACGACCGGCGTGCACCGTCTTTATAAGATGCAGGAACAGGGCAAGCTGCTGGTTCCGGCGATCAACGTGAACGATTCGGTGACCAAGAGCAAGTTCGACAACCTCTACGGCTGCCGCGAATCGCTGGCCGACGGCATCAAGCGCGCTACCGACGTGATGGTGGCGGGCAAGGTCGCGGTGATCTGCGGGTACGGCGATGTGGGCAAGGGTTCGGCGCATTCGCTGCGCGGTATGGGCGCGCGCGTGATCGTGACCGAGATCGACCCCATCAACGCGCTGCAGGCGGCGATGGAAGGCTTCGAAGTCACCACGATCGAAGATACCCTGGGCCGCGGCGATATCTATGTGACGTGCACGGGCAACTGCGAGATCATCACCCTGGAACACATGCGGAAGATGAAGGACCAGGCGATTGTGTGCAACATCGGGCATTTCGACAACGAGATCCAGATGGACCGGCTGAACGAGAGCGACGCCAAGCGCACCAACATCAAACCGCAGGTGGACATGTACACGTTCCCGGGCGGCGACAGCATCTTCGTGCTGGCCGAGGGCCGGCTGGTGAACCTGGGCTGCGCCACGGGCCACCCGAGTTTCGTGATGAGCAACAGCTTCGCCAACCAGACGCTGGCACAGCTCGATCTGTGGAAGAATAAGGACACGTACAAAGTGGGTGTGTACACTCTTCCCAAGAAGCTGGATGAAGAGGTGGCGCGCCTGCACCTGGAGAAGATCGGCGTGAAGCTGACCACGTTGACGGCAAAGCAGGCCGAATACCTGGGCGTACCGGTGGAAGGTCCGTATAAGGCCGAGAATTATCGGTATTAGAAAGACTGGAGACATCCCTTGGCAGACAATCAAAGACATATTTTTACGTCGGAATCGGTGACCGAAGGGCACCCGGACAAGATCGCCGACCAGATTTCGGACGCCGTTCTGGACGCTGTCCTGGCGGACGACCCGATGGGCCGCGTGGCTTGCGAAGTTCTGGTTACGACCGGAACCTGCATCGTCGCCGGCGAAATCACCACGAAGACCTATGTGGATGTACAGCGCATCGCGCGCGGCACCATCGAGTACGTGGGCTACAACGACGCCACCTACGGCTTCGACTCCCACACCTGCGGGGTGCACAACCTGATCCAGTCGCAATCGCCCGATATCTCGATGGGCGTGGATACGGGCGGGGCGGGCGACCAGGGCCTGATGTTCGGCTACGCGTGCGACGAGACGGCCGAGCTCATGCCGCTGCCGATCATGATGGCGCACAAGCTGTGCCGGCAACTTAGCGACGCGCGGCGGCAGGGCCTGCTGAACTTCCTGCGGCCCGACGGCAAGAGCCAGGTGTCGGTGGAGTACGTGGACAACAAGCCGAAGCGCATCGAAGCGGTGGTGATTTCCACGCAGCACAGCCCGGAGATCTCCACCGAAGACCTGCGCGAGGAAGTGCAGAAGCACATCATCGACGTCGTGGTTCCGGCGGACATGGTGGACGAGCAGACCAAGTATCACATCAACCCGACCGGCCGGTTCGTAGTCGGCGGACCGCACGGCGATACGGGACTGACGGGCCGCAAGATCATCGTGGATACGTACGGCGGCATGGGCCGCCACGGCGGCGGCGCGTTCAGCGGCAAGGATCCGACGAAGGTCGATCGCTCGGCGTGCTACATGGCGCGCTACATCGCCAAGAACCTGGTGGCGTCGAAACTGGCTTCGCGCTGCGAAGTGCAGCTGGCATACGCCATCGGCGTGGCGGAGCCGGTGTCCGTCATGGTGAACACGTTCGGCACGGGCGTGATTCCGGATGCGCAGTTCACGGAACTGGTGCGGGCGAACTTCGAGTTGACGCCGCGCGCCATCATCGACACGCTGCGCCTGCGGCGTCCGATCTATCGGAAGACGGCGGCGTTCGGCCACTTCGGGCGGACCGAAGATACGTTCACTTGGGAAGCCACCGACAAAGCCGGCGCCCTGAAGAGTCAGGCCGGTGTCGCTCAGGCTGTAGCACAGTAATCCGCGAAGTCAACTGACGGCCCCGTGAGTTTCGGCTCGCGGGGCCGTTTTGTTTTTGGGGGGAGATCAATCCATCAGCCGGGCGGCCGCTTCATCCAGGAACCAAGTGACTCCTCGGCCGTGGTGCGAGGCGATCTGCGCGGGGTACTTCTTCGGGTCGTACTCCTCGTGGAACACGGCGCGCACCGCTTCGGCCTTATCGTCGCCGGCCACCACGAATACGGTGTGCTTCGCCGCCAGCAACGCGCCCGGCAGCAGCGTCACGCGCCACTGGTGAAACTTCTCCGCATAGACCGCAGCCGCGATGCCTTCGCGATCGTCGATCAGGGGCTCGCCGGGAAACAGGCTCGCGGTGTGCGCGTCCGGCCCCATGCCGCGATGCACGACATCGAAGCGCGGCATCTCGCCCTCTTCCAAGCCGAAGAATTCGCGGATCTCGTCGGTGTATCGTTGGGCGCGCCGTCTCCGGCGTCAGTTCGCCCAGCACGCGGTGCACTTGCGCGCGCGGAATGTGCGCCGGATGAATCAGGAAATCGTCGGCCAGCTTGTAGTTGCTCGCGGCATCGGTGGGCGGGACGCAGCGCTCGTCCACCCAGAAGATATGGACCTTGTCCCACGGGAAGCGCGTCGCCGCCAGCTTCTGAAACATCAGCTTCGGCGTGGAGCCGCCGGACACGGCGAAAGTGGCGAAGTCCTGGCCGGAGAGGACTTCCTCCAGCAGGCCGATGATGTGATGCGCGCCGGCTTCGGCGGCTGCGCATTCGGGTCGGGCAGTTTGTGCCAGTGCACGCTCATGATTGCTCTGCGAGGACGATACCGCAAGCCGCGCCGCCGACGCCAGAGTGCGCTTCGAAAACCGAGTCGCGGCGCACGATGCCCAGTTCCTCGCGCATCAGCAGATAATCGGTAGGCCGCGGCAGATTGGTGCAGTTGGATCTGCTCGTTGATCACCGTCACCAGGCGCTCGTCCTGCCGCGAGAGTTCCACACGGAACGTGCCGCCGGAGAGTTCCAGCCGCAGCGATTCGTCCTGCCGGCGCAACCGCCGGCGTCACCACCTGACCTCACCGACCCGAGCGCGTTCATGGCCCACGCCGCCAGGTACCAGGCAGCGGTCTCGTAGCCCGGCCCGAAGCGCACCTGCACGCTCGTCGACTTCGGAAGGCGCGCTCAGCGGTGTCGCGATTCTCGAAGACGCGCGCCAGCGTCTCGCGCCAGCGCGTCAGGCGCGTCCAGGCCAGGTCGGCCAGTATGCCGCCGCGGCGCACGCCCTCCGCCAAGCGAGCGTAAGGCCTCCGCGGCATCGCCGGCCGCCGCGCTATCCATCACCACCTTGGTGGCCATCGCGCGCGATCGCGCCGAATTCCGGCCGCTGCGCCAGGCGCGGACTGCGGCACCACAGAATCACCGGCAGGTCGGGCACGGCCAGCGGGCAGCATGACCGAGGGCAGATCGGCCAGCGCGGCATCGCTCGCGGTGATCTCGATCTGCTCGCAGCAGATCTGCTGGCGCTGGCCGAAGGGCATCCAGCACTGCGGATAGACGCGCTCGCTGAGCGCGCGCTCGCCATCGCCGCTGCAGGCGAATCAGGATGGTGCGGCTGGGATGCTCGGGCATCAGCGCGGCCACGGTCTCGCCGAGCGCCGGCGGCATCGTCGGACGGCTTCGGCAATCACCAGCAGCGTCATGGAGCAGGCGCGCAGCACGCCCGCCGATCGCCCTGCTTGCCTTGCCTGACGTCCAGAGCGTCGGCCAGCTCCTGCAAAATGCGTTCGGGCGCGACGGTGGCGCTCATTACGGTTTCCTCCAGACGTGGCCGCGGCGGGCCAGCATCTCGTCGGCGGCGGCGGGTCCCCAGCTTCCCGCGGCGTAGTTGGGGAAATCGAATTTGGTCTCGCGCCACACGTTCTGGATCGGCTCCACCACGCTCCAACTCGCCTCCACCATGTCCTGCCGCGTGTACAGCGTGGCGTCGCCGACGATGGCGTCGAGCAGCAGCGTCTCGTAGGCCGAGGGCGAGCGCTCGCCGAAGCTCGAGCCGTAGTTGAAATCCATCGAGACCGGGCCGCAGCGTCATGCCGGCTCCGGGCCGCTTGGAGAGAAACTTCAGCGAGATGCCTTCCTCGGGCTGGATGCGCAGGATCAGCAGGTTGGCGCTGACGTCTCGCCGGATCCTGGTTGAAGAGATGCGAGCGGCGCCGAGTTGAACTGGATGGCGATCTCGCTGACGCGCTTGGGCAGGCGCTTGCCGGTGCGCACGTAGAACGGCACGCCGGCCCAGCGCCAGTTATCCACGAAGAAGGTGACGGCGGCGTAGGTGTTGGTCTGCGAGTCTGCGGATCCACGCCCGGCTTCCTGCCGGAAGCCCGGGAACATCCTTGCCGCCGATGCGCGCCGGGCCGTACTGGCCGGGCACCGCGTTCTGGCAGCACCTCGTCGGGCTGTCATGGGGCGGATGGAGCGCAGCAGCTTGGAGCGCTCGTCGCGCACGCAGGTGGCCCGGAAGCTGGCGCTCGGCTCCATGGCGATGGTGGCCATCACCTGCAGCAGATGATTCTGGATCATGTCGCGCAGCGCGCCGGCTTCCTGGTAATAGGCGCCGCGGCCCTCCACGCCGATCGATTCCGCGGCCGTGATCTGCACGTGATTCACGTAGCGGCGGTTCCACAGCGGCTCGAAGATGCCGTTGCCGAAGCGGAAGGCCAGGATGTTCTGCACGGTCTCCTTGCCCAGGTAATGATCGATGCGGTAGACGTCGGATTCGTCGAAGACCTCGTGCAGGCGGTCGCTGAGTTCGCGCGCGCTGGCGAGATCGTGCCCGAAGGGCTTCTCCACGACCAGCCGCCGCCAGCCGCTTGCCTTTGCCCAGCCCCGCCGCGCCGATGCCGTGCGCGATCGGCGCGTACTGGCTGGGCTGCGTGGAGAGGTAGAACAGCACGTTGCCGCCGGTGTGGCGGCTCGTTCTCGATCTCGCCCGAGGCGTTCGGCCAGGCGCTGGTAGAGGCCTGGATCGTCGATGTCGCCGGCCACGTAGAAGAGGCCCTCGCGCGAAGGCGGCCCACACGTCCGGATCGAAGCTTGGTGTCCTCGCAGAACTGCTCGACGCGCTCGCGCATCTTCTCGCGGAACTGCATCGTCGGACAGCGGGGTGCGGGAGATGCCGACGACGGCGAAGCCCGCGGACAGGCGGCGGTCGTAGGCCAGGCGGTAGAGCGCGGGCAGCAGCTTGCGCTTGGTGAGGTCGCCATTGGCGCCGAAGATCACGATGGCGCACTCGGGGACCCGGCGTTCGAAGCGCAGCGGGTCCTGAAACGGGTTCTCGTTGGGCATTGAGTCCAACATATCATGTGAGGACAGATTGGCCGGATGGTAGCTGCGGTACTGGTTTCAGGATAATCATACCTGTTATTGTTTATATTTCATGAAAAGTCGGGCCTCGTTCCTCCTCACTTGCGCCAGCTTGATCTCTGGCGCGTTCCTGATACCAGTCGCTTCGGCTCAAGTCGGTCCGCCACCTCCGTCAGGCAACGTAGCGTTCAACTGCGTCACCTCCGTCCCATATTCGCCTACGGTCCGGGCGGAAGGACTTACCGAAACCGTCGGCGACATTATCCTGGCTTGCGTCGGAGGTACTCCGACGGCCCTTGGCGCACCACTGCCCACCGTGAATCTAAGCGTCGTACTGAATGCCGACATCACCAGCAGGGTCTACCCGGGCAACTGGTCGGAAGTGGAATTGATTGTCGACGAGCCGAATAGCGGGCTGCTGTACACGAGCAATACGCAATTGGCGTGTGCCGACCCAAACGGAATATGCACGATCACGGGGACAGGGACAGGGCTGGGCACCTATGATGGAACCTCAGGGCGTCCCAACATTTTTCTCGGACAGGTCTCCGGGAAAACGGTGACCTTCGCGAACATGCCTTTCGACCCGGCAAGCTCATCCGTGCCTCGAATTTTTCGGATCGCGAACCTGCGCGTAAATGCCACGACGCTGTCGGTATCACCCTCGCAAGCGCCGCTTCCGGTAACAGCCAGCATTCTTTTCTTCGGCGGCACACTTTCCGTGCCAGTTACGGATGCGTCGAACCGCCCCGTAGGATGGGTTACTAACTGGGCGGATCTCTCCCTTCGTTCGCCGGATAATTCCAGCCTTGCCGGCAACGGCGGATTCTCCATGACCCAATGCAACAGTGCGCAACGGGTTGGAATCTTTCAAGCTGTCCCGCTTGGCGGTGGCATCTTTAAGAGACGGAGCTTCTATCCCGCGTTCGTAGATTCGGAGACTTCGCCGGCGCCGGTTAGCCAGAACGTGCCGGGGGGTATCTATAACACCGAAAGTGGATTCTATAATCCGATGCTGGCCGCTCCAACCGTGGATTTTGCCAAGGTCGGACTGGCTGACGCGGGTACGAGACTGCGTGCGACCATCAGCCATATCCCGAACGGAACCAAGATCTTTGTGAGCACGCGGAATGTGGCCTTTGCAGGCGCCATCCCAATGCCTGTCATCACGAGTGACGTAGCGCGACTGGTGCAGAACGAGGCCGGCGCCTTCGTCCCGATGGCCGCCACCGAGACGCTGGAAGGCATCCCGGCGGCCCAACTTGCCGTGGTGAATGGCAGTGCAAGCGCAGTGTGGGAAGTGTTGGGGGATCTGCACGCGTACTTCGTGATCTGGGCGCAGAGTGGCACCGTCCGCGGGTCGGCCACCTTCGCCGGGTCTTACGCCCCGGCGCCACCCGCATTTGCCGCCGCGGGCGCAGCCTTTCCGAGTGCAACATTGCCCGTTCCCCGATTCGTCAGCACTGCTACCGGAGTAATGCTGTTCGACACCAATGCTTGTGGCACAGCGGCTGCCACTTCAACCACTCTCACCGCCACATCCACGGGCGCTTCCCATCAATACAGCCTCACGGCAACTGTTACCACGCCGAATCCTGCAGATACCGGCGCTCCTGCCGGGACCGTCACGTTCTACGACAATGGAGTCGTAATCGGAAGCAGCGCGACCACTTTAGTTTTGGCCGCAACAGCCAATTTGTTCGCGAGTCTCGCCAGCGGGCCCCATCGCCTGTCGGCGGTGTTCACTCCCGCCAACTCCCCGCTTTTCGTGTCGAGTACGTCTCCCGATTTGTCGCTCACCAGCAACAACGAGCGTGCGGGCGCGAGCATGGACATCACGAGCAGCAACAACCCTTCTCTCCCCGGACAGGCCGTTACCTTTATTGCAACCGTGACGGGTTCCGGACCTACAGGCAGCGTTCAGTTCGCGGATGGCTCGCGATCCCTGGGAAGCGCGACGCTGATAGGGGGACGAGCCAGTGTTACTTCCACTCTGACGACGGTCGGCAGCCACGATATCTTTGCGTTCTATAGCGGTGATGGCGGCAACACAGACGCGTCGGCGAGGTTCGGACAGACCGTGGCCCGGGTGACGGATTCTCTGGCACTCACGACGAGCGCCACAACGGTGGATTTCGGACAGCCGGTGACCTTGACCGCGACGCTAGAGCCTCCAGCTCCGGCCGGTGCTCCCGCGGCAACGGGCTCCGTACAATTCCTGGAGGGCGCGGCCATCATCGGCACGGCGACGCTTACCTCCCGAACTGCAACTCTGACTGTCTCCAACCTGGGCGCCGGCGCGCATCCAATCTCCGCCATCTACAGCGGCGATGCCAACTGGTACGGCACACATTCTTCCCCGCTTACGGTGATGGTCAGCCGCACCGCCAGCAGCATCGTTCTGACGTGGTCGGCCAGTATCACGGAGTTGCGACTGACGGCAGCATTGACTCCCGCCGCCATTGGCGGCAGCGTGCAGTTCTTCGATACCACCGGAAGCGCGACGCTCGGCACCACGCAGCCCGGCAATGGAACAGCGACCCTCGCGCTCGCGCCGGCTGATGCGGCGAAAATCGCCGGCCACGCAATTTCGGCAGTTTATTCGGGCAGCACCGCATCTGCCGGCAGCACATCCAATCCGATCGTATTACCGGCGGTACGCAATGCGGCCGGCGGAACGTCCCCGGATTTCGCTCCGGAAGAACTGGTCAGCCTGTACGGTAGCGGACTGTTGGAGACGGATAAGCCGGTGGTTGCGACGGCGATGGCGCAGACGTTGGGCGGGCTTTCGGTGAATATCGCCGACGCCACGGGCGCGGTCTTCCCCGCGGGACTGTCTTACGTGTCACGTTCGCAAGTCAACTTTCTCATGCCGGCGGGACTGGCGCGCGGCGCCGCGCTAGTGATGCTGTTGCGGGGGGGCGATGTGGTCACCACGTGGCCGGTTACCGTCGCGCGCGTTGCACCCGGAATCTTCGGGGCTTCACAGATGGTGCACGCCGAAAGCGGTGCGGCCTATCTGGTGCTCTACGGAACGGGAATCCGCAATCGCTCCGAAACCGCAGCGGTCACGTGCATGGTGAATGGAACGGCCCTCCCCGTGCTTTACGCCGGGGTGCAATCGGATTTCGCGGGCCTGGACCAGGTCAACGTTCCGCTGCCTGCGGACCTGGTTGCCAGCAACATGCTGAGTGTGTCCGTGAAGGTAGACGGGCAGGGCTCTAACGTCATCACCATTCCGATGCAGTAGAGTCCGCACGCGGGCGGCTACAATCAGGTGACACATGTTTTCCGCCCGCTTCCACTGGGAGCTGAACACAAACCGTCTGACCCGTGCCCTCGCCGCCAAACGCGCCGCCGGGGTGCGGATTTTCGACCTTACAGAATCCAATCCGACCCATGCCGGCCTGCACTATCCGGCGGAAATTCTCCGCGCGTTTGACGACCCCACGATGCTGGCATATGAGCCGGCGCCCGCCGGAATGACCGCCGCTCGCGAAGCCGTCAGCGCCTACTATGCAGAGCGCGGCCACACTGTGCCCGTGGAACGCATCCTCCTCACCGCGAGCACCAGTGAGGCTTACGCCTACCTGTTCAAGCTGCTGACCAACGCCGGCGATGAGATCCTGGTGCCGCGGCCCTCCTACCCGCTCTTTCAATTCCTGGCGGACATGGAATCGGTGAGAGTGCGCCAGTACTCGTTGTGGTACCACGGCAGTTGGAGCATCGACCGCCATTCTGTGGAGAAGGCGGTGTCACAGCGCACCCGCGCCATCGTGCTGGTGAATCCGAACAATCCCACGGGCAGCTACGTGAAGCGCGGCGAACTGGCCGGGCTCACCGCGTTCTGCGCCGAGCGGGATATCGCGCTGATTTCCGATGAAGTCTTCGCCGACTACAGCCTCTCCGAAGATGACGACCGCGTGACCACGCTGGCCGGCGTCGATGAATGCCTGGCGTTCTCCATGAGCGGCCTTTCCAAGGTCGCAGGATTGCCGCAGATGAAGCTTGGCTGGATGGTGGTGAATGGTCCCGCCGAGCTACGCGCAAAGGCGTGCGAAAACCTGGAGTGGGTGGCCGACACGTATCTCTCGGTAAGCACGCCGGTGCAGTGCGCTGCCGCGCGCCTGCTGGCAGCGGGCGATACGGTGCAGCGTCAGATTCAGGAACGCTGTGCGGCCAATCTCGCATTCGCACGGGCCGCGCTGGCGGGGTCCGCTGCCAATATTCTAAACGTGGAAGGCGGCTGGTATATCACGCTGCAGGTGCCGCAAATCCACAGTGAAGAGAAGTGGGCGCTCCAACTACTGGAGCGCGCCGACGTGCTGGTGCAGCCCGGCTACTTTTACGATTTCGAAAATGAAGCTTATCTCGTAGTCAGTCTTTTGACAGCCCCGGAGATTTTTCGCGAGGGCATCGTGCGGTTGGTGCAACAGCTCAAGTGAGCTGCCTTACCTTGCGCTGTATTTCTTCCACATCGCCGGATCGGCCAGCATCTTGATGAACAGACCTCCGACTACCGATCGCGCCTGAAAGCCCTGCTGTTTCGCGGTCTTGGTGTCGTACCAATCGGTGAGCGGCACGCGGCTGGCGGAATCGTTGGCGAACTGCCACGCCGGCGCGACGATCTTCTCGAAATCGCCGGAGTTCCCGGCGAGGGTCGCGGTCCACACGATCCAGTCGAGTTTGGTGTAATCCTTTCGATTGTCCAGCGGGAGACCAAATTGATTCTGCTTCGTGAGGTAGAACGCAATCTCCTTGCGCGCGATCTCGGCGGGGAAGAGTTTCAGGCCGAGCAACTGGTCCCACACCAGGTTGTATTTCTGGCTCCACGTGCCGGACTTGTCGAATGCGAGCTTGTAGTGATCGCCTTCGGCCGCGAGGCCGCTCCACTTGCCGGCAAACTCCTCGGCGATCTTGCGGTAGCGCGCGGCGTCCTGCGGGTGACCCGTCATGCCGGCCAGTTGCGCGTAGGCGCCCAGCGCGAGTATGGCCTTGATGGAGAGATTCGCGTTGTGCGCGAGATGGCCGGCGAAATCGTCGGTGGAAAGCTGGTTCTCCGGGTCGAGACCCTTTTCGCGCAGGTACTCGGCCCATTTGGTCACTTGCGGCCAGTAACGCGCAGTGTAATCGGCGTTGCCTTCCACGCGCGCCAGCGCCGCCAGCAGGATCAGCATATTGCCGCTTTCTTCCACGGGCATCTGGTTCTCTTCGGTGCGTTCGCCGCCGCCGTAGACCTGCCCGTTGGCCTGCGGATACGTGCCCAGATCGTGCGGCGCAAATGGAAAGCGCCAGCGATCCATGCGCGCATAGTCCATCACGGGCTGCAGTTGCGCCTTCATCAGACGCGGGCTGAAGAGCAGCGCGAACGGGGCGCTGGGATAGATCACGTCCACGGTGGCGATGCAGCCGTTGCTGAAGTTCTCCTTCGGGAAGTAGAGCGCGGTGCCGTCGGCATCGGCCACCAGTTTGTGCGCGGCGAGTGTCTGGCGGTAGGCCAGAACGGCGAGTTGGGCGTACTTTTCGCCGCCCGCCTTGCGCAGGTCGGCCATGAGTTCGGTGTCGAAGCGCTGTCCGCGCTCCAGCAGTGCACCGTGCTCGCGGCGCGCGTTACGAATCAGGTCGGCGGCCGTCGCTCCATTGCGCCGCCACCAGGCACGCTCTTTGCGCTCGAAGTACTCGATGGCGTACAGATCGTCGTAGGCGAGCATCAGGTAGCGCGAGGCCGGGCGTGGCCGCCACTTTTCCCAGTGAGATTCCGTAAGCCAGCACCGGACCTCCGCGGCGCGCTTCGCCGAGTTCGTCGGATTCCGGCAAGCGGCCCGAAGCGTCGAAGGCGGCGCGCGCCTGGGCACGGTCGCCGGCGAAGGTGGTGACGCCTTCGGCCTTATCGGCGGCGAGGTAGAGGTAGCCCCAATCGATGCGCAGGTCGTCGCCGCGTTTGGCCAGCACCCCCTGCTCGCGAGAGCCCATGCGCAACAGGGGAAGGCCATCGAGCTGATAGCGCGCCGCCAGCACGGGCTGATCCGGCGTGTTGACTACGAGATCGCTCGCGGCATCGAAATAGATCTGCACGTCGTGCTCGCGCCCGTCGCTGGACGCGGCGGTCCACTGGATGTAGGTGAGCGGGCGGGAGAGAATGTCAAGATCGTCAGGCAGCGCGGGGGTGAAAAACGTCAGGCCGATGGTCGCGCCGGCGCCGGCGAATTCATAAATTGTGCGGGTTGGCAATACCTCGAGCCGCGTCTGGGCCAGCTCGTTACCCGCCTGCCGGTCGCGGCCCATGATGCGATAGGTCTTGCCATCGATGCGCGCGTAGGCCGTCAGCGTGTTGGCTTTGCCCGTCCAGTGCTTCGTACCGTCGGCGTTCAGGTGGTCGGACATGGACCAGATACTGAAATACGGATCGTGCGCTACCAGCGGAACGGCCGGAGGACGCAGTTGCGCGGCGGCGCCAAGGGCGCCGAGCAGCAGGAGAGCGATACCACGAATCATACAAACAGGGTGGCATATCGGGATGGAAAATTGTACGACTCCTTCCAATTTGCGCACTACAGGCGT
The DNA here is from genome assembly GCA_963792055.1 of uncultured Solibacteraceae bacterium. GTDB lineage: Bacteria > Acidobacteriota > Terriglobia > Bryobacterales > Bryobacteraceae > Solibacter. The sequence continues at coordinate 538,312 of CAWBUV010000016.1, read as the reverse complement.
AGAATGAAAGCATGGCCAGAGGTTGGGAAAGTAAGTCGGTCGAGGCGCAGATCGACATGGCCGAGAACCGCAGCGCCGTTGCTCGTGCCAAAGTTCTCTCCGAAGAATCGCTCGACTTGCTTCGCAAGAAAGAGAGTATCCTCATGTCCCGCACCCGCGTGGTCCGGGATCTGGAAAACGCACAGAATCCTCGCTATCGTGCCGTTCTGAGTAAGGCGCTGGCGGATCTGGACGCGCAACTTTCAACCCTCGCTGTCGGATAGCGGGGAACAACTGTGTTCCGCATCATCGGGCCCACGCGGCTGTGGTGCGGAGCACATATTTACAATGGCCACTGCATTGCTAGATATGAAGCCGTGTGGTGTTCTTTTGAACGTCTGGCTTTCCTCCTGCTGATCGTTTCCCGTCTCCAGGCCTACTCGGTTCTCACCCACGAGGCGATCGTCGATGCTGCCTGGGACCACGATATCCGGCCCGTCTTGCTACAGCAGTACCCACTATCCACTCCCGAAGAGCTCGATCAGGGCGCATGCCAGTGCTTATGGGGGATGCATCATCCAGGACATGGGTTATTATCCCTTCGGCAGCAAGTATTTTAGCGACCTGGTGCATTACGTGCGTTCCGGAGATTTTGTCCTGAACCTGATTCGCGAGGCGCAGAACGTGAACGAACTCGCCTTCGCGCTGGGCGCGCTGGCGCACTACGCGGCCGATACGCAAGGGCATAGTATCGCGGTGAACCGGTCGGTTCCTATCGAGTATCCGAAGCTGGCAAAGAAATACGGCAAGGTGGTGACCTATGCCGACGATAAGACCTCACATCTCAGGGTGGAGTTCAGCTTCGACGTGGCGCAGGTTGCCAGGGGCAATTATGCGCCGCAGTCGTACCACGATTTTATCGGTTTCGAGGTGGAGAAAGAAGTCCTGGAGCGCGCCTTCCGCGACACCTATTCGATCGATCTGGACGATGTCTTCGGCAATCTCGATCTGGCACTGGCTACCTACCGGCACTCGGTCAGCGTGGTAATTCCCGAACTGACACGCGCGGCGTGGCACATGAAGAAACATGAACTCGCCGCCGCCCGGCCCAAGGTCTCGAAACGCAAATTCGTCTACAATCTCTCTCACGCGAGCTATCGCAAGGAGTGGCACGACAAGTATCAGAAGCCGGATCTCTGCGCGCGTATCCTCGCATTCATCATTCGAATTCTGCCTAAGATCGGGCCGCTCAAGGTGCTATCGTTCCAACCGCCCACGCCACAAACCGCGGCTCTGTTCGAAACCAGCTTCGATCGCGCAATGGATGAGTATCGACAATTGCTGGCCGCGGAAATGGCTCATCGCCTCACGCTGGAAGATCGCGATTTCGATACAGGCAAGCTCACCAGCCCGACCGAATACAGGCTGGCCGACGATACGTACGCCAAGCTGGCACGCGACCTGGCCCAAAAGGATCCGGCCACCATCGACCCCGCGTTGCTTCAGAACGTCTTCGATTTCTACCAGGACCTTCGACTTCCCTACGCCACCAAGAAGAATGCGCAGGACTGGCAGGAAACGCTCGCCGCCTTGAACAAGCTTCACGCGTCAGCGGGGACCGATTAGCTCGCTGTGCCATACTGGAAATTCAGCCCCAAATCTATCCAGAATGTTCGCTTATTCGCAAAACGACTACTATTGTGAGCAGGTCCCGCTGGCCGACCTGGCACACCAGACCGGAACTCCGGCTTACGTCTATTCCAGCCAGGCCATCCGCCGGAACTACACCGCGTACACGGAGGCATTCGGAGCCCTGCCGCACACGGTTTGCTACGCGGTGAAGGCCAACTCCTCGCTGGCTATCCTTGGAATGTTGGCGAGAGCCGGCGCGGGCTTCGACATTGTCTCCGGTGGCGAGTTGTATCGCGTCCTGCAGGCCGGCGGCGACCCTTCAAAGATCGTCTTTTCCGGCGTCGGCAAGACCGCCGCGGAAGTGGAATACGCGCTCGAAAGCGGCATACACAGCTTCAACTGCGAATCCGAGGCCGAACTCGCGCTGATCGACGCCAAGGCCGCGCGCCTCGGCAGGAAGGCCGGCTTCTCCATCCGCGTAAATCCCGATGTGGACGCGGTGACGCATCCCTACATTTCTACCGGCCTCAGCCAGCACAAATTCGGCATCGCCATCGCCTGCGCTGCCGCCGTCTACGAACGTTCCCGGCAGTTCCGCAATCTGGTGGCGGAGGGCGTGAGCTGTCACATCGGCTCGCAGATTCTGGACCCGAGTCCGATACTCGAAGCGGTGGACAAGGTGCTGGCGCTAGCCAACGAGTTGCGCGCCCAGGGACACCCGATCCGCCATCTCGATCTCGGCGGCGGACTCGGCGTGGCCTATCATGCGGGAGAGCAATCGCCGCAGATCGGCGCGTTCGTGCAGACGCTTTCCAGCCGTCTGCTGGCCAGCGGCCTGACGGTGATGGTGGAACCGGGCCGCAGTATCGTCGGACCCGCCGGTGTGCTGCTCACGCGGGTGCTCTACCGCAAGGCGAACGGCGACAAGGAATTCCTGATTGTGGATGCGGCGATGAACGATCTTATACGTCCTTCGCTCTATCGCGCGCACCACGAAATTCTTCCACTGCGCAAGAACGCATTGCCCTACCGTCACCATGGATGTGGTGGGACCCGTCTGTGAGACTGGCGATTTCCTGGCTCGCGACCGTTCCATGGCCAACGCCATGCCGGGCGATTTCCTGGCGATCGCGACCGCGGGCGCCTATGGATTCGTACAGAGTTCGAATTACAACTCACGCCCCCGCGCGCCCGAAGTGCTGGTGGAAGGCGATACATGGCGCGTCATCCGGCAGCGCGAGAGCTACTCGGACCTGGTCCGCGGCGAGACACTGTAGCGCGCAGATGTCGAATCCCTTTGGCACAGACGAGATGGCGGCCGGATATGCAACCTCCCGGCCGCCCGTTCACCCCCGTGTAGTCGAACACGTTTATCAGGACCTGGGGCGCACGGAACCCTTTCAACGTGCGCTCGATGTGGGCTGCGGCGCGGGCGTCTCCACCAGGGCGCTCAGCGGATTTGCCACGAAGTGCATCGGGCTGGAGCCTGCCGAGGCCATGTTGAAATGGGCGGCGGCGCTTGCACCCGTCGGCCGACTTTGCCGTAGGCACTGCCGAAGCGATTCCGCTTGGCGATGGCACGGTGGATCTCATCACCGCGGCGGGGTCGCTCAATTACGCGAACCTGGACCTGTTCTTTCCGGAAGCCCTACGCGTGCTGCTGCCGCACGGAGTGGTAGTGGTTTACGACTTTTCGCCGGGCAGGAGTTTCCGGAACGCCGCCGGACTGGACGAGTGGTTTGCGGGTTTCTACGACCGCTTTCCTCCGCCCGTGCAAGAGGCGCGCGAGCTCAGCCCGGAAATACTGGCCCAAACAAATTGCGGATTTCGCGTGTGCACCCATCGCCGCTTTGAAATCGGAATTCCGATGACGTTTGAGGCTTACCTGAATTACGTGATGACCGAGACCAACATTGCGGCAGCGGTGAGGGACGGAGCAGCTCTTTCGGAAATCCGCTCCTGGTGCGCCCGTACCTTGGAGCCCGTATGGCAAGGCTCGGAGCGGGAGGTGCTGTTCCGGGGATATTTCGCCTGTATGACGCCTTACTGCACCTGGTAGCTGCACGGTGACATCCACCGTCTTCGGCGGGTAGCAGGCGCGATTGCTGCACGCCTGATAGCGCAGCTTTCCGGTAGCCGCTCCCGGACCCGCCGGAGCATTCGCCGCCACCTTGAACTTCGCCACCAGTTCGAAACTCGCCGGTGTATACCGAAAGCGGCTGTCTCGGAGAATTCGTACTTCTCCAGCATCGGCTTGGGGTAGGTCACCGTGCCGCCCTCGAGCGATCCCAGTCGAAGTCCACGTCAGCTTCAACGGGATCAGATACTCCTCGCTCGGCTTGTTGCTGTTGACGTGATAGCCTTCCTTCACCGCGACCGGGATCTTCACCTGCACCGCCGCATTGCGCTTGCCCGCCACCTTCTGCGGTTCGCCGACGGTCAGGTAGCCGCTACCTTGTGTTTGTGCGAAGAGTAAAGGCAGGCAGAGCCATGCCGCGAGAAGCGTCAGCGTCCTTAATGATCCCACCGCTTTGTAGTAGCTGTTCGATGCCATCTTCGAAATCCTTCCTGCTGGCCAGCCCAATGTGGACCGCCGCGATTTTTCCGTTCCGGTCGATCAGGAACGTCGTCGGCAGCGCATCCACGCCGCCGTAAAGCTGCGCGGTGGAATCGTTGCCGATCACCACGCGGTAATTCACTCCCAGATCGGCGAGAAAAGGCTTGACCACTTCCCACCCCTCATCGTCCATCGAAACCCCGAGCACCGAGAAGCCCCGGTCCTTGTTCTTGCGCTCCATCTCCATGAACCACGGAATCTCGATCTTGCAAGGCCCGCACCAGGTGGCGAAAAAGTCCAGCAGCACCACCTTTCCCTTGTAATCCTCCAGGCGCACGGTCTTGCCGTCGGCATCCTTCAGCGCGAACTCCGGCGCGGGATGACGGTCCTTGTCGGGCTTGACGGCCGAGGCCGCCTTCACGGAACGAGGCGAGGATGCCGCAGCCCGTCAAAAGGCACGCTGCGACAAGCGCAGCGGCAAAAGCGGTGAGGAAGCGCGGTGCGTGACACAGATTAGTTCCTGATTCGATTATATCGACAAAGTCCGATTTTCAAGTGACTGCCGTCGAACCATGCGCGCCGCCTCTGCGCCAGCGCGCGGCCCAGAGTGAACTCCTCGTGCCGCTCCAGCCCGGAGTACAACCATGCGGCGGTATCGCAAAAACTCTCGCAGCAGTATTCGCGCCAGCGGCGGGTCCGCCGCGGCGACATCGTTCGCGGCCAAGCGCGTCCTTCCGCCACTCCGCGCTCCACCCCAGTTCGCCCCTCGCGCCCGCCGCGATTTCCGCGCGCACCAGGTCTTCATAACGGAGCCGCGCAGGGTTCCCCAGCCGCAGCCAGATGAAATGCGCCACCTCGTGAACGAAAATCCGCGGAAACTCCGCGCGCGTGCAATTCGAACGCGATCCGCCGCTCGCGCAGAAACGAGCCTGCATGCACCGGCCCGCGACGGTCCCGCAAGCCCGCTCGCAGATTCCACCCGCACCGGCGCGCCCGCCAGCGGCGGCATGCGCCGCAAGATCGCCGTTCGCGCGACGTTCGACCGTGGGGTTCGTGAAACAAAAAAAAGTGGGGAGGCCAGCACTCTTTTCAGAGTACCGCCTTCCCCCAAGGAACGCGTGGCCAATCAGAAGTTGAAGCGAAGCGACAACTGAACCTGCCGTTGCGCGCCCAGCCCGACGTCCTTGCTGACCGTCGAGTTGTAGACGCCGAACGCAGCGCCCGCGACGGAAGCGGAATACGGCTGGCCCGGTTGAAGCTGATTCGAGGCCGTTCCCAATCCCGGTCGCCAGTACCGCGGGCGGATTCGCAAAATTCGCGCGGTTGAAAAGGTTGTAGATCTCCGCCCGGAATTCGACATTGCGCTTCTCGTCGATGCTGAACTTCTTATGCAGCGTGAAATCGAACTGGCTCAGGCCCGGTCCGTGAAGCGCATAACGTCCCAGGTTGCCGAACTGGCCCGGCTGCGGGAAGGTGAACGCAGCGGGGTTCAGGAAGAAGCGCTTGTCGCCCGTGGAGAGGAACGGATCCACGCCCGGAACGACACTCGGCCGGCGGTTGCTGCGGAACGCTCCGCCGTACGGGTTGTCGATCACCGGCGTGGTGGTCACCACACCGTTGGTCACGATGGGCGCCTGCACGAACTGATTGGTGCCGTTGATCTGATACACGATGTCCGGCCGCGAGATGGTGACATCCATCGGCAGGCCGGTGCGGGCGTTCACGATTCCGCCCACTTCCCAGCCGCCGGCGAGCAAGTCCATCGCCTTCGAATTGGTCTTGACCGGAAGCTGGTAGAGGACCGAGACGTTCACGCTGTGCCGCACGTCGAACGCGTTGTTGCCGCGATCCTGCTCGAAGTTGAAGGGATTCTGCGTGGTCTGCGCTTCGTTGGACCCGCCCGTGTTGCCGATGCTGTGGCCGTAGGTCCACTGCAGGCCTGCGGTGAGGCCTTTGCTGAACCGGCGGTTCAACGTGGTCTGCAGCGAGTTGTAGTGGTCGGTGCCGCCGCTGGTCTTGTAGTCGATCTGGGCGAACCGCGCGCCAAACTGCAGAATCGCGAGTGCCGGCGCCCGTGGTGGGATTCGTCGTCACGCCGACGATGCCGTTGGTCCACGAGCGCAGGAAGAGATTGCGGCCCTGGCTGCCGACGTAAGCCACCGTCAGCACCGCATTCCCGGGCAACTCCTGTTGGATGGATGCCGTGTAGGAGAGCACCTTCTCGGGCAGCGTGTAACCGGAGCCGTAGGCGCGCGGCTGGTAGCCCAGGTTCGGATCGTTGATGTTATAGCCGCCCAGCACCTGCGCCGGAACGATCGGCCAGGCGATGTTGCTGGTGAGTGTGCGGCTGGCGCGGTCGGAATCGATGGGCTGCACCTGGTCTTCGGTCTGGCCCGGTCCATAGTATAGCCGCCGCCGATGCGGAACACGGTCTTGTTGTTGAAGTTCGTGCGGCGACCAGGAGATCCCCAGACGCGGTCCGAAGTTCAGTTTCGAAGACTTGTACCACGGCGTGGTATTCGGCAGGTCGCATCCGGGTGTCGTGCCGCAGGCGATCTTGCCGGTATCGGCGTTGAACAGGACGAACAGGTTGCGGTCCTCATGAATCGGGCTGTAGTACTCGTAGCGCAGACCGTAATTGATGGTCAGGTTCGGCCGCACCTTCCACTCGTCCTGTGCGTAGAAGATCAGATAGGACTGCTTCAGGAAGCGGTTGCCGGTGGCGCCGTTGTTCCACGGATCGGGCGCGCTGGTGTCGCCCAGAACCTGGATGTTCGACGGCGTGTTCGCCAAGCAGCGCTCCGATATTCGCGAACGTGTAAGTGGTGCCGCCCTGGCGGTCCGTGTACAACCGGACCGGCCGGAACTCGAATCCGAATTTCAGCGCATGTGTTCCGTTGGATGACGCTGAGATTGTCGATGAAGGACATCGTGTAATTCGTATACGGCTGCCCGCGGCCGTTCTGCGAGCTGTTGCCGCGGACGAGATTGCCCAGCGCGGCGGCCCCCGCCGAGGCGCCCTGGCCGCCAACGCCCGGAATCGCCACGGTGCCCGTGAAGCTCACCGCGAACGCGCTGGTATCGACTCCCGGAATGACCGGGGTGAAGCCGTTGATCCGCGTCTTGCTGCCGTTAAAGCCCAACCTTGGTTTCGTTGACGACGGTCGGCTTGAGGATCTGGTTCAGCGTGTACACCACGTTTTGCGGCACGCCGGTAACGATCTGGCCCGATCCCGTGACATCGAGCGGCTGTGTCAGGTAGCCCTGGTCGCGGTTGTAGCGGAGGTACTGGGTGAACTTGTCGTTGATGCGATGATCCAGGCGGAAACTGCCGAAATATTCGTTGATCGAGCGAAGAACCGGAACGCTGCGCGAGGTCCAGATCGGGATTGCTGGTCGGCGTCCCGGTGGGGTAGCCCGCCAGCAGGGGCTGGATGGAAGCTACGGCGCGCGCCCGGGCGGACGCGCTGGGAACCGTACCGATCAAATTCACGCTGGCGCGTTGATACAAAGATTCCTGCGCGACGAAGAAGAACAGCTTGTCTTTCTTGATGGCTCCGCCGACGGAGCCGCCGAACTGGTTCAACCGCAAAGGGCGTCTTGGCGGCGCCGTCGAAGAAATTGCGGGTATCCAGCGAACTGTTCCGAAAATATTCGAAGATGCCGCCGTGAAACTCGTTTCCTCCGGACTTGCTGACCACGCTGATCTGTCCGGCGGTGCCGGTGCCATACTCGGCCGGATAGTTGCTCGAATCCACGCGGAATTCGGACACGGTCTCCAGACTGTTCTGCAGGCGGAAACCTGTCGAGACTTCTCCGTTCAGATTGCCGGGCGAAGCATCGATAATCGAACTGGCCTCGACGCCGTCGAAGCGCACCGCATTCTCCTGGTTCGCGCGTCCGCTGAAACGAATGTTATCGAAGCTGCCGCCGCCGGCCGTCTGCGCGCCCGGCGCCAGCAGATAGAGCTGCGAAAGCTGCCGGCCGTTCAGCGGAAGCGTGGCCACCTCACGGGAATTGATGTTCGCACCTACGGCAGCGGAGCTGGTGTCCACCTGGGTGAGTTCGCCACCGGCCACCGTGACTTCGGTAGTCACCGAAGAAGGCTGTAGAACGGCGTTTACCGTGCGTTCCTGCCCGACGCTGATCGGGATACCGGTAGTCTGCCATTGCGCAAAGCCGCTTTGTTGAATCGTGACTTTGTACGTGGAGGACGGCAGGTAGGGCACCACGTAGGAGCCTGCCGCATCCGCGGTCACTTTGCGCTCCTGGCCAGTTCTCTCGTTCACCACCGCGATCGCAGCATTGGGCATGCCCGCTCCGCTGGCGTCCGTCACCGTACCAACGATGCGGCCAGCGTCGTTCTGTCCATAGACCAGGGGCAGAGTCATGGCCCCCAGGAGCGTAATTCGCAAAACTTTTGTTAGCATTCCGCTCCAAGGTATCGGAGCCTTGTTACAACCAGATAACTACCAGATGAAGAAATCGTCCGAGGGCAGGTTTCCGCAGCTAGCGGCTGGCGGCGAAGTTGAATTGCAGCACCATGTTGGCAGGCACCGCATGGCCATCAAACTGGGCAGGCTTGAACTTCCATCGGCGCGCTGCGTCTACGGCGGCGTCGCGTAGTAGCGGATGCAGACCGGGCTTGGCCACCGCCTCGGCCTTCACGACGTTGCCCGTGGCGTCCACCGACACGTTGACCTCCACCATGGTGGCCTTCCAGAACACACCGCGCAGCAAGGGAGGCAGGGCCGGGAGTATCTGGCGGGTGGCCACCGGAGGGTGCGCCTGGGATGCCGAAGCCGGCGCTTCCGCCGGGGGAGGATTCTGGTTCTGTGCCGTGAAATCGATCGGCGCCGGTGCGCCAACCGGCGACCGGCTTAATACCGGCGTCTGGGTCAACAACGAGGGAGTGGCGCTGTTCACCGCAGGCGTGGCGGGAACGCTGGGAGGCTCAGCGATGTGCTGGGACGCGGCCGCGGCCGGGCTCTGCTCTTCCACTGGCTTGAATTGCCGGAGTTCGCGGACGGATACCGGCGCACCAGAGGCCTGCGTCGCGGGGGCAATGGGGAGTGCCGCTTCTGCTGATCACCGGGAGCGGGACGGCCATCGGCGGCGACCGGCATCAAGACGGTGAGAAACTCGCGGGCTACTTGTTCGCCGGACACCACATTCAACTGAAATCGCACCTGGTCGGCGGGCGATGAATACATCACGCTGCCCGAACGCAGCTCGTCGGCGGTCAACGGAACGTCGCGGCTCACCGATGTGCCGCGAATCAGCAACATGCCAAAATCGGCCTTCGCAATCAGCGGAGCGCTGCCGTTCCAGGAAACTCGCAGGTCATTGCCGCGGCGTTCCACAGCCAGCCCGAGGGGGACCTTGATTTCGCCGCGCGCTACTTCTGCGGGACGAGCCGCCGGCAGATTGACGACCCGTTTGAAATAGATGAAGTTCAGGAACCCACCGGCCAGCAACAATACCAGGACGATGGTCGCCAGTACCGGAATCAGCCAACGGCGACCGCCTTCCCGCGGCGGTTTGGCCGCTGCCGCCTTCGCTTGCCCCGCGGCGGCCAGTGGTTGCGCCGGGGGACCGGCGGAAAGTGCGGCGGCTGCGCCAGCGTCCGCAAGCACGCCCGCTTTCGCGTCCGATGGGGCGGCGACTGGTGTGAGACCGGTATGCGAGCCAGGCGAAGGCTTGCTCGACCGCCGCCGCATCTCCTCCACCGCAAGTTCTTCCGCATCGAACGGGAACAGCATCAGGGGCCAATCGAACAGCTCGCCTTCCCCCAGAAACAGAAGCGTGCTTCACCGATGCCGGACTTCCCGGATTCGATCGAGCAGGAAGACGGAAGCCGGATGACGGAAGGAATTCGCCGCCAACGCCTTATCTTCGTCGCGCATCGGAACACCGCAGACGGGAGTCGTGCGGTAAAAGCCGATCACTTCACCGGAGGCGCCCGCGGTCCGCGGCTTCGACCGATGCGGCATCCAGTCCCGGCAAAGGCAGGAAAGCCTCTACGCTGGTGATTCCCGCTTTGGGAGCACTGCCAACCAGTAAGCCACATCCGGAAGCGTCCCCCCATCTTTTGGCGATGCTTCAATCTGCTTACGGAGCGCACTTACTACGTGGAGATTGATGTGGATTTGGATCGGTGCGCCGGGAAAGCCCCATGTGTAGAAATCCGGTAATTAAAGGGGAGGTGGCAGCCGACATTATATTTCTAAGCTGAGTTACACTCCATACCGGTAAATCGGCATGGATTGATTTAGGCTACAGCACCTGTCGAAGCGAGACAAGAAGAATCTTACCCTCTCCCAAGGGTTCCGTAAGTACTGGAGTTAGGGTACTATGTGGTGAGTATCGGCAAACCCGTCTAACTCGCCCGCACGGCAGATTTTTCCATATCCGCCAGCTTCTCCGCGTAGCTCTTCAGTTCCGCGGCGGATACGGTGACCAGGTCCTTTTCCATGTCTTCGCCGGTCTCCACGAGGTGCCGCAGGTGCATCGCGCCCAGCCGCGAGCACCACGGGTCGTCCACTCTTGCGCCCCACCTCTCCGGCGATGTGCAATAAATCGGCGTGCGGCAGAGCGATCGTCTTTTCGGTGCGCCCGCCGTTTTCATCCACCAGGATGAACTTCACATCCACGGTGTCGGCGTGGCGCAGGGAGATGGCAGTCTGCATCCACTTGAACAGAACCTGAAACTTACGGCCAAACGGATCGGGTCCCGCTTCGAACTGGCGAAAATTCAGCATGCAGGCTTATTTTACAATGGGCTGAGGGAACCTCATAGTGCTGGTAGCCGAACTCATCGCGCAACGCCAATTCCAATTGACTGAAAAACCGATCGAAGACCCGGCCCCGGGCGAAGTTCAGGTGCGGGTTCGTGCCGTCGGCATCTGCGGCAGCGATCTTCATTCCTACGCGGAAGGCGCCGTCGGCGACACTCCCTGCGAATATCCCATGGTGCTGGGACACGAACCGGCCGGCACGGTGGTAACGGCGGCGCGGCGTCACCGGCTGGCAGGCGGGCGACCGGGCTGCGCTCGAACCGGCTCTCTACTGCTACCACTGTGAGTTCTGCCGCAGCGGCCATCACAACGTGTGCGCCAGCATACGCTTCCTGAGCAATCCCGGGCATCCCGGCTTTTTCCGTGAGTTCGTGAACTTGCCGGTAGCGAACCTGCTTGCGATCCCGCCGGATCTTCCGCTGGAACTGGCCACCATCGTCGAGCCGCTCGCCGTGGCGGTCCACTCCATGCAGTTTCGCCGCCGTGCAGCCCGGCGAAACGGTCGCCGTATTCGGCGCCGGACCGATCGGCCTGCTCACCATCGCCTGCCTCAAAGTCGCGGGCGCGGGCCGCATCTGGGCTATCGATCCGCGTGGCGCACCGCCGGGACCTTGCCACCCACATGGGAGCGCACGCGACACTCGACCCCTCGCAGGTCGACGCCGCGCGCCAGATCCTGGCCGATACGGCCGGACGTGGCGTGGATTGCGCGATCGATTGCGCCGCCAAAGAGGACACCACCAACGCCGCCATCCGCGCGGTGCGCAACGCGGGACGGGTCGTCCTCACCGGCATTCACTCCGCCGCCATGGTCCCGTTCGAGGTCTCGCCCATGCGGCGCAAGGAACTCGCGATCTTCAATGTGCGCCGCTCCAACCACGAGTCGCACGAAGCGCTCGCACTGCTGACGGAACGCATGGCGTGGTTCGCCCCGCTGGTGACCCACACGTGGCCGCTCGACCGGGTGGCCGCGGCCTTCGCACTCAATGAGCATTACGCGGATGGCGTTGGCAAGATGGTGATCGTGTAGTGTGGGTGCTTCCCACGCTCACTTACGTTCGCGGCTCTGATCGGGGCACCAATCCGGGCCGCGAACGTAAGTGAGCGTGGGAAACCGCTCCGTTATTCGTACCGCAGGGCGATGATCGGATCAATTTTGGTGGCTCGCCGCGCCGGAATATAGATCGCCAGCGACGCTGCGGCGATCAGCGCCAGGGGGATTCCGACGAAGGTCGCCACGTCGTTCGCGGTGACGCCGTAGATCAGCGATGCCAGGAGACGCGCTAATCCAAACGCCAGGGGAAGTCCTACGACGAGTCCCGCTCCGATGGTCAGCATGCCGCGGCGGAAGACCATGGCGAGCACGCTGGGCCGTTCCGCGCCGAGGGCCATGCGGATGCCAATCTCGTGGGTCTGCTCCGAGACCATGTAGGCCATTACTCCGTAGACGCCGATGGCGGAGAGGCAGAGCGCCAGCAGGCCGAAGACGCCCATCAAGCACCGCCATGTAGTTGAGTCCGATGGAGCGATTGTGAATCGATCGCTCCATGGTGCGGAGGTCTGTGATGGGCTGCTCGCGGTCCACCGCGCGGATTGCGGCACTGACGGCAGGCGCCAGCGCCAGGGGGTCGCCGGCGATTCGGACACCGATGTCCATCCACAACTGCGGCGCCTGCGGAAAGGGAACATAAATGGTGCGCCGGGGTTCGCGGTCGTAGGGATTGTGCATGATGTCCCCCACTACTCCCACGATCGTCACCCAGGGCGATTCGGGATCGGGCCCGCCCAGCCGTATGTGCTTGCCGAGGGGCGATTCGTTCTTCCACCAGCGTTCCGCCATGCCCTTGCTGATCAGCGCCACTTTGGGCGCGTCCGGCCCGTCGGTTTCAGCCAGCAGCCTGCCGGCCACCAGCGGGATGTGGACAGTTCGAAGTAGCCCGGCGTGGTCACCTGGTACATGGCTCGTGGGGAGTGGCCCCGGTTCGACGGGCCGGCCCTCGATGGTGAAACCGCGTCCGTTGGAATGGTCGCTGTAAGGCAGCGCCGTGACCGCGGCAGCGGAGCGTACGCCGGGCAGAACGCGAATCCGATCCAGCACGTCGCGATAGTAGGCGATCCGCTGGAATGGCTTGTGGTACTTGTTATCGGTGAGGGACAGCCGCATGGTCAGCAGAGTTGCAGGCTCCAGCCGTTCGCCGTTCTCCACCAGCTTGCGAAAGCCTCGAACCATCAGACCGGCGCCCACCAGCAGGATCACCGCCAGCGCCACTTCCGACGCCACCAGGATATTGCGCAGGCGGTGGCGGGCGCCGCCGGTCGAACCACCGCGGCCGCCCTCCTTCAGCGCGTCGGTCAGGTTCGGGACGAGAGCACTGCCACGCGGGCGCCAGGCCCGCCAGTATACCGCTTAGAACTGCCGCCGCCAAGGTGAAGAGCAGGGTCCGCGCCATCCATCTGGATGTCTTTCCAGCCGAGGATGTAGCGCTCGATCTCCGGAGGCATGCCGCGGCGGATCAGGCCCATGCCCCAAATGCCGATCAGCAGGCCGAAGACCGGCGCCGAGCACGGAGAGCAAGATGCTTTCGGTCACCAGTTGGGAGATCACGCGCCAGCGCGAAGCGCCCAGGGCGGTGCGCACGGCCACTTCGCGCAGGCGGCCGGTGGCGCGAGCGAATTGCAGGTTGGCGACGTTCACGCAGGCGATCAGCAGGACGAAAGATCACCGAGCCCAGCAACATGATGAGGTATTGCTGGGTATAAGAGTCCACCATGAAACGCCGCGCCGGCCAGACCATATAGCGGCGGCCCTTGTTGGTATCCGGATAAGACTTTTCCAGGCGTGCCGGAGATGCGGTCCAGCTCGGCGCCGGCCTGTTCCAATGTCTGCCCCGGCCGCAGACGGGCGGCGGCCTCCAGCTGGTTGTTGCGGCGATTGGCGCGGCGGTCGGGGTCAGGGCATTGGGCGTCCAGAGCTCGGTGGCTAAGGGAAAATCGAAGCTTGCGGGCATCACCCCGGTGACCAGGAAATTCTGGTCGTCGAGGCGGATGTTCTTACCGACGATTGCCGGGTCGGCGGCGAAGCGGCGGCGCCACAGGCGGTCGCTGAGCACCACTTCGCGCTCGCGGCCGGGCTGGTCTTCGCCCTCCTGAAAGCCGCGGCCAAGTGCTGGCTGGACACCGAGCGTAGTGAAGAAATTGGCGCTGACCAGCGTCTGTATGGCCCGATCGGGTTCGCCTCCGGCGCCCACGATGTTGGCCATGCCGCCGCCCCACGTGGCGAGGTTGTCGAGGGTCGTGCTCTCGCGCCGGATGTCGTCGAAATCGCGCGGGGGCGCCGCTATTCCACTCGTTGGGGTTGTCCGGGTACGCGCTGCAGCACCATCACCAGGCTTTCCAGGTGCGGCAAGGCGATGGGCTTCCACAACAGGGAATCGCAGACGCTGAAAATGGCGGTGGTGGCGCCGATGCCGAGTCGCCAAGCGTGAGCACCGCGGTGATGGCGAAGCCGGGTGATTTGCGCAGCATGCGCTCGCCGTAACGGATGTCCTGCCAAAGATTCATGGAAAAGGCCTCGCATGGAATACGCACGACCGGACATCCGGGTTCGCAAAACTTTCGCTCCGGGCTACAATTAAGGAAAAAAAACGGCTTCCCTGTGGATTATCGTACCCTTGACCAACTCCGGAAAGCGAATCCGGCGTGGCGCCTGCTGGTTGCCGACAATGCCCCGATGATTGTCAGCTTCCTTCATAAGACGTTCATTCAGCCGAACGTCCGCACCATGGCGCAACCGGAACTGGCATCGCGCCTGGCCGATTACCTTTATGGCCTGCGCGAAAAGCTGGGCGAGGAGGCCTTCCCCGGCGAGCCGAACAATACCTCGACGATTGGGCGGCAGACAGCCGGGGATGGCTGCGCAAATACTATCCTCCGGGCAGCGATGAGGCGCACTACGATCTGACTCCGCCTACCGAACGTGCAATCGACTGGCTCGCGGGCTTCAACCAGCGGCAATTCGTTGGGGCCGAATCGCGCCTGATGACCGTGTTCGCACTGCTTCGGGAGATCGCGCAGGGAACCGAAGAGAACCCGGCGTCGCGAATTGCGGATCTGGAAAAGCGCAAGGCCGCGATCGAGGCGGAAATCCAGGGCATTCGCGACGGTCATGTTCCCATGCTCGACCCCACCCAGGTCAAAGATCGCTTTCAGCAGATGGCCTTCACGGCGCGTAGCCTGCTGTCGGACTTCCGCGAGGTGGAGCAGAATTTCCGCGCCCTGGATCGCGCGGTGCGCGAACGCATCGCCACCTTCGAGGGCGGCAAGGGAACACTGCTGGAGGAGATCTTTTCGCAGCGGGATGCTATTGCGGGCAGCGACCAGGGCAAGAGTTTCCGAGCATTCTGGGATTTCCTGATGTCGCGCCGCGCGGCAGGAGGAGTTCTCAGCGTCTGCTTCAGGCGGTATTCGCGCTCGAAGAGGTAACGGCACTCGCGCCGGACCGCCGCCTCATGCGCATACACTACGATTGGCTTGAGGCCGGCGAAGTCGCGCAGCGTACCGTGGCGCGTCTTTCCGAGCAGTTACGGCGCTACCTGGACGATCAGGCGTGGCTGGAGAATCGCCGCATCATGCAGCTCATACGCCACGTGGAGCAGAGCGCGCTCGCCGTGCGGGACCAGGCGCCACCAGACTATTTCATGGAACTGGAGGAGCCCGCGCCCACCATCGATCTGCCGATCGAGCGTCCCGCTGTACAGCCCGCCGTTCAAGGCGAAGTTCGCCCCGGCCGCGATCGTGGAGGGCGATCAGGCGCTGGCGGCCGACGCCCTATTCGACCAGATCTATGTGGACAAGACGCGCCTGATGGCGCAGATCCGGCGGGCACTGCAGACGCGCCACCAGATCTCGCTCGCCGACCTGGTGAAAAGTTTCCCACTGGAACAGGGGCTGGCGGAACTGGTAGCCTACCTGAGCCTGGCCACGGAGGACGACGCAGCGGTGATCGACGACACGCACAAACAGGAACTTTCGTGGGTGGATTCCGAGGGTACGCGGCGCCGGGCCACGCTGCCCCTGGTGATCTTTAGCGGACACGCGGCATGAGCCCACAGACCACTGCCCCGAACCTTTCGCCGGTACTGATCGCGCTGATGAAAGGGATCACCAGCCGCGACGACGATCCGGCGCCGTCTGGCAGGCGCTGCTCGAATTGCAGGCGCGGGTACGCGAATACGTCGCCGTGCTCGGCCTGGAACTGATCCTGGACGAAGCCGAAGGGTATGCCTACCTGCGGCAACGCGCCGCCGCCGAAGGCGAACCGGAACTGGCGAGGCTGGTAGCACGCCGCCAGCTGGGATACGCGGTGAGCCTGATGCTGGCGTTGCTGCGCAAGAAACTGGCGGAGTTCGACGCGGGCAGCGGCGAATCGCGGCTGATTCTGAGCACGGAACAGATCGCCGACCTGGTGCGGCTCTTCCTCGCCGATACGGCTAACGAAGCGAAGCTGATGGATCGCGTGGATAGCGATATCAAGAAGATTGTGGAACTCGGATTCCTTCGCAAGCTGCGTGGCAGCGAAGACCGGTTCGAAGTGCGCCGTATCCTCAAATCGTTTGTCGACGCGCAGTGGCTGGGTGAGTTCGATCGGCGGCTGGCGGAGTATAAGGCGCATCTCACGGGAGAGGTGGCTCGTGAATCGGACTGAACCGCTGTTCACTGAATTGCAAACGTCCGCCGCCGTGTCCGGCCGGCCGGGATTCCGCCTGCACCGTGTGGAGGTGCTCAACTGGGGCACCTTCCACAAACAGGTGTGGGGGCTGGACCTGGGCGGCAACAACGCACTTCTCACGGGAGACATCGGGTCGGGAAAATCCACATTCGTGGACGCGGTCACGGCGCTGCTGGTGCCGCGCGCCAATTTCAATAAGGCGGCCGGTGCCGCTACCGGCGAACGCAGCCTGGAAACCTACTTTTTCGGGCGCTACAAGAGTGAGCGCGGCGAACCGGGCCTCTCTTCGAAACCCGTATCCCTGCGCGGCCCCGACAGCTATTCGGTGCTGCTCTGCCGCTTCTTCAACGAGGCGCTGGCGCAGCACGTCACACTGGCCCAGGTCTTTTGGGCGAAGGCGCCGCAAGGTCCGCCGGCTCGTCTGTTCGTCATTGCGGATCAGCCGCTCTCCATCAAGGAACATTTCGCCGGCTTCGGCGCCGACATCAATACGCTGCGCAAGCGCCTGCGCGGCAGGCCGCAAGTGGAACTCTTCGAGACCTTCCCGCCGTACGCGTCGGCGTACCGTCACCGTTTCGGCATCGAGAACGAACAGGCGATGGACCTCTTCCATCAGACCATCTCGATGAAGTCGGTCGGCAACCTCACCGATTTTGTGCGCGAGCACATGCTGGAGGCCTCACCGGTCGAAGAGCGGATTCAGGCCCTGATCGGGCACTATCAGGATCTGGACCGCGCGCACGAACTGGTCTTGAAAGCGAAGGAACAGGTGGGATTCCTCACGCCGCTAGTGGTTGCGTGCGACGAACACGGCAGCCTGACGGCGAAGGTGGACCTTCTACGCACCTGCCGCGATGCGCTGCGCCCGTGGTTTGCGAGCCGCAAACGCAATCTTCTGGAGAAGCGTATCGGCAACTTGAACGACGAGGTGGAGAAGCTGGCGCAGCGGATCGCAGCGGCGATGGAAACACGCAGCCGTCAACTGGCCGATCGCGACTCCATACGGCAGGCGATCGCTCAGCAGGGCGGCGACCGGATCGAGCGGATCAAGCGCGATATCGCCGACAAACAAATCCAGAAAGAGGAAAGGGCGCGGCGGGCGATGCAATACGACGCACGCGCCAAAGCGCTCCAACTGCCGGGCGCCACGGCCGCGGATGCGTTCGCCGCCAATCAGCGCGCCATTCGCGAGGGTCGACTCGAAAGCGAGGCGGCGCAGGCCGACGCCCAGAACGCGCTGACCGAGGCCGGCATGGAAGTACGCCAACTGCAGGAGCAGTACGACGAGCTGGAAGCGGAGTTGCAATCGCTGTATCGCCGGCGCTCGAACATTCCGCGGCAGATTCTGGAAATGCGCAGTGAACTGTGCCGCACCACGGGTATCAGCGAAGACGACGTTC
Organism: uncultured Solibacteraceae bacterium; assembly: GCA_963792055.1. Classification (GTDB taxonomy): domain Bacteria; phylum Acidobacteriota; class Terriglobia; order Bryobacterales; family Bryobacteraceae; genus Solibacter. The sequence continues at coordinate 520,219 of CAWBUV010000016.1, read as the reverse complement.
TGTTCGCCGGAGAACTGCTGCAGGTGCGCGACGAAGAGCGCGAGTGGGAAGGCGCCATCGAACGCTTGCTACACAATTTCGCCCTCTCGCTTCTGGTGCGCGATGTGCACTATTCACGCGTAGCGGAATGGGTCGACCGGACCCACCTGGGCGGACGCCTGGTCTACTTCCGCGTACTCAAAGTGCGTGCGGCCGATCACGCGATGCTGCCCGCCGCCTCGCTGGTGCGCAAAGTTTCGATCAAGCCGGAGTCGGTATTTTACGAGTGGCTGGATGCCGAACTGACGGCGCGCTTCAACTACTCCTGCTGCGAGACGCTCGATCAGTTCCGCCGAGAACCCATGGCCGTCACACGCGCCGGCCAGATCAAAGGGCGGGGAGAGCGCCACGAGAAGGACGACCGCCACCGTATCGACGACCGTTCGCGATTCGTGCTCGGCTGGAGCAACGAAGCAGAAAATCGCCGCCCTGAAGCTGGATCAGCACCGCGTGGAAACGCGTCGCGCGCCGCTGCTGGATCGCATACGCGCCCTGGAACTGCAACGGAATGCGGCGCAGGAGCGCAATACCAGGCTCGCCGAACTGGCCAGTATTCGAGACCTTTCAGGAGCTCGACTGGCGTCCGCTGGTCACGGAGATCGAACGGCTGGAAGGGGAGCGTCGCGAGTTGGAAGAAGGGTCGGACATTCTGCGTACGCTGCAGCAGCAGCTCGCGCAGTTGGAAGCCGCCTGCCAGGGATACGGAGGCCGCGCTGACCAGCGACCGGAAAGACCAGACCCGCGCGGAGCGAACGGCGCGAACAGGCGCGAGAACTGCTGCCGGCTTGCGACGCCCTGCTCGCCGGCACCAGCGAAGAAGTGAAGAGCGGCGTCTTCCCGCGCCTGGAGTCCATGAGCTTCGAGGCGCTGGGCGTCGCACGCGCTGACGGTGGAGAGCTGCGACAACCGCGAGCGCGAAATGCGCGAGTGGGTGCAAGGGCGCATCGACGCCGAGGACAAGAAGATCCGCGCGCTCGAGGAGCGCATCGTCAAAGGCATGCAGGCCTATCGCTCGCGCTACCCGCTGGAAACCCAGGAGGCCGATGCCAGCGTGCAGGCCGCCGGCGAGTATCGCAAGATGCTGTATCGCCTGAAAGCGGACGACCTGCCGCGCTTCGAAAGCGCGTTCAAGAGCCTGCTCAACGAGAACACCATCCGCGAGGTGGCCAACTTCCAATCGCAGCTCAATCGCGAGCGGGAGACGATCCGGGAGCGCATCGAAACCATCAATCGCTCGCTGCGCGGGATCGACTACAATCCGGGGCGCTACATTCAACTGGAGGCCAATCCGAACGCCGACGCCGGAGATCCGCGACTTCGTCAGCGGCGCTGCGGGCCTGCACGGAAGGCTCGCTGGCGGGCTCCGACGAAGCGGGATATTCGGAGGAGAAGTTCCTCCAGGTGAAGCGCATCATCGAGCGCTTTCGCGGGCGCGAAGGCACGGGCGAACTCGACAAGCGCTGGACCGCCAAGGTCACCGACGTGCGCCACTGGTTCACGTTTTCCGCCTCCGAACGCTGGCGCGAGGACGGGCGCGAATTCGAGCACTACGCCGATTCGGGCGGCAAATCCGGCGGGCAGAAGGAAAAGCTCGCCTACACCGTGCTGGCCGCCAGCCTGGCCTACCAGTTCGGGCTGGAGATGGACGCGCCGCGCACGCGCTCGTTCCGCTTCGTCGTGATCGACGAGGCTTTCGGCCGCGGGCAGTGACGAATCCGCGCGTTACGGCCTGGAGCTCTTCGCGCGGCTCAACCTTCAGCTCCTCATCGTGACGCCGCTGCAGAAGATCCACATCATCGAGCCGTACATCGCGGGCGTGGGGTTCGTGCACAGCGAAAACGGCCGGCTCTCGATGCTGCGCAATCTGACCATCGAGGAGTATCGCGCCGAACGGGCGGCCCGCGCGAAATGAAGGACACCGTCTGGACCACGCCAGCCGACCTGCGCCGCGCAGGTGCAGCGCCAATGGGATAACGGCCGCCTGCTGGCTGCCGGCATCACGGGCGAAAGCCTCTTCCCGATGGAATTGCGCCTGCGCGCACCGGATACGCGAGCCCTCTCGGAGCGCTTTGACGAGGTCCGGTGCTGGATCCGCGAGTTGGAAAGCGAGAGGCGCTGTCAGATCGAGTGGCGTGAGGTCAATCACCGCCTGCTGGGACGAAATCGGGTACCGTCGCGCATTTTCGTGGCCGGGGAACCAGAGGCGCTGGAGTTGATCGGAAAGGTGGATGACGCGGCACGCTTCCGATCCCTGGCCGCGATTACGCGGGAAACCCTGCCGGAGCTGACGGGATGGCTGGCCCGTAAACCGCTGATCGCGCTGCAGCACGAGAGCGGCTGGAATCGGATCCTCGCGGTGCTGCTCTGGTTTCGCGAACACCCGCGGAGCAGCCTGTATCTGCGGCAACTCGATATCGCGGGGGTAGACACGAAGTTCATCGAGGCCCGAAAACCGCTGCTGGCGGAACTCCTGGACATTGTCCTCACGCAGCCTGGCGCGATCGGGCAGCGGAGCTTCGAACAACGCTACGGACTGATCTCCAAACCTGCGCAGGTACGCTTTCGCATCCTGGACCCTCGCCTGAGCATTCGGGGTCTGACAGACCTGGCAGTTCCGGCGCGCGACTTCGCGGGTCTGGATTTACCGGTGGATCGAGTGTTCATCACGGAGAACGAGGTCAACGGGCTGGCGTTCCCCGACGTTCCCGGCAGCCTGGTCATTTTCGGTTTGGGCTACGGCCTCGATCGGCTCTCCGAGGTAAGCTGGCTCCACCGGCGAGAGGTGCATTATTGGGGCGACATCGATACCTACGGCTTCCACATCCTGGACCGCCTGCGGGCGCTGTTCCCCGCGGCGCGCTCCTTTCTGATGGACCGGCAGACCCTATTGGAACATCCCACGCTTTGGGTGCAGGAGAGCAATCCCTACCGCGCAGACCTTACGCGCCTCACACCCTGCGAGGCAGCGCTCTATGACGATCTGCGCTTGGATCGGCTAGGCGATCGAGTACGTCTGGAACAGGAACGCATCCGCTACGGGTGGCTGGTAAGTACTGTGGGAAGCCTCCTCATATCCAAAGTAACTACACTGGATCATTAAGAAAATACATAACTTATACCGCTCTCAGACTGTCGTATTTTCAGGTCCGCCTGCTATCTATCGAGTTCTAGTACATTCGATCTATACATAATAGCGGAGCAGCTTGACTCACCCCTAAAGTACTGCCACAATTGTGCAGTTGTTCTCAGTTGGTTCGGAGGAGCCATTTATCACAAATGAAGAGGAACCTGGTATTACTGTCTGCGTTGTCGATGATGGCTTGCATCCCAGCGGCGGCGAGTTCGCTTTGCGCCAATAACGCCACGCTGCAAACTTATATCACCGGCAACAACACGTTCGCCAACGCCTGCCAGATCGGGGACAAGCTCTTTTGGGGCTTCTCGCTGACGAATGGCCCGGGCGCATTGGGGTTTGAACCGACTGCGGCCCAGATTCAGGTACAACCTGTCCCGGGCGACGGTTTGACGAATGTGGGAATCAGTTTCAACACGGGCGGTTGGGTGGTTTCGTCTTCCATTCCGATCGATCAGATCCTGTCCTACAATGTCGCCACAGTTTCTGGCGATCCGCTGATTAAAGACGCGACGCTCACGATCACCGGAAGCCTGACCGGTACGGGCGGAAGCGGTTCGGTCGAGGAGACCCTGACACCGGCGGTTGCGGGAAGCCCGCTCACGGCAAGTCTCCCGAGCACCCTTTCCATCAACATCGATTTCAGCAGCACCAAAATGACTACGTTAGCCGTCAGCAACCGAATCACTTTGTTGGGTGGCCGGGGCATTCCAGACCTTGCCCATATCTCAGTATTTGAAAACGACTTTTCGGAGTCCGCTCAAACGGCGCCCGAACCCATGACGGCGGGCCCGCTCGGCGCCGGCTTGCTGCTCTTCGGCCTGGCAGGGCGTAAGCTTCGTCAACGCGCTTGCTTCGGAGGAAGAAATTAATGAAGCGGATTCTACTGACCTGTGCGGCTTTGGCGGCTCTTGCGAGCGTCGCCTCCGCAAATCCACTGTGCGCATCCAACACGATCGCGTTTTACATTCAAAACTACGTGGACACGAACACGGCTTGTATGGTGGGTGACAAGCTGTTCTACAACTTCAACTATTCGGGCACTGCGGCCGGCGCTACGGCGCCGACTTCGGCCCAGGTGAACGTCGTCGGCGATGGCAGCAATCCCTACGAGCCCGGTCTGATCTTCTCGAGCAACGGGTGGACGGTGAGCGGTACGGCGACCCCTTCGAGCCCGCTTTACATCGACTCCAACATCAACTTTACGGTCGCCGTCATCGGGCTCCTGCCGCTCATCCAGGGCGCCACCCTCGACTTCGCCGGTCAATTTGCCGTCACCGGCCAGGGCGTCAGCGACATCGGTGAGACCGTGACCTTGGGCGCCGGGCCTACCAACATCGGCCTCGCGGTCGATTCCAACGCGGGTCCGTTTACCGATATGAAGACATTTGCTCCGGTTTCCTTCGTCAGGGTCAGTAAGGACCTGATCGTCACCGTTCCCCGCTCTTTGTCCGGACCCACCACGGGCAGCGCAAGCATTTCCGAATTCCGCGAGGGCTTCTCCGAAGTCGCTCCGGAACCGGTGAGCATGATCATGTTCGGTTCGGGTCTGGTTGGGCTTGCCATCCTGGGCCGTCGCCGTAAAGCTTAGACGCAACGATCAACAAAATGCCGGTCGGGATTCACATCCCGGCCGGCAATTTTTTTTGCTTGTACGCGCCGGTCAGCAGCCCAGGTCGTCGCGGCCGATCTTCAACTTCTCCAGATTCCCCAAAATCGTCAGCGCAATCTGCTTGGGGTCGAAGAAGGTCTGTGCGATCCGCCGCACATCGTCGGCGGTCACAATTTCGATACTCTCCAGTAACTCGTCCAGCGTGAAGAACTTGCCGAAGTACATTTCCTGCCGCGCCAGGTTCGACATGCGGCTGCCGGTGGATTCCAGGCCGAGCATCAGCGAGCCCTTCAAGTGGTCCTTGGCCCGCCGCAACTCCTCATCGCCTACCGGCTGCTCCTTCAGCTCGCGGAATTCCTTGGTGATGGACTCCACCACTTTGCGCGCCGATTCCACGCTGGTTCCGGCATAAATCGAGAGACAGCCAGTGTCCCGGTACGGATTCAGTTCGCTGAACACCGCGTAAGCCAGCCCCTGGCGCTCGCGAATGTTCTGGAACAGGCGCGAACTCATTCCGCCGCCCAGCAAGGTGTTCAGCACGTAGCAGGCGAACCGCTCGTGGTGCGGCAGCGGATACGACGGAACGCCCAGGCACAGATGCACCTGCTCCAACGATTTCTTGTTTCGTAACGCAATCCGGGCATGCGTGTTCGGGGCCTGTTCGGCTGGCGCCGCGTCGCCCTTCGGCAGCGATTCGAAGTGCTGCCGGACCAGCGTGGTGACGCCGGCGTGGGTCAGGTTTCCGGCAGCCGTCACCAGCACGTTCGCCGGAGCGTAAACCGAATTGTAGAAGTCCCGCACCATGGTGCTGTCAAAGCGCCGCACGCTCTGCGGAGTCCCCAGAATCGGTTTGCCGAGCGCGTGATCCTTCCAGAAATTGGCCGAGAAGATCTCGTGGACCAGGTAATCCGGCGAGTCCTCTTCCATCTTGATCTCTTCGAGGATGACGCTTTTTTCCTTCTCGATGTCTTCTTCCCGGAACATGGGATGCAGCACCAGGTCCGCCAGAACATCGAAGGCTTGCGACAGGTGCTGATCGAGAACCTTGGTATTGAAACAGACCAGCTCCTTGGCCGTAAATGCGTCCAGATTACCGCCCAGGGCGTCCACGCTTCGGGCGATGTCCTCGGCGGAACGGCTGGTAGTGCCTTTGAACAGCATGTGCTCGATGAAATGCGAGATGCCGTTCTGCTCCGTCGATTCCCGCCGCGAACCCGAACCGATCCAGATGCCCACCGACACGCTGCGCACGTGCGGCATGGCCTCGGTAATTACACGCACGCCGTTGTCCAGCGTGCTCATTTCAATGTCGCGTAAAGGATTGATGGGAGATGTCATTTGGAAAAAATACGAAAAGTGCCTGTCCGGCAGCCTATTCCAGTTGTAGCATCTTCGGGCACAGCGTGGGACGGCGACCGGTTTCCCGATCGGCTAGACTGGAGGTAGATGTCCCAACCGCTCGTCGGCATGGACCTGGCCGATCTCAGCGAGGCCCTGGGCCCGGATCAGCCCGGGTACCGCGCCCGCCAAATCTACGAAGCCCTCTACCGAGGCCAAGCCACGGACCTGGTGCGAATCTCTACCCTGCCCGCCGGGATGCGGCAGGAGCTGGCGGGACGTCACGCCGTCGGCCTCCCCACGGTGGACCGCCTTTTCGAATCCAGCGACGGCACGCGACGTTACCTGCTCCGCCTCGCGGACGGCCGTACGGTTGAGACTGTGCTGATGCCGGAAGGCGAGCGCGACACCATCTGCATCTCCAGCCAGGTGGGCTGCCCGGTGGATTGCAAGTTCTGTATGACCGCCCTCATGGGCCTGGAACGCAGCCTCTCCGCCGGTGAAATCGTAGGTCAGGTGCTGCTCGTGGCGCGCGAAAATCAGCTCCGCCGCGATGGCGGCCGCCTCAACATCGTCATGATGGGGCAGGGTGAGCCGCTCCTGAACCTGTCCAATGTCCTGAAGGCGACGCGTATTCTACTCGACCCGGCCGGCTTCAACCTTTCTCCGCGCCGCATCACCGTCTCCACTGCCGGTGTCATCCCCAAGATTGCCGAACTTGGACGCGAACCGGTTCGCCCCAGGCTGGCGATCTCCCTGAACGCGTCCAACGAAGAGCAGCGGCAGGAGTTGATGCCGATCACGCGGAAATACCACCTCAAGGATTTGATGGCCGCCTGCAAGGAGTATCCGCTGCGTCCCTGGGAGAAGCTTACTTTCGAATATGTGCTGCTGCATGGCGTCAACGATACCGATGCGGACGCGCGCCGCGTGGTCAGGCTTCTCGCCAACCTCAACGCGAAAGTGAACCTGATCGCCCTCAATCCCGGACCCGGAATCCCTTACGCCACACCGCTTCCCGAGCGCGTCGCCAGCTTCCAGGCAATCGTCCGCCGCGGGCTTCCCTGCTTCGTACGCAAGCCGCGTGGGCTCGATATCTACGCGGCCTGCGGCCAGCTCAAGAGCAGTTCGCAAGCTGACGCCGGGAATCCCGCGCCTCCGTCCGAAGTAGGGTCGTGACCCTCAAACTCCGCAGCCTGCTCTGACTCCAAAGAGTAGTCGGCGACCCCAGATCCCGAGAAACAAATTGCAACGCTGCCTCCAGTTTGGCGTCAAGAGGAAAAGGGATTGGAAGGGAGTCAGGATGAACTTTTTGCACGTGCGTGTCCTGTTGCCGGCGCTGTTCGTAGCGAGCTTATTTGCGCAGGATCCGGCCAAACCACCCGCGCTCCCCGATCCTTCGCAACCCGCCCCGGCAGCAGCCCCTGGAGCGGTGGCGAGTCCCACGGGTACAGCCGCGCGCACTCTGCCCGCCACACCGCCGGGAGGCAATCGCGTGTTCGGCGTCATCCCGAACTATCGAACGGCGGACGCCTCGCAGATCGGCACGGTGCTCACGAATCGCCAGAAACTGAGCATCGCAGCGAGGGATTCGTTCGATTACCCACTGATAGCGTTTTCCGCCGCCCTGGCTGGAATCGGCCAGTGGGCCAACCAGAATCCTTCCTTTGGGCAAGGTATGAAGGGGTACGGGCACAGGTGGGTTACGGCCTATGCCGATCAGGCCATCGGAAATATGTTTACGGAGGGCTTTTTCCCGGTGCTGTTCCATGAGGATCCCCGATACTTCCGCCGTGGAAAAGGGTCTACCTGGTCGCGCCTGGGCTACGCACTGAGCAGAACCTTCGTGACGTATAAGGATGCGGGGGGTCAAGGTGTGAACTACTCGGAATTGCTCGGAAGCGCTACGGTTGTTGCCATCGGCAACTCCTACTATCCGGATAGCCGCACCGTGGGCGGCAACGCCTCCAGACTGGGCCAGCAATTGGGCACGGATGCGGCGTCCTTTGTACTGAAAGAATTCTGGCCCGATATCCAGCGCAAACTATTCCACAAATAATAACGGACCGTTATTGCCGCAGGTCCCAAAAGATGCTGCAGTCCTCCAGGTCCGCGGACTGCTTGTAGAGCGACTTTAAACCGTAGTTTTTGATGTCCTCTGTATCGCAACTGTAGGCGGTGGCGAACATTCCCGATTGCACCTGCTGTTTGACCTCGGCCTCGTTGAGAATGTGCATCATCGCCGCATCGGCCGGCGGCAGGTTCACCAGGTGCGTGTAGGACAACTCGTAGCCCGATGGCGGCCTGCGTTTCGTCAGGAAGTAGAGCGGCTCCACGGCAAACATCGGCGCGCCGGGCGGCGTCACCTCATCTACCTTGGCCGCGAGCCGCTCGTAGGTGCCCCAGTTGTCCATGTCGCGCCGCTCGTATAGCCCTTTAGCCAGCCCCAATACCAGAAGCGCCGCCAGCACCGCGACCGGCCACCGCGGGGCGGCCAGCTTCGAACGCCCGCGAGAGAGCGAACAATCCCGCCACTGCCAGGACCGCCAGAAAGGGTACCGTCAGTAGAAAATAGCGCGCGAACGTAGGATGGGCGCGGCCCACTTCAGCGGATAGCGCCAGGGCCAGCCACCCGCACAGGTAGAACTCCGCCTTTATCTTATGCGCCCAACCGCTCTGGCGCACGATGTAGACGAGGCCGCCCACCGCCAGCAGGCCGAGAAGCAACGCCTGGCCATTGTCGATCCACTGGGTCAGGATTTCCAGATCATGTCGTGTCGTGTCCGGCCAGTAGAGTCTCCGGAAGAAGACGTGGTATCGAAACAGGTTGAACCACGCCTGGCGGGGTCCCCGGGCAAACAGCCAGAAGACCGGCGCGAAGGGAACCAGCACCCCCACGGCGAACGCCGCGAACTTCTTCCACCGGCTGCCGGCGCAATTGTAGAACATCATCCAGATCAGTAACACCGGAGCAGCGGCCGCCGAGAGGAGGGAAGACGCCGCGGCCACTCCGGCGCACAGCCCCGCCGTTCCAGAACGAAGCCAATTTTTCTCCTCCACCGCGCCGACCGCCCAGCGGAAACCGGCCACGACGCCGAACAGGCAGATGCCGTACGCCTGCACCGGGCCATACTCGAAGACCGCCCCGTTCAACCCTGTTGCCACCATCGCTGTAATGGCGCCCGCGTTGCGCCATTCCCGAACCGGAAATCGCCGCCGCACATAATCGGCAATCAACCCGGCCGCGGCAATGGTGAAGAGCGCCGCGAAGAAGTGCGGCACGTGCCAGCTTTCGCCCAGCACGCGCATACACGCAGCATTCCAATATGCGTTGAGGGGTGTCTGGGGGAAGCAGAAATCGATGTAGGGCGTTCTGCCGGCGAGGATCAATTGTGAGGTCAGCAGATGATAGGCTTCATCGTAGGTGAAGGCCCGCGTCTCGGCGTACACCAGAAAAATGGCGGCATACAACGCCAGGACACCGTAAAACCACAGCCGGGCAGAACCCCGTGCCTCGCTGCCGCAAGAATGTGAGTCCACTATTAGGCATTGTGTCACAGGCGCGGATTCCTTCAGTGCGCGAGCAACTCCGGGGCCGGGCGCCGGCACTCCGCTTCCAGCCGCAACATCGTCAGCAACTGCTCCATGCCCCGGTCCCAATCGGGAAACAGGTCGATGTACTGAAGTTCATGTTGGATGGTTCGCGGCACCACGCACTCGTCGAGTCGCACCGGCACAATGTAGATCTCGTCCAAGGGTACCTGCCGCGCGCAATCGAGTGCATAGCGAATTTCCGATTGGAAACCGCCCTTCTTGCGCACCGACCTGCCCGAGAAACAGGGCACGAAGAAATCCGCGCCGTCGATCGCTGCTTCAATCGCGCGCGGCCAGTTTTGCCCGGGCAGCAGCTTTCGCAGATCCATCCACGGGTTGAACCCCGCGCGGTTCAGGTCTTCGTACAGGCGTACCGCCAGGTGCTCGTCTTCCCGTCCGTAGGCGATAAAGACCTGGGGCAGCGCCCGCGGTTCGAAGCGGAAACCGCGTCGCACGTCGGGGTAAAAGACACCCAACCCGTCGATCTCTACCGTCTTCCCCTCCCTCAGCCCACGCAACACGATGCGCGCCACCTGCCGGCAGGAATCGCAGCATTTAGTCAAGGCGCTTCCTCGGCTCCCGCTGGAAAATCAGACGGCCGTCCGCCCCCGTCCGAAAGCTCCCCAAGCCTGGAAGCCGCGTCTGTTTCCCCTGGCGCAGGCCACCGAGAATCTCCCGGACCACGCGGTCCAATCGGTCCGCCGCCTCGCCGCGTGTCACGCCCGACTGGCGAGCCATCCTTCTCGCAATTTCAGGTTTCTTCATCCGATTAAACTCTAGCAACCCAAGAGCGGTTCGAAAGTCCATAGCCATGCGGCGTCGACGGTAACCAGTTCAGTCTCAGTAAGTTAACAAATCGAGAAAAATCGAGGTTCGATGTGAATGACAGATGAAACGTTTTTAATTGAGCGTTAAGCGACACTTCATGTGAGGTTGGATATCATAGCCCACAGACGACAAGTAAGTTCGTCAAACCTCCAAGGAGAACTGCAAAATGAAAAAACTGATGAGTCTGATGCTCGGCATGGCCCTCGCTTTCTCGGCCGTCGCCGTTACCTTCGCCCAGGACGCCCCCAAGAAGGAAGACACCGCGAAGAAAAAGAAGGGCAAGAAGAAGACCGATACCAAGAAGGAAGGCACCACCCGCTAACGCGGTTTCCTCAAACTTTTTGCTGGGAAGCCGCGTGGCATGCGCTGCGCGGCCATCCGGCATGTTCCTGACTTTCCCTCCTGTAGTCCTCCCAAATACGGCAGAACAGACCTTCGCAACAGGATGACTCCAGACCGCCCTTCGACTCGGGGGGCGAGTTATTTCAGCTTAACTCCGTCTAGGTCCTCCCCCTTGCTTTCATGGGTTTCCTTCCAAAGGCGTGATACACTCAACCGCCATGCAATCGACATTTCTCTCGAGACCTACAGCTCTTCTATTAGCGCTGAGTGGCATACTCTATTCGCAAGATGGTGCTGCCAGGTTGCCGCCATTAAAAAAACAGCCGAGCGCAAAGGCAGTAGTGGAGGAACACCTGGATGCCTTGAAACACTGCGACTGGAATCGGACGATGGCGCAGTACCCCGATAATGCGGAGTTCTTCCTTCCCGGCGGCCAGGTCATCAAGGGACGACAGCAAATCGGTGATCTGTTCCGGAATGCCCTCAAACCATTCAACGAGGGTGGAATCTGCGGAATTACCTTCGAGCCCGAGCATACGTTTGCCGTTGGGGACACTTTGAACATGCAGTGGAAGGCCACCGCTGGCGGTCTTGCGGAGCCTTATAGAGGTGCCGACGCGTATGTGACGAAAGGCGGATACATGGTGGCGATGGTCACTACCTTTGATGCGAGCCAGCTCAAAAGAAAGAAATGAGGGCGGTTAATACCGTCAGCTTGTCGATGGCGAGCACTGGGCCGCCATCTGAATATCGAAACGTCTCCGGTGATTCCTGAAGCATTGCTCGCTGTACGCCTCGAGTACCTGCCCTCGCGGCAAAGTTGAAGAAAGTATTGGAGACGTCCTCGGACGCCAGGCTTGTGCGCGCCACCGGCGAGCTTCTTATGGAAGAGCCGGCGTCACTCGGGGAGAATGGCCAGACGCCAGAGGTGGTGAAGAGCGCGGCTTTCGGCAAACAGTTGCTGGAGCGGGCGCGTCAGGGGCGTTAAACGCGCCGACCCGTACCACATCTGCATCGCCAGGGTCTGTTCAGCCAATCGTCTAAGCACGGGCATACCGTATCTTGGGGATCGGAAGGAAGACTATTCGGCGCTGGCTGCGGCCAGGGCAGTCTCCCGAACGGAAGCCACGCACCGGGGCCGCCAAAAGTGAACCTCTTGCTGACTGTCTCCAACAACGCTGGAATGAGGGCTGTCACAACGCTCCCGTAGATTGCGGAAGATCCCCCAAATAGCCCATTTCGTCATTCGTATCGTGTCTCACCTGGAATCGGCCCTGCCATTCATTCCTCCGGTTTGATGAATTGGTTTTAATTTTCCGTTAAGCGATCATTCACATCTGGTCCGCTATGATGATGTTCGAAGACGCCCAAACGTCCGAAAAAACCAGGAGATTTTTGCAAATGAAAAAATTGATGACGATGATGCTCGGCCTCTCGCTCGCCCTCGGCTGCGTGGCCGTTTCTTTCGCGCAGGACACCACCACCACCAAGAAGTCCAGCAAGAAGAAGGCCCCCAAGAAAAAGAAGTCCGACACCACCAAGAGCTAGCTTTTCCCCGAATCACCGCCGGATTGTGCCAAACGCAATCCGGCGCAACATCCCACTTCCCCGCCTCAAATCCTTCCCCAAGCTCAAGTAGCTTAATTGTGCGCTGTCGGCCCCACCACTCTCCGTCCCCACCACATATGGTGCGCCGCCCGAATGAGCGTCGTCCAGGCGATCCCGGCCACATATCCGGCCAGCACATCCGTCGGGTAATGCACTCCCAGATACACGCGGGATAGCCCGATCGTCATCGTGCATGCCACCGCCGCGCTCCAGATTGCCGCTTTGCGTGCCAGGGGCCACTCGTCGCGGATCACAATCTCCGCCAGGCAGAGGTAAAAACAAAAGGAGACGAACGCGTGCCCGCTGGGAAAACTGTACGTCGAGGGTAGCGCATAGCCGAACCACGGCTCCGGACGAGCCCTGCGGAAGAACAGCTTCATGGACTCGCTGACCAGATTCGCACCCACAACTGCCACACCGAACAAAGCGGCTTCCCTTACCCTGCCTGCGCGCGCCAGCAATGCCGCAATCAGAGCACCCAACGGCCACAGGACCAATCCGCTGCCTGCCGTGCTCGCCCCTCGCATCAACACCGTCAGCCACGGAGCGGCGTAGGCGTGGACTACCCGCCGGCCGGCCGCATCGAGTTCTCCCGTCCCACCGGGCAATGCCAGTTGAATCAGCCAGGCGAACAGCACTACGGTGGCCAGCGCGATGACCGCATCGCGCGATGGGTGAAATCTGGACCGGATCACTGACTCTACTTTACAATCCGATCGAAATCGCGGCAGTGCATTGTGACACAATAGGGTTTCCCTTATGCGATTGCAGCTCTTTGGGCTCTTTTTCTGTGTTCTCATCTTGCACGGTCAGACGCCGCTCGGGACCGTGTCGGGACTCGCCGTGGATGCCTCCGGAGGCGCTGTCACCGCCGCATCCGTAACCCTTACCAATAACGACACCGGAGTGCGCCGCACGGCCGCCACCAATACCAGCGGCGCCTATGCGTTCCCCGACCTGCCGCCCGGCACCTATCGTCTGGGCGCCGATGCGAAAGGCTTCCGCCCCATCGAAACGCGGGCCTTCGCCGTGGAGGCCTACCGCACGGTGCGCCAGGACTTCAAGTTCGAAATCTCCTCCACTTCCACCGAAGTCGTCGTCACCGAAGCGGCCTCCGCCGTGGTGCAACTCGAGTCGCCCGGCAGTGGGCAGCAGCCTGGCCCCTCGCCAGATCATCGAGACACCTACCAACCTCCGCAGCGTCGCCAAGAACTCCGGCGATTCCGGGCTGATCTCGAGCATTCTGCCGTTGACGGTGCCGGGCGTCGTGCAGGTGGGCAATGGCGCCAAGTGGCTTACGCCAGGCGCCGGCGCCACCAGCGTCAAAGTGAAAGTAGACGGCATCGAAACTACTTTCGGCAACTTCGGCAGTCCGGACAACGTGTCGCAGCCATCGGTCGAGGCGATTCAGGAATTCACCGCCAGCCTGCTCACCACGCGCGCCGAGTTCGGCGGCATGGGCACGATCACCACCGCCACCAAATCGGGCGCCAATGCGTATCACGGCGGCCTCTTCTGGTACCTGCGCAATAGCGGCACCGACGGCCGCAACGCCTTTGCCACCACCAAGCCGTTCCAGAACCTGCACAACTACGGGGGCACCTTCGGTGGACCCATTCGCCGCGACAAGACGTTCTTCTTTTTCGATTTCGACGGCCTGAAGGGTGTGGCCGCAACGCTCTTCACGCCCAACGTTCCCACCGTGGCCATGCGCCAGGGCGATTTTTCCGCCTTCGCCGCGCTCAAGAATCCGTTCACCGGCGTCAATCCTTTCATCGGAAATTCGATTGCACCGGCGTTCCTGACTTCCCAGGCGCTAAAATCGCAGGATTTCCTGTTCCCCCTGCCCAACTTCGGCGCACCCACCCTGACCGCCGCGAACTATCGCGCATCCTTTACCGGACCGGAAGTCCACCGCACCGAAGAGATCAAACTCGATCACAACTTCACCGACGGCCATCGCGTCTTCCTGCGCTTCGAAAATCGCAAGGACGATTACGATATCCCCGGCGCCCGCTCCGCGCTGCCGCCCACCACCGTCGGCACCTCCTACAATCAGCGCCGCGTCAACTTCTGGACCGCCGGCGACATCCTCGCCATTCGTCCCAACCTTCTGAATGAAGTCCGCGCCGGCGTGGTCGTGCTGGTCTCCGCCAGCAGTTCGAATTTCACCGGGCAAGGCATCCTCCAGCAACTCGGGATACAGGGCCTGCCGGATCGGGGCCCATCCACAATCTGCCGATCTTCAGTGTCAGCGGATTCGCCAGCGACAATATCAACCTTCTCAACCCGGTCAACGACGGCCACGCCAGATCGCCGACAACCTGAGCTGGATACACGGCCGCCACGCCATGAAGTTCGGCCTGGAAACGGTCAACTTCTTCGTCAACCGCTACATGCCGAATACTTCCGGGAATCCAGGTTTTCGGCAGCTTCGCGTTCACCGGCAAATTCACCGGCAATGCCTACGCCGATTTCCTGCTCGGACTTCCCGCCACAGTTACTCGCCTGGAACCGTTCCCGGCCCAATATAATCGCTTCCGCGACTGGTCCGCCTATGCCCAGGACGATTTCAAAGTCACGCCGCAAGCTCACGCTGATGTACGGCCTGCGCTGGGAATACAACGGCCCGGCCTACACGCTCAACGACAATGTGTACTCCTTCGATCTCGCTACCGGCAAAATCGTGGTGCCCAACCAGGCGGCCCTGAAACTCTTCAGCCCTTACTTCCCCACCTCATTTCCCGTGGAGACTGCCGACCAGATCGGCACCGGCCGCTCGCTGCGGCAAGGCCGACAAGAACAACTTCGCGCCGCGCTTCGGCTTCTCCTATCAGTTGGATAACGAGGGTAAGACCGTGCTGCGCGGCGGTTGGGGAATCTACTACTCCCACTACTCCGGCAACATCCCCGGCGATCTGTCCCGCGGACCGTATGCCGCCACTACGGTGTTCACCAACAACATCGTCAACGGCGTCGCCACAGGTGACGCTGGCCAACCCGTTCTCTGTCCCAGGCACGCCGGGTACGGTCGCGCTTTCCGCTGTCACACCGAACTTGAAGAACAGCTACGCGCAGCAGTACACGCTGTCGCTGGAACGCGAACTCACGCGCGATATCGGCCTGCGCCTGAGTTATATCGGTTCCAAGGGAACGCAGCTTGCCTACCGCCGCGACGTCAATCAGCCGGTCGCGTCCACCGCGGCCTTCAGCAACGCGCGGCGTCCCTACCCCCTCTTCAGCAGCATCAACTACGCCGATAACGGCGCCAACATGCTCTACAGCGGACTGCAGACGGCTGTGCAAAAGCGCTTCAGCAAGGGCTCTGATGTTCATGTCCACGTGGACGTGGGCGAAGGAACTGAGCGATACCGACGACACCGACGATTTCGAACTCAACAACACCATCGAGAACACCTACAACCGGCGCCGCGACCGCGGCAACGTCTACTCCGTGCCGCGCCATCAGTGGATGAATCAGGCGCTGTACGAACTGCCGCTTGGCAAGGGCCAACTCCTCTCGGGCTGGCAGATCAATACGCTTCTCAACCTGAGTACCGGGAACTGGTTCACGCCGGTGATCAGCGGACCGGACCCAGCAACACCAACACCACCACCCTGCGCCCCGACGTGAGCGGCCCGATTCCGCTGCCCCACACCGTCAATCAGTGGTTCGACCCTTCGGTGTTCACCACCCCGGCCAACGGCAGTTTCGGCAACGCCGGCCGCGGCATCATCCAGGGGCCGGGCTACGTGCTGCTCAATATGGGCTTGCAGAAGACCATCCACCTGGAGAAGTTCGGCCTGCTCCAGTTCGTGGCGTCCTTCCAGAACGTTTTGAACCACACCAATCTGGGCGAGCCTTCCGGCGGCGGCGGCGGGGCTACGGGTGTGGTGGTGAACAACGCCAACGGCGGCAAGATCACCTCGACGCACATCTTCCCGGCTGCCGGGTCTCCACGTACCGGACAGCTCGGCATCCGCTGGAATTTCTGAGCGATGAAGTAGACTGGATTGCGATGAAGAGGCTGCTGGTGTGTAGCATGATTGCCTTCGGTGGGTTCGGCCAGACCATTCAGGTGCACGGGCATCGCGGGGCGCGTGCAATGCGCCCGGAGAATACACTGCCGGCGTTCGAGTACGCTATCGCGCAAGGTGTCGACGCGCTGGAACTCGACATGGCGGTCACCCGGGACAACGTGATCGTGGTGTCGCACGATCCGGTGCTGGAGGCGCCCGTCTGCACGGGACCGGCGGCGAAAGCCGTGATCCGCGAACTGACCCTGGCCCAGGTCCGCGAGTGGGATTGCGGCGTCAAGCCGAATCCCGCTTTTCCTAAGCAACAGGCAGTGCCGGGAACCCGCGTGCCGACGCTCGAGGAAGTCTTCGCCCTGGCGCCCAAGGGAAAGTTCCTGTTCAACATCGAGACCAAGATATTTCCGCAAAAGCCGGAGTTGACGCCGCCGCCGGAGGAGTTTGCCCGCATGGTGCTGGCGGTTGTCCGCAAACATCATCTGGAATCGCGCGTGGTCTTGCAATCCTTCGATTTCCGCACCCTGATCGCGATGAAAACGCTCGCGCCAGAAATTAAGCTCTCGGCACTCTATGAGGGTGCGCCGAAGGATTTCGTGGCCATCGGCAGGGAGGCCGGTGCGGGAATCGTCTCACCGCTCGCCCGGCTGGTAACGCCGGAGCAGGTGAAGGCGGCGCACGCGGCGGGGATGGAGGTGCTGCCATGGACGGTAAACACGCCTTCGGAATGGGAACGTCTCGCGAACGCGGGCGTGGACGGCATCATCTCGGACGATCCGGCTGCCCTCATCGCTTGGCTGAAGGCTAATGGGAAGCGCTAGAAAAACGATTTGGGCCGCAGATAAACACAGATAAGACAAACCCGTTTAGCTGATCCGCGTTTTATCTGTGTTCATCTGTGTTTATCTGCGGCCAATATTCTTCTTTACTGATGGCCTAGGCCGCAGCAGGGCGAGGTCGTGATGATCTCGGGCAGGTCGGACTTCTTTTTGCGCACTCGCATCGGCGACGAAGTAGCGCTCGGCCGAAAGCTTACGGTAGATGTTGCCGGCGACTCCCGCGGCGATGGGACCGCTGACGTTCCGTCCGCCGGTGAGCATGACGACCACCACCAGGCGATGCGCGCCCACTTCGTTGAACGAGCCGAACCACCCCATGTGGCTGGCGGTCTGGAAGTCCGTACAGGTGCCGGTTTTGCCGAGGATGGGCTCAGAGGCATCGTAGCCGGCCCGGCGTGCGGTGCCGAAATCCACCGCGCCGCGCATACCGAACTTAATATCTTCGATACCGGTTGGGGCGAGTTGGAGCGGATGCTTCACCTTGGGCGCAAACCGATCTACTTCTTCCTGCGTCCTCGGGTACTGCAGGTAGTACATCGTGCCACCGTTGGCGATTGCGCTGAGCAGCGCCGCCAGTTCCAGGGGCGTCATCGAAATGCCTGTGCCGAAGCTGGTCATCATGCCGACGCCGCCGAATTTGGGGGCTTCGAGAGGCAGGATGCCGGGCTGCTCGCCGGGGATGCCCAGGCCGGCCTTCTCGCCGAAGCCGAGCATTTCGGCATAGTGGCGGACGCGGTCGAAACCCAGCCGGGTACCCAGGATATTGAAGTACTGATTGTTGGAGCGGGCCAGCGCCTGCGTCAGGTTGTAGGTGACGTAGCGGCTGGTATAGATCGTGGTGTTCTTGCTGACTACGCCTTCGGTCAGAGCAGCAAGCGCCGTCACCAGCTTGATGGTGGAACACGGAACGAATCCCGTCTTGAGGGCCAGCCTCTGGTTCACCATGCTGAGGATGCGGCCGTTGGAGGGGTCCACGGCGACCACACTGCCCGCGAAGGTTCCGAGGGCGGCGACGGCGGCGCGGCGCACGACCAGATCGTCGCCATCGACATTATCGCCCAGGGTCGGGTCGACGCCGGGAACTTTGGCTTTGTATGGGAGCTTCTTGGAAGCGCGGTTGGCCTTCTTCTTCTGCGGCGGGGTAGCCGCGATGCCCGCCAGTTGCAGCAGCGTAAAAGCGACGAAGGGAAATAGGAAATATCTCTTCATTCAGGCAGCGCTGTCTTGTGACTCGATCATTATAACGAAATGTTCCGTAGCACTCCGGCAGGACTGCGCCCACCGCAAACTTACTCTTGGCATCATGAACGATCTTCGCAAACGCGATATCCGGGTCGTGGCCGAATCCGCATAGCCAGTCCTCTTCCACGGCCCTGGTCAGCCAGTGCATGCGGGTCTCGATGGACTGCAATGGATAAAGATCGAAGCGCGGGAACCCAGGTGGGTTGCAGGTGGGCGGCGAACGGAACCATATCCGTGAGGAAACAAAACGTCTGCCCGCGGCTCTCAGCAGTGATGACCATCATGTCCCGATTGTGACCGGGCGCGCGGCGCATGGTCACGCCGGGCACCACTTCGTGACCGTCTTCCACCAGCGTCATCCGGCCCGAAGCGATCAGCGGATCGTAGTTGGCGTCGATATAGGCGACGCTATCGCGCACATGTCGCTCGTGGGCGTGCTCCCATTCGCCGCGGCTGGCGAAATAGTGCGCGCGTGGGAAGGCCGGCACCGCGCCCGCCGGCGTGAGAACGGTATTGCCGCTACAGTGGTCCCAGTGCAGGTGGCTGTTGATCACGATATCGATCGATTCCGGGTCGATGCCGTGGCGTGCGATCACCTCCGGCAGCGGCTCGGGGACGGGCGGAAGTTTGGCACGCTCGCGCCCGCGCGCATCCATCTTATCGCCGGCACCGGTGTCGATCAGAATGGTGTGATCGCCGGTGCGGATTACATAGCAGTTGAAGCCGAGCGGCACACGGTTGAGCTCGTCGGCAGCGGTCTTGCGGCTCCACAGCGTCTTGGGCACGACGCCGAACATGGCGCCCCCGTCCCACCAGTAGACCGAGTCGCGTACCAGGGTCAGTTCGAAATCGCCCACTTGGGCAGTGTGAGAGGACTGGGCGGACGCCAACACTCAACCTTTGACGAGTTTGCGGCCGCGTTCGAAAAGGTCGGCGGCGTCATCCACCAGCTTTCGGCCGCGCTCGAACATGTCCTTACTCACATCGGCAATGTCCTGGCCGGCGGATTCCACCGCGTCCCGGCCCTGCTGGGTCTTATCGGACAAATACTTGCGCGTCTCCTTGCCGCTCTGCGGGGCATAAAGAACGGCTGCCGCGGCGCCAATGAAAGCGCCGGTCAGGAACCATGCGAGATTGCTCGTCGCCTGGCCTTGAGACTCGTCTGTTTCCGCGCGTTCGTCCTGCATGTATGAAGGCTCCTCAGTAGTATTCTGCGATATCCTTAAGTCATGGCGCAAGATCCCGATCGTGAAGAAGAGCAACAAGGTCAAGACGAGTTACTCACGTCGCACGCCCTCGATATGGTCACGCTCTGGAGCTCCAGCATGGTGACCGCCGAAATAGAAGCCGACATGATCCGGGGTGTTCTCGAGTCGAATGGCATTCCCGTCATGGTGGTGGGTGCGTCACAATACCCCAATCTGCCCTTCGAAGTCAGGGTGCCGCGCGGCAAAGTCAAAGAGGCCCAAGAGTTGATCGAACAGGCGCAGGCGGGTGGTTCCGAAGCGGCCACCGAGGCTGAAGCGGAATCGGAAAAGTAGCCGCCCCCTTACGTCGTCAATCGATCCGACGCCTGAATCAGCGCGCGAATATAGCCGTAACAGAATGCGAAGGACTGCAACCCGCCGGGGTCCCCGGGCGCCTGGGGCACGTGGTCCGGCATCAGCAGGTACGGATAGCCCACTTCCTTGTACGTCTGGATCGCCTTCACGAAATCCACGTCGCCGTCGTCCGGGAAGGTCTCCACAAAATCGTCGCGATGCCCGCGAATATTGCGGAAGTGCACGTTGAAAATCTTCTTTCGGGTTCCGAAGTACCGGATCACGTCGTAGATCTCCTTGCCTGGATCGCGCAACATCTCCGACACCGTTCCCTGGCAGAAGTTCAGTCCGTGATACGGACTCTCCTTGATCGTGATGAACTTCTTCAATCCGTCCACCGTGCCGAGCACGCGATTCACGCCCTGGTAGCCCTCGGGCGGAACGCCGGGATCGTGCGGATGGCACGCCATGCGAATCTTATTCTCCGCCGCCACCGGGATCACGCGTTCCAGGAAGTAAGTAATGCGCTCCCAGAACGCCTCCGCATTCACCACGCCGGCGCGCGTCACCGGCGGATCGGGGTGGCCATCCTTGAGTTTCCAGGTGCTGTAACTCGCATCGCCGCGCCCCGGCGAGCGTCCCGTGCGCAGCACGCCCAGGATGCTCATGTTGTACTTGATGGACGGAATGCCCGCGGCCGCGCAGTTGCGGATCAGCGTCTGCATGGACTCGATGTCGCGATCGCGCTCCGGACTCTGCGCCAGCATGATTGCGCCGTGGCGCTCCCGCTCGATGTGGCTGGATGCAAGAAATGGCGGCGCCAGGCAATCGATGCTGATGCCGTTCTTGTCGGCCAGATCGCGCATGCTCTTGAGTTCGTCCACCGTCGCATAGAGCTTGCCGTCGGCGATCTGCGGATATCCGCAGATGTTGCGAACGCCATAGCGCGCGAAGTACTTCAAGTGCGTCTCGTTGGTGGGAGCGCTCTGGCATCCCAGTTTCATCAGTGCGGGCTGTGTTGCCGCCGGCGCCTTTTGTGGCGCCAGTCCGCTGCTAAGCGCCACAGCCGCAGCTCCCGAAGAAGTGACAAATCTTCGACGATTCATGCTGGACAGTATATCGCCTCGGCGGGGTTTCCAGTCAAAAATATCATTCGGCCACAAAATGGCATTTGCCTTGACTTTAGCGTTCTCGGATGATAATTTCACTGCCAGTATCTGGACAGTCAGGGCATCCAACTGCCCTTGGGGAGGGGGACTATGTTGTTCCGGCGTATCACCTCGATCTGCGTCTTCTCGCTGACGCTCGCATTCTCTCTGTTCGCGCAAGGCGACCGGGGAACCATCACCGGCACGGTTACCGACAGCACCGGTGCGCCCATGCCCAACGTCGTCGTGAACATCACCAACACGGCAACGAATACCTCGGTCCGCGTCACCACTACCGGCACCGGCGAGTACAACGTCGCCAGTTTGCAGCCCGGCTCGTACCGCGTCGAGATTGTCGCTCCCGGATTTAAACGTTACGTGCAGGCGGGTATCCAGGCGGCGGCGGGAACTTCTGTGCGGCTCGATGCCAAGCTCGAAATCGGCCAGGTGACGGAATCCGTGGAGGTCCGCGCGCAATCGGTCCAACTCCAGACGGAGAATGCCAAGGTTACCAGTTCCGTCGAAAACAAGCTGATCGACGAACTGCCGTTGGTTGTGGGCGGCGCCATGCGCAGTCCCTTCGACCTGGTCACGATGATCCCGCAGGCACGCGGAAGCGGCAACTCGCTGATGATCGGCGGGGGACAGGCCGCTGCCTGGGGCGCTACGCTTGACGGCCTTTCGGTGAACACCAATCGCGCCGGCGATGCTGCGGAAACTGCCTACCTCACGCCGTCGGTCGAAGCCATCACCGAGTTTGCAGTTGAAACCAACGGGTTCAAAGCGGAGTACGCGCAGGCGGGTGGCGGCATGATTACCTTCGCCTCGAAGTCCGGCACCAATTCCTTCCACGGTACGGCGTACGATTTCGTGCGCAACGACCATTTCGATGCGCGCGGCTTCTTCGCCACCCAGCGCTCCGTCTACAAGCAGAACGATTTCGGCGGTTCGGTGGGCGGCCCGGTCTGGCTGCCGAAGTTATACAACGGCCGCGACCACACCTTCTTCTTCGTGAGCTACGAAGGCTTCCGCAATCGCATCGGGTCGAACGGCGGTACTCTGAGCGTGCCCACTCCGGAGATGTACCAGGGCGACTTTTCCAAGTGGGTGGATTCCAAAGGAGCCCTGCTCCAGATCTACGACCCCAACACTACTGTGGCGAATGCCTCGGGCGTCGGCTTTACCCGCACTCCGTTCGCCGGCAACATAATTCCGCAAAACCGCTTCAGCGGCGTCAGCAAACAGATTATTCCCTTCGCGTCGGCAGTCACCCCCAACCGCCCGGGACTCGTGCCCGGAACCTCCGGCTGGGTTCGCAGCAACTACGTAGTGACCGGCGGCACTACCGCCAGCCCCACCAATAAGTACAGCGCCAAAATCGACCACAATGTCGGCTTTGCGCATCACGTCTCCTTCTTCTACAACCACACCATTTTCGATAGCGGCCCGGGACCGAGCGGGGTGGTCGGCCTGCCGCAGCCCCTGTGGAATGGCCAAGTCTCGCACTACGAAGCCAACGACTACCGTATGAGCGAAGACTGGACCGTGACACCGCGCCTCCTCAACCACTTTTCCATCGGGGGAAACACGTTCTTCAAGAATTCCTACTCGCCGAATTCCGGCAAGAACTGGAAGGACAAGGTCTGCATCAAGAACGCGGTGGATTGCAATACCAACTTCCCGAACATCAGCTTTAGCGATGAGACCGGCTGGGGCAGCACTACCTACAACGGGACCGAACAGCCCAACTGGTCCATCAAAGAAGATTTGAGCTGGGTGCGCGGTGCGCACATCATGAAGTTCGGGTACGCCTTCACCAGCCAGCGCGCAAACGGCTTCGGACAGCAGAACATCTCCGGCCAGGCGAGCTTCAGCTTTCTCGAAACCGGCGTTCCCGGTGTGACCACGGCCACCAGCGGTAGCGCCTTCGCGTCCTTCCTGTTAGGCAACGCCGACAGCGGCGCCACGGAAACCATTCGCTACGTTCCGCAGACGTTCCGCTATCACGGGTTCTACGCCCAGGACGATTGGCGCGTGACCAAACGCCTCACCGTCAATTTCGGCCTGCGTTACGAATTCACCCTTCCCCCTGTGGCGGGCGACGATCAATACGAAGACTTCTCGCCCACCACGCCGAATCCCGCCGTGAACAACTATCCGGGCGCGCTGATTTTCGCCGGCACCGGAGCCGGGCGCCAGGGCGTCCGCAGCCTGGTGCCGGGCTGGTACGGAGCCATCGGGCCCCGCGTGGGACTGGCGTATTCGATCAATCCGAAGACCACCATACGGGCCGGTTTTGCACGCTCTTTCAGCCGCGTTACCGTCGTGGCCAGCAGCAGCCACTATGCCGGCTTCATCGGGCAATACGCCTTCGCCTCCAGCAATCAGGGCATCACGCCGGCGTTCAACTGGGACCAGGGCCTGCCCTCGTATCCTCTGCCGCCCCGGATCGATCCGACCTTCTCCAACAACACCAACACCGACTATTGGCAGGGACAGAACGCCACCCGCGCGCCGGAATCCTACAACTGGACCTTTTCGATCCAGCGCTCGCTCACGCGCGACACCACATTCGAACTCAACTACAACGCTACCGTCGGCGCTCACCTGCAGGCCGGCATGGTGAACATCAATCAGGTGCCGATGTCCACCGTCAACAGCCTGATCGACCGGCTTGGACCCACCGCAGGCGATCAGCCTGCTCAATTCGAGCATCACTTCGGCGGCAGCGGTGTCGGCGGGAATCAAGCCGCCCTATGCCAACTTCACTAATTCCGCCGTGCAGCGCTCGCAGACCGTGAATCAGGCCCTGCGCCCGTTCCCGCAGTATCTGACCATCGACACCAGCCAGAGCGGCGGCGATAAGAGCGGCCACTCCACTTACAACGCCCTGGTTCTGAAGCTGAACCACCGCGCTGGGTGCGGGCCTCAATCTGCAGTGGAGTTACGCGCTCTCCAAACTACTGACCGATTCCGATACGTATTACGCCAATAGCGGCTTTGCCTCCGATAACGGCAATCGCCGCCTGGAAAAATCCATCGGCCAGTACGACCAGACACACGTCCTGAAGTTCAACACCATCTACGAACTGCCGTTCGGCAAGGGCCAACGCTGGATGAGCCGCGGACTGGCTGAGCCAGGTGATTGGCGGCTGGAGGCTGGGCGCCATCCAGGTCTATGGCAGCGGCCTGCCGCTGGCCGTCACCAGAAACAATCCGCTGCCGATTTTCAACGGCGCCGACCGTCCGAGCGTCACCACCTACGACGGCTGGCTGATGCCGGTGGATGGCCGCTTCGATCCGGCGAAAAATCTCTACCTCAATATCGCGGCGTTTCCCACGCAACTGCCCTACGTGATCGGCAACCAGACTCGTTATAACCCAAAAGCCCGCGGCTTCTGGAATAAGAACGAGAACATCAGCCTGAGCAAGACCTTCCCGGTGAAGGAACGCTTCAAGCTGGATTTCCGCGGCGAGGCATTCAACCTGCTGAACCGGACCATCTTCGGCAACCCGAACGCCAACCTGAATAGCAACGCCTTCGGGCAGGTCACCAGCCAGTCCAATGCACCGCGTCAGATGCAATTGGCGTTGAAATTGTACTGGTAGGGTTTCACGCACCCAATTTGGGCGAAAACCCCCTGGGGGTGGGCCAAGCCTGCGCCAAAACCGCTGCACATTCTCTACAATTAGGCTGGATTTCAGACACTTCGGTGTGGAATTAAACGTGCACGTTGGCCGCCTGAAATTCCCAGGAGGTTTGCATGACGGACAACGAAACCCTCACTATTACCGACAACCGTACCCAACAGTCGTACACCATCCCCATCTACCGCGGCACGGTCCGCGCCATGGATCTGCGGCAGATCAAAACCGGTCCGGACGATTTCGGCCTGATGACCTACGATCCGGCCTTCATGAACACCGCCTCCTGCCAGAGCGCGATCACCTACCTGGACGGCGACAAGGGCATTCTGCGCTATCGCGGCTACCCGATCGAGCAACTGGCGGAACAGTGCAGCTTCCTGGAAGTCGCCTACCTGCTGCTGAACGGCGAACTGCCCACGGCGGAACAGCTCGAACTACTGGCAGTGCGAAGTGATGCGCCACACCATGACCCACGAGAATGTGAAGAAGTTCATGGACGGCTTCCACTACGACGCCCACCCCATGGGCATCCTGATCTCCACCGTCGCCGCGCTCTCCACCTTCTACCCGGAGGCCAAGAACATCAACGATCCGAAGTCCCGCCGCAAACAGATCGTCCGCCTGATCGGCAAGATGCCCACCCTGGCCGCCTATGCCTACCGCCACCGCCTGGGCCTGCCCTACATCTCGCCCGACCCGGAGCTGGGCTACACCAAGAACTACATGAACATGCTGTGGAAGCGCACCGAGCCCAAGTACGCCGCCAACCCGGTGCTGGCGCGCGCGCTCGAAGTGCTCTTCATCCTGCATGCCGATCACGAACAGAATTGCAGCACCAGCGCCATGCGCGCGGTGGGCAGTTCGCACGCCGACCCGTTCGTCACCGCCTCCGCCGCGATCGCCGCGCTCTCCGGCCCGCTGCACGGCGGCGCCAATGAAGAAGTGCTCCGCATGCTGGACCGAGATCGGCTCCAACGAGAACATTCCCGCGCTTCATCCAGCAGGTGAAGGACGGCAAGCGCAAGCTGATGGGCTTCGGCCACCGCGTCTACAAGAACTACGATCCGCGCGCGCGCATCATCAAGAAGGTGGCCGAGGAGGTCTTCGAGGTGACGGGCCGCAATCCGAAGATCGACATCGCCCTGGAATTGGAACGGATCGCGCTCTCCGACGACTACTTCATCAAACGCAAACTCTACCCCAACGTGGATTTCTATTCGGGCATCATCTACCAGGCCATGGGCTTCACGCCGGACCAGTTCACCGTACTGTTCGGAATTCCGCGAACCGTCGGCTGGCTGGCGCAGTGGCAGGAGATGCTGCAGGACGGCGACACTAAGATCGCGCGTCCGCGGCAGGTCTACGCGGGAGAAGAAGTGCGCAACTTCGTTCCCATCGCAGATCGCGGCGTGCGGGAACTGGCGAAGGCATAGAGGCCCAACTCCTAATCAGCGCTTCGAAGGAGTCTTCGGCGTCGCCCCGCTCTTCTTGATCAGCTCGGTCAGCAGGTCCACCGCTTTATCGATCGGCAGAATGTCGGCCAGATCGATCGGAGTCCGGCCGCGGCCATCCTTCTCATCGAGCGGCGCGCCTTTGTCGGCCAGAAACTGGATCACCTTGCAGATCTCCGCCTGCGTGGAGTTCTGCATGGTGCCGCGCACCGAGGCGTGCATCAACGTGCTGTTGGTGGCGGTCACCGCCTTCACGTCCGAATCCAGTTCGTAGGCGTAGCTGCACCGCCTCCACGTGCCCGCTGCCCACCGCGGCCATCAGCAGCGTGCTGCCATCCTGCGCCTTGAGCTTGGGATCGGCGCCGCCGGCCACCAGCGCGCGCATGGCTTCGGGATGATTGGCCTTGGCGGCCACCATCAGCGGCGTCTGCTCTCCGGCGATCGAGCCGGAATCCGCCGCCGCCGCCGCGTCCGCCGGCCGCGGCACTTCGCCGTGCGCGCGTTGGCGTCGGCGCCCTTCGCCAGCAGCTTCTTCACCAGCTCCACATCGCCCGACTGCGCGGCCGTGTGCAGCGGAGTATTTCCGCCTTTATCCGCGACGTTCGGATCCGCGCCGCCATCCACCAGCGCGCGCGGCAGCCAGGGCGCTCTTGTGCGACGCCGCCACCAGCAGCGCCTTGGTGCCGTCGGGCAGCGCGAAGTTCGCGTCCGCGCCGGCGGCCAGCAGCTTCTGCACCGATTTCGGATCGTTCTTGACCGCCGCGAAGACCAGCGCGCGTGAACCCGCTCTTCGATGCGGCGTTGACATCGGCCTTGTTCTCGATCAGCACCTGCACCACATCCGGATGCCCTTCCGCCGCGGCCCACATCAGCGCGGTCTGCCCTTTGCGCGATTCCGCCGCGTTGACGTCGGCGCCGTGCGCGATCAATTGCTTCACCACTTCGACGCTGCCCGCGTTCGCGGCGATCATCAGCGCCGTCTCGCCATCCCAGCGGGCCGCGTTCGGCATCCGCGCCCGCCTTCAGCAGCTTTTCGACCAGAGCGGCGTTGCCGTTGGCCGCGGCCAGGGTAAGCGGCGTCTCGCCGTATTCGTCGGCGGTCTTCACGTTGGCGCCCGCCGCCAGCAGAAGCTCGGCCGACTCGCGATCGTCCAGATAGGCCGCCCAGGCAAGCGGTGTCGCGCCATCGGGCTGCGCGGCGTTGACATCGGCATGCTGCGCCAGCAGCGAAGCTACCGCCTTGCGGTCGCGGCGCTTGATGGCGTCCGCCAGGCGAGCATCGTTCGCCGCCCAAAGCGGCGGCCGCCGCCAGTACGACTGCCGCGCCGCGCCGCGCCCAGGTTCTGCGTCGCATGAATGCTCCTTGCACCGCTGCCTTAAATGCCGGTGAGGTGTTCGAGTTCGCCGGTGGCGTCGCCGAAATTCTCGGTCGGCACGCCGCCCTTGTGCAGCAGGCTGACCAGCAGATTGTTCAGCGGCGTGTCCTTCGGATACTTCAGGTGCCGCCCGCCCTTCAACTGGCCGCAGCCGCCGCCCAGCACGGCCGTCGGCAGTTCGTGGTGCGTGTGCACGTTGGCGTCGCCCAGGCCGCTGCCGTAAAGAATCAGGCTGTGGTCCAGCAGGTTGCCGTCGCCGTCCGGCGTGTCCTTCAGCTTCTGCAGGAAGTAGGCGAAGGTCTGCACCAGGTAGGCGTCGATCTTGGCGACGTTGGCGATCTTCACCGGATCGTTCTGGTGATGCGTGATCGAGTGGTGTCCGTCGGAGATGCCGATGTTGCGGTACGGGCGGTTGCTGCCGGCGCGGCCCAGCATGAACGTGATCACGCGCGTCATATCGGTCTGGAACGCGATCACCTGCAGGTCCATCATCAGCCTGGCGTGATCTTCGAACTGCTTCCGGCGCGGCGCTGGGCCGCTCCATCGTCGGAATCTTCATCTCGGCGCTCTGCTGCTCGGCCTTCTGGATGCGCCGCTCGATATCGCGGATGGCTTCCAGGTATTCGCTCAGCTTGTTGCGGTCGCTCTTGCCGAGCTTGGTCTCCAGCCGGTCGATGCTGCCCGACACGTAGTCGAGAACGCTGCGCTGTTCCTTGAGCGCGGCCAGGCGGGCCGCCGGATCGGTGCTTTCGCCATCGCCGAAGAGCCGTTCGAACACCGCGCGCGGATTGACTTCCACCGGCAGCGGCGTGGTGGGACCGCGCCAGGAAACGGTATTGGTGTACGCGCAGCTATAGCCCGAGTCGCAGCCGCCCGCCAGCGACGGACTCTCCAGGCCCAGTTCGAGCGAAGCCAAGCTGCGTGCTCTTGCCCAGTTCGCGCGCGGCCATCTGGTCGGCCGAGATGCCCGCGCGGATGCCCACGCCTTCGGTCTTCTTGGGATGGACGCCGGTCAGCCAGGTGGCGCCTTCGCGCGCATGGTCGCCCGCGCCATCGCCCAGCGCGCGGCCGTTGCACCTGCGCCAGGCCGGTGAAGACGGTCAGGTGCTCGCGGAACGGCTCCAGCGCCTTCATGGTCGGCGTGAATCTCGAAGCCGGTGCCTTCGGTGGCGGGCATCCACTTATTCAGAATCATGCCGACCGGGTGAAAGACGAACCCCAGGCGGACCGGCGCCTTGGTCGCGCTGGCCGCCGCCAGCGCCGGGATCATGGAGTCCAACAGGGGCAGGGCCAGTGTGGTGCCGAGACCGCGCAGGAACGTGCGGCGGGGCAGAGCTTTCTTGGTGATGATCATGGTTCCGGAGTCCTCCTCATCTGAAACGGCGTGCTTTTTACGATGGCGCTGACCAGCGCCGACATCCGGAAATTGTCGCGCGCGGCCTGGCGCATGATGGAGCGCACGGCCGGCTTGTCGTAATACTCCAGGCCGCGGCCCAGAGCGTAGGTCAGAAGCTTCTCGGTGACCGTGTCCTCGAACTGGTCGCGGTAGTTCGCTACCAGAATCTTCTTCAGCCCGGCGGCTCTCTCGAACTGGACGCCGCCGGGCAGTTTGCCGGAAGCATCGATCGGGCTGCCGGCATCCTTATCGCGCCACTTGCCCACGCCGTCGTAATTCTCCAGCGCGAACCCGATCGGGTCCATGCGCGCGTGGCAGCGACTGGCAGACGGCATTCCGACCGGTGCTGCTCCATGGCCTCGCGCATGGTCAGCAGTCTGCCGTCCGGGGCGTGCGGCTTCGAGTCCGGGAACCGGCGGCGGCGGAGGCGGCGGCGAGCCCAGCAGGTTATCCAGAATCCACTTGCCGCGCTGCACCACCTACGTGCGGTTGGGGTAGGAGGTCACCGTGAGCATGCTGCCCTGCCCCAGCAGCCCGCCGCGATTGGGATCGGTCAGCGTCACCTTGCGGAACTGCGAGCCGTAGATATTCGGGATGCCGTAATGCTCCGCCAGGCGCTGGTTGAGGAACGTGTAGTTCGCGTCCAGCAGTTCCATCACGCTGCGGTCTTCGCGCAGGATGTTCTGGAAGAACAGCTCGGTCTCCCGCTGGAAGCTCTGGCGCAGACTCTCGTCGAACTCGGGGAAGACGTCCGGGATCGGGCTTCTGCTGTGCGAGATTCGCGAATGTAGAGCCACTGCCCGGCGAAATTCGAGACCAGCGATTCCGACGCGCGGATCGTCCAGCAGCCGGCGCACCTGCTGGTCCAGCACGGCGGGGTCCTTCAGCTTGCCCTTCTCCGCCAGGTCCAGCAACTGGTCGTCGGGAACGGTGCTCCACAGGAAGAAGGAGAGCCGCGACGCCAGTTCCAGATCGCTGATGCGGTACACGCTGCCGGGCGCGCTGCCCGCCGGATCCTGCTCGATGCGGAAAAGAAAGTCGGGCGAAACCAGCAAGGCGCGCAGCGCCTTCTCGATGCCGAAATCGAAATCGCGCTCCTCGCGGCCGCTGCGATAGAAAGCCAGCAGCGGCTTCAGGTCGGCATCGGTCACCGGACGGCGGAAGGCGCGCCGCGCCACGCCGGCAAGAATCTTGCGGGCGCAAGGCTCTTCGTCCTTGTCGCTGGCCGGGCGGCACACGAAGATCCGCGCGCGGCTCGGCGTATCGCCGGGACCCGTGATGTTATAGGGGCCGGAAATCGTGACTCCGGTCGCCTGCGGCGGATTGTTGCCCTTCCGGAACCTCGAATCGCTTCACCTTCACGCCATCCAGGCGAAGATCCAATTCGGCCATCGGCAGAGACCCCCTGCCGCCGCCCGGCGCTCCTGCCCCGGCAGCACCTGCAACGCCGCGACCGCCGGGAAGCGCCACCTCGGGCTTAGCCGATTCCCGCAGGAACGTCACGCCGATTGTGCGCAGCCCTGCGGACACAGGCTGGCGGATCTTCCAACTTCCGGTCGCCGCCGCCGCCCTGCCCTACTTTCACGCGGATCACATACTCCGCATCCACCGGGAAGTAGTAGCGCACCACAAAGCCGCCGCGCGAATCGAAGGGAAGATCGTCGCTCGCCCGTTCGTTGCGTTGCGGGCCCGCCGCCGCCCGGGCCTTCGCGGCGCCCGGAAAGCTCTTCCACCGAAGGCTTGATATTCGTGTTTCCAACCGCCAGCCGGCTCACCAGGCGCGCGACCGACATGTACTTTTCCAGCAGAGCCGGCGACATCGAAAGCACGTCGCCGATATTGTCGAACCCGTAGCCCGAATCGTCTACCGGGAGCGCCGACCCGGGTTGGATATCGAGCGCCAGCACGTCGCGAATCGCATTGCTATACTCCGCGCGATTCAGGCGATGCACGGCGGGCCGGCCGGGATTGGGATTGCCGGCTGCCGCCTTATCCAGCGAGTCTGCCAGGGATTTCGTGAAGGCCGCCGCCACAGGCGCCGCGGGACGCGGCATCCCGGCGGGAGGCATCTCTCCCGACCCGAACTTGCGCAGCACCCGTTCCAGGAGTGGCGCGTGGCCGGCAACGTGATCGAAGTCGATTCCGTTGAGGACTACTCCCGCCGTCGCGCTCTTCTGGTTGTGACATACCACACAGTACTGGTCCACCAGGGCACGCGGCGTGGAAGCAGAAGCGGAAGCCGTCCGCGGACTTACGGTCTGCGGCCAGGCAACATTCCAGGGCAAAAAGCCAACAGCAAAGAGGGTTAGAGCGGTCCACGGGGACACAACTCTACTCCCCTCCCGAATGGGATACATTAGTATAGATTCTCTTCCAATTCACCCCCAAAATCAATCGACATTGTTAACAAGATTTACCCCCAGCCGCCGCGCGCGGTACAATTCTCCCCACGTGAGGACTCGCTGTCTGTTGACCGCCAGCTTGCTGGTGGTGCTGTTATGCACCGCGCTGGCGCAGCCGGATCCGCCGCCCGATCCCAAATTCGCGCCCCTGGCTAACCAGCTTTTTCTCGCCCCCGGCGACGCTGCCCGTGCGCAACTCCTTGCTACACAAAGGGATCTGGCTACACCAGGCCTCGTGCGCATGATGAGCAATCTGGCGGGCCAGGTATTCGATCGCCGCGATTACTCCGGCGTTCTGCCGATGTACCAGGCGACCTGTGCGGTGGCCGCCGCCATTGGCGATACACGCGGACAGGCCGGTTGCACCTATAACCTGGGCCTTACCGAATCGCGCCTATTCCATGCGGAGGAAGCACTAGCGTTTTACAGCCGGTCCCTCGCCCTGTACCAGTCCCTCAACCGGAAGGGAGACCTGGTAGCTCCCCTCAACAGCATCGCGATTCTGCTCAACAACCGGGGCGACATGCGCCAGGCGATTCCCTACTATGAACGCGCCCTCGCCGATGCGGGGGACTCCGGCAACGAACTCCTGATCGCCCAGACCAACTCCAATCTCGGCAATGTCTACCACCGCCTCGGCAATTACCGCCAGGCTATACAGTGCCTTCAGACCGCCCTGGAGATTGCCAGACGGAAGGGCACGGACCGCCAGACGGCGCTGGTCATGAATAACCTCGGAACCACCTACTACGACCAACACGATCTCGAGCTTGCCCTCAGTTACAACGAACAAAGCCTGGCCATCCGCGAGAAGCGAAACGACCCCGTCGAGCTGGCCAGCTCTGTGCTGAACATCGGCGTGGTGTACGAAGCCATGGGCAATACGGCCAAAGCCGCTGGCTATTTTGAGCGGGCGCTCGAACTTACCACCCTGCCCGACCTTACGCCGATCCGAGTCCGCGCCCTGTATAACCTCGGCAACCTCCTTTTGCGAAGCAAGCGAATCACCGCCGCCAAAGAGAAGCTCGAAGAAACCATCAAACTCGCCGCAAGCATCAACGATCCCTTCGACGCCAACAATGCCCGCGTCCTGCTGGGAGAGATCGCCGAGGGCGAAGGCCGCTATACGGAGGCCGAACAACTGGCCCGCACCGCGGTCGCCTATTCCCGGCAATCCGGTGAACGGCAGACACTGGTCACTGCCCTCGATCTGCTCGGCGTGAGCCTGCGCGACCAGGGAAAACCAGACGAGTCCGAAGCCGCGCTCCAGGAAGCCATCCTGCTTACCGAACAACTCCGCCAGCAGCTCCCCGGCGATCGCCAGGGCGCGATCCGCTTCATGGACGACCAGACCGCCGTCTACCTGCACATGGTCCAGCTTCAATTGGATCGCAAGCATACGGAGGCCGCGCTGGCCTACGTGGAGCGCAGTAAGGCACGATCTCTGCTGGAAGTGCTGCAAACCGGAAACTCCGGTATCACCAAGACAATGACACCCGAAGAGCGCGACCAGGAGGGCGTCCTCTCGCAGAATCTGACCCGCCTGGACGAGCAGATTCTTCGCGAATCGCAGCACCCGAATCCGGACCGCAAACGCATTACGGAATGGAGCGCGGAGCTGGAGAAGGCGCGCACCGGGTATCGCTCCTTCGAGACCCTGCTCTACGCCGCACACCCCAAATTGAAGGTGGAGCGCGTTGCCTTCGACCCCGCAGCGGTCAGCGAGCTGGTCTCCGCCCTGCCCGATTCCAACGCGGCCCTGCTGGATTATTCCATCGGTGACGCCGGCATCTATCTCTTCGCTCTAACGCGCGGGGCGAAACCCCTTTCGCCGCCCGACTTGCGCGTCTACAAAATTGCCGCTGGAAAAGATGCCCTCCTGCGCGACGTGAAGCGCTATCGCGAACAGGTGGCTACCCGCGACCTCGACTATCGCAAACTCGCCGGTTCCCTCTACCGCGAACTCATCCAACCTGCGGCAGATCAGTTGCGCGGCAAGACCACCCTCGTCATCGCTCCCGATGGCTTCCTGTGGCAACTGCCGTTTCAGGCTCTGCAGCCGGAACCGGACCGCTACCTCCTGCAGGACCGCGCCATCTTCTACATCCCCTCGCTCTCGGTATTGCGCGAAATGCAGAAGCTCCATCGCGAACGCAGGCCCGATCCACCCCGTCTGCTCGCTGTGGATGCCACTCTACTGCCCGCCTCCCACCGCGAGGTCGATGGATTACGCCGGCTATACGGTCAGGCGCACGTACAGGTCTTTACTGCCGCCGAAGCCGATCAGGACCGCATCCGGAAAGAGGCGCCGAATTACGACCTACTCCATCTCACGGCGCATGGAGTATTCCAGGACCGCAGCCCCATGAACTCCTATCTGGTGCTGGCTAAAGCGGGCCAGCCGGAAACCGGAGTCCTCGAAGCGCGCGAGATGATGGACTTGAATCTGCACGCCGATATGGTGGTGCTTTCCGGCTGCGAAACCGGGCGTGGCAACACCGATGGAAGTGAAGGCCTGATCGGTATGGCATGGGCGCTGTTTATCGCCGGCAGCCCCAGCACCGTCGCCAGCCAGTGGAAAGTAGAATCGGAATCCACCACCCAACTGATGCTGGGATTCCACCGCAATCTCAAACGCTCCACCAAAGCCAAAGCCCTACAACTGGCTGCGCTGGATGTCATGAAGAATCCCGATTACCGCCACCCCTTCTACTGGTCCGGCTTCGTCCTGATGGGCCAGGGATTCTAGAGCCCTAAGTCGCCCTCGCGTTGTACAATCGGCATCATGAAGTCCCTGGCATTCGTCGCACTGTCCGCAGCCGTCCTCTTCGCCGCCGCTCCCGAGGAGTTTTCCACCTCCGCCGGCACCGTTCAAATCATCCCCATCCAGCATGCCAGCCTGCTGCTGAAAGCCGGCGGGAAAGTACTCTACGTAGACCCCGCGCAGGGATCCTACGACGGACTGCCGCCCGCCGACTACATTCTCATCACCGACATACACGGCGATCACATGGCGCCCGCCATCGTCGATAAGCTGAAGAAGGCGTCCACCGTCATCGTGGCGCCCAAGGCCGTCGCCGAGAAGTTTCCCGGAGCCCTCGTCATGGCGAATGGCGATACCAAGACTGTCGGCGAATTCAAAGTCGAAGCCATCCCCATGTACAACCTGAAGCCGGCCGACAACGGCCAGACCTACCATGAGAAAGGTCGCGGCAACGGCTACATCGTCACCTACGGCGGCAAGCGCTTCTACTTTGCGGGCGATACCGAGGGCATTCCGGAGATGCGCGCCCTGAAAAACATCGACGTCGCTTTCATTCCCATGAACCTGCCGTTCACCATGACCCCGCAGGCCGCCGCCGATGCCGTGCGCGCCTTCCATCCCGCGGTGGTCTATCCCTATCACTATCGCGGTCAGGACACTGCGATCTTCGCCAAAGCGCTGGAAGGCTCGGGCATCGACGTCCGTCTCCGCGACTGGTACGCAAAGTAAGTCAGGACTACATCGCGCGATCGCTGGTCGGCGGCACTACGCCCTTCAATCGCATGTACACCGAGATATAGCCATACATCTCGGTATTGTGAGTCGTGTTGCCGATCAGGCCCGATAGCTTCGAGCGCTGCTGTCCGCCGCGTCCGGCCACCATCTCCATCGCGGTCTTATCGTTCATGCTGTCCCAGGCGGCATCGCAGGCTTCGAAACTCGCCTTCAACCCGGCAACGATATCCGCCTTCGCCGTCTTTCCCGCCGCCGGATTCGGCTTCCGCTCGCCGGTCATTGCGCTGCACGTTCCAATCTGATTCGCGACGTGAATCATGCGCTGCCCGAACGCCTCCATCTCCGGCGTCGGCTTGAAGGTGTAGGCTTCCTCGGGCATCTTCTCCGCGGCCTTGATCAGGTTGTTCTTGTTGTTGGTGTAAGCCGTTTTTTGTTCGGCCACCACGGGGTTCGTCTGCGCCAGCAGGGCGCGGCGCTAGAGAGAGTCAGGGAAAGCAGCATTACGGCGGAACACTTCATCGTCGTACTCCTTAGATTTGGATCTTGGATAGTAGTAGCTATTCTACTGCAACCCTACCGCGCCGCAATTGCGACTTTTTTGCCCGTCTTTACCGAATCGCGAGCCGCCTGCAGAATCTCCACCACGATTACGTTGTTCTCCAGCGAATTCAGTCCCGATGGCTTGAACTTGCGGCGCGCCATACCCGTCAGGTAGGTGATGGAATCGCTCTCCGCCGGGGCCAGGTCGCCCGGCTTGCGCGTCTCCTCGGCGCGCTGCCCGGCAGTCGCACGCGCAGCCCGTCGCCGCCGGTCGCGATCGCGTAGCCCTTCTCGCCGTAGACCTCGAAATCTTTGCGGCCGATACGGCCAGTTCCACGACGCCTGAATGATGCCCTGCGCCTTCGGATATTGCACCAGAATGGTCGCCTCGTCATCCACCTTGGCGTAAATTGCCGGCTTGTTGGTCTGTGCGATGGCCGTCACCGCAACCGGGCGCTGATTGCCCATCATCCACGTCATCAGGTTCGCGCCGTAGCAGCCGAAATCGAATAGCGCGCCCGCGCCGTTCTTCACCGGGTCCGTCAGCCACGAAAAGAATTCGGGCTGGACGTTGATCTCCTTCGGACCCTGGTGCCCGTCCATCGCCACCATCTTGCGGATCTCGCCCGCGGCGTTCTGCTCGTGGATGAGCTTCCAGATCTCGCCGTGGCTCTTGTACCAGGTGGTCTCGTAGTTCACCATCACCGGAATGCCGCTGGCATCCGCGGCCTTCTGTATAGCCCGCGCCTGCGCATTGTCCACGGCCAGGGGCTTCTCCATCATCACCGCGATTTTGCGCGCCGCGCACGCTTCCACCACCATCGCGTGATCGCCCGTGCTGGTAAAAGTGGCCACCGCCTCCGGATGTACGCGGTCCAGCATCGTTCCAAGATTCTGAAAGAGTATCTCGGGCGCGAACCCGTTGGCCTTCGCGTAGCTCGCCGTCAATCCCGCATCCGGATCGAAGACGCCCACGATCTCCACATCTTTCCGAAGCTTGGCGGCTTTCAGAAATCCGGAGACGTGGCCGTGTACCAGTCCGGCGATGGCCAGGCGCACCGGCCTGCCGTCGGGTGTCTGTGCCCCGAGCACCATACAACAGGAAAGAAGAGCGATCAGTCCGCGAATCATGCCTGCATGATATCGCGATGACACGAGTCCTGGGCCGATCGCTCTCTTTCGGCTTACTGACCCACGTTCACCTGCATGATCTTGCCATCGGTGCGGCTGGCGATATAGAGTTTGCCCGCCGTGGAATCCAGGGCCAGGCTGGTAGGTGCGTTGAGCCCTTCCACCAGTACCGTGCCTACGGGATCATTGAACACCAGCACGCGGCCCGGCGCCCCTGCCAGAAAATTGCTGCTGTACTCCAGCAGGAAAAACTGGGGCCTTGCACCGTTGGGACGCGGACGGTAGACGATGTCGATCGCCGAGTTCAGCCAACTGATGAACGGCGCCGTCGCTCCGGTCGCCGGATCTACCAGCAGCACTTTGGAATCGCCCGCCGAAAACGGAAACCCGGTCAGAAACGTCACCAGCAGCTGGTTGCCATAGGCGCGAACGCTGTCGGGCACCGCATCCACCACCGGCGGCGCCGTGCTGCCGAAGTTCGGAAAGCTCGGAAACTGGACGAGTGTACGTTTTCGTCCGGTTGCGATCTCTACCTGATGGACCAGATTGAGTCCGGCGTCGGCGATGAACAGATGGCTAGGATCCGAATCCAGCCTCGCGATGCCGTAGGGGTGAGAGTGTTTGATATTCTCCCTGGCATCGGGGCGGAAGCGGAACTCGCTTAGCAGTGTGAATGTCGCCTTGTCCCCCGCCGCATTAGTCAGCGTGACCGGGTTGCCATCCAATAACGTCGTGTGGTCGGCCAACTTCAACGTGAAACCGCTGGCCACGTGATCCACGCCCTGCGAAAAGTTCACCTGCAGCAGGGTGTCGAAGATAGGAGAGGAAATGCCGGCAGCGTTGACGATGGTGGTGCCCGGCACTGTGCCGTTGGCGTAGAGATCGCCCTCGCCAACAGCGATATACAACGTATTGCCGTCCAGCAGCAGGCCGTTGGGGCCGTCGGCATCGCCCGAGGGCGGTCCCAGGCCGGAGGGGAGACCATCAATCAGCGTGCTGCGCGTGCCGCTCGGGCTGATAACCGAAATCCGTCCCGAGTTCGGCGTGGTCCCCACCTCGGCGGCGACCAGGCTGCCTCCCGGACCGGTGATGATCTTGGAGGGATTCAGTAATCCGCTTGCGAAAACGGTGGCCTGCTGCGCGAAACCCGATCCGGCGGCAAGACCGAACAGTGAAGTGAACGTCAAGAAACATCTGAGTGTCAATCGCATATCGGCGGACTATAACATGGATTTGGAAAGGGAGCCCACTAATCCACGCCGAAGCGCGCATAAATCGGCTGGAAATGCAAGTTACCGGGTCTTACTGTAGTGCCGCACGAAAGGGATTAGTAACATTCGCGAAGGTCAGTCTCACGCCTCTTGTCCGCCATAAGTCAGAAGGCAGGGCCCACGAGGCGCGAACAATATCCGTTACACCTTCGGCAGCTCGTAGCCCGTACGGTACTCCTTACGTAATAGCTTGTTCGCCTCCGCGTCTCCGAACTTCTCCGTCCTCGGGTCGAAGCGGACATCGCGTCCCAGCTTGTACGACACATTGCCCAGGTGGCAGAGCATCGTGCTCAGCCGGCCGATCTCCACGTCGGCGTTCGGCTTCTTCCGGCTCTTCACAGCTTCCAGGAAATTGGCCTCGTGCGATCCGCCGCTGGCCTTCGTCTGCTCCACCTTGCCATCCTTCCAGTGGACCTCCCAGCGGTCGTTGAGCGCCAGCACCGTGGCATCCGTGCCGTAGTAGGCCGTCGCGAAATCGGCGGGGCCGCCCGCGCTTTTGGGACCGATCCGCGGAGCAGCGTGCGGCATCAGGTAATCGGTGGCAAAGCTGCGCAGTTCGAAGTTGAGCAGCATGTCCCCGTAGTCGTAGCTCACGGTTTGCGTGTCCGGCACCTCTTTGGCGTCGTCGAGCCAGTAGATGCCGCCCGTCGCCGAAATGCGCTTGGGCAGGCACTTGGGCCCATCGAATCCGCGCATCAGTTGAATCGCCCAGATCGCCGCGTCCAGCACGTGGATTCCCTGGTTGCCGATCTCACTGTTGCCGTAGTCCCAGAAGAAGCGCCAGGTATAGTGGAAGCGATTCTCGTTGAACGGACGGCCGGGAGCGGGACCCAGCCAGCGGTCGTAATTCACCCCCATCGGCACCGCGCCGTCGGCCGGCTTGCCAATGTCGATGCGGATCTGATTGATCCACGCTTTGATCAGCGGGACTTTGCCGATGTTGCCCGACGCCACGAATTCGGCCGCGCCCCGTATGTGCTCCATGCTGCGCCGCTGCGTTCCCACCTGGACCACACGGTTGTGCCTGCGCGCCGCATCGCGGATCATCTGCCCTTCGTAGATCGTCTGGCAGAGAGGCTTTTCCACGTAGACGTCCTTCCCAGCCTGGATCGCGAGGATCGCCATGCGCGCGTGCCAGTGATCGGGCGTCGCGATCATTACTGCGTCGATCTCCTTATCGTCGAGAACACGCCGGAAATCGTCTTCGAAGCCAGGCTTGCCGCCCTGCTCCCTGGCGATATCGGCGCCGGTCTTCTCCAGCACTTTGGGATCGAGATCGCAAAACGTCTTAAACCGCGCGCCCGCCCGGATCGCCCGCAGCGCGTCGCCGTTGCCCTGATTGCGCCCGCCGATCAACGCCAGCGTGACCTTCTCGTTCGCGCCCGTCGCGGCCGGATTGAGATTGACGAAAGCCGCGGCTGCGGCGGATTGGAGAAATGCTCTACGACCCTGCATTCCGGCAGAGTATCACGCATTCACGTGAGGGAGAGAAGGGGTGGGGTGGGATGTGGGATTTGAACCCCTAATGGTAAGTCTGGGACGCGAAGTTGTAGATTTTGATAGAGCCCTGATTTTCCCAAATCTCCTTACTCTCGCGTTTCGGTACGTTTGTACCAAACGCCTGCTTCTGTGCATAAAGGTTTTGCAGAAGTACCGATCGGAATCCCTGTTGTGGAACGTCCGCACGGCCAAGAGGGCTCAGAGGATCGATATCAGGCAGAAGGTCGCGTCTAGAGGTCGACGATGATCAGCGCCAAGAGCGACGGTCGCATCGCAAGATTCCACAAGCGCGTTTCCGAAAAGGCTGGTTGTAAGGAGGGTAAGACGCTGCGCTATGCCCCTGATTTTCTCGATTCGCTTATCCTCAGGATGGCAACCCCCGGCGACATGGTGGAACGAACGTTCTCGTGGTTGACTTACCGCGCATCGGGCAATCAGAGTGAACACGCAATCCACATCTACGGCCAAAAAGGCGGGCGGGTCATTGAAACCCTCCTCCGACAACGGGATTGCGGCCTCGAATTGGCGTGGCTGGAAGCGGGCCATCGGGCGGAATGGCTGGACGCTCCGCTGCCGAAGTTTCGGGAGGAGGCGGCACGGCGGGGGGTATCTCCCATCGAAAAGAGCCTCGTAAGCGACGGCTTTGTCAAAAACCGGGAACGTGGTTCAGTGGCTCGTGGCACCGGACAACGTTTGGAACTTATTCAAGCCCCAGAAGTTGGCGACTCCTCGCACAGATTTGGCGAATCTAAGGCGAAGAGGCCCGAGTACCCGGTGTTTCATGCCCAATGGAAAATCGCCTACTCCAAAGAGTATGAGGAAGAGCAGGTTGCCCGCTCTACCATCAAACGGATCAACAAAGTACGCCTCTCCGCCTACAAAATCTGGCGGAAGTTGCCCGCTTCCCAGCGAGAAGCCACCCCTTCTTTAGAAGCTAAAGAAACTGTAGAAGACTTAGAGGTTCCGCTGTCCCCGCAGCCTTCGGTGTCGTCGCCAGTTATTGAAAAGACCGAGCCATCGGTCGACAGGTTTTCTTCTTCGGGTTTTTCATCATCATCAACCCTCCAAGAGAAGAAAGAAAAAGTCGATTTTGCGAAGCGTGATGATGATGAAAAACCAAAGACAGAATATTCCAGCGCGCGCGACGAGGTGAAAGCCATCCACTACGCCAAGACCGGGGCGTACCCATCGGTGCAATTGCTGGATCGGATCGAGGGAATTCTCGCGACGAAAGGCAAGACCTTCGATGATTACCTCGAAGTGCTCAAGCCCCACTTGGGTAATACGTGGAATAACCCCGGCGGATTTCTTACGCACATGGCAAAGACAGGATTTGACGCGTTAGTGTCCCCGCCCCAGGAAAAGCCCAAACCCAAGTGTCCTACCTGCGCCGCCCGCGACCAGCGGGGAGCCATCCTACAGAATGGCGCGATTATCCCATGCCCAGCCTGTTCAACTCCCGAGTGGCGTGCGGAACTGACGGCTAAACTGAATCGCCCGGCAAAGAAGACGCAAGGAGCGAGCGGCGAATGACTGAATTATCGCGAAGCCTTCGATCGTCACCGCGCTCTTCTGTCTGGAGATGGGCTTCACCGCCTGGTACATGCTGGTGGTCCTGCCGGCGGGGGCCCAGGCGATCGCCCGCCTCGGCTTCCCACCTTATTTCCGGGTGGAACTCGCTTGGGCCAAGCTCATAGGGTGGTAGTGCTGCTCGCGCCGGTGCCGGCGCGGGTGAAGGAGTGGGCCTACGCCGGCTTCGCCATCAACCTCGCCTCGGCGCTTATCGCGCACCTCTCGATGGGCGATGGCCCGGACGCGTTAGCTCCTTCGGCGACAATCAGCGTGCTCTGGGGAATCTCGTACTTCCTCAGGCGCCGACTATTCAGTTCGGTCGCTTGACGGCGAAGCGCTACCCGGCGCGGACAGGAGTCATCCGAGGCCCCCCTTTTCCCGTCTTTTCCCCATCTGGCAATTCCAGCCTTTCCAGCCCCAAAACAAGTGTTCCTAAAACTGGTCTGTGTACTTCCGAGTCGGAAGTGCAAACAAAGGGCATATTTCACCCCTTTTGGGCGCTCCTAAACCTACAGTTTTAGGCACGCTTTTTGTACCCTCTACCCCCATAAACATTGGCTTTTTTGACGATTCATCGGCGGTTGGGCAGATTATGACCAGCTTGTCGGCCGCCGGCGTTCGCGCAACCCTGGCGTGTGAAGATTTCGCCCCTTTTTCAGATTTGGAAGGGGGGTAGAATCGCGCGGAGGGGTCTGGTATGAAACAGGCAATTGTTGTTCGAAGCTGGCCGCTCAAGCCTGTCACGCCAGCGTGGCTGCGGCTTTCGCCGCACCAAATGATGATGTCATCCGCTGGCTTGGGGATGGACAGGCAAAAATTGTGCTGCAGGTACCTTCACTGGAAGCCCTTCGCGAGTTGCAGCAGCGATGCCACGCGCTAGGTCTCTCTCACGAGCTGATTTCGGATGCAGGGCGTACAGAATTGGAGCAAGGGACGGTCACCGCGCTCGGCATTGGGCCCGCCGAGTGCAAATTCATCGATAAGGTAACAGGAACACTGCCACTGCTCAAATAACGGACACGCCCCTGGCGTGTGAAGATTTCCGCCCTTTTTCAGATTCGGAAGGGGGGTATCAAAATCGTGATCAACGATCCAGACCTGCAATCCTGCGACATCTTGAAGTACACCGGGGATGCGAAGGCCCACCATTGAGCCCAAACTGAAGCCATGCTGACACGCGAGCAAGCCAGAGAATTCGAGAAGGTATAACAGAGCAACGAGGACCGCGGCGGCAGGCCGCGGGAATACTGGATCGAGGAACAGGCGCTCATCGAGTCCCAACGCTGGCCCAAGACCTGCACGAACGATGGGGAGCACTGCCGCGTGACAACCTGCCAGGATGGGAAATCGGCATA
Source organism: uncultured Solibacteraceae bacterium (assembly GCA_963792055.1). GTDB lineage: Bacteria > Acidobacteriota > Terriglobia > Bryobacterales > Bryobacteraceae > Solibacter. The sequence continues at coordinate 477,782 of CAWBUV010000016.1, read as the reverse complement.
TCGGCATCGCGCGGCCACCGCTTTGGGAGTTCAGCCCACTCTTGCCGCCTCCTGCCATTCTGGATACAGTGTTGAGGTGAGGCTTACGGTTCGAATCATAGTTTGCGGGTTCGGACTCTCATGGGCGGGAGCCGCGCAGGGTCTCCTGCCGCCGGACGTTCTGTTATTGGCGCGCGTCAAGTCGCACATGAGGGAGGAACTAACCCGCCTGCCAAATTGCAGTTGCCTTGAAACCGTGCGCCGCGATCACCGACCCGCTGGCGGCGTAATGCGGCCTCTCGACACCGTCCGCCTCGAAGTGCTTTACAGCGACCGGCACGAACTCTACGCCTCGCCCGGAGACCGCAATTTTAGTGACCATCCACCTAGTGACTTTGTCGGCAGCGGAACCATCGGAAATGGTCAATTCGAGCTGGTTCTGAGCGAGGTCACCGCAGAGCACGGTCTCTCCTATAAGTACAAAGGAGAAGAACTTCTGGCGGGCCGCAGTCTGGCTCGCTACGATTACGACTTGCCCGTAAGCATGAGCGGGAATATCATCGATCTTCCCGAGGGCCGCAGAACGGTAGGCATAAAGGGGTCGTTCTGGGCCGACCCGACGAGCCATGACATTCTATGTTAGGGGCAGCGAGACGTTTTATTCCGGCGCTAACAATTCTACGCATCGTAACGGAGGCTGAGGATATTCCGCCCGAGTTACCCGTCTCGGCGTCGGAGACCTCCATCGACTATGCCCACACCAGTCTCGGTGGCCATGACTTTCTGCTGCCGCAGTCCGCCGATTCCCGGCTGGTCAGATTCTCCGGCGAAGAGAGAGCCGCAATCATATCGAATTTACCCATTGCCGCCTTTACGAAGCGGAGAGTTCGATTTCATTCGGCGACCAGCATGGGTTTCCGAAGTTCGGCGCGAGTTCCGTACTGGAATTGAAACGTGAGGTGCTACCCGCACTTCATATCGTTGTCAAGCTCTCTACGCGGATCACAGACAAGACTATTGTGGGCGCCCTGATCGAGGGCGTGGTCGAGAGCAACGTCCTGCGCAAACGAAGCCTACTGATTCCCGCCGGCTCCTCTGTTCGTGGGCGTGTCCGCCGGATGGAATGGCACGACGAGAAGGGCGGCTATTTCATCGTCGGCCTCGAATTCACCGAGATCGAAAACGCCGGCACGCGCTATCGCTTCTTCGCCGATCTTGAGAGTACGGATGGACTGCCCGGTCTAGTCCAAACTATCAGGACGTGCCATACCTCGACTTCCACCGTGCTGAATGGCTTAACCACGGATAAAAGCTCCGAAGAAATCCTCTACCTTCCCGATCTGCCGGGTGTGGGCAGCTTCTTCGTTCAATCCCGGCGTCTTGATCTGCCACCCGGCTTTCGCATGACCTGGAAGACGCGCGCATTGGTGCCCTAACGGCCGCGATGATTCTGCGTTAACCGCCGGCAGCTACGGCGTCATGCTCTGACTGCGGCTTTTTCGTCCGCGACTGTTTTTCGCACGTCGAACGAGGAACGAGCCCAAGCAGCACAAGACGCAGGCTGCTCTACCAAGGCGTCTTAGTGTAAAAGCTCACGTACGCCTGACCGTCCAGCACGATCATGGGGTCGCGAACTTTTCCCGGGTGATTGCGCCTCTCCAATCTGTAGGTGGTGGCCTTGCCGCTGAGGGAATGCGTGGTGAGCGAAGTCTCGGTTGCCGTCCAGATCCCGGAATCCGCCGCTGGCGAATTCGCCCCACCCTTCGGATTGTGGCTGTCGGTTTCACCCGCGAAGGCATACGTTCCGGAGCCTGTCAAAGTGAGGCAGCGGCTGAATTTCCGCGTCTGGTTCGCCTCGGTCAACGAAATCCAGCACCATTTACCCACTAGTTCCACTCGGACGCTTCCCTCACCCACCTCCTCCTTCACGCGGTTTAAGACCACTGGCTTTCCATTCACGTTGAGCGCGAGAACATCACCGTGCACTTCGAACCGGGCGGTGTTCTCCGCCTGCGCTCCGATCAGCGTCAGCCGGTTGCCATGGATTTCATACCGCCCCGGAGTGCCGTTCACTACCGCGGTGCCATCCGTATTGAATTGTGCCGAACTGGTGGAATCACGCCATCTGCCCACCAAATCCGCGGCAGCTTGCGCAGTCTCTGGCGCGAGCGCGGTCGAAACCCTCCGCTTCAGATGGTACGCGGCAGCGCCGCTAGTCAGCAGGAACCCTTCGGCCTCGCGCGTCAGCGTGAACCGATGAGCCATCCCGTTGACATCGTAACTCCCGGAGGCGACATTGCCGGAGATTTTCATGGTCGCCAGATAATTTTCCCCGTGGATCGATAGCGTCCCCGCGTAGGCGCCGCCGCTCGAACTCATCTCCAGCCTGACTCCGTCTCCCCGAAACGCGCCGGCAAATGGGTCGGGTTCGGCGAGTGGATTCTGCGCCATCACGAGCCCTGTCCACGCGCAAACCAGTACTACATTTCTCATGGCCAAGACTATACACCCCCGGCCTACTGTTTACCAGCTTGCTCCGCAAGGCGATTTCAATCGTGCCGGAATATCAGAAGCTCATGACGCAACCGGCGGCCAAACAGCGTGGTCAAGCTTGTTTGAAAATGGCCATACCCGAGCTTTATCGACGTTCGCCTCCGTTAAATGGGAGGACCGCAGGCTGGCCCACAGGGCGCTTATCTGAGTTGCCGCCACTCTTCGCCTCAATCTACTGTCCGGCCATTTTAGCTAAGCCTCTTGAACGGCGTAGTTGCTTCGGCATGGGCTGAAAGCGGGGTGTGGATAATCGAACCCCCGAATGCGGTGCGATTGGACTAAAATCATGATCAGTTCAACGGGAGATCTCGCCAGCATAGGCGGGCGGTCTAGGGCTGCAATGAAGGAAGCAGCCGGAGCGGGTAAGCGCGAATGAACCGTTCATGTTTTAAAGTCGTAGGCACTTTGCTGGCGGGCATGGTGCCGGCGATTTCAGGGTCCGGACAGTACTTGGTGGAACCCGAGAGCGTCCCCAAAGTGCGGCAACTCTTCGAGGCAGCGGCGTCCGCGCAGCAACTGCGGTGTGCACTCGACCCGGTGCGTCCAGCGCTGGACTTCGGTTTCCGTTTTCACGCCGGATACACGGCGGACATTCCGCTCGCCCAGTTTCGCGGATCGGGACATGATCTGACTGCCTACACGCGTGTCACCCCGGAAGGCCGGGAACCGGTCAATCTGACCAAGACCGAAGCACTGCCCGAGGTGCCAGAAACCAAGGTTGACGCGGTAACTGGCGGCGGATTCATCTTAGGCGAAGGTACATACGGCCTCGAAGTGTTGGTGGAAGACGACCTTCACAGGAACTGTCGTGGTTCGTGGCAGATTCAGGCCCGGCGCTGGGCCAGCGAACGGCAACTGATACAGACGACGCCGTCCGGACCGGTGGAGGAGCTTTCCGGAAGTGCTCCGCGGCCTGTGGAGGCGAAAGGCGGCCCGAGGATCGGCAGACTGACGATCCTGGTGCATGCCGCGCCACTGTCGCCGAATCTCTCCTCGCTTCAGCCCGATGACGTTCAGCGTGTGGTGGATTCTGTATCCTCGCTACTCAGAGAATTGCCGGTCGAATAGGTCCGGCTCATCGCATTCAACCTGGACCAGAGAGCCGTCATCTTCCGCAAAGAAGGGTTTACAGTAAGTCAGAACGGCGAGTTGACGGCGGCACTCAACCAGTTGCAATTGGGCCTGGTGGACTACAAGGTAATGCGAGATCGCCCGGAGCCAATGGAACTGCTGCTGGGGTTGGTACAGGCGGAGTTTCGGGAACCGAAACAACCGGATGCTCTGATTGTGCTGGAGCCGCGGACACGAATGCGTGACGACGTCCGGCCGGATGCGCTGGGGAAGCACCCGGCTGGAGTCTTTCCGACCTTCGATCTTCAATTCCAGTTCAATCGGCCGCTTCCGCCCGGACTAGGCCCGAATTCCCGAGTGAGTATCGCTGACGCTATGACGAGGCCGGGTCCTCAGATGACCCCGGCTCCAATCTCACAGGGAACGCTCATGACGCCAGAAGACACGATCGAGCGGTTGGTGGGCCGTCTCAAGGGGCAAACGATTCCCCTGCGTACTCCGCATGATCTCGCCGACTCCATACAGCGCATGGATCAGCGAATCCCCAAGACCGGTGCACCAGCGGCGGTCACCGCCAAGTTAGAACCTGCGACCAAAGCGGAAGTCCCGGCCCCGAATGCTGCCCCACCGCCTGCGGTTTCCCCGTCGGCAAGCCAACCGGCTAGAAAGGCGGACTCGTACGGTGACGAAGACCCCGTGGAGGTTTTGATGCGGCTGCGCGACCAGGTCGTGGAACACGGAGAACGAATTCCGAACCATACTTGCGTGGAATCGATTCAGCGGGACCGCTTCGAACCCGCTGACGGACGCGCGGCCAAGTCCTGCGACGCGCTGCTCGCAAGACGGAAACAGGGCGACTTTCAGGCGCGGCTAAAGTTGGACAGTATCGACTGGTTGCGCCTCGACGTGGCCTATGCAAGTGGTAATGAGATCTATTCCTGGGCGGGTGCGAGCAAGTTCGAAGAGGGTGATCTCGACGAACTCGTGCCGGAGGGTGCCACAGGCACCGGCCCGTTCGCCACCATGCTCCTCGGCATTTTTGAGCCCCGTAGCCCGAGGTACATTTTCGAAGGAGAGACGACCGTGGACGGTCGGCGTCTCTTCGAATACTCCTTTGCGGTGCCCCAGGGCGAAAGCCACTACCGGGTCAAGGCACACAAGGAATGGATCATCACTGGCTATACGGGAACGCTGCTATTGGACCCCAGAACAGCGGAGTTGGTCCGATTGGTAGTGCGTACCGAAGAACTGCCGCCGGCGACCGGTACATGTGAAGCCGACACATCCCTGGAATACGGCATAGTGCAGTTGGGCGGGGGCGATTACTTGCTGCCCAAGGTCGCTCGCCAGCGATTCATCGGGCGCGAGGGCGCGGAGGCCGAAAACACGATGAGCTTTTCCGCGTGCCGCGAATACCAGGCGGAATCGAACGTGGCGTTCGGCGAGGGCGCGCACATCGGCGGAGGGCAACCTGGCATTCCGGCAGCTCCGTTGGGTCTGCCCGCGGGCTTAGCGGTAAGCGTGGAACTGATCACTCCGGTTCGTTTTGGCCAGGCGGCCGCCGGCGACGTGATTGAAGGGCGGTTGGCCAAACCGATCCGCGATGAGCGGCTGAAGACGTTGCTGGCGGAAGGGGCAGTCGTTCAGGGACGTCTCATGCGCGTAGAGATCGCTCATGCTCGGGATATGGAGCACACGGTCGCACTGCGATGGGAAGCGGTACAGACCGGCGGAGTGATGGTGCCCCTTTCCCTGCTGCCGAACCGGCGGCCGGTAGATCTGCGAACAAGAGGCAATGTGCTGCGAACCAGAGGGATGGAAATCGAATTACCGCTGCCCAGCGAGAGCCGTTACGGCGTGTTTCACCTTCCGGGCGGGCGGGACGTATTGGAGAGCGGTTTCCGCACGGAATGGTCGACCGCCCGACCTTAGCATTATGCGCTACCCGTTGATATTCGCCTGTTCCATTGCCTTGGCAGCGGGGGCGGAATACGATCCGACTGAGGTGCTTAGGCGGGCCACTGAGAAGGCACTGGCCAGCGCGAAGGAAACTCCAAATTACACTTGCGTGGAAACGGTGAGCCGGGATTACTTTGAGCCGGCGGCAGTATCGCTGCCGCGCACGTGTAGTGTGTTGCAGGAGCAGCGGCGACACCCAACGCCGGATCTGGTGTTGCGAATGTACTCGGCCGACCGATTGCGCCTGGATGTCACGCTGGCGGGCATAGGCGAGATCTATTCCTGGGCAGGCGAGCCGGTTCGAGGACACCACTATCGACCACGTGGTGCGCTATGGACCATTTTCCACCGGCAGTTTCGCTGGATTTCTGATCGTGGTTTTTAGGACGGATGTGAGGAAGTACACTTTCGACCGAACCATAGCGGTGAAGGACCGGACCCTGATGGAGTACTCGTTTGAGGTAGCAAAATCCGCCAGCCACTACAAGCTGAAACTCCAGCATTCATGGGTGTACGTCCCGTACACCGGAACATTCCAGGTGGATCCCGAGAAGGCTGATGTGGTCAACATGACGATTACCACGGGCGATGTGCCGCTAGCGACGGGCATATGCATGTCGGCCACCACAATGGACTTCGCCAGGGTACAGATTGGCGACGGCCAATTTCTGCTGCCAAGGGAGACGCGGCAGCGCTTTGTCTACCCTAACGCAGAGGAAACGGAGAACAAAACAGGATTTACGAATTGCCGGGAGTTTCGGGGCGAATCGACGGTCACCCTTGCACCAGACTCCGAACCGGTGACAAACGACTTTCCGAAGAGTGCTTCCCCGAAGGTGTCTTCCATGCCATCCGGCTTGCGGTTCTCGTTTGGCCTGACGGCTCCGATTCAAACTGACACCGCGGCGGCGGCGGGAGATCCCTTTTCCGCCAGACTCGTCGATGCAATTCGCGACGGCAGAGGCAAGGTGCTCGCGCCCAGGGGCACAGTGGTAGAGGGCCATTTACTGCGGGTTCAGAATTTTTTTCTACATCCGGAAGTGGTGGTTGTCCTTAAGCCGGAAGGGCTGCGGATCCATGGAGACAGAGTACCTCTGAGCGCCGAACGATTGCGATGGCCGCGCTTGTCCAGGATGTCAGCAATGGCTCCCGAGTAGAGTTTCAGGTATCGCTGGCAGATCTCCTGTAGGTCTGTTGTACTCAACGTTGCGGACGGCATTTTCCATCTCCTTTTACTACAAGTACTTGTGAGCGCACTTCGCATTTACAGGCTTCCTCCCGAGTGCACCCTCGGGATCGACGAACAGCCAGGCAAGTGCTCCCACTAAGCGACGACCACCATAAAAGATGCGTTCCAACCGACGCGTCAATACAGCGAACGATTCGCTAATGCAAAAGACTAGCATGTCTCAAATCACGGCCGAGGCGACGGAAGCCGCGATGTGACGATACGATCTGGGAGACTACAAGCGCCCTCGAATATGCCACACCCCCTCGACAAGCTGCCTGACATCTCTAAACTCATTTTCCAACCTCGAACAGCCATACAAAAAGCGCCGCCGCGAGCGGCAGACCGTGGTTCGAAGCCAGCGCCTCAAGGAAGGGAGAAGCCATCATCAAGTGATTGGAAAGCCGATAGGAAAGGAAGCCTAGAAACACCCCCGCGAGGATGTCGGTTGGATAGTGGCCCCCTACGAAGGCTTTCGCCGGTGCCACAAAGATGAATAGCCACACCAGAGTGCCAGCGCTCAGCCCATTACTCCAGGCCGCCACGCCAAAAACCACGGTGGAATACAGCATAGCGGAATCGCTGGGAAAAGAGTTTGGATTTGGATGTACTCGAAAGAACTCTCGAAAAGAGAAGGCATATACGTCGGCCAGAGCGGGGTTGCCTGCTGGGGGTGGCCTACAGATACACTGCTGAAGAAGGAGGCTTCCGAGAGCACCGATTATGGTTCCAATTAGGATTGTCAGCATCATCCGCTGCGCCAACGATCGCTGGTCTGCATCGGCGGAATGCCAAAGAAGAAACAGCGGCACTGCGTGTACGAGGCCGTTAGCCAGCGGGTTTTGTGACAGCATCTCGGCGGTTTCGACGAGGAATGGTTTTGCCTGGAATGGCGCCAACAATTGAATGGCCTTCAAATCCAGAGAAGTAGGGCGCATATCACTCGTCATCGAAATCGGGAATATCGGGGAGCACTCCGCCTCCAGCATCTGATGGAGCAACCGTGGCAAGCCTTGCTGCGCACCAACGACGCAGCATCTAGGCCGCGCCGAGTCCGCCGAGGCTGGCTGCGGCCCAGGGCACAACTAATGTCCATCCCTTGGGTAACGTGTTGGGATCCACCAACACCTTGGCGACATATCGCTTCGGGTACGCGTCGAGAATCTCCTCATCGGTTCTGCCCTGCTCTACCCACGTCGCGATCTCAATTCGCATCTGTACGGCAATCTTGCTTTGGTGCTGCCCCACGGTTTCCGCGTAGCAGCACGGCGCGAGTATCGCCTTTTCGAGATGCCGAATTCTGGCACGCTGCTCAAGCGGAACGTCCTCATATGCCAAGACCGGCAATACTGCAAGAACCCCGAGCAAGATCTCTATGCGTAGCATGCTTCAATATGACCGTTCTTTCGGATTCTTTCTTCCCTATATTTAAGGCAGCACTCCGGCATATCCGCTACGGATCCGATGGCCAGCACGAAAAGCGAGGTACGGCCGAATTCCCGGAGCAGGAGCAGAGATGCTCCGCAGAGAATCCACCGACGCCGGAACCGCTGTGCACGAGGATTGCCGCGATAGCGCGCGCATTATTGTCAGATTGGGCGGCAGGGACGGACCGGCTCATTTGATCGCGCGGCGTTCGCGGGTCGCCAGCATGTTTCGCCACGCGCTCTCCAGTTCGGTTCGGGCGTGATCACTCAAAGGGGTCGGCAAGGCGCCGGGCGTGTACTCGCGGCACAAGGCGATCGCATTACGGAGGCGATCTACGAATTCGCGACAGACCGGACAATCGGCCAAATGCCTTTCGACCTCTCCACAATACGCGAGTGGCAGTTCGAAATCCACGTAGTCCGAAAGTAGGGCAAAGACATCGTGGCAACTCTCCTGATGGTGTTCCATGCTGAAGGACCTAGGAACGGCCGGATATTCCTAACCGGCGTACGCCTCAACAGGCGTGGTCACTACCGTTTCGATTACGGGCGCGTGGAGCAAGGTGTTGTGGATCAGACACGCCTTGACTGCCCGCAGGACACCTGCCTGATGTTGCGGATCTAGTCCGGGAACGATGACTTCGATCCGAAACTGTCCGAGTCGCGCAGGCTGCGTAGCCTTTTCCGCACTGACTTTCACTTCTAGGCTCTGGTGGGCCAAAGACCTCACCTTCATATATTGAGCAGCGTAGAACCCGGCGCAGGTTCCCAAGGAAACCAGCAGGTATTCCGGCGGCGTCATGCCGCTGTCCGATCCGCCATTGTTGGCCGGTTGGTCGCAGATCACGCGGTGCCCCCGCGTGCTGGCTTCAAATCTCACGTCTCCGAGGTGCTGAATTGTGACTTCCATATGAGCTTCCACCATGAAAGATGCAGGCTGGTGCCAAAGGTGACAGGGCTAGAGCAGGCTAACGAACGTACGGGGAGAGCGAAAAGGCTTGGGTGTGTTCGCCGGCATTGGGGTGTTCGGCCGGGGTACGAAGTTGGGCGGTATTACTCTGCCTTCTTCCATGGATTCAAGCGAGTGGGCCGGACGGTCCCGCAAGCCTTGATAACCGCGAGGCTCAAGAATGGAACGAGCAACAACCCAAGTAGTTCTAGTCTGATAGTCGTCAATTGCGACATGGATGTGCTTGGTCCACCTCTCCCTCAACACATCGGCTAGATTCCGGGGAGCATTAATGCGAATTGACGAAGGATGCCGTTCCAGAAACCTAATTCTGCGCACCGTCGCGATGTCACTTTTCTGACCGACCTGCATCTTTCTTGACAGAAGCGCAATTTAAGCTCCGATTTATGCCTATGCGAACCAGTCTGGTAATTCTACTCGCCGTTCCCCTTTGGGCGCAGGATCCACTCTCGCTGCGCGACGCAGTCGCGCCTCGCCTACGAGAGAACAAGGCGATTGCCGGCACCACACGCGGGAGCGCGGGCCTCCGAGGCGCGAATCACGCAGGCCCGCGGAGGGATGCTCCCGAAAATCAACTACTCCGAGTCCTTCGCGCGCAGTGACAACCCGGTCTTCGTCTTCAGTTCGCTGCTCACCCAGCACCAATTCGGCGTGGAGAACTTCGCCATCGGCCCCTTGAACCGGCCGGATTTTCTCAACAACTTTCAATCCCAGGTCACGGTAGATCAGCCTATATATGATGCCGGCCAAACGCGGAATGCGGTGAAGTCGGCCGAACTGGCCCAGAAGATGACCGGCGAAGAACAGCGACTGGTACAGATGAATGTCATCTCCCAAGCGGCGCGCGCCTATTATGGCGCCGTCCTGGCGGCGGAGAATCTAAGAGCCGCCGAGCAGGCCGTTCGCTCCGCCGAAGCCGACCTGAAGCGCGCCGAAGCGGTCCGCGCCGCCGGCATGTCCACCGACGTCGATGTACTGTCCATACGCGTGCACCTGGCTGCGGTGACCGAGCAGCGGATCGATCGGGCTGCGGATTTGGATGTAGCCAAGGCGGCGCTCAACGACGCGCTCGGACTGCCGCTGGACACGCCGCACACCCTGACCACGCCGCTGGCGGCGCTCGTCCTTCCCGATCTGGCGCTGGACGGCCTGGAGATCGCCGCCTCCACCGGGCGCCCCGAAGCGCGCCAGACGCACCTTGCCACCAGCCTCGCGCAGACCCAGGCGGACGGCGCACGCAGCGCCATGCTGCCGCAAGTCAGCTTCCGGGGCGCATTCGAAGCGGACCGCCAACGCTTTATCGATCGCGGCGGAGCCAACTGGCTGGCCGCCGTCTCCCTCCGCTGGAATCTGTTCAATGGATCGGCCGACAAGGCGCGCATCGCCGAGACCGCGGCATCTGGTGAAGCGCGCCGAATTCGACGAGCAGCGCACCGATTCGGCCATCCGGCTGCAAGTGCGACGCGCCTACGCCGGCCTGAAGGCAGCCCAACAGCGCATCGACGTCGCCCAGGCGGCCGTTGCGCAAGCCGAGGAAAGCCTGCGCATCACACAGAACCGCTACGAAGCGGGGATGAACAACGTGACCGACCTTTTGCGCACGGAAACCGCCGTGCTCGAAAGCCGTACACGATACCTGGCCGCGATCCACGATCAGCGAATTGCCGCCACCATGCTCGAACTTGCCGCGGGACGTCTCAACGCGGATTCGGAGGTTCTGAACTAAATGAAGCCCTATTTCCTTTTTCTGCCCATCCCCGTTCTTCTGCTGACCTCCTGCGGAAGTGAACCGCCGCGCCGCACCGCACAGCCGCAAGCCGCGCCGGTGGCGGTGCAAGTATCGCCGGTTGCCACGCAAGACTGGCCCGCGAGCTACGAAGCCACCGGCACGGTCCGCGCCCGCACCACGGCCACGATTTCCAGCAAAGTGATGGGCTACGTGCAGCAGGTGAACGTCGCAAGTAGGCGACCGCGTACGCCAAGGGCAGGCATTGATTACGCTGGACGCGCGGGACCTGGACGTCGAGCCTGCGCCGCGCCGAGGCAGGCCGCGCCGAAGTGCAGAGCGCCATCCCCGAACTGGAGAATGCCACCGCCGCCGCCAAGGCCAATCTGGATCTGGCGCAAACCACCTTCAAGCGCATGGAAGAACTGGCGGCGAAGAAATCGATCTCCAATCAGGAGATGGATGAAGCCTCGGCGCGGCTCAAGGCGGCCCAGGCAAACTACGACATGGTCCGCTCCCGGCGCGCCCAGGTGGACTCCAAGATGGCGGTGGTGGAGCAGGAGGTTCGCGCCGCGGGAATCATGCGCGATTACGCCAAGCTGGCCGCGCCTTTCTCCGGGGTGGTGATTACCAGAAGCGTGGAGCCGGGCAATCTGGCGACGCCGGGCGCGCCGCTGCTCACCATCGAGCAAGATGGACTCTATCGCCTGGAAGCGTCGGTGGACGAATCGAAACTGGCCTCCGTACGCGTAGGCCAGGCGGTGGAAGTTGTGATCGACGCGTCCGACCGCAAATTGAATGCGCGCGTTTCCGAGATCGTCCCTTCGGTGGACGCCGCATCGCGCACCTACATCGTGAAGGTGGATCTTCCCGCCGACGCCGCAGTTGCGCACCGGTATGTTCGGGCGGGCCATCTTCCCACTCGGCGCGCAAAAGGTGGTGGCCGTCCCGCTGGCCGCCCTGACGGAGCGCGGCCAGCTGCAATCGGTATTCGTGGTGGAAGATGGCGTGGCGCACACCAGGCTGGTCACCACGGGACGGCGCACCGGCGATGCGGTGGAAGTCCTGTCCGGCCTGAGCGCCAGGAGAAAGGATCGTGGTGCCCGTGCCTGCGGGCTTGCAGGACGGCGCACGGGTAGAGGTCCGGCAATGAGCGAGCCCCGCCACCTGGGCCCCGCGGGGCGCTTCGCCCACGCGTGGATCTCTTCCAAGCTGACGCCGCTTCTGATCTGTGCGGCGCTGCTCATCGGGGCGTTCGCCGTGTGGAAACTGCCGCGCGAAGAAGAGCCGCAGATCATCGTGCCGATGATCGACGTGTTCGTGCAGATGCCCGGCGCTTCGGCGCACGAGGTGGAGGAGCGCGTCACCAAGCCGATGGAAAAGCTGCTCTGGGAGATCCCGGGCGTGGAGTACATCTACTCCACCTCCAGCCCCGGCATCGTCGCTGGCGATCGTGCGCTTCTACGTGGGACAGGACGAAGAGAAGAGCATCGTCCGACTGAACCAGAAGCTGTTCGCCAATTTCGACCTGATCCCGCCGGGCGCTTCGCAGCCCCTGGTGAAGCCGCGCTCGATCGACGATGTGCCGATTCTCGCGCTCACGCTCTCCAGCCGCCGCTACAACGATTTCGATTTGCGGCGCATCGCCGCGCAGCTCGATGACACCATCAAACAGGTGCCGGATGTTTCCGCCGTGACCCTGATGGGCGGGCAGCGGCGCGAAGTGCGCATCGTGCTCGACCCGGCAAAGCTGGCGGGCTATCAGATTTCCCCCTTGCAGGTGGCGGGAGCGCTGGGGCTTTCCAATCGACGACTGCCATCGGGCAAGTTCGATTCGGGAAATCGCGAATACCTTTTGGAAACCGGCGAGTTCCTGCGCACTTCCGAAGACGTTCGAAATGTCGTGGTGGGAGTGGCGGGTGGCAAGCCGGTGTTCGTGCGCAACGTCGCGGAAGTCACCGATGGCGGCGCCGAACCCACGGAATACGTTCGCATGGTGAATGCCGCGTCGAAGGAATCTCTGCCCGCGGTGACAATTTCGATCGCCAAGCGCAAGGGCACGAATGCGGTGGAAGTCGCCGGCAACGTGTTGCGCCGCATCGAGCCGTTGAAGGGCGTCGTGATTCCCATCGGACGTCACGCTGGACATCACGCGGCAGTATGGCGAAACCGCCGCCGAGAAATCGAACGAACTGCTGCTGCACATGCTGATCGCGGTGATCTCGGTCAGCCTCCTGATCGCCATCACGTTGGGGATACGCGAGTCGCTGATCGTGTTCCTGGCCATCCCGGTAACCCTCGCGCTCACGCTTGCCGTGTTCTACCTCTACGGCTACACGCTGAACCGGATCACGCTCTTCGCCTTGATCTTTTCGATCGGCATCCTGGTGGATGACGCCATTGTGATCGTGGAAAATATTGTCCGCCACTGGCGTATGCCGGCGAACCGCGCCCGCCCGCCGTACGAAGTGGCCGTCGAGGCCGTCGACGAAGTGGGCAATCCCACCATCCTGGCCACGCTCACGGTGGTCGCCGCGATTCTGCCGATGGCGTTCGTCGGCGGACTGATGGGGCCGTACATGCGGCCCATCCCGATCGGCGCCAGCGCCGCCATGGTCTTTTCGCTGCTGGTCGCGCTGATCGTGACGCCGTGGGCCGCGGTACGCATTCTGAAGCCTTCGGACGAAGCTTCGCACGGAGAGCGGGAGGATTTCGTCACTCGGGTCTACCGCCGCGTGATGGGTGCAATCCTGCACCACGCGCCGCTGCGGTGGGGCTTCCTCGCGGGCGTCGTGTTCCTGCTGCTCGGGTCGTGTTCGCTGTTCTACTTTCAGTTCGTCAAGGTCAAGATGCTGCCCTTCGACAACAAGAGCGAGTTCCAGGTGATCGTGGACATGCCCAACGGCACCACGCTCGAAGAAACCGCGCGGGTTGCCGGCGAACTCGCCACCGCGACGCTGGGCCAACCGGAAGTGGTCAATCTCCAGACTTACGTGGGCACGGCCTCCCCGTTCAACTTCAACGGCCTTGTGCGGCATTACTATCTCCGGCCGGGGTCGAACGTGGCCGATATCCAGGTGAACCTGCTCGGTAAGGGAGATCGCAAACTGCAAAGCCATGAGATCGCGAAGCAGGTGCGGCAGCGCCTGCTGCCCATCGCCAATCGCTTTGGGGCGCGCATCAAAGTCGCCGAAGTGCCGCCGGGACCGCCCGTCCTTCAGACTCTGGTGGCGGAGGTCTACGGGCCGGCGCAGGAGGGCCGCATCGGGATCGCCAAACGGATTCGCGATCTATGGAAGCGCACCGACGGGGTAGTGGATGTGGACTGGTACGTGGAGGACGACCAGCCGAAGTACCGCCTGCTGGTGGACAAAGAGAAGGCCGCGCTGAACGGCATTTCCGAAGACGACATCGCGCGCACCATGCAGGTGGCGTCCGCCGGGTATCCGGCCGGATTGCTGCACGTCGATTCCGCTAAGGAAGACGTGCCGCTGATGGTCCGGTTGGACCGCGCCAGCCGCTCCGATATGGAGCGCATTCAGAACCTCAATGTCATGGGCCGCGCGGGCCGCCTGGTGGCGCTCAGCGAACTCGTGACGGTCACGCAGACCGTCGAAGAGAAGAGCATCTACCACAAGAACCTCATGCCGGTGACGTATGTGACCGGGGATGTGGCCGGGGCGATGGAAAGCCCGGTCTACGCCATCCTGAAACTGGGACCGGAGATGGACAAGTTCAAGGCGCCCGGAAGGCTATGCCATCGAACAGCACATGGCGGCGCTCCCCACCGATTCCGACCGCTACTCCATGAAGTGGGACGGCGAATGGCACATCACTTACGAAGTGTTTCGCGATCTTGGGGATCGCCTTCGCGGCCGTGCTGATCCTGATTTATGCGCTGGTGGTGGGATGGTTCCAATCGTTCGTCACGCCGCTCATCATCATGGCGGCGATTCCGTTCTCGCTGGTCGGGATTCTGCCGGCGCACGGCCTGATGGGCGCCTTTTTCACCGCCACCTCGATGATCGGCTTCATCGCCGGCGCGGGGATTGTGGTGCGAAATTCCATCATCCTGGTGGATTTCGTCGAGTTGCGTTTGCAGGAAGGCATGGCGCTGGACGCCGCGGTGATCGATGCGGGAGCGGTGCGCTTCCGTCCGATGCTGCTGACCGCCGCGGCGGTAGTGGTGGGGGCCGGGATTATCCTCTTCGACCCCATATTCCAAGGACTGGCCATCGCGCTGATGGCGGGCGAAGTGGCCTCGCTGGCGCTTTCGCGCATGACGGTGCCAATCGTTTATTTTGTTGTGAATCGACAGGAGAAAAACTGTATGAATATCGAACGCTATCTTCGCCTGATCGCGGGATTCTTTGTGATGGCCAGCGTGGCGCTGGGCTACTGGGTGAATCCCAACTGGTTTCTGTTCACCGCCTTCGTGGGGCTGAACCTGTTTCAATCGGCATTCACCAACTGGTGCCCGATGATCACGTTTCTGCGCAAGCTTGGGGTCAAACCGGCCTAGAGTGAGTTGATTTGAGGTCCTGGCCATGAGCCGGGACGAGAGGGCTAGTACCGCTTTATGGACGCCTTAACGATTCACCGCCTGCATTTCGCATTCACGGTGACTTTTCACTACATCTTTCCGCAACTGACCATGGGGCTTGCTTTGTTAATCCTGATCCTCAAGACCATAGCATTGCGCACAGGCGACGAGCACTACAACCGCGCGGCTCGGTTCTGGGCCAAGATCTTCGCGATTAACTTCGCGATGGGAGTAGTCACGGGCATCCCGATGGAATTTCAGTTTGGGACCAACTGGGCACGGTTCTCCAAGGCAGCCGGTGGAGTCATAGGGCAGACACTCGCCATGGAGGGTGTTTTCTCGTTTTTCCTGGAATCCAGCTTCCTGGGGGTCTTCCTCTTCGGAGAAAAGCGGCTTGGGCCGAAAGCGCACTGGTTCGCAGCGTTCCTGGTGTTCGCCGGCTCATGGCTTTCCGGGTTCTTCATTATCGCGACCGACGCCTGGATGCAGCACCCCACCGGCTACCATTTGGGTAAGAACGGCGAGATCCTGCTTTCCAGCCTGGCCGGCCTGCTTTTCAATCCGTGGCTATTCTGGCAGTACCTCCACAAC
This sequence comes from uncultured Solibacteraceae bacterium, assembly GCA_963792055.1. Taxonomy (GTDB): domain Bacteria; phylum Acidobacteriota; class Terriglobia; order Bryobacterales; family Bryobacteraceae; genus Solibacter. Next base: position 461,735 of record CAWBUV010000016.1, on the reverse strand, counting down.
ATGATCGGCTCGGTGGTCACAGCCAGCTTCGTCATGGCCTCCATAGGAGCGTTCTACTTACTCACCCAGCGCAGTGAGGAGTACGGCCGCACATTCGTGCGTCTCGGGGTGATTGCCGGGATGATTTCCACGTTTTTGATGGCCTTCCCTACCGGCGACGGCCAAGCTAAGAATATCGCCTGGCACCAGCCTCCCACGCTGGCCGCAATGGAGGGGCTCTTCGAAACCGAAAACGGAGCCCCCCTCGCCATCATTGGACAGCCGGATCTCGAAAAGCACCGCCTGGACAACCCTTTCATAATCCCTCGCGCGCTCAGCTTCCTGACCTATCAGCGCTGGGGCGCAAAAGTGAGGGGTCTCAATGAGTTTCCGCAAGAACGCCTGCCGGATAATATTCCGCTGCTGTATTACAGCTATCACATCATGATCGGGCTCGGAACGATTCTGATCGGTGTCATGACGCTGGCTTCTCTGAGCCTTTGGCGCGGCAGCCTCTACCGTGCGCGCCACCTTCTCTGGCTGCTGATGCTGATGCTGCCGTTTCCCTACATCGCAACTACCGCCGGGTGGATCACCGCGGAAGTAGGGCGCCAGCCGTGGCTCATCTACGGCATCATGCGCACTCCGGACGGCGTATCCCCGCACGTCTCGGCCGGCAATGCGCTGTTTACGCTTATCGGTTTCATGGGGATCTACACGATCCTCGGGATTCTGTTCCTGTTCCTGGTTCGTCGCGAGATCGAAGAGGGTCCCGAACAACTGCTCGAGGTTCGGGTGATCGAGGCAGTTGCCGCACATTAAGGCTTAACCATGGAAACCATTTGGTATTGTTTAGTCGCCGTCATGATCGCGATCTATGTGGTCCTAGACGGCTTTGATATGGGCGCCGGCATCGTTCAGCTGTTTGTGGCGCGAACCGACGGAGAACGCCGCGCAGTTCTGAGTTCGATCGGTCCCGTCTGGGATGGCAACGAAGTGTGGCTCCTCGCCGGTGGGGGCACGCTATACTTCGCCTTCCCTAGGCTCTATGCGTCCAGCTTTAGCGGGTTCTATCTTCCCTTGATGATCGTGCTCTGGCTCCTGATCTTGCGGGGTATTTCCATCGAGTTCCGCAACCATCTCCAGAGTCTCGTCTGGCAGCCCCTTTGGGACGTCGTGTTCGCGGCCGCCAGTGGGCTGCTCGCAATCTTCTTTGGCGCTGCACTCGGTAACGTAGTTCGGGGCGTACCGCTCGACCGGTCCGGCGAGTTCTTCCTGCCGCTGTGGACTGATTTCACCGGCCGGCAAGAACACCGGAATCCTGGATTGGTATACGATTCTGGTTGCAGTTGCCGCACTATTGACGCTCGCGGTACATGGATCGCTTTGGGTGGCGTTGAAGACCGAAGGCGCCGTTGAGGCTCGGTCCCGCCGCTTCGCCAAGTCTGTCTGGTGGGGCCTGCTGGCGTGGGTGGTACTGATCACGTTAGCCAGTTTCCAGATTCAACCGCATTTGAAAGAGAGTTTTGTCTTGCGCCCATGGGGCTACGTTTTCCCGTTCCTGGCGATCTTCGGCCTTGTCGGCATCCGTGTTCTGGGCGGCCGGCGCGGAGGCATGGAAGCCTTTCTCTCCTCCTGCCTGTTTATTCTGGGGATGCTGACCAGCGCGGCCTTCGGAGTTTACCCTTACGTGCTACCCTCGAACGGCGATCCCGGACTTGGCCTGACCGTTCACAACTCGGCGGCGCCCCTTTACGGTCTCCAGGTTGGGCTCATGTGGTTCATCCCCGGCATGATTCTCACCTGCGGATACTTTGTCTATACCTATCGGAGTTTCTCCGGCAAGGTGAGACTCGACGGCCACGGGCACTATTGAGGCAAGCGCCGGGTCTGTTCGGATTCCTACTGCAACACGTCGCACGGTCTTCATTTCCGCCCCGCCTCGCGCGAACGCGTCGGCGACTCCGGAGGGCAGCATTGCGTGAAATAGCGCTGCGAACTAGTCGCGATCGGACAAATCAGACGTGTTTTTGCAGGCTTTCGCGACACTAAGATTTCCACCGGCTGAAGAGGAATACAGCAGTCGCCAACATATTCATTTCATACCATTTTTTCAGTTGCGCAGTTTCGCAACTGATGATATTAAGAATTAAGATTTACTTGAGGTTCTTACTGATGCGCAGAGTCGCTTTGATCCTATCGTTGATGATCCTGATCCAGTTGGCAGGACCAGTGGCAAGGGCCCAAACTGCAACAGGCCCGGCCGATTCCGAAGGCGCGGCTGTTGTCCCGGAAGCGGACGCTCCCGATCAACTAAAGCAGGAGTTGGAAAAACTCAAGAAAGCAGTTGCCGCCCTCGAAGAGCGGCTGAAGGCACAAGAGAAGCAGGCTACGGCTACGGTTCCGGCTCCCGCTCAGGCGTTGGTGCAACAGCAGCCCGCCTCGGAACTGGTAACCGATGTCAAAGAGCTCGACAAACGAGTTTCGGCGACGGAGCGCGAACAGGCGCTGGACCGTTTGAGGATTACCGGCGACTACCGGTTTGAGGCACACTCCATCGCAGGCAAAGTCCCCGCGCATTTCGACGGCATGGCGCTGCAAAACCTGGTAGTCAAGACCATGTTTGCGATGCCCATCCTAGGGCGACCGCCGGCCAATGTGTCGGAAATCAACAATACCGTCGCCAGCCACTATTCCGACTACCAATTCTTTGCGAATAACCTCACATTCGACAAACTGAAACAGGGTATGGGCTCGTTCCCTGCACCGCTGCAACAACAGTTGTTTGGCATGTTGATGCCCTCTACCTTCATCCCTGCATACAACGACAACAACGATGCCCTCTTCACGAATCGCTTGCGGCTGAACATCGATGCCAAGGTTTCCGATAACGTGTCGTTCACCGGCCGGTTGAGCATGTACAAAGTCTTCGGCGACTCCACCGGAGTACAGGTGTTCAACGGCCAGCCGAACACCCTCAACATCGGATGGCACCACCACCGGCGTGCCGAATTCGGACCAATTACGGGTCGAGAGAGCCTACTTCAGTTGGAACAATATCGCCGGTTCCAAACTCTACCTGTCGATCGGGCGCAGGCCTTCCAGCGGCGGTCCGCCGATGAACTACCGCCAGGACGAATTGCGCGGCGGCACTCCCTCCGGCTCGCTGATCGACTACCAGTTCGACGGCATCACGGTAGGCTACAAGCTTTCGGACAATATGGTCTGGCGGCTGTGCTGGGGACTGGGCTACGAGTCGGGCTTTGGCAATGGCAGTCTACTCAAAATGCCGCAGGACAGGCTGAAGGATACCCATTTCCTGGGCGCCAACCTGGACCTATACAATTCGGAAACCACCCTGGTTCAAGCCACCTACGCCCACGCCTTTAATGTCGCAGACGGGTTCAACGGACTCATGGTATTACCCGCCAACCCGCTGACCGGCGACCCGGTCAACGCGCCGGTGGTCATGCGCTACACGCCGTCGGCCAACCTTGGTGGCATTCATCTCTTCGGCATGAACATTTCCCAACGGGCGAAATCCTTCGACTTTTATGGCAGCGGCAATTTCTCGGCGACGCGGCCCAACGGCACCACTACGCCTTTCGGCGGTCTCATGTCGGATCCGTTCGAGACGCCTGTGAATCGCAGCGGCTACATGGTATTAGCCGGCCTTCGATATAATTTCGCGAACGATGAGCGGACCAAGCTCGGCTTCGAGTTCAACCATGGTAGCCAATACTGGTTCAACTTCGCCCAAGCCGCAGACGATATCATCGCTCCCAAAACCAACACACGTGGCAACGTCGTGGAGACGTACCTCACGCATCGAATCAATAGCCGCTTCATCTTCAAAGCGGATTTCATCAAATACCTCTACGAGTATTCCGGGTCCGGGTGGCACGTCGGCGCGCCCAAGTTGTTGACGTCCCAACCAACTCTCGGGTTCCCGTCGTATAGCGGCGCCACCATGTTTTCGCTGGGGCTGACCGCGCGGTTCTAGGTACAGCATTCCGGAGCCGGCTGAGATCGGCCCTTAATTTTTCAATAAATGGAGATTTGTCATGTTCCAAAACAATCGTCGAATTCGTTTTGTCGTCAGCGCACTGGCCGCTCTCTTTGTGGCCGTCCTGCTTTCCACCGTCGCAATAGCCGGATCACCAAAGGGCAGTGAAACCAAGGGACGCAATTACTTCCGAGGGTCCTGCAAAGAGTGCCACACGAAAGGCGCCAAGGGGGGTGAGGTTACACCGATGAGCAAAACCCAAGCGCAGTGGCGCTTGTATTTCACCAAGGCCAAGCACTCCGGGGGCGCTGAGCCGCTCACCAAGGTGATGCCGGACACCCAGTTGCTGGACGTGCAGACCTACCTCGTCAATCACGCAGCCGACTCGCCCCAGCCCGAGACCTGCGGCAAGTAGCGTCACCACCGTTGCGCGGGCGCCAGGCGTTCCCGGAAGGCCGGCTCGATGAGTGCCCGCGCAATGGGTTCAGTCCAATCTTTCCGAAGCGGTCCGAGGAAACAGCCATGCATTGCAAGCGGTGTCAGGTAGTCCTGGGAATTGTGTTTCTGCTCCGCGCAGCGGCAGCGCAGGCGCTTCCGGGAAGTTCCGGGCAGCAGAGCGCCGCGAAACTTGGCCATCCCGCCGTTGTGCTCAAAGACGAAGCGGGCAGGAATGTGCTGGAGTCGGGGAAGCCGGTCAGCACACGCCAGACGTGCGGAGACAAGTGCCACGACTACGAGTTCATAGCCGCGGGCTTCCACTTCCAACAGGGGAAGAGCGAGATGGATCGCAAGCTTCTTGGCGCGCACGGCGTTCCTTCTACATCATCGGGAACAGCAGGGCGCCTTGGGTGGAGTGGCTGGGCTGGATCGCCATGGGCGCCGCCATTCTATTCGGTTTCCTGCACGGCACTCTGCGTCTGGTGAGAGGTCGCTTATGAATTCTTCAATCGCCTTGTATAACCTGCATGAGAGAATCTGGCACTGGCTCCAGGCTGCGGCCATGATGTTCCTGATCCTTACCGGCATGGCTATTCACTACCCCGATCGCTTTCCTCTGCTGGGTTCCATGGCCAACGCCATCCGCTGGCACTTCTGGATTGGGTTCGCCTTGATCGTGAATGCATTTCTCGGCATCTTCTACCACTTGACTGCGGAGAAGTACCATCACTTCCTGCCGCGGATGGACGACTTTACCGGGGCTGCCGTCCAGCAGGCGCGCTTCTATCTATACGGAATTTTCAACGGCGAAAAGCACCCTCTGGAGACCGATCCCCGCCGCAAGTTGAACTCGCTGCAGAAGATCACGTATCTCGCGTTGCTCAACATCCTGCTGCCATACCAGATCGTCACCGGCGTGCTGATGTGGGGCGCCGACCGCTGGCCCCAACTTTTCGACCGGGCCGGCGGACTTTGGCTCTTGGCCCCAGCCCACACGCTGGGGTCTTATCTTTTTCTGGCGTTCTTGATCGGCCACATTTACCTGGCCACGATCGGACCGAGCCCGTTGACCCACTTGCGAGCCATGACTGTTGGCCAAGAGACGCCGGCGGCTACTGAAGGGGATTGAAACTTGCGGAAGCCCAGCTCACAATTTCGGAGGGACATGTCGCAATACCGCCGAATTGTTATACAATGCGGGTGAGAGCGGTGATGCCAAAAGCAGCGAAGTGCGAGGTCGATGATCAGGTCTTCGAGATGCAAGTGCAGATCTGCAAGGCCTTCGCACACTCCACTCGGCTTCGCATGCTAGACCTGCTCGCTAAGCGCGAACTGACTGTTTCCGACCTTCAGGCTGCTCTTAGGATTACGACCCCCAACGTTTCCCAGCATCTGGCGATTCTGAAGAATGCCGGCGTGGTTGCCACGCGCCGTGAGGGAAAGCAGATCTATTGTTCGCTCGCCCTGCCGGAAGTAAAGACGGCTTGCCAACTCATTCGCGACGTGCTGCGTGCTCAGGTCCGCAACGAACGCAAACTTGTCATATGACTGCGTCCGACGCCTTATAGGGCTTAGGGAAAATCTCAAACCCCTGAACGCGCTCACGATTCTGGAGCCCAACATCGTCTAGAAGTCCGCCCACCAGGAGAACGGAATCCCAGGGCATTTCCGGCGGAGGTAGACGGCAGCATCGTGCCCTGAGATGCTCTGCGTGTCATGGCGGACAATTAAAAGGTCCGGAGTACAGCCCTTCAGCCAGTCTACGGCGCTACCTATGTCGTGCGCAGCCAGAACGCAATATCCTTCTGACTCCAGTACGTTGCACATGACATCACGTATAACAGTGTCCGACGCCAAAAGGAGAATGATTACGTTCATCGTCTTTAATCCTAACGGTTGGGCATACTGGGTTCGACCGTGCCACTGATCATCTGCTTGTACATGGTCTTTCGTCAACGCCATGGCAAGGCCGCGGGCCAACAGGACGGCACTGGACCGATGCACCAGCCCGGAACCGACAGTGGCAGGAAAGCCGGCCAACGGCGCGGGCGCAAATAGCGAAGCTTTAGCCGAATATGCGTGGCGCAACACCATCGCTGCCCCATGTGCTCCGCGACGCCGCGCTCAGGTATCGTGTGAAGTACTAGGGGCGGAGGCTGATAGCTTTTTGTGGTGCGCTGCCCGCGCCTTTCTACAAGCAGACGAGTTTCTCCAGGTAACACTGGTAACACTATTGTGATTCGCGGGTCTGATCCGCCCAGTAGGTATGCCGCGAACGAATGCGCAGATTACGATGGTCTGGAACCAGTACCTGTATCTGGTGCCTTCCGGTTCCGCCCCGGCGCTGTGGAAAGCTCAAAAGATACTGGCTGTGGATTTCTCGTCCGAGCTTGTCGATTGCTTCCTGAATCCGTCGGTCCTTCATGAACCGGTAATCCGCGCCTCCCGTGACCCGCGTCAAGGCTTGAGTAGCATTGGTCTTGCCGAGCCGCGCGACTTCAGAGAACATCGCCAGGAAGTCCACGCCCGGAGAAGAGTCGGGCCAATCTGAAGGGTCGCCTGAAATGACCTGTGTAGGGAGGTCGGGCAAGTCTTTGGGCTTCGCAATCAAGCTCGTCGCATACGCAGAGTAGGTCGCCGCAAAGACCTCGATCCCCTGACGTTCCATAGCCTCCACAGCTTGTTGGAACGTAGTCTCGCTACCACGGTCGCGGCTTTCGGAAATCAGCAACACGACCTTGCGGCCCTTGCGTTCCTGCATCCGGTCTGCCACCGCTACAATGGCATCAAACATCCGCGCCTGGCTCATGGCTGAACCAGATTTCAGGTACTTCAATACATCGCGGATCTTGTTATCATCGTGCGTAAAGTCCTGCAGCCAACTAACCTCGCCGTCGAACGTCATGACAGCTGCTTCACCTCTCAGGCCCAGGACCAGAGGTTGGATCATCCCGCCGATACGGCGGATGCGGGTCAGGGTGGGCGACGAGATCCCGGACGTCTGAATGGCGATCGCCAATGAAATCGGCGCCAAGCCGGTATTGAAGTCGTCCACCGTAACTTCCTGCACGATGCTGTCGTCGAGTACTTTAAAATCACTAGCTGCCAGACCGCCGAAGTTGCCGCCGTTCTTGTCGGTTACGATCACGGGTACTTGCACGACGCTGGTTTTCACTTGAAATGGACCCTTCTGGGCGATGATGCACCCGACCCAGAAAAGGATACAAACTGCAGCGCGACGGGTCATGGCAATCTGCTCACACCTCGTTGGAATCGACCTGCTGGTTGGAGGCCGGATAAAACCTGGTGATTGAAACGGCCTTCAGAGCGCCAAGTGGTACGCTGACGCGTTTAGCTTGCCGCCAGATATTCATGCTGTGGCGATGATACCGGTATGCAACGGCGATGAGTATCCTGTATTTCAAGTAGCCAAGCCCCGGAATGAAACGCCGGGCGTTGGGGTCAATCCTAACAGATACCGGGCAACATTCCTTCCAGCCCCACTGAACCAGGCGAAAAATACACATAGCGCGACTACTGTTTACTTCCAAGGGCATCTCATGTGTACAAAGGATGGAATCAACGCTCTTTCGGCCGTACAGTCAAGACATTATGAGCCGACTGATCCTTGTTGGGACATGGATGCTCGCTTCTTCCTTGATTTTCGGGCAAGGCGAGTCAAATAGTGATGTTCATCATCACAACTTTGCCTTTGGATTTGGTCCCGCCATGCCCATAGGCAGCGCAAACAATTACCTCAGCGCGGCGCCGTTTGTGAGGTTCGGATATGGTTACCGCTTCAACCGGCTCTTTCAGGCGGATGCCGGGGTTCAGATGGCCTTCGGCGCTGCAAACAATCAGAACGCGGTTCTCACGGATATTGGGACGGTGCAAGGCGGTGACCATGAGTTCATGATCCCGCTCGGAGGGCGCATTTACATACCACAACCATTCCACCGCATTGAGGTTTCGGCCGGAGGGGGTGCCGCCTACCTCCACTACTCGGAGACAGTGCCCTCGAACGGTGACTACTATACCCCAAGCTGCTACAGTTGCTCGACCCGTGGCGGCTGGGGCGGTTACGGTCTGGCCAACGTCAGCTACTTCCTGGATTCCAATCACAATTTCAGGGTCGGCACTACGGTCCAATACATCGCAGGTTCCACCAGCGGACAAGCCGTGGCAAACTTTCCGGCGACGAAAACGACCGACCACTGGTTCAACCTTGGATTTGGCCTCGGCTTACAGTTTCTGATGGCCGAGAGTAGTTCACCTCCCAGCGATCCGCGGCCTCCGGAGAAGCCCCTGACGAGGGTGATCCGTGCCATCTTCAACAGGACTGAGGAGACGGCCGATCTCAGCCGAACCATCACGCGCCGCCACCGGTTCGTCATGACGGCGGTGCTTGGTACGCTTGGGGTGAATCTCCTGATGTTCCTTCGCTTTTTCTTTCCGCGTGTTCTCTACGAGCCAAGTACAAGGTTTAAGATCGGCTACCCCTCCGATTTCGGTTACGGTGTCGACACCAAGTTCCAGAGCCTGCACCGGATCTGGGTGGTACGAAACAGTGAGGGAATCTTCGTAATCTCGGCCATTTCCACCCATCTCGGCTGTACGCCAGACTGGAAAGCCAGCGAAAACAAGTTCAAGTGTCCGTGCCACGGCAGTGGCTATGGCGCTGAGGGGATTAATTTTGAAGGTCCGGCACCGCGGCCCATGGACCGAGCTCACGTCGAACTCGACCCCGAAGGTCAGATCGTAGTGGATCTGAGCCATGTGTATTCGTGGCCGAAAGGTGAACGTTCGCAGTTCGGTGACCCCGGGGGCGATCCTGCGAGCGTGACATGTGAGCAGCGACGTACAGCCGATACGCCCAACTCTTCTACGCTGAACTGACCAGGATGCAGCCGGGTGCTTCGAAGCCTCCTTACCATTCAATTCGATCGGCGTAATCGTTAGCCTTTCACTTGAAGTCGATCTGAAGCCGCGTCCCGCCAAGTTCAATCGTTCGGAGTTGGGGCTTGCCGTTCGCGTCGTCCGAGACGACAGCGGTCTGGTCGAATTTCTTCGCCCCGTTTTCGAGGCTGCCACTCGCTTGAACCTGTCCGTGCTCGTCCTCTAGGGCCGCGTTTACTCCGTTGACGACGATTCTGTAATCACCCGGTGTCAATTGCGCGCCGCCTACCCTGTACGGCTCGGATAGAGTGATGTGGTAGCTCTTGGCGTTCGCGATGGTAACGCCAAGCAGACAGATTCCAAACAGTAAGTTCTTGAACATGAGCTTGATTCTCCTTCTCGTTTCCAGAATAGGTCGGGCCGGCGGGCGCGAGTATCACTTGGGCACAGTAATTGAGGCGTATTCACAAGGTATTCAGCGCCCTGTCGGGACGCGAGGAGCCGCGGATATGGACTCCTGTGCCGGATCACATACCCTGCACATTTCGCTAATACTACACTGTTTCGCGTATGTCATTGAAGGCTGTAGGAGTCGTACCCTAAGAAACGGAGCAGCAACATCCGCGACCGGGGCCAGTGTGGAGAGGCAGCGTTCAAAGATCGTGGCATTGTCGCAGGACGAGGACGACGATGCCTCGGCAAGTCGCGCAGTAGACTGCGTTTTCCTCAGCTGTTTCGACAATAATGCCCAGTTTTTCGCCTCGATGCTCGGCCAAGGTGGCATCCGCCTCCATCACGCCTGCACGTTAGAAATGGCCGATTTCCTGTTGCTTGCCACGCGGGCAACGGTACTGGTGCTGGATACAACATTCCTAGACGGGTCGTGGGAGGATGCACTGGCAATGACTGGGAGACTGCACCCGCTGGTGGCGTCTCTCATTTCTGCCGACCCGATTGACGGCGAGCTCATAGCGAGCGCTCAGGAACTCGGAGCATTCGGTGCGCTCTGGTTGCCGATTGAGCTCGAACGGCTGCGGTCCACCATTTGGAACGCGCATACCGTCACCGTCGAGCGGCGTCTTTGGCTCTCCGAACGAGAGCACGAATACCGCTCTAATCCGCGGATGCTGGATCCTGCTCGGGACGCGGTAAGATGAAGAAAATGGCTGTGTTGCGGTCCGGGGTCATGCCAACAGTAGATAGCAGGCTGGTGCTGATCGCGGGATTCGGCGGACTGCTGATTCTCATGGCGGCCGCCGGTGCCGACGGAATCCAAGCTCTTCAGCAGATCCAGACATCGAACGATCGGATTCGCGACGATTTTATGTTGCGGACGCAGGTGCTGGAGCGGATTCGAAGCGATCTCTACCTCTCCGGCACCGACGTTCGGGATTACCTCCTGGAGCCACAGGTCGGCAAGGCCGAGAGCCATCGTCATACGCTCCTCGAAACTCGACAGGATATGGATGCCGCGTTGCAGCGGTATATGCGCCTCCTCAGCAGTGGCGAGGCGCAGCCGTTCCGCGTACTCACCCAGGAATTGGCCGACTATTGGCGAGTGCTGGAGCCCACATTCGAGTGGACGGCTGAACAGCGACGGAGGGCTGGATATGCATTTCTGCGCGACGAGGTGTTCCCCCGCCGGACTTCCATGCTGGCGATTGCCGACCAGATCCGCCGGTTCAACGAAGCGCAATTGAATTCCGGGAAGGTGGCGGTCCAACGGACGTATCGCCAGTTCCGAAGCCGCCTGCTGATCACAGTCGGCCTGACGATAGTTTTGGGGTTCGTGCTGGCGATCTTTAGCACACGGAAGATCCTGAAACTGGAAGACACGAGCGCTCAACACTACAAGGAGATGAGCCAGGCCCGAGTTGAATTGAAGCAACTCTCCGCCCGTCTTCTGGAGGCGCAGGAAGAGGAGCGGAGGCTGATTTCGCGGGAATTGCACGACGAAGTGGGACAAGCGCTCACCGGCGTACTGGTCGAGATGGCGAATCTGTCGAATCTGATCCGCAACAGGGAGGAATCCGCTCTGTCGAAGAAGGCCGACGAGATCAAGCGACTGCTCGAAGAGTCGATCAGCGTGGTCCGCAACATGGCCCTGCTGCTGCGGCCTTCCATGCTCGACGATCTCGGACTAGTACCGGCGTTGCAGTGGCAGGCCCGCGAAGCATCCAAGCGTAGCGGAATATGGGTTAAGGTCGCCGCCGAGGAAGTCTCTGAGGAACTCTCCGAAGATCACAAGACGTGCATCTATCGGATCGTCCAGGAAGCGTTGCACAACATCGTCAAACATGCGAGCGCCAGAAACGTGAGAATCACGGTCACCCAGGAGCCGGACCGATTGCTACTATCGATACAAGACGACGGCCGGGGTTTCAATCCGCCACAGGAAAGGGGTATGGGCCTGATCGGAATGGAAGAACGCGTAAGCGCCCTGGGAGGCCGGCTCATCGTGGAATCGGCAATCGGCGAGGGAACGCTGCTTCGAGTCGCGCTTCCCTTGCTTCAGACAGTCATAGCGAACGTCGGTTGAAATGATGAATAGATCCATCCGAATCCTTCTCGCGGACGACCACACGATTGTCAGGAAAGGGCTCCGCATGTTGCTCGAAAGCCACGAAGGTTTTCGTGTCGTTGCGGAGGCAGCCGATGGCCGCGAAGCGGTTGCGCTGGCGGCCCAGCACCAGCCGGACATCGTGGTCATGGACTTGGCCATGCCTGCGTTAAACGGCATAGAGGCCGCGAGGCAGATCTGCACCAATGGCACGCACTCGGCAATCGTGTTCCTGAGTATGCACTCCGACGAGGGCTATGTTCTAAAAGCCCTGAAGTCAGGGGCCAAGGGGTACTTGCTGAAAGACTCCGCGGAACACGACCTGATCAATGCAGTCAAGACGGTGAGTGAAGGCAAGGCCTTTTTCAGTCCGGCCATCAGCAAGATGCTGGTGGAAGACTACGTTCGCCAAATGCGCGAACAGAAGGTGGAGGACAGCTACGATTTGTTGACCACTCGCGAAAGGGAGGTGCTGCAGCTTCTGTCTGAAGGCAGGAGCAATAAAGAGGTCGCGACGTTTCTAGACCTTAGCCTGCACACCGTGGAGACGCATCGTGGTCACATCATGCAGAAACTGAACCTTCATAGCGGGGCGGAGATGATCTTGTACGCAATACGAAAAGGCGTTATTACTTAGCTCTTCAAGCCGGCGATCCGCCAGTCTCCCGCGGCGAATGCAAGGGTGGCCAAGGGGTGCCGGAATGCCTTTGGGCAAATTCCAGGGTTCGCAGCACCTCCGACCGTTGGAATGGCCGCGTCAGGACGTCGAACCCTCCGTGCTGTACGACTTCATTCCATAAGTACTGGTCCGAGACGTCCGAAAGTAAAATCAGACAACTGTTCGACTCAACGTTGACCATCGATGAAACGGTGAATCGCCAATCCGAGCCTTGAAAATACCGGTCTACGAGGATCACCGGCTTGATCACGCTTCCGCAGAAACTGGCTGCATCAGCCCAAGATAATGCCCGTGCTACGGTCCACTTTGTATTTTGGAGAAGCGCCTGGAGTGTTTGATGGTCGTCGTCCCGTTCGGAAGCCAGGAGAACCGGCATCGGGACGAATGCCTGGCCGCTCTCTTCGGGAGCGCCGGGGGAGGGGACGGTGCCCTCTTCCACCATCGAGCGGATCCAGTTGCGGACTGCGGAAACGACGCTATTCATACTGAGAGCCGAGGGCGGCGTTGGTGCTGTGCCCCGGGGTTATAACGGGGACGGGTTGCGTGCGCCGCCCTTACTTGCTTTCCACAAAGGTAACTCGACGCCGAAGAGAAGCCCATACCCGCAATCGAGTATCTCGAGACGAATTCGACCGTATTTCAATTCCCCCGCCTACCGGCCGCGTGCACGAGGTTGAATGAGTTGGTAGGCCACCAGGAAGATGAGTGCCATCGCAAGCAGAGGACTCTCCATGTCGTCGAACAACACGAGGGCCAAATATGCCGAAGTGCACAGTCCTAGCGTTACGTCCCAGGCCACCTGTGCCCGCACTGCCCCGGATACCGGGTCTTGAGCCGGAGGTTCGGCCCGTGGCGACGGTGAGCTTTGGGATTCCTTAGTGGAGGGCTCCAGTCTGGTAGTCAAGGAGAATCCTCTGAGTCTGATATTCGTACAGCGCACTCGCATCTGCGATCTGCGCGGAGGTGACGTTGAGTTGCGCGGTGCTTAGCTCGACGATGTTGCCCAGCCCGGCATCATAACGGGTTTGCGCCAGGTCGAGGGCAATATTGGCCTGTTGCAACAGCTGCCTGGTGAGCCCCATGCGGTCGTACGCCGTTGTGGCATTAAGCCAGGCCACGCGCACGTCCCGGGTGACGCGGATTGCCAGGTCGTTGATGTTCTCGGTTGCGGCCTTCGCCTTTAGCTCGGCTTCTGTCTGCCTGGCTTTGAACAGGCCTCCGTTGAAGATCGGAATCGAAACGTTCATGCCGATTGCACCGTAGCGTCCCGGAATCGTGTCGTAGCCGCTGGGTACGAACCCAGCGGTCCCGATGACGCCAAGCGAAGGAAAGTATAAGGCGTGTTCGGCCTTAGTGAAGCGTTCGGCCGCGCTCTGCTGGAGACGAAGGGTTTTCAGTTCGGGGCGGTTCTGCATCGCCTCGCGGACCAAGTCGCTAATCTGATCCGGCATAGGCGGCGGCATCGGCTCCTCATCCAGAACAAATCCCGATTCGTTTGGGAGCCCCATAGCGGTTGCCAGATCCGCTTCGGCCGCCTTCAAGTCGCTCTGTGCCTGAACTTGAAGCAGTTTGGCATCCGCCAGATTGACGTTGGCGAAGCTGACGTCGAGGTTCGATTTCAGCTTGCTTTCCGCCAAAGCCGTAACTTGGTCCGATACGGTCTGACGGGCAGAGACAGTCTGATCGGCGACTTTCAACAGTGCATGCGCCCGCAGAAGGCCAAAATAGGCGCGGCTGGTATTCAGGAGGATCTGTGCGCGGGTCGTTTCCGTAACCTGGTCCTGCGCGGATGCCTGCAGTCTGGCCATGGCGATGAGATTACTCGTGCGTCCGAAATCCGTGATCATCTGACCCATCGACAGGCCCGACCCGATGCGGTTGTACACGATCGGGTTGTTCAATCCACCGGCTGCGAGGCGGCTGCCATTGTCGGCGCCGACACCGGTGAAATTGCCGACAACATTTGGTTCGTACGCGGCCTTGTATTGGGGCGCCACCTGATAGGCAGCCGCCGCGTTGTAGCGAGCAGCGGTAAATTGCGGATTGTTCTGGATCGCGAGCTGTTGAGCCTGAACCAGCGTAAGGTGGGTTGGCGGTTGGGCCAGCACAACTTGTAGGGATCCGCATACCGCTAAGGCCGCAAAGCAAAGTGTTATGTGACGCATGGCTAGTGAGACCTCCGTAACCGGAAGCGCCCGAAGCCGGGTCCCCGCTCTCCGTAGACCAGAAGGTACGCTGCCGGAACCAGGAACACTGTCAGTGCCACCGAAACGCTCAGTCCGCCGAGGAGGGCACGGGCGAGCGGGGCATAAGACTCGCTGCCGGCGCCAAGTTTGAGCGCCATGGGGAGCAATCCGATGATGGTTGCGAGCGAAGTCATCAGCACCGGACGCAATCGGACGCGGCAGGCGGTAGCGACTGCTTCGCGGACGGCCATGCCTTCACTGCGCAGGTGGCGTGTGAACTCCACGATCAAAATACTGTTCGAAACCGCGATGCCGACCAGCATCACCACGCCCATGAGAGACATCACGTTGAGGGTGGTGTTGGTAAGCCAGAGCGTCAAGATCACGCCGGAGATACCGGGAGGAACCGCAATCAGGATGATGAACGGGTCGATAAACGATTGGAATTGAGCGACCAGGATCAGATACAGCAACACGACTGCAAGGCAAAGCCCGAGAGCGAAACTGGAGAACGACACACGCATGCCCTGCACCATACCGCGCAGGGTCACGGCCAGACCCTCGGGCTTTTCAGTGTGACCGATGATATCGTCAATCGAATTCGCAATCTTGCCGAGATCTTCGTTCAACGGACGGACGTAGATATCGGTGGTGCGCCGCAACGCGTAATGATCCACCTCAGTGGGCGACTTGATCCGGCTAACGGCACTGATCATGTCGAGACGGGTCGGCGTGGGGTCGCCGGGACCGCGCAGCGGGATAGCGCGCAGGTCACTGAGCGTTGCGACCTGCCGCTCAGCATACTGCACGGTCAGCATGTAGTCGTTGCCCGTTTTCGGATCGATCCAGAAGCTGGGTGCGATCATGCCATTCGAGGTCAGCGCGGTAATTACGTTGTCCACCACCTCGCGCTGGTCCAGGCCCATTTCGCTGGCACGCATGCGATCCACGTCGAGTTGCAGGGCGGGGAAATCGATATCCTGAGGGATGAAAACGTCGGCCACGCCCGGAATGGCGCGGATCCGGCTGGAGAGCTTGAGCGCCAGGTCGTAAGACTTCTCCATGTTGCTGCCGGCAACCTGAACGTCGATCGGCGCTGGCATACCCATATTCAATACCGCGTCTACCAGACCGCCCGACTGGAAATAGGCCGTCAGTTCCGGGAGCTCTTGTCTAATTTTTTCCTTGACACGGCTCATATACTCGTAGCTGCCGACCTTGTGGTCCTCCTTGAGGCTGACCTGCACGAATGCGGTATGCATGGCGGAGTTGGTGGTGTAGATGGCAGAGAAGTCGGGAGTGGATCCGATATTGGAAACGATCATGCCGAGATCTTCATGAGAAACCACCTGCCGGATCAGGCTCTCCACTTTGCCGACTTCGTTATCCGTGACCGCCAGCCGCGTCCCGACTCGGGGCCTTTAGGTTGATGACGAATTGGCCTGCGTCCGTTCGGGGAAAAAAGGAGAGGCCCAACTGCGGGAATACCAGGAGGCTGACCGCAAATGCAACGCCGAAGGCGGCGAGCGTGGTCGCGGGCCACCTCAGAATTCCGGCGACGATGCGGTCATAGAAACGGAGGAAACTCTCGAAGCGGTTGTTGAACCAGATGTTGAATCGATCGCCGAAGCTGCGTCGCGATCGCGGATGGTCCACGGTTACTTCCTGTTCGGACGATGGCGTGCCGTGATGCGCCGGCGCCTTGATAAAGCGGGCGCAGAAGAGTGGCACCACCGTCATTGCGACCGCGAAGGAAGCAAACAGCGATAACCCCACTGCAAGCGCGAGTGCGGAGAAAAGGTACTTGCTGACACCGTATAGGAAGGTGACAGGAAAGAACACTACCACTGTGGTCAGGGTGGCTGACAACACGGGGAGCGCCACTTCTTTCCCGCCCTTTTCCGCGGCGATTTCGGGGCTCTCTCCCAGTTCCAGGTGCCGATAGATGTTCTCCAGCACCACTACAGAGTTATCGATCAGGCGTGACAAAGCGAGCGCAAGGCCGCCGAGCACCATGCTGTTGATCGAACTGCCTCCCATGGAAAGCGCGATGAAAGTCGCGAGAGCCGAAAGGGGAATCGAGAAGAACACGGCCACCGTGGCCCGCATGCTGCCGAGGAATACCAGGATCATGATCGATGTCAGAAACAGACCGATGGCACCCTCGTGTTCGAGGGTTTCAATTGCCGTTTTGACGAAGACAGACTGATCGAAGACCACCTTGCTGATGAGTTCTTTCGGGACGTCGAACAGGTGCAGCACCGCGTCCTTGATGCCATCCACTACTGCGATGGTATTCGTGTCTCCGCCCTGTTTGAGCACCGGCAGGTAGACCGAGGGCTGGCCATCCACGCGAACCAGGTTGGTCTGGATCTGCTGCGCATCCTTGGCATAGCCGATATCGGAAATGCGGATCGGCGCCTGTCCCACGGTTTTCACCGGAAGATTGTTGATCTCCCTGACGGTGCTCAATTGACTGTTCGTGTAGATGTTGTAGTCCAACATGCCGAGTTGGACGTCGCCGGCCGGCAGAATCAGGTTGGAGTTGTTTACGGAGCGCACGACGTCCATGAGGCTCAGCTGGTGAGCTTCTAATTTGTAAGGATCGGCGTAGACCATGATCTGGCGGTATCGCCCGCCGAACGGCTGCGGCACGCTGGCGCCGGGCACGCTGGCAATCTGGTTGCGCACCTGAAACTGCGCCAGATCGCGAAGTGAGGTTTCGTTCAGCCCCTGACCTTTAAATGTCACCAGGCACACGGGAAGGCTGGAAGCATCGAACTTCAACACGACCGGCGGCAAGGTGCCAGGCGGAAGGCGTCGCAACTGGGCCATGGCGAGATTAGAGATGGTGGTCACTGCTGAGTCCGGGTTCGTGCCAGGTTGAAAGTACACCTTGATGACGCTCACACCTGGAAGGGAGCGCGACTCCATGTGCTCGATGCCGGCGCCGAGCGTGAAGAAACGTTCGAACCGGCTCGTAATATCGGTCTCGATCTGTTGCGGCGGCATGCCGGAATAGAACGTGGCCACGACTACCACCGGGATGTTCATCGCGGGGAACATGTCGATAGGCATACGGACGAGACTCGTCACGCCAACGACCGCGATAAACAGGCAGATTACGACGATGAAATATGGATTGCGGATGGCAAAGCCAGACATGATATTGAATTCCCTCGAAGAATCTCTACAGAGTGGTCGCGGTCATTGCGGTAATTTTGGGGCGCACTTCCTGACCGGGCTGTAACGTCGCGCGGCCACTCAGAACGACGCTGTCGCCTTCATTGAGTCCGGAACGGATCTCCACTTGATTTGCTGTTTCAATTCCGAGAGTCACCCTGCGTTTCTCCACTCGATTGTTGGGTGTAACGATCATGACTTGTCCGGTTTGCACAGCGCCTGCACCGGCGTCAGAGGTGTCCATGTCCACCGCGACCACCGGGATTGCCAGCGCCTTGTTGCGATGATCCAGCGTGAGGTTCACTTCGGCATACATTCCGGGTATCAATATCAGGGAGGGATTAGGAACATCCACTTCCGTGTCCATGGTGCGGGTTGCGAGCGACAGCTTGTCCGCGAAACGTACCACTTTCCCAGGGAAACTGCGCTTCAACGTTGGAACCTTAACCTCCACCTGCTGTCCAATGTGGACGGTAGGCACGGCAGATTCCGGCACCGGCAGAATCAGACGCAGCAGTGTATTCTCGGAAAGCTTGACCAGGGGCATCGCCTGCGACTGCGAGGCGGTTCCGGCCTGGATCATGGAACCCTTGTCAGCATATCGCCGGGTGACCACTCCGGGGAACGGCGCCGTGACCCGTGTGTAGTCCATCAGGGTCTTTACCCTCTGCATGTCCGCCAAATTAACGTTCACCTGTTCGCGCGAGGCAGCCAGGGCCGATTTTGCCGCGGAAACCTGCGCGTCTGCGACGAGATCCCTGCTCTTGGCCTCATCGATATCCTGTTGCGCGACCAAGCCGGGCTTTTTTTCCGACACCGCGGAGATCCGCTCAAAGGAGAGATGCGCAATGTTATACGCGGACTCGGCGCGGCGCTGTTCGTCCTGGGCACGCGTGACTTCCGCCTGGGCGCGTACCACTGCGGCATCTGCCCGCCTGAGGTCGTCGTCCATTTCGGGGATCTCCAGCGTGGCCAGGAGTTGACCTTGGCCTACGCGGTCACCGATATCGACGTTGATCTCTTTGACGAATCCGGCGACCTTCGCCATCACGTCCACTTCCTGGTACGGCCGGAATTCCGCGGTCAGCACCAAGCCGTGCGACAAGTCCTCAGTTGAGGCCTTGACAACGGCAATGGTGGGAACATCGGCCGGCCGCACATTGCTGGCGTGCACAGGCTCCTGCTTTGAGCAGGAAGAGCTCAAGGACGCCGCGGCTATGACGAATAGCACAGCATGGCGCTTGCAAACAACGTTTCGCATGAAGATCCTCATTACTTGGTCTGAACCGCTTGCAGCAGTTTTTCCAGGGAGAATTCGGGCGACTGGCAAAGGTCGATGATCTGTCGCTCCTTGGCACGAATTTCGCACGCCGCCTCAGGAATGCGTGCGGCAATTTCGAGTGGAATGGAGACGACTCCGTGCACGTCCGCATAAAGCAGGTCGCCGGATCGAACCGGAAGTCCGAAGATTTCCACCGGGGCTCCGAAATCGACAATGTGCATGTAAGAGTGCGATACGGAGATGGCCGAAGCGAACATCGGGAACTCCATCCGGCTGACCTCGGGGACGTCGCGGACGGCGCCATCGGTGATTATTCCTTCGCACTGGAAGGCCTTGAGAATCGCGGCATGCACTTCCCCAATGGTGGAAGCACCGCTCTCGATTCCATCCAGATCCTGGAAGACGGCAATGCGGGGAACCGGAAGCGACCCGATGGTCTCCCACCAATCCGTGCGGTCGACGTAGGTGTTGCCTGACATGGGCGGGTCCGCGGACCGTACGCGGCACGTTGCCGCATAACCGAGGATGCGCGGAGAACCGCCTGTCACACATCGCAGTCCTGGGCGTGTAAACCCCACGTTGCGCAGCCGGACCCGAAATCGTTCGATAGCATTGGCAATCGTACAGGTATCGAACTGCCGGATGGCATCAAAAATGGCGGCTGGCAGTGTCGTGGCGGACACCCCATCATGGTTGGTGTGTGAAATTCGCATGGAGGCGGTCAGACAACTCAAGAGCGCACACTGTGGTAAGCGATAGCGCTTCCTGAATCCAATCGTAGGTGGCGGCGTTGGCCTGGGAAATACCGGAAATCGAGTATTTCGGCGGAGAGTGTACCGTACTCAGAAGCGTCCCGCCAATCAGCGTTGGGTAAACGTCGAGGAAACCACAATTTAACCAAAACTACACTTATTGCGTCCCGCAGGGTACTGGATATCGAGTATTTCTTAGAACTCCCGAGGGCACTACCGTTGCAATAGGAACGTTTTTAAAGCGCAGGAGGTAACGGGATGCAGTCTGGAATCGGCACTAAGGCCGGGGTCATTTTCCTCGCGGTCTTTATTGCAGCGTCGGGCGCGGTTGCACATGGCAAGGACAAGAAGGACAAGAGAAAGGATCCGGAAGAGATCGGCAACCGGGACGTCGGCAAGGGAGTGAACTTCTACTCTCTGGAAAAAGAGATCGGTCTGGGAAAACAGATGGCGCAGGAAGTGGAGCGCGAAGCCAAAATCATAGAAGATCCAATCATCGCCGAGTACGTGAACCGCCTTGGCCAGAACCTGGTCCGCAATTCCGATGCGAAGGTGCCATTCACCATCAAGGTGGTGGATTCTGGGGAAGTGAACGCATTTGCTCTTCCCGGGGGATTCTTCTTCGTCAATTCGGGACTCGTGTTGAAAGCCGATAACGAAGCCGAACTCGCTGGGGTCATGGCCCACGAGATCGCCCACGTTGCGGCCCGGCATGGCACGCGGCAAGCCACGCGCGGGGAACTTGCGAATTATGCAAGCCTGCCTCTTATCTTCATGGGAGGCTGGGCCGGGTATGCGATTCAAAGCGCAGCGAGCGCAATCGTGCCGATTGGGTTTTTGAAATTCTCCCGGGGATTCGAGGCGGAAGCGGACCAGCTGGGATTGCAGTACATGTACAAATCCGGGTACGATCCGACTGCCTTCGTGGACTTTTTCGAGAAAATCGAAACTCTGGAGAAGACTAAACCCGGCACGCTTTCGAGAGTCTTTTCGACCCATCCGATGACGGAGGACCGGATCAAGGCGGCACAGCTGAACATTCAACAGAACCTGGAAACGCGCCCGGAGTATGTCTTGAATACTTCGGAATTCATGGATGTGAAAGCGCGGTTAGCCAAGCTCGAAAACCGGCGTGAGCCCGAGAACAGGGATGACTCGCGGCCGACCCTGCGACGCCATAGTGGAACGGGAACGACGGTGGACGACGATACGGATGATAAGGCCCCTAAGACGGATCAGGATGAACGTCCGACGCTGAAACGGCGCAACTGAGAGCGTTACTCGATTTCAAACGCGACGAACTGAAACCTGCCGTCACGTTCTACCTGGAGGACCACCGCCTCTCCCCGGTGGAATTCGTTAATCATCTTCTGGAACACTGCCAGCCATGCTACCGGCAAATTATTGACCGCGTGGATGACGTCTCCTGGTTGCAAGTCGATGAATTGGGCCTGCCCATCCGGGGACTTTGCGGCAACAATCAATCCGTACAGCCCGCGCAAGTCGGGCAGCAGTTGCTGGACCCGCCGGTCGATCTCGATGCAGAGGATCCCAAGGCGTGGTATGAGGTTCTTTTCCGGGGAAACCATATCTGCAAGCGGATCCCATGGCGCCGATTGCTCCTCCACAACCACGCCGATTGGCAGACGCTCGTCGTCCCTTTGTACCAGCAATTCGATCTTCTCTCCCCCCTGCCGACGATTAATATCGGCATCGAACCGGCGAGCGGTGTCAACTTCACTCCCGTTAACCGAGAGGATGACGTCTTTTCGTTTCAGGCCTGCCCTTTCGGCGGGACCCTCCGGCTCCACATCCGCCAGCACAACCCCACGTTCGACAGGCAACCCGAGACCCTTGGCCATCACTGGAGTGACATTCTGAACGAAGGCTCGTATCGATCCGCGAGACACCCGCCCCTTTCGCTTCAGCTGCTGATATACGTTGCGGGCCGCGTTGCTGGGAATCGCGAAGCCGATACCTTCGTTTCCGCCGGACTGGCTGACGATGAACGAATTCACTCCTACCAGGAATCCGTCATGATCAATCAGGGCGCCGCCGCTGTTCCCGGGATTGATGGAAGCGTCGGTTTGAATGTAGAGAATCGGGTTGTCATCGCTGACAGCCCTGCCGGAGGCACTCACGACGCCCATCGAAACCGAGTTTCGAAAGCCGAGGGGGCTGCCGATTGCGAGGACGAGGTCGCCCTGCCGCAGTTTGTCTGAGTCTCCAAATGGAATTACGGGGAGGTTCTCGGCTTCGATTTTGAGAAGTGCCAGATCCGACTCCCGATCGATCCCGAGCACTCTGGCAGCGACCGGCGCGGGGTGAAGATTCTGATGGGATTGGCTAGCGGACGGCCTCGTGGACTGCGTGAGCACTTTCAGGTCGATCGCCCCTTGGACGACATGGGCGTTCGTGATGATGTAGCCGGATGGATCCACGACAACGCCGGACCCGCTCGACTGGCGGCGCGAGATCTGGTTCGAAACTCGCCCCCCATCGTCGCCGGATCCGTACCCGTTGACGATCACCTCTACCACGGCTGGCGAGACTCGATCGGTCAGTTCTCGGATCGATCCGCTCAATTGTGCCAGCGCGCTCTTTTGCGGAATGCCTTGGCCGGGAAGCGAATTCGCTCCGATGAGCAAGAGCGCAAGGAGCATTGTCCGGCAACTCATGCATGCGGCTTCGTTTTGCGAGCATTGTCGGCGGAAGGGTTGACTGGTTCGCCGTTCAGCGCCTCCGCTACCTTTGAGCAGAGGTCGGCCATTTTGAACGGCTTCTGCAATGTACCCGGAGGGCCGCTGTTATCGGCGCAAGCGCTCATGAAGACGACCGGCAATCGCGGATTGCGCTGCCAAAGTCTGATGGCTAATTCCGCGCCGGTCAGGCTCGGCATTTGCACATCTGACACGAGGAGATCGATTTCGGCGGTATTCCGTTCAAAGATCAGGTCAGCTTCGGAGGGAATATTCGTTTCCAGCACTCTGTAGCCCGCTAACCGCAGCATCTTGCCCGTGAGTTCTAGAATGCTTACATCGTCATCGACAACTAGAACCGTTCCCGTTGGCTTAGTGGAACCGGCAGCCACCCGATTACCCATGGCTCAGGATATGCGCACGCATCTGTGATTTCAAATACGGTAAAGCCAGTACTTAAGCCTCCACTCTTGAAGGATACGTGCGGCAAAAACGGGGCCGGCGCCGATTTGGACGGGAACTCAGGCCACCAAACCTCGACGCACCGCACTCAGCACCAGTTCGGCAATGCTCGGCAAATCCAAATGGCGCTCGGGCGGCTAGCAAAGCCCCTCGAGAACTCTTGGAATTACGTCATGTGCTTCGGCGATCAACGCAGCCGTCATTGCCGACGCCACGGCGAACTTCGAATGGCAGCCTCCTTTACCGAGCCCTGAAGTCGCAGCAAGCGGCCGACATGGTTGCCACCGCCGCGAAGAACGTGTACGCCGCCATCGACAGTTCCCAGTGCGGCACCAACCGATCTGCAGGGTCTTGCTCCAAAGTGCCGATGCTTTGGCAGCGCCCGACGGCTGTCCCATTCTCTCTATGCCACACCGTGAACAGGAATAGCTGTAACTGCTCTGCAGCTTCCCCTCCTTGCCAAATCGCGGGCCGGAATAGACAGATTCGAAGATCGTTACGTCAAGAAAGTACTTGCTCACGCGGCGACATTCTGATACAAGGTGAAATCCCGACCGGAAGCCCGGCGCCATGCCGGTTAATCCAACGCATCTGGGAAGCTACCGTGCGCATTCCGGAAAAATACCCCATTTCAAGTATGTCCTCAAACCTGTTTTGAGCGCATCCTCAGAATCAGCCCCCTTCCGGAATCTCCCTTCTGGGTAATGACGGGTCGGAGTTTGTCCGTGCCTCAACAGACCACCATAAACGCTCTGGCCATCCTGCCCTCTAAGGATGATCGCCTCGCGCTTGCCGAGATCTTCCGTCACTCCAGATGGCATTGGTACCTCTCGGATTGTCTGAATGATGCGCGAAATCTGCTTAAGAAGACCCACATCGGCGTTGTGCTGACGGAGTGTCGTTTGCCAGACGGGGGATGGAAGGACGTATTGCGCGAAGCCACACTCCGAGAAGCGGCACCGCCCGTTATTGTCGTATCCCGATTGGCGGACGAAAGGCTCTGGGCTGAAGTCTTGAACCTTCGGGGCTACGATGTTCTTGCAACTCCATTCCACGCCGGCGAAGTGCTCTGGTCCATCAGTTCAGCGTGGCGGCACTGGCGCGACAATTGCGCATTAGGCGCACCCGGCACACGCACCCACCCAACGCAGCCGAGTTCCAGGGGAACATCAGAGAGAACGAGTCGGAGACTCACACCGCACACCGGGCACTACTGAGGGCTCGAAAATTGCGGCCGTGCTCCGGGCCAGGACCATCACCTTCCCAGCCAAAGTCGGATTCCCCCCGCCAGGATTGCCCGGTGCGAAATCCGCCGGCGCGTCGGCTGTTAGAGACATGGTTCCCGAACGCACATTCCTGGCGTTGGCTTGTGAACCCGGCTTATTAATATGACATCCTCCGACGGCAAGATCTGATGCCAACTATTGGAAGAGCTGAGAGCAGTTCGACACCTGCGCCCGTTTTAGCACAATCGAGCGGTTGAACGGTCGGCGGCAGGACGAAGGTATTCAGCAGAGCCGTGACGTGCGGGTTTCCACAATTGGCGCCGCTGGCCGGATACGCAGTCACGGCGAGGATGCCTTCATCCATGATACCGATCAAGGGCCGTTGCAATAGACATTTATGCAGGTGAAGTCCGACCTTAGAGAGACGTTCCAGCGGCTCGTTGCCTTACTCATGCTCCTGGTCCTAATGGCGTGCCTCGACGCCTGCTCCGGATCGCGAACCGTGCGGGCCGGCCAGCGACGCGAGGAGGAATCGGTCACGAAGGTCGGAGTTGCATGTGTCACGCAACAGCCGCTGATGCGGAAGATCACGCTTTCTTCGGAGCTCGTACCGTTCCAGGAGATCGATGTCTACGCGAAGGAGGCCGGCTATGTTGAAAGACCTGCTGGTGGACTACGGCTCGCGAGTACAGAAAGGACAGTTGATGGCCGTGCTCGAAATTCCGGGAGTTGGAGATGCAATTGAAACAGGATGCGGCTGCCATTGAGGGCGCCGGCCAACGGGTAAGCCACGCGGAACACGAGGTGGACCGGTTGCAGGCGGTACACCGTCTCGCTCATCTGCAGGCGGACCGTTTGAACGGCGTGGCGAAGACCCGGCCCGGCCTGGTCGCACATCAGGAAATCGACGACGCTCGTGGCAAGGACCTCGCGTTGGAAGCCCAGTTGGAAGCCGGACGATCTACCCTTCAAACCGTTAAGAGCGAGTTGGAGGAAGCTAGGGCGAAACTACAGCATGATAGGGCGATATTCGACTATGCGAGAATTACCGCTCCCTTTAAGGGTGTGGTAACACAACGGTACGCAAATCTGGGGACCCTGATGCAATCCGGCACGAATTCGAGCACGCAGGCATTGCCTTTAGTGCGACTTTCCCAGGACGACATGTTCCGCCTCGTCATTCCCGTGCCGGAGTCTTATGTAAAATTCGTCCGCGTCAACGACCCTGTGCAGGTTCGTGTGTCCTCCTTGGATAAGGTCCTTCCCGGTAAGGTTACACGCCTCTCTTTGGATGTGACTGCCGACACTCGCACGATGCATACGGAGGTGGATGTGCCCAACACCTCCCACGTCCTGATACCAGGCCTGTACGCTGAGGCTACTCTCACGCTGGAGCGGAAGAACTCCGAAATTCCAACTCGGCGGGATTGCGGCCGCGAACGATCAACGTGCGTCCAACGTCTCGTGGAAGCGTTGCTTCAAAGAGTTCAAGAATCCACGCAATGCCCTTGCCGTCAACGAACGGACTCAGAATCGTAAAACGCGAAAGCGCGCGGCTCGCCAATTCGAAGAGGTTGTCTTCTGTGTCGTAAAGCCCCACCCACGAAAATCCCTGTTTTGGAAGAGCCTCCATTAGTCTGGACGGATGCGCCGGAAGACTCACCGTCAGTTCGACGTAATTAGTATCACGATGGCAATACTGCTCGTAGGCAACGCCTCGGAGCACCGTCGCGTATCGGTCCGCATCCGACGTGGACACCGCTAGGGACAGGTTTGGACCGGTATTCTGAATGAGACCGCATCCAATCAAGGCCGTCATAACGCGATCCAGGCGATCGGTCGGGATCTTCTGATCACGCGCGAAATCATTCAGCTGCGCCCGTCGTGTCGTCCCTGCCCAGCGCTCGACAAATGCCTGCAGCAGCTTCGAGGCATTACGCGGGTCGAAGCGAGTCGCGTCGATCACTGCTTCCTCGGGCACCGCTTTCGGGGTAGGGCTTCCATCAAGAGTCATGCCGGCATCCGAAGAAAGCCAGTTAACGGGCTTCGATTTGAATCCCAACTAGGCGGGGGTCCCCCGTTGAGTGCCGTGCGGCTCAAGAGATTGTTTCCGGCCAGGCACGTCACTTCCGGCGCCATGATGCAGGCCGGACACGCCCCTCCTCGCTGGTCACACAGGCTTCCCGCATCGCACTTCAGGGCGCGATCCCAAAGGAGATGCTCCAGAACCGTTACGCCTTGGTTTCGCCACATCGCAGAGAGGTTCGCCAGATCGGGCGTCATGCCACGACGATAGGCGATGAACGCCAAGTCGGCCGGGAAAAGATATTCGCCAAGAGATCCGTACTCAAGACCGGAGTACTCAACCACCGCCTGTGCAAAATGGTGGGCCATGGTGTGCAATAGCAGATACACGAAGCTGGGAATAGATCGTGCAGTCCGGTTCTCCGCTGTCCGCTCCTTGTAGGCCTCGAGAAAGCGTCCGAAATCGACGTAGTCCTCGATCAGCAGGCCGCCCAGACGCATACCTCCGCGAGGCGGCAGCAGGGTGCCAAGGCCATTCTGCTCAAGCCACGCGATAATGCGGCACTTCTGGAGCAAGGGTTTGAGAGAGCGTCGCAGGCTCGTGCCGCTATACGCCCCTCCACCCCGGGAGGAGTTCCAGATGAGGGCAGTATCCGTAGAAACGGAGAGTTTTCGCTGGCTTCGAGTACGGAGATAATGATCAATCTCATCGGCAATGCCACTATTGATCGGAAGCAAACGGAATTTATAAAACTTCGTCTGGCGGATGTGCAGAGTCGATTCCCGCCGGTCGTAATCGCCAATCGTCAGGTTCAACAGTTCCCCACGACGGATTCCCGTGGTGAACAACAGCATGATGGCGAGGCGGATCGCCTCTGGGCGCAACGGCGATAGAGGGCTCCGCCTCAAACCTGAAGCCGCGCGGAGTAATCTTGCTACTTCGGCCTCGGAGAAAATATACGGCTTGAGCCTTTGATGATATGGCGGAAAGGAGGTGGGGTCCGGAACGAAGCACTGCGGTTCAGTCCGGCGACGATACAAACAAAAGGCGCAAACCTCCAGCATGCGAACCCGCCGAACCCCTGACGTAACATGTTCGTGAGTATGGCACCATGCCTGAAACGCGGTGGCATTGAGGTCCGCGATACTTGATTCTTGATCGCAGAGGAATCGATCCAGGCATTGCAGCGTACGAGCTGGGGCATCGAAACGACGGCCCAAAGCCTGCTTCAGATCGACATACCGAGCGAAGACGGGCGCCAAGTGGGACGAAAACTTAGGAGTGAAAACCGAATGGCCTCGTGTCATCAGTTCCGCTCCTTTCGACCGTTGCCGCCCGTCCGGGACGGCGAGGGCCACCTCGCGTAAATCCCCGGTCGCTAATCGCAGGTACATGGACGTGCTCTCGGCGGTACGATGCCCCAGGATGTCACCGATGGTCTTAAGAGGTGTTCCATTCTTCAGGAGATGGAGGAGCATATGCGTGGCGCAAACAATGTGGGCCTTGATAGGGGATGCTGAGACCGCTTTTGCGAGCCGTTGGGAGCGCGCATTCGCAAAAAGACCCTCCGATACTGGCGCGAAGCCCATAGGTGGCGATCAAGAGAAACATCGCATAGTCACGAAGGCCCATCGCTGACGTGGTATCGATGGATCTCAGTAGCGACGTTACTGTATCCCACGGGAGAGCACGCGGAAGTTGCTCAAGCCGGTAAAGCCGCGGAGTGTCGATCCGGCGATCCAGTCCGGTGGGAATCCTACCATCGGTTGCGAGAAAGCGTAGGAAACCACGCAGGGCAGCGATGTCGTGTTGCAGGCTGGCCCGACTGAGGCGCTTGCCGGTTTTATTGACGTATGCCTCCACGTCCATGGGCTGGATCGAATCGAGGGGGATCTTTTTCGCCTTAAGGTGATTCAGAAAGCACTGGGACGCGTATCGATGGTGGCAGACGGTCGAGGCCGCGAATCCACGAACTTCACGCAAGTGATTCGCATACTCCGCGCTTAGAATCTCCGGGGCGGACGCTCCCGGCTGTTTCGGTTCCGCCAGCAACGATCACGCCGGCCGTCACGAGATATCTCTCCAATGACCGCACGGTACCGGCGTTGGTGGGAAAGTTCTTGATGAGACCACGCCAGCAAGCGTGAAGCGTCGCCGGGGTTAAATCCGCAACATCACGAACTCGGCGGCGGCGTAGATCCGCATCCACGTGCGTCAGCATGCGGATCGCAAACTCGCGCGAGCCGAGCGTGTAGCCGCTGGCGATGAGCCAATCATCAAAACCATCCGTGATCGGCCCCAACAAGCGGCAGTGACAGAAATTTATGATGAGCCTTCGGCAAAAGGGAACGTAGCATCGATAACCTCCACAAAAATGGATTGGCCGCCGGACGGCAGCCGTTCCGATGCTATCGCTTAAATGTGACGCTAGAAACCGGCGAAGCCCCCATTTCCCAAAGCTTCCGCGCATCAGCTCCACACTTCTGGCAACTTCACATTAATCGATAAATGTTCAGCTGAACATTTATCGATGAGGTCGGGTATCTTTCCTTCGACGACAAGGCCGCCGACTTACTCTACGAAGTTGTCAATCGGCGCTATGAACGCAAGCCGGTGATTCTGACGACCAATCGCCCATTCAAAGAATGGAACGAGGTCTTTCCTAACGCCACGTGCATCGTTACGCTGCTTGACCGCTTGCTGCATCACGCCGATGTGACCGTCATCGAAGGCGACAGCTATCGCGTGCGCGAGAGCGAGCAGGAGACGGCCGCCCGCCGGAGGAAGAAGTGACACCCGCCGGCGGCGCCGCCTATACCGCGGCGGTGCTTATGCTATACGTTGACCTGCCCGACACGCCCTTGCAGCCAAGCGTGCGTGACCACTGGCTTGCGAGACGCTTCCATGAGCAGGGCATCCCCGCTTCGCTCGTGGAATCGGCACTGTTGCTGGCAACTCTGCGCCGGCTGATTCGCCCCCCAGGCCTGCCGCCGCTACCACCCATCCGCTCCCTTGCTTACTTCCAGCCGGTCATCGAGGAACTCCAACTGCAACCCCTACCCGAGGGGTACCTCGACTACTTGCGACTCAAACTCCAACAAGCCATCAAGCAGTCGAAGAACGCCGTTCAAAAAACGACGGATTCTGATGATCGCTAACAAACAAAAGTCAGTGAACAGCTAGTGGTCCCTCCGGAACAGTTGTCTCACGTAAATAATATCCCTGGTGTTCGGTAGCTGGCGGAATATTAAGCGCATAAATCGAAGCAGCGATGAGCGGCATCCCCCAATCGCCTAGGCACGCGGAAACCGCCGTCGATCCGGCTTGAATCCGATGTTGAATTTTCGCTGCCAACTCATATCGCCAACGGTATTGGCCATCCCCTCGTTCGGACCATGGCGGCCGTCTCTTTTCAAGCCTCTGTGGGCATCCCCCATCCTGCTCGAATGCGAAAAGGACGCGCGGATGGAGCGACCGCGGGACACGACGGAATTGGACGAGCCCGAGGGCGCAACGTTCCATGACGGCGGCGACGTGGGGCACAGCGGATACCAACACGACATCCGTCATAAGCACGTTTACAGCACGGCGTTCGAATCATTCTGTGCGCTCTGGCGTACTCTCCGCACTAGACCCGGTGAGCCGTGGGAGGACAATCCGCAGGTTGTGCGCGTGGGAAAGTTTCGGAGGGCGGCATGATGAATCCCAAGGCGACGGAGCAACATTACACGATCCAGCAGGTTGCGGATATGTGGGGAGTTTCGACCGCAACGGTGCGCCGTTTGTTCGAAGATGCGCCAGGCGTGCTGAAGATATCGATGCCGCGGTTACTTAAGAACCACCGCAAGCCCAAACCGCACGCGTTGCTTCGGATTCCGGCGTTTAGCCGACTTTGGTACACGGTGTTGGTACACGATTTTTATGAAACTACAAGTCTTGTATTTTGAGATAGTTGGAGTGGGGTGGGATGTGGGATTTGAACCCACGACTTCCAGAACCACAATCTGGCGCTCTACCGACTGAGCTAATCCCACCACAAGGGACTTACCTATCGTATCAAGGCTGGCGTCACCGGAGCAAATGCGCGCGATAATAAGACTCGTCTATCCGAAAAGAAGCATTCAATGAGAGCTCTCATCCTTGGCGTCACCCTCTTCATCAGCGCGTTGTCCGCCGGTTCCCCGGAAGGCGAGCTCACCGCTTCCGCGCGCGCCGCCATCGAAAAGTCCGTACTTGAAGTCAACGCGCAGATGACCCGCGCCGCCGAAGACCGCGATATCGACCGCCTCTTCAGCTTCATGCTCGCCAACGATCGCGGGTCCATCATTCAGAGCGGCAATCTCTTCGAAACCCGCGAAAATGCCCTCGCTGCCGTCAAGCGGCAACTTCCAAGGCGTCGTCGCCATCAGATACCGATGGAAGCGGCAACTCGTGACCGTCATCTCCCCAACCGTCGCACTGTTGGTGTGCGATGGGGAATCCGAAATCCGCACCGTCCGGGAGCCGCCGTCCACGTTCGTCGACACCGTTCGCGCAGAGCGTTCTCTTCGTGCTCACGGATGGAAAGTGGAAAGCCCTGCACGCTCACAATTCGGCAGTCCCTCGCTGAACCGGCAGACCACGCGAGGCGATGGCCTGCCCTACTTCGCGCTCAGCAGATTGGCGAACAGGCGATAGGCCCCCGGCACTCCCGCCGGCAAGCTGCCGGAACCACGAATACGCGGTGAAGATATACACGCCCTTGCCGTAGCGCGTCCAGATCTGCCCGCCCTCCATCGGCGGCTCGCCGGGATCCTGCGAGGAGAGCACGGTCTGATAGCGTTTGGTCCCACTGCACCGCGAAGTAGACGCCGCGCTCCTGCACCCAGCCCTCGAAATCTTTCGGATTGATGTGATTGGGATATTGCAGCAGCGGACTGTCCTGGTTGGGGAACTTCAGCGGCGCCTCTTCCACCGTGATGCGATATTTGTTGCCTCCCGGCACGGCGAACGGGATACGGCCCAAGATTGGTGGTCACCGGAGCGGTCTGCTGCTGGTTGAACGGATTGGGCGGCTGCTGCTGCCCGCGCGGCGCGGTCGGGTCCGGGCTGTCGCCCGTCTGGTATTGCACCACGTAGGTGCCGCCGTTCTTCACGTAGTCGAGCAGCCGCGACTGATTGGCGCGGATATCGGCGCGCACGTTGTAGGCCCGCACGCCCGCCACGATGGCGTCGAAGCGGCTCAGGTCGCCCTGCTCCAGGTCGCTCTGGCTGAGCAGCGTGACATCCAGCCCAAGTTGCCGCAGCGCATCCGGCATCTCGTCGCCCGCACCCATGATGTAGCCGACCTTCTTCGCCGTCACTTTGATATTCGCGCGCACCAGCTTGATGTCCGACGGCGGAAACAGCGTCTGCGGCGGGATATGCGGGTACGCGATCACCTGAAGTCCCGACGCGATATCGCGTCCGTTCACCTTGGCGATGGCGTGCAGCGTGGCCGTGGTTTCACCCGCGGGCGGCGTCACCTCGAACGTCATCACACGCTGCTTCGCCGGAGGACGCAATCTCGAAATTCTGCGAGGCCGGTTCGGCCTTCCAGCCCGCCGGCACTTCCAGCCGCAGCGTCGCCCTTGGCATTCGCCACATTGGCCTGCACCGAAACCTGCACCTTGCGCGCCGCCGCATCGGGGAACAGCGCCACCGGCTCCGGCAGATTCACCGCCACCGCCGGCACCACGACGAACGGCCGCACGCGCTCGCCGCTGTGCGCGATCGGCATAGCGATGATGCACCGGCCGCACCAGTTCGATCGGCGCGCCATCCACCGTGAGCCGCACGCGCACCTGGCGCCGCCGGCCGGCGTATCCGGGCAGACCGATGAGCATTCTGGTCGTCCACCTGGTAGACATCGGCCGTGGCCGGCTTCACCAGCCAGTACGGCTGCGTGTACGCCTGGTTCGCCGGCACAGTGAGATTGAAGGCTACCTCCGCGCTCTGGTTGTAGCCGAGCATCGCGGGCTTGGCCTGCAGCGTCCTGATTCCAGATCCCTTCGACCCGCGCGCCTTCCAGCGCGACCTTGGCGTTCGAGCGGTTGAGCACAGTGGTCGTGATGATTAACCGTGCGCGCCGGGCGCCACGTCGTACTGCCGCGCCTGCGCTTCCACGAACAGGCCGGCGCACAGCGCGATGGTCTCGTCCAGCTCGGCGAGTTTCACCTTGGCCAGCGGATCGGCGATAGCGGCGATCAAGCGGCCGCGCCTTGCACCAGCGCCGGAATCACCTGCTCCGGATGCGCCGGCTCGTAGCTGCGAATCGCCTCGATCCAAAATGGCCTTGACGGCGGCCGCCGCCAGGCAGACGATTCCAAGTCGTGTCGATGCCTTCGAAGAGATCTTTGGTCGCGGGCGGTCCGCCAATGATCGTGAAGGTGGCGCGCCCCGCGCCCGGACGCCGCATGGCGCCCGTGCCCTGGCTATGATGCATGCTGCGGCTGAGCACCGCCAACTCCTCATAGGAATAGCCCAGGATGGGGTTAAACGAGCCCGTGTCGGCTTCCGGCCCGTTTTCCGCTTCGGGCACCGGCGGGACCATTCCCGCGGGGCGGCGGGCGCTGCGCCGCCGCGACCACCGCGTCCGCCCGTTGCCAGGCCGAAGCCGCCGAACCCGGCCGCCTGCACCAGGCGTTTGGCCTGCCATACCTGCACGTACTTCAACTGTTCGGGAAACATTTTCGGGTCCGCCGCCGCGGTAAAGGCCTCCTTGCCGAGGATGGCCGACGTCTGGTGCTGCCCGTGGCCGTCGCGCGGAGTGCCGCTGAAGCCGAGCAGGATCACGTCCGGCCGGTAGCGGCGGATCACCCAGACCACATCCGAAAGAATGCGGTCGTGTCCCCACTTCTGCAGCGTCTCGTCCGCGGTGCGCGTGAATCCGAAATCGATGGCGCGCGTGAAGAACTGCTCGGCGCCGTCGATCTGCCGCGCGGCCAGCAGTTCCTGCGTGCGAATCATGCCGAGCTGCGCGCCCTGTTCGGAGCCAATCAGGTTCTGGCCGCCTTCGCCGCGCGTCAACGAAAGATACGCCGTCCGCATGTGACGCCCACGGGCGAAATAGGCCAGCACAGCGGTACGTTCGTCGTCGGGGTGCGCCGCGATGTGCAGAATCGTACCCAATTCGTTCAGTTTGTATAGAGACTGTTCGATTTCGGCCGCGCCGGAAAAACTGCGTTGTGCAGGAACGGGAGACGATGACGCCACGAGCAGAGCGGCACAGAGAAGGAGCTTCACTCCGAAATTACGCATGTGTCTCCATTTTAGCGAAGTAGCAATCTTGAAGTAAGCGGAATGGAAGTAACGGGAACGATGTAACCAGTGAAGCGCGGGCAGCAGCATACCTGCTAACCTGAAATTACCATGTCGTCAATCAACGGAGACAAAGCACGCTTCCACCGGATACAGAAAAGCAAGGCGGTGCGGCGCGAGCGCATGCGCGTGCTGCGCAAGAAACTGGCGGACGCCGCGGCAGTCGCCAAACCGGCCGCGGTGTAGGTGCGTCATGACCAAGACCGTTCGTTCACCCTTCAACCACGAAATCGGCGGGACTGTTGAAGGCTGCACCATTCTCGAAAAGCGGGTGGTGATTCCGCCGAACCCCGCCGAGAAGCGGCGCGGTGTATACGACTACCTGGTGGATGTACCGCCCCTGCCCGCAGGCGCCAACTCCAAAAAGTCTGCTGCGCGGTCCAAGGCTCCGAGCCGCGCGACGTCCCAGGAACCGGCTGGGTTTACGCGAGCGACTCCCGATGAGATGGGTTCGGTAATCCGCCGCATCGGCGGAAGATAAGACCGCGGCCAGCCCTGCGCCACCGGCTACGCCGGACGCTGACCCGGACGCACGGGTAAAGTGAAGAAAAAAGTCGATCCCGTACCCACGCGGGACTCCACCCAAATCCGTCCGCCGTGGCCCTCGACGATTTTCCGGCACAGCGCAAGCCCAATGCCGCTTCCGGGCACGTCCTTGCCATGCAGTCGCTTGAGGGGAGTGAATATCCGCTCGAAGTGTTCGCGCGCGATGCCGATCCCGTTATCGGAGACGGCGAACCGGTATTCGCTGTCAGAAGATTCGGAGGAGATCTCTATGCGCGGCGCGACATTTCCGCTGTAGTTGATCGCGTTCACAATCAGGTTTTGAAATACCTGCAGCAGGCGCACTGGGTCGGCCTGCACCTCCGGCAGAACCTTACACGTCACGGTAGCGTTCGTCTCCCTGACAAGCGGTTCCAACCTGTGCAGAATGCCATCGATGACGGCATTCACGTTGACCGGCCGGATGGCGAGTTCCTCCCCGCTTTCGGCGTAACGGAGCAGCGACCCGATCAACTGCTCCATGTTAGACGCGCCATCGGTGACGAACGAGAGGAATTCCCGAGCAGTATCGTCAATGCGTCCCTCCAGGTGGCGCGTCAAAAGCTCGGCATAGATTTTTACGGCGCGGAGCGGCGCACTCAGATCGTGCGCCACCACATGCGAAAAGGCCGAGAGCTCCTCATTGGTCCGGCGTAGCTCGCGCAGCAACCGTTCGCGTTCCGCCTGATACGCGGTACGGGACGTCACATCCTTGCCGATGGCGACCACACCGATGGCTTTCTCGCTGCTGTCTAGCCATGGCGCTTTGGTGGTCAATATTACCCGCTCGCCGCGGTCGGTGGAAGGAAAGTGCTCCTCGATGAGCCGGGAGTGCCGCGACTTCATGACGCTTGCATCGGTTGCCCGGTGGTCGGCCGCAGTGTCCGGGGGCAGCACTTCCTCTCGCGTATGACCTAGCAGGTCTTCGATGGTACGGCCGAGAAGACGAGCGGCCTGAGCGTTGGCGAAGACAAACCGGCCCTCCCCGTCCACCGCGTATATGGCATCGTCCGTGCCCTCGACAAGAGTAGCGATCATGCTTCCCGCGGCGTGTGCCGGCCGTACCGCCCGCGCAATCTTGGCGAAACCGATCAGATCCCCGGCCTCGCTCCGTATCCCGATAAGGACACCCTCAACGAAGACGCGGCTCTGATCCTGGCACATGTGCCATCGCACATCGGACGAGCGGCCATCTCGCCGCGCGTTTTCCATTTCCATTTGTGGCGCGCTCGCAGACCTGTCCTCCGGCGTGAAGATCTCCGCCAGTTCCTTACCAATGAATTCCCTTTCGGTATAACCGAAGAATCGCAGGACGCCGGGATTCCAACTGATGATCCGGCCGTCGGGATTAACCAGGAACACGGCGAAGTCCTGAAGTTCCTGGATTAAGAGCTCGTGAAGTTTCGAATGATCCGATTCGGTTTTCACAGTTTTGTAGGGAACCGCTCGGCTTGCGCGCCCGCGCCTTCTGCAGCCTCTACCATTACATCGCCATCCGTTGCATGAGTAAACCGCTTTTCGCGCCTCACGCACCTCGAGCGTCATGTAGGTTACATTGCGCAATTGCGCGGAAGCGGGGGAGGCGGGAGAATGAGGATGCGAGAGCTAAAGCAGCTACGTTTTGGCTGGTGCTCCTAAACAGTTCTCCGAGAACTCGCTCTTTTTCGCACGCTTCAGCCACTCCCGCTCATGGGAGAAATCAAACGAAACCAACCAGGAGGGATTATGCCAACTGCAAACGTCGCCGTAGCATCCATGGAAGTGGCGCAGGTTTCCAGCCCGGGAGCAGATTTCCAGATTGTGGAGCGGGAGATTCCAACGCCGGGTGCGGGACAGGTGCGCATCAGGGTGCAGGCTTGCGGTATTTGTCACAGTGACTCACTCACCAAAGAAGGTACGTGGCCCGGGATCCAGTATCCACGTGTTCCAGGTCACGAAGTCGCGGGCGTCATCGATGAACGCGGTCCGGGAGTTTCCGAGTGGAAGACGGGACAGCGCGTCGGTGTTGGCTGGCACGGTGGCCAGGACGGAACCTGCCCCTCGTGCCGGCGCGGAGATTTTCGCAACTGCCGCAATTTGAAAATTCCAGGCATCAGCTATGACGGGGGATACCAGCAATACATGCTGGCTCCGGTGGAGGCGCTGGTGGCTATTCCGGACACTCTGTCTGCGGTCGATGCGGCGCCATTGCTCTGTGCCGGAATTACCACCTACAACGCGCTGCGGCATAGCGGCGCAATGCCCGGCGACCTGGTTGCCGTAGTGGGTGTCGGAGGTCTGGGCCACCTGGGAATCCAATTCGCCAGCAAGTTTGGTTACAAGGTAGCAGCCATTGGGCGCGGGCCCGGCACTGCAACTCTCGCACAGAAACTCGGAGCCAACGAATACATCGACACCAAATCAACCCGTGCGGCAGATGCACTCCAAAAACTCGGCGGCGCACGAGTAATTCTAGCGACGGCCCCAAGCTCCAAATTGATGTCCGAACTGTTCGACGGTCTCGGACCGAACGGCACGCTCATGGTAATCGGAGTAACAACTGAGCCGATCGAGATCACCCCGGTACAGTTGATTTCCGGAAGCCGGCGGATTCAGGGCTGGGCCGCGGGAACGCCTGCCGATTCCGAGGACACGCTGCGCTTCGCCGAATTGAGCGGCGTGCGGCCGATGATAGAAACCTATCCGCTCGAAAAGGCAGCCGAGGGTTACGCGCGCATGATGAGCGGCAACGCTCAGTTCCGGGTCGTCCTGACGATGTAAGGTTTGGCTGGCGCGTTCGCGGTGCCGCCTTGCTCGTGATAGGATGAGCCCGATATCCCATGACGTTCCCCGCTGCCGTTCCGGAGATCCCCGCCGCCAACGTCGACAAAGCCGCAGCCTACTACGTCCACACTCTGGGCTTCACTCTGGATTGGGGAGACGATCAGGGCGGCATTGCAGGCATCTCCAGGGGGAACTGCAGGCTGTTGATCACCAATCGCTCCTTTCGCGAGTCCTATGGGAACACAGGTCCCGTCCTTTTCTGGCTCAATCTCGATAACAAGGCTCAGGTGGACGACCTCTTCGCGCAGTGGAAGTCCGCGCACGCAAAGATCGTTTCCGAGCCGGAAGACAAACCCTGGAAGCTCCGCGAGTTCATTGCCGCCGATCTGGATGGCAACCTCATCCGTGTCTTCTATGATTTCCGGAACGACACGTAAGAGAGGCAGCGAACTTTATGACGGCGAAGGACCTCTAGCTCGTGGGTGGGAGTGTGTCCGGGAGACCAGGAGAGCGCAGGGAAGTCGCAGAGTACCCGCTCGCCCAAGGGAAACCGGCACATGCGGCGATTGTTAAATCAGGCAGCGCAGTCCGCAGTCAAGGTCAAAGGAAGCATCTTCGAAATTACGTTTCACCGCCTCTTGCCCCGGATGGAATACAAGTCCGCCATATGGGCCATCGCCCATCGTCTCTGCCGTCTACTTTGGCTCCTGCTATCCAAGCGCGTTGAATACGAGGAGCGTGGTCCGGCGGTCACCGCCAAATCCAAACGCGTCCGCACCAGCCGCATGATTCGGGAACTCAAGAAACTCGGCTATCGCATCGAAGGTGGACCAGTTGAGACAGCCGTTCATGCCTAATCGGGGGCACCAGGGGGTGGTTTTTCGACCCTGTCCCCCACGCACTGGACCATCTCCAATCTTGTACTCTGCCAACCAATCCGGCCGATACCGGATTCTCCTCGATATAGCGGACGGCTTTTTCCAATTCCTCCGGGCCTCGTACCCAATGGTCATATGACTCTTCTTGCCAGAACGGCTGTCCGGTCAATCCGAGAATGGCGTTGGCCTGACGCGCGGAGAAGTTCTTGATCGATTAATTGATCTGCGATAGATCGGCTTCCGGATAGATCAAGATGTGAACGTGGTTGACCATCAGAGCCCAGGCACGAAGTTTGTATAGGTGGAGCTTGCTTTCACCGTACTTGAGGGCATCGACTACAGGCTGCGCGATTCGTTCATCGCGGAGCCATCTTGGGCCGGTAGCGGCTCGATCCAATTCGCGATCCATTGCGGCGAATGATTTTCCGGCAGATCGATGCTCGATCGGTGGAAGAGTTCTCGGCAACGATCCATATAGTCGCCAGGTGATGAACAGGGCAGCACCTTCGGGCTGCCAATGTGGCAAATGGCGTTAGTGATAGGACACGACGATGTTGTAGCACGTGGACAGGCCGGGAGGCCTGTCCTACCTGACCACGATGTTTACTAGTTTGTCGGGGACGGTGATGATTTTGACGACTTGCTTGCCTTCGAGAAAAGGCTTCACTTTTTCGTCGGCGAGGGCGCGGGCTTCGAGCTCTTCCTTTGGTGTGCCAAAGGGTGCCGCGATGCGGCTGCGGAGCTTCCCGTTGACCTGGACGACGATCTCGGCTTCCTCTTCCTTGGCAAGTTCGGGGTTGAAGGCCGGCCAGGGGCGGCGGAAGACGGGACCATCGTTGCCGAGCTCTTCCCAGATCTCCTGCGCGACGTAGGGCGCAAAGGGAGCGAGCATGAGCGCGAGAGTTTCCAGAATCCGCGGCATGGCGGCGGCGGAGATGCTCTGTTCCTCGGCGTAGAGTTGGTTGACCAGCTCCATGATGGAGGCGATGCAGGTATTGAAGTGCCAGCGTGTTTCGAAATCCTCAGTGATCTTGCGGAGGGTCTGGTGAAGTTTGCGAAGGACCTTGCGGTCGGCATCGGCGACGCGCGGTTCGGCGGGCGTGTTGCGCGTGGCGAAGCGGTAGACGCGGCCGAGGAAGCGATAGATGCCTTCGGCGCCTTCGACGCGCCAGTCGACTTCCTTCTCTGGCGGAGCGGCGAAGAGCACGAACATACGGGCAGTGTCGGCGCCGAACTTCTCGGCGAGCATGTCGGCACCCACCACGTTGCCCTTGGACTTGGACATCTTGGCGCCTTCGGCGATTACCATGCCCTGAGTGAAGAGGCGGCGCGCGGGCTCACTGTTCGTGATGAGCCCGATATCGCGCATCATCTTGGTGAAGAAACGCGAGTAGATCAGGTGCAGGATGGCGTGCTCGACGCCGCCGATGTACTGATCGATCTCAAACCAATACGCGATCTTCGCGGGGTCGAAGGGTTGGGTAGAGTTGTGCGCGTCGCAGTAGCGGTAGAAATACCAGGAACTATCGATAAAGGTGTCCATTGTGTCCGTCTCGCGGCGTGCGGCAGCGCCGCACGCGGGGCACGGCACGTTGACAAACTCCGGGACATTTTCGAGCGGAGAGCGCCCGGCGCCCGTGATCTCGATACGGTCTGGCAGGATCACGGGAAGCTGGTTTTCGGGCACGGGGACCACGCCGCACTTCGGGCAGTGGATGACTGGGATGGGCGTGCCCCAGTAGCGCTGGCGTGAGATACCCCAATCTTTGAGGCGATAGGTGATGGCCGGTTTGCCAAAGCCCTGTGACTCGGCATGGGCACTCATCCGGCGGCGCGCTTCGGCGCTGGGGAGTCCGCTCCACTCGCCGCTGTTTTCGAGAATGCCGTACTCGCAGTAGGGCTGCGTCATGCCGGGCTCCACGGCAAGCGCGCCATCCGCGGGGCGGATCACGGGGCGCACGGCGATATCGTATTTGCGGCAGAATTCAAAGTCGCGCTCGTCGTGCGCGGGAACGGCCATGATGGCGCCGGAGCCGTATCCCATGAGGACGAAGTTGGCGATCCAGATGGGGACCTTCTCACCGCTGTAGGGGTTAAGGGCGTAACGTCCGGTGAAAAGGCCTTCCTTATCGATATCGCCGGGATCGCGGCCGGCACGCGAATCGACCATGGCTTTGGCCTGGGCCTTGAGGCTGGCATCGAGCAGGTTGTCGTTGAGCGGATGCTCGGGCGCGAGGATCACGCAGGTAGCGCCGTAGATGGTGTCCACACGGGTGGTGAAGACGCGAATGGGCTCACCGGATTCCAGGTGGAAATCGATTTCAGCACCTTCGGATCGGCCGATCCAGTTGCGCTGCATGGTGAGGACGCGCTCGGGCCAGCCGCCTTCGAGCTGCGCCATGTCGTCGAGGAGTTCATCGGCGTAGTCGGTGATCTTGAGGAACCACTGTTCCAGGGCGCGCTGTTCGACAGGGGTGTCCTCGTGGCGCCAGCAGCACCCATCCACCACTTGTTCGTTGGCAAGGACGGTGGCGCATTTCGAACACCAGTTGACGAGAGCGCGCTTGCGGTAGGCGAGGCCTCGCTCCAACATCTGGAGAAAGAACCACTGGTTCCAGCGATAATATTCGGGCTCACAGGTGGAGACTTCGCGGTCCCAATCGTAGCTGAAGGCGAAGCGGCGATGGGTCTGCTTCATCGCGGCAATGTTCCGCTGGGTCCACTCGCGCGGTGGGACTTTGTTGGCGATGGCGGCATTCTCCGCCGGCAGTCCGAAAGCATCCCAGCCCATGGGGTGCAGCACGTTGAAGCCACGCATCCACTTATAGCGGGCAAGTGCGTCACCGATCGAATAGTTGCGGATGTGGCCGATGTGAAGTGTGCCGCTGGGATAGGGCAGCATCTCCAAGACATAGAATTTCGGCTTGGACGAATTCTCTTCGGCCTTGTAAAAGTCGGCGTTCTGCCAACGCTCATGCCACTTCAATTCGATCTGGATATGGTCGTAGGGCTTCTCGGGCATATGGGCTGCTTGTTTTGGGGGCTAGTTTTTATCGTAGCAAGCGGCGCGGCGGAACGTGAACCGGTCAGAGCCGCGTGGCGAGCGACT
Organism: uncultured Solibacteraceae bacterium; assembly: GCA_963792055.1. Lineage (GTDB taxonomy): Bacteria > Acidobacteriota > Terriglobia > Bryobacterales > Bryobacteraceae > Solibacter. Next base: position 420,730 of record CAWBUV010000016.1, on the reverse strand, counting down.
TGAGCTTGTCGAGATTGCGGCGGTCGTCGCCTTCCTCGTCGACTGGCGTTTCGAGGATAAATGGTTTGCGGCGGAGTTTGGGGTGTGTGAGGATGCGGCGGAAGGCATCCGGCCCGATGTGGCCTTCTCCGATATTTGCGTGCCGGTCGACGCGGGAGGCCAGGGGAAACTTGCTGTCGTTGGCGTGGATCAGGTGCACGTTCGCCAGGCCGAGCAGAGATTCGGCGCTGCGCAGGGTGTTGCGAAGGCCGGCGGGAGTGGCGATATCGAAGCCCGCGGCGAGCAGATGACACGTGTCGAGGCAGTAGCCGATGGGGAGACCGGTCAGTTCGCCGGCAAGGTCGCGGATGGACCTCAATTCCTCGAAACGGCTGCCGAGGTGGCAACCGGCACCGGCGGTATTTTCCAGCAGCACGGTGAGATTGCCGGCCGGCAGGCCTTCGGCGGCGTCACGCAGTCCGAGCACAAAGGCGGCGATACCCTCTTCGATGGACTGACATTTATAACTTCCCGGGTGGAGCACCAGATACTCGGCGCCGATGGTGTGCGCGCGTTCCAACTCTCCCCGGAAGGCGGCGATAGACTTGGCGCGGATCACCGGGTCGAGTGAGGCCAGGTTGATCAGGTAGTTGACGTGGATGGCTAGAGGGTAAAGGTCGCAGCGCTCTCGCGTGGCGCGCAGAAGGCGAACCTGCTCGGGATCGGGAACTCCCGCCCGCCACATACGGGGGCTGGCGGAGAAGATTTGAAAGGTGTTCGCCCCCAGTTCGGCGGCTTTTCGTGCGGCGCCTTCGAGCGAACCGGACGTGAACGTGTGTATGCCGAGGCGCACCGGTCCATGCTACCAGCAACGGGCAAACACCTGGCTGGTTCACGCCAGAATATTGAGCAATTTCTTCTGCATGGTGTCCGTGGTCTGAATCACGCGAGCGTTGGCCTGATACTGGTTGGCGGCGGCGAGCATTTCGACCATTTCGGTACTGAGGTCGACCGAATCCTGGGGCCGGGTCGAGGCGGCGATGCGTTCGGCAGTTTGCTCCAGCGAATTTTGCGCGGTGCGCATGCCGCCTAGGGCGGCACTCATCACATCCATGGGTTTACTTATCGGACGCTTGCCCGAAACTTTGAGGCGGCAATTTGGGCCGCATGGAAACCGCACATTCCATGTACTCCGCCGCCGGGCGGCGTGGAAGCCCCGCAGAAAAAGACACCGGGAAGGGGGGTGCGATAGAGGCGGCGCGTGGGGCGGAGGAAGAACTGACGCAGATCGAGTGCGCCGCCGTTGAAATCGCCGCCAACCAGATTGGGATTATGGACTTCCATGGCGGTAGGGCTAAAGACATGGCGGCCCAGAATGCGCTGCCGGAAGCCGGGGGCGAAGCGTTCCACCTGGGTTTCGATGGCGTCGGTCATATCCACCGAAGATCCGTTGGGTACGTGACAGTAGGCCCAGGCGGTGTGCTTGCCGGCGGGCGCGCGAGTGGGATCGAAGAGCGTGGGCTGCACAAGCAGAACAAAGGGACTGCCGCCGTGGCGTGATTCCCATGCAGCGATCTGCTCAAGCGTACCGCCTAGATGCACGGTACCGGCACGGGCACACTCGGGGGCACGCCACGGTATGGGGGCATCCAGCGCCCAGTCTACTTTGAAGGCGCCGGGACCGTAGCGAAAGCGCCCTAGCGCGGCACGAAAGGGGGCCCGGAGGCGGTCGCCGGCGAGATCGAGCATCTGGCGCGGAGTCACGTCGCACATCACAACGGGGGCGTCGGGGAAAGAGGTCACCGGCGCGAGGGTCAGGATCTCGCCGCCCATCGACCGGAAATAGGCGGCCAGTGCGGAGGAAATATTCTGCGCGCCGCCGCGTGGAAAGGGCCAGCCCGCCGTGTGCCCGCATATCCCCAAAACGAGACCGATGGCGGCGCCCAGGGGCGCTTCAAGGGGAAGAGTGGAATGCGCGGCGAGGCCGGCGAACAGGGCGCGCGCGCGATGGCCGCGAAAGCGCGATTCGGCGAGGCTCCGCGCGGAGCGCATCGCGGACATGCCGAACTTGGCCAGAAGGAGGGGATGACGCGGCATGCGGAGCGGGGCCAGGACATCGTGGCGGAGATGGGGCCAGGCGGCAGCCAACGGCTCGAAGAGCGCTCGCCAGGATTCGCCATCGGGGCCTAAATTGGCTGCGGTGCGGAGGATGGAACGCTCCAGCAACACGGCGGTGCCGTCATCCAAAGGGTGAGCCAGCGGAACGTCCGGCTGGATCCACTCCAGGCCATGCTCCGCCAGTGGGAACTGTTCGAAGCATGGGGAGCATACGGCGAGGGGGTGGACTGCTGAGCAGACGTCGTGGACAAAACCGGGCAACGTCAATTCGAGGGATCGCGCGCCGCCGCCAATGATAGACGCGCCTTCGTAGACGGTGACGGCATGCCCCGCGCGCGCCAGCACGATGGCGGCGGCAAGACCGTTGGGTCCGGAGCCGATGACCGCGGCGCGAGGGCTTGCGGGATTGGTCAACTCCGTTATTGTAGAAGAGATGCAGAAGAAACGGCTTGGCAACAGCGATATGGAGCTGACCGCGATCGGCGTAGGCGCGTGGGCGATGGGCGGCGGCGGATGGGCGTTTGCGTGGGGACCGCAGGATGACGACCAATCGATCTCAGCGATCCACGCAGCGCTCGATCATGGAGTGAATTGGATCGATACGGCCGCGGTGTACGGGCTCGGGCATTCCGAGGAAGTGGTGGCGCGCGCCCTGGAGGGACGTTCCAACAAGCCTTACGTGTTCACGAAGTGCGAGCGGGTATGGAATGAGAAGCGCGAGATTCAGAAGGTGCTGAAGCGAGACTCCATCCGCCGGGAGTGTGAGGACAGCCTGCGCCGTCTCAAAGTGGACGTGATCGACCTTTACCAGATTCACTGGCCGGAGCCCGACGAGGATGTGGAAGAGGGATGGGAGACGCTGGCAAAGCTGAAGCAAGAGGGCAAAGTCCGGTGGATCGGCGTCTCCAACTTCAACGTGGCCCAATTGGAACGCTGCCGCAAGATCGCGCCGATCACGTCGCTGCAGCCGCCGTATTCGGCAGTTTCGCCGGAGATACGGGAAGCGCAGTTGCCTTACTGCCTGCAGCATGGAATCGGGGTGATCGTGTACTCGCCGATGAAGTCCGGGTTGCTGACCGGCAAGATGACGCGCGAGCGGGTGGCGGCACTGCCGGAGGATGATTTCCGCCGGCGCGCGCCGGCGTTCCAGGAACCGCAACTGACACGTAATCTGGCACTGGCAGCGTTGATGAAGGAGATTGGCGCGCGGCATGGCCGTTCGGCGGGGGAAGTGGCGATCGCGTGGACGCTGCGGCATCCGGCGGTGACGGCTGCGATCGTCGGCATGCGGAGTGCGGAACAGGCGGCAGGGGTGGTGGGCGCCCTGGAGTTCCAGCTAACACTGGACGAGATTTCCGAGATCGATATGGCGCGGCGGGCGTAAGGGGACGCGGGCCGCGCCCCCCCCGTCCCAGCACTACGGGAGACGCACGACGGTGAAATTCTTCAAGGTCACGGTCTCGCCCGGCTGAACGACCTTCGCCTGGAAATCCACCGTGATGCCGGCCGTGTAGTCGTCGGGCGATTTTCCGACGCCTGCCGCAAATGCGAGTGAGGTGCCCCAGGACTGGTGGCTCAACTGCGCGCCTGCGGCGGTCAGTGCGATATCGGCCCGGCCCGCGGCCTGCGCGTCTACCGGCGAAGCATTCCGCACTAACACGGTGGTGCCGCCCCAGTGCACTTCGAAACTGAAGCCTCCCGCCGAGCCTGCGTGTTCCAAATCGAAGTGGATCTCTACACGGTCCCCCGCCGTCAAGAAGCCCGCCGGTATGGTGCAATTCCCGAGGCTGGCCAGCGTGATGCTATTGATGGTGCCGCCCAACCCGCTGCACAGCACCTGGGAATTCGGATAGAGTTGCAGCGTATCTCCGGTGGTTCCGTTCAAGCGGTAGCTCGCAAGCAAGGTGTCGCCGGCCTGCGGCGCGGCCGCGGGAATGAACTGGATCTGGCTTCCGGTGAGGGCGAAATCGAGCCCTTGTTTCTGCAAAATGCCGTTGCGATAAACGGTCAGGCTGGCCGCGGGGACAGGCACCCCGGAAAGGGTGAATGCGGTATTGGCGCCATCCACAAGGCCGGCCGGGGCATCATTATCTACAAAATTAGGCAGAGCTCCCCCACAAGGACCCGACGACCCGTCGACGCGGACACAGTCGGTGGGGGTACCGGTAACGGTCTCGATCGCACCGCTGGAATTCACGTATGCCACGCGGCCCGCGGCATAGCCGGGGCCCTTCAGGGGGCGGGCGCCCAAGTCGCTGATCAGTCCCGGGATGTCCGATTCCTGTACTGTGCCGCCGCCGGTGCTATCGGAGGATGCCGTACCCGCCGTGGCGACCCTGATGTCGCGCACGCGCAGCGGCTGTGTGCTCGACGGCACAGCCCAGGTCTCCTGAAACTGTATGTGTCCATCGCTGTTGTACACGGCAGTGTAAAAAGCGGGGGGTGTGGCGGTGGTGGTGGGTACCAACTGCACCTGCAGGTAGCCGTTCACTACTGTAACCGTAGTGGTCTGCTGGGCGATCGCCGAGCGGTCGATGGCTTCAAAACTGGTCCAACTGATGGTCACGGTGCCGTTGAAACGCGTGCCGTCAGCCTTGTACAGCACGTCTTGAATCGTAGTAAGCGGCGGGCCGGCGAATAACGATGTAGCCAGGCACACTGCCGCGAGAAACAAACGGGAAATCATCCTACCTCCGGAAATACAAAACCCGCACCGGGAGCGGTGCGGGTCGAAAAATGTGGGAACTCTCCTACCGCCTTCAGTTTAGCGGCGTGGCTTGGTGCGCCAACCCCGCGCCAACTGCTAGTAAAGCTGCTAACTCCTAGGAAAAAATACGGTTGCGGGTGGTGGACTTTTTTTGGATCGCATGTGACCGCTGCTGGGTATGAGTTACACTATGAGGTAGCAGATGCTGAAACGATTCATCCTGTGGGATTTCCCTAGGGCGAGTTGGCAGTACGATGTAATCGTCGCCATCATCCTCGCGTTTATCTTCCTTACCCCCCGTGATTGGTTCCGCGATCAACCGCGCATTCCGCATGCCAGCAGCATCGCGCTGTTGCCTTCGGAAAACGGGAGTTCCGTATTTTTTGTCGATGCGCAGTTGCTGGCGGGAACCGCTGAGAACCAGCGCGTCGAGAAACTTACGGAAGCCTTACGGTCCCGGATGAGTAACCGGAACCTCGTCGTCACCCGGGTTGAACCAATTCTCGATTCGGAGGATGAACTGCAGGGCTATATGGCGTTTGCGCGCAAGTGAGGCGTACTCGGTCCCACTTCGGTTTGCGTCTTGTGAATAGAGGAGTTTCGTTTTGCCCTTGATGTGGATTCGACGTTTGTTCGTTCTGTGCGGCACTCTGCTCGCCCTTGGCGCGGCGGGCTTTGCCTCCACTGCGGATACGGATTTAGATGCCGCTCTGGCGCGCATGGATCAGACCGCTCTAAGTTTTAAAGGGTTAACCGCCGATATTCATAAGGTGTCGCACAACGACGTAGTGAACATTGACGACGCAGATTCCGGCACGATCATCGTAAAACGCTTGAAGCCTCGAGATACGCGAATCCGCATCGACCTGGTTAGCCCCCGGCGCCAGAGCGTCTCCATCGGTGAGGGTAAGGTGCAGGTGTTTTATCCCCAAACCAACGAGGCACAGGAATTGGAGCTGGGTAAGAACCGCGGTGTGGTGGACCAGTTTATGCTTCTGGGCTTCGGCAGTAACTCCACCGAACTGAAGAGCGCCTATACAGTGACGTCAGGAGGAGCGGATCCCGTCAATGGAGAAAAGGCCACGCGCATCCTGCTGGTGCCCAAAGACCCGGAGATCCTGGCCAGGCTGAAAAAATGCGAACTGTGGATTTCGGATAAAGGCTTGACCGTACAGCAGAAATTCCATACCGGCGGCGGCGATTTCGTGCTTTCCACGTACTCCCGCATCAATCTGAACCCGAGTATCAACGAGTCCGCCCTTAAGCTGGAACTTCCCAAGGGAGTGAAGTTCAGCAAGATGAAGTGAGTATGGAGAAGGCAAAGACCAGTTCGTATCGCCTGGAGTACCTGGATTGGGTGCGTGGTTTCGGCGCCCTGATCATGTTACAGGGCCATGTGTTCCATTCTTTCCTGCGGCCGGAACTGAAGACCACTGGCGCGTATACCCTGTCGCAGTTCGTGGGCGGAATGCCGCCGGCGCTCTTCCTGTTCCTTACTGGCGTTACGCTGGCATTCCTGATGGACAGCATCGAGCGCAAGGGCATGGCGCCGCGCGAGCGCGTTCTGCAATCGCTGCGCCGCGCCGGCTACCTGTTCTTTTTGGCTTTTGCCTTCCGACTTCAACTCTGGGTCTTCAGCGGATTCCCCGCCCCCTGGCAGGGCGTGTTCAAGGTCGATGTTCTCAACTGCATGGGACTTTCGATCGCCGTATTTTCGGTAATGGCGCTGTTTAAGACAGCCGAACGCATCCGCCTATGCGCGGTGCTCGGACTGGCAATCGCGCTGGCTTCCCCGATTGTTTCCGAAATGAACTGGTCCGGCGTTCCATGGATCATCCGCAATTACGTCATTCCCGATTACAATTCCTTCGGCATTTTTCCCTGGGGTGCATACCTGGCATTTGGCGTGAGCGCCGGTTCGGTGATCCGTACCATCCCGCGCGAGGCCACGGAACGGTGCATGCAGTGGGCGGCGCTGCTCGGCGGAGTGCTCATCCTGGTTTGCCAGTACATGGCGAATTCGTCGTTCAACCTATATTCGAAATCGGAATTCTGGCTGAACAGTCCGGCGCAGGTACTGACCAAGGTCGGCGTACTATTTCTGATGGTTTCCATCGCGTATTTGTGGACGCGCTATGGCGCGGGCGAGGGCTGGAGCTGGATCCGGCAGTTCGGCGTCACTTCGCTGCTGGTCTACTGGGTCCACATCGAGCTGGTATACGGCCACGCCTCGTGGTTTTTTAAGGACAGCCTGAACGTGGCGCAGACTACAGTCGCCGCCGTAATCGTAATCCTGCTCATGCTGGCGATCTCCACCATGAAGACTCACCGCGAAAAGTGGCAGACGATGCTTGCGAACTTAGGCTGGAACTTCGCTCCGCGTCCTGACTCCGCAGCGGGAGATTAAGAACCCGCATGTCACCGGCCGCCTGAAAGGAACGCATGATTTCCTATCGCGGCAACGGCCCGCAGCGGATTGTCTGCCTCACGGAAGAGACCACCGAGACACTCTACCTGCTTGGCGAGGAGGAGCGGATCGTGGGCATTTCCGGCTTCACCTGCCGGCCCAAACAGGCCCGCGAGAAACCCAAGGTCTCGGCGTTCACGTCCGCCAAGATCGACAAGATCCTGGCACTCCGGCCCGATCTGGTGATCGGCTTCTCAGACCTGCAGGCCGCGATCGCGCAAGAACTGATCAAGGCAGGCATTAACGTCGTCGTCTTCAACCAGCGCTCGATTGCCGAAATCCTGGAAACCATCCTGATGCTGGCGCGCATGGTGGCCGCCGAGGCCGCGGGAGTGAAGCTCGCCGACCGACTGCGCCGCGAGCTAGCGGAGATCGCCGACGCTGCCGGAAAGTTCCCACGGCGGCCACGGGTCTTCTTCGAGGAGTGGAATGATCCGCTGATTAGTGGCATACGCTGGGTGGATGAGCTGCTCGAGGTCGCCGGCGGAGAGGCGATCTTTCCGCGCCTGCGGGAAGAGCAATCCGCCACCGGCCGGATCGTCACGCCCGCGCAGGTAGCGGCGGCCAATCCGGACGTCGTGATTGCTTCCTGGTGCGGACGGAAGGTCAATAAGGAGCAGATTCGCGGGCGCGAGAACTGGTCCGGGGTGGAGGCGGTTCGGTCCAATCATATATACGAGATCAAGTCCACCTACATCCTGCAACCCGGTCCCGCGGCATTGACCGAGGGGGTCCGCCAACTGCACGCGATTCTGGCACGCGTAGCGGAGGGCGAACCGGCGACGGGATTGATGCCACTGGAAAGCAGGGACCCTGACCTGAAGTGCGGTCATCGAGGCTGAAGGCCGTTACCGTTTCGCTTCACACGGGTCTGAAATCCGGTTCCAGAGCGATACGATACGATGGTCGAACCGGTACGGAAATTCGACACGCAAATGAACACGAAAACTTATGACGTCGCAGTGATTGGAGCCGGCGTCTTCGGATCCTGGACCGCACATCACCTGCGGCAGGCCGGAAAGCACGTGGTCCTGATCGACGGCTTTGGCGCGGCTAGTTCGCGGGCCAGCTCGGGTGGAGAGTCGCGAGTGATCCGCTGCGGCTACGGCGCCGATGAGATTTATAGCCGGTTCGCACAGAGGTCGCTCGGACAGTGGAAGGATCTCGGCCGCCGCGTAAACAGCGCGCTGTTCCATCAGACCGGTGTGCTGTGGCTCGCGAGAAAGGCCGACAGCCGCATCACAGCGACGGCAGAGGTGCTGACCAAGCTGGCGATCCCGCACGAGAAGCTGAATCGGGCGGAGTTAGAGCGACGCTTTCCACAGTTCTTCTTCGGCGACGTGGACTGGGGCGTATACGAACCGGAAAGCGGCGCGTTGATGGCGCGACGAGCCGTCCGAATGTTGGTTCAGGAGATGGTGCAAGCCGGAATGGATCTGGCACTGGAGCCGGTAATGCCGCCTTCCACCAAAGGCCGGATGGACTCCCTCCAGACCGCAGGAGGGCAGACGATCCGCGCCGAGGCATTTGTGTTCGCCTGCGGTCCGTGGCTGCCCAAGCTATTCCCGGCGGAGTTGGGCCGGCGCATATTCCCGACGCGCCAGGAGATCTTCTTCTTCGGTGTGCCCGCCGGCGAGCGACGGTTCGCCACACCCCATATGCCTTGCTGGTTGGACGCAGGCGATCTGTACGGCATTCCGGATCTGGAGAATCGCGGACTCAAAATCGGCAGCGACGTCCATGGGACGCCGATCGACCCGGATTCGGCGGACCGGCTTATCCCGGAAGCGAGCCTGGCCGCGATGCGGGAGCGTCTGGGAGCGCGCTTCCCCGCGATGAAGGACGCGCCACTGCTCGAAAGCCGCGTCTGCCAGTACGAAAACAGCAGCAACGGCGATTTCCTGCTAGACAAGCACCCGTCGATCGACGGCGTATGGCTGGCGGGAGGCGGCTCCGGGCACGGATTCAAGCACGGACCGGCGGTGGGCGAATATCTGGCGGGGCGGATTCTGGGCACGCAGACCGCGGAGCCGCGGTTCAGTTTCGCCGGCAAGGGCACCACGCGGGAACGGTCAGTTTACTAGGCTGGCTCGCGGGTTGCGAAGGGGGTGCGGCGTGCCGCTACAATGAAGCATGAGGGTTTGTCTGTGTCTGCTGGCCCTGGCCGCGTTTTCCCTGCACGCGGCGACTCCGCCCAAGAACGAGACTCTGCACGGCAAGCTGGTAGTGCATAGCGGCGAGGCGCCCGTGATCGAGACCGCGGAACACAAACGCATCGTATTGGACGGCGATCAGCCCACGCGGAAAGTGCTGCACGATCCGCGCGTCAACGGGTTCGAAGTGGAGGCGCACGGACATTTCACGGCGCCCGACAAATTCCAGATCGACCCGCAGCACACGCGTGCCCTGGTGGTACTGGAGGGCGGCAAGCCGAAGATGATCACCTACTGGTGCGACGTGTGCTACATTCGCGCGTACGCGCCTGGGCCGTGTGTCTGCTGCCAGAAGGATACGGACCTCGATTTGCGCGACCTGGACGATATTCGATGAGCGACTACACAGCACGCCAGCAGACGGTGGACGGAATCGAGACGGTGCAACTCGCCGACGCCGCGCACAAGATGGAACTGGAGATCGTGCCCGGAATCGGCAACATGGCCTACAAGTGGAACGTGGGCGGGCGGAACTATCTCTACTTCCCGTATGCCGGCCTCGCGGCGTTCGCGGCAAGGCCGCGGCTGTGCGGAGTGCCGTTTCTGGGACCATGGGCGAACCGCCTGGACGGCGACAGCTATTGGGCCAACGGCAAGCGATACCAGTTGAATCCGAACCTCGGCAACATTGGCCGCGACGGCAATCAGAAGCCGATTCACGGAGTGCTGGGCTTTTCGAAAGCGTGGAAATTGGCGGAGGCCAAGGCGGACGACTCGTCCGCGTGGGCGAGCAGCCGCCTGGAATTCTGGCGGCATCCGGAGATGATGGCGCAGTTTCCCTTTCCGCACACGTTGAACATGACCTACCGCTTGCGCAACGGCAGCGTGGAGGTGGAGACGGCAATCGAAAACCATGGAACCGATCCGCTGCCGGTTGGCATCGGGTTCCATCCGTACTTCCAGTTGCATGACGTGCATCGCGACGAGTGGCACGTACACTTCGCGGCGCGCGACCACATGGTACTGAACGCGCAACTGATCCCCACGGGTGAGCGGAAGCCTTTGGAATTCGCCGATCCGCACGCGCTCAGCAATGGCCCGCTGGACGATGTGTTCGGGAATCTGGTCCGCGATGCGGACGGGCTGGCGCGGTTCCGCGTGGAAGGCGGGCGCGAACGCGTCACGGTGGCCTACGGTCCGAAGTACACCATCGCGGTAGTCTACGCCCCGAGGGGACAGGACTTCATCTGCTTCGAGCCGATGGCGGCGATCACGAATGCGTTCAACCTGGCGCACGACGGCGCGTATCAGGAATTGCAGAGCGTGGCACCGGGCGCGACCTGGAAAGAGAGCTTCTGGCTGAGCGTCGGGTAAGCGTGAAAAACGCTACACTGACTCCTAATGAAGCTCATCAGGGTTAGTGTTTTCGTTTTGTTGGCCGCCGGATTTGTCGCGAGCGTAGTCCCGCGCGGCCACGCCCAGCAGCGTCCCGGGCCGAATAAGGAACTGATTGCGGCGCGCAACGCGACCGAGAAGGAACTGGCGGAGATCGCCATCATCGATCGCAAGCTGATGGTGCCGATGCGCGACGGCAAGCGCATGGCGACCGACGTCTACCGGCCCAAGGACACCTCGAAGAAATACCCCATCATCTTCGTGCGCACGCCCTACAACTTCAATTTCTGGGATGTGCGCAACGGCGCGCCGCGCGATATGAGCGCCGAACTGGCGGCGGTGAAGCGCGGCTATGCCTATGTGGAAATGAACGAGCGCGGGCACTTCTTCTCGGAGGGCAAATACGACATTCTGGGCGCGCCGCTGACCGATGGAACGGACGCCATCACGTGGATGTCATCGCAGCCCTGGTCCAACGGCAAGGTCGGCACCATCGGCTGCTCTTCCACCGCGGAATGGCAGCTGGGTGTGGCGGCGCAAGGGAATCCGGCATTCGCGGCGATGATCCCGCAGGGATTCGGCGCGGGCGTGGGGCGCGTCGCGCCCTTACTTCGAGCAGGGCAACTGGTATCGCGGCGGCGCGGTGCAGATGCTGTTCATCGCCTGGCTCTACGGAGAGCAGAATCAGGTGCGGCCGATGTTCCCGCCGAATGCATCGCAGGCGGACTTGATCCAGGCGTCGAAGATGTTCGACCTGGCGCCGCAGATGCCGCCGGTGGACTGGTCGAAGGCGCTGACCCATCTGCCCGAGGCCGACATCATGAAGAGCGTGGGCGGTCCGGCACGGTATCTTCGCCGATCGCGCGGAGGTTTCGACCGGCGGGGCCATGATCAAGCGGGCTCCCAACGATCCGGCATGGTATCGCGGCGGCCTGTGGCACGACGACATGAAGATCAACGTGCCCGGCTTCTGGTTCATGTCGTGGTACGACGTGTCGGTGGGCCCGAATCTGGCGGCTTATAACTTCGTGCGTAAGACGGCGCGTCCGGAGATTGCCGCGCAGCAGTATGCGGTGATCGCGCCGACCCTGCATTGCTCGCTACAAGCGGGCCACCGAGCACACCATCGTCGGCGAGCGCGACATGGGCGACGCGCGGCTCGATTACGACGCGCTGACTTATGGCTGGTTCGATCACTTCCTGAAGGGCGAAGACAACCAGATCTTACAGAAGACGCCCCGGGTTCTGTATTACACGATGGGAATGAATAAGTGGCAGAAGTCGGACACCTGGCCGCCGGCCGGAGCGCAGCCCATGACGCTGTTCCTCGGTAGCGGCGGGCAAGGCAAACACCTTGAAGGGCGACGGTGCACTCGGCGCAGCGGCGCCGGACGCGGACACGCCGGACGGGTTCGCGTACGACCCGATGAATCCGGTACCCTCGTTACGGCGGCAATGTGTGCTGCACGGGCAACGCGGTCACGGGCGGAGCGTTCGACCAGCGCAAGATGGAAGAGCGGCCCGACATCCTGGTGTACACGTCTGAACCGCTGCAGGCAGGGACAGAGGCCAGCGGACCGATCGAGGCGACGCTGTACGTGTCATCAGACGCGAAGGATACCGATATCACGGTGAAACTGATCGATGTGTATCCGGACGGGACGGCTTACAACCTGGACGAAACTATCCAGCGCTTGCGCTATCGCGACGGGTATGACAAGCCGCCCGTGTGGATGCAGGCGGGCAAGGTGTACAAGGTCACGCTGCAGCCGATGACGACCAGTAATTACTTTCCGGCGGGACACCGGATTCGCATCGAAGTTACCAGCAGTAACTTTCCGCGCTTCGATCGGAATATGAATACGGGCGGCAATAACTACGATGAGGCAAAGGGCGTGGTGGCGCACAATGCGGTGCATCATTCCCGGCAGTATCCTTCGCAAGTGACGCTTACCGTGATCAAGCGGGCGGAGTAAAGTGAGCGGCGCGGCGGAGACGGTCTAAGATTCCGGCCCATTCAGGCGTGTCGGGCGGCGGCTCGATGGCGATCCAATCCAGGGACTGGGCGTCGAGACGGTGCAGCGTTTCGTAGAGAGCTGCAGCGTATGCCTGCGGGTCGGCGGGCATTTCGTGGCCGATGCGCAGGACCACGCCGCTGCCCTTGCGAGCGGCCGTATCCAGATAGAGCGGCGTCGCCGGACGGTAGTGGCGGGCGTGCATGCCCGGGACGGCATGCGCGCCTTCCGCGGGCGCTCCGGAAGGCGATCGGCCCGATCAGCGCTTCGATCTCGGTCATCGGGATCACGCCGGGACGCAGCAGCATCGGCGCCTCCACCAGCGAGAGCACCGTCGATTCGATTCCCACCCGCGCCGGTCCGCCATCCAGCGTGTAGTCCGCCAGCGCCTCGGGTACATGGGCCGCCGCGGTGGGCGAGAGTTCGGTGAAGCGATTGGCGCTGGGGGCGGCGATCGGCACGCCCGCCGCGCGGATCAACTCCAGCGCCAGCGGATGCGCCGGCATGCGCAGGCCAACGGTCGGCAACCCCGCGGTCACGATGTCGGGAACCAGCGGCCGCTTGGGCACCACCAGGGTCAACGGGCCCGGCCAGTATCGGCGCGCCAGTATATCGGCGTCCTTCGGCCACTCGGAGGCCAGGCCGCGCGCCATCTCGATGGAATCCACGTGGACGATCAGCGGGCTGGTCCGCGGCCGGCCCTTGGCGGCGAAGATGCGCGCCACCGCCTCGGCATCCAGCGCGTTGGCGCCCAGGCCGTACACCGTCTCGGTGGGGAAGGCCACCAGGCGGCCGGCGCGGATCAACTCGGCAGCGCGCTCGATCTCCGTCACTCCGGCGCTCGTCCTTATCGTCGCCCGCGATCTTGCCGGTCTTCCGCCACACCAGGATAGGCGTGCATCAGCGCCTCCAGATCGCCGTCCAGCACGCGGTCCGGATCGCCGATCGCCAGCTTGCTGCGCAGATCCTTCACCAGCTGGTAAGGCGCCAGCACGTAGTTGCGGATCTGGCTGCCGAAATTGATCTCGAGCTTGGAAGTCCTCGGTCTTGCGCGATCTCCACCCGCTTCTTTTCCAGCTCGAACTCGTACATGCGCGCGCGCAGCTGCTTCATCGCGCTGTCGCGATTCTTGTGCTGCGACCGCTCGTTCTGGCACTGCACGACGATGCCGTGGGGAAGTGCGTGATGCGCACCGCCGAATCGGTCATGTTGACGTGCTGGCCGCCGGCGCCGCGAGCGCGGAAGGTGTCGATGCGCAGATCCTTCTCCTGGATGTCGATCTTGATTTCGTCGTCGATCTGCGGGAACACGAAGACGCTGGCGAACGACGTATGGCGGCGCGCATTGGCGTCGAACGGCGAGATGCGCACCAGCCGGTGCACGCCGATTTCGCTTGCAGCAGGCCATAGGCGTTCTCGCCGTTGACTTCGAAGGTGGCGCTCTTGATGCCCGCGCCCTCGCCTTCCAGCCGGTCGGTGATCACGGTGGGAAGCCCTCGCGCTCCGCCCAGCGCAGGTACATGCGCAGCAGCATCTCGGCCCAGTCCTGGCTCTCGGTGCCGCCGGCGCCGGGATGGATGGTGATGATGGCGTAGCGCGCGTCGTTTTCGCCGGAGAGGAGCATGGCGGTCTCCAGTCGCTCCAGAATTCGGCGTAGGGCTTGAGGTCGCGCTCGATATCGGCCGCATGTTTTCGCCTTCGCGGGCGAGTTCGAACATGGTGTCGAGATCGTCGGTCATGCCGCGGATGCGGTGGTCGTTCTCGATCGCCTCTTCCAGGCGCTTGCGCTCCTGCATCACCTTCTGGCTCTTTTCGGGCTGATTCCAGAAGTCCGGGGCGGCGATCTGCTCTTCGGTCTCGGCTAGCTTCTTTTTCTGGCCGGGAGCGTCAAAGATACCTCCGCACGGCCAGGGCCTGGTCGCGCAAAGGTTGGTATTCCCGCTCTAGTTCATCTAATGTCATGGGGGTTCAGTCCAATTCTAGCAAAAACGCCTTTCTTGCCCACGTTGCGCGCGCGCGTTCCGCCCATCGCGATGGTCGCCCTCGGCCTCATGGATGTGGCCGCAGAAGAAATACTCGGGCTGTTCGCGCTCGATGAAATCGCGCACCGCCTTCGACCCGGCGTGCAGCCCGGCGCGGACCTCGTCCAGCGCCGTCTCGTATGGCGGCGCGTGGCATACCAGCACCAGCGGCCTGCAGAGTCGGCGAACTGCGCCAGCCGCTCGGCGATCTGCGCCTCGGTGTATTCGCCGGGAGTATCGAAGGGCGTCGGGCTGGAGTACCCCAGTCCCGCCACGTTCCATCGCCCACCGGCGAAGTGCCGCTCGTGAAAGTTGTTGAGGCCGTAGCGCTCGCACATGGCGGCGATCTGCGCCGCCGATTCGTGATTTCCGGGCAGCACCCAGACCTTTTCGCCGCGCGTCCGCAGTATTTCGCCGCAGCGGTCCAGCCCGCGCGCCCAGGAGACCTGGTCGCCGGCAGCAATGTAATAATCCGCCTCCACGGAAAGGATGCTTTCGAGCGTCTTCCAATCAGTATGAATGTCGGAGAATAGGAGTAGCTTGATCGAGGCCATCCTAACCCATGACCGAATACGATAACGAACTCTCCAAGATCGTCGCGGAACTGAACCGCGCGGCGCCCAGCCAGAAGTACGCCGCCGCACGCGGCGTGCCAATCCACCCCTTCGCTCGATCAGTTGCTGGAGACGGCCGCCGCGCGCGGCGCCACCGACGTGCTGCTGATCGCGGGCGCGCCGGCCATGTTGCGCGTCACCGGCAATCTGACGCCGGCGGGCGGCGCCGTGCTCGATGCCGAGGACGTGCGCAGCCTGGTGCTGCCCCTGCTCGAACCCGCGCAGTTCGAGGAACTGCAGAAGCGCAAGCGTCGGTGGACCTGGGCTTCATGCGCGAGAACCTGGGCCGCTTCCGCGTCAACATCCACCACCAGCGCGGCACGCTCGCCGCCAGCATCCGGCTGCTGCCCTCGCGAGATCCCGTCGCTCGAATCGCTGCACCTGCCGCTCCGCCTGGCGCAAACTGGCCGACCGGCGGCAGGGACTGGTGCTGGTCACCGGCCCCACCGGCTGCGGCAAGAGTTCCACGCTGGCCGCCCTGATCGACATCGTCAACACGCGCGCGCCGCCCACATCGTCACCATCGAAGATCCGGTCGAATACCAGCATGCCAACCGCAGCGCCATCATCGAGCAGATCGAGGTGGGGCGCGACACGCCGGATTTCGCGGTCACGCTGCGCAGCATCATGCGGCAGACGCCGGACGTGATCCTGGTGGGCGAGATGCGCGACGCGGAGACCATCGCCACCGCGCTCACCGCCGCCGAGACCGGCCACCTGGTGCTCTCCACCCTGCACACCAACGACGCGATCCAGTCCATGTCGCGCATTCTGGATTCGTTCCCCGCCGGCAACCAGCCGCAGATCCGCCAGCAGCTTTCGCTGGCGCTGGCCGCGGTGATCGCGCAGCAACTGGTGCCCGGCGTGGACGGCAGTGACCCGCTGGCCCGCCATCGAGATCATGATCGCCACCGACGCCGTGCGCGCCCTGATCCGCAAGGGCGACGACCACCAGCTGCGCTCGCAGATCTCGGTGGGGCGGGCCGAGGGCATGATGACGATGGAGCAATCGCTGGCCGAACTGGTGCGGCGGGACGCATCACGCGCGATACGGCGTATGCGCACGGCTACCGCACCGACGACCTGCAGCGGTATCTGGGGTAGTAGTTGCAGTACTAATGGCGACGTACCGAGCGCCCGCACCTACAAGGTGACACCACCTTGCCGGGGCAGGCTTGAGTCGTGCAGGACACTCGACATATTCATAACTTAGCACGCCAAGTTATACCGTTCTTATGACTATTTAGTGCTAGCCATAAAGAGTCATTGCCTTTCACGGATCGACGGAACAGTTACTTCGCGATCTTGACCATCACGACGCCGTGAGAGGGAACTTCCGCCTGGTATTGATCGGCAACTTTGCCGAGGTCGGCATGCTTCCAGAGGTCGCGCACTTTGTGCGAACCTTTGACGCCGATGTCGCTCCACTTTGCCGTGACCTTGGCGGCAGCGTCGCCCGCGATTGAAGAGTCCGACGGCGTGCCCGCCATCGGCCAGCGGCTTCGCCCAGACTTCGACGCTGCCGTCCTGCGCAACGCGCACGCCCTGCTTGCCGAGCTTGTCCTGGTCGACGGCGATCACTTCCTTGTTCATGAGGATGTCCGGCGATCGACGGGCTTCATGTCGCGGATGTCGTTGCCGGCCAGCAGCGGGGCCGCCAGCAGGCACCACAGGCTCATGTGAGTCTGGTATTCGGTGTCGGTCATGCCGCCGTTGCCGACTTCGAGCATGTCGGGATCGTTCCAGTGTCCCGGGCCGGCGTACTTTTCGCGGCCGGGCTGCAGCTTGAAGCCGATGTTCTCCATGGATGCCCAGCGGTCGCTGATATCGCCGGTGGTGCGCCACAGGTTGCCGCCCACCTTCTCGCCCCATTCGCCGACATCGAGATTGCCGTACTGGCAGAGGCTGTAGACGATGGTGCGGCCGGAGTTCAGCAGGCCGAGGCCCATCTTGTGGTAAGCCGCCGCCATGGTCGCCTGGGTGTTGTCGTAGACCTGCGACGCGCTGCACCAATCGTACTTCAGATAGTCGATGCCCCACGCGGCGTAGGTCTTGGCGTCCTGTTCTTCGTGCTGGTAGCTGCCCAGGTAGCCGGCACACGTGCGTGGGTCCCGGGCGAGGAGTAGATGCCGAGCTTGAGGCCCTTGCTGTGGATGTAGTCGGCGAGCGCTTTCATGTCGGGGAATTTGTTGTTGGTGGTAATGTTGCCGGCTGGCGTCGCGAGCGGCGGATTCCCAGGTGTCGTCGATGTTGACGTAGATATAGCCGGCGTCGCGCATGCCGGTCCGGACGATGGCGTCGGCCATCTCGCGGACCATCTTGTCGCTGACCTGGTTGCGGAACTTGTTCCAGCTGTTCCAGCCCATCGGCGGGGTCTTCGCCATGCCGTTGTACTTCACGGGTGTGGTGGGCATGGGCAGCGTGACGGGCTCGGGACGGGGCGGCAGGGCCTTGGGCGCTTCGGTGGAGACGCGCGCCAGTTCGACGACCTGGGGCTGACCACCGCGTCCACCGCCAGGACCACCGGGTCCGCGGCCCGCCGCGGGAGGTCCACCGGGGCCCGCTCCGGGAGGAGGTCCACCGGCGCAGGTGCGCCTGGCGCTCCGCCCGGTCCGCCGCGTCCGCGGCCTCCGAAATTCGGCGCCGGTACGGTGAGCTTCATCTTGCCGCCGTCCACCGTTGGCGGTGTAGGTGACCTTTTGGATCGCGCCGCCGCGTCCGGCGCGTTCGGCTTCGAGGGTGAGCATTGTTACCTTCGATCTTGCCGCTGGTGATGGTGTCGGTGGAGCGCGGACTCAGGATGTAGCCGGTGATCGACCGTCGGCGCGCCTGGTTGAGCGCCACGACGATTTCCAGTCCGTTATCGGCGGTGGAGAAGTTGCCGGTCCAGTGTCCGGTCAGGGTCTGCGCGCCCGCCAGGGTAATGGAAAGCAGGGCTGCGGCAGAGAGGTGAAAGCCATTTCATATTTGTAAACCTCGGGTTTTCAGGATTAGGGTATCACCGGGCGCCTGCGCGGTGCTGTAAAGAATCTTCTTGACATGTATTAGTCAACTAGTACACTATTATTTTAGATGAGCAACACGGCGCAAAACCGGATCTTCGAATTCCGGCTGGATCTGCACAGCGGCGTCCCAGTGTACCGGCAGATCATCGATCAGGTGCTGGGCGGGATCGCCGCCGGAACCGTTGACGGCGGGGCATCAACTTCCCACGGTACGGCAGGTGGCGGTGGACCTTTCCATCAATCCCAATACCGTGGTGCGCGCGTACCGGGAGCTGGAAATCCGGGGCGTGCTGGAGACCCAGCAGGGGACCGGCACTTTCATCAGTCAACAGAAGGTGAAACACGACGAAGTGGAGCGGCAGCGGCAGCTCGCACAACTCGTCAGCGAATTCGTATCGCGGGCCGGGGCGGCCGGCTTCACGATTGAGGAATTGCAGGAGCAACTACATGATCGTTCCATCGATGGCGGCAAGAAGAGGAGATGAACCTATGAGACCGGATCTGAGTAGTGTTGAAGCTCAGCACAGTTGGCGTCGCGTTGCTGGTGATTTCGCTGGCGGCTGGGGCGGGTCTTTCGGCGCTGACTGCAAGAGCGCGACGCCGGTGGTGGTGTTGCGCGCTGATCGGAGCTGTACCTGCTGTTTGCAATTCGCAAGGCCGATCAGTGGGAAAAGGTGGCGGTGCTGCGCTTCGGCAAATACATCGGGCTGCGCGGACCGGGACTGTTTCACATCATTCCGGTAGTGGACACGCTGAGCCGGTACGTGGACCAGCGGGTGCGCGTGGCGAACGTGTCGGCGGAATCGACGCTGACGCGGGATACGGTGCCGGTCAACGTGGATGCGATCGTGTTCTGGATGGTGTGGAACGCGGAGAAATCGATTCTGGAAGTGCAGGACTTCGCGCAGGCGATCGAGTTCAGCGCGCAGACGGCGCTGCGCGAATCGATCGGGCGGCACGAGCTGCACCAGATGGTGGCGGAGCGCGAATTGATGGGCAAGGAACTGCAGCGGATTCTCGACGAGAAGACGACGGGATGGGGGATCACGGTGCAATCGGTGGAGATTCGCGACGTGCAGATTCCGCCGGCGTTGCAGGACGCGATGTCGCGCGAGGCGCAGGCGGAACGCGAGCGGCGGGCGCGTATCATTCTGGGCACGGCGGAGACGGAGATCGCCGAGAAGTTCGGACAGGCGGCGTTGACATACCAGCACAATCCGGTGGCGCTGCATCTGCGCGCGATGAACATGCTGTACGAGGCGATCAAGGAGAAGGGTTCGATGGTGATTGTGCCTTCCTCGGCGGTGGAGACGATGGGACTGGGCGGCATGCTGGGAACGGCGTCGATGGGCGGGGCGAAGCCCCAGTAAGGAGGCGCGGGCTGTAGTGCCGGCGGCCGGCACTTAAGGATTCGTTGAAACAACTCACGGCTTTCAGCGTCTAAGTTTTATCGTTTTTTTGCCGGAGGAGATATGCGCGTTCGTGCAGGCGTCGCTATTACCGCCCTTTTGTCGGGTGCGGTATTCGGTCAATCCACTGAAACCACACCGAAATTCGAGGTGGCGGACATCCACTCCAGCCCTCGCACCACTCAACCTTTTGTGCGCGGCCCGTTCTACAACAGCGGCCGGTATGAGTTGCGCTTCGCCACCATGCTGGACCTGGTGCGAACCGCTTACGGAGTTGACCCCGAAAAGATCATGGGTGGACCGAACTGGATTGAGATGGACCGGTTCGACGTGTTCGCCGTAGCTCCGGGCGCATCGAGTGCCGAATCGCGAAAGCTCATGCTGCAGGCGCTATTGGCCGACCGCTTCAAACTGGTGACCCACAAAGACAGCAAGCCGATCGCAGCGTTTGCGCTCAAAGCGTCGAAAAAGACGCAGCTCAAGGAGCCGGAGGGCAGCGGCACAAACGGGTGTAACTTCACGGTCCAGAATACAACCCCTCCTACCCCGGGCGGCGGGCCTCCGGCAGGACCGATCAACCTTCCGGTGATCGTCTACACTTGCCACAACACGACGATGGCTGCCTTCGCTGATGGCATGCTTTCCATGGCCGGCGCCGGACAGTACTTCAATAACAGGCTGGTAGTGGACCAGACCGAACTGCAAGGAGCGTGGGACTTCACGTTCAAGTTCACGCCCAAGGTTCCCGCCGGATTGACTACGGTGGGCGAGAATATTCCGCTCTTCGACGCCCTGGAGAAGCAGCTCGGATTGAGGCTGGAGGCGGCCACGGTGCCGATGCCCGTAATTGTAGTCGACAGCGTAAACCAAAAACCCACGGACAATGTACCCGAGGTGGCGAAGAGTTTCCCGCCGCTGCCGACGGAATTTGACGCCGCGGAGATCAAGCCGGCCGTCGCGCAAAACGGCGGCGGACGGGGTGGAGTGCTGGCGCGTCCCGAGATTAAGAACGGCCGCATCTACGTGCCGAACATCACTTTGAAGAACCTGATCACGCTGGCCTGGGACATCAACGGGGACGACATGATGTCCGGCGCGCCGAAATGGCTGGATTCGGACCGTTTCGACCTGATCGCCAAGGCTCCCGCGGGCGTAGCGATCGGCGACCTCACGCCCTCCCGTACCGCCGTTCCGGTTAACATCGAGGCGCTGCGGCCGATGATTAAGGCGCTAATTGTCGAGCGCTTCAAACTGCAGGTTCACATGGAAAGCAAGCCGATCGCCGCGTATACGCTGGTGGCGGCAAAACCGAAACTCAAGAAGGCGGACCCCGCTACCCGGACGAAATGGCAGGAAGGCGCACTCCCGGATTCCAAAGACAGCAAGAACGCGAATCCGGCGCTGGGAAGGCTGGTGACGTGCCAGAACGTGACCATGGCTCAGTTCGCCCAACTGCTTCCCGTGATCGCTCCGGGCTATCTGCATACCGAGGTGACTGATGCTACGGGTCTCGAAGGCGGCTGGGATTTTACGTTCAGTTTCAGTCCGGCAGGCATCCTGCAACTGAATGGAGCCCAGGCTGGTGAGGGCGGTGGCGCGTCTTCCGCCGGCCCGGTCGGCGAAGCATCGGTCCCAAGCGGCGCCGTCTCCTTGTTCGATGCAATGACCAGGCAGCTTGGGCTAAAGCTCGAGATGCAGAAGCGGCCGACGCCGGTCCTGGTAATCGATCACATCGAACAGAAGCCGACCGACAACTGAGCAGCCAATCGGTATCCTCGTTCACTTTAGACTCTGGCGTGCTTGAAATTCTGCATGTGGGGCATTATCGGCTTCCACAGGAAAGAGGTGAGTCATGCCGGCGACAGTCTGGAAGGGAAATATCAGTTTTGGCCTGGTTTCCTTCCCGGTGCGGCTGCTTGCGGCCGCGCGGGCGGAGAGCGTGCACTTCCACATGCTGCACAAGAAGGATCTGTCACGCGTGAAGGAAGTCTGGTATTGCGCGGAGGAGAACAAACCCATCGATCGCTCCGACATCGTGAAGGGGTACGAGACCAGTAAGGATAAGTACGTCGTGGTCGAGGACGAGGAACTGAAGAAGGTCGCGCCGGCCACCGCGACGAACATGGACATCCTGCAGTTCGTGGGCAATGAGGAAGTGGATCCGATTCTCTTCGAGAGTTCGTACTATGTTGCCGCCGAGGACAATACCGCCAAACCCTACGCCCTTTTTGTGGCGGCCCTTTCGGAGGCGAAACAGCACGCAATTGCGAAAATCGCGATGCACAACCGGGAACACATCGTCCTGATCCGGCCGTCTGAAGGTGGCCTGATTCTGCACACGCTCTACTACCCGGATGAATTGCATTCGAAGAACAGGAGTGAAGCGCCCAAGGCAAAGTACACGGCCAAGGAGCTTGAGCTCGCGAAGAGTCTGATCGGTCACCTGAAGGCCGCTTTCAAACCGAACCAGTTCGAGGACACGTATCGCGAAAATGTCGAGCGGCTGATTGGGGAAAAACAGAAGGGCAAGGAGATTACAACCGTGCCGCAGCCTCGAAAGGCGCCGGTGATCGACCTGATGGAAGCGCTCAAAAAGAGCCTCGCAGCGAAGGCGGCATCGAAGTCCGCCCGCCCGAAAAAGACGGCGAAACGGCGGAAGGCAGCCTAATACTTCACTCTCCTTGACAGCTTAGGAAAGATGGCCTATAGTTCTCCTAACGAACTTAGGAGAGATCGTGGCGGTCAAGGCGCAGCTTCTTCCCGGTACTTTGGACCTGCTGATACTGAGGGCGGTCTCACTCGGCCCGCTTCACGGATATGGCATCCTTCTGCGAATCGGCCAGATTTCCGACAACTCGCTGTTAATCGAACAGGGCGCGCTCTATCCAGGACTTTTCCGGCTGGCGCGCCAGGGGCTGTTGAAGACCAGTTGGGGCATCTCCGAAAATAACCGGCGCGCCAAATTCTATGAATTGACCGCCGCCGGACGCAAACGCCTGCGCGAGGAAACCGACAGTTGGAATCGCCTCGCCACGGCCATCGCGACTGCTCTCGCCGTCCAACCGGAGGAAACATGAGACTGCTCGCCTCTCTCCGCTCCCTCGCTTCCGCTTTGTTCGAACGTACCCGCATCAACCGGGAGATGGACGACGAGCTTCGCTCTCACATACAACACCGCGCCGACGATCTGGAGCGCTCCGGTATGCTGCGGTTCGAGGCCGAGCGCCAGGCACGCCTCGAGTTCGGCGGCTACCAACGGTTCAAGGAGGAGTGCCGCGAAGCAACGGGCGGCAATTTCGTCGAAACGCTCCTGCAGGACGCGCGCTTCGGCTTGCGGATGATGCGCAGAAGTCCGGGCTTCACGGTTGTGGCCGTCCTGACGCTGGCGATTGGAATCGCCGCAAATGCGGTAGTGTTCAGTGTTCTGAATGCGCTGGTGCTGCGGCCAATCGACCTGCCGGCCGCGCGAAGCCTGTACATGGTGGAGTATGGCAAGCAGCATTTCGAACAGTCGTATCCGGACTACGTCGATGTGCGCGACAAGAGCCGCGGATTTGACGGCGTATTGGCATTTACCGTCAACGCCGCGGGTTTGGATAACGGCCACGGTTCGTCGCAGGCGTGGCTCTACGAGGCCAGCGGGAACTATTTCGACGTCTTGGGAATTCAGCCCTATCTCGGCCGCTTCTTCCACGGCTCCGACGAGCGCGGTCCCGATAGCGCTCCATACATTGTGCTGAGCTATGCCTATTGGCAGAGCCACTACCAGGGCGATCCGGGAGCAGTAGGCCGGACGGTTCTACTGAATAAGTATCCCTTCACAGTAATTGGCGTGGCGCCCCCGCAGTTTCGAGGAACCGCGCTGTTTTTCGCCGGCGATCTCTGGGTGCCGTTGGTCAACCAGGCGCAAATCGAAGGCGAGAACATATTGAATGCCCGCAGGCGCCGCGGTTTGTGGATTATCGGGCGTTTGAAATCAGGAGTGAGCGTGGCGCAGCTCAAAGGCGACCTGGATTCCATCGCCGCGTGGCTGGCAAGCGCCTACCCGAAAGAAGACGATGGCGCGAGCTTCTCGCTGGCGCGTCCGGAGTTGATGGGAGATTACATCGGCAAAGCGGCGCGGGCCTTCGTCTCGGGCCTGATGCTGCTGGCCGGCCTGATTCTCCTCGCCGCCTGCGCCAATCTGGGAAGCCTGTTTGCGGCGCGGGCTGCCGACCGCTCCAAGGAAGTCGCAATGCGCCTGGCGCTCGGATCGAGCCGCGGCCGCATCACGCGCCAACTGCTGACAGAGGCGACCCTGGTCTCGATTGCCGGCGGTTTGCTCGGCTTGGCTGGAAGCGTCGTCCTTCTGCCGTGGCTCAGTGCATGGCATCCCCTGCCCCAGTTTCCGATCAACGTGCCGGTCAATCCCGACGCGACGGTCTACGCCGTTGCCCTGCTACTGGCCCTGGCAAGCGGACTCATTTTCGGAATGGTTCCCGTGCGTCAAGCGCTGGCCATCAATCCGTACCAGGTGATCAAGTCAGGCGCCACTTTCGTGGGGCGACGGTTCACGGTTCGCGATCTGCTGCTGGTCAGCCAGATTGCCATTTGTGCCGTACTGGTGACGGCATCGCTGGTAGCGGTGCGCGGACTGGTGCGGTCGCTGCACAGCAACTTCGGCTTCGTGACGCAGAACGCCATGCTGTTGAGCACGGATCTGGGAATGGCGAGGTACAGCGCCGACCAGCAACCGATCCTGCAGCGGCGCATGGTGGATGCCGCCCTGGCCATCCCCGGTGTGACGGCCGCGGCCTATTCAAACACCCTGCCGCTCAATCTGGATCAGCTCCACTCGACCGTGTATGCCGAGACGGCCACGGATCTGAGGGAATCGAAAGCTGTCGCCAAGACGCTGGAATTCAGCGTCTCTCCCGGATATTTCGAGGCGGCGGGCACCGGGCTGCTGGCGGGTCGCGGCCTCACGTGGCATGACGACCGGAACGCGCCTCGCGTGGCGGTGGTGAATCAGGAGTTCGCCCGCCAGGTTTTCGGTTCGGCGGAGAAGGCCATTGGCGGGCACTTTAAGAGGAGGGACGGGATCCGGATCGAGGTAGTGGGTGTGGCCGAAGACGGTAAGTACGAGAGCCTTACCGAGGATACGCGGGCGGCAATGTTCTATTCGATCCTTCAATCTCCCTCCAGCCGCATTTGGCTGATTGTGCGCTCGAACGGCGACCCGCGGCAACTGACGACGGCAGCATTGCATCAGGCGATGCGAGACCTGGATCCCGGACTGCCGTTCGCGATACGGACCTGGTACGACGAACTGGATGGCGTTTTGTTTCCGGCGCGGGTGGCGACAGTGTCGTTGGGAGTGCTGGGCGGGCTCGGCGCGATGCTCGCGATAACTGGCATCTTCGGCATGGCCGCATACTCGGTAAGCAAACGATTGCGGGAATTCGGAATTCGGATCGCTTTAGGAGCACGGCGCGAGGAGGTGTTGCGGGCCGCGTTGGGGCGCACCTTCCGGATCCTGGTTTTCGGTTCGGCGGCGGGCCTGCTTCTGGGCATTGCGGCGAGCAAGGTTCTTGCGTTTATCGTGTATCAGGCAACTCCGCGGGATCCCATGGTACTGGGCGGCGTATTAGCAACCATGCTGCTGGTGGGCCTGCTGGCTGCCTGGATTCCGGCGCGGCGAGCGCTGCGCACTGACCCTTCGATCCTGCTGCGCGAGGAATAGGACCCCGCCGCGCCTGAGACTAGCGCGGAACATTGTGTATTGACAGCTGCGTCAAATCATCCTATTCTCTATCAATGAAGTATAGTATGCGCCTTGGCTGGATCATAGGACTCGCCCTTTTCGCGTCGCTCACCTTCGGACAGAGCGGGAACAGCACGATTTCCGGGAGTGTCAAAGACGCCAGCGAGTCCGCCATCCCGGCCGCACGAGTGAAAATCACGAACCTGGACACCGGCGTACGTTTCGAGACGGTGACCAATTCCGCCGGGCTCTACCGCGCCGGGGCGCTCGTGCCGGGAAGCTACCGCGTGGAGGCCGACTCGGCAGGTTTCGACCACCTCACACGCGGACCGTTTACCTTGCAGGTAAGCCAGACCCTGGCGCTCGACCTCACGCTTGCAAGTGGGACAGCAGAACGCGACGGTGGACGTGGTCGAGTCCGCGCCGCGTCACGGAGTCGCAGACTTCCAATATCGCGCAGGCGGTGAACCGGCAGATGCTGGCTGGATTGCCGCTGCCGAATCGCGCGGCATCGTCCCTGGCGGCGCTGGCGCCGGGTGTGATCATGATCGATACCGGCACGGGCACCGCCGAGAATTATCCGGTATTCAGCGTGGCCGGCGGGAGAGCGCGCAACCAGAACTTCACGCTGGACGGCGGCAACGTGTCCAACGCAGTGGGCCTGACCCGGCCCCAGCAGCTCACCAGCCTGCCGGTGGATGCGATGCAGGAATTCCGCGTGATCGCCAATAACTATTCGGCCGAATTCGGCCATTCCACCGGCGGCGTGATTACGATGTCCACGCGCTCCGGCACCGCGCAGTATCACGGCAGCCTCTTCGAATCGCTGCAGAACAACGTCTTCAACGCACGCAACTTCTTCGCCGCCACGCGGCCGCCCATCCGGCTGAACCAGTACGGCGCTTCGTTCGGCGGACCGATCCGCAAGGAGAAGACCTTCTTCTTCGTCACCTGGGAACGTACCGGCCAATTGACCAGCGATACGACGATTTCCACCGTGCCCACCGCGCTCAACCGCGCCGGCGATTTCTCCGATCTGCGCAGCACGGCCGGCAAACCGGTGCTGATTTACGACCCCGCGACCACTTCGGGCACCAGCCGCCAGCCCTTCCCCGGCAATCAGATCCCCCTCGCATCGCTTCGACCCGGTAGCGCTGGCGGCGCTCAACTATTACCCGGTAGCGAACCGCGCGGGCAGCCTGACCAATGCGAACAACTTCGTAGGGTCGAGCGCCAACCGCCTGAATCGCGACATTGTAGTTGGACGGTCTCGATCACCAGTTCCGGCCCACGGACCTCTTCACCGCGCGCTACTACATCAACAACAGCAGCACCGACAACTCCGGCACCTACGGCATCCCTGCATCCGATCCGGCGGGCGATCTCACCGACGTCCGCGTGCAGAGCATGCTCGGCGCGCACACGCACATCTTCCGCCCCAACCTGGTGAACGAACTGCGCGTCACCTATCTGCGGCGCAAGTTCCTGGACTCGCGCCCGGGCTTCGGCGAAAACCTGGCGGCTAAGATCGGGCTACAGGGTGTGAGCGACGCGGCATTTCCGGCGTTCACCATTCCGGGCTACGCCACGCTGGGCAACGCCAGCGCAGTCTCCCGCTTCCAGACGCCGATTCTCGACCGGCAGATTCTGGATTCGCTCTCCTGGAATCGTGGCAAGCACGCGTGGAAATTCGGCGGCGAGTTCCGCGCGGGCGCCAACGACGAAATCCGCGATCGCGGATCGGCCGGCAATTTCGGCATCAGTCCGCTGATTACGGACCTTCCGGGCGTCTCCGGAACGGGCAATGCGCTGGCGAGCTTCCTGTTGGGCGAGGTCAACTCGGCCTCCGTGCAGGTGTCCGACAAGATCCCGTCGCGCGCCTGTTACCTGGCCTTTTATGCGCAGGACGATTGGCGCGTGACGGATCGCCTGACGGTGAATGCCGGCCTGCGCTGGGAGACGGAACTGCCGCGGAAAGTCGTGGGCAACAAGATGAACTCGTTCGACCCCGCGGCGATCAATCCGGTCTCGGGAACGCCGGGAGTGGTGACGTTTGCCGGAGTGAACGGAGTGCCCGAGCGGGCCTTCGCCACCGACACGAACAACTTCGGACCGCGCGTGGGATTCGCCTACCGGCTGCCGGGCAAACACGACACCGTGATCCGCGGCGGAGGCGGCATCTTCTACGGACCCACAGTCAGCAACACGATCGGCGACGTGGCGTCGCTGGGCTTTTCGACCTCCGCCAGCTATGTGGTGTCGCAGGCCGAATTGCAGAGCGCTTTGCGCCTGCGCGATGGCTTCCCCGCGGTCAGCCGGCCACCCCTGACCGCCGCATTCGGCGCGGTTGCCCCAGGACAGACTCCCAACACCGCGGTGGGCTTCTTCAATCCCAAACAGGTGGCGCCCATTTCGTATCAGTACAACCTCAACGTGCAGCGTGAGGTGGTCAGCGGGCCTGCTGGTGGAGGTCGGATACCTGGCCAACATCAGCCACCATTTGACGGCCAACGACCTCAGCCTGGACCAGGTGGCTGCCGCAACTGATGGGACCGGGCAATGCGCAGGCGCGCCGTCCCTTTCCGCAATTCAGCAACGTCACCTGGATCAACCCTTCGATCGGCAATTCGACCTATCACGGCGGCTTCGTCCGGGCCGAGAAGCGCTTCAGCGGAGGCTTCTCCCTGCTGGCGCACTACACCTTCTCCAAGTTCATCGACGATGTGGAGTCGGCCAATGAATACGGCATCACGGGCAGCTATATGGACGCCTACAATCGCCGGCTCGACAAGGGTTTGAGCGGCAGCGACGTGCCGCATCACCTGGTGTCACGCTGCTCTATGAGCTTCCGCAGTTGCAGCGGCAATCGCCTTGCTGAAGAGCGCATTGGGCGGCTGGAGGCTCGGCTTGCTGGAAACCGCCGAATCCGGCGCGCCGTTCACCGTGATCACCACCGCCAACACGACCAACGCCTTCCCCGCCGGCTCACTACGACCGAACCTGCTGCACGATCCGTCGCTGTCCGGCGACCGGCGAGCATCACGCACTGGTTCGACACCTCCGCGTTTGCCGCTCCGGCGCAGTTCACCTTCGGCAATTCGCCGCGCTCCGGCCTGCGCGGCGCGCCGGTGGTGACCACCGACGTCACGCTGGAAAAATCGCTCCGTCTCAACGAAAAGATTCAATTTCGATCTACGCGGCGAGTTCTACAACATCCTGAACCATGCCAATTTCAATGTTCCGGGAGCCACCTTCGGCGCGGCGGATTTCGGCTCGTCACCAGTGCGCGCGCCGGACGCGTGGTGCAGTTGGCCGGCAGGTTGAGTTTCTAAATTGCTTGACAAATTCATCAAATCACCCT
This sequence comes from uncultured Solibacteraceae bacterium, assembly GCA_963792055.1. Classification (GTDB taxonomy): domain Bacteria; phylum Acidobacteriota; class Terriglobia; order Bryobacterales; family Bryobacteraceae; genus Solibacter. Next base: position 391,744 of record CAWBUV010000016.1, on the reverse strand, counting down.
AAAGTTGATAGAGTATGGAGTATATCAAAGGACACCGAACAAAAGCCACGTCGCTTTGACCTCCTGTTGTTGTTGTTGCCGCTAACCCAACCCCTTCTGTTTTTCCAAAAAACTTTGAGGAGAGATTGTTATGGCAGCAGCAGCTTACCCTTCTTTAAACGTTGTATTCCGGCCCAATTCGGGCACGCAGAACCGCACATCCCTTCATCCCCTGCTCGAACTCAGCCTTGCGCAGACGAACTCGCGGGGCGCTTACCTGTACCGTCTCGACCGCGAGCGGGGCGGCCTGGAACTGGTCACCTGGAGCGGCCTCGCCGCCTCCGATATCGAGAGCTTTGACGTCGAGCTTCGTCCTGAGGCCGCAGTTTGGCATCGCGAGAATCTCACCGACACCTTTCTCGATCGCGATGCCTGGTCGGATTGGCGCTTCGAGCGCTTTCCCGAATTCCTGCGCAATCGCTTTCAGGCGGCGGCCTCCATTCCGTTGCTGGATCGCGGCGAACTGGTGGGCATCGCCAACGTCGCGCGTCTGGCGCCGATTGCCTATCAGCCGCGCGAGACCGCATTTCTGCGCAGTCTTAGCCTGCCCCTCGGCTCCCTGCTGGCCGATTCCACGCCAGGGTGAAGCTGGAATCGGAGGCCGAAGCGCTCTCCCGCAAATTGGCGGACCGCAAGCTACTCGACCGCGCCAAAGGACTCCTGCAAGCCAGCTTTCAGTGGACCGAGGAAGAAGCCTACCTGCACCTGCGCCGCACCAGCCGGCAGCGCCGCAGGCCGATGCGCGACATCGCCCGCGAGGTGATCGATCTGGCAGGGAGCATCCAATGACGCGCCAGACTTTCCTGCTGGCAGCGCCCGAGGCCCTGCTCGCGCGACCTCTCGCCGCTGCGACCACGCGTCCCAAACTGCTGATCGTGGCAGCGCACCCGGACGACGAGTACGCCTTCGCGGCCACCACCTACCGCCTCACACGGGAACTCGGTTGGGCGGCGGATCACGTGGTGATCACCAACGGCGAAGCCGGCTATCGCTACTCGGCGCTGGCAGAGGCAGTGTACGGAGTCGGACTCACCGCTGAGCGCGAGGGGCGCAGCCGTCTGCCCGCGATACGCAAGCGCGAGACCCTGGCCGCTGGCAAGGTGCTTGGCATACGCCGACACTACTTCCTCGATCAGCGCGATTCCGGCTTTACGACCGATGCCGCATCGGCGCCCACCAGCAATTGGGACTATGGCACGGTGCGAAGCTTCCTCACCGGCCTGCTGCACCGCGAGCACTACGACGCGGTATTCACACTCCTGCCCACCGCGGAAACTCACGGACACCATCGTGCCGCCACCCTGCTCACGCTGGAGGCCGCCGCGACCCTGCCGGAGGACTTCCGTCCCCTGCTGCTCGGGTCCGACCCGTGCGCCGCGAACGCTCAGACCGAACTCTTTCGCGGTATGCCCGGCTCAGCCGCTCTCGCGCACCCGCGGCGAGCGGCCCGCCTTCGTCTTCGACCGCGATGCCCATTTTGGGTATCGCAATGCCCTCAATTACCAAATCGTCGTCAACTGGTTCATCGCCGAACACAAGTCGCAGGGCCTGTTTCAAACCGATTCGGGCAAGCACCAGTTGGAGCAGTTCTGGCTGTTTGAAGCCAGTGGACGCGACGCGGATTCCCGCGCCCGCGAGTTTGCCGCCCGTCTGACTCCGGCGGCCCACCAGGTCGCGGCGCTCTAAAGCGCCGCAGGGAGACCACCAATGTCCGATCGCGAGAATTGTCACTGCTTCTGTTCTCTTCGCCGCCGCGCTGAGCGCGCAATCCGTTACCGGCCTTTGGGATTGTACAGTCACCGTCAACGGCACAGAAATTCCCTTCCGCATGGAATTTTCAGCCGGCGACGCCGGCGTGGCCGGCAACTTCTTCAATGGTGATGAGCGCGTGCCTTCCACCGCCGGACAACTCCAGGAGGGTGCGCTGCGCCTGAACTTCGATCAGTACGCCAACCGGCTGGAAGCCACTGTTACGGAGGGTGCCTTGGAAGGACGCTACGGCCGCGAAGGACGCTGGTATCCATTCCGCGCGCACCGCGCTCCGACCGCCTGCGATCCTCAGCGCCGCGGACGTGCCCGATATCGATGGCCTATGGGAGATCCCTACGAAGAGCCCGAAAGGCGAATCGGCGTGGCGCTTCATCGTGCGGCAGCAGGGCGCTGACATCTCTGCCGCCATCCTGCGCGTCGATGGCGATACCGGCGCGCTCACCGGCGTCCTGGCGCGACGGCAAGTTCGTGCTCAGCCATTTTTCCGGCGCTCGTCCGAACCTGCTGGAAGTCACACCAGCCGCCGACGGCACGCTGAAAATCCTGCAGAATGGCCGCACGACACTGGCGGCGCTGCGGCCGGCCTCGCGCACGCGCCCAGGGACTCGGCGAACCCACGGACCCGTTCCAACACACTGGCGTGAAAGATCCGTCGGCGCCTTTCACCTTCGCCTTTCCCGATCTGGATGGCCGCACCGTGTCCCTCTCAGCGACGCGCGGTTCCGCGGCAAGGTAGTCGTGCTGGCGATCTCCGGTAGCTGGTGCCCGAACTGCCATGACGAGGCTCCGTTTCTCGAAGACCTCTATCGCCGAGTACCGGCAATCAGGGACTCGAAGTAGTCGCCCTTTCATTTGAGGAGGCCGAGCAGTTGAAGACTCTGGCCCGCCTGCGCGCGTTCATCAAACAGTACGGTATCGATTACACCGTCCTGGTCCCCGGCGAGCCCGGCCAACTGGCCGAAAAGTTCCCGCAAGCCGAGAATTTGAATTCGTGGCCCACCACTTTCTTCCTGGGCCGCGATGGCAGAGTGCGCAGCGTTCACGCCGGTTTCGCCGGACGCGCCAGCGGCGAGTTCTACACGCAGACCAAGCACGAAGTGACGGACCTGGTGGAGCGCCTGCTAGGCGAAACCACCAGCGCCACGGTGCGGTAGATCTAAGCCAGCGAGCGTTCCAGTTCGCGGCCGTACCACCACAACGAGACCGCCCATGCGGCCGCCGCCGCGGCCAGAAACCAGACGCTCGTCAGATAGATGCCGGAGGCCGTCATCGCGAGCGCGACCAACTGAATCACGCCGTTGCCGAGCGCGCCGCCGGTAGAGAATCGCCAGCGGGTTTGCGTCCGCGGATGCTCCACGGCCGGCGCGTGCCCAACCGCCAGCGCCACCAGCGCCGCGCCGACTCCGGCAGCACCGCCAGCGGCAGCGTCAACGGGATCACCACCGCCAGGAACGCGGCATCCTTGGCCAGCAGCAGTTGCCATCCGCGCACCGGCAGCAGGCGATAGCGCGAGAGCCCGCCTTCGCCATCCAGCCCGAACAGGCACTGCGCGTAGCTCGACATGGCGCCCACCACCAGCACGGTCATCGCCATGAACGCCTCGGGCGGCAGGGCCGGCCCAAAGACGCGGTACGCCAGCACGGCCAGCGCTCAGGATCAGCGCGCAATAGAAGTCCAGCGTGGAGAGAATCTCGCGCAGATTCTTGCGCACCAGTTGATTCAGCGGCCCGGGAAACTGCGGCACGCGCCGCCACATGCCGTTGCCGCCCGGCAGAGGGCAGGGCCGAAATCAGAAACACCGCCGGCGAACAGTCCGGCGATCAGCCGCCCACAGGCCCACCGAGACAGTGCGCCCGCGCCCCATACCGCGAGCGCCGGCGAGCCCCCACGTGAGCGGATTGATCCACGGGCTGGCCAGCCGCAGAATCCAGCGCTCGCGCCGGCTCCAGCGGCCACAGGGCCAGGCGCGAAGGCGGAATCTTGCGCAGCGGGATCGGTACTCAGCGGAAACAGCACGACCAGCCCCATGATCAGGTACACGAAGATCCCCGCCTGGCGCAGCAGGAAGGCGGTGATCAGGAAGAAATTGTTGCCGGCGAGGGATTGGAACGCCGTCCAGTCGCGGCGGTATGCCAGCGCCAAGCGCCCTCAGGATCGCGAAGGGCCGAGCCATTCCAACTCCTCCACCACGGGCGTCTCCACCAGATCGAAATAATGGTCCTCGAGCGATTGCGGCAGTTCGCCGGCCGGCGGAGTCCCACACTTTGGTGCCTTTGCGGATCATCACGATCTGGTGCGCGATGCGCTCCACCATGGAGAGGATGTGCGAGGTCAGGAAGACCGTCACGCCGTGGCGCGCCACGGATTGCAGCAGGTCGCGCATGATCTTGGCGGTGACCGGGTCGATGGCTTCGAACGGTTCGTCCAGGAAGAGCACCTTGGGGTTCGGCAGGAGCGCCATGGCGAAGGCGGTCTTCTTGCGCATGCCGTGGGAGCAGGCGGCGGCGAAGGTGCGCCGTCCGTGCTCCAGGCTCAGCGCGTGCAGCAGTTGGGTGGTGCGGGCGCGGGTCTCCTGCCGCGGCACGCCGTAGATATCGCCGGTGAGCAGCAGGTGCTCTTCCACGGTGAGATCGTCGAACAATCCGAGATCTTCCGGCAGCACTCCGATGCGGCGCTTCAACTCCAGCGGGTTGGCCGTGCGCATTCAGGCCGCATACGCGTGACTTCGCCGGATGTGGGGGCCAGCAGGCCGGTCATCATTTTGACAGTGGTGGACTTCCCCGCCCCGTTGGGTCCCAGGAACGCGCAGATCGCCCCGGCGGCGACTTCCAGGTTGAGCCCGTTGACCGCAGTGAATTCCCCGAAGCGGCGCGTCAGATTGCGGCAAGAGATCATACTTCTATTGTGAGGGCTGGGGCCACAAAACGCGATGTCCCATAGTAGGCTGAAGGTGAATGGATTCTCTTTCCGAGAACGACCAGGAGATTCGCCACCGGCTGGCGACGGATGTACTCGCTGGTGCGGACCGCTGGCATACGAAATCGGACCGCCGACGCGCCAAGCGCTACTACTTCGATACGACGGACGACGTCCAAATCGACGAGAGCGAGATCAATGGATTCCTGCAATGGTACACCAGCGATTTCCGCGACGCTGCCACCGGCCGTACCCTGGTGGAGCACTACCTGGAAACCCACGGCTCCGAACTCTCGCCGCGCGAGCGTGTGCTGCTCCAAGTATGGAGGAATTCCTGGCCGGGAGTATTCGAAACCGAAGCCGTGGAAGAGGGCCGCGGCATTCACCTGCGCGACCTCGCCGGCGGCAACACGATTTTCGTCCACGATGTCACGGCGTCGCGCGAGTTGCGGCCCGGAGATTGCATCCTCAGCCGCATCGAGGAACTCGACGGCAAATTGATGTTCGTGTCCGATGGCTTTTCAGTTCCGCCCGCGGTAAAGGCTGACTTCCTGAAGCTCGTCGATAAAGAGGCTCGCTCCGCCGGCCAGACTCCGTCGGAATTCGTGCGTCGCGCCGGCAATACGCTTCATCGAAGATTCGCCGGCTCAGCGACCAGTGGTTGAAGAACCTGCGGGTGGTCAATCGCGAAGGCGAGGAGATCGCGTTTTGCCACGCCGATTATAGCGTTCTCGACGAACCGGGACTGCTGAGCCCGCCTGCGTTCGCTCCCGGAACTCAGGGAGGATTCCGGCGCACCCGGCGAAGCCCACTTCGCGTGGACCGATGCGTCCGGGGAGGGCCCGCGAAGCGTCTATGGCCATATACAGGCCGGCGGCGGCCACCTGCGCCTGGAGGCGCAATCCCGCACCCGCCTGCAGTTGGGCCGCGGATTACTCGAAGCCCACGCCGGTCGGCTGCTCAGGCATCAGGGCGATTCCCACCTGTCGCTCGACGAGTTCAAACAGCAGGTGGCTTCCGGCAACGCACCGGAGCGGGAAGAGCGCATCCCAACCGAACAGGAGCGTGAAATCATCCTCCAGATGAAGGCGCAGCACTACGCCCGGTGGCCCGACGATCCGCTGCCCGCGTTGAGCGGCAAAACGGCACGGCAGGCCGTCAAAACGAAATCGGGGCGGAAGGCGGTGCTCGACCTGATACGCGACATGGAACGCGACGAAACGACGAGCAAGCCGAGGACGGCGAACCCGCATTCGATTTCACGGCGCTGCGCAGGCCCTCGGCCTGGAATAGGACTGACCCGCGAGACCGCCACCCCGGCCACCGCAATTTCCTGTCACAATTTCGAAGTGGACGTCGTATTAACGGGTGTGCAGCCCGACGAGATAGCGCTCAACCCAGCCGACGCCGGCGCGGTGGGCGACCGCCGCATCGCTGCCCTGGTGGAAGCGCTGTTCCGGGAGCATTATGGCCGGATTGTGAGCATGCTGACGCGGCTGACCGGTGACCGCGCCCATTCGGAAGAGATTGCTTCGGACGTGTTTCACAAGTTGTCGCAGCGGCCGGCGCTGCTGGAAAGCCGCGAAGATCTGACCGCCTGGATTTATCGCGTGGCGACCAATGCGGGTTTCGACGCGCTGCGCACGAATTCGCGGCGGCGCAAGCGGGAAGAGGCGGCAGGGTTGGAAGGAATTCACGCCGCGGCGGCGCCCAGTGCGCTGGACGCCATGCTGGCCGAGGAACGGCGCGGGCGCGTAAGGGCGGTGCTGGGCGTCACTGAAACCGCGCGAAGCCCAGTTGCTGCTGCTGCGCGCAAGCGGCCTGGCGTATCGGGAACTGGCGGCCACGCTGGGCATCGAACCGGTGTCGCGTGGGGACCATGCTGGCGCGCGCAGAAGCGGAATTTGAACGGCGGTTTCGCGCGCGTTACGGAGAAAATGTATGACGCAATGTTGGTCGGAAGGCACGCTCCGGGCCTATCTCGATCGCGAGCTGCCCTCGGAGGAGATGCAGCGGGTGGCGGCGCATCTGGGAGAATGCACGGTTTGTGACTGCCTGTGTACGGAACTGGCCGGACGGGCGGCGCACGTCTCGGCGTTGATGGAATTGCTGCCAGAGTGGACTGCGGCCACGCCACGCCGCGGTCTTAGCGGCGCGCAAGCGGCCGAATTGGATCGGCATCGCGGTGGCGGTGGCGGCGTGCCTGGCTCTGGCCGCCTATCTGTTGCCAAACCGGCGGCCGCCTGAGATCGCAGTGGCCGCTCCACCCGGGATCGCCCCCTCGCCTACGGTCGCGTTCGCGCCGCCCTCGGTCCCGGAGGTCACCGCTGACACACGCCCCGCCCCGGTCGAGCGGACGGCGATACGCCGCCCCCGCCGGGTGCGGCCGCCCGGCGCCGGAAACGGCCTACTTCGTGGCCCTGGATGACGAGCCATTCGAATCCGGAGTCATCATGCGCATGGATGTGAAGCCCGGCAAAGTACAGGCAGACATCGTATTTGGACCCGACGGCCGCGCCCACGCGTTTCGCCTGGTCAACGCCTCTCAACGCAATTTCTAAGGAGAACAGACATGAACAGACTGGTACACATTGCCGCGGCAGGCACACTGCTCGCCTTCGGCGCGGCGGCACAGAACCCCGAGGATTTGGCCAAGCTCAAAATGAAGGCCGAAGCCGAGATGGTGCAGATGAAGATGGTCGGCGCAGTTAAAGGCATGACCGTCAAAGGCGCCCCTTATTCTGCGGAAGAAGTCAACGAATCCAACCAGGTGCTAGCGGACGGCACGCGCATTCATCGCGAGAACCGCACTACCGTCTATCGCGATAGTGAAGGCCGCACGCGCCGCGAATCGCCGGACAATATCACCATCACCGACCCCGTGGCCAACGTCACTTACTTCCTGGATCCCAAGACGATGACCGGCCAGAAGCTCCCTATGGCGTCTGGCAACTACACGTTTCTGCGCACCACCGCAGGCGCGCCGATCAGGGGCGAAGCGGCCTCGACATTCTCCTTCCATACCACCGTGGATGGCCCGACCACCATCATCGTCAACGGCACTCCGATGGAAGAGAAGGAACTCGCAGAAGCCATGGCCAAGGCCAAAGCCAGCGGCGCCCCGCAGACCTTTACCTATGACCGGCGCGAAATCACCACCGCGGCCGGCGGGGGTAGCGGCACCGGTATCGGCGTGGGCGTTGCGACGGCGGCCCGCGCAGGGACCATGGGCGGGATGGTAATGGCCGATTCCCCCAGAATGGTCCTCAGAAAATCGGCCGGCGAATCGATCGGCAAGCAGATGATCGAAGGCGTCAACGCCGAAGGAACCCGCAACGTCTCCACCATCGAAGCCGGCGCCATCGGCAACGATCGCCCGATTCAGATCACCGGCGAATCCTGGTACTCCGACGAGCTCCACATGGTCGTCATGAGCAAGCACAGCGACCCGCGTACCGGAGACGAGAGCTTCCGCCTGACCAACATCAGCCGCAGCGAACCGGGTGCCTATCTCTTCCAGGCCCCCACAGGCTACCAGATCAACGAGCGCAAATAATTCCTGCCTGCCTGCCCGCCGGGCTTTTCGGAGTCCGGCGGGAATTTCCCACCCCGAAAGCCCACCTTACCAGCCGCCAGCGGGCTACCCGATGCGGCGCTCGATCTCCTGCAGCAATTCCGACTCGCCTTCAATCCGCATCGCGATCTTCAGCCAGTAGAGTGGCAGCGGCGCCAAAAGGTCGTCGGCCCCTTCGCAGAGATTGACGGCGTCCTTCTCGGTGGTTACCAGACGCCGCGGCGCCGCTACGCTGGAACTGCTCGCGATACGCTTCAACTCGTTAGGCAGGTAGCGGTGGTGGTCCTCGAACTCCACGCAGTCCACGTACCGCGCACTCCCAGCACTCCAGCGTCCGGTAGAAGCCCTGCGGATTGCCCAGCCCGCAGAACGCCGCCGCCTGGTCCAGTTTCATTTCCTCGAGTTCGATCTTACGCCCGTGCGATGTTCCACCCACCACTCCGGCTCGATGTGCGCCCGAAAAATCGGGCGCTCGCGGATTCGCAGCGCCGCACCTCACGCTCGATCGCGGGCACCAGATCGCTGGCCTCGCTGCGCGTAATCAGTACCGCGTCCGCGCGCGCCAGCCCCTGCACCGGCTCGCGCAAACGGCCCGACCGGAAAGACCTCGCCCCCGCCGAAGGGATTCGAGCGCGTCCACCAGCACGATATCGAAATTGCGCGCCAGCTTCACGTGCTGGAAGCCATCGTCCAGCAGGAACACATCGGTGCCGAACTGCTCGCGAAGCAGTGTCCCGGTGCGATAGCGGTCCGCCCCGATGCCCACGGGCGCCACCCGCGCGCGCAGGAAAATCTGCGGTTCATCGCCGGTTTGCTCGGTGCGCACGGTCGCGCCGGCCGGCAGCGCCAGGGCAGGTCACCGGCGAGGTGCGCCCGTAGCCGCGCGTCAGTATGCCCGGGCTTGCGGCCGCGTTCGCGCAGCAATTCCGCCAGGCGCAGCACGCAGGGCGTCTTTCCGGTTCCGCCCATAGTCAGATTGCCGACGCTGATCACGGGCACGCGCAGCTTGCGGCGGCGCGCATAGTACGCGCCTGCCGGCGGCGCTGGCCTCCCGCCGCCACACGCGCGCGAGCGCCCATGCCACCAGATACCACGGCATCGCCGGGCGGTAGCGCGGCACGCGATAGATCTCGCGCATCGGCCGCCACGGCGCGCGCCGTAGCCCCGCGGCGCGCCTCGGCGCACTCGCGGGCGCGCGCGCCGACCCCGCCATCGTCCGCCAGCACGCCGCTCCACCGCCGCCGCGAGTTCCGCCGGCGCGCCGATCTCCACCATCGCGCGCGCCGCACGAAACTCGTCCGCGATGGCCTGGAAATTCTCCATGTGCGGGCCGACGATCACGGGCTTGCCGAAGAGCGCCGGCTCGAGAATATTGTGGCCGCCGCGCGCCGCCAGCGTACCGCCCATGAAGACGCAATCCGCCAGCCCGAATAACCGCCGAGTTCACCGATGGAATCCAGCAGCAGCACGCGGCGGAGCTCCGGCCGCAGCCCGTCCTGACCGAGCCGCGACCGCCGCACATAGCGGATGCCCGCGGCGTCCAGTTTGCCGGCCACCGACATCGAAGCGCTCCGGCTTGCGCGGCACCAGCATCAGGAAGACGCTCTCGCATGTTGCGCCACGCGGCGATCACGGCATCGTCTTCATCCACCCGTTCGTCCGCCATCGTGCTGGCCGCGATCCAGACCTTGGCCGGACGCACGCGTTCGGTCAAGTTGCACAACCGGCGAGGCCGCACTCGCCTCCCGCGGCTTAAATCGTATTTCAGATTCCCGGCGACCGTGACGCGACCGGCGCCCCAGCGCCAGGAAGCGCTGCGCGCATCTCCTCGGTCTGCGCCAGGATGACATCGACCGCGGCAAGCACCGCCGGGAAATATCCACCGCGACCGCAGATACTTGCGGCAGCGCCCGATCGGAGATCCGCCCGTTGACGATCGCGAGGCCCGCGCCCGTCCGGTGCACTTCGCGGAACAGATTCGGCCAGATCTCGGTTTCCGCCACCACCACCAGCGCGGGCTTCAGGGTGCGGAGCACGCGCCGCACGACGAAAACGTAATCCACCGGAGCAAAGAAGATTCCGTCGGCGATGTCCACGCAGTTTCTGCTCGGCCGTGGCGCGTCCGGCCAGCGTCGAGGTGGAGACGAACAGCCGGGAGCGCGGAAATTCCGCGCGCAGCCCGCGCGCGAATTCCACGCAGGCCAGAATTTCGCCCATCGAAACTGCGTGCAACCAGATTGCTCCGGGACCAATCTGTCTAAAAGAGTGGGGCAGAAATCCGAATCGCTCGCGGCAAGCTGCGCCAGTAGGCTCGGTTCCCCAAGCCGCGCAAGACGAAATACAATAGGAGGGCGGGTAGCGCGCACGCCTGAAGGACCCGGTAGAGGAAATAAATGCCTTTTGTTTTCAAAAGCTTGGCTCTTCTCTTGAGTATATCCGGTTATCCGCGGCCTTCGCGGCGGACAAGGAGACGCCCTTCAAGGCGGGCCCCGCCGGCAGTTACCCCAGCCACCAGAGCAACGCACAGATTACCATCGGCGTGGACCCGTACGTCACGAGCGAGAAAGTGGCGCTCGCATTTGGCAAGCTCAACCCCAACCAATACGGCAGTCCTGCCCGTGCTGGTGGTGATTCAGAACGACAGCGACAAGGCCATCCGCCTGGACCGTCTGAAGGTGGAATATGCGGGCCCGAACCACGACCGCGTGGAGGCCACGCCCGCCAGGGACGTACGCTACCTGCAGGCCGCCGCAGCGGCCCGAGCGCGATCGAAGGGCCCGCGCGGCAAGGTGAAGGTGCTCAAGACCAAGAAGAATCCCGCTGGATGCGTGGGAGATCGAAGGCCGCGCGATGTCCGCGCAGATGCTGCCGCCCGGACAGTCCGCCAGCGGCTTCTTCTATTTCCAGACCGTCCTGCAGCCGAACGCCACCCTGTACCTGAACGGCCTCTATGAAGCGGCCACCGGCAAAGAGATCTTCTACTTCGAACTGCCGCTGAAAGAGTAACCCCGCTTACCCGTCCAGCTCGATTTCCTGGTGCTGCATGCCGGCATAGGGGTACACCGCGACCCTTGGGTCGCCGGGATGCAACTCCCGTAGCTTCGCAATCACGTCTTCCCACCGATCGCAGAAGAACGTGCCCGTGCGGTAGTTATTCCGCATGTTGCGCGTCAGGTACTGCGAGTAGACGATCATGTTGACCTTCTTTTGTGGGCCACCGCGGCCCCCGCCGCGTGGAGCACCATTGAGCCGCCGCGAGGTCAGGTCGAATTGGGTGGCGCCGTTGAGCCCGGCCAGCCGGTTGTTTAGGTAGTGGACCGGATCGAGCCCCAGCGGATGCTGCACCACCAGAACGCCGGTGCCGCCATCGCGTACCGAATAATTGATCCAGAGTCCGCCGTGAAATGCCTGGGCGTTCTGCGGATAGGCATTTGCCACCACAATGTCGGCGTCCTGCAGAGTAGGCGTGCAGTACGTCTTGGCCGCCACGCGGACGCCTGCATGATGCGCGTCCACGATATCGCCGGCCCAGATGTGCGTCGGCCGCAAGCGGTCGTTGTACATGATCTGCACGGTGTAATCGACATTCGCCATGCGCGCGGCTTCGATCATATCCAGCCGCATGTCGTTCTTGAAGATCTTGACCGGGCCGGTAGTACGTACCTTCGTCAGGATTTGCGTGTGATTGTATTCCACGGTCTTCAACGCTGCCAGACCGGGAAGAATCGCCTTGGCGCCGCCGCCGTAACCGGCATCCTGGTGGACCTTGACGCCACTGATGCAGATCTTGAGATCGCTGCCCAGGAACGTCTGGTTCAACATCACCTTGTTCGCGCGAGTAGTAGTGCCAACTTCCTTCACGTTGTCGAAGGCGTCGTGATTCAGCCAGGCGTACTTCCTGGCGATTTCCACGCCGAGTTTACGGCCGACCTCCTCCTGGGTCATCGCACGATGGGTACCGAAGGAGCCGATGAAGAGAACATTCTCGTCTTTGATGCCGGCCTTGCCCAGCTCCGACATCAGCCAGGGCGTCACCGCGTAGGCCGGCGTGGAGCGGGTCAGGTCGTCGAAGCTGATGGCGACCGTCTTCTTGCCTTCGGCCAGTTCGCGCAGCGATTTGGTGCCGATCGGCTGGTTGGCCTGCTCGGCGATCTGCTGCGGCGTGAGGACCGGCATATTGTGGCCGGCCATGTCCATCACATGGAGGTCCCAGCTTGCCGGGAAATCGAGGCGCTCCTCGAGCCAGGGCGCGCCGTTCGGGCCGGCGAACTCGTGCGTGGGGATGACCACCGATTTCGCGGAGCCCTTCAGTTTGGACACCGCCTTCACCTGGAATGGCGTCTGCGCCATGGCGGTGCCGATCAGGGGCGTAGCGGCCAGGTACCGCGCACCCATCAGAATCTGCCTGCGACTCAATGCTGGCTGTGACAAGCGACCCTCCTGGTCAGAAATTATACTTCAGGGCGAACTGAATCTGGCGCATGCTTGCCGCAGTCCCGCGGATCTGGCCGAAGCTGGCTGGGCGCCGCGACATTCGAACTGCCCCAGGACGCGCTCGGGCTGCCCCACTCCACATGGTTCGGCGCATTGAACATTTCCATGCGGAACTGCAGCGCCTGGCGCTTCGGCGATGCGGAAATCCTTGATCGTGGAGAAATCGATGTTCACCTGACGCGGGCCCTTCAGGTTGTTGCGCGCGCAGGTGCCATACTGCCCGGCCACCGTATTGCTGAAGGCGGCGGGGTTGAAGTAAGCGTTGGCAGTGGGGTTGCGGCAGAACCTGACTCGGAGTCCACTGCAGTTGATGCGGTTGCTGTTCGGGATTGAAAGAGGTGCCCGGCCGAGTCCCACGACGTGGTGTCGATCGGCAGACCCGCTCTGCAGCGTCGTGATCGTGCTCACCTGCCAGCCGCCCACTACCTGGTTGACGATCCCGCCGTGATTGAGGAATTTCTGGCCCTTCCCGAAGGGCAGGTTGTACAGGATCGAAGTCACGAAGCGATGCGGCACGTTGAAGCTGGAGAGGCCGTATTCGCAGGCGCGGCAGCGCATATCCTGGGGCGCGAAATCGTTTGCCACGCCGCGGATGGCGCTTCCGTCATCCAGCGATTTCGACCAGGTGTAGCTGAACAGCGTGGTCAGGTTCGACCCGAAACGCTGGCTCAATTTCATGCCCAGGCCGTTATAATTTCCGATGCCTTCGGCCCTCAGGTATTGGATTCCGCGCGTATTCCGGATACGGCGCGCGCGTGGCGAATGCCGTGATTCCCGGAATGGGCGCGTTTTCGTTGATCAGGTTGGCCACCTTGCGGCTCTGCGAGCCGTTGTAACCCGCCTCCAGCGTCGTGGACTTCCCCAGCGAACGCTGCACGTTGAGAACGTACTGCATGGTAGTAAGTGGTCGGCAGGTTCGGACTCGCCCCCCAGGTCAGTCCGGTGGCGATATTTACCGGCAGCGAGGAAGCATTGATGAAATTCGTGTAATTCGTGGTCGGCGCCTTGGTGGTATCGGGCAGAACCGAGGTGCGCCCGCCGAGTCCGCGATTCAGATCGAAGATGGAGTTCTTACTCTCCTGGGAGTAGAAGACCCCGAAACCGGTGCGGATGGACCACTTGTCCGACGGGCTATAAGCGATGCCGAAGCGCGGCGCGAAGTTGTTGTAATCCGTGTTGATCAGGCGCGGACCCAGCCGGCCATCCCGGGCCACCTGAACCGGCGGGGCGGACGCACCGCCCGACGGGAGATAACGGAAATCGACGCCGTCGTAGAAATTCCCCGATGCCGACACGCAGAAAGACCGGATGCTTGCTCAGGTCGGACACGTTCGCCACCGAAGGGAGCGACTGATTCAGCTGAATACCCACCTCGCGGCCGGATGCGTCCAGCATCGGCTGCGCCACTTCCCAGCGCAGGCCCGCGGTGATGGTCAGGCGCGGCGTGACCTTCCAGGTGTCGTCGAGATAGGTCGCCCATTCGTGATTCCGGAAATCGGCGGAAGCCAGGGCGACCGCCATATCGACGCGCTGCGTGGCGCCCAGCAGCCAGTCCGCACCCGAGTAGCCGCCGCTCTGGGTATTCGCGTTGGATGTGAACGCGCCGGTGAAGAAGAACTGCCCGCGCGGGAACTCGTTGCCTACCTGCGGGATACTGGTTGTAGCGATATTCGCCGCCCATGCGCAGCGAATGCTTCCCGACCACCCACGAGAAGTTGTCCACGCCCTGATATACCTTGTCGTCGATCGCAAACGGGCTGCTGGTCGGGTTGCCGAGGGACGTCAGGTTGTTGCTCAGCGCGATGTTGGGGACGCCCCAGGAGTTCTGGTCGGTGACCTTCAGGGGCACGCCGATCTCGGCATCCACATCCTCAACATCGGCCAATTGCTGGCCGATGATGTTGAACAGGGAGTTGTAGCCGAAACGGGCCTCGTTCACCTTGGTGGCGGATAAAACCCGGGTATTGGAAAGCACCCACTGGCTCGCCCTGGTGTAGAGGGTCTGCCCGTCGATCGTGAGCCCCGGCGTGATCGGTCAATTCATCGGTCCAACTGTAGCGGCCGAACCATTGCGACTTCGGGCTCTCGGCGAAGTCGATGCGCTGCGTGAACTGGTTCTTGTCGACCGGAGTCTTCGCGGAATACTGATAATTGTTCAGCGGCAGCGCGTTCGGATTTGCCGGCACGACATTGGGCAGAGGGTCGAACCGGCTCATGAGCAGCAGCGAGTTCTTATCGAAGCGATTCGACGGGATCTGGTTTCCCGGGAACGGTGAAGAGGTGACATTGGGGGCCGAACCGGAGCGCGTCAGCGGATCCTGCAATGCCGTGGTCACGACGGAGAAATCGCCGTTGCGCATGGCCGGCGTCAGCGTGGTGGCCGACGCGACCCGCGTGGTCCGGCTCTTGAATCCTTCAAAGTTCGACATGAAGAACAGGCGGTTCTTTCCGTTGAACAATTTCGGAATCCGGACCGGCCCTGCCAGCGTGAAGCCGTATTGATTCTGTCGGATACGGCGATTTGGCGGGACGCGTGTTGAGAAAGTCGTAGTTCCTGGCGTCCAGCGCATCGTTGCGAAGGTAGTCGAATGCCGTGCCGTGATACTGGTTGCCGCCGCCCTTGGTGGAGACATTGACCTGTCCGGCGGCGCGGCCAAATTCGGCGGGATAGATTCCGGTCTGCACCTTGAATTCCTGAAGCGCATCGACCGACGGCAGCACGATGTACAAATTGAAATTAACGTCGGTATTGGTGATGCCGTCGAGGGTGTAATTGCTCCATGTGGCGCGCGCACCGGCAAGCGACATCGTTAGCGCGGCCCGGGAGCCGCCTTCGCGCCCGGCGGCCTGCGCCGCAGGCGTGAACCCATAGGTAACGTTCGGGCTCAGCGCCACGAGGCTGAAAAAGTTACGCCCGTTGAGCGGCAGGTCCGTAATCCGCTTTTCTTCGATTACCGTGCCGACCGTCGCCGTCTCAGTGGTCAGCAAAGCGGCAAGGCCGCTAACCTCAACCGTCTGCGTGGACTGCCCCACTCTGAGATCGAAATCGATTCTGGCGGTCTGCTGGACCTGTAGTTCGACTCCCGTCCTTAATACGCTGTCGAAGCCCGCCGATGAAACTTTCACATCGTAAATTCCCGGCACCAGATTCGGAAAGCTGTATACCCCTGAGCTGTTCGTTACCGTGGATCTTCCGATGTTTGTGGATGTGTTGGTAACTGTGACGGACGCGTTTGGCATTACCGCGCCGCTGGGGTCTTTCACCTCACCCGTGATTTCCCCCGAGGTCTGAGCGAGCGCTGTGTCGAACGTTGCACACAGCAGGCCTATTACTACCAAAAGCCTGTTCATAAATCCCCCTCAACTACACATGGTTGGAAGTGGGTAAAACCTATCACAAAAACGTTTGCAACGCAATAGTGAGTTCAAAAGAAAAACGGCCGGCGCAAACTGTTTGCGCCGGCCGTTGGTAGTTCGAACGCGAGAGAACCGCTTAGTTCTTGATCGTAATTAAGGCGGGAGCCGGAGAGCTCACTCCTCCGATTTTCGCCACGACCGCGGCATCGCCGTCCGGCAATGGAGAAGGCACCGTCACATTAAATTGGTACAAGCCGGTGGCCGTCAACCCGGCAAATGCAACTGCCGCATTCGCGCCGCCGATCGTGATCACCGGCGTTTCCACCAAAGGTGCCGCACCCGATTGGACCTGGCCGTTCACGGCCTTCGGATTGGTCGCACCGAAGCCATTACCGTACATGACAATCACCTCTCCCGGCGCAGCCGGAGTACCGGCAGGCGCGGAAGTAGCCGAGCCGATGAATGCGCCATTGGCATGCGTGGCAGCCAGATGTCCGGGGACATCAGCCAGGAAAAGGGAAGGCGCGAAGGACAGTGCCGGCGCATTGACCAGGATACTGGTCAACGGGCCATTGGTAACCTGAAAAGTGACCTGCCCGCTTGCAGGCATATCGGTGGGAGTCAGCAGGTTGATCTGGACCGGACTGATGTAGTAGATAAACGCCGGTGCGCCGTTAATCGTAACGCTCACACCATCGAGCGCGGTCGGCAAGGTTTTACCCGTGGACCCGAAATCCGCCGTCCCCCAAACTCGTTTGGTAGCTGCCAGATTGTTGCCTTTGATGGTGACATATGTGTTAGCGGCTATGCCCGCGGTGGGTTGCGCGGCGTTCGTAACGCCGGCAGCCAGGATGTTGGGATTCGCCGAAATACTGCCCAAAATGCCGTGTTTCTGGCCTCCGGGACCGGCCGCAAAGTAAAGGGTATCCTTGTCGCCGCCGCTCGCTCCGTTACCGAAGTAGAGTGCCCATAGGCCGGGGATGGTGATATTCTTGCCAACCGTGTCCTGCAAGGTTCCCACGAACGCGCCCGTGGCCGGATCGTAAGCATTGATCAGACCGTCGCCGAAGTTGCCCACCAGCAGATCGTTGGCAAACTTGCCGAACGTGGTAGGAGCAAGCGCGAGACCCCAAGGCGAGTTCAACGCGCTGCCCGTTCCCCCCACGATCAGCGATTGAAGAAGCTTGCCGGCGATATCAAACACGCTGACACATAGCCGTTACCCGGACCTGCAACATCAAACTTCTTGTCCGCGTCCTGCTTCGCATACGCCACATAGAGCTTGCCGCTGATGTTCCAGATATTGAACGGCGCGAAGCCCGCCGGTATCTTGGGATCGGTAAATGCTCCCGCAGCCAGTGTGACCGGCTTGAATTGGGCATCAAACACATCGATACCGCCCGACTTGAAGTTCGCCGCGTAAAGTTGGACCGTGGGCGTGGTGACAAGCGCCAGACCCTTATAGACGGCGTTCGCCGAATTATTCATTGCAACGAACGCCTGGGTGGCGTCTGCCCCGTTTGCCCACGCGGAGAGCACGCCATCTTCGGTTACAAAAATGAAACTCGCGGCTACCGCGGCTTTGCCGGGTGCCGTGACGGGAAACGTCGGAGGCGTGGTGGCGGGAGCGGTGTTGGCCACGATACCTGTGCAAACGCCTTTGGGGATACCAGCACCCGGTACGGTCGGCTGGGTGGTAGGGTTGGGAGTTCCCAGTGGTGTGGCATTCGTCGCGTTCACGGTGTAAACCGTGGAGAGACCGGTGCCGCCGTCGCAGACCCAGAAGGGACTGGTAGCCGAGGCCACGAGGCCCCAGGGATTGACCAATCGTGCATCAATGAAATCGGCTTGTGGAGTTGCAGTGGATGCAGCGTCCGCAACGAGATTGTGTACGAGGTAGCCGTTCGCGGCCGGCAGTACAGGTAGCGTCAGTGTCAGTAACAGGCATGCGGTTGCTTTCTTCATGGCTCCAACAGCATACAGCAGAGGAGCGGCGAGACAACAGACGCCACCATCCCGGAAACGGGCGAATTTACATGGCGGGCACACGATTTTACACGTCCGACCGCAAAATTCCGAGCGAAACGCGCGCGAGGCCGTCCAAGTTCAACGGGATGGGGACTTTCGCTGCGCTATCCTGATACAAACTCCGGGAGGGAAGCATGTTCATCCGCGACCTCATTTACGCGCTGCGCACCCTGCGTAAGAGTCCCATCTTCGCTGCCACGGCGATCCTGACGATCGCCCTAGGCATCGGCGCGACCACTGCCATCTTCAGCGTTGCCAACGCGGTTCTTTTGCGGCCCCTCCCCTACAAGAACCCCGATCGTCTCGTGTTCGCGCTGTCGGACATGCGCAAGCGCAACGTCAAAGATTTTCCGTTCTCCAATGCCGATTTTCTCGACCTGCGCAACGGTTCCAAAAACGTCTTCCAGGACGTCGCCGCCGTGCAGACCTTCCGCAACGTAGTACCCCGCGAGGACGGTTCTCCGGAGTTGGTGCGCGGCGCCGCGATCAGCACGAACTTTTTCGGGATGATGGGCGCCGCAACGGTCTTGGGACGCGGCTTTATCGATGCGGATGGCGTACCGCAAACTGCCCCCGCCCCTGGCGGTGCCGCTGCTGCCGCGCCGGCTGTGCCGGCCGTACTCGTGATCTCTTACGATTTTTGGCAGCGCCGCTTCGGCGGCAAACCCGACGTCCTGGGTAGGAGCCTGCCGGCCGGCGGACCGGGCGGCACGCAAATCGTCGGCGTGTTGGCGCCGGGCTTCGAACTCCTCTTTCCGCCGGACACCAACACGGAGCGCCTTCCCGATATCTGGTTCGCTCTTCGCATACCCTACGACAACATCAATCGCAACCAGGTGCAGCATCGCGTGATCGCCCGGCTCAAGGACGGTGTGACCCTGGAACAGGCGCAGTCCGCGGTGGATCGCATTGCCGCCGAGACTCGCAAGAACTTCCTGATTTCCGGCACCGCCGGTTATGCGATCCGCCTCGAGCCCATGCACGCCCATGTGGTCGAAGAGGTTCGCCCCGCGCTGCTGGCCCTGATGGGTGCGGTAGTCTTCCTCCTGCTGATCGCCTGCGCCAATGTCGCCAACCTCCTGTTAGTCCGCGCCTCCCTTCGCGAACGGGAACTCGCAGTACGCACCGCGATGGGCGGCAGCCGCTGGGCCCTGATCCGCCAAACGCTCGCCGAAGCCGCCGTACTCGCCTGCGCGGGTGCGGGCCTCGGGTTGGCGCTCGCCTTTGCCGGGATCAGCGAACTGCGCGCTCTGGCGCCCCCGAGCCTGCCGCGTCTCGATACCATCGCTATCGATCCGGTAGTGATCGCCTTCACCGCGGCCGCCGCGCTCGTGGCCGCGGGACTCTTCGGCATCGTGCCTGCCTTGCGCGCTTCACGTCCCGATGTCGCCATCGTGCTGCGCGGCAGCAGTCGCACAACTGGCTCTGGGTAACGCGGGAATGTTGCGGAACGTAGTAGTGGTCGCCGAAGTGGCGCTATCCTTCGTGCTGTTGATCGGTAGCGGGCTGATGGTGCGCAGTTTCCTGGAACTTCAGCGCATCGATCCCGGTTTCGATTCCGGCCACCTGCTGACTTTTCTCACGTTGGGCGGACGCCGTGGAGCGCAACCGCCGCAGCGCGCGGCGTGGGTCCGCGATCTCGCGAACAAACTGCACGCGCTCCCCGGCGTGCGGAATGTCACCGCCGCCACCCCGTTTCCACTCGCCGGACCGTTCTTCCCCATCCGCTGGGGTCTCGCCCCCGCGCTGACCGACCCGAGCAAATTTCAGGCGGTGGATAATCTCTTCGTCCTCCCCGGCTACTTCGAAACCATGCATACCCCGCTAATTGCAGGGCGCGGTTTCACCGACGCCGACAATGCCGGGGACCGCGAAGTGGTGGTGGTGGATCAACTGCTCGCCGCTAAGGCGTTCCCCAACGAATCCGCCATCGGCAAACGCATACTGATCCGGGTACGCAAGCTGGAGCCCGAGTGGGTCGAGATCATTGGCGTGGCTGCTCACGTTCGAACCACGTCGCTGGCCGTTGCCGGACGCGAGCAGGTGTACTTCACGGACGGCTATGTGGATCACGGACGCGTCAACCGGTGGGCCTTGCGCGTGAACGGCGACCCGGCGCAATTGGCTGCCCAAGTCCGCGCCGCCGTGGCCCAGCACGATTCCCACATGGTGCTAATGGAAATGCAGCCCATGGACACTCTGGTGGAACGGGCACAGGCCGCCACGCGATTCCAGTTGCTCCTGATCGGCGTGTTTGCCGCGATCGCCGCAATCCTGGCCGGCGTCGGCCTCTACGGCGTGCTGGCGACGCTAGTGCGGCAGCGCACCGCCGAGATCGGCGTCCGCATGGCGCTGGGCGCAGCCCCGGGCGGTATTTTCCAATTGATTGTCAGCCACGGCTTGCGCTTGAGCGCGGCGGGAATCCTCGTGGGCCTGGCGGCTGCCGCAGGGTTCACCCGTATCATGAGCAGTATGCTGATTGGCGTGAAGCCAATCGACCCCGCCACATACGCCGCCATGGCCGCCCTCTTCCTGGTAATCGCGGCGATTGCGTCGTGGCTGCCCGCGCGCCGCGCGGCGGCACTCGATCCGACAGTCGCGCTCCGCGGAGAGTAGGGGTCGCTCCAATCCAAGCCGCGAAGAAGGGTTTACACTGAATCTGATGATTCCAGCCGGCCTCCAGCAGCGCGTCCACGCATTATTGGGCCCACGCGGTTATCTCGACCGGCCGCAAGACTTGGCGCTCTACGAATACGATGGCGGCGTGGACAAGCACGCTCCCGACCTGGTGGTCTTTCCGCGAAACACCAATGAAGTCGCGGCGCTGGTCAAACTGGCGCAGGAATTCGGTGTGCCGTTCGTGGGGCGCGGCGCCGGTACCGGGCTTTCCGGAGGCACGATTCCGCGCGAGGGCGGCATGATGATCGCCTTTGCACGCATGAACCGTATCCTCGAAGTGGATCTGGAAAACGAGCGGATGGTGGTTCAGCCAGGAGTCGTGAACCTCGATATCACGCTCGCCGTGCAGGGCAGCGGCTATTTCTATGCGCCTGATCCGTCCAGCCAGCGCGCGTGCACCATCGGCGGCAACGTTGCCGAAAATGCCGGCGGACCCCACACACTGGCCTACGGTGTCACCACCAATCACGTTCTCGGACTGGAGTTCGTGCTGCCCGATGGCACCGTCGTCGAAACCGGCGGGAAGGGATCCGATCTGCCGGGCTACGACCTGACCGGACTCCTCACCGGCAGCGAAGGCACGATGGTCCTGGTTACCAAGGTGATTGTCCGGCTGATGCGCAAGCCGGAGACCGTCAAGACGATTCTCGCCATCTTCGAATCCAGCGCCGACGCAGGCCGGACAGTAGCTGAGATCACCGCGCGGGCCATCACGCCGGTAGCCGTCGAGATGCTCGACGGAGTGATGTTGCGCATGGTGGAAGAAGCCACCCACGCGGGCTACCCGATGGACGCCGCGGCGGTCCTGCTGATCGAACTGGAAGGTGTACGCGAGGCGGTGGAAGAGCAGGTGGATCAGGTGCGCCAGGCCTGCACCGTATGCAACGCAAGGGAGTTCCGCGTGGCGCGCACGGCCGAAGAGCGCGACCTTTTGTGGAAGGGCCGGAAGAACGCGTTCGGCGCGGTGGGCCGCGTCAGTCCTACCTACTACGTTCAGGATGGGGTGGTCCCGCGCACGCAGATCGCGCCCACACTGCAATTTATCGGCGAGGTGGCGTTGAAATACGGCCTCACCATCAGCAATATCTTCCACGCGGGCGACGGGAACATGCACCCCATCATCCTGTTCGACGCCCGCAAACCCGGCGACATCGACAAAGCGCGGGCGGCGGGCGAAGAGATCCTCTCCTGGTGCATCGACGCGGGCGGCTCGATTACCGGCGAGCACGGCGTCGGCATGGAGAAAAATGAGTTGATGGGGAAGTTGTTCCCCGCCGAGACGCTGGAAGCAATTTTAAAACTGAAAATGCTGTTCGACCCCAGTGCGAGGCTGAATCCAGGGAAAGTGCTTCCCACCGGCCGGGGGTGCCTCGAAATCCGCCAGGCGCCGATCTCCAACGAGTCGGTGGTGTACTAGGCGCGCCTGCGCATCTCGGCGCGAGCCTCGGCTTCGGCCGTCTTGGTGCGCTCCGTTTCGCGCTTATCGTGCAGTTTCTTGCCCTTCGCAACCGCGATTTCGCACTTGATGCGCCCCTCCTTCAAGTACATCTTGATCGGGATGAGGGCCAAGCCCTTCTCGCGGGTGATGTTCTGCAGTTTCTCGATTTCCCTGCGGTGCAGCAACAACTTGCGATTGCGAATCGGCGGGTGATTCTCACGGTTGCCGTGGGAATACTGGCTGATGTGGGCATTAATCAGCCAGGCTTCGTTGCCAAGAACGCCGGCATAGGCTTCCTTGAGCTGAACTTTGCCGTCCTTGGCCGCCTTCACCTCGGTGCCGGTGAGCACCATGCCGCACTCGAAGCGCTCCAGAAGAAAATAATTATGGAAGGCCTGGCGGTTGTCGCTGAGGATTTTGTGAGTGAAGTCCTTCTTGTCGGCCAAATTGACCTCAACGCGCAGAACCCCAACCACGTCAGTAAGTTTAGATGACTCCGTTTAGGGGTTTTCGCTTCATTTTATCACGCGCCGGTTTCTACAGGCCCAGGATTCGCTGAAATATGTATCTTTTCAATCGCTTAACGGCGATCGTGCTAACCGCGGTACTGCTCGGCCCCACGCTTCCGTTGGAAGCCAAGACCAAGAAGGGCGACAAGCTCCTCGCCGAAGGGCGGATGCATGAGCAGAAAAAAGAGTGGGACGCCGCTCTTCAATACTATGAACAGGCGCTATCCGAGGACCCGGCCGACATTCTGTACGAAATGGCAGCGACCAAGGTTCGTTTCCAGGCTGCCCAATCCCATATCGATAAGGGACTGAAACTACGCTCCCAGGGCCAACTGGGCGAGGCGCTGGTCGAGTTGCAGAAGGCCTATGCGATCAATCCGGGATCGCCGGCGGCAACCCAGGAACTCCGCCGCACCACCGACATGATCGAACGGGAACGCAAACGCGTACAGGAGACGGGCAAGCCCGACTCCCCCCAAGACCGCGCGATGACCGAAGGCGACCGGGCTAAAAAGGCTACAGAGGAACGCATCTCCAGCATTCTGCCGGTGCCCGAGCTGCGGCCGCTGGACGCCAGCCCGATTCATCTGCGGATGAACGGCTCCGCCAAACTGCTGTTTGAAACCGTTGCCAAGGTTGCCAACATCAACGTGCTCTGGGATCCCGAGTACCAGCCTCAGGTGCGGGGCAACATCCCGGTGGAGTTCGAAAACTCCACGCTCGAAGAGGCGCTCGACTATCTGGCGGTGATCACCAAGAGTTATTGGAAGGCGCTCTCGCCCAACACCATCTTCATCACGATGGACAATCCCAATAAGCGGCGCGACTACGAAGAACAGGTAGCCAAGGTTTTCTATCTGGCCAACGTCAACACGCCGCAGGAACTTCAGGAAATCGTCAACGCCGTCCGCTCGGTCGCCGATATCCAGCGCTTCTTCCCATACAACGCGCAGAACGCCATCATCGCCAAAGGCAGCGCAGACCAGGTGGCGCTGGCCGAAAAGATCCTGCACGACCTGGATAAGCCCAAGAGCGAAGTAGTCGTGGACATCATCGTCATGGAGGCGAGTTCGGTCTATTCGCGGCAGCTCACGGCGGCGCTGGCCCCGACGGGCATCAACGTCGGAGCCAACTTCAGTCCGCGCGGCGGGCTGCAGGTGGTCACCAATCCCACCACTACTCCGACCACAACGGATGCCAACGGTAACCCGGTCACCCGCCCACCACGAGCAGTACCAGCGGCACTTTCGTCCCCTTGTCCAACCTGGGCCGCCTTTCCACGGCGGATTTCTCCACCACCATCCCGGGCGCCACCCTGCAACTGGTACTGAGCGACGCCAACACGAAGGTCCTTCAATCTCCTCAGTTGCGGGCTGTGGACAACGTGAAGGCGACGCTCAAAATCGGCGACCGCCAGCCCACCGCCACCGGCAGCTTCCAGCCCGGTATCGGCGGCGTCGGCATCAATCCGCTGGTCAACACGCAGTTCACCTTCATCGATGTCGGCGTCAACGTGGAAATCACGCCGCGCGTGCACGACAATGGCGATGTCTCGCTGCACGTCGACCTGGACATCTCGAGCGTGACCGGCCACGTCAACCTGGGCGGCATCGATCAGCCCATCATCGGCCAGCGGAAGATTTCGCACGACATCCGCATGCCCGAGGGCACGGTCCAGCTTCTGGGCGGCCTCACCAAGTACCAGGAGACCAAGACCAAGACCGGCGTTCCGGGACTGATGGGTGTTCCGATCCTTGGCAAACTGTTCTCGGGCGATAGCGTCGACCGGCAGCGCCAGGAACTGATGATCGCGCTGATCCCCCACATCGTACGCCGGCCGGAATACACGGCGGAAAACCTGCGCGGCATCGCGGTGGGCAATCAGCAGTCGGTCCATCTGAACTATGGCCGGCAGGCAGGCACTACTCCGTCGCCTGCTCCTAAGAAGGAACCCGCCGCGGCGGCTCCTGCCGGTCCGCCGGCGCAGGCGAATCCTCCGGTCGCGGCCGTCAATCCGGCCACTCCGCCACCGGCCACACCGCCCACCGGCGCTCCGGCATTATTGCCGCCCGCTACGGCTCCCCCGGCGACCGCTCCCCCAGCCGCTGCTGAGCCGGACAAACCCGCAGAAATAAAGCCCGCGGGCACTGCGGTAGTCCGCTTCCTGCCCGCGCAGGTGGAGACCACCCCGCAAGGTACGATGACCGTGGCCCTCATCATCGAGAACGCGACGGACGTTTCGTCCGCGCCCCTGCAAGTCACCTTCGATCCCAAAGTGGTCAAACTGAACGACGCCGGCCGCGGCGATTTCTTCTCCAGTGACGGCCAGACCCCGGTCTTCACCAAGAACATTCAGAACGATGCCGGCGCCGCCGCCATGAACTTGAACCGCCTGCCCAATACGCCTGGGGTGTCCGGTTCAGGCGTACTGACGACCCTGGTTTTCCAGGGCGTCGCGAAGGGCTCTACGACGGTGACGGTTCCGAACCTTACGGTGCGCAACGCGCAAGGCCAGGTTATCTTCTCGGGTAGCCCGCAAGTGAAAATCAACGTGAAGTAAGAAGTAATATGCGCCGCAAGAATCAAAAAGGACTGACCCTGGTCGAGCTGATCGTGGCCTTCACGATCATGCTGATTCTCACCACCATGGCTGTGCCGATGGCCCGATCCAAAGTGCGCGCAATGCGTGAACGGGAGCTGCGCAACGATCTGCGCGAGATGCGCTCGGCCATCGACAAGTACAAGGATTATGCCGATCTCGGCTACCTCGGTCCGCAGAAACTCGGTACGAACAACTGGCCGGAAACGCTGGAGATTCTGGTAGAGGGCGTGAAGCTGCCGGGACCGGACGGCAAGAAGATGCGGTTCCTCCGCCGCATCCCGGTGGACCCGTTCACGGGCAAGGCCGAATGGGGCCTGCGCAGCGACCAGGACGACCCCAAGTCGCTAAGTTGGGGCGGTCAATGCGTGTTTGACGTCTACAGCAAGACACAGGATAAGGCACCGGATGGAACGCCGTATTCGGAATGGCAGTAGGCCGGTGCGGAAAGGCGCGGGACGATCAATGAAGCGGCGTCGCGGTTTCACCTTCGTCGAGTTGATGGTGGTGATCACGATCATCGTGATCCTGGTTTCGATGGCAATTCCGATGTACAACCGGTCCATCATTCGCGCCAAGGAAAGCGTACTGGCCAACAACCTCTACACGCTCAGAATGGTGATCGACCAGTATGCTTACGACAAGGGGAAGGCTCCCCAAAGTCTGCAGGACCTGGTCAACGAGGGCTACTTGCAGAAGCTCCCCGTCGACCCGATGACGGGCAGCAACCAGACATGGCGCACGGTGATGGAAGAGGCCAGCCAGAGCGTGTCCCAATCCGAGCCCGGCATTTTTGACGTCAAGAGCGGCTCCGACAAAGTGGGCTTGGACGGAACCGCGTATTCCGAGAAGTGAACCCTCGCTTACTGCTAACCTGAAGTTTTCATGAATCGATTCTTGCCGGCAGCCGCAGCGCTTTTCCTGGTGGCGTGCGGATATGTGGGAGATCCACTGCCGCCGCTGGCCAATGTTCCTCTGCGCATCACTGATCTGGCTGCCATACAGCGCGGCACCCGCATCGTCGTACAGTTCACGGTTCCCGCCGCCACTACCGAGGGCCACCCGATTCCGCCGCCCCTGCGGCTGGACCTGCGCGCAGGCACCGCGGACCAGTTCGAAGAGAACCAGTGGGCCGAGAGTGCCCGGCACATTCCCCCCGCGATGGCCGGTGAGTGTAACACCAAGCCGGGCCAGGAGTCCTGTCCCACAGCCCGCTACGAAGTTCCGTCAGCAGACTGGACCGGCAAGGAAGTAATCTTCGGAGTACGTGCGGTGGCCGGCAACGGCAAGCAATCGGGCTGGTCCAATTTCGTGGTGGTACCGGTAGTTGCGCCCCCGGAGAAGCCCTCCGCCGTCACAGCCGTCACCGTGCAACAGGGTGTGCACCTCACCTGGCAGGCGCACGGTACCGACTTCCGCGTCTTCCGCAAGACGGAGGGCGCCGATTTTGCGCCCGTAGCCAGCGTCAAGACGCCTGAGTGGACCGACTCCGCCACCGAATTCGGTAAGCGCTACACGTATCTCGTGCAGAGCATCGTCTCGGTGGGCAATCAAAAGCAGGCGGAGAGCGACCTGTCCGACGAAGCCTCCATCGTTCCCCGCGACATCTTCCCGCCTGCTTGCTCCCAAAGGCGTGCAGGCGTCGACTGCTCCCAATTCCATCGAGCTGAATTGGGATCGGAACACGGAAGAGGACCTGAACGGCTACCGCATCTATCGCGCCGAGGGCACTGGAGCGATGGAAAAAGCCGGTGACGTCTCCGCTGTACCCAGCTTCTCGGATCGCAAAGTGGAGCACGGCAAGACGTACCACTATGCGATCAGTGCGGTAGATCAAGCTGGAAACGAGAGTCCACGGTCCGCGCCGGTAGACGTAGCGATGCCATAGACTTGCCCAAATACACCGCTATTGAGTGGTGCTTTCAAGTCATACCATTAATTGAAGTTCATTAGGTTTTGGGTGAACGATTGGTGTATACTGTCCTTATGATTATTTCCATGCGCCCCCATGCCACCCGAGAAGAGATTGACCATGTTCGCGAACGGATCGCGGAGTTTGGATACCGGGTGCACTCCATCGAGGGCGAAGAGCGCGTCGTCATCGGTGTCGTAGGAGTGGGCGATGTGACGGCGTGTCTGGAATCGCTGGAAGCCACGCCCGGAGTGGAGAAGGCGATGCGCATCTCCGCACCGTACAAGTTTGTCAGCAAGGAATTCCGCAAAGGCCGGTCCGCGATCAAAGTCAACGGCTGTGAGATCGGCGGCGATGAGTTCGTCGTGATGGCGGGCCCCTGCTCGGTGGAAAGCGAAAAGCAGATTATGGATACGGCCGAAGGAGTGGCGGCGGCCGGTGCCCGTATCCTGCGCGGCGGCGCGTTCAAGCCGCGCACGTCGCCCTACGATTTCCAGGGTATGGAAGTAGAGGGCCTGAAGCTGCTGCGCAAGGCCAAGGAAGCGCACCGGCCTCGGCATCATCACCGAAATCATGAGCGATCGCGACGTGGAGATGGTGGCCGAGTACGCCGACTGCATGCAGGTAGGCGCGCGCAATATGCAGAACTTCGCGCTGCTGAAATCGCTCGGCGGCTGCGGCCGGCCGGTGCTCCTGAAGCGCGGCATGAGTTCCACCATCAAGGAACTGCTCATGTCGGCGGAGTACATCGTGGCCCACGGCAACCCCAATGTGATTCTGTGCGAGCGCGGCATCCGGACCTTCGAGACCGCCACCCGCAACACCTGCGATATCGCTGCCGTCCCCGTCTTGAATGAGCTGACGCACCTGCCGGTGGTTCTCGATCCCAGCCACGCCACCGGCAAACGCAGCCTGATTCCGGCGCTTTCGCGCGCCGGTGTGGCGATTGGCGCCGACGGCCTCATCGTCGAAGTGCATCCATGTCCGGAGAAGGCCGTCAGTGACGGAGCCCAGTCGCTCACGCTGGCCGATTTTTCGCGCAATGATGAACGAATTACAGCCCTACATCCGGTTGTGGAACGAAGCGCGCGCGGGCGAACTCGCGCCTGTGTGATACTCGATTCGTGACCCCAAAAACGCGCGCGTGGCTGCTGATCCTGCTGGTTTCCGCACTTTGCGGTTTCACGCTATGGGGCGTCATCTCCTATCGCTCGCGTTCCATCACCCCCGCCGCCATGCTCAAACGGTTACCCACGGACGACGCGGTAGTGCTGTATATCGATTTCAACCGCTTGCGGGCGGCCGGCATTCTGCAGATGCTCGACGGCTCGAAGGTCGGCGAAGACCCCGAGTACCAGAACTTCGTCCGCAAGACCGATTTCGATTACAAGCAGGATCTGGATGCGGCCATGGTGGCCTTCGCGCCCATGGGCAAATACATGTTGCTCAAAGGCCGTTTCGATTGGAAGAGCCTCAAGAGCTACGTGCAGGCCGGCGACGGCAGGTGCAATAATTCCTTCTGCAAACTGGCGGGCAGCACGCCGGAGAAGCGAATTTCCTTTTTCCCGCTGCAATCCAATCTGATGGCGATGGCCGTCAGCAATGACGATGTGGCGGCGCTCCGCATGAATACTGTGACCGAACGCCCCGACGCCGAAATTCCCGCTGCACCCATCTGGCTGTCGATTCCGCCTTCGGTGGTGAAGTCCGGGCAGAGCCTTCCGGCCGGCACGCAGATGTTCGCGCGCAGCCTGGAGCACGCCCGCGCGGTCACCCTGGCGGTACTCCCGGAGGAGGATCACTTCGCCGTCAAACTGAATGTGAGCTGTTCCAGCGATGCTGATGCCGGCGCTCTGGCGGCGGAACTGAATAAGACCACCGGATTACTGCGCGAATTGATTGAGCGGGAACACCAGAAGGCAAATCCCGCCGACCTGAGCGGCTTTTTGACTTCGGGAGCTTTTCGGAGCGAAGGCTCGCGGGTGTTCGGCTACTGGCGCATTACGCGGGCGCTGATCGAGAATCTCCTTGGCGGAAATTAACCGCTCAACCCTTCAGATCGCGGAACGCCTCTTCGATTTCGCGTTTGGCTTCGGCAGTGGGCACGATTAACGGGAGACGCGGAGGCCCGCCGTAATAGCCGTTGAGATCCATCGCATACTTGAGACCGGGCACACCGTACTTCGAGGTCACCAGCGCCGCCGGGTTTCCGATACGATTCTGCCAGTCCAGGCCGGCTGCTTCTTCGCGGGTGCGGTAGGCCTCCCAGATCGCGATCACCGAATAGGGAGCCGCGTTGGCATAGGCCAGGATGGCTCCGGAGGCGCCCATCAATAATGAAGGCCACAGCGTGGGAGCCGAACCCACCAACACCTGGAAGCCGTGCTTCACCTCGCGGATCAACTGCATCACTTTTTCCAGGTTTCCCGAACTCTCCTTGATGGCAATGATGTTCGGATGCTCGCTCAACCCAACTACTGCTTCCACCGCGATATCGACCCCGGTGGTTTGCGGCCAGTTGTAGATGATCAGCGGAATCTTCGACTGGTCGGCTACTGCGCGGAAGTAGAGCATCTGCGCGGCCGTGCGATTGATCAGATTCTTGTAGTAATGCGGGGTGCGGACCATCGCCGCTTTGTAGCCCATCTCGGCGGCACGATTGGTGAGCAGGACGGTCTCCCGGACGCTCTCCACGCCGGTGCCTGCGATCAGCAGCTTCTCCGGCGCGGCGTACTTGGCCACCTGTTCCCAAACCGTGTATTTTTCATCCGGCATGAGCATCACACTTTCGCCTGTGGAGCCCATGACGACATATCCGGAAAGCGTGGTGAGATTCCACTTCTCCACGTTGTGCTGGATCTTGGAGACGTAAATGTTCCCATTGTGGTCGAACGGCGTGGCAATTGGTGGGAAAATACCTTGTAGCTTCATGTCGGGTGTAACTCCAAAATAGCACCTGGACACCAACGGGGATGGTTGACATGTTTTCACTAGAAATCGATTGCGATCCGGAAGACAGGGACCTGCTGATTGCCGAGCTATGGGAGCAGGGATCGGCCGGCATGGTGGAACTGAGCCCGCAAACTGTCCGCTCGTTCTTCGAAGATGATGTGAATCGCGCAGGGCTACTCAAGCTCTTTCCGGGCGCCCGCCAGCGCGAGGAAGTCGTGCGGGATTGGGTTCAATCTTCTCGCGAACTGTTGCAGCCCATGGAAGTGGGACGGCGGTTTTTTCTGGTCCCGGAGTGGCGCGATGACCCGGTCCCCGGGGGCCGCTTCCGCATCACCGTGAATCCGGGAATGGCGTTCGGCACCGGAGTTCATGAGACTACCCAGATGTGCATGGAAGCTTTAGAGGACTACCTGCGTCCCGGAATGAACGTGCTGGACGTAGGCACCGGATCCGGTATTCTGGCGAAAGCCGCGACGTTGTTGGGGGCCGGAAGTGTCATGGCCTGCGACACGGACCCGGTGGCGATCGAGATTGCCGGCGAAGGTTTTGTAGGCTCTGTGGATGCCGTAGCCGGCGGTGCGATGGACCTGGTGATGGCAAACATCAGCCCCGAGGCGATCACGGCATTGGCCGGAGATCTGCTTCGCGTGCGCAAGGCGGGCGGAGTGCTTCTGGCCAGCGGCTTCGAAACCCATGAAGTGGAACAGGTGCGCGCCGCACTGCCCGACGTCC
Organism: uncultured Solibacteraceae bacterium; assembly: GCA_963792055.1. GTDB lineage: Bacteria > Acidobacteriota > Terriglobia > Bryobacterales > Bryobacteraceae > Solibacter. Next base: position 360,745 of record CAWBUV010000016.1, on the reverse strand, counting down.
GGGAAGTACGCCACAAGGGCAAGTGGGCGCTGATCGTGGCCTGAGAGATAGAAGGTGAAGACCTTTTTCCACGTCGATATGGACGCGTTCTTCGTCTCCGTGGAAGAGCTGTACGATCCGTCTCTGAAGGGCAAGCCGGTAGTGGTCGGTGGGGGCCCCAATGAGCGCGGCGTCGTGTCGGCGGCATCCTACGGAGCGCGTAAATTCGGCGTGCATTCGGCAATGCCCTTGCGTACGGCGTACAAGATGTGTCCGCAGGCAATCTTCGTGGACGGGCATCCGGATCGCTATCGCGAGTACTCGCACCGCGTGCACGAAGTATTGCGTGCATTTTCTCCCCTGGTGGAGATGGCGTCGATTGACGAGGCCTATCTCGATATCACGGGTACGGAGCGGCTCTACGGACCGCCGCTTAAGGCAGCGCACCTGCTGCACGAACGCATGAAAGCGGCCACCAACCTGAACTGCTCCATCGGAATCGCGGCATCGCGCCTGGTGGCCAAAATTAGTTCGGATCAGGCCAAGCCGAATGGCGTGCTGTGGATCATCCCGGGACAGGAAGCGGCCTTCCTCGCGCCGCTGGATGTGCGCAAAGTTCCGGGAGTCGGCAAGGTGACCGAGAAGCACCTGCACGAGGTTGGCATCCGCAAGGTGGGCGACCTGGCGCGACTGGACGACGCGTTCCTGGAGCAGCGGTTCGGGAAGTGGGGACTCGCGCTGGCCGGAAAGTCTCGCGGCCTGGACGCGGGCGGTTGGTTCGACAGTGAGATCGGCGCCGACGAAGGCCCGAAATCGATTAGCCACGAGCACACGTTCAACGAAGATACAGCGGACCTGGAACGTATCGAATCCACGCTGGCACGCCTGTCGGAGATGGTAGGCCGGCGATTGCGCGAGCATAAGCTGCAGGCGCGCACCCTTCAATTGAAGCTGCGCTATTCGGATTTTTCCACCGTTACGCGCGCGCATTCCGTGCCGCGGGCCACCGACCTCGATACGGAAATTTTCGAGGAGGTTCGCGAGCTGTTCCACCGCAACTGGAAGACCGGCGCGACGGTACGCCTGCTCGGCGTGCATGCCGCCGGCTGGGATGAAGGCAGCGCACAAATGGACCTGCTTGGCGAGGGCCGCCATGAAAAATGGAAGCAAACCATGGCCGCAGCGGACCGCATGCGGGACAAATTCGGTGAATCCGCGGTTTCGCTGGCCTCCTCGCTGAGAGGTAAATTCAAAGAGCGTACTCACGAAAACCCGGCATCGCTACCAGGCAAGAAGCCCGGTGCGGGAGGCGGCCGGTCGGGCGGCCTGGCCTGAGGCGGGTTGTGGAGCACAAGTGTTAAACTACTCGAAATGCTCTATGTAGAGTGCCCCGACTCAACCGGCGGCATCGTGGGGTCCACATTGAAAAGGCAATGAACCGCGCGGCCAGACCGGCAGAGTGGTCGAAGTTGTCCAACCTGGAACCGGAGATTCGCTCTGCCATCGAGAGCCGGATCGACCAGGAGCTTGCCCGGCGGGCGATCTCGGGATCGATGGTCTACTTTGCCCTGTGTGTAGTGGTTGGGATATCCACGCCGTACTACATGGGACACCCGGTCGCCCTCGTGCTGGCGGGAGCTCTGACCCTGCTGGCCGGTGCGCTGCGCCTCTACACCGCCAAGCGCATGCTGCGCCATCCGCCCGATCCGTCTCCCTGGACAGTGCCCGTTTTCAAGGGAACCACATACGCAACGTTCGTGGTCTGGGGACTTTTCTGCGCGTGGACGCTTCACTGGTATGCCGGGGAGTGGACCGGCATGTTCCTTCTCCTGTGCACGGCGGTCCTGGCGGGCGGAGCATCGCATTCCCTGGCGCCGGATCTGAACCTGGCCACCCGGTGTCTGGTCATTTTAATCGGTCCTATCGTCGTCGCCATTTTTCTCTTAGGCGGCGGAAGGTACTTTGCCCTCGCCGGGCTGGCGGCCCTTTACCTGGCTCTTCTGGTGGCGCGCACGTTGAGGACCTGGCGTACATTCTGGGAGGCCAGCGCGTCCGCGGAGCGCGAAATCATGTTGGGATCGGCCGAACGAAGACGAGCCGAGACGGAGCGCGCCAGCCTGGTAGCCGCCGTCGAACAGATTGCCGCGGAGATTGTCATCACCGATGCCGAAGGAAACATTCAATATTGCAATCCTTCCTTCGAACAATTGACCGGATACCCGCGGAGCGAGGTGATCGGGCGGAATCCCCGGTTTCTGAAGTCCGGCGAACACGATGCCAAGTTTTATCGCGAGTTATGGAGTACGATTCTGGGCGGGGGAATCTGGGCCGGGCGCTTTACCAATCGCAAGAAAGATGGGTCGCTCTACCAGGCGGAGGGCACGATTTCGCCGATTCACGATGTCGCTGGAAACCTGACGGGCTTCGTATCGGCAACCCGTGATGTAACCGGGCGCCTCCGCATGGAAGATCAACTGCGGCAGGCTCAAAAGATGGAAGGCATTGGCCGCCTGGCGGGCGGCGTTGCGCACGACTTCAATAATCTGCTCACCGTGATCGCCGGCTATAGCGGTTTGCTCGAGGAAAAACTATCCAGCGACGACCCGCGCCTGGATTACGCGCGGCAGATCACTAGGGCATCCGGCCAGGCTGCCAGCCTGACCAAACAACTGCTCACGTTCAGCCGTAAGCAGATCATCAAGCCGAAGCCGCTCGATCTCAACGCCCTGGTTGCCGGCATGAAACAAATGCTGCAGCGCCTGGTTGGCGAGGATGTCGAAGTGATTACCACGCTGGCGCCCTCGCTCGGAATGGTGCGTGCCGATGCCGACCAGATGAGCCAGATCCTCATCAACCTGGCCGCGAACGCGCGGGATGCCATGCCGGGAGGCGGCAAGCTCATCGTTCGTACGGCGAACGTCGAGCCTGGGAAAAACCCGCCGGGAGGAGAGGTGGAGCCGTGGACCGGCCGCTCGGTGCTGCTGTCCGTCAGCGACACGGGTGTCGGCATGACCTACGCCACCCGGCAAAACATCTTCGAGCCGTTTTTTACTACGAAAGAACGAGGGCGCGGGACCGGCCTCGGTCTGTCGATGGTCTATGGCATCGTCAAGCAAAACACGGGATACATCGACGTGCAAAGCGAGCCGGGAAAGGGCGCGACCTTCACGATTTATCTGCCGCGCATCGATGAACCTCCCACGACGGGGGCCGGCGAAGAATCCAGCGCGGGCCGCGTACGAGGTTCGGAAACCATCCTCGTCGTGGAGGACCACGAAGGCGTTCGCAGCCTGATCGTGGGGACGCTCGAGCTCTGCGGATTTCATGTTCTGCAAGCTGCCGACGGGGCGGAGGCGCTGCGGCAGGTTGCGCAGCACGTGGGGACCGATCGACCTGCTGTTGACCGACGTGATCATGCCCGGCATGAATGGAAAAGAGGTCGCCGACCAGTTATCGGTCTTGCGGCCGGGCATCAAGGTGCTGTTCATGTCCGGGTACAGCGGAGAGTTGATCGCCCATCACGGTGTGCTGGAAGCGGGCGTAGCTTATCTACCCAAGCCATTCACGCCCGATTCGTTGACCGCCAAGGTACGGGAAATGCTCGGCTCCGAGGACCAGAAGCGGCCGCAAAAGGGCTGAAGGGGAACTTCAGGCCGCTGTTCCGCGGTCTCCACACCCTATTTCGCGTGACGCCAGGTCAGGAACCCGACGATTGTTTTGGCATCTTCGATCTTGCCGTCGGCGATCATCGCGGCGAGTTCCTTGCGCTTAAACCAGCGGGCTTCGATGCGCTCGTCGTCCATCGGGGTGGCCTCGCCGGCGGTGAGATCTTCGGCGAGGAAGATGGTCATGCGCTCCTGCACGAAGCCGGGGCTGACCCAGAACGAAGCCAGCTTGCGTCCACTTGCTTCGCCGTGTAGCCGGTCTCTTCCTTTAATTCGCGCCTGGCGGCCTGCAATGGCTTCTCGCCGGGATCGAGGCGTCCGGCGGGCAGCTCCCAAAGATACTTCTCCGCCGGCAGCCGGTACTGGTGGACCAGCAGCACGCGCTTCTTCTCATCGACCGCCATCATCACGGCGCTGCCGATGTGCCGCACCACGCTGCGTTTGATCTGGAACTTCGTCTTGGGGTCCACCGCCACGTCTTCGGTGACGCGGAAGAGGCCGCAATCGTATACCTGCTTGGAGCTGGTGATTTTCATGATTTGGCTTGGATGGCGCGCGGCGAACTCGTCCGCGCCGCGCGTATTCAGGATGTCGTCGGGCCCCAGCCATCCGCGGCGCGCGGTGACCACGCCGTAGCGCATGCTGCGCGAGGTGTTTGGGATGGTGCGCGTCGGTGGAGATGGTGAACTTCGCGCCCTTGGCGCGCGCGGTGCGGATCAGCGTGCCGTGCAGGTCGAGCCGCTCGGGGCTGGCGTTGATCTCCAGCCACACGCCGCGGCGCACCGCCTCGGCCGCGACGCGGTCGAAATCGAAGGGGTACGGGTCGCGGTGCAGCAGCATGCGGCCGGTAGGATGGCCGAGGATGCGCAGGTGCGGGCATTCGAGCGCGCGCAGCAGGCGGTCGGTCATCTCGCCCGACTCCAGGTTCATGTGGCTGTGCACGCTGCCGATCACCAGGTCGAGTTCGGCCAGCGCGTCGTTGGCCAGATCCATCTCGCCATCCTTGAGAATGTCGCATTCGATGCCGCTGAAGACGCGAATGCCCAGGCCGGTCGCGATTGATCTCGCGCACGCGGCGGGCGAACTCCACCGCGCGCTTTTCGTCCAGCCCGTTGGCCATGGCGAGCGCCTTGGAGTGGTCCGTGATCGCGATGTATTCGTAGCCGCGCTGGCGCGCCGCCTCGGCCATTTCTTCCAGGGTGGCGCGGCCATCGGTCTCGGTGGTGTGCATGTGCAGGTCGCCGCGGATGTGGCGCAGTTCCACCAGTTCCGGAAGCCGGCCCTGTTCGGCGGCTTCGATTTCGCCGGTATTCTCGCGCAGTTCCGGCGGAATCCAGGGCAGGCCCAGCGCCTGGTAGATGCCCTCTTCGGTCTCGCCGGCCACGCGGGTGTCGTCGGCCACGCGGAACAGGCCGTACTCGCTCAGCTTGAGCCCCATTTTGACGGCGCGCATGCGAATCGCGACGTTGTGGTCCTTGCTGCCGGTGAAGTACTGCATGGCGGCGCCGAAGCTCTCCGGCGGCAGGGCGCGCACGTCCACCTGCAATCCTTCGCGGCCCACCTTGGCGCTGGCCTTGTTTTCGCCGCGGGCGAGCACTTCGTCCACCCGCGGATAGCGCAACGAAACGTTCGAGCGCGCCCGCCGGGGAGGGCCCGGTCACCAGCAGATCCAGATCGCCCACCGTCTCGCGTCCGCGCCGCAGGCTGCCGGCGGGCGTGACCGCATCGACGCCCGGCACCTTGCGCAGTATTTCGCCGAGTTCGGCGGCGACGCCTTCGGCATAGCTCAACAGATACCGGCCCGTACGCTGCCGGTATCCGGCGATGGAGCGCAGCACCTTTTCCTCGAGCTTGGCGCCCATGCGCGGCAGCCCGCGCAATTTCTGCTCCTGGCAGAGACGCTCCAGTTCATCGATCGTGCCGATGCGGAAGTGCTCGAAGATCAGCGCGATGCTCTTCGGCCCCAGACCCTGGATCTTGAGGAACTCGAGCGCGCCGGGCGGGAATTTCTCCAGCAACAGGTCGCGCCGCTCGCACGAGCCCCGTCCTGCGATTTCCGCCAGCACGCCGGCCAGCCCTTTGCCGATGCCGGGAATGTCAGTGACTTTGCGCTCGGGGTCTTTGAGGATATCGACGATGCGCTCCGGATAGCCTTCCACGGCGGTCGCGCCGTTGCGATAGCTGCGGATGCGGAACCCGTCTTCGGCGGCGATCTCCATCAGATCGGCGGTTTCCCAAAGCAGGCGCGCGATTTCCTTGTTCTCCAAACGGGATTCCTCCATCCAATTGTATCGAGTCGTATTGGTCCTTTTGCGTCTGCGGCGCGTCGTTGCTGTATGCGCTCTATGCGGCGATGGCGCCTGTTGCTTTCAGTGGCATTCCTTACCTTGCACGCAGCACCGGTCGCGATCGCGCAATCTTCCACCATCACGGTGGTGAATTCGGCGAGCTACGGCAATTTCATTGCGCCCGAATCCATCGCTACCGTTTTCGGCGCCAACCTGTCGTTCGTAACGGCAACGGCGGTGCTCAATGATGACCGGCAACTGCCGACGGTACTCGGACAGACCCGTGTCGAAATCAACGGTGTCGCTGCAGCTCTGTATTTCGTATCGCCGGGGCAGATCAACCTGCTCGTTCCCGCCGGACTGACTACCGGCACGGCAACCGTCGTGGTCCGCTCGACCGCAACCGGCGCCACGCAGAACGGCACTGCGCAAATCCAACCCGCGGCCCCAGGAATCTTTGCGAGCGATGGCAGCGGTGGCGGTCCCGGCGCCATTCTCAATGCCATCAACTTTCGTCCCGCGCCCTTTCTGGTGCTGACCGATTCCGACGGTTCGCCGGTGCGCACCGTACTCGCCGTGTTCGGCACAGGGCTGCGCAACGCCGTCATGGTGAGCGCGTTCGCGCAGGATCCGGCCGGCAATCGATTCCCAATGGTTGTCCAATTTGCCGGTCCGGCTCCCGGGTTCTTCGGGCTTGATCAGGTGAATGTGCTGCTTCCACCCGACATCGATGGCGCGGGTCCGGCACAATTCATCCTGACCGCCGACGGCGTCTCCGCCAACGTGGTCACGTTTCAAATGGATTTCATTCCGGCCGTCCTGGTGCAGCCGGCCTTGCTTACACTCACTCCCGATGTGGTGACGGCGGGCGACAGCACCATGCTGACCGTGGGTCTCACTGGCGTTGCGCGCCTGAATGGTTATCTGGTGGGCCTGCAAACCAGTAATGCGGCCGCACCGGTGGTTTCGCAACTCATTGTTCCGGCTGGTAAGGCTTCGGCCCAAACTACCGTAATGACGGCAGCCGTTACATCCACCACGATGGCTACCCTCGCCGCTTCCGGCAGCGGCGTCACCCTGACCACCACACTCGAAATCGATCCCCCAAGTGCGGTGCAACTGGCCGGAGTCTCCGTGCCGCCTCCTGCCCTCGCGGGCGGGCGGGATCGCACCGGCACCGTGACATTGACCAGCAATGCTCCGGCGGGAGGAATCAGGGTTCAACTCAGCAGTGACAGCGACAAGGCTCGCGTCCCGGCGTTCGTCACCGTGCCGTTCGGCCAGAGTTCGGTGGATTTCACCATCACGACTCAGCCCGTGACAAGCCTGCAGACGGTTACGCTGACGGCTACCCTGGGCCGCCTCAGCTCAACAGCGGTGCTCAGCCTGCTGCCTCCGCTGCAACTGGTGCTGGACGCGAGCACGGTAGTGGGCGGGAATCCCGTAACCGGCACGATCACGCTTGGCGACCCGGCGCCGGTTACCGGCGCCACGGTGACGCTGCAATCCACCGATACGGCCGCCCAAGTCACGCCGGTCATCGTCCCCGCCGGCCAGAGCTTACAAACGTTCACGGTGAACACGTTGACGGTGACGGCCCCCCGCACGGTCACGATTACGGCTATCTTCGGGTTAACGAGGCAGACGGCCCAGTTGACGGTGACCCCGCCGCTCCCGCCAACTCTCGTGCGCCTGACGATCGTTCCGGATCGTGTGATGCGCGGGATGGGCGCGCAGGGCACGGTCACACTCACCGGCCCGGCAGGGGCCGGGGGAGTCCGGGTAGCATTGCGGAGTAGTTCTATCCTCGCCGCTTCGGTTACGCCGAATTTCGTGATGATTCCGCAAGGTCAAACCTCGGCGACGTTCCTGATAGCGACAGGACCTTCAACCGGCGTGGTCACGTTCACCGCGACGCTGGGAGACGTGAGTCAAACTGCGATTCTGACCGTGCAGTGAGGGCTAAAACTAAATACTCAACCGGCGGTGGTCCTTCAAAATGCAGCGATCCATGACTACCGTGAGGCCCGCTTCCATGGCGCGGCGCGCGGCATCCTCGTGGATCACGCCTTCTTGCATCCAGATCACCTTTGCGCCCTTGCGAATCGCCGCGTCTACAATCTCGGGCACAAACTCCGAGCGGCGAAAGATGTCCACAATGTCGACGGCATCCGGCACGGAATCGAGATCCGGGTAACTGGTCTCCCCCAGCACATCCTTCTCCCGCGGATTCACCGGAATGATCCGGTAGCCGGCGCGCTGCATGTACTCGGCCACGCCATAACTGGGGCGGAAGCGCTTTCCCGACAGACCAACAACGGCGATGGTGCGGGAATTGCGAAGGATCTCCGAAATCTGGCTCATACACTCTTGGATTCGCTGGAACGTCTGATGGCTCGCCTCAGTTTCTCAATTTCCTCATCGGTCAAGTAGCGGAACTCCCCGGACTTTAAGGGTCCCAGCTCGATCGGGTCCGATCCGCACACGCTTCAGTTTCTCCACCAGCTTGCCCAAGTGCTTGAACATCATGCGGATCTGGTTGTTGCGCCCTTCGGTCAGCCTGATCTCATACCAGGGATTGGTGGCATTGCGGACCAGCCGCAGGCCGGCCGGAAGCGTCCGGCGGCCATGCAAGGGAATGCCGTCGCGAAACTGCTGCTCCTGGTCGCCGGTCAGAAGGCCGGTCACCTTCACGACGTAAGTCTTCGGCAGATGCGAGTGCGCGGACATGATGGCGTTCGCCATTTCGCCGTCGTTGGTCAGCAGCAGCAGGCCTTCGCTGTGATAGTCCAGGCGGCCGACCGGATACACGCGTTCCTTGACCCCGCGGAGCAGATCCATCACCGTGGCGCGGCCTTCGGGATCGCTCACCGTCGTCATCGTGCTGCGCGGCTTGTTCAGAATGATGTAGATCTGGGTCTTCGGGGGGCGAATCAGCTTGCCGTCCACCTTGATATGGTCGGTTTCCAGATTGGCCTTAGTGCCGAGTTCGGTGATGACCGTGCCATTTACGGTAACCCTGCCTTCCACCATGATCTTCTCGGCTTGGCGGCGAGAGGCGACGCCCGCCTGAGAGAGGATCTTCTGTAGACGTTCTTCGGGCACTAGTCTTCCTCGCTCTTGGCGGGTTCAGCCGCGGGTTCGGGCGCGGGCGTCCGGCGCCTTTCGCGCGGATCGGCCTCGACGGGCTGTCGGTGCGTCGTCGCGATCGCCTCGGCAACAGTCTCGGGAACGGGCTCGGAGACGGACGACTCCGCCTCGGGCACCGGTGCTTCGCTATCCGAGAAGGCCATGCGGCGGATCTCTTCGAATTCCTTGAGAGACGGCAACTCGCTCAAATCCTTCAGGCCGAACTGGATCAGAAACTCTTTGGTCGTTTTGTACAGGATCGGCTTGCCGATGACGTTCTTGCGTCCGGCGACGGCGATCAGCTTGCGGTCGAGCAGCGTCTTGAGCACGCCGACTCCCTGCACGCCGCGGATCTCCATGATTTCCGGTCCGGTGGCGGGCTGCTTGTAGGCGATCACGGCCAGGGTTTCCAGCGCCGGCAGGGACAATTTCAATGGCGGCTTGAGGCTCTTGACGAAGTTTCGCACCGCGTCGTGATGCTCCGGCTTGGTCGCCATCTTGTAGCCGCCGGCCACTTCGCGTATGGAGACGCCGTGCCCGGGCTGGTCGAATTCCGCGATCAACTGATCGAGCAGCTCTTTGATGCGCTCTGCGGGCTGGTGCAGGGACGCGGCGATTTGCGCCAGCGTGAGCGGTTCCTCGGCCACATAGACGATGGCTTCCAAAATGGCTTTGATTTGCGAATCTTCCTGCGAGACGGGAGCGGGAGTGTCCTCGAAGGGCACTTCGGGCGTGGCCATCAACTCGTCGACGGACAGCGAGGGCTGCGGAGCGGCCTCTTCGGCAGCAACGTCGGCCGCCGGATCTTCGGCGTTCTCTACGGGGAGCGCCGGTTCAGGTTCGGGGCTTACGCCCTGCGGGTTTGCTTCCAATTCATCCATGCTTGATATCAGATGTAGTCTTTGTCGATCGCGGCCATGGGCTGTTCGCTGGCGAACACCTGGTCGAAGTTGCCGTGCCGCTTGAGGGCGATCTCGCCGAATAAGTCTTTTTGTGTCACTACCACAGCCTGCATCCGGACCATTTCGAGCACGGCCAGAAACAGCGCGATCATGGCCCGCCGCGTGCGTTGCAGCTCGAACACACGCATGATGAAAACCGGTTGATCCGCACCCACCTGGAGGAACTGGTCGCGCAGGTAGCGGATCATGTCCGCCACCGTCACATCGGCCGATTCCACCTCGTACACCGGGCGGTTCTTCACCCGCTCCAACATCTCTCCGAATGCCTTCACCAGGTCGAAAAGGGTGATCGCCAGGCCGGGATCGTCGTCTTCCGACACGAAAGACTTGATCTGCGGGTTGCTCCAGACGTTTTCCTCGATCATCCGCTTCTGCTGAAGCATCTCGGCGGCGTTCTTGAAGCGTTCATGCTCCAGAAGGCGGTCCACCAGTTCCTGACGGGGATCGTCCGAAGTGTCGCCTTCCACCGTGAGCGCCGGATCGCGGGGCAGCAGCATCTTCGACTTGATGTGGATCAGAGTCGCCGCCATGTAGACGAATTCGGCACCCAGATCCATGTCCATTTCACGCGCCTTGTCCATGTACTCAAGGTATTGCGACGTGATGGTGGCGATCGGGATGTCCTTGATGTCGATTTGCTGTTTGCGGATCAGGTCCAGCAGCAGGTCGAGAGGCCCATCGTATTGCGCCAGATGGAAATTGAGTGGCGAAGACACTACCCTTCACGATAGCATGCGACGGACCCGTCCCAGCCGTGATCGAGGCCTGTTCCAAACGGCCCTGGCTCCTACCTGAGGCGGCGCGTCCGATTGCGGTCCAGCCACGCGACGGCCGAGGCAGGGTCTGTGATCTCGCCACTCAGCACGCCCATCAACAAGTCGGCCGTCAGCACCGTATTGAACTCCTGTGTGTACGCCACCGGGTCCTTCTGGGAAGCCAATTTGAGGATATACGGAACTCGCGGGTCGCTCTTGCCATCCAGGGCCTCGGAGTCGCGATATCCATGATCGCTGGTGAACAGCACGGTAGTGGAATCCCAGACGCCGGCAGCCTCCATCGTGCGTCTCAGCTCCCCCACCGTACGATCCAGCAGAGCGAGGCTGTCAATGTACCCGGCGATCGGAGAATTCCCCAGCGTAAAGGTGCCGGTCTTCCGGTTGTAGGCGTGCGGTGCGTGCGGAATCGGCAGATGGACCAGGGTCAAGCCGAAATCGCGGTCCACCGACAGCCGTTCCGCCTCGCCAAGTATGGCGTGGTAGACACCCGTCTGCTGGCCGGCAGTGAGGGAGCGGCCGAAAAGCGAGAACAGGTTCGTCTCGAACAGGCTACGCGTCTGATTCGGCAGGATTTGCCAGAAATTGTCGCCCATGCTGTTATGCTGCATCGCCATCGGCCACCAGTTGCAATACGTCAGGCCGTTCAACACGCGGCAGGTTGGGTGATACCACTCCAGCAGCGCGGTGTTCGCGCCCAGCGCGCGGGCCCGGCTGAAAACGCTGGGCTGCGAACTCCACGGCACCTCGCCCGTGCTCATGTGATACTTGATCTGCAATTCGCGGGCGCCATCGTGCCGGACTTCTGCGGCCAGTTTGCCGGAGTAATACCCCGGTATCGAGATTGGCGTTTCCGATCCCGGCGGAAGCGCATTGCTTGCGTATAAGGAAGTTTTCAGGAGGCGGTCGAGTTCCGGCAGTTGCAGGCTCGGGTTGCGATCCACGAACGTCAAACGGTAGTCCCACTCGTCAGCGATCACCCAAAGAATTCGGGGCCCTTTGGCGGTCCCGGCAGAGATCGCGGAGCCGGCGGCTTGTTCCGGTAGGCGGTGTCGTCGTAGTGCGCGGCCTTCCACGCTGCCTGTCCGAACGTGACCGCGCAAAACGGGCTGAGGGCGGCTAGCGTAGCGATGATCACCGCTGCCACCTTGTGATGGAAGAACACCACGGTGATCAGTACAGCGATCGCCAGGCAGATGCCGAGGATCATCACACCACGCAGGCCCAGCAATTCGATGAGCGGCGATTTCAACAGCGGAAACTGGTTGGAGAGCACCGCGCGCAGGGCATTCAGCGGTATGAAGATCCCCAACACTACGGCCATCTCCGCGAATCGGAAGTGTTTACCCGGAAGCAGGCGCCGCGCCAACAGGCTGAGCCCCGTAAGCAGGACGGCCATCAGGACGATGTTGCAGACCAGCGCCAGGTACTCCACCGGCCTGGGAGGCGTGGTCATCAGATAGGTGTCCCAGGGACGGTAGGTCAGGAGTTCGGCCCAAACCCGCAGGTAACAGATATTGGCGAAGGAAAGCGCAACCAGGAAGGCGTGGCGCATGGCCCCGGACTAGGCTCGCTTCCTGAGCAGGTACAGCCGCCGCGTGGTCCCCTCGACATACTGCATGCGCACGATTTCAAAATGGCGGCGGCACAGAGTCTCGAACAACTCCGGGGTGAGGTCCTTGTGCAATTCCTCCCGCCCGCGCGTCAGGCGCTGGAACATGGAATCATCCGGCGCGACGAATTCGATCACCAGCAGGTTGGTGGTCAGCTCCGCCGCCAGGTCGAGAATGTCGGCCAGCGGCACCCGCTCGGTCACCAGCATGTGGTGGATCACCGCCAGCATCAGCACCGCGTCGAACTTGCCGCGCGCGCGATCCAGGAAACTGGCGCACTCCTGGTTGCGCCACCCGGTCCCCGGACTGGGCCGCGTCAGATTTACCGCCAGCGGCAGGATCTCCAGCTTATCCTTGCGCGCGTTGCGCCACACATCGCCCAGCACCACCGGGTCGTAATCGGCAGCCACCACCTTGGCGCCTTTGCGCGCGGCCAGCGCGCTGAAGTGGCCGGTGTTGCAGCCTACGTCCAGAACGGCGCGCGACGGAAACTGGTCCAGCGCCTCCGCCACGAAGCGTTGCTTGGCCTGGAAATGATCCGTAGTGTAGTTGTTGTTCGTGGTCATGTAATCCGACCACACGGAGCTCTTGCCTTCCACCGGCTTGAGGCGGCGCAGAGTACGGCGCAGGCCGTTGAGCACGTGATCCAAAATGTAAGCGCGCCTTCTCGGGATCGCTCAGCAGCTTCTTTTGGTAGATGGACGCATCGTCCTGTTTGTGCTTGCCGCCCAGCCAGGTGGGCATGGACACCAGGCTGAAAAAGGGCGGACGCAGGCGTTGCGAAGGCTTGCTCCAGCGATACACTTCCTCGGGTTCGAGACCGTCACGCCGGGTGGTCAGAATCTGATCGAGGCCAAGTCCATAGGACTGGTTGGCCAGCAGGGGGAGCAGGAAGGTCCGAACGAATTGTGCGTAGGGCAGCCAGGTGGCGTCGCCCGGCTGGCGGCGTTCGAAGCTCAGCACATCGATGAAGACCGGCGCGGGTCCGCGAAAGAGGATGTTGTAAGGTGTACCGTCTTTAAGGCCGAGACCGTCGGCGAGCAGCGCCTGCGCCAGATCCAGAGTGAGCAGACCGGCGGCATGCAGCATCTCTGCATTCCACTCATAGGGAAAGCTGGGAAAATCGACGCGCTCGTGTTCGAGGATCATCCGCCCGTCCGCGTGCCTCGTAGAGGGCCCGAACGGAGGGATCGGCCAGCAATTCGCGGCTCTCGGCGGCTTCCAGGGCGCGCGTGGGGACGACCGTGCCCGCAGCCATCAGTTTCTGGCCGGACGGGGATGCAAGGAAGGCTTCCAAATCGGCGGCGCCGATCGCGTTGACGACGCGCAGAACCCGGCCCTGGTAGTGAAACAAGCTACCGGCTGGATCGCGGAATGAGGCTGTAATGGGTTGCGTCGCAGGCGCTGGATCGCTCAATCTTTTGGACCTTTTCGATTCCGAAACCAGCCGGTGATCCTGCGGAAGTAAAAGCCCACGCCAACGATGCCCGCCACCATCATCTGCCAAATCAATGCGCCGGTGCCCGGATCGGTGTAAGCGCTGGCTTCCCGTTCGGTAGCGAACATCACCAGAGCTAACAGAAAGATGGTTCGTAATGAGTTATTTAGAAACGACTTCGGAGATGTTTCAGGCATGTTACGAAAGACGGTCGACGCCGACTTCAACCACTCTACCAGATTCAAAATAAACGGAGCGATAAGGCCGTGGTACCGTCAACCTTGGAGAGTTGTGAGAAGGCTCACTTTAGTTCATTCCGGGGATGGTGAACTTCTGGTACATCTCTGCCGCGTTCGCCGGGGTCACCATCAGCGAATCGAGGACGTAATCTTTCTCCGGCCGGAACCCGGGTTCGTGCAGGATCCGGTTGGCCACCTCGACCGCCTTGTCGACGCACAGCGGATAAACGAACGTTGCAGCGAGGATGCCGTCCATCACTTTTCGGATTCCCCCGGCGGGTCCGCCCAAGCCATCCACGCCGACGAAGATCATTTCTTTGTCACGCCCCAGTTCTTTGGCGGCGAGGTATGCGCCGATCGCCATGGGGTCGTTGTGCCCGTACACCACGTCGATGTTGGGCTGCGAGCGCAGCACTTCGGTCATGCGGTCCTTGGCCTTGGCTTGAATCCAGTCGGCCACCGGATCGGCCACCATTTTGATCTCCGGGATATTTGTCGAAGATCTCCCGGGCTCCCCGGTCGCGATTGATCTCGCCTTCCACGCCCAGAAGGCCGCGCATCGCGACAATGTTGCCCTTGGGCTTGCCGTACTTCTTCGTCAGGTGGTCCACGATGAACTGTCCCGCCATGCGGCCGATGGCGACGTTGTCGCTGTGTACGTAGGCGGTGTAATTCGGCTGCAGGATGTCGCGCTCCAGGCAGATCACCGGGATCTTCGCCTCCATGGCCTGACCCATGACGGCGGTGAGGGCCGCCCGCTCATTGGGCGCCACGATTAGCAGGTCCGGCTTCTGGCGAATAAACGTCTCCACCTGTGCCACCTGCTTGCTGTTGTCCTGCTGGGCGTCGCTGATCACCAGCTTGACGTCCGGCTGGCCGCGCCAGCAGTTTGGCGAGGAAGGCGTTCTGCGCGGCGCGATACGGCTCCGCGTTGTTCGCCTGGCTGAAGGCGACCACGAACTGCTTCTTGCCGGCGTTACCGCCGCAGCCGCCGAGGAGCAGCGCCCCGGCCAGGATCACTGAAATCACGAATCGCCGCGTCATCAAATCAGTTTCCGCTCCTCTCGCGTTGCACCGCTACCGCCAGGACGATGATCACCGCCTTGATCATCATCTCCACATTGCTGTCCACGTTGTTCAGGCGTAGCATATTCGTCAGCACGCCCATAATCAAGGTACCCACGATGGTCCCCGAAATCGAACCCTTGCCGCCCGAGAGCCGGGTGCCGCCGATCACCACCGCGGCGATGGCATCCAGTTCGTACGCGACGCCCGCGTTGGGATTGCCCTGGTGGTTCTCGGCGGCGTACAGCACTCCGGCGAAACCGGTGAACAGGCCGGAGAGCGTATAGACCCAGATCTTGGTGGAGCGGATGGGCAGCCCGGCATACTCCGCCGCCTTTTCGTTATCGCCCACGGCGCGCACGTGGCGGCCGAAGACGGTCCGCGCCAATACCACCCAGAAAAGCGCCGCGGCAACGGCGTAGGCGCCGATCACGATCGCCTTCTCGCGAAAGATGGACGGCGAACGCGGCGGCCAGATCGCGGCCGAAACCGATATCGATGTTCTGATTATTGGTGAGCCATTTTGCCAGGCCGCGCACGCCGATCATGGAGGCCAGTGTCACGATGAACGGTTGGATCCCGGTCCGCGCGATCACCACGCCGTTCAGCGCGCCGGCCAGCGGCCGCGCGCGGCAACCGCGGCCAGGATGGCGACCGCGATGTGAGTGGTGTAGCCGCGCGTCAGGAACATGGCGACCAGCGCGGTAGACAGCGCCAGGATGCTGCCCACGCTCAGATCGATGCCGCCGGTCAGGATGACGAACGTCATGGCGAGCGAGATAATTCCGATCAAGCGAGACCTGGCGCAGAATGTCGGTGAGGTTGCCCGCCTGCAGAAAGATGCGGGAGCCGTCGGCCGCCGTGGGGCTGATTGCGATGGCGAGGACCAGAATGCCCAACAGGGCCGCCAGGCTCTGGGCACGGCGCAGCAGGCCGCCGCCCGCGCGGGTGGACTGCATCAGGCCAGGGCCCCGGCGTTCGTGGCCGCACTCATGATCTTCTCCTGTGTGGCATCGCTCGCATCGTAATGCGCCGCGACGCGTCCTTCGTTGAGCACCAGGATCCGGTCGCAGCAGCGCAATAGTTCGGGCAGTTCCGAACTCACCAGGATAATCGCTTTCCCGGCAGCCGCGAGTTCATCGATCATGCGGTAGATATCCTGCTTGGCGCCGATATCGATGCCGCGCGTCGGGTCGTCGAGGAAGAGAATGGCGGGGTTGAGCAGCAGCCAGCGCGCCAGCAGCACCTTTTGCTGATTGCCGCCGCTCAACTGGCTCACCGGCGCGGCGGTGGAGGGGCAGTTGAGCGCCAGTTGCCGCGCGACCGGCGCCATGAGTTCCTGCTCCTGCCGGCGGCGAATGAACCCGAAGCCGCTGATTTCGGGCAGCACGGCCAGGCTGGCATTCTGAGCACGCTCATGCGCATCATCAGCCCCTGCAGGCGGCGATCTTCCGGTAGCAGCCCGATGCCGCTCGTCATGGCGTGGCGCGGCGAGTGAGGGGAGCGCAATTCGCCTTGCACGCGCAACGCTCCGCCGGTGATCGGGTCGATGCCAAACAGCGCGGCGCCCAATTCGCTGCGCCCGCTGCCTACCAGTCCCGCGACGCCCAGGACTTCGCCGCGCCGCAACTCGAACGACACGCCTCTTGAGTTTGGCGGTGGTCAGGTTCTCCGCCGCCAGTACGATTTCGCCGGCCGTCCGGCGCGCAGCGCGCGTCGTGAACTGCAGCTCGCGGCCCACCATCATGCGGATCAGCTCATTGACGCTGGCGCCGTGCAGGTCTCGACGGTGCCGATGGTTTCGCCATCGCGCAGCACCGTGGCGCGGTCGCAGATGCGGAAGATCTCGTCCATCTTGTGCGAGACGTAGACGATGGACACGCCGCGCTGCTTGAGAGCGGCGATCAGGCCGAAGAGCCGCTCCGCCGCATCGTCGAACAGCGAACTGGTGGGCTCGTCCATCAGGATGATGCGCGCGTCCATGCTGAGAGCGCGCGCAATCGCCAGCAATTGCTTCTGCCCGATGGAAAGCGCTGCGCGGCGGTCTGGCGGATGTCGCAGGCCAACCCCACCTGATCGAGGAACGGACGGCAGAACTCTTCCATGCGGCGGAAGCTGACCAGGCGGCGCTTCGGGAAAATGCAGGTTGCCGATGACGATATTCTCGCCGACGGTGAGATTGGGGAACAGGTCGAGTTCCTGATAGATGATGCCGATGCCGAGGCGTTGCGCGTCCAGCGGAGTGGCGATTTCGACGGCCGTGCCGCCGAGCGAGATCGTGCCGCTATCGGCGCGCGTGGAGCCGGCCAGTATGCGCGCCAGCGTGCTCTTGCCGGCGCCGTTTTCGCCCATCAGGGCATGCACTTCGCCGGCGCGGAGTGTCGAAGTTCGCGCCCTTGAGGGCGTAGACGCCGCCGTAGTGTTTGGTGATCCCTGCCGCCTGAAGGTACTCGGACAAGTTCTATTATGTCGCAGAGGGCTGCGGCTTCACCTGAACGCGGATCTCTACTCGTAACGGAGCGCCACCATGGGGTCCACGCGCGCGCCCCGACGAGCGGGAATCATGTGCCGCTGCTACGCCTGCACGGCCAGCATCACGACCGCCCCACCGTAAGTGACCCAATCGTGCGCCGGCACATGGAACAGCAGATTCGCCACCAGCCGGCTGAGTGCCAGCGACCCTGCCAGTCCCAAGACGACGCCGCTCGCGATCAGGATGCCGGCCTGCTTCAGGACGAGTCCCATGATTTCGCGCGGCGACGCGCCCAACGCAACGCGTATCCCCAGCTCGTTCATACGCTGATTCACGCCGTAGGATAGAACGCCGAAGATGCCGATCACCGCCAGCGCCACGGCCACCACCGCGAAGAGCGTCAACAGCAGCATCTCGAAGCGCTGCTCCGCGACCGAAAGACTGACCAGTTCCTCCATGGTGCGCACGCCCGTGAGAGGCTGATCCTTGTCGAGCGCCCAGACCTGCTGCTGGATTGCTTTGAGCAGCAGCCGCGGGTCGCCGGCGGTGCGCACGGCGAAATCCGCGAGGCGCACCGGATACGCGTCCGTCTGCGCCGCGGGCAGATAGATTTGCGGCCGGATGTCTTTCGTCTTGCCGCCGCGCCGCACATCGTTCACGAGACCCACGATTTCGAACCATGGCGCGCCCGGCCCGCGCCGGAAGCGGCGTCCGATGGGGTCGCCGCCGTTCAGATACTAGCCGCGAGAACGCCTGATTGACGACGGCCACATGAGGCGCGCCCAGCCGGTCGGCCGGGGTCAGCAGGCGGCCTCGCAGCAGAGGAACACCCAGGGTGTCGAAGTAGCCTGTGCTCACGGCCTGCGAATCCGGCGACAGATTGGTTTCCCGACAGCCGTCAATCGAGATTCCGGTGCCCCATCCGCCGCGCAGGGGAAAGCGGTTGGCGAACGCGACCGACTGCACACCGGGCAGCGCGCCACCCGCTGCTCCAGTTCCTGGAAGAACTGAAATCGCTGCTCGGCCGTGCGGTAATCGCAGTTCCGGCAGATTGATATTCATCGCCAGAACGTTCTCGGTGCGGAAGCCCAGGTCCATCCCATGATCAGCGCGAAGCTCTTCAGGAAGAGTCCGGCGCCCACGAGCAGCACCAGGGACAAGGCAACCTCCGTGACCGTCAGCACGCCGCCGCCACCGTGCGTGGGATCGTGTGCCGGCCTTCCGTTCGGAAGACTTCGAGACTCTCGCCGGGCGAGGTGCGCGACGCCTGCCAGGCGGGTGCGAGACCGAAGCCAAGTCCGGTCAGCGTGGCGACGGCAGCCGCCACTCCGAACACGGTCCAGTCCAGGCTGACCGTGTCCAATCGCGGAATGTTCTGCGGTGCGGCGGCAACCAGCGCGCGCATCAGAATGCGTCCGCAGACAATACCCGCGGCGCAACCCGCCGCCGCCAGCATCATGCTTTCCGCCAGGAACTGCCGCACGATGCGCATCCGCCCGGCGCCCAGCGCCAGACGCACGCTGGTCTCGTGCCGCCGGCCCACCGCCCTCACCAGGAGCAGATTGGCGATGTTGACGCATGTGATCAGGACGATCAAGCCGGACGCGCCGAAAAGCGCAGCCAAGGAATCCTTTACGCTTCGCACCAGGTCGTCGCGCAGCGGCGCGATCCGCGCGCGCATTCCGAGATTGCTGTCGGGATACTGCTTCTGCAGCGCGAGGGACACGGCGTCGAGTTGCTCCTGCGCGGCCCGCAACGAGACTCCCGGCTTGAGTCTTCCCACTACGTTAATTTCGTGATCGCCGTGGTGGCCAGCAGTTCCTTGGGATATGCCGCCGGGACCAAAAATTCCGTCGATTCGGTCTGGCCGAACCGGGTGACCGGCTGGAAGCCGGGCGGCATCACACCGATCACCTGGTACGCCCGCGCATCCAACATCAGGGTGCGGCCCAATACCTCCGTGTCCCCGCCCAGCCGCCGCTGCCAGAAATCGTGGCTGATCACGATGACAGTATCGGCGTCCGGCTTATCTTCTTCCACCGTGAAAGTCCGTCCGATTTCCGGTGCCACGCCGAGCGCGGAAAAATATTCGGCGGTGACACGCTCCCCGGCTAATCGTTCGGGCGAGCCATCGCCCGTGAGGTTCATGCGCGCGTTCTCCACGCCCGCCAAGCCTTCGAACGCACTCGCGCCCTTTCGATAGTCCACCAGATTCGCGGGCGCCACAGTCGTCCGTTCCCGGCCGCCGGCGCCGCCCAAATCCGAGCCCGACGAATTTAGAGTCCTCACCTCCTGCCGCTTCGTGGCCTCTTCCCACAGCGACACCAGGCGGTCGGGCTCACGGTAAGGTAGACTGCGCAACATCACCGCATTCACGATGCTGAACACCGCGATATTCATTCCCAGCCCTACAGCCAGGGTTGCGACCACTACGGTGGTGAACCCGGGAGTTTTGAGCAGCGCGCGGAAGGCGTACCGCACATCCTGCGCCAGGCGTTCCCACGCGGTCCAACCCCAGGCTTCGGAACTGGCGATCTCCGTCGCCGCGCGATTGCCGAACTCGCGGCGGGCAGACAGGCGCGCCTGCTTCGGCGTCCATGCCCCGCTCGCGCAATCGGCTGGCCCGCAGTTCCAGGTGCAGCCGCATCTCTTCGTCGAGTTCGTTGGCGAACTCTCACGGTGGAACAGGATATTTGATTCGTCTGGCGAGACCCGCATCGACATGACAAACTCCTCCGGGCCATGACGCTATGCGGGGGCCAGAATCCGCGCAATCGCGCGCGCGACCCGGCTTGTACCTCGCAAGTTCGCGCTCCAGGTGGCTCAGCCCTTCGGGGTAGTCCGGTAGTAGCGCGCACGGCGGTTTTCGGCCGTTTTTCCCCAGTCCCCCGCGATCCACCCCTTCACCAGCATGCGTTGCAGTGCAGGATAGAGCGACCCTTCCTGTAACTGGAGCACGTCCGCCGAGGTCTGTTCGATCGATTCGGCAATCTCAAACCCGTGCAGCGGCTTGCCCCGCGCCAGGGTCTGCAGGATGAGCATGTCCAAGCGTTCCCGGGAGGAATCTCGTCGCGTTGTCCTCGTATCACATAGACAGTCTATGTCAGAAAAGGTTAGCAGCCAAGCGATTTTTTCCTTCACGAATGCGGCCGTCCCATCCGGGTGACAATGGGGCATGAAACTTTTCTGGGCTGCCCTGCTTGCGGCTCAAGCCGCCTGGTGCCAGCCGGCTGCCGCTCTATCAGAACCCCGATGCGCCGCTCGAACAGCGCGTGGACGACCTGCTCTCCCGCATGACGGTGGACGAGAAGGTCTCGCAGATGATGAACGATTCGCCGGCCATCGAGCGGCTCGGCATTCCGGCCTACAACTGGTGGAACGAGTGCCTGCACGGCGTGGCGCGCGCCGGCCGCGCGACGGTGTTTCCGCATGCCGATCGGCCTTGCCGCGACCTGGGATCCCGACCTGATCTTCCGCATGGCGACGGCCATCTCCGATGAGGCCCGCGCCAAGAACAACGAGTTTCATCCGGCCGCGGCAAGCGCAGCATCTATCAGGGCCTGACTTTCTGGACGCCGAACATCAACCTGGTGCGCGATCCGCGCTGGGGCCGCGGCATGGAGGCCTACGGCGAAGATCCCTACCTGGTGGGCCGCATGGCCGTGCAGTTCATCAAGGGACTGCAAGGCAACGATCCGAAATACCTGAAAGTCGTCGCCACCGCCAAACACTTCGCGGTGCACAGCGGACCCGAATCGTCGCGCCACAGCTTCGACGCCAAGGTGGAGCGACGCGGACCTGCTCGACAGCTACCTGCCGCACTTCGAGGCCGCCGTCCGCGAGGGCGGCGCCTACTCCGTGATGTGCGCCTACAATCGCGTGGATGGCGACCCGGCGTGCGCCAGCCCGCGACTGCTCGGCGACATCCTGCGCAAGCAGTGGGGCTTCTCAGGCTACGTGGTTTCCGATTGCGGCGCCGTCGGCGATATCTTCCGCGGCCACAATGTCGCGCCCAGCATGGCGGCGGCCGTCGGCGCGCGCCGTCAAGGCCGGCACCGATCTGGATTGCGGCACCGAATACCGCTCGCTGATTCCCGCGCTGCGAGCAGAAGCTGATCGAGGAATCCGAAATCGACGCCTCCGTGCGCCGCCTGCTGACCGCGCGCTTCCGGCTGGGCATGTTCGACCCGCCGGAGCGCGTGCCCTACGCGCAGATCCCGTACTCCGTGGTCGACTCGCGCGGCGCACCAGGCGCTGGCGCTGGAGGCCGCGCGCAAGTCGATCGTGCTGCTGAAGAATCAGGGCGGACTGCTGCCGCTGAAGAAGACGCATCAAGACGCTGGCCGTGATCGGGCCCGAACGCCGACAATGTCGAGGTCCTGCTGGGAAACTACAACGGCGAGCCCACCGCTCCCGTTACGCCGCTTGCAGGCATGCGCCGCAAAGTTGGCGCGCGGACGAAGATTCTCTACGCGCAGGGCAGCGAACTGGCCGACGGCTTGCCGCTGATGGAGACCGTACCGGCGTCCGCTGCTCTTCACCACCGAGGCGCCGACCGGCGAAGCGGCCTGAAAGCGCGAATACTTCAATACCGCCTCACTTCAACGGCCAGGTGTACCGCGCTCCCGGCAAGACGCCCGCTGCCGGCGGTCGCCGAATGCGACGCCGCTTTTCACGCGCATCGACCCGCAAATCAATTTCAAGTGGTGGGACGGCGCGCCGCGCGCCGATATGGACGACGACAATTTCGGCGTGCGGTGGACCGGCTTCCTGGCGCCCAAGGTCACCGGCAAATACCGGCTGGGCGGCGTCGGGCATGAACGCCTTCGAGATCTACTTCAACGGCAAGCAACTGGTGCGCGCCAACAACACGCGACGAGCGGAACTACAGTTACGAGATCGTCGATCTGGAGGCCGGCAAGCTGTACCCCATACGAGTGGACTTTCACGAGATGATCAACGACGCCGACATGCGCCTGGTCTGGTCCGTGCCCGGGCGCGATCTGGAAACGCCTGCGTTGGATGCCGCGCGCAGGCCGATGCGGTGGTGATGTTCCTGGGCCTTTCGCCGCGCCTCGAAGGCGAGGAGATGAAGGTGCCGGTGGAGGGCTTCGAGGGCGGCGACCGCGTGGACACTGGCATGCCGGCCGCGCAGGAAGATTCTGCTGCAGAAAGTGGTGGCGCTGGGCAAGCCGGTGGTGCTGGTGCTGCTCAACGGCAGCGCGCTGGCGGTCAAATGGGCGCGCGAGCATGTGCCTGCGATGGTGGAGGCGTGGTATCCGGGGCAGGCGGGCGGCGCCGCTATCGCCGATGTCCTGTTCGGCGATTACAACCCTGCCGGCCGGCTGCCGGTTACCTTCTACCAATCGGCCGACCAGCTTGCCGGCCTTTCGACGGATTACAGCATGAAGGGCCGCACCTACCGCTATTTCCAGGGCGAGCCGCTGTACCCCTTCGGCTACGGTCTGAGCTACACCACATTCAGCTACAACCGCCTGGATTGCCCGGATCAGGCGGCCTCCAGTCACGAAGTCCCTGTCTCCGTCGAGGTCCGCAATACCGGCAAACTGGCCGGCGACGAAGTGGTGCAGCTTTATGTGAGGCACGACGGCGTGCGCTCGCTCGAGGGCTTCCGGCGGATTTCGCTGCAGGCGGGCGAACGCAAGACGGTGAAGTTTGTCCTGGGCTCGCGCCAGTTGCCGAAGAGCGGCGTCGCCGAAATTGCCGTCGGAGGCCGCCAGCCGGGCGGGTCCAATGCGGGAATACTAACGACAACGCTGAGCATCGCGCCTTAGCCCCTTCCTATACTGAATCGTGATGACTCGCGAAATTCGTGTGGCGCTGGTTGGCGATTTCGACCCTTCCGTAATCGCCCACCAGGCGATTCCGCAGGCGCTGGAGTTGGCCGGCGCGCATCACAGACTCAACGTAGAGGGAACGTGGATTCACACGAGTACCATCACCGCTGCTGACCGCCGGCTTGCCGGCTTCGACGGAATCTGGTGCGTTCCGGCCAGCCCGTATGCAAACACTATGGGCGCGATCGATGCCATACGCTACGCGCGGGAACAGCGTCGTCCCTTCCTCGGTACGTGCGGCGGCTTCCAGCATGCACTGCTGGAGTACGCGCGAAATGTGTGCGGCATTCAGGATGCGGAGCATGCCGAAACACATCCCGGCGCCGCCGTGCACCTGATTGCGCCGCTGGCCTGCTCGCTGGTGGAGCAGAGCGGCGAGATCCTGCTGGCGGACAGCGGACGGATTCGCGCGGCATATGGGTCGCCCCGAATTACCGAGGGCTACCACTGCAGCTACGGCCTCAATCGGCAACACGAAGCGCGCCTGTTCGGTGAGAGTCTTCACGCCACGGCCTACGATCTGAACGGCGAGGTCCGTGGAGTGGAACTCGGCGGACATCCCTACTTTGTAGCGGTTCTCTTCCAACCCGAGCGCCGCGCTCTACGCGGGGAGCTATCGCCGCTGGTTGCGGCATTCGTCGCCGCGATGGCCGCGTAGGGCGCGCAAACTCCGATGCACGGAGTTAGGCTGACTGGTATGAACCGCCGAAGTTTTCTCGGCTGGGGCCTGTCTACGCCTGCAGCCGCGCTGTTCGCACAGAGCGGTCCTCCGCGCGAAGAGCCTGTCGAAGCGATGATGCCGGAAGACGCTCCAGCCATCGCGCTCAACCATCTGGGCTTTCTCCCGGGCGCACGGAAGACGGTGATTTTCCGGTATTCGGGTGAGGAAGGTCCCGCCGATTTCCAGATCCGCGATATCGGCGGTGGCGCTGGAGCGATTCGCCAGACACTTCCTCTCAAACGCGAGCATAGCGATGTGATCGATTGCCTGGTTGGCGACTTCAGCGCGATCGACCGCGAGGGCATGTACCAGGTCTCGATCGCGGACGAACTGTCGACACCCTTCTTCATCCGCCCCGACGTGTGGCGGCGTACCCTGCCCAAAGCAGCCGGCTACTACCGCTATCAGCGCTGCGGTGTGGCCGTCCCGGGAGTACATCCGGCCTGTCATCTGGACGACGCGCGGCGGCGCGACAACGGCCAACCCGTGGACGTGACCGGCGGCTGGCACGATGCCGGCGATCTACGCAAATGGATGGACGCCACGCTGCTCAACGCGATCGGCCTGCTGCGCGTGGCGCGCAATTTGGGCGCCCACTGGGATGCAGGCGGCAGCGGATTGGCCCCGTTGCTCGACGAGGTGCGCTGGGGCAATCGTTACTTCCTCAAGATGCAGGACGCAGACGGATTGGTGTGGGCCGACGTCGCGGGCGGAGTCAATGGCGACAACAGCGACAATCACTGGACGGACAATCGCGCAGGCACGGCAGACGACCGTTACCTCAACCCGGCGAAGCGCGGGCGCAACCAGGCACTCTTCGTGACCGTGCAGGCGATGGCGGCACAGGCGTTCCATGAGAGCGACGCGGCATACGCAAGGCAGTGCCTGTCCGCTGCACAGCGCTGCTGGACCGCGTCCAAACGCGAGGGCAATACGCGGCGACCTGGCCTGGTGGTTGATCGCTGCGCTGGAGATGCGCGCCGCCGCGGGAACCGATCCGTACGCTGCCGAGGCGGCGCAGCTCGGCGGCCGGTTACTGACGCTGCAAGCTCGCCGATTTCGCGGGAGGACAGAAAGAAATTCGCGGCTTCTGGCGCGTCAGCGAGCGAGACCGCACTCCTTACACCGACGCCGTGCACTCCGCGCTTCCCGGCATTGGCCCTGCTGGAATTGGCGCGCGCGCTGCCGCAACACTCGAACGCGGCACGCTGGCGCGACGCCGTGCGCATGCACCTGGAGGAATACGTGACGCCTCTGGCGGCACACTCCGCCTACGCCATCGTGCCTTTCGGAGTATTTCTGGGATCCCGACAGCGGAGACTTACCGGCCGCTGGCGGGAGATCTGACCTACCGCTACTTCATGCCGGTACGCAAGCAGTTCTGGTGGCTCGGCATGACGTCGCACCTGGAATGTTATGCGCTGCTGCTGGCGGAGGCCGCGCAGGCATTCGGCCATACGCCATACCGCGACCTGGCCTACCGGCAACTGGAATGGGTGATGGGCGCGAACCCCTTCGGCGCGTGCCTGATGACCGGCGAAGGCATGCGCAATCCGTATCCGCATTCGCGCTTTGTGGGGCTGATTCCGGGCGGGATCATGAACGGTATCGCGGGCAATACCAAGGACGCCCCGATTCTCGACATGCAGAACGGATTCGATTGGCGGACCACAGAGTACTGGAGTCCGCACAATGCATATTATCTGTGGGCGGTTTCGACGTTATCGCGTTAGATGAAGGCAGTGCCGAAGACCCGCGACTCTGCGCGCGGGAGCACTTGCCGCCGCGCATTCGGCGATGACGCTCCGAGGCATTGCCCAACGCTCACTCGCGTTCACGGCTCCGACGGAACATCGAGCCGCACGGCGACACACCCACAAGTTGGCAGTCGCCGTCGCTATGTATAAGGTTGATGACGAATAGTGAAGCCTTTCAAATGCCGGAATCTCTCCAGCGCTTCTGCCGCCGGGTCTTGATCCGTTGCGCCGTCTCACCCAGACGGAGAAGGAGTTCCAGGATGGCCCAACTCCCAAGGGTAGCCGCACCGATCGAAACCAGTGCACCCGCAGCTAACGCGACAATTTCGAGCACGGAGCAGCACTCCTTTTCTTGGGGACAGCGCTTTCGGAGGGCCTGCTTCGGGCACCCAGGCTACACACAGACAATGAGGCGACACTCTGATGGTTCGTGGCTAACGATGGCAGCTTGCTGCCCGGGGGAACGAACCACACCACGACTTGCAGCCGGTGTTCACACTTCCAGGACGGTGGCTCTCATCATCGCCACGCACTTCTTCATACGAGACATGACCCCTTGAATTCGGAACGAAAGAGCGGAACTTTGACCCCTAGTGGCGTGATCCAGCGAGCGGAGTCACGCTCCAATTTTTTTACGGAAACACCCCGCCGGGTCGTGCGCCGAACAGCTTTTGGTAAACCTATCCCAGCCCAGGCGGCATCCAGGCAAGTAGGAAAACTGTATGCGGCCCAACGGACTTCTAATCGCTCTCGTATGTTCGGCTTTTGCCCTCTCGCCAATGATGTATGGAAGGACCGGCGCGGAATTGCCCGGCCCTGTGACCCTCGTTCAGGCCGACCCACACCATCCGGGCACTCTGCTGGTTGGCACGGCCAATGCCCAACTGTTCCGCTCCCGTGACGCGGGCAACACCTGGAGTCCGCTGCCATTTCCCGGAGCCCTGCGTTCCACCCTGCATGCGATCCTGATCGATCCCACACAGGCCAATGTGTATTTCCTGGCAGTCTCCAGCGAGACACCCGAATGCGCCGGAGTTTTCCGCACGGTGGATGAAGGCGCCACCTGGCAACTGCTGCCGGGGATGGAGCAGAAGCAGGTATGGGCCCTGGTTTTCTGGAGCGTTGACTCGCGTGTCGTCGCCGCAGGCACCCAGGATGGTGTATTCCTGACAAGCGATGGCGGAGACAGTTGGACTCACCTTTCTTCGCCCGGCTCCACAGGGCCGCAGCCCGTGATGTCGCTGGCGTTCGATCCAACCAACAGCAAAATTCTTTACGCCGGCACACCGCATCTGGCATGGAAGACGGCCGACGGGGGCAACACCTGGCGTAGACTTACGCGCGGCATGCAGGAAGACTCCGACATCTTTTCGATCGACGTCGACCCGAACCGTCGGCAACGCCTCTTTGCAGCCGCCTGCAGCGGCATCTACAGCAGCCTGGATGGAGGCGGCACGTGGTCCAATCTGGAACAGGCCGTGGGTGGGGAGTTTCGAACGTACGTGATCGCCCGCGCCCCTCGCCGCCGCAATTTGGTATTTGCCGGCACCAGCAGCGGCCTGATGCACTCGCCCGATGGCGGCGCGACGTGGCGCCGCCTGTCGGCTGCGACGGTGCGGTCCATCGCCTTCGATCCGGCGGATTCGCGCCACATTTTTGTCGCTACCGATCAGGGGATTCTGCTCAGTGAAGACGGCGGGACGCATTTCCGTCCGGCAAGCGATGGCCTGCGGACGGCGGTACGTTAACTACGAGGCAGCCCCTTTTTGCGTCATTCCCGCCGCGCTGCCATCAAGCGTAGTGGATCGCTGATTCGACCAAGGGAGGTCCTATGTCTTTGCAGAAACGGGCGTTCGCCGAGTGTCTCGGCACGTTCTGGCTGGTCTTCGGAGGCTGCGGAAGCGCCGTGCTCGCCGCGGCGTTTCCGGTTCTCGGTATAGGGTTCCTGGGTGTTGGTCTGGCATTCGGTCTCAGCGTGCTTACCATGGCCTATGCCATCGGCCACATATCCGGCTGCCACCTGAATCCTGCGGTTTCCATCGGTCTTGCCGTCGGACGCCGCTTTCCGGCACATGATTTGCCTGCCTACATTGGGGCCCAGGTCATCGGCGCAATTCTCGCGGCCGTCGTACTCTACCTGGTCGCGAGCGGTCAACCGGGCTTCGATCTCGCGGGCGGATTCGCCTCGAATGGTTATGGGGTTCACTCACCCGGCCAGTTTTCCATCGGCGCCTGCGCGCTGATCGAAATAGTGCTCACCTTCATGTTTCTCATGATCATCCTGGGCGCCACCGACGAACGCGCGCCGAAGGGCTTCGCTCCCATCGCGATCGGTTTCGGCCTGGCTCTGGCCAACATCGTCGCTATCCCGGTGACCAATGCTTCGATCAATCCTGCCAGAAGCACCGGCCCCGCACTGATTGTGGGCGGCTGGGCGATCGAACAGCTCTGGCTGTTCTGGCTGGCGCCGATTGCCGGTGCTGCGCTCGCGGGCCTGGTCTATCCGGTTCTGGCGAGAAGCGAAGTATCCACTCCGGTGCAGACTACCAGACTCGCCGCCTGAAGGCGGGAATAGCAGTTGCCAACCGGCGTACTGCCGGCGAGCGCGGTGATACAGTGGTGCCCATGAGACTGCTGTTCGCCGCGCTCGTGGCGTTTTCCACGGCGATCGCCCAACCCTTGCGCTTGCATCCGGATAATCCGCACTACTTCCTGTTTGCCGGGCGCCCCGCGGTGTTGGTCACGTCGGGCGAGCATTATGGCGCGGTCTTAAACCGGGACTTCGACTACATCCGCTACCTGGACACGCTGCGCGCGGACCACCTGAACTTGACGCGGACCTTCTCGGGGTCGTACCGCGAGGTGGCGGGAAACTTCGCGATCGCGAGTAATACGCTGGCGCCCGCCGCCGGGAGGTTCATTGCTCCCTGGCTGCAGCGCGACGGCAAGTTCGATCTGACGAAATGGGATGATGCCTACTTTGCGCGGCTGAAGGATTTCGTGGCGCATGCGGGGCGCAGCGGCGTAGTCGTGGAATTCGTACTTTTCTGCCCCCTGTACGAGGACAGCATGTGGAGCGTGAGTCCCATGAATGTCCGCAACAACGTGAATGGCATCGGCGATGTGGCGCGCACCGATGTCCTGGCGCTCAAAAACGCGCAATTGACAGACGTCCAGGACAACATGGTGCGCAAGATTGTGAGCGAGCTGCGCGACTTCGACAACGTCTATTATGAAATCTGCAACGAACCGTACTTTCAGGGTGTGACACTGGCGTGGCAGGAACACATCTCGAAAGTGATCGCGCAAACCGAGTCCGGCTTTGCGAAAAAGCATCTGATCGCCCAGAACTGGGCGAACGGATCGACCGCCATCGGCGAACCGAATCCCCTGGTCAGCCTGTTTAACTTCCACTACTCCCGCCCCCCGGCATCCGTGGCCATGAATTGGAAGCTCAATCGGGCGATCGGGAACAATGAGACGGGGTTTGACGGGTCCGCGGACGCGACGTACCGGATCCAAGGTTGGGATTTTCTAATGGCCGGAGGAGCGCTCTATAACAACCTCGACTACTCGTTCACCGTCGGGCGCGAAGATGGCACCTTCACGCCGCCTGCTTCGACGCCGGGAGGCGGAAGTCCGGCCCTGCGGCGCCAACTGGGATATCTGCGGACCCTCTTCGATGAGATCCCGTTCTGGCGAATGCAGCCCGCCGCCGAGGGGGTCGTGCGCGGACCCGAAGGAGCAACGGTGCGCGTATTGGAGGACCCGGGCAAACTCTATGCCGCCTACATCCATCACGCACGCGTCGTGAAGGAGGGTAAGCCAAAGTTCCAGGTGGATGGCGCGGAAGCGGCTCGCCCGGTCACGCTTCAACTGCCCCGCGGCGCCTACCTCGCAAGCTGGCGTGATACCAGAAGAGGATCGGACATTAAGCTGGAAAAATTCGAAGTGAGCGGACCCGCCCAGGAAACCCGGCTGATGTCTCCGGTTTATGCGGAAGACATCGCCCTGGTGGTGCGCTCCACAAGCCAGATCAAGCGGTAACGCGCGGATGCCGTCACCGTGCCGCGATGAATGGCTGTGGGGCTGGGATCCGACGCCGGGAATCGTATCCGTGTGGGCAGAGGGTGACGGACACGCGGTAGTGTGGCGCCGGATTCCGGAGAGCGGCGAGCTGGTGCGCGAGGAGGAGCGGTTCCGGCCGTGGCTGCTGCTCGACCGGCTCGATGACCTTCTTCATCTTGGACCCCAACTCGGCCGCGAGGGAATCGGAGATTGCCTAATAAGCTATCGGGAGTTGGAGGGCCCCGGTGAGCTGCGGTATCTGGTAAGCGCCGCCAATGCGAAGGTACTGGCGACGGCGGTACTGGAAGGCGCGTCCCGGCGTCTGGGACGGCGTGCCGGCCACTTGCGGGA
Organism: uncultured Solibacteraceae bacterium; assembly: GCA_963792055.1. Classification (GTDB taxonomy): domain Bacteria; phylum Acidobacteriota; class Terriglobia; order Bryobacterales; family Bryobacteraceae; genus Solibacter. The sequence continues at coordinate 330,366 of CAWBUV010000016.1, read as the reverse complement.
TTTGGGAAAGGACACATTTCTCGCGCTGCCGCCCGAAGAGCAGTACCTCGTCGCAACGGGACGAACCTACTTCCGCGGTCTGTCATTCGATAGTCTGCACCGTCTCCAATTCGATCTCGAAACCACGGGACTCGATCCCCTGCGTGACCGGATCTTCATGGTGGCCGTCCGCGACCAGTCCGGCGCCACCGAACTTCTCGAAGCCGCAAGCGATGGGGACGCGGGCGAGGCCGAACTGATTCGCCGGCTGGTTGCGAAAGTCAGCGCGGCAGATCCCGACGTCATCGAGAACCACAACCTGCATGGCTTCGACCTGCCGTTCCTGGATCGTCGTGCGCGCATCCTCGGTGTGCCCCTCGCGCTCGGACGGATCGGACCGCCCGGCTTGCGCCAACGGGGAGCGCGGCGAGGGACTACGGCCGGGAACGACGCGACCCGCCGCATCCGCTTCATCGCGCCCGGCCGCGAGCTGATCGACACGCTCGATGCCGTGCTGCGCTACGATTTTGCCACCCGCGAACTGCCGAATCACGGGCTCAAAGCGGTGGCGCGCCATCTTGGCATCGCCGGACCGAACCGCGAGAACATTCGCGGAGACCAGATTCATGCGGTGTACGCAACCGACCCCGCGCGCGTCCGCCGTTACGCCGCCTCGGACGTCGAAGAGGTTGCCGGTCTCGCGCGCATGCTCGGCGGCGCGGCATTCGCGCTGGCGCAAATGGCGCCGAGGAGGTATGAGCGGGTCGCCGATGCCGGGGCGGCTACCGGCGTGATCGATCCGCTGCTGGTGCGCGCTTATCTGCGTGAGGGAATGGCGCTGCCCGCCCACCAGCCCGGCGATGGAACTCCGCACAGCGGTGCGGCGCTGCACCTGTTCGCCACGGGCGTGGCACGGCGAGTGGTGAAGGCGGACGTCGCCAGCCTGTACCCCTCGTTGATGCGCGAGTATCGGATCGGTCCGTCGCGCGACCACCTCGGCGCCATGCTCGCGCTGGTGGACCGGCTGGTCGAGCTGAGACTGTCGGCCAAGGCGAACGCGCGCGCGGCGCCGGCGGGCTCGGCGGAACGCTACGCCCATGAAGCCATGTCCGCGGCCATGAAGCTGGTGGTGAACTCTGCGTACGGATACCTTGCCGCGGGCGGCGGCCTGACCCGCTTCGCGGACGTACACGCGGCCAACGAGGTGACCCGGCGCGGCCGCGAAACGCTCGCGCTGATGTGCCGCGAACTTGCCGCCCGCGGCGTTACCCTGCTCGAGGCCGACACCGACGGAGTTTATTTCGCGGTGCCCGAAGGCTGGGGGGAAACGGATGAACGGCGGGTGGTGGCGGAGGTGGCCGCGCTACTCCCGCCGCATGGCGCACCTGGAATTCGACGGCCGGTATGCCGCTATGCTGTCGCATGAGCCGAAGAACTACGCGCTGCTCGGGTACGATGGTTCGCTCCACCTGCGCGGCGTGGCTTTCCGTTCCAGCCGTGCCGAGCCCTTCGGCGAAGCATTCCTCCGGCGCGCGATCGTGCCGCTGCTCGAGGGCGATGTCGAAAGGGTCCGCGACACCTATGTCGCCGTCCTGGATTCTCTACGCCGGCGCGAGCTGCCCGCCTACGAGGTGTCGCTCCAGCGTGCGGCTCACGAAAACGCCGGCCGCTCTACCTGGCGACCCGCGACACGCGGCGCGAGCTACCGTACGAAGCCATGCTCGCGAGCGGCCGTACTTCGTGGAGTGTCGGCGATCGGATCCGCGTCTATCGTACGAGGTCCGGTTCCGGCGGGGTCATCGAGGAGTCCGAGGACGAAACCGTCTCCTCCGAAAGCGCGGATCGCCGGGATTATGATGTCCACCACTATGCGTGTGTGCTGCGCGAGACGTTCGCCGCCCGGCTGGAGCGAGCTTTTACTCCTTCGGACTTCGAGGCCGTCTTCGCCGACCCGGATCAGCTTTCGCTCTTCACACCGCCCGTGGCGACGATCCGCACTGTCCTTACCCCTGTGCCTGAACCAGGCGTTACTGCGCCGGGACGAACGTGACGCAGACGGGATTGCCGGCTTCCAGTGTGTCGCCGGTGGGGTCAGTTTGCCCGTCTTGGCATCGATCCGGAAGACCACGATGTTGTCGGAATCCTGGTGGGCGGCCAGCAGAAACGCGCCCGTCGGGTCAATTGCGAAGTTGCGCGGCGTCTTGCCGCCCGAGGGAGTGCGTTCGACCGGCGTAAGCGTACCCTTCGCAGTGTCGATGGCGAAGACCGTCGATGAGGTTCGCTCCGCGCGTGGAGCTGTAGACGAACTTGCCGCTGGGATGCACGGCGATTTCGGCGCCGCTCACGCTCGGGCTCATCTCGGCGGTGGGCAGCGTCTGCAACTCCTCGAACTTGCCGCCGGCATATTTGAAGGCAACCACGCTCGCCGTCATTTCCGTCATGACGTAAGCGAACTTGCCGTTCGGCGTGAACGCCAGGTGGCGCGGACCGGCGCCCGGCGCAATCTTGGTGAATGGCGGGTCGTTCGGCGTCAGTCCACCCACCTTGTAGGAGAGAATCTCATCCAGCCCGAGGTCGGCTACGAAGACCGACTTGCCGTCCGGCGAGAGTACCGTCGAGTGCGCGTGCGGACCGGACTGGCGCCCGCGATTCACGCTCGAGCCCGTGTGCTGCACGAAGGCGGAGGATTCGCCCAGCGAACCATCGTCGTGCACCGGGTATTCGGCCACGCTGCCGCCGCCATAGTTGGCGACGTACAGCCATTTGCCCGTCGGGATCCAGCGCCAGGTGGCACGGACCGTCGCCGCGCGAAGACACGGTATTCAGCAGCTTCAACTGGCCCGTCTTCGTGTCCATGGCGAACGAGCTGACGCTGCCCGCCTTCTTGCCTTCATAATTGGAAATTTCGTTCACCGCGTACAGGAACTTGCGATTCGGGTGGACGGCCAGAAACGAAGGACTCGCGGTTTCGCCCACCAGGCCGATCGGAGTGAGTTTCCCGGTGGCCGCTTGGAAGCGCCACGCGTAAATCCCCTTGCTCTTATTGGGACGCGTGTAAGTGCCGACATAGGCGATGTACTCGCCCTTGGCAGCCTTGGCAGGCTGCGCGATACCGCTGGGCAACATGCAGGCGAGCCGCCGCCGCCGAAAGAAGTAGTTTCGAGATTAGTTTCATGGTTATTTGGCTCCCGATTCGGGAAGAGTGTAAAAGTCGTAAGCGATCCGCCAGGTGAATTCTTTACCGGGCTCGATGCGCATGTCGATATAAGCTTCCGGACAGACCGTGGACCGGATCGACCAGAAGACCAGCTTCGATAAGCGGCCGGTCTGAAGTCTGCCGGACGCCGGCTTTCGCCGCCCGATTCTCCACGCGTATGTCGTAATCCTTGGCGTGTTGCCGAAGCCTTCGAGCGCCGTGTACACAGACGGCCCCTTCGGCAATTCCTTCAGATAGGTGAACTCTTTGCCGCGGGTTTCCGCCATGCCCTTCAGGTCTGCCGTGGCGCGCACGTCGAAGGGAAACTTCACCGTGTAATCCGGACCGGCGGGCTTGCCATCGATCATGTAGAAGTTGTGCTCGTAGACGCTGGTCTCGATCACTTTCGTGCCTGTGTTCTTGAGGCTGTGCTCCAACACGAGTTGCGGCTTGCCCTTGGTCAGGCGGACGGTCTTCTTGTAGAGATACGCGTAGCCCGCGGTGTCGTGCAATTCCTGGGTGAACTCCACGCGGTCCGGGAACTTCTTGACCGTCCACTTTCCGGAATCGGTAATTTCGTAGGTGTTGAACTGGCGGAAGGCCCGCTCCTCGGGCTTGCGGACCGCGCCGACGCCGATCTTCACGAAGCTCTCGCCGGCCTTCACGTCATTGTATCCCAGACCCTTACCGTTGGTGAGGAACTCTTCCACCGGACCCAGGATGGCGTCGTGAAGCTTCGGATCGTAGCGGTCGAACCACTTGCCGAAATAGTTGTGGCCCTGGAATTCGAGGCTGGCGATCTGGCCCGACCAATCGAAGCGCGTGGCGCGGTAGTAGCCCTGCTCCGCATCCGGCAGATAGAGTTTGGCGTGGACCGTGCCGTTGGAGATTTCGGCCTGCGGAAAGTCCGCGGCAGCAAGCGTGGCGGCAGCCAGCGCAAAGAAGATCGAAAGCCTCTTCATCATGCGTAATCCTCGAATTCCGGCGAACCGTAGCGTATTGTCGCAGGTTTCACGTCCCGATGCGGCCCGGTCAGCCCAGCTTCCAGGGCTTGCGGTAGTTGCCGCGTCACGTACTGGTTGGCGCGGGTCTGACCGGTAAAACGCTCGTGCCCATCATCCCAAGAGAGGCGCTCGCCGGTGCGGTAGGCGATGTTGGCCAGCAACCCGCCTTTGGTCACGCGGTGGCCGTACTCGATGTCGCAGGTGGTGCGCTGCCGCGACTTGATGGAGTTCAGAAATTCGCGGATGTGCCCGGGCGAATCGGGGATGGTCGGCGCCGGTGGCCGGAAGGACTCCTCCTTCTTCCCCTTCACATACACCTCGTACCGGTTGTAGTTGGTCACCAGGGTGGCTGCCGAGCCCTCGAAAATCACGCTGCTGCCCATCGCATCGAAGCCCGGCCGCCCCTGCGGATGGAGCGTCCAGGTCAGAATCAGGTTCGGGTATTCGGAGACCACCTCCAGGTGTCCGGCGTTTCGCCGGCATCGTCCACGCCCCAGCGCCCGCCGGCTGCCGAAACACTTTTGGGCGCCTTGCAGGTCCAGCGCCCAGTGCACGACGTCGGTATAGTGGCACCAGAAATCGATCAATGCCCCGCCCGAATAGTCCCAGAAATAGCGATAAGTGAAATGCGAGCGCAGCGGATTGTACGGGCGCTTCGGCGCGGGCCCGAGCCAGAACTCGTAATCGAGTTCGGGCGGCGGCTACCGTATCGGCGGCCCTGCCGATCGGCGTGCTGCCGGTCACCAGCGAACAATCGACGCGCGGATGCTTGCCGAGTGCGCCGGACTGGATCACCTCCACCACGCGCCGGTACGTCGGGCGATCGTTGTGAATGTGGTTCCCCATTTGCGTGATGCGCTTGTTCTTGAGCGCCGCGGTCACCATGGCGCGGCCTTCGCCGATCGAGTACGCCAGCGGCTTCTCCACGAACACATCCTTGCCCGCCTGGCAGGCATGGATGGTGGGAAGCGCGTGCCAGTGATCCGGCGTCGCCACCATCACGGCATCCAGATCCTTGCGCTCCAGCAGTTTGCGGAAATCGTGATATTGGCTCGGGCTTGTGACCCTGCGTCTTCTCCACCGCCGCCGCGGCGGCGTCCAGGTGCTTTTGATCGAGATCGCAGACGGCAGCCGCCACCACGTCGGGCTGCCGCATGAACTCTTTGAGGCGCGACGTCCCCTGTCCGCCCAGCCCAATAAAACCAACCTGAATCTTATCGCTCGCCGCCAAGGCGAAAGATCGGGAAGCGTAGGCCAGGCCTCCGCCGGCCGCCATTTGCACGAACGTTCTTCTGCTGGTCATCTGCAGTCAGACTAACGCCCCGCGGAGGGTGCACGCAAGCACTCCTGATGACCTAACCGTTTCATTCGCGGGCTGATTCACCGTGAAGGCGTACAGGCCGTCACCCGCGGCCACCAGAACATATTGCTTGCCATCCAACGAGTAGGTGATCGGACCGGCGCTCGGATTCGCCATCAGACCCGCATGCCACAGAATCTTTCCAGTCGCCGGATGGAACGCGATCAAATTCGATCCGTTGCTGGTGAACAGCAATTTGCCCGCAGTCGTCAGCATGTGCGTGACACCCGCCGCCGCTGGGCCAATCGTGCCGCCACGCGATCTTGCCGGTCCGATAGTCGATCGCCAGCAGCGCGTTGCCATCAGTTGCCCACGTTGGTATCCAGCCCACCCCATCCCACCGGATGGTCGTCCGTGTCGGTCAGGTAGTACATGCTGTAGGTCTTCGTCGTGCCGACGTAAAACAGACCGGTGTCCGGATCGAAACTCGGCGACTGCCAGTTGGTGGCCCCGCCCGTAGCCGGCGAAACCAGCACTCCATCCGTCGTGGGGAATTTCGCGGGATCCGGAATCGGCTGGCCCTTCGCATCGAGTCCCTTCGCCCAGTTCAACGAATCGAGCATCGGCGTGGTCACAATCTGCTTGCCGGTCGCACGATCGAGCACAAAGAAGTAGCCGTTGCGGCTGGCCTGCGCCACCAGCTTGCGCGGCTTCCCGTCGATCGTTCCGTCGAAGATCACCGGCGTCTCGACCGCATCCCAATCGTGAGTATCGTGCGGCGAAGGTTGGAAGTACCACGACCATCTTGCCGGTGTCGGGGTTGATCGCCACAATCGAGCAGGTGTAGAGATTGTCGCCCTTGCGGCTCTTCTCGGCCATCACCGGATTGGGATTGCCCGTGCCCACGATGTACAGGTTGAGCTCGGGATCGTACGTCCCGGGAATCCATGCCATCCCGGTACCGTGCGCCGCAGCGTGCTCGTCCGGCCACGTCTCGATGCCCGGCTCGCCTTTGCGCGGCGTCGTCCACCACTTCCATTGCAGCGCGCCGGTCTCCGGATCGCGCGATTCCAGGAAGCCCGGATTGTCGAGATGGTCGCCGCCGATCCCCACCAGGATGTGATTGCCGACCACGACCGGCGCCACCGTGGAGGTGTAGTCCAGCTTCGGGTCGGCGATGCGCACCTTCCAGCGTTCCTTGCCGGTGCTCGCGTCCACGCTCACCAGGTTGCTGTCGGGAGTCTCGAAGAACAGCCAGTTGCCATACATGCCGACGCCGCGATTGCCGATCGTGCTGCCGGTATTTGCCGGGTATTGGTAATGCCACAACTCGCGCCCGGTGCGCGCATCCGCCGCCCAAACATTGTTGGGCGAGGAGAAATACAGGATGCCGTTCACCATCAGCGGCGTCGACTTGATTTGCACCGCGCCGCCGCCGGCCGGCGCCGCCCCCCCGCCGCCGCGCCCGCCGCCCCCCGCGGAAAATCGCGTGGCCCAGGCCAGCGACAGCGTATGGACGTTGGAGGAATTGATCTGCGTCAGCGGACTGAAACGGCGGCCGGAGTAATCGCCGTTGTAAGTCGGCCAGGCGTCGGTCGGCTGCTTCAACAGGACGTCCTGGGTCAGCCCCTGTCCAACCATCACGCAGGGAAGCGCAGCCAGGCACGCGAAGAATACGAATCGCCGGATGTTCATTTCAGTGTCACCAGATAAGCAGTTACGTTGTGGATATCGGCATCGTTGTACTTGCCGAGAAGTTCGCTGTGCGCCTTTAGTGGATCGTGAATTTCCACTTTCGGATTCGCGCCATCGCGAGTGAAGGAATGGTAGTCGCCCGACGCGTCGCGCAGCGAGACGCTGAAGTCGTCAACGCGATCGAGCGTACCCGATACCGGAGGCCCCGCAGCCGGCGTCACAGTGACCGTAATGGCGCTCCTCGCCGAACTGGCGCCGCCTCGCCCCCCGCGTCCGCCCCGGCCGCCTCGCGGATTCAGCCACCGCGCCTGCAATGTGAACGCATCGTATCGGCCGCCCACTCCCTTCAGGTCGCCCTGTGGGCGAGTGGCAGGTGTGGCACGTGCCGGCGGACTGAAAGTATGCCTCGCCGCGTTTCGGGTCGCCGGTCAGCACATCCTGGAAGGCATACGTCGCGCGATGACCCGCGGCGTACGTTTGAACGTGAAGCCACGCGACAATGTCACCAATCTGTGCCTCCGTCAGGTTCGACGGCGGCATACCCTGTTCAGGCCGTCCATTGCGGACCACGGGAGAGATCAGAATGCCCTTCTCGTCATCCAGCACCAGGATCGAACGAACCAGGTCGGGCGCTCCCACACCGCCTCGCCCCGTAGCACCGTGGCAGCCTCCGCAGTTGGCGACGAAGAGTTTGCCGCCGCGCTCCACGGCTGCCGGATCTTCCTTCGATCCCGCAATCGCAGCCGCGCTGGCGCCGCTCGACCGGGCAGTTCCGGTCCCGCTTACCGTGGGCTCCTGTGCGGCCAGAAACACTGCGCCCGCCGCCAGAATCGGTAGGGTCCACAGTGCCGGCCCCTTGAAATCGTACATTCATTCCCCCCAGGTAGACAGTTTACCGAATGCGTCAGCATTGTCGCCGCGCCGCCCTCGCGTAGCTCAACACACCGGCGCCCAGCCCGGCGAAAAACACTTCCCAGGGAAACCGGCCCGGCATGCCGCCCGCCATGATGCTCCGATAATCCATCGCAAACGAGATGATGATGATCGCCGCCCCAGCCAGGATCCCGCCCCACTCTGCCGCGCCGATCGCTGTCAATCTTCCACGCGCCTGCTCGCGAAGGTGCCACACGCCGGCCGCGATCATCACGACGGATACCAACACCGGAGCCAGCACGGGGCCCACCCACGGCACGGGAACCAGGAACAGGATATCCCACGTAAACAGCGACGCGGGCCAGCCCAGCAGCAGCTTGAGAAAGACGTAGAACGTAATGTCCCAGATCCCGAACGTGATGACGAAAGCGGCGGCCCACTCGCCGGAATTCCGCGCCACCGCGAACGCAACGGCGGCCAGCATAACGATCGTGGCAGCCTCCCGCCCCACCTCAATGGCCAGTGTCTGAGTCTGCTCGATTCCCGTCTCGCGGAGCTGATCCAGCGTAGCCAGTGGAAACAGGTCGGCGCGGGACCGGCCCGGATGAAATCGCTGCCGCGCCGGCTCGTGCAACTCTCGCAGGTAGCTCACCACCGCCGCCTCCAGGTACCCGAAGGCCGTGCCAAAGAGGAACAGGGCCAGAACTGTACGCTTCCACGGAATTCCGGTCAACTCATTTAGCTCCTGATGTTCTATTATCGATGCTCAGCCCGGCAGTGGGCGCATCGCACCCGTTGCGCTGATGTACCATCTCAATGCAGCCCATGACTGCCGAAGCGATTACCGCCATCACCGATTTCCTCCTCGCCGCGGAGGCGCTTTTTCTCGCCGGGAGGATGACCGCAAGGCCGAAAGACCGATTCTCGGCCGCATGGTATTTTTGCGGCGTGCTGCTGCTTCTTGGAATGGCAGCGTTCCTCGGCGGCATCGACCACGGCTTCGTTCGACCGGCCAATCTATCCCGCTACCTGGTCCAGAGGTCGGACTGGATGGTTCTCGGAGGAGTCACCTTCTGCCTGCTAATGACTACCGCAAAGCAGTTCTTCCCGCTGAAGTGGCAGCGTGTCGCGTCAATTGTGGCAGCGGTCCAGTTCGTGGGATACGCGGTGGCCGTTCTGCTGGCGGACAGCTTTGCGGTTGTGGTCCTGAATTACAGCCCGGTCATGCTGCTCCTCCTGACCATGAACATCATTGGCCTTCGCAGCGGGCTCGGCTCGCGGCAAATGATCGCAGGCATTCTGATTCTGTTTCTTGCATCGGGAATTCAGGCGGCTGGAATAAACACCTTTGCGCCCCTGGACCGGAATGGGCTCTACCACGTCGTGAGCATGCTTGGAGTCGGATTTATGTACCTCGGCGGGAAGCGGCTAACCACCAAATCGGTCGGGTACGCGACTTGAGGCCCTCTCTGTCACAATGGAAGAGGGGTTCATGCCCCGAATCCGGAGGGTCAAGTGATCGACAGTCTCCTGAACATGCTCTTCCGTTGTTCCCACCGTCGCCTTACCCGACCCGTTGCTCCCATTACCAAGGCGGGCCAGCCACACAGTCAAAGCTACGTGGTATGCCTCGACTGCGGCAAACAGTTCGAGTACGATCTGGCCGAAATGCGTATCGGGAAAGCCATCAACCACTCACACGACTCTGGTGTTGTACCCCCGCGCGGGCCTTTACCGCCCACCACCAAGGTGAAGTACGCAGTCCTCGCCGCAGTGCCGGTGGCGCTGGTAATCGGCGCCGTCTTCAAGGCGAAGAAGCCTGACTCTGCGAAAGCTGGGCCTGCCGGAGAAAACGCCGCAAAGCCTGAAGGAACGTGAGATCACGGTAGGGACTTGCCTACCTGGTAGAGCAGAATCACACCGGCGATCAGGAAAAGCGCGGACGCTGCAATCACCCAAACGTAGCCGGTCACCGCGAACCCAATCGCCGCTAGAATGCCGAAGGCGAACAGCAAAGTGCCCTGCATCGACTTGCGGCGAATTTGAGCCCTTCGTTCGCGATCCACTGCCACTCAACCATTGTCACCCGCCGCAGCCGGCAAGGCTGTACGATTTCCGTCACAAATGCCCCGCCACGAGACCGTCTGCCGGTTCGGAGCCAAGTCGCACGCCGCATCTCGGATTGTCGCGAGAGCGAGTGCCCTTGTACATGCACTGCGGCGATTCCTACGCCGAATCTTGGATCGGGGGCGCCGGCCCGGCTTCCGCCGAGTCAATGCCCCTGCCGGACGCTCTCGCTTCGAGGTAGCTCAAAGCCTGAAGCGCCAATTCGGGTACAACCGGGTCCGGGTGGCGGAGCAGGTAGATTAACGTGCGGACACTAACCAGTTCCGCGGGATCCAGGCCAATCATCGGGATGAAATTCGCCATCGGGTGACTCTCTCTCTTACCTCGTCGGCCAAAAGGCGAAATTCTTGAAGAACGGTGCCCGCTCCAAACTGCGTCTGGACCGGCCGATAAGTTCATTACAATGCCTTGTTTTCCCAACCCGGCCTGCCCGCTTGAGATCGGTGAAACCGCTGAGGCCTATGTCATGAAGCGCCTGGCTCCCGCCCAGTCGCTCGAGTTCGCAGCTCACTGTCTCACTTGCCGCCCGTGCGCTGCGGCGGCGCAGGATGCAAGCGCGTTTGTGCACGCGATGAGGCATGCGGCCAAGTCAATCAGAGAGAGGCCGGCCTGATGCCAGCCCAATCGAAGACGTGATCTCGAAGGAAAGGCCTCCGCCCAGCTCGCAGGCGTTTTCAGCCCATGCGCTCTCCTACTGGCGAAAGATATTGTCGCTCGTGTCCGGAATCCTGGCGATTTCGGCCGCGTCCAGATGCAGGTGCTGCTGTGTAATTTGCACGGGAAGCCGGCGTAGCCATTGATTGAGAGAGACCTCGGAAAAAACGCTGGTCTTGAAAAGCGTGAGGAAGACCAGGTCGTCATTCCCCGTATTTTCGATATAGTGCCCGGCAACCTGCGGGACGAAGCCTACATCGTTGGCTCTGTAATCCATCGTGCGAGCCTCGCCGGCCGAGGCGAACACCGTCATCCTTCCGGTTCCGCTGATGTAGTACTGCCAATCGGAAGCGTTTGGATGCCAGTGTAGCTCCCGCAACGCGCCGGGTTTCATCGTAAACAGGCCGGCCGCAATAGTCTTCGCTGCGCCTTTGCCGGGAGTGTGAGCGAGCCAGCCGGAGAGGAGGAAGGTCGTGTACTCAGAGAACGTTCCCTGGTCGAGGGAGGAGGAAGGATAGCCGGTCTCCTCTATCCGTAGAGCAGTGATGGATTATACTCGTTGTATATGCAACTACCTGGCGGTACCCGCTTCCTGCTTCTGGCGATCGCAGCAACCTCGCTATTCGCCCAGACCCCCACCACGCCGAAAGTCACCCACGTGCTCGCGACGCTTTCCCTCAAACCAGGCGTTACCCGGGATCAAATCCAGAAGGTCATGCAGTCCGAAGTTCGCGAAACTGTGGCCCTTTACCTCGATGGCAAAATCCAGCAGTGGTACAGCCGCGGCGACGGCAAAGGCGTTGTCTTCCTCGTCGATTGCAAGACAGTCGACGAGGCTAAGGCCATTCTGGAAACCCTGCCGCTCGTAAAAGCGAACTTCGCGTCCTTTGACTACGTGACGCTCGGTCCGCTGAATCCCCTGCGTCTGCTGCTGACACAGCCGGCTCAATAATCCAGGCGATGTCCGAACCATTCGAACCCGTCCCGCACCCGCTCCTCGACCTCAACTGCGCGTGCGCGAGCATTCGCAGGACCGCCCGCCTCGTAACCCAACTCTACAGCCACGAAATGGGCGGATCCATGGAGCCGGCGCAATTCTCGCTGCTCTCCGTGTTGAACTGCCGTCCCGGATCTACTCAGACGTCGTTAGGGCTCGCCCTCGGTATGGACAAGACCACCGCGTCGCGCAACCTGGGGCTGATGAAAAAGCACGGTTGGATCGAACCTGAGCCAACCCAAGACCGACGCGAGCGGAGCTATCGTCTGACCTCAGCCGGCAAAAGGATCCTCGCCGCGACAGAACCGGGATGGAAGCGGGCCCAGCGCAAGCTACGCGCCGCTTTGAGCCCCGGCGAATGGGAAAGCATGTTGAGAGTCCTCCGCCATGTTGACGGAGCCGCGCTCGCCGCGCGGCACCAGGCAACGTCCAAGTAAGACTACCAGGGCGTCTTTGAACTTAGACTGTACGAGCGCCTCGTGAGACCGCAGTCCAACCCCGTCTTCGTCCAAGCAGATACACGCCTGCGAATCCCGCACCAAACAATACGAGCGAAGCCGGTTCCGGAACCGACGACGCCGCCGCCGTTCCCGAAATCTCCACCCTCAAGCCGGTCGGGTTGGGTGAGTTTCCGCCATTGACCTTACCATTGTTGATAATAAAGTCCAGGGTATTCACGCCGGCAACAAAGCCGCTGGTGATCGAGAAATTGGCGAACGTCATAAAGGTGTCGCCCGTAAGCATCGGGTCCAGCCTCGTAATGCCTGTCGCAACACCATTCAGCAGGATGCTTGTGCCTGCATTGTCCATTGCCCAAGTCCCTGTGAGGATCGCAGTCGAGGGGTCGAGTCCGGTCAGGTCAAAGGTGGTCCGATAATCGTAATCGCCGGGCAGGCCATCCAGCGAATTGTCATTGTTCGGTCCAATCCAGGCAGACAATGCGTCATTCCCAACCCATGGTGGAATGGGAAATGCCCCCGCAGTGCGAACCCGAACGGTGGTTGATCCTCCCGGCGCGGAAACAAGGGTGTAGTGCGGATCTCCTATGGTTCCATCGGGCGCGACCGCGCCGTTGAAGAGCGTGCCTGTGTTAAAGATCATGATTGGCGCGGCCTTCGCTACGCTCGCCACGGTCAGTAACGCAACTGCAACAACAAAGCCTCGGCCATATGAATTAGCCTTCATTGATCGCATCCTCGCTTTTGAGAAAACCAGTGATCCGTATTAGCCATATTTACAACTACTTCTCCCTTGTCTCGTCGACCAGTCCCAAACAGTCTCGGGTATTTGTCCCGTTGAGTCAAGGAGAAAAATTTGAACGTCGAGTTATGCCACAAATTTCCAGCGGGTGAGCAAGCGCATGTTTGGTAATACTGCCAAGCCGACGGGCGCGTGGCTATAGGGGGAAAAGAAATCGGCATAACTTGCGGCGCATGGCCACCAGCGCTATGAGTACGAATATGACGGGTGCAAAGGTGCCGGGTTCCGGCACAACAAAGGCGTAGTTCGCACCCGAGCCTGTGGTAACTGCAAAATTCGTAATCGGCGCGCCGTCGGAATTGAGGACCTGAATCGAATCGATCTTCAGATGTGCGGTCGTCGTCGCTTCCTCAGCGCCCAGCGCGCTGGAATAGGCAGAGGCTGAACCGTTCAGATTGAACAGGGTACCGAAAGTGAAACTGAAGGACAGGTTGGTAATGGTAGGCCCTATCGGGTTGGCCGTGAACGTGTTAAGTGTGACCGTGGCATTCGAGCAGAATGGGGGGCAGGACTCGCTCTGAGTAAGTCCCCGATATTCGGTCAGAAAGACCAGAGTTCCAGACCCTATGCCCCCGGTAAGGAGGAACGTGTCGGCAAAGCTGGCAGTTGATCTTCCGGACGCATCTGCGCGCCCAAATGAACTTGACATTGAGGTCACATCCAGGCTGCCGTACTCCGCTTCGGCCTGATACGAGCCGTTCGCATTGAGAAAAACATCGCCTCTCGTAAAACTGCAGGATGCGGAGGTTGTGCCGGTGTCCGAGCAGCCAAAACTTTGAGACAGATCCAAGAAATCGCCCGTACCGTTGACCGTCGTGACGAGTCCCGCGTGTAACGTCCCAGTCAAGAACAGAATGCCCGCGGCGGAGTACAACAGAGCTTGTAGCATAAGAATGACTCGCATGCTAATGGCCTGGTACAGAGTCTAAGTCGAGTAAGTACGGGACGCTAGAATATTCTTACGAGTAATGTACGTTTCCTCACGGTGACAGGAAGGGATCAAACCTCTGCGAGGCTTATGCCTTCTTCCGTCGCGCTGAAGGGCATTTGAGCCGTAATCCGGGGGACCCCCGGACGCCTATCTATTGCGCGACGTGGCCAGCATCCTGATTGTGCATGCCTCCGTTTTGCTTGAAACCTTTTTTGGTTTGAATGGTTTTGGAGCCACCCGCCGGGATTGAACCGGCGACCTACTGATTACGAATCAGTCGCTCTACCAGCTGAGCTAGGGTGGCCTTCCGGGCTAAAACTGAAGTGCGGGGCGCGCCTTTCGCGTACTCCTCTGCGATCATAACACATGGTGATCCGCCCCCGCGCCGCCGCATCCATAGCCCTCGCGATGCTCGCCGCCTGCCGCACTTCCGCCCCTCCCGACGCCATCGATCCCGCTCTCTCCGCACGCGTCCCGCGCCGCCACCAGCGCGCTCGCCGGACTCGACCTCGATCGCGTCCGCGCGCTCGCCCCTTTATGCCAGCCTGCCTCCCGCCGCCCTCGCGTTTCTCCAACCGTTCGACCGGGCCCGCCACGTCCTGATCGCCTGCTCCGGCGGCGAACTCCTCGCCATCGCCCGCGGCGTCGTTCCCGGCGCCACTCAGATTGCGCCCGATATCGCACTCTCCGGCGCGCCGAACCTGATCGCGGCCGCCACTGCCGCACATCCACCCGCGCAAATCCTCGCACCCGCCGAATCGGTCGCCGGCGCCGCACCCATTTGGATCGCCCTTCGCGGCGGTATCGCGCTCCCGCTCCAGGGCAACCTGGCCAACCTGAATAAGCTTCTGCACGATACCGAGTTCGCGACGCTCGCCGTACAGCCCGGCGATCCCGCCGATTTCGAACTCGCGGCGCAATGCCCGTCGCCCGATGCGGCACAACGCTTCGAACAGAGCCTCCGGGCCATCGTCTCCCTGGCGATTGCCACCAACATGCGTCAGCCCGCGCCCACCGGCCTGTTGCAATCCATCCGGATCCAGCGGGACGATCGCGTGGTGCATGTCTCCCTTTCCGCCTCGCCGGACACGCTCCTGAAACTGCTGTTCCCGGGTTAATCCAGTTTCTTCTGAAAGCGCATCGCGCTCAGCCCCAGCACCGCGACCCCGTACACCGCCAGCGCAGCCATCTGCGGCCACAGCACCTCGATCCCCGACGCCCTTCAGAAAGATGCCGCGCACGATCTCCATGAAGTAGCGCAGCGGATTCAGATACGTCAGGTACTGCACCGCCACCGGCATGTTGCGGATGGGAAAGGCGAAGCCGCTCAGCATGAACGCCGGGCGTCGAGAAGAAGAAGCTCGCCATCATCGCCTGCTGCTGCGTGTGCGAAATCGTGGAGAGGAACAGCCCCGCGCCCAGCGTCGTCATCAGGAACAGCGCCGCGCAGCACAGCAGCAGCAGAAAACTGCCGCGCAACGGAATGTGGAAGACCAGCAGCGCCACCGCCGGTCACCAGCACCACGTCCAGCAGCCCCACCAGCGCGAACGGCAGCGTCTTGCCCAGCATCAGTTCGATCGGCCGCACCGGCGTCACCATCAACTGCTCCATGGTGCCGATCTCCTTCTCGCGCACGATCGCCGAGCGCGGTCAGCATCAGCGTCACCATCATGATGATGTTGGCGATCACGCCCGGCACGAAGTAGTTGCGGCTGTACAGATCGGGATTGAACCAGACGCGGCTGCGCGCCGTCACCTGCGGCGCCGCCACATTCACCGGCGCGCCGCGGACTGCGCGCCAGCACCTTCGATGCTCTGCTGCCGCTCCATCACGTCCGCGGAATACTCCGCGATCATCGAACCCGCGTAGCTCGACACCAGCGACGCGGTGTTCGAGTTGGTGCCGTCGATCAGCACCTGCACCTCGGTGCTCGCGGCCGCGCGCCAGGTCGCGCGCGAAGCCGCGGCAGCACGCGCACCACCGCCTGCGCCTCGCCGCTGATCCAGCATGCGCTGCACGTCCTCTTCGCTTTGCCGGCGCGCGCCACGATGTCGAACCGGCCCGACCCGGTGAAGCGGTCGCGCAAGCTCGCGGCTCTGCGGCGTGCGGTCCATGTCCATCCAGCGCGATGCGCGCGTGGTCCACGTCCAGGTTCACCGCGAAGCCGAAGACGATCAACTGCACCATCGGCGGCACGAACAGCAGCACACGCATGCGCGGCTCGCGCAGCGCCTGGATGAATTCCTTGCGAAGAATGACGAAAATCCGTTCCCACATAGTGTTACAGCCAGCTTCTGGTTCAGCTTGCGCGTGGCCAGCAGGAAGACGATCACCGCGTAGAGCGCCAGAAATCCCAGCTCGCCCCACAACACGCTCAGCCCCACGCCTTTCAGGAAAATGCCCTTCAGGATGGTGACCAAATAGCGCGCCGGAACGATGTGCGTGATCACCTGAATCACCCACGGCATGGTCTCGATCGAGTAGACGAAGCCGGAGAGCAGGAACGCCGGCAGAAACGAGCTCAGAATCCCCATCTGGTAAGCCGCCACCTGCGTCTTGGCCACCGCCGAAATGAAGATCCCCCAGAACAGCGCGCCGAACAGGAACACGCAGGTGGAGACCGCCAGCAGCGGCAGGCTGCCGCGGAACGGCACCCGAAAGACGAACACTCCCACCAGCACCGCAGATCGCCGCGTCCGCCACGCCCACCACGAAGTACGCCAGCATCTTGCCCAGCACCATCTCCGCCGGACGCAGCGGCGTGGAGAGAATCTGCTCCATCGTCCCCATCTCCCACTCGCGCGCGATGGTCAGCGAGGTCAGCAGCGCCGCGATGATCTGCAGGACCACCGCGATCAGCCCCGGCACCACGTAGTTCTTCGATTCCAGCGAGCTGTTGTACCAGACGCGCAGTCGCGCATCCACCGGCGGCGCGAGGTGCTCGCCGCCGCGCCGATTCAGCGCCTCGGTGCGCAGCTGCCAGCGAGTAGCTGCGCACCAGCGATTCCGCGTAGCCCAGCGCGATCGAAGCGGTGTTGGAATCGCTGCCGTCCAGCAGCAGCTGCACCTGGGCCTCGCGGCCGGCGCCGAGTTCGCTGCGAGTAATCGCGCGGGATCACCACGCCCATCAGGATGCGGCTGCGGTCGATGCTCGCGCTCGATCGTGGCGTAATCGCTCACCATGCCGCGGATTTCGAAGAATCGCGACCCCTCGAACTGCGCGGATCAGCTCGCGGCTCGCCGCCGTCCGTCCTGGTCGTAGATCATCGTGGGAATGCGGTCCACGTCCAGGCTCAGGCGCGAACCGAACAGCAGCAGCATCAGCACCGGCACGCGCCAGCGCCATGCCCAGGCTGCGCGAATCGCGCGTGATGTGGTGCAATTCCTTCACGCAGATCGCGCGCATCGCGGCGGTAGCTCATGCCGCCTTCCTCTCCTCGGCCTCGATCAGGGCCACGAACACATCCTCCATCGAGGGCTCGATCTGCTCCAGCTTGCGCACGTTCGATGCCTCGCGCGGCCAGCCGTTCGCGCACCCGTGCGCTGCGTCGCCTCCGCATCGTCCACCGTGACGTGCAGCCCGCCGCCGAACACCGCCACGTCGCGCACGCCCGCCAGCCCTTCGAGCGCGCGCATGGTTTCCAGCGGGTCCGAGGTGTCCAGGTTCAGCAGGCTGTGCTCCGTCAGCCCGGCCTTCAACTCCGCCGGCGTGCCCAGCGCGATCACCTTGCCGCGATACATCAGCGCCAGACGGTGGCAGTACTCGGCCTCGTCCATGTAGTGCGTGCTGACGAAGATCGTGTGGCCGGTTTCGGAAGGTCGTGGATCAGGTCCCAGAACGCGCCGCGCGCCAGCGGGTCCACGCCGGATGTCGGCTCGTCCAGGAACAGCACCGGCGGGTCGTGCAGAATCGCGCAGCCCAGCGCCAGGCGCTGCTTCCAGCCGCCGGACAGGGTCCGCGTCAGGGCGCCGCGCCGCTCCGTCAGGTCCGCCATTTCCAGCACGTAGCCCTTGCGCTCCGCCCGTCGTGGCTTGCGGAACGCCGTAGATCCCGGTGAAGAAATCGATGTTCTCCTCCACCGTCAGATCGTCGTACAGAGAAAATTTCTGCGACATGTAGCCGATCGTGCGGCGGATCTCTTCCGGCTGCCGTGCCACGTCGAACCCGCTCACCGAAGCGCGTCCCGAAGTCGGCGTCAGCAGCCCGCACAGCATGCGGATGGTGGTCGATTTCCCCGCCCCGTTGGGCCCCAGGAAGCCGAAGATCTCGCCCTTCGCCACCTCCAGGGAAACGTGGTCCACCGCCACGAACCTGCCGAACGTCTTCACCAGATCCCGAATCTCCACCGAATTCATGTCCGCGCCACTCCTTCCACCGCGTGAATCGTCTTGATGAATGCGCCTTCCAGGTTCTTCGAGCCGGTCTCCGCCTTCATCGCCTCCGGCGTCGCGCAGCGGATCAGCTTGCCCTTGTGCAGCAGCCCGACGCGGTTGCAGCGCTCCGCCTCGTCCAGGTAGGCCGTGGTCATGAAGATGGTGATGCCGTCCTTCAGCAGTTGGTACAGAATCGCCCAGAAATCGCGGCGCGAAACCGGGTCCACGCCGTTGGTCGGCTCGTCCAGGAACAGAATCTGCGGACGGTGCAGCAGCGTGCACATCAGCGCCAGCTTCTGCTTCATGCCGCCGGAAAGCTTGCCCGCCTGGCGCTCGCGAAACGGCTCCATGCGCGTCATGCGCAGCAATTGCGCCGTCAGGTCCGCGCGCGTTTGCCCGGTGATATCGAACAGGTCCGCGTAGAAGATCATGTTCTCTTCCACGGTCAGGTCCTGGTACAGGCCGAAGCGCTGCGCCATGTAGCCGATCTGGTCTTTCACCGCCCGCGATTCGCGCGCCACGTCGTGGCCCGGCCACGCGCGCGCTGCCCTCGGTCGGGTCCATCAGGCCGCACAGCATGCGCAGCGTGGTGGTCTTGCCCGCGCCGTCCGGCCCCACCAGCCCGAAGATCTCCCCCTTGGCCACCGTCAGGTCCAGATGATCCACCGCCGTCAGTTCGCCGAAGCGCCTCGTCAGGCCGCGGGTCTCGATGATCGGCTCCATGCGATCGGATCCAAGGTGATCTGCTCCATTACGGCTCCAGCACGATCTCGGCGTCGGCCGGCATGTTCGACTTCAGCTCGCGGCCCGGGTTCTCCACCTCGATCTTGATGCGGTACACCAGCTTGACCCGCTCCTGCTGGGTCTGGATCTGCTTGGGCGTGAACTCCGCCTGCGAGGAGATGAACGTCACGCGCCCGTTGTAGACCTTGCCCGGATACGAATCGGTGGTCACCCGCGCCTTCGATCCCAGCTTCACCTTCGCCAGGTCGGTCTCGTTGATGTAGCCGCGCAGCCACGGATGATCGATGTCGCCCACCGTGACCACCGTCGTGCCCGGGCGCCAGCACTTCGCCCGGCGTCCGCCGCCTTCACCAGCACCACGCCATCCACCGGCGACGTCGCCACGGTATCGGCGAGCTGCGAGTCGATCAGCGCGAGGTTGGCCTTGCGAGCGCGCGATCTCGGCCCGCCGCGTGGCGATCTCCTGCTCGCGCCGCTTCAATTCCAGCGCGTTCGCCTCCGCCATCTTGACGCGCCGCTGCGCCCGCGCAACCTGACCAACCTGCGCGTCGATCTGTTCGACCCGCGGACCGGCCAGCACCAGCGCCTCCCGCTCCCTCGCCTGCTTCAGCACGGCCTGCGCGCTTTCGAAGCGGTTGCGGTACTGATCGTATTGCGCGGTGGAAATATCGTCGTTCTTGTACAGCGTCTGCGCGCGCTCCCAATCCCGGCGGGCGCGCTCCAGCTTCGCTTGCCGCCGCGTCCACCGCCGCCTTGGCATCCAGTTTTTCCTGCGGCCGCGCGCCGTTCTGCAGCTCCGCCAGCCGCGCTTCCGAACGCGACTACGTCGGCGCGGCGCGTCTCCAGATCCGCCGCCAGCGCCGCCCGCTGGTACTCCACCGCGGTCTGCGCCTGCGCCAGTTGCGCTTCGCTCGATGCCAGTCCGGCCACCTCGCGCTCGCGCTGCGCCTGGCAGCTGATCGCGGTCCAGCCGGGCGATGACCTGCCCCTTCTTCACCGCGTCGCCTTCGTCCACCGTGCGCTCGACCAGCCGCCCCGCGGTCTTGAACGCGATGTTGACTTCGTTCAGCTCGATGTTGCCGGAAACCATCAATCGGTTTTCCGGCGTCCTTTTCATCCCGCGAAAATACCAGAGCGCCCCGCCGGCAGCCGCCAGGATGAAGACGCCAATCGCAACTCGTTTTCCGCTCATATAAACCCTATTCCACGCTCTGGCGGACCGCGCCCATCGCCTGCGCCAGGTCGATCCTGCCCACGTTGTAGTTGTAAAGCGCGGTGGTCTGGTTGTCGCGCGCCCGCTCCAGGCGATTTTGCGCGTCGGTTACTTCCACGCCCACCGCCACGCCCGCGTCGTACCGCCGCCGCGCCTGCGCCAGCTCGTTCTCCGCCAGTTCCAGCCCTTCCCTCGCTACCTTCACCTGTTCTTCGGCCGAACGCAGCGCGTCCAGCGCCAGCCGCACATCCAGTTCGATCTGTTCCTTCAAGTCGTTGGTCCTCACCTTCTCGGCGCGGTACTGCGACGCCGATTCCGCCCGCCGCGCATCGCGTCTCCCTCCGTCGAACAACGGAACGCGCACCGAGATCCCTACCGTGCGGGTGGGCAGCGCGCTGTCGAACCCCGTGCCGCTCGCCCCGTAATCGCCGAACGCAGCCAGCGTCGGCAGCCGCTCCACTTTCATCGCCCTCGCGGACAGGCGCGCCGTCGACTCGCGCTCCTGCTGCGCCTCCAGATCGGGCCGCTCCTTCATCGCCCGTGCCTTGGCCTGCTCCAGCGTCACCGCGTCCACCGGGATGTATCGCAGTTTGTCCGTCAGCATCAGATCGGTGTCCAGCCGCAGCCCGATTGCGCGCAGCAGTTGCAGACCTGCGGCGCGCCGCGCGTTTTCGGCCACCAGCAGGCGCTGCCGGTCGTTGGCCAGTTGCACCCGCGCCCGCGTGATCTCGATGCCCGTGCCGGTGCCCGCCGTCTTCTGATTCTCGGCCTGCTTCAACACCGCCTCGGAGAGCGCGACGTTGGCCTTCGCCGCCTCCACGTCGGCGTCCGCCCGCATCGCCGCCAGGTAGCCGCGCGCCACCTGCGCCGCCACCTGCTCTTCACTTCCGTTGATGTCCGCTTTAGCCGCGCTCACGCCCACCTTCGAGGCCTGGAAGCGGCGGTAGCTGCTCAGGTCGAAAATGCTCTGCGTAGCGCTCACCCGCGCGTCCATCGTATTGAACGGACCCACGAACGTAGGAATGTGAAAACCCGGGATCGGTGTGGCCACCTCAATCCCCAGCGCTGCCAGATTTCGGGTGAGATCCTGATAGGAAAACACCCCTGAAACGTCGGGAAGCAACGCCGAACGCGCCTGTAGCGATCGCGATTCGGCCTGCTTCAGTGCCTCCGCCGAAAGCTGCACCCGCGTGTTGCCTTCCGGCGAGATCGCCATTTGCACGGCACGCTTCAAGCTGAGTTCCAGCGGTGCCGCTGCCAGCGGCGATGCCAATAGTAATACCCATGCCAATCGCATAGCTTTCTCCTTAGCCCGGCTGTTTAATCCCTGGTTGCGGACGCGCGGAAGCCCGCGCTGAGGAACGTAACCAGCCGCTTCATCCGCAGTTCCATGTCCGCCGCGTCCCCCGCCATTTGCGGAAAGATCGGTGCACTGCACATGGTGTGTGCCATTGCGCCAACCATGAAGTGGACACGCCACATCAATTCTTCCTGGGACAACTCCGGTACCGCCCGCCGTAGTCCCCCGACAAACCGCAGCGCCGTCGCACGAAAATGCTTCTCTACGATGCGAGGCATCATCCCTTCCGAGAGCATTCTTCCCATTAGGCGAACAAATTCCGGACTTCTCCCGGCAACTGCCGCAGTCGGCAGGAAAAACGCTTCCAATACGTCTTCCACCCGCAAAGGTCCGCTGCCCGCCGCCTCCTCCACCCTCGCCAGCCACGCCATCCGCTCCTCGTTGACCGGCGTTACTTTGCGCGTCACAACGGCGTCCAGAAGGTCCTCCTTAGAGCCGAAATGGTAATGGACAGCAGCCAGGTTAACCCCTGCTTCTGTAATCACTTGGCGCAGGGAAGTGGCGGCATAACCACGCTCTCCGATGAGTCGTTCCGCCGTGTCCAGAATCTTGTCTTTTGTCTCTTTCATTCGCGTGATTCAAACGATTGATTGAATCATATGATTGATTCCGGAAAGTGTCAAGAAGATTTGTGTGGCGGACAGTACAAAACGCCTGAAACGCATCGCCTGAATCCTTCACCAGTGTTAGGAACTCAAATTGCTATCAGAGCTTGACATCGGCCCTACGCGAGACTTGCCGCGCGTTCCTGGCCCTGGAGGTTAATGATTATGCTGAACTGGATTCGCTCCACCTGGTGCAAGAGTATGCACAATGAAGCAATGTGGCCTATGCACGGGAAGTATATTTGTCCTCGCTGTCTTCGCGAGTACCCCGTCGCATGGGAAGGTCCTGCGACCGTCGCGGAGTACGCCGACGTTTCTTTGCGCCACGCCCCTGAGGCACCTGCCTACGCTACAGAACAGCGCCTAAGCGCCTGATCGTCAGCGCGGTAAGTGCTCGCCTGCCGGCGAATCGTGGTAGCGTGGCCTCCCAAGGCTGCCCTACCCGCGCCAGGCCACGCCCACGTTCAATTTCTTTTTCGCGTATTCGAAGCTACGCTCCAGATCGATTCGCTGCTGCTCTTTCAGCGCTTCATCCATCACTGCGGGCTTCTTTCCGGCCACGTCTTCGATCACCATCGCTCCCATGAAGGGATGCCCGCTCTTGGCCAGCGACACGAAGCGCGCAAATTCCCACGCCGGCATTTTCGGAAATGCCTTCCAAAAATCGGATTCCAGATACGGAAGCTCACGCGGCGGACGGCCTGTGATGATCTCGAGTTGCATCGACGATTGCGGACACAACCTGCGGAATTCGCGTACGAACCGCACCAGATCCACATTGCCGTCTCCCAACGCCACCCACTGTCCGGCCGCGCCGCGCGCGTCTTCGAAGACCACCGAATCGCGCACGTGCGTCGTCACCACGTACGGCGCCAGCGTTTCCAGCGTCACGAACGGATCTTCCACGCACCAGATCGGGTTGCCGGTGTCCAGGCACGCGGCCACAAAATCCCTGCCCGATTCCTCAATAATTGTCTTCACCTCGCGCGCCTGCAGATCGCCGGAATGATTCTCGAGCGCGATCTTCACTCCCAGATCCATCGCCTCCGCGCGCACCGAGCGGAACACCTTGATCGTGTTCTCCATGTGCGCTTCGATCGGCAGCGGTCCCAAACGGTCATCGCTCGCACCCATGTAGCAGCGCATGGATTTCGACCCGACCGCCTTGGTCACCTTCAACCCCTCCAGCAGTTGTTGGCGAGCCGGCGGACCGTTCTTGTTGAACGCCTTGGCGGATTCGCAGATGCAACCCATTCCGCTGTCGATTGATATGCCGAGTTCCTGCGCCCGGCTCTTCACTTTCTGAAGGTTTTGAGGGTCCAGCGGACCGTAGTCGGCCAGCGCCGAAAACTGGATCGTGTCCAGCTTCAATCCGGCGGCGTAGTCCAGCAACTGGGTTCCCTTCCATTTGAAGGCGCGCAGCGAGTAAGTATCGAAGCCCAGTTTCACGGGCGATTCCTCCGCCGCCGCGGCCGTTATCGCCGCAGCAGCGGCGACGGGAAGAGTCTGTAGAAAGGCACGACGCAACATGCTGCTACTGTATCTCAACTAGCCCGCCTTGCGGCCATTTGCCACAACGCCTGCCCAATCCGCCACGAATCCCGCCGCCGGAATTGGCTTCGTTTTGCTAACGCTTTTCCCGGCCGATGCCCGGTTCTCAATCAACTGGCACCTTCCTTGCTCTATGATCCGGCATGAACCGCCAAAGTGCTTGTTGCTCATGGATTTCGCGGGAAAAGGCGTGCCGAATGCGCACACCCGTGTGACACCATGGCATCACACGGCAGCGACGGAAAGCCTTGCTATAATTGAAGATTCTAGATCCAAAAGTTTAGGTCGAACGACATTGCGCATGAAGTGCATTACTATATTTTTGTTCTCGGCTGGCGTCCTTTGCGCGGCTGACTTTACTACGGGACAGGCCGCTCGGCTGGTGATCGGACAACCCACGTTCACCTCCCAGGATTCGAATTCCAGCGACACGATTCTGGGAGCGGCGAGTGGGCTGGCCTTTGCCGCCGACACTTTGTTCGTGGCCGATTCCAATCGGGTCGGAGCTTCGCCCAGCAATCACCGCGTCCTTTTGTTCCAGAACGTGTCCGGCATGCTGCCGCGGCCAACCGACCAGTTGATCTACAACTCCAAGTGTCCGGTCTGTGTCGGCCATGCCACAGTCGTGCTGGGACAGCCCGATTTCACCACCGCGACTGAGAATCTGCAGGCCACTCCGACCACCCTCCGCCTGCCCACCGCCGTCGCATCCGACGGCGTTCACGTCGTCGTAGCCGACACCAATCACAATCGCGTACTGATCTGGAACCGCATTCCCACCAGCAACAACACACCGGCCGATGTCGTAATCGGGCAGCAATCGTTCACCACCACGACGGTGCCGGGTAACACGCCGAGCGCCAAGTCGATGCGCGGCCCGCAGGGCGTTTGGATTCAGAACGGCCGTCTCTATGTGGCCGACACGCAAAACAACCGCGTCCTGATCTTCAACCGCATCCCGACCAGCCAATGGCGTGGCCGCCGACGTCGTGCTCGGCCAGCCGAACTTCACCACCTTTGTCGAGCCCGATTTGACGCAGCAGAAGAATAACGTTTCCGCCAACCAGCTTCTGAACCCGGTAGCGGTGAGTTCCGACGGTGTTCACCTGCTGGTTACGGACCTGGGCTACAACCGCGTCCTCATCTGGAACTCGATTCCCACCTCCAACGGTGCTTCCGCCGACGTGGCGATCGGTCAGCCGGACCTGGTCAGCTCGATCGCCAATAACGGGTATTCGACCGACCCCAACGACACCACACAGAAGCAGACTCCGGTCCTGTGTAAGGTCTCTAACGGCACCGACACCAACAGCAATCCGACCTATCCGTCTTCCTGCAATGCCACCGTGAGCTTTCCGCGCTTCGCGCTGGTGGCCGGCAACCGCTTATTCATCGCCGATGGCGGCAATGACCGGGTGCTGATGTTCAACTCAATCCCCACCCAGAACGGCGCGTCCGCCGATGCGGTGATCGGCCAGATCGGCGGCTCCGTCAATCAGGCTTCCGATGCCGCGGATTCGCTGCGCACTCCGATGTCCCTCGCCTGGGATGGCACCAATCTGTACGTCAGCGATGCATATAACCGGCGCATCACGGTATATTCGATCGGCCAGAACACCGTTCCCTACGCCGGCGTCGTGAATTCGGCGAGCTTGAATATCGTGGCCCGCGCCCGCGTCACCATCACCGGCGGCATTCAGGCCGGCGACGCCATCGACATCAACATCGGCGGCACCCAGTCTACGGATAGCGCCGGGAAGGTAACCACCACGGGCGGGGCGGATTACAAATACACGATCGTCAAGGACGACACCATCACCACGATCGTGAACGCCCTGACCAATATGATCAACGCCGCCAACAGCGGCGCCGGCGATACCAACGTCTACGCCACGCCCGACCTTGCGACCGGCGACGTGATTCTGACTTCCAGAATTCCCGGCACAGACGGCAACAATATTACGGTCTATGTCACAGTGTCGGTAGCCAGCGGTTCCACCACGGCGCAAATTGTCGCCACGGCCAGCAGTTCCACTTTGTCCGGCGGCGGAGATGCTGCCCAGATCGCACCCGGCAGCATCGTTTCGGTTACCGGGACCAATCTCTCGTACCATACGGCATCGGCCGATCCCAAACAGAATCCTCTTCCCAACATCCTTGGCGGCACGCAGGTGTATTTCAACGGAATCGCGGCGCCGCTGGTCATGGTCTCGCCGACCAGAGTCAACGCCCAGATTCCCTGGGAACTCGGCGATACAACCAGCATCAGCGCTTTTGTCCGTTCGCAGAGTGATGACGGTTCGGTGGTTGTGACCACGCCGGTGGCCGTATCCGTCGTCACCGCCAACCCCGGAATATACGCTCAACCGAACACCAACCCGTCCGTCGGCATCATCTATCATGCTTCGAGTGCCGCTACCGGAATCGTTTCGGTTGACGGAACCGCCACCGCCGGCGATACCGCCACGGTCGCCATCGAAGATCGCAGCTACACCTACACCGTGCAGAGCGGCGACACCGTCACCGGTATTCGCGACGCGCTCGTCAACCTCATCAACCAGGATCCCAAGGTCACCGCCATCGCGTCCGGCGAGTTCCAACGCATCATCCTGCAAGCGCGCGTTCAGGGTCCGGAAGGCAATGGGATCGTGTACGCGGCCAGTGCGAGTTCATCCGCGACCGTGATCATGACCGCGATCGGCTCCAATCTGTGCTGCGCGGCTGTGGCCAACTCTCCGGTCACGCCGCAGAATCCGGCCGTACCCGGCGAACTCATCTACGTCTATGCCACGGGCCTGGGAGTGCCGGTACTCACCGACAGCAATAAGGACCTGATTTCGACCGGCTACCAATATCCAACCAACGGACCGGTAACGACTCCCGCCAGCTTCGTGAACTCTATCGCCGGCGGCAAGACGGCGGATGTGATCTCGGCGACGCTTCAGCCCGGGTCCGTGGGATTGTACCAGGTGCTGTTGCACCTCAATCCGGACCTTCCTACCGATCCCTACTCGCAGCTCACTATCGCGCAGGACATCTACGTGAGCAACATCGTGACCCTGCCGATCGTGAACGATGGCGGAGCGGCGGCAGCGGCAGCCGCTGCGGCAGCAGCCCAGCCTTCCGGCAGCAACACTGCCGTCTCCGACCCTGTCTCATTTACCATCGGACCGCCGCCGGCGAACGCTTCCAAGGCGTTTGTCAGCGCTGCGGATCCGGCGGGCGGCAACGCCCTCGCGCCCGGGAGTATCGCCTCGTTCTACGGCGACAACCTGGCGCCCAAGACCGCTGTATCCGAACCTTCGGCGCAACTACCGTTTTCGCTCGGCGGCGTCAGCATGACGCTTGGCGGCGCGCCTGTACCGCTGTTCTTTGTCTCCCCAACGCAGTTCAATTTTCAAGTCCCGCTGTTTTCGCTCAACGATCAGGCGTCCACTTCCCTGACGATTCGCCAGGGGACCTCCACCAACACGGTCACCGTGCAATTGAAGCCTTATTCCCCGGCCCTGTTCACCATGAACCAGGGCGGCACGGGTCAGGGCGCGACGCTGATCGCCGGCACCGCTTCACTGGCGGCGCCGAACGGCGCGTTTTCCAACTCGCGTCCTGTCAAAGTGGGCGAGTACATCTCGATCTACGCCACCGGCCTGGGTGACGTTTCGAACCGGCCCGCCGCGGGAGCCGCGAGTCCCACGAGCCCGCTGTCATACACCGTCGCCACACCGGAAGTCACGATCGGCGGGGTTTCGGCCCCGGTGATTTTCTCCGGACTGGCACCCGGCTTTGTCGGCCTGTACCAGATCAATGTGAAGGTTCCGGACGGCGCGCCCACAGGCGCGGAAGTCCCGACCGTGCTCAAGATTGGCGGAGTCCCCTCGAACGCCGCTACGATCGCCGTCGACCCAGCGAAATAACCCAGCGCCATAAGGGTGAGAACGGAAGATTCAGCGTGCTTTCGTTGCTGTGTAGATTTCACTCACCCGATGACGGGCTGCTTCCGGCACCAGATGCTCCCACGGCTCGCTGTTGGCCATCCGCGAGCGTACCTCGCTCGCCGATACGTGGTCGAACTCGCCGTTGAGCTCGAGGCGACAAAACGAAGCCAATATATCCTGCGGCGGGGAGTATTCCCCGGAGCGAGCCGCCACCAGTAGATCGAACTTCTGAAGCATTTCCGTGAAGGCTCCGGGCTGGCCGTAGTCCCAGTTTACGATCCGCTCCGCGGCATCGCGACCGCACAGGAAACTGAGCCGGACGTCCGCGCCGTAGAATTCCCGGCATTCGTCGGCGATTTCCACAAAGAGCCCGCTCTCGCTGACGGCGGCTGAAAACCGTGGCTGTCCTGCGAGGGCCAGGGATAGCAACTCCATCCGCTGATCGAAGGATACGCCCGAGTAGGTCTTGTGCGGAAACTGGCGCGGCAAGACGAACACGACTTCGTCCACCACGTTCAGCGCGGCTTCCGCCAATGCCAAATGTGCCACAGTTACGGGGTTAAAGCTCCCCGGAAGAACCCCGAGACGGCAAGGCTTGCCTTCCCAACGCCGAAAGCATTTCATCCTTACCAAAGTAATACCGAATCGGCCGGCAGCGCGATAAGACCCAACTTCTACCCGCACTCGCGGGGAAGGCGGCTGCGGAGTATCGCGCTATCCAACCCTCAAGCCAGACCACTGCAAAACGGACCCCTAAAAAACACGACGGGCGCAGGATCTGCTCCTGCGCCCGTTTTCGGTCCGTGGCCGGATTCCGGTTAAGCAGCGTTCGCCAGCAGCTCCAGGCTGTCGCCGGTCTCCACTTCGAATTCGTGGCGATCCGCAGCTTCCTGGCACTTGATGCAGTACTTGGTCCACGGTACCGCGTCTAAACGCTTGATTTTAATGTCTTCTTCGCAGTGCATGCAAACACCGTAGCTGCCGTCTGCGATGCGCACCAGCGCACCCTTCACGTTGCGAAGCAAATTAGATTCACGGTCCAGGTTGCGGATCGCGAGTTCGCGCTCTCCGGCAAGCTGCACTTCGTCAATAGCATCCGGGGTTTTTTCGATTGCGATGTCGTCCCGGTTCCGGAGCCCGGCGGACAGTTCCGCCTGTTTGGCTTCCAGCATCGCTTTGTATTTGTTGATTTCGGTCTGAGTCATGGTTTCCATCTCCTTTTAACCCGGAGTTTTTTTGTTTTTATTTGTTGTCTTTAGCGCGGTTTGCCACCGTAACCATATAGACGATAAAATGTGCCAAAGGTTTCAACCTCTGGGTACCCCTCGTTGGGGCCATCCTCTCGCCGATTTTGTTTCAGCAACATCAGCAGGCTTCCTAGTCTAGCAATTCAGGTGCCAGAATTTGGCCCACCCTGAAATCCCTCGCTGCGGCGTTCCCCAGCAGCAACACACAATACCTTATATCGGCCAAATGGTAATATTTCTCTTTAGAGAACGCGCAGCTATTTAAACCGCGCAACTATTCAGTGAACCGGCTCACCAAAAATCTCAAGTTCCAGCTCGCCGCCCTCGCTGCCTGCCTGCTCTTCTTCGCCACTGGCTGTACATTCGTCGCCCATCTGGGTTTACAGAACGACGAGGCCCTGTTCGCAAACGGCATCTTTAAGCCCTACGCCGTGATCTATTCGTTCCAATTGGGCCGTTCCCGGCTGCCCATCATGCTGATGAGCTACCTCGGCACCCTGAAATCCTGGATCTACCGCCCGATATTCCAGCTATTTGGCACCGGTGTGTCCGCGATGCGGGTCCCGATGCTGATTGCTGGAGCAGCCAGCGTCTGGATCTTCTACCTACTCCTGCGCAGAGTGGCCGGCTTTCGTGCTGCCCTGTTTGGATGCGGATTGCTCGCCGCGGATTCTCTTTATCTTTTGACTACCTGCTTCGACTGGGGTCCAGTGGCTTTACAGCACCTGCTGCTCGCCTCCGGAATGCTGCTGCTTGTGCGGTTTTATCAGGAACGAAGCCAATCCTCACTCGCCTGGGGATGCTTTCTGCTGGGTCTGGCAATGTGGGACAAAGCATTGGCGGCATGGATGATCGGCGGCATCGGATTGGCGCTTGTCATCGTCTTCCCCAGACAAATCGTGCGTGTCGTGACCGCGCGCCGCGTAGCGATCTCGCTGGTCGCCTTCGCCCTCGGCGCCCTCCCGCTGATTCTCTACAATATTCACAGCCCGATGGCCACATTCCGCAGCAATACTTCCTGGGACACCAGCGACCTGGCCGGCAAAGGCCGCCTCCTGGCAGCCACCGCGGATGGACATGCGCTCTTCGGCTGGCTGACCCTCGAGGACTGGCAGACCAAAGCGCCGCATCCGCCGGCAGGCGTTCTGGAGGCTGCTTCTGCCGGGATTTCGGCACTTGCGGGACGTCCCCGACACTCCCTGCTACTCTACGCGTTCGGTCTGGCTCTGCTCCTCACCCCGCTGGCGCGCGGACCCGCCTTGCGAGCGATTTTGTTTGGCCTGATCGCCATGGTAGTTGCCTGGGCGCAGATGGCCGTGACCGCAAACGCCGGCGGGAGCGTGCATCACGCCATTCTCATCTGGCCGCTGCCCCAAATGGTGATCGCGATTTCCTTTGCCGCCGCCTCGCGACGCCTCCGCGCTGCCGGTATTCCGGCACTGGCGGCCGTCCTGGCAGTGTTGATGGCATCCGGCCTCCTGGTTACCAACGAGTATCACTATCTAATGCTGCGCAACGGCGGCAGCCAGAACTGGACCGATGCCATCTTCGGCCTCTCCGACTACATGAAGGGCGTCTCAGCGAGCAACGTATTCTGCGTCGATTGGGGAATCATGGACAGCATGCGCCTCCTGAGCCGGGGCAGGCTGCCCCTGCGCGTGGGCACCGACCCGATCTCCAAGCCCGCGCTCAACGACGTGGACCGCGAGTTCCTGGCCAAGGCCGTCACCGGTCCGGGCCACGTCTTTATCAACCACACTAAGGATTTCGAGTTCTTCACGGGCGTCAACGATAAGCTGGTGCGCTACGCGGCCGACGCCGGCTATCGCCGTGAAATCATGGCAGTCCTGCCGGATAGCAATGGGCGCCCCGTCTACGAGGTATACCGTTTCGTGGCGCTTCTTCCGCCGCCGGCCGTTCCCTTACAATGAGAGGTGCTCATGAAACACCTTCCAGGTTCGTTGAAGTATCGCATCGCCCTGGCCCTTGCTTTCGTCTCTCTTGCCGCCATCCTCGGCTCGCAGCCCGCGCCGCGCGAACAGGTGGGACCGCTTCCGGGCGGCGCGTTCCTGCTCAACAGCGGATGGCGTGTGGACCCGGTGGGCCGCCAGGTCCCACTCGACACTCTTCCCATGTCCACGGCGCTCTCGCCCGATGGTAAGTACCTGCTGGTGCTCAATGGCGGCTACCGGCCGCCATCGGTCAGCGTAATCGAAACCGCGTCCGGCCGCGTCACGGGAAGCGTCCCGGTAGCCGACGGCTGGCTCGGCCTTGCCATGTCGCCCAAGGGCGACAGGGTCTATGTGGGCGGCGGTTCAAAAGCTTCGCTTTTTGAATTCGCATTTGCCAACGGCGTCCTCACGCCCGCGCGAACCTTCGTAGTGGTACCGCAGGCCCAGCGCGGCGCGCAGGACTTCATTGGCGACGTAGCGTTTTCACCCGACGGCCGCCTGCTTTACGCGGCCAACCTGTATCGCGACAGCATCCTGGTGGTCAACCCGCAATCGGGCATGGTGATCGGGCAGTATCAAGACCGGCCGGCGCCCGTACCGCATTCTTTTTCATCCCGATGGCAAGAGCTTCTTCGTGACCCACTGGGCCGATGGCACCGTGGGCCAGTACGATGCCGCCGGCGGCAGTCTGATGGGCCAGGCCGTTCGCGTCGGCGCGCATGCCAGCGACATGGTGTGGCGTGACGGCGCTCCGGAAACCGCCGCCGGGCGAGGCGCCGCCCTACACCGCGCGCATTTTCGTCGCCGCCGCCAATACCAATCAGGTCTTCGCCCTCGGCGTGACCGCCGGCCAAAGATGTCAACGTGGTGGAGAGCATCAACATCGCCATGACCCCGCGCCAGCCCCTGGGGATGACCCCGTCGGCCCTGGGGCTGAGCGCCGATGGCAAGCGGCTCTTCGTGGCCTGCTCCGACGCCAATGCCGCCGCCGTGGTGGACATCGGTGAAGGCGCGCAGCCGCGTGGAAGGTTTCATTCCCACCGGCTGGTATCCCACCGCGGTGCGCGGCCTGGCGAACGGAACGCTGGTGGTGCTGAACGGCAAGGGACTGCGTTCCTATCCCCAACGCAGAGAACGGACCCAACCCCTCCAAGCGGCCCAACCCGGTGCACGCCGGGGAACCTGCGCCGCCCGCGGTACAATTCGTCGCGCGCATGCAGACCGGCACCGCCTCCTGGATCGACCCCTTCACCGTGGAACAGCTCAGCCAGTGGACCGCAAGAACGCTCGCCAACTCGCCGTATCGCGATGCGAAGCTGGATGAGACCAGCCCGCTGCCCAAGATCGAGCACGTCATCTACATCGTCAAGGAGAATCGCAGCTACGACCAGGTGCTGGGCGATCTGAAGGAGGGCAACGGCGATCCTTCGCTGGTGCTCTTCGGCGAGAACTCCACCCCCAATCTGCACAAACTGGCGCGCGAATTCGTGCTGCTGGACAATTTCTACGTGAACAGCGATGTCTCCGCCGACGGCCACAACTGGTCCACTGCCGCCATCGCGCCCGATTACGTGGAGAAGATGTGGCCCAACAAGTATGCCAACCGCCGCGGACCATCGCAGATTTCGAAGAGCAGGACGCCGCTTCACTGCCGCCCGCGGGCTATCTGTGGACCAATGCCGCCGCGGCCGGCATCTCCATGCGCAACTTCGGCTACATGGTGAACAACAAGCCCAATGCGGCGCCCGGCGCCGAACAGATCACCGGCGTGCGCGACCCGGTGCTGGCCAAAGTCACCAACCCCTTGTTTCGCGGCTTCGACCTGGACTATCCCGACGTCGATCGCGCCAAGGTCTTTCTGAACGAACTCGCCGAATATGAGAAGTCCGGCAACATGCCGCGCCTGATCGTCATGCGCCTGGGCAACGACCACACCTCCGGCACCGCCGCCGGCAAGATCGCGCCGCTCTCCGCCGCCGCCGATAACGACTACGCCGTCGGCCAACTGGTGGAAGGCGTCTCCAAGTCGCGATTCTGGGCCAGCACCGCGATTTTCATTCTGGAAGACGACGCCCAGAACGGTCCCGACCACGTGGATTCGCACCGCTCGCCGGCCTTCGTGATTTCGCCCTGGGTGAAGCGCCACGCGGTGGATAGCAGCATGTACAACACGACCTCCATGCTGCGCACCATGGAATTCCTGCTCGGATTGCGGCCCATGACCCACTTCGATGCCGGCGCGCGCCCCATGACCGCCGCCTTCCAGAGCCAGCCCAATCCGGCCCCGTACACCGCGGAGAAGCCGCGCATTTCGCTGGACGAACAGAAATCCCGCCGCCACAGCCGGCCGCGGCCCGCGCCGCGCGCATGAATTTCGAGGAGGCCGACGAGAACGACGACGACGAACTCAACGACATCCTCTGGCGCGCGATTCGCAAAGATGCGCCGCCGCCGCCCATGCGCAGCATTTTCGGACGATAAGATAGGATTGGGCCATGCCCAGAGAACCAATGCCTCAAATCAATCTGTGCTTCTTATGGCACATGCACCAGCCGTTCTATAAAGACCTTGCCTCCGGCGAGTACAAGCTGCCCTGGACGCGCATGCACGCCCTCAAGGACTACTACGGCATGGTGCGCATCCTGGAAGACTTCCCCAAGGTGAAGCAGACCTTCAACCTGGTGCCCTCCATGATGGCGCAGGTGGAAGAGTACGCCGCCGGGCAGGCGCGCGACCCGTTTCTCGAACTCGCCCTCAAACCCGCCGAAAACCTCACCGCAGACGAGCGCGAGCTCCTGCTGCAGCATTCGTTCTATTCCGATCCGGCGCACATGATCTACCGCTATCCGCGCTACGGCGAACTGTTCGACGCGCGCAACGCGCAGAAGAAATCCGGGCGCGCGCAACATGTTCAGCGCGCAGGAACTGCGCGACGTGCAGATGTGGTCGCAGCTCGCCTGGTTCGACGAGGAGTTCCAGGCCAACGACGCGGAGGTGCGCGGCTGGATCGAGCGCGGCCGCAATTTCACGCTCGACGACCAGCGGCGCATGGGCGAAAAGCAGCGCGAGATCGTGGGCCAGGTGCTGCCGGCTATGCCCGGCTCGCCGCCTCGGGCCAGATCGAGATTTCCACCACGCCCTATTACCATCCCATCCTGCCGCTGCTGTGCGATTCCAACATCGCCGGCGTGGCGCATCCCAACGTGCCGCTGCCGCCGCGATTCCGCTATCCCGACGACGCGCGCCGGCAACTGGAACTGGCGCGCGAATACGTGGAGCAGCATTTCGGCGTGGCGCCGGTGGGGCTATGGCCGTCGGAGGGCTCGGTCTCCGACGAGGTCTTCGCGCTCGCCGGCCGAACTGGGCTTCGAGTGGGCCGCCACCGATAGCGGCGTGCTCGACCGCACCCAGCAGCGCGCCGTCGCCGGTGGACGGCCTCTACCGTCCGTATCGAGTGGCGCCAGGGCGGCAAGCAGCATGCGGCTGATCTTCCGCGACCACTTCATGAGCGACCTGATCGGCTTCGTCTATTCCAAGATGGAGCCATCGCACGCCGCCGCGCGATTTCCTGCACCGCATCCGCCAGAACTGCGCCGGCATTCTGGCGGCCGGGCGCGACGCGCTGGTGCCCATCATTCTGGACGGCGAGAATGCCTGGGAATACTACCACCACAACGGGCGTCCCTTCCTGCGCGAACTGTACCGGCGCATCAGCGATGACGCGGGACTGCGCGCCGTCACCGCCAGCGAGGCCTTCCGCCTGATGGCGCCGGAACCGCTGGACCACATCTTTCCGGGCTCCTGGATCAACGCCAATTTCGATATCTGGATCGGCGCCGAGGAAGACAACCAGGCCTGGACGCAGTTGCTGCGCGCGCGCGCCACGTACGACGCCACCACCGGCGTGCCCGAGGAAAGTCGGCGGCTGGCCTTCGAGGAACTGCTGATCGCCGAAGGCAGCGACTGGTGCTGGTGGTACGGCCCGGAGCACGATTCCGGCCAATCGCACCGAGTTCGACCAGCTCTACCGCAGCCACCTGGCGAATGTCTACCGCTTCCTGAATCTGGCGCCCCCGGAAGAACTCTCGCGGCCGATTCTGCATATTGCCACGCCGGATGTCCGCGTGCGCTCCGACCGGGCCGATTCACCCGCACCATCGATGGCGAAGTGACGTCCTACTTCGAGTGGCTGGGCGCGGGCCAGTACCGCGTGGACGAACGCTCGGGCTCCATGCACGGCAAGAAGTTTCTGGTGAACGAGGTGCTCTTCGGCAGCGACGGCGAGAGCCTTTTCCTGCGCGTGGATTTCCGCTCCGGGACGGAAACTCAACTGCCGGGCATGGAAGCGCGGGTTACGCTGCAATCCCTGGATAACGCTCCGCCTCAGCCGGTGACCATCCGCCTGTCGGCCGGCGCCGCCACCAGTGACGACCCCGTGGAGTGCGCTTTCTTGCGGATTCTGGAGGCACGCTTTCGGCTGGCGGCGGCAGGCGTGGGACGCGGCGGCGGTGTGCGTTTCCAGCTTTCCCTCTGGCAGGGCGGACTCCCGGTGGATGCAGTTCCACAGCAGGGCTGGATCGAGATGTCCACGACGAGCCCTACCGAGATGGCGGATTAAATGGGAGAAAGAAGCGGGCAGCGCCAGTTGCCAACTGGCGCGCAGGATGCCATGCCTGCCCCACAAAGGCCCGTCGTGTTAGACTGTAAAAGTTATGGCAATCCCGAATGTGAAGCGGTTCCGGCCCTTTTGCCCGACCTGCAATGATAGCTACACGCTGATGGCCGTCCTGCCCCAGGGCGCCAACGTCGAGCAGTACCTGGCGGACGCGGTAGCGCGCCACGATCACAAGGCGTTCAACGATGCCAAGACCTTGCATACCAAGGTCCGCGTCGGTCAGCAGAAGCAGAAGAAGGCAAAGTAGTTCTTTCGGTCCGCGTACAGCGAAGCGCTGCGCTTCGCTGGACGTGCCACCACCCTCCCTACAATCTGGCCTGCAGGTTTCTCATCGCACGCAATCCTTCCTGCGCCACATCGGGATCGGGGTCTCTGCTTACCTTCTCCAGATGAGCGCACGCTCTCCTTGTCTCCACTCACCGCCAGCACGCGTGACAGGCCGATTTTCTCGTCCTTCGTGCCGGTTTCGAGCGGCCCGTAGAGCGCCTTGCGCGTGCCATTATCGCGAGCCAGCTCCGTCAGAAAGGGCTGGGCCTCGCCTTTGTAAGCGCTCGAATTCAGATTGTTGATCAGGTACTGCAGCGGGCTGAATTCGCTGAGCTCATTCCGTCCCAGCATCACCATGGCGAAGGCCAGGGAAAGCCGCGGCGATGTCTTGCCTTCGTCCTTCCATGCCTGTTCGATCATCGCGGAGTCCGCCGGATTGCGAAGGCGCGCGAAGCCCTCCGCAGCGGCGCCGCGCATTTTTTCGTCCTTGTCGGTCAGGTACTGCTGATAGATGCCGCGGCTCTTTTCGTCGGGCAGCATGGCGAGCGAGGCGAGCGCGGCGCGCCGCACTTTGGCATCTTTGGCGTGCTTCAGCACGTCGATCAGTTCCGGCACAGCCTCGCGATTGCGCAGCAGCCCGGTGGTCTCGATGGCGGCGATCTGCACCTTGGAATTCAAGTCGCGCAAGCAGAAACGCGATCTGGGGCGCCGCCGGATTCGTCGCGGATCTTCTGCAGGGCGACCAGCGATTCGTACAGCACGTCGGTATCCTTGGTGCGCATCGCGACAGCATGAGATCCGGCACGGCTGCCTTGCCGCGCAAAATCCCGACGGCACGCGCGGCATTGGCGCGGGCCTGCATGCTGGCGCCGCCGCGCACCAGCGCCCGAGCGCCGCGATCACGTCCGGGCGCGCCGTGACATACGGGTCCATGATCTGATCGTTGGTGTCGGTGAATTTGCCCTTGATGCTGCCGCCCACGCGCTTGATGGAAGCGCCGAAGCCGGTTTGCACGTACCCGGGCAGATAGAAGTTGACCAGGCCATCGGTGGCCTGGATCTGGACCTCGGCTTCGTTGTCTTGCGTGGCCAGGATCAGCGCATCCAGCGCGCGCGCCTCGGTAAGTTGCTTGACGGCTTCGACACGCACGTCGGTGGAGGGGTCCTTCAGCAGTTCGGTGAGCCGCGGAATCGGCTGCGGCACCGCCCTTGCCGATCTCGCGAACGTCCTTGGGCCGGACATCCTGTGCCGCGGCGGTTGCGATGAGGAGGAAAGCGGCAAAATAGAAGCGCATAGTCGTATTATCTCTTGAGATAAGACGCGCATCGCAGGGGAAAAGTCCGATGAAACCGGCGAAGCGCGTGCGGATGGTAAAATAGTGTCTGGCTGCGGCTCTCGGCTTCCAGTTGTTCTTGAGGGATCTTTCCGACTTCGACCGGTTCATCCCTCAGGCGCCCTGGTCCACTGGTTCGGCGCCGGAAAGGTGCAATCGCGATGGATTCCGCCGAGTCACCGTCACCAACCGCCGATTGGCTTGTAGAGAACGGCCCGAGAGAACTGGAGCTTCTTTTCCGGGCGATTGTCTATCACCCCTCCGCGCCGCTCCTCATCGCCGACGACGACGGCAAGTCCAGAGATGCCAGTGCGGGAGCCGCCAAGCTACTCGGTCTTCCGAGGGAAAAAATCATCGGGCACCAGATCAACGAATTTGCCTCACCCGGCTTCCGGCCGCAGGTGTCGCAGCTTTGGCGCGCGTTTCTAGAGCGCGGTGAGGAGGAGGGCACACTCCAACTGGCGGGCCCCGATGGAACTCCGCGCGAGGTTGAATACACGGTCAAAGGCAACGTCTTGCCCGTGCGCCACGCTCTTGTTCTTCGCGACAAATCTGTAGAAGCGAGTCCATCGTGGGTACAAGACTACGCGCTCTACCTGATGGATATCGAGGGGCGGGTAGTCGCGTGGTACTCGGGAGCGGCACGCATCTTCGGCTATCAGGCGGACGAGGTCATCGGCCAGCACGTGTCGTTTCTCCATCCCGGGGACGATACTCTCCAGGTCGGCCTGCAGGCGGAGTTCAAGCGGGCGGCGGACGAAGGCCACACAGGAACCGAAGGGTGGCGCGACCGGAAGGACGGATCCCGTTTCTGGGCCAACGCCATCACGCTCGCGCTGAAAGACGCGAACGGAGACTTGCAGGGTTTCGCGAGGGTCGTGCGCGATTTTAGCGACCGTCACGAGAGGGACGAGAAGCTGCTGCGCAGCCGCGCGCGAATACGGCCGATCCCCTTGCAATCGACCATCGCTGGCATCATTTCCGGTGAGTTCGATTGCGTTCCCGAAATGAACGACACATTTCTCGAACTCGTCGGGTATACGCGCGAAGATCTGCTTGCAGGCCGGCTATACTGGCCTGACCTCACTCCGCCGGAGTACGCTCCACTGGATGAGCTGGCGCATGAAGAGGGCCTTAGGTTCGGAGCCTGTACGCCTTTCGAGAAGGAGTTCATTCGAAAGGATGGAACGCGCATTCCGGTGTTAGTGGCCACGGCGGTGTTGAAGCTTTCTCCCTTCCGGTGGATTACGTTTGTACAGGATCTGCGGGAACGGCGCCGGAGCGAGGGAATCGAAGATCCGGAGACCGGGGTCAAACAGACCTTTGAAGAGATCGTGGGCAGTGGCCCGGCGCTGCAGCGGGTTCTGCGGCAGGTGGAAGTGGTGGCGCCCACCGATGCGACGGTCCTGATCCTGGGGGAGACCGGCACGGGAAAAGAGCTGGTCGCGCGAGCCATCCATCGGATCAGCCCGCGCAATCACCTTCCCTTTATCACCTTGAACTGTGCCGCCATCCCGACCGGGCTTCTCGAAAGCGAGCTATTTGGCTACGAGAGGGGGGCCTTCACTGGAGCCCTGACGCAAAAGATCGGGCGGTTCGAGATGGCGAACCGGGGAACGCTATTTTTGGACGAGGTGGGCGATATTCCGCTTGACCTTCAGCCGAAGTTACTCCGGGCTTTGCAGGAGAAGGCGTTTGAGCGGTTGGGCGGCACGAAGACGATCCCCATCGACGTGCGACTGGTGGCGGCGACCAACCGGAACCTCACGCAAATGATGGGGGACAAACTCTTCCGCAGCGACCTCTACTACCGGCTAAGAGTCTTCCCTATCCTGACGCCGGCGTTGCGCGATCATCCCGAGGACATACCGATCCTGGTCCGGCACTTCACCAAGAAATATGCCCTGAAAATGGGCCGGGAGATCGACAAGATCCCGTCGGATACGATGCGCGCGCTGTTGAACTGGCAATGGCCGGGCAACGTACGGGAACTGGAGAATTTTATCGAACGCTCGGTCATCCTTTCCGGCGGGTCTACCCTGCACGCACCCATTGACGAATTGAGGCAGGAAGCGACGGAAAGTAGTGGAAGCGGCACGCTGGAAGAAGTGGAGCGCGAGCATATACTCAAGATGCTCCGCGAGAGCGGCGGGGTCGTTACGACGGCCGCCGCGCGGCTCGGACTACACCGGACCACCCTGAATTCCATGATGCGTAAGCTCGGTATCTCCCGCAAGGATGTTTAGCCGGACTGCGAACGGTCGCGTCTCCAATTAGAGCCGCGACCATCGGGCGGGGTTAAAGCGGCTTGGCAGCGGCAGTCAGGTAGCGATCCTCAAAGGCTTTGACCTGGCGCTGGGCCTCATCCTTGACCAGGCCGTAGCGCTCCTGTAGTTTGCCCACCATCTGATCGCGGCGTCCTGCCGCCATATCCAGGTCGTCCTCCGTCAGTTTTCCCCACCGCTCGATGATATTGCCCCTGAACTGCTTCCAATTCCCCGCGAGTATGTCGTTATTCATCTTTGTTGCTCCTGTAAGTTGCGATTTCCCGGGGTGCAGTTGCATGCCCAAAGCCGGAAGCCGCATCCTGCGCGTTCCAGCCAGCGGGGGTACTGACGGGGCGCCGTCACCTGACGGCCAGGCGTCAACCGGCGCGAGCAAAGCGGGCTGGAAAACACAGCGACGGCGAATGGGCTCAACAAGGGGGACAATGGTCCGCCTCATGCATTAGTAGCCGCGTCGCCCAAAGTCCCGCAGGGGTCACCGGGCCGACCGAATGAGGTTTTCAAATGCGAATGATTCTGGCGGCTACCCTGGTGCTTGCGCCACTGATGGCCAAAAACAACGATTCTGTAAAGCGGTTGAACGAAGCCGCCGCTGTGTTCTCGGAGATTATGGCGGCGCCGGACAAGGGCATCCCGCAAGACATGCTGGCGAACGCCCACTGCATCGTCATTGTCCCTAGTTTGAAGACCGGGGCATTCCTGGTTGGCGGCAAGTACGGAAAAGGATATGTGTCCTGCCGGAATAAGGTGCGGACCCGGCTGGTCTGCGCCGGGCACGGTCCGCATCGAGGGCGGTAGTGTGGGCTTCCAGATCGGCGGGTCCACCACCGACTTGATCATGCTGGTAATGAATGAGCGGGGCGCGGACAAACTGCTCTCCAGCAAGTTCACGCTAGGCGCGGAAGGTTCCGTTGCCGCGGGACCCGTAGGCCGCACGGCGACCGCTCAAACCGACGCGCAAATGCATGCCGAGATTCTCTCATGGTCGCGATCCCAGGGACTGTTCGCCGGCCTCGCCCTGGAAGGCGCCACGCTGCGGCAGGATCTGGACGATAACGCGCAACTCTACGGCAAGAGGCTGGAGAACCGCGAGATTGTGACTACAGCGGTGCGTACGCCGCAATGCGGCCGCGAAACTGATTTCCCTGTTAGACAAGTATTCGGCGCGAGAGCGTACGAGTACATCAACCGGCTCCAGCCAATAGTCTGGCGAGAAAACAACTTATGAAGAACCAAATGAAACTTCATCGGCACATGCCTTGTGGTATGCGGAGTTTTATCGGCCCAGGCGCCGCAGAAGCAGGACGAAAATGCGGCCAGGCTGGCGGCGGGGGCGCCTCCGATCTATCGCGTCTCGGTGACCGCGCGGACCGCGAAGGCAATCAGCTACCAGCACCGCAGCGGCGCAACGAAAATCGACTTCCGGGGAACCGAATCTGCTGCCGAGCGCTCGTGGCGAGGCCAAAGTCGAGAGCAAGCAGGGCCGCATCGAGATCGAAGTGGAATTCGATGACCTGCAGCCGGCGACCAAAAATGGCGCCGAATACCTGACTTATGTGTTGTGGGCGATCACCCCGGAAGGCCGCACGGCCAATCTGGGTGAGGTCCTGCTGAATGGCACGAAGAGCAAGCTGGACGTGACCACCGAACTGCAGGTGTTCGGGCTGGTAGTGACCGCCGAACCCTATTTCGCGGTGACGCAGCCGAGCGACCTGGTGGTGATGGAGAACGTGGTGCGCGCCGACACGAAGGGGAAGATCGAGGAGATCGACGCCAAGTACGAACTGTTGCAGCGCGGACAGTATCAGCGTCTGGCGAATCCTCTGGCGCTGAAGACCGGACAAGAAACTGCCGCTGGAAGCTGTACGAAGCGCGCAACGCGATTTCAGATCGCGCGCTCCGTGGGCGCGGACCGTTTTGCGGCCGAGACCTTCCAGAAGGCCGAGAAGAGCCTGGCGCAGGCGGAAGCCTACCAGAAACGCAACGCAGGCCGGAAGCCCGTAACCATGACTGCCCGGGAAGCCGTGCAGATCGGCGGAAGATTCGCGGGCAATCGCGGTCAAACGCCAGGACGAAATTGCCCTCGCCGCGGAACGGCAGCAGTCGGTGGATCGCGAAGCACGCGCGGAGAGCGCACGCGTAGCGGCACAGGCAGAGACGGATCGCGTTAGCCGCGAAGCGGAAGCGGCGACGTATCCAGGCGCAGGCGGATGCGGAACGCTTGACCCGGGAAAAGGATGCGCAGGCGGCAGCCTCTCTAGAGCAGGCCGGGCGTCTGAAAGCGGAGAATGATGCGCGCCTCGCAGCTGGCGCAGCCGACGCGGAACGCCTGAGAATGGAGAACGAAGCACGTGCTACGGCCGCCAAAAACGAGGCAGACCGTCTGAAACTTGAAGGCGATACACGGATCGCTGCCGCGGGAGCCGAGGCGGACCGTCTGAAGCGGGAAAACGATGCGCAGCGAGCGGCCAGCCAGGCTGAGCTCGACAACGCCGCCAAGCAGAAGGCGCAATTGGAGACGGAGAAGGTGGAGCTTCGAGTACTGCTGCTGAAGCAATTCAACGCGATTCTTCAGACCCGGGATACCGCCCGTGGCTTGATCGTGAACATGTCGGATGTGCTCTTCGACACCGGCAAATTTACGCTACGGCCGCTGGCGCGCGAGAAACTGGCCAAAGTGGCCGGAATCGTCGCCGGACATCCGGGATTGCGGTTGGATGTCGAAGG
Organism: uncultured Solibacteraceae bacterium; assembly: GCA_963792055.1. Lineage (GTDB taxonomy): Bacteria > Acidobacteriota > Terriglobia > Bryobacterales > Bryobacteraceae > Solibacter. Next base: position 288,080 of record CAWBUV010000016.1, on the reverse strand, counting down.
CCACACCGACAGCGTCGGCTCGGACAGCTACAATCAAACGCTGTCCGAGCAGCGTGGCGAGTCGGTTCGCGGATACTTGACCAACGCGGGAATGGCGGCGAGTTCGGTCACGTCGAAGGGCTTCGGGGAGACTCAGCCGGTGGCTTCCAATGACACCGCGAAGGGCCGCCAGGAAAATCGCCGCGTCGAGATCGTGATCTCGGGCGAAGTGATTGGCACGGCGATCGGCAAGGTCATCGCGGCCAAGTGAAATGATAAGGTGGTGAGGCTGGGTACGGGACCGGCAGCGGTCCCGTACGGCCGCGCCAGAGCGGAGATGTTGTGAAGATACATGTGCCAACCCGGATATCCCGTGAAGTCAGAATCGTTCTCGCGGTTGCCGTATGGGCTGCGAGTCCCGTTCGAGGGCTCAGTCAGACGCCCGAACCGCTGGATGTAGTTGGCAAGCTGCACTATCATGCCAAAGCCACGTACGACCCTTTCGCGCTTGCGGGAATTGCCGCGTACGCTGGAGTCCTGCAGGCAGACAATGCCCCCACGGAATGGGGTCAGGGCGCCGCGGCTTACGGCAAGCGCTTTGGCTCCACGCTGGCCTGGTCGGGAATTCACAGCACTTTGGCTTTCGGCCTGGACTCGACACTGCATCAGGACCCGCGATACTTTCGATCGAAGGATACCGGCTTCTGGCGCCGGTCGGGCCACGCGCTCCGCGGTACCCTGATGACCCGCACCGACCTCGGCGGCGAAACGGTGTCCACGTGGCGCATCGGGAGCGCGTATGGCGCGGCATTTCTCTCGAACCAGTGGTATCCGGACCGGCTCAATACAGTACGCCTCGGGTTCATACAGGGCTCAGTAACGCTCGGATTCGATCTGGCGGGCAATCTCGGAAAAGAGTTTTGGCCGGAGATCAGAAGAAAGGTACTGCGCAGGAAATGAAGGCTCCGCACAGGGCTGGTCTCGCGTGGGTCGCGTTAGGGTTGTCGTTTTTGTGCTGGTCTCCGAACGCCTACTCGTACTCGGTACTGACGCACGAGGCGATCATCGATTCCACCTGGGACAGCGGGATCAAGCCGCTTCTGCTGAAACGCTTCCCGTCAGCGACCAGCGGAGGAACTGAAATCGGCGCACGCCTATGCCTACGGAGGCTGCATCATTCAGGACCTGGGATATTACCCGTTCGGCAGCACATTGTTCAGCGATTTGACGCATTACGTCCGGAGCGGCGACTTCATCCTCAACATGATTCGCGAGTCTCAGGATCTGGACGAATACGCATTCGCCTTGGGCGCGCTATCGCACTTCGCCGCCGATAACAATGGCCACCGCATGGCAACGAACGTTTCGGTGCCGCTCCTCTACCCGAAGCTACGCTCCAAGTTTGGCAATTCGATCACGTACGCGGACGACGCTTTCTCGCACAGTAAGACCGAGTTTGGCTTCGACGTGTTTCAATCGGCGAAAAGCCGGTACGCTCCGGAGGCTTACAAAGAATTCATCGGTTTCCAGGTGGCAAAGCCGGTGCTGCAGAAAGCATTTGAGGACACCTATGGAATGCGGATCGAGCAGGTCTTCCTGAACCTCGATCTGGCAATCGGATCGTACCGGCGGGCGGTCGGGACCATTCTTCCGGCTTTGACCAAAGTCGCGTGGCAGCTCAAAGGCTCGGCGATCCGGAAGGATGCGCCCGGCATCACCCGCAAGAAATTTCTCTACAATCTGTCTCGCTCCAGTTACGAAAAGAATTGGGGCGGCACCTATCAAAGGCCCGGCATCCGATCGAAGATCCTGGCGGGTTTCTTCCACATCGTGCCCAGGGTGGGCCCTTTCAAGGCGCTGGCGTTTGAGAAGCTGACCCCGGAGACCGAACAACTGTACATGGTGGGATTCAATGCGTCGGTGGACCGATATCGCGAATTGTTGGGCAGTGTCGGAGCCGGCCGGCTCGAGTTGCCGAATGACAATTTCGACGTGGGAGCCATCACAAAGGCAGGCAAGTACCGGCTGACCGATCGTGCGTATGCGAAACTGCTACACAAGCTGGATGGTCACTACGTAGATCTGCCGCAAGACCTGCGAAGCGATATTCTGGCGTTCTACCTGGACCTCAGCCTTCCGATCGCCACCAAATCCCAGGAACACGATTGGGTGAGGTTGCAGATGGAACTCAGTCGCCTGGCGGCAATTGACCGGGACCTTGCAGCGCCCGCGGCGCTTGGCTCGCGCAATTAGCGGATGAATTCCAGTTCGACGCGTTTGGAAATCAGGCCGGCCTCGTATCCCATGTCGAGCAGCTTCTGCGCCGCGAGCGGTATGGTCTCGCCGGCATCCACCGTGTAGTGATTGACGTACATGCCGACGAATTTCTCGGCCAGCCGCGGTTCCATATCGCGCGCGAACTGCATGGCATATTGCAGGGCTTCGTCGTGGTTGTCCAGGGCGTACTGAATGCTGTCGCGCATCATCCGGCAGCACTCGCTCTTGACACCATCGTCGAGAGACCGCAGCAGAACATTTCCGCCCAGAGGCAGCGGCAGATCGTAGGAGGTCTTGAACCACCGGCCCAGATCGACAATGCGATGAAAGCCTTCGCGGTCGAACGTCAATTGCGCTTCGTGGATGATCAATCCGGCGTCCACGGTGCGCTCTTTGATAGCGTCGGTGATTTTGTCGAAGGGCGTGACAACGGCCTCGAAATCCGGCTGATACAGTTTGCAGGCCAGATACGCCGTGGTCATGGTGCCCGGGATAGCAATGCGCTTCCCTTTGAGTTCCTCGGGTTCCATGGGGCGGCTGGAAATGATCATGGGACCGTAGCCGTCGCCAATCGAAGACCCGCTCGCCATAAGGACATATTTATCGGCAACGTAGGGATACGCGTGGTAGGAAATGGCGCTGAGGTCGTACAGACCTTCCATTGCCTTGCGGTTCAAAGTTTCGATATCGGACAGAACGTGACGGAAGGTCACTCGGTTCGAGCGCACCTTTTTTGTCGCCAGAGCATAGAACATGAAGGCGTCGTCGGAATCCGGACTGTGGGCGCTGACAATCTCCTGAGGAGCAACCGGTGTCATATAGAGGAACTCCTAGTTTACACTACGCGGAGATTGAAACCTTCGATTGGATGGTGAAACACAGAGGAGAGGACACACTGGGGAAAAAGTTAAAGGGCGGTCATCTTGTGGGACGCGAACTGAGAAGCATCTGTTGGCGATCATCCGTTTTGCGCATACGACGCATTGCCCTCGATTTAAGGGCGTTCGGTGAATCCGACCGTTCAGTGCTTCCGGACTACCTGCTCACTTCCCACAGATGAGGCCGCCCTCATTCTGGTCCGGTTCTATATGTCACCTCCCGCCGACCCGGGGTGGGACGGCTAAGAAAGAGAACGTTTTCAGAACCATTACAGCTTGGTTCCAACTTCAATATGCTCCCGACAGCTTGGATTGTCAAGGCCTCCTGCAGTACCATCGGATAGCATTTCACCTTAGGCGTAAGACGATGCTGCGCAATTTCTTTTCGAAGAAACCCGCACCTCTCACGGGCGCTCCCGCCGTTCGACGAATGAAGTCGTATTCGGCGGAGAGCGGTTACGTGTACCAGTATTTCTACGAGGGTCAACGGCCATTCCGAGGCGGCGGCGAGGGCGGCATCGAATATGTCTTCACGGTGAGCGCCGACCGCAAGGGCTTTCATCCAATGAGCGTGTTGATGGCCGAGGCGGCACTGTCCGGATGGGAGCATGCACACGATCACGTGCTGTCTTCCACCGAGCGGTATGCAATTTCCAAAATGGCGTTGTTTCAGGCCTTCGACGAACGCGCGACGCCGGACCTCATGAAACAGGATGTACGCGTGCGCGCCGCCGATGTGGAAGCGATCACCGCGGCTTTGGGGTTCTAGGACCTGACGTCTTCAGGGGCGCACAGACACCTTCACTCCAGAGCCTCGGTAGACTCGCTCGGTGGCTTTCACGAAATCGGTGAGCTTCGCGTTGTAGATGTCGACGAACTTCTGGGGATTGCGGTCCACTAAGCGGGAACCAGGAGCTTTGCACCTGCACCATGATGCGGTGGCCGCGGCGGAAGACGTGATCGATATCGGGCATCACCCATTCCACCTTTTCCATTTTGCCCGGCGTGAAGGGCTCGGGCTTGGAGAAGCTGTTGCGGAATTTGCCGCGCATCGCTTCGCCACGGACCAATTGCTGGTAGCCGCCCATGTGAATGCCGGTGGGATTCGGGTCGGGATCGGGATAATCTTCCGGATACACGTCGATTAGTTTGACGACCCAATCGGAATCGGTCCCGCTGGTAGAAACGAAGCAGCGACGCAGTGAGAGGCCGGCGAGGGTCACGTCGGCATTCGAGCAGCACCGGTCTGATACGTGAGCACGTCGGTGCGCGTGGAGGCGAAGCGCTGGTCTTCCACCATGTGCTCGCGGGTCATGCCCGGAGCCTGGCCGCCGATGTAGGGCACGGGCTTGGCGGGATCGCTGACGTACTCGTCGAATGCGGCGGCGCCGACTCGGGGAATCGAAGCCGAGACGGCCGTCGCCCTGGAAGTAGAGCATCTTCTCGCTGCGCGTCCTTGGGCGGCCAGGAATCTTCCCTGCGCCACTGATTGGTGCCGGTTTCGAAGACGAAGGCCTCGGGCAGCTTGGGGTCTTCCTTTCCCTTGAGCCAGTGATTGAAGAACGGGAACTCGATCTCGTCGCGGTAGAAGACGGCGGTCTTGGAACCGAACTGCACGTGGCCCAGCGGAATCGCCATCGCTGCGCGACCAGCCGCCGTGAAACCAGGGGCCCATCACCAGCATGTTGTTGGCGCCGGGGCTGTTCTTTTCGATTTCCTTATAGGTATTGAGCGCGCCGAACAGATCCTCGGCATCGAACCAGCCGCCCACGGTCATGACGGCGGGCTTGATGTTCTTGAGGTGGCGGCGCAGGTCGCGCGCCTGCCAGAACTCGTCGTAGGTGTCGTGCTGCGTCATCTCGGTCCAGAAGGGGACGTCGTTCTTGAAGTACTTCTCGTTGACGTTGGAGAGCGGGCCGAGGCCGAGGAAGAAGCTGTAGCCATCCTGCTGGGTGAGGGCGGTGGCCTGGCGTGCCGGCGGGCGGCGGCAGCGTGGGCACGGGGCGCGGATGGCCGAAGCCGGCGAAGAAGCGGAACATGTGCGGCAGGTAGAGCGTGCCGTTGTGATGGAAATCGTCGCCCACGAACCAGTCGGCGATGGGCGCCTGCGGGGAGGCGGCCTTCGAGCGCCGGGTGGGCGTCGATGATGCCGGCGGAGGTGTAGAAGCCGGGGTAGGAGATGCCCCACATGCCGACCTTGCCGTTGTTGTTGGGGACGTGCTTGACCAGCCAGTCGATGGTGTCGTAGGTGTCGGTGCTCTCGTCGGTGTCCTGGGGGCCGCGCTTGACGGCGCGGTGCGGCGTCATGTTGACGAAGTCGCCCTCCGACATGTAGCGGCCGCGCACGTCCTGGTAGACGAAGATGAACTGCTCGCGGCGCGAATTTTTCGGAAGGGCCGAGGGAGGTCTTGTAATTGTCCACGCCGTAGGGACCCGACATTGTAGGGCGTGCGGGTCAGCAGGATGGGATAGCTCTCGGCTGGTATCCTTGGGGACGTAGACGCTGGTGAAGAGGCGCTTGCCGTCGCGCATGGGAATTTGGAATTCGTACTTGGTATAGTGCGACTTGATGAATTCGAGGCCCTGCCCATAACAGGAGAGGGCAAGAAAGATAAGACAGCAACACGGCGCGTGGTTATCATAGAGACCATTAGCGTAGCCATTAGCTTAACCATAGCAGCTAACAACGCGAGGATAACAAAGATGGATTCCAAGACGAACGATCGACGGGGCTTCCTGCACGGCATGTTGGCCGCAGGCAGCGCTGGCCGCGGCGGCGCCCGCGGCTCGGCGCAGGCGCAAACGGCGGGCGCCGCGGGCGGGCGACATGCCGTTCCTGCCGGCTTACACGCGGGCGCAGACCTACAAGAGCCTGAAGCAATCGAGCTACGACCGCACGGGCGGCAACAGCGACCGCTGGCCGATCGCGGCGGGCGGCGTGCAGGAGGTCTTCAACGCCACGGGCGCGGGCGTGATCACGCACATCTGGTTCACGATCGCGGCGCGCAGCAACGATCATCTGAAAGAGCTCGTGCTGCGCGGCTACTGGGACGGCAATGCCAAGCCCAGCGTGGAAGTGCCGGTGGGCGATTTCTTCGGGCTGAACCTGGGCATCTACCAGATCTACGAATCGCAGTACCTGGCGTGCTCGCCGGGGCGCGTCCTGAACTGCTATTTCGCCATGCCGTACAAGCAGTCGGCGCGATTCACGGTGACCAATGAAGGCGCGCAGGAGATCGGCAGCTTCTATTCGAATATCGACTACGTGTCGGTGCCGAAGCTGCCCGACGATTCGCTCTACTTCCACGCGCAGTACCGGCAGAGCGCGCCGTGCGTGCCGGTGGCGTCGACGGGTCCGAAGTTGAATCCGGACGGCAAGCATGAACTACGTCTACTGCGAGACGCAGCGGGCGCGGACACCTGATGGGGGTGACGCTGGGCGTGCTGCAGAACGCCAACGGCTGGTGGGGCGAAGGCGACGACATGATCTTCATCGACGACGAGAGCAAGCCGGCGATCATCGGGACGGGCGAGCGAGGATTACTTCCTGGGGAGCTGGAATTTCGGCGGGCAGTTCGGCGCGGCGCAGTTCGCGCACCGGCAGTACGGCGCGCCGCTGATTGTGAATCCGGAGCGCATCGGGCGGCAAGTACTGCTGCTACCGCTGGCACGGCGACAATCCGGTGACCTTCGAGCGGTATATGAAGCACACGATGGAGCACGGGCACGCCAACGATCGCGGGGACAACTTCTTCTCGGCGGGCTACTGGTATCAGAGCACGCCGTACACCGACTTCCCGGCGATGCCGCCGGTGGCGCAGCGGATCCCGATGGTGAAGGTGGGTTAGGCGGGCTGCATGGGTTCGTTGGGTTCGTGAAAAAAGGGTAAGTGCTGCAAGGAAAGGGCCTTTTGGGTTCGTTTGGTATTTTCGCGGTGGCATTTGAGAACCCACGGAGCGGGACCGGGCGCATTGAGGGGACGAATTCATACCTGCCGGTCTTATTGTAGCTGGCGGGGTCAAGCTTTCACGGATTAAGGCGTTTGTTATCAGCAGGAGAATGGTTGAAATGAAAAACGTGAGGGGAGCTGTGGCGGCGATTGGCGCTCTCGCAGGGTTGTGGGGCGGCAATCTGTGTGGGCAACAGGCGGCGACAGGTTGGACCGCGGCGCAGGACCATCAAAATATGATGGAGCAACTTGGAATCAAGGCGCTGCGTCCCGGTCCGAGCGGCAACGAGGCGCGCGCCGAATCATGCCAACTACGATGAGGCCACGGCGAATCCGTTTCCGAATCTGCCCGACGTTCTGACCCTGAAGAACGGCAAGAAGGTCACCACGGCGGCAATGTGGTGGAACCAGCGCCGGCCGGAGATTGTGGAGGACTTCGACCGCGAGGTGCTGGGCCGGGTTCCGAAGAACGTGCCCAAGGTGACGTGGGACGGTCACCAAGACGGCTGAACGGCGACGGTCGGGCCGCATGCGGTGATCGGGAAGCAGCTGGTGGGACACGTGGATAATTCGGCGTACCCGGCGATCAAGGTCGATATTCAGATGACGCTGGTGATGCCGGCGGACGCGAAGGGTCCGGTGCCGGTGATGATGATGTTCGGCGGACGCGGCATTGCCGCAAGTGCGCTCCGCGCGCCGGCGTGCCGGGCCGGGGCGCGGCGGGCCGGGCGGCGCCGGTCCTTCGGACCGCCGCCGGGCAGCGATCCGCCCGCGACGGAACAACTGATCGCCGACGGCTGGGGTTTCGCGCGATCAATCCGGGCAGCATTCAGGCAGACAACGGCGCGGGTCTGACGAAGGGCATCATCGGGCTGGTGAACAAGGGCCAGCCGCGCAAGCCGGACGACTGGGGCGCGCTGCGCGCCTGGGCGTGGGGCGCGGCGCGCGGGCTGGATTATCTGGAGACGGACAAGGCGGTGAACGCGAAGCAAGTCGGCATCGAAGGCGTGTCGCGCTATGGCAAGGCGGCGCTGGTGACGATGGCGTTCGACACCGCGCTTCGCGGTGGTGCTGATCGGCTCGTCGGGCGAAGGCGGAGCGAAGCTGCATCGCCGCAATTGGGGCGAAGCCGTGGAGAACCTCACCGGCTCCGGCGAGTATCACTGGATGGCCGGCAACTTCCTGAAGTACGGCGCCTCGGAGGCGACGTTCGGCAGCAAGACCGCCGCCGACCTGCCGGTGGACGCGCATGAACTGATCGCGCTGTGCGCGCCGCGGCTCACCTTCGTCAGCTATGGCGTGCCGGAAAAGGGCGACGCGAAGTGGCTGGACCATCAGGGCAGCTTCATGGCGGCGGTGGCGGCGCAGCCGGTGTTCCGGCTGCTGGGCGCGAAGGACCTGGGCGTGCGGACGACTACCAGCACCGCGAAGATGCCGGCGGTGAACGTCGGCCTGATGGACGGGCAGCTCGCCTGGCGGCAGCATGACGGCGGGCACACGGACGGGCCGAACTGGAAATACTTTATTCCCTGGGCCGACAAATTTCTGCATCACATGCACCGGCGGCCGTCCATGAGGTCCCGCGTTGCTGGCGCGCGCTGGTGTCGCGGCGGATGGCGGCGCAGGCCGACCGGCCGGCGCCGCGGACGGACAAAACTCGCAGATCGCGCACGAGCAACTGCTGGCCAAGGCCAAGCAGGGCGGCATCGATATCTACTTCGAAGGCGACTCGATCGTGCGGCGATGGGGCGCTACCGACTATCCGCAGCTGCTGGAGAACTGGAAGCAGAATTTCTTCGGATGGAACGCGGCGGATTTCGGCTGGGGCGCGGACCGCGCGAGAATATCCTGTGGCGGCTGGAGAACGGCGAACTCGATGGCGTGAATCCGAAAGTGATCGTGCTGCTGGCCGGCACGAATAACGTCGGCAATCGATGTCGGCGACGGACGAGCAGATGTGCGGACGTTACGCGGGGCTCGAGGCGGTGGTGCGCGTGATGCAGGCGAAGGCGCCGAATGCGGTGATCGTCGCTGACCGGAATCTTCCCGCGCAACGACAACATGGCGGTGATGCCGGTGATCGATCAGATTAACGCGAATCTGGCGACCATGGCGGACGGGAAGCGGGTGCGCTATCTGAATATGAATGATCGGCTGGCGGACCGGGACGGGAAGTTCTTCGAGGGGATGATGGGCGATAAGCTGCACCCGACGGTGAAGGGCTATCAGGTTTGGGCGGATGCGCTGAGGCCGATCTTTGAGGAGTTACTGGGGCTCTCCGGCGAAGATGGATCATGCTCCGGCGGCCACGGGGGATCCTAAGGCGGGGCGGTAAAGGTGGGGAGTTGGTATGGGCCGGTGGGGACAAATCTCACATAGGCGACGATACGGCCAAATGGATCGCCGGACCGTGGAGCGTTGCGGGTCCTAATCTGAGAAAGGCGGAGACTTTGCGCTGGCGTTGACTTGATTTCGCACATGCTTATCAGCCTGCGCAGTTGGCGCGGTCGGTGGTATAAAAACTGGAGTAGGGCAACAGACGATCCGAACTGGAACGAGTAGGTTCGGGCGGATCCGATTGCGAATCCGACTATTCCGAGCAGCTTTGGCTTTCTATGGCGACAAAGAAACGAAGACCGCGAGCGATAGCTTCCGGCCTCAGTCTCGCGCAGACCCGCGCCGTCGGGAAGATGACAATCAACTTCAATGAAATGGAACACAGCATAGAGGTCTTGATGCTCGCAGCCATTGCGTTGCCCATAGAGAAGATTCCTCTACTCGAATCCGTGGTCAAGCCGCTCGGATTCCGGCAAAAGCTATCGGTCTTGCGTAACCTCATTACGGACCTCGAAAACCAATATGTCCCGAGCAAGAAACTGGACATCGCATATGCTCACTTCGCCTCTGAAGTAAAGAAGCTGATTGGTGCCGCTGAGAAATTGAACGAATTTCGGAACAACGTCGTGCACTGGCGGCCATTTCTACGCGTCTGGGAATGGGAAAAACCAAAGTTAAAGACCGTGTCCGCCGCGGAGATCAATGTAAAGGCCTTCGAAATGGAAGAGCTCGCAAGAGGGTTTTGGGCGCGCGCGTTGTTTCTATACAGTGGCGACGGGACGCTTACATTCGGAACACACTACAATCCGAAAGCTTCGTCCTAATCTATTCTCTCCGTTACGTGCTTCTTACTTGGGGCAAGCTGCGGGCCGCCCGCTCTATCGGCGCTGGAATTGGGAGGTTCCCCATCTTTCGCCACGATAGCCGCGAGATAGAGTTCCCTCTGCATATCGCCAATCGGCTCTTGTTTCGTGACCTCCGGCGCCCGACATCGCGCGGACAAGGCGAAAGTCCGAAACTGACACTATGGGCAAGAATGACCTGTCAGTCGATGGAAGGCCAACAACACAAAAACTGCTTTTCGTTTAGCAAGGCAGCGCTCCGGAGTTCCATGTTGCTGTTCAACGAATTGCCGTGAACGGGGCGAGCGGCCGATACATTCCCAGCCTTTGTGCTTACACTCGAACTCCAGGGGCCGTTCCGTGTATTGAATGAGACGTATTCCGGTGGCAACTGCGAATATGTCCTCTTTGAAGCATGGGGCCACTATACAGCCCCGGATCGCTCTGTCTCCGGCAATCTCACGAATGATAGGCGACGCCAAATACCTCGACAGTTGCTTCGTAATGACGTTCCGTCCGGTCCGGCGGTTTTTCAATTCAATCACGACGAGGCTGCCAGATGGTCTGTGAGCAGCCAGCATGTCGGGGATACCCTCAGGCAATTTGGTCCAAGAATCAAGGAACACAAAATCCGATCCCATGAGGCCGTTCCAGTCGGCTTCGATCTCTTGCTGCAGGGCCCGCTCGTCCATTCCGGGTCCCCCATCGGCACACGCCTGCAGAGACCCTTCGAGATCGTCATCCAAGACGCTCAGATTCCCCCCGCCTCCACCCTCTTCATGCAAGCGGTAGTTGCATAGGCTCGGACGGTAGATTGCATGAAAGCGCAACCTTCGCCGTACCCGCCACTCGTCGTCGATCACGAAAGTAAACGGGACATGGTGTGCAGGGTAGCGAAACACGAGGCAACTGGCCGCGCACCGCTCGTAGTGAATGCCGCAAGCCAGCGCTTTAACTTTGAGTTCTTCGAACTCGTACTCAGACATGCGAAGCCGAGCCAGCAGTTGAGATTCGGACATTAGTATTAGCATAACTAAAATGAGTCGGCCTCCGGCGCAGGCAGTACCTGCATTCCCACTACATCCTGGCCCTGTCCGAGAGTGCCAACTCATACCGACCGGCAAATCGCTCTTAATGCGACGATTGCTTGTGCGTCGGCCTCAACCTGAAGGTGCACTGTCCGTTGCCCGTATCACGCTCGACTCGCCGAAGTGTCCGCCTACTCAGGGCTGGGTGCCTTCGGCAAACGTACCCGAGAGAGCACCATTAGGCGCGCTTGATGCCGCGACATTCGGGAGCAAGAACGCGGGCGACCTGCCGGTGGACGCGCACGAGCTGATCGCGTTGTGCGCGCCACGATTGACGTTCATCAGCTACGGCGTGCCGGAGAAGGGGGACGCGAAGTGGCTGGACCACCAGGGGAGCTACATGGCGGCGGTGGCGGCGGGGCCGGTGTTCCGGCTGCTGGGCGCGAAGGATCTGGGCACCAGCGACGACTATCGCACGGAGAAGATGCCGGCGGTGAATGTCAGCATGCTGGGCGGACAACTGGCGTGGCGGCAACATGACGGCGGGCACACGGACGGTCCGAACTGGCGCTACTTCATTCCGTGGGCGGACGGATTCTTCAAGCGGCCGTATACGGGCGGCGGGGCGCTGGTGCGGGCGGTTGCGGCGGACCAGCCAGTGGCACGGACGGATGCGAACTCGCTGTTGGCACATGAGCAGCTGCTGGAGAAGGCGAAGAAGGGCGGGATCGACATTTATTTCGAAGGCGACTCGATTGTGCGGCGGTGGGGAGCTACCGACTATCCGGAGATGCTGGCGAACTGGAAGCAGAATTTTTTCGGATGGAACGCGGCGGATTTCGGGTGGGGCGCGGACACCACGCAGAATATTCTGTGGCGGCTGAATCATGGGGAGCTGGACGGCGTGAATCCGAAGGTGATCGTGCTGCTGGCGGGGACGAATAACGTGGGCAGCGGGGCGACGGCGGCAGATGTGACGCGGGGGATCGAGGCGGTGGTGCGGGTGATGCAGACGAAGGCGCCGAATGCGGTGGTGGTGCTGACCGGAATTCTCCCGCGGAACGACAAGATGGCGGCGATGGCGACGATCGATCAGATTAATGCGAATCTGGCGAAGATGGCGGATGGGAAGCGGGTGCGGTATTTGAATGTGAATGATCGGCTGGCGGATCGGGACGGGAAGTTATTCGCGGGGATGATGGGCGATCAGCTGCATCCTACGGTGAAGGGGTATCAGGTGTGGGCGGATGGGCTTAGGCCGATCTTTGAGGAGTTACTGGGGCCTCCGGCGAAGATGGATCATGCTCCGGCGGCTACGGGGGATCCTAAGGCGGGGCGGTAAGGTTGAGTTCCCCGAAGGGCGTTGGGATCAGGATGCCGGATTGCTGCTGCGATGGGCTGTTCTCACCAACTATCCTTGCCCCCGCGCCTTAGGATCTGTGAGATGGCGGCACCGCGTGCGTGAGCCTATCCAGCCCGCATTGTTGCCCAGTGGGTGCTGATCGTGAACCGCAAGACCCCCCAACCCATTCCCGAGTGCGTACGGTCCGGTCGAACACCAGGTTGCCGGTGAAGCGCTGCCCCACCCTCACGCCGGACGACCCCAGGTCTGCTGGTGCGACTTGTTACCCGCTCCTTCCGAGGAAGAATAGCGCACATCCAGGTGGCGCGCCATGCAGAAGAAGATTTCTGTCTGCCGAAATGGCTTGAAAGCGAAGTCGTCAAAGCCTGCGCGCAACACCCCGTCGCGCTCCGAAGCATATGCAGACGCGGTTATGGCGGCGATCTTGATCTCCGCCCCGCCGTCCAACTGGCGAATCCGCCGTGTCGCTTCCGTACCGCTCAACTGAGACAGACCCAGATCCATCCAGATAAAGTGCGGTTGCCACTGCTGGAACGCCTCGATCCCGAGTGCTCCATTCTCCGCGACCCTCACCTGAAAGCCGGCGCGAGTTAGCATCTTCCGCAAGACCGTGGCGCTTTCAGGGTCGTCTTCGACAATCAGTACGCGCCATTCCGGTTGGCCTGGTTCAAGGATGAAGGGATGCCCTGGGGCCAGATCTACGCCGTAAGTCTCAGACGCCCTTGCCAGTTCCAGCGGCAGTTCGATCACGAAACGTGAACCTCGGCCCACCTCGCTCTCAACAAGCAGCGTCCCGCCCATCAGCTCTACAAATCGGCGAGTAATGGTCAGGCCGAGGCCTGTGCCCGTCTGTGGACCCGCATCGCGTACCTGTTCGAACGGCTCGAATATGCGGCCCAGGTCGTGTTGTGGCATCCCCACGCCGGTGTCCTCAATCTCAAAACAAAATCGGGTGCGACCGGGTTCGTCAGCCGGCTGAGCGCTTAACTGTAGCCTTACGGTTCCTTCTCTTGTGAACTTAATGGCGTTGCCCAGCAGGTTGATGAGGATTTGCCGCAACTTCGGCGCATCTACGCGGACGTAGCGCGGCACTTCAGGAGCTTGAAAGTAAACCAGCGCCAGATGCTTCTCCTCCGCCCGGCCCCGCATCATTTCGACGACCGTTCGCACCGTGGAGATCAAATCGCTGGGTGCGATCGCCAACTCCTGTTTGCCAGCCTCGATTTTGGCAACATCAAGCACGTCGTCGATCAGTCCCAGGAGATGCTCGCCGCTGCGGCCGATCGCGCTGATGTCTTCAAGCTGGTCGGCGGTTGGGTTACTCTCACTCAGGAGGCTGGAGGATGCCAGGATGACACTGAGGGGCGTACGAAGTTCGTGGCTCATATTGGCCAGGAACGCACTCTTGGCCCGGTTGGCGGACTCCGCCAGGTCACGCGCCTCGACCAGTTCCGCGGTTCGCTGCGTCACCAGGTGTTCCAAGTGCTCCTTGTATTCCTGAAGTTCCTTGCGGTCACGGCGAGACTGCTCCAGTGCAGCTTGCAGCGATTTTAAAACATGCGCCGCCGGAACCCCGCCGATCAAGACGGTGAACACGAGGAAGGCCCAGATTCCTAATGGTGTTGCTGCAACGTAGTGTGGGAACTCCACGCCGGCAATTTTGAAAATCGCGAAGGCTAGAGCGCTGCTCAGGCTCACGCCCGTCGTCCAGAGCGCCCCTCTGAACCCGAGAAGCCAAGCCGCCGAGATTGGAATGGTGACGTAAAGGGATAGCACCGGGCTGTCGATTCCAGTGTGGAATGCGGCTACCAGAGTGGTGTACAACCAGGCGGTGGCCATATACACCAGGCTGGCTCGCCGGAGCGATCCAACGCGAAGTAGAAACAACGCCGTGATGAAGCCGGTTTCCGCCAGGGCAAAAAGGCCCCACCTCTGTATCGTAATTGGGTAGACAGTCGTGACGAAGCGACCGAATATGAACCAAACCACCAGAAACAGGTTGAGACCATGCAGCGTCTGAGCCGTAGTATCGGCCGCAAGAGGGCCGCGGAGACGCAAAGCATGCATAACGTTGTGAACTCGCTGCCAAAATGAGGACCGCTCGCTCAACATGGAACCCTCGATGCCCAATCACAGACGAGTGACGACTACCGCAAAAAAAATAATACATCAACGCATCGAGCAAGGTATCATGACCCAGCATAACTGAATCTAAAGGCCTGGGGCTGGCACATGCGGATCGGGGTCATTGTTTCGTTGTGGTTATTTTCGACAGGTCCGATTCTCGCGCAGACACTGCTCGGCGTGGGAGCTTTGGGTGGCACTATTCGCGACGAATCCGGCGCGTTGGTAGCCGACGCTAAAGTCAGTCTGACAGAAGAATCGAAGGGCTTATTCCGCGAATCCAAGTCCGACCGCGGCGGATCTTTCCTGTTTCCGGCGATCATCGCGGGCGTGTATTCCATAGCAGTGGAGAAGCGAGGTTTCAGCCCCGAGCAGATAAACGGCTTGAAGATCGAAATCGGGGAACACGCGTCTTTGGTCATCAGCTTACGGCCCCACGGAACTCCGGACGGCAATTACCGTGAAGGCGCCCACAACAATCGAACTCGACGCGGAAACCAACTCCCGCGGTTCGGTAGTGGATTCCGAGCGGGTTCGGGAGCTACCGCTGAATGGCCGCAATCTCCTGGAATTGGCCGGGTTGGCGGCTGGCGCAATGGAACTGAGCCTCCCCAAGTATCAGTTCTCCAACAACGTGGGACCTCCTGAGCGCACCATTGTTCTACCCGCAACGCTCCCCAACTCGGTGAGTTATTCCCTGAACGGCATCAACATTACCGGGTCGCGGGACGGTGAGTTGGCACTCAGTCCCTCTGTTGCCGCCGTCGACCAGTTCAAGGTTCAGCAGAGTTTCCTGATGCCGGACCAAGGAGTGAATCCCGCCGTCGTAAATATCGTCACCAAGAGCGGAAGTAACCGATTCCACGGCGAAGCCTTCGAGTTTCTGCGGAACGGGAGCCTCGACGCCCGAAGTTTCTTTGCCACCGGCCCGGAGGACCTGAAACGGAACCAGTTCGGCTTCGCGCTCGGAGGACCGATACGGAAAGACCGGGTGTGGTTTTACGGATTTTACGAAGGACTCCGGGAACTGAGGGCGTTCTCCACCGCCGGCTTCAGCCCGACCGCAGGCATGTTCAAGGGAGATTTCGCAGGGACGGGACAGATCATCTACAACCCGGCTAGCTTTGATCCGTCCTCCGGAATTCGCCAGCCATTTCCTGGCAATGTGATTCCCTCGAGCCAGATCAACCGGGTGGCGCAGAATCTCCTTCCATACTACCTGCCGGGTTCAAGCCTCTCGAGCAGGCCGACCAATTTCCGCGGCAATCCACGAAATACTCTGACCGACGATCAGGGGGGAGTGCGAGTGGACGCTGCCTTGCACGCACGCCATCAATTGTTCGGCCAGATCTTCCGGCAGAATACGCCAACGGACCAGCCCGGATTGTACCCGCTCAGCGGACTCTTGTACCAGAATGGGTCAACCCTGGCGATGCTGCAGGAAGTGTGGACAGTGAGTCCTCAAGCGGTGAACATTCTCCGCATCGGTTTTCTACGCAACCTCGCGATCGGCGGTAATGAGGCGCAAGGTCCTGGGCCCATCCTCTCCTCCATCGGAATATCGAATACCTTCGATGCAGCGTGGAATCACCGCGATTAATCTGCAGGCATATTCTTCCTTTGGCAGAGCCAATGGCGAGGTCGGCAACCGCGACAACACCTGGCAACTCGATGAGGAGTTCACGTACACCAGGGGACGGCACCGCTTCGCATTTGGGGCCGGGCTGCGTTATCGCCGTGGATGGCACGGGAATGGAAATGGGACGGCGCATGGAAGCCTCTCTTTCCAGCCTGCGTTCACCGCTCAGTTGACATCGAACCCTCAAGGGCAACTGGTCCCACTGGCGAACACCGGTGACTCCTTTGCCGATTTCCTGCTCGGGTTTCCCGTTAGCGGTACTTTGCTCGGTTTCCCCGTGGTCCAGTATCGGGCGACGCAATTCACTCCATTCTTTCAAGACAGTTGGAAGCTTTCGAGTAACTTGACTCTGAATTACGGGATTTCCTGGTTCCTGGACCCTCCTCCCGAGAGTCAGGGTTGGGCGCGCAATTTGATCCATGGCTTCGATACGCGCACCGGTCTGCTGACTTTCGCCGCCCTTGGGCAGATGAGTTCTCACGCGGTAGCCACCGACAGGAACAATTTCGCCCCGCGCCTGGGCCTGGCTTGGAAGCCGGAGTTTCTCAAGAACACGGTAATTCGCGCCGGAGCCGGAGTTTACTACTCTCCGTTCCAGTGGTTCTGGGCTCCCTACCCGCTGATAGGCTCGCCCGTAGGAGCGGGCACCAATTTTACGAATGCACTCGCCAACCCGCAGCCTGCGTACGCGATGGGCGTGAACATTTTTCCCGCGGCCGCGGCGGGAGGCCTCACAGAGAACTACGCGGCGAACCTCGCGCCAGGAACGGTGGCAACGGCCCTGAATCCTAATTACCGAACAGCTTATGTCAGCCAATGGAACCTCTCCATCCAACGCGGCCTCAGCCGGAACGATTTGGTCGAGATGGACTATCTGGGCTCGAGTGGGCACAGTCTGCCAAATGTCTCGGATATTTCGCAATGCCGGCCTACCGCTGACTTGTTCTGCAGCGCAAAAACCTGGCCACGCTATGGCGCGCTGCTTTACGCGGAGGGCGGTGGCAACTCTTCCTATGAGGCACTTATCGCTAAATACGAGCATCGGGCGGCTTACGGCCTGAATCTGCGATTTGAATATGCGTTGGCCAAGGCCATCACCGACACCTGGCAATTCAATGTCGCAGCCAACAATCAGATATCGGATTGCCGGGCTTGTGCGAAGGGTCCCGCGACGTTCGATGTTCGCCAGCGGATGGTCGGCAGCGTGGTGTGGGCGGTGCCTTACGGCCGCGGATACCGCTTTGGCGGGCAGTTGCCAAGATGGGCAACCGTGGCTGCGGGAGGATGGACCCTGACCGCGATCACCGTATTCTCCACGGGCACACCAGTACAACTGGCGGCGCCGAACCAGACGGGGAACGCTTTTATCACTCCGCTCCCGAACCGTGTTTGTGACGGACGAAGCGGCCAACTCTCAAGCAACGTTCGGCACAATGGTTTCTTGTGGTTCAACACTGCGTGCTTTCCCGTGCCGCCGGTAGGCTATTTCGGCAATAGTGGACCCTCAGTGATTACCGGCCCCGGAATCAACAATTGGAATATTGGTGTGGAGAAGTCCTTCAATCTGGCGCGAGAGGCAAAGAGACTGCAGTTCCGGACAGAATTGTTCAATGTCTGGAATCACGCCCAGTTCGACCAGCTAAATGGCAATGCCGGTGCAGGCTTGAACTTCGGCCGTATTTCGAGCAGCCGCCCCCCGCGCCTGATGCAAGTCGCCGCGAAGGTTTATTGGTAGACCGCGGGTTGGGCGAGGCGATAAATCACGTCGTTCAGCAGATTCAGTTGTTGACCTCGACTGGGCACGCTCCAACACAACCGTTGAGCAGGATCAGTGTGAAGACCGTCAAAAACCTATTTCGGATCGCGCAGGAGCTGCTCGTGTGGGCCCAAGGCGAGCATTCAGCACTGCCGCCACCCCCCGGAGGAGCAGATATCTGTTGATAAATCCCCATCTCACCAGCGAACGTCCAGGAGGTCGCCTTCCGGGAGAGTACACCGGCGAGTGCCATCAGACGCGCCTACTGCCACGACGTTGGGAGCAACAACGCGGGCGACCTGCCGGTGGATGCGCACGAGCTAATCGAATTGTGCGTGCCGAGACAGACCTTATCAGCTACGGCGTGCCGGAGAAGGGGAACGCGAAGTGGCTGGATCACCAGGGAGCTACCTGGCGGCGGGCCGGTGTTCCGGCTGCGGGGGACAAAGGACCTGGGAAGAGCGACGTTTGTCGCACGGAAAGATGCCGGCGGTGAATGTGATCATGATGGGGGGCACACGGACGGTCCGAACTGGCGGTACTTTATTCCCTGGCGGACGGCTTCTTCAAGCGGCCGTACACGGGCGGCGTGGCGCTAGTGCGGGCGGTTGCGGCGGACGAGCCAGTATCGCGGACGGATGCGAATTCACTGTTGGCACACGAGCAGCTGCTGGAGAAGGCGAAGAAGGGCGGGATCGACATCTATTTCGAAGGCGACTCGATTGTGCGGCGGTGGGGGGCCACCGACTATCCGGAAATGCTGGCCAACTGGAAGCAGAATTTTTTCGGATGGAACGCGGCGGATTTCGGGTGGGGGGCGGACACGACGCAGAATATTCTGTGGCGGCTGAATCATGGGGAGCTGGACGGCGTGAATCCGAAGGTGATCGTGCTGCTGGCGGGGACGAATAACGTGGGCAGCGGGGCGACGCCGGCAGATGTGACGCGGGGCCTCGAGGCGGTGGTGCGGGCGATGCAGGCGAAGGCGCCGAATGCGGTGGTGGTGCTGACCGGGATTTTCCCGCGGAATGACAAGATGTCGGCGATGGCGACGATCGATCAGATTAATGCGAATCTGGCGAAGATGGCGGATGGGAAGCGGGTGCGGTACTTGAATGTGAATGATCGACTGGCGGATCGGGACGGAAAGTTATTCGAGGGGATGATGGGCGATCAGCTGTATCCTACCGTGAAGGGATATCAAGTGTGGGCGGATGCGCTTAGGCCGGTTTTTGAGGAGTTACTGGGGCCTCCGGCGAAGGTAGATCGTGCTCCGGCGGCTACGGGGGATCCTAAGGCGGGACGGTAAGGTTCCTGTTCTGGTGACTTCCCCGAAGGGCGTTGGGATCAGGATGCCGGATTGCTGGTGTGATGGGCTGTTCTCGGCAGCGATCGGCTACCGGAGGAGAGAGCTATTCGTCCGGAATCCTGAATAATAGGCGTTCTGCGCCACTCCACGTGTTCAGCCCCTTGCTACGTCTCGAGAATTGACGCGATCTGACTGCGCAGGCCTGGGATATGGTTTCGCACGACGTCCCAAACAAGTTCGTAGTCCACACCGAAATAGTCATGGATAAGCCGATCGCGCATGCCCGCCATCGCGCGCCATTCCACGAGCGGATACCGGGCTCGAAACTCGTCAGGAACGCACGCTGAAGCGTTTCATTCAGCCAAAAATCGCTTCGCGTCCTTTCCAGAACTTTCGCGAATCAGGTAATCTGCCTCCGCCAGAATGTGGCGAAGGTACTCACGCGGCTCGAAGGACATTCTCGGCTTCCGCCAGGATGTGGGGTCCCAAAAATGGCGACAACGCTTCGACAGTCACAAGCTCCACTCTGCGACCGAGGCGTGCCTCGAGCAATTCCGAAAGCGCAAGAAAACTGTGGTACGTCTTGGCTCCCGGAAAGAACTGGACCAGGAGGTCCACATCACTATCGCTACGCGCCTCACCGCGTGCCACAGAGCCGAAGAGTGCGAACTGCTCTACACCAAGTGCACGGATCTCCGGCCCAGACGCAACAAGCCGTTCGATTGCCTGTTCTCGAGTAAGCGGAAGCACCATCATACGGTTACCAGTTTGGCCACAACTTGTCTTTCGTGCCAATTCCCCTCGCAGCCCAGTCGGCCCGCCTGTCACGGGGCCGCAAGACGGTCTATTCGCTGAAATACCCGGGTGTGTGGCCGGCGGCTTGGTGAACGGCCGAAACCACGCCCTTGGCCAGGCGAAGATCACGATAGCCTGCGCCGGGAAACACGGCGGGGGCAATCGGTGGCGGTGATCCATAATATTGGAGTGGACGAAAGCGGCGAGACGACCCAGGCGGCGCGGATCGAAGAACTCGAGGCGAGAGTCCGAGTGCTTGAGGAGCAGCTGCGAGAGGCGCGAGTTTCCACACCGCAAGCGAAGAATGCCGTTTTTTCGGAAAAGGCGCGAGCTGAAGCGGAACTCCGGCACCAATGGCGGACGTTCGATACAGCGTTGTCGCATAATCTGGATTTCAACTACATTTTCGACCTTCAGGGACGCTTCACCTATGTGAATCGAGCGCTGCTTTCGCTGTGGAAAAAGCCGTTGGAAGAAGCTGTCGGGAAAAACTTCTTTGACCTGGAATATCCGGACGAACTGGCGGCGAGACTTCAGCGCCAAATCCAGCAGGTGATCGATACCCGCCAGATCCTGCGCGATCAAACCCCCTATGTAGGAGCTGCCGGGGAAACGGGATACTACGAATATACGTTTGTACCCGTGATCGGAGAGACCGGCGAAGTCGAGGCGGTTGCGGGCTCCACTCGCGATGTAACCGACCATGTTCGTATGAAGCAGGCGCTCGCCTTGAGCGAACAGAAGCTACAGCAGGTGTTTTCACAGGCGCCGGTGGCAATCGTGGTAGCGCGCGGGCGGGAATTCGTCGTCGAAATGGCAAATCCCAGCTACCAGGCTCTGGTAAACCGGGACCTGGTGGGGCGCCGCTTTGAGGAAGTCCTGCCAGAACTCGACTCAGAGGTGTGGGAGGCATTCCGGCGCGTCATGGACACCGGCGAGCCGTTCGTGAAAAACGAATTCTACGTGCCCTTTGATCAGAACGATGACGGCGTTCCCGAGGACCACTGGTTTAATGTCGTCTATCATCCGTTGTGCGAAGGGGACGGAACCGTGTCAGGGCTGGTGGCGGTCTGCAGCGAAGTGACCGCGCAGGTAGTCGCCCGAAAGGAACTGGAGCGCGCGAATCGCGAGCTCGAGGAATTCGCTTACGTCGCCAGCCATGATTTGCAGGAGCCGTTGCGCATGGTGAGCATTTACACGCAGCTCTTGCTGGAGCGTCACATGCCGGACGACCCGGCGGCTCAGGAATACGCCGGATTCGTGCGCCAAGGCGTCGGTCGTATGGCCGAACTGATCAAAGACCTGTTGATTTATTCGAAGGTCGTCCATGGGGACGACACGGACTGGGGCACCGCGGATCTGAACGTGTCTCTGTCGGAAGCGCTCAAGATGATGGAAAGCGGAATCAGGGAGGCCGGCGCGGAGCTGACGATCGCGCCACTTCCCACGGTGCGGGGGGAGTCTTCGCAACTTGCACACGTGTTCCAGAATCTTCTTTCCAACTCGCTGAAGTACCGGCGCACGGATTTGACGCCGAAAATCGTCGTTTCGGCGGAACGAAGGAATCAGGATTGGATTGTTACCGTGCAAGATAACGGTATCGGGTTTGACCCTCAATACGCGCAGAAGATATTCGGGCTTTTCAAGCGACTGCATAAGGATGAATTTCCGGGCACCGGCTTGGGCCTTGCCATCTGCCAACGGATTGTCGAACGGTATGGCGGGCAGATGTGGGCTGAGGGGAGACCCGGCCAAGGGGCGACGTTTTCCATCAGGTTGCCAGGATGTGAATCAGCTTGAGAAAAATTCGAATTCTGCTGGTGGAAGACAGCCAAGGCGACATCGTCATGGTTCGTGAGGCGCTCCACGCGCACAAAATTTCGCATGAGCTTCATGTGGCGGTAAATGGCGAAGAGGCGCTGGCGTTTATCGCGTGCATGGGAAAACCGGATGAGCCTCCGTACCCGGATATCCTGTTGCTCGATCTCAATCTTCCAAGGGCCGACGGTTTGGACGTGCTCCGCGAATTCCGGCGGCGTCCGGCATGCGCCACGACTCCTGTTATCGTAATGTCCTCGTCCAATGCCCCGCGAGACCGCGAAGCGGCTGGCGCACTCGATGTTACTTGCTATTTCACGAAGCCCATGAGTTATGACGCATTCATCCAACTTGGGCAACTCATTAAGGAAGCCATAGGCGAGGAGTAGAAGTCACGGCGGCCTTGATTCGCCCGGCGCGACGGGGGCGAAGGACCTGGAGACGACGGAGGCCGCTCTGTAGCGTCGCTCGCGCATGGGAATTTTATTGTATGTTCAGCGTCACTGTGTTGGACGCGCGTCCATTCGAAGTCACAATCACCGGAACTGCTGCGCCAGAAAGTCCGGCGGGAACGGAACAGTTGATCTGGTCCAGCGCAGGATATCCTGGAGCTCGCCCTGCATAGCTAATCTCGCAGGCTCGTCCGCCTATGGTGACGGCCGGTTGAAGCCGGGCGTAATCGAGATTGCCGGTGCGCGTGGTCGGGCCGAGGCCGGTGAGGAAAAGGGCGACAATGTCCACGCCGGAGCGAAGTGGCGCCGCCGGACTCACCACGGTCCCGGTGATCGCATTGATCGCAGCGGCTGTCATGCCACCAAGTGTGAAGACGGAGGGGACGGCGGACTGGACAATTACGTTGGTAGTGAACGAGCCGCTGCCGGTCACGACGGTCAATTTCGTGAGTCCAGGCGCAACGTCAGGCCAGATGACATTGAGTTGTCCGGGGCTGATGTACTGGATCGGGGTAGCGGCGCCGTTAACTGTTACCTGCACGTCCCCCAGCGATGCCGGGTAATTGGGCGCGGGTGCGGACAGCGTACTGCCCGCGAGGTTGGTTCCATAAATCGCGACGAAGGCTCCGGGAGCGACGTTATAAGGGAAGACAGGTCCGCCAGCGGGAACCACGCCCCGAATCACCGGGCCGGGCTTCAGGATCACTGTCGCTACCGTTCCGGATGGCAGCGTTTGAGTCGTATTGACGGGCGATCCGGAAGTCTGTATCTGAATCGGACGAGGGCTACCCGCCGGGAATATCTCAATGTACGCCACTTGTTTCGTTGACGACTGACCGAGGGGGGCCATCAAGGCCCGGTAGGGGAAGTGATGGTTGCGGCGGTGAACGGGAGCGGCGTCCCCGTCGAATCCTGCAACTGGAGAT
Source organism: uncultured Solibacteraceae bacterium (assembly GCA_963792055.1). Classification (GTDB taxonomy): domain Bacteria; phylum Acidobacteriota; class Terriglobia; order Bryobacterales; family Bryobacteraceae; genus Solibacter. The sequence goes on along the minus strand of CAWBUV010000016.1, from coordinate 264,608 downwards.
TCAATACCTCCCAACGCCGCGGCGATTCCATCTTCCTCGATCGCCTGCCCCAGCGATTGCCAGTTGGTGGTGCCGGTCAGAAACGATAAGACGATCTGCCCTGTGACATTGCCGGCGTCCATGATCGCCGCAATCGGCTGAGCGCTGCTGGAACAAAGTCCAAAGACTGGTCAGCAGGCTAATGGAAGCGTGGCAGGCAGGAACGAGCCGTGTTCGTCCGGCGCGAAGAAAGCCGAGTGAAGCGCTGTTGAGGGTGACGACGCCATCGTCCAGTCCGCCACCAAACGATACTGTTCCCGACTCTACGCCCGTTCCGCCGGTGCCTGCAATCGCAAGCGCATCCACGCCGCGAAGGTCGTCGAGGCCTTCATTCCACGTGTTGAGATCGAACAGAAACTGGCTGCCCAGCGCCATTTCCTGCGTCTGGATATCGGCGCCGAGTTGGCCGGCGAGAGCCGTGCCGAAGTGCGGCGTGGCAAGGAATACCGCTTTCCGTATGCCCGTATTCGCGGGAGGGGCATAGGCGGCGGGCGCGGCATCGGCTTTGCCTGCCAGATAGCTGCGAAGGATCAGGCCGCCCATGCTGTGCGCGACTACGTCCACCTCGGTGACGGCGGTTCCATCGGTGTAACGGAGCCCGCCGAAGAAAGGTTCCGAATGCCGCTCCCAATGCTTCGATTGTGGGTCTGCCGGAAGTTGGGCTTGTGACCGTGCAGTTATCGAAGAACACACTTGCGATTTGCCCGGCCTGAAGGACCTTGTCGGCATTGCCGAACGTACTGGAAAAACTGCTGGCGCCGCAGGATGGCTGGTAGCCATTCAGAAAGACGACCGGCGGATTCGGGCCTTTCGGGATCGGGGAACCGGAGGGTATGACTTTGCGCGCCCAGCAAGCAAGACAGGGCTAAAAAGAGAACCAGTCGCATGCTTCTCAGGCTAGCAGGGGAGCGATTTCCGCTTGCGTGGCGCCATCGATAAAACACTCGGGGTTACCCGGAGTTAGTCAATTACCCACCCGCGCTTCTGCGATAACCTGGCGCACGGCCTCGACGATGGCATCGGGCGCATCGTACAGAAGGTCGCTGGCGCGCCCGCCAACGGAGATCTGTCTTCCCCGTGTGGACAGGCGGGCGAGATCGCTCTGTGCATTCGTCCACGCCTCAAGGAATTCGGGTGGCGCGGCGATATTCCCGGCACTGAGCACGAGTATTGGACGGCCGCCGAGGCTGCCGGCTGCCTGCGCTTCGGCGGAGCTTAAGCGCCAGGAGGCGATGTCCTGCATGAGGGCGCTGACCGCCCTGGAAGAGTGAGCCAGGAACCAGATGGTATTCCACTCCGCGGCCGTGAGTCCCTTGGGCGGCGCAGGCGCGGGCGGGACCGGGCCTAAACGGTAAAGCCCGACCGAGTTGAACAACTGCGCCGCGGTGTCTTGCGAATGATAGATCAACTGCGGAATCCGCGCCGCGCGTTTTCCGCTGCCGGATCGCGAGTCAAGAAAGAGCGCCGGATCGGCCCAGTTGACCAGTACCAGGGCGGCCACCTCGGACGGATAGAAGCCCGTGTAGACGCGAGCATCCAGGGCAGCCGACGATTCGCCCACCAGCACATATGGCGGCGGGACTCCCGCGGCGTGAAGAAGGGCATGCAGATCGCGTGCCTGCGAGGCGGAGTCGCGCGGATAAGGACCAAGGTCGCTCCAGCCGGAGCCGGCACGGTCGTACCAGCACACGGTGGTAACGGTTGCCAGCGCGCGCTGGATTGCGATCCAACTGTAGCCTGGACGCGGCCCGCCGTTGGCGAATATCGTTTTGGGGTCGTGAACAGCCGGGCTAAGGGCCCAGTTGCCGCCGCTTTCCAAGATCACGGCGGGCTGACCGGAACCGGCGCAATCGATATTCAGCGTCCTGCCGCCGATATCCACGGAACGGCCGATTTGCGGAAAATGCTCGCGGTCCCGCGCCCGCTGTGCCTGCTCGTAAAGAAGCCCGGAGACAAGGGCGATTGCAAAAGCGCCCGCCCCAATGGTCACGGCGGCAAGTGCTGCCGTTTTCAGTTTTGCAGACACAGCGTAATTGGACACCGATCTGATGGTAAGAGTTCCTGCCAGTTCCCAAAGGGCCGCTGAGCGTGTGAAGTTCCATTCCGTTTCTCTCCGCAAAGCTAGTGACGAGTCGACGCGGGTAACACCGCCCATCGAAATATCCTGCTGTCGACGCTATAAGGGCCCGGTCCGGAGAAGAGTAGCCAGAAGAGAATCAGCACGTACAGGACCTCAGGCAGGTACAGGAAGTCATCCAGCCACGCCAGGAACCCGCTCGCCTGGATGCTGGCGAGCCGGTTCGTCAGGATCGCGACGATCATGTCCACCATAAGCATCACGGCGCAGAGCGGAGTGAGCAGTCCGACTACAAGTCCGCTGCCGCAGGCGAATTCGACCAGGGAGACGAAGAGTGCGCTGGCGTGCGGAAACGGAATATGCGACTGGATCAGGGTCTGTTGCATCTCGCTGAATCGCGATGGCACGAGCAGCTTGGCGCCGCCGGAAATACAGAAGAAAATGCCGGTCAGGACACGTGCTGTTGTCAACGGAATCCATTCGGCTGCGTTGAGCTTGGCAAGTGCGTACTGAATCGCGTGCTCCATCTTCTATGACCCGAGACTTCAGGCTCGTGGGCTCTGGATGCCCGGGATATCGAGCCGGCTCATTAATTTTGACGTTGATATCGGGACGATCCCCTCATATGGACTTGCCGCTGATTGGCCGCACACCGTGGGCGCTGGGGAGGAATCAGATTGCCTGAGTCGCTTGAGTCTTATCGGGTCAGGAGGGAGCGCAGCAGCGTGCTCACGCCGTTCCACAAGATCTGCACACCGATGCACACGAGGATAAAGGACGAGAGACGGATGACCACGTCCATCGCAGCGTCGCCGAGCAACGCCGCAATCCGGTCCGCGAAACGATAGCTCAGATAAATCGACAAGGCAATCAGAAGGGCGCCGATCAGCAGCCCGACGATCAACGTCCAGCGCCATTCCGACCCTTCGCTCCGGTTGGCCCCTACGGTGATGGCCACCGCGATGGAACCCGGTCCGACGGTCAACGGCAGGGTTAACGGATAGAAGGCCTGCCGCAGGTAGTTCGCCTCGTTGCAGGGTTTATTGGCGTCCTCCGAGGCGTCGTCGTTATCGGACTGGCGCAGTAATGCCCACCCGGTCGAGATTACTACCAGTCCGCCGCCCACCTGGACGACCGGGAGCGAAATTCCGAAGAACCCGAGGATGTGGGTGCCAATAAAAATCGATACCACCATGAGAATCAGGCCGTTCATAGCGATGATGCGCGCGAGTCTGGCGCGCCCCGCGCCCGAAAGACCGCGCGTGAGGGTGAGGAAAATGGGAGTGTTGCCGAGTGGGTTGACGATTGGAAATAACGCGCCCACCACCAGCAACGTGCTCGCCGCCAGTTCGCCGAGTGCGCGGTTCACGGCCTACACCTCATGCGGCGCCGCCGGCGGGCGGAATGGTGCAGATAGCTCCGGCAAATTTGATCAGATCAAGCACGGAATATGAAACCAAGTTTACCGCCCCCTTCACTGGGCGCACACTGATTTGGCAAGCGCCAATGGTAATGTACGTATACGAGGGAAGAAGATGATGACGATTAGATTGGCGAAAGCGCCGTTGCTTTTTACGCTGGTATCCACAGCCGTCTGGGCCCAGGTCAATGTGGGCGAGCAGAAGCCCGAGGCCAGCGTGCCCTTCACCATGACGACGGTGGCCACGTTTAAGCTGCCCTGGCGGCTGGCCTTTCTGCCCGATGGCCGCATGTTGGTGACCGAAAAGGTCGGGCCCGTCTGGCTGGTATCGCAGCAGGGAGAGAAGATTCAGGTGGAGGGTACGCCCGCCGTTTATTGGCGGGGCCAGAGCGGCATGCACGGCGTCTTCCTCTCGCCACATTACGCCACCGACCACAGCATCTATCTCACGTATTCCGAGCCCGGTGAGTACGGCGGGGGCCTCGCGCTCGCGCGCGCCAAACTGAACGCCACCGCCACTTCGGCGAAACTCGAAAACTTCGAGGTGCTGTGGCACCAGATGCCGAAAGGCAAGGGTGGACAGGAAGGCGCGCAGGTGGCCTTCTCGCCCGACGGCCAGTCTCTCTTCCTCTCCGTTGGCGACCGCCAGCGCATGACGCCCGCCCAGGATCCAAACCTGCCCGAAGGCAAGATCCTGCGCCTAACGCTGGACGGCAAACCGGCCCCCGGCAATCCCAACTTCGGCAAAACGGGCGCTGCCACGATTCCCCTGATCGATCCGCCCAGCGATACCGAAGCGGCCAAGACCGCGAAGGTGGTGAGCAACTATACTTTTCCCGGTCCTAACCTGACGCCGGCCGAAACCTGGGCCAGCGGCGTCCGCACGCCGTATGGCCTGGCGTTTTCTCCCACCGGCGAATTGTGGGAGGTGGAGCACGGCCCGCGCGGTGGCGACGAGTTGAACCTGATCGAGAAGGGCAAGAACTATGGCTGGCCGCTGGTCTCCTATGGCATGAACTATAACGGCGTGCCCATTCCCAGCCCCGACACGCGGCCCGACCTGGCAAAGCCGGTGCTTTATTGGGTGCCGGTGATCGCGCCGGGCAATCTGATGTTCTACCGCGGCACGCAGACGTTTCCGCAGTGGAACGGCAACGGCTTCGTCAGCGGCCTGGAGACGAAGTCGCTCAACCGCATCATCTTTGATGGCCATGGCGGCGCCAAAACTGCCGAACGCTGGCCCGTGGGCCACCGCATACGCGACGTGGAAGAAGGTCCCGATGGGTCCCTGTGGATGTTGGAAGACGCCAATCCCGGCGCACTGATCCATGTGACACCCAAGTAATCACTTCGCCTCAGGCGAAACGGCGTCGCGCGCGCAGCCGGACCTACTCGGGATCGGCGCGGATGAGAAGGTGCTTCTCAAATTCTACGTCGATGGCGGCGGTGGGCCCGCGCACGACGCCCAATTCTTTCTGGTTCTCGTAATCGAAGACCTTGTACTGCCCTCGCCCGAGGCCGCGCAGTTCGATGCGGCCCTTCCACTGCGGCGAAAAAAACGCATAGTAGAGCTTGCCGGATTTTCGTATGGCGTGAGCCTCCGGGCGATCGAAACCGATGTCGTATAACCCGCCGAGATATTCGCCGCGCGAGAGCATTTGGGTATTGTAGAGACCCAGCCACTTCTGCCAGATTTCTTCTTTGTCCGGCGTAAGATCCAGACGATTTCGCTGTGCCGAACCGGGAGGCCAGGTGAACTGCGTTCCGACCACGCCGCCGATTCCCAGCGTGGACGCGAAGTCCTGCCGCCCATCGCTCAATTCGACGTGATCGCCAAAATAGGCGATGGCATCGCCGTGGAGGGCCTTCAAAGTCTTTCCCTTGGTGCGGACCTGCCAGGAGTTGTGCGGATCGGAGGCCACGCTCATGTTGAGATCGGGAAGCGTGAAGAAGTTGAAGGAGGTGCCGCAGGGGCAGAACTCCACCAGCGCATCCGGCTTGATGCTGCGCGCCGTATCGTAGATCATCTTGAAAAACTTAGGCAGCGCCTCCACTGAATCCTCCGGGCGGGCGTGGTGGTGCGCGGGGTTGTAGCACGGCGGGACCGCGTTCATGTGCTGGCCGTCGAGTTTCAAACCGTCGTAGCCCCAATCGCGAAACATCTTGGTGACAAGCCGGCGGTGGTACTCGATGGCCGCCGGGTCGGCCGGGCAGAAATACCAGTCGTTCCAATAGGAGATTTTTTGCTTGGAACCGTCCTCGTTCAGCAGCAGTTCTTCAGGGTGGGTTTTGGCCACGTCAGACTCGGGCTTCGCCGCCAGCGGGGCCCACCAAAGTTGGGCATGAAAACCCTGTGCATGGATCTTGTCCACGAGCGCCTTCATATCCCGGTCGCCGTTGGGGAACTTCGAGGGCAGCAGCGCCCAGTCCCCTTCGTTCGTCTGCCATCCGTCATCCACGCCGACCCACGAAAAGCCCAGCTTTTTGACCTCTGGCAGGGCCTGCTCCACTTGCGACGGGGTGAACGTTTTTCCATACCCCCAGGCGCACCAGATGGGGCCGAAGGCGCTGTCGGGCGCGGGGATGAACTTGCCGATCCGCCGCTGCATCACGGCGCTGTAATCCTGAAAGCTCTGGAAGTAATCGCGCTGATGAACGGCGACGAAGGTGTTGAATGTGTCGAGCGTTGCCTTGGGCTTCAGGACAGTATTGGTGGCCATGGTGAGGGCCAGATTTGCATGAGTCGCATCCGGCATCGCCACGGGCAGAGACACCAGTTTGGGCGCATGTTCCAGGTGGCCTACGGCGATGCCGATATCGCGGCGCCACACATCCGCCACCGGTGTTCCGCCGCCGTAGTCGGTTGCATTCATGCCGAGAAAGTTCTCTTGCTTGAAATTGACCTTCAGCGGCATCACCCAATCGGGACGATTGCGGTACGAACCGCTCTGGTAGGACCAGAAGGCCGGTTCGTCCGAGCCCGCGGCGGTGATGGTATAGCGGTTGTTGGTCCATCCCGTCAGGCGCATCGCTTCGCCCGATTGATTCCAGTAATGCACTTGAAAGAAAGCCATCCGCGGAACTTCGTCGTAGACCGTCACGGTCACGGTCTTTTGCAGGCCACCGGAAACCCCGGTAATCGACAGGCGCCGTCCGTGACCGAGTTCGTCACGCACGGTCTCCACCTTGTGCCCGCTGAGGTTGAAGTCCTGAATCGGCGCGGCCGCGGCAGTGACGAATTCAGAGGGGCCGAAGTCGCCGATGGGAATCGATCTTGCCATCGAACTTAGCGACAACCCGGCTATGCAGCACAGAGTCGAATTCAACCCGGATGTTTTTGTTTTCGATGCTGATGACGGATGCCGCACGCAGCGGCGCCAGGGGCGCCAGCATGCTGCACAGTCCAAACAGCAGGACATTTAAGATGGGCCGTGGGATTGCTGGCGAGCGTACCACTGTGTAAACTCCTTTTGGCGAAGTATACCAGTTACGATTCGCGATTCGCCGGATTACCAGACGTAGGTTCCGACAGCTCCCGGGTTCAGCCTGATGTTGGCGAGTTGTCCGTTGTATTGAACCGCAAAGGAACTTACCGACTGCGTATCGTTGGCGACGATGAGCACGATCTTCCCTTCAGGAGTCCGAAAGGCCACGTTAGGCAATACCTGCGTGTTCTCGATGACCGCGATACGCTTCACGCCCGGGCGCTCTTCGTCTTCGGTGAGCGCAACGGTCTGGTCGCCGCGGTTGGTGGAACCGATCCGTACCGAACCGGGGCGCACGAACTTCGATGCGTGGGCGATGGTGTAGTACGCGAGATTGAGCGACACCGCGTCCTTGTCGATGGTGATGGCCCCCTGGCACATCGGACAGCCGCCGTTATCGGTGTGCGGATCGTTCTTCGGGTCGGCGGCGAGGTTCCACAGAATGACGTTCCGGCTCCAGTTGCGGGTGGTGTCGATGATCATGCGCTTCACCGTGGCCGCGATGTTGATGGTCGGGCTGCCGGGCCTTTCGGTGATCATCTGCTCGGTGAAATAGATGTTCTTGTCGGGCCGGGCCAGGTGGACCTTGCTCATGGCGCCCATGTCGCCGCCGTAGTGGTGGAAGCCCGAGCCGTCGGCGAACTGCGAGATCACCGGGTCGCTCAACAGGGCCAGCGGATAGTCGGGGCGGTCGAGGTTGTGGTCGAAGAGCACGACCTTCGTTTTCAGGCCCGCTTTGGTGAACGCCGGGAAGAGGTGGTCTCTGAGAAAGACCAACTGCTGGTTGAGCGCCATTGCATGCTGGGCGTGTTCTTCGAGTTCAGCGGCTCATTCTGTATGGTGATCGCGTCCATGAGCGATGCCTTCCTTCTTCATTTCCTGGACGTACTTCGACCAGGTAGAGAGCGTACGCCGGGTAGCACTCCTCCTTGAGTGCGCCGCCGCTGACATTGCTGTTGGTCTTCATCCAGGCCGGAGCCGACCAGGGCGAACCGAGTATTCGGATGTCCGGAGCAATCGCGAGGATCTCTTTCAAAACGGGAAGGACGTCCTTTCGGTCGAGGTCCAAGATCGAACTTCTTTAACTCGGGGTCGGTTTCGCCTGGAGGGAGGTCGTCGTAGGAAAAGACGAAGCTGTTCATGTCCGAAGCGCCGATGCTGACACGCAGATAGCTGACGCCCAGGCCATCCCGCGCGAAGATCTGTTTCAGGATTTTGGACGCGCGCCGCGGGAGCCATCTTTGTCAGGAGTTCGGCACTCCCTCCAGTGAGCGCGAACCCGAATCCATCGAGCGGCTGCATGTGCTGCGCCGCATCGATCACGATGACCGATCCGCGGGAATTGTTCGCAGCGCCGAATACAAAAGGCTCGGGAAGTTTCTGAAACAGGGAAGATCGATCGGCGTTGGTTACCCACGCTTCGATCGGATGGGGGGAATCGGCCTGGGCGGCCGCGGCGCCGTAGGCGATAGCCAGGAAAGCGATCGAGGCTATCGGGAAGCTGCATTTAATCATCGACTATCTTCGCGAAGCCATACTGTAGCAGAGCGACCGGCGCCGGTTGAACCGCACGGGCGCCGGCCGTCGATTCGCATCGATCTACTCTGCCGGCGTTCCCGGGTTGGAACGGCTGGCTGCGCCGCTCGTCTTCGGGGAAACACGGGCAGATGGAGCAGGCGGGCAATCGCAGCGCTTTCGTGCCGTACTCGCCGTGCGGCGGACGACGTGTGCCTGTGCCACCGTTCTTCGCGGCTCGAGCGGGAGCACAAAGGCCACGTTTCGTTCGCTATTCAACCGCTTGCTGAGCGTGCGATCCACACTGCTTAAAGGCGCTGACAGCTTCAGACGGTCCGGCGTCAGATAGAAGATGGTTCTACCGCTCACCCAATATTGATCCGCAACGCGAACTTCGTTGTCCTTGAATGCGATCAGGTAGCTGATCTGGCGGGGCGGAGGGTGGAACTCGGCGGGACGCGGCGCCGGGTTGTCCAACACCAGGATCACGTTTGAGGCCGGCGCGGACGGCGGATATACCACGGTCACTTGCCCGTAAGCGCCAGTCGCCAGCACGCAGCACACAAAACCACGTACAAGCATTCTCATAAAACGCCTCTCTCCAGGGCCTGTCACCGCCCGGAGTCATACTGCCCCGGCGAACAGCAGGACCCTCGTCTATTAGTGAAGATGATGCCCTTTGTGCAGGCGAGTCAGAACGAGGGGTGTAATTCTTCACCGTCTGACTGGCGAAACGGCCGTCATGGGAGTAATGTGTATAATGATCAATAGGAATACACATCCGTGCGGACCAATATCGTGATCGACGACAAACTGATGCGCGACACGCTGCGTGCAACAGGCATTAAGACCAAACGCGAGGCGGTGGAAGAGGGCTTACGAACGCTGCTGCGGCTAAAGCGGCAATCGGAGATTCGACGCTTTCGCGGAAAGCTGGACTGGAAGGGCGATTTGGATGCGATGAGGAATGACGGTTGATTCTGGTAGACTCCAGCGTCTGGGTCGATTACTTCAAAGGAGCGCTCACCCCGCAAACGGACAAACTCGACAGCCTGCTTGGCGTTGAGCCTTTGGCACTGGGCGATTTGATTCTGACGGAAGTCCTGCAGGGTTTTGACAACGATCGCGATTTCGAAGCGGCGCGAAGATTGTTGACGTCGCTGACGGTGGTGGAGATTGGCGGATTGGATGTAGCCATTGCCGCGGCGGAGAATTTCCGTGTGTTGCGAAAGCTCGGCGTCACGGTTCGTAAGACAATTGACACCGTAATTGCAACCCGCTGCATCAGGGACGGCTTCGACCTGCTGCATAGCGACCGGGATTTCGAACCGTTCACGAAATACCTCGGTTTGCGCGTAGTGAAGTGAAGGCGAGTGTCGCCCCATGAAGCGGATCGCTTATAATATCGAAATCCCTGGAGGGCTCGGAGGTGAAATTTGGAAACATCACGCCGCGGATTCCTGGCCGCGATGAGCGTGGCCGTGCCTGACGCGGCCGGCGGCCTCGGAACAACCGCAGGATCATCAGCATCAACTGGTGCCTTCCGACATCAGTCTGCGCGTGAAATCGCTCGAATCGCTATTGGTGGAGAAGGGCCTGGTGGATCCGGCGGCGCTCGATGCGCTGGTGGACACGTACGAAAACCACGTGGGACCGCGCAATGGCGCCAGGGTTGTAGCGCGCGCGTGGACCGACGCCGCCTACAAAAAGCGTCTTCTTACCGACGCCGCCTCCGCCATCGCGGAGCTGGGATTTCTAAGCACGCAGGGAGAACACATGCTCGCGGTGGAGAACACTGCGAAGGTTCACAACGTTGTGGTTTGCACGCTGTGTTCCTGCTATCCGTGGCCGGTGCTGGGTCTGCCGCCCGTCTGGTACAAGTCCTCGGCGTACCGTTCGAAGGCGGTCATCGATCCGCGCGGCGTGCTCAAGGAGTTCGGACTCGAACTGCCCGACGACGTGGAGGTGCGGGTCTGGGATAGCACTGCCGAACTGCGATATCTGGTTCTTCCGGAGCGTCCCGCGGGAACGGAGCAGATGAACGAGGAAGCGCTGGCGGCACTGGTCACACGGAATTCCATGATTGGCGTGGAGAAGGTCAAAGTTCCTCCGGCGGAGGGTGTTCGATGAACGGCGTTCACGATATGGGTGGGATGCACGGGATGGGACCCGTGCGGGCCGAAAGCAACGAGCCGGTGTTTCACGAACGTTGGGAGGCTCGCGTTTATGTGTTGACGCGGGCGATTGGCGCGTGGCGCAAGTGGAACATCGACACCGGGCGTTTCTATATCGAGCGGATCGCCCCGGCCGACTACCTGCGCATGAGCTATTACGAGAAATGGTACGTGAGGATGGTGGAACTACTCGTTAAGACGGGTACGGTATCGCGGGAGGAGGTCGAGACCGGCGTGCCGGCGCCCAGTTCGCCGAAACTGACGCCGCCGCTGCACGCGGAACAGGTGCCGGCAATGGCGCTCAACCGGCATATCGCGTCAAGCCATGAGCCCGCGATCCGGCCGCGATTCAAAGCCGGGCAGCGCGTACGCGCGCGCAACATCAACCCGACGGGCCACACGCGCCTGCCGCGCTACGCGCGCGGCAAGACGGGCAGCATCGAGATCGACCACGGTGTCTACAATTTCCCGGACACCAGCGCGGATGGACGCGGTCCCAAGCGCCAGCACGTCTATTCCGTCCGGTTCGCCGCACGCGAGCTTTGGGGCGACCAGGCATCTCCCCGCGACTCGGTTCACCTCGATTTGTGGGATGACTATCTGGAACATGCCTGAGGATTCCAGCCGCTATCCGGAGTTACCGAACCTGCCGCGTGACGAGCAGGGTCCCGTGTTCGCGGAACCCTGGCAGGCGCAGGCATTCGCGCTCGCGGTCCGCCTCTCGGCTCAAGGGCATTTCACGTGGAAGGAATGGGCGGAGGCCCTGGCCGCCGAACTCTCCGCCGCCGCCGAACGGGACGAAGCCGACGACGGCACCGAATATTATTTCCATTGGGTGGCCGCCCTGGAAAAGCTGGTGGCTTCGAAGGGGCTGGCCGGCGCGCCGGAGCTATACGAACGTAAAGAGGCTTGGGCCGATGCCTATCGCCACACGCCGCACGGCAAGCCGGTGCAGCTAAGGCCGGGGTTCCGGGTCAGTTACGAATACCGGCAGAGTCCGCTGCTCCGGGTCACGCGAGCGGATGGCATTTCGAAGGAGATCCGGGTCCAGGACGGCCACCTGTTCGTGTGCAATGGGTGCTGCTGCGGCCGCACGGAGAAGGGCTTTCCGGCGCTCCCCATGGACGAATTCAAACAGCAGTGGAAGAAGCGCGGATTCCGCCGGCGCTTTCACCTGACGATCTCGGGATGCCTCGGTCCCTGTCCTTTGGCGAATGTGGTGCTGTTGCAGTTTCGCGGACGGTCCCTGTGGTTCCATTCCATCAATCACGCGAAGGACGTGGACCTGATCTACAATTATGTGGAACGGATGCTGCAAGGGGAGACTGAGCTCGATGTTCCGGCGGAGTTGGCGGACCGCCACTTCCAGCGGTACCTGGTGGAGTCACTGGCGGGAGAGTGCGCGTACGAAACTTAGTGGGACAGGATGGCACAGCAATGAATGATCCGCAGAACGCCTCGATCACGATTCCCCTAAGTGGGAGCATCAGTTTGCCGATCGCCCGCAGGATGCCGGCAATCGCGGTGCTGATGTTCGGGCTCATCACACTCTACTGCGTAGGCTTCTCCACGGCGTCAGTGGCGCACAATGCCACCCATGACACCCGCCACGCGAGCGGCTTTCCCTGTCACTAGAGCGCCGTGCGGCAGTTTCGGCAGTTGATGCAAACGGCGCTGGCGGCCGGCGCCATCGCAGGAACTATCCTTTTCGTTTACCAGTATCTGGTGGTCGTACCGCGGATTGTCGCGGCAGAAGCTTACGAATCGGGCGGACACCAGCATGCCGAGTGGCAACCGAACGAGGGCTTGGAACGAAACTTCCTCACCGCGGCCGGCACGATCTTAACGGGAGTCGCTTATGCGGCCCTGTTGCTCTCTACCGTCGCCCTATGCGGCTTCGAGTTGGACGTTCGCCGGGGTCTGCTCTGGGGCCTGGCGGGATTCGTCTGCTTCGCGGTAGCGCCGGCGCTCGGCCTGCCGCCGGTACCGCCCGGCGTCCCTGATTCCGACGTAGGCGCCCGTCAGCTCTGGTGGGTGATGACGGCCGGCGCTACGGCTGCCGGTCTCTTCCTGATCTTCGCGACGCGTCGCGGGTGGATTCCCCGAACGGCGGGCGGACTGTTGCTCCTGCTGCCTCACGCGATCGGCGCGCCGCAGGCTACCGGGCCGGAAGTCGTTCCCGCACACCTGGTACGCAGCTTTGCGCTCGCCTCCATCGCGGGGAATGGATTGTTCTGGCTGATTCTGGGCGCGGCCGCCGGATTCCTTTCGCGCCGAACGCGACCTGTCTCTTAATTGTCGGAACCTTCAGAGAAAATCTGCGTATCCGCTTGACGAGAGCGGCAGGCATAGATAGCCTATACGTAGGCCGCCTAAACCTATGTCCAAAACGGAACTCGTGCCCGGAACCCTGATTCTTCTCGTGCTACGCGTGCTGCAGTCCGGGCCGCTGCATGGCTATGCCATCGCCCAGCGGATCAGCCAGGTCTCGAGCGATGTCCTGCAAGTGGAAGAAGGCTCGCTGTACCCTGCGCTACAGAAGATGTTGATGAAGGGTTGGGTGCAGTCCGAATGGGGGCTGTCCGACACCAAACGCCGCGTTCGCACTTACCGCCTCACAGCCGCCGGGCGCAAACAACTGGCGGCCGAACTGGCCGGTTACGATCAGGTAAATCGCGCCATCCAATCCGTCTTGAAACTGGCATAAGGAGCAAATCATGATGCAACTGCTGCGACGCATTGGCTACTTGTGGAACCGCCGCCGGCTGGAACGGGAGATGGCGGAGGAGATGGCCTACCATCGCGAATTGATGGCGCCGGACCGCCGCACCGGTTTCGGCAGCGAGCTGCGCCTGCGCGAAGACGCTCGCGAAATCTGGGGCTGGGCCTGGCTCGACCGCCTGCGGCAGGACCTGTCGTACGGCGCCCGCATGCTCCGCAATTCCCCCGGCTTCACGCTCACCGCCGTGCTCGTGCTGGCGCTGGGAATCGGCGTGCCGCTCACCGTCTTTCGCGCGGCGCTGTCCGACCTTCAGGGTGGATCGGTGCCCGACCCCGATACCCTGGTGCAACCTGAGGCGGCGTGCGCCGGGTGTGTTCATCACCAACTTGCCCTATCCCGAACTGGCCTTCTACTGCCGCCAACGCAAGATCTTTCCGCAGCGTGATCGGCGTCTCCGAACGCAATCAGGCGATCTTCGGCGAAACCCCGCCCGGCAGCGCGCCGGAGCAGATCCAGGTGGCCTTCGCGACCTCCAACTACTTCCCCGAATTCGGCATCGTCCCCGCATAGGGACGCCTCTTGACTCGCTGACGATGAGCGCCGGGACGCCGAGCCGGTGGCGCTCATCGGTGAATTATTCTGGCAGCGGCGCCTCGGCGGCGACCCCGCAGTCATCGGTCAATCCATCCGCGTGAACGGCAAGCCGGTGCGCGTTGTGGGTGTGATGCCGCGCTCCAGCAGGGCGCGTTCCGATCTTTGGATGCCGCTGGTCCGGCAGCCGTACGTGATTGACGGCAGCACTGTACTCACGGACTGGAATTCCGCCCTCGATGTATTCGCGCGCCTGCGGCCCGGCGTGAGCGGTGAAGGCTTCGCAACAGGAGACGCTGGCGCTGGCCGCCAGTCTGCATCAACTTCAGCCGGAGCGTGTGCAGCTGGGCGAGTACCTCGAGGCGCATCCCATTCTCCAATTTGAAACCGACAGCCCGGAGTTCCAGATTGTAGTTACCGCGGTCGCCCTGGTCCTGCTGCTGCTCGTGGCGGCCTGCGCCAATCTGGGAACGCTGGTACTGGCCCGCGGCGTGACCCGCGAACGCGAGATCCGCATCCGTATGGCGCTGGGCGCCGCGCGGACCCGGGTGGTGCGCCAGCTGTTCACCGAATCGCTCATGCTGGCGTCCCTCTGCGGTCTTTGTGGCCTGGCGCTCAGTACCGGCATTCTGAAGTGGATTCAGTTGCAGCACAATCCCACGACCAGCATCCTGCCGGATTGGCGAGTGGTCGCGGTCACGTTCGGCGTTTCGCTTCTGGCGGCGCTCGTTTTTGGGCTGCCTCCGGCCCTGCGCCTCACCAGCCTGGTGCCCCACGCCGGCCGCGCCCGCACGGTTTTCCTGGCGGCTCAAGTGGCGGTGAGCTGCCTCCTGCTGATTGTTTCCGGCCTGCTGGCGGGCACCCTCGAACGGCTCGGCCGTAGCGAACCGGGCTTCGACTACCGCCATCTCGCCTGGGTCTCGCCCGGCCTGAAAGCCCACGGCTATGGCGGAGCTGCCGCGCAGGCGTACCTCGACTCCCTACGCGCGCGCATTGCCGGTTCGCCGGGCGTAGAGGCGGTGTCGCAAGTCTGGCTGGCGCCGTGGGGCAACTCCCACATGGGGGCCGCGTGGAGGGGGCGTCAGTTCGCGGGGAATCGTGTGGACGCGCAGTTTCTCGACACGATGCGCATGCCGCTGGTGCGCGGGCGCAACTTTCTGCCGGGTGAAGAAGGGGTAGCGATGATCAGCGAGGCCGCGGAGCGAGTTCTGTGGCGCGATGGCGATGCGCTCGGCAAAACCCTTCCCTGGGACGCTCACGGCTCTACGGTAGTTGGCGTCGTTCGCAATGCGTCCACCGGCGCCGTCGGTGTTACCGAGCCGCTGGAGTTCTACCTGCCGCAACTGCGGAGCGACGCGCCGGATTCTGTTCTGCTACTGCGCGTAGCTGGTCAGCCGCACGATTTCGTGCGGCGTTTTCAGGATGCCGCCCGCGCTCTCGATGGGCGTCTGCAACCGGCGGTGCTGGTGGTATCGGATGCGTACGACGGCGAAATGAAGAAGACCTCCCAAGCGCTGGCCGGGATCGCCATCCTGGGCTCCGTGGCCCTCGTGCTCTCGGCCATCGGGTTGGCCGGACTGGCTGGCTACTCGGTGGTCCAGCGCACGCGTGAAATCGGCCTGCGGATCGCGCTAGGCGCACGTCCTGGCCAGATCGTGCGCGCCATTCTCGCCCCGATGAGCCGTGCCATTGCCATCGGCTTCGTTTGCGGCGCGCTGGGCGCGGCGGGCGTTGGCCGGGCGCTGCGCAGCGGAATCCCGGCGATGAGCGGGATCAACCTGCTCGATCCGGTCGCGTACCTCATGGCGATGGCGTTCTTTGGAGTTGTTGTGGGTTTGGCCATCGCGACGCCCGGACGCCGCGCGATTCGAATCAACCCGAGCAAAGCATTGCAACACGAGTAAGTGGCGAAACATCATCCCTTGTGGTCCGGTCTCTCGGTGACAGGCTTCGTGCCGCGGCCGGGCAGTGCACTCTTCCTGCCTCCGGCGGCTTCGCCTTCGAAAAGGGCTTGCAGGCTTGGATACGGGTAGATGGTGGGCGCGTGGTTTTGCATCAGCCCGCCGGTATCCGCGGTGGGGCCGTAGTTGCTGTGCTCGTCGCGGCCCAGCATGCGAAGCATGGCCAGTTGCTGGCCCCTATGGTGGGCGGTATGCGCGATGCGGCGCGTCAACACCCAGGCCCTGGAGCGCCGCACATCGAAGAAGGCCGTCTCCCCTTCAAACCAGGCCTCGTCCTTGGCCCGCAACACGGCTACGCGTTTTTGGCTATCCTCCGCGTACCGGCGCATGAATTCCATTCGGGCTTCCTTTTCGGGCAGCGGCGGCGCCCCGACATCGATCTGCAGCATGGTTCGGAACCAGATGTCTTCGCTCACACACTGATGCACCATGTGCTCATGGATACTGCGGCCTCGCGTATCGGCGGGCTGAGGCCGGACGGGAAGATCGTTATCGGTGAACATACTCCAGGCGCTGATCACCTTGATGCGCTCGGTCTCGTACGTCTCAATCAGAAAGTCGTATCGCATGGTGATTTTCATGATGACACCGGCCCCGGCGGCAGGCGCATTTTTTGCGTGTGGCCCACCGCACCCGTGAAAGGAAGGGCCGAATCGCGACATGATAGAGGAGAGGGCTTATGAAACGACTGGTACTGCCGATTCTGCTGGCCACGGGGCTGCCGGCTGCCGATTCCCGAATCGCACCGGGGATGAATGCCTTTACGATTGCCGCCTACCGGCAACTCGCGCGAGGCGACGGGAACCTGATCCTGTCTCCCTTCAACATCGGTACCGCGCTTTCCATGGCGCTGGCGGGGGCAGGCGGCCGTACGGCCGAGGAAATTCAATCGGTCCTGCACCTGCGGTACGACTCCAGTTACGATGCGGCACTGGGAGGGCTGCTCAGCGAGCTTGCCAAGGCGGGAAACGCCGAGGGCAGTGAATTGCGGACCGCGAACGGGCTCTGGGTACAAAAGGGATTCGACATACGGCCGGCGTTCACGGATATCCTCGCCAACGACTATCACGCACCTCTGATGCCGCTCGATTTCGCCGGGAATAGCGAGGCCGCGCGTTCCCAGATCAACCGCTGGACGGAAGAGCAGACCAAGGAGCGGATCAAGGACCTGTTTCCGCCCGGATCGCTCAATTCGCAGACTCGCCTGGTGCTGACCAGCGCAATCTATTTCTACGGCAAATGGCAGGACCCGTTCGTTTCCTCGCGCACGGAACCGGCGCCGTTCACGCTGCCGGGCGGCGGCACGACGCAGGCCAGCCTCATGAACCAGACTTCGCATTTCGGCTATGCGGAAACGCCGTCGGCGCAGATTTTGGAGATGCGCTACGCGGGTACGGGATTTGCGTTCGACGTGGTGCTGCCGAAGACAGCCGGGGGATTGGCGGAGATCGAGAAGTCGCTGACGCCCGAGAACCTGACCGCCTGGATCAGCAGCCTCGGCGCGCGAAACGTGCAGGTGAGCCTGCCGAAATTCCGGACGGAATCCGAATTCTCGCTGCGGAAGGCGCTTTCCACGTTGGGTATGCCGGCGGCCTTTACGGACCAGGCCGATTTCTCCGGCATCGACCCAAAGCGCGGGCTCGCGATCTCCGAGGTGGTTCATAAGGCCTTCGTCGATGTCAGCGAGAAGGGGACGGAAGCCGCCGCGGCCACCGGAATCACCATGCGCGCGACGGCCATGCGCATGCCCGAACCGCCGGTGGTCTTCCGCGCCGACCATCCCTTCCTATTTCTGATTCGCGACACACGCAGCGGCGCAGTGCTGTTCATCGGCCGGTTGATGAATCCCCGGTAGCGGTGCGGCAGCCTGTTCAACGCAGAGACGCAGAGAACGGAGAGGAAAGCGCAGAGAAGAAACGCTGGATTGTTTTCTCTGCGTCTTCCTCCGCGTTCTCTGCGTCTCTGCGTTGAATGCATCATGATAAAATTTATTAGCAAACACTAAGTTACCGGGACCGGCCTATGAAAGTTCGCATGAAGAGCGAGGAGCGGCGGGCCTCCATCGTTCAGTCGGCGATCCATTTGTTCGCGGAGAAAGGCTTCCGCGGCGCTACGACCCGGGAACTCGCGGCGGCGGCAGGCGTCACCGAACCGGTGCTCTACCAGCACTTCCACAACAAGAGCGATCTATACAGCGCCATCATCGAGGCCAAGGCCACGGAGGTTTCCGGGCACACAGCGGAGTTGGGGGAACTGGCACGCTCGGGCAACGACCGGGGGTTCTTCGGAAAGCTCGGCGAACTCATCCTGCGGCGGTACGAAGAAGACCCGGAGTTGAGCCGGCTCCTCTTCTTCAGTTCGCTCGAACACCACGAATTGTCCGATCTATTCTTCGAGCGGCTGTACTTAGGTTTTTACAAACTGGTGACAGGCTACATTCGGCGGCGCATCCGCGAAGGCGGATTCTGCAAGGTGAATCCGGAGACCGCGGCGCGCGGGCTGATCGGCATGATCTCCTACCACGGGCTGGTGGCCCTGCTCTTTCCAGGGCGCTTCCAGGTGCGCGATCGACGTCGAATCGTGGATGAAACCGTCGGAATTTTTCTGAACGGGATCAGCGTCCGTTCAGACTCGCACGGATGAAATCCTTATTCATCCGCGCGATCACTTCGAGCTTGATTTCCTTGGGGCACACGGCTTCGCACTCGCCGATATTGGTACAGCTGCCGAAGAGTTCCTGTTTGGCCTGGGCCACCATGGCGATGGCGCGCTGTTCGCGCTCCGGCTGACCTTGCGGCAGCAGACCGAGGTGGGCGATCTTGGCGCCGGTGAACAGCGCCGCCGCGGCGTTCGGGCACATGGCGACGCAGGCGCCGCAGCCGATGCAGGCGGCCGCGTCCATGGAGCGTTCGGCGTTGTCCTTCGGGATGAGCACCGCGTTGCCATCGGGAGCGCTGCCGGTGGCGACGGAGATATATCCGCCGGCGGCGATAATACGATCGAACGCGCTGCGGTCCACGACGAGGTCTTTGACCACCGGGAAAGCCGTGGCGCGCCAGGGTTCGAGGTAGAGTTCGTCGCCATCCTTGAAATGCCGCATGTGGAGCTGGCACAGGGTGGTGCCGGGGAGCGGACCGTGGGCCATGCCGTTGACCATGCAGCCGCACATGCCGCAGATTCCCTCGCGGCAATCGTGGTCGAACGCCACAGGCTCTTCGTTCTTCGCGATCAGGTCCTCGTTCAGCACGTCCAGCATTTCGAGGAACGACATTTCGTGGTTGACGTTGGGGACTTCATAGCGCACCATCTTGCCCTTTTCGCTGGAGTTGCGCTGCCGCCAGATGTGAAGAGATGATTCTCATTACTTGTAGCTCCGTTGCGAGGGGTGCACGTATTCGAAAGTCAGCGGCTCTTTGTGCAGCGACGGGCGGCTGGCCCACGCCCTGGAAGCCCCAGGCGGCGGCATACGCAAAGTGTTCGTCGTCGCGGGCGGCCTCGCCTTCGGGAGTCTGATACTCTTCGCGGAAGTGACCGCCGCAGCTCTCGTTGCGATCCAGGGCGTCGCGGCACATCAGCTCGGCGAGTTCGAAGAAATCCGCCACGCGGCCGGCCTTCTCCAGCGACTGGTTCAGTTCCTCGCCGGTGCCCAGCACCTTGACGTCGCTCCAGAACTGTTCGCGCAGGGCGGGAATTTCGCGAGAGCGCCTGCTTCAGACCCGCGGCGTTGCGGGCCATGCCGCAGTGCTCCCACATGATCTTGCCCAGTTCGCGGTGGTAGGAATCGACGCTGCGCTTGCCCTTGGCTTCGAGCAGCTTCCGGGTGATCGACTGCGACGTTGGCTTCGGCCTCGCGCGCGGCGGCGTGCGAGGCATCCAGCTTTTCGAACTTATTGGAGGCCAGGTAATCGCCGATGGTGTTGGGCAGGACGAAGTAGCCGTCGGCCAGGCCCTGCATGAGGGCGCTGGCGCCCAGGCGATTGGCGCCGTGATCGCTGAAGTTGGCTTCACCGATCACGTACAGGCCGGGGACGTTGGACATCAGGTTGTAGTCCACCCACAGGCCGCCCATGGTGTAGTGGATGGCCGGGTAGATGCGCATCGGCTCTTTGTAAGGATCTTCGCCGGTGATGCGGTTGTACATGTCGAAGAGGTTGCCGTAGCGCTCCTTGATGACGGGCGCGCCCAGGCGCTGGATGGCGTCGCGGAAATCGAGGTAGACGGCGAGGCCGGTTTCGCCGACGCCGCGGCCTTCGTCGCAAGCCGCTTTGGCGTTGCGGGAGGCCACATCGCGCGGCACGAGGTTGCCGAAACTCGGGTACTTGCGCTCCAGGAAATAATCGCGCTCGGCTTCGGGAATCTGGCTGGGGGCGCGCTTGTCGCCCTTCTTGAGGGGCACCCAGACGCGGCCGTCATTGCGCAGCGATTCGCTCATCAGGGTGAGCTTGCTCTGGTATTCGCCGGAGACGGGAATGCAGGTGGGGTGGATCTGGGTGAAGCAGGGATTGGCGAACAGGGCGCCGCGTTTGTAGGCGCGCCAGATGGCGGTGGTGTTGCAGCCCTTGGCGTTGGTGGAGAGGTAGTAGACGTTGCCGTAGCCGCCGGTGCCGAGCACGACGGCATCGGCGAAGTGGCTCTCGACCTTGCCGGTGATCAGATCGCGGGTGACGATGCCGCGCGCCCGGCCGTCCACCACGATCAGGTCGAGCATCTCGGTGCGCGGGTACATCTTGACCGTGCCGAGGCCGATCTGGCGTTCGAGCGCCTGGTAGGCGCCGAGCAGCAATTGCTGGCCCGTCTGGCCGCGCGCATAGAAGGTGCGCGACACCTGCGCGCCGCCGAAGCTGCGGTTATCCAGGTAGCCGGAATACTCGCGGGCGAAGGGCACGCCCTGGGCGACACACTGATCGATGATGTTGAGGCTGATGCCGGCGAGCCGGTAGACGTTGGTTTCGCGCGCGCGGAAATCGCCGCCCTTGACGGTGTCGTAAAAGAGGCGGTAAACGCTGTCGCCGTCGTTGTGATAATTCTTGGCGGCATTGATGCCGCCCTGCGCCGCGATGCTGTGCGCGCGCCGCGGGGAATCCTGGAAGCAGAAGCAGTGGACGTTGTAGCCGAGTTCGGCCAGGCTCGCCGCCGCGGCTGCCGCCCGCCAGTCCCGAGCCCACCACGATGATGGTGTACTTGCGCTTGTTCGCCGGATTCACCAGCTTGAGATTGAAACGATGCCGGTCCCATCGCGTCTCGATCGGGCCGGTCGGGAGATTTCGAATTGAGTTCCATGCTGGCGTTTTCTCTCTTATTTCACGAGGCCGGCCATCACCGCGATCGGGATGGAGCAGTTGCCGATGGCGATCAGGATGGCGAAAATGGCGGCGCCCTTCTTCAGTTTCGGAGTGTAGCGGGGGTGGCTGAAGCCCAGACGACTGGAACATGCTCCAGAGCCCGTGGTACAGGTGCATGCACAACAGGATCATCGCCAGAATGTAGAAGCCCGAGATCGCGGGTTCTGAAATCCGGCGATCACGTTGGCGCGCACGTTGGGCTGGTTCGGGCCGATCTCCTGCAGGGCAGCACCGCGCCCACAGTCAGGTGGAGCACGTGGAAGATCACGAACGCCGCCACGATCGGTCCGCTCCACATCATGGTGCGGGAGGCGTAGCTGGCGGCGGGGTCTTCCTTTTTCACATACGCCGACGGGGCGGGCGTCGCTCTTCAGTTTCCAGAGTTGGATGGATGCCACGATGTGCAGGATCGACGGCGACCAGCAGCGCGCCGCGCGCCCCCCAGAGCAGCCCGGCATTGGCGGGATTGTGCAGGAAGGCAGCGTATATATTGATCTGGTCCGGGTTGCCAAAAATCTGCAGGTTGCCCAGCAGATGAGCCACCACGTAACCGAAGAGGATCACACCGGTTACGGCCATGATGACCTTCTTCCCGATGGGGGCTTCGTAGAAGCGGACGACCCGGTGCACGGGATTGATCGCAATTGTGCTCATGCGGAGATCCTTTGTTAGTGTGCAGGCCGCTTGCAGGGCTGCACGAGACAGGGCTGTAGATTTCAACTTTTAGTATACGCCCCGAATGCGCGAAGGAGGAAATCAGGCCCTAAAACACGTAATCCGGCGGCTTGATTCCCTTGACGCGCAAATACACTTCGGCCTGTCCGCGATGGTGCGCCGTGTGCGTGAAGTACGACCACAGAACTTCGAACGCGCTCATCTGCCGGCCTTCCGGTCCCACCATGGCGCTGAGCTTTTCGGGACTCATGCTGTTGACGGCCGAAGAGCAGAAGCTGAACGAATCGGTAAGGAACTGGATGGCGGTAGCGCGATCCACATCGATCTTGTCGGTGTTCTTGCTCCACGCGGCGATACTGGCAGGCAATTCGGGACGCGGCATTCCGCTGGCGCGGCTGCACGCGCCCAGGTTGGCGAGCGCGATGTGGGCCATCACCTGGCCGAAGTTCATCTCATCCGGATTGGGCCGGAAATTGTAACTTTCGGCGGGCATGGTTTTGGCGACGGCTATCGTAAAATCGCCGCTGGTCTTCCAGTGCCGGGCGAGGGCATCTTTGACGCCGGTCTGGGCAAATGCCGGTAGGGCAAGTGCGATCAGGGTGAACACTTTTGTCTTCATGATGTAAGCTTCATTCCTTGGCGGCGACGACGTCCACGGCAAAACCGGCATCCATGCCGGGCAGTCCTTCGAACAGGAGCAGCGAGCCGGCGGAACGCGCGGAAAGAATTCGGGCCGCAATTTACGGACCTGCGCGGCGAGAGGTTCGGCCAGCGGGTAGTAGTGGGCGAAGACGACGTCCCGGCCCGACACACCGGAGGCTTCGAGCGCCTTTTGCAGGCGTTCGAAGGCCAGGCGCGAGTTAGACTCCTGATAGCCCATAGCTCACCTGCGTGCCGGTGAGCACGACGCGCGGCGCGGCCACCAGCGGCGCCGGGGTTCGCCTTCCGCCGGCTGGAATTGAACGGGCTTGCCGGTATTCCAGGTGAGCCGCGCGACGGCTTCGCAGGCGGCCAGGGCGCGTGCAGGGCGAGCGCTGGGTCTGGACGTAGTTGAGCGCGGCGCGGGGATAGTCGGCTTCCACCAGCTTACGGGTGGCGGCGAGATTATCCAGGGAACTGAGGAAGCAGGTGACGCGCACGACGTCGGCGGCTCGGACCGGGCGGTCTTGAGGCGGCCTTCAGGCGGTCGAGCGATTGTGCGGCGAGCGGCGCGACGGGGTCGAGGGGGTTTTCGCTGGTGACGACGGGGGCAGAGAGGAAGACCAGACCCAGCGGGCTGACCTCCTTTTTCCCGGAGCGATGGCCTCCAGGACTACCTGGGCGCCTTCGAGCGGCAGGCCGCCGGACTGGATGAGGCTGAGCGCGGGAAGGGGCTGGCTGGCGGTCGGTGAAGACTTCGCTGACCAGGTCGCGCACGCGGCGCAGGTCGCCCGAACCGGCGACGAAGGCGCGGATCTTCAGCACGGGATTGGCGCCGGTTTCGCGGGTGAGGGCCTTGAGGGCATCGCGTACCTGGGCGGAGAGCAGTCCGCGGGCGGAGAGGGGGTGACGTGGAAGGTGAGGCGGCGGGTTTCGCCGATGACGGCTGTCGGCAGTTCCTTGGGGAGCTGGAGGGTCTGCGTGATTTCTTCCTTCTTGGGCTTGGGCTTTTTCTGCGCGGCCAGGCCCGGAGCCGAGCACGAGGCAGCAGAGCCGACGGCCAGGAGCGCCAACATTTGACAGGGTCCTGCCGCAGATTCGCGTTGCCGTTCACTGTCGCTTGGATGTGGGCCGGTATCATGGGCTGGAAGTCCGCGCAAGCGGCGCTCGGGCCGCTTCCGCAAGGGCTAGAATTAGGATTGTATCAAACGAACATTTGATCGCCCGTTCGCGTACTCCCGGTAGAACGAATTCATGGCTGCGCCCGATCAAAGAAGAAAAAAAAGACAAAGCCTGTCGATGGTCCGCAAGTACTGGTGGCTGGCGCCGGTGCTGGCCGGCGTGTGGATCATCGCCTGGATCGCCACCGGACCGCGCTGGCTCGCGCGCGCGAATCAATACGCCCGGGCGGCCAGCCGATCGCGGGCTATCTTGCCGGTCAGCAGGACGATGCGGCAGGAGTATGCGCACTACTATGGCAAGCCGTTGAACAACGCCGAGAGGTGGAACGCGGATTCGAGCTGGCCAACCAACGCGTGCCGCCAAAGACTACACCAATGCAGTGGGATTGCTGGAACAAGTGTCGAAGGCCGCCGCTGTGCCGATGGTGTTCAACAACCTGGGAGTGCTGTATGCGCGAGTTGAACGATAAATCGCGGGCCATCAACGCGTTTCGCGAGGCGCTGGCGCGCGATCTGGACTATCGGCGGTGCGCGTGAACCTTGACCGGATGAAGGATGTGATGGCGTTGGGCGCCGACCCGGTGTCGCACGAAGTGGAGCCCAACAACAGCGCGACCTCGGCCAACATCATGGTGCCGGGGAAGCCGGTGGAAGGGGAGATTGAGGCCGCGGTGAACGATCTGGACTTTTTCCGGGTTACGACGCCGCCCGCGCCGCGCGACCGGATCAGCATCGATATCAACAACCGTTCGACGACACTCGCGCCGGTGCTGAAGATCTTCGAAGACGAAGGGCGGATTACTGATTGGGGCAAAGTCCGTGCGCGAGCCGGGTGCGAACCTCCAGCAGATCGATCACTCCGCCGCCGAACACGACCCTCTACCTGGAGGTCTCAGGCTACGGCAGCAGTGCCGGCGCCTACACGCTGCTGGTGCGGCCCGCTGAAATCCTTCGACAGCTACGAGCCCAACGACGACATCTTCAATGCGCCGCGGATCGTGATGGGCAGCACGATTCATGGCGGGCATCATGGATGAGACCGACACCGACTACTTTTCCTTCGTGAGTCCCCGCACGGGGACGGTATCGATCACGATCTACCAACCGGTCCAACGACGCTGATTCCGGCGTTGAGTACGTTCTATCCGGACATGCGGTCCAGTGGATTCGGCCCGGATGTGCGGACGCCGGGGCTGAATCTGCGGCACACCATGGATGTGCAGGTGAACCAGATCTACTTCATCCAGGTCTGGGCGCAGGCGAATACGGCGGGCGAATATTCGCTCATTATTGAGTAACACCGACCAGGCAGTCCAATGTGGTATGGTATGGCTGAGTGGAATTTACAGCCAAAACTCGATCACGATGCCGAGGCGCC
This sequence comes from uncultured Solibacteraceae bacterium, assembly GCA_963792055.1. Classification (GTDB taxonomy): domain Bacteria; phylum Acidobacteriota; class Terriglobia; order Bryobacterales; family Bryobacteraceae; genus Solibacter. Next base: position 239,409 of record CAWBUV010000016.1, on the reverse strand, counting down.
GCTCTACCGGCAGCTTGTCCGAGCAAATTGCGCAGCAGATTCGCTCGGGCCAGCTGGCGCGCGGCGAGCGGCTGCCAGCCACTCGCGAATTGGCTGGCCTGCTTGGACTGAACCGGACCACCGTTTCGGCCGCCTATGAAATTCTCGAAGCCGAAGGGCTGATCTCCGGGCAGGTGGGCCGCGGCAGCTTCGTCACCGGGGGCGCGGAGGCGGCCGGCGGGGTCGACTGGACAGCGCTGCTGGAGCGGACGCGACGCGCCGTCCGCGCGGGCCCAACGGCGGCTGGAGCAAGGACGTCATCAGCTTCGCGATTTCGCGGCCTTCGCGCGACCTGTTTCCGCTGGACGAGTTCCGCGCCACCTGCGCCACGGTGCTGGCCCGCGCGGGACCTGGCGGACATCCTGCAACTGGGCTCGCCCAGCGGGTACGAGCCGCTGCGCCGCTACCTGCTGGAAGAGGCGCGCCGGCAGCAGCGTGGCCGGTCCGGGCGACGACCTGCTGATCACCAACGGCTGCCAGCAGGCGCTGGACCTGATCGGCCGCGTGCTGCTGCGGCCGGGCGACACGGTGGCGGTGGAAGATCCGGTCTACACCGGCCTGAAGAATCTGCTGACCGGGATGGGCGCGCAACTCTGCGGAATTCCGGTGGGCGCCGACGGCATGGATCCCGGCGCACCTGGAGCGGGTGCTGGAACGCGAGCGGCCGCGCTTCCTGGTGGTGACCTCGAATTTCCAGAATCCCACCGGCGCCACCCTGCCGCTGGCGGCGCGGCAGGCGCTGCTGGACGCGGCGCGCAGCGCGGGCGTCCCGGTGGTCGAAAACGACGCTTACGGCGAGCTGCGCTACAGCGGCGAGCCGCTGCCGGCGCTGAAGCAATTGGACGAGAGCGGCGGCACGGTGCTGCTGCGCAGCTTTTCGAAGGTCAGCTTTCCCGGGCTGCGGGTGGGCTGGGCGGTGGGACCGAAGCCGCTGATCGACCGCCTGCGCCATGCCAAGGAAGCGGCCGACCTGCACACCGACCAGCTCTCGCAGGCGGTGCTGCTGGAGTTCGCCGAATCGGGCCGGCTGGAGGCGCACCGCGCGCGCATGCGGCAGGCGGGCAGCGAGCGGCTGGCGGCCACGCTGGAGGCCTGCGCCGGAGTATCTGCCGCGCGGGCACGCGCTGGACGCGGCCGGAAGGCGGCATGAACGTGTGGGTGCGGCTGCCGGAGCCGCTGGATGCGGGCGAACTGCTGGCCCGCGCGCAGCGGGAAGGCGTGGCCTACATGCCCGGGCGGTATTTCGCGGTTTCGCGCCTGGAGCCGGGCGCGCTGCGGTTGAGTTTTGCGGGCCTGACGCCGGAGCAGATCCGCGCAGGGCCTCGCGATCTTGGGTCGAACGATTCGGGCCGAGTTGGAGAATGCGGTGCGGAATTACGAGCCCTCGCCCGCGATGGTGTAGAGCGGAGCGAATAGAGAGGAGAGCGATATGTTTCAGTTTTCGAGCGAGCAGTTTCGATTGAAGGTGGGACTGGCGGAGATGCTGAAGGGCGGCGTCATCATGGACGTCACCAATGCCGAGCAGGCCAAGATCGCGGAAGACGCGGGCGCGTCGGCGGTGATGGCGCTGGAGCGCGTGCCGTCGGACATCCGCAAAGAAGGCGGCGTGGCGCGCATGGCCAACATCGCAGATCATGGAAGAGATCATGAAGACGGTCACCATCCCGGTGATGGCCAAGGCGCGCATCGGCCACTTCATGGAAGCGCGGATGCTGGAAGCGCTGGGCGTGGACTACATCGACGAGAGCGAAGTGCTGACGCCGGCCGACGAAGAGCACCACATCGACAAGAACGATTTCAAAGTGCCGTTCGTCTGCGGCGCGCGCAATCTGGGCGAGGCGCTGCGGCGCATCGCCGAAGGCGCGGCCATGATCCGCACCAAGGGCGAGGCGGGCAGCGGCAACATCGTGGAAGCGGTGCGCCACATCCGCACCATCGTCAAGGAGATGAAGCAGCTCACGGTGCTGGGCAAGGAAGAGCTGGTGCACGAGGCCAAGAATCTGCAGGCGCCGCTGGAACTGGTGGAGTGGGTGGCGCAGCACGGCAAGCTGCCGGTGCCGAACTTCTCGGCGGGCGGGATCGCCACGCCGGCGGATGCGGCGCTGGTGATGCAGCTGGGCGCGGAGGCGGTGTTCGTGGGCTCGGGCATCTTCAAATCGAGCGATCCGGCGGCGCGCGCCAACGCCATCGTGAAGGCGGCCAAGAACTTCAACAATCCCGAGAAGCTGCTGGAAGCCAGCCGCGCGCTGGGCGAGGCCATGCCGGGCCTGGACATCTCCAAGATGCCGGAAGGCGAGCTGCTGCAGACCCGAGGCTGGTAGATGAAGAAAGTCGGGGTGCTCTCGCTGCAGGGCGATTTCGCGGCGCACGGCGCGGCGCTGGAACGCGCCGGCGCCGAGCCGGTGTTTGTCCGCGAGCGCGCGCAGTTGGACGAGATCGACGGGCTGATCATTCCCGGCGGCGAAAGCACCACCATGCTCAAACTGCTGCACTACGAGAACCTGTTGGACGACGCTGGCGGAGTTCGGCCGGCGCAAGCCGATGTTCGGCACCTGCGCCGGCGCGATCCTGATGGCCAGCGACGTGACGCAATCCGGCGCAGGAGAGCCTGGGGCTGATGGATATCGAGGTGGAGCGCAACGCCTACGGCCGGCAGATCGACAGCCGCGTGGCGGAACTCGATCCCGAACCCGAATTCGAGCAGCGCACCGCGCCCGGGCAAGCTGGAAGCGGTGTTCATCCGCGCGCCGATCATCCGGCGCGTCGGAGACGGGATCCACGGTGCTGGCGCGATACGAGGGCGACCCGGTGCTGGTCGAGCAGGGCCCGCACCTGGCGGCGACCTTCCATCCCGAGCTGACCGAGGATTCGCGAGTGCACCAGTCTGTTCCTGGAGAAGCTGTGACTCCCGCGGCGAAGAAGCGCGTGCTGTTCGTCTGCATCGGCAATTCCTGCCGCAGCCAGATGGCGGAGGGCTTCGCGCGCACCTACGGCAGCGACGTGATGATTGCGGCCAGCGCGGGCCTGGCGCCGGCGACGGCGTGGCTCCGGACACCATCCGCGCCATGGACGAAAAGAACATCGACCTGCGCGACCATTTTCCCAAGAGCTCTGCGACACCTGGGCAAGCGCGGAATTCGACCTGATCGTCAATATGACGGGCTTCTTCCTGCCGAAGGAATTCAAGGGCCGAATCGTGGATTGGGAAGTGGCCGATCCGGTATTCATGGACTATGAGGACCACTGCGCAGGTCCGGGACATGCATCGAACAGCTGGTGATGAAGCTGGTTCTGGAACTGCGCGCGCCGCCCCGCGCGCAATTCCGCGGGCAGGGTTCGGGACGGCGCTAAGCCGCCCATCACCCCACGATTCGCATAAGATATAGAAGAATCGGAGGCGCACTGGGTCGCGTCCGGTCGGAGGGACCAGTGAGAATTATTGCTGTTTGTGTGTCAGGCCGCACTGTTGGCCGGAGTGGCCGCGGGCGGCTGACACGGGCGAGTTCTTCGAGAGCAAAGTGCGCCCGGTCCTGGCGGCCAACTGTTACGCCTGCCACACCGATTCACAGATGGGCGGACTGCGGCTGGATTCCGCCGAGCCGTGCGGAAAGGCGGCAAGTCCGGTCCGCCGATCGTGCCCGGCAAACCCGACGAGAGCCTGCTGATCCAGGCCATCCGCCAGACCCATCGCCCGCCTCAAGATGCCGCCCGGCGGCAAACTCAAAGACGATGAGATCGCGGCCATCGCCGAATGGGTCAAGGCCGGCGCGGTCTGGCCGGCAGGCCCCGCCCCTGTCAGCAAAGTAACCACCGCGCCGGACTACGTGATCACGCCGGAGCAGCGCGCTTCTGGGCGTTTCAACGCGTGCGCAAGCCGCGCCGTTCCCGACGGTGAAAGATGCGGCCTGGGTGCGGAACCCGATCGACCATTTCGTCCTCGCGAAGCTGGAAGCCCAGGGACTCCAAGCCGGCGCCGCCCGGCCGACAAGCGCGATCCTCATCCGCCGCGCCACGTTCGACCTGACCGGCCTGCCGCCCACGCCGGAAGAAGTGGACGCGTTCCTGCGCGACAACTCGCCCGACGCCTTCGCCAAAGTGGTGGACCGCCTGCTCGCCTCGCCGCGCTACGGCGAGCGCTGGGGCCGCTACTGGCTGGACGTCGCGCGCTACTCCGACGACAAGCTGAACTCCACGCAGGAGGAGCCGTATCCGAACGCCTTCCGCTATCGCGACTGGGTGATCCAGCGCGTTCAACGAGGACATGCCGTACGACATGTTCGTCAAGGCGCAGATCGCCGGCGACCTGCTGCATCGCCGGACCCGCTGCAGTACCTGCCCGGGCTGGGCTTTTACGCGCTGAGTCCGGAAATGCAGGACGAGCGCGTGGACGCCACCACGCGCGGCTTCCTGGGGCTGACCGTGGCCTGCGCGCAGTGCCACGACCACAAGTTCGATCCCATCCCGCAGAAGGACTACTATTCGCTGCAAGGCGTCTTTTCCAGCACGCGACTGCAACAAGTTGCCGCTCGCGCCCAAGGACGTGGTGGAAAAGTGGGACGCCGAAAAGAAGGCGATCGACAAGCTGGAGACGAAGCTCAAGGACTTCGTCGCCGCGCAGACGCGACCAGCTGGGCGGCATTCTGGCCAGCCAGACCGCGCGCTTCCTGCTGGCCTCGCGGCAACTGGCGCCGGCGGACGATCTGGATCGCCGAGACGCTGGAGCGCTGGACGCAAGTACCTGGCGAACCCCAAGAAGGAGCACCCGTATCCTGAAGCGCTGGTTCGAACTGGCGGCCAAGGGCGCCACCCGCGAGGAGTTCGAAGCGGCCGCGCGGGATTCCAGGTCAAAGTGGAAGAGGTCAACGAAGAGAAGCACCTGGTCGACGAGAAGAACAAGATCAAGCTCGGGCTTGACCCGACCGCGCAACGACATGAGCCAGGCCGACCTGTTCTCGCTGCCCATCGAGAAATACAATCTCTGGCGCGACCTGTTCGCCGAGGCGCGCAGCGATGCGGGCGGCGTCGCGCAAGACGGCCGCCGGCGTCTATTACTACGGCGGCACGAAGATCGACCGCTTCCTGAGCGGCGAATGGAAGCGCGCAACTGGAGTCGCTGCGCAAGGAACTGGCCGATCTGAAGAAGGCGCTGCCGCCGCAGTATCCATTTCTGCAGACCATCAAGGACGCGACAAACGCCGCGCGACATTCGCGTCGCCATCCGCGGCGACGCCAACAACCGCGGCGATGTGGCGCCGCGCCATCTGCCGTCGATCCTGTGCGACGGCGCGCCGCAAGCCGTTCACCAACGGCAGCGGCCGCCTGGAACTGGCCGAGGCGATCGCCGACCCGGCCAATCCGCTGACCGCGCGCGTGATGGTGAATCGCATCTGGCAGCACCATTTCGGGCGGGAATCGTGGACACGCCGAGCAATTTCGGCAACATGGGCGACGCGGCCCACGCAACCGGAACTGCTCGACTACCTGGCGGCGCGCTTCGTGGAGAACGGCTGGTCGCATCAAGACGCTGCATCGCGAAATCATGCTCTCCGCGGTCTACGCGCTGAGTTCGCGAGGACATCCCGGCGAACATGGCGGTGGACCCGGACAACCGCCTGCTGTGGCGCGCCAACTGGCAGCGCATGGACGCGGAGACGCTGCGCGATTCGCTGCTGTTCGTCGCCGGCAATCTGGATCTGAAGGCGGGCGGCCCGCCGGCGGCGCTCGACGACAAGAACAAGCGGCGCACGGTCTACGGATTCGTCAGCCGCCGCAAGCTCGACTCCATGCTGGCGCTGTTCGATTTTCCCAATCCGAACAACACCAGCGAGCAGCGCGTGGTCACCAACGTTCCGCTGCAGCGCCTGTTCATGATGAACAGCAGCTTCGTGGAAGACGCAGGCCGCCGGCGCTGGCCGAAGCGGCTTGAGCGGCGACGGACGACGAACGCATGCGGCAGGCGTACCGGACCGCTCTACGGCCGCGCAGCCGTCGGCGCGAGGAACTGCAGCTCGGCCTGGCATTTCGTGAAGAAGAGCAACTGGAACGAATACGCGCGGGTGCTGCTGAATTCCAACGAATTCGAGTGGGTGAATTAGATGGATGACGCGAAGAGATCTGCTGCGACACGATGGGCGCCGGCTTCGGCATGGTGGGACTGCGGCGGCCTGGCGGGCGCGGAAGCGGCGAACGACCCGCTGGCGCCGAAGGCGCCGCACTTCCCGGCCAAGGCCAAGCGCGTGATCTATCTCTTCCTGAACGGCGGCCCCTCGCAGGTGGACACGTTCGATCCCAAGCCCATGCTGACGGAGTACAACGGCAAGCCGATGCCCTCGGGCAACCTGCAGACCGAACGCAAGACCGGCAACCTGCTGAAGTCGCCCTTCACGTTCAAGAAGTACGGGCAGAGCGGCATCGAAGTCAGCGAGATCTTTCCCAAACTGGGCGAATGCGCCGACGACCTGTGCGTCATCCGCTCGATGTACACCGACCGTCCGAATCACGAGCCTTCGCTGTTCATGCTGAACAGCGGCGACAAGCTGCCGGGCCGGCCGTCCATGGGCTCGTGGGTCACCTACGGGCTGGGCACGGAGAATCAGAATCTGCCGGGCTTCGTGGTGCTGTGTCCGGGCCTGCCGGTGGTGGGCCACCAGCTGTGGAGTTCCACGCTTCCTGCCCGCGGTGTATCAGGGCACGTACATCAATACCGAAGAGAAGGGCTCCGACAAGCTGATCCAGAACATCCGCAACAAGAGTCTGACGCGCGAGCAGCAGCGCGACGAACTGGACCTGCTGGCGAAACTGAACCGCAGCCATATCGCGCAGCAGGGCAGCGATCCGCAACTGGAGGCCTGCATCCAATCCGCCGAGATCGCCTTCCGCATGCAGGCGGAAGCGCCCGACGCGTTCGATATCACCAAGGAGCCGGAGAAGACGCGCGAGCGCTATGGCGATAGCGATTTCGGCCGCGGCTGCCTGATCGCGCGCCGGCTGGCCGAGCGCGGCGTGCGCATGGTGCAGGTCTACTTCGGAAACTTCCAGCCGTGGGACAACCACGACGACATCGATGATCCACCGGACCCTGGCAGCCCAGGCCGATCCGCCGATCGCGGCGCTGCTGCAGGACCTGAAGGCCAGCGGCATGCTGAAGGAGACGCTGGTGATCATCGGCGGCGAGTTCGGCCGCACGCCGGCGGTGGAGGTCAGCGGGCTGATCAAGGTGCAGAACGGCCGCGACCACAACAATCACGGCTTCTGCTACGTGCTGGCGGGCGGCGGCGTGAAGCGCGGCATGCGTCTACGGCGCTACCGACGATTTCGGCTTCAAAGCGGTGGAGAATCCGGTCCACATACACGATCTGCACGCCACCGTGCTGCACCTGATGGGCCTGGACCACACGAGGCTGACGTACCGCTACAGCGGGCGCGATTTCCGCCTGACGGACGTGGCGGGGACCGTAGTGAAGGACATTCTGGCGTAGGCGGAAGCTCCGCCGCTTGACAACCGCAAGTCCTACATTTAGTCTAAATATAGACTGTGTCTAAATTGAGCGCGGAACTAGATCACGCATTCCAGGCAGCCGCGTTGCGGCCCACCGCCCAACGCTATGCCGTGCTCGAATTTCTGGCGCAGCACACCGTCCATTCCACTGCCGACGAGATTTTTCACGCCGTCAACCGGAACGATCCGCGAGCCTCCCGCGCCACCGTCTATAACAACCTGCGCTCGCTGACCAAAGCCGGCCTCGTCCGTGAAGTCATGTCGGAAGGCAAGGCCGCCCGCTTCGACGCCAATCTTCGCCCGCATCATCACTTCATCTGCGAGCGTTGCGGAACAGTGGAGGATATCGCGTGGTTCGACCTGCCGTCTTCAGCAGGACGCGCCGCACTCGGTGAACGCGAGATCAGCACGTACGAGATCGTTTTCCGCGGCGCCTGCGTCCGCTGCCGCACTTCCCAATCTGCCCGAGGAGCATCATGAGCCTTGCCGACAAAACCTGCGTTCCCTGCCGCGGAGGCGTACCCCCGTTAACGGGAGAGGCCCTGAATGCTCTGCAGGCGCAGGTCGCCGGGTGGCAGGTGGTGGACGGCCATCATTTGTGGAAGGCGTACACCTTCCCCGACTTTCAAACAGCCCTGGACTTTGTCAACAAGACGGGCGCAATTGCCGAAGCGCAAGGGCACCATCCCGACCTCCTCCTGTCATGGGGCAAGGTCGAGGTGAAAATTTGGACTCACAAGATCGACGGTCTGACCGAGAGCGATTTCATTCTGGCAGCCAAGATCGACCAGATTCATTAATCATCCCCAAGGAGAACATCATACATGTTAGGCGTTGGACACAAGTTCCCTGCCTATTCCCTGCAGGCTACCGTGAGCCTCGAAAAGGGTAAGGCGTTTCAGACTGTCAGCAATCAGGATTTCAAAGATAAGTGGAAGGTCTACTTCTTCTGGCCCAAGGACTTCACCTTCGTCTGCCCCACCGAGATCGCCGCCTTCGGCAAACTCAATCGCGAGTTTCAGGATCGTGACGCGCAGATACTCGGCGGCAGCACCGATAGCGAATTCGTCCACCATGCCTGGCGGACCCATCACGCCGATTTGAAGGACCTGCCCTTCCCCATGCTCGCGGACGTCAAGCGCGAACTCTGCGTCGCCCTCGGCATCCTCGATCCCCAGGAGGGCGTGGCACAGCGCGCCACCTTCATCGTGGATCCGCACAACATCATCCGCTTCGTTTCCGTCAACGATCTCTCCGTCGGACGCAATCCCCTCGAAGTCCTGCGTGTCCTCGATGCGCTGCAGACCGATGAGCTATGCCCCTGCAACTGGCAGAAGGGCGAAGAAGCCTTACAGGTGGCGATCTAACCCGAATATGAGCCGCCGATCCGTCGTTCCATCGGCGGCCCCCCTCACCAATATGGAACTCGAACAATTACTCGAACCAGGTGCCGGACTACGCCAAAGACCTGAAGCTCAACCTGGGCAGCGTCACCCGCCAGCCCGAACTCACCGAGCATCAGACCTGGGGCACGGTGGTCGCCTGCGCCATCGCCGCGCGCAATCCCCTGCTCCGCGAGAGCCTGCTGGCGGAAGCCGCGCCCATCTCGATCCGCAGGCCATGTTCGCCGCCAAAGCCGCCTCCGCCATCATGGGGATGAACAATATCTTCTACCGCTTCCGCCATCTGAGCAGCAACGAAAAGTACAGCACCATGCCGGCGCGCCTGCGCATGCAGGTGATCGGCAGGCACGGCAGCGATCCGGTGGATTTCGAGCTGTGGTGTCTGGCCGTCTCGGCCATCAACGGTTGCGGAGTCTGCGTGGACGCCCACGAGAAGGTACTGCGCGAAAAGGGTGTGACCGAAGAGACCATCCTGGCCGCGGTCCGAATCGCCTCCACCATCTACGCGCTGGCAGCCACCCTGGACGCCGACCCTGTCCCTGAAGCCGCTACGGCCTGATTCTGACGGTCTGCTTGATCACTTCGGCCTGCTGCAGCTTCTTCTCGATGCGGCTGATGTAGTTGATGGTCTCCCGGTATGGCGGAACTCCATTGTATTTGTCCACCGCCCCCGGACCCGCGTTATATGCCGCCAGCGCATGCCGCAGCCCGTAGTTGTATTTCTCCAGCAGATCGCGCAGGTATCGCGCCCCGGCGTCCACATTTTGCGCCGGATCGTGCGGATCGGCGCCCAGCGCCTGGGCCGTGTCCGGCATCAGTTGCATCAGGCCGATCGCGCCCTTCGGCGAAACCGCCCAGGGCTGGAACCCGCTTTCCGCCGCCATCACGCTGCGCACCAGTTCGCGCGGAAGGCCATAACGGTCGGCGGCGGCGTCCGCCAGTTCCTGTGGGGAGCGTGTCGGCGGTACCGCTGCTGCCGCCCGATCCCTCGTCTGCTACCGGCACGGGGCGTCCGGTACGGCCGGTACCGGGGCAGTGTACTCCTCCGCTTCGATAACCGCGCACCAGGGAGGAATCCATCTCCACAAAACCTGTACCATAGTAGAGACGCACTTTGGCCCCGTCCGCCTCGTGCCGGTCGATATGCAAGCGGGCGCCGCTGGAGAGCACCGCATACTCGCCCGCGAAAGCGACGCCGGCCAGCAGGAAAAGAAGTCCGAGTAAACGCATTCGATCCTATATCATTGTGACGTATTTTCCGCGCCGAGGCGTGGAGTACATTTTACGCCCTGGCTCCAATGGGCCGATCTGCTATCTTGAAGGTTAACGCTTTCCTGGTATGCCGTTTCACATTCAGCCGCTCCGTGAATTCCTGGTCCGCCCCAGTTTGCCCGACTCGCTGTCGCGCATGACCGAGCTGGCCTATAACATCCTCTGGAGTTGGGAGCCCATCATCCGCGTCTCTGTTCCGCCGCCTCGATCCCGCGCTCTGGCGCGATTGCGGATACAACCCGGTGCTCGATGCTGGGCCGCGTTCCCCAGGCCACGCTGCAGAAGGCCTCCACCGATCCCCGCTACCTGGCCCTGTATCGCTCCGCCTGCGCCACCTACGACGCGCGCGTGCGCAAGGCCCCCGCGCCCGCCGACGGCAAACTGATCGCCTATTTCTCCGCCGAATACGGCCTCACCGAGTGCCTGCCGGTCTATTCCGGCGGCCTCGGCATTCTCTCCGGCGACCATCTGAAATCTTCCAGCGACCAGGACTATCCCCTGATCGGCCTCGGGCTGCTCTATCAGCAGGGCTATTTCCGCCAGTTCCTCAATCCCGACGGATGGCAGCAGGAACGCTATCCGATGAACGATTTCTACACCCTGCCGCTGATGACCGTGAAGGACGCCGACGGCCAGGATCTCAAAGTCTCGGTCAAACTGCCCACCGGCAACGTCTTCATCCAGGTCTGGAAGCTCGAGCGTCGGCCGCATCACGCTCTACCTGCTCGACACCAACATCCCGGAGAACGTGCTGCCGCAGGACCGCGACATCACCGACTCGCTCTACGGCGGCGACATCGATACGCGCATCCGGCAGGAAATCGTGCTGGGCATCGGCGGCATGCGCGCCCTGCAGGCCATGGGCCTGAAGCCCACCGTCTTCCACATGAACGAAGGCCACTCCGCCTTCCTGGCGCTGGAGCAGATCCGCCTCTACATGCGCGATCACAAGCTCAATTTCGACGAGGCCCTGGAAGCTGCCCGCGCCAGCAACGTCTTCACCACCCACACGCCCGTACCCGCCGGCATCGATCTGTTCGATCCCGGCCTGATGTACCACTACTTCTCCGAGTACTGCGCCGAAGTCGGCGTCGATTTCCAGCAGCTGATGGCGCTCGGCCGGCGCAACTGTTTCAACCGCGACGAGCGCTTCTCCATGGCCGTGCTGGCGCTCAATACCTCCTCCTACCGCAACGCCGTCAGCCGCCTGCACCGCGAGGTTTCGCAGGAGATGTTCCACGATCTGTGGCCGCAATCTGCCCGCTCTGGGAAGTGCCCATCACCTCCATCACCAACGGCGTGCACCTGCCGAGCTGGCTGAACGGCGACCTGGCCCTGCTCTACGATCAGTACCTCGAGCCGGACTGGCGCGAGCGCTTCAACGATCCCGACGATCTGGAAACAGGTCGAAGACATTCCGGATGAAGAGCTGCTGGAAGTCCACCGCCGGCGCAAGCGGCGGCTGATCTCCTTCGTCCGCTCGCGCCAGCACTTCTCCGCGGTGCGCCGCCAGGCATCTTCGCTGGAAGTCCGGCGCTAGCGGCGAAGTGCTCGATCCCAACGCCTTCACCATCGGCTTCGCCCGCCGCTTCGCCACCTATAAGCGCGCCACGCTGCTCTTCCGCGACGTCGAGCGGCTCAAGCGAATCCTGCTCAACAAAGACATGCCGGTGCAGATCGTGATCGCCGGCAAGGCGCATCCCAAGGATCAGCCCGGCAAGACGCTACATCCGCGAGGTGGTGCAGCTCTCGCGCGATCCCGAACTCTGGAAGCACGTGGTCTTCGTCGAAGACTACGACATGAAGGTCGCGCGCGAACTGGTGCAGGGCGTCGACGTCTGGCTCAACAACCCGCGGCGCGGCGAAGAGGCCTGCGGCACCAGCGGCATGAAGGCCGCCATCAACGGCGTGCTCAACCTCAGCATTCTGGACGGCTGGTTCGACGAGGCCTACGAAACCTCCGGCGGCTGGGCCATCGGCGAGCGCGAGCTCTACACCGACGACCAGGACGGGCTGCACGCCAGCGCGATCTACTCGCTGCTCGAAAATGAAATCGTCCCCATGTTCTACGAGCGCCGCGAAGCAGACTCCGCGCGAATGGATGCGCCGCGTGAAAATGTCGCTCACCCACATCAGCCCGGCCTTCGATTGCCGCCGCATGGTGCACGAGTACATGACCGAACTCTACGAGCCCGCCCACTCCGGCCACCTCCGCATGCGCAAGGCCGATTATGCGCTGAGCCGCGAAAAAACCCGGTGGAACGCGCGCGTCCGCGAGGTTTGGGATCGCGTGCGTTTTGTGGATGGCGGCCCCGGTCCAGCCGGCTCCCTGGTCAGTGGACACGCCGTCGCCGTTCGCGCCGCCATCGATCTGGCCGGTCTCACTCCCGGCGATGTGCGCGTGGAAGTCGTCATCGGACGCGTCGATTCCAACGGCCACCTGGAAGAGACCGAGGTCATCGTGCTGCCCTTCGTCGAGCAGCAGGAGGCCGCGGCCGTGTTCGCCAAAGATATCATCCCCGAGCGCACCGGCAGGCTGGGCTATGCGTTGCGGGTGAGCCCGAATCACTACGATGATCCCGCTGACCCGCCCTGCGCCAGCCTGCTGAAATGGAGTTCCCGTGGGGTAGACCCTTGCTTCAGGAAGGAGCGTGCATTCCATCTCCGTTCCGTGGTACATATGTATTTGAAGCAGAGGCGGGTTCCGACCTGTTGTTTGCTGAACCCTCGGAATCCCCGTCAAGCCCCTCTGGCTATCCCACGACACAACTGTTGCCGCGGGAATTCTCTCGCGGCTTTGTGGGAGCGATCGGCAGTTTTGTTGATTGACGTTGAAACTGGCGTAGAATCTGATCGTAATTGAGCAACGTTCTTTTGTCCCCCTTAACTACGGAGTAACTTTCCCCATGGACAGCGATCGCAAGTACAGACAGAACGGGTACATGGACTCGGGCGAGAGCAAAGGCTTTTCGCGAAGACCGGTCCAAACCGCAAGGCCCGCGTCCTCCCTTGGACGTGACCGGCCCCCGTCTCCCCCGCCTGGTGCAGCACGTGGCCGCCTCGCGGTGTTACAACTGTGCCACCACTTTACCCCCGGAAACCGACCTCACCGGCAACTGCCCCAAGTGCAACGCGGAGCTTCACTGCTGCAAACAGTGCTCCCACTTCGAGCCCTCCACGCGGTTTCAGTGCCTGAAGCCCATCCCGGTGCGCATTCCCGTCAAGGATAAGGCCAACGATTGCACGTCGTTTACCCCCCGGGTAACCGTTGCGCGCGATGGCACCGCGGGTCCCTCGGCGCCGCCTCCCTCCACCGCCAGCCAGTGCCGGACCGCCGGCTCCGCGCAATGCCGATGACGCCCGCAGCGCCTTCGACAAGCTCTTCAAGAAGCTGTAAGCTGGTCGGTTGGTAACCAACAACCACCACACCCGGCGGCGCTTTCTCGCTGCCCTTCCCGCGCTATCCGCCCTCCCTGCCTTCGCGCAGACCCAGCCGCTCGAAATCACTGCCGTCGAAATCTGGCAGCTTCACGGCCACCGCGAAGCCTCGCGCGGTGTGGACCAGCAGTACCAGGCCAACCCGCTTTTCGTCTACGACGAACTTCGCCCCAAGCCCTATGCCGACGCACCACGCTCTGCCGCTGAGAATGCTCCCGTCAGCGCATATTATCTGAAGATCAAAACCGGCGGAGGGCCCGAAGGCCTCTACGGACCCATCGATAAGGAAGTCGCCATCGTCGTCGATGAACAGCTCCGCCCCTTCCTCCTCAAGAAGGACGCGCTCGCCCAGGAGAAACTCTGGGACCAGCTCTATCGCTCCAACCGCCACGCCCGCCGCGGCTTCTTTCTCATGGCCATCTCCGCCGTGGACCATGCCCTCTGGGACCTGCGCGGGCGCTTCTTCAAGACTCCGGTCTACCGTCTCCTCGGCGGACCCACGCGCCAGTCCGTCGAAGCCTACGCCAGTTGTCTCGGTTATTCACTCGAACCCGACAAGGTGCAAACCCGCGCCGCTCAATTGAAGCACGAAGGCTACCGCTATCAGAAGTGGTTCCTCGCCTACGGTCCCGGCGATGGCCCCGAAGGCCTGCGCAAGAACGTCGATCTCGTTCGCATCCTTCGCGAGGCCGTCGGCGAGGATACCGAACTCATGTTCGATGTCTACAGTGGATGGGACCTCACCTACGCTCTCGATTGGGCCAAGCGCGTGGAACGCTACCGCCCCCGCTGGATCGAGGAAGCCACCCAGGCCGAAAAGATCGATAGCTTCGCCCAACTGCGCAAAGGCACCTCCATCCCCATCGCCTCCGGCGAACACATTCAGGGCCGCTGGGAAGTCTACGACTACCTGAAAGCCGGCGCCCTCAGCGTCGTCCAGTGCGACCCGGAATGGTGCGGCGGCACCACCGAGCTGCAGAAGATCTGCACCCTCGCCTCGCTTTTCGATGTTCCCGTGATTCCCCACGGCCACAGCCTGCACGCCGCGCTGCACCTGATCGCCAGCCAGTCCCCCGCCGTCTGTCCCCTGGCCGAATACCTGATCCTCAAGATGCAGTCCTACTACCACTTCGAGAAGACTCCGCCCGTGCCTGTCGCAGGCTCATTTTGCCCTTCCCGCCGGCCCCGGTTACGGCATCGAATTCGACGATTCGAAAATCGAAAAACAGGAATTGGTCCGCTGGAACTAAACGACGGGCTTTCTTCGTTTCCGCCAAAAATTGCCTTGCGCAGGATGCTGCCCAAGCCGAACCGCGACCGTCAGGTGGGGCATGCTTTAGCTTGCCTATAGCGCGCTGGGGTGGTGCTCCACGCGCAACCCGCGGACGAAGCGTCCACCGTCTCCCTGCTATGCGCTCGTAAGAAACACTTTGAGCGTGGGACGCCGGAACCGCGCCAAAAATGCCTAAGATGCATTGCAATCTGGCCCAAGCCGAGCGCAAGCGGAAGCATCTATGACGCTGGGACTAATTCGACAAAACATCCTGCAGCAACCCCATCAGATCCACAATCTGAAAGGGCTTCCGGATAAACCGCTCCACGCGCAAACCCGCGAACGAAGCGTCCACCGTCTCCCTGCTATATGCGCTCGTAAGAATCACTTTGAGCTTGGGACGCCGGAACCGCGCCTCTTCGAAAACTTCCCGGCTCGAAACTCCCGGCAGCGTCACGTCCAACAACATCAAATCGATCTCATGTTCGTGTGTCCGTACCAGTTCCAGCGCGGAAGATCCGTCGATCGCTTCGATTACCCGAAAGCCGCTCTTGCGCAGCATCTTCGATACCGCCAGCCGCAGCACGCTTTCGTCCTCCACCACCAGCAGCGTCCCTGAGGGACGTCTTGCGCCCTTTCCTACCGCGGACTGCACGGCATCGTTCGCTGGAACCGTCCCCCCGGCACACGGCAGCAGGACCTCAAACGTTGTCCCCTCACCGGGTGCGCTCACCAGGTGGATCGCTCCTCGATGATCCCGCACGATACCCTGGACTACCGCCAGACCCAGGCCGCGCCCGGCGAATCTCGTGCTGAAAAATGGATCGAAGATCTTCGCCTGCACCTCCTTCGTCATGCCGCAGCCCGTATCCGAAACCTCCAGCCGTACGTAGTCGCCCTCGGATACGTCGATTCCCCGCGTCGTCATCAGATCCTGAGCGTTCACCAGCGACGTGCTGATTCGAATCGTCGCATCCTGCTCGCCGATCGCCTCCGACGCATTGATAATCAGGTTCATCACAACCTGCCGTAGCTGGGGCGCATTGCCCGACACCGCGGGTAGGTCCGTGGAGAGTTCGGTCTTCAGGACCACGTGCTTGGAGATCGAAACTTTGAGCAGCTCCAGCATCTCTTCCACCAGCTTCGACACATCCAGCGGAGCCACCAGCTTTGCCTTATCCTGACCCGAATAAATCATCAGCTCACGCACAATCTCCGCGCCGCGGATGGCGATCGTCATGATTCGCTGCAGTTCCTCTGGGAGGAGAACCCGCCGCCAGATCCGCCGATGCCAGTTCCGCTTCCGCCAGGATGCTTCCCAACAGATTGTTGAAGTCGTGCGCAATACCTCCTGCCAGTACGCCCAGGCTCTCCAGTTTCTGTCTCGCCAGCGCCTCCTCCTGGGCGCGTTTATTCTCCGTGATGTCTTCGATCATCGCCAGCCCGTACAACGGCAGACCGTCCACATCGCGGATCGCCGACGCGGTCAGGTTGATCCAGATGATGTCGCCGTCCTTCTTCACGTACCGCTTTTGCAGCCAGTAGCGCGGAATCTCCCGCCGGAACATCCGCTCGGCAAGGCCCCGGTTCGTGTCCATGTCCTCCGGATACGTAATATCGGCAAAGGACATTCGCGTAAGTTCTTCTGCCGTGTACCCCACCATGCGGCAGAGCGCGCTGTTCACCATTTGGAAACTGTAGTCCCTGCCCACCAGCGCAACACCCAGCGGACATTCTTCGAACACCCGTCGGAAACGCTCTTCGCTTTCCCTCAACGCGGCTTCGGCTTCCTTGCGCTCGGTGATATCCACGCTGACACCGGCCATACCGATCGGCTGGCCCGCGTCATTCACGTAGACCGTTCCCTTCGCCAGCAGCCAGTGGACGCTGCCATCCGGCCACAGTACGCGGAATTCCCGGTCCCACATGTGCGTCCGTTCGACGCTCTCCCGCAATTGTGCCTGGATCACCTCGCGGTCCACCGGATGGACCATGGCGAGCCACTCCTGATAGGTCAGCGGAGGATGGCCCGGCTCCAGGCCATGCAGCCCAGCGTAGTCTCCATACGTCGCGATCCGGTTGGTGCGCAGATCCCGGTCCCACACACCCAGCCGCGCCACGCTCTGCACCAGCGTCAAGCGCCGCTCCACTTCCCGCAGTTCGCGCTCCGCCCGAACCCGGTCGGTCACATCCTCCACGACGGCGATAAAATATTGATCCCGCTCCCGCACCAGCGACACGCACAGGCTCGCCCAACGGATCGCACCGTCGCTGCGCACCAGGCGCAGTTCCTTCGAAAGCCACGCTGCCTCGCCGTCCAGCAGCCCGCGCATTGCCGCGCGTGCTTCCTCACGATCGTCGGAGTGCGTCACATCCGCGAACGTCGTCCTCAGCAGTTGCTCCGGGGTGTAGCCCAGAATGCTGCAGAGTTGATCGTTCACCAGCAGCCATTCGCCCTGGCAGCCGATCTGCGCCATGCCTACCGCCGCCCGGAAGAACATTGCGCGGAATCTCTCCTCGCTTTGGCGCAGTTGTTGCTCCACCCCCCGGCGCTGCGCCTCGGCGCGCAATTTCGCGGCGCTCAACAAACTGAATGCGACCGCCGCCAGCACGAACATCGCGCCATCGGATACCATTCCGTACTTCGGAAGTAGCTCCGGAAAGATCACGCCGACGGCTACTGTGGCCAGGCCGGCGCCTGCCAGGCTGGGCCCCAGGCCCCGTCCCCAGACGCTCAGCACCAGTGCCAGCAGGACCAGTGGCCGCGGGTAAACGTACCCGCGCAGCAGGAAACTCACGCCCAACGCAGCCGCGACACTCGCTACAACTGGAAAATATCGATACGCAATTGCTTCAAGCGCCGATCGCAACACGGTTGCTAGTGACCTCGCATCGGAAGAGGTTGCCTCACATTCCTGACAAGTGTTGCATATTCCTAGGCGTCATGGAACTCGTTCCCGCCGGTCACACCCGCATCGGAAAATTTGTGCGGCCCCAACAGGCAGAACTGTCAACCGTTTACGCGATCCCATACCTAAGCTGGGAGCAATTCTTGCGGCGCCGTGTGCCATGCTGAAGACGAGGGCCGCCTCGCGGGCCTGGGTTCCGTTGGGTTCGTTGGGTTCACTGAAATACGTGATTTCGCTGATAATAAAGCACTTTTTTGGTTCGATTTGCAAATGCGAAGTGCACGAAATCCGAACCTGCCGCTCGTCCGGGAAATGCGTATATTAATATAATTAATAGCCAACGCCTCTTGCATTTACCAAACTTGTAAGCTACACTCGAATTTCAATCCTCGATGCTCAGCGGATCTACATCCCGGACCTTACTTCCCACCGCCTGCGGTATTCCTGTAGGCATTATTATTAGCATCCTGGTCATCGTACCCGGCCCCGCTTAAGCCTGCCGGAACTGAGTTCCGAAAGGCCATCAGCGGGGAGAAGTTAAACCGGCTGATGGCCTTTTTTGTTTTCTAACGACTTTCTATTCTGAGGCGAACCTATGTAACCCAGATGTCAACACTGATGAGCGGCGCGAAAATGCTGGCCGAATGCCTGGCCCGCGAAGGCGTCGATTGCATCTTCGGATACCCCGGCGGCGTCACCCTCCCCTTCTACGACGTTCTCTACGATCACCAGATCCGCCACGTCCTGGTGCGCCACGAGGAAAATGCCGCCTTCGCCGCCGAAGGCTACGCGCGCGCCACCGGCAAGGTCGGCGTCTGCTGCGCCACCTCCGGTCCCGGCGCCACCAACCTCACCACCGGCCTGGTGGACGCCATGATGGACTCCATCCCGATCGTCGCCATCACCGGCCAGGTCACCAGCAAGCTGATCGGCAGCGACGCCTTCCAGGAAGCCGACACCTTCGGCATCACCCGCCCCTGCACCAAGCACAACTACCTGGTCAAGAAGCATCGACGAACTCGCCGCAGACCATCCACGAGGCCTTCTACATCGCCGCCAGCGGACGTCCCGGCCCGGTGCTGGTCGATATCACCAAGGACTGCGCTCCAGGCGCATGGGCCACTACCACGCCCGTCACCTCCATCCACCTGCCCGGCTACAAGGTCTTCACCGAGGGCCACACCGGCCAGATCCGCCGCGCCGCCCAGCTCATCGCAGGAATCCGAGCGGCCGCTGGTCTACGCCGGCGGCGGCATCGTCGCCGGCCAACGCCTCCGCCGAACTGCGCGAGTTCGTCCAGCTCACCGACGCCCCCGCCGTCAACACCCTGATGGGCCTCGGCGCGCTGCCGCAGCGACCACCCCAACTTCATCTCCATGCCCGGCATGCACGGCAGCTACGCCGCCAACATGGCGCTGACCAATGCCGACCTGCTGATCGCCCTCGGCGTGCGCTTCGACGACCGCGTCACCGGCCGCCTGGCCGCCTTCGCGCCGCACGCCAAAGTCATCCACGTCGATATCGACCCCGCCGAAGTCGGCAAGAACCGCACCCCCGATGTGCCCATCGTCGGCGACGTCAAGCGCGTCCTCGCCAAGCTCAACAAGCTGATCGCCGAAGCCGCCGCGCTGCCCGACGAAGACCGCAGCGCCGCGCGCCGCGCCTGGTGGCACCAGATCCGCGAGTGGAAGGACGAGCACCCCTACGACACGCTCCACCAGCGACACCGAAATCAAGCCGCAGCACCTGATGGCCGAGATCGACCGCCTCTCCGGCGGCGAGGCCATCGTCACCAGCGACGTCGGCCAGCACCAGATGTGGGCCGCGCAGCTCATCCGCTTCAACGAGCCCCGCCTCTGGATCAACTCCGGCGGCCTCGGCTCCATGGGCTTCGGCCTTCCCGCCGCCATCGGCGCGCAGTTCGCGCGCCCCGATAAGCTGGTCTTCTCCATCTGCGGCGACGGCGGCTTCCAGATGTCGATCCCGGAGCTCGCCACCATCGCCAGCCACGGCCTGCCCATCAAGATCATCGTCATGAACAACGGCTACCTCGGCATGGTGCG
The DNA here is from genome assembly GCA_963792055.1 of uncultured Solibacteraceae bacterium. Taxonomy (GTDB): domain Bacteria; phylum Acidobacteriota; class Terriglobia; order Bryobacterales; family Bryobacteraceae; genus Solibacter. The sequence continues at coordinate 219,514 of CAWBUV010000016.1, read as the reverse complement.
CCAGTGGCAGACGCTCTTCTACAACCACCGCCTCAGCTCGGTGGAGCTCGATTGCTTCCCGGACGCCGAAAAGCTCGCCGCCGCCTACGGCTTCAAGGGCCGCACCATCGACAAGCCCTGGGAACTCGCCGCCGCGCTCGAAGAAGCCGTCAAAGAGCCCGGCCCCTACCTGCTGAACGTGAAGGTCACGCCGCTTGAGTACGTCTACCCCATGGTGCCCGCCGGCGGCGCCATCAATGAAATGGTGCTCGGGCCGCCCCAACCCGTGGAGGTCGCGTAGGCGGCCTCCCGGCCGTACGGTTACTAAGGATCTTCACATGCTGCAAGTCATCTCACTCTTCTCGAAAACAAGCCCGGCGCCCTGATGCGCGTCACCGGCCTGCTCACCCAGCGCGGCTACAACATCGAGAGCCTCACGGTCGCCCGCACGCTCGACCCGAGCTCTCCCGCATGACCATCGTGGTGGACGTCGATTCCCTCCAGCGCGCGCAGGTCATCAAGCAGATGAACAAGCTGATCAACGTGCTGCAGGCCACCGACCTCACCGAAGTCCCCGGCGGTCATCCGCGAACTGGTGCTGCTGCGCATCCGCACCGCCCAGGAGAGCCGCACCGCCGTCCTCAAGGAAGCCGAGATCTTCGGCGGGCGCGTGGTCGATTCCGTCCACCGAAGGCTTTGCCATCGAAGTCACCGGCGACCCCGAAAAACTCGGCGAATTCGTCGACGTCATGAGCGCCTACGGCGAAGTCGATGTTACCCGCAGCGGCGCCCTCGCCATCGCCCTGGATGCCAAGAAACTGCGCCTCCAACCCCCGGTTCCCACCGATGGGCCAGGGCCATGCAGTCTGCCACGTACAAAAAGAATTTCTGGAGCTCAAATGCCTAAACGCTATTACGAAAAAGACGGAAACCTCGATTACCTCGCCGGCCGCACCGTCGCCATCATCGGCTACGGCAGCCAGGGCCACGCCCACGCCCTGAACCTCCGCGATTCCGGCGTCGATGTCGTCGTCGGCCTGCCCGCCGGCAGCAAGAGCGTCGCCAAGGCCGAGGCCGCCGGCCTCAAGGTCCTCTCCCCCGCCGACGCCGCCAAGGCCGCCAACGTGGTCATGATCCTGGTCCCCGATCATATCCAGGCCGATCTCTACAACAACGAAATCGCGCCCCACATGACCGCGGGCAAGACGCTCATGTTCGCCCACGGCTTCAACATCCACTTCGGCGCCGATCACGCCGCCCGCCGATATCGATGTCACCATGGTCGCGCCCAAGGCTCCCGGCCACCGCGTGCGCGAACTCTACACCGAAGGCGTCGGCGTGCCCGCGCTGGTCGCCGTGCACCAGAACGCCACCGGCCAGGCGCTGGAACGCGCCCTCGCCTACGCGCTGGCGCTCGGCTGCCTCAAGGCCGGCGTGATCGAGACCAACTTCCGCGAAGAGACCGAAAGCGATCTCTTCGGCGAGCAGGCCGTGCTCTGCGGCGGCGCCGCCGAACTGATCCGCGCCGGCTTCCAGACCCTGGTGGATGCCGGCTACGCGCCCGAGATCGCCTACTTCGAGTGCCTCCACGAACTCAAGCTGATCGTCGACCTGATTCAGGAAGGCGGCCTCAGCTACATGCGCTACTCGCGTCAGCGATACCGCCGAGTACGGCGACTACACCCGCGGCCCGCGCATCGTCAACGAGCAGACGCGCGCCGAAATGAAGAAGATCCTCTCCGAGATCCAGTCCGGCGAATTCGCCCGACAGTGGATCGACGAAAACAAATCCGGCCGCCACAACTTCCTCGCCATGCGCGAGGCCGGCTCATAACGACCAGATCGAAGTCGTCGGCCGCGAGCTCCGCGAAATGATGACCTTCCTGAAAAAGAAGAAGGAAGTAGGCGTACCGGTAGCGGTAGACCTCCCGGCCTGCCACTTGTAAGAGAGCGTAGGCCAGCCTCTATGAAAATCTATACCTTCGACACCACTCTCCGCGATGGCACGCAAGGCGAGTCCATCTCCTTCTCCGTGGACGACAAGCTCATCATTGCCCAGAAGCTGGACGAGCTCGGGATTGACTACATCGAGGGCGGCTGGCCCGGCTCCAACCCCAAGGACAAGGAGTTCTTCGCGCGCGCCGGAGACCTCAAGCTCCAGCACGCCCGGCTCACCGCCTTCGGCTCCACCCGCTTCGCCAAGAACCCCGTCCACGAGGACCGCAACGTCCGGCCCTGGTCGAGGCCGGCACGCCGGTCGTCTCCATCTTCGGCAAGACCTGGGACCTCCACGTCAAGCGCGCGCTCGGCATCACGCAACGAGGAGAACCTCGTCCTCATCTCCGAGACCGTGCGCTACCTCAATCGATCACGGCAAGGAAGTGGTCTACGACGCCGAGCACTTCTTCGACGGCTACATCGCCAACCCCGACTACGCCCTGCGCACCCTCGAAGCCGCCCACAAGGCCGGCGCCGACGTGCTCTGCCTCTGCGACACCAACGGCGGCACGCTCACCAGCCGCGCTCGCCGAAATCGTCGCCGAGGTCCGCCGCCGCTTCGATGGCGTCATCGGCATCCACACTCACAACGATTGCGACGTCGCCGTGGCCAATACCCTGGCCGCGGTCGAAGCCGGCGCCACCCACGTGCAGGGCTGCATGAACGGCTACGGCGAGCGCTGCGGCAACGCCAACCTGGCCAGCGTCATCGCCAACCTCGAACTGAAGCTCGGCCACACCACCATCGGCCCCGAGAAGCTCGCCAGCCTCGCCGGCGTCTGCCGCTTCATCGCGAACTGGCCAACCTGCCGCTGCGCAACGACCAGCCCTTCGTCGGCAAGAGCGCCTTCGCCCACAAGGGCGGCGTGCACGTCAGCGCCGTGCTCAAGGACTCCGCCACCTACGAGCACATCAAGCCCGAACTCGTCGGCAACCGCCAGCGCGTCCTGGTGAGCGACCTCTCCGGCCGCGGCAACATCATCTACAAGCTCAAGCAGCACGGCCTGGCCGACCGCCTGGACGAAGACAGCCCGCCGCGAACTGCTGGAACGCATCAAGCAGATGGAGTACGAAGGCTACGAGCTCGAAGCCGCCGAAGGCACCTTCGAACTGCTGGTGCGCGAAGCGCTCCGCCCCGGCACGCAGTTCTTCGACGTGGAGAGCTACGAAGTCGCCACCGCGCGCCGCCGGCGGGCCCAGCCACCTCCACCGCCACCGTCACCGTCAAAGCGCAGGACGGCGTCCACTCCGCCACCGAAACGGCCACGGCCCCTTCGACGCCCTGCACGTCTGCCTGCGCAAGTGCCTCGCGCAAGCTCTACCCGCAGATCGCCGACGTCCGCCTGACCGACTACAAAGTCCGCGTGCTCGATTCCAACAAGGGCACCGCCGCCAAAGTGCGCGTGCTGATCGAATGGAGCGACCACCGCCGGAGCTGGACCACGGTCGGGGTCAGCGACAACGTCATCGAGGCCAGTTGGAAGGCCCTGGTAGACGCCATCCGCCTGGAGCTGATGCGCCTCACCGAGCAGGACGACACCATCGAGAAGGCCGTGGAAGACTACTGCTGGGGCGTCTGACCTGTAAGCGTCCGGCGCCAGCAGAGTGAGCGCGTCCGGCACGATGCGGAATTCGGCGGGCAACGTTCCGCCGAATTCGCCGTCGATCTGCACGTAGGCGCGGCGGTCGTCCGCAGAGGAGATCGTCACGCGGTCGGCCCGCACCACGGTCACGCCGCTCATGCCGGCCAGTCGATTGAGCGCCATGCCGGCGAAATACTTCACGTACCGGGTGGCCGTCGGACCTTCGAAGAGGATCACTTCGAACTGATCGTGCAGCAGCGTCACGCTGCGCGCGATTTCGAAATCGCCGCCGTAATTTCGCACCTTGCTCAACAGCGCGAAAGAACACTTCCGCCGCTCGCCCGTCGATCTCCACGTCGAACTCGGCCAGCCGCCTGCCCAGCAGGCTCCAGCCCGCCACCCAGTAGGCGAACTTTCCGGTCCGCGCCTTCAGCGCGGCATTCACCCGGATACACAACGTGCGCGTCCAGGCCCACGCCGGCCATCAACAGAAAGTGCCGCGCGACACTTTGCCGCCATCACAGGTAATGTGACCCACCGAAATCCGCCGCGGCCGCAATCCGCCCAGTCCGCGCGCGACCCTCTCCAGATTGCCGCCCGAGCTTCATCTCCGTCGCCAGCACGTTCGCCGTGCCGGCCGGCAGAATCGCCGAGCGGCACCTTGCTGCCGATCATGCCTTCGGCGGTTTCGTTGATCGTCCCGTCGCCGCCGGCCACGACGATCAGGTCCGCCCCGCCGGCAATGTGCGCGCGCGCCATCGCGCCCGCGATGTTCGGCCCCGTGGTTGGGGCCGCCGTTACGTTGTGCCCTTCCTGTGTTGAGGATTTCCACCGCGCGCTGGATCAACGCGCCGCCGCTCCGTATGACCTTGCCCGCACGGGGGTTGTAGATCAGTACGGTGTTCCTGTAGGTTGTTATGGTGTGCTCCCGGTTCCTCGTTAGATTATAGATGAGAGGCCAATGAAAGATCCCGCGCTCCAAATCGAGCAGCTCCGCGAGGAGCTGCGCCACCACGAGCACCAATATTACGTTCTCGACTCTCCCGAGATCACCGACGCCGAATACGACGCGCTGATGCGCCAGCTGCAGGCGCTGGAGGCCGAGCATCCCGAGCTGCTGACTCCGGATTCGCCCACCCAGCGCGTCGGCGGCAAGCCGCGCGAAGGCTTCGTCAAGGTTCGGCACAGCTCGCCCATGCTGAGCCTCGATAACGCGCTCAACGAGGCCGAGCTGCGCGATTTCGACCGCCGCGTGACGCGACCTGCTCGGCGGCGCCGAATTCCGCTACGTCACCGAACTCAAGCTGGACGGCCTTTCCATGGCCGCCCACTATCGCGATGGCAAGTTCGCCCAGGCCGTCACCCGCGGCGACGGCACCGATCGGCGAAGACGTCACCGAAAATGCGCGCACCATCCGCTCGCTTCCGCTGCGCGTGAAGGGCCGATCTCGCGACCTTTGAGGTCCGCGGCGAAACCGTGATGAACCGCCGCGCCTTCGAGCGCCTCAATGCCGACCGCGAAGAGCAAGGGCCTCTCGCGCTTTGCCAATCCGCGCAACGCCGCCGCCGGCTCGCTCCGCCTGCTGGAGCCGCAGCTCACCGCCGAGCGCCGCCTGGAGTACTACACCTACTTCCTGCTCACCGACGGCAGCCCTGCCTTCGACAGCCATTGGCGATCGCTCGAAGAACTGCGCCATCTGGGTTTCAAGGTCAACCCGCACAGCAAGATCTGCCACAACATCGACGAGGTGGTCGAGCTGTGCAATACCTGGGAGGGCAAGCGCGAGAGTCTGCCGTACGAAATCGACGGCGTGGTGGTGAAAGTGGATTCGGTGGAGCAGCAGCGCCAGCTCGGCTTCACCGCCAAAGCCCCGCGCTGGGCCATCGCCTACAAGTATCCGGCGCGGCAGGCCACCACCACGGTGGAAGACATCGAGGTCCAGGTGGGCCGCACCGGGGCGCTCACTCCGGTGGCCCACCTCGAAGCCGGTCGAAGTCGGCGGCGTCACCGTCTCCCGCGCCACGCTCCACAACGAGGACGAGATCGAGCGCCTCGGCCTGCAGATCGGCGACGAGGTGGTGGTGGAACGCTCCGGCGACGTGATTCCCAAAGTGGTCCGCGTCTCCTCGCAGGGCTCCTACCGCAAGCCCTTCCGGCATGCCGGCGCAGTGCCCGGTCTGCGGCAGCAAGGTGGTGCGCGAGGAGGGCGAGGCCGCCAGCCGCTGCATCAACGCCAACTGTCCGGCGCGCCTCAAGGAGTCGCTGCTCCACTTCGCCTCGCGCGGCGTGATGAATATCGATGGCATGGGCGAGGCGCTGGTGGATCAACTGGTGGATCGCGGCCTGCGTGCACAATGTGGCCGATCTCTACGACCTGAAGCTCGAGGACCTGGTGAACCTGGAGCGCATGGGCGCCAAGAGCGCCGCCAATGTGATCCGCAACATCGATCGCTCGCGCGCGAACCCGCTGCCGCGAGTCATCACCGCGCTCGGCATACGCTTCGTCGGCGAGCGCACCGCGGTCTTCCTGGCCGAGGCCTTCGGCAGTATGGAAGCCATTGAGCAGGCCTCGATGGACAGTCTGCAACTGGCCGAAGAGGTCGGCCCCAAGGTCGCCGAGGCCATCGTGCAGTACTTCAGCGAGCCGGGCAACCGCGAACTGGTCGACCGCCTGCGCAAGGCCGGCCTGCAATTCACGTACGCCTCCACGCGCCCCAAGAGGCGGGCCCGCTGCAGGGCAAGACGCTGGTGATCACCGGCACGCTGCCCACGCTTGAGCCGCGAGGACGCCAAGCAGTTGATCGAGCAGGCCGGCGGCAAGGTCTCGCACCACCGTGAGCAAGAAGACCAGCTACATCGTGGTGGGTGAGGATGCCGGCAGCAAGCTGGACAAGGCGAAGCAACTCGGTATCGTTACGCTGACCGAGGAAGAACTGCGCAAGCTGCTCACGATCGCGTGAGGCAAGATGGCGGCCAGCGTTCCAAAATCGGCCAAGCACGTCGCAATTATTCAGAACCTGCAGCCGACCTGCAAGTATCGGATCGTGGCGCTCGATCCGACGATTAGGGGCGCGGACGGCAAAATTCTCACCGCGCTGCTCGAGATTCCAAACGAGGAGTTGCTGCCCGGACCGCGCGGGTATCGCGTACAGGTGGTGGACTACGACGCGTCGAACCGGGTGCTCTACAAGCCTGCGCCATACCGGGCGCAGGACCTCGCAAAGGCCTCCCGCCCGGAGACCGACCGGGCATTCCATGCACGAAACACGTACGCCATCGTGATGAACGTGCTGGCCCGGTTCGAGCGGGCGCTGGGGCGGCGTGTGCCGTGGAGTTTTGCGGGCCATCAGATTACGATCGCGCCGCACGCATTCCGCGATTTGAATGCGTTCTACTCAAAGGGCGACCGGGCGATTTTCTTCGGATATTATCCGGCCGATGCGGGAATGGTGTACACCTGTCTCTCGCACGATGTGATCGCACACGAGACGACTCATGCCCTGGTGGATGGACTGCGGCCGGGCTACCTTCGCCCGTCCTCGCCGGACCAGGCGGCGTTTCACGAAGCGATTGGAGACATCGTGGCGATGCTGTCGGTGCTGTCTCTGCGGGAGATCGTGACGTTCGGGTTGGATCGCGGAAAATCGCTCAACAAAGAGCTGGTGGATGCGAAGGCGGTGACCGAACAGGCATTGAAAGACAGTATCCTGCTGGGTCTGGCCGGCCAGGTGGGCGAAGCGATGTACGGTGTGCGCGGGATGGCGCTGCGCCGGTCGATCAACCTGCCGCCCGATCCCAAGTCGAAGGACACGGAGGAATTTCAAGAGTGCCACCGGCGGGGGGAGTTGCTGGTTGCGGCAGTGCTTGGGGCGTTCCTGAAGGTTTGGAAGAATCGAATCGCTCTCTACGGGCGGCTGGAGAGGGGCAAGGTCAGCCGGATCGGAGTTGTGGACGCCGCGGTGGAAACGGCGGAACACCTGCTGACGATGTCGATTCGCGCGCTGGACTATTGTCCGCCCACCGATTTACTGTTCGGCGACTTTTTGAGCGCGATGTTGACGGCCGATTACGAGATGCATGCCGACGATTCGCGCTATCAGTATCGAAAGTTCCTGCGCGAGGCGTTTCGGGGATTCGGATTCTCGCCCGGAGCGAACGACCCGGCCAACCGGAGCGCGGACTGTGGGGACCGCCCGACGATAAAGAGGGACTGCGCTACAGCCGGACTCACTTCGAATCGATGCAGCACGACAGAGACGAGATCTTTCGTTTTCTCTGGGAGAATCGCGATGTGCTGCGCGTGGATGTGGATTCCTATACGACGGTACAAAATGTGGATCCCTGTTATCGCATCAGTTCCGACGGTTTCCTGCTTCACGAGACCGTGGCCACCTACTCCCAGCAGGTTCGAATGAAGGCGGCCGATTTGAAGCGATTCGAGCTGAAGAAACCGAGGGGAATGCCGGACGACCAGGAACTCACCATTTACGGCGGCGGAGCATTGATTTTCGACGAAGCGGGGCGGCTGAAGTACCACGTGCGGAACCGGATTCGGAGCGGGGTACGGCAGAATCCGCGGCTCGAGTATTTGTGGAAGACCGGCGGCTTGAACACGACGATGGCATTCAGTTCGATGCACCTGGACAGCATTCTGCGGGGGGAGCCGACGCTCGAACAGAACTGGAATGCAGAGGAGGACCGGAGTGCCGACTGAACCGGCGAAGATAACGATTCGGATGTTCGTCGTCGGCTTCGGGGATTGCTTCCTGCTTACGTTCCACTACGACCCACCGCTGACGGACCAGAGCATCCTGATCGATTTCGGAAGCGCAAGCGGCAACGCCGACCTGAAAGGCATCGCGACCGAAATCCGCCAGGCGTGCAATGGCAAGCTCTACGCAGTGGTGGCGACGCACCGGCATGGGGATCACATCAGCGGGTTCTCCGATAAGGGCGGAAAGAACAGTCCGGGAGCGATCATTGCGTCGTGCAAGCCGGAGGTCGTGATTCAACCCTGGACGGAGGATCCGAAGAACAGTGCGAAAAACGCGGCGGCACGGGTCTATTACGATTCGCTCCATTCCATGCACGCTTACGCGCAACATGTGGTGGACCGGGCACCCCAATGGCGCGGTCCCGGTGGAAAGCCGACCCTTCTGGAAAAGCTCGCGGGCAATAATACCGAGAACGCCGATGCCATGCGGAACCTCGCGGAGATGGGCCGAACGCCTCCACGATTCCTGGCGTACGGTGCTCCCTCCGGCCTGGAGAATACGAAACTGCTGCCCGGCGTGAAGGTGCGCGTGCTGGGACCGCCGACGCTGGAACAGCAGAATCTGCAGAAATACGGGAGCCACAGCGACGAGTACCGGGTGGCCGGGAAGTATTGGAACCTGCAGGGGCGCGCCACGGCGAGCGGCCGGGTGAAACTATTTCCGGGCTCGCTTCACTATGGAAAGGTGATTCCCACCGAGATGCGATGGTTTGTGGAACACGCCGATGCCGCACTGAAGAAGAACGTGCTGGGTATCGTGAAAACATTGGATGATTTCCTGAATAATACGAGTCTGATTCTGCTGTTCGAAGTGAGGGGGAAGAAGCTGCTGTTTCCAGGCGACGCGCAGATGGAGAACTGGCAATGGGCGCTTTCTCAAGATGACGTCCGGGAGCTTTTACACGGCGTGGACGTTTACAAGGTGGGGCACCACGGCAGCCGCGGCGCCACTCCCCGCAAGCTGTGGAGTCTGTTCGATCGTCGAAGGGGGCGGAAACTGACGACGCTGCTCTCGACCGCTGCCGGAGTCTATGAACGGTCGGCGGACGGCAAGGTGCCCTCGGCCAATCTCTTGAAGGAGCTCAAACAGGAGAGCAGCCTCAAGAGCACGGAGAAGGTAAGGAAAACCAACAGGCCAATCGAGATCGAAATCGCGTAATGTTCAAAAGAAGGAGAGAGAGATGAAAGAGAAGAACGAGAAACGGGTGCTGGTCTGCCTGCCGAAGCAATTGTCCAAGACGAAATTGATTGAGGCTGCGCAACATGCCATCCGCATCAACCCGATGAACCGGCCGCCCGTGGAACGGATGGCCGCGCTGGGGAAGGGCTTCGTCGCTACGCCGCAGCGAGTCGCGGTGCTGACCACTGCTTACTGGGGGACGAGCGGTGTGAAGCTTACGGTTGGATTCCTGGATAATCCGGAGAGCGCCCTGAAGAAGCGGATTCTGAGTCATATGAACGCGTGGAACAAGAACGCCAATGTCACGTTCACACTGACGAGCCACAAGGACGACGCGGACGTTCGAATCTCGAGAGTGGGCGGCAAGGATGGAGGGTACTGGTCTTATGTGGGCACGCAGATCAAGACGATCGCCAAGGGCGAAGCGACGATGAACCTGGAGGCCTTCACCATGCAAACGGAGGATTCGGAGTTCTATCGCGTGGTGCGCCACGAGACGGGCCATACGCTTGGGTTTGTACACGAGCATATGAGGCGGCAACTGGTGAAGAAGATCGATCGTAAGAAGGCGATCGCATTTTTCCTGCGGGAAGACGGTTGGGACGCGCAGGAGACGATCGATCAGGTGCTGACTCCGATCGAAGATGCGACGATACGGGGGACGACGGCGGACCCGAAATCGATCATGTGCTACCAGATTCCCGGTGAGATCACCAAGGATGGGAAGCCGATCGTCGGCGGGTTGGACATCGACGCGTCCGACTATTCGTTCGCTGCCACGATTTATCCGAAGGGCAAAGTGGCGCCGAAGAAGAAGGCCGCGGTAAAGAAGAAGAAATAGAAGAGGGTGGGTGGATTGCTGAGCTCGGAAGCCGGGACTTCGCACTACGCTCCCTGACGGTAGGGGCGTTCTTCGGCTTGCGTCCGGCGATCGTCGGGGATGCTTTGCCACGGGGCGTCGGTGGCGCCCAGTACGAGTGGCTGGCGTCCCGTGATTCTCATCTCACGCTTGCAGAAAGGGAAGCTGATCGCCCCAGAATTTTTCGATCAGGGGCAGGGCTTCCGCCGGGAAGCCGGTCGAGAGGAATGTGCGCCGGCTGGCATTGCCGGTGTGGTATTCGGGATGCCGGTCCAGATAAAGTTTCAGCGCACGCGCGGTGGCCTCGGGCTGGTGGATCATGCGCACGCCGGCGGGCAGGACGGCGGCGAAGAGATCGGCGACCAGGGGATAGTGAGTGCAGCCGAGGATTACGCACTCGGGTGAAGTGCGGATGTTGTGGAGCAGTTCGCCCACATATCGTTCGACGAGCGCGCGAATTTGGGGGCGCGGCGCTCCGCGCTCGATTGCGCCGGCAAGGTCTGGGCAGGCCTGCTGTACGACGGTAAGGTCTGGCCGGCGTTTGCGGATCTCGACGGGATAGCAGGCGGTCTCCACGGTGCGGCGGGTCGCAAAGACGACGATGGTGCCGGACTGCTTTGGCGATTGGGAGGCGTTACTATCCGGGTGCAAGCCGATGCCGGTGGCCGCCTCAATGGTGGGTACGACGATGCCGATGGCATTGCGGGCCACGCCATCCTCGTGACAGCGTGCGGGCAGCCATTGCTGTTGGATCCAGCGCAGGGCTACCACCGAGGCGGTATTGCAGGCGACGATGGCGAGTGTGCAACCTTCGGCGAAGAGACGGTCGAGGGCGGCGCAGGTCAGGTTCAGCACTTCGATGGGCGGTCTGGTGCCATAGGGGGCGTTCCGGTTGTCGCCGAGGTAGACGAAATCGCGCCCGGGGAGCGCCTCAATGAGAGCGCGATGCACGGTCAAACCACCGAAGCCACTGTCGAAGACGCCGATCACTATCTTCGACTTTAGCGCAGTGGACCAGGGGGGCGAGGCTTAGTGCTCAACGCGGAGGCACGGAGCCGCGGAGACCGGCGCGGAGAAAACATGCGAGGGCAAGGGGGCTTTGGATTCCGTGGAGGTTCGTGGCCGCGGGTTCGTCCGAGCTTCGCTCGGATGGACAGGCCGGAGGCCTATCCTACTTCAGAAGAAGATGTGTTTGGTCCAATCGACGGCGGTGTGGAGAGCGGCGGAGGAGAGGACGGTGGAGGCTTTTCGGAAGACGGCTCCGTAGGCGATTCCGGCGATGGTGGCGAGGATCATGTAGCGCCAGTTGGGTAGGGGTTGGGGTCCGTTGTTGAGGTGGGCGCAGCCGAAGATCAGGGAGGCAGCGAGGAGGGTGCGGTGGTTCGAGCCGAAGCGGAGCATCAAGAGATTCTGAATGAGCGAGCGGAAGAGGATCTCTTCCGGCAGGGCGGTGCCGACTAAGATGAGGGCGGCGGTGGAGAGCATGCGGCCGGCGGATTGGGTGGAGGGGTGCGGGGGCGGGATGAAGCCGAGTGCGATTCCGGCCAAGGCGAGAATGGGGGCGAGGATGGCGAAGGCCGCGAGCGGCAGCCAGTAGTCGCGGGCGTGGCGGGGGAGGTTGTATTTCATGCCGGGAAGGGAACGGTACCCCACGAAGAGAATTAGCGCGAGGAGGATGGCGATGCCGTAGGCGACGCTATGTAAAAAGCCCTGTGCGTGGCGCGGGACGAGGTTGGCGCCGGCGGCGAATTCGAGCGGGAGCCAGAGAACGAGGATGGTGAGGAAGTCGAGCGCCGACGGTTGAGGGACGTCGCCTGGGCCTTGCAGGGCGGCACAGATCACCGGCAGGGACGTATAGAGCAATACGAGAGCGGTGAGGGGCAGGTTCGACGCACCGGCGAGCGCGGCGGCAGCGGCGAAGATGGCGGTGCAGAGCACGGGCGCGGCCCAGACGCAGCCGGGGCGGCGATGGAGGATGTCGCGCAGAAGCCGCTGTGCCGCGCCGCATAACAAAGCCACGACGGCCGCCAGCAGCAGCGCAAGAACCGCGGTTCGCTCCATAGAGACATCTTGCACCGAAAATGGGCGCCAAGGTGACACAGGCGTGGCTTACGGGACACGGCGGCAGGAGGGGCGCATCGCGAAATTTCGAGAGTTACCGCTCGGGCCCTCCGCATGCAAGGAGCGTGACACGCAGAGGAGGACTGCGTGAGATGCGGAACTGGAGAAGTTGTTCCGGTGTCTATAGCGGCATGGTTCGCGTGTCGTTGTTACTGCTGTGTTGCCTCACCGCGCTGGCGCAGCCAGGGGCGCGGCAAGATCCCATGGATGCGGCGATCGACGCGGTCTGGCGAGCGCGCACGATGGGCCGGTTTTCGGAGGCGGCCGCAGGATTGGAGCAGGCACGCGCGGAACTGCAGCGCGCGCCGGCCGGTTCGGCGAGATTCGCCGGATGGGCGCGGCAGGTCGCGCAGCTCTATCAGAGTTCGGGGTGGAACGCCCGGGCCCGGGCGGTGCTGCAAGAGGCACTGGCGCGCACCGGCGCGCTGGGAGATTCGCATCCATCGCGCGCCGGCCTGTTGACTGCGCTGGGAGATATGTGGCAGCAGGACGGCAACCTGCTGAAGGCGGTGGACTATCTGGAACAGGCCGCGACGGCGCAAGCATCCACGCCTCCCGAGGCAGCGCCACGATTCGCGGAGCAGACCGGGAGGATCGCTGTCATGGGAACGTTTGCGGTTCGCATCAACGCCGGCAGCGGTATTTACGCTTACACACGGCTGGCCGATCTCTATCAACGACTGGGCCGGCCGGACGCCGTGGCTGCAGTTGCGGTGAAGATCCGCGCGCTGGCATCTAACGACCCGGCGGCGCTGGCGCGGTTCTACGAGCAGCAGGGCCGGTTCGAGGAAGCGGCTGCCGTCTACAAGAAAATGACGGAACAACCGGCGGATGCGCAGGCAATGGGAAACGCCTGGCAATCGCTAGCCAATCTTTATGCGGGACAGGAGCATTACATCGACGCGGTGGCGGCGATGAAGCAGGCGATCGCAGCGGTGGAAGCATCTGACAAGGCAGGGATTCGGGGGCAGACGATGTGGATGCGCCAGAACCTGGCCAGCCTCCTGCGGCGGGCGGATCTGACCGATCAGGCCGATCAGGTCTACCAGCAGATTCTGCAGGAGACGAGGGGTGGACCGCAGGAGAGCCAGGCACTGGGCGCCTATGCACAACATCTGGCGGAGACGCAGCGCGCGGCACAGGGCGAAAGCGTGTTGAAGGAGTATCTGGCAGGGTCGAACCTGGAGCCTCCGGCGAAGATGAATGTTCTGTTTCAACTTTCGAACGTGGCGCGGACGAGTGGAGATTCCAAACGCGCTGAGGAATATCAGGCGGCAGGGATGGCGCTGCAGGCGCAGCCCCTCGCCACCGAGGGACAGATTCGCATCACGGAGGAAGTACAAAAGGCGGAGAGCGCCTTGAGCCAGCAGCGCCTGGAGGAGGCTTACGGGCTGGCGCTACGAGCGATCGACCACGCCGCGCATGCGGTGGATGGCCAGCAGGTGGACTGGCTGGTGCCGCAGGTGGCGACCAGGCTGGCCGCGGCGCACGAGCCGGCTAAGGCCGAACAGCTCTTTCGACGGCTGTTCGCACTGGAGGAGGGACGGCAGGTAGAGACCGTTCAGCCACTGATCGCGGTGACGCAGATGTACGCGCGCTTTCTGATGGAGCAGCCGGAGCGAGCGGACGAAGCGGCGGGAGCGATCGAGGCGTATCGCAGGGTACTGACGGATGCCAACGGAGCGGAGAGCGGCAGCATGGCGGAGCCCCTGCACCTGAGAATGGAAATGGAGCGCGGGCACGGGCAGTGGGAGAAAGCGGAGGCTTCGGCGCGGGAGCTTCTGGAGCTACAGGAACGGCTGAGCGGGAACACGAGCGAGGCGTATCTCGGCGAGCTGCAGAATGTGGCGCGGCTGTATGAGGCTGCCGGCGATACGGGGCGCGCAGTGGTGCTGCTGCGAAGGGCGGTGGGGATCGCGGATTTGAACGCTACACCGAATAACGCTTGGCTCCGTTCGACGACACGGATGGAAGCTGCGATGGCGCTGGCGCGGCTGGGCCAATTCGACGAAGCCGAAGCGTTAGGAGTGGAAGGCGTTGCGCTGGAGGGAAAGCCGCGCGCGCCAAACTCAGAGCCGGCACAGCAACTGGAACAGATCCGGGAGATGAGACGGGCAGCGGACGCCGCGAAGCTCCCAAGATGAAGGCAGGATCTGTCAGGGTAAGACGCCCCGCTTGCTTTCGGGGTGGCGAAGGAAAGCTTCAGCCTGCGGGAAGCCGCCTTCCACGCCGCGGGCGCGGGTGATCTCGACTTGTTTCGGGTACCACTTTTCGGGCTGTTGCGAGGCGTGCGCGAAGCAGGCGGCGCGGCGGCGCGATTCGACGGCGGAGATATCCACGTATTCGGCAGGCGAGAACATGGTGGTGTCTTCGGCGACCTCGTAGTAGTAGAGGGCGAAACTCCGATTGGCTTTCCACCAGGCATCGAGGGTGAGCATGGAGGCGGCGCGGTGATCGCGGTGGCGGTCGATGGGCCAGTGGGTGAATACGGTATCGGGGTCTTCAGCGGCGAGCAGGCGAGCGAACGATTCGTAGTGTGCGGAATCTACGATGGCGCGGCCATCGTACTGGCCGGCGAAGGCGGCGCGGGCCTTCAGAGTCTGGCAGGCGCTTTGGGCTTCGGCGGTGCGGATGGCGGCACAGCGATCGAGAGGTGAAGTACCGCAATAGCCCTCGCCGCGATTCAGGTATAGCAGAACCACTTCGTGGCCGAGGTCTGTGAAGCGCGCGATGGTGCCGGCGCAGCCGCATTCGGGATCGCCGGGATGGCCGCCGACCACGACGATCTTCGACGATTTTGCAAACAGGGGCAGAGCGATGGCGGAAGCGAGCAGGTTGCGGCGCGAGATCTTCACGCAGGGATTGTAATACAACGACCGGATTCGCGCGCGGCGGGGCTGGGAGATCGGGGCTTCCGTGGTGGAATGGAAGTAGTCATTTGAGAGGGACGCGCAATTGATACAGGTTATTTACCAGCACAATCCGGACGCACGGCGCGACGCGCGGCAGCCCCGCGATTCCGAGGAGGCGCTGGCGTGGCTCAGCGACGGCAACCGCCGCTTTGCGGCGCTGCGGCCCAGCCGGATTGCCAGCGGGACGGGAGCGGCGTCATCGATGGTGATCGACTCGGACCTCGGTTTTGGCATTGCGCCGGGTGTGGCGCCGGAGCAGCGCCCCTTCGGGGTCGTTCTGGGCTGCGCGGACGCACGGGTGCCGATCGAATTGATCTTCGGCCAGAGCGTGAACAATCTGTTCGTGGTACGGGTGGCGGGGAATACGGTGGGCAGCGACGGGCTGGGCAGCATCGACTATGCGGTGGAGCAGTTTCCCTCGCTGCGGGTTGCCGCGGTACTGGGACACACCGCTTGCGGAGCAGTCACCGCCGCGGTGGATGTATTCCAGCAGCCTGCGGAGTTTCTGGAGCTTGCCGCGTCGCTGCCACTGCGGTCGCTGGTGGATCGGATTCTGGTGGTGGTGCGTGCTTCCGCGAAGGCGCTGGAAGAGGTCCACGGCGCCGGGGTCGTGAATTCGCCGGGATACCGGCTGGCCCTGATTCAAACCTCGGTCTCGCTGAATGCCGCCTATGCGGCCTACAGCCTGCGAGCGGAGTTTGCGCGGGGCAGCGGAGCACGCATGCTGGTGGTGTGGGGCGTTTACGACCTGGCGACGCGAAGCTGCGGGGTACCGGGAACGGATGAGGGGGGCCTGGCAGCGCCGCCCGCGAACGCCGAAGGTTTCCATTCGCTAGCGCTCGAACTGGCGCTCGCCCCGCGCACGATCGAACTTCTGGTGGGGCGGAAGGACGCGGGCGAGGCTATTGCGGATCGATTACCGCCTGGATGATTTCGAGGCGGCGTTTGGGGCTTTCGCCTTCGACGTCTTCCTTTTCGAATGCATCGAGCACTTCCATGCCATCGACAATGCGGCCGAAGGCGGAATACTTTCCATCGAGATGCGGCGCGGGGCCGAGCATGAGGAAGAAGGACGTGCTGGCCGAATCGGGGTCGTCGGAGCGGGCCATGGAGACGATACCGCGGACGTGCTTGACGTCGTCACGGAATTCGCCCTTGAGGGTTCGCACCCAACGGTCGGCGGGGTGAGGGGCGGCGTTGGGGCGTGTGTTGCCCATGCCGCCTTGCACGACGAAGTCCTTGACCATGCGATGGAAGGCGGTGCCGTCGAACCAGCCGGAGGCGGTGAGCTTAAGGAAATTGCGCACGTGGTTGGGCGCCCAGTCCGGCTCCATTTTGATTTTGATGGCGCCGAGAGTGGTCTTGAGGGTGACGGTGCGGCGGAGTTCGTCGAGAGTGGCGGTTGCGAACGGTTCCAGCTTCTTCTTCTCGATGGTGACTTTGAGGATGCGGACGGGCTTTTCGGCGAAGCCATCGGCGGCGGCGGGAGATTGGGATATCTTTTCTACGACGTCCATGCCCTCGTTGACGCGGCCGAACGCGGAGAACTTGCCGTCCAACGGGGGCTGCGGGGAGATACAGACGAAGAACTGTGTGCCGTCGCTATCGGGTTTGCCGGGAATGCTGACGGTGGAGACGACGCCGCGTTCATGCTTGAGGTCGCTGAATTCGCCCGCGAGTTGATTGAGGCCGCCGGAGCCCCAGAGTTTGCGGGGCGTTTTGGGGTCCTTGAGCAGGGGGTCGCCGCCCTGGATGATGCCGTAGGAGACGACGCGGTGGAAGGCGCTGCCATCGTAGAAGCCCTGGCGGGCGAGGGTGAGGAAGTGCTCGACGTGCTTGGGCGCTTTGTCGGGGGCGAACTCGATGCGGAAGACGCCGAGGTCGGTGGTGACGACGGCTTCGAGGTCGGCGGCGGGTTGGCCTAGTAAGGCGGCTAGCGGGCAGAGGAGAAGGGCGAAGAGAGGAGAGCGCATTGGTTCTATCGTAACTTCTGTCCGCGGTGGATTGTCCGAGCTTCGCTCGGATGGCAGGCTGAAGCCTACCCTACCAATACAGGGTGCAGAGTGTTGGGAGCAGGATGCAGGGTGCAGGTAGATTGGACAGGCCGGGAGGCCTGTCCTACCATGAAGCGAGGAGACTTGATGAACTGGAGCGCGATCGGGGCGGTTTTTCTGGCGCTGGCGGTAGGGTTGGGCGCGTTCGGAGCGCACGCATTGAAGGACCGGCTGGATGCCTATTCGCTGGGGATCTGGGAGAAGGCGGTGTTCTACCATTTCATTCACTCGCTGGGCGTGCTTGTGGTTTCGATGCTGCCGCGAACGGGGACGTTTCCGGTGAATGGGGCATCGTCGGTGTGCTGGCTGCTGGCGGCGGGGGTGTTGATCTTCTCGGGAAGCCTGTACACGCTCGCGCTGACGGGCGTGCGGTCGATGGGCGCGATCACGCCGATCGGCGGGCTGTGCTTCATCGCGGCGTGGCTGCTGCTGGCGTACTACTTCATCGCACAGAGGGTGTGACGCAACGATGAATCATCCACAGGTGGATCTGGCTGCGATGGCGCGGCAGGACATGATCGAGCGCGGGTTCGAGCCGGACATTCCGGCGGAGGCGCTGGAGCAGGCAGCGAGCGCGCGGCAGGCTGCGGAGCCGGACTTGCCGGATCTGACGGGTTTGTTGTGGTCGTCGATCGACAACGACGAATCGCGCGATCTGGATCAGATGGAGTGGGCGGAGCGGGGCGGCAGGCGGGATTCGGGTGCTGGTGGGAATCGCGGACGTGGACAGCGCGGTGGCGAAGGGCACGCCGATCGACGCCCACGCGGCTTCGGAGACGACCACGGTTTACGCGGGGATTCGCACGTTTCCGATGCTGCCGGAGCGGCTCTCCACGGACCAGACGTCGTTGAACGAGGGCGAGGACCGGGTGGCGGTGGTGATCGAGATGATGGTGGAGGCGGACGGGACTCGGTGGGCGCGAATCGCGTGTACCGGGCGCTGGTGCGCAACGCCGCGCAGTTGACGTATAGCGGAGTTGGGCCCGTGGCTGGAAGGCAAGGCGGCGGCGCCCGCGAAGGTGGCGGCATCGGCTGCGCTGGCGGCGCAGTTGCAACTGCAGAACGAGGCGGCGCACCTGCTGCGCGCGGCGCGGGATCGTATGGGCGCGCTGACGTTCGATCGCGCCGAACTGCAGGCGGTTGTGGACGACGGCAAGGTGCGGAGTGTGGAGGGACGGCGGGCGAATACGGCGTCGCGGCTGATCGAAGATTTCATGATCGGCGCCAACGAAGTGATGGCGCAGACGCTGCGCGCGGCGGGCGTGGCGTCGATCCGGCGCATCGTGAAGGCGCCGGAGCGGTGGCCGCGCATGGTGGAGCTGGCGGAGCGCTGCGGGGACCATCTGCCGGCGGAACCGGACGCGGCGGCGCTGAACGCATTCCTGGTGCGGCGCAAGAAGGCGGACCCGGCGCACTTCGCGGACGTATCGCTGGCGGTGCTGAAATTGATGGGGCCGGGCGAGTACGTGGCGGCGCGGCCGGGGGCAGAGATGGACGGACACTTTGGTCTGGCGGCGCACGATTACACGCACTCCACGGCGCCCAACCGGCGGTTCGCGGACCTGGTGACGCAGCGGCTGGTGAAGGCGTTGTTGACGAAGGCGGCGGCGCCGTATCCGGACGAGGAACTGAACGGGATCGCGCGCAACTGCACGCTGAAGGAAGATGCGGCGCGCAAGGTGCAGCGCGATATGACGAAGCGGATTGCGGCGGTGGCGCTGGCCGGGCGGGTGGGCCAGAACGTTCGCGGCGGTGGTGACGGGCGTGACGCCGAAGGGCGTGTTCGTGCGCGTGAGCGAGCCGCCGGTGGAAGGCCGGCTGATGCGCGGCGAAGAGGGCGTGGATGTGGGCGACGAGATTCAGGTCACGCTGATGCGGACCGATGCGGAGCGCGGGTTCATCGATTTCGGGAGATTTTGCGATGACGGATGGAAAGATCGAAATGTTGCGCCACACGGTGGCGACGCTGGCGTATCGCGGCGGCAAGGCGCTGCGCGGGGCTCCGGCGGAGTTTTCGGGCTACGGATCGGAGCGGACGCCGGGGGAGATTCTGGCGCACATTTGCGATCTGTTCGATTGGGCGCTGACGCTGGCCGACGGGAAGCAGGCGTGGCACAATTCCAAGCCGCAGGCGTGGGAGGCGGACGTGGCGCGATTCTTCGGACTGCTGGAGGCGTTCGACCGGCGGCTGGCGAACGGAGTTCCGCTGGCATGTGAACCGGAGAAGCTGTTTCAGGGTCCGGTGGCGGATGCGCTGACGCATGTGGGACAGATCGCGATGCTGCGGCGGTTGGCGGGGTGTAAGATCAGCGGGGAAAATTATTTTGTGGCGAAGATCGAGGCGGGGCGCGTGGGGGCGGAGCAGTCGGCGGCGGTGAGAGAGTTCTGAGGGAAAACAGATTGGCCGCAGATAAACACGGATGAACACGGATAAGAAATGATTACTGCTTATAGATGGTTCCCGCCTTCATTACGAATTTCACTTTGCGCAGGGTGGTGATGTCTTTGGTGGGGTCTCCATCGACGGCGATGAGGTCGGCGAACATGCCGGGTTTTATTTGGCCGATTTCGAGGTGCAGGACTTTGCCGGCGATGGAGGTGGCGGACTTCAGGGCGTCGATGGGTAGCATGCCGTAGTCCACCATCATTTCGATTTCGCGGGCGTTGTCGCCGTGGGCGAAGACGCCGACGTCGCTGCCGCTGAGGATGGTCACGCCGGCTTCGAGGGCGGCCTTGAAGCTCGCCCGTTTGCGCTGGATGCCGCGGGGTTCGGGCTGCTGGCCCTTTTTCCAGCCGGCATACTGCGCGGTGGCATCGCCGGCGGCGAGGGTGGGGCAGAGAGCGACGTGGCGTTCGGCCATCAGCTTGAAGACTTCCGGCGTGCCGTCGTCGCCGTGCTCGATGGTTTCGGCGCCGGCGAGAATGGCGCGGCGCATGCCTTCGGCGGTACTGGAATGGACGGCGACGGGGATGCCGGCGCTCCTGGCGGTTTCGACGGCGAGCTTCATTTCATCGAGCGAAAAGGTGGGACGGGCACCGGGGCCGGCGCCCCAGCGATAGTCGCCATAGAGCTTGATCCAATCGGCGCCGTGACCGATCTGGTCGCGGACGACGCGGGTCAGGCTGTCGATGCCGTCGGCCTCTTCGGCGCCCTGGGGCACGCGCCATTCGAGGGCGAATCCTTTGGGGGCGTAGCTGCCGGTGGCGACGATGGCGCGGGTGGAGGCGAGGACGCGGGGACCGGGGATGATGCCCTGATTGACGGCCTGCTTGAGTTCCACGTCGGCGTAGGCGGCGCCCTCGGTGCCGAGATCGCGGACGGTGGTGAAGCCGGCCATCAGTGTGGCGCGGAGGTGATTGACGGCGCGGGCGGCGCGGAGGGCGAGGCCTTCGTGCGGCGACCTGATCGTTCCAGGGAGTTTCGTTGTAGGGGTGCAGAAGGATGTGGGAATGGCCTTCGACGAGGCCGGGGAGGAGGGTGGCGCCGGGGAGGTCGATGACCTTGGCGTTGGCGGTGTCGATGGAGGCGGCGGGGCCGGCGGACTCGATGCGGTTGCCGCGGATGCGGACGGCCCAGGCGTCGTGGGAGGTATCGCCATCGAAGACGCGGGCGGGCTTGAGGACGGTGGTGTCCTGGGCGAAGGCGGCGAGGGCGAGGAGGAAGGGGGCGAGGGGACGCATTGGTCGATTTTAGCGCGGTGGTGGCTGGAGGGCTGGCGGAAATAGGAAAACGTTCCGTCTGTCCCCGGTTTTCGGTTTGTTGCGTTGGGGCGAGCGCTGTGATACTCATGCTTCATGCGACGTAGAGATTTTCTTCCGGCTTTGGCGGCTTCGGCGGCAATGGCGCAGGCACAGACTCCGCAGATGAAGACGGGGCGATTGAAGCAGTGCGTGACGGGCGGGGTGTTCGCACGCGGGACGAGCCTGGAGGATGGCTGCAAGCTGGCGGCATCGATGGGCATTGTCGGGTACGACTTGAAGGGGCCGGCGGACTGGCCGATGCTCAAGAAGTATGGCCTGACGCCGACGATGTATCCGCCGGGACCGGGCGGCAATATTCCGGAAGCGCTCAATCGCAAGGAGAATCACGAAAAGCTGGAGCCGCTGATGCACGCGGCGATCGATGAGGCGAAGGCCAACGGGGTGCCGAACATCATCACTTTCAGCGGCAATCGCAAGGGAATGGCGGATGGCGAAGGCGCGGACAACTGCGTGGCGTTCCTCAATAAGGTGAAGGCGCACGCAGAAGACAAAGGCGTCACGATCTGCATGGAGTACCTGAACAGCAAGGTCAACCATAAGGACTACATGTTCGATCACATCGCGTGGGGCGTGGATGTGATGAAGCGCGTGAATTCGCCGCGGGTGAAGATTCTTTACGACATCTATCACGCGCAGATCATGGACGGCGACATCGTGCGCAACATCCGCGACCACTTCCAGTGGATCGGCCATTTCCACACGGGCGGGAATCCCGACCGGAAGGAAATCGACGAGACGCAGGAATTGAATTACCGGTTCATCGCGCAGGCGATTGCGGACTTGAAGTTCGACGGATACATTGGGCACGAGTACTCGCCGCGGAATCCGGCGAATGCCGAGGCGAGTCTCAAGCGCGCGATCGAAATCTTCACGGTCTAGATTTGTCGCGCTACATGCCGAAGAGGTTGGGTTGGAGTTTGGTGTAGCCTTGTTCGACGGCCCACATGTCCAGTACGACGGAGGCAAGTTCATCCACTTCGGGGACAGCGCGGCCGTCTTTGGTGACGTCGATTGATTTGAGGTAGACGCGGCAGGTGTCGCACGATTCGACGCGGATGTGTGGAAATTCTTCGGCGGCGTAGACGGGGAGTTTGTCTTTGTCGTCTTCACCGCAGTTGGGGCAGAGGAGAGGGCGGTAGTCCCATTCGGTGAAGCAGAGGCCGCAGAGGAGGAATCGCCTGGCGCCATCGAGTTCGGCGCGGAGGACGGCGGCGACGGGCTTTTCGGCGCAGAAGGGGCAGCGAGGCCGCACGCCGGCTGCCGCGGGATTGGGGCGGGCGCGCGCGACGGCGCCGGTCTGCAGGAGGACGCGGGCGAAGAAGGCGTGCATCGGATCGGCGCCACGCAGGAGGTCGTCCCAGGTGTCCCCGGGACGCACGGGCTGCACCGTGGGGTCGGGAGCGGTACGGCGAATGAGGGTCAGGAGGGCTTCCAGATTGGCGGGCGCGGAGCCTTCGGCTACGGCGGATTGAAAGCGCGCGATCTGCTGGTAGAAGTCGAGCACCTCGGGCAGGACGGGCGATTGCTTTGCGAGTTCCTGCGCACGTTCCATCCGCCTCTGCCACGTCATTCGCCTGTCGATGATAGCAGAGGCGGTCTCCGCTACAATAGGTGTATAGGTGTTTATCCACCTAGCAGGTGATCCTATGCAAGAAGAAGCAGTTCGCTGGAACATCAAGGTCTCGAAGGAAACCGATCTCACCCTGCGCACGTATCTGGGTTCCCGGGGCATGAAAAAAGGCGACCTCTCGAAGTTCATCGAGCATGCCGTCCGCGCCCCAGGTTTTTCATCGCACGATACAGGATATCAAGGCACGCAATGCCGACACGGATCCGGAAGAGATGCAGGCAATCATTGACACTACGGTGCGTGAGGTCCGCGCAGGACGTCGTGCCAAACGAAAGCCACGCAAAGCCTGATGCGCGTGGTGCTCGACACCAACATCCTGGTTTCCGCTCTTCTGGTCCAGGTAGGGCACCCAGGTACGATCTACCGCGGTTGGCAGGAGAATTATTTTACGCTCCTTACCTGCACGGAGCAGCTCTACGAGCTGAGGACTACACTGCGCAAACCGGCGATCGCCGTGCGCATTAAGCCCTATAAGGCCGGCCGGCTTGTAAACGAGCTAAAGGATCTGGCCGAGGTGATCGACACATTGCCGCGCGTCGAGCGTTCTCCGGATCCTTCCGACGATTTTCTGCTTGCTCTCTCACAAGCGGGCAAGGCCGACTATCTAGTAACTGGAGACAAGAGCGGGCTGCTATCCCTTCGAATTCACGAAGGCACGCGGATCATATCGGCAAGGGCATTCGTCACCCTCACGTTGCATCGATTATGAGGCGTTGAAGCCATCGCGGGCCCACGTTAAAGCGGAGCGCCCCCTTCGCGAGACCATACAGAAGCACCAATCCGCCCAAGGCGACATAACCGAGCAGAATCATCTTGACCAGGAGCTTATCACAATGGCTTGCGAGGCAGAGGCCTCACCAGCAGAGTTGTGACCCGCCCGGCAGTTTTCCAGGCGGGCAGGAGAAAGAGAAGTAGGACAGAACGGCAGGTCTGTCCTACCACTCGAAGCGCAGGGCGCCCTGGAGGAGGCGCGGATTGCTGACGACGTTGCTGATCTTACCGAAGCTCTGAGCGTTGGTCAGACTGAAGCTCGGGTTGCCCGAAGTTGACGTTGTTCAACAAGTTGTAGGCTTCGGCGCGGAACAACACTTTCTTGCGTTCGGTGAGGGCGAAGGTCTTCACCAGGGAGGCATCCACGTTGAAGAAGTGCGGGCCGCGGAAGGTGTTGCGTCCGGCATTGCCATAGTCGGCCATTCCCGGATAGGTGAACTTCGAGAAGTTCACATTGGGATCGAAGAAGTACACGCCGTCGTAGTTGGCAACCTTGCGGGAGACGCCGCCGATGTCGCGGGTGCCGGTGTAGTTCAGCCACGAGGCGGTGTTGTAGGAGACCGTCGGTGTAGCGTCCGGAACCGGCGGTGATCGCAGCACCGCTCTCCCAGATCCAGAGCGCGCCGAGGTCCCATCCGCCGACCAGGGTGTTGGCCCAGCGCGGCATATTTCCGCCGAAGGCATGGCCCTTTCCGACGGGCAGCGTATAGGAGCCCTGGACGTTGACTACGTGGGCTCGGTCGAAGTCCGAACGGCCCTTGTTCAAATCCAGGTTGAAGCTGTCCATCGGATCGGCGGAGCCGTTGCCTTCTGCGTTGGTGTTGTCGAGGCTCTTACTGAAGGTGTAATTGGCGAAGAGGCGGACCGACTTGGTCTGATGACGCAGGCTGACCTGCAGCGAGTTGTACCAGGACAAACCGGCGTTGGTGCCGTAATACACGCGGAAGAACTGCGGGTAGTTGCGAAGATACGTACTGGCTCGCACCGATCTTCGCATACTTGCTGTTGTAGCTCTGATCCAGCGCATCGGTGATGTTGCGAATCTGATTGGTCTGGAGGTTGCTGGTGCCCACGGCGCTGGCCGCGGCCGAGGCAGTGCCGAACATTTTGACCAGCACGTTGTTGGGAGACACGTTGTCGAAGTTGCTGAGATTGGCGGCGAGTTCCTTCACGTCGTTGATGAAGCGGGGCGTCATGCCGAACCTGGTTGAGGTCCTGGTTGAAGAACAGCTTCAGGCCGCGATTGCCGACGTAGCCGACCTGAAGAACGGTGTCCTTCACCAGCGAGCGCTGCACGTTCAGTCCCCACATCTCGACGTAACCGGTGCGCAGGTTGGGATCGAACACCGAGATGGCTGCTGATGCTGCGGTTGGCCGCGGGCGTTAGCACGGGAGCCGCCGGCTGCGGCGGTGGAGCGGGCTTGTTGGCGATGCGGACGTCGCTGCCGGCCGCCTGGTTCGGGAACACGGTGAGCGCCGAAGAGAATCCGGGCGTATTGCCGTCCACCGAACTGGTGGTGGAGCCGATGATGCGGTCGTAGAAGATGCCGTAGTTTCCGCGAATCGCGGTCTTGCCGTCGCCCTTCGGGTCCCAGGCGAAGCCGATGCGCGGGGAGAAGTTATTCCAGTCGTTGTTGTACCACTGGCGCCCTTTTGAATCGTGAAATTAGTCGATCTGGCTGATCGGTATTGAGGCTGGCCGCCTGGTCGAGGGCGCCGGCGAAACCGTTCGGTTCATGACGGCACGCCGCTGAAATCGTAGCGCAGGCCGAGGTTCAATGTCAGCCGCGGACTCACCTTCCAATCGTCCTGGAGGAAGAAGCCGTACTCGTGGAAGATAAAGTTGCGGACGCGCGGCGTACCCGCCGCCTGCCACGTGCTCAGGTCGCTGTAGTAGGTCTGGGCGATGGAGCCGACGCGGCCGAGCAGGTTGTTGTACATGCCCTGGAAAGTGGTGAGCGCGGTGCCGGTGACTCCGGGCGGGTTGGCGCTGGTGGGAGGCGTGTTGCCGGCAGAGCGAATGCTCAGGCTCTCGTTGGGATAGATGCCGGCGTCGTTAGTAGCCCCACTGTTTCGTGAAGCGCACATTACCGCCCACCTTGAAGGTGTGATTGCCGTGGATCTTGGTGAGGTTGTCGGTGTACTCGTTGACCGGAGAGTTGCGGCCTTGCGCGAAGTTGGTCAGCATCGGGTTGGTCCAGGTGTTGAAGATGTACATAGGCCCGGCGACGCGCGCCGGCCGGTTGAACGCCGTGGTGGCGCTCTGGTGGCCGTAGCGAGCTTCGTTGATGATGGTGGGAGCTGATGGTCCAATCCCAACCGCCTGCCATGCCCCACCGCTTTCCACCCTGGGTACCCTGCGGTTGGCCGGGGAAACTGACGCGTCGGCGCTATTGAGAGAGTCGATTGAAGAGTTGCGCTGCCAGCTCTGGCGGAAGAAGACGTGGTGATTGTCCTTGAGGTTGTAGTCGGCCTTGATGGTGAACTGGTCTTCCAGGCTGTTGTTGGGGTTGTTGAAGCGGTATCCGGCGTAGTTCAAGCCATCGCCGACCGTAGTTGTCATTGGGCGACGGATAGATCTTCAGCAGGGTCGCGATGGTGGGATCGATGCCCTTGTGGAGCGGGTCGGCATTCAGCACGTTGTACTGCTGAACGGCTCCGCCGGCGGTGTACTGGAAAATGCCCTGTTTGGCGAGATCGGTAGGAACGGTGCGGTTGCGCGAGATCGCCTGGTGGGTCCGGCGTCCCTGATAGTTGCCGAAGATGAAGAGCTTGTTGCGCTTAATGGGGCCGCCGAAGGAGCCGCCGTAGATGTTCTGGATGAACATCGGCTTGGCCACGCCGGATTTGTTGCTGAAGAAGTCGTTGGCGTTGAGCGCCTGGTTCGCGGATGTAATCGAAGAGCGACGCATGAGGCGTGTTGGTGCCGGAGCGGGTGACCAGTTCGACCTGGCCGCCGGCGTTGCGGCCGTATTCCGCTTTGCCGCTGGCAGTGACGACGCGAAACTCTTCCACCGAATCGGTATTGTTGGCGGTCATCGAAAGGCCCAGACGGGGCGCCATGGCATCGTTGACGTCGATGCCGTCGAGGGTGCTGTTGTTGCTGCCCTGGCGGAGTCCGTTGACGTGCGAGTAGCTGGTGTCGGTACCGGTGTTGGAGCCGTTCTGCGAGATCTGCACGCCGGGCTGGAAAATTGCCAGGGTGAGCGGGGTTCGCGCCAGTTGCGGCAGGGTATCGATATCGCGCATGGTGACCGCGGCACTGACCTGGGCATCGGTGGTGGCCACGGTCACCGCGTTCGCCGCCACCTCGATCACTTCGGTGAGTTTGCCGACTTCCAGTCTCACGTCCTGCGCGATGTTGGCGGAGACGGCCAGCTCGATATCGGTGACGGTGGTCTTGGAGAAACCGGGCGCTTCGACGGTTAGCGTGTAGGTTCCGGGACGCAGCGCCGGGAATCACGTACAGGCCGCTGGCGTTGGAGGTGGCGTCGCTGGAGTCTTTTGTCTGGTTGTTGACGACGACCACTTTGGCGTTAGGCACAATCGCTCCGCTGGAGTCGTGAACAATGCCTTGCAGGCGCGCGGCCTGGGTTTGTCCGAAGCACAAACCGGCGAACAAAACGGAAAGCAAAAGAAATGCGAAGGCGCGGGGTGTTCTCATTAGCTAACCTCTACCCTCGATATTACGGATTAACAGATCCTTTATATCCTTTATATAAGAGGAAGAGCGCGCCCGTGTACGCCGACACGTGCCACTCATGTCAAGTGGCGAGTCCTGTTTTCTGGAGTATGCCACAGTCTCATAGGGGCTTCAAGAGTAATTCAGATAAAATTATTCTATGGTGCGTATATCTTCCTGGATCGGGGCCTTCCCAATGAGGGATTGCGCGGAGAGGGCGCCATGCCCAAAAGAGGCGGTGAGGGTCACTGGCGGTGGATTACAGACTTACTGGTGGTGGGTTGGGGCGGACAACTGGCCGAATCCATGCGGGTTGGTGGAGCGACGGCGTGAGCGTACCCACGGGGGCGGCACCTGCATCCTGCGGCAAGCCGTGCGTTGAAGTACTTCACTACATCCGGCACGAAAAAGAAGAGCGAGTGGCAGCACTTTTCGGGTGGATATAGGACTATTTTTGTCGCCTGCCGAACGCATGGCCTCAAAAAATAGAATCGCGAGGCTCGCAGATCGCTCGTACGGAGAGAGGGTCCGCTGAAAACGCCTTGCTCCTTTGTCGCTGCGGACTTTGGGGCGGTGGGCGTTACAATCGACGTATGCGCCGGTTACTGCTGCTGCTCGCTACGTGCGCGATCGCGTTCGCGCAAAAGAAGCCGTTCGATGTGAACGCCCTGCTGGAGCTGAAGCGGATCGGCGACCCGCAGATCTCCCCCGATGGCAAACTGGTGGCCTTCACGGTACAGACCGTGGATGTGCCGGCGAACAAGAAACCGGTGCAGGTCTGGGTGGTGCCGCTCGAGGGGGGCGTGCCGCGGCAGATCACGCAGGATGGCGAGAGCAATCAGCGGCCGCGCTGGTCGCCGGATTCCAAGCGGATTGCCTACGTTTCCGATCGCGGGGGTTCCTCACAGATCTGGCTGATGGACCCGGACGGGGGCAACGCCAAGCAGGTGACGAACCTGACGACTGAGGCGGACGGACAGCTTTTCTCGCCCGACGGCAAGAACCTGGTATTCACCAGTCAGGTTTATCCCGAATGCGGCGCGGATGACGCGTGCAACAAGAAACTGCTGGACGCGGAAAAGGCCAGCAAGGTGAAGGCGCGGATTTATACGGAGCTGCTGTACCGCCACTGGACGGGCTGGCAGGGCAAGCGGCGCAGCCATATGCTGGTGATGCCGGTAGCGGGCGGAGCGGCCCGGGACCTGACGCCGGGTACGCGCGACGTGCCTCCGTTTTCGCTGGGCGGTATGGACGACTATGACATTTCGCCCAACGGCCAGGAACTCTGCTACAGCATGATCTCCGACGCGTCGCCGGCGACCAGCACCGACTCCGATCTGTACGTGGTCTCGATGGCCGGCGGACAGCCGGTGAAGATCACGATCGGAATGGGCGCGGACGCGAATCCGCGGTATTCGCCGGACGGAAAGTATATTGCATGGCGCGCGCAGCAGCGGCCGGGTTATGAAAGCGACCGCTGGCGGCTGACGACACTGGAACGCAGTACAGGTAAAGTCACGAACCTCACCGAGAGCCTGGACCGCTGGGTGAACAGCTTCACGTGGTCGCCCGATTCCGGCAGCATCTTCTTTACGACGAACGACCGCGGGAGACAGGCCATCCAGGTGATTCCGGCAGCGGGGGGCGCGACCAAGACGGTGGCGAGCGGCGACAGCGAACTGGACGATATGCAGTTGACGCGCAATGGCCGGACGATGGTTTACACGCAGCAGTCCGGAGTCTCGCCCGTGGAAATTTATCGTGCCAACTCCGGCGGCGGGCCGGCGGTTCCGCTGACACGTTTGAACGATCAGTCGCTGGACGATCATCAGTTGAATTCGTTGGAAGAGTTCTGGGTGGACGGCGCGGACGGTGCCAAGGTACAGAGCTTCATGGTCAGGCCCCCGAATTTCACAGCGGGGCGGAAGTATCCGGTACTGATGCTGATTCATGGCGGGCCGCAGGGTTTCTGGGGACACGCGTGGACGTACCGTTGGAACGCGCAGGTGTTCGCGGCGGCGGGATACGTGGTGGTCATGCCCAATCCGCGCGGATCGACGGGGTACGGGCAGAAGTTCGTCGACGAGATCAATAACGATTGGGGCGGACGCGCATTCGACGACATCATGGCGGTGGCCGACCATATCGTGAGCGACGTTCCGTATGCGGATGCGAGCAAGATGACGGCCGCCGGCGGCAGCTATGGCGGCTACATGATCGACTGGATTCTGGGCCACACGCAGCGCTTCAAGGCGCTGATTTCGCATGCCGGCGTGTACGACCTGACCAGCGAATTCGGCGCTACGGAGGAATTGTGGTTTCCGATGTGGGAATTTGGCGGCACGCCGTGGGACAAGCCGGAGAACTACGCCAAATGGTCGCCGAACAATTACGTGAAGGAGTTCCACACGCCGACGCTCGTGATCCACGGCGAGTTGGATTTCCGTGTCCCGTACACGCAGGGACTGGAGCTGTTCACGGCTCTGCAGATCCAGAAGGTGCCTTCGAAGCTGCTGATTTTTCCCGATGAAGGGCACTGGGTAACGAAGCCGCAGAACAGCATTCTCTGGTACAGGACATTCATCGAGTGGATGGATTCGTGGGTAAAGAAGTAAGATAAGGGCCAACAGTGAAAGTCATCATAGCTATCGTCATTCTCGCGGTCATCGGTGCGATCGCGTTATTTGCCATGTCTTCGAGCACGGTGCTGAGCATCAGTCCCGAGGTCAAAATCGTGGGCGTGACCACACCGGTCACGGTGAAAATCGCCAATCCTCACGGAGTGCGCCGGGTGGCGGCGTACCTGGAGCAGGGCGGCACGCGCTACCCGCTGACGGAAGTGAAGACGGCATCCCACCGGCTGGTCTGGCGGCGGAATCAGGCGCCGCAGACGCTGACGTTCGACGCGGGCAAGAGCAAGGCTCCGAATCTGAAAGAGGGCGACGCGCGCCTGATTGTGGAAGCGGACTCCGACGACCTGGCGGGGCACACGGATACCGTGTCGTCCGCCGTCAAAGTGATTCTGGCAGCGCCGCGTGTGGCTCCGGACGACGCACAGCATTACATCAATCAGGGCGGTATGGAACTGGCGGTGATGACGCCCTCGGGATCGTGGACGGAGTCGGGCGTCAAGGTGGGCAAGTACACCTTTCGCAGTTTTCCGCTGCCGGGACGGCCGGAGCAGCGCTTCGCGATGTTCGCGTATCCCTGGGACTTGGCGGATAACGTGACGCCGATGGTATTCGCGCGCAATCCGGCGGGCACCGAGGCGACCGCGCAATTCTGGTTCAAGCTATTTCCGAAGAAGTTCCGGGTCCGGGATTTTCCGATCGATGATGCGCTGATGACGAGGCTGGTCAACCAGATCGACCCGAACGGTACACTGGCGCCCGGTCCGGATATCCTCTCGCGGTTCCTGAAGATCAACGGCGAGATGCGGCGCAAGAACAATCAGCAGCTCGCGGACTTGCGATTGAAGACCGAACCGAAGGTTTTGTGGAACGGACCGTTCCTGCACTGGGGCAAGGAAGAGTCGATGTTCGCGGATGTTCGCAACTACATCTACAAGGGGAAGAAGGTGGACCAGCAGGTACACCTGGGGTTCGACCTCTCCGATACGGCGAACGCTCCGGTGCATGTGGCGAACGACGGCCGTGTGGTGTGGGCCGACGATCTCGGGATCTACGGCAATTGCGTGGTGGTGGATCACGGGTACGGGCTGCAATCGATCTACGGGCACATGAATCGCTTCGACGTGAAGGTCGGCGACATGGTGAAGAAGAATCAGAGCCTGGGTGTGGCGGGAGCCACGGGGCTCGCGGGCGGCGTCCATGTTCATTTCAGCATGCAGGTGGATGGTGTGCAGGTGAATCCGCGGGAGTGGTGGGATGAGCATTGGATTCATGATCGGATCATGAGTAAGCTGGATCCGAACGCGGCGCCGGCGAAGAGCGCGGAAGCGGCGGTGACGAGCACGCCTCGGGCGAAGGGGCGGCGGCGCAGGTAGGCGGCGTGGTCCGCGGTAGTGCCCCGCGCTCCCTCACGGTCGCGGCTCGGATTGGGGGCACGGTGCCGGGTGGCGGAGGTTTGGGGCGCGCGCTCAGCGGCGATCACCAGACGCGGCAGGCGTTCTGGCTGACCATCGGCTGTCCCGCTTTGCAGGAAAATGCCTTTTGGAACTCCGGCGAGTTCTGTAGTGTGCCGTTGACGCGATAGCGGCCGGGGGAGTGGGGGTCGGTCATGGCGCGGGCGCGGACTTCCTGGGGCGCGGTGTTCTCGCACCAGATCTGGGCGAATCCGAGGAAGAAGCGCTGTTCCGGCGTGAAGCCGTCCAGTTTCTCTCCCTTGCCCTGCAGCGTATCCTGAAGCGCCATGAGGGCAATCCGCAGACCACCGTTATCCGCGGTATTCTCGCCGAGGGTGAGGCGGCCGTTGAGTTTGACGTCGTCCACCGCGGTGAAGCCTCGCGTATTCGTTGGCGACGCAGGCAGCGCGCTTGTCGAACTCGGCGCCATCGGTGGGAGTCCACCAGTCGCGCAGGTTGCCGTCGCCATCGAACTTGCGGCCCTGGTCGTCGAATCCGTGCGTCATCTCGTGGCCGATGACGGCTCCGGCTCCGCCGTAGTTGAGCGAGATGTCGCGGCGGGGATCGAAGAACGGCGTTTGGAGAATACCAGCGGGAAAATTGATGCTGTTGTTTTGGGGGCTGTAGAAGGCGTTGACGGTGGGAGTGGTCATGCCCCATTCGGTCTTGTCGGAGGGCTTGCCGATTCTGGTGATGCGCTGGTCGTAGGCGAACTGGGCGCTGTGCACGGCGTTGCCGAAGAAATCGTCGCGGGCGATCGTGAGCTTGCCGTAATCGCGCCACTTCTTGGGCGACCCGACATTGTTGGTGATCGCCTTCAGCTTGGCGAGCGCAGCCTTCTTGGTCTCTTCGGTCATCCAGGGCAAGGTGCGTATGTCTTCCGCCATTGCCTTTTCGAGGGCATCCACGAGCTGGGTGATCTGCGCCTTGGCGTCGGCGCCGAAGGTCAGCTCGATGTACTTCTGTCCCAAAAGGTCGCCGAGCTGGCGATCGACCGTGGCGACGCAGCGGGCGGTGCGCGGGCGCTGCTCTTTGGCGCCGGAGAGGTAGCGGTTCCAAAAGTCGAACTCCTCATTCTCGAAGGCTTCGGGGAGAGTCGGAGCGGTCGAACGAAGCAGGTGGTAGGCGAAGTAGGCGCGCCAGGAATCGATCGATGAGTTCGCCAGGTCTACGGCGATCTGTTTGATGTAGTCGGGCTGGCTGACGTTGAGGGTCTGGAATGCAGGCGCTCCGGTGGCGTGGAAATACTGGTCCCAGGCAAAGTTGGGCGCGAGTTGCGCCACTTCCTGCCGGGTCATCATGTGATATGTCTTGTTCGGATCGCGCAGGGAAACGCGATCCATCGAGGCTTTGGCGAGAATCGTCTCGAGGTCCAGCACCATGCGCGCGGCCTGCGCGGAGTTCTCGGCGGATTCGCCCTCCAACTGGAACATCTTCGTCATGTGCGCCAGGAAGCGCTGGCGGATCTCGACGCTCTTCGGGTCGGTCTTGAGGTAGTATTCGCGATCGGGCAGGGAGAGGCCTCCCTGGGTGAGGCCGGGGATCGTGCGATTGGAATCCTTGGCGTCCGTACGGGCGCCGAAGTTGAACAGGACGCCGATTCCGATGCGGTGCAGGCGCACCAGTTCGGCGACTACGTCCGGCATATTCTCCATGGCGCGTATGCGGTCGAGTTCGGGCTTGATGGGCGCGATGCCGCGCTGATTGATGGCTGTGGTATCCATGCAGGCGGCGTAGGCATCGCCGATTTTCTGATCGAGCGGGCTGCGCTGCTCGCGCACAACCGCGGCGCCCTGCAGAACATCGAGGAGGACCTTTTCATTGTGGGAGCTGAGTTCGGTGAAGCGGCCCCAGCGCGCACGGTCGGAGGGTAGCGGGTTTTTGGCAATCCAGTTTCCGCAGGCGTATTGGTAGAAATCGACGCACGGGTCGACGGTCTTGTTCATGGCGGCCGCATCGAGGCCGGAGGCAGTTTTCGGCTGCGCAAAGGCGCAGGTCGCACAGAGGAGAGCAATCAAAGTAAGAAGGGATCGCATCAGGTTATCCGTTCAGAAGATCCGATTTTAGCGCAAGCGCAGGGGGACGGTACACTGGATGGTTTATGAGAAGGCTTGGGGTTTCGTTGTTGGCGGCGTCTTTCGCTGGCACCTTTGTACGGGCAAAAGTCATTCGAATTCTGGCCGGGCGCGAGTTACGACTCGAAGATCCCGACGGTGCGCCAGGTGCTCGGCTACGAGCCGGGCGACAAGGTCACCAACCACGCGGGCCTGGTCAAGTACATGGATGCGCTGGCCGCCGCCGCCGCCGAACCGCATGAAGGTCTTCGAGTACGGCGAGAGCTGGGAGGGACGAAAGCTGATCTACGCCGCGGTCGGCTCCGAGGCCAACATCCGCAAGTTGCGCGAGATCAAGAGCGCGATCCAGCGCATTGCCGACCCCCGCAAGACGCCGGAGGCCGAGGCGCGCCGGCTCATCGCCGGTCTGCCCGCCGTGGTCTGGCTCTCCTACGGCGTCCACGGCAACGAGATCTCCTCGCCGGACGCCGCGCTGCTGACCGCCTACCACCTGCTGGCCGCGCGCAACGACAAGATGGTGGACGACGTCCTCGCGAAGGTCGTGGTGCTGATCGATCCCACGCAGAATCCGGACGGGCGCGACCGCTTCGTGAACTACTTCGAGCAGGCCCGCGGCCTGGTGCCGGACGCCAGTCCGAGCGCCGCCGAGCACAACGAACCGTGGCCCGGCGGGCGCGCCAATCATTACCTGTTCGATCTCAATCGCGACTGGATCGGGCTCACCCAGCCGGAGATTCTCAGCCAGGTGAAGGCGCTGCGCGAGTGGCTGCCGCTGGTCTACGTGGATCTGCACGAAATGGGCGCGAGACTCACCTACTTCTTCACGCCGGAATCCGATCCGTACAATCCGAACCTCACGCCGAATCAGCGCGACAAGCCTGACGCTGTTCGGAAAGAACAATGCGAAATGGTTCGACAAATACGGCTTCGACTATTTCACGCGCGAAGAGTACGACGCCTTCTATCCCGGCTACGGCGCGAGTTGGCCCTTCTACTACGGCGCGCTCTCGATGACCTACGAACAGGCCTCCGTGCGCGGCCTGGTGGTGCGGCGCTCCGACGAAACGCTGCTGACCTTCCGCGATACCGTGCGCCATCATTTCGTGGCGTCGATTTCCACGCTGGAGACTGCCGCGGTGAATCGCGAGAAGCTGCTGAGCGATTTCTACCAGTACCGCGTCACGGCCATCGAGGAAGGCCGGAAGGAGCCGATCAAGGAGTACATTCTGCCGCGCGGACGCGATGCCGCCGCCACCGACAAGCTGGCCGGCATCCTGATGGAGCACGGCATCGAAGTCAATCGCGCCACGGCGGCGTTTAAGGTGGGCGAGCAAGACATACGCCGCCGGCACCTACGTGGTGCCGATGGCGCAGCCCTCCAAGCGTTTCATCCGCACGCTGCTGGACCCGGAGACCAAGATGGACGATAAGTTCGTCGCCGCCGAAGAGGCGCGGCGCAAGCTGAAACAGCGCACCGAAATCTACGACGTGACGGCGTGGTCGCTGCCGCTGCTCTTCAACGTGGAGGCGATCGGCAACAGCGCGGTTTCCACGGGCAGCTTCGAGCCGGCCAAACCGTCGCGCATCGTGCCGGGCGAAATGCACGGCGGCGGCGGCGAGCGTGGCCTACCTGGTGCCGTGGGGCAGACAGGCCGCCGGACGCCTGCTCACGGCGGCGCTGCGGCAGGATCTGAAGGTTCACTCGAGCGACAAGCCGTTCACCCAGAACGGCGCCAAATTCCCGTCCGGCAGCCTGATCTTCAAGGTGGCGGGCAACCCCGCGGATCTGGGCGATCGTCTGGCGCGCCTGGCGCGGGAAACCGGCGCCGACGTCTACGGCACGAACTCCGGCTGGGTCGAAGACGGCGTCAACTTCGGCAGCCGCTAGGTGGTCCCGATCAGGAAGCCGGCGATCGCGATGGCGTGGGACACGCCGGCGCAATCCGGCTCGGCGGGCGCGGCGCGCTTCGTGCTGGAGCGCCAGTACGGCTATCCGGTGACGCCGATTCGCACGGCGCAACTGGCCGGCGCGGACCTCTCGAAGTTCCAGGTGCTGATTCTGCCCTCGGGCGGCAATTACGCGAGCGCTCTGGGCGAGGCCGGCATCGAGCGCGTGAAGAACTGGGTGGCGGCCGGCGGCACGATCGTGGCGCTGGGCGACGCGGTGAATTTCCTCGGCAACAGCCGGGTGGAACTGCTGGAACTGCTGCAGGAGAACGCGCTGCGCGACGGCGACGAAAAGAAAGCGGCCGACAAGGCCGAGAAGGGCTCGGCGCGCGTCCCCGGCACCGCGATCGCGAGCGAGAGCGATTTCGATAAGATCACGCGCGCCGCGACGGAACTGCCCGACAGTGTCCCGGGCGCGATCGCGCGGGTGCGCGTACGGCCCGATTACTGGCTCACCGCGGGCATGGGCGATACCGTTTACACGATGGTGGAAGGCCGTGCCATTTACGCGCCCGTCAAGGCCGATAAGGGCATCAACGCGGCCTACTACGATGCGGCCGACAAGCTGGTGGTGAGCGGCCATCTGTGGGCGGAGAACAAGAAACAGATGGCGTTCAAGCCGCTAGTGGTGTCGGGGACGTCGGGCCGGGGGGTGGTGGTGGGGTTCACGCAGGATCCGAACTTCCGCGCGATCGGAGACGGGCTGAATGTTCTGTTCTTGAACGCGATCTTCCGCGGACCGGCGCATGCGCGAGGCGCCGGCGAATAGAATTAGGGCCTCAGGCGGGAAATTCGGGAGAACATCGCGGCGCATTCTTCGACGCGCAATAGATACGTCACGGCGAAGTAGATCAGGCCGTAGGGGAACAGAACGACGAGCGCCGTGACGACCGGGTGATCCGGATTTCCTACCGAGAGTTTGATGCCCCATGCCGCCGCCGCACCGACGCCCGCGGAAGCCCACATCCTGGCGATGAGTGAGGCGGGAACTCCGGTAGTGCCGATGCGCGTGTTGAGCGTGCGGCGCAGCAGCGCGAACTCCACCCAACCCGCCACACCCGCCGACGCCGTGAGGCCCGCGGCGCCCCAATGCTGGTCGATGCCGAGCCAGCGGGGGAGGGGCAGGGCGCACAGGTATCCCAGTCCAACGGTGAGCGCGACGCGCACTGACGCGTAGCGCAAGGGCGTGCGCGTGTCGCGCAGCGCATAGTAGGTGGAAGCATAGAGGCGCCCGAGGGTGGAGGCCAGCAGTCCGACCGCCGACCCCGCAATGATTCCCCAGACGTATACCGCATTTTCGCGGGTGAACAGGCCGGACTGGTACAGCCCCGCCGCGATCACATCGCCGAGAGCGAAGAACGCCATCGCCGAAGGAACGATGAAGAACGCGATCTGCCGCAGGCCGGCGTTCAGGCGCCGTCGCAACCGCGCCGCGACCTCTGTTTCGGTGCCTAGCGCGCTCGACATCGCGGGCAGCTCGGCGGCCGACACCGCCATGCCGAAGAGGCTCACCGGCAGGGTATAAATGGACTGCGCGTTGGTCAGCGCCGCAACCGCGCCCTCGCCGAGTTTGCTGGCGATCAGTCTGGTCCACGTAGGCGCTGATCTGCACCACGCCGCGGCTGACGAATACCGGTGCAAAGTTGCGCAATCACCTCGCGGACGTTGGCGGCCGCGTATCCAGGTTCAACCGCAGCCTTCCCGTCAGCGCGAGCACGACGGGCAACTGCACGAAGAACTGCAAGGCGCTTCCGACGACGGAGCCCCAGGCGAGATAGATTGCCAGGCTCGTGCAGGTCTTTGCCGCGGAAAGCGACCATGGTCGCGATCATCGCGACGTTCCAGATCACCGGCGCGGTGTAGGAGAGGAAGAATTTGCGGTGGCTGTTCAGAATCCCGAGAGACCACGCGGAAAACACCAGGAGTCCGGCGCCGGGGAACAGGATGCGCACCAGTCGTATGGTGAGTTCGCGTTTGGCACCTCGAAACCCGGAGCGATGACCCAGATCAGGTACGGCGTGAGCAGAACACCGATCAGCACGAGTACCGAGGTGGCCAGCGCGAGAATCGCGCCGACCGCGCCGGCTACGCGGCCCGATTCCTCCTCGTCACCTTGCGCCAGCAGGCGCGAGTATACCGGAATGAAGGACGCGGAAAGCACGCCTTCGCCAAACAGGTTTTGCAGGAAATTCGGAACACGGAAGGCGGCGTAGAACGCATCGGCCTCATCCAGTTGGCCGAAGTAATGGGCGAAAACGCGCTGCCGCACCAGGCCGACGATGCGGCTGATCAGAATCCCCGCGGCTACCAGAAAAGCGTGGCGGCCGGTGCTCTCCCGGGTCTTCACTTCAGCCACTAGCGAGTTTCTCCAGCACGGCGTCGGTCACCTCTTCGGTGCTGCTGCGGCCGCCGATATCCGGCGTGCGCACGTTGCCCTCGGCCAGTACCGCGGCGACGGCGGTTTCCACCTCGCGCGGCGGCATCCGTCATGCCGCAGATGGTCGAGCATCATGCCGGCGCTGAGGATGGTGGCCAGCGGATTGACGATGCCTTTGCCGGCGATATCGGGCGCCGAGCCGTGGACCGGCTCGAACATCGAGGGAAAGCGCCGCAGCGGATCGAGATTGGCGCTGGCCGCGAGGCCCATGCTGCCGACGATGATGGCCGAGATATCGCTCAGGATATCGGCGAAGAGGTTGGAGCCGACGACCACGTCAAAGCTTTCCGGGCGGCGGATGAAGTTCATGGCGGCGGCGTCCACCAGCAGCGATTCGGTCTCGATCTGCGGGATACTCGGCGGCGACTTCCTGGAAGGCGCGGTCCCAGAGCACCATGCTGTAGCCCTGCGCGTTGGACTTGGTGATCGAGGTGACGCGCTTCTTCTTGTTGCGTTTGACGGCCAGTTCGAAGGCGAAGCGCACGATGCGCTCGATGCCGCGGCGGGTGAACACGGAGGTCTGGATGGCGACTTCTTCGGGCTGCATGCTGGTAGACGAAGCCGCCGACCTGGGCGTACTCGCCCTCGGTGTTCTCGCGGACCACGACGAAATCGATCTCGCCGCCCTTGGGCCGGGCGAGCGGCGACTGCACGCCGGGATAGAGGTAGGCGGGACGCACGTTGGCGTACTGATCGAAGGCGCGGCGGATGGGCAGCAGCGAGTCCGTTCAGGGTGGTGTGGTCGGGAATTTCGGGATGTCCGACGGCGCCGAGGAGGATGGCATCGCAGGGCTGCAGCAGGTCGATGGCGCCGGCACGGCATCATGCGGCCCCAGCGGAAATAGTGGTTCGCGCCCCAGTCGAAATCCTGAAAGGCGAAGGTGACGTCGTGCTTCTGCGCGCCACTGTTCGAGAACGCGCTTGGCCTGCGGGATGACTTCTTGCCGACGCCGTCGCCGGCGATCACCGCGATCGTGAAAGTCTTCATAGGTTCGAACACAATTGTAGCGGGAAGTGTCAGCGCTGACTTAGGGTGCGGCGGTAAGCGCGCTGGACGTTGCCGGGGATCTGGCGGCGGTCGAATTCGGCAGGATGGCACCAGACGACGGCGTGCGACTCCTCGGAGACACGGATTTCCAGGGAGTCCGCGCGGAAGGCGAAGAGGAGATCATGATGCAGGTGGTACGGCTCACCGCGGGCGGCGGGGATACCGTGGACATCGGCGCCGGCGATCGAGACAGCCTGCGTCACCGCGGCTCCGGTCTCCTCGATAACTTCGCGGCGGGCGGCACCGGCGATCGTGTCGTCGCCGGGTTCCACGTGTCCTCCGGGGAGCAGCCAGCGTGCGAGGCGGCGGTGATGGACTAATAGGACGTGCAGATTATCGGGGGCAAAACGAGGCCGCTGGCGGTGATGTGGCCGGGAGTGAACTGGTGGCGGGAGAAGGGGTTCGGGGAACACTCGAGAAGTAGCAGGATAAGTTCTAGGCTCTTGAGCGCCGGTCCATCGGTGAGGTCGCTGAGTTCAACGCGAGCCAAGGCGGCGACGGTTTGCGGATCGGGCATGAAAATGAAAAAGCCTCCCGGGTGAGGGGAGGCTTAATTATAAACCGGGCGACTTCCTACTCTCCCACACACTTGCGCGTGCAGTACCATCGGGGCTGAGGAGCTTAACTGCCGTGTTCGGGATGGGAACGGGTGGGTCCTCCTCGCTAAGGTCACCCAGAAGTGGTGGATGAGGTTACTGAATATTGACGGGCACGGCGGAAAGCGGAAAAGCAGCGCACATGTTGTGTGTGCAGTAGATTTTATGGTCAAGCCGAACGGGCAATTAGTAACGGTAAGCTCAACGTGTTGCCACGCTTACACATCCGTCCTATCAAACTGGTCGTCTACCAGTGCCCTTGTTAGCTTTCGCTTGGGAGATCTCATCTTGGGGAAGGTTTCACGCTTATATGCATTCAGCGTTTATCCTGACCGAACTTCGCTACCCAGCGATGCCCCTGGCGGGACAACTGGATCACAAGAGGTTCGTCCACCCCGGTCCTCTCGTACTAAGGGCAGGCCCCCTCAAATCTCCTACGCCCACCACAGATAGGGACCGAACTGTCTCGCGACGTTCTGAACCCAGCTCACGTACCGCTTTAATAGGCGAACAGCCTAACCCTTGGGAGCTTCTACACCCCCAGGATGCGATGAGCCGACATCGAGGTGCCAAACCGGAGCGTCGATGTGAACTCTTGACTCCGATCAGCCTGTTATCCCCGGCGTACCTTTTATCCGTTGAGCGATGGCCCTTCCATACAGAACCACCGGATCACTAAAGCCTACTTTCGTATCTGCTCGACTTGTTGGTCTCGCAGTTAACCTGGTTTATGCTTTTGCACTCGTCGGCGGATTTCCAAGCCGCCTGAACCAAGCTTCGCGCGCCTCCGTTACCGTTTAGGAGGCGACCGCCCCAGTCAAACTACCCGCCTTCCACTGTCCCTCACCCGGATTACGGGTGGAGGTTAGAACCACAGAACGATCAGGGTGGTATCTCACCGTTGGCTCCTCCGAGTCCGAGAACCCGGATTCAAAGCCTCCCACCT
This sequence comes from uncultured Solibacteraceae bacterium, assembly GCA_963792055.1. Taxonomy (GTDB): domain Bacteria; phylum Acidobacteriota; class Terriglobia; order Bryobacterales; family Bryobacteraceae; genus Solibacter. The sequence continues at coordinate 179,075 of CAWBUV010000016.1, read as the reverse complement.
ATCCTGCGCAGATCGCCCCATAGTTCCATGAAAGGGTATAGTAAAGGTGCACGGGGTCTTTCCGTCTAGTGGCGGGCACCCGGCGTCTTCACCGGGACCACAAGTTCGCCGGGCGGCAGGTTAAGACAGTTCTCAGATCGTTACGCCATTCGTGCAGGTCGGAACTTACCCGACAAGGAATTTCGCTACCTTAGGACCGTTATAGTTACGGCCGCCGTTCACCGGGGCTTCAGTTCAAAGCTTCGCCTTGCGGCTGACCTCTCCCTTTAACCTTCCGGCACCGGGCAGGCGTCAGCCCCTATACGTCGTTTTCGACTTTGCAGAGACCTGTGTTTTTGTTAAACAGTCGCCTGAGACTATTCACTGCGGCCCACGTCTTAGGTGGGCACTCCTTCTCCCGAAGTTACGGAGCTAATGTGCCTAGTTCCTGAACCTACCATCACCCGAGCGCCTTAGAATATTCTTCTCGTCCACCTGTGTCGGTTTGTGGTACGGATACCTTACTTCTCCTTAGAGGCTTTTCCTGGCGGACGACCCGGCGGATTTGCCTTTCCGGATCTCCCTTCACCCTGGATTGAAACCATTGCGCACCAGAGCTTACGGTCCGCGTCCCCCCTTCGGTCTTGATCGAAATAAGGTAGTGCAGGAATATTAACCTGCTGTCCATCCGCTACGCCTTTCGGCCTCGCGTTAGGCTCCGACTAACCCTGAGCGGATTAACCTTTCTCAGGAATCCTTAGACTTACGGCGACCAGGGTTCGCACCTGGTTTCTCGCTACTTATGCTGGCAGAGTCACTTCCCAACGCTCCAACCCTTCTTTCGATAGACCTTCACAGCTGTTGAGAACGCTCTCCTACCATCTGTTTTTCCGAAGAAAACAAATCCGTAACTTCGGTACCATGCTTAAGCCCCGTTATATTGTCGGCACCGAGCCGCTCGACCAGTGAGCTGTTACGCTTTCTTTAAAGGATGGCTGCTTCTAAGCCAACCTCCTGGCTGTCTGAGCGTCCCGACTTCCTTTCCCACTGAGCATGGATTTGGGGACCTTAGTTGACGGTCTGGGCTGTTTCCCTTTCGACAATGAAGCTTAGCCCCCACTGTCTGACTCCCTCGCTACACATTCACGGCATTCGCAGTTTGGTTGGATTCGGTAACCTGGGAAGGCCCCTAGTCCAATCAGTTCTCTACCACCGCGACGGACCACGAGAGGCTAGCCCTAAAGCTATTTCGGAGAGAACGAGCTATCACGGAATTTGATTAGCCTTTCACCCCTACCCTCAGCTCATCCAAGCTGTTTTCAACCAACACTGGTTCGGACCTCCAGCCGCTGTTACACGGCCTTCATCCTGGCCAAGGGTAGATCATCCCGCTTCGCGTCTATTCCCAGCGACTCCATCGCCCTGTTCAGACTCGCTTTCGCTACGGCTCGCTTGCGCTTAACCTTGCCACTGAGAATAACTAGCCAGCTCATTATGCAATAGGCACGAGGTCAGGCATTCTCCTTGCGGAGCATAGCCCTCCCACTGCTTGTAAGCGTGTGGTTTCAGGTACTATTTCACTCCCCTCGCAGGGGTTCTTTTCACCTTTCCCTCACGGTACTGGTTCACTATCGGTCGCAAGTGAGTATTTAGCCTTGCCGGATGGTCCCGGCGGATTCAAGCAGGGTTTCTCGTGCCCCGCCCTACTTAGGAGCCACTGGAAGGAGGATTGCATTTTCACCTACGCGGCTGTCACGCTCTATGGCCGGCCTTTCCAGACCGTTCGATTAACGCTTTCCTATCCCTCGTTTAACCAACTGACCGCTCCATCGCTGAAACGCCCAGTTGATTATTGTGGTCCTGCAACCCCAGGCTCTCCTTTCGAATCGCCTGGTTTAGGCTCTTCCGAGTTCGCTCGCCACTACTTTCGGAATCACGGTTGTTTTCTCTTCCTCGGGGTACTGAGATGGTTCACTTCCCCCGGTTCGCTCCGCCACCCTATGGATTCAGATGGCGGTAACGGGTGTTCACACCCGTTGGGTTTCCCCATTCGGACATCTCCGGATCACAGCCTGTTAGCGGCTCCCCGAAGCTTATCGCAGCTGACCACGTCCTTCTTCGCCTACTTGCGCCTAGGCATCCACACACACGCCCTTAGTAGCTTGACCATAAAATCTACTTCACACACAACACTTGTGCACGCTACTTTCTTTGCGCTTACATCTTGTGTTTATAATGCCCGTCAATATTCAGTTGTCAAAGATCTCGATTGCCTCAGCAATCAGTAAAACCTTCCGGCTTTACAAACTGCTGATTGTTCCTTTTGGTGGGCCTGGGTGGAATTGAACCACCGACCTCACCCTTATCAGGGGTGCGCTCTAGCCATCTGAGCTACAGGCCCAGGTGTTGCCACGCTGGTGGAGCTGGTCGGGATCGAACCGGCGACCTCCTGAATGCAAATCAGGCGCTCTCCCAGCTGAGCTACAGCCCCAGAACTTCAGGGGGGCCTTGCGGCCCCCAAGGATCTTAATCGAGGCCAGTTGGATGCAGAGACCGGAAGACCAGCTTCCGGCCGCTTCAGAAAATCTCGAGTACTCTAAGTGGAGATCCGGAACGGGCTCACCACCAGGACCGAAGCCCCGATGGCGGTTTGGAGTGGAACGGCTGTTTCCTACTATTGCGCCCTGTGTACACTCAACAGGACGATCTTTTCGGAAACTCCACCCACGTTCTCTCTTAGAAAGGAGGTGATCCAGCCGCAGGTTCTCCTACGGCTACCTTGTTACGACTTCACCCCAATCATGAATCATACCTTGGGCCGCTGCCTCCCTTGCGGGTCAGCCTGCAGACTTCTAGTACAATCCACTTTCGTGATGTGACGGGCGGTGTGTACAAGGCCCGGGAACGTATTCACGGCAGCGTGCTGATCTGCCATTACTAGCGATTCCAGCTTCATGCAGGCGGGTTGCAGCCTGCAATCCGAACTGAGAACGGTTTTTTGCGATTGGCTCCCCCTCGCGGGTTAGCTGCGCTTTGTACCGCCCATTGTAGCACGTGTGTAGCCCTGGACATAAAGGCCATGAGGACTTGACGTCATCCCCACCTTCCTCCAGCTTATCGCTGGCGGTCTCCTGCGAGTTCCCAACTGAATGATGGCAACACAGGACAAGGGTTGCGCTCGTTGCGGGACTTAACCCAACATCTCACGACACGAGCTGACGACAGCCATGCAGCACCTCGACTGGACCCCCTTGCGGGGTAGCGATGTTTCCACCGCCGTTGACCAGCCGTTCGAGCCCAGGTAAGGTTCTTCGCGTTGCGTCGAATTGAACCACATGCTCCACCGCTTGTGCGGGCCCCCGTCAATTCCTTTGAGTTTCAGCCTTGCGACTGTACTCCCCAGGCGGCATATTTAACGCGTTAGCTCCGGCACGGACAGAATGAACTGCCCACACCAAATATGCATCGTTTAGGGCGTGGACTACCAGGGTATCTAATCCTGTTTGCTACCCACGCTTTCGTGTCTCAGCGTCAGTTACGGTCCAGAGAGCCGTCTACACCACCGGTGTTCCTCCTGATATCTACGCATTTCACCGCTACACCAGGAATTCCACTCTCCTCTCCCGCACTCGAAGTCATTCAGTATTCGGCGCACCCTCCCAGTTAAGCCGGGAGATTTCACACCAAACTTAAACAACCGCCTACACACCCTTTACGCCCAGTAACTCCGAACAACGCTCGCTGCCTACGTATTACCGCGGCTGCTGGCACGTAGTTAGCCGCAGCTGCTTCTGCAGGTACCGTCATTATCGTCCCTGCCGAAAGAGCTTTACACCCCGAAGGGCTTCATCGCTCACGCGGCGTCGCTGCATCAGGGTTTCCCCCATTGTGCAAGATTCCCCACTGCTGCCTCCCGTAGGAGTCTGGCCCGTGTTTCAGTGCCAGTGTGGCCGTGTGCCCTCTCAGGCCGGCTACCGATCTATGCCTTGGTGGGCTCTTACCCCACCAACTAGCTAATCGGCCGCGGGCTCCTCTCTCAGCGCATTGCTGCTTTCCTCTCTCGAGCTTATGCGGTATTAGCCCCGGTTTCCCAGGGTTATTCCCCACTAAGAGGTAGATTACCCACGTGTTACTCACCCGTACGCCACTGTACTCAGGGATTGCTCCCCTTTCTCGTTCGACTTGCATGTGTTAAGCGCGCCGCCAGCGTTGATTCTGAGCCGGGATCAAACTCTCATTTGAACTAAATGAGTTTGAAAAATCGCTCCGGTTTACTCAGAGTTCTGACGAGTTCTTCTTTACTGCATCCAACCAGATTGTCAATGATCTGCGCAAACCTCCCCGGCATCATCTAAATACCGGGATCGGCTGCAGGCCTCGAAACTTGTGCCGGCGCCTCTGCCCACGCGCTCTTTACAAACGCTGGTGCGAGCCGGAAAATTTCGATGAGTACGACCAGAACTTCGGTCTGGATCGGCTGACTTGCCTAGGTTAACAAACCATTTCAAAGTGCGCAAGCGAAACGGAAAATTTTCGAGAGGCTAGCGGTGCGGCGCCGGCGGGCCGGCCTCCGCCGCCTGCGCGTTCCCGCCGGCCAGGTACACAGTGCGCGTAGGGAACGGAATCCCGATGCCTTCCTCGCGGAACCGCCGCAGAATCCGCTTCCGCAGCTCGTGGCGCACGCGGTACTGGTTGGAAAACTCCGCCACCTGGAAAAGCAGGGTGAAACCCAGGGCGGAGTCCCCGAACCCGGGGTCGAACATCACCGCGGGCGCCGGCTCGGCCAGCAGGCCCGGAATGTCTTCCGCGCCCTGCCGCGCCACCTCCAGCAGCACTCTCTCTACCTGGTCCGGATCCGATTCGTAGTCCACTCCGACCTGCAGGTTCGTCCCCATGCGCTTCTCAGGAAGGTGAAAATTGGTCACGATCGCCTGTGCCAGCTTCGAGTTCGGAATCACGATCAGGTTGTTCGCCAGCGCCCGCACCGAGGTACTCCGCCAGCCGATGTCGGTGACGTACCCCTCCTCGCCCGTATTCAACCGGATATAGTCTCCCAGCCGGACCTGCCCTGCCACCGCCACATAGAATCCGCCGAACAGGTTCGACAGCGTATCCTGCAGCGCCAGGGCAACCGCCAGGCCGCCGACCCCCAAGGCCGTCAGAATCGGCGTGATCTTGACATCGAGCGCTCCCAGGATCAGAACTACTCCGAGGATGAAGACCCCCAGTTGCGCCAGGTTCTGGGTAAGCGTGGTCACCGGCAGCGCACCCGGCACCTGCGCTCCGTAGTGCCGCACCAGGCCGCCGGCGATGCGCATGGACATCACCGTAAGAGACAGAAACCAAAGGACCAGCAATCCTTTGGAGGTCCATGCCGTGTAATGCGCGGGCAGCGCCGAGCCCTGGATTGCCAGGTGTGCCGCCAGGATTAGGATCCAGATCAGCATCGGACCGCGCAGCATGTTGTACAGAATCAGCCCCGGCTTGCTGTTGGTCCGATTGGTCCACGCCCGCAACGCCCTCAGGATCACCCGGCGCACGACCCACCCGACCAGCAGCGTCACCGCGAAGATGATCAGGGGCGACAGAAGCAGCATGGGATCGTTCAACAGGCGCCGGACGTAGGGCAAGAGCATTCGATCTCTCCTCCCCAGATTCTCACACGATTTCGCTGCACGCTCTGACGGCCCCCTCGGCCTGATATCGTGGAAGACTATGTCGCGGATGTTGGAAGAGATCCGGCAGCAGCCGGAAGCCCTCGAGCGGACCCTCTCGGCCGGGATGCGGAGCGTCGAACGATTCCGGCGCGAGGTGGAGAAACGCCGGCCCCGGCTCATTGTCCTGGTAGCGCGCGGTACGTCCGATAACGCCGCTACGTTCGGCCGCTATCTCCTCGAAATCACCACCGGGATTCCGGTCTCGCTGGCGGCGCCGTCCGTCACCACGCTCTACAACGCACGGATCGACTATCGCGACACACTGGTGGCCGCGATCTCGCAATCCGGCGAATCGACCGATACCAACCTGGTGCTCGAGCGGGCGCGCGAACAGGGTGCGCTGACCCTGGGGATCACGAATGAACGCGCCAGTTCACTGGCGCGCCTGGCCGAGCACGTCTTCCTGGTCCGCGCGGGCCGGGAAAAGAGCGTCGCCGCCACCAAGACCTATACCGGCCAGATGCTCCTGTTCTATCTCATGGCGTACGCCCTGGGCGGCGGCGTGAGTATGGCCGATCTGGAGCGCGTGCCCGAGGCCGTCCACGCCGCGCTCGGAATCGAGGCCGAAGTGGACGCGCTTTCCGAACGCTACTGCTTCATGCGGAACGCAGTCGTGGTGGGCCGCGGGCTGAACTACGCGAACGCCTACGAGTTCGCGCTCAAGCTCATGGAGACCTGTTACGTGGTGGCCGAGCGCTTCTCCTCGGCGGATTTCATGCACGGCCCCATCGCCCTGGTGGAAGCGCGTTTTCCGGTCTTCGCGTTCGCGCCTCCCGGGCCGACCTGGCCTTCCATCAGTGAGACCCTGGACAAGCTCCGCACTCTTCGCGCCGAGATCGTAACCATCACCGATTCCGGCAATCCCGAAGCCGCCGCGAAAGCGACCCGCGTGATCCGCCTGCCCCGGCGCGTGAAGGAAGTGCTGACGCCGATCCCGTACGTCGTTCCGGCGCAGCTCTTCGCGGCCAGCCTGGCGGCCCAAAAGGGCCTGGACCCCGACAAGCCGCGCACCCTGAGCAAGGTCACGCTGACGATCTGAAGAGTGGCGCCGCCTACTTCGTCTCTCTCGGCGAGTACTTGTTGAGTACGGCGATCAGTTTCTCGGCGCCCGCCGGCGGCTTGGCTCCGCTGCCCAGAATCTGCTTGCTGGTCCAGTCTTTCCCGTACATGGCGTTGTTCTCGTCGAGGTCGTTGCGCAGTGTCGCGCCATCCAGCGAGACACCCGCGAACGCCCCGCGAGAGCGGGACCAGGAGAGGATCTCGGCGGTCATGAACGCGTCCGTCTGCGCCGACGCGTTGCGCCCCACCGGGCCGGCCGCGGCCGTCGCGTCCGCACCGATCGTAAACTTGCTGGTGGTGAGCTTCCGCATGCCGCGCTCGTTCATCACCAGGAGGATGACGTCGCTCGACGAAACCCCGATCTGAAGTCCGAAGCTGCCGCCTTCAATCCGGATCGCCGCCGGCGGTCCCCATCCCTGGCCGCCCGCGTTGCGGCAAACCGCGAACCCGCGCCCGTACTTGCCGCCGAATACGAACGCCCCTTTCTTCAATCCCGGAACCAGCACGATGCAAGCCGCTTTGTCGAGCAGATCCTGCGGGATGGCCTTATCGGGCGCGCCCATGATCTCCGAAAAGAGGGATGCCGAATCGTCCAGACGTTCATTCGTCTTCGTTTTATCCGCTGCTGCGAAGAGCGGCGCTGTGCCCATCGCCAGTGCCAGTGTGAGGGTGAGAAAACGCATACTTCTATCGTAGCGCGTGCTGCATCACCCTTCCCGCGCGAAACTGTGAGTTCCGAAACAATCGGGGCTATTGCGCCTTCGCCCCGCCCAGGGCGGCGGTGGCCAGCGTGCCGCCGAGGCCCATGGTTTCGACCGCCGAAGAAGGCACGATCACCATCGAGCCGCGCTCTTTGATCGCCTCGTACAGCATATTCATGGCGCGCAGATGCAGCGCCACCGGGTTGTCCTGGTATACCAGGGCGGCCTTCGAGAACTTGTCGGCGATCTCCGTCTCGGCCTGCCCCAGGATGATGCGGGCCTGGCGCTCCCGCTCCGCCTGCGCCTGCCGGGACATGGCGTCCTGCAGGGCCAGCGGAATCTGCACGTCGCGGATCTCCACGGATTGCACGGTGATGCCCCAGGGATTCGTCTTTTCGTCCAGAATCCGCTGCAGTTCCTGGCCCAGCATCTCGCGCTCCGCCACCATCTGGTGGAGTTCGTGGCGGCCGATCGATTCCCGCAGGCCCGTCTGCGCGCTCAGCGTGATGGCTTGCGAGAAATCCTGCACCTCGAGAATCGATTTCTCCGCGTCCCAGATCATCCAGAACACGATCGCGTCCACATTTACCGGAACTGTATCCCGGGTCAACGTCGATTCGGCCGACACGCTTTCGACCCGCACGCGCTGGTCGACGAACCGGCTCAGCGAATCCACCACCGGGACGATGTGGAACAATCCCGGCCCGCGCAGCCCGATGTAACGGCCGAAACGCAGCACCGCCACCTTCTCCCACTGATCCGCCACGCGGATCGCGAACAGGAAGTACAACCCGGCGAGCAAACCCGCCACCGCGAGCGCCGCGTATCCGGTGAGCGCATACGCGCCAACCCCGGCGCCGGCACACGCGATCAGAAGCGTTACCCCCACACTGCTCAGCCGCATCTCGGAAAAATCGGGCTTCATGGCGTCATTTCCTCGCTTTCATCGAATCGGTCGTAAGATCGTTCAACTGCTCCAGCAGGTCCTTCACGGTGAACCCGGCGGCTCCCGCGCGCGCCACCAGCTCGTTCACCAGTTGGCTGAGCTGGCGGTGGCGCTCCACCTCGTCCCGCTTCACTTTCTGATGACTCACAAATGTGCCCGTGCCCTGCTGGGTTTCGAGCGCGCCGCGGATCTCCAGCTCCCGGTAGGCGCGGACCACCGTGTTCGGGTTGATCTCCAGGTCCACCGCCACCTGCCGGACCGTCGGGAGCTGGTCCCCGCCGCGCAGCGTCCCCGCCGCGACTCCGCCCAGTACCTGGTCGATCAACTGGCGGTAGACCGGCACTCCGCTGTGCAGATCCAGCCGGAATCCGAACTTGCCGGATTGGGTTGTGATGCTCATCTGGAATAATAATGTACTAGTTGACTGATACAGTCAAGAGAAAAGTGCGGGAAATCTTTACCCCAGGTACCGCTCGAGGTCGTCGTTGCGGAAGCAGTGGGCGTAAGCCGTATCCCGGGTAACCCGCCCCATTCGCACTAGTTCCGCCAGCGATTGCTCCATCGTCATCATGCCCTCGGCCCTACCGACCGAGATCTGCGAGCGCAGTTGATGGTCGTCGCCCTTGCGGATCAGGGCGCGTACCGCGTCGGTGGCCACCATGATCTCGGTGGCCGGCCAGCGCGAGTTGGCATCCATGCCGGGCACCAGTTGCTGCGCGATCACCGCCCCCAGAGCCAGCGATACCTGCTGCCGGATCTGCGGCTGGTTGGCCGCCGGAAACGAGTCCAGAATCCGCCCCACCGCCTGGATGGCGTCGTTCGTGTGCAGCGTCGACAGCACAAGGTGTCCGGTTTCGGCCGCCGTCAGCGCGGTCGCCATGGTCTCCGCGTCGCGCATTTCACCCACCAGGATCACGTCCGGGGTCTGCCGCATGATGCTGCGCAGCGTCACTCCGAAATCCGGCGTGTCGCGTCCCACTTCGATCTGCTCGATGATCGAGCTGCGGTTGGCGTGCTGGTACTCAATCGGGTCTTCGATCGTCACCACGTGCGCTGCACGCTTCGTGTTCACCAGGTCGATCAGCGCGGCCAGCGTGGAGGACTTCCCGCAGCCGGTCGGCCCCGTCACCAGCACAAACCCCTGCCGTCGCTCCGCCAGCTTCGCGAGCGACGCCGGCAGGTGCAGCCATTCGAGTGTCGGGATCTTCGAAGGCAGCAGCCGGATGCTCGCCGCCAGCGTCCCGCGCTGGTGGTGGATGTTGATCCGGAAGCGGCCCATCCCCTCCCGCATGAAGCTCAGGTCGACCGACCGTTTCTTCTGGAGTTCCTCCGCCTGCCAGGTTTCGAGCAGCGGCAGCACCAGGCTGCGGACGTCTTCCGCATCGAGCGCCGGCCCGGTGCCGGAGACCAGCGCGCCGTGGATCCGCAGCATCGCCGGAGCTCCCGCGATCAGCAGCACGTCGGAGGCGCCGCGCCCCGCCGCGGTGTGCAGCAGATGGTCGAGCGAGGCCGTAGATTGGGGCCCCCGCGCGGCGGGTACCTTCTGGCTGGGCGCCGCACGATTCAACTCGGCGACGATTTTGGATAGTTCGCTGTCGTACTCGCTCATCACGCTTCCTGAGTTACCATTTTCTCTTGAAGCTGCTCATATTTTCCGACATCCATAACAATTGGAAGACGCTCGAAGAGCTGCTCAGCGTGGATGCCGATTTTTACATCGCGGCCGGCGACCAGGTGAGCTGGGGGCGGGGCATTGAGCGTTGCGGCGAGATTCTGAGCACCCGCGGCGACAAGGTCTACGTCCTGCCGGGCAACCATGAATCGGCATCGCAGATTTCAGAGATGTGCGCGCGCCACGGAATGCACGATTTCCATCAGCGGCATATGGAGGTCGGCCGCTGGCACGTGGCTGGGCTCGGCTACTCTAACCCCACCCCCTTCGAGACGCCCGGCGAGTATAGCGAGCCCCAGCTGGCTGAACGCCTGGAGCGCTTTTCCGCCCTCTCCCCGCTGGTCCTGATCTGCCACACTCCGCCTTACGGGACGGCGCTCGATCAGATCCGCCCCGGTCTCCACGCCGGGTCGGTGGCGGTACGCAATTTCATCGAGAACCATCAGCCCGAGTACTTCTTCTGCGGCCACATCCACGAGGCCGAGGGCGTCTCCGCGGAGATCGGGAAGACCCGCGCCTGGAACGTCGGCAAAAAGGGCTATTTGTTAGAATTAGATTGATACCCACATGACAGTCGAAGAATTAGAACGCGCATACCAGCCCCTCCGCGATCAGGCCCTGGCCGTCCGGAGGTATCTTTGACGCCCCTGCGCAAAAAAAGAAACTAGCCCAGTCCGAAGAGCAGATCTCCGCGCCCGATTTCTGGAGCCAGCCCGAAAAGAGCCAGAAGGTCATGCAGGACCGCAAGCGTCTGGAGGAGGCGATCGCCAACGACGACCGCGTCCGCGCCATGACCGAGGACCTGGATACGCTCTTCGAGCTAGCCCGCGAAGGCGAGGACGTCGGCGCCGATCTCACGCGCGACCTGAAGGCCTATGGCGAGCTCCTGGAGCGCCTCGAGACCGCCATGCTGCTCTCCGGCGAAAACGCTGCGCGCAGCGCGATCGTCACGATTCACCCCGGCGCGGGAGGCACCGAAAGCCAGGACTGGGCCGAGATGCTGCTCCGCATGTACCTGCGATGGGCCGAGCGCGACGGCTTCCAGACCGTCATTACCGACCGGCTGGAGGGTGAAGGCGCCGGCATCAAGTCGGCCACCTTCGAGGTCAACGGCGAAAACGCCTACGGCCTGCTGCAATCGGAAATCGGCGTGCACCGCCTGGTCCGCATCTCGCCATTCGATGCCAATGCGCGGCGCCACACATCCTTCGCCTCGGTGTTCGTCTACCCGCAGGTGGATGACGAAATCAAGATCGACATCCGCCTCGACGATCTCCGCATCGACACCTTCCGCGCGTCGGGCGCCGGCGGCCAGCACGTCAACATGACGGATTCGGCCGTGCGCATCACGCATTTCCCGACCGGAATTGTCGTGCAGTGCCAGAACGAGCGCTCGCAGCACAAGAACCGCGACAGCGCCATGAAGCAGCTCCGCGCGCGCCTCTATGAACACGAGATGGAGAAGAAGCGCGAAGAGACGCGCAAGACCGAAGACTCCAAGCTCGAAATCAATTTCGGAAGCCAGATCCGCAACTATGTGCTCGCGCCCTACCGGCTGGTGAAGGATCTTCGCAGCAGGCTCTCCATCGGCGACGTGGACCGCGTGCTCGACGGCGATCTCGACCCGCATGATGCACGCCTACCTGGTCTGGCGCAAGACCGGCAAGACCGCGGGCGACGATAAGGACGAGAGCCCGGAGTGAGCATCGAGCGCGCCGCAGCCCTGATCCGCGCCGGCCGCCTGGTGGCCTTCCCCACCGAGACGGTTTACGGCCTGGGCGCCAACGCCCTGGACCCTGCCGCCGTGGAGCGCATCTTTGCCGCCAAAGGCCGCCCGCGCACCAGCCCGCTGATCGTGCACGTCGATTCCGTGGAGATGGCGCAAAGCCTGGCCGCCGGTTGGCCCGAGGCCGCCGCGATCCTGGCCCGCCGCTACTGGCCCGGTCCCCTGACGCTGGTGTTGCCGAAGCGCGCCGCGATCCCCGATATCGTCACCGCCGGACTGCCGACCGTCGGCCTGCGCATGCCCTCCCATCCGGTGGCGCTGGCATTGATCCGCGCCGCCGGCGTGCCTATCGCGGCGCCCAGCGCCAACCGCTTCACCGAGCTCTCGCCCACCGCGGCCGAACACGTGCCCGAGGAGATTGCGGATTATGTCCTCGAAGGCGGGCCTGCCACGGTAGGGATCGAATCGACGGTGCTCTCGCTGGTCGATGAGCCCCAACTCTTGAGGCCGGGCGTGATTCCGCTGCCCGAGATGGAGGCGCTGATCGGCCCGATCGGAACGGCCGGCGACTTCGGTGAAGGCGCGCATCCTTCTCCCGGAATGCACCGCAGACACTACCACCCCGCGACGCCGCTGTATCTGTTATCCCCCGCCGACCGTCCGCCCGAAGGATCGGGCGCCACGCTGCGGATCGGCAAAGAGATGCCCTCCGACCCGCTCGACTATGCGGCAGTCCTCTACGAAACGCTGCACCGTCTGGATGCGCAGCACCTGGATTGGATCGCGGTGGAGTGCCCGCCCGAAACTCCCGAATGGGCCGGCGTTGTCGATCGTTTGAGAAGGGCTTCGGAGTAGCCGGCGAATTGGGCCGGGTTCACTTCCAGGTGGACATGGAACTGCCGTGTGATTGTGAGTCGTCCCGCGGCCGGCGGGGCGCGGCTCTTCGCGCTTCGGCCCGGCGCGTCTCGGCAAGGACGCGATTGTCCACGTGGCGGCGCAGGTCGTCACCGACGAGCTCGTGATCTCCTTCGGTATTGCTTTCGAGGTCGGCAGCGAGCTTCTGGGCGCACAGGGCAGGTCCCTCCTGCAGGCCTACACGGTGCTGAAGGAAGAGGCTGATATCGGCCGTCACGATAAAATGCCTCGTGGGTTCGGCTTTTGTAATAGCGTCGAACCTGTACACACGGGCGTTCCCGCGCTGGTCAAATCCCAAATACCGGAATTCCATGAACTGCTCCCTTCGGCACGATGAGCCGCACCACTTCCCACCTGTGGGCCCGGTTCTAACGGGATATGCCACGCTCCCGCTTCGCCTGATTCTCGGCACGGAGCAGCTGGCCAATGCGTGTGGCCGCTCTTTGGGGAGAACTGTTTGTATTATCGCACATCGGTGTTTCCGGCCCGGCGCCGTAGCCGGCGCCCACGAGGTGCGCGGCGCGGCGGACGTCGCCAGGAACCAACCCGCAACGTCCAGGACCGCCTCGCAACACTCCCGTCCGTCTCGTCACCTTTAGCTCGCCAAAGCGGGTGCCTGGTCCATACGCTGGGGTCATGAAGACACCTGTCAGCAAGGATGCCCTGAACAGAATGGCGCTCTGTGTATGCTTCCTGTCCGCAATTCCGGTTGCCCGGGGTGCGGAGCCGGTCACGATCACCATGACGGCTGAGCACTGGCAGACCAAGGAAAACGCGGAATTCCTCCGGCAGTTGGGTTTCTATCACGGCCTGATGCGGCTGAACAGCGGCAGGGCGGCACTCAAAGACATCACCTTCAGCGACGGAACGATCGAGTTCGACGTCAATACGATCGGGCGTGGCATGCCCGGAATCGCCTTCCGTGAGCAGGACGAAAACAACTTCGAGCTCTTGTACCTGAGGCCGGATCCGAGCTGTCCGGCCTTCCGGGCATGCATGCAGTACACGCCTCAGACGCATGGCGTGTTGCTCTGGGACTTCTTTCCGCAATATCAAACGCGGGCTCCGCTCCGGGAGAACGGGTGGAACCACATCAAGATGGTCGTATCCGGTCGCCGGATGAATGTTTTCGTGAACGACGCGCCGTCGCCCACCCTGGAGGTCGGCAGGTTGGAGGGGGATGCGATGAAAGGTGGCCTGCACCTGCTGGGGCCCGCCACTTTCGCAAACATGGTGATCACTCCCGATGCAGTGGAGGGCCTTTCTCCGGAGCCCGCCGGAGATCCCCTGGATGGGGACCGCGGCCTGGTCCGGAAGTGGCGCCTCTCCACGTTTTCCGCGCTGCCGAAGGGCAAGGACCCCGTGTATAACGAAATGCCCGGCGCTTCGCAAGAATGGAAGACGATCGGCGCGGAGCGGAGGGGCCTGGTAAATATCAGCCGCGTCTTCGGCAAGCCCCTGCCCGAACCAAACCGGGCCGCAGCATGGCTGAAGACGACGATCACTTCAGACAGGAAGCAGACGAAGAAAGTCCAGATTGGATGGACGCGCGAACTGTGGGTATTCGTGAACGGGAAACTGGTGTATGCCGACAAAAACCTGTTTGAGGAGGAAGGAGCAAGAAAATTTCCCGACGCGCGATGTTCGCTGGAGAATGGCGCCTTCACGTTGCCTCTGGAAGCGGGCGATAATGAGGTCGCGGTGGCCATCGCGAACGACTTCTTCGGATGGGGGATGATGATGCGCCTGGCTGATCCGGAAGGGGTTCATCTGGCTGCAAAGTGACCGGCCCGATGCTGGAGAATGCAATCCGGCACGGGATTTCAAGGGCTTTGCGGGTATAGCACAGAAGCGTGATCATGGAGGGACGGGGCAGCGTGGACCTGGATAACCTCGGTGGGAGAATTCGACCCATCCTCTTCGGCGTTCTCGGCTGGAGCGCGATCGGGCTGGTCTTTTCGATTCCAGGCATCCGAACCGGTGATCGCTGGGGACCTCCGCTGCTGCTCTCGTTCGCTCAATGGTGGTCATGGGGGCTGATCGCGCTCCTGATTGTGCAGTTCGACCGGCGGCTACCGTTCACGGATCCACAGATCGGAAGACGGTTGTTGGCTCACATCCCTGGAAGTTTGGTCCTGACGTCGCTGTGCCTATACGTCCAGGCAGGACTCAAGGCCGTGCTCGGACTTGGGCCCATCCAGGCGGTTGTTGATCCCGCCGTGCTTTTGCAATCGGTCAACAGTGGCATGTTTCTATGGGTTTGGATCATCTACTGGATGATCCTGGGGGCGTGGCTCGCAAAGCAATATCAGGAACGGTTCCGGAGGAGCGAGTTACAGCGGGAGCGGACGGAACGCTTGTCCACGCAAGCCCAGCTCCGATCTTTGCGGTTGCAGATCGATCCACATTTCCTTTTCAACGCCCTGAACGCGATTTCCTCGGAGGTCGAGGCCGATCCGGTCAGCGCTCGCAACATGATCGAGCATCTCGGAAACCTCCTTCGCCTGACCCTGGACACGAATGATCGTCAATTGGTTCCCCTGTTCGAGGAGCTTTCGTTTCTGGACCACTATTTGGCCATTCAAAGAATTCGCTTTGGCGACCGGCTTCGTTTCGAGCAGGTCATCGAAGAAAACGTTCGCCACGTTCTCGTGCCTTCGATGACGATCCAGCCGCTTGTGGAGAATTCGATTCGCCATGGCTTGTCGCAGAGGGCCAGGGGCGGACTGGTTCGAGTGGCGGCCAGACGCTCCGACGAGCAACACATTCGGATCACAGTCGAAGATGACGGTGTCGGGCTGCCCGCCGATTGGAGTCTTGGTAAGTCGCTCGGACTTGGTCTCTCAATTACCGCGCAGCGGCTTGCCGCTCTTTATCCGCGGCAGAATAGTGTCTTCGATGTACGGAGACGCGCGGGAGGCGGGACGGAGGTGGAGCTGCTGCTCCCGATTCAACCCGGGGAGGGAGCTTCCTGGAGGTCGGAGCCGGAACATGCCTGAACGAGCCATGGGTGTTCTGGTTGCGGATGACGAGATGCCCGCTCGGCGGCGATTGCTCGACCTGTTGCGCCAGGAACCCGGTATCACCTCAGTCTGGGAAGCCACCGATGGTCAGATGACGGTCGATCTGATCCGCTCCTGCCGGCCGGATCTACTCTTTCTCGATGTGAAGATGCCGGAACTGGATGGCCTCGGCGTGATCGACACGGTCGGAATTCCCGCAATGCCGCTCACGATTTTTGTGACGGCCTACGATGAACATGCCATTCGCGCCTTTGAAGCGAACGCGCTGGACTATTTGCTAAAGCCCTACAGCGACGCGCGTTTCCGGTCGGCCATGAGCCGGGCGCGTGCCCGGCTGGATGAACGGGGGCTTCGGGAATTCGCGGAAAGAGTACGACGGATGTTGACTCCTGAGGTTGTCAACGGCCCGCCGCTCGAACGGATCGTCATCAAGGGACGCGCCACAACACGATTTCTGGACGTCGCGGAAGTGGAGTGCATCGAGGCGGCTGGAATGTACGTCGTGTTGCATACGGGCGGAAAAGAGTTGCTGCACCGTTCATCCCTGACCGACATCGAAGCAAAACTGGATCCACGCCACTTCATACGAATCCATCGCTCGGCGATTGTGAATCTCGCACGCGTCGCGCATCTGGAGCCGATTTCTCACGGAGAATTCGAGGTCGTTCTCAAAAGTGGCAAACGGGTACGGCTGAGCCGTACCTATCGCGGACCAGTCGAACAGCGTCTCCGTCAATCGCTTTGACCGGCGAGCCGGCCAGGCTCGATTCACAAACTCCGGTGGAGCGGTCCGCTGATGTGCCGAGTCGGTATGAATGCTGGAAGCGGGCCGCCGGTTACCGCCCGGCCGTCGATTCGCGGGCAAACGGCAGGCGCACCGTGAAGGAAGTCCGGCCCGGCTTCGAGTCCACGTCCACCTCGCCGCGGTGTTGGTGCACGATGCGGTACACCGTGTCCAGGCCCAGGCCGGTGCCTTCGCCCACCGGCTTGGTCGTAAAGAACGGCTCAAAGATGCGATCGCGAATTTCGGGCGGTATCCCCGGCCCGCTGTCGCGAATCTCCACCACCATGCGCTGGAACTCGGAGGCGGTTCGCACCACCAGCTCCCCTTCGCCTCCCATGGCGTCGATCGCGTTGTCGATGAGGTTGGTCCAGACCTGGTTCAGCTCGCTGCCGTTCCCGCAGATGCGCGGCATCGAACGGTCGTATTCGCGCACTACCGTGATGCCGTGCTTCAGACGGTAATGCAGCATGATCAGGGTATTCTCGATCCCGTCATGCACGTCGATCTCCTGTTGCGGGGACTGGTCCATGTAGGAATACTGCTTGATGGCGTAGGACCAGGTCGGAAATCCGGGTGGTGCCGCTGTCGATCTGCTCCACCAGGCGGTTGACCTTGAGCGATGCCGCGAGATGGGTCACCGCGTCGCCCAGGCTGGCATCGCCGAAACGGCTCGACAGGCGCTGCAGCGTATCGATCTCGCAGCCGGCATCCACCAGGTCCGGCGCCAGTTGGCGCGCATCCGGGACGCGGTGGTCTTCCAGCCAGTTGCCGATCTCTTCTTCGCGGTCGCTGCGCTCCAGGGAATCGAGCGCCGCGGGCGGATGGAGTTTCGGCCAGTCGCATTCGATCTGCGCGAGGAACACGCGATTCTCGGGCGATGGAGTGCTCTGGCCCAGGCGGAGGCTCGCGGAACGGAGCGTCGAAATCGTCTGTTGCAGGTTGACGGCGGCGTTCCGCACCGCGGCCGCCGGGTTGTTCAGCTCGTGGGCCAGCCCCGCCGACAGCTTTCCCAGGGCCATCAGCTTGTCCCGCTGCTGATCGCTCCGCGTCGTTTCGCGGATGCGGTCGGACATCAAGCCGACCAGCCGGCCCCCCAGCGCCGGCAGGCGTTTGAGCATCTCCGGAAAGTGCGAGACGTTTAGAGTGGCCACGGTGGCCGCCGTCATGGCGCGCGAGGTTAACGGAAACTGCTTGAGCCGCGAATACGGAAGCATCCCGGTCAACTGGCCGGCGTGCGCGGAATAGATGCGGCCGTCGCCGAAACCCCGCTCGCGCTGAATCTGCGCCTCGCCTTCCAATACGACGATCATGCGGTCGGCCGGCGAGCCTTCTTCCACCACGACCTCTCCGGGCTGGTAATGCGCCAGCTCCATCCGCGAAGCCAGCCACTCGAGATCCTCCTGTGCGAGGTCGGAGAAGACCGGAACGGCCTTCAGTTGTTGGGCCAAAACAGTTGTCTGGGATTCCATATCAGACCTCCGCCAGGTACCGGTGAACGAACTGGATGGCGATCGAGCCCTCGCCCACGCTGGACGCTACGCGTTTGATGGATCCGTGGCGAACGTCACCCACGGCGAAGACGCCCGGAACGCTGGTTTCGAGCAGGAACGGATCCCTTTCGAGCGGCCAGCCGCGCGGGCGTTTGTCATGGCGCGGCAGGTCGGGCCCGGTCAGGATGAATCCGTGATCGTCCCGCTCGAGAAAGCCGTCGAGCCATTCGGTGCGGGGCGCCGCTCCGATGAAAATGAAAACGGAGCCGGCCGGCACTGTCTCCACCGTTCCCGAGCGGCTGCACGATATCGAAATCGTTTCCAGCTTTTCCTCGCCGTTCACGGCGACCAGCTTGGCCCCGAATTCCAGTTGAATATTGGAGGTCTGGGCGATGTCGTCAATCAGGTATTGGGACATGGTTGCGCCCAGGCTCTCGCCGCGCACCAGCATCGTAACGCGCTTGGCGTAACGCGAGAAATTCATGGCTGCCTGCCCGGCCGAATTGGCGCCTCCCACGATGTAGACGTCTTCATCGCGGCAGGAGATGGCCTCGGTGGATCCCGCCCCGTAATAGACGCCCGCGCCTTGCAGCCGCTCGATGCCCGGCACATCCAGCTTCCGCCATTGCACACCGGTCGAGATCACGATGGCGTGGCAGGAGAATTCGGATCCGTCGGACAGCGTGACGATTTTGTACGGGCCCTCGACCCGGACCTTGTCGACCTCCTGGGGAGCCAGGATCTCGGCTCCAAACCGCTTGGCCTGGGCCACCGCGCGCCGCGCCAGGTCGTTCCCGCTCAGGCCCGATGGAAAGCCGAGATAGTTTTCGATTCGGGAGCTGAGCCCGGCCTGGCCGCCCGGCGCTTCCCGCTCTACGATCACGCTCTTGAGTCCCTCGGAAGCGCCGTATACAGCCGCGGCCAATCCGGCCGGGCCGCCGCCGACAATCACCAGGTCGAAGAAGTCGGTCTTCGGGCGCGTGCGCAGCCCGATCCGGTCCGCCAGGTCGCCCGGGGACGGCTGCGCGAGCATCGCGCCATCCGTGAGAATGACGACCGGCAGCGTGGTCTTGCGCTCGCCGATGAGCGCGATCGTCTTTTGCGCATCCGCGCTCGGGCCAGGGGCTTCGATATCGATCCATTGATACGGAACCTGGTTGCGCGCCAGGAACTCGCGAATCTCGTAACATCGCGCCGACCAGCGCGTGCCCACCACCCGGATGCCCTCGAACGGCGGGTGGTACGAAGCCGACCATTCATCCAGCAGATCGTCCAGCACGGGATACAGGTTGCGGTCGGGAGGGTCCCAGGGCTTCAGCAGGTAGTGGTCGAGTTTGACGACGTTGATCGCGCTGATGGCCGCTTCCGTATCGGCGTAGGCCGTGAGCAGGACGCGCCGCACGTCCGGAAATTCACGAATCGCGGCAGTGAGAAACTCGATGCCGTTCATGCGCGGCATCCGGTAGTCCGCCACCAGCAGCGCCACGGGCTCGGCGCGCTGTGACAGGCGGTTGAGAAGCTGCAGCGCCCCCGCGCCGGAATCGGCGGAAACCACCCGGTAGCGGTCGCTGTACTGCTTTCTGAGATCGCGCTCGACCGCCCTCAGCACATCCGGGTCATCGTCTACGGCGAGCAACACCGGTCTTGGCATAATCCCGTCCCCTCGGTAAGAAATCTCGCTTTCTTTCAGAGTACCGCGGTCGGGAGTTATCCCCGCGTATGGTTTCTGCGATGCTCGCCCCGGAACCTAGGAGGGCCTCGCCTCATTCAGGATACGGACCGCGCGGGTGACATCTTCGGTCGAGCCGTTCGCGATCAGCAGGTACTTGTTGGCGCGCAGTTCGGCTTCGTACTGCCTCGCCATGGGCCTGCTGACCCCGATGGTATAAAGTCCCGCGCCGAATGCGCTCAACTCGCCGAAAATAGTAGCGTTCGCCATTACAGCGATCAGCCAGGCCTCCATGGGGCCGAGGACGAAGATCTCCCCCACGTCGGGTAGGGAGAATTCACTGTAGGCGTCCGAATTGTCCAGCGGCAAGCCTTTCCGGCAGACCAGGGAAAGCGAGCCTTTGTCGAATCCCGCGCCGGAAAGCGCCGCCCACGCGGTTTTCGCTTCGACGTGGTCGGCGAAAACCACCACAGCAACGTTTTGTTCTGGCATTTGCCCCTAACGCATGGAGATTGAGCAACTGCCGTGCCAGTAGGGAAAATGCCGGATTCCGCCCAAGCTGCCCGGACACGTGGCGTGTTTTGCGTCAGGATGCCGCGATAACGTACACCGTTACCCAAAGAGGCGAATTGCGGAACATCTCCTTCCGGCGCTGGCCGCACACACGTTTGCCGCGCCCCGGGGTGTGGCCTGACACTGGCACCGTTTGTGCTACGATGCTCCCAACCGACCAGGGCAAGGCCATGGACAAGCTGTTGATCGGTGCATTCGGACTGGCGCTCGCGGTGTTGTCGGCGATCGGCTTCCTCTCCTATCGCAGCACCGAACATCTGGTTGCCGTCCAGCAGCAGGTAGACCACACTCACGAAGTGCTGGAGCGGCTCGACAGTGTTCTTGCCGATGTCCTGCAAACCGAAAGCGCCACGCGCGGCTATATCCTGTCCGGCGATGAGCAGTACGTGGCATCCCGGAAGACTGCCGCCGCGGAACTCGACCGGACGCTCACGATGCTCCCCCATCTCCTGGCCGACGATGCGGATCAACTGTCGTTGATGGGCCGGCTCAGGAATCCGATCGAAGAGAAGCTGCGCCTTCAACAGGCCAAGATCGAGCTTCGACGGGACCAGGGCGCCGTCCCGGCTACGCAGTCGTTCCTCGGCGGGCAGGGCAGTGAGATATTCGACCAGGTGCACGGGCTGATTGACCGCATGAAGGTCCACGAAAAGTCCCTGTTGAGAAGCAGGACCGACCGCGCGCAGGCGGATGCGGCCACGTCGGTTCGTATGTTGTGGATCGGCTCGCTTTTCAGCTTCTTCGTCCTGGGCGCGGTGTGTTACCGCCTGACGCGGGAGATTTGGCGGCGGCGGGCTTCGGAGTCCCAGTTGCTCCACTCCAACCGGATGTACGCGCTGCTCAGCGAAACCAACCAGGCGATCGTTCGCGCGCGGGAAAGCCGGCCGTTGTTGCAGGAGGTTTGCAGGATTGCCGCCTCCCAGGGGCTCTTCGAATTTGTCTGGATCGCATCCGCGGAGCCAGGCGCGCCCGGGCCGGTCGCATCGGACCCATCCGCTCCTCCGGCCCCGTCGGGAGAAGCGGATGGTCGGTGGCAGGAATTCGCGGCCCGCCTGGGTGAAGGCACGCCCCTGATCTGCAACGATCTCCGGCGGGAAGACTGGGGTACGCCCTGGCGAGACGATGCCCTGCGGCGGGGATTCCGCAGCGCGGCGGTGTTCCCGATCCGGATGGAAGGCGTCTGGACCGCCATTCTGGGGTTGTACAGCGGCGAGCCGGGCATCTTCGAGCCGGGTGTGACGGCGTTGCTCGATGAGGTCACCTCCGACCTGGCCTTCGCCCTGATCAACATCCAAAGGCAGAAGGAACGTGAACTTGCCGAAGAGGCTCTGAGAACGCAGGCTCAGATCATCGACCAGGTCCACGATGCCATCGTCTCGACCGACATGGAAGGAGTGGTCACCAGCTGGAACAAGGGCGCGGAAAGGCTGACCGGCTATTCCGCCGAAGATGCGCTCGGCCGGCACATCTCGTTTCTGTATCCTGCCGAAGAGCAGGAGTTTCTGCGGAACGGCCTGATGCAGCCGCTCCAGCGGGAAGGCAATCACGAGGCTGAAGTCCGCATGCGCAAGAAATCCGGCGACGATTTCTATGCGCACCTGGCGCTATCGCTGCAGCGCGACCGCGAAGGCAGGCCCTTCGGGATGATCGGCTACTCGATGGACATTACGAAGGCCAGGGAATCCGAGCACGCGCTGCGCGAGAGCGAGGAGCGGTTCCGCCAGATGGCGGAGAACGTCCGGGAAGTATTCTGGCTCGCCGACGCGAAATCCTCGCGGATTCTCTACCTCAGCCCCGCCTTCGAATCGTTGTGGGGCCGGCCCTGCGACAGCATCTCGGGCAGGCCGGCGAGCACCAATCAGGAGTGGGTGTACCCCGACGACCGCGCGCGCGTCGCGGAATACTTCGAGAGCGCCCGTCACGGCAGCGACTCGACCGTCGAATTTCGACTGCTCCGGCCGGATGGAACCGTGCGGTGGGCCTGGGACCGCGCGTTTCCGATTCGCGACTCTTCGGAAAGCGTCTACCGCGTCGCCGGCATCACGCAGGACATTACCGATCGCAAGGCCGCGGAACTGGAGGTCCGCCGCCTGAACAGCGATCTCGAGGGGCGCGTGGCCGAGCGTACCTCCGAGCTCGACCGCGTCAACCGGGAGCTGGCCGTGCGAAACCAGGAAGTGGAGCGCGCCAACCGCCTGAAAAGCGAGTTTCTGGCAAGTATGAGCCATGAACTGCGTACGCCCTTGAATGCCATCATCGGCTTTTCCGACCTCCTGGCCCGCGGCAAGGGCGGCCCGTTGAACGACAGGCACCGCCACTTTGTCGGGCACGTCCAGGACGCCGCCCGGCACCTGCTGCAGCTTATCAACGACATCCTCGACCTCTCCAAGATCGAATCCGGACGGGTGGAATTGGAACCGCAGGAGTTCTCCGTGGCGGCGGCGCTGGATGAAGTCCTCTCGCTGATCACTCCGCTGGCGATCAACAAATCGATCCAGGTTTCGACCAGCGTCCCCGCCGATCAGTTGATCTATGCCGAGCGGATCCGGTTCAAGCAGATCCTGTTCAATCTCTTGAGCAACGCGGTGAAGTTTACGCCGGAGCAGGGAAAGGTCGCGATCGAATGTTCGCCCGATCCGGGGGGTATGCTGATTTCAGTGAGCGATACCGGCATCGGAATTCCGGCCGGGCAACAACAAGTGGTCTTTGAAGAGTTCCAACAGGTTGGAACCACGACCAAGGGAGTCAAGGAAGGCACGGGGCTCGGGCTCGCCATAACCAAACGGCTGGTGGAGCTGCACGGGGGCAGGATCTGGCTTGCCAGCGAGCCGGGCAAGGGCAGCCGGTTCAGCTTTACCCTTCCGATGAAGGCCGCCGGAATCGAAGTGGCGGAAGGGCGCACGAGGGGCGCTCAAGCCCAGTGAAGAAAATTCTGGTGGTAGACGACAACCCCGTAAGCCGGGAATTGATTCGTGAGGTTCTGGAAGCTCCCGACCTGCAGATTCTGGAAGCTCCCGACGGGAAGGCCGCGCTCCAGGCGATTTCGGACCTGGGGCCCGATCTGGTGCTGATGGATATCCAGATGCCCGTGCTGGACGGTTTCGCCGCGTTGCATGTGCTACGGGAAAATCCGCGCTTCGAGAACCTGCCCGTGCTGGCGGTGACCGCCTTCGCCATGCGCGGCGACCGGGAAAAGGCCCTGCGCTCCGGGTTTAACGAATACATCACAAAGCCGATCGACGGTGCGGAACTGGAAGCCCTGGTCCGCTCCTTCCTCGGCGGGCAAACCAACGAAACGGTGTTCAATGGCATCTGAACGGCATATGGTGACCCTGGTTGCGGTGGACGACGACTGCGCGGCACTGGAGTTGATCCGCGCCGCCCTCGACGAGGAAGGTCTCGAGATCCTGACCGAAACCGATGCCGCGCGCGGCCTCGCCCTGATCCTGCGGAAGAGGCCCCATATCGCGCTGCTGGATCTGTTCATGCCGGGGATGAACGGCATGGCTCTTCTCGAGCGGGTGGCCGAGGCGTGCCCGGAGACGGATGTGATCCTGGTTACCGCGAACTATTCCACCGATGCCGCCGTGGAAGCCATTCAGAAAGGCGCCTGCGACTACATCACGAAGCCCGTCTCGGTGGACGATCTGGTGCAGCGGGTCGGCAGGCTGGCGGCGGAAGTGCGGCGCCGCCAGAAGACCATCGAGCTCGACGATGAACTGCTGCGGGCCTCGCAGTTTCAGGATATGGTGGGCCGGAGCCCCCTGATGCTGGAGGTGTTCGCGCGGATCCGCCGCGTGGCGCCGCATTTTCGCACGGCCCTCGTCACGGGCCAGACCGGCACCGGGAAGGAACTCGCGGCTTCCGCCCTGCACCGCCTGAGTCCGGCGGCCGCCAACCGTTTCGTGGTGTGTAACTCGTCGGCCGTGGTGGAGACCCTCTTCGAGAGTGAGCTGTTCGGACACGTGAAAGGCGCGTTCACGGGAGCTACCCAGGACAAGATGGGATTGATGGAACATGCCAACGGAGGAACCATGTTCCTGGACGAAATCGGCGATATGCCGCTATCCACCCAGGCTAAGCTGCTGCGCGCGCTCCAGAACCAGGAAATCCAGCGGGTGGGGTCGCTTGCAATCCGGAAAGTAGATGTCCGGGTGATCGCGGCAACCCATCGCGACCTCCGGCAGATGGTGGCTCAGGGGAAGTTCCGCGAAGATCTCTTCTACCGCCTGTCGCGGGTCGAGATCAAGCTTCCTCGGCTGGCGGATCGCAAAGAGGACTTGCCGCTGCTCGTCCGGCATTTCACGGACGGATTCTCGGTGGAATATCACAAGACGATTCTCGGCGTCACACCCCGCGCGCAGGTGGTGCTATCCCGTTATGGGTGGCCTGGGAATGTCCGCGAGCTGGAAAATGTGCTGAGCGAGGCCTGCATGATGGCGGACGGCGAGCGGATCGACGTCCGGGACCTCCCGGCCTACGTTCGAGAAGCCGGAGCGAGGCCCGAGCTGGATGCGGAGCGGGAGATCGAATCCGCGGCCGAAGAGATGTTGCCGCTCGATGAAGTGCATCGCCGCTATTGCCTGCGGATCCTCGATCGCGTGCGCGGCAACAAGGCGCGAGCCGCGAAAGTCCTGGGCATCAACCGGGCCACGCTCTACCGCATTCTGGGCGACTCGGGAAGCGACGTCGAGGCGACCAGCGCATAGATGCTGAATCCAACGCTGAGGTCCAGTTCCGGCACCCCGGCTAAGTGATGTTCCCGGACGACCTGCGAACGGCTTCGTTGAAGCGTGCGAGTTGCCCCGCCGCGGCGCGGTCGGCCAGCACCAGGGCGCGCTCGCGTTCGATCCGGCCGGCGGGGATCGACGGGTCGCCGTCCCGCAGGCGCCCGAACATGGCCGCCTTCTCGCTCCCCGTCACCACCCATAGAATCATGCGGGCGCGGTTGATAATCGGGTATGTCAGGGTCATCCGGCGCCGCATCTGGTAGTCGCCCGTCACCGCCACGTCCGCGTCCGTAACGTCGAGCACAGGGTCTCCGGGCACCAGGGACGCGGTATGGCCGTCCGGTCCAAGGCCCAGGTGAACCAGGTCGAGTGTGGGGGGATCTCCGGCGATCTCGCGCAATGTCGCCGCGTATTCGGCGGCGCCGGCCTTGAGGTCGGCAGCATCTACCGGCATTGCGTGGATCTGGTTGGGAGCGAGCGGCGCGTGCTCGAGAAGGCTCTCCTGCAAATGGGTCAGGTTGCGGTCGGGGTGCCCATCGGGAGCCACCCGCTCATCCACCTGGAAGATCTGCAGTTCTTTCCACGGCACCCGCTGATTGGCGAGGGCCCGCAGCATCATCCAGGGGGTATGGCCGCCGCTGACCGCCATGACGAACCGGCCCCGCGCCGCCACCGCCATGCGCGCTTCCGCGGCGATTACCGCGGCGGCCCTCTCGGCCACGGACTCCGCGTCCGCAAGTACTTCGATCTTCATAACTCCCATCCCCGGCCTATCCGGCCATGACTTTCTCCCGGTGCCCGCCGAACTGGTAGCGCATGGCGGAGAGCAGCTTGTCCTGGTAATCCGCCTCTCCCCGCGAGGTGAAGCGTTGATAAAGCGCCGCCGAAAGCACCGGCACGGGCACCGCTTCGTCGATCGCCGCCTTGATGGTCCAACGTCCTTCGCCCGAGTCCGAAACGTGACCCTCGTACTCGGCCAGCTCCGGGTCCCTGGCGAGGGCCGCGGCGGTGAGGTCGAGCAGCCAGGACGCGATGACGCTGCCGCGCCGCCAGACTTCCGCAATGTCCGCCACGTTGAGATCGTATTGATAGTTCTCGGGATGGCGAAGCGGCGTGGTCTCCGCATCGGCGGCATGTGGCTGCTTCCCTACATTGGCGTCGCGCAACACGCCCATCCCTTCGGCATAGGCAGCCATAATCCCATACTCGATGCCGTTGTGCACCATCTTGACGAAGTGTCCGGCGCCGTTCGGTCCGCAATGCAGATACCCGGATTCGGCGGTCCCGCCCGGACGCGGCCGGCCCTCCGTGCGCGGGATGCTGCCTTGCCCGGGGGCCAGCGCGCTCAATATCGGGTCCAGGTGCCGGACCACTTCGGTTTCGCCGCCGATCATCATGCAGTAGCCGCGTTCCAGACCCCACACGCCCCCGCTTGTCCCCACGTCTACGTAGTGCACCTTCTTGCCGGCCAGCTCGTGGGCGCGGCGGATATCGTCCACATAGTAGGAATTGCCGCCATCGATGAGGATGTCGCCCGGTTCCAGGTGCGGGGTAATTTCCGCGATGGTGCGGTCCACGACTGCCGCCGGCACCATCAACCAGACGGCCCGCGGCGCTTTCAGCTTCTTTACGAGATCGTCCAGCCCGGCGGCGCCGGCCGCCTTCTCCTTCACCAATTCTTCTACAGCCTTCGGAGACGTATCGAAGACGACGCAGCGGTGTCCGTTCCGCAACAGCCGCCGGACCATGTTGGCTCCCATCCTGCCGAGGCCGACCATTCCCAGTTCCATCCACTCCCCTCCTTATCCGCAAGTGCGCGCCGCACGTTCAGGGCCAAAGCGGCCCGCCTGCCGTCACCCCGCCACTTCGATTTCACCTCGGGCCAGCAGGGAGGGAAGCTCATAATCCAGGAGTTCGTCGATCCGCTCCACCGTGATGTCCGGTGTTGCGTACCGGCCCAGGTCGGCCGCAACCCTGGCGGCTTTCCCCTGGCGCGAGAGCACCGTGGTCACACGGCTTCCCCACGCCTCCCGGAACGTGGCCAGCGTTCGCGGGCTCTGGTCCACCAGGACATAATGTCTGGCCGGGTAATGATCTTCGATATCGTCCAGCGCGTCTTCCTTGTGGATGTAGATCAGAACGTGTCCCTCCACGGCGTCGAGAATTCCGGAACGCTCGATCTTGCGAGGCTGGAAAATCACGTCGCCGTCCGATAGGACGATGGTCTGACCCCAGGTGCGGAAGCGCCTCAGGACTTCGAGAGCATGGGGATAGAGACGCTTGGCGAATGGGTAGTCGAGGAGGAAGGACGCCATGGACCGCAAACGATTGTCGTGCCGGTACTCGACGCGATACCGCTGCAGGGCTCCGAGGTAATCGGGATAGCCCAGGGATTGGCGCAACTGGTCGAGGATCGTACGGTAGCGGTCGCGGGAGGCCGCCCCATATTTCCGTTCGAGATAATCCTCTAAATCGCGCTGGACAGAGTCATGGTCGAGCAGTGTGCCGTCCACACCTACCAGGAAAGCTACGGGCACTGTGTTTCCACCACCGGTCATGAGTGCACCTCACCGATAGCGGCCGCCAATCCGCGCTGGGGGAGGCCGCGAAAATTGGTCATCCGGTCCGAAAGCATGCTTTGGAGCCTGATGTCAACGATGGAGACCGAGACTTCTTTTTTTGAGTTACTTCAGTATCGCGGCGATTCCGCTTCTTACATCCAGGGTCCACGGCGCAGGCTCGGGAAGCCGGAGGCGTCCGCCGCCGATCTCGACCGGCATCCAGAGATAGCGCGAGTCCCACTGCGTGCGAGGCTTCCACTGGTCCCCCATGAAGATGACGGCGGTCCCCTTCCTGCCTTCGACCTTCAGCAGCATGGTGGATTGCGAACCGTAGGTGTTCGCCTCGGGAGGCGCGATATCCCTGAATTCCGACCAGGGACCCTCCAGCCTGGAAGCAGTGGCGTACTTGTTGGGATTTGGCCGCCATCCGGTGAGCGCCGAGCCGAGGGCATAGTACAGCCCCTGGTAATGCACAACTGCGCCTCCTTCGAGCGGCGCCTGAATGAGGCAGACATCCTTCTCGACATTCAGGTAGTCCTCGGAAAGCTTCGCGATATGGAAGCCTTTCACGGGGCGGTCCTCGAAGATCAGGTAAGCCGAACCGTCGTCATCGAGGAACTGGCCGATGTCCCGGCTTTCGTGGCCGAGCGGCCGGAAGCTCTTGAGGAAGCGGTAATCTCCATCCACCGTATCGGACACCGCCACCGCCACCCGCGCGTAGCGGTATCGAGCATCATCGAGGTGCATGTACATGACGAACTTTTTGGTCTTCGCATTGTAGAAGACCTTCGGCCGCTCGAGAACCCAGCCGGGGCCCAGGTCCTCCGGATCCGGGAAGACGATCTTGCGGCGGAACGTCCAGTGAACCAGGTCCTTCGACGAATAACAGCCGACATACCTTTGCGCGGGGTCGAGCCCCTGGGAGCGGTCTTCCCCGAACCAGAACCAGGTGTCGTGCAGCTTGATGATGCCTCCTCCGTGCGCCTGAATGTGACGTCCGCGGTTATCGGGCCAGGGTTCGCCCGGTTTGATGACCGCCGGCGCCGCGGCGACCCCGGCGGCAGCCGCCAGCAGCAGGAGAGCGGGCAGTCGGAAATTCATCTCGCCTGCCAGGATGGGGCTCCGGCCTTCGCGCGCCGGAACAGAAACAGGCCGGACTTGCCGCCCGTGATGACCTCGGGATACGGATCCGAATCGAGCCGCGCGACCGTCACCTGCATTCCGCCGCCCGCCCGCGAGCTGTAATCGATGAGGTGCTTGACCCATTCGATGGAGCCGGAGGGTGTTTTGAAATGCTCGTACCAGTAGATCCCCAAGGGCTCCTTCTCGCCGGGGTCGCGGCCGTTGTGGGCCATGAAGCGCTTACCCGTCACCAGGTCGGGCTGTCCGTCGCCATTGAGATCGGCCACCACCAGGGAATGCGATTGCGACCAGCTGTCGTCGATCATGTGTTTCGCCCAGGTACCATCGGCCTTCCGCTCCATCCAGAAGATGCCGTAGTTGTGGGCCATAGACGTGACCAGATCCGGCCGGCCGTCGCCGTTGACGTCGAGCACGTGGATAAAGCCGACTTCGCCGAGTTGGAAATCGGGATGGAAAGTCCAGGTGCCGGAACGCGGATCGGCCGGAGCCTCGAACCAACCTTCGGGCGTGATGATGTCGTTGCGGCCGTCGCCATTCACATCGCCGGCGCCGATGCCGTGGCCGTATGAGTGGTCAGACACCACGTGCGCCACAAACGCCCCGCCGCGCGCCTCGTACCACGTAAGGGGAGCTTTCGTATCGCCGAATTCCGGCAGCACCTCCTTCGCCTGGTGGTCGTTATCCAGGTCCACCAGGAAGGTGAACTCCACCGGGAAACGCGCTTCGATCGGATGATCTTTCCACAGCACCCCGGCCTTTCCCGGGTTCTCGCTCCAAAAGACGCGATGGCTGAACCAGGCGCAGCTCACGATATCGACTTTTCCATCGCCGTTGACGTCCAGCGCGAGATCGCTGAAATCGTCCACGTAATTATTGGTGAAGTCGATCTGGCGAAACTTGTGTTTGGTCCACTCCGGCGATTCGTACCAGTATTCGCCCGAGACGATATCCGGCCTGCCGTCCCCATTGATGTCCGCCACGGCCACGGTTTCGCTGGCGCCCGCGTCGATCATCCGGCGTTCGAAGACGATGTCATCCGGGCGGCTGGCGGCCCAACCCACGTAGACGATCGCCGCGGCCGCAGCCGCTATGTAAAGGCTTCCGCGGAACATGATGTTCCTCCTAAGCCGGCCCGCTCCCTGACGGTCGCGGCTCTGTTTCTCAGTGTGATGCGCTTTCCGCTCCGAGCGCGACTTTCTCGCCGCTGCGGCAGGAGCGGTAGATGGCCTCCACCAGCTCGAGGGCCTGGTAGCCTTCTTCTCCGGCCACCAGCGGCCTCCGTCTCTTGGCGATGGCGTCGCCGAAATCCAGGAACTGGCGTTCGAACGGCTCGAGCGAAATAGCCATCGGGTCCGACGCGCCGGAGGCCACCTCGCGAGCCACCGGGGCCGGATCGCCCGCGTCGTTCTCGACGTCCCAGGCGGTAAGCTTGTCGCCCGTGATCACCGCCGTCCCCTTGGTTCCGTGAAACTCTGTGCGCTCCGGATAGCCCGGCCAGAAAGCCGTCGAGGCCTGGACCACGCCGGTCGCCCCGTTCGCGTATCGAACCACGGCGTTTACGACGTCCTCGGATTCGATCTTGTGCAGCGCGCCCAGCTGCCAGGCGCCGAATACTTCGCGCACCGGCCCGGCCAGCCAGCGCAGGATGTCGAGCTGGTGGATCGCCTGGTTGATCAGCGCTCCGCCACCTTCGGTCTGCCAGCTCCCCTTGATGGGCCTGGAGTAGTATTCGGCGGAGCGGTACCACTTCACGTAGCAGTCGGCCTGCAGCAGCTTGCCGAGGCGGCCGCCGGCGATGGCCTTCGCCAGGAACAGGCTGGCGTCGTCGAAGCGGTGCTGGCTGACCACCCCGAGCAGGATGCCGCCGCGCCGCGCCGTTTCGATCATCTGCCGCGCCGTCTCCAGGTTGGTCGAGATCGGCTTCTGCACCTGCACGTGCTTTTTGGTCTGCGCGCAGATCTCGATCGGCTGCATGCGGAAGTCCGGGAACGTGCACACGTCCACGTAATCCACTTTGGGGTGGCGGCACACCTCTTCGTAGGTGGGCACGAACTCCGCGCCGTACTGGTCCGCGAACTTCCGCCCCGAAGGCTCGAAAATGTCCGTGCAGACCGTCAGCTCGAACCCGATTTTCTTGTAGACCTGCGCGTGCTTGTGCGAGATCGCGCCGGTACCGATCATTCCGACTCTCATGGAATGACCATTCTATCCTGGGTGGGCTCCCTGCGGATGTCCGCGATTTGCGCCCGCATTCACCGATCTGAGACACTGGCAGTTCATGTTCCTGAAGGCGTTGTTAGCCATGTTGCTAGTTCCGCTCGCGTCGCCGGTGGGCGGTAGCCTGCCCGAACATGAGACCCTGCATTACAACATCGAGTGGCGCCTGATTACCGCGGGCAAGGCAACCATGGAATTGCGGTCCGACCCGGGGCCGGCCGCGGGTTCCCGTGTCAACCTCCGCGTGGAATCGGTCGGGCTGGTTTCCAAGCTGTTCAAAGTGGAAGACGATTACGTAGCGCTGCTCAATGATTCCCTGTGCGTCCAGAATGTTCACAGCGTGTCGCAGGAAGGCAGCCGCCAGCGGGAAACCCGCATTAGTTTCGATACCACCGGCCGGAAGGCCAATTATCTCGAGCGCGACCGGGCCAAGAACTCCGTGATACTGGCGAAAGAAACCGACACCTCGGGCTGCGTCCACGATGTGGTTGGCGGTCTGTACTATCTCCGCACACTGAGCCTGGAACCGGGCGAGTCCGCGCAGGTGCCCGTCAGCGACGGGAAGAAAAGCGCCATGGCCAAGGTCGAGGCGCAGCAGCGCGAAGACATCAAAACACCGGAGGGGACTTTCCATACTATCCGGTACGAGATCTTTCTCTTCGACAACGTGTTGTACCGCCGTTCCGCCCACCTGAACGTGTGGCTCACCGACGATCGCCGCAAGCTGCCCGTGCAGATCCGCGTGCGCATGCAGTTCACCATCGGCACCATCACGCTGCAGCTCGAAAAGCACGAATAAATTAGAGACTCCGCACGGCCGTCCGCATCCTTCCTTCAAAGCGCTCGGGGCGCAACTGCGGCCGGACGGCCGCGAAGGGAGCTTATGCGTTCAACTTGGATCTCCGCGGCTTCACTGACACTAATTCTCTCCGGCGGGTGCCTGGCGCAGCAATGGGAAATCGGCGCACTGGGCGGCTACGCCTGGGACCGGGATGCGTCGATTCGGAATCCGTCCGGCTCGGTTGAGGCCGGCTTTAAACCCAGCGCCGCGGTAGGAGCGGTGTTCGGCGACAACATGTACGAACACATTGGAGGCGAGATCCGCTACCTGTTCCGCGCCGGCGGTCCGCAACTTACCTTCGGCGATACGAAGGTCAGTGGCTCCGGATATACGAACATCGTTCACTATGACCTTCTGGTGCACATCACGCGGAAGGAAGACAAGATCCGGCCCTACGTCGCCGGAGGCGCCGGCATCAAAGTCTACACCGGGCCGGGGAGGCTGCTGGTCTCCGACCCG
Source organism: uncultured Solibacteraceae bacterium (assembly GCA_963792055.1). Classification (GTDB taxonomy): domain Bacteria; phylum Acidobacteriota; class Terriglobia; order Bryobacterales; family Bryobacteraceae; genus Solibacter. Next base: position 146,870 of record CAWBUV010000016.1, on the reverse strand, counting down.
CTGCAGGATTTCGCCTTGATCGCCCGCGGCAACCAGGTGAAGCCGCTGATCAGCGTGGGCGGAGGCGTCAAATACCGGGTGCGTAAGGGCATGCAACTACGCCTGGATTTTCGGGCATACATGTCCCCTGCGCCTGACCTGGTGTTCCGGACGGTCTTCCCCGCGCAGATCCACGGCTGGATCTACGACTTCGTGCCGACGCTCGGAGTCAGCTACCTTTTCGGAGACCGACCCTAGTACCCATTGGTACTGCGAACCCTGGCCTCCGCTGGATTTCTGCGGCATGATGGTCGAGGCGGCTCCGGGTTCCAGTTCCCGTTCATTTGTTCGCGTCCCGAAGGTTCGGAGGTGGGGCCGCCACTACTGCTGGTCGGGCTTCTTTTCGCCCGGCCGCATCAGGGTCGGAGCTTTGCGCTTCTTCTCCTGGGCGGCAGCGGTCTTTTCGGCCGCCTTTTTGTCGTCCGCCTGCTTGTTCTCGCGTTCCGAGGGCGTCATAGCCGCCTCGATTTCGCTCTTCTCCTTGGCGTCCCGCGCTTCCACTTCCTTCGCGCGCTTCCCCAGGTCGCCCGTGGCGGCTTCCAGGCTATCGCTCGTGGTCTCGATGGCGGTCTTCAATACAAAATCGTAGCGGTCGATATCTTTAGGGTGGCTTTCCTGGGCCTTCTGAAGAACCGGCAGCGCTTCCTTTTCGACCGACGCAACGGCCGCCAGCCCCTTCTGGACGTCTACGTGCCGCGAGAGCGCATCGTCGGCCACGTCGTCGATCGCGTCCAGAATCTTGCTGTAATCGTCCAGCGCGTCGTGAATCAGCGTGGACCTGCCGGGCTTGGTCTTGGCCAGGAGGCTTTTGACCATCTCCACCCGGTCCTTGGCGAACGAGGCGTACAGCGTCACCCGCTCATTCGGTTCCTGCGCCTCGCGGATCTGTTCCACCTCGGCGGTCGTTAGAAAATCGCGGTGCACCTGGGCCATGATTGGAGCCGCCAGCAGCACGCAACACAAAAAGGTCTTCATTTGGGGTTGCCCTCCATCAGTCCCAGGAGAAGGTCGTCGTGGATCTTCTGCACCCGGGCCTTCAGTTTGTCGAGCATCGGCCGGTCTTCGAAGCTCATGTCCCGCTGGAATGCATCCAGGTGCCGCAGCAGGTCGCGGGTTTCGATCTCCGCGCGTTTGAACCACTTGGAGTGTTTGCGCGGGTCTTTGCCGGTATCCTTCAACGAAGTATAGGCCAGCTCCACGGAATCCTGAATCTCCTGGATGTCGGCCGTCAGGCGGGCGGCGTCTCCCTTCTCGTAATCTGTCCGTGCCGACTGGTACGCTTCGCTGGCGTTGTCGAGGGCCAGTTTGGAGCGCTTTTCGAGGTTCGGCTCCGCCATGGCTTTCTGGAGGTCCGCGGAGAGCGTGCCCGCCAAGACCAGCCCGACGATCAGCAGCTTTCCCAGGGGCATCGCGGTTCGCATCACCGTCTCTCCAGTTCCTGCTTGAGGATCCGCGCCCGCTGCCGCGCCTGAAACTCCTGATCGGGGTTCTTGCCCTGGCTCATCGAGAGGAATTGCTGGTAGGCTTCGAGCGCCGGCTTGACTTGCTTCAGCTTATCTAAAATGATCGCACGGAGAAACCAGTTCCCGGGGGTGTTTTCACCCAGGCTGCGAGCCCGGTCGAATGCCGCGAGGGACTGTTCATACGATCCCATCAGGTACAGCATTGATCCCAACTCGCCCCAGGTCTTGGGTTCTTCCGGCTTGAGTTTCGCCGCCGCCAGAAACTGGTTCGCGGCTTGCGGGTACAGCTTGCGGTCGCGGAGAGCCCGCGCATAAACCAGGCGTAGATCGCAGTTGGACGGCTCCGCGGCCACCGCCTGCTCGAGCAGGGGCAGCGCCTTCTCCAACTGGTTATTAAAAAGGTAGGCCATCGCCAGGGCCGTGCGGTTGGCCCCGGTCGGGCTCTTGGTATAGGCCGTTTCCAAGCGTGGAATGGCTTCGGCGTACTGCTTGCCTTCGAGCAGCAGCTCTCCCAGGTGTTCCTGGGCCGCGGGATTGTCCGGGAATTCGCGGTAGATCGCGATGGCGTCCGCCGGCTGCTTGCCCTTTTCGTAAAGCTCCGCCAGTTCCAGCAGGTTGTCGCGGTATTTCGGATCGAGTTGCGCCGCCTGGCGGAAATGCGGCGCCGCATCCGCCAGTTGATTCCGCTGCGCCAGGGCGTGCGCCAGCCCCAGTTCGGCATCGGCCGATTTCGGATTCAGCTCCAGCGCCAGCCGGTAGCTATCGGCGGCCTTGTCCAGGGCGCCGGTGGCCAATTGCGCTTCGGCCGTGTAATAGCGCGGCCGGAACTCCTTCGGTTTCTGCTCCGCGGCCTTCTCGAGCAGCGGCAGGGCCTCCGCCGGGTTCTTCTGACGCAGCAGAAGAATTCCCCCGTTCAGCTCGGCCTCATAGAGCCCGGGCTTCAGTTCGAGCGTCTTGCGGTATTCCGCGATGCCTTCCGCGTCCTTGTGCAGGAGGCTATAGGCGAGGGCCAGGTTGAAATGGGCGCTGTAATCCTTGGGGTCGGCGGCGATCGCCTTGGTAAAGGCCTCCACCGCAGCAGGGTATTTCGCCTCGTCCAGGGCCTTGAGCCCATCGGAATTGTAGTCAGGGGTCTGCAGCAGGAGCAGCGCGACCGCAACGGCCCACATGATTCTATTCTACCGAGTCGCCCGGACACGGCGGCGACGCTACTTCTTGAGGTCGCCCGGAGTCGGAAGCTCGGGGGTCTCGGCGTTGAAGGTCAACGGGATGTCGATCAGCGCCGCGTGATTCGAGTCCTCGTCCAGGACCCGTAGCTTGTAGTGGCCCGGAGGGGCGTCGAACACCAGGTAGCCCTGCGCCGAATCCGCCGGCTTGATCTGCCGCAGGTAGCCGATCCATTGCGGCACGCCATCGCCGTTGCTCAATTCCCGGTAGACGTGTCCCTGGTCGTCCTCGACCGTCAGATTAGGCGAGAGCACCTCCGAGCTGCCACCGTTGACGATGCTCGCGCGCACCAGGAAGAAGCGGTTTTGCGGAATCCGCGGTGCGGCCTGATCGCCCAGCTGCGTGAGCCACTGCGTTTCGAATACGGTGTAGCTCAAGTGTCCGATCATGACCTTCTCACCCATCGGGTAGGTGCGGACCGGGAACTTCTGCTCCCCGCAACCGCTGAACAGGATCGCGGCGCCGGCGGCCGTCAGAGATAGCGCAACTCGAAGAAAGGACATGAGCGTAGCCCCCATTTTCTCCGCGTGTCGAAGGGGTGTCAACCATCCGCCGCCAGACTTAGACGGCGACCAGCAGGTTTTCCGCGAACGGCCACTCTTCATCCACCCACTGGTCCGCCAGCCGGAAGCCGGTCTTCCGCGAGATGACACAGATCTGGTCGGGGCGGAATTTGTGGCAGGACTCGGTGCAGATTGTCTCGCCGGGAGCGAAGTCTACGGTCAGATCCGCGTCGCGGATCGTGGCGGTCTGCCGGACCCGCGACCGCAGGTGCATCTCGATGCGCTGCTCGGCCTCGCGGTAGCGGGCTACGTGCGCGAACCGGCGGAGATCGAAATCTCCATCCAACTCGCGGTTGATGCGTGCCAGCAGGTTGAGATTGAAGGCGGCCGTGACGCCGGTGGGGTCGTCGTAAGCGGCCAGCAGGTCTTTCACCGGCTTCACCAGGTCGGTCCCCAGCAGCAGGGCATCGCCCGGACGAAGCTCCGCGCGCAAGGCCAGCAGGAAGTCGAGGGCGTCGCCGGGCTCGAAGTTTCCGATGGTGCTGCCGAGAAACAGCAGCAGTAGCGTCTGTCCCGGCCTGCGGCGCTCCACCACCGAGCGCACGCCATCCAGGTAGTTGGCTTCGATTGGCAGAACCGTCCCAAGCGGGCCGAGGTCGGTCGCGCATTTCGCGAGAGCGCTGGCCGATACGTCGATCGGATAGTAGACCACGGCCTGCCGACGCCGGATCTGCTCCAGCACGGGACGGGTCTTGACCCCCACCCCGCTGCCCAGTTCCGCAACGACGAGGTTCCCCGGCAGAAGCTCCGCCAGCGCGGCCGAGTGCGTGTGCAGAATGCGGGCGTCCGCGCGCGTGAGCCCGTACTCCGGCAGGCAGGTGATGGCTTCGAAGAGCGCCGAGCCGAGCTCGTCGTAGAAATAACGGCAAGGCAGGGTCTTCTGATCGGTGCGCGTCAGCCCCGCCCGCACGTCTTGCGCGAATTCGCTGTCGAGTGCCCGCGCGTACATCATGAATCCGCCAGCCGGAACGTCGCGTAGTGATAAGGATACGATGGCCGGAACCAGTTGCGGAACGAGGACCGCAGGAAACAGGCGGCCGTGCGGGGTGAGGCTCCTTTCAGGACATAATGTTCGCCGTCGAAGAACGGCTCGGAGTAGTTCCGGTAAAACGGAAATGGCTCGAAGCCCGGAAAGGGCGCAAATGCCGTGGAAGTCCACTCCCAGCCGTTGCCGGTCAACTGCTGAGGCCCGTGCCATTCCTGCTCGTCGGCCGTCACCGGCGTGGGATCCCAATGGCGGAAATCGAGATTACCGGACACCGGCGCCGAGCAGGCCGCTCGGTGAAACTGCGGCTCAGTGGGTATCGATTTGCCGCGCCATTGCGCGTAGGCCTCGGCCTCGCGGTAGGTAGCGTACACCGGGCAATCGAGCGGCAGGGGAACCTCCGCGAACATTCCGCGATAGTGCCACCGGCCGCCGCGCTCGACCCAGAAGAATGGCGGCGCCGCGCCCTGTCGGACGAATTCGAGATACTCCCGATTGGTTACCTTGTACTTGCCGATCGCGAACTGCGGCACCGGCTCGGTGTGCGCCTCGAACTCGTTGTCCCACCCGAAACCTTCCGAGACGGTACGCCCCAGCCGGGCCGTGCCTCCGGGAATCTCGACCATGCGGGGCGCGGGTACGGAGACCTCCGGCTCCGGCGTTGCTTCGAGCGCGGCTTTGCGCTCGTACGCAAGGTGGTGCAGGATGTACGCGAACGTCTCGGCGTGCATCAGGCGGTGTTCGATGGCTACATGCAGCAACTGTTCGGGAACCTTCTCGAGCAGCGGGTCGAGTTCCGCGCGCACGCGCAGATTGTATTCCTCGACCTCGGCCGCGCGGGGCCAGTCCGACGGTTGGTCGCAGGGGAGCCGGCCGGGCGGTGGGTCGATGCCGAAAGCGAAGAGCTGGTCGAACTCCGGGTGGAACGGCGGAACGTCGAGCGCATAACGCGCGATCAGGTTCCAGTCGAAGGCTTCGACATGCCCCAGGTAAAAGAGGATGCGGTGGCGTTCGGGGATCGGCCGTTCGTAGAGGGAGTCCGGATGGACGAGCTGGAATAACTCGTCAGTTTTCTCTCGAGCCGATGCCAGCCGGCGGATCAGGTCAGGGTGTGCACGCATGGCAGTCGTTATCACCGAGACCGGCGGAAGCTCCGCCGGTTTCACTGGTCTTTCCAGTCTACCGAAGGAAGGTCGAAGATTGTGTGAGCCGGGACACGGTCAGTGCCGTTCCAGCGCTTCCTCGTAGGGCTGATATCCGTTCGTGCGCATCAATTCGCGGGCTGCCGGCGCCGTTTCGGGAAGCACATAGAAGAACGCGCCCGCCCGCACGGTCCGAAATACGATGCCGCCGCGGTACTCGTCCGCTTCCACTCCGTAATCGAGGCCCGCTCCATCGAAGAGCGATTCCAGCCGCATCGCCTCTTTCAGCCGTTTCGCGATATAGACGAGCACCGGTTCTTTGCCATCGAAGAATGACGCTTCCTGCTTCATAGGTTTTTCCTTCAGTCTAGCGGGATTTGCTATAAGGCTGCGCCGGGGCGCTGCCGATCTGTGTTACGGTGGAAATCGAAACGCGCCGCTCCATGTCTTCATCCGTCCTCAGCCGGGAAGAGGAACTTCACTGGCTGGCTCTTAAGCTGGTTCCCGGCCTGGGCGCCCGAACTTCCGGCAAACTGTTGGAACGCTTTCGTACTCCGCAGGCGATCTTCCGCGCTTCGCGGTCGGAGCTCGAAGCGGCGGGTGTCAGCGGCACCGTGGCGCAGTCGATCGCGAGCGGCTGCACGTTCGAAGACGCCGTCACGCAGCAGGAGAGGATGGCGGAATCCGGCGCGGTGCTGGTGACCATGGGGGATTCCCGTTACCCGCAGGCGCTGCGCGACATCTTCGATCCTCCGCCGGTGCTGTTTGTCCGCGGACGGGTAGAGCTTCTGCAATCTCTGTCGCTCGGCGTGGTGGGCACCCGCCGGCCCACCCCTTACGGTGTCGCCGTGGCGGAGAGGCTGGCGGCCGACCTGGCACATGCGGGCCTCACTATCGTCAGCGGCATGGCCAGGGGCATCGATACCGCGGCGCACAAGGGCGCCCTGAAAGCGGGCGGAGAGACCGTCGCCGTGCTGGGCTGCGGAGCCGACGTTGTATACCCGTCGGAGAACCGCAAGCTGGCCGCCGAAATCGCGGCGCGTGGATTGATCGTCTCGGAATTCCCCATGGGCGCCGTCGCGTTTCCGCAGAACTTCCCGATTCGTAACCGAATCATCAGCGGGATGAGCCTGGGAGTGCTGGTCGTCGAAGGGGCGCAGTACAGCGGATCGGCGATTACCGCCAAGCTCGCCATGGACCAGGGCAGGGAAGTATTCGCCGTTCCGGGAAACATCACTTCGAAACTGAGTTGGGGACCTAACCTGTTGATAAAGCAAGGCGCGCACCTCGTGCAGGATTGGAACGACGTGGTGCTCGAGCTTCCTCCTGAATCCCGCCGGCATCTAATTGAGAAGACCAGAAAAATTCTCCTCGGAGAAAGCGGCGAAACTCCGGGGGAGGGATCCGCATCATTATTTAGTAACTCCCCGATGCAGACCGGGGAGGTGGCTTCGCAGTTGAACGCAGCATCACGAAAGGCGCTCGAAGCCCTGCCCGTGGATGCAGCCGTACATTTGGACGATCTGCTTGATAAGCTGGAAGATATCTCTACCTCCGAGTTGATTGCCGCACTCTTTGAACTGGAAATGCTGGGACTTGTCAAACAACTCCCGGGCAAGAACTTTGTTAAAGTGTGGTAACGTCATCTGGGTAATCTCATCGTTTCGTGCGTACGAGAGGGCGCTCGATTCTGAAAGTCTCATATGCCAAAGGCTCTGGTAATCGTGGAGTCGCCTGCGAAGGCGAAGACCATCAATAAATACCTAGGCAAGCAGTACATAGTCAAAGCTTCGCTCGGTCATATTAAGGATCTCCCCAAACGCGATCTGGCAGTCGACATTGAACACGGCTTCGAGCCGCGTTACGAAGTCATCGAAGGGAAACGAAAGCTCATCACCGAGCTCAAGCAGGCCGCGAAGAAGGTAGAGAGCGTGTATCTGGCGGCTGACCCGGATCGCGAGGGCGAGGCCATCTGCTTTCATCTGCAGGAAGAGCTGCGGGACAACCGGAAGGATGCTCCGCGGGTCTACCGGGTCATGTTCAACGAGATCACCAAGAAGGCCATCGAAAAGGCTTTCGAGAAGCCGGGGCAGGTCGATAACAACCTGGTGGACGCGCAGCAGGCGCGCCGCGTGCTCGACCGGCTGGTGGGTTACAAAATCTCGCCGCTGCTCTGGGATAAGGTCCGCCGCGGTCTCTCTGCGGGACGCGTGCAGACGGTCGCCCTGCGGGTCATCGTGGAGCGCGAGCGGGAAATCCGCGCCTTCGTCCCCAAGGAATACTGGACCATCGACGCGGACCTGCACGCCAAGAAGCCGCCGCTACTCACGGCGCGCCTGATCAAGATCGGCGATCAGCCGGCGGAGGTCGGGAGCCAGCAGTCGTCCGATGAAGTGCTGGCCGCCCTCGATGGCGCCGATTACGTCGTCAAGTCGGTGGGTACGCGCGAAAAGAAGCGCAACCCGGTGGCGCCGTTCATCACTTCCACGCTGCAGCAGGAATCCGCGCGCAAGCTGCGGTTCAGCGTGAAGCGCACCATGATGCTGGCGCAGCGCCTGTACGAAGGCGTTGAGATCGGAAAAGAAGGCGCGGTGGGTCTCATCACTTACATGCGCACAGACTCGACGCGCGTTTCCGAAGACGCCATCCGCGACGTGCGCGACTACATCCTGGAGCGCTACGGCAAGCCTTTTCTCCCGGAAGCGCCGATCGTCTACAAGTCGAAAAAAGAGGCGCAGGACGCGCACGAGGCGATCCGCCCCACGTCCATGGCGCTGACTCCGGAAGTGGTGGAAACGTATCTCGCCGAAGACGAGATGAAGTTGTACCGGCTGATCTGGAACCGGTTCGTGGCCTGCCAGATGATGCCCGCCCTGTACGACCAGACCACTATCGACGTAACGGCCACGGGCAGGACCGGCGCGGATTACACGTTCCGCTCCACCGGCTCCGTTCAGAAGTTTCAGGGCTTCCTCAAAGTCTACGAGGAAGGCAAAGACCAGACCGACGAAGAAGACGAAGAGCTGCGCCACCGCCTGCCGCTGGTGGCCGAAGGCGAACGTCTGCGGCTGAAGGCTGTCCGCGCCGACCAGCACTTCACCGAACCGCCGCCGCGCTACAACGAAGCCACCCTGGTGAAGCGATTGGAAGCGGATGGCGTCGGCCGGCCTTCGACCTACGCCTCCATTCTCTCCACCATCCAGGAGCGCGAGTACGTCAAGAAAGAGGGCGGACGCTTCGTTCCCACCGAGCTCGGCATGGTGGTGACGGACCTTCTGCTCGAGAGCTTCGACGACATCTTCGACGTGAAATACACGGCGCGGATGGAAGAAGAGCTGGACGAGATCGGAGACGGCAAGCTCGACTGGCGCGTCGCCATGTCCGATTTCTACGACCGCTTCGACCGCGACCTGAAGCACGCCGAAGAGCACATGACCGACATCAAGCGGATGGAAAGACCCACCGACTTGACGTGCGAGAAATGCGGCAAACCCCTGGTGATCAAGTGGGGCAAGCACGGCAGCTTCATCGCCTGCACCGGTTATCCGGATTGCACCTACACGCGCGAGCTGACCGTCGACCTGCCGGATATCGACAAAGCGGACCTTTCCGAACAGGGCGCGGAGGAGTATTGCGAGAACTGCGGCCGCCCGATGGTCCTCAAGAAGGGCCGCTTTGGCACATTCTACGCGTGCACCGGGTATCCGGACTGCAAGACCACCAAGCCGATCGGCGGCACGCAGAAGAAGGCCGACCAGCCGCTCGACGAGACGTGCCCGCAGTGCGGCAACCACCTGGTCCTGAAGAGCGGACGGTTCGGCGAGTTCACGGCGTGCAGCAACTACCCCACCTGCAAGTACGTCAAGCAGAAGACCATCGGGGTGAAATGCCCGGAGTGCTCGGAAGGCGAGATCATCGAACGCCGCTCGCGCAAGGGCAAGACCTTCTACGGCTGCAACCGCTACCCCGACTGCAAGTTCGTTGCCTGGGGAAAGCCGGTGGCCGAGAAGTGCCCGGAGTGCGGCAGCCCTTACATGGTGGAAAAGTGGCTGAAAGCCGGGGCCGTCTGGCAATGCCCGAACCCCGAGTGCAAGCACAAGCAGCCCGCCCCGCAGCAGGCTGAGCCGGTCACTCAATAACGCAATTCAGTCCTGTTTATCTGAATTGCGGTAAAATATTGCTCATGCAGCCCTTTAAGTGGAACAAGAAGCATGAGGTGTTTGTTCCGGAGTTGGACGCCGAACATCGTAACCTTTTCCGTACGGTGGAAGAGTTGCGCGTGGCGGTGGCGGCGGGCGGCGGCGGAGAGCACGTGCACGCGCTGCTGGCCGCATTGGTGGCAGGAGCGGAAGACCACTTCCGGCACGAAGAGCGCCTGATGCGCTCGGCGCACTACCCTTCCCTCGATTGGCACAAGCGGCAGCACGATACGGCCCGCAAGCGCCTCAAGGAGCTCTCCGCGAAGATCGAGGCGGGAGATTCCGCGGCCTTCCCGGCGATGGTGGAATTCCTGGTGCACTGGCTCACCGATCACGCTGGTTTGACGGACCGCATGATGGGCGCCTACATCCGGAACCATCGCCGGCTGCACGCGGCGCTGGCATCGTAAGCGTCGTCACTCCCGTACCGCGACGAAGAACGTCCGCCCCTCGCCGAGCTGGCCGCCCATCCCCAGGTCGCCGGCGTCGTAGCACAGAATCTCGCCGAAGCCCGCGCTCACCAGCGCCTTCTCGATCTCGCCGGCGGTGTAGCAGCGCTCCCGCACCACCACGTCCGACCGCCGCCAGGAGCCGTCCACCAGCCGGAACATGGTGACGGTGCACTGCGCCAGGCGATGGCGAAAATCGTAGCCCGCGCCGGTGATGGTGAGCACGTGGTCGTCGCGGACCAGGGCGAACGACTCACCCCAGTGCGTCTGGTAAGCCTCTTCGAGCAGCATGTCGAACGCAAAAAATCCGCCGGGCCTCATGGCCGCCGCGGTGTTGCGGAACGCAGCTTCCAGATCGGCAAGCTCCAGAATGTGGTTCAGGCTGTCAAACGTCGAGACCGCCGCCTCGAAAGGGCCGGGCAGCCGGATCGAGGCCGCGTCGCCGCACAGAAATTCGGCATCGGGAACATTCTCCCGCGCGTAGCGGATCATATCGCTCGAGAGGTCCACCCCGGTGACGCGGTAGCCCTGCGCGGCGAGCAGTCCGGCCAGGTGGCCGGTGCCGCAGCAGAGGTCCAACACCCTTGCTCCGGCCGGTACCCGCTCCAGCCAGATACGCTCCAGAATGGGGAACGCCAGGCTGTGAAAGTCCTCGTTCCAGTAGCGGTTGTAGAACCACGCAAACTCGTCGTAAGCTGCCATGCTTGGAACCGATTCCAGCATGCCATACTGTTAATCGAATGTGGAAAAGGTTTGCTGTTTTTCTGGCTGCCGCGGCGTGTGCCGCGATGCTCGGATGTTCCTCGCCGGAGGCGTCCAAAAATCCGGAGCCCAAGAAGGCGGCGGCGAAGGAGGAACCGGCGCCCGCCGTGTTCCAGGTCAACCTGGATACTTCCAAGGGTCCGGTAGTGATCGAGGTCCATCGCGATTGGGCCCCCCACGGAGCCGACCAGTTCTACTCCCTGGTGAAGACCGGGTTTTATGACGGAGATCGGTTCTTCCGCGTGCTGCCCCGCTTCGTCGTACAGTTCGGCATCAACGGCGATCCGAAGACCAACCAGTTATGGGCCAACGCCAACATCCCCGACGATCCCGTGCAGGAGCACAACGTCCGGGGTACGGTGACGTTCGCCAACGCCGGTCCCAACACCCGCTCGACGCAGCTCTTCATCAACATGAAGGACAACCGATCGCTCGACTCGCAGGGGTTCGCTCCCATCGGCAAGGTGACCACCGGAATGGACGTGGTGGAGAGCCTTTATAGCGCCTACGGCGAGCTGGCCCCGTTGGGCGGCGAGGGCCCCGATTCCTCCCAGATCATGGTGCAGGGGAACGATTATCTGGCCAGCCGCTTCCCGCGCCTGGACTACATCAAAAAGGCCACGATTCAGTAGAAAAAGTCTGCTATATTAATGGTTCCCCGATACGAAGGGGACCAGGAAGTTACCAATACAGGGTCAATTTCGAACGACGCGGCCCGGCGGGACGTAAGGTCCCGCCGGGTTTTTTTCGTTCTCCACACAGAGCCGCGGGCCGCCGCCTACGCCATCGTCTTCTTCTGCTCGTGAATTTCCTGCAGGCTCCACACCCGGATGGGGTCGCGGAGCTTGGCCGCCACGGCGTCCGCCGCCGCCCGCGCTCCGCTCATGGTCGTGATGCAGGGAACCCGATACGTCACAGCCGCCCGCCGGATGGCCTTCTCGTCGAAGAATGCCGGCGCCCCGGTGGTGGTGTAAATCGCCAGCTGGATCGTCCCGCCTTTCAGCAGGTCTACCGCGTTCGGCCGTCCTTCGTTCACCTTGAAGATGGTCTTGCACTGCAGTCCGGCATTGCGGAGCGCGGCGGCCGTGCCGCGCGTCGCAACCAGTTTGAATCCCAGTTCCGCAAAGCGCCGCGCGACGTCCACCGCCTCCGCCTTGTGATGGTCGTTGACGCTAAGGAACACCGTCCCCGATTCGGGCAGCGGGCTTCCGGCGCTGATCTGCGCCTTGAGGAACGCTTCACCGAAGTTGATCCCGACCCCCATCACCTCGCCCGTGCTGCGCATTTCCGGGCCGAGCGCCGGGTCCACCCCGGGGAATTTGTTGAACGGGAACACCGGCGACTTGACGAAATCCTGGACCACTTGCAGCTTCCCGGGACCGTATCCGTAGTCGCGTAGCTTGCGTCCCCACATCAGCCCGACCGCGATCTTCGGCAGCGCCACGCCGGTCGCCTTGCTCACATACGGCACCGTGCGCGAGGCGCGCGGGTTTACTTCGAGCACGTACACCGTGCCGTTCTGGATGGCGTACTGGACGTTCATCAGCCCGATCACGTTCAGGGCCTTGGCGAGCCGGACGGTGTAATCCTCGATGGTGCGCAGCGTCTCTTCCCGCAGCGACTGCGGCGGCAGTACGCAGGAGCTGTCGCCTGAGTGTACGCCGGCCTCCTCGATGTGCTCCATGATGCCGGCGATCAGCACCTCTTCGCCGTCGCCCAGGGCGTCCACATCGACTTCGGTGGCATCCTCCAGGAAGCGGTCGACCAGCACCGGGCGCTCCTGCGAGAACGTCACGGCCTCGCGCATGTACTGGCGGATCATCTCCTCGTCGTAGGCGATCACCATGGCGCGGCCGCCCAGCACGTAGCTGGGACGCACCAGCACCGGGTAGCCGATCCGCCGGGCCACTTCGCAGGCTTCCTCCACGCTGGTGGCCGTACCGTTGGCGGGGCAGGGAATGCGCAGGTCGTCGAGCAGTTTGCCGAACAGCTTGCGGTCCTCGGCCAGATCGATGTTCGACGGGTCCGTGCCGATAATGGGCACGCCCAGGCGCTTCAGCGGCAGCGCCAGATTCAGCGGCGTCTGCCCGCCGAACTGCACGATGACGCCGTCGGGCTTCTCCGTGTCGTAGATGTTGAGGACGTTCTCCAGGGTCAGCGGCTCGAAGTACAGGCGGTCGCTGGTGTCGTAATCGGTCGAGACGGTCTCCGGGTTGCAGTTGACCATGATCGACTCGACGCCCATCTCCTGCAGCGCGAAAGACGCGTGGCAGCAGCAGTAGTCGAATTCGATTCCCTGGCCGATGCGGTTGGGGCCGCTGCCGAGAATCATCACCTTCTTGCGGTCCACCGGGTTGGCTTCGCAGGCCGATTCGTAGTTGGAGTAAAGGTACGGTGTGAAGCTCTCGAATTCCGCGGCGCAGGTATCCACGCGGCTGAAGACGGCGCGTACGCCCAGCTCTTTGCGGCGGTTGCGGACGGTGATCTCGTCCACGCCCCACGTGCGGGCAAGCTGCACGTCGGAGATGCCGTAGCGTTTGGCGCGGCGGAACAGGCCGGTAGTGGCTTGCTCAGGCCACCCAGCTTGCGCCACTACGGCCTCGAAATCCACAACCTCTTTCATCTGCTCGAGGAACCACGGGTCGATGGAGGTGAGCTCGTGGATGTCCGCGACGCTGTAGCCCTGTGAGAGCGCGAAGCGGATGTAGTTCAAGCGGTCAGGCGTGGGGGTGATCAGCTTCTGGCTGATCAGCGCCGGGTCGTACTTCTCCGTGCCGAAGGCCCTGCCGGTCTCCAGGCTGCGCATGCCTTTCCAGAGCGCCTGCTTGAAGGTACGGCCGATAGCCATCACTTCGCCCACCGATTTCATCTGCGTTCCGAGCGTCGCGTCGGCGCCCGGGAATTTCTCGAAGGCCCACTTGGGGATCTTCACGACTACGTAGTCGATGGTCGGCTCGAAACACGCCGGCGTCTTGCGCGTAATATCGTTGGGGATCTCGTCCAGCCGGTAGCCTACCGCCAGCTTGGCGGCGATCTTGGCGATGGGGAACCCGGTGGCCTTCGAGGCCAGCGCGGAGCTGCGCGAAACGCGCGGGTTCATCTCGATGATCACCATCCGCCCGTTGGCCGGGTTGATGGCGAACTGAACGTTGGACCCGCCGGTATCCACGCCGATTTCGCGCAGGCAGCGCAGCGCGCCGTCGCGCATCATCTGATATTCGCGGTCGGTGAGGGTCTGGGCGGGAGCCACGGTGATCGAATCGCCCGTGTGCACGCCCATCGGGTCGAAGTTCTCGATGGAGCAGATGATGATGCAGTTGTCGGCCAGATCGCGCATCACCTCCAGCTCGAACTCCTTCCAGCCGAGGGCGCTCTCTTCGATCAGCACCTCGTGCACCGGCGAGAGAGCGATGCCGCGCTCCAGGATTTCCACCAGCTCTTCCTGGTTGTAGGCGATGCCGCCGCCCGTGCCGCCCAGCGTGAAACTGGGTCGCAGGATGCACGGATACCCGATCCGCTCGGCGAACTCGAGCCCACCCTTTATGCTGTTGATCAGCTGCGATTGCGGCGTCTCGAGGCCGATCTTATGCATCGCGTCTTTGAACAACAGGCGGTCTTCGGCCTTCTTGATGGCGTCGATCTTGGCGCCGATCAGTTCCACGCCGTACTTTTCGAGCACGCCGCGCTCCGCCAGTTCCACCGAAAGATTCAGGCCCGTCTGCCCGCCCACGGTCGATAGCAGCGCATCGGGACGCTCGCGCCGGATGATCTCTTCGAGATACGGCGCCGTCAGCGGCTCCACGTAGGTCTTGTCGGCGAGCTCCGGATCGGTCATGATCGTCGCCGGGTTGGAGTTGACGAGTATGACTTCGTAGCCGTCGGCCCGCAGTGCTTTGGCCGCCTGCGTGCCGGAGTAGTCGAATTCGCAGGCTTGCCCGATGACGATCGGCCCGGAGCCGATGATCAGGATGCGGTGCAGATCGTTGCGGCGCGGCATTAGCGGCGCTCCCCGGACATGAGCTTCACGAAGTCCTCGAAAAGGTAGTGCGAATCGTGCGGGCCGGGTGCGGCCTCGGGATGATATTGCACGCAGAAGACCGGATGGTTGCGGTGCCGGAAGCCTTCGAGCGTCTGATCGTTGAGGTTGACGTGGGTGATTTCGATCTCGTTGAGATTGAGCGAATCGGGGTCCACCGCGAATCCATGATTGTGTGAGGTGATTTCCACTCGTTTGGTGAGTTCGTTGCGCACCGGGTGATTGGCTCCGCGGTGCCCGAATTTCAGTTTGTAGGTCTTGCCGCCTACCGCCAGCCCCAGCAACTGATGGCCCAGGCAGATCCCGAAGACGGGCTTCTTTCCGATGAGCTTCCGGATATTTCCCACCTGCGCCTCGAGCGGCTCGGGATCGCCCGGGCCGTTGGAGAGGAACACGCCGTCGGGGTTCAGCGCCAGCACGTCCTCGGCGGAGGTCAAGGCCGGCACTACCGTGACGCGGCATCCCGACTGCACCAGGCGGCGCAGTATGTTGAGCTTGATTCCGAAATCGTACGCCACCACGTGAAAGCGGGGCTCGGGCGCCGGCGGAACGATTTCGGAGGGCGAGCACGCCTCCACGGGCCTGGTCCACTCGTAGGGCGTAACGGTCGAGACCCGGCTGGCCAGGTCGAGGCCGGCCATGGTGGGGATGGAGCGGGCCTTCTCGACCAGCTTGCCATAGTCCTTCTCGATCGAGGAAAGCACTCCGCGCATCACGCCCTGCGTGCGCAGGTGGCGGACCAGAGCGCGCGTGTCCAGGTCGTCGATCACCGGGATGCCGGCCTTCTTGAGGAAGCCGTCGGCCTCGTCGTCGGAGCGCCAGTTGCTGGCGATGGCGGAAAACTCGCGGACCGCCAGGCCTTCGATATAAGGCCGGACCGCTTCATTGTCTTCCGCGCTGGTGCCGTAGTTGCCGATCTGTGGATTGGTGAGCACCACGATCTGGCCGGAATAAGAGGGGTCGGTGAATACTTCCTGGTATCCGGTGAGCGCGGTGTTGAAGACGACCTCGCCGGACCGCTCTGTGGGCGCACCAAAACACCTGCCCTCGAAGACGGTGCCGTCTTCCAGGGCGAGGATTGCAGTGTTCAATTTAGGCTGTTCCTCCCAGGGAGTGGATAACCTTTATTCTAGCAGGACCCGCGGCCATTTTGAGCAGACATCGCGCCTAGCCGCGCCGGGCTGCGTTTCCGAAGCGGCTCGGACCGGCTCCGTGATAAACTACCCTTTCGCCCTTACAGAATGTTGCTTGCCAGAGAATTCGTAGCCTATCTTTCGCGACAACTCGTCAGAAGGCTGAGCCCGGGTACCATCGAGACCAGTTCGCCCGATCTCGTTACCGAGCGGGTCGCCGACGTGATCACCGAAGAGCTGGCGGTGGAAGACCGCTTGAACGACGAAGTGCGCGACCTGCTGAGCCAGTACAGCGAGTACATGCGGCGGGAAGGCGTGAGCTATCAGGAGATGTTCCGGCGCATCAAGAACACCCTGATCTCCCAGCGAAAAGTCATTCGGGCCGCGGGGCGCGACACCGGCGACGCCATGAAGCTGTCGCGCGACAAGGTAACCGACATGTCGCACAAACTGGTCGAGATGCTTCGCAAAAACCGCGACCTCCGCCTCAAGGTCAAAGACACCAACACCGTGCGGCTCGAGATCGTGCGTGTGATGACCGAGCTGCTGACCGCCGAGGATAAAGTGGATCGCGCCGCCCGTCAGAAAATTCGAAGCCAGAAACGGGAGATACCCGAAGGCACCGAGGAATGGGACCTGCTGCACCGGCGCTATTACTCGGAAGAGCTCAAGAAACTCGGCATCGATCTCGGCAAGTAACTCGGCGCTTCAGCGCTTGTATCCGATCATCCTCAAAAACCCGCGGCGCTTCTCCACATCCTCCGCCGTCTCCACGCCCTTGGGCGGAATTCCGTCGATGACTCCCAGCACGCCTCGTCCCTGTTCGCTCTCCACGACCACCGCCTCGACCGGATTCGCCGTCGCGCAGAAAATCGAGCATACTTCCGGCACGTCCTTGATACGGCCGAGCACGTTGATGGGATAGCCCTCGCGCATCACGACCACGAAGATGTGCCCGGCCGCCAGCGCGGAGGCGTTGCGGACCGCAAGGGCCTTGAGGGCGTCGTCGTTGCCCTCCGCGCGCGTCAGGCACGGCCCCGAGGCTTCATTGAACGCCACGCCGAATTTCATCTGCGGCACCGTATTGACGATGGCTTCGTAGATGTCCTCGACGGACTTGATGAAGTGCGTCTGTCCGAGAATCAGGTTCCCGCCCTCGGGGATTTCGAGCGGCACGAGCTTCAGTTCCATAGAAGAATCAGGATACCGCTCTCGCCAATGATTCGCGGCGCCGAAGCTTAACCTCTTTCGAATCTGCGCAACCTCCGCCAATCATTGGCGGAGTCCCTACAACCAGCCTCTCTGCCGTGCAATCCGCGCCGCCTCCGTCCGATTCGATGCGCCTAGCTTGCTGATCGCCTCCGACAGATAGTTGCGAACCGTCCCTTCCGACAGATGCAGCCGGTCCGCGATTTCCGCGCCGGTGGCGCCTTCTCCGGCGTAACGCAGCACCTGGCGCTCACGGTCGGTCAGCGGATCGGCTTCGGTCCACGCCTCCGCGGCCAGTTCAGGGTCGATCACCCGCGCCCCCGCCTTGATCCGCCGGATGGCGTTGGCCAGCGTCGATGCCGGCGCATCCTTCAGCAGGTATCCGGACACGCCCGCGTCGAGCGCCCGGCGCAGGTAGCCCGCTCGCGCGAAAGTCGTCAAGATCACGACCTTGACGGGAAGCCGCCGCCGCTGAACTTCGGCCGCCAGCTCGAGTCCGGTGACCTCGGGCATCTCGATGTCGGTGAGCAGCACGTCGGGCAGCACTTTGCCGAGCAGCTCGAGCGCCGCGCGCCCGTCCTGCGCCTGTCCCGCCACTTCCAGGTCGGGCTCGGTGGCCAGCAGCGCTGCCAGCGCGCCCCTCACCATGGCCTGGTCCTCCGCGATCACCACCCGGATCTTCATGCCGGAACCCGTATGCGCAGGCTGGTGCCCTTCGAGCCGTCCCGCTCCAGGGTGCCGCCCAGCGCCTCCACCCGCTCGCGCATGCCGCGCAGCCCATTGCCTTCTTCGAGGCGGCCGCCTCGCCCGTCGTCGGCGATGGTCAGCTCGCAGAACGCCTCGCTCCGCGCGAGCGTCAGCCGGCACGCCGTGGCTTCCGCGTGCCGCACGATGTTGGTGACACTCTCGCGCAAGGCGAGGCCCAGCACCCCTTCCTGCGCCGGCGATAGCGGAGCTTCCTCGACCGACGCTTCCAGCCGGATCCCGGCCGATTCCAGCGCCCGCCGCGCCTCGTCAAGCTCGCTGCGGAATCCTGCCGAGCGGTACCCTCGCACCGCGTGGCGCACCTGTTGCAGGGCGTCGCGGGAAATCCGCTCGACCTCGCGAATCTCCTCCGCCGCCCGCTCCGGCGCCGTGGCGGTCAGCCGCGAAGCCAGCTCCGATTTCAGGATGATCACCGAAAGCGTGTGGCCCAGCAGATCGTGCAGATCGCGGGCGATGCGCTCGCGCTCCGCCACCTTGGCCATGTGCTCGGCCTCCTCCTGCGCCATCAGCAGTTTCCCTGTCAACCGCCGCCGCTGGCATTGCTGGATCACCGTCGAGCCGATCAGCGCCGAGAAGACGACTGCCGAGATCCACACCGGCATCTCCCATCGCAAGACCCAGGCGGCCGCCCCGGCCACGGCGAGCAGCGCGATCAACCACCGGTAGGCGATTCGCGATTCGAAAGCTTTGCCCAGGTACGACGCGCCGTAGACGAACAGCACCGTTCCCCCGGGATTGCTTCCGCAGGTCAACACTCCCAGCAGCACGAACGCTCCGACCACCCACAGGGTGCGCGCGCCCTTCAGCCAATACCCCGCGAAATAGAGCGGCAGCGCGACCGCCATCTCGACCACCACCAGCACCCGATCTTGCGTGGAACCGTGGAACAGAAACGGCGGCAAGAGCAGTCCGAAGAAATAGACCAGGTAGACGTACGGCGTCCAATCCAGCTCTTCCGGCAGCAGCCGCCATTTCTTTCGCTTTGGCATTTCTCTATCCGTACATCTTCCCGCGTTCGCGCGAGTTTCCCAACCACGCCACGCCCGCGAAGATCAGGGTGAAGCCAACCAGCGCGCCTACGTGCTCTACGGTGGCTCCCCGGGTTGGGGCGCCCAGCACCCCCAGCGCGATCTGCGCGAAATGATAGGTCGGCAGGAAGGGCGCCGCCTGTTGGATCCCGGCGGGCAGGAAATCCAGGGGTATCCAGAGGCCCGCCAGGAACGCCAGCGGCAGATAAATCATGTTGACCGTGGCCGGCGCCGAGTTGGGACCCGCGAAGCAGCCGATCGCCAGGCCCAGCGCGCAGAAAGGCACCGCGCCCGCCACCAGCACGCCGCCCAGCCGCAGCCACTGGTCCCACGGCATCCGCACGCCGCCAAATGCCGCGCCCAAGCTGAACAGCAGGGTTACCGAAATCGCGCCGAACGCCAGCGACACCGCCGCCTTCGCCAGAAAATAGGCCGCCGGCGGCATGGGGCTGGCGCGCTTCACTTCGAGCCATCCCAGGCCGCGCTCCACCGCCACCCCCACACCGAAGGCATACAGCGACGCGCCCATCACCGCAAACGCGCCGTAAGTAGCCAGCAGGTAGCGCGCCATCGGCATGGCCGCGGCTCCCAGCGGACGGCGCCCCATCGCCAGCCCGAAGAAGGCGTAGAACATCAGCGGGAACAACACCGTGGACAACGAATATTGCTTCATCCGCAGCAGCTTCAGAAACTCGTTGCGGGCTTCCATCCAATAAACGCGCATGTCAGGCCACCTCCTCTTCTTTCAGAATCGAAAGGAACGCATCCTCCAGACCGGTCGACGCGGTGCGCGCCTTGATCTCGGTGGGCGTGCCTTCCGCAATGATCCGGCCCTTCTGGATCACCATCACGCGGTTCGCCAGCGCGTCCGCCTCTTCTATGTAATGGGTGGTCAGCAGGACGCTGCCGCCGCGCGCCACGAAAGCGCGGATGCGCGTCCACAAGGCCCGCCGGGCCTCCACGTCGAGTCCCACGGTCGGCTCGTCCAGAAACAGCAGGTCGGGGTTTCCGCAGATCGCCAGCGCGAACAGGGCGCGCTGCTTCTGCCCCCCCGAGAGATCGCCGAACAGCCGGTTCTCGATCCCGGCCAGCCCCGCCGCTTCGACGACTTCGGCGAACGGCAGCGGGTGCGGGTAGTAGCTCGAAAACAGCTCGATGTGCTCCCGCACCTTGATGGTCTCGGGCACCTTGGCCACCTGCAGCTGCGCTCCGCGCCGCACTTTCGCAGCGTGGCTCGCCGGATGATGCCCGAAGATCGACGCGCTCCCCGAATCCGCCGAGGCCAGCCCTAGCAGGATCCTCACCGCCGTCGTTTTACCCGCCCCGTTCGGACCGAGCAGGGCGACCAGCTCCCCGCGCTCGATCGTGAGATCGATTCCCCTCAGCGCCGCCACGTCCCCGTAGTTCTTGGTGACGCCGCGTAATTCCGCGACCGGCATGTTGTTACCTCCAATGCCGATCTTGCGCTTCTCCCCGGCCGCCGCCCAGTGGAGATTGTCAGGGATCTCGTATGACGAATGTCACTCCGTCCGCAGCGCGACCGCCGGATCCACCCGCGCCGCGCGCCGGGCCGGAATCCACGCCGCGGTGGCCGCTGCGATCGCGAGTGCGACCACGGCGGTCCCCAGCGCCACCGGGTCTCCCGGCGCCGTTTCGAAAAGCAGCCCCTTGACCGTACGGGCCAGCGCCAGCGAACCCGCGACCCCCGCCGCCGCGCCCACGCCCGTCCAGACCCCCGCGTGCCTCTCGATCGCCATCGCGATATCCCAGGGCCGCGCACCGATCGCCATCCGGACTCCGATCTCGCGCGTCTGCTGCGTCACCAGGAACGACAGCACTCCGTATAGCCCCACGGCTGCCAGCAGAAGGCCGAAGCCCGCGAACAGCGCGATCAGCATCGCCACGAATCGCGGCCGGTCGTTGTATCTCCCGATCCGCGCCTCCATCGTGCCGATCTCGACGGGCAGCGTCGGGTCGAGCGCCGCCATCTCGCGGCGGATCCATCGCGTGAGGGTCGCTCCGTCGAGCGGCGACCGGAACACCGCCACTATGCTGCGACTCATCTGGCCGGAACCGTTCATCCGCAGCCGGTAATACTCCGGGTCCGACCGCCCCTCCAGGCCGTTGTTCTTGGCATCCGCTGCCACTCCGACCACCTCGCACCAACGCCCTTCGCCCCCTTCCAGGTCGAGCTGCTGCCCAATCGGGTTTTCGCTTCCGAACAGCCTGTGCGCGAGCGTGGAGCTCAGAATGAGCGGCGATTCTCCGGCCGCGCGCTCCTGTTCGTGGAAGCCGCGGCCCGCCACAATCGGAATCCCCATCGCGCGGAAATAGCCGGGCGTCACCCAGCGGAACAGCACCATCCCGCCATTGGCCGCCACCGGCCCGTGTCCGGCGATCCGGATGTTCGAGTACGGCCGCCCCATGGCGCCGCGCGGAGGCACCGAATCGCTGAGGGCGAACTCCCCTCCGCCGGGAATCTGGCGGAGCCGCGCTTCCACCTCCTGGAAAAACGCCGCCTGCGCGCCCGCCGCCCGGTAGCGCTGCCGCCGCAGCGTGAACGAGGCCGTCACCACACGCTCCGGACGGAAGCCCAGCGGCTGGCTCTCCAGCTTCCACAGGCTGCGCGCGAACAATGAAGCGCCCGTCAGCAGCACCAGCGAGATGGCCACCTGCGCCGCTACCAGTGATTTGCGGAAGAGCGTGCGCGCCGCGGTGGCGCGTCCGCCCGACAGCCATTCGGCTCGCGGCCGCTCCATCACCGGCGCCAGGCCGAACAGCAGCGCCGCCGCCCCCGAGGCCGCCAGCGCGAACAGCAGCGCGCGCAGGTCGATGCGGGCTTGCTCCAGCCGCATCATCCCGTCCGGCGCCAGCGCCACGAAAGTCCGCAGCAGCGCCCAGGCCACTCCGCATCCGGCCGCGCCGCCCGCCAGCCCCAGCATCAGGCTCTCGGTCATCATCTGCCGGATCAGCCGGCCGCGCCCGGCGCCGATGGCCGCCCGCATCGCCAGTTCCCGCCGCCGCGCCGCGGCCCGCGCCAAAAGCAGGTTGGCCACGTTCGCGCAGGCCAGCAGCAACAGCCCCAGCACCGCTCCCATCAACATCCACGACGCTGCTTTGACTTCGTGAATCTGCCGGTCGCGCAGCGATTGCACCACCAGCCGCACTTCCGAGCGCAGCGTTGCCGGCACGTCCGTCCGCAGGCTCTCCTCATACAGCGGGAGCATCCGCTGGCGTGCCTGCTCGATCGAAACGCCTTCCCGCAGGCGCGCAAAAGTCCGCAGAAACGAATTCGCGTTGGCCGCGCGCGGAAGCGACGCGTCCAACTGCTCCGGCAGCATCAGGTCCGCCGGGCCCAGTTGCGGCATTTCGAAACCCCGCGGCAACACGCCGATCACGCGCGCCGGGCTATCGTCGATCGTGATGGTTTGCCCCACGGCCTTCGGATCGCCGCCGAACCTCTTCTGCCATTGAGCATAAGAGAGCAGGGCCACCCGAGGCGCACCCGGTCGATCGTCATCGGCCGTGAAATCCCGCCCGATGGCGGGCGCCACGCCGAGGGTCTTCAGGAAATTCGCCTCCACCCGGGCACACGTGACCTGCTCCGGCGCGTCCCCCTGGATCAGGTCGCACTGTCCCTCGGGCCGCAGCGAGGTCATCGACTGGAACGCCGTCTGCCGCCGCCGCCAGTCCAGGTAGCTGCTCACGACGTTGAATTCGTTGTTATCAACCGGCCCGAAGAATCCCACCGAGACCAGTTGCTCGTCGTGCGGATAGGGCAATGGGCGGAACAAGAGCGGATCCACGACGCTGAAGACCGCCGCCGATGCGCCCACCCCGATCGCGATGGTGGCGAGCGCTACCAGCGAAAACCCCGGCGCCTTACGGAATCCGCGGGCGGCATACCGCGCGTCCTGCACGACGCCTTCGATCCACGTGTTGATGTGCACCGCGCGCACCTGTTCGAGCGTTCTGAGGGAGCTTCCGAATTGCCTCCTGGCGGCATCGCGCGCTTCTTCGGGAGCGGCTCCCCGCTCCTGGTTCCACGCCTCGCGCATTGCGAGATGGCTCTCGATTTCGTCACGCCACTCGGCTTCGCGTTTGCCCCTGCCGAAGATCCACTTCATGCGAACCTCAGCACTTTCTGGACGCCCTTGGCCACCGCCGCCCAGTTGGATTCCTCTTCCGCGAGGCGCCGCCTGCCGCCCTCGGTCAGGCTGTAGAATCGCGCTTTGCGTCCGTTGGGAGTCGTGCGCCACTCGCCGCGGATCAGCTTTTGCTTTTCCATGCGGTGCAGGGCCGGGTAGAGCGACCCCTCTTCCATTCGCAGAAGCCCGCCGGATGCCGTCTGGACGTGCAGCGTGATGCCGAACCCGTGGTTCGGGTCGCGCTCGAGTGTTTTCAGAATGAGAAGTTCGAGAGTGCCCTGCAGCTGGTCGCGTCCCATGAATGCCCCCTAGACTTCTAGGGTAGCATGTGGGGCAGGCCTCCTGGCCTGCCCTATCCGCGCGCTCAGTTCCGCCGCTTCAACGTCGGACGTTCGTCCTGGTCGGTCTTTTGAGGATTGCCATCGGGATCCTCGCCGGGCGTTCCATTGCCCTCCCGGCGGTGCAGGGTCGGCCGGCCATCGTCCTGCTTCTCCGGCTGGCGGCGGTTCTCGATCACGGCCAGCCGCGCCTTCACGTCATTGAACTCGGAGGTGTTCAGAACATACTCTTCCCGGGGAGCGAGATCGTCCTGGATTTCCTTCTGCGCCGCCGCGATCCGGTCTTCGGTCATGGGATGAGTCGAGAAGACCTTGGACAGGGCGCCCGGCTTCCGCTTCTCCAGGGTCTCCAATTTTTCGAAGAAGTCCACGAATGCCGTCGGATCGTAGCCGGTTTTGTACATGTACTGAAGCCCCAGGTGGTCGGCCTCCGCTTCGAATGCCCGCGAGAACCTCAGGAACCCCAGCGGTACGATCGCTCCCGCCCCCTGGTAGATCGCATACCCCGCCCATCCGCCCATGAAGATCAATGGAATGGTGGCGTAGTTCGCCAGCTCTCCCCGCGTCGCCTGCCGCGTGCCATGGCGCGCGGCTACGTGCGCGATCTCGTGCGCCATGACGCCTGCCAGTTCGGCTTCGTTGTTCGCTTTGAGAATCAGCCCCGTATTGACGAAGAAGAAGCCGCCCGGCAGCGCGAATGCGTTCACTTCTTCCGAGTCCACGACCTTGATCGTGAAGGGGACTTTCGCGTCGGAGTTGCGCACCAGGTTCTGGCCGACGCGGTTGACGTATTCCGCCACCACCGGATCGTCCACGATCTTCGCCTGGCGCTCCACCTCCTGCGCCATTTGTTTGCCCAGTGCGATCTCCCTCTCCAGGGAGTAGAAGTTGACGCCCTTGCCTACGTCGCGATTGCCGATCTCGTCCGGATCGTTCTTCTTGTCTTTCTTGTCTTTCTTGTCTTTCGCGACGCCGGCGGTGACCATCAGGCAGGCGGCCAGCGCCAGCCCGGCTGTATTCCGCAGGAATGTTGTCCTCACGGACCCCTCCCGAGGCCGCAATCGCGGCTAATTCGACGTTACTCCCGCCGGAGCAGCTTGAACATACGGCAACTTCAGTACGCGCGGTGCCTGTCATAAAGCCGCGTGTCTGCCTTTACAATCAAGGATTGAGGCAGATCTCTTTTGAAGTCGTCGCGGAGTGCTCCTCGACGCGCGCCCGCGCGGGGCTGCTCCATACTCCCCACGGAACCATCGAAACCCCCGTGTTTATGCCCGTGGGTACCCAGGCTACGGTGAAAGGGCTGACCCAGCGTGATTTAGCGGAAGATCTCGAGGTCCCCATCCTGCTGGCCAATACGTATCATCTTTATCTGCGTCCCGGCCACGAGCTCATCCGGAAGCTGGGTGGCCTGCACCGCTTCATGTCCTGGCCCAACGCCATCCTCACGGATTCCGGCGGCTTCCAGGTCTTCAGTCTCAGTGGTATGCGAAAGATCACCGACCACGGCGTGGTCTTCCAGTCCCACCTCAACGGCGATCTCCACACCTTCACTCCCGAATCCACGGTAGACGTGCAGCTTGCCTACGGCAGCGATATCCTCATGGTGCTCGACGAGTGTCCGGAATACCCCGTCAGCCACGAATATGCGCGGGAAAGCATGCACCGCACCGTGCGTTGGGCGCGCCAGGCGCACACTCACTTCCTCGGCCGCATCGCCCAGAGCCCCACTCGCCACGCGCTCTTCCCCATCGTTCAGGGATCCATGTTCCCCGACCTGCGCCGGGAATGCGCCTCCGCGCTGCTCGATCTCGACGCCGACGGCTACGCCATCGGCGGCCTTTCGGTCGGCGAACCCCGCCCCCTCAGCATGGAGGTGGTGGAAGCCACGGAGGACATCCTGCCGCGTTCCCGCCCGCGCTATGCCATGGGTGTCGGGATGCCCGCGGAGCTGCCCGAGTACGTGGCCCGCGGGGTCGACATGATGGATTGCGTGCTCCCCACACGCAACGCGCGCAACGGATACCTGTTCACTTCCGAGGGCCGCATCATCATCAAACACACGCGGTATAAGGATGATGAGCGCCCACTCGACGAGAATTGCGAGTGCTATACTTGTAAAAGCTACTCCCGAGCATACCTTCGCCACCTGTTCCAGTCCGGGGAGATTTTATATGCCGTACTGGCCACCCGCCACAATATCAGGCGGTACCTTGACATCATGCGTGAGATTAGGCACGCTATAATATCGGGTTCATTTCCAGAATACTTGAGGTGTGTTCGTTCGGCGTCTGAGGATGCCGGATGATCTCCCCATTTGGTCACAACGTGATCTTTAATCTTCTATTGCAAACGCCGTCGGGCGGCTCCCAACTGGGCATGATGCTGCCCATCCTCCTCATCTTCGGAATCTTCTATTTTTTGTTGTTCCTCCCCATGCAGCGGCAGCGAAAACAGCAGCAGAAGATGCTGACGGGGCTGCAGAACGGGAACACGGTGGTGACCAGCGGCGGCATCGTGGGAACCATTGTTGCCGTTGAGCCGGATGATACCCTGGTGTTACGCGTAAAGCCGGACAACGTGAAGATCCAGGTGACGCGGAGCTCGGTTTCGAGCTTGGTGTCGGGTGAAGCGAAGAAGTAGGATTATCAGAAGCAGGCTCTAAACTCCCATGAAGAAGAATGTAAAAGTCCGTGGCGCGGTTATCGTCGCGACAATTCTGCTGTGTGTCTACGGCATTATCAACTTCCCCAAGTCAATGTCGGAGTTGAAGCAGAACTTCTCCGACAATATCCGCCTCGGCCTCGACCTCAAGGGCGGCAGCCACCTGGTCATGACCGTGCAGGTTCAGGATGCCGTCAAGGCCGACGCCGACCAGACCATGGAGCGGCTCAAGGACGATCTCAAGAAGCAGAACATCACCTGGGCCAGCATGGATGTCAACGAACCCCGCGACATTTCCGACGCCAACAAGGTCGATGTGACCGTTAAGGGTGTTCCGGTCGCCCAGACCGCCGCCTTCCGCAGCCTGGTCAGCGAGCGCTACAACACCTACCTGCTGACCGCGCTGAATTCCACCGACTACTCGTTGAAGTTGAAGCCCACCGAGCTGGTGAATCTCGAGCGCGATACCGTGCAGCGCACCATGGACACCATCGGCAACCGCATCGACCAGCTTGGCCTGGCCGAGAAGGCCGTCCAGCAGTACGGCGGGGGATCCGAATATCAGATTCTGGTCCAGTTGCCCGGCGTGGACGATCCCGCCCGCGTGAAGGAGTTGATCGGGACCGCCGCGGTTCTCGAAATCGACGACGTCAAGGACGGTCCCTTCTCCAGCCGCGATGCCGCTCCTCGCGCAGCACGGCGGCGTTCTGCCATTGGGCACCAAGCCCATTAAGGCGATCCCGCGCGGCGGTTCTGAAGGGGAGCAGTGGTACCTGGTGAGCAAGCTCCCGGTAATCTCCGGACGCGAAATGCGCAACGCCCACGCCGGCCAGGACGAGTTCCGCAAGTGGGAGACCGATTTCACGCTTTCTCCCGACGCCGGCAAGCGTTTCGGCCGGTACACCGGCGACAACATCGGCAACCGCCTGGCGGTGGTCCTCGACAACCAGGCCGTCAGCGTGGCCACGATTCAGGCGCGCATCGAAGATTCCGGCCGCATCACCAATCTCGGCAGCGAACAGGAAGCCACCGATCTTTCGCGCTACCTGCGGTCCGGCTCGCTGCCCGCCAGCGTGAGGTACGACGAAGAGCGCTCCATCGGTCCGTCGCTGGGCGCCGACTCGATCCACCAGGGCTTCGTCGCCGGCATCGCCGGGCTGATCGCCGTGATTGCCGCGATGCTGATTTACTATAAACGCTCGGGCGTAAACGCCGTGCTCGCCCTGGCGTTGAACACCGTGATTCTGCTTGCCGCCATCGCGTACTTCCATGCGGTGTTGACGCTGCCGGGCATCGCCGGCGTGATTTTGACCATCGGTATGGCGGTCGATTCCAACGTCCTCATTTTCGAGCGCATCCGGGAAGAGCTGCGCGCCGGGAAGGGCGTCATCGCCGCTGTCGATACAGGGTTTAACAAGGCGTGGTGGACCATCGTGGATACCCACGTCACCACCGTCGTATCGTGCGCCTTCCTCTTCCTGTTCGGTGAAGGACCCGTCAAGGGATTTGCGGTAACATTAACAATCGGTTTGATCGCAAACATTTTCACCGCGGTATTCGTCTCCCGGACGATTTTCGACTGGGAGCTTTCGGGCCGCCGCCGCGCGGAGGCGTTGAGTATTTAAGGAACCCCTTATCGGGGATTCTCCAAACGGGAACAAATTTAAAAAGGCTGGTGTCCAAGGTACTGTAGTGCACCAGCACGGCAAAGTTCGATGGAATTATTCAAGAACACGAATTTCGATTTCCTGGGCAAGAAGTGGCCGTTCATCATTCTGTCCCTGGTGCTTACGGCGGCCGGACTGCTGAGTATTGCGATGCAAGGCGGCCTCAAATACGGCATTGACTTCAAGGGCGGCGCCCTCATGACGGTGAAGTTCGCCGGTCCTCCGCCGCTCGACAAGATTCGTTCTGCCATGACCCACTCGAGCAAGATCAAGGGCGAAGTCAGCGTTCAGAACTTCACCGGCGCTTCCGCTCAGAATGAAGTGGAGATCGGCACGGAGCTGCAGAACGAAACACAGTTGAATATCAACCGCCAGGCGATGGAGGACGTCCTCTTCCAGACCTTCGGCCAGGCTGCCTCCGGAAAGCTCGACTTCAATAATGCCAGCCAGGAAGCCCTGACCAACCGCCTGCGCGATCCCATCGCGCGCGCCGGCATTCCGATGAGCGAGCAGCAGCTTCAGCAACTGGTCCACAGCCTCCTGGCAGCCCGCGACAGCGACCACTCCGGTCTCATCACCAATTTCAATGAACTGTCATCCGTGCCGGGCGTGAATGCTGGTATTATGAACACTCTCCAGCAGGAGACGTATTTGGCTCCGTTCCACGTGATGCAGGTGCAGATGGTTGGGCCGAAGGTCGGCGCGGACCTTAGAAACAAGGCCATCCTGGCCACCCTCTATGCCCTCGGCGGCATGCTCGTCTACATCGCATTCCGCTTTGAATGGATCTACGGCCTCGGCGCCGTCATTGCGGTTTTTCACGACACGATTATCACGGTTGGGCTGTTTTCCCTTTTCCGGGAAGAGATCTCGATGACCGTCATTGCCGCCCTCCTTACCCTGGTGGGCTACTCGATGAACGACACCATCGTCATCTTCGACCGTATTCGCGAGAATTTGAAAATGTCCCGCCGCGAGCCGCTCGAACAGGTCATGAACCGGTCCGTCAACCAGACCCTGAGTCGTACTGTCATGACCTCCGGTTTGACGTTCCTGACGGTAATCGCCCTGTTTGTTTTTGGCGGTCCCGTGTTGCACGGCTTCTCTTTTGCGTTACTTTGTGGAATTATTGTCGGGACGTACTCTTCGGTGTTCATCGCCAGTCCTATCGTCCTGTTCTGGCATAATTACACCGATAAGCGCCGGCGAACCGCTCCTGCGGTTGCGTCTGCGCCCCGTACCGATGCGGTCCGAAATCGTCCGACGAAGGCGGTTAAGTAGAACGGCCCGCGGCGCTGCCCTGAGGGCGTCGCGGTTGACAAGGAAAGGAAGCTTCTTATGTTTGAGCAGACATTCGTAGGCGGCGGCAAGACCAAGAAGACCTGGACGGTTCTGGTAGCCTTCCTCGGCCAGATCGTGCTGATCGTGGTCGCGATCATCATCCCGATGATCTACTTCGACGTGCTTCCCACCGCGCAGTTGACCAGTTTTCTCGTGGCTCCGCCGCCTCCCCCTCCTCCGCCTCCCCCGCCCGCGGCTGCTCCGCCTGTCAAGGTCGTGAAAGTCATTCCGCGGCAGTTCGACGCCGGCAAACTGATGGCGCCGAAGGTGGTCCCGAAAGAAGTGGCGGTGATTAAGGAAGAAGAGCTTCCGCCTCCGACTTCCGGCGTAGGTGGTGTCGTCGGCGGCGTGCCCGGCGGCGTGGCCGGCGGTGCGGCCGGCGGCGTGCTCGGCGGTATTATCGGTGCGGTGCCCTCGGCGGCGCCCCCGCCTCCGCCTCCGCCCGAAAAGAAGGCGCCCCCACCGCCGCAGCGCATCCGCGTCGGCGGCAACGTCCAGCAGGCTAAACTGGTCCGGCAGCCGCGCCCGGTTTATCCTCCGCTCGCCAAGCAGGCGCGCATCTCGGGCGTGGTGAAGCTCAGCGCCGTGATTTCCAAGAATGGCACCATTCAACAGCTCGAAGTGATCAGCGGCCATCCGCTGCTGGTCCCGGCCGCTCTCGAAGCGGTGAAACAGTGGGTCTACCAGCCGACCCTGCTCAACGGTGAGCCGGTCGAGGTGGTCACTCAAATCGACGTGAACTTCACGTTGAGCCAGTAACCGAAAGGTCCTTGGGTACGTTGGAAGTACAGCAGTAACAAATCAACTCGCAGGAGAGAGAAACGAAAATGCTTTTGCAATTGCACGTATGGTCCCTTTATCTGCTCCAGGAGAGCGGCGTCAGTTGGGACCCCATTCACCTCTGGACCCAGATGGGTCTACTCGCAAAGATGGTCGTGGTGCTTCTGTTCATCATGTCGGCCTATTCCATCGGCGTCATGATCGACAGAGTCATGGCCTACAACGCCGCCCGCAAGCAGTCGCGTGCGTTCGCACCGGCGGTTGCCGGCGCGCTGCGCGAAGGCAAGCTCGATGAAGCTGTCAAGATCGCCGACCGCTACAAGAAGAGCCATCTGGCCAAGGTTGTCGTGGCCGGCCTGCAGGAATTTCAGGCGCATCAGATCAGCTCCGAGATTCCGGGTGAAGAGATCGACGCCTCCAAGCGCGCTCTCGAGCGCGCCGAAGCTATCGTGCACGCCGAGTTGAAGCGCGGCGTCAGCGGTCTCGCCACCATCGGCTCCACGGCTCCGTTCGTCGGTCTGTTCGGAACCGTCGTCGGCATCATCAACGCGTTCAAGGGCATTTCGACCGAGAAATCCACCGGTCTCGGCGCGGTTGCCGGCGGTATTTCCGAAGCCCTCGTGACCACCGCTGTCGGTCTGTTCGTGGCCATCCCCGCGGTCTGGATGTTCAACTACTTCACCAACAAGATCGAAGCCTTCGACGTGGAAATGGGCAACTCCAGCTCCGAGCTGATCGACTACTTCCTGAAGCGGTCCCAGCGCGGCGCCGGCGCCCGCAAGTAGTGTAGTATTGCTGAGCCGCGGCCCGAACGGCGCGGCAGATTAGGAACCGGCGAGTTGAAAAATGGGGAGTCCCGCGAGGGGCTCCCCGCTCCTCCCGAGTTCCATGGAGAACACGATGGCGAAGAAGAAGGAAGATCTCGGGAAGAAGAAAGCTCCGCCGCCCGTCGCCGACATCAACGTCACCCCCATGGTGGACGTGATGCTCGTGCTGCTCATCATTTTCATGGTCATCACGCCCATGTTGTCGAAGGGCGTGAGCGTCGACCTGGCGAAGACCAGGAACCCCATCCCCATGCAGGCGGCCGATAAGAGCGATGCGATCGTATGTGCGATCACGCGAGATGGAAAGACCTACCTCAATACCACGCAACTGGCTCCGGAAGATCTCCCCAACAAGGTTAAGGACCTTCTGAGCAACCGCGTCGATAAAGAGGTGTTTGTGAAAGCCGACTCCCGCGCCCGCTATGAAAAGGTCGTGGATGTCGTCGACAATCTGCGCGCTGCGGGAGTGGACAACCTCGGCCTCCTCACCGATCAGATTCAGGACAAGAACAGGCCTGCAGGTGAAGCGGCTCCGCCCGCCCCGGCCGGCCAATAGGTTTTATAAAGGAGCAATTCTATGGGAATGGCAGTCGGCGGACCCGGTGGCGGTCCGAAAGCTGATATCAACATGACGCCGATGATCGACGTCCTGCTGGTGCTGATCATTATCTTCATGGTGATTACGCCCTTGACGCCGAAAGGGCTCGAGGCCCTCGTACCGCAGCCTCCTCCGCCTAATCAGCCGCCGAACCAGTCGGACCAGCGCACCGTCGTGATCGTCATCGACAAAGACCACAAGTACTCGATCAACAGCGACCCTGTCGGCGAGGATGCGCTGGGAAGCCGCCTCGAGCAGATCTTCAAAACCCGCGCGGAACGCGTGGTGTTCGTGAAGGGCGATCCCTCCATCGAGTTTCAGTGGGTGGCGAAGGCTATCGACATCGCGCACGGTGCGGGCATAGACAAGGTCGGGCTGATGACCGCCAAAGTGGAGGCCGGACAATAGCTATGCGCAAATCGATTCTCATCCTCTCCGTGGCCGGAGCGGCGCTCCTGGCGGCGGGTTGCACGCAGCTCAAGGCGCGCAATGAGCTGAACAAAGGCGTGCAGGCGTTCAAATCGGCGCAGTATCCGGATGCGGTCGAGAGCTTCAAAAAGGCCGTGGAGTACGATCCGAACTTCCCGACCGCACGTCTCTACCTGGCCACTGCGTACATGCAGCAGTACATTCCCGGCGCGGTTTCGCCGGAGAACGACCAGATGGCGCAGGCCGCTCACGACCAGTTCATGAAGGTTCTCGAGCAGAACCCGAATGACAAGGTCGCAATTGCTTCCATTGCTTCCCTCTACCTCAACCAGAAGAAGTGGGACGATTCCCAGAAGTGGTACGAGAAGCTGACCGTCATCGATCCCAGCAACAAGGACGCCTTCTACAGTCTCGGCTTCATCGCCTGGTCCAAGTGGTACCCCGCCTACGGGACTGCGCGGGCCAACCTCGGGATGAAGCAGGAAGATCCCGGCCCGATCAAGGATAAGAAGGTGAAGGACGAATTGAAGGCCAAATTCGGCCCGGTCATCGATTACGGCCTGCAGTCGCTCGACAAGTGCCTGCAGATCGATCCCGAGTACGACGACGCCATGGCGTATGAGAACCTCCTCATCCGCGAGCGCGCCGACCTGATGGATTCCAAGCAGGAATACGATCAACAGGTGAAGATCGCCGACGACTGGGTGCAGAAAGCCCTGGCTACCAAGAAGGCCAAGGCTGAGAAGAAAGCTTCCCAGGGCGCCGGCGGCATCGTCGCAGACACCCCGAAATGATTCCCATAGGGCAGGCCATGATTGTTTGTGGCCTGCCCGCTCCTTACCCCCTGCTACAATCGAATTAGCGTGGCATCCGAGTCCCCCAGCGTTTCCGAGCCTGTACCCCCAGAACATCTGTCTGACCCGGCGGAGCAGTTATACCGCGAGCTCGAGACCAAGATTCGCGAGTACCGCCCGAAAGACGACCTCACTCAGCTCCAGAAGGCATTTCATTTCGCCAGCCAGTGCCACGAAGGACAGACGCGCGATTCCGGCGAGCCTTACATGGTGCACCCCGTCATGGTCGCCCACATCCTGGCCGACATGCGGATGGACACCGTCTCCATGGTCACCGGTCTGCTCCACGACGTCGTCGAGGATACCAGCGTCACCGTCGAGCAGGTCCGCAAGGAGTTCGGCGAGGAAGTGGCCCGCTGCGTGGACGGCCTCACTAAGCTGAGCAAGCTGGATGTCTTCTCCGCCGAAGACCGCCAGGCCGAGAGCTTCCGCAAGATGCTGCTCGCCATGGTCGAAGACATCCGCGTCATCATGGTGAAGCTCGCCGACCGCATGCACAACATGCGGACCCTCGGGTACCTCGACGGAGACCGCCGCGAGCGCATCGCGCGCGAGACCATCGAAATCTACGCGCCCATCGCCCACCGCCTGGGAATGGGCAAGGTCCGCGGCGAGCTGGAAGACCTCGCGTTCCAGCACCTCGAGCCGGAAGCGTACGAAGAGATTCTTCGCGCCATCGAGTCCCGCCGTCATTCGAACGAGGAGTTCCTCAACGAGATCCGCCAGGCCGTCGAGTCCGAGCTCCGGCGCGAGGGCATCCCCGCGCGCATCGATGGCCGGGTGAAGCGCCCCTACTCCGTTTTCCAGAAGCTGCGCCGGCAGAAGATCACGGTCGACCAGGTCTACGACCTGATGGCGCTGCGCATCATCACCGACTCGGTCAAGAACTGCTATGCCGCCCTCGGCGTCATCCACAACAGTTGGCGCCCCATCCCCGGACGCATCAAGGATTTCATCGCGATCCCCCGGCCCAACCTCTACCAGTCGCTTCACACCTCGGTAGTGGGCCCGCACGGCCAGACGTTCGAGGTCCAGATCCGCACCGAGGAGATGCACCGCATCGCCGAGGAAGGCATCGCCGCCCACTGGAAATATAAAGAGGGGCGCAAGGGTCCGGCCGCCGACGACCAGCGCATCGCCTGGCTGCGCCACCTCGTCGAATGGCAGCGCGACGTGCAGGATCCCACCGAGTTCATGTCCACCCTCAAGGTGGACCTGTACCCCGAAGAGGTCTACACCTTCACGCCGCGCGGCAAGGTCATCGTGCTGCCGCGCGACGCCACCCCCATCGATTTCGCTTACGCCATCCACTCGGATGTCGGCCACACCTGCGTCGGCGCCAAGGTCAACGGCCGCATCGTGCCGCTGCGCTCTTCGCTGCGCAACGGCGACATCGTCGAGATCATGACGCAGCCCGGCCACGAGCCGAGCAAGGACTGGCTGGCCTTCGTCAAAACCTCGCGCGCCCGCAACAAGATCAAGCACGTCATCAACACCAGCGAGCGCACCAAGGCCATCGAAATCGGACAGAAGTATCTGGAGAAGGAAGCGCGGCGCCTGGGCGTTCAGCTCGGGAAGGTGAGCAAGGCGGATCTCGAGAGGGTCGCGTCCGAATACGGCTACAGCAAGATGGAGGATCTGTATGCCGCGCTCGGCTACGGCAAGTTCTCCGCGCGCCAGGTGCTCAGCAAGGTCGCGCCCGGACAGGTGAAGGACGAGGCCGCCGAGACCCGGCAGGCCCCCGAGGCGCTGGCTCCCTCCACCACCCCCGGCAAGCCGCGCGACGGGGACGCCATTATCAAGGTGCGCGGTGTTGACGACCTGCTGGTCTATCGCGCCAAGTGCTGCAACCCGATCCGCGGCGAGTCGATTGTGGGCTACGTCACTCGCGGCAAGGGGGTGGCCGTCCACTCCAGGATGTGCCCCAACGTGCAAAGCCTGATGTACGATGTGGAGCGCAAGATCGAGGTCGAATGGGCGCGTGCCGTCGAAGACGCTTTCCCTGTCCGTATCGTGATCCACACCGACGACCGTCCCGGCATGCTCAACCAGCTCACCTCCGTGCTCTCCAGTGAGAATACGAATATTCGCAGCCTCGAGGCCAAGACGGAGCTCGATCACGACGGCGGTGTCGTGGAAATGACCGTGGATGTGCGCGACAAAAAGCAGCTCGAGAAGCTGGTTTCCGCCATGCGGCGGATCTCGGGTGTCCGCGACGTGGAGCGCCAGTTCAACTGAACATGCCTCTTTCGACCGATCCGGAACATATTGCCATCTCCAAATCGAAAGGCATCAAGATCGATTGGAAGGATGGACACCACAGCGAATACGGCCTGACCTACCTCCGCGACAAGTGTCCCTGCGCCACGTGTACCGGTGCGCACGGCACGCCCCCGCGCCAGCCGGAGGCGGAGGCCCCGACCGCGTTTCCGATGTTCAAGCCCGCGCTCAAGATGTTGGGAGTGGAACCGGTGGGCAACTACGCCATCCGCATCAATTGGAGCGATGGCCACAACTCCGGCATCTATTCTTACGAGCACTTCCGCTCGATCTGCCCCTGCGCCGAGTGCCGCGCCGTGGAGCAGGCCTTCCGGTCACAATAAAAAAGGGCGGCCTCGGAAAGAGGCCGCCCTTTTTGCAGATACTCGTTTCGCTTCTACAACAGCCGGAAATTCACTTCGATCGTCGCCGCTACCGTAACCGGCTTGCCGTCTTTATAGCCCGGTTTGAATTTCCACTTCCTCACGGCTTCGATCGCCTTCTCGTCCAGACCCAGGCCCAGGCTGCGAGCTACCCGGATGTTGGTGGCATGTCCGCTGGGATCCACTTCGATGTACAGCAGCACGGTTCCCTGGTACTTCGCCTTGCGGGCTTCCTCGGAGTATTCGGGCTCTACCTTGTAGAGCAGGGCCGGGGCCGTGACGCCTCCGCCCACGCGGAAAACGCCGCCGCCGGCGCCGCCGCCCTCACCGGGGCCGAAACCGCCGCCCTTGCCGGATCCTACGCCGCCGCCCGAACCGGACCCGATACCGCCGCCCGATCCAGGTCCGTTCGATGGAGGACCGATCTTCGCCAGCGGGTCACCATACTGCGCCATGTTCACCTGGGGCAGGTTGATATCGGGAGGAGCAATGATGCTCGGCTCCATGGTGAGCTTGGGATTGGGGTTGTTTACCACCGCCATCGGAGGCGTGAACTGTCGCAGCGAGACTTTCGGCAGCCGCCCTTTGCTGGCCGGCAATGGGGAACGATCTCCACCGCCGCCGCCGCCGCCCATGGTCTGCTTCTTCGGCGCCATCTTCGGTATGAAGGGATCCACGTCCACCGGCATGATGAGCGTGGTCATCTGCTTCACTTGTTGCTGCACTGCCCTGCTGGAGAAGACAGTGAAGAGCAGAACTACCACCCCGGCCTGAAAGCCGGTCGACATCATGAAGGACTTCTTCTGGCGCCCGTAAAGGCCCCAAATGTCCTTCACCGCCACGGGCTTGGACGTCAGTTCCAGCGGCGGTAGCTTGGGTGGGTTGAAGGTTTCCTTGATGTTGCGGATGAAGGAGCGGTACCAGGGCGCTTCTACTTCCGCCACCAGGAGACGCGACAGATGATCGTCGGCGTTAAAATACGGATTGTTGGGTTGCGACAGGTCAGCCATTTTGATCCACCAGCTCTCCAGGGAGAACCGCTGTCTACAGCCTATTGGACGCTCTCGGCACTCACACCGTTACAGGTTTTGGAAAATCTGTACCCAGGGGTCTCAAGCTGCAGTGTAGCATATTCTCTGTACAAGGCGCTTGTAAAAACAATGACATAGGACTCCTGGGCCGATGGTGCCACAGTGTGCGCAGAATATTCCAAAAATGGAATCTGGCTGCCCTTGCCATTTTGGATTGCAGCACCGTGAACACTCCGTCAAAATCGGATTGATGCAAATCTCGATCGAAGCCAAGCCCCTGGATCAGGTTTCCGCGGACGCCCTG
Source organism: uncultured Solibacteraceae bacterium (assembly GCA_963792055.1). GTDB lineage: Bacteria > Acidobacteriota > Terriglobia > Bryobacterales > Bryobacteraceae > Solibacter. The sequence goes on along the minus strand of CAWBUV010000016.1, from coordinate 110,247 downwards.
ATTGTGCCGGTTTTCGAAGGCCGCAGGGAGGAACGGTTCGGCGCCGCCGTACTCTGCGAATCCGGCGAGGTCTCGGGCAAGATGCTCGAGCTGACGTTGCTCCACCACCCCGCCGGCGTCGCCGCCAGCCGGGTCCTTCTTGCCGGCGCCGGCAAGCCCGGGGAATTCGGCGCGCCCGCCTGGCGGAAACTCGTCGGCGCCGCGGTTCGCCATCTCAAAGCGAAGTCCGTCAAGCGGGTTGCCATTGCCCTCGATCCGGAGCATGGCGCGCCCGAGTTTGCTTCGGCGGCCGTCGAAGGCGCGATTCTCGCGAATTTCGAGCCCGACCGCTACCGTACCGGCAACGACAAGAAGTCCATTGCTTCTGCGGCGATCGTTCCATCCAACGGCGCCGCGGATCTCAGCCGGGCCGTCGAGCAGGGCCGGATTGTGGCCGAAGCGCAGAATTTCGCTCGTGCCATGGTCAACGAGCCGGCCAACCGGCTGACGCCGTCCGTCATGGCAGAAGCCGCCGGACGCATGGCCTCCGAGTTCCACCTGGAGTGCGAGGTTCTGGACCGCGCCCAGATGGAAAAACTGGGAATGGGCGCCCTCCTCGGGGTCGCCCAGGGCAGCGCCGAGCCCCCCGCCTTGATCGTGCTCCGCTACCGCCCGGAACACCCCGCCGCCGGCGGCCCTCACCTCGGACTGGTGGGCAAGGGCGTCACCTTCGACACCGGCGGCATCTCGATCAAGCCCGCCGACGGCATGGAGAAGATGAAGTACGACATGGCGGGGGGCGCCGCCATGATCGGCGCCATGCAGGCCATTTCCCAGATCCGGCCCTCGATTCCGGTCACCGCCTTCATCCCTTGTGTCGAGAACATGCCCGGCAGCCGCGCGCAGCGCCCCGGCGACATCGTGACCGCCCTCTCCGGTAAGACCATTGAAGTCATCAACACCGACGCCGAAGGCCGGCTCATCCTGGCGGATGCCCTGGTATACGCGCGCCGGCAGGGCTGCACCCACCTGGTGGATGCCGCCACCCTGACCGGCGCTATCGTCGTGGCGCTCGGCCACCTCAACGTCGGGCTGTTCGCCAATAATGACGACCTGCGCGACCGCGTTCTGTCCGCTTCCAAATCCGAGGGGGAGCGCATGTGGAACATGCCGCTCGAGCCCGATTACAAGGACTATTTGAAGAGCGCTTTCGCCGACATCGCCAACGTGGGCGGCCGTTGGGGGGGCGCCGTGACCGCGGCCATGTTCCTCAAGGAATTTGCCGAAGACACCCCGTGGGTACACCTCGACATTGCCGGCACCGCCTGGCTTGACGACGAGAAGCCGCACCTCGCCAAGGGCCCCTCGGGCGTTCCCGTCCGGACCCTGGTCCGCCTGGCGATGGATTGGGAGGCAAGCGGGAAATGAAGACCCTGGCTCTTGCATTGATATTCGTGGCCCAGACCTCCTGGCCGGCGCCGGCGCAGACTCCAAAGCCCGGTTCCGACGGCGAGTCGATCGAGACGCTCACGAAGGCTCTCTATCAGGTGATCTCCGGACCTGCGGGCACGCGCGATTGGCCCCGCTTTCGGGCGCTCTTCATCGAAGGCGCCCGCCTCATCCCAGTCCGGGTCACCGCCGCGGGCGCCTCCCCAGTGGTCTTGACTGTAGAGGATTACGTCACGCGCGCGGGAGCGAATTTCGAGAAGTCGGCATTCTACGAGTCGGAGATCTCCCGCCGGGTGGAGACCTTTGGAAACATCGCCCACGTCTTCAGCACTTATGAATCGCGGCACGCGCCGGGAGAAAAGCCCTTCGCCCGGGGCATCAACAGCATCCAGATGGTGAACGACGGCAAGACCTGGAAGGTGGTGACCATCCTCTGGGATGCCGAGCGGCAAGGCCTGACGCTTCCCGAAAAGTACCTGAAATAGCCTCACACTCCGGGCTGTTCGGGTGTTTCCTCCGGCGGGATCGGAATGCTCGTCTCGCCCCAACCCAACGGGTGGCAAAGAATGATCTTCAACGTCTTCGCCAGCGGTGCCACAGCCTGGTAAGTGATTTCGTAGTGGACCTGCAGGTTGAGGTACGCCTGCTCCACCATGGCGGCCAGCGGAGCCGGCCCGCGGCCGTGCAGGAAGACGCCTCCGACCAGGCGGCAAAGTCCTTCGAGCGCCGGATTCGAAACCGACGACACCACCTGCACCAGGCTGCCGGACGCCTTCACGTTCGAAATCAGTCCCACGCCCGGCGCACGGTCCGACGGCGAGTCATTGCAGATAATCAAGTGCCGTTTGGGAATATTCCCTGCCGCGTCCGGCTTTACGGATCGCCAGATGGCGTGCCAGACGTCGGTGCGCGCCGGCGCCTGCGGCAGTTTGCCGAAATCCTCCCGGATCGCCGATTCGTCGGCGGCGAACCGCGGCTCTGCGTCATCGGAGGGCGCGTCGCCCGACTGCAGTATGCCGGACGCGTATGGCAGGCAGGACCATGCGTCCACCGGGCGCTTCAAGTTGAGACAAGCCAGCGCGTATCGGCTCCACGATGAGGGAACCCCCGATTCGGAACTGGGAATCACGAAAACCACCTGCGACACCTCCGCGGCGGCCGGCCGTCCCAACTCGTAATGATGGACCGCTTTGCCGTCCTCGCTGAGGCAGATGTGGGTAGGGAGCACCGGCGAGGCTTCGGCGTCTGGAATCGCCGCGAGCGCCAATGACACCCGGCGCCATCCGGGGTCGCCCCGGTCGTTTGAAAAGTGCGCCGCCAGCCGCCGGGACGGCAGTTTGTGGCCGTGTGCCAACGCCTTGTGAATTCGGCCCATCGCGGCGAGAGCCGCTTTTCTGGGCATCGAATGCGGGTCTTTAAGCAGCCCCGAAAGCGCCTCGGTGAAGCGAGGATGGCCGGTCGCGCCCATCACCCATGAGGCGGTGGAGCGGAAGACCGGCTCCTCGTGCGCGGCCATTCGTATGATCTCGGGAATGATTGCGGCATCCCCAAGCCGGTAGAGCCCGAGAAGGGCATTGCCCGCTACCCGGTTGTTCGGATCGTCTCGCAGGGAACCCAGCAGTTCGCGCGCTTCCGGTGTATCCAATCCCCAAAGTGCTTCCACCGCGTTCGCCCGGGTTCTTGGATCCGCATCGGCCAGCGTCTTCCGAACCCAGCCTACATTGCGGGTGCCGCGGGCGATCATCAGGACGGCCTTCGATCGTAGAAACGGATTGGGCTGCCTGAGCAGGCGGAGGAGCAACGAGAGATGGTCCTTCCCGTCCGGGTTCTGTTCGAGAATACGGATCACTCGCGACGACGCTACCCGATCGGCCGAAGCGCGGCCCAGCACTACGTCTTTCGTGGAATCCGTCCGCATCGCCAGACGAGCCATCGCCAGGGCCTGCTCGTGAGTGAGCGAAGGGTCGCACAGCGCGGAGAGAATCTGCCCGCTTGATACGAGCAAGGCTGCCACGAATTGAGCGCCGCGCGTATCTGCTTGCTTCTTCATTACTTCGATCGCGGCAGACACGAAGGCCGGGCGGTTCTCGTCGAGTAACTGCCGGATCTGCCTGCGATACTCGGCCGGGTTCAGTTCCAGATCGCGGACCAGTGCCGCGAGTATCTCGGACGAGCCTTTTGTGCACGCCGTCACTGGAACAGAGGATGCCACAGGGAGTTAATCGGCAGGGGTAGGGAAATCTTTAGCGCGGCCCGGAGCGCGCACTATAATTAAACTGATGTCTAACAACAGTTTTGGCGCCGCGGCGAAGCTGCGCGTAGGCAATACCGAATTCGACTATTTCCGTCTCGCTGCCCTCGAAGAGAAAGGTGTGGGCCATATCGGGCGCCTGCCCTTTTCCACCAGGATTCTGCTCGAAAACCTGCTTCGCTCCGAAGACGGGCGCCGCGTTTCCGCAGCCGACATCGACTATGTCGCGCGCGGAGTCGCCGGCCCCAACGGCAAAGAGATCAGCTTCATGCCCGCCCGCGTGCTGTTGCAGGACTTCACCGGCGTTCCCTGCGTGGTGGACCTGGCCGCCATGCGCGACGCCCTGGTCGACATGGGCGCCGACCCGGGCCGCGCCAATCCGTTGATGCCGGCCGACCTGGTGATCGACCACTCCGTTCAGGTGGACACCTTCGGCAGCCACGACGCGTTCGATGTCAATGCCCTGCTCGAATTCCAGCGCAACCGCGAACGCTACATGCTGCTCCGCTGGGGCCAGACCGCCTTCCGCAATTTCCGCGTCGTGCCGCCCGACACCGGCATCGTTCACCAGGTCAACCTGGAGTACCTGGCTTCGGTAGTTTTCCGCGCCGGCCAGATGGTCTATCCCGATTCGGTGGTCGGCACCGACTCCCACACCACCATGATCAACGGCCTTGGCGTGCTCGGATGGGGTGTCGGCGGAATCGAGGCCGAGGCCTGCATGCTGGGCCAGCCCATCTCCATGCTCCTGCCGCCGGTGGTCGGATTCAAGCTGCATGGCCGCTTGAAGGAAGGATGCACCGCCACCGACCTCGTCCTCACCATCACCCAGATCCTCCGCAAGAAGGGTGTGGTGGGCAAGTTCGTCGAGTTCTACGGTACCGGCCTGAGCGCGCTGAGCCTGGCGGATCGCGCTACGGTCGCGAACATGGCGCCCGAGTACGGCGCCACCATGGGCTTCTTCCCGGTAGACCAGGAAACGCTGGGATACCTCAAATTCACCAACCGCCCTCCCGACGTCGTGGCGCTGGTCGAAGCGTACACCAGGGAGCAGGGCCTGTTCCGCACCGACGCCACTCCGGACCCGCTATACGCCGAAACCCTCGAGCTCGACCTCGCCGTCGTGACGCCCTCCATGGCCGGCCCGAAGCGGCCCCAGGATCGTGTCGATCTGCCGGGCGTCCGCAAGAATTTTCACGACGCCTTCCCCGGCCCCGAAAAGCACGCCACCATTCAGTCGAATGGCGATTCCAGCACGATCAGCGACGGCGCGGTGGTGATCGCCGCCATCACCAGTTGCACCAACACTTCGAACCCGTCGGTCATGCTGGCTGCCGGCCTGGTCGCCAAAAAGGCCGCCGAGCGCGGCCTGGCGGTCAAGCCCTGGGTGAAGACCAGCCTGGCGCCGGGCTCGAAAGTCGTCATCGATTACTACCGCGAAGCCGGCCTGCTCCCGTATCTCGAACAGCTCAAGTTCCATCTCGTGGGCTTCGGCTGCACCACCTGCATCGGCAACAGCGGTCCCCTGCCCGAAGCGGTCGCGGCGGCCGTGCAAAAGGAAAACCTGGTGGTGGCCGCGGTTCTCAGCGGCAATCGCAATTTTGAAGGCCGCATCAACCCGCAGGTCAAAGCCAACTACCTCGCGTCGCCCCCCCTGGTTGTGGCTTACGCCCTGGCCGGCACTATGGACATCGATCTCGCCAACGATCCGCTGGGCCTGGACACAGACGGCAACCCGGTATTCCTCCGCGACATATGGCCCTCCAACGAAGAGGTGCAGAACACCGTTCGCGCCGCCATTAACCAGGGCATGTTCGAGCACGAGTACGCCCACGCCTTCGACGGCGACGAGAACTGGAAGACCATGCCCGTCCCGAGCGGCGGCACGTTCCAGTGGGATGAGAAATCCACCTACATCAAGAAGCCGCCCTACTTCGACCAGATGGCGGACCCGGAAACGTCCATTCACGATTTCGCCGGCATGCGCGTCCTCGCGCTGCTCGGCGATTCCGTCACGACCGATCACATCTCGCCCGCCGGCTCGATCCCCAAGGATTCGCCGGCCGGAAAGTATCTGATCGCCCAGGGCGTCGCACCCAAGGATTTCAACTCTTACGGCGCGCGCCGCGGCAATCACGAGGTGATGGTCCGCGGCACGCTCGCCAACATCCGCCTGCGCAATCAGCTTGCCCCCGGCACCGAGGGCGGCTGGACGCAACATCTCCCCGACGGCGCGCAGATGAGCATTTACGACGCCTCCATGCTGTACCAGCGGGAAGAGGTGCCTCTCCTCATAGTGGCCGGCAAGGAGTACGGCTCCGGCTCTTCGCGCGATTGGGCGGCCAAGGGCGTGCTGCTGCTGGGGGTGCGCGCCGTGATCGCCGAGAGCTTCGAGCGCATCCACCGCACCAACCTGGTGGGAATGGGAGTGCTGCCGCTGCAGTTCCAGGCGGGCCAGAGCGCCGCCGCCCTGAAACTCACGGGCCGTGAGACGTTCCACATCGAAGGTGTAAAGACTGCGCTCGGCGTCGGTCCCCGCACGGCGACCGTGCGTGCCGTCAGCGACGACGGCATCGGGAAGACCTTCACCGTGGACGTCCGGGTGGACACTCCGCAGGAGGTGGAGTACTACCGGAACGGCGGCATCCTGCCCTATGTGCTCAGGCAGCTCGCCGTGTAGTCCATAGCCCCTGCCTTACGGCCGCGCCTCCGTTGCGGTTGGCACGTGGTGGTCGCCCGTTACCAGCGCGTGCAGTTGCGATGCGGCCAGGCCGATGGCCTGTGCCTGTGCCGACAGTTCGCGGCTGGTCGCTGAGCTCTCCTCGGCGTGCGCGGCGGTCGATTGTGTCACCTGCTCGATTCCCGTGATGGCCCTGGCTACCTGTGCGATCCCGCGGGTCTGCTCCTGGCTTCCCAGGCTCACCTGGTCGACCAGGCCCTTCATCGTCAGAGAGTCTGCCGACAGGTGCCGGATCGCCTCCGCCACCTTCCGCGTGCTCTCTTCGAGCGATGCCGGCGCGTGACATCCCGAACAAGTCGACGCGCCCTCCGCCTGGCCCCTGCCAGGCTTGCGGGCTTGCCGCTCCAATTCCAGAATCACGTAGGCGATCTGCTCCCGCAGCGACTCCGTTCGCAAGTCCTGAAAGCCATTCTGCACGGAGGCCAGAAGATCCTGCTTTCGCGCTTCGCCGTTGACCGCCGAATCCAGGGAGGACCCCAGTGTGGAGATCGCCCGCAGCGACGTGTAGCTCAACGCGAGCAGCGATAACAAAAGCGCCGCGATTCCCAGCCCCAGCTTTTTCCCGACCGACACACCGCCTCCAGGATCCTTATCGGCGGGATCGCCCGGGAACCGTAGCTCCCGCGGCGGATTCATGCGAATGAAACAATCGACCCTTCGTCGGCCGGCCGCCCGGATTCGCCGGTAAAATGCGGGTGTTCGTCGGTCCCGGGTTGAACTCAGATGCCGCGGCAAGCGTAAACTCAGTTTATGCTCCGCTATCTTCCGCTGATCCTGAAGAACTGCTGGCGCAACCGCCGCCGGACGATCCTGACCATCCTGAGCGTCGGGGTCTCCATGTGCCTGCTGGGCGTGATGATCGCGATGTACCATGCCCTCTACCTGAGCGACCCCACTCCGGAACAGGCGCTCCGGCTGGTCACTCGCAACAAGATCTCGCTTACCGTGCCGCTGCCCGAATCCTATCGCCCGCGGATCGAGCACATCCCGGGCGTTCGGGAGGTCATGACCGAGGGCTGGTTCGGCGGTACTTATAAGGATGCCCGCGACCCCAAAAACTTCTTCGCGCGCTTCACGGTGGAGCCGGAGCGGCTGTTCCGCGTCTATTCCGAATACCGGATTCCCGACGACCAGCGCAAGGCTTTCGAGCGCGACCGCACCGGGTGCGTGATCGGGCGCGACCTCGCCAACAAGTTCAACTTCCACCTGGGTGACCACATTCACATCGTGGGCGATATCTATCCCGGCGATTACGAGTTCACGATCCGCGGCATTTTCGACGCGCCGGGCAACAGCGAGGCCATGTTCTTCAGCCGTGAATACCTGGAGCAAACCCTGCCCGAGCGCCGCCGGGGTTCAGTCGGAACCTTCGTCACCCTGATCGACAGCCCTACCAGCGCCACCCGGATCGCCGACGCGGTCGATAGCCAGTTCCACAACGCCACCGCGCAGACCAAGACCGAGTCCGAGCAGGCCTACCTGCTGGGGTTCGTGTCCTTCCTCGGTAACGTGAAAGTGTTCCTGATCGCGATCTCGGCGGCGGTGATGTTCACCATACTGCTGGTCTCCGCCAACACCATGGCGATGTCGGTTCGCGAGCGGGTCCGCGAGGTGGGAGTTCTCAAGACGCTCGGCTTCACCCCGGCCACCATCCTGGGCCTCATCCTGAGCGAAGCCTGCGCCATCTCGCTGGCGGGAGGCGCCATCGGATTTCTGCTCTCTACCGTTTTGGTCTCGGGGGTGCAGAAAAGTCCGGCGGGCGGATTCCTGCCGCCCATTCCCACGTTCCAGCCGGCCGTGGCCACCGCCTGCATCCTGACGGCCGCGTTCATTGGATTGCTGAGCTCTCTGGTCCCGGCCCTGGCCGCGTCCCGCACACCCATCGTGCAGGCGTTGAGGAGCACCGATTAATCATGGCCATCCCAATCGCTTACAACCTGCGAAACATGGTAGTCCGCAAAACCACCACCATCATGACGGCCCTCGGAATCGCCCTCACCGTGGCGGTTCTGCTGGCGATCCTGGCGCTGGTAAACGGACTGCGCACCACGCTCTCCACCACCGGCGACCCGCTGCACGTGCTGGTGCTGCGCAAAGGCTCTACCTCGGAAATCGTCAGCAATTTTTTGCGCAGCAACTTCCAGGACCTCAAGTTCAAGCCGGGCATCGCCCGTGGCAAGGACGGACAGCCCCTGGCCTCGCTCGAAGTCGTCACCGTCATCAACCTGGCGGCGGGCGATGGAGAGGAAGGCGTCAACGTCACCGTGCGCGGCCTGCAGCCGGCCGGCATCGAAATGCGCCGCAATGTTCACCTGGTGGCCGGACGCTGGTTCCAGGACGGCCGCCGCGAAGTGGTGGTCGGCAAGCCCGCAGCCGACCGTTATCCGGAGGCCGCCATTGGCAAGAAGATTCGTTTCGGGCGCGGCGATTGGGAGGTCGTCGGCGTGATGGATGCCGGCCGCGGCGCCCAGGGCAGCGAGATCTGGGGCGATCTCAACCAGGTGTCGTCCGACCTGCAGCGCATGGAGGTGCTCAGCTCGGCGCTGGTCGAGGCCACCGACGCGGTCTCCGCCAAAGCGCTGATCAACGACATCAATAATGATCAGCGCCTCACCATGACCGCCCAATCCGAACAGGAGTATTACGATGCCCAGACCACTTCGGCTGCGCCTATCGAATTCATCGGTATCTTCGTCTCCATCATCATGGCGGTCGGCAGCAGTTTCGCGGCCATGAACACCATGTATGCCGCTGTGGCGCGTCGCGCCCGCGAAATCGGAACCTTGCGTGTACTGGGCTTTTCGCGGCTCAGCATCCTGCTCAGCTTCTTCGTGGAATCGGTGCTGCTCTCGGCGCTGGGCGGGGTACTCGGATGTCTTCTCGTGCTGCCGCTGAACGGCGTCACCACCGGGATCGGCAATGCCAACTTCGCCGAGACGGCCTTCAACTTCCACGTCTCGCCGCAGATCATGCTGGGAGGCATCGCGTTTGCGGTCGTGCTCGGAACCGTTGGCGGATTGTTCCCGGCGCGCAATGCGTCCAGAAAAGAAATCCTGACCGCGCTGCGGGAAGTCTAACGGGGAGCGGAAGATTATGGATGCCGAACTGAAGAATCTGCAGATCGACCGGTCGAGCCGCCGCTCCCCGGAGCCTTCCAAATGGGCGGTGCGCTGGATCGTCGCGGGTGTAGCTATTTTCCTGCTGCTGGGCGCCTGGCGCTTCACCGCCGCCAAACTGAATGCGGCGCCCGAGGTACGCACCACGCGCGTCGCGGCCATCAGCGCGGCCAGCGCGGCCCAGGGCGTGGTGCTCAACGCGACCGGCTATATCGTGGCCGCCCACAAGATCGAGGTCGCGGCCAAAGTGGTCGGCAAAGTGAAATGGATCGGCGTGGATAAGGGCGATCGCGTGCGCGAAGGCGACGTCATGGTGCGGCTGGAAGACGACGAATACCAGGCCCAGCTTCAGCAGGCCAAAGGGCAGATGACCATGCTCCAGGCGCGCCTCGACGAGGCCCTGCACGGCTCGCGCCCGGAAGAGATCGCGCAGGCGATGGCGAACGTGGAGGTCGGCAAGGCCGATCTCGAAAACGCGCGCGTGACCCTCGACCGCACCAAGGGACTGGTGCGCGAAGGCGTCGCCCCGCAGCAGTCGCTCGACGACGCGCAAGCCCGCTACGATTCCGCCGTGCACAAGCTGAACGCGCTCCAGAAGACTTATGAGCTGGTGAAACTCGGGCCGCGCCACGAAGAGATCGACGCCCTGCGCGGCCAGTTGGACCAGGCCAAAGGCGTGGTTGCGTATGCGGAGACGGCCCTCGCCAATACCGTGATCCGCGCTCCGGTCACCGGCACCATCCTGGAGCGCGCCGTCGAAAAAGGCGAGTTCGTCACCACCAGCTTCGTGGGAGATCGCGGCGCCAAAGGATACGTCGTCTCCCTGGCCGACCTGAACGATCTCGAAGTGGAGCTGGATATCAGCCAGAACGATTTCGCCAAGCTGCACTCCGGCCAGCACGGCACGGTCACCACCGACGCGTTCCCGGACCGCAAGTATGACGGCTTCATCAAGGAGATTTCCCCCGAAGCCAACCGGCAGAAAGCCACCGTGCAGATCAAGGTGAAGGTGGTGAAGCCCGACGATTTCCTGCGCCCGGAAATGAACGCCAGCGTGGCCTTCGTCTCCGATGAAAAGCCCGCCGCGTCCGCCGCCGCGGCCAAGCCCGTGATTTTGGTTCCCGCTTCGGCCGTGCGGGATGGCGCGGTCTTCGTGTATCTCGACGGCAAAGCCGTGCGCCGCGCCGTCAAGCCGGGCATGAGCAGCAGCCAGGGAGTGGAGATTCAAAGCGGCCTGATCGGCGGCGAGGACTTGATCCTCGATCCCCCCGCCGGATTGAAAGACGGCGACAAAGTGCGCCAGAAGGTTTGAACGTATGAGCGAAACCATCATTGAAACACGCAGCCTGACCAAGGAGTTCGTGCGCGACGAATTTCACGTGGTGGCCCTGAAGGACGTAAGCCTCGAGATCCACAAGGGCGAGTTCGTCGCCCTGATGGGACCCTCCGGCTCCGGCAAATCCACGCTGCTGCACCTGATCGCCGCGATGGACCGGCCGACCGGGGGCGAGATCCGCGTGCTGGGCCACAACCTGCGCGAGCTCAACGAACGGCAGATCGCCCACTGGCGCAACGAGCACGTCGGATTCATCTTTCAGCAGTTCAACCTCATCCCGGTGTTGACCGCGATGGAAAACGTGGAGCTGCCTCTCAAGCTCACCAATCTCAAAAAGGCCGCGCGCGCCGAGCACGCCGCCACGGCGCTCAAGCTGGTGGGTCTCGGCGACCGCATGGGCCACTTCCCGCGCCAGCTTTCCGGCGGACAGGAGCAGCGGGTCGCGATCGCCCGCGCGATCGTGACCGATCCTGCCTTGATCCTCGCCGACGAGCCCACCGGCAACCTCGATGCGGCCTCCGCGCAGGAAGTTCTCACGATACTTTCCAAGCTCAATCGCGACTATGGAAAGACCGTCGTCATGGTTACTCACGACCCCCACGCTGCACAGTTCGCCAGTCGCGTGCATCATCTGGAGAAAGGCGAGCTGGTTCTGGAAGACCTCAATCCGATCAAAAGTACTGGTACCGCAAGTAGCTGATTCCATTGACTTGCTGACAACGCGGCCGCTATACTCCGGTGAGTCCACTTGTGGAGGTGTGATCTGAAAATCGTGACCAGGTTGGCATCATTGGGACTGCTTATTGCTGCCGTGTCCGCGCTCGGCCTCGCGGCCGCGCCGGTCGGTGCGCCGGAAGTCGATCCCGGCATGGGGCTGAACGCCCTGGCGTTGCTCGGGGGAGTCGTTCTGGTAATCCGCTCGAGCCTGCGCAAATAACGCTTCCGGTACTGTGCCGGGTCTGTGCACCCGGCACAGTACCAGGATCATCTTCTTTCCGCACCTTCCCGAACAACACTTTTCCCTCGTTTGCTATACAATATTTGGCGGCGGATGCTGTTCCGCCGGAGGGGAAACATCGACTGCCTATGTCGGACCGCGGGTTCCTGTTCCTATTCAGTGTTCTAATGATCGCCGGAGGCTTGGCCGCCGCCGGATGGCTTCTGGTTTCCGGTCAAGCTGCAACGGTGGACGGCCTGTTCCTGCTGCTGACCGTTCTGCTGATTGCGCTGGTCTTTGCGCTTTACCTGGTCTTCATGATTCGCCGCGCGATGGCTGCTGTGTCGCGGCCGGCCGCGCAAAAATCCAAGGCAGGCGCGCCCGCGCCTTCCCGGCCGACACCTGCGGCGGCTGTCCAGTCATAAGCTGGGCCGCGGGAGAATCTACTTTTTCGCTGCGGGCGCCTTCTTTGTGCCCGGGGATGCCTGACACGCGAATGGCTGATGCGGCCGCAAGGCCCGACGCCTTTTCGCTAAGGTCCCGCTGACTGCTCGTCGAACCGTGCGACCGAATCCAGAATCGTCTGAACTACCATTTCGCTGCCCATTGCGGAGTTAATCATCAAATGGAAACACTCCCGGGCAGGCCACTCGATGTCGAAGTACTGTTTGATATAGGCCGCGCGGTCGCGGTCCACAGTCTCCGCGAGTTCGATCGCTTCTTCCTCGGTCCTACCTTCTGCCTGTAGCCTCCGAACCCTCGCCTCGAAAGGAGCATATACAAAAACATGAAACGCGTCGGCACGGTCCCTCAGAAAGTATGCTGAACCGCGCCCCACGATGACAGCGTTGCCGGCTTTGGTCGCCATCGTCACCACTTGATCGGCGGCTTGCCGGATGCAGTCGGCGTCTACCATTCCAAGCCGCGGGGCGTTTAGGGCTCCCTCAAAACTGCCTCGCAGGAATGCCTTGAACAGCCGATAGTACAGCGGATCTTTCCGCTCCGCATGCTCCTCCACGGCTCCACAGTCGCATTCCAGTCGGCGCGCGATTTCTTCGGTCAGGGCTTGGTCCCACAATTGCCATCCCAGCCGCGCTGCCAGCTTTCTCGCAATATCGGCGGCCCCGCTGCCATATTCACGTTCAATCGTAATCACTCTGATCATGACTTCTAGCCGACGGCGGCCGCTCCACCCGTGCGCGGGTCGTTCTTCCGCATGAAGAAGGCGAGCAGGAACATAATCGCGGCGCCAATGGCGAGCACCTTAAATGCGTCAAGATAGGAGAGTAGTTGCGACTGGCGCTGCATCGACTGGTAGATCAACCCATAAGCCTGATGTTGCGCATCAGCGGCGCTGGTTCCGGACTGGATGAGTTGGTGGCTGAGCGCCGACGTCTGGTTCCGAAAGGCAGGGTCGTAACTCGTGGTGTAGGAAGAGAGCATCGCCTGATGGAATTGCGACCGCCGCGCGAGCAGCGTGGTTACCATGGACGTTCCCACGCTGCTGCCGATGTTGCGCATGAAATTGATCAGGCCCGCGGCGTCGTTGTTCTTCTCCGCCGGGATGCCTACGTAACTGGCTAGGGTGATCGGAACGAACAGAAATGGCAGGGGGGCAGCCTGCCCCACCCGCAGCCACATTGCCACCCTGAAGCTGATATCCAGATCGATGCGTTTGGTGGAATAGAGCATTGCGACCCCCATCGAAAGCCAGCCAAAAGCAATCAGGTATTTGGCGGGAACCCTTGTCGTAAGCTGACCAACGACCGGCATGCCTATCAGCAGTACGACTCCACTCGCCGAAAGGACCAGCCCGGCTAACTCTGCCGTATATCCGAATAGCGTCTGCAGGAGTTGTGGAATCAAGACCAGACTGCTGAAATACACAACCCCGAGTGTGAACATCATCAGGTTCGCCATTGCGAAGTTGGAGTTCTTGAACAGCCGAAGATCCATAATCGGATTCCGGTGCAACCACTCCCAACCGATCAGGGAAATGAGGCAAATTGCCGAAATCACGGAAAGCGTGAGGATGAAGCGCGAACCGAACCAATCGTCCTCCTGGCCCTTGTCCAACACGATCTGGAGGGCTCCTATCCCGATCGCCAGAAACGCGAGCCCGATATAGTCCAGGCGGATGCCGGCGGCCCTCCTTTGCCGGAGATACGGCGGATCCTCTACCATACGGGACACCAGGAACACCGCCAGAATCCCAATGGGGAGATTAATGTAGAAGATCCATCGCCAGGAGTAGTTATAAGTGATCCAGCCGCCGAGGGTTGGACCGATCGTTGGCGCCATCACGGCGGTGATCCCATAAACCGCGAAGGCCAAGCCGCGCTTCTCAGGCGGGAAGGTGTCGGCGAGAATCGCCTGGGCCATCGGCTGGAGCCCCCCGCCGCCGGCTCCCTGGAGGGCACGGAACACGATCAGCACCCCCAGACTCAGGGCTGAGCCGCATAAAACCGAACTCACTGTGAAGAGAAGGATACAAAAGGTGAAGAAACGCTTTCGGCCGAACCGGACCGCCAGCCATCCGCTGATCGGAAGAACAACCGCATTCGCTGCCAGGTACGACGTGAGTACCCAGGTGCTCTCATCGTTGCTGGCGGCCAGGCCCCCTGCGATATAGGGTAAGGCGACGTTGGCGATGCTGGTGTCCAGCACTTCCATGAACGCGGCCAGCGCGACGACCACTGCGATCAGCCACGGGTTGAACTTCGGTGTCCAGTGTTCCGGCGCAGACGGGGGAGACGGCGTGTCGGGTACGTCAGGCATATCAGCCGCTGCAAGAACTATTCGAGGTAGACTTTTGGATCGACCGACATGCCCGGACGCAAGTGGAGATCCTTGTCTTCTCCGGGGTCCAGATCGATTCGGACCGGAATGCGCTGAACGACCTTGACGTAATTTCCGGTTGCATTCTCCGGCGGGAGGAGGCTGAAGCGCGAGCCGGTGGCTCCGCCGATTCCGGTAACCCGGCCCCGGTAGAGACGTGAATAGGCGTCAACGCTGAATCTCACACGTTGGCCGGGCTGCATTCTCCGCAACTGCGTCTCCTTGAAGTTCGCAATGATCCAAACATCCTCCAGTGCGACCAGTGCCATCAATTGTTGTCCGGGCGTGACGTTCTGTCCGACTTCGACCGTCTTCTTCCCGATGATTCCGGCTGCCGGCGCGAAAATCGTGGTGTAGCTCAGGTTGAGCCTCGCCTGAGCGAGGGCAGCCTCCTGCTGAGCCAATTTCGCCTTCGACGACTCGGCTTGAGACCGGCTGACGGCGATCTGCTCCGGCGCCGTCAGAGCGGAGTGGACCGCCGCCTCCGCCTGTTTGACCTTTGCCTCTGCCTGTTGAATCGCTGCACCCGCTGCCGCTGCACTCTGTCGAGCGTCGCTCACGGACGCGATTCGGGATGCCAAAGTGGCCTGGTTCGCGACAGCCGTGTGTACGGCGGTGTCATATACCTGGCGCGAGATCTCATCCTTATCCACCAGCAGTTTGTAGCGGGCCGCGTCATCCGCGGCTCTCCTGTAATTCGCCTCCGCCTCCCTTACCTGCGCTTCCGCGGCATTCAGACGGGCCTCGGCCGCGTCGAACTGGTGGTGCGCGACGACCAGTGCGGCCTGCGCGTCCGCGAGCCCGGATTGTGCTGATTCGAGCGTGCTCGTCGTAGTCCTCGAAGTGATGGGGACGTTTGTCCGAGAGCTCTTGAGGCCGGCTTTCGCGTCGGCGACATCGGCTTCGCTCCTTTCAACGGCGACCTTGTAGTCCCGAGAGTCGATTATGACCAGCGGATCGCCGGCTTTGACGACCTGCTGGTCCTCGACCAGGACCTGGCTAACGTAGCCGCTGATGCGTGCGCTGATCGCATGGATGTGCCCGTCGACCTGGGCGTCATCCGTCGATTCATAAGTCCCCAGATATCTCCACAGAAAATAACCGCCCACCAGGAGCAGCAACAGGACGATCAGTGCAATGAGGAGCGCGCGGTGGCGCTTCGGCCTTCTGACCGGGCGTTTCGGGGGACCTTCTGTCTTTACATCCTCGGTTAATATGTGGGCCACTTCGCGAACCTCGATCAGGCTCTCCAAGCCGTACTTGAAAGCTGCCGCGATTCAGGTGGGAAGGATAATCGTGTCGAACCTGAGCATTTATTCTCGAGGACTGTTCGACAGACACTTACACTCCAGCACCTCGCTGGATTGCCCGATGCATCAAGACCGTGGGCGCTTCAAAAAGAAATCGCTCGTATGTGTCGAAGAGAAGCAATGGAGTGCACCCCAAAATCGAGACGCGGAAATCGGGGACACTTTTCCCAATCGAAAGCATGCACGCGCGGGGCGGAATCCTCGGTCTTCGGGAGAATCTACTTCTTCGTTGCGGGCGCCTTCTTTGTGCCCGGCGCGGCCTTTCTCACCGCGGGGGCAGGCGGCGGGCCTTCCCGCTTCATCGTCACGCTGATCAGCCGGACCGCGGTCCGCGGCTTATCGTTCGCGCCCGTGGGAACATGCGCAATCTTGTTCACCACGTCCTGGCCCTCTACCACTTGCCCGAACAAGGTGTAACTTCCATCCAGCGACGGGTAAGCGACCTCGGTGATGAAGAACTGGCAGCCGCCCGTATTCTTCGATCCGATATTGGCCATCCCCAGGCGCCCGGGCCGGTCGAACTTGAGAGTGGGGCGGATCTCATCGGGAATCGTGAACCCGCATTCCCCGGAGCCGCTGCCCGTCGGATCGCCCGTCTGGATCATGAAGTTCGGAATCACGCGATGAAAGATGAGGTTGTTGTAGAGGGGACGCTTCACCATCGCGCCCGTCTTCGGGTCTTTCCACGCCTTCACGCCGCGCGCCAGGGCGCTGAAATTCCGGACCGTGATGGGCGTCTCTTTTTCGAATAACTGCGCCGTGATGGTGCCCAGCGACGTTCTCAAAATCGCATACAGCCCGGGCTCCAGGGCGGGCGCGGCGGCCGCCGATCCTGCCGGGGGCTTCGCCGGGGCAGCCGGTGCCTGCGCCAGGGCGGCGCAAGCCGTCAACAGTAGAACCGATAATGTCTTCATCTTGACCACTCCGTCAAAGACGCATTTTATAATGAATCCGATCGGTGTGCTCCCGAACAGTCCGGAATTCGCCGAACCCGCTTCATCCTGCACAATAGGGTAGAGTGCGCCGCGCGGTGCGGCGGCATTTCCAACGAGGTACCGGATGAAAGCGCTTTGGTTGGTCCCGGTGTTCGCGCTGACGATGCTCGGCGCCGACATTTCAGGGAAGTGGTCGGGCAATATCGAGGTCTCGGACCCTTCAAGCGGCGACAAGATCAATACGCCCGTGAAAGTGGTCTTCGATCAAAAGGATGGAACCGTCTCGGGACAGATCGGCAGATCGGAAGACGAGCAGTCCGAGGCCATCCGCAACGGAAAACTGGAAGGGAACAAGCTCACTTTCGACGTGCAGCCGCCGGAGGCGACCAGCGCCATGAAGTTTCAGCTCGTGCTGGTGGCCAACGACCGCATCGAGGGCGAGATGAAAGGCGCGGTGGACGTCGGCAACGTGTCCGGCAAAGTCACCTTGCAAAAGGTGAAGTAGCGGCGCTCACTTGGCCAGCTCCATCTGTAGCTGCCGGTAGGCCGCTTCGTCGTAATTCGTCTTCAATCGCACCCGGCCCTCGGTCTTGGGGTCGCCGGGCCGGGGTCCCTGCTGTAGAATCGCCCGCCCCAGCAGCGCCGTGGCCTCGGTATCGTTGGTGTTGCGCGCCAGCACCTCGCGGAAGCTGGCGGCTGCCGCGGCGTACTGGGCGGCGTACCATTGCGCGTACCCCAGGTTGAAGTAGTAGTCCGGGTCGGAGTCGTCTCCCTCCAACGCCTTCTTGAAGCTGGCGATCGCTCCGTTGAAGTTGCCTCGCCGGTCCTGCACGGCGCCCAGGTTGTTGTACACCTCGTTGAGCGGCATGGAGCCGGCCACCAGCGTGAAGCTCTTTTCCGCACCATCGAAATCGCCGATGTGGTACCGCGAGAGACCTAGAAAGAACTGCGATTCCAGGTAGTGGGGGTCCTTTACGCTCACCCGGTCGAACCAGCTCGCCGCGGTCTTGTAGTCCTTCCTCTCCCAGGAAGTCCGCGCCAGTTGGAAACAGGGCTGCGAATAGTGGTCGTCGAGCCGCGCCGCCTGGGTGAAAAGCCGGTGGCGCTGCTCCGGAGACGCGCTCAGCAGGCCCCGGATGTAGCTTTCCACGGCGTCGATCCGCACCGGGGGCCGCGCCTTCAGAAACTCCTCCTCGGTGGGGGCCCCCTTTGGCCGCAGCAGCTCCAGGGCATGCCAGCCCAGCCTCGCTTCGATGGCCGCCAGGTCTTCCATCGCTCCCGTCTCGCTGAATGCCGGACCGAGATGAAGCTGCTTGAGATCGAGAATGTGCGCCGTAATCCGGATCGAGCCGCGCGATTGCTGGTTGGTCTGGTCCGCCGGCGTCAGTTCGTACTGGCCGTAGATCACCCGCGAGGCGTCCAGCGCCTCCCCCACCTTGATCACCGAGGCGTGCGTCAACTCCGCCCCGGGACGCAGGGAAAGGCGCCGGAAGGCCTCCTGCCGGTCTTCCCGGTCCAACACCAGGAGCCCTTCCGAAGCCAGCGAATCGCGAACCGATTCGGCGATGCTCTCCCCGATCCAATCGAGGTTTGCCTGCTGGGTGTGGTTAAAGAAGGGCAGCGCCAGAACGGTCTGCGCCCGCAAGGCGCTGCCGCAGAGCACCGCCAGAAGAAAAATCCGCAGCATGAAATTTAAGTGTAACAGTGCGGCATGCCTCTTCACGTCCGTGTAGCTCAGCAGGGAACGGTCCAGCCTCGGCACGGGGCGCAATACCGGTAGACGATCGGGGCGATATCGTGTGCAAAGGTGGGCGTCGAAGGGGTCTGGGCGCAGGCCAGGGAAGCCGCGGCGGCGATCAGGAAACAAACTGCCTTACCCGTTCCAGCGCCTCCCTTTGGATCTCCGCGTCGCCGCCAAACCCTTTCAGCCAAACCAGCCCCGCCTCCCTGCGGAACCAAGTGATTTGACGTTTGGCATAGTTCCGCGTGTTTCGTTGCGCGTAGAATAATGCGTCGCGCGGACTCAGCTCGCCCTGGATCAGTTGCAGCGCCTGCCGGTATCCATGTGATTCAAAAGGCTTGGCCGAGGCAGGGAAGCCCAGCGCCAGGATGCCGCGCACCTCTTCCACCAGCCCCCCCTCGAACATCTGCGAGCAGCGCAGGTCGAGCCGCCGGTACAATTCGTCGCGCTCCGGAAGCAGCCCGAGCTTGAGCGTCCGGTAACCGCGCAGCGCGTCGCGCCCCTGCCGGAAGAGATCCGTCACCGGCCGCCGCGTCAGCAGGCACACTTCCAGCGCCCGCGTGACTTTGGGAACGTCGTTGGCGTGGATCCGGGACGCCGCCTCCCGATCCAGCCTCCGCAGCACGCGATGCAGCGACCCCGGCCGGCGTCCTTCCCGCGCGGCCAGCCGGTCCCGCAGCGCCTGGTCGCGGGTCGGCCCTTCGAACAGCCCGTCCAGCACGGCCCGTAGATAAAACCCGGTGCCGCCTGCGATTACGGGCAGGCGCCCGCGCCCGGTAATGGCGGCGGCCGCCTTCCGCGCCAGGCGTGCAAATTCGCCGGCGGTGAACAGTTCGTCCGGGTCGGCGATGTCCATCAGGTGGTGCGGAACCCCCCGCCGTTCCTCCATTTTGAGCTTGGCCGTCCCGATGTCGAAGTGGCGGAAGACTTGCAGAGAATCGCAATTGATGATCTCACCGTCGAATTCTTCGGCGATGCGCAGCGCCAGTTCCGATTTCCCCGAGCCGGTCGGCCCCACCACTGCAACCAGCGGATGCCCCGGCGCGTCTTGCCCCTCAGGGACTTTGTATTCGCGCAAGTCGGTTCTCGGAGGTACAGATGTCATCAGGCGGTGTCTGGGAACCTCGTTATACAATAAAAATGTGATCTTCGACCTTCACGAGGGGCCTCCTGACGGTCGAAAGAAAGTAAAGACTCCATGCCTCGGATAGCCAAAGCGATTCTTTGCCTCGCACCCATGGTAGCGATGGGCTACGCTCAAACGGCGCAGACTCCTTCCGCAACCACCAACGCTCCGGATGACAAAGCCGGAGCCTACTATAACTTTGCCATGGGCCGGCTGTACGCGGAACTGGCTGCCGCCGATGGAGGCAAGAACGACTACGTCTCCAAAGCCATCCAGCACTACCAGGAGGCCTTGAAGCTCGATCCCTCCGACAGCCTGATCTTCGAGGAGCTGACGGATCTTTATATCCAGACCAACCGTCTCCGCGATGCCGTGGCGCAAGCCGAGGACATGCTGAAGCAGAACCCCGACAACCTCGACGCGCGCCGCATGCTGGGACGCATCTACACTCGCATGGTCGGAGACAGCCAGCCGGGCAAGATCCCCGAGGAGTACCTCCGCAAGGCCGTCGAGCAGTACCAGAAGATCACCGAGAAAGATCCCAACGATGCCGAAAGCTGGGTGATGCTCGGCCGCCTCTACCGCGCGTCGAACAAGTCCCCGGAATCCGAGAAGGCCTATAACCAGGCGCTCAAAGCCGACCCCGACAACGAAGACGCGCTCACCGGGCTGGCCATGCTTTATGCGGATCTCGGCGATACCAAGGCCGCCATCGAGAAGCTCAAAGCGGTCACCGACAAGTCGCCCAACGACCGGCTGCTGGCCATCCTCGCCGACCAGTACGAGCAGGTGCACGACTACAAGAGCGCCGCCGACGTGCTGAAGAAGGCCTATGATCTGGCCCCCGATAACGGCCGCATCGCCCGCGGGCTGGCCAAGGACCTGCTCTACTCCGACCAGTTCGACGAGGCCCTCAAGCTCTATACGCAGCTGGCCGCCGACGAGCCCCGCGACCAGGAGTTTCCCACCAGCATCGCCGAGATCTATCGCGCCAAGCGCAATTTTGCCAAGGCCCACGAGTATCTGGACAAGGCCAAAGCCATCGACCCCAGCAATCTGCAGGTGCGCTACGAAGAGGTGAAGCTCCTCGAAACCGAGAACAAGACCGATCAGGCCATCGCTTCCTTGAAATCGATGCTCGACGACACGGCCCGCCGCACTTACTCCGACGCCGAGGCCGGCGTGCGCTCCACCATGCTCGAGGAATACGGCATCCTGCTCCGCAGCCAGGAGCAGTACCCGCAGGCGGTCGAGGCCTTCCGCCAGTTGGGCGCTTTGGGCGGCGACCGGGCTCCGCGAGCCGCCGTGCAGGTAATCGACACCTATCGCCAGCAGAAGGACTACGCCTGCCGCGCTGAAGGAATCCGACGCGGCTTTGAAGAAGTTCCCCTCCGAGCGCATGATCAAGATGGAGCACGCCACCGTCCTCGGCGACCAGGGCAAGGTGGATGAGGCCGTTGCCGAAATGCGCGCGCTGCTCAAGGGCGATCACGACCGCGAAACGCTGCTCACCATCGCGCAGGTCTACGACAAGGCCCGCCGCTTTGCCGACGAGGGCAAGACCCTCGACGAGGCCGAGAAGCTCTCGAAGACCAAGGAAGACCAGGCCGCGGTGTATTTCATGCGCGGCGCCATGTATGAGCGCGGCAAGAAGTACGACGCCGCCGAGGCCGCTTTCCGCAAAGTAATCGAGCTCGACCCGGACAATGCCGGCGCCATGAACTACCTGGGTTACATGCTGGCCGACCGCAATACGCGCCTCGACGAAGCCGAAAAGCTCATCGCCAAGGCTCTCGAGCTGGATCCCGACAACGGCGCTTATCTCGACAGCCTGGGCTGGGTGTACTACCGCCAGGGCAAGCTCGACCAGGCCGAAGGAATGCTGGTCCGCGCTCTCGACCGCATCGGCCAGGACCCCACCGTCCACGACCATCTCGGCGACGTCTACTTCAAGCTGGGCAAGACCCGGGATGCCATCAACCAGTGGCAGGCCTCCGTGAAAGGCTTCCAGTCCGCCGCTTCGGCCGACCGCGATCCCGAGGAGATGGCCAAGGTCAACCGCAAGCTCGACGCCGCCCGCGTCCGCCTCGCCCAGGAAACGAAGAAGTAAGTAGGGTAGGCCTCCGGCCTGCCCCCCAAGCCGAGCGCAGCTCGGCCGGTAGCCCGCGGTCTTAGGCGGCCGCTTCCTGGGCGCTCGCTTCGAGCGGTGTTACCGGATCGAGCAGCAGCCAGAAAATAATGCCGGTCATGTAGACCGCGGCCGAGACGTAGAACGTCAGGTTCCAGTTGCTGTGCGTCCACTTCAACAGGTACCCGATCACCACCGGCGCTACGAACCCGGCGAAGTTGCCCCACATGTTCATCGCGCCGGAGAGCGTCCCGGCGTACTTGCCGCCGATGTCCATCGCCGCCGACCACGCACCCGGCATCACCAGGTCGTTCGAGAAACTCGCCATCGCGATCGCCAGAACCGCCATCAGCGGATCGCGCATCGTGGTCGAGAGCACCAGGAATCCCGCTGCGCCCGCGAAGCCGATGCAGGACATCGTCTTCCGTGCCAGCTTCACGCTGCCGGTTGTCCGCGCCAGCCACCCTCCCACCACCACCGAAAACGGGTTGCCCAACCCGCCGAAGAACAGCGGCAGGATGCCGAACAGCGCGGTCGACCCGAGTTCCAGGTGCCGCGCTTCGCGCAGGTAGGTCGGCAGCCAGGTAATGTAAAAATACCAGCCATAACTCAGCGCGAAGTACTGCCAGCACAGCATCCACACCTGCCGTGAGCGCAGGAATTTGCCCCACGGCACATCGCCGTGTCCCGTCGCCAGCTGCGCGCTTCCCTTCAGCAGATCGCGCTCCGCCTGGTTGAGCTTCGGATTCTCCAGGGGATCGTTGCGATACCAGCGGTAGAAGATCATCGCCCAGATCACACCGATCAGTCCGAAAATCCGGAAGGCATTCCGCCATCCCACCCACTGCATTACCAGCCGCACCAGCGGCGGCGTAAATGCGCCGCCCCACCGCGCCGCCAGCCACATGATGCCCTGCGCCCGCGTTTTCTCGCGCCGCGGAAGCCACGTGGTGAAGGCCTTTGTCAGGTTCGGAAAACAGCCCGCTTCGCCCGCGCCGAACAGGAACTGGGTAACGGTCAGCGACGCCAGGTTAAAAGTGGATCCCGTGGCCGCGGTGAAGGTGGACCACCAGAGCACGATGCGCAGCAGCACCTTGCGCGGCCCCAGCCAGTCCCCCAGAAACCCGCCCGGCATTTCGAAGATCGAGTAAGCCAGGCCGAATGCCCCGAACGCCCATCCCATCTCGGCTTGAGTAATTCCCAAATCGTGGCGAATCACCAGGGAAGCGAAGGAAAGAGACACCCGGTCGATATAGGTAATCACCGCCAGGGTAACCGCGAACACGATTACCCAATAGCGAACCCGGGTGGGACGCTCCTGAACCGGGGCGGGCGTCATCGGGATCCACTCGTCGCGTCAGTCCCGGCGGCAAGTGCGATCGTTCGTGCTCTCCGTCCCGTGTTCATGCAGTCTCCTCGTTGTTTTCACACCCGCGGCGGCCGGATCCCGAAGTGATACACCAGCGCCCCCAAGCCGACCGTGGCGAATGCGGTCAACGAGGCCCGCGGCTGCTGAATGATGCCGTAAATCATCATACAAGTTCCCACCGCGATATATGAAGCGGGAATCAGCGGCCACGCGAAATCCAGCGCCTTCAGCCGCTGCCACCCGGCCCGCTTCCGCCGGAACACGAACAGCGACGCCACCGAGAGCACCGTGAACAGCGTCAGGCTCATCCCGATGTACAACACCAGTTCGCGAAACGGCGTCAATGTCATCAGCATCGCGCACACGCCCTGGCTGACGATCGCCAACACCGGCGAGTGCCACCGCGGATGCACCGTAGCCGCCGCCGCGAAGAACGCCTTGTTCTTGGCCATCGCGTAATACACGCGCGGGCCGATCGTCACCTCGGCGTTCACCGTCGATGCCAGCGCCAGCGCCATCAGCACCGAAAATACTCCCGCGATCTGCGGCCCGAACAGGTTGTGCGCCGAGAGCGAGCCGATTGCGATCTCACCCTTCATGGCCTCGAGCGGCGTGGAGTAGATGAACACCGCGTTCAACGCCAGGTACAGCGCCGCCACGATCGCCGTGCCCGCCGCCAGCGCCGCCGGCAGCGTCCGGGTCGGCCGCCGTACTTCTTCGGCCACATACGTCGCCGCGTTCCACCCGCTGTAGCCGAACATCACCCACAGCAGGCTGATCACGAATTGCGTCGGCAGCGTGACCTTCGACGTGCGCAGCGCCGGTTCGGCAAAGTGCGCCCAGCTCCCGCTTCCGACCGCGAACCCGAGCACCACGAATACCGCGATCATGATCAGCTTTGTCGTGGTCAGCACGTTCTGCACCTTCGCCGTGCGCCCCACCCCCACGCAGTTAAGCAGTGTGAACCCGGCGATCAGCGCCGAGGCCGCCAGTTGCGCCCCGCCCAGCTTCAGCGAGAGCGCGCCCGACCCGATCACGATGCCCGGCCCCTCCGCTTTCAGCGGCGGAATCACGTGCCCCAGGTAATCCGAAAAGGCCAGCGCCGTGGCCGCGATGGGCGCCGAGAAGCCGGCGAAAAACGATACCCACCCGGTCATGAAGCCCCACTCCGGCCCGAACGCCTGCGTGAGGTACACGTACTCCCCGCCCGAGCTCGGAAAATTAATCCCCAGCTCCGAGTAGCTCAGAGCGCCCGCGAATGCGAACAGCGCGCCCACGCTCCAGCAGGCCATGATCAGCCCGGCGCTCCCCAGGTCGCCCGCCATGAATCCCGTGGTGGCGAAGATTCCGGTGCCCACCATGTTGGAGATGACGAGCGCCGTCGCGCTGAAAAACCCGAGCTGCCGGAGCAGCCCCGGCTTGGAGGCCTGCGTCTGAATATTCGCCATTCGAGACCTTAGAGCCATTGTAGGGCAGCCGGCCCGGCCGCGCCGCAATCGTTCGGTTACTTAACCAAGGGTGTCAGCGCCTTCATCACCGTCTGTGTCACGATGCGGGTACCCGCCGCATTCGGATGCAGCCCGTCACCCTGCATCAGCTTGCTGGTTCCCCGCCACGCCCGCCAGCAGAAACGGAATGTACGTAAGCTTATATTTCACCGCCAGCCGCTTGTACATCTCGTTGAACCTCTGGATGTACTCCGGCCCGTAATTCGGCGGCAGGGTGATTCCCGCCAGCACCAGGCGCGCTCCGCCTTTCCGCATCGCTTCGATGATCTGCGCCAGGTTCGCCTCGGTGTGGGACAGGGGCTGCCCTCGCAATCCGTCGTTGGCCCCCAACTCCAGTATCACGATCGCCGGTTTCATCGCCAGCGCCATGGGCAGCCGCTCCAGCCCGTCCCGGCTGGTGTCTCCGCTCACGCCGAGGTTGGCGACGCGGTAGCGCAGCCCCCGCCGGTCCATTTCTTTTTGCAGCAAATCGGGGTAAGTCTGTCCCGGGTCGAGGCCGAACCCCGCCGTCAGGCTGTCGCCGAAACACGCGATCACCGGACGGTTGTCCGCGCCATGCAACGCCGCCGCCAGTGCCAGCAGCCAGAGGATTTTCATCGCAGTGCCATAATGAGGGTTGATTCAGGTTCGCTCTCTTACCAAGTCTATCGACACCGGGACCCACCGCGTCGATATCCTCAAAGGAATCGATCTCGAAATCCCCAAAGGGCAGTTTGCCGCCATCATGGGCCCCTCCGGCAGCGGCAAGAGCACCCTCCTGGGCCTGCTCGCCGGGCTCGACGCTCCCACCAGCGGACAGGTCATCCTCGACGGCGAAGACATCACCAACCTCACGGAAGACCGCCTGGCCCTGCTGCGCGGACGCAAGATCGGCTTCGTCTTTCAGTCCTACCAGCTCATCCCCACCCTCACCGCTGAAGAGAACGTGCTGCTCCCCATGGAGTTGGCTGGAGCCGCGTCCGGCGGCCGCGAGCGATCCCGCGAGCTGCTCGAGCGAGTCGGCCTCGAGGGCCGTTTCGATCACTACCCCGTGCAGCTCTCGGGCGGCGAGCAGCAGCGCGTCGCCCTGGCCCGCGCCTTCGCCCTGCGCCCGCCCATCCTGCTGGCCGACGAGCCCACCGGCAATCTCGATTCCGCCACCGGGAAGGTCGTCCTCGACCTCCTCCTGGCGATGAACCGCGAACAGGGCGCGACCCTCGTCCTCGTCACCCACGAGCAGTCCCTGGCCGAGTGCGCCGACCGCCGCATCGTCCTGCGCGACGGCCTGGTCGTCAGCCAATGACCTCCGGCCTCTCCTGGAAAGCCGCCCTCCGCATCGCCTGGCGCGAGTTGCGCGCCGCCCGCGTGCGCTTCCTCTTCGTCATCCTGGCCGTGGCCGTCGGAGTCGGCTCGCTCACCGGCGTGCGCGGTTTCAGCCGCTCCTTCCGGCGCATGCTCCTCAGCCAGGCCCGCACTCTCATGGCCGGCGACCTCACCGCCCGCGTCTTCGCCCTCCCCTCGCCCGAACAGCAGGCCGCGCTCGACCGCCTCGCCGCCCAAGGCGTCCGCCGCACCTGGATCACCGAAACCGTCACCATGGCGTCGTCCAAGACCGTGGCCGATCCGCTGCTGATCTCCGTCAAGGCCGTGGATCCCGCCGCCTACCCGTTCTACGGCGAAGTGAAGCTCGACCCCGCCCGCCCGCTCCGCCAGGCGCTCGACGCCGGCACCGTGGTCGTCTCCGATGACCTGCTGATCCGCTTGAACGTCCGCACCGGCGACACCCTGCGCATCGGCGGCCAGGATTTCCGCATCGCCGGCGTGGTCGCCGCCGAGCCCGACCGTATGACCGGCAGCCTCAATGTCGGCCCGCGCGTCATGCTCACCCGCGCCGGGCTCGACCGCACCGGCCTCATCACCCTCGGCAGCCGCGCCTCCGAACGCTATCTCTTCAAACTCCCGCCCTCCGGCGGCCCCGGCGTCGAGCAGGTCCGCCTGGCCCTCAAAGACGCCTTCCCCGAAGCCACCATCGCGGATTACCGCCAGACCCATCCCATCATCACCCGCGGACTCAACCGCGCCGAGACGTTCCTCAGCCTCATCGCCCTGATCGCCCTCGTAATCGGCGCCATGGGAGTGGCCAGCGCCATGCACGGCCACCTGCAGCAGAAGCTCGATTCCATCGCCGTCATGAAATGCATCGGCGCGCGCTCCACCCAGGTGATCAAGATCTACACCGCCCAAACCCTTCTGCTGGGCCTCGCCGGAGGCATCCTCGGAGCCATCGCCGGAGTCGCCGTGGCCGCCGCCTTCCCGCCCATGATCGCGAAGTATTTCGCCGTCGATATCGCCGCCTCGTGGGACGCCTGGCCCGCCCTGCAGGGCATCGCCGTCGCCTGCCTCATCACGCTTGCTCTTCACCCTGCCGCCGCTGCTCTCCATCCGCGATGTCCGCCCCGCCCTCGTCCTCCGCCGCTCCGTCGAAAAGTGGGGCAGGCCGGGCGGCCTGCCCATTCTGCTGCGCGCCGTCATCCTCCTCGGCACCGGAGCCGTCGCCGGCACCCTCACCGAAGGCTCATTCGGCGACGCCTTCCGCACCGGCGCCGTCTTCACCATCGGCCTCTCGCTGGGCATCGCGCTCCTCTGGCTCGCCGGATGGCTCTTCCTGCGTCTCCTCCGCCTGCTCCCGCGCAGCCTGCCGCCGGTGCTGCGCCACGGCATCGCCAATCTCTACCGTCCCGGCAGCCAGTCGCAGGCCGCGGTGGTCGCGCTCGGCGTCGGGCGTCATGTTCACGCTGGCCGTCTTCCTGGTCGAGCAGTCCCTGGTCCTCCAGATCCGCGGCAGTGCGCCGCCCGGCATGCCCAACGTCTTCCTCCTCGACATCCCCGGCTCCGAGCGCGAGGCGATCGGGCGCCTCATCGAATCCCAGCCCGGCGTCAAGTCGGCCCCCGACGTCGCGTTCGCCGTCGCCGCGCGCATCACCGCCATCGACGGCGCTCCCCTCGACCGGCTCGGCCTGCGCGATTACGGCCGCCGCTTCCTCCGCACCCGCTCCGTCACGGAGCTGAACGAAAAACCCGAGGAGACCGAAATCCTCTCAGGCGCCTGGTGGCCCGCCGGCTCGCGCGACCCGCAGGTCTGCGCCAGCGAGGAAGCCGCCCGAATCCTCGGCCTGCGCCCCGGCTCCACCATCGACTGGGACATCTGGAGCCACTCCCTCCGCACGCGCGTCGCCTGCATCCAGCGCACCGAATCGCTGCGCATGTCCGCGCGCTTCGAGTTCTACTTCAGCCCCGGTCAGTTGCAGGGCATGCCCGCCGTTTACTATGGCAGCGCCCGCGTGAAGCCCGCCGACGTCCCCGCGCTCCAGCGCGTCCTTTACCAGCGCTACCCCACTATCACCGTGGTCAACGTGGCCGACGTCATGCAGATCGTGCAGGACGTGGTCTCCCGCATCGCCGCCATCATCCGCTTCATCTCGGCCTTCACCATCCTGGCCGGCGCCGTCATGGTGGCCTCCAGCATCGCCGGCACGCGCTTCCGCCGCATGCACGAGGTCGTCATTCTCAAGACCCTGGGCGCCACGCGCCGCCGTATCGCCTGGATCTTTTCGGTCGAGTTCCTCGCTCTCGGCGCCGTGGCCGGCGTCATGGGCAGCGCGCTCGCTACCGGCTTCGCCGCTCTCATCGTCCGGCGCCTGCTCGATATCGAATACCACCCCGATCTTTCCGCGAATCTCCTGGCCGTCGCGCTCGCCGCCGCCGTCGCCGCCGGCGCGGGATGGGCCGCCAGTTTCCGCGTTCTCGGCCGGAAGCCGCTGGAAATTTTGCGCGAAGAATAAGTTATTCTAGGTCTCAATGCGCACATTCAGACGATTGATCGCTTTGGCTGCCTGTCTATCGTTCTCGGCCCCTTTCACCACCGCCGACCAGAACGCCGTAAATCCGAAAATCTCGAAGATTGTGGACGAAGTTTCCGAGGCCCGCATCAAGGCCACCATTGAGAAGCTCGTCAGCTTCGGCACGCGCAACACCATGTCCACCCAGGACGACCCCAACCATGGAATCGGCGCCGCCCGCCAGTGGATCTTCAACGAGTTCAAAAGCTACAGCCCGCGCCTCCAGGTGAGCTTCGACAAGTACCGCGTGAAGAAGCAGGGCCAGCGCATCTTCAAGGATGTGGACCTGTGGAACGTGGTGGCCGTGCTGCCCGGCACGAAGTATCCCGAAACGCAGGTGCTCGTGACCGGCCACTATGACTCGCTCAATCTCGGAGCGCGCCGGCCCCCCGCCGAGCCCGGCGAGCCCCCCGTCCAGTTGACCCCCGCCGACTTCGAGAAGAACGCCGCGCTGCCCGCCCCCGGCGCCTGCGACGATGGCAGCGGCACCGCCGCCGTCATGGAGCTGGCGCGTGTGATGAGCCAGTACGAGTTCGACAAGACCCTCGTCTTCGTCACCTTCGCCGGGGAAGAGCAGGGACTCGTCGGCAGCTCCCTCATGTCCGCCAAGGCCAAGAAGGAGAACCGCGTCATCGAAGCCGTGCTCAACAACGACATCATCGGCACCGACACCGCCGGCAACGGCCGCACCGGCAACAGCGCGGTCGAGGTCTATAGCGACGAGTCGATGGACTCTCCCTCCCAGCAGCTTTCCCGCTACATGCGCGAGGTGGCCGAGCGCTACATCCCGTCGATGCGCGTGGACACCGTCTTCATGCAGGACCGCCTGGGCCGCGGCGGCGATCACACTCCCTTTCAATTGGAAGGCTTCGCCGCGGTCCGCATCTCCACGCCCAACGAGATCTACGCCAACCAGCACCACGATACCGACCTGCTGGAGAACATGTCGGTCCCCTACACCGCCAAGGTTGCCAAAGTGAATGCCGCCGTTGCAGCAAGCCTGGCCCTCGCTCCCAAGCCGCCCAACGTGATGCGCATCCCCGCCGCCGGCCGTGCCGGCGCCGCTGCCGCCCCCCGCCGCCCCATCCCCATGATCGCCCGCGGCTCCGGCTACGACGCCGTGCTGAGCTGGAAGCCCACCGGCCCCGACGACAACATCAAAGGCTACGCCGTCATGATCCGCCCCACCACCTCCCCCTATTGGGAGCAGGAGATCTACGTCGGCAAAGTCGACCGCTACACTCTGAAAGACGTGTCCATCGACGACGTCAAATTCGGCGTCAAAGCCATCGGCCTCGACGGCAGTGAAAGCCTGGTCACCGTCTACGCCTATCCCCCGCGGCCCAAAGCCGAGATCCAGACCGTCGAGCCGTGAGTGTGAAGCGGAATACACTCGCCCCATAGCTTAGCCGGGGGCTTCGCTCCCGGCGCACGTCCAATGTGAACAGGGAGACGCATGCTCGCTAGATCCTTGTTTACATTTGGTGCAATTATCCTGGCCGCACCGCCCGGCCGCGCCGCCGAGTCCGACGCGCTCGCCATCACCGCCAACATCCAGGCCCGGCACTTGCCGTTCGGAGCGATACTCGACCCGATCTTCACGCTCACCAATAGCGACCAGATCGCCGGCTACACGCGCTGCGGCGATTCGGCGCTCTGGACCGGCCACTACCTGGCCGCCGAGGCTTTCCGTTACAAAGTCACCCAGGCGCCCGACGCGTTAAACAACCTGAAGGCGGCGATTGCCGGCCTCAAAGGCCTGGCCGATGTCACCGGAACCAACCTTCTGGCCCGCTGCATGGTGCCCGTCGATTCGCCCTACGCCGCCGGGATTAGCAGCGAGGAGGTTGCCAACGGCGTCCACACCAACAGCGCGGCCGGCTGGATCTGGGTCGGCAACACGTCGCGCGACGAATACTGCGGCGCATTGTTCGGCCTGGCCGTGGCCTACGACATGGTCACCGACGCCGCGATCAAAAGCTCCATCAGCGACCTGGTCACGCGCCTCGTCGACTTTCTGAACGGCAACAACTGGTCGGTCGTCATGCCGGACGGCAGCAGCAGCACGTCGTTTCTCGTCCGCCCCGACCAGATCGAGACCTTTCTGGCGATCGGCCGGCATGTCAACTCCGACCACTTCTCGAGCGTCAGCTACGAAACCCAGCGTGTTTTGCTCGCGACCACCGTGCCCGCTCCCATCGGCGTCGATACCGCCAGCGACAGCTCTTATTTCAAATTCAATCTGGATTACATCGACCTCTACAACCTGATCCGCCTGGAAGCCAGCTCCGCGAAAACCATCTATCAGTCCGCATACACCCTGTTGCGGGACCATACCGCGCCGCACCAGAATGCCTTCTTCAATATCATCGACCTTGCCTTGAACGGCTCGAACACGGCGCGCGACAGCCAGACTCTCGCCCTTCTGGATGCCTGGTTGCTGCGGCTGCGGCGGGATTTCGGCGTGGATCTCAGCAGCGTCGTTCCGGTCTGCGGCGGCCAGGCCTGCCAGCCGGTGCCCGTGTGGCTGCGTCCGCCCACCGATTTCCTGTGGCAGAGAAGCCCCTTCCAACTTGCCGTCGGAGGAGCCGGCATCATCGAGTCTGCCGGAATCGACTACATCCTGCCGTACTGGATGGCGCGCTACTACGGCCTCGAGGAGTCCATCGTGGTGCAATCGGCGGCGGCGGGCATCGCCGTAGTGGCGCCGCAGTCGCTCGGGTCCATTTTCGGCGCCAACCTGGCATCCACCACGCAAAAAGCCGAATCGCAGCCGCTGCCGGTTTCGCTCGGAGGCGTCACGGTCACCGTCCAGGATTCCGCCGGAACCTCGGCCGCCGCTCCGCTGCTCTATGTGTCCCCCGGCCAGATCAACTTCCTCATGCCCGCGGGCATGGCTACCGGTGTCGCCACGTTCACCATCACTGGCGGTCCCTCCCCATCTCTGACGGCCATCGGCGCCGTGGGACAGGTCGCTCCCGGCCTGTTTAGCCTGAATGGCGCCGGCACGGGACTGGCCGCCGCCACGGCCATCCGCGTCAATGCCGGCGACCCGTCACAGCAATCCCCTGTCACCCTGTTCGATTGCAGCATCTCGCCATGCCGGCCCGTGCCCGTCGACGTCGGAATCGACACGCCCGTCTATCTGACGCTCTACGCCACGGGGATCCGCAACCGCAGTTCGCTCGACAATGTCCTGGTGACGATCAACGGCATCAGCGTGCCCGCTCTCTACGCCGGCCCCCAGTCGCAATACGCCGGCCTGGATCAGATTAACGTACCCCTGACGTTGAACCTGCGAGGCGCCGGCATCGCGAACGTAGTCCTCAAGGTGGACCAGCACCAGGCCAATACCGTGACCGTGGCAGTGCAATAGGGGGAAAAGGGGACAGACGCATTTTTTCTATCGATCAGTCCCGAACAGATTTCTTGGCGAACCCGGAAAATGCGTCTGTCCCCTTTTCTCCCTTTTCTCCTTCACAGGTTGTATTCCTTCAGCCGGTACTGCAGGGTCCGCACACTGATTCCGAGTTGCTTCGCGGCGCGGGTACGGTTGCCGAGGTTCTCCGCCAGGGCCTCCTCGATCGCCTGGCGCTCGATGTCCTTGAAAAGCACCGGGCGTGCGGGTCCGGTGCGCGTGACCGGGAGATCGTCCGGCTCCACCTGGCCGTCGCATAGTATGGCCACCCGCTCCATGCTGTTTTGCAGCTCGCGGACGTTGCCCGGCCACCCGTAGTCCATCAGTACGCTCTCCGCCTCCGGGGAGATCGTGAGCCCCGGCTTGCTCAACTCGCCGGACGCGCGATCCAGGAAGAACCGAGCCAGCCGGCGGATGTCGGAAGCGCGCTCCCGCAGCGGGGGAATCTCGATGGGGAATGCGCTGAGCCGGTAGTAGAGGTCCTCGCGGAACTTGCCGTCCGCCACGGATTGTTTCAGGTCGCGATTGGTGGCGGCGAGGATGCGGACGTCGGCCGTTATCTGGCGCGTCCCGCCCACGCGCTCGAATGTCTTTTCCTGAAGCACGCGGAGCAGTTTCGCCTGGAGCCCCGCTTCCAGCTCGCCGATCTCGTCGAGGAACAGTGTGCCTCCGGCGGCCCGTTCAAAGCGTCCCGCGTGCTGCCCGGCCGCGCCGGTGAAGGCTCCACGCTCGTGCCCGAACAGCTCGCTCTCGATCAACGTGGGCGACAGTGCCGCGCAGTTCACCGGTACGAAGACGCGCTGTGCCCGCGGACTGTTGCGGTGGATGCAGCGCGCGATTATTTCCTTGCCGGTACCGCTTTCGCCGCTGATCAGGACCGTGGCGTGAGTCGGGGCGACCTTGCGCATCAGCTCGACGACCCGGAGCATGGCGGGATCGCCCGCGATCAGGTCAGAGCAGGAGAATCGCGCGTTCTCCTGTTCGCGCAGGACATCCCACTCGCGCAGGGTCTGGTTATGGTCCAGCGCCTTTCGAACCACGATGCGCAGCTCGTCGGGGCTGCTGAGCGGCTTGCCCAGGTAATCGGCGGCCCCGAGCTTCATGGCCTCGACAGCCGAGGCCACCGTACCGAACCCCGTGATCACGACGACCGGAATCTCCGGCATCTCCTGCTTCCAGTAGCGCAGCACATCCAGCCCGCTGCCGTCGGGCAGCTTCAGGTCGGTGACGACCAGGTGGAAGCTGCGGCGCCTTCCCGCCGCCAGAGCTTCAGCCGCCGAAGCCGCGCATTCCGTCTCGTAGCCCTCTCCTTGCAGGATGGTGTCCATCAAAGCGCGGAAGCCCGCATCGTCATCCACGATCAGAATCGTTGCCATAAGTGACTTTTGTGGTCGCGACGGGAAAGCGCAGAGTCGCCTCGACGCCCTTCTCCCGCCCCGGCCGCAGTTCCAGTGTCCCCCCAAGCGAAGCCGCTAACTTGCGGGTGATTGCCAGGCCGAGGCCGGTGCCGGACGCCTTGCTGGTGAGGAACGGCTCGAACAGGCGTTCCCGCACGGCGGCAGTGAATCCGTCGCCCGTGTCGCGGACCCGGATCGCAATTTCGCCCGCCCCGTTTCGCTCGGCTTGGAGCGAAACTTCACCCGGCGCGCCGGATGGAATCGCCTCTACCGCGTTGCGGACGAGGTTCAGCAGCGCCTGTTCGAGCAGCGCCGGATCGCTGCGCCATACCAGCGGCTCCGCGGAAATCTTGAGCCGGACCGGCCGGTCGCCAATCAGCTGGCGGGCATGGGCCTCGGCAGCGGACACCACCCGGTCCCAGTGCACCTCTTCCCACTGTGGCGGGGACGGGCGCCCGTAAGCCAGGAGATCCTTTACTAAGTCCTCGAGCCGCTGGGTCTCGGAAACGGCGCGGTCGAGCAGGCTGCGGGCCGGTTCGCCGGCTCGCTCGCCGGCCAGCTGTATAAAGCCTTTGATCGTTCCGAGCGGGTTGCGGATCTCGTGAGCCAGCACGGCCGACATCTTGCCGATGTGCGCCAGATGCTCCAGTTCCAATTGGCGGACCTGCAGCCTTGCCGCGCGGCGCATCGCCCACATCGCGTACACCGAGAGCAGTACCAGCACCAGCCCGCTGATCGAGGCCACGATGACGTTGTGGCGGCCGTGGACCAGCAGGAAGTCCGCGGCGGCCGGGTCGAGTTCGATGCGGGCGATGTGCATGCCGCCCTCCGCATGGAACGGCACGTCGGCGCGGAAGGCCGTCCGGGTCAGCTCGGTGCGGAAAAGCTCCCGTCCCTTCCAGAGAGCCGCCAGATCGGCGGCGCCGGGTTCGTCGGGGCGGGAGACGATATGGAGATCCACCAGGTAAGGTTCCTCTTCGCCCAGGCGCTCCCGGAGCGACTGGGTGTCCAGTGCCGGACCCAGGTTTTCCAGCCGGGAGACGAGGAGCGAAACGCGGTGCCGCAGGTAGATGGCGCGCTGCTCGTTGAGTTCCCGCAGCGTCCGCACCGAACTGAACAGCAGCACTACGGGAAGAGCTGCCATAACCAGAGGCAGGACTACCCGGGGCACCATCTGTCTGCGGAAGCGGGCCACCTGTTTATGATTCACTTCTCAGCGCTTTGGTGACGCATTCACGCGCTGCGGTCCGTATGCACCGGTCGACAGCATCCCGCAGCCGCGCGAGTTCTCCGCGCAGCCCGGCAGGGGATGCGCGCAAATCGTGCGCGGTTCCGGCCGGGACATCGCGACTTTTGAGATGCTTCCGGTTGGCAGATCGTGTGCGAGAAGGCAGGACGGAGATCTCATGGTCCGCTTTGCCGCCATCTTACTTTCGGCCGCCTGCATCCCCTTAGGAGCGCAGACGCGGAACTGCTGCGGCGGAAATGCGGATTATTCCCAGATGGCTCCGCCGGCGTCCGCCGGAAAGCCTGTCGAGATCTCTGGGACTGTCGGACAAATCCACATCGTCGCGCGGGAGGGCATGCCGTATTTCGAACTGAAGCACGGCGCCGAAACCACGCGCGTCTACCTCGGTCCGATGCCCTTTCTGATCGCTGAGAATTTCAATCCCAAAACCGGCCAGGAAGTCGCCGTCAAAGGCTATAAGCTGGAGGATTGGATTCTTGCCGCGCAGGTCACCTTCGTCGCCGGGAAGCGGACCGTAACGTTTCGCGATGAGCGTGGCTGGCCCGTGTGGCGCGGCGGCTTCGGGCGCGGCGCCGGCCGAAACCGCTAGTCATCCTCGTCCTTCTCCAAATTGCACCTGCACAAAGGATTTCCCGCAACACGTGTCCCTGGTGTGCGGGGCCGCCAGGCTTGCGCGGTACGCAACCTCCGGCGCGCGAGGTTTGCAGGGCCCCTCAATGCAACTGGTTGATTCCGTGAGAAAGTGCAGTTGGCGTCGAGGGTGCCTTGCTGGAGACGGAGTCAGAAAGGAATCCTTCGATGAAAAAGAACATCCTCACGATAATGGCGCTTTTGACGATGGCGGCAGGCGCGGCGCTTGCGCAGAATAACCCGGCGCCCACGCCCAACCCGAACTGCCCCCAGGGCTCGAAATCCGGACAGCGTGGCGGCAAGAAATTGGGGCCGCAGGACGGTTCCGGTCCCATCCACGTGCCCGGTACGGGCGGCGGAACGGGTGTCGGACGCCGCGCGGGCCGCAAGTAGAAGGCGCGGACGGCCGGGATCAGCCGGGGCGGAACGTGGAGCCCGCTCCGGCTACGGCTGGAGCGCCAGCGTAGCCTTTCCGGCCGGACCCTCGTAGATTAACTGGACCGAATGAATGCCCTTGGACTTGCCGCGGTACTGGAAGAAAATCAGCCCCGCCACCGGCAGCGTCCGCTCGCCTTCCGGCAGCGCGGCCTTCTGGACCCGCTGGGCCATCGCGCGCTGTACCCCGATCGGGATCGCCACCGGCGCCGGCGGTTCGTTCGTCTCGCCCTGACCGCCGCCCCCGCCCAGGCTGGTCTTCGACTTCGGTGCGGCCGCCGGCGGCTGCCACTCCGGGTCCTTGGCCGACCCGATCACCAACCCGTACGGCTGGCTCGGCAAGGGCGTCTTCTTCCCGTTAATGCGGAGCGAAAAGTCGTTCGACGATATCGTAACCCGCGCGCCCGGCGCCCCGAACAGCCCCGTTTCGACCACGACGTACTCTTCCGTGGTGAGGGGTCCTTGCGGCGTCGGGATCGAGTGTCCTGCGAACTCCGCGCCCACCGCTACCGCCCCTGCCTGGCCATGTGCCTGATAGTCGGCCGGCGTCGCCCTCGGAGGCAGCCCCTTCACTTCGATGGCCGCCTCCTTGTTCTGCCCGTAGACACACAAGCAGGCGGCGATCACAATACCGGTCTTCAACGCTGGAGAAAGTCGCATTCCAGCTAAAAAGCTAACACAGTCGCGGGAATCGCCGCGCCGTCCTTCCTGATAGAGGTGTCTTGCTGCATCAGTAAAGCTGAATTGTGGGAACTGACGATGCATTTGGTCAGCCTGTTGCCCAGCCGCACCCGGTCCTCCGGCTTCATCGTTTTGACCAGTGGGCTGTCGCCGTCGAACTGTTCGAACTTCGGAATCGACGCCACGAGTGTGTATTCGTAGCTGTCGCCGAAGATCGAAGTCTGCCAGACGTTGTATGCCGCGATATTGGCCTTCTTGTATGCGGGCACGATTTCGTTCTTCTGGATCTCCCGCCATTCCTGGACCATGTCGGGTTTGATCTTGACCGTGGTGACGCGAATCCAGGTATTTTGTGGCGCGTTTTGTGGCGTGTTTTGCGCGGCGGCAACGCCTGCCAGACAGAGCAGAAGGCTGGCCGCGCGCAGTTTCCCAGTTACGTGTGTGCAAAGCATTGGGAACAAGAATAGGCTCGGCGGCCATTCTTGTAAAGAACTGTTTCCGCCGCCTCGACGCCTTGCCGTGCGGTACCTCCCCCCTGCTAGCATTCCTGGTCCGGCCACGATCGCGCGGCGCTATTCATCCCGCAACGCGACGATCGGATCCACACTCGTCGCGCGCCGCGCCGGAATAGCGGTCGCCGCCAATGCCACCACCGCCATGATCGCGGCGACGGCGCCGAACGTCACGGCGTCCGTCGCGCGCACTCCGAACAGCAGGCTGGCCATCACCCGGGTCAAAGCCGCCGCGGCTGCGAGCCCCACCGCGATCCCGATCGCCGCCAGTCGCATGCCCTGCCGCACCACCAGGCCGACGATGTTGCCCGGTTGCGCGCCCAGCGCCACGCGCACGCCGATGTCGTGCGTTCCTTGAGTCACCATGTACGACATCACGCCGTAAACGCCCACCGCCGCCAGCAGCAGCGCGAACGCCGCAAACGCGGCCAGCATCGTGCTCGCAAAACGCTGGCGGGCCAGCGAATCCCGCAGGCGGTCCTGCATGGTTCGGATTTCAAATACCACCGCGTTTGCCTCCACCGCGTGCACCTCCCGCGTGATCGCACCCGCCAGTCCGGCCGGGTCCGACGTGGAGCGCGCCACCAGGTACAGCCCGCCGTCGCCCTGCTGGCTCTCCGGAAAGTAGGTCGCAATCTTGCCGTCCACATCCAGGCCGTACTGCTTGACCACGCCTACCACCCCCGCAATCGTAAACGGCTTCTTCGGGTTGAACCAGAGATGCTTTCCGATCGGATTCTCGTGCGGCCAGAACCGCTGCGCGAATTTGGCGTCGATGATCACCACCTGCTGCGAATCGGCTGTGTCGTGCTCCGAGAAGAACCGGCCCTGCACCAGCGGAATCTCCATCGTTCGAAAATAATCGGTGCTGGCGGTCCGCAGGTCCACCTGCAGTTCCTGGCCGGGTGCTGGATGGTATCCCTCTACATTGATCTGCCCCCACCCGATGGAACCCGTCAGCGGCAGCACCGACACTTCCCCGACGCCTCTCACTCCCGGCAGGCGCGCGACCCGTCGCTCTACTTCCTGATAGAACTGCATCACCGCCTTGTCCGACCGGTACTTCGGGCCGTTGGCGACCACCCGCATCGAGAGGATGTTCTCGGTCGCGAAGCCCGGAGGCACGCCCTGCAGTCGAATGAAACTGCGGATCAGCAGCCCCGCGCCGATCAGCAGCATCAGCGAGAGTGCCAGCTCCGACACCACCAGCAGGCCCCGCAGACGGTGGCTCGCCAGCAGCATGCCGCCTTCGCTCCTGCCGCTGCGGCCCCCCGCCCGCAGCGACTGGTTCAGGTCCAGGCGGCCCGCCCTCCACGCCGGCGCTACGCCGAACAGAACCCCGGTCGCCAGCGAAACGCCGAAGGTGAACGCCAGCACCGCGCCGCTGATATGGATCTCCTCCAATCGCGGAATATTCCCGGGATTCATGCTCTTCAGCAGGTAGAGGCTCCACTTGGCGATCACCAGGCCGGCCGCGCCTCCCAGGAGGGCCAGCAGAATGCTCTCGGTCAGCAGCTGCCGCACCAGCCGCTGCCGGCTCGCGCCCAGCGCCGTGCGGATCGCGACTTCCTTCTCCCTTCCGGCCGACCGCGTCAGCAGCAGGTTCGCCACGTTCGCGCACGCAATCAACAGCACCAGCGACACCGACCCGAGCAGCACCAGCAGCGCCCGGCGCACGTCCCCCACCACCTGCTCCTGCAGCCCCACCACGTGCATGCCGAAGGTGCGGTCGCGCTTGTCCTTCTCGCGGATCCGGCTGGCGATCACGTCGATATCCGCCTGCGCCTGCTGAACCGTAACTCCGCGCTTCAGCCGCACCACGATGTTATAGTTCTCATCCCCGCGCCGCTGCACGGCATCCGCCCCCAAAGGCAGCGGCAGATACACGTCCACCTTGTCCATCGGCCCTTCCGACGGCAGCACCTCCGCGTTCACCGTGAACTCCGGGCGAAGCACTCCCGCCACCGTGACCGCGTTTCCGTTGAGCGTGATCGTCCTGCCGACGATGTGAGGGTCCGAGTTGAACAGCCGCTTCCACAGGCGGTCGCTCAAAATCGCGACCGCCGGCTTGCCGGGCTTATCCTCGTCCGGCGTCAGCAGGCGGCCCAGCAGCGGCCTGGCCCCGAACATCCGCAGCAGGCTCGATTGCGTGCGCATTCCGTCGATCAGTTCCGGCTGCTCCCTCCCGGTCAGCGTGAAGGGCCGGGTCTGCGCCAGCGCCATCTGTTCGAACGAGTGGTTCTCGTTCTGTATGTCGATGTATTGGCCCGGCGACGGCCAGTCGCGGAAGATTCCGATTCCCGGAGAGTGCAGCCAAACCGCGGCCAGCCGCCCCGGCTCGGGGTAGGGCAGCGGACGGAGCAGCAGCGCGTCCACCACGCTGAACACCGCCGAGTTCGCTCCGATTCCGATCGCCAGCGATGCCGCGATCACCAGTGTCACCACCGGATTCTTGCGCAGCATGCGCAGGGCATAACGCAAATCCTGCAAGGCCGAGTGCATGAAACCTCCTACCGGATAGAGGCAATGATACTATGCCCCCCTTCCCGCTATCCTGAGGTTATGAAGCTCCTGCCCGCGCTCGCCCTCGCCGCGTGCGCCTCCGCCGCCCAGCCTCCCTTCACCCTCGACCAGGTGCTTGGCGCGGCCTTCCCCACCGAGCTCACCGCCGCGCCCGCCGGCGGCAAGGTCGCCTGGGTCTCCGACGCCCGCGGCGTTCGCAATATCATGGTGGCCGAGCCGCCCCGCTACCAGGCCCGCAAGCTCACTCCGTACACCGCCGACGACGGCCAGGACCTCACCGACCTCCGCTGGACTCCCGACGCCTCCGCCATCGTCTATGTCCGCGGCCAGGATCCCAACCGCGCCGGCGAAGTCCCCAACCCCACGCTCGACCCCCGCGGCGCTACGCAGGACGTCTGGATCGTCGCGCTCGGTGGCGGCGCCCCGCGCAAAATCTCCGAAGGCAATTCGCCCTCCGTCGCGCCCGCCGGCGGACGCGTCACCTTCCTTCGCGGGGGACACCTCTGGTGGGCGCCCCTCGACGGCCGCACCGCTCCCACTGAAGTCTTCAAGGCCCGCGGCGCTTCCGGCCCCGCCGTCTGGTCGCCCGACGGCGCCCGCTTCGCCTTCACCAGCAATCGCGGCGACCACGGTTTCATCGGCGTCTACGATGTCGCCGGCTCCACGCTTCGCTATCTCGACCCCTCGACCGACGTCGATCTCTTCCCCGTCTGGTCTCACGACGGCCACCGCATCGCGTTCGCCCGCATCCCCAGCAGCGGCCTGCGTGTGCCCCGCGAGCCTCACCGCGAAGGCGAGCCCTGGTCCATCCGCGTCGCCGCGGTCGATACCGGCCAGGGACGCGAGATCTGGCGCGCCAACTCCGGCCCCGGCAGCGTCTTCCGCGGCATCACTGCCGGCCATCAGATCATGTGGACCGCCGGCGATCGCATCGTCTTCCCCTGGGAAGCCGGCGGCTGGACGCATCTTTACTCGAT
Source organism: uncultured Solibacteraceae bacterium (assembly GCA_963792055.1). Lineage (GTDB taxonomy): Bacteria > Acidobacteriota > Terriglobia > Bryobacterales > Bryobacteraceae > Solibacter. The sequence goes on along the minus strand of CAWBUV010000016.1, from coordinate 69,784 downwards.
TTCCGCCAATGGCGGCAAGCCCGAGCTCCTCACCCCCGGACGTTTCGAAGTCGAAGACGCCGCCCTCTCTCCCACAGGCGGCGAGGTGGTTTACTCCTCGAACCAGGACGACATCGATCGCCGTCATTTGTGGAAGGTCTCGACCAACCGCGGCACGCCGGAGGCTGTCACCTCCGGCGAAGGCATCGAAACCCACCCCGCCGTGACTACTACCGGCGCCATTGCATTCCTGCGCTCCGACGCCCGCCGTCCTCTCCACGTCGCCATCGGCGACCACGACCTCGACCCCCCCGCCGATTTCCCCTCCGCCTACATGGTCACGCCGCAGCAGGTCGTCTTCTCCAGCGCCGACGGCATCCCTATTCACGGCCAGCTATTCCTGCCGCCGCAGCACCCTGCCGGCCGCTCCCCCGCCATCGTCTTTTTCCATGGAGGCTCCCGCCGCCAGATGCTCCTCGGCTGGCACCCCATGTATTACTACTCGAATGCGTACGCGCTCAACCAGTACCTCGCGAACTCCGGCTACATCGTGCTGTCCGTGAATTACCGCAGCGGCACCGGCTACGGCCTGAACTTCCGCGAGGCCCTCCACTACGGCGCCAACGGCGGCAGCGAGTACAACGACGTCCAGGGCGCCGGCACCTATCTGCGCTCCCGTCCCGACGTCGGCCCCGCCCGCATCGGCGTCTGGGGCGGCTCTTACGGCGGATATCTCGTCGCCATGGCACTGGCCCGCGCCTCCGACATGTTCGCCGCCGGCGTCGATTTCCACGGCGTCCACGACTGGGCCACCGAGCTCGAGATTCCCGCAGGCGCCCCCGACTACCAACTGGCCTTCGATTCGTCCCCGCTCGCCTTCGTGAAGGACTGGCGCTCCCCCGTCCTCCTGATCCAGGGCGACGACGACCGCGACGTCCACTTCAACCAGACGGTAGTCTTAAACGACGCCCTCCGCAAACAGGGAGTCGACGTCGAAGAGTTAGTCTTCCCCGACGAAATCCACGATTTCCTTCTCTGGCGCACCTGGCTTACCGCCTACCAGGCCACCGTGGATTACTTCAAGCGCAAGCTCTAAGCTCTTGCTCCATCACCCTCCGTAACGGCTCACGCCGCAAAGCAGGGACAGGCTTCGAACTTCGCCGCTTTTGCGAATTCGTAGCCTGTCCCTGGTTTGCCCTTTTGCGAGTTCCGAGTTACTTGCCACGCCCCACGTTAGGCACGACGACCCTTACGGTGATATGCCGGCCCCGGTGGCTGATCGTGATGTTAGCGGACCCGGCGCCGACTGCCTTCGCGCTTCCGAAGCTCGTGACAGTGACCACGCCCGGCGTATCGGATGAGTAAGTAGTCTTCGTCGAGTAAGTGAGATCCAGATGATTGCCGTCGGGGAAGGCGCCCCTGACGCTGAGATCCGTGACGTCGCCGATATAGAGAAACATCGGGTGCGCGGGCTCGAGAGTTAGCGCGTCCGGCGCGTCCGGCCGCTCCACATCGATCGTAATGGGGACGGACTCGTCCGACTCGCCTCCACCCTTGAAACCCGCGGCGGAAAGTAGATATTTCCGCGCAGGCGCGTTGGCCGGAATGACCAGCAAAAATCGATAAGGCGGCGCAGTCAGAAAATTGCTGTAATTGATCGGATCCGGCCCCGCAATCACGACTGCCTGGTACTGTCCGGTGGCTTTCACTTCCACCGTCAAGGTCTGGCCGGGAGCTACCTCGCTTCCATCGACCGGGGAGGTGATCTGCAGATAGGCCTGGCCGCGAAGTAGCGTCCCTGAGCACGCTAAAAGCGCGAGTGTCGTCCATGTCCGCGTCCGGTAAGTGACTCTCCGACCGGGGTGGGGTGTCATTCCGGTTCCTTCGCGGCCGGTCCGCTGTTGATGGTCACCCGCAGCGAGATACCGCGTTGTCCGGCACTGGCGTCCTTGCCCGCACGGTCGAAATTCGTGGGAGGGTAGTAAATCGCGAATGCCCTGGGGCCCTGTCCCGTGCCGACCGCCGTCACCGTGATCTGCGGAGTAGCACTCTGAGCGAGTGCCTGGCGGCGTTCGCTCTCCGGGCCGGACCGGTCGTGAGACGGTCCGCCTGCAGGAAGCACCTCGATGGTCCCATCCTCATCTGCGGAAATGCTCGGCAGTCCCCGGTCATTGAGCAGGGTCAGCGTAAGAGTGTCCCCGACGGAGTGCGCCCACAGACGGATCACCACCCGTGTGGCTCCGTCGGCGGCGATGGCGGTCACTGGAGTCCCCGCCGTGGCGAGCGTCTGGATATCAGTGGTGATCTGGTTGCCCTGCATGAGGTCCGGCACCGGATCGAGAATCTCGATTCGAGCGGAGGAGGGCGCGTCGGGCGGCCTCTGTCGCGGCGTCCGAGGAAGCTTTGCCACACAGGCGGCATAGATTGCATCCGCATGTTTGAGGCATGCCCGATACCCGGAAGCCAGCCATCCGCTGCAGATCCTGGCATCCGCGAGCTTCTCGGCGCCGCATGCGGAGCACGCATCGTTATAAGTGCGATCTACGGTCGTTGAACTGCAAATCTGCTGCGCCTGCAGCGAATTCCAGCACAATACTGCTAAAAGGACTGCGTTAATCCGGCGGCGCGGATTCGAAGAACGTCCGGCGGGATGATACGACGCGGATTCCTCCACCCAGCAACAATTCTGGACCTGAGTCAGGTCAGGAGCAAGTCGCCAAAGGTTAACCGGAGTATATGCGCCGGCCAGCGGGACAACATCCGCGCTTCGCCCTGCGAATGATGGCGATCACGATAAACGCCGACTCCCTACTCCGCTCCCAGGCTTTCGACCCTCAATTCTCGCTTATCTTCCTCGTCGGTGAGCTTCCTCGTTGCACCGGAGAGTGGGCTGCCCTACCAATTGGGTGAGAGGATTCCAATTCGACGGTTATCACACCGTACAATCTCCGATAGCCATTGTCAGGCCCACGACAAAATGTAACCGAGCGTTGGAAGTCACGTTCCCTTTGAGTACATGCGGCGGAGGCATCGGCAGGGCGCGACATTAGTTTGCCTGCTGGTCCCTTACCAGACTGCCTTCGCGGCCCATGAGGCTGATGACTGGTTCTCTGCCCGGCAGCGGTTCGATGGCTATCGGGGCTGGCTGGGGACGGGGGCGGAGCGGGAGGCCTGCCTGCGGGCGTCCTGTTCCATGGTCATTTTGTACGCCAGGTAATACTTGTAGATGTTGCCGACGTAGTTGGGGGTTTCGGCGCCGATCTGGCGGGCGGCGATGAATTCTACGTTGTTGAACCAGCGGTTGGGATCGTAGCCTTCGGCGGCGGCCAGGGGGCGCAGTTTTTCGATTCTGTCGGGGCCGGCGTTGTACGAAGCCAGCGCGAAGAGACCCTTCGTGATCTGATCCATCGGCTCGTTGGCATAGTAATGACTCACCATGTACCGAAGGTATTTGGCTCCCGCCTCGATATTCCGATCGATCTTCTCAATGCCGGTGATGTCGATGGGGTCGGCGGCGGCGGTACTCGGTTTGATCTGCATGACCCCGACAGCCCCGGCCCTGCTCCTGAGGCCAGGGTTGAGGCCGGACTCCTGATAGCCTTGCGCAGCCAAAAGCAGATAGGGGAAATGATATTTGTTGCCATATGTGCGGAACAGACGCACCATTTGTTCAAAGTGTGCCAGATCCTCTCCGGCAATTGCGTCTTTTACCCATTTGATACGGCTCAAATATTTGGCCGTTACCGTGTTTCCGTAGAGCGTGCCGATCTTATGGTTCCGGATAAATTCATTGACAACGGATTTGAGCTGCGGCGTATTCTGTTGCACGGCCCACGCCAGGGGACTCGCAGCCACCACGATGTGGGAATGGATCTTCAGATTGGGCAGCACTTTGGCCCAGTATTGTGCGACTTTATCTTCCACGACCGTCCTGGGCACGAGGCCGGCATTCACCATCTCCAGTAAGTCCTCCACTTGTAAGTCAGGGGCGGCCGGAGTCAGCTGAATCGGTGGTTTGCCGTCGCGTTGCAGGTCTTTACTGAGACGGCGCAGGTTTTCGTACGGGATCGTATTGCTGAAGTAGTAGACCTCGCGGCCGGAAAGGTCCTCCAAGCGCGATAGTTGCTCGCCGGGGCCGCTGACAATGACGGCCCTGGCGTCATCGTAGAGGGGATCCGTGAAATCGAAGGCATACTGAGGCTGGCTCGACGTGACCATCATGGTCGCGACGAGGTCGCCATAACCATCTGCCAGCCTGGGCAGGAGGCTGTCCCGGCCTATCGGGATGAAAACGAGGTGAATGGCGAGATTGCCGGTGTGGAGCTTGTGGTTTAGGAAGCGCTCGAATTCCTGGCAAAACTCGTACAGGGCGCCATGGATCTCGCTCCCATCGAAATAGAATCCGAGCTTGTTGGGCGCGACCAGAACCCGGAGAATCCGGCGGTTGACAATGCCATCGAGGTCGCCGTGCCACTTTTCGTGGACCAACTGCTCCTGTAATGCAGGGTGTTCGAACGTGTTTGCAGGAGGGTCGTTCGACAGGCGCGCCGCGCTGCCGGCCGATGAGGCGGTGTGTTCCCTCCCTGCACTCCGTCCGGAGGAGGAGTCACCTGGACGGTTGCTGCATGACGAGCAGAGTGCAATGGCGATAGCGACGACTGCCCAGGAGACAACTCGCCGGAGTGTGCAGGCATCAAGCATCTCTGAGGATTGATGCTAAAAGGGACGGCCCGGGGTTTAGTAAAAGAGGTCTCCTCGGGGAGATCCCTATCAACCGTTGAACAGATGCCACAATTGTGGAATAGTTCACCCGCAGAGCCCACCGGGGCTGACCAGCCTCTGGTCGCGATCGACGCTGTAGGTTAGTGCCCCGCCCCGATCCTTACCTCGCCCAGCGACTCCGCCTTGCTGAACTTCGGCCAGTTGAACCCGTAATACGCCACGAACGCGAAGCAGAACATCGGCACGATGAATCCACGCGACATATCGAACTTATCAGCCACATATCCCATCAGCTTCGGCAGGATCGCCCCGCCCATGATCGCCATCACGATGAACGCCGACGCCTTCTTCGCCCTCGCCCCCAGCCCGAAGATCCCTAGCGCGAAAATCGTCGGGAACATGATCGACATGAAGAAGTAGATCAGGAATACGCAGATCACCGAAATCCAGCCCAGCTTCAGGAACACCAGCAGCGTCATCGCCACGTTCGCCGCCCCGTACAGCCCCAGGATTTTGTGCGCCGAGTACTTCTTCAGCAGCCCCGCGCCCGTGAAGCGCCCGATCAGAAAGCAGATCAGCCCCACTGAGGCCACGTTCGACGCCCCCTTGTTGCTCAGCGAAATCACGCCCGCCGCGCTCGTGTCGAACCACCCCTGCAGCCAGTCGTGCAGGAACCCCGAGTGCGCCGAGAGGTTCGCCATCCCCGCGCTCCACGACCCCGGAATCGCCGGCACCTCCGCCGTCATGTAGTTGATGAAGAAGCTGAACACTCCCGCCTGCGCCGCCACGTACAGGAACTGCGCCGCCACCGCCATCACGAAATGCGGGTGCTTCCAGATCGAGTGCGAGGCTCCCGGAGCCGCGTCGTCCAGGTGATAATCGTCCTCCGTCTTGATGTCCGGAATATTGGCGAAGAAGAACACCACCGCGATGATCAGCACCACCACCGCCACCCCCACATACGGAATGTAGAGGGTCTGGCTGCCCGTGTTGTGGCCCGCCGCGTCCTTCGAGTAGAAGTACATGCTGCCCACGATCGGCCCCAGGATCCAGCCCACCCCGTTGCACGATTGCGCCAGGTTGATGCGCGTCGCCGCAAAGCGCTGGTCCCCCAGCACCGTCGTGTATGGATTCGCGATGGTCTCGAGGAACGTCAGCCCCGTCGCGATAATGCAGACACCTGCCAGGAACGCCACGAACGCCGTCGTCGAGGAAACCGTCCCCTGGTGCACCATGGCATTGATATGCGTGGCCGGAATGAACCAGAATCCGCCCGTCGCCACCAGCAGCAGCCCCGCGATGATGCCGCCCTTGTACCCCAGTTTGCTCGCCAGCCAGCCCGCCGGCAGCGACATCAGGAAATAGCCCAGATAATGGGCGAACTGCACCCAGGCCGACTGCGCCTTGTTCAGGTTCAGCTCCTCCTGGAAGTGCTTGTCCATCACGTCGATCATTCCGTTGCAGAATCCCCACAGAAGGAACAACGTGGTCACCAGGATGAACGTGAACATCAGGTTCCGTCCGTCCTCGGTCGTGAATAGGCCCTGCTTGTCCGAGCTCATGGCGTTTGCCATGATTCTATCAGGTGTCCCGATTTTTCTAGTAAAGGAAGGTGCTGCACCCCGCCGCCTACCCTAACGTACTCTGCAAAGCAGGGACTGGCATCGAATTTCGCCGCTCTTGCGAAATTCGTGTCTGGACCTGGTTTGCCCCGTTCGCGAAATCCCTTGGTTTGCCCCCTTCGCGAGTTCACCCCCTTCGTCCGCCCCAACCGTGCACTCGCCGGCCTCGACTCCGCGTTCGCCGAATGCGCCTTCAACCACGCCCCCGCCCCTCGTTATGATCGCCTCAGAAAGGACAAACTCATGTCATCTTCCGCATCGACGGTTAAGCCCTATAAAGGTTGGGGGCGTGCCCTCGAAGAGATGCATCGCGTTCTGAAGCCCGGCGGGCAGGCTCTGATTATCGATCTCCGCAGAGACGCATCCAGCCAATCCATCGCTCAGGCCGTGGACAGCATGAACCTCGGCGCCTGCAACCGCATCATCACCAGGCTGACCTTTCGCTTCATGCTGCTCAAACGCGCCTACACGAAGAGCGAGTTCGTAGCGCTGATCGCCGGAACCGGATTCCGCAATGGCGAGTTCCAGGAAAGCCTGACCGGGCTGGAGATCCTCCTCTCCAAACACCGCGAGCCCGATCGGTGAGGATCAATGCGCTTGCACGCTCAGATAAACGTTGGCCGGCGACGCCGCGCCGCCCGTGGTCACGACGACCTCCTGCTCGCCGTCCGGCACCGCCGGCACCCGAACCGCGATCTCGTCGAGGCCCGCGAAGCCGGGAGTCACGGCGCCGCCGACATACTCCGCCGCGACTCCGCCGATCGTCACCGCCGGTACGTTCACTAACTTCGCCGGCTGAGTTGCCAATCCGTCCGGCGTCGGCGGATCGGTAGGGCCGAAGCCCGTGCCCCACAAAATGATGACGTCGCCGGGTTTCGCGGGCGTCGCCCCGGGGTCCTGCAAGACCGCCGGATCGCCCGTGTGCCGGAAGTCTGTGTACGTTGCCACGGCGAACGCCTTGCCGCTCGTGCCGCGCCACTCGAACAGCGACGGCGCCGTCTGCCCGATCTCCACAAACGAAGGGACACTGCTGCCGGCGCTGTTGGTCACCCACACCTGCACCAGGCCGGGACTCGCGCCCGCGGGCACCAGGGCGCTGATCTGCGTTCGGCTGATGAAATAAATCGCCGCCGCCTTTCCGTCGATCGTGACGCTCACACCGTCCAGCTGCGTCGGCAGCACCCCGTTGTGAATCTCGTCCGCCCTCCACGTCCGCGTATCCGCCGCCAGGTTCTGGCCGTAAATCGCTACCCACGAGCCCGGGGCAATCGAGGCTTGATATCCGGCGGCGTTCACCACTCCGTCCGGCAGAATCACCGGCACAGCGCCGCCGGCTCCTGCGGGCGGCGCCGCCAGCGGCTGCGTGGAGAGTGCCGAGGCAAATGCCACTCCCACGCCATTCCCCAGCGCATCCGGGTTGTCGGGCTGGTACGGCACCGTCACCCGCGTCGTCTTCGTCCCCGACGTAACGTCCACGAAGACCTGGAACGGCGAGGCGTAGAGCGGCTGGTTGAAGCCGATGCCGGTGATCTTCGGCACGGCCCCCGTACCGCTCTGTATGGCGTCCGCCGTAGCTTGCAGCACGTCCTGCTTGGGCGCGGCGTTCCAGATTTGCTCCGCCTGGACCTTCTTGGCGCTGGCGTCGGGCAGCGCGTCCACCGCCGCGACCGCCTTTTGCAGCGTGCTCGCTTGGGAGTCGCTGAGAATCTGCCGGTCGACAATCGTGCCCAGCACGGCCACCTTGATCACCAGGCCCGAGTGGTTCAGCACGTCTTGCAGCGCCGCCTTCAGCGCCGCTCGCGTCGCATCGCTGTCCGCTGCCTGCACGGCTGCCTTCAAGGTCGTAAGGCGCTGCTTGTAAGGCGCCGCCTGGCTCAGCGCGTCGCTTTTCGCGTCCGCTTTGCCCGGCAGATCGATTCCCAGTACCGAGGGCCAATGCGTAAACGCCGTGTTGATGCCGGAATCGATCGAGCTGATGACCGCGTCGCACAGTGGCGGGATGATCGTCCGCGTGCCGCGCAGGCTCAGCTCAAACTCGTAGTTCTGGGTTGCTTGCTGATATGCGTCGTATTGCTGCTCTACCGACTTCCGCGCCGTCGCGGCCGCCGTGAGAATGGCCTGGTTGATCCCCGATTGGAACTGCGGCGGCGCCGACATCGTTCCCTGAATGAACAGAGTCCCGCTCTGGCTCCGGCCGATCTGCCCCCCCATGCTGATATCCAGCTTCGTGTTGGCCAGCTTTCCGTCGATCGCAAAACCGGTGCCCGAAAGATTCGCCTCCCCCTGAAGCGAAAAGACGCTCGCCACCCGCAGGTAGCCCGACGTCTTGAGGTATGCGCTGCCGAACCCCTCGAACGGGATCCACACCGCGGTCTGTCGGTCCGATGCGCCCAGCGGCCCCAGGCTGCCGGAAGTCTCGGCGCTCAGAAAGTAGCCGTTCTGGTCGATGTTCATCGTGCCATTGGATTCCAGAATGTCGTCGAGCGGCACACCCGTTAGCTTGCCGAATTCTGTCGCGTCCACCGCGAATCGACCGTCCGTGTGCAGCTTGAAGTCCGTCAATTGGGTGCTCAGATAGCCGTACGCTCGTTCCCGGTCCTCCGGCTTGAAAGGCATCCAATCGGGAATCCATGATGTGTCGGGCTGCAGAATTCCGCTGAAGTACGCCTGCCGGACCGAGTTCACCGTCTGGATCGCCGCGCTGGCCGAGCCCAGGTTGAAGCTGAAGTCGGCGATCTTTCCGGCCTTCGCCAGCTTGAGAAATTTGTAGGACAGGCTCAAATTGCCGTTGATCCCCATTTGCACCCACGGCGATATCCCGGGCGCGAACCCGAGCGAGTAGAACGTGGGTGTCGCACTCTCCGGCATGACTCCCGTGATCTCGTATCCATCCACCGCGATGGGAAAGTCCGGAACTTGCATGCTGCCTGACAGGATCAGGTTTCCCGAAAACGGCTTCGCCTGGCCTTCGATTCCGTACGTGGTTTCCGGCTGGAATGGGATCAGCCCCTGAATGGACGCGCCTACGCCCGCTTTCTCGATGGCGTCTTCGTCCGAGGATTTGGGCTGATTCACTGCTCCGCTTGCCGGCTTGCCCGCTCCGGAAGATTTTGGAGTCACCAGCCCGCCGGAGATGTAATAGAACGGGTCGTCCGGGTCGAGTATTTCGAGTGCCGAAACGCCGGCCGGCACTTTGATGCTGAACGCTTTTGTGTCGTTCGGATCGCTGGTCGCTCCCAACTTGCATCTCCAGTCCGGCGTCGAATTTGAAGTACAGGTAGGTGCGGTCATCCACCAGCGGCACCCCCAGGTCCAGGTTCTTGCCCAGGTCGAACCCCACCTCCGCCACTACTGGACTTGGGATGGTGGCATTCGCCGAAGTAAACGGCGAAGGAACGTAGGCTTGGCCTCGCAGGCTCTGAATCTGCTGGGTGCCCGGAGCGAAGCCGAAAAACAGGTCGGCGCCCACCAGGGGAATCTTGCCGATCGGTGTGACGAGCGACACGTCTCCCACCACCATGTATCCGGTCGCCAGGCTCATCACATTCGAGCGCTCCGCCTCGAAGTTGATCGGCGTCGTCTTGCCGGGTGGGAACAGTGCCAGTACTTGGGTATCAGCGGGCAGGAGCCGCGCCGCCGCGGTGAGCAGGAACAAAAAGGAAGTGAGCCGCAACGCAGTTCCAGCATAGAGCGCGCCCTCCGCCCCTTCAATACGACGGATGTATGAGGTGAGGTCCCCCGGGCACCAGTGGTTCTAGGACCGCCATCCCCACCCCCGCGCCGGGCTCCGTTCCGTTTTTAATTAACAATACAATGAGGTCCTAAATGAGTCTGGAATGGGCCACAACCGTTCCCTCGCCGTTTAAGGCTGCCAATCCACGAGTAGCGCGTTTTCCGTCAAGTTGAAGCGCGGCAGTCCAGCTTCCGGTTGGCTAGCAAGTCGCGAACGATTTGTCACCGTCCCGCCGGAGCCACTTCGGGCGTACAGCCCGCTACACCTGAGTCATGCCGCCGTCAACGAACAGTTCGATGCCCGTGATGTAACTGCTGTCGTCTGATGCCAGAAATACGACCGCCTTGGCGATTTCGTCCGGAGTGCCCGCGCGCCCGAGAGGAATTGAGGGTACCGCGCTCGCAACGTATTGCTCCACCTGCTCTGGGGACATTCCCAAACTCGTGTTGTACCCGGGTGTCGGTACGATACCTGGGCTGATCGCGTTCACCCGTATGTGCCTGTCTTTCAGATCAACAGACCAGGTGCGCGCAAAAGACCTGACCGCTGCCTTGCTGGCGCTGTAGACACTCATCGCGGCACTGCCAGTGCCCGAAACGATAGAGGCGTTCAGTACCACTGCGCCACCGTCCTGCAGCAACGGCAGCGCTTCCTGGACCGTGAAGAGTAAGCCTTTGACATTGATGTCGAACTGCATGTCGAAGTGCTGTTCGGTGATCTGTCCCAGTGCAGCAAAAGCGCCCGTGCCGGCGTTTGCAAAGACAACATCCACCTTGCCCTTTTGCTCTCGGATCGTCGCGTACAGCCGCTGTATGTCGGCCAGTACCGCCATATCGCCCCGCACCGCGGTCACGTTGCGACCGATGCTGCGAACGGCCTCGTCCAGTTCCTGCTGCCGTCGCCCTGTGATGAAGACGAACGCGCCCTCCTCGACAAAGCGCCGTGCTGTCGCCAGCCCCAGCCCGCTGCTGCCTCCAGTGACCACTGCAACCTTGCCCTCCAGTTTGGATGCCATGCTTCTCCTCCCGCCTATTATTCTGTCCCACTTCTTCACTGCCCAAGATGCACGAGGCTGCATCGGGGTCGCGCACTGCCGTGGGAATCGTTGTTGCCGGAGCGTGAAACCTCGCGTTGAAACCCGCCATTGAGGGCGTAGCGTTTACTCGCTCCACCGGGCGGATTGTCAACAAACGGGAAGTTGAGATCTTCTCAAGAATCTCGCCCCCCAAGTTCCCCCTTTGCGCCTCATCCGTCCCAACTCCAGAACGTGGGTCAGGTTCCGGTCGCAAAACGGGGACACCAGAAACGAAGATCTCGTCGTTCCAGCGTTACCTGGTGCGCGGCTCACGAGAGTTGGAGATGCAGCTTTGCGCCGCCTGTTACTTGCCGTCGAGCGGGACCCGGAGCATCAGAGCGCCTACCCACTGCGATGCGTTGACCGGGCCGAAATTCGTGTGGCACATCGAGCACGCCGGACTGAAGTTGCTGAGCGCGACCGACCGCCGGTAGTACCATTTTCCCTGGGCCTTCTGCACATCCGTATAGGGCTGACCCTGCATCGCACGGGCGAGCGCTGCCTCCTCGAATGAATCCTGGGGCGCGTCGTTTGCCCTTAGCGGCTGCAGCACGCCGACAAGGCGCATGTCGTCATTCCGGTCGTTGAAGATCAAAGAAATCGACTTCTTGCCCTCCTCGACATTCGCCGGCGTCGTCTCCGCGAACTCCTGGAGTAGCGCCGCGAATAGTGTCGCGAGCATAAGATCGCTCGTTATTTGCGCGGCTTGTACCTGTTGTGCGTCAGGTGGGCTATCCGCGCGGGCGGCAGGATTCTGGGACAGCAGCGCAGCCAGGCAGCCGAAAACCATAGCGGTAGCGAGTGCGCCTTTGGCAATCGCTCTCCGATTGAGCCATCTCTTTACCCTATTCATAGAACACCCCTCCATTCGTAGTCAGCCAGTTCTTCACCCAGCACGCAGGGCCGATACTCTATCGCCCTCTACACTTCGGATCAACCCCGCGCCAGACCTAAAAGTAAGGAAAAGGACCGTTCCCGGTCGGAGAGTCACCGGCTTCCCGGCTTTTTCTGCCCAGCCTCCTCAGCCACTTACCTCGTCGAATTTCAGAGTCCGACCCGCTCGCCTGATACCGTGCGGCTGTATGGCCTCCCTCAAACAACTTGAAGCCAATCGCCGCAACGCGCAAAAATCCACCGGCCCCCGCTCCGTCGAGGGTAAGGCCGCGTCTTCCCAAAATGCCCTGAAATCCGGCATCGACGCCAAAGCCCAAACCCTCCCCGGCGAAAAGCCCGAGGCCCTCGATACCCTCACCGCCGAATACTACGATCGCTTCCGCCCCGCCACCCCCGAAGCCCGCCACCTGGTCGACACCCTCGTCTCCAACGAATGGCTTCTCCGCCGTTTCCGCCGCATCGAGGTCCAGATCCTCAAGCACGAGATGGAAGCCGCCTTCCGCCTGGACGCCAAGAACCCCGAAGGCCACGCCTACGTCCGCTCCGAGCGCTCCTTCGACCGTCTCCAGCGCCGCATCAACGCCGCCGAGCGCAACTACCACCGTGCCCTCAAAGAGTTATCGGCAATTGGCTTCGTTCCTTCACCCACTCCCGATACGGACACAGAGGCGCGACCGTCAGGGAGCGCGCCCGCCCCGGCCCCTGACCCCCGGCCCCCGGCCCCCGACGAGGCTCCCGCCCCGGCCCCCGACCTTCCCCCTCTTTGCTTTCCCACTCGTTTTTGATACCTTCTAACCGACTGGGTGGACTCGCCATGAGTCCGGGATGCGCACAATGAAACGTAAGATTTCTCTCACCATCAACGGCAAACCCTATTCCGATGAAGTCGAGCCACGGCTCCTTCTCATCCACTATTTGCGCGAGGTTGTGGGTCTCACCGGCCCCCACATCGGCTGCGAAACTTCCATCTGCGGCGCCTGCACCGTCTTTCTCGACGGCCGCGCCGTAAAGTCCTGCACCATGTTCGCCGTCCAGGCGGATGGCCGCGAGCTTCTCACCATCGAAGCCCTGGCCGCCGCGGGGACCCTCGACCCCGTCCAGGAAGCCTTCTGGAACGAGCATGGCCTGCAGTGCGGCTTCTGCACACCCGGCATGATCATGGCCACCAAACAACTCCTGGCCGACCATCCCGACCCCACCGACCAGGAGATCCGCCACGGCCTCGAAGGCAACCTCTGCCGGTGCACGGGCTATCAGCACATCGTGAACGCGGTGAAGACCGCCGCGGCCAAGGCGGGGGCGTAACGCATGGCCACCATCGTTACCAAGCCCGAAACCCTGGTCGGCAAGAAGATCCGCCGGCGCGAAGACCCGCGCCTCATCACCGGCACCGCCGTCTACGTCGACGACATCAAAATGCCCGGCATGCATCATGCCTGCGTGGTGCGCAGCCCGCATGCCGCCGCCAGGATCAAGTCCATCAACAAGCAGCCCGCCCTCGACCACCCCGGCGTCGTCGCCGTCTTCACCGCCGACGATGTCCAGGCCCTCGGCCCCGTGCCCTGCGCCGCGTCCCTCCCCGGCCTCCGCGTGCCCCACCACCACCTGCTGGCCCGCGACCGCGTCTACTTCGTCGGACATCCCGTGGCCGTCGTCGTCGCCACCGATCGCTACATCGCGGCCGACGCCGCCGATCTCGTCGAGGTCGATTACGAGCCCCTTGCCGCCATCGCCGATCCCGAAAAGGCCCTCGCCCCCGGCGCCCCTGCCGTGCATCCCGAATGGCCCGACAACATCGCCTTCACCTTCCACCAGGAAGGCGGCGACACCGCCCAGGCCTTCCGCGACGCCGACGTCGTCGTCAAACAGCGCATCGTCAGCCAGCGCCTTATCCCCACCTCCATGGAAACCCGCGGGGTCGTCGCCGAATGGCGGTCCGGCGAGAAGTCGCTCACGCTCTACTCCTCTACCCAGATTCCCCACCTCCTCCGCAGCCTCGTGGCCGGCGTGCTTGGATTGCCGGAGCACCGCCTGCGCGTAATCACTCCGGAAGTGGGCGGAGGCTTCGGCGCGAAGCTCCAGATGTACGCCGAAGAGGCGCTGATGGCCTTCGTTGCCATGCGCATCGGCAAGCCCGTCAAATGGATCGAGTCGCGCCGCGAAAACTTCCTCACCACCATTCACGGCCGCGGCCACGTCGATTACTTCGAGCTGGCCGCCCGGCGCGATGGGACCATGCTCGGATTGAAGCTCAAGCTCATCCAGGATATCGGCGCCTATCACCAGCTCCTGACGCCGGCCATTCCGACCCTATCCGTCCTCATGATGCCCGGCCTGTACAATTTCAGGAACATCACGGCCGATGTGATCGGCGCATTCACGAACTGCGTCCCCACCGACGCCTATCGCGGAGCGGGCCGGCCCGAAGCCACCCACGGCATCGAGCGCATGGTCGATATTCTTGCCGCCGAGTTGAAGATGGATCCGGCGGCCCTCCGCCTGAAGAACTTCGTCGGCAATGCGGAATTCCCGTATACGACGGCCACCGGCCTCGTCTACGATAGCGGGAATTATGCCGCCCCGCTCAAAGAGGCGTTGGCCCAGGTGGATTATGTCAACCTCCGCCAGGAGCAGGCACAGGCGCGCGTCGAAGGCCGGTTGATCGGGGTCGGCATCTCCACGTACGGCGAGCTCTGCGGCGTCGGTCCTTCCGCGGCGCTTCCCGTCGGCGGTTGGGAAGGCGCTACCGTGCGCATCGAGCCCAGCGGCACCGTTACGGTGATGACTGGCGCTTCCCCTCACGGCCAGGGCGAGGAGACCACCTTCGCCCAAATCGCGGCTGACGAATTAGGCGTGGGGATCGACGATATCGTCGTGCTCCACGGCGACACGGCCATCGTGCAATACGGCATCGGCACCTTTGGCAGCCGCGGCACCGCGGTGGGCGGCGCGGCGCTCTATTACGCCCTCCAGGAGCTCAAGTCGAAGGTCAAAAAATTAGGCGCCGGCATGCTCAATTCGCAGCGGGTCACACTCGCCGGCGGTGCTTGCGTGGACGACGACACCGGAAAGTCCGTATCCTTCGCGGAGATTGCAGCCGCCGCGTATCGCGGCCTGAATCTACCTCCCAATACCCAGCCCGGCCTCGTCGCCACCCATTTCTGGGAGCCGCCCAACTTCACCTTCCCCTTCGGCGCCCACATCGTGGTAAGCGAAGTGGACCGCGAAACCGGCGATATCCAGATCCGCCGCTATATCGCGGTGGATGATTGCGGCAAGATCATCAACCCTCTGCTCGTTGCCGGCCAGGTTCACGGCGGCGTCGCCCAGGGCCTCGGCCAGGCCCTATGGGAACAGGCCGTCTACGACGAGAACGGACAGCTCCTCACCGGCGAGCTCACCGACTACGCCATTCCCAAGGCCCACTTCATGCCCTTCATCGAGAGCAGCCATACCGAAACGCCCTCCACCGTTAATCCCCTGGGCGTGAAAGGCGTCGGCGAGGCCGGCACCATCGGCTGCTCGCCCGCCGTCGTGAACTCGGTGGTGGACGCCCTTTCCCCACTCGGCGTGCGTCACATCGATATGCCGCTCACCCCGGAAAAAATCTGGAGCCTCATTCAAGGAGCAAGCGCATGATCCCGCAGGAATTCGACTACGCCGCGCCCGCCACACTGCAGGAAGCCCTCTCGCTCGTCCAGGGCGGAGACCGCAAGATCCTCGCCGGCGGCATGAGCCTCATCCCCCTCATGAAGCTGCGCCTCGCCGCCCCCTCGGAAATCGTGGACCTCGGCCGCGTGCCCGGCCTCAAGGCCATCTCCGAGTCCGCCGGCACTGTCCGCATCGGCGCCATGGCCACCCATCACGACGTCGAATCTTCGCCCGTCGTCCGTGGCCGCTGCCCGCTCCTCGTCGAAGCCGCCGCCCAGATCGGCGACATGCAGGTGCGCAACATGGGAACCATCGGCGGAAGCGTAGCGCATGCCGACCCCGCCGCCGATTATCCCGCCGCCCTCCTCGCCCTCGATGCGCAGGTGCGCCTCGCCTCCGCCTCCGGCGAGCGCACCGTCCCCGCCGCCGAATTCTTTCTCGACGCCTTCACCACGGCGCTCGGACCCGGTGAGGTCGTCGTCGAAATCCAGGTCCCCGTCGAAGAGGCCAATGAAGGCTACCGGTACGAAAAGGTGCCCCATCCGGCCTCCGGCTTTGCGGTCGTCGGCGTGGCCGTGCGCGTGAAGAAGAACGGAGCCCGCATCGGCACCGCGCGCATCGCCGTCACCGGCATGGCCCCCCGCGCCTTCCGCGCCCGTGCCGCCGAAGATCTTCTGGTCGGCGGCGCCGATCCTTCCACCGCCGCCGCCGTGGTGGGCGAAGGCGAGGAGGCCAACTCCGACCTCTACGCCTCCGGCGACTACCGCCGCCACCTCGCCCGCATCCACGCCGCGCGCGCGCTCAAGTCCGCCCTCTCGAGGGCCTCGTGAAAATCTCCGGCGCTCATCAGATTGCCCTCCCGCGGGAGCGTGCCTACACGCTCCTGCAGGATCCGCAAATTCTCGCCCGCTGCATGCCCGGCTGCGAGCGGCTCGACCTCATTGGCGACCGCGAATACGCCATGCGCATGAAAATGGTGCTGGCCAGCGTCTCCGGCCTCTTCGATGGCAAAGTGCGGATCTCCGACCCCGCTCCCCCCGACAGCTTCCGTCTCCTCGTCGAAGGTTCCGGCAAGATCGGCTTCATGAAAGGCGAAGGCCTCCTCTCCCTGAGCGGTGTCGACAGCGTCACCGACGTCCGCTACGACGGCGACGTCCAAGTCGGCGGCACCATCGCCTCCGTCGGTCAGCGCCTCATCGACATGACCGCCAAAATGATGATCAAGCGCTTCTTCGACAAACTCTCCAAGGAAGCCTCCGCCAGCGCCGGCGGCCCGATGATATCGTGACCTTGTGAATCCTCCCGACATCCTGGACTCCTCCGACCCCTCCATCTACGACATCCGCAGCAAATCCCCCGGCCCCGCCGGCGCGCTCCCCATCACCCCCGAGATGCTCCTCCACCGCCCTTCCGGCGACCTCTTCGGCCTAAGCCAGGACGCCGGCATGGGCTGGGACCCTGCCTCGCTCGGCGGTAAGGAGTTCCTCATCCTCAGCACCCATGGCGGAATCCGCGCCGCCGACGGCACGCCCGTCGCTCTCGGCTACCACACCGGCCACTGGGAAGTCGGCCTGCTCATGGACGCCGCCGCCAAAGAGCTCAAGTCCCACGGCGCCATCCCCTTCGCCGCCTACTGCACCGACCCCTGCGACGGCCGCACCCAGGGCACCACCGGCATGTTCGATTCGCTGCCCTATCGCAACGACGCCGCCTCCATCTTCCGCCGCCTCATCCGCTCGCTGCCCACCCGCTCCGGCGTCCTGGGCGTCGCCACCTGCGACAAGGGACTGCCCGCCATGATGATGGCCCTCGCCGCCACCCGCGACCTTCCCGCCGTGCTGATTCCCGGCGGTGTCACCCTGCTCGCGGAAGAAGGTGAAGACGCCGGCAAGATCCAGTCCGCCGGAGCCCGCTATGCCCGCGGCCAGATGACTCTCGAAGCCGCTGCCGAAGTCCTCTGCCGCGCCTGCGCCTCTCCCGGCGGAGGCTGCCAGTTCCTCGGCACCGCCGCCACCTCCCAGGTCATCGGCGAAGCGCTCGGCATGTCGCTGCCCCACTCCGCGCTGGCGCCTTCCGGCCACCCCATCTGGATCGACATGGCTCGCCGCTCCGCCCGCGCCGTGCTCGCGCTCGAAACCGCGGAAGTCCGCATGCGCGACATCCTCAGCGACGCCTCCGTGCGCAATGCCCTCGTGGCTCACGCGGCTTTCGGCGGCTCGACCAACCTGATCCTGCACCTGCCCGCCATCGCCTACGCCGCCGGACTCGCGCGTCCCACCGTGGACGATTGGACGCGCGTCAACCGCCAGGTGCCGCGCCTCGTCGACGCCCTCCCCAACGGCCCCAAGGGCCATCCCACCGTGCAGGTCTTCCTCGCCGGAGGCGTCCCCGAAGTGCTCCTGCACCTCCGCCGCGCCGGCCTGCTGGACACGGCTGTGCGCACCGTCAGCGGCCTGACGCTCGGCGATTCGCTCGATTGGTGGGAGCAGTCCGAACGCCGCGCCGTCCTGCGCCGCCTCCTGCGCGAGCGCGACGGCGTCGATCCCGGCGACGTCATCATGGACCCCGACGGTGCGCGCCGCCGCGGCCTCACCTCCACCGTGACGTTCCCCAAAGGCAACCTCGCCCCCGGCGGCTCGGTCATCAAGAGCACCTCCATCGACCCCGCCATGGTCGATGAGAACGGCGTCTACCGCCACACCGGCCCCGCGCGCGTCTTCCGCACCGAGAAGGCCGCCATGCGGGCGATTAAGACCGGCGGCATCCAGGCGGGCGATGTCCTCGTCCTGATGTGCCGCGGACCCAAGGGCTCCGGCATGGAAGAGACCTTCGAGATCACCGCCGCCCTGCGCTACCTGGACTTCGGCAAGCGCGTGGCCGTGATCACCGACGCCCGCTTCAGCGGCGTCTCCACCGGCGCCTGCGTCGGCCACGTCACGCCCGAAGCGCTCTCCGGCGGCCCCATCGGCAAGCTCCGCGAGGGCGACACCATCGAAGTCCGCGTCGACCGCGCGAAGCTCGAAGGCTCCGTCAACCTCCTGGTGAACGGCAGCGCCGAAGAAGGCGCCCGCGAACTGGCCGCCCGCCCCCTGCGCGGCGACCTCGCGCCCGACCCCGAGCTACCCCCCGAAACCCGCCTCTGGGCCGCCCTGCAAGACATCGGCGGCGGCACCTGGGCCGGCTGCGTCTTCGACGTCGACGAGATCGAGAAGCGGCTGAATAGGCAACCCGATAAAGTATAGGTGATCATCCATGCCTCGACTTCTGGTCTGCCTCCTATTTGTCACCGCTCTTCGCGCCGCTGACCGCGATCCGATTGCCTATGTGAATCCCCTGATCGGAACGCAGAAAAGCAGAATCGGGTATGGCGGGACGATGCCGTTCGTCTCGCCTCCGTTCGCAATGACGAACTGGACCCCGCAGACCCGCCAGAACAAGATCAGCATCACGTCTTATGAGTACGACGACACGGCCATCACCGGCTTCATCGGCACGCATCAGCCTGCAATCTGGATGGGCGACTACGGCTACATCACTCTGATGCCGCAGGTCGGCGACCTCCGCACAACGCCCGAAGCCCGCCGGCTCGCTTTCTCGCACAGCGACGAAACCGCCAGGCCGGATTACTATGCCGTGTCCCTGCGCACTGGAGACGGCGCGCGCATCCGAGCCGAAATGACCGCCACGGAGCGTTGCGCGTTTCTTCGCTTCCGGTTTCCGTCCGCCGGCGTCGCGCGCGTCCTCGTCGAAATCTCCCGGCCGGGCGTCCCGGGCTTTGCCGCCGCCGATCCCACGACAGGCGAGATCACCGGCTATAACCCTCATCGCATGGACGCGCACCTGGGGCCGTTTAAGCTGCCGAACTTCAAAGGCTATTTTGTGGTGCAGTTCCGCCAGGCTCCGCAGAAAGAGCAGACGTACGGCCTGGAGCACGGAGACGCCTCCTCGAGCCGGGGAGCATTCGCCGAATTCCGCCCTGGTGAGTTAGTGGAAGTCCGCGTCGGCACATCGTTCCTGAGCGTCGACCAGGCCCGCGCGAATCTCGGGCACGAAATCCCCGACTGGAATTTCGATGCGGTGCGCGCGAAGCTGCATTCCGCCTGGGCCGAAAAACTGGGCCGTCTCGAAGTGGAAGGCGCCACCGATCGCGAGAGAGCCCGCCTCTACACCGCCCTCTACCACGCGCTGCTCTACCCGCGAGTCTTTTCCGAATATGGTCGATACTACAGTGCCTTCGACGATCGGGTGCACACCGGCGAAAGCTACACGGCTTACTCGATCTGGGACACCTTCCGCGCCGAAAACAGCCTGCTCACCCTCTTTGCGCCGGAGCGTATCGATGGCATGATCACCGCCCTCCTTCAGAACTTCCAGGAAGGCGGATGGATGCCGAAATGGCCGAACCCGTCCTACACGAATATCATGATCGGCACCCACGCCGACTCGCTCGTCGCGGAGGCCATCCGCAAAGGGTTCCACGGCTTCGATCGCGAACTTGCCTGGAAAGCCGTCTACAAAGATGCCATGGTTCCACCCGACGGAGACACCTCACGGCGCTGGCTCGATCGCGAAGAAGGAACCCCGTACGAAGCCCGGGCGGGCCTGACTTACTACAAACGCCTGGGTTACATCCCCACCGACAAGACCGATGAAGCCGCATCTCGTACGCTCGAGGACAGCTATGACGACTGGTGCGTGGCTCAGGTCGCGAAAGCGTTGGGCCGCGAAGACGATTACCGCTTCTTCCTTCATCGCTCTCTGAACGATCGCAATCTGTTCAACCCGGCCCTCGGGCTGATGAACGGCAAAACATCCGATGGCAAGTGGGCTCCCATCGGAGGACCGCGCGATACGCCGGGAAATCGTTCGGCTGCGGGCTGGACCGAAGGCGATGCCTGGGTTTACACCTGGTCGCCCCTGCACGACCAGGCGGGACTGCTTCAACTCATGGGCGGCAGGGAAGCGTACGCTGCGAAGCTCGACGCTCACTTCAGCGGTGGACACAACGTCCACAGCAACGAGCCGAGCCACCACTACGCATACCTGTATGACTTCGCCGGTCAACCTTGGAAGACCCAGGCGAAGGTGCGCGAGATCGCCGCCGCCGAATATGGTTTCGACGCGGGTGGTCTGGATGGCGACGACGATTGCGGCCAGATGTCCGCCTGGCTGTTGTTTACGGCGATGGGCTTCTACCCGGTCAATCCGGCCAGCGGCGAGTACATGATCGGCAGCCCCATGTACAGTCGCATGAGCATCCGGCTGCAAAGCGGAAAGACCTTCCGCGTCATCGCGGAGAATGTCTCGGACAGGAACCTCTACGTGCAGTCCGCAACGCTCGACGGAAAGCCCTTGAATGATCCGCTCATCACCTGGGAGCAGATCCAGTCAGGCGCCACATTGAGGTTCGGAATGGGCCCGAAGCCGTCGCGGTGGGGAAGCGATTGGCAACCAGCCCTGATTCCGTCGAAATGAATTAGGCAAGGTCGAAGCGATCGAGGTTCATCACCTTGCTCCACGCAGCCACGAAGTCCTTCACGAACGCCTCCTTCGAGTCGTCACATGCATAGACTTCCGCGATGGCCCGGAGTTGGGAGTTCGAGCCGAAGAGAAGGTCGACGCGGGTGCCGGTCCACTTGAGTTCGCCGGTCGCGCGGTCATGCCCCTCGAACACCTCTTCGGATGCGGTAGAAGCCTGCCACTTCGTCTTCATGTCGAGCAGGTTGACGAAGAAATCATTCGTCAGCATCCCGGGCCGCTTGGTGAAGACGCCGTGTTTCGACTGCCCGAAGTTGGCATTCAGGGCGCGCATGCCGCCGAGGAGAACCGTCATCTCAGGAGCGGTCAGCGTCATCAATTGCGCCCGATCCACCAGCATTTCCTCGGGCGATCTTTCCTGTCCGTTCCGGAGATAGTTGCGGAACCCGTCCGCGGCCGGCTCCAGTACGGCGAACGAGTGCACATCAGTCTGCTCTTGCGAAGCGTCCGTGCGTCCCGGCGAGAAGGGAACCTTCACGTTGAACCCGGCCTTTTTCGCGGCTTCCTCGACGGCCGCGCAGCCGCCCAGAACGATCAGGTCGGCAAGCGAAACCTTCTTTCCGCCGGATTGCGAGGCGTTGAAGTCCTTTTGGATCGCCTCCAGCTTCGCGAGGGTCTTGGCCAGTTCGGCCGGCTGGTTCGCCTCCCAGTCCTTTTGCGGCGCGAGGCGAATGCGCGCCCCGTTCGCCCCGCCGCGCATGTCGGAGCCGCGGAACGTCGCCGCCGACGCCCAGGCAGTGGTCACCAGTTGGGAGATCGACAGTCCCGATGCGAGGATCTTGGCCTTCAGGGCGGCGATGTCCTGTTCGCCGATCAATGCATGATCCACCGCCGGAACAGGGTCCTGCCAGATCTGGGGCTCCGCGGGAACGAGCGGGCCCAGGTACCGCGAGAGAGGCCCCATGTCGCGGTGGGTCAGCTTATACCAAGCCTTGGCGAACGCGTCCGCGAACTCCTGCGGATGGTCGAGGAAGCGCTTGGCGATCGGCGCATAGATCGGGTCCACCTTCAGCGAAAGGTCCGTCGTGAACATGATCGGGGCGTGCCGCTTCGACGGATCGTGGGCATCCGGAACCGTGCCCGCCGCGGATGCGTTCTTGGGAGTCCACTGGTTCGCTCCGGCCGGGCTCTTCCCGAGCTCCCACTCATAGCCGAACAGGTTTTCCAGGTAGTTGTTGTCCCATTTCGTCGGGGCGGTGGTCCATGCGCCTTCTAACCCGCTGCCGATGGTGTGGACGCCGTTACCGTTGCCGAAGGTATTAGCCCAGCCCAGGCCCTGCTCCACGATGTCGGCAGCCTCGGGTTCGGGGCCGACATACCGGCTCGGATCGGCGGCGCCGTGGGCTTTGCCGAAGGTGTGCCCACCGGCGATGAGCGCCACCGTCTCCTCGTCATTCATCGCCATGCGGGCGAACGTCTCCCGGATGTCGATTGCCGCGGCGACTGGATCCGGCTTTCCATTGGGTCCTTCCGGATTCACGTAAATCAGGCCCATTTGAACCGCGCCGAGAGGATTCTCGAGCTGACGTTCGCCGCTGTAGCGTTCGTCCGCCAGCCACTTGCCTTCGCGTCCCCAGTAAATGTCCTCTTCGGGCTCCCAAACGTCCACGCGCCCGCCGCCGAAACCGAAGGTCTTGAACCCCATCGACTCCAGGGCGACGTTGCCGGTGAGAACCATGAGGTCGCCCCAGGAGATCTTCCGGCCATACTTCTGCTTGATCGGCCAGAGCAGCCGGCGCGCCTTATCGAGGTTGACATTATCGGGCCAGCTATTGAGGGGCGCAAACCGTTGAGAGCCGGAGCCCGCGCCGCCGCGGCCGTCGGCGATGCGGTAGGTGCCGGCGCTGTGCCACGCCATCCGAATGAAGAACGGCCCATAGTGACCATAGTCCGCCGGCCACCAGGCCTGCGAATCCGTCATCAAGGCATGGAGGTCCTTGATCACGGCATTGAGATCGAGGGTCTTGAATTCTTCCGCGTAGTTAAATTCATTGCCCATCGGATTGGACAGGGCAGAGTGCTGGTGCAGCACGTTCAGTTTGACCTGATTCGGCCACCAGTCCGCATTCGTCGAGACTCCAGTCATCGTGAGTCTGGGAGCGCCGCCGGACATCGGGCACTTGGATTCGGTTGACATCTTCTGCTCCTGATTGGCGGGGACAGGCGCCCCCGTTGCCTTGGTGAGTTCTTTCTCCATCTGTTCATCTCCTTCGAACGAGCCGGTTATCTACACGTCTACGCCACTCAACTGGAGGCGCGCCGCGGAGCGCACTTCGTGCAGAGCCCGCGGAAAATGAGTTCGCATTCGCGAAGAACGCGCTTACCGAGGGATCCCGAGGCAGGCCGGGGCACGTCGTACCACTCCATATCCTCCACATTGCCGCAGCGATCGCAGATGAAGTGGTGATGCCGCATGCCCTTCGCATCGAATCGCGCAGCGCGGCCCTCGACGGCCACTTCACGCACCAAACCCGCCTGCACCAGGTCCCGCAGATTGTTATAAGTCGTGGCCCTGGAAGAGCGCGGATCCACACGATTCACGGCTTCAAAGATTTCCGCAGCCGTGGGATGCCCGGTGTGTTCCATCAGGAATGCCATCACGGCGTAGCGCTGCGGAGTGCACCGCAATCCGCCGCCTTCCAAGGCCTCTCTAATCGCCTCGGCATCCATGATGATTTTAGATTATGTCTAATGTGATATTTTGTCAAGATTCGTTCAGGGCAGTCTTTGCTTCGCGCTCGCAGGATTCTGTACGCTCTGTAACAGATGTAGCATCCGTTCCGACGCCGCGCCGTCGTAGGCACGGTTCAGCACGCCGTAGCTCTCCAGGTTGCCGAATTTCCGGGTATGCCCGCTGAGCTGAGTGCCGTTGAGCGGCCAATAGCACCAGTCCAGATCGGTCTCGCCAAGGAACCGAATGAAGTTCCGGAACCAGAAGCCCTCCTGCTTTGGATCGGAGCTGTCCAGGCAGCGTGGTGCCTGGCAGGTTCCAAACTCGCCGATCCAGAGCGGCACTTCGGATTCCTCGCGGAGGAAGGCCCATTTCGCCTGCACTGCCTTTACGTAATCGTCGTAGGTGCGGATGGCTTTGTGACTGAACGGGTAGTCGTGCGCAGAGTATACCAACCGGTTGGGCACATTCAGTTTCACGGGCAGGGCGGCAAAGCCGCTCAGGTCGAGAGCGTAATCGATGCCCTCGACGAAGATAAGCCAATTCGGATTCTCGGCGAGAATCGCGTTGCCTCCACGTTCAGCCGCGGCGTGCCAGTCGAAAGCGGGGTCCTTACCGCCCCAGGTGGCGCCGAAACGCAGTTCGTTGCGCAGGTCCGCACCGATCACGGCCGGTTGATGTTTGTAGCGCCGGGCCATGAAGCGCCAGTCCGCCAGCCAGCGTTGTTCCGGATACGCCGGGCTGTGCCAGAGTGCGTTGCCGTCGCCTTCGAAGCAGCACCAGTCGGCGCGGCTCACATGATTGTCCAGGATCACATACAGTCCCTCCCGGGCAAGCGCATCCACCGTCAGATCCAGAACCTCCAGCGCCCGCTTTCCCTTCAGTGCGGGATTTGCCGCGATCGCGTAGGCAGGGACCACCGGATTGGTTTCCACGAGCTCGTTCGACCACGGGATGCGGACGCTGTTGAAGCCCATGGACTTCACTTCGCGGGCGATGTCGGCGAGCGGGCGGTAAGCCAGCCCTCCCACCGAGAACTCGCTGTTATCGGCGCCGTACCAGTTCACGCCCGCCAGTTTGACGCGATTGCCCTTCGCATCCACGATCCAATGATGGGCGGTGTGGAAAGGCAATTCGGCCGCCCGCGCGGTACCCAGGGCACATAAGAGCACCAAGGCTGTGTGGCAGGCCACGGCTCATCTCCGGCCCTAGCTCAGGCCCTTCACTCCCCACCCCGCGCGATACTTCCGCTTCACGAACGCGGTCGCTTCCGCCGAGTTCGTGAACTTCAGCTTCTTCGCTTCCCACTCCAGCGTCGTCTTGGGGAACCGCGTGGCGATCGGCCCCAGCAGCACCGATTCCGTCAGCGGCGCCGAATACTCGAACCCGGTCGTGGTCTTCCCGTTCCCCAGAATCGCTTCCACGAATTGGAAGTAGTGGTTCACCGGCTCCTGCGGGGGCATCGCGAAGCCCTGGAACTGGTCTTCCGGCAGCAGCACCGGCATGCCGATGTGCGGCAGCAGCATCACGCCCTTGGTCCCCACCAGAATCGATCCCTGGCCCGGAAGCCGGCGCGTTCCGATGAGCGCCTGAATTTCCTGCGGAGGCCGCTCCTTGCCGTCGTACCACGAGACATTCACCGTCTTGCCCTCGGTCATCGCCGTTCCCGGGAACACGTAGTGGATGACCGAATTCAGCGCCCAGTTATGCTGCCCCGGCGCGGGCCCTTCCGAGCGCACCGAGATTGGCGCGGTCAACTGCACCGCCTCGAATACCGGGTCGAAGATGTGGCAACCCATGTCGCCGAACGTGGCGGTGCCGAAATCCTGCCGCTTGCGCCAGTTCACCGGATGGTAGTAGTCGGTGAGGTACGGGCGCGGCGCCGCAGTCCCGATCCAGTAATCCCAGTTCAGCGTTGGGGGCACCGGGTCGGAACGGTCGGGCACGATCTCGGGGTCGCCCCATTCCTTTTCGCTCCAGGAGTGGACTTCCTTGATCTTGCCGATCGCCCCCGCGTGCACCAGCGCCACCGCCGTTTTGTACTCCTTGCTGGAGTGGATCTGGATGCCCATCTGCGTGACCAGCCTCTTCTTGCCGGCCATCTCCATCAGCCTACGGCATTCGAAGATGTCGTGCGCCAGAGGCTTCTGCCCGTAGACGTGCAGGCCCAGCCGCATCGAGCTCATGGCTGTAGGCGCATGCATGTGGTCGGGAGTGCCGACGCAGACCGCGTCGAGGTTGTGGCGCTCCTTGTGCAGCATCTCGCGCCAGTCCTGGTAGGCCCGCGCGTCCGGGAACTTCTGCTTCAGTTTCCCGAGCCGGCTGGTATCGACCTCGGCTGCGCAGACCACCTTCACTTTGGGGTGCCTCGCGATGCCGTCCAGCGTGTACCAGGCCATGTTGTCGGCCCCGAAGGCCGCCAGGCGGACCGTGCCGCTGGGCGGAGCCGAGAGCAGATTCTTGATAAAGAACGGCGCGGCCGCCGCCGAGGCCGCCTGCTTCAAGAAGGAGCGGCGGGTGCCCTGAAGTTCCGGTTTCATATCTTTCCCACATTGTTGCAGAATTCAGAGTATGAGGGTAACTGTTCTTTTGGGCGCGGCCGCTTTCCTGGCGTCCGGCGCCGCGGCCCAGGACCGGGGGCATGGATGCAGCAGGCCAAATGGGGAGTGATGAACCACTACCTGGCCGACTGGCAGGCGCGCGCGAACGGCCTGACGATGAGCGTCGATCAATGGAATCGCATGATCGATGGCTTCGACGTCGAGGCTCTCGCGAAACAGCTCCAGTCCGTGGGCGCCCGCTACTACCACATCACCCTCGGCCAGAATTCCGGGTACTATCTTTCGCCCGAGCTGGTGGCGATCCGACGCGGGACCGATGGCAAAGTCGACGGCGCCCGGATCCACATGCTGAGCTTCCTGGGGACTACTTGGGGAATGGGGACGCCGCGTTTCACGGCCGATCAGGTAGTGGAATATACGCGCAAGGTAACCGGCGCGGGCGGCGCCGTCACCTGGGACGTGCCGCTCCAGTTGAACGGGACGACCTCCGAGCCGTTCCTTACGCAACTTAAGGTTCTGGGTAAAGCGATCGACGCTCCGGCGACTCAGTGATGATGGTGGTGGTGGAAGTGATGATAAAGGTATCCTCCACCGCCGCCCAGAAAGCCTCCGATTAACGCGCCTTTGCCGCCGCCTACCAGACCGCCGACTGCCGCGCCGCCCAGCGCGCTACCACCGATGACGGCGGCCTTGCTCTTGTACCAGTGATGGTGGTGGTGGGGCTTTGTAGTGAGCCGGCGGCGCCGGATGGCTCTGCTGCGGAGCAACCCGGTACGCTGTGGCCGGTTGCGGATCCCTCGGTTGCGTGGCTGCCCAGGCATGGCTGTCGAACGCCATCAGGCCAACCAGCGCGAACATCAAAATCGCGACGATACCGGCTCTGTTCTTAAAAGTGGGAGCAAAAATCATGATTACCTCCCTAACCTATAAGATGCGAAGAATGCCGGCTCCGACCGCCGAAAACCCGTGAAAGGGATGCTTCCAGAGGCTGCGTAGGATCCGTTTCAAAACCATTTAAAAACGCTGGAAACGATTGATTTAGAATAATTTGCGCGATCTTGCGCGAGCGGAAACCTATCGTTTTGCGCACTTCTGTGGGATACTCAATTATAGAACAGGTTTTCAACCCAGAATGTCCCAGTTGGACGACGCAGTCGCCAAGTATAACAGGCTGTTGGAGAGTGGTCCGTTTCGTGACCTCGGTTGGGTCGAGGCCCTCCACCAGCGCATGGAAGCCGCCCGCCTCTCTTCTGCCGGACGGCTGATCTGCCCTTTTCTTCGACCGAATTTTATCTCCCGCCGGCAATACGAATCGCTGGTGAAGACGGGCGAAGCGCTAATCGGCGCAATCGATCGCATGGAGCAGATGGTATTGAGCAATCCGGTGCTGCTGTCGCGGCTCGAATTGCTGCCGGCCGAAAAAATGCTGGCCGCCATCGACCCCGGATATCAGGCCCTGGAAGTGGCGGCGCGGCTCGATTCGCACCTCTGCAACGGCACCCTGCGATTCGTCCAATACAACGCCGATTCCCCCACGGGCGGCGGATATTCCGATGCCTTGGCCGATCTTTTCTACGATATTCCGCCGATGAAGGAGTTTCGGAAGAAATATTCGCTCACGAAAGTCGGCAGCCGCAAGCATCTCCTGCAGGCGCTGCTGAAATCCTACAAGCAATTCGGCGGGACCAAGAAACCGAACATTGCCATCGTCGAATTTCGGACCCCTTATGGATCCGGGCAGAGCGAATACGAACTGTTCCGCGATTTCTTCCGGCAGGAAGGCTACTCGGTCGAAATCGTCGCTCCCGAACAACTCGAGTACCGCAACCGCGTGCTGCGCAAGGGTAACTTCGAGATCGACGTGGTGTACCGGCGTCTGGGCGTGCAGGAGTTTCTCATCCGCTTCGACCTTGCCCATCCGCTGGTGCAAGCTTACCGGGACCGCGCCGTTTGCGTGGTGAACAGCTTCCGTTCGGAACTGGCCCACAAGAAGGCGATGTTCGGGCTGCTGACGGACGAGACGCTGACCGCGAAATTCCCGGCGGCGGAGCGCAAGGCAATCCGCGAGCACGTGCCCTGGACGCGCCTGGTGGGCGCCACCAAGACCACGTACGAAGACAAGCCGGTCGATCTGCCGGAGTTCATCACGCAGAACCGCGAGCGGCTGGCCCTCAAGCCGAACGACGACTATAGCGACCAGCACACTTACTTCGGCTGGGAAATGGATGCCTCGGAGTGGGAGCGCGCCCTGAAGCAGGCCATGCGCTCGCCTTACGTCGTGCAGGAGCGCGTCGAGCCGGTCCGCTCGGTCTTCCCGATGATGACCTTCGGGCTGCTCGAATTCCGCGAATTGCAGGTGGATGTCCACCCGCACGCCTATCTCGGCAAGGTGCACGGCTGCTCGAGCTGGCTTTCCACCGGCAAGACCGGCTTCTCCTCGGCGGCCGGCATCGTCCCGACCTTCATCCTTGATTCCAAGTAGGGAGCGGGCCGGCGCTCAGTCGTGGCGTTCCGAGCTCATACCGGGCTCTTCGGGTCCCGGAACTTCGCCGTCCACCATCTTCTTTTGCGGCCCGCTGGTCTCCATGTAGATGGCGTTCGGCATAGCCAGCAGCATGTTCAGGTTGGTGGAGCCGCCGCCGTGGCTGGCCAGTTCCAGGCCGTAAGCGTTCGCCACTGCCGCAATCTCCATCCACTCGGTGACGCCGCCCGCGCGCCGGTTGTCGGGCTGCACAACATCCGCGCCGCGGCGCGCGATCAGGTCGGCGAAGGCGTACTTGGTGTTCAGGTTCTCGCCGGTCGCGATCCTCATGTCGAGCGCCGCGGCCAGCATCGCGAAGCCCTCCATATCCTGCGGCGGAAGGGGCTCTTCGTACCAGAAACAGCCCAGCTCCTGGTAGACGCGCCCGCGCCGCAGTGCCTCGTTGGCGTTGAAAACCTGGTTGGCGTCCACCATGATGCGCCCGCCTTTGCCCAGAATCTCCTGCGTGGCGCGAATGCGGCGAGTGTCGTCGTCGATCGATTCCCGTCCCACCTTGATCTTGACCGCGCGGTAGCCCTGCTCGACGGCAGCCGAGATCTGCCGGCGAAACTTGGATAGGTCCGCATCGTTGTCGTAATACCAGCCGCACATGGAATAGACCGGGATGCGGTCGCGGTAGGCCCCCAGCATCTTGTAGACCGGCAGGCCGGCCTGTTTGCCCAGGATGTCCCAGACCGCGATATCCACGGCGGCGATGGCGAACTGCGTCACGCCGCCCACACCCTGGTATTCGAGCGCTTTCCACAGGTCTTCGCGGATGCGGCGCGGGTAGGCCGGGTCCTTGCCGAGCAGCACCGGCTTGATCTCCTGCTCCAGGATGGCCTGCACCACCTTCGGCCCGCCCGCGATCATCCCGAAGCTGCTGGAGGCCCATCCGGTGATGCCTCCGTCGGTCCGCAGCCGCAGGACCACCGAGCCGCCGTCGGTGCCGAACTGGTGGATAGCGTCGTAGTAGGCCGTCCCCGGACGGCTCTGCCGCACCTCCGTTTCGAGAGCGGTGATCTTTAGAGTTCCGCGTTGTCCGGCGGGCGCGGCAAGTGCCCTTCCGGCCAGCGGCAAGGCGGCGGCGGATTGCAGTAACTGTCGGCGATTCATAGCTGTATCGAACCGTATCACGGATCCCGGTCCGCGGCAAAGACCGGGTATCTTCACGGTAACGTCAATGAATCAATGCTATACTCTTGGCGCGATGTTAATCGCGCTTGTCTCAGGGTCAGGTGCAAATGGACTGAAATACGGCTCTTGTCCTCACCCTAAAGGGGGTGTTTCCGTGCTCGATCTGGTAATTATTCGCATTATCTTCATTCTCGTTCTCACGTTCTCGGCGTTCGAACTGCGTCCCTTCAATTCCTCCCAACCGGAAGCTGCGGCGGGTGGCCTGCTCCTGGGCCTGGTCATTATCTTCTTCGAGATGCGGCTGGAAAAAGTCAGCCTGAAGCGTCTCATCGGGGCGGCCGTCGGCTCGGTGCTGGGCATCGTCGGTGCGTTCCTCATGTCCCTGGTTCTCAGCAAAGCCACGCCGGAGCCGTTTCTCCAGGTGTGCCTCCTGTTGCTGATGACCTACGTGGGCCTGATCGTGGGCGCCAAGAAGGGCGACATGCTGAACCTGGCGGCCCTGGGCGGGGTTTTCGGGGGCGAGAAGTCCTCCAAGAAGACCTTCAAGATCCTGGACACCAGCGTCATCATCGACGGACGCATCGCCGACATCGCCGAAACCGGGTTCCTCGACGGCGTGCTGGTGATCCCGCAGTTCGTCCTGCGCGAACTGCAACTGGTGGCCGATTCGGCCGACTCCATGAAGCGCAACCGCGGGCGCCGCGGGCTCGATATCCTGCAGCGCATCCAGAAGATGGCCCACCTCAACGTGCAGATCGTCGAGGAGGACTTTCCGCACGTGCGCGAAGTGGACATGAAGCTCATCGAGCTGGCCAAGGTCTACGACTGCAAGATCATCACCAACGATTTCAACCTGAATAAGGTGGCGCAGCTCCACGGCGTCGAGGTGCTCAACATCAACGAGCTGGCCAACTCGCTGAAGCCCATCGTGCTGCCCGGCGAGACCATGCGGGTCTTCATCCTCAAGGAAGGCAAGGAGTACAACCAGGGCGTGGCCTACCTGGACGACGGCACCATGGTGGTGGTGGACAACGCCAAGAAGATGATCTCGAAGACCATCGACATCTCGGTGACCAGCGTCCTGCAGACCACCGCCGGCAAGATGATCTTCGGCAAGTTCGATGAGCGGATGCACGCCGCGGCGGGCGCGGAGAAGCACGACCGGCCGGCGCGCAAGAGCGATCCGCAGCCGATGACGAACCTCCCGCCGGAGAAAACCACGATAGAATCGTAGAGCACATGAAAGTCGCCGTCATATTGCCCGCCGCGGGCCTGGGCACCCGTATGGGGAAAGGCTCGGCGGAGAAGACCGGCACCAGCCGCAAGCAGTTCATGCTGCTCGAGGGCTCGCCCATCCTCGCCTACACCGTGCGGAAGTTCGCGGCCTCGCCCCGCGTGGCGGAGATCGTGGTGGCGGTGCGGGCGCGAAGACCTGGAGTGGGTCGGCGCCATGCTGGCCGGGGAGTTTCCGCGCCGATCGGGTGCGGGTGGTGGAGGGCGGCAACAGCCGCCAGCAGTCCGTGGAGAACGCGCTGGCGCACCCTGAAGCCCGATACGGACCTGGTGGCGGTGCACGACGCCGTGCGGCCGTTCATCGACCTGGAGACGATCCACGCGGTCTTCGACGAGGCGGCCGAAACCGGCGCAGCCATCGTGGCGGTACCGGCCGTGGACACCGTCAAGCAGGTGGTCCGCGGCACCGGCCATGTCAGGGTGCGGTCCACGCTGCCGCGCGAAAAGCTGGTGATGGCGCAGACCCCGCAGGTCTTCCGCTACGAGGTCATCCAGAAGGCCTTCCAATCGGCCATGCTGGACGGGTTCACGGGGACCGACGAATCGAGCCTGGTGGAGCGTATGGACGTGGAGGTCAGCGTGGTTCCGGGCAGCGACCGCAACATCAAGATCACCAAGCCCGGCGACATGCACCTGGCCCGGCTGTTCCTGCAGGAAGAGACCGAGGAAAGCAAGCGTTGAGCGAGATCCGGACCGGCCTGGGGTGGGACGTCCACCGGATTACTCCCGGCCGTCCCTTAATTCTGGGAGGGGTGGCGGTAGCCTGCGAATTCGGGCTGGAAGGGCACTCCGACGCCGACGTGCTGGCGCACGCCATCACCGACGCCATTCTCGGAGCGGCGGCGCTGGGCGACATCGGGATGCACTTCCCCGATTCCGACCCCCGCTGGAAGGGCTGCGACAGCCTGGTCTTCCTGCGGCACGCCCGGGAGCTCGCGGAGGCCCGAGGCTTCCGCATCGTCAACGTGGATTCCACCGTGATCCTCGAGCGCCCCAAGCTCAAGGATTACCGGCAGCCATCCGGGAGCGGTTGGCTGCCGAACTGGGACTGGATGTCGACCGCGTCTCTGTAAAGTTCAAGACGGCAGAAAAAGTAGGGCCTGTGGGAGAGGGACGCTCCGCCGAATCCCAAGCCGTCGTAACGCTGGAGAGACTGTAAAGGCTAGCAAGCCTTCAGCAGGCACATCCGGCGGGCGGCGCGCCGTGCTTTCAGCCGTTCGTTGGCCTTCTTCTGTTTCTCGGCCGAAACCACAGTCTGGCACGCATCACAGCGTTTCCGGATACGGGACCGGGTAACGAACTCCGCGCCACACCGGCGGCACTGCTTCGTCATCGTCTCCTCAAGCGGGAGAATGCCCGGTTTCTTGGGTAGTAAATGGGAGTAATGGAAATCGCAATGATTCACGTCCTGCACCTCGCGTCCTTGGCTAAAGTACGACTAGCGGGAGATTGACACCCAGGTTGGGTGTAATCACGCATTGCTCTCTCCCGGTTGCATAAAAACCCGACAACTGCCGTTTTTGCCCACGCCCGGGAGAATCCGGACACTCCTGCGCATTTGATTGAGATAAAAGGAGTTCCAGATCTGGGAGCCGGGGATGGTGGTTTCGGATATTCGGATCCGTCCTGGCAGTGTCATGGTTCTCACAGTATACATGCACGCCATGCGCCGAATTCAAGCCGCACTGGGGGATGCGGGGCGGTAGATCTCCGTGGCGCCCAGCAATTCCCACCGCAAGTGATTGACATAGAAGACGAGAAGCGGCTCCGAATAGCCGCCGCGGAATTTTTCGAAAACCCGGTCTTCCCAACCCTCGGTGAAGTATGGCTTGGGATCCATGTCCTTGGCGAAGAACCCGTTTTCGTGGGGCACGCCGAGGAAGTCCAGCAGGGCGGTGATCATATCCAGGTGCGAGACCAGCACCGCCTGGGCAAGGTCCTTCCCGAAATCCTCGTCGCCGCCGGAGATTCGCTCCAGGAACTTCGGCGCCGATTTACGCAGGACCTCGGTGTTCAGCTTATGGAGGTGCGCCCTGACTTTAAAACCTTCATAGATCTGGTAGGTTCGGAGCTTGCCGATGGAAATACTCCGGATCAGCTGTCCGAACGCCTCGGGCCCAAGCCCGAGGTAAACGTCCGAAATCTGCATAAACGATCAGGGTATCACGGTCTGCGCAGACCCAAGGTCTGGCCGCGCCGGGCCCGCCGGGGTAAAATGGATAGGTTTTGGACAAAATGGGAAATCTGATTATCCTGGGCTCCCAATGGGGAGATGAAGGCAAGGGGAAGATTGTCGATCTGTTCTCCGAGCGGTTCGACATTGTGGCGCGCTATCAGGGCGGCCACAATGCGGGCCACACCGTCTTCATCGGTGAAAAGAAATTCGTCCTGAAGCTGATTCCAAGCGGAATTCTGCGGCCGGGCAAGCGGGCCGTGATCGGCAACGGCCTGGTGATCGATCCGGCGGCGCTGCTCTCCGAGATCGAGACGCTGGAAGCGGCCGGGGTGGACGTGCGAGGGCAGCTCGCCGTCAGCAACCGGGCGCATGTGCTGTTCCCGGTGCACCGCATGATGGAGAAGATGTCGGAGGGCCGGCCGGGGCGCGTTTCGATCGGGACCACCTCGCGCGGCATCGGGCCATGCTACGAAGACAAGACCGGGCGCCGCGGCATCCGCATTGCCGACCTG
The DNA here is from genome assembly GCA_963792055.1 of uncultured Solibacteraceae bacterium. Taxonomy (GTDB): domain Bacteria; phylum Acidobacteriota; class Terriglobia; order Bryobacterales; family Bryobacteraceae; genus Solibacter. The sequence goes on along the minus strand of CAWBUV010000016.1, from coordinate 35,699 downwards.
CTGGACACGGAATTCTTCCGCGAGCAATACGACTCGGTGATGGAAGAGAAGGCCGCCATCGCCAAAGCGCTGGGGATTTACGAAGAGCTCGACCTGCGCGCGATCCGCGACGAATACGAGGCCTTTGCGGAACGCATCCGGCCGATGGTCTGCGATACCGCTATGCTGCTTGGCCGCGCGATCCGCGAGGGCAAGACCGTGCTGTTCGAAGGGGCGCAAGGCACCATGCTCGATATCGACCACGGCACGTACCCGTTCGTCACTTCATCGAGCGCCAGTGCCGGCGGCGCGTGCACCGGTACGGGGATTCCGCCCACTTCGATCGGCGGCGTGATCGGCGTCTCGAAGGCCTATATCACGCGGGTGGGCGGCGGCCCCTTTCCGACCGAAGCGCTGGACGGGGCGGGAGACCGCATCCGCGAGCGAGGCAAGGAGTTCGGCGCGGTGACGGGCCGTCCGCGGCGGTGCGGCTGGTTCGACGTTCCGCTGCTGCGGTACACCGCGGCCATCAACGGGTTCGACAGCATCGTGGTGACCAAGCTCGACGTGCTCGACGAGTTCGAGCAGATCAAGGTCTGCACCGGCTACCGGCTGGGCGGGCGGGTGATCGAAGAGATGCCGCCGACGGTAAGGCAGATCGCGGAGGTCGAGCCGGTTTACGAGTGTGTGCCGGGCTGGGGCGTTTCGACCTTCGGTATTTCGGCGTACGACGAACTTCCGCGCAAGGCCAAGGAGTACCTGGCCTATCTCGAGAAGCACACTGGTGTGGAGATTGGCTGCATTTCGACCGGGCCGGAGCGCAATCAAACGATCGTGCGGCCGGGCTCGCGGCTCGAGAAGCTGGTTTCCTAGTGCAGCGCAGTCTGATCTCGCAAAAGGGCAAACCAGGAACAGGCTCCGAATTTCGCAACTGCAGCGAAATTCGAGCCTGCTTTGCGGCGCAATCCGTTACGACAGCACTCGCCATTCTTGTGTCCGGAGTTGCGTACGGGCAGGACGCCCGCGAAATCGTGCGGCGCGCCGTGGATGCGGACCACCGCTTGAGTGAAGCGGCCCGCAACTATACCTTCCTGCAGCGCAACCAGGTGAAGGAGTTCGACGGCGGCGGCAAGCTCAAGAAGAACGATGACCGCACCTTTGATGTGACCCTGCTGGAGGGCTCTCCCTACCGGCGGCTGGTGGCGCGGAACGGCCAGCCGATCAGCGCGGAAGAGCAAAAGGCCGAGCAGGAGAAGCTACAGAGCGGCATCGAGCAGCGCCGTCATGAAACCGCAGAGCAGCGCGAGCGCCGGGTGGCGGACTGGCGCCGGAAGCAGGAAAAGCAGCGCGAGCCCCTGCAGGAATTTCCCGACGCCTTCAATTTCCGGCTGGTGGGCGAGGAGTCGTTCGATGGAGCCGCCGTCTACGTGATCGATGCGACGCCGAAACCGGGATACAAGCCTAAACTGTCATCGGCGTCCTTCTTCCCTAAAGTGAAAGCGCGGCTGTGGGTCGATAAGAGCACCTACGCCTGGGCCAGGCTCGACATGGAGACGCTGGATACGATCTCCTTCGGGGGGATCGTGCTGCGACTGGCCAAGGGCAGCCACCTCGAGATCGATCAAATGCAAGTGAACGGCGAGGCGTGGCTGCCGCGGCGGGTGGAACTCGAGGCGTCGGCGCGGATCTTCCTCTTCAAGTCCCTGCGGGCGCAGTTCCTGTACACCTTCAGCGACTACAAGAAGTTCCAGGTGGATTCGCGGGTGGTTACGACGGGCGTCCAGTAGAATCCTGCAAACCAGGTGAAAGGGAGCGGCGGTTCGGAGCATTCCCACGCTGGAGGCTCCGAAAATGCAGCTCAAGTCGATCCTGCCGGTCCTGCTTCTTCCCGCCGTGCTGGCCGCCGAAACCGGCACGCTGACCACCCCCAAGGGTATCTGCCCCCTCAAACACACCGAGGTGAAGGCGAAGATCAGCGGGCCGCTGGCGCGCGTCACGGTCACCCAGGAGTTCGAGAACCCTTTTCAGGAGAAGATCGAGGCCGTCTACACCTTCCCCCTGCCGGCCGATTCGGCGGTGGACGATATGACGATGCTGGTGGGTGATCGCACCATACGCGGCCTTATCAAGCCGCGGGACGAAGCGCGCAAGATCTACGAAGAGGCGCGGCGCAACGGCCGGATAGCGGGGCTGCTCGACCAGGAACGGCCGAACATCTTCACGCAGGCGGTGGCCAACATCATGCCGGGCGCCAAGGTGAAGATCGAGATCAGCTACGTGGAGACCATGCCGTACGAAGGCGGGTCGTACGAGTTCCACTTCCCGATGGTGGTGGCGCCGCGCTACCTGCCGACCCGCGTGCCGGATGCATCGCGCATTTCGCCGCCGGTGACGCCCGAAGGGACGCGCGCGGGGCACGATATCTCGGTGGAAGTGAGTGTAGACGCGGGCGTGCCGATCGAGGCGCTCGCGTCGAAGACGCACGATGTGGCGGTGGAGCGGCCGTCGCCGGAGCGCGCCGTCGTACGGCTGCGGGACAAGGCGGCGATCCCCAACAAGGATTTCATCCTGCGCTACGCGGCGGCGGGGAGGCGGGTGGAAGATGCGGTGCTGACCCATCGCGCCGGCAAGGGCGGATTCTTCACGCTGCTGCTTCAGCCGCCGGACCGCGTCGCTCCGGCGGAGGCCACGCCCAAGGAACTGGTGTTCGTGCTGGACACCTCCGGCTCCATGTCGGGCTTCCCCATCGAGAAGGCCAAAGAGACTATGCAACTGGCGCTCGACGGGCTGAATCCGCGCGACACCTTCAACCTGATCACGTTCTCCGGCGATACGCACATCCTGTTTCCGAAGCCGGTACCGGCCACTGCCGAGAACCTGCGCAGCGCCAGGGAGTTTCTGCAATCGCGCTACGGGGGCGGCGGCACCGAGATGATGAAGGCGATCCGCGCGGCGCTCGAGCCGTCGGGCGCGCCGGACCACGTGCGGGTCGTGTGCTTCATGACGGACGGCGAGGTGGGGAACGATTTCGAAATCCTCGGCGAGGTGCAGCGGCATCCGGAGGCGCGCGTGTTCGCATTCGGAATCGGGAGCTCGGTGAACCGCTTCCTGCTCGACGGAATGGCCCGGTACGGCCGCGGCGAAGTGGAGTACGTCGGGCTGAAGGACGACGGATCGGCCGCCGCCCGCCGCTTCCACGAGCGTGTGCAGAGCCCGCTGCTGACGGATGTCTCGATCGATTGGGGCGGGTTGCCCGTCACGGACGTCTACCCGGCGCGCATTCCGGACCTGTTCGCGGCCAAGCCCGTAGTGATCTCCGGGCGGTACTCCTCGGCCGCGAGCGGGGTCATCCGGCTGCGCGGAAAGATGGCGGGGCGCGAGTTCACGCGCGAGATTCGTGTGGGCCTGCCCGCCTCCCAGCCGGAGAACGCCGTACTGGCGACGCTGTGGGCGCGCCGCAAAGTTGGCGATTTGATGAGCCAGGATTTTCGCGGGATGCAAAGCGGCTCGATGCGGGGCGATTTGAAGGAGCAGATCACGAAACTCGGGCTGGAGTTCCGGCTGGTCACGCAGTTCACTTCGTTCGTGGCGGTGGAGGAGAAGACCGTCACCGAGGGAGGCCAGCCGCGGCGCGTGGAGGTGCCGGTGGAGATGCCGGAGGGCATGAGCTACGAAGGCGTGTTCGGCAGCGACAGCAACTCGATCCGGGCGATGGCCGCGCCGATCGGGTATCGCAGAATGGCGATGGGAGGGGTCGTGGGCGGAGTGCCGGCGCAATCCATGGCGGTGGATGTCGCGGCCGCGCCTCAGAAAACCGCCGTGAGGGTGGATCCCCGGATCGCGGCAGTGATCCAGCGGGCCAAGCACGGCGGCCGCCCCGGCGTGGACGAAGCGCAGTTCGTCTTCGGAGGCGATGCTTACGTGCGGATCACGTTGAGCGACCTCTCGCCCGCCGCTCTCGAAGGGCTGCGAAAGGCGGGCTTCGTGACGGTGCGGCAGAGCGGCAATCGCATCACCGGGCACGCGCCGGTCGCAGCGCTGGAGGCGATCTCGAAGCTCGCGTTCGTCGCCTGGATCGAGCCGGGGCGGTAATATTTTCGCTTTTGCTTCGCCTGGGTTACACTGGAGCCGATGCGCCTGCTTACGGGTCCCGCCGGCTCCGGTAAAACCAGCTTCGTTCTGGAATGCCTGAGAGACGCGCTGGGCCGCAAGGATCCGGCAATCCGGCTGCTCGTGCCCACCGCGACGATGGCGCAGCACCTGCAGAACCGGCTGGCGCGCGAAGGGTTCGTTTTCAGCCCGGCGCTGGTGCAGACGCTCTCGGGGTTCGTCGACGAATGGGCCGCGGATGTGCCGCAGGCGCCGGACGCGGTCCTCTACCTGATTGTGGAGCAGGCGGTGGAGCGCGCGCGGCGACCCGAATTCGCGCGGGTGGCACACATGCCGGGCTTCTGCGCGTCGGTGGCGCGGACCATCGGGGAGTTTGCGTCGGCGGGCTGCGACAGCGAGCGCCTGGCGCGTTGCCTTCCGGAAGCTCCGCTGGCCGCGGCGTTTCTGGCGGTTTACCAGGAAGTGGATCGGGAACTGCGGCGGCGCGGCCTGTCGCTGCGCGCGCACCGCCTCGAACATGCGGCGGAGCGCATCGGGCGCGAGGGAGTTCCCGGAATACGCACCATCCTGATGGATGGATTCCACGCGCTGCCGGATCCGGAGCTGGCGGTGATCGCGGCACTGGGGCGGCACACCGAGGTGACCCTCACGCTGGCGGATGCCGACCTGACCGGGGAGGCGCGCGCGCGGCTGCTGGGGATGGGCTTTCGCGAAGAGCGCACGGCGCGCTCGCGGCCGTCGCCGGTGCTCGCGCTGGTGAAGGCGCCGGGAATCGAGCGTGAAGCGGAAGAGATCGCGCGGCGCATTCTGGAGCAGGCCGCGGCGGGGCGGCCGTTTCGCGAGATGGGCATCGTGGTGCGCGCCGAAGACACCTACGTGCCGGTGCTGCGGACGACGCTCGAGCGCTTCGGCATCCCGGCGCGGTTCTACTTCGACGAGGACCTGGAACGGCATCCGGCGGCACGTTTTCTCAGCGGCGCGGTGGATGCGATGCTGGGCGGCTGGGACCACGCGCGGACGCTGGCGGTGCTGCGGCTGGCGCCTCGCTTCGCGGATTCGAACGCCATGGACCGCTTCGATTTCGACGTCCGCGCGCAGATTCCCAACGCGGGGCTCGGAGAGCTGAAATCGCTGCTGGTGGGGCCGGAGGGCCGGCCGCTCTCGGAGGGGGCCGAACGGTTGCTGCACAAGATCGATTCGCTGGCGTCGATCGAAGAGTGGCGCTCGTTCGCGCTGGCCCCCAAGGACTGGGCGGCGCGCTTGAAGACGCTCGGCAGCCTGTTTCGCGCGGCGCGTCCGGCGGCCGGGGCCGATCACCGGATGGCCATCGAGATTCGCGGACAGGCGGCGGTGCTCAAGGCATTCGACGAGGCTTTGGACGAGGCGTCGGAGGCATTGGAGGCGGGCCGCCCGATGGCGCTCGCCGATTTCTGGCGCGCGGTGAAGGCGGTGCTGCGGCTCAAGCCGCTGCGCGTGCCCGACGGCCGCCGCAACGTGGTGCACGTGTTGAGCGCTCCGGAAGCGCGCCAGTGGGTGCTGCCCGTGGTCTTCGTCTGCGGCATGGTGGAGAAGCAGTTTCCGCAGTTCCACCGGCAGGAACCCTTCTTCCCCGACGCGGCGCGCTGCCGGCTGAACGATGCGGGCATTCGCGTGCGCACCGCCGAGGAGTTCGAGCGGGAAGAGCGCGCGCTGTTCGATTCCGCGATCTCGCGCGCCACGCTCGTGGCGCTGCTCTCCTACCCGGAGTTCGACGGGCGGGGCGACCGCAACCTGCCGTCGCTGTTTCTCGAAGAGCTGCAACTGGTGCCCGAAGAGGCGCAGGCCGTGCGGATGCGGCCCCGGCAAACTCCGCCGCCGCGCAGGACGCCGGAAATTCAGGCGCCGGGCTTGCGGGAGTTTCTGCGCGAAAGATCGGCGCGGCAATCGCCCACGCGGATCGAGATGTACCTGCAATGCCCGTTCCAGTATTTCAGCGCGCGCACGCTGCGGCTGAAAGAGCCGCCGGCGCTCCCGGAAGAGCGGCTGGACTTCCTGACGCAGGGGAACATCGTGCACGCGGTGCTGGCGAAGTGGTACCTGGAGCCGTGCGACATCGAGGCGCTGTTCCTCGAAGAGTTCGGGAGGGCGATCGAGGAGAAGCGCATTCCGCAGGGGTACCACACCGAGCGGCTGCGCAACGCCATGATCGACGATCTGCGCGCGTTCGCCGCCGACGGGCGCTGGCCGGTACCGGGCATGCAGTCCCGGACCGAGCAGTCCTTCGAGTTCGCGCTCGGCGACGGGTTGACGATCGCGGGCAAGATCGACCGGCTGGACATCGCGGAGGACGGGCGGGCGTGGGTCACGGATTACAAGTACAGCCGCAGCGTGAAGGCCAAACTGGAAGACGAGAACCTTCTGCAGGCGCCGCTCTACCTGATCGGCGCGCAGCGGTGTTTCGGGGTGGAGCCGGCGGGGATGTCGTACGTGGCTCTCAAGGGCGGAGTGGAAGTGGCCGGATGGGAGGCCGAGTTTCCCGAAGGATTTTTCGAGCAGGCCGAAGCGCGGACCTTGCAGGCGGTGGAAGAGATTCGCGCGGGCCGCGTCGCGCCCGATCCCGCCGATCGCGAGAAGTGCCGGTTCTGCGACTTCCGCGACGCCTGCCGCGTGGAAGCGCGCGCCGAAGAGACCGCCGTGGAGGGCGCATGAAGGCCGGTGTCGAGTTTACGGCCGCACAGCTGGAGGCGATCGACGTCTCCAAGAGCCATCTGGATGCCTGCGTGGTGGCCGGTCCGGGTTCCGGCAAGACCACCGTGCTGGTGGAGTATTTCCGGCGTCTGGTGGAGCAGGGCGTGGACCCGCTGCGCATCCTGGCCATCACGTTCACCGAGAAGGCCGCCGGGAACATGCGCAAGAAGCTGGCGGAGGCGTTTCAGGATCGCGCGGCGGTCCGCGCCCGCCTGGAGCGTGCGTGGGTGTCGACGGTGCACGGCTTTTGCGCGCGGCTGCTGCGGGAGAACGCGGTGTTCGCGGCGGTCGACCCGGAGTTTCAAGTGGCCGACGTCCGCGATGCGGCGCGGCTGCAGAACGAGGCGATCCACGCGGCCATCGACGAGCTGTTCGCCGAGCATCCGGCGGCGGTGCGGCGGTTGATCCGCGGGCTCTCTTCGTACGAGTTCGAAGATGCCGTGCTCTCGGCCTACGATGCCATGCGCGGCGCCGGAGTGCGGGTAGAGCAGTTGGCGGGCTTCGAGGCGCCGGCCGGCGTGACCCTGGCGGACCTGGCCGGGACGCTGGGAGCGCTCGCGGCCGAGCGGGTAACGCAGTGGAACCCGGCGCAGAAGTTGCAGCTCCGTTCGGCGCTCGAAGGAGCGGAGCGGATCGTCTCCGCCGCGAGCGCGGGTGAGGCGCTGGAGGCCATCGAGGAGTTCTCGTGCAACCTGAACAAGTGCAAACGCGGGAACGGCGCCTACGTGCTGCTGAAGCGGCTCAAGGACCAGATCGAGGACGCGCGCTACACGCTGATCACGGAATATTACGCGGCGGAACGGCAGCTGCTGCTGGACATCCTGCGGCGGTTCGACCGGCTGTATCGCGAGCGTAAGGCGCAGGCGGGCATGCTCGACTTTTCGGACCTGGAGGAGTACACGGTCCGGCTGCTGGAGGACCGGGAAGAGACGCGGGCGCGGCTGGCGGGGCAGTTCGACCACATCCTGATGGACGAGTTTCAGGACACCAACGGCCAGCAGGCGCGGCTGCTGCGGCTGGTGCGGCCGCCCGACCGGTTCTACGCCGTGGGCGACATCAACCAGTCGATCTTCGGCTTCCGGCACGCCGAGCCGCGGGGCTTCCAGGAGTACCGGGACGATGTGGAGCGCCGCGGGCGGCACGTGGTGGAGCTGGTGGACAACTTCCGCAGCCGGCCGGAGATCCTGAGCGCGGTCGAAACGGTGCTGGACGGGCCAGCCCGGCATCGAGCCGCGGAGCCTGGTGGCGGGGCGGGTGTTCGAAACTTCGAAGCCGTACTCGGTGGAGGCGATTTACGCGGCCGGCGAGGCGGATGAAGCCCGCTGGGTGGCGCGCCGGATTCTGGAACTGACCGGGCCCTCCACGCGCTTCCGCGACGTCGCGGTGCTGGTGCGGAATACGGAGGTGATCGGCGCGTTCACGGCGGCCTTCGAGGAGGCCGGCATCCCGTACATCGTAAACAGCGGCCGCGGATTCTACGAGACGCGCGAGGTGAACGATCTGTCGCACCTGCTGCGCGTGATCGCGAACCCGCGCGATGAAATCAGCCTGGCGGTGGTGCTGCGCTCGCCGCTGGTGGGGGCGTCGGACGAGGCGCTGCTGGCGCTGCGGACGATGGGGGAGAATATCGGCGCGTCGTTGATGCGGCTGGGAGAGGGCGACGCGGAGCGAGTTCGACGCGGAGGACTTACGCGGCGCTTTGCGCGCTTTGCGGCGCGCCTGCGCATGTGGCGGATCCGGCGCGAATCGGTCTCGTTCGACGGGCTGCTGGCGGCGGCGATCGACGATTGCGGCTACCGGCCGGCATCGGGATCGCGCGGCGGCGCCAACATCGATAAGTTCCTGGCGCAGGTGCGGGCCGCGGCGGCGCGGCAGTCGCTCGACGAGTTCGTCATCGAGCTGGCACAGGTGCGCGCCGACAACCCGCGCGAGCAGGACGCGCCGCCCGAAGACGCGGCGGACACCGTGAAGGTGATGACCGTCCACTCGGCCAAGGGGCTGGAGTTTCCGGTCGTGTTCGTGGCGGCGATGCACAAAGGCATCGACAACAGCATTCCGGTGATCGCGTTCTCCCCCTCCATTGGATTGGGGGCGCGCTGGCGCAACCCGGCAAAGCGCGAGGATAAGAGCGACCGCTTCCTGCACGCCATCCACGAAGAGCGGAAAGTGCGGGAAGAGGCGGAGAGCCGCCGCCTGCTCTACGTAGCCATGACGCGCGCCGAAGACCACCTGGCGCTCAGTTTCTCGGGGCCGCGATTGCAGAATTGGGCCGCCCTGGCGATCGACAGCCTGCGGCTGGACCTGACGGTGCCGCGCGACGAAGTGCTGGCCTGCACCGCGCCCGACGGCAAGCGCTGGAGCCTGCGGCTGCTGGCGGCCGACAGACCGCCCGAAGCGCTGCCGCGGCCGGTGCTCGAGGAGGCGCCACAGGATGCCGCGCTGCTCGATGCGCCCGCGGCGGGCGAGCAGCAGGATGGAAACGCCACGGTCACGGCGCTGGCCGATTTTGCGGGCTGTCCGCGGCGCTATTTCCTCCGCCATTACCTGGGATTCGATCCACGGCCGCGCGGTCTCGCGGCGGGCGGCGGCGAGCTATCCGCGAGCGAGCTGGGCACGCAGGTCCACGCGCTGCTGGCGGGCGGGCCGCCGGCCGATGCGGATTCCGAGGCGGTCCGGCTGGCCGGTGTGTTCCGCCAGAGCGCCCTGGGACGGCGCGCGGCCCGGGCGTCGCGCGTGGAGCGAGAGTTCGACTTCCTGCTGGCGGTGGAAGACCTGGTGATCCGCGGGCAGGTGGACTTGTGGTTCGAAGAGGGCGGGGAACTGGTGATCGTGGACTACAAGACCGATGCTGTCAGCGGGCCCGAAGCCCACGGGCGGGCGGACGATTACGCGCTGCAGTTGAAGCTCTATGCCATGGCCATCGAGCGCCTGACGGGGCGGGCGGCGGACCGCGCGTACTTACATTTCCTGCGGCCGAACACGGTGGTGGAAGTGGATCTGCGGCCTTCGCTGCTGGATTCGCCGGAGCAGGTGGTGAGGGATTTTCAAGCGGCGCAATCGGAATTGGATTTTCGGTTGAACGAGGGCGGGCACTGCGGGAGGTGCCCGTTCTATCGGGATCTCTGTCCGGCCGGCCCGCTCCCTTAGGGAGCGGGCCGCCCTCAGAAGTTGAATCGCAGCGACATCTCCACGCGCCGGTTGTTTGCCGTGGTCCCGCCGCCGCCCGCTCCGCCGAAACCGGTGAAAACGTTGGTGGGCTCGCCGAACTGGGGCGAGTTGATCAATCCGACATAACCGCCCGGATTCGTGTGGTTCAGGACGTTCGCCACCATCACCGAAAGAGTCACGTTATATCGATGTTCGCTGGAGCCGCCGCCGAAGCCGCCAAACCCGCCCGGACCCATGCGCATCCCGCCGCCGCCACCCCCGCGTGGTCCGCCGCCACCGCCGTGTGGTCCGCCGCCGCCGAAACCGCCGCGCCCGCCGCCCATGTCGCCCGGCACCGCATTCTGCCCCCGCGGACCGCCGAATCCAAAAGTGCGTCCTACGCGCACGTTGAGCGAAACCATGCCGGTGCTGGTCAGATAATTACGCGGCACGAATGAGCCAGTCAGGGAGGGCGCCGTGTCGAAGCAGCCGAAGCCCGGCGGGCACACGATATTCTCACCCGGCCCCGAGGCGAAAGACGGGCGCGAGTTCGTCAGTGTGTCTCCGTAGATGTCGCGGCCCAGCGAAATGTCGTACGGCGCGCCCGATTGCACCGTCACGAACGGGCTGATCTGTATCGCCATGGGCGCGGTGTACGAGCCGAATAGAATAAAGCGGTGTTTGCGCTCGAATGCCGAACGCCCCCAGTCCGCCGCAAAGTTGTAAGGATCGCTCGGAGAGCCGGGCAGGTCGTTGGCGATGTTGTACGAGTAGTTGCCCTGCAGGGACAGGTTGCGCGTGAACCGCGTGTTGAAGCTCGCCATCACGATCTGCTGCTTCATCATGCCGCCGGATTCGTATTCGAAAAGATTGCCGGCCGTGTTGCCGTACGGACGGATGCCGCTCCCCGGCTGTCCGAAAACATACGTGCCGGGTAGCGGCGCGTTGATCGGTATGTCCTGCAAGCTGTGCAGCGCGCGATTGTCCGTGAAGGTGACGGAGAGCGTGCTGTTCCACGGCAACTGGCGCTCCACCCCGATGGCGCTCTGCATCGAATACGGCGCCCGCAACCGCGGATCCACCGAGTAAACGCTGTTCTGGTTCGCGGTGAGGCTCGAGGTCGCAGGGACCGCGGGAAAGAAGTTGGGGTCCGTCACTGTGTAGTTCAGCTGGTAGGAGCCGTTCAACTCGGCCGCCTGCAGGAACGTGCTGGGGTTTGTGCGGTCGTAGAAAATGCCGAAGCCGCCGCGGAACACGGTCTTCTGCCGGCCGTTCTTCGCCGATCCGGGGGCCCACGCAAAGCCGATGCGAGGCGCCCAGTCCCCGTGATCGCTCATCAGCGTCTGCACCTCATAGCGCATGCCCAGGCTCAGCGTGAAGTTCGGCCGGATCTTCCAGTCGTCCAGCACCCACGGTGCCACATCCCAGCGCACAATGCTGCCGTAGGGATTGCCCGCCTGAATCGTGAACTGCGAGGGCATCCCGCCCAGAGCGCGAATCTGCTGCGGAGTGTATCCCAATTGCTGGAATAGCAGCGTCCGCCGGTACTGTTCGATGCCGAGGATCTGCGCCGTCACCGGGTTGCCGCTGTTGTCGAGCACCGGCTGATTATTGGAATCGAGCACCGGGGCGATCCCGCCATCGAACGCAAACGCTCCGCCGAAGCCCTGCGGAGACTCGTTGATGTAGCCCTCGCGGCGTGCCCGCATGCCCCAGCGGATCGTGTGGGTGCCGTGTGAAAGAGTGGTCAGGTTCTGCAGTTCGTAGTGCGCGTTGCGCGTATACTCCAGGCCCATGCCGTTGCCGCCGGTGCTGAATGCGCCGGCCACGTTGATCTGCGGCAGCAGGTTGCCGTTCGACTCGTTGTAATTGCGGCTGTACTGGAATCGGGTCTCGTTTACCACGTGGCTGTTCAGAATGGCGGTCTCGGTCAGCATCAGGTTCTGCTGCGTTCCGGTGCTGTTATAGGCCATGTCCGCATACGGCGCAGGCAGCCGGTAGAGGCTGATGCCGTTGTTGTCCCGCTCGTTCCAGCCATATTCGAAGCGCGCGGTCAGCGTGTTGTTCGTGGTCAATTGATAATCGATACGCGGCGCGATCGTGGTGCGCGTGTTGGGCGTGACCACTGCCTCTTGAATGTTCTGCTGCAGCAGGGTCGTCGGGTCCAGGTAGACCGCGTTCACCAGGGAGTTGTCCGTTACCTGGCGGCGGTTGAAATCCACGAAGAACGACGACTTCTTGTTGATCGGTCCGCCGAAGTTGCCGAAGAACATGCGATTCGAGAAATCCGGCTTGTTGGCCTGGAGATCGAATGGATTGCGCGAGTTGAAGATGCCGTCGCTGTCGTTGAATCCCACCATGCCGCGGAAACGGTCCGAGCCCGGCTTCGTCAGAATCTCGATGCGCCCGAAACCCAGGCGGTCGTATTCCGCCGAAAACGGATTCTGGTTGATGCGGATCTCGCGGATCGATTCCTTGGGCGGAAGCTGCCCGCCGCTGAACCCGTCGATGTACAGCGAGCCTCCATTCGGCCCCGCGCCCGGTCCCGCCAGCGCCTGCAAAGCGTCCGCCAGGTCGTCGGGGTCGTCGGGCAGGGAAGCCAGGTCGCTGCCTTTGAGGACCAGCGCCGTGGCGTTGTTATCCGATTCGACGCTGACCGTCGGCCCTCCCTCCGCCTGCACGGTCACCTGCTGCTTCTCGGCCACCACTTGCAGTTGAATCGGCACCTGCGCGGTGCCTCCCGCCGTGACATCCACCACTTTCGATACCGGCGCAAAGCCCGGAAAGCTGACCTTCACGGAGTATTGGCCCGGCGCCAGGCCGTTCACCGTGTACGTGCCGTCCGCCTGGGTCTGGGCCGCGCGGTTCGCGCCGTTCCCCGAAATCACCAGGGGGGCGGCGGGAATCACGGCGCCGGAATCGTCCGTCAGCACTCCCTTGATCGTGCCCGTGGATTGCTGGGCATGGAGACCGCCGCAGACGAACACAGCCGCCAGAGCGAGAATAGAGATTTTTTGCAAGTTGAGCATAATTTTCCTGACAGTAGTTCTTCCAGCTCTCGGATTGAGTTCGATCGATAACTGCTAGTTGCCTTCTCCGCCGCCTTCTCCACCGCCCCCGAGATTCCACCCGCTCATGATGTCGCGGGTGGCGGTTGGCGCAGCGGTGAGAATCGGCTCCACACCGGCCAGCAGCATGATCACTGTGACGCGGCTGGGGTCGCTGCCTGCGGTCGTCGAGACCATAATGGCGTCCTTCGGTTTGAGCTCGGAAAGCGGCATCACCGGCAGGCGATCAAGCATGGAGCCCAAGTCGCCGCCGCGGCCCATTCCCGGCCCGCCTCCCGCCGCGCCCTCGGGAGCGCCGCCGGCGGCCATCCCTCCACGCATGCCGCCGCGCATCCCACCGGCCATGCCTTGGCCGCGCCCCCCGCCGCGATAGCGCCGCGCCAGCATCTGGGCAGCCTCCTCCGGCAGTTTCTTCATGGTGGTTTCAGGAGTGATCCGAATCGTCAGCGGCTTCTTGGTCGCGAGATCCTTCACTTCCATCTCGCCCTTCGCCGCGTCAATCGAAACGATGGTGGCCGCAATCTGCCGGAACGCGCCCGAGTAGACCTCCTCGGCGGCGACGCTGCCATCCGGATTGTGATTGCCCAGCACGTTCACCTGGTCGCCCGTGTGGACCTCCGCCAGGGAGCTGGGCGTGGCGTCCGCCGGCTTCGGCGAATCGGGCGAATAGCGGTGCCATTTCGTTTTATCGGTGGCCCGCACCGTCACCGTGCGCTGCCCGACCTTCAGGGTCATGCTATCGGCCGCCGGATCCACGGCCTCGACGATGCCCTTCGTGCCGCGCGTCTTCCAATCCGCGAGTTCCTTTTGGGCAAGCTGCGACAGATCGGTGCCCGTGCGCACCACCAGGGTCGTGGCATTCAACGGCTTCTGATCGAGCGCGCCTCGATAATAGACCACCACTTCGTCGCCGGGCGCAATCGCCCCGGCCTCGATCCTCGGCCACTTCCGGGGGTCCGTTTCCCCGGGCACCGCGTGCAGAATGGCGGTCTTTGCGGTAGCGGTAGCGACGATCGATTGCCCTTTGGCGGACTCCACCGTGATCTCGCCCGCCTGTGCATTCACTGAGGTGACCTTGCCGGCAAACTCCGCCCGCGGCGGCGGAGCCTGGGACCAGCCCAGAACCGTCACACAAAGCACACCTATCGCCGCGGATGCAGTGATCCCGTACAATCTCATTTTTTCCCTCAGACCGATATTCCGAGATTCCCTGTCAAAAGGGGCGTAGGCGGGCAATCCCAGGTTACGGGCGTGGAATGGCCCAAAAGGGCCAGTCAAGCGGGAACTACGATGATCATCGGACCGCGCCGCGAAACCTACCCGGCAATCGGCCGGCGGCGCTCCATCTCCCTGCGGAGCGCCGTCGTGAGGCGGGACAGGCCGCGCGACCAGTCGGGAAACAGATCGACGTATTGGAATTCGCGCTGGATCACGCCCGGAACTTTGCAGTCGTCCAGACGCACCGGGACCAGGTAGATGCTGTCGAGCGGAATGCGGCGCGCGCAATCGAGTGCGTAGCGCAGCTCCGCCTGGAATCCACCCTTCTTGCCCACCGACCGGCCCGAAAAGCACGGCATGAAGAAGTCCGCGCGTTCGATCGCATTTTCGATGGCGCGCCGCCAGTTCTGTCCGGGGAGCAGGCGCCGCACGTCCATCCACGGCCCGAACCCGCACGCCTGCAGGTGGTCGTAAAGTTGTGAGACCGTCTCCAGATCTTCGCGTCCGTAAGCCAGAAAGATGCGCGGCGGCGGCGGTTCGAAGCGAAACCCGCGTGGGTCCGGACAAAACGTTCCCAGGCCGTCGATCTCCACCTCCCGGCCGGCCGAGACCCCGCGAATCACAATCTGCGCCAGGTGTTCCGCGAATGCAAGATCAGCCACGCTCGATGTCCTTCTCGGCCTCGAATACCAGGGCGCCCTCCGGCGTGCGCGTGAACCGGCCGAGCCCCGGAAGCGAGGCGTCCTTGCCTTTGCGAACATTGTCGAGTATTTGGCTCACCATGCGGTCGAGCCGGTCGGCGGCCTCGGCCGTCGTGACCCCTGAACGGCGCGCCAGCCGTTTTGCGATATCCGGCTTCTTCATCCGCTTCCAATCTAACAGCCGGACCCTGCGGGGAAGCCCTCCGCGGCCGCCTCGACAAACCCTAAATCGTTGAAGCCACGAGCCGAACCGCGGTGCATAAATTCTTCGAAATGCTGTGAACGCCAGATGAACTGATTTTAATTACGGGTTAAGCGGGCTTTCATGTACGGTCCGCTATCATGGGCGCAGACGATATAAATCGTCAGCATCCAAAGGAGAAAAGCGCTATGAAGAAACTGATGACGCTGATGTTGGGCATGGGTTTGGCTTTCGGTGCGGTCGCCGTTACGTTCGCCCAGGACACCCCGCCGAAGAAAGAAAGCAAGAAGAAGAGCGGCAAGAAAAAGGGCAGCAAGAAGAAGGGCGAGGAGCCCAAGAAGGAAGGCGGCAAGTAAGCTCGCTTCCAGGTATCGCTGGTAAGCCGCGTAGCGCCTTCCAACCTACGCGGCACTCCAGATCGTTCGTTCCCCTCCTGATCTCTTCCGACGCGCCACTTCCTCTCCTCTGTACGGTTCCACCCATTCCACCTTCGCAAAATGCCTGTATAGTCTGATAGTCGATGCGTATCCTCTTCTGTCTTTGGTTTGTCACAATGGCCTTAACCGCTGCCGGAGGTCCTGAAACGGTGAAAGTGCAGGGACATCGCGGAGCCCGCGCGCTTCGCCCCGAGAACACGCTGCCCGCGTTCGAGTATGCCATCGCGCAAGGCGTCGATGCGCTGGAACTCGACATGGCGGTCACCCGCGACAACGTCATCGTCGTCTCGCACGATCCCTACCTCGAGCCGCCCGTCTGCACCGGCCCTCAACCCAAGGCCACCATCCACGAGCTGACCCTGGCCGAGGTCAAAAAGTGGGATTGCGGCGCGCAGCGCAACCCGGCGTTTCCCCGCCAGCAGCCCGTTCCCGGAACGCGCATGCCGACCCTCGACGAGGTCTTCGCGCTCGCTCCAAAAGGCACGTTTCTCTTCAATATCGAGACGAAGAGCTTTCCCGACCACCCGGAGCTCACGCCTGCGCCCGAGGAGTTTTCACGGATGGTGCTCGAAAAGATCCGCGCCCATCACCTCGAGTCGCGCGTCATTCTCCAGTCGTTCGACTTCCGCACCCTGCACGCCATGAAGAAGCTCGCGCCCGAAATCCGGCTCGCCGCGCTCTATAGCGGACCGGCCAAAAGCTTCGTCGAGATCGCCCGCGAAGCCGGCGCCGGTATCATCTCCCCAGCCTTCGCCCTCGTCACGCCCGAACAGGTGAAGGCGTCGCACGCCGCCGGCCTGGAAGTGATTCCGTGGACCCCCGACACACCCGCTGATTGGGACCGCCTCATCGCCGCCGGAGTCGATTCCATCATCACCGACGACCCCGCCGGGTTGATCGAGCATCTGAAGCGCCGCTAGCGGCCTGCCACCCGGAGCTGCCGGATCCGCTCTTCGAGAGACGCCTCCCAGCAGCCTGCCTGGCGGGGCGTCGCGCCCGACGCCGTCAGGCCCGCGCGCAGTTCCTCGGGCGTGATCCGGTCGAGATACGGCAGCAGCCAGCGTATGTCGTTCACGCCCACTCCCGTTTTGATGTCGTCCGAGTACTTGCCGGAATAGCCCCACTCCAGCCTCCCCGGCCCTTCCACCTCCACGAAGTGCGGTGTGTCATTCGAGAAACCTGCGCAGTCGCTTTGATCGCGCCGCCGCACGCCGCCCCAGCTGCCCATCGAAGCGCCCCAGTCGAATACGCTGTACAGGAGCCGCGGCTGGCCCGATTGAGTCGCGCGGAAGACGCCGTTATTCGAGTCCGCGCCCTTGCGCGCGTCCTTCGCGTCCCAGTTCGAGAGCAGCATCATCACGATCTTCAGCCCGGCGAGCTCGTGCGTGCCCAGGAACGGGTTGGCATTCCACGCCCAACTGCAATTCGGCAGGAACTCCATCTCCTTCTCGCCGCGGAGCTCGAACCGGCCCAGCCCAAACGTACCGTCGGGCTTCCTCATCCGGCTCGTGGCCTTCCGCAGTTTCGGCAGCCCCTCGATCCGGATATCGGAAATACAGTAGGTCGGCTCGACGACATATCCGATCGCGTTCAGGAATCGCGAGCTGAAGCATTCGGGGGTCGCTTCCCCGCCGAACTTCACCGACCACGTGCGCCCCTTCGCGTCCTTCACGTCCAGCTTGGGCGACGTCCCGCTCGATTCCTCCCTGACGAAATGGAACGGGGGAGCCGGCTTGAGCCCGCATCCGCCCGGACCGCAGGTCCAGTCCGCCGCGCTCATCGCCTTGGGAGCGCGCCAGAGTTCTTTCGGAGTCTGCGGCTGATCGCAAGGGGATGCCGCGATCAGGATCGCCGCTGCGCCCAGATATCCCAGCAGTAGTTTCACGGCAGGAACTTCCGTAAATAAGAGGGTAGAAATTCGCGCGCTACGTTGAAGCCGACTCTCGCCGCGATCGAGACTCCGAACGACTGCGCTGCATCGCGAGCCGAGTTGGTACTGTCGGGCTGCCACAACCGCGAGATCGCCGCTCCCGCCGCCGGCCCTCCCACCGCGGAATACGAGAACGACCGCGTCCCATTGTCATGCCGCGCCAGAAATGAGCTGGCGATGGCATATTTCAAGCGGCGCATGAATCCGTGCTCCCCGGATTTGAAGTAGCGGTTATCTTCGCCCAGCCCGAACGCAATGCCGTGTTCGAACGTGGTGCTAACCGCGCTTTGACCGTAGGTGCTGGCCGCCCTTAGACCGTAACCCCGTGCGTTGCTATCCCATTCTTCCGGCGAATCGAGAGCCTGGCTCAAGCTCGCTCGAATCGCCGTGAAAAACAGTACTTGCGGCGCCACCAGGCTGTTCACGTAGAGCGCCGCGCGTTCCGTCCGCGTCATCGGATGGAAATCTTCGGCAATCCGCTCCTGGCATTCCGCTGGAGCGCTCCACTGTGAAGGCGCAAGAACAGGAAGCGCCGCCTGCCCCCATAGCGGCCAAATCGGAATTGCGGCGAGCAGTAAAACTGCGAAGCCCCTCATGAATAAATGGTAGCGGCCAAACTGCCGTGCCCAATGGTTGAAACCGCACCGTCATAGCCCCTTGCGGTGCGATGCCGCACGCGCCGTTTCTGTCTCGGCGTCTCGGCGTCTCGGCGGTGAATCAATCCTTCCCCCTGTTCGGCACGATCCGCAATGGATTAGAATTGAAACGCTTCATATGACCAAAATTGCCATTCTCTTCGTCGCCGTCGCCGGCCTTTGGGCGCAGCCTGGCCCGGGCCGCCCCGCCCCTGTCGTGTCTCCCGAGGTCGCCGCCGATGGCCGCGTGACCTTCCGCCTGCGCGCCCCCGCTGCAAGCCAGGTCTCCGTCACCGGACTCGGCGAGCGGCTCGACATGCAAAAGAACGAGCAGGGCGTATGGTCTGCCACAACCGCTGCCCTCAAGCCCGACATCTACACCTATTCCTTCTCGATCGATGGCGCGACCGTGAACGACCCCGCCAATCCGCTGGCCAAGACCTCATATGGCAGCGCCGGCCAGAGCCTTGTGCACGTCCCCGGTCCGGTAGTGTGGGAACCGGGCGACGGCCCGCGCGGCAGCGTGACACATCATTTCTATAAGTCCGCGCTGATCGGCGACAACCGCGACTACTACGTCTACACCCCGCCCAATTACGACCCCAAACGTAAGGATCCGTACCCCGTTCTCTACCTGCTGCACGGCCTCGGCGATGAAGCCGGATCGTGGCTGAACGTCGGCGCCGCCAACGTGATACTCGACAACCTGATCGACCAGGGCAAGGCCAGGCCCATGATCATGGTGAACACCCTCGGCTACGGCACACCCGACGGCCCGCGCGGCGCCATGGGCGCGACCATGATTCCCACCTTCGCCAAAGCCCTCATCGAAGAGGTCATGCCGCAGGTCGAAAAGTCATATCACGTTTCCAAAGACCGCACCCAGCGCGCCATCGCGGGACTCTCGATGGGCGGCGCGGAATCCATTTACACCGGGCTCAACTATCTCGACCGTTTCGCATGGATCGGCTCCTTCAGCGGCGCGTTCGTCATGTGGCCGCGCGCCAATCCGGCTCCGCCTCCGCCGTCTCCGGCAGCCAATGGCCGCGGCGGTCGCGGTCCGCGAACCATGGAGACGGCCGATTTCGATAAGAATCTACCCAACATCGGCGCCAAATCCAATTCCCAGATTCGTCTCCTTTGGATTGCCTGCGGCGCCGACGACGGCTTGAAGGTCGTCAACCAGCAGCTCGAATCCTGGCTCAAATCCCACGACGTCCAGTTCACCGGCCTCGAGATCCCCGGTTACGCGCACGTCTGGCCGCTTTGGCGCCAGAACCTGGCCGAGCTCGCCCCACTACTGTTCCAATCGAAAGGAGAACACAAATGAAGATCCCGTTCTTTCGGTTCGCCGCCTTTGCGCTGTCGGCGTTCGTTTGGATGCCGCAGGCTCCCGCGCAGCCCGGACGCGGTCCGCAAGGGCCCGTCGTGGTCTCTCCCGAGGTCCAGCCCGACCGCCATGTCGCCTTCCGGATTCTCGCGCCGCACGCGCAGAACGTGCGGCTCGCCGGATCCGACATCCCCGGCAACGGCCCGGGTGCGCCCATGACCAAGGCGGAAAACGGCGTATGGGAGGTCACGCTCGGCCCCATCGACCCCGGCGCCTACCGCTATAACTTCAACGTGGATGGCGTCTCCGTAATCGACCCGCGCAATCCCTCGGTCAGCGAATCCAATAACAACGTCTGGAGCCTGGTCTACATTCCCGGTGCCGAATTCATGGACACCGCCGAGGTTCCGCACGGCGCCGTCGCCGCCGTGACTTACTATTCCACCGCGCTCAAGAAGTTCCGCCGCATGCACGTCTACACCCCGCCCGGATACGAAAAGGGTGAAGGCAAGTTCCCGGTCTTCTATTTGCTGCACGGAGCGGGCGACTGCGACGATTCGTGGACCTCCGTCGGCCGCGCCGGCTTCATCCTCGATAACCTGATCGCCGCGAAGAAAGCCCGGCCGATGGTGGTCGTGATGCCCGCCGGCCACACCAGCCAGACCTTCGGACGCGGCGGACGCGGCCCCGGAGCGCCCGACGAGTTCGTCCAGGATTTCGTAACCGACATCATGCCCTACGCCGAGACCCACTACCGCGTCTACACCGACCGCGCCCACCGCGCCATCGCGGGCCTGTCGATGGGCGGCAGCCAGACGCTCAACATCGCCATCCCGCACCTGGACAAGTTCGCCTACATCGGCGTCTACAGCTCCGGCATTTTCGGCATTGTCTCCATGGGTCGCGGAACCACTCCGGCACCACCGCCGTCGCCCACCTGGGAAGAGCAGCACCAGGCGGAGCTCGACAATGCCGCCGCGAAGAAGGGGCTCAAGCTCGTGTGGTTCAGCACCGGCAAGGACGACGGCCTCATCGCCACCTCCCAAGCCACCGTCGCCATGCTGAAGAAGCACGGCTTCAACGCCGTCTTCCTCGAAAGCCCCGGCGCTCATACCTGGATCAACTGGCGTAACTACCTCAACGAATTTGCGCCACAATTGTTCCAGTAGCCTGGAGAAACATGACTGAGCAAACACTCGTGCAGGCGTATCAGATCGCTCAAGAGCGTTACGCCGAATTCGGAGTGGACGTCGATTCCGCCCTGAGCCAACTGCAAACCATCCCCGTCTCTCTGCACTGCTGGCAGGGCGACGATGTCGGCGGATTCGAGACCCCCGGCGCCGAGCTTTCGGGCGGCGGCATACAGGCCACCGGCAACTACCCCGGCAAGGCGCGCACCATTCACGAGCTTCGCGCCGACGTCGAGAAGGCCCTCAGCCTCGTCCCCGGACGCCACCGCTTCAACCTCCATGCTTCCTACCTCGACAACGGCGGCCAGTACGTCGAGCGCAACGCCATCGAGCCGCGCCATTTCCAGAGCTGGATCGAATGGGCCAAGGCCAACCACCTCGGCATGGATTTCAACCCGACCTATTTCTCGCACCCCAAGGCGGCCGACGGGTTCACCCTCACGCACCCCGACCGCGCCATCCGCGAGTTCTGGATCGAGCACGGCATCGCCTGCCGCAAGATCGGCGCGGAAATGGGACGCCAGCTTGGCACCCCTACCGTCACCAACGTCTGGATCCCGGACGGCTACAAGGACGTTCCCGTGGATCGCACCGGCCCGCGCGAACGCCTCACCGATTCCCTCGACCGCATGTTCGCCGAGCACATCGATCCCAAGCTCCACCTCGACGCCGTTGAAGCCAAGCTGTTCGGCATCGGCGCCGAGAGCTACACCGCCGGCTCGGCCGAATACTACCTGGGCTACGCCGTCTCCCGCCAGAAGCTGCTCACCCTCGATGCCGGCCACTTCCATCCCACCGAAGTCATCTCTGAAAAAATCTCGCCCGTGCTGATGTTCTGCCCCGGCCTCCTGCTGCATGTCAGCCGGCCCGTCCGCTGGGATAGCGACCACGTCGTTCTGCTCGACGACGAGCTGCTGGCCATCGCCCGCGAGCTGGTTCGCAGCGGCAAGCTCCACGACAAGATCCACCTCGGCCTCGACTATTTCGACGCCAGCATCAATCGCGTGGCCGCCTGGGTCATCGGTACGCGCAACATGATCAAGGCTCTGTTGATCGCCCTCCTCGAGCCCACCGCCACGCTCAAAGACGCCGAGCTGCGCATGGATTACACGCGCCGCCTCGCGCTTTTCGAAGAGCTGAAGAGCCTGCCGTGGCAGGCCGTGTGGGATTATTACTGCGTGCGCAACGGCGTCCCCGCCGGGATGGCCTGGTTCGACGAGGTCCGGCGCTACGAGGCCAACGTGCTCTCCACCCGCTCCGCTCTCGTCGCGGCCAAGTGATTTCTACGATGCAAAACTACGACAACTTCATCAACGGCAAATTCACGCCCTCCACCGGCGCGGATCGCGTCACGTGTTTCAATCCGTCCACCGGCGAACCGATCTGTACCGTTCCCGATAGCACCGCGGCCGATGTCGAGGCTGCCATCTCCGCCGCGCAAGCCGCGCAAAAGGGATGGTCGAAGCGCCCCGCCGTCGAGCGCGCCCGGGCCCTCCGCGCCATCGCCGCGAAGATCCGCGAGAACGTCGAGCCGCTCGCGCGCGTCATCACCGAGGAGCAGGGCAAGATCCTCGGCCTGGCGCGCGTCGAAGTCGCCTTCACCGCCGATTACCTCGACTACATGGCCGAATGGGCCCGCCGCATCGAGGGCGAGATCCTGGAAAGCGACCGCGCCGGCGAGACCATCCTGCTCTTCCGCCAGCCCATCGGCGTGATCGGCGGCATCCTACCCTGGAACTTTCCGTTCTTCCTGATCGCCCGCAAGGCCGCGCCCGCGCTGGTCACCGGCAATACCATCGTGATCAAGCCCAGCGAGGAGACGCCGCATAACGCCGTCAAGTTCTGCGAGCTGATGGCGCAAACGGATCTGCCCCCGGGCGTCATCAACATGGTGCACGGGCGCGGCGCCGTGGCCGGCAAGGCGCTCTCTTCCTCGCCCCGCATCGGCATGGTCAGCTTCACGGGCAGCGTCGAGACCGGCTCCCGCATCATGGCCGCGGCCGCCGCCAACATCACCAAGGTCAACCTCGAGCTCGGCGGCAAAGCCCCCGCCATCGTCATGGCCGATGCCGATCTCGACCTCGCCGTGAAGGCCGTGAAATCCTCGCGCGTCATCAACAGCGGACAGGTCTGCAACTGCGCCGAGCGCGTCTATGTCCAGAGCAAAGTCGCCGCCGAGTTTACCGAGAAGCTCACCGCCGCCATGCAGGCCACGCGGTTCGGCAATCCCCTGGCCGATGCGTCGGTCGAGTACGGCCCGCTGATCAACGAAGCCGGCTATCAGAAGGTGGACACCCTGGTCCGCTCCGCCGTGGCCGCCGGCGCCTCCGTCGTGACCGGCGGCAAGCGCGCGGAATCGCCCGCCGGGTTCTATTACGAGCCCACCGTCATCTCCGGATGCCGGCAGGAGATGGACATCATCCGCCGCGAAGTCTTCGGCCCGGTCGCGCCCATCGTGACCTTCGACGATCTCGACCAGGCCGTCGAGTACGCCAACGATTCCGACTACGGCCTCACCTCCTCCATCTACACCCGCGACCTCAATGTCGCCCTGCGCGCCTGCCAGGACATCCACTTCGGCGAAACCTACATCAATCGCGAAAACTTCGAAGCCATGCAGGGCTTCCACGCCGGCTGGCGCAAGAGCGGCATCGGCGGCGCGGATGGAAAACACGGCCTCTACGAGTACACCCAAACCCATGTCGTCTACATGCAGCGCGCTTAAAATCCTCTTCTTCTTCGCCGGGGCCGCGTTCGCCGCCGCCCCTATCTCGATTTGGCCGAACGGCGCGCCGGGCGAGACCGGCGCCATCGGCCCCGAGCACGACACCACCAAGCCCACCGACAATCTGGTTGCCGGCAAATCTCTGATTCGCCTCGGCAACGTCAGCGCCCCCACTCTCACGCTCTACCGCGCTCCCAAAGAGAAGGATACCGGCGCCGCCGTGATCGTCTTTCCAGGCGGAGGCTACAACATCCTCGCCCTCGACCTCGAAGGCACCGAGGTCTGCGGCTGGCTCAACTCCATCGGCGTCAACTGCGCCCTGCTCAAGTACCGTGTGCCCGCCCGCCCCGGCGGACCGCGCTACGCCGCGCCCCTCCAGGACGCCCAGCGCGCCATTGGCCTCGTCCGCTACCACGCTCGCGAATGGCAGATCGACCCCCGGCGCATCGGTGTGCTCGGATTCTCCGCCGGAGGCCATCTCGCCGCCGCCGCCAGCACGAATTTCGACAAGCGCACTTACGATGCCGTGGACGACGCTGACAAAGTCAGTTGCCGCCCCGATTTCGCCGTCCTCATCTATCCCGCCTATCTCACCGCGAAGGACGACCTGAAAACGCTCGCGCCTGAGCTCCCCGTGCGCGCCGACACTCCGCCCGCCTTTCTCGCCCAGACCGAGGACGACCCCGTTCACGTCGAATGCAGCATGGTCTACTTCAAGGCGTTGAAAGACGCCAAGGTCCCCGCCGAGATGCACATTTTCTCCACCGGCGGCCACGGCTACGGCCTGCGCCCGTCTTCCGCGAAGATCACCACCTGGCCCCAACTGGCCGCCCAGTGGATGGAATCCCGCGGCCTTCTGAAAGGATCCAGGCCCGAGTGAGCCGACGCACCCTCACCCCTTCCGCCAATACGTGCTGTACGTCTCCCCCCGCACCCGATAAAACGGCCGCATCCGCACCATGCCGCACTCGAACTCCAGCGCCCGTCCTTCCACCGCCCGCATCTCGCCTGTCGCCGTGAGTTCCTCCGGCGGATCCACCGCCACCAGCATCACCGGCCCGCGCATCACCGCGACCACGTCCGGATTGCGATCGTCCACCGCCGCCATCCGAAACGAAAACGGCAGCGTCACTTCGATCGTGTCGTTCCTCCGCCACCGCCGCCGCACCGCCGCGAACGTCCCCGGCCTCGCCGCCACACCGGCCGCCTTCCCGTTCACCGCGATCGCCGCCGGACGCTCCAGCCAGCCCTGGGATCCGCACATGCACCGCGAACTCTGCCGGCTTGTCCGTCTCCACCCGCAGTTCCACCGTCTCTTCTTCCGGATATCGCGTCCGTTGCGTCAGCTTGACCCCGTTCCAGCGCACCTCTGAATCCGCGAACAGGTTGACGTAGATCCCGGACTGATCGTGAAAATAGAGGTCCAGCGGATAGTCCGCCACCGATTGCAGCAGCGTCCCCGCGCAGCACGGCCACTTCCGCTTGTAGTAGCCCTTCCGCGCCTGCGCGTGATAATCCGAGTAGTAGAAGTAGCCTCCGTCGTCGTCCGGGTCGATCGCCCCCAGAATGGTGTTCAGCAGGACACGCTCCAGCCCGTCTCCGTACCGCGCATCGCCCGTGAACCCCAGCAGGTACCGGGCCAGTTTGGAATGCGCATAGAAGCCGCACGGCGTCTCGAAATGATCGTGCGTCGAGGTCAGGCTCGCCCCCAGTTCCCCTTCGTGCGGGCGCACGAATGCCTCCTTGGGAGCCCACGCGCCCGACGCGTACTCTTGCGTCTGTTCGAGCATGTCCCAAGCATTGCGGATGGCCGCGAGATATTTCGCGTCGCCCAGAACCTCGTACGCCTTGCGCCGCCGAGCTCAGCGCGATCACGTGGCTGTACCCGTGCTTCCCCGGCAGGACGTTCCGTCCCGCCGCCAGCGGGTCGAAATAGGCCTCGTCCAGCAAATACTTCTTCGCCATGTCGAGAAACCGCCGCTTGCCGGTGAGCTCGTGAGCGCGAAACAGGTTCTCCGGCAGAATGTAAGGCTCGTCGTAAGGCGCCTGCTTCGGACTGTTCGGCCCGCGGTCGTAAACATGATCGGGAATGAAGCGGACCGCCGCATCGATCACGCGTGGCAGCAGCGTTCGCGCCTGTTCGATCCCCGCCAGCGACGCCGCATCCATCAGCCCGATCTCGTATTTATCCAGGATGTAGCACGGCCACGTGGTCGACGCCTTGGGGCTGGCGAATGGATTGCCGTCCCGCTCGAACGTCGCCGCATAGCCCGCCACCAGCCGCCGCGCCTTCGCGGCCGCCTCCGCGTCGCCGGTCGCCGCGTGGATCCGTGACAGCCCCGAGATGAACTGGCCCAGCAGGTGCCCCGGCACGAATCCGTCGGCATCGTACCAGCCGCCCATGTCCGCGCCCGGCGCCGCCAGCCCCGCCCTCTGCCGGTACACCTTCAGCAGGCGGTCTTCATCCAGCTTGAGAAAATGCGCCCGCACCCGCTGGTATTGCTCGGCCAGCGGCCCGCCCGTGAGCCGGACCTGCGAATACCCGAACTCATTCAGCTTGCGCCGGCCCTTCGCAGGCGCGCCCGAAACCGCCGCCGCCGATGCCAGGCCTCCCAGAAAGGCGCGCCGGGAAAGTGCGTCTCGGTGAATCATAGGAATACCTCCCATCATGCACCAAACGCCCACCGGCGTCTCATCGCGCCGGATGCCCCTGCGCCCGCCGCAGCGCTTCCTTCGAGGTCACGCCTTCGCCGTGCCAGGCATAGTCGCGCAGCCCGTCGATCGCCGTCCACGTGGGGTGGTACCGCTCGTAGACATCGCCGGCTTTTGGATCGCCCCAACTGCCGTCCGGGTTCTGTTGCGAGAGCGTGAAGGCGATCCCGCTCCGGATCAACGGATCGGCGTCGGACAGCCCGAAAGATTTCAAGGTGTCCAGGAATTCGCCCGTCGTTTCCGGGTCGTCCTCGGCGATCGTCTCCATCAGGTTCGCGCGCAGGAATGCGAACTCGTCCGGGAGCCACTCCGGCCTCAGTCGGAACCGGCTGTAGCCGTTCAATGCGTAAACGATGTGCGTCACCGCGTATGCGACATCGCCCCGGTAAGGCCGCATCTTCACCAGCCATTGCGTGACATCTTCCAGCCTTCCGCCGAGCCGGACACCGTAGCGGTCGCCGGAATAGACGGTGATCACGGCGTCCTCCAGCACGTCGTACGGGCTGCGCATCGTCAGGTGGGAGCCGCATCGTTCGCAAACGCGAACCCCGCGCCGGTTGTATTTCCCGCATCGCCCGCACTGCTCCGGGATGTCGCCCGGCGGCGGCTCCTTTTGCGGGTCGAACCCCAGGTAGTCCTCCGGGCGGTAGCGGCCGGCCGCCCGGATCAATTCCCGCTTCATCCGTTCATCCCGCACTCCCAGGCCGTCCGCCGCATAGCTCGCGAACACCAGCGATTGGATCTCGTCCGCGCTCGCATCTTTCGGTACCGATGGATGCTCGGCCCGCCATTGCCGTGCCCGCTCCCGTCCCATGCTCTGCGCCATCCGGCTCAGCTCATGGTCGGACGATGTAGAGGCGATTCCGTAAAAGCACCAAAGGTAGTCGCCGCCATACTCCTTGAAATTCCCAGGATCGGTAGCCGTCGTGTAGATGAAGTGGAGCCCCCGGCGAATGGCCACGTCCCGTTGGTTAAGCGGCGCCGAAGCCAGATTCAGCGCCAGGCATATCAGCCCCAGTACTCTTCGCCACCTCACGCGAACTTCGCAAAGCGGGGACTGGCATCGAATTTTCGCCGCACTTGCGAAACACTCGTTGCCACCCGGTTTGCCCTTTTGCGAGATCAGACTGCGCATTCCCCGCGCCGCACTACGCTAGAATATTGTCGACATCGGTATCGGTTTTTCCGAAAGGGGCGTGCTATGTTCCGCAAGTCAGCCGGATTCAAGGCCCACTATCAGGATATGACCCTCTTCGTTGCCCCGGACTTCGACGAATGGAGAATCTTCGTTCACGGCCCGGGCGGCATCATCCACGGCGGCCGCCTGTTCACGGAAGCCAAAGCCAAGGAGTGCGCCTGCAACATCATCGAGAGCTACCTGCGCGACGAGAAACACGAACCCGTAGCCGTTGCCGTGGCCGTGGAGTGGACGCCCCTCGAACCCGGAGAATGGCTCAACTGGCGGCCCTGACCACCGTCAGTTCCCGTGCCGGAACAGGCGCTGCGTGATCGTCCGGAGCGGCCCTTCGCCCTCGGGGCCGCGCTGCGCTGGTCCTGCCACTTGCTCCACCAGGTGCCTCCGCTCGATTTCGTCCGCCAGGACCCTCTGCGCGACCTCGATCAGCGACCGCCGGTTGGCGGCCGTCTGCAGGAGTTCCGCATCCGTCATGGACGCGTAATACCGGTGAAAGGCGTGTTCCTGGGTCGTCATAGCCCCATCCCCTTTCGACTCCATTGAACGCCCGCGCCGCGGCCCAGTCAAGCCCGCCCCGTCCGGTGGTATGGTTGTCCTTTAGATGCGAAAGATCCTGGTAGGAATTGTCTTCAGCGCGGTCCTGACCGCGGCCGGCTGGCAGATCGGTCCGTTTCAGCGCCCTCCGGAAGACAACCCGGTAATCACTCCCCTGAAGCAGTCGCTCTTCGACTGCCCCATGCGCGGCAAGCCCGTGCACTGGGAGGCGCTGCATACGTTCAATCCGGCGGCGGTGGTGCGCAACGGCAAGATCTACGTCATCTATCGCGCGGAAGACGATACCGGCGAGATGGGCATCGGGCTGCACACTTCGCGCCTGGGTCTGGCTGAAAGCGCCGACGGCATCCATTTCACCCGGCGCGCCACACCCGTCCTCTATCCCGGCCGGGACGGCCAGCGCGAGCGCGAATGGGAGGGCGGCTGCGAGGATCCCCGGATCGTCGAGAGCGAAGACGGCACCTACGTCCTCACCTATACTCAGTGGAACCGCCAGAAGACCGATGCCGCCATCGCCACGTCGAAGGACCTGCTGCAGTGGACCAAGCGCGGTCCCGCGCTGGGGACCGAAGGCAAGTATGGCGCGCTCTCCTACAAATCCGCGGGCATCGTTTGCGCGCTCCGGCAGGGCCGTCTGAAGGCCGTGAAGATTCGCGGCAGGTATTGGATGTATTGGGGAGAGGTCACGGTCCGCCTCGCCACCTCGGATGACCTGATCCACTGGACGCCGGTCGAGGACGCCAAGGGCAATCCGATCGTGGTGCTGGCGCAGCGCGCGGGCCGGTTCGACAGCTCGTTTCCCGAGGTCGGCCCGCCGCCGGTCCTCACCAGCCAGGGGATCGTAGTCCTCTACAACGGCAAGAACGCGCCGCGGGATGGCGATCCGCAGCTCGGCCCGAATGCCTATGCCGCCGGCGAAGCGCTGTTCGCGTCGGACGATCCCTCCAAGTTGATCGACCGCACGGACGCTCCGGTTTTCCGGCCCGAAATGCCCTTCGAGAAGACCGGCCAGTACGCTGCCGGCACCACCTTCGCCGAAGGCCTGGTGTATTTCCAAAGCCGCTGGTTCCTCTACTACGGATGCGCCGACTCGATGGTCGGTGTCGCGATCTCCCAAACCGCTCATGTCTTCTAGATCGCTTGTTGCCGCCCTCATGGCCGCCGGCGCCCTGGCCGCGGGCACGTTCACCCAGGCCGATATCTACGTTGCCGGAGAGGGCGGCTACCATTCCTACCGGATTCCCGCCCTGCTCGTCACCGCCAAAGGCACGCTGCTCGCCTTCTGTGAAGGCCGCCGCAATTCGGCCGGCGATGCCGGCGATATCGACGTCGTGCTGCGCCGCAGCTTCGACCGCGGCAAAACCTGGTCGCCCATGCAGACGGTCGCCGACGAGGGCGATGACACCATCGGCAATCCTACTCCGGTGCTGGAGCGGAAGACCTCGACCATCTTCCTGCTGCTCACCCGCAACCCCGGACGGGTCACCGAGACCAACATCATCCAGGGCGCCGCCCCGCCGCGCACCGTGTGGATCACCCACAGCACCGACGACGGCGCCACCTGGGCCGCGCCCGCCGAAATCACTTCGCAGGTGAGCCGCCCCGATTGGACCTGGTATGCCACCGGCCCCGGAAACGGCATCCAGCTTCGCAGCGGGCGCCTGGTGGTCCCTTGCGATCACAACACGCGCGACGGCCGCCGCTTCTCGCACGTGATCTACAGCGACGATCGCGGTGCAACCTGGAAGATCGGCGGCGTGGCGGAGGAGAAAACCAACGAATCGGCGGTGGCCGAATTGAAGAACGGAGACCTGCTGCTGAACATGCGCAGCTACCACGGCAGGAACCGGCGCGCCGTCCAGCGCAGCCGCGACGGCGGTCTCACGTGGCTCCCGCTGACCCTGGATGAGACGCTGATCGAGCCGGTCTGTGAGGGAAGCCTGGTGTCCGCGGTGCCCCCCGGCAAACGGAGCCATGGCCGGCTGCTGTTCTCGAACCCCGCCGCCACCACGCGCACTCACCTGACCGTACGGCTCAGCAACGACGATGGCCGTACCTGGGCCGCCTCCCGCCTGGTCGATGCCGGACCCTCGGCCTACTCGTCGCTGGCCGTATTGCGCGACGGTACCGCCGGTCTCCTCTACGAGCGGGGAGATAAAAATCCGTACGAGAAGATCGTGTTCGCTCATTTCGACATCCCGTGGGTCGAAGGCAGATAGAATATGGGAATCCTCGAAGGAATCATTCCAGCCGCAGTCACTCCGTTTGACGCCGAAGAGCGCTTCGTTCCCGCCGCCTATGAAGCGCTGCTGGCCCGCCTCTACTCCGCCGGCGTCGACGGCGTGTACGTCTGCGGAGGAACCGGCGAAGGCCTGCTGCAAACCGTCGCGCAGCGCAAGCAGGTGGCCGAGGTCGCAGTCAGGAACTCCCCGGCGGGCAAGCCGGTCATCGTACATGTGGGCGCATTCCGTACCGCCGACGCAGTGGAACTGGCGAAGCACGCCGGCCGCATCGGCGCCGCCGCCGTAAGCGCGCTGCCGCCGCTCGGCGCCTATTCCTTTGCCGAGGTGCGGGCGTACTACGAAGCCGTCGCCGCGGCGAGCGATATCCCGCTGCTGGTCTACTTCTTCCCGGAATCGTACCCCGGAGTCTCCACCATTCAGCAGGTGCTGGAGCTTTGCGCCATCCCCAACGTGGCCGGCCTCAAATACACCGATTTCGACCTGTACCGCATGCGCAACATCAAGCAGACCGGCGTGGTGCTGTTCAGCGGCCGCGACGAAGTACTGGCGCCCGGCCTGTTGATGGGCGCGGATGGCGGCATCGGCACCTTCTATAATGTGCTGCCCGAGTTATTCGTGGACCTCTACTGCCGGGCGCGCCGCAACGATTGGGAAGGCGCCCGCGCCGTGCAGGATTCCATCAACCGGGTGATCCGCATTACGCTCGAGTTCCCGTGCTTCCCGGCCATCAAAGAGATCCTCCGCTGGAAGGGAATCGACTGCGGTCCGTGCATCCGTCCGCGCGGCGGCATGACCTCCGCGCAAGCCTCGGACCTCCGCCGCCGCCTGGAAGGCAGCGCCCTCGCATGAAGTTGCGGCAGTACGGCTGGATTCTGGTCGCGCTGCTCTGGGTGGTCGCGCTGCTCAACTACGTCGATCGCCAGGTCATCTTCTCGCTCTTCCCGCTGCTCTCTTCGGAGCTTCATCTTTCCAGCGTGCAGCTCGGCCTGCTCAGCACGGTCTTCCTGTGGATCTACGGCATCCTCAGCCCCTTCTCGGGGTACGTGGCGGACCGCTTCGGGCGCGGCCGCCTGATCTCCATCAGCCTGATGGTGTGGAGCGCCGTGACGCTGGCCACGGGAGCCTCCCGCACGTTTCCGCAACTGCTGGCCGCCCGCGCGGTGATGGGGGTGAGCGAAGCCTGCTACCTGCCTGCCGCGCTCGCCAAGATCGCGGAATACCACGGCAGCCGCACCCGCTCCCTGGCGGTCGGCCTCCATCAGAGCGGCCTCTATGTCGGGATGATCGTGGGCGGCGCGGCCGGCGGCTGGGCCGGCCAGACCTACGGATGGCGCATGCCGTTCTTTGTCCTGGGCGGCGTCGGGATTCTCTATGTGATGGTCGTGGTCCTGTTCTTCCGCCGCGAGCCGTCACTGCCCGATCGCGAATTCGCGGCCCCGCTCCGCTTCCGCGCCGCCGTCACACAGTTGCTCCGCCTGCCCGGCTTCGCCACGATGACGGCCGTCTTTGCGGCGGTCGGCATTGCCAACTGGCTGGTCTACACCTGGCTCCCGCTCTACCTGTACGAGCGGTTCGGAATGAGCCTCGCCGCCGCCGGCTTCACCGCGACCTTTTACATCCAGGCGGCGAGCCTCGGCGGCATCATTCTGGGCGGCTGGCTGGCCGATCGCTGGAGCGGCGCATCCTCGCAGGGGCGGCTGTACACCCAGGTATTCGGCGTGCTGCTGGCCGGCCCCTTCCTGTTTCTGCTGGGACACACCGGCTCGCGCACCGTGCTGATCGCCGCGCTGCTTCTCTTCGGCGCCGGCCGCGGCTTCTACGACTGCAACACCATGCCGGTCCTATGCCAGATCGCGCGCGACGACCTGCGCAGCACCGGCTACGGCGTCTTCAACTTCGCCGCCTGTCTGGCCGGCGGCATCGTCGCGGCCCTGGCCGGCGCCTTGAAAAACGTCCTGGGCCTTTCCGGCGCATTCGAAATCGCCGCCGGAATCCTCTTCGTTTCCGGCCTGCTGCTTCTCGGAATCCGCCGGACGCTCAGCGTGCCTTCCTAATCCGCCCGCAGCGCGATCATCGGATCGATCTTGGATGCCCGCCGCGCCGGGAAGTAGCCGGCCATCGCTGCCACCAGCGTCAGCACGAACAGCACGCCGAAAAACGTCACCGGGTCCGACGAGGTAACGCCGAACAGGAACCCGCGCAGCGACCGCGCCAGGATCCACGACGCGATCCCTCCCAACAGCATGCCGATCCCCGCCAGACCGAGCGTATCCAGAAGGATCCGCCCCTGCAGCCGCCTGGCCGACGCCCCCAGCGCCATCCGGATTCCCACTTCCTGCGTGCGCTGGTTGACGGAATAGGAGATCACCGCGTAGATCCCGAGCGACGCCAGCACCAGGGCGAACAGCGCGAATCCGCCCAGCAGCAGCACCACGAAGCGCCGCGGCGACACCGATTTGTCCACCAGTTGCTCCAGCAGCCGGAAGTCGTTGCCCGCCAGGTCCGGCGCGATCGGTTTGAGCGCCGCTCGAATGGCGGAGGCCAGCTCCGCCGGAGGCCGCGTCGTGCGGATCACCAGGTCCACCGCCATGTGGTCCTGCGTCTGCCGCATCGGAATGTACATCTCCAGCCCCGAGCCCTGCTCCGGCGACAGATGCCGCACATCGCCCACCACCCCGACCACGCGCCGTCCCTTGTTGACGTTCACGATCTGGCCGATCGGGTCCTGCCCCGGCCACACCGCACGCGCCATCGCCTCGTTGATCACGATCACCTGGTCGCTATCCGGCGTGTCCCGCTCCGAAATATCCCGGCCGGACCGCAGCGGAATCCCCATCGTCCCGATGTATCCGTCGCTCGCGATCCGTACGAACGCGAGGTGGATATTGCCCCTTGGGATAGGTGTGGCCTTTGGCCCCGGCGCCCCACGTCCGGTTGCGGCCCAGCGGCAGCGCGTCCGTCAATCCAGCCGATTCCACCCCGCGGACCGCCTTTGCCCGCCGCAGCACCTCGTCGAAGTAAGCGTTCTGCTTGGCCTGCGTGTCGTACTGCGGCCCGGGATCCACGCGCATCGCTGCGGCCATCTCCGGGTGGAAGCCGAGGTTGACGTCGAGCACCCGCAGGAAGCTCCGGATCAGCAGGCCGGCGCCCACCAGCAGCACGCAGGCGAACGCGATCTCCGAAACCACCAGCGCGCTCCGAATCCAGCTCCGCCGCTTGCCTCCGGTCGACCCGCGGCTCGTGTCCTTCAGAGCATCGTGCAGCGCGGCCATCGGTATCTGGACCGCGGGCGCCAGCCCGAAGATCAGCCCTGTCAATACCGCCATCCCGAGGGTGAACGCGAGCGCCGTCGTGTCCGTCCGGACGCTCGCGAGAAGCGGGATGCTGAAGGCGTCCATGTGCGCCACCGCGCGGGTCCCCGCCACCGTCAGCAGCACTCCCAGCACCGCTCCGCAGCCCGAAAGAGTCAGCCCCTCCGTCAGCATCTGGCGGACCAGGCGCGGCTGCCCGGCTCCCAGCGCCGTGCGGATCGCAATCTCTTTGTGGCGGGCCGCCGTGCGCGCCAGCAGCAGGTTCGAGAGGTTGGCGCACACGATCAGCATCACCACGCACACCGCGCATCCGAGCACGATCAGCGCCGGCCGGATCCGCCCGCTCACGTGCTCTTCGAGAGGAGTGAGCCTTCCTTCGAAATCGTTCCTCTCCGGATGGGCCTTCGTGATCCGGGCCGCCAGGATGGTCAGCTCCGCCTGCGCGCTCCTCGGCGACACCCCCGGCTTCAGCCGCCCGACAATCGCCATCGTATTGCCCCAGCGGTTCGTTTCCGGGCTCAGCGGAAACGGGAAGTAGAGGTCGATGTGGCTGCCGGGGGCGAAGACCGACGAGAAATCGAACGAAGCGGGCAGCACGCCAACCACCGTGTACGGTTCGTCGTTCAGAGTCAGATTCCGGCCCGTGATACCCGGATCGGCCGCAAAACGCCTCTCCCACAGCCCGTGGCTTAGCAGCACGGCCTTGGGCCCGTGCCACTTGCATTCCTCCGCGTTGAACAGCCGGCCGATCTGCGGCTCCACCCCGAGCACCTGGAAGAAGTTCCCCGATACCGGCACGCCGCTCAGCCGCTCCGGCTCTCCCCGTCCGGTCAGCGTGATGTCGCCCACGCCGTAGAACGCAAAGTACGCCCCCAAGTCCTCATACGACCGGTTCGTCTCGCGCAAGTCCAGCAGGTGCCCCACCTGGGTCGTCTGGCCCGAGAGCCCGGCGGTATCGCTGTTGGCGATCCAGACCAGGCGCCCCGGATCCCGGAACGGCAGCGGACGCAGCAGCAGCGCGTTCACCACGCTGAAGACCGTGGAACTGGCGGCAATGCCCAAACCCACGATCAGAATCGCGAAGGCCGTAAACCCCGCGTCGCGCCGCAGGGTCCGAAAGGTGTAGCGCAGGTCCTGCCAGAAGCTGTCCAAGGATTTCATAATTAAACTACTTAGACGAAGCATTCGCAAAGAGGGTAGGATTCCACAATGCCCGAAACTGCGCCCTACTGGTCAAAACATCTCCAAATACCCGATCGACCGCGCGTTCACACAAGTTATTGATTCTACGTGCGCACCGACGTTGTGTGCACTATCCAGCCTTCCAGAGTCCTTTTTCCGCTACCTGCCACCCGGCCTCGGAGCGCTTTTCGGGGAGGTCCACGCGAGGATCAGCCCGTGGAAATCGGGGGTCTCCGGATCTGTTGCGGCGACCTGCTGCACGGTGTCAGCCGGAATGCCGTCCTCGTGATACCAATAACGGCAGTCGATCGCGACGGGGACGCGGCCGGGCGCGTGCTGGTGGTAACGGCGAACAATCGCGTGGAGTCGAGGAAAGTTACGCTGGGACTCGAGACTGCTCAAAACGTCGAGGTCCGCTCCGGTTTGAACGAAGCCGACAGGGTTGTGGTGAGCGCCCGCTCTGGTTTACAGCCCGGTCAGGAGGTTCAGCCGAAAGTCACCAGGATGTCTGGGGCCGCGCAGTAAAGCAATCCATCGCCTCGTAACGGAATGCGCTGCAAAGCAGGGACTGGCATCGAATTTCGCCGCAGTTGCGAAATTCGTGCCTGTACCTGGTTTGCCCTTTGCGAGATCAAAATGCGGGTTACTTGCGTCAGATCGACTCCTGGCCATCGCCTGCAAAGTTAGAGGTTTACCCATGCCGAAGTTCGCGATCCGGAATTCCTATTTCATCCTGGCGGTCTGCCTCCTGGTTGCCGTAATTGGTGTGACTGCTCTCACTCGCATGCCGGTCGATATGTTCCCGGCGATGAATATCCCGGTGGTTGTTGTGGCGACCTTTTATAACGGGATGGCGCCCGAGCGGATCGAAGCGGATATCACCAGCAGGCTCAGACGCCCCTCTTTACACTGGGCAGCGGCATCGAGCATATCGAATCGCGATCTTTGCCCGGTGTCAGTATCATCAAAGTTTACTTTCAGCCGGGCACCAATTCGGATTCCGCCGTCACCACCATCTCGAATCTGGCGATCGCACAGCTTCGCAGGCTCCCCCCGGGCACCTTGCCTCCTGTCGTACTGAAATTCGATGCCTCCAGTCTTC
>CAWBUV010000015.1:0-766585 GCA_963792055.1 uncultured Solibacteraceae bacterium | reverse complement strand
AACGAGCCCTGATGCCCGCCACGCGCTTTCGCCCGCGGATTGGCCAAGGCCGCCGCTCCCTCCCCCGCCCCGCCTCGTGGTCCGCCAGATCGTTTCCGAGTACAGCGTCGGCCCGCTGAAGGAAGCCGTGATTCCGACCCTCACCGAGCTCCGCCAGGTTATCTCCGTCGATGGCCGCAAAGTCCAATCCCCCGACGCGCCCGCCACGCCCTCTCCCTCGGCATCACCGCCCCCGATGACCGCGTCCGCAAACGCATGCTCGAGGACTTCGCCAGCCACGGCCTCGTCGACGTCGCCACCGACTACGGTATTTCCTCCTCGCCTTCTCAAACGCGGCCTCGCAGAACATGACCATTCACCCTCGCCGGCGAGGAACAATCGGCGCCGACGCCGCTGGGCCATCGCCTGGCACAGACCTCGCCCGACGGCGGCATGCTCGAATTCCTCGGCAATCAGGCCTCGCATCGCGCCCTTCAGGGCAGGCTCCTCGTGCGCAAGTCCGACAGCCTGCCGCTGCGCATACAATCCTGGTCGGAGCACCCCCAGGAAGGCCACATGATCCGCGACGAAGCCACCGTCGACTACCAGCAGTCTCCCCACGGATTCCTGACCCCTGCGTCCGTCATTCACCGCCACCTGGTCGATGGGAAGTTGATCACCGAGAACCTC
This sequence comes from uncultured Solibacteraceae bacterium, assembly GCA_963792055.1. Classification (GTDB taxonomy): domain Bacteria; phylum Acidobacteriota; class Terriglobia; order Bryobacterales; family Bryobacteraceae; genus Solibacter. The sequence continues at coordinate 765,916 of CAWBUV010000015.1, read as the reverse complement.
TACCGCTACGAGCCGTTCAAGCTCTTCAGCGCCGACGCCGAGATCAAATTCACCGAACTCGATACACCGTCCGCGGCCGCCCCGGTCAAGAAATGACTCCGCATCCTCTACCTTCACGGCTTTGCCTCGTCCCCCGCCTCCAGCAAAGCGCGATTCTTTGCCGCACGTCTGCGAACCGCCGGCGCCGAGGTTGAAATCCCCGATCTCGCCGCCGGGATTTCGAACACCTCACCATCTCCGGCCAGCTCGGAGTGATCGAAAAGGCGGCCGCAGGCCGTCCCGTCGCACTGATCGGTAGCAGTATGGGAGGCTATCTCGCCGCGCTTTATGCCGCACGCCATCCCGAAACGTCGCGCGTCGTCTTACTCGCGCCTGCTTTCGGATTCGCCCGCCGCTGGTCGGAGCGCATGGGCGCCGATGCCGTAGCGGCATGGCGCAACACCGGCGCCGTGGAAGTCTTTCATTACGGCGAGAACCGCCACCGCGCGCTCTCCTCCGCACTTCTCGACGATGGTGATCTCTATGAGGACTACCCGGACTTCCACCAGCCGTCGCTCATCTTCCACGGCGAGCACGACGATGTCGTGCCCGTGCAATACTCCCGGGAATTCGCCGCCACCCACCCCAACGCCAGCCTCGAGGTCCTCGATTCCGGCCACGAACTCCTCAATGTACTCGACTACATGGCTCCGCGCGTAGCGGCTTTTCTCCTGGATTATTAACCCGCTGGGCAGCCCACAACTTTCAGCCGTCGTTCCCTACAGCCCGTGATCCGTACCGCAGATTGCGACTTCGAGCCCCATCTCGCGGAACATCGCCGCCTTCGCCGCCAGCGCCAGATTCGCAGCACGCCGCATCCGGCGCGTACGCCACCTGCACGTGGTTCGATTTGTGCCGCGCCATCAACTGATCGCGCGTCACCCCGTACAGCACCGCGTGCATGATCGGCCACTGCGGCGTCGTGATTCTGCCACCGCCGCTCCGTCTCCTCCTGCGGCAGTTCGACCGCCCGCGCGCGCCCGATATCCACCTTCAGCTTGCCGCTGTCCACGAAGATCCGGCTCCACACGATCTCGCCCGGCTTGCTGACGCCCTTCAGGCTGCCGCCGCCCAGGCGGAAATACATCGCCGGCTGCCGCTCGCTCACCGAGCCCGCGTACCCGCCCGACAAGGTGCGCCGGCGGAACCGCGCCGGAAATCTCGAACACCCAGACGAACTCTTCCTGCCCGTTCACCGCATACGTCTCGCCGTAGCGCACATCGTGCAGCGTGGTCTCCGGATCGTAGCCCAGCGCCTTCCAGATCCGATTGGTCACCAGCGCATCCAACCCGGCGCACTCGTCCACTTCGTTGAAGTGCGGCAGCGCGTTGCCCTCGTAGAGCACGCGTCCGTTGTCGCGCGCCGTCACCGGCGGACGGTCCACGTTGTTCAAGCAGTCCCTCGGCCAGATCCGACGCCGGCGCCAGGTCCTTCAAGCCCTGCTGATACTGAATCCCGATCGTGTCGCAGCCGAAATCGTCGGCGATCCGCAGCGCCGCGATATACATCTTGCACTGCTCCAGAATCTGCTCGTCGGTCAGATCGGTCTCCGCATTCGGCCCGGTGGCGAACCTCATGCCCTGATCGTCCAGCCACCGCCGCACCGCCTGACCCTCGGCATCGCTCACCTGCTGCATCTCGGCAAACAGCGCCGACTGGCTCAGTCGCTCTTTGAACACTCCGGTGGGATGCAGCATTTCGTCCGGAATGATGGCGTTGTACATCCCCATGCAGCCCTCGTCGAATATGCCCATGATCGCCTTGCCGCGGCGCAGCTCTTCTGCCAGGCGGCTGCCCAGTTCCTCCGCCTTGGCCGGCAGCCGGAACCCGCTCAGCGCACGGGCGTGGCTCACGTCGTGTTGCACCGTCTCGCCGGACAGCCACGCGCGCAGCCCGCGCAGGAAGAACTCGTCCGTGAAATCCTCGCTCCACAACGTGCTGTAGTGGATGCCTGCCTTGGTCATCGAGGCGTTCAAATTCAGCATTCCGACCAGTCCCGGCCATTGGCCGCTCCAGTTGGCCACCGTCAGGATCGGGCCCTGATGGGTATATAGTCCGTGCAGAATGTGGTGGCTGTATTGCCAGACCGCCTCCACCACCACCAGCGGCGCGTCCGCAGGCAGCTCGCGGAATACTTCCATCCCGTACTTCTGGCTGTCGATGAATCCATGCTGCTTCACCGGGTCGCAGGCATGCCCGCGGCGAACCTCGCGGCCTTCCCGGCGGATGGCGTCCATCACCGCCCCTTCCGCCTTCGCCTGCGCCGGCCAGCACTGCTGGTTGGCCGATAGCCGCAAATCCCCGTTCGCAATTACGATTACTGTGTCCGGCATGTCCCACATTGTGACATGCGCGCCACTGGTAGTCCAGGTATGAACCCGAATTTAGTCCATAATTTAGCGATAAACATGGAATAAGCGGACCCGCGCTTTTCCGCCGTTGCGTTTTCCCTCACTCCGCCGGCGTCACACAGATCGCGTCACCCGCCAGAGATCGAGGTGACGCGCACGAACCCCTCTTCGGTCGCCGGAGCCACGAGTTTGGCCGCCATCTTCGCCATCGCCTCCGCCGGCACCACACGATGGCGGTGCGAATTCCGCTCCTGGCAGACCGCCAGCGGCACATCGAAAAATACTGCCTCCACCTCGCATGCCCACGCGCGTCCCATCTCCACGTACGGCCGCCTTTCCTCCGGCGTCAGGTTGGTGGCGTCCACATACGTTACCGGCCGTCCGATCGCGAGCCGCTGCCCCAACAAATATCGCAACGTCTCGAACACCCGTGCGTGGATCGTCTGGTCGGTCTCGTCGTCTGCCAGCAGCTTGCGTATGGCGTCCGACGAGAGGCCGTCCACACCCATCTGTTTCAGGTAGGTGGACTTCCCGGAACCCGGCAGCCCCACCAACACCACGATCCGCATCACAAATCAGCATAACGCGCGCTACAATCCCCTCATATGGTCACCGGCATCGAACACGTTGCGATCGCGTCGCCCGATCCTCACCGCTTAGCCGAATGGTATGTGAAGCATCTCGGCTTCGTCGTCAATTACCGGTCGTCTCACGGCAAGACCGTCTTTATCAAAGCCGCCGACGGTTCCATGATCGAAATCATCGAGTCCGCTCCCGATACCCTGCCCGCTACCGGTATGAATGCCGCCGGCCTCCGCCACCTCGCCCTTACGGTCGCCGATTTCCCTGCCGTCTACACCCGCCTGAAAGAGCAAGGTATTTCGTTTCTTACGGATGCTCAAACCACCAAGGGTAACTCGCTGGCCTTCTTTACGGATCCGGACGGCAACATCCTGCACCTGCTCCACCGCGAAACTCCCTTACCTTAGGCTGCAATACGCCGCAATTCGGCCACACATCGGGCTGAAAGTGTAGCACTTTAGCCACACTGAAACTTTGACAAGTCCTTCCGCATCAGATACTTGTCGTAACGTGCTCATCTTGCTCTAATAGATTCAGATGCGGGAGCTACATTTTGCGTTTTGAAACCACCGTGCAGCGCGCGGTAGAAGCGTCGGGAGTCGGCCTTCACTCCGGCGTCCCCGTCAACATTCGCATTCTCCCCGCGCCTGTCTCCACGGGCATCGTCTTCCTGCGTACCGATCTCGATCGCCTCCACCCTTTCGCGATTCCCGCCAGTTGGCGCCATGTGGCCCGGGTCAGCTATGCCACCAGCCTGATGCGCCAGGGCGTCCTGATCTCCACCACCGAGCATCTGCTCAGCGTCCTTTATGCGATGGGCATCGACAACGTCTACGTGGAAATCGACAACCTCGAAGTGCCCATACTCGATGGCAGCGGTCTCCCCTTCGTCCGCCTGATCGAGCAGGCAGGCATCCGACAGTACCGCCGCAAGCGCCGCTATCTGCGTATCCGGCGGCCCATTTCCGTGGAGGACAAGGGAAAACGCATCAGCATCATTCCCGACGAAGCCTTCCGCCTCACCTGCGACACGGACTATCCCGCGCCGGTAGGCCGCCAGTCTCTCGAGCTCGAAGTCACTCCGCAGCGATATGCGTCCGAGTTGGCTTTCGCACGCACCTTCGGCTGGCAGACCGATCTCGACCAGATGCGCAATATGGGACTGATTCGCGGCGCCAGCCTGGAAAACGCTGTCTGCTTCACCGCCGACGGCCCCATGAATCCCGACGGTCTGCGCGCTCCCGACGAGTGCTGCCGCCACAAGGCGCTGGATCTCATTGGCGACCTCGCCCTGTTGGGCCGTCCCCTGCTCGGTCACGTCATCGCCGAGCGCGCCGGGCACGCCATGCATGCTGCCCTGGTGGCCCGCATCATGAGCGACCCTTCGCTCTACGAGATCATCACGTTCGATCAACTGGCCGCCCGCGTCACGCAAGCCCTCGTATCGTAGCCTTGGTGCGAATACGTACACAGCGAAAGACCCTAGGGTTTCGCTCACTTTTTCCCGCGCTTGTAATAAGCTAAATCCATGCGCTGGATCTCCTTCACAATTGCGTTTGCACTGGCGTGCGCGCCGCTCTGCGCCGCCGACAACAAAACCAAAACAACAGAGCGGCTGGATGATTCCGCCAGCCTCTTCTCCGAAATCATGGGCACTCCGGACCGTTCCATTCCACAGGACCTCCTGGAAAAGGCATCCTGCATCGTTCTGGTACCCGATCTCAAGAAGGCGGCCTTCGGAGTCGGTGGAAAGTATGGCCGCGGCTTCGCGGTCTGCCGCGACGCCGGCGGCACCGGATGGGGCCCCCCGGCGGCAATCCGCATCGAAGGCGGCAGTATCGGCTTTCAGATCGGCGTCTCGTCCAGCGACGTGGTGATGCTCGTCATGAACGAGCGCGGCATGCAGAAGCTCAGTTCCAGCAAATTCACTATCGGCGGCGATGCCACCGCCGCGGCCGGCCCCGTGGGCCGCAACGCTACCGCCCAGACCGACGCTTACATGAGCGCCGAGATTCTCTCCTGGTCGCGCTCCAAAGGTCTGTTCGCCGGCATCTCCCTGGATGGCGCCACCCTACGCAACGACCTGGACGAAAACCAGGCTCTCTACGGCCAGCGCTGGACCAGTAAACAGATTCTCGGCAGCGGCGCCAAACAGCCCGAACAGGCCGCCAAGCTGATTGCCGTACTGAACAAGTACTCCATGAAGCAGAAGCAGTAATTCTGCGTTGGGCGGGCAATCCTGCCACAGGCGTCTCCCCTCGGTAAGCAATAGGAAAGTGCGATGGAGCCTTACTCGTAGCGCAGCGCATCGATCGGGTCGAGCAGCGCCGCCTTGTGCGCCGGGTAGTAGCCGAAGAAGATGCCCACCAGTCCCGAGAACACGAAGGCCAGCATGATCGCGGTCGGACTCACTAGCGTGCTCCACTTTGCGAAATACGAGATCAGCATGCTCGTCGCCACGCCGATCGCGATTCCTGTCACGCCACCCAGCAGCGACAGCGTCACCGCCTCCACCAGGAACTGCGACAGGATGTCGCGCGTCTTCGCGCCGATCGCCAGCCGCAGCCCGATCTCGCGCGTCCGTTCCGTCACGCTCACCAGCATGATGTTCATGATCCCGATGCCGCCGACGATCAGCGAAACCGAAGCGATCGCGCCCAGCAGAATCGACATCACGCGCGCCGAACTTTCCTGCGCCGCGAAGACCTCCGCCAGATTCCGGATCGTGAAATCGTCATCCTGCCCGGGCTGCAAACGGTGGCGCTGGCGCAGCAGCGGACCCAGTTCCGCCTGCGCCTCGTTCATCGCCTGCGGCCCGATCGCCTGCACCATCAGCGTTCCCACCGAGCGCGCGTTCGCCTGGCTGGTGCCCGTCACCTTCCGCTTGGCGGTGGAAATCGGAATCAGGATCACATCGTCCTGATCCTGCCCCGATGGCGACTGGCCCTTGCCGATGAGCTCTCCCACCACCGTGAACGGCACGTTCTTGATGCGAATGATCTGGCCCACCGGATCCGCGTCGCCAAACAGGTTGGTCGCCACCGTGGGTCCCAGCAGCGCCACCTTCGCTGCGCCGCGCTACGTCGTCATCGGTAAATGCGCGACCGGATTGCATCGCGAGGTCGCGGATCTTCAGGTAATCCGGGGTCGTGCCCTGTATGGAAGTTGCCCAGTTATTGTTGCCGAACATCACCTGCGCCGCGCCGCGCACCGTCGGCGCAACCAGCGCGACCGCCGGACACTCCGCCATGATCGCCTTGCCATCGTCCTCCGTCAGCGTGACCCCGGCCCCGCTGCCCAGCCGCATCCCGCTGGTCGTCAGACTCCCCGGCAGCACCATGATCAGGTTGCTGCCGATGACTCTGGATCTGTTCCTGAATCCGCGCCGTTGCCCCCGAGCCCACCGCCACCATCGCGATCACCGCCGCCACTCCGATGATGATCCCCAGCATCGTCAGCGCCGACCGCATACGGTTCACCCGCAGCGCCCGCAACGCGATACGTATGCTGGCCAGCAGTTTCATACCGTCACTTCCTCGTCCTCTTCCGCCGGCATGTTTACCAGTTCTTCTCCGCGCGTTGCGCGGGCTCGGCACGGCCAGGTCTCGTCACAGCTCGCCCGTCGCGGAAGTGCATGTTGCGCTGCGCGTATGCGGCGATGTCGGGTTCGTGCGTCACCACGATCATCGTCATACCGGCCTCATGGTTCAGCCGCTGAAAAATCGCCATGATCTCCACGCTCGTGCGCGAGTCCAGCGCGCCCGGTCGGCTCATCCGCCAGAATGATGCGCGGATTGTTCACAATCGCGCGCGCAATCGCCACGCGCTGCTGCTGTCCGCCCGACAGCTGGCTCGGAAAATGTTCGTACCGGTCGCCCAGCCCCACCGCATTCAGCGCCGCCATCGACCGCTCGTGCCGCTCGCGCGCCGGCGTCGTCGTATACAGCAGCGGCAGCTCCACGTTCTCCAGCGCGCTGGTGCGCGCCAGCAGGTTGAACTGCTGAAACACAAACCCGATTTTCTGATTGCGAATCTCCGCCAGTTGGTCGCGGCTCAGTCGCCCACCGCAATCCCATCCAGCCGGTACACGCCGGAAGTGGGCTTGTCCAGGCAGCCGAGAATATTCATCATCGTCGATTTCCCCGAGCCCGAAGGACCCATAATCGCCACGAACTCTCCGCGCTCGATGCTCGAGCGAAACCCCCTTCAGCGCGTGCACCGGCATGCCGCCCATCCGATAGTCCTTCACCAGATGTTCCAGTTGAATTAGTGGGTCCATGCCTTAGAATCCCCCGCGCCGTCCCCCGCCCGCGCCGCCGCGTCCGCCGCTGAACGGCGTAGCGTTCGACGCCGCGGTGCCCGCGCTCTTGGAAAACGCCGCGACTACCGTCGGATCGCCGGCCTTCAAACCTCACCAGCTCACCTCCGTATAGCTCCCGTCGCGTGATGCCGACCGTCACTTGCACCGGACGCGGCTTCCGGTCTCGCTGTCCATCACCCACACGGTCTGCTGGTGGCCGCCGCTTGACGGCGTGCCCCGCCCGTCGCCGCTGCCGCGTCCGCTACGTCTTCTTTGGTGCGGCTTCCGACGGATTAAAACGCAGCGCGGCGTTCGGGATCTTGAGCACGTCCTTCTGCACGGCCGATCAGGATCTTCACGTTCGCCGTCATGCCCGGGAAACAGCTTCAGATCCGGATTCGCCACCGCCGATCACCACGTCGTACGTCACCACGTTCTGCACGTTGATCGGGGCCTTGCGAATCGATGTCACCGTTCCATGGAAGACCTGGCCCGGATACGCATCCACCGTAAAATCGGCGGGCTGACCCACTTGCACGCGTCCCGACGTCGGCCTCCGAGACGTTGGTGTCCACCTGCATGCGGGTGAGATCCTGCGCGATCGAGAAAATCGTCGGAGCCTGCATGCTCGCCGCTACCGTCTGCCCCACGTCAATCTGCCGCGCCACCACCACGCCGTCTACCGGAGCGCGGATCACCGTATTCTCCAGGTCCACCTCGGCCTGCTTCAACGACGCCTCGGCCTGCTTGACCTGCGCCTGCGCCGTGGCGCGCTGCGAATTCGCCACTTCCACCTGCGCCTGCAGAGCCGTGATGTTGGTCTGCGCCGAAATCACCTGCGACCGCGCCGATTCCAGCATCGCCTGCGCCTGGTCGTAGGTCGTCTGCGCCGTCTCGCCGTCTTCCTTCGAAAGCACACCTTCCTTCACCAGTTCCAGGCGCCGGTCGAGTTTACTCTTTGCATCGCCCACTGCCGACTGGGCCTTCACCACATTGGATTTCGCATCAGCCAGCGTCGCTCTGCCGCTGGCCACATCGGCTTCGTTCTTTCGGATCTGCGCCTGGGCATTCAGCACCGCGGCCTGCGCTGCATTGAGATTGGCGCGTTCCTGGTCTACGCGCGCCTGGAACAGTTGCGGGTCGATCTGCGCCACTACCTGGCCCTTCTTCACACGCGTGTTGAAGTCCGCAAACAATTCCTTAATGTTTCCCGATACCTGTGAACCCACCTGCACGGTGACTACAGCGTTCGGGGTTCCGGTCGCCGAAATGGTATATGCGATGTCGCCGCGTTCGGCCGGCGCCGTGCGGTATTGAACATCACTCTCTCCGCGCATTACCCACGCGCTAACCGCGACGACCAGCACACATAGGCCCGCAATGAGCCAGATGGTTCGTCCGCGCATCTTGAGACTCCTACTCTTAGGGGTGCATCGGAACCCGGCGGGGTTACGTAAAGTATCTTCAAGAACTGGCCGTAAGCGCATCGACCAGCCGCGTCAGGAAATCAACCTGCCCTTTCAACAGCTTCTCCCGCGCGGCCGCCAGGGGGAACCAACCGGCCCGGTCCACTTCTGGAAAGGCTTGCCGCCTTCCTGATTTTGGGGGCCACTCCAATTCAAACGTGTTGCTCCGAACCAACGAGACATCCACGTCTCTTTCCAGTGCCCACGCCGTCACCACCTTACCGCCCGGCTGTTTCAACTCGCCCAGTGGCACAGCATGGTCTGCATCCAGCCGGAAGCCCGTCTCCTCTTCGAACTCGCGGACGGCCGCGCGCAACGGGTCCTCGCTCCCATCATGTTCCCCCTTTGGCAGCGACCACGCTCCCAAATCCTTCTTCGCCCAAAACGGCCCGCCAGGGTGCACCAGAAACACCTCCAGACCGCAAGATCCTCGTCTGAATAAAAGCATCCCGGCGCTCAACTTTGCCATACCACATCCTAAGCCACCCGTTACAATACACCGAAGGAGTGACCATGGAACTCGGTACGTTTTCCATCAGCCTGGCCGTCAAAGACCTGCAAGCCTCCAAGCAGTTTTACGAGAAATTCGGTTTCAAGCCTTTCGCCGGCAATGCCGCGCAGAACTGGCTGATCCTGAAGAACGGCGATCACGTCATCGGCCTCTTTCAAGGCATGTTCGAAAAGAATATCCTCACCTTCAACCCCGGGTGGGACAGCAACGCCCAAAAACTGGCAAACTTCACGGACGTCCGCGAACTACAGCGCCAGCTCAAAGCTCAAGGCGTGCAGCTTGCGAACGAGGCGGACGAGACCACAACCGGCCCCGCAAGCCTGATCGCGATCGATCCCGACGGAAACCCGATTCTCCTCGATCAGCACGTCGGTTAGCCGGCTGCGAACAAAGGTTTCCCTCACCTGCCGGTGTTGCCACAATGGGCAGTATGGCCCTGATCGTTTTCTTTCGCGGCATTAATGTCGGAGGTCACAGGCCTTTCCGTCCCAGCCTGCTCGCCAAAGAACTGAGCGTCTATCATGTCGTGAACGTGGGTGCCGCCGGCACTTTCGTCGTTCGCAAACCTGGGCCGCGCGCAAAGTTCCTCGCCGAATTGCGCCGGAAGCTGCCGTTTGAAGCAACCATCGCTGTCTGCGGCGGCAGTGCTCTGATTCAACTCGAAAGGGACAATCCGTTTGGAACTCAGCCGCCACCCGCAAATGTCATTCAATTCGTCAGCATCCTGTCAGGGCCTGGACGCCCCGCACTTTGTCTTCCCATTGCTATTCCCGAAGAGGGCGAGTGGCTGGTGCGAATCGTTGGCACGAAGAATCGCCTTGTTTATGGCGAGTACCGGCGCCATATGAAAACCATTGGCTTTCTCGGCCAGATCGACAGGATCTTTGGGACACCAGCGACAACGCGCAGTTGGAAGACAATACTCTCGGTGTTACGGATTCAGAAATCCCCTGAGCTCGTAAAGTGACCAATCGGAGACACCGCACTAGAGACCCTAGTGAAATCCCTCGAACATCCACAAATTACTGTGCCTCGTAGCCACCGAATAAACGAAGCCGTTACCATCCGGCGCCATGCTGAACCGGATCGCCGGACTGAAGTTGCTGGCAGGAGCGAACTCGCGGCCCAGGTCGCCAAGCACTTTCTCCGCGCCACTGGCCACGTCCAGCGAGAACAGCGCGTTGCGATCGCCGTCATGGCGTATGCCATACAGCAGTTTGCCGTCCGCCGAGAACGCATAATTTGGCGATCCATGTTTGCCAATGGACCGCGTGCTCTGGCCGTCCGGAGAATACAGGTCGTTACCGAACAGGATCCAGTCGCCCGTAGGCGACCAGACAGGCACCTCGGCACTATGTAGGTCGTGCTTCACCAGAACCGGGGACGCCTGCCCGGTCGATTTGACCTTCAACAGATCCCATACGCCATTGCGAATCGCTCCGTAGATGAACCAGCTTCCGTCGGGAGACCACGCGCCCGGAAACTCGGTGGACGTCGTATCGTTGGTGAGAGGCACCGGCGCGCCGCCCGAGGCCGCGGAAATCCAGAGACGGCTGCCGCCCTGGATCTCGAAGCGCTCGTAGATCAGCCGTCCGCCGTCTGGCGACGGCGCCGGCGCCAGGAACCACTGCGTCGTTCCCGGTGGAAAATCGCGCGGCGTCACCAACGGCCGGTCGGAGCCCGTCGTATGCAGCCAGATTTCGTGAGGACCGTTGCGATTGGTGACGTACGCCAGAACCGGTTGCTTCGCTGCCCACGCAGGCATGTACTCGTCGCGCTGCGTTGCGATCAACCGCTTCGCCGTGGCGTGCTGCAAGTCAACCGCCGCCAGATCGAAATCGTCCGCCGATTCGCTGAAGACGATGCGCTGTCCATCCGGTGAAGCAGCCACGTACCCGTGGCCCACCGTCCCGCTCGTCAGGGCGATTCGTTCCCGCGACGCCGTGTCTGCCATCCAGAGCTGCGACGATGACTCCGGCGAAGACGCGAAGGACAGCACAACATGCCGGCTGTCGGGCATCCATGAAAACTCCGGAGTCCCGCCATAAGGCGTCAGATCCGTCTGAACCAGGTGGGGCGGTTTGGATGGGTTCGCCGGATACGGCATCAGCCACGCCTCCGTGCGGCCCTTATCGCCACGCATAAACAGGAGAATGCTCTTGCCATCCGGGGAGAATCGCAGATTGGTCGCGTTGTAAAGCGCCCGCGAGGCCATCGGGTTGGGCAAATACTTTGCCGGCGTGGAGCCCGGCGGCGAGCTGATCCAAACCGCATTCACGCCGTCGTCGCCCGCCCGCATCACCGCTACCGTCCGGAGGTCCGGCGATACCGCCAGCGCCCGCGTTCCTGCCATCGGCATGAAGCTCTCCGGTTCGCCGCCCACCACCGAAACCGACCAGAGACCCGCCGGTAAACGGGAACTGCGAAAGATTACGCGTTTGCCGTCCGGGGCCCATGCCACCGGCTCCGCGCCGTCCGCGCCCGAAGTGATCTGGATCGGCGCGGGCGAATCGAGATAGCGCACAAATACCTGGTTTGGCTGGTGGGCCGTGACGTAGCCGGCATACGCGACCGCTTTCCCGTCGGGCGACCAGATAGGTATCGACTGACCGATCGGATCGAACGCGAACGGCGTGAAGCGATAGCGCGACTGATCCGGCAATTTGGGACCCGACAGATAGAGTCCCGCCCCTGCCGCCGCCGTGAGGCCCAGTAAGCCGGCAACGGGCCACCACCAGCGTATGCGCCGCTTTGGGGCTTTCACCGCGCCTGCCGCTGCCTGGGACATCGTCGTTTCCGCAAGGTGGTCCCGAATGTGGCGCAGGTCCTGATAGAGATCCCGCGTGGATTCGTACCGGTCCGCCGGATCTTTGGCAAGGCAGCGCTCGATCGCCCACCCGAGCGGCGCCGGAATGTTGCGCTCGATCGGCGCCGCCTCCTCGCTCAGAATCGCCGACATGACTTGCACCGCCTCGGGCTTGTCGAACGCTTTGCGGCCAGCCGCCATCTCGTAAAGGATCAGGCCAAAGGAAAACTGATCGGACCGGTGATCGGCCGGCTTGCCGCGCGCCTGTTCGGGGCTCATATAGGCAACCGTTCCCATGATCATGCCCGGTTCGGTCTGTTGCACCACCGTCAGCGTCTCATCCGGCGATGCGGCTACCATTGCGGCCTGCTTGGCGAGTCCGAAATCCAGAATCTTGGCGCGCCCCTCCGGCGTCACCATGATGTTGGCGGGCTTGAGGTCGCGATGCGTGATGCGCGCTGCGTGTGCCGCGGCCATGCCATCCGCGATCTGTACGGCCATATCGAGCAGTTTCTTCACCGGCACCGGCCCGCGTTCCACAATCGCTCCCAGCGTCTCACCCGGCACCAGTTCGCTGACAATGTAGAAGACGTCCCCCGACTCCCCGACGTCGTGTAGCCCGACGATGTTCGGATGACTGAGCGCCGCCGCTGCCCGCGCCTCCTGCTCAAAACGCGCGCGCCGGGCAGGATCGAGCGCCATCAAGGGCGGCAATACCTTCAGCGCCACCTCCCTCCCCAACCGCGTGTCGCGCGCCCGGTACACCTCGCCCATGCCGCCCGCCCCCAGCGGCGCGACAATCTCGTAGGGCCCCAGGCGCGTGGCGGAAGCAAGTGGCATAGTTCTTGAGTTTAACTCCGGTGAGTTACAAAAGACTCGCTTGGTGGGGCATGCTTTAGCTTTAGCTTGCCCGGCCTTCACGCTAACGACCTTTTCACCCGGGATACTGCGTGATGACTTCACGGCCGAGAAGCTGGTCGATGTGGTGTTGCATGTGCAAAATGTAATCTTCGATCACGAATCGTAACGTGACCGCCGGACTCGTACCGATGAAACACGATGCCTCCAATCGGTCTTCGGGAATTCTATCCACGAGCCCTACGAGAAGGCTATTGTATTGGAACCAGAGGTTGATGATCGTCTCCCACTGCATGTCGCTGTACCCGTGCAGGCGCACCCAATCGTTCTGCGAGTATGCTGGCCCCCGGAATTCGGCCTCGATTGCCCCGCGAACGAATCGGATGTGGTTATTTGCGGCCGAATCGATCAGGTGCCCAAGCTCTTCCTTTGCGGACCATTTGCCGGGGGCTCGCGCCATGGAGGCGCGTTGCTCGGTCAGCGTGCGTAGACTCTGCAACTCGCGCTCGATTGTTTCTGCGAGGAAAGTCGAAAGATTCTGAGCCATGTGTCATTCTCGCATCCTCGTCCTAGACGTCTGCTGGATACCGGCCATGCCTGAACTCTAGGGCGCCACGCGGCAGCAACAGACAAAACCGGCCTCGCGGCGCTCAGCACGCTACCCGTCCCTCCACTGTCAACATCGAATGCCTCGTCGCGATCGATACCCAACCGGGCCCACTGCTCTTGCGATGTCAAGCGATGGTCTCGTCGCAGAGTGGTCAGTTTAGGATCCGTGGATCGGAGCGGTGCGATTGCCGGCACATGTTTCGCTCTCATGATCCCATGGGATGCTGCTTCCAGCTCACGCCGACGTCGCTGGATGGCGATATCGTGGATGAAACCGGCGCCAAATTTTGAGGAGCTATGAGTCCATGAACAACACGAGAGTATTCAGGATGACGTTCGCGAGCGTCTACCCGCATTACATCAATAAGGCGGAGAAGAAGGGGCGTACGAAGGAGGAGGTGCATGCCATCATCCACTGGCTCACGGGCTACGATGAACAGGCGCTGCAACAGTTGATCAATAAGAAGGTCGACTTTGAGACTTTTTTCGCCCAGGCGCCCCGGATGAACCCGAACGTGTCCAAGATCACCGGCCTGATCTGCGGCTATCGCGTGGAGGAGATCGAGGATAAGCTCATGCAACAGATCCGTTACCTGGACAAACTGGTGGATGAACTGGCAAAGGGAAAGGCCATGGAGAAGATTCTGAGGACGTGAGCAGCCTTTTTCGGCACAGCTACTGAAGCAACCGCAGCGCAGCTTCCAATACTTCGTCCCTTCCCTCTGCCACGCCCGCCCGCGTCCTCGACACTGGCACAGTCGCTGCGATGCCGACGCCGTGGTGCTGCGAGCCGTCGTGCTTCAGTACCTTCATTCCCGTCCACGTAATCTGGTAGCCGCCAGGCACTGCAAAAGAATTCGTATTCCCGTTGGTTCCCGCCGTGGGACCACCGACGATCTCGCCCAGACGATACCGTTCCACGATCGCCATGATCGTTTCCGAATAGCTGATCGCCCGTCCGTTCGTCAGAAACACCTTCTTCGCGCCCAGGTATGGAGTGAGCGGCGAAAGCGTCCATCCGCTCGAGCGGTCGAAATCGGTGATCCGATGGTCCGGATACTTCACGATCGGGATTTGCATCGGAGCGCTCTTCATCGGCTCGCGCGCCAGATGACGCAGAAAGTCGATACCCATTTCACCATTGGGATAGCCGCGCATATCGAAAATCATCCCGCGGGCCTTTTCCATACTGGAGAGGATCGCCTTAAAGTCATCATCTTTCGCACGGGTGACATCGACATAGAAAATACCCGGCTTCACTTCGGAGATCGGCTGCGGTCTGGGTTCCACGGTCGGGCGAACTGACTGCCGGTCCAGGCTAACCTTCCGCACCGGGGCCGAAGAGCGGAACGGCTCCACTTCCAGAATCAGCGGTTCCGATTTCAGTCCCTCGCCCATCGCGCCCAACATCTGGTTGTAATGGAGTCCCGTCCCCAAAGCTCGGGCCAGCAGCCATTGCGGAGTTGCCGACGAGATTTCCGCTTCCGCCGCCGCCAGAGCCTCATTCGCCGGCCGTCCATTAATGGTGAGGACCGCATCGCCGCGACGGATGGTGGCGTCCGACGCATGGGAAACATCGGTCAGAACAAGCCGGCCTTCCACCCAGTCCCATCCCACCGCGCTCTGGATTGGTTCCGCCCCCGTGATGACCACCCTTCCGTGGCCATCGTGGAGCGCCGCGATCATGCGCCTCAGGGTAGACAGAAATGGGAGGCGGCCTTCGTCGGTGGCCGCGGATTTCAGAGCAGTAGTCAGCGCCTGGGGCCAATCGGAGTCCACCACATCGAAGTACGGGTAGAAATGCTGAGGCACGTTCCAGGCAATTACCACCGCCGCCAGACGCACGCTGCGCTCGTCGGCCGAGGCGCCGGGCTGCGTTCCGGCGAAATTCCTCGACCGGAAATCGCCGCCGGCATTCGTGTAAAGAACCCGGGGAACGACGCAGCTCACGCCGCCCGGCAGATCGGCATGGAACAGGTCGATCTCATCGCCGTTTCCGCTGGCCGGACGGGTCACCCTCTCGCTGTAGTAAATGGGGTTCTCACTCAGGCCGACGCCGTGGTGGCGCCACTCGATCAGGTACGGGCCCGGTTTCAGGCGCACGGCGGGTGCCGCCGTGCCGGTGGGATAGACCGCGACCCCAACCGAGACCGCGCCGAACGCATCGGTCAGATACTCCGCCAGTTCGGAAGCGCTTTGTGCCTTCTCGACTGTTTGGACGGAGTGGATCGCAAGCTGCTCCCAATCCGCCGCCGCTGCCGTATCGCTCGGGTGAAAATAGCGGACGTAGCCAAATAACCGCGCGAGAGCCTGCAGATTCGCCAGACCACGTGAGGAAAGAGGCCTCGGCCGCTCCGTGGCGGGCACGACCCGCGTCTGCCCGCTGCCGCCGGCCGCCAACATGGCCCCGGCCAAAACCGCATGTACGAGGATCCTCATTAAATTAGAAGTGTACATCGCGCGAACGCGTGTCTATTCGGCGCGCAGCGTCCGTAGCGGATCGCGTGTCGCCGCACGCCATGCGGGTCGCGCACCGGCGGCCGCTCCAATCGCCAGCAGCAGGGCGCCGGCGCTCACGTACGTCACCGGGTCGCTGCTGCTTACTCCATGGAGCAGATTCGTAAGCAGGCGCGACAGCATCAACGCGGCCACGACGCTCAAAGCCAGGCCGATCCCCAGCGGAATCATCGCGCCGCGCAGAATCACCGCGAAGACATCGCTCGTCGTCGCGCCCAGCGCCACCCGGATTCCCACCTCGCCGGCCCGCAGCGTGGATGTGTACGCGATCACGCTGTATACCCCGATCGCGGTCAGCAGCACGGACAATCCGCTCAGCACGGAGAAGATCCACGCCGAAAACCGCGGACGCCAGATTGAATTGGCAATCAAATCGTCCATTGTTTCCACTTTGACCACCGGCTGGTTCCGGTCCACCGCCCAAACCTGCTTTCGCAGGGCCGCCGCGAGGGCGGTTGGTTCGCCCTCCGTCCGCACCACGATGGTAGACATGAACGTCGCAAAGATGAACTGCTGATAGGGAATATACACCTCGGCCTTGGCCGGCAGTTCGTAACTCATTTGTGAAGCGTCCTTCACCACGCCGACGATCGTTGGACCAGTCGGGCTCGATCCCAGTTTCTCGCCCAGCGGACTCCTGTCCGGAAAGAGTCGGCGTGCCAGGTATTCGTTGATGATGGCCACGCTGGGAGCGCCGGTCTGATCGCTATCCGCAAAGTCGCGCCCCGCGATCAGCGGGATGCCCATCGCCGCGAAGTATTGCGGGCTGACGGTGCGCGCGGACATGAGTTCGGACTTGCCGTCCGGCCCAGGCAGGCCAAATTCGCTGATGGAACTGTTGATCCCGGAAAGCGGCAGGTTGTTCACGATGCCCACGGCTTTGATCCCGGGTACCGTTTTCACCCGCTCCAGAATCTCGCGGTAGTAGGCCATCTGCCGCGGCCGCGTGTCGTACTTCCCGGTCGGACGCGGCTGCGAGAGCGTCCCCACCGGCACACGCAGCGTCAGCACGTGGTCGGGACGGAAGCCGTGATCCTCCGTCTGCAGACGGACCAGGCTGCGGATCATCAGGCCGGAACCCACCAGCAGCAGAAAGGCCAGGCCCGCTTCCAGGGCGATCAACGTGGAGAAGAGCCGCGACGAACCTCGCGGTCTCGCCGCTGCATGGCCGCCGCGCATGACGCTCTGCAGGTCGGTGCGGACCGCCAGCAGAATCGGCGCCAGGCTGCAGACCACCGCCAGGAGCAGGCACAAAACAGCGTTGAACACCAGCACTCTGGAATTAAGCGACACCCGCTGCAAATGCGGCAGCACAATCGGCAGCGCGGCCAACTGCCTGGTCAGAAGTTGCAACAGCGCTCGCGCCGCAGCAATCCCCGCCAGACTTCCCATAGTCGCCAGCACCAGGCTCTCGCAGAGCAACTGCCGCACGATCCGCCACAACCCGGCGCCCAGCGAAGCGCGAATGGCGATCTCCTTCTGCCGCTGTACCGCGCGGCTCAGCAGCAGGCCGCCGGCATCGGCGCAGGCAATCGACATCACCAAACCGACGGCGGCCAGCACGAAGATCAGCGTCAGCCGGTACTTCTCCTCCGGCACCTCGCTCCACGGCGTCACCACGATCTTTAAGGCGGCGCGATCCTTCGGCGCTTCCTGTTCCATCTGGTGCGCCACGATTTCGAGCGCGCTCCGGGCCTGCGCCACGGAAACCCCCGCCCGCAACCGGCCCGTCACCTGCATCCACGGCGAGGTCGGCGTCAGGCGCAGCGGCGTCCACAATTCCGCCTCGGCATACCGGAACTCGAAATCCGGCGGCATCACGCCGACAATCGTGTAAGCCTCGTCGGAAATCGTAATGGAGCGGCCGATCGCCGCGGGGTCGGCGTGGTAGCGCCGCCGCCATAGCCGGTCGCTGAGCACCGCGACATTGCGCGAGCCTTCCGCGTCATCGGATGCGATCAGCGTCCGCCCCAAACGCGCTGCAACACTGAGTACCGGAAACAGTCCCAGCGAGCGCACCGCAATGATCTGTTCCGGCTCGCCGCCACCCGTCAACGTGACCGTGTCGCGGATGTACGGCCCGGTCTTTTCAAAAAGGTCGTCGCGGCCGGCCCAGCGCTGGTAGTCCTTCACCGGCACGCCGGTCAAGTTACGACTGGTGCTGCTCTCTTCGATCCGCACCAGGCGGTCGGCCGCGGGGTAGGGAGAGGGCCGCAGCAGGACCGCGTCCACAATGCTGAAGACGGCCGTATTGGCGCCGATCCCCAGGGCCAGAATGAAGACTACCGCCGCCGTGAAAAGCGGATTCTTGCGCAGCCAGCGCAGCGCCCACAACAGATCGAGAGACATACTAACGAATTAGTATATCTCCGAGTCCCCAGTTTTCGTCAAACATTCCGGCCGCCACCAGGTCCGGCACGTCCGCGCCTTCCTTCACCTTGACGATGGCGTAGTCGCCCCACTGCGGCATGCCGTAGTCGCCGTTGTATTCGCGGTCGGCGATGGTCAGCCCGGTATTCAGCACGACGTATTTCGCCGGATTCAGCGGGTTCGGATAGATCATCGCCGGGAAGTTTTCCTTCGCCGGGAAGCTCTGCCCGCCGAGGGTCACCGTGTCTTTGGTCCATTGCACCGGCAGTTTGGCCATCATCCTCGCCATCACACGATTGCTGCCCGGGTCGCCGAACAGCACGACGTGATACTTCGCCATGTCGGCTGCGGTCACGTCCTTGTCGTCCTTCACGAACGGATGGCCGCGGAAATACTTGCCCCACAGCCGGTCGAAGCGGGCCATGCGCGCGCAGCGCCTGCTGATTGACCGCGTCGTTCCATGGCGTGCCGGTGGGGCGCACCAGCAGGAAGGGGTCGAGGAAGGCATCGTCGATCGGACCTTGCAGCGCATGCGTCTTGTGCAGGCCCGCCCAGGCGCCGTCCTTCTCCACCTTCCACGCTCCGCGCCGTTCTTCTGCAGCGTGATCGCGGCGACCGGACTTCACCTTCAGCGTCTGTCCGTCGATCGTGATCTGTTTCGCGTGTTCCGTCTCGCGCAGCGCCAGGCGCGACACGTTGTGCGTCTTGATCTCGTACTTGTCGCCGCCCGTAGCGCGCTGCGCGTCGATGTCGGCGCGCTCGTAGTGCTTTTCCAGCCCGTCCACCGAAATCCAATAGTCGCGGTTGTAGCGCGTGGTGTAGGTGACGAAGCGAATGTGCTCCGGCGAGGTCTGGCCCTTGTCGCCCCACTCCTTCAGAAAGGCGTCCAGCCGCTGGCGGACCAGCGGGCTGGTGCCGTGTCCCGTATTCTGCGAGATCAGGAAGATGTCGGGAGTGCCTTTCAGACGCAGGAAATCGGGCTCGCCTTCGGCCGGGAAACCCTCCCGCTCCAACTGGGCGCGCGTGCGCAGCGAAGACTCCAGCTGGCCGCGATTGGGCGTGCCCGGCGGCGGACCGGGCAGCGACGCGATCTGCGTATCGGTATCGCCGTCGTGGCCGGCCAGCGGCAGATTGAAGCCGTTCAGCGCCCACTCCTCCATGTTTTCCCAGATCTTCGAGCGCCGCGTACTGATACGGCGCGAGTCCCGGCGTCTGCCCGCGGCGCGACCACGTACCGGCGCCGATTTCGGCCGCGGCGAAGCGATCCGGATAGTGCAGCGCGATGTGCCACGCGCCTTCGCCGCCCATCGAGAAGCCGCGCAGCAGCACGCGCCGGTCGTCGATTTTGAAGCGCTTCTTGACCGCGGCGATGCCTTCGAAGACGTCCGCCTCGCCCGCCCAGTGCCAGCCTCGCGCCGTTGATCCGTCCGAACAGATCGACCTGGATCTGCCCCTGGTCGGCCACCGGCACGTTGCCCGGCCGGAAGGTCTGCTGGCTGAAAATGAACTCGGATTCGGTAGTGTTGTTCTGCCGCCCGTGCATCCAGACGTAGAGCCGCGCCGGCTTTGCAGGGTCGTACCCCTCCGGCAGGGTGATGGCGTAGGGCTGCACCGAGCCATCGATCTCCGAATAGTAGGCGTGGACCTGCTTCTTACCAGTGTTCCAGGGCGAGGCTCCGTCGCTCAACTGTTTGGCCCGGGCGATGCCCAGATCGAGCACCACCAGGCGAATGATCGATCGCGTTCTGGGTGCCGAACAGCTCCGGATAATCCAGGAGATACCGGCCCGCCTTGGCGTACACTTCGACATCGCCCACCAGGTCGGCGTCGGCGTGCTTCGCTTTCAGCGACTTGACGGCCTCCTCGATCTGCTCGCTTTTGGCGCGGATCTGGGCGAGTTCCTCGGCCTTCGGCTGGATGGGGGGCGCCCCGCGCCCGCCCCGCCCCGCCGGCGCCGTCGCCGGTCGCGGCGGCTGCTGCGCCACCGCTATCGCCGCGCCCATGATCACCACTACCCAGGCCCGTAAGTCTCTTCATTTCTGAGTGCCTCGCCAGCGGAAAGCATATCAGACCTGACGCTGCCGGGGACTTGCTAACCGCCGCAAAGCCATGCAGTCTAAAGAACAGCCGGATGGAATGCAACGACTTAGGCCTGGTCACCAGGGCGCGAACGGGCGATACCGACGCGTTTCGGGTGCTCGTGGAGCGCCACAGCCGTCCTCTGTTCCGGCTGGCATATCGTATGACTGGCAACCAACAGGACGCGGAGGATGTCGTGCAGGACAGCTTCCTGCGGGCGTACAAGCAGCTCGCCCGCTTCGACGAGCGTGCTAGCTTCGGCACCTGGCTCTATCGCATCGCCGTAAACTGTTCGCTCGATCTGGTCCGCTCCCGTAAACGGCGGAACGAACTGGCCGCCCCGGCGGATACCGAAATGGACGATCCGATTCTCTCCCTGCCCTCGCACGACCCCGCTCCCGACCGCGTCGCCATGAGCGGCCAGGTCCGCGACCGCGTGGCCGAGGCGATGACCGAATTGAGCGCCTTCGGAACGCACCGCGTTTGTGCTGCGGCATTTCGAGGGCATGTGCATCGAAGACGTAAGCCGCGTGCTGGGCTGCCAGCCCGGCGCGGCCAAGCACAGCGTATTTCGCGCGGTGCAGAAATTGAGAAGGGCTCTGGAGCCCTTGGCGAGTACCGCAAAATGAATCACCTGAGTGAAGAACAACTGATTTTGTATTACTACGGCGAAAGCGACGATGACTGCTGCCGAGCGACACCCTCGCCACATGAGCAGCATCTGGAAGAATGCGGCGAATGCCGGGCGCACTACGCCTCGCTGCAGCGCGTGCTCAACGTCGTGGATGGGCTGCCCGTGCCGGAGCGCTCCGCCGAATACGGCGCGCAGGTGTGGCAGCGCATCGAGCACCGGCTGGGCGCCAGGCGGCGCAGCCTCTGGATGCTCCCGGCCCAGTGGCGATGGGTGGCGGCCAGCGCGGCCTTCGCGGCGTTGATGGTGACGGCCTTTATCGCCGGCCGTCTGTATCCGCGGCACACTGCCGGCGCAGATAGCCGCGGCCGATGCGCAGACCGGCGAGCGCGTCCTGCTCGTCGCCGTAGGCGACTATCTGGAGCGCTCGCAGATGGTGCTGATCGAACTGACCAATGCCAGTCCCAAAGGCTCCATGGACATCTCCAACGAACAGGAGCGCGCCGGCGACCTGGTCACCGAGACCCGGCTCTACCGGCAGACCGCCGAACGCACGGGCAATACCAGCATCACCGGCGTGTTGGACGAACTCGAGCGCGTGCTCGTCGATATTACCCACGCGCCTTCCAAGATCACACCGGGACAGTTGGAGGAACTGCGCCAGCGGCTGGAAGCCGAAGGCATACTCTTCAAGATTCGCGTGCTGGGCTCCAACGTCCGGAACCAGGAAGTTCCGAACAGCACAGGCGCCCCGCCAAACACTTTAAAGGAAAAGGAAAATGACTGACTCTCGAACACTGAAATCCGATTTGCGGCCTGTTTGCGATGGCGGTAGCTGCCTTCGCGCAGACACCCAGGCCCGCCGCCGCTCCGCTGCCTCCCGACGACGCGTGGGACCTGGAGCGCGCCGCCCGCCGCGCGCCCGACGGCCGCCTGCGGCGCCACGGCCGCCGCGCCCCGTGCGGATAGCGCCCATGGCGCAGGTGCAGACCCCTGCGGCGCCGCCCGCTCCCGTGGCGCCAGTAAAGGTTCCGGCTCCGCCTGCGCCCCCTGCTCCGCCCACGGCCTTTCCGGACGACTTCGATTTGCACGTGGAGATCACTCCGGAAATGCAATTCAAGATCGACGCCGCCGTGGATCAGGCCGAGCGAATGCGGTTCGAGCTTGCCGACCAGGTTAAAGACTTCACGATCTCTCCCGATGTGCAGGTCAAGATCGATGCTGCCATGGAGCAGGCCCAGCGGATGAAGTTCGAATTCGCGGATCAGTCCAGAGAAATGGCGAATGCAGCCAGGGAAGCCGCCAAAGAGATGGCCATGGCGGATAAGTTCGGCAAGTTTGCGTTCGCGCCTCAGGTTGCCATGCCGAGCCCGGCCCCGATGCCGGTCAAAGTGATGAACTATCGCGGCATGAGCGACGACCGCCTATATTCGGCCGGACAGAATGCGCTCGACAACCGCCAATGGGACCAGGCCGTGGGGTACTTCAATCAAGTAATCTCGCGCAACAGCGGGCGGGTGGATGGCGCGCTGTACTGGAAGGCCTACGCGCTGGGCAGGCTGGGCCGCCGGGACGAAGCTGCCGCTGCGATCGCCGAACTGCGCAAGAGCTACGCCAGCAGCCGCTGGCTGGATGACGCCAAAGCGCTCGAACTGGAACTCAAACAGGCTTCCGGACAGACCGTATCGCCGGAAGCGGAGAGCGACGAAGAGCTGAAGCTGATGGCCATCAACGGGCTGATGCAGAGCGACCCCGAGCGCGCCATCCCGCTGCTGGAAAGCCTGCTGAAGAGCTCGGCCTCACCCAAAGTGAAACGCAACACGCTGTTCGTGCTTGCCACCAGCAATTCGCCCAAGGCGCAGGCGCTGGTGGAACAGATTGCCCGCGGCGGCGGCAATCCCGACCTGCAGGTGAAAGCGATCAACTACATGGACGAGCGGCGCCGGAACAACACCAATAACGGCCAGATCCTTTCGGAGATTTACGCGGCGACCAACGATACGGCGGTGAAGCGCGCCATCCTCCAGGCCTACGCCAACATGCGCGATAAGGACCGCCTGCTGCAGGCCGCGAAGACCGAGAAGGCGCCGGAACTCCGCGAATTCGCCATCGGCGCGCTGGCCGGCAACCAGGGCACGCCGGAGCTGTGGCAGCTCTACCAGACCGAGACCACCCCGAAGGCAAGATCCAACTGCTGCGCTACATGTACTCCAACAGCAATTCCGACAAGCTGCTGGAAGTGGTGAAGACCGAAAAAGACCCCAAGGTGCGCGAGGATGCGATGCGCGTGCTGGCCTCGCAGCGGGGCGGCGTCAGCGCCGACGCGCTGGTCTCGCTGTACAGCGCGGAGACAGGAGCCGCAGATCAAGCAGAGTATTCTGGACGGCCTGTCCTCGCAGCGCAATGCCAAGGCCCTGGTGGACATCGCGCGGGCGGAGAAGGACACCAAAATGAAGCTGCGGATTGTGGAACGACTCTCCAACATGAAGTCCAAGGAAGCCAAGATTACCTCGAGGAGCTCCTGAAGAAATGAGACTCTCACTCTGGTTGATGGCGGCTGCACTGCCGCTCGCGGCACAGCCCAAACTGCTGGTCAACGCCCAGCTCGATACGCGGCAGCGCCGCGGCCGGCCTGGAACAGACGTTCCGGCCGATGGTCACGGCGCAGCCGCAGCCGGCATGGATCGCTTACAGCGTGCCGTCCACCAGGGTGAGACTCGGCTGCGACTACGTGCGCGACGGGTGGAACCAGCCTGGCGTAATCCACCTGGAACCGCCGGATCACGCGGTGATCCTGTTCCGGGTGGATAACGGAGCGGTGGAGCGGATACGGACGCTCTCGCCCGATTGTGAAATCGACGCGGGCAATCTTCCGTTGCACTGGCTGGACGGACGTGAAGCCCGCGGAAAGCGTGGCGCTGCTCGATACCTTTGCGACCCAGCGGGAGCGCTTCATGGATGGCGCGATGACGGCCATCGCCTCGCACGCCGACCCGGCGGCGGATGCGGCGCTGCAGCGCTTCCTGGCGCCCAACCAGCCGGAATCGATCCGGCTGCGCGTAGTGAGCTGGTTTGGCGGGACGCGCGGGCGGCGCGGCTTTGACGTGCTGAAAGGCCTGATCGCCAACGACCCCAGCGATCGCGTCCGCGAGCGGGCGATTTCCACGCTGGGCAACAGCAAGGAGCCCGAAGCGCTCGACCTGTTGATCGCCACCGCGCGCAAGGATCCCAACTCGCGCATGCGCATGCAGGCGCTTTCGGCGCTCAACCGGCACTCCGGCGCGAAGGTGCTGGCCACGTTCAAGGAAGCCATCGAGAGCGATCCCGATGTGCAGGTGAAGCGGCGCGCGGTGAGCTGCACTGCAATCCATGCCCGATGGCGAAGGCATTCCGCTGCTGATTCAACTGGCGAGGGCCACGCGGGATAACGAAGTGCGCAAGCAGGCGATGAATTCGCTGGGACAATCGCGCGACGGGCGCGCGATCACGTTCTTCGAGGAAGTGCTCAAGAAGTAAAGAGAGGCAGCTTCCCACGCTCCCTTTATGGTCGCGGCTCAGATTGAGGACGTGCGTTGGGCAGAACTGGAGATAGCTTCCCGCGCTCCCTCATTCCAGCCCCACGGCGCCGTAGCGCGTTCGGCACGATGCGGCCGGCGGGCACAGCGGCGGGAGAGGAGGCAGGTGCTCCCGCAATCGCGATCAGGCACTCGGAGGAATAGGCATCGGGCCCGGCGATATCCAGACTGTTGTCGCCGGCGGTAACACCCGCCGGCACGGTCAGGTTGATCTGGTATAACCCGGCCAGTTGCGGAGCCAGGCCGGCATAGCTCACCGTGGCCTGCATACCGCCGATGTAGGCCGCGATCGTGTTGGTGGCATTTGCCAGTTGAACGGTGGGTCCGGCGGCGCCATCGGTAATCGCCGGATTCACCGCGCCCAGCCCGGTAAGATAGACCGATACGGTTTCGCCGATTTGCGCCGGACTCTTGGCGTTGACCAACGTGCCATCCAGGTGGACTACGTCCCCGTAGCCAAGGCCGTTCTGCGATTGGGTGAGCACCCCGGGCGCCGTCTTGCCGACAACTCGGTCACCATGTTGGACTGTATATTGTCGTTTAACACCTGCACCTTGGCGACGCTGCCCGTCACGCCATAGGGCACGATGACCGGAAAGTTGCGTCGGGCTGACGTAGTAGATGGGCGCGGCGATGTTGTTGATCATCACCTGGACCTTTCCAGGGTGGTGGGAAACGGAATCTCGGATGCGATTTGCAGGCCCGAGGCCAGATTGTTGCCGTACAGCGTGAGCAACTCTCCGGGAGCCAGCCCGGCGGTGAAGGGCGCGGAACTGCCCGCGTTCACAATGCCCTGCGGATTCAGGAACACGCCGGTGGTGCTTAAGGCTGCTGCTCATGGTGGGCGCCTGTAGCGCGACGCCGATGCCCAGGTAAGGGACCGATTCCGCTTGCGATCCGAATTCCGCCGCCCACCACGTAATTCGTAGCCGGACTGCTATACGTGCCGTTGACGGGGACGTTATACGTGTCGCTGAAGTGTAGTCGGCGGCGGAGGGATTGAACGATTGTTCAGTCGCTGATGGCCGACGATGTTGCCCGCCATTCGCGCTGAACGACCGTAAAAAGTATCCAGGCTGGCGTAACCGGCGTTTAAGGTGGATTATCCTGGTCCAGGCCCGCCTCATAGTAGAGGCCGTTAGGTTCGGCGTGCCGTTTCCCGTGCGCACGCCGACAATCATGTCGAAACCGGTGGGCGATCCCCCGAAGACGAAGTTGCCGTCGGGCGAAAAATACAAATAATATTGCCCGGTAAAGAGTGCGGTGTTGGAGTTGGGAAACGTGACTACGCCGGCGCCGTTGCTGAAGATGTATTTCACGTTGGAATAAGAGGCCGTGCCCTTTAGAGGAGCCGTTTTGCCCGATGTAACCGGTAAACGTCACGGTGCCGACGTTGCCGCCGCCATCGGGATTCATTTGCAGCAGCCCTCCGAGGGTGTTCGTTGGAGTGCCGCTGGAGAGATCCATGTACGCCAGCGAATACGAGCCCTTAAACGAGAGGCCGAGGGCAGTCGGCTGCCCAACGGCGCGGCAACGAACAGTCGTTATAGCCGTTGACGTTGTCCGTGCTGCTGCCGACGAAAATCCCCTGTGCGTTCACCATGCCGTAAATCGAATCGCCGGCCGTGGATGCGGTGCCGGTGAAGAACGGGTTGGAAAGGAACCCTTTCCTGAAGCCGCAATCGAGTAGGTGCCGCTGGCATTCCCCTTCCGCAACTGGCCGGCTTGCCATCCAGCCAGGGTAACCGACCATGGTATACTTGCCGGCGCCGTCGAAGGTCACGGTGCCATAGAGTGAGGCCGCGTCGTAGAGGCTGCCATCGGTATTTCCAGCATTGTCGAAATTAGCACGTAGGTCACGTGCCGGAAATAGTACGTGCCATTGAGCATGCCATTTCCACTGGTATCCCAGGTGGTCTGGGCGAACAAACCGGCAGCCAATAGAGCTCAGGAAGCAGCACGCGCGCAAGTCTCATGAACACTCCAATTGGGATGGCATCTGGAAAAGCACCACGAAGTTTGGACGCCAGGCGACGCGGCGCGTGTACGCGGAAAATCCCATCTGTCTAACAGGAAAACACGGATCTGTGAGGAAAGCAGCGCAATGAGGAAATCTTAACGCGAGACTAGCGACTGCGGCGCACCAGACCGACGCTTACCAGAACGACCCCGACGAGGACGGTGGTAACGATCTCAGGAGCGCCCGATCCCGCTGGTACAGCGGCTAAAAGAAACAAGAGTGGCATACCCGGCGTTTGGTGGACAGGCCGGAAGCCTGTCCTACGGGAAAATGGTAGCAGCGGCCGGTGGCCCAGTCAATTCGCGTTGGGGCGAATTCATACTCAACAAGTCAAATTGTTTCAATTGGATAGCAGGAAATTACTGCACGCAACCACCTGCCCGAGGTGTTAGGTCTTAAATTCCGTCACCGCCGGTAAGTGGGCCTTCCGATCGGCCGAGGCGGGCAGCCGCTTCCATGCCCTGGTGAACGTCTTCCGCGCGAACCAGTTGCTCGGCGGGAACGGCTTGCAGCAGCGTGTCCCAATCCGATGGGGCGACAGGAGAGACAATGGCGACAAGGCCCGCTGCCAGCGCGGTTCGTACCGCCTGTCGAAGATCTTCCGGCTCATGAATCACGTGGACCGCGTAGCCGTGGTCGAACAGACGGCGCTCCAGAATCCAGGCAAGGTCCGCACGGTCCGGCGGCAGGCAGATGGCCAGCGGACCGTGGCCGCGCATGGCGCGGCGTTCGGCATCCGTCACACGCCCGGCGAGCCCCAGATCGGCTTCCGCCTGCAGGATCATGCCGGCGCCCATGGTCTCGTTGGTGATCGGGTCGATCAGGATGAAACTGCCGGTGAAGCGGTTCTTGCGGTACGGGTCGAAGAGCAGCGGACGCTGCGCCTCCACGCTGACCACGCCGATGCCGTTGAGTTCCAGCGTGCGCGCCGGCTGGTGCTCCAGCGTATTGACGTCGATGCGGTAGCGGATTTCGCGCACACGGGCCTGGGTGACCTGGGTGGTGTGTTTGATCAGGTAAGAGCGGTTCGGCTCCAGCGGCTTCTGGTTCATCCACACCACGGTGGCATCGAAGCGGCGGGCCGAGTGCGGCAGGTTGCCGGGGAGCGCCAGCATGTCGCCGCGGCTGATATCGACCTCGTCCTCCAGGCACACGGTGACCGACATGGGGGCGAACGCCTCTTCCAGGTCGCCTTCCCAGGTGACGATGGACTTCACCCGGCTGGTGCGGCCGGAGGGCAGCACCGTGATGGCGTCGCCGCGGCGCACCACGCCCGAAGCCAGCGTGCCGGCGAAGCCGCGGAAGTCCAGGTTCGGACGGATGACGTACTGCACGGGGAAGCGCAGGTCGGTGAGATTGATGTCGCGGGCGATGGGCACCGTTTCCAGGTGCTCCAGCAGCGCCGGGCCGTCGTACCAGGGCATCCGAGTGCTGCGGTTGACCACGTTGTCGCCGTCCAGCGCGCTGATCGGGATGTAGACGATGTCGCCGGCGTCGGTTCCTACGTGCAATTGCGCGGCGAAGGCGCGGAATTCGTCGCGGATCGCGTTGAACACGTCCTCGCGGAACTCCATCAGGTCCATCTTGTTGACCGCGACCACGATGTGCGGAATGCCCAGCAGCGCGGCGAGAAACGCGTGGCGGCGCGATTGCGGCAGCACGCCATAGCGCGCGTCGATCAGGATGATGGCGAGGTTGGCGGTGGAGGCGCCGGTGGCCATGTTGCGCGTGTACTGCTCGTGCCCGGGCGTGTCGGCGATGATGAACTTGCGGCGCGGCGTGGAGAAGTAGCGGTAGGCCACGTCGATGGTGATGCCCTGCTCGCGCTCGGCCCGCAGGCCGTCGGTGAGCAGCGAGAGATCGAGGCCGTTGGTGGAGAGATTGCGCGTCGCTTTGCGCACGCTGGCCAGCTGGTCTTCGTAGACGCCCTTGGAATCGTAGAGCAGGCGGCCGATCAGCGTGCTCTTGCCGTCGTCCACGCTGCCGGCGGTGGTGAAGCGCAGCAGTTCGGTCTGCGCCGGTGGCGGCCAGCCACTCGGCGGCTTCGGGACTCAGGTGCTCGACCGGCATTAGAAGTAGCCCTCGCGCTTCTTGATTTCCATGGAGCCTTCCTGGTCGTGATCGATGACGCGGTTCTCGCGTTCGCTGCGGCGGAACTGGATCATCTCTTCGATGATCTTCGGCAGGGTGTCGGCCTCGGAGCGGATGGCGCCGGTGCAATAGGTGCAGCCCGAGCGAGCGCATGCGGCACATCACCATCTGCGGCGCTTCGCCGGGCAGCAGCGGCATGTTGTGCTCCACCGGAATCAGCGCTCCGCCGCGCACCACCATGGGCCGCATTTTGGCGAAGTAGAGCGGCACGATGGGGATGTTTTCCTGGTGGATGTAGTGCCAGACGTCCAGCTCGGTCCAGTTGGAGAGCGGAAAGACGCGGATGCTCTCGCCCTTATCGAGGCGGCTGTTGTACAGGTTCCAGAGTTCGGGCCGCTGGTTCTTGGGGTCCCACTGGCCGAAGGCGTCGCGGAAGCTGTAGACGCGCTCCTTGGCGCGCGATTTCTCTTCGTCGCGCCGCGCGCCGCCGAAGGCCGCGTCGAAGTTGCCCGCGCTGAGAGCGTCGAGCAGGGCGCGCGTCTTCAGCAGGCCGCAGCACTTCTGAGTTCCCAGGCGGAACGGGCTGGCGCCGTCGTCGATGGCCTGCCGATTGGTGTGGACGATCAGCCTGACGCCGATTTCCGCGCAGAATCGGTCGCGGAACTCGATCATCTCCTGGAACTTGTAAGTGGTGTCGATGTGCAGCAGGGGAAACGGGATCGGGCCGGGGTGAAAGGCCTTCTGCGCCAGACGCACCATCACCGAAGAATCCTTGCCGATGGAATAGAGCATCACCGGCCGCTCGAATTCGGCAGCCACTTCACGCAGGATGTGAATGCTCTCGGCTTCCAGGGCGCGCAAGTGGCTGAGGATCGCGTTCAGGCATGGGAAAAAGGTCCGGGTTCGTCTGTGATACGTTTGAGTTTTAGGATACCAAATCAATCATGCTTAAATCTATCGGGTTACTGGTGATTGCGAGCTACCCATTATTGGCGCAGGATACCGGCCATCTCTGCCGAACGGATCCGGGAGCACACGCGATTCCTGGCGAGCGATCTGCTGGAAGGCCGCGGACCGGGGACGCGCGGCGGCGACCTGGCCACCGAGTATATCGCGACTCAATTGGCGCTGGCGGGCGCCAAACCGGCGGGAGATAACGGGACTTATTATCAGAAGGTCCCGCTGGTGGGCATCGAGACCCAGGCGGATGCCACGTTGGGCGCGGCGGTTGGGGCCAAGGGTGTGGACTTTCGCTGGGGCGACGATTTCGTCGGCTACAGCCAGACCCAACAACCCGACACACGCTTTGAAGGCGAAGCCGTTTTCGTCGGACACGGGATCACGGCGCCCGAGTTCAAGTGGGACGATTTCAAAGGCGTGGATGTGACCGGCAAGGTGCTGGTCCTGTTCACCAACGAGCCGCCGTCCACGGATCCGAAATTCTTCGACGGACGGGCGCTGACGTATTACGGCCGCTGGATCTACAAATACGAAGAGGCGCTGCGCCACGGGGCGAAGGCCTGCATCATCATTCACACCACGCCGACGGCCAGCTATGGGTGGGACGTGGTGCGCAATTCCTGGGGGCGGGAGTCTCCGTTCGTCAAACTGGAGCCGGGGGCGAAAGCGCTGTCGTTCCAGGGCTGGGTCACGCGCGAAGCGGGAGAGAAGTTTCTGGCGCTGGCCGGACAGAACCTCGACGATTTACTAAAGGCCAGCGAGCGGGCGGATTTCAAGCCGATCGATCTCGGCATACAGGTGCGCGGCCACATGCCGTCGAAAATCCGCGCGCTGGACACGCGCAACGTGGCTGCGGTGATTCCGGGCAGCGATCCGAAACTGAAGGACGAGTACATCATCTACAGCGCGCATTGGGATCATTTGGGGATCGGCACGCCGGTGGGCGGCGATGCCATTTATAACGGCGCGATCGATAACGCCACGGGCTGCGCCATTCTGCTGGAGCTGGCGCGCGCATGGGGTGCGCTGCCGCAGAAGCCCAAACGCAGCGTGCTGTTCCTTTCGGTGACCGCCGAGGAGGGCGGGCTCCGGGGCTCGGAATACTACGCAACGCATCCGCTGTTTCCAGTGGCGAAGACAGCAGTGGATCTGAACTTCGACGCGCTGTTCCCATGGGGCCGGGCCGCCGACGTGGTGATTACGGGGGCGGAGCGCACGAATATCTACCCGCTGGCGCAGCAGATCGCGAAGCGGCTCGACCTGGCGATCGCGCTGGATGCGCAGCCCGAGGCTGGGCATTATTTCCGCTCGGACCATTTTTCGATGGCGCATGCCGGGATTCCGGCATTCAGCATCGAGCATGCGACGGAATTTGCCGGAAAGCCGACGGGATTCGGCGAGCAGGCGTATCAGGAGTACAACAGCAAGCACTATCATCAGCCCTCGGACGAGTTCCAGGCCGATTGGGATTTCACGGCGCTGCGGCAGGCCGCGGAGTATGGTTTTCTGCTGGGCAAGGACATCGCGAATCAGGATAAGCTGCCCGATTGGCGGCCCGGAGATGCATTCCACCGGTAATGTGGCCGTTCCCGTGCGATCCATCACGGGAAGGAAGGGTCGGGTATGATACGCTTGCAAATCGGAGGGATCGAATGAAACGCAAGATTCTAGTGGTAGCGGTTGCGGCGCTGGCAGGTGTGGCGATGCTGGCGCAGGAAAAGAAAGAAGCGCCCAAAAAGGCCGCCACGGGCGGGATTCTGCATCCGGAAATGAAGGTGGAGAACGGCACGTACGAGAAGCCGATGGCCACCATCGGAACCAAACCGACTACGCCATGGTCCACCACTTCCGTGGCGGCCGGAGTGGACAGCAAGCCGCAGCGCGGAACCCCGATCACGCGTGTCGGCGAAATCGTGGATTTCTCGTGCTACATCCAACTGGGCAAGCATGGCGAAAAGCACCGCTCCTGCGGCCAGAAATGCGTCAATAATGGCCAGCCGATCGGCCTGCTTACCAAGGATGGCGCGCTGTATATGCTGATGCCGGAAGAGCACGATCCGCGGCGCGATGGCGGTGTGGACGCGAAGGCATCGGCCGCCGATCATATGGGACACATCGTCACGGTGAACGGTACCGCGGCGAAGGTCAACGGGTACAGCGCAATTTTCGTGCAGGGTCTGACCAAGTAATCACGGGCGATCGATGAAATTGAAACGGATTCTGGCCGGGGCGTTCGCGCTTCCGGCCTTTTCACTTTGCGGGTGGGCGCAGACCGGGCTGGCGTTGCCGCCGAAGGCGCCGCTCGGGCTGCCACCGCTCTCCTGGCCGCGAGACAATCCCTACTCCGCGGCAAAGGTGGAATTGGGACGTTATCTTTATTTCGACAAGCGCCTCTCGGCCGACGAGAGCGTGAGCTGCGCGAGCTGTCACCTGCCTCAACACGCCTTCACGGATGGCGCGGCCGTGTCCACGGGCATCAAGTCGCAGAAGGGAGGCCGCAGTGCGCCGACGGTGATCAATCGGGCGTATTCGCTGGCGCAGTTCTGGGACGGGCGCGCCAGCACTCTGGAAGAACAGGCGAAGGGGCCGATCGCCAACCCGATCGAAATGGGAATGACGCACGACGCCGCAGTGGGCCGGTTGAAGGGGATCGCGGGCTATCGCGCGATGTTCGCCAAGGCGTTTGGCACGGATGAAATCGATATCGACCGCACGGCGAAGGCGATCGCTTGTTTTGAGCGCACGGTGCTCAGCGGCAACGCGCCTTACGATCGCTACAAGAACGGCGACAAGAGCGCCATGACGGCCGGCGCAGGTCCGCGGCATGAAGGTGTTTGTCGACAAGGCCAAATGCGACCAGTGCCATGAAGGCGCCAATTTCACGCTGAATGCCTACTCCAACCTGGGTGTCGGCACGGATAAGCCGGAACCCGACGTGGGGCGATACGCGGTAACGCATGATCCTCGCGATTGGGGTGTGTTTAAGACTCCCACCCTGCGCGAGATCGAGCACACGGCGCCGTACATGCACGATGGCAGTTTGAAGACGCTGGAAGAAGTAGTGGACTTCTACGACAAGGGCGGCATCCCGAACAGGAATCTGGACGCCAACATTAAGAAGCTGCATCTTACCGACGGCGAGAAGAAGGACCTGGTAGACTTCCTGAGAGCGCTCAGCGGCCAGGGCTGGCAGCAGGTCAGGCCTCCGGCGAACTTCCCCCAATAGAATGAGAATCTGCGGGCTGTGGGAAGTCTTAGAACCGCGATCGTGCTCTGCTATAATGTAGGGGTTCTGCCCGGCAATTCAGGTCTCCCTAATGTTCCTTAGTGTCAAAGAGTTGGAGCTGCGTAAGATCGGCTTCGACAAGATTTTCGAGCCCGGGCCAGATCGAGTTCGCGGGTGAAGATCTGGAGCAGGGCTCCCCGTTGCACGTCGTTGGTT
Source organism: uncultured Solibacteraceae bacterium (assembly GCA_963792055.1). Lineage (GTDB taxonomy): Bacteria > Acidobacteriota > Terriglobia > Bryobacterales > Bryobacteraceae > Solibacter. The sequence goes on along the minus strand of CAWBUV010000015.1, from coordinate 732,708 downwards.
CGGCCGAGGTTGCTGCCGGAATCGGGCGGGCAATTGCGAGGTTCGCGGGAAGTTACACCGTGGAAATGGTGGCGCAGTGCGACCGCTGTCTGGCGCATGTGCGCTATCCGCTCGCAGCGGAGTTCGATTTGTATTACCGGCCCGCCTCGGATGTTCCGGAAGAGGAAGAGGTCAAGATCGACGCGGGCGAGGCGGAAATTGGGTTTTATGAGGATGGCTTGGAACTGGAGGACATCCTCCAGGAACAAGTGTTGTTGGCGTTGCCGATGCAGCGGGTGTGCAGCGAGACCTGTAAAGGGATCTGCCCCGGTTGCGGAAAGAACCGGAACGAGACCGCGTGCGATTGTAAGCCCGAAGTGGACGATCGCTGGGGCGCGCTCCGTAACCTGGAACTCTGAATATTGTTGATAGCCCTGCGCCGAAGGGCAGTAACTGGACGAAATTTGTTGAGGTAGAGATATGCCGAATCCCAAACGTAGACACTCCAAGAGGCGGACGAGCACCCGCCGCGCGCACGATGCGCTGAAGGCATCCGGGCTTTCGGAGTGCCCGAACTGCCACGAGCCGAAGCTCCCGCACCGCGTATGCCCGAAATGCGGCCAGTATAAGGGACGTGAAGTGGTCGAAGTGGTTGCGGAGTAACCCCGCCCCGACATGCTGACCATTGCGCTGGATGCAATGGGCGGAGACCACGCCCCGAAAGCTGAAGTGGAAGGGGCGGTTCGAGCCGCCGGGAGTTTGGGCGTGAAAGTCCTCCTGGTGGGCCAGCAGGATGTGGTCCGTCGGGAACTGGAGCAGCACGAAGGTCATCGCGATCTTCCCATCGAGATTGTACACGCCAGCGAACGCGTGACCATGGAAGACAGCGCCGCCAAGGCGGTGCGGTCCAAACGGGATAGCTCGATGCGTGTCGCCTCGCGACTGGTGCGCGACGGGTGTGCCCAGGGCTTCGTGTCCGCCGGCAACACCGGCGCCATCATGGCCACCGCCAAAATGGTGCAGGGCGTGGTGCCCGGCGTCGAGCGTCCCGCGCTGCTCGGCATCTTCCCCACCATGGTGGGCACGCCCGGTAGTGCTGGTGGATGTCGGCGCCAACGTGGATTGCTCGCCCGACATGCTGGCGCAGTTCGCCATCATGGGCGAGATCTACTCGCGCAACATTCTGCATCGCCCGAATCCCCGGGTGGGAATCCTCTCGATCGGCGAGGAAGAGCACAAGGGCAACGACCTCACGCGCGCCGCCTGGCCGCTGCTGAAGAGCCTGCACATCAACTTCATCGGCAACGTGGAAGGGCGCGATGTCTACGCCGGCAACGTGGACGTCATCGTCTGCGACGGCTTCACCGGCAACGTGGCCCTCAAGGTGAGCGAGGGCCTGGTGGACATGTTCAAGAAGCTGCTGCGCGAATCGCTGGAAGCGACCATCAGCGGCAAGATCGGCTACGCGCTTTCCAAGAATGCGCTCTCCAGTTTCCGCAAGCGGCTCGACCACTCCGAATATGGCGGCGCGCCCCTGCTCGGCGTGCGCGGCGGCTGCATCATCGGGCACGGCTCTTCCAACGCCAATGCCATCAAGAATGCCATCCGCGTGGCGGCGGAATTCTCCGGCGGCAATGTGAACCGGCAAATCGAAGAAGAGTTGCTGCGGCTCAATAAGGCCGGCGACTAGAGTTTCGTTGAAGAGGCCGGCCGGGCGGCCTGTCTTACTCGCTACAATTCCTGATATGCGTATGAAACTGGCGGCGCTCTTCGTGTGCGCGCCCGCCCTGTCTCTGGCCGCGGACTGGAAGCCCGCCGACAACCCGCTCACCACGCCGTGGACCGGCAAGGTCACCGCCGAGCACGCCCTTCCCGAGTATCCGCGCCCGCAACTGGTCCGCCCCAAATGGACCAATCTGAACGGCCTCTGGGACTACGCCATCCGCCCGAAGGCGGAAGACCGTCCCGCGCAGTTCGAGGGCAAGCTGCTGGTGCCCTTCGCCGTGGAATCGGCGCTCTCCGGAGTGAAGCGTCCGCTCACGCCTGAGCAGCGCCTGTGGTACCGCCGGACCTTCACCGCTTCGCAGGCGAAGGGTCACGCGTCTGCTGCTGCATTTCGGCGCGGTCGACTGGCGCGCCGAAGTGTTCGTTAACGGCAAAGCGGTGGGACAGCACGAAGGCGGCTACGACGCCTTCACGTTCGACATCACCGACGCGCTGCAAGCCGGGCACGGACGCAGGAACTGGTTGTGGCAGTCTGGGATCCGACCGATAGCGCCTTACAGCCGCGCGGCAAGCAGGTGCTCGAATCCCAACGGCATCTGGTATACGGCAGTATCCGGCATCTGGCAAACCGTATGGCTGGAACCCGTGCCGGCGGCCCACATCCGGGAGATCGCGATGACGCCGGATATCGACGCGCACCAGTTGCGGCTGAAAGTCGCGACGGCGGACGCGGCGGATTTCACGGCGACGGCGAGATTGCACGGCAAGGTCGTCGGCCGCGTCACGGGGAAGACCAACGCCGAAGTGAAGCTGGCGCTCAGCCAGACAGAGCTGTGGTCGCCCGATTCGCCCGCGCTCTACGATCTGGACATCGCGCTGAAATCCGGCGACTCGGTGAAGAGCTACTTCGGCATGCGCAGCGTGGAAGCCCACGCCGATGCCGCCGGCGTGAACCGAATCTTCCTCAACCACAAACCTCTCTTTCAAATTGGGCCGCTCGATCAGGGATGGTGGCCCGACGGACTCTACACTGCGCCTACGGACGAAGCTCTGCGCAGCGACATCGACACGCTGAAAACGCTCGGCTTCAACATGGCGCGCAAGCACGTCAAGGTGGAACCCGCGCGCTGGTATTACTGGTGCGACAAGCTGGGCTTCCTGGTGTGGCAGGATATGCCCAGCGCGATGACGCGTACACCGCGAGCAACGTTCGTAAGGGCGCGGCAGAGGACGCGGCATTCCCGGCGGAAATGGCGGCGAGTTGGGAGCGCGAGCTGAAGAGCATCGTCCACGAGCTGTCCAATGCGCCGTCGGTGATCGTGTGGGTGCCGTTCAATGAGGGCTGGGGCCAGCACGTCACCAACGATGTCCTGAAGATGGTGAAGGCGCTCGACCCCACTCGCCTGGTGGACGGTCCGAGCGGCTGGGAGGATCGCGGCTGGGGCGATCTGAAGGACATGCACTCCTACCCCGGACCGGAAATGTTCCCGGTGATGAAAGACGGGTCAGCGTGCTGGGCGAGTTCGGCGGTCTGGGACTTCCGCTGGCCGGGCACCTGTGGTGGGACAAGCGCAACTGGGGCTACCGCACGTTCGAAGATCGCGAGAAACTGCAAACCGCCTACGAAGGCCTGATGGAAAAACTCGAACCCCTGGTGAAGCAGGGACTGGCCGCGGCCATCTACACGCAAACCACCGATGTCGAGGGCGAGATCAATGGGCTGATGACCTACGACCGCAAGGTGGTGAAGTTCGATGCCGCCAAGCTCGCTGAATTGCACCGCAAGCTGATTCGATCAGTGGACCGCTGAGGCCGCCGTATAATACGAGGGCAGGGGCTTTCGTCGAGTGGGAATCGGAATCCGGATCGAGAATCTGCGCAAAGTGTTCGACACTCCACCGCCGATGGCCCGCGGCGGCTTTTCCTATACGCCGGTGCGCTCTGGCAGGAAAGAGAAGGCGCCGAAGAAATTCGAACTGATAGCGCTGGACGGGGTTTCCTTTGAAATCGGGGCAGGCGAAATCTTCGGCCTGCTGGGCCCGAATGGCGCCGGGAAATCGACCACGATCGGCATTCTGACGACGCGCACCCAGCCGACCAGCGGACGCGCCGTCATCGGCCAATATGATGTGTGGCGCGAGCAGGTGAAGGCGAAGCGGTTGATCGGCGTGGTGCCGCAGCGCCCCAATCTGGATTTTTCCCTTTCGGCGCGCGAGATCCTCACGTTTCACGGAGCCTACTTCGGCCAGAGCGCTCGCGAACGGGAGCGACGCGCCGATGAACTGCTCGAGAAGTTCAAACTGACGGATCGCGCCACCCACATGGTGCGTACCTTCTCCGGCGGCATGATGCAGCGTCTTTCGATCGCGCGCGCCATGATGCACGATCCGGAAGTATTGTTTCTGGACGAGCCCAGCGCGGGGTTCGATCCGCAGACCCGCCTGTTGCTGTGGGAGACCATTCGCGATTACAACCGGCTTGGCAAGACGATCGTGCTGACCACCCACTATATGGACGAGGCCGACGCGCTGTGCGAACGCCTCGCGATTATCGATCACGGCCGCATCATCGCGCAGGGCACGCCCGCCGAACTGAAGGCTACCATTCCGGGCGGCTACCTTCTGCGCCTGCGCTTCGAGCGAGTCACCGAAGAACTGCTGGAAGACTTGAAGAAGTTGCCCGGCGTAACGGAAGTGCGCTCGCCGGACCGGACATCGGTCGATGTATACGCCGATCGCGGCGGCCCGTTGATCGGACCGATCGTCAACACCGCGCAGGCGGCGGGCTTCGAACTGAGCGACGTGCACATTGCCGAGCCCAGCCTGGAGACGCTGTTCCTGCATCACACCGGAAGGAGCTTGCGAGATTGAACTGGAAGACGTTTTTCGCGCTGTTGGCGCGCGACGGTCACGTTGCGCGGCGCAATCTGGTTCCCACTCTGTTGCAGAATCTGCTGCAGCCCTTGCTGTTCACCTTCGTATTCGGCAAGGTCATGACCACCAGCGGAATGCTGCCCACGGGCTACAAGAACATGCTGCTGCCGGGCGTGATGGCGATCAGCATGGTGATGGCCGGCGTGCAGGCGGTGGCGATGCCCCTGATCACGGAATTTCAATTCACGCGCGAGATTGAGGATCGCCTGCTGGCGCCCATCGAGATCGGCTGGCTGGCGGTGCAGAAGATTGTCGCGGGAATGATTCAGGCGATGGTGGCGGGACTGGTGGTGATTCCGGCGGCGTGGCTGATTATGGGGCGGGGTGTCAATCTCGATTTCGGCAGACCGCTCGAGTTCCTCCTGGTGGCCTTGTTGGTGGCGCTGTTCTCTTCGGCGGGAGGGCTGGCGCTGGGCTGCAGCGTCGGGCAAACCCAGATCGGCCTGATGTTCAGCCTGGTGCTGGCGCCGATGATGATGTTCGGCTGCGCCTACTATCCGTGGAGCGCGCTGGAGGCGTTCCCGATTCTGCACGTGGCGGTGCTGGTAAACCCGCTGGTGTACGCGAGCGAAGGACTGCGCGGCGCACTGGTGCCGCAGGTGCCGCACATGAATACGCTGTTCGTGATCGGCGCGCTGGCGGTGATCGATCTCGGCTTACTGTATCTGGGGCTTCGAGAAGTTTCACCAGAAGGCAGTGAGCTAGAGCCCGGAAAAAGACAACGGGCGCCGGTGGCAATCGCCTCCGGCGCCCGTTGTTTATGAAACTCAAGCCGAGGATTAGAAACTGACCCTCATCGAGAGCGCGATCGTGCGCCCGCCACGTGAGCCGCTGATCTGGCCGTAGGTCGGGCTGGTCTGAGCTCCGGTGGCAGCGTTAAAGCTGGTGCCGGTGCTCACACCGGAATACTGGGTGTGATTGGGAGCGTTGAACATTTCCGTCCGGAACTGGAGGAACCTGCCTTCGCGGAACAGCGGGAAGCGCTTGGTGATCGAGAGGTCCCAGTTGTTGATGCCGGGTCCCGTGCACTGATTGCCGCCGCCCATGTTGCCGAAGTTGGCCATAGTGACGTTGGGATTGCCCCATGCACCGATGGCCGGCGCCGCCGCCATGTCCTGTATTGAACCAATTGAAGAAAGTATGCGTGCCGGTCGCCTGGCACGGTCCCACGATGTTGACGCGAGCGCCTTCGGCGGAGCCGGTCGGATCCTGCGTATTGGTCCAGCCGAGACCCGGGTTGAAGGGGGATCCGCTGATGAACGACGTTACACCGGAAACTTCCCAGTTGTCCAGAACGACCTTGGCCGGCTTGAAGTTCATCTTGGTGCCGACCTTCGGCAGCGCGTAGACATAGTTGGCTACGAACTGCTGGGGACGGTCGAAGCCTGCGCGGCCGTAGTTGCGGAAGCGCGGCGAGAAGTATTGGCTGACCGCGGAGGTGTCGCCATCGGCCACATCCAGCGCCTTGGAGAAGGTGTACGCGACTCCGAGTTGCAGCCCGCCGGAGAAGCGGCGTTGCGCGCTGACCTGCAGCGAATGGTAGTTGGAGTTGTACCCGTTGCTGCGGGTGTTGATGCTGCCCCATCCGTAGTAAGGACGCAGGAAGTTATCCGACAGCGGTTTGCCGGGCTGGGAGGGATCCTGGAACGCCGTGTTGAAGTGGGCGCCGATCGGAATGGGATTGATGTCCTTCTGGGCGATCAGGTGGTAGGCGACGCTTCCCACGTAGGAAGCTTCAATTGCCAAATTCTTGAGCTGCTGCTGAATGCCGAAGCTCCAGTTCATGGTCGTGGCCGGCTGATTGAAGCCCATCAGGTTGTTGATGGTGGAAGGCCCGATCGCGCCGCCGCTCGCGGCATACGTGTCCAGGCTGCCGTAGTACAGCGTGGGAGCGAAGGACACCGGCGGATTGCCGTTGGTATCCATCGTCGGGTTGCCCTGCAGGCGGTCCTTGAACATGCCGAAGCCGCCGCGCACCGCGGTCTTGCCGGTGCCGAAGACGTCCCAGGCGAAGCCGAGGCGAGGACCGAGATTCATTGCACTGGTGGTGTACAACCCGCCCGGGTAGCCGTTCTGTCCGCCGATCGCGGCGCCATTCGATACCGAGCCCGTGCCCGTAATGTACTGGCCGATCAAGGGATTGGCATAAAGAGCGCCGGTACGCGGATCCACTGCCACTCGTTTGCCGCTCGGATCGATGATCGGCATGTACAGCATCGGCGCATTCGCCCGGTTGTATAGGGAGGGATTGAAGCCGGCAATGGTCTGGTTCGTGTCGGTCTGCGGCGGCAGGTGATAGAAGCGCATGCCGATGTCGAGGGTCAAGCGCTTGCTTACGCGCCAGTTGTCCTGAACGTAGAATTCCAGGTTGTTGAAGATCCAGTCGCCGTTCACGCGGGCGGTACCTTCCGAATAGGTGTTGATCACGCCGAGCAAGGCGTTAGAGAAACCGTCGCCGCTATCGAACGGGTTGGTAGTGGTGCTGCTGAAGTCGAAGGCGCCGCGGGGATTCTTTCCGCCAACCTGGAACTTCTCCGTGTGCTCGATATAGACGCCCGCTTTGATGCTGTGTGCTCCCCAGACTTTGGAGACGTTGTCCACAAAGCTCATCACGGTGTTGTAGTTCTCGTACGGGATGTTGCCGAACGCGGCTATCACCGGGTTGGCGTGGTTGCCGCCAAAGGTAAGATTGGGCATGTAATTCGTCTTGTCGACGTAGCTTACGCCGGTAGAGGAATCGGGATACCACTGCCCGGGATTGCCGATTTTGGCGCGATCGATCAGCGAAGCGTCCGTCGGATAGAAATACAGCTTGTTGCGGCTGCTTCCGAAGATGAACTCGTTCACCGTTGAGGAGTTGATGCTCTTGGTAATGTGCGCCACGTGGCCCTTACCCGGCTGGCCGAAGGTGATCGGCGCCAGCAGATAGTTGACGTTGCCATTGACCCACAGGCCGTAGGGCACCTGCTGTTCGTCCTTGTCCTGCACGTAGCGCCAGTAGACCTGCAGCGTGGGCGTGATGTTGTAGTCGATGCGCACCATGTCTTCGCGCTTCGGATAGGCGCCTGTGTACGTGCTCTTGTAGTTCGTGGCATTCACGTTGACCGTATCGACGTAGTTAGGCAGCGGCAGGAAATTCAGCATGGACAAGCCCAGCGTGCTGAAACGCGTCTTAGGAACGATGTTGCCCGGAAACGCAATCTGAGTGAGCGGATCCTTGATGATGATCGCTGAACCCGAACTGGTCACGCTCTTGGAGAAATCGCCGGCTCGTTCCGCCGCGGTGGGCATGGTCTGAAGGCGCGTGCCGTAATCTTTGCGCTGTCCCGTGTATTCCTGGTTCCAGAAGAAGAACAGCTTGTCCCGCTTGGTGTTGAACTTCTTCGGAATGAAAACCGGTCCGCCTACCGTATACCCGGTGATGCGGTAGCGGTACGGAGCCTTGGCCACGTTCGTGCGGTTGTTCCAAAATGAATTGGCGTTGAGGCTCTCGTGACGGTAGGTGTCGTACGCGCTCACGTGGAAATCCGTGCCGCCGCCGCGGGTGATGACCGTGATCACGCCGCCGCCGTTGCGGCCGTACTCTGCCTGGAAGTTGCTGGTGAGCACCTTCACTTCGGCGATGGAGTCCATATTGGGTTCGAATTGAAGAGTGTTGTTCGAGCCCGTGTCCAGGTTGGTGATCCCGTCCACCGCGTAGTTCTTGGAGTTTTCGCGGCTGCCATTAATAAAGGTACCGCGCAAAGAGTCGGGCGACGTGGTTTCGCGTCCCTGGGACAGATTGTCCACGATTCCGGGAATGGTGGTCATGTACGCAAACATGTCGCGGCCTTTGACGGCCACATTCTGCAATTGCGTCATGGAGATGGTGCCGGCCTTCTCGGCGGTCGCCAGGTTGATCTGGGAGACCTCACCGCTGACCTGAACCGTTTCGGTGAGCGCGCCGAGTTCCAGGCTGAGGTTGCCCAAAGTCCGCGTCTGGCCGGCATCGACGGCAATATCTTTTACAGAAAGTGCCTTGAAGCCCTTGGCCTGGGCGGTGAAAGAATACGCGCCGGCCGGGATAATGTTGAATACGCACGACCCCTGCGAGTCGGACTTGACTGTGAGGACCGCGCCGGTGGCCTGGTTGGTCAGGACGCAATCGGCTCCTGGAACCGCCGCGCCCGAACTGTCCATAAACGCCGCACGCAGCGAACTCGAAACGTTTTGCGCGAATCCAATGCTGGTCGCGCAAACCAGAAAAATGAGCAACAACAAGGAGAACTTCTTCATGGAAACCCCCATCAAACCGGCGACCCCAGCCGGTTGTCCGGAGTCCAGCCAAGGACCCCAAACAGTCGCGAAACACGAACCTATAACAGCTAAAACGATCTGATTACCCTTAAAGCAATTGCAGGACTAGAGTACTCCAATTTGACCTTGCTTTACAAGGGGGGCTGCTGGCGTCCTCTTTCTTCGTATTGGACGATCCGCGTCTTCAATGTCTCGAGCGATCCGGTTTCGCCCGGAGGCGTGACGGCCAAGGCGCGGCGCGCGGTCGACGCGGCCTCCGCGAAGCGGCCCACCTCTCCGTAGACACCTGCCAGAAGGCTCAGTATGATCGCTTCCCGTCCGCCCGACAGTTTCACGGACTGCTCGAAATGCGGGATGGCCTGCTCGAATTTCCCTTGCGCCGCCAGAATCCGTCCCAGGTTGAACTGACCTTCGAAAGCCGCGGGATTGACCTCCACCGCCTTCTCCAGGTGCGGAATGGCCGCGTCCAGTTGCCCCTTCATGGCGAGCGCGAGCCCCAGATTACTGTGCGCTTCCGCATCCTCGGGCAGCAGTTCGACGGCCCTTTCCAGATGCGGCATGGCTTCGTCGATGCGTCCCATCTGGGCGAGGGCAGCGCCCAGATTGACGTGCGCGCCGGCGTGATCCGGATTGGATTCCAGGGCTTTCTCGAACTGTTCGACGGCCTCCGGCAAGCGGCGGACCCTGACGAGGGCGCTTCCAAGATTGTTGTGTACCTCCGGATAGCCGGGACTCAGTTCCAACGCCTTCCGATAATGCTCGATGCCCTCAGCCGTCCTGCCTGTCTCTACCAGCGCGAGTCCCAGATTGTTGTGCGTCTGGGCTTCGTCCGGATCCAGCTCCAGCGCCTTGCCGAACTCGACCGCGGCGGCCGCGTACTGGTTTTTCTTGAGCAGATCCGAAGCCGCATCCACTACCCGGTAGTATTCGGTGACCGGCGCATTGATTTTGAGCAGGCCGCCGGCAGGAATGTTCACGAACTCCGGTATGTTCACGGCGCGGTTGGCCGCCGTCGCGTTTTCGATCAGGATCGCCGGGCTGTCGCTGCCATCCTCATCCAGGTGCGTCAGGAACATCTGCGTATACGGCGACCGGCTCTTCGACGAAAACACCAGCCACCGGCCATTGGGCGAAAAGCTGTGCCACGAGTTCATCAGCGGGGTATTGCATCGCATCTCGCGCGCCACGCCGCCCGCCGCGGGCACGATGAAGAGGCGGCTGTCGGGCCGCATCAACTGGCCGTTGCGGGCCTGCACGTAGACGATCCAGCGGCCGTCCGGCGAGACCTTCGGGAAGCTGTTACTCATGCCGTTCGCCGATGCGCCGGCGATCGGCTCGGCCTTTCCGCCCTGGCCATCGCGGAAGGGGATGCGGTAGAGATCGTATTGAATCCGGGTCTCGTTGGGATCGTTGGCACTCTCGGCCAGCCGCGCCGCCGGCGGGGTAAGCATCGCGCGCCTCGGCACGCGCGAACACCAGATATTTGCCGTCAGGGCTCCAGACCGCGTCGGTATGCACGAAGTCCGGGTCGTCTGCACCCGGCAGCGGCTGGAGCTTGGCCGGCTGCCTTGTCATACCAGGCGAGAATGCCGCGCGTCGGATAGAAGACCTGAAGAAAGCGGTAGTCCTTGAAGTTGGACACAAAGTAGTTCTGCATCAGGTCCAGCGGATTCTTGCGGCGCTGGTAATCGGGCTGTCCGGCGCCCGGATCGTTGATCGTCGTCACCACCCTCTGTCCATCGGGCGATACCTGCGACATGAAGCCGACGCGCAATTTGCCGCCGAGTTTCCCGCGGAATGTACTCCAGGCGACCACGTCCTCCTTGCGGATGGTGGTCTGGGGCTTCACGTCCACCAGGGCATACAGCCCCTTGTCGTTCAGGGGTCCATCGACATCCATGCCAAGCGTCTTGCCGTCGCGCGACACCGAATGGCAGTTGGCGCAACTGTGTATGCCTTCCATCAGCAGGTGACTGCTAGCTCTCGCTAACGTTGCGCAGGCGCCAGGCGATCAAGGGAATTGCGCTGGTGGCCAGCGGCTTGATCACGCCCTTCTCGGTCTCGGCGGGCATCAGCGGCACGTCGCGATAGAAGATCGGCGCGCCCACCGGGTCGGTGGACGTGCGGATGGAGACCTGTCCGCGTGACACCACCTGCCGCGGGTTGCCTTCCGCGTACCCGCTAATTCGCAGGGTAGCGATGCCGGTCGTCGAGCGTCTCCGGATGGCGCGCCACGTCTCCGGATCGGGACGCCAGGTGCGCGCCGCCGTCTGTTCCGGGGTCAGTTGGGGCGGTGAATTGGTGGGAGCAACGCAGCGTGGATCAATCGGTCCCACATGCATGCGCTCGCCGCGAGCCTCGCTTCGGATCGGCGGGCCGCCATCGGCGAAGGCAGCTTCGATGGTCCATGAGGAGGCGCTTGATGCGGCGTCGCGCCAGAGGACCAGGGGCGCCGGGAAGTCGGGCGGAAAAACCGATCCATCCAGGGGATAATCGACTGTGATCGCGGCAGGTTTTCGCGCCGCCTCTCCCCGTTGGGCGACAGCACGCCCTCCCAGCATCGCGAGCACAAACGCTCCCAGAACAGCTAAACCACTCCGCATGCGCATAAAGCGATAAACACACCTGATGGTCCCTATTATGACAGAAAAGGTCCCCTATCGCGGAATTGACGGAGCGGCCGGCGATTTACAATGAGCTACATGCTGTTCCGCCGCGATTTCCTGAAATGCCTGGCCGCGCTGCCGGTGGCCGCACGCTCGGCCGAAGAGCGCCTGCCCGTCGCGCGCCCCATCACCCATGGCCCCAAGTTTCACTGGTTCGGCTACTACGACAAGCTCCAATTCGACCCTACCAGCCGTTACGTGCTGGGGATGGAAGCCGACTTCGAAAATCGCACGCCGCTACCCGACGACGTGATCACGGTCGGCATGATCGATCTCGCGGACGGCGATCGCTGGATCGCCCTTCGGCGAGAGCCGCGCCTGGTGCTGGCAGCAGGGCTGCATGCTGCAATGGCTGCCCGGTTCGCGCTCCGAAGTGATCTGGAACGATCGCGATGGCGACCATTTCGTCAGCCACATTCTCGATGTGCACACGCGGAAGAAGCGGACGCTGCCTGCGCCGGTCTACGCGCTGAGTCCCGACGGCAAGTGGGCGCTCGCCCCGGATTTCAGCCGGCTGCACGACTGGCGCCCCGGCTACGGCTACGCCGGCATCCCCGATCGCAATGCCAAGGTGCAGGTGCCGAACGATGCCGGCATCCAGCGCATCAACCTCGCGACGGGCAAATCCAGCCTGATCCTTCCCTTCTCGGAAGCCGCCAAAATTCCTTACAAGCGCGCCGATTGGACCGGCGCCAGTCACTGGTTCAACCACCTGCTCTTTTCCCCGGACGGAAGCCGGTTCAGTTTCCTGCATCGCTGGGGTGTGCGCCAGCCGAATGGGACCATCCCGTTCACCACCCGCATGTTCACCGCGCGCCCGGACGGTACCGATCTCTTCGCTCTCGACCCCAATGGCGACACCTCGCACTACATCTGGCGCGACCCCAAGTCGATCCTGGCCTGGGCCTGGCATCCCTCACACGGGAACAAGTTCTACCTGTTCCAGGACAAGACGGACCGCGTGGAGGTAGTGGGACCGGACGTGATGACGGTCAACGGGCATTGCACCTATCTGCCGGGCAACCGCTGGATCCTGAACGACACCTATCCCGACAAGCAGCGCGAGCAGAATCCCTACCTATATGAAGTGGCGAGCGGCAGGCGGGTGCCGCTGGGACACTTCCGCCTGCCGCCGGAATATGCGGGCGAGTGGCGCTGCGATACCCACCCGCGTTTCAGCCCGGATGGCCGCAAGGTGGTGATCGATTCGGCACACGGAGGCAATGGCCGCCAAATGTACCTCATCGAAATCGGCGATATCATCGCCTGACGGGGCCTACCTCAAATTCTTATTGAAGAAGTCGAGCGTGCGCTCCCACGCCAGCTTGGCCGCCTTCTCGTCATAGCGAGGAGTGGTGTCGTTGTGGAAACCGTGATTGGCGCCCTCGTAAATGTACGCCGTATAAGGCACGTGGTTGGCCTTCAAAGCCTCCTCATACGCCGGCCAATTCCCCGTGATGCGCGTGTCCAATGCAGCGTACTGCAACAGTAGCGGCGCCTTGATCTTCGCCGCATCCGCCGCCGGGGGCTGGCCGCCATAGAAAGGAACCGCCGCATTCAGATCGCTGCCCATGCGGACGGCCAGCGTGTTGGCGATGCCTCCGCCGAAGCAGAATCCCACCACGCCGATCTTCCCGGTACAGTCCGACCGCGCCTTCAGCCAGCGCGCCGACGCCACGAAATCCTCCGTCATCTTGGCGCGGTCCACTTTGCCGAATGCAGCGCCGCCCTTTTCGTCGTCACCGGGATACCCGCCCACGCTGGTGAGCCCGTCGGGAGCGAACGCGATGAAATTGGACGTCGCCAGGCGGCGCGCCACATCCTCAATATAAGGATTTAACCCGCGATTCTCGTGGACCACCAACACGCCCGGCAGCTTTCCCGTCCGCGCCGCCGGCTCCGCCAGATATCCTTTAATGCTGCCGTTTCCCTCCGGCGACGCGACTGTGGCGTACTCCGTCTTGATCCGCTTATCATCCTTGGGCACTTGTTGCGCCCACGCATAATTCGGCCGCAAACTCTCCCAGATGGCGGTGGCGGTCATGCCTCCCACGGCGAACTTCTTGGCCCCTTCCAGGAAATTGCGGCGATCGATATCGCCGTGAACATAGCGGTCGAACAGATCCAGCAGTTCCTGCGGATACTCGGTCGCCTTCCTTCGTTCCATTGAGACAGCCCTCCCTATCAGGCCAAAAGATATCACACTCAATCTCGCTGGCGCCGGGTGGCGGTTTGGCGACAGGGTATAGAATGGCTCGGATGACTTCATCGCCCCCAATTGCGCGTACAGCCCTTTCCGGGAAGGAATGGCGCGTCCTTATACTTCTTGTAATTTCCGCTCTGATTAACTACATCGACCGCACTACTCTTTCCGTGGCGGCCACCGATATCCAGCGCGAACTGCAGTTGACCAACACGCAGATTGGCGCGCTGCAATCGGCGTTCTTTGCGACATACGCGCTCTCTCAGCTCAGTTTTGCGGCGGGCTGGGTAGTGGGACGTTTCCACGTCGGCTGGGTGCTGGGCTTCGGCTTCCTGCTCTGGTCGGGCGCCACCGCGCTGACCGGATTCGCCACTGTGTTCGCCATGATCTTCTCCCTGCGCCTCTTGCTCGGCATTGGCGAATCCGTGAGCTATCCCGCGTATTCCCGCATTCTCGCCAGCGAGTATCCGGAACATCACCGCGGGTTCGCCAACGCACTCATCGACGCCGGAACAAAGGTCGGCCCCGCTTTGGGAATTCTGACCGGCGGCCTGCTCGTCTCCCAATTAGGATGGCGGATCTTCTTCATCGTTCTCGGCGGAGGCAGCCTCTTGTGGCTGCTCCCTTGGGCCGCGTGGATGCCGCAAGGCAAGAACGTCGCCTCGCGCGAGGATTCATCCGAGGTCCCGTCCATCGGCGCGATACTCACCGAGCGGTCCGCCTGGTTCACTGCCTTCGGCCTCTTCTGCGGCAACTATTACTGGTACTTCCTCATCACCTGGCTGCCCGCCTATCTGGAAAAGGAGCGCCACTTCCCCAAAACGAAAATGGCGTTATTCGCCTGGTTCCCGTTCGTCGCCATCGCAGTTTCGACTGTATCCTTCGGCTGGCTCAGCGACCGTCTGATTGCCCGCGGGTGGTCCCCCACGCGCGTCCGCAAGAGCTTCGCGGGAACCGGTCTGACCTTCGCGACCATTCTGATTCCAGTCGTGCTGGTACGCGATGCAAATATGGCCATGGCACTCTTAACGCTCGCCTGCCTCTCTTACGGCGTCTATTCGTCGAATCTGTGGGCGATCACCCAGTCGCTCGCCGGACCTCGCGCCGCCGGCAAGTGGACCAGTTTTCAGAACGGTTTCGGCAATCTGGCCGGAGTGCTGGCTCCCGCGTTGACGGGCCTCGTAGTGGATCGCACCGGCGAGTTCTATCTGGCGTTCGTGCTGGCGGCGGGATTCGCCCTGGCGGGCGCCGTGATGTTCGTATTCGGCGTGGGCCCGATCGAACGCGTCAACTTCCGGCTGAGACCAGCGAGCCGCTGAGTTTTGCCCTCAGGCCGGCGAACCGGCGCGCTGGCCTGTTCCTTCGGCGAGGAAGCTGACCAGTTCGCGATTCACCTCGTCCGCGTGAGTCCAGATGATGCAATGCGGCCCTTCAGGCACTACCACCAGACGGGCGCCGGACACCATTTTGGCGGTCCGGATCCCCGACGCACTGATCGGCAAGATCCGGTCCGCATCGCCGTGCATCACCAGGGTGGGAACGTCGATGTACGCAAGGTCTTTGCGGAAGTCCTCATGCCAGGCCGGCACACAGGCAAAGCTGGCGGTGGGAGAGGCGCTCGCCGCGACATTCCAGCTTGCCTGGACGGCCTGTTCGCTGACGCGCTTCCCCAGCAGGCGATCGGTGTTGTAGAAATTCTTGAAAAACTCGGTGAAGAACGCGTAACGGTCCGCGGCGACGGCCTTTTGGATTCCCTCGAAAACGCTGCCATCGACGCCTTCCGGATTCTCTGGCGTCTTGAGGAGATAGGGCGGGACGCCGGAGATGAATACGGCCTTGCTCACACCTTTCGACCCATACTTCCCGATGAAGCGCGCCACTTCGCCGCCTCCCATCGAGAAGCCGGCCAGCACGAAGTCCTTGAGCGCGAGCTTCGTCACGATTTTGTGCAGGTCCGCGGCGAAGGTGTCGTAGTTGTAGCCGGATGACGGCTGGCTGGACCTGCCGAAGCCCCTGCGGTCATAGGTGATGACGCGGTGGCCCGCCGCCAGAAGCGCCGCAGTCTGCTTCTCCCAGGATGCACTGCTCAACGGATATCCGTGGATCAGGACTACGGGCGTGCCCTCGCCATGGTCCTCGTAGTAGAGATCGATCTTGCCGGAGTTTTCCTTTCCGACGGTAATATACGGCATCGTGATCCTCCTTTTGCGCTTGGATGCGGATGATGGAGTGGCCCTCCGTCTGGATGCACCTGGCTTCCCGAAGGTGCAGAAACTTCGTGCGATTTCGCAGGGAACCCACGGCTCCGCTGCGCGACACCCCTGCGCCAAGGTACCATCGGCCACTGTGTGATACCCTGCGGGGCATGAAGCTGTCTCTCGCCCTGACACTCGTTGCGGCGTGCCTTTGCGCGCAGGATCGTCCGCTCGCCTCGCTGCCCTACACCCCCAGCCTGGAGCCCGCCTTCATTGATCGCGCGGTGGACCCTTGCGTGGATTTCTGGCGCTTCGCCTGCGGCAATTGGAATAAGCTGAATCCGATTCCGCCCGACCAGGCGAGGTGGAGCGTCTACGGCAAGCTGGCGCAGGAGAATCTGCAATTCCTCTGGGGAGTACTCGAACAGGCTGCGAAGCCCTCGCCGGCACGCACGGCCAACGAACAAAAAATCGGCGATTTCTTCGGCGCCTGCATGGACGAACCGGCTGTGGAGAAGGCCGGAGCCGCGCCGCTCAAACCCACGATGGACGCCATCGCCGGCATGAATACCGTTAAAGGACCTGCCGCCCGTACTGGCGCGCATGCACCTGGAGTCGGCGCGCAGCAATGCAATTTTCGGGTTCGGCGCCTCACAGGATTTCGCAAACTCCGAGCAGGAAATCGCCTTCGCTTCGGCCGGCGGACTGGGACTGCCCGATCGCGATTACTACACCAAGACCGACCCGAAGAGCCAGGAAACGCGCGCCAAATACCTCGCACACGTGGCCCGTATGTTCGAACTTCTGGGCGACACGCCCGCGGCAGCGAAGACCGAGGCGCAGACCGTAATGGAAATCGAGACCGCGCTCGCCAAAGCATCGCTGACGCAGGTGGAACTCCGCGACCCCTATAAGCAGTTCCACAAGATGCCGCGCGCCAAGCTGATGGCCATGACGCCCTCCTTCGGCTGGACGGCCTACTGGAAAGCGAGCGGACTCAGTGACACCGGGATGGTCAACGTGACCGAGCCGGCGTTCTACGCGGAAGTCGAGAACCAACTCAAGGCGCGCCCCATCGCCGACTGGAAGACCTACCTTCGCTGGCACGCCGCACACAATCGCGCGCCGTATCTCTCCGCAGCTTTCGTGCGGGAGGACTTCGACTTCTTCAGCAAGCACCTGCGCGGCATCAAGGAACAGCCGCCACGATGGAAACGCTGCGTCCGCCTGGTGGACCAGAACCTGGGCGAAGCGCTGGGACAGGTCTTCGTGTCGAAGACGTTCACAGGCGATGTGAAGGAACAGGCGCTCAGCATGGTCAAGGAGATCGAAAAAGCTATGGACGCCGACCTGCGTCAGCTTCCCTGGATGAGCGAGCCCACACGCAAGAAGGCGCTCGAAAAACTGCACGCCATGGTGAACAAGATCGGCTACCCCGACCACTGGCGCGACTATACGCGCGCTGCGCATCGAGCCGGGCGATTTTGCCGGCAACGTGGAGCGGGCCATCGAATTCGAATCCAGGCGTCAGTTGGCAAAGATCGGCAAGCCGGTGGACCGCAAGGAGTGGTTCGTGACTCCGCCCACCGTGGATGCCTATTACAACCCGCAGACCAACGACATGAATTTCCCGGCGGGAGTGCTCCAGCCTCCGCTCTTCGACCCCAAAATGGACGACGCTCCGAACTACGGCAATACCGGCGGCACCATCGGCCACGAACTGACGCACGGCTTCGACGACGAAGGACGGCAGTTCGATGCCAAAGGAAATCTGAAGGACTGGTGGACCAAAAAGGACGCCGACGAGTTCATCAAACGAGCCACCTGTATCTCCGACCAGTACTCGCAATACACCGTGGTCGACGAAGTCAAGATCAACGGCAAGCTGACCCTGGGCGAGGATGTAGCGGACCTGGGCGGCCTGATTCTGGCCTACAACGCCTGGAAGAGCGCCACGGCGGCGAAGAAGCTGGAGTCCATCGGCGGCTTCACCCCGGAACAGCGCTTCTTCATCGGCTTTGCCCAGTGGGATTGCGGCGACGAGCGCCCCGAAAGCAAGCGCGCTAACGCCATCACCAACCCGCACTCCCCGGAGGAGTATCGGATCAACGGCGTGGTGGGAAACATGCCGGAATTCGCCAAAGCGTTTTCCTGCAAAGTAGGACAGCCAATGGTGCGGACGCAGGCCTGCCGCGTCTGGTAAGACAGGCCCCCTGGCCTTTCTAATTTAGGAGGAAAAGATGTCAGCCCAATTCGATTTCACGCGGCGCAGTTTCCTGCTGGCCGCCGGAGCGGCGCCGCTGCTGCGCGGCCAAACGCTTTTACGGCGCGAGTGGACCGCCAAGTGGATCGCCGTCCCCAAAGCGCCCAAGACGGAATACGGCGTCTACCATTTCCGCAAGACCTTCGATCTGGCGTCCCGGCCCGAGCGTTTCCTGGTGCATACCAGCGGCGACAACCGGTATCAGTTGTTCGTCAACGGGCAGCGCGCCGCGTGGGGACCGGCACGTGGCGACCTTTTCCATTGGCGCTACGAGACGGTGGACATCGCCGGTTTCTGCGACCCGGGAAGAACCTGCTCGCGGCGGTGGTGTGGAACTTCGGAGAGCATGCGCCGGAAGCGCAGATCACCCTCGAAACCGGCTTCGTACTGCAGGGCGATAGCGAGGCCGAACGCATCGCCGACACCGGCCCGTCGTGGAAATGCGTCCGCAATGAGGCCTACTCGCCGGTGGTGATCACCAGCGGCGCAGTTCGTGGGTATTGGGCGGCAGGCCCTGGCGACCGCGTGAACGCGGCGGCGAATCCTTGGGGCTGGGAATCGCCGGAATTTCGACGACACCGCGTGGAAGCCCGCGTCCGTGATCGCGCCGGCGGCCGGCCGCGAAGCGCGCGACGTGCACACACGCTGGATGCTGGTTCCCCGCACCATTCCCATGATGGAGGAGCGCATAGAGAAGTCGCTCACGGTTCGCAAAGGGAGCCTCACCAACGGCGCCAATTCGAAGACTACCGTACTGTTCGATCAGGGATACCTGACCGCGGCCTATCCCCGTCTCGTCGTATCCGGCGGTAAAGGGGCGGTGGTCCGCATGCGTTACGCGGAGGCGCTATTCAAAACGTCGCCGCGCGAGAAGGGCAACCGCAATGAGATCGAGGGCAAGGAATTCATCGGCAATTACGACGAGTTCGTACTGGACGGCGGATCGCACCGGGCCTATCGTCCGCTGTGGTGGCGCACCTACCGCTACCTGCAACTGGAGATCGAAACCCATGATGAGCCGGTGACCGTGGAAGGGATCACGGCCACCGCTACCGGTTTCCCGTTTGTCCGCAAGGCCGAGTTCGACGCCGGCGTTCCGGAGCTCAACCAGATCCTCGACGTCGGCTGGCGCACCGCGCGATTGTGCGCCCATGAGACGTACATGGATTGCCCTTACTACGAGCAGTTGCAGTACGCCGGCGATACCCGCGTGCAGTGCCAGGTCTCGCTCTTCCAGAGTGGCGACGCGCGTCTCATGCGGAACGCCATCGATCTGCTCAACGACTCGCGGCAGAGCGACGGCTGCACCATGAGCCGCTATCCCACGCGCCTGGAGCAGTACATTCCCGGCTTCGCGCTCTGGTGGGTCGGCATGGTGCACGATTACCACTGGTACGTGGCCGACGTGCCCTTCGTGCGCCGCATGCTGCCGGGCGTGCGCAGCGTGCTCAGCTTCTTCGAAGCCTATCAGAAGGAAAACGGGTCGCTCGGGTCGCTGCCCTGGTGGCGATACTTCGACTGGGTGCAGGAGTGGCCGAACGGCGACGCGCCGCAGGACGCCGATGGCGGCGCCGCGCTGTTCGACCTGCAATTGCTGATGGCCTACCGTTGGGCGGCGGCATTAGAGAAGGCCGTGGGCCTTCCCGAACTGGCACAGGTCTATGGCGAACGCGAACGCAACTTGCGGGCGACGATTCGCACATTGTATTGGGATACCGGACCGCCAGTTGTTCGCCGATACGCCTTCGAAGAAGTCGTTCTCGCAGCACACCAATACCATGGCGGTGTTGGCGGACGTCACTTCCGGCGAGGAAGCGCGCGCCCTGATGTTGCGCACGCTCACCGCACCGGGACTCGCGCAGGGCGCGCTGTACTTCAAGTTCTACATGCATCAGGCGCTGGCGAAGGTGGGCGAGGGCGATCGATACCTCGATCAGTTGGATGACTGGCGGGGCATGCTGGCCAACGGTCTGACCACATTTGCAGAGATCGTCGATCGTCCGGGACGGCCGACCCGATCGGACTGCCACGCGTGGAGCGCCAGCCCGAGTATCGAGTTGATGCGCACCGTGCTCGGCGTGGATTCCGCGGCGCCCGGATTCTCACGGGTCATCGTCCGCCCGCACCTGGGTCGACTGCCTTTTGTCCAAGGCTCCGTGCCGCATCCCAAGGGCGCGATTGAGGTCCGCGTAGAGTCCTCCGGCATAGTCTCGGTGAATTCCCCCGTGGACGGAGAGTTTTCGTGGCGCGGGACGCGCCGCGAACTCCGCGCGGGAGCGAATCACTTTAGCGTGGTGGCTGGGTAAGTAGCTTTTGCCACATTGGACAAGCGCGTGCTCCACTTAACCGTGATGAGACGCACACAAGGAAGTATTTCCACGAAGCTGTTAGCCTTAGCTGCTATGTCCTGCTTGGTGCTCTTTGGGCAGCAAAAAGGCCAAGAAGGCCACGATCGTCAGGCCGGCCACCCCGAAGTTGGCGGGGGACACATTCCCGCGCACGGCCCACGCCCCGCACCGGCCAACCCGCACGCGCAACAACCGCACGCGGCGGCACCCGAGCATCAGGCGCCCGAACATCATGAGGCCGAACAACATCGTATTCCCGCCGACCATCAAGGACATCCGGAAGTGCCTCACGTGCACGCCCGCAACGACGAATGGGTGGGGCACGACACCGGTCGCAACGACCCAAGGTTCCACCTGGATCATCCGTGGGCACATGGTCACTTCACAGGAGGCATTGGTCCCCAGCATGTATTCCACCTGCAGGGAGGAAATCGGGAACGCTTCTGGTTCAACAATTTTTACTGGAGTGTCTTCCCCTATGACTACTCCATCGTCGGCGACTGGAACTGGTCGGCCGACCAGATCGTGATCTACGACGACCCGGATCATCCTGGCTGGTACCTCGCTTATAATCCGCGATTCGGCACCTACGCACACGTAGAGTACATGGGAGCCTAGCCTAGTCCCTCTTCATACCGCGATGGTTTTCCATTTGCCGCGGCGGAAGAGAATCACCGAGACCACGGCCAATACCGACTCCGCGCCGCAGATGGCCAGATAAACGCCGCGTGGACCCATGTGCCGGCTTAGATACCAGGCGAGCGGAATCTGCACGCACCAGTAGCAACCGAAATTGATCCAGGTGGGAGTGACGGTATCGCCGGCGCCGTTGAAGGCCTGCTCCATCACCATCCCCCATGCGTAGAACGGGTACCCGAGACTGACGTATTGCAGGCACGTGATGGCGATCGGCGCCACTAGCGCGCCGGGATGAAATAGAGCTACCAGCGGACCAGCCGCGGCGATGAAGACCGCGCCCACCACCGTCAGGAACGCCATGTTGTACAGTCCCGCGAGCCAGACGGCCCGCTCACTGCGGTCCGGCCGTTTCGCTCCCAGGTTCTGTCCCACCAGCGTGGCGGCCGCGGAGCAGATGCCCCAGGACGGCATCAACGCAAACAGGATGATGCGAATCGCCAGCGAGTAGCCGGCCACGGCATTGCTGCCGAATGCGGCGTTGATCCGCGCGAGGCTCAGCCAGCTAGCCGTGGCGATGAAGTATTGCAACATGGCGGAGCGCGCCACGCGAACCAGGCGCACCATCACAGGCCAGTCGATGCGCAGGTGACGGCGCGCGACAGCCACGCGGGCGCGCCCTCCGCCCAGCACGTAAAGTTGATAGAGCACGCCCAGGCTACGCCCGGTCGTGGTCGCCACCGCGGCGCCGGTCACACCAAGCATCGGGAACGGGCCCAGTCCGTAAATGAAGCATGGATCGAGTGCCATGTTGATCAGGTTGGCCATCCATAGGGTGCGCATGGCGATAGCCGCGTCCCCCGAGCCGCGGAAGATGCCGTTGATCAGGAACAGCATCACGATCGCAAGATTGCCGCCTAGAATGATCCGCGCGTATCCGGTACCCTCCTGAATGACCGCTGGGGTGGCATGCATGAACCCGAGCAGGCTCGGGGCAAAGATGCAGCCTCCAATGCCCATCAGGATCGCGAGCACCACGCCCACGCCGATCGCCTGCACGGCGGCCACCGAGGCCCCTTCGGGATCGTGTTCCCCGATGCGGCGTGCCACGGTCGCTGTCGCGGCCATCGCCAACCCCATCGCGATGGCGAATACGAGTACAACCACCGCTTCGGTGAGTCCCACGGCAGCCATGGCGTCGGAACCCAGACGCGCCACCCAGAAGGCATCCACCACGCCGAAGGTGGACTCCATCACCATCTCCAGAATGGTGGGAATGGCCAGCAGGGCGATGCCCCGCGTCAAACTGCCTTCGGTGAAATCCTGCGTGGTACCCTCAAGCGCCTCGCGCAGCAGTTGCCACTTGCGGCGGCTCGGGGATAGCATGGTCGACTGCATATGAACCTTTCCGGATACAGTAATCCGTCCTGACGGGTTGGAGAGTTCTGCACTTCAGAGGATCTGAAGCACGTTGTCCGTTGCGAAGGGAACGCTAGCGCGAAAACCGGAGCAGGCAGTAATACCCGCGGCGGATTTCGCTAGCGAACGCTCGGACTGAATCGGTCAGTGGGAAACATTAGTCGACCCTTGAAAATCAGGCTACCACATCCGGCGCAGGACGCGCATGATAGGATGAATCCGCAAATGAAACTCTGCATTCTTCTCGCGCTGTTCGCCGGAACAGCGCACGCGCAACTGAACGGCGTGATCGACATCCACGTACATTCCGACCCGGATTCGGTGCCGCGTTCGATCGACGCGATCGATCTGGCCCGCCTGGCAAAAGAGCGCGGCATGCGCGGGCTCGTGCTGAAGAACCACTACGAACCTACCGCATCGCTGGCGTATGTGGTGGCGAAGGTAGTGCCTGGAATTTCGGTCTTCGGCGGAATTGACCTGAACCGCTCCGTGGGCGGCGTCAATCCAGCCGCCATCGAGCGCATGGTGCTGGTGAAGGGCGGACTGGGGCGCGTCATCTGGCTGCCGACGTTCGATTCCGAGAACCAGGTGCGGTTTTCCAAACAGGATCGTCCCTTCGTTTCGGTGTCGAAGAACGGCGTGCTGCTGCCCGAGGTCAAAGAAGTGATCGCGCTGGCGGCGAAGCACGGACTGACGCTCGAGACGGGACATTCGTCCGCGCAGGAGTGCCTGCTGATTATTCGCGAAGCGCGCCGCGCGGGAGTCCGCAACGTGATTGTGACGCACGCGATGTTGGCGCCGGTCCACATGACGGTGGCGCAGATGCAGGAAGCGGCGGGAATGGGTGCCTGGCTGGAGTTCGTGTACAACGCGCTGATCGGCCCTAACAAGGAATTTGAGTTCGCCGATTATGCCAAGGCGATTCGCACAGTCGGAGCGGAGCACTGCATTCTCTCGAGCGACCTGGGGCAGGCGGGCAATCCGCTGCATCCCGACGGCCTGATCGCGCTTTTCGCCGGACTCAAGTCCGCGGGATTGCCGGCGGCCGACATCGACCGGATGTCGAAGACCAATCCGGCCAAAGCATTGGGGTTGAACTAACCCATGATTCCCACGATCGAAACCGGCCGCCTCCGCTTGCGCGCCCACCGGCCGGAGGATTTCGCCGAGTGCTCAGCCATGTGGGCGCTTCCGGAAGTGGTCCGTTACATCGGAGGCAAGCCGTTCACCGGCGAAGACGTCTGGGCCCGATTGTTGCGCTACGCCGGGCACTGGCAGTGGATGGGCTTCGGCTTTTGGGCACTCGAAGAAAAATCCACCGGAGCCTTCGCGGGCGAGTTGGGATTCGCCGAGTTCAAACGGGAATTGGAACCCTCCATCCAAGGCATACCGGAAGTCGGTTGGGTCCTGGCACCTCACGCACACGGAAAAGGCTACGCGACCGAAGCCGTGCAGGCGGCAATCGCGTGGGGCGATGAATGCTTCGGCCGCAAGCGAACCGTGTGCCTGATCCACCCGGAAAACTCGCCCTCGCTCCGTGTCGCGCGAAAATGCGGCTACAAGGAATTCCATCGCACCACGTATAAGGGGCAGCCGACCATCTTATTGGAGCGTCTTTCTTAGCGTCTTGCGCGCCTTGGCGTGAGAAAAATCTATCCCCCTCACTTCGGAAAATCGTTGAAATTCAGAATCGAATTGGCGAGCATATTGAACTCGCCCAGATTCTGCCAGCGATAGGCCGGGTTGGTGGAAAAAATCAAAACTCTTCCCTGCCCCACCGCCTCGTCCAGAATTGCCGGACGTCCACGAGTCTCGGCGACGCCCCGCATCAGGCCGCTCAAAATGCTAGTGTCATTGCCCGGGAAGCGCATCAGCACACTGCGCTTGGCTTCATCCGTGGGTACCCGCAGCAGCGGACCACCAGCCCACCGGACCGGCACCATATGTTCCGTGTACCCATAGAAAATCGGGTGTTCGGGCAGCAGGATCTCGGCTTCCACGATCGGTCCCGGTGCGTAGAATCCAGCGGTAGTGCGCGCGGCATCCACCGTCTTGGCGATGAACGTCTCGGGCGCGAAATAACTCGCAGCGCCCAGCGTGATCAAAACGCCGCCGGCATTGACGAACTTATCCAGTTCGGCGACTCCGGACAGCCCCATGCCGCCCGTGATATCCTCGCTCTCGCCGTACGCGCCGAGGCTGGGGAATTCGGGGTCCTTCTTGTACGCGAAGGTCTTGCCGGGCTTCGGATCGATATCGAAAATCAAGCCCTTGGCGCCCCCGCCCCGGCCGCCCTGACTGGGCATTACGATGACATCGTAAGCCGCGCGCAGGTTGCCCTGCTTGATGCGCTCCTTATAAATCAGGTCGTAATTGATCTCGAATTTGTCGAACGCGTAGCGTACCCAGCCCAGATCCTGCGTGCTGCCCCACGTCGAAAACATGGCGAGCCGCGGGAGATCCACCGAATGCTTCTTGACATCGGGCGCGGCGGCGAGGGCCACCGCCTGCAGCCCGAGTTTCTCGACTTCGGCCTTCACTCGCGGACCGGACGCCACCAGCAGGGTGCCCGCGGGCAGATCGGTATTGCCGGCCTTCACCGCCTTCTCAATCGCGTCGAACTGCAAGTCCTTGAGGCGGTAGCGCAGCGTGATGAGGTTGTTGGAGCCGTTGTGCAGGATGGCGGTAACCGCGCCGCTACCTTTGACCACTCCGGCAGGTTCGTACATCCCGGCGATGTTCTTCACCGGCACCTCCAGCACCGCCTTATCGTTGATCTCGTCGATTTTGGCCTGCGACATCAGGCCCATCGTCCATCCGGTGTCGTCATAGGTGGTCTGCGCATCGGTGGGAAAGTTCTGCTTTTCGAGCAGGATCTTGGCCAGGCGCCCATAGGGCTGATTGCGCTTGAGCACCAGCGATCCGGCGGGATAGGTGACCGCGCCGAGCTTGAACTCACCGGTGGCCTGGCCGACCTCGATTCCCTGTTTGCGGAGCACGTTGACCACAAAGGCGACCCGCGTGAGATCCTTCTGGCTGGCGGGAAACACGTAGCCGTAGGGAGCATCCTTGGAACCCGAATCCACCGAATTGCGGCTCTTCAGGTAGAAATTCTCCAGCACCGTCTTGGGGATGCTGGCCGTCAGTTCCAGGGCGGATAGGACTCCCGTCTCCATGTAGTTCGTGTTGTTGCGCATGCTCCACGTGAGGGTGCGTGGCGGAGGCAGCGGGCGATACCACTCCCGCGCAGTCATACCGCCGCCGCGCCCCGCCGGAGCTGCGCCGGGACCGTCCGGAGCGGCAGCGCCGCGCCCGCCTCGTCCACCACGTCCGCCCGCGGCCGCTCCATCTGCAGGCACAGGGGACGCGGGCGCCGCCGCGGCAGGAGTCTCCGGCGCAGCGCCGCCTCCCGGACCGGCCAACAGGTTCCGCTTCATCGTGTTCGCCCCGCCGTTGCCGAACGTCTCGTACATGCGGAGCATGCCGTTGTGATTGGAACTCATGAATCCCAGATAGCCCGGCGACCACATGTCGACGAACGCGTGCGTCCACACGCCGGGCATGCCGTAGCTGATCATCTTGGTCATCTCGAAATTCGAAAAAACGGGCATCTCGGCGTAAAGGATGGGGTCGAGCGTAGGGTTCTGCGGCGATTGTCCGCTGAACGTGTAGAGCAGCGGCTGCGATTCGTGCAGGTCGTGCATGATCGGCGGGTGCCAGTCCAGGTAAAACTTCAACCAGTTGGACATCGTCACCTGCGAGTAATTGATGTCGCGATTGTTGTCGTGGAAAATATACTTGCCCCAGTAGGGCGGGCCTGGAGTGCGGTCGGTCTCGCTCTCCTCGCCCAGCTTGTACTTGTAATACCAATCGACGTAGCGGTCGCGGCCATCGGGTTCGGCCGCGGCAGAGAGCATGACGATCACATTCTTGCGGATCGAATCGAACAGCGGACTCTCCTCCACGGCCAACCGGTACGCGAGTTCCATCAGCATCTCGGGCGGTCCGGTCTCCGACGAGTGCAGTCCGCCGGTGAACATGTAGATCGGCTTGGCCTGGGCGATGATCTGTTTCGCCTGGTCGGCGGAGAGGCCGCGCGGATCGGCCAGCCTGGCCAGGTATCCCTTGTAAGTATCGAGATTGCGAATCGTCTCCTCATCGGCGATCGCCACCACCAAACACTCGCGGCCTTCGTCGGTCGTCCCGATCGGCAGCAGCTTGACGCGCTTGGACGCCGCCGCCAGCGCACGGTAATACTTGCCCAGATCGGCCACCCTCGTAAGTTTCTTCGGAGCGCCGGCGTAGTACCCCAGGACGTCCTTCGTGGTCGGAACGCCCGGCGCCTTGGGCAGATGGTCCACCAGCGGGCTCATGAATTCGGGCGCGGTGGTCCATTCCTTCACCAGGCGGGCGTACTCCTCGTCCATCGCCTGTTTCGTCTGGCCTGACACCAGGCCGGCGGCAAGGAAGGTAAGCGCAATTACGCGGGGTAGTCTCATTTTGGGCACTTCTGTATACGATAACCCTCCACGCCGTGAGATGGGTAACCGTCATTGTCTGCGGGAGGATAAATACGGAATGCGAATTTCAGCGTGGATGATGGCCGCGGCGCTGCTGTGCCCGGCCCTGGCAGTGCATGCACAGGATAACTCGACCTACAAGGTGGACTTCACGATTCGTGACAGCGGCGATGCCGGCGGAAAGACCGGCCGCAAGTATTCGCTGCTGGTGAACCGCAACCAAAAGACGGTCTTCAAGGTCGGCAACCGCGTACCGGTGGCTACCGGCGGAAGCAGCAGCAACGCGCTCGTCAACACCCAGTTCACCTATATCGACGTCGGCTTGAATATCGAGTGCGTCGTTGCCGAGGCGGGGCCGAAATTCGCCATGCATGCCGACCTGGATATCAGCACTGCCGTCATGCCGGACAAGACTGCGAACGCGGTACAGAATCCCACCATCTCGCAAATCCGGCTGAACATCGACACCACCATACCGCCGGGCAAGCCCACCGTAGTAGCCTCCTTCGACGACCCTGTGACCGCCAGGAAGTTCGATATCGATGTGGCGATTACCAAAATGTAAACGCCACGCCGCACCAGGCTTTTGATGACCACCGTAACGTCGCCGGAAACGCCCTACTTCTTCTTCGGATTGGGCAGGCTGGGCAGACTGAAGTGGCCGCCCAAATCCGCCAGGGATTCCAGGTCGACGTTCCCCACCAGGTTGGCAACCGTAAGCTGCCGCGGTTCGCTGGCGAGGATCGCGACACCGGAAACTTTCCCGTTCTCGTTGCGTACCCAGATTTCGATATTCTCGTTGTCGCCGCTGTTCTTCACGCCGATAATCCGGCTCCACTCGGGCGCCTTGAGCTGGCTGCGCACCTTCTCGAGATCTGCCGGAAGATAACCGCCGTCATGCTGGAACTCGAAGCTCTTCACGTAAATACCGGTGATGCCGGCGAGCAGCTTCTTGACCTTTGCCTCGTCGGGATCCTTGCCGTTGAAGAACTTGGCCGCGAACTGTAAGAGGCTGGAATCGAGCGAGACGTCGACGCTGTCGGAGGCCTTGGCTGCCAGATGCTCCAGGTTGAATTTGAATTGCTGGCCCCAGACCGTCGCGGCCAGTGCCGCGCCCAGCGCCAACGTTCGTATCGGTCTCATTGTTCGGTCCCCTTCAATTGCATCTGCACACGATTCAGCTTGCCGCCCGCTATCCGCATCGCCGTCATCACCTGCTGCTTGGCAACTTGTCCCTGATGCTGCCGCCACGCCTCACTGACCCCGATCATTGCCACCACCGTGGCTGCGACGGCCAGCCACCGCGGCCTGCGGTGGATGCGGGCGCGCACCCTGGCGTCGAACCCGGAACCGGGTTCCTTACGCGCCAGTGCTTCTGCGAGTTCCTGTTCCAGCCAGTCCATTACCGTTCTCCCACGCCGCGGCGCTCCAGCTTCTCCCGAAGCAGCGCCAGCGACCGCTGAATGTGACTCTTGACCGTTCCCAGCGGGATGCCCATGGTTTCGGCGATCTCCGTCGGGTCCAGGTCTTCCTGATACCTCAAAATCATTGCCATCCGCGGCGTTTCGGGCAGCGTGGCGATCAGCCGGCGCAACATCCCGCCCAGCATCGGGTCGCCGGGCACGGGACGCACCGAGGGCTCGGGCACATCCACCAGCGCCACCTGCGGGCGGCGGCTCCGCTTGCGCGCAGCATCGATGGAGCGCTGCACCGCCACCTTGCGCAGCCAGAAACCGGCGTGCGCGGATGTTTCGATCGCCGCCAGATTCTTATGCAGGCTGAGGAAGACGTCCTGCGCGATCTCGTCCGCCAGGTCGCGGTCGTGCAAAAAGTGCCACGCCACGCTGAACACCATGGCACGGTGCTCGCGCATCAGTTCGCCGAAATCCAATGCCTGCCCTACGGCGGTCAATCCAATCACTTTTCGTTCGCCAGATACGTCACGTTGCTGTTGACGTTCGTCCGGTGAAATTCCGTGTTGGTCATGTTCACCGAAATCGTCCGCTTGTAAAAGAATACCGCCCGTACCTCGAACTCCCCACCGTAGCTCACGGGAAACCATACGCCGTCCTCGAACTTCTGATAAGTCACGGAAAAACCCAGCCCTTTGATATCCGTGCCGAGAAGGATCTTGACCGCCCTCGGGATTTTCAGTGCCAGGGTGCTGTGCACCGAGACCGGCTGGAACTCGGCCGCGTCGATGATCGCTTCGCCCTTCCAGGCGGCCTCGTCGAAGTCCTGGTGGGGCTTGGGCTCGAAATGCACCCGATAGACGTCGCGCCCGCGATACTGCTCCGCTCCCAGCAGTTTGAAGTTATATTTGTGCTGCTGATCGGTGGTGAGCGGGAACAGGTCGGCGCCGATTCCGTCGCGCGAATGCTGGTCGTTGGTCATGTCGTCGGAGAGGTCGTTGATCAGGTCGCCGTCGATGTCCATGTCTTTGTAGGAGTACCCGGGCCGGTCATAGTTGACGTACTTGCCCTTGAATTCGTACTTGCCCTCGAAGCGGAGCAGTTCCTTCCCCACGCCGTGGACCTTGGGCGTCATGTCGTATTCCCGGTGCTCCTCGCGCGCCACTTTGCCATTGCCCCGGTGCATCTTCAAAACCTGCTTCTGGTGGAACGTGAACTCCTGGCGCTTGGCGACCGCGTCTGCCTGGTTCCGGCCCACCCGTTCCATGATGGTCTGCACGTCGGGCGTCTGGGCGGCCGCCACAGCGGCGAAAACGGCGAAACTGGCGATCGGCTTCATTTCGGTCTCCACCAGGTAAATACGCTCTATCCCTGTGCCGGGATGCACTATTGGCCAAGCCCTGGATCTACCTCAGCCCTAAAGGACTAACCCGGGGTGGCCCGGATGAGCGTGTAACGTGGCAGCGCTTCCGACCCGCCCGTACATATAGGCATGGAGCGTTCCGTCTCTCGAAGCACACAAGATCTTCCCGGGGGTGGCGATAGAAAAGGGGGCAGTTCTCCGGCGACAGCGCCGGCCGCCATATCTGCGCCCCCGGTGACCACACCCGGACCGCCGCAGCCCAAACCGCTGCAACTCAGTAAACCCTCAAGGGCCCGATGGCTCTGGCTGCCCGTTCTCGCCATCATCGGAGCGGGCACCTGGTACTTTTGGCCCTATCTGAAATCGAAGGCCGGCTCGCCGGCCGCCCCTGCCTCCGGCGCCCGCGGCAAAAAGGGCGGCCCGGCCGTCATACCGGTAGTTGCCGCCAAGGCCCGTAAAGGCAACATCTCGGTTTACATCACCGGCCTCGGCTCAGTGATTCCTATCAACACCGTGACCGTGAAGAGCCGCGTGGACGGCCAGTTGATGAGGGTCTCCTACCACGAGGGCGACCTGGTACACGAGGGCGACCTGCTGGTGGAAATCGACCCGCGGCCCTTCCAGGTCCAGCTCGAACAGGCCGAAGGCCAGCTCGCCCGCGACCAGGCCACCCTCGATAACGCGCGCGTCGATCTCGATCGCTACCAGAAGCTGCTCGCGCAGAACGCCATCCCGGAGCAGCAACTGTCCACCCAGAAGGCAACCGTCGCGCAGTCTGAAGGCGTCGTCAAGAGCGACCAGGCGCAGATCGATAGCGCCAGGCTGAACCTGATCTACTGCCACATCACGTCGCCCATCACCGGCCGGGTCGGCCTGCGGCTGGTAGATCCGGGAAACATCGTCCATGCCAGCGACACCAATGGCCTGGTGGTGATCACCCAAGTCCAGCCCATCAGCGTCATCTTCACCGTCGCCGAAGATGAGCTGCCGGTGGTGCTGCGTAAGCTTGCCGCCGGCCAGCACTTGACGGCCGATGCCTACGACCGCGCCAACACGACCAAAATCGGCAGCGGAACGCTGGTCACCGTGGACAACCAGATCGATCCGACCACCGGGTACCCTGCGCCTGCGTGCCACTTTCGACAACAGCGCGAACCTGCTCTTCCCCAACCAGTTCGTCAATGTGCGCCTGCTGGTGGAGGAAAAGCGCGGCGTCACGCTGGTCCCCACCGCCGCCATCCAGCGAACCACCAGCACCACCTACGTCTACGTCGTCAAGACGGATCGCACCGTCACCGTCCGGCAGATCACGCAGGGAGTCACCGAAGGCGAGCGACACCGAAATCACCACCGGCCTCGCTCCCGGCGACGTCGTTGTCATGACCGGCGTGGACAAACTGCAGGAAGGCACCAAGGTCAACGTGCAATTTGCCGACGCCAAGGCCGGAGGAAAGCAGAAGTGAGTCCCTCCCGGACGTTCATCCTCCGGCCGGTCGCCACCTCGCTGCTCATGGTCGGCATCCTGCTGGCCGGCGTCGTCGCCTACAAGCAGCTGCCCGTTTCCGCCCTGCCGCAAGTCGATTACCCCACCATCCAGGTGATCACGTTCTATCCCGGCGCCAGCCCCGACGTGATGGCGTCCTCGGTCACCGCGCCGCTCGAGCGCCAGTTCGGCCAGGTGCCCGGGCTGCAGCAGATGACCTCCACCAGCTCCGACGGCAGCTCGGTCATCACGCTGCAATTCAATCTCAGCCTCAACATCGACGTCGCCGAACAGGAAGTGCAGCAGTCCATCAACGCCTCCGGAACCTTTCTGCCCGCCGGACCTGCCGACCCCGCCCATCTACAGCAAGACCAATCCCGCCGACACGCCGATCCTGACGCTGGCGCTGACCTCCAAAACCGATGCCGCTCTCCAAGGTCGAGGACCTTGCCGACACCCGCCTCGCGCCCAAGATCTCGCAGCTGCCCG
Organism: uncultured Solibacteraceae bacterium; assembly: GCA_963792055.1. Taxonomy (GTDB): domain Bacteria; phylum Acidobacteriota; class Terriglobia; order Bryobacterales; family Bryobacteraceae; genus Solibacter. The sequence continues at coordinate 700,778 of CAWBUV010000015.1, read as the reverse complement.
GCGTCGGCCTGGTCAGCATCAGCGGCGGACAGAAGCCCGCCGTGCGCATCCAGGCGAACCCCACCGCGCTCGCCTCCTACGGCCTCAACCTGGAGGACCTGCGCAGTGCCATCGTCGCCGCCAATGTCAATCAGGCCAAGGGCAACTTCGACGGCCCGCACCAGGCCTATCAGATCGGCGCCAACGATCAGCTGCTCTCCAGCGCCGACTACCGCCGCTGATCATCGCCTACCGCAACGGCGCGCCCGTCAAGCTCACCGACGTCGCCGACGTCGTCGACGACACCGAAAACATCCGCCAGGCCGCCTGGATGAACGAAGTTCCCGCGGTCATCGTGAACATCCAGCGGCAGCCCGGCGCCAACATCATTCCGTGGTCGACCGCATCAAGACGCTGCTGCCGCAGCTCACCGCGTCGCTGCCGACATCCATTCAGGTCGGCATCCTCACCGACCGCACCAACACCATTCGCGCCTCCGTCGAGGATGTGCAGTTCGAGCTGATGCTGACCGTGGCGCTGGTGGTCATGGTGATCTTCCTGTTCCTGCGCAACCTCTCGGCCACCATCATTCCCAGCGTCGCCGTGCCGCTCTCGCTGGTCGGCACGTTCGGCGTGATGTACCTGCTGGGCTACAGCCTGAACAACCTCTCGCTGATGGCGCTGACCATCTCCACCGGCTTCGTGGTGGACGACGCCATCGTGATGATCGAGAACATCGTCCGCTACATCGAAGAAGGCGAGACGCCCGCTGCATGCCGCGCTGCAGAGGCTCCGAGCAGATCGGCTTCACCATCGTCTCGCTGACCATCTCGCTGATCGCCGTGCTGATTCCGCTGCTGTTCATGGGCGATATCGTGGGCCGGCTGTTCCGCGAGTTTGCCGTCACCCTCGCGTCACCATCCTGGTCTCCGCGGTCGTCTCGCTCACGCTCACGCCGATGATGTGCGCGCAAGCTGCTGAAGCACACAGCCCGAGGCCGCCCAGGGACGCCTCTACCGCGCCTCCGAACGCGGCTTCGAAGCCGTCATCGCGTTTACGGCAAGACGCTGCACTTGGTGCTGCGCTTCAGACCGCGACGCTGCTGGTCGCCGTCGCCACCCTGGCCCTCACCGTCTATCATGTTCTATCAGCATCCCGAAGGGCTTCTTCCCGATTCAGGACACCGGCGTGATCCAGGGCGTCTCGGAGGCGGCGCAGACCGTCTCGTTTCCGGAAATGGCCGCGCGCCAGCAGGCGCTCGCCAAAGTGATCCTGAAGGATCCCGGCGGTCGAGAACCTCTCCTCCTTCATCGGCATCGACGGCACCAACACCACCCTGAACAGCGGCCGCATTCAGATCAACCTGAAGCCGCTCGACGCAGCGCAAGATCAGCGCCAGCGAAGTGATCCGCCGCCTGCAGCCGCAACTGGCCGAAGTGGCCGGCATCACCCTGTTCATGCAGCCGGTGCAGGATCTGACCGTGGAAGACCGCGTCAGCCGCACGCAATTCCAATACACCCTGGAAGATCCCAACGCCGACGAGCTGAACACCTACGCGCCGCACATGCTCGCACGCCTGCGCGAGCTGCCGGAGCTGCGCGACGTGGCCAGCGACCAGCAGGTCCAGGGCCTGCGCGCCCGCCTGGTTTTCGACCGCGACACCGCCTCGCGCCTGGGCATCACACCGCCGCCATCGACCAGACCCTCTACGATGCCTACGGCCAGCGCGCAGGTCTCCACCATCTTCACGCAGCTGAACCAGTATCACGTGGTGCTGGAAGTGCAAGCCGGATTCCAGCAGAATCCGGTCCGACCTGCGCAATCTCTTTATCCGCACCGCCGCGGGATCCGCCGGCGCCGGCGCGGGTCTCGGTGGCAGGCGGCTCGCCTCGGCCTCCACCGGCCGCCAACTCGGCACCGCCGCCACTGCCGCATCCACCACGCAACGGAGCGCCTCGTCCAGCCGTGCCATCGCGTCCTCCACCGTGTTTCCCAACGGCGGCCAGGTTCCGCTCAGCGCCTTTACCCACGTCGAGCCAGGAGCCGTGCCCATCACCGTCAATCACCAGGGCCAGTTCCCGGTCGTCACGCTCTCCTTCAATCTGGCGCCCGAATGCCTCGCTGGGCGATGCCGTCGACGCCGTGAACAAAGTCAAGGAAGAGATCGGTCTGCCGCCCAGCATTCAGGCCGAGTTTCAAGGCACCGCCCAGGCGTTTCAGGCCTCGCTCGCCAACGAGCCGGTGCTGATCCTGGCCGCGCTGGTCACCGTCTACATCGTGCTGGGCGTGCTCTACGAAAGCTACATCCACCCCATCACGATTCTCTCCACGCTGCCTTCCGCCGGCGTCGGCGCGCTGCTGGCGCTGATCGTCTGGACCGCAATGATTTCAGCGTCATCGCGCTGATCGGCATCGTCCTGCTGATCGGCATCGTGAAGAAGAACGCCATCATGATGATCGATTTCGCGCTCGACGCGGAGCGCAAAGAGGGCATGCCGCCGCTGGACGCCATCTACCAGGCCTGCCTGCTGCGCTTCCGCCCCATCATGATGACCACCATGGCCGCGCTGCTCGGCGGCCGTCCCGCTGGCGCTCGGCACCGGCACGGGCTCGGAACTGCGCCGGCCCCTCGGCATCACCATCGTCGGCGGCCTGATCCTCAGCCAGTGCTGACCCTGTACACCACGCCGGTGATCTATCTCTTCTTCGACCGGCTGGCCAGGCGCTTCTCGCGGCACCGCGAACCCAGCGCCGAGATCGGAGCCCGTCCCCGCGGAGTGATCCATGAATATCTCCGCGCCCATTCATTCACCGGCCGGTTGCCACCACGCTGCTCACCGTCGCCATCGCGCTCGCCGGCGGCGTTGCCTTCCGCTCCTGCCCGGTCTCGCCGCTGCCGCAGGTGGACTTTCCCACCATCTCGGTGAGCGCCGGCCTGCCCGGCGCCAGCCCGGAGACCATGGCCTCCTCCGTGGCCACCCCGCTGGAGCGTCAGTTCGGCCGCATCGCCGCCGTCACCGAGATGACCTCGTCCAGCTCCCTGGGATCGACGCAGCATCACCCTGCAATTCGATCTGAACCGCAACATCGATGCCGCCGCGCGCGACGTGCAGGCCGCCATCAACGCCGCCCGCGGCTATCTGCCCACCAACCTTCCCAATAATCCGACCTACCGCAAGGTGAATCCGGCCGACTCGCCCATCTTCATGCTCGCCCTCACCTCCGACGTGCTGAGCAAGGGCCAGATGTACGACGCGGCGTCCACCATCATGGCCCAGAAGCTGGCGCAGGTTCGCGGCGTCGGCCAGGTGATCGTGGGCGGCAGCGCGCTGCCCGGCGTGCGCGTCGAACTCAATCCCGCCGCGCTGAACAAATACGGCATCGGCCTGGAGCAGGTCCGCACCGTCCTCGGCACGCGCCAACGCCAACATGCCCAAAGGACACTTCTCCGACGGGCACCAGCATGTGGGAAGTCGGCGCCAACGACCAGTTGTTCAAGGCCGATCGATTACAAGCCCCTGATCGTCGCCTATCGCAACGGCGCCGCCGTCCGCCTCTCCGACGTCGGCGAAGTCGGTCGATTCCGTCGAAGACCTGCGCAACGCCGGTTACGCCAACGGCAAGCCCTCCGTCCTGGTCATCATCTTCCGGCAGCCCGGCGCCAACATCATCGACACCGTGGATCGCATCCGCGCCGTGCTGCCGCAGCTTCACGCCGCCATTCCCGCAATCCATCAACCTGCAGCGTGCGCCATGGATCAGACCGCAACCATCCGCGCCTCCGTGCACGATGTCGAGCGGACCCTGCTCCTCTCCGTCGTCCTGGTCATCCTGGTGGTCTTCGTGTTCCTGCGAGAATGTCCGGACCACCTTCATCCCCAGCGTCGCCGTGCCGGTCTCGCTGATCGGCACCTTCGGCGTCATGTATCTGCTGCGGCTACAGCCTCGACAACCTCTCGCTGATGGCCCTCACCATCTCCACCGGCTTCGTGGTGGACGACGCCATCGTGGTGATCGAGAACATCACCCGCTATCTCGAGCAGGGCATGCGACCCGGTCCAGGCGGCCCTCAAGGGAGCCGAGGAAATCGGCTTCACCGTCTCACCATCAGCATTTCCCTGGTGGCCGTCTTCATTCCGCTGCTGCTGATGGGCGGCATTGTCGGCCGCCTTTTCCGCGAATTCGCCGTCACGCTTTCCGTGGCCATCGGCGTCTCCATGGTGGTCTCGCTCACCACCACGCCCATGATGTGCGCCCACCTGTTGAAAGCAGCACGAATCCCACGGCGCCTCTACCAGACCGTGGAACGACATCTTCAACTGGATCGTCGGCCTGTATGGCAAGACGCTCGACTGTAGTGCTCCGCCATGCCTTTGTGACCCTGCTCATTCTGCTGGCCACCATCGGCCTGAATGTTTACCTGTTCATTCGCGTGCCCAAGGGCTTCTTCCCGCAGCAGGACAACGGGCGCATGTCGGGCCAGATCATCGCCGACCAGGACACCTCGTTTCAATCCATGGACAAGACCCTGCTGCAGATGGTCAACATCGTGGCCGCCGACCCGGCGGTCGACACCGTCAACGGCTTCACCGGCGGCGGAGGTGGCGGCGGCGCGTCCACTTGAATCAGGGCACGCATGTTCGTCTCCCTCAAGCCGCTCGCCGAACGCAAAATCACTGCCGACTTCATCATCGCAGCGGCTGCGGCCCAAGCTCGCACGGGTCCCCGGCGCCACGCTCTATCTGCAGCCCTCCCAGGACCTGCGCGTCGGCGGACGCAATAGCACCGCCCTCTATCAGTTCACCATGCGCGGCGACAACCTGCAGGACCTGATCACCTTTGCGCCCCACATGTTCCAACAGCTGAAAGCCATCCCGATCATCGTGGACGTCAACAGCGATCAGCAGAATCGCGGACTGCAATCCCAGGTGGTCATACGACCGCGACACCGCCGCGCGCTTCGGCATCTCGCCCCAGTTGATCGACAACACGCTGTACGATGCCTTCGGCCAGCGCCAGGTCTCCACCATGTACACATCGCTGAACCAGTATCACGTGGTGATGGAAGCCGCCCCGCGATTCTGGCAGAACCCCGAGACCCTGCGCGATATCTACGTGCGCGCGCCCAACGGCCAGCAGGTTCCCTTAAACGCCATCGCCCACTACGGCCCGGCCGTGGCCCCGCTCTCCGTCAACCACCAGGGCCTCTTCCCCTCGGTCACCATCTCCTTCAACCTCCTGCCCGGCGTCGCGCTGGGCGATGCCGTCCAGGCCATCGACGATGCCGCGCCAGCGCATCGGCCTTCCGCCCACCATCCAAACCATGTTCACCGGCACGGCGCAGGCCTATCAGGATTCGCTCGGCAGCGAACCCTACCTGATTGCCGCGGCCCTGGCGGCGGTCTACATCGTGCTCGGCATCCTGTACGAAAGCTACATTCATCCCGTCACCATTCTTTCCACTCTTCCTTCGGCCGGCGTGGGCGCGCTGCTGGCGCTCATGCTCACCCACACGGATCTCAGCATCATCGCCATGATCGGCATCATCCTGCTGATCGGCATCGTGAAGAAAAACGCCATCCTGATGTCGATTTCGCCCTGGCCGCCGAGCGCAATGAAGGCAAGAGCCCGCGGGACGCCATCTTCGAAGCCTGCCTGCTGCGCTTCCGCCCGATTCTGATGACCACCATGGCCGCCATGCTCGGCGCCCTGCCCCTGGCGCTGGGCACCGGCACCGGGTCGGAGCTGCGCCGCCCGCTCGGCATCACCATCATCGGCGGACTGCTGATCGTAGCCAGGCGCTCACCCTCTTCACCACTCCCGTCGTCTACCTCTACTTCGATCGCCTGCGCCACTGGTGGGAGCGCGTCCGCGGCATCGAACACCGCCGCCCGGAACCAGTGGGCGCCGAAGGCCCGGTGGGAGTCCAAGGATAAGCTATCGTGTACCGTCACGCCAGAACCGTTTCGCTCGCCGCCCTGCTCTCGGTAGTCGCGCTCTTCTCTACCGGCTGCCTCAAAGGCCCCGCCTACCAGCGTCCCACCGCATCCGTGCCGAAGGCCTTCAAAGAAGCTCCGCCCGCGGGTTGGAAAGAGGCGCAGCCCAGCGACGCAGTCCTGCGTGGAAAATGGTGGGAGCTTTTTAATGACCCGGCACTCAATGCCCTCGAAGTCCAGGTCAGCATCTCCAACCAGAACGTGCTGCAAGCCGAGGCACAGTTCCGCGAAGCCCGTGCCGCGGTGCGGGTCGCGCGCTCCGCACTCTTTCCCCTCGTCAGCCTCAATCCCTCCGTCACCGGCTCGCAAGGTTCCGGCCGCGTTTCCAGCCGCTTCGGTCCTACCAGCCCGCTCGGCAATTACGACCTCCTCGTGAACGCCTCCTACAATGTCGACCTCTGGGGCAGCATCCGCCGCAGCGTTACCGAAAGTGCGAATCTCGCCCAGGCCACCGCCGCCCAATTGGAAAACGCCCGCCTGCTGTTTCAGTCGGAGCTCGCTCAGGACTACTTCCAGTTGCGCGGCGTCGATGGCGATATCGCGCTCCTCGAGGAGACCGTCCGGTCCTATCAGGAGTTGCTCGCGCTCACGCGCAACCGCTTCGCCGGCGGCATTGCCTCCGATAGCGATGTAGCGCAGGCCGAGACCCAGCTCTACAATGCGCAGGCGCAGTTGACCGACCTGGGCGTCCAACGCTCACAGTTGGAACATGCCATCGCAGTTCTAATCGGTAAGCCCCCCGCGGAGCTATCCATCGCGCGCGGACACATGCCGCCTCCGCCTCCGCGAATTCCAGTAGGCTTGCCGTCTGCTCTCCTGGAACGCCGGCCCGATATCGCCGAAGCCGAACGCCAGGCCTCCGCCGCCAATCAGCAGATCGGCATCGCTAAAGCAGCGTTCTTTCCGAGCTTAACGTTCACCGCCGCCGCCGGCGTGCAATCCACCAGTTTCGTCAACTGGATCACCCTGCCCAGCCGCTTTTGGACCATCGGACCGCAACTCGCGCAAACTCTGTTCGATGCCGGCAGACGCAGCGCCCAACTGGGAGAAGTCCAAGCCAATTACGATGCCGTAGCTGCGAATTACCGTCAGACCGTCCTGACCGCGTTCCAACAGGTGGAGGACAACCTCGCCGCCCTCCGCATTCTGGCCCAGGAATCCGACGTCCTGCAGCAGTCGGTGAGATCGGCCGAACGCTCCGTCACCATTTCCACCGCTCAATACAAAGGTGGAGTCACCAGCTACCTGCAGGTAATTACGGTCCAGGCCATCCTCCTGCAGACGCAGCGATCCGCCATCGACGTGCAAACTCGCAGGATGACGGCCAGCGCACTGCTGATTGAAGCGCTCGGCGGCGGCTGGGATGTTTCACAGCTTCCCACCGTCCAGAACGTGTCCACCAAGTGAGCTCCCACAGGGGGAAATGCAGTGCCAATCGCAGCCGTTATCTTACCCGCTCCAGCAGCCCCTTGACCAAAGACCCCAGCTTCAGAAACGCTGCATAATCGGAAGGTTTCTGAAAATGGCCATCGAATCCCAGTGCTGTCAGCTCCTCGCGATCCTGAGAGAGCGCCGAAGACGTAACCACCAGCACCACCAGATCCTTCATCCGTATGTTGGCCCGAATGTGCCGCAATACTTCCCGCCCGCTGTACTTCGGCAGATTCAAATCCAGTAGCACCAGGGCCGGCCGAGCCTCTTCATCCAGAAACCGCAACGCCGCCTGGCCATCGTGAACCACGTCGATCTCAGCCCGAACACCAGCGCTCTGCAAAGCTTCCCGGATCAGGAACACATCCGTCTTGTTGTCTTCAACCACCAGCACGCGCTGCGTCTCTTCCATCGACCCCTCACTCAGGGAGCGTGAAGTAGAAGCGGGAACCCTCACCGGCTTCGGACTCCACCCAGATGCGGCCATGATATTGTTCGACGATGCGCTTACAGATGGCCAGGCCGATACCCGTCCCTGAATACTCGTCGCTCGTGTGAAGGCGTTTAAAGAGTCCAAAGATCTGCTCCCTGAATGCGGGCTCAATGCCGATTCCGTTATCCGCAACGCAGAACAACCAGAAGCCATCCTGCCGCCGCGCTGTAATCTTTACGACCGGAGCCACATCCGGCCGCCGATACTTGAGCGCATTGCCGATCAAGTTCTGAAAAAGAGACTGAAGTTGCGTCGCATGAATGGCCACATAGGGCAAAGCGTCAGCCTGTACCAGCCCGCCGCTCTCCGCGATCGCTCCCTTAAGGATGTCCAGCGCGATCTCCAAAACTGCCGTCGCGTTCGTGGGCTCACTCGGTTTATCCACTACCGACGTCTGCGTATACACCAGCAGGTCGCGCACCAGCGCTTCCATCCGGTCGGCCCCGGTCCGGACGTTTTCCAGAAAATCTAGCGCCCTGCCGTCCAACTTATCTCCATACCGCCCGCTCAACAGTTCGCTGTAGATCTTCACAGTGCGTAGCGGCTCTTTCAGATCGTGACTGGCGGAATAAGCGAACTGTTCCAGATCCCGGTTGACCCTCCGCAACTCCTCTTCCGTTGCCTTCCGGTCCGTCACGTCGCGCGTAGTTCCGGCAATTAACTCCACCTCGCCGCTCGCACCCACCACCGGAACGAAAATGTAATCGTAAATGCGCCGTCCCGCCGTGCCGTTGAATGGCACCTCCCCGCGGACCGCCCGCCGCGAAGACACCGCCTCTTCAATCTCCCGGTCATGCATCTCCGCATGCCAGGGCTCGTAACCCAGTTCCAGGCAATTCTTCCCAAAGGCCTCTTCGCGCGTTTTTCCCCACATCTTCAGCAGGGCGTCGTTCGCAAAAACAAACCGGTGATTACGGTCGAAGACATACACCAGGTCCGGCGTGCTCGATACAATCGCCTCGTACAGCCGGCGCTGGTGTTCCGATTCCGCCGTCAATCGCGCAATCTCCTCCTCCGCAAGCTTACGTTCAGACACATCGCGCGCCGTGCCGAACCACTCGATCACCTCTCCATCCGCGCTCAACCGCGGAACCGCCCTGGAATAAGCCCACCCCAGCGACCCGTCCGCCCGGATGACCCGGTGTTCCAATTCGAACATCGTCCTACTCTGGATCGCTTCCGCAATCGCGCGCAACACCATTTCATGGTCGTCGGGATGGATATACCGGTCCAGCCAGCCGCGGCTCGGCTCCGTGGTATCGGCAATGAAATCTCTGCCCTCCAATTGCCGCATTTCGCTCCAGTCCGGACTCATCTGGTAAATCGCGTCTGAAGTGGCCGTCACAAATGCGCGGAACCGCGCCTCGGACCGCTCGATCTCCTCCCGTGCATGCACCTGCGCCGAAATTTCCCGGAAATAGCAAACCACGCCGAACCGCCCATCGGGAAGCGGAATACGATTGATCCGCCACTCGTAATGTTCGGTCCCGCCGCGGTCGATACGCCTGGAGCTGTATTCCAACTCGCCATACGATTCGCCAGTCTCCAGTGTATGGCGAAATAGCCGCACCAGCTCGTCGGCGGATTCCTTGGGCCATAGCCTGTGAATCACCTCGTCGAAATCGCGCCCGATCAAATCGGGGATGTTACCGAATACCGGCGTCGCCTTAGGGTTGGTCTGCCGGATCCGGAAATCCGCATCCACCAGGTACACTCCCATCGGCGCTTCGTTCAGCAGTGTTTCGAATTGCGCGCGTCCCTCGTTCCGTACCCGCCTCAGTTGCAGAGCCGTTTCCACCCGCGCCAGCAGTTCGTTGCCGCTGAACGGCTTCACCAGATAATCGTCCGCACCCGCCGCCATGCCTTCGATGCGGCTCTCCTCGCCGGCGCGCGCAGACAGCAAAATCACCGGGATGTCGCGTAAGCTGGCGTCGGACCGCAACGCCTGCAGCAGTCCGTAGCCGTCTAGCCTCGGCATCATCACGTCCGAGAGAATCAGGGCAGGCGGATGCGCTCTCGCGGCTTCCAGGGCTGCCTCGCCGTCACCCACAGCCTGCACGTCATAGCGTTCGCCCAGCAGCCGGCTCACATACCCACGCATGTCTGCGTTGTCATCCGCCCAAAGAATCCGCGCCAGCTTCGCAGACCGTCGCGGCGTCTCCACCGGGCCGTTCAACCCTACCGGATCGGGGAGCCAGCGCGACGCCTCTTCCACAAATGCCGCCGGCGTCACCGCGGTAGAAACGCGCCCATCGGCCGCCCGTATCCGTTCCAGGTCCAGATGTGCTTTGCCCGTCGGAATCGTGACCGTAAAGGTGCTGCCTTTTCCGAAGACACTCTCCACTGCAATCGTTCCGCCGTGAAGCCGCACCAACTCCTTCACCAGCGCCAGACCAATCCCCGTGCCCTCATGAGTTCTACCGCGGTTCAGTTCGATCCGGTGAAACCTCTCAAACATGTGCGGCAATTCCTCACTCGGAATCCCCACCCCCGTATCGCGAACCGTCAGCCGGACCGATCCGCCCTCCGTCTCCAGCCGCACTTCAATCCCGCCCTCCAGCGTGAACTTGAAAGCGTTGCTGAGAAGATTCAGTACGATCTTCTCCCACATGTCGCGATCCACATAGACCGCTTCGCCATCTGGCAGCGGCGCGCACTCCACCTTCAGCCGTAGACCCGCCCTCTCGCACAGGGACCGGAAATTGCTCGCAAGCTCCGCCGTGAACGCCGCCAGATCCGTAGCCTCATACAATGCCTGCGCGCGCCCCGCCTCAATGCGCGAAAAGTCCAGCATCGTATTGACCAGCTTCAGAAGCCGCAGCGCGTTGCGATGAGAAATCGAAAGACTCTCCGAGGCAGCCGCCGGCAGGGCGCCATGCCTGCCCGATATTACGTCTTCCAGCGGACCCAGGATCAGCGTCAACGGCGTGCGGAATTCATGGCTGACATTGGCGAAGAACTGCGTTTTCAAAACATCCAGCTTTGCCAGTTCCTCCCGCTGCCGCGCAATCTCGCGCTCATACGCCTTCTTCTCCGTGATGTCCCGGCCCTCCGCCGCGATGAACACCACTTTGCCCGCTTCGTCCTTCACCGGCATCAAAGACGCATCGATCACGATCGTCTCCTTCCCGCCGGCCCGTCCATAAATCTCCGTATCCCACCGCACGAACTCGCCCTGCGCCGCGCGGCGGATGGAATCCCGTATGCCGAAATTAATCTCCTCGGAAACCTGCCACCAGAACGTCGTCCAGAAAGGCCGCCCCTCGACCTCGGACAGACTAATTCCCACCGCATCCAGCGCGACCTGGTTGATCTCCAGCACCGTGCCTTCTGCGTCCAGCAGCCCCACAAACTGGACCATCGAATCGAGCGCGATCCGCGCAATCTTCTGGCGGTAGCGCTCACGCGTATCGTCCGCCCGCAACGCCGTGCCCCGCACGGTGAGGAGCACTGCTCCTCCCGTTCCCGTCACGTCGCGGCCTTCCGCCAGGAGCCACCGAACCACCCCGTCTTCGCTCCGTGCGGGCGCCACCGTCAGATCCAGCAGCACCGTCTCCGTCCCGCTGTTCTTCACCTGCGCCGCAACATCACAGCGCACAAAGTCGCCCTGGGCCGCCTGGAGCACAGCCTGCCGCACCTGCTCGCGTATCGCCTGCGAGGCTTCCCACCACATGGTCGTCCAAAAAGGCCGGCCCACCACGTCCGACTGCGTCAGCCCCGCACGTTCCAACGTAGCCGGGCTGCAATCAAGCACACTGCCTTCCAAACCGATCAGACACACCAGCCGGAATCTCTCTGCCGTAGCCGCGTGGCCCGCCTTCTTCAGGAAGTAGTCAAGCGTACCCTCCGCTCCTGCCACACTCATCCGCTTGCACCACTCCGCTGCCCGACGGTCACGTCGATCATTCTAACAGTGTCCGCCAACCCCATGTCCGCTCTCTTACCAATCCTGGGATAAATCGTACGCAGGAATACCGGATCTTCCATTTAGGTCTACACCGTACCGTCAACTGGAGGCATGACGTGCGAACGGAAAGGAAGCACTTGCGATGTGACACTCGTATGAAGCCACAATATTCTTTTCTCCTGAGGCCCTGCCTTTGAAGATCGCCACTTTTAACATCAACAACATCAGCAAGCGTCTGCACAATCTCACCGCGTGGCTCGAAAAGGCGCAGCCCGACGTCCTTTGCCTCCAGGAACTCAAAGCAGAACAGCGCGCCTTCCCCGCCGCCACCCTTCGGGACCTCGGCTATAGCGGGGTCTGGCTTGGCGAACGATCCTGGAACGGTGTCGCCATCCTCGCGCGGGAATGCGAACCCGTGCTCACCCGATCCAGCCTGCCCGGAAATCCTCACGATACTCAGGCACGCTATATTGAGGCGGCCGTCAACGGCGTCCTGATCGCCTCCATCTACCTCCCCAACGGAAATCCTCAACCCGGTCCGAAGTTCGATTACAAGTTGGCCTGGTTCCAGCGCCTGATCAGCCACAGTGAGGAACTCATGAAGGCCGGTGTGCCGGTCGTGCTGGCCGGCGACTACAATGTCGTGCCGGCGGCACAGGACATCTATCCGACGCGATCTCTCGACAGGAACGCATTAATCCAACCGCAGAGCCGCCAGGCGTTTGCTCGCCTGCTCACGCAGGGGTGGACCGACGCCCTGCGAAGACTGCAACCCGAGGGACCGCTCTGGACTTTCTGGGACTACGAGCACAATCGCTGGCCTCTAGACAAGGGTATGCGGTTGGATCATTTCCTTCTCTCTCCGGCTGTCTGCGACCATCTCGTGGACGGAGGCGTAGACCGCTGGGTTCGCGGCGAGGAAAATGCGAGTGACCACGCTCCCGCCTGGATCGTCCTCGATCGTTGACCCGCAACTCAAAGCTGCGTCAAATCGATCCGCCACACATTCTGCTCTCGCAAATTCGAGAGCCATAGCGACCCGTGCCCTACAGGCACCGAGTCTCCGCCTGCGCCCACCCACTGCTTCACCACTTGATTCGTCGCCGGATCGATCTTCGACAGTGGAATCTGAAACACCGTGGCCCACACGTGCCTCCGGTGAGGCCACCAGTCCGCCTTCACTATTGGCCGGACCCACCGGAATACTCGCCGTCACCTGGTTCGTCTTGATGTCGACCCGCGTCAACGCCGGACGCGCCCCGTTTTCCGTCCCCGGCCGGTCGCCGCACACCGGAATCCACACGCTGCCGAAACCCGCCGCCAGGCCGGAACACGGCCGCTTGCCCACTTCGATCGCCGCCACCACCTGGATAGTCTTCGCGTCTAACCGGTGAATCGTATTCTTAGGACCGTTCGAGACCCACACCGCGTCCTCCGTCATCACCTGCCAGTCAGGCGTGCCCGGAACCGGAAATACCGCGGCCGGCGTGAGCGTCGTCATCTCCCGCTTCACTCCCGGAGTGCTGACGCCGGGCCGCGGCGGACGCTGGGGCCGCTCCTTTTTCTCCGCAGCCGGCGGCGGTGCCGGGATTAGGCACCTGACAGAGCGCCTTTGCCTGATCGGCGGTGAGCTAGTTGCCCAGACGAACACCGAGGTTCTTCGGCCCCTTAACACGCCTGATGCCGGCGGCGAGATCCGGGCTGAGCAGTCCGGAATCCGCGGTCTCGTACATAAGCCGACAAACGGCCGCGAGCCTGCCATTAATCCTGCCCGGCGCACGCTGACGTGATTCCAAGTGAATTCGGTAGCGAGTGACGACGGCTTTGTTGAATGACAGCCTCGGCTCGGAGTAGTACCAGGCAACGAACTCGTCAATCGTATGGCGGTATCCCCGCTGGGATTCCTTCGAGGGTAAGCTGTTCAGGACTGCCGATTTTGCGTGGTCCAGATCAGGTAGATTCAAATTCTGCTTCGATGAAGCCTCTAGGCGACGTTTACCAGTTTCATTGACGGGGGCCTCCATATCCCACAGTGGAATACGCGGCGGTAAAGTCGAGGCCCGGTGGCGCTACACTAGGAACGAGGGCAGGTGACCATCGTGGACGTTTTGGCGGAGAAACTGGACGCTCGATTGCGCGAGTGGAAACCGGAAACAGCGGCAGAGGCCAGGGAGCGCATATCTGAGGTAATGGATCTCGCTGATCACGGCGTCCTTGATATCGCGCGCTCGCGCGCCGCTGAACAGGAGGTCCTCGACCTGCTTGATGAACCCCCAACCCGGTGAAATCTGGCTGGCGGACCTGGGACTCGCTGCCAAGACGCGTACTGTCGTCATCGTCTCCCGCTGGGACCCTGACCCGCCCCGATCGCTCGTCCTATACGTGCCTCTTACCACTCAGCAGCGAAACAGCCCTTACGAAGTACCGCTGCCTCGGCTTCCGTTCCTTGACCGTGAATCAGTAGCCAATGTTCAAGGATTAGGATCTCTGCCAACCGTGCGCCTTGAACGCAGGCTCGGCAGGCTTTCCGCAGGTTTAGTGGAACAAGTGAAGCACGCGCTGGCGTTTGCCTTGGATATTGAACGAGCTTCCGAATAGATGCTCAGTCCACTCGGCGATCCACAGTGCCCTGGCACTTATTCCGTGTAGTCGCCGACGCTGATAAGTGCCAGTGACGGATTAGGACCCATAAGTCGCTTTCTCAACTGGGAACCCCACCGCCCGATCAACTTGCACAAAAACGCCCGGTGCTGACAGTTGGTGGCATTCCGGGAGGATCGTGCGTAACGCGCAGCGTTTACTGGACTGGAAAGGGAAAACTAACGCCAAAGCCTCATTATCCGGTATCGAATTCGGACTGCTGCGCAAACCAAGCTTCCCGACGCCAGTCGAACATATCAGTGCCCTGCGGAATCCTCTTAGCAACTTAAAGCTGCGTCAAATCGATCCGCCACACATTCTGCTCCCGCAAATTCGAGAGCCATAACGACCCGTGCCCCACACGCACCGAGTCTCCGCCCGCGCCCACCCACTGTTTCACCACCTGGTTCGTCGCCGGATCGATCTTCGACAGCGGAATCTGAAACACCGTCGCCCACACGTGCCCGTCCCCGAACGCCAGTTCCCCGCCCGTCCCCGGCAGTCCCACGTCGATGTTCGTCACCAGTTTGCGCGTCTTCATATCGACTCTCGATACCGTGCCGTCGCCTTGATTGAGCGTCCACACCGCGCCCTCGGCGTACACGCATGCCACCGAACCGGGCGCCACAACGATCTCCGCCGCCACCTGATTAGTCGCCGGATCGATCCTCGACAGCGTCCCCTTCGGATCCGTCACCATCCACACCGCTTCCGTCGAGGCCACCAGTCCGCCATGACTATTCGCCGGACCCACGGGGACCCTTTACCGCCGCACTGTCCCAGAATGGCAACGATACGGCCGAAGTGGATCGACGGACCCTGCGCGTTTCCCATTACTAATCCGGTCCGACACGCGCAGCGCCTCAGGCATCACGGCTTCAGATCACGGAAGGCTCGGCCAGTTGACGTGACCGCGACTTCACTGGAGTGATCCGCCGGATCGCTATCTGGAAGAGGGGGTGGCAGGGCACTTGGTGGATCGGCGACGACACGTCCAAATGGATCGTACGGGGTTGTCGCGCGCCACGAAATCTCCGTTGGCGGCGACCCGGGCGAAGCGAATTTCCCGTTCACGGGACTACGTGGCGCATGCCCCCAAATCGGCGGACCGGTCCACAGGCCGCGATAGACGGGCTCGGTTTCGCCGCCACGCCTCCCAAACATTCCCCGTCAGCACCGCCGCCAGAGGGAAATAGACAAGCCCCGTCGTCCTGAAAACTGCGTAACTCACCACCGCTACAATTGGCCCACAGATCACCTGGTCCCGATAATGCGGCGGTGAGGTGGGAGGATCCGTCAATATGAAGAACGCGAAATAGAACAGCATCTCCACGTCCGGCGAGTGAAAGATCTCCGCCACTGAGAGCGCATCGCCCACAAACGCGGTGGTCGTAAAGAGCAGGAAGAACGTGCCGAAGAACGTCAGCACCAGCGGAATTTTGTTCACCCTGTTGGTGATGTACACGCCCGCCGCCATCAGGATGAGCTTGGCCGGCCCGTCGACATCTGTCACCGCACCCCACCAGCTTTCGCCGGCGTGAAATAGATAATAGCTCGCCAGCATAGCCAATGCCGCCGGGTTGAACACGTTCGCCTGGCCCACGCGGAAAACGTACTTGCTGAAAACCGCGATCAGCGACGTGATGGTGGTTACGTACCACGGCTCCTGCGCCCGCAGCACCATGACCACAATGGCCGCGCTCAGCACGGCTCCGCTGGGGTATTCCCACCGGCCCTTCCGGTACCGCAGGATCACCGCGTCCGCTACCCCCGCCGCGAATGCCGCGCAGCCCAGTGCCGTCGCCACGTGCGATCCGCCCTGCCCCGGCGCCGCGATCGCGATCAGAAGCGCGAAGACGAGCGTCAGGAGGCCTTTCGGCGTCTGGAAAAACCGAGTTACTCTCCGACGATAGCGTGTGAGACTGTTCTCTATTATTAATGACTGTGGTTCCGCCGGAGGCGGTGGGCCACCCAGCTTCAGGCTAAGCAGCATGCTGGAACCCTCCAGTTCGGAATTCTTCCAGCTTGGGCGTGACGATCAAACCTTCCACTCCCTCGCGCTCGAGCAGTTCGATGCCTTCCTCCGGCCCCAGCACGAACGCCGCTGTCGCCAGTGCATCCGCCAGCATCACACCGGCCGCGACCACGGTCACGCTCACTGCTTGTCGAGGCGACGTTCCGGTTCGTGGGTCCAGAATGTGATGTTCGCCCTTCACCCCGCGCGTGCGCTCGTAATCCCCCGAGGTGCACACCGCCTGGTCCGAAACCTGCACCGACGCAATCAGCCCGTCCTCGCTCCGTGGATGCCGGATCCCCACGGTCCACCTCTCGCCGTGGTCGTTGCATCCGCCCAGGTACAGATCGCCGCCGGCATCGATCGCGAAATTTCGGAACGGCGCCAATTCGCGCGCCGCCGCATCCACCGCCAGTCCCTTCGCCACGGCTCCCAGGTCGAACGTTAGCGGCCGGTGCAGCAGTATCGTCCTCCCTTCCACATCGAGTTCCACATCGCGCCAACTCGCCTCGCCGCTCTCGCCGCTGCGCATAACCTCTCCGCTGCGGTACTCCCGGTTGAACCCCCGCGCCTCCATCCGCCGCCCGACAGTAGGGTCGAACGCTCCTCCGCTCATCTCGGCCACCAGCAGCGCGAACCGCACCGCCTCGAAAAGGATAGGGCTCACCGGCACCGCGAAACCGGACCGTTCCGTCGCTCGCCGCAATTCGCTCGCGGCATCGAACCGTGTGCACACGTCCTCGATCTGACGGAACCAGGCAAACGCCCTGTCCATCGCCGCTGGCGCGTGGCTGTCCGTGGCGAGCACCCGCATCGTCACCAGCGTCCCCATCGCAAGCTCCGTACGCACCGGCACGTCTAGCCCTTCGCCTTCTGCAGCGCCGCCAACACCGCTTCATAGAAAGCATCCGCACTCTGCGTCGCGCCCGAAACGTAATCCACATCCGGGCTTTGTCGCGTCACCACCTGTCCGGGTAGCAATTCGATCACGCCGCACGAATACCGGGTCCGGCACTGCGAAATGATCGCGCTCATGATCCGCCCGCCCTCGATCCGCACTGCCGCCTCTATATTTCCATGCGGCGAGAATCCCCAGCCTGTGTACATGCCATCTTTCCAGTGCTCTTTCGGCGTTGCCGGCGCCCCGCTCCTGGCCGGTGAAGGCGATGCCGGCACGCTCGAGTTCTGCCAGTGCAGCCCTTCTTGCACCGAACGCACCCGCCGGTGCACCATCCCGGCGACACGCCTCTCCGCTACTTCGCGGGCGAACTGCCTCACCGCGGATTGCGTACGTACGTTCCCCGCCAGGAACACCGCGAAAACCGCCGCGCTGCTCGCCGCCGCCAGTCCGCACCCGATTTTATTGCCCGAGCCCCCGTCCGACATGCCTAACAATCATAGACACCGCGGGGCGGCGTTTGTTAGCGAAAATTTCCGTGCGCCGCGATACCCTTTCCAGTAGAATCTAAGATCCAATCGATTCTGTCGCACAGGTTTATTTCCATGATGCGCTTTACCGGATCGCCGACGACGCAACGCATCCAAACGTGTTTGCCCTCCTTCCGGGAAAGCCCTGGGGCTGGGCGCTGACGTCCTCCAAGGAAACGGTCGAGACTGTCCATAGAAAGTGGGGCTGTTCGGCGTCAAGTTGACGAGAAACGCCCGTTCCGCTGAAGTGGCCACGTCTCGACTGGGATTCGCTACCGTGAAACGCCGCTCACGTCCGGAGCGCCAGGCGAAGTCCTGACGGGAATTGACCGCGACTTCACGAAAGCGACCTCCCAGACGCCGTTTCCGGCCTAGTCTCAGAGAGGAGACAAACCGTCACCTTCGATCACTTCTCGGTTGTGCTATCCTTGTCTCCCAGCACGGGAGAAATGGGTCGCCGAAACCCATTCCGGCGCTGTTCAAGGTTCTCGTCACCCGCGCTGTATCAGGTGAAAGACGATCATGGCACCAACGACAACATCGATCACGAGCATCGCGGAAGCATTCTTCGCCGCCTGTGAAACCGGCAAGGGATGGGAGGTTTGCAAAGCCTACTGCACGCCCGAAGCGACTTTCTGCTCGCAGGCTGAGCCCCTGCTGGATGTGAAGACGCTCGACCAGTATACCGACTGGATGAGGGGCATGATGATGGTGCTGCCGGATGCCCATTACGAGGTGAAGTCTTTCGCTACAGATTCCTCGCGCAACAACGTCGCCGCCTACGGAGTCTTTTATGGGACTCACACCGGCGAGGGCGGACCGGTCCCCACGACGGGCCGTCGGATCAATACTGATTATGTTTATGTGATGCAATTCGAAGGGGACAAGATCGCCCACACGACGAAGATATGGAATGCCGGTCTGGCCCTCAAGGACCTCGGCTGGGCATGAGGACTACCGGCAGCCATTGAACGTAAATGCGCTTCCCACGGATATGCCCGCACGAATCGGCTCCAAGTCGGCCGTCCTGAAAGGCTTGGGGCCGCCGTCCTCGCGCATTCCTCCGTGAAACGCCGGTCACGGAAATAGGGAACGCCAAATCGGCATCGCAACTGGGATTCCGCACTGGACCGCCTGAATCAAGCCGGATGTCATGCGTGCTTCGAAAAACGCGATCGCTAACACTCACACCATCCAGCAATGCAGCACGCCGGAACCGCAACGCCGACGAGCACAGAAGCCGAAGCCTGACGATCGCATCGAGTTCGCCCCTCTGCGCGCGCTCAACTAGTAACTCAAAGCTGCGTCAAATCGATCCGCCACACATTCTGCTCCCGCAAATTCGAAAGCCACAACGACCCGTGCCCCACACGCACCGAGTCTCCGCCTGCGCCCACCCACTGCTTCACCACCTGATTCGTCGCCGGATCGATCTTCGACAGCGGAATCTGAAACACCGTCGCCCACACGTGCCCGTCGCCGAACGCCAGTTCCCCGCCCGTCCCCGGCAGTCCCACGTCGATGTTCGTCACCAGCTTGCGCGTCTTCATATCGACTCTCGATACCGTGCCGTCGCCCTGATTGAGCGTCCACACCGCGCCCGCGCCCGCCGTCAGAAACCGCGGACCCGGTCCCACCGCAATCGTATCGGTTGCCGTATTGGTCTTCGCGTCCACCCGCGTGATCACGCTCTTCTCGGGCGAACTCACCCACACCGCGCCGTCGGCGTACACACACGCCACCGAACCGGGCGCCACTACGATCTCCGCCGTAACCTTATTAGTCGCCGGATCGATCCGTGACAGCGTCCCCTTCGGATCCGTCACCATCCACACCGCTTCCGGTGAGGCCACCAGTCCGCCTTCGCTATTGGCCGGACCCACCGGAATACTCGCCGTCACCTGGTTCGTCTTGATGTCGACCCGCGTCAACGCCGGACGCGCCCCGTTCTCCGTCCCCGGCCGGTCGCCGCACACCGGAACCCACACGCTGCCAAAACCCGCCGCCAGGCCGGAGCACGGCCGCTTGCCCACTTCGATCGCCGCCACCACCTGGTTGGTCTTCGCGTCTAGCCGGTGAATCGTATTCTTGGGACCGTTCGAAACCCACACCGCGTCCTCCGTCATCACCTGCCAGTCAGGCGTGCCCGGAACGGGAAATACCGCGGCCGGCGTGAGCGTTGCCATCTCGCGCTTCACGCCCGGAGTGCTGACGCCGGGCCGCGGAGGACGCTTGGGCCGCTCCTTTTTCTCGGCCGCCGGCGGCGGCGCCGGATCCTGTCCGAACACCAGCAGCAGTGGCATACACGCGCCAAAACACACCGTCCCAACCGTACCCAACTTACCCACGCTTCGTTTCGTCATGATCGCCCTTTTCAGTTACTCCGCCAGCGTGGCGGCAATGCGGCGCGTGTCGATGCGCACCAGCTTGCCCTCCGCCGTTTCCGCCAGCCACAACGAATTCGGCGTGGTCAGCAGGAACCCGCCGCCCTCTCCGTAAAACTGCTGCACCACCTTCTCGCCCTGCGGATCGATCCGCGTGACCGGAAAGCCCGGCATGCTGACCCACAACGAGCCCTCGCCAAATGCCATCGCTCCTCCACCGGCCGGCGCGCCCAGTTCGATCGACTTCGTGACCTTATTGGTCTTCGGGTCGATCCGGTCCACTTTGCCTTCCTTGCCGCACAGCACCCAGATCGAACTCTCACCCGCCACCAGCGCTGTTGGCGCCGCCGCAACTTCGATCGATTTGTCCACCAGGTTGGTCGCCGGGTCTACCCGCAGGACCACGTTTTCCGCAGGGCACGTCAACCACAACGCAGTCTCGCCGAAGAGCAGGCTGTTGCAGTCCGCGTATACCCGAAGTTCCGCCACCACCACGTTCTGCACGGGGTCGATTCGCGAGAGCGTGCCGCGCGCGTCCGTTAACATCCAAACACTATCCGCCGTCGCCGCAATTCCGATGCGCGCGTTCCCTGCCCCGGTCGCGATTTTGGCAATCGCTTTGCCTGTCTTTGAGTCCAGCCTGACCAGCGTGCCCTCCCCGCAATTCGGAACCCAGAGGTTCGAGAATGCGTTCACCAGGCCGCCGCACGGTTCTTTGAGCCCGCCGATCGGTTCGCCGAACTTACTTTCCTTCGCCTTCGGATCCACCCGCGAGAGACCGTCCTTCGAGGGGATCAGGATGGAGTCCGCCATCGCGATCCACGCGGGCGTCGCCGCCGGCTTCCATTCGAGTTCCGTCTTCAGGTCCGCGAACGGAATCCGCACACCCGGTGTCTTTACGCCGAGCACCGGCAGCGCCGGGTGCTTCGACGGGTTCTTTGGATCGCTTGCGAAACCGCTGACTGCCGCCAGGGCAAGAGCTAGATAGATTCCGGTTGATACACGCATGGCAAAGTTCGTCCTTCGATAACTTGGGTTGAAGACGGCCGACTTGGCCAGGGTTCCGCGAAACGTGCGCGGATGAGGCGGCGGGGCCTCGGAGGTTGTTCAATGAGTATAACCCGCGCTCCCGTTCCCAGGCAAAGCATTTCTCCGATCGTTCCCTCCGCTGTCTCCGTGCTCGCCTTTCGTCATAGGCCTCCTCCGCTTCCTCCTCCGCGTCTCAGCGACTCCGCGTCAAATCCCAGTCCGCGGAGTACCTGTTAGCTGCGCTCAACGCATTTCTTGACAATGCCTTCGGGCAAATGATACAACTGCTCATCGGCTTCTACCGGCCGCTGCACTCGGCCGGCGTTCCCTGCCCCTGTCTGGCAACGTCCCCCACGTCTGGAAATCCCGGCCCATGTTGGGTCTTTCTGTAGGTTTCCGGGTTCCTTAGATCGCGGATTCACGGATCTGTTGCCACTATGCCTAGCTCTTATACTTTTCCTGCCGGACGGTTACTCGTCCTCCTTGCAACATCTATCTCCCTGCTGCCGGCACAAACCAAGCCTGCTGCCTCTGCGGATTTCTTCGAAAGTAAGGTCCGGCCCGTACTAGCCAATAACTGCTATAACTGCCACGGTAATTCGCAACTGGGCGGCCTACGCCTCGATAGTCGCGAAGGCATGCTCAAAGGTGGTAAGTCCGGCCCGTCCATCGTGCCCGGAAAGTCCGCCGATAGCCTGCTCGTCCGCGCCATCCAGCAGACCGGATCCACCCTGAAAATGCCGCAGGGCGGGAAACTCAAGGACGACGAAATCGCCAACATCGTAGCCTGGGTGGATGCCGGTGCATCCTGGCCCGCCTCCGCTGTCACGAACACCGCCAAAGGCGACGGCAAATATGTCATCGCTCCCGAGCGCCGTAACTTCTGGTCGCTGCAGCCGCTCCGCGAGCCCAAAATTCCCGCCGTGAAAGATGCCCGCTGGCCGAAAACGTCCATCGATCGCTTCGTTCTTGCGCGTCTCGAGCAGCAGAGTCTGAAACAGGTAAAGCCCGCCAGCAAGCACGATCTGCTGCGCCGCGCCACCTTCGACTTGACCGGACTACCGCCCACGCCCGAAGAAATCGCCGCGTTCGAAAAAGACACCGCGCCCGATGCCTTCGCCAAGGTGGTGGACCGCCTCCTGGCCTCGCCTCATTACGGCGAGCGTTGGGGCCGAGTCTGGCTCGACGTCGCGCGCTACGGCGAAGACGACTATCGCAGCCTCAACCCCAATCCCCGTGGCTACCGCCCCTATCCCAACGCGTTCGTCTACCGCGACTGGGTAATCCAGGCCTTCAACGACGACTTACCGTACGATGCCTTCGTCAAAGCTCAGCTTGCGGGCGACCTCCTCGACGAAAAGACCCGTTATAAGACACTCCCGGCAACCGGTTTCCTCGGTCTCGGCCCCTGGTATTACGACAACGGCTCCGTCGAAGTAACCCGCGCCGACGAACGTCACGATCGCGTAGACGTGGTTACCCGCGGCTTCCTCGGACTTACCGTCGCCTGCGCCCGCTGTCACGATCATAAGTACGATCCCATTCCCCAAACCGACTACTACTCGCTCGCCGGAGTCTTCCTCAACACCTCCTATCACGAGTATCCGCGTGTTCCCAAGTCCGTCCTCGATCAGTACACCAGGGTCGAAGACGAGATCGAGAAAAAGCAGAAGATGCTGCAGACCATGCAGACCAACCTGGGCACCCAGATGGCCGAGTCGCTGGCGTTCAAGACGTCCGCCTATCTGCAGGGTGTGTACGATGTGGTCGCTCTCAAACGCGATGCGGAGACGGTCGTCGAAAACCGGAAACTCGATTACGAACTGCTCGAACGGTGGATTAAGTACATGGAGAAACCCACCGACAAGTACAAGTACAAGGAAGCCTGGCAGGCCATGATGAAGCGGACCCTCGCCGCCGCGGCAGCCGGCGGCGGCCGCGGTGGACGCGGCGGCGCCATGCCGGCCGCAGCGCCATCCGCAACTACACCTCCTCCCGCGCCCGCCGGAGCACCCGCAACCAAAGTCGAGCCCAAGCCCGCGGCCCCCGAAACTAAGGCCGAGGCCATGCCCGCACCCGAACCTGCACCCGCTACCGCAAGCGCACCCAAGCCCCCCGCAACGCCCGCAGCTGGCGGCGGTTTCGGCGGATTCGGTGGTGGCGGCGGCCGCAGGGGCGGCGGGGCCGGCCCTGGCGGCGGCAATGCCGAAGTCAAGAAACTCGCTGACGAGTTCCAGGAAAACGTCGTCAAAGTGATGCTCGCCCGCAAGGACCTCAACGAAGAGAACGAAGTCATCATCGCCAAATCGCTCGACGGCACCAAGAAAAAGAAGCGCGCCAGCAAGCCCAACGAGTTCATCACCAACGACGATTTCTGTCCCAACTGCGGACTGCGCCTCAAGAACATGCCGGAAGATGAAAACAACTTCTGGACCGAAGTCTTCCAGCGCGAACTGCGCGATTCCGACGATCCCGCGGCCATGATGGCCATGGGCGGACGCGGCGGCAAGCCCGGCGTTCTGCTGTTCCGCGGCTGGGGCCTGGAAAGCCGCTCCGGCTCCGAATCGCAGACGCAGATGGCCACCATCCGCACCGATATCGAAGAAGCGCGCAAAAAGCTCGAGCCGGCTTACCCCTTCATTCACGGCGTGGAAGACGCCGCCAAGCCGGTGGAATTGCAGCTCGCCATCCGCGGCAACCCGGAAAACCTCGGACCGGAAGTTCCGCGCCACTTCCTCAGCATTCTCTCTCCGGGCGAGCCCACGCCTTTCAGCAAAGGCAGCGGCCGCCTGGAACTGGCCGAAGATATCCTCAAGCAGCCCATCGCCATGCGCGTCATCGTCAACCGCATCTGGAAGGGCCACTTCGGTACCGGCATCGTCGATAGCCCCAGTAACTTCGGGACCACCGGCGAGCGCCCGACCAACCCCGATCTGCTCGAATACCTCGCCAGCTCCTTCGTGAAGAACGGCCTGTCCATCAAGAAGCTGCACCGCGAGATCATGCTCAGCTCGGTCTACCAGCTCTCTAGCGACAATGACGAAGCCAATGCCGCCAAGGATTCCGGCAACCGCTCCTACTGGCGTTTCGATCGCAAGCGCCTCGAAGCCGAACAGCTCCGCGATGCCGTCCTCCTGGTCTCCGGCAATCTCGATAAGTCGCTCGGCGGCCCTTCCGTCGATCTTACTCCCGCCTTCACGCGCCGCACCGTGTACGGCAAAGTCAGCCGCTATAAGTTGGACGAGTATCTCCAGTTATTCGATTTCCCCGCGCCCAATATCAGCGCGGAAAAGCGCTTCACCACCACCGTCCCGCTGCAGCGCCTGTTCCTCATGAACAGCGATTTCATGCAGGCGGAGTCGGAGCAGCTCGCCAAACGCGTGGCCACCGAACCCGACAACCGCTCGCGCATCAAAAAGGCCTACATGCTGGTCTACGGCCGCGAACCCAGCGAGCAGGAAATCAAACTTGGTATCGAATACCTGCACACCGAGCCGATGCGCGAATTTGAAGAGAACAAGAACAAGCCCGCCGAGGGCGCTCCGGCCGGTGGCCGGGGCGGACGCGGCGGCGGCGGCGCGCCTCCCGTCCAGACCACCGACGCGGCCAAGCCGGCGCCCGAAGGCGGCGCAGTCGCCGATGCGGCTGCCGGCGCCGACGCGATGCCCATGGGAATGGGCATGATGGGCGGCATGGGCGGATTTGCCGGCGGCTTCGGCGGACCCGGCGGCGGACGCCGCGGCGCCGGACCCGCGGTTCCCACCACGGTCAAGTACGAACCGTCGGCCTGGGGCCGGTACGCCAAAGTCTTATTCAGTTCCAGCGAATTTCTGTTCATCAATTAGGAAAAGGCCAATGTCCAATCACAAATCTTCCAATCCGTTGACGCGCCGGGAAGCATTACGCAAAGTCGGTAATGGCTTCGGCATGATGGCGTTTGCCGGCATGCTGAACAACTCGCTGGCACAGGGCCGGCGCGGTGCTCGATTCCGAAGGCAACATCGGCGTCTCCAAACTCGATCACCCGCAGCGCGTCAAACGCGTCATCTTCCTCTTCATGAACGGAGGCTGCTCCTCCATCGATAGCTTCGATCCCAAGCCCGCGCTCGAAAAGTACGACGGCCAGCCGCTTCCCGGCGGCACCATCAAGACCGAACGGCGTACCGGCGAACTGATGAAGTCGCCCTTCAAGTTCAAGAAGTACGGACAGTGCGGCATGGACGTCAGCGAACTCTGGCCGCACCTGGGCGAAGTCGCCGACGACATCTGCTGGGTCCGCTCCGTCTACACCGATATCCCGAATCACGAGCCCTCCTGCCTGATGATGAACACCGGCGCCAACCAGGCGGGCCGCCCCTCCATGGGCGCCTGGCTGACTTACGGACTCGGCACCGAAAACCAGAACCTTCCCGGCTATGTGGTGCTCTGTCCCGACGTGCCGACCACCGTCGGACCTCCCCTGTGGAGTAATGGCTTCCTGCCTGCTGTCAACCAGGGAACCTTCATCTCCAATCGCGTGCAGACCGCCGCCGACGCGGCCGGCGGCGCCGAAGGCGAGATGATGACCGAGGAAATGCCGCGACGACGCCTCTAAAGAACCCGAGAAGGACAAGGACGGCAAAGAGAAGCTCAAAAAGGTAGTCATCGAACGCAATTTCGATCCCAAGAAACTTGTAAGCTTCGTCAACAACCCTAAGTTCTCCCTGGTCGAACAGCGGCGTGAGTTAGACCTGCCTCGAGAAACTCGAAAACATGCGCGAGGCCACCACCGGCACGGACCAGCAGGTGGAAGGCGTCATCAAATCGATGGAAGTGGCCTATCGCATGCAAACCGAGGCGCCCGAAGTCTTCGACGTTCGCAAGGAGTCGCAAGCCACGCTCGACATGTACGGCCCCGGACCCGTTGCGCGCGGCGCGCTGACCGCCGTCCGCCTCGCGGAAAAGGGCGTCCGCATGACCCAGGTCTATTACTCCAAGGGCGACCCGTGGGATGCGCACGGCGACATCTTCGCCCACAAAGTCAATGCCAAGAACTCCGATCAGGCCTTCGCCGCCGTGATCAAGGACCTCAAAGGCCGCGGCCTGTGGAAGGACACCCTGGTGGTCTGCGGCTCCGAGTTCGGCCGCACCCCCGTGCGCGAAGTAGGCGGCGCCAGCGGCTCCGTCAAACGCGGCCGCGACCACAATCCGTTCGGCTTCACCATGTGGCTGGCCGGAGGAGCGGTCAAAGGCGGCACCATCCACGGCGCCACCGACGATTTCGGCTTCAAGGCCATCGACAAAGCCCGTTCACGTGCACGACATTCACGCCACCATTCTCTATCTCTTCGGCATCGAGCACACCAAGCTGACCTATCGCTACAGCGGCAGGGACTTCCGGCTGACCGATGTCTCCGGCGAGATCTGCACGATTCTAGTCGCCTAATGTCGCGTGACCGCACTGAGGGAGTGTGCCTGAGCGTACTGACCTCGACTTACTCACTTCGTCATAGTACATTTTGATTTGACTTGACCTGCGGCTTGCCCTAAACTCCTACAAATAGTATTGTGTTCGGGGTTACTTAACCAATCCCCTCCCAGTCGAGAACGGCAAGCCCACGTCTGAACGCTTGCACCCATCACTCACATCTACGTTTTGGAGGATACATTGTTTACACGATCTCTCGCTGCGTTCCTTTTTGCGGCGTTCTCGCTTACCGCCCAGACCAGCTCGGTTCAGGGACTGATCACCGACGGCTCCAGTGCCGCCATCCCCGAGGCCGTTGTCACCGCCACCAACCAGAGCACTTCCGCCGTCCGTAAGACGCTCAGCGGCCCCACCGGCAGCTACAGTTTCGTCCAGCTCCCGCCCGGCGCCTTACAAAATCGCCGTCGAAAAGCCGGGATTCCGCAGCTACTCGGCGGAGCTGAGACTGCAAATCGACACCCCGGCCAGCCTGAATATTCAGATGGAGCTGGGCCAGGTCACCGAATCGGTCAGCGTGGAAGCCGAAGCCCTTGCCATCAACACACAGAACGCATCGGTGGGAAATCCCTTCACCGAAAATCAGATCAAAGGCCTCCCGTTGCAGACGCGCAACGTCGTCGCGCTGCTCAGCCTGCAGCCCGGCGTCGCGCCCGACGGCCAGGTACTCGGCGCCAAGCCCGACCAGAACAACGTGACGCTCGATGGCGTCGACGTCAACGATAACCAGGGCAACTCCGGCTTCAACGCCGTCCTGCCCGTGCCGCTCGATTCCGTGCAGGAGTTCCGCACCACCGTCGCCGGGCCAGGGCGCCGACCAGGGCCGCTCCGCCGGCGGCCAGGTTTCGCTGGTGACCAAGGGCGGCTCCAACCAGTTCCACGGCTCGCTCTACGAGTACATGCGCAACACCTACACCGCCGCCAACAGCTGGTTCAATAATCGCGCCGGCGTCGCCCGCACTCCGCTGGTCCGCAACCAGTACGGCGCATCCCTCGGCGGACGCCTGATCCGCAACCGCGCCTTCTTCTTCTTTAACTGGGAAGACCGCAAAGATCGCAGCGGCAGCGCGGTCACGCGCATCGTGCCCAGCGAAACCTATAAACAGGGCATCGTCCAGGTAGCTCTCGAGCAACGGCACCACCGCGCAGCTCAACGCCGCCGACATCGCGGCGGTCGATCCGCTGCACATCGGCATCAACAGCTACATGCAGAGCCTCTTCAAACAGTACCCCGCGGGCAACGATCCCAAGTCCGCCGCCGATGGCGGCCTCAACTTCTCCGTGCTACGTTTCAACGCGCCGCAGAAGCTGGACAATCGCGCCTATGTGGGACGCATGGATTACAATCTCGACTCCGCCGGCCGCCACACCCTGATGCTGCGCGGCACCCTGGCCGGCAACGCGCAGGATTCCAGCACGGCGCTGGCGCAGTTTCCCGGCCAGCAGGCCGCGTCCAAGACGTCTCGACAATTCGCGCGGCCTCGCGGCCCGCTACACCGCGGTGATCTCGCCGCACCTGGTCAACGTCCTGAGCTATGGCTACACGCGGCTCGGCACCGCCTCCACCGGCAATACATTCCGTAATCCCGTCGTTCTTCTTCGCTACCTTGCAGACCACCCCGCGCGCATCGCAGCGCGTCGCGCCCACCACCAACTTCGTCGACGACCTCACCTGGACCAAGGGCCGCCACACCGCCCAATTCGGCGCCAATATGCGCTTCGTCGAAAGCGACCGCATCTCCTTCAACAACCTCCCGAACTACAGCTACAGCCGCAATACCCTGCTCGGCCTGGGCGGCGACATCACCGCCAATGTGCTGTCCCTGATGCAGTCGCGCTACGGCTCCACCGTCAAGCTCTCTTCGGCCACCAACGTAACCAATGCGCTGGCGCCCATCTACGGCCTGATCAACCAGTACGGCGCCACCTACAGTGTCGGCGCCGATGGCAAAGCGATTCCCTTCGCCAGCCCGGTGACGAAATCCTTCGGCACCCAGGAATACGAGTTCTACATACAGGACACCTTCAAGTGCCACCGCAGCCTCACCGTCACTTACGGCGTGCGCTACTCCACGACCACCGTGCCCTATGAGCGGAACGGCATCGAGGGAGTTTCGCAAACACCGCTGAGCCAGTTCTTCGCCGACCGCGTCGGCGGCCAGGCGCTCGGCATACCCAACGCAGCGCTTGCCCACCTCGACGCTCACCTACGCGCTCGGCGGACCCGTCAATAAAGCGACCGGGCTGGTTCCCGCGCGACAACAACAACTTCGCCCCGCGCCTCTCCATGGCGTATGCTCCCGATGGCGACGGCCTGATTACCAGACTCCTCGGCAAAGGCAGCGTGATCCGCGCCGGCGCCGGATTGATCTACGACCACTACGGCACCGGCATGGTCACCTCGTTCGCTTCCTCCGGATCGCCGGGACTTTCGACCACCGTCTCGCAGCCCCTGAATACCGACTTCACCACTTCGTTCCGCTATACCGGCGGCGCGCTTCCCGCGATCCCGGCCTCCACCGCGACCGGCTTCCCCTACACGCCTCCGATGGTCATCGGCGGCTTCACCTCCTTCAGCGGCGTCTCCTCCAACCTGGTGGCGCCCTACGAATACCTGCTGAATGCCAGCTACGCCCGCCCACTGGCCAAGAAGATGACCATCGAAGTCGGCTACATCGGCCGCCTCAGCCACAAGGGCCTCATGCAGCAGGATTTCGCCCAGCCCCTCACTCTCTTCAAAGACGTGAAGAGCGGGCAGACCTGGTCGCAGGCCGGAACGCTGCTCAAGCGGATCTACGATAGCGGCGTCACTCCCGCGCAGGTGCAGGCCAATCCGAGCCTGATCCCGCAGATCCCCTTCTTCGAAGACATCTTCCCCGGCGCCAAGAATTACAAGTTCAACGGCAGCGCTTCGGCGAACTACTATCTACAGCGTCTACGGCACTTATGCAGGCAGCGATCTCGACGCGCTCAACGACATGGATCGCCTGCGCCAGGCCAACGGAACCTGCATCTCCGTCTATGGCTGCAACACCTTCTTCGCCAACCAGGCCGCGGGCCTGACCGCCTGGACCAACTCCGGGAAGAGCGGCTACAACGGACTGCAGCTCGTCCTGCGCCGCCCGGTCTCCAACGGCTGGGGCTTCGATTTCAACTACACCTGAGCCACTCGCTCGACAACGTCTCCGGCGCCGAAAGCGATGGCGCGGGCGTTCAGGACGCCTTCAATCCCGATGGCTACCGCGGACCTTCCACCTTCGATATCCGCCACAATGTCACCGCCAACGCCGTCGTCGAACTCCCCTTCGGCCACAACAAGCACTTCCTGAAGGCCATGCCCCGCTGGGCCGACGCGATTCATGGGCGGCTGGCAGGTATCCCTGCTCGGCACCCTGCGCACCGGCACTCCGGCGAACATCTCGAATGCCGGCCTGTACCCCACCAACTACCTGACCTCGGCGATCGGCATTCTGCGCCCAGGCGCCACCATGCCGGACAACCACATGTTCTCCGACGAGAAAGGCATCCCGAGCATCTTCCCCAGCACGACGGCCGTACAAGCCTTCGAAGGCCAGGATCCGGGAACGGTCGGCACTCGCGGCATCGTTCGCGTTCCGGGCTCGGTCAACTTCGACGCCTCCATCAGCAAGAGCTTCCGGATGCCCTTCGAAGGTCACCGGCTGACCATGCGCGGTGAAGCGTTCAACGCCTTCAACCACGTGAACTTCAACACTCCGAACCTCAGCCTGGCGACGCCGTCCACCTTCGGTGAATTGACCAAGACATCCGATGCCCGCGTCATGCAGTTCGCGCTACGGTACGAATTCTGATCGTGGCGAAACTCTCAACTTCTTCTCTGCCCGCTTGCCCTGCTTGCCGCCGCACCTCCCGGCGTCGAGCAGGGCACCCTCCCCGCCTCCTGGATCACCGGCGGCCCCAACTGCCTGGAAGTCCCCGACTGGCAAATCCACGAATACAACCCGAACCTCTACATCCTCCGCGAATCGGGCTGCACCAACTACGAGAAGCCCTTCCTCTATCTCTTCTTCGGCAGCGAGCGCGCACTGCTGGTGGACACCGGCGCGGGCGCAAGCGATGCCGCCGCCGTCACGCAAAAGCTGATCGCCCGCTGGCTGAAGCGCAACAAGCGCGAGCTCGATCCCGCTGGTCGTCGCCCATACCCACGCGCACGGCGACCACACCGCCGGCGACAAGGGCTTCGACGGCCTGGCCAACACCACCCTCATCCCCGCCACCGTCGAGGCAGAGCAAAAGGCCTTCGGCATCGCCGCAGTGGCCCGAACAGGCCGGCAGCATCGATCTCGGCGGCCGCGTGATCGACGTCCTGGCCATTCCCGGCCATCAGCCCGCGCACGTCGCGTACTACGACCGCCAGACCGGAATCCTGCACACCGGCGACCACCTGTACCCCGGCCGCCTTTACGTCACCGATTTTCCCGCCTACGAGGCCAGCACCCGCCGCCTGGTGGAATTCACCGCCACCCGCCCCATCGCCCATATCGTGGGCTGCCACATCGAGCAATCGGCAACGCCCTTCGTGGACTACCCCGTCGGCACCACGTACCAGCCGCACGAACACACGCTCGAACTGGGCCGCGGCGACCTGCTGGAGCTGCTCGCCGGCCTGCAGGCCATGCACGGAAAACCCGAACGCGCCTTCTTCCGCGATTTCACCATATGGCCCCGTGAACCCAGGCGCTAAAACCGCTAAAATGGTCGTATGCCACGTTGGATTGCGGCATTGACATTGTTGGCGGTGGCGCCCCTGCTCGCACAGGACAAGCCGCAGCTCAAGAAACGCGGTGAGGCCACCACGAAGCCACAGGCCGTCGATAAAGACGGTCTGCCGCCCGAGGAAGACACCTCGATCACTGTCCCGGTCTACGGCTTCAACCCGCTGCAGGCACAGAAGGAAATCCGCACCGGCAATTACTACTTCAAGAAGGGCAGCTACCGCGCGGCGGCGGGCCGCTTCGAGGAAGCCACCAAGTGGAACAGCGGGGAGCCCGAAGCCTGGCTGCGGCTGGGCGAAGCCCAGGAACAGCTGAAGGATCATAAGGCCGCACGCGCCGCCTATACGAAATACCTGCAACTGGCGGGCGAGTCGAAGAATGCCGACGAGATCCGCAAGAAGCTGGAAAAGCTGAAGTAATCAGGCCTTCTTCAGCCTCACTTCCACCGAGTGTTCGCGGCGGTCGTCCACCAGCGGAATGGCGTCGCCCGGCTGCGTGTCTCCATCGATGGTGATCCCCGCCTCCTCCGGCCCCTGCACGATCTCGATGTGATACACCGTCTCGCGATACCGGTAGTGCATCTTGAAGCCTGTCCCATGCCGCGGGAAGGCACGGCTCGATGCGAAGCTGGTCCACTTCCAGCCGCAGCCCGAGCAGCGATTCCGCAATCAGACGGTACATCCAGCCGGCTGAGCCCGTGTACCAGGTCCATCCGCCGCGCCCGATATGCGGCGACAAGGCGTAGACGTCGGCCGCCACCACGTACGGCTCCACCTTATAAGTAGCGATCGCCGTCGAACTCCTGGCATGATTCACCGGATTGATGATGCCGAACAGCTCCCAGGCTCGCTGCCGGTCGCCCAGGTGCGCGAACGCCATGGTGGCCCAGATGGCGGAGTGCGTGTACTGCCCGCCATTCTCGCGCACGCCCGGGAGGTAGCCCTTGATGTATCCCGGGTTGAGATCGCCCTTGTCGAAGGCCGGGTCGAGCAACTGCACCAACTGGCGATCGCGGCGGACCAGGCGCTGGTCCAGCGCATTCATCGCCGATCCGGCGCGTTCGGGGTCGCCCGCACCGGAGAGCACGGACCAGCTCTGCGCAATTGAATCGATCTGGCATTCGGTGTTCCCGGCGGCGCCCAGGGGCGTACCGTCATCGAAGTACGCGCGGCGATACCAGCCGCCGTCCCAGGCATTGCGCTCGATGTTCTCACTGAGGCGCTCCGCCTTCCTCGCGGCAGCGTTCGGCAAACTCCTGGTCGCCGCGCGCGTCTGCCAGCGCCGCTGAATTCGCGCAACACATCGAACAGGAAGAAGCCCAGCCAGACGCTTTCGCCTTTTCCGTGGATCGCCTACCAGGTTCATGCCGTCGTTCCAATCGCCGGAACCCATCAGCGGCAACCCGTGCGCGCCGAACTGCAGGCCGTGCACGATGGCTCGCGTGCAGTGCTCGTACAGGCTCGCAGTCTCTTCGGAGCGCACCGGCATGTCGTAGTAGGAGTCCTCTTCGGCATTCACCGGCCGCCCTTCCAGAAAGCGGACGGTCTCGTCGAGCACGCCGGTATCGCCGGTGGCATGTCACGTAGCGGCAGGTCGCCAGCGGCAGCCAGAGATAATCGTCCGAACAGTGGGTGCGCACCCCGCGGCCCTCCGGCGGATGCCACCAGTGCTGCACGTCGCCTTCGCGGAACTGGCGGGACGCGCAAAGCAGCAGGTGTTCGCGCAGCAGCCGCGGCTCGGCGTGGACCAGCGCCATCGCGTCCTGCAACTGATCGCGGAAGCCGAAGGCGCCGCCCGACTGGTAGTATCCGCTGCGCGCCCAGAGACGGCACGAAAGAGTCTGATAGAGCAGCCAGCCGTTGGCCAGCACATTGAGCGACGCGTCCGGGGTCTCGACGTTGACCGCGCCCAGCGTATGCTTCCAATACTGCCACACGCCTTCCAGGGCGCCGCGGGCGGCATCCGGCCCGCGGAAGCGGCCGGCCAGTTGGCGGGCCTCCTCGACGTTGCCGGCCGGCGCCCAGCGTGAACACCACCTGACGCTCCTCTCCTGGCGAGAGGTCGACCAAAACCTGGAGGCGGCGCAGGGATCCAGGCCAGCGCCGATTTTTCCCGACATTCGGGAACGCGTCATCGCGGCCGGGCGGTGAGCGTGCCGTTGCGTCCCAGAAACTCCCGCCGGTCGCCGGTCAACGTATGTGCCGGCTCGCTAGAGCCGAAGAAAGCCACCCGGCCGGCAAATTCGGTGTTGTAGGCGTTGCGCGCGAAGACCGCGTCCGCTGCCGGCGTCCGTCTCGGTCACCACGTGCATGGCAGTTTTGGGCTGCAGGTCGCCCAGCACCCACTCCACGTAACCGGTGGCGGAGAGCCTGCGGGCGCGGCCGGAATCGTTGCGGAGCTTCAGCACGGTAAATTTGACGGAGGCGTCGATTGCCACGTACACCCAAACCTCCGAGTAGATTCCGTTTTCGCAGTGTTCGAAGACGCTGTAGCCGAACCCGTGGCGGCTGACGTAGGGCTCCATGCCGCGGCATGGCATCGGCATGGGCGTCCAGAAGTACCCGGTCTCCTCGTCGCGGAGATAATAGGCCTCGCCGCCGGTGTCGCTCACCGGATCGTTGCCCCACGGAGTCAGGCGGTACTCGTGCGCGTTTTCGGCCCAGGTATAGGCCATACCGCTTTCGGAGACCACGGTTCCGAAATTCGCGTTGGCCAGCACGTTGACCCAGGGCGCAGGCGTGACCTGGCTCGGCGTGGTAGTGATGATGTACTCGCGCCCATCCTGGGTGAATCCGCCCACGCCATTAAAGAAGATGAGATCGCTGCGCGGCGCGGCGGGAACGGCGCGCTCCGGTTTGTGCGGCCGGATCGGGGAAAGATCCGGCGCAGCGGGTTTCAGCTTGTCTGCGCCTTCCATCTGATCTTGCAGCGAGCCCCGGCTGTCGCTGAGGATGGCGCGCGCCACCGCCTGGAACAGGATGCGGTCTTCACCCGCGACCTGGTCGGACGGCCGCACGAAGATGCCGCCCGGATGATCCTTCACCATGCCGTCCGGCCCCGCCGAGATCAGTCCCAGAATCTGTTCCTGCAGTTCCTGGCGGTAGCCCGAGTGATCTTCGTTCCAGATCATCAGGTCTACGGTCAGCCCCTTCAAGCGCCAGTATGCCTGCGCCTGGACGATCTGGCGGAGCAGTTCCATGCTGCTGGTGTCGGCGATCTGAACCAGCACAATCGGCAGATCGCCCGAAATGGAGTAACTCCAAAGACCGGATTGCCCGCGGCGGTTCTGCGCCAGGATCCCGGGGTCGGCGCGCAGGGATGGGTTGGCAATAGACCACAGCGCCGGCCAACTGCCCAAAAAGCTGCGCATCGCCCTCGGTAGCGTTGATCTGGCGCAGCAGGACCTGGCTGTGCGTCCAGGCGAGTTCGAAGACGCGATCGGCCAGCCGGCGGTCGCGATACTTCTCCACCAGCAGGAGGCTGGCCTCGCGCGTTTCGGCGACTCCCGTCACAATATCGACGGTGACCGACTCGCCGCCATCGAGCGCGATCTGCCGGCGAATGGCGACGATGGGATCGAGCACCGCCCCGGCGCTATTGGAGAGCGGGGCCGCGCTCGTCATAGCCTGCGGATTCACCAGGGTGTTCCCGCGTCCGATGAAGCTTCATGCGGTCGGTTTCGTAGGAGGCATCGCCGGCTTCCGCGCCGTGAATGGCCATCAGGTGGCACAGCCACGGCGGATGCTCCTCGCGGGAACGCGGCCGGCGGGTGCAGAGAATCGCCTCGCTCTTTGCGGAGAACTTCCGTCTGCACGAACAGGTTGCTGAATGCGGGATGCAGCGCATCGGCCGCCGCCGGGGCCAGCACCACCTCAGCGTAGCTGGTGACTTCGATGGTCCTGCGCGAGCGCGAGGTGTTGGTGATGGTGATGCGCCGCAACTCGATATCGTCTTCCGGCGAGACGGCGATTTCCGTGTGGGTATCGAAGCCCGCGATCGCTGCGGCGGAACTCGGCGCGCGCGTCGGAGAAGATAGCCTCATAGCTATCCGATGGCTCTAAGGTCGGCTGAAAGGCGGCGGACCAGAACTCTCTCGAAGGCAGCGCCCGGATGTAGCAGAAGGAGCCCCAGTTGTCGCAAGTGGAGTCTTCGCGCCAGCGCGTCACCGCCAGATCGTGCCAGCGGCTATATCCGCTACCGGCGTTGGTGACCATCACGTGGTACCGGCCGTTCGACAGCAGCTGCAATTCGGGCGAAGGCGTATTCGGGATGGCGGATGACCCGCACCGGCGCCTCCGCTCCCTCGCCGGCGCGCGCAGATCGGAGACTTCGGCGATGCGCGAATAGAGTGGCCATGGCTCGCGGCACGCGCTCCTGCAAGCAGCAGGGTTGTGGCCTGAAACAGCGGGTCCGACCCGAACCGCCTTTGCATGGGGCGCTCCAGCAGCAGGTGGGCGAACGCCAGCAGGCTCATGCCCTGGTGATGCGCCATGAAGGACCGGATCACCACGTAGAGCTGCCCCCGCGGTACGCGCGAAGGCGTGTAGTCGATGGCTTCGTACAAACCGTAGGTTCCCTCGAAACCCTCCCTGGAGAGCCGCTCGAGATTGACGCATGCTTCCTCGGGCGCCACCATCAGGGCAAGCACGGACGCATAGGGCGCGATCACCAGATCGTCGGCCAGCCCGCGCTTCAGGCCGGTGCCGGGCACGCCGAATGCGCGGTACTGGTAATTGAGCTGCGCGTCCACCGCGTTGTAGCCCGATTCGGAAACGCCCCACGGTACGCCGCGCTGCTGCCCGTATTCGATCTGCCGGTCTACGGCGGCCTTGTACGTCTCATCGAGCAGGGTGTTCTCGTAGGTGGGCATCACCACCAGGGGCATCAGGTATTCGAACATGGATCCGCTCCAGGAAAGCAGCAGGGGTTCGCCGCCGGAAGAGACCAGCATGCGGCCCATGGCGAACCAGTTGTCCTGCGGGACGTGGCCCTGTGCGATGGCGACGAAGCTACAGAGTCGCGCCTCCGACGCCAGCAGGTCGTAATAGCTCTGGTCGGCGCGGTGCTCGGAAACGTTGTAGCCGATGGTGAGCAATTGACGGCCGCGATCGAACAGGAAGCCATATTGCATCTCGGCGAAGCCGGACGCCTGAGCGGCCAGCGCCTCGATGGCCGCAATCCGCTCGCGGGCATGCACCGCCTGCGGCGAATCGCCGGGGAGTGCGGCGACGGCGCGAAGCGTGGGGACACCCTGCTTTCCGTCGGGAGCAAGCAGGGCAATCTCTTCCAGCAGCGGCCCGGCATTGCGCGGCCAGGGCTCGCGCCCACCGCCGGGTCTCAAAGCGATGCGGCCCCTTGGCGGAGCGCGTGGCCGCCTTATCCAGGCGATCCAGCAGTTGGCGTATAGCGGACAGCGAAGAGGGAGGCCGCTGCCCGCTCTCCTCCAGCTCTACCTGCATGCCGGCCAGTTCGGCTGGAATGGAGCCGCTGTTGGCGTCCACCAGGGTGATGAAAGTATCGACGAGGCCATCCACCAATCGAGCGTTCACGATGGGTTGATCGATCATCGCGAGCAGCCCCGGGCGCAGCGTAAGCAGGTGTCCCGCCAGGTTTCCGCTATCCACCGTGGAGATGTAAAGAGGATGCAGCGGCCGCAGCGACTGCGTATCGTACCAGTTGAAGAAATGTCCCCGGTGCCGTTCCAGCCTGTCGAGTGTCTGAAAGGTCTGGCTGGTGCGGTCGGCAAGCTGGCCGCCTGTGATGTATCCGAAATCGTGCGCCGCCAGATTCGCCAGCAGGGAGAGTCCGATATTGGTGGGCGACGTGCGATGCGCGATGCGTGCCACCGGCTGTTCCTGATAGTTATCCGGCGGCAGCCAATTGTCCTCGGGGCCGGCGAAGGTTTCAAAGAAATCCCAGGTCTTGCGGGCGAGCTTGCGCAGAAAGACGTTTTGCTCCGCGGTCAGGTGCGCCGGACGCGGCGCCACCGGGCGGCTGATCCACCAGGCGATGCTGGGTGACACGAACCAGAGCGCCCAGAGCGGCCACGCCACCAGCAGCGCGGTGGGCCGTTCCACCGTAAGATAGACCACAGTGGCGAGTGCCAGCACGGGACCGATCCACATGGTCCGCCAGTATGCCGCCAGGCTGTTGGCGCGATTGCGGATCGGCCTCGCGGAAGACGTTCCATTCCAGAAGGCGGCGGCGCGAGAACGTCATCCGCCAAAGAGTGCGCACGATTGCGTCCAGACTGTAGTAGGCCTCGTAGGGAAGGCAGGCCATCGTAAAGCCGCCCTGCGAAAGGTGTGTGGCGGTACAGCGGAGGGTCGAGGTCATGTGCTGCGCCCACAGCACCTCCCGGGGCTTGTGCAGAAAATCCATCGCGCAGGCAAGGAAGCCGGGAATCAGAACGATGCCGAGGACGACCAGGGTCCAAAAGCCGGGAAGCGGCAAGAGCGCCCAGCTGAAAAGCAGCAGCAGGGTCAGGACCGCGGGAACCAGGCTGCGGCGCAGATTGTCGAAGAGCTTCCACCGGGAAAGCGCGCTGATCCGGTTGCCGCGCCGTCCCGCGGCTCCCGGAACCCAGGGCAGCAGCCAGCGGAGCAATTGCCAATCGCCGCGAATCCAACGGTGGCGGCGGCTCACGTCGGCGCTGTACCGCGCCGGGTATTCCTCGTACACCTGCACATCGGTGAGCAATGCGGAACGCGCGTAGCAGCTTTCCACCAGATCGTGACTGAGAATGCGGTTGTCCGGAAAACGCCCTTTGAGCGCGCGCTCAAAGGCATCCACATCGTAGATGCCTTTACCGATGAACGAACCCTCGGAGAACATGTCCTGGTAGACGTCGGACACCTCGCGGGTATAAGGGTCGATACCTGGCTCGCTGCCGAACAGCCGGGCATAGCGCGACTGGCTGGAACCGGGCAGACTTGCTCCCACCCTGGGCTGCAGAATGCCGTAGCCCTCGCAAACGCGCTCCAGGGCTTCGCAGTAGGTGGCGCGGTTCAACGGGTGCGCCAGGGCGCCCACCAACTGCCGCGCCGCATCGCGCGGCAACTGCGTATCGGTATCCAAGGTGATGACATACTTGACGCCGGCCAGCGCGGCGGGATCGCCGACGATCCGGGAGAAGGCGTCCGGACGCGCCGCCGCGCAGAAGAGCGTTCAGGTCGCCGAGCTTTCCGCGCTTGCGCTCGTACCCCATCCAGATGCGTTCCTGCGGATTCCAGCGCCGCGGCCGGTGGAACAGAAAGAAGTAGGTCTCCCTTTTCGGCGCGTAGCGAGCGTTCAGTCCTTCGATCCCCTGCGCCGCCAGGCGGAGGAGAGACTCATCTTCGGGCTGCTCTTCCTGCGCGGCATCTTTGAAATCCGTCAGCAGGGCGAACTGGAGATTACCGTCACGGTTCGCCAGGAAGCGAACTTCCAGAGCTTCGATGAGTTCCTCGATATGGCCCGGGTTGGAGAGCATGGCCGGGACGGCCACCAGAGTGCGGAAGTCGGGTGGAATGCCCTCGGAAAAGTCCATGCGCGGCAGCGCGTGCGGCATCACACGCAGTGTGATCACCCAGTTCATCAGGGCGACCGCAAGCTGGCTGACCGCCACGCTCGCCAGCAGGCCGATCACGACGAGGACCCAGTCATCGAGCCCATAGGCGTAGGCCTTGGCCACCAGCAGACCCGCCAGGAGCAGCGTGATCAGAACGATTCCGCCCACATAGACGAGCACCGGTACCCGCCGCAAACTCCGCCCCAACTTCTCGGCAAAGGGGAAGCGCGCTTCCATAGAACGCTCCAGCTGCTCGCGCCCCTCGCCGATGAGGTAGTAGCCCACGTGCGCCGCACGATCTTCTGCGCCCCTGACGGCCGCAGCCTCCTTCGTCAGCTCGATGGCCTTTCGCGCCACATCTTGTTCGGGCTTTTTGCTGTACTTGGCGATGGTTTCCACCACGTGGCGATACCGATCGCGCGTGGCGAATTCCATCCGGCCGTAGACCTCTCCGTTGTCCTCGCGCAGCGCGTACTCCACTACGCTCATGCCTTCAACGAATTTGCGCCAGTCGAGCGCGCTCAAATATCGCAGGCTGCCGATGCTGTTGCTCATCGAAACCTGGTTAGCCGCCTGTTTCTGGTTTTCCGATTGGACCATCTGCTGGATGGTCCAGCCGGTCTCGGAGAGGCGCTGCTCGATCCAGGTAATGGGTAAGGTGAGGGACGGACCCTGGCCCTGCAGGCGGCGCGTCAGTTCGGCGACAAACGCGCTATCCATGGGCGGGTTGGAGCGCGCCATATCGGCGATGGCCACAATCAGATTTTTCGGATCCCGCTCGGCGGTGGTGATCAACTGGTCTGCCCAGGCATCGGCGCCGTTGCGGCCGATACGGTCCGCGGCGACGCGCGCCGAGACGCGGCGAAGATTCTCGATCAGGGCGAGGCGCAGCATGATGGGCAGCGCCCACAACTCGCCGAGAGCGAGGGGGGACACCGCTTGGTAAGCGGCCACAAAACTGGTGAGGCTTTCGGCGTCCACCCGGCCATCGCCATGCGAAATGATCTCGAGCGCAATGTCGTAGACGCGGGGAAGACCGGCGGACGGGCCATTGAGGAGGCGGGGCAGCTCGCGGCTGTAGCGTTTGGGCAGATGCCGCTTGGCGGTGCGAATCTGGTCTTCGATGAGATAGAAGTTGTCGAGCAGCCACTCGCCCGCGGGGGTGATCTGGCGATTGGCGCTGACCGCCTCAGTCATCAGGCGGTGCACGCCGATCAGTACGCTTTCGTTCTCCGCCAGCCGGGCGAGCAACTGGTCGGGAGCATGCCCCGGACTGACTTTGTGTTGAGCGGCCAGTGTGCGGCCGTGCTGCTTCATCTGCTCAGCGCTGAACAATTCCGAACGCAGCGGCGGCGCGTCGCCGTATTTTCCGGAGCCGTTGCGCGAGAGGTTTAGATGCAACAGGTTCTCGACAATAGCTTTGCTGCTTTCTTTGATTTTGAGATTGCCTTTATTGAGCAGCACTGGGAATAGCGGGGCACGCCGATGCCCATTGTGAGGAAACTTGCGCAACGCGCGCGGATCGGGTGATTTCCGTAGGGTGAAAACGGGTTCGTGCGTTTGGGGATAAATGGATTTACTTTGTTTGAGTTGGAAGGAGAAATGGGTTCGTTTCGTATTTTGGTGACGCCGGCGGCTCAGGGCGCTCGCGGGCTGGGTTCCGTTCGGTTCGTTGGGTTCGAAGGCAGGAATGGGTTTGTTGGAAATAAATGACTTGTCGGTTTCGGCAGGGAATTCGGAGTTGCGGATGCGCGGATTGGTTGGTGAGAGAGCCACAGCGTGTCGAGATACCTTCTGTCCGAGGGATAGCATGAGGACGCGCTGGACTCCGAAATTCGATGAGGTAAGTGATTGGAGCGAAGGGGCTTATATTTGCCGACTGCGGATGACCGAAGCAGGTTGGCGATGGCAGGTACTCGTGGCTTCGGGTGGTGATACTCTCGAAGAATGAGTTCGCGCATCGTGATTGAGCCTGGCAAACGCTCCGGCCAGCCATGCATCCGCGGTTTGCGCATCACTGTTTGGGATGTCCTGAGTTGGCTTGCAGCGGGGATGACCGAGCAGGAGATCATCGATGATTACCCCGAACTGGAGCCTGACGATTTTCCGGCGGTGTACGCATTTGCAGGGCCTGCATCGGCGTTGGAGTAGACTCCACACGGAAGTGTCGCGGTAGTTCCGTCTCTTCTCCCACGCGACAAAATCCCGGTGTTATAGCCGTTGCCACCACGGGTGACGTGCGCTACGATGAATTTTCCCTTCAGGAATTTCAGGTGCCAAACGTATCCAAACTCTTCCCCTCGCTGTTGCTCGTCTGCAATGTAGGAGCCGCCATCTGCTGCGCCGTCAGCGGTGATTACAGGCGTTCCGTTTATTGGGCGGCGTCCGCGCTTTGCGTCGGCGCGATCACGTTCTGAATCGCAGACCGTCGAGTTTTCGAGATAATTAAAATCTGTGAAGGCGACGGAACTGCTGCGATTCAACGGCGCTGTGGAACGGGATCCCGCGATCGATGCCTGGATGAAAGAGCATGCAGGTGAACTCGGAGCGATGGCGCACGAGTGGTTCGAGGTGATGCGCAATTGCGGGGACGAAGTCCGGGAGTTGTTGCATGACGGCTGTCCGGTTGCGTGTTTGGGAGATGTCCCCTTCGGCTACGTGAATGTATTCACCTCGCACGTAAACGTGGGGTTCTTTCAGGGCGCAGCGCTGAGGGATCCGGCCCGGCTGTTGCAGGGCGCCGGCAAGTTCATGCGCCATGTGAAGCTGAGACCGGGAACGCAGATGAACGCCGCAGCGCTCACCAGACTCATCGAACTGGCGTATTCGGATATCAAGGCGCGCGTCGAGAACGGCTAGAGGTACCCGATGAAGCGAACCTGGACGATCATTGGCGTAGGCGACGTGCCGGACAGCTTGAAATGGTATCAGGCGCTGTTCGGTCAGCCGGCTACCCCGCCTGCCCATGATTACTTCGGGCAAATTCTCGATTCGGATGGAACTGTTTTGCTCTGCCTCCATGCATGGGGCGCTCACGAGCATCCCTCATTGATGAGCCCCGAGCGCGGGACTCCCGGCAACGGGCTTCTCTTGTTCTTCCGGGTGGATGATTTGGACCTGGCGCTTCAACGTGCACGCGCCCTCGTCACCCGGCTCGAAGAGGAGCCTCACTTGAATCCGAACACTCAGACCAGCGAGTTCTCGCTGCGGGATCCGGACGGATATTACGTGACGATCAGTGCGTTCTCTGTGGACTGATAAGGCGCTGCAGAATGCCGAGCGGACTCAGGCAGGCACCCAATCGCACCCGGCGCTAATCCTCCGGCCAAATCGCTTCCTCTTCCCAACCGGACAGGTCTCCGGAATTCATCGGGCTGGCTTCGTAGCCTTTGCGGTCGCGCAACTCCCGTTCCCCGACATCGAGTTTTTCAGACATCGCTTCATATGATCGTTTCATATGTGGGCGCCACCATACAGTATATATTCCGCAGCCCGGGACTAATTTGCGCAACCGCCCGAAAGGTTTGGGGCTTATCGATAAATCTGACCGACTTTTACAGACATTTACGGCGCGCACGCATCACACATAGCAGAGGCCGCAAAGTCGGAAGAGAGGGGGAATAACCATGATTAAGCAACATTTATGTCAGTTTTTCGCAGTTACGGCCCTGACGGCGGGAATGGTTTTGGCGCAGGCTCCGGCCTCCGGTACACAACCGGCTCCGGAGAAGGCTCCATTCGCGCACCCGATGTTTGGGCACGAAC
This sequence comes from uncultured Solibacteraceae bacterium, assembly GCA_963792055.1. GTDB lineage: Bacteria > Acidobacteriota > Terriglobia > Bryobacterales > Bryobacteraceae > Solibacter. The sequence continues at coordinate 657,944 of CAWBUV010000015.1, read as the reverse complement.
AGATGATGAAGAACCTGGACCTGACTCCCGCGCAGAAGCAACAGGCCGATACGATCTTCGGCAATGCACGGGAAAAGGCCCGGCCCATCCGGCAGGAGATCCAACAGAACCGCGAGGCGCTTCACGCGGCGATGAAGGCCAACAACACCGCGCAAATCGAACGTCTTTCCACGCAACAGGGCAACCTGATGGGAAAGGCGCTGGCGATCCGCACGGAATCAATGGCGAAATTCTATGCGACCTTGACTCCGGAACAACGCATGAAAGCCGACCAGATGTTTGACCAGATGAAGTCCCGTATGCGGCAGCGGATGCAGGAACGAATGCAGCAGCACCCGTCCGAAGAAGAGTAACGGGAACCACGCAGCGGACGCGCGCGCTGCGACACGGGGTATACTGCCCCTAAATGTCCCAACGCGCGCTGCCCGCATCCCTGCCGAAGGATCCCGTCACCTGGCTCTACCCTGCGATCGAGCCCTACAACACAGGGACGCTACGGGTATCGCCGGTCCACGAGCTTTACTTTGAGGAGAGCGGCAACCCCTCCGGCAAGCCGGTAGTTTTTCTGCACGGCGGGCCCGGCGGCGGCTCCGATGCCAAGCAGCGCCGCTTCTTCCACCCCGAAAAATATCGCATCGTGAACTTCGACCAGCGCGGCTGCGGCAAGAGCACGCCCTACGCGTCCCTGGAAGCCAACACGACGTGGGACCTGGTGGCCGACATCGAGAAGCTTCGCGAGCATCTGGGCATCGAGCGCTGGCAGGTGTTCGGCGGATCCTGGGGCTCCACGCTCGCGCTCGCCTATGCCGAAACTCATCCCGATCGTGTCACTGAACTCGTTCTCCGCGGCATCTTTATGCTGCGCAAGCAGGAGATCGACTGGTTCTACCAGCGCGGCGCTTCGGTGCTTTATCCCGACGCGTGGGAGCCTTATCTCGCGCATATCCCGGAGGCGGAGCGCGGCGATCTGCTGTCGGCCTACTATCGCCGGCTGACCAGCGAGGATCCGGCGGTGCGTCTGGCAGCGGCCAAGATCTGGAGCGGATGGGAGGGTGCGACCTCCAAGCTTCTGCCCGACGCCGCGTTTGCGGGACACTACGAGGAAGACGAATTCGCCCTCGCCTTCGCGCGCATCGAGGCCCACTACTTCTTCCACAAGGGCTTCTTCGAGACCGACGACCAGTTGCTGCGCGATGCGTCGCGCATCCGCCAGATTCCCGGCGTCATCGTGCAGGGCCGCTACGATGTGGTCTGTCCCATGGAGAGCGCTTGGGCGCTGCACCGCGCGTGGCCGGAGGCGGAGTTGATCATCACGCCTGACAGCGGGCACAGCGCTTTCGAGCCGCCGAACAGTCGCGCGCTGGTGGCAGCGACGGATAAGTTCGCGGGCTAGGTACCGGATTGTCAACCCGCCGCACATGCACCACGTTATAATCGGTGGGTAATTCCCCCAGAATAAAAGGAGTCTGTTTTGCGAAAGAAAGTCACGGTTGTGGGCGCCGGAAACGTCGGCGCGAATTGCGCGGTGCGCATTGCCGACAAGGAACTCGCCGATGTCGTCCTGGTGGACGTGGTGGAGGGTGTTCCGCAGGGCAAGGGGCTTGATCTGCTCCAGTCCGGCCCGGTTCAGGGCTACGACGTCAGCATCACGGGCGCGAACGATTACGAGCCGACGGCGAATTCCGATATCGCGATCATCACCGCCGGCTTCCCGCGCAAGCCGGGCATGAGCCGCGACGACTTGCTGCTGGCCAATTACGAAGTGGTGCAAGACCGCCACCGAGCAGGTGGCCAAGTACTCGCCGAACTGCATCATCATCGTGGTGACCAATCCGCTGGACGCCATGGCGCAGGCGGCGTACATGGTTTCCAAGTTCAGCAAGAACCGCGTGATCGGCATGGCGGGCGTGCTGGATAGCGCGCGCTTCCGCACGTTCATCGCGCAGGAACTGAACGTCTCGGTGGAGAACGTGACCGGCGTGGTGATGGGCGGCCATGGCGACACCATGGTGCCGCTGGTGCGCCTGAGCAACGTTGCCGGCATCCCGCTGACCGAACTGATGGACCAGGCGACCATCGACCGGCATCGTGGATCGCACGCGCAACGGCGGCGCCGAGATCGTGAAGTACCTGAAGACCGGGCAGCGCCTATTACGCTCCGTCGGCCGCGGCCGTGGAGATGGCCGAGTCGATCCTGAAGGACAAGAAGAAGGTGCTGCCCTGCGCCGCGTATCTGGAAGGCGAATACGGCATCAACGGCCTGTTCGTCGGCGTGCCGGTGAAACTGGGCGCGCGCGGCATCGAGAAGATCTACGAGATCAAACTCACCGCGGAAGAGACCGGCGAAGCTGCAGAAGAGCGCGGCTTCGGTGCAGGAACTGGTCGACGTTCTCGCCGCAAGATGTAGCGTCGCACGGGACAGGCCGCGAGGCCTGTCCTGCCGGCATGCTAGCATGGAATTTCCCACTACTACCTTGATTAAAGCCGTCAAAGGAACCAGAGACTTACTGCCTCCATCCACCGATGTATGGAACCGGGTGGAAGCGGTGGCGCGCGCCGTTTTTCGCGCCTACAACTACCACGAAATCCGCACGCCGATTCTGGAAGAGACGCAGTTGTTCGCGCGCGGCGTGGGCGCGGAAACCGACATCGTCACCAAGGAGATGTACACCTTCGACGACCGCGACGGCACCTCGCTGACGCTGCGGCCGGAGAACACCGCGTCGGTGATCCGCGCCTACATCGAGCACCGGCTGGACCAGCGTCCCGGCGTGCAGAAGCTCTACTACATCGGGCCCGATGTTCCGCCGCGAGCGCCCGCAGAAGGGCCGCTACCGGCAGTTCTTCCAGATCGGCGCGGAGGCCATCGGGTCGGAATCGCCCGCTGGTGGACGCCGAAGTGATCGAGATGGTGGTGGAGATCCTGAAGGGCGTGGGGCTTGACGGGCTTCAAGCTGCTGATCAACTCGGTGGGCGATCACAACTGCCGGCCGCAGTACGTGGAGCAGCTGCGCGAGGAGCTGCAGGACAAGGCGCGCGGACGATGTGCGGCGATTGCCAGCGGCGCGCGGAGACCAATCCGCTGCGCGTGCTCGATTGCAAGGTGGAAGCCGACCAGCCGATCATCGACACGCTGCCCTCGATCCTGGATTACCTCTGCGAGGACGTGCCGGCGCGCATTTCGAGGCGGTGCAGCAGTACCTGAACGACCGCGGCATCGAGTACGAAGTCCGCCCGCGCATGGTGCGCGGGCCTCGATTACTACATGCGCACGACGTTCGAAGTGGTGCACGGCTCGCTGGGCGCGCAGAATTCGGTGCTGGGCGGCGGGCGCTACGACGGGCTGGCGGAATCGCTGGGCTCGAAGGTTCACTCGCCGGGCATCGGATTTTCGATCGGCGAAGACCGCCTGGTGATGAGCGTGGAAGGCGAGCAGACCGCCGGCGCCGCTCGACCTGTTCATCGCGCCGCTGGGCGAGGCGGCGCTGCGGCACGCGGCGCGTGCTGGCGCGCGATTTCCGGCGCGCCGGGCATCTCGGTGGAACTGCGTCGAAGGCAAGCTGAAGCGCGCCATGGAACTGGCCAACAAGCTGGGCGCGCGCTTCACGCTGATCGTCGGCGACAACGAAATCGCCGCCGGGCGCTACGCGCTGAAGAACATGTCCACGGGCGAGCAGCTAGAGCTGACGCAGGACGAAATTGCCGCGAAGCTCGCCGCGGCCTGAGACTGAAAACAATCGATATGGAAACTTCTGTTGCACTGGATTTTCTGGGCGACCTTCGGCGCACGCACACCTGCGGCGACCTGCGCGCCTCCGACGCGGGCCAGACGCGTCCTGCTGATGGGCTGGGTGCACCGCCGCCGCGACCATGGCGGCGTGATCTTCGTCGACCTGCGCGACCGCGACGGCGTCACCGCAGGTCGTGTTCCACGAGGACGTGGACCCGGCCGTCCACAAGCGCGCCGAAGAGGTGCGCGCCGGAGTACGTGATCGCGGTGGAGGGCACGGTGGCGCTGCGCACGCACGGAAACCGTCAACCCGAATTGCCGACCGGCGAAGTCGAGGTGGTGGCCGACGAAGATCTGGATTCTGAACGAATCGCGCACGCCGCCGTTCCCCATGGAAGAGCACGTGGACGTGGCCGAAGACGTGCGCCTGAAATACCGCTACGTGGACCTGCGCCGGCCGCACATGCAGCGCAACATCATCCTGCGCTCGAAGATCGCGTTCGCCGTGCGCGAGTACCTGCACTCAGCAGGGCTTCCTGGAAATCGAGACGCCGTTCATGACGCGCTCCACGCCGGAAGGCGCGCGCGATTACCTGGTGCCCAGCCGCGTGCAGCCCGGCACGTTCTACGCGCTGCCGCAATCGCCGCAGATCTTCAAGCAGCTTCTGATGGTCAGCGGTTCGAAAAGTATTTCCAGATTGTGCGCTGCTTCCGCGACGAAGACCTGCGCGCCGACCGCCAGCCGGAGTTCACGCAGATCGATCTCGAGATGTCGTTTCCGCAGCAGGAGCGGATCTTCGAGGTGATCGAGCCGCTGGTGCAGCGCAGTCTGCGAAGTGGCCGGGTATCGAGGTCGCCGACGCCGTTCCCGCGCCTGACCTACGCGGAGGCCATGCGCAGCTACGGCAGCGACAAGCCGGACCTGCGCATTCCGCCGATGCATCCGGTGGAGGACCTGCTGCCGGAACTGGCCAACGCCGGCCTGCCGCTGGTGGCGATCCACATTCCGGCGACCGGCACGCCCAGCCGCAAGGAGCGCGACGAGTTCAAGGCGTTCGGACAGGAGCGCGGCCTGCGCGTGTATCGACGACGCCAAGCGCCTGGAGCGCGATTTTCCCGGAGCAGATGGCGCAAGGTGCGCGAGCGCTGCGGGCGCGAAGGAAGACGACCTGCTGGTGCTGGCCGCCTGGGCGCGGCGAGCCGAAGGGCCACCGTCCCGAAGAGACCGTGTACCAGGCCTGCGGGCAGCTGCGCCTGCTCTGCGCCAGAAGTTCAACGACCGCCACAAGCTGCTCGACCCGAAGAATTTCCAGTTCCTCTGGGTGGTGGATTTCCCGATGTTCGAGTGGAACGAAGAGGAGAAGCGCTGGGTGGCCGCGCACCATCCCTTCACCTCGGTGCACGACGAGGACCTGGAGAAGCTGACGGCCGATCCGGCGCGCTGCCGCGCCAAATCCTACGACCTGGTGCTGAACGGCGTCGGAACTGGGCTCGGGCTCGATCCGTATTCACCGGCGCGACGTGCAGGCCAAGGTGTTCGCCGCGCTCGGGTTCTCGCGACGAAGAGGCGCGGCGCCGCTTCGGATTCCTGCTGGACGCGCTGGAATACGGCGCGCCGCCGCATGGCGGCATCGCGCTGGGCCTGGACCGCCTGGTGATGATCCTGGCGGGCGAGACTTCGATTCGCGACGTGATTCCGTTCCCGAAGACCGCGCGCGGCACGGACCTGATGTGCGACGCCCCGGCGCCGGTGCCGGAGAAGGCGCTCAAAGAGCTGGGCATCGCGCTGCGCAGTCCCGCGAAGTAACGGCAGAGCGCTCTTGAGGTCGCCCGAATGTGCGAACCTCAATAAATGAAGCACCTTCTCGTGCTATTGGCCGCTGCTGCCGTTATGCCCGATCTGAATCAACTGAAACAGATGAGCGCGCGTTTCGCGCCCGTGACCCCGAAGTACGATGACGCCGCGCTCTCCGCCGGCGACCGCAAGGCCTCGCCAAGCTCGTGGAAGCCGCGCGCGTGCTGAACCACCTGTTCATGGATCAGCTCTGGAGCGGCAATCGCGAGCTGTACGCCAAACTGCAAAAGGACACCACGCCGCTGGGCAAGGAGCGCCTGCACTACTTCTGGCTCAACAAAGGCCCGTGGAGCGATCTCGACGATCACGCCGCGTTCATCCCCGGCGTGCCGGAGCGCAAGCCGCTGGGCGCGAATTTCTATCCGCCGGACATGACGCGCGAGGAGTTCGAAGCCTGGGTCAAAACGCTGCCCGCGGCGGAGCGCGAACAGGCCATCGGATTCTTCACCGTCATCCGGCGCGATGCCAACAAGAAGCTGACCATCGTGCCGTACAACAAGGCGTACGCCGCCGATCTGCAGAAGGCGGCCGGCCTGCTGCGCGAAGCCGCCGCGCTCACCGACAACGCGTCGCTCAAGAAGTTCCTGACGCTGCGCGCCGATGCCTTCCTCTCCAACGACTACTACGCGAGCGATGTCGCCTGGATGGACCTGGACGCGCCGCTCGATATCACCATCGGCCCGTACGAGACTTACAACGACGAGCTGTTCGGCTACAAGGCCGGGTTCGAAGCCTACATCACCATCCGCGACGACGCCGAGACCAACAAGCTCAAGACCGTCGCCGCGCACCTGCAGGAAGTGGAGAACAACCTGCCGATCGACCCGCGATACCGCAATCCGAAGCTGGGCGCGTCGGCGCCCATCCGCGTGGTGAACGAAGTCTACGCCGCGGGCGATGGCGCGCACGGCGTACGCACGGCGGCCTTCAACCTGCCCAACGACGAGCGCGTGATTTCCGAGAAGGGCAGCGCGCGCATCATGCTGAAGAACATTCAGGAGGCGAAGTTCGCCGCCGCCCTGATCCCCATCGCCGCGCGCGTGCTGGCGCCGGGCGCGAAGGAAGATCTCAGCTTCAATTACTTCTTCACCCACATTCTGGCGCACGAACTGAGCCACGGCATCGGCCCGCACCAGATACAGGTCGCGGGCCGCGCCACCACGCCGCGGCAGGAATTGAAGGAACTCTACAGCGCCATCGAAGAGGCCAAGGCCGACGTCACCGGCCTCTTCATGCTGGAGTATCTCTACGACCACAAGCTGATGGCGATGGACGGCGCGGCGTACGAGCGCCCGCTCTACACCACGTATCTCGCCTCGGCATTCCGCTCCGTGCGCTTCGGCGTCACCGAGGCGCACGGCAAGGGCATGGCGCTGCAGTTCAACTATTTCCTGGATAAGGGCGCGTTCACGGTCAACCCCGATGGCACGTTCGCCGTGGATTTCGCCGAAGATGAAGTCGGCGGTCCGCGACCTGACGCACGACCTGCTCACCATCGAGGCCGAAGGGCAATTACGCGGGCGCGAAGAAGATGCTGGACACGCTGGCGTGATCCGCCCCGCGATGCAGCGCGCGCTGGACGGGCTGAAGGATCGTGCCCACCGATATCGACCCGGTCAACGAGAGCAAGGAGTAAGCCATGCGCCGGATCTATCGCTCCCTTGCGGCCGCGGCTCTGCTGCTTGCCGCCGCATTCGCTCAAGGCCAGCATCCGGTATCGGGGCGCAAATATGCCGGCGTGATGGGCGCGGCGGGCGCGGACTGGCTGGTGCGGCCGGAGCGCGCCGAAGAGGAGCAGCCCGATAAGGCCATCGCGCTGCTCGGACTCCCCAAGGGCGCGACCGTGGCCGATATCGGCGCGGGCAACGGGTACATCACGTGGCGTCTCGCCGAGCGGGTCGGACCCACGGGCAAGGTCTTCGCGGTCGACATACAGTCCGAGATGCTGGAGATGCTGCGCAGGAACATGCAGCAGCGCAAGCTCAAGAACGTAGAGACCGTGCTGGGCGCCTACGACGATCCCAAACTGCCGGCCGAACGCGCTCGACCTCGTCATCCTGGTGGACGTGTATCACGAGTTCTCCGAGCCGCAGAAGATGCTGCGGCGGATTCGCGAATCGCTGAAGCCCGATGGGCGCCTGGTGCTGCTGGAATATCGCGGCGAGGATCCCTCAGTGCCGATCCGGCCGGAGCACAAGATGACCGTGGCGCAGGTGAAGACCGAACTCGAGCCCGAAGGCTACCGCGTGGATCGCGTTCTGGAAGACCTGCCGCGGCAGCACATTCTGATCTTCCAAAAAACTCCTTGACCTGTCTACAACTTCAGGGTTGAGACTGAAGTAGGAGAGAGCGATGTCACTGACCGTCACCAGCCTGGCGCGTAGCTGCAATCTGGCGCGCAGCACGGTGCTGTACTACGAATCCATCGGCCTGTTGGCGCGGCCCCGGCGAAGCGCCGGGAACTACCGCGTCTACAGCGAAAAGGATCTCGAGCGCCTGCGCCAGATCTGTACCTATCGCGATGCAGGCCTGACGCTGGCGGACATTCGTTCCATCCTCGATGCGCCCGGAAGCGATGCAGCCGCCGTGCTGCGCCGCAGGCTGGCGGAACTCAGCGCCGGCATCGAGCGCATGCGAGAACACCAGCGGACGATCGCGCGCCTGCTGAAAACGACAGACCAATTCAGGAGACTACCCGTGGTAACAAAAGAGAAGTTCACCGCCGTCTTACGCGCCTCCGGCTTCAGCGAAGACGGACATGCGCCGCCTTCACACCGAATTCGAAAGCAACGCTCCCAACGAACATCAGGAATTCCTCGAATTCCTGCACATCCCGGCGGAAGAGATCCGCTCCGATCCGCGAATGGAGCCGCGCGAAGAGCTAGCCGTCCGCCGCAATCTGCCAGAGCCACACCGGCACGCCGTCCTCCATCTCCTCGCACACGAACCGCATCCCGATCTTCTCCAGAATTCTTGTGGAGGCATTGTGCTCGGGCAGCGTGTGCGCGGTAACCCGTCTCACGTCCTGGAGCGTGCGTGGCGCGATCCAGGACGAATCGCGCCATCGCCGTTCCGATGCCGCGGCCTTCAAAACCGGGAAAGGTGTAGTAGGCCATTTCGACCGCTGCCTTCCACCGGCGGGCCTTTCAGGCTGCAAATGCCCACCATTGCTGCGTCTCGCCTTCGATCACCAGGTGTCCGAACCAGTGCGGGACGTCTCCAGCGGAAAAGTCCTCATGAACGCCAGGCTATGCCGCGCCACGCTCTGCGAGACCTCGTGCAGTCGAACGCCGTGCTGCGCGGCGAAATCGGCGGGCTCCGACGCCAGCAGACGTAAGACCTTGCGCGTCGCCGGCATGAATTCCAAAACACCCATCGACTACTACTGTAAGCAGGCGCGAGCCGCTGCCCGTCGTATCCATAATAGAAGGAATGTCCGCGCGCGGCCCCCGCGTCTCCACCGGCCCGCCACGCGCACCGCCGCCGTGGTGTTCGCCGGCTTCTGCGCGTTCGTCACGCTGTTCGCGCCGCAGCCGCTGCTGCCCATGCTGGCGCGCGAATTCCGCGTTTCGGCGGCCGCCATCAGCCTGGTGGTCACCGCATCCACGCTGGCCGTCGCCATGGCCGCGCCGTTGGCCGGCGTGGTGGCCGACCGCTTCGGACGCAAGCGCGTGATCGTGCCCGCGGCCTTCCTGCTGGCCGTGCCGACGCTGCTGGCGGCCACCGCCACCAGCTTCGGGCAGCTTCTGTTCTGGCGATTCCTGCAGGGCGTGTTCACGCCGGGCATCTTCGCCGTGATCATCGCCTACATCAATGAAGAGTGGGAGGCCGGGCGCGGGCGCGGCCACGGCGGCCTACGTCACCGGGACGGTGCTGGGCGGCTTCAGCGGGCGCGCCCTGGCCGCGCTGGTGGCATCGCACGCCAACTGGCGCTGGGCCTTCGTCATGCTGGGCACGTTGAATCTGCTGGGCGCGGTGGCGATTCGCGCGTGGCTGCCCGCGGGCAAGCGCTTCACGCGCGCGCGGACGCGGCGGCTCGTGGGCGCGGCCATGCTGCGGCACCTGCGCAATCCGCGCCTGGTGGCGACGTACGCGGTGGGATTCTGCGTGATGTTCTCGCTGCTCGGCAACCTTCACCTACATCAACTTCTATCTGGCGGCGCCGCCCTTCAACTTGAGCACGGCGGCGCTCGGACTGCTGTTCGTGGTGTACCTGGTGGGCGCGGTCGTGACGCCGAGCGCGGGCAAGCGCAATCGACCGCTTCGGCCATCGCTTCGCGCTGGTGGCGGCCTTCACGGGCGGCGCGGCGGGCGTCTGCCTCACGCTGGTGCACAGCCTGCCGGTGGTGATGCTGGGGCTGACGCTGACCTGCACGGGCGTCTTCATCGCCAACTCCGCCGGGTCCAGTTACGTGGGCAGCGCGGCCACCGAATCGCGCGCGTCGGCGGTGGGCTGTACGTGACGTTTTACTACCTGGGCGGCAGCGGCGGCTCGGCGATCCCCGGCTTCTTCTGGGCGCACGGCGGATGGCCGGCCTGCGTGGCGCTGATCGTCGCCGTGCAAGTGCTGACCATCTCGCTGGCGCTGATTTTCTGGCAGCCGCTGCCGAAGGCGGCGGGCGTTCCGGCGCTGACGGCGGCGATCGAAGAGGGGTGAGGCAGACGCCGGTTCGCGATAGACTAACAGAGACCCGAACGCGAGAGTCGCGTTCTCGCAGACGATGCTTGTGCTATTCGAACTTGATGCCGGAGAGGTCCGCGACCGGCTTGGGATATTTCAGGCTCATCGCCTCCAACTCGTCGCGCAGAATCTGCGAGACCGCCAGATTGCGGAACCATTTGCGATTTGCCGGAATCACATACCATGGCGCGTCCTTCGTGCTGCACTTGCGCAGCATATCCTGGTACGCCTCCATGTACTGGTCCCAATACTCGCGCTCTTTCAAATCGGCAGGCGAGAACTTCCAGTTCTTGGTCTTGTCCTCGATGCGCTCGCGGAAGCGCGCCGCCTGCTCGTCCTTGTCGATGTAAAGCAGGAACTTCACGATTCGAGTGCCGTTTCGACTCAGCATCCGCTCGAACTCGTTGATCTGCGCATAGCGCTTCTTCCACACGGATTTCGGCACCAGGCTGTGGACCCGCACCACCAGAACGTCCTCATAGTGCGAACGATTGAAGATTCCGATCTGCCCGAATTCCGGGACCGCGGCGTGCACGCGCCACAGATAGTCGTGCCGCTTCTCGGCGCCTTCCGGCACTTTGAAAGCCGTCACCTTGACACGCCTTGCGGATTGAGCCCGCTCATCACGTGTTGGATCGTGCCGTCCTTGCCGCCGGCGTCGATGCCCTGCAGCACCACCAGCAGCGAGCGCCGCCCTTCGGCGTACAACAGATATTGGAGAACCCTGAGACGATCGAGATTCTTGGCAAGCTGCTCTGCGGCAGCGGCTTTGCCGATGCCGTGCGTATCCGCGGCATCGATATCGGCCAGTTTGATCCGGGAACCCGGACGCACCAGTAGTTCTTTCGCGAACTGTTTCATTCCGGCTTCATTCTACACTGGGGAGATGCTCGTGCTTGCCTCCCAATCGCCGCGGCGCAGCGAGATTCTGCGACAGGCCGGAATTCCATTCACCGTGCGCGCGGCCGGTGTGGACGAATCCGTGCTCGCCGGGGAGCGGCCCGCCGATTACGTGCATACGGCTCGCGGCGGCCAAGGCCTATGCGGTCGAAGCCGCGGACGGCGAGACCGTACTCGGCGCCGATACCACCGTGGTAGTCGATGGCGAGATTCTCGCCAAGCCGGAGAATGCCGACGACGCGCGCCGCATGCTGCGACTCCTCTCCGGCCGGCGGCATGACGTGTTGACCGGAATCTGCCTGCGCCGCGGCGCGGACGCCATCCGCGATTGCGTCACCACCGGCGTCATCTTCGCCACCCTCAGCGATGCCGAGGTCCTGGAGTACGTGGCCACCGGCGAGCCCATGGACAAGGCCGGCGCATACGCCATCCAGGGACTGGCGTCGAAGTTCGTGGAGCGCATCGAGGGCGATTACTTTAACGTGATGGGCCTCCCCGTCGCGCTGGTATACCGCCGTCTGCGACGAAGCGGTTGCATCCCACCGTTGTTCCCCTCCGCCACTGGGAGTGTACAATACCGACAAGAGGACGTTGGACATGTACCGGTTAACGGGGGCGGCTGCTGCGCTGGTGATTTGGTGGGCCGGAACGCTGGCCGGGCAGGTCAGGATCGAACCGCGGCCCAAGCCCGCGCCCCCGAAACGGGACACGCCCGGGCCCGCCAACATCCGGGTCGATACGACTCTCATTCTCGTGCCCGTCGCCGTCAACGATCCGCTGAACCGCCCGGTCTCCGGACTGGAAAAGGAAAATTTCCGCGTCTTCGAGGACAAGGTGCCGCAGCCCATCACGCAGTTCGCCATGGACGACGAGCCCGTCGCCGTGGGCCTGGTCTTCGATACCAGCGGCAGCATGGGCGACAAGCTGCAGCGCTCCCGCATGGCCGCCAGGGAATTCTTCCGCATCTCCAACCCCGAAGACGAATTCTTCCTGGTGGAGTTCGACAACGCTCCGAGACTGCGCGTGCCCCTCACTTCGGACACCGGCACGATTGAAAACGAACTGATCTTCTCGAAGTCCAAGGGATCCACCGCGCTGCTGGACGCGATTTACCTCGCGCTGCACGAAATGAAGCGTTCGAAGAAGAACAAGAAGGCGCTGCTCGTGATCTCCGACGGCGGCGACAATCACAGCCGCTACTCCCAGAAGGAAGTCACCAACCTGGTGCGCGAGAGCGACGTGCTGATCTATTCCATCGGCGTCTTCGGCGGCGGCACCACGCCGGAGGAAGCGGGCGGCGCCGGTCTTGCTCGCCCACATCTCCGAACAGTCCGGCGGACGCCTGTTCGAAGCCAACCCGGTGGAAATGCCGGACATCGCCAGGAAGATCGGCATCGAACTGCGCAACCGCTACATCCTTGGATACTCGCCGCAAAATCAGGCGCGCGACGGGAAGTATCACCGCATCACGGTGCAGGTGGTGCCGCCGCGCGGGCTGCCGAAATTGTCCGCCCACTGGCGCCTGGGTTACAACGCCCCCGTCGAGTGAACCCGGGGCACGGCGCACGACCCCTCCCTCACGGTCGGGGCTCCGAGCGAGCACGAGCACCGTATCATGACCGTGCTACCCCAATCCGAGCCGCGACCGTGAGGGAGCGCTGAGTAACTCCACTCCCAATCCGAGCCCCGGGCGTACCCTGTAAGCATGCTCGCCCTGGCCATCCTGGTGCTCAATCACGTTACCGTCATCGACGTGGTCCGGGGTGTCGCCCAACCCAATCGCACCATCGAAATAGAAGGCAGCCGCATTCGCGCCGTTCTCCCCGCGGCCGGCTATCGTCCGCCCGCAGGCGCTGCCATCCACGATCTTCCCGGACGGTATGTCCTGCCGGGCTTCGTCGACATGCATGCCCACGTCCTTTTCCCGCCGCTCGACGACGATGGCCGTCCGCTCCCCTCGTTCGACCGCGAGACCTCGCTCGCGCTGCTCCGCACGCTGCTCTACGCGGGCATCACAACCGTACGCGATCCGGGCGACGCCACCGAAGCCGCCGTCGCCATGCGCGGCATGCTCTCACGAGACGAAGTGGTGGGCCCGCATCTCATCACGGCCGGCCGCATCCTGACCGCCGCGCCGCTGCACCACGCCATCTATGCGCCGGTGACGAATGAACGCGAAGTGCGAGAGGAGGTCGCGTGGCAGGCGCAGGCCGGCGTCGATCTGATCAAGCTCTACCAGGACCTGTCCCCTGCGCTCGTGCGCGCCGGGATCGATGAGGCCCATCGCCTCGGCCTTCGCGTCATCGGCCACCTGCAATCCACCACCTGGACCGAAGCCGCGCGCGTGGGTATCGATTTCCTCGCCCACGCCGCACCGTGGGCGCCCGAATACCTGGACTCTGCCGCGCGCGCCGCCTATCGGCCCGACATGTTCGGCCGCGTCTACTGGCTGGAACACCTCGACCTCGATTCCCCTGCCGTGCAGGAAATGATCGCGGCGCTCGTCGAACATCACGTCTCCATCGACCCGACGCTGATGGCATTCCGCACCAAGTTCTGGGGCGACGATCCTCGATACACCGCCAACCCGCGCCGTGCCGAGGCGCCGCCGAAACTCTGGGCGGGGTTCGCGCGCCGCAGCAATACCATCGATTGGACGCCCGACCAGTACCGCGCCGCGCGCGCCCAATGGCCGAAGCTGCTCGCGCTCGTCAAACGTATGTACGATCGCGGCGTGCTGCTCACGGCGGGCACCGATACCCCGTTCCCCTGGATCATTCCCGGCGTGAGTTTTCATGAAGAGCTGCGCCTGCTCGCCAGCGCGGGAATTCCACCCGCCGCCGTCCTCCGTATGGCAACGATCAACGCCGCCATCGCGCTCAAGCAGAACATCGGCGCGATCGATCCCGGCAGGGACGCGGACCTGGTGGTGCTCACCGGGAATCCACTGGAGTCGCTGGAAAATACCGAACGCATCGAGATCGTGATGAAGGGCGGCCGGATCTACACGCCGAAAATGTAGGGTTCGGTGGGCCACCTCTCAACTTTTCTGCGGATGCCAATGGTGTGGATTCTTCGCCACGGCTGGATCGATCGCGAGGAAACGCTCTGAAGTTGCCGCCACCCGATTTCGCAATGCTTTGCGAACGTCGGCGCACGAACGTAGTGGGCCGATCGGTTCCTTTGTATGCCAGAACGGACGGGTTACCGCTTGCCGCGTGACTGAGTGTCGCCTCGGCCATCCAGCCAAATCGTTTCTCGTCGAGTTTGAGGAGCTTGCTGGCTTCCCTCAATGACTGCTCGTCCGCAGCAACGGCAATCGAAGATGCGGCCCGCCCGACAACTCTTTGGCGGATCGACGTTCTTGTTGCTAAAGTACTCTTGAGGGTTGGCAGACCTCAGCACCTGCTCGATGTTCTTCGCGGGGATCGGCAAGATCAGCGCACTGCGATTGAGAACAAGAGGCGGCAAGTCTTCACCAACGGGCATTCCCTAGTCGAGGTATGAGATGGTGAATGCAACATGCTCGGCGTCGCTGAGTGTAAGTATCTTGCTTGGCATCACCTGTTGGGCATGGGATTGCGGCACGTCGCACGCGGTGATAACCGCGACTCCGATGACGAACAATATAACGTGTGTATTGAGTACCTCATCCAGTTCTCTAGTGTGACGTTAATTCTTGGCAGGAGCGTCATATTGCCCCACACAAAGAATCAGTTTGTGCGGATCAGTGCCAGCAGTTCTTGCATCAGCTGACGACGGTCTGGACGTTGTCGTTGATCCACCGCCAACGCCAGAACTTGCTGCCGGAGCCGGCGTCCGAGGGTGGGACGCAATTCCGTTCGCATCAGGGCCTTACTGCGCTCGGAGCCCAGAAGCCAAGGTATGTGTGTACGCAGGCACTCTTCTCGCAAGCTGGGAAGCTCCAACGTGGGCTCCGCGGACGGTAGCAGGAAGTATCTTGCGGTCATGATCATGTAGGTCCTCAAAAGGTTGTCAGGCGCCTGCGCAGCTGATTTGCATTGGCTCCACAAATCTCCAAGCAGCATCACCCTTGCGAAGTCCGAGAACGACTGATCGTTACTCACATCAAACGCCCTCGCCAAGCCGGCGGTGTCGGAGTCCGAACCCGCCGCCAGCAACCCGGCCGCATAGTTAGCAAGGAAGTAACTGTGCGGTGTCCCTGCAGCAGCGATCGCTGCTGCAACGGCAGACGCCTGCTGGTGGAGCGTCAAGCGCTCCGAATTGAGAATAAGTTCCAAATCGCCGATCGTATCTTCCCGATCGGTCACCACCACCGGCCCAAGGTTTGAAGCAAAAGCAGACGGGCCGATTTGTCCGGCAGTCGAGAGAATGAGGTAGCGCTGCCCAGCTTGAATGCGGATGTCAGTCCAAGGAGCTATCGAGCTGAGGAGGATGTTCTGCTGAATCTCAACCTCGAATTCGGCAGGCAATGCATCGCCGTCATACTCTCCCTTGAATACTCGCAGGATTCGTGCCCGCACCTTGGTCCGGCAACGGCCCACCCTGTGCAGATGGAAATACGCGCAACCTTCTCCAGGCTGGGCGCTCAGGACTTCGGTCAAGAAGATAATCCTATTTCGGCTGGCCGCGGTGGGAACTCTCGGCTCGGAGGCGGCGGCCCCAAATAAGGAAACCGCGAGCAGCATATATTTCAACGACGGCGCACGTGGTGCAAGCATTTGAGTCTCCTAATGTTTGTAGTTAGAACCCCTGGCGTTCTGAGCGGTACACGGTGAGGTGGGACCACCCGGACCCTTGCATTGCATGGGAGCCGTGAGGACGGCCGCGGTATCGGCAAGCGGCGAAACAGTGCATCCGGGCGATGCACACGAAGGGGTTCCCAAATAGATAAAGACGCCGGCCCCTAATGTGCCGTTTCCAGCGGCGTCGACGCTGATTACAGAGCCGATGTTCCACGGTTGCCCGAGGATCACACCGTAGGTTCGGTCGGCGATGACCGTGCCGGACACCCCTGGAGGCGGCGTGTGAGTAGTGTCGTTGGGATCCACGACTCCGCCCACGCTCGTCCAAAGTGTCAAGAAGCTGTTGAAGGGCAGGTTGTGCTGGATTTGGGTGAGTTGGCTCACCATATCGATGGGATGTTTCGCAAGGAAACCTTGACGCGGTGCATCGAATGCGGTAATCAGTTTTCGCTTTCCGAGTGAAGGTGATGTCGCGGCATCCTGATACGCGCTGCTGGCCACGAGGGAACTATTACCTCCGGTGCCAGGTGACGAACCGATGGAATCTAACAGCGGGCCCGCAATGATCTGCGGGTCTGGATCAGCGCCGAGCGGCGAATACGCTCCTTGGGGGTAGAACGTGCTGGGATCGTGGGGTGGCGGTGGAACGTTGCTCGCGAATACCTCGGTGTCCAAGTGGTTGTTTTGGTAGCCGCCACCAAGACCCGCGAGCGTTCCAAGGTCCTGCGCCCAACCTCCGAACACTTGATCGACTCCCCTCCGGCCATCTTGGCCACCTCCGATCAAATCGACTTCAGCACTCAGGATGACGGCACAGTCGTCGCTCGAGCCCGCCGAACATCCAGCGGTGAAGCCGGCTTGCACCACGGATTGTCCCCACGGATCCCCTTCCACTGATACCTTGTTGTACAAGATGTAGTCCGGATGAGGAATCTTGCTGAGGTTCTGATTGAGAGTTGCCTTGACGAGGATGACCGGCATCGTCAAGCCGGTCTCACCTGGATCCCATTGGCCGTTTTGGTTGGTGTCGATGTATGCCAATACCTGGAAAGAGCCGGTTTGATCGAGACTGAGCGTTGCAGTGCCCCTGCCGTTCGCCACAAGCGTCGGCTTGGCGCTGCCTGCAGCGTCATCAGGGGCACGTGCGATCGAAAACGCAATCTTCACATACGGGCTAGTGGCTGAGGTCGTGGCTATCAATGTGACACTCGGCACGCTGCCGCGAACCAGGACTGCCAGGTTCGCATTCGTCCAGAGGTCTCTTTGTTCAGCACACGGTTGCGTGGGGCAGGACGGCCACTGAAGCGCATCAGCAGGAATCGCCAATGCCGACGTCTTCGTTGTGGCGCCCTTGTCGATACTATTCGCCACAGTCATGGATAGCGCCGTAATTCTTGGCTCAAGCACCAGAAAGTCTTGGCCGTCCAGATCCACGTCGACATCTCTGCCGTCGATTCTGCCTCGGTAGTGGCAATAGAACTCGCGGGCGCCAGGGGTAGCGTTCGCATCTACCGCGAATACTACAGTGTAGTAGCGCGATGGCTGCGTAGGAAGTGTCACCGTGGTGGTCACGTTGTCACCAGGGCTGGCCCAACAGCCCGGGGGATTTTGAATGTTCCGTGCATCCATCTGTTCACCTGGGAAGTACCACAAAGTCGTCGTGGTACTACCGATCGCGACTTTCACGGGATGTCGAGGGGCGGACTCAGGAGGATCCGGGTCAGGACTCGCAATCATCGTAGTTAGACGACGGTGCTGACCCGACAATCCGGTCGGTCCGGTGAGGTCGTAAACGACCGAAGCGGGGCTGAAATGCCCATAAGGCGACGATGCCGTGATCGTGTACTGTCCGGAGGCAAGCGAAATGGAGTAGTTGCCGTAGTCATCACTACCGGCAGCGGGAACCACAGCGTTCTGCGAATTACGAACCTCAAAGGTCGTTCCACCGATGCCAGCCCCGTTGGGCTGTTGCACCTGTCCGCTGATGGTGTAGGTACCAGCAGGATTGGTCTGCATGTTCAGCGATTGCCAGGCACCATGGCTCTTGCCGCCGCCGGTTGCATATACGTAGAATGCGCCCGATATCGTGCTGGTGGATGTGAATACTGTGAATGCGCGCGTCGACCCATCGGCGGGGAGCGTCGCTGAGGCCGGAGCGGCAGTGGCGCCACTAGGCAGGCTGGAGATACTCAGATTCACACTCGTGCCGGAGTCCAATCCGTTCACGGCTCCGATACTCACAGTATAAACGCCGCTTTGACCAGCCGTGATAGGTGTGGCCGGAGGGGTGACGATGATTCGGAAATCGGGTTGAGCGGTCAGCGAAACGTGTGCGACGGCAGTGTGAATGTGCGCACTGTTAGCCGCGGTGACGGTAACGTCCCAACTTCCCGAACTCACGTTAGAGGGCGGCCAAACCAACATGGAGGTAGACCACGACGCGCTACTGGGAAGCGACGTGGCACTCAACCGCACACGGTCACTAGATAAGGCCGGACTCGACGACCAACTGATCGAAACTGGCCCTGTGAAGCCGGGTGCAGGGAGCAGCGTGACAAGAAAGCTGGCGCCGGTGTAAGACACCGGTATTGGCTGGTCGTTATTGGGGATAATGATGCCGAAATCCGGTTCTGGCGGCGCGGTGCCAGCCACGATTTGGATAGCATTTACCTCTGCGGAATGACCACTATTGGTGCAGCTTAGTGTGATCGTCAACTGACCGCCGCTCACACTCACCGGAAAACTCCGATCGTATGCCCGGTTCTTGCCTCCCGCCGCCGTCCAAACGTCTAGCCCCGTGACCACAAGCGTGCCGTTCAGCGCTACATTCATAGGTCGCTGCCCAGCCGTGTCTTCAAAGATCTCGGCAAATTTCAGCGTAACCGTGTAGTTGCCGTTAGGAACGCTGAACTGATAGGTCAGGTTTCCCGGATAATTGAAGGTCTCGTTCTGGTACAGCTTCTGGTCCGGCGTGCCGCTGACGGGACTTCCCGTATACCACGGTGTCCCCTGGAGATAATATGCGTTGTCCGCCGACCAGACTTGGCCCAGCGTATCGGTGTAGGCTCCTCCCGAACTGATGCGGATGGGTGTGAACCCGGCCGGATCACTCGTCTTCCACGTTCCGAATTGCTGCCATTCGGAGTTCAGGCCGGCATTATCATATGCGATCAGGTATCGGTTCTTGTCCCCTGAAAAGCTCGGTTGAAAGGCCACGGATGCCGTCACCGCAAGCTCTGTGCCGGAGGTGTGGACGGAAGACCCGTCGCCGTCGACGGTGCAATTCGGGCTGAAGCTGCCCGTCGTTCCTGGGATCCCAGGCGTAATCCCGGTCGAAAAGTTGGCGCCGGAACTGTCGGCCACCGAGAGCTGATTGGAGGCTCGGTCGTAGTGGATGTAGCACGCATTCACGCCCGAAACGGAAGTATTGAAGATAGCAAACACATCTTTGATGTTGCCGAACCCGGACGGGCTGGACACGGTCCATGTGAACGCCTTACTGAGACCGCTGCTGCTCTCGGGCGAAACGGACACCGCGGCCGGAGCGGTCTCTACCCACGCATGGAACGTGGTCGGAACGGTTGCGCCGATGGCGCTGGCATGAAAGCCCGGAAGAAGTTGGATGCAATTGCCCGCCACCAGCGTGGCAGTCGCGCCGCCGCTGATGACGAAGTTGCTCGCCGACAACGCGTTGTTGTCCGTGGTGCTATGGTCGCCCGAAGAGTAGGTCCCGTTGGGCACCGGGGTGGGATTCGTGCACTGCGCCGTCAGGGCCGCTGCCAGCAGTTGACAGGCGCAAAACCAGAGCGCCGGCCGGAGCACAATCTGCGACACCCCTCGTGATTTCGAGGCCGCTCTCATCTCGCGCTCCTCTATTTGGCTGCCGTGGTCGTGATGCTGGATGCGACCTTCTCCAGGCGTGCCAGGCGGTCGCGGAGTTCCTGATTCTGCTCTTCCAGGCGATTGTTCCTTTCGTCCGCCTGGATCATGTGCAGGGTAAGTTCCTCGACTTTGGCCAGCAGCTTGGACTGCATCTCGCCCACGCTGACGCCCTTTGCTTTCACTTCCGCTTCAGATGGGATATCCGGCAGGTGATGGTTTGCCCGGATGTACGCGCCGATTTCACGTAAGGGGCGCAGGCGGTAGCCTGGTTGGAAGACGTAGTCGGACCAGCCGGTATTGGTGACGATGAACTCCTGGGCGCCGACGGTTCCTTTGACGGAGAGGAGATATTGCGGGTTCGTTGTCCCGACGCCCACGTTACCAGTGCTGCCTTGAACAAACATCCGAGTCGAGTGGCTGATATAATTCCCGATCGTTAGCCCGGCATTGGCGATCAGGTATAGGTTACCGGCGGCTATATGGAAGCCGCCCGCATCGCTTGCGCGTGCAATCCAGCCCGTCCCGTTGAAGTCCGCGCCCGCATGTAACGCGAAATGGCCGGTATTGACGGAGGTCAGTGTACCGAACGATCCTACCCTCATTGCAGTAGAAGTGCTCAGCGGCACGTCAAGCGGATAGGAGGGGCCCTGCGTCCCAATTCCGACGTTGCCCGAGGCTGGCCACGGGTATGTGTTGTTTTGGGCAAATGCGGAGGGCAGCAAGACTAAGGGAATTGCCACCAGGAAAACCTGCTGCCACAAAGTTCGTCTCATTGGATTACTCCTCTCGCAACTGTTGTCCCAATCCCGACGTTACCGTTGTTGTAGTAGATCGTTCCTCCCGATCCGGGCGTCCATTGACCCCACACGGCCCCGGGAGTTACGGCTAAACAGACCAAGGCCACCATCAACACTCTAGGGTGACTCTTAAGGTATGAGCGTTTACGAATCATTTCTGCACTCCTGTCAGCTTGGATTTACCCCGGTCGGCGATATGGCGAAGCAGTATCGATTTTTCGCACCGAGTCATTTGTGTTTTGTTCATTGCGGTCTCACGGCAAAAGGCCCAGCACGGAAAATGTAAAGCCCTTCGGGTTGACATCCCCAGTAGCGTGCCGGAAGGCCTGCTGGCTGGCGTTGGTCGGAAGTGCCACACTGCTGGCATCGCCCAACTTCAAGTCGCGGCTGGAAATGTAGACACTGAGCGCCGTGTCACGCGGCACGGCGACCCGATAGCTATAGGTGGCGATGCCCCCCAGGATGGACACGGTGGCGGTTGTACCACCCGTCAGGCGGGCTGGATAGTACAAGCCCCGTGGTCCCCATACGCCAAGAGTCAGGTTCGGGTGACGTCCATCTTTGGTTAGTTGACTCAAAGTTCTTTGTGCATCTTGCACCTGAATATTCAAAACCGAGGCGGGTACAAGCGAAATCCTGACTCCGGTCGCTGCCTGCCCCGAGGCAAGCGTCACCCCTGTGGGAGCGCCGTTCCACTGGCAGGGGTCCAGGTACTGATCGCTGGCTGCCTGCACACAAAGCGAGTAATTGCCGGTTGCGAGTCCCTGAATCTGGAAGGCGCCATCACCGCCGGATTTGGTGTGCGTGGCGAATGGGGGGTTGCCCGCGCGGCTGGCGATTACCAGTGCAGCGGGAACGGGCTTCAGCGTCTTGGCGTCGAGAACTGTCCCGGCAATGCTGCCTGCTCGCGTTGCTCCAATTTGAGCCAGGGCCGCGTGGAATACAAAAGATAGGACAAGAATGTATTTCATTGGATTGTCGTGAGTAATATCCGTCCCAGCGGTACGTGGGGTATGAGACTCACGCCGGCCCAGAAAGCGGACCCGGTCGGAGCCTGAAGCGCGAGGGGAAGGGCAACGGCAGGGTGTCATGCCGAAGCCGCCGCCCCAAAGCTTGATTCGCGCTAACGATTCGCCGCCTATCTGGCGATCACTATTGTTGAATTTGTACTAAATAATCCTAATATCTTTTTTTACACAGCGCAAGACTTAATTTGATATTTCTTGGCACAGCTCGAACAAGCACGCAGAAATCGGGTGCTTCATTAGCAGACGGAGAACTGGCGCCCTACAGAATCGCCGCTCTCAGCGCTTTCCTTCTTGAGCCGCTCGTGCCGCATCGGGCAAGAGTTGCAGGTGCGCGATCGGCACGTAATATTTCCGGTAGCGCCCGCCATCGGAAAACCGTTCGCCTTCGGGATCCTCCACCAGGACGGTGGCCCGTTTGGTGAGGCGGTTCACCTGGCCGGTGAGCGGACGGCCCTCAAAAAGAAACGCCACGCGCGAGCCCAGCGCGGATTCCCGATTGCGCGGCTCGTTCGCGCCGCGTGATCAGCTTGTGCGTGTGGGCGCGATGCAGAAAGTGGCGGCGCGCGATGTCCTGGAATCGCGGCGCGGCGCAATTGCTGGTCTGCCAGCACAACTGCTCGATCAGATGCACCATTTCGTGCTCGAAGATGCGCTGCAGCGCTTCCAGGCGGTTCGCGCATTCGAGCCCGCAGACCGTGATCTGCCGGTCCGTCCGCGCCGAACCCCTCGAACAACAGGCTGCTGGCGACGGTGATCTCGTAAAACGTCTCGCCGGACGCGGTGACGTATCGCGCCGTCGTGCCGCCAACTTTGGTCATGCGGGGCGAGAGCCGGAAGTGCAGTTTCCGCCCGTCCAGGGCGCTCCGGCAGAGGCCCGCAAAGAACACCTTGTCATAAGACGCAAACAGCCATTCGAGATCCTGGGGATGAATCCGCGTGTAGTTGGCCGTGCGGATGTACTGCGAGTGCCGAAGCAGCCATTGGTGAATCTCGCGCACGCTCCGTTGAATCGCGTCGTCCGGAATCTGGAACGAGAGTACCGCGTCGGCGAGGGCGTCCCTGGCGGAAGCTGGGGTCATTCAATGCCATTGTAAAGCCAACCTGTGGGCCGGGAAAAGACTCTACACTGACTTCATGAGCGAGGAAGGTTCCACGCCGTCCGGCAAGATATAATCAGGGGAATGCCCGAAATCCGTCACTCCGTGTGCGCGCTGGATTGTCCGGACTGCTGCTCGCTGCTGCTCACCGTGGAGGACGGCCGCGCCACCAGGCTGCGCGGCAATCCGGAGCACCCCGTGACGCGCGGATTTCTGTGCGGCAAAGTGGCGCAATATCTGGAACGCGAGTATCACCCCGAGCGGCTGCTGTATCCGCAGCGCCGCGTCGGGCGCCAAGGGCGACGGGCCGCTTCGAGCGCATCTCCTGGGACGAGGCGCTGGACACCATCGCCGCACGCCTGCGCGCCGTGGCCGGCGAGTTCGGCTCCGAAGCCATCCTGCCCTACAGCTACGCGGGCACCATGGGCCTGCTCAACGGCGGCGGCATGGACCGCCGCTTCTTCCACCGCCTGGGCGCGTCGCGGCTCGACCGCACCATCTGCTCGTCGGCCGGCATGGTGCGGGACTGACGCAGGCGCTGGGCGTGCGCTACGGCACCGAGCCGGAGCAGTTCCGCCACTCCAAGCTGATCCTCGCCTGGGGCGCGAACATTCTCGGCACCAACGTCCACCTGTGGCCGTTCGTCATGGAGGCGCGGCGCAACGGCGCGAAGCTGTACACCATCGACCCCAATCGCAATCGCACCGGCGCGGCCAGCGACCAGCACTTCTTCATCAACCCGGGCAGCGATACGGCGCTGGCGCTGGCCATGATGCACGTGATCATCGGCGAGGGCCTGCACGACGCCGATTACGTGGAGCGCCACACCAGCGGCTTCGACGGAGCTGCGCGAGCGCGTGCTCGCCTGGACGCCGCAGCGCGCGGCGGAACTGACCGGCATCGCGGCCGAGAGATCGTGCAGCTGGCGCGCGAGTACGCCACCACGCGGCCGGCCGCGATCCGCCTGAACTACGGCGTGCAGCGCAGCGAGCGCGGCGCCATGGCGGTGCGCACCATCGCGCTGCTGCCGGCGCTGACGGGTCGTGGAAGGAAGTGGGCGGCGGCCTGCAGCTCTCCACTTCGCAGGCCTTCCACCTGAATCGCGCCGGGCTGGAGCGCGCCGATCTGCAGCAGCTGTCGCTGGGCCGCGAGGCGCGCATCGTCAACATGTCGCTGCTGGGGCAGGCGCTGACCACGCTGGACAGATCCGCCGGTGAAGGCGCTGGTGGTCTACAACTCCAACCCGGCGGCGATCGCGCCCGACCAGAACGCGGTGCTGCGCGGCCTGCGCCGCGACGATCTGTTCACCGTGGTGCTCGAGCAGTTCCAGACCGACACCGCGGACTACGCCGATATCCTGCTGCCCGTGACCACCTTCCTGGAGCACACCGACCTTTACCTGGCGTACGGCCACTACTACCTGCAACTGGCGCGGCCCGCGCTGCCGCCGCCGGGCGAAACGCAGAGCAACGTCGAGATCTTCCGCCTGCTGGCCGAGCGCATGGGTTTCGACGACGCCTGCTTCGCGGATTCCGAAGACGACATGATCCGCACGCTGCTCGATTCGCCGCACCCGTTCCTGCAAGGGCATCACGCTGGAACGCCTGGACCGCGAGCATTCCGTGCGGCTCAATGTTGCCGAGGACGGCGCGCCGTTCCTGCCCTTCGCCGAGGGCGGCTTCGGCACGCCCGACGGGAAGTGCCACTTCCACGCGGAGACGCTGGATTACACAGCCGCCGGTGGAGATCCGCCACGGCGACGCGGCCCTGCGGAGCAAGTATCCGCTGGAACTGATCTCGCCGAAGAACGACGACAGCATGAACTCCACCTTCGGCCATCGCGATAGCGTGGACCTGGCAGACCGCCACGCTGCATCTGAGCGCGGCCGACGCCACGGCGCGCGGCATCCGCACATGCCGACCAGGTGCGCGTGTTCAACGATCGCGGCGCCTGCCTGCTGATGGCCAGCGTGGATGAGCGCGTGCGCCCCGGCGTGGTCTGCGCGCCCGCCGTGCGCTGGGGCAAGCGCTCGCCCGGACAAGCGCAATGTCAACGCGCTGACCAGCGATCGCCTCACCGATTTCGGCGGCGGCCCGACCTTTTACAGTTGCCTGGTTCAAGTGGAGAGAAGCGGAGACTGATGACACACACATTGTTGACCGAGCGCCGCGCCGTCGTGCGCCGGATTCTGCTCGCTGGCTGCTGATGGCGCTGGTGCTCGCGCCCATGGCGTGCAAGAGCAAGAAGGTGCGGGTGGGCGCCGACCGACGAAGAGACGCCGAAGATGCAGCAGCGTGCTCAACATGGGAGATCCGAAAATAGAGCCGCAGCTGGTCAAGGGCTTCCATGGCGTGGAGGCCGGCGCCTGGCGCTGGACCGAAAAGCAGTTCACCGTGGCCCTGCGGCCGCCGTTCGGCGCCGCGCCAGAAGGGCGCGAAGCTCACCGTGAAGCTGACCGTCCCGCCCGTAACCATCGAGAAGTTGAAGACCATCTCGCTCTCCGCCACCGCCGGCGGCAGCGCGCTGCCGCCCGAGACGTATACCACCGCCGGCGACTATGTCTACGTCCGCGACATTCCGGCCAGCCTGCTCACGGGCGATTCGGTGCGCGTCGATTTCCAGTTGGATAAGGCCATGCCGCCGAGCGGCGCCGATATACGCGAACTGGGAATCATCGTGTTGAACATCGGCCTGGAAAGCAAGTGAGCCCCGCGACGGGCGGTGCTGCGCCTCAGCGGCGCCCGCCAGGCTGGCCAGCGCCGCCTTCTGGCTGCTCCCGCCGCTGCTCTGCCTGGCGCTCTACTGGCGCGGCTTCACCGCATGGTTCCGCGCCGACGATTTCGCCTGGCTGGGCACCGGCCTCTACATCCAGAACTTTCACGATTTTCTGGTCGCCATGTTCGCGCCGATGGCGCAGGGCACCATCCGGCCGCTCAGCGAGCGCGCGTTCTTCATGGCGGGCTTCAGCCTGTTCGGCCTGGACGCGCTGCCTTTCAAGATCGTGATCTTCGCTACCCAGTTCGCCAATCTCGCGCTGGTGGCGTCGATCGGCGCGCGGCTCACCGGATTGCGTTGGGCGGGTTTCTTCGCGGCCGTCTTCTGGGTGCTCAACGGCGCGGGCATCGAGCCTCTGGGTTGGAGCTGCGTCTACAACCAGGTGCTGTGCGGCTTCTTCCTGCTGCTGGCCTTTCACTTCCTGCTGCGGTACGATGGAGACGGGCGAGCGCCGCTACTACTGTTCCAGTGGGTCGCATTCCTGTTGGGCTTCGGCGCGCTGGAGCTGAATGTGGTCTACCCGGCGATCGCGGCGGCCTATACCTGCTGCTGCGCCGGAAAGGACAAACGCGCGAGCCTGCCGCAGGTCGCTGCCGATGTTCGCCGTCTCCATCGTGTACGCAGCGGTGCACTACGCCGTGGCGCCGGTGCAGACGGCCAGCGGCTACGCGATGCACTTCACGGGCGCGATGTTCCGCACGCTGGGCAGGTATTGGACCTGGTCGGTCGGCCCCACTTTCCTCTACACGCCGTTCGTGCCTGCCCAAGTGGGTGCTGCCGGCTGGGAATCGCGGTGGTCTCCGCGGGCCTGCTCGGGTTTCTGGCATGGAAGCTGCGCAGCGGCGCACGCGTCGCGCTGTTTGCCTGGCCTGGTATCTGGCGCTGCTGGCGCCGGTGCTGCCGCTGCGCGATCACCAGACGGAGTATTACGTCTTCCTTCCCGTGATCGGGCTGTGCTGGCTGGGCGGATGGGCGGCGGTCGTCGGGCTGGCGGGCCGGCATCGGCGGACGCGCTGCCGCCGTGGCGCTCGCCGCCATCTACGCGCTGATGATGGTCCCCGGCCTGCTGGCGACCTCGGCATGGAATCACGCGATCACGATGCGCGTGCGCAATCTGGTGGAAGGCGTGGCGGGCGTCCACGACCGCTATCCCGCGAAATCGATTCTGCTCGAAGGCGTGGATACCGACCTGTTCTGGAACGGAGTGCTGGACCGGCCCTTCCGTCTCTTCGGACTGGATCACATCTACCTCGCTCCGGGCAGCGAGAAGCGCATCGAGGCGCATCCCGACCTGGGCAATATCGGTGACTACATCCTTCCGGCCGCCGTCGTCGACTCAGGCGCTGAAGCGCGAGGAACTGGTCGTCTACGACGTGCGCGGTCCGCGGCTGCGCAACATTACGAAGTCTATGCGCCGCTGCCGCACGATAGCGGCGGGCTGCCCCTGCGCGTGGATGCCGCCAGCCCGCTGACCTCGTACCTGCTCGGCCCGGAGTGGTATCCCGAGCGATGGCGACCATCGCTGGATGCCGCGGCGCGCTACTGTGCGCATGGGCGCGCCTGCTGCCGAACGGGCAGAAGCTCTATCTGCGCGGCAGTTGCCCCGACGAGCAACTCAAGGACGGGCCGCTGCCCGTGACGGTGAGGTGGAAGGCGTGAAGCTGCCGCCGGCCGTATCCGTCCGGGAGAGAACGCCTTTGAACTGTCTTTCCCGCTGCCCGATTCGGTGGTGGGCAAACCGGAGATGCATGTGACGGTTGAGGTGGGACGAATCTTCCGTCCGGCCAGCGACCCGAGAGATCTGGGGCTGGTCTTCGGCGCGTTCGAAGTGCGATGAGATCAGGTGATGATGCTCTTTGACGATTTCGCCGCGCACTTCGGTCAGGCGCTCTTTGCGGCCCAGGTACATGTAGCTCAGCGCGTCCTGGTCGAGCCCCATCTGATAGAGCAGCGTGGCGTGCAGATCGCGGAAGTGGACCGGCTTCTCGATCGACCTTCAGCCCGATGGCGTCGGTGGCGCCGTAAACCGTGCCGCCCTTGAAGCCGCCGCCCGCCACCCACATGGAGAATGCCGGTGTTGTGGTGGTCGCGTCCTTTGCTCTTCTCCGATTCCGGCGACCGGCCGAATTCGCCGCCCCACAGCACGATGGTCGAATCCAGCATGCCGCGGCGCTTCAGGTCCTTGATCAGCCCGGCCACCGGCTTGTCGGTCATCGCGGCCATCTTGAGGTGGTTGGATTCGATGTCGCTGTGCGCGTCCCATTCGGTATCGGCCGCGCCGCCGCCGGAGACGACGCAGACGAAGCGCACGCCCTTCTCCACCATGCGCCGCGCCAGCAGGCAGCGCCGGCCGTAGTCGTCGGTCTTCGGATCGCCGACGCCGTAGAGGTCCAGCGTCTCCTTCGGTTCCTTGGCTGATGTCGAAGACTTCGGGCGCTTCGGTCTGCATCTTGAACGCCGTGTCGTAGGCCGAAATGCGCGCGGCGAACTCGGGGTCCTCGCCCGGCAGATTGGCCTCGTTCAGCGAGCGGATCAGGTCGATGGTCTTGCGCCGCTCGGCCAGCGAGACGCCCTTGGGCAGATCCAGATTCAGCACCGGCTTGGCGCCCGGGCGCAGCATCGTGGGCTGGTAGACCGCGGGCAGGAAGCCGTTCTTGTACATCGGCAGGCCGGCCTCCTGCGCGCCGTGCGGATCCGGCATCACCACGTACGCCGGCAGCGATTCCGCCTCCGAGCCCAGCCCGTAGACGACCCAGCTGCCCATGGCCGGAAAGCCGGGAATCACGCGCCCGGTCATCATCTGGTATTGCGCCGCCGAGTGCACCACCATGTCGCCGTGCATGGAGCGGACGACGCAGAGATCGTCGACGACCTCCGCCTGGTGCGGGAACAGGTCGGAGACTTCGATGCCCGACTTGCCGTATTTCTGGAAGGTGCGCTTGCAGCCGAGAATGCGCGAATCGGAATTCACGTTCTGGTACTTCACGTCGCCGAATTCGGCGGGGCGCTTCTGCCCGTTGAGTTCGTTGAGCAGCGGCTTGGGGTCCCAGGTTTCCAGGTGCGAAGGGCCGCCCGCCATGTAGACGAAGATGAAGGCCTTGGCCTTGGCCTTGTCCGGCATGTGCGGCGGCTTGGGCGCCAGCGGATTGTAGCGCGCCGCGCGCGCCTGCGATTCGCGCCAGCATGGAGGCGAACGCCAGGGATCCGGCGCCGCAGAAACAGTCGGTCAGAAACTCGCGGCGATTGCGGGCGTAGCGAATGTGTTCGGCCATATCAGTTCACGTAGAGAAAAGCGTTGAGGTTGAAAACGGCCAGGGCGAATTCCTTCACCTTGGCGGGATCGTCGGGCTCGCCGGCCAGGAACTTCAGCGCCAGCGCCTTCTCGGCGGCCGTCGGCGAGGCGGCCCGCGGCCAGGCGCCAGGCGTAGTCGATTCGCTCGCGGGCGTGCGCGCGCTCCTTCAGCAGGCGCTCCGCGAAGGCCGCGGCCAGTTCGTTCGAGGTCTGCCCGTTCAGCAGCTCGAGCGCCTGCGGAGCGTGGGTGGATTGCTCGCGGCGCGCGCAGGAGAGCAGCGTATCCGGCGCGTCGAACACCTCCTCGAAGGGCAGCCGCAGATTGCGCTTGTAGATCATGTAGAGCGTGCGGCGGTCGTACTCGGTCTTGTCGCGCGTGGGCACCCAGTACTGCGGACGCTTCAGCATCAGCACCAGGTCGCGGATCGATGGGCAGCATGAAGCTGGGTCCGCCGGCCTTCAGATTCAGGCGTCCGGAGACGGCCAGCATGGCGTCGCGCAGTCTCCTCGGCTTCCAGGCGGCGATGGCTGAACTTCCACAGCAGCGCGTTCTCGGAATCCTTCTCCAGCGCCGACCTTCTCGATCGGCGAGATGCTGGACTGGCGGTAGGCGCTGGAGAGCAGGATCATGCGGTGCAGCGGCTTGATGCTTCCAGCCGCCTTCGACGAACCGGCTGGCCAGCCAGTCGAGCAGTTCGGGATTCGAAGGCCGCGTCGCCCATGCGGCCGAAATCGTTGGGCGTGGAGACCATGCCCGCGCGCCGAAGTGATATTGCCAGATGCGATTCACCATCACGCGCGCGGTCAGCGGATTGGCCGGATCGACGATCCACTCGGCCAGCTTGAGGCGCGGCTGCGCGGTCGTCGAGCGGGCGCTTCCGGCGTCGCCCTCGGGCAGCAGGATGCCGAGCGGCCGCACGCCGACCTTGGCGACCGGGTTCAGGTAATCGCCATGGAACAGGATCCTGAATGGGCGACGCCTTCTTCGGCTCGTCGGTGACGCTGTAGATGGACGCCAGCGGCGCGGGCATCTTGTCGTCGAGCTCGTCGAGCTGCGCTTCGAGCTTGGCCTTCTCGCCGTCGGGCGCGCGCCGCAGTTGCGCCTGCAGACGGCGCATCTCCTGCTTCGATCGGCGCGGCCTTCGCCTTCCACGCGGCCTGCTCTTCCTGGCTGGCGAGCACGATGTCGTTCGGGCTGCGTCTGCGCGAAGTGCGCCTGCAGGCGGTAGTAGTCGGACTGGCGGAAGGGATCGAACTTGTGATCGTGGCAGCGCGCGCAGCCGACCGTCACGCCCAGGAACGCCGCGCCCACGATGTTGGTCATCTCGGTGAGCACTTCGTTGTGCGAACTGGCCACGTCCTGGTTGCCGGCGTTCTTGCGCAGCGGCCCCAGGCGATTGAAGCCGCTGGCGACGAGCATGGTGTCGGATTCTTCGGGTCGATCTCGTCGCCCGCCAGTTGCTCCTTCACGAACTCGGTTGTACGGCTTGTCGTGATTGAAGCTCTGCGACCACGTAATCGCGATAGCGCCAGGCGTCGGGCCGGTGCATGTCGTACTCGTAGCCGTCGGACTCGGCGAAGCGCACGACATCGAGCCAGTGGCGGCCCCACTGTTCGCCGTAGTGCGGCGAAGCGAGCAGGCGGTCCACCACCTTCTCCCAGGCCTTGGGCGAGCTGGTCGCGCACGAAGGCGTCGATCTCTTCGGGCGTGGGCGGCAGGCCGGTGAGGTCGAAGGTGACGCGGCGGATCAGGGTGGCGCGATCGGCCGGCGGGCGCGGGCTGCAGTCCGGCTTTCTTGAGGCCGGCGAGAATGAAGGCGTCGACCGGCGTCTTCACCCACGCCTTGTCGGCGGGCGCGGTGAAGGCGGGAGGCGCGGGATCTTTGCGGGGCTGGAAGGCCCAGTGGCGGCGCTCTGCCGCGGTGTAGACGCCGAGCGGCGCGACCGGCACTTCCGCGGCCGCCAGGATCATGCAGGCACTTAGAATGGCAGCGAATCGTTTCAAGTGGACAGCCCCCTCCGGACTGCGTCCGGAATCCGGACGATGCGTTGAAAATATCATATGCAAGGCCCGGTGTCACCCGCCCCAGGTATGGGAGGGGTGGGAGGAAGTACGATTCGGATACGGGCGAATTCGGGGTTCGAACCCAAGAAGTCTTTGTTTTCCAGCGAGATGCATTTTTGGAGTGAACCCAACGAACCCAGGGACCAGGCCGGCTGCCGAAGGAACATGCAGAACGAAGCCAATTTGAAGTCGATGTATGAAGGCGCGCGCATGGTGCGAGAGACGATTCCCACTTCGAGGGTAGCAACGTGGTCTGGTGCGGCCGGGCGGCGCGGAGGGGTAAGTGATTGAGGAAAGGATAGGTTGGGCGAATAAATGTTGGTGAACCGGGCTCGGCCTCGAGGCACCGTGCATTTGCCCGAGTACGCGCCGCATAGTATGTTTAACGTATATGATTCGCTCGTTCCGATGTCCGGACACCGAGGCGGTCCACGAAGGATTCGGCAGCCGGAAGTTTCGCGGGATCGAAGAACAGGCACGCAAGCGGCTGCGGTGGTTGGACGCCGCCACGAGTCTCACCGATCTGGGAGCAATTCGGGGCAACCACCTGGAAGCACTGAAAAGAGACAGGGCCGGCCAGCACAGCATTCGGATTAATGATCGTTGGCGGATCTGCTTCACCTGGCGTGACGGCAACGCCCACGAAGTCGAGATAGTGGATTACCACTGAGAGAGGAGAACCATGGCACAGCGTAAGAAACTGCCGCCCATCCACCCGGGCGAGCTACTTCGGGATGAACTCGGTGAGATTGGTGTCAGCCTGAACGAGCTGGCACGCGCACTCCGTGTTCCGATGAACCGGATCAGCGCAATCGTTAACGGCAAGAGGGCCATCACGGTTGACACCGCGATGCGTCTGGCGCGGTATTTCGGCACATCGCCGCAGTATTGGTTGAATCTTCAGGTCGCCTATGACCTCGAGGTCGCCGGGCTGGAGATTCAGCCTCGGATCGAAAAGGAAGTACTGCCACGGACCGCCGCCTGAAACTGAAAGATCGTTCGGGTTCGTGAGCCGATTCGGACTTTCCCTTCGCGTTACTCAAGTGAACGGGAGGGTATGTTGACGAACTCGAGAATATTCCATTTGGGCCTTGGGCCTGGTAGCAATGAGCGCTTTTCAGGCGCAGGCGGCTGTGAAGCTCACCGCGATGCAGATCATCTCGGTCGACACCGCCGGCAAGATTCAAGGTGCGGGCGCGCACCGGTTTAAGACGACGCAGCATGGCGGACAGCCCTGCATCTTTCTGGTCGAAGGGGACAACCTCGACGCACCGATTATCAATGGACCGGACGCGGCACATAACGGCATCGATCTTACTCTGTCGGCCGGTACTCATACTTATACGATTTACGCGGAGAAGTACAACTCGTCCACGTGGACGAACTACAGCGTGCACCTCTATTTCGACCTGGCGCAGGCGCCGCAGGTCTCGGCGATGGCTCCGCTGAATGTGACCTCGACGCAATTCTTTCCACCGTTCCAGGCCTATTCCGAATTCACGGACGACCTGGCGGGCCACTCCGTCAAGACCTTGAACACACTGGTCTACAAATCCGGCCAGACCGAAGTAAAGCTGACCGGCTTCCACTTCTCGAATCCCGCACTATTTGATAAAGACCGCGTGGGTCCGTTCGAGGCGAAGAGTAACAAGACGATGGATTATGTGGGGCAGATCACGCTGGAAGTGAAAGCTCCGCCGGCCATTTCGCCGGGCGGCGCGGTGAATGCGGCGAGTTTCTCGGCGAAGGTAGCGCCGGGCTCTCTGTTCAGCGTCTTCGGATCGGACCTTGCTCCTGCGACGGACATCGCCAAGGCGCTGCCTCTCAGCACGTCGCTGAGCGGCACATCCGTGACGGTCGGCGGAAAGGCTGCTCCGCTGGTTTTTGTGAGCGCCGGCCAGGTGAACGCACAGGTGCCATATGAAGTGACGGAGGGCGATAACGTCCCGGTGATCGTAACGGTGAACGGTGTATCGAGCCTTGCGGCTACAGTCTCGGTGGTCTCCGCGGCTCCGGGGATCTTCCAGTTCGGGAACAAGCGCGCCGTGGTGCAGAACGAAGACTACACGGTGAACAACACGGACAACCCCGCGAAGGCGGGTAGCTACGTGGTGGCCTATCTGACTGGTATGGGGCGGCCGGATAATCCAGTTGCGACGGGCAACGGCGCCGGCAGCGATCCGCTGTCGCGGCCGCGGGCAACGGTCGCGGTTACGATCGGCAGCCAACCGGCCGAGATTGCGTTCGCGGGGCTGTCGCCGGGTTTTGTCGGCCTCACACAAGTGAATCTCAAGATTCCGAATCTTGCCGGCCGGCGACTATCCTCTCGTGGTGACGGTCAACGGTGAGAAGAGTAATCCTGCGATGGTAACGGTCAAGTAATCGACCGATTGGGAAGAGTCGACTTCGGCGGCCGGGCTAACGATGCGGGGCCGCCTTTTGTGTATCGGGAAATGATACCGGTGCGACCAGTCACGCTCTATGCGCAAAATGGGGTAGGCTGATTTCGTGAAGAACGAAACTGCCGAAGTGCTTTCCATCGAGGGGCGCGAGGTCCGGGTAACGCATCCGGAAAAGCCGTATTTCTCGAAGGAAACGCGGCTTCCAAACTCGAGCTGGTGCGCTATTACCTGTCGGTAGCTGCCGGGCGCATTGGGTGGGATCCAGGACCGTCCGATTGTTCTGAAACGATTCGTCAACGGGGCGGAGGGCGAGGCGTTTTATCAGAAGCGGGCGCCGGAGGAGCGGCCGGAATGGCTGCGGACGGTGATTTGTCATTTCCTTCCGGGCGCACGGCGGAAGAGGTGGTAGTGGACGATGCGGCGGGGCTGGCGTGGATTGTCAACCTGGGCTGCATCGAGTTGCATCCGCATCGCTGTACGGTCGGAGGACCTTGAACATCCGGATGAGTTACGGATCGATCTGGATCCCGGCCCCGGCGTGAGCTGGCGGGACGTTCGCGCAGTGTGGCGCGGGAGGTGCAGGCGCTGCTGGACGAGGTGGGGCTGCGCGGCTGGCCGAAGACGAGCGGCTCTCGGGGGATGCACGTGAATGTACGGATCGAGCCGCGGTGGACGTTCACAGAGGTGCGGCGGGCGGCGCTGGCGCTCTCGCGGGCGGTGGAGCGGCGGGCTCCGGCGATCGCGAGCTCGAAGTGGTGGAAGGAGGAACGGCACGGCGTGTTCCTGGACTACAACCAGAATGCGAAGGATCGGACGACGTGCTCGGCGTATTCGGTGCGGCCGCTGCCGGATGCGCGGGTCTCGACGCCGCTCGACTGGCACGAGGTGCCGGATTGCGATCCGGCGGATTTCACTGTGCTGACGATTCCCGGAGCGGTTCGCGGAGATGGGGGATCCGCACGCGGAGATGGACGCGAGCGCCGGATCGCTGGAGCAGCTGCTGGAACTCGCGGAAGAGGATGAGGCGGCGGGTTTGGGGGATGCGCCGTGGCCTCCGCATTTCCGCAAGATGGAAGGCGAGGCTCCGCGGGTGGCGCCTTCGCGCGCCAAGGCTGGGGCGAAGAGGCTCGAAGGCGCCGCGCGCGAAGGCGGCTCGGACGAAGATGCCGCTCGATCATGGTGGCGAACTCCCCGGATAAGGCGCCGGCACTGGCCGGGTTGGAGCGATGGAAGGCACGGCATGGGAAGCGGCAAAGCTCCTGGCGGTGGACGATGTGCTGGTGGACTCGATGCGCGGGCGATCTTCTACGTGGACGCGGATACGGGTGAATTTACGGAATGTTCCGGAGGCGTTGCGGCCCGCGCAGGAGACGCCGGATCCGGATGATGATCCGACGCGGGAGTGGCGGGCGAGGAGGAAGGAGTGAGTTGGACGGAGACACTGCTCTCCCCCTCATCCACGCTTCGCTCGGAATGGACAGGCGGGGAGGCCTGTCCTACGCTTTGTGGTAGGGGACTGGGGCGGCGGGGCGAAAGGATTGCAGGTGGCGCCAGGTGAGGCGGGCGGGTAGTTTCGCTAGTTCTTGCTCGATGATGGAGCGGAGTTCGGTTGGGTCGGCCAGGGCCCTGACGTTCAACAGGATTTCGTGATCAGCGGATGGCGATGCGTCTAATGTACCTTCGACTATGGGGTCGGCATCCGAAGCTGTGAGGGCGGCTTTCAGGTAGCCTGAATCGCACTGTGCGAAGAGCTTGAGGTGAACGATGTTCGGGACGGTCGCGGAGAGGCGATCGAGCAGCGGGCCGACCAGCATGGCGGGGGAAATCGCAGGGATGGCGGCGGCGGTCACACGGGCATTCAGCCAGGCAAGGGAGGCTTCGGCGGCTGCGTAGCGTTCGTAGTCCAGGGTCAGGGCGCGGAGTGCAACTGGATGGGTACCGGCTAGAATCTCCGCGAGCCATTCGGCTACTCCTTCACCGGTGGCGGCATTGACGCTCATCGCACCGGACGGTAGCGTGTCGCCCCACCCGACGAGGACATCGGCTTCGGTGACCTGGTTGGTGTAGAGGAATTGGAGATCGTCGCCGGCTAAGTTCTGGTTGGCGTTGACCAGTACGGTGAGCGGGGCGACACGAAAGCGTGCGGGATAGTCGCGCAGCAAGGGACGCAGGGTAGTGGCGACGATATCGGTGCAACTGCCGACGGCCTCGGCGAAGACGACTTCGGGGGCCGCGTCCGCGAGGCGATCGAGAGCGTCAATGAGATCGGGGAAGCGGCAACAGAAGCAGCCTCCGGCGACCTGGTCGGCCGGGATGCCCTGGGACTGCACGAGGTGAGTGTCCACGAGGTCGTCGCCCTGATCGTTCAGGACGACGGCGACTCGTACGCCCTGGCGCTGCAGGAGGGCAGCGGCGGCCAGGATCAGCGTGGTCTTCCCCGCCCCGAGAAAGCCGCCGATCACCGCGATGACGGGCTTCATACGCGCAAGTCTTGCCCTTCTTTCAACGTGGCGTTGGGTGTGTGAGTCTTGCCGTTCACGGTGAGTGTGCGGCATTCCAGCGTGCCGTGATCCACGTGGAGGGTGGCGCCGGACGGCGTCACTCGAAAGGTTCCCCAGGCGGTGGCGGTGCTCCAGAAGCAGCGGTGTCCGGCCGGTGCTTTGATGGTGATGGCGCGATCGCCGCCGTGGTAGTGGAAGCCGCTGATGGCGAGCAGCGTGCTCCAGGCCGACATGGCGCGCGCGTAATGATGGCCGCACTCGGGCTCGTTCCAGGGATTGCGCTTCTCGCCATCGTGGCGGGCGCGCGCATTGCGCACGCACTCGACGCCTTGAGCGGTCATGCCGGCGTAGATCATGTGCGATGCGGCGAGGTATTCGAGGCCGGTCCAGGCTTCGGCGTAGTAGGGGAATGGAATGCGCGGGCGCTCGGCCTTGCCGTAGTCGCAGATGACGAGCGCGGCTTCGTCGTTGAGCGCGTAGGTGCGCTGCACGGTGTTGTGTCCGGTGAGCGTGCGCTTGTAGTTGTAGCGATAGATGGACTCGAGCGTTTTGCGAATGTTGACGGGGGAAACCAGCGGGCCCGAGGCCGGCGACTTCGGACATGTACTGGCCGACCAACTGATCCAGCAGGCAGCCGGCGCCGACCTGATATTGGGGCTTCTCGGTGTCTTCGGAGCCCATGGTGCTGAGCAGGGAGGGGGCGATTTTGTTCTTGGGCGACGCCGCGGATCTGTTGGGTGTAGTATTCGCCGTTGAAGAGGTTGGCGTCGATCCACTGGCGGCCGCTTTCGAAGAGGCGGCGGTATTCGGCGGCGGAGGCGGTGTCGCCGACGGCGCGGGCCATCTCTTCGCCGGCACGCAAGTGCGCCGAGGTAATAGATGCCGCACATGGGGTTGGGGCCGTAGAACTCCACGTCGTAGGTGTTGTGCTGGACGCCTTCGAGGACGCCGTCGCGGTCGGCATCCCAGCCGCCGGGAATCCAGGCGAATTCGAGGGCCTTCTTGACGCGGGGCCAGATGCCGCGCAGCCAGTCGATATCGCCGGAGAGCGTTCCAATCGAGGTAGGCGTGCATGATCTGGCCCATGGTGCCATCGGCGGCGGCGAAGCCCCAGAGCGGTTCCTTGTGGGGGAGGTTCTCGCGGAAATGCATGGCGCCGGCGTCATCCATGTCGTAGCCGAAGCTGGTGGCGCGGAGGGAGCGGGCGAAGGTGGGGAAGAGATGGGCAGTGACGGTTTCGTAGTTCCAGACGTGGGTGCAACTGCCGTGGCAGCAGCCGGCGTGATCGTTGGCGCCTTCGAAGCCGTGGAACTCGCCGTCGGCGGTGCGGAAGCAGACCGGGGTGACCAGTGTGGAGAGATTGGCGCCGGCGGCGTCCTTGATGGCGGCGGGGATGGTGGATTCGCGGAGGGCGGCAGCGAAGCTGGCGAGTCTTCTTTTCCAGAGTGTCGAGGTGGGCGGCGGCGTATTCGGCGGCGTCCCAGGCATCGGGGAAGCGGGTGGTGTAGTGATTGCCGATGAGGGTGTCTTCGTCGCCCTTGGGCGCGGTCCAGCCGCAACGGCGCGGCGTGCGATTGGGAAAATGCCAGGCGAGCAGGAAGGTGAAATCGGCGTGGGCGCCGGGGGCGATGGTGCGGTTGAGGCAGAGCGCGCCGACGCCGCTGCGCGCTTCGGGTTCGGGGCCGAGTTCGCCATCGGCGGAGAAATCGTCCCAGAAGAGCATGGGCGAGTTCCACCAGCGGTCGCGCTGCCAGCCGCGCAGGTAGGTGACTTGGGCGCTGGCGGGGTCGAGGGCGGCGAGCGCGAAACTGCCCTTCAAGGGATCGTCGGCGGGGAGGTCCGGGCTGTGCATGTAGAGGCCGGCGAGGGCGGGGGAGGAGCGGTAGTCGTTGACGCGCGTGTCGGTGGCCTGCGTGCGTCCGGTGGGGTTGTCGATGGACCAGGCGATGGAGACTTTGGCAGGCACGGTCCCGGGGTTGGTGACGCGATAGCGCAGGATGGCGACGGGCAGTCCGGTCTCGTCGGGGTCGTGGGGGATGAACGGCGTGAAGGCTTCGAGCGAGACGCGCACGGGGAGGGCGGCATCGGCGAAATCGATGCGCGCGAGCGGGAACTCGCCGGTGAACGTGGCGGAGGCGAGGCGGACCAGGCCGGGGGCGTTCTTGGTGCCGAGTCCGCTGGAGCCTTCGTAGGGCGGCTGGATGCGAGATTCGAGCACGCGGGCGACGGGCTTGCGGCTGCCGGCCTGCGACCCAGATGGCGGGGAAGGCGTAGGAGGGCGCGTTGCCCTTGTCGGGGCGATTGAAGATTTCCCAATCGCGGAGCTGGCCGCGTCCGCCGAGCGAGATGGCGCCGGCGGCGACGCCGCCGAGGGGGAAGGCGATGGCGGTGAGGTGGCGCCCGGTGAAGACGCGCGGGTAGGCGATCTCCGGGGTCGCCGGCGGCGCGGCGACGGCGGGTGTGGGCGGTTTGGGCGGGCGCTTCGACTTGGGCGGCGGCGCCGGCGAGGGCCACTTGCTGGAGGAAGGTGCGACGCTTGGTGGACATCAGGTATAGAGTACTCCGCGGCGTGGGTTTACGCGACGGGCGTCAGACGGTACGGATTCCGGAGATCCAGGCGCCGACGATTTCGATTTCGTTTGACGGAGTGAGTCGGAATTGCACGATGTCGGCGCGGTCACCGGGGACGAGGCCTTGGGCGCGGCCGGGGACTTTGCCGGCGCGCGCGGGATTGATGGTGGCCATGCGGATGGCATGTGCGAGCGACAGGCCGGCGAGCCGCATCAGATTCGCCACGCCGCGGTGCATGTGGAGAGCGCTGCCGGCGAGACGGTCGGTGCCGGCGAGGACGACGCGTCCGTCTGCCGTGAGATCGACGGGTTGGTCGGCCAGGTAGTAACGGCCCGGGGTCGAGCCGGCGGGGGCGGAGGCGTCGGTGACCAGGATGCTTCGGTCGACGGTCTTGGCGCGAATGGCGGATTTGAGGAAGGCCGCGTCGAGGTGAATGCCATCGACGATGAAATCGGCCATCAGGCGGTCCTCGGCGAGTTGTTCCCAGATGTAGTTGGGATGGCGGCGGAGGACCTGGTGGGCGCCGTTGCCAAGATGGGTGGAAAGCGTCGCACCGGCGGCGACTGCGTCGGAGATCTGCGCGCCGCCGGCCTGGGTGTGGCCGATGGAGGCGACGACGCCTTCGCGGGTAATGCGCTCGATGTATTGCGATGGCCCCGGGCCATTCCGGGGAGAGCGTGACGATGCGGATGCGGCCGCCGGCGGCGTCCTGCCAGCGAAAGAACTCGTCAAGATCAGGCGGGCGTACCCACTGACGGGGATGGGCGCCGCGCGGACCATCCTCGGGAGAGATGTGAGGGCCTTCGACGTGGAAGCCGTCCATCGCGTGGCCCTCGGGCAGGGATTCGCGGGCGGCGGCGAGATTCCGAAGGCATTCGAGCATTTCAGCGGGCGCTCCCGTGATCACGGTTGGGTAGAGGCGGGTGACCCCGGTGGCGAATTGAGCACGGAGGGAACGGGCGATCTCTTCGTGGGGAGTGCGGGGATGGTTGTAGTCGACGCCGGCGAAGCCGTTGACCTGGAGATCGATGAATCCCGGGGAGAGATAGAGGTCCGAAGTTTGGACGGCCGGAGTTACCGCAACGATGGTCTCTCTGAAATGCGAGTTCGACGGGGAGGCCGGTGAGCGCGTCGATGCCGGAACAATGGAGCGGTGCCATGTTTTATACACAAGTTTGGCACATTGGAAGAAGCGTAAGTGTATGGCACCACGGGGCGAGATAGCTGTGCAAAACGCGGTTACGGCACTGGCGCCCGGCGGTGTGACAGGTTACAAAAGGAGAGTCCATTTGGACTGCGCAGCGCGGATGGAAAATCTCGGGGGAGGTAGTCCTTTCCGGCTGCGCAGTTCTGCATGGGCATCTTCTCGTGTTCGCGTTGTCGGGGTGTTCGCGGGCAGTGTCCCACGCTCCTTCACAGTCGCGGCTCGGATTCGGGCGGGGCGGTGCGGGAGGATCCACAGGTCGAAGACAAATCCCACAAACCTTGCGGCTCCGGGAACTTTTCGTAAGGCAAGGGTGTCTATATTCTTTGCAAGGCGGACTTTTTCCTGATACGTTGAGATCAGGTTGAATGTGAGGCTCCCAGTGGGCACTTCCATTTTCGATTTGAGCCCGGACCGGACGGCCGATACGGTGGACGTGGCAGATCTCCACCTTGTAGAATCCTTGCGCGAGGGCTCCGAACGGGCCTACGAGGAGCTGCTGATCCGCTTCCAGCAGCCGGTTTACGCGCTGGCGTTGCGCCTGTTGGACGATCAGAGCGAGGCCTGCGACGTGGTTCAGGAAGTATTCCTGAAGGTCTTCCGGAACGTGGGCAGTTTCCGCGGTCAAAGCACGTTGAAGACGTGGATCTACCGGATCACGGTAAATGAAGCCCACAACGCGCGCCGCTGGTTTTTCCGGCATCGCCGCGCGGAAGTGGAACTGGACAAGAATCCAGACGAGTCTCGCAATTGGAAGGAGATTATTCCGGATCGCAGCCGCTCACCGTTTGATACCGCGTTCGACAGCGAACAACACATCATGATTGAGGCTGCGTTGAAGCGAATTAACCCGATCTTCCGGGAAGCCGTGGCGCTGAGAGACATCTCCGACCTGGCTTACGAGGAAATCGCGGAAATCCTGGGTGTTTCATTGGGAACAGTGAAGTCCCGAATCCTGCGAGGCCGCGAAGCCCTGCGGGAAGAGCTCGTGGGAAGCCTGAGATCAGGCTTGGCCCCGCGACTAGTGGCCAAAACGGCAGAGTGATGCTATGAGCTGTGAAAATGTGCAAGAACGGATCTCCCTTCTGCTGGACTGCAAGCTGCCAGCCAGTGAGCGGGAGTATGTGTTGGCGCACTTGGACGCATGCAGCCGGTGCAACGACCGATTCGAATCCATGCAGCTAATGCGCGCGAGGATGCGTGACATGGCGCGGCCCCAAGTGCCCGCCGCCCTCTCCATGAAGCTCCGGGTCCTGGCATCGCATGAATGCACCCGCCGCATCGCACGCAAGAGTCTGTCTACCCGCGTGGCGAATTGGGTAACGGCAACCCGCCTGGCCTTCGATAATATGATGCGGCCCTTCGCAGTACCGGTCACGGGCGGCGTGCTCTCGGCATTCGTGATATTCAGTCTTCTGGTTCCTTCGCTCAGTTTCCCGCACAATCACACGTCCGAACCGCCGCTGGCGATGCTGACCGCGGATCCACAGTGGGGCGATCCGGATGGCGTCATTGTCGGCACCAACGGCACCCATGCCGTGCTGGAATCGGGCAGCGCCTTAATTTATGGCAACGAAGTTTCGCTGACCCTGCTGATTGACGAGCGCGGCCGCGTGCAGGATTACTATCTCTCCGGCGGCGAACTCACCGATGAGATGAAGAGCCTGATCCTGCTCTCGCAGTTCACGCCCGCCACGGTCAGTGGCCAGCCCACCTGGGGTTTGAAGCAGGTGGTCTTCAGCCGCCACCGCCTGCGGAGCTAGCGGCCAACTTGCCGCAAAAGCTCGGACAGCACTTCCTGACCAGCGCGAGCGTCCTGGAACGAATTGCGACTGCGGTTTGCCCTGCGGGTGAAGACCTGGTGGTCGAGATCGGTCCCGGCCGCGGCGCGCTGACGGAGAAGTTGCTACGTCGCGCGGCCCACGTGGTGGCTATCGAAATCGATTCGAGCCTGGTGGAGTATCTGCGCACCAAGTTTGCGGGGGAGCCGCGATTGGAAATCGTACACGCTGACATATTGGACACTGACCTCTCGCGTTGGGGCGGGGCGCCGGTGGCCGGGAATCTGCCCTACTACATCACATCTCCGATTCTGGAGAAAGCGGTTCGCCTGGACGTTCCACGGGCGGTCTTCCTGATTCAGAAGGAGGTGGCCGAACGACTGGTGGCGCAGCCGCGGCATCGTGAGTACGGCTATCTGACTTTGCAGACGGCGATGTTCGCCGATACGCGATTGCTGTTCGAGGTCAAGCCCGGGTCCTTCCGGCCGCCGCCGAGAGTGGATTCGGCGGTGGTGCTGTTGACGCCCCATATGCGTGACCTGGGGGTGGGAGATCGCGAGGCGTTCCGGCGATTTTTGAGCCAGTGCTTCCGGCAGAAACGGAAGACGCTACGCAATAATCTGGCCGGGACCTATGGGAAAGACGTGATTGATGGGTGGCCCGAGGCGGGGCTGCGCGCGGAGCAGATCACGCTGGAGCAATTCGCGGAGATGTACCGGCGAACGTTGAGTTAGACAGCGTTTAATTCGGGGTGGGTTTCCTGGTAGCGCTCGCGGGAGCGGCGGATGATTTCGCGAGCTTCGCGGGGGCCCTTCCACCCCTTCATCTGCGTCCGTTTGCCTTCCAGTTCCTTGTAAATGGTAAAGAAATGCTCGATCTCGCGCAGGTTGTGAGCGAAGACCTGGTCGATGGTGTGGATCTGATCGAACCGCGGATTGTGATCGGGCACGGCGAGGATTTTTTCGTCCGGTTCGTCCTGGTCCACCATGATCAGCACTCCAACGGGACGGACCAGCATGAGGACGCCGGGATAGCTCGGCTCATCGACCAGGGTCAGGACGTCGAGCGGATCGTGATCTTCCGCCAGGGTGCCGGGGATGAAGCCGTAGTCGCCGGGGTAGTGCACCGCGGAATATAGCGCGCGATCCAGGCGAAACACGCCAAGTTTGCCATCGTATTCGTATTTGTTGGCGGAATTCTTCGGAATCTCGACGATCATGCGGACGATCTCGGGACAGTCCTTGCCGGGGTCGATATCGTAAAGGCTCATGCTCTAGCTATCGTAGCAGCGCATGCGCGGTCATCACGATGGCGAGCCCCAGGACGGAGGCGATGATCTTCATGGTGGTCCAGGATTTCAAACTTTGCGGGACGGTGAGGCCGAAGTATTGGGTCACCATCCAGAAGCCGGAGTCGCTCACGTGGGAGAATGCGGACCCACCGGCGCAGAGGGCCAGGATCAACTCGGTGGGCGAGTATCCCGGAATGCCCTTCACCAGCGGCGCCGCGATGCCGGCCGCGGTAATGATGGCCACGGTGGCGGAGCCCTGCGCCATGCGGAGCACGGCGGCAATCAACCAGACGACGAGCAGGGGCGAGATCGAACTGGTCATCAGGAGTTTGCCCGCGTAGTCGCCCACGCCAGAATCCACGATGATCTGTTTGAGCGCTCCGCCGCCGCCCATGATGCAGATCAGCGTGCCCACCGGCAACAGCGCTTCGGTGGCCATCTTGGACGCCTTGTCGCGAGAGAGCCCGCGGCGGATGCCGAAGAAATAGATTGCCACCAGCGTGGTGACGGTGAGTGCGGTGTATGGATGCCCGACGAAGACGGCCACGCTCTTGAACGGGATATTTCGCAGGCTCGCCAGCGTGGCGCCGAGGGTCAGCATTACCGGTAGCAGCAACAGGAGAATCACCATTGGGATGGGCGGCGCCGAGTCGGTCTCCGCGGTACGCGTCATCAGTTTGGCGATATCCGGTACAGGTATGTACATGCGCCGCGCGATCCAGGAGCCGTACAGCATACCGGCAGCGAGCGCCATAGGGAAGGAGAGTGCGGCGCCGTAGAGGATCGTGCTGCCCAGATCGCCGCCGAGCAATTGCGTGGCGGCCGCCGGAGCGGGATGCGGCGGCACCAGGGAATGAGTCATGGTCAGGGCCGCTGCCATCGGCAAGCCGTAGAACAGGAGCGAGCGCTTGGTTTCGCGCGCGAGGTTCCAGACCAGCGGCACCAGGATGATGAAGCCGACTTCGAAGAAGATCGGCAGTCCGACTAAGAAGGCCGCCGCGAGCATGGCCCACGCGGCGTGTTCGATGCCGAACTTTTCGAGCAGCCAATCGGCGAGCGCGCGTCCACCGCCGGAGTATTCCAGAAAGCGGCCGATCATGGCGCCCAGCCCGAGCACGACCGCGATAAAGCCGAGAGCGTCGCCAAAGCCCGTCTGAATCGATTTCAGGACTTTGTCGGGCGGCATTCCGGAGGCCAGCCCCATCGCCATAGCGGAAATGAGAAGGGCAACGAACGCGTGCAGCTTCACCACTAAAATCAGGAAAAGCAGCAGGAGCAAGGTGGCAATGGTGAGGCAGACCAGGTAGGTACCGTTGGCGGGCATGAAGCCGCCATTCTACACTGTTAGCGCTTATGAGGCCAAAACTCGAGGAAGAGATTGGTGCCGACGTCCAGACTGAGCGTGGCGCCAAAACTCTCCATTCCCGAGCCGAAGGTGGCGACCCGCTCCGGCATCCATGCGCGCGACACCTGTCCAGCGGCGAACGCGCCCGTGATACGCCCGGCTGCCAACGTGTAGCCCGCGCCATTGTCACGGCGCACCCAGAAGGTACCTAAGGCGGCGTGTTTCACGCGCGACCAAAAACGGCCCTGACCCATGCGATGGTAGTACAAATCTTCGTGCGTCCACTCGCTGGCGGCGAGTTCGACCGTGGCTTTGACCGCGCGCTGGCCGAAGGCATTTCCTGCGCGCTTGGCGAACCCATCGACGCCGCGGCCCCACTCGTGGGGCGAGTTCCGGACCTCATTGAATAACGCAC
Organism: uncultured Solibacteraceae bacterium; assembly: GCA_963792055.1. Lineage (GTDB taxonomy): Bacteria > Acidobacteriota > Terriglobia > Bryobacterales > Bryobacteraceae > Solibacter. Next base: position 613,604 of record CAWBUV010000015.1, on the reverse strand, counting down.
TGAGCGCGGTCTTAGCGAGGGGCGCCTTCCAGATCAGCTTCCGTCGAAAGTCGCGAAGATGGTCGTCCGCCGGCGAGGTGAGGGATTGCGCCTCCGCGGCATGGCACAGGAGAAACGCTCCGCACACTACATGAATTGCCCGGCGCATAAATCTATCGCTCGTAAGGGCACCTTGAGGGCCAGAGTCAGATAACGTACCGGCCGGCGGTGAGCAGACGGTCCGCAATTCGCCGGCCCAAGGCGACACAGTCCACAGGGTCATATCGGGCAAACCTGCGCAGAACGGCCATATTGGTACGCAATTCGTCGCCCGCGGAACAGGCTCCGAGAACGGTACGGGCTGCCAGTTCGACTCGCGCCATGGCATCGCGCAAGAGCAGAGAGCAGATGTCCATACCCGAGTTGGTCTGACGCGAGCGAAGCAGCGACCGATTCCATGGCGAACACCTCGATCACCATGTCTGCGATTGCCATCAGTAACTCCTGCTGGTTCTCCAACTCCGCCCGAAACTTGCGGTAGGCCAAGCCCATAGCCAGGAGCGCGATTTTGCGGGCATTGCGCACGAGACGCATTTCCTCATCTACACTTTGTGTACCGGCAGGTGGAGCGCCTAGAATTTCCGCTGTCACGGCTTGGGCGGCCGCCATGAGGGGCAACTGGCCACGGGCCGCGCGCCTCAACAGCATCCTGGGAATCAACAGGCGGTTGATCTCATTGGTGCCTTCGAAGATGCGATTGATGCGGGCATCGCGGTAGGCGCGCTCCACGGCATAATCCTGGTGATATCCGTATCCCCCGTGAATCTGGACGCCTTCGTCGACGGCATAGTCCAGCATCTCCGAGGCGTGAACCTTCACGATGGAGCACTCCACCGCAAACTCTTCGATTCCCTTGAGCGATTCGTCCTGTGCGATCAGACCCGCGGTACGCCACACCATGGATTCGGTGGCATAGAGGCGAACCGCCATTTCGGCCAGCTTGTGACGGATGGCGCCGAATTCCGCAATCGCGCTGCCGAAGGCTTTGCGCTCCCTGGCGTACTTCAGACATAGCGCCAGCACGTTCTTGGCGCCGCCCAGGGCGGATGCCCCGAGCTTCAACCGGCCGATGTTCAGGATGTTGAATGCGATGATGTGGCCGCGACCGATCTGGCCCAGGACGTTTTCCACGGGGACGCGGACGTTGTCGAAATAGACCGCCGTGGTGGAACTGCCTTTGATCCCCATCTTCTTTTCTTCGGCGCCGCTAGTGACACCGCCAAAGGAACGCTCCACGAGGAATGCGGTGAACTTTTCGCCGTCCACTTTGGCAAACACGGTGAAGAGATCGGCCGCTCCGCCATTGGTAATCCACATCTTCTGCCCGTTGAGCAGGTAGTGCGTGCCGTCCGCACTGAGGTCGGCGCGCGTGCGCGCGGCCAGGGCATCGGAGCCGGCGTGGGGCTCGGTGAGTGCGTAGGCCGCCACCATCCCGGCAGTGGCGAGTTTCGGCAGGTATTTTGCCTTCTGTTCGGGCGTGCCGAAATAGACCAGCGGGAGGGTGCCGATCCCGCTGTGTGCCCCGTGCCAACCGGCATACGATCCGTCGCAGGCGAGTTGTTCGGCTACGACGAGGGTCGAGATGAGATCCATCTCCTGCCCGCCGTATTCCTCTGGAATGGCAATCGAGGTGAGCCCGAGCACTGCCGCTTTGCGGAGGACCGCCACCGCCGCACCGGGCTCCTGACGTTGAATCGCCTCGATCTGGGGCACCACTTCGCCGGCGAAGAACTGCGCCGCGGTGCGTGCGATGGCGCGATGCTCTTCGGAGAAATTCTCCGGCACGAAGACCGCTGCGCTGTCGTCTAGGAGAAACGATCCGCCGCCTACTGCAGCCATTCGAAGATCCCTGCCGCGCCCTGTCCGCCGCCGACACACATCGTGACCATGCCGTAGCGCGCCTTGCGGCGTTCCATCTCCCGCAGAATGGTGGCCGTCAATTTGGCGCCGGTGCAACCCAGGGGATGGCCGAGCGCGATCGCTCCACCGTTGACGTTCACCCGCTCGGGGTCCAGGCCGGCCTTGCGGATGACGGCCAGCGCCTGCACGGCGAACGCCTCGTTCAATTCGATCACGCCGATCTGGTCCAGCTTCAGGCCGGCCAGCGCCAGGGCTTTCGGAATCGCCACGACCGGTCCGATGCCCATGATCTCGGGCGGCACGCCCGCGGCGGCAAAACTCACGAAGCGCGCTTTGGGCTTCAGTCCCAATTGCCGCGCCTTGGTTTCCGACATGACGATGGCCGCGGCGGCGCCGTCGCTGGTCTGCGACGAATTTCCCGCCGTCACCGTGCCGTGCGTGTGAAATACCGGCTTGAGTTTGGCCAGCGCCTCGAGCGTGGTGTCCGCGCGCGGCCCTTCATCGCGGTCGAACACGGTTCGCTCGACGGTTCCCGGCGAAACGTTTTCGATTTCGACGGGCACGATTTCATCGGTGAAATGGCCCTGGGCTGCCGCGCGCAGTGCATTCTGATGACTGCGCAGGGAGAAGGCGTCCGAATCCTCGCGCGAAACGCCATATTTCCGATGCATGCGCTCCGCGGTGAGACCCATCGTCAAATAGACCTCGGGCCAATTCTCCACGAACCAGGGGTTCGGGGCGGGCTTCAAGCCACCGCGAGGCGTCAGCGACATGGATTCGCTGCCGCCGGCGATCACGATGTCGGCGGAGCCCGCGCGGATTCGATCCGCGGCCAGGGCTATCGACTGCAGGCCGGAACTGCAAAAGCGATTGATGGTCATTGCCGGGACCGAGTCGGGCAAACCGGCGCGCAGGGCCGCCTGACGCGCCATGTTGCTGCCGGCTTCGCCTTCCGGCATGGCGCAGCCCAGGATGACGTCGTCGACGTCCTCCTTGGCTGCCGGATGGCGGTCCAGGAGGGCGCGAATTACGATGGCCGCCAGGTCGTCCGGCCGCGAATTTCGCAGGGCGCCGCGCGGGGACTTGCCTACCGCGGTTCTTAAACAATCGACAATTACCGCTTCGCGCATTTGATTTTCCCTCTCGTTACAACGAAAGCGTTGAACAGGCGAGCGTGGCTCGCCTGAACCGATTGCCAATCGGTCCGCAGGTTGCCAACTGTTGCCAACCTGCCCCACACCCAATACATTAGTTTCGTAGGGGCTTGCCATTCTTTAGCATGTACTGCATGCGTTGCTGCGTCTTCACATTCCCGCACAGGCTCAAGAACGCTTCCCGCTCCAGGTCCAGCAGATATTGCTCGGAAACCATCTGAGTGCCTGTCAGGCGGCCTCCGCTCAGGACGTACGCCAGCTTCTCGCCGACTACGCCATCGTACTCCGTGATGAACCCGCCTTCGGCGGCAATCTTCATTCCCATTTTGAGCGTGGCATAACCGGCGGCGCCCTCCACCGCGATGTCCTGGCGCGGCATCCCCGGCGACCAGGCGGCCACCATCGCGAGGGCTGCGACTTTGGCGTCGGCGGTCAGACGTTCGCGATTCATGGTGAGGCCGTCACTCTGGCGCAGGAAGCCCAACTCGCGGGCGTGCGCCGCGCTCTCGCTGACCTTGGCGAAGCCGATCAGGTCGAAGGCGCGTTTTGCCTTTCCCAGACGCAGCAGCATCTCCTTGCAGCCGCCGCCGGCCGGAATCAGCCCGACACCCGTCTCCACCAGGCCCATATACGTTTCCGCCGAAGCCTGCGCGTGCCCGGCATGCAGAACAACTTCGCAGCCGCCGCCCAGAGCCATGCCGAACGGCGCAGCCACCACGGGGCGCGACGCGTACTTCATCGCCATACAAGCCGCCTGGAAGCGCCGGATCGCGGTGTCGAGCTCGTCCCACTCGCCCTCCTGCGCGGCCAGCAGCACCATCATCAGATTGGCGCCGACGCTGAAATTCTCACCGTCGTTGGCGACGACGAGCGCCTCAAAACCGCGATCCACCTCGTCGAGCGCGCCGGTCACCATCTGCACCATGTCCTCGCCGAGCGCATTCATTTTGCTGTGGAACTCGAGGCACAGCACGCCGTCTCCCAGATCCACCAGCGAGGCTCCGGGATTCGACTTCACGACGCCACGCGCGCGTTTGACCTCATCGAGCACGATCACGCCCGGACGCTTCTCCAGGTCGGCGTACCAGCCAGCATTGAGGTCGAAGTAGCGTGTTCCGGGTTCGCCGTCGCGATCGGCGTCCTCATAGAAACTCTGCGCGCCCGATGCCAGCATGCGCTCCACGTTCTCGGGAATCGCACAGCCATCGCGGCGCATGCGCTCCACGGTTTCAGGCACGCCGAGCGCGTCCCACAGTTCGAAGGGCCCGAGGGCGAAGCCGTAACCCCAGCGCATGGCGCGATCGATCTCCACGATGCGATCCGAGATCTCCGGCACCATGCGCGCGGAATAGATCACGAAGTCGCGAAACAGCTTCCAGAGGAACTGCACCGGCGCGATCGTCGGCCGCCACCAACGCGCGCAGGCGCTGCGCCCAGATCCTCGATGCCGCGCACGGCTTCCACCGCGGGGAATGTCGCCTTTTGCGCCAGGCGGTATTCCAGTGTCTTGCGATCCAGTGCCCAGATTTCCTTGTCCGCGCCTTTGCCGATGCGCTTGTAGAAGCCTTGACCGCGCTTTTCGCCCAGCCAGCCGCGCTCCATCATGCGCTGCATGACTTCGGGAATGCGATACAACTCCCGCGCCGGATCGAGCGGCGCCGCCTCATATAGATTGCGCAGGACGTGCACCCACACGTCGAGGCCGATGATGTCGATCAGCCGGAAGCTGGCGCTCTTCGGGCAGGCCGATCAGGGGACCGGTTAGCGCGTCCACTTCCTCCACGGTGAAATCGCACTCGTCGGTGAGCTGGCTGACTTTCGCCCCGAAGAAGCAGCCGATGCGATTGCCGATGAAGTTCGGCGTATCCTTGCACGGCACGACGCCCTTGCCGAGGTGCAGATCGCAGAATTCCGCCACCCAGTCCAGCACTTCGCGGACGCGTTTCCGCTCCCGGGATGACTTCCGCCAGATGCAGGTAGCGCGGCGGATTGAAGAAGTGCGTGCCCAGAAAATGCTGCCGGAACTCGCTGTCGAAGCCCTCGGAGATCTGCGCCAGCGGGAATGCCGCTGGTGTTGGTGGAGACGATCGAGCCGGGCGCGCGCGACGGCAGCCACGCGGCGCCAGAGGCGAGCGCTTGATTTCGAGATTCTCCGCCACCGCTTCGACGATCCATTCGCAGCGCCCGACGCGGCCCAGATCGTCCTCGAAATTGCCGGGTGTGATGAGCGCTTTGGCGGCATCCGTGAAGAAGGCCACCGGCCGCTGCTTCGCCGCGCTCTCGATTCCGGCGAGGGCCGCCGCATTCCGCTTGGGCAGATCGGGCTGGCACGACATCCAGCAGGTCCACGGGGAACCCCGCATTGGCAAAATGGGCCGCGATTCGCGAACCCATGGTTCCCGCTCCCAAAACCGCAACACGGCGTAATGGCTTCATCACAGCTAGAGTAGCCTAACCGGACGGCGGTGCGTTGTGGCTGCGGGCGGATCAACGCAGCCCGCGGGCTATCATGAAGGCGTGCCCGAATCGCGACGCAGAATTCCCGGCTGGCTGCCGCAAGTGCTGGGATACGCCATCTCCGCCGGCTGCCTGATTTGGGTGCTGCACGGATTCCCACTCAGCGAACTCGGGCCCACGCTGCGCTCGCTCGATTACCGGTGGGTATGCCTGGCGGTGGCTGCCGACCTGGCGGTGTACGTGGCCCACGGATGGCGCTGGACCACGCTGCTGGCGCCGATCGCGCGTGTCAGTTTCTGGCGCACCGTGCAGTCGATCTACATCGGACTCTTCGCGAACGAAGTGCTTCCACTGCGGCCGGGAGAAGTCATCCGCTGCTACCTGCTGGCGCACTGGAGCGACTTGCGGCTTTCGCTCACCTTCGCCTCTGCCGGGCGTGGAGCGCATCATCGACGGCGTCTGGATGCTGGTGGCGTTCCTGATCACGGCGAGTGTTAAGCGCGGGATTCCGCGCGACGTGACGATCGGCGTGCAAGTGCTCTCCGTGCTGCTCCTTGTCGGGTCTGGGGATCCTCTGTTGGATCGTGATGCACAAGCAGCACGCCCACGCGGTACTCAGCGAAAGCCGCTGGAGCGCGACGCTGCGGCACATTGTGGAAGGCCTGCACCTGATGGGCAACCCACGCACGCTGGGACTGACTGCGGCAATCAGCCTGCTGTATCTCGGGCTGCAGATTCTCTCGGTATTTCGCGTTGATGCGCGCCTACGGACTGGATCTTTCCTTCTGGGTGGCGGGCGGAGTCCTCACGCTGGTGCGTCTCAGCACGGTGGTACCCAACGCCCCCGGCAATCTCGGTCTGACCAACCTCGCTTGTGTCATGGCGCTCGGTCTCTTCGAGGTGGAGAAGAATGATGCGAAGACGTTTTCCATCATTCTGTTTGTCGCGCTGACGGTTCCGCTATTGATCGGCGGGGCCGTGGCCACGGCGCTCACGGGTGTAAATATCGGCGAACTTCGCGACCGGGCGCGTCTGGGCGCGCGGCAGGTGGTGAAGTGAGGTGGGGCGTTAACAACATAGAGCACAGCTCGTTGGTTATAATTTATCCATGTTGACGCCTACCGAGAAAATCTGGCATAACGGCCGCTTCATCCCGTGGGAATCCGCCACGATCCATGTCCTGTCGCATGTGGTGAGCTATGGCAGCAGCGTATTTGAAGGCATTCGCTGCTATTCCACCCCGTCGGGACCGGCCGTATTCCGCCTGCGCGAGCACATCCGCCGCATGCTGGATTCCGCCAAGATTTATCGCATGGACAATCTCGGATTTTCCGCGGAAGAGCTGGCGCGACGCGATGCTGGAACTGGTTCGCGTCAACAAGATGGATGCCTGCTACCTTCGTCCGATTGTGATGCGCGGCTACGGAGAGATCGGCGTCAATGGCATGAAGAATCCGATCGATGTCTACATCGCCTGCTGGAAGTGGGGCCAGTATCTGGGCGAGGAGGCGCTGGCCGAAGGCGTGGACGTTTGCGTCTCCAGTTGGAACCGCATGGCGCCCAATACCCTGCCCGCGCTGGCCAAAGCGGGCGCCAATTACATGAACTCGCAGCTCATGAAAATGGAAGCGATCGCCAACGGCTACGCCGAAGGCATCGCGCTCGATGTGGCCGGTTACGTGAGCGAAGGCTCCGGCGAGAACATTTTCGTGGTGCGCGACGGCAAGATCCACACGCCGCCGCTGGGCGCGAGCGTGCTTCCCGGCATCACGCGCGACGCCATCCTCACGCTGGCGCGCGAACTGGGCATCCCGGTGGTGGAGACGCATTATCCCCCGCGAGCTGCTGTACATCGCCGACGAAGTCTTTTTCAGCGGCACGGCGGCCGAGATCACGCCGATCCGCTCGATCGACCGGATCACCATCGGGCAGCGGCCGCCGCGGCCCCATCGCCGAGCGGCTGCAGAAGGAGTTCTTCGGCGTGATCAATGGCACGCGCCAGGATACTCATGGGTGGCTATCGCCGGTGCATGCGCTGGTAGGGTGACCTCTCGCTCAGACATAGAAGGGTTGCGCGGGGAGAATCGTGGCAACACCCCGCGCTCCCTCACGGTCGCGGCTCGGATTGGGGTCGCACGGTCGTGCAAAGCGATCGTTGGGTTTTCTCACAGACCTTTACGGTCGCGGGTCGGATTGGGGTCGCGCGGTCATGCTTAGATTAATTCACAGATCAGCCGCTTATAACTCAGGGTGCAGGTGCAGGGTCTTGCCGGCTACGACGTAGACGCGTTCCGCGAATTGGGGGCGACCCGCTTCGCGGATCTCGATGTTGTAGCTGCCCGGACGCAGGCGCATCGTTTTGTTGTCGTGTGTGGTGCCGGCGTAGGCGCCGTTGATGAATACTCCGGCGTCCTTCACCTTGGTATCCAGCTTGACTTCACCCGAGGCCGGATACGCGAAATAAGGTTGGCCCCAACCCGGGCCCCAATACCCGCCCCAGAACGGCCGGAAGAATCCAGCGTAATGCGGGCGACCCACGGTTACGAACGCGCGGACCGCAGCGGGCGCGCTGACCGGCGCCAGGGTCATCAGCGAAGCGGCCAGAATCAATAATCCTTTTTTCATTTTCCTTCCCTCTGCCGGGGATAAATGCAATCTCCATGCCAGAAGGCAAATCATTATTCACCAACGGGTTGGGAGAGGAACGCGCGGGGTTTCACTGGCCACACACCACCGGAATGGCCGAATTCAGCCACCGCCCGACGGCGCTGGTCTAAGATGGAGCAAGCAAATCATGAAACTTTACACGACAGTTCGTCCTCCTCCTGGCGGCGACCAGCATCGCGTTCGCGTTTTCAGGCGAGCGATGCCGAAGCCGCGCGCTGGAAGCAAGCAGGCCGCCAATGTCACCATCGTGCGCGACGATTGGGGCATCGCCCACGTCTACGGCAAGACCGACGCCGACGCCGTCTTCGGCATGATCTACGCGCAGGCCGAAGACGACTTCAATCGCGTCGAGACCAACTACATCAACGCCATGGGCCGGCTGGCCGAGGCCGAGGGCGAGTCGCGCATCTACCAGGACCTGCGCATGAAGCTCTTCATCGATCCGGACGCGCTGAAGAACCAGTACGCCGCCAGCCCCGCCTGGCTGAAGACGCTGATGAACGCGTTCGCCGACGGCCTGAACTACTACCTCTCCAAGCACCCCGAGGTGAAGCCGCGAGTGATCCAGCACTTCGAGCCGTGGATGGCGCTGTCGCTTCACCGAGGGCAGCATCGGCGGCGATATCGAGCAGCGTCAACCTCAATCAGCTTGCAGGCGTTCTACGGCAAGGATCTGCCCCGCCAGGCGATCTACCGCAGATCCGGCAGGCAGCCCGCGGAGCCGCGCGGATCGAACGGCATGGCCATCGCGCCCTCCAACACCGCTGGCGCACCACGCCCTGCTGCTGATCAATCCGCACACGTCCTTCTTCTTCCGCTCCGAATTGCAGATGGTCAGCGACCAGGGGCTGAACGCCTATGGCGCCGTGACCTGGGGCCAGTTCTTCATCTACCAGGGCTTCAACGAACGCACCGGCTGGATGCACACCTCGAGCGGCGTCGATGCGGTGGACGAGTATCTGGAGACGCGTGCAGAAGAAGGGCGACGGCTTCGTCTACAAGTACGGCAACGAGGAGCGTCCCATGATCGCCGGGCAGATCACGGTGCCGTACCGCAGCGGCAACGGGATGGCGGAAAAGAAATTCACGGTCTACCGCACCCATCACGGCCCCGATCATCCGCGAGGCCGAACGGCAAGTGGGTCAGCATCACGGCTGATGCAGGAGCCGATCAAGGCGCTGGAGCAATCCTACACGCGCACCAAGACGAAGGACTACAAGTCCTTCCGGCAGACCATGGAACTGAAGGCCAACTCGTCGAACAACACGATCTTCGCCGATGCCGACGGCGACATCGCCTACTTCCACGGCAACTTCATTCCGCGGCGCGATACCAGTTTCGACTGGACCAAGCCGGTGGACGGCAGCAATCCGGCGACCGAGTGGCACGGCCTGCATCACGGTGGACGAGACGCCGCACCTGCTGAACCCCAAGAGCGGCTGGCTCTACAACTCGCAACAACTGGCCGTGGTCGGCGGCCGGAGCCAGCAGTCCGAAGAAGGAGGACTATCCCGCGTACGTGGAGAAGGGCGGCGAATCGGCGCGCGGCCTGCACGCCATCCGCGTTCTTGAGAACAAGAAGGATTTCACGCTCGACTCGCTGATCGCCGCGGCCTACGACAGCTACCTGACCTGGTTCGAAAAGCCGATCCCCGCGCTGATCAAGGCGTGGGACAGATCGCCCGAGGCCAGATCCGCTGAAAGCCAAGATCGTCGCCGCAGATCGACCTGCTGCGCAAGTGGGATCTCCGCTGGGCGGTCGATTCGGTGCCCACGTCGCTGGCGGTCTTCTGGGGAGAGGATGTGCGCCGCCGGGTGGGCGGAGGCGGCCGGGGCGCCGCAACGGCCAGCGACGACGCCATCGCTCAAAGCTCCCGCCGGAGCAGCTTCTGCAATCGCTCGCCGCGGCCTCCGACAAACTCGCCGCCGATTTCGGGAGCTGGAAGACGCCCTGGGGCGACATCAATCGCTTCCAGCGGCTGACCGGCGACATCGTGCAGCCCTTCAACGATGCAGGGCCGAGCATTCCGGTGGGCTTCACGTCCGCGGTGTGGGGCTCGCTGGCCTCCTTCGGCGCGCGCGCGTATCCGGGCACGAAGAAGTGGTACGGCACCAGCGGCAACAGCTTCGTCGCCGTGGTGGAGTTCGGCGACCGCGTGCGCGCCAAGGCCGTGACCGCCGGCGGCGAAAGCGGCAATCCGGCATCGCCGCACTTCAACGATGAGGCCAAGCGGTACGCCACCGGCGAATTGCGCGAAGTCTATTTCTACCGCGATCAACTCAAGGGGCACACGGAGCGGGAATACCATCCCTAAGCAGTGCATCAATTATTGATGCACTATGCATCATATTGTGCTACATTGAGTATATGACGATCTCACTGAGGAACCTGCCTCCGGAAATCGAGAAGGCGATTCTTGAGACCAGCCATCGGGAAGGAATCAGCCTCAACAAGGCCACACTTCGATTACTGCAAGCGTCGCTGCGCAAACCCGCCAAGAACTCCGATTTTGAGGAGTTCTATGGAACCTGGTCACAAGCGGAGGCCGATGCGTTCGACGGGGCGTTAGCAGAGATGCGTCAGGTTGATGCCGCGGATTGGGAGTCCGCCGAGTGAATGTCTTGCTGGACACCTCGGCTTATTCGGCACTGTGTCGAGGGAACCAGGCAATTCTGGGTGTGGTCCGGCAGTCAGAGACAATCGCGGTCTCGGCGGTTGTGCTCGGAGAATTGCACAGCGGATTCCGGGCAGGAAATCGCTGCACAGAGAACACGACGCAGTTGACACATTTCCTGAGCAAGCCATCGGTCCGCGTTCTGAACGTAACAGAGGAGACTGCCCTGCGGTATGCGGAGATAGATGTGTACTTACGAAAGCGAGGCCGGCCCATCCCGCGCAATGACGTCTGGATCGCAGCGGCCGCGCTTGAGCACGGGTTGCAACTCCTCACCCTGGATGTTCACTTCCGCGAGATACCACTCCTGCTGATTCAGCCGTAGTGTCGGAGGACGGCTTGTCGCTATTGCCAACGGGCAAAGTCCCGCCTCACTGGTTGCATTCCAGATATAATTCTCCTTCTTGAACCGGTTCGGGAGATGGGAGTCCAACCATGTTCGTCGTGAATAGCCTGCCGGTAGCGATTGTGTTTTGCGTGATCACCATGCTCGGGTGGGGATCCTGGGCCAACACGCAGAAGCTGGCGGGCAAAGAAAAGTGGCCGTTCCAGCTCTTCTACTGGGACTACGCGATCGGCGTGTTCCTGTTCAGCCTGCTCTTTGCGCACACGCTGGGCAGTTTCGGAACGGCCGGCGTTTGCGCGAGGGAAAACATGCACGCGGCCGCCTGGCGGCTTCGTAGTGCCCGCGCTGATCAGCGGCGTGCGTTTTCAACCTCTCGAATATTCTGCTGGTGGTGGGCATCGATGCGGCCGGAATGAGCGTCGCCTTCCCGGTTGGCGTCGGACTGGCATTGGTCATCGGCACGGTGGAAAGCTATCTGGAGACGCCCAAGGGCAATCCGGGCTGCTCTTCACGGGCGTGGCGCTGATTGTCTTCGCCATGATCATGTCGGCGCTGGCGCACAAACGCCTGCCGCAGAGCGGCGCGCGCAATCCGCTGCGCGGCGTGATCTATTCCGCCATCGCGGGAGCGCTGATGGGCTTTTTCTATCCGCAGCTCATGCGGTCGATTTCCCCCAACTTCAACACTGCGCCGATCCTGCCCGGTATGCTGACGCCGTACGTGGCGCTGATGTTCTTCGGCGCCGGCGTGCTGGCGAGCAACGTCGTGTGGAACACGGTTTTCATGCGCGCCGGCAATCTCGACGTACGGCGATTATTTCCGGGGCAGCGCGCGGCTGCACGCTATCGGCATTCTGGGCGGAGTCATCTGGATGCTGGCGCTGAGTTTCAACGTGATCGCATCGGGCGTGGCGGGTCCGGCGATATCGTATGCGCTCGGTCAGGGCGCGACGCTGGTAGCGGCGATCTGGGGACTATTCATCTGGCGGGAGTTCCGCGCGGCGCCGGCGGGGACCAATAAGTTCCTCGGGATGATGCTGGCGGGATATGCCATTGGACTGGTTCTGATCGGGGCGGCCACACAGTAAGCGCGACGAATTATGATCTCCATCAACAAAGTGAATTATCAGGGGTGGGCGAATTGCTGGCAGGTGTCGAACGGCGAAGTCGAATTGGTGCTGACCGGCGATGTGGGACCGCGGGTGATGCGCTACGGATTCGCCGGCGGGCAGAATTTCTTCAAGGAATTCGCAGACCAGATGGGAAAAACGGGCGAGCCCGCGTGGCAGCCCAGGGGCGGACACCGTGTGTGGATCGCGCCGGAAGACATTGTGAAGAGCTATGCTCCCGATAACGCCCCCGTAGCTATCGCGATGCAAGACGATGCGATCACCTGTACCGGCCCGGTGGAAGCGCTCACCGGGATGGAGAAGAAGATCACGGTCAAGATGGCGGAGAGCGGAACCGGCGTGGAACTGGTCCACGAGATCCGCAATGCCGGGGCAGTAGCCTTACCATCTGGCGCCGTGGACTTTGACCATGCTCGCGCAGGGCGGCACGGGTATCCACGGGTTTCCTCCGCGCGGCACACACCCGGAGATGCTGGAGCCTACGAACCCGCTGGTGATGTGGGCGTTCACGCATCTGGACGATCCACGCTGGCGGCTATCGCGCAAATACCTGGTGCTGCGCCAGGACCCTAACAACACGAACCCGCAGAAGCTGGGCACTTACAACCGGCATACGTGGGGCGCGTACCTGCTCAACGGCGAGCTATTCGTGAAGCGCTACGCGGCGATTGCGGGTCCGGCAGACTATCCGGATTTCGGATGCAGCTTCGAAACATTCACCAACGCGGAGATTCTCGAGCTGGAGACACTTGGTCCCCTGACCACGCTCGCGCCCGGGCAAAGCGTGTCGCATACCGAGCGATGGTCGGCCCATCGAAATGTAAATCTCACGACGTGGACCGATGAGGAGTTGGACTCCGTGGTGCTGCCGCTAGTGTAGCGCGAGGGTTCCTTTACGCTCCCTGACGGTCGCGGCTTGGGGGTCGCACGGACAGACTTAGAGTTTTTCACAGATCCTTACGCGGCTGAGATTTCTCTTTACAGTAAGTACTTTGTATTATAAAGTCTGTGTATGAAAGCTGCAAGGGAACCATGGCGCCCGCCCGAGATGGCGCGGCCACCCCTGCTCGATTCCACGACGCTTGCAGGACCGGTAGAGCCGCGCTATGCGCTGCTGATCAATCCTTTTTATCCGAAAGATGCCAACGCGAGTTTTGGGAAACATGTACTGACGCCAACGCTCGCACTGACGAGCTTCGCGGCGACGACACCGCAACACTGGCAAGTCCAGTATTGGGACGAGAACCTGCTGGATGGACGGCCGCCTTTTGCACCGATGCCGGAGGTAGTGGGCATCACGGTCCATCTGACTTTCGCCAAGCGAGCGTTCGAACTCGCGCAGTGGTACCGGAGCCGCGGAAGTAAGGTCGTGCTGGGCGGCCTGCATGTCCTATCGTGCCCGGAGGAGTGTGCGCCGCACGCGGACTCGCTTGCGGTGGGGGATGGCGTGCAGCTTTGGCCGCGGATTCTGGCGGACGTGGAAGCGGGCTGCTTGCGGCCGAAGTACGCGGCCACGTATGAGACCGATTATCGCGAAGACCCGGCGCCGCGCCGATCGATTCTCCCGCGGCGCAGTTTTCTCACCACCACGAGCCTGATTGCCACCCGGGGCTGTCACAACCGCTGCGGCTTTTGTTATCTGGCTACCGACGGCTTGCGTATGCCCTATCGAATGAGAGATCCCGAACAAATCGCCGCGGAATTCCTGGCGGATGGACAGCCGTACGCTGTCTTCATCGACAACAACCTGGGTCCAACCCGGAGTATCTTCGAAGGCTGTGTCATGCGCTCGGTCCGCTCAACAGGATCTGGAGCGCCGCAGTCTCGATTGACGTGACCGACGATCCGAGTTTGATTCGGGCGATGGCGCTCGCCGGATGTACCGGCGTATTCGTGGGATTCGAATCGCTCACAGACGAGAACCTCTCCGACGCGAGAAAGAAGACTCCGAAAACTGCCGACTATTCGCGACGTGTCCGGATGCTGCACGACAATGGCATCCAGGTAAACGGTTCGTTTGTACTGGGATTCGATCATGACCGGAAAGACGTCTTCGCGCGCACGGCCGATTGGGTCGAGGAGAATCGCCTGGAGTGCGCGACCTTTCACATCCTCACTCCTTATCCGGCGACCCCGCTGTATCGCCAGATGGAGGCGGAAGGGCGCCTGCTGCACCGCGACTGGGCTCAATACGACACCGCCCACGCGGTGTTCCGGCCGAAACACATGACGGCCGAAGAATTGGAGCGCGGATATGCATGGATCTATCAGCGGCTGTTCTCACACGCGTCGATCTGGCGGCGCAGACCGGCAGACTGGCGCTCGGTGGTTCCGTATCTGGCGATGTCGTATCTCTACAAGCGTTCCAACCGGTTCTGGCGCCTGCTGATCCAATACCACCTGGTGCACGCGGTATGGCGGCCGCTGGTGGAACTCACGCGCCGCCGCCATCTGCACTTCCGGAAAACATTTTCCATGACGGAAGGACGAACCCGGCCGGGGGTCAGCATTGTGGCCGGAGGCGTTTAGGCGGAGTCGTAAGAATGCGAACATCGGCCCGCAACATGCTCTTTTTGAGGGTGATGATGGCTTGGCGCATCCCCCGGTGGCTCCTCCCCGCGGCTCTTTGGGGAGTCGTAGCGATTACGTCGGCAGATGTCGTGCTGCTGCGGCGCCACCCCGTAAAAAAGGCGCCGCGGGTAATGGCGGAACCGATCGGACTGCACGTGGCTGCCGAGGGACCAAGCGTGCGCATCCAATGGAATCGCAATTCGGCGCCGGTGCGAAATGCCGATCGGGCCACTTTATTCATCACAGATGGTGCGAGCCGCGAAGCGGTGAATTTGAGCGGGTCGCAACTGGACCGCTCCACGGTTCGATACTGGCCCGAGTCGGAACAGGTCACTTTTCGCCTGGAAGTCCATAGGGGTGACCGGAATAACAGCGACTCGGCGAGCATCGGTTTGCCGCAGGAGCACCGCCGGCGCAGCAGGCAGCCAAGAACGGAGAGAGTGGTTGTGGAGCAGGCGCGACCTTCACCCTTCGAACGCGTCACACCGGAAATCGAAGTGACCGAGGCCCGGAGGGCGCCGGTGATCGCGGTGTCGGCGCCGGAACCGGCTGCGGCGGTGGCGCCTCCGGAAGAGGGCCGCTTCGAGCGGGTGCTTAGTAAAATTCCCCTACTACGACGCTTGGGGAAGCATCCGTCATCGGATGAAAGCGAACTACGCCGGTAGCGATAGCAGGCTGCGAGACGGGGTAAACATGATCGGTCTTGCGCCAGGCGAGTTGCATGCCCCGGGTATGGGCGCTCCAAAACTCCCATAGTGCCGTCGCGGTAGCGGAAAAATTTACCAGGTTGCCCCAAAACATGCGTATGGGCACGGCGGCGGCGAAGCGCCACCCGTAGATGCCGGCAGCGTAGCGGATACGGACGCCGGTCTGCAACAAGGCGATGCCGCAAGTGAGCGCGCAGAGATCCGAGATCCACGCCGGCAGAAGGCTCCCGAAGTGCCAGAGTCCAGGGTGTACCAGGCTGCTCAGGTAAGTGACCGTCCCGTATAGAAAGAGCAGGTTGGCAGCAGGCGAGAGCAGATTCCCGACCAATCCTTTCCGGTCGCGCCAGAACCAGTAGAGCTGGGACCAGGGAGCGCGCCAGCCGTGACGCTGCCAGCTCTGCAAGGCGATGCCTGTTACCCAGCGCGTCCGTTGCGAAATGGCCGGCCGCAGGCGGCGCGGAAAGTATTCGCGGGTCGCGACCGGTCCGGTCGCACCACTGCGGACCGGAACGAAAATCTGACGGTAGCCGAGCGAATGGAGCAGGTAGCCGGTTTCATAGTCTTCCGTGAGGCAGGCCGGATCGAAGGGGCGGCCGGAACGCATAGCGGCGAGACGCTCCAGGGCTCCCCGATCGAAGCCTGTGCCCACGCCATTTGATGGAAGGAAGCCTCCCAAATACTGGCGAACCGGGATGTCTTTATGTTGATACTCGGCGAATTCGTCGCAATACAATCCGTGGGTCCACTCGCCTATCGCGGTTGGCAGCGGCAGCACAGGCACCTGCACCATGGCGTATTTCCGGGAGAACCAGTTGATCAGGCGGAGCGAACCAGGGTGAATCAAATCTTCCGCGTCGTGCAGCACCACGATGCGGAAGCGCATGCGATGACGCACTTCGTGGTCCTTCATGCGCTGATAGATCCAATTCAGACAGTCGCCCTTGGAGGTAGGGCCGTTATGCGGGCAGGTGACCATGTGGACGTTGGAATGCATGCGCGCCTGCCGGGCGACAGCGCGCATGGTGGGAAGGTCGTTGGGATAGACGCCGACGAAGAAGTGATAGTTCCGGTACCGGAGGGACGCTACATTATGTTCCAGCATTCGCCCGATCACGGCGTGTTCGCGCCATAGCGGCACAAAGACAGCGATGGGACGCTCGCCTGCCCTGCGAAGGGCGGCGTCGGAGGGCCAGGGGAAAGAAATGCGGCAGGTCGCAAACCCGACCAGGGTAATAAAGAGGTCGTCCAGACCACTAATCACGATCCATATAGCGACTGGCACCAGGAAGGCCGCGACCCAGTGATCCAGCCACTCGATTGGTAGCGTCGTATATACCGCAGTGGATCCAGAGAGTACGGAATCTCACCGATCGCCGGGAAGGGCGGGTACCAGGGGTACTAGGGGTGAATTTAGCGGGACTCCAGCGTGACGCGGGTATAGGCCACCTGAAAACCCATCCTCTCGTAGTTCCGCTGCGAGCCGCTGCCCGGCAGAGTGGCGGCGGTGGCAAGTTCGCAGCCTTGGGCCAGGGCTTCGTTCAGACGCGCGGCAATCAGTTCGCAGTGCAGCCCGGTGCGCCGGTGACGCGCAATCGTACTGTCTGCAAACATGGTAGCGAGATTTCCGTGAATCGCCGCGGCCGCGCCCCCGGCCAGTTCCCCGCTCTCGGTCGCGGCCAGATAGCACATCGCGCCAGGCATCGCACAGATGGCGCGGCCGACGTCCATCTCTTCGGTGGTGAGTTCGCCCGACTCGAAGAAACCCATGCCCACCGTGTGGCTCCACTTGTCGGTCTCGTCGGCCAGGGCGAGACGCACGCGGGGTGTTAGTACAACGGAAGTTCCGGCCAGGCGCTTCACCAGCACGTTGTTGAACTCCGTGATGCAGTAACCGCGTTTGCCTAGCGTCTCGAGCATCCCGGGGTCCGCGAGCGGGCAGAGTTCGATGGAAACTTTGGCGCCGCGGCTACGAAAGAACGCCTCCAGGCGGTCTAGTTCGGACTGGGGGACAGAACCGTCGAGTCCGATGCCGACGGCGTGGCTGAGTGGCGACGCCGCACCGACAAAAACGGCGCAGCCGCCGGCCACGTCGATTGTCGCGGCCTGCGGGTGGATCGCCGTACAACCGCTGGCGTTGGCGGCTTCCGCCGCCTCGATGCGGCGCGCCAGTTGCAGGTCCGCAAAAATCAAGAAATCTCTCCTGAGCCAGTATGCCGCATGAAGCATCATATAGGTATGGCGGCGGAAACCCTGAAAATGAACGTCAACGGAATGACGTGCGGCAACTGTTCGCGCAGCGTGGAGCGCAAACTCTCGGCCACACCCGGAGTGACCAAGGCCACGGTCGATCTGGTGAACGCCAGCGCGACCGTGGAATACGACGCGGATGTGGTGAAGCCGGAAGCCCTGGCGAACGCGGTGCGCCAGCTCGGCTTCGAAGTTCCCGCATGAAGACGTCGGCTCCGGAACGTGTGGACCTGCCGGTATCAGGAATGACGTGTGCCGCCTGCGCACGCAGCATCGAGCGGAATCTCGCCAACACCCGGGGAGTGGATCGCGTCAGCGTGAATCTGGCCACCAACACGGCGACGGTAGAGTTCGACCCCGGAATCGCGCAGGTGCGTGATTTCGTGGGCGCGATTGAGGAGCTGGGCTTCGGCGTACCGGAGAAGGAGGCACCGGCCGACACCGCGGAGCGGGGCTATCGCAAACGCCTGCTGGTGGCAGTGATCTTCGCGACGCCGGTATTCGTGCTCGGCATGTCGCACGGCATTCTGCAAGTGCCTCATTCGCCCTGGATTCAACTGGCGCTCACTCTGCCGGTAATCCTGTACGCCGGCGCGCCTTTTTACGTGGCCGCCTGGAGCGCGTTGCGCCATGGCGCCGCCAACATGAACTCGCTGATTTCGTTGGGCACAGGCGCCGCGTTTCTGTATTCGCTAGTGGAGACTGTGCGCGGACGCCACGAGGTGTATTACGAGGCCGCGGCCGTGATCATCACGCTGATCCTGCTTGGCCGCACGCTGGAAGCGCGGGCTCGTGGCCAGGCCGGCGCGGCCATACGCAAATTGATGGACCTGCAACCGCCGGTGGCGCGCGTGCTGCGGGACGGCGAAGAAGTGGAGATCGCGGTGGAGGACGTGCGTGTGGGCGATTTGGTGGTGGCGCGCCCGGGCGAGCGGATTTCGGTGGATGGCGAGGTGGTGGAGGGCGAATCCGCAGTGGACGAATCGCTGCTGACCGGCGAGAGCATGCCTGTGGACAAGGTGCCGGGGGCATCGGTTTTTGCCGGGACGATCAATCGCTCGGGTGGATTCCGCTACCGGGCCACCAAGGTGGGCCGCGGCACGCTGCTGCAGCAAATGGTGGAGTTGGTGAAGCAGGCGCAAGGCTCGCGGGCTCCGGTGGCGCGACTGGCCGATGTGGTCAGCGGCTATTTCACGGTGACCGTGCTGGTACTGGCGCTCGTGACGTTCGGTGCGTGGCTGTTCTTCGCGCCGTTCGGTGTGGCGATGGTCAACGCGGTGGCGGTGCTGATTATCGCCTGCCCGTGCGCGCTGGGCTTGGCCACGCCGACGGCCATCATGGTGGGCACCGGCCGCGGCGCCGGGCGCGGCATCCTGATCAAGGGCGGCGAAGCGCTGGAGATGGCACACAAGATCGACACCGTCGTGCTGGATAAGACGGGCACGGTCACCGCCGGGCAAGCCGCGGGTCACCGGCGTGATGACGCACGGCGCTTTCGATGAGAGCGAGGTGTTGCGGCTGGCGGCATCGGCGGAACGCTATTCGGAACATCCGCTGGGCAAGGCCATTGTGGAGGCCGCGCGGGGGCGGGGCCTGGTGCTGGACGAGGCTACGGAGTTTTTGGCCGAGGCTGGTCACGGCGTGCGCGCGCGGGTGGCGGGGCATGAAGTGATCGTGGGCCGCCCCGGCGCCACGGTGACCATCGACGGCGCCGCGGCGGGCATTATCGAGATTGCGGACACGATCAAACCCGAGGCGGCCGAAGCGGTGCGCCGTCTGCGCGGCATGGGAATGGACGTGTGGATGATCACCGGCGACCGCGCCGCAACGGCCCAGGCTGTGGCGCGCCAGGCGGGAATCGATCGACGTGCTGGCCGATGTGCTGCCCGCGGAGAAAGTGGCGGAGATCCGCAAACTACAGGCCGCCGGACGCCGCGTGGCGATGGTAGGCGACGGCGTCAACGATGCGCCCGCCCTGGCGCAGGCGGACCTGGGGATCGCGATGGGTAGCGGCGCCGATGTCGCTATGGAAGCGGGCGGCGTGACGCTGATGCGCGACAATCTCAACGGCGTGGTGGAAGCGCTCGAACTTTCGCGGCGGACCATGCGCATCATCCGGCAGAATCTCTTCTGGGCTTTCGCCTACAACGTGATCGGAATTCCGGTGGCGGCCCTGGGCCTGCTCTCCCCGATGCTGGCGTCCGCTGCCATGGCGCTCTCCAGCGTCACCGTCGTGACCAACAGCCTGCGCCTGAAGTAGATTGTGACTTAGACCACACATTTTGGGTTATAGTCACTGGAATGAAGCTTCTTCGGTCGCTTGTTCCCGCGCTGTTCGCGCTCCCCTTACTTGCCCAACCCGGTTCCGGGCTCCTGCTGAAACCGGGGCGCGATGCCGGTCAGGCCGTGGACGAGGAATACACCAAAAAGATTCACGAGTACACCACCGAAACCTTCTTCAACTCACCGCTGACCGATTACCTGCCGGCATCGAAGACCGTCCCCACGCCGAAAGCGGTGCTCGGCGATATCGCCGGAGCGCCGGGTATCCTGCCCTACTCGGCGGAGGTCTATCGCTACATGCGAATGTTGGAGAAGGCCACTCCGCGCGTGAAGGTCTTCAGCATCGGCAAGACCGAAGAAGGCCGCGAGATGATCGCCGTTGCCGTGGCCAACGAGCGTCTGATCGCAACGCTCGATGAGAACCGCGCGCGCCTGGCCAAGCTAGCGGATCCCCGCACCATCAAAATGGACGATGCGGAGGCGGAGAAACTGGTTGCCGCCTCGACACCCATCTACTACATCACCGGGACGATCCACTCGACGGAGACCGGCGCACCCACCGCGCTGATGGAGCTGGCTTACCGGCTCGCCGTGGACGAGAGCGCCTACATCAAGTCGATCCGCGACAACGTGATCACGCTGATCACTCCCGTGGTGGAAGTGGACGGGCGCGATCGCATGGTGGATATTTATCGCTGGCACCGCGAGAATCCCAACAAACAGTGGCCGCCACTGGTTTATTGGGGCCACTACGTGGCGCACGATAACAATCGCGACTCCATGGGTCTCACGCTGCAACTGACGCGCAACATCCTCAACACATTCGTTGGGTTCAAGGCGCAGGTGCTGCACGATCTGCACGAATCCGTGCCGTACCTCTACGACAACACGGTGGGCGATGGTCCTTACAACGCCTGGATCGACCCGATCCTGGCCGACGAATGGCAGATGATGGGCTGGAACAATGTTTCCGAGATGACGAAGCTCGGCATGCCCGGCGTGTTCACGCACGGCACGTTCGACACGTGGTCGCCGAGCTACCTGATGTTCATCGCGGCCATGCACAACGGCATCAGCCGCTTGTACGAGACGTTCGGCAACGGCGGCGCGGATACCGAAGAGCGCACGCTGCGGCCGAATGAATATGCGCGCACGTGGTTCAAGCAGAATCCGCCGCTTCCCAAAACGAAATGGTCGCAGCGCAATAACAACAACTACGAAGCAGACCGGCGTGCTGACGGCACTGCATTACTTTGCCGGCAACAACAAGCTGTTCCTGCGCAACTTCTATCTGAAGGCGAAGCGGTCGATCGAGAAGCCGCGCACCGAAGGTCCGGCCGCCTACGTATTTTCGTCCGACGATCCGCGTCCCGGCGCACAGGCCGACCTGTTGCGGATGCTGCAGGATCAGGGCTGCGAGATCTCACGCGCCACCGCGCCGTTCACCGTGATGATGCCGGCCAAGAAGGTTCCCGCGCGCGGAGGCCGCGGCGGACGAGGCGGCGCGGGGGATACGGCCGATGCGTCCGCCGATGCCGCTCCCGCCAAACCCGCGGAAAAACCCAAACCCGAACCGCGCACCTTCCCCGCCGGCAGCTACGTTCTGCGCATGGATCAGCCCTACAGCCGCATTGCCGACACGCTGCTCGACTATCAGTACTGGGCGGCCAACGATCCGCAGAAGAGCATCTACGACGATACCGGCTGGACATTCGGCGAACTCGGCAACGTGCAGGTGTCGCGCGTTACCGATGTCAAGGTTCTGGATGCAGCGATGGAACGCCTGCCGGGACCGGTGCAGGCGCCGGGCGGCGTGGAGGGCACGGGCGAGATCTTCCTGATCAATCACAATGCCGACAACGCGCTGATCACGCTGCGCTATCGGTTTCCCGGTGCGTCGTTCGACGCCGCCGAGGAGCCGTTCGAAGCGGCCGGCCACAAGTTCAATCGCGGCAGCTTCATCGTGCGGAAGGTGGCGTGCGGGCGACCTCGCCAAAGCGGCCGCCGAACTCGGCATCCAGGCGTACGCCGTGGCCGCCGCGCCCGATGTGAAGATCGCATCCGGTGCGCGCCGCGCGCATCGCCATCATGCACACCTGGCTGCAGCACGCAGGGCGAGGGCTGGTGGCGCGTGGAGTTTGACCGGCTGAAGATTCCCTACGAGTACATCAGCACGCAGACCGCATGGGCGACCGCCGACCTGCGCGCCAAATACGACGTGATCGTGTTCGCTCCCGGCGTGCGCGGCAATCCGCAGACGATCATCAACGGCATGCCGATGTACGGCAATCCGCTGCCGTGGAAGATCACCCAGCTGACGCCGAATCTCGGAAAGACCGACGAAACCGACGACATGCGTCCGGGACTCGGATGGGCAGGCCTGGAGCATTTGCAGGAGTTCGTGCGCAAGGGCGGACTGCTGATCACCGCGAACGACACCACGAATTTCGCCGTGGCGTTCGGCTTCACGCCGGGCGTCAGCATCGGCAGCACGACGCGGCTGAAGGTGACGGGCTCGGCGCTGCGCTCGAAGATGGTGGATGCCGCCAGCCCGATCGTGTACGGCTACAGCGACAATCTGGCGATCTTCGCGTCGAACCCGCCGGTTTTCAGCCTCTCCAACATGGCCGGCGGCGGCGGCGGCGGCGCGGCGCGGCGGCACCGAAGAGCGCGAGCGGCCCACCGGCCGCGGCACGGCCGACGATCCCGATCTTCCGCAAGGTCGCTCTCCGGTGGAGATCCCCGAAGATCCGCACGCGGAGACTTGGGAGGCTACGCCGCTCACCGATGAGCAGCTTCGCAATCCGGTCAATGTGATTCCTCCGGCGGCGCGTCCGCGCGTGGTGCTGCGCTATGCCAATGCGCCGGAGCTGCTGGTTTCGGGGCTGCTGGACGGCGGTGCGGAGTTGGCGCAGCACGCGGCGGTGATCGATTCGCCGTACGGCGAGGGCCATGTCGTGCTGTTCTCCAACAATCCCTATCTGGCGCGCGGAGACCAAGGGCAGCTATTTCCTGGTGTTCAACGCGATCCTGAACTTCGACCATCTGGATGCGGGCAGAAAGCTGGCGGAGAAATAGGTCCAATTTCCGACAAGTAACTCTTTTTCAGGCTCCGCATGGCGCTAAAATCGAGGCGTCATGCGAAGTCCGTTTCTGAAACTCGGGATTGCCTGTGTATTCCTGTTGGGAATCGCCGGGCCGGCGCCTGCACAGACGCCGAAAATACAAGTGCTGATCATTACCGGCCAGAACGGCCATGACTGGCGCGCCACCACACCGGTACTGCGAAAGATCCTGGAGGACACCAAACGCTTCGAGGTGCGGGTTACCGAGGAATTCCGCGGCGCTGGTCCGGATACTCTCGCGCCGTACGATCTGGTGGTACTCAATTACTACGATGGCAACAAGCCCGCCCTGAGATGGGGGACGCGCGCCGACAATGCGCTGCTGGACTTTGTGCGCGGCGGCAAGGGCCTGGTCGTCTACCATTTCTCGGCCGCGGCCTTTAACGGCTGGGGCGAGTTCGAACAGATGTGCGCCGGCAACTGGCGGCCCAACAACGGCCATCACTCGGCGCGTCATGATTTCACCATCACCGTCGCCGACCCGGACCATCCCATCACCCACGGCATGCGCGCGACGTTCCCGCAAGTCAATGACGAGTTGTACGCGAATCTGAAGTGGCAGCCGGAGGGATCGTATCACGTGCTCGCCACCGCATATGACGACCACGCGCTGTACAGGTCCGGGGAGAAGCAGCCCATTCCGGGTCCCGGGTTGAATCAGCCCATGCTGTGGGTCACGAAGTTCGGCAATGGACGGGTCTTCGCCACCGCCCTGGGGCACGATCCCGATGCCATGAAGCTGCCCGGCTTTGTCGCCACCCTGGTGCGCGGCGCCGAGTGGGCGGCCACCGGCGCGGTTACGTTGCCGCTACCGGAAGAGCTGAAGTAGCGCGGACGGTCATTTTTCCAGCCACGCCAGGGAAGCTTCCCACTCCAGGATCACCTGGCTGGGACGCATGTTCTTTGCCAACTGGAGCAGTGCTGAGTCCACCTTGCGCGACTGCAGGGCAAAGTACAGTTCTTCCGCGCCGGGGTCGGAATCGCCCGCGATTACCAGCGTCGGAGTCCGGAAATTGCCCGCGAAGTAGATGGGCGAATGCTTCACGTATTGGTCGGGGTCATCCCAGGGCATGGCGCCCATCCAGGCGGCGGCACGATAGACGCCGTCGGGAGCGTGGGACACGTCCGTCACCCAGTCGGCGATGGTGTGGCGCACTACGGCGGAGTGAAAGCGGTCGGTATGTCCGATCGCCCAGGCGGCCAGCAGTCCACCCGAAATCGTCAGACGGGCGGGATCGATATAGCCTTTGGCGGTGAGGTGGTCCACACCGCGCATGAAGTCGTCGAAATCGTCGCCGGGAAAACGCGAGCGGATCAGGTTGCCGAACTCCTCGCCGTACCCCGGCGTACCACGCGGATTGGCACAGAGCACGACGAAGCCGCGCGCCGCGAAGACCTGCGCGCGCAGGCGAAACTCGGCGCCGCACATGCGGCGAGGGGCATCGTCCACATCCACAAGCAGCGGGTATTTCTTCGCGGCTTCGAACGCGGGGGGCTTCACGATCCAGCCCTGTATGGTTTTGCCATCGGAAGGGTACTGGATTTCTTCTATCGCGCCGAGATCGCGCCCGGCCAGCAGGGCAGCATTGGCCGCGGTGAGTTGGAGAGGCTTGGACGGCAGGTCCACCGGAAACGTGATGAGCTCGGCAGGCGCGCCGGAAGTCTGGCGAACGGCGACTGCGCGGCCGTTATCCGCGACAGAAAATCCGCGCAGGCGCTGTGGCGCATTGGTCGCCTTGCGCACCGAGCCATCGTTGCGCGCTGCGAAAACGTGTGTGGCGCCGGCGTCATCCGCCAGGAAGTAGACGGTGCGCGAATCGTTGCTCCACTGCAAGCCGGAGACGTCGCGGTCCAGCGCACCGGCGAGCACTTTGGCGCGGCTGCCATCCGGATTGGCAACGTAGAGTTTGGTGGTCACATAGCTCTGTGCCTTTGGCTCGCGCGCGATCCAGGCGATGCGGCTGCCGTCCGGCGAAGGAACAGGCGCTTCATCCGGGCCGGGATGGTGCGTGATCTGCCGGCGTTCTCCGCCATCGATGCGTACGGCGTAGATTTCTCCGCCTTCCAAAGGGTGTGCGGCGTCGAGCGGCGGCGCGGCGGAGATCAGAAGCGTTTGTCCGTCCGGCATCCAGGCCGGCTCGCCGTGTATGTCGAGATCGCCGAGCGGCAGTGCGCGCACCGTGCCGGTGGAGGCGGATACGACGAACAGTTGGACATGACCGGCGGGCCGTCGTAGAAGTGGCAGTATGGCGGCGGGCGCCCAGGCGGCCGCGGGCGTTTGTGCGACGCGCGCTGTATAGGCAAGCGATGCGCCATCCGGCGACCATGCAACGGTGAGCGGCGGCGCCTCCAGGTGAGTGATCTGCCGGCCGGCGGGGGAATCCAGCCGGCGGACCCAAATTTGCGTCGTGCCATTTCGATCCGATAGAAAGGCAACGGAGGCTCCGTCCGGCGACCAGGCGGGCAGCGTGTCACTCCACGGCCCGTCGGTAAGGCGGCGCGGTGCTCCGCCCGCGGTGGGCACGGTCCACAGGTTCCCGCATGCGCGGTCGCCATCGCGCTGGTTCCATCGCTCCACGTAAACGACGGCGCTGCCCTCGGCGTTGATCCGCGGGCTGTCGATATCGCGCCAGTTCCACCAGTCCGCGGGAGTGAACGGCTGGCCGGCGGGGGAGCAGGGAGCCAGGAGTAAGAGTAGATAAAGGGCGCTACGCAAGAGCAAAAACTCCGAACGGACCAGTCTCGCACATCGCCCATCCTGCATGCTGCAGATACTCCGGTGGAGCAACGGCCAACCGTGGTGGTCTGTAAATTCACTTACAATATCTTTTCTACTATGCTGAAACCCGTCGTTACCTTCGGTGAAATCATGCTCCGCCTCGCGCCGCCGGGCCTGGAGCGTTTCCTGCAAAGTCCGCAGTTTGTAGCCACGTTTGGGGGCGGCGAGGCGAATGTCGCTGTTGCCGTGGCCCAACTCGGCTTGCCGGCCGCATACGTCACAGTGCTGCCGGATGCGAATCCTATCGCGGATGCCGCGGTCGGCGAACTGCGCCGGTTCGGTGTGGACACCTCTCGCATCGTGCGCGGCAAGGGGCGGATGGGAATTTACTATCTGGAGGCGGGCGCCAACCAGCGCGCGTCAAAAGTGGTCTACGACCGCGCCAATAGCGCCATCGCCCTGGCCAAACCGGGCGATATCGATTGGGACCAGGCATTCGCCGGTGCGGGCTGGTTCCACATCACCGGAATCACGCCGGCCATCAGTGCGTCGGCGGCGGAACTCTCCCTCGAAGCCGTAAAGCAGGCCCGGCAGAAAGGACTCACCGTTTCCTGCGACCTGAACTATCGCAAGAACCTCTGGAAGTACGGCAAGACCGCCGTGGAGGTGATGCGTGAGCTCACGCGGTACGTGGACATCGCCATCGCCAACGAAGAAGACGTGCAAATGGCGCTCGGCATTCAGGCTGCCGTAGATGTGCACTCCGGAGAACTGGACCGGGGGCAGTACGAAAAGCTCACGAACCAGGTTCTGGAAGCCTACCCGGAGATGAAGGCCATTGCGATCTCGCTTCGCGAATCGATCAGCGCATCGCACAATGGGTGGGCGGCTTGCATGAACGATCGAACTCAGTTCATGGTCAGCCGGCACTATGACATCACCCACATTGTGGATCGCGTGGGCGGCGGGGACAGCTTCGCAGGCGGCCTGATTTACGGAATGCTCACGCTGCCGGCGCACCAGGACGCGCTGGAATTCGCCGTCGCAGCGAGTTGCCTGAAGCATTCGTTCATGGGCGATTTTTATCGCGCCACCGTGGCCGAGGTGAACGCGCTGCTCAAGGGCGATGGCTCCGGACGGGTGCAGCGATAGAATAGAGCCCTGTGGCATGATGGGCAGGCATGCTTTCGGGGGGTGAACTTCCGCGTAGATTGGGACTGCTGGTCCTGCTTTCCATCATCGGCGCCATCAATGGCTGGGCCATGGCGGCGCCGCGGATCTACTTCGCGCGGGCGCGGGATGGCCTGCTTTTCCGCCGCTTCGCGATGCTCACCACGGTGGCTCCGGGTTTCGTCGTGAACACGTTCGCAGCACCTCCCGGTCCTGCCATCACAGGCACGCTCCTTATTGCGGCGGGAGTGCCGGTATACTTCATTTGGAAACGCAAGGGATGACTGAATCAGGCTTTTCAGCAGGGCTCGAGTACGAACCTCGCGCCGTATTTGCACAGTACGCCGACCCCACCATTGCAGGCTGCCGCGGCAAGCGCATCGGCATTCTGGTGGTCACCTACAACGCGACGTCCACACTGGTCCCCGTGCTCAAGCGCATTCCGCCCAGCGTGTGGAACAACGTTGAGGAAGTATTGGTCTTCGATGATGCCAGCCAGGACGGCACTTTCGAACTCGCAATGGACGTCAAGGCAACGTTTAACCTGCCCAAGCTGCACGTGCTAAAACACCCGAGAAATCTGGGGTACGGAGGCAATCAGAAGGCCGGGTACCGATATTTCATCGAAAAGGGCTTCGATGTGGTGGTGCTGCTGCATGGCGACGGGCAGTACGCACCGGAGATCCTGGCACAGCTTTACAGCCCTTTGGTTGCCGGCGAGGCGGATGCCGTTTTCGGATCGCGCATGATGCGCACGTACGGAGGTCCGCTCAAGGGAGGGATGCCCTTATATAAGTATGTGGGCAACCGCATCCTCACCATTCTGGAGAATCGCGCGCTGGGCATGAACCTGACCGAATTTCACAGCGGATATCGCGCCTACAATTTGCACGCGCTGGCCCAGCTGGATTTCTCCCGCATGACCAACGATTTTCATTTCGATACCGAAATCATTGTCAAACTGCACCACCAGGCGATGAAAATCCGTGAGGTTCCGATTCCGACCTACTATGGAACCGAATTGTGCAACGTGGACGGGCTGAAGTATGCGCGCGACGTCCTGCGTTCCGTGCGGCGCTACCAGCGCACCTGCCGCAGCGTCATGCGCGCGCCCGAATTCGCCGAGTACTTCGTACACTACCCCATCAAGCACTCCCGCTATTCCAGCCACTACTATGCCCGGCAGCTCGTGGGGCGGGGACAGGACGTGCTGGATGTCGGCTGCGGTGAAGGATTCTTCGCCGCCGAGCTGAAGAAAGAGGGCAATCGGATTGTGGGCGTGGACGCCCTGCCCACTGCCGGAGAGAGTGCGACGCTGGAACGCTACATCTCCGCGGATTTGAACATGGCGCAACCCGACCTGGCGCGTCAGGCCGGTGAACACCGTTTCGACCGCGTACTGCTGCTCGATGTCCTGGAGCACCTGGTGAGACCGGCGCGCCTGCTGGCCGAAGTGCGTCCGGCTTTGAAGGATGGCGGGCTGCTGGTGGTGTCGGTGCCCAACGTGGCCAACCTTACCGTGCGACTGGCGCTCTTGTTCGGACGGTTCAACTACACCGATCGCGGCATTCTCGATCGCACGCATTTGAATTTCTACACGCGCAAAACAGCGCGCGCATTCCTCGAGGAAAACGATTGGGAGATCGTTGAGGCCAAGACGACGATCATGCCGCTCGAACTGGTGCTCGGCCTCGACCCCGCGAACGCCCTGATGCGAGTCATCACGACGGTGCTCGCCGCTGCTACCGCGATCTTCCCCGGCCTGCTGGGATATCAATTCGTCTATCTGGCGAGGCCTCGCGCGTGACGTTTCGCCTGGCAGCGCCGGCCATACTGGTTGCCGGCGTGCTCCTGCTGCCGTTTGTGAACAGGCCTTTCACCATCGACGATCCGCTGTTCATCCGTGAGGCAAAGCATGCACTGGTGGATCCGCTGCATCCCGCCGATTTCGAGCAGGTCTGGAACGCCGGAGATCGCCAGAAGCTTTCCCAATACCTGCTGGGCGGAACGCTTCCGGCGTATGTCCTGGCTGCCGGTGGCGGCCCTCGGCGGGCGCGAGTGGATCGCGCATCTCTACCAGTTCCTGCTGCTTTGCGGATTTCTGGTGGCGGGCGTATCGGTGGCGCAGCGGCTTAGGCTGCGACTCCCGGCAGGCAACCACGGTTGGACTTTTGATCGCATCTAACCCGGTGACCCTGGCGATGGCAGCCACCTGCATGCCCGATGTGATGGCCGCGATGTTCGGCATGGCGGGCCTCGACCGCCTGCTTCTGTTTCGCGAACAGCGCCGCTGGGGCACGGGGGTGACATCGGGAGTCCTGCTGGCCGCAGCGGTGCTTTGCCGCGCCAGCACGGCGCCGCTCCTGCTGGTGGGGGCTCTATTGCTCTGGCCGCGCAAGTGGAGACAGGCTGCCGAATGGCTCTGGCCGGTGGTGCTTGCAGCGGCGCTGGCGACGATCTTCGTCAGTCTGAATCGCGGACCGGCCGCCCACGCCACGGTGGGAGCGGCATTTCAATCGCTGACCTCGCTGCGCAACGTGCCGCGCAATCTGGTGGCGTTCCTTTGCTACCAGGCGCTGGCTGGACCGCTCCTGGTCTACGCCCTGCTGTATCGCGGATGGAAATTCGCGGGAATTGTTGCCGGTCTGGTGGCTCTCGGAGTGGTTCTTTCCAAGGTGGATGGTTCGGCGAACCTGGTGCTTTACGCGGTCCCGGCGGCATTGGGCGTCTGCTTCGTCGCGGCTGCGGCGGGTCTGCGCTCGGCGCTCAAGCGTCCCCGACCGGTCGCATTTCCTTCCCTTGGCGGGGCTGCGGCGCCCCTGTTCCTCTGGCTGGCTTGCGGCATGGTCGCGCTGCCTTACGTGCACATGAGCGCCAAATATCTGCTGCCTGGTGTGCCGGCGGCGGCACTGCTCATCGTTCTGCACGCGGCGCGCATTCGCCAGCAGCGATATCCTTTGACGGTGGCGCTCCTGGTAGCCCTCGGCTGGATCTCCGGCGCTCTGATCGTGTGGGGCGATACGGCGCTCGCCTCCTCGCAGCGAGAGGCGGTTGAACGTTTGATCGTGCCGCGCATTCGCCGTGGATCGAAGGTCTGGGCCGGCGGACAGTGGGCATTTCTCTCGTACGCAGAGGATGCAGGCGCCACCGCCCTAGCCAATACGCCGCCGCTGCCCAGCCCCGGCGATACCATCGTGGTCAGCCGCCTGGACTATTACGGAATGCTGGATCGCCTTCCCATCCATCGCGAATTGCTCAATACGCAAGTGGACCGCCGGTGCGGCCCGTTCGTGCTCAACCGGCATTTTGGCGCGGGCTTTTATTCCATTCGCTTCGGGTACCTGCCGTTCGCTCTGGGGTGCGGGGAAGTCAACGCATACGACCTTTATCGCGTGCTGCCTTGACATGCTAATTAATTAGTACTATAACTCCGTTATGCTGCGCTATGCGTTCTTCGTCGCGGTCTGCCATGCCGCCTGCCTGATGGCACAGGAGGAAGCCCCTTCTACCATTCCGCAACTCACTAAAGACGGCGATGCGTTCTACCTGAAGGGCGATTACGCAGCCGCGCTTAAGGCCTTCTCGCGCGCATGGGAACTGGCACAGCAGACGCAAAAGGACGACCCGGTGCGCTACGACGTCCTCAAACGCCTCACCAGCGTGCACGCCGCCGGAGGGGAATTCGCCGAGGCCGATGACTGGCTGCAACAAGCCATCACATGGCGCGAAAACACGCTGGGCCAGAAGGACCACAAAATTGCCGACGACCTGCTGATCTCCGTAGGACTTTGCCGCGGGATGAAGGATTTCGACCGGGCGCTGGTCATTCTGCGGCGCATACAGAGCATGCACGTGGAAGCGTACACGTTCGACAGCACGATGGTGGCCGACGATTTCAGCCGTATGGGAAGCATTTTTGCCGAACAGAAAAAGCCGGACAACGCCATCAATGCGATTGACGCCGCGCTGGCTATCCGGATCAAGCTGGGTGGTCCACTTGACCCTTCGCTGATTCCCGACCTGGACCGCCTCGGCGAATATCACACCCTGACGCGCTCCTACGATAGCGCCGAGGCTGCATTCCGCCATGTCCTGGTGATCCGCGAGACGCTCTACGGTAAGACGCATCCCGATCTCATTTCCAGCGTGGACGGACTCGCCTATGCGCTCTTCGGGCAGCAGAAGTACGACGAAGCCGACCCGGTCTATCAACGGCTGATCGGCTTGTGGGAGTCTTCGGTGGGCAAGGATCACGCCATGGTGGCGGTAGCTTTGGACAAACTTGCGGCGTTCTACGCGGCGCAGAAGAAGTATCCGGAAGTGCGGGAGACGCTGGAACGCTCCACCGCGATTCGCGCCCGTTTTCTGGCCATGGGAATTTCGCAACAGGCCACTCAGGCATATACCGAAGAGCAGCCCGAGCAGGTGAAAGCCTTCTACCGGCGCGGCCTCGCGGTGCTGGACCCGCCGAACCCCATTAACGACGACTTGCGCGAACAGTTTGAGGCCATGCTTAAGGCAATGGACGCACCCCCGGTGAAATCCGCACCCGTCAAGCGTTTGGCCGTGCCGCCGAAGAAGACCAACAAGCTCTAAACCGCAGCGTTACGGCGAAGCGGTCATTGCCACGGCATGCAATCGAGCCATGTCGGCTTCCCATTCCTTACGAAGTTCGGCCCTGCGGTCGAGGACGTAGGCTTTGGCTTCCTCGAAGGTTTGAAACACCCGGCGGCCTTTGATTACGTTGCACGCGCGGCACGAGGCAACCAGATTCTCAGGCTTCTTCCGGCCCTTTTGGGCCCTGGGAAGCACAAAGTCCACCGACATGACCAGGGAGTTTTCGAAGTTGGCCATTCCGTCGAGCCCGCAATACTGGCAGCGGTAATGGTCGCGTTCGAGGATGACATGGCCTTCTTTTGAGGTTAAGGGCTTTGTCAGAGGCATCAGCCCCAGGCGGCCCAGTACGGCTCTCATGATGGGCACCCCCAGTGGGAATTTCAGTTACGGGCTAATTATGCTCCCGGCAAATTAAAAATGGAAGGGGGAAAACGGTTAGCGGCCGGCGATATCGATGCCGAGCTTTTTCATTTCTTCGGAGTAGTAGCGGCGCAACAGAATATCCCACTCTTCGCTGCCTTCGGGGATATCGCGTTTCTGCGTGCGAATCTTGGTGCGCGCAGCCCGGTCCACTTTCTCCTCGGTCATCAGGACTTCGGTCATCTGGCGCACAATCTCCAGACGCACCGCATTGCTGTCCTTATTGCGCATCCGCAATTCACGGCTTTTGCGAAGCATCTCGATAATTTTGTGAGACATGTCGCTCACCTTATCGCGTGATAACTTCATCGCGTCACCGGTATCGCGGCCCGACGCCTTCACTACTTTGCGCTGCGAGATCAGGGTGTTCTTGATGCGCCGGAACATCTCCTGGTAACTGACTCCCTCGCGGCGCATGTACTCGCTGTACTGACTGAGAAGATCGCGCACCTCGTCGTTCAGGCGATCTTCCACGGCCAACTCTTCCGAGATCACATCGGCGATCTTTTCGGCCACGAGATCTGGGTTCGACGTCTCGATCGTGCCCGGCGTCAAGCTCTTTACGAGTTGTTTGGAGATATATGAAACGACTTCTCTGGCAAGCAGCATGCTGTGTGCGTGAAACCCTCAGTTTATCACGTATGGGGGCGCACGGCCCTTTCTCCGCGGCTATTTCGTCAGCGCGGCGCGTGTCGACCGAAGGGTGTTTAACAGGCTCTCTTTTGGCAGGTCGCGGATGATGGGCTCGCACGATCCAGCCAAGACCGGTCGGAACGTCGCGCGTCAGCGAAATCGCCTCGCACTCCACCCACGTACCGCCGTCGCGCTCCTCGAATCGCCAGTAGCTGTTCAGCCTCCACAAGAAGCCTTCACCCGTGCCCGGCGGCTTTTCACGCTCACCCGGCTTGCCGGCCTTATCCACTTCGGCGATCTTGGTGGAGCGCGATACACTCCGCCACCTGGTTTTGTCCAATTGGGTGTATTTCACCTCGTGTTCACTGTTTAGAACGACGGTGATGACCTTCTTTTTGAGCAGGCGCAGGTAGATGTGGAAGTCGTTGTCGGTGTGCGAAATCACCCTGGAATCGATGACTTCCGGCTTGAATACGTCTTTGTGATGGTCGTAATCCTGTACCAGGGCGAGGGTTCGCGCCAGGGTGGCCCCCGGGATGAAAACGCTGCCTACCCAGTCGTGAATCAGGCCGCTTGGAACGGGCGTCACTGCCTTGCCGCGGAACGGTTCCACGAGGATTTCGCCCGCCTTCTCACGGCGCACCCGGTCCGCCGCCTCGTCGGCCCAAAGGAAGGTTTTGCGATTCCGCCAGGCGCTGTTCCGCCTCGCGGACGTAACGGTCGAACGCTTCCACGGTTTTCGGCTTGAGTTCGGCCGCGCAGACCGGGAGGGCCAACAGCACCGCAAACGCCGTCCATCTCATGGCTCCATTTTCGCCTGCCGCTGGTAGAATCTGGTACATGGACCTGAGCTACCCGATCGGCAAGTTCGATTTCCAGCAGGTCATTAGTCCCGTACAGTACCCCGAACTGATCGGGCAGATCGCCGCCGCTCCGGCGCTCTACCGCGACGCGGTTCGCGGCCTGGACGATGCGCAACTCGATACTCCGTATCGTCCCGGAGGCTGGACCGTGCGGCAGACCGTCCACCACGTGGCCGACAGTCACATGAACAGTTTTATCCGGCTGCGGCTGGCGCTTACAGAGATCGAGCCCACCATCTCCGCTTACGATGAGAAGGCGTGGGGAGAACTCTGCGATTCGCGAACGGCGCCGGTGGAGCTTTCGCTGCAACTGATTGAAAACCTTCACGCCCGATGGGTGGTGCTGCTGGAAGAGATGAGTCCGGCGGATTTTGCGCCGCTCCTTCCGGCATCCGGAACTGGGGCCTGGTACGCCTGGATACCAACCTGGCGCTTTACGCCTGGCACGGCCGGCACCATGCGGCGCACATTACCGGGCTTTGCGCCAAAGAAACGGCTGGAAATAGGGTAGAACCAAACCCGCTGCCAGCGCGTCGAAACAGTATAATGGCTCTAGAGCTGGAGCTGTCGAGAAACCTATCTTATGAGTAGCCGCACAAAGTATTTCGTCGTGAGCACGTCCACGTGCCTCACCGTTCTGCTCCTGATCGGGAGCGTGCTCGGCAGGAGCGCATCGCCCGACGACACCTACAAGCACATCGGCGTCTTCAGCGATGTAGTTTCGCGCATCAAGAGCGAATACGTCGAAGAGCCCGATATGAAAAGCGTCACGCTGGGCGCTCTGAACGGCATGCTCGAAGCGATCGATCCCTTCGCCAGCTACCTGAATGCCGACCAGTACCGCGACTACCTGAAGAATAAGGACGTCAAACGCGCCGATGTCGGGCTGATCCTCTCCAAGAAGTTCGGCTACGTGGGCGTGGTGGGCACGATCGCCGGGTCGCCGGCAGCGAAGGCCAACTTCACTACCGGCGACATGATCGAGAGCATCGGCGGCGTGGCCACGCGCGATATGCCACTGGCTTACGCGAGCATGCTGCTGCGCGGCGAGAGCGGCACCGCGGTGGAGCTGAGTGTGGTTCGCACGCGTCACCC
Organism: uncultured Solibacteraceae bacterium; assembly: GCA_963792055.1. Classification (GTDB taxonomy): domain Bacteria; phylum Acidobacteriota; class Terriglobia; order Bryobacterales; family Bryobacteraceae; genus Solibacter. The sequence continues at coordinate 578,826 of CAWBUV010000015.1, read as the reverse complement.
GGAACCGGCGGCCGTGAAGTTGACGCGGGCCAATTTCCCGCTGCCCGCGATTGAAGAGCCGCATGCTTGCCGATAAGGTCGGCTACATCAATGTCGACGCGCTTTCGCCGGAACTGGTGAAGCAGGTCGCGAGCACGATCCAGCAGTTGCAGAAAGACGGCGCGCAGAAGCTGATGCTCGACATGCGCAACTGCGCCACGGGCACTCCCGAAGACGGCATCGCACTGGCGAACCTCTTCCTGAACAAGGGCCGCATCACGTACCTGGTGGGACAGAAGGTGCCGCGACAGAACTTCGAAGCGGACCCAGCCAAGGCCATCACGACGCTGCCGGTGGCAGTGTCTGACCAACCGCGGGACGGCCGACGCCGCCGAAGTGGCCGCGGCTGCCCTGCTGGACAACAAGCGCGCCCAGGTGGTGGGCGAACGCACCTACGGCGATGCCGCCATGCGCCGCCCGATCACCATGGAAGATGGCGGGGCGATTATTCTGTCGGTTGCCAAGTATTACTCGCCGGACGGCAAGGCCATCCAGGATACCGGTGTGACCCCCAACAATGCTATCAGCGATGCCGACGCTCAAATCGATGTCGATGACAACGGCGAACCGCTGCCGGAAGCTCCCGGTGCGGAAAAGGGCCAGCAGAAGAAGGTGGAAGACGACGCCATCGTTAAGAAGGCGTTGGAACTGCTAGCCAAGTCTTAATCGCGAAGGTATTTCCTAAACGGTCGCGGCTCCTGGACGGGGGCCGCGACCGTTTGCGTTTCTTGATGCCTCGCGGCTATAGGGTCTTCAGGTAAGCGATCAGGTCGTCTTTCTCCGTGTCGCTCAGCATGTCCTTATAGGCCGGCATACCGCTCCCGCCTTCGTCGATCCGGGCGCGCACGGTGGCGTCGGTCGGTTTCTTCCCGTTGGTCATCTTGTCTTTCTTGAAGAGACCTTTGAGACCGGGGCCCATTTTCTTCTCGTCGCTGTCCGGGTTGTGGCATACTCGCGCACTGCTCGAATACGGCTTTGCCCTTCGCCGCATCGCCCTTGTCCGCAGACAACATCACCTGGAACCCGCAGCCAGGCCAACACACAGCGTAAGTACACGAAATCGATGCATAGTCAGATGATACTCCAGAGGTCGATCTAAGTATTTTACACCGCCACTAGCTGCTACGCTCCGCCCAAATGCCGGCGTTCCGTCGCACAGGCGAGATTTTGCAATTATTTTTGCCTGAAGAAGCGGATGAAGCGAGTGTTAGGCCAGTTGCTTCTGCTGCGGCCGCGCGCCATCGGCGATGGAAACTGACGCTCTTGTCGAAGATGGTCATGTCCTGCACCAGGCGGCCGACGTCGGCGCCCTCTTCGACGGTGATCTCGTGCTCGATCCAGTCGGACAGCGGGATATTGCGGAAGTACATGCGCTCCTGCAGTACGAGGCTCTTGCGGTTCTGCATCAGCATGCGGTTTTCGCGCGTGTAGTGGCGCTGCTCGACGCGCAATTCGTCCATGAAGTTTTCCAGCGCCTCGCGTTTGGCCACCGCTTCCGCCGCGCGCAGCGCGGTATCGAGCGATGCCCCCATGGCCGATTTCTCCGCATCCAGCGCCCCACGCGATTCCGCCATGCGTTCGCGTTCCTGCGCCAGAGCGACCTCCATGCGCGACTGCATTATAAACCAGGCCAAGCAGGCCGGAAGCAACGGCTGTAAAACCGGGCAGCAGAATCCAGATCAGAGCTTCCATGCGGTTAATGCTAACCTTATCCCGATCTATAGCACTAGATATCAAAGGTAAACGCGCACGGATAACTAAGGGCAACGGGTACTTATTCCTGCGTGCCGTCGATTTTCTGCCCGCTGATTGTGTACTTCACTTCCCCGAGTCGCAAGGCCGCGAGCGGACCCAACACAGAGGCAACCCGCGCCTGTAATCCGGCGCCGAAGCCCTGATATTTGCCGAGAAACACGGCGCGGCAATTCAGAAAATCCGCATCTTCCTGCGCCGAGTATTGAGTGCGGCCCTCGTGGCGCACTCGCGCCGCCGGAACCAGCAGAATCTTTCGCGAGGCGCGCCGGATCTCCGCCGCCAGGTCGGCATCGCTGCCGAACTGTCCGTAGCGCTCGTCGATCTGACGAATCGCCTTGATAAAGTACACGCGCAGCATCAATGCCGCGCCGCGGGGAAATTCCACCGCCATCGCATCGGCACCGGGTGTCGCCGGCCGCCATTTGCCCGTCGGCGGCAAGTTCGCCGAGTTGCGGCGCCGGCTCTCCCTTATCGTTCACCAGCAGAGGGCACACCGCGGCAGCATCGGCATTCGCGTCCAGCGCATCGGCCAGCGTGCCGATTGTGGAAGGCTGCACTTCCGTGTCGTCGTGCAGGAAGAAAACGTACTCCGCATCGGCCGCCCGCCAACCAAGATTCAAGGCCTTGGTCAGGCCGAAGTTCTTCGGCAGGCGGATGAATTGCACGTTAGGAAAATCGTCCCCGATCTGCGCGCTGCCGTCGCTGGATCCGTTATCGACGACGATCACCTGCAGACGGGGGCGTGCATCGGAAGCTTCGATGGATTCCAGGCACCGCCGCAACATCGCCGCGCGGTTCCGCGACACGACCACCACCGACACACGTGGCGGCTGCTTCTGCTGTTCTGAGTTCTCTTGAGGGGTCAACCCCCCTAGAATAGCGGGTTTCAACCCTTGAAGTGCATCTTGTCGAGCAGCGAGAGAAAGCGCGGGGTGTCTCGTACACACGATGCATTGGTATGGCGCAGGAAGATCAGACCGCTCGAGCGTTGCCGGTAGGCCTCCTCGAACAGATTCAATGCCCGGTCCCCATCGCCAAGCGCCAGTGAGACCTTCCCTAAGTCAAAAGGAGACACATAGCGTTTCAGGGTGAGCGACTCCAGTTCCGCGACCAGTTTCAGGCTCTCGTCGCGACGTCCCAGGCGCAACAGTTCACAGGCCACCAGCGAAAGGGCATGGGGATTGCCGCTGGCCGCACGCACGACACGCGCCAAGGCGGCATCGGCATCCTTACTCTGTGTGCCTGCCTGCGAGGCGCGCACCAGAGCCACGGCGGCACTCGCCAAATCGGGCGCCAGGTCCACCGCTCGCCGGGCCTGCTCCAACGCGGCGGCAACGTTCCCCTCGGCCAGTAATCCGTAAGCCAGGTTGACACAGGCCAGCACCGAATACGGCGCCAGTTCGGCGGCACGCCTCAGTTCCGGCATTGCCTCCTTCAACCTGCCCTGGTCACGCAGAAACATGCCGTACCAGAGATGGCCCGCTTCCAGCCCCGGACTCATCTTGAGGGCCTTCCGATATTCGCGCTCCGCCTCCGCCCAGTTCCAGTCGTAGGCCTCAATCACTGCTGCCAGCGCCACGTGGCCTTCGGCTAGCCGCGGTTCAATCTCCAGCGATTTGAGCGCTGCCGCGCGGGCCTTTTCCATGCCTTCGCGCGGCGAAATATACCCGAACTGGGCCAGCAGATTATATGCGTCGGCGAGCCCCGCGTAGGCGCCTGCAAAGCGCGGGGCACGGGCCGTCGCCTGTTCGAAACAGGCAACGGCTTCGCGCAGTGAACTCTCGGTCTGCCGGTCCATCGCGTAGCGCCCGCGAATCGCCAGATCCTGCGCCAGCGCATCGGTCTGCATCCCGATTGATGCTGCCGCGTACGTGCGCGCAATCCACAGCACGGTAATGCCTGCCAGAATAACCACCAGAATCACCGAGGCAATCAGAAACCGGGGCCGCACCTGCCGCTTTACCGCCACCGGACTGCGCGGCGGCGGCGCCGGCATCAGGGATAACGAAGCCGGCGCCAGCGCGGGAGCCACCCCCGTTGCAGCAACCTCAGTTTTATTCGAAGACAAATCGGTTGCCGATTCGCCCATGCCTCCGCCGCGCCGCCCCAGATACCGGCCCAACCTGGTGAAACACAGGGACGTAGGTACCCTTCGGCAATTCGATCCGGATGGGGTCACCCTGTCCCGGCCCTTCGTAATACTTGGCAATGCGGCTGCGTAAATTTCGCGCTTGAACGCGTACAATCGGGTCCAGGCGCGGATTGAAGTCCTGGCCCCGATCGAAGACTTCCATCCCCAGTACTTGTTCCTTGATTCCCGATGCGCGGCCCGCCAGGGTTTCCTCTACGATGTACCGGAGAAACCGGCACAGGCTTGGCGAAGATACTAGCGGTGGACTCTTCGTGATCCGCGCCACTTGGTCATTCACAGACATGGTGTAATTGACAGGTAGGACGTAAGTGGGCAGGATTTGTTCCGTCGCAATTTACCCCATTGGTCCAGGTGTGCAGGCGTGATAGCGTAACAATTAACACCATGACGTCCCAAGAGATCCTCTCCTTCATTACCGGAATCGGCATTGTTCCTATCGTTCGCGTTGCCAGCGCGGAGAGTGCCGTTAAGGCGGTGGAGGCCATTTACCAGGGTGGAGTGCGCGCCGCCGAGATCACGATGACCGTCCCGGGGGCTATCCATGCTTTGGAAAAGGTGGCCGACCGCCTGGGCGATAAGATGATGCTGGGCGCGGGTACGGTCCTCGACCCGGAGACCGCGCGGGCTTGTATGCTCGCCGGCGCTGAATTCTTCGTTACGCCGGCGTTACGCCTCTCCACGATTGAACTTGCCAAGCGCTATTCCAAAGTGATCTTCCCCGGGGCGCTCACGCCCACCGAAGTATTGACCGCATGGGAAGCCGGCGCCGATGCCGTCAAGATTTTTCCTTGTGGAAACATGGGCGGACCGAAATACATTAAGGCTCTCAAAGGGCCTTTTCCTCACATCGCCATGATTCCCACGGGCGGCGTCAATCTGGAGACCGCGGGGGATTTCCTGAAAGCCGGAGCCTGCGCGATTGCCGTGGGTTCGGAGATGGTGGATGCCAAGACGATTCAGGAAGGCCGCTACGAGGTCATTGAAGATCGGGCCCGCCAGTACCTGGCCTGCGTCGCCAAGGCCCGCGCCGAACTGAAATCCGCCGCCAGCGCCTGACGGTGTTTTCTCTGCCCGGCCTTGCTAAACTGAAGAATCTCTATGGCTATCAGCAAAGATTTGCTCGAGATCCTGGTATGTCCCCTATGCAAGGCCACGGTGGAGCTGAAATCCGACCAAAGCGGCTTGAAGTGCGTCCAGTGCCATCGCGTGTACCCGGTTCGTGACGACATCCCGGTCATGCTGGTCGACGAGGCGAAAATTGAAGAATAGGCCGTGGACAGCGTTCTAGAGTGTTTGCCTCGGGGTAGCCGGATTGCGATTCTCCGGCTACGAAGCCTGGGCGATTGCGTCCTCACCACACCCGCGCTCGACATTCTCAAGCGGTTCCGGCCGGACCTCTGCCTCGCCATCTTCGTGGAAAATCGCTTCCGGGAAATCTTCGAAGGCAATCCCGATCTCGCCGAAATCCACGCTCCCGAACTGGTGTCGGTACGCCGCTTTCGTCCGCAGCTCTGCCTCAATTTACATGGCGGCACGCGTAGTGCGTGGATGACGGAACTCTCCGGCGCCCGGTATCGTGCCGGTTTCCGACACTACCGGCAGCAGTTTGTCTATAACGTGACGATCCCTCGCGCGCAGGAAATTCTCCACGTCGAACGCAAGGTCCACACCGCCGAACACCTGGCCAGTGCGGCCTTCTTCCTCGGCGCGCCGGTTTCGGAGATTCCACGGGCGAAGCTGTTCGCTGCCGGTCACCCTCCGTCCATCGCCGATTCCAGAACGGCCGCCATTCACGCCGTTGCGGCCCAGGCGGAGAAGTCCTGGCCGGCGGCCAACTTCCTGGCTGTCGCCGACCATCTGTCACAGGGCGGCTACTCCCCCGTCTTCATCGGCGGGTGCGCCGACGATCTCACACCATTCAGCCGATATCCCACTCTGCAATCGTCGCTCTCCGAGCTGAAATCGCTGCTCGCTTCCGCGGCACTCTTCATCGGCAACGATTCCGGCCCGGCCCATATGGCCGCCGCGTTCGGCGTGCCTTCTGTCGTCGTCTTCGGCCCTAGCGATCCCGCCATTTGGGGACCGTGGCGAACTGCCGGTGAGGCGATCTGCGCGGATGGTGGAATTTCAGACGTCGCGGTCTCCCAGGTGCTCGGCGCGCTGCAGCGCTTGCGGGTGCCGGCATGAATCAGCTCCTGCGCCTCATGTCATATGGCCGCAAGTACTGGCCGCAGATCCTGCTTTCCGTCGTACTGATGGCTCTGGCCGGCGCTGCGCAGGGCACCGTGCCGCTGCTCATTCGACCGGTCTTCGATCGCGTCCTCATCCCGAACGCTCCGGAGGGACCGATTCCGCTGCTGCCCCATCCTTTCCTGGGGCGGCAGATCTATCTCGACAGCTTCATCCCTTTCCGCGGGAGTGCCTGGACGATGATCGCCACCGCCCTCCTGCTGGCGTTCTTCATCAAGGGGATCTGCGATTATCTGGGCAACTACCTGGTCAGCTACGCCGGATTCGCCAGCGTCACCCGGTTGCGCAACGCGGTCTTCGATAAGGTCCTCAAGCAGGGCGCGGAGTTCTTCGAAGCCCACTCCACCGGCCAATTGATGTCGTCGATCATGAACGACGTCGACAAAGTCCAGGTGGCCACTTCGCAGATTCTGGCGGATTTGCTGCGGCAGTTTTTCTCGGCGGTCTTTCTGTTGTACGTGCTTTTCAGCAACGATCCGCGGCTCGCGCTGATCTGCCTGGTCGTGGTGCCCGCCGTGATGCTGCCCACCATGCGCATGGGCCGGCGCATCCGCCGCACCAGCCGTAATACGCAGGATCGCCAGGCCGAGATCAACCAGATTCTTCAGGAAACGCTTGAGCGGGCACATGGTGGTGAAGGCCTTCACCGCCGAGAACTACGAATCCCGCCGCTTCCGCGAGGCCTCCAACCGCCTGTTCCGAACCAACGTGCGCTACGTGCTGCAGCAGGGGCTATCCTCGCCGGTGATCGATTTCTGCGCCGCGCTCACCATTGTCGGCCTGTTGCACTACGCGCGTTTGCAGATTAAGGGCGGCACTTTCACCTCGGGCACCTTCACCAGCTTTCTCACCGCATTGCTCATGCTGCTGGAACCGCTGAAGCGCCTGGTCGGTATCTACAACATTTTCCAGCAGGCGCTGGGCGCATCCCACAAAGGTATTCGAATACCTCGATCATAAGGAAGACGTGGTCGATGCGCCCGGCGCGCCCCGGCTAACGGGATTGCAGGACCGCATCGTCTTCGAAAACATCGCCTTTCATTATCCCGGCTCGCCCGAGCGGTTTCCGCTTCCAAGGTTTGAACCTGGAGGTCAAAGCCGGCGAAGTAGTCGCCCTCGTCGGGCCGAGCGGAGGCGGCAAGACGACGGTTGCGAACCTGGTGCCGCGCTTCTATGACCCCACGGCGGGCAGCGTGCGGATCGACGGCCGCGACGTGCGCAGCTTCAACCTGGCCAGTCTTGCGCGACCACATCGGGCTGGTGGCGCAGGACACGTTTCTATTCAACGATACAGTCGCCAACAATATCGCCTACGGCCGCCAGGGAGTGCCTGCGCGAAGCCATCCGCGCGGCGGCCGAAACGGCGCTCGCGCACGATTTCATCATGCGCCTTCCGCAAGGCTACGAGACCGTGATCGGCGATCGCGGCGTCAAGCTTTCCGGGGGACAGCGGCAGCGCCTCTCCATCGCGCGGGCGCTGCTGAAGAACGCGCCCATCCTGATTCTGGACGAAGCCACCAGTCATCTGGACACCGAGAGCGAAATGCTGGTACAAAAGGCGCTGGCCAACCTGATGGAGCACCGCACCGTAATCGTTATCGCGCACCGGCTTTCCACCATCCGCCGGGCGGACAAGATTGTGGTGCTGGAAAAGGGGCAGATCCGGGAAATCGGCAGCCACGATGAACTGATCTCCCGTGGCGGAATTTATCAGCGGCTCCACGAACTCCAATTCGAGGATGCCGGATCGGTGGTAGACCTGTGAGCGTACGCAGTATGACGGGCTTTGCCCGCGTCCGGAAAGAGATCCCGCAAGGCGAGCTCGTCCTCAGTCTGAAGAGCGTGAACCATCGCGGCCTGGACCTGCACTTCCACCTGCCGAACGAACTCGATGCTCTGGAAAACGATGTCCGCGCCGTGATCAAGAGCGGCGTGGCGCGCGGCCATCTGCAGATCCACGTGGGACTCACGCCGAACTGAGGTGGGCGAGGCGGCGCCGTTGAACCGGGCGATGTTCCACGCCTACATGGCGGCCTTCCGTGAAGCGGCGCAACTTTACGCAATCGATGCGCAGCCCGACTTGAACAGCGCGCTGCGCATCCCCGGCATGCTCAGCACGGGCGATGAGGAGGAACTCGGCGAGGACGTGACCAAGGCGGTCCTCGAAGCCGCCGCCGAAGCCGTCGCTCTTCTCAATCGCAGCCGCGAGCGGGAAGGCGCAGCCACGGCCCAGGAAATGCGGCAGCGATGCCGGAACATCTGCGAGCTGGTGTCGCGCATGGAAGAAATTCGCGCTGGCGCGGTCGCCGCCTTCCAGAAGCGGCTGCGTGAAAAACTGGCCGACCTGCTGCGCGGGGCAGGCATCGAACCCCAGCGGCTTGCGCAGGAAGCTGCTATCCTGGCCGATCGAAGCGATATCGCCGAGGAACTGATGCGGCTGCGCACCCATGCCGCGCAATTGGAGACCATGCTGACCGGCGACGGCGAAATCGGCAAGCGCCTGGATTTCCTGTTACAGGAGATGAATCGCGAATCCAATACCGTACTTTCGAAGACGGGAGGCTTAGGCGACCTGGGTTTGACCATCACCGATCTGGCCCTGAGCGCCAAGAGCGAGATCGACAAGATCGAGAGATGTCGGGAGCAGACGCGAACATGAACACGTCACTGGAATCGAGCTACGACAGTTTTCATCAGTCTCTGCGCCCTCGGCGGTCTCCGGGCAGAATCGACGTTCCGGTCGGATCCCGCCTGCTGTGAGCACCGTTCCCGGCTGATGTTCAGCGTGTCTTATACCACCCGCAAGCCTCGCGGGACAGGAAGTGGACGGGCAAAGCTATCATTTCGTCTCCCGGGAGGAGTTCGAGGCGATGCTGGCCCGCGACGAGTTTCTCGAATGGGCTCAGGTATTTGGCAACTATTACGGAACCCACCGCAGCGAACTCGAGACAGGCCCGCGCCGGCCGGAAGGACCTGGTACTCGACATCGACGTCCAAGGTGCGAGACAATTGAAAGAGAAGATCCCGGGCGCCGTTACCATATTTATCCTGGCCCCTTCGCGTGTCGTATTGGAGCAGCGGCTCCGCGCGCGGAGTGAAGATCGCGAAGACGTGATCGCGCGGCGGCTGAAGGAAGCGGCCGAAGAGATTCGCAAGTACGAAGATTACGATTATGTTTTGATCAACCGGGATCTGGCGGAAGCCGAGGCGACTTTGAGCGCGATTGTTCGCGCCGAGCGGGCCCGGCGAACCAGAATCGAAGACCAGATCCGGCCGATTTTGGAAACATTTCAAGGTTGAGGTATTGACGAATGGCTGAAAACAAGGCGCCCCGCAATAACGCACACTGCACCCTGCCCGACGATCCGGAGCAGAGCACGTACCGCTTCATCATCGTCGCCGCCAAGCGCGCGCGGCAGTTGCAGGGGGGTGCGCGGCCGGTGCTGCCGACGTCTTCCAAGAAGCCCACCATCATCGCCATGGAAGAAGTGCGCCGCGGCCTGGTGAAGTACGATCTTACCGGACCGCTGGCGAATAGCCATCACGATCCGCTTCCCGAAACCATTCTCTAAGCCCGTATGAAGGTCCTCCTCGCGGTTGGCGGCGGCATCGCAGCTTATAAATCCGCGGAACTGGCGCGTCTGCTGATGCAGCAGGGCCACCAGGTTCAAGTCGTGATGACCTCTGCAGCGGAGGAGTTCGTCCGCCCCCTCACCTTCGCCGCGCTGACCGGCCGCAAAGTCCTCACCAATCTGTTCGCCATCGAAAACGCGATCGAACACATCTCCGTGGCGCAGGAGCACGAGTTGCTGGTGATCGCGCCAGCCACGGCGGACCTGATGGCCAAACTGGCGCACGGCCTGGCCGACGATTTCCTCACTACGCTTTACCTCGCCTTCACCGGTCCGGTGGTGATTGCTCCCGCCATGAACGTCAATATGTGGCAGCATCCGGCCACCCAGGCCAACCTGGCAACGCTGGTCAAGCGCGGCCACACGATCGTGGAACCGGGCAGCGGATACCTGGCCTGCGGGATGACCGGCCCCGGCCGCCTGGCCGACCCGGAAGCCATCGCTGCGGCCATCGAGCGCGCGGCCAGCCGGCGCCGCGATCTCGAAGGCGAGACCGTGCTGATCACGGCGGGACCTACGCAGGAACCGCTCGACCCGGTGCGCTACATTTCCAACCGTTCGAGCGGCAAGATGGGCTACGCGCTTGCCGAAGCGGCCGCCGCCCGCGGCGCGCGGGTCATTCTGGTTTCCGGCCCGGTCCATCTGGCCCCGCCGCGACGGTGTGGAAGTCGTGCCGGTGCGCACCGCAGTGGAAATGCGCGATCGGGTGATGGAGCATCTTCCTGCCGCCGGCATCGTGATCAAGGCGGCCGCCGTGGCCGATTTCCACCTCAGCAAGGTCCCGGATCAGAAGGTCAAGAAGACTGCCGCGCGGGTTTCGCTGGAACTCGACCCCACCCCGGACATCCTGGCGGAACTGGGGCGCAAGAAGGGCGATTTCCTGCTGGTCGGGTTTCGCCGCAGAAACGCAGAATTTGCTGCAGGAAGCGCGCCGCAAACTGGAATCCAAGAACTGCGACATGGTGGTCGGCAATCTTGTGGGCGGCACCGATCTCGGCTTCGAATCCGACGAGAACGAAGTGGTGCTCGCGCTGCGTACCGGTGAATCCATTGCGTTGCCCCGCGCCTCTAAGCGCGCCATCGCCGACCGTATTTTCGATGAAGTCCTGAATCTGCGCCTTGCCCTGCATGCCGCCAATGGACGCTGAACTTCTCCGCCAGTACCTCGAGTTCTACCAGGACCTGGGCATCAAGACCCTGTACCGCCAGGCGCCCCCTGCACCGGCGGTCGCGGCGGCGCCGCCGCCGGAGACACCTGCCATCGCCGCCAAAACTGTCATCGCTATGGATCTTCCGCCCCTCGCCCCTACCAACGATACGCTTTTCAAAATCATCGAAGACATCGGCGATTGCCGCCGCTGCCGCCTGCATGAGGGCCGCAGCAAGATCGTCTTCGGCGTCGGCAATCCGCAATCGCCGCTGGTTTTCGTCGGCGAAGGCCCAGGCGCCGATGAAGACGCGCAAGGCATCCCATTCGTGGGCCGCGCCGGGCAGTTGCTCACCCAGATGATCGAAAGCACGGCGAAGAAGGAAGGCATCGAAATCCTTCGCAAGGATATCTACATCTGCAATGTGGTGAAGTGCCGGCCGCCGGAGAATCGTAACCCGGAGCCCGATGAAATGGAGATTTGCGGCCAGTTCCTGCACCGGCAGCTCTCTGCCGATCCGCCCGAAGGCCATCTGCGCGCTGGGCGGGTCGCCTCGCGCGCCCTCACCGGCCACAAGGAAGGCGTCACGAAGATGCGCGGAAAATGGTTCAAGTGGCAGGACATTCCGGTGATGGTCACTTACCATCCCTCGTACCTGTTGCGGCAATATAACCAGGACGCTAAGCGCGAAGCCTGGGAAGACCTCAAGAAAGTCCTGCACTTTGTCTACGATTAGTGCTTTCGGGGCGACCCCTCCCTAACGGTCGGGGCTCCGAAACGCGAAACCGCCAGCCGGTGACACCCGGCTGGCGGTTGCATTTCGTTCTGGGACTACCTCTCCCGTGCGGCCCGGGAATTAGACTGCGACGTACAGGGTGTTACCTTCCCGATTGACCAGCAGCAGCGTCGGATCGTCCTTCTTGGCCGATGCCATCGCACGGTTGAAGTCCTGCACGCTCTTTACGGGCTGCCGGTTCACCTGCTGGATCACATCGCCTTCGCGAAGACCCGCATCCGCCGCGTGGCTGGACGGATCGATATCGGCCACCACCACGCCCTTGGTTTCGGGGTCCAGCTTCATTTCCCGCGCGGTTTCCGGCGTCAGGCTCTGCACCGAAACACCGTCCAGGGAGCTGTTCGTCCCCTCCTTCTCGATCGAGGCCCGCTCTTCCTTCGAAGGGAAGGACCCCATCTTCACCGCGACCTGCTGCGCCGAACCGCTGCGCAGTACACTCAGGTTCACCGTACTTCCCGGCGAGAGAAGCCCGATCTCGAGACGCAGTTGATTGGCGTCGTCGATCGGTTTTCCGTTCACCGCAACAATTATGTCGCCCTGCTTCAGATCGCTTTGCGGCGGCCGGACTGTTCGGCGGTAATCTCGCCGACCAATGCACCCCTGGCTTCCTTCACGCCGAACGCCTTGGCGATCGCCGGCGTCACGTCCTGTGGCAGAATGCCCAGGTAAGCGCGCTCGACCTTACCGTTCTTCAAAAGCTGGTCCATCACGTGATGCGCCAGGTTCACAGGCACCGCAAAACCGATACCCTGGTTCCCGCCGGAATTTCCGGAAAGGATCGCGGTATTGATTCCGATCAGGTGTCCTTCGTCGTCAATCAACGCACCGCCCGAGTTGCCGGGATTGATCGGCGCATCCGTCTGGATGAAGTCTTCCACTTCTTCGATGCCGAGATTAGCCGCGGCCCATGGCGCTGACAATACCCATGGTGACGGTCTGGCCCACGCCGAACGGGTTGCCGATAGCGAGGGCAACGTCACCCACCTGCACCTTCGAAGAATCGCCCAGCGTCACATACGGGAAGTTGCTTCCGTTCGATCTTCAGCAGTGCGATATCCGTGCGCGGATCCGTGCCCACGACTTGGGCCTTCATCTCGCGCTTATCGCGCAAGGTCACGGTAATCTCAGTCGCGTGGTCGATCACGTGGTTGTTGGTCATCACGTACCCTTCGGGACTCACGATTACGCCGGAGCCCAAGCTCTTTTCACGGCGCTCCTTGGGAGCGTTGAAACGACCGGGGCCTTCGTCGCCGAAAAACTGGCGGAAGAACGGATCCAACTGCGGCTGGCCCTCCATCCCGGTCTGCTGTTTGGTAACGCGCGACGTGGAAATGTTCACCACTGCCGGGACGACTTCCTTGACTACCCGCGAATAGCCCCGCGTGTCTTCCGTACCGGAATGGAGTCGCTTCTTTAATGGTTGCCGCCGGCCAAGGCCCGGTATGATGTGCCGCAGCAACAGCCGCCACACCGATGGCGCATCCAATCGTTAAGGTCGCCACGGCGAAGACCGCCGCTTTCGGGCGGCTACCCCAATAGTTTCCGAATCTCATCTTGCCTCCTTCTTGGCGGCCTCCCAACGCCTGTGGGAGGCTGGGCGGGACGGGCACCTAAGTTCCTCATCCGGCCCCAATTACAGACTAAAGCCGCATGCGTTTTTAACCCATAGCCTCCGCAGGGGGAAAGTGCACTCCTGGGGAGGGGATAGGCGTTATCCCCCTGTAACCCCCGTCACAAAGTTCGAACTTCTGCCCTCTCCAGGCGATGTCCTGCGAAACCCACTCGTCCCTACACTAAGTAAGGGAGAGAGAACCGGGCCATGAGACAGGAGACGTTCAAGCTGACGTGTACCCGAGACAATCAAACCGGACGCTTTCTCAAGGTAGGGCCCGAGCCGCTTCCCAAGCTGGCCCCAGCCAGACGATTCTCTTGCGTATTTCTTTCCACATCGGGGCAGGATGCCGCCAGTTTGAACCACCGGCTATCGACAGGCGGAATCCGTGCCTATCATGCGAGCGACGCGCGAGAGGCCGAAATTCTGTTAGCGATTACAGCCGCGAAGATCCTGTTGATTGACATTGACCGTACGTTCGAACCCTGGCTGGAACTCCTCCAGAAACTCGATCAAAAGCATCCCAACACGCCGAAGATTATCCTCACAGCCCTAGACCCGCATCTTTGGCAACTCATGCTATCCCGATTTGCCCTCGATGTTGTCCCCAAGCCAGCCCACCTGGGCGACCTTTTCGGCGCCCTGGAGTGTGCGCACTGGCTGGAACTTGAAATCAGCGACCCGAGACGCGCGCGTGAACGATCAGCGAGGGTGTTAACGGCGATTCGCGAGGCTACGCAGCCGCGGATTACCGATCCTCGCTCCTTCTGGCGCTCGATTCGGGCGCGCCTGTCTGCCATCATGGTTAAGGTGACCCATGTCCGTTGGAAATCCGAACGTCATCGGACCGGAAAGCAATATTCCCATTCGTGAACCGGCGCTTGAGGCCGCGCACCGCCGTATCCGCCTGATCCTCGCCGCCGGCCTCAGCGGCATGATCCTTGCTGATGCTCGCCGCCGGAATCGACGCAGTGCGCGTGCTCAGGGCCATTCGCGAGCAGACCGATGCGATCCGTGCGAACTCCGCGGCGCGCACCGGAACGCTGGTTTCGATCCGGACCAAGCTGCTTCTCTCCGACACGTTCGTCCGCGACTATTTGATGGATCCGGATGAGAGCCGCAGCGTTGAGGATATCAGTCAGATCCGCCAGGCCTGGGCAGATCTCCAACAGGGTCTCAATTCTTATGCCGTCACCCCTAACGCAGACGAAGCCGCCCTGGTCGCCAATCTGAAGGAAAAAATCGAGCGGTACTGCGACTCTATCAGCCCGAGCCTGGAATGGTCCGATCGCGAACGCCGAATCGCCGGGATGGCCTTCTACAATTCCGCGGTCTTGCCGAGCCGGGTTTCCATCGTGGAGATCACGTCGGAAATCGATGACGCGCATTCACGCCAAGCGGCGTACGGAGAGTCTCTGATGGCCGCGAGATTCGGAGATTTACGCTCCGAATTGATGTGGACGTTCCTGTTGAGCTTGGGCGCCGCGACGATTCTGGCGATCGGGAGCGCGATTTACATATCGCGGCTGGAACGGGAAACCCGCTTGCGATACGACCAGGTGGCCGCCGGCCGCATCGAAATGGGCAAGCTGTCGCAACGCCTGGTCGCCGCGCAGGAACAGGAAAGGAAGTCCATCTCCCGAGAACTGCATGACGAAGTGGGGCAGACGCTCAATGCCCTGTTGGTGGATGCCGGCAATCTACAGAAACGCATTCCGGAGAGCGATAGGCAGAGCCGGGAACTTCTGGACTCGATCCGCCGGCTGGCCGACACCAGCGTCAACGAGGTCCGGGATATCGCTCTCTTGTTACGGCCATCGATGCTGGATGATCTGGGTTTGACGGCCGCCATACAATGGCAGGCGCGCGAAGTCTCCCGGCGAACCGGGCTGGCCGTCAAGGTATCGGCCGAAGCGGAGGCGGAGGATCTGCCCGAAGGAGTCAGCATCTGCCTCTACCGCGTCGCACAGGAGGCGCTACAAAACGTAGCTCGCCACGCCCAGGCCAAAACGGTCCAGATCGAACTGAAGCAGTATCCCGGGCAGCCTGGTGCTCAGCGTGCAGGACGACGGGATCGGATTTGACGTGGAGAACCTTGGTGGCCTGGGGATGGTAGGAATGGAAGAGCGCCTGCGGCAGGTAGGCGGCACGCTTCAAGTCACATCGCAACCGGGCAAGGGCACGACCGTGGTTGCCGAAGTCCCGATTGCGCAAGCGTCGGACCGATCGGGCTTATGAGATGATCCCCTTGCGGACGGCATACAGGATCAACTCCGGCACCGAGTGCAGATTCAACTTTTCGAGAATGTTGCCTCGATGGCTTTCCACCGTGTAGAGGCTGAGCTTCAGGATGTTGGCGACTTCTTTGTTGGTCTTTCCTTCCGCCACCAACTGCAGGATCTCCTTCTCGCGTGGTGTCAACAGATCGTAACTGTCCTCCACTTCCCGTTTCGCCACCTGGCGCATGTAGTCTTCCAGCAGCATTCTGCCGATTGCCGGACTGAAAAACGACTTTCCTTCGGCGACCGCGCGAACCGCCTGGATCAAGTCGGTTTCGGCGGAATTCTTCAACAGGTAGCCTTTGGCCCCAGCCTTCAATGCGCGCAAGACGTAAGTCTCGTCCGAGTGCATGCTGAGCACCACCACCGCAATTGCCGCGTCGGCTGTGACAATCTGGCGCGTTGCCTCGATGCCGTTCAACATCGGCATGCCGATATCGAGAACTGCCACCTCGGGATGAAGAGAGCCGGCCATCTCCACTGCCTGGCGGCCATCGTCAGCTTCGCCCACCACCTGGAAATCCGCTTGTTGTTCGAGTAACAACCGCAACCCACGCCGCATGACGGTGTGGTCGTCAGCCAGGAGTATGCGGATTCGCGCCATCTATTCGCCAGGACCGCCCTGGTCTTCAACAAGTTCCCACAGCCCCCGGCCGCAGAGGTTGGGACAAGTCGGGAACTCCTGCTGTTCGATCAAGCGTTGGGGTGTCTTGCAGACGCTGCACCAATAAATGCCAGTGACGGGCACGATGGCGCCGGGACGATGGTTCATTTTTCTCCGTTGTTGCCGAGCAGCCAGTCGGCCAATTGTTCCATGCGGTCCACCAGGCGGTCCGGCGCCGGGTCGGCCAGCGTTTCAGGCTGGAACCCATAAGTCACACCGCAAGATGCGATGCGGGCATTGCGCGCCGTCTGTATGTCCACGCTGCTATCGCCGATCATGAGCGTGCGATCGGCAGAAATGCCGGACTCGAGCATCAGCGTCTGCACGCCGATCGGGTCGGGCTTCTTCAAATCGAAACTGTTGCCGCCGTAGACCTGGAAGAAATGTCCTCCGACGCCCAGCCCGTCGAGAATTGCGCGGCTGATACGCACCGGCTTGTTGGTGAGCACGGCCATTCGCTTGCCGCCGTCACGCAGGCGGTCGAGAGCCTCGCGCACGCCAGGATAAAGCGTAGTGTAGTCCAGGTAATGATCGCGATAGTACTCCAGGAAGAACTCCAGCGCCTCCTGCACTTGCGGTTCGGTGGCCTGCTCGCCCATCGCCCGGCGAATCAGCACGGGGGCGCCGTTGCCCACGTAGGAATATACCCGCTCGTGATCGAGCGCGCCCATTCCCATGTGCGAACGTGTCGCGTTCACGGCGTGCGCCAGATCCAGCTTGGAATCGATCAGCGTGCCGTCCAGGTCGAAGATCAATAGGTCCATGTCTACGCGGTAGCCGCCCCTTTTTTACGCGGTTGCGCCGGCACGCGTCATTGGTTTCCGCCGCGCACGCGGACGCGCACCGCCAACCTCGTAGGTCACCATCTTCCGCTGCAGGGTATTGCGGTGGATTCCGAGTTGCTTTGCTGCAGCGCACTGGTTGCCCTGGTTGCTTCTGCGAGCGCGCCCTGTATCATGCTCTTTTCCAGGATCTCGATGGCCTGTTGCAGGAAGAGTCCGCCGTCGAGCAGGTGTTCCACCAGCCCGTCAAATCCGTCTTTCATCTTTCTTCATCTCCCCGTTCGGCAATTTCCGAATCCCTTTTTCGCAGCGCATCGCTCCAGGCCGCCTTCACCTGGGCGTAGGTCCTGACGGAAGCCCTCTTTCAATTCGTGTGGCGCCATTGCCGCGACGACGCGCGCCGCATCCACTACATAAGGGGCCATCCGGGAGTTGACCATCGCCTGCGGGGGGATTGTCGCCCCGCGAAAACGCCATCACTCCCATAATGATTGCCACTGCAAATACCAATCCACGCAGCAGGCCGAAGCCCGCTCCCAACAGATGATCGACGATGGAGAGTCCCGTAACGTTCAAGAATCTGCCGACCACGACACTCACCAGCGCACCCAACAACAGCACGCCGCAGAATACCACCGCGAAGCCGCCGGCGTTCGCCATCGTCCGGGAACTGGCATAAGGTAACAGGTAAAAGCCGACCGTTCCGTAGAACCAGATGCCCAGTACGCAGCGCTAACACACCAGAAACCAGTCCGATAATCTGCCGGGAGAGCCCGCGGCGAAAACCGGCGACCACCGCTGGCGACCAGAATCAGCACCAGCACGAAATCCAGCCAGTTCATAGTGCGCGGCCGGTGAGGATCTGGTAGGCCTGCCGATACTTCTCGGCGGTCTTCTCCGCCACCTCTTCCGGCAGCGGCGGCGCGGGCGGCTGCTTGTTCCAGTGAATCGATTCCAGGTAGTCGCGCACGAACTGCTTGTCGAAGCTGATACTGAGCTCCGCCCGGCCGGTACGTTTCCGCCGGCCAGAACCGCGAAGAATCGGGCGTCAGCACTTCATCGCCCAGCACCAGCTCGTCCGTCCACGAATCCGAACTCGAACTTCGTATCCGCGATGATGACGCCCTTGGTCTCGGCGTACCGCGCCGCGCGCGAGTAGATCTCCAGGGTCAGATCGCGCAGGCGTTTCGCCAGGTCCTCGCCGATCAGCGAGCACCACGTGCTCGAAGCTGACGTTTTCGTCGTGTCCCGATTGCGCCTTGGTGGCGGGCGTGAAGATCGGCTCGGGAAGCTTGTCGCTTTCGCGCAAGCCGGCGGGCAGTTGGATGCCGCACACTGTGCCGCGCTCGCGATACTCCTTCCAGCCCGAACCGGAGATGTAGCCGCGCGCGACGCACTCGATCTCGATCATCTTGGCGCGCTTGCACCAGCATCGAGCGGCCTTCCAGTTGATCGCGAAACGGCATGCAGCGCTTCCGGATACTCGTCCACGTTCGCGGTCAGGAAATGGGTCGGCGTCACGTCGCGCAGAAAAGTCGAACCAGAAGATCGAGAGCTGAGTGAGCACCCGCCCTTTGTCGGGGATTCCGGTGGGCAGGATGTAGTCGAATGCCGAGATGCGGTCGGTGGCGATGATCAGCAGACGGTCTGCGTCCACGCTGTACACGTCGCGCACTTTGCCTTGCGCATGGCGCTCGATGCCGGCAGATCAGTTTGAAGAATGACGGGATTTTTTGTGAAGTTCACGCTTGCCTTCGCGGATCTATCGGGGGAGTAATCCAAATGATAACCCGTCTGGCGGAGAAGTCAATTCACAGAACAGGCTCTTAATGTTTCCGACGGCGAAAAGAGGGCGCGCCCGCACAGACCGCGGAGGTGGCGCTCAACCTACAATTATCCGCGCTCGCGCTCCGCTTCTCGACGCTCGGCGCGGTCTGCCGCTATTCTAATGAGTGGCTTGCATGGCACCGTTTCCACCAGCGCATTCTTCGCGGGCGATCTGATCGCCTACACCACAGGACTGCTGATTACGGTTCTGCTTCTGGTGCTGACATTGCGGGCATCGAAGCTGCCCGGAACACCGCTGGTCAACATCGGTTTCGCCGTATGTACGATGCTTTGGTGCGCCGGCGGTCTGGTGCGAGCGGCATTTTTCGCCGCTGGTCTTCCGCGCCAGGGACACCATGCGCTGGTAGCCCAGGCGATCCAGTACTCTGCCGTGACGGCGTTTCCCGTCGCGGTGCTGGCCGTATGGCGTCCTTTCGCATTGTTGGCGTGGCAAAAGACGGCCGCGAGGGTTCTGCACGGAACGGCCTGGCTGGTCGCAATCGCCATTGCCTTGCCCTTCTGGGTCGGCGCAATTCATGGCTTCGCCCCGGACTTGTTTGCCGGCTTCAAGCTGGTCACCGCCTACAGCGCGGCAGCGCTTCTGTTGCTGGGGGCCGCCATTTCCCTGCGTCCCAGCTCAACCCCGCGGGCCGTCTACCTGCCTTCCCTGGCGATTGTTGCGGCCGTTTGCGTCGCCGCCGCGGCCATGGCGGTGACCAATTCGGCCAGGCCCTCGACGCATTTTGGCTCGGCGGTCTGGTTTGTGGGCGCGCACATGGTTTTGCTGGTGGTGCTTTGCGCCTTCTTCCTTTTCGCGCGCTTTCGGTTCGCCGACCTGTTTGTGCGGTACGGCATTCGAATCCTGCTGGCCGGACTGTGGGCCTCGCTCCTCGCGTTTTTTGCGCAATCGTCGATACTGCTGCATCTCGCGCGTCAGACGCAGACCCCGGCGGCGGTCCACGTATTCGGCGTCATTCTACTCGCCGGAGCGCTGTTGCTCTCCTTCACCTTCGTTGACGAACGCCTCAGCGGGCTGGTCAACCGGTGGCTCTTCCGGCCGGCGGACTACCGGGCGGCCACCCGGCAACTCGCCAACCACCTGGGCCAACTTCAACTCGAAACCGAAATCGCCGCATGCGGTGGAGACAACCGTCACGCGACGCTCTGCAATTGAGCGGCGCGCGCGTGATCGCGGTGGATAGCCTGCCTCCCGTCTCAATGGTCCGCGGCACTTCTGGAAGGAGAGGTGATCGAACTCAACCACTCCGACCCCTGGCGCGCGCAACTCCCGCTGGCCAATGCCGAAGTTCTGATCCCGGTGGCTTCGGCGGGCCGCATCACGCATGTCCTGATGCTCTCGCCTGGCCCGGCTCGCCCCCGGCTTGGTTTCGCTCGACCTGAACTTCTTGCGCGTCCGTCGGCGGCGCAGTTCGGCAATCGGCTCGACGCACTTGCATCGCGAACGCGAGGCAATCGAGCGCCAGAGTCGCGAGGCGCTGCTCCTGCAGCAGGTGGCGGAGGCGGAACTGCGCGCCCTACGCGCCCAGATTAATCCTCATTTCCTGTTCAATTCGCTGAATACGATCGCCGATCTGATCGTGCGGGACCCGCCGCGCGCGGAAGCCATGACCCTGCGCCTGGCCAGCGTATTCCGGCACGTGCTGGCGCACTCCAGCCGCTCCATGACCACTATCCGCGAGGAAGTGGAATTTCTGCGCACCTATCTATCCATTGAAGAGGCGCGCTTTGGGGATCGCCTGCGCGTCATCATCGACATTGCCCCGGACGCCGCCGGCCAGCCGATTCCTTCGCTGATCCTGCAGCCCCTGGTGGAGAATGCCATGAAGCACGGACTGGGGCCGAAGCCCGGACCGGGCAACATTTGGATCTCGGCACACCTTGAGAGGGACCAGGTTTGCGTGAAAATTGAGGACGACGGGATGGGACCGCGACCCGCCTCCGCGGCGGTGTCGAACCAGGGCCATGGTCTGACCAATGTCGCCGCGCGGCTGCGCACGCTCTATGGTGATCGCTCTTCCATCAAGCTCGAGCCGCGCGAGGGAGGAGGCGCTACGGTGGCCTTGCGGATCCCATACGGGGAGGCGGTGAACCCTGCATGAGAAGCATGATCGTTGACGATGAGGAGTCCGCGCGCGCCCGCCTCGCCCGCATGCTGACTGCCTATCCGGACATTGAGGTGGTGGGGGAGGCCCGTGATGGACTCGAAGCGGTGGAGAAGATCGAAGAGTTGCAGCCCGAGCTGTTGTTTCTCGACATCCAGATGCCAGGCCTGACGGGCTTCGAAGTGCTGCAAGCCGTTCCGCCCACCGTGACCATGCCGTTGGTCATCTTCGTCACCGGTTACGATCGCCACGCGCTGGCCGCATTCGAGGCTAATGCCCTGGCATATCTGGTTAAACCGTTGGAACCGGAACGGCTTGCCCAGGCCGTGGACCGCGCACGCAAGCTGGGAAAGAGCGCGGGCGAGGCGGAGCACGAACGGAAGCGCGTTTTGCAGGTGGCTCGCGAATCGCCCAAGCTCCTGCATCAGATTGTCTGCCGCAAACGCGACAGGCTGGTGCTTACCCCGCCCGAACAGATCTGCTGGTTTCAGGTGGAAGACGGCGTGGTGAAGGCGCACACGGTAACCGATACGTTCACCGTAAACTATCAGCTTGGCGAGCTGGAAGCGAGCCTGCCGGCGGATACATTTTTCCGCGCTCGCCGCGAGGTACTGGTGAATCTCACGCGAATTCGCGAGATTCGCCCGTACTTCAAGAGTGGTTTTCTGCTGGTCATGCCGGATGCCGCTGCCACTGAAATTGTGGTGAGTGAGCGCCAGGCACGGTCGCTCCGCCAGCGAATTCCCGGTCTGTAGCGCCGCTCGCTCGCCGCCGGAATTTCCGCGCTCATGCGAAACCGTTCGCGCTCGATACATTTCCGTTGAGCGCTCCCACCGCCTGACCTTATCTTCGATCTCAGGAGTGAAACATGAAGATGCTGCTTTCGGTGGTTGCCCTTGCGGGATTGAGTTTGTCGTGCGATATCCATCAACACGTCCACGCCATGATGACGCAGGATGGCGCAGCGCCCAAGAGCGCGGCCGCGGCCATTGCGGGCCAGTGGCAGATGTCGTTGCAGACCCCTCACGGACCGATGAAGGCTGCGCTACAGGTCAAGCAGGACGGCACGAAGATCACCGGCACGTGCGATGTGGAACACATGGGGTCGATGGCGCTGGCCGGCACAGTGGATGGCAAGAAGATTTCGTTCACCATCGAGGTTCAGGAAGGCCAGAAGATCACGTTCTCCGGCACCGTGGACGGGAAGAAGATGAACGGCGTCACGGAGCCGGAAGGCGGTGATTGGAGCGCCACCCGCATATGAAGCGGAGAATCGCAGCGGTACTGGCTGGCCTGGCCGCCCTGGCCGGCGCCCAGACGACGAAAACGATTCTGGGCACCGTGACCGAGTTCAAAACGAACCCATTTGAGATCGGCATTCAGACCGATGCGGGCGAGAAGTCGTTCATTCTGTTCGGAACGGATACCGAGGTGGTGCAGATTCCGCCAGGCGAACGCGGTCTGAGCAAAGCCACCCCGGCGGCCGTTACCTCGATTCTGGCGGGAGACCGCATCCTGGTGTCCTTCGTTCCCGGCATGGTGGAGGCGCGCCGCATCGTGCTGGTTTCTTCGAACGATATCGTCAGGCGCAACGAAGCCGAGAAGCTGGACTGGCAGAAGCGAGGCATCTCCGGCATTGCGGCGTCGCAAAAAGGCGGCGAGATCACGCTGGAGGTTCGCACGCCGCAGGGCACTCACACCGCCATTATTTCGGTAACCGGAGAAGACCAAAATCCGCCGCTATGCACCCGATTCGGTGAAGTTCAGCGAAGCCGTCGCGAGCCGGATCGGAGAGATCTCCCCCGGCGATCAGGTACGCTCGCGGGGATTAAAGAGCGAAGACGGGTCCAAGCTAGTGGCGGACGAAGTGGTATTCGGAACGTTTCTCACGCGGATGGGCGCGATCACCTCGATCAACCGCGAAACCGGCGAGATCCAGATTCAGGAATTGATGACGAAAAAACCGTTGACCATCCGCGTGACCGGCGACTCGCAATTGAAGATGATGCCGGACATGCGCGCCATGCTCGCTCCACGGCCGGCAGGCCACACGGTACCCGCGGCGACGACGGCGAAGTTCGACATCCAAACAGCCATGGAGCGGCTGCCGGCCACAAAGATCGCCGACCTAAAGGTTGGCGGAAGCGTCATCGTCACCGGCACGAAAGGCATGAAGGACGACACGGTAACCGCGATCCTGCTGCTGGCCAATGCCGATTTCCTGGTGAGAATGGCGCAGGGCACAGCGTCCGGCGGCGAGAGCGGCATGGACGCCATCAATCGCCTGCACGGTGGAATGCTATCCGGTCCCACCGGCTTCAGCCTGCCCACCATGCTCCAGTAAGACAGGCCTCCGGCCTGTCTCCCCTCACGTTATGAAGTCATTCTTATTCTTAGCTCTTCTTGCGTCCGTTCGGGCACAAGAAACTCCGAGCCTGCGCGGTAGAGTCACAGACCCATCGGGCGCAGTGATCTCCGGTGCGGTCATCCACCTTCGCGGCCCGGGAAGGGAGCAGCGCACGAAAACCGATCCAACCGGCCAGTATTCCTTCCCCTCCCTGACGTCCGCCACTTACCAACTGCGCATCACCGCCAAGGGATTTTCACCGGCACAGAAAAGGGAACTCCCGATCGCGCGCCCGCAGATTCTGGACGCCCAACTGGCGATCCGCGGAGAAGCGCAGGTCGTCATCGTAGAGGATGAACTCCGTGGCGTCGGCGCATCGGCTGAAGCCAATGGCGGCCGCGTCGTACTGCGTGAGAGACAACTCGCGGCCCTCTCGGATGACCCCGAGGAACTCGCGCTACAGCTTCAGGCGCTCGCCGGTCCCGCGCCCGGCCCGGGCGGCGGCGAGTTTTTTATCGATGGCTTCACCGGAGGAAGCCTGCCGCCGAAGTCTGGTATCCGCGAGGTGCGGATCAACGCCAATCCTTTTTCCTCCGAGTACGATCGTCCGGGTTTTGCGCGCATCGAGATCTTCACCAAGCCCGGCAGCGACCTGCTGCACGGCCAAGCCTTCGCACAGTACAACGACGAGCGACTGAACTCGCGCAATCCGCTGCTCACCCAGTCCACGCGACCGCCGTACCGTGCACAGATCTACGGCCTCAACCTAAGTGGACCGCTGCGGCGGAACAAGGCCTCGTTCACGTTCGATGCGGAGCGGCGTAACATCAGTGAAAACGCATTTGTGCTGGCCACCACGCTCGATGGCAACCTGAGCCCTGTAACAATCAATCAAGCGTTGCCCTCGCCGCAAGTGCGGACCACGTTGAGCCTGCGCCTCGACTACGCCATTAACCGACAAAATTCGCTGACCGTGCGATATGAGGAACTGCGCATCGCCTTCGACAATCAGGGGGTAGGCGATTTCAGCCTGCCATCCCGCGCTTACAACGAGCGGCAAACCGAACACACGGTGCAGGCCACCGAGACCGCAACGATCAGCCCGCGGGCAATCAACGAAACACGCTTCCAGTATTTGCGGTCCGGCCTGCGCTACGCGAATGGCGATGACAGTCCAGCGATCAATGTACTGGGTGCGTTCTCTGGCGGCGGTTCCCCACTGGGCAACTCTGCGTCCACCACCAACAATTGGGAGATCACCAACGCCTCCATATTTACGAGGCGGCAACACGCGCTCAAGTGGGGTGGACGCTTACGCAACTCTCGCCTGAACGATACCTCACTGAATAACTTCGCCGGCACGTTCACCTTTTACACGCTGGAGCAGTACCGGCAGACACTCGAACAGGAACGGGCGGGCTACAGCGGCGCCGGACCCGCGCAGTTCAGCCGCAATGCCGGAAACCCCTCGGTCAAAATCAGCCAGACCGATGCCGGCCTATTCTTCAACGACGACTGGCACGCGCGGCCGAACCTCAGCTTGAGCGCCGGGCTGCGTTACGAAGTCCAGAACAACCTGGGCGGTCTCGGCAATTGGGCGCCGCGTGTGGGCATCGCCTGGGGCCTGGACGGCAGGCCGAGTCGTCCGGCGAAGAGCGTGATCCGGGCCGGTTTCGGATGCTTTTACGACCGCATCCCGATCAGCGTCACGCTCAACAATCTCCGCTACAACGGGACCAATCAGCAGTCGTATCTAATTCTCAACCCGGCGTTCTATCCCACGGTGCCTCCGGCAGCGGCACTGGAGACCAACCAGCAGCCGCAGCAATTCCGCCCGGCTTACAGCGGCATGCAAGCGCCGCGCTTGTACCAGGCCAGCGTAGGGGCTGAACGGCAGCTCAACCAGGCATCGCGAGTAACGCTGACGTGGATCCACAGCCGTGGTGTGCACTTGTTGAACTTGCGCAACATCAATGCGCCGATCCACGGAATTTACCCGGCCGGCGACCGCTCTGTTCGCCTCCTGACCGAATCGGCGGGCACCAGCCGCCTGAATCAACTGGTGGCGGGCGCCAACATCAGTTACAGGAAGCTGTTTCTCTTTGGCTCCTACACGCTCTCTTATGGCATGGCCGACAACGAAGGGCTGCCCGCCGATCCGTACAATCTGCGCGCCGAATGGGGCCCGTCATCTTACGGAGATATCCGGCAACGGGCCGCAGGCGGCATCACTGTTCCCTTGCCGGCGAAATTCAGCGCCAGTGTGTTCCTGCTGGCGAACAGCGGACAGCCCTACAACATCACCACCGGACTGGATCCCGACAGCACGGGATTTCCCGCCGCACGGCCCGCGCTGGATCCCCTGGCCGCGCCGTCCGCATGCCACTCGCCGAATCTGAAATACGAAACCGGATTCGGCTGCTTCAATTTGAATCCGGGCCCGGGCGTACCCGCGATCGGACGGAATTCCGCACGCGGCCCCTCGGCGGTAAATCACGCCCTCCGCGTATCGCGAACCTGGACGTTCGGTCCGGAGGGCAATGGCGGTGCCCCTGCCGGAGGCGGACACGCGGGCGGCCCACCCTCGGGCAAGAGGTACGGCGTGGTGCTCACCGCCTCTACGCTCAACGCGCTGAATCACCCCAACTTCGCCACGCCCAACGGAGATCTCTCCTCACCGTACTTCGGCCAATACCGCAGCCTCGGCGGTCTGGCCGTCATGTCGCACGGCGGCGCGCCCAGCACCTACAATCGCAAAATCGACTTGCAACTGCGCTTCACATTCTGATGGGCTAATTCGGTGCGAGCAGTGCGGTGTCCTGATCCGCCAGTGAGAATCGGGGCACCACCAGGGGCGGGAGCGGACCGATCCGCAGTCGATCGCCACTCGGAGGATCGTAGATGCCGAAGCGCAGCCGCAGCCCGGCCGACGCTGTACCAGAGGGCGGTCGCAGGCGAATCTCCTCCACGCCACTGTCGCCGGCGCGCCACGTTCGCAAGGGCGGTTGACCGCCCAGCAGCCCGTGATCGAGCTGCGCCACAATCCGGTTGGAGCGATCGATCAAATGCGTGAAGCACCAGTATTCACGCTCGGGAGATCGCAGGCAGCGCCAGCGGAGGCGGACTGTCGCCTCGCTGGCGCTAGTGACGGCGGAGAAACCGGTGAGGGCCAGGACTCCGCCGAAGTCGATCGCAAACTCATCGGCGTCCGGCGAGACACCCTTCACAAAATGCGTCGTCTGCGGGCTTTGGCCGAACCGAATATTTTTGTAGATGCGCGCGATCCCACCGTCGGGAAATCGCCGATCGTACGGAATTTTCTGAAACTCGCGATCCTCCGATACGCTGTGGACAAGATCGTCAATGTAAGGATTGAAGGCAGGCGATTCCGGTTCGCCACCTTCCTTGTAAAGGAAGAATGATGCCCGCGCCAGTCTCTGCTTTAGGGCCTCGAGATCCTTTTCATGGGCGGTAGTTTCGACAGCGACCGGCAACCCCAACGCCGTCGCAGTCAATTCCAGATTGTCCGCATTGAACGCGGCCCGGTCCGCGCCCACGACCTCCATTGGCGGCGACGAGCTTCAGGATCCGCGAATACCAGGCGCAGCAGACCAGCAGTAAGGCCGCTCTTTCTGGGCGGTCGCATTTTGAACATTGTAGCTCTAGCGGTATGCGCCGGAGACAGGATACAACTGCGGGCCTGTTGCGTCCGCGGTAAAGGGGAATCCGCCGGTCCGATCAAGTCCGTTTACTTTGTGGAATTGGAACGGAACGTTGTATGCTTTCTCCAAGAGGGTTACTAAATTGAAGAAACACATCTTACTTGCTGTCGCGTTACTAGTGTTACCATTTGCCGCCGTGCGCGCGGCGGAAGTGCCCCAGGTGGGACAAGCGGCGCCCGAGTTCTCCCTGCCATCGCAGGAAGGCGGCCCGGTCAGCCTGAAAGACTTTCGTGGAAAATGGGTAGTGCTTTACTTCTACCCAAAGGACATGACGCAAGGCTGCACCATCGAGGCGCACAACTTTCAGCAGGACCTGCCGAAGTACGACCAGAAACACGCCGCCATCGTCGGCGTCAGCGTGGATTCCACCGATAGCCACAAACAATTCTGCGCCAAAGAGAGCCTGACATTTAAACTGCTCTCCGACACCGACAAGAAAGTAGTGGACCAGTACGGCTCGCTCAGCCCCCGCGGTGTGGCATCGCGCAATACCTTCCTGATCGACCCTTCGGGCAAAATCGCGAAAGTCTGGACCGGCGTGAATCCCGCCAAGCACAGCGAGGAAGTCCTGGCTGCGTTGTCGGAAGCCCATAAGTAGGCCGGGGCGGCTACGGCTTCTTTGGTTGGGCGGTATCCGGCTTGGAATCCGCCTTCGCCTCCGCTTTGCTCTCCACCTTTGGTGCAGGCCTGGCCTCGGGCCTGCTCTCCGGCTTCGCCTCCGGTTTCGGGAGCCTCGGTATCTCGCGGCTCACGGGAATCGGTACGGGCGCGGGCCGGTCGAGCGACGGGTTCGACGGGATGCTTCCCGGACGTGGTAGCGGGTTTGCGCGCGGCGGCGCAGGGACTGTGGAAGGTGCTGTCGGCTGCGTGGTTGTAGTTGTGGCCGGCACGGGCGGAGTCGGCCCGGGCTTCGATGAAGCGGGCGGATTTCCCGCCGGCGGCAGCGGCGTGGTTCTCTTTGACGGCGGCGCCGTCCCGCCCCCGGGAATGCTCAGCGGCGCGGATACCGGTGTGCTTTGCGACGACGTCCCCTTCGATCCTTGCGGAGAGTTGGGATTGCGCCGCGAATAATCCGGGTGCTCCGGCGGATTCAATACGATGATGCCCGTGTATACCGGCACCGGATAGATCACCTGCATCGGCGGGCCGGGGGGACCAGGATCGGGCGGCGGACCGGAGGACACCGTTGGCGGCCCATCCGATGCGGGATTGGTGATGATCGCCGGCGGTAACGGCGGTGGCGCCGGCGGCGGGACTTCGGTGGTCTCGGGGAACGTCGTACCTGGAACCACCGCCTGGACGCGAGTAGCGCCCACGCGCAAAACCGGCCGCGTGGCTTCCAAACGCGATGCCGGGAAGGCCGGCGACGGCAGCGCCAGCGCGAATACGGCGACGCCCAGCGGTTCTTTGGGGCGATCCTTGAAGCCCGCCGGGTCGATGGCATGCGCATCCTGCTGAAAATTCGCGTAGGTCGTGTTTACATTGAGAAACTGTTCCGGGGCAGCCGAAGGCAGCCAGTCTTCACCCGGCGCCAGCGGTCCCCAGCCTGCCAGCTTTGCGTTATACAGCCAGTACACATCGCCGGGCTTGAACACGGGCGAAGTAGCCGGCACCCAGACCCAGCCGAGGTCGCCCTTGCGGGTCCAGCGGCCGTGATGATAAGGAACCCAGCCCCAGGTTTCTTCGCTCACCCAGGTGTAGCCAAGCGCGTCGTACCAACGCCAGCGCCCATTCTGGAATGGCGCCCAACCTTCCGCCACCTTCGGCTTCCAGACCGCGCCGAGATCCGTCTGTACCCACTCGCCGGCGGCATCCAAATCCACCACGCCATACCGCTGGGCCACGTGCGAACCCGACGACGAGGTCGCCAGTGTCTTATCCCGATCTTCGCTCCAGCGGTCCAGGTCGTATGAGGGCACCTCACGATCCAACCAGAAACGCGCAGTGTTCGCCGGGTCCACACGCACCGTCTGGCCTTCCCTGACATCGAGCTCGGCTGCCGGGCACGAGAACCGGACTACGCCTTCGATCACGGAGATCCGGCTCACCGTGGCGTCCACTTGCAGGCGCACCCGCGCACCGTGCAGCAGCGTAACCTGTGCGCCAGGCGCCACCAGCGTCAGTGTGTCCGCGCCGCCGGGCTCGCCCGTGAAGTACGCGACTCCACGATCCAGCGACAGTACGGTAACGCGTTGGCCCGTGGAGAGCCGCGTGTAGTCGGAGATCTCCACCTGGGAATCCGGTCCCAGCCGCCAGGCGCTGCCATCGTCGAGTTCGATTTCAAGCCGGGAGGAGGCGCCGGTGCGCAGCCATGCCGATTCGACCAGCGGCAGGTTGCGCTCTGCGGCACTCCAGGGGTCGCCCGGGTGAAGCTGGACTTCTACCTTACCGTCAAACTCGCCCAGGCGGGCATACCGCGCCTGGCCTGCGAACAACGCCGCAGGCACTAGCAACAGCAGTAACCGGTTCATTGGGAACTCCCGTACAACCAATGTGCGGGCAGCTTCCCATTCTGCCCGAATCTCACCCTGGCGGGCGGGGGCCCCGTAGGTGCCTCAGCCTGCGCCGTTCCTATCTCTACCAGCGTAATACTGACGGTGAAAGTTTACCATCCGTTGCAAGTAAAATTGGAACTATGTTGACCGACGCGGCAATTGTAGCCCACATCTCCCAGTTGCCGCACTCGCGTGCCAACTTTAAGCAATTGGTCCGTGAATTGGGCGCCAAAGCCGACAGCCGCGATCAATTGGAATCCGCCCTGGATCGCCTCGCCGCGCGCGGCGATCTCATCGAGTTAAAGAGCGGCCAGTATGTCGTGACCTCCCGCAGCCGCGAGTTTGCCGTCGGCCGCCTCAATCTACATCGCGATGGTTACGGGTTCTTAATCTCCGAACGTCCGATTCCGGGCATCTCCGGCGACATTTTCATTTCCCCGGAAAACGCCGAAAAGGCGATGCACGGCGACCGCGTGATCGTCCGCATCGCCCGCATCGAAGCCGACGGCCGCGCCGATGGCGACATCGTCAAAGTTCTGAAGCGCGCACATCCCACCGTGGTCGGGGAGTTCAAAATCGGCCGCCGCGGCTGCTATGTCGTGCCCGCCGACGGCCGCATACAGCAGTGGATCGATATTCCCGACGGCATGGAACTACCGCCGCCCGCCGCCGCTTCGCACGACCGGATCGGCGTCACGCCGCCCAAAGTGGACAGTGTCGCCGAGTTGAACGGAATGGTGGTCAATGTCGAACTTCTCGAGTATCCCGAGAGGGGTTCGTCGCCGGTCGGCCGCGTGGTCGAAATCCTGGGCCACCCCGACGATTTCGGCGTGGATGTCGAGATCGTCATCCGCAAGCACCATCTGCCCCACCATTTCCCCCCGGAGGTCATCGAACAGGCCCAATCGATGCCTACCGCGGTGGCTGCTTCCGATTACGAAGGCCGCCGGGACTTTCGTGAAATGCCCATCGTAACCATCGATGGCGAAACCGCGCGCGATTTCGACGACGCTGTCTGGGTGGATCGCCTCGCCAACGGCAACTACGCGCTGCACGTCCATATCGCCGACGTCAGCCATTACGTGCGTCCGAATTCCCCCATCGATCTGGAGGCCCAACTGCGCGGCACCAGCGTCTATTTCCCCGATCGCGCCGTGCCCATGCTGCCCTACGAGCTATCGACGAGCCTATGCTCGCTCGTGCCCCACGAGGACCGCCTGGTTCTCTCCGCGCTCATGGAGATCGATCACCGTGGCGAAGTCGTGGGTCAGGAATTTACCGCCGGCGTCATCCGCAGCGCGGAGCGCATGACCTATACCAACGTCCACCTTCTGCTGGAAGGCGACGCCGCAATGCGCGAGCGCTACCAGCCGCTGGTGGAGCGCTTCGAACTGATGCAGGAACTGGCGCTCGTGCTCAACAAGAAGCGTGTACGCCGCGGTTCCATCGATTTCGATCTCCCCGAGCCGCTCATCGAATTCGACGAATTGGGCGCCATGACCGGCGTGACCCGCGCGCCGCGCAATATCGCCAACCGCATCATCGAGGAGTTCATGCTGGCCGCCAATGAGAGCGTCGCGGGACACCTGGCCAATGCCGGGCATCGCCTCCATATACCGCATTCACGAAATGCCCGATCCGAAGCGCGTCATGGAGTTCGAGGAGATCGCCACGCATTTCGGCGTGTCGCTCGGCATCGGCGCCATCCCTGTGAAGCGCTTCGGCATCACCGACAAACATCGCGACGGCAGCAAGAAGCGCCGCGACGTCGTCATAGCGGATTCCGGCCTGCGGATCTCTTCGCGCCATTACCAGAAGCTGGTCGCGAAAATCGAAGGCAAGCCCGAAGAGCGCATTCTCAGCTACCTGATGCTGCGCTCCCTGCGGCAGGCGCGCTACAGCACGGAAAATGTCGGCCACTTCGCGCTGGCTGCGCGACACCTACACGCACTTTACGTCGCCGATCCGGCGCTATCCCGACCTGATGGTGCACCGCCTGCTGCGCGCCGTTCTCACCGGTAAGCCGACGCCCGGCGAGGATTACCTGAAGCCGCTGGCCGACGAGTGTTCGCAATCCGAACGCCGCGCGGCCGACGCCGAACGGGAGCTCGTCGAGTGGAAAAAGGTCAAGTTCATGACCGACCGGGTCGGCGAGGATTTCGACGCGCTCGTCATTTCGACCGCCAGATACGGCCTCTTCGTCGAACTGACGGACCTGTTCGTCGAAGGCCTGGTTCCCATCGACACGCTGCCCGGCGATGAGTACACTTATCAGGAGAACGTCCGTAAAGTGGTGGGCAAACGCTCCCGCCGCGAGTTTTCCATCGGCGACAAGGTCCGCGTCGTCCTGGACCGCGTCGATGGCAACGAACGCAAGCTGCAGTTCTCGATAATCGAAGATGAGCCCAAACGATCTGGTAGCAATCCCCGGCGGCGAGTTTCTCATGGGCCAAGACGACGGCCGCGATGAAGAACGGCCCGCCCACCCTGTCACCGTCGCGCCCTTCCGTATGGCCCGATGCCAGGTGACCATCGCCGATTTCGCCGCATTTCGAAAACTCGAATTTACGGATCCCGCGCTCCCGGTAACGAGTGTGAGCTGGTTCGATGCCGTGGCGTATTGCGAGTGGCTCGCCGGGCAGTGGAAGCTGCCGGTCCGGCTGCCCACCGAGGCAGAATGGGAGTTTGCCGCCCGCGGCGGTTTCGAACAGCGCCGGTATCCCTGGGGCGACTCGCTTCCCGACCTGCAGCCCGGACGATGGCGCGACGGCCCGGAACCGGTCGGGCAGGGCGAGCCCAACGGCTACGGCCTCTTCGACATGTGCCAGAACGTGCATGAATGGTGCAGCGACTGGTACGATCCCACTTACTACGCCACCTCGCCCGTCGAGAATCCGCCAGGCCCCGCGCACGGAATCCGTCGTTCATCCAAAGGAGGCGCGTGGCGGCATCAGATCAAATTCTCCCGCTGTGCCGCCCGCAGCAGCATCCCACCGGAGTTCCGATACGCCGACTACGGCTTCCGCATCGTCGTGGGATCGGTTTGACATCCCATTTCCGTAAGTCCACCATAGGCAGCGCCGCACCTGAGGGCTGCCGAACCCGTTCCGACTCCTAACCCCACGCGCTCCGCACCTGAGGACGCCGACTTCTCTTGCCAAGGAATCGACTATGCCCGGAGAACGTGCGCTCCTGACCGTGGACCCCCACGTTCCTGTTGGGCGTAGGCCGCGATCTCAATATCCAGCCATTGGTGGCGGTCAGTGAGTATTCCGACCTCTTCATCACGTCACGCTGGGTATTGTCATTGCTGCCGCCATCACACCCACGCAGGACGTCGTGAACCTGATGCTGCTTCTGGTGCCGATGTGCGCGTTGTATTTTACGGGCGTCCTGGCCAGCTATGCCTTGGTCTTGCATCGGGAACGGCGCAAATTCCCGTGGAAGAAGTTTGCCTGCTGGACGATGGTATTCGCGGCCGTGGCAGCCGTCGTCGCGTTCCTGCTCAAATAACGGCGGTAGTCTATTTCAGAGATGCGCTGACCTTCGCGCGATACTCCGCCGCCTTGGCGAGAATCGCCTTCTCGTCCAGCGTCAGGATCTTCGCATCGCGCACCACCGGCTTGCCGTTCACCATTACGTCGCGCACGTCAGACCCCTTGAGCGCGTACACCATCTGCGATACCGCGTCGTACAGCGGCTGCCCGTGTGCCGTGTCGATGCGCACCGTGATCAGGTCCGCGCGCTTGCCGGCCTCCAGCGATCCGATCTCTTTCTCCATGCCGAGAGCGCGAGCGCCGCGTATGGTCGCCATCTCGAGCGCCTGCCCCGCCGGCAGAGCCTGCGGGTTCATCGTGGTGACCTTTTGCAGTTTGGCCGCGAGATCCATCTCCTCGAACAGGTTGAAATCGTTATTGCTGCCCGCAGGACCGTCGGGACCGAGCCCCACGGCGAGATCGAGCGCCAGCATACGCGTCACCGGCGCCACGCCGCTCGCCAGCTTCATATTGCTCGATGGGCAATGCGCCACTCCCACGTGGCGCGATTTGAGAATCGCCAGATCGGCCTCATTCACCCACACTGCGTGCGCCGCCACGCTGCGGCCGTTCCAGATGCCGAGATTGTCCAGCGTCTTCGTCGGGGTGGTGTGCCGTTTGGCCAGTTCGTCGTCGTTCTCCTTCTTCGTTTCGGAGAGATGGATGATCAACGGCGCGTTGTATTTGTTGGCGAGCGCGCGAGAGGCCTTCAGCGTCTCATCGGAATTGGTATACAGCGCGTGCGGCGCCACCGCGGCCGTGATCAGCGGGTCGTTCTGGAAGCGCTTCAGATAGCGTTCCGTGTAGGCCAGCGCATCTCGGGGAGTCTTGTTATCGGCCACCGGAAAGCCGATGATGGTCTCGCCCAACACGCCGCGCATCCCCGCTTCCTTGGCGGCTTCCGCCACCACGTCTTCGAAGTAATACATGTCGGTGAACGTGGTAGTGCCGGAAAGCAGCATTTCCAGGCATCCCAGGCGCGTGCCCCAGCGCACGAAATCGGGCGTCACGTTCTTGGCCTCGGCGGGGAAGATGAATTTCTCCAGCCAGTCCTGCAGCTTCAGATCGTCGGCGATGCCCGCGGAACAGGCTCATCGCGGCATGCGTGTGGGTGTTGATCAGCCCGGGCGCGAGTATGGCATCCGGCCGGTCCAGGCGCTGCTTCGCCTGAAATCGCGCGTCGATCTCCGCCTTGGTGCCCACCGCCGACAATCCGGTCGCCCTTGATGGCCACCGCCCCATTTTCGATCACGCGCCGCTGACGCGTCCATCGTGATCACGTAGCGCGCGCTCCAGATGAAGTCGGCCGGTTCGGCGGCCAGCGTCAGGACAAAAAGGAAGAAGCTAAAGATACGAGACATCGAAGGGCTTCGGGAAAAGATCTTTCAACTGATACGTTTCGGTTTTGCCGTGCAGGTTCGCCAGCACCAGTTCCACATCGCCGCAAAACTCCCAGAGAATCTGCCGGCAGGCGCCGCACGGCGGCGTCAGGACTGTCGGTATCGGCGGCCACCGCCACGCGGCGGAACTTGCGGACACCCTCGGAGATCGCCTTGAATACGGCGACCCGCTCCGCGCATAGCGTGAGCCCGTAAGTGGCGTTCTCCACATTGCACCCGGTGTGAATGCGGCCGTCGCTATCTTCGATCGCCGCGCCCACCAGGAACTTGGAGAACGGCGCGAACGCATTCAATCGCACGGCGAGAGCGGCGTCGATCAGAGCGTCGGGCAAACTACGCCTCCAACCTCGGCAGCAGCGCCTTCAGGAACTTCACCAGCGTGTCGCGCACCATCGCGCCGGTCTCCAGCACTTCCTCGTGATTGATCTTCTGCGGCAGAATTCCCGCCGCCATATTCGTCACGCACGAGATGCCGAGCACCTTCATCCCCATGTGGTTCGCCACGATCACTTCGGGCACGGTGGACATCCCCACCACGTCCGCGCCGATGGCGCGCAGATAGCGGATCTCCGCCGGGCGTCTCGTAGCTCGGGCCCAGCATCGCCGCGTACACGCCTTCCGTCATCGGAATGCCCAGTTCGGCGGCCACCGCCTTCGCGATCTCGCGATACGTCCGCGAATAAGCCTCCGACATATCGGGGAAGCGCGGACCCAGCGAGTCGTCGTTCGGCCCCACCAGCGGATTCGCGCCTTGCAGGTTGATGTGGTCGCTGATCAGCACCAGACCGCCGCGTTCCAGCGCCAGATTGATGCCGCCCGCCGCGTTGGTGAACACCATGGACCGCACGCCGATCGATTGCAGCACGCGCACGCCGTACGTCACCTGCTGCATCGCAGTAGCCTTCGTAAGCGTGCGCGCGCCCCGCCATCACCGCCACGTCCAGCGTCGCCCAGCTTGCCGATAACCAGCTTGCCCGCGTGGCCCACGGCGGTGGAATGCGGCCAGCCGGGAATTTCGGCGTACGGGATTCCGTGCGGTCGGTGAGTTCGTCGGCGAACGCGCCCAGTCCGCTGCCCAGCACCAGGCCGATCTCGGGCCGCACGTCCGTGTGGCCCTGTATGTATCGTTTGGCTTCGTCCGTCACAGCAACATTCCCGCGATGCAGGCCGACATGAAGTTCGCCATGGTTCCGGCGGCCACGGCGCGCAGTCCGAGCCGCGCCAGATCGCTCTTGCGGGTGGGCGCCAGCGCGCCGATGCCGCCGATCTGAATCGCGATCGAACTGAAATTCGCAAACCCGCACAGCGCGTAGGTCGCGATGGTGAACGATTGCGGATCGAGCTGCGCTTTCATCGGCCCGAGCTTCAGGAACGCCACGAATTCGTTCAACACCAGGCGCGTGCCCAGCAGGTTGCCGATGGCCGCCGCAGTCCTTCCAGGGCACGCCCAGCATCCACGCCACCGGCGCGAACAGGATGCCGAAAACGCGTTCCAGCGACGCCGGCAGCCAGCCCAGCAGCGGCAGCGTGTGGAGCCAGCCCAGAATCCCGTTGCACATCGCGATCAGCGCCAGAAACGCGATCAGCATGCCGCCGATATTGAGCGCCAGTTGCAATCCGTCGCCCGCGCCCTGCGCCGCGGCGTCGATCACGTTGACCGCGGTCTTCTCCACCTTGATATCCACCCGGCCCGCCGTGGCCGGCTTTCCAGTTTCCGGAATGAAGATCTTGGCCAGCATGATGGTGGCCGGCGCCGTCATGATCACCGCCGTCAGCAGGTGCTGATGGACACGCCCGCGATCTTCACGTAGGCCGCCATCACCGCGCCGGAAACGTGCGCCATCCCGCTGGTCATGATGGTGAAGAGTTCGGATTCCGTCAGCCCGGCGAGGAACGGCTTGATGGTCAGCGGCGCTTCCGTCTGGCCCATGAAGATGCTGGCCGCCACGTTGAGCGATTCCGCGCCGCTCACGCCCATGATCTTCTGCATCCCGATCGCCATCGCCTTCACCACCACCTGCATCACGCCCAGGTAGTACAGGATGGAGAAGAACGAGGCGATGAAGATGACGATCGGCAGCACCTGGAAGGCGAAGATCACGCCGTACGGGCCGCCCTTGGTGCCCAGCGGTCCGAACAGAAACTGGCTGCCCACCTCGGCAAACTCCAGCATGGCGTTCACGCCGTCGCCGATCGCTTGAAGATCAGGCCGAAATCCGTCTTCAGCACCAGCAGCGGCGAAAGCGAACTGCAAGCCCATGCCCCACAGAATCAGGCGCAGCTTGATGGCCTTTTTATGTGTGGAGAACAGCCACGCGACTCCCAGGATGACGGCGAGGCCCAGGAAACCCGTGAACCGGCCCATCAGCCGACTACTTCCAGAATGAGTTCGCGCTCGTCGGGCTTCTGCGAGGAAATGTGGAAGGCGTCCTCCACCATCTCGGCCGCTTCGTCCACGCGGTCTTCCTTGGTGTAATAGAGGCGGCAAAGCACGCTGCCGGCATCCACCTTCTCGCCCACTTTGACTTCCAGAATGATGCCGACTGCCGGATCGATCGAGTCTTCCTTCTTGTCGCGGCCGGCGCCGATCATGTTGCTGGATACGCCGATGTCCTCCGCGTTGATCCGGCTCACGTAGCCGGCGCGCGGCGAAGTGATTTCGCGCATGCCGGTGGCGTTGGGCAGCAGTTCGAACTTGTCGAGCGCCTGCGGATTGCCGCCCTGCGCCGCCACCACCTGCTTGAACTTCCTGTAGCCGAACCATCCACCAGGTGCTTCTCGGCCAGTCATGCGCGCCTCTTCCAGCGTGGCGGCCTTCTTGCCGAGGAAGATCATGCGCGCGGCCAGTTCCAGCGACAGCTTGGTCAGGTCGGCGGGCCCGGCGTTCTGCAGCGTCTGCGAGGCTTCCATGATCTCGAGCGCGTTGCCGATGGCGTAGCCCAGCGGCTGGTTCATGTCGGTGATCAGCGCCTGCACCTTCTTATCCATGCGGCGGCCGATCCCCACCATCGTCTGCGCCAGGCGGCGGGCGTCCACCTGCGTCTTCATGAAGGCGCCGGTGCCCACTTTTACATCCAGCACCAGCGCGTCGATGCCCTCGGCCAGCTTCTTCGACATGATCGAAGACGAAATCAGCGGAATCGATTCTACCGTCGCCGTCACATCGCGCAGCGCGTACAACTTGCGGTCTGCCGGCACCAGACGCTCGGTCTGTCCGATAAAACAGAGTCCCAGTTCGGCAAGCTGCTTGCTGAAATTCCTCCGCGGTCAGATCGGTGCGGAAGCCCGGAATGGATTCCAGTTTGTCCAGCGTGCCGCCCGTATGGCCGAGCGCGCGGCCCGACATCATCGGCACCACCACTCCGGCCGCTGCGGCCAGCGGCGCCACAATGAAGCTGGTCTTGTCTCCTACGCCGCCGGTGGAGTGCTTGTCCACTTTCACGCCCGGAACGCCCGAAAGGTCGACCGTGTCGCCGGAATGCAGCATGCACTCCGTGAGGCGGCTGACCTCCCGGTCAGTCATCCCAGAGAAGTAAACGGCCATCAAGAATGCCGACATCTGGTAGTCGGGAATCTCACCGTTGGTGTATCCGTTTACCAAAAACTCGATCTCTTCAGGAGAGAGTTCTTCGCCGCCGCGTTTGCGCTGGATCAAGTCAACTGTACGCATTATGAGTAACTTAGCCTACCATCCCAAGGGGTTGAAAGTAAAGGCAAGACTTTGCCGTCCCGGGACAAACTATCCCTTATCGGGTGTAACGACATCCGATTCCAGGCAATTCCCCTTGAACTCACGATTGTACACCCCGCACGTTCGGATTCGGCAACCCAAAGCGACGATGGGCGCACGGTAAAATCGAAACCATGCTCTCGAGTATCCCTGGCGATCTGGCCTACGCGGCGCGCGCGTTACGCAAGAGTCCGGGTTTTGCCGCGGCGGCCGTCGCCCTGCTGGCAGCGGGCATCGGAGGTACCGCTACCGTTTTCAGCCTCGCCGACACATTACTGTTTCGTTCGCTTGCCCCTGCCTCGGCCTTCTCAGATGGTACGTGTAGTCTCGGTGCTGCCGGGCCGTCCGTTCGTCTCTTACTACCCTTACGCTTATTTCGAGGAATGGCGCGCGCGCACTCGTTCCCTGTCGGGGACCTTTGCCGAGGCGGACGTGGACACCAGCCTCATGGAAGGCGACAGCAGCCGCCTTGTGCGGACGGGAATCGTCTCCGCGGACTATTTCACTACTCTCGACGCCACGCCGGCCATGGGCCGCCTGTTGGGCAGGGGCGATGAGTGGGCGGCACAAGGGGAACTTCCCGCCGTGCTGAGCTACGATTTCTGGCACGCTCGATTTCACGGCGCTGCCACTACCCTGGGCTCTGTACTGCGGCTCAACGGGCAGCCCTTCGTCGTCGTGGGCATCCTCCCACGCCGGATGAACGGTACTGCAGTGGAAAGCGGTCCCTCGATCTGGGTGCCCCTCGTCGCCGGAAAGTATCTGGGGCTGGGAGCCGACCCCAAGCAGTGCTGTCAATGGGGAATCGGCGGACGCCTGCGACCCGGCGTATCGTTTCGTCAGGCGGAGTCCGAAACGATTGCTGCCTTGCACGCCGCCATGCTGGCGGCGGAGTCTCGAAACAAGCCGCTTACCGAAGACGCTCGTAGAGAGATCGAGCTGAGCGACGACCGCCTGGAATCGATCGAGCACGGCGTCTCGCCCCTGCGGACGCGCTTCGGCACGGCGCTGCTTGCCCTCTTCGGTGGCGCCGCGCTGCTCCTGCTGCTGGCGTGCGCCAACATCGCTGGCCTGCTGCTGGCGCGGGCGGCAGGACGCGAACGGGAAATGGCGGTACGCGCGGCATTGGGCGCGACGCGCGTCCGCCTGATGCGGCACTGGCTGGCCGAAAGCGCGCTGCTGGTAGCCGCCGGCGGCCTGATGGGATTGCTGCTGGCCAAGGTGGGTCTGGCACGGGCGCTCGGAGCGCTTCCGGCGGTACGCGATCTCGGCACGTGGCTGGTGCCAGTGTCGCTCGATGTCACGCTCGACGGTCGCGTCTTCGCATTCACGCTGGCCGTCTGTTCGGCGGCAGCCCTGCTCGCCGGACTCGGTCCGGCATGGCACGCATCCCGCGCCAGCCTCACCGACTCCTTGAAATCGACCATGCCCGATCCCGGGCGCGCACGGATGCGCACTGTGCTGACCGTCGCGCAGGTGGCGATCGGCACGCTGGTTCTGGCGGTTTCGGCGCTCCTCGTATCCACGCTGCATCGTCTGGCCGCTACCCCCGCCGGATTCGATCGCGATCACGTCGTCACGTTTACCATGGATACCGAATTCGCCCGCTACACCGCGGAACAGAATCGCGATCTTGCCGCGAGACTGGAGCGTGAAGCGCGCGCCATTCCCGGCGTTGCTCAGGCAGGCACGGCTTCGCGAAGCCTCATGCGCGGGTCGGGATTTAAGACGGCGGTAGCGCTTCCGGATACGCGTGCCGGCCACGATTTGAACGCCAGCACCAATAAAGTGTCCCCCGCCTGGTTCGATGCCATGGGCATGACCATTCTGGCCGGGCGCGGCCTCACGGAAGCCGACGGCGCACCACGCACGCCCGCGCCGGTGGTGGTGAATCAGAGCTTCGTTCGACACTTTTTCCCCGGCGGACAGCCGCTCGGCCGCCAGTTCGGAATCGGCCGCGATCAGGTGGTGACAGCGGCCTTCGAGATCGTCGGCGTGGTCAGCGACGCGCGCTACCGTTCCTTCCGAGAGCCTTTCCAGCCCACTCTCTTTTCCTGCCTCTGCGGCACCCGGTCCGGCGAATCCGTCTTTCAGTTGGAGGTGCGCACCGTCGGGAGGCCGGAAAGCGCGATCGCCTCGGTGGAATCGGCCATGCGCCAAATCGACCCGCGCCTGCCCTTCCGTGAAGTGCGCACCATGCGCAGTGACGTGGACGATTCGCTCTGGGCGGAGCGCACACTGGCAACCGTGGGCAGCGGCCTTTCGATGCTCGCCGCGCTCATCGCCTGCGTCGGGCTCTACGGTCTGCTCTCTTACACGGTCGCGCAGCGCCGCGCAGAAATCGCCATCCGCATCGCACTCGGTGCGCGCCCGGCCGATATCGGCCGCGCTACCTTGCGGGGCTCTGTGATCATCCTCCTGGCAGGCGCCGCTCTCGGCATCGCTGCCGCAGTCCCGGCAGCGCACCTGATCGGCAGCATGTTGTTCGAGGTGGGGCCAACCGATTGGCTGGCGCATACTTCGGCAGTTGCTCTGATGCTCTTCGCGGGACTGGCGGCAGCGGCGAGGCCCGCTTGGCGCGCCTCGCGTGTGGATCCCTGGCAGGCTCTGCGTGGAGACTGAGTCTGATATATATATGAAGTAGAGCTCCAGGATGCGAACCCCGCCGGCCGATGCCTATGTCCTACCCGAGCTATTGCCGGACCACAGCGCCCGAAGTGCAGCCACGACTGCTGGGGTCCAGGCGGAAGTCACTCATCTCTTCGAACAACTCCGCAATCCGCTCTTCCGCTATCTTTTGTCGTTAGGTCTGAGCTTGCAGGATGGCGAGGAAGTAATTCAGGAGTCTTTCCTGGCATTGTTCCGGCATCTGAGAGATGGCAGGCCGCGCGACAATCTGCGGGCCTGGATCTTTCGCGTAGGCCACAACAAAGCCCTGAAAGTCCGCCATCGTCAGGATCCGTACCCGGTCCTGTCGCTTGTGGGCGACGTCGATGGAAGTCCGGATCCGGAGCAGCAGGCGCTTCATAACCAGCGCCAACAGCGTCTGTCGGCTGTAATTCGCGCCTTGCCCAAACAGGACCGCGCCTGTCTTTCGTTACGCGCCGAAGGCATAAGGTATCGGGAAATCGCCGAGATCCTGGGTATCTCGCTGGGTGCGGTCGCTCTTTCGCTATCGCGCTCGCTGGGTAAACTCGCTCGAGTACAGGAGCGCTAGCCTGAGGAAACGTATGCACGACGATCACATTGGCGATGGGGAACTCCTGCTGGAAGCCGGCGGTGAACTTCCACTCGGGCGCGCGCCGCAGGTCCGTGATCACCTTTCCGCGTGCCAGGCCTGCCGTTTGCGCAGCGCCGACCTGCGACAGACCCTCGTGGACGCTGTGCAGGTCTGCCAGCGGGAACTCGAACGGGAACTGCCGCCCATGGCGCCGTCCAGGAGGTTGCTGCGCCAACGCATGGCGCGCGCGGAGGAAGTATCGCCTCCGGACGCCTGGCATTCGCCGGCAGCATGGGCTG
Source organism: uncultured Solibacteraceae bacterium (assembly GCA_963792055.1). Taxonomy (GTDB): domain Bacteria; phylum Acidobacteriota; class Terriglobia; order Bryobacterales; family Bryobacteraceae; genus Solibacter. The sequence continues at coordinate 537,018 of CAWBUV010000015.1, read as the reverse complement.
CCGCGGCGATCGTGCTGATCGCCGTAAGCGCCCTGTTAGCGGGCTGGCCCATCCGCCGTGGGCACTCGACTGAGGCCGAGTTCGCACCCAACGCCGCCTGGACTCCGGGCTCCGTAAGTCCGCTAGCCCTCAGTGCGGTGTGCGCCGCGCCGGAACGCGATGAACCGGGCTCCGTCATTTCCGCCTCCCTCGCCCAGCAGGTGTTCCGCCGCTATGGAATCCGCGACCCTCGTCCCCGCTCCTACGAAGTGGACTACCTGATCCCGCCGGCTCTCGGCGGTACTGCCGATCCGAGAAACCTGTGGCCTCAACCCTATTCGGCCGGCGTCTGGAATTCGCGCGTGAAGGATGCACTGGAAGATCGCTTGCGCGCCTTAGTCTGCGAGGGCAAGTTGGATCTTGCCACGGCCCAACGCGATCTGGCCAGTGACTGGATCGCGGCGTACAAGAAGTATTTCCACACGGGCGCGCCGCTGCTCGATCACGTTGCCTTCGTCAAAGACCGGGCCTGGGAGTAGATCAGGGCCGTCGCGTCGGGCTGATACCATAGGACACATGTCTCCCAATCAGCCCGGCCAAATGCCCAAACTGCCTATTCCAGGCGTCAAGAACCTGATCGCCGTCGGATCTGGGAAAGGCGGTGTCGGCAAGACCACGGTCTCCGTTAACCTGGCTGTGGGGCTTGCGGCGCTCGGCCACAAGACCGGCCTTATGGACGCCGACGTCTATGGCCCCAATGTGCCGCTCATGATGGGAATCAACCAGACGCCGATGGCTTTGGGCGACCGCATACAGCCCCTGCAGCAGTATGGCGTCAAGCTCATGTCGATGGGCTTTCTGAGTCCCGGCGACAAGCCCCTGGTATGGCGTGGTCCCATGCTGCACTCGGTAATCCAACAGTTCCTTCGCGGCGTTGACTGGGGCGAACTGGATTATCTCGTCATCGACCTGCCCCCGGGAACCGGTGACGTCCAACTCTCCCTGATTCAGAGCGTGCCGGTGACGGGCGCCATCGTCGTCACCACCCCTTCGGATGTTTCCCTCGAGGACGCCCGGAAGGCGATCATGATGTTCCACCAGGTGCGCGTGCCGGTTCTCGGAATCGTCGAGAACATGAGCTATCTGACCTGCCCGCACTGTACGGAGCGCATCGACGTGTTCAGTCACGGCGGCGGAAGGCGTACGGCTCACGAGATGCAGGTGCACTTCCTCGGTGAACTCCCGCTCGATCCGGAAGTGCGAATCGGCGGCGACACGGGCGAGCCCATCGTGCAGCGAAAGGGCAAGGGTGAGCCATTCCTCGAGCTGGCGCGCAACTGCATCGCGCAGTTGGAAGTGGCAGCGAAGGACGAAGGCCCCAAGATCGAGATCAGCGATTAACCCCGGAGACTATTCCAAGCCTTTCGTGCACATACGCTAAAATTGCGTGGAAATGGTAGATACCCAATCCGCTCCCACCCTGAGCGCGCTCGCGCCGAAGGTCCGCCGGATGTTCGAATTGTCCGGCGCGAAAATCCGCTCCATTGAAAAGACATGGGCGCCTGCCAGCGGCGCGCCCGTCTTCACCTTCGGTGGCAAGTACACCAGTCGAGGCTGGACGGAGTGGACTCAGGGCTTCCAGTTCGGCTCCGCAATCCTGCAATTCGACGCGACCGGCGACGCCGAATTTCTGGAGATCGGGCGCGAGCGAACGGTCAGCGTGATGGCGCCGCACCTCAGTCACACCGGCGTTCACGATCACGGATTCAACAATGTCAGCACCTACGGCAATCTGCTCCGCCTGATGTCGGAGGGACGCATTCCGGAGAACTCTTGGGAGCGCCGTTTCTACGAAGTGGCGTTGAAAGTGTCCGGCGCGGTGCAGGCCGCGCGCTGGTCGCGCACCGCGGATGGCGGAGGCTACATCTACTCCTTCAATGGTCCGCATTCGCTCTTCGTGGACACCATCCGGACATTGCGCGCACCCGCCGTCAGCCATCTTCTGGGGCACGTGCTGATGGGAGAGAACGACAAGAAGATTTCGTTGATCGACCGTGTGGCCCAGCATGCCCGCGCCACCGCGAAGTATGCCGTCTGGTACGGCGAAGGCCGCGACGCCTACGACGTCCGCGGACGGACGGCGCACGAGAGCATCTTCAACACCAACGATGGCAACTACCGCTGCCCGAATTCGCAGCAGGGATACTCGCCGTTCAGCACGTGGACGCGCGGGCTCGCCTGGGCTATGTGCGGTTTCGCCGAACAACTCGAGCTGTTCGACACCCTGGCCGGGCACGAGGAGACAATCGCCATCATGGAAAAAGCGGCGCGCGCCACGTGCGATTTCTACATCACGCATACGCCGCCGGATGGAATTCCTTACTGGGATACGGGAGCCCCCGGCCTTGCCAGCCTCGGCGATTGGGCCGCCAGGCCGGCCGACCCGTTCAACGAACACGAACCGGTAGACAGCTCCGCTGCGGCAATTGGTGCACAGGGACTGCTCCGGCTCGGCCGGCGGTTAAAGGATGATCGCTACTTCCAGGCGGGCCTGAAAGTCTGCGACACGCTCTTCGACGAACCGTATTTGAGTACGGATTCGAACCATCAGGGGCTGATCCTGCATTCGGTCTATCACCGACCCAATGGATGGGACGCGATTCCACCCCAGGCGAAGGTGCCCGCCGGGGAGTCCTCGATGTGGGGGGACTATCACGCTCGCGAGGTGGGCCTGTATTTACTCAGGTTGATCGATGAAAAACCGTATCTGAGGTTCTGGTAAGCAGCACGCTGGACAAGCGAAAAGGGGACGAATGCGTTCGCCGCATCCGTCCCCTTTTCCAACTCACATACTCGATGGTTAGCGATCGTTAACGGCGCCAGCCCCAGCCTGATCGGCCCCGGCCCCAGCCCCAGCCTCCGCCACGGACTACCACGCCTACGCCGAAACTCGGGCCGAAGGCATAAGGGTAACCGCCCCAGCCGTACGGAGAATAATAGCCAGGATAAGCATACGGAGTGGGTCCGTACGCCGGGCCGCCGGGGCCGGGTCCCACCTGACGGCGTGGCGCCATAGTGGTTTGCACCGGGCGCTCGAAGTCGTCAGGACCGACATAGCGGAAGGCTTGCGGCGCGCGTGTCAGGTCCACGATGACTTGGGATTCGAGGCGGAAAGTTAAGAGCGATTCCGGGTAGACCACGGTGGGTCTGCCACGAGTCAGCAATACGCCCACCAGCCCTGCTGCCGCGCCGGCTCCGGCGCCAATCGCCGCGCCGCGGCCCCAATCGGCAGCCGCGCCGATGGCAGCCCCCATGCCGGTAGTGGTTGCTACCGCGGCCGCGTCAGTACCGACGCTGGTCTGACCGTTCCGTTGGACCATCGCCGATTGAATGTTCGCCTGCGTGCCATCCACCAGGGTGAGCCCAGTCAACTGCAGCGCCAGACGGCTGGTACCTTCCACGCGTCCCGCCTTCTTTGCATCGGCTACACGCCCGATAACGTGCTGTCCGGGTAGCGCCACGACAATCCCATCCACGACGATGGGCTGCGCCAGGCTGGCGCTAAAGAAGTCGCCCGCCTGGTTGTGGTCGCTGGATAGACCCTGCTCCGTGCGAATGGTGATAAAGGTCCCCGGCCTGATGGCGACTGCGTTTGGCAGTCCGTAATGCGGGACTGCGGCGGGCGGCCGGGTCTGCAGCCCTTGTGGGGACTGCTGGGCCTGCTCGCTGTAGCCAGGAGCGTCGTTTCGGGCCACCGGCTGACTTGGATCCTGGTCCAGTATCACGCCCCTGTCCTGCTGGGGTTGGGTGGCCTGGGCTTGCGCAGCCGGTGCGGGTAGCGGTTCGCCGAAGCGGCGCCATCCGCCGGTTTGCGGATCCTGCGCCAACAACACCGCGGTGCCGGTAAAGAGGTTCAAAGCGATCAAGCGAAGACGTGTCATAAAATTGGTGCCTCGTACCAAGTCGCTGACCTTATCTGCATTTCCCTCGCCATTCCTAAGTGACTGACAATCAACGGCTCGACACGGCAGCCGTGGCCGGATTCCACCGGGTATTGGTGGTTTTCGGCCATGGGCACCCCCGGCCCCACCACACGCTACCGAATTTCCACGCGGGATGCTATGATGCGACGCGGAAGCGGAGCCAAATTCATGTTCTGTCATAGTTGCGGTACCCAGGTAAGCACCGATGTACAGTTCTGCCCGAACTGCGGTCAGTCTCTCAGCGCCGCCACTACGCCGGCCACCGTGCCCGCATACGTGGCACGAACCGACATAAAAGCGCGTCCCGGCGCCTGGATCGGGGCCGGTTGGGAAATGGTAAAGGCCGACATGGGCAACTATGTGCTGCTCGGGTTGGTATTCGTCACGCTCAACGCTGTGGTGCCGATTATTCTGCAAGGTCCGCTGATGGCCGGTTTTCACTTCTATTGCATTAAACGTATGCTGGGCCGACAGGCCGAGTTTGCCGATCTCTTCAAGGGCTTCAACTTCTTCATTCCGTCCCTGGTAGCATTTGTGGTCATCATGCTCTTCTCCGTGGCCGGCTCTCTGCTCTGCATCATCCCCGGGCTGGTGGTGGCGGCCATGTACAAATTCACCTATCTGTTCATCGTGGACAAGCGCATGGATTTCTGGCCGGCGATGCAGGCCAGCCACAACGTGGTCCGCAACGATTACTTCGGCTTCACCATGTTCCTGATCCTCATGGCGCTGGTCAACCTGCTGGGCGCATTGTGCTGTATCGTGGGCATTCTGGTGTCGATCCCCGTGACCTTCGCCGCGATCACCGTGGCGTATCAGGAACTGGTAGGCTTCGATCCACAGACCCCGGACCGGATCGGATGAAAGCCATACTGCGCTGGGCCGCGCCCGCCGCCGGAATCACGCTTCTCTGGCGGTACACTCCGCCCGATCTCCCGCTTTGCGGATTTCGCTGGCTGACCGGAGAGCCGCTGCCCTTTGTGCGGGCTTACCCACGCTGTGTTTGCGCTGGCAAAAGGCCACTTCGTCGAAGCCTTGCACTGGCACCTCTTGAGTCCGCTGGCTGTCGCGATGCTGGCCGCCTTATGGTTCAACCCGGCGCGCATGGCGCGGCTGTGGTTGCCCTGCGTGGCCCTGTTCGGGGTTTACGGCGTCTGTCGAATCGTCTTTTGAGACACACGGTCAGCGAGTTTTCACGAGATCCTTCGCCCCGGCCAGAGCGCAGCAGACAAAACAACCCCCAGCGTGACTAGTGAAAGCGTCGCCGTCCAAAATAGGCTGGAGGGGCGATAGCGCATCTCCACCCGATGCGAGCCGGCAGGTATGGCGACGGCCCGGATCGCCGCGTCGGCGCGGAGCACTTCGATCGGCCGGCCGTCGAGGGTGGCCTGCCAGCCGGGATACCAATTGTCGGAGAGCACCAGCACACTGGCACACGCAGGCGATGCATCCAGACGCAAGTGCTCCTCATCGATCGCGGTAACGAGGACGTCGCCTGCTCCCCCACAGGACTCGGTTTGGATGTTGCGGTCGAGTACGACTGTAGTGCGCAGATCCGTCGCAGGGTCCAGTGTGAAGCGAATCGCCTCATCCGCAGAGTGCGTCACCTTTACCTGATGCGTCAGCCACGCGCGAGGCAGGGCGGTTGGCCGTTGCCAGACTCTCCAGCCCTCGGAATCGGCGAATACTTCCGGACCGGCATCGGCCGGCTTCTGTCCGCCGATCCAATACCGCACTCCATAGAGATCCAGGATGCGGGGACTCCACGGTCCAAGCCGCCACGTGGCCTCGGGCGCGCTGGGCAGAAAGCCGGCGAATGAGGGGATGCCATACCAGTCGCCGAAATTGAATACCAGGTCTTCGTAGGTATAAGAGACGCGATCGCTGCCGATTCGCGTCTTGAGAAATTCGGCGAGGCCAGAGGTGGTCCGGTAAAGGCGCGGCCTCACCAGCGACGCCTTGTCCTCTACATGTACATAGTCGAATCCGGTGCTGTTCCCGATCTCGATCAGCCCGAGCGCGAGCATACCGGAAAGGAAGATCGCCGGCCGTACGCGCTTGTGATCCCACGCCCTAAACAGCAGCGAGAGGAGCACGGCGACAATCGCAATCATACCGGCCCGGCCGGCGCCCTGCGGAATACTACGCAGCACGGCCGGTGGATAGAGGGCCAGCAGAAACAGAAAGGCGGCACACAACGCGAGGCCGATGCGCAGGCGTCGGACTACTGGTATCTGGCGCAACAGCAGTGCGTCGACACCGAGCGCGGCCAGTGCAGCGAGAGCCACATGGGCGATTGCCATCGCCATAATCGGCGCACGTGCCTTCTCGAGGCCCGGCAAAATGGCATACAGCAGACCATGGAACACATTGAAACGCGCCAGAGAGAAGAGTGCCGCGCCAAGAGCCAGACCGGCAAGCGGAACCACTGCACGCCGGCGCGGGACGGCGAGCAAAGCGGCGGCCGCCAACGTCAGGGGAACGATGCCCACAATCGGGTTCACGATGGTTTCATTCGAACCCGGCACAATCAGGAAGATCAGCTCCGCCGGACTCCAGCCCAGGTTCTGGTGTACGGGGTACGGAACGATGGATTGCCATTCCATCGGACTGGCGGAGTTCACCCACCGCACCGAGTAGTGTCCATATTCCACGGCTGGCAGAAGCTGAACGGCTGCGCCGCATCCGGCGACTACAAACACGATGCCGGTGCGTAGGGCGGCGGTATTCCATACCAGTTCACGCCGCACCAGCGCAGCACCGCCCAGTGCCACGATCGCCAGACCTGCAAATACCGGCACGGCATGATGTCCGGCTGCCAGCGAAAGGGCCAGAAATCCACCGGCCAGAATGGCGTCGCGTATCGGACGAGGACCGCGCAGACTGCGGAGGTAGAACAGAAAGATCAGGGGAAGCCAGATCGCCCCCGCTGCGATCTGCGGCCAGTTGGTCGTACCCACGAAACCAGCAGCCGCAAAGAACACCGCGCCGCCGGCGCTGCCTGCGCGGCTTGCGTCTAGCGAGCGCAGGAAGGCATACGCGAACCACCCTGCGAAGATGTGCAGCAGAACGAACCACCAATGGATCCATTCGAGCTTGAGGTGTCCCGCGGCATCCGGCGGAGCGGCCAGCAGTATCCACGTAAAAGGGCTGAACACCGCGGGCTGCAACTGGCCCGCGAGGGGTTGACCTCCCCCGATGTATGGGTCCCAAAGCAGCGGAGCAACGCCCTTATGTAACGCGGCCGACTGTACCTGCAGCCACGGCAGGACCTGGTGTCCGATGTCGGGAGCTTCGATAAAAGTGTACTGCGAGGTGAGTGCGAGCTTCCAAAACACCACGACGACGCAGGCCGCAACTACACTGAGCGCGGCCGCATCCCGCCGGCCGAAGGGGAGCCACATCGAGTCCGCAGAGTAGCATGGCATCGCCGAAGATCACAATCGACAAAGGTGATAAACGGAGTTGCACGTCCTTCATCGAGTGTGATAGTTTTTGTTCCACCTTCCAGTGCAGTAGAGGGAACCGGGACCACGTAGAGGAGAGCGCTGTCAATGCTGCTTGCCCCCGTCGTTTGGATTTTAACGGCTGTCATCGCGTATTTTTTCGCCGCCAAGACCTGGTGGTTTCCCCCACCGATCAACGCCCACGGCTATAGCCTACGACGAGCAGTTCATGCGCACGCTGTTCGTCACGGGCATCATTTTCGTCCTGGCGCAATTTGCGCTCGGTCTGGGTCATTGTCCGCTTCCGCGACGACGGCCGACGCGCCAGCTACTACGCACGGCAATAACCGCCTGGAAACCGTTTGGACCAGCGCCACCGCGCTGCTGTTTATCGGCCTGGTGCTGATGGGCACGAAGATCTGGGCCGGCGTGCATTTCGACGCAGCCGCCCGCCGACGCCATTCCCATCGAAGTGCTTGGCAAGCAGTTCGCCTGGAGCTTCCGCTATCCCGGGCCCGACGGCAAGTTCGGCCATACCGATCTCAAGCTGGTCAACGATTCCGCCGGCAACCCTTTCGGCCTCGACGACAAAGATCCCGGCGGCCAAGGACGATATCGTCAGCGCCTCGCTGAAGATTCCCGCCGGCAAGCCGATCAAGCTCATCCTGCATTCGCGCGACGTGATCCACAATTTCTTCGTGCGCGAACTGCGCATGAAGCAGGATATCGTGCCCGGCATGGAGATTCCGCTGAGCTTTCAGGCCGACACGGTCGGCATCTACGAAGTCCCGTGCTCGGAACTCTGCGGCCTGGGCCATTTCCAGATGCGCACCACCATGCAGGTGATGAGCCCGGCCGATTTCGAGAAGTGGAAAATCGAAAAGGCCCAGAAGTGAGATCCCGGCGCGATTACGCTGAGGAGAAATCATGTCGGCCCCCACCCATGCGGCGCATGCCGCGCCGCAAGGCTTCATCCGGAAGTATGTCTTCAGCCTGGATCACAAAGTGATCGGAATTCAGTATTACTTCCTCGGGCTGTTCTCCGTGTTCCTCGGCATGGCGCTGTCGCTGCTGATGCGCTTCCACATGGTGAACCCGGAGGCCAAGGTGGCCTGGTTCGCCAGCCTCTGGCCCACCGCCGCGGCCGGCGGCATGATGACGCCGGAGTTGTACCTGTCGCTGATGACCATGCACGGCACCATCATGGTGTTCTTCGTGCTGACCACGGTGCCGCAGAGCGGCTTCGGCAACTACTTCCTGCCCATCCAGATCGGCGCCGAGGACATGGCGTTTCCCGTGCTGAACATGATGTCGTTCTGGACCACCTTCGTGGCGCTGGTGGTGATGGTCTCCGCGTTCTTCGTGCAGGGCGGCGCGCCGCTCGCCGGCTGGACGGCGTATCCGCCGCTGAGCGGCGTCGGGCCGCGTCACCGGTCCCGGCGAGGGCATGCGGCCAGACGCTGTGGATCATCAGCATCGCGATCTTCTGCGGCGCCTCGCTGATGGGCGCCATCAACTTCATCGCCACCACCGTCGACCTGCGCTGCAAGGGCATGACGCTGATGCGCATGCCGCTGACCTGCTGGACCTGGCTCGTCACCGCCATCCTCGGCCTGCTGGGTTTCGCCGTGCTGCTGGCGGCCGGCGTCTGCTGCTGATTCTCGACCGCACCGCGGGCACCAGCTTCTTCATTCCCGGCGGGCTGGTGGTCAGCGATCAGATCATCGCAACCACAAGGGCGGCTCGCCGCTGCTGTGGCAGCACCTGTTCTGGTTCTTCGGCCATCCCGAAGTCTACATCGCCATTCTGCCCGGCATGGGCGTGACCTCGCAGTCTGCTCTCCACCTTCTCGCGCAAGCCGATCTTCGGCTACAAGGCCATGGTCTACGCCATCCTCGGCATCGGCTTCCTGGGCTTCCTGGTCTGGGGCCACCACATGTTCATGAGCGGCATGAACCCGTACTCCGCCATGGCGTTCTCCGTGCTCACGATGTGCATCGGGGTGCCCTCGGCCATCAAGACCTTCAACTGGATCGGCACGCTGTGGGGCGGCAAGATCCACTTCGACTACCGCCATGCTGTTCGCGCTGGGCTTCGTCTCGCCTCTTCGTCACCGGCGGCTTCAGCGGCATCTTCCTCGGACAGCCGGCGCTCGACCTGTACTTCCACGACACCTACTTCGTGGTGGGGCACTTCCACATGATCATGGGTGTGGCGGCCATCTTCGGCATGTTCGCCGGCACCTTCTACTGGTTCCCCAAGATGTTCGGCAGGATGATGAACGAGACCCTGGGCAAGATCCACTTCTACCTGCACGTTCATCGGCGTCTACGCCATCTTCACGCCGATGCACTTCCTCGGCATCGCCGGCAATCCGCGGCGCTACTCGGATTTCACCAACGTCGAGTTCCTGGCCAGCCTGATGCCGGTGCACGAGTTCATGACGCACGCCGCCTACTTCACCGCGGCGGTGCAGATCCTCTTCCTGATCAACCTGTTCTGGAGCATGTGGAAGGGCGCGAAGGCGCCCGATGAATCCCTGGAACTCCACCACGCTGGAATGGACCGATTCCTTCGCCGCCGCCCTTCGACAACTTCGGCGGCGTCACCCGGTGGTCAATCATGGCCCCTATGAATACAGTGTGCCCGGGCGCGCCGAAAGATTTCATCATGCAGACCGATCCGCCCTCGGTCCAGTCCGGCGGATATAGCGCATCCATATGGGTATGGCTGGGTCACTCACACACGATGTCATTCAAGGGCCGCCCGCCGCCGCCGGTCGACGGCGGTTGGGGCGGCGACGGCGGCGGCGTTCCGACGGCCGCGGCGCTTTCCGGCGCGCTTCCTTCACCGGACTGTTGGTCCTGCTGGCCGCCAGCACCATGCTGTTCGCCGCCTTCACCAGCGCCTTCGTGGTGCGCCGCGGCCTGAGCGACGATTGGGTCGCGACACCCAAGCCGCCCATTTTGTTGGTCAATACCGGCGATTCTGCTGGTCTCCAGCGTGGCGCTCGAGATCGCCACGCGCGCGCGCTGCAAGTCCGGCGGCCGGGCGCGAGTTCAACCGCTGGTGGACAGCGGGCACCGCTGCTCGGCATGCCTGTTCCTGCGGCGGCCAGGCGCTCGCCTGGCAGCAACTGAACGCGACGCGGGCGTCTTCATTGCCACGCAATCCCAGCAGTTCGTTCTTCTATGTGCTTGACCGCCGCGCACGCGGTCCACCTGCTGGGCGGCGTCGCCGCGCTGGTCTATGTCGATGTGCAGGCCTTGCGGCTGCAGTCTGGGTCCGGCCAAACGCACCGCCATCGATGTCAGCGCGATCTTCTGGCATTTTCTGGATGGGCTCTGGTTGTATCTGATGGTTCTATTCTACGTTTGGGGGTAAGGGAAGGGATGTCGACCCAAGTCACGCGCTGCCGCGACCGGCTCTCTCTGGGAGGGAGGCCGCTCGCCGTATCTCACGAACTCCAAGAAGTTCGGGATGTGGCTGTTCATCATCTCCGACGCGCTGACGTTTTCGGCCCTGCTGTTCGCCTACACGTATTGCCGCGTGTCCAATCCGGACTGGCCCACGCCGTTCCATTTCTCGCCGAGCATCATCTTCTCGAGCGTCATGACCTTCGCGCTGCTCTCCAGCAGCCTGACCATGGTGATGGCCGTGCACTCCATGAATCACGGCAACCGCGCCGCCACCGTCGCGTGGATTCTCGCCACCATGGCCGCGGGCGCGACCTTCGTCGTCCTGCACCTCACGGAGTGGATGAACCTGATCAACAACGAGCACGTCACGGCCTTCAGCAATCGAGTGGGGCGTGCCGCTGTTCGGCGCCACCTTCTTCGCGCATCACCGGCCTGCACATGACCCACGTGGTCATCGGCCTGATCTACCTCGGCATCATCTGCCAGGCGTGATGCGCGGCAAGTTCAAGGCCGAGGACGTCGAAGTCGGCCGGTCTCTACTGGCACTTCGTCGATCTGGTGTGGATGTTCGTTTTCCCGCTGGTCTATCTGATGTCGGCCAAAATCTGAGGAGGAAGCCATGAGCACTCACGACGTCGAAGAAATTCACAGTCACGGTCCCGGCATTCCCGACCTTCGCGAAGGTGTGGATCGGCGCTGCTGGTGCTGACCGGCGTGGAAGTGTTTCTGGCGTACGAGCAAGTGCCCACGCTGATCATGCTGACGGTGCTGCTCGGCCTTTCGGTGATCAAGGCGGCGCTCATCATCGCCTACTTCATGCACCTGAAATTCGAGCGCCTCAGCCTGTTCCTGACGCTGTTTCCCGATGCTGATCTTCTGCATCGTGCTGATGCTGATCTTCCTCGGCGACGCGTACCGCATTCCGATCATGAGGCCGCCGGTATGAAGCGCTGCTGCTGATTCCGCTGCTGTGCGCCGCGCTCGCGCTGCCGCCGGAGCGCAGTGCGTGATGTGCTACCGCACCGCGCACGCGCAGCAGGGCGCACGTTCCAGAGTGCTTGAACGCCGGCATCCTGATCCTCGGCGCACCGCCCTTCCTGATTCTGGCGGGCTTCGTGGCGTTCGTCTTCCGCAAAGATTTGCCGCCCGAAGAATAAGACGTTGACGGGTGCGTAGAAACCACACCGAACGATTTTGACTGCCAGTGCGGTTCCTGCTTGCCCGGTAGCACTGTCCGGCGGTATGGTCATTCGAGGAGCAAATTCGTCGTGGACGCCATCCGACACGAACTCGATCGCCGACGTCGCGAGGACCTTCGTCGGTCGTTAGACTATCCTCACCCTGAGAGCGCCGAGTTCTCCGACGAAGGACTTAAGGCATGGTTGAACAACCTGTGCCTGGAAGATGCGGCGTCGCTCGTCGATAGCAGCGCTGGCACTCATGTGCGATGGGTTTCCGGCGAGGGCTGGGTGGCGGAGAAAGAGTGAAGGGCGCCAGGCGACAAGGTACGCCTCCACTCCAATAGGTCTTCCCGCCGTTCTTCTACTTCAACATAGGCAGCGGGTCTACCGCGGTGCCTTGCCACCAATTCTTTTCCGGCCCAAGTTGGAAAACCGCAAAGTGCAGGTGCGGGGCGTCCGGCAATGCATCACCCGTCGAACCCACATAACCCAGAACATCGCCTTTGCGCAAGAGCATGCCTTGGGTCAGTCCGCGGGCATAGTGATCCAGGTGCGCATAGTAGTAGCACCACGTCCGCGAATTATCGAATTGATACACCGTCAATCCGCCCTGCTTGCTGGTGAAGAGTTTGACGACATTTCCCTCCGCCACCGCACGCACCGGCGTGCCCCTCGGCGACATAATATCCAGCGCCTCGTGTGCGTGCCCGCCGTGCGCTTCCGAGAAATTGCTCCGCAGCGTAGTTGGGTCTACCCCGGCGATCGGCATCGCCAAAGAAGGCGCGGCGGAAGTGGATGCAACCGTCGCCGGCGGAGTTGTCCCGGACGTAACCTTCGCGGGCGGCACTAAGGGAGGCGGGACCGCCGGAGACTGCTTGCGCTCGCCCTGAGTGATTTGAGGATCCTGGAAAGGAATCGTCACGGGAACCGCCCGGGCCGCCTGCACCTGCCCGGCCGGAAGACTTCCCGTGCTCCACAACACCACGGCCAGGCAGATCATCCCGGCGGCGAACCCGAGGGCGAACGCTGCTATAGTCTTCATCGCTCTACTCCTTCAAAATGGCCGGCGTTCCCGGGCGGACCATCGTCGCCAGTTCCAACGCGTCCCAATTCGTCAGCCGGATGCAGCCGTGTGATTCGGCGTGGCCGATCTTGACTGGGCTCGGGGGTACCGTGAATTCCGTAGTGCTCCTTGGACAAATCGATCCATACCAGCCCGACGGGATTGTTTGGACCGGGCGGGATCGTCGCCTTGTCCGTAGCATCCTTGGCGTCCCAGAAGAGCTCCGCGTTGTAGTGAAACTTCGGATCGCGCGCAACGCCATTGATCTTCCACTCACCCAGCGGGAGCGGATCGTGTTCGCTGCCGATGGTGGCGGCGTAGAACGCCAGCAGTGCACCCGAAGCGTCGTACGCACGCACCGAACTCTCTGCTTTGGACACCACGATTCTGGCCGCTTGCGGCGGCGGCATCACCAACACATTCGGCGCTGTGAACTGCCGGCCCACCTCGCCGAAATTTGCTCCCGGATTGATCGCGCGCAGGACTTCGGGGCTGGAGTGAAATTTCTCGGCCATCTCCTCCAGTGCCGACGCGTAACCAAGGTAGCTCAGCTTAGCCTGGGCCATCAGCTTCGACGGTATCGGAACAAATGGTGTTTTCAGATCGTCAGGCGTCACCGTGTACGAAACCAACGGCGGTGCGAGATCAGTTTGAAGGGCTTGCCAGGTTGCTGCGTCGACCGTTCCGGTGACGGGAAGCTTGCGTTCTTCCTGAAACGCACGTACGGCTTTCTGGAGGTTGCCGCCAAACCTCGCATCGATCTCGCCGCACGAAAAGTGCGCCCGCGCGAGCAGAATCTGCGCACGCAGCACGCCCGAACCGCTCGCGGTTAAGGCGATTTCTTCCTGTGCGGGATTGTTTACCGCAGCGGGATCGATCGAGATCTGTGCGGCGTAGACCGCGAAGGCCGAAAGTGCAAAACTTGCCCAGCGTAGGCATTCTTCACTGGCTACGGCACACCGAATGCCATTCATGGCAATTCGCCGAAGTCGTAATACTTGTGCGTCACCGTACCGCCCTTCACAGTGACCACGCGAATGCCCGATTTCGCGCCCTCCAGCGGCATGCCCACGGGACCGCTCGTGACCATTTCCAAATCGCCGTCGCGGCCCATTCGTTGCGATGATAGTGGCCCGCGAACACCTGCCGCACGCCGTATTCGTGCAGCAGCTGCAGATACCGCTCACGCGCACCGCCGCGGAATATTGAAGTACTGGTCGTCTTCATTCGGATTCTTCAGAAAGAACGGGATGTGCTGGAACACGATGATGTGTTTCGACGCCGTCGCCGCTTCGCCTTTTCCAATTCGCCGCGGAGCCAGCGCCTCCATCTTGGCGGCCTCCTCCGGCACCTTCTCCGGGGCCTTCTCCAGGTTCGAATTGAGCACGATGCCGGCGATGTCGCCCACGCGGAAACTGTAATAGTCCGGCGCCGAAACGCTCGCGATAGAGCCGCCAGCGATTGCCTTGTCGGCTCGTTGCCCACGTCGTGATTCCCGGGCACGCTGAACAGCCGGATCCCGCGATCCAGCTTGGCGGCCGATGCGCTTGTACTCGGCGGCCTGGCCGGCGTCGCCGCGCCTTATTGATCAGGTCGCCGGTGACCACCACGAAGGCCGGCTTCAGCCGGTTGGCCGTGGCGATGGCGAACTCGAAGTTGGCGGTCTCCTGCTCGAAATCCGTGTCCTTGGTGTACATCCCGAACTGCGGGTCGGACATCTGAATGAAGGTCTGCGCCGCGAGCGCCGCGGCGCAGCGACAGGCCCAAAGCAGTGTTCGAAGTCATCATGGCTTTAGTTGGTAAGAGCGTGCCCAGCGGGCCGCGCCCGCCAGGTATTTGCGCGCGCGCACCAGTTCCGCGATCTGCCGGATGTGCCCCAGATCGTGCAGCGCCCATTCGTGCAGCATCTGCGCGAGCGTGATCGCACCCGCCTTCGTGATGCCTTGCGCACGCGCTCCCCGGCCCGGGCGGAAGGCCGCGCAGGATACTCGACGTTGGTCTCGCGCTGCTCCTCGAAATGATCGAAGGCGTCTTCCGGATCCGCGTCGCGGTACAGCTCCAGGTGAATCTGCGCGTCGTCCGGTTCGAACTCGGGGTTGCTCTTCGCTCAGGAAGCGGTCCACGCGCGCGCGGTAGCAGTGGCCCTCGGAGTGGGAGAGGTGCGCCAGCACCTCGCCGACGGAAAAGCGGTCCGGCGCGGGCTTCCAGCGGACGTCCTCGTCGGATGAGTTCGGCCATCAAGCCGCGCAGTATCGTCGGGCGTGGCCTCCAGCAGGTCCAGGCAGGGCAGTCCGTTGTCCGTCCATGCGATCGCTTCATCCTACGATGTTCTCGCCGCCGTCGACGTGGATCGTGTTGCCGGTCATCCAATAAGTGGCCGGATGGCACAGCGCGGCGATGCAGCGCGCCACGTCCTCGGGCGTCGTCAGCCGCTTGTTGGGATTGCGCAGGCGCGCGATCTCCATCAGCTTTTCGTGCCCGGGAATCAGGCGCAGCGCGGGCGTATCGGTGACGCCCGGCCAGAATCGCGTTGGCGGTGATTCCGGCGGGCGCCAGTTCCAGCGCCAGTTGCCGGATGTGCGCTTCCAGAATTGCCTTGGCGGCGCTCACCGGCCCGTACTCCGGAATGGCGCGCGTGCCGCCGCAGCTGGTCATGGCGAAGATCCGCGCGCCCCTGTCGAACAGCCCGGCCAGCAGGCAGTCCTGCACCCAATAGACCAGCGAGTGGCCCATGATATCGGCGGTGGATTCGAGCTGCTTCTTGTTGACAACCATCTCGCGCGCCCGCCAGCGGCTTGAGCGCGCCCCAGGCCAGCGAATGCATCAGCACGCGCAACCATCCCCCGGCTCCGGATCGGCCAGGCGCTGCGCGGATCTGTCTCCACGCACTCCTTGCGCTTCTCCTCGTCGGCGGCGTTGAAATTGAAGAACTCGCATTCGCGGCCCAGCGCGCGAATGCTTCTCCTGCACCTCGGCCACGTGCGGCAGCTTGTCGCGGCGGTCCAGGTGCACGCCGAAAATGTTCATCCCGGCGCGCGCCAGTTCCATCGCGGTGGCCTCGCCGAAGCCGCTGCTGGCGCCCAGAATCAGGGCCCAGGGTTGTTTGCTCATGTGACTCGTCATCGCACTTGTCTGACTTCGATTTCCCTTTCGTCGTTTCGCCGATCGGCGCGGATGTCGGATCTCGGTGCGCTCCGCGCGGCATCAGCTGCGGAAACCGCTCGCCCCACTCGATCAGCACCAGGGCCTCGCGGTCGAAGATTTCGTCGAGGCCCAGCGTGGCCACTTCCCGCGCTTCGTCCAGCCGGTAGAGATCGATGTGGTACACGCCTGCCGTCCGCCGTACTCGTGGATCAGCGTGAAGGTCGGGCTGGAGACCTCGTCGGCTCCGCCGCGCCGCGCCCATGCACGATGCCCTTGGCCAGCGTGGTCTTTCCCGCTCCCAGGTTGCCGATCAGCAGCACCACGCCGCGGCGCGGCAGCTCGCGCGCCAGGCGCTCGCCCAGCGCGATGGTCTCCTCCTCAGACGCGGTGCGGTACGTCGGCACACTCCTCCATGGCGTCGGGAAGATACTGCAGCAGGTCGGTGGCGATCAGGCACTTCTCGCCCGAGTGCCTCGCGCGCCCATTTCGCCGGCCAGGCCGTGCAGGTAGACCGCCGCCGCCACCGCCTGATCCGGCGTGTCCGGGAACTGCGCCAGCAGGCCGGCGATCAGCCCGGTGAGGATGTCGCCGCTGCCGCCCGTGCCCATCGCGGGCGTGCCGGTGGGGTTGATCCACACGCGGCCGTCGGGGAACGCGATCAGCGTGCGCTGGCCCTTGAGCACCAGCGTGACCCCGTGCTCCGTCGGCAAACGCGCGCGCGACGCCGATGCGGTCCGCCTGCACCTCCGCGGTGGTCTTGCCCGGTGAGGCGCGCCATCTCGCCGGGATGCGGCGTGAGCACGCGCATGCGCTCCGAGACCGTCCCGGCAGACGCTGCGCCACCAGCGCATCGGCATCCAGCACCATGGGCTGTCGAAGTCTCCAGCCATGCGCGTGCACCAGCGCCGCGATGTGCGGCGCGCGTCCCAGGCCCGGCCCGATCGCGATCACGCGTCTTGCCCTCCGATCACCGCCTCCAGATCGGCATTCGAGCGCGATCGCTGCCCGCTTCGGTCTCAGCGCAGCGGCTCCGTCATCAGCTCCGGCGCGTGCGCGGCGATCTCCGGGATCGCGCTTTGCCGCCGACGCCACCGTCACCAGCCCCGCGCCCGCCCGCAGCGCGGCCATGCCCGGCCATCGCCGCCGCGCCCGTCTTGCCGCGCGATCCCGCCACCACCAGCACGTGGCCGTACGTCCCCTTGTGCCCGCCGGGCGCGCGCGGCGCCAGCAGTTCGCGGAACATCGCGGGCTCCACCAGCGAGAGCCACGCGTCCGTCATACAACTCGGGCGGGCTGCCGATGGCGCCCACCACCAGCTCGCCCACGTGGTCGCAATTCGGCGGCAGCACCTGCGCCACCTTCGGCGCGGTGAAGGTCACGGTGTAATCGGCGCGCGCGAATTCGCCGGCGGGTTCGCCCGAATCGCTGGGCATGCCGGAGGGAATATCCACCGCCACCACCTTCGCCAGCGGAAAGCCGCGGTTGATCTCGCGGATGCCCTCGCAGCATGCGCCCGTGGCCGGTCCGCTGATGCCCGTGCCGAGCAGCGCATCCACCACCAGCGTGGCGCGTGCGCGCCTCCGCCGGGATCTCGCGCTGCACCGCGCAGCCCGCAGGCCTGCAGCATGCGGTAGATTCGCCGCCGCATCGCCCTTCAGATCCTCCGGGTCCGCCAGCAGCACCACGTGCAGCGCGCGCGGGCGAAGCGCGTGTGGAGCTGGCGCGCCACCACCAGGCCGTCGCCGCCGTTGTTCCCCTTGCCGCAGAGCACCACGATGCGCTGCGTCCGCGAGCGGCGCGAACCGCTCCGCCAGAAACTCCACCACGCGGTGGCCGGCGTTCTCCATCAGCACGATGCCCGGGATGCCGGCCTCGATGGTGCGCCGGTCCACCTCGCGCATTTCCGCCGCGGTCAGGACCTTCATATACGCCGCGCCACCACCATAGTCATATCGTCCTGCAATTCGCCGGCGCCGGTCCACTGCACCACCGCCTCCATGGTGCGCGCGATCATCTCGGACGAATCCGCGCTTGGCATACTTCACCAGCAGATCCTTCAGGCGCTCTTCGCCGAACATTTCGCCGTAGACGTTTTCCGGCTCCACGATGCCGTCGGTGTAGGCCACCAGCATGTCGCCGTGCTCCAGCGCCACGGTCTTCTCCTCATAGCGCGCCAAGGGGAACGCGCCCACCACGGTGCCGGTGGAATCCAGCATCTGCAGATCGCTGCCGCGCAGCAGCATGGGCGCCAGGTGGCCGGCGTTGGTGTAGGTCAGCGAGTGCGCGGCTTCGTCGTACAGCGCGAAGTAAAAGGTGGCGTACTTTTCCGGCGCCGTGGTGGCGTAGAGCTGCCGATTCAGCGTCGCCACCATGGTCGGCCGCCGAGAGAGTGCGCCACGGGACTGCCGTTCGCCGCGCTCAACTGCGTGCGCATGGTGGATTGGATGGTGGCCATCAGCAGCGCCGCCGAGATTCCCTTGCCCGCCACGTCGCCGATGGCGAACGCCAGCGCGTCATCGGGCAGCGCCATGAAATCGTAGTAGTCGCCCGAGACCATGCGCGCCGGGTTGCACACGCCCTTCAACTCCAGGGATCTGGTGAACGGCACGTCCTTGGGGAAGAGCTGGTTCTGCACTTCGCGCGCGATCGCCAGTTCCGATTCCAGCCGCTCCTTCTCCTTGGCCACCACGATCAGCCGGCCCAGGTTCTCGGTCATGGTGTTGAACGAGCCGCCCAGTTCGGCGATCTGGTCGTTGCCCTTCACGGGAATGCGGTACGAGAAAGTCGCCCTCTTGCACATGCTGCGTGCCTTCGTACAACTCGTGCACCGCGCCGGTGATGGCTGCGGGTCAGCTTGACCCCGGCCCACAGCGACACCATCTCCACCAGCAGGAACACGGAGATCAGGGTCATTAAGAAGGTCATCGCCAGTTCGCTCCAGTCCGCTTTCTGCCCGAACACGATTCCGAGCACCGCCGAGTATCGCGTGTCCACCACGAAATAGAGTTTCTGGAGTTGCCCCTGCGGGTTCTCCCAGGAGGGCACAAATACGGGATACAGGAAACTCACCGCGGATATCCAGACCGTTCACCGCAGCCGGCACGTGCGATTTTGACGGTCGCTGGGTGTACCCGGGAAATGTGACGTCTCCGATGCCCGGCACCAGGCTCGCCAGCAGTTCGGACGTGATCGGCGCCAGAATGGTCACCTCGTTGCCGCCCTGTTCGGAGTGCGCCCATGCGTATAGATGTTCGCGATCTCCGTCTTTCCTGGTGATCAGGCCGCTGGCGTTTTTCCACGGCTCGGGCGGCGAAGACAGTTTGGAGTCCGCCGGATAACGAAACGTTTGCTCGCCGGTGGCCAGCATTTCGAAACTGGGAAACCCCCGCCGCAGCATCGGCAGCGATCGGGTGAGGGCAGTCTGCGGATCCCTGGCCGGCGCACGCGTCAAGCGTCTCCGCCGGAAAGGAAAGCGTGCGCATCCGGTTATCCAGCTCGCGGTTCACCAGGTATACCGCCATCTGCCCGATCAGGGCATACGAGGTGACCAGCATGAGCGCCAGTATGAGAACAATCGGCACTACCGCGATGAACAGGTATGCCACAATCAGACGGTTGCGCAACCTCCAGATCAGGTTCCGCATCGCCATTCGGCCCACCTTGACGATGGCCAGCATTCCCATGAAAATGGCCGACAGCGCGGTGGCCATCTGATATCTCTGCCCCATACCTGTGAAATAAAGCAGGGCCCATATCGCCATCAGGACGAGAAATAGTTTCTCGATCCGGCCGAGCCGGCTCCAACTCACTTCGTCGTCCCTTTTCATACCTGTAACTCCAGACTAGCGTAACCGAATCCACCGCGCTAGAATTGCATGCATGACTCGACGATTTGTTTTCGCCGTTGCCTTACTTTCCCTCATGTTTGCCGGAGCGCTGTTGGCCGCGGATATTTCGGGTGCCTGGTCGGGAACCCTGCAAGCCGGTGATAGCCCGGTCCCTCTCTCTTTTGCCTTGAAGCAGGATGGCGAGAAGCTCACTGGCACCGTAACTCATCCCGATGGGCCGCCTTTGACGCTGAACGAAGGTAAGGTGCAGGGCGATAAACTCTCGTTTTTTGTCACCGCCGAGATGAACGGCACTCCCACAAAGTTCATCGGCAATGGCGTCATTAAGGGCGAGGAGATTGCCTTGACTATCAAGACGGAAGGCGGCCCGGATTTCCCTCCTACGGTCTTGAAACGAGCGAAATAATCTGGCGTCTTCGGGCAACGGGCGCTAGAATTGCAGCCATGACTCGACGAATTCTCCTAGCCACCGCGCTACTTGGCGCAATTTTCGCGGGGGCCGTGCTGGCCGCCGATATTTCGGGCAGTTGGTCCGGAACCATGCAAATGGGTGACAATCCGTTTACACTCACCTATGCCTTCAAACAGGACGGTGAAAAGCTTACCGGTACGGTCACCGGTCCGCAAGGCGACCCACTGCCGCTGAACGATGGCAAGGTTATGGGCGACAAGGTCAGCTTCTTCGTCCAGGTAGATATGGGCGGCAATCCTACCAAGTTCGCCAGCACCGGCGTGATCAAGGGCGACGAAATCAGTTTGACGACTAAGGCCGAGGGCGGTCCGGATTTCGGCGGTCCCATGGTGCTCAAACGCGTCAAATAACCGACGCTGCCGTGGTAGCTCTCCCGATTGCCATGATCCTGTTCCTCGGGGCATAATATCGGTTCGGTCCGGCCGTTGCGCTAAGCTGGAGTCACATGAGACTGCTTGTCGTCGAGGACGAAAAGCGTATCGCTGACTTCCTCTGCCGGGGCCTTGAAGGCGCCGGATATGCGGTGGATGCCGCTCTCACCGGCAGCGCCGCGCTCGAGTGCATTCACGCCACCGATTACGATCTGGTGATTCTCGACCGCATGCTGCCCGACATGGACGGCCTGCAGGTGCTCGAGAAGATCCGCAACCGCAAAGTCGGTCCGCCGGTCCTCATCCTGAGCGCCCGCGGCGCGCTCGACGATCGCGTCAAAGGCCTGGAACAGGGCGCCGACGATTATCTCGTCAAGCCCTTCGCCTTCGTCGAACTGCTGGCGCGGGTTCGCGCCCTGCTGCGCCGCGGCCAGCCCACCCCCGAGCGCCTGCAGGTGGCCGAACTTACGCTCGATTGCATCCGCCGCAAAGTGATCCGCGGCGCCGAAACCATCGACCTCGCGCCCAAGGAATTCGGCATCCTCGAGTACATGATGCGCAACAAGGGACGCCCCCTCAGCCGCACCATGATCGTCGAACACGTCTGGGATATGGACTACGACGGTCTCACCAACATCGTCGATGTGTACATCCGCCACCTGCGCAGCAAGATCGACGACCGCTACCCGCAGAAGCTGATCCAGACGGTGCGCGGCATCGGCTATATGATCGAAGCTCCCGAAAAGTCGGCCGAAAAGCCCGCCGCGCCCGCGTCCGTCTCTCCACAGGTGTGATGTGAAGCCGCAAACGCGATTTCCGCCGGATCTTTCGCGGTCTTCGCTTCCGCCTGACCCTCAGCTACGCGGTACTTTTCACGCTACTCCTCACCGGCGTCGCGCTGGCCTTCCGCGCACGCCTCGCCAGCACGCTTGGACAACCAGATCCAGGAAGAGCTCAATGGCGACTGGGCGGCCATGAAGGGCTACATGCGCATCGAGCCCGTGCTCGATTTCGGCAACCGGATCGGTGCGGCGTGGTATTACGACGAGGAGGATCCGGACGAGACGACCATCGTTCTCGATACCCGCAAGATCTACCTGGTGACCGATCAGTTCGGCAATCCGATTCCCGATTCCGTTACCCACGAACCCTCCGTCTCCACCGGCTACGACGATATCGGCGTCGACAAGCCTGCCGATATACGCAAGAAGGTGTTGGAGGCCATGGCCTCCCCCAAGCCCAGAATCTTCTGGGAAGACCGCAAGACCTCCACCGGCGAGCCCGTCAAGGTTCGCGGCGGAATCGTCTATTCGGAAAACCACGGAGCGCCATACTACGTCGCGATCGGCGCTTCCTATGCCGACAACGTCAAGACCCTGCACGCGTATACCTGGATCTTCGCCGGCGTGATCCCGGGCGCGCTGCTGCTCGGCTCACTGCTGGGCTATTACATGGCGGGCCGCGCGCTCACGCCCGTGCTGGCCGTCGCGCAGGCCGCGCAGCGCATCTCCGGCTCCAATCTCAGCCTGCGCATCCCCACGCGCGATGCCGGCGACGAACTCGACTACCTCATCCTCACCTTCAACCGCATGATCGAGCGGCTGGAAGCCAGCTTCCAGCAGATGCGCCAGTTCTCCGCCGACGTCTCCCACGAACTGCGCACCCCCATCACCGCCATCCGCGGCCAGCTCGAAGTCGCTCTCTTCACCGCCGAGACCACCGATCAATACCGCGAGGCCATGTTCAACGCGCTCACCGATATCGACCGCCTGAGCCAGATTGTGCGCGCCCTGCTTCTGCTCTCGCAGGCCGAGAGCGGCCAGATCGTACTGCAGAAATCGCGGCTCAATCTTTGCTGAAGTAGTCGATGACCTGGTGGAGCAGTTCCAGATCCCCGCCGAGGCTGCGGGCGTCCGTCTCACTGCCGACCTGCCGCCGGAATGCTCCATCGAAGTCGATCGCGTGCAGATCGAGCGCATGATCACCAACCTGCTTTCCAACGCGCTCAAGTTCACTCCCGAAGGCGGCGAAGTGAAGATGTCGTCTCCAGGTGCAGCCCGACGTGCATCGAAATGGTCGTCGAAGACAACGGCCGCGGCATTCCCACCGAATACCTGCCGCACATCTTCGACCGCTTCTACCGCGTCCCCGGCCAGGGGACCGCGCCGACGCCGGAACAGGGTCTCGGCCTGGGCCTCAGTTTTGTCGCCTGGATCGTCAAGGCGCACAACGGCAAGATCGAAGTGGAGAGCACCCCGGGCAAGGGAACCCGCTTCCTGATCCGCCTCCCCAACGCAGGCGTGGGAAGCGACACCCTGGAACTCGCCGGCGGCGTGGCGTAAACTACGCCTTCATCAATTCGCCGTTGCCACTTTCGGCATCGCGACCGGTTTCGACTGCATGCCCGCCTTTGCCAGCACGAAGTAGACCACGAACCCTACGATGAAGCTGTATACCACCGCCGGCTGCACGTACGATTTCATCTCCGGAGAGAGCGTAATCGGCAGAACATCCAGCGGCAGAATTCCCACGATGAAGCCCACCGCCCACGCGATATACCCGGCCAGGTTCACGCCCTCGCGCGGCCCGCTCCACTTCTTGCCCGCCAACAGATAGTCCGCCACCATCGCGCCGATGATCGGCCCGAAGCTGGCGCCGACGATCGTGAAGAAGCCGATCAGGTTGGCCGCCACGCCCGTGATCGCCAGCAGGACTCCCACCGCCGCCGCCGCCATCGTGCTCGACACGCGCGGCACGCTCGGAATCATCGTATTGAAGCTGTTGCCCGCGATGAAAGCGCAGAAGCAGGACGCCGGAATCGACGCGATGGCGAACAGGAACAGCATCGCCGAAGCGATCGGCCCGCCGATCGCCTGCACTACTTCGCCGAAATCCCAGCTCTGTGTAAGCCCGCTGCCGTGCGCGCCCGCCACCGCCAGCAGCGGCAGTCCGCCCGCCACCAGCACGGCCAGCGTGATGCCCACCAGTCCGCCCCAGCGCACGTCGCCCTCATTGCGTGCGTTCATGCCGAAATCCGCGCCCGCCGCGCCGGCCGTCGCGAAGAACCCAATCACGATCGCGATCATCGTGGTGAATGCGCCGAACGAATTCTCCTGCGCCGGCGCCACCTGGTAGTTGCCGATACCGCCCGAGGTCTGAAAGAACACCACCAGCAGCATGAGCAGCGGAATCGCATTCAGGAAGAGCGCGATCTTCGAAACGTACTGAACGCCCTTGGCTCCCGCGAACGCCATGGTGCCGCCCCACAGCACGCATACGATCGCGAATGACAGGGTGCCCGGCTTCGAAGCCATCCCCAGCCCGCGCAGAATGTAATCCGCCGAGAAGAACGTGCCCACCGCGAACCAGCCGATCTGCAATACGCCCATCAGCAGGCCCGGCATCACGTAGCCGCCGGCCGTGCCGAACGTGGAACTGCCCACGACGTACAGCGGAAAGCCGGTCTTCATGCCGAGCATGGCCGGAACCCGATAGTACAGGGCATAGCTGAGCATCCCGGCTACCAGCAGCGCGAGCAGGCACACCGCCAGCCCGGCGTGCTGCAGCGTTCCTCCCGCCATCTGCTGATAGAAGGCGATCCAGAGAAAGATGCCGGCGTAGGTCGGCGCGGTATTGGCATACCACGGGGCGCGTTTCCCCATCGGGTTGGGCACTGCTTTGGCAAGATAGTCTGGCAACATGGCTCTTCCTCTTGCGTTTAGATGTCTGACTGAAGCGGCCAGTATACTACACGGCAGTTCACAACTCTGCCCCTGGGGAACTGCTACAATCCAATTCATGCCCTGGGGCATGTTCGCTTTTCCAGATAATACCCAATCGTGATCCGCCGGGTCTTCAAAGCATTTCAATATCGCGACTTCCGCCTGATGTGGATTGGCGCATGCACCTCCAGTGTCGGCACCTGGATGCAGATCGCGGCGCAGAGCTGGCTCGTCCTTAAACTCTCCAACTCTCCTTTTCTTCTCGGCCTCGATGCCTTCCTCGGCGGCATCCCGATCTTTCTGTTTTCCCTGATTGGCGGCGTCGTGGCCGACCGCATCGAGCGCCGCAAGGTGTTGCTCATCTCGCAGTGTGTACAGATGGGCTGCGCCTTTCTACTCACCGCCCTGATCGCCTTCCATCTGGTCCGCGTATGGCAGATCCTTTTCCTGTCATTCGTCGCCGGTTTCGCCCAGGCATTCGGCGGACCGGCCTATCAGGCGCTGATTCCCACCCTGGTCAGTAAGGAAGACATGCCGAACGCCATCGCCCTGCAATCCATTCAGTTCAACGTGGCACGCGTAATCGGTCCGGCGCTCGGCGGCATCGCGCTCACTCAGTTGGGCGAAAAATGGTGCTTTGGTCTCAACGGCATCTCCTTTTTTGCGCCCATCATTTCGCTGCTCATGCTCAAGGCCCGCTTTTATCCCGCAGAAGACCACGGAATCGATTCTTGCCGGCATGAAGCAGGGCATCGTCTTCATTCGCAGCCAGAGCGCCATGGAAGCCCTCATGGTGCTGGCCTTTTGCATGACCGCTCTCGGCGTACCCATGATGACCTTCCTTCCGGTCTTCGCCAAAGATATCTTCCACCAGGGGCCCGGCATGTTTACCATGTTCCTCTCGGTCTCCGGCGTCGGCTCGATCGTCGGCGCCCTCACGATGGCCGCGCTTGGGAATGTGCGCCACAAAGGCCGAATCGCACTGGTCATGCTCACCTGTCTCGGCGCCGGGATATCCGGATTCGCCCTCTCCACCTCGGTCTGGTTGAGTTGCCTCATGCTGTTCCTCTCGGGAGCTTCTCTGATCGCCGTCTTCACGCTGGTCAATTCGCTGGTGCAACTCATCACCACCAACGAAATGCGCGGCCGCGTGATGAGCGTCTACAACTTCGCGTTCCGCGGCGGCATGCCCATGGGAAACCTGCTGACCGGCTGGCTCGTCCCACTTTTTTCGGCTCCCCTTGTGCTTGCCGTGAACGGGTTGGTCCTGATAGCGGTAGCGTTGTACTTCCTGGCGGTGCAACGGCGGGTCGCTGCTCTCTGATGTAATAGAGGAGTCGCATGCTTGCAATCGTCATCGCCGCTTTCATGGCCGCCGCCGCACCTTCCCCGCTGGAGATAGCGCGCGATAAGCAGGACCGCGCCGCTCTCACCGAACTCGCCGCGCAGGCGAGCGCGGCCGCCGCCAAAACTCCTAACGATTCCGAGGCCCAATACCGCGCCGCTCTGGCCAACTCCTATCTCGCCGAGGTGGCCATCGAGCTGCGCGATCGCAAGGCAGGCCGCCAGTTCGCCGAGCAGGGTATGAAGTTTGCCGAAAAGGCCGTCGCACTCAAACCCGCGAACGCCGAGTATTATCGCCTGCTCGGCACCCTCTATGGACAGGCGGTCACGGATATCATGAGCGGCCTCACCTATGGCCCCAAGGCCAAGGACGCGATCAACAAGGCCGTCGAGAAGGCGCCGAAATCCTCCATGATGTACGTGGCGCGCGGTGTCGGCAATTACTATGTTCCCGCCCAGCTCGGCGGCGGCGCCAAGCTCTCCATTCCGGATTTTCAAAAGGCGATTGAACTCGATCCCTCCAATGCGGAGGCCTACCTCTGGCTTGGGCTCAGCCTGCGCAAGGAAAAGCGCGACGCTGAAGCTCGCCAGGCCTTCACCAAATCCCTGGAACTCAATCCAAACCGCATCTGGACCAAGCAGCAACTGGAAAAGACACCGGCGAAATGAAGCCGTTCGCGACCGCTGCAGTTTGCCTGGCGCTCGCGCTGCTTACTTTTTTTCAGTTCCCCGGTCACACCTGGCTCCAGCAGGATAGCCAGATCTACGCCCCCATCCTGGAACACCTGCGCGACCCCGCCGTCCTGCGCAACGATATTCTGGTGCAGCACCCCCACGTCGCCTTCACGCTGTACGATGAGACTGCGCTCGCCCTACGCGCCGTCACCCACGCCGACTTTCGCGAGGTGCTCGCCGTCCAGCAGATCGCCACGCGTGCTCTCGGCATATGGGGCCTGCTCCTGATGGCCCAGGCGCTCGGACTCACGTTCGCCCCCGCGCTCCTGGTCGCCTCCATCTGCTCCCTGGGAGCGTTGATCTCCGGCCCCTCCGTCCTGACGTTCGAATACGAGCCGACGCCGCGTGCGTTCGCCGTCCCTCTCCTGCTCTGCGCTCTCGGCCTCGCGGCGCATCGTCGCTACCTCGCCGCGGGAGTTGCCGCTGCCGTCGCCTTCCTCTACCATCCGCCGACGGCGCTCCCGTTCTGGGGCGTCTATTTCCTCTTGGCGGTGTGGCCGCACCCGTTGCGGCGCAAGCGTCTTCTGGCGTTCGTGCCGCTCGCCGCCGCGGCGGCGGTCCTCGCGGTGGCGTGCCAGCGCGCAATCGGCTTCGGGCGACGCGCAGCGCATTTTCGCCAGGCTCGATTCGGGTCAGGAGTTCCTCCAGCGCATGCGTACGGCATACGTCTGGATCTCTACCTGGCCGGCCGCCACCATCGTGCATCATCTGTTGGTTCTATGCATTCTGGCAGCGGCGTTCGTGCGCGTCCGTCCGTCTGTCGGCGTGGAATTGCGCGTCCTGCTGCTGGGACTGGCGGCGCTCGGTGTACTCTCCATGCCGCTTTCCTGGCTGTTCCTGGAGCATTTTCGTTGGGGTCTGGTACCGCAGGTGCAGCCCATGCGCGTGCTCCTCTTCCTCACCCTCGGCATGCAGTTCTTCACCGCCGCCGCGGGCGCGCGCGCCGTCGCGGCGCGCCGGCCCGTTGAAGCGATCGCCTGGTTCGCGTTTGCCTATCTTCTGCCGTTGCAACCGTTGCTCACCGGACCCTTCGTGTGGAGTCGCGTCGGCCTCGCCATCGCACTGGCCGCCGTTACGGCCCTCACCGGCGCCTTCGCCGGAATTCGCTGGGCGCCCGCCGTCGCCCTCGCCGCCTTTTTCGCCATCCCCTGGCTCGGCGGGGTGGTGAACTACCCGCAACTCCACACTCCCGATCTCGCCGGCCTCTCCGCCTGGGCCCGAGCCAATACGCGGCGCGATGCAGTATTTGTTTTTCCAGGCTTCAACCGCGACCTCGCCCCGGGCATCTTTCGCAGTGAAGCCCAGCGCGCGGTCTACGTCGATTGGAAGGGCGGCGGCCAGGTCAACTACCTCAAGGATCTTGGCGAGCAGTGGTGGTTCCGCTGGCGGCAAACCCGAACCTTCCAACCCACTGACCTGCCGCAATATCGCGCTCTCGGGATCACCTACGTCGTGCTCAAGGAGCCTCTTCCCCGCGCACCCCAATTTAAGAATTCCAGCTACCTCGTTTACCAGCTCCAGTAGGTGGCATCAAAAATCACAAGGGCGATCCGGCGTCCCTAGTCGCTCCCTGCGCGGACGTGCTGGAAAAACCGGTCCAGTACTGCCATGCCGTGCCATAACGGGCAGGAATCGCTCATACTGAAGGTAAGCTCATTGGGAGAGCTGGGCAAATGCCGAAATTCTCCAGACGGGGACTGGCCGGATTTCTTCTGGCCCCTTTTTTTCGCCTGCGTGGCCAATCCGCGGCCACTCTACCGACTGTCGCTGCCGCGGTTTCCGCGTCAGGTCAGAGCCCGCCAGCAGCAGCAGGGCCCCCGTCCAGTGTGATCTCCCGCACCTATCGTGCGGACGCCACCATTCTTGTCCTGGGAATCACTGTCTTCCGGCGCACCGGCGTCGGTGGCGGACGGGCCTCGCTCGAGGAGGCAAGCGATGGCACATCCCTGCGCCGCACGCTTTTCTTCGCGGCGGGTTCGGATCCCAAGCACGCACACGGGCTCGAACGGTTGGGTTGGATTCGCGAGGTCGTGCTCGGGCCGACGGCAGCGCCGTCGGAATCCACCTATTTCGGCGTGCTCACCTCTTCACCCGAAGAGAGCTTCGAGCACGCCCGAAAAACGGTCACGACCCAGCCAACCGGCCGCTGTACGTTCAGCGCGGTAAACGGCCGCAATACCGCGGGCCGTAGCCGCAGTGCCGTCACTCATTTCGAATTTGCCGCCGGCACGAATTGGTTTGACCGGGGGCTGATCGACCACGCGCAATCCACCTTTCGCACGGACGTCGATTGGCGGGAGACCTCCTGGCCGAATCTGCCCAATCAGGCGCCGCCTACCTTTCTTCTTCAGCTCACAGATCTCTTGAAGCAACGAACCCGCCGTGCGGTTGGCCGGTATGTGTACAACGAGCAGGAGTATCTGTTGGAACTCGACCGGCCGCAGTCAGGCAAAGATCGCGAGGGGCTACTGCAGGTGCGCGGCAAGATCCGCAACCTGCACACCGGTATCGAATCGCCATTCCGTCTCTGGCTGGAAGGCGCTTCCGATTCCATCGTGCCCGTCCGGATCGAGTTTCAGCCACGCTCGTTCTTGCGCCTTACGTTTGAAGCTGTGCCTGCCTGAACAAGCTGTCGCTCCATCAGCCGTACAGCAAGCGCAACCGAAATTGGCCCGGGGGGCGTATCGGAGGGAATCAATGATGAGTTGTCGAGCCTCCGAAACACAGTAAAGGGCCTTCTGCGAGCGAGGGTAAGGGCAACGCAACCGCAGCGGGTGGCAGTTTGGGCTTCGGGCGTGGAACGCGGACGGCTACACCAGCGGCTTCAAGTGGTGGTAGCGGTTGATTTCCTATATTTCGAGCAGCTCGTTCCTGGTCGGATATCGCCGATTCGATCTGCTCCCGTTCCGCTTTCAATTCCTCAAGGACTTTTGAAAGGTCCATAATGGCAGCAGGAGACGAGATCTTTTTGGCTCCTGGCGGCCTCCTTCTACGGCGCTTCGGCATGCTGCGTCCTTGTTGAAGTCTTTCCAGTGACGCAATCACTTCGCCAAGGTCCATCGCAGTATCCTATCAAAACCGGAGTCGAGATGCTGGTCGAGTCGACTGCAACCAGTTGGTTATAGTTTGTGAGTTGATGTTATGGAGCCGGCGGAGGGATTTGAACCCCCGACCCTCTGATTACAAATCAGATGCTCTACCAACTGAGCTACGCCGGCAATAGAATCAACAGTTTAGAGCGAACAGAGCCAAATTTGAGCCTCTGAGTACGGGCAATGGAGCTGTTCGAACAGTTCATTCAAGAACGAGTATACCTCAAGGGCGTTAGCCCAAAAACCGTGATCTCCTACCAGTGCGCATTCAAGGCGTTTGCCGGTGCCACTGAAACCAAGTCAGCCATGATGCAGCGGATAGCAGAACTCCGGGCAAAGGGCATCTGTCCGATATCGGTCAACTGCTACCTTAGGCATATCAAAGCGTACCTTCGGTGGCTGGAAGAGGAAGGTCATGTCAAGGAACCGGTGAAGGTGCAATTCCTGAAAACGGAATCGAAAGTCCTGGCCACCTTCAACGGCGACCATATCAGGCGGCTGGTCGAATTCAAGCCCCGAGGCATCAATCAGGCCAGAACCCACGCAGCAGTCCTCCTCATGCTGGATACCAGCCTCCGGATCAGCGAAGCATTGGGCCTTCAGTACGATCACTGCGACTTCGACAATCTTGTGGTGAAGGTCAAAGGAAAGGGCGGCAAGCATCGTCTAGTGCCTCTCTCCACCGACATTCGGAAGGTGCTTTTCCGGTATGCGGGAAAACATTCCGGACCAGGGCGATTGATGTTCGGTACTCGGAACAATACGGCGGTGACGGTAAGGAATTTCGACCGGGACTTCACCCTGATCGGCCAAGCGTTGGGCATTACCGGGGTTCGGGTGTCGCCCCACACCCTCCGGCATTCATTCGCCTGCGAGTACCTTCGAAGGGGAGGAAATCTGGAGTTCCTGCGGCGCATCCTGGGCCACAGTTCGATTCTCACCACACAGAAATACCTCCGGTCCCTGGGTGTGGCGGATCTCCAGGCAGCACATGAAGGGTTGTCACCACTGACGGCGGAGAGGGGAGGGAGGAGGGAGTTGGCGATGAGGTAGGACGTTCTGATTCCTGAATTCCGTTTGCGATTTGGCCCAACTCTTTCGGGGGTTGGGCTTTTTTGTGACCAAACGGGGGGGTGGGCGAAGTCGTCCTAGCCTTTCGCCGCCGATGCTCCAGTCCGGGTCAACAGTTCAAAGTCGTGCTTCTTGATGCTGCCAGTTCCTTGCACGTACCAAGCCCAAGAATGCTTGGGATCACGCCCCTGGAAGGCTTCCAATCGGCTTCGCATTTCCGCATCAATCACCTCAGGCCTGTCGATGTAGAGTTTGGAATCAGAGACGCGAAACACCCAAGGATACCGCTCCCCATCCCGAATCGCCTTGTGTGGTTTCTTTTCGGGCAAGGATGCCACCTTCGCATGAGCAACGACGCCGTTGCCGTTGGCATAAAAGCAAATCCAATCACCGGGTTTGATGCGCTTCCTTCCGGGTGTGTTCTCACCGAAACCATAGATGTGCTCTCGTCCGACAAGCTTTTCAATGCATTCTTCGGCCGTCTCATTCTTCATAGCCTTCACCGGCGTGAGCCAATAGCCGGGTTCGGCGGATTCGCGAAAGGCTGGAGGCGTGATCGTTGCCGACTGTGCGGCTGGAGCAGTCCAGGCTGGAGGATGCTTTCTCTGATTCGTCCCTTGCCCCAGCAACCAGCCGAGACATCAGAATGATCACCGGATCAATCGTCGGCGTTGATGGGCGGATCAGGGCTAGGGCATCTTCATGGGAGATGTCGTACTCGTTCATCATCTCCGCAATGGTTAGGAGCGAATCAACCGAGATGATTCGGAGTTGCTGGAGCTTTTTTTCGGCGATGATGGCATTCTCAAGCTGGCGGAGTTGGGATGAGGTCGGCCTACGATGTAAAGGAAAAGGGCCTTCTACGGATCCGCTATGGACTTCTGCGAAACAAGCTCGTTGATGTAGTTCAGCAGCGTCGAGGTTTTGATCGCGTAGACCTCCGTGGTCTTCACTTCGGCCACGATGTGAAAGGCCGTGGGCGATTTCCAATGACCGTCAAATCCAATCTGCCCCTGAACACCCTGGTAACGGCCATAATCCACTTCAAAGCCAAGAAAGTGTCCGAGGTCATTCACAAGGTCCTGTAACGCACGGCTGTACTGATCCCCGGAGGTGCGGAGGCACTCCTCAATGTAGTCTCGAATCTGGCCTACTTCAGTGACGTTCGTTTTCAGGAACTCCCGGAATCTCGCCCGTGGTAAATGCTCACCGGGGGAATCATCGAGGTTGCCAACCAAGGCAAGGATTTGCTTGAGGCTGAAGTCCATATTCAGGTCCGATTATAGCCGCTTCTCGCTTTCCGAGTGGTGTGCCTCACAGGCAAACAGCTTAGGCCCTTTGCGAACGTCGAAGGGACGGGATACAAAAGATTTCATCATTAGGAAGCTTACGACTGCTGAAATCAAGATCTTTGAGGATAGAGAACAGAAGTGTGGATTGGAAGGTCCCGAAGGGGGAACAGCCGTACCCGCGGAATCCGAACCGCAAGAACCGCCGGTCTGTCAGAACAAGATCGTCTATCTTTATGAACACACTCAATCACACAGGCGATATCCGCTTTGTGAGGAGCATGCTAGGCGCTAGCCTGGTCCTCAGGCTCCATGGGCTGTAGGCCCGGGTCATCCCAACCTCCCGAAACCTATGGTGTGGGGAGCCGGGAGCCCGGACATGCAGAATGCCGATGTAAGGGGCGAGGTCGGCATCCGGCACATCCTGAACTAAATTCCAACTAGGATTTGTGTTTCCAAATTCCCGTACTCTAGGGTTCGGGAAACCGGGAACTTAAGCAGCCTCCTTGTCCGGTGGTATTGTGGTGACGAGTGGTCGCGGTTCCTCAACCAATTCAGCTTGGGCTGCCAGATGGTAGAGCTTTTCGCTTCCTCTGCCACGCCGGACCACGAACATTGCGTCTTTCAATGCGCCTTCGGCCTTGTGCTTACCGACCTCTCGTTCGATTGCCTTGGCTACGATATCCGACTGATTCAATCCTGGATTCGTCTCCACGATTTCTCGGACAATTTCAAGCGGATCTATAACATCCGCGAGTTCCTCTGGCACATCGTAGCGCATGAAGCCCTGACCCCGTTTGAACTGCATCCCGAGTTTCAGGGGTTCGGCAAAGCGGCTCTTGAAGGAACTCAGCGTGAGCTTGTCCAGGCCCGTCGTGATGCTTGAACCCGGCACCAATTTGTACGCCATGTCCACAACCGCTTTGATGTCGCTCGAACCGCGATATTCCTTGGCAGAGTCCGCTTTTCCCATGTGGTGCAGGACCAGCACCGACGCTCCGAGATTTGCGAGGTGTCGGAATTGTCGCATGAACTGGCGAGTTGCGGTTGCAGATTGTTCGTCGCCGGTGTGGAATTCCACGAGGCTGTCCCAAATCAAGAGGGGATGTTCCTGCTTGGCGAACTCCAGGATTAGAGGGCTGTCGGGTCCAGGAGGCGGATCGGACTCCCAGCCGCCCCAAATTTTGAGATTGGGGGTGTCTTCGATACCCAGATTGGTCAGACGGTTTCTTACTACGAAAAGTGGGTTCTCCCCATCCAAGTAGAGCACCTGTCGCTTTGTTGCCTGCTTGCCGAATACTTCGCTGCCGTGCGCAACACACCCTGCGAGGAAATGCACAAGCCATGTCTTGCCCGTGCCACTTTCGGAGGCCAGCAAATTGACGCTGCCCTCTGCTATGAGATTGGGAACAAGCCAATCTATGCTAGCCTGCTTTTGCCATACCGAGCCCAGTTGTTCCAGAGAGGTGATGTTTCTGGCTCTTGGTTCTTGTGGACATTACGCGGCCTCTCGCTCCGAATGCTATCCATCACGCATGTGCCTATTTGGCGTCCAACATCCTCAAACCACCGTTTCGCTCTATTCATCTTCGTCTTGCTCCTTTCCTGCCGTACCCATAAAAAGGGCACGACAATAAAAGGCCGAGGTATTCCTAATGCGGGAGTCGGGTGGGATCGGAGGAGGTGTGAGAGGTTCAAGCTCTCGCTATATATACTAATATGTATATATAGGAATACAGGGCACACCAAACATGCGGCTCCTTTCGAAGCCGGAGATCAGGATACAACAGATTCAACTGCTCGCGCAAGGGAAAAAACGAAAAACTAAACATGTGCCCTCGTTTTGCGAGGTTTCGGCGAACTAGTTTCGCCGCATTGGCGCCTTACCCTGAGGCTGCGCTCCTCTTCCTGTCGGAACTCCACTGAAATGCGACACGTTCACACCGAGCCCAACCGGAGATGCGGAGGGAGACGCGGAAACGTAAACTTACACAAACACTTATTTCTTTTTGCACGCACTTAACCTGTTTCGAATCAGATTATTACACTTCGTGTCGGATTAATTCCCAACAATGTACTTAAGTATGGAAAGCTAGAGTGGCTTTAGGGGAAAGAAAAAGGGAGTGGACCCCCTCGGCGCAACTCTCTCTCGGGTCCATGAGCGCCCTTCGGCAGGATGGCCTGCGGGTGGGTTCGTTGGATTCGGATACGCATCCTCCCGTAAAATCAAAAGTAGAAGGTCTCTCTGCAATTGGCGCTGTATCAGGCCGTTAGACTTAGGCGAAGCGTGACAGCCGAGTGAAAAGCGAGAACACAGGATGCATAAAGCTATTGAGTCCAGGACGAAACTTAAGGATGGAAAGGTTGTAGAACGTGAGTGGAGTGTCGGCCCCGTTCTTGTAACAAACGTGGCAAACGTAGTGCTCGCCTTGACCGGGCACACCGTTTTTAATGGCATCGTCTCTGCTCGTGAAGATCATCAAGTGGTGGTAGGCAGTGTGCGATTCATCCACAGATGAACCGTTCTAGAAATACGTTCTTTAAAATCAGCCTAATGATTATGTCGTTGATCTCCGTTTCCGACGGTTTGTAGGTCGCTCTGATGCCAAGGTAATAACCAGCATTCTCGCCATCGTTCTTTCCAGCCCACATAGTAAGCTTCTG
The DNA here is from genome assembly GCA_963792055.1 of uncultured Solibacteraceae bacterium. Classification (GTDB taxonomy): domain Bacteria; phylum Acidobacteriota; class Terriglobia; order Bryobacterales; family Bryobacteraceae; genus Solibacter. The sequence continues at coordinate 502,195 of CAWBUV010000015.1, read as the reverse complement.
TTTGGGGGTGTCCCATACGAGGTTCACAAGCAAACTGGCGTTCTTGTTGGTATCCATCTTGCCGACGCCGAACTGCTGCTCAAGAGTAGCGCGGATCTCCGAGAACGATTTATCTGCGTCATACGTCGTCATGCCGATATAGCACTCATAGAGCTTATTATCAAAGAACGAGTAGGTGATTTTCGAAGAATGTCCCCAGAGCATCACATCCTTCTGAAGCAACTCCTTATATCGTGCCGGGTCCATCACAGAGGGTGCGTCTATAGCGACCCAAAGGTCCTCATTGGGTGTAAGAAATGCATGATTCGCACGCTCCACTTCGCGTGGCGACATCTTCCAAGTGGCCTGCAAAAACGCCTTGTCACCAGTACCTGTAGCATAGATAAACCTATTCTCAGCCTTCAAATAAGCGTTCAAGAGCACGCCGCCGAACACGAGCAAAGTTGCGAGAACAATAGCACCGACCAGGCGTAGGATTTTCCTGAGCCGCATTGATAGTGCGAATTTTACCACCGCGCGGGGCTTCGGACTGGAAAGGTTCAGGTGTTTTTTTTTGCTTGGGACGGGATGGGCTGGCCAGGCATCTCAATTTTACGGACTTTGGGGTTTCTACGTCCCTGGGACCTCGAAGCTGCTCCATCCGCATTCTTCGGCGGGGAGACCCAACCAGTCGTTGCACTCGACGGAGAGGGTGGGATAGGCTAGGAAGCAACCTGGGGACAGGACGGATTAGGATGGGATTTAACGCACCAATGCGCTACACACCGGCACGATGGATGCAATTTGTTGACGGGGAAAACTTGACAATTCGAGGTCAGGAGCTATTGAAGGCCTCCGATGTTGAACTTGCCGATTCACCAAACTAACGTGCATAAATGCTTGCTTTGGCCCCCGCCGAACGCCATCTCACTAGGCAGCCCCCAGTTTGCAGAAACGTGGCCCATCCGCTCCTTCTATTACACGTCCCTCGTCGGTGATGACGATTTGCTGAGACGCGTTCAATAACAACTAAGGAGCCTGGGTTTCGATCCTTATGTTTTTAAGAAGCAAAAACAGAGCCAGAAAGCCAAAGGTGTGGACATCGCGCTAACCAAAGACATGCTCAGCCACGCGTTTCGGGGCAATTACGACATCGCGGTCTTGGTCGCTGGTGATGGCGAATACGTGCCAGTCGTGGATGAAGTAAAGCGCCTCGGTAAGCGGGTCGTGGTCCGGTTCATTGAGCAGTATACCAACGACGAGTTGAGGTTGGCTGCGGATTCCTTTGATAATATCGTCAACTCGTTGCAAAAATGGGTTCTTCAGCCTAATGTCGCAAAGCTCGCCAAGTAGGGGATTGAGCTTGAAAGCCATCTGTACCCTGTGAGGAGGAAGGGGAGATATTCCTTTCTCCCATCTCTATCCCACACCCTACACTTCACTTTCAAGGTTTTATCATGAATGATTATGAATACAGCACTGAAACTGGGCTGAGAGGAGGAATGTCAGGCTCATTTTCTGCTTGATTCCCCTGCGTGCGGTCGCACACTACAAGGAACGCTAACTCTTTCAAGTAGCGGCGCGCTGTAGACGGCTCACTCGGAGACTTCCTCGCATCGCCTGGAAGTGACGCGCCCCGTGGAACGCAGTTCCCGGATGATTGGACGTAGATGCCCAGGTATGGACGAGATTGCACATCTGCGAAAATGCAAATCCTCCTCGCTCACTTCCGTCCTGCCGTGAACAAGTGCGTGCCCTCTGGCGAGTTCCTTCAAGTAATTGATTACCTTGAAGGGGCCTTCTGGTGGATGGCCGCGAATGGTTCCCAGTCGGTGGCGTCTTCTCGCTTTTCACATCCGCCCGAGCAGCGAAAGAAAACGTGCCCATCGCACGAGATGTGCAGCAACGGTCGTGGAAACGCGATGGTTGTGGGATCCACGCTTCCAACGGGATGCGAGCGAAAGAACTCCTCTAGAAAAAGTTCACAGTCCTTTGGCACTCCACTTCAGCGTCGCATGCATCATCACTGGCCGCATAGGCGAGTAGTTCTTCCTCAGTGGGTTGAGTGACGGGCACCTCAAAGAAAAGCAGTCGCGTTCCAAGTTGGGAATAAGTCGATGCGTCGCAGGCGGAAGAAAATGTTGCCATAGCCAATTGAAGATGATGATGTCCTTGTACCCTCTCTGGCCCCTCATGCCCGTGTCGGAAGTGAAGCCCTTGCCATCAAGTACAGAGATAAGGGTAGAGAAGTTTTCTTTGAGTTCTTCCTCACGCCCTCTAAAAATTGGTGCGAGCTCCTTTGTCATAAGACCTTACCTTTCAGTTTAGGAGAAGGTCCATTTTCTGAAGGTCCTCCGCCTTTACATTCGCCGCATGGGTTACGAATGCTTTCGGAGTAAACTTGTCGCTTCGATATACGGGCGTTTCCGTTGCAGTATCCTTCAGTGGAAAGGCATCTGAAGAAACGCCGTTTTGCCAAACCCGGAGGAGCCCTCCAGAATCAGGCATAGTGGCTTGGTCCGATCCTTCAGGCATCGCTCCGAACACGGAAGAGCAGATGAACGCTACAAAGAAGATTGGGGTAATAGCGTTTGATGACGTTGGCGAGCCTAACGAGGTTCTCGCTCTGTGTGGCGATCTTGGTTTGTGGAGTGTCGAATATTTCATACGCTAGTGCGTTCATGGTTCCTCCGGTATTCCGGTCCTAGTTGATTAAGCTTGAGGCTTTCCTCTTTGGTGATATATGTAATGACCTTGCCGCCCTGAAGTTTGAGGATGATGTTTCCCCAAAAACCTTGGTCGCAAGCTCGTGATAAAAATGGCGATCTAAGATCAGCGTCGGAAGAATGGATATGCCCTCCGATTGGCAGAATGAATGCTTCGATGACTGGTTGTTCCAGAAACCCTGCGGCAACGCCTACAGGTGTAAGATTGCCTTGTTTGATAAGACGCCTCACTGTCCAGAAGCTAACGCAAGTGCTCGCGCAGCTTCCCGGAGGCTTAATAGTGGGGTCATAAGGAATGACCTCCTTTGGTAGGATTTGGGATTTTGATGAGGCTCCCCATACGGACGGAGCGTGAAATCGCGCTACCGAATCGATCTCTGTGGGCTCTAACTTTAGTTATGGGTATTATACTACAAATTGTAATAAAATGTCAAGACTTAAAATCAATAAATCTAAATCAAATATAAGATTGAGCCCACCTTCGGAGTTCGCAAACTCATTGCACGGACCACTGCAAGCGAACAGTGCAATGGACTGTTTAGTTATCTTGTCTAGAAGCGATTGACTTTCGGGAGTTATCTTAGGAATCCGTTGGTTGCTCAAGAATGCCCTGTTTAAGGCCGCCCTCCTCTGGAGTTGGCTGGAGTCGGAGGAATTACAGAGTTTGCTGCGAACGCGCGGGGAAGGCTAGGACTTAGGGTTTGGGCATGTCGTCGAAAAATGCATTTTCTTGAACTCCCTATATGTCTATGAAAACGTACCTCTTGCTAGCTCCTGGCAGATTTCGAAAACCCAACGTATTCCGGAGAAATTGGCGAAAACGAAAGAGAACGCCCACGCCGGAGAAGAAAAAAAGACTCTGGGTCTTCGGGAATCCAGCGTTTTTCGGATTGCCTACATGTTATAGATAATAAACAGACTATGATGCCTCTGCCGAATCGCCATTCTTCGGAATCGTCATGGGCGTCGACGGAATTCTTCATCACCTCATTTCGAGAGGTACGCGAATGTTCGATATGATCTACTCCGAGGTGCGATCTGGCTATCAACTCGGAAGAGAAAACATCTCTCTCATGCAGATCAGCTCTAGCAGAGTTTGCAGAGTTCAATAAGCCCTGAAGTTCAAAAAAAACACGTTTCTTCTTTAGTCCAACGTCGAAATGGGTCATATAGTTCCGATTGTCCCTGAGTTGTTTGCTGTCTTGTCGGGTCGGTCAAGACGGGTTTCAGACATCTCCGAATTCCGAGAATATCCACTTGATCCTGGTCATTAGGGAGACTTCGTTACTATGTTCGAGTTTGATATCCACCACTCTGTCAAGTCACTTGGGACGGAGGCTAAGACGGCTTTTACCCGCTCCTGGTGTTCGGCCTTGGGGAGATCACTGCCGCCTATCACCCGTCGGTGATAACTCTCCAGGGCCTGAACAAGGTTGAGCAGTCGGCCATCTGCAAAAGGCGCAGGGGCATACAACGTGTTGAAGTATAGGACCAAAACTGAATCAATTTCTTCTCTCTTGGCAAACGAACTTACAAGTTGATCAGATGCATTGCTCCCTAGATCTCCAAATGAGAATAGTCGGTCGTGATGGTACTTTCCATCTTCGGCCACAGTACTTACTGGCTGGTATAAGACCTGTACGTCGCGCTGTGAATCCGGCTCAACTGAACTAACTCGCATCCACCTCTCGCCAATCGGCTGCCCCAGCCCCAACGTGATCAGATTTCTGAAGTGCCCCACGAGGCCTACTAGTTTTGGGAGAGTAGCGGAATACTTTAGTCTGACTGTATTATGAAGTCGAAGTTGAAATGGGCATTCCCTGTCCCATGCCACGTCTTCACTGTAACCGCTAAAGACGGACAGGTGAATGCCTTCCGCGTCCATGATTGTTGTTTCTTCTGGGCAGCGATACGTTATGCACGATACTCCATTTTCGATGGCGAAGCCAACCTTTGGCGGGTCAAACCAAGCTGAAAAGTGCTCATAGCATACGGCTATCTCCTTGAATACCAATTCCTCGTCTGAAGCATAGTGCCTCCCGATGAGCGCAAGAGAAGACGTATAGGTGGACTCGTTTCCGCTTAGCTTGGTATGGATTGCCGTTGGCAAGGTTATCTGAGTGCCGTCGTGGGTAGTTCCCAAAACGAACAGCGGAGCATCGGGGAAGTCAGAACTGATGGAACCGAACAGTTCTAGGACGGCTCCCCCTTGGGCGTGAAAGTCAGCAGTCCCTGTTCGTGAGTGTCTTCTGCTCCAGCAATCCACCATGATCCTTTGGCCGAATACGCCGTTGACATTCTCTATTCTTCCTTCTGCCTTCAAATCCCTCAGCAACCCCTCAAACGCCGCCTGGTAACTGTCGTGGTCCTTCCAGTTGCTGAAATCAGGGATGAAGTATTCGCGAATCTCCCGCGCTGAATCTTTGCCGGTATCGGCATCAAAGCATTCCCATTCGCGGAGGGCGCTCAAAGTCGTACGAGACGGATAGGGAATAATACTCGCCTCTTCTCCCGCAACTCACGCTTACCTAGCCCTAAAGATCTCCGTCTTGACCCACTCGCTGGTAATGCTGTGCTCGGAAAGGATCAATAGCAGACGCTCATGAACGCGAATGGCCTCATCAATCTGCTCGTGCAGTTTCTTGCCGCCTTGGATATCGTGAGGAGCGAACCAGCATCGGACACTATTGTTCTGGAGGTCCGCATTGACTCGGTCTGCAAACTTCTGATCCTTGCTGCTGTAGCTGATGAAACACGAATAGAACTGAATGGCCTGCTTGACAAGTGAAGGTAGATAATCAATCAATGCCTGATTCATCCCACACCCACGCAGAAACCCAAGCGGAAGGTTGTGTGAGCGGACGATGCTCCTCTGATCAATCGTACTTGGACCTCGATGATTACACTCTTCTAGCCCGACAGCAGCGGTGAGGTCAACGTCTATGAATAATGCTTCACAAAGATCAGCCCGATAGAACTTCGTCCCAGTAAGCATCGTGTGATGGAACCTGGTCCAGGCAATTGTGGGTCACTTAAATCTGCTGAGCTTAGGTCCGAACTGTGTAGGTCCACATAGCTAAGATCGGCTCCTTGAAACGTTGATTCAATGAGGTCCGTGGTAGAGAGATCCGCATACCTGAGGTTTGCCTTACCAAAATTCACACCAGCGAATGCACCCCGCCAAGCATCGTATTCACCGTGAGGAGTTTTTTGTAGTTCGAAGAGATTCACGCATTCGAGATCTGGTATGACGGGTTGATTGTTGCGTCTCCACTCATTCCACACCTCCACTCCCTGCTTCAGAATCGCGAGATGTTCGGGGTTGGCCATCGGTCAGAACTGCTGCAATTCGCGGAATGGCTTGTCAACGCGCACCGAAGGCATCCCTGGTGCGCCAAAGGATGCGGTAACGATTTCCTTCAGCACGGTTCCGTCGTTGTAAATATCGTGATCCATGTGGTAGTCAACCGTGAGCAACACAAGGTCGTCGCCTGGATATAGATCACGTCGCATCCTGTCACGGGTGGACCGGAAGAGCGAGAACTTGTGGGTTCTTCGCTCCGCGAGTTCAGCGGCATAGGTCGTAAAGGAATTGAGGACCGCTCTCGGGAATTGCACATCAACCCAGTAGTCTGTCAGTGGCTCACTTCCCGTGTTCGTTACTGACACGGCCAACTGATATTCATGGTAGTCCTGCTGGCGGCGAAGCGTTTTGAAGGCGAGGCGAAGGTCTACAGATTTCGGTGGCGTGGGACGTATAGAGAGGAACCTCCCATCTGCCAGGCGTTTCGTAAAGTCTTCGAACACTTCGGCGCTGGTCTCGAACTCAATGGCACCAAGGAGCAGTTTGTCCCGGACACCCTCCCTTTCGATACCCTTTTCGATATAGACTGCTACTGCGATCTCTTTCTCCTGTGCCTGCTTGAGAAAAGCCGCTATAGCGATTTCCTGCTCAACCCATACCGATGCTCGGATGTGTTCGCCATTGAGGGTCTTCACCAAGCCGCGTTTGTGCATCACCGCGACGAAGCCACTGGCGCGGTTCAGATTGCGAAAGATGTTTTGTGATAACCCGTCAAGCGAAGCCTGATTCTGAGCGAAGTAGCCCTCGAACGGCGTAAACTGCGTGACTGCTGCAGCAAGGGACTGCCCCAGATTGATCTCCTCATCCCGGTACTGTCCGCAACTGATGAATACCAAACCCTGCTTCGCAACTGGCATATCCTTATTCGTTCCATACTCTCACCCCTCAGTCCGCAAAACAATGGGAGGGGAATATGCTCCTGGAGGAACGGATGCTGGGTCAGAGCTTCGGCTTGCTGAAATCGAACAATGCTATCACCGGGAGTCGCAGGCCCTTTCCTATCTTCTCCAACACCTCAAAGCTCGGCGCGTTGATACCCCTCTCGATCAGGCTGAGGAAATCGACGGAGATGCCGACCAGTTCCGCAAACTCCTCCTGCGTGAGTTTCGCGTTCCAGGCGGATCGCCTTAAGGCGCTTCCCGAATTGTGTCCTGAGACTGGGCATGCTTGGGGTTGCAATCCCCCAAGAACAGTCGTAGTCTGATTACGGGCAAAAGCTCACCGAATGACATTACGGGTCCATGTCGCCTGTGTCCGAAACCAATGGAGAATGAGGATGCAAGCACCGACAGATAAATTGGCGGCCACAGCCAAATTGCGCGCTCCATTCCCACGGTGGCTTTGGGCCGCGATCGTGATAGTGGCACTGCCGCTGGCTTGGTACCCTTTGCACTGGCTTGCAATCTATTTTCGCCAGAATCCCCCAGCGTCAGCATTGGCCGCACAATCGATAAAGACATTGGTAGTGTGGGCGATTGGAGGTTTGATAGCTATTGGTCTGATTTGCCGGGCACTATTGCTAATTATGCGAGCCATCGAAAAGCTGCTAGATTCGCTCGACATCCCTTCCCCTTGGCTTATACCCATAGCGCTGTTTTGCGCTGCCGCGTTGGGAGTGCCTGTCTATTACATCGCACTTGTGGCAACCCATTCAGTCGGCGTGGCTGGCATTCTGGCCGGTATCACAGGCGGGGGCACCTGGGGACTTGTGGAGTCATCGCTTCGCGGCAAGCTTACAGGACCTGATCGCAACCGTGGGTTCCAACCTTTCTGGCTTAGCATCGAACCGAACTGGCCTGAGATCCTCAAGGCCCACGGTGTGGATCGGGAAGGATGGGAGAAGGTTCGAGCTGCTTGTGAGGCCCATTACGAGAAGACTAAGGGTCGATGTGGAAAACTCAACTTCACGGTTCTCAGCCCGAAGCTCTTCTACTACAACGACAGCCACGTGTTCTTTACCAAGCTTTCTGTGCGGACTAGTCTTGACGAGGTTTGGCCTGATGACATGAAGCGTAGTCCTTTTTTGCTTGCAGGGGAGTTGATCGTGCCGAGATTCTATCTGAAGGAGAAGTTCGATTGGACGAGCCGGGCGGATGTTTCGGAATTTGGCCTCATAACCGCTGAATCCATCGCCAAATCGAATGAATTCGGCTCCGATTCGTCCCATATCCCAATGGCACAGCTTCCGAGGGAGGTCTTTTGCCGTTTTTACTGCCTCGATCTGTCCCACAAACGGGCCGAACGACTGGCGAAGCAGGTCTTGTCAGCGGGATGGGAGTGGGACTATGAAGAGATTCGTGGAGCTTGTCAACTACGGCACAAGTATGTGGACATTCGGTACTGGAGCATTTGAGCGGGAACGTCCCCGTTTTCCATTTTTTCAAAATTTTTTCAGATCCATCGATACAAACCATAGCCCTAACTCCAGAAACCGGAGTCCCTGCTTTGATTCGACCTACCCCCCGGAGGGTGGGGTGGGGGTAGGCTTTCCGGCAAATTCCAGGCGAGTGGCTCAGGGGTGGCGGCGGTGGGCTTTCAGTTCCTGGCAAGATCCGAAGGGGGTTACTGCGGCGTCCCAAATGATAGCCTGTTCCGAGGGCGAGTACAAAGAACCTCAGAGGGGTCGAAGGAGTAACTCGACTAAGTGGAAGGACGCTCGACTCGAACTGGCCGAAGCCTTATTTGAGCATCTGACTCGGCATTTTTCCCTGTTGTAATTTGCCAAGTAAGTAGTGTAATATCAACGAATAGAGGCACTGGCCTTCTGGTCTGATTACAAATCAGATGCTCTACCAACTGAGCTACGCCGGCAACACACAAGATCAGATTACCAGAAAAGGTGTCATGCCACGAACCTGCGATTGAACTTGGCGGCGGCTTAGGATATCCTCCCTGCAATGCTCTTACTTCGTTGCATTGCTGCGCTCGCGCTCGTTGGCTGCCTGAGGGCCGGGGACGATCCGCGCTCACTCCAGGCGCACCCGGGAAAGACGCCGGTACTCGATGGCGTAATCTCTCCCGGCGAGTGGGACGATGCCACCGTCTTCTCGGGCGTCGAGGGCTGGAAGCCGCAGTTCTCAGCCGTCACGAGCCCACAGGATCTTTCGCTCAAAGGCTACGTCAAACACGACGGCAAACGCCTCTACTTCGCCTTTGACGTGACCGATGACGTGCTTTACGGCATCGATACGCCGCGCTGGCTGCCCTCCAACAATCCCAAGGCGCACGAACTGACGCGCGAAGGCTTCCCCTGGTTCGGCGATGAAGTGGAGGTGCTGATCAATGCGACTAACCACTGGACCGGGAACCAGGATTCGGCCGGCAACGGCTCCTCCTGGCAGATGGTCTGTAACCTGACTAAATCGCGCAAGGGCGGGATCGGCGTGGGCGGCATGCTGGAAGGCGAACCGCGTCGAAATGCGGACGCCTGGCGGACCTATCAGGAGTGGATTCTCTCCGGCGCGCAGGAGTGCGCCGCCAAACCGAAACCTGGTGGCAAAGGGTACGTCATCGAATGGGCGGTGAGTTTCAACCCGTGCCTGGAAGTGGAGCCGGGAGTCTTCTACTCCACCGCGCTGGGCGATCGCCCGATGGGCCTCAACATTTTGGTCGGCGATTTGGACGAACCGGAACGGGGCGCCGACAACCCGTTCGGCTTCCACCACGAAAATTCGTTTGCCGGCTCCCGGAATACTCGTACGCAATTGCACGACTTCGGAACGTTGTGGATGCGGGCTAAATGACCACTTCCGGCTCGTGCTCCACCGGGAATCGCACGCTCCGCGCCAGGCAGCAGACCGCATGAGCGCGATCGTGAATCGCCGCGACCTCCGCTGAGCGGCCGGCGTTCGAGATCCGCATCCGGGGCCGCAACACCACGCGCGTCATTTCGCCGGAGCCATCGGCATGCTCCAACATTTCGCCCCAGGCCTCGTCGGTGTATTCCGTCACCACGATCCCGGCGTCGGCGCACAAATGCAGCACCCACAACATGTGACAGGTGGAGAGCGCCCCCACCAGGAGTTCCTCGGGATTGTAGCGCGCCGGGTCGCCGCGGAACGCCGGGTCACTCGAGCCTGGAATGGGAGCGAGTTTACCGGGGCCCATGCATTCATGAGCGCGGCTGTAGGCGGAGTAAGCAGAGGTGCCGCTGCCTGAATTTCCGGTCCAACGGCTGGTCATGCGATATTCGTGCTTGCGCTCTCCGGGCATACCTTAAATTGCCATATTTCGGCATTCCAGCGGAGAGGTGCGGTGAGGTCCCGACCGAGCTCAGGATGCCCAAGGAACAGCTTCCAAAGATCCGCCTCCGACACGGGATTTCTCTCACCGCACTTAACCACCGTTAGCAACGCAAGATCCATCTGACAAAGACCGGTAAATCCCCTGTTATCAACGTGTCGATTGACAGTAAAAGGGAGTTTCCCTATTCCCGCCGTATACCTTCTGGACGCACCTGTCCACTTTGTAGTCACAGGTTCCGAGGTGAGGTAGACTTGGATTTCCACATGGGTACCATGCAACAACCTGATTTGAACGAGAGATTGGCCGCCATTCTGGCCATCTCCCAAAGGATGAACTCACAGCGCGACCTCAGTTCCCTGCTCGACCTGATTGCCCGCGAAGCCACCAGCCTGCTGGAATGCGAACGCGCCAGTATTTTCCTTCTGGACCGGGAGCGCAACGAGCTCTGGTCCAAAGTAGCGCTGGGATCGGAAGAGATCCTGCGGTTCGACGCGCGCCGCGGCATCGCCGGCAATACCGCACTCACCGGCAACACGATCAATGTCCGCGACGCCTATGGAGATCCGCGCTTCTACAACGCGATCGACGGCCAGACCGGTTACCGGACGCGCAATCTCCTGTCGGTCGCGGTGCGCAACCAGCACGGCGAGATCATCGGCGCTTTCGAGGCGCTCAACAAACGCACCGGCTACTTCGGCGCGCGCGACGAAGAATCTCTGATCGCGCTCGCATCGCACGCCGCCATCGCCATCGAAACGGCCCAACTGATCGGCGAGCTGCGGCGCAATCAGGATGAGCTCGCGGAGCAAAACGCGCATCTGTGGCGCGAAGTGGAGAGCCGGTATGCAACCCACGGCATCATCGGCACCGGGCAGCGCATCCAGCAGATTGTCCGGCTGGTGGAACGCATACGCGATAGCGTGGTCAACGTTCTGATCACCGGGGAAAGCGGCACCGGCAAAGAACTGGTCGCCAAGGCGCTGCACTACAACAGTCCGCGCGCGCGCAAGCCGTTTGTGGCGCTCAATTGCGCCGCTCTGCCGGAAACGCTGTTGGAAAGCGAGCTTTTCGGCATCGAGAAGGGCGTCGCGACGGGCGTCGATTCGCGCGTGGGACAGTTCCAGAAGGCCGACGGCGGCACTCTGTTCCTGGACGAAATCGGCGATCTCAGCCTCACGGCACAGGCCAAGATCCTGCGCGTGCTGCAGGAGCGCGTGATGGAACGTGTGGGCGGACGCAATTCGATCCCGGTCGATGTGCGCGTCCTGGCCGCCACCAATAAAGATCTGGAGGCCGAAATCGCCAAGGGCAACTTCCGGGAAGATCTCTACTACCGGATCAAGGTGATCCATTTGCACATGCCGCCGCTGCGCGAGATCCGCGAGGAGATCCCGCTGCTGGCGAATCACTTCCTGAAGGAATACTGCCGGGAGACGGTGCGCGGCGCCATGGAGTTCTCTCCCGAAGTGATGCGCAATCTGGTGAGCGCCCCATGGCCGGGCAACGTGCGGCAGTTGCGCAATGAAGTCATGCGCCTGGCAGCATGCGCCCGGTTAAGTGTGATCGAGGAAGAGGATCTTTGGGAGGGCATCCCAAACCCGGGACTCGCTCCGCCGTCCAGCCAGCCGGTCAAACTGCAATCGCTGAAGCGGGCCGTCGTCGAGATGGAACAGCGGATGATCGCCGAAGCACTGCAGGAGACCCGGAATAATCAACAGCAGGCCGCCCGGCTTCTCGGTTTGAGCCGCCAGGGACTCATCAATAAGATGAAGCGCTACGCCATCGCCGGTTAGGGCAACTGAGAAGCCTTAAAACTTGCAGCGGCCGATGCAAGCCTCGCCTTTGCAGGTTTTGCAGCAGGGCGGCTTGCGCGGGGCAGATTGCAAAACGAACCCAATTTGCCCGGCACGGGAACGTGACGCACCTGCGCCAAAGGACCCAACTGCGGTACGCCCAACCCCCAGAGGACGCTGCGGTGTTTCACCCAGTTTGCTTGCCGATTTCGTCATAGGACCCCTCCCTGACTCGTCTTTCCAAGCAGTTACAGACAACCAACTGCCCGGCACACCATGGAAATGGCAAGCCGAGGGCCAGACTCAAGACTGAAAGGGAAGCGGTGGAAGGGAACCCGGGGAACTAGGCAACTTTCTGAACTTTACCGTCCCGAATGCACGACGTGCAGACCCGCAGCCGCTTGCCGGCGCCCTTGACCAGGGCGCGCACCGACTGCAGATTGATATTCCAGCGTCGCTTGGTGACATTATGAGCGTGGCTGATGCGGTTACCGAACTGAGGCCCGCGACCACATATTTCGCAAACTTGTGCCATAAGACAGAAATCTCCTGAAGCGTTCGAACTCCAAGTATACCAAAGTCGAGTGGCGTATTGCGGGGATTCAGCGCTCGAGCGCAATGACCGCCGCTCCGGCCACAATCAGCAGGCCGCCTATGCCTTTAGCCCAGGTCATCCGTTCGCCCAACACCAGCGTCCCGAGCACGATCACGAGCGCCACGCTCAGCTTATCAATCGGCGCCACCCGTGAGGCCGGTCCCAATTGCAGCGCACGGAAATAACAGAGCCAGGAGAGGCCGGTGGCGATACCGGATAGTACCAGGAAGCGCCAATTTCGTCCGGTCAGCCCATTTATCCCTCCGGCGGCCGGCGTCAGCCACACCATGACCCAGGTAAATACCAGGACTACGCAAGTCCGCACAGCGGTTGCCAGCGTCGCATCGATACCCGCCACCCCGACCTTCGCCAAGATGGCCGTCAGCGCCGCAAAGAGCGCCGATGCCAGCGCCCATCCGAGCCAGTTCATGCGTTCCAAGCTATCATGGAAAGAATCCTATGATTCAAGACATACTCCCTGAGGGTCTGACTTTCGATGACGTTCTTCTCGAGCCGGCCCGCAGCGAAGTGGTCCCTGCCGAAGTGGATACCCGCACGTGTCTGACCCGCCAGATCGGGCTGAATATCCCGATTGTTTCCGCCGCCATGGATACGGTGACCGAATCGCACCTGGCGATCGCTCTGGCGCAGCAGGGCGGCATCGGAATTGTGCACCGCAACATGACTATCGACCGACAGGCGGAAGAAGTGGACCGCGTCAAACGCAGTGAGAGCGGGATGATCGTGGACCCGATCACGATCGGCCCCGACGAGCCGATTTCCGCCGCGCAGGCGCTGATGACCCGCTACCGCATCTCGGGCGTGCCGGTCACCAAGAACGGCGTGCTGGTGGGCATTCTCACCAACCGCGACCTGCGTTTCGAGAATCGCTTCGACCTGCCCATCTCCGAGGTCATGACCAAGGAAAATCTGGTCACGGTTTCGGTGGGCACCACGCTGGAACAGGCCGAGGCCATCCTGCACAAGCACCGCGTGGAAAAACTGCTGGTGGTGGACGAGCACTTCGCCCTCAAAGGCCTGATCACCGTCAAGGACATTCAGAAGAAGTTGAAGTACCCCAACTCCGCCAAGGACAGCCAGGGACGCCTGCGCGTAGGCGCTGCCATCGGCGCCACCGGCGATTTCCTGGAGCGCGCGCAGGAACTGATCGGGCGCAAGGTGGACGTGCTCGCCATCGATACGGCGCACGGCCATACCTCGCGTGTGATGAACGCAGTGAAGAGCATCAAGAGCAAATTCCCCGAGGCGCAACTGATCACCGGCAACGTCGCCACCTACGAAGGCGCCAAGGAACTGATCTCACTCGGCGTGGACGGCATCAAGGTAGGCATCGGTCCGGGATCGATCTGCACCACGCGCGTGGTATCCGGCGCGGGCGTGCCGCAGATTCGCGCGATCAGCGAGTGCTCGCGCGCCACGCGCGAAGGCGGCGTACCGCTGATCGCCGATGGCGGCATCAAGTATTCCGGCGACATCACCAAGGCGATCGCCGCCGGCGCCGACTGCGTGATGATCGGCAGCCTGTTGGCAGGCACCGACGAGAGTCCGGGCGAGACCATCCTGTTCCAGGGGCGCACCTTCAAGACCTATCGCGGGATGGGTTCGATGGGCGCCATGTCGCAGGGCAGTTCGGAACGCTACGCCCAGGAGCCCGGCGGGAAACTGGTGCCGGAAGGCATCGAAGGCCGCGTGGCGGCAAAGGGGCCGCTCGCCGATCTTACCTACCAACTGGTAGGCGGCTTGCGCAGCGGCATGGGATACTGCGGGGCCCGCGACATACAGGAATTGCAGCAGAAGGCGCGCTTCCTGCGGATCTCCTCGGCGGGCCTGCGCGAAAGCCACGTGCACGACGTGATCATCACCAAAGAAGCGCCGAATTACCGCGTCGAATAAGGTCTTTATCCGGCGATCGACGCGAAGGCCTTGTCGATGGCCGCTTTCGTGGCGCCGAGCGCCTCGCCGGGCGGCATCTTGCGGACGGCGTCGTTGAACGGTTCGGCGCGCACCGGCCCATCGTAGCCGATGGCCTGCAAAGCGCCCAGGAAGCTCGCAGCATCGATCACGCCCGTGGCGGCGGGCAGCTCGCGCTTGCCATCAATCTGCTGGTCCACCGGTATGCCCGCGGGCGCGTCATTGAGATCCACCGAGACTACCTGATCGGCGCGCAGCGTGAGCAGATCTTTCTTGCTTTCTCCCGCGGTGTACCAGTGCCAGCTATCCAGCACGAAGCCTACATTGGGCCGGTCGATCTCGGCGATCAGCTCTTTCATTTCGGCCATGGTGTGGACGAACGGATAGCGCTTTGTGCTCCACAGAGTCTTCGGAGCGACGTACTCCAGGCCGAAGCGCAGCCCGTGATCTTTCAGGATGCCGGCCGCCTCGCGGAGGCGGCGCGCGTGGGTTTTCAGATTCTCCATGTAGGTGAGGTCGGCGCTATTCGGCGAGATCCACGTGGTCACGCGTTTGACGCCGGCGCGTTCCACGCCCGCCGCAAAGGCCGGAAGCGCTTTGATGGAATCGGCGAAAGCCGGATCGTCCTTGCGGAACTCGGTGGGGAAGCCGGCCATCGCCCAGCCGACATTCTTCGACCGCATGCCATCGAGCAGGCGAGCGAGATCCGAGGCCGGCAGGTCGCCGAGATAGCGACCGTCGGCGTCGACGACGTCGAAGCCGTAGCGGGCGGCATAATCGATGGCTTCGTTCTGGGACGCTTTGATTCCAAGCGCGCCGCAGCTCAAGTGAATGGACATTCCATGAGAGCGGCCGAGAAGGGCGAAGCCGGCGCCGGCGGCCCCGGCGACGAACATACGTCTCGTAAGCACCATGACTTGCAGTCTACACCCCGGCGCGGCCGGACGCGTCCCATTGCGACGGAGCGGAAGCGGGCAGCCACTGCGTTATCGTTGAGATATGCTGGGGTCGCGATACCGCTCACGGGCACGCCAATGGAGCCGCACGGCGTTCGCCATGGCCGCGGTCTTCGGCAGCCTGCCCCTGGCCAGCCGGATCTTCCTGGGCAACTGGGGCTTCGATGGCGCCATGGAGATCGGGTGCCTCTGCCTGATGGCAGGCGCGTATTTCCAGATCGTCAGCCGCCGGTTTCCCGCCATTCCCGATCCCGCAACCACACTAGAGCAGGCCGGAGAGCGCGTATCCGAGGGCCGGAATGACCAGGCGATCGCACTCCTCACCGAGGAGATTCGTCTCAGCCCGCACTTGTGGCAGGCCTTCCAATATCGCGGCGAACTGCTCCTCGCACAAACTCAGGCAGAGGCAGCGCTGCAAGATTTTTGCGAGGCCATACGGCTGGCTCCCGACGAGGCTCACCTCTACGCGCTGCGGGGCCATGCCTACAGCCTGGTGGGCGACGAGGAGGCGTCGCGCCGCGACTATGCGCGGGCAGCTTCTCTCGCCGGCGAACCTCCGGCTTCCGGCGAAAATTGCGCTTCTCCCAATTCGGGTAGGTTGGAATAATAGTGGTATAGCGTCGCATGCAACCGAATAACAGGGCTGCCTTGCAGGAAAGGGTAGTGCAGGCTGCCGAAGCTGCTTTGGCGGATCACGGCTACGTTAGTGCAATCGATGTACTCACCGGGATGCGGCTTCTGTCTCCGGTACACGTAGAGTCCTGGCGGAAGGGGCGGATCGATTTTCTGGAGCGAATGATACAGGGCAATCTTCAGAAAATCTCGCTCTCCATGTCGCTATTCAGGCAGTGGGCGGAGCAGAAGGGTCTGCGGCCCAGCGAGACTGCCTACAAACGATGGGGACGGGGCGCGCAGGTGGACCTGCGATTCAGCAATAGCGGTGATCCGGACATTGAGAAAGTTTATCGCACGCATTTTGTCTCTCCCGCGCTGTCGCAGCGCAAGCTGGAGTTGAAAGAGAAATCAGACAGCGCCCCGAGACCCGTGGTGTTTGAGATTCTGCGCGATTCCGAATGTACGGAGTGCGGTGTCGAACTGCCTCGCGGCAGCATGTTATTCATGGACGCCGAACAGCCGTTATGTCTGGCGTGCGCGGGCCTGGGCGACCTGGAATACCTTCCCTCCGGCGACACGGCATTGACACGACGGGCCACCAAATACAGCGGCATGAGCGCGGTTGTGGTGCGATTCAGCCGCTCGCGCGGCCGGTATGAGAGGCAAGGCATTTTGGTGGAACCCTCCGCCATCGAGAAAGCGGAGGCCGAGTGCACTCTGGATGCCGACGACCGGGCGAAGGCACGCGCCCAGGCGGCCAAGCTGCGTGCGAAGCAGGACGCGGAATTGGTGGAACAGATGACGGACCGTATTCTGACCCTGTTCCCCCGCTGCCCGTCGCAAGAGGCAAAAGCCATCGCCGCTCACACGGCCACCCGGGGCAGCGGTCGAGTAGGCCGCAGCGAGGCCGGCCGCAATCTTGAGCCGCGTGCCCTGAAGGCGGCGGTCGGGGCGGCGATCCGCCACAACCACACGAACTACGACGAGCTTTTGGCGAGCGGTGCGGACCGCGAAACTGCTCGCAGCCGGGTCGGAGAGAGGGTACAGGAGATCCTCGGCAGGTGGCAAGCCGGCGACTGAACTATCGCGGCAGATCCATCGCGGGATTGCGGCTGAAGAAACCCCAAGGGACTAGCTGAAAACCGGCGGAGTGGACGGGCATGACGGGCCAGTCCTCCGGCCGCGGATTGTGCGTGATCCCCATGTTGTACCAGAGGACGACGTCCTGATTATGGAGTGTGCGGTTGGCGGCGGTCCAGCGGGGTAGACCGTCGCCGCCGCGGCTCTGGTTGGGATAGTCGCCGCCCGCGTACATTTCCGCCGCCCTGGTAGAGCGTGACCCAGACGTGCGAATTGAGGAAGGCAGCCCGCTTGCGGACCCAGCTATCGGGTTGCGCGAACAGGACCGCATTTTCGCCGGGCAGGAGCGCGTAGCCGGTAGGGTGGCCCAAGGCATTACGCGCACTCGGGTTGGTCACGATCCATTTGCGGCTGGTGGCGAGATCCAAATTGCGCTGCGCTTCGCTTTCCGTGCGCAGCTCGGTCTCCTGCATCTGGAACGCGCCGCCATAGGGGTTCGCCGGGACCTGTCGGCACAGGCACGCTGTTCATCTCGATCACGCGATTGGGCGAGGGCCCGATCCACATCCATGTCCAGCCGGAAAGTGAAAAAGTGCTGGTGATGCGGCGCCGCCAGATTCTTGCCGACCAGGTGGCTGTAGGGATCGTGCGCCCCATCGGCCACCGCTTTGGCCGCCATTATACCGGTAAGCGCCACGCGCATTTCGAGGTGCCGTTCTGATGGAAGATCCAGTCGAAGCCGTAATCGTAATTGCCCACTGTGGAGACGAAACCGAGCACCAGGTCGCGGGCGCGCCGCGCCTCGTCATCGTGCTTCCAGGCGATCCCGCCGTCGCGCTCGTATAGAGCGACGGCGCGGGGAATGGTCACGGGGCGGCCATCCGGGATCCGGCTACCACGGCGTCGAAGACCGTGCAATTGTCCGGGCAATCCACGCCGGGCTTCAAAGGACGTCGCGTTGACGCCCAGGCCGAGTTCGCCGGCATCGAAGCTGTTGCGGAAGAACCAGCCGCCCGAAGGATCGCCATAAGGCACCACCATTTCGGAGAGCGATCCGCGATACATCATCGGCCGGACCCGGCCGGCATCCTCATAGCCGACGGTGTAGAGCACCAGGCCCTCGCGCGGATGCAGCGCGTACCGGAAGCGCCACTTCTCCCAGCGGACTTCGCCATTCTCGATGCGAAATCCCGGGCCGGCGATCTGCGTGATTGCAAGCGGCGCGGGAGAGAGACGCAGCGGCGCGTTGAAAAGCGGCCCGAGTTCGGCTGGCTCGCGCGGAACAGGAACCGCCGCGGTCGGTATCCAGAACTTCCAGCACTTTGCCGGTGGTCAGGTTGACGTGCGCAACCAGTCCTTCGATGGGATGGGCGTAGTAGTTGCGCGTATTGCCGCCGGTGTAATAGGGAATCGCGCGAACCACTCTTCCCTGCTGCGTACCCGGTATGTTGAAGTAGCCCGCCGTCCAGGCGACGATGACCACGTTGTTCAGATCGCGTATGCCGCGGGCCTCCATGGCATGCTGCCACCGGGGGTCGGCTCGCACGATCTGGTCGGCGCGGACAGAGTCTTCAGCGCCGACCATCGGTTGTGCGTTGGGGACCTCCTGGAGCCGGTCGACGCGGCGCGCGTCGAGATTGGCGGTGGCTTCCCAGGTGCGGTTGGCGTCCATGTCGTAGAGAATTGCGAAGGCGCGTCGCGGCGTGGCGATCTGGCGGAGGACGATCTCTTTGGGCGGTTCGTCCAGCACGATCATGCTGAAGCGCGCACTCTCCGGCACGCGGGGGCGTATGATCTGGGCCGCGTCGCGGATCTCGGCGGCACTGAGAGGGGCCAGCGGATGTAAGCTTACGGGCGGTGCGGCCGAGCAGGAAGACAGCCCGGCCATGAGAATGACAATAGCGGGGCGCACTTAATTTCAGGTTAGCGCAGTGCGAGACCCTTTCGGTCAGGCTCCGGCAATCTTGAAACAGATGGCATGTTCGCTCGGCTTCTCGGCCGGAAGCGTGACGCGCAACGACTGCTCGTCCTGGGTGAATTTGAGCTTGCCGCGATGGCCTAACAGATCCACTCCCCGAATCTTCCCGACCTGGTTCTTGCCGCCGAGGGCGAGGGTCGGAATCACGGCTTCACGCTCCGGCCAGCCCATCACGAAGGCGTAGAGCATGCCGTTCTTCGTGGTGTAGCGGACGTCCTCGGCGGTGAGGTCTTTCCGGCTGCGCTCGTTGAAGGAATTGTTGCCGGCGGCTGGTGGGGCGGCGCTGCCGGCGATCTTCCAGGGACGCGTGCCGTAGATGCCTTCGCTGTTCACCGCCATCCACCTGGTGATCTCTTCCACCGTCTTCAGCTCTTCGTCGTCCGGCTTGCCGCTGTTGGGCAGCGGAACATTGAGCATGAGATTGCCGTTGCGGCTGACGATATCGCACATCAGGTCGACGACATTCTTGCCGGTCTTATATTTCTGTCCCTTCTTGTAATGCCAGCCGCCGATGCACGTGTCGGTCTGCCACGGCTCGGGCAGAATGTCTCCGGCGACGCCGCGTTCGATATCGAGGGCGCAGGTCCCCTGTTCGCAGTCCTTCTTCGTCTTGCTGGTGTACAGGCCGCCCGGTACGCGATTGTAGTAGTGGGAGACGAGTTTGTAGCCCCATTCGCCGAAGGGAATGCCGCCGTCGGTGTAGAGCAGGTCGGGCTTGTACTTATCGATCAGGTCCTGTATGCGGAGGAAGTAAAGCCGCTTCCAGGAATCCGGAGCCACCCGGCTCATTGCCTGCGTGGGGATGGGCTGATCCTTGGGGAACGGGTGGTACAGGTCGGCATAGGCGGGGTCGGTGCCATCGTAGGGGACACCGGCGAGCGGGCCGGTCTTGTCGGCGCCGTGGCTGACGGCGAGCCAGTTGTAGCTGTTGGAGAGATGCTCGCTGACGGCGAACTTCAGGCCGTTCTTGCGGGCAGCGGCGGCGAACAGGCCGACGATGTCCTTCTTCGGGCCGGTGGCCACCGCATTCCAGCGCGGCTGGTGCGTGGAGTTCCACAAGTCGAAATTGTCGTGGTGCACTCCCATGGACATGAAATATTTGGCGCCGGCCTTTTTGTAAAGCTGGATCAGGTGCTCGGCGTCGAAATCGCGCCCGTGCCAAGTGAGTGCGACGTCCTTGAAGCCGACCTTGGAAGGGTGCCCGTAAACCTCGACGTGATACTTGTTCTGCGGGCTGTCCTGCATGTACATGTTGCGGGCGTACCAGTCGCCGAATTCGGCGGCGGATTGCGGGCCCCAGTGGGCCCACATGCCGAACTTGTAGTCGCGGAACCACTCGGGAATGCGGTATTGCTTGAGCGATTCGGCCCCGTTGAACGGGCCTTTGGCGATCTCCGGGATTGCGTCCTGCGCCACGGATCGGCGCGGCAAAAGAAGAGCGGGCCCGGCGGCAGCGAGCCCCAAGAGGGTACGTCTGGTGATCGGCATGGATACCTCCGTCACCGTTTACTTTAGCGCAAAAACATATGGGCCGCCGATGAACGCCGATGAACGCGGATAAGCATTTTGTTTTATCTGCGTTTATTCGTGTTCATCTGTGGCCCAATGATTCTTAGGCAGCCTTGGACAGACCGGGAGGTCTGTCCTACAGGACTTCTTCCGACCAGTTTTCCAGTACCTGTTTGACCTTGGTCATGAACTGGTCGGCAAGCGCGCCGTCGATCAGGCGATGGTCGAAGCTCAGTGAGAGGTGGCAGATGCTGCGGATCGCGATGGCGTCGTCGATCACGACCGGAGTCTTGTCCACCGTGCCGACGCCCATGATGGCGACCTGCGGCTGATTGATCACCGGAGTGCCGATCAGGCTGCCGAAGCTGCCGAAATTGGTGATGGAGAATGTCCCGCCCGCGACTTCGTCGGGCTTGAGCTGGCGGGACCGTGCACGCGCCGCCAGGTCCACGATGGAGCGCTGCAGGCCGAGCACGTTCTTCTCATCGGCGCCACGGATGACGGGAACGATCAGGCCGTTTTCGAGCGCCACTGCGATGCCGATATGAATTTCATTGTGGTAGATGATGTTGTGCTGATCGAGCGAGGCATTGAGCAGCGGATACTGGCGCAGGCCCGCCACGGCGGCGCGCGTGATGAAGGGCAGGTAGGTGAGGCCGAAACCATACGCCGCCTGGAACTGCGCCTTGTGGCGTTCGCGCATCCTGGCCACTTTGGTCATATCCACGCGATGAACCGTGGTGACGTGCGCCGAGGTCTGCTTGGACATCACCATGTGTTCGGCGATCTTGATGCGCATGGTGCTCATCGGCTCGATGCGCGTTCTGGCCTGACCGGCAGGGGGCAGCGGTGCGATGGCGGGCGGAGCGGACGGTGCTGCGGCTGCGGGAGCCGCGGGAGCTTGCGGCTGGGGAACGGACGGCGGCGCAACCGGAGCGGCCGCGGCCGCCGGCTGCGATTGCGACGCGACGTAGCCTTCCACGTCCTGCTTGGTGATCCGGCCACCGGCTCCGGTGCCCTTCACCTGCGTCAAATCGAGATTGTGCTCGCGGGCCATTTTGCGAACCAGCGGAGAAAGCGGACCGGCCGGCTCGGCGGCCTCGGGCTGCGACTTAGGTGCTTCGACCGGTTGGGCAGCGGGTGCAGCGGCTGGGGGAGCGGCGGCCGGGGCCAGCTCGGCTTTCGCCGGAGGCGCTTCGGCGGCAGCGGGCGTAGAGGCGGCAGCAGGCTTGGCAGCGGCCGCGCCGCCGCCTTCCTCAATGCGCGCGACTATCGTATTGATGCCGACCGTCTTGCCTTCTTCCACCAGAATCTCAGAGAGCGTGCCGGCGGCCGGCGACGGAATCTCGGTGTCCACCTTGTCGGTGGAGATCTCAAAGAGCGGCTCATCGCGCTCGATGCGCTCGCCGGGCTTTTTGAGCCACTTGGTCAGGGTGCCTTCCACAATACTTTCGCCCATCTGGGGCATGACGACGTCGGTCATATCAGTTCTCACTTTCAGGTATCGAAGCTGCCAGAGCCGGAATCTCTTCCAGCATCTCGCAATCAAAAATCCGGGCGAAGTGAACGGCCAGTCTGGCGCCGACTTCGTCGAGGCTTGCGCGGACACCCAATGCGGCCATGGAGGTCACGGGCCGGGTCAATCCGCAGGGAACAATGTACTGGAAATAGCTCAGGTCGGTGGACACGTTGAGCGCGAAGCCATGCGACGTGACCCACCGGCTCAGGTGCACGCCGATGGCGGCGATCTTTCGCTCGCCCACCCACACGCCAGTCAGTTTGGGAATCCGCCCGGCCTCAATACCGTAATCCGCCAGCGTCGCGATGATGGTCTCTTCCACCGCTCGAACATACGCGCCCACGTCGCGCTTCCAATCGCGCAGATCGAGGATGGGGTAGCCCACCAGTTGTCCGGGACCGTGATACGTCACGTCGCCCCCGCGATCCGTGGGGTAGTAGGCAATGCCGGCGCGAGCCAGAATGTCGTCGCCCGCCAGCAGGTTTTCCGCGTGGCCGTTACGCCCCATGGTGATGACATGCGGGTGCTCGAGCAGCAGGAGATGATCCGGGACCAGCCCCTGCTTGCGGTCGGCCGCGAGCTTCTGCTGCAGTTGCAGCGCGCTTGCGTAGTCGATCCGCCCGAGTTGACGCAGGCAGCAGTTATGCATTGATGGAAAGACCGTAGACGGCGTTGAAGGCTTCGCCCATGGCTTCGTATAGGGTCGGATGCGCATGTATGGTCTGCATCATCACGTCCACAGTCGCTTCGGCTTCCATGGCGGTCACCGCTTCGGCGATGAGTTCGAAGCCCTCCGGGCCGATGATGTGAACGCCCAGGATTTCGCCGTGGGTTTCGTCCGCCACTACTTTGATAAAGCCTTCGTGATGGCCCAGGATGGTGGCGCGGCTATCGCCCGCGAAGGGGAATTTGCCCACCTTCACCTTGTAGCCCTGCGCGCGCGCCTGGGCCTCTGTGAGACCGACGCTGCCGATGCCCGGCTGGGTGTAGGTGGCGCCCGGAATGCGATTCCGGTTGATCGGCTGTGCCGGCTTGCCTGCCATGTGTGCCACAGCGATCATGCCCTCGCGGGTGGCCACGTGAGCAAGCTGCGGAGTCCCCGCCACCACGTCGCCGATGGCGTACACGCCGGGTTCGTCCGTCTGCTGGTTGGCATCCACCTTGATGAAGCCGCGGTCGAGTTGTACCTTCGTGTTTTCCAGACCGATCTTGTCGGTGTTGGGCTTGCGGCCCACGGCCACTAACAGCTTTTCGGCCTGCAATTGCTCCTGCTTGCCGTCCTTGGTGGTAAGCGTGAGTTTGACACCGGTGCCGGTCTTCTCGATATTCTCCGCGCGGGCGCCGGTCTCCACCCTGATTTTCTGCTTTTTGAAGACGCGCTCCAGTTCCTTGGAAATGTCCTCGTCCTCCACCGGCACCACGCGCGGCAGCATCTCGATTACGGTGACATCCGTGCCGAAGCGTTTGAAGATGGAGGCGAACTCCACTCCCACCGCGCCCGGCGCCGATAATGATCAGGCTCTTGGGAATCGCATTGAGATTCAGAATCTCGATATTGGTGAGGATGAACTCCGCGTCGGGTTCCAGGCCCGGAAGCATGCGCGCCTCGCTCCCGGTCGCGATGATGATGTTCTTGGCTTCGAGCGTCTGTACTCCGGCGTCCGTCCGGACCTCCACCTTTCCGCCGCCTTTAAGCGTGGCAAAGCCCGCGATGCGCTCCACCTTGGCGCGCTTCAACAGCATCTCGACGCCTTTGGAGTGCTTGGTGACGATGCCGTCCTTGCGCTCCTTGACCTTGGGATAATCGAGGCGCGGGTTTTCGACGTGGATGCCGTCGGCTTCCGCGTTGACGAAATGCTCCCACACATCGGCCGTGTGGAGAAGGCTCTTGGTAGGTATACATCCCACCAGAAGACAGGTTCCTCCCAGTCTGGCCTGCTTTTCGACGAGCGCTGTTTTTAATCCGTACTGGCCGGCGCGGATGGCTGCAGAGTAGCCGCCGGGACCACTCCCGATGACGATCAGATCGTAGGGCACTTTTATTATTCTAGCGGACGATTTGGAAAATGCCGATTCCGGCGAAGTCCGTCATTCGTAGCGCAGCGCGTGGATCGGGTCGAGCGACGCGGCGCGGCGCGCAGGCACCATACAGGCCGCCAGCGCAACCAACAGCAAGAGTGCGGGGACCAGGATGAAAGTCAGGGTATCGGTCGGGCTCACGCCGTACAACAGGTTGGAAGCCATGCGCCCAAGCGCCAGCGCGAGGCCCAAACCGATTGCCGCACCGGTGACGGTCAGGATCAGCCCTTGCTTCAGCACCATTCCGAGCACCTGGCCGCGCCGGGCACCCATGGCCATACGGACGCCGATTTCCCGGGTCTGCCTGGCTACCGAGAAGCTCACCACTCCGTAGATTCCGACGGTCGAAATCAATAGCCCCATCAATCCGGCCAGCCCGAAAAGCAGCGCCGTGGCGCGGGGGAGAAACAGCGATTGCGCGACTTGCGTGTCCATGGTCCGGACGTCGAACACCGCCAGGGCCGGGTCGATGTTGCGAATGGCCACGCGCACCAGCGGCGCGTAGCCGGCGGGATTGCCGCGTGTCCGCAGGACCAGCGTCATGCCGGTGAGGGAGTCGTTGCCCCGCGGATCGCGCGCCATCGGGAAGTAGAGGCAGGGATGAGGATCTTCGCCGATGGTGCGGGACTTGGTGGTTGCCACCAGGCCGGCGATCCGCACCTTTCTGCCAAGATACGAGATGCGCCGCCCGATCGGGTTCTGGTTCGGAAACGCCTTGTCCGACGCAGCCTGGTTGACGATGACGATGTCCTCGGAGTTCGCGCCCGCACGGAAATCTTCGCCATCCAACATCCGAATGCCGAATGTATCGAAATAGTGCGGCGCGACGGAGTAGATATCGGCGCGAATCGCGCCTCTTTCGCCATCAGCGATGCGTCCCTCCGGGGTAAACGAGTTCTGTGTGCCTTCGATGTTGAGCGGGACACTGTCGCCCAGACTCGCCGCCTCCACACCTGGCACCGCACGGGCGGCTTCGAGAATGCGATCCACCAGGCGGCGGGTTTCCGCCGGCTTGTAGCGGTTCAGGCTGGGATCGAACGCCATCAGCAGCAGGTTGCGGTTGGCGAATCCCGTGTCGATGTTACCGGCCGAATAAAGGCTGCGCAGAAACAGTCCGGAGCAGACCAGCAGCACCATGCAGATCGCCACCTGGGCCACAACGAGGAGATTCCGCAGGCCGAAGCGGCGCGATTGGCCGATCGATACACGTTCGTCTTTGAGCGCGCCGGTCAGGTTCGGCCGCGTCGCGCGCAGTGCCGGAACCAGCCCGAACACCACTCCGGTGAACGCGGAAAGCGCGATGGAAAAGAGCATGACCCGGTAGTCGAGCGGGACCGAAAAGTCCACAGGCAAGGCGAGCGGGATTCGCGACCGGCCGATCGCGGTGGCGCCCAGTTGCGCGATGACGTATCCCGCGATGCCGCCGAGAATGGCCAGCATCAGACTTTCCGTAAGAAGTTGGCGCACCAGCCGCCCGCGTCCAGCCCCGATGGCAAGCCTGGTGGCGATCTCCTTCTGTCGCGCCGATGCGCGCGCCAGCAGCAGGTTGGCGACATTGGCGCAGGCGGTGCACAGCACCATGATCGCCACGCAAATCAACATCAGGAAAAACACCATCACCATCTTGCGAATCCCCGGATTGATCTGGCCGGCAGATTCGACGTGGAACGAGCGATCGTCGTTAGTCGCGGGATAGGCGGCGCTGAGGCGCTTACCGATCACTTCGAGTTCCGCCGCCGCTGCCTGCGGACTGACGCCGTCGCGCAGGCGTCCGGCGGCCAGCAGCCATTGACCGCCGCGATCGTGCAGGCGATCGCCGCCCATACCCACCTGCGCCAGGGTATCCAGCATCGAGAAGGGCAGCCAGAAGTCCGAGTAGAACATCACTTCCGTGCCGCGGAAACCTGGCCCGGCGACACCCACCACCGTCACCTTGTGGCGATTCAAGTCAATTTCCCGGCCGATGATTGTGCGGTCGCCTGCAAAACGCGATCGCCACAGGTCGTAGCTCAGCACCACCACCGGCGCGTTTCCATTCCGCCCGTCCCGGACGGCGTCGAAACCGCGCCCGGCAGCGAACGCCGGCCGCACCACATCGAAGTAGTTCGCGCTGACCATGGAACCCCAGTAGCGCTGAGGTTCCCCGCCAGTGGAAATAGTGGCGGGCATGAATTGGAAGAACGCCGTCATGTCCTGGAAGGAACGCGCTTGCCGCAAGTCTTCGAAATCGGGGTAGGCGAGTGAGCCTCCGACCCTGCCCCGGCGCAGGCTCTTACCGGAAATACTCGCTAGGCGAGAGGGATCGTCCACCGGCAGGGGCCGGAGGAGGGCGAAATTCGCAATCCCGAAAATCAGCGAGCAGGCGCCGATTCCCAATGCGGCGGAGAGCACGGCGACGGCGGCGAAGCCCGGCTGACGGCGGAGGGTTCGGACGGCATAGACGCAGTCCTGCCCGAGGTCGCTCAACCAGCGCGCAATCCAGGTTCCGCGCGCCTCTTCCTGTTGTAGCGTCGTGTTGCCGAACTGGCGCTGTGCGGCGCCGCGGGCATCCTGCTCGGTCATGCCGTCCTCCATCAGTTCCTGGACCTTCATCTCCAGGTGGACTTCCATCTCTTCCCGCAAGAGGCGGGCGCGTTCGCTGCTGTGCAGCCAATAGCGGAGCCGCCGCTGCCAACGCCGCAGCATTACGCCAGCCCCATGACGCGCGCAATCGCGGCAGTCATCTGGCGATACCGGGCCGTTTCGGAGGCCAATTGCTTGCGGCCATCCGCGGTGAGTTTGTAGAAGCGCGCCCGGCGGTTGTTGGCGGAGAGCCCCCATTCGCCCTCGATCCACCCGTTGAGTTCCAGGCGCTGCAGGGCGGGGTAAAGCGATCCTTCTTCCACCTGAAGGATGTCCTCGGAGACCTGGCGAAGCAGTTGTGCGATGGCATACCCGTGCAGGGTGCCGCGAGCCAGCGTCTTGAGGACCATCATGTCCAGGGTGCCGGGTAGGAGGTCGTTCTTTCCCATAGGCTGTCTGATTATACGCTCGGGCGGCGAAAAGGTTCCAGGGAAGACCGTAATGAATGAATGCTAGTGGCTTACACCTGTACGCTCACGGCAGTTCCGGTTCCTGCGCATGTCCAGCCAGGCGCCGGCGCACGAAGCGCTCAACTTCGGCAGAGAGGCGGAAGTTGGTAGTCCGAAGCCGGGCGACCGCCGCATCAAAATCGAGCAAACCGGCGAGATGCGCATCCGCGAGGACGCCGATGGTTCCCGTTACGTGCAATTTCCTGCGTTCGGCCTCCGCGCGGCCATCACGTTCGTCGATGAGAATCCCGTCAGCACGGAGTAACTCAGCCAGCGACAATGCGGCGCGTTCCCCTGCATCGAGGTACTGAAGGGTCGGGTCAGGAGGCGGGTCCCGGCGTACTTCGAGCCAATCGGGTAACTGCTCAATCCATCTCTGGACAACCGCGGGTGCTCCGGTGCTGCGCAACTCCTCGGCGACCGTTTTGGGTACTACGACGCGTGAGTAAAGAGGCTGGAGTACATCCACGGCTTCGATCAACACGAGGTAATTAAGAGGCCCCGTGTCGGCCACAACAATCATTCCTGCCGCTCGGCCTTACGCTTGTGGTTTAGTTCCCGAATCGTGGCGAGGTCCCGATCGAAATCCTCGGGCGTGTAGTCGTAGACCTCGTGCTGCTTCAAGAAGCCATCGAGTTCATAACGCGAGGAAATGCCTAGGAGCGTACGGAGTTGGTAGCCGCTGATGCG
The DNA here is from genome assembly GCA_963792055.1 of uncultured Solibacteraceae bacterium. GTDB lineage: Bacteria > Acidobacteriota > Terriglobia > Bryobacterales > Bryobacteraceae > Solibacter. The sequence goes on along the minus strand of CAWBUV010000015.1, from coordinate 474,064 downwards.
CCGCTGCCGGTAGGCCTCCAGAGCGAGGGCCTCCAACGCGGCTCGCGCAGGTTCCTGGCCCCTTGGTAACAATGGAGCAGCCAAATCATCCGGTAGTGTAACGGTGATCTGCACGGTTTCAGGCTAACACAGCCTGAGTTTAGCGAATCGCCCGCCGGATTTCCCTCGTAATCCATCCCGATTCGCGTGCGTCTACCATAAAGATTATGAAGGTGTGGCCGATTTTCCTCCTGCTCTGCGCGCCGGGGTTCGCGCAGACGCAGAGCGCGCCCGCGCGCGCACCCGCCAAGAAAGCCGCCCAGCCAAGAGCGCGCCCAAGACCGTAACGCAAAAAGACCCACCCGCGCCCACTCAATGGCCCGTGGAGACCCTTACCGTGGAAGGCAATCGCAATTACTCGCGAGAGCAGGTGCTGGCGGTGGCCGGACTCAAGGTAGGGCAACTGGCGGGGAAACCGGAGTTCGAGGCCGCTCGCGATCGCCTGACCGCTACCGGTGTGTTCGAAACGGTTGGCTACAAGTTCGAACCGGGGCCGAACAAGCAGGGCTTCGTGGCAAGCTTCCAGGTGACCGAGGTGGAACCGACGTATCCGATCCGCTTTGAGGAATTGGGCGTGCCGGCGAGGGAAATCGAGACCCTGCTGCACACGAAAGACCCCCTGTACGTCTCGGCGAAACTCCCCGCAACGAAGCCGCTGATCGATCGCTACACCAATTGGATCCAGGAGTTCCTGGCTTCGAAGGGCCTCACCGAGAAGATCGCCGGCAAAGTGACCCAGCTCTCGGTAAACCAGTTCGCCATTGTTTTTCGTCCGGCGCGCAATCTGCCGGCGGTCGCACAGGTGACGTTTCAGGGCAATCAGGTGATGAGCCAGACGGTGTTGCGCGAAGCCGTTCACGGGACCGTGATCGGATCGCCTTACACGGAGAGCGGTTTCCGCGAACTGCTCAACAGCTCGGTGCGCCCGCTGTACGAACAGCGCGGCCGCGTCCGTGTGTCGTTTCCGGAGGTGCGCGCCGAGGCGGTGAACGACGTGGAGGGCGTGCACGTCTTCGTGAAGGTCGACGAAGGCCAGAGCTACGAATTGGGCAAGGTCGCGATCGTGGGCCCGAGCCCGGTGGACCCCTCGTCGCTGATCAAGACCGGTGATTTCAAGACGGGCGACGTGGCTAATTTCGACCGGGTCCACGACGGGCTGGAAAGGATCCGGAAGGCGGTGCGGCGCGCCGGATATCTGGATGTGAAGGTGACGTCGGATCGCAGCATGGATGACGCCAAGAAGACTGTGGACGTGGCGGTGCACATCGAGGCCGGCGCGCAGTACACCATGGGCAAGCTCAGCATCGTCGGACTGGACCTGAACGGCGAGGCGGAGATCCTGCGCATTTGGGTCATGAAGGAAGGCAAGACGCTGAATCCCGAGTATCCCGATCACTTCCTCACTCGGATTAAGGAAGAGGCGCTCTTCGAAGGACTCGGCGAAACCAAAGCGGACCTGAAGGTGGACGAGAAAAAGCATACGGCGGATGTCACGCTGAACTTCAAAGCGGAGGATCCGACCAAGGCGCCGGGACGCCGCGCGGGCCGCGGCGGAGGCGACCGCTGAGTCCGTTTTCACCGTTGGCAGCGTTGCTAGTGATCGATGTGCAACGGGCCATCGATCATCCCAGTTGGGGCGAACGCAATCATCCGCAGGCAGAGGTGAATATTGCCGCTCTGCTGGGCGTCTGGCGTTCGACGGCACGGCCGATCTACCATGTGCGGCACGATTCCACGGAGCCAAATTCGCACTATCGTCCGGGTCAGGCGGGGCACCAATTCAAGCCGGAGGCGATGCCGCAGGCGGGCGAACCGGTTGTCGCCAAGAGTACCAACAGCGCCTTCATCGGCACGGAGCTGGAATCGCGGTTGCGGGCGGCGGGCGTGGAGACGCTGATTGTCGCCGGCGTGATCACGAATAATTCGGTAGAGGCGACGGTGCGGATGGCCGGCAATCTCGGCTTTGCGACGTTCGTCGTGGAAGACGCCTGTTTCACGTTCGGCCGCAGGGATTGGGCTGGGACATGGCGGACGGCGGCGGAGGTGCACGCCATGAGTCTGGCGAATCTGGCGGGCGAATATGCCACGGTGGTGACGACGGCAGAGATCTTGGAAGCGCTCCGGACCTGACCTACGGTTTGGGTTCCTGCAGCTTCCATAAAATCTGGCGCAGCATTCCCAGGATCACCGGGACATCTCGCGCCGGGATCTCCAGGCGTCGCACCAGGCGGCGGACCTTCTCGTCGGTAGAAGTGGCGGTAACCGGGTTCACGTAACCGCTCCTGGCCAGAGCCTCCAGCAGGCGGAGCGTGATCTGCTCGGTCTCTCCCGCGCGTGGCGGAGGCGATCTTTACCGGGCGCGCGACCGCCGCTTTGGGATCGCGTGCCATCTCGTACAGGCATAGCGCGACCGCCTGGCCGAGATTCATGGAAAGATCCTGGCCCACCGTGGGGATGCGCATCAGCCAGTGGCAGTGGCTCAGATCGTCATTCGAGAGCCCGAATTTTTCGCTGCCGAAGACCAGCGCGACCGGCGCGGCCGGGACTACCCGCAGCATCAGCCGCGCGCCGTACTCCAGCCGGCGGATGGGGTGCTGCAGCTCGCGATGCCCCACGCTGGTGGTGCCCACGACCAGGCGGCAATCGGCCACCGCGTCGGCCAGACTGGGGAATTCCTCCGCTTTCTGGAGCAGGGGCGCCGCGCCCACGGCGGAGCGCGCCTCGCGGAACGCGACGTCGTATGGATTCACCACGGACAGGCGCGAAAACCCGAAATTGGCCATGGCGCGGGCGGCCGCGCCGATGTTGAGCGGGTTGCGCGTCGATACCATTACGACACGCAGATTGTTTTTCCAGTTGGCGGCGATGCCTCGATGGTAGCGTAGAAATCTGCTACTCTGCTGAGTGTGGCGCGATGCACGCGCCGGGTGGGGTAGTGTGTGCGCCAGTTTACAGAATCGGGTGTGATTTTGTAACCCGATTTGACAATGAAACCCCAAACCCCCTAAACTAAATACTTTGCAACCGCGAATAGCTGGAGACGTGTGTCAAATGAGTACCGAGTTCCCTACAAAGAATGGGATTAACCGCCAGTGGCATCTGATCGATGCCCAGGATGTCGTGCTGGGCAAGCTGGCCAGCAAGGCCGCCATGGTGTTGATGGGCAAGACCAAACCCACCTACACGCCGTTCATCGACGCGGGCGATCATGTGATTGTGATCAACGCCGCAGAAGGTGAAGGTAACGGGCCGCAAGGAAGAAGACAAGCTTTACCGCCATTTCACCGGGTATCCCGGCGGGTTGGTGGAAAAGAGCTTGAAGCGGGTGCGCGCCGAAAAGCCCACCCGCATTGTGGAGGATGCCATCGCCGGCATGCTTCCGAAGACCAAGCTCGGCAAACAGATGTTCCGGAAACTGAATGTCTACGCGGGTGACCAGCATCCGCACGCGGCGCAGCAACCCGTCGCGATGACGATCAAATAGCGAGCAGGAAGGTAACGGTTAGTGGCAGCTACTTTAGTTCAATATTTGGGTACGGGCCGCCGCAAGACATCGGTGGCTCGCGTGTTCTTACGGCCCGGTACGGGCGAGATCAAGGTCAACAACCGCGCGTTCGAGAATTACTTCCCCACGGAAAGTACGCGCGCCGTGGTCCGGCAGGCGCTGGCTGCCACCGAAACCACGGACAAGTTCGATCTGATCATTCTCGCCAATGGCGGAGGCGTCGCCGGTCAGGCCGGCGCGTGCCGTCTGGGCATTTCCCGGGCTTTGGTGGAGTTCAACGCGGAACTGCGGGGGCGGTTGAAGAAGCTCGGCTTTCTGACCCGCGACCCGCGGCAACACGAGCGCAAGAAGTACGGCCAAAAAGGCGCCCGCAAGCGGTTCCAGTTCTCCAAACGTTAAATCTCCGCGAGGCCCGGGAGGGCGTGTTGGTTTCGCCCTCCCGGCTCTTGCAATCTTTCAACCAATAGACATCCGGCTCCAGTCGCGCCGCGTAAATCTCGCTTTGGACCGCGCGGTTGCGTCATTAGAGCACGTTAACTTTAGGAGGTAGTTTGCCTGCAATTTCAATGAAGGAATTGCTCGAAGCTGGCGTTCACTTCGGGCACCAGACCAAGCGCTGGAATCCGAAGATGAAAGAATACATCTTCGGCGAACGCAACGGCATTTACATCATCGACCTTCAGAAGACCCTGAAGATGTTCAAGGACGCCGCACGCTTTGTCGGCGAAATGGCCGCACAGGGCAAGAATGTGCTCTTCGTGGGCACCAAGCGCCAGGCGCAGGAAGCCATCGCCGAAGAGGCCAACCGCTGCCAGATGTACTACGTCAATCAGCGCTGGCTGGGCGGCTGCTCACCAACATGCTGACCGTGCAGAAATCCATCAAGCGCCTCAAGGAACTCGAAGGCATGGCTTCGGTGGAAGGCGGCTATGCCGGCCGTCCCAAGAAGGAAGTCATCCGCCTGGAGCGCGAGCGCAAGCACCTGGACACGAACCTGGCCGGCATCAAGGATATGCCCGGCCTGCCGGACGTGCTCTTCGTGATCGATTCCAACAAGGAAGCCATCGCGGTGAAGGAAGCGCGCCGCCTGGGAATCCCGGTGGTCGCCATCGTGGACACCAACTGCGATCCCGACGAAGTGGATTAGGTGATTCCGGGCAACGATGACGCCCTGCGCGCCATCCGCCTGTTCGCCAGCAAGATCGCCGATGCCGTGGTGGAAGGCCGCGCCCTGGCCACCGAGCAGGATTTCACCGCCGACAAGATCGTCAGCGACGAGACCCCGGCCGAAGAAGGCATGATGGAGTACACCGAATACGTGGACCCCAAGTACGCCGAGAAGATCATGGCGGAGAGCCTGAGCATGGCCGAAGAGCCGGCTCCGCCTTCGCAGCGTAAGGGACCGGCTTCCGAGACAGCCGAACCGGCTGCCGAGCCGGTGGTCACCGAAGAGCGGCAGTTAGCAATTTCCCCGTGAGGCATCCAGCCGTGGCTAACCCGGGCGGATGCCCGGTCCGGGCGACTACCCGCCCGGCGAAAGGAACCAGAAAGATTATTATGGCGGAAATTACCGCGGCACTAGTCAAAGCACTCCGCGAGCGCACCGGCGCCGGGATGATGGAATGCAAGAGCGCCCTGGTGGAAGCCAAGGGCGATCTCGCCGAAGGCGAAGTCGTTCTGCGCAAGCGCGGCATCGCGTCGGCCGGCAAGAAGGCTTCGCGCGCCACCAAGCAGGGTCTGATCGGCACCTACATCCACCACGGCGGCCAGCTCGGCGTGATGGTGGAAATCAACTGCGAGACCGATTTCGTGGCCCGCACCGACGATTTCCAGGAACTGGTGCACGATATCGCGATGCACATCGCGGCCGCCGACCCGCGCTTCATCCGCAAGGAAGACGTCACCGCCGAGGTGCTCGAAAAGGAACAGGAAATCCAGAAGGCGCGCGCCCTCGCCGAAGGCAAGCCCGAGAAGATGATCGAGAAGATCATCGAGGGCCGCATGGCCAAGTTCTACGAAGAGATCTGCCTGCTCGAACAGCCGTTCGTGAAGGAAGCCACGCTCACCGTCGGACAACTGGTGAAGACCAAGATCGCCAAGCTGGGCGAGAACATCACCGTGGCGCGCTTCGTGCGCTTCAAAGTCGGCGATACGCAAGCGGCGGAATCCGGCAGCGAGTCCCCGGCAGCCGAGTAGGCAATGCCGGGATATAAGCGCATCCTGCTGAAGCTGAGCGGCGAAGCGCTGGCCGGCACGGCCACCTTCGGCATCGACGCCGACCGGGTGCGAGCCCTGGCACGCGAAGTCGCCGACGTGGCGGCGGCCGGCGTTCAGGTCGGCGTAGTGGTAGGCGGCGGCAACATCTTCCGCGGTGTGGCCGCCGCTGCCCGCAGCATGGACCGCGTCACCGGCGACCACATGGGCATGCTGGCCACCGTCATCAATTCGCTGGCCCTCAGCGATGCCCTGGAACAGATGGGCATTCCGACGCGCGTGATGAGCGCCATCGAGATGCACCAGGTGGCCGAGCCCTACATCCGCCGCCGCGCCATCCGCCACCTGGAAAAGGGCCGCATCGTGATCTTCGCGGCGGGCACCTCCAACCCCTATTTCTCCACCGATACCGCGGCCACCCTGCGCGCCCTCGAAATCAAGGCCGACGTGATCGCCAAAGCCACCCGCGTGGATGGCGTCTACGACAAGGACCCGCTGAAGTTCCCGGACGCCGTGAAGTTTCCCGAAATCTCCTACCTCGAAGTGCTGTCGCGGGCGCTTGGGGTGATGGATGCCACCTCGATCGCCATGTGCCGCGACAACAAGCTCCCGATCATCGTTTTCAATTTGAACACGACAGGCAATATAATGCGTATGTCGATGGGTGAACCCATCGGCACTGTGATTCATTAGCCGTACCGCGTTACGGAGACACTTCGCTTATGAAGACAGAACAGCATGCAGCACCCAGCGGTCAGGTGTTCAACTCGGTGAAGGAAGTCGAGGCGAGCCACCAAGACCCGCATGGAAAAGGCGCTCGCGGACCTGCAGCACGAAATGGCGTCCATCCGCACCGGGCGTGCCTCGCTAAGCATCCTGGACCACATCCGCGTGGACTATTACGGCACGCCCACGCCGCTGAACCAGGTTGCCAACCTGCACGTTCCCGAGCCGGCCCTGATCACCATCCAGCCGTGGGACGTCTCGCAGATCGGGCCGATCGAAAAGGCCATCCGCACCTGCGACCTGGGCCTGAACCCGGCCAACGACGGCAAGATCATCCGCCTGCCGATTCCGCCGCTGACCGAGGAGCGCCGCAAGGAACTGGTCAAGAAGCTGCACGGCGTGGCCGAGCACCACCGCGTGGCCGTGCGCAACATCCGCCGCGACGGCAACGAAGCCGTCAAGAAGCTGTCCAAGGACAAGAAGATCACCGAAGACGACGACAAGCAGGCGCACGACGAAATCCAGAAGATGACCGACACCTACATGGACAAGATCGACACGGCCTCCAGAACCAAGGAAAAGGACATTCTGGAGATCCGCTAGACCGGCAAGTTTCCGAAGCCTCCGCGCCGCGGCTCTCACCCTGAGAACCGCGGCGTTTTTGTGTGGCGGCGCTTGACCAGGCAAACCGCGGCCCAACGAATATGCAGCCCTCCTCCCAGCGATGGTTCACCCTGCGGGTGCCGGCCTCGAGCGCCAACCTCGGGCCGGGCTTCGACGCCCTTGGGCTTGCCCTGGGCGTATACCTCACCTGCCGCTTCCGCCGCAGCGAGTCGCTGGTCATTCACTGCCTCCGGCCGCGATGCCGGGTGCATCCCGGACACCGCCGACAACCTGATCTGGCAGACCGCGCTATCGGTGGCGCAGGCGCATCGGCATGACCATGCCGCCCATCGAACTGCAGATTCATAACGAAATCCCGCTGGGCAAGGGAATGGGGTCGAGCGCCGCAGCGCTCACTGCCGGCGTGGTCATTGCCGACGAACTGCTGGAGCTCGGCTGGAAGCCTCTCCGCATTCTCGATGAGGCCGCGCGCCTGGAGGGCCATCCGGACAACGTGGCGCCCTGCACGCTGGGCTCGATCGTGGCCAGCGCCATCGATTCCGGCGGCGTCACGCGCGCCGTCCGGCTGGACCTGCCAAAGGGCTTCGATCTTGCCATTGTGGTGCCGGATTTCGACCTGCCCACTTCCAAAGCGCGCGCCGTGCTGCCTTCCGGCTACAGCCGCGAGGACGCGGTCTTCAACGTGCAGCGCGCCGCGCTGCTGATCGCCGCCCTGGCCACCGGCACCACGTCCGTTTTCCCCGCGGCGATTGAAGACCGCTTCCACCAGCCCTACCGGGAGGCTCTGGTGCCGGGACTGCACGAAATCCTGCGCCTGCGCGCGCCGGGTCTGCTGGGCTGCGCCCTGAGCGGCGCGGGTCCTTCGATTCTGGTGTTCTTCGAGCGGGGCTATGAGAGCGTGTGCGACCTGGTGGTACAAATCTTCCGCCTGCACGGACACGACGCAGAGACGCTGCATTGCAGTATTCCCGAGCGGGGCTTCGAACTCACGCGCGAGTAGTCGAAGAGAAAAACTATTGGGCCACAGATGAACACGGATAAACACAGATAAAAAGACCGGTGGCAGTTTTTGCTTATCCGTGTTCATCTGCGTTCATCTGTGGCCAATAGTTTTTTCCACGTGCCTCCAACCCGGTACCATACATTTATGCGGCTACTGATTCTCGCTGCTGTCCTGTGTGGAGACCTCATGGCGAATACCGATTTCGACCAGTCCCAGGCCGCGCGCTTCGCCGCCCTGGCGCTCGACTGCGTCCACAAGCCGTACCCCAATAAGATCGCGCACTCGCTGAATTCCGATGCCGACGTAAAGCCGCCCCGCGAACTCACGCCGGCCTTCTACGGCTGCTACGATTGGCACTCCTCGGTCCACGGGCACTGGCTGCTGGTCCGGCTTGCCCGGCTGTTTCCGCAGGCGCCGTTCGCCGCCGAGGCGCGCCGCGCCGTGGCGGCGCAGCCTCACGGCCGCGAACATCGCGCAGGAAGTGGTCTATCTGAATGCCGCGGGCCGCAACACATTCGAGCGTCCCTACGGCCTCGCGTGGCTATTGCAGCTCGCTGCCGAACTGAAGGAATTCGACGATCCGCAGGCGCGCCAGTGGTCGGCGGCCCTCCGTCCGCTGGAGCAGACCGTGACGGCGCGAATCGCCGAGTGGCTGCCGAAATTGCAGCATCCCATCCGCGTCGGCGAGCACAACAACACCGCCTTCTCCATGGGCCTGATGCTGGACTACGCGCGCGTCACCGGTAACACCGCCTTCGGAAAAATCGTGGAATCGCGCGCCCGCGACTTCTACCTGAAGGACAGGAATTGCCCGCTCGCCTACGAGCCTTCCGGCGAAGATTTCCTCTCTCCCTGCCTGGCCGAAGCCGACGTGGTGCGCCGAATCCTGCCGCCCGCCGAATTCGCGCGCTGGCTCACCGATTTTCTGCCGCGCGTCGAACTGGAGCCGACCCTGGTGAGCGACGTGACCGATGGCAAGGCCTACCACCTGGCCGGTCTCAACCTGAGTCGCGCGTGGATGCTGGAAGGCATCGTCTCGAAGCTTCCGGCCGCCGACGCGCGCCGCAAATCCTTCAACGCGCTCGCCGCCAAACTCCGGGCCACCGGACTGGACAGTATCAAGGGCGAACACTATGAAGGCGGCCACTGGCTCGGCAGCTTCGCCGTGTATCTGGTGAGCGGCCGGGGCCTATAGCGCTCCTGTCCGCCTACTTCTTCTTCACGGCGGCATGCTTGCCGGTGAAGATCCCCAGGTCGAAGGCATCCGCCATCGCCTGATATCCTGCGTCATTCGGGTGCAGGTGATCGCCTGGATCGAACTCCGCGCGCAGCCGTTTCGCATCGGCAGCATCCCGGGTCGCTGCCTCGAAATCCACCACCGCGTCGAAAGCTCCGCTGGTCCGAATCCACGAATTCAGAGCCGCGCGTGTCGCCTCTCCGTTTTCCCGATAGTAGCCGGCACCCTCATACGGCGTCAGCGTGCAGCCGATCACCTGCACCCCATGTTCGTGCGCCTGCGCGATCAACTGCTTGTATGCGCCGATCAACTCGTCGGCGGTAACCGCTTCCGCCGGCACCGTCGCCTCGCGCCCGATATCGTTGATCCCTTCCATCAGCGTCACCCATTTGACGCCCGGCTGGCTGAGTACATCCCGATCGAAGCGCGCCAGCGCGCTCGCGCCGCTGCCATCCCTCAGCACGCGATTACCGCCAATTCCCATGTTGGCCACGCCGATCTTCGCCGTATCCTTGTTGGCCGCCAGGCGCGCCGCCAGCAGGGCCGGCCAACTGTGATTGGTCTCCGACGTGGAGCGTGCCCCGTCGGTGATGGAATCGCCAAGAGTCACCAGCGTCGCCGCATCCGGCGCTGCCACCGCGTCCACGCCGGCGAGCCAGTAATACGACTGGGTGATCACGGGCTCGGCAATTGCCGCCTGGGCCGTGACGTCGCCTTCCTTCGAAATGTAGGTGTTATGCAGCGCCGTGGAGTGGGTGGTGGGTGGTCCGGTCTCGCCGGGGAAGTAGAGGCTCACCGCAAGCTCCGTGACCGGCGCCACGGTCAGTTCCACGGGATCGCTGGTCAACACCACGCCCGGTCCCAGCGTGCATCCCGGTTTGCCGTTGAAACTCAACTTGCGATCCGAGTCCGGAACGATGCCCGATTCCTTGGCGCGAATGGCCAGGTGCGCCGCACCCACCGCCACCGGCATGCTGCCGAACGCGTTGGTCAGGCGCACCCGCAGGCGCTTCCCGGCAATGCTGGTTCGCACGATCATGCGGACCGTCTGATTATTGAAGCCGTGCGCCCCGATCGCCTGAGGCGTAGTAGCTGGTCCCGCGGGCATGTTGGCGGCCGGTGCTGCAGCGGCGCCCGGGGGCCTCACGGGAGCGGACGGGCGGACGAGCGCCTGGGCAGTCGCCCAGGTAGCCACCCAACGCTCCTGCCCCTGGGCCGCGGCCGGGCCGAGCGCAGCCACTTGGGCCAGAACGAGAACCGAAGACCATCGCACATATGGAGAAACGCATAGGGCAATCATATAACGTGGGGAAACCCGCCCGCCGTTCCTGTTATACTCGTCGTTCTAAATATGGCGAATCCGAAATATGCGGCTTCCGACAAGCCGGTACCGGTTTCCGAACTGGTGGACACGCTGAGCGACGGGACCAAGGTGAAACTCCGCACCCCCCGTATGCGCGCCTGCAATGAGAAGGATGCCAAGGAGAAACTCTGCGCCGGCCATCTCAAGCGCTGGTATTTCTTCGGCGACGAAGTCAAGAAGAAGTTCGGCCCTGACGTGGAAATCTACCGCTGCGAGCACTGCAAAACGCTCTACCTTCCGAATCCCGAAGAAGAGCCTCGCACCGGCACTCTGAGCTTCTAGAAAGCTCCCCAAAAAAGAAAAACCGCATCGGTTCAGCTCCAAAGACCTGCGTGGACTGAATTCGATGCGGCCTCGCCCAGGTTGGGCTGGGAATCCGGCGTCGGGCTATCTGGAAAATAACAAAATCTTGTCGATTCCTGGTCAGGTCCGCGTCCTATTTTTCCTCACCAGAAACGCCAGACAACTACCGATACCCATGAACTCCCGGAGAGACTCTAGAAAAGCCGTTCTCACAAAAAAACCCCTCTGCGATAACCAACGGAGAAAGAATGGTGAGCTAAAACTCTTGCAAACATCGGCTCCCGCAAGCACGCTGTCTTCTTCGGCCCACTTTCTTCCACCCGCCTGCTAAAGCAGAGGGCAGGTTTGAAAGTACTTCGCCAATTCACCACTAGAAATAGCAATCGGACACCCAACTGTCAATCGCGTTTAATCACTTTGCTGTCAATATTTTGTGCAATTCGACATGTGCAGTTTTGTAGTCCGGCTGGGCAGGAGCTGTGTCGCTATGACACAATCAGTTTGATGAGGGCCAAAATCGGGCTGGCCGCCGCGCTTTGCTGTCTTCTGCGTCACGCTGGCCGCCCAAACGAATCGACGATCCGGTAGCGGTGTTTACCGAGCATCCGCGCCTCTTCCTGCGTCCGCAGCGCCTACGCCTGCTCAAGCGGGAACGCGAGCGCGCCTCCCCGCGCTGGCAGCAGTTCGAGACCCTCGTGGTCGGCGGCGCCCCCATGCCGGAGCCCGCCTTCGCCTGGGCGCTCTACTTCCAGGTCGCCGGCAATCCGGAATTCGGCAGGAAGGCCATCGAATCGGCGCTCGCCGCCACATGCCGACCTCCGCCAGCAGGCGCTCGTCTACGATTGGTGCCAGGACCTGCTCACCGAAACCCAGCGCCGCGAACTCACAGCGCGCCTGGTCAAAGGCATCGCCGACACCGCCGATACGGCGATCCCGGCGGTCCGCTCCCGAACGCTCGCCGCCATCGCCCTCTACGACCATGTGCCCCAGGCGCCGCAGCGCGCGCTCGACGCGACTGTGCACCAGTGGTGGGAACGCCAGATGGTCCCCGGCCTGCGCGCCGGCAAGAGCCTGGTGGCCCGCGACGACGCCTACGCCCTCTGGGAGTTCCTGCACGCTGTCCGCGACAATACGAACCTCGATCTGCGCGAGAACGTGCCCCACTTCTTCAAAGACTTCCCGATCGAGCACCTGCTCAGCCACTACCCGGCCACCTACGATGCGGCGGAAAATCGAGTACCGCATCGGCATCACCAAGAAAGCCGGCGGCGAGCCCGATCTGCAGGCCGCGGCGTTATCCCGCGCGGTCGAACTGGCTATGGTGGCGCTCGATGTCAACGCCGCCGAAAGCCAGGTGCTGCAGGGCTGGCTGATGCACGATCACTTCATGCTGCGCGGCACCTTCGGCGCGCCCTATGAGTTTCTGTGGGCCAATCCCTACCAGCCCGGCCTGAGCTACTATCACGTGCCGCTGATCTATCACAATGCCGATTTCGGCAAGCTCTTCGTGCGCTCCAGTTGGGACGAAGACGCGGAGTGGTTCGGCTACTTCGACGGCGTCCTGCAGATGTTCTCGCAGGGCCACATGACGCCGCTGAGCGCGCAGCTCAATTCGGCCGCCGATCTCGCTGAAAGAGGCGATGATCTGCTTCGCGCAGCGCACCCGCAAGTTCCGCGCTCACGCTGGACGAAGAGGAGGCCGTCTTCGTCCTGGGACTGCAGCCGCGTGCACACGTATCAGGTGGAGATCGACGACGAAGAGGTTTTCGAGATCGACACCGACCGCGGCGGAATCCTGGAATTGGATATGCCACGCGGCAAGCCGATCGGCCTGAGGATCAAGGAAGTCGTCCCCGGGTTTAGTACGCCCAACGCCACAAACTGGCGCCCACCGTGTACCCGGCGCCGACCGCCGCAAACAGCACGATGTCGCCCTTTTTCAAACGCCCTTCCGAGATGGCATCGCGCGTGGCCAGGGGCAGCGTGCCGGCAGTGGTATTGCCGTAGCGCTCGATGTTGATCATCACGCGCTCCGGCGCGATCCCCAGCCGCTCTCCCGCCGCCGTGATGATGCGCTTGTTCGCCTGGTGGGGAATCATGATGCCGACGTCCTCCACCTTCAGGTGATTGCGCTCCAGCAGATCGCGGCAGACTTCGAACATCTTGCGCGACGCGTACTTGAACACCTGCCCGCCTTCCTGATGTACGAAGTGCAGTCGCTGATCCACCGTCTCGTGGGATGCGGGACGCCGGCTGCCGCCCGCCGGCATCTTCAGGAAGTCGCCGCCCGAGCCGTCCACCTCGCCCAGGAAGTCGATGAAGCCGGCGCCGTCGTTCGCCTTCGTCCGCAGCCTCGATCAGCATCGCGCCCGCGCCGTCGCCGAACAGCACGCAGGTCGCGCGGTCGGTGTAATCGATGATCCGGCTCATGGTGTCCGAGCCGATCACCAGCACCTTCTTATGCGTGCCGGCCGCCACCAGGTGCGCTCCCACGGTCAGCCCGTACAGAAATCCGGAACAGGCCGCGATCAGGTCGAAGCCCCATGCGCCCTTGGCTCCGATGCCGTTCTGCACCAGGCAGGCGGTGGAGGGGAACAGATGGTCGGGAGTGACCGTGCAGACGATGATCGCGTCGAGTCTCCGTCGCGTCCATGCCGCGCTGCGCCAGCGCGCATCGGGCGGCCGCAATCGCCATGTCGGAGGTCGCCATTTCCGGTGCGGCGATGTGGCGTTCACGGATTCCCGGTGCGCTCCATGATCCACTGGTCGTTCGTATCGACGAGCTTTTCCAGGTCCTGATTGGTAAGCACTCGTGGTGGCGTATAGCACCCGAGCGCGCTGATTTTGGCCTTTGGCAATGTTTTATCCTTGAGAGCTTAGGTTAACCCACTGACTACCCGCGAAGCCAGTAAACAAAAGCCGGGCCTGGGCCCGCCTAGGGCAGCGTCACCGCTGTAGTGTTCGCGCCGCAAACCACCACGCCGACCCGTTCTCCCGCCGAGGGACGATAGACCCCGGACAGTAGCGCCGCGAACGCCGCCGCGCCGCCAGGTTCCGCCACGACCCGTAGTGTACTCCACAGCGCCCCTTGTGCCTCCAGGATCGCCTCATCGGAGACCAGGGCCACACGATCCACCCAACGCTGCGCCAGCGGGAACATCAGTTCGCCCACCCGTTTAGGCGCCAGTGAATCCGCCGCAATCCCGCCCGCCTCGGCATCTACCGGCCGACCGGCCGCCAGCGCGCGCGCCAGCGTCGGCGCCTTCTCCGGCTCCACTCCAATCACTCGCACGCGCCCCTGATACCAGCCGGCGATCGCTCCAAGCATTCCTCCGCCTCCGCAAGCCACCAGCACCGTGTCGAGTCGCGGAGCTTGTTCCTCAAACTCCAGCCCTACCGATCCGGCGCCCCACAGCGTCTCCATCTGATCGTACGCATGGATTGCCATGGCACCGGACTGGCTCGCCCACTCCGGCGCTTGCCTCCAGGGCATCGTTGTACCGCTCCCCACCCACCACCAGTTCCGCGCCGTAAGATCGGATGCGGTCCATCTTTGCGGGAGAAGATACCGTTGGCACGAAGATCCGCGCCGCCTTGCCCGCCCTCCTGGCCGCATAGGCCACCGCCACACCGTGATTGCCTCCCGATGCCGCCACCACCCCCGCCGCCGGCACCGTCGCGCGTCAGCAGGTTGGAGAACGCACCGCGCGTCTTGAACGATCCCGGTGTGCTGCATCAATTCCAATTTCAGTACCAGCGCCATCGGGTCGAGGCCGAAATCGGCGGCGTCCAGATCCACCACCGGCGTCCGCCGTATGTAGGGACGAATCACCTCGTAAGTGCGCGCGATTTCCTGGCGCATGCAATCCATCGAACTCTGCGTCATCTTCGCTAACTGTACATCACTTGCCGCCGCCGTATCCGGCACTGTAGCCTTAACCTATGCCTTACCTCCGGCAGTTGCTTGCGCTCGGACTCCTTTGACGCTTCCCATCTGTTCTCAAATTCCCACGCCGCCCATCGCGCCGCACAATGACCACCGGGAAACGCGGCATGGCGCCACGGTGATCGATCCCTACTTCTGGCTGCGCGAGAAGTCGAATCCCGAGGTCGTCAAGTATCTCGAGGCGGAGAACGCCTACACCGCAGCCATGACCGGCAGACTTGAAGCCCTTCAGCGACGCCATCTATCAGGAGATGCTGGGGCACATCAAGCAGACCGATCTCTGCGTCCCGTCCGCCGCGGCGACTACTTCTACTACTCGCGCACCGAGGAAGGCAAGCAGTACCCCATCCAGTGCCGCCGCAAAGGGCAGCATGGACGCTCCCGAAGAAGTGCTGCTCGATCTCAACGCGCTCGGCAAGGACCACAAGTTCGTCGGCCTCGGCGGCTTCGTGGTCAGCGACGACCACAATCTGCTGGCCTACACCATCGATTACACCGGCTTCCGCCAGTACGCGCCTGCAGGTGAAGGATCTGCGCACGCGGGCAGACGCTCGCCGACACCACCGGCCGCGTCACGTCCCTGGCCTGGGCCGCCGACAACAAGACGCTCTTCCTGACCACCGAGGACGATGTCACCAAACGCAGCGACAAGCTCTTCCGCCACGTGCTCGGCTCGCCCACCTTCGACCTGCTCTACGACGAGAAGGACGAGCTCTACGATATCGGCGTCGGCAAGACGCGCGACCGGAAGTATCTGGTGCTGGAAATCGAGTCGCAAGGACACCAGCGAGGTCCGCTATCTCTCCGCCGCACGCCCGCAGGACAACTTCGCCGTCTTCCTGCCGCGCGAGAAGAAGCACCGGTATTACATCGACCACCGCGAAGGCACGTTCTATATCCGCACCAACCAGAGCGGCATCAATTTCGCCATCATGACCGCGCCGGAGAGCGACCTCGGCCCGCAAGAACTGGAAGATCTTCCTGCCCCACCGCGACGATGTCCGCATCGACGACATCGATCTGTTCAAGGATTTCGCCGTCGTCGGTCGAGAAATCGCAGGCCCTGGACCATCTGCGCGTGCACAACTTCAAGACCGGCGACCTGGACCGCCATCGCGTTCCCCGAGCCCGTCTACTCCGTCTTCCCGGGCGGCACGCCGGAGTACGAATCCACCACCTACCGCTACAACTACCAGAGCCTGATCACGCCCTCCAGCATCTTCGATTACGACACCCGCAGCGGCAAATCGACGCTGCTGAAGCAGCAGGAGGTGCTCGGCGGCTACGACCCGAAGCAATACGCGAGCGAGCGCCTGTGGGCCACCGCGCGCGACGGCGTCAAGGTGCCGATCTCCATCGTCTACAAGAAGGGCCTCGGTGCGCGACGGCAAGGCGCCGCTGTTCCTCTATGGCTACGGCTCCTACGGGA
Source organism: uncultured Solibacteraceae bacterium (assembly GCA_963792055.1). Taxonomy (GTDB): domain Bacteria; phylum Acidobacteriota; class Terriglobia; order Bryobacterales; family Bryobacteraceae; genus Solibacter. The sequence continues at coordinate 457,675 of CAWBUV010000015.1, read as the reverse complement.
TCGGCACGCCGCCGACGTTCTCCAGCCAGCGGCTGAGCCTGCTCGATCGCGGCATGTCGTACGCCATCGCCCACATCCGCGGCGGCGACGAGATGGGCGAAAAGTGGCACGAGGACGGCATGCTCATGAAGAAGAAGAACACCTTCTTCGACTTCATCGACTGCGCCGAATTCCTGATCAAGGACAAGTGGACGTCGAGCGACCGCCTGGTGATCGAAGGCGGCAGCGCGGGCGGCCTGCTGATGGGCGCCGTGGTCAATCTGCGGCCCGACCTCTTCCGCGCCGTGCACTCCGCGGTGCCGTTCGTGGACGTGATGAACACCATGATGGACGCCACGCTGCCGCTGACCGTCGGCGAGTACCTGGAGTGGGGCAACCCCAACGAGAAGGCGGCGTACGACTACATGAAGACCTACAGCCCCTACGACAATCTGGAGAAGCGCGCCTACCCGGCGATGCTGGTCACCACCAGCTTCAACGACAGCCAGGTGATGTACTGGGAGCCCGCGAAGTATGTGGCCCGGCTGCGCACCGTGAAGACCGACAGCAATCCGCTGCTGCTGAAGATCAAGATGGACCCCGCCGGCCACGGCGGCGCGTCCGGCCGCTACGACCGCCTGAAGGACCAGGCCTTCGAATACGCCTGGATGCTGTCGCAGGTGGGGATTACGAAGTAGGAGTTCCATTACCCTGGTAATATATAAGTATGGCGATCGCACATTCGAAGGTCACGGCACAGGGCCAGATTTCCGTGCCGATGGACGTACGCCGAAAGCTCGGCATTGGCCCGGGCTCCGTCTTGGAATGGGAAGAAGAGGGCGACAAAATGGTCGTCCGGCGTGCGGGCCGCTTCTCTTCCGAGGATATCCACCGAGCGCTGTTTGGGGCCAAGCCGCCGAAAGCGCGTAGCCTCGACGAGTTGAAGGAAGGCATCGGCCAGTACGTCCGAAAGCGTCATGCGCGCCGTTGACACGAATGTTCTGGTTCGCCTTATCACCCGGGACGATCCCCGCCAGTCCGTCTGCCGCGGAGAATTTCGTCGAGAAGGGAGTCTGGATTTCGGTGCTCGTACTGGCGGAGGCTACCTGGGTGCTGGCCACCGTCTATGAACTGACATCCAAGGAACTGGCAAGAGCAATCGAAATGCTGCTTAATCACCGCGATTTGGTGCTACAGGACGCAGATGACCGTTGCAGACGCGCTGGAACTGTTTCGTGAAAAACCAGCGCTGGGTTTTTCCGATTGCCTGATCCTTCAGTTGGCGCGGAAAGCCGGGCATCTTCCGCTCGGCACCTTCGACCGGAACCTGGCAAAGTTGAGGGAGCTCAAAAGCTCTAGGTGGGGCGGGCTTCAGCCTGCCAACGCCCGCTTGCGGGCGCATTCTTCCCAGACGTCATGCCAGATTCGCAAGGCAGTCCCTACGCTTTCTTTGCACTCGCATATCGTCCCGGCGTCAGCGGACCCAGCAGCGTCCACAAAATCGTCGCGCAGATCAGCGGCAAAATCCCGAAGCCGAAGAACACCGGAGTATACGAGTAGTGCTCCACCACCCACCCCGTAATCAGCGTGAACAGCATGCCGCCGAATCCAGAGCCCATGCTCGCCAGACCCGTACACCGAGCCCACCGCGCTCTTCGGAAACACGTCCGCCGGAAAGCTCAGCATGTTGGCCAGGCATCCCGTATAGCCCAGCATCGCGATGGAAACCAGACGCGATCGACATCCACGCCTCCGGCGCCAGCACCGCGGGAATCGCCGATGTCATCAGCGCCGCGAAAAAAGTGACCGACGTCTTGCGCGCCATCGTCACGCTCCAGCCGCGCCGCAACAGCCGTCCCGACATCCACCCGCCGAGAATATTGCCGAACCCCGCCACCATGAACGGAATCCAACCGTAGATCCCGATCTTCGCCAGGTCGAACCCGCGCGCGTGCTTCAGGTATTCCGGGAACCAGAAAATGTAGAAGTACCACACCGGATCCATGAAGATCTTCGAGAAGGTAAACGCCCACACGAAGCGCGTGCGCAGCAGTTCCCGCACCGGGACCACGCGTATCCGCGGGCGCGCCGGGCAGCGCCTTCGGCGTGTGATACATGCTGAACCAGAACACCAGCCAGAGCAGTCCCGGCCAGTCCCACGAATGCGAATGCCGCCTGCCAGCCCGACGCGCAGAATCAGGAACGCCACAATCGGCGGCGCCAGAATCGCGCCCACCGACGACCCGCTGTTGAAGAGTCCCGCCGCCAGCGCGCGTTCCTTCTCCGGGAACCACTCCGCCACTACCTTCACCGCACCCGGCCAGTTCCCCGCCTCGCCGATTCCCAGCAGGAACCGGTACACCCCGAGACTCAACGTACCGCGGGCGAACGCATGCAGCGCCGCCGCGATGCTCCACCACGCCACGCACAGGCCGTAGCCCAAGCGCGTCCCCAGCCGGTCGATCATCGGCCCGGAGAGGCCATTCATAATCGTGTAGGCGAACAGGAAGGCCGAGACTACGCGCGAGTAGTCCTGATTGCTCATGTGGAACTGCTCGCGCAAAATCGGCGCCGCTACGGAGAGCGTCTGCCGGTCCAGATAGTTGATCATCGTGGCGAAGAACGCCAGCGAGATCATCCGCCATCGCAACGGCGAGACACTTCCTCTCCTGTCGTTCACGCCAGATCCACCCGCACCGCTTCGTGAATCAGCACGCGCGGCACCGTGACTTCAATCCAGCCGTCGCGAGTTGCCGCCGCAATCTTCGTCCCCGCCCGCATCAGGCTGACGCCGCGCACCGTACGCCCGTCCGGCACACGCACCCGCACCTTCACGTCGACCACCGGCAGAAACTCCTCGCGGATCCGCAGCTTCTTCGTCTTGTTCCCCGTGTCCGCGATCAGGTGCAGCAGAATCGTATCGCGCGACGCCATCAATTGCGGCATCAGCCCCGATCGATGCGCGACCTCGTACGTCTTGTGCGCCGCCAGCAGGGGATCGATCAGCGAGCCCAGGTACGTCCGCAGGCGCTTCATCCGCGTCTCCGCGTAGATCGCCTCCAGTCCGCTACCGATATAGATTACCGGTCCCCTTGCCCACCGTCCGCCGCACAATCGCCGGGCCGAGATTCGCGCGATGCCCCAGGTCGACAGTCTCCGCTAGCACCGCGCCTCCGGCCGTGTTGCGTGAAGCGCATCACCTGCGGATCCTGCGGAATCAGCTCGCCGTCCGGCAGTTTCAGATACAGGTCCGGAATTTCCACCGGCTCCACGCTCGCGAACTTCGCGCCGAACACCTCCGCCAGGCCGAAGTTCGCCCGCATCTTACCGTGCTCGTCGGCAACGCTTGTCAGGTGCGTCGCGACCAGCGTGCCCCCGGCGTTGACGTAGTCGCGCAGCATGGCGCACTGTGCGTCGCTTAGGCACGCCGCATTCGGCGCATAAACCAGCTTGTACTTCGCCAGTTGCTCCGGCCGCATCAGGTAATCCAGGAACGGCTCTGCGTCGTACCCAAGGTCCTTCAACACCTGCCATGCGCCGTGGTAGTAATTCTCGTATCCCTTCGCGACGAAATGCTTCCCCGCGAACCAGTCGATGGTCTGGTCACTCACCAGCACGCCCGCCACCGGTCTTCCCACGGCTGCCGCCAGTAGCGCCTGGTGCTGTTGGGAGAAATCGAAGCTCTCCTTCACATACCGGCCGCTCTCGTACGCCAGCGGCCCTTGCGGCATGTAGAAGAAGCGGCTCAACCCCCAGTACACGATGCCGGCGCCGCCCGCCATCGCCGTCGCGCCATCGATCAGCAGTTCCTGGCTCTCCACCGGATAGCTGAACCACCCGCGCACCCGATCGTTCCTCATGTGCTCGCGGTTGTATTGCGTGTGCGTTCCCACGTAGGTCCAGATCACCTTGCCGGTGGAGTGCCCCAGTTGCAGGTTGAACAGCTTGTCCTCCGGCGTCTCCGCCGCTTCGAACATGAAGCCGTCCACCACCGGAATCGCCCGATTCCGCCACTCCCGCTTGCTCAACAGCGACGTATCGTTGAACAGCACCGGCACATCCCGCGTGGTACGGATCATCTCGCGGATCTCGCGCAGGAATCCGATCACCACCTCGTTCGCCATCCACTCCGTGTACTCCACGTCATCGGCCTTGGCAGGCACGCTCTTACCGAAGCGCTTCTGGTACGCCGCCTCGCAATACTTGCAGTGGCAGAATTCCTTGGCGTTGTTCATCCCCTGGTAGGGCCCGTCGAAGTACATGACGTCCACCGGGTACTCCGTCAGCACCTCCCGCACCAGCGCGCGGATCACCTCCCGCACTGGCGAATTCAGGCAGCCTTCGAAATACTTCGCGAAGCCGTAATGCTCCGTCGTCATCGGTGCGCCGTCGGCGAACTTCTTGCTCCAGTCGGCGTACCGCGGATCCTTCGATGTGGCGTCCATGAACGGATGGTTCAGCGGCACGTACGCCACCACCCTCATGCCGTTCTTTCTGCAAAGATCCACCGTCTGGCGGAACGGGTCATCCTTCAGTTCCGGATGCGCCGGATACCCCGATTTCGTCGGAAAGTAGGCGAAGTAGGACGCTGCCGGATATCGCATCGAATCCGCATTCAGTGCTGTAGCGATTTCGACCGCCCGTTCCGCCCGGTAATCGAAGGAAGGGTAGAACGGCGGATTGTATGCCTCGCAAATCAACGTTCGGCAGGTCTTCAGCCAGTCCGCCGTAGCCGCGGCCCGGCCAGCCGGCTCACTGTGCAGCGGAGAAGCGGCCAGCACCAACCCCGCCGACTGCAGCAATTCCCGCCGGTTCATCATGCCTTCCGCTCCATGCAGGATTGCCGCTCCACCAACTCCACTCCGAACAGGCGGTGCTCCGGACCCTTCTCTTCGCCGCGCCCGGCCAGCCGCAGCAGAGCCTCCACCGCCGCCTGCCCGATCTCGTACTTCGGCTGGTTGATCGTGGTCAGCGGAGGGTACACGATGCTCGCGAGTTCCACGTTGTCGAAGCCCAGCACCGAAACATCTTCCGGAATCCGCCTGCCCGCGTCCATCAGCGCACGGATCACGCCGAACGCCAGCATGTCGCTAGCCGCGAACACCGCCGTGACATCCGGACGCTGAGACATCAGCTCCCGCGCCAGTTCCACGCCACCCTGAAAATTGTTCTTCCCGTACAGCACGGTCGGCCGTACCGGCTTGCGCGCGGCGGCCAGGCGGGCCACGAATCCCTTGGCCCGTTCCGTCATGTTGCCGTGATGCCGCGGACCCGTCAGGTGTCCGATCTTCCGATGCCCCAGTTTCAGCAGGTACTCGGCCGCCAGTACACCGCCCGCCTCGTTGTCCGCGCAGACGGTGGAAAACGCGCCCCGCTGTGCAGTTTTGTTTAACAGGACGATCGGCACGCCAAGTCCGGCAAGCTGCTCCTGCTGCTTCCGGCTCAACGCCGCTACCGAATTCATCAGGATGCCGTCCACCCGCTTGTCCGTCAGCAGTTGCGCGTACCGCATCTGCTTTTCCGGATCGAGATCGCTGTTGCACAGCACCAGGTCGTATCCCGCGCGGTACGCCGCATCCTCGGCGCCGCGCGCCACTTCCGCGAAAAACAGATTGCGGATGTCGCTCACCACCAACGCCAGCGTGTGCGACCGCCCGGTCACCAATCCCCGCGCCACCCGGTTCGGACGGTACCGCAAGCGCTCGGCCACCGCCGTCACGTGTTCCCGCGTATCCGCGCGAACTCCGTACTCCCCATTCAACGCACGCGAAACCGTCGAGACATTCACGCCCGATTCGCGCGCGACATCTTTAATTGTCACGGCCATAGATATCGCAAACGTCTCTGATTATAAGCCGCTCGATGCGGCGATGCAAACGTTTGCAATTGAGATTGGCGGCTGGGATGTCCGGCAAACTGAGTCGCTAGTGCGGAAGACGCTACTTGCGTCGCGGCAGCGGAAATCCCGAATGCGCCGGATCGGCGTCCTGAGCGCCTACGATGGCGCCCCTAGGCGGCTGGTAGTTACCGAAGTTCAATTCGCTTTCCGTGAAGCTGATCGGGCGGTCGAGCACCATCTCGAGCGTGCTCCCTCGCGCCAGCACCGCATCCGGGCCGCGCGAAGACAGCACGCCGATCATACCAGCGGCCGCACCCGCTGCGGCGCCGATGCCCGCGCCCATCCCGTAGTGCCCGGCCGCGCCGCCCGCGATCGTTCCGATGCTTGCGCCTGCCGCCGCTGCCTCGCCGACCGTACGCGCATCGCCGCTCTTGTTGCCTTCGCTCTGGACCTTACCTTCCGCGCGGTCCAGCTCGTCCTTGGCATTGCCGTCCATGCTGCCGATGCGGCCATGGAAATCCCGCGTCACGCCGTTGGGCAGCGTCAACGAATCGAAGCGCACGTAGAGTTCGCCCCGGCCCTTTACGCGGCCCGGCTTCTTGAGCTGGGTCACCGTGCCCGCCACATAGCTCCCCACCGGGACTACGATCCGTCCGTTCACCAGCACCGGAAATACGGTTTCCAGGTATACCCGGTCGCCTTCCGCCGAGTGCTTGGTGCTGACGCTGTTGATCAGGCTCAGTGGCACTTTAGTTCCGGACTCGACCTTGAACTCGGCCGCCTGCGGAGTCGCATCCTGGGCGGACAACAGTCCAGCACCAACGAAAGTAAATAACACCAGTGGCCGAATCAACATCCAGGACGCTCCTTCTCTAGCCTACATGGTTTAACGCGGCCTGCGCCCGAAAAGTTGCTCGATTTACATCACTTCAACGGCAATTTAAGCCCTGTTTGGGGCGCCAAATTGCCTGCGGTTACGCAGATCTCCGGGTCGTTTCCCGTCCATTCGGAATCTCGAGATTGATCTGGTAGAGTCCGGCCGATCCCGGCGTCAGGCCGGCATACTTGATCAGCTCCGGGGTCCACCGCCGTCCCGTTCAAGGTCACTTTTAGCGAGGGCGACGCCAGCATCGAGGCAGCGTAGTTGGGAATCTCCCCGAGGCCAGGGTTGGGCGAAGTCCTCCCCAGCCCGGTCGCGTAAATCACCACGATGTCCTTGACGTGCGCCGGGGCATCCGCCGTCAGTAGTTTGCCCTTGGCGTCCGTGGCGATCACCGTTCCGCCTGCCATCGAAAACAGCGCCGGCGCCGCATCCACCAGCGTGACGGTGATCTCCGGACCCGTGATGCCCTCGGTCACCACCCTGACCCTCACCGGCCCCACGGACTCCACGCTGGAGATCAGGAAGTTCACCTGCCCGTCGGACACGAACAGCAACGGCATCGGCCGGTCCTGTACGTAAACCCGGACGTAGTTCAACTCGACGGGAAGGCAGCGCCCCGCCAGAGCGGAAGTACAGGGAATCAGGTCGCCGTCCGCCAGACGCGTGGGTGGATCGCGCCAGCCCCGCTCCGAACACCGAGATCACGGAATTCGGCGCGAATGGCCCCGGAGTAAAGTTCGACGCGTTGACAATGCCGGCCGCGGAGTAGGATGGACCTGCTCCCCGGGCCATCCCGGCACATAGGACCGCCAACACCAGCCATGCTCGGATCATCGTGTACGTGGTGCGGGTGTGGCCCGTAAAATCTCCAACAAATCCCCCCGGTCCTCCAAATCCCGCTAAACTGTAGATATCCCGTCCGACTTTTTGCGGGCGACACTGCGTCTAGTCACAAGGAGCCAGAGATTTGATCTTTCGGGCGGTCGAAGATGCCGACCTGATTCGCCAGGCAACCCGGGGCAACGTGGAGAGCTTCAACCTCCTCGTCTCCCGGTGGGAAAAACGTGTCTACAATTACCTGCTGCGAATTACGGCCAACCGGGAAGACGCTCTGGACTTGACGCAGGACGCTTTCTTGAAAGCCTACCAGAACCTCCGCAAGCTCGACGATCCCGGGCGCTTCGCCCCCTGGCTGTACCGCATCGCGCATAACGAGGCGTACAGCATGTTCCGCAAGCGGAGGCCGGAAATCCGATGTGGACGAAATCGAGCCCGAAGCCACGGAGACCCAAATCACCGTGGGCGGAAGCTCGGTCTTCCCTATCGAACTCTCCCTGGCCGTCGCCAGCGCGCTGGACCGCCTCTCCGTGGAGCAGCGCGAAGCCGTCGTCCTCAAGATCTACCAGGGCTTCAAGTTCGAGGAAATGGCCGAGATCCTCTCCTGCCCGGTTTCCACCATCAAGTCCCGCCTCTACACCGCGCTCGAACTCCTCAAGACCGAGCTGGCTCCCATGAAGGCAAGAGGTTTGTCATGAGTTGCTCGCCATTCGATTTGAAGGAATACTTCCTCAGGGAACTGCCCTCCCCGCAGCGGCTCCAGGTGGAAGCCCACGTCAAAACCTGTCACTCCCTGCCGCGAAGAGCTGGAGCGCCTGCAGTTGACCGAAGCGGCTCTCTTCTCCTTGCGCGACGAAGAAATTCCGCAGCGCATCGCTTTCGTCAGCGACCAGATTTTCGAGCCCTCGCCCGTGCGCCGCTGGTTCAGCGGCTTCTGGGGATCCGCGGCCCGCCTGGGGTTCGCCTCCGCTGCCATGCTTTCCGCGTCCATTCTCTACTTTGCTGCAACTCGTCCGGCTCCCGCGCCGGATCGCACGGCGGCCCCTACCATGGCCGCCGTGTCTCCTTCTCCGCAGCAGATCCAGCAGCAGATCCAGCAGGCCGTCGCCAAAGCGGTTGCCAATTGGAAGCACGCCAGGCCGAAACCAACAAACAACTGGTCGCCGATTTCGAGCGCCGGAACGGCGAAGAATCTGAGGAGTATCCGTTGGGCCGTCGGCCAGTCCGATGCCGGACCGCAAGCGCGCCCAGGTCACCAAAGCGATGGCACATGTACGTTCAGCCGGCGAGAGGTCGGAGAAGCCAAATGAAACCCGGCATCGCTCCTCCTCTTTTTGAGCCTGGCTCCGGCGTGGTGCCAGATCGCCAAGCCCGGCCGTACTCGCCCGTCCAACCTGCCCGCGCCCAGGGCGGCTCGCATCCCGCCCCAGACACCATGAGCGAGTTGGAGCGTACCTTCAATAGCCGCCTGGCCGCCATCGCACCGGACGCTAATGAAGCCGTGGACCTGTTGGGCGACACGCGCGGCCTTCAGCTCGACGACTACGGGGTCGTCTTCACCACCGAAGTCAGTCTCGTGGTGACCCCCGGCATCTCGCCGTTCCGTCAGAAGATTCCGCCCGAGCTGGCGGCGCGCGTCCACAAGCATTCGCGTGGATCGGCTGCCCTTGCTCAAGACCGCCATGAAGGAAATGATGCGCACCATGGCGGCGGCCTTCACCCAGCTTCCCGCCAGTCAGCAGACTGGTGCTCGCGGTCCGCCTGTATTACGGCCCCTGGGAAGACACCACGGGCATGCCCGCGCAAGTCGTCATGCGGGCCGACCGCGCCTCGGCCGCAGCCGGCAAAGTCGAAACGGAAGAACGCTAGTGGCCGCCACCCTGCCCCCGCATCCCGATCCCGCGGCGGATTCCGCAAACGCGGCCGCGCTCGGTCCGCGCAACCTGCGGCTCGGCGAGATCCTGCTGGAACGCGGCAAGATCGAGGCCGAGGACATCGAGCGCGCCCTCGAACTCCAGCTCGAGCGCGGCGATAAGCTCGGCAAGATCCTGGTCGATATGGGCACCGTCGCCCACCGCGACGTGCTGGCCGCCCTCAGCGATCAGCTCGACATCCCCCTGGTCGCGGTGGATGGCGCGCCGCCCTCCGCGCCCGAAATCGAAGGCCTCTCGCATCGCTTCCTGCGCCAGTGCCGCGCCATCCCGATTGCGCTCGCGGACAGCGTCCTCACCATCGCGATGGCCGATCCGCTGGATTTCGAAACCATCGCCGCCGTGCGCGCCTTCAGCGGCCTGCAAGTGCGCACCGCGCTCGCCGCCGAGCAGGAAATCCTCGACGCCATCGACCGCAATTACGGCGAAACCGAACAGCGCACCTACGCCGAGGGCGACGACGAGCAGGCCGGAGCCGATCTCGAACACCTGCGCGACATGGCGAGCGAAGCTCCCGTCATCCGCCTGGTCAACGCCATGATCGCCGAGGCCATCGAGAAGCGCGCCAGCGATATTCACATCGAGCCGTTCGAGAAGGAATTCCGCGTGCGCTTCCGCGTGGACGGCGTGCTCTTCAACCAGGAACCGCCGCCGCGCGAGCTCAAGGCCGCCATCATCTGCCGCCTCAAGCTGATGGCCAAGCTGAACATCGCCGAGCGCCGCCTGCCGCAGGATGGCCGCATCAAGATCAAAGTCGTCGGCCGCGAAGTCGACCTGCGCGTTTCCACCCTGCCCACGCTCTACGGCGAAAGCGTGGTCATGCGCCTGCTCGATCGCTCCGCCGGCGATTTCTACGACCTCCGCCGCCTGGGCTTCGACGACCGCATGCTGTCCCGCATGGAGCACTTCACCAGCCTGCCCCACGGCATCTTCCTGGTCACCGGCCCCACCGGCAGCGGCAAGTCCACCACGCTCTATTCCGCGCTCAAGCGCATCAACCTGCCCGACAAGAAGATCATCACCATCGAAGACCCGGTCGAATACCAGATGGACGGCATCAACCAGATCCACGTCAATCCGCAGATCGGGCTGACCTTCGCCAGCGGCCTGCGCCACATCGTCCGCCAGGATCCGGACGTCATCATGGTCGGCGAAATCCGCGACCGCGAAACCGCCGATATCGCCATCCGCGCCGCCCTCACCGGCCACCTGGTCTTCTCCACGCTGCACACCAACGATGCGCCCAGCGCCATCACCCGCCTCACCGACATGGGCGTCGAAAACTACCTGATCACCAGTTCCCTGGTGGCCGTGCTGGCGCAGCGCCTGGTGCGCGTGATCTGCCCGCACTGCAAGCAGCCTAACGGCACGCGTGCTCTCCCCCGAAGGCGAAAGCGTGCTCACCTGGCGCGGCGCCGGCTGCCCCGAATGCAACGGCCGCGGCTACACTTCCCGCATGGGCATCTTCGAGATGATGGATGTCAACGACGAAATCCGCAAGCTCATCATGAATAACGCGGATGCCAGCGTCCTCACCCGCACCGCCCGCAAAAACGGCATGCGCAACCTGCGCGAAGACGGCTGGCGCAAGATCCAGGACGGCGTCACCACGGTGGAAGAAGTCATGCGCGTCACCCAGGAATTCTGATGCGGAACAGGCGGAGAACTCAACGCAGAGACGCAGAGAACGCAGAGGAAACGCAGAGAAAACGAGCAATCCGAATTGTGTTCTCTGCGCTTTTCTCTGCGTCTCTGCGTCGAAGGGACACCCTCGCTTTGTGAGGCGCTGCTGATGGCCGCCACCTTCTTCTTCCGCGCCGTGGCCAGCGACGGCAAGATCCGCACCGGCAGCCTCACCGGCGACAACGATAAACTGATCGCCCGCGAACTGCGCAAGCAGGGCCTCACCCCCATCTACGTCGGCGTCGCCCCCGGAAAGTCCGCGCTCGAATTCAAGCTGCCCTCCTTCGGCAAGGGCCGCCGCGACGTCCTCTTCTTCACCCAGGAACTCTCCACCCTGCTCAACGCCAGCGTCCCGCTGGACCGCGCCCTCAGCATCACCGCCGAACTCACCGAGCACGCCGCCTTCCGCTTCATCGTGCTCGACGTCCTGCGCGTGCTCAAGGGCGGCCGGTCCCTGGCCGACAGCCTGGCCACGCACCCGGAGTACTTCACCGACCTCTACATCAACATGGTGCGCGCCGGCGAAGCCTCCGGCGCGCTCGCCGTCATCTTCGAGCGCCTCGCCGAGTTCGAGCGCTCGCGCGACGACCTGCGCAACTACATCATCTCCTCGATGATCTACCCGGCCCTGCTGGCCGGCGTGGGCCTCGCGTCCATCGTGCTCCTGCTGAACTTCGTGGTGCCGCGCTTCGCCAGCATCTTCAGCGATTCCACCATGAAGATCCCCATGCCCACCAAGATCATGCTCGAAGCCAGCAACGTGGTCACCGCCTGGTGGTGGGTCGGGCGCGCTCGCCATCGCCATTACCCTGATCACGTGGCGCGTTTACACCCGCACCGCCGCCGGACGCCTCTGGTGGGACGGCGCGCGCCTCAAGATTCCCCTGCTCGGCGATGCGCTGCTCAAGGCCGAAACCGCCCGCTTCGCGCGCGCCATGGGAACCCTGGTGGCGCAACACCGTGCCGCTGGTGCAATCGCTCGGCATCGCCGCCGCCACGCTGAACAACAAGACCATCTCCGGCGCCCTGGCCGGCGTGGCCATGGGCGTCAAGCGCGGCGAAGGCATCGCCGCCCCCATGCGCAAGGCCGGAGTCTTTCCGCCGCTGGCCGCCCACCTGCTGACCGTGGGCGAAGAGACCGGCCGGCTCGACCAGATGTTCGCCCGCATGGCCGAAATCTACGAAACCGATACCCGCGCCTCCATCCGGCGCTTCACCTCGATCTTCGAGCCGGTCGTCATCCTGGTGATGGGCGTCCTGATCGGCGCGCTGATTCTGAGTATGCTGCTCGCGATTACGAGCATTAACGACGTGGCGATATAACCATGGCCCAAACTATGAAACGCAATCGAAAACGCTCCCGGCAGGCCGGCGTCACCCTGATCGAAATGCTGGTGGTGGTGACCATCATCGGGCTGTTCGTGGCGCTGGTCGGACCCAGCCTGTTCAAGCAGGCCGACGAAGCGAAAGTCACCGTCACCCGCTCCCAGATCGATAACTTCATGACCGCGCTGGGCACCTACAAACTGGATACCGGCACGTTCCCCACCACCGAGCAGGGCCTGCAGGCGCTGCGCGTCAAGCCCGCGGACGTCAACCAGTGGAACGGTCCCTACATGCCCAAGGACATCCCGAAGGACCCCTGGGGCCGCGATTTCCAGTACCGCTTCCCCGGCGAACATCAGGCCGACGAGCCGGAGATCGTCAGTCTCGGCGCCGACGGCCAGCCCGGCGGCGAAGGGATCAATGCCGACATTGTCAGTTGGAAGAACAAGTAGCGGGATAGGCCGCCTGGCCTGTCCAGGTCCCATTCCCGCCGCGGCATCACGCTCGTCGAGATGGTGGTCGTCGTGGCCATCATCGCCCTGATCGTGGGCGATCAGCTTTCCCGCAGCTACGGCCGGCCTGGAAAACGTGCGCATGGTCGTCCGCCGGCGATTCCGTTGCCACCTTCCTCAACGCCGCCGTCAATCGCGCCGAGCGCCACCAGCAGCCGGTCGAACTGATCATTTCCCGCAAGGAAGCCACGCTCGCCCTGTACTCCAACGAGCCCGGCTTCACGCGCGAGCTCAAAATGCCCGACGGCGTCTCCATCGAGGCCGTCCTGCCCGTGGAAGAAGGCATCGACCCACTCGCTGCCGCGCCGCATCCTCTTCCTCCCCGGGGCCACCGTTCCCGCCATCGGAATCCAATTGAGCAACCGCCGCAACGCGCACCGCCTGGTCCGCCTCGACCCGATGACCGGCTTTCCGCGCGTCGAAAGCCGTCTGCAGTCGAATGAAAGGCAAACGCGGATTCACGCTGCTCGAGATGATCGTCGCCACCACGATCATGGGGATCGCCGTTGCCGGTCTGATGAGCGGCATTTCCAGTTCCACGCGCAACGCCGCGCGCCTGCGCGATTACGACCGCGTCGTCCAACTCGCCCGCCTGCGCATGAACAGCCTGCTGGCCGATCCGCGCGTGCCGCGCAACGTGCCGCAGGAGGGCAGCTTCGACCCGGCCCTGACCGGCGGCCTCGAATGCGGCTGGCGCGCGCAGGTCAGCGTGGCCGAAAAATCATCGCCCACGCCGCCCCGGACGAGTACGTACTCGACCGCATACAGGTCGAGATCTGGTGGATGTCCGGCGGCCAGCGTCGGACCTTCCCGCTCGACGGCTACCGCAGGCGCACCCTTCGTCAGGAGGATTTCGTGGACGGGGTGATGCGAGTGAGGCGCCGGTCCACCGCCGGCGTCACCCTGATGGAGCTGCTGTCGCAGTCCTGCTGTTGAGCCTGCTCTCGGTCGGGTCTCCTGTTCGCTCTGCGCATCGGCCTGAATACCTACTCGAAGACCCAGACCCGGCTGATGGACAACCGGCGCGTGGCCGGCGCGCAGCGCATCCTGGAACAGGAACTCGAAGGCCTGGTGCCGGTGGTGGCGCCCTGCGGGATCGGCACCGAGGGCGGCGGAGCTCCACGCCCAGTTCTTCCAGGGCGAGCCCGAGACCATGCGCCTCGTCTCCACGTTTTCCCTGCAAGGCGCGTGGCGCGGACAGCCGCAGATTCTCGAGATCTTCGTCATCCCGGGCGCCGAAGGCCGCGGCGTCCGCCTGGTCGTCAACGAGATCCCCTATCAGGGACCGCAGGCGGCCGGACGCCTCTGCCTCGGCCCGCACAAGTTCTTCGCCGCCTCCGCCGCGCCGAACTCCTTCGTGCTGGCCGACAAGCTGGCCTTCTGCCGCTTCACGTTCCTCGACCAGCCGCCCGACATCAGCCTGCCGCTGCGCTGGTACCCGCGCTTCGCCGGTCCCACCTGGCCGCAGGCGGTCCGCATCGAGATGGCCCCGCTCGACCCAGACGCCGCCCGTCTGCAGCCGATCAGCCATGGTCGCCCCCATCCACGTCTTCCGGCACCCGGAGATCCCGTATGATGATTTCTAGTAGAAACCGCTCCCTGACGGTCGCGGCTCGGATCGCTACCATCAGGCTCCCCATCCGAGCCGCGACCGTCAGGGAGCGGCCTTCAGCTCCGCCGGGGCAGCGCCCTCCTCATGGTCCTCTGGATCTCCGCCGCCCTCGCCGCCGTCGCCTTCTCCCTGGCCAATACCGTCCGCGGCGAAACCGATCGTACCTCCACCCAGCTCGACGAGGTCCGCGGCTACTATCTCGCTTCCGGGGCCATCGACCGCGCCGCCCTCGAGCTCCTCTGGAGCGTCTCCGCCCAGGGCGAGCGCAAAATCAAGCAGGGCTCCGCCTGGGTCGACTACACCTTTCCCACCGGCGTGGCCCACGTCGAACTCATCCCCGAAACCGCCAAACTGAACGTCAATACCGTGCCCCCGGACCGCCTGGCGCGCCTCCTCACCGCTCTCGGCGTCGAACCCGGCCCGGCCGTCGAGACTCACCCGCGCCATCGTGGTCCGCAGGGGGGGAGCGCCCCCTTCGCTTTCTCCACCGTCCGGTCCGTCTTTTCCAGCACCGGGAGCGTCTCTGCAAGAGATAGAGGAATTACTTTCGGTGAAAGGCGTCACACCCGAGATCTTTTACGGCACTTATGTCCCCGCCCAGGGCGACCCGGAACCCGGCCAGCCCCGCCTGGTCCGGCGCAGCGGGCTGGTGGACTGCCTGTCCGTCTTCGGCTCCGAGAACCAGATCGATGCCAACACCGCCGACCCCGCCGTCCTGGCCGCCATTGGCTTGACCCCCGACGGCATACAGTTGCTGCTGCGCCAGCGGCGTATCGCGCCCCTCAATCTCGAGCGCCTGGCCCAGTTGGCGCCCCTGCTCGGGCCGGCCGCCCAGTTCCTCCGCCTGGAGGGCAACTCCATTCTCACCATCCGCGCCACCGCGCGCGTCCGATTGCCCAACGGGCAGCTCTCCGACATGAAGCGGACCGTGGCAGCGCAGGTCAAGTACATGCCCTCCAGTCTTCCGACCCCCATCCACTTCCTGCGCTGGTACGACACCACGTGGAGCAACTAGCCAGGCCATGCCCCTGGATCTTCGCCATCTCCAAAGACTTCCGGAAACTGCTCGCCTTCGGCTCCGGCGTAGGCGTCGAGATCGGCGCCACGGATCTGGAGGTCGCCGTCACGCGCGTGCGCCCCAACAAGATCCAGGTGCTGGGCCGTCTGACCATCGAAAATTATGCCGCCGCGGCCGGCGGCCGAGTGGGGCGCCGAGTACGCGCGTTTCCTCAAGGCATGCGGGCGCCGGACGCCTCAGCGCCACCGTCCTGCTGCCGCGGCGCGAAGTCATCGTGCGCCAGCTTGCGCTGCCCGGCGTCGCCGCCGAGCGATATCGAAGGCGCCATCCGCTTCCAATTGGATACGCCTCCACCCCTACGGCGACGACGAAGTCGTGTGGGGCTGGTCGCCGCTGGCCTTCGGCGGCGTGCTGGTGGGCATCGTTCTGCGCAGCACCATCGAGCGTTATGTAGCTCTCTTCGTGGAAGCCGGCATCGCGGTGCGCAGCTTCACCTTCTCGGCGGCGGCCGTGCACGCGGCCATACGCCTGAATGGCGCGGGTCACATGGCCGGTGGATTCGTGGCGTTGAGCCGCGCCGCCGGCGGCGCCGTGGAAGTCTACGGCGAAAGCCCGTCCCGCCCGCTTTTCAGCGCCGAATTCGATCTGGCCCCGCAGCGCGCCGCCATGCTGGCGCTCTCCGAATTGCGCCTGGCAGCCGATACCGCTCCCCGCACCCTGGAAGAGATACTGCCCAAGCCGGCCGTCAATCCGGTGCAAAACGACATCTCCCGCAATGCGCTGCCGTATGCGACGGCGCTGTCCGGGGCCTGTCCCCGGTTCGCTCCGGCGGCCAATGTACTGCCGCCGGAATACCGCCGTTTCAACTCGCGTGCGGTGTTCATACCGACTATGGTGCTGGCCGCCCTCCTTCTCCTGGTGGCCGGTTCCATGGCGGTATACTCCTCATGGAGCGAGAAACAGTACCTCAAGCAGATCGACGCCGAGATCGCCAGGCTGGAACCGCTCCACAAGCGCGCCGATTCGCTCGACAAGGAAACCGCGCGCGCCCGCGCCCGCGCCCAACTGCTCGACCAGTTCCGCAAACAGACGCGCATGGATCTCGATGCGCTGAACGAGTTGACGCACCTGCTGGAACCCCCGGCGTGGAGCAACAACATCGATCTCGCCCGCGACGCAGTGCGCATCTCGGGCGACGCCCCGCAGACGGCGCCGCTGGTGAAGATCCTGGACGCCTCTCCGTTCTTTGAGAAGACCGAGATCCAGATGTCTCGCCCCGCAGGCCAGCGGCGAGACCTTCCAGATCCGCACCAGCCGGAGGAAGGGCAAGTGAAGTTCGGAACGCTCGACCGCAAGACCGCCATCCTCTGGATCTCCGGCGTGGCCGCTGATCCTGATTCTCCGCTTCGTGGTGCTGGCCGACCGCTCGCCTGCCGTGGTGACGGCGTCCGAATCCGTGCCCATGGCGGAGAAGCGCCTGGAGCGCCTGCGCCAGATCGCGGCCACCGTCCCCGGCAAGGAAGCCCTGATGAAGCAGGCCGCGGCCGAACTGGAATCGCGCGAGAAAGGCATGCTCAAGGCCGAGACCGGCGCGCAGGCGCAGGCCCAGTTGCAGGAACTGCTGCACAACATAGGCGCGTTCCAACGGAATCGATATCCGCGGCGTGGAAGACATGCGCATCAAGCCCTTCGGCAAGCGATTACGGCGAAGCCTCGGTGACGGTGCGCTTCACCTGCCTGATCGAGCAGTTGGTGAACCTGCTGGCCGCGCTGGCCAACGAGCCGGAACTGCTCTCCACCAACGAGATCCAGGTCAACGGCGGGCCCGACAAGAACAAAACGATCCAGGTGCGGCTGACCCTTTCGGGTGTCGTGTCCAAAAAGCTGGCACTGGAGAAGAAGACCGGGGGCGCGCTATGAATCGCAGGCTGGTGTTGCTGAACGCGGTGCTGGCGGTCGTCGTGGTCTACGGCGGCGTGCAATTGCGCAGCGAGTACAAGGCGGCGAAGGCGCGCGAAGCCGCGCTGCGCCGGGCCCGAATTACACCCGCGCCCGCCGCCGCCCTTCGTCCCGCTGCCCAGCGACGCTCCGGTGCTGCCCTCGGGCTACAAAGATGTCGCGCATGAAGAACCTGTTCCATCCGTCGCGCGACCCCAATGTGCCGGTGGAATTGCCGCCCCCGCCGCCACCGCCGCCGCCCATGCCGGAGCTGCCGCGCTATCACGGGCAGATGAATCTCGGCGACGGACCGCTGGCGCTCCTGGTGGAAAAGCCCGGGATGTCGGAAAAAGCGCTGAAACCCGGCGACACCATCGGCCAATTCAAGCTGGTGGACGTCAATACCAGTGAGATCACTTTCGCCTGGACCTTCAACGGCGAGACTGGCCCGGCGTTCCCTGCGCGATCTGGCGGACAACACGGTACCGCGCCGGCGGCAGCCGCTGCCGCGCGGCTGCACCGGCCGCCGCCGCGCCACCGCCGGCAGCTAAGGCCAATTTGGGACCGGGCGCCCTCACCGGGTTCGGCTCAAGGAGTGCCAGCCCAACGACGGCACGCCGGACGGCACGGTGGTTGGCGGATTCCAGAAGATGTCGATCACGCACGCCCTTCGGCAAATCCTGCCTGTGGGATCCGGTGAAGTAGCAAGTAACGAGAGAATCTTATGAAACTGTTTTTCGTAGTTCTGATTTCGGCCCTGGCGCTTACGGCCGCGGACCCCCAGGCCAAAAAGGCGGATGCCTCGGAATCGTCAGCCAAGGCCGCGCACGGCAAAGTCACCGACGGTTCCAAGCCGATGGCGATTCCGGCGGACGCCGTGCAGAGACGCCGACGGCGATTTCCACTACACCGATCCGCAGGGCAAGAAGTGGATCTACCGCAAGACGCCGTTCGGCGTCGCGCGCCTGGAAGACAGCCCGGAGCGCGCTGCCGCCAAAGCGGCAGCCGTCAACGGCGCCGGCATCAAAGCCACCGAGGATGGCGACACCGTGCACTTCGAGCGCCAGGGCCCGTTCGGCCTGTGGAAGTGGGACAAGAAGAAGTCGGAACTCGACGAGACCGAAAAGGCCGCCCTGCAGAATTCCCAGGACGGCGAAAAGACAGCTTCCAAACAGGACCAATAATGCGCCTCTCGTTCCTTATCCGGTTGACCCTGCAGTGCTCGCCGCCACCGTTGTGCTCCTGGCACAGCCTGCTCCTCCCCGCGTGTTCGGGCCTCCGGACCGTCCGGAGGTGGCGCCCAGACCGGTGGTACCGATCCCGCGCAGCCGCAGACGCCGGCGCAACAGGGAGCACGACCCGCAGGACAGCCGGCGCAACAACCGGCCACGCAGCAACCTGCAGGACAACCAGGAACCCAGCCCGCCACCCAGCCGCAAACCGCTCCCCCGCCGGAAGCGCCGCGGCTCACCGATAGCGGGGCCTTCGTCATGCCCAACGCGTCGCTTGACCGAGATGATCGATCTGCTGGCGAAACGGCTGAAGATCAACTACATCCTCGACCCGGCGGTGAGCGGCACCGTCTCCATCTTCACCTACGGCGAAGTCAAGCCGGTGGATTACATGCCGCTGCTCGAAACCATCCTGCGCGTCAATGGCGACGCCATGGTGAAGGTGGGCGACATGTACCGCATCGTGCCGGTGAACCGCATCAACCAGCTGCCGCTCGCAGCCGATGGTCAATGCGGATCCGAAGACCCTGCCCGACGACGAGCGGATGGTCATGAACCTGATCTTCCTCAAGTACGCCACGGCCGTGGAGATCCAGAACCTGGTGAAGCCGTTCCTGGGCGAGGGCGCCTACGTCAGCGTGTACGAGCCGGCCAACCTGCTGTTGATCGAAGACAACGCGCGCAGCATGAAGCGCACCATGGACCTGATCGCCCTGTTCGACAGCGACCAGTTCGCCGGCCAGCGCGTCCGCCTGTTCGAAGTGGAGAACAGCCGGCCGAGCGATCTGCAGAAGGAACTGGATCAGGTCTTCAAGGCCTACTCGCTTTCGGATAAGGCCGCGGGTTCGGTGAAGTTCATTCCGGTGGACCGCATCAATACGATCATCGCGGTGGCGCCGAATCCCGGGATCTTCACGCAGGTGGAAGAGCTGGATCGACGAAGTTGGATATCGCGGTGAAGTCGTCTGCCGGCGCGGTTAACAGCTACGTCTACCGGCTCAAGTACGCGCGCGCCGACACCGTCGCCATGGCGATCATGGCGCTCTACAGCGGCAACCCGTTCGCGCTCATGGCGCTGAGCGCCATGGCAAACCAGCAGAACATGAGCGCGGGCAACGGCATGGGCGGCATCGGCGGCATGGGCGAACACCGGCCGGCCCCGTATGGCAGATGATGGGTGGCATGATGGGCGGTGGCATTATGGGATGGGCCTCGGAGGCTATGGCATGGGCGGTTATGGCATGGGGGCCTATGCCAACCCCAATGCGGCGGCTATCCGCAGACCGATACACGCGTCGCCGATGGCGGCCGCCGTTTCCGGCGCGCAGCATCCGACGACGCTCCGACCGACCTCAGACCGGCAGTATCTGGGCGACGGAGCGTATGGGCGGACAGCGCGACTCAGCGCATGCCGCACGTGATTCCCAATCCGTTCGACAATACGATTCTGATTCAGGGCACGCCGCAGGAGTACGAGCAGATCCTCGAGCCTGCTGCGCCAGCTGGACATCGCGCCGCGGCAGGTGCTGATCGACGCCAAGATTTACGAAGTGGATCTGAACGGCGCGTTCGCGGCGGGCGTGAGCGCCTACCTGGAGAAGAAGGACACCGGCGCCGTTCAGCCGGACCCTGAACGCGGCTACCGAGCGCGGGCGGTGTCGCGCTCACCACCGGCGCGCTGGTGCTGCGCAGCCACGAACTGCTGGCCGCGCTGACGGCGTCGGAAACCACCAGCCATACCGCGCGTGATCTCGGCGCCGAGCATCATCGCCACCGATAGCATCGCGGCCTCGCTCAACGTGGGCGAAGACGTGCCGGTGCTGACTTCGCAGGCGGTGGCCGGCGGGGTGCAGCAGGGCGGGAACTCGCTGTTCACCAACACCGTGTCCAGCCGCAGTTCGGGCGTCACGCTGAGCATCATGGCGCGCGTCAACTCGAGCGGGATTGTGACCATGGTCATCAATCAGAACGTGAGCTCGCCGCAGGCGCCGCGCGGCATCCAGCAGCATTCAATCGCCGTCGTTCCAGAACCGCTCCTTCCAGACGCAGCTCACCGTACAGGACGGAGACACCGTAGCCATCGGCGGAATCATTCAGGAGAGCAATCTGCAGAGCTCGGCGGGCGTGCCGTTCCTGCACCGGCTGCCGGGAATCGGCGCGCTTGTTCGGCGCGCAGAGCATACACCAAGTCGCGCACCGAGCTGGTGGTCTTCCTGACGCCGCGCGTCATCTACGACACCAATCAGATCGTGGACGCCACCGACGAAATCCGCAACAGCATGAAGCGAATTCCGAAGCTGATCAAAGATCAGTAGCTAATCTTACTTCTTGGGCAGCTTCTCCAGCCAAAGGCCGCAGAACTCGCCGTACGCCGGGCGAAAGAAATACTTCAAAGTGAGCGCGGCCACAATCCCCGCTATCGCCGGAGCCATGCCCAGGTACGCCACAAACAGACCCGCGAGCGCCGCCCCTACAGCCACGTCCCCGCCTCCGAAGGCATCCAGCAGTTTCTGGCGGTCGCTCGCCTCATCGGCGTCCGAGCCGCAGACCAGGTTGTATGCTTCGCGATTCCAGCGGCGAAATAGCCGCTGCCCGAGTTCGCGAACATCGTCGAGCGGTCCCATGGCGATTCCGTCATAGGCGACGTTCGGTTCAAAATTGCCCGCAATCGAGGGATCGGCGGCCAGCGCCTTGGCCCGAATTCCCAGTTGCTCGTAAAGTTGGTCTTCGGTGGATTGCAAGAGCCGGCCGACGGCTTCTTCCGATATCGTATTAGGGTTTGATTTCATGGCGAATCACCGGGAGCGAATTTGCGTTATCAGGCTATCACAATCGAAAGCATTAACCTTCCAGGGACGCGGACCGGAGCAAGCCGCTCTTCCTCCAGGATTGGAGGCGCGAAGGAGGCGGCCGCCGATCCGAACAACGTATAGGCCAGGCCCAACGGATTGCGCAACGCCATGAATTTCCGGCGCGCTTTCAACAGTGCCATACCAATGGTCTCGCCCGACAGTAAACCGGTAAGCAGGCTCTCCGAGAAAACATTGGCGAACTCAATCGTCATGGAGCATTCCGTGCCGATCACCCCGCGAGCGCCGCGATCCAGAAAAAAATCAATGAAGCTGTCCGAAAGTGACGGTGTCACCTGGGCCGACTCGCACATATTGAGAATCACCAGCGGCCGCGACATCAATTCCTTTACCTCGTCGTAGAGCCGGTCGAGATAGAGCACGCCATAAGTGAGGCCGATCCACGACCGGTCCTGCACATAGTCATGCCTCGCGATATCGGCGTAAAGTGTGCCAAACTCCGCGCGGACCGGCGAGCCTTCGGGCAAAGACTCGTACCATCGCACGAAGGGCTGCAGGTTGCCGCTTCCGGATAGGTTCGATTCCCGCAGGCGGGTATAGCCGTGCGTATAGAAATAGAGCAGGTGCTTGTCGCAATCTGCAAGCAGCCGGTAACATGCGCTGGCGTCCACGATCGGTGGATCGCTGATCTCCAGTTTCCCGGGAGCGCGCGCGGCCAGCCGCCGCATCAGCGCCTTTTGGTCCGTGGCGTTCCGGAACTGCTCCCACAACATGAACGCCATCCGGATCTCGGGCTCCGATTCGGTGGGCGCCTCTGTGTCTTCCATGAATTTCGGCAGGCGCTGTTCCACACAATACCGAATGCCCCAAAAGCCCTCGATGTCGGGCAGTTCGTACTCCTTTTGGGGGACCGGGCGATCGTACACCAACGACCACGGAACCACGAAGTCCATCGCGTCGCTCCCGGCCGACACCTGTATGACGCTGTCGCGAGCCGGCGGATGTTCCTGCAGCCATTTGCCAATCTGGTAAATCGCGCTCTTCGCTTCCCGTTCGAACAAGGCTACCCAAAGACGGCGCCCTGCCTCGGCCAGTTTTCTCAGAGCCGGCAGAAACTGGTTCGCCGTACCCTCCACCGTGGCCGAAAAGGTCTCACCCATCGCGATGTCGTACCAGTGCCTGCGAATTGCAGTCAGTTGATCCTCCAAATCGCTGGCTTGCAGGCGGACCGAACCCGTCAAAGCAAGCTCATCATCGGCTTCGTTGCGGCAGACAAACTGTAACGCGTACAGCGCTCCATCGCGAGTCACATCAATATGCATGGAGCGCGGCTGGATGTGCTCCAGGTCTACCGCCGCATGCGCCGGACGATCCTGCCGGATGGTAACCGGTTGGCTGGTACCGAATCGGGAGGCATCCTTCTCATCGAACTTACCCACCACCTCCGCACGGAGAATCATCACGTCCAGAAGGTTGAATTCGTAATAGAGGCGAACACGAATCTCGGCCAGGTCCGCGGCGGATTGAGATTGCGCCAGCGGCTTCACTTCGAATCTGGCGGTTGTAGTCGACTCACCGGCAGCCGGCAGTGTCAGCGCTTGAACCGGTTGGGCGATCCAGAATTTGCTCCCTTCCAGCACGACCATGATCTTTACAGGAGTCTTTTGACCGGGCTCGACGATGGGCCGTTGCTGCGTGAGCGTCGGAATCTGGCTGGGCGTGTACCGCACCGCCACTTCCAACCCGTAACTGGCACCTTCGCGCAGTGCAACGCCCCATGGAACCACCTCGTCCCTCGTATTCCCCTTGCGGAACAGTGTGAGATTCGTATAACGCTGCGCACCGGGGGCTGCCTTCGCCGCCATGGCCGCTTTCTGGGCGACGCTCTCCTCATAGGTAGGCAGATAGACCGCGCCCGGTTGTTGCTGCTGTTGTTGCTGCTGCTGTTGTTGCTGCTGCTGTTGTTGCTGCTGCTGTTGTTGCTGCTGTTGCTGCTGCTGCTGTTGTTGCTGTTGTTGCTGCTGCTGTTGTTGCTGTTGTTGCTGCTGCTGTTGCTGCTGCCGCGCGTGCCTTCGGTCACCTCCGCCGTCCCGTAGTGTAAGTGGAAGTTGAGCAGTCTCTGAATGACCTCCGATGCGGCGCCCGCCCTCTCGCGAACGAAAGCCTTGCGTCCGACGAGAGATGGGCAAGACGGAAGTAAGCCCTCCCGCTTCCGGCGAGACCCACAAACGGTAAGTTCCCGGCTCGTCGCCCGAAACCTGCTGCTGCTGCTGTTGCTGCTGCTGCTGTTGCTGCTGCTGCTGTTGCTGCTGTTGTTGTTGCTGCTGCTGCGGCGCCGGCAGGAACGAACAGATCTTGAGAACGATGAACCAATCCGGGAATGCGATCCTCCGCGAATTAAGGCGCGAGGACAGGGAATTCGCAATCGCCTCGGCCGTCGCCGCACGGACCATCGAATGTTCGTCGTACAGGGCCTTGCAGAGAGCGTCGAAAACCAGCAGGCCATCCCGCGAAGCAGTGCGCCGCTCCTGTTGCTGCAGACGTGAGCCTCCCGAATCCAAAGAGACGATCGCGGCGGCAGCGGCACTCCGGGCCTGGCTGAGTTCCGTGGTCAATATCTGGAGCAAGGCACCGATCAGGGATTCGGAGGAAGGCGACGTCCCCAAGGCGAGCGCTACCTGCTGCCGGGATTCCGGGGAATTCCAATTGAGGGATTGAACGGTGGCAATTACTTTGGGGTCCAAGGGTTAGTCCAGTTCAGCTTTTGGCCCCATGTTACCCCAAAAGCAAACCCTGCTGCTTCACCTCATCCGCCGCCGTTTCCCGCGTCACCACGGTGAATTGCTTCATCGGGGCACGGCCAAAGGACGTCGTGATCGCGACGTCCGCGGCATCGCGGCCCGTGGCGATCAGGACGCGTCCAATCCTCGGCGTGTTGTGGCGCGCATCGAATGCCCACCAGCGGCCTCCCAGGTAAGCTTCGAACCAGGCGCTGAAATCCATCGGCACATCGCTCGCAGGCACCCCGATATCGCCCAGGTACCCGGTGGCGTACCGCGCCGGGACCCCCATACACCGGCAAAATGTGATCGCCAGATGCTGGAAGTCGCGGCAAACCCCGCCGCGCTCGTGGAAAACTTCCACCGCCGTCTTTGTCGGACGCGCCAGGTGATACCCGAACGTGATGGAGCGGTGGACCCAGGAGCAGATCGCCTGAACGCGCGGCCATCCGGGCTGCGCGTCGGAGAACAACTCCTCGGCCAAATTCGCCATCAAATCCACCTCGCAATATCGGGAAGGCAGCAGAAAACGCAGCGTCTCCGCCGGTAGATCCTGCACCTCATCCTGACATGCTCCCGCATCGACTGGATCCGGCTCGCCGGAGTCTTCGATCACCGACGAGCAAAATAGCCGGAAAGGCCCCGCAGGCGCAACAAATCGCGAACAGATATTGCCGAACGAATCTTTGTAGGACTCCACCGGCACCGGCGGGTCCGTCTGCAGCCGGTCCGGTTTGAGAAGATTCGCCGCCCGGGATGGGTGCACCCGGAGCATAGCGACCATGGCTGCCGCCGAAGCCATCTCAAATTCAATGTCGTATCCCAGGCGAATGAGCATGCGAGTGGCCTCTAATAAACCGCAACAGGTGCCGCATGCGGACAAGGC
Source organism: uncultured Solibacteraceae bacterium (assembly GCA_963792055.1). Taxonomy (GTDB): domain Bacteria; phylum Acidobacteriota; class Terriglobia; order Bryobacterales; family Bryobacteraceae; genus Solibacter. Next base: position 432,409 of record CAWBUV010000015.1, on the reverse strand, counting down.
AGGGTGGCGTCGTATCCCTGGCGGAAGGTACTTCCATGTTCATTGTAGTCGATTGCCTGTGCCGGGCCGTTTCTTCGCGGAACCCGGCGCTGTCCGCGCCTTTGCGGCAGGCTTGGACGCCGTCGCGTCCGAGAGCTCATACGCCTCCCGCAGCCAGTCGGTGATCGGCGCCTCCACCTCATCCCGATGCCTGATGTGAATGATGTGATACACCTTGGACTTGGATGACTGCTCGGCGCGGCGCACTTGGGGCGCCTTCACCACGCGGCCAAGAAATACGCACACTTCAAGAACGCTTTTCTTGGGACGTACGAAGAAGTAACAGGAACTGCGCGAGAACATGATCGACTTGTGAGAGGCATAGATCCGCTGCTCTCCAAAGGAGACAGCCGTCTCGCGCAGGCGCTGCCACGCCTCCTGCAGGTCCTCCTTCAACCCCCTCGTGAGAGCGCCCTCGGTGGTCGTCCAGCAATCGTGAGCCTCGCCCTCCGGAACCGTCTGCTTGCAGTGATAACAGACTCGACCGGCCATTCTCCGATTGTCGCCCATCCCGAGGCAATCGCCGCACCCGCGAACCAGCCCTTACCGCCAGCCAGACCCTCGAAGCGCGATTCGATGTCCCAATCCGAGCGTTGGGCAATGCCGCGGAGTTGCCTGGTAAGCAGTACGCTACCGGTAAGCCTTTTCCTTTAGCGTCCTGCCGTTCTCAATCGTGAAGCTGCCGTCCTGATGCGCTGCGAGTTGAATCCAGTTGCCGTCGACCTTCGTCTGGTTGGCAATAAAAGGTTCCGGCGCGTTGTGCTTTTTGTCGTTTCCCTCGGCATAATGCAGTTGCCAGATATCCGGCGCGCCCGGCGATTCGTGGATGGTCTGCCACGCCGGCTCGCTGGCGCCATTAGTTCGAAGCGTTATTCATGATCGCCGCCTTCGGCCGCAGCGCGTGCACAAGCGCCGGCGCGCCCGAGGTCTTCTTCGCGTGGTGAGTGGTCATGTAGACGTCCACAGTCCCGAGCAGATTGTTGGGGCAGGCGAGGTCGTATTCCTGGTTCCAGTGGAGGTCTCCCAGGTCCACCATGCGGAACTTCCCGAAAGTGATCATCATGCCGATGGAGTGAGCGTTCTCCCCTTTGTCTATCGTCGATGGGCTTGTAAGCGGCGCAGAGCGGATTGGGCTTCCCCGCGCCGGGCAGGGGCCTCTGAATCGCGCTGCCCCGATGCGGTCACCACTTCCACGTCGATCCCTTCGATGGGGATCCGGTCGCCTGCCTTTACCTCGATGTGGGTACCCTTGCGAACGGATCGCCAGGTAGTCCGCATAGGCCCCGTTCGGGCTTGATTGATTTCTCGAAGCTCTGGCCATGATCCACGAAGTTGCGAACCGGCATTTTCGCCACAAGCTGCGCCACGCCGCCCACGTGATCGGCGTGGTAGTGCGTGATCACCAGATAATCGATTGTCTTCACGCCGGCCGCCTTGGCCGCCGCAACAATTCGGTCGGCATCGCGATTCTTATTCCGGCGTAACCCCGCGTCCACCAGCATCGATTGTCCTGAAGGGGAGACATACAGCGTGGCCTTGCCGCCCTCCACATCGATCGCGTACACCTTCAATTCCTGGGCGGCGCAGGCGATGAACTGCGCACAGCGCCGAGCAGCAGTATCCTCTTCATCGACCCTCTCATCCTCATTGTAGATGCCGGCCTACGAATGCATGGCCGCGGCGATCTCCGCTGCCAGGCGTGCGTTGGATTGCGCCAGCGCAATATTGGTGCGCAGGCTGCGGCCTCCGGAAAGTTCGACGATGCGCGCCAGAATGTACGGCGTCACCGCCTTCCCCTTGATGCCGTATTCTTCGCGCCTCCCGCACTGCGGTATCGATGAAGCCGCGCATGTCGTGCGCCGCAATCTCGTCGGCCTCGGGCACCGGGTTGCAAATGATGACGCCGCCGCCCAGATTCAGCTCCCACTTCACCTTGAGGAAGCGTGCCACCTCGCGCGGGCGAATCCAGGCGCAGAGGCGCCTTCAGCCCGCTGCGGCGGCTCCAGAAGGCGGGAAACTCGTCGGTGCCGTAACCGATTACCGGCACCCCGCGCGTCTCCAGATACTCCAACGTCTTGGGCAGGTCGAGCAGCGCCTTGGCTCCGGCGCAGACCACCGCGACGGGCGTGCGGGCCAGTTCCTCCAGGTCCGCCGAGATATCGAAACTGACGTCCGCCCCACGATGCACGCCGCCGATTCCGCCGGTGGCGAACACCTTGATCCCGGCAAGCTGCGCGCAGATCATAGTGGCGGCCACCGTCGTCGCGCCGATCTTCTTGCGTCGCCAGCGCATACGGCAGATCGTTGCGGCTCAGCTTGAGGACGTTCTTCGCGGTGGCGAGCCACTCAAGCTCCGTATCGGAGAGGCCGGCGCAGATGACACCACCCATTACCGCGATAGTGGCGGGAACCGCACCCCCGGCACGCACCTGGCTTTCCAGCGACGCGCGCCGTCTCCAGGTTCTCCGGAAACGGCATCCCGTGGGTGATGATGGTGCTCTCGAGCGCCACGACCGGGCGGCCGCCCTGCAGCGCCCGCCGGACTTCAGGAGCGACCTTTAGATACATGGAATCCGCATTCCCAGCTTGGAGTGTACCAGCACCTGCGATACCATGACCGCATGTTTTCACGCAGGGAAATCCTCGCCGGTGTCACGGCGGGAACCGCGCAGTCGCTGCTCCAGGCGCAGGCCGCACGCAGACCGAACATCGTCCTTTTCGTGGCCGACGATCTGGGCTGTCACGATCTTGGCGCCTGGGGCGCGACGGATCTCGCGACGCCGAATATCGATTCGCTGGCGGCCGGCGGCGCGCGCTTCACCAACTGGTACGCCGCGGCGCCGGTATGCGCGCCCTCGCGCGCCGCGTTGTTGACCGGACGTTATCCCATCCGCGCGGGTGTGCCCGACAACGGCCCGGCTCTCCGCCCTTCGGAGCAGACCATCGCCGCGGTATTGAAAGCCGCCGGCTATGCGACCGGGCTTTTCGGCAAATGGCATCTCGGCGCGACAACGGAGACCGATCCGAATGCGCACGGCTTCGATCGCTTCTACGGCTTCCACGCCGGGTGCATCGATTATTATTCGCACCGCTACTACTGGGGCGAGCCGCGCATCCCCAACTATCACGACCTGTGGCGCGACCGTACCGAGATCTTCGAGGACGGGCAGTACACCACGGAACTGTTCGCGCGCGAGGCGGCGCAGTTCGTCCGCGATCGCCGCGCGCGGACCCTTCTTCGCCTACGTGCCGTTCAATGCGCCGCACTATCCCATGCATGCGCCGAAGAAGTACATGGAACGCTTCGCCAACCTGCCGCCCGAGCGCCGCACGTATGCCGCGATGATTGCGGCGATGGACGATGCCGTCGGCCAGGTGGTGCGAACCCTGCGCGAACTGCAGCTTGCGGATCACACGCTGATCCTGTTCACGGCGGACAACGGCGCCACGCGGGAGGCGCGCGCGGGATTAGACGGCAAGCCGGCCACGGCGGGCAACAATGCGCCGTTTCGCGGCTTCAAATTCAGCGCCTTCGACGGCGGCATGCACGTTCCCATGATCATGCAATGGCCCGGCGTGATCCCCAAAGGCAACGTGGTTCACGAACTGGGCAGTCATCTGGATCTGCTGCCCACCATCGCCAAGGCGGCCGGAGTGTCCCCGCCCGCGGACCGCACATTGGATGGCGGCGACGCGCTCCCACTGGCAGTGGCTGGAGCACGCTCCGCGCACGACGCCATCTTCTGGTCGATCGGCGGTCAACTTGCCGTACGGCGCGGAAAGTGGAAGCTGGTAAAGGATGGCAAGTTATACGATGGATCGCCGGACGGCGGAAAGCCGCTGGCGGGAGAGGACGCGCTGTTTCTCTCGAATCTGGAGGACGACCCGGCGGAAAGCGTGAACCTGCGCCGCCAGTTCCCCGCCATGGTGGACGAGCTCGCAACGCTCATGCAGAAGTGGTCCGAAGATGTGAAGAAGTGGTGACCGGTCCTACTGGTAGCTCTTCTCGTACTTGTTCCGGCTGTTGTAGATCTTGAACGTTCCGTCTTTCTGCGCGTCCACGCGAAGCCATTTGCCTTCGCAGATCTCATCCACGTTGGCGATGAAGGGATCGGCCGAATTGTGCTCCTTGCCGCCGCTCACCGCAAAATGCAGTTGCCACACATCGGGCGTGCCGGGGGCGTCGTGGATGGTCTGCCAGATCTCGGGCGACCCACCCTTGCGCGCGCCATTATTCATCAGCGCCACCTTTGGCGCGAGCGCGTTCACCCACTGCGGCGAACCGCTCATATCCATCCCGTGGTGCGACACCAGGTAGAGGTCCACTTTGCCGATCTTGTTGGTCGGACACACCAGGTCCTTCTCCTTGTTCCAGGTGAGATCGCCCATATCGATCATGCGAAAGCTGCCGTAGGAAATCAGCAGTCCCACTGACTGCGCGTTTTCCGAAGGATCGGCATCGTGCATCTGGAACGCGGCGCAATTGACGCCCGGCTGTCCCGCGCCGGGTAGCGGCGCGTCGAGCACCTTCCCGCCGGCGGACAGCACCTTCACGTCGAGACCCTTGATCGGAATCGTGTCGCCGGGCTTCACTTCGATGTGATTGCCCTTGGCGCGGAATTCGGCGTACTCGTTGAACAATACCTGGGACGCCTTGTCTTTCTCCACGCTGGCGCCGTGATCCACGAAGTTGCGGATGGGCAGCTTCTCGGCGAGTTGCGCGACACCGCCGACGTGATCGGCATGATAGTGCGTGATCACCAGGTAGTCGATCTTCTTCACGCCTGCCGCCTTCGCCGCTGCAGCAATGCGCTCCGCATCGCGCTTGTTGTGGCCGCCCCATCCGGTGTCCACCACCATCGATTCGCCCGAAGGCGAAACAATCAGCGTGGCCTGTCCCCCTTCCACATCGATCGCGTAGACTTCCAGGTTCTTGGCCGCCGGCAAAATCATGGCCGACGTCAACAGGAGCATGCCCGCAAACAGCGTTCGCATAAGTATAGATTGTGCCCCGCCGCGGGCGCCGACGGCAACCACCCGGGCGCTCGCAAAAACCCGATTTTCGCAAAAAGTCGAATTGGGCTTGCTGGAACACCATCGAAAGGAATAGCGTATGTAAGAATAGATGCCTTTTTGCAGCCAATGCGGGAATCAGGTGGGGACGGCCCTCTATTGCGCGCAATGCGGCGCCAAACAGCCGGTTGAGGGCGCTGCACCGCACACCGCACCCGGACGCGATGCCTTGGCCGGACTCAATCCGCGAACCGCTTCCATCCTGTGCTATGTTCCCGGCATCGGTTGGATCGCCTCGATTATCGTGCTGGCCAGCGATCGCTTTCGCCACAATCGATTGGTTCGCTTTCACGGTTTTCAGGGATTGTATCTGTTCGTCGCGTGGCTGCTGGACGATCAGGTTCTGCGCCCGTTGTTGCAGCATCTCCCGGGCTTTCATCTACACTCGCTCGTTCAGGCCATCCTGCTCGGCATGTCGATTTTCATGATGGTGAAAGCCTCTCACGACGAGGCCTATCCGCTGCCCTTGTTCGGTGAACTGGCACAGAAATCCGTCGCGGAAGATTAGCGTTGAACACGAAAAATCGGCGGAACCACCGGGTGTCGAATACCAGCAGCTCCGCCGTTCTCGCGTCACTCAACTATTGCGATGAATTAGCAAGTATCGTGCCAGTGGACTGTTTGGCCTGGGAACGGTCGAGCTTCAAGAGCGCATCGGTCATGTGATTCACCGCGTGCTCTTCTTCCATGCGATTCGCGTCGGTGCGCTGAAGATCGTTGAATACCGGCGCAATCTCCAGATGGATCAGTTCGTGGACGATCGTGAATTCGATATCCTGCAGCATCTGGTCGAAGGGGAGGTTGTAATCGGCGGGGTCGAGTACACGAATGACGGCAGTCTTCTTCTCGCGATCCCAATGGATGTTGCCGACGGTCTTCGGCTTCAGATCACCGGCGCGGGCGACCACCACGGAAACGCCCCACTCCTGGAGGTTGAGCCGCTTCTGCCAGACAGCAAGGCGTCCTTGCGCGTAGCCTGCGACCTGTAGCCGTCCGCTCGGAAGGCGCGGTTTCAGAGGAAGGCGGGTTTGGGCAGAGGAAGAGTGGATGCCGCACAGGACCACCGATACGGCGACGAAGCGAGGGAGACATGCTGGAGAAGGCCCCAACATGCCTCATAGTAACACTACTTTTGCGTAACGGTGCGAATCGTCACGTTCTTAGCATGCCTGCGATCGTGAGAGCCGTCCCCTGGCAAATCCGGGGACGGCGCCCGACTCAGATTTCTGGTGCGTTCTTACTGTATTTCTACTGAATCCACCTTCAGATTATCGCCGTCCCTGGTACCGGTGATTTTGGCATTAACTTGTTTGCTTGGAGCCTTAGACGGGTCGCTAGACCGGTCGGCCCGGTTCTTGATTGCCTCGGCGACTTTGCTATTACCGGCGGCATCCAGCTTGTACGGCTTACTCGCTACAAAGATCTCGAATGAAGTACTGGCGCTGGTCGGATCGCAGGTGGTGAGCGACTGATGCTGGTCGTAGCATGTCGCATCGACGATCCTACCCTGGAAGGATTCGGCGAACGACAATGCGGAAAATACGCCCAACAACGTCAACAACATAATACTCTTTCGCATACTTTCGTCCTCTCTCGGGTTCGAAAATTTGTCGAATGACGCTGCCTCCCTCATTGCATCCGCTCTTCCAAACGTTTGTTTCCACCACGTTGCTGCAGACGTTGCGCCTACCCCAAAGGCAGTAGGCGGGTTTTGCCCGCCCAACTAGGTAAAAAGGTGTTACTTCTACGATGAGCCTCACTGCCGTTCCTGCCGATGCGGTCAAATTTCCCCACTGAGTGTGGTATTATTCATTAGAGCGAATATTTATACATGAAAAGGGTCAGGAATCGTCGGTTATCGCGGCTACAGCGGGGCGGAGTTGATCCGCATACTGGGCCAACACACACAGATCGAAGCTGTCCTGATGGACCACCGGGAAGACCACGGCGGCGCGCCTGCCATTCGCCGCCGGCACTCGCCGCCCGCGCATCGCCTGTACCGCCGACGCCGTACGCGAGGAGCAGCTTGCTGTCGTCTTCCTGGCCACTCCCCCGGAAGTCTCCATGGAGCTCGCGCCCCTGATGTTGTCGGCCGGAGCTCGCGTGGTCGATCTGAGCGGCGCCTTCCGCCTGCGCACGCCCGAGAACTACGCCGCCTGGTACAAGGAAACCCACACCCAGCCCGAGCTGCTGGCCGAGGCCGTCTACGGGCTGCCCGAGTTCTGCCGCCAGCGGATCCCCGCCGCGCGCCTGGTTTCGAACCCGGGCTGCTACCCCACCGCCGCCAACCTCGCCCTTCGTCCCCTGTTGGAAGCCGGCGTCATCGACCGCGCCGCCGGCATTGTCTGCGACGCCAAGTCCGGCGTCAGCGGCGCGGGACGCAAGCCCAGCCTGAAGACCAGCTTCTGCGAGGTCACCGAAAACTTCTCGGCGTACTCGATCCTCCATCATCGCCACGTGCCGGAAGTGCTCCACGTCTCCGGCCTGGAAGAGCAGCGAATTCAGCTTCACCGCGCAACTGCTGCCGCTCGATCGCGGCATTCTCGAGACCATCTATTTCCGCGCTCCATCCATTGCGGGCGTCGAAGACCTGCTCGCCATCTACGAACGCCAGTACGCCGCCGAACCCTTCGTGCGGCTCTACAATCCGCCGCACATGCCCGACCTGCACGGCGTCGCGCACACCAATTTCTGCGATATCGGCGTCACCTTCGACGCGAACACCAAACGCGCCGTTGTGGTCAGCGCCATCGATAACCTGGTGAAAGGCGCCGCCGGACAGGCCGTGCAGAACATGAACCTCATGCTCGGTTATGCCGAAACCGAGGGGCTGCTGTGAAGCTGCTGGTCAAGCTTGGCGGCACGCTGCTCGATGCCGCGGAATCGCGCGACAGCCTCGCGCGGCAAATCGCCGCCGCCCGCGCCGCGGGCCACGAAATCACCGTCGTCCACGGCGGCGGCAAGCAGATGACGCGCTACCTGACGGAGCGCGGCATCGACAGCACCTTCGTCGGAGGCCTGCGCGTCACCACGCCGGAAACCCTCGACGCCGTGCTCAAGGTCTTCGCCGGCAGCGTCAACCATGAACTGGTGGCAGCCATCAATCGCGCCGGAAGCCTTGCTGTGGGGATTTCCGGCATCGACAGCTTCCTGGTGGAGGCCGAGCAGATGGACCCGGCGCTCGGCGCGGTGGGCCGCGTCACGAAATCGAATCCCGCGCTACTGCACCTGTTGACCGGCGCCGGCTACGTTCCGGTCGTCGCCTGCGTGGCCGGCGACCGCGCGGGCAACGTCTACAACGTCAACGCCGACCAGATGGCCGTGGCCTGCGCCTCCGCGTTTGGCGCGCAGCAGCTCATCTTCCTCACCGACGTGGAAGGCGTGCTGGATGGCGCCAAACAGGTCCGCCCGCTCCTCACGGCCGCCGCCAGCCGCCAACTGATCGAACGAAGGCGTCGCTACCGGCGGCATGCAGGCCAAGCTCAACGCCGCTCTGAGCGCACTCGGCGACGGCGTGGAACAGGTGCGTATCGCACCGGGCGCGGCCGCCGGCGTGCTCGACAGAATTCTGGCCGGTGAAGAACTCGGCACCCGGATGGTAACCGTATGATCAGCAGTCTTCAGGCCGATGCCTTCGTGGAATCCCCGGGGGCGGCATCGCGCCTCACGGTCCGCAAGGCCACGATGCACGATATCGCGCCGATTCTCCACCTCATCAACAGCTATGCCGCCCGCGGCATCATGCTGGCCCGCACCGAATTCGAGATGTCGGAGGCCATACGCGATTTCACCGTGGTGACGCTCGACGGCCAGTTGCTGGGCTGCGGCGCCTTGCACTTCTACAGTCCGACCACTGCCGAAATCCGCTCCCTGGCGGTTCACGAGCACGCCAAAACCAAGGGCGTCGGCCGCAAACTGGTGGAAGCATTGATTGCGGAGGCCGAACTCTACGAGCTCGATGCCGTCTTCGCCTTTACCTACGTTGTAGATTTTTTCAACAGAGTGGGCTTTCATGTCGTGGAACGCGGCGCGCTTCCGCTCAAAGCATGGAAGGATTGCGTGCGCTGCCCGAAATTCCAGGCTTGTGATGAAATCGCCGTGTTGCGGATCCTGCGGCCCGATCACTGGGCTCAATCGGAGCCGCAACCCTGGGGTCCGGTAATGACCTCAGCCACCGACGAGCTGATCCAGATCCCCATGCCCCGCCAACTGTAGGCGGCTACCCCCAAAAGTAGGGACTTCCTACACCCTCATAAGATCGTTGAAATAATCCTCGCTTCCCGGCCACGATAGGCATAGAATCGATTTTAGGATACTGAACACCTAAATTTGAGTCAGATTCTGGTAAGTGAGAGGCGAACATGAGAGCGCAGACGGTTGACGTGAAATCCTCAACTGGTCGGATCCTTTGTTGCACCGTTTTCCGGCCCGGTGGGAAGAAACTCTTGGCAAAGGGCCATGTCATCAGCGACGAAGACATTCGCGTGTTGGAGTCCGAAGGCATGGAGACCATCTGGGTAACCGAACTGGAAGATGGCGAAATCGGCGAGGACGATGCGGTCTGCGCGGTAGCCAGCGAAATGGGCTGCGGCAGTTTTGAAATCCGCCTTGCGGCGGGTGGACGCGCCAACCTCCTGGCGACCGAAAACTGCTGCGTCCTGGTGGACGACGAACTGCTAAAGCAGATCAACTGCCCCGCCAGCGTCGTCATCGCCACCGCACTGAACTTCAGCTATGCGGTCGCCGGCCAGCGTATCGCCACCGTCAAGAGCGCCCCCTTTGCAGTCGCCAAAGATCAACTCGACGCCGTCATCGGTATCCTCAAGGAGCGCGGTCCCATCCTGCAGGCCCGTCCGGTTCGCACACCGACCGTAGGTGTTCTCTACACCGACCCCGTCAGCGGCGAACGCGCCCGCCAGTTGTTCGAGAACATCATGCGGCAGCGCCTGGAACGCTTCGGCGTGAATGCAAATTTCGTCTTAGCTTGCACGGAAGATGAGAATTCTGTCGCCCGCTGCCTACAACATCTTTTGAGATCCAAGCCGTGCGCGATTCTGGTGGCATCCACCACCGCGCCGGCTGGACCGGAAGATATCGTCGGCCAGGCCATGTTGAAGGTGGGCGGGCAAGTGGAGCGCTTCCTGGCCCCCGTGGAGCCCGGTAATCTGCTGCTGATGGCGTACAAAGACGAAGTACCGATCATCTCCGCGCCTGGCTGTTTCCGCTCGGCCAAGCCGAACGTTGTGGATTTGGTGTTGCCGCCGCTGTTGGCCCGCTATCACGTGACCGGTTGGGAAATCGCCTGCCTGGGTCACGGCGGCCTGCTGGCGTAACAAACTTCTCCTCCTGCCGGTCATTTCCTCCGAGTGGCCAGCAGCCTTGATGACCGGGCGTTTCTCCTCCGGAACGCCTGGTCTATTTTTTATTCCCAGACGATTCCCCGTCCGCGCAGTTCGCCCTCCAACTGCTGCCGCGATTCAAACGCCACCGCATCGATTCCCATTCGCTTCGCTGCCTCAATGTACGCGGTAATGTCGTCCGTATAGAAGCATTCCTGGGGCAGGCATCCCGCTACCTTCACCGCCGCCTGGAAAATCTCCGGCGAGGGCTTCATGGCGCGGACTTCGTAGGAAAGGATCAGGTCGTCAAAGTGGCGTAAGAGGTGACTATAGGTCTCGCGAATCATCTCGAAGTGCAGCGCGTTGGTGTTCGAAACCAGCACCAGGCGATAGCGCCGCCCCAGCCCTTCCAACATGCTCTCGGGAATCAGAATGTCGGTGAAGATGCTGCTCCAGATGTTGCAAAACTGGTCGTAGTCCACTTTCATATCGAGAATGCGGCACATCTCGCCGACGAACTCGCGCGGTTCCACCAGTCCGGTTTCAAACTTCTCCACCAGGCCGGTACCTGCCAGCCGCTTCGGAATCTCTTCCGCAGCGTGCGGGCAGAGCCCCTCGAGCGCGCGATATCCGCGCCGGAAATCAAAGTGAATCAAAACTCTGCCGAGATCGAAGAGAATCGCCTTGTGCATGCCCACGATTCAGGATACCCGGAAGCAGCCGAATCCTGCCTCTAACTCCAGCCGCCGCCCAGCGCGCGATAGAGCTGCACCACCGATGCCCGTTCCTGCAGGCGCAGTTGCGCCAGCGCGAGCTGCCCGGTAAACAGGTTTCGCTGCGCGTCCAGCACCTGTAGGAAGCTGTCCAGTCCCCCGCGATAGCGCAGTTCGGAGAGTCGCACGGTCTCTTCCAGCGTGTGTACCAGTTGCTCTTCCTGCGCGCGCTGTTCGCGCAGCCGGTCGAAGCTGACCAGCGCATCGGCCACCTCGCGCAGGGCGGTATAGATCGATCGCTGGTAAGCCACTAGCAGTTCGCGCTTCTGCGCCTCGGTAAAGCGCACCTGGTTGCGGATCTGTCCGGCGTTGAAGACGGATTGTATGGCGCCCGGAGCGACATTGTAAACGCGCGCGGCAGGGTTGGCCAGATCAGTTAAATGGCGGCTTTCACCGCCCACGAAGGCGTTCAGCGAAAGCTGCGGAAAATACAGCGCCCGCGCGGCGCCGATCTGCGCGTTGGCGGCCACCAGATTCTGCTCCGCCTCGCGGATATCCGGCCGGCGCTCCAAAAGGGCGGAAGGCATTCCCGGAGGCAACTGCGCGGGCACCGGGATCTCTTCCAGCTTCCTGCCGCGCGCCTGCGGGGCGGGCACGCTACCCTGCAGCAGGCTGAGTAGATTCTCGCTTTGCGCGATGCTGCGCTCCGCGGCCGCGCATCTGCGCGCTCGCGGTGTGGATCAACTGCTGCGCCTGGCTCACATCCAGGCCGGAGGCGGCGCCGCGCTGGTGGCGCAGTTCCACCAGGTTCATGCTGTTCTGCGCCAGTCCTACGGTCTTACGGCTGATTTCCAGTTCGAGGTCCTGCTCCAGAAGCTGGAAATAGGTTTCCATCACATCGGAAACCAGCGACACGCGCACCGCGCGGCGGCCTTCCTCGCTGGCCAGATACCGCGCGCGCGCTGCTTCGGTGAGACGGCGCAGGCGGCCCCATACGTCCAGCTCCCACGAAAGGGCGGCGCCCACCGAGGTGAAGGAACTGCTCAAGCTGGTACCCACAGGCACTAGCGAATTGGCGCCGATGGACGAGCCTTGCGCACTCGTAAAGCCCGCCTGGACACTGACGAAGGGATACTGGTTGGCGCGCGTAACGCCGAGTTGCGCGCGCGCTTCCGCCACACGCTCGGCGGCGATCTGCAGGTCGAAATTGTGCTCCAGCGCAGCCGTCACCATCTGATTGATGGTCGGATCGGAAAACAGGCCCTGCCACTTGGTGTCGGCGATCGACGCGGCCGGATCGGCCGCAGGCGGCGCGCCGCGGAACTGGCCGGGGACCGGGAGTTTGCGGACGCTTGTAGTTAGGCCCCATCGTGCAACCGGCGAGGGCCAGTGCGCCGATTGCCAAAATTGCTCGTTTCATTGGGCCGGCTCCGCAAGCGGCTCGGAAGCGGCGGCAGGACGCCGGCGTTCCACGAAGCTCTCGATCATGACGTAAAGCACCGGAACGATAAAAATCGCCAGCAGCGTGGCGCTCAACATGCCGCTGAAGACCGCGGTGCCGAGCGAGCGGCGCGCGCCGGAACTTGCGCCGCTGGCCAGCACCAGCGGCAGCACGCCCAGGATGAACGCGAACGACGTCATCAGAATCGGGCGCAGCCGCAGATGCGCCGCTTCGATCGCCGCATCGCGGACACTCTTGCCGTGCTCGTGGCTCTCCTTGGCGAACTCCACGATCAGAATGGCGTTCTTCGCCGCCAGCCCGATCAGCGTGACGATGCCGATCTGGGTGTAGATGTCGTAAGGATAGGAGCGCAGGTAGACGCCGGCCAGCGCGCCGAACATTCCGAGCGGCAGCGCGAACAGCACGGCGAACGGAATCGACCAGCTCTCATACAGCGCGGCCAGGAAGAGAAACACCAGGACGGCCGCGAAACCGAAGATCGCGCCTTCGTTGCCCTGCGCCTGTTTTTCCTGGTACGTGGTGCCGGTCCATTCGTAGCCGAAGCCCTGCGGCAGGGAGGCGGCGGCCACCTCTTCCATCGCGGCGCTGGCCTGGCCGCTCGAGTAGCCGGGCGCGGGAGTGCCCAGCAGTTGGATCGCGCGGAAGCGATTGTAGCGGTAGATCACGTCGGGTCCGCCCGACGGCGTGATGGTGGCCAGGGTGGAGAGCGGCACCATGCCGCCGCTCGAATTGCGCACGTAGAAGCGGCCCACCGACGAGGGCTCGATCGCGGAACTCGGGCTCCGCCTGCAGCAGTACCTGCCAGGTATGGCCGAACTGGTTGAAGTCGTTGACGTACAGTCCGCCGAGAAAGGTCTGCAGCGTGTTGTAGGCGTCGGTCAGCGAGATCCCCATCGTCTGGAGCTTGTCGGTATCCATGTCGATGGAGTAGCCGGGCACCGAGGGCCGGAAGGTGCTGATCACCGTACCCAGCTCCGGCCGCTTGCGGGCCGCGGCGGTCAGGGTATCGGCGGCGCGCGCCAGGGTCGCGATGTCGCCGCCGGCGCGATCTTCCAGCATGAACTGAAATCCGCCGGTGGGGCTCAACCCGAGAATCGGCGGCAGTCCGAAGGCGAACGTGAAGGCTTCCGGAACCTGCGCGAACCCGCGCTGCGCTGCCGGCCAGAATGGCGTCGAGCTGGGTATCTTTGGACGTGCGCTCGTCCCAGGGCTTCAGCGTCGCGATGACCGTCGCGACGTTGGAATTGGAGGTGCCGGTGGCGATATCCAGCCCGCCCAGCACGAAGTACTTGTCCACGCCCGGAAGCTTGCCGATCACCGATTCGATCTTCTTCGCGGCGGCATCGGTGCGGTCCGTGGAGGCGCCGTCGGGCAGACGCATGGATACGAAGAACGCGCCCTGATCCTCCGGCGGCAGGAAGCCCGCCGGCAGACGCTTGAACAGGCCCAGGGTCAGCTAGCGACACCGCGCAGAGCACGAGCACCGGCAGCGCCACACGGCGAATCAGCGCCACAATCACACTCAGGTAGCGGTTGGTGGTGCATTCGAACGCGCTATTGAACCAGGCGAAGGGGCGCGACAGCCACGATGCTGGACTTCTTGTGCGGCCGCAGCAGCAGCGCCGCCAGCGCGGGGCTCAACGAAAGCGCGCTAAAGGCCGAGAGCAGCACCGATACCGCGATGGTCAGCGCGAACTGCTTGTAAATCTCGCCGCTGATGCCGCCGATGAACGCCACCGGAATGAACACCGCCGCCAGAATGAACGCGATCGCCACCACCGGCGCCGACACTTCCGACATGGCCTGCACGGTGGCGTCCTTGGGACTCATGCCGTCGTCGATATGACGCTGCACCGCTTCCACCACCACGATGGCGTCGTCCACCACGATACCGATGGCCAGCACCAGTCCGAACATGCTGGTGATGTTGATCGAGAAGCCGAGCAGCGGGAAGACCGCGAACGTGCCGATCACCGCGACCGGAACCGTGAGCAGCGGAATCAGCGTGGCGCGCCAGTTCTGCAGGAAGATGAAGACCACCAGAATCACCAGCCCGATGGCTTCCATCAGGGTCACCAGCACGTCCTTGATGGCGGCGCGCACGAACATGGTGGAGTTGTACGGCACCACGTAATCGATGCCCGTGGGGAAGCTCGACTTCACGCTGTCCATGTACTTGATGACCTGGTCGGCCGTCTCCACCGCGTTGGCGCCGGGCGCAAGATAGACGATCACGTTGGCCGAGGGCCTGCCGTTCAAGCGGCTGAAGCCGTTATAGGTCTGCGCGCCGAGCTCGACGCGGCCGATGTCGCGAACCCGCACCAGCGAAGCATCGGGCTGCGCGCGCACCACGATATCTTCGAACTGGCTGGGGTCGGTGAGGCGGCCGGGGGCGGTGACCGCATATTGGAAATCGGTGCCGCGCGGCGAGGGCGCCTGGCCGATGGCTCCCGCGGGGTTCTGGCGGTTCTGCGCCTGCACGGCGTTGGATACGTCGGTCGCGGTGATCCCGAGCTTCGTCATCTTATCGGGGTTCAGCCAGACGCGCATCGAGTAGACCTGCTGCGAACTCAGGCGCGATTCGCCGACTCCCGGCAGGCTGCCGATCTGGTTCACCAGATTGATCTGCGCGTAGTTCGTCAGGAAGAGCGCGTCGTAACGATCGTCGCTGGCCACCAGGCTGACCGCCATCAGGAACGCGGTGGAGACCTTCTTCACGGTCACGCCCTGGCGCTGCACTTCGGGTGGCAGGCGCGGCAGCGCGACGTTGACGCGATTCTGCGTCTGTACGGCCGCGATATCCGGATTCGTGCCCAGCTTGAAGGTGATGTTGATGACGAGCTGGCCGTTATTGGCGCTGGTGGACTGGTAGTAGAGCATGCCGTCCAGCCCCACCAGTTGTTCCTCGATGGGTTGCGCGACGGTCTTCTCCAGATCCTGCGCGTTGCCGCCAAGATAGGTGGCCGTTACCTGAACCGACGGCGGCACCACCTGCGGATACGCCGAGATCGGCAGGCCGGGAATCGCCACGGACCCGAGGATCACGATCACGATGGCAATCACCATCGCGAACACGGGACGATCGATAAAGAATCTAGCCATGGCTCAACCCGCCTTCCTCTGCTCGGCAGGCGGAGCTTTTTCCTGATACGGCACGGGGTGAACCGCAACGCCAGGACGCACGCTGAGGAGCCCTTCCACCACCACGCGGTCGCCCGGCTGCAGGCCCTGTTCGATCAGCCAGGAATCGCCGATGCGCGCTCCCGTCTTGACGGGCCGGGCTTCGATCTTGTCGCCCGCGCCCACGGTGAACACCGTCTGTATGCTCTGGTTCTGCTGCACGGCGCGCTGCGGCACCAGGATCGCATCCTTGCGGTGCTCGGCAACGTAGCGTACGCGGCCGAACTGGCCGGGTAACAGGCGATGGCTCAGGATTGGGGAATTCGGCCTGCATTTCCAGCGTGCCGGTCCGCGGGTCCACCTGGTTGAGCGCGTTCGTAACTCTGCCGGTCTGCGGGAAGACCGTGTTATCGGCCAGCACCAGTTGAAGCTTCGGATCTTCCTTGGCCAGGCCGCCCGTCTTGCCCATGAAGGCCAGGTACTGCGCTTCGCTGACCTTGAAACGAACCCAGATCGGGTCGAGCGGCACGATCGTGGTGAGCGGCTGGGTGGCGTTCGGGTTGACCAGTCCGCCCACCGGCACCAGCGTGTCGCCGATCAGGCCGCTGATGGGCGCGTGGATGGTGCCGTATTGCACGTTGAGGTTGGCGGTTTCGAGCGCGCCGCGCTGCGCCTGCACTTTCCCTCGTGTGGATTGCACCTGCGTCTCGGTGGTGAGCCGCGTCTGCTCCACGTTTGCCTGATTGGCGCGAACGCTGGCCTCGGCGGAGCGCAGCGCGGCCACCGCGGCATCCAGATCCTGCTTCGCGGCGGCGTCCTGCTCCACCAGCGGCTTCAGGCGTTCGTAATCCTGCTGCGCCTTGACCAGGTTCGATTGGGAGGCCGCAAGGTTCGCCTCCGCCTGGCGCAGCGACACCTGGCGCTGCGCAAAATCGAGGTCGGCCTCGGTCTGCTTCAGCGTGCCCTGCGCCTGCTGCACCTGCGCCTGAAACGGCCGCAAGTCCAGGATATAAAGGCTTGGCCGGCCTTCACTTCCTGCCCCGGCCGGAACAGCCATTTTTCGATGTAGCCGTCCACCCGCCCGCGCACATCCACCATGTCTCTGGCGTAGGTCTGCCCGGGGTATTCCACGTAAATATCGGCGTCGCGAGGCGCGATCTGCGCCACTTCCACTGTCGGCGGCGGCGCCTGCGCCGCCACATCCCGCGGATTCTTGGATCCGCAACCTGCCAGGCCTGCGAATAGTGCGATCGGGAACACTCCCGACCACTTGGGAAGCTTCATTGATTACTCCGGAGTGCTGATCTGACCGTACAGTCAGTTTGATATGCAGTGTACAACATAGGATTCAGCAAACCACTGCCTAATAATGGCTAGAAGGTTACAGGCGACGCGCCGTGTATAATACTGACCAGGCAGTCAATGTCAGAAATCATCACCGGGGCGCAAGCTGGCTACGGAGCAGCGGCGCGTCTCGATCCTTCAGGCCGCCCGGGCCGTGTTCGCCCGCCAGGGTTACGCGAACACCGTCGTCGACGATATCGCGACTCAGGCCGGCATCGCCAAGGGCACCCTTTACCTTTATTTCCCTTCCAAGGAACAGATTTACCTTGCCGCCCTGCTGGAGGGAGCGAGGCAACTGGATGCCGACTCGCGAGCCGCCATGCTCTCCGCCGCCACCTGGCGGGACAAGCTGCGAGCCTACCTGCAAGTGCGGCTGGACTATTTCGAAGCCCACCAGGACTTCCTGCGCATCTACATGACGGAATTCCGCGGCATCTGCATGCAGGGAAAGTCGCTGAGCGCCGAGTTCATCCACCTGGTCCAGGAGGGCGAAGCGCAACTCGCGCAGATTTTCGCTGCCGCGGCGGCGAGGGGTGAAATCCGCCCGATCGATCCGGAACTGGCGGCGCTGACGGTTTCGGACCTGACACGCGGACTGATGGAACGCCGGCTACGCAATTGGGGCCGTCCGGTAGGACCCGACCACGCCGCCTTTGCGCTGGATCTTCTCTGCCGCTCCCTCGAAAGCACGCCCATCTCCTGAACGAGGCAGGAGATTACCTGATTCTTCGCCTTTCGCGTCTCCCCACGTCGATCTGACCTTCGTTAGAAGCACAACAAAGGAACCAGATATGCTGCCTCAAATGGTTCGGGAAGAGCAGACTATGACAAAAGATTCTCCGTTATTGCTGGAGGTACCTTCTGGAAGCCGCTCGGCACAATTGGACGGCACGGAGGTCACTGTATCGTTTGATGTCAATGGAGTGAAGCATCAACTCCAGGTCGACACTCGTGTAACCCTGCTGGATGCGCTGCGTGAATCGCTACATTTGACCGGCACCAAAAAAGGCTGCGATCACGGGCAGTGCGGCGCATGCACGGTGCTGGTAAACGGTGTGCGCGTCAATTCGTGCATGAGTTTCGCAGTGATGCACGAAGGGCATGAAATTACTACCGTCGAAGGCCTGGCGAATGGCGACGCCCTGCATCCCGTGCAGGCGGCGTTCCTGGAGCACGACGCCTTTCAATGTGGCTACTGCACGCCGGGACAGATCATGTCCGCCACCGGCTTCCTGTCCGAGCCAATTGATCTTGACCAGCGGTATCGATGACCTGATTCGAGAGAACATGAGCGGCAACATCTGCCGCTGCGGCGCTTATCCGAATATCTTAGCGGCAGTGCGTCAGGCCCTCGCGAATGGGAAGGGGGAGCAGCAATGAAACAGTTTCGATATTCGCGCGGCGCCACACCACAGGAAGCCATGACAGAGGTTGCTGCGGCGGCGAACAGCAGGTTCCTCGCCGGTGGCACCACGCTCATCGATTTGATGAAGCTGGAAGTCGAACAGCCTTCCGAAGTCGTGGACATCAACTCGCTGCCCCTCGAGCAAATCGAAGCCCTGCCCGGACGGCGGCGTTCGCATCGGCGCCCTGGCGCGGAACAGCGATGTTGCCCGGCACGAGTTGATTCGAACGCAATACCCCGCCCTTGCCGAAGCGCTTCTCTCCGGCGCCTCGCCCCAACTGCGCAATATGGCAACGGTGGGCGGGAACATCATGCAGCGGACCCGCTGCTACTACTTTCGTGACCTATCGTTCGCCTGCAACAAGCGCGTTCCCGGATCGGGATGTCCGGCGCTGGAGGGATTCAACCGGATTCACGCGATTCTCGGCACCAGCGAGCGCTGTATCGCGACCAACCCCTCCGACATGAATGTGGCGCTCACGGCCCTGGAGAGTGTGGTTCGCGTGAGTTCACTAGACGGCGAGCGAAGCATACCGTTCGAGGAGTTTCATCTCGACGCCCGGCGAATCTCCGGAGCGCGAGACGGTGCTCGAGCCGGGCGAGCTGATCACGGCCGTGGACCTTCCGGCGTCTTCCTTTGCCGCCAACAGCCTGTACCTGAAGGTGAGAGACAGGGCCTCCTATGAATTCGCTCTGGCATCGGTGGCTCTGGCCGTCGCCATGTCGGACGGACGGATCGCCGAGGCGCGCGTCGCATTCGGCGGAGTCGCCACCAAGCCGTGGCGCGCGCGCAACGTGGAGCGGGTGCTGGAGGGCAACCAGCCCTCGGACGAACTGTTCGAAGTGGCCGGCAAGGCTGCATCGGAAGGAGCCCGGCCGCGTCGCGACAACGCGTTCAAAGTGGAACTGCTGGAGCGGACAGTGGTCAAGGCGCTGCGAATGTTGCGCCAGGCGGGCAAGATGGGGGTGCAGGCATGAGCATGGTCGTTGGAACAGCCGGTAGACCGGGTGGACGGTCGCCTGAAGATCACGGGCGCCGCTCAAGTACGCGGCGGACTTTCCGCTGGAGAACATGGCATACGCGGTGGCGGTGCAAAGCACCATCGCGAAAGGCAGGGTCCGGCGCATCGATACCGTAGCCGCCGGGCAGGCGCCCGGAGTGCTCGCCATCATCACGCGCGCCAATGCGCCCAAACTGCACGACGCCAAGAACGATTTCGGTAACGCCACCAAGCTCGGCGAAAGCCGGCGCCTGTTCGCGGACGACCGGATCTATTACGCTGGACAATACCTGGCGCTGGTGGTGGCCGATTCCCTGGAGCGGGCCACGGCAGCCGCAAATCTTGTCAAAGTGGATGCCGATGAAAAAGAACCCGTCCTCACCCTGGAAAAGGGCAAGCGCTTCGAGCCGTCCGACGATTTCGCGAAGACCAAATACAAACGCGGGAGCGTGACCTCTGCGCTTCAGGCGGCGGCACAAGGCGTACGTTGTACGTACACCACGCCGGTGGAGCACCACAATCCCATGGAACCGTCGGCCTCTACCGCCGTCTGGGAGGGGGACCGCCTCACCATCTACGAGGCCACCCAGTGGGTAGTGGGCGCACGAAATGTCATCGCCGACACGCTCGGGGTGAAACGCGACGACGTGCGAGTGATCTCGAAGTTCGTCGGCGGCGGTTTCGGGTGCAAAGGCTTCGTTTGGCCCCACTCGATTGCGGCCGCCATCGCCGCGCGCCAGGTGAACCGTCCGGTCAAGCTGGCGCTGACCCGCCAGCAGATGTTCACTTCGGTAGGCCATCGGGGAGCCACCCGGCAGACCATTGTGCTTGGCGCGGATGCGTCCGGCAAGCTGCTGTCCATCGAACACGAGAATCTTACCGACGCGTCCACGGTGGACGATTTTATCGAGCGCTGCGGCGTGATCACCGGATTTCTCTACGAGTGTCCGAACATTTCCGTGCGGAATGCGGGCTCGCGAATCAATGTCGCAACCCCGACGCCAATGCGCGCGCCCGGCGAATCCACCGGCCTCTTCGCCCTCGAATGTGCGATGGACGAGCTTGCCTGGCAGTTGGGAATCGACCCCGTGGAGTTGCGCCTGAGGAACTACGCGGAGACGGACGCCGAGAAGGGCCTGCCCTATTCGGGAAAGCACCTGCGCGAATGTTATCGGGTGGGCATGGAGCGTTTCGGCTGGAGGAGACGTGCGCCGGTTCCGGCGAGCCAGCGGGATGGCCGGTTTCTGGTCGGCTGGGGAATGGCGACCGCCACGTACCCTGCGTATCGCTCGCCTGGCGCGGCCAAGGTTCGCATCCTGGACGATGGCTCGGTAGTCGTAGCGAGCGCCACCCAGGATATCGGCACCGGAACGTACACGACCATGACGCAGGTCGCAGCGGACGCATTGGGCGTACCTCCGGCGAGCGTCCGTGCGGAGTTGGGCGATTCGGACCTGCCGCCTGCCCCCGTTTCCGGTGGGTCCATGACAACCGCCAGCGTCATGCCCGCGGTGAAGGCTGCCGCCGAGAATCTGCTGAATAAGCTGAGGGGCTGCGCCATGGAGGATCCCGCTTCGCCGCTGCATGCCGCGAAGGCGGAGGAGATTACCGCGCAGGGGGGCTCGCTACACGCGCCGGGAAGAGCATCGGTCAGTTACGCCGGCGTGCTGCGCAGCGCCAAACTACCCAGCCTGGAGGCGGAAGCCAACGTTTCGCCAGGACTCGAAGTCAAGAAATACGCGATGCACTCCTTCGGCGCCCAGTTCAGCGAGGTGCGAGTGGATAGCGAAACCGGCGAAGTACGAGTGAACCGGCACTGCGCCGTTTTCGATATCGGCCGGGTGATCAATCCGAAGACCGCCCGAAGTCAGGCGCTGGGCGGCATCACGCAGGGGATCGGAATGGCGCTGCTTGAACACACCGTATACGACCACGTGCACGGCAGGGTCGTGACCAACAATCTGGCCGATTATGCAGTACCGGTGAATGCGGACGTGCGCGAAATCGATGTGACATTCCTGGGACATCCGGACTTCATCGTCAGCCCGGTTGGAGCCCGCGGTATGGGGGAGATCGGCATCACGGGCGTTGCCCCGGCGATCGCCAACGCCATCTATCACGCCACGGGAGTGCGTGTGCGCGATCTGCCGGTCACGCCGGACAAACTGCTCAGCGCGATCCGAAGGTGAGGCGATTCGAAAATGACTAGGGCTGCGTCTTCGACAACACGTCGGGGGCCTTCGATTCCCGCGACACCCGGCCGCTCAAGCCCTCCTCGAGCGTGACGTGATTCCGCTCGAGCGTCTCGCCCAGCGTCTGATCCAACGACACCCGCGCGTGGGCATACGCCGAAAGCGCGTTCACCTCGGAAATCTGCGCCAGCACCAGGGCGCGCTGGTCGTTGATGATGTCATTGAACGTCGCGATACCGGACGAGAATTTCTCCCGGTCGGCCGCCAGCAACTGCTCCTGCAGTGTCCGCGTATCCACCGCCGCCGAGTACCGCGCCCGTGCCTGGCGCACCGCGCTCATACGCGCCGAGATGTCCACCACAATGGCATTGATGTCGCGCTGCGAGGTTACCTGCGACTGCCGGAATTGCAATTGGTCGATTCCGTAATCCCCCTGCGCCGTCCGGTTTCCGAGCGGAGCCGAAAACGTCACGCCGCCGTTGTAATTCGGAAAATTTCGACGCAGAACCTGTCCCAACGCCGTGCCGTAACCGCCCACGAAATATGGATTCGGATCGCCTCCACTGCTGGCCTGCGGCGTCCCGGCCACACCCCGGTTGAAGGTTTGCCCCGTCACCTGCAAGCTCGGCAATAACGGGTTCTCCGTCCCCGCGAGGGAAATCTCCGACGTCTGGTCGCGGAATTTCGACACCGCCACGTCCGGGCCGGTTGAACATCGCACTCGTCACCAGTTGCCGCAGCGGAGGCAGATCGTCGGTGGGGGGAACCTCGATCCGGTCCAGCGGGATGATTTCGGCCGCATCCAGCGCCGGGTCCGGCGTGCGCACCAGCATTTCTTTCAGCGAGTTCTCGCGCTGCCGCAAGTTGGCCTGCGCCACCACCAGGTCCTGCCGCCGCGTGGCCACTTCGGCCGCGGCCCGCGACAACTCCACGCGCGGAATCGCGCCCGCCGCGATCTCCTGCTGCGTGTCTTCGAAGAACTTCTGCGCGTTCTCCTGAGAGCGCTGCCGCGCCTTCGATTCGTCACCCGAGGACACCAGGTCCCAATAACCATTGAGTACATTGGCCACCAGGTCCAGCAACTGCGATCGGAACGATTCCACCGACGCTCCGGTATTGATCTTCGCAATCCGGATTCCCCGGTCGTTCAACTTGACGCCGAAGCCCTGTAAGAGACTGTGCCGGACCGTCAGATCCATGTGCGGACCCACCGCCGGATTGAGCAGATCGCTCGGAGCATTTTCCTTGAAGGACTGCTCGTAGTTGCGGAACTGCACCGTGCCCCCGCTGATCAGCCCCATTTGCAGAGTCGTATTGGAGGTGCGCACCGATTGGATCAGCGCGTTGGTCTGGCTCAATACCGTGTTGGCCTGCGGTTGCGTCAGGTGCCCCTGGGTGATGGTGCTCTGCATAATCGGATCGAGGTTCGGCGTGATCACACCGACCTGTTGAATCGCCGCGTTCCCGCTCGATCCACCGCCGCCGCCTCCGCCGCCGCCTCCCAATCCAGCGCTCTGCGCACTGCCGTTCACGCCCACGCCGGCGTTGACGCTGGAGACCTGCGCACTCGCGCTCGGCACGCCGCGAATCGGACCGCCCGCGAGCGCCCGTTCCAAAGCCGTTTGCGCCAGTAACGGTCCGTAGCGGTCGATTTCGAGTCCGAGATTGTTCTCAATCGCCAGCGCAATCGCATCCTGCACGGTCAGGTAGAGTTTCCCCGCGCGCAGCAGGCTGTAGCATCCGGCCGGAATTCGTAAGCCGCACCGCCGGCACCGTCTGGCGCCCGGTAAGGGCGCAGGATCGCCGGGACCCGACGGCTGCTGAAGCGTGAACGGCATCGTCAGTTCCTGACACTCCGCCACCATGCACGCCCCAACCAGAATGCTGACCACACCCTTGCCGATCATTTTCCCACCGCCTGCGCCCGCGGCGCCGGCAGGTTGGACGGGATGATCGATTCCCGCTGCACCTGTCCCGCCATTGCCTCTTCCATCGAGATGTGGTTGACGTCCAGCGTGCGCCCCATCGCCATATCGAACGCGATCGCGCGCGTGCGTGTAATTCGCCATGGCCTGCACCTCGCTATCCTGGCCAGTTGCCAGGTCCTTCTGCGCCTGAATCACCTGCGCCACCGTCGACACGCCGTACTTGAACCGGCTTTGCTCGGCCACCAGGCTCTGTTCGGCGAGCTCGCGCGTATCCACCGCAGTCTCGTATCGCGCGCGTGCCTGCTGCAGTCCAATCACAGCCGTCTTCACATCCACCCGCACCTGGTTCATGGTTCGCTGCAACTGCAGTTCGGTCTGCCGCATCTGCAATTGATCTGTCACGAAGTCGGCCTGCGCGGAACGGTTTCGAAACGGAATATTCAAGGAGAAGCCCGCCGAGTAGTCCGGGAAATTGCGCCGGAACAACTGCGACAGCGCGTTGCCCGTTGCCGCCGATGAAAAACGCGTTGGGCGTCGCCGCAGCAGTTGTTGTACAGCGGGTTCGCCGGACCGGCCAGGCCGTGATTGGTCAACTCCGCGAAAGCCTGCAGATTGGGCAGCATGCCGTTGCGGTCGCCCTTTAGCAGGATCTG
The DNA here is from genome assembly GCA_963792055.1 of uncultured Solibacteraceae bacterium. Taxonomy (GTDB): domain Bacteria; phylum Acidobacteriota; class Terriglobia; order Bryobacterales; family Bryobacteraceae; genus Solibacter. The sequence continues at coordinate 408,140 of CAWBUV010000015.1, read as the reverse complement.
CGAACTGTCCAGATTGATTTTGCTGCGCTCGATCTCCACCCGGCTCTCCATGCGCCTCCTGAATCAGGTCCATCACCGGCCGGATCTCTTCGGTCTTGGGTATTTCGATGTGGTCCAGCGGGATGATGTGAACGTCATCCAGCCAGGTGTTCTGCATGCTGTTGCGGTTCAGCGCGTTCTTCAACACGATCTCCTGCTGCGACACATTGGTCTGCGCGATCAGCAGGTCTTCTTTGCTCGCCGAGACTTCCGCCGCGGCGCGCGTCACTTCAATCGCCGGCAAGGCCCCGATCTCCACCTGTTTCTTATTTCCGTCGAACAGCCTCTGCGCCGTCTCCAGCGCCTGCTCTTTGATGCGCACCGCTTCGTTGAAACTCACCAGGTCCCAATACAAGTTCAGCACCGCGCTGACCGTGGTCACCACCTGCAACTTCACTTGCAGATTGCTCACCTTCAGATTGTTTTTCGCCACCCGGATATTGCGGTTGTTGACGCCCAGGCTCCGGCCCTGCATCAGGTTCTGGTTGATCTGCAAATCCAGGTAACCGCTGATCGAAGGGTTGAAGAGCGGGGTGGAACTGTTGAGCAGACTGCGCGAGTTGACGAACGTTACGGCTCCGCTGGTCCCGGTATTGAACTGCTGCGAATACTGAAACACGAACTGCCGGTAGTTCTGCGTCAGTGCCGTGGTTTGATTCAACAGGGTGTTGGTCAGCGGTGTGGTGTTGTGGCCCGCATTGATGCTCAGATACAGATTGGGATCCAGGCTCGGGGGCACCGGCCCGATCTGGCTGACAATTCCGCCGCCCCCGCCCAATCCGCCGCCCCCGCCCAGACCATTGCCGTTGATGCTGATGCCCGCCGTGCTTACCGAAGTCGGGCCCGCGACCACCGGCGTATCCACCTGCCGCAGGAAGCCGCCGCCCTCCGCACGCCGCAGAACCTCGCGCGCCAGAAAGGGACTGTAGCGCTGCACCGCGATATCCAGGTTGTTTTCCAGCGCCAGGGCGATCACATCCTGTACCGAAAGATAAAGATTTCCGCCTCGCACCAGGGATTCCAGCCGCGGCGAGTTGCTCAGCCTCGGCGCAGCCACTACCCGCCTTTCCAGGTGAAATGGCTTCAATATGGGGCCGAAGTATTTTGGCGGCGCTGGCGATTGGATCGAAACCTCGGACGACGGGGCAACCCTAATCTCGGACGATTGGGCAAAAGCGGCCGGGCTTGAAGCAAGCAGGGCCACAGCGAGGGCATTTCGGAGATAACTCATTTTTTCCTGAAGCTGAACCTTGGCTTCTGTGCAATTGACCTTCCACCGAAGCCCTCCGCTGCTTTTGGAGGATTCATTAGCCTTGCCGGATTTGCCCCCCGGCCGGTCTATCCCAGGATGTCCGTTTTCGAAAACCCGCTGTCCGTTTTCAAAACTCCCTTAACGCCGGCCCCTCGCCGGACGCAGCATCTGGGCCCACGCGCCCACGAGCGCAACTATTGACGCTGCAATCAGGTAGATCGCCGAGCGAAACTCTCCCGGAATGAAGTGGTAGCCACTGAAGACGTAGCCCTTCACAAGCAACAGCGTCACCGCCAGGCTCCACACAAAAAACAAGGGGCGGAGCTTGCCTTTGATGGCCAGGATCACCGTCAACAGGCCGAATAAGGCGCCGAAAAACAACGTATACAGCAGCGTCGATCCCGTCCAGGGGAGCATTCCCAGTTGCAACGTCTGGGCGCCGGCGGCCATTGCCAGGCCGGACAGGGCGATGAGTATCAGGCACAACAAGCCGTGAAAGAGGTAACCGAAAAAGCTCAAGAGTGCCTTAAGTACTTCCAAGCGAACCACCTCCTGGTAAATGAAGCCCGTATTTTAGCATCGCGACACCGGCCCGCCGCAGCAGCTTTGGCCCTCTCGCAAGCCCCAGCGGGAATATAATAGATCCGATGCTCAGAATGGGGATGCTGTGTGGCGCGCTCGCCGGCCTGCTCGCGTGCGTGCCGCTTCATGCTGCCGACGTCGCGCTGCCGCCCGCCGCCAAAACCAAAATCGAATTCGCCCGCGATATCGAGCCGCTGCTCGCCAAACGCTGCCTGGCCTGCCACGGCCCGCAGCAGCAGATGAGCGGCCTGCGCCTCGATCAGAAGGAGGCCGCGCTCAAAGGCGGCGCATCCGGCGCAGACATCATGCCCGGCAAGAGCGCCGACAGCCGCCTCATCCGCCTGGTCGCCGGCCTCGATCAAAAAGTTCATGCCGCCGGTGGGCGCGCGCCTCACCGCGGCAGAGATCGGCCTGCTGCGCGCCTGGATCGATCAGGGCGTCGACTGGACCGCGCCGCGCTCCGCACTGGTCCTTCCAGAAGATCCAGCGACCCGCCGCGCCCGCCGTAAGCAACCGCGCCTGGGCGCCGCAACCCCATCGACAATTTCATCCTGGCGCGGCTGGAGCGCGAAGGCATCGCGCCCTCGCCCGAAGCATCGAAGCTCGACCCTGCTCCGCCGCGTCAGCCTCGACCTTACCGGCCTTCCGCCCACTCCCGAAGAGGTCCGCGATTACCTCGACGACAACCGTCCCGACGCCTATGAGCGCCTGGTGGACCGCCTGCTCGCTTCGCCGCACTACGGCGAGAAGTGGGCGCGCTACTGGCTCGACCTGGCGCGCTACGCCGATAGCGACGGCTACGAAAAGGACCGCTCCCGCCCCTGGGCCTGGCGCTACCGCCACTGGGTGATCGACGCGCTCAATCGCGACCTGCCCTTCGACCAGTTCACCATCCAGCAACTCGCCGGCGACCTGCTGCCCAATCGCAACCTCGACACGCTGGTCGCCACCGGCTTCAATCGCAACACCCTCACCAATCGCGAGGGCGGCACCGACCCCGAACAGTTCCGCGACGAGCAGGTGCTCGACCGCGCCGCCACGCTCGGCACCGTGTGGCTGGGCCTCACCGTGGGCTGCGCGCAGTGCCACAACCACAAGTACGACCCCATCAGCCAGAAGGAGTTCTACCAGCTCACGGCGTTCTTCAATACCCAGGAGGAAGTCAATATCCAGGCGCCCCTGCCCGGCGAACTCGGCCCCTACCTGGCCGCCCGCCCGGCGTACGACCGCGAGCGGCAGGCGCTGCTCGAAGAGTACAAGATCCCGGAGAACCTGGCCGACTGGGAATCGAAACTGCGCGAGTCCGCGCTTCACCCCGGCACACCACGACGATTGGGATTTCGCCTACGGCGAGTTCACCCACACCGTGGATAACGCCAGCAAGGTCCTCTTCCTCGATCCCGCCAAGCGCAGCGAAGTGCAGCAGAACGCCATGCTGGATTACTTCCTCGGCTCCTGCGGCAACCTCTATCGGCAAGGAACACTGCGACGCACTCAAGCTCGCCGAACTGCGCACCAAACTGAACGCGCTTGCCGCCAAGCTGCCACCCGTCAGCTACGCGCCGGTGCTGCTCGAAAACGACACGCCGCCCAAGACGTACATCCACATCAAAGGCGACTGGCGCGACCACGGCGCCGAAGTCCAGCCCGGCACGCTCGCCGTGCTGCCGCCCATGCCCGCCGGCGAAACCGGCACGCCTCGGCGCTCGCCCGCTGGCTGGTCTCGCCCGATCATCCGCTGACCTCGCGCGTCGCCGTCAACCGCATCTGGCAGGAACTCTTCGGCCGCGGCATCGTCTTTACCAGCGACGATTTCGGCACGCAGGGCGATCGGCCCACGCATCCGGAACTGCTCGACTGGCTGGCCAGCGAATTCATGCAGCGCGGCTGGAGCATGAAGCAGATGGTGCGCCTGCTGGTCACCTCCGCCACCTACCGGCAGAGCTCCAACGCGCGCCCCGAACTCGCGGCGAAGGATCCCGAGAACACGCTGCTCGCCCGCCAGTCGCGCCTGCGCCTGCCCGCCGAGCTGATCCGCGACGAAGCGCTCTACGCCGGCGGCCTGCTCGACCTGCGCATCGGCGGCACGAGCGTGAGCCCCCGCAGCCCAAAGGCGTCGCCGAGCTCTCCTACGCGGGCATCGGTGAAGTGGGAGGAGAGCACCGGCGCCGGATCGCTACCGCCGCGGCCTCTACATCCACTTCCAGCGCACCGTGCCGTATCCGCAACTGATGAACTTCGACGCGCCGTCCGCCAGCCTCTCCTGCACGCGCCGCGAGCGCACCGACACGCCGCTGCAGGCGCTCAACCTGATGAACGATCCGGTCTTCTTCGAAGCCGCCCAGGGACTCGCCTTCCGCATCATGCGCGAGACCACGCCAGGAGGCTTCCGCGACCGTCTCAACTACGCCTACGCCATCACGCTCGGCCGCCAGCCTTCGGCGCGACGAAGCCGAGCGCCTGGGCAAGTATTTCGACGAGACCAGCCGCAACCTCGCGGCCAGACCCGCAAACCGTGGCCGCGCTCTTCCCCAACCGGCTGGAAGGCGTGCCGCAGGCCGAAGCCGCCGCCTGGGTGGAGTTGAGCCGCGTGCTCCTCAACCTCGACGAATTCATTACCGAGAGACTAGTCATGGACCGCGAACATTTCCGCAGAATTCAAAGCCGCCGCAAGTTTCTTCCGCGATTGCGCCGGTGGCATCGGCACCATCGCGCTGGCGCAGCTGCTGGAGCGCGAAGGCCGCGCCGCCGCGCGTCGAGCAGAACCCCCTGGCGCCGCGCAAACCGCACTTCCCCGCCAAGGCCAAGAACGTCATCTTCATGTTCATGGAGGGCGGCCCCAGCCAGATCGATCTCTTCGACCCCAAGCCCGAGCTGCAGAAGTGGCACGGCAAGCCGCTGCCCCCCGAGCTGACCAAAGACCTGCGCCTCGCCTTCACCAAGCCCAACGCCGCCGTGCTCGCCAGCCCGCGCACCTTCACGCCCGCACGGGCAGAGCGGCACCGAGTTCTCCGACTACATCCCCCACATCGGTTCCTGCGCCGACGATCTCTGCCTGGTGCGCTCCATGTACACCGACGCCTTCAACCACCATCCCGGCCAGTTGATGCTCTTCGGCGGCAGCATCCAGGTGGGCCGCCCGACCATGGGCGCGTGGGTGCTCTACGGCCTCGGCAGCGAGTCGCAGAACCTGCCCGGCTTCGTCGTGCTCAGCTCCGGCGTCGGCACCAGCGGCGGCAGTTCCAACTGGTCCAGCGGCTTTCTTCCTTCCACCTATCAGGGCGTCGTGTTCCGCAGCTCGGGCGACCCGGTGCTCTACCTCTCGAACCCGCCCGGCGTCACGCGCGAGATGCAGCGCGCCAGCCTGGACGCGCTCAAGGATCTCAACGAAGACCACTATGCGCAGACCGGCGACATGGAGATCGCCTCGCGCATCTCCTCCTACGAGCTCGGCTTCCGCATGCAGATGGCGGCGCCCGAGCTGCTCGATTTTTCCAAGGAAAGCCCCGAGACGCTCGCCATGTACGGCGTGAACGAAGAGCCCACCAGTCAGTTCGCCACCAACTGCCTGCTGGCGCGCCGCATGGTGGAACGCGGCGTCCGCTTCGTCATGCTGAATCACGCCAGCTGGGACGACCACACCGACCTCAACCGCAAGCTCAAGAAGCACTGCGATATCGCCGACAAGCCCACCGCCGCCCTGATCAAGGACCTGAAGCAGCGCGGCCTGCTCGAGGACACGCTGGTAGTCTGGGGCGGCGAATTCGGCCGCACGCCGATGGTGCGAGATCCGCAATCCGCGCGACGCCAACAACGCCGGCCGCGACCATCATCCGCTCGCCTACAGCCTCTTCCTCGCCGGCGGCGGCATCAAAGGCGGCACCGTCGTCGGCAAGACCGACGACCTCTGCATGAACATCGTCGAGGACAAGGTCCACGTGCACGATCTGCAGGCGACCATGCTGCACTGCCTCGGCCTGGATCACACGCGCCTCACCTTCCACCACATGGGCCGCGACTTCCGCCTCACCGACGTCGAAGGCAAGGTGGTGCAGAAGATGTTGGCGTAATTCCTTTCGAAAAAAAGGCCGTCTGCGGGCCCAAAGAAATTGGGACCACAGACGGCTCAAAAGCGGGTTCGAATTAGGAGGAGGCGAACCAGCCGCTAAACCTCAGAAGTAATACTTCAGTCCGAGTTGCATATTGCGCGAACCTACCTTCGTGCCGGTGATCTGCCCGAAGGTGCTCGACCCATACGTCGTACCGGGATTTGAGAACACCGGGTGATTGCGGACGTTGGACGCCTCCAGCCGGAACTCGAGGCGCTGCCGCTCCGTAGTCTTCCAGCTCTTGAGCAGCGCGGCATCGAGCGTATTCACCGCCGGACCGCGCATTCCGAGATACCGCGGAGCAGTTCCCCGTACGTCGATCGCCGGCTGCGAGAAAGCAGCTACATTGAAGTAGTTACTCATGCGATCGTAGATCGACCCCGACGTCGAGGGGTCGCCGATCAGGTTGGGACGCTGCGTGCCATTCCAGATATTGCCGCCGTTCTGCGATACCTGCAGCGGCGGTCCGGATTGCAGCGTCAGGAACCCGCTCAACTCCCAGCCGCCGATCACGCCATCCACGACGCGATTCACACCGGATGCGAACTGGCGCCCACGGCCGACCGGTATCTGGTAGTCGCCCGTGGCGATGAAGCGGTGCGCGATATCGTTGCCCGAGAGCGAGCGTTCCAGCTTGAGGTTCAGCGGATCCTGCAGGGCCGTCGTACCGCCCAGCCACGTCAGGTTGCCGGAGGTGGTCGAAATGTCGTCGATCGACTTCGACCACGTGTAGTGCATGATCATGGTCACGCCGCGCGAGAAGCGTTTCTCCCATTTGATCTGTAAGCCGTGGTAGATCGAGTCCGCCGTATTCGGTTCCGAGCCGCTGGCGCCATCGAACTGCGGCATATTGCGGAGCAAGCGGTAGTATTGCACCGTGGGTGCATTCAGGTTGACCGCCTGCGGGTCGGTGATCACGCCATAGAACGGGTTCGGCACCTTGGCCTGCAGCGCCGTGCGCCCGATGCCCCAGTACGATGGATCGAGCGGCGTCAGGCTCGTGTAAGGATTGTAGAGACGCAGACCGCGGCTCCCGGTGTAGTTGATTTCGAGCACCGAGTCCCACCCGACTTCGCGCTGCAGCGAAACATTCCACGAGTACATTTCGGGATTCTGGCCGGTGGAGCGCACAATGGTTCCCGCGCCGCGCCCCAGAAACGTCTTATCTCCGAGCGAACTGCCCAATGGGAGCGTCAGTCCGTTGGGATAAGGGTTGGACAGCTTGGCATACTGCGTGGCGCCGCTGTCCAAGGTGAATGTCATACCCGAATCAACGTTGAACGGCGAACCCGTGTGCCCCGCCACGGTCGCGCGCGACAGCGTGTAGAAGATGCCTGCACCCGCGCGAATCGACGTCTTGGAGTTCAGCGCATAGGCGAAGCCGAGACGCGGGGCAAAGTTGTTGCGGTCGGCGTCAAACGGAGACCGCGTGTTGTTGTCCGCGAACTTGTAGACACCCTTTAAGGTATAACCGGGAACGCTGATCGGCGCCGGCGCGTTCAGGTCCCAATAGCTGTAGCGGTTCTGCAGTTCGGTGCGCGGCACATCGAACTCGTAGCGCAGTCCCAAATTAAGAGTCAGCTTTCGCGTGACCTTCCAATCGTCCTGCACGAAGAAGCCCCAGTAGTTCGCCCGCGGGAAGGCCTTGGGATCGATGTGGTAGTTGCCGCCATTGCCGAAACCCAGCAGGAACGATGCGAAGCCGCTGCCCTGCAGGCTGTTGCTGGTGTTCAGATCCTGGCTGGTGGTCTGCTGCCCGAAAGTGAAGTGACCTTGCGGATAGCCAGGCTGCGCGTAGTCCAGGAAGTTGTGACGAAATTCCGTGCCCGCCTTAATGTTGTGGCCGCCCTTGGTTTTCGTCATCGATGCCGAAAGCTGGTGCACGCCTTCCTGCCGGTCGAGGATGACATATCCCTGCGTACCAACCTGGAGCATTCCGAACCCGTCGAACATCGGAAAGGTCTTGAACGTTGCATTGTCGTACATGTACTTGGGCAGGCCCAGGGTGCTCGAATCGAAATCCTGAAACGGCATGCGCTCGTACTCGGAGTAGACAAACCCGTAATTCAACACCCACACGGTGGTGGGATTCTGCAGATAAGTCAGATTGCCGCTGGCCGATTGAGTGTAAGTGTGGTTAGGTCCGTCGTTCGGACTGTACGCCGCGCCGATCGCCGGATCCACCTGTGCGAACAGGTTGGCCGGCACCGCGTTGGTGCGCGCGATGCTGTACCGGCCGCCGGCGCGAAGCTTGTCGTTGAACGTATTGTCGATCTTGATATCGGCCTGCTTCGTGGCGCCTACATTGATGCCCGCGGCATAGAAGTTATTGGCGTAGGTCAGGGCATTCGTCGGCGTCGCATTGGCTAACGGGAAATACTTCAATACCTTGGACACTACCGGGTCGATCATGTTCGACGGAATGATGTTTCCGGGGAACGGATTGCGTTTCACCGCGCCAGTGGAGTCCGTAAAGGTGGAGAAGGGGTTGTACATCTGAATCATCTGGCCGTTGGTGAAGTAAGTGGTGGTGAAGTTGCCGTTGCGCTGGTCCTGCGTCGGCACGGTGCCCTGCAAAGTCTGCGGGCTCTTCGAATGAGTGTATTCAAACGTACCGAAGAAGAACGTCTTATTCTTGCGGATGGGTCCGCCGAACACGCCGCCCGGCTGGTCGCGCCGCGTATAAGTCTTTTTCGCGCCCACCCGGTTGTTCGCCCAGCTATTGGCGAAGAGAGCGGAGTCGCGCCGGAAATAATAGGCGGTACCGTGAAAATCGTTAGTGCCCGATTTCGTCACCACGTTGACTATGGCGCCACCCGACTCGGCATACTCCGCGCCGAAGAAGTTGGTCTGCATCTTGAATTCGAGAACCGCATCCACGGAGGGCGTGTACTTTAAATCCGTCGCCCCCGTGTTTTGCTCCGTCGTGTTGACGATCGCGCCGTCCACCAGCACATCCGAGGTGGAGTTGCGGGCGCCGTTGGCCACGAAATTAGTGCTCGTTCCAGCGCTGGTTGCGCCGGCTGCGCCCACCACGCCCGGAGTCAGGCTGATCAACGCCAGAGGATTGCGGCCCAGATTCGGCAGCGACATCATATAACGGTTGTCGATCACCTGGCCGAGCGTCGCGATCGTCGTATTGAGCAGTGGCGTCGTGCCTTCCACCTGCACGGAGGTGGCAATATCGCCCACCTGGAGGGGAACGTTGAGAGTGGCTTGCTGCTGCACCGCGAGGGTGACATCCGTCAGCATGAATTTCTTGAAGCCCTGGGCCTCCACCGACAGAGTGTATTTGCCGGGCGGCAGGGCGGATAAAGAGTACCGTCCCGCGTCGTCAGTTATGACGGAATGCGGGACGTTACGTTCCGCCTCCGTCATCGTCACCTTCGCCTTGGGCAAGGCGGCGCCCGAAGGATCGGTGACCGACCCGCGCACAGATGCCGTGAATGACGATTGCGACCAGGCAATCGCCGCGGTCAGTGATATGGCGCACATCAGCTTCCACAGACACGTGAACTTCTTCATTAACCCCTCCTGTAGTTTCACGAGGCCCACGCTGCGGATCGTAAATACGTGCCGGACGTGGGCGACAGTTGGAATATGTTACAGGCAGTCCAAACGTAAAAGCAACGTTACTAACGGCTCGAAACGTTGTGATATAGTTCCGGTAAATGATTGGTGATAGGGCGGGAGCACCGATGGAAGTGTCTGACCTTCGGGAGGCGGAAATTCTGGCTCACCTGGAGGACATCCTCGCGAGCCCTGCCTTCTGCACCAGTCAGCGATCCAGTCAGTTCCTGCGGTATGTGGTGGAGTCCGCCCTCGCGGGAGAAAAAGACCGGCTCAAGGAGCGGGTCATCGGGGAACGCATCTTCGGCCGGCGAGCTGATTACGATACCGGGCAGGATTCGATCGTACGCGTCAAAGCCAGTGAGGTCCGGCGCCGCCTCGCGCAGTATTACGACCACACCGCCGATACCGGACTGCGCATTGAGCTGCCTCCCGGCTCCTACGCTCCCTGGTTCCACGGGGCAACTTCCCCTCTCGTAATCCCGCCGCCACCACCGCCGCCAGTGCTAACGCGCGGCACGTCGCGTCTCTGGCTGATTTTGCCGGCGGCTCTCGTACTCCTTATCGTCGCGGGGGTATTGCGCAGCGTCCGTCAGACTCCGTTCGCGCACTTTTGGGCTCCCTTTCTGGAAGCCGCGCACACGCCTATTCTCTGCCTTCCTGCGCCGGAGCGCTTCGGCATTAGCGGCGGCGATAAAGCCTATCTGCTCGAACAGCTCCGGCCCCGGCCGCCGGAAGAAAGGCTCACCAGCCTCTCACTCGACCGTCTGCAAGGTCTCCAGATCATACCGGAAACCGGCCTGGCGATTAGGCGTAGGCGACGCCCATGCGCTCACCTTGATCTACGCGTTTGCAGCCTCCAAGGGTCGCGTTCCACAAATCCGCATCGGCAACGACACCACCTTTACCGAACTACGCGAAGGCCCCGCGGTCCTGATCGGCGGATTCTCCAATCGCTGGACACTCGACCTCATGAAGGACGCGCGCTTCGAGTTCGCCAAAGAGGACCTGCACTACGGCATCCGCGATCGTTCCAATGGCGCCATGGTTTGCCGGAAGCCGCTCCCCTGGGAGCCGCGCAGCACCGTGGATTGGGGCGTCATCACACGGCTGAAAGACTCCAAAACCGGATATCCGCTGCTCGTCGCCGCCGGACTGGACAACTACGGGACGTTAGAGGCAGGTGAGTTCCTGACCCGCCCCGATCTTCTGGAGCGCGCCCTGCGTCAGGCGCCGGCCGGCTGGCGCGACAAGAACCTGCAAATTCTTTTCCGCGTCGAAGTCGTGCGAGACAGCGTCGGCGTTCCTACGGTTACGGCTACCTACGTCTGGTGATTCTCCGCAAAATCAACGCCACTGCCGCCAAAGCGTCACGCAACTCGGGGCTACAATTGTCTTCTGGGCAATCGTCCCGTATGCCCATCCAGGAGCCTCTTTGCGCATCAAGAAAGCTGTCATCACCGCCGCGGGTCAGGGCCAGCGCGCGCTGCCACTCCAGACCCTGATCGATCGCGACGGCCAGGAAAAGTCCGTCCTCTGCATCCTGATCGAACAGGCCCTCGCCGCCAACGTTGAGGAAATCTGCGTCGTCGTCTGGCCCGGCGACGAGGCCCGTTACGCCGACGCCGCGGGCCGCTACGCGTCCGGTCTGCACTTCGTCCCACAGCCCGAGCCGCTCGGCTACGGCAACGCCATCCTCTGCGCCCGCGACTTCACCGCCGCCGACCCCTTCCTTCACATGGTGGGCGACCACCTCTACGTTTCCGCCGGACCGGAGCCATCCACCCACCGCCTGGTCGCGCTCGCCGAAGCCGCGCAGTGCTCCGTCTCCGGCGTGCAGCCCACGCGCGAGAGCCTGCTGCCGCACTTCGGCACGGTCGCCGGCCGCCGCGTTCCAGGGCCGCAGCGATCTCTACCGCATCGATACCGTGATCGAAAAGCCCACGCCCACGGAAGCCGAGCAGCGCCTGATGGTGCCCGGCATTCGCGCCGGCTACTATCTCTGCTTCTTCGGCATCCACGTGCTCACCCCCGCGGTGATGGAGCTTCTCCAAAAGGGCGCGCCCACGCTTTCCGCCGCGCTGGCCGACCTCGCGCGGCATGAGCAGTACCTTGCGCTGGAAGACGAAGGCCGCCGCTACGATCTCGGTGCGCGCCTACGGTCTGCTGGTCGCCCAGTTGGCCCTCGCCCTCAACGGGCAGGATCGCGCGCAAGTGCTTTCCCAGATTCTCGAACTCCTGGCCGATCGCGAATTGCGCGCCACCGCCGGAGGAACTCGCCAGTGAGCCGGCTCATCGCCGTGATCACGGCGGGCGGCGAGGAGCGCGACCGTGCGCTGGATGCCATCTGCCGCGACCTGCCGCTCGATGAGCTGCTCGCCGAGTGCCAGGCGCTGGACCGCTTCCGCCGCACCAGCGACAACCTGTACGAACGCGTGCGGGCGCTCTTCTTTCTCTACGCCATCCATCGATTTCACATTCCTCTGCGTCCCGCCGCCGGAACGCCCGCACCCATTCCCTTTGCCGGATATTCCAATCTGCTCAAGCGGCGCTTCGAAGAGGCGATCGATCTCTTTCTCGCCGCGCAGGCCGAGCGCGGCAGCAATGCCGCCATCTCCAGCGCGCTGGCCGCCGGATATAAGTCTCTCGCCTTCCAGACTCTCGCCGACCAGGTGCGCCGCAGCGTGCGCAGCGTGCGCGGCAACCAGTGGATGTTCCGCGCCGGACATCCCGCCGACTACCCCCTGCGTGTGCGGCCCGAACTGCTCGCCGGACGCGCCCGTCTTCCCCATCCTGCGCGAGACCACGCCCGTCCGCATGGACCTGACCCACAGCGGCTGGAGCGACATCTTCTTCCTCGGCATGGATTTTCCCGAAGGCGCGCGCGTCCTGAACATCTCCATCGATCTCGCGGTGCGCAGCGCGTCTGCGCCGGATGGCGTGCCGAAGCCGCCCGTGGAGGCTTACTTCCGCGTGATCGATCAGCCGGTGCTGCGCCTCACCAGCGTAGACCTGCAGGCCTCGGCCGACGTCACCTCGATCGCCGAGGTCTTCGATTTCGCGCGCGATTATCTGGGGCTGCTGAAGGCCGCCGTGATCGCCAGCGGCATCGTGCCTCCCGGGCATGGAAGGCGCCACCCAGCCGCTCTCCGACCTGCTCGCGCGGCTGACCGGAAGGCCCGGACACGGCATCGAAATCGTCAGCAAGGTGAACGACATTCCGAAGGGCTCGCGCCTGGCCGTCTCCACCAATCTGCTGGCCTGCCTGATCGCGGTGTGCATGCGCGCCACCAACCAGATCCACGCGCTCACCGGCTCGCTCGAGGAGGCACGAGCGGCGCCTGGTGGCGGCGCGCGCCATCCTCGGCGAGTGGCTCGGCGGCAGCGGCGGCGGCTGGCAGGATTCCGGCGGCGTCTGGCCGGGCATCAAGCTGATCCACGGCGTGCAGGCCGGCGAGGGCGATCCGGAATTCGGCATCAGCCGCGGGCGCCTGCTGCCCAATCACGAAATCTTCAGCGCCGAACGTGTTCCGCAAACGACGCGCGAGAAGTTGCAGCAGAGCCTGGTGCTGGTGCACGGCGGCATGGCGCAGGACGTCGGCCCCATCCTTGAGATGGTGACCGAGAAATACCTGCTGCGCTCGGAAACCGAGTGGCACGGCCGCCGGCAGGCCATCGGCATTCTCGACGAAGTGGTGGGCCACCTGGAGCGCGGCGACATCGGAGCCGTCGGCGCGTGCACGCAGAAGAATTTCGACGGCCCGATCCAGACCATCATTCCCTGGGCGGGCAACCTCTATACCGACACGTTGATCCGCCGCGCGCGCGCCGAATTCGGCGAGCGACTTCTGGGGCTTCTGGATGCTCGGCGGCATGTCCGGCGGCGGCATGGGATTTCTCTTCAGCCCCGAGCGCAAGCCCGAAGCGCAGGGCCGCATGCAGGCCATCATGAGCGAAACCAAGCGCGCCATGGAACACTGCGTGCCGTTCGCCATGGAGCCGGTGGTCTACAATTTCGCCATCAATGAGCGCGGCACGCAGGCCGCGCTGCTCAGCGGCGACGAACGCCCTGATGCCCGCCGGCTACTACACGCTTGCCGTGCCGCCGCTGCTGCGCACCGAATCGCCGCAACCTCTCCGCCGGACGCCGCGCCGAGCTCGAACGCTTCACCGCCGCCTGCCGCACGGCGGACGATTTCTCCGGCATGGTGCACAATCTCTTCGACCACCTGCTGCCGCGCGCGCAGGCCCAGGAGACGGGCCGCGCGGATACGCCTCGAAGCGCTGCTCGAAACTCACGGGTTCGACCGCGTGCAGCACGAGCAGATTCAGGCCGATCTGCGTTCCGGCCGCATCGGCCTGGCGCAGAATCGCCTGCCGGTCACCAGTCTCGATCGAAGACGCGGCGCCCGATGAACTCGATGCCGCGCATCGCGATCTCGGGCATGCAGGCGCTGGCCGAAGGCCGCGTCGCCGTGGTCACCCTGGCGGGCGGCGTCGGCAGCCGCTGGACCAAGGGCGCGGGCGCGGTCAAGGCGCTCAATCCGTTCTGCAAACTCGGCGGACGCCATCGCAACTTCATCGAAGTGCATCTGGCCAAGAGCCTGCGTGCCGGCCGCGAGTGCGGCACGCTGCATGCCGCACATCGTCACCACGAGCTATCTGACTCACGATGCGATCGCGCAGCATCTCGCCCGCGAAGCCAACTATCGCTACCCCGGGCCGCTCCTGCTTTCGCCGGGCCGCATCATCGGACTGCGCATGGTCCCGATGGAGCGCGACCTGCGCTTCGCCTGGGAAGAGATGCCGCAGCAGATGCTGGACGAGCAGGCGCAGAAGGTCCGCGAGGGTCTGCACGCCGCGCTCATCAAGTGGGCCGCGCAGGCGGGCGAAGGCTCCAACTACACCGACAATCTGCCCATGCAGTGCCTGCATCCCGGTGGGGCACTGGTACGAAGTGCCGAACCTGCTGCGCAACGGAACGCTGCCTGCGCCTGCTGGCGGAGCGGCCGCAGCCTGAACTACCTGTTGGTGCACAACATCGATACGGCGGCGGTGGACGTGGACGCCGCGCTGCTCGGCCAGCACATCGCCAGCGGCGCGGGACTGACCACCGAAGTGATCGCGCGTCATCTGGAAGATCGCGGCGGCGGACTGGCCCGCGTGGACGAGCGCGCGCGCCTGGTGGAGGGCCTGGCGCTGCCCGACGACGAACTCGAATCGCGCCTCTCGTATTACAACAGCGCCACCTACTGGGTGGATATCGATCGCCTGCTGGACGTCTTCGGCCTGACGCGCGAGACGCTCGCCGACTCCGCGCTCGTCAATGATGCGGTGCGCGCCGTGGCGGCGCGCATGCCAACCTACATCACGCTGAAAGATGTGAAGAAGCGCTGGGGGAAGGGGCAGGAGGACGTCTTCCCGGTGGCGCAATTCGAGAAGCTATGGGGCGACATGACCGCACTCCCCGAACTGCACTGCCGCTTCATTGCGGTGCCGCGCCGGCGCGGCCAGCAATTGAAAGAGCCCGCGCAACTCGACGCCTGGCTGCGTGACGGCTCCGCCGCCTATACCGACTCCCTCTGCGCCTGGGACTAGCGCGGCGTACGCAACATCGAAGCCCCAATCGATCCCGGATCGACCCCAATCCGGACTTAGCGACCCCTGGCCGGCCCCGGGCAAGAACATATCGGCCGCCGATGAACGCCGATAAACGCGGATAGAAGACTCCTTCTGTCTTCCATCTGCGTTCATCTGCGTTGATCGGCGGCCGATATTTTTCTTCCTAGCCCGTGAACGAGCGCTCTCTCCATCCGAGAGAACTAGCCCGTCATCACTCCCGCCGACGAGATCTTCTTGTTGTTCAGCACCTTCTTATTGGCAACAATGTCGTAGCACAGCAGTTCGTTGCCATTCCGAACCGCATAAACGGGAAAAGGGCCCGCGTGTTTGCGGATCGCGATGACGATCTCGTTCTTCGCATCGCGGATGCCCAGAATCTTCTTAAACTTGAGCGCAGCCTGTTGGCGGTCCGCGTACAATTTCGCCGTCACCAGTAGCGATTGCTGTCCTTCCGCGCCCGTGACCGTCGTCTTTTTCCCAAGGCCGTAGCGCAGCTTATACGCGGGACCTCCGGGACGGTTGGCCGGCACGGCCGAGTAACCCACAGCCATGTCAAACTCGCTCGCCAGCTTGATCCGCGTCATCTCCGCGCGATACGCACGAACCTTGTCGTCCAGCGCCGGCAACATCAGCCGCAGCCGCTTCGCGCATTGGATGAGCTTATAGAGCATCAGCTGGTCGTCTTCCTTGGAGAGAGGCAGGAAGGAAAAATGCGCCCCTTCGATCTCTTCTTTCTTGAAATTCAGCTTTCCTCCCACGTCGGTGTTGTGGATCTGGTCGAAGATGGAGATGCCCGGGTTCAGCAGGCTGGCGCTCAGATCGTGCAGGCCCTCGTCGTACTTCTTCTCGCGGCTCACGAAGTTGGCGGGGTTCGCAAACGCCGAACTGTCAATCCCACGTGCGGCGCGATAGTTTTGCGCCTCGTCCGTTTTGTGGAAGATTCGGTCATGCTCCTGCATGACGGCGTCTGAGCCCAAGGGCGTGTATTTACTGTCGGCAAAGATCCGGACTTCCGTTTCCGTGGATGTCGAGCTTGCCAGACTGATCGTTCCCCGTTTGAACTCCTTCGAAACCTGCTTCTCGAAAGCCCCGACCCCTCCCGGAAACGTCCGCACCGTCATCCGGCGGTCTTTGAATGCCCGGTGAAACTTGTCGTTCGCTTCCCATTTCTTGTATGCAGTCCACCAGCTATTCATCAGCGGTTCGACCACCGTCCAGTTACGTTTGACGTAGTCCCCCTCTTGATCGATGTGATTCTCGAGGCTGTTCCGATGGATCGCAAGCTGGTCTGATAGTTCGCCCATGTCCCGTCTAAGTCCTCTCAGTGATTGGCTAACGCTTTAGTCTACCCTTCCACTGAGCTTCACGGGCGACAGGCCTATTTCACGCGCTTTGCAACCACATCACTACCGGGAAACTCCCCGCTTGGCTTCATGGTGAGTTTCATCTCATCGCCCGCAATCGTGCCCTCGTGCGCGAACGTCATTCCGCCTCCGTTTGGACCTAATTGCACCACGAAGGAAACTTTGTCACCGGTGACCTTTCCTTCGGTGATCTGGATGGTTGGGCTCTGCGCGGTCTGCCATGTCCCGGTGAGCTTCTCGCCATCCTGTTTGAACGTGTAATTTACCTGTACCGTTCCTTGGGGAGTCTGCAAATCGGCCTTCCAGTTACCCGTGATGTCGGCAGCGCAAGCCACCACGGCGAAAACTGCGATCAAGAGAGCTGATTTGGCTAGTTGAGATGTGTACATATATTAAATGACACCATAATGTCCGATATTGTTCCACCGTCTCGGTACTAATCCAAACCCGCTCCCCGCAAAACGCCGTCCGATCTTAAATTTGCCCGAGCGCCGAGCGAGCGATCCGCTCCGCCGCACCCGACACCGCGGCCGCATCCCCGAAGCCGAGAATCGACACCATCACGTAATCGCGATCGCCCCGAATCACATGCAACTGCGTCCCCGCACCCGCAATATCCAAAAAGAATGCCGTGCTGCCCAATCCCGAAATCAAGCGCACTGAGGACTCCGCAATACTTCTCTTCAAGCTCTCGATCTCTACGCCAATATCCACCTTCGCGCTCAGCCGTTGGATCGTAATCGAGACCTGCCCGTTCCCCGCCCCATAGTCGCAGGTGGATTCCGCCCCGCGATTCTCCTCTCGACCGCGTCCGAACCGGCGTCCCAGCGCCCGCTCCAGATCGACCGGCGTCACCGCAGAACAAGCGCCTGCTGCCTTGATGGGTGCCGCGGGCAATGTCGTCGCAGGCTTCGCGGACATCGCCGCAGCCAGAACCAGATAAAGTGCGATCACCATTCCATTACGCGGCCGCAATTCCCGCCGCACAACCCGTCACAGTACCTCGATCGTCTAGTACCATTTCGGAGCCGCTCGCACCGCCCAAAAACCGCTCATCACATTTCACACCGCCCTCCGCGATTCCCGGGACACAATCCGAAATATGAAAACACTCCTGATCGCCCTCGCACTCGGCGCCGGACTGGCCGCCCAGCAGCCATTCCAGGTCCAGGTCACCGGTCACGGCCGCCCCGTGATCCTCATTCCGGGTCTCTCCTGCCCCGGCGAAGTCTGGGACGGCACGGTCGCCCATTACAAGGACAACTACCAGTTGCACGTGATTTCCCTCGCCGGATTCGCGGGACTGCCGCGCGTTCCCGGTCCGTTCCTCGAGACCGCCCGTGAGGCCATCGCCGCCTACGCCCGCAAGAACAAGCTCGATCACCCGATCATCGTCGGCCATAGTCTCGGCGGCTTTCTCGCCCTCGACATTGCGGTCAACTATCCCGACCTCCCCGGCAAACTCGTCATCGTCGATTCCTACCCCATGATGGCCGGCATCATGGATCCCACCATGACAGCCGAAAAGGCCAGGGCGGCAGGCGCGCAGATGCGCAAGGGCATGGAACAACAGAGTCAGGATATGTACGAGCGCACCGCCAAATCCGGCATATACACCCGCCCGATGGTCACCAAAGATTCCGATCTCGATCGCACCATCGACTGGAGTCTGAAGTCCGACCGCACTGCCGTCACCGACAGCATGAGCGAGCTCTTCGCCGCGGATCTCCGCGCCGACATCGCCAAAATCAAGATGCCCGTTCTGGTAATGGGCGCCTGGATCGGCTACAAGGAATACGGAGCAACGCACGATACAACCGAGGCGAACCTTCGCGCCCAGTACGCCAAACTCGAAGGTGTCCGGATTGCAGTCACCGATACGGCACGGCACTTCATCATGTGGGATGATCCGAACTGGATGTTCGCCCAGATGGACCGCTTCCTGGAGCCGGCCAAAACGATTTCCGCCCGATGAAAACCCCGACAAAGACAACGATCGCTTACTGGAGCTGCCAGGCCGCCGGTTGGGGTTTTTACACAGCCATGGGAATTTCCATGGCTACCCAACAAGTAGGCTGGCGCTTCAGTATGGTCGCCGGTTATGCCCTGTTCTTCGTGTATAGCATTGCCCTTACAGATCTTCTGCGCCGTGAAATTCGCCGCCGTCAGTGGTTGAACACTCCGACCTTTCGCACCTTTGCCCGCCTGCTCGGCGCCGCCTTCGTTCTCGGCGCCGTTCAGACTTTCCTGGTATTCGCAATCGACCTCGCGTTCCTGCAACGCGCCAGTTATTTTCTGGCAAGACCCGCATACATACCGGCAACCTGGGTCAGCATCAGCGGCGCCGATTGCATCTGGCTGCTCCTCTACGTTGCCCTCACCGCCGGCCGCCGCTATCGCGAAAAGGAGGTCCGGCTCCAGCTTGCGCTTCGCGAAGCGGAGCTGCGCGCGCTCGAAGCACAGATCAACCCCCATTTCCTTTTCAACTGCCTCAACTCCATCCGTGCCCTGGTAACCGAGAACCCCAAGCTCGCCCAGGACATGATCACCCGCTTCGCCACCATCCTCCGCTACAACCTGCATCACGACCTCAACCACACCGTTCCGCTCGAAGCCGAAGTCGAAGTCGTTTCCGATTACCTCGCGCTCGAGGCCGTGCGCTTGGAAGATCGCCTCCGGGTGCGATTCGCGATAGATCCGGCGGCCGGCAAGATCCGCATCCCGCCCATGCTGCTGCAGACCCTCGTCGAAAACGCCGTCAAATACGGCATCGCAGCTCTTCCGAATGGCGGCGACCTCTCGGTTCGCGCCGCCATCGACGCCGATTCACTCCGCCTCGAAGTCGAAAACACCGGCAGCCTCTCCGCGCCGAAACCCGGCACCACGCAGGTGGGCCTCGGGAACACTCGCGAACGCCTTCGCATTCTCTACGGTGCCCGCGCACACCTTGACCTGCGCAATGGCGATGGCCGTGTGACGGCCACCGTCGTCATTCCCCGAACGCCATGAAAGCCCTGATCGTCGACGATGAGCGCCTCGCCCGTCTGGAGTTGCGCCGGCTGCTTCTGGAGCATCCCGAGATCGAAGTCACCGGCGAAGCGCGCAACGGCGAGGAGGCGTTGTCCATGATCGCGCAGCTCGCGCCCGACCTTCTCTTCCTGGACATACAGATGCCCGGCATGACCGGCTTCGAGCTGCTGGAGCGCCTCGAAGAACTGCCCCAGGTAATCTTCACCACCGCATACAACGAGTACGCCATCAAGGCCTTCGAGGTCAACGCGCTCGATTACCTTCTGAAGCCCATCGTGCCCGCCCGCCTCGCCACCGCCCTGACGCGCGTGCGCCCCCCTTCGGATCGGGGAAGGCTGGAGCAGGTATTCGTGCGCGATGGCGAGCGCTGCTGGATCGTCCGTATCGCCGATATCTTCCTGCTCGAATCCGAAGGCAATTACACTCGCGTTTATTTCGGAACCGAGCGCCCGCTGATCCGCCGATCGCTGAACGCGCTCCAGGAGCAGCTCGACCCCGCCATGTTCTTTCGCGCGGGCCGCAAGGAAATCATCAATCTCAAATGGATCGACACGGTTGACATCACCGTATCCGGCGGCCTGCTGGTCAACCTTCGCGGAGGCCGCAAGGTGGAGATGTCCCGCCGTCAATCTGTGCGCATGCGGGAGATCCTGAGCCTGTAGCATATGATCTAATGTGCGCATGAGCTCGAATACCACGCGGCGAACGTTCCTCGCAGGCGCGCTGGCGCCTGTGGCCGTACGACTGGCCGCACAACAGGCGGCCCGCCGCGTCGAATGCTGGGGCCGGTTCGAGCTGGAACTGGCTGGCCCGCGCGAGGGCAATCCTTTTCTCGACGTCCATTTCTCCGCCGAATTCCGCCGGCAGCACCGCAGCGTGCAGGTGGATGGCTTCTACGATGGCGCCGGCGCCTACAAAGTTCGCTTCTCACCCGACACTGAGGGCGAATGGAACTACGTCACGCGCAGCAATCGCCGCGAGCTCGATGGCAAGACCGGAAGCTTCGTCTGCACCGGCCCGTCCGCCGGAAATCACGGCCCGGTCTCCGTACGCAACACCTACGATTTCGGGTACGCCGACGGCGCGCCCTACTTCCCCTTCGGCACCACCTGCTACGCCTGGACGCATCAGCCCGCCGCGCTGCAGCAGCAGACCATCGAGACTCTTCGTACCGCGCCCTTCAATAAGATGCGCATGTGCATCTTCCCGAAATGGTACACCTACAACCAGGATGAGCCGCCCGTCTATCCGTTCCCGCGTGCGCAAGGTCAAAACGATTACACCCGCTTCGTCCCCGAGTTCTTCCATAACCTGGAAACCCGCATCGCGCAGTTGCAATCGCTCGGCATTGAGGCCGACCTGATCCTGTTTCATCCCTACGACCATTGGGGCTACGCCCTGATGCCGCCCGAAGTGGACGACCGTTATCTGCGCTACGTGGTGGCCCGCCTCGCCTCCTTCCGCAACGTCTGGTGGAGCGTGGCCAACGAATGGGACTTCGTGAAGGGCAAGACCGTCGCCGATTGGGACCGCTACTTCCGCATCCTGCAGGAAAGCGACCCGTACAGCCGCCTGCGCTCCATACACCACAGCGGCCCCATGTACGATCCGCTCAAGCCCTGGGTCACGCACGTCAGCATACAGAGCGACGATTTCGCCAAAGTCCCCGAGTGGCGCTCCAACTTCCGCAAGCCCCTGGTCTTCGACGAGTGCAAGTACGAAGGCAACATTCCCAAGCGATGGGGCGATATCTCCGCCCGCGAATTGACGCGGCGCTTCTGGCTCGGGATGGCGAACGGCGCCTACGTCGGACACGGCGAGACGTATCTCGATCCGCACGATATTCTCTGGTGGTCCAAGGGCGGCGTGCTGCATGGCGAGAGCCCGCGGCGCATCGCATTCCTCCGCGGCATCATCGAGGCCGGCCCGCGCGAAGGCGCAGCTCCGCTGCCCGGAGCGTACTATCCGTGCATCGCGCGTCCCGGCGAATATTATCTCTACTTCCTGGATTTCCACCAGCCCGCTCTGGCCGATTTCGACCTTCCCGCCGCGAGCCGTTTCACCGCGGAGATCATCGATCCCTGGGCCATGACCATCACGAAAGCCGAAGAGACCTTCTCCGGCAAGTTCCAGCTCAAGCTGCCCGGCAGGGAGATGCTCGCCGTGCGTTTCCGTAAGGTCGCGTGAGGCTATAATTCAGCCATGCGCCTGCAACTCTCCGCCGCCCTGCTGTTTTGCGCCGCCGCCGGCGCGGCCGGCATCCCGGTTCCCACCATCGAGGAATCGCTCAGCATGAAGTCCGTGGCCGGAGCGCAGATCTCGCCCGATGGCCGTTTCGTGGCGTACACCGTGCAGCAGGCCAACTGGGACGAGAACGATTTCTACACGCAGATCTGGATCGCCATGCCGTACACCGGCGAGCGCTACCAGTTGACCAGCGGCAAGAAATCTTCCAGCGGCGCGCAGTGGTCGCCCGATTCGCGCCGCCTCGCCTTCACCAGCGACCGCGACGGCAAGCGCCAGATCTACCTGATCTCGTCCGCCGGCGGCGAGGCGACCGCGTTGACCGCCGAGGAAAACGGCGTCGGCTCCATCGCCTGGTCGCCCGATGGCAGCGCCATCGCCTTCACTTCCTCCGGCCCGGACGCCAAGGCACGCAAGGAGCGCAAGGAAAAGTTCGGCGACTTCGAAATCGTCGGCGGCGACTACAACATGAACCACCTCTGGCTGCTCAAACTCCCCACCGAGTTGCCGAACGACCCGAAGAAGCTGCCCAAGCCCGAACCCCTCACCAAGGGCGATACGTTCAGCGTCGGATCTTTCTCCTGGTCGCCCGACGGCAAGCGCATCGCCTTCAGCGCGAGCCGCGATCCCGACCTGGGATCGCAGCGATACCGAGACCCTGTACGTACTTGATCTGGCCGATCTTCACGTCAAGAAGCTGCTGGAATCCGGCGGCCCGAACAGCAACCCCAAGTGGTCGCCCGACGGCAAAGAGATCGCCTACACCACGTCCAATGGCCAGCAGTTCTTCTACTACGCCAACCGCTACCTGGCGGTGATCCCTGCCGAAGGCGGCCAGCCGCGCCTGCTCAGCAAGGAATTCGACGAAGATCCCAACCTGCTCGACTGGGGACCCGACGGCATCTATTTCACCGCCACCCAGAAGACCGCCTCTCACCTCTTCCGCATCGACCCGGCCACCCGCGCCATCCGCCGCATCAGCGGGCCGGATACCTTCCATGTGGCCGGCGCGTCCTTCACCAAGGATCACCGCACCTTCGCCGCCACCGGCGCCGCGCCCAACCACTTCCCCGAAATCTTCGTATCGCCAGTCACCGATTTCGCGCCGAGATACCTCACCGACGTCGCCGCCCAGTACAAGGACTTCCGCCTCGCCACGCGCGAAGTCGTGCAGTGGAAATCCAAGGACGGCGCGCCGATCGAAGGCATCCTGATCAAGCCCGCAGACTACGACCCCACGCGCAAATACCCGCTGCTCGTCGTCATTCACGGCGGCCCCACCGGCGTCGATAGTCCCTTGATGGCTGCCGACCGCTACTACCCCATCGAGCGCTTTGTCGCCAAGGGCGCGCTCGTCCTCAAGCCGAACTACCGCGGCTCCGCCGGCTACGGCGAAAAATTCCGCTGCGCTCAACGTGCGCAATCTCGGCGTCGGCGATTACGATGACGTGATCACCGGAGTGGATTCCCTGATCGCCAAGGGCATCGTGGATAAGGACCGCGTCGGCGCCATGGGATGGAGCCAGGGCGGCTACATCTCCGCCTTCATCACCTGCTACAGCGATCGCTTCAAAGCCGTCAGCGTGGGTGCCGGCATCTCCGACTGGACCACTTACTACGTCAACACCGACATACACCCGTTCACGCGCCAGTACCTCAAGGCGACACCCTGGGACGACCCGGAGATCTACCGCAAGACGTCGCCGATTACGTACGTCAGCCGCGCACAGACTCCGACCCTGATCCAGCACGGCGACCAGGACAAGCGCGTCCCGCCGCCCAACGCCTTCGAACTATTTCAGGCGCTGCAGGACCGCAAGGTCCCCGTGAAACTGGTCCTCTACAAGGGCTTCGGCCACCCCATCAACAAGCCCAAACAGCAGCGCGCCGTGATGGAACACAACTACGATTGGTTCAGCAAATACATCTGGGGCGAAGAGTTTCCCGCGGCTTCTACTCTAGCCACGGGAACGCCGTGATGCGCAGCTTGGCCGCGCCGTAGGGCACCAGCGTCACCGTCTCTTCCGGCGCGCTTGGTGGTCACCGGGCTCACCGGCAGCGGGCCCGGCGAATCGTCCACCAGCGTCCACTGCGGCAGGCGCCGCGCCTTCGCCGTGATCTCCACGGGCGCCGCGTTCGCGGTGTACGGCTGGCGCGCCATCGGCCTGCTCCGTCACTTGAAATGCGCCCTTCACCAGCGCGTAGTTCCACGGCGTGGTGGGGTAGACTTCCCAGTCCGCCGCGGGACCGGTCTGCTTGATCTTGTGCCAGCTTTCGCCGATCTTGCAGCGAGTACACCAGCGGCCCGCGCTCCACGGCGATCGAATTGTTGTACCACGTGGAGGTGCGCACCGCCATGGGGAAGCGCAGTTCCACGCGGTCGCCTGTCTTCCATTCGCGCTCGATGCGCAGGAACTCGCCCGCCTTCACGCCCGCCACTGCCTGCCCGTTGACCGTCACGTGCGCGCCCGCCGGCCCACGCCGGAATGCGCAGCGACCAGCGGGAAGCGCGCCGTCCGCTGCAGCTTCACTGCCAGCGAGACGCTCTCGCGGAACGGATAGTCGGTCCGCTCCTCGATCGTCACCGCCGCGCCGCCGCGCACGGTCGTACTGACTTCGCTCGGGCCGTACACCACGGCGGCGAGGCCGCCATCCGGCGTCGCCATCCACAGGCTCGCCGCCAGTTTCGGCCAGCCCTGATGCATGTTGGCCGTGCAGCAGCCGAAGTTCGGCTCGAGGCCGAAGATGTTGCTCTCCGGACCGTTGGTGGCCCAGCGGTGGTTGGAGATCGAGCACATGATCTGGTTGGCCTGCTGATCGTACTGATGCGCCCACAGGTCCGGGCTCAGGGTCGCGGGAAGCGCGTTGTAGGCGATCTTCTCCAGGCGGTCGCCGAACGCGGCGTCGCCCAGAATCGACAGATCGGTCTCCAGCGAGAACATGGCTTCGACCACCGCGCACAGCTCGGTGCCCTGCGAAGGGTCGCGGCCGGCGTAATGCTCGTCCGCGCTGAAGATGCCCGTAGGGCTGGCCGTGATAGCGGTCCAGCGCGTCGAGCATCTGGTAGAGGCTGTCGCGGTCGCCCTTCTCGCCGGTGACCAGCCACCACACGGCCGCGGCCTTCATCGCCATCGCGTTGTTCACGCCGTGGGTGGAGAGATTCGCGCCGGTGCGCGGCACCTTCTCGGTGGTCTTGAAGTTGGCGAACTGCGCCTCCCAATCGTGGCCCTGCGTGTGCAGCTTGCGGGCCAGATCGAGCAGCTGCGCGATCGCCATTGCGATTGTAGAGCCAGAGCACGCTGAGCACTTCGTCGTGCCAGCGGAAGATGGCCCACTCCTTGAGCGGACGCTCGTCCATGTGCGCGCGCCTGGTAGGCGAAATATTTCTCCATCAGCGGAATCACGCGCGCGTCGCCTGAGGCCTCCTGGTATTGCATCAGCGCCTTGAGCATGACGTAGTTCGGCCACCAGTCCGGTATTCTTCACCGGACCGATCGCGCCGTCGGGCTGCTGGTGCTCGAGCGTCCAATCCATCCACTTCTTCACCTTGGCGATCAGCACCGCATCCTTCGTGAGGTAGGCGAGCGGCACCAGGCCGTCCAGGAAATACGGCCCGCGCTCCCAGCCTTCGCCGCTGCCGCCCAGCCACGCGCTTTGCGGGCCGAGGTCGGGCCAGAACTCGTCGAGATGGCCGCTCAGCCCTTGCGCCTGCAGGCGCAGCTGATCGAGCAGCCAGCCCTTCGGCATCACGCTGCCCAGCGGCAGGGGGTTGAACGCGTTCGGCTGCAGCGGCGCTGCGATTGGCCACCGGCGCGCCGGCCGCGTGTGTGAGGGCGTCACCGCCGCAAAAATCGCCAGGATCGATAATAGATATCGGATGCTCATTCATTCCAGTGTGCTAATCTCGTAACCCAAGTGCAAGCTGAGTATGCCGTCCAACGAATTGCGTTACCAATCCGGCTTCGGCAACGAATTCGCCACCGAGGCCGTCGCCGGCGCGCTGCCCGTGGGCCAGAACTCGCCGCAACAGGCGCCGCTCGGACTCTACGCCGAGCAACTCAGCGGCAGCCCGTTCACCGCGCCGCGCGCCACCAACCGGCGCACCTGGACCTATCGCATCCGCCCCTCGCGTCACCCACAAGCCGTACACCGAATCCGCCAGCCGGACATGCTTGCGCAGCGGACCGTTCGACGAAGTGTCCCACGCCGCCCAACCAGCTCCGCTGGGATCCCTTTCGCCATCCCCGACCGCAGCCCACCGACTTCGTCGACGGCCTGGTCACCATCGCCGGCAACGGCGACCCGGCCGCGCAGACCGGCGTGGCCATCCACGTCTACGCCGCCAACCGTCGCATGCAGGCGCGCTACTTCTACAACGCCGATGGCGAACTGCTGATCGTGCCGCAACTGGGGCGCGCTGCGCATCGCCACCGAACTCGGCGTGCTCGATGCCGCGCCCGGCGAGATCTGCGTCATCCCGCGCGGCATCAAGTTCCGCGTCGATCTGCCGGACGGCGCGGCGCGCGGCTACATCTGCGAGAACTACGGCGCGCCGTTCCGCCTGCCCGAACTGGGCCCGATCGGCGCCAACGGCCTCGCCAATCGCGCGCGATTTCCTGGCGCCCGGTGGCCGCGTTCGAAGATCGCGACGCGCGAGTTGCCGCATCGTCGCCAAATTCCTCGGCAGCTTGTGGATCGCGGAGATCGATCACTCGCCGCTCGACGTGGTGGCCTGGCACGGCAACTACGCGCCCTACAAGTACGATCTCGCGCGCTTCAACTGCATCAACACGGTGAGCTTCGATCATCCCGACCCCTCGATTTACACCGTGCTGACTTCGCCCTCGATCCCCGGACGCCAACTGCGATTTCGCCATCTTCCCGCCGCGCTGGCTGGTGGCCGAGCACACCTTCCGCCCGCCCTGGTTCCATCGCAACCTGATGAACGAATTCATGGGCCTGATCTTCGGCGAGTACGACGCCAAGGCCGAAGGCTTCCTGCCCGGCGGCGCGAGCCTGCACAACTGCATGTCCGGCCACGGCCCCGACGCCGAGACCTACGAACGCGCCAGCACCGCGGAACTCAAGCCGCAGTATCTCGCCGACACGCTGGCCTTCATGTTCGAGACCCAGCTTGTGCTGCGGCCCACGCGTTACGCGCATGGAGACGCCGCATCCTGCAGCACGAATACTTCGAGTGCTGGCAGGGTCTGAAGAAGCGCTTCAAGCCATGACTGAAGCGCTGCGCACGCTGCTCTACCGGCTTGATCGATTACGCCGGCATGTTTCCGCCCGCCTCGCTCGACGATGGAGCGAGGCCTCGCGCAACTACGAAGCATTCCGCGCCGGACCGCAGGCCTGGGCGCTCGGGCGCTTCATCGTGCCTTCGGCGCGCCTGAATGAAGTGGACCCCGAGTGGGACTACGTGGTGCTCGGCGTGCCGCCGCGGGCGGTTCCCGTGTGCGAACTCAAGGTGGCAAGCGCGGCCGACGCCGCCCCGATTCTCGACATCCTGCCCGAAGGCGTGACGGCGTACTTCGAACTGCCGATCGATGCCGACCCCGCGCCGCTCGCCAAGGGACGCGGACGCGCCAAGGTGCGCACGGGCGGCGTTACGCCGAACGCGTTCCCCACTCCTGCCGACCTGGCGCGCTTTCTGTATCGCTGCGCCAAAGCGCGAGTGCCCTTCAAGGCGACTGCCGGACTGCATCATCCGATCCGTTCGGTCCGGCCCTGTACCTATCAGCCCGACAGCCCCACTGCACTGATGCACGGCTTCATCAACGTCTTCCTGGCGGCGGCGCTGGTCTGGCATGGCGGACGTGCGGGCGATGCCATTGCAACCCTGGAAGAGGAATCTCCCGATGAGTTCCACTTCGACGACGAGGCCGCGGAATGGCACACGCACCGCCTCACCCTGGATCAACTCCGCGAGTCGCGCGAGCAGTTCGCCATCAGCTTCGGCTCCTGCTCCTTTCAAGAGCCGATTGTGGATCTGGAGCGGCTCGGTTGGTTGTGACGCATGAACCTGCCGTACGGTGTCTTTCGCCGGGATGCGGAGAACGCGATCGGCGTCGCTATCGGCGATCGCATTCTCGATCTGCGGCGCAGCGTGGCAGGCGGACTGCTCGATTCTCTGCCTCCGGAGACGCGGAGCGCGTGTTCGGGCGAAACGCTCAATGCTCTGATGGCGCTCACTCCACTTCACTGGCGCGGGCTGCGCGCGCGGCTTAGGGAGCTTTCTTACGCCGAGCCTTATCTCGTGCCCATGCGGGATGCCGAGATGCTATTGCCCGTCGCGATCGGCGACTATACCGATTTCTACGCCTCGATCTTCCACGCCACCAATGTCGGTAAACGGTTCCGCCCGGACAATCCGCTGCTGCCGAACTATAAGCACATTCCGATCGGTTATCACGGACGGGCATCTTCGATCGTGGTAAGCGGCACACCGATTCGACGTCCCAACGGACAGACGCAGGCTTCTACGTTCGGCCCCACACGCGCTCTCGATTACGAACTCGAAGTCGGGTTCTTCATCGGGGCGGGCAACGCGCTGGGCGAGCCGATCCCCATCGAGTCCGCCGAGGATCACATCTTCGGCATTTGCCTGGTGAACGACTGGTCGGCGCGCGACATACAGGCTTGGGAATACCAGCCGCTCGGCCCGTTTCTGGGAAAGAGCTTCGCAACGAGCATCTCACCGTGGGTGATCCCGATGGAAGCGCTGGCTCCGTGCCGGGTTCCGCTGTACGTGCGTCCGGAGGGCGACCCCGCGCCGCTACCGTATCTCGATTCGGCGGAGAATCGGGCGCGAGGCGCCATCGATCTCACGCTCGAAGTGGAGATCACCAGCGCACAGATGCGCGCGAGCGGCTTCGCTCCATTCCGGTTGAGTAAAGGAAATTTCAAAGAACTATACTGGTCGATTGCGCAAATGGTGGCGCATCATACCAGCAACGGCTGCAATCTTCGTACAGGGGACTTGCTGGCCAGCGGCACTGTTTCGGGACCCACGCCGGATTCGCATGGCTGTCTCCTGGAGATGGGCCCGATCACGCTGCCCACCGGTGAGGTCCGCAAGTTTCTCGAAGACGGCGACGAGATCACTTTGCGCGGTCACTGCGGAGATATTGATCTCGGCGAGTGCACGGGCCGGATCGGTTAAGTCAAGCGAAGAGGCCGGGCAGGCGCTTGTCGGTGTCGCCGAAGCGGTCCAGCTTTACGCCCATGCGGTCCATCATCGAAAGGTACAGGCTGCAGGCGCGGCGATTGTCGTTGCCTTTGTCGAGGTAAGTCCAGCATGCGGCCGGTCTTCATCGCGCCGCCGGCCTTGCCGGCCAGCACGATCGGCATCTGGTCGGCGCCGTGCAGCGTCGCCGTCGTAGAGGCTGGAGGCGAACATCAGCATGGAGTTGTCGAGCAGCGACTGGCCGCCTTCGTCGATCTGCTTCAGGCGCTGCACCAGGTACGTGAACTGCTGCATGTGGAACTGGTTGGTCTTGAGGTACATCGCCTTGGTCGCGGGCGTCTTGCCGTTGTGCGTCAGGTCGAGATGCAGGGCGCCGCGGACGCCCTCGATGAACTTGAAGTTCATCTGCGAGAGGTCGTTGTTCAACATGCAGGTGACGATGCGCGTCTTGTCCATCTGGAAGGCGAGCACGATGAGATCGAGCATCAGCTTCATGTGGTCCGGCGGATTCTGCGGAATCTCGTCCGACGGGCCGCGGCATGTTGGGCTGCTTCAGCGTGGGCCGCCAGCCTTCGAGCAGCTCCTGCTTGCCGGCGCGGTCGATGCGCTTTTCGATGTCGCGCACCGATTCCAGATATTCGTCGAGCTTCTTGCGATCGCCGGTGCTGATCTTCGGCTGCAGGTCGTGGGTCTCCTGCAGCACGGCGTCGAGGATGCTGCGGTCGAGCTTGCGGCCCTTGCCGTCGCCCACCAACTGGTCGAAGGTGCGCGCGGGGTAGATTTCCTTGGTGGCGGGCTTGGTGGCCGAGGCCCAGGAAATGGAGGAGCCGTAGAGCATGGAGAGGCCGTCTTCCAGGCGCAGTTCGTTGGGCTCGATGCCGAGCGCCAGGCTGGGCACCACGGTCTGATGGCCGATGTGCTGCGCCAGCACCTGGTCCATGGTGGTGCCGACGCGAATGTCGTTGGGATCGAGGCTCACCTTGACGCCGGAGAGCATGTTCATGCGGCCCAGGTGGGGGCTGGTGGAGACGAGCGCGGTCTGGTTGTAGAGGCCGCGCGACGAAGACGAGGTCTTCGCGGATGGGCGTGAGGGGTTCGGCGGCGGGACCGAACTCCATCGACGGCGCCGCTGCCTTTGGCCCACCAGTGCGTGGGGTCGACGCCGTTCGAAAAGTAGATGCACGCGAAGCGCAGCGGCGGCTTGTTGGGGTCGGCAGCCTGCGCGAGCGGCGCGGCATCCTGCGCGAAAAGGGGCAGCGATTCCAGCCACGGAAGGGCGAGCGCGACCCCGGCTCCGCGCAGGAAATGACGCCGCGATTTCTGAGATGTGGTCTGGTTCTTCATCGTGCACCTACCTTATCTGGATGATTTCAGACGCGGCAGTCTTGACCGCGGTGGAGACGGGGCCGTCTTCGCGTCCCAGCTGGTTGCGGAACTGGCGGCTGGTGACGATCTCCGCCGCCAATTGCGAGAATGTGGCGCTGCCGCCGCGTGGCAACCATGCGATCGATCAGCAGCTGGTCCGACGGCCTGCACCGTGCGGCCCAGCGCATAGCCGACCAGCTTGATGGCCAGCGTGCGGCGCACCTGATCTTCCTGACTCTTGAGATAGTCGAGCAGTCCCGGGATGCCGGCGATCTGCGTCTTGTCGCTGAGAACGCCGGAATCGTCAATCGGCTTGCCGTCGGAGTATTTCTCGCGCCAGCGGCCGGTGGAATCGTAGTGCTCCAGCGGGAAGCCGAGCGGGTCGATGCGCACGTGGCAGTTGGCGCAGGACGGCATTGCGCTTGTGGGCTTCGAGTTTTTCGCGCAGGGAGAGTCCGCCGAAGTCTTTGTCGTCGGCCGGAAGCTTGCCGGCATCGGCGGGCGGCGGCGGAACGGGCGTTCCCAGAATCCGGCGCAGCACCCAGTCGCCGCGCTTCACGGGACTGGTGCGCAGCGGCGCGGAGGTGGCGGTGAGGATGGCGCCCAGACGCAGCAGTCCGCCGCGCTGGAAGCTGTCCGGCGCCCTCCACCAGTTCCACCGGACCGGTGGACTTGATCTCGTGCTTCACGCCGTAGAATTTGGCCAGCGGCTGATTGAGGAAGTCGTAGTCGGCGAACAGCATTTCGCGAACCGGGCGGTCCTTGCGAATCACGTGTTCGAAGAAGGAGACGGCCTCGTCGTACATGGAGCTCTTCACTTCGTCGGTGAATTCCGGGAAGCGCCCGGTATCCACGCCGCGGAACTGATCGAAGTGGTAGAAGCCGAGCCACTGGCCGAAGAATTCGGTGGAGAGGCGGCGCGCCTTGGGGTCGGCCAGCATGCGCTTGACCTGCGCGCTGCAGCTGCTGCGGATTGCTGAGCTCACCGGCGGCGGCGGCGCGGCGCAGTTCGTCATCGGGGATGGAGGACCAGAGGAAGAAGCTCAGGCGGCTGGCCATATCCCAATCGGTGAGGGGCTTGGCGGCCACTGCCTCCACGGGCTGTTCGACCCGGTAGAGGAACGCCGGCGAGACCAGAATGCGGGTCAGCAGAGCGCGTATGGCCTTGTCGTGATCGCCCTCGGAAGTGATCGCCTTGTCGTAGAACGAGCGCAGGCTCTGCTTCTCCTTTTCGGAGAGCGGATGGCGCCAGGCAACGGCGGCGAAATGGAGGCAGTCGGACAGGTGGCGCGGCCGGGCCGCGGCTTCGGCGGCACGCATGGCGACGTACTCGGCATGCAGGGGCGCGATGTATTTGCGCGCTTCGGCGGGCAGCGCGTCGATCGCGGCCTGCTCGAGCTCCGACATGTGTTTGCCCTTGAGGTCCAACTTGTAATGCTCGGCAAGCAGCCGCAGGTAATTGTCGTGGTATGCGAAGGAGGAGCGCAGGTCGGTCCAGGCATTTTCGAGCCGCACGCGGGTGGCTTCGTCCAGCATGTTCTCGACCACGAACCGGTCGTCGCGGATATACTTCACGTCGTTGACAAAGGCGTCGTGCTCCGGAGTGTTGTAGGTGCTGTCGAAGGGCTCGGGAGCCGGGATCTTTGTCGGCGGGCGTGGGCTCGATGTTGGAGTTCGGAGGCAGAATGGTGGCGAACTCCAGGACACCGGCTTTGAACTTACGGTATCCGGCGGATTGCGGATCGCCGACAAAGGCGCGGGTCGGGATTCCGCGGGGGCCTTCTTCGCGGTCGCCGATGGTGATGCGGAAGACCTGATCGCGATCGGCGCCGATTGCGGCGTCCACCTGAAAATCGATCGCCACGACGCCCTGCGGCAGCGGGACCTCGAAGTTGATGGATCCTTCGGACGCGAAATCGTCGGGGCCGATCTGGGAGCCATCGGGACTCTTGCCGAAGCCCAGCTTACGGGCGGTTTCTTCGGTGACGGCGGTCCGCAGCGGTACGCGCGGGTCCGGCGGGCTGTCCGAAGCCGCGCACGTTCGGCGGCTGCGCGCCGGCACCCGCAGCAGCAGCGGCGGCAGTGCCTGGTCTGCCGCGGGGGTAACGGCCGTGATCTGGCCACCGGGCGATTGGCCGCGGCCCGGCGCGCCGGCGCGGCGATATCCAACCGTGGGGTTGCGCCAGAGGATCACCGGCTTTCCGGGTGCGCTGGGATTCAGCGATGCGACATTGAGAAAGAGCTTGGCTGGGTCCTGTCTGCGGCGGACCGCCGCGGCCGGCGCCACCGCCGCCGCGTCCCGGGCGGTTGAAATTGAAATGGTGGGTGGCTTCGGCCTTGAGGGAAGTGTCGTTGAAGACGAGGGGACTTTCGTCGCCGGCGCCGCCCGCCGCTACGTCGCCCCTGCCGAACAGCCAACTGGGCCAGGTGGTGAGGAATTTCTGCAGCTCTTCGCAGCCGGTGCGCGCTGCCGCGACGGCGGCCGCGTGATCGCCGCCGCCGGGCGCCGGCAGCTTTCGCCACCGCGCCACCATTTCAGAGGAAGGGTAACCCAGGGACGGCTGGTTGATTACCGTCCAGATGTGCTCGGCAAACCTGGGGCTGACTCCTTCGCGAATCGCCAGATCTTTGATGGTGACGTTGGCATCACCGAGCGCGCCGCGATGCTGGTAGCGCCAGGCAACGTAGAAGACTTTTCCGTATTTCTCAAGGCCAAAGGGTCTGCCGCCCTCGCCGGAGACCGTGCGGAAGCCATAGGTGGCGTAGATATTCTTGATGCGCGTGATGGCGGAGAGCTCGAAGCCCGGTTTTGCCGGGATCGGTGTAGAACTCCAGCGGGCCGACGCCGATCACGGCGTGGTTGGCGACGATCTTGGCGGCCGCGAGGTAGCGCTCGAGGTTGGCGTCCTGCATGAACTGGACGTCGCCGAAACTGGTGAAGCCTTCGCCGCCGACCGAGTCGCCCGCGGCATCGATGCCGGTCTCGGGATCGATGCCGGTGAGGTCGTGAATCGCGTAGGCGTACTCATCGCTGGTCAGGCGGCGTACGGTGACGCGTCCGGGATCGCCGTCGTGTTTTTTGGCGTAGGCGTTGAGTTCGCCGCGGATCCAGGCCACCACCTGCTGGCGCTGCGCGTCGGGCGGCTGCGGCATGCCTTTGGGCGGCATGCGATTCTGCTCGAGCGCAGCGGCGACTTTTCCCCAAGTCTGGAAACCCTCGCCAACGGAGCCTTGCGAGGTCAACTGCTGCAGGTTTACACCGGCCATGGGTGTAGCACCGCTATGGCACTGGAAGCAGTACTGCTTGACTACAGGCAATGGGTTCGGAACAGCTTCGTCCGCGCCGCGCATGGTCCGGCCGACGAGGACGGCGACGATCGCGCAGCAACTCAACAGGAGCGCAGCACGGCGCCGGTGAGCCCCTTTTGCTAACTCACGAGTACGCGGAGTTTTCATAGGGTTGTTGTGTTATTCTACGCCCCCGGAAGGCCGGTGTCCACGGTACCACCCCTGTGAAGTGTGCGGTTTGGGGGCAAGAGAACCGCCAAACGGCACGACTACGCGTTGTTTGCCGAAAGCGTTTTTACCAAACGAACCCATTTGACGGGAGAAGTGGTTTCGTTTGAATGATTTGGGGCGGCAGTGAATGGGTTCGTTCGGGCACATAGGGATTCGGCGGGGCGGGAAGAAAAACTCGCGTGGACCTTCACGAATCTCTTCCCACCACCCGTAATAAGGATAGCGGCACAGTATCGGGGATTCATCGCCAAATATCCGCAACTGATTGGAGGAACAAGAGCGAAGATTTTCGTAGTTCGTGTGAAGGCTTGGTGTAACTTTCGCTCGCCTCAGCAGTATTTGTTCTTAGCCGCCGGAGGAATCACACTTGTTCGACTACGTGCTTCAGGATGTCCGCTACGCGCTCCGCGCCTGGCGCTCCAGCCCTGGGTTTGCCGCCATCGCGATTCTGTCGCTGGCGCTCGGCATTGGCGCCAATACGGCGATCTTCAGTCTGATCAATGCCGTCATTCTCAAAACGCTGCCGGTGAGCCATCCCGAACAGCTCGTCCAACTCGTCATGAAGACCGAATATGGCACGACGTTTACGAACCCCATTTGGGAGCAGGTACGTGACCGCCAGGATGTCTTCTCGGGAGCCTTCGCCTACAGCCCCATTCGACTCAATCTGGCGGGGGGCGGCGAGGTTCGCAACGCGAGCACCAGTTGGGTCAGCGGGGATTTTTTCAGCACGCTCGGGGTACACGCCGGTTCTTGGGCGAACGTTCACCGCGGCCGACGATCAGCGCGGTTGTCCGGCGATCGCCGTGCTCAGTCACGACTTTTGGCAGAGGGAATATGGGGGCGCGGCCGATGTCTTCGAGCGGCGGTTGACGCTCAGCAGCCATCCGGTTCGGATCGTCGGTGTCGCTCCGCCCGGATTCAACGGCATCCAGGTTGGCGAAGCGGTTGAGATCTATCTGCCACTTTGCGCGGAAGGGACTCTCGTTCGTGAAAACTCCGCACTGGATAAGCGCGCGAATTGGTGGCTATGGATTTTTGCGCGGCTCAAGCCGGGTATCAGCGAGCAGCAGGCTCTGGCGCGTATGAACACACTTGCCCCGCAGCTCTTTGCCGCGACAATGCCCTCCGGTTACCCGCCCGACGCGCAAAAATACCATCTGAACCGGCGGTTCGACCTGCTCCCTGGCGCCAGGGGTTACTCGGGCATCCGCCACGATTACACGGCCGCCCTTTACACGCTGATGGCCGCCGTTGGCGTGGTGCTGCTGATCGCCTGTGCCAACGTCGCTAATCTCCTCATCTCCCGCGCTTCCGCGCGGCGGAAGGAAATTGCGATTCGGATGGCAATCGGCGCAGGACGCGCCCGGCTGATCCGGCAGTTGCTTACCGAAAGTCTGCTTCTTTCGTCGATGGGCGCGGTCCTGGGCGTTTTATTCGCTGAGTGGGCGAGCCGAATGCTCGTGCGGTTTCTGGACACCAGCAACTCGAACGTGGTTCTCGATCTGTCGATTGACGTTCGCGTACTCGCTTTTACGATGGGGGTTGCCATCGCCACGGGTATCCTGTTCGGACTCGCACCGGCATGGCAGGGTGCGCACGTCGAGCCGCACTCCGCCATGAAGGCCAATGCGCGCGGCGTGGTGGAATCGCACGCCCGGTTCGGCCTCGGGAAGATGCTGGTCACGGTGCAAGTCGCTCTCTCGCTGGTCCTTCTGATCGGCGCCGGACTCATGCTCAAAACGTTCGCGAAGCTCGCCACGGTCGATACAGGCTTCGACAAGAAGCAGGTGCTGCTGATCCGTGTCGACCCTCGTTACGCGAGCGTGCCGCCCGACCTCCGGCTACCGCTGTATCAGGAATTGCAGCGGCGTCTGGCCGCTGTTCCCGGCGTCCGGTCCGCGAGCTTCGCCGATATCACGCCGGTCAGCGGAAGTTCCTCGAACCAGATCGTCCATGTCGAAGGGTATGTGCCGAAATCGCGGAAGGATATGGTCGTGTGGACCAATTCGATCAGTGCCGGGTTCTTCGCCAGCATGGAGACGCCATTCATCGCCGGCCGCGATTTCGATGAGCACGACACGCTGCACGCGCCGCTGGTCGCGGTGATCAACGAATCGATGGCCAGCAAGTTCTTCGGCAGCCCGTTGAGCGCAGTCGGGAAGACGTTTCGGAA
The DNA here is from genome assembly GCA_963792055.1 of uncultured Solibacteraceae bacterium. Lineage (GTDB taxonomy): Bacteria > Acidobacteriota > Terriglobia > Bryobacterales > Bryobacteraceae > Solibacter. Next base: position 372,076 of record CAWBUV010000015.1, on the reverse strand, counting down.
CGGATGGAACGAGATCAGCGGACCCATTCAGATTATCGGCGTCGTCAAAGACACGAAGTACGGTAGCTTGAGAGCGGAGGGCGAAGCGATTGCGTATTACCCGCTATCGCAGTTGCCTCCGATGCGCTGGGCCAATTTCGTGCTTCGCGCCAACGGACCTGCCGCCTCACTCATTCCAAGCGTCAAAGCGACTGTCGACGAAGTGAATCACAATATTACGTTGCAATTCCGCACCCTTGCTCTTCAGGTTGACGAGTCGCTGGGCCGGGAACGGCTTCTGGCAACGCTCTCCGGATTCTTCGGCGCCCTTGCGCTGGCTTTGGCCGTCATCGGGCTCTACGGCGTCATGTCCTACAACGTCGCGCGGCGGCGCAATGAAATCGGCATTCGCATGGCGCTTGGCGCGGAGCAGGCTCGCGTGCTCCGCATGGTCCTGGGCGAAGTGGCGATTCTCATTGTGGCGGGCCTTGTGCTTGGATTGGCGGTCGCAGTCTTCTCGACGCGCCTGCTTGCCAGTTTCCTTTACCGCCTGGAGCCCAACGATCCCACAACGCTGGTCACGGCCTGCGTGGTTCTCGCCGTGCCGGCTGTCGTCGCCGGTCTTCTGCCGGCCCGGCGCGCCGCAAATCTGGATCCAATGACGGCTCTACGCGAAGAATAAGCTGTTCCTTCGGCATTCCGCGGTTTCGTTGGGTTACTACGTTCAGGCTGCGCACGGCTGCCGAAAGCTCACGAGGCAGATACCGTTGGAAGTGTTCTCGTCTGTTATCGTTGTCGCTGATGGTTAAGAAATTCAAGTTCACGCGCAACAGCGAGAAAGGCGGCTTTCCGTGGACCGCAGAGTCCGAGATCGAACGTCCCGGCCTCTACCGAAGTTTCTTCGCCGCTGGCAAAACGCTTGCGGACGTGAAAGAGTCACGGTATGTGACACGGAGGACCGGCATCGGGCACGGCTACTTCCGTTCCGTTTTAAATGGATTGCGAATCGTGAGTCCCTCGATCTGCTGCCCGTGCTGCAGATCCTCCGTGTACAGAATGCTACAGCCGTTCTCGAGCGCGCTAGCCAGGTGCAGCGCATCGTAGATCTGATAACCATAGCGCTCCGCAAGGGCGAGCGCGCGCTCGTGCGTGGCAACGCTGAGAGGCTTGACTTCGCACAGAGCGCGGACGGCGCCGAGCTTTTCGTTGATCTCGCTCCAGGGCTGCCCCAATTTGCGTCGCGCCACATTGGTGAACTCGTTGAGCGCCTGCACGCTGATGATCCCGCCGTCAGCGAGCAGAAGCCGAGCGCGTTCGGCACGTGGATCTTCCGGTCTCAGCGCATACAGGAGGACATTGGTATCGAAAAACGGGCTCATCCGGCGCGCCGACGCCGGGGCGGCGAGCTACGATGCGACTGCCCGTCCTCGAATGCTCGCCCGTCTTCGATTCCCTGGGCATCTTCCCGCTGGTTGGCCGCCTCGCGGTCGAACTTCCAGCCAGCAGGAAATTTCCAATTGCTGTTCCGGAGGATTTCGAGCGCCTTCTCGCGGCGCCGGTCGCGATCGACTGCAAACTCGCGCGCACCCGCAACCGAAATCTCGATCTCATCGCCCTCTTTGAGTTTGAGCGCCTCTACTACAGCATGCGGCAGCCGGATCGCAAGGCTATTGCCCCATTTCGAAACCCGCATAGATATACTCGCAGGCCCAGTATATCATAAGGGGCCGCTCACAACTGCATTGATGGAAACATAGCGCCCGGGGGAAAGGCCTAGACAAAACCCGCGCGTGCGGGCACATTCTAGACGGAAAATGAAGCGAACATGCAGGCTAGCTTGCACGAAAACTGGCCTGAACGGACACGAACTTCCCGTAAGCTGACGCCGCCTTGCGTACCAGGGGCTTTTGCCCTGCAGGATGTACCTTCGTCGAGGAGGTAGACTCGATAGCAGATTCGATCTTCCTTGCCTCCGGTTCGATCACCAGGCAACGGCTCAACTCTCGAACCCGCCGTTCCAACTCCTCTAACCGCATTGACGGATTCGCATGCAAGTCGGAGGCAAACTCCTTGGCGACAAGTATCGAGCGACGAATCTTCTCCAGAAAACGCGCTTGCGCACTGGGGCTCGCCGAGGTCAGATCACGTTTAGTGGGCTTGGGTCGGTATTTTTTTGAACATGGCCATGCAGATGTTATTGAAACGCATGGCGTCCTTGGCCGCAATAGATTACGAACTGCGTCCAGTGAAAGATTTTGAGGCCCTATACAATACTATATAGTCTGTACAGCTTGGCTCAGAAACGGCAGAAAGGGCGGAACACGGAGCCGCAATGGCGCACTTTACGGTAACGCCGTTTTACTGCCTTCATTTCTACACGCTCCCAGCCGCTGCGGCACCCACAGCTTGAACAGCCTGGCGGCACAGCAACGTGGGCGTGGATATTTCATTAAGGGTGAAAGCGTCTCGAAGAAAGTGCGCACTCACGCGGTGGGTATTTCGAACCGGACCTGATTTGCGCACATCCAACCGGCTGGGTCTTGACGCATTGGGAGAATCAGTGCTTCCAGGTCACAAACCAAAAAGACACATCGCCTTCGACGCACACAGTTCTCTTCGGCCAAATTACAATTTCGGCGTGACGGCCCTCGTTCGTCTTAATGCAAATTAGAGTACCTTCTGGTAGGCCATCAATGTGTATTCGGCCTTCGATATCTCGTGCTGCGAGGCAGTCATGGTCAGGAGATAATATTGTCGATCTCACCTCAAGAACTGCACCATGCGTAGGCGTCAGGTACAACCCACGGGCATCTGACTCAATCCGTAGATCGTCGGCTCGGTCATCATGAGCTCGAGTGTCGGTTCTCCCTGGGCAGGCTGTCGTTCCGGTGTCCAGGTCAAGTCTGCAATCTGCACGAATTCTACAGCCCCATCCCTATGCATTTTCGCCTCATATTCGATTCGCGAATCGATTTCATAATCGACGGTACTTGGAGCAATGTCCAACAAGACCAAGGGAACCGTTACTTCTTCGCGACCGCCTGTTATCGTGAGAGTGCGCGGCACGAAACCGAGCCCATCCAACATCAATTGGTATCTGAACGACACATCGAATGTGCCGGGCGGTACTCCCGTGAATTTATAGTCGCCCGTAGCATCAGTGAGGATTGCCGCGATGACCTTTGTGGAGCCAGCCGTCTTGAGGGTCACGCATATGTTTGGCGCATCGGCCCCCGATGGATCTTTGACTCGCCCAGATATCCGCCCCCGCTCCGATTGCGCCATTGCTGCGGCGGACGCCAAGAGAGTAACTATCGATAGTCGGCGCGCCGAAAAACCGTGGAGAAGCCTTGTTCCCATGTAATGAGAATACGCCCTTGACACGAGGTGCGCTGCCTTCCGGGCGGAAAGTGGCTATATACCGGCCAAAGTTGATTAGGCGGATGGCGTCCGGCGATTGAAAGCAGTATTCTCTTTTCGTTCGAGACTGTCTTTACCGGGAGGGTGAAGGCCGGTCCTCAGATCGGAACTTGGCAGCGACGGTCAGTGGCAGGCCTTCACGCCAGCCGTGATTCTCTTTATCGCACTGCCAGAGGCCGATGACAAGACCGATCCGGGGTGACGGCGTTCCCGCTGCAACTGCTCCCGCGGCGGTGTCCGCTGTGTGGCGACGATACCATCATCGGCCATGGCCAGCGGCGCAAGCAGGCACACGACCCATGCCACGACTGGATCTGGGTGCGACGCGGAATCTGTCATCCGTGCAGCAAGACCTTTACCATCTTGCCCGATTGGCTGGCGCCTGTCGGCGCATTTCAGCGTGCGCTGCCGCCAGCAGGCCTGTGAGCACATTGCCGCCGGCGATTCCGTTGAGCAAGCGGCGCCGCACTGCAAAGATCCGTCGCGCTCCCCCGATCCCTCCACTCTGCGCCGGTGGGCCCTCCGGCGACTGCTCAGCTTGTGTTGCTGGGTGAAGGCTGGCGCCATCGGCGCGCACTTTTTGTGGGCGCCCACCATCCTTGCCTGGGATCTCGGCGCGGTCTGCCGTATTCTGCCGATCGAGGCAAGAAGTCCGTGAATCGCCAAACTCTCGACGACTTGAAACAGCAGATTCCCCTGATGGGCTATCTGCAGGCGCATGATTGGCACCCGGCGCGGCCCCTCAGTCCCGGCCGATGGATGGGGCTGTGCCCTTTGCATGGAGACCACCAACCAAGCTTCCTGGTGGATTCAAACAAAGACCTCTTCTACTGCTACGGCTGTGGCCGCGGCGGGGACGTGATTCGCTTCGCGGAACTCTATCACCAAGTGAAGTTTCCGCAAGCCGTGGCGTGGTTGCGCCAATGGCGCGGTGCCGAACCCCTGTTGCAGGAAGCTGCACGTTTCTATCGCATTCAGTTACACCGCCACAGCGAGGCGGTTGCCTATCTGTACCAACGCGGAATCCGCTCACAGGCGCTGATCGAGCACATGCGGATCGGCTACGCGCCCGGCGGCTGCCTGCGGGGTTGGCTGACGCAGTTGGGTCACTCTTTGCCGGCTCTGCGTCAGGCCGGCCTGGTGACCGGCGTGGGTTACGACGCCTACGTGCATCGGATCGTCTTTCCGTTGGAAGGCAATCTCTATGGCCGCAGCCTTTCGCTTGCGGCGCCGCCTCACCGCTTTTTGCCGGGCTCCAAGGGCGGCTTGTACGCATGGAAGCAAGTCCAATCTTATCCGGAAGTGATTCTGGTCGAGGGCCTGTTCGACTACGCCGCGCTGTGGGAGGCCGGCTTTCACAACGTCACCTGCTCGCTGGGAACCCATCTCAATGCGCGCCAGTTTCGGCAGCTCTGCGACGGTCCCCGCACCGTCTATCTGACCTTTGATGCGGACGGCAACGGCAGCGGCCAACAGGCCGCACAGTGCCTCTCACGAAGGCTCCGGGAGCGAGGCGTCACCGCTCGAGTGGTCTCACTCCCCGAGGGCCACGATCCCAACAGCTTCTTCGTCAGCGGGGGCAACGCTGCTGAGTTTCACCGCCTGTTGGAGGAGGCTTGCCTGTGAGATTCCGGGTAGCTCAACCGCGCGGCCTGGAAAACGCCCGGAGCCCGTTTCGCGTGGTACAAGCCAATGGCCGGGAGGTGGAATGGGTCAACCGCTTTCTGGATCAGCAGAGAATCCGAAGCGTTGCGGAGACCACATTGCGCAGCTATGCGTACGATCTGCTCCATTTTCTGCGCTGGTGGGTGGGCGTAACCCATACCACGGCGATCACGGAGAAGACGCTCACCGAATCCACCTTGCTCGACTACATTCGCTTCCAAACCAATCAGCAGCCGCAACCCGCCGCCGCCAGTATCAACCGCAGAGTGGGTATCGCGGAACGTGCGTTGCGGCTCGCCTTCCCCCACGCACAGACTCCTTTCGTCCCCGGCTTTCAGTACGGCTATTGGCGCCCCGTCCCCCTCGGCACGGGACAGGCCGCGCCCGGCGCTGAGCCGCTTACGCGTGAGGACACCCAAACGCGTCATCGTTCCGTTGTCCGCCGAAGAGGTAGCCCACTTTTGGGCCAGTTTCCGCACCTCCCGCGATCTGGCCATCGTCGGTTTGATGCTCCTGGATGGCCTGCGCTCCTGTGAAGTGCTCGCACTCAACCGTGATGACTTGCTGCGTTCCGAATCGCAGATGCGCGTGCTGCGGCAAGGGAAACAAACTGCGCTGGTTGCCGCTGGCTCCGGAAACCATCCAACTGCTCGATCATTACTTGCTCTTGGAACGGCCGTCCGACTGCGGTTCGCCGCTGTTTGTGATCCTCAAGGGGCGCGCTCGCGGAAACCGCATGACAGCCGCGGGACTGCGCTCCTTATTCCGCCATCACCGTCGCATCACCAGCGTGCCCAAAGCCAACCCACACCGATTTCGGCATACCTTTGCCCGAGACATGCTGTGCAACGGCCTCAGCTTGCCGGCGTTGATGCACCTCATGGGTCATAGCAAGATTCAAACCACCATGGTCTACGTGCAACTCACCGCGGAAGAAGTCTACCGGCAATATGCCCACGCCGTGGCCCAACACATCCGGTGCATTCCTTCTGTTCAGTCATGAGACATCACCTGCCCCTCCGCCATCCATTGGAATCACTGTTTGCACGTTCTGCGCAATCTCTCACCACTGCTCTCAGCCGATGGAACCAGAAGGCTCTACGAGGGAACCTTCCGCAACTTCCTCCGTTATTTGGCGGCCCATCACCCTGAGGTCTCCCGGCTCAAGCAACTGCAACGCGACCCCACATTCTGGGCTGGCTGGCGGATCTACGCTCCCATACTCCGCCCTTGGCCAAAATCACCATCGCCATCCGCGTCACCTTCTTGCACCGCATGTTGCGAGGACCTCGCCTGGAACCAGCAGATACCAACCCTGGCCCATCTCCTCTCTCGGGCCGATGTGCCCCGCCGCGATGAAAACTCCCCGCGCCCACTGCTGCCGGAACAAGATCAACTCATCCAGCAGGAACTGCAGCGCCGCGATGATTTCCTCAGTAATCTCTTGCTCCTCCAACGCCACACCGGCATGCGCATCGGCGAGTGCGTGGATCTTGCCTTGGATTGCCTGTTCCCACTCGGCCCGAATCTGTGGGCCATCCATGTACCGCTCGGCAAGCTGAAGACCGAACGCTGGGTTCCCGTGATTCCGCGGTCTACCAAATCGTGGAACGTCTGCGCACCTTACGCTCGCCAACCGTCGACTTCCGACCCTTTCCTGCTACCTCGGAATCGCGCCCGCGAGACGCTGATTCGCCGCGTCCGCGCCGCCTTTCGCGATGCCGTCGCCGCTGTCGGAATCACGGGCCGGCTCGTCCCGCATCAGAATCGCCACACCTACGCCACAGAAATGCTCCGCTCCGGCGTCGGCCTTCCCGCACTCATGCAGTTACTCGGCCACGCCAGCCCCGAGATGACCTTGCGCTACTTGAAAATCACTCAGCCCGATCTACAACGGGAATACCACCAGGCACTCTCACACCCTCGACATCTCGTCCCGTCTCCGCGAGCGCTGCCTCCCTGCTTCCACTGCGCACGCCGATTTGCCAACACTCTTGCTGGCGATGGATACAGTTCAATACATACTGGAAATGGTTCGCCGCACGATTCGTGACAACTCCCATCGGCAACTCCTCGCGCGAGTGAGCCGTCGATTGGCCAAGATCCTTCTCCAACTCCGCAGCCTCCCGCAATCCCAAAAATAGGTAAAGATTGGCCGGTTAAGTGGCGTTATCGGAAAAGACACCCGGACGGCAAACAGGGAATCCCCCGTTCCCCCGCCAGCCTCTTCAAGGCTGCGCGCTTTTCCGGTATTGGATTTCGGCGCGGTGCAGGTTCGTGCGGAATGGAATGAAGAACGCCTTCGGACCGTTGGAGTCCCCCGCAAGCAACCTCTAAATACTTAATCGTGCGTCCGTTTATTTCCTCGTTGATAGATCGAGCCCACTGTTCGTCAGCGACCCCATTCCACGAGTGGAGATCATTGGGCTTACCGACATAGATTCGCGGCAAGCGTTGAATTCCAATTGTACAGATGTGATTCCGAATGACACGCGGTCAGATTCTTTGCACTCGCCGCAGTGTATACAGCTCCGACTTCATGTTTTCCTGCTCGAAGCGCTTCCAATCGTCATTGACGTGGATCAGTTTTCCGCTAATGTGATTGCTCCGCTCACTGGCCAGAAACAGTGCCAGGGCAATCTGCTTTTCCGCCGGTATTCCGCCGGTGACGCGCACGCGTTCGGCGTCTTCGATCTCTTTTCGACCTGCGCGCTCTTCGCCCGCGCGCAGAATTTCGTCGGTCATGGTGGAGTAGGCCGCGCCCGGCGCAATGATGTTCACCTGCACGTTATGGTCGCTGACCTCTACGGCGAGATTCTCGCCGAAGCGCACCACCGCCGTCTTCGATACCGAGTACGCGCTGAAATTGGGCCTGGCGTAAGCCGACCCGCCGCCGGAGATCAGGATGACCTTGCCCGATCGCTTCTCGATCATCGGCGGCAGCGCCACACGGCAGGCGTTGGCCGCACCGATCAGGTTGATTTCCACCGTCTCATTCCAGGCCTTGGGCTTGCTCGACAGAAACGGTCCGATGGGCCCCTGCACACCGGCGGCGGCGATCAGAACGTCCAACCCGCCAAAATTGCTGCGCATGCGCTCTACCGCGTGCGCCAGGTCCTCCGGTTCGCGTACATCGGCGCGCAGGCGCAGTGCCTGGCCGCCCGCCTGTTCGATCTCCAGTTTGGCCAGATCCAGTTCCCCTGCACTGCGCGCCAACAGCCCGACTCGCGCCCCCTCGGCCGCGAATCCCAACGCCAGGCGCTTGCCGATGCCACGGCCCGCGCCGGTGATCAATACACTCTTCCCTTTGACGGTATTCAAAAATCAATCCTCTACTTTCGTGGTAAAGGCGCCGGTCAACACCTGCCCGCCCCGCTTCATCTGTACAAAGATGCGGTACGTGCCGGGTTTGGGAAACCCGTACGGAAAGGACACCTCGGCGGGCAGCCCTCCGGCCATCATCATGTGCTCCGCGTGGGGATTGACCGGCCCGGTCGATCCTTGCGGCGATCCTTGTGCGAGGCTGAGCGCGGCCATGGGGACCGAGCCCGATGGATGCACGTGCGCGAAGACGCTTGCGTCCGTGGAGACGAAGGCCGCGTGTCCCGCCATTCCCATGTACAGTTGCATATCGCCGGGCGCACGGCCCGCCGCGTCCTGCAGGCGGAAGCGGAACAGGTACGGCCGGCGCGCATGGATTGTACCGCCACCGCCCTCCCAGATCATTCGATATCCCTCCGGCAATTCCGACACAACCGGATTGTAATTCGCTTTCACGCCGAGTGAGGCACTCCCGGCATCGTCGCCGGCCAGAGGTACGCCGTGAATCTCCGGCAGGTCGATCTGCGCCGTCACGGTCTCGCCGATACCGTTGGCGTGTACGATATCGCCGAACAGCGCGTAGCGGCCGGCGGGCATGTTGGGCAGCGCCTGGCGAAAGGCGTCGTTTGCCCCGCGTTCGGGATGCAGGTGCCAGACGCGATCCATGGCGGGCAGGTGAATCACGTACAGGTGCATGAGGTGATTGTGGTCGAGCAACAGATCGTCGGTCCGCCGATTGAGCCAGCCGGGGTCATCGAGTTGCAGCACGAGTTGATTGCCGTTCTCCACCGAGGGATTCACGCGGAGCGGTTTGTAGACGTAGCTGGCGTAATCTCCGGCGGCGGAATTCCACCAGTTCGCGCCGCCCCACAGGACCACACCGAGGATCGCCGCGGTGGCGAGCATGGCCCAACGAGCGGTGCGGATGCGCGCGCGGTCCGGTTGGGCGCCGGGGGCCAGCTGCGCCTCGCGGACGCCGGCGCCCACGACCGCGACCAAACCGAAAACCAGCAGAAGTCCGAGCGGAATCAGGATCGCGCCGACTACCTTCCGCATACCGAGCACACGGGTGGAGAGTGCCGGGACCGGCACGGAAAGCGTCCCCTTGCCGCGCGCGCCGTCCACGTCCACGCGGACTTTCCAGGAACCGGTGGACATCAGCCAGAGGCTGCCGGTGTAGAACTGCGGATCTTCTTTGGAGACGCGGGTCAGGTCGGGAACTGGTGCAAATTGCTGGGCGGCCAACAGGCGCAAGGGAACGATGTGGATCTGGGTGACGTCTGGCGCCAGGCTGCGGATTTCGATTTCCGCCACGCCGGGCACCACTTGCGGCGGACGGATGGTCACCAGCAACTGGTACGGGCCGGCGCTGGCCCTCGAAGAATACGTCGGGACTGCCCACGTGCGCCGCTAGCGGCGCTGCGGCCGCCAGAAGGAGTACGGGAAAGATCTTCATGTGGATCGCTGGATGCTTCGCATCATCATCGTTGGATGCTCCGCATCATCATCGCTGGATGCTCCGCATCATTATCGTTGGATGCTCCGCATCCAGTCACCCGCGGCAAGGCCCAGTCGCGTCATCAGAATTGCGCTGGCCAACGCCAGCACCCATTCCCGCCAGAACAGTGCACCCTGTTCGGCAGCGAAGAAACGATAGTGCACGTACATCGAGTTGGGTGATGCAAAGTATTCAAAGTACTTCGCGCCGAAGAACCAGTTGCGCGCCGCCGGCGACATCAGGAAATCCGCAAAGGGCCACTGCACCGCGGCGAAGACGGCCAGGAAGATCGCACCCGAAACCAGCGACAGGCGCCAGCCGCCCCAATGGCCGGTGCGCTGCCACAACAGATCCAGAGCCAGCGCCGGCACAATCAGCAGCAGGGGAAATTCGGGCGGAATAAATTGCGTGACGTGTTGATACACGGGTCCGAGTTTCGGCTGGGCCGGGAACAGCGGCAGGAACCAACCCATCAGCAACAGGAAAGCGCTGTAGACGCCCGCCACCGTAGTGGCCGCCCAGCGATATCCGCTACCGCGCGCCAACGCCGCCAGCACCAGGGGTCCGACGACCGCCATCAGATGGTAAAAGTGACCCGTGTGCATCAGGCTGCGGAAGGTGAGTTCCATCATCAGCACCATGAGGCACACCAGGATCATCCCGCCGACGTACAGATACAGGGCTCTCAGGCGGGCCCGCTCGCGGCCCTGGGTCCGATTCATACGCCCGAGGATCAAAATCAACGCGCCGATCTGCACGGCCATCATTCCGGCGGCGAGGACCATGTGCGGCGGGCTCAGGATCTTTACGTCAAGCCCGTAGGCGGCGTGCCACCAATCGTCGAACGGCGCCGAGGTCAGCATGGCGATGCCGCCCCACGCGGCGATGAAGGCACCCAGTGGTCCGCGGAAGCCCCAGAGCGTCACGGACGATTCGCGCAAGGGCGAAGCGGTTTGGAGCGTGGTGGAAAGAATCAGGTAGCCGCACGAAATGCCGGCCAGCACGCCGCAGAAATAGATGTCGAGGTGCGCGGGCGTCCAGAAACTGTCGCGGCCGATGGAGCGGTGCCAGGAGATATCCCAGTGCACGCCGGTCATGGCGCAGGTGACCGCGGCGACACGCGCACCAGACGTACCAGGGAATCGAAATGGAAAGTGGACGACCCGACAGCGATGCGGAGGCAGACAACGCGCAAACCCCTCGACCGTAATTATAGAACGCGGGTCACGCGCGTGTAGATTCTCGCAGAACGCCCCAAAAAACAATACTGGCCACAGATCAACACGGATGAACGCAGATGGAGGCATAGGCCCATCAGGGCACGTTGAAGCGGCGTTCCTGGCCGTAGATGTTCAGCAGCGGGGATTTCGCAGCGGCGCGGAATTCGAATTGATCGCCCGGCTTCCAGGTTTTCACCGCGCTGCTGAAGACGCCCGCGGCAGTGAGGTGGATCGCGGGAAGGGTAATCCAGGGATCGGTCCGCTCATTGGTGTCCAGGCCTTTGATGTTGCGGTACTCGAACCACGCGTCCAGTTCGCGCGACTTACCCATCGATAGCAGATTGCCCTCGAGCGTCGCCGTGGCGGTGGCGGCGTCCCAACGGGCGCGACCGGTACTTACCTGCGGCAGGTCGGCGGCATTGAGTCCGGCAACGGCGTGCGTGATTTTGAGGACCACCGGGTTCGGGTCCTGATTGTTGGTAAAGGTGCGCTGCGCGCGCATGGCGCGGATATGTAAGCCGTCGGCCTCCTGCTTCCAGGTTGTTTCGGGATGCACCCTGGGCTGGTATTCCAGGATCTCGCCGCTCTGACCGAGGACGCTGACCTTCGACTCGGCGGTGGTCCGCACCGACGCCAGTCGAATGTCGCGCCAGGTGGCGTAGGGCCAGGCGTTGCGCGCGAAGACGTAGACGGTGTCCTCACCGGATTTCCTGGTGAACCAGTAGTCGCCTTCATTGGTGATCACCCAGGGCCGCACGCCGTAGATGGATTCGCCGTTGATGAACATCCAGTAGCCGATCTGGCGGAAGCGATCGTCCTGCTCGATGGGGATATCTCCATCGGGTTTTGGCCCCATGTTGAGGAGGAGATTGCCGCCTTTGGCGCGGGTTTCGATTAGGAGGTTCACCATGGCGAGGCCGGACTTGTACGTGTCGGCGGGACGGTATGGCCACTCGGTGCCCAGGGTGGCGGCGGTCTCGAAGGGTTCCTTCATGGCGAACCCGGGAACGTTCTGTTCGGTGACGTGCAGCGCGCCGCTGGTGATTACGGTGTCCGGACTGCGGGTCCACACATAGTCCACCAGGCCCTGGGGCTTGCCGTCGAAGAACATCAGGTCTACGTTTCCGTATTGCGTGAGCAGTTCCTGCAATTGCGCCTGGGCGAAGCGCAGGAGTTCCGGATTGTTGAATGGTTGAGACCGGTCCTCGCGGTCGATGGGTTTGCCGTGGCGGTAGAGCCAGGAAAAATCGTCGCAGGAGAAGTACAGGCCGATGGAGATGCCCTGCTCGCGAAAGGCGTTCACCACTTCGGCAGTGATGTCCCGGCGGAAGGGCGTGTCCATCACGCCGAAATTCGTGGTGCGGGTATCGAACATAGCGAAGCCGGAATGGTGCTTGGTAGTGAACATTACGTATTTCACACCAGCAATTTTTGCGAGGCGGGCCCACTTACGCGCGTCGAAGCGTTCGGGATAGAAGGTTTTGGGCAGGACGGTGAGAAAACGGTTGAGGTAGTCGTCACTGGCGCCAGCCATGGAGTGGCTGATGACGCCGCCGAGCTGGCCATCCACGCTCCAGTGTATGAACATACCGAAGCCCTGATCGAGAAACCACTCCACGCGCTGGGGACGATTGGCGGTTTGCGGCGCCGCATTCTGGCCGGACGACGCCGGCACCAGCAGGAGGACGGGAAGAAGGCAAAGGGCGAAACCTAAGAACCTCTCGCTCAAGCGCATAGATACTCCTGATGACCAAGATACCGGAATGAAACACCCGGGACCGGAAGCAGATTGGTTGAGCGAAACCGAACATTGGCGAGGGCCGTGCACTAATACGGTGTGTCGCCCAAATCTACGCGGGTGACGGGAGCCAAGGAGAGATCATATGGCAGGAAAGAATACGGCAACATTTGGCCTGTACGCCGACCGCATCCAGGTAGAAGACGGAGTGAATGCCTTGGTGACGGCCGGTTTCAGGCAAGAGGACATTTCAGTACTGTTCCCCGCCAACGAGGGCACGAAAGACTTCGCACACGAGAAGAATACCAAGGCCCCGGAGGGAGCGGCGACGGGAGTAGGAGCGGGAGGCGCGATCGGCGGTACGCTGGGCCTCCTGGTTGGGATCGGCGCGCTGGCGATTCCAGGTCTCGGCCCCTTCATTGCGGCGGGCCCGATTGTCGCCGCGCTGGCCGGCATGGGTGCCGGAGGCGCGGTTGGCGGACTTGTCGGAACGCTGGTGGGTATGGGCATCCCGGAATACGAAGCGAAGCGCTATGACGGCCGGGTAAGAAAGGGCGGAATTCTGCTGTCGGTTCATTGCGACAACTCGGACTGGGTGAGCCGGGCGAAGGCGATTCTGAAACAGACCGGCGCCGAAGACGTCTCTTCCGCGGGCGAGTCGGAATCCGACTACGGCAAAACGGACAAGCCGCTTCCGCGCGATGTGGTCACTCGTACGCGGACCGGCGGCGGCACGGGCACCTGTAAGTCGAAGCCCGGTCAGGCGGGCAGGCCATATGCCTCCGCGGCAGTACCTCCCATGATGCGCTCCTGTTCGGGTTTGGAGAGTTTCGCAATGGTGTCGGCGACTACGTCGTACCAGCGCACGTAGTCGCCGGCCAGCAGCATTACGGGCCAATCCGAGCCGTACATCAGGCGCTTCGGTCCAAAGGCCTGCAGCACGACATCGATGTAGGGTTTGCAGCGTGGCAGGGGTCCAACGCTTGGGGTCGGCCTCTGTTACCATTCCGGATAATTTGCAGTACACGTTTTGCCGTTTGGCGAGTTCCCTCATATTGGCATCCCACGGTTTCAGAATGCCTTCCTTAATTCGCGGCTTCGCGATGTGATCCAGGATGAAAATCTGATTCGGGTGGCGGTCCACGAACTCGATCGCCGCAGGCAGGTGCCGCTCGAAGATCAGGATGTCGTAACGTAACTGGAAATCGCGCAGCGCGCGAATACCCTGGTTGAAATCGGCACGCAGAATGTAGCGGGGGTCGGCCTCATCCTGCACGACGTGACGCACGCCGCGGAGTTTGCGATTGGCGGCGAAGCGCTCCAGGTGGCGTTTCACGTTGTCGCCTTCCACCAGCGGAACCCAGCCGACCACGCCGCGGATCAGCTCGTGCTTGTCGCGCGAGTTCCAGCAGCCATGCAGTTTCCTCCAGTGTCTGGCGGGCCTGCACGGCGACCGTGCCTCCGATGCCGAAGTGATGCATCACGGTTCCAGATCGGCAGGAAGAAAGTCGCGGCGGATGACGGACATCTCCGGGCTGATCCAGCCATACTCGGCGGCGCTGTACTTCCACAGATGGTGATGGGCGTCGATCATCATTTCCGTTCCACCTTTTGGAATCCGGCAGGGATGGCAAATAGGGAATCGGGGATGCTGCTGGTGGAAAAGCCAGTGGATTCCGTGGTCATTTCGAACAGCGATCCGCCGCCGGAGGCTGCGCCCATGCGGGCGAGCGCCTGTTGAGCGGCAGCGGCCTGGGGTCCGCCCTGCTTGACCATGGCTTCCATCTGCGCACGCGCTTGCGCCATGCCGGCTTGCATCTGCGCGGCTTGCGCGCCGCTGCCCGCCGACTTGGTCCTGATCGTTTGCAGCAGCGTCACGCCGCCGCCGGTGGCCATTTTGCGCTGTACGTCGGCCATCGCCTTCTGCATGCTTGTGGCTCCGCCGCCTGCCATCGCGGTCCACGGGAAATTGCCGGCATTCTTCAGGTAAAAGGCCTTCAATTCCTGCGCGCCCGGCACGTCTGAAGACCGCCACATGTCGATTTCCATCTGCATCTTCATGCCGGCCTTGCTCATCTGCGGGCTGTCCATTTCCATGGTCATGACCGTTTCGGTGGCGTTGAAGCCGTTGATTGTCTTCTTCTGGCCGGTCTCTCTGACATCGATTTTGGCATCGATATCGGCCTGCTTCAGAACTTGCCCCATATCGCTGAACTTCATCACCGAATAGGTTTTCTGAGACTTGTGGATCAGGCTGATGGTCTGCGCGTCGAAATCGACGACCGTTGCGGTATCCCCGGTGTCGGTCATCATCTTCTGGCCCTTGTAATAGTATTTCGTCGCCGAAGGTACGGCGCCGGCGGCCGGGGATCCCTCGGTCTTGCGGGTCGACGTGTAGCTGAAATCGGCGTATGCCGTGGCGGCGGCGCAGAGCGTTACGGCCAGCAGGGTAGCGGTCTTCATCGAATGAACGGGTCTCCTCTGCATAGTCTAGCGGGTATGATAGACGCATGCGCGCGGCGATCGCTTTCGGTTCGCTCGTCCTGGGCGGCGCCCTTTTCGGCCAGAGTTTCGACGTGGCTTCGATCAAGCCCAGTCCTGCGTCAGGCCGGGAGGGACGCCAACAATCAAGTCTCCATCAGCCCTTCGGGATTCACGGGCAGAAATATTACGTTGAAGCGACTGGTCGTGCAGGCGTATGGTTTGCAGCCGTACCAGATTTTCGGCGGGCCCAACTGGCTGGACGGCGCCGAATACGACGTGGATGCGAAGGCGGACGGGCCGTTGACGAAAGAGCGCCTGGCGGCGATGCTGCGAACGCTGCTGGCCGAGCGCTTCCATCTGGCCGTGCATCACGATGCCCGGGAACTCCGCGTGTACGAACTGGTCGCGGACAAGGGTGGTCCGAAGATTCACCCGGTACAGGAGTCCGCAGCGCCCGGCACGCAGAGCGGAGCGGCGGGCCCGCGACACTTTCGCGGCGATCTGCAGCAGTTCGCCAATCTCCTGTCGATTCAATTGAGCATTCCCGTCATGGACGATCCGGGACGGCCCAGTATCGCCAGCGGTCCGCCGGTTCCCGTGATCGATAAGACGGGGCTGCAGGGGATCTTCGACGTAAACGTCGAGATCCGGCCGGAAACCGGCGTGGATATGTACACTCTCTGGCAGCGCGTGCTGCAGGAGCAACTCGGGCTGCGCCTGGAGAGCCGCAAGGACAAGGTGGACGTGCTGGTGGTGGACGGCGCGGAGCGAATTCCAACAGCTAACTGACTCGCGCCATTTCGGCGGTCAGATAATCGACGACGCGCTCGAACGGATCGAAACCGAAGGCTTGGCCGATGGGAGCGCGGAGATTGGAGTTGGCATTGATGTCGTAGAAGACCAGGCGGCCGTCGGCGGCTTCCAGATACTCGATGCCACCGACGTCGAGTCCGCCGGCGGCCATGATGGTCCTGCCGGCTTTGACGGCGGCGGCGGGGACCTGGGGATAGGGGTGGAACTCGACGGGCTGCGCCGGCTTCGTCTCCGGCACTGCGCAGTGCGACTCGCCGCCATCTGCCGGGTTGCACACCTCCGACGGGCAGAGATTGAAGGCGCCATGCGAGATGACGCGCATGGCATAGAGGAACTCGCCGCCGAGAAACTCCATGCGGACGATTCCCCTGGCTGGGTCGACCTCGAAATACTCCTGCAGCAGGAGCAGGTTGTCGGGAAGCCACAGGTCGGGGCGGTCATTCAGTAGGCGGACCAGTTCCGCGGCGGAATGGAGCAGGAACATGCGCGCGCCGCTGCCGCCCTGCTCGGGCTTCAGCAGGGCAGGCCAGCGGTCGCCCCACTGTTCGAGCGCGGAAGTCACGTCGTTGAATGCGAGGCTGCGCGGGTGGACGATCTCCAGGCGGCGCATGAGGGCGGCCTGCGCGGATTTGCTGAGTTCGAGCGAGAAGGCGCGCGACCCGTTGAGCACTCGCGCGCCGCCCAATTCGAGCGAACGCATCAGGGAGAGGGCGAGCGGCACGGCGCGTGTGTTGCCCCGTACGTAGGCGCTGGGGCTGGCCTGGTTGAAGTAGAGCGGCGCTTCGGGGACTGCGTCTGGGTCGAAGGCTGCCTGCTTCAGATCGAAACTTGTAAAGCTCACATTCCGGCGCTGGAGTGCGGAAAACAGGGGTTTCTGCCACTCGGGGTGCTCGAACAGGACGACCAGGTCGTAGCTCATGGATATCTTTTCATCATAGACAAATGGATTTCTGAACACGTTCAAAATAGTTCTTGACGCGCGGGATGACCGGCCGGCATACTGTTCTTGAACACGTTCAAATTTATGCCGCCTCCCAAAATTACGCCGAAAGCCGAAGAGACCGGCCGCCGGATTCTGGATGCCGCACTGGAGCTTTTCCGGCAGGAGGGATTCGATACGGCGACCATGCGCGAGATCGCGCGGAAGGCGGACGTAGCGACCGGTGCCGCCTACTACTACTATCCTTCCAAAGACGCCATCGTGATGGACTTCTACCGCCGCTCCTGCGCGGAGATGCAGCCGAAGATCGAGGCGGCACTGGAGGGCGCGGCAGGATTGGAGAAGCGGCTGCGCGAGTTGATTCGGCGTGAAGCTTGAACACTTCGCGCCGAATCGCGGAGTGTTGCGCGCGCTGTTGCGCAATGGCGCCGATCCCAAACATCCCCTGTCGCCGTTCAGCCCGCAGACGAAAGAGATCCGCGACATCGACCTGGCGTGGTTTCGCCGCATTCTGGTGGATTGCGGCATGCGGATTCCGCGCGACCTGGAGCCTCGCCTGCCGGGCGTGCTGTGGTTCTTTCAGATGGGCGTGATTTTCTTTTGGGTGATCGATGAATCTCCGGATCAGACCCGAACGACGCGGCTGCTGGAACTGGCACGAAGAGCGTGGCGTTTCTGATCCGCGCGTCCGCGCTGCCCCTGATGCGGCCCTTGCGGAAGACGGCGCTGCAGTTGATCGAGATCGTGGAAGGAGGTCCGGAATGAGCGCGCCCCTGCGCGGAATTGTCGGAGTGCTGCTTCTCGCCATCCTGGTGTTTGGCGGAGTCGCACTGCTGCGCAGCGGGGTCTACGGGACGCGATTATCCATCGTGGTCATTTGCGGGTGCTGAATCACATACGGACTCTGGCGGAGGCGAATGGGAAATGAAAATCGTAATTCCGGGCGGCAGCGGACAGGTGGGTCACATCCTCGCCCGCCATTTCCATTCACAAGGGCACGCGGTCACGGTGTTCAGCCGGCATCCCGCGAACGCTCCGTGGAACGTCGTTCGGTGGGATGGCTGTACGGAGGGCGGTTGGATCGACGAGCTCGAACTGAGCGACGTCTGTATCAATCTGGCCGGACGCAGCGTCAATTGCCGGTATACGGCGGCGAACCGGCGCGAGATTCTTGAATCGCGCGTTCGCAGCACGCGTTTGCTGCACGAAGCGATTGCCGGCCTCAAGCAGCCTCCCAAACTTTGGGTGAACGCCAGCACGGCGACCATCTACCGGCACGCATTAGATCGCGCGATGAACGAGGCCACGGGCGAACTGGGCGGCAACGAGCCGGGCGCTCCCGACACGTGGAATTTCTCGATCGACGTGGCGAAGGCGTGGGAAATGGCGTTTTTCTCCGCCTCGACGCCGCTCACGCGAAAGATCGCGATCCGCAGTGCGATGACCTTCAGTCCCGATCGCGGAGGCGTGTTCGATGTATTCCTGGGGCTTGTGCGCCGGGGCCTTGGCGGCACGCAGGGAGCGGGTACACAATTCGTTTCCTGGATCCACGAGGCGGATTTCGTGCGGGCGGTGGACTGGCTGATCGCGCACGAAACGTTCGACGGCGTGGTGAACCTGGCATCGCCCAACCCGCTTCCCAATCGTGATTTTATGCGGACCCTGCGGGAAGTATGGGGTACTGGAATCGGTTTGCCAAGCGCGTCGTGGATGCTCGAACTGGGGACGCGGCTGATGCGGACCGAATCGGAACTGGTTCTCAAGAGCCGTCGTGTGGTGCCCGGCCGTCTGCTGGATGCCGGCTTTGGCTTTCTCTTTCCCGATTGGCGTGCTGCCGCCCGCGACTTGGTCGACCGGTGGCGAAAGCTGAATTGAGGCTAGCGCGTCAGTTCATGCCGCACATGCCGGGATTGCTGCACCGTCCGCTCGGACAGGAGGGCATCTCCGCGCTCTTCGACGCGCCGTTGGCACGGGCGGAAAACGTCGAAAGTTCCTGCTGGAGGTGCTTCTCGCCGCACGACGGGCAGGCCAGCGAGTCGGTGTCGGCGGAGCGGCGGACCAGTTTCTCGAACTTGGTACCGCAATCGGCGCAAAGGTATTCGTAGATCGGCATAGCTTTCGGATTCCCTGTTCCCATATTATATCGCTGCCGTTTCTTCGATGCGATCTGCCGCGGCGATTCAAACGCCAAGTGAAGTAGAATTGTTGGACACGATGCTTATGAGGATGATGTGGGTCTGTCTGGCCGCCGCCGCGCTCGCGGGCGCACAGGAGCCGGCCAGCGTATTTCAAAATGTGTGTGCCAAGTGCCACCCTCCGGAAGCGGTGGTCACTCCGCGTTCCCGGGCGGAATGGCAGGAGACGATCAATAAGATGGTCGACATGGGCGCTAAGGTGTCGCCCGAGGAACGGACGGTTCTGCTGGACTACCTCTCCGCGACGTACGCTCCAGGCACGGCAGCCGGACGCGGCGGCCGGGGTGGACGCGGCGGACGCGGGGGCGGACCGACGCTCAATGGAGCGCCCCTCGACCGCCACGTGGTGGACCCCGATGCCGCCAATCGCGGCCGAAGCGTGTGGGTCGCGGAGTGCATCGAATGCCATGGAACCAGCGCGCGCGGCACCGATAAGGGCAAGAATCTGATCCAATCCGATATGGTCCTGCACGACCGCTACGGCAGCACGCTCGTCCCCTTCCTCGCCAAGGGACATCCCATGCAGAGCGGGCGGAAATCGGCGGTCACTTTCGAAGACGGAAGTAGCCGACCTCTCGCACTTCATCCACGAGCGGGTCTACGACACGCTCCGCGGCTCGCCCATTTTTCAGCCGCAGCAGATCGTCACGGGTAACGCGAAGGCGGGAGAAGCCTGGTTTAACGGCGCCGGCAAGTGCAGCAGCTGCCACTCCGCAACGGGCGACCTGAAGGGCATCGGCGGCCGCTACGATGCGGCCACGCTACAGGGCCGCTTCCTCTTCCCACGCGGCGGCGGACGCGGCGGACGGGGTGGTGGCGGAGGCGGGGGCGGCAAGCAGTTGACGCTCACGATTACCCCGCCGAACGGACCGGCGGTAACCGGCGTTCCGGTGGTCTTCGACGATTTCGACGTCTCGGTGCGCGACGCCCAGGGCGAAGTACATGCCTTCACGCGCTCGGCGCAGCTCAAGGTGGTCCGCAATGACCCCTTCGCGATGCACGACCAACTCCTGGACGTGTATACGGACAAGAACATGCACGACATGCTGGCCTATCTGGTGACACTGAAATGAAGCGACTCGCAATCCTTGCCGTCCTGGCCCTGGGGGCCATCCTGGTGGCGCAGCCCCCCACCACTTCCTGGCCGACCTATCATGGCGACAACACCGGCCGCCGCTTCAGTCCGCTGACCGGGATCAACGATAAGAACGTTAGCGGCCTCGCGACGGCATGGAGCTTCCGCACCAGCGCCGGCGGCAGTCTGAAGTCCACGCCGCTCATGGTAGATGGCATCCTGTATCTCACGGCTCCCGATCACGTGTGGGCCGTGGACGCCCACAACGGCAAGGAGATCTGGCACAAGGCATTCGAAACGAAAGGCGGATGGCACATCGGCAACCGCGGCGTCGGCATCACCGGCAACTGGCTTTTCTTCCTGACGCCCGACTGCCAGATCATTTCTTTGAACCTCAAGGACGGGTCCGAGCGATGGCGGAAACAGAACTGCGATCTCGACCAGTTCTACTACGGCTCCATGGCTCCGATGATCGTCAAGAACAAAGTGATTGCCGGCGTCTCGGGCGACGATCTCGACCGCCCCGGCTATCTCACCGCATACGATCCCGAAACCGGCGACCAGAAGTGGCGCTGGTCGGTGGTCCCTCTCAAGAAGGGGGATCCCGGCAGCGAGACCTGGCCCAATGAAGAGGCGATGCGGCACGGCGGCGGCATGACGTGGCAGATGCCGACCTACGATCCCGATCTCAACCTGATCTACATCACCACAGGCAATCCGCAGCCCGTAATTGCGCACGCCAATCGTAAGGGCGACAACCTCTATACAGGCTGCATCGTCGCGCTGAATGCCGACACCGGGAAAATGGTCTGGTATTTCCAGGCATCTCCCCATGACACGCACGACTGGGATTCCACGCAGGTGCCCGTTCTCATCGACGGCGAGATCGGCGGCCGGCCGCGCAAGCTGCTGGCGATGGCGGCACGTAACGGTTACTACTTCCTGCTCGACCGGACCAACGGTAAGAACATCGTCACCGCGCCCTACACCAAGCCGAACTGGGCGAAGGGCATACGGCCCAGCGGTACGCCCGATCCCGATCCCGCCAAGCAGCCGCAGCTCGATGGCGCGCTCGTCACACCCAATCAGGGCGGCGCCACGAACTGGCCTCCGCCCACCTTCAGCCCGCAGACCGGGTTATTTTACGTGGGTGCGGCGCGCGCCTTCAGCGTGTACTATATTTTCGATCCGGATCTCGCCAACCCGCAGGGCTGGGGCGGCACAGATCGCGGCGGCGCGAACCTCAGTTCGTCAGTGGAGGCGATCGATTATAAGACCGGCAAGATCCGCTGGTCCCACCAGTGGGAGACTCCCGCGGGCCGCAGCGGCCTGATGAGCACGGCAGGCAACCTCGTGTTCACGGGCGATAACTCGTCCAACTTCGTCGCCTTGAACGCCGCGACGGGCGATCCGCTGTGGCATTCCAAGCTTACGGCGCCGGTGTCGAACGGTCCGATCTCCTACGAACTCGACGGACAACAGTACGTCGTAGTCGGCGCGGGCAACACGCTCTGGTCGTTCGCCATGAAAAAGTAGTCAAAATCAGTGCTGCGTGGCGGCGGCAGGCGCGGAACTCATCAGCTCGTCCCACAATTGCGCCGCTCGCTCTACCAGCGGCTCGATGTCCGGCGAGAGCACGAGTCGAGCACGGCTGAGTTTCTCTCCGGCCGCTCTGACCAGAGCCAGATATCCCTGCCTGCTAGTGTATCGAGCGGAGATCGCTGCTTTCCCGAAGGGAAAGAACGAGCCGATAAACGCGACCATGTGATCCGGCGAGCCGATGGCAGGAGCGCGCAGATTCCATCCCGTATAGATGCCCAGCGGGACTTCCAGTTCGGGAACGCGCACGCCGCCTAACTCGTTGCCGTCGGCGTCCACCTGCGGGACGCGGATTGTATACGCGCGGCCCTCCTTCGGAGGCTCGATCGAAACAATTCCCTTGGACTCCAGATCGGGCCCAAAGTCGAGTAACCGGGGCGTCCGGGGCCATCGAGGGCGCTCAATGCCGTGAGGATATTTCACCTCGGCGGGCGCTACCAACTCTCTGGCGGAGATTCGGGGATACACCGACGCCGGCGGTTCCACACCGTCCTTGAGCCACTGGTGAAAGTCTATGAGCAGAGCCCTCATGGCCCACCGGATATCGAGCGGGTTCACCAGATTCTGCGTATCCGTGCGTGTCAGCGGCAGCGATCCCGAGGAGTGTTGCGCTCCGGCAAGGAAGTAGATCCGCGTGTTCGCGGCGGGCGCCAGGTCCTTCCGTCCATCGGGCGTCGTGTGGATCAGTGAGGCCGCGCGGCCCCAGTACTCAAAGGAGTGGTTGGTGTAGAAGACCTTCGGCTCGGTAGCGAGAGACCGCGTATTTGAAAGCAGGCCGCCACTGCGGCCGGTGAACGGATCGTCGGTTTCAACATCGCTGAACGGGAACATATCGACGGCCCAGGAAGAGTGCAGAAAGGGCTGTCCGTCGCGCGATGGCTGGCCGAATCGCTGATTGAACGTTCCGCGGCCCGCCCCCGCCACTTCCGCCCAAACGCCGTCCAGCGCCTTTCCCTTGTTTTCGTCCTGATTGAATCCCTGGTAGAGAAAATCCCGCAGAAAGCGTCCCGTCTGGGAGAGACCGAACGCTATGGTCCGGTGAATGGGATGCGGCCCATTCGCGCTGAGCAGTGAGCTGGATTTGAGGAATGCGGCCAAATCGCGGACCGCCGCGAAGCCCAGCCCGACCGGCACCGCGCCTGTGGCCCGGTAGACCACCTCATAAATCACGCCGGGCTGGCAACCTTCGTCATACTCAACCTGCCCGCCGTTTTCGACAAAGCGCCATTGGGAGCGGGGAATTTCCTTCCGCGGCATGCCGGGCGCACTACGTATATATAATCGATTCGCCGGATCCTGTTGGTTCGCCACCCGATAGGGAATCTGATCCCGGTCAGCGAGGCTAAAGCGCGCGGTTCGGCGGTCTGGCACGAACTCGCTTCGAACCAGCCCGGTCAGACCGGGGATTGCAGGCGCCTGTAAGCCCAGCCTGCCCGGAAGGTGGGGTTCGTCCCATTCCCATCCCAGGGAAACGATGGTGAAGCCTCTTCGCATCAGAAGGCCGTCGCCGATGTCCTCGCTGCTCTTCGGATCGAGCACAAGAGGTCCCCGGTTGAAGACCGAGAGAGCCAGCATGCGGCCACGATTCGGAATGTCCAGAAGGGCGGTGCCGTTTCCGCGCGTCAGATCCCGGGGCCGAAAGATGAGTACGTCGGATGAGAACTCAACCAACCCCTTCGGATTCTTCGGCGCGAGATCGATGTCTACGATGCGCCGATTTTGCGGCAGGTTCGGATCGATCGCGAAATGCACGGTAGCAACAATCCGTTCATACGGCCCAAACTCGCCGAATGACATGCCGGCCGCCAGCGGCGTTTGCTCCTTCACCGAGATGCTCTGCACCGCCCCTGTAGCAAAGCCGGCGGCTATCATCGCGACAGCGCAGATACGAATCCGCATCCCTGTATGGTACACGGAAGGGTTTAGCCGGTCGTAAATCTGGGCTTCCAAGCTGCGATAGACTATCTTTGCATGCATCTGAAGCGCACGCTTAGCCTCTGCCTGTTCGTGCTTGGCCGGCCTGCCCCTTACCGGCGCAACGATCAAACCCGAATCGGTCGGACTCTCCGAGGATCGCCTTTCTCGAATCCACGACACGATGCAGCGCCACATCGACTCGCATGACATCTCCGGCGCCGTCACCCTGGTGGCGCGCAAAGGGCAGATCGCCTGGTTCCACGCGCAGGGCCTCATGGACATTGAAGCGAACAAGCCCATGCAAAAGGACGCCTTCTTCCGCGTCTTCTCGATGTCGAAGCCCGTCTGCGGAGTGGCTATCCTGATGCTGCTCGAAGAAGGCAAGATACGCCTCAACGATCCCGTCTCGAAATTCATACCGGAGTTCAAGGGCTCGAAGGTGGCGGTAGTTCAGGATCGCCCCGCCAACGCGCCGGCGTCCGGTCCGCCGAAGTACTACACCATCCCGGCCGCGCGTGAAATCACCATACAGGATCTGCTGACGCATGTGTCGGGACTCGCCAGCGGCGGCCCGGCCAGCTCGCACGAATTGCCAGGCTTGATCGATATGGTGGGGAGCCGGACACTTGCGGATATGATGCCGAAGTTTGCCGCCGCGCCGCTCGATTTCCAGCCGGGGTCGCGCTGGACCTACAGCCCGCTCGCCGGATTCGACACGCTCGGCCGCGTAGTCGAAGTCGCATCCGGCATGAGCTTCGACCAGTTCCTGAAAGAGCGGATCTTCACGCCGCTGGGCATGAAGACGACCGCCTTCCATCCGGGAGACGATCGCTGGTCGAATGTCGTGACGGCGTATCACCGGGCCGATGGGACGCTGGCGAAGACGGAGGGCCCGAATCGTCTGCAGAGCAAGACCTACTTCTCCGGCGCCGGCGGTCTCGTCTCCACGGCTGAAGAGTACGCACAGTTCGCGCTGATGCTTTGCGCCGGCGGCCAGTGGAATGGCAAGCGCCTCCTCAGCCCGAAGACCGTGGAACTGATGTCCTCCGTGTTCGTGCCCGACACACTCCCCGGGCGCGCGCCAGGCCGGGGCTATGGACTGAGCGTCGAAGTTGTCAGCGATCCCGTCATCGCGGGCCGCCGCGTTTCCAAGGGCAGCTTCGGCTGGGATGGCGCCTACGGCACGCACTTCTGGGTGGACCCGCAAGAGAAACTGATCGGCGTGATGATGATCCAGACCGACAACCCGGACCGGCAGGTGGACCGGGACTTCGAAAACGCGGTGATGCAGGCGATTGTGGAGTAGACTATGGCGCTATTTCCTGGATCGTGAACGTCTATTCCAAAATCAGATTACAAATCCGGTCCATCACGCCGCGGACTTCGGCGGCGGATTTCGTGCCGTAATTATTCACCAGGATCGAGAAGGCCACCCAGCCGCCGTCCGGCCGTTGCAGGTAGCCGGAAAGGGCGCTGACATGGGATAGCGTGCCCGTCTTGGCGTACACGCGGCCGGCCGCCGGAGTGGCGCCGAAGCGCGAGCTGAGCGTCCCATCCTGCGCGGCCACGGGGAGAATGGAGATCCATTTCTCACGCATGGGCGATGCGTACATGTAGCGCAGCAGCTTGAGCACGGTGGACGGGGTGACCAGGTCCAGCCGGCTTAGCCCGGAGCCATCCATCAGGTTGTAGCCGCCGGCGTCGATCCCAGCTTCGGTCAGGAAGCTCTTCATCTCCGCCATGCCCGCCTCGAAGCTGCCCACGTTGCGGCGCGCGCGTCCTACCGCCCGCAGTGCCAGTTCGGCATGCAGATTCTGGCTGACCTTCGCGGTGACGCGCAGGTCTTCGATCAGCGGCGCCGAAACGTGGCGGGCGAGTTCGATTCCGTTCGGGGCTGGTGGCGCGGCTGCCAGTGCAAGGTCGGCGAGTTCGGCGGGATACTGATGCTCGGCGGTGGCAGTGCCGTCCACCATGACCCCGCGCTGTTGAAGCGCCGTGCGCAGCGCCTGGGCGGCGAACTGCGCAGGGTCTTCCACACTGATCAGCAGCTCCTGCCCGCGATCGCGAAGCGGAATGGTGCCGAATAGCTGTGCATCGCGGCTGCCTGGGATCCGCTGGAAGTGGATGCGGCGTTCGCCGCCGGCGGCAACGGTGCGAACGCGGTTCTCGATCCGGTAAAACTCGATGGCAGGCAGCAGGGAAAGAGAGGCCACATCGCCGATGTTGGCGCCGGGCCGCACGAAGAGACTGATCACATTGTCGGCCAGCGTGAGGGCGGAAATCGGTGGACCGTCGTCAGACTGCGGATCGTCGATACTCCAGCCGGCGGCATACGGCTGCCAGAGATACCAGGTGTCGTCGCCGATGATATCGCCATCGACGCGCTTCACTCCGCGCGCGGCGATCTGGCCGGCCAGATCTTCGATGGCGGCCAGGGGATTGCCGCTGATTGGACCCATGCGATAGGGAATGGCGCGGGCGGAGAGATTGGGATCGCCGCCGCCGGCGAGGCGCAGCGGACCGCGTATGCGGCCCTGCTCGTCGGGCGCGGCCGGGGCGAATACGCGGGTCTGAAAGGTGAAGTCGGCGCCCAGGCGGGTGAGGGAAAGCGCGGCACTGAAGAGCTTGGCGTTGGAGGCGGGGACAAAATAATGGTCGGGGTTGAGCTCGTACAGGGTCTTACCGGTGGCGAGGTCCACAATCTGTATGCCCCAGAAAGCAGTGCGCGCGGCCGGCGAGGAATCGATCAGTTTCTGAATGCTCTCCGGCAGGGCGGCGGCACACAGTTGGGCGCCAAGCAGAACCAGCGCGGCGGCGAATTTCATCTTCCAGTCACCTTCGATTCCAGCCAGATCAACAGTAGTAATGCCATCACCAGAAACGTCCCCAACAACGGTATCCCCACCACCACCCCAACGCCCCATTTCGATGCTGCATACCCCAGCGTGGCGGGAGCCAGCAGGCCGCCGACCAGCGCAAAGGAAAAGATACCGTTGAAGAACCCGGGATGGTAATAGGGAAAACGCCGCCCGATGGCCTCTGCCACCAGCGGATAGATGCTGGCGAACCCGGCGCCGACGAAAAAGGCGCCGCTCCAGGCTCCAAATACGCCTTTGGTAAAGAACAGGAAGAGGCAGCCCAAGATAGCGCTCGCCATGCTGACCATGAGGAGGCGTGCGTGGCTCACACGCGGCAGAATGGCCACGGCAACCAGACGCCCGATGATCAGGCAGAGCCAGTATAGGGCCAGGGTCATCAGGGAACTGGAAGGGCTCAGGCCCACGCGGTGATTGAGAAAAATGGGCAGCCAGCCGGCAATCGACCACTCGTTGCCGAACTGGACAAAGAGCAACAAGGCGAAGAGGACCGCGCCCGGGCTGCGGAAATCCTGTAAGGCCTGGCGAAACGTGGGGTGCGTTCCCTGGGGCGGTGCGGCGTACGATTTTCGCGCAGTAAATCCCCGCGAAGAAACCAGGTACCAGTGCCATGAAAATCAGAATGCTCGGAACGCTGTAGATATAGATGGCGCCAAGCACCAGCAGTGTGGCGGTCAGGCAGCCCAGTCCGTAAAGAATTCCCGCCTGATTCACCGTTCCGGCCGCATCTTCCTCGTAACCGGGCGAGATGGCGTGAAACAGGGCGAGATTCAGCAGGCCGGCGCCTGCGCCCAGCACCAGGAAGCCCGCGGCGCGCCACCAATCCGAGAGCGGCGGCGATACCGCGGCGAGGTAAAGGAGAGCGATACAGGAGATGCCGCAGGCGAAGGCCAGCAGGAAGGAGACTCCGCGCCTCATCATGATCGGCAAAGCGAATCGCGCAGCGGCGACGATTCCGATGGCCAGGCTCAGGAAGTAGTTGCCGACGGCAACGAAGTCCGGCAGCTCATGCAGGTAGAGCCAGGCGGGCAGAATTGCACCCAGCAGCGCCAACAGAAATCCCGAGACGAAGAAGCCGGCGAGGGCGCTCCCGCCACCGGACACACGAGTCTCCTTGCTGCTGTCTGCGAAGTCCACTGACTTCGATTGTATTATTCCGGGCGCTTGCGAGTGGGGATTTCCCGTAGGCAGGGACTTAGCGGGGCGATGACTTTTGGAATCCGTAGAAGCCGCTCCCGAAAACGGGATGATCTGGGGTATGCCGCCCCTGTTTTCATAAGCTTGCACGTGGCACGCAGCGTGCAACTACGTCAACCGGGTTCTGGTTTAGAGGATTTATCGACTTTGGTGAGTTGCCTCCCAAGCGCAATTTGCCTTCCCCGCTACGGGCTTCATCTCCCCGGTAGCGGGGATTTTTTTTGCCCTCTGTTAGACTGGAACTCTTACCCGCATGACCGGATTTTACGCTCGATATATGGATCAGTGGGAGCGCAAGCTCGCCACTCGCGACACGAACCGGGTGGTTCGGCCCTTCGAATGGGGAACGGATTGGCTGAATAGCCTCGAATTTCCCTATTGTCCGGCCGACGCCAATGGGAATTCCGCCGAATGTCTCTCCCAATTCGTAACGGAAACGCTGGCGGATTCGGACCGCTTTTTCTCTTACGAACCGGTACGCGACTACCGTCTGCAGGGCAACCGCCTCACGTTCACCAGTCCGGTGAAGACTCGCTATACGGAAAACAACACGGCGCACGCGCTGTGGTTCCCGGCGCCTAAAGACAAGGGTCGGGTCGTGATCGTCCTGCCGCAGTGGAATTCGGGCCCGGACGGGCATGTGGGGCTGGCGAAGCTGCTGAACCGATTCGGGGTCAGCGCCCTGCGCATGACGATGGCGTATCATGCCGAGCGCAAGCCCGCAGAGACGCAGCGCGCGGACTATCATGTGTCGAGCAACGTGGGGCGCACGATTCATGCCGGCAGGCAATCGGCGGTGGATGTGCGGGCCTGCGTGGATTGGCTCGCGTCCAAAGGATACAGCCAGGTGGGAGTGCTGGGCACCAGTCTGGGTTCCTGCGTGGCGTTCATCGCGGCGGCGCACGACACCAGGATTCGCATGGGCATCTTCAACCACGTCTCCATGCATTTTGCCGACGTCGTGTGGACCGGGCTCTCCACGCAGAATGTCAGCAAGGCATTCCTGGGGCACGTGACGCAGGAGGAACTCCGGCGGTATTGGAGCGTGATCAGCCCGGCCAGCTACCTGCAGCGATTTCAGGGGCGCGACGTGAAGACGCTGTTGATCTGGGCCAGCCACGACAGTACCTTCCTGCCGGTCTATTCGCGGCAGGTCCTGGAGAGCTTCCGGGAGCTCAGCTTACCTCACAAAATCTTCAATTTGCCGTGTGGTCATTACACCACAGGGCAGTTCCCGTTTAACCTCCTGGACGGCTTGGTAATGTGCCGTTTTGCGGCCGCCAACCTGTAACCTAAATACTGCATTTTTCTATAGATAGCTGCCAACTAAGGATAGTGCTATAGAGCTATGGAAAACCATATTGACAGGCGGCGAAGCGCATGCAAGGATAGGATTATCACTGAAAAAGGAGGTGGTCCAGCAAAATGGAAAGTAGCAATAGACCGCGAGAGGTGGCCGACTGTTAAAGTCGTGCCTCTAAAGTAGCCGATTCCGCTTCAGTGGCGGGATCAAGTTCCTGTGGACCGGCTGCCTCTTGCGCTGGTTGAAAGCCTCAGGTTTCTCCAAGGCTGAATGAGCCCCCGTGTGCCGCAATGCTCACGGGGGTTTGTATTTCTGCTATACTGAAATTCTCGAAAGGACCCCCGTGCAACATGAAGGCTGGAATTCACCCCGCTTACAACGAAATTAATGTCACCTGCGCCTGCGGCCATACCTTCAAGACGCGCTCCACCCACAAGGGCGACATGCGTGTGGAAATCTGCTCGTCGTGCCACCCCTTCTTCACTGGCCGTCAGAAGCTGATGGACACCGCCGGACGAATCGATCGCTTCGAAAAGAAGTACGCGGTTTCGCGCGGCGCCAAGAAGACAGCTCAGCCCACCGCTTAAATCCGGCAAGCCTGGAGCTGGCAAGCCACCCGCTGGAATATAAAAAGGCAGGTCTCTTTCGGGGCCTGCCTTTTTGCTTTTGGAGGAAATGGATTACTGCTTCTTACGCTGCTGATCGTGTAGCTTACGCTGCCGTTCGCGCTCGGCGCGAAACGCGTCGTATAAGGGCCGTTGTTCGGGCCGGAGCATGGCGTTGATGCTCGCCACCTGCCGGTTATGTATGGCTTCCCGTTCCGGCCGCCACTTCTCGTTCATGGCATCGCGCTGGATCTTCACCTGATCGTTCAGCTTGTCGAATTCGTCGTGAGTCCGGTCCAGGATCAGTATTGAGAGCAGTGATTTGCTGGTCGTCGAGTTTCACCGCGCTGGAAAGATCAGCCACGTACTTCTTGCGGAAGTCCTCCGCGCTCATTTTTTTCGGCGGACCGCCCGTATCCCTGCCAGACTGAACCGTGCTGATGGAATACAACCGGTAGGAAAATGCCCCTAACACTGCTCCGCTAGAAAAAACGAGCAGCACGGATAGCAACGCGGACAGTCTGGATTTGGGCATGGCCTCCTCTTACCGGCTGGGACCAAAGTCAAGAGTCACCGGATTGACCAGGTCGGCGGAATCCGGCGCGGTCGCCTCAGTTAGCGCTTCCACGTAGGTCTCGTTATAGTCCACGGACTTGGACCGCGGGATCGACATGTACAGTCCCAGGGCCAGGGACGTTGCTACCGCCGCGGTCGTCAACGCATTGGCGATGCGGCGGAAGGAAAAGGTGAAGCGCTGACGCGATTCGATTCGTGCCCAGAGATTGGGCATGAAGTTAACTCCGGCGTCGGGCGCCGGACATGCATCCTTATAAGCCCGGAACAGGGCATCGAGCTTCTGGTCATCGCTGCCGTGCATTGAATTCATAATACTCTGCTCCACCGGTTTTACCCGGCTCCCTCCTTTTTCGCCGATCCGAACGCTTTCAGCACACGCTGCCGGGCGCGGAACAAGCGGACCTTCAGAGCATTTTCGTTTACTTTATAAACCTTTTCCAGCTCTTTCAACGAAAGGCCTTCCACTTCCTTCAACATCAGCAAAATTCGATCTGCCTCGGAAACCGCACCGAGCAGCGAGTCCACAGATTCACGAACCTTCTTTTGGTGACTGTCGTCCTTCTCAGCCTTCCCGCCCGCCATGGCATCGGCCAGCATCACCTGTTGCTCGCTCAGGTCCGACATCCGAAACTCCTGGCGGCGTCGATGCTTCCGCAAATAATCGTAGGCTGCATTCACCGTAAGGCGGTACAACCAAGGTTCAAAGACCTCTGCCGTGCGCAGTTGATCGAGGGAAAAATACAGCCGCAGGAAAACCTCCTGTGCCACATCCTCGACATCTTCCGCACGGGCGATCAAACGAGTGATCGTCCCCAGAATTCGCTTCCGGTAAGCCAGCACAATTTCGTTGAATGCCGCGCTATCGCCCTTCTGCGCGCGACGAATCAGTTCGAAATCAACCAGCATGCAAGCACCATGGAAGCGCCGGCACCCGGAAAAAATACTTGTTCCGACTTGAAAGGCGTACCAGCAAGTAGACAGGTTACAAGGCTTTGCCGGGAAACGCAAAACGACGTTTGCGTCTCCCGTAAGAGCGAGCACCGGGCGGCCCCAAGGGGCCATCCCCGGCCGGGCGCTCCCGCGATTGGTTGGATCATGTAGTTGATACTATTATTCCAGATGTCCCCGAAGCGTGCGCTCATCACGGGTATCACCGGGCAGGACGGTTCCTATCTTTCGGAATGGCTCCTGTCGCAAGGCTATGAAGTACATGGAATTGTGCGCCGGGTGGCGCTCGAAGATCCCGACCACCGGCTTTCCCGCCTCAAAGACATCCGCGCGCGCCTCAAGTTGCACGCGGCGTCCCTCGAAAGCTACGCCAGCATTCACCGAGTTGTCCACGAGGTACAGCCCAACGAGTGCTATCACCTGGCTGCCCAGAGTTTTGTAAGTTATTCATTCGACGATGAATTCTCAACTCTGAACACGAACATCAACGGGACGCACTTCCTGCTCGCAGCGGTCAAAACCCTGACGCCCCACTGCCGCTTTTACTTCGCCGGGTCAAGCGAAATGTTCGGCTTGGCGGAAACCGTCCCGCAGAACGAAAACACCCGGTTTCATCCCCGCTCCTCCTACGGAATCAGTAAGGTGGCCGGTTTCGACCTGACGCGCAACTACCGCGAGGCTTATGGAATGTACGCCGCCAGCGGCATCCTGTTCAACCACGAATCGCCGCGCCGCGGCTTTGAGTTCGTGACACGCAAGATTACGGCGGGGGTGGCCGCCATCCTGGCCGGCAAGAGCACGCAGCTCCGCCTGGGGAACCTGGAGGCCCAGCGCGACTGGGGCCACGCCCGCGAATACGTGGAAGCCATGTGGCGTATGCTCCAACAGCCGGAGCCGGACGACTACGTGGTCGCCACGGGGGAGTGCCACTCCGTGCGCGAATTTGTCGATATGGCCTTCTCGCATGTCGGCCTGGACTATACCCGATACGTGACGACCGATTCCGAGCTCTACCGGCCGGCCGAAGTCAACCTGCTCCGCGGCGATGCCGGCAAGGCGCGCAGGGTATTGGGCTGGAGTCCCCGGATCCGGTTCGCCGACCTGGTACGGGAAATGGTGGAAGAGGATTGCCGGGCCCTGGGGGTCGGCAAATGAAGGTGATTTTGTTCGGAGCGACGGGAATGGTGGGCCAGGGCGTCCTGCAGTGCCTGGCCCTCCCTCGCAGGACGGGTATTCCCGGCTGTTAATTATTGACCAGGACTCGGTTGCCTGCGGCGAATCCGGCGGTTTACTGCGCATTTCAATACAGATGTTGGACCGGTGCCACTCTGCTAGCCTGAAGGTATGCAGTTTTCCGAGTCCATTTTCGCGACGCGCTTTGGGATCACCCGGCAGGATCTGGAGCACTACCTGGGTGAGGCGCTCTCGCAGGGGGGCGATTACGCCGACCTTTATTTCGAATACCTGGTGACCAGCTCCATCGGAATTGACGAATCCATGGTAAAAAGCGCGGCGCAGGGCGTTTCCATGGGTGTCGGCGTACGAGTGATTGCCGGCGAGCGCACCGGGTACGCCTACAGCGACGACCTGTCTCCGGAGAAGATTCGTAAGGCGGCCAACGTGGCGGCGCACAT
This sequence comes from uncultured Solibacteraceae bacterium, assembly GCA_963792055.1. Taxonomy (GTDB): domain Bacteria; phylum Acidobacteriota; class Terriglobia; order Bryobacterales; family Bryobacteraceae; genus Solibacter. The sequence goes on along the minus strand of CAWBUV010000015.1, from coordinate 339,073 downwards.
CGCCGCGGCGCCCGCCAAAGTAGAAACCTTCGATCTCAATGAGGGCCGCCGTCACAATCTATACCCCGTGCTGATCGCGCCCACCGAGACCGCCTTCGCCGAGCGTGTCGACCTGGTGAAGCGCGCCGACCGCGCGGCGCGCGCCTTCGATCCGCGTATTTTTCAAGTGCAGGCGGTGTACGCCGACAATTTGCGGCAAGTGCTGGTAGCGACCAGCGAGGGCAGGCTCTCGGTAGACCGGCAGCCCCTCGCGCGGCTCAGCGTCTCGGCGCTGGCACGGCAGAACGGCGGTGCCCCGCAGCGCGGCCATGCGGGCGGCGGCGGACGCATGGACCTGGACTATTTCCTGAAGGAAAAGACACCCGAACACTTCGCCCACGAAGCGGCGCGGGAGGCGGTCGCAATGCTCGACGCGGTGGAGGCTCCCGCCGGCGAGATGACGGTGGTGCTGGGACCGGGTTGGCCGGGCATCCTGCTGCACGAGGCGGTGGGCCATGGACTGGAGGCCGACTTCAACCGGAAAGGCGTCTCGGCCTTCAGCGGACGGATGGGGCAGAAGGTGGCGAGCGAGCTCTGCACCGTGGTGGACGACGGCACCATCGGCAACCGGCGCGGGTCGCTCAACGTGGACGATGAAGGCCAGCCCACCCAGCGCAACGTCCTGATCGAGAACGGCGTGCTCCGCGGCTACCTGCAGGACAAGCTCTCCAGTACCCTGCTGGGCGCCGAATCCACGGGCAGCGGGCGGCGCGAGAGCTACGCGCATATCCCGATGCCCCGCATGACCAATACCTTCATGATGGCCGGAGAGAGCGATCCGGAGGAAATCATCCGCTCCGTGCCCAAGGGACTCTACTGCGTGAATTTCGGCGGCGGCCAGGTGGATATCACCAGCGGCAACTTCGTCTTCTCCGCGTCGGAAAGCTACTTTATCGAGGACGGCAAGCTGACGCGTCCCGTACGCAACGCGACACTGATCGGCAACGGGCCGGAAGCGTTGAAGTACGTCAGCATGGTGGGCAACGACCTGCGCCTGGACGAAGGCATCGGCACCTGCGGCAAGGACGGGCAGAGCGTGCCCGTGGGAGTCGGCATCCCCACTATCAAGATCGACAAAATGACCGTAGGAGGCACGGCTTGAGCGCCAATCACCTGTTGGAACTCGCGCAGGACATCGTGAAGCGGGCCCAGACCGCGGGTGCGACCGATGCCGAGTGCACGATCGCCGAAGGCGAGGAGTTCTCCGCCAACGTGCGCATGCGCGAAGTGGAGAACCTGAAGGAGGCCGGATCGCGCGGCGCTGGACTCCGCATCCTGATCGGGCGCCATACCGGGGCATCGTATACCAGCGACCTTTCGCAGGAGGGGATCGCACACCTGGTGAAATCGGCCATCGAACTGGCCGACATCACTACCGAGGATCCGCACGCCGGCCTGCCGGACGCCGATGAATTCGGCACGCTGAACGGCGACCTGGGCATGTATTCCGACGAGGTGGCGGGACTGGATACAGGCCGGAAGATCGAGACCGCCAAACGCGCCGAGGATGCGGCGCTCTCGAGCGATCCCCGGATCTCCAACTCCGAAGGCGCTTCGTTCGACAATTACGTGGGCCGGCATATTTTCGCCAACTCCCGCGGCTTTGCGGGCGAGTACCGCTCCAGCTACTGTTCGCTGAGCACATCGCCGGTAGCGCGCGACGGCGAGAGCATGGAACGCGATTACTGGTACACCATGGCGCGAGGGTTTTCCGGATTGGAAGCCGCGGAACACGTCGGCCGTACGGCGGCCCAACGCGCCTTGCGGCGGCTCAACGCGGTCAAGGTGGACACGCAAAAGGTGCCGGTGGTCTTCGAGCCGCGGACTGCACGCAGCCTGCTGGACAACATTTTCGAAGCCGTCCACGGCATGTCGATTTACCGGCAGGAATCGTTCCTCGCCGGCAAGCTGGGCGAAAAAGTGGCGAGCGACGAAGTCACAGTGATCGACGATGGGACTTTGCCCGGTCTGTTCGGCACTTCGCCATTCGACGACGAAGGCGTGGCGTCGCGCCGCACCGTGGTGATCGAACGCGGCGTGCTGAAGAGCTACCTGATGAACACGTACGCGGCACGCAAGCTGGGTATGAAAACCACCGGCAATGCGTCGCGAGGGCTCACCGGTAACGCCGGAATCGGGCACGGGAACTTTTTCCTGGAGAAGGGCGTCCAAACGCCGGAGCAGATCATCGCGGGAATCCCCAACGGATTCTATGTGACGGAACTCATGGGCTTCGGTGTGAACGTGGTCACGGGAGATTATTCGCGGGGCGCGGCCGGGCTCTGGATCCGCAACGGCGAATTGGCGTTCGCGGTCAGTGAAGTGACCATCGCGGGGAATCTGAACGATATGCTGCGCGGAATCGAGGCGATCGGCAGCGATTTGGAGTTCCGCGGATCCGTAGCAGCGCCTACAATCAAGATGGGAGAAATGACCGTTGGTGGTAAGTAAAAGCAAGACGGCGCCTACGAAACCATCCATCCCGCCGATGGCCATCGTCATTGGCCTGGTGCTCGTGGTGGGCTTGGGCGGCTTTTTCTATCTCGACCATGCGGCAAAGAAGCCGCTGCCCGCGCCGCCGCCGCTCACCGGGCCGGCACGGGCCTACGCCAGAAATCTCAAACTGACGAATGTGGAGATGAAGGCCCACGAAAGCTACCTCAAACAGAGCGTGGTGGAGATTGTGGGCAACATTCAGAATACGGGCGACCGCGTCGTGAAACTGGTGGAAATCACCTGCATCTTTTATGATGCGTACGGGCAGGTGGTGCTCCGCGAGCGCGTGCCCATCGTGAGCGCAAAAATCGGCGCCCTGGCGCCCGAACAGATCAAGCCGTTCCGCCTGCCTTTCGACAATGTGCCGGAGAGTTGGAATCAGGTAATGCCTCAACTGGTCATGGCGGGCATCGAATTCCAGTAGGAGAGGCGTTACCCCGCTTTACAGATCTTCGCGTCGCAGTCCCGTCTTTTTGGCGATCTGCGCGAGAAGTCCCGGGCCGACTTCTTCGTTGTCATGAAACGCAAACGTGTAGTTCTGCTACCCTGTCCGCTTAAGTCGACGGTGAGAACCATTCTGCCATGCGACCTCCCATCCTATCCGTAATAAGGCAGCCAGAGTTGCTTCGCCTTGACCGATCTCCAATGGCTCATGCCACTGAAAAAACCTTCGTGAACGATTCGGGAATCGCCTCGCCGTGATCTATGCAATCGGCCGCAACGCGCAACGCAAGCGCTCGTACGGCGGCAATCGCCGACTCGCGACTTGCGCCGTACGCCATCACTCCTGGCATCAACTCAATATCGGCCCACCAACGGCCATCTGCCTCGTGCCCAATGGTGATCGGAATGGATTCTACTGTGATTCTCTCCATCGACCTCTCCTGAATCCATAGTACAGGACCTAACTCTGCGCTATTTAAACCTCATGCGAATGCGATTTTCCTTGCCGCCGTAAAGCAGTTCCAGATCCTTCATTTTCTGGTTCTCCATGGGGAAGTACAGGAAGCCGGTCACCGGTTCTTCGACCTTCTTCTCCGGCAGCACCTTGGCCTCCAGCATTTTCTTGAGCGGACTCTCCTTCTCGCCGCCCTTCTCTGCCGTGGCCTTCACGCCGGTATTTTCCGGACCGCCGCCCCCGCCGATTCCGCCGCCGCCCATTCCCATCCCCCCGATGCTCCAGCCCCGACTGCGTTCGGCGCCCTCTCCGCCGGGACCGACAGTGCGAGTCAGAACCAGCGCCCCCACCGCCCGCAATCTGGCTTGGGCGCCATGGGCTTGGTGCGGTCGCCGTCCTTATCGGTGCGCAGAATGAAATCGTCGCGATCGATGGTGATTTCCTTGCGTACTTCGGGCTCCACTTTCACCTGCGGCCACGATGTAGTGCCCACCCAGATCGTCGCCGAGAGCTTCCTTCACGCGCCGCGGCGTCCAGATAGATGGTGACGTTGAGGATCACGTCGTCGTTTTCGCCGCGCGCCGTAGCCGTTGTCTTCTTGGCGGCGCCGGAAACCAAAAGCGCGGACGCGAGGAAGATTGCAAGCAGACGCGGGAACATGCAGCAAAACCTCTAAACCGATTATAGCGGCTGGTACAATATGTCTTTAACCAACAATTCCAGGAGTCAATACCCAATCATGGATGAAAAAGAGCGCTCGCGCGCTTTAGAACTCGCCCTCAGCCAGATTGAGAAACAGTTCGGCAAGGGCTCGATCCTGCGTCTGGGGTCGAAGGACGCCATCGTACCGGTCTCGGTGATCTCGACCGGCTCGATTTCGCTGGACGCCGCGCTGGGCGTGGGCGGCTTCCCGCGCGGCCGCATCAACGAGATCTTCGGGCCGGAGTCTTCCGGCAAAACCACCATCGCGCTGCAGGTGATCGCCGAAGCGCAGAAGACCGGCGGCATCGCGGCCTTCATCGACGTGGAACACGCGCTCGATCCGGCCTACGCCCGCAAACTCGGCGTGGATGTGGACAACCTGCTGGTTTCGCAGCCCGATTACGGCGAGCAGGCGCTGGAGATCACCGTCGCACCTGATCGCCTCCGGCCAGATCGACGTGCTGGTGGTGGATTCGGTGGCCGCGCTGGTGCCCAAGGCCGAGCTCGACGGCGAGATGGGCGACAGCCACATGGGCGTGCAGGCGCGGCTGATGTCGCAGGCGCTGCGCAAGCTCACCGGCATCGGTCAGCAAATCGCACACCTGCCTGATCTTCATCAACCAGATCCGCGAGAAGATCGGCGTCATGTTCGGCAATCCCGGAAACCACCACCGGCGGGCGCGCGCTGAAATTCTACTCGTCGGTGCGGCTGGACATCCGGCGCATCGCGGCCATCAAGGACGGCGACGCGGTGGTCGGCAACCGCACCAAAGTGAAGGTGGTGAAGAACAAGGTGGCGTCGCCGTTCCGCGAGGCCGAGTTCGACATCATCTACGGCGAAGGCGTCTCCAAGGAAGGCGACCTGCTGGATCTGGGCGTGGCGCAGAACATGGTGGAGAAGAGCGGCTCCTGGTTCAGCTACAAGGGCGACCGCATCGGCCAGGGACGCGAGAACGCACGCCAGTTCCTGAAGGACAATCCGGACATCCGCCAGCACCTCGATACCGAACTGCGCAAGGCGCTGGGCCTGATCAAGGCCGACGGAGCGCCCGTGGCGGCGCCGCGTGGAAGCTCCGCCGGTGGCCAAGCCGGCTCAGGCGCGCCGCTAGTCCGCCCGCTGCGAATCGGAGCCCCGACCGTGAGGGAGGCGTTGCCTCGGGGCCCGAACCTATGAACAAGGAAGAGGAACGCCAGCGGGCGATCCTGCTGCGGCTGGCGCGCATGCAGCCTCCGTGCGAGCGCGCCCGTTCCTTCTTCCCGTCCGGCTTTCGCGCGCTCGATGACAGCGCTGGGCGGCGGATTTCCGCGCGGCCGCATCGTGGAACTCTTCGGCCCTTCGGGCTGCGGCAAGACCACGCTCGCGCTGCAGTGCGTCGCCGCACGCTCAGAAGCGACGGCTCACCGCCGCCTGGATCGACGCCGACCATACCTTCGACCCCGCCTACGCCGCGCGCCTGGGCGTCGACATCGGAGCGTATGCCCTTCGCTCAACCCGCCTCCGCCGAACAGGGCCTGGAAATCGCGCGCACCCTGGCGGGCTCCGGCGCGGTGGACCTGGTCGTGGTGGATTCCGCGGCGGCCCTGGTGCCCCACCTGGAACTGGAGGCCGGCATCGGCGACGACGCTCCAGGGCTGCATAGCCGCGTGCTGGCATCGGGACTGCGGAAGTTGCGTCACACGCTGGCGAAATCCGGGGCCGTGCGTCGCTGTTTCTCAACCAGATGCGCAACCGGCTGGCAGCGCCTCGGCGGGCGAAGGCGAGACCAGCGCGGGCGGCCCGCCGCTCAAACTTTTCGCCGCGGTGCGCATCGCCCTGACTCCCGTCCGCGGGAGCCCGGCTGTTACGCTTGCGAATCGCGGAAAAATAAGGTCGCCGAGATGGCGTCTCCGGAAGCGCGTATTGGAGCGGCGCCGGGGTGCGGGATTCGTCGGAAAGCCCGTAAAATGGGGCTTCCAGCGCACCTCGATGCAAAAAAACTGCGGAAAATCAGGGCTTTTTCGTGGTTTTGCCCTTTACATCCCTATGCCCTTCCCTTATGATTGATTACGTTCAAGGCTCGGAGCTCGTTGCGAGTTCCGAGGCTGAAAATCTGTTCGATGGAAACGTGGCGCGCAAGCGCTGCGAGAGAATCATAAGGAGAAATATGGCGAATGTGAGAATGACCCAGACGCAACTGGTGAGGTCGCTCGCGGAAACCTGCGAAGTCAGCAACAAGGTAGCCCGCGCGTTTGCTGGATGAACTGTCCAACGACCGCGATCGCGGAAGTGAAGAAGAACGGCGTGTTCGTGCTGCCCGGCATCGGCCGGCTGGTGCGCGTGGACCGCAAGGCTCGCATGGGGCGCAACCCGGCGACCGGCGAGGCCATCAAAATCGCGGCCAAGAAGGTCGTGAAATTCCGCGTGGCGAAGAGCGCGAAAGACGCGATCGTTCCGCCCAAGAAGGCGAAGTAGTCGGTCAGGAATCGCTGAATCAAAAAAGAAACCCCGCGAAGCCCATCGGCCTCGCGGGGTTGTTTTGTTTACGGATCTTTTGAAGCCGAGACGAACTCAGCCCAACTTGCGGGCTGCTCCTCGAAGCCTACGCCTGCTTCTTTTCTTCGACCTTCTCTTCGTCACCCTTCAAGGCATGTCTTGAAGTTGCGGATCCCTTCGCCCAAACCTTTCGCGACTTCGGGAATTTTCTTGCCGCCGAACAACAGTACGGCGACTCCGAGGATTACGAGAAGCTCAGGAAAGCCAAGTGATCTCATGCGGCCTCCTTTATCACCATTGTATGGATTCTGTACAGGTCGCCGTCAACCGGCGTCTACCGAACGTGCTATGGTAGCAGATGCGCAGGTTGCGGATGTCCTGGCGCATGCCGGCCGAATACGGCGCCATCAGAACGTTGGCGGCGAACCACAGAATGCTCAGCGAAATCAGCCAGCGCGTCAGCCGTTGTTGCCCAGCAGCAGGCGCACGAACACGGCGAGCACGAACGGCAGCACCGCCGTGACCACCCGGGCGTGAGGGCTCAGATCGTCGAAGATATTCCCCGGCTGACATTATAGGAGTGTAGCGTCGCCAGCGCTACCGTGGTCAAGCTATCGTCGGTTAGGGTCACCTTGTTACCGTAGCCGGTGTCAAGATTGCTCCGGTGCGGGATAATGGCCTGCAAGGGGCGCCATGGATTTCGTCGAGCAACTCAAGTCCTCGGTGGACATCGTCAGCGTGGTCGGCGAGTACGTGCAGGCTGCGCCGCGCCGGCGCCAACCGCTACATGGGGCTCTGCCCCTTCCACAACGAGAAGAGTCCCGTCCTTCACGGTCCACGTGGTGCACCAGTTCTACAAGTGCTTCTCCTGCGGCGCCGGCGGCGATGTGATCAAGTTCGTGATGGAGAAGGAAGGGCTCAGCTTCTACGAGGCCCTCAAGTCGCTCGTCCGAGCGCTACGGCATCCCCATGCCCAAGCGCTCCAACTACGCCGACGAGGATTCCAAACTGCGCGGCGCCCTGCTGGCCATGCACGAACTGGCCGAGGAGACATTTCCGCGCCAATCTGAACTCGCAGGCGGGCGAAGCGGCGCGCGCCTACATCGCCAAACGCGGCCTCGCCCCGGAGACCGTGGAGCACTTCGGACTCGGCTACTCGGACCGCTCGGGACGCGCCCTGGTGCGCCTCTTCGAGCAGCACGGTTTCCCCGTGGCGCAGATGGAGCAATCCGGGCCTGGTCGGCAAGCGGCAGGACGGCAGCCTCTACGACCGCTTTCGCAACCGGCTGATGTTTCCGATCCACAACGAGTCGGGCAAGATCATCGCGTTCGGCGGACGCGCGCTGGCCGCCGAAGACGAGCCCAAGTACCTGAATTCGCCCGAAACGCCGATCTACAAGAAGAGCCACGTGCTCTACAACCTGCACCGCGCAAAGGAGGCCGATGCGCAAAGACGACCGGGTGATCCTGGTGGAAGGCTATATGGACGCGATCGGCGTGACGGCGGCGGGCTTCCGCAACGTGGTGGCCAGTTGCGGTACCGCGCTCACCGACGAGCAGGTGCAGGCGCGTGAAACGGCACTCGCACCGCATCGCCGTCAACTTCGATCCGGACGCCGCCGGGCGCCAACGCCGCCGAACGCTCCATCGATCTGCTGCTCGCCGAAGGCATGCAGGTGCGCATCGTGGAACTCGATGGCGGTCTCGATCCCGACGAGTACTGCAAGGAGCGCGGCGCCGACGGCCTACCAGGAGCGCCTCGACGGCGCCAAGGGCTACTTCTACTGGCTGGCCGACCGGGCCCGCGCCAAGCACGACATGCGCACCTCCGAGGGCAAGGTGGCGGTGCTGAATTTCCTGCTGCCGAAAGTGCAGCGCATCTCCGACCAGCTGGAGCGCATGACCATCGCCAACGACGTCGCGGGCTATCTCGGAGTGGAGCGCAGGGCATGGTGCTCGACCATTTCCGCAAGGCGGTCGCCGAGCGCAGCGAGAAGCCATCCGAGCGGCCCGAAGAGCCCGCTGCGCCACGACGAGCGCATGCTGCTGATCGCATCTGTTGACGCGATGCGGAGATTGCGCGCCGAGATGATCGAGCAGATGAAGATCACTGGAGACCATCGGACACGCTGCCCTCGCGCCGCATCTTTCAGGCCATCTTCGCGCTGGACGATGCGGGCGGCCGCGTGGGCTTCGACGAGGTCAACGCGCGCCTGGAAGAAGCCGACCAGAACCTGCTGGCGCAGGCCGTGTTGAACGAGGACGGCGAGATCTCGCGCGAGGAGGTGATGGCCGCGCTCGGAAGCATGCAGCGCAGCGAGCAGCAGCAACCGGCGCGTGCAGTTGAAGGCGCGGATCAGCGAATCGGAACGCGACCGGGAAGTTCGAAGAAGCGCTGCGTTTGACGATGGAATTGCAGGGCCTCGAGACGGTCGTCGCGGAGGCGCCGTGATGACAATTTAGCCGCAGCAATTGTGCTACGCGCAGTGGTGTACAATGATCTGGATTATTCATCCGCTGGGAGTACGGGGCTTCAGTGGCGCTAGACGATAAATACGACGGGCTTCAAAGGCTCGTTCAGATGGGCAAGGAAAAGGGCTACGTCCTGTACGACGAAGTCAGCGAAGTCCTGCCCGGCGATCTCGCCGGCGGCGCCGATCTCGACGACGTGCTGGCCGGCCTCGATGTCGCCGGCATCGAAATCCTCGAAGAGCCCAAGGATTTCGAGAAGAAGATCGAAGAATCCGGCGAAGAGCTGATCGATCTCGAACTGCCCGCCGGAGTCGGCGAGAAGGTCAACGATCCGGTCCGCATGTACCTGCGCGAGATGGGCACGGTGCCCCTGCTCACGCGCGAAGGCGAAGTCGAAATCGCGCGCCGCATCGAGCGCGGCCAGAGCACCGTGCTCAAATCGCTTTTCCGCGCGCCGCTGGTGATCCAGGAAATCATCGCGCATGGGCGAAGAGGTGCTGCAGGACACGCTCTCCGCCCGCGACGTCATCTCAGATCGCCGATCCCATGCTGACCGACGAGGTGGTCGAGGAGAAGCGCCAGGAGTTCGCCCGCAGCCTGCGAGGACGTCGGCACGCCACTACAGGAAGATCCTGCAGTGCCGGCAGAAACTGCTGGCCATCCCGCGCGGCATGAAGCCGAAGCAGTACCGCCGGCAGCTGTGGGAACTGGGCCGGCTGATCGTGCGCACCTCGCGCCTGTGCCGCGCCATCAAGTTCCAGTCGCCCGGTCATCCGTCATCTGATCGACCGCCTGCGCGCCGCGGTGGAAGAACTGCAGCCGCTCGAGAACGACCTCGCCAAGACGCAGCGCAAGCTGGAGACCTGGCCGGGCGCGCGCGCCGAAGGCATCAAGGAACTGCGCAAGGAACAGCGCGCCTTCGGACAGCGGCTGCAGCAGATGGAAGAGCATGTTCGGCGCCTCGCGCGGCCGAACTGCGGCGCACGCTCGAGATCATCACCCAGGCCCACCAGGAAGCCGAGACCGCCAAGAAGGAGCTGATCGAGGCCAACCTGCGCCTGGTGGTCAGCATCGCCAAGCGCTACACCAATCGCGGGCTGCAGTTCCTGGACCTGATCCAGGAAGGCAACATCGGCCTGATGAAGGCGGTGGACAAGTTCGAGTACCGCCGCGGCTACAAGTTCTCGACCTACGCCACCTGGTGGGTGCGGCAGGCCATCACGCGCGCCATCGCCGACCAGGCGCGCACCATCCGTATTCCGGTGCACATGATCGAGACCATCAACAAGCTGATCCGCACGTCGCGGCAGATGGTGCAGGAACTGGGGCGCGAGCCGACCAACGAGGAACTCGCCAAGCGGCTGCAGTTGCCGGTGTCGAAGGTGCGCAAAGTGCTGCGCGTGGCGCAGGAGCCGATTTCGCTCGAGACGCCGATCGGCGAAGAGGAAGAATCGCATCTGGGCGACTTCATCGTCGACCAGAACGGAATTTCGCCTTCCGACGCGGTGATCAATCTGAATTTGCGCGAGCAGACCGCGCAGGTGCTGAAGACGCTCACGCCGCGCGAAGAGAAGATCATCAAGATGCGCTTCGGCCTGGAAGACGGAAGCGAGCACACGCTGGAAGAGGTGGGCCAGAATTTCGCCGTGACGCGCGAGCGGATCCGCCAGATCGAAGCCAAGGCGCTGCGCAAACTGCGCCACCCCAGCCGCAGCCACCGCCTGCGCGCGTTCCTGGAAAACGGCACCCGGGGAGTGTAGGACGGGGCCTTCGGGCCTGCCCCCAGCCCAGTCCAGCCCCCTAAACGCAGAACGGGGAGCGTCGCAAAAACGCTCCCCGTCGTAATTAATCCGCTTCAGGCTACCAGCGCGGTTCGCGGCGGTGCCGCCACCGCCGCCGCCGCCACCGCCCGGCCGCCGGCCGCCACCGCCGCCACCGCCACCGGGGCGTCCACCGCCGCCGCCGCCGAAGCCTCGACCGCCACCGCCACCGCCGCCGCCGAAGCCGCGGTCGGGCTTGGGACGGGCTTCGTTGACATTCAGTGCACGTCCGTCCAGCGTGTAACCATTGAGGGCGGAAATGGCCTGATCCGCCTCGCCTTCATTTTCCATTTCGACGAATGCGAAACCGCGCGAACGTCCGGTTTCACGATCCGTCATGATTCGGGCGCTATTCACCTGGCCGTAGCGTTCGAAGAGGCTGCGGACACCCTCTTCGGAGGCATTGAAATCCAGGTTGCCTACGAATATGTTCTTCACTCTAGTCTCCTGTCAATTTGAAAGCGGGGCTTATCGGGGAGGGCACACAAGCGGGAAAGCTCACAGTTACACTCGGCCGGATTCGCGGAAGCTTGTCAAACGCGATTCGAATATAGCACGGGCCGGAAAGTGGGGGCAAACAAAATCGGCGGGAATCAGGGTGAGGAACATGACAAAAGGCCTCCGCCGAAGCGAAGGCCTTTGAATTAAACCGGGCGACGTCCTACTCTCCCACACACTTGCGCGTGCAGTACCATCGGGGCTGAGGAGCTTAACTACCGTGTTCGGGATGGGAACGGGTGGGTCCTCCTCGCTAGGGTCACCCAGAAACTGGTGACAATTCCAAAGAGCCAATCAGAGCTCCCGTTACGGGAGCGGTTGGTGGTTCCTTTGGACTGAATATTGACGGGCTAAACGAAGGTATTCAAGTAGCGTCCACACAGTGCTTGTGTGAACAGTAGTATTTTATGGTCAAGCCGAACGGGCGATTAGTAACGGTCAGCTCAACGCATTGCTACGCTTACACATCCGTCCTATCAAACAGGTAGTCTACCTGTGCCCTTCTTAGCTTTCGCTTGGGAGATCTCATCTTGGGGAAGGTTTCACGCTTATATGCATTCAGCGTTTATCCTGACCGAACTTCGCTACCCAGCGGTGCCCCTGGCGGGACAACTGGATCACAAGAGGTTCGTCCACCCCGGTCCTCTCGTACTAAGGGCAGGCCCCCTCAAATCTCCTACGCCCACCACAGATAGGGACCGAACTGTCTCGCGACGTTCTGAACCCAGCTCACGTACCGCTTTAATAGGCGAACAGCCTAACCCTTGGGAGCTTCTACACCCCCAGGATGCGATGAGCCGACATCGAGGTGCCAAACCGGAGCGTCGATGTGAACTCTTGACTCCGATCAGCCTGTTATCCCCGGCGTACCTTTTATCCGTTGAGCGATGGCCCTTCCATACAGAACCACCGGATCACTAAAGCCTACTTTCGTATCTGCTCGACTTGTTGGTCTCGCAGTTAACCAGGTTTATGCTTTTGCACTCGTCGGCGGATTTCCAAACCGCCTGAACCTAGCTTCGCGCGCCTCCGTTACCGTTTAGGAGGCGACCGCCCCAGTCAAACTACCCGCCTTCCACTGTCCCTCATCCGGATTACGGATGGAGGTTAGAACCACAGAACGATCAGGGTGGTATCTCACCGTTGGCTCCGCCGAGTCCGAAAACCCGACTTCAAAGCCTCCCACCTATCCTGCGCAGATCGCCCCATAGTTCCATGAAAGAGTATAGTAAAGGTGCACGGGGTCTTTCCGTCTAGTAGCGGGCACCCGGCGTCTTCACCGGGACCACAAGTTCGCCGGGCGGCAGGTTAAGACAGTTCTCAGATCGTTACGCCATTCGTGCAGGTCGGAACTTACCCGACAAGGAATTTCGCTACCTTAGGACCGTTATAGTTACGGCCGCCGTTCACCGGGGCTTCAGTTCAAAGCTTCGCTTGCGCTGACCTCTCCCTTTAACCTTCCGGCACCGGGCAGGCGTCAGCCCCTATACGTCGTTTTCGACTTTGCAGAGACCTGTGTTTTTGTTAAACAGTCGCCTGAGACATTTCACTGCGACCCACGTCTTAGGTGGGCACACCTTCTCCCGAAGTTACGGTGCTAATGTGCCTAGTTCCTGAACCTACCATCACCCGAGCGCCTTAGAATATTCTTCTCGTCCACCTGTGTCGGTTTGTGGTACGGATACCTTATCTCTCCTTAGAGGATTTTCCTGGCGGACGACCCGGCGGATTTGCCTCTCCGGATCTCCCTTCACCCTGGTTTGTAACCATTGCGCCCCAGGGCTTACGGTCCGCGTCCCCCCATCGGTCTTGATCGAAATAAGGTAGTGCAGGAATGTTAACCTGCTGTCCATCCGCTACGCCTTTCGGCCTCGCGTTAGGCTCCGACTAACCCTGAGCGGATTAACCTTTCTCAGGAATCCTTAGACTTACGGCGACCACGGTTCGCACGTGGTTTCTCGCTACTTATGCTGGCAGAGTCACTTCCCAACGCTCCAGCGCTCCTTTCGGTACACCTTCACAGCTGTTGAGAACGCTCTCCTACCATTCGTACATCCGAAGATCGACGAATCCGTAACTTCGGTATCATGCTTAAGCCCCGTTATATTGTCGGCACCGAGCCGCTCGACCAGTGAGCTATTACGCTTTCTTTAAAGGATGGCTGCTTCTAAGCCAACCTCCTGGCTGTCTGAGCGTCCCGACTTCCTTTCCCACTGAGCATGAATTTGGGGACCTTAGTTGACGGTCTGGGCTGTTTCCCTTTCGACAATGAAGCTTAGCCCCCACTGTCTGACTCCCTCGCTACACATTCACGGCATTCGCAGTTTGGTTGGATTCGGTAACCCGGGAAGGCCCCTAGTCCAATCAGTTCTCTACCACCGCGACGGACCACGAGAGGCTAGCCCTAAAGCTATTTCGGAGAGAACGAGCTATCACGGAATTTGATTAGCCTTTCACCCCTACCCTCAGCTCATCCAAGCTGTTTTCAACCAACACTGGTTCGGACCTCCAGCCGCTGTTACACGGCCTTCATCCTGGCCAAGGGTAGATCATCCCGCTTCGCGTCTATTCCCAGCGACTCCATCGCCCTGTTCAGACTCGCTTTCGCTTCGGCTCGCTTGCGCTTAACCTTGCCACTGAGAATAACTAGCCAGCTCATTATGCAATAGGCACGATGTCAGGCATTCTCCTTGCGGAGCATAGCCCTCCAACTGCTTGTAGGCGTGTGGTTTCAGGTACTATTTCACTCCCCTCGCAGGGGTTCTTTTCACCTTTCCCTCACGGTACTGGTTCACTATCGGTCGCAATTGAGTATTTAGCCTTGCCGGATGGTCCCGGCGGATTCAAGCAGGGTTTCTCGTGCCCCGCCCTACTTAGGAGCCACTGGAAGGAGGATTGCATTTTCACTTACGCGGCTGTCACGCTCTATGGCCGGCCTTTCCAGACCGTTCAATTAACACTTTCCTATCCCTCTTTTTACCTACTCGATCCCCTCTCTCGAAGAGCATCCAGTAAGTAATTGTGGTCCTGCAACCCCTGGCTCTCCTTGCGAATTGCCAGGTTTAGGCTCTTCCGAGTTCGCTCGCCACTACTATCGGAATCACGGTTGTTTTCTTCTCCTCGGGGTACTGAGATGGTTCACTTCCCCCGGTTTGCTCCGCCACCCTATATATTCAGATGACGGTAACGAATGTTCACACTCGTTGGGTTTCCCCATTCGGAAATCTCCGGATCATAGCCTATTAGCGGCTTCCCGAAGCTTATCGCAGCTGATCACGTCCTTCTTCGCCTAATTGCGCCTAGGCATCCACACACACGCCCTTAGTAGCTTGACCATAAAATCTACTTCTCACACAAACACATTTTTTACAGCTTCCCACCAGGCTTCCTTCCCCACGTATTGACCCGTGGAGTCGTTCTGCCCAGCTTTTCGCTGCCTTGCAGACGCTACTTTCTACGCGCTTTATACACTTGTGTTTATAATGCCCGTCAATATTCAGTTGTCAAAGATCTCGATTGCCTCAGCAATCAGTTCAAACGAGATTCTCTCTCATTCAAACTCATTGCTGATCTCTTACTTCTCGCTCTCGGTTGGATGGTGGGCCCAGATGGAATCGAACCATCGACCTCACCCTTATCAGGGGTGCGCTCTAGCCATCTGAGCTACGGGCCCACGTCTTTCGAACAACGTGTTTGCCGTCCCAACACTGGTGGAGCTGGTCGGGATCGAACCGGCGACCTCCTGAGTGCAAATCAGGCGCTCTCCCAGCTGAGCTACAGCCCCTTTTAAGTGCCGCGGTATGTTCTTCAGATACCGCTGCCTTCGAGATGTAATCGAGGCCAGTTGGATACAGGGATCAGGGACATCAAGCCCCCAACCGCTTTCAGATTCACTCCCATATGCTTTAAGTGGAGATCCGGTAGCGTGCTCACTAATGTTTCTCCGGTTTAACCCGGAAATCCATCAGTGGTTTATGGAATGGAACGACTGCTCCCTACTCGTCCACGCTGTACACTCAAGCGCTTTTGACTTTCAGAAACTCCATCCACGGTCTCTCTTAGAAAGGAGGTGATCCAGCCGCAGGTTCTCCTACGGCTACCTTGTTACGACTTCACCCCAATCATGGATCATACCTTGGGCCGCTGCCCCCCTTGCGGGTCAGCCTGCAGACTTCTAGTACAATCCACTTTCGTGATGTGACGGGCGGTGTGTACAAGGCCCGGGAACGTATTCACGGCAGCGTGCTGATCTGCCATTACTAGCGATTCCAGCTTCATGCAGGCGAGTTGCAGCCTGCAATCCGAACTGAGAACGGTTTTTTCCGATTGGCTCCCCCTCGCGGGTTTGCTGCGCTTTGTACCGTCCATTGTAGCACGTGTGTAGCCCTGGACATAAAGGCCATGAGGACTTGACGTCATCCCCACCTTCCTCCAGCTTATCGCTGGCGGTCTCCTGCGAGTTCCCAACTGAATGATGGCAACACAGGACAGGGGTTGCGCTCGTTGCGGGACTTAACCCAACATCTCACGACACGAGCTGACGACAGCCATGCAGCACCTCGACTCCACCCCCTTGCGGGGTACCAGTGTTTCCACCGGCGTTGAGAAGCCGTTCGAGCCCAGGTAAGGTTCTTCGCGTTGCGTCGAATTGAACCACATGCTCCACCGCTTGTGCGGGCCCCCGTCAATTCCTTTGAGTTTCAGCCTTGCGACTGTACTCCCCAGGCGGCATATTTAACGCGTTAGCTCCGGCACGGACAGAATGAACTGCCCACACCAAATATGCATCGTTTAGGGCGTGGACTACCAGGGTATCTAATCCTGTTTGCTACCCACGCTTTCGTGTCTCAGCGTCAGTTCGGTCCAGAAAGCCGTCTACACCACCGGTGTTCCTCCTGATATCTACGCATTTCACCGCTACACCAGGAATTCCACTTTCCTCTCCCGTACTCTAGTCCCTCAGTATTCACCGCACCCTCCCGGTTAAGCCGGGAGATTTCACACCAAACTTAAAGAACCGCCTACACACCCTTTACGCCCAGTAACTCCGAACAACGCTTGCTGCCTACGTATTACCGCGGCTGCTGGCACGTAGTTAGCCGCAGCTGCTTCTCCAGGTACCGTCACTATCTTCCCTGACGAAAGAGCTTTACACCCCGAAGGGCTTCATCGCTCACGCGGCGTCGCTGCATCAGGGTTTCCCCCATTGTGCAAGATTCCCCACTGCTGCCTCCCGTAGGAGTCTGGCCCGTGTTTCAGTGCCAGTGTGGCCGTGTGCCCTCTCAGGCCGGCTACCGATCTCTGCCTTGGTGGGCTCTTACCTCACCAACTAGCTAATCGGCCGCGGGCTCCTCTTTCAGCGCATTTCTGCTTTCCCTTCTCAGGCTTATGCGGTATTAGCCGAAGTTTCCCTCGGTTATTCCTCACTAAAAGGTAGATTACCCACGTGTTACTCACCCGTACGCCACTGTACTCATGGATTGCTCCACTTTCTCGTTCGACTTGCATGTGTTAGGCGCGCCGCCAGCGTTGATTCTGAGCCGGGATCAAACTCTCGTTTGATATTGTGAGTTTTAATCTCGCTCCGGTTTACTCAAAGTTCTGACGAAGTGTTTCTTTACTGCATCCAACCAGATTGTCAATGATCTGCGCTCAATAACTACCACATCGTAATATGGCAATCACTGGCAGGCCTCGAAACTTGTTTCGACTCGTTCTCGCACGTCTCTACCAGAGAGTGGACCGAGCCGGAGAATTTCGGTTTGATTGCGTTCGACCAGAGTTTCGGTCGGTTGCTTTCGGCTGACTTCAATTAGAGTAACAAACCGATCACGACTTGGCAAGTTTCCGACAAAAAACTTCGATATGCCTGATCAATTTTCCTTGTTGCCCGCCGATTCACCCTCCTGTTTGAGCCCGCGATCCCGCAGGAAGACCGTTCGCGTGGGATACGAGATCTCGATCCTGTCCGCCCTAAAGCGGGTTAACACTCTTTTTCTCAACTCGTTACGAACCGGTCCCTGGCTCGCAAAGTCCGCCACCTGGAAGTTGACGCTAAAACCCATTCCCCCGTCTCCAAAACCAGGATCGAAGGCCACCGACGGCGCCGGGTCCTGCAGCATTCCTGGAATTTCCGGGGCGGCCTTTGCCA
Organism: uncultured Solibacteraceae bacterium; assembly: GCA_963792055.1. GTDB lineage: Bacteria > Acidobacteriota > Terriglobia > Bryobacterales > Bryobacteraceae > Solibacter. The sequence goes on along the minus strand of CAWBUV010000015.1, from coordinate 321,524 downwards.
AGATCTCCCCGAGTGCCCGCTCGACTGCGTCCGGGTCGCAATTGTAATCCACCGTCACCACGAAATTGGCCGCCATACGCTTTTCCGGCAGGTTGTAGTTCGTCACAATCGCCTGCGCCAGCTTCGCGTTGGGCACGATGATCGTGTTATTCGCCAATGCGCGAAACGTGGTAGACCGCCATCCGATGTCGGTCACATACCCTTCTTCACCGGAGTTCAGCTTGACATAGTCGCCCAGACGCACCTGGCCCGCGACAGCCACATAGAAGCCTCCGAAGAGGTTCGAAAGAGTGTCCTGAAGCGCCAGAGCGACTGCCAGACCGCCAACTCCCAAGGCTGTCAGGATAGGCGTGATTGACACATTGAAGTGGCCCAGAATGATCAGGATGCCCAGAATCACCACCGAGATCTGGGCCAGATTCTGGGTCAGGGTCGTAACCGGAAGTGCGCCCGGGATCCGGCTGCCCTGGTAGCGAACCATGTCGCCCACGATGCGCATACACATCAGGGTGAGAGAAATGATCCAGAGCACCAGCAGCAGATTCGCGAAGGGGTGGGTGAATTTCGATGGCAGGTCCGACCCCTGGAATGCCAAATGGACGGCCAGAATCAGCGCCCAGATCAACGTGGGCCCTCGAAAGGCATCGTGCAGCACGGCGCCGGTCCGGCTGCCGGTTCGTCTGGTCCAGGCATTCAGAGCCCGCAGTACCAGGCGGCGAGCTACCCAGCCTGCCAGGAAGGTAACGGCAAAGATTCCCAATGGCAGAATGACCTCCATTGGATTCTTCAGGATCAATTGCCGTAACTCCGTGAATCCGCTTCTCATAGCAACAGATTCGCACGTTAAACACCTGCACGCGGAAACGTAGCGCCGCGTCATTAGTATGTGTGGACACGTTTAGCGCTGGTCTGGCTCGTGCTGGCAGGCGCCCTGGCAGGACAGGGCCCCTCCGGCAACGATCTATACCTGAGGGGCCGCCGAGCGGAACGGGCCGGTCGTATGGCCGAAGCCTATCTGCTCTATTCCCAGGCGGCCGCTATGTCTCCGCAGAACAAGACGTACTGGCAGCGCAGCCAGGCGGTACGCACGCGCGCCGCCCTCGAAGCCAAAGTGACGCCATCCGTATCGGCTCTCGACGACGCCGCCGACAGTATCGACGACACGCCACCGGCGCCTCCCCTGCCTGAAGCCACGCTTGCCGACCGCGTGGAAGCCCGCAAACTCCTTCCTCCCGTCGAGCTGGAGGCAAAGCCGGGACGGCAGGACTTCGATTTGCGCGGGGATGCCAAAGCGCTGTTTGAAAAGGTGGCCAAGTCCTTCGACCTCGATTGCGTCTTCGACGACGATTTTCCGGCTGGCTCCACTTTCCGTTTCGAAATGTCGAACTCGGACTACCGGGATGCCCTGCACGGCCTCGAAGCAGCTACCGGCAGCTTCATCGTGCCCCTCACCAAGCGCATCTTTCTGGTGGTCAAGGACACGCCGCAGAAACGTACCGAGCGCGAGCCGACCGCCGCCATCGAATTGCACCTTCCGGAGACCACCAATCCGCAGGACTTCAATTCCATTGTCACGGCCGTGCAGCAGGCCTTCGCAATCGAGAAGGTGGCGTTCGACACGCAGAATAACAGCGTGATTCTGCGCGACCGCATTTCGAAGGTCATTCCGGCGCGCCTGATGTTCGAGGACTTGTCCTCACCGCGCGCGCAGGTGTCCATCGAGATCAAGTTCATGGAAGTCAGCCGCAACGATGCCGTGACTTACGGGGTTGATCTGGCGAACACCTTTTCCGTGGTACCGCTGCGGAACCTTTTCACGTTCGCCAATCTGGCGCGCAGCGTGACCACGTCGAGCCTGATGGGAATCAACATCCTCAGTTCGGCGCTGGTGGCAACGATGTCCGCGTCCTCGGGCAAGACGCTGCTGGAAGCGGAGCTGCGATCGGTGGACAATCAGCCGGCCTCATTCCACGTGGGCGACCGGTATCCGATTCTGACCGCCGGCTACTTCGGTCCGCAGAGCTTTAGCCAGGGCGGTACTGCCTACACTCCGCCGCCATCGTTTACCTTCGAAGACCTTGGCCTCAATCTCAAACTGACACCCACGGTGCACGGTATGGAATCGGTTACGCTGGATATCGATTCCGAGTTTAAGGTGCTCGCCGGGTCCTCCGTCAATGGGATTCCCGTGATCTCCAGCCGTGTGCTCAAGAATAAAGCGGATCTGCGGTTCGGCGAGTGGGCGGCAGTGGCCGGCCTGATGGATCGCGATCAGGCACGAACGATTGCGGGGCTGGCCGGCATCACGCGGATTCCGATCCTGGGTGCGCTCACCAGTGTGCACACGAAGAGCTCGGACGACGGTGAGGTCTTGGTGCTGATTCGTCCGCACCTGATCACACTGCCGCCCGGCGCGGCGGCCGCCACGCATACGTTCCGTATGGGCTCGGATAATCGCCCGATCACTCCGTTTTAATTGGTACTTCTTAATACGCTTCCTTGCGGTCGCGGCTCGGCCGGATGGTATGAAATGGCTATTGCAATTTTGGCTTACCGGACGTAGCTTTCTTGCGAGCCAATGCGGCTTAAAGTCTGAGGAGAACGAATTATGGCTTCGCAAAAGAAAGTTGCCTTACCAGGAAGCGAGCGCGAACCGGTCGCCAGCGCTTCGGCGCCGCGTCCCGTCGACAGTCATGAAATGGTCCAGGTAACTGTAGTATTGCGGCGCAGGGCCCGCACACAGTTACCGGCTGCCGAGGAGTTCGGTTTTCAGGATTCCCAAACCGTCAACTATCACTCGCGCGAGGAATTCGCCGTACTGCACGGCGCGGACCCGGCGGACCTCGCGCTGGTGGAGGCCTTTGCGCACGAAAACGATTTGACCGTAGTGGAACGGAGCGCCGCCAAACGGTCGGTGGTGCTGACGGGTACCGTCGAGAACATGCAGAAGGCTTTCGGAACTTCATTGGCGACCTATGAAGCCCCGGCCGGGGGCTACCGCGGGCGCACCGGCCCAATCATGATCCCGGAGAATTTGCAGAATGTGGTGACGGCTGTGCTTGGATTGGATAATCGTCCGGTTGCCAAGCCGCATTTGCGGAAGGCTCATGCCGCGCTTGCATCGGCCGGTCTTTCGCCGGCGGCCGTAGCGCAAATGTATAATTTCCCTCCGGGCGGGACCGGGAAGGGACAAACCATCGGGATCATCGAGCTGGGCGGCGGATACAAGACTGCCGACCTCAATACGTATTTCTCCAAACTGGGCATCAAGACACCCGCGGTCTCCTCGGTTTCGGTGGATCACGGCGCCAACAAGCCGGGCGTGGACGAGGATTCCGATGGCGAGGTGATGCTGGATATCGAAGTGGCCGGCGCGGTAGCTCCCGGCGCGCGCATTGTCGTATATTTTGCGCCGAATACCGATCAGGGATTCCACGATGCGATTACCTCCGCCGTGCACGACACGGTGAACAAGCCTTCGGTGATCTCGATCAGTTGGGGCGGACCTGAAGACTCCTGGACGCAGCAGGCACGCAACGCCATGCTGGCGGCATGCACGGATGCCGCCGCGGTAGGCGTGACGGTGACGGCGGCCTCGGGCGACGATGGCGCTACCGACGGCGTAACGGACAAAAAGCTGCACGTGGATTTGCCGGCATCTTTGCCACCCGTGCTGGCCTGCGGAGGTACGCGGCTGGACAGCAGCAAGGGACAGATCACGAGCGAGACGGTCTGGAACGAACTGGCAAAGGACGAAGGTGCGACCGGTGGAGGAGTCAGCCGGATTTTTGCGCGCCCGAGTTATCAAAGCTCGGCTGGCGTGCCGGCGCATCCGGAAACCAAATTTGCCGGACGCGGCGTTCCGGACGTTTCCGGCGATGCCGATCCGGAAACGGGCTATCAGGTGCGCGTAGACGGAAAGAACACGGTGATCGGGGGCACCAGCGCCGTCGCGCCCCTGTGGGCGGGCCTGATTGCGTTGATCAACGGGCAGTTGGGGCGCCCGGTAGGGTTTGTGCAGCCCGCCTTGTACCGGATTGGATCTCCGGCATTCCGTGACATTGCGACGGGCAATAACGGCGGCTACCAGGCAGCGCGCAACTGGGATGCCTGCACCGGTCTGGGAAGTCCCAACGGCGTCGCCCTGCTGAAGGCGCTGCAGGGTTCGGCGACGATGACGGCGTGATCGTTCCGGCATGGAGGGCGTTAGCACGGCTAATGCCCCCGCCTCCCGCCGGGTGAGATACAATTCGAGTCCGAAGCTGAAGGAAGGAGGGACCATGCCGGTTCAAACCACGCGGCCAGAGACAGTGGCCGCCATGCCTGCGGAGCGCCGGAGAGCAGAGGAATCCGGCGCCACTCCGCGAGCGGCATCGACCCGGCTGGTTTCCCTGGACGCGTATCGCGGATTCATCATGTTGCTGCTGGTTTCCGAGGGCTTCGGATTCGGGGTGCTCAAAGATCATCCTGGATGGGCCTGGCTGGCGGCGCAGGCGGACCACGCGGCGTGGGAGGGCTGTACCTTCTGGGACCTGATCCAACCGGCATTCACGTTCATGGTCGGTGTGGCAATGCCGTTCGCTCTGGCGCGTCGCATAGCGAATGGCGCAAGTACACTGTCTCTGTTGAAGCATGTGCTTTGGCGTGCCTTCCTGCTGATCGTGCTGAGCAATATCTACTCGAACTGGGGATCCCGTAGCGGTTTGAAGCTGCAGTTCATCAACGTGTTGTGCCAGATTGCGTTCGGATACGTGATTTGCTTCCTGATCACACGGATGGACTTCGGTAAGCAGGTGGCGACGGCTGTAGCGATGCTGGCCGGATATTGGGCGTTGTTCGCCATTTTTCCCGCGCCGGATGGTCCGTGGTCGCAGACCGGCAATATCGGCGCGGTGATCGACCTGAAGCTGCTCGGTTACAACTACTCCGGCTACTACACCACCATTAACTTCATCGGAAACGCGATTACGATTCTGTTCGGCTGCTGGGCGGGGGCGCTGCTGCGCACCGACCGATCGCACGCTTATAAGCTGCGGGTGCTGACCGCGTGTGCGGCAGCGGGATTCATTCTCGGCATGGCGCTGCAACCGTTTAATCCGATGGTGAAACGGCTGTGGACCGACTCCTTCGCGTTCTTCAGCAGCGGATGGGTGATTTTGATGCTGGCGGCATTTTATTGGATTATCGAAGTGAAACAGGTGAAGCGATGGGCCTTCCCCTTCCTGGTGCTCGGCATGAACTCGATTTTTATCTATTCGCTGGGGCAAATCGGCATCAGGGGCTGGCTCCATCGCGGCCTGCTGAGCTTTACCGGCAATTTCAAGATCCTTGGTGATTTCGGCGCGATTCCGCAACAGATGCTGGTGCTCTCGCTTTTGTGGTACGTGTGTTACTGGCTCTACAAGCGGCAGATTTTTTTCAAGATCTGACGGCGCAACGAAATCGACCGGTCGTCCCTCACCTTCCTGGATTGCCGGTGTATACTTCCCTCTTGGAGGAAACTGGACCGAATGACTAATACCCTCAGTGGGGCTGACTTCAAGACGCAACTGCGCGAAGGTCACCCGAAATTGGGACTTTTTCTGAACTCGCACAGCCCCACGGTAGCCGAGCAGATGGCACATAGCGGCTATGACTGGCTGCTGGTGGACACGCAGCACGGACCGATGGGCTATCTGGAGTTGTCGGCCATGCTGGCGGGGATTTCCAACGGCGGCGCCAAATCCATGGTGCGCGTGGCGGGTTATCACGATCGAGGCGGTATTCAACAATCGCTCGATATGGGGGCGGACGGCGTGCTGGTGCCCTACATCAACACGGCGGACGAGGCCCGGCAGGCGGTGACGTGCGCGCGCTACCCCACGACGGGAACACGTTCGGTCTATTTTCCGCAGCGAAGCATGAACCGTGCGGGACTGCTTGGATATGCCGGCGCAGCCAACAGCAACACCATCGTGGCGCTGCAGGTGGAGACGGCATCATGCATCGAGAACATCGACGAGATCGCCGCGGTGCCGGGCGTTGACATTCTGTTCCTGGGTCAAAATGACCTGTGCATGTCCATGGGACTCTACGAAAAGTACGAGTTCCCGCACATGTATACGTCGCCCGAATTGCAGGAGGCCACGGATAAGCTGCGCGCGGCGGCCAAGCGCAACAATGTGATCCTCGGCCTGTTCCTGTTCGGCACATCCCGCGTGGCCGAGTTTCTGGCGAAGGACTTCACGTTCATCAGCATCGGCAACGATCTGCACCACATCCTCACCCAGGCCACGGCCTATGTGAAAGACATGGAAACGATCGCCGCGGGCAACGGGAAAACATGGACGAGGCGCCCCACATCCCTGATGTAAGTGGCCGTAGGATCTAAAATCCGCCGCGCTCCACCCAACCCTTGCTATCTTGAGAGCAATGTCCCGTATGCTCGAAGAGATCCGGCAGCAGCCGGAAGCGCTGGAGCGGACGCTGTCCGCCGAATTGCGCAGCGTTGAAAAGTTCAAGCGTCTGTTGGAGAAGCAGCGCCCCCGCCTGGTAGTTCTGGTGGCCCGCGGCACCAGCGACAACGCCGCGCTGTTCGGCCGCTATCTGCTGGAGATCACCACCGGAATTCCGGTCTCGCTGGCCGCGCCCTCCATCGCCACGCTCTACGAAGCACGCGTGGACTATCGCGATGCGCTGGTGGTCGGGATCTCGCAATCGGGCGAATCCACCGACACCAATCTGGTGCTGGAGCGCGCGCGGCAGCAGGGCGCGCTCACTCTGGGCATCACCAATGAGAGCGGCAGCGCCATGGCGCGGATCGCCGAACACGTCTTCCTGGTGCGCGCCGGCCGCGAGAAAAGCGTCGCCGCAACCAAGACCTATACGGGCCAGATGCTCATGATGTACCTGCTGGCGTACGCGCTGGGCGGCGGCATCCGCATCGCCGATCTGGAGCGGATCCCGGACGTCGTGCAATCCACGCTGTCGCTTGAGGAGGAGATCGACGCTCTGGCCGAACGGTACCGCTTCATGCGCCATGCCGTGGTGGTGGGACGCGGCCTGAACTACTCCAACGCCTTCGAGATGGCGCTGAAGCTGATGGAGACCTGCTATGTGATCGCCGAACGCTTTTCCTCGGCCGATTTCCTGCACGGTCCCATTGCCCTGGTGGAACAGAGCTTCCCGGTCTTCGCATTCGCGCCGCCGGGAAAAACGTGGCACATCGATCGGCGAAACCCTCACCAAGCTGCAAGGCTTGCAGGCGGAGATCGTCGGCATCACCGACTCGGGCAACCGGGAGGTGGATGCGCGCGCCACCCGGGTGATCCGGCTTCCGCGACGCGTCAAGGAAATCCTGACGCCCATTCCGTATATTGTCCCTGCGCAGATCTTTGCCGCCTGCCTGGCCGTGCACAAGGGCTTGGACCCCGATAAGCCGCGCACGCTGACCAAAGTGACTCTCACTCTGTAGCGGCGGCTTGAGCCCTGCGCTTGCACACCCAGTCCCGGGTGGATTAGGCTGTATGAGCGATGCAAGCTAACCGGCGTCAAGTGTTCGCTGCGCTTCTGGCCGCGGCCGCAGCCCGACAGGTCCAAGGCGCGGATGGCAGTGCGATCCCCGGCAAGCGGCCGATGATCCTGCACAATGACCGTCCCGAGGATTTGGAAACTCCGGTCAAATACTTCGATAGCTGGGTGACACCCGTCGACGCGTTTTTCGTGCGCCAACACCTTCCGCGGCCCGCGGCGATAGACCCCGCGGCGTACCGCGTGAACCTCAACGGGACTGGTTTCCAAACCGCTCGAGGTGAGCCTGGCCGACCTGCAAAAGCTACCGCAGCACACCGTCCCGGCAACCTTGGAATGCACCGGCAACGGCCGTGCCTTCTTCACCCCGAAACTGCCCGGCATTCAATGGGGGCGCGGAGCGGTGGGCAACGCCGAATGGAGCGGTCCGCGGCTCAGCGATGTCCTCAAACTCGCCGGGGTCGACCCGTCTGCCAAGTTCCTGGAGATCGATGGCGCCGACACGCCCGTGATGCAGACGCCCGATTTCGTGCGCTGCATGCCGATGGAAAAGGCACTGCATCCGGCCACGCTGCTGGCGCTCAAGATGAACGGCCAGGCGCCCGATATCCACGGATTCCCAGCGCGCCTGATTGTCCCCGGCTGGGACGGCACGAGCTGGGTCAAGTGGGTGGTGCGCCTGACACCGGTGGCGAAAGAGAGTGGCGGGTTCTTCATGAATCCGGGCTACCGGTTCCCGAAGTACAACCTGCCGCCCGGAACTCCCGCACGGCCGGCGGAATTGGAGGTCATCGAAGGGATGCCCGTGAAATCCACGCTGACCGCGCCGGAGGACCAAAGCAAGGCGGCGTTGGGCCCGACGGTGATCCGCGGCTTTGCGTGGGCGGGAGAGAACGCGATCGAGCGCGTCGAGGTATCCACCGATGGAGGCGCGCACTGGCAGAACGCACAGCTTTCCGCGCAGAAACTGCCCTTCGCCTGGCGTCTGTTCACGCTGAACTGGACGCCCAAAGATCCGGGCTACTACACCATCATGTCGCGCGCCACGGACACCGCCGGACGGGTGCAGCCGATCGTGCCGCCCTGGAATCCCTCGGGCTACCTGTGGAATGGAATCGACCGCGTCGGCGTCACACGTGGAGAAAGCATGATGCGTACCGTGTTGCTGTTGCTGGCGTTCGCCTTGCTGCCGGTGCCGCCGACCAGGCCACCATCGAGAAGGGGCAGAAGGAAGAGCAGCGCACGTGCCTGCCCTGTCACAGCCTGCGCATCATCCATTCCAACCGCCTGAGCCGCGCCGGATGGAACAAGGAACTCGACAAGATGGCCGGGTGGGGCGCCAAATACACGGATCGCGACGCGATCCTGGAATACCTGGTGGCCACCTACGGCGACGACAAGCCGGTCACGCCGCCGGAAATGAGCGCCGACGGCCGCGACAAACCGTAAAGCGAGCGATCGTTCGATCGTGTTAAATCACGCCCCGGTGAATCGCCCAATTGCGGCCCGATTCGGCGCTTCGCTATCCTGGGTAACATGATGAAACTGATGCTGCTGGGTTTGGCCGTCGGCGCGATGGCCTTCGCCGCTTCCAGCGTTTACGATTTCACGCTGAATTCCATCGACGGCGCGCCCACCCCGCTCGCGTCCTTCAAAGGCAAGGTCGTGCTGCTGGTCAACGTGGCCAGCAAGTGCGGCTACACGCCGCAATACGCCGGCCTGGAAAAGCTCTACGAGACGTATAAGGATAAGGGCTTCGTGATCGTCGGCGTGCCGGCCAACAATTTCGGCGCGCAGGAGCCGGGCTCCAACGAAGAAATCAAAACGTTCTGCAGCCGCAACTACAACGTCACCTTCCCGATGATGAGCAAGGTCTCGGTGAAGGGCGCAGACACCACACCGCTGTACCAATACCTCACCGACAAGACCGCCAATCCCAAGACCGGCGGCGACATCAAATGGAACTTCACGAAGTTCCTGGTTGACAAAAAAGGTAATGTAATCAATCGCTTCGAGTCGGCCGTGACGCCTGAAGCGACGGAATTGGTGAAGGCCGTAGAGGCAGCGTTAGCGCAATAGGGACCTTACCGACAGCAATTTTTCCTGGTCGAATTTGCTCCTCAGGCGCGTCTATATAAGTAGACCAAATGGAGGAATTGATGGAAACCGCGCTCGCACGGCTACGCGCCAAGACGGATCGGGAGTTGGGCATCCTGGTTGTGAAGCAATTGCACCGCGCCCGCAAATACGCCGGTAACGGCGCGTATCGCGATGCGGCGAAGGAATACCAGACCGCTAAAGCTCTGCTCTCTGTAGCGGATATAGCCCCGGCCCGGCGTGCCCGGCTCGGAATGCATGATGAAGGAAGTCCACCAGACGATCGAGCGTCCTTTAACGGCGGTGGCCTAAAGAGTCTTTGACCCGAGATGCACGTGGCTGCCCGCGAACAATTTGGCCGTTGTTCGCGGGTTTTTTTTGCGCACGCGTTTTCCCCGACGTACTACTTCAACTCCACAATAATGAGGTCCGACGGCCGGTTGCCGATGTTGGAGCCGCGGTGTTTAATATACCCGTCGGTCCAAAAGACATCGCCGGGAGCGCCGTTCATCGACGCGAATTTGCCGTTCGCCGACTCGATGCGGGCGGAAAGATCAGAGAGCAGAACCACGGCGCGGCCGGCGCCGGCATGTTCGTGCCACTTCTCGCGGTCGCCCGAATCGCGCGTGGAGCGGAAGACGCGAACCTGGGGATTCTCGAAAATCAGCTTATTGTGGGCGGAATCGATCACCAGGGGGTCGAGGTTGCGCGCGCGTTTGGGCGGAGTTGCCGGGCCAGGCTGCTTGATTTCGATTTCGACGATACGCAGGTTCCCGGCGCCGACATTTTCGCTGATGTGCATGCCGCCGGCCGGACTCCACGCGACATCGCCCGCCTTCCAATGAAGGTGCTCGGTGGGCGCGTCGGGATGAGAGATGTCCTGATCGGAGGTATCCAGGTAGATCATCACACGGTTGAAATCGTGTTTGTGAAGCGCCGTGCGCTGATGCGGCCGGTCCATCGCATTGAGGATGCGGACGCGCGGATTGTCTACGGCAACCGTGCTTTGTGCGACGAGCCCGGCAGGCAGCAGGGCGAGCAGAATCACGCATCTGGCGGACAAAGGCATAGCGGCAAGTATATCGGAATCGGCAAAGTTTAGTGTGCCGATGCCTTTTCGGCACCGAGCCCCGTATTGGCGCGGACTTCCAGCTCAGTGAACTTGTGCTCGGAATCGGAGTCGCGCGGACTCGCGAGGGTACCGAGGAAGGCGCCCAGGAAGCCGAGCGGGATGCTGATGATGCCGGGGTTCTCCAACGGAAAGAGCGGTTTGCCGTGAATCAGATGGGCTGCATCGGGGCCCATGATGCTCGGGCTGATCACGATCAGTACCAGCGAACTGATCAGGCCGGTCAGCAGGCCGCAGACCGCCCCCTGCGTAGTGAACCGGCGCCAGAAAATGGAGAGCAGAATTACCGGCAGGTTGGCGGACGCAGCAACTGCGAAGGCCAGCCCTACGAGAAATGCGACGTTAAAGGTGGGCCCGAGCAGGATCGCGATGGCGATGGAAACGGCGCCCACCACGAAGGCGGTGATCCGCGCCACGCGCACTTCCTGGAACGGGTTGTGTTTCTCGCCGTGGCGCAGCACGTTGCTGTAGAAATCGTGGGCGAAAGAGGTGGAAGCACTGATGGTAAGGCCGGCGACCACCGCAAGGATTGTGGCAAACGCGATGGCCGAAATGAAGGCGAAGAAGACGTCGCCCGCCAGCCGCTGGGCCAGCAGTGGGGCGCTCATGTTGATGCCGCCGTTCTTCGCGATGATAGGCCTTGCCGACGATGGTGGCGGCGCCGAACCCCAGGAAGGTGGTCATGATGTAGAAGGTGCCGATGATGCCCATCGCCCAAACTACGCTGACGCGGGCCGTGCGGGCATCCGGAACGGTGTAGAAGCGCACCAGGACGTGGGGGAGGCCGGCGGTGCCGAAGATCAGCGCGAGCCCGAGAGAGATGAGATCGAGCGCGCCGTAAGGCGGTTTGTAGCGCAGGCCGGGCGTGAGGAAATTGACCGTCTTGCCGTTGTCATTGACGTGGGCGATGGCGTCGAAGAATTCGGCGAAGGAAAAATGGAAGTGGGCCAGCACGAGGATGCTGAGGAGGATGGTGCCACCCATCAGCAGGATGGCCTTGACGATCTGCACCCAGGTGGTCGCCAGCATGCCACCGAAGACGACATACGCGATCATCAGGATGCCGACTCCAGTGACGGCGGCGTTGAAGCTGATCCCGCTGTCCTTGAGCAGCAGCGCGACGAGAGTACCCGCGCCCACCATCTGGGCAATCATGTAAAACGTGCTGACGGTGAGCGTGGAGAGCGAGGCCACGGCGCGGACGGGCCGCGGGTGCAGACGATAGGCGAGGACGTCGGCCATGGTGTATTTGCCGGCATTGCGCAGCGGCTCGGCGACAATCAGCAGCACGGTAAGATACGCCACCAGCCAGCCCACCGAATACATGAAGCCGTCGTATCCCTGAAAGGCGATGATGCCGGCGATCCCAAGAAAGCTGGCGGCGCTCATGTAATCTCCGGCTACGGCGATGCCGTTCTGCCACCCGGTAATGCGCCGGCCGGCAGCGAAGTAGGCGCGAGGCTCCGGAGGAGCGCCGGGCAGCCCAGGCGGTGATGCCGAGAGTGATGGCGATAAACAAGAGGAACATCAGGAGCGGCATGGACATTAGCGACGCTCCTCAGGTTCTGATTGTGACGATCGAGGTGTTCGAGGACGGCGCGTCCCTGTTCATCGAACCGGGCGGCAGCGCGGACATAAAGGAAGGCGATGAACCACGCGACGAAGAACTGGGAGAGGGCGAACAGGTAGGCGATGTTGACCGGTCCGAAGACGGGCGTCGCCATGAAGGCGGGCGCATAGCCCACCAGGATGGGCAGGGCGAAATAGTAGACGATGAATGTAACAGTCGCCGGGACGATGAAGCGCACCTTAGCGCGTAGCAGGGCCTTAAATTCAGGATTGGCGGCGACCACATCCCAGTCGGTTTGTTTCGGCATGAGTAGCGATCATACTGCAAATCTACGTAAAAAGGAGTGGTCTTGCAGGCGGGATATACCAAAGATCCGGTGGGGGCGGCTTCAGAAATGAAAATGCCCGGCCACCGAAGCAGCCGGGCATCATTCAGTCGGGAACGTTGTGCGCTCTAGTCGCCGCTGACCCGCGCTGCCGGCGGATTGCTGGCCGCCAATGCGCCGATCGATACGTGAATCTGCGGCATCGAGCCGTGTTCGAAGCTCTCCTGAACGCGAGAGTCGTCCATCCGGTCGCGCAGCAACTGGCGCCGGAGTTTGGCCTCGAATTCCTTGAGCTGCTGATCGATGGTATTGGTCTTCTGTTTGTTGCGCACCATGTCTTCGCGGTAGCGCTTCAGGAAGTAGCCGATCGTCTCCACGCGAATCTTGATGGAGCCGGTGGGCTTGTTCTCGTCGATGTCCTTGAAGCAGAAGTACGGCGTGCCGGAATGCTCGACGATTTCTTCGACCACCGAGTAGATCGGCGCGTCGTGGCCGCACTTGAAGCTGGAAAGCTCCAGAGCGACCAGGTTCGGGTGGCGTGCCACGTACTTGGCAGCCCACACCTTGCGGCTGGTGTTTTCGCTGTAGCTGTTCTTCCAGACGTCGTTGATGGCCAGCGGTCCGGCGCACTCGCCGGACTCCACTTCGGGACCGAAGAGACGCCAGATGATGTCGTCGTCGATGGGCAGGCAATCCTGCGCGAACACCGGGTATCCGAGCTTCTGGAACTCTTCCAGGATTTCGTGGTTGACGCCGGGATCATTGTGATACGGGCGGCCGAGCAGGACCACGCCGATGCGGTCCTCGCGTTCGAGTTGTTCCAGTACCTGGCGGGCCTCGCCGCGCATGGTGACGTTATCGAAGAACTCCAGGGCGCGGTAGCCGGCTTCCACGGCGCGCTTGTTCTCTTCGGGGCTGAGGCCGAGGATGTCCTTGAACTCTTCGTACATCTGGCGTTCGAAGAGGTCCGCCTTGGAGAGGTTGACGAAGGTGTCCAGGAACCGTATGCCCTTCTCTTTGAAGAGGTCGCCTTCCTTGACGAAGGCCGCCTTGACGGCCGCCGGTGTGGTGGCGACGGTGGGACAGGTGCGCGTGGCCTGCACGTGCGAGAGCGGGCTGGTGAGGCAGTCGATCATCGGGAAGAAGATGATGTCGAGCGGCTTCTTGGCATGCGCGCTTGATAGAGCAGGTTGTGGACGTGCGGGATGCCGAGTTTGCTGGGGAAGCAGGGGTCGATGGCGCCGCGCTTGGCGCCTTCCTTGTACATCTCCTCGCTGGTGTAATCGCTGAAGACGATGTTCTCGAGACTGGATGCCGAGCGCCGCGAAGTAGCCGGTGAAGATCGGCGTCTGCGAGTACATATTGAGCACGCGCGGCATGCCGATGCGGATGTCGGCGCGCTTCTTCATCAGTTCCGCGCGCTTCTTCTGTGCCGCGGTGATCTGGAACTTCGGCAGCGGGTCGGACTGGTTCGGGATGTCCGGTACGCGGAAGACCTGTTTGGCGGCGATCTCCACGAAGTTGGGATTGGCCTTCTTGATCTTGTCCAGCCCGCCCTTGATGCCGCGCATCTCTTCGATGTTTTCGACGGTGCCCTTTTCGCAGGTGGCGATGATCAGGCGCTGCGCGCCTTCTTCCAGCGGGACTTTGGTTTTGGCCGGGCGCTTATAGTCCGCCGGGATCTGGTTGGTCTTGACGTCGATGAAGGTACGCAGGCACTTGTTCTTGCAGAAGTAGCAGCGCGTGGCTTCTTCGCGCGTAGTCTTGTACTGGATGTTGGCACATGCGTCGAGGCCGATAAACGTGCTGACGCGGCCGTTATCCCAGAGGCGTCCGGCTTCGAGCGCAGCGCCGATGGCGCCGGCTTCGCCGCAATGCTCGTGTACGATCACGTCGGCCGGCATGTCCTTGCCCTTGAAGCGCGATTCGATGAAATCCACCTGCGCTTTTACCGCGGCCAGATTGTACTGTGTGCCGCCCTGCAGCAGGAAGCGCGTACCGATGGCGGAGAGGTTCGGGATCTGCGAAACGTAGAGCCAGATGTTCTTGGGCAGCACGTTGCAGAGCCCTGCCATGATCTCTTCGGGCTTCCAGCCTTGCCGCTGGAAATCCACGATGTCGCTCTGCATGAACACCGCGCAGCCATAGCCAAAGCTGGGGAAGCCCTTGGCGGCGAAGGCGACGTCGGCGTACTCTTCCACCTTGACGTTGAAGCCCTGCGCAGTGGATTGCAGGAAGTAGCCGTTACCCGCCGAACACTGCGTGTTCAGCTTGAAATCCTTCACGCGGCCGTTCTTCAGAATGATGATCTTGATGTCCTGGCCGCCGACGTCGCAGATCACGTCGACGCCTTCGTAGAAGTGCAGGCCGGCCTCGGTGTGCGCGACGGTCTCGACGAGCGCGGCATCGGCGCCCACAACGTCCTTCAGAATGTCCTTGGCATAGCCGGTGGTGCCCACGCCGAGAATCTTCAATTCCGCGCCGGAATCGCGAATCTGGCGGTCCAGCTTCTGCAGCACTTCGACCGTGTCCTCGATCGGATTGCCCTTGGAGAGCTGATAGGTCTTGGCGAGAATGCGGCGCTTGTGATCCTTGGACATCAGCACGGCTTTGGTGGAGGTGGAGCCGCCATCGATGCCGATGAAGCCTTCGATCACTTCGCCCTTCTGGAACTCCTTCGGAACGAACTTCTTGGTGCGGTACTTTTCCTTGAAGGCGGCGAGGTCCGCCTCATCCTTGGTGAGTCCCACGCCGCCGCCGCGCTTGGCCTTTTCTTCCTCGCGGCCCACGTTGACGTACCACTCGAGCTTGGTATAGCCCGCGTACATGCCGACGTTGTCGTCTTCGGTCTTGCCGAACTCGACGCTGCCGATCGCGGCGAAATACTGCGCGTTATCGGGAGTCTTGATCAGGTCCTCGGGCGGAACGCCTTCGGGAAGCGGAGTGCCGCGCTCTTCCCAGATCTTCGGGAATGTTGGCCTTCCAGCAATCGCGCATGCCCTTGATGTAGCAGTTAGGGCCGCCCAGCAGCAGCACCACGGGCAACAGGGTATTGCCGCGTGTGAGCACGCTCAGGTTCTGCATCACGATGGCTTCGAACAGCGAGGCCATCAGTTCGTCCGGCGGAACGCCCATTTTCTGCAGGCCGTTGATATCGGTCTCGGCGAACACGCCGCACTTGCCGGCGACGGGATGTAGCTTGATGCCCTTATAGCCCATCTCGCAAAGCTGCTCGCTCGGGATGCGCAGCTTGGCGTTGATCTTGTCGATGACGGCGCCCGTACCGCCCGCGCACTTATCGTTCATCGACGGCATTTTCTTCTTGCGGCCCGTTTCGGGGTCCGTCTTGAAGATGATGATCTTGGCGTCCTGGCCGCCCAATTCGATCACGCTGCCGCACTCGGGATAAAGTTTTTCCACCGCGAGTGAGACGGCGTTGACCTCCTGCACGAACTTGCCACCCAGGAACTTGGTGAGGCCGTTGCCGCCGGAGCCGGTAACGAACATACGGCAGCGCGCGGCATCGAAACCTTCGATTTCCGTCTCGAAGCGCTTGCAGAATTCCAGGACCTTCTCGGGCTGCTTGGTATCGTGCCGGTGGTAGTCGGACCAGAGAATTGCGTCCGTTGCCGCATCGATGACCACAGCTTTCACTGTGGTCGAGCCTACGTCCATTCCAATCAGGAAATTCTTATCCATGGTTGTGATCTCGTCGGGACTGGACAAGGGCGGGGCCGGAGCCGCACCCGCCTTAGTTCGCTTTACCTGCGCCAGCCATACGGTCCGCGATGTGGTACACGAAATTCGCGGCGCCGCCGACTACGCCCTTCTTGTGGGGAACCTGATAGAGCGGGCGCTTGGTTTCGGGATTGGCTTCCACCCAGGCGCGGCACTGTTCCAGCGTGAGCTGCGTTTCTTCCAAAGCCGCGGCGAATTCCTTCTTGGCCTTGTTTTTCGCCTCGCCGAGCGCCATCTGCACGCGGCTGTGGGCGTTGATTTCGCCTTCGCCGGAAGTTTCCACCGGCAGGTAGATCATGTCCTTGTAGTTGGAAACCACGGCGGACTGCGCGCCATCGCTCTGCGTGCTCGGCATGCAGCCGAAGGGCTTCAGCGAGAGCACCATGTGCGCCAGGTCCTTGTTCGAATAGTAGATATTCTTGGCGACTTCGAGGTGGCCTTCGCCGCCGCCGGCGCGCGAATTGTAGAAGGGATGGCCGAGACGCTGCAACTCGTACTGGTCGGCAAGGTGATGCGCGATGCCGCCGAGCGAGTTCACGATCTTGTGATATTCGCTCTTGAAAATGGCTTCGGCGAGCTTCAGCTTGGCCACCTTCTGGCGGAAGCCGAACTCGATTTTGGCGCGCGTGCCCAGCTTCCAGATCGGAGGCAGAACCGCGCCTTCTTCCAGACCCTTGAAATCCTTATACTTCTGGATCACCTGGTGGATCATGTACATGATCCAGGTGCCGATGGGCTCCACCAGGACCTGGGCGCCCTCGCGCTCCAGGAAGTTGAACATGTTGAAGTTGCCGTCGCCTTCGGTGGTCTGCGCCCAGAATTCGCCGGTAATCTTGACGATGGGTTTAACGCGCAGGCGATCGACATCGATGCTGTTGAAGCTGTCGCGGCAGCGCTCCAGCGCGGGCACGTATTCGTCGCCCTTCAACTGGTTGACAAACTTGCCGACGTATTCCGCGGTGTCGCTGAAGCCGCCCAGGTACTTACCCATGCCTTCGTCGAGCTTCCACGGGACGCTTCTTGCGGAACACCTCGTGGAGGTAATCCATCTGCTCGTCGAGCACGCGGTCGGTCTCGCCGGCGTTGACCTCGAACGGCCGCAGCGCGTAGGCTACTTCGTTCATCACGTCGCCGCAGTTCAGCGAGTTGAGGATGCCGAGGAAGAAATCGATATTCATCTCCAGCCCGGCTTCGGCGTCCGATTGCGTAGAGGCCGCCGGACTGCTGGAACAGGAGCACGCGGAAGCCGTCGAACCCGGCATTGCGCAGGGCGAGGCGATATTCGGCTTCGTACATGCCGAAGCGGCAGGGTCCGCAAGCGCCGGCCGTGAAGAAGACGTAGCGGTCGATGATTTCCTGCTTGGGAATTCCCTGCTCTTCCAGCGTTTGCAGATACTGGACCAGGTTGCCGACGGTGAAGTAAGTGGGATTGCACTGGCCGTTGTTGCCGTACTCCTTCCCGGCCTGGAACGCCTTGACGTTGGGGTGGGGACGGCTTCGGCGCGGTAGCCGAGGCCTTCGAGGGCGCCGTGCACGAGCTTCTCGTGCTTCCAGGTCAGCCCGCCGAAAAGGAGGGTGGTCTGAGCGCGCTGGTCCTTCGTGAAGTGCCGCTCTTCGGGACGTTTGAAGTGATGAACCTCGCGTTTGGCCACACCGGCTTCCCGTTCCAACCGGGCGCGTTCTTCCGCGAGCCGCTGTTGGATGGTGTCTTCAATGGTGGAGCCGATCTGTACGAGGTTGGCAGACGTTTGGGGCTTCGGATCGACAGTCTGAGTGCTCATTAAGATACTTCCTTCCCAGTTTGGACCCAGTTTGGCGCTTTAAACGATTGAAAGAAATCGGATTCCATTGAATGGCGCATTGGTAGGGGGAACGGAGGAAAAAGCGGTGTGAGCGGGATTGTGCAGAAATAGACGAAGGATTCGGCCAGACGAATCAGGGGAGGCGCTGGCGAAGTAGACCAGCCACTTCGGAAGGGTGGTGGACGGTGATCACCTCAAAACCGGCGGCACGTCCACTGGCAATGCCGGCAGCGGAGTCTTCCAGTACCAGGGCAGTTTCCACGCCCAAACGACTAGCCGCCAGAAGATAAGGCTCAGGCGCTGGCTTTTGGAGGACCACGTCTCCGCCGCCCACCACCGTATCGAAGTGCTCCCGGATACCGCCGGACACCAGTAGCGGCTCGATTTCGCTGCACGAGCTGGAACTGACGACGGCCAGTTTGAACTGGCGGTGGAGCGCAGGGAGCATTCCGGCCAGGGAGGACTCGAACTTCGGCGCCTGCATCCGCTCCTGAAACAGCCGCTTCTTGGCCGGGTAGAGCGCCCAAAGGCTGTCCCAATCGTGCTGCGGATCGGCTTCGCTCGCGATGAAGCGCAACATGTCGCGGTCGTCGATCCCGATGTAGCGATCGCGATAGTCTTCCCACGTGAGTGTCACTCCAGCGGAGGACAGCACCTCCGCCCAGCAGGCCCAGTGAACCGGCTCGGTATCGAGAAGAACACCGTCGAAATCGAAGAAAATGGCATGTATCGCAGACATGGCAGGGGAAATCTGAGCGTACCATGTGGTATCAAGGGAATTGAACACCATGCCAACCGAAGAAGAAATGAAAGCGGAAATCGAGCGCTTGCGCGCCGAAAACGAAAACCTGAAGAAGCCCGCTCGAGGAGCGCTGTCGTTGAAAGTGAGCGAAAAGGGCGCGCTTTCGGTGTACGGGATGGGACGCTTCCCGGTCACCCTGTATCGCGAACAGTGGGAGAAGCTGCTCGCCATGTCGGACCAGATCCGCGAATTCATCCAGCAGAACGACCAGGCGTTGAAAAAGAAGGAGTAGCGTGGCCAAAGGGGCGGCACTGATCACGGGTGCTTCGAGCGGGATCGGCGCCGAACTGGCCAGGCTGTGCGCGGCAGACGGGTATGCCGTCATCCTGGTGGCGCGACGGGCGGACCGCCTCGCGCAGTTGGCGGAGAGCCTTACCCGCGAGTTCCGTGTCGCCGCACGCGGCATCGCGGTGGACCTGGCCGATGCCGCAGCGTGTCAGTCACTGCGCGATCAGACTCGCGGCGATCACAGTCGAAATCCTGGTCAACAATGCCGGGTTTCGGACTGCGCGGACGTTATACCGAAACCGATTGGGAAGACGGAAGCGCGCCTGATCGAGGTCAACATGGCCGCGCTGGCGCACCTCACCAAGTTATTTGCAAAGGACATGTTACAGCGCGGTTCGGGTACGGATCCTCAACGTCGGATCCACCGCGGCCTTCGTCCCTGGGCCGTTCATGGCGATGTACTATGCCAGCAAGGCGTTCGTGGTCTCCTTTTCGCTGTCGGTTGCCAACGAGTTGAAAGGTAGCGGAGTCAGCGTGACGGTTCTATGTCCCGGCCCCACGCAGTACGGAATTCGAGACAGCCGCCGGACTGGACAGACAGCAAACTTTTCAAGGCCCCGCCATGACCGCCGCGGAGGTCGCCCGTGAAGGGTATGCGGCGATGATGGCGGGCAAGCCCGAAGTGATCGCCGGCGCGCGCAATCGCTGGATGATTCTCTCGACCCGCCTGGCGCCGCGAAGTATGCTGGCGCGAATTACCCGGCGGCTGAATACGAGTGCATGAGTATGGAACAGGTTTTCGAAGCGGATGACTTGCGTGGAGTGCTGCACACACCGGAGAAGGCAAACGGCGATGCGCTGGCGCTGACCCACGGAGCGGGTTCGAATTCGAGCGCCCCGTTGCTGGTGAGTCTGTCGCGCGCCTTCTGCGAGGCTGGCCTGATCGGTGCTGCGCTACGATCTGCCGTTTCGCGTGGCTGCGCGCCGGCGGCCGACATCTCCCGCGGTGCAGGCGCGCGACCGCGAAGGCGTGGCGCGGGCGGTGCAGGCGCTGCGCCAGCGCGTGCAGGGGCGCGTGTTTGCCGGCGGACATTCCTACGGCGGCCGGCAGACCGCCATGATTGCGGCCGAACGCGTCCGGGGCTGGCCGACGGGCTGCTGCTGCTCTCGTATCCGCTGCATCCGCCGCGGAAGCCGGATCAACTGCGCACCGCGTTTTTTCCCGGAGTGGCGCACGCCCGCGCTCTTCGTCCACGGCACGCGCGACCCGTTCGGCACGCCTGGAGGAACTGCGCGACGCCATGGCACGAATTCCGGCGCGCATGGATCTGCTGGCGGTGGAAGGCGCGGGCCACGACCTGAAGCCGCGCGGCGCGTATGGGCGGAGAGATCCTGGCGCCCGCATGTTATTCTGAAAAATAAATCCCCAAGGGGCATCTCTATGCGCGAATACCGCTATACGACTCCCCACGGGATCGAGGTCACCCGCACCGCTTCGAAGACCAACTTCCGGAAGGGCTTGCAGCACCTGCTGCGCGATCTGGACCAGCACCGCGGGATCTATCTTTCCTCGGGGTACGAGTATCCCGGGAGGTATTCGCGCTGGGATATCGCATCCACGTGCCCGCCGCTGGAGATCGTCTCCTACGACCGCCGGGTGGAGTTCCGCCCGCTCAACGCGCGCGGCGCGCAGATCGCCGAGCATGTTGCACGGCCTGCTGGCGGACCATCCGCACTGGGAGGAATTTCGGCTTTGAAGGCGAGATGCTGGCCGGCCGCCTGAAGCCGCTGCCCGCGCTGTTCCCCGAAGAGGAGCGCAGCAAGCAGCCTTCGGCGTTTTCGATTCTGCGGGCGCTCATCGAGGAGTTCCGCGGCGAAGAAGATTCGCAGCCTCGGCGCTGGTGGGCGCCTTCGGCTACGACCTGCTGTTCCAGTTCGAGCCCATCGAGAAGAAGCTGCCGCGCGCCGGCCACAAGGACCTGCACCTGTTCCTCTGCGACGACATCTGCTTCATGGACCGCAAGAAGGAGCAGATCGAGCGCTTCCAGTACGATTTCGAGCGCGAGGGCGCGAGCACGCGCGGGCTGGCGCGCGATGGCGCACGTGATCGCGCCGCCCGCGCCGGCGCGCAGCGCGGCCCCATCATCAGCGACCACACGCCGGAAGAGTACATGGCCAACGTGGAGACGGTGCGCGAAGGCATGCGGCGCGGCGACTACTACGAAGTGGTGCTGCGCCAGACGTTCCGCACGCCGTATTCCGGGCAAGGCCTCCGAGCTGTTCGAGCGCGTGCAGCAGGCCAGCCCGAGCCCGTACGAGTTCCTGCTGCAATTCGGCGACGAGCAACTGGTGGGCGCGTCGCCGGAGATGTTCGTGCGGGTGGAAGGCGCGCGCGTCGAGACCTGCCCGATCTCGGGCACGGCGCAGCGCACCGGCGATCCGCTGCGCGACGCCGACAACATCCGCGAACTGCTGGTCAGCACCAAGGAAGAATCCGAGCTGACCATGTGCACGGACGTGGACCGCAACGACAAGTCGCGGGTCTGCGAGCCGGGCACCGTGAAGGTGATCGGGCGGCGGCTGATCGAATGCTACGCGGGCGTGTTCCACACGGTGGATCACGTGGAAGGGATTCTCAAGGAAGGCTTCGATGCGCTGGACGCGTTCCTCAGCCACATGTGGGCCGTGACGGTGATCGGCGCGCCCAAGAAGGCGGCGGCGCAGACCATCGAGGCGCTGGAGAAGGACGCGCGCGGCTGGTACGGCGGCGCGGTGGGGATGATCTCGCTGAACGGCGACATCAACACCGGGATCCTGATCCGCACCACCTACCTGCGCGACGGCATGGCGCGCTATCCGGTGGGCGCGACGCTGCTCTACGATTCCGTGCCGGCGATGGAAGAGCGCGAGACGCGGCTGAAGGCGACCGGCTTCTTCCGCACCCTGGGCGCAGCCCGAAGCCGCGGCGCGCCGCAGGCGACTGCGGACGCGCCGAACCGGCCGGCGCGGGAGCGCAAGCTGCTGCTGGTGGATAACGACGACTGCTTCATCCACACGCTGGCCAACTACGCGCGGCAGACCGGCGCGGAAGTGGTGACGTACCGCGCGGGCTTCCCGCCGGAACTGATCGCGCAGGTGGCGCCCGACCTGATTCTGATCTCGCCCGGTCCCGGCCGGCCGGCGGATTTCGGCGTGCCGGACCTGGTGAAGACACGCGGTGCGGCTGGGCGTTCCGGTGTTCGGCGTGTGCCTGGGATTGCAGGGCATCGTGGAGGCGTTCGGCGGCGAACTGGGCGTGCTGGATTACCCGATGCACGGCAAGCCCTCGCACGGTGCGGAATCGCGGCGTCGGGCGTGTTCGAGGGGCTGCCCGAGGAGTTTCAGGTGGGCCGCTATCATTCGCTGTTCGCGCGCCGCGAGACGTTTCCCGGCCTGCCTGGAAGTCACGGCGGAAACGGAAGACGGCGTGATCATGGGCGTGCGGCACCGCGAGCTGCCGGTCGAGGCGGTGCAGTTCCATCCCGAATCGATTCTCACCGCCGAAGGCGACCACGGTCTCAAGCTGATGGAGAATGCGATGCGGCTGGCCAAGATCGGCGTTCGCACGCGCAGGTTCCCAAACGTTGAACGGCTGAACGCTCCGCGGAAACTTCTCACGTTGCGCCGCTGCGCGCTGATCAGCGCGCTTCTGGTGGTGATCGCCGCGCTGCGCATCGTTTCCACTTACACCGCGTTGAGCCATACGGTGGATGAACCGATCCACCTGGGCGCGGGCATGGAATGGCTGGATCACGGCAACGATTACCGGCGACGCTTCGCACCCGCCACTGGCGCGCGCGCTTTCGGCGATTGGTCCGTGGCTGGCGGGTGAGCACTGGGTTCCGTCTGGAAATACCACTGCTGGACGGGGTGAGAATTCTGGGGCGCGGACGCGCATTACGATCGCATGCTGGCGCTGGCGCGTCTCGGAATTCTGCCGTTCTTCCTGCTGGCCTGCGCCATGGTATTTCTGTGGGGCAATCGCATCGGCGGGCCGCTGGCCGGGCTGGTCGCGACATTCTGTTCACCACAATTCCGCCTGTGCTCGCGCACGCGGGACTGGTGACCACGGATATGGCGGCCACGGCGTTCACGGCGGCAGGCGCTTACGCGGCGCTGCTCTGGGCCGAACGGCCAGACTGGCGGCGCACGGTCGCGTTGGGCGTGGCGGTGGGTTTGGGGATGATCGCCAAGTATTCGCTGCTGGTGTTCCTGCCGGCAGTCTTCGGCGGCGATGTATCTGTGTCAGTGGCGCGGATTGCCGGCCATCCCCGCACAACTCGGGATTACTGGCGGCCCGCAGTAGTGGCGGCCGCCATCGCGTGCCTGGTGATTTGGGCCGGCTTCCGCTTTTCGTTCGGGCAGACCACGTTTGCCCATTTCTCCGTGCCCGCACCGCGATTCTTCGACGGGCTGAACGATGTCTGGGATCACAACCAGAACGGGCATGCATCCTACATTCTTGGCGAGCGACACCATTTTGGCGTGTGGTATTTCTTTCCGGTGACGCTTGGCTGTGAAGACACCACTGGCATTGCTGCTGCTGGTTGGCTGGTCGCTGTGGACGGCGTGGCGCAAGCGGCTGAAGATCGGCGCGCCGGTGGCTTATTGTGCGGTGATACTCGCCATCGCGATCAGCAGCCGCATCAATATCGGAGTACGCCATGTGCTGCCGATCTACGCCGGACTCGCGGTAATCGCGGGAGTGGGCGCGGCAACACTGCTACGGGATTCGGCGGGGCGGCGGGTGGCGTGGCGCGCGCCGGTGGTGTTAGGGCTCTTCGCGTGGCAGGCGGTGTCGGGCGCTATGGCTCATCCCGACTATCTCTCCTACACCAACGAAATCACACGCGGACACCCGGAGAATTTCGTGGCAGAATCCGACCTGGATTGGGGGCAGGACATGCATCGCGTAGGCGACTTCCTGAAGAAGATGGGCGCCACCGAAGTCACATTCACCCCTTACAACGTGACGTATGTTCAGGCGGGCCACGCATTCCCCAAGGTGACTTTTAGCGACTGGTATCATGCGTCACCGGGGTGGAATGTCGTGAGTCTGGGCGGTTGGAAGGTGTACAACCATCCGGGGTGGATCGGCGGCCGGCAGCCCCAGTTCCGCATCGGACGGACGCACTGGGCATGGTATTTCAAGCCGGGAGAAGAGCCCGCGGTGAAGTAGTGCGGCGTGACGAGGTAGTCTTTGAAGCGTCTATCTTTCGATGAGTAATCTGGCCCGTAACATTCGCTTCGCCCTGCGCGTATTTCGGCGTGCGCCGGCGTTCGCGGCGGCAGCGGTGCTGACGCTGGCCGTTGGAATCGGCGCCAATACCGCAATCTTCTCCGTGGCCAACGCGCTGTTGCTGCGACCTCTGCCTTACCGGCAATCCGACAGACTGGTGCTGATCGACGCGCGCCGCAAGGGCAGCGCCAACGTCAGCCAGGGGCCGCTTTCGGTGCCGCGGTTTGAACAGGTGGAGCAGCGCAACCGTTCGTTCAGCGCGGTGGCGGCATTCACCCCCGAAGTCTTCAACCTGACGGGCCGGGGCGATCCGGAGCAGATTCCCGTCCGCACGGGTCTCATGGAGATTTTTCGAAGTGCTGGGCATTTCCCCCGCCAAGGGCCGGGGCTTCCGTCCTGAAGAGGACAAGCCGGGCGGGGATCTAGTGGTGCTGATCTCCGACGGACTGTGGCAGAGGCGCTTCGCGCGCGACCCTAAGGTTATCGGCCGCACGATGACCCTGGACTCGAAGGACTACACCATCGTTGGAGTGTTGCCGGCGGACTTCCGGTTTGCGTTTTTCGGCCCCACAACGGAGATTCTGGCGCCGCGCGTCTTCGATCTGAATTCGCTGAACCCCGGAATGGTGCAGGCGGGGGTGGGATTTCTGAATCTGGTCGCACGCCTGAAACCCGGCATGAACGTGAGCACGGCACAAGCGGACCTGGACCGCCTGTCGGCGGAGTACCGCGCGGAGAATCCAAAGATGCCGGATTCCGACCCGGGACTGGTAGTGCACGCCGGCAACCTGCAGGACGAAATGGTATCGGGCGTACGTACCGCGGTGCTGGTCCTTTTCGCGGCCGTGTCGCTGGTGCTGTTGATTGCGTGCGCCAACGTGGCCAGCCTTCTGCTGTCGCGCGCCTTGGGACGCAAGCGGGAGATCGCCGTGCGGATGGCGGTGGGCGCGACGCGCGGCGGGCTGATCCGGCAATTGCTCACAGAGAGCCTGATTCTGGCGCTGATGGGTGGAGCGTTGGGCGCCTGGTTGAGTTCGTGGGGCACGCAAGCGCTCGCCTCGCTGGCGCAGGGTACGCTGCCGCGGGCCGCGGAAATCCGTGTGGACGGCGGGGTGTTGCTGTTTACGCTGGCCATTTCGGTATTCGCCGGCCTCGTCTTCGGTCTGATGCCTGCGTTGCAGGTGTCGCGTCCGGACCTCAATATGGTGTTGCGTTCCGAAGGCAGAGGGTCCACCAGTGGCCGGCGGCATAATGCACTGCGCAACCTGCTGGTGGTGTCGCAGGTGGGGCTCTCGACGGTCCTGCTGATCGGGGCAGGTCTTCTGCTGCGCAATTTCGTGCAGTTGAGCGCGGGTAGTCCGGGGTTCGACTCGCACCACCTGCTGACCCTGGGAATCACTCTTCCGCCGGCGCGCTATCCGGATAGCGCCCGCCGCGTGACGTTCTTCCACGAACTGCTGCAACAGGTAAGGTCCCTGCCGGGTGTTCAAGGCGCTGCCGGCACGACGGCGCTGCCGGTGAACGCCAGCCGGTTTTCGATGGCGTTGCCGGACGGGCAGCCGATGGTGCCGCTGGCGGAGCGGCCGATCTTCAACTTACAGCAGGTGACCCCCGGGTATGCGGCGGCGATGCGAATTCCCATCCGCTTCGGCCGCGAGTTCACGGATCGCGACGACGCCAAGGCGCCGCGCGTGGTGATTGTGAACGAGGCGCTGGCACGCCGCTACTGGCCGAAGCAGAACCCGGTGGGCAAACACATTCTGGTAGGACGTATGCCGGGCCCGTCGGAGGTGGTCGGAGTCTTGGGCGACGTTCCGAACCTGGCCGTAGGGACCGACCCGCAACCCGAGATTTACCTGCCATTCGCGCAGATACCTTCGGCCACGCAAAACCTGATCGTGCGAACCGCCGGCGATCCGGCGAGCGTCACAGCGGCGGTACGCGCGCGGGTACTCGCCCTGGATCGCGATCAGCCGGTGACGGCGGTACAAAGCATGGATGAATTGTTGCAAGCAGGTGCGGCGCAGCCTCGCTTCACTACCTACCTGCTGGGCGGCCTTTCCGCGACAGCCTTCCTGCTGTCCATAGTAGGGATCTACGGAGTGATCGCGTACTCGGTGGCCGAGCGCACGCAGGAGATGGGAATTCGCATCGCGTTGGGGGCGGACAACCGGGATATTCTACGACTAGTGTTGGGCCATGGATTACTGCTGGCCGCTGCCGGGATCGCGCTCGGCCTGGCCGCCGCATTCGCGCTCACGCGGCTCATGTCGAGCCTCTTGTATCACGTGAGTGTGACCGACCCCATGACCTTCGTCGCTGGTCCGGCACTCTTCGCGGCTGTCGCGCTATTGGCAAGCTATCTGCCGGCGCGGCGCGCCATGCGGGTGGACCCGGCAATCGCGCTGAGAGCGGAGTGATTGCATCACTCGATCGGCATCGAATTGTGCCACAATGCCCACGTCTATGACCGTCAAACTAACTCTTGACCAAGCCGGACGAGTGCGAATTCCCAAAAGCTTGCGCCACGAACTTCACCTCCGCCCCGGTGACACCCTTGAACTTGAAAGCGAAGGCAACGAGATTACCCTTCGGCCCGTGCGTCTCAAAGCTTTGCTCAAGAAGGAGCATGGCATCTGGGTGTATCAGGGTAAACCTTCTGATGCTTCGATAACCGGCCTGATCGACCGGAGCAGGAAGAACCGAATCCGCGAGCAGTATCGATGATGGCCACCCATCAGGCGGACACTGATGCCTGAGCAAGTCAGCCCACTCTAGCCCGAGACTTTGCTAAGAGATTTTGGCCGCCAATGAACGCGGATAAGGGCTTAGTCTTAAAGGATTTTGAGTCTTATCTGCGTTTATCCTGTTTATCTGCGGCCAAATGTTCTTTCGCATCTCTCCATAATCCCCTAATCCAGCCATGCTTCCTGGCGGTAGACCGGCACCTGCGGTACGGCGCCGAAGCGACGCTCACGACTGCGAAATTCGCGCACCGCGGCCGCCAGCGCCGTGCCATCGAAATCCGGCCACATGGTGCGCGTGAAGACGAGTTCCGCGTAGGCCGATTCCCAGAGTTGAAAATCGCTCAAACGCCGCTCGCCGCCGGTCCGGATCAACAGGTCTACCGGAGGCCCCATGGCGCGCTCCAGCGCATCGCGGGAGAGTTCGCGCAGACCGCGAGCGGCGGCCAGGATGGCGTCGCGCGCGGAGTAGTCCACTGCCAGCCGAAGCCAGAGGCGATCCCCCAGAGCGGTAGCCGCTTCGGCCTGCGCGATGGCGGAACAGAGTTTCGCCCCCAGCCGGTCGCGGCGTCCAATCACCTCCAAACGTGCTCCCTGCGCCACGCATCGCGACGTTTCATTTGCCAGATAGGTCGCCATGAGGCGCATGAGCGCGTCCACCTCCGCGGCCGGGCGCCGCCAGTTGTCGCTCGAAAACGCGAACAGGGTGAGGATGCCGACACCTGCGTCGGGCGCCCCTTCCACCACTCGCCGCGCCGCTTCAACCCCCGCGCGATGTCCCATGATCCGCGGCATGCCGCGGCCCGTGGCCCACCGTCCGTTACCATCCATGATAATGCCGACGTGCAGAGTACTTTGTATATCAAAGTTAATAGACATAAAAAAACTCCCTACTTTACGCGCATGGCCTGGATGAGCGCTTCCATGTGATCCAGGTATCGATCGAGCGCACGACGCCCGGCGGCCGTCAGCCGGTAGTCGGTGCGGGGCACGCGGCCCTCAAAGCTTTTGGTGCAGGCCGACGTATGCCGCCTCTTCCAGCTTCCGTGCGTGGACGCTCAGGTTTCCGTCGGACGTATCCAGCAGCTTCTTCAGCTCGTTGAAGGTCAACGACTCGTTTACCGTGAGCGCGCTGAGAATTCCCAGGCGGAGGCGTTCGTGCACCAGGCGATCGAACTTGGACGCATCGCCTACCGCTTCCAGAACCGGGCGCTTCTCGCGTTCGCGCCGTACCGTGTTTGATTTACCCGCCATATTTCACCGCGATCACCGTGCCGAAAATCAGGTGCAAACCGCCGAACCCAACGGGCAACAGCAAATCGTTCCAACCCGGCAGCAGCAGTGCCGCCGTCCCGACAAACATAAAGCACGCGCCCATGATGGGCACGATGCGCACAGATGCCGAGCCGCCCGGCAAGCACCGCGGCGCCATAGAGCAGAAGCCACATGCCGGGTAAAAATCCGGAGACGCCTGCCCGGTAGAGCACCATCGTCAGCACCGCTCCGGCCAGAATGGCGGGAGCGAAACCGGCAATGAACTTGCGCCCGGGCCCGGAGAACAGGGGCATTTGGAATCGCCGGATTTGAGCGCCGCGCCCCCAAGCCCGATGGCCATTGCGATCACAGCGGCGACCGTCCAAACCGCCAGCCAGCCTGCCGGCCGCCCGGCTGCCGGGCGGCTAATCGAGCGGCCGCCACGCGCAACCACCCCCATCAGCATTCCGCCTTTGCCCGGGACCGCGGTAAACGACCCGGCACGCTCCAGCGTCTGCCGGATGTACTTCAGGTTGTCCATGGCGTGCTCGTGCAGTTCCACGGGTTGCGTCGCGGGGCGTCGCCATCACTTCGGATCATACCGCGTGCGCGGCTGCCTTTCAAGTACTTTTCGAAATAAAGGTAAACGTAACGTCTGGCAGGCCTTCCTGCGACGAATAACCGGAAAAGGCCCGCCTTCTTGGGGGACCCTGTTAAAATGTTTGGCGTGACCCCGAAGGAGGAATATTCTCGCGCGGATGTCCGCCGCAAGTTCGGGCTCTCCGAGCGGCAATTGCGGGGTTGGGAGCGGCAGCGCCTGATTCCGGCGGCGACCTCCTATTCATTTTCCGACCTGGTCGCCTTTCAGACCCTGATTAAGCTGCGCGAGAACCACATCCCTGCGAAAGAGATTTTTCGCGCCCTCGATTCGCTACGCGAAAAGCTGGATTGGGTGAAACAGCCGCTCAGCGAACTGCGCGTGGTTTCCGACGGCGGGCGCGATCGCCGTGCACGTCTCCGGGCAGAAGATGGAGGCCATCACCGGCCAGATCCTGTTCGATTTCGACGCCGGCGAGCTGGGCGGCATCAAGAGCTTTCCGGATGCGTAAGCCCAAAGTCAACCGCATGCGCGAATCCGAGGTCTGGTTCCAGAAAGGGCTGGAACTCGAAGAGACCGGCGCGCCCGTGGAAGCAGGCGGTGGACGCCATACCAGAAGGTACTGGAGCTCAACCCGGGAGCCGCCGGGGCTCTCGTCAACCTCGGCACGATCTATTACCGACTGCGCAAATTCGCCGAGGCCGAGAAATACTATCTGGCGGCGATCGAAGCAGATCCTGCGTATCCGCTGGCCCAGTTCAACCTCGGCAACCTCTACGACGAGCAGGGACGCATGCCTGAAGCATTCGATTATCTACCGCTCGGGCCCTGGCGCTGAACCCGCATTACGCCGACGCGCACTTCAACCTGGCCCTGCTGTGCGAACGCCAGGGCGATGCCATGAAGGCCGTCCACCACTGGAAGGCGTACCTGAAACTGGACACCTCCGGACAGTGGGCGGATATCGCCCGCCGCCAGTTGGAACGCCTGCGACAGACCGTGCTCCGCTAGCCGGCCGGGCGTGTACAAGGCGCGCCTTGCTATCCTTAATATTTGGAGCCATCGAATTGAATCGAATCGTCTTGGCGTTTCGCGCCTTCTTTAACCTGCTGTTTTCCGGCGAACTCTCGCCAGAGACCCTGATCGCCCTCAACCTCTCGCGACGCTCAGCCGCTGCGCCGGCGAAGCCCGCCACGCCTCCGCCCGCAGCGCCTGCGGTCCGCACCTCCGACGGCGCGCTTCAGATTCTCGCGATCCTGCAGCGCGACTCGCGCCTGATCGATTTCCTGATGGAGGACGTATCCGGCTACTCCGACGACCAGATCGGCGCCGCCGTGCGCGAACTTCACGATCAGTGCCGCGATGCCATCGGCCGCTACGTCACACTCGCGCCGGTGATCGATGGCGTGGAGGGCACCTATGCGAAAGCGCCCGCGCAGGATGCCAGTCTGGTGAAATTTGTAGGCAACGTGCCGGCCAAGCCTCCCGCGGGTGGTACGCTCCGTCACAAGGGTTGGCGCGCCACCAAAGTCGAGCTCCCCAACCTGCCGGCGAAGCAGGACGCCACGATTATCGCCCCCGCGGAAATTGAAATTGAGTAAGAAATCGCAACTGCCCAAGTACGTCATCGGGATCGACCTCGGCACCACCAACTCGGGCGCCGCTTACGCCGAGATCCGCCAGGACGCCGACCCCTTCGCGCCGGCCAACGTACAACTCCTGCCGATTCCGCAACTCACGAATCCTGCCGAAGTACGCGACGAAGACTTGCTGCCCTCGTTCCTTTATCTGCCGGGCGCTACGGACTTCCCGGCCGGCAGCCTCGCTCTCCCTTGGGATGAATCGCGCGACTTTGCGGTGGGGCGCCTGGCTCAAAAACGTGGTGTAGAGAACGCCGGCCGGCTGGTATCCTCTGCCAAGAGCTGGTTGTCGCACTCGGCGGTGGACCGCACTTCTCCCCTGCTTCCCTTCCGCGCGCCGGAAGGCGTCACCAAAATTTCGCCCGTGGAGGCTAGCCGCCGCTACCTGGAGCATTTGCGTGAGGCCTGGGACGCCAAGATGCCCGAGGCTCCCTTCCAGGCACAACAGGTGCTTGTCACCGTGCCGGCATCCTTCGATGCGGTGGCGCGCGAACTGACTCTCGACGCCGCCAGGCAGGCCGGCTATCAGAACATCACTCTGCTGGAAGAGCCGCAGGCGGCATTTTATGCCTGGCTGGAGCGTCATCCGGACTGGCGCGAGCGGGTAACCGTCGGCGACCTCATCCTGGTCGTGGATATCGGCGGCGGCACCACCGATTTCACGCTGATTGCGGTTACCGAGGCAAACGGCGAACTCTCCTTGAACCGCGTGGCAGTTGGCGAGCACATTCTGCTGGGTGGCGACAATGTGGATCTCGCCCTGGCCGGCGTTGTGGCCCACCGGCTCGCCGAGAAGGGCACGAAGATCGACAGCCGCCAACACCTGGCTCTGTGGGCGAACTGCCGGGTGGCCAAGGAAAAGCTACTCGAGCAGGGTTCGCAGGCGAAAGAGCAGCCGGTCACTATTCTGGGGAAAGGCACCGGGCTGGTTGGCGGTACGATCAAGGCGACGCTGCTGGCCAGCGACATCGAACAGGTCCTCGGTGCAGGCTTCCTGCCCACCGTGGCGAGCACGGAGATGCCCGCACAGCAGCGGCGCTCCGGATTGCAGGAACTCGGACTGCCCTACGCCGCCGATCCCGCGATTACCCGCCACATGGCGCGCTTCCTGCGGCAACAGGCTGCCACGGCCGAGCACGGCGCGGTACGGCGGGGACCGAGCGGTCTGGCCTGCCCGACCCACGTACTCTTCAACGGCGGCGTACTCAACGCGAACCTGGTCCGTGAACGCATACTCGCCACGTTAAACGCGTGGCTAGGCGAAGAAGGCATGCCGGCCGTGAGAGCGCTCAGCGGTGAAGATCTGATGCACGCTGTAGCTCGCGGTGCGGCGTACTATGGCCTGGCGCGCACTGGTCGCGGAGTGCGCATTCGCGGCGGCGTGCCGCGCACTTACTATGTGGCGGTGGAATCGGCGATGCCCTCCATTCCCGGATTCCCTGCCCCCCTCAAGGCGCTCGCCGTGGTGCCCTTTGGCATGGAGGAAGGCACCGACACACGCATTCCGGGCCGCGAATTCGGCCTGGTTGTGGGTCAGCCCGCCGAGTTCCGGTTCTTCACCAGCGCCTCGCGCAAGAACGATCAGCCTGGCGATTTGATCGAAGATTTCGGCGACGATCTCGAAGAACTCTCACCGATGGAAGTCACCTTCCCGGCGGGGGAAACGTCGGAAGTGGTGCCTGTGTCCTTCGAGAGCATCGTGACCGAGACCGGTATGTTGCAATTATGGTGCGTGGCGCGCGACGGCCGCCGCTGGAAGCTGGAATTCAACGTCCGCGAACGCGTGCAGGCGTAACTCGTCCACCTTCTGAGACGATGCAATCCGAGCCGCGACTGTGAAGGAGCGTGGGATACTGCCCGCGATGACCCTTGTGCAACCGAAACACGGAGCCTCCTTCGGTCGACATTTTCCCACAGACCCGTTTAGGGAGCGCCCCGCCCCGCCAGACAGTACAATGCGTTCATGCGAAGTTCGTGGATCTTCTGTTTGCCCCTGCTGTGCGTCGCTCAACCACGCCAGGCCGACGTCGTCATCTACGGCGCGACGTCCGCCGGAATCGCCGCTGCCGTGCAAGTCTCCCGCATGGGCAAGAGCGTCGTTATCGTGGACCCCGGCACACATCTGGGAGGCCTGACCACCGGAGGCCTCGGCTGGACGGATATCGGCAACAAGCAGGTGATCGGCGGCATTGCTCGCGAGTTCTACCGCAAGGTGAAGGCTCACTACGATAAGCCCGACTCGTGGAAGTTCCAGCCGCGTGCAAGCTACTACAGCCTGCGGCATGCCGAGATCAACGCCGCGGATGACGCCATGTGGACCTTCGAACCGAAGGTCGCAACGGCGATCTACCGGGAGATGATCGCGCAGTACAAGATCCCTGTCGTGATGAAGCAGCGCCTCGACCTGCGCCCGGGCAAGGGAGTCGTCAAGACCGGGGCGCGCATCACGGCGATCGTGATGGAAGACGGCACGCGTTACAACGGACGCATGTTCATCGACGCCACCTACGAGGGCGACCTGATGGCGAAGGCGGGCGTGAAATACACGATCGGGCGCGAAGCCAATTCGGTCTACGGAGAGAAGTACAACGGTGTCGAGTCGGCGCATCGTCACGAGCACCAGTTCCCCGACGGCCTGCACGTCTCTCCCTACGTGACGCCCGGAAACCCGGCCAGCGGGCTGTTGCCCGGCATCAACGCGAAGGGCCCTGGCGCGGAAGGCGCGGGCGACCGCCTGATCCAGACCTACTGCTTCCGCCTGTGTATGACCAATGCCGCGGAGAACCGGCTGCCTATCGAAAAGCCTGCGCAGTACAGCGAGCGCGATTTTGAACTCCTGCTGCGCTACGCCGAATCCGGGCAGTACCATCCGCCCGCCTCGAAATGGGATCCGCTGCCTAACGCCAAGACCGACACCAACAATCACGGCGCCGTCTCCACCGACTACATCGGCATGAACTGGGACTATCCCGAGGGCGATTACGCTACTCGTGAGCGCATTGTCCGCAATCATGAGATCTTCACGCGCGGCTACCTGTGGACGCTGCAGAATCATCCGCGCGTGCCCGAAGCCCTGCGCCAGTATTATCGCCAGTGGGGCTGGCCGAAGGACGAATTCCTGGAGAACAACCACTTCCCCACGCAGCTCTACATTCGCGAAGCCCGCCGCATGGTAAGCGACGTGGTGATGACCGAGCATCACGTAACCGCGCGCGAAACGGCGCGCGATTCGGTGGGCATGGGCGCCTACGGCATGGACTCGCACAACGTGCAGCGTTACATCACACCGGAAGGCTACGTACGCAATGAAGGCAACGTCCAGGTGGGCGGCTTCTCGCCGTACCCAATCAGCTACCGCTCGATCGTGCCACGCAAAGGCGAAGCTGCCAACCTGTTTGTGCCGGTATGCCTCTCCGCATCGCACATTGCGTATGGCTCCATCCGCATGGAACCGGTATTCATGATCCTGGGCCAGACCTCTGCCACGGCAGCGGTGATGGCGATCGACGCCGGCACCGATGTGCAATCCGTGGACTACGGCGCGTTACGCAAGCGTCTGCTGGAGGACGGCCAGATTCTGGAATCGCCGCCGAACGCCGCGCGTGTGTCGGCGGCGCTAGACCCCGCAAAACTCGAAGGCATCGTGATTGACGACGAGCAGGCCGCGAAGACCGGCAGGTGGACGGATAGCCGGGCCTCCGCACCCTATCTGGGCGCGGGCTATCTGCACGATGGCAACACACACGATGGCAAGGCGTCGATCAGCTTCCGGGTAGCGGTTCCTTCACCTGGCGCGTACCGTGTGCGGGTGCTGTATCCCGCGAATGCAAACCGCGCTACTAACGCGAAGGTGACTATTGAGGCGGAGACCGCGCCGGTCACCGCGCACATCAATCAGCGCAAAGACCCGGCATGGCTGGGTCCCTATCGGGCGTCGAAATCATTAGTGGTGACGGTGAGTAATCCAGATACCGATGGGTATGTGGTCGTGGACGGCGTGCAAGTAGTTTCCGTGCCTGAGTAGAGCACGGCGTCACCGGTATGATTTGACACTTCGGACGCTAGCGTGCCTGCCTTCTCCAGGGAGGTTATTTCTTGCACACGCTACGTCTGGCGGTTGGTTGCATTTGCGCGGCCGCGGCTCTTCAGGCTCAGGAGGCCGGTTCGCCCGAGCCCGCTAAAGAGCGCTCGCAAAACACCGCGGCGGTCGAGTCGGAAGTGCTTATCTCTCCGAAGCAACTGGCCACCCGCATCCTGCACGACCAAAAGCCCATCTGGACGTTGCCGTGGGAGACTGTGAAGGGCAACCATTGGAAGCCGGTCGCCGCGGTGGTTGCGGGTACGGCCGCCCTCGTCCTCCTCGACCCGCACACCGAGCCCTACTTCAACAACCCGAACCGCTTCGGCGGATACAAGACCGGGCCCCTGCGCGGACGCAATACGACGCTCGCAGTCACCATGACGCCCGTGGTGTTTTATCTGGCAGGCGTGGCGACACACAGCACGTATGATCGGAACACGGCGATGCTGGCCGCCGAAGGCATCATCGACACCCAGGCGGTAAGCTTTGTAGTGAAGACTGCCATCGGACGCCTGAAGCCCAGTGACATCGCACCCGACGGAAACTATCGCGATACCTGGTTTAAATACAAGGGAAGCTTCACCAACCGCGGTGGTTTTCCTTCCGGCCACACTGCCTCGGCATTCGCCGTCGCTACAGTCATCTCGGGACGCTATCCGAAGCACCGGTGGCTCCCGTTTGTCGCTTACGGAACCGCCGCCTTCCTATCGTTGAGCCGCCTGCCCACTCAAGCGCATTTTCCCTCGGATATCTTCATCGGTGCCGCCATGGGTTACAGCATCGGCCGCTTTGTCGTGCTGAAGAACTGACCGAAGAACAAGTTCCGGACATAGCGTCTCGCCCTCACGCTAAGCTGGAACTAGCATGAAAATCGGCATCGACCTGGGCACCACCAACTCGGCCCTGGCATACATCGACGAACGCGAAGCGGAAGATCGCGACTTTCCGCCCCTGCACATTTTCGAGACGCCTCAACTTGTCGCCGCGGGGCGCACGGAACCGCGCCGTACCCTGCCATCCTTCCTGTTCCTCGAGGAGGGCCAGCCGGTGGGAGTCTACGCCCGGGAACAGGGGGCGCTGGTGCCCACCCGCCTCGTTCACTCCGCCAAATCATGGCTCTCCAATCCCGATGTCGATCGCACGGCGAAAATTCTCCCGTGGGATTCTCAGGAGACCGGCCGCGTGCTTTCTCCAGTGGAAGTTTCGGCGCGCTTCATCACCAAATTTCGCGAGGAGTGGGATAAAGCCAAAGGTGTGCCGCTGGCCGATCAGGAGATCGTCCTCACCGTCCCGGCCTCCTTCGACGAAGAGGCGCGCGAACTCACCGTGATGGCGGCACGCGATGCCGGCCTCGAAAAACTCACCCTCCTCGAAGAGCCGGCGGCGGCCTTCTATTCCTGGATCGCCAACAACCTCGCCGCCTCCCGCAAGAAGCTGTTCGACGGGCAGATCGTGCTGGTCTGCGACGTGGGCGGCGGCACCAGCGATTTCAGCCTGATCCGCGTATCGCGCGAAGGCGACCTGGTCAATTTCACGCGCACCGCGGTGGGCAAACACCTATTGCTGGGCGGTGACAATCTCGATCTCACCCTAGCCTGGCTGGTGGAGAGTAAGCTCGGGGTGCCGCTCTCCATCCGCCAGCGCAGCGGCCTGCGGCGCCAATGCTCCGCTGCCAAAGAGAAGATGCTTAACGATCCGCACGTGAAAAGTGTCGAGATCACCGTCCTGGGAACCGGCTCGTCTCTCATCGGCAAATCGCTCAAGACCGAAATCCTTCGTGAAGAGGCGCTGGAGCTCGCCCTGGAAGGCTTCCTGCCCATGAGCGAGCGCGGCGAACTTCCGAAGGACGAAAAGCGCAGCCTCTTCCGCGAGCTCGGCCTGCCCTATGTCGCCGACCCGGCTGTTACGCGCCATCTCAACGAATTCCTCGAGCCCACCGGCCAGGTTCCCGACGCCATTCTTTTCAACGGCGGCTTCTTCATCCCCGAAATTCTCCGCGAGCGCGTCGCCGACGTAGTGGGCCATTGGTACGGCCGGCGTCCGGAGATCTTCGAAAATTCCGATCTCGATCTTGCAGTCGCCCGTGGCGCGGCTTACTACTCCTACGTGCGCTCCACGGGTAGCGGTGTGCTGGTGCGCGGAGGCCTGCCGCGTACATACTATGTCGGGCTGGGAGAGTCACACGAGGGCAAATTCCCCGCCGTGTGCCTGGTGCCGCGCGGCGCCGAGGAAGGAGTGGCCCTGGAAATCGATAACCCAGCATTGCAACTGGTGGCCAACCGTCCCGTCTCGTTCCGCCTGTACAGTTCCCTCACGCGAACGGAAGACTCCCTCGGACAGGTGCTCGAATTCGAAGCCGCCGATCCCGCCCTCCACATGCATGCTCCGCTCCATGCCGTCATCCGCTTCGGCAAAAAGGCCGAGGAGCGTCTGATTCCCGTAAAGCTGGGCGCCCGCCTGACTGAAATCGGCACGCTCGAAAGCTGGTGCGAATCCAAGATCAGCGACAACCGCTGGCGTTTGCAATTTGAATTGCGCAAGCAGGCGAAAGAAGCACCCGCGGAGCGTAAGGCCGCGGCTGTGGTCAGTGAGCAGGCGATGAAAGCATCGCTGGAGTTGATCGAGGCGGTCTTCTCGCCGTCGGCGAAATCGCCCGTCGCGCCCGAGGAAGTCCCAGCCAGGCTCGAACAGACCATGGGACTCGGCAAGAACAGTTGGCCGCTTTCCGCCATCCGGCAGATGGCCGATGCGTTCCTCGCCGCGGCCGACGGTCGCAAGAAGAGCCCGGCGTACGAGATTCGCTGGCTCAATCTCGCCGGCTTCTGCCTGCGTCCCGGATTCGGCTATCCTGGGGACGATTTCCGCATCGAACAGGCGCGCCGCGTTTACGCCGCTGGTCTGACTTATGGAAATCAGGTCCAATGCGAAGTCGATTGGTGGATTTTCTGGGGACGGGTGGCCGGCGGACTCAATCGCAACCAGCAGACCGACGTCTACCAGCGGCTCTCCGGTTTCCTGTTGCCTCGCGGAGCCAAGAAACCGCAGCGTGTGAACCCTTCCCTCTTCCGCGAAATGTGGCGCTGCGCCGCCAGTCTGGAACTCTTGCCGCTCGGCACCAAGACGGAGCTCGGCGACGCTCTCGTGAAACGCGTCAAAGCGGGCGACTTCAAGGACAGTGAACTCTGGTGTCTCGGCCGCCTGGGCGCGCGCAAACTGTTTTACGGGCCAATCAACCTGGTGGTGCCGCCCGCTACGACCTCGCGATGGGTGGAAGCGCTACTCCGCCTTCCGGCGGCAGGAGATGCCTTGGCCGGGATGGCGCGCCGCACCGAAGACCCGACGCGCGATCTTCCCCCCGCC
Source organism: uncultured Solibacteraceae bacterium (assembly GCA_963792055.1). Lineage (GTDB taxonomy): Bacteria > Acidobacteriota > Terriglobia > Bryobacterales > Bryobacteraceae > Solibacter. The sequence continues at coordinate 283,369 of CAWBUV010000015.1, read as the reverse complement.
ACTCGCGATGCCGTGAGAGCCAGGCTCCAGGCGCTGTCTCATTCCGAGCGCCTGCTCACCGTCCTCGAGGGCGAGGAAGAGGACGAGGGGACGTTGGGCCGCATCTTCGGAGAGGAACTGCCTTCCGGTCTGGTGCTGGCACAGTCAACAACGCCGGATTAACTATTGGTAGTAAGGCGGCTGTGCTCCAATAAGGGCATGGGCGAAATGATGGCTTGTGGCGAAGGCGCCCTCCTTTTTCGGAGCTTGATGCGCGCGGCTCGGTTGTTGTTTGGGTGCTGCCTGATCTTGGAATGTGGCGGCGTAGCAGCTTACGCCCAGGCCGGAAACCCGCCCGCGCAGCAGCGTCCTTCTCATGCATATTCATTGCGCGTAAACGTCATCGGGACAACGAACACGCAAGCAGTGCTCGCATATTCCGCCCCCGATGACGGTGCGTGCACGGTAAAGGTGTCGCAGCAGGCCTCACTCACACCCCTGGTACGCGATGTCGATCCGGCGCTCTTCCCCAGCGCGGACCAGGACACCCGGCCGGAGACCATCATCGCCAAATCCAATCGTATTTTCGTCATCGGTAAACGCATCACGCAACGGGCTTCTGACGGCAAGAACTATTCACGGGCGCTCGAAACGTATGCGACTCACTATTATCAGGTGGCCTGCGGATCTGCCGTTGTTACCGGTTCGTTCACCACTGCGAATATTCCTCTGGGAATGACATACACCGATGTTCCCCAGGTGGACGAGAACAATCCCGGCCAGTGGATGATCCCGACGCAATTGCAGGATCGCACCCAGACGATTGTCGATCCGCAGACCGGAGCGCTCCTGAAGCGCGTGTCGCTCGATGCCGAGGCCGGCAACCGGTCCTACGGATACGCCGGCGCTTTCCTTACCTATGGGGGGTTCAATCGCGTTTGCTCCGCGGCGCTCACCGGTCCCTCTCAATCCAAGCAGGGATACCTGTGCGTTTTTCCCGATTACAACCTGCAGTTAGGACTGCTGTACTTCATTGAGCACACCACCGGCGAGGTTCTTTATCTGGGTCTTATCCCGTATCCTGGCGCAAGTGTCAACGGAAGCGACTTATCGATGTATTACTCGTCCGCCGCCGGCGTCTTTCGGACAACTTATACAGGTAACTTCCATCCCGTAACTACAAATGACCCCATTCAGCATGTCGCCGGGCGTACTATACAGTGCCATCTCGATCAACCAGCTCATGAAAGAGTTCGACCCTTCTTTTGACGATCGCCTGTATACATGCGGCTCCGCCGTTGCCGGTCCGGGACAATACGCGCTGATTCAATGCAATCGAAGCATTCAGGATTCGTATGGCTGGATCGGCGCGTTTTACGGCGGCGACGGGCGGCCGATCGCACGCCAACTGCCAGGACGGCGACGCGTGTCCCCGTGTGGTGGCGGCAATGAATGTCTTCAGCGCGCCCGCCACACGCTGGTGCGCTTTGCACAACATTCAGATGATTCCCAATAATCCGCTGATCGGGTTGAATTTCCAGCAGCTTCATGATTTCAGCGGAGCGCTGGGAGCGGCGCCGATGGCCACGAAGCTGACTGCCGCCATCACACCAGGCGATACGAAGATCGTTGTGGATGGAGAACCATCGAGTCTGGCGACCGCCACAGACCCGGTACGGCAGGATGCCGCCGTGGGCGATGTCGTTCATCATCGGCACCAATCCCGCGGAGTCGGTTCGAATCACCACGATTTCCCAGGCTTCCAGCGGACAGCGAATCTGGACCGTTACCCGAGACAGCCAGGCGAAGGCGTTTCCCGCGGGCACGGTCGTGTGGGCGGACTGCAAGGCGGGCTTTCGCCTGACCTACTGGAAGTTCCTCAACGACCCGCACGGACAGGACACGACGAACCAGACGTCGTCGTGGATAGCTATTGGGATGGAGGCGGTCACGCCGACGCAGGTCCGCTGGGGCGCATTACCGAGGCCGCCGCCGGGTGGGCTGCCGTCTTCGGAAGGTGATCGATCATCTCAATGAGCCGCTTTCGCTGGTGATCGACGATTCTCCTCTTCTTTGCGGGAGTCCATGGCCTCAACTACGGCAGCACCACGAGTAAACATCCCAGTTACCATCAGGACGAGAAGCAGGCGCCTGCCACTGAGCAGCGCTGGTTCCTGGACATGCTGGCCTTTGATGGCGGCAACCTGTTCTCGCCTAACCCGGGCGCCACTCTCATCTCCGGCCAGCTCTATAAGTACATCCTGATCCGGGAGCGACCCCTGAGCCGCAAACAACTGGCGACCATCGCGTCCAGTGGCGGCTTCGGCCCTTCTCGACATCAGCGGTCCCGGCAGTGTTATCAGCGACCAGGCTTCAGACTCTTACAAATACTGTGTGGCCAACGTTGCCGGCGAATGCCGGGACGGGTTCGGCGGCGCGTGACGTATTCATCAACGCGCCCAATGTGAAGTACCTATATTGCACGGGCGGCGACGGCCCTAACCCCAGCAATCTGGATTTGTGCGTGGGCAACGCTGGCGCCTGGGCGCAGGGCATGACTCAGGTCTATCTGGGGAGTAACCTCGCGGATAGCGTCTCGCATACACGGGTGATCACACATGGACTGGCGGGCATTAAGAATATGTTTTATTATTCCACCGCGAAATCGCTGCCCGATGCTTCCTGGGCGCTGTTCAATGTGGGCGTCGTGATGGGAACTCCGGCCGACCAGGTCAACGTCTGGATGGCGAAACTGCCGCCCTTCGCAAGCAGGATCGATGTCGATCGCTCCACCTTCGTCCGGGCGCCCATCTCGATTTCGGCGCCGCAGGGCCAGCGAATCGCTTCCGCGGCCATCGAGTTCGGGTACACCGAACAGGGCGGACCGTCGCAATATTACTGCACCTCCCGCCGCGAGGCTTGTCTGGCAGTCGCCGCGACGGTCAACGATGCCGCTGCCCTTCTACTTCGCACAGACGGAGACTTACACACCGATGCCGTGCACCAGATCGTGCACCATTACCCTGCCCGTCCTGCCGGCGCACGTAGCTTATTACCAGGTCAAGTTCTACGACAGCGAAGGCGCTTTGGTAGCACTTGGCGATCATGGAGTAGCGTTGGAAGGTATCGCGGTGAAATCGAATGGCGCCCAGGCGGCGCCCAACCGGTAACCGTTCGAATACCGGCCGGCGGTTTGGTGCATCCTCGCCGTGGTATCATGCATCAAACAGCGAAAAAGGGGTCCACCGGCGGCGCAAGTCCTCCCGCCTTCTCACCAGGTTGTGAACGATAGACCCGCATCTCATTTACCAGGAGACTGCCATGCAAATCGTTCGAACAGCCATCGTTTTTCTATTCGCCGCCGCGCTCGGCGCGCAGACCTTTCGGGGCAACATCACAGGAGTCGTAACCGATAGCTCCGGCGCCGCTATAGCCGGCGCCGCGGTCGGCTTGAATAGTCCTTCCACCGGACTTACTCGCTCCGCCGTCACGAATTCCCAGGGCCAATATCTCTTCCCCGACCTCGCTGTGGGCGAGTACGCGATCACCGTCTCCCAGGCCGGTTTTGAATCCCGTAAAATCGACCGCGTCGAGGTCGCCGTCTCCAAGACGACGAACCTGGACCTGCAACTGGGCGTCGCCCAGCAGCAACAGGTGGTGGAGGTTTCCGCTACTGCGGCCACCTTGGAGACCACATCCACCGCGCTGGTCGGCGTGGTGAACACGAAGACTGTGGCCGACCTGCCCATGAACGGCCGCGACTTCCGCCAGATGATCAAGCTTGCTCCCGGCGTCTCTCCCGGCCAGCACGTCGGTCAACGGCATGCGCACAAGTGGGAATAACTACCAGATCGATGGCGCCGACAACAACGACGCCTTCCAGAATGCCGCGGCCGTCAATCAGGGCGGCGTCTCCGGCATCGCCGGCACGCTTTTGCCCATCGAAGCCATCGACCAGTTCTCCGTGCAGAGCAATGCCAGCGCCGAAACCGGCCGCAATGGCGGATCCAGCGTGAATGTCGTGATCAAGTCCGGCACCAACTCACTACACGGCAGCGCCTACTACTTCAACCGCAATGAAGCGCTCGCCGCGCGGTCACCCTTCCAGACCGCCTCCAGCCCGAAGCAGGTCATTCGCAATAATCAGTTCGGCTTCTCGGTGGGCGGCCCGATCGCCAAGAGTAAGACGTTCTACTTCCTGAACGGCGAATCCCAGCTCTCCAACGCCAACAACTCGCTTCTCGATACGATTCCTTCCGATGCCTGGATGACGGCCGGAAGGAGCGTGCTGGCGCAATATGGCGTCCCCGTGAACCCGGTCTCCGTCAACCTGCAGACGATCTGGCCCGCGTCCACCCGCACCGGCGCGGCCGTCCAGAATAACTACTTGTCCAACGGGCGCAACGACTACAACAGCTACAACGGAATCATCAAGATCGACCACACGTTCAACGAGAAGCATTCCCTCTCCGCGCGCTACTTCGGAGGCACCGGCACGCAAACCGCCGACGTCGGCTCGCACATCCGCGACTTCTTCCAGGTTGCGCCCAGCCACATGCACAACGTCTCCATCGTGGAGAATGCCATCCTCACACCAACCCTGGTCAACCAGTTGACCCTCGGTGTGAACTATTTCCTGCAGACCTTTAACGACGCCAACACCAGTTTCAACCCGCTCGCGCTCGGCCTCAACACTGGCGTCACCGACCCCACCCTGATCGGCTCTCCGAAGATCACCATCAGTGGCTTCGACTATGTAGGCGCCACCCAGCCGCTGGGCAGAATCGACACTACCGGTCATATCACCGATAACGTGACCTGGTCGCACGGACGCCATCAGATTAAGGCGGGCGGCGAGTATCGCCGTGCCCGCCTCGACGTCTTCTACCAGATCAATAAGCGCGGCAGCTTTGTCTTTGACGGGACTCGCGGCCCCTGGTCCGCCGACGCGGCGCTCAGTGGAAACCTCCGCTCCGTGGCCGACTTCCTCGCCGGCTACCCGAGTAATTCCAGCGGCGCCGTCATCGTGCTGGGCGATCTGCAGCGCGATTACTATCAGAACTCTTTCGACTGGTGGGTACACGACACCGTCCGGGTCACGCCGAAATTGAGCCTCAATTTCGGCGTGCGCTACACCTATCACGGCGTACTGCACGATGCCAAAAACAATGTCACCGGCTTCGTCCCCGGCACCGGCTTTGTGGGACCCGGCAACGGCGCCGATACGCTGTACCCCAAAGACTGGAACAATTTCGCACCGCGCTTCGGCTTCGCATATACGCCCGCACGCAACGGCAAGACGGTGATCCGCGGCGGCTGGGGTCTGTTCTACGACGTACCCGCGCTGAACTTCTTCGTGGCCAATACCGGCCTGCCCAACGGCGGCGCGGCCGGCATCAACGCCAACCCCGGCGGTCCGAATCCCGTCTACACCATCACCGCGCGCAACGTCGTATTTCAGCCCGGTGTCCCCGTCTTCGGCAGCGCCGGACCGGTTCCGCCCTTCGGAGCTTTCGGGATCAGCCAGGATTTCCGCACGCCCTACGTGCAGAATTTCAACCTGAACATCCAGCGCCAGCTCTCCTCCACGACGATCCTGCAGGCGGGCTATGTCGGCAGCCTCGGCCGCAAGCTGCCCGTGCTCCGCGACATCAACCAACCGATTAACGGCGTCCGCCCCTATGCGACGCCAGTACCCGACGCTCGCTACCATCGACACGGTCTTCTCGATGACGAATTCCGACTACAACTCGCTGCAGGCGCAGTTACGCCAGTCTCTGTGGAAGGGTCTCGCCGCGACCTTCAACTACACGTACGGCCACGCGATCGACAACACCAGCGACGTGCGCAATACCGTTCCCACCAACAGTTACGACCTGAAGAGCGAGCGCGGCAACAGCACCTTCGATATCCGCCACATCGTGACCAGCTTCGTGAGTTACCAGCTTCCCGGCTCGAAATTCGTGCCGCGTTCTCACCAAGGGCTGGCAGGTGAACTCGCTGATCACGCTTCATGGCGGAACGCCCCTCAACATCCTGGCCGGCACCAATCGCAGCGGCACCGGCGAAAATCGCGATCGTGTGGATGTGATCGGCGACCCGTTCGCCGGCTTTTCTCCCGCAATCGCGAATTCGCTGGCCATCCAATACATCACCAAGGCGGCCTTCGCGAACCCTGCCACCGGAACATTCGGCAATATCGGCCGCAACGCGCTCTACGGACCGGGCTTCGGTGCGGTCGATTTTTCCGTCTTCAAGACCACGCCGATTACCGAAAGACTCCGCGCCGAGTTCCGCGTGGAGATTTTCAACCTGACCAATCGTACGAACTATGCCAACCCGGGAACGACATTCTCATCGGGCAGCTTCGGCCAGATCACGTCCACCCGCAACGGAGGATCGGCGCCAGGCCTGGGATTCGGCGAACCCCGCAATACCCAGCTCGGCCTGCGGCTGATCTTCTAGGTTCGAAAAATCTTAGCGCTAAAACCTCGCCAACGCATCCGACTCGCTTGGGACAAACCCGGCGGGTCGTGATGCGGCTGATTGAACTTGTTGTTCTCCTGGCTGTAACAGCACACTCCCAGGTCGGCGTGACCACGTATCGCAATAATCTCGCACGATCTGGAGAGAATCTTCAAGAAACTATCCTGACGCCGGCGAATGTTACGCCAGTGCAATTCGGCAAGCTCTTCGCCCATTCAGTCGACGGGCAGGTCTACGCGCAACCGCTCTACCTTCCTTCTGTCCCAATCCCTGGCAAGGGTATCCACAATGTAGTCTTCGTCTCCACCGCGCATGATACTGTCTACGCCTTCGACGCGGATTCCAGCACGGGAATCAATGCTTCGCCTCTGTGGCAGGTCAGTCTGGCCGATACCGTCGCCGGCGAACGGCCGGCAAGCGTCTCCGACGTATTGAACTGTAATTCGATGACGCCCGAGATCGGGATCACCGGAACACCTGTGATCGACACCACAACCGGCACTCTCTATGCGGTCGCGGTGACCGTCCGGGATACCACGTTCGTCCTACCGGCTCCTTCACGCGCTCGATATTACGACCGGATCGCGAACGGCCGGGAAGCCCGGTCATCATCGACGCATTTGTGCCGGGCACCGGCGACGGAATCGTTTCTCGCAACGGCGTTCCCTTTCATCCTTATCTCCAAAAGAATCGCGCCGGCCTCCTCCTGTTGAATGGTGTCGTGTACACTGCCTGGACGTCGTACTGTGACGCGGGACCGTATCACGGCTGGATCATCGGCTATGACGCGAAGAATCTCAGCCAGGTCTCCATCTTCAACAGCAGCCCGAATGCGTGGCAGGCGTCTTTCTGGATGGGCGGCGCCGCTCCCGCCGCCGATTCCGACGGCAACATCTTTGTAGTTTCCGGCAACGGGGTCTTCGATGCCCACATCAATGGCACTGACTTCGGAGACACCTTTCTCAAACTCTCGTCCACCGCCGGTCTCGCGATTGCCGACTACTTCACGCCTTTCAACCAGGAGTATCTGAACCAGGCCGATATAGACCTCGGGTCGAGCGCCGCGGTCCTGCTTCCCGATACCGTGGGTAGCAGCGTGCACCGCCATCTGCTCGTCAGTGCCGGTAAGGAAGGACGCATTTACCTCCTCGACCGCGATCAAATGGGACACTATAACGCCGCCGGTGATGGACAAATTGTCCAGTCACTCGAAGGCGCCATCGGTCCGCTCTACGGGGGCCCGGCCTACTTCAATAACACGGTCTATTTCTCGGCCTCGAATGATGTGTTGAAGGCCTTTTCGATCTCCGGGGGAGTATTGCGGGCGTCTCCCATGTCCCAAGCCCAGCAGGTATTCGGTTACCCGGGCGCAATCCCCACCGTCTCCGCGAACGGCTCTTCCAACGGCATTGTCTGGCTGCTGGAGGGCGGCTACGGCGGGACGCTCCACGCGTACGATGCGTCGAATGTCGCTCATGAGCTATACAACAGCCAGATGAAGACTTCCCGCGATTCGCTAGGCTCCTTCGTGAGGTTCACCGTCCCTACTGTCGCCAACGGTAAGGTCTATTCAGGCACCGGAAACTCACTCGCCGTCTTCGGACTCCTCAACCAACCTCCCCAGCCTTCGCTTTCCGCAGTGGTGAATGCAGCATCGTTTCAGCCGGGTCCCGTGGCGCCGGGTTCGCTCATTTCCATATTCGGCATGAACCTCGCACAGAGCACGGCGTTTTCCCAACCGGGCGGGTTTTCCGCGACTCTAGGCGGCGTGACCCTGTCGATCAACGGCGTGCCAACGCCCCTTCAATTCGTCAGCGCCAGCCAAATCAACGCTCAAGTACCGTTTGAAGTGGCGGCGGGCCTGGCGACCGCGGAACTTCGTTTGCCCGCTATGCCGCCTGCCGCGATTCAGTTCCAGATCGCACCGGCTGCCCCCGGCATCTTTGCCAGCGGACCCAATCAGGCCTCGGCCGGTTCCCTCATCGCCGTGTACCTCACCGGCCAGGGTGCGGTCGAACCGCCCGTCGCGACTGCTGCACCGGCGCCCACCAGCCCTCTTGCGCGCGCCACGTATCCCGTCACCGCGACCGTTGGAGGTCAACCGGCCGACATAACCTTCGCCGGTCTCAGTCCCGGATCCGTCGGCTTGTTTCAAGTAAATCTCCGCCTGCCCCTGCTCGGCCCCGGCTCATATCCCGTGGCGATTGCCGTGAATGGCATTACCAGTAACACACAGTGGCTACAAATCGTAAAATAGTCTGGCAGTTCGCAGATTTGCGAGAAGGAGACATATGAAGGTCGTAAAATATTTGACAATGCTGCTGGTATTTTCGCTAGCTGCAGCACTGCCCCAAACAACGGCGCCGGCCAAGGAGGCGAAAAAGGGCGCAGCGGCCGCCACCGCAAAGGCAGCGGATCTTGTCGACATTAACTCCGCTACCGCGGAACAACTGCAGGCGCTACCGGGAATCGGCCCCGCTTATTCGGAGAAGATCATCAAAGGCCGTCCCTATCGCGGGAAGAACGAACTCGCTGACAAGAAGATCGTTCCGCAGGCCACCTACAACAAGATCAAAGGACTCATCATCGCGAAGCAGAAGTAACGTTCTCGCCCCGCTTGACTCCGCTATCGCATCCGTCGCCGCGACGTGATCAGTGATGTGTTCATGCCGATTGTGTTCAGGCCGCCGAAGAAGCGGGCGTGCTCGATCTTCATGCATCGGTCCATCACCACTTCCAGTCCCGCCGCGCGCGCCCGTTCCGCGGCGCTCTTCGTGGATCACGCCGAGTTGCATCCAGATCACCTTGGCGCCGACGGCGATCGCCTCCTCCACGATGGCCGGCACGGCCGCCGGCTCCCGAAAGATATTCACCACCTCGACCGGACCTGAAATGCCGTAAGCGAGGGGTAACACGTCCGGCCGAGGACCTGCGATTCTCGCGGGTTCACCGGAATCACTTCATAGCCCTCGGAGATCAGGTAGATCGCGGCGAAATGGCTCGGACGAAATGGATTCGACGACAGCCCGACCATGCCGATGCGCTTGTACTTTTCCAGAATGCGCAATCGATCGAATGCCGAGTTGGCAAAGCGGCCCTGGTTCACCGGCGAGTTACCGCCCACGCCATCAGCGAAAAAGCGAACGCTGCACTGGCTCATGCGCTTGCCCTCAAAGCCTGGTCGAGATCCCAAAGGATGTCGTCGATTCCTCGATCCCTACCGAGAGGCGAATCAGATCGTCGGTGATGCCGCCGGCGAGTTTCTCCTCCGTGGTCAACTGCTGGTGCGTGGTGGAAGCAGGGTGGATCACCAGGCTCTTGGCGTCGCCGATGTTGGCCAGGTGCGAGAACACTTGCAGCGCTTCAATAAAGCGGCGCCCGGCATCCAGGCCTCCGCGAATACCGAACGTCAACACGCCCCCCGCACCGCGAGGCAGGTAGCGTTCGGCCAGCGCGTGGTACGGGCTCTCCGGCAGTCCGGGATAGTTGACCCATGCCACCGCCTCGTGCTTTTCCAGGAACTGTGCCACGGCCAAAGCGTTTTCGGAGTGGCATCTCATGCGCAGCTTCAGGGTTTCCAGGCCCTGCAGGAACAGGAATGAATTGAACGGGCTCAGCGCCGGACCGAAATCGCGCAGCGCCTTCCACGCGCGTTTTCATGATGTAGGCGAAATCGCCGAAGGTCTCGTAGAAGCGGATGCCGTGGTAGCCTTTGCTCGGTTCCAGGAGCTGCGGGAAGCGGCCGCGATCCCACGGAAAGCGGCCGCTATCGACAATGAGGCCGCCGATCGACGTCCCATGACCGCCGATAAACTTGGTGGCCGAATGCACCACGATATCGGCGCCATGTTCGATGGGACGGCACAGGTAAGGCGACGCAAACGTGTTGTCGATCATCAGCGGCAGATTGTTTTCGTGCGCAATCGCCGCCACCGCTTCAATGTCGAGCACGTTCATCCGTGGGTTACCGATGGTTTCCCCATACAGCACCCGGGTCTTCGGCGTAATGGCGCGCCGGAAGTTCTCCGGATCGTCGGGATCGACGAAAGTGGTCTGGATGCCGAAGCGCCGGAAACTCACGTCGAACTGCGTATAGGTGCCGCCATACAACGTCTTGGCGGCCACGATCTCGTCGCCGGCCTCCAGCAGTCCGGCCAGCGCAATAAATTGCGCAGCCTGCCCGCTCGCCCACCGCCAGAGCTCCGACGCCGCGTTCCAGGGCGGCCACCCGCTCCTCGAGCGCCGCCGTTGTCGGATTCATGATGCGCGTGTAGATATTGCCGAACCGCTGGAGATTGAAGAGCGCCGCGGCGTGCGCGGTGTCCTCGAACACATAGGATGTGGTCTGATAGATCGGCACGGCGCGGGCGCCGGTTTCGGCGTCGGGCCGGTGACCGGCATGCAAGGCACGGGTGGCGAAGCCAAAGGACCGGTCGGGGGTGGACGGCATTACTTAAAGGTAGCCGAGCGAGCGCACGGGAAACAACGCCCGCTTGCTCGCCCGGCCGTTCCGCGATGCCTCGTTAGAAGGAAATGCGGCCGGTGAACTGAATCTGACGCGGCGTCCAGTAGGACGTCTGGAGAGATTCGATGCCGTCCGTCGTGTTCGGGTTGACGCGGCCCTGAATGTTGAACGAATTGAACGCATCCACATTCACGCGCAGCTTGACCCGCTCGGTAATCGAGAAGATCTTGTAGAGCGACATATCGGTGATGTAGTTGAAGGGTCCCGCCAGCACGGTCTGCGAGAACGGGTTGGCGCCGGCCGGTCCGGGCGAGTAACCCGTCACTACCTGCGTGCCGTTCTTAAGCGTAATGGTCACGTTGTTGTTGCCGAAGTTCGCCGTGCCGGGCGTGTTGTTGATGGGCGCGAGGTACGGCGTGTAGTTGGCGGGGATACCCGAAATCCCGTTCTTGGCGGCGCCGATCACGGTCGGCGAGATGTAGCCGTTGAACCACAGATAGGCTTCGATGGCATACGCCGCTGCGGCAGTCATTGACCGGGACCGAACTTCCATAGTTTTGAACCTGGCTGGTGGCGCCCCAGTTTGCCGAGGCAACCTGGAAGGCCTGCGACAGCACCTGGCCGACGAAGGCCAACTGGTAACCGCCCACCAGCGCATTGAGGAACTTGCCCGCGTTCCCCAGGAATCGCTTGCCTTTGCCCACCGGCAGTTCCACGATTCCGTTGAAGGTGATGTGGTGCAGCGGGATGGCGGTATCGACCTTGTAGTTTTCGTAGCGGTTCAGAGTCATGGCTCGGGTTGAGAATCGTGCCCGTGTCCAGACCTGCCGGAAGCACACCGGGGGCGAAATTCGCAGCCGGATACAACGTATTGTCGCGGAAGGTGTTGCCGCCGACGCGGAACGCACGCGAGTAGACGTAGAAAATCTGGTAGCCGAAGCCGTTCTTGAACGGCCTCTGATAGTTGAGTTGCAGCGCGCTATCGTTGGACCAACCTGTCTTCATCGAAATCACGTTGCCGCCCCAGGTGGTCTGATCGTAGGGCCGGGTCGCAGTGGAAGCGTAGGTTCCGGTGGGCGGTGTGGTGCCGGTGGCCGTTTCCCAGACATAAGTGGACGGAGCGTTGTTGTATTGATAGTTCTGGTCCAGGTTGTAGCCGTGCGTAAAGACGTAAGTGGCCCGGACGACGGAGCCATCGCGCAGGGGCTGTTCGATGGTGAAGTTGGCTTCCCGCACGTGAGCCGGGGGGTACTTCGCATTAAGCGTTTCACCGAGCGAGATGCCCGGCAGCAGCGCGTTCACGGAGTTGGAGTTCACTACGTTTTGACTGTTAAGTCCGGCGACCACGGTCTGCGGCGACCGCAGCAGGTAATTCGGCAAGCCGTCCGGCGCCTGCGAAGCGCTGGTATAACTCTGCGAATAACTGGCGGTGAACGGATAATCCGCGGTGAGATAGCGGACCGAGTTACGGACCGGCACCGGATAGATATACTCACCGTAGCCGCCGCGAATCACCATTCCCTTGGGGCCGAAGGAGGGAGTCCAGGCGAAGCCGGCGCGCGGAAGGATATTCGCCCAGCTGCCGTAGAATCCGCTGGAGGGCAGACCGCCCTGCGCCGGAGTCTCGAACTTGACACCGAGGTTCTGCAGGTTGGTGACCAGCGCCTGGGTCGTGAGACCTTGCTGAATGTAATAGGAGAGGGGCTGAGGCAGGACCAGGGCGTTGTTCTTCATGTCGAAGGTCACGAGGTAGCCCTTATCGGCGTGGGGCGCGGGATGCGCCTCCCAGCGAAGCCCGGCGTTGATCGTGAGACTCGGACTGACGCGCCAGTTGTCCTGAATGTAACTGTCGAACTCCTGCAAGCGAGTGCTGTTGAAGGGCGCGTTCTTATTCTGGCTGTAGGAACTGGCCGCTCCCAGGAAGAAATCCGCATCCGCATAGCCGGTATTGGGCTTGGCGCCGTAGTTGGCCCCGGTGGTGGGGTCGTATATGGCGGTGGCCTGGTTGGTGAAAGCAATCTGGTCGGGAGAATGGTCGGACATGTAGCCGAATCGTTCGTGCCGGTAACGTCCGCCAAACGCCAACTGATGCTTGCCCCAGACTTTGTTCATGTTCTCGTCGAGCAGTCGAAATGATCTGGCTCATGCCGTAATTCCACTGGGAGCCGCCATAAGGCATGATCAGGTTCGAGCCGATCGCCGGAAAGCCGGTCTGGCCGAAGTTATTGGGAAGACCCAACTGCGCTTCATAATTTCCCAGCGAAACGTCATTTCCCTGGACATACATTCTCTGCCACTGCTGGCTCAGAATCGTCTCGGCGAAGAAGGTCGGGGAAAACACGTGCGAATATCCCAACGCTCCGCTGATCGTCTGGATCGGGATCGCCTGGATAGCCCGTGGCGCCCGCCGGCAGACCGCCTCCCGCGATGTTGGCCGGCGAATTCGCCGGGTAGTTGCGCAGCGCCTGCTGAGACTGATCGATATCGGTGAAGCGGAAGTACATGCGGTTGTTCTCGTTGAAAACATGATCCAGCCGGAGGGTGATATTCGGAACCGTCTGCGTCGTGGTATTCACGGCGTTGAAGTTGGAATTGACCAGCGGGTTGTCGGCGGTCTGCGGGAGCGGCGTCGCGGCATATAACGTCTTGGCCAGCGGACTGATGCGATTGATCGGAATCTGGTTGTTCGGAAACGGACGTGCGCTGCAGTTGTTGCCGGCCTGTGTGGTGTTGGGATCGTAGAGCTGCTGCAGGATGCCGGCGCTATTTACCAAGCCGCTGAAATCGCCGTTTCTCATCGCCACCGTCGGCACGGTCACCAGTTCGTTGGCCGCCTGCCGCAGGGAGAAGCGCTCGTAGGCGACGAAGAAGAACGATTTGTTCTTGCCGTTATAGAGCTTGGGAATCCGGATCGGGCCGCCGATCGGAGCCTCCGAATTCGTTGCGCACCAGGTGAGGCGCCGCAAAGTTGGCCGGATTCTGACGCGCTTTGGCGATGCCGAAATAATTGTTGCGCGCGGTTTCGAATACCGAGCCGTGGTAGGTGTTGGTGCCGGACTTGGTGGTCAGGATGACGGTCGCCGGCGTGGCGAACTGGGCGCTGGAATTGAGGGTCTCGAATTTGGCTTCCTGCACGGAATCGGGGTCGGGCAGCGTGGCCTGGGCCGCATTGGCTTCGCCGCCGAAGTTGCGATTCGTCATCGGGGCGCCGTCCTGCGAATATTCCATGCCCTCCTGCATGAGGCCGTTGGCGCGCGTTCCGTTCGCTTCGACGCCGGGCACGGTGTTCTGCGCGAGGCCGAGCACGTTGCGGCCATTTTGCGGGAGCTGGTCGATGCGGCTGGAATCGAGCTGCGTGCTGACCGTGCCGCTATCGTAGGTGGCGAGCTGAACGGTTTCGCCCGATACCGTCACCTGCTCGGTGACCTCGCCTACCGTCAGCTTGGGACTGAGAACGGCGACCTGCGCGTCCAGCAGCGCGATTACGGTCTGATATTTCTTCATGCCTGGGGCGGTGAAAGTCACGGTATAGCTGCCAGCAAACAGGCCGGGCACCGCGTAGAAGCCGCTCGCATTCGAGGTGGCGGTATTGGTGACACCCGTGGCCTGGTTGACGATGTGGACCGCACAGCTGGGGATGGCGGCTGAACTCGCATCCTGAACGGTGCCTTGAATCGAACCCGCACCACTCTGCGCGAGCAGGCCAGCCGGCAGCAGTAACGAAGCTGCCAGTAAGGCCAGTCGAATTTTCTTTGTCATTGGCGCAACGTAGCAAATCATCACAACTCCTTGGTTGAATTTGTCCCGTCGCGACATGCTCAGGTTCGACGCCGACAGCTTGGAAACGACACCGTTGTCCTGAAAAAAATGAACGCCCCTGTGTTTGCGTATCTTATCAGAATCGGCGAACCGCGTGCCAGACTCGTCACGTTTGCTAATATGGCCACGCGTGGTGCTCCGACGATATCGGCGGCTGGCAGGAATTCTCACGGCAGCCCTGGCGGCAGCAAGCCTGCCGGGCGTTGTTCATGCGCAAAGTGAGAACGCCGCCATCTGTGCCGGCTGCCACCGAAACGTCTGGGAGACCTACCGCCGCACCGGCATGGGACGATCCTTCTATCGCCCCTCGACAGAGACCATGGTGGAAGATTTCACCCACAAAAACACCTTCTACCATCAGCCGTCGGACAGCTACTTCACGATGCTTCAGCGCGACGGGAAATATTATCAGCGCCGCTACCAGATCGATTCCAGCGGCAAGCAGGTCAACGTGATGGAGAAGCAGATCGACTACGTCATGGGCTCCGGCAATCACTCGCGCGCGTACCTGCATCGAACCGCCGGCAACACGCTGGTCGAACTGCCGCTGGCCTGGTACGCCGAGAAGGGCGGCTACTGGGCGATGAACCCGGGCTACGACCGTCCGGATCACGACGGTTTCCGCCGCCCCATCACGTACGATTGCATGTTCTGCCACAACGCGTATCCCGCAGATTCCGCCGGGACACGAGCAGCCGTTCGCCCAGCCCGTGTATACCGGAACGCTCCCCGAAGGCATCGATTGCCAGCGGTGCCACGGTCCCGGCAGCCGTCACGCGAAGTTAGCGGCCACCGCCGGCGCGAAGCGGGAGGACATCCGCACTGCCATCACCAATCCGTCGCGGCTCAGCGCGCAGCGCCAGATGGAGGTCTGCATGCAGTGCCATCTGGAAACGACCAGCTTCCCGTTGCCGAACGCGATTCAGCGCTATGAGCGCGGCCCGTTTTCGTACCGGCCGGGCGAGCCGTTGGCGATTTCATCCTCAACTTCGACCACGCCCCGGGAATGGGCCGCGACGACAAGTTCGAGATCGTGAATGCGGCTTACCGCTTGCGGCGCTCGGCATGTTTCCTGAAGAGCAACGGCCCGGAGAGCAAGAGCAAGATGCTCTGCACCACTTGCCACAATCCGCACGATATTCCGCGCGGTGAGGACGCCGCGCGGCATTACACTGCCGTCTGCCGCCAGTGCCACGCGTCGAGTTTCGACCAAGCAAGTCGCAGCAGGAAAACACACGCGCGCGACCGCTTGCGTCGATTGCCATATGCCGAAACGGCGCACCGAGGACGTCGTACACGTAGTCGCGACCGATCATTACATTCAGCGGCAAAAGCCGGCGGGCGATCTGCTGGCGGAGAGGCCGGAACGCCAGGAGACTGGCGCCAACGCCTACCGGGGTCCGGTGGTCTTGTACTATCCCGAAACGCTGCCTCGCACGCCCGAAAACGAACTGGATCTCGCCGTCGCCCAGGTAAAGCAGTCCAGCAATCTGGCCGCGGGCATCGAGCACCTGACCGCGGCGATCACAAAATATTCGCCCGCACGGGCGGAGTATTATCTGGAACTGGCCGACGCGCTGCAAAACAGCGGGCAGTTGGAAAAGGCTCTGGCGGAATATCGCGAGGCCGTGCGGCGCAATCCGAAATTCGCCTTTGGGCTGCTGAAACTCGGGACGGCGCTGCGGCGTTCCGGGCAGTATCCGGAAGCGGCGGAAGTTTTGAAACGGGCCGCTTCGATGGAACCGGAAAGGGCCGTAACGTGGCATGAGCTGGGTATGACCTACCAGACACTCGGCAAGAGTACGGACGCCGTGACCGCGATCTCCAGGACTCTGGCACTGGACCCGGATCTACCGGAGGCGCACAACAACCTTGGCATTATCTGGTTTACTGCCGGGGATCGCGTGCGCGCCGAGGCAGCATTTCGACAGGCGATAAGAATTCGGCCCGCCTACGCAGACGCGCACGGCAACCTGGCCAACCTTCTTTCGGGGGCCGGCAATCTCGCTGAAGGGCGAGATCAGTTTGAAATCGCCTTGCGGCTCCGGCCCGGCGATGCGGCCACCCGCTACAACTATGCGATGCTGTTGGGCCGGACCGGCCGTTTCGACGAGGCGCAGCGCGAGTTGGAGGCGTGCTTGCGCGCCGATCCCGGATTTGCGGATGCCCACCAGCTCCTTGGAGATCTGTTGATGGGCAAAGGCCAGACGCGGGATGCGATTCCACACTATCGCGAAGCCGTTCGGATCAACCCAGAATCCGGCCGAGCGCAACTTGCCCTGGGAACCGCGCTGGCGGCCACCGGCGATGTGGATGGCGCCGTTCCGCACCTTCAAAAAGCTGCCGGCGGCCCGGACGCTGCAACGCGCGAGCAAGCCGCCGCGCTGCTTCGACAACTCGGAAAGGAAAAGTAGCGCGCACAATCCGTACCCCGCCAAACTCGATATGATTGCAGGAGCATGCGTTTCTGGAGACTGATTCCGGGCGTCCTGGTGACGTTGCACGCCGCGGCCGCACCCGCGGTGGATTTCGCGCGCGACGTTCGCCCCATCCTTTCGGATCGCTGCTTCACCTGCCACGGTCCGGATGAAGCCACCCGCAAAGCCGGCCTGCGGCTGGACACGGAGGATGGCGCCAGGAAGCCCCGCGGACCCCACACGCCCGTCATCCCCGGCGACGTGGCAGGGAGCGAGATTCTCAAACGAGTGGCTCCGGCGAACCCGGCGCTCCGCATGCCGCCGCCCTATTCCGATCGGAAGCCTCTGTCCGAAAAGGAGGTCGCGACGCTGCGGACGTGGATCGAACAGGGCGCGAAATGGTCGGGCCACTGGAGTTTCACTGCGCCCGTGCGTCCCGCGGAACCGCCCGTCCAAAGGCAGGCCTGGGTGCGCAATCCGATCGATCGATTCATTCTGCAACGCCTCGAACGGGAAGGCCTCGCACCATCGCCCGAGGCCGATCGCGCCCGATTGCTGCGCCGCGTGAGTTTTGATCTAAGCGGTCTCCCGCCCACACTCGCGGAGCTCGATGCCTTCCTCGCCGACCCCTCCGCCGGCGCTTATGAGAAGGCTGTGGACCGGCTGCTGGCTTCCCCGCGATACGGCGAACGCATGGCCGTGGAGTGGCTGGACGCCGCGCGCTATGCCGACACGCACGGCTACCAGGTAGATCCGGCGAAGGAAATGTGGCCGTGGCGCGATTGGGTGATCGATGCCTTCAATCGCAATATGCCCTACGACCGGTTCACCATCGAGCAACTGGCCGGCGACCTGCTCCCCAACCCCACGCTCGAACAGAAAATCGCCACCGGCTTCCAACGCAACAACCGCATCAACTCCGAAACCGGCAGCATCGCCGAAGAGTTTCATGCCGAAAATCTGGTAGACCGCGTCAGCACACTCGGCACCGTATGGCTGGGCCTGACGGTCGGTTGCGCTCGCTGCCACGATCACAAATACGACCCGATTCCCACGCGCGAATTCTACAGCCTCTACGCCTTCTTCAACAGCGTGGATGAGGCCGGCAATGGCGGCCCGGCCGATGGCCGCGGCAACTTCAAACCGTATCTGCGTCTGCCTGCGCCTGAGTTGGAAGCGCAACTCGCCGCCAAAGACGCGGAACTCAAGAACGCGCGCGCCAATTTGGCAGCCATCGATAAGCGGCTGGAGCCCGGCCAGGCCGCATGGGAAAAGAACGCGCTCGCCTACCAGCCGAAGTGGGAAGTGCTCACGCCGCGCAATCTCAAAGCCGATAACGGCGTAACGCTGAAGGCCCTGGCCGATGGCTCCGTGCTGGCCGGCGGCGCCATGCCGCCTTCTTCAATTTACGAACTTACCGCCACAACAGCGCTCCGCAACATCACGGCGTTCCGGCTGGAAATGCTCCCCGACGCCAGCCTCCCGTCAGGCGGATCGGGCCGCGGGGCCGGCGGCAAGGGCGTGGTCACACTGTTCGAAGTGCGCATCGCTAACCGGAAAGTGGACCTCGGCCGCATCACCGCCGACTTCAAATCCGAAGAATCCGAGCTGAACCTCGTGGTCCGGCCCGCAGACCAGTTGAAGCGCGGCTGGGGCGTGAATCCGGAAATGAACAAGCCGCACTACGCCGTGATCGAAACCGCCCGCATGCAGGGCTCCGGCGAGGCAATGACCTTCTCCTTCCGTATCGGCAGTGAGTACGAGGGCGCGCCGGTAGGCCGCTTCCGCATCTCGGTCACCGATTCGGAATACCCGGAGGTCATTCCGGAAGAAATGGCCGCCATCCTGCGCACGGGGGCCGCCGGACGCACGGCCAAGGATTCCGAGGCGCTCACCAAATATTTCGTCACCCACCCCGCGGAGCGGCGCCTCGCCGCGCAGGAAGTCGCCAAGCTCGAAGCCGAACGGAAGGCCATCGAAAACAAAATCCCTAGCACCATGGTCATGTCGGAGATGGCGGCGCCGCGCGACACCTTCGTGCTGCTTCGCGGGGCGTACGATAAGCCCGGCGATAAGGTCACCCCCGCGGTTCCCTCCTTTCTGCCGCCCATGCCCGCCGGCGCTCCGCGCAATCGTTTGGGACTGGCCCGCTGGCTGGTGGACCCGGCCAATCCGCTGACCGCCCGAGTCGCGGTGAATCGCTACTGGCAAATGTATTTCGGCACTGGCCTGGTCAAGACCGCGGAAGATTTCGGCTCGCAAGGCGAAGCCCCCAGTCACCCCGAACTCCTGGACTGGCTGGCCACCGAATTCACTCGCTCGGGATGGGACGTGAAGGCCATGCAGCGGCTCATCGTTACTTCTGCGGCGTATCGCCAGTCATCGATCGCTGCCCCGGCATTGCGTGAGCGCGATCCCGAGAACCGCCTGCTTGCCCGCGGTCCGCGCCTTCGCCTGCCTGCTGAGATGATCCGCGATCAGGCGCTCGTGGTTTCGGGACTCCTCAGCACCAAAATGGGCGGTCCTTCCGTGAAGCCGTACCAGCCCGAAGGCTTGTGGGAACAACTCTCCGCCTTCCAGGGCCGCAAACTATTCGAGCGCTCCAAGGGCGAGGACCTCTGGCGCCGCAGTGTGTACAGCTATTGGAAACGGACTGTGCCGCCGCCTTCCATGACCATTTTCGACGCGCCCACGCGCGAGGCGTGCGTAGTGCGCCGCCAGTTGAGTTCCACGCCGCTGCAGGCGCTGGCGCTGCTCAACGACGAGATGTACATCGAAACCGCCCGCAAGTTCGCCGAACGCATCATTAAGGAAGGTGGCGCTTCCGCTTCGCAGCGTCTGGCATGGGCGTTGCGCGCGGCCACCTCGCGGCCGGCCACCGGCGCAGAGGTGCGCGTGCTGGAAGAGGGCCTAACCCGGCGCCTCGCACAGTACCGCGCCGATCCCGCATCGGCGGAAAAACTCCTCACCGCGGGCGAATCGCCGCGCGATCCGTCGATCGGGACGGCGGAACTGGCGGCATACACGACCGCTGCCAGTGTCATCCTGAATCTGGACGAGGTGATCACGCGCCAATGAATCCGCTCCGCGAACGCCAACTGATGCTCACCCGCCGGCAACTGTTCGGACGTGCCGCGGCCGGTATCGGCACCGCCGCATTGAGTACACTGCTTGCGCCGCGCGCGGAGGCTGCCAAGGGACTGGCCGGCTTCCCCAACTTCGCGCCCAAGGCCAAGCGCGTGATCTATCTGCACCAATCCGGCGCACCTTCGCAGATGGATCTGTACGACTACAAGCCAAAGCTTGGCCCGCGCTTCGGCGAAGATCTGCCGGATTCCATCCGTCAGGGTCAGCGGCTCACCGGCATGACGTCCGCGCAGAAGCGCTTCCCGGTGGCGCCCTCGGTCTACAAATTCGCTCAGCACGGAAAGGCCGGAATCTGGTTCAGCGAACTGCTGCCGCACACCGCGAAAATTGCCGACCAGCTGTGCGTGGTGAAGAGTCTCTTCACCGAAGCCATCAATCACGATCCCGCTATCACTTTCATTCAGACCGGCAGCCAGGTGGCTGGACGGCCGTGTTTTGGCTCCTGGGTGAGCTATGGGCTGGGCTGCGATACCGATGACCTGCCCGCGTTTGTTGTGATGATTTCCCGCGGCACAGGCCGCAAAGTAGATCAACCACTTTACGACCGCTTGTGGGGCAGCGGCTTTCTGCCCACTGCATACCAGGGAGTGAAATTCCGCTCGGAAGGCGACCCGGTGCTGTTCCTATCGAATCCTCCGGGAATCGATGCCGGCCAGCGCCGCTCCATGTTGGACGATATTCGCCAGCTTAACGAGATCAATGAAAAGCAGTTCGGCGATCCGGAGATTGTCACGCGCATTCGCCAGTACGAGATGTCCTACCGCATGCAAAGTTCCGTGCCGGAGCTGACCGATCTATCGAAGGAGCCAGCGTCCACCTTCGATCTCTACGGCCCCGATTCGCGCCAGCCCGGAACCTACGCCGCCAATTGCATCCTGGCGCGCCGCCTCGCCGAGCGCGGGGTGCGCTTCATCCAGCTCTATCACATGGGGTGGGATCACCATGAAGGCGTGCCGCGCCAACTGCCGCCGCAGTGTCTGGATACCGATCAACCCTCCGCCGCCCTGATTCAGGACTTGAAGCAGCGCGGCATGTTGGACGATACCCTCGTAGTTTGGGGAGGCGAATTCGGGCGAACGGTCTACTGCCAGGGCAACCTTTCGCCTGAGAATTATGGCCGCGATCACCATCCACGCTGTTTCACAGTGTGGATGGCGGGCGGCGGCATCAAGGCCGGTCTTTCCTACGGCGAGACCGACGACTATAGCTACAACATCACGCAAGACCCCGTGCACGTCCACGACATGAACGCCACCCTGCTGCACTGCCTCGGCGTGGACCACACGAAGCTCACTTACCGCTACCAGGGGCGAGACTTCCGTCTGACGGATGTCCACGGAACGGTCGTCAAAGAACTCCTGGCATAGCGCTAAGTCTTACGGGATGTCTGGGAAACTCTGCCCCACCCCTCCGACATAGGGCCTGAATTCCTTTTCACCAGACTTCGAGTCAACGTCGTAGTAGCCACAGATAAACTTTCCCAAGCGCGCCGTCGGCACGCTAAAGGAAGCAGAGAGCTTCGTCGTGGCTACTGGATTCTTGGTTGGGGTTTTCTGCTTCACGGGATCGACAATGTACACATCCGATGGCTCTTGGGCTGTGCTTCGCGCGGCAGCTGCTTTTGCGCTCCTTTGTGTCTTCCAACGCTTGATGAGCTTTTTGGCTGCAGGGTCCTTACGCTCCACCTCCAACGCAAGGTCCTCATTCGGGGTGTTCATCTCAAATGTGTCCTGCTTCTCGAACTCGATTTCATACGTCTTGGTGACTTTCTTAGCCCTCTTGCTATATGTCACCGTGCATACTATCTTGGCCATCGTTTACTCTCCTTTAAAAGATTTGGTGGGATTTCATCAGAACTTGAAAGCGAGAATCTGCGCGTAAGTCCGCCATCTCCGGCGATCGGCTGAGACGGCGCAACGCCTCATCCGGCGCCTTCTGGGCCAAAGCTAGTGCATGGTCGCGCTCGCCCAAAGCCTCATAAGTCATCACCAGATAGCGGATCACTTCGACGGATCCCGGCGAATACTGCTGCGCTAATCCGGCCTCATTTTCCGCTCGGCTCCGTTCATTCAGCCGGGCGCACAAATAGGCCAGGCGCGACCGTACTCTTCCATCGCGGGAGTTTTTCGTGAGTTCCGCTTCCGCCAGGGCAACGCCCTTGCGATACGCGTCGCTGGCCTCATGCGGTAATTTGGCCCAGCGCAGCGTTTGCCCGAGGTTGAGATATAGAAGGTGCGTCGCGGCGCCGGTATTGATCGCCTGATGAGAGTAGAAGATCGATTCCGTGTACCGCCCCTGGAACGCCAGCGCGGTTGCCAAAACCTGGAACGCCAACACGGATGTCGGGTCCAGTTTCAGGGCGGCACGCGCTTCAGTCTCTGCGTCGACGTAGCGACCCCAATTGCCGTACGCGATCGCCAATTGCAAGTGGGCCGCCGGAAAATCAGACGCCATCGCGACCAGTTTGAGACACTGCGGAATGCCTTCCTGGTAGTTGCCCAGATCGGAATACAGGGAGCACAAACCTTGATAATTTTGGAAGAGACCTGGTTGCGCCTCTACGCCCTTCTGGTACGCCGCCAGGGCATCTGTGAAGTGATTGCTTTCCTGGTAGATTCGGCCAAGCTGGCGCCAACCGGCGCCATTCTGCGGCTCGATTTCAAGTCCCCTGCGGAGATCATCCCTGGCCGTCTCGTAAGCGCCGGCGCTCGCGTTGATCATTCCGGAAACAAACCAGACCTCTGCCACGTCCGGATTGTGCTGCCGGGCGTTCCCAAGCGACACGATTGCCCGATTGAGCCATGTGGCATCGTTGGTGAGCCGGTACTTCAGCATCTGCGCTTCGGCGAGGCGCGCGTGAGTCAGTGGCGAATCCGCATCGGCTTTCACAGCTCTTTCCAGCAGCGGGAGAGCGGCGTCCACGGCGTTACGTTGCAAGAGTCCCACACCACTGGTGAAATCCGCATAGGCCACGGCATTCACCGCCTGAGCCACCGCGAGAGGCGGCAGCCGCAGTGTCCCCGTTACCATGCCGGCCAAAGCGACCGGCAGATCGCGCAATTTTTCGCGTTGATACTCGCCTTCCCATTCCTTTAATGGAAGGTGCGACTGCGCGTCGACCAACGATGCCTGGACCAAAGCACGCCCGCCGTCCCACCGTAACTTTCCTGTCAGGATATGCGTTGCGCCGAGCAACTTTGCCGCCTTCTCCGGGCGGTCCACTTTGTTTTGCAGCGCGTCGGCGAGAGGAATGACGGTAAACCGCATGCCGCGCGCTTTGACACGACGCAACCGTTTGGAAGCCTCTTCCAGCAAGCCATCGGTGAGAGGCCGGTTGCCGGCGTCACTTTCGAATGGCAGCACGGCCAATCGCACGTTCCCCGGGGGAGCCATTCCGCCGTAATTGAAAGCTCCGGCAATCGCCACGGCGATAGCTGCTACCGCGGCGATGGCGGGAATTGCCAGCAGCCATTTGCGCCGCTCCTGCCGTCGATCCATCCCGCCGATGATCTCCTCCGCGGACGAAAAGCGATCCTCAGGACGAACCTCCAGGCAACGGGCCACGATCGCTCGCCAGGGCCTCGGCAGCTTCTGGTGTCGCCGCTGCATGACACGGCGTGGGAACGGTTGCGGTAGCGTCAGCGTGCTCGCATTTTGGGGGAGCGTGGACTCCGTCGCCGGCGCCGTCGTTTTCCCGGTCAGCATCTCGTGAAGCACCACCCCCAAGGCATACAGGTCGGAAGCCGTACTGGGGCGCGCGCCCGAAAACAGCTCCGGCGCCATATAGTCCACAGAGCCGCGCAAGGGGTCCCGGCCGCGTTCTTGTTCGGCGGGAGCATTCAAAGAAGCGAGGCCAAAATCGGTGATTACGGCACGCGTACCGCCCTCCGGCGTCTCGGCAAGAATAATATTGCCGGACTTCAGGTCGCCGTGGACCACGCCCTGGCGGTGCGCCTGCGCGAGCCCCGCGCAGATCTGCCGCGCGATGTCTCGATGTTGCTCCGGCGGCAGAGGTCCCGTTCGCCTGAGGCGCGCACTCAAGGTCTCACCCTCGATGAACTCCATGATGAGGAACTCGACTTCCCGGTGCTTCGTCTGGGTCGAGTGCAACTCATAAACCTTGCAGACATTGAAGTGGCTCACTTCGCGCGCCGCACGCGCCTCGGGCGGCAGCCGATTGTCGTGGCCGCGCACGGCGGTCTTCATCGCCACGCGCCGGTCCAGCTTCTGGTCGTATGCCTCGTAGACAACGCCCATGCCGCCCCGTCCCACTTCATTGAGCAGGCGGAAGCGGCCCGCGACGAGTTCTCCGGGCTCGAAAGGGCGGTCCAGCAACTCCAAAGTCTCCATCACGCTCTGGGTCATGAAGCCTTCCATGCGCACTTCCCACAGCACGCGTTCTTCTACCTCGCAGTAGAGATCGGGGTCGTACCTGCAGGCGGAGCGCAGATAGCTTTCCCGGGTTTCCGGCGCCTGCGCCAGCGCCGCTGAAACCAGCTCCATTACGAGTTCGTCGCGTTTGTCTTGATCTCGCATGCGGATGGGTTCAGTCTTTCAAACAGCCAGCGCTTTGCATCGCCGTAATGGCGTTGCATGGTTCGCAAAGGAAGGCCCAGCGACTCGGCGGTTTCCTCGCCCGTCAGGCCCATGAAATATCTCAGCTCGACGATCGAACACCATTCGGGGTGGGTCGCCTCCATCTCGTCCAGGAGCCGGTCGATCGCGATCGCCAGTTCGATCTGGCCCATCTCTCCCGGCGGCAGATCGCGCGAGTTGAGGAGCGGCACCTTCTCAGCCTTCGTCCGGGACCGCGAGTGATCGATTAACAACCGGCGCATAATACGCGCGGACACTGCAAAAAAATGGCGGCGGCTCTCCCAGTCGCGCTTGCACCCCGCCAGCAGGCGCACATAGGCCTCGTTGAGCAGCGCCGTGGGTTCCAGCGTGTGGTCGCGGCGCTCGCGACGCATCAGGGCCCGCGCGAGTTTACGCAGGTCTGGCAGAACCATGCCGAAGAGCCGCTCTTCGACGCTCCGATCACCTGCGCTCCAAACGCGAAGCAGTTGCGTGATATCACCCGCCGGTGAAGGCATTCGGCGCTCCGTAAGAGTGCCGTATTGTATCACGGGCAGGTTTCCTAGCTGTAACAGAGGGTACGGTGGCACGGTCGTCATTTTTCCCCGCTTACTACGACTAGCGCGAGAACTTTGACAACCCCGCCAAAAATCTTGAGAATCGAAAAGCTGGAAGCTTCAAATGGTACGAAAGCTCTAGAACGGATAGTGCTTACGGTGGACTTCGCGGTTTATCCATGCCCGTTCGGCGCGGAATAGAATGCGCCGCCGGCAGGCGCATTGCATCCTCTTCTCCATGAATCTTTCGCGGCGTGCACTCATCATGCTGGGAGCAGCGGCCCCGTCGGTTTTGCGATCGCAGAATTCACCCGCCGGCCGCATCAGTGCGGACGAAGCGCTGAAGGCCCTGATGGATGGCAACGAGCGATTTCGCAAAGGTGAGACCATCACCCCACGGCGTTCTCCGGCGGACTTTTCCTCGATGGCCCTGCATCAGGCCCCAGAGGCCATAATCATCGCTTGCGCCGATTCCAGAGTCCCTCCCGAGATTCTCTTCGATCAAGGTGTGGGCGATCTGTTCGTCATCCGCGTCGCCGGCAACATCGTCAACCGGGCCGAGGCAGGCGTCGTAGGCAGCATGGCTTTTGCCGTCCTGGTTCTTGGCGCACCTTTGGTGATGGTGTTGGGCCACAGCAACTGTGGAGCTGTTGAAGCCGCACTCGGCGGCAAGAAGGACTCGCTGCCGCCATCCATCCGCGACCTCGTCACCATGGTCCAAACCGGGTCGGAGAAGGAATTGGCGCAAGCCATTGCAGCTAACGTGAAAGCTGGCGTGGTCAATGCGAAGGTTATCGAACCGGCCTTCCACCACCTGATCCAGAAGGGCCAACTGAAGGTCGTGGGAGCTGTTTATGATCTGGCATCGGGGCGTGTATCACTTGTAGTCTGACTATCGCCCCGATTGCTTCCAGAAATGGACCATCAGTAGCACGATGCCGGCTCCAATCAAAACCTTCCCAGTCACCAACAGCCACGGATGGGCGCCCTTCGCGCCCGCCAGCACAAAGATCAGGCCCGCAATGGTAGACCCTCGCCCGATCGCTGTCAGACTGTTGCGCACGGTTTCATTATTGCGCGGGAAGTCAGCGGGTAATATGGAACTGTGGCGCGCCGGAACGGTTCACGCAGGCCAGCGGTAATCGAGCGGTCGAAACAATCTTCAAAGTCATCCTCTTCAGTGCTCGTCCTCATCGGCGTCTTCAAACTGTTCAAGGCTCTGTTACTGATCGCGCTAGGGGTCGGCGCAATCAAGTTCCTGCACAGGGACGTGATGAACACGGTGCTGCATTGGGCCCAACTTCTGCGCGTGGATCCGGACAATCGGTTGGTTCACGCCGTCCTGGTGAGGGTCTTCCGCCTCACCCCGCACCAATTGAAGGAGTTGAGTGTGGGCACTTTCCTCTACGCGGGCCTGTTCGCAACGGAAGGCGTTGGCTTACTGTTACGTAAGCGCTGGGCGGAGTATTTCACCATCGTGACAACCAGCGGACTGATACCGCTCGAAATCTACGAACTGGCGCGGCATTTTACGATCGCGAAGCTGGCGATTGCGTTTGTGAATGCGCTGATCATTTGGTATTTAGTGGCACGGGTGCGGTCGCATGAAACAGTTCCGGGCCACGGCGGGATCTGATAATGTGTAATGCGTGACTATAGACCGCCAGGGCCGGCTTTGCCTCATGGTAGTCGGGGCATTCTGTGCGCTGGTTACTGAATCCACGCTGATAGCCCAACAGGCTGCGCCGCCTGCACTCGCCGGGATGCAGCAGATTCTGAAGACAAACTGCCAGCCGTGCCACAACCAGGCGAACCGGTCCAGCGGGCTCGCACTCGATTCTCGCGATGCCATTCTCGCAGGCGGCAATCGCGGCGCGGCGATCAAACCCGGAAGTCCGGCGGAGAGCCTGCTCGTCCGCGCGATCGAGCAGTCGGGCGAGTTGAAAATGCCGCCCGGGCGGAAACTGCAGCCCGACGAAATCGCTGCCATCCGGCGGTGGATTGAAGCCGATGCGCCATGGCCCAAAGATGAGGTGGCGGCAGTAAGACCGAAGGGCTCGGATTGGTGGGCCTTTCAACCGGTTACTCGAGTTGCTCCGCCGCCCGTTAAAGATGCACCCTGGGTACGAAATCCGATTGACGCTTTCATCCTGTCGCGGCTGGAAAAAGAAGGATTGAAGCCTTCGCCCGCAGCCTCGAAAGAGACGTTGCTTCGCCGGGTCAGCCTCGATTTGACCGGGCTCGTTCCATCGCCACAGGAGATTCGAGATTTCGTTGCCGACGAAAGGCCGGACGCCTATGAGCGCGTGGTCGATCGATTACTGGCTTCCCCGCACTACGGCGAGCGATGGGGCCGGCATTGGCTGGATGTGGCGCGCTACGCCGATTCCGACGGCTACACCATCGACGCTCCCCGGCAGATTTGGAAATATCGCGACTGGGTCATCAATGCGCTGAATCACGACATGCCGTTCGACCAGTTCGCGATCGAACAGATCGCGGGCGACATGCTGCCGAACCCCACCGTCGATCAACTGATCGCCACCGGCTTCCATCGCAATACGCCGAGCAACTATGAAGGCGGCATCGATTTCGAACAGTATCGCGTAGAGGCGGTTGTGGATCGCGTGTCCACCACCGGCGCCGCATTTCTCGGGCTGACGCTCGGCTGCGCGCGCTGCCACGATCACAAGTTCGATCCCGTCTCCCAGAAGGAGTTCTACCAGGTCTTCGCCTACTTCAACAATGTGGACGAGATTACCAGTGAAGCGGAGCGGTACGACTTCAACCGTCCCATTCTGAAAGTACCCGCACCGGCAGAAATCGCGCGCAAGAAGGCATTCGATGCGCAGTGGGCGTCGCTCAGCAAAGAGCTGGTAATGTACGTGAGGGAACTGGCGGCGCGCCCTCGCAAACCTGGCGACGAGGATCCCTCGAAGGACCCCGGCCTGATCGAACGGGTGCGCAATCTGCGCGAGCTGCGCCGGCGTGAGCCGTCCTTCACCACCACGCTCGTCATGCGCGAGTTGCCTCAGCCGCGCGAAAGTTATGTGCACCTCGCGGGCGATTTCGCGCGCAAAGGCGTATCCGTCAAGCCTGCCATCCCGGCCGTCTTACCGCAATTGCCGGCGAACGCCAATACCAGGCTGGACTTTGCGAAGTGGCTGGTGGATCCGGAGAACCCGCTCACCAGCCGCGTCACCGTCAATCGCATCTGGCAGGCGTACTTCGGCAAGGGAATTGTCGAGACGGAAAGCGACTTCGGCAAACAGGGCGCCAGCCCTTCGCATCCCGAACTGCTGGACTGGCTGGCCAGCGAATTCATCCGGCAGAAGTGGAGCCAAAAGGCGATCCACAGATTGATCGTCACATCCACCACCTACCGGCAGGATTCGACGCGTAGGCCCGAGACCGAGACAGTGGATCCTTTTAACAAGCTGCTGGCAAGACAGAACCGGCTGCGGCTGGAAGGCGAGATCATTCGCGATTCCGCGCTGGCGGCGAGCGGCCTGTTGACCGCCACCGTCGGCGGGCCGAGCGTCTATCCGCCCATTCCCGAGGGAGCAATGTCGGTGACTCAGGTCAGCGGAGCCTGGCCCACCGCGACGGGTCCCGACCGGTATCGCCGCGGCCTGTACACCTTCTTCCGGCGATCTGCCGCATATCCGGGTCTGGCAGTCTTCGACGCCCCTGATGCGACATCGGCCTGCACCCGCCGCACCCGGTCGAACACCCCGCTGCAGGCCCTGACCACCCTCAACGATGAGACGTTCCTCGAATTCGCCGAAGGGCTTGGCCGCGAGAGTTCTTAAAGAGGCTCCGCCGGACAACAGGGAGCGCATTCGTTATGCGTTTGCCCTGGCGCTGGGCCGCGCGCCGCGGTCGGATGAGGAACAACGGCTGGAACTGCTACTGAATCGGCGGTTGGACGAATACAAAACGAAACCGGCGCGCGCGACGGAGTTGATCTACAAGGGCGGGAAGTTCGGGCCGGACGGGAATCCGCTGAATCCGCCTCCACCGAAACTGGCGGCGATGCTGCCTGCCGATCTGCCGCTGGAAGCGGCGTGGACCAGCGTGGCGCGCGTGCTACTGAACCTGGATGATTTTCTGACACGGGAGTAATTCACATGGACCGGGAAGACCTTCTGCTGCAATTCGAAACGCGCCGCCACTTTTTCAGCCGTTGCGGCGTCGGCCTCGGGAAGGTGGCGCTCCTTTCGCTGCTGAATGATCAGGGCCTCTTCGCCGAACCGGCCCCTGCCGACTCCATGCGCGCCAAGCCAGGGCACTTTCCTGCCAAGGCAAAGAGCGTGATCTACCTCTTCATGGCCGGCGCGCCCAGCCAGTTCGAACTTTACGATTTCAAACCGGCGCTGCAGAAGTACAACCACCAGCCGGTTCCAGACTCGATGATGGCGGGCAAGCGCTTCGCCTTCATGGACTCCTTCGCCAAGGATACGCCGAAGCTGCTCGGCACCAGCCGTGCCTTCAAACAACACGGCAACAGCGGCGCCTGGGTGTCGGACCTGCTGCCCCACATCGCCAGCGTCTCCGATGAGATTACGTATCTGAAGGGCGTCTCCACCGAGAACTTCAATCATGGGCCGGCGAAGTGTTTCGTGAATACCGGCTCCACCCGCTTTGGCCGCCCCAGCATGGGCTCCTGGATCACCTACGGAATCGGCAGCGAATCCGCCGACCTGCCGGGATTTGTGGTGCTGCAATCCGGACCGCGCGGCCCTCGCGGCGGCGCGGCTTTGTGGGCGAGCGGATTCCTACCGACGTCCTACCAGGGCATCCCTTTCCGCTCGGGCGGCGACCCGATTCTGGATCTCTCCCGGCCGCAAGGCGTTTCACCGGAAGCACAGTTGGAGACCATCCAGGCGATTCGCGACCTCAACCTTTCCGAGATGGCGCAATCGGGCGACGCGGAGATCGCGACGCGCATCGCGTCGTATGAGATGGCGTATAAGATGCAAACCAGCGGTCCTGAGCTGATCGATTTCGCGAAGGAATCCAAGGAGACTCTGGAGATGTATGGGGCCGAACCGGGGAAGGCCAGTTACGCCAACAACTGCCTGCTGGCCCGCCGGTTGGTGGAGCGCGGCGTGCGCTTCGTGCAGCTCTACCACACCGATTGGGACCATCACGCGGATCTCGGCCAGCCGCTCGATCAGGTGACCCGCGAAGTCGACCAGCCCACCGCCGCGCTGATCCGCGATCTGAAGCAGCGCGGACTGCTGGAGAACACACTGGTCGTATGGGGCGGTGAATTCGGCCGCACTCCGATGGGCGAGGTTCGCGATTCGGGAAAGGCGGGCCGCAATCACCACATCGATGCGTTCACGTTGTGGATGGCCGGCGGCGGAGTGAAGGCGGGACAGACCATCGGCGAGACCGACGAGTTCGGCTTCTCGCCCACCGGCGATCGCATGGACATTCACGATGTGCACGCCACCATGCTGCGCCTGCTTGGCCTGGACCACACGCGGCTCACAACCCGGTTTCAGGGGCGAGACTTCCGCCTGACGGACGTCTCGGGACGGGTTCTCGAAAAGGCTATCGCGTAGCCTCCAAAGTTGCCGAGGACTATTCGGAGCTTCCATCGCTTCAGAACTCGCGCCCCCGCAAGTCTCACCGGTAGCCCGCTGATAGAAATCGGTGCGAGGAGTGGTACGATTATGACTTCAGTTTGCGAGCCCTGCGGCGGCGAAGACTATCTCCTATCTTGAAGCAGAAGCGATCAACCTTTGCAGTAGGCTCCAATCGGGATGATGCCCCCCTTGCGGCGCACCTACCGATTGAGATGGAGCAGCCCGCGCCAAGTTGCGCGCCGACCGATCCGACTTCAACCGTTTTCATTCCGGCCCGCACTCCCTGGCTCGCCTGGTTGAACGCCGAGCGCATTTTATGGATCTGGGCAGGGATCGTTGCGGCGTGCGTCATCTGGCAGCCATTCGTACTCGGATTTTATTTAGATGATTGGGCTCTCTGGGTGGACGGTTCGACCAAGGGAAGTCCCCTCAGTTTGACTCGTTTGCTCTACATGAACTTTACCAATCCGGCTAGGCCGGGCTGCCTGCCTGGGCGCTTTCTTGGCTCGTCGTTATTCGGCCCTCACCCTCTGCTCTGGCAGGGGGCGCTGCTTCTGGTCAACTGCGCAGTCGCGGTGAGTATCGTGTTGGCGGCCCGCGCTCTGACCCAGGCACGTACGCCGGTGGACAGAACGATCACCGGCAGCCGCGGGCCTGTGCTGGCTTCTATTGCCTTGGAATGCGGCTGCAAGATTCTGGTCGGCGTTGCTGCCGAACACCTTGATGATCGCCGCGCAGGGTTTGCTGTGCGTCTTGCTGGTCCGCGGATGGGAGAAGAATCGGCCCCGACCGCTGGCAGCGGGAGCCTTGTACCTCTGGATCTGTTTAAGTTATGAGGCATTCTATTTACAGTGGATTACCTTGATCCTGATCGGCCTCGTACTTTGGAAGTCCAAGCGCACCGCGCTGCGGCCGGTCCTGGTGAGCGGGATCGCCTTGATTGCCGCCCAATGCCTTGCCGGGCTGTGGTTCCTCTACACCAAACGTGCTGGCTATAGGACAGCGATGCCGGTGCTGCTGAACTGGAACGAGATCGCGCGCACGAATCTGCTGAAGGTGGTGCCGTCGACTCTTGGAAGTGTTTCCGAAATTTCCAAGGAGTTTGTATTCTGCGGTCTCATCGTGATTGCCATGTGGCTGGTTGCACATGTCCGGTGCTTCCGGCGCCCTTCCGACAGGCCCGCTGGTAATGCCAGTGCCCTGTTGGCCGGGATATCGATTTTCGGCGGCCTCGTGTCCGTAGTTGCATATTCGATGGCCGGCCGGACCGTGGCCGCGACCGGCGTCGACACCAGATCATTGGGTGTATTCAACTTCTGGCTCCTGGTTGCCGGCGCCGTATTGACCGCCTTTACCATGGAACGTTTGAGCGGCGCGCCCCGGTTGGTCTTCGCCCTCGCGCTTGCCGGTTTCGGGCTTTGCTTGTCGGTGGGACAGGTCCTTCGAGCCAGCGATTGGGCTATCGCCTGGAGCCTGCAGAAGAAGATCCTTGCGGAAGCGCCGATTTCGGACCTCAGGCGCACAGAGCCAGACGCACGGATCATACTTGTGAATCCCCGCGAGGTGAACGGCGCTCCGATTTTTGGAGCGTCATGGGATCCCAATACCGCGATTCCGTGGGCCTACCCTATCCTTCGAGAGAGCTTCCCGCCCTCGATAACGTCATCGCCGTCGACCGTAAGTACGCCCGGCAAACGCCTGATCATCGTATATAACCCGTGGGAAGGTCCGATGAAATGGGACGGCCGCCACTTATCCTACGCAGGTCAGCCGCCGCGGGAAACCACGACCGCCCTGTACTTATGGCGTCCGTCCGACAGGAGCTTTTGGCGGGCGGCCGGCCCATTTGTCATTAATCAGAATTTGACGATCGAGCCGGCGCCATGAACGCGCGGAACGGGCCACCATGCTTGAGAATGAGCCCGATTCCGATGCATAACGGCAGGCCGATAACCAGAATGAGGGCCAGTGCGAGGGCCA
Source organism: uncultured Solibacteraceae bacterium (assembly GCA_963792055.1). GTDB lineage: Bacteria > Acidobacteriota > Terriglobia > Bryobacterales > Bryobacteraceae > Solibacter. The sequence goes on along the minus strand of CAWBUV010000015.1, from coordinate 250,347 downwards.
CGCGACGGACCGTTGAATAAATGCCCTCTCGCAGGGCGTTTGACAGATTAGCTCCGAATGCTGTGCATGGCCTTCAAAGCGTCTGCGTTTGCTCATCCGATGGATTCTTGGCAGACCGCGAGCCGCTCGGTATCGCGGGGTAGTCGCGCCAAATCAGACGAAGCTACTATTTGTTAATATTAACCGAGGCAACTGGCCCCACCGGTGGATTGCGGGTTCGAACAGTGAAGCCTCTATTCTGGACGTTTCTTGTGGAGCTTGCTCGAAGTATGTCGCTGAAAGGAAAGAAAGCTCTCGTAGCTGGAGCCGATGGTTTCGTCGGCTCACGCCTGACCGAGGCCTTGGTGGAAGAAGGCGCCGGGATCGTGGCTCTGTGCCCTACAGCGCGTCGAAAATCGGGGCCGATGCGATGGCGTTGAGCTTCTCGTTCGATTTTCCAGTTGTGGTCGCCCGCCCTTTTAATACTTACGGCCTCCGCCAGTCGGCGGGCCGTCATTGCCGCCATTATTTCGAAGATCGCTTCCGGCGCGCCGAAGCTTGGCGTCGGCTCTTCGGGCCCACTCGGGGTTTCACGTTTGTCAATGGCTGAAAGAGCACACCCTGAAGATCCCGGGTTCCAGGAACCGTCTACGAGCGGGCGTTGCGCGAGCGGTACTCTTTCTGCGTACCGTTGGTCCAAGCGAAGCAAGTGCTTGATGTTCCGTGTGGCACGGGGTGGGGTACTTCCATGCTACTCGGAGCCGAATCGCTCACAGGAGTGGACGCCGATGCTGAAGCGATTCGGTATGCCGGCTCCCGGTTTTCAGGAATCGATTTCCGGGTCGGGCGCATGGAGGCGTTGCCGCTCGAGTCGAACTGCTTCGACGTGGTCGTCTGCCTTGAAGGAATCGAACATCTTTATCTGAGCGCCGCAAAGCTCTTTCTCGCCGAAGTTCGACGGGTACTGCGCCGCGACGGGCGAATGATCGTCACGGTGCCGCTTCTCAAGGACGACAGGCGCCACTCCGGCAATCCATACCACTTTTACGAATTCACGCAGACAGGCTTGCGTGGCCTGCTGGAACAGTACTTCGAGACTGTCTCTCTGGAAATCATCGAAGGCGCTGAGGGCAGTGAAGTTAGATACGTCGGGCGACCGTCGACACTAAGTACCCGCGAACGGACTTCTCTGGGTCCGGATTGCATCGATGTTTGCATGCGCACAAAGAAGTGGCTGGACGGGCTGAAAACCGGCGACGGATTCCGCTTTTCCGCTGTCACACCTTGCACGCTGCTTTCAACGTGCATCGCGATCCTTTTGCACGAAGGGCTGGAGTCTTTGGAATCCGTATCGCAGGAGGAACGGGAATCCTGGTGTCTTTACGTGCAGTCCTGCCAGGATCCTTCGACTGGCCGATTCCTGGATCCGCAGCTGGAAAAGTATCCAATTGAAAGCGAGGTGCATAACCGCGACTATTTCGAGCTGATGATGACCTACTTTGCCATCCAGGCGCTCGACGCGCTGGGTGCGACGGCAGTTCACCCCATGCATTTCATGGCGCAGTTTGAGAGTCCTGGCGCAATCGCGAGTTGGCTTGATCGACTGGACTGGAGCAATCCCTGGCTGGAGACCAACCGGGTGATGTTCGTCCTGGCCGGGTTGATTTACCGTGCGGAGAAAGAGGGGAATCCCGACGCCCCCGGACTATATCACCAGGTGCTGGACTGGCTGGACCGCGCCCAGGATCCCAAGACCGGGCTTTGGGGCACGGAGCAATGCTCGTTACTGAATAAGATCGCCGGAGCGTATCATCTCATCCCGTTCTACGAGTACGTGCACAGGCCGGTTCGATGCGTCTCGAGGATTATTGACGCAGCCCTTTCATTGCAGCAAGACGATGGATTATTCGGTCCGAGTCCGGGTGGTGGAGCGTGCGAGGATCTGGACGTTATTGATCTGCTTGCGACATTTACCAGCCAAGTCAACTATCGGGCCTCCGATATTAAGCGGTCCCTGATCCGGGCCTTCTGGTCTGTCTGGAATCTACAGAATGACGACGGCGGCTTTCCTTACGCCGCCCGCGAGAGCCGGGAGCTCTATAGATTTGGAAGTTGGGCGCCGCTGGAATCGGACTTGCGTGAGAGCGATGTGTTCGCAAGCTGGTTTCGCCTGATGGCGCTCGAGACCGTTCGGTGCACCTATCCGGAGGACCTCCCGGAAATCGGCCCCTGGCGATTCCGGCGCTGGCCCGCTTTGGGCTTTCACCGGGCCGGCCTGCGATTGGCCGGCGCTGAGAAAGAATCCCTATCGGTCTGGCTACGGCCCCTCTCGCTGCCCGGCGGCAAAGCCAGCGACGCCGCCGGTCCACCGGATGTCACAGTTGTTATCACCTGCTATAACCTTGGCCGCTACTTGTATGAAGCCGTTGACAGCGTCTTGCATCAGACATTGCGGCAATTCGAAATCATCGTCATCGACGACGGATCGACAGACGAGTTCACAACTTTTTACCTGGATCTCCTCAGTGCGCCCGAAACCCAGGTCATTCGTGCCCGGAATCAAGGTCTGCCTGCGGCTCGAAACACCGGCATCCAGTTGGCGCGAGGACGGTACATCTGCTGCCTCGATGCGGACGACAGGCTGATGCCGGCTTTTCTCGAAAAAGCCCGGCGCATTCTCGACGAGAGTGAAGACGTTGGCTTCGTGAGCTGCTATTACGAGACCTTCGACGCCGACCACTCCGTCTACCGCTACGATCATTGCCGGTTCCCCGATCTGTTAGTTCAAAATGAAGCCGTCGGAGTCAGCGTGTTTCGCAAAGAGGCCTGGCGCAAAGTCGGCGGCTACTTTACCGGCCTGAAGGCGATGCAGGATTGGGATTTCTGGATCGGCATCCTCGAGCAGGGTTACCGGGGCGAGGTGATCCCGGAGATCTTGTTCGAATACCGTGCCCGAATCGGGTCGATGTACACCGTGACTCGCCAGCCAGAGAATTACACCGCTATCGCAGGGCAAATCTACCAGCGGCATCAAGACTCGTATCGCAGATACTTCCTGGATGTGCTGGGTTTGAAGACGCGGCAGTTCTCCGAACTTGTGGTACTCCGCCAGCGAGAACTGGAGGAATTTGCCGGGACCAGAAACGGTTTGGAAGAGGAGGCCCGCCATTGGCAGCGGGCAGCGGAGGAACGCGACAGGTGGATTGCCGAACTGGAGAAGGCCAAGACCTGGCTGGCGCAACAGGTCGATAATTGGCGCGAGGCCGCCGAGCAACAAAAGGAACGAATCGCCCATCTCGAAAACTCAGCCGAGGAACACGTCAGATGGATTGCCGAACTGGAGAAGGCCAAGACCCGGCTGGCGCAACCGGTTGATAATTGGCGCGAGGCCGCCGAGCAACAGAAGGAACGAATCGCCCATCTCGAAAACTCAGCCGAGGAACACGTCAGATGGATTGCCGAACTGGAGAAGGCTAAGACCTGGCTGGCGCAACAGGCCGATAATTGGCGCGAGGCTGCCGGGCAATCAAAAGAACGAATCGCCGTTCTGGAAGAAACGGTCGCTCGTATGCGGGCCACCAGGGTCTGGAGAGCCTCGGAATGGGCTGTCGGAGTTTTGCGAACGATTTCGGGCGTCTGTCGCGCCATGATTCTATTGGGATCTCCCAAGCTGGCCTCTTCGAACGCCAAGAACCTCTTGCTGGGAATAAAGTTGGTCTTGTCCGGCGGCGCGGCTCGCACTACATGGAGCAAGCACTTCGACGCCACTTACTATAAGGCGGCCAACCCGGACATCGCGCGGACGGGCATTCCGCCATGGCTCCACTATTTACTCTGCGGATACAGCGAGAATCGCAACCCTTCGGAGAGTTTCGACTCGGCGTATTATCGCTCGCGCCATCCCGATGTCCGCGATGCGGGCCTAAACCCGCTCTTACATTACGCGATGTTCGGCCGCCACGAAGACAGGAGTCAGGCGCCGCCTCTCGTGCCTGCAACTTCAAGATTACCGGTTCACGCGCCGCTGGAAGTTCCTCCCGTTCGCTGGTTGTTCGCCGCGGAGAAAGTTCTTCGCAGGGAAGGCACAGACTCGCCATTAGTCAGCGTCGTGATCCCGTGCTTTAACTACGGGCAGTATGTGGAACAGGCCATCCGCTCCGTCCTGTCACAAACATTTACTAACCTTGAGATCATCGTTGTCGAAGGTGGGTCTACCGACGGAACTACACCACAGATTTTGCGGGCTCTCGAGCAACGCGGGTGGCCGCGAACCCGCTTTGTATACCGCACGGAATCGCACCTGGCCGGCGACAATCGCAATTTCGGGATCGGTCTGGCCCGGGGGCAATACGTTTGCTGCCTGGATGCGGATGATCTGATCAAACCAACCTACGTCGAGATCGCGGTATTCCTGGCCGAATTCGGCGGCTACGATATGGTCTATCCTTCGGTCAGTTGCTTTGAGGGATCGGACTTCCGCTGGCTTCTTTGTGACCCCACCTGGCCGGAAATCGCAGACAGCAATCAGGCGTCCACGGTGGCGATCTTCCGCAAAACTGCGTGGGAGCAGGTTGGGGGCTTCCGAGACTGGGGTAAGGGTGATCGCCATGTGCCGGAGGACTGGGAGTTTTGGGTTCGGCTGATTGGTCATGGATTCCGCGGCAAGAGCATCCGCGAGCCATTGATGCTCTACCGGGTTCATCATGGCGGCTTATGGGGTACCTGCGAGTTGCCCGTCGAGCAGCAACGGCGCGCCATTCGAGAGGCCAACCCAAAGCTTTTCGTCAATGGGCGTCTCACCGCCGTCCAATCGCCTGAACGGTCGGTCGCTTCCTGGGACCTTTTGACCGAGCCCACCGGCTCTCAGCCTCCGATCCTGCTTGCCTTGCCGTTCATCACGATTGGCGGAGCCGAAAAGCTCTTCGCAACTCTGGTGCAATCTCTGGTCGGGCGAGGCTACAAAGTAGTGGTGATTACGACCCTCGTCCTGGCAAAGACCATCCGCGACTGCACAGACAGCTTCGAAGCAATCACTCCCCACCTCTTTCCGCTCCCACGCGTACTTGAGAATCAGGAGGAATGCTGGAAAGATTTCCTGTTCTATCTTCTGAAGCGCCACGGCATCGGCGCAATTCTGATCGCAGGCTGTGATTTCGTGTATCGCCTGTTGCCTGATATTGCCCACGAGTTTCCGGAAATCGCGGTTCTCGATCAGTTATTTAACGATGAGGTCCACTACCCTACCAACCGCCACTACGCAGCGTACATCGACACTACTCTGGTGCCATCGCAGCCACTGGCCGATAAGCTGATCTCTCAGGCCAGGGAGCGCGCCGACAAAGTATGCGTGATTCCGCACGGCATCAACATTGAGGAGATGGCAGCGCCGGACGCTACGTTTGACTCGAGCGGGCTCCCCGAAAGCTTCCGCGGTAAGTTCCTGGTTTCGTTTTTCGGCCGCCTGTCAGCCGAGAAGTCTCCCGCAGATTTTGTGAAGATCGCAAGGCATCTCCGGTCTCATGATGAAATACGATTCCTGATGACGGGCGAGGGTCAGGAGCGGTCATCCGTGCTCGCCTTGATCGAAAAGTATGAGCTGAAGGATCGTATCCATGTTCCGGGTTTTGTGGACAACCTCCGCGACCTGATTGCGCTATCCGATGTGGTGGTGGTTCCATCGGCTGTGGATGGAATGCCTCTGGTTGTATTCGAAGCGCAGGCATTCAGCAAACCTGTGGTGGCTTCGGCGGTGGGCAGCATTCCTGCCGTCATCGCCGAAGGCGAAACGGGTTTTCTTTGTGCGCCCGGCAACGTGAAGGCCTTTGCCGAGCGAATCCTGGAGCTATGGCGGTCTCCCGATCTGCGGCGCAAGATCGGCGACGCTGCCCGTATTTCGGTATGCGCGAACCACAGCGCGGAGTCAATGACCACACGCTACGTCGAAGCGCTGGACAAGGCCCGAGCACGGCGGGGCGCCTACTGCGATGCTGGCGCCTCATCCACAAACAAATCCGCGTAGGCCCGCCGGGATCGCCGCTGATCGTACTCAGCCTCAACCTTTCGGCGGGCAGCCTGGCCCATCGCCTCACATAGTCCGGGGTCCTCGAGCAGGCGCTGCAGCGCGGATGCGAAACGCCTGGCCGCATCTGGTCCGGGTTGAATGAGAATCCCCGTGGCTGGGTCCAGCGCTTCCGACACTGCCCCCACCGCGGAGCAGACCACCGGCTTAGCCGTTGCCATGGCTTCGAGCACGATCAGCGGGATGCCCTCCGCTCGCGAGGTCACAACCACCACATCGGCCTCGGCAAGCACTTTGGGCATGTCATCCACATGGCCAAGGAGAGCGAAAACCGAATCGAGTCCGGCGCGCCGCACCCCCATCCGGAGAGATTCACCGGCCGGCCCATCGCCTGCAACTACCACCCGAAAGTCCCCGTCTCCGCGAAGCTTTACAAGCTCCGATGCAATATCGACAAGCAACAATGGACGTTTGACCGGATCGAGCCTTCCGCCGAACACGATCGTCTTCGGCGCACCGGCTGCCCGCGACGGAGCCGGCCGGAAGCGGTCCAAATCAACGCCGTTGCGGATCAGTTGGATCTTTTCTTCTGGCGAACCCGTCTGCAGCATCCGCTGGCGGATACACTCGGAAATCGCAAGCCTGCGGTCAAGTTGGCCGGCCACCGCTGCCGTGGAACCGACGAAGTCCCAGGTGGGGTCGACCGCGTGAACCACATCGATGATCCTCAGCACCGGACGTTCGCGCCGCAGGTGAGGGACGGCGCTGTAGGCGGCCATCGAATTCTGGATGACGAGTTCGTCGAACTCCCAATTGGCCGCGATCGAGCATAGCGCGGCAACCATACGCTCGGGCGGCAACAGGGGCGCCAGATCGTAAACGTGGTCCGCCACTTCTTTCCAGCGCGGCCACCAACGTGAATCCTGCGATTGGGTGGCGAGCAGGAATACTTCATAGCGGCGGCGATCGATCGCGCCCGCAAGTTCCAGGAGGACGCTCTCCGCGCCGCCTGGCCCAAGATGCGGCGTCACCAAGGCAATCCGGCGGCGTTGCCGGCGAGGAGGGATATAGCGGAGGAGAGGAACCAGCGTGTCTGTGACGAGCACCGACTGCACCTGGAACTTGAGGTAGAAGCTCAAGTCGAAGATGGGGCGGCCCACCGCCCGGTTGATGCCTTCCTTTACCCGCAGCGGAACCAGCCGCTCGAGAGAGCGTAGCGGATGCCGGAGCCAGTTATCCAGCGAGACCAGCTCCGCATTCACCAAATGCCGGTGAAGCTGCTCCAACCGGCTCGGCCAGGCCGGACCACTGGCTCGCCGGCTGACAATATTCCGACCCACCAGGCCGGCCAGTTCGTGGAGGCTGGTAATCGATGAGAGCGCGCGTCGCGAGACGCTGAAAGCGCCGTCCGGAAGCTTCATCACTTCCTTCCCGCCCCACACGGCGAGCGCGCAAAACTCCGCATCATGCGGGTCCGGCCGTCCCGGAAGCCGGCACCAGGAACGCATTTGCCTTTGAGCGTTCAAGGGCGGGGCGCGTCTCGGTAAGCGACACTTGCTCCCAGTCTTCGATCAGTAGTTTCGTCCCGAGTTGAGAACTGAGCACGCAGACCGCCGGCGCCCAGCGCGCCTTGATCCGCGCTCTTCCTTCCCGCGAATACAGCCCGGGATGATTGCTTCGGATCCTCTCTCGTAATTCCGTGTCGCGTTCCCCCGCCAGCGTGAACATTGAAGGGCCGCTTTTGCGGTACTCGAAAAGCACGCGTGGAAGATGGAATCCAAAACGCTCGCGTTCGCCCAGGCGAAGCCAGAAGTCCCAGTCCTCATAGTTGACGCGCACGGATTCGTCGTACCCGCCTGCCAGTTCCCAGTCCGCGCGCCGCATCAGAGAAGCATAGGGAATCGTGTTCCGGTCGAGCAGATTGTAGAGGTTGTAGTCCTCCAAACGCTCCACGTAAACGGTGTCGCCAAAAACACGATAGTCGGTGTATACGAATGCCGCCTCCGGTCTGGCCTGCAGTGCCGCAACGCATTCGGCCACGAAGGTTGGCGCGAGCCGGTCATCCGCGTCGAGCGGCAGGATGTATGTGCCCTGGGCCGCCCTCACGCCGGCATTGCGCGCGCTCGCCGGCCCCGCGTTCGCCTGATCGATATAGTGGGTCACACGGGGCGCTAGCGATTCTAGAAGTTCGCGCGCGCCGGGGTGGTCGGACCCGTCATTCACCATGACGATTTCTATCGGTTCATAGGTTTGCGTCAAGGCGCTATCGAGAGCTTCGCGCAAAAATTGCGTGGGGTTGTAGCACGGGATAATGATCGAAACCAGAATGTCCGATCGTGAGTTACCGGACGTCCCCGAATCGCCGCCCCGTCTCGTAGGCAATTAGAATCGTCCCCCAGCCAATCTAATATTCTACTGTGGCGCCTCCACCCATTTCACTTGGGCATGGGTCATACAATGAGGCTCAAGAATTCCGCAGTATAAAAGACGGTCTGGAAAGATCTTAATGTACAATCATACAGCGTCCTGTAGAAGTGGGCTGACCTGCGGTAATTGTACGAGGCGCACCCTCAGGAAGACGCCTTATATCTTCGGAGTACAACGACATGTCCAGACCTATGCGATTCGCGATTCTACTTAGCCTTGCGGCGTTCTCGGCGCCACTTTTCGGACAGCAGCAGGAAAGAGTTGGGCATCTGTACTTCACCAAGGTCTACCGCGGAGCCGACCCGCTCCCACAGGTAGTCACGGTGACCGGCGCAAATCCGGGACTGGAATTTATTGCATCGTCACGAACGTCGTCCGGTGGAGAGTGGCTGTCCGTTTCGCCAAACGAGGAGTGCTGCATTACGCCCGCGCCCTTGACGGTGAGCGTGAAACCCGATTTGATGCTGGCCCGAAGGGAATTACTCCGGTCAGGTCGTGCTTGCCGGAAGCGGAACCCCGCAGGTAATCGACGTCGACCTGATCGTCACCCCGCCACATGTGCCGGCGTTCGATAGAATGCCGTCGCAATTCAGCTTCTCGATGCAGGCGGGTGGCGAAGTGCCGCAGCAGATGATGCAGCTCAGCAGCGTGGGCGAGGGAAGCCTGTCATGGGCCGTCATCCCTTCGGCAAAATTTTTGAAGGTATCCGTCGAATCCGGGACGGCGCCCACGCGGATCAGCGTCGGGATCATTCGCGACAACCTTCCCGGCGAGGGCCGGATACCGGGCGTTTATACGGGGCAGCTTCTCTTCGTTAGCACCGCCAGCACTACAAGCATCCCGGTTACGATTGCCGTGGGTGACACGGAACTGCGCTGGTCGCATCGTCTGAAGGCGATGAAGGCCGCGGGTACGCTCAACTCCAGCCCAGCGGCGGGGCCCAACCCCAACCTCTGGCCGGCCAATACGGCGAACTGCCTTTGCGGCCATTTCAACAATCAGGACAGTGGTTACGGTGGATTTACCCTGGCGCCCGATGGCACAAGCAGCGGTAAGTTGGTGGTCGAAGCCAACCCGGGAAGTGGCGCAGTTCCGCACAATCAAGTGTTGTATCAGGATCTGGGCTCGGGACCCCAGACGATCTCGTTTCACCTGAAAGCCGATATCGACAATTGGGCCTACCTCACCAGTACGGTAGATGGAGTGATTCATAATATCTGGTTCAATCTGGCCACTGGAACGGCCGGGAATAACGTAATACCGAGCGGATGGGTGGTTCACACGCCGGTATCGCTGGGAAACGGATGGTATCGCTACGCGGTCAGTTTCACCGCGGTTTCTTCCGCCGTATATAATGGCTTCGGACTGGCAACCGCCGACCAGCAATACGCGTTCACAGCGACGCCCGGGCACGGGATCTTTGAGTGGGGGCAGCAAGCCGAGCATGCCTCCGCACCCTCGCCATACCAATCGAACGACGCGCCATGCATGAGTACGACCGTACAGCGCGATGCGGGTACTGTGACCCCCGGCCTACCGATCGGATTCACGATTTCGACCGCCAACCAGGCCACGCCCGCCAATGCGACCACCCTGAATGCCCCACTGCCGCCCGGCCAGGGGATCAACTGGAGCATCAGCCCGGCATTCGGAGGCCCGGGGACTTGCGCCATCACCGGGCCGGTCAGCAGCCAGACCCTGGCATGCGACTTCGGCGTGTTGGCGCCCGGTACCGTGGGGGCGCTGCATATCGCAAGCGCCACGATCGGCTCCAGTTGCGGGGTATACCCAATCACCGCGACTGCCACCGGGGGAGGAGTCCAATTTCAGTCCACCGATTCCCTGACGGTGCAATGTGCGGGTCCGGTTCTGGGCATCACCAAGACGCACTCAGGGACCTTCGCACAAGCGCAAACCGGCGCAACCTATACCGTTGTAGTGTCGAATTTCGGCAGCCCGACGAGCGGCACTGTAACCGTAACAGAGACGGTTCCCAGCGGACTAACCCTGGTATCGATGAGCGGCACAGGGTGGTCGTGCCCCCCCGCGGGAACCACTTGCACCCGGAACGATTCGCTGGGGAGTGCAGCCAGCTACGACCCCATCACGGTAACGGTCAACGTCTCCGGATCGGCGCCCTCGTCAGTGACCAATATCGTCGCGGTTACGGGTGGCGGCGACTCGCTCAATCACACTGCTAACGATCCGACCACGGTCCTTCCGCAGGCGCTCCGCTTCGTGCCGGTGGTGCCGTGTCGCATCGCCGATACGCGGACTCCGAATGGTCCGTTCGGCGGCCCGGCGATAGCCGGCGGCGGCACCCGCGATTTTGCCGTAACCGCGAGCGCTTGCGCCATTCCTTCTAACGCCGTGTCCTACTCGCTGAACGTGACGGTGGTTCCCGCGGGCCCCCTTAGCTTCCTCACCGTTTGGCCCTCCGGGCAGGCCCAACCCACCGTATCCACACTGAATTCACTGGACGGCCGAATCAAGGCCAATGCGGCGATCGTACCTGCCGGCGCAAGTGGGGCGATCAGCGTATTCGCGTTTGACCCAACCAACGTGGTGATCGATATCAACGGCTACTTCGTGCCTGCATCGGTGGCGCAGAGCCTGGCTTTTTACCCGGTGACTCCGTGCAGGCTCGCCGATACACGCAACGCAACGGGTACATTCGGCGGTCCTTCCATGGTTGCCGCAGCTACCCGCAATTTCCCCGTACAATCCGGTTCGTGCGGAATCCCCGCCACGGCGCAGGCCTACGTCATCAACATGACCGTGGTTCCCAACGGCGCCCTCGGATTTCTCACTACGTGGCCAACGGGCAGCCAGCAGCCGCTCGCGTCCACATTGAACGCGCTGACAGGGTCGATCACTTCGAACCTCGCAATCGTACCCGCCGGAACCGGAGGGGCAATCTCTGTCTATGTCACTGACCGTACTAACTTGATTATGGACATAACCGGCTACTTTGCGCCTCCTGGAGGAGGATCGTTGGACTTCTATTCGGTCACCCCATGCCGCGTACTCGATACTCGTGGAGCGGTTGGGCCGCTCGGTGGTCCGACTATGCCCGGCGGCGTGTCTCGGGCCTTCCCGGTACCTTCTTCGTCATGCGGTATTCCGGCGACAGCGCAAGCCTATTCGATGAACGCGACCGTAGTGCCGCCGGCGCCGCTCAGTTTCCTCACTCTGTGGGGAAGCGGAACCATGCCGCTGGCGTCGACTTTGAATTCGCTGGACGGGAGCATCGCGGCCAATGCTGTCCTGGTGCCGGCCGGCACGAATGGAGTGGTCACAGCATTCACGACCGATCCGAGCCAACTGATTCTCGATATCAACGGCTTTTTCAAATAGAGAGCTCCGTTCAAACATCTCAGGGCGTGCATGACGGCGTGCCCCATCGCCGGCGCGAGGAGTGTTACGATCGCGGCCCACCCACCGTGCATCCGCGTTGCGGCTGTTCCCGTGGAGGATCTCTCTGCGCCGACGTGTGCAAGGTTAGATCCTGGTGCCCATGACCCATGGAATTCTCCTAGCTGCTGGTTTCGGGTTCCACCGCAAGGCCCGGAGGAGGTGTGGGGGCAGGTATCGAAAACGAAGCCAATTCGGCTGGAAACGGCTGGTTTTGCGGAGGTTCAGACGCATGGTATGGCGGCGTCCGGATAGGCTGTGCGGCTTGCGGAGCGGGGGGCGGATCGGGGATGGGATTCTCACGGAGGTCGCGCAGGCAGGTGAGGGCTTCTTTCCTGGCTTTGCGGATGGAGTTGACGCGCCACTGGAGGGAGGAGAAGACTTTGGGGTCGATGGCGGCGGGCTGGCCGAGGGGGAAATCGGGATCGGGGTTGAAGCAGTTCTCATGGATGTAGGAGTTGAGTTCGGACTCGGTGCGGCGGAGGCGGATGAGGGTCCACTCGCAGCGGATGAGCTCATCGACGTAGACACGCTCCTCGGGGAGAGTGGGGCGGAAGCGGTGATAGTAGGCGGCCACGAGAGCGTCGTGGGCGGCGCGGTCCTCGCAGGGGAGGACGGCGGTCTCGGAGTGGATGCCGGTTTTGAGAGCATTGAGGCTGGAGGCGGCCTTGCCCTGGGGGGATTTGGGGCCCGTGGATTTTTGGGCGTTGCGACGATTGGCGTCGATTTGGCGGAGGGATGCCATGGCTGATGAGTATCACGGCGACATCGTGCTATTCGGGCTTGTGGGTCTTAAATGATTGAAGGATGGGGGAATAAAGATTTGATGTTGGAGCAATGAAAAAGGTTTTCTGGCCCGCGGTATATGAAAAGCTTTCCGTCATTGCGACGACGTGTGCAAGGATAGATCCCGTCCACGCGCAGGTATTCCGGCGCTCTGTAAAACTCGCGCTCGAAAGGACGCCAGATATACAGATGCGCGCGCTTGCTGACAACAAGAGAGGAATACGCCAGTTGTCCCCCGCTCCACTGTAATGACCCGAGCCACGGATTATAGACGATGAATTTATGCCCCGCAGTTGCGGGATGCGTAAGACTCATCGCAGCATTGATGTCCCATGGCGCACTGAATGTCGGCACGCCATGGAAGTTAAAGGGTTTCACCAGCAATACGGCGGCGCCTGCCTCCATCTTCTTCATCTCCGGGACTGGCGCTTCCGCCAGCAGTTGTTGTTGGAGGCGCCACCCTGTAGCCCATTCGAAGGCTCTCTGAAGGTGCGCCCCCATCAGGGCTGCCGCAGCGATGACTACTATGATCCGCAAAGCAGTCAATCGCCAACCATCTGCGAGTTTCCAGCAGTAGGCTGTCGCGATACCTGCACCCAACACGAACCAGAAATCGGCTAGGAGAAATCCGCGGGCTTCCACACCGAGGCCGTAAGGGGACGTCCACCCAAGCTAAAGGCCAGGATAGAAAGGATTATTCCAGCGATACATGACAAGATGTAACCGAAACTGATGAGAGCCGACTTTCTTTGATAAGTGCTCGATAGAGATGACATAAAGATAAGACATACGAGGACAAGCCAACCAACAAGGGCGGGGATAAATATCCAATTGGTCTCCTGCGTACTCTTCAAACCTCTTGCGGCATTCTTATTAAATTAGACAGAAACAATCTCGGCCAGTCAGGAACGATCCCGTTCTGGTTACCGTTACTATAGATCCTTACGAGACAAAGTACCAGGCCACCGCGCACACTTGCGCAGCGATTAAAGGAAGCAGTCCCCTAACGACCCTTGTCCAACGCGTGCGCCTTGCAAAGACGAGGGTCGCCCCGATAAGCGCGACCGGGAATCCACTGAAAGTACGTCGCCTCATAACCCACACAAGCCCACAGGTAGCCCGCAAATGGCGCCCAAAAAGTTGGCCTATCGTTGTTCCAGCCCCGAACCACAAGAAAGACACACCAGGCAAAAAGACAAAGTGATCAGCATGACCGGCACGTCCGTCGGCCAGAAATGGAAGCAGGCGTTCCACGGCAAAAGGAACCAAAACAGAACAGACAAAAACAAGACCCGGGTAATCCGATCGGTCTTTCGGGAGTAAGCTGCAGAGCAGATCTTAAACAACACACAAACCAAGAGGATATTGACTCCCAATAGTGCCGCATGCCAAAGGATCGGCTGGTCGCCAAGGACAGAAGTCAGACCGTACCAAAGAGGGGTGAGGCCGGGACGCGGGAGAGAGTTCAATCGAACCGCGTGCCATCGAGCGAGGCTGAAACCGGCGTCCGCCCGCGCAGTCTTGACGATAAAGATCCAATCATCCAGATAGAAGCCCAGCGCAAACACCTGCCATAGAATCCCGGCCAGTAGCAGCAGGACGCAGATGCGCGCGATTGGATCGGCGCGCATCTGAAGAAAGAATCCCGGGGAATCCACTGCGTCACTATCCGGTGCATCGGCGGTGGGCGTCGCAGTTTCAAGAAGCACCGGAGGGTATTCGGCCGTTCTGCTCATCTTCGGTCTAGGCTCTTGTTTTTTCGACATACTCTTCCCAACGAACTTAACCTCGTGGCTTGCGTGCAGGCCATCACGAGAGACCGCGGCCGAAAACGCTCCGAATCAAGTCAATGAATCCCATCATTATAATGGCAGGCGTGGTGGCGGGAAAATGAACCCCGGCTACGGCCGTACCGGACGTCACCTTCGGCCCGTTTGGCAGCCCAGCTTTCCCTTTCGCGTCAAGCTGACGACGCAATGACATTTGTTAACATTGACGGAGACCACTGAAAACAGCCGCTGACCGACGCAGAAAACCGGTGAAGGTGTGCGTCTGAGACGTCTAGTGGAGCGCAAACGGAGATATGCCGCTAAAGGGAAAGAGAATTCTGGTAACAGGCGCCGAGGGCTTCATCGGGTCGCACCTGACGGAGGCCCTGGTGGAAGAGGGCGCCCGGGTAGTGGCCCTGTGCCAGTACAACTCCTTCAATTCCTGGGGATGGCTTGAGGAGCTGCCCTCCACTTCGCAGATCGAGGTGGTGGCGGGCGACATCCGGGATCCTCATTTTTGCCTCGGCCTGACGCAGGACGTCGACATTGTCTTCCATCTCGCCGCGCTGATTCCCATTCCGTATTCCTACCGGGCGCCGGACAGCTATGTGGACACCAATGTCAAAGGCACGCTGAATCTCTGTCAGGCAGCCAGGAGCAGTGGGGTTCAAAGGTTTATTCACACGTCCACGAGCGAGGTTTACGGCACGGCGCAATATGTGCCGATTGACGAGCAGCACCCGCTCACACCCGCAGTCTCCGTACAGCGCATCGAAGATCGGCGCGGATGCCATGGCCCTGAGCTTCTACTATTCGTTCAATTTTCCAGTAGTGGTCGCACGTCCGTTCAACACTTACGGTCCGCGGCAATCGGCGCGAGCCGTCATTCCCACGATCATTTCGCAGATGGCTTCCCAGGCAGCGGAGATCCATGTCGGCTCCCTGGAGCCAACCCGGGATTTCACGTTCGTCAAGGACACGTGCCAGGGATTCCTGGCGATCGCCCGCATGGAAGGGGGCGCTGGAGAGGTATTTCAGATCGGCACCAATCGCGAGATCAGCATGGGCGACCTGTTCCACCTCATCGCCGAGTTGATGGGATCAAAGGCAATACCTGTGACCGATGCCGAGCGGCTACGCCCGGGAAGAGCGAGGTCCGCCGCCTGTGGTGCGACAATCGAAAGCTTCGGGAGGCGACAGGATTCGAACCCGCGACATCGCTCCGCGACGGCCTGGCAGCGACCATTGCCTGGTTCCAGCGCCCCGAAAACCTTGCCCGCTATAAAGGCCATCTCTACAATGTGTGACCGGGCTGTCATTCTGGCCGGCGGAATGGGGACCCGGCTGCGACCCTATACGGTCGTCCTGCCGAAGCCTTTGATGCCGATCGGCCCCTATCCGATTTTGGAGGTGGTGGTGCGTCAACTGGCGCGCCACGGATTCCGGCGGGTGACCATGGCGGTTAACCATCAGGCCAATCTGATCAAGGCGTTCTTCGGCGACGGCTCCGCGTGGGGGCTCGAAATCGACTATTCGCTGGAATCGGTTCCGTTGAGCACCATCGGGCCGCTGAAACTGGTCAAGGACCTTCCCGAGCAGTTCCTGTTGATGAATGGCGACGTACTGACCGACCTGAATTTCCGCGCAATCTGCGAGACGCATGTGTCCTCCCGGTGCCTGTTTACGATCGCCGCGGCGCCGCGCACAAACATCATCGATTACGGGGTACTCGAAGTAGACGGCGAGAACCGGTTGTCCCATTTCAGCGAGAAGCCCGCTCACCGCTACCTGGTGAGCATGGGTGTTTATGTCGTCGAGCGGTCTTTGTTGGATCGCGTGCCGCCTGGCGTGAAATATGGGTTTGACGACCTGATGCGGGACATGCTTTCACGCGGTGAGCCGGTCCACGTTGAACCTCATGCCGGCTACTGGCTCGACATCGGCCGCCCCGACGATTACGAGCGCGCCATCGACGAGTTCGAACAGTACCGGAGGACGCTTCTCCCCGATGACTAAAACGGTTCTGGTCACGGGGGCCTCGGGCTTCATCGGGAGGCCGTTGAGCGCAAGGCTGGAACAGGCGGGGTACACCGTGATCCGCCATTCGCACGCCGACGGGGACATTGCATCCTGCGCGCTGCCCGGCGAAGGCGTGGATCATGTGTATCATCTGGCGGCCCGAACCTTCGTGCCGGATAGCTGGTCCGCACCTCTTCCCTTCTACGCCACGAACGTGCTGGGAACGGTAAATGTGGCGGAGCTTTGCCGGCGTCACGGCGCTACTCTCACCGTCCTCAGCTCTTATGTATACGGAAGGCCGCAATTTCTTCCGATTACCGAGGAACACCCGTTAGCCGCTTTCAATCCCTACGGGCATACCAAGCTGCTGGTGGAAGAGGTATGCCGGTTTTACGCGCAGCAGTTCGGAATACAGGCGGCCATCATCCGCCCGTTCAATGTGTATGGCCCCGGCCAGGGCGGAAACTTCCTGATTCCGACTCTCCTCAGGCAGGTGCTCGACCCCCAGGCGCGCGAAGTTTCGATTGCCGACGATCGGCCGAGGCGGGACTATCTCTTTCTTGACGATCTGATCGACCTGATGCTTCAAACCATGAACCCGCGGGGCTGCGATGCCTACAATGCCGGCTCAGGCCGCTCCGCAAGCCCGCGTGAACTGGCAGAATTGATGCTGCAGGCCGCCGGGCTGGAGAAGCCGGTTGTCTCCAGGGGAGAGGTGCGCGCCGACGAAGTTTTGGAAACGGTGGCCGACGTGGGAAAGGCAAAACGCATTTTCGGCTGGCAGCCGCGGGTCCCTCTTGCAGAAGGGCTCGGCCGGATCATCAAAGCGGTCTGACCCCCGCCGCGGAAACATTCCACGATCAGGGCGCCTCCTGAGATTCTTAAACATCTCGCAACTTACTTTTCTTTATCGCGTTCCATCCCCTGCGAGGGAACAAATCCGGCCGCGGGCTCGTCTGAATTTGTTAAAACAGATAACGGGGTCTTTTATGACAAAAAGTATCGCTTCCCTGTGGATCGCACTATTCGTCTCCTATACGGTAGTTTCCGCGCAGGAGCCCAAACCCACCGCGCCGCAACTCAAGAATGAGATGCGAATGCCATGGACGCGTAGCAACGAGCGGTTCATTCGCCGCTGGCTCGTCCTCAGGGACATCCCGCTCGCCGCCGGCGGTTTCGATAAGGACTGGCTCACCGAGCACGGCGGCGAGGCCGCCATCCGGCCAGCCGAAAAAATCTCTCATCGCCTTCCGAACGGCGCCACCGTCTCCTGGCGTGACCTCACCGCCTGGGGCGATGCGGTCGATCTATCCGATGGTGCCGGATTGAAACGGGACGTACTGGCGTACGCATATACTAGCGTCTCCCGCCGTGAGGCAGGCAAAGCCCTGCTGTCCATTGGCAGCGATGAAAGCATTCGAGTCTGGCTGAACGGCGCTCTGGTGCTCGACCGCCGTACGCGGAGGCCGCTCACCTTTGACGAAGACCGCATCGAGGTGGATATGCAGGCGGGCGATAATTCACTGCTGGTCAAGCTGGAACAGCGTGCCGGAGCGTGGACTTTCTCCGCCCGGGTGCTGGAACGCGGCGCCATTCCCCCGCGCATCCAGGAAATCGGCCCCTCCCTGGACGACGACTCCCCTTCCGCCCTCGTCATTCGAACCGATATCAATAGCGACCGCGCGGCGCTGGATAAGGTCACGGTGCAGGCGGTCGCTCCCGGCGGGAAGATCCTGGCTGAAGCGACTGCCGCTCGCGGTGACAGTGTCCGATTTCGATCCCCGCGCCTGGCCCGATGGCGCCTATGAGATCCGCTGCGCCACCCGCCGCATGAACGGCCTCCTGTATGCGACTCATCTTCCCTGGTACAAGGGCGACTCGGTGGCGGCCGCTCGCGCGCTGGTTGCCGCAGGAGCGGCGGGCGATCTGCGCACGCCTAACGGATTCACGACGAAAATGCTTGCCGATCTGGTGACGGACCGGCTCGGCAAGGACTTGGCCACCGTCGCGGGCAACCCTTGGTGGGCGATCCACTCGCCGCTCATGGAGTACCAGGAACTGCGCCTGGAGGAGGCCGGCAAGAGCGCCCGTGAGCGCCCTTACGGGTTCGTGCGCCTTGCCTGGCGCGACGAGATCGATGGCTCGCCCCAGTTTTGCCGCGCCTATCTCCCCGGCGGCTACGACCGTAAGAAGAAATGGCCGCTGGTGATCCACATTCACGGCTACAATCCGGCCAACCCGGACTACATCCGCTGGTGGAGCGTAGACCAGCGCCACAACGTGGCCGACGTGGAGTACGGCGCCGGCGAGGGCGTCATTTACATGGAGCCGCACGGTCGCGGCAACAACAACTATCTGGGACTCGGAGATCAGGACGTGGTACGCGCCGTTCGCCTCGCCAAGGAGCGCTTCAGCATCGACGAGGAGCGCGTCTACCTGGTGGGCGATTCGATGGGAGGCTGGGGCACCTGGAACGTTGCCACTCGCCACCCCGATTTGTTTGCGGCCATTGCTCCCATCTACGGTGGCGCCGACTATCACTCTCAGTATTCGGAAGAGGCGCTGGCAAAACTTACTCCTCTCGATCGGTTCCTGGCCGAAAAGCACGAGAGCTCGTGGGCGATGGCCGAGGGCCTGTTGCACCTGCCCATCCTGGTGCACCACGGCGACGTCGATCGTTCCGTGAACGTCGATTTCTCCCGCTATGGTGTCCGCATGCTGGAGCGCTGGGGATACAACGTGCGGTATGTAGAGCTCCCCGGCTACGGCCACGAAGAGCTCAGTGTAATGAGCAGTGTGATCGACTGGTTCCTCCAACACCGGCGCGTCGCGAACCCGCCGCGCGTGCGGCTGCGTTCGGCTGAGTTGGCGAACGCGTCGGCCTACTGGGTCCGCGTGGAGCAGGCCGCCAGCCCGAAGGAGTTCATGGTGGTGGATGCCGAGATCACTGGCCCGAACACCATCCGGGTCGATACCCGGAACGTGCTGGCGCTCTCACTCGCGCCCGTGATGGATGCCTCCCGGCCCGTGAGAATCGTATGGAACGGCGAACTTCGCACGATGACGGCCGATCGCGGCCGCCTGACACTGACTGCGCCGGATTACGAGAAGACGAAGGGCACAAAGAACGCCGCCATCGCGGGTCCGCTCGGCGAGATCTTCAACACGCCCTTCGCGATTGTTACGGGCACCGCGTCCGCCGATCCTGCCATGAAGGAGATGTGCCGCCGCAAAGCGGAGGCGGCCGTCGATTTCTGGAAACAGTGGCAGCGCCAGCCTCCCCGGGTATTCCTGGACTCCGAGATTTCCGACGCCGACGCGGCGCGCTATTCGCTGCTCCTCATCGGCGGCGGCGAGGCAAACCTCCTCGCCCGCAAGCTCGGTGGCGTAGAAATCGCGCCAGACCATGTGACCATTCAGGGCCGCTCGTTTGCCGCTTCCGGAGCGCGCGTCCAGGCGATCCATCCCAATCCGCTCAATCCGCAACGGTATGTGTTGACGGTGGGCGCGAGTTCGGCAGGCGCGCTGTCGTTTTGGACGCCGGATCGACTGCAGGATGCCGAGTTTGACTTTTTGATCGAAGACGGCCGGGTACCGGTGGGAACCGAACGCGTGTCGCCGTCGCGCATGTGGGTCGCCGCCGGATGGTTCGACCGCGGCTGGCAGATCGACGACAGCCTGATTTTTCCCGGCGACGCCGAACTCCGCTCGCAGAGTGCCCTGCTACAGCCGGATCGAGTGATCGATCCTGCGATTCTGGCCTCGTATGCCGGAGTCTACGAGATCGGTCCCGGCTTCGCAATCAAAGTCAGAGTTGCCGGTAAGCACCTGGAAGCCAAGGCGGCCGAACAGCCCGAGGTGGAACTGGTGCCGACCTCCGATACCGAGTTCTTCATCCTCCAAGGCCCGGTGAAGCTCGTTTTCCAGAAGGACGCCGCGGGCAAGGTGGCCTCCTTCAAGGCATGGCAGAACGGCCAGGAGTTCGCCGCGAAGAGGATCGACTGATTCACTTTTCGCGAAACGGCTCCCTCCTTTGATACATCGCGAGGCGCGCTTTCAGCGCCGGGACTAACGGCTCGGGCGCCAACGCCAAGGCTCGCTGCTCGGTTACCACCGCGTCTGGAAAGCGGCCTGCCTCGGCATAAGCGGCGGCCAGCGCATCGAGCATCGAGGCGTCTCTTCCGCGTGACAGATCGACCGCTTTCTCCGCCAGTTTGACGGCTTCGCCACCGTTCCGGACAGCCGCTGCCGGACTCGTCGCCAGCAGCCATGCCAGGTTGGATTGAGCCTGGGCGAATCGGGGATCGCTCGCGATCGCCTGCCTGAAATGCGCCGCAGCCTCTTCGAACCGCCTCTTTTGCGCCAGAGCGACCGCCAGGTCGTTATGGGTCTGTGCGTCGCTGGGATCGAGTGCCAGCGCCCGCTGGAAGTGCGCAATGGCTTCATCGAAACTGGATCCACGCAACAAGGCCAGACCGAGGTTGTACTGTCCGGCAGTATCCTGTGGATCCAGTTCGGCGGCCCGCCGCAGTTGCGGCAACGCCTCTGTGAGATTACCTTTTCGCAGTGCGGCCACTCCCAGATTTTCCAGCGCCCCCACCAGGTTTTTGCGGACTTCGGGAATCTGATCGTTGGCCTTCAGTGCGGTTTCCCACGGCGCGATGGATTCCGTCAATCGTCCCTGCCGGGCGAGGGCGAAGCCCAGATTGTTGTTGGCCCTGGCATCATCGGGACTGAGTTCCAGCGCACTGCGCCAGGCCGGGATGGCGGCTTCGAACTGTCCCTTCTGGCTCAGTTCCCAGGCGCGGTCGAAGCGGGTGTAGAACTCCGCCGCAGGCGCCTCGATCTTCAAGAGGCCGCCGGGCGGTATGTTCACAAACTCCGGCAGGTTCACCGCGCGGTTGGCGGCGGTGCTGCCCTCGACCAGTATGGCCGGGCTGTCATTGCCATTCTCGTCAATGTGGGTCAGGTACATCTGCGTGTATGGCGACCGTCCCTTGGAGGCAAACACCAGCCACCGCCCGTTGGGAGAGAAGCTGTGCCACGAATTCATGAGCGGTGTGTTCGCACGCAATCGCCGCGCGGCACCGCCTTCCGCCGGCACGATGTATAGCTGGCTGTCGGGACGCATCAACAGGCCATTACGCGCCTGGACGAAGACGATCCAGCGGCCGTCGGGTGAAACTCTGGGGAAGGAGTTGCTCTTCCCGTTCCGCGACGCGCCCGCGATCGCTTCCGCTTGTCCTCCGCGGCCTTCGTTGAAGGGAATGCGGTAAAGGTCGTACTGCATCTCTGTCTCGTTCGGATCGTTGGCGTATTCGGCGATCTTCCCGCCCTCCGGGTAGGCGTCTTTTCCTTCGGCCCGCGCAAACACCAGGTATTTCCCATCCGGACTCCAGGTGGCATTCGTCTGCACGCAACGCGGGTCGGCGGCGCCCGGCAGGGATTGCCGCTGCCCGGTGGTCCGGTCGTAGACCGTCAGGACCCCGCGGGTGGCATAGAACACCTGGAGAAAACGGTAGTCCTTGAAGTTGGCCACATAGTAATTGCGGCTCAGGTCCTGGTCCACCCCCACAGTGGTCACGACGTAGCGCCCGTCGGGAGAGAGGGATGACATGAAGCCCACCCGCATCGGGCCGGAAGGCTGGTCCCGAAAGGACTTCCAGGTGATGACGTCTTCATCTCGAATGGACGTGCGCGGCTGTACGGCGCTAATGGCATACAGGCCCTTGTCGTTCTGGGGCCCGTCGAGGTCCATACCCATCGTTTTGCCGTCGGCGGAGAAAGAATGGCAATTGGCACAGGTGTGCATCCCCTCGAGCACCACTTTGCCGCGCGGTTCCGCGAGATCGCGCAGGCGCCAGGCGATGAGAGGTATGGCCGCAGCCGCCAGCGGCTTGATGACGCCCTTTTCCAATTCGGAAGGCATCAACGGCACATCACGGTAAAAAATGGGTGCGCCCGCGGGATCTTTCGATGTTTGAATCGTGACCGAGCCGCGGGAGACGACGTTATGCAGCTTCCGATCGCGGAAACCGGAAATGGTCACCGTCGCCGGATGCGACACCGAGTGCTGCTTGATTTCCCTCCAGACGGCGGAATCGGGAATCCAGATATGCGCCGCGGCCTGTTGCGGCGTGAGGCGAGGTGGTTCGTTGCTGCCCGAGACACAGCGCGGATCAATCTCACCGATGCCCAGCCGCTCGCCCGCGGATGGAACACGGATGGAGGAGGCGCCGTCGGCGAATGTCACCTCGATCAGCCACGTCCGCGCGTTGCCGGCCGTATCGCGCCACAGAAAAGTGGGCGCGGTGATCTCAGGCGGGAATATCGAACCTTCTTCCGGATAGTCGATGGTAACGCGGGATGAGACCGCCAGCACCGGATGAGCGGCCCACAGAAGACCGGCGCTGAAGAGAACGGCGGCAACACGTTTCATCTACGCTTCGATCATACCAACGTGCAGTTATTCAGGTATTGATAGGGTTGACTCTTGTTTACGGAAGTGATCGACGTGGCCTTGAAGGCGGGGCAGACCGCCGAGACGGTGAAAGCGTCCGCGGAAGCTACGATGTACGCATTGACATGCTCCGGGAACCATTGGATACTGATTACGGGCATAGAGATCCGATTATGAACGTGCGGATGTGGCGTGCCTGGTGCTTACGCTCACCCTTGCTCCACACACACCTCTCCCCCCGCTCAGCGCGCGCCACATCCACACGTTGGCAACAACGCGTGGTTAAGAGTGAAGATCCCAGGAAGGAGGGATCGAACCATGGCAAGAGCAGCAACAAAACTAGTGTCTGAAACGGGCGCCACAAGTGAACCTGTACACGACGCGCACCCCGTTGAACCGAGTCAAGTGGAAATCGCCGGCGTAGCCTATCAGTTGTGGTTAGCCAGAGGCTGTCCGCACGGATCCGATCAGGAGGATTGGTTTCGTGCCGAAGAGATCCTCAAGTTGAAATGAGCGAATCCCGGGGAATTCGACTATGGTCGTTTCAGGACAGAATAGTCCCGATTCTCCAGTGTGCCTCGAGTGCGGAAATAGTGTCGCACACGAAGGCTTCTACACGTGCGACAGCGAAGGCCGGCGGCTCAAGACCGGCGATCTGATTTGTTGCGATCGCTGCGGCAGGATAGTCGAACGTGCGACCGGAAAGCCTGTAGGACACCGTTCGTTTGCCTTTCTGTCGCCTTCGGACATCGGGATAGAGTGAGCGTGCCGGCGCTGCGCACGTCATCCCGTGGGATCGGCCCTGAAAGTTGTACAAAAATGAACCGCAGCGCGGCGCTTCTGCATCGGTGGGAGCCAGGGAGAATATGATGAAGCCGCTGGAGCAGGTTTCAGACGTGCCGGCCGCCGCAGACTCACGCACCGTCGTGGACCTCGCGGCGCTGGACCAACTGATCCCTTCGCTGGTTCGCCGGGGCTATCAGGTGATCGGTCCCACGCTGCGCGACGGCGCCATCGTGTACGAGAACCTGAGGACGCTGCAAGATCTCCCGGCCGGCTGGACCGATGAACAGGAAGCGGGCAGTTACCGCCTCAAAAAACGCGATGACGGGGCGCTATTCGGCTATGTCGTCGGACCGCAGAGCTGGAAGAAGTTCCTTCACCCGCCGGAAACGCGGCTATTCGAAGCGCAGCGCGATGGGGGGACGTTCCGGATCCTCAACAACGCCGGCCGAACCTCCCCGTTACGCCTTCCTCGGAGTCCGTGCCTGTGAACTGGCCGCCATACGGGTGCAAGACCGGGTATTGATCGAAGACCGGTTCGCGGATCCGATCTACCAGGGCCGGCGCCGGCAGGTATTTGTGGTCGCAGTCAATTGCACGCAATCGGCTCCTACCTGTTTTTGCACATCGATGAAGACCGGGCCGCGGGTGAGCCACAGCTTTGATCTCGCCCTGACGGAGGTCATAGAATGCGACCAGCCACCAGTTTGTGGTCGAGGTGGGCAGCGCGGCGGGAGCGGAAGTCCTGGGCGAGATCGAACACCGCGACGCACCCCAAGCCCTGTGCCGGCAGGCGGACGAAGCCGTGGACCGCGCGGCTTTGCAGGTCCGCAGCATGGACACCACCGGGATTCGCGAGCTTCTCTACGAGAACTTCGACCATCCGCGTTGGGACAATGTAGCGAGCCGCTGCCTGAGTTGCGCGAACTGCACGATGGTCTGCCCGACCTGCTTTTGCACGACCGTGGAGGATGTCAGCGATGTGGCCGGCGATCACGCCGAGCGGTGGCGCCGATGGGACTCCTGTTTCACGCAGGAGTTTTCTTACATTCATGGCGGCAGTGTGAGGACGTCGCCAAAGGCCCGCTATCGCCAGTGGATGACGCACAAACTCGCCTCCTGGATCGATCAGTTCGGAAGTTCGGGGTGTGTCGGGTGTGGGCGGTGCATTACCTGGTGCCCGGTCGGAATCGATATCACCGAGGAGGTGCGCGCGATCCGCGACGGCGCCTCGATTCCCAAGCCGGACTCCCTGGAGGATGACGATGGAGACGCTTGAACGGTTCCTCACGCAGCATCCGTTTTTTGAAGCTCTCGATCCGGAGTATCTGAAGCTGCTCGTCGGATGTGCGTCCAATGTGCGCTTCGAGGCCAAGACGTACATTTTCCGCCGCGGCGAAGAGGCCAACCAGTTTTACCTGCTTCGCCAGGGAAGAGTCGCGCTCGAGGTCTTCGCACCGCAGTGCCCGCCGATCACCATCGCGACGCTGGAGAAAGACGACGTCCTGGGCTGGTCCTGGGTGGTGGCGCCGTACTACTGGCATTTGGACGCGCGGGCGGTGGAACCAACGAGGGCGATCGCACTCGATGGCAAATGCCTTCGCACGAAGTGTGAAGAGAATCACGATCTCGGCTACGAACTGCTGAAGCGCTTTGTCCACCTCGTCGAACAGCGCCTCGAGGCAACCCGGATGCAGCTACTGGATGTTTATGCGCCCCACCGTTGAGGAGTTCGCCATGAGCGGCGGTGGTTTCGACCCGATGCTTCCGCGTCCGTGCCGGGTGGAAGGCGTGGTGCGCGAAACGCCGGATACGTTCACGTTCGCGCTGGAATCAGGCACGCCGAACAGCCGCGATTTGCGCCTGGGCAGTTCAGCATGCTCTATGTGTTCGGTGTCGGCGAGTTGCCGATCTCGATTAGCGGCGACCCGGAGCAGCCGCAGCCGGCTGGTGTATACGGTGCGGTCGGTGGGGCCCGCGACCCAGGCGCTGGTCAGCCGTCGCGCCGGAGACTCCCTGGGGGTAAGGGGGCCTTTCGGCACAGCCTGGCCGTTGGCGGAGGCGCGAGGGAAGGACGTGCTGGTCATTGCCGGCGGGATCGGATTGGCCCCGCTGCGACCCGCCATTTATCGGATTCTGCGGCGCCGGGATGAATATGCGCGCCTGATTCTGCTTTACGGCGCTCGCAGTCCTCGCGCCTTCTCTACCGCAGGGAATTGAGATCCTGGTCTCACTCACCCGACAGTCAGGTGCTGACCACGGTGGATTACGGAGGCGTGAACTGGCGCGGCCGCGTAGGCGCGGTCACAACGCTTTTCCGTTACCTGCGCTTGCAGCCAGACCGCACTGTGGTCTTGATCTGCGGACCGGAGATCATGATGCGGTACGTGATTACCGAACTCACCGACCGCGGCATCGCAGCCGGCGACATTTACCTTTCGATGGAACGCAACATGAAATGCGCCGTGGGATTTTGCGGCCACTGCCAGTATGGTCCTCACTTCATCTGCAAGGATGGGCCGATCTTCTCCTATCAACGCTTACGGAGCCTGCTGGAAAAACATGAACTCTAAGGGCCGCGCAAAACCGAGGATCGCCGTATTCAAGTTCGCCTCGTGCGACGGCTGCCAGTTAAGCCTGCTGGATGCCGAAGACGAGTTGCTAGGAGTGGCGGACGCGGTCGATATCGTCTATTTTCCGGAAGTCAGCAGGAGAATGTTGAAGGGGCGTTACGACATCGGCCTGGTGGAAGGATCGATCACCACCCATCACGACGCGGAGCGCATTCAGCAGGTACGCAGGCAATGCCGTAAGTTGATCACAATTGGAGCCTGCGCGACCGCCGGGGGGCATCCAGGCGCTGCGCAACTGGCAGGAGGTCGATGAGTTCGTCCGAGTGGTCTATGCGACACCTCAGTACATCAGCACCTTGCGGCTGTCTACGCCGATCGCCGAGCACGTTTCCGTGGATTTCGAACTGCGGGGATGTCCCATCAACAAACGCCAATTGATCGAACTGATCAGCGCCACCCTCGCCGGCAGGAAACCGAACGTTCCCACTTACAGCGTCTGCATGGAGTGTAAACGGCAGGGTAACGTGTGCATCGCCGTAGCACAGGGAGTGCCGTGCCTGGGTCCGGTCGACGCATGCGGGATGCGGCGCCCTCTGTCCAACCTTCAATCGCGGATGTTACGGCTGCTATGGGCCGATGGAGAGTCCGAATACCGAGTCGCTCAGCAGCCAGTTTCGGATTCTGGGACAAAGCGACCAGCAGATCGGGCGGGCGTTTCGCGGATTCAATGCCTGGGCGTGGCAGTTTCGCAAGGCGAGCGAGGAGTGCGACCAATCATGAGCAAAGCAACGCCCAGGAGTCCGCACCATCAAGGTTCCCTATCTCGCGCGAGTGGAAGGCGAAGGCGGATTGTTCGTCAAGTTGAAAGGCGACCAGGTGACGGACGTCAAGCTGAAGATCTTCGAGCCGCCGCGCCTGTTCGAGGCGTTTCTGCGCGGCCGCCACGTTACCGAGATTCCGGACATCGTCGCGCGGATCTGCGGCATTTGTCCGGTCGCCTATCAGATGAGCGCCGTGCACGCCATCGAGCGCGCCATGGGAGTGACGGTCGATCCGGCAATACGGCTGCTGCGGAGACTCTTTTACTGCGGCGAGTGGATCGAGAGTCACGCCTTGCACGTCTTCATGCTCCATGCACCCGATTTTCTCGGCTATCCGGATGCGATCCAGATGGCTCGCGACCATCGCGCCCTGGTGGAGCAGGGCCTGCGCTTGAAGAAGGCCGGCAACCGCATCGTCACGTTGATGGGAGGCCGCGAGATTCACCCGGTTTCGGTTGCGGTCGGCGGTTTTTACAGGGTTCCCACGGAAAATGAGCTCGCGGTTCTGGGCGACGAACTGAAACGGGCGCTGGATGAATCGGTGGCCGCCGTCCGCCTTGTGGCGGCATTCGAGTTCCCGGATTTCGAGCAGGACTATGAGTTTGTTGCCCTCTCCCATCCGCAGGAATATCCGTTCAATGAAGGCCGCCTGGTATCCAACAAGGGCCTGGACATCGATGTGGCCGACTATGAGAACCATTTTGTGGAGCAGCAGGTCGCGCATTCCAATGCATTGCATTCCCTGCTGCATGGAAGCGGCTCCTATCTGGTGGGACCACTGGCGCGATTCAATTTGAATTTTTCGCGGCTGCCGGATGTGGCACAGCAAGTGGCGCGGGAGTGCGGTCTGGCCGTACCCTGCCGGAATCCATTCCGCTCCATCGTGGTGCGCGCCGTGGAGATGGTCTTTGCCTTTTGGGAGGCGCTGCGGGTATTGCGGGAATACCGTCAGCCCGCCTCTTCGCGAGCCGAGGTTCCGGATCGGGCGGGTGCCGGCTGCGCGGCTACCGAAGCGCCGAGGGGAACCCTGTATCACCGGTACGAGATAGACGATGGAGGGCTGGTTCGCCTCGCCAAGATCGTGCCGCCCACTTCGCAGAACCAGAAGCGGATCGAAGACGATCTCTGGCGCTTTGTATCGCAACTGGCCAGCCGCCCGAACGAGGAAGTCACCTGGAAGTGCGAGCAGGCGGTGCGCAATTACGATCCATGCATCTCCTGCGCCACACACTTTTTGCAGCTACACGTCGAGCGGGAGTGAGCGGTGCTGATTCTCGGCTGCGGAAATCCGGACCGGTCCGACGACGCCGCGGGCATCCTGGTGGCTCGCAGGCTTCGCGAACTGGGCATCCCTGCGGAGGAGTTCGTCGGTGACGCGCCAGGGCTGATCGACGCCTGGAGCGGTTGGGCGGATGTGATCGTGGTGGACGCGATGAAGAGTGGAGCTTCGCCGGGAACGATCACGGATCTGGGACGCGCGGACGTCCGCTTTCCCCGCCGGCCAGTTTCGCTGTTCGACGCACGCCTTCGGAGTGGCCGAGGCGATCGAACTGGCTCGTGCCATCGACCGGCTCCCGCGCAAGCTGGTCGTTGTCGGAATTGAGGGAATCCGATTCGAGTGGGGCGGGTTGCCCTCTACGGAAGTCGCGGAAGCCGTCGAGAGGCTTGCCCAGCAGATCGCGAAGAACGGAAGTGCTGAGGGGTTACCGTGAACGTCAGGTCCGGATGCGCACGAAAAGATACGTGCCTGCATGCGGATTTTGGGTTCGTTTTACCCGTTTCCGGTTAGAATATAGCCAAAGGAAGGTTTGGTATGGCGCATGGCCATTACCCCCACTATCCTCACGATCCGGAGTTCCGCCGGGTGAGAGAGACAGTCTTCCGCGTGTCAAGCACTTTGGCCGTTACCCTCCTCCTCATCACACTACTGTTCGCCGTGATCGCTGTAATCGGAGCAGTAGACCCTGCCGTTCCCGGGTTGTGATGGCCGGAGGTGTCAGACAGCAGCATGGAAGCGAGAGGTAGAAGTATGTTGCACTGTTCAAGAGCGCTGGTCATTGCGGCCCTACTCGGCGCAGGTGTCGCCTGCGACTCGGGCCGCCATTCCACGGCCGGTTTTCGCCTGCCGGCAGACGGCAATCCTGAAAGGGGCAGGCAGGCCTTTTCGGATCTCGGCTGCCCTGCCTGTCACCGTGTCGTCGCGCTGGACCTGCCATCGCCAACGGTTCAGCCCCCCGTGCCGGTTGTCCTCGGTGGCGAAGTCGACAGGAAGCTGAGCGACGCGTACTTCGTCACGTCATTGATCTCCCCATCGCATCAACTCGCCCTATATCCGAAGGAGCAGATCACAACGCACGGCGTCTCGCGTATGCCCAGCTACACCGATAAGATGTCCGCACGACAGATGGTTGACCTGGTGGCATTCCTGCAATCGCGCTACATCGAGCGTCCCAGCCTGCCGACGTATAACTACCGCTGACCGGTATCGCTGAATTGACACCTCGTGGCAGTTCCCTTCTTCGTGAGAAAGGCGTCTGCTATGATACCGGACGTGAAGCCCCCCATCGCAGTCACAGCACTGGGTCTGGTCCTGACGATGGCGGTCTGGCTTTACTTCGAGTCGGCGGGCTACCCGTTGACCGGACCCTCTCTCGTGGTTGTTCTAGCCCTTTGCTTTGGCTTTGTCATGCTGGCCAAAGTGATCTGGATTCGCTTGCGAATGCGAAAGGACAAAGATGTGTCAAGCCACGGATAGAATCCGGAAACACGCCCGCTGGATGCTCCTCGGCTTGACGTTGGTCAGTATGTCCGCCGCGGACCTTCCGCCGGTGTGCTCGCTCGAAAAACCAAGCGCCCTGCCCGGCGAAACGATCTGGGCGCGCGCGCAGTATCCCTCTGCCACTTCTAATACCACTTATGAGTGGAAGCCCGCCGCGGGTAAAATCCTGCGCTCCGGCGCGTCCGTTCTCTGGAATTTGTCGGCAGTGCAGCCTGGAATGTACGAGCTGTCGGCCAAACTTGTCGCCGGGTCGGACGTCCAACGGTGTACGGCCAAACTGCTCGTTCTGGAACCCTCCCAGGAGCGCGGCGAACTCGGCGGCGCGCTGCTCGATCCCAAGCAACACGAGGGTCGAGGCGGGAATACCTACGGTGCGTATACCTATGTGTTGTTTCGGGGAGGACCGCCCGATCAACAGACCCGGGAGCGGTACCTGGCCGTCTTGTCGGCGTGGCAGAAACTCGTCCCCGCAATCGGCAAGCTGGAGAACTACTACAAGAAACCCCAGTTGAACGTGACGTATGTGCCGGTCACCACGACCAAAGGCACTCAGGAGACGGCCGAATCACTGCTTGCCAACTACGACTACTCCCGCGCCACGGTCATTCTCCATAAGTTCCCAACCGAGACGGAGCGCGGACCCTATCTGATTACCAGCACGCGACCGCTTACGTATGACGAACCGCGCGCGCATGAAACTCTGCTCCAGAACCTGTCAAGCGTCCCAGCGACCGTTGCCGCCTATTGGATGGAGAGCTTTCTGCGCCAGGCGTCGCAAGATCGGTTTTGGCTGGCGCCCGCGCGGGTAAGCTTCGCGCTGCGGCTGAGGACGTTACTGGAAACCACCGGGCAGGGACTCGCCCCCGTCGCCACCGCCTTCTCCGATTTCAGTAAATACCTTGGATGGAAGTAAATGGTGCTCTGTGGCGCCGCACGCCTGATGACCGCGTTCCTGCTCGCCTCCGCAGTGCGTGGGCAGGCGCCCGCGCAGCCTCCACGACTTGTGGACATCAGCGAGAGCCCGGACGCCAAACGGATGGCTTACCTGTTCGAAAACCAGGGCACCCGCAAGCTGGAGGTGCGCGACCGGACCACCGGGTCTGCCCTGTGGACGTCGCCGGATATAGTCTGCTATGCCTTCACATCGGGCGGCGACGTCCTTTCCCTGACCCGGGATCAGTTTCAGGTGCACGCCGCCGCGACCGGGCAGCCTCGCAGGAGCACAAAGATTGCCGCCAGTGTGGGCCCGATCTGCGCGATCAGTCCGGACGGCCAGACCTTTGCGACCCAGGTGACACCCGGACAGCC
Source organism: uncultured Solibacteraceae bacterium (assembly GCA_963792055.1). Taxonomy (GTDB): domain Bacteria; phylum Acidobacteriota; class Terriglobia; order Bryobacterales; family Bryobacteraceae; genus Solibacter. The sequence continues at coordinate 219,210 of CAWBUV010000015.1, read as the reverse complement.
AGTGATCATCCTTGAGACAGCGACCGGGAAATCCGTGCGAAGCATGGAAAGATTTTCAGCGCAGGTGTTCAGTCTCAGCTTCAGTCCGGACGGGCGGTGGCTGGCATCCGGCGAGTTCAATCGGGTAGCGCGTGTATGGGAGGCGGCTACCGGGATCGAGCAGGACGTATTGCCGGGCCATCGAAGCTGGGTACCGGCGGTGCGCTTCAGCCCTGCCGGCCGCTGCCTGATCACTTCGTCCTACGGCGGATTCAAAGTGTGGGAGCTGTCAGGCGAGCGCGTTCTCCGGGAGATCGAGGAGCCGGAATCCACAATCGATCCGTTCCCGTTCACCTATGCCAATGGCCGCGTGCTCTTCGCGACGCCGTCGCGGCCGGACCAGCTCCAGGAGCGTCCCGCGCCATGCCCCGCGGAACAGGCCACCAACTCCGCGCCGGCCCTGAGAATCCTCGCCGTAGGCATCAGCCTGTATGCCGATCCCAATCGCAACCTCCCGGTCGCACGAAACGATGCCACAGACCTGGTGCGCCTTCTTCAGGAGCGCAACGCGAGACAGTACCGCGGCGAGCAGGCGATCAAAATCTACGACCGGCTCGCATCGCGACAGGCCATCCTCCACGGGCTGGAGCGCCTCGCGTCTGCCGCGAGCAACCAGGACGTGGTTGTAATTTACTATGCCGGGCACGGGGTGGTGCGAGACGGCGAGTTTTACCTGCTGCCTGCCGATGCCCTTGGGCCGGAGTCCGTCAACAGAATATCGGCCGCTGAATTCGCGACTGCGATCGGAAGAATCCCCGCCGGCCGTAAACTCGTCATTGTCGATGCGTGCCAGTCCGGTGGAGCCATGACGCGGCTTGCCGGGGTTCTGTCGACCGCCCCGGGTGCAAGCATCCACCTGATGGCTTCCAGTCTTTCGAGCGCCATCGAGATGCGGCGTCTGAATCACGGCATCATGACGTACGCGCTGCTCGAGAGTCTCGGCAAAACCGCATTCACCGCGAACCAGCTGATGAGGTCGGTGAAACAGTTAGTGCCTGAAATCAGCCGTAAGAGTTTTCCTGGTAAGGAACAGACGGTCACCACCTTCAGCCGCGGGCCGGACTTTCCGATCGCATCGAGGTGAAGGACGATGACACGCCGGGCATTCGCTTTCCTTATTCTGATTGCCGGAGTCTGCCCGTTTGCGACTGCTGCGTTGCGTTGCGACGTGAGTGTGCCCGCGCCTGCCTACCTCCGGCCCAACGGCCTGACCGAACTGCTGGCGGATATCGTGCTGACGTGCGATGGCGATGCTCCAAGCGGCGGAATCGCTTCCGACATCAATCTGTTTTTCAACACCCAGACCTATGGGTTCGGCAGCACCGGCCCTCCCGTGATTCTAACCGGTGAGGGGAAGACCGGATGGAAAATGGGCGACAACGTCTTTGCCGCGCAGACGTTAACAGGCAATCAAATCCACTGGTCCCAGGTGAAGTTGATGCCGCTGCGTTATCGCTTCACCAACCTCCGAATCGGCGCCGATATGCTGGCGGGCGGCGGGATGTCCCGGCCAAACGTGATTCTCGCCGCGGTCGAGATCAAGGGGGTCGAAGTCACGCATTCCGTACCCATGGTCGGAGTGATTACTCCACCATCCGGCACCGATATCCTTGGCTGTGACGGGGCACGCATTGCCAACAACGCATTCGTACAGACGCGTGCCGTAAATGCCGGATTGCTCGATTCCAGCGGACTTGGCGAGCAGATGCACTTCCTCTTGCACTACACCGAGGCTTTCGAAAGCGCGTTCAAACCGATAGCGGCAACTCAGTCCGGCAGTATTTCGTCATTCGCCGAAAGTCCATCGGAGGGCCTGATGCGCGCGGGAATTCCCGGATTGCGAAACCCGGACTTCGGTACGCGTTTCGTAGCGAACTTTTCAAATGTTCCGGACGGAGTCTCGATCTTCGTGACTACCGAACCCACGCTTGCCGGTATGAAGAGGAGCGACAGTATCGATGCCCGGTTGGTCGGGTTCGACGACCGCGGAGCGGGGCGGGCCGTCCAGATCGATGCGACCGGCGTGGCCCGTTGCAGCGGCGTGGGACTCGGCGTGGTTCAGGTGCCATTGCAACAGGGGCACGGGGCCGCCGTGTGGGAAGTCACCGCGTCGGATCCCACCGCTCTCGAGGAAATCAGCTTCGGCGTCGTCATTGCATTCCGGCCTGAGGCCGCCGGCCTGCCGCGCCCCGGCGTAGCCACGGTCAATTTATCAATCGGTCCGATGTCAACTGCTACTGGCAATTCCCCGACGGCGCCGATCCCCCGCTTCGCCGATACTTCAATGGCACGCAATCTCTTCACTATCGTCTTGCCCGTCACGCGCCTGGTCTTTCCCTTCGTCGCGAATGTCGCTGGTTACGATACCCATCTCTCCGTCACCAACACCGCTCCGTCCGGCACAGGCCCGTGCCTCCTTACCTTCGCAGCCGCCACGGCCGGCGACCCTTCTCCCCCACCCGCGTCGATGAATCCGATCGCAGCGGGCGTGACGCAAGCGATCGACGTCTCATCCGTCGCGCCGGGATTTCGAGGTTGCGTCCTGGCCGAGTGCCGCTTCTCATCGGCTGACGGACAGTACCGAGTGTTTCCATTCCCGGCTGGGCCTGATATCCTCTCCGGCCCCGCCCTCGCTCCTGGCAACATTTCCAAGCAGACACTCGATGACCTCTCCGCGAAGACACAGGGACTCACCGCAACATGCCCCTACCTGATGCCAGGAGCGGTCAGGCAACACTAAACCGCCAAACATCGACGCTCTTCCCTCCCGTTGCATTTAAGTTAACCAGGTCTTAATATATTACGTGGTCGACAATTCCAAGTTCCTCTTCATCGATCAAGTGATCGCGCGTCAGCGCGGCCGGGTGGGCGCGCTGCTCGGGATTCTGGAAGCCGTTCAGGAGCACAATCCCCGCAAATACCTGTGTGCTGACGAGCTGCGCTATATCGCCACCCAGACCAACCTGCCGCTGGCACAGATCTTTAGCGTGGTGACGTTCTACGCTCTTTTCAACCTCGCGCCGCAGGGCGATCACACGATCTGCATTTGCCGCGGAACGGCGTGCCACGCGCGCGGGTCGCGCAGCCTGCTCGAAAGCATCCGGCTGGAGCTGGGCCTAAACGGGGTGGATGCCGAGACCACCGCCGACAAGCTGATGCTGACCACGCCGGACGCCCGATTCACCATTCGGACCGTGGCCTGCTTCGGGCAGTGCGCGCTGGCGCCGGTCGTGGAACTGGATCACCGCATCTGCGGCCACATGAACGAAGGCGCACTGGCGCGTGAAGTGAGCGCACTCGAGGAAGAGGAGAATCGCCCATGAGCCGCATCGAGGACATCGGCCAGTTCAACGCGGTCCGTGAGGCGGGGCTGGCGAAGTTACTTCCCACTATGCCGCGAATCGCCGTCGGCATGGGTACCTGCGGGCGCGGCAATGGCGCGGAGGCCGTGCATCATGCGCTGAGCGAGGCGATCCAGCGCGACGGCATGGATATCCGTTTGGCCGCGACCGGGTGTCTGGGCGCCTGCTCGCAGGAGACTCTGGTTAATGTGTGGATTCCGGGACGGCCGCTGGTGGTGCTGCGGCGCGTGCAGGCGGCGGATGCGGAGCGCATTCTGGCAGCCGTCAACCAGGGTACGGTACCCATGGACCTTGCCTGGTGCCGCATCGACGAGTGGGACCACCTTACCGCGCACGTCCGTTACGGCAGCGGATTCCCGGAGCTGCCGCTGTGGTCGGAGGTTCCCTTCTTCAAGGGGCAGAAGCGGATCGTGCTGCGCAATTGCGGGCTGATCTCGCCCGACGACATCGACGAGTACATCGCGGTGGGCGGTTACCAGGCGCTATATAAGGTACTGATCGATGGCAAACCCGATGTCGTGATCGAGCAGATCAAGGCGGCGAAGCTGCGCGGCCGTGGCGGCGCGGGTTATGCCACCGGGCTCAAATGGGAGTTTCTTGCCAAGGCCGCCGGCAATCTCAAGTACATCATCTGCAATGCCGATGAAGGCGACCCCGGCGCCTACATGAACCGGAATGAAATCGAGAGCGATCCGCATGCGCTGCTCGAAGGCATGATCATCGCCGGCTATGTGACCGGCGCTTCGCAAGGCATCATCTACGTGCGCGCGGAGTATCCGCTGGCGGTACACCGGCTGGTGCGCGCCATCGAACAGGCGCGCGACTATGGGGTACTCGGGCCGAATATTCTGGGGCGGCCGTTCCCCTTCGATGTCGAGCTGGTGGAAGGCGCGGGCGCGTTCGTGTGCGGCGAGGAGACGGCGCTCATCGCCTCGCTCGAAGGTCTCGCCGGCCGCCCGCGTCCCCGTCCCCCCTTCCCGGCCAACAAGGGACTGTACGGCAAACCGACCAATATCAACAACGTCGAGACCTGGTACAACGTGGCGCCCATCGTGCTCAAAGGGCCCGCATGGTTTACGGAAACCGGCAGCACGAAGAGTGCCGGTACGAAGGTATTTTCACTCGTGGGCCGGGTGGCCAATACCGGCCTGGTGGAGATGCCGCTGGGTACGCCGCTCGCACGATTCGTCTACGACGTGGGCGGCGGCGCGCTCGAGGGCCGCACCATTAAAGCCGTGCAGACCGGCGGCCCCTCCGGCGGCTGCATTCCGCACGAGATGTTCGACACGCCGGTAGACTATGAGACACTCGCCGCGCTCGGCTCAATCATGGGGTCGGGCGGTATGGTGGTGCTGGATGAAGACAACTGCATGGTGGACATTGCGCGGTACTTCATCGAATTCACGCATTCGGAATCGTGCGGAAAGTGCGTGCCCTGCCGCGTCGGGCTGGATCAGGCGCTACAGACGCTCAACAATCTGACGAAGGGCGCCGGCACTACGGCGCAGCTCGAGTTGCTGGATCAACTCGGCCGCATGATCCGCGATACTTCGCTCTGCGGTTTGGGGCAAAGCGCGCCGAATCCCGTGCTCACCACCATGCGCCATTTTCGCCACGAATTCGAAGATCACATGATCGCTAAACGGTGCCGCGCGGGCGTATGCGACAGCCTGGCGCTTTCACCGTGCGAGAACAGTTGTCCGCTGCACATGAACATTCCGCGGTTCCTGAGCCTGCTTGAGGACGGCCGTCTCGCCGACGCTTTCGAATCGGTGATTCTCGACAATCCTCTGCCCGCGTCCACCGGCCGCGTCTGCCAGCATCCGTGCGATAACCGGTGCCGCCGCCAGACATTGGATGCTCCGGTCAATATGCGCGAGGTGCATCGCTTCATCGCCGATTCCGTGCTCCTGTCGGACGATTTCGAAAACATCGCAGGCCGCTTCGCTTCGCGTAAGATGGCGCCGACGGGCCGCAGCGTTGCCGTGGTGGGCGCAGGTCCGGCCGGATTGACCTGCGCGTTCTATACCGCGCTGCTCGGGCACGAAGTCACCGTCTTCGAAAGCCGGGCGGAGGCGGGCGGCATGCTGCGCTACGCCATTCCGGAATACCGGCTGCCGAAACGTGTGCTGGCGCGCGAGGTAGAGCTCATCGAGCGGCTCGGCGTGAAATTCGTTTTTGGCGCGACTGTGGGCGCGCCCGACGGCCCACTTACGCTCAAGGAGCTGGATGAGCAGTTCGACGCCGTCTTTCTTTCCATCGGGACGTGGAAGGAGTCGTGGGTCTATCTTCCCGGAACGGAGTTGAAAGGCGTGTTTCCGGCGCTGCCCTTCCTGGAGCGGATCGCCTCGGGCCGGCCTTCCGAAGCAGGGCGGCGTGTGGCCGTCATCGGCGGCGGCAATGCGGCGGTGGATTCCGCACGGAGCGCGGTCCGCATGGGCGCCGAGGCTACCATCATTTACCGGCGCCAGCGCAAGGACATGCCGGCCATCAAAGAAGAAGTGGAGGCCGCCGAGAAGGAAGGCGTCCGCCTGGCCTTCCTCTCCGCACCGCATCGCATTTTGGGCGATGCATCCGGCAACGTGAAAGGGCTCGAGATCGCCAAAACCCGCCTCGGCGAATATGACCAGTCCGGCCGGCGCAAGCCGGTACCCACCGGCGAGGTAGTGCGCGTCGACTGCGATACCGTGATCCTGGCCGTGGGCGAGACGGTGGATCTGGACTTCGTCCGCGCCTCCGGCCTGACTCTGGCCGACTCCGGCACCCTGGTGGTGGATCGCTATTCACTGTCGACCAGCCGGCCGGCATTTTATGCGGGCGGCGATCTGATCACCGGCGCCTCGAACGTCTCTAACGCCATGGGCTATGGCAAGAAGGCGGCGCGCAAAATCGACGAGAAGCTGACGGGGGCGAAGCGCTTCGCGCAACTTTTTGCAGGCTTCGAATACCAACAGGCGGCGCCCGGTTCCCCGCACCCTGCGCCGCGGCAGCACTCGGCGGAACTGGCGGCATCGCTGCGAGTCAGGAGCGACGAGGAAGTGGTGCTGGGGCTATCGGCGGCGGAGGCCCATGAGGAATGCGGCCGCTGCCTGCGGTGCGACGTGAAAGGGTGACGAGTATGCAGCAGAAATCGATTTCCATCCGGATCGAAGGCGAGCTGGTTCCGACGCGTGAGAACAAAACCATCCTGGAGGCCGCGCGGGAGTCCGGCCGCAGTATCCCCAGCCTGTGCCATATGGATGGCCTACACGACGTGGGCGCCTGCCGCCTCTGCATCGTCGAGGTGGGCGGCAGCGGGCGACTGGCGCCCGCGTGTACTACCCCCGTTCAGGAAGGCCTTACGGTGGTGATCAACTCGCCGCGCCTGGCCAGCTACCGGCGGATGATCATCGAGCTGCTGCTCTCGGAGCGCAATCACGTTTGCTCGGTATGCGTTTCCAACGGCCACTGCGAACTGCAATCGCTGGCCGCTTCGCTCGGCGTCACCAGCGTGCGTTTTCCGTACCGCTATCCGCGATTGGGCGTTGACCTCTCGCAGGAGCGCTACGTGCTCGACCACAACCGCTGCATTCTATGCTCGCGGTGCGTGCGCGTCTGCGCCGAAGTGGAAGGCGCTCACGTATGGGACATCATGGGCCGCGGCATTCACTCGCGCCTGATCAGTGAAATGGATCAGCCCTGGGCAGAGGCGGCAAGCTGCACCCGCTGCGGGAAATGCGTGCAGGCGTGTCCCACCGGCGCCATGGCGGAGAAAGGCCGGGCGGTGGAAGAGATGGTCAAACTCACCGATGCAGTGGCACAAGCCGCCGGGCGAAAGGGAGCCCGTATATGAGCAAGGTGAAGCTGGCGACCGTCTGGCTCGATGGCTGCGCCGGCTGCCACATGTCCCTGCTCGACCTGGACGAAGGCATCCTGACCGTGGCGCAACAGGCCGACCTGGTCTATTCGCCGCTAGTGGACGCCACGGAGTTCCCGGAAGGTGTCGACGTCACTTTGGTGGAGGGCGCGGTCTCGTCGCAAGAGGATGTGGCGCGGCTGCGCGAAATTCGAGCGCGTACGCGCGTGCTGGTATCGCTGGGCGATTGCGCCACCACGGGAAATGTCCCCGCGATGCGCAATTCCGTGCCGCTGCAGAGCATTCTGCAGCGCGTCTACGTAGAGGGCGCGGACGTGGGCGCCGCGGTTCCCAGCGCAGGGGTTCCGCCGCTGTTGCCGCAAGCGCGTCCGCTGCATGAGTTCGTCAAAGTCGATCTGCACCTGCCAGGGTGCCCGCCGAATCCCCAAGCGATTTTGGGGGTGGTTGGCGAACTGCTTCAGGGACGCCTCCCCAAGCTCGTAGGCGTGAAGTTCGGATAGGAGAGCAGCATGCGGAAAATCGTCATCGATCCCGTGACCCGCATCGAAGGACACGCCAAGATCACCATCCACCTGGCCGAGGACGGCAGCGTCGAACGGACCCAGTTCCACGTGACGCAGGTACGCGGTTTCGAGAAATTCACCGAAGGCCGGCCGTACTATGAAATGCCGGCAATCACCGCGCGAATCTGCGGCATCTGTCCGGTGAGCCACTTGCTGGCTTCGGCCAAGGCCTGCGACGCCATCATGGCGGTGCGGATTCCACCCGCCGCGGTGCTGCTTCGCGAAGCGATTCATTGCGGGCAGATCGCGCAGTCCCATGCGCTCAGCTTCTTTCATCTCTCGGCGCCCGACCTGCTGCTCGGCATGGATGCGGACCCGGCGAAACGCAACGTGCTCGGCCTGGCGGAGAAGCACCCCGAGATCGCGCGCGACGGAATCGCCCTGCGCAAGTTCGGACAGCGCGTAATCGAGCGGCTGGCGGGCGAGCGGGTGCACCCGGCGGGAATCGTGCCGGGCGGAGTGCAATCGCCGCTCGATGCGGCGGGACGGGACGCGATCCTCAAAGAGCTGCCCGAGGCGCGCAACATCGCGTGGCGCACGCTTGACCTGTTCAAATGCATCCTGGACGGCTTCCCTTCCGAAATCGCCACGTTCGGCAAGATGCCGACGATGTATGCGGGGCTGGTGGGGGCCGACGGCAATCTGGCGTTGTACGACGGGCGCATTCGCTTCCAGTCCGCGACCGGCGCCATCGTGGCGGAGATCGACTCCACGCAGTATGCCGATTATATGGGTGAAGCCTCGCTCACCGATTCCTATTTGAAGGCGCCGTACTTTAAGCCACTCGGCTACCCCGCCGGCATCTACCGCGTGGGGCCGCTGGCGCGGCTAAACATCGCCGGTTGCTGCGGCACGCCCGCGGCCGACGTCGAGCTGCGTGAGTTTCGTGAGCGGTTCGGGCCGGTGGTGGATAGCTCGTTTCATTACCACTATGCGCGTCTCATCGAAGTGATTTATTGCCTGGAGCGGCTGCAAATGCTGCTGGAGACGCCGGCCATCCTGGATCGCCACGTGCGCAGCCGCGCGGAAGTGAATGCGCTCGAAGGCATCGGCGTCGCGGAGGCGCCGCGCGGCATCCTGATCCACCACTACAAGGTCGACGAGCACGGCGCGATGCAGTGGGCCAACCTGATCATCGCGACAGGCCACAACAACCTCGCAATCAATCGCAGCATCGAGCAGGTGAGCCGGTTCTACGTGAAGGGCAACCGGTTGCAGGAAGGCATGCTCAACCGCGTTTCCGCGGTGGTCCGCGCCTACGATCCGTGCCTGAGCTGCTCGACGCACGCGGGCGGCATCGTGCCCCTCCGCATCGAGCTCCTGGGGCCGCAGGGTGAGAAATTGGACGAGGTATCGAGTGGCGCCTGACTCCGTACTCATCATCGGCTACGGCAGCCCACTGCGCGGCGACGATGCCGCAGGACCGCTGGCAGCCCGGCGGTTGGCGGCCCGGGGCTTTCAGACGCTTGAGGCGCACCAACTGACTCCCGAGCTCGCCGAACCTGTGGCGACGGCGCGTACCGTCGTCTTTCTGGACGCGCACGCGGGACTCGCACCGGGGACGGTCTCGGTGAAGCGCCTGGATGCGCGCGAGGAGCCACGGGCGCTACTGGAGCACTATGCCACCCCGGGCGGACTTCTGCGCCTGGCGCGTATGGCATACGGCGCGGAGCCGGAAGCGTGGCTGATCGAGATGGGCGGCGAAGATTTCGAGTTGAACCATCGGATCTCGCTCGCGGCGCAACGGGCCGTGGCTCGCGCCATTCAGGAGGTGATGCGATGCACGAATCAGGAATCGTCGAAGATTTGATCGACAGGCTGGAGAAGGTTTCGTATGCCAATGGCGGCGGGCGCGTCCGGCGGGTCGGACTCAGCCTCGGTGTGGACGCTGGATTCAGCCGTGAGCACTTCGAAGAGCATTTTCGCGCCGCCTCCGCCGCCACAATTGCGGAAGGCGCCGTGTTGGCCTTCCGCAGCAGGGAGGGCGATGCGCTGATGCTGGAGACGGTGGAGGTCGACGAGGCATGACTGGCCGGCGTCAGGCGGGTCTGAGCAGAGGCTGCCCATGTGCTTAGCCATTCCCGGAGAGGTCCTTTATATCGCGCAGCGCGACGGCCTGCTGGAAGCGGACGTTCGCTTTGGCGGCGTGCGCCGCCGCATCTGCATCGAGTGCACGCCCGACGTACGGCCCGGAGACTACGTGCTGGCCCACGCCGGTTTCGCCCTCCAGCAGGTTGACGAGGAAGAAGCGCGCCAGACGCTGGAAATGCTCCGCCGAATGGAGGAGGAGCCTGAAACACCTTAGCGAGTATCGCGATCCCAAAGTCACGGCCGGTATGGTGGCCGCAATCCGGCGCGCCGCCACGCGGGAATGGCCGCTGATGGAGATCTGCGGCGGCCAGACGCATAGTATCGTCAGGAACGGCCTGGACGTGATGCTCGCGCCGCACGTCCGCCTCATCCACGGCCCCGGTTGTCCGGTCTGCGTGACGCCGGCCGCCATCATCGACCATGCCATCGAGATCGCCCGGCGGGACGGCATCACATTGTGCTCCTTCGGCGACATGCTGCGCGTGCCGGGCGCCGATCGTTCGCTGCTGCACGCCAAGAGCGAAGGCGCGGATATCCGCGTCCTCTACAGTCCGCTCGACGCGGTCAAGCTGGCGCGCGAACATCCCCGCCGCGAAGTGGTGTTCTTCGCAGTGGGATTCGAGACCACCACGCCGGTGCACGCCACCGCGGTGCTCCATGCCGAGCGTCAGAAGCTGCACCAATTTCTCGCTCCTCAATTCGCATAACCTGGTGCCGCCGGCGCTGGAGGCGATTCTCTCCGCCGAGGGATGCGAGGTACGCGGCGTGCTGGCTGCGGGCCACGTGTGCACGATTGCGGGTTGGCGCGATTATGAGCCAATCGCCGCGCGGCATCACGTGCCGGTCGTGGTCACCGGATTCGAAGCGGTCGATCTGCTGGCGGGCGTGCTGGCAGCCGTGGAGCAGCTCGAGTCGGGACGCGCGGAAGTGGAGAACCGTTACGCGCGCGCTGCGCTGCCCGACGGCAATCCACTGGCGCGTGAACAGGTCCGCCGGGTGTTTGAAGTCTGCGACCAGGAATGGCGCGGCATCGGAGTCATCCCCGCCAGCGGCCTCCGGTTACGGCCTGAATACCGGTCATTCGACGCCGCGCTTCGATTTCCAGCCGCTACTCGCCCGCATTGCCGGGACCGCGCGGAATGTATCGCGGGACTGATACTACAGGGTCGCGCCAAACCGGGCGCCTGCCCGTCCTTCGCGCGCACATGCACGCCCGACCATCCGCTCGGCGCACCGATGGTCTCGTCGGAAGGGGCCTGCGCCGCCTACTATGCCTATGCACGCAGCAATTGACCTCTCATGCCCGATGACCGGTGAACCCGACACGATTCAGCTCGCGCACGGCAGCGGCGGCCGGTGGATGAATCAACTGCTGGATCGCATCATCCTTCCTGCACTTCATCCTCACGGCGCGGACTTCAGCCTCCGCCACGACGGCGCCGTCCTCCCTGCCACGTCGTCGAGCCCCCTCGCCATCACTACCGATTCGTACGTCATCCGGCCGCTCTTTTTCCCCGGTGGCGATATCGGCAGGCTCGCCGTCTACGGATCGGTGAACGATCTCGCCATGTGCGGTGCGCGCGCAAGCTGGCTGAGCGTAGGTTTGATCCTGGAGGAAGGTCTGCCGCTCGAAACCCTGCGCCGCGTTCTGGCCTCGATGGCGGCGGCCGCCGAAGAGACAGGTGTCGCGATCGTCACCGGCGATACGAAGGTGGTGGAGCGCGGAAAGGGCGATGGCGTCTACGTAAATACCACGGCCGTCGGGCCTGTTCTCTCGCCAACTTTGATTGCGCCTTCCGCAGTACGGTCCGGCGACGCCGTCGTGATCAACGGCGATCTGGGCCGCCACGGCATCGCGGTGCTGTCGGTGCGTGAGGGTTTGGAATTCGACGGCGATATCTCAAGCGACCTGGCGCCACTCTGGCGTCCGGTGGAGCGCCTGTTGCAGGCAGGCATCGACGTGCACTGTCTGCGCGACCTTACGCGCGGCGGCCTCAGCTCCGCGTTGAATGAGATCGCCCAGTCCGCTCACCTCGGCATTGAAGTACGTGAGTCCGCGATTCCGGTCCATGAGACCGTCCGCGGTGCCTGTGAGCTTCTGGGACTCGATCCGTTCTACGTCGCCAACGAGGGGCGCTTCGCCGCTTTCGTGCCGGAACGGCAAGCGTCAGAGGCAGCCGCCCTGATCGGCGGTGTCATCATCGGCAAGGTAGTCGACGCTCATGCGGAGACAGTCGTGCTGGAGACCACTCTCGGCGTCCACCGCCCGCTCGATCTGTTGTCTGGCGAACAACTGCCGAGGATCTGCTAGGTCCGCCCGGCAGAGGCGCGGGCGAGCCCGGATTCTCGAATCATCGCCCACGCGCTCCCGCATGGGACGCCTTTACGACGTGTCTGCAGCCATGAACACGCGTGTGTTTTTCAAGTTCGGCGCGCGCCGTTCTACACTCCATCCGGGCATCGTCCGATACTCTCAGTACGTCCTGGTAAGCCTCCGATGGAGCCGCCGCACAGAGTTCGCGTCGCCGCGCCACAGCCCAGGCAAACAGATCGGCGCAGGACTGGCAGGATGCTAACAACCGTAGCCTTTCTTCACAGGGCATCTTGTAGGTTGTAGATCGGGCCATTTCTCCACATCCTATATCGCCCGCAGAGAGCGGGTGAAGGCTATCTTTGGTTATGGCCAGAGGGGACCAATCAGTTGGCCGACATTGCTACGGTGACACCTCTCTGGCTGGAAGCGTCGCCCACGGTGAGCACGAGCGGCAGGGAACCGCTGGATGCGATGCCTTCAGGGACGACAGCCTGTACCCGCATCAGGCCCGCCACCTGTCCCGGCACGCCGCCCGCTGAATGGACCGCTGCCGACTTTCCACCAATCGTTACACTGACAGCGGCGACGGGTCGGGGAGGTGTCGCAACCCCTCGCTGGCCATCCACCCCCGGAGGGCTGGTTTGCCCTTCTCCGGTGGCGTAGAACGTAATCACCTCGCCGGGATGTGCGGGGCTGGCCACGCTATTGAGGGAGCCGTCCTCATTGTAGGCAACCGCGGGCCCACGCCCATTCGAGGCCAGCGTGAAGACGCCAGGGGATGACGCTGCCAGGGTAGCCACGTAAGGACTGCTTCGCTGGCCTTGGTATTCCACTATAACGGCGAGAGACCGGGCGGCGGGAGGGCCGCTGCCTCCAGGGTAAGGAATAACAGGGGTGTCGCTGACATCGTAGGGCACAATCGCGCAGATCTGGATTGCGCTTGTGTAGACTACCGGGGCGGCCGTACCGTTCACGAACACGCGCGTCCCAGCCAGTGTGGTCGCGACTCCGGAGTTGCCAGCCTGAAACATTGTGAGTTCCCGCGGGCCAAAGCCGGCGGCGTAGATGACGATCATCTCGCCCGGTGCAATCACTCCGGCCATAGCGCTCGCGGCATTGGTCACAGCATCGGTCGATACTGGCGAAGTCATGGGCTCCAGCTTTCGAACCTGATCGCCGCCAACCAGAAAGAGGTTGCCTTTAGCATCGACGGTGATGCCAATTCCGCTTGCAAACACTTGCACTCCGGCCTCGTTATAAAACGTCAGCGCGGACAACTTACCTCCAGCCGATATCTTCCACCCTCCCGAGCCAAAGAGGTTCCCGGCGGGATCCAGCGCAATGCCCGCCGGAGTCCCGAGGTTCAGCCCCCCTGAGTTTGCTCCACCGGCCACTGTCGTGATGGTTCCATCAGGCGAGACTTTCCGCAATCGGGAATTCTGATTGTCGGCAACGTAGACGGCTCCCGTGACGTCCACAGCCACGCCCCAGGGAAGATTCAACTGGCCGTCCGTCGCCGGCCCACCGTCGCCCGAGAGGCCCCGCGTGCCGTTTCCGGCGATGGTGGAGATGGTCCCTGAATGTGTCACCTTTCGGATACGGCTATCGGGCCACTCCGCGATATACAGATACCCGGCGGAGTCCACCGCGATTCCGTGTGGCATCGGGACGTATGCGTTGGTCGCGGGACCTCCGTCGCCGAGGTCACAGCACTGGCCGGTTCCGGCAACGGTGCTGATGATGCCATCGGGATTGACCTTCCGGATCCGGTTGTTCAAATAGTCGGAGACGAACAAATTGCCCGCGGAATCGATTGCCAAAGCCGTAGGCCCGCCCAACTGGGCGCTGGTTGCCGGACCGCCGTCCCCCGAGAATCCAGAAGTACCGTTGCCGGCAACCGTTGTAATGACGCCGGCAGGCGAAACCTTGCGGACGCGCGAATTGCCGTAGTCGGCGACATATAGATTTCCCGCAGCATCCACCGCCACGTCCTGGGGAGTGGATAGTTGCGCCTCCAGCGCTGGTCCGCCGTCGCCGACGTACCCGGGATGGTCGGTACCGGCTACGTCGGTGACGATGCCGTCGGGAGTAATCCTACGGAGCACGTCACCGATGAGAACACCCACGTAAACGTTGCCGGATAGATCGACCGCAGCCGCGCCAACACCCCCTGCCCAGGCCCGGTACAATTTCGGAAAATCACAGCAGGCGGCGCCGGCAATTGTGTGCACGATTCCATCCGCCGAGATCCTGCGAATCGTACCATCCGCGATGATCAGGTCGCCCGCGAAATTGATCGCAAGACCGATGATGCCCTCGAAGGTAGCGCTCAGCGCGGGGCCACCATCCCCGCTATCGCCAACCGTATTAGCCTTTCCGGCGACGGTGGTGACTCCACCGTCCGCCCTGGTCTTGAAAACCTGCGTGCCGGACGCCACGTAAAGGCTGCCTGAGGAGTCAACCGCAAGGGAACCGGACAGGCCGGCTATAACCGTCGTGATGGTGCCGCCAGTCGAGAATTTGCGAACCCGGTCGTACTCCGCGACATAGATCGAGCCCGAAGGGTCCACTGCGATTGCGCCGGGGTAATTCAAGGTTGCATTGGTAGCGGACCTGCCATCGTCCGAAAAGCGGTTGCAGGAGCCCGTTCCAGCGATGGTCGTGATGGTGCCATCCTTCGTGACCTTTCGGACGCGGCAATCCTGGTTGTCCGCAATATACAGATTGCCATTCGAATCGAGAGCCAGCCCTTTCGGCCAGCTCAACTGCGCGGAGGTCGCCGGTCCGCCATCGCCGGAGAAGCCGGCCCGGCAGATCCCGGCGACCCGCTGGAGAGAGCCATTAGAATTCAGTCGGAAGACACAGCCCCGAGCCGAGCTGAAATAGACATTCCCGGCTCGATCCGTGGCCACGCCGCTTACGTGTCCGACGGACACTTCCAGCGCCGGCATGGGGCCAAGCGGCAGGACGCCGCCAACCACGGTTGAGACACGGTATTGCTGGGGATATGCTACGCCGGCCGCTATGCATAAAAACGCGGGGACAATTCCAGTCGCCGCGGCCATTTTCGTGGCCGTCATATTTTGCTGTCTAGCTGTTGCGCTCAGTATAGCTTCGTTCGCGAATGGATTCACCCGAGGAGGGAATGCATAACGATGGAGGAAATGGCAGCAGCGATCATCGAGAGTAATGGTGGGCGCGACAGGACTCGAACCTGTGACCTCCTGCGTGTGAAGCAGGCGCTCTAACCAACTGAGCTACGCGCCCTGAGGGGGGCACTGCGATATGGCGTTTTTCGTACGCCAATTTTCTAGTCTATCTGAAATCCTAACCCAACGCTACATGGCTTTCCGCACGGCTTTCAGACGGCAGGTTCGGGAACTCTAGTATCATGAACTTGTGATGTCTCAGCGGGAATCAGTGGTGACCCCGCCGCTTGGGCTCTCGCCCGATATTCTCCGTAAGCTCTTGGAATTGGAGACGGCTGTCGGCGCGGCGATTCACGGCAAGCCCGAAGTGGTGCGCCTGTCGCTCGTCTGCCTGCTCGCGCGGGGACATCTGCTTATCGAGGACGTGCCGGGCGTCGGCAAGACGACGCTCGCCCAGGCGCTGGCCCGCTCGGTCTCCTGCCGCTTCCATCGACTGCAATTCACCAGCGACATGCTGCCCAGCGACGTACTGGGCGTCACCATCTACAACGCCCACGCCGAGGCGTTCGAATTCAAGCCCGGGCCGATCTTCAGCAACTTCCTGCTGGCCGACGAAATCAACCGCACCACTCCCAAGACCCAGTCGGCGCTGCTCGAAGCGATGAACGAGAGCCAGGTCACGATCGACGGCCACTCGCATTCGCTGCCGCGCCCGTTCATGGTGATCGCCACACAGAATCCCGTCGAGCACCATGGTACCTACCCGCTGCCGGAATCGCAGCTCGACCGCTTTCTGATGCGCTTGCGCATCGGCTATCCCGATACGGCAAGCGAGCGGATGATTCTACGCAATATCCCGCGCGAACCTGCGCCGGCTGTGGCGTCCGGCCTGGTGGCCGACGACGTCCTGCGTCTGCAGGATGCGGTCCACCGCGTCACCGTCGATGAGACCCTCGTCGACTACATGCTCGCTATCGTGGAGCGCACCCGGTCGCATGAATCGCTCACGCTCGGCGTGAGCCCGCGCGGGAGCCAGGCGCTCTACCGCGCTGTACAGGCGATCGCGCTCGTCGAGGGCCGCGATTACGCCATCCCCGACGACGTGAAGCGACTGGCCGTTCCGCTGTTCGCCCACCGCGTTGTGATCAACACCCGCACCACTCTGGTGCAGCGCCGCGCCGATATGGGCGAGCGCATTATCGAAGACATCCTCAGCCAGGTGGAAGTTCCCCTGTAGAAATCGTTCCTCTCTATGAAAACAGCGATCATCGGCCTGCCCATGACAGGCAAGACGTCCCTCTTCACCATCCTCACGGGGGTGCACCAGGAGACCCGCATCGGCTCCACTTCGGCGCGCACTGGAATCGCGCGAGTCCCGGACACCCGCCTGGAGGCTTTGGGCAAGATGTTCGAGCCGCCGAAGGTCACCCACGCCACGGTGGAATACGTGGACATGCCCTCCATCTCTAAAGAGACGCTGCGCGATGCCGGCAGTATCGCGAGCCTGCGGAATGTCGACGCCTTCGCCCACGTCCTGCGGCTTTTCGCCTCCGATACGATTCCGCACGAGAAGGGCTCCGTAGACCCCATACGCGACATGGAGGACCTGGAAACCGAACTCATCCTCAACGATTTCGCGGTGCTCGAAAAGCGGCTGGAGCGCCTCGAAAAAGATCGCAAGAAGATCAAGAACCCCGAGCTCGATCGCGAGTACGAACTGCTGGTGAAGTGCAAGGCGCTGATCGAAGCCAACAAGCCGCTGCGCGAACTGGCTCTGGATGCGGATGACGAAAAGCGCATCCGCGGCTTTCAGTTTCTCTCCCAGAAGCCGATGCTGTACGTGTTGAATATCGGCGAAGAAGAGGCGGGCCGCCTGCACGAACGCGAAGAGGAGTACCGCAATGGCCCGCTGGCCGGCCGCGCCCATACGGCCGTGACCGCCGTCTGCGGCAAGATCGAAGCCGAGCTCGCCGAACTCCCGCGCGCCGAGCAGCTCGAGTACCTGGCCAGCTACGGATTGAGCGAATCGGGACTGGAGCGCCTGATCACCGCTACCTATTCCCTATTGGGCCTGATGAGCTTCCTCACGGCAGGCGAGGACGAGTGCCGCGCCTGGACGATCCCCATGCACAGCACCGCGGTCAAGGCCGCCGGGGCCATTCACTCCGATTTCGAAAAGAAGTTCATCCGCGCCGAAGTGGTGAACTGGAAGACGCTGATCGACCTGGGCGGCTATCCCGGCGCGCGCGACAAAGGCCTGCTACGGCTGGAAGGCAAGGAATACATCGTCAAGGACGGCGACGTGCTGGTGATCCGCCACAGTTAGTCAGCGCAGTCGGAACGCCACGGCGAGCTGTGCCGCCACCAGACCCAGCACCGCGACCATGGCGCAGAGCAGCGGGAACCAGTCTCCGAAGCGCGTGTATACGGTCTGCGCCTGGATGTAACTGAAACCCGTATACGACGTCGCCTCGGTGTAAAGCGGCAGCGTCCCGCGCAGTCGCCCGGCCGAATCGATGGTCGCGGTGATGCCGTCGTTGGTGGACCGCAGAATCCAGCGCCGATTCTCGGCGGCGCGCATGCGCACCATGCTCAGGTGCTGCTCGCGCGCCGCGCTCTTGCCGAACCATCCGTCGTTGGAGATGTTGAACAGCACCTCGGCCCCGCCTGCCGCGAATTTGCGCACGAAGCCCGGGAACACGCTTTCGTAGCAGATGAACGTGCCGATCTTGTGCGATCCCGCAGGCGAAACCACCACGCGGTTTCCCGCCGCGAAATCGCCGATCTCGGTCGAGATCTTGTTCGCAAACCCGAAGGGCCACGGCACGAACTCGCCGAACGGCACCAGATTCACTTTGTCGTAGCGGCTGACGGGCGCTCCCTGCGGCGAGACCAGCACCGCGGAATTCAACGGCGCGCCCGCGGCGTATGGGCCACGATGCCCAGCAGTACGTGCGCGTTTGCGGCGCGCGCCAGGTTGTCCACGTAATCGCGCAGCACGGGGTCATCGAAGTAATAGAGCGGCGCCGGAACCTCCGGCCACACGATAATTGAGGGCGGCTGCCCGGGCTCGGAAAGCGCGCCGCGCAGCGATAGCATCACCTGGCGGCGCTTCATCGCATCCACGCTCTCCGCGGTCCACTGCTCGGTTTCGGAGATGTTCGGCTGGACGAGCAGGGCTGTCTCGCGCCCGCGCTCCGCCGGGGGCAGTTGCGGCAGCAGCGCCAGCAGCAGAATGGGCGCCAGCCAGAGCAGTTCCACGCGCGGCCGCCGCATCACGGCGAGCGCGAGCGCGGCGGCCATCAGCGCGAAGACGAACGAAAGGCCGTACACTCCGGTGAATGGCGCCAGGCGCATCGGAACGCCCATATCGATCCCGGCATTCCCCAGCGCGAGCCATGCGAAGCCGAGCGAGCCGTGCGTCACTTCCACTGCAACCCATAGCGCCGCCATCGTGGGCGCAGCCCACCACCGCCGCATGACTACGCCTGCCAGCGCGCCGAAGACGCCCATGTGGATCGCCTTGGCCACGCAGAACAACAGGAAGACCGCCCAACCGGCCGCCTCACCCAAGCCGCCGTGGAAGGAGAGCACGAACTGAATCCAGTAGCAGACGCCGAACCAGTAGACCACGCCCGTGCACCAGCCCAACAGGAAGCGGCGCTTCCAGCGCGTCTCCCGCGCCATGGCTACCAGCAACGGGGCCAGTGCCACCGGCGCGAACCAGACAATGGAGAATCTCGGAAAAGTGAGTATGAGCAGCGCCGCCGATGCCAGCGCCAGGAGCCAGTTCAGCACGACTCCCGCTGTGCGGAGTCCGTGACCAGGCCGTCGCTGACCTGGTCGGCCATATAAGAACTGCGCACCAGCGGTCCGCTGAACACTGCCTTAAATCCAAGGGCTAAACCGTACTCGCGGTACTCTTCGAACTGCCGCGGTTCCACATATTCCGCGACCGGGAGGTTGCGCCGCGTAGGCTGCAGATACTGTCCGATGGTTGCCACATCAGTGCGCGCCGCGTGCAGATCGCGCAGGAGCGTGCGCACCTCGTCCGGCGTCTCGCCCAGCCCCACCATGAAGCCGGATTTCGTCAACACTTCCGGGGCGTGGGCTCGCGCGAATGCCAGCACGTCGAGCGACTGCCGGTAGTCGGCCTGCGGACGGACGCGCGCGTAAAGCCGCGGCGCGGTTTCCATATTGTGATTGAACACGTGCGGGCCGGCATCGAGCACGCGCGCTACGGCGTCGAAGTCGCCGCAAAAATCCGGGGTCAGCACTTCCACTCGCGCTTCCGGCAGCGCGCGCCGCACTTCCCGCACGGTCTCCGCGAAGTGGTGCGAGCCGCCATCCTCCAGATCGTCGCGATTCACGCTGGTGATCACGACGTAGCGCAGTTTCATTTCGCGCGCCATGTTGCGCCACGTTGGCCGGCTCGGCGGCGTCGAGTTGCACATCGTGCTTCCGGGGATTCAGCTTTTGCACGCTGCAAAATCCGCAACCGCGGGTGCAGCGCTCGCCCAGAATCATGAACGTTGCCGCGCCGCGGTGGAAGCATTCGTGGATGTTCGGGCAGCGCGCCTCTTCGCACACCGTGTGCAGCTTTCAGTTCCCGCAGCCCGCGCTTCAGGTGGTTCAGGGATTCGAAATGCGTCCTGCTGCGGCGCGCCCACTCGGGCAGACGAGGCCGTTTGGGCGCGGGCGGGAGGCCGCCGCCAATCTGTACCAGCGAATCAATCACGCTTGTACCGTACGGGCTGGAATCCGGCGGTTTCGAGCGCCGTCTTGGCCCGGCCCAAAGAAGGTGTGTCGCCGTACGGCCCCACCAGCACGCGCGTCAGGTTGCTCGGCCCCTGCGTGAGGGAGACTTGAAAGCCCTTGTCCTTCAGGGTCTGCCGCATGGCCTCGGCTACCTCCGGCTTCACCGCAATCACCTGCCAGTACGAACCCGGCGGCAATTCCGATGATGCGACCGTGCCCGTGTCGGCCGGCGCCGTTGCAGGCTTGTCGCCCGCCGCCGGTTGCGTCGCCTGGGCGGGTTGCGTGGTGGGCTGGGGCGCCGAGTCCGACGGTGGTTGCGTGCCCGCTGCCGGATCGGGCGCCGGCGGTGCGGCCGCCGGCCGGGCACGGGCGATGCGGGCTGAGGACGGGAATCCGCCGCGGTGTTTATGGCGCCGCTCGCGGCTCCGCTATCCGATGCCAGTTTTGCGGGACGCTGCGTGTTCTGTCCCACGACGTACCCCATGGCGAATGCCACCGCGAACAGCAGTACCACAATAAAGAAGCCGCTGAGCAGCTGTTTGTTGCCTACTACCAGTTCGAATTCGCCGGTCTCGTTGTTTCTCATGTTTTAGGATTGTCCGTGCCGGGCGTCCCGCCGTTCGCCGCTCGCTCCAGCGCTCGCCCCAAAGAAGTTAGTATATCGAGTGGAAGCGGGAAAACGATGGTGGTGTTCTTCTCCGCGCCGATCTCCACCAACGTCTGAAGATAGCGCAATTGAATCGCAGCCGGCTGCTGCTGGATGACTTCGGCGGCCATGGCCAACTTCTCCGCCGCCGTATACTCGCCCTCGGCATGGATGATCTTAGCGCGCCGTTCGCGTTCCGCCTCCGCCTGCCTTCCCAGCACGCGGATCATCTGCTCGGAGAGGTCCACCTGCTTGACCTCGACCATAGTCACCTTCACTCCCCAGGTTGATGTGTGCTGGTCGAGAATCGATTGCAGCCTTATGTTCAGTTTCTCGCGCTGTCCCAGGAGTCCATCCAGGTCTACCTCTCCCAGCACGGAGCGCAACGTGGTCTGCGCCAGCTGCGAGGTTGCGTACTGAAAGTTCGACACCTCGATGACCGCGAGCCGCGGATCGATCACGCGGAAATAGATCACCGCGTTCACCTTCACGGTGACGTTGTCGCGCGTCACTACGTCCTGTGCCGGCACTTCGAGCGTGTCGATGCGCAACGAGATGCGCACCATGCGGTCCACCGGAGCGAAGACAAAGATCAGGCCGGGGCCCTTGGGATCACTTAGAATGCGCCCCAGACGGAAGATGACTCCGCGCTCGTACTCGCGCAGAATCTTGATCGAATTCAGCAGCCATACCGCAACGATGATCACAAAGATCAAGAGCACAGGGCTCAGGTCGTTCATGGTTTTCTCCTATTCCGAAGGCTCCACGGTGAGCGTCAGCCGGTCGATGGCCGTCACCTTGACGTGTGCCCCGGCGGGCACCGGGCTGTGCCGCGACTGCATCCCAATACTCGCCGCGGACAAATACCTTGCCCGCGGGCGATAAGCCGGTCAACGCCTGGCCGATCTGACCGATCATCCCTTCGACTCCGGTCTCCACTTTGTTGCGCCGCGCGCGCATCGCGAGGGTCAGCAGGAAGACCGTGATCGCCGAAAACGGCAGGGTCACCGCAAGCGCGGTGAGCCAGTGAATGCGCAGCTCTGGTATGGGGCTGTCCACCAGCATCACCGCACCCAACACCATCGCCAGGGCGCCGCCCGCTCCCAAAACTCCATGCGACGCGAACTTCACCTCCAGCGCGAACAGCGTGAAGGCCAGCACCAGCAGCGCCGCCCCGAGCCAGTTGATGGGCAGCACCGAAATGGCCGACAGGCCGAGCAGCACCAGAATGCCTCCGAACACCCCCGGCGCGATCACTCCTGGCGACGTGAACTCAACATAAATGCCGAGCGCGCCGAGTACGAGCAGGATAAGCGCAATATTCGGATCGGCAATCGCCGAGATCATCCTCTGCCGCCAAGTCCGTCTGATACTCCACAATCTCCCCGCCCGCGGTGTGCAGCGTGGTGACGGTTCCGTCCATACGCGTTACCGTTGCGCCCGTCCAGTTCGGCGAGCAGTTGTTTCTCGCCGGGCGCGACCAGATCCACCAGTTTCTGGTCCAGCGCCTCGCTCTCCGTGAACGATTTGCTTTCGCGCACGGCAGTCTCCGCCAGTTGGCTGTTTCGACCTCGCTTTGCACAGATACTGCGCAGGTAGGCGGAGGCATCGTTCTCCACCTTCTGCTTCATCACCGGGTCCATCTGGCTGCCCATCAGGACAGGGTGCGCCGCACCGGTGGCAGTGCCTGGCGCCATGGCAGCGACATCGCCAGCCTCCAGAATGAAGAATCCGGCCGATGCCGCTCGCCCGCCGCTTGGAGCCACATAAGTCACCACCGGGACAGGCGACGCAACGATTTTTTCGATGGTGGCGCGCATCGCATCCATCAATCCGCCCGGCGTGTTGATCCTCACCAGGACCAGCGATGCATTTTCGTTTTTAGCTTGCGCGATTGCGCCGCCCACAATTTCGGCGGTGATGGGGTGCACCATCCCGTCCACGTCGACGGCGACGATTTTCGGTGATGCGCCCGCGGCCTGTGCCGCCAGCGCCAGCGCTAATGTCAAACCTGCGCGTAGTTGCACAATCTATCTCAAATATACACCCATCGGACGAGGTGGTCTGAAACCATCAGGCTGCATGGGCCGTTATTCACGTGGCGCTCCTCGACTTATGCCGTTTTTACCAGTGGGAAAACTCACCGATAGTAATTCAATCGATAGAAACTTTTGATGCAACTGTAAGCGGGGATCGATTAAAATAGAGGGCACAGTCCCATTACCAGAAAGTAAATCAATCTATGACAAGAAAGCGTGTTCCCGAGAATCCAGCAGTGGTGTCTAGCGCCGCAGCCGCGCCGGCTCGACGTAAGTCCGTAAGTACCAAGCGTGTCACTCGTCCCGCTGTTGTGGAAATGTCCAATGCCCCTGTTTCCGAACCGGAAGTCCTGAGCGTGGTTGCCGCCGCGGTGGTGTCTGAGACGCCCGCGGAATCTTACCAGGATGCCGTCGCGCGCCTGGCGTATTCGTATTGGGCAGCACGAGGATATCAGGGCGGTTCCCCCGAAGCAGACTGGCTCCGCGCCGAGCAGGAACTCCGCGTTAAGTAGTTCCCCGACTTATCTGTACTTTCTCAGGACGGCCAGCAGCCGGCCCTGGATTTGCACATCCCTTGCAGGAACAAATATTGGTTTGATGGTTACGTTGGCCGGTTGCAGGCGCACCATATCTCCCGCTTCACGATAGAAGCGCTTCAGGGTTGCTTCGCTGCCGGCCACCAGGGCCACGACGATATCTCCGTCGCGCGCCTGCGCGACCCGCTCGAGCAGAATCATATCGCCGTCGCAGATATGGTCGTCGATCATGGAGTTGCCGCGTACTTCCAGCGCATATGTGTCTCCATGCCCGGCGAAATCGGCGAAGTGCAGCACCTCGCGCTGTTGCACGGCCTCCAGGGGCGCACCGGCGGCGATGCGGCCGAGCAGCGGGATCTCGGTGACTGCCGCCTTGGGACGCCGCTGCTCCTGCACGTATTTGGGCGTCAGCTCGAGGGACCGGCTCTGGTTGAATCCGCGCTTGAGGTAGTTCTTCGCCTCGAGAACGGAAATGTGTTTGTGCACCGTGGCTAGCGATGCCAGCTCGAGGCCGCGTGCGATTTCCTCGAAGCTGGGGCAGTAGCCATTCTCCTCCACAAAATTCGCGATGAAATCCAGCACTTGCTTTTGCCGTTTGGTCAGCGCCATCGAAACTCCCTGCGTTTATTGTGGGCGAACAAAAAGTGAAAATCAAGCGAAATCCGGAAGATTAACGTTTGCCTGCATAGCAAAATGCCGCGGCGGAGCGTTCGCGCGCCGCATCGGCAGTCCACACCAGATCGGAAGGAGAACGCCCCGCGGCGAGGCGTAGCGCCTCTTCGGCGACGATTCCGGGCAACGGGAAGCACTGAATCCAGATCGCTCCCGGGGTCTTTCGTGCGAACTCGATCAACTGTGTGGTGGGCGCCGCGCGCACCACGAACAGCGCATGTTTCCGGGTCCACAAATACAGAATATTGTGCAGTAATATTGCGGCGAAAACGATGGTGGCGAAGCGGCGGCCTTCACCCTGCGCCAGCGCCAGGCCCACCAGCAGCGCGAGGCCCGCACTCGCCAGATAGATCTGCCGGCTCGGAATCTCCGTCGAGTAGGTCAGGAAACTGTACGGCACGAGCGCGATCCCAATCCAGGCCAAAGCCAATAGCGCGCTGCGCCGGAACCGTGCATCGCCGAAGACGAGGAGTACGATCGCAGCCGGCCAGCCCCAAATCCACAGCAGGCGTCCGAAACTGTGCGGCCAGGTGAGCCAGAAAGGTGCGTCCAGCGAGAAGCTGCCATCGGAGAAGCGGAACGAGTTGGAGCGACTCTGCGCCACGGACGCCAGGCTCAACAACACCAGGAGTAGGTGCGGCGTCAAGCGCGGCAGGCGCTGCCGCCACTGCGCGGGCTCCACCGCCAGCACAAAGAGCGGCAGCAGGAAGATCGCCGACTCCTTGGAAAGCAGGGCCAGCGTGAACAGCGCTACGCTGGCGAGTTCTTTGCCCCAGGCCGGCCGGGCCTTATCGCGAGCGCTTCTCCAGCACCAGAGCGACGCCATTCCAAAGAAGAACATCAGAAGTTCATTGATTGCCGAGAACCACATCACGGCTTCCTGGTGGCCTTCGTGCACCGCAAAAAAGGCCGCCGCCCAGAAGGCGGCCGTACGCATGCGCGGCCACGCAGAAGCCACCAAGAACAGCAGCCAGGTATTGGCGATGTGGAGCAACAAACTCGCTGCGTGATACACCGGCGGATTCAATCCGGCTGCCTGCCAGAGCGCGTACATGGCCCAGTAACTGGTTGCGCGCAGCCGGAACTGCGCATCGTGCAGCAGGGTGCCCAGACCTGCGGGCGCTCCATAAGTGAGTGCCTGCGAGACATTTGGATAGTCGTCGGCAATCAGCCGGATGGTGAGCGATGGCCCGTACGCCAGTGCCGCCACGGCAGCCAGAAACAGCAACTGCACCCAGAGTCTGCGTGGCGGATGTAGAGACAAGATATCAGTGTAGTGCTAAGACTGCCGGCCGGGTTACCTGCCGATATTTGGGCATCCAGCACCGTTATGGCGCGGGAGGCTGCCGCTATGTAGTTGTTACGAGGGGTTTCGCACTCTGGCATGGATCGTGCGACGGGCAGCAGTGGTTTGCCATGCTGAAAATTACGCTTCACGATAGCGTCGCGGAATTCCGATTGAAACTCGAAGGCCGGCTATCCGGGCTCTGGGTTAACGAGCTCGAACAGTGTTGGAAGACCGCCAGTTCCACCACTCACGGCCGCAAGACCATATTGGACCTCGCCGAAGTGGATTTCGTCGATCCCGCCGGCGAATCCCTGCTGGCGCGCATGCACGCACAGGGCGTCGAACTCGTGGCGGTCACCCCGCTGATCCGGGCGGTGTTGCAGGAGATTTGTCATGCGCCGCCTTGTGGTACGGTGGGAAAAGCCGGCTCGACCCCTTGATGCCATCTTCCGCACCTCTCCGTCCGGACTCCACGCGTGCGCGTTACGAGACGCTGCTCGAAGTAGCCGAATCGATCGTCGCCCACCGCCAGCTCTCCACGCTGTTTGCCGATCTCAGCCGCCTGCTCAAACGCCTGGTGCCCTTTGACTTCATCAGCCTCACACTAGTCGACCCCAAAGAGCGAGTGGTCCGGCTGCATGTGCTGGAATCGGAGCAGCCGCTGGTGGGAAAGCCGCCCGGGAGCACGCCCTACGATCAGACTCCCACCATCGCCGCGCTACAGTCCCGCCGCCCTTACTACATTCCGGACACTGCGGCGGAAACGCGCTTCCCGGTTATCCGCGAGCTGCTGCGCGCCAACGGAATTCAGTCGGCCTGCATCCTCCCGCTGTTCACCGCGCACCGCGAAATCGGCGGTCTCCATTTCGGTTCGCTGACCATGAACGCCTACTCCGAAGAGGACATCGAATTCATGGGACAGGTGGCCCGTCAGGTGGCGGTGGCGGTGGACAATGCGCTCAATTCAGAGGCCGCCGTGGCCTACGAGGGGCAACTGGCCCACGAACGCGACCGCCTGCGCACGCTGCTTGAGGTCAACAACGCGGTGGTGGGATGCCTCGCCACGCGTGAGTTGTTTCACGCCATCTCCGCGTCATTACGCCGCACGTTCGGCCTGGATTACGCGAGCCTGCTGATCTACGACGCCGACGCCGGCGCCCTGCGCATGCACGTGCTCGATTTTCCCGACGGAACGGGCGCCATCCGCGAGGATGCCGTGGTGCCGCTGGATGGCAGCCTGGCGGGTTACGTCTTCCGCACCCGGCAGGGGCGGGTGTTCAGCCTGAAAGAGGCACGAGCGGTTTCCGCCTCTACCGGCGACCTGTTCGAACGCGAGGGAATTCAATCGCTCTGCTGCGTGCCATTGATTTCGCGCGGTACGGCCCTCGGCACCCTCAATGTCGGCTCGCGCCTGCCGGATCGCTTCCAGGGCGACGACCTGGGATTTTTCACACAGGTGGCCGGGCAGGTTTCCATCGCGCTCGATAACGCTCTCTCCTACAAGCGCATCGAAGAGCTCAATGCGCGCCTTGCCGAGGAGAAGGTCTACCTCGAAGACGAGATCCGCACGGACAACCGCTTCGAGGAGATCGTCGGCCAGAGCCGCGCGCTGAAATCCACCCTCAAGCAACTGGAGACTGTAGCGCCCACCGATTCCACCGTGCTGATTTACGGTGAGACCGGGACCGGTAAGGAACTGCTGGCGCGCGCCATACACGACCTGAGTTCGCGCAAGCAGGCCACGTTCGTGAAGCTCAACTGCGCGGCGATTCCCACGGGCTTGCTGGAAAGCGAACTCTTCGGCCACGAGAAGGGCGCTTTCACGGGCGCGATCGCGCAGCGCATCGGCCGGTTCGAGCTGGCCAACCACGGCACCATCTTTCTCGACGAGGTGGGCGAGATCCCCATCGAGCTGCAATCCAAACTGCTGCGCGTGCTGCAGGAGCGCGAGTTCGAACGCCTGGGAAGCTCGCGCACGATTCGCACCGATGCCCGCCTGGTGGCGGCCACCAATCGCGATCTGGCGCAACTGGTGGAGCAGCGGCTCTTTCGCGCCGATCTCTACTACCGCCTCAACGTCTTCCCCATGACGGCGCCGCCGCTGCGCGAACGGCGCGACGACATCCCGCTGCTGGTGCGCTACTTCGTCCAGCAGTATGCGCGCCGCATGAACCGGCGGATCACCAGCATCCCCACCGAAGCCATGAACGCGCTGGCCCGCTATCACTGGCCCGGCAACATTCGCGAGCTGCAGAACTTCATTGAGCGGGCGGTGATTCTGTCCACGGGCAGCACGCTGCACGTCCCGGTGCGCGAACTGAAAGGCGGACCGGTGGGGGCGAGCGTGGTCACGCTGGAAGCTGCCGAGCGTGAGGCCATCCAGCGTGCCCTGCACGACGCCGGCGGCAAGGTTGGCGGCCCCGTTGGCGCCGCGGCCAAACTCGGCATGAAGCGCACCACTCTGCAGGCCAAGATGCGCAAGCTCGGCATCGATACGAAGGCGTTGCGCTAGAAGCGTTTCAGGCCGCGCAGCAGGCTGTCGGTCGTGCCGCCGGAGTGCAACTGTACGGAGTGGACCGGCTTCCAATTCTGGTCCATGGTGCCGACATACTGAACGCTGTTGCGATCCCCGCCCATCAGGATGACGGTCACCTTCCGATCCGGATAATCCAGCGCTTCGTATTGCATGGCGCCGCTCTCGCTCTGCCAGTGGTCGGTGGACGGCGATCCCAGTTTCATCACGACCTCGGTACGGTCGTCACGCGCGGTCAGGCCCAGGTACGTCTGATCGCGCGCGGTGAAGACCACCCGCTGACGCGACAGACTCACCGCCAGTACGTAGAGCACGATGGCCGCGGTCACGGCCGCGCCAATCAGCTTAAAGATGCGTTTGTCCTGCGCCGATGCCATCCTGATGCCGACGATCATCCCCGGCGCCGGCCGGTCCACCGCGCTCGTGACGGCCGGGGTACCCCCCACCGCCACCGGCATTTCGATGACGCGCCGCTGATAGGGCACAACCATGCCGGCTTTGTATTCGAGTTCGCGAACCAGTCCGACGATCAGCACCGGGTCGTCCACCCGCGAGACTTCGCCGATGTAGCGGCGCGAAATCCAGATCTCCGCACCGCTCTTGCAGTTGACTACCAGGATTTCGCTCCAGCTCGCTTTCCGGTACAACCACTCGTTGTGCTCCACGCCGATGATGGCTGGGTAGAACGAGAACGGACGGGTGATCAGGTGATCCAGTTGCGGCGGAATGGGCGGCGACGCCATGCGGATGGATTGTGTCCACTCTCAGTTTACCCGACGTGCGCTGCAGGGAGAATTCCAACGGTTTTGCGTGGTGGCATCTACTTCCGTCCCAGCAGCCGCAGCCTCACGCTGAATGCCCGCGCCTGCCCGCGGCCATAAGTCAGGAACTTCGGAGAGCCCTCGATATTGTCCACCACGTTCGGATTAAGGTTGCCCGTCAGATTGTTGTATCCGAAACGCCACGCCCACAAATAGTGCAGCGCGCGAAATCGACGTTCGAAGTGCAGATTCACGTTGAAGTAATCCGGATAGCGCTGCGAGTTGGGCGAACCCACAAGGAAGCCTTCCTGATCCACGATGCTGAACGGGAAACCGGTACGGTACTCCACCAGGTACGCCGCCGTGGTGTTCCGCAGGAGGAACTCCATGCGGTGCCCCAGCGCACGCTTGGGCAGCGGCGCCCAGCCCCACATGTGTACGCGGTTCGGCGTGTCCCAGGCGAAGGGCCCCGGCATCTGCGGCGCGAACACCGGATTCTCCAGGCTGTATTCCACCGCCTCGTTGGTCCGTGTGCTCGACCGCGTATAGCCCAGGAACCACTCGAACTGGCCGGCAAAGGTGCGCCGGATCGCGAAATCGACCGCATCGTAGCGGTCGCGCCGCGAGTTGCTCAACTGGAAGACGGCGCCGTCGTAAAACATCGGCCCCGTTTGCGGCGTGGCGGTATCGAAGGCAAACCCGCGCGAGCCGCTCCGCCAGGTATAGCCCGCCTTGGCGTAGAAATCGAACGGCATCTTGCGCTCTACGGTCAGGTTCGCCGTCTGGTATCGCGGCGTGGAGAGCGTACGGTCGTTGACCTGGAAGGACGTCGGCACAGGACCCTTCACCACCCCATCCGGCAGAATGAACGTGGAATAGCTCGTCTGTCCCTGTTCGCGCGCCAGCAGGCCCAAGCCGATGGAATCGTAGTAGACGCCCCATCCCGCCGAAATCTTGGCGCCATGCAGCCTCCGCGGCGCCCAGGCCGCTGCCACCCGCGGCGCCACTTCCAGATCTCGCACCACCTCGTTCCATTCGGTGCGCACGCCTCCTTCGAGCGCCAGCCCTTCCATGGGCGTCCAGTGATCCTGCACGTATTGTGCCGCCTCCAGGTTCTTGCGATTCTGGAACGGCATACCCGCGAAGGTCACCAGGCGGGCCACCGAGTTATCGTCGCGCAGCACCTCGTAATCGTGCCGCTCCACCTGTTGATGAAAGCTCTCGCGTTCCACGTCGACACCGAATTTCAAATGGTGGTCGCCATGGAAATGCGCCGTCGGCAAAAACAGGTTGGCCGTCGCCTGCTGCCGGTACCAGTGCCGGTTCACGCCGCTGAAGTAATTCCCGCGATTGCCGGACGGTGTGATCTCATACAGCATGTCTCCGCGCGGCGGATTGCGCAGCAGCCCGCGGGTATCCGCGAACCCTACGTCCAGCAGCGCGCCGCCGAAGTAGTGCTGATCGCGGATGGTGCTCATGTAGATCGCCTGCCGGCTATTGGTCGTCGTCTCCACCGGATTCAGTATGCTCAACCCGTTGCGGTTGCTGTCGGCCCGGTTGTACAGAAAGCTCGCGGTCAGAATGTTGGCCGGCGTCAGGTTCACCTGGAATCTGGAAAGGTCGCTGACCGTCAGGCTGCTGGTACGGTTCTGCCCGTTGGGCAGCCCGTATACGCTGTCCACGCTATAGAACGCGTCGAGCCCGTTGTGGAACCACGCGCGTCCCTTGACCAGCGGGCCGGAGAATTCCAGTCGCGGCGTCCACTTGTTGACGTACAAACCAGCGTCGCTGGTCACGCCGGGAATGAAGTTCGTGCCGCCGAACCGCAAGCGGTCGTCCCCCATCTTGGTCTTGAGATCGAGCACACCCGCCGAACCTCTCCCGTTATCTGCCGCATACCGGCTGTTCTCCAGGTCCATCGATTGGATCGTGTCGATGTTGACCCGCGTCTCCAGGCGACCGGTCACGGGATCCGACATGTTGAAGCCGTCGAGCGTGTAGTTGGCCTGGTTGGTATCGCCGCCGTTGAAGTGGACGCGTCCCGCGTTGTCCTGCACCACGCCATTGAGCAGCGGCAGCGAGTTGCGGTAATCCTGCGGCGCCGGGTACGGCACATTTTCGATTTCGGTATTCGCCAGTTCCTTGCGTTCGGAGGTCTGCTGCGGATCGATCGCCGGCGGCGAGTAGGTCACATCGATCTTGTCGGCGAACTCCTGCAGGTGATTCAGGCGGATCGTCAGTTGCTGGCTGCCCGCTTCGAACGGCTGCCGGTTGCCGGTAAAGACGAAGAAGCCCGGACGTTCTGCGCGGACAGCGTACTCGCCGGCTACCGGTAGATTGACCCGGAAATTGCCCGCCGGATCGGACGAAGCGGTGACGACCCCGGCATCCGAACGCAATTCCACGCGTGCTCCGCCCACTGCCGCACCGTTCTCGTCGACCACGCGGCCGCTAAGCGCCACCTGCGCATGCAGAGCGGCGCACCACAGCATGAGGCCGGACACGATGAGCGCACGGTGACCTCCTGGCAGCATACGGACGGCAATCTTCCCCTTGTACAGGATACACCCCCAGTCCGGCAACTCAGCTTACCTCCGATAGACGCGCCAAATGCCTGCGCAGCAACGCAAAAGGGCGTCCCGAAGGACGCCCTTTCGTGATTCGGATTACGTAGTCCAGGTGTCTGATGTATAGCCCCCGTCTTCCCTATTTGCGGACGACCCCTCCCTCACGGTCGGGGCTCCGATCCGAGCCCCGAGCGTCAGCGAGCGGGTTTGGGTTAGCGCCAAACCACTAGAAGGTAACAACCACCTGGATCCGCATACTGCGGCGGTTTTGCCATCCGGTTGCCTGGCCGTACAGACTGTTCAGGGTCCTTCCCTGAGAGTTGGCGGCCGCGATATAGTCGTACCCTTTGGTCATGATGGCGGCATAATCGAAGCCCGCCACATCGGCCTGGGTCGCGGTGCAGTTGGTTCCAGCGGTGCCGCACGTGAACGGATTGAGTCCGGAGGTGCGGATCAGGTTCTGGTCGAAGATCGTCGGACTGTGCTGGTTGAGCAGATTGAAGAACTCGATTCCGATCTTCGCCTTCGCAGTTTCAGACTTGTTGATGTGGAAGTCCTGCGAGAGGCTGACATCGCTCTGGCTGAACATCGGCGTGCGGCGGTCGGAAACGCTGCCGGCCACCCAGGCTCCGGTGGTTGGATTGCGCGTCACGTCCACGAACTTGCCGCGCCCTTCCACAAACACCGGGGCGCCCCATACGCTGATGTAGCTGTTCAGCGGCGAGCCCGAATACACCTGCTGGTACATGCCGATCACGGTGTTGAACTTCCACCACTTCAGGTTGTAGTAGACCTGCCCCTTGAAGGTGTTGGGACGGTCGGTGGGCAGCGGTCCGTCAATCGCCTTTCCATGCGCGTCGAACTGCATGAAGGCTTCGTCGAACGCGCGATCCGCGTTGGCGCCGTTGCGGCCCGCGCCGCCGTCGGAGACGTCGGTGGCGGTCAGGCCGGTGTAGTTGCCGCGCAGGCTGCTGTATGTATAAGACAGCGAGCTGAATACGTTCTTGGTCATGCGCTTTGTGAGGCGGAACTCGATGCCGTCGTAGTTGCGGACAGCCTTCGGATTCGCCGGGCAGCCGGTGCAATTCGGCACAACCTTGTTTACGCCATAGCCGGGATTGGTGATGTAGTAGACTTCACCGTCCTGGGTGATGGTGCCGGCGTCTTCAATCGTGGTGTCCAGGCGCTTGCGCGAATAGCGTGCTTCGAGCGCAACGGAAGGCGCGAGCGCCCACTGGGTTCCGAATACCATTTCGTGCTGCTTCATCGGCTTCAGGTTTGGATCCACGAGCCCGGTCTTGCCCAGCGAGCCAGCCTGGTTCGGGTCGTTGGCCGGTTCTCGGTAGTCGTAGTTTTCGATGAACCGCAGACCGGCAGGCAGGGTGCCCACCGCGCCGACACCACCGCCGCCCGTGGGGCAATAGTGGCCGTTGGCATCGCGTGCGGGCAGGATTCCAGTGAAGTCCGGCGTATCCAGCGCGTACACGCAGTCGTGCCAGTAGTCGCCGCCGAAGCTGCCGCGGGGCAGGTTGTACTTCATGATGTCGTAGAAGTAGCCGAAGCTGGCATACAGCTTGAGTTTGCCGTCGCCCTTGACATCGAACGCCCCGCCCAATCGCGGCGCGACCTTCTGTCCCCATCCGAAGCTGACTCCCTGAAAGCCGCTGGTCGGGTTGTACGAGGGCAGGTTTTCCTTGTCGAGGCGAACACCAAGGTTCAAGGTCAACCGGCGTCCTACCGTCCACGCATCCTGCGCGTAGAAGGCGTGATTCCAGCCGCCCACTTTGCCCGTAGTACCCAGGTCGCGCAGATTTACCGTGCCCCAAAGACCCTGGCATCCGGTGCCGTCCGCGGGGCCGCCCGCCTGTCCATAGTTTGTCAGGTTCTGGGCGATGATCCCTTTGCAGCGTGCGATACCGTTGGTAGTCTGCGGAGCGTATTGAATGTTGTATGCCACGTACACATCGGACGTGTTGTAGCCATTGACTACGTCGTTCGTGCCATGGCTGAAAGAGTATCCAAACTTCAGGTTGTGGGTTCCCAGGCCCTTCTTGAAATACGCCAGATCCTGGTTGAAGCTGTAGCGCTTCCACTGGTCGAACACGGTAGCCGAATTGGCGCCGATGTTGCTCCAGCCTGTCGAATTCACGAATTTAGAGGGCAGGAGGGTTTTTCCGTCCAAGGCCGTAGTCGTCGCCAGAGCCGGTGCATTGGTCGTGCTGTAGGAGTAGTTTGTGTCCCGATAGATATAGCGATTGCCTACCGGCAGACCGCGATCCTGCAGGTCTTGATAGAAATATCCGAAACGGGTGGTCGCCACCAGGCTGGGCGTCAGCGTGATGTCCGCGCCCGTGTTGTAGATCACGTTCGGATTGGTGGAACCGATGCCGCCGTTGTAGAGGTCGGCGCTGTTGGTGGAAATCGAATTGAACTGATGGAAGGCGTCGTCGGCCTTCGGCAGCGGTGAGGCTACCGAACTCCCCGTCTGGCGATTATACGAATAGGACCACGATCCGAAGAGGCGGATCTTCTGCGTGGCCATGAAATCGGCCCGGGCCATCGAATAATACGTGTTCGAATTCTGCGAGAAGGTACGCTTTCCGGGTGTCGGCGAGTTGGCCGCGAAGTCGATGGTGCGCTGGGTGGCACTGAATTCAGGCGCCGCCGAACCAAACACCCACAGGCGATCCTTCACCACATAGCCGCCCAGGGAGAATCCAGGCTGCGGAATCCGGTAATGATCTTTGATCGGTTGATAGTTCTCCGCCGGCTGATCCAGCAACTTGGCGCCGCCGGTGTTGGCCGCGATCTGCGGGTTCTTGATTAGCGTCGGGTTGGGAGCCGCATCCAGCGCGCTGCCGCGATAATACGTGAACAGGCTTCCGTGCCACTCGTTGCTGCCGCGCTTCTGCACGACGTTCACCACGCCGCCGAGCGCGCCGCCGTATTCGGCTTCGAAGCCGCTCGATTTCACCTGCACTTCCTGAATGAAGTCCATCGGGACGTTGGCCGCCGAGTGTCCGTCCTGCAGCGATGCCGTCTCCTGGCCTTCCACCAGGTAAGAGTTCTCCGAGTTGCTGGCGCCGTCAATCTGATAGCCGGCCTGCAGCGGTTCCGATCGCGCGCCGGGCGCGAACTGAATCACACTCTGGAATGATCGCGTCTGTGTGGGGAGGTTCTCCAGGGAACTGGTCGAGATGTTGGTCTGCACTTTACTCTGCGTGGCGTCGATCACTGCCGCCTGCGACGACACTTCCACCGTCTCCGAAATCGCGCCCATATCCAGGCGGACCTCAATGGAGGGCAGGTGTCCCACTTCCAGCGGAATCCGTTCCTGTTTGAAGGTGCGGAAACCGGCCGCCGTCACGGTCAGCGTGTAGAGCCCCGGGGGCAGGTTGGCGAAACGGTAGTATCCGCCCTGGTCTGTCTCCGCTTTCTTAATACCGATCAGCGCGGGACTCGCAACTTCGACCTGCGCTTTCACCACAAGGGCGCCCGTCGGATCTTTCACCGTGCCCTGCAATCCAGCAGAAGTTTCTTGTCCAAACGCCAGGGACGCGATCAGGAGTGCCGTGAGAATCACCAGCACCGGCCACCTTCCGGTCCAGGTCCGCACCAGAAAGGGAGTTGTGAGTCTTTTTTGCATGATTAATGCTCCTTCGCGGAGCAAATCACTTACCATTGTTAAGGATTGCCACTGTATCGCTGATTCTAAACGGTTTATCTGTTAAACAGGTAAACTCCCGTTGAGTAAAATTCCAACACCACCGCACGGTGAGTGTGTGTCTTAGGGCTCTCCGACTGCGCAGTTTGCCCCATAAACGCCGAGTTATTTAGGAGTTACTGGTCCTATGACATTTAAAAGGGTTAAAATCCCAATTAAGGTATAAATAGGTACGAAACTCGTGTTATCGGAACTCCGATCGCGTCGAGGCCCCACCAGCCGGGCCACGACTGTAAAGGAGCGCAGTGAGCACCTTCGCAAACACGATCAGCCCAATAAAAAAAGGGAGCCCGAAGGCTCCCCGGTACTTCAAACGCTTTCCGCGAGATCCTAAAAGATGATCTTCGCGGCCAGCGTGATGCTGCGCGGATTGCTCGAGAACACCTGCGAGGGCAGGTGAAACACCGATTGACCCGGAATCGTGAAGTTGTGGGTTGCGGTGTCCGTGAATCCGAGGGGAGCCACGTCGTTCAGATAGCCGCCCACATACTGGGCATGGTTGAAGACGTTGAAGATGCGAGCGTCGAACCGGAACTTGATGCTTTCTCTCAAGTTCACCGATTTGGCCACGGTGACATCGAAGTTGTTCGTCGGATTGAGGCGCTCGGTGTTGCGGCCTGTGGTACCGAGCCCACCCTTGGGGGTGGCGACGTATCCGGCGGCCGGATTGTTGATGAGGAAAGCCACCGTGTCTCCGGCGCTATTCTTGAGGGCCGAGGCGGTGGAGCCGATGTTCGGATCGCCGCCCGGGTTGAGGTAGGCGCGGTCGCCGCCGGAATCGCCGTTCAGGTTGGAATCTGTCCCGCTCTGTACGGTGAACCAGTTGCCGGTCTGATAGGTGTAAATCGGCGCGACTTCCCAGTTGCCCACTACGTTCTTGAGCAGCCAGCTCTGCGAGCCCTTATACCAGGGAGCATCGTACAGAACTTCCAGGGTCACGCGATGACGGTGGTCTAAAGCGGAATTGGAGCGGTCCGCACGCAGGTTGCGAATATCCTGCGGACGGCGCGGCGTCGTGTAGGTGCTGAAGACCTCGGCGGTGGAATCGTCGATGTTGTGGCTGAACGTGTAGGCGCCCATGAACTGCAGGCCATTGGAGAACCGGCGCGTCAGCTGGTTGGCCCAGCCGTGATAGGTCGAATTGCCCCAGGGCTGGTAGCTGGTGATGATGCCCGTGAAGCCTGCGGCCTTGTAGGCCGGGTCGAGATAGGAGCGGGCGGCGTAAGCGGCGTTGATGGCGCTCAACGAAGTGGTCAGGCTGTTCAAGGTGGCCTGGCTGGGGGCCGTGGTATAGAAGGGCAGCGCGTTGGCGCCATTCACCGTGGGCACGCGATTGATCTGAGCCTGCACCGGCAGGTGGATGCCGCGGGTGCCCAGGTAGCGGGATTCAAAGGTGTAGTCGCCGTGGAACACGTGTTGAACTCCGATGTTCCACTGGAGCGACTCCGGCCGCGTCTGGTTGGGCACATAACCGCCTGTGCCGGCGCGCAGCTCCGCCAGCGACAATGTGTCCCCGGAAGCGTTGGGTGCGATGCCGCCATTCTTCAGGAAGTTGCCGGCGTCCGCACCGGTCACGTCCTTGGTGGTGTTGGCTTGCGGGGGAAGTGTGAGCAGGCCGAAGTTGTCCGGCAGCACGTCGAAGCTGCGGCCGAAGCCGGCGCGAATCGAGGTGCGGCCGCTGGTGCCGGGCGAATACGCAATTCCGACGCGCGGCATCCAGGCGTTCCCCTGGGCCGTCGGCTTCTGGAACTCGATCAGGCCGGGAACGTTGGAGACCGCGTTGCGCGTCTGCAGTGTCTCGCTGTACGGCACCGTCTGGTATTCGTAGCGCAGGCCCACGTTGACCGTCAGGTGCGGTGTCGCCTTCCAGCTATCGTTTACATAGACGCCGCTGAAGATGCGGTCGCCGTAGTATACGGAATTGCCCAGCGAACGCTGCGCGATATAGTCCGGCGTGTAGTCGAACAGATAGTCGGAGAGGTTGTTCCACTCGTAGTCGCCGCGCGAGCGCTGCGTGAAGGCTTGTGGCGAGATCTGCTTCCAGCCGTCGAAGCCGAACTTCAGGCTGTGTTTGCCCTTGGTCCAGGAAACGTTGTCGGTCAACTGATACTGGTTCTGGAAACCGAACTGCGGCGCGTTGCCGTCGGGACCGAGCTGGGCGTTGAGGTCGAAGATGTTCACGTTGGGGAACTGATCCAGACCCGGCCACTTGTAGTCACCCGCCGAATAGTTATTCGAATAGCGGTTGTAGCCCAGACGGAATTCGTTAGTCAGGGTGGGCGAGAAAGTGTGGTATTCGGTGAGCGCCATCAGGTAGTTGTTCGAGGGAACCGTCTGATAGAAAACGGGCAGGCTGGCGGCCGTGTCGATAAAGCCGGTGCGATTCAGAATGAAGCGCGCGCGCAGGCTGTCCTTCTCGGAAATGTTCATATCCACCGAGGCCACGCCCGCCTCGGCATTCTGGAAGGCCGGCGAGGTAATCCCGAGAAGGCCGACTTCCACCGGCTTGGCGGTGGCGGCGACCTGCTGGTCCAGACTCAGATTGCCCGGTCCCACCAGCGGATAGGCCTGGTTGGGGGTGGAACCGGCGGGAGCGGCCGAACTGGCCGTGCCCAGATACTGCTTCAACTGGTTGAAGCTGGTCTGGTTGAAGCCGGGCTGGGAAGAGAAAGAGGCGATGGTATTCCAGCCGGCCGCGGTCGGCGCAAAGAGCTGACCGGCGGAAGAGCTGTTGCCCCTCGGGTTGTACTCGTAGAGACCATAGAAGAAAATCTTGTTCTTCCGGATGGGGCCGCCCAGCGAAGCGCCAAAGCGGTTGTTGTCGTACCGCGGGTGGAGTTCCGTGCCGTTCACAGACGACAGATTGTCGGCCGCGTTCAGATTGCGATTCTGCAGATACTCATACGCCGTGCCATGCAGTTCATTGCCGCCGCTCTTGACCACCTGGTTGAACTGGCCACCCGACGAGTGACCGAATTCCGGCGTGATCTGATTCTGCTGGACGCTGAATTCCGCTACCGAATCGTTGGGCAGGGTGACCAGCGGACCGGTGACGCTGCCGCTGTTGTTGTCGATGCCTTCGATGGTGAAATTGTTGTTGCGCGGACGCTGTCCGCCAACCGACGGGCCGGTACCCAGTCCGACCGCGCCGCTCGAGCCGACGCCGGCGTTCAGCAGCGATAGATTAATGATTCCGCTGGTCCCCGAAATCGGAAGATCCGACATCGAGGTACTGGAAAAGGATGTCTGCACCGAAGCGGTGGTGGTGTCGATCGTCGCAGACGAGGCGGAAACCTCCACGGTTTCCACGTTGGTGCCGACCTCGAGCTTTACGTTCTTGGTGGCGGTCTTGCTCAATTCCACCGTTATCGCTCGCATCTGCGTCTTGGTGAATCCCGACGCGCTTACTGTAAGCGTGTAAGTTCCGGGCGGCAGGTTACTCAGCCGATACTCTCCCGTAGCGGTGGAAACTGTCGTGGTCTCGACGCCGGTAGCATCGTTCTTTCCGACGACGGTCGCGTTCGGTATGCCTGCGCCGCTCGCATCAAAAATCGTACCCATTAAGTCGCCACTGACGGTCTGGGCGAAGCTGCCGAGGCAAGCGGCCAAGGCCAGGACAGTCAGCCAATAAAGTTTTGCGTTGATAGTTTTTTTCATTTATCCCTTACCTCCGTGCGAATCCCTACAATTTCTGCTAGTGTTCTCAGACACGCCGAAATCTGTGAGACATGGGACTCCACGGAGCAACTCGTTTACCAAGTTAAGGGTGAATTAACCCACGCTGATTCGCAAAGGGTTGGTCGCTTTACGGGGGATCCCTGCTCTGCTTGGATTCCGCAGCACCACACGCCAAGTGGTGTCGCAACTCCCGCAAACACAGGTATCCCCAAGTTAAGTCTGTGACGTGTCGGGGACTTACTGACTATATGACATTTTAAAGAGAGTCATACAGATCTAGGTAGGAAATCTAATACACACTAACTCGAAGGAGCCAGTACATTTGTACCGGTGACCGGAAAGGGCCGGACCTTCTCCCTAAATGGGGTGACCCGGCCCGTACATTTGTATGCTAAAACACCAGCCGCATGACGATCTGAAGCTGCCGCGAGTTGCTCGGGAAATAGCCGTCGTACTGGCCGAAGGTGGCATTTCCCGGCACCAGGAAGTTGCGGCTGACAGCGTTGGTCTGATAGGGAGAAACGTCGGACAGGTAACCCCCGGTAAACTGCGAGTGGTTGAAGAGGTTAAATGCCTGCACGCCGAAATCGAGCCGCTTGCCTTCGGTGAAGTTGATCTTCTTCATCAGGGCGGCATCGAAGTTGTTCGTGTGATCGAGCGGGAGCGTGTTGCGCCCGCCGTTGGCAAACGCCCCGAGGCCCGCCTGAATGTATCGTGCACCCGGGTTCTTGGCGACGTAAGCCACGATGGTGGGCGAGCCGGCGGCTACCACCTGGCCCGCTGCGTTGATCCCGTTCACCCCGCTGCTGGTGTTGGCGGCGCCGGCCGGATTCACGATGGCGCGGTCGCCTGCCGTGTCGTTGTTGAGGTTGGAATCCACCCCGCTCTGCACGGTGGCATACTCCGGTGACTGGAACGTGTACGTGCCGGCGATGTTCCAGTTGCCCACGATATTCTTCAGCAGCCATGAACTGCTCTGGAATGGCTTGAAGTCGTAACTCGGCGTGATCGTAAGGCGGTGCCGGCGATCCAGCGCGGAATCGGCCCATTCGGCCCGCATATTCTGGAAGTCCTGGGCGCGCCGCGGCGACAGAATCGTCGAGAAATTGGTCGCCGTCGAATCGTCGAAATTGTGGCTCCACGTGTATGCGGCCATGTACGAGAATTTGTTTGAATAGCGCTTGCTCATCTGTACGGCAAGGCCGTTATACCGCGAGTTGCCCCAGGGATGATAACCCACCAGCGCCTGCTCGAAGCCGTAAGACGCCAGATTGTTGTACGGCAGGTCCGGCGTGCCGCCGGGAACCACCGTATTCTGCAGGTCGCCGAGCGTGAGCGTATTCGACGCCAGTTGAGAGGCCGATGGAGCCGTCAGGTACGTCGGCAGATTGCGCGTCGCCGTCACCGGACTCACAATGTTCAAGCGCGTCTGGTTGTACAGGTGGACGCCCTTGGTATACACGTACCGCGCTTCGATCGTATAGTCCCTGCCAATCAGGCGCTGCACGCCGATGGTGCCGTTGAGCGCGTACGGCCTGTGCTGGTCGAAGGTGTACGAGGCGATGGACGCACGGGCGGCCGCCTGGCTGGCCGCCGCCGGTGCGGTGCCGGCCAGTCCGCCGTTCGCCAGGAAGTTCGAAACCGGGCGGGCGCCATTCACGTCCACGGTGGTCTGGTAGTATGCCGGCGAGGCATTCTGTGCCAGGTTGATGTAGGTGTTGTCGTAGGACATGCTGACGCCGCCGCGAATCGACCAGGTACCGCTCCTGCCTGGCGTATACGCGAAGCCCAGGCGCGGTGCCCAGTTGTTCCTGTCCGACTTCGGCGCCGCGAAATTGATCACTCCCGGAACGTCCGCGATGGAGCTGAACTGCTGCGCCCGTGAACCTACCGGCACCGTCACGTACTCATAGCGCAGGCCGAGGTTGAGGGTCAGGTTGGGCCGAACCCGGAAGTCGTCGTTCACA
Source organism: uncultured Solibacteraceae bacterium (assembly GCA_963792055.1). Taxonomy (GTDB): domain Bacteria; phylum Acidobacteriota; class Terriglobia; order Bryobacterales; family Bryobacteraceae; genus Solibacter. The sequence continues at coordinate 178,667 of CAWBUV010000015.1, read as the reverse complement.
TATGCGGCCGTCTGCAGGTAGCCGAAGGGAACACCATTTGCCGTCCCGACGCTCCGCTCGCCCTGCACGCCGCTCAGCGAGCCGCCGGTGGGCTGTTTGTCCAGCAGAAACTCCTCGAAGCTGGCGTAATCGTAGTCGCCGCGTGCGCGCTGCACGAAGAAGCCGCTGAGAATGATGTCGGACATATTGAAGCCAACCTTGAGCGTGTGCTTGCCCCAGGTTTTGGTCAGGTTCTCCTGCAACTGCGACAGGTTCTCGATGGAGCCGCTCGGCGTATTCGGGTCTGGCCCGATCTGCAACTGCAGGTCGTCGATACTGATGTTCGGGAAAGCGTCGAGGCCGGGGAACTTGAAATTGCCGGCGCTGATGTTCTGGTTGTTGCGGCTGTAGGACACGCGCAGTTCGTTCTCCATGCTCGCCGAGAAGTTATGGAACTCGGAGATCGAAAGGCTGTTATTCACATTGGGCGAAGGCGCGAAAAATACGGGCAGGGCGGCCAGAAAATCCAGGCCGACCGACCGGTTGTAGAAGTATCGCCCGCGGATCTGATCCTTGGTGCTGACATTCCAATCGATCGCCGCCACTGCATTGTAAGCGTTGTTGTAAGCCGGAGAGGCAAAGGAGAGCGGGCCTATGGGAATCGACTGGCCGCCCACCGTCACGGTATCTGTGGCCGTGCCCGCTACCGGTACGTATTGCTGGAAAACGCCCAGGTTGGTCTTACTGACCCCGCTCAGGCTACTGAGAGCCGAGAGGCCCGCGCTGGTAGGCGAGAAGACCGTCTGGCCCGGCTGCGCCGCCTGACCGAGAGGGTTATATTCGAAATTCCCAAAGTAAAATAGCTTGTCCTTGCGAATCGGTCCGCCGATGGTGGCGCCGAGACGGTTGTTGTCGAAGCGGGGATTCGAGCGGATGCCCTGCTGCACCTCCGTCTGGTCCACCGCATTCAGATTCCGGTTCTGCAGATATTCGAAAAGCGAACCGTGGATCTGGTTGGTACCGGTCTTCACGATCGCGTTGAACACGCCGCCGGACGCGCCGCCGAATTCCGCGCTGAACTGGTTCTGCACCACATTGAACTGCGATACCGCTTCGTTGGAGACATACACCTGAGGGCCGGTCTGGTAGTGATTGTCGTTCATTACGCCATCGATGTTGAAGGTGTTGTTCTCGGGCCGCTGCCCGGCCACGCTCGGGCCGGTGCCCTGGCCCACCCCGCCGGAACTCGCGACACCCGCGCCCAGCAGGCTCAGGTTGTAAATCCCGGCGCCGTTAACGATCTTGGAGATGCCGGCCCCGGGGACCTCGATGGCCGCTCTGGAGTCATAGGTCGACTGCAATTGAGCGGTCGATGTGTCCAGCATCGCCGCCGCTTCGGTAACCTCCACCGTGGTGCTCACCGCGCCTACGGACAGAGTCAGGTTGACGGAGGACGTATGATTCAACTGCAACTGCACTCCCGCGGTGGTCGCCGTCGCGAATCCCTGCCGCGCGGCCGAGATGTCGTAGCGTCCCACCGGGATGTTATTCAAACGGTACTCGCCCGTGGTGCTGGTGGTGGAGGTGTACTTCACACCAGTGTCTTTGTTGGCGGCGGTCACGGTGGCGCCAGAGACGCTGGCGCCGGTGGAGTCCGTGACCGTTCCAACTAATATGCTGTCGCTGGCCTGCCCGAACAAGGAGGCCGTGGATAATCCGAGAGTAAGCGCAATGGTAAGCAGCGTAAGTGAACTAGGTCGACTGGTCATAGTGTTGTCTCCCCGATTGTTGATTTACTGCTTTACCGCCCCATGCAAGCGGGCTACCACGTTTAGGGCGGGACCATACCGTTGATTCCGGAAGGAATTATCCACATCGCGAATGTTGGCCGGTGGGATTTGGAATGAGGTAAACAGTCGCCGGATAGAGCGATTCAGACCTTTAAGCGACTTAGAGACGCCGGGTTAACTCGGATATGACTTTACGGAAACAAAAATTCGGTAACTCAAAGGTTAATCGGCCTCGCAGGCACTTAACCCCGAGCCGATGTAAGGTTGTCCCGCGAATTCCCGATAATTGCACCGCACGGCCCCAATCCGAGCCCCGACCGTGAGGGAGCGGTCGTCCTCAAACACTCACGCCATTGGGCACGGAGGAATGCCGACGCCGCCGTCTTCCAGCGCCGCGCCGATACGCAATAGCAGCGCTTCCTCAAAGGCCGGCCCAATAATCTGCAGCCCGACGGGCAGCCCCGATGCGCTCAATCCGCACGGCAGGGAAAGCGCCGGGAAGCCGAGCGCGTTCACGCCGCGCACCAGCCGCGTGGTCGCCAGGCGTACATCCTCGTCGCGGCCGCCCAGGCGGATCGTGGTGTCTCCGATGCGCGGCGCGGGGCTGGGCGTGGCCGGCGCGATCAGGCAATCCACCTCTTTCCATACCTGGTCGAATTCGCGGCGCATCTTGCGCCGCAGGCGTTGCGCATTCACGTAGTCTGTAGCCGGCACCAGCCGTCCCTGATCTAAGAGAGCCAGAACGTCGGAGCCGAACTGGGCGCGGTTTTCCATATGCGGTTCGAATACCGCCGACGCCTCGGAAAGCAACACGATGCGCGCGATTGCGTTCAGCGCAGCCATATCCGGCAACTGCACCGGTTTGATCACCGCGCCCAGCGATCCCGCGCGCGCCAGTGCGCCGCGTACCGCCGATTCCACATCCTCGTGCAGATGCTCGAAGAAAAAGCGCTCCGGAAAGCCGATGCGCAGGCCACGGATGGAGCAATCTTCGTCGGGCAGGAAATCCACCACGGGGCGGCGCGAAGAACCCGGATCGCGCGGATCGTGACCGGCGATCACATTCAGCGTCAGCGCGGCGTCGCGCACCGAGCGGGTGAGCGGGCCCGCATGATCCAGGCTGAAGCCCAGCGGCAGCACGCCGAAACGGCTCACCCGTCCATAGGTAGGCTTGAGCCCGACGGTCCCGCAAAACGATGCCGGAATGCGAATAGAGCCACCGGTGTCGCTGCCCATCGCCATAAAGACCATTTGCGTGGCGACCGCCGCGCCCGATCCGCCGCTCGAGCCTCCCGGACTGTGCTGCGGATTCCAAGGATTGCGCACCACGCCGAAATGCGGATTGGCCGACGTGATCCCGTAAGCCAGCTCGTGCATATTGAGCTTGCCCATTACCACGGCGCCCGCGGCCGCCAGCTTCTCTACCACCGTGGCATCGCGTTCCGGCACGAAGTGTTCGTAGACCTTGGAACCCGCCGTCGTCCGCACTCCCCTGGTGCCGAACAGATCCTTCAGCCCCACCGGAATGCCGTGCAGCGGGCCGCGATCCTGACCCATGGACAACTCGCGGTCCGCCTGCCGCGCCTGTTCGAGCGCCTGTTCGCCGGTAATGGTGATGAACGCGCGCAGGCTGGGGTCATGCCGGTCGATGCGTGCCATGGCGGTATTTGCCAGCTCGACGGCGGAAAAGCGGCGTGCGCGGAGCCCCGCGGCGGCTTCGCGAATTGTCATTCGCCTTCCTCCCCGAGGTGCAGTTCGAAGTCGGGCTCCAAATCCGGCGTGAGCTGCTTCATCAGGGGGCGAAACGTCTCTTCCAGCGTGGCCAGCGGCTGCGCGATGCGATCCAACTCGCTTGCGGAGCCGTTGAGGCCGTGACCCTGCGCGATCGCTACCCAGTTTTTCATTAAGACTACGATACCGAATCTTCCGGCCGGCGGCGCGCCGTCCACTCCGCGCCGGCCAGCACGACCATTGAGGCGATGAAACTCCACAGCAGGATCGCCACCGAGTGGCGGAAGATGGAATACTCGCGTTCGAGCTTGGCCTGCAAATACGGTGCGACGGCGAGGTTCACGTATTTGAGCGATTCGAGAATGATTCCGACGAAGATGGCCGCGGGCGCCACGCGAGCCGGTGGAATCTTCCGGTTGGGCAGCAGCCAGTAGATCAGGAAGAGCGCCAGAATCGAGATGGGCACCGCGGCGAGTTTGAACATCAGCAGGTTCAGCCAACCCTGTACGGCGGGCAGCCCCGCCCATGTCGAAATCCACTGACGGTTGAGCGCCGTGAGCATCAGGGAAACCAGAGCCAGCATTCCGCACAGGAAGATCATACCCAGCGCCACCATCTGGTTCATCAGGTACGAGCGATTCTTCACCTCGCCCCAGGCGCGATTGAGCGCCACCTCCAGCGGTTCAAAGATCCCGTTGGCCGTGAAAAGCAGCAGGATCATGCTGGTGTACTGGAGTTGCCCCTGCAGCGTGAGGTTGCGTTTCAGAAAGCTGGCCAGCTCGCCCGGAAAATAATCGTTGAGCGCGAGATAGATGGCATCTTCCGCGGCCCGGGAATGCAGCACATTGCGGCACACCGACAGCATCACGTTTAGAAAGGGGAAAAAGGAAAGCAGGACACTCGCCGAGATCGCCAGGGCATAGACGTGCACTTCCGTCCCGCTCAGGTAGCGGAGCGTGGGACGGAGGAACTCCAGGCGCGCGCGTCGTTCGGGTGTGAGATAGGGTACCAACCTTCAGGGTATCGTGACTTCGATCCAGGGACCGCCGTCCTCCCGTATATTAAGACGAGCGGAGGGAAATGACTCATATCGGGATGTTCACGCCCGCGAGTCCCGGGCACATGAACCCCATGTCGTGCCTGGGCCGGGAGCTGCTGGCACGCGGTCATCGGGTGACCTATTTCCAACTGCGCGATTGTGAGCAGGACGTCCTACGCAACGGCCTGGACTACGCACCGATCGCGGAGAAGGACTTTCCGCGCGGCACCCTGCCCGTCATCTATGCGGAACTCGGCGCCTGCGAAGGCACGTCGGCCATCAAATATGTGATTCGCTGGTTCAGCCGGGAAGCGCGCGCCGTCATGGCGGAGGCCCCCGATGCGGTGCGCAGCGCCGGAATCGACCTGTTGCTGGTCGACCAGACTACGCCCGGTCCGGCGATCGTCGCCGAACACCTCGGTATTCCGCTGGTGCTGGTGTCCAATGCGCTGCTGCTCAATCGCGAGCCGGCCGTTCCGCCCTTCTATACGCCGTGGGCCTACTCGACGAACCCGATCGCGCAGGTCCGCAACCGGCTGGCATACGCCGCGATCGACCGCCTGGCACAGCCGTACCTGGACACGTTGATCGCGCAGCGGCGGCACTGGAAGCTGCCGCCGGTGGGGATCGATGGATTCGTCGCTTACGCGGCGGCGCACATCAGCCAGCAGCCCGCCTGCTTCGATTTTCCGCGCCGCGCGCTGCCGCCGAACTTCTCCTATACCGGACCTTTTCACGACGTTCGTGTGCGTCCGCCGTGCCCGTTTCCCTGGGAGCGCCTGACCGGACGCCCGCTGATTTACGCCTCGATGGGCACCCTCCAGAATCGCTTGGGGTACGTGTTTCAGGCCATCGCCGAGGCCTGCCGTGGGCTCGATGCGGACCTGGTGATCTCGCTCGGTGGCGGCGGCGTGACAGAACAGACCGGCAAGCTCCCTGGTGATCCGATCGTGGTGCCCTTCGCGCCGCAGCTGGAACTGCTCGCCAGGGCATCGCTGACGATCACTCATGCGGGCATGAATACGGCTCTCGAGACGCTGGCGCACGGTGTACCGGCGGTGGCCATCCCGGTGGGCAATGACCAGCCGGGTGTGGCCGCGCGTTTGAAGTGGAGCGGCGCGGGAGAGTTTCTCCCGCTGAGTCAATTGCGCGCCGACCGCCTGCGTCCGCTGGTGGAGCGCGTGCTCACCGCCCCCCGATATCGCCAACGCGCCAGGGAGTTGCAGCGCAGCTTCCAGGCGACCAGCGGATTGAAGCAGGCAGCCGATATCGTGGAGCGGGCCAGTTGAAACCCCGACGCTCCTTCCTCCGAATCCGTGCCGCGACCCCAATTCGAGCCGCGAACGTCAGTGAGCGCAGTAGGAAGTTACGCGAGTTGGATGGCCCTGACTAAGTTCTGCACACCCATGTGGAAGGGCCGATGGGAAGGTCGACACGCCGGCAGCCCCGTCCTACGCCAACTGCAGAGCATCGCGCAGGCCCGGATCGTGGCGGACACGCCAGATTCGGCTATCCAAATAATAGTGTGTCAGCCCGAAGCCGCAGAAGAAGCCAAACGCCAGGTCGGAGACCTGTCCCAGTTGGAAACCGGGGATGCGGTAAAGCGCGCTGAAGAGCAGCGCCGCTGCGACGTAGGCGCCGAGACTGCGGCTAAGGACCGTCTTGCCCGCGTAGCGGTTGCGATTGTGGAACCAGACCAGCGCGTGATACTGCAGGTTGTGCACAATGGTCACCGTGGGTACGGCAGCCTGCCAGCTCATATAAGCGAAGGTCAGCCAGTGGAGCGGAATGATCGCGGCAAACAGCAGATACTTGGGCAGATCGATAGGAAAGCGGCGCACCTGGCGTGCCAGCCATGCGGCAGCGGTGGCGGCCACCACTATCCAGAACACCGGCTCCCATTGCGGAAATGACAGCTTGAGGCCGAGCTCTTCGGGGTGGTGGAGGAAGAAACGGTGGAACGGCGGGAAGATCATCATCACGCCGAGGAAGATCCGGTCGAGCCGGTTATCGAGCGGCAGCAGGTCGCGATTCTTGACCTTGTAGAGCACCAGAAACCCGTAGTGCTGGCGGATCACGTGATAGTAGGCCCAGACGCCCACCAGCAGCGCCAATAGTCCCTTCTGCCCGGCCAGCACCATGAACGGACCCAGCGAAAAGAAGACCAGCAGGCTGCCGTAGAGCAGCTTACGGTCGCGCGCTCGCGCATCGGGGTCGAAATAGGTGCGGCTGGCGGTGGCGAAAATGTGCGTGCCGTCGAAGCCTACGCTCCAGAACCACCACAGGAGCGAAATCTTGACATGCAGCGCGGTGTAGAGCAACAGGTAGACGTAACCGGCAGAAGCGCTGCCGATGACGAGTGTGAGATCCACACCGCGATTCACGATCCAACGGGAAGGCGTACCCGCTGGGGCTGTGGCGACGGCGGCCATAGTGAGGCGGCGCGATTACGCGAAGCGGACCTTTTGCGCGGCGTCGTCCCAGACGGCCTTCTTCTGGTTCTTGTACGAGAGCGTGGCCATGTGACCGCTGATCGCGGCCTGCTGGCCGACCGGCGGCGGCGCGATCGGCTGTTCCTTGCCGAGCACGCTCTGGATGAAGTTCCGGAAGTGGTTGATGGCGCCGTCGTTTTCCTTGTACGCCTGCGGTCCATTGATATGGATGGCGGCGCGTGCCTTGATGGCCTCGGGGGCGCGGTTCGGCGCGTTCGGGCGCCGCGAATTGTAGGACTCCGGTTCGAAGTAGAGATCCTGCCGGTTCATCACTCGCAGGGTGCCCTCGTTGCCCATGATCTCTTCGCCGTAGCCGAAGAATTCGTTGCCCAGATAGCAGCTGTAATTGAGCTGCATTTTGTCGGAGTAATCGTAAACCGCGCTCAGGCAATCCGGCACGTCGCGGTCATCGGTCTGATCGGTCCACCGGTAGACGCCGCCGCTGGCCATACAGCTTTTCGGCACGGTTTTGCCGAGCATGAAATTCACGATGTCGGTCTGGTGCACCAGCAGATCGGTGGAGATGCCGCCCGAATAATCCCAATATAGACGCCACTGGAAGTAGCGGTGCGCGTCCCAGGCCCGCTTGGGCGCGGTGCCCAGGAAGCGGTTCCAATCGGTATTCTGGGGATTGGCCTCCGGAGGAATCACGTAGCGCCAGGAGGGCTCGCTGGGCAGGCCGTTGCGATACCAGAAGGCGCGCACGAAATGCACGTCGCCCACCATGCCCTGCTGCACGAGTTCTTTCGCCTTCTTGTAGAGCGACGAACTGCGATTCTGCGTGCCCACCTGAACGATCTTTTTCGCCTGCTCCCAGGCTTTGACGATCTCGAAGCCCTCTTCGATGGTGTGCGCGAGCGGCTTCTCGATATAGACGTGTTTACCAGCCTTGAGCGCCGCGATCGTCATATCGTGATGCAGGTGCTCCGGGGTCATGATGTAGACCGCATCGATCGATTTGTCGGCGAGCAGCTCGCGGTAATCGACGAAGGTCTTGGGCTTGTTGCCCCAAACGGTCTGCATGCGATCCTGCGCCCGCGCGATGTAGCCCTGATAGGTATCGCAGATCGCTGTAATCTGGACTTCATTCGCGGCCGCCGTATGCAGCCAGTCCAGGCCCGCGTAGCCACGCGTGCCGACGCCGATCCAGCCCACATTCACTTTGTCATTCGCGCCTTGAGCCGAGATCACGGCCGGGCCTGCGGCAATCGCGGCCGCCTTCAGAAAACTACGCCGATTGAGTTCGTCCGCCATGGGACCTCCAAATTCGTTTATACACAGATGATAGCAGCGGGCGGCAACGTGTATGATCGGGTGGAGGCTGCATGAAACGGGCGTTGCTATTTGGCGGACTGGCGGGCGCGGTCCTGTTGCTTGGCCAGGGCGACGAACCCAGGGTATTCGTCGACTATCAGGAAGTCATGATCCCGATGCGCGACGGCGTGCGCTTGCAGACCGTACTGCTCACGCCCAGGAATCCCAAAGGCCCCCTGCCCTTTCTGATTGACCGCACGCCGTACGGCGTTCCTGCCAAGGACGCAGTGGAGAAGGGACTTCCCTCCGGTCTGCGCTGGCGCGGCGAGAACTACATTTCGGTATGGCAGAATATTCGCGGCCGCTTCCAGAGCGAGGGTAAGTTTGTCATGTTCCGACCGCCCCACGATCCCAAAGACGCCAAGGGCGTGGACGAAACCACCGACGCCTGGGACACCGTGGAATGGCTGGTGAAAAATACGCCGAACAACAACGGACAAGCGGGCATCGCAGGCACCTCCTACGACGGGTGGACCGCGGTGATGGCGGCATTGAACCCGCATCCTGCACTGAAGGCGGTAATCGAACAGGCGTCACCCGCCGATCAGTTCCTGGGCGACGATTTCCATCACAACGGCGCCTTCCGCCTGAGCTACGGCTTCGAGTATTCCGCGATGCTCGAGACCTCGGCCATAGACAACTACCACTTCGAATTCGACCGCGCCGACACTTACGATTGGTATCTCGGCCTGGGTGCCTTGTCGAACGCGGACGAGAAATATTTCCACGGCAAGGTGCCCACCTGGACCGATTTCACGCGGCATCCGAACTACGATGCCTTCTGGCAGAAACAGGCCTTCGCCCGGTATTTGACTGCCGTGAAGCTGCCGATCCTGCACGTGGCCGGATGGTGGGACCAGGAGGATTTCTACGGACCGCAGAAGATCTACGAACTGATGGAGCGCCACGACACCGAGCAGCGAAATTATTTCGTCGCCGGTCCGTGGAACCACGGTGGCTGGAACGGCAACGGAACCAGCCTGGCCTCCATTAACTTCGGCAGCGATACCGCGTTGCATTACCGCGAGACGATTTTCCAGCCGTGGTTCGACCACTGGCTGCGCGGCGAGGGCGCCTGGAAACTCGCCGAGGCGACCGTCTTCGAGACCGGGGCGAACGAGTGGAAAGAGCACCAGTCCTGGCCGCCCAAAAGCGGCGTGGAAGCGCGGCGACTGTATTTCCGCGAGGGCCGGCGTCTGGAGTTCGACAAACCGGGCAGCGGCTTCGATGAATATGTGAGCGATCCGGCCAACCCCGTTCCGTACCGTCCGCGGCCCGTGCCGGCGACCTATCCGGGACCGGACTGGCGGGTGTGGCTGGTGCAGGATCAGCGCTTCGTGGACCACCGTCCGGACGTATTGACGTGGGAGACCGAGCCTCTGAAGGAAGACGTCCGCGTAGCCGGCGACATCGTGGCGGAATTAGTAGCGTCCACCAGCGGAACCGATTGCGATTGGGTGGTGAAGCTGATCGACGTCTACCCCGACACCGCTAAAGAGCTGCCGGGTTATCAGCTAATGATTGCCGACGAGATCCTGCGCGCGCGCTTCCGCAATGGTTTTGAAAAAGCCGAACCGGTGCCGTCAGGCAAGCCGCTGAAGTACGCCATCGATCTGCACACCAATTCGCATGCCTTCCTGAAGGGGCACCGGATTATGGTGCAGGTGCAGAGCTCCTGGTTCCCGATCTACGATCGCAATCCGCAGAAGTTCGTGCCGAACATCTTTGAGGCGCGTGCCACGGACTATGTGAAAGCCACTCAGCGGGTCTACCGCGAAAGCGCGCTTGTGCTGCCCGTGGTGAAGTAGCCTCTACACCGCGGCGAGTTCGCGCAGGTCGTCGATCCAGTAATCCGGCGTGAATTGGGCCAAGTCCGCTCGCTTGCCGTAGCCGTAGGTCACCGCGCAGGTAGTCACTCCGGCGCGGCGGCCGGCCTCCATATCGGCAGCCGAATCGCCTATAAACAGACAGTCCGCAGGGCTCGCGCCCATCGCCGCCAGCGCCGTGAACAGGACGTCGGGAGCCGGCTTACACGGAAAGCCGTCCGTGCCCTGCACGTGGTCGAAGTGCCGGATCAGGCCGAACTGTTCGAGAATCGCGCGCGTCGTGGGACTGCCTTTCGTGGTGGCCGTACCCTTGCGCCCGCCCAGCGCGGCGAGACCGTCGGCCACGCCCGGATAAACAGTAGTCAGGCTGTGCCCGCGCGCCAGGTACACTTTGCGGTACTGCGCCAGCAGGTTGTCCATGCACTCCTGCGTCGGGTCGGGAACTACGTCCGCAAAGAGGTCGAACAGGTGCCGGCCAATGTAACTCTTGAGGTAATCGAAGGAGACGGGGCGGGAGGGATTCACGGCAAGCACCTGCTGGATAGCGCCGCAGATGTCTTGGGCGCTATCCAGCAGGGTGCCGTCAATATCGAACAGATAGACCGGAAACGCGGGGATCACGCCGGTTGGGAGCCCTCGTTCAGGCCGGGGACGCGGCGCCCGGTTTCGGGCCGGATCACTTGCTGCACGCCTCCGCCCGGAGTCTCCTTGGGCGTAGGCGGTGCCAGGGTCTGACCCTTGATGAGCTGCATCACTTCGTTGCCGTCCAGGATCTCGCGAACCAGCAGCATTTCGGCGATCGTCACCAGGGCTTCGGAGTGCTGGTTGATGACTGCCTCGGCGGTGTCGTAGCCGCCCTGCACCAACTTCTTCACCTGCTCGTCGATGCGGATCGCGGTATCTTCGGAGTAATCGCGGTGCTGGGCGATTTCCCGGCCCAGGAAGATCTGCTCTTCCTTCTTGCCGTAGCTCATCGGTCCCAGTTCGCTCATACCCCACTCGCACACCATCTTGCGGGCCAGGTCGGTGGCGCGCTCGATATCGTTGCCGGCGCCGGTGGTCATGTGGTGCATGTACTTCTCTTCGGCAATGCGGCCCGCCATCAGGATGGCGAGTTGTGCCAGCAGGTATTCCTTGTCGTACGAATGCTTGTCGTCGATCGGCAATTGCATGGTGACGCCCAGCGCCATGCCGCGCGGGATGATCGTGACCTTGTGCAGCGGGTCGGCATTGGGCAGGCTGGCGGCCACCAGGGCGTGTCCCGGCTTCGTGATAAGCGGTATTGCGCTTCTCGGCGTCGCTCATCACCATGCTCTTGCGCTCGGCGCCCATCAGGATCTTGTCCTTGGCGAGCTCAAAATCGAGCATCATGACGACCTTGCGATTCTGTCGCGCGGCGTTGAGCGCGGATTCGTTCACCAGGTTGGCCAGATCGGCGCCGGCCAAGCCGGGTGTGCCGCGGGCCAGTACGCTGAGATCGACGTTGTCGCCCAGCGGGATCTTCTTGGTGTGCACGCGCAGAATGGCTTCGCGGCCCTGCACATCCGGACGGCCCACCACCACGCGGCGGTCGAAACGGCCGGGACGAAGCAGAGCGGGATCGAGCACATCGGGGCGGTTGGTGGCGGCCACCAGGATCACGCCCTCGTTGGATTCAAAACCGTCCATCTCCACCAGCAATTGATTCAGCGTCTGCTCGCGCTCGTCATGCCCGCCGCCCAGGCCGGCGCCGCGATGACGGCCCACTGCGTCGATTTCGTCGATGAAGATGATGCAGGGAGCATTCTTTTTGCCCTGCTCGAAGAGGTCGCGTACGCGGCTGGCGCCGACGCCGACGAACATCTCCACGAAGTCCGAGCCGGAGATCGAGAAGAACGGCACGCTGGCCTCGCCGGCGATCGCGCGGGCGAGCAGGGTCTTGCCGGTTCCGGGAGGCCCGATCAGCAGAACGCCCTTGGGAATGCGTCCGCCAAGCTTCTGGAACTTCTGCGGCTCGCGCAGGAACTCGATGATTTCCTGCAGCTCTTCCTTGGCCTCTTCCACCCCGGCGACGTCCTTGAACGTGACCTTCTTCTGCTGGGTGGAGTGCAGGCGGGCGCGGCTCTTGCCGAAACTCAGCGCCTTGTTTCCGCCGCTCTGCATCTGGCGCATCATGAAGATCCAGAAGGCCAGCAGAACGATGAACGGAGACGCATTCAAGCAGGATGGAGATCCAGCCGCCCGAAGAGGTGTCCTTGATATTGATGTTCACCTTCTTGTCGTTCAGCAGGTCGTATAGCGCGGGATAATTGGCCGGCACCTGGGTGTGAAATCCATGCTGCGGATTCTGATAGACGCCGTGCACGTCGCGGTCCGCGATGGTGACTTCCTTGACTTCACCCGCTTTCACCTTTTCCAGGAACTGGGTAAAGCTGATCGGATCTTCCTTGATCCCCTGGCCCGTGCGGACGACGGCAAACAGCAGCACCGCCACACAGATCAAAACCACCCAGAAAATTAATGTCTTCACGTTCGAGTTCACGAAACCTCCGTACCGGTCGCTATATAAATAGACGCCGCCCGATGCGATCGCGATTCCAATACTGTCATCACCGGACTTCCAACTCGCCGACGGCCAGAATCCTGGAGCTGGCGGGACCGGCTGCAACCGCCTCCGCCGCCCCAAACCTTCGAGCCCAGACAATCGATTCCGCATCCGTCAGGACCGGCCACTGCGCACGCTCCCATACAGGAATACGAGCCTGCTGGAAGAGCGTCTTGATCTTTTTCGCGGCGGGGACCCCCATGGGCTGGTACTGGTCTCCCGGCCGCCAATTCCGCAGTTCCAGCGGACCGGAGAGCCGATTCCAGTCGATACCACCCATCCAATTATTATATACGTTCTCCGGGGAGCTTGTTGTTTCCGGCTTTTCAAGCATTTCCAGTGAAATTACAAAATCGGTACCAGGTATACGGGTCATCCCGGGTATCGCCGGGTATAAGGAGTATTCCTCCCCCCGGCCCTCCGGCCCAAAGCGAAGGCAATCGAAGGAACGGCGGACTTCCAACCCCGCCAGTTGGGTACGGCCGTTCCCACGCGTCTGCCCGGCCAATTCCATCACCGTGGCGACCTCGCGGAAGTCGCCCGCCTGGCCGCCCCGGGCAATCTGGATAGCGTGGCGGACCAGGCGGCGCCCCACTGCCAGCGGCAAGCCGCTTAACGCCGCCGCCGAAAGGAAGGAGGCGCCCGCCCGCCGGCTCAGGTGCACGCTCGCCAGGCGCTCGATCTCCGTCTCCCAATAGGCCTCTTCCACGAGCGAAATGTCGGCGGTATGGGCCAGAGTCTCCGTCAGGCCGGCGTTCCACTCCGAAGCGAGACGGGGAAGTAGTTGGTGGCGTATGCGGTTGCGGGCGAAATGAAGCGTCGCGTTGGTGGCATCTTCCCGCCACGCAATGCCCCGCTCCCTGAGGAATTTAAGGATCTCAGGACGCTCGATATCGATCAGCGGCCGGACAATACCTCCGGGAGTCACCGGACGTATGGCGGCCAAACCGGTAGAGCCGCTGCCGCGTAGGAAGCGGAAGAGCACTGTTTCCGCCTGGTCGGAACGGGTGTGGCCCACCGCGATCCGTGTGGCGAATCCGCCGGACAGGTGAGCCTGGAAGCATGCCAGGCGCGCGTTGCGAGCGGTCTGCTCAAGGTTACCGGGCGCCGTCGAGAGATCGAGGTTTTCCAGTGTGAAAGGAAGCTTCAAGCGGCCGGCGAGTGAGCGGACAAATTCGGCGTCGGCGCGCGAATCGTCGCCCCGCAAATTGTGGTTCACGTGCAGGACGCCAAGCGTCAGTTCCCATCTGGCAGCCAGTTCGAGTACTACGTGCAGCAGACACACCGAATCCGCGCCGCCGGAGACGGCGATCGCCACCTGTTCGCCGGATCGGAACATGCGGTGGCGTTCGATAGTTTGGATCACCTGGTCGAGCACGATGATTTCATTGTAGGCGCGTATCTTATCGCCCATCGGAGCAGGCAATTATGTATCTATCGGACCTGACTGTACTTTTCATTACATAGGCCAATAAGTCTTTTTGATGCCGGGGTTGACGCGCTCCTGACTCTGTCGCAAAATTGCCCTAGAAATTGGGTTGCGCTGCCTTGCAGGTGGCGTAAGTCGCTGAGAAGTACCAGGACTTTTGAGTGTATTCGTAGTCACATGGTCCGGGGGACAGGCGGCGGGGTACAGTGTATAATCCCAGGTAATGCATTCACTGGCACTGGTTGGAAGAGGAAATTGATGCGACGGCTGACGGGATTGTGTTTGCTCGGAATGATCGGTGGATTTCTGACCGCTCCATCCGCCCATGCCGGCATGATCTTGAACTTCTTCCCCGCTTCCGTCTATAACTCGAACACACCTGCGATGTACTCCACCTTGGGCATCAGCGGTGGATACATGGTCGATGATTTCGAGAGCGGCACTCTCCTTCCGGGACTCAGCATCACTCTGGCCGGCGGTGTTCCCGCAACCACATGGACTTCGTCATTGCCGAACCTATCTAACAGCTTCGACTGCGGGATTCCCACATGGGACGGCACCCACGGTGTCACCAACAGCGTGAACAATATGCTGAATAGCTGTCAGGTTCCGAGCGGACTTGCCAGCACCACGACATTTACTTACGCTCCCGGTACCACCTCCTTCGGAATCGGTCTGGTCAATTTTCAATCGCTCAGTTCGCCGCTGTTTCCGCTCACAGATCACGAGTTGATCGTGAACGGAACCGACCTGGGCACCCTTGAGTCTCTCGCAGGCCAAACGTGGACCCCGGGGCAGGGCAGAAATGCTTATCTGCGCATCGATGCGACTGCCGGAACCTTCATTAACTCGGTTGCCTTCCGAAATCTGTCCACGGGCGAGCAGGACTATTTAGTATTCGACACTCTTGCTCTTGCAGCTTTTGAAGAGCCGGAGCCCGCCACCGGCTGGCTACTGCTTCTCGGCACCGTCGCACTGGCGTGGCATTTCCGCCGCGCTCGCCACACCTCAAAGGCGTAACCACTCTCGCATCTTCGCGCACGTCGCTCTGGCCCGTCGACCTTGTTTTTTTCTCTGCGCTTCCTCTGCGCCCTCTGCGCCTCTGCGTTGAACACACGGCCTGCTTGGCTCCGTCTCTGTCCCATTCCGTACCGTCATATCCGAAAACGGTATACTTGACGGAGTTGACTTATGCAGATTGTAGCGGGTGTTTGCGTTGGGCTCGTAGCCTGGTTTCTCTTACGAATTCTCCTGATGGGCGTGTATACCGTCGATCAGAACGAGCGCGCCGTGAAGACCCGATTCGGGCGTGCGGTGCGCGTGCCCGGCGGCAAGACCACGCTCGAAGACCCCATCGCCGAGTTCCTGCGCCCCGAGGAACGCCCGCGCTATACCTATCCGCAGGTCCGCGTGATCCCGCCCGGCGGGCCGTATTTCAAGATGCCCTGGGAGAAGATCCACAAAGTCTCCATCGCCACCATGACCGTCAACATGGCGCTCGACCCGGAAGAGCCCCGCGGCCAACGATAACGGCACCCGCCTGGAGGCCGTCACCAAAGACCAGCTCAACACCGGACTGACCGGCCAGATCCGCTACCGCGTGAGCGAAGCCAATCTCTACGCCTTCCTGTTCGGCATCAAGCAGCCCTTCGTGCACGTCGATGGGCTATTTCGTTTCGGTGCTGCGCCAGCGCATCGCCAATTTCGAGGCCAAGCCCGTGCCCTTGACTGCCGCGGCGCCGAACTCGCGGGCGCGCAAGCCGCCGCTCGCCGGCAGCGAGATGACCGGCATTTCCATCAACGACCTGCGCAAGAATCTGCGCGACCTGAACGAGTACATGGACAACGAGTGCCGCTCCGCCCCGGCGCGCTACGGCGTGATGCTGGATGCCTCGCTGATCACCGGCATCGATCCGCCGCCCGAAGTGGAATCGGCGCTGGCCGCCATCAACACCGCGCACAACCAGGTGTCGAGCGACATCAGCCTGGCGCAGGCCGCGGCCGACCAGCGGATCGTGCAATCGAGGCGCGCGGTGGAGATCGAGACCCTGAGCGCGCAGGCCGAAGTGGAGCCGGTGAAAGCGCTGGCCGCGGAACTGGCGGCGCTGCACCGCACGGGGCCGGGTATTCTCGCGTCCTATCTGCGCAACGTCCGCCTGGCGCTCTACGACAAGGCCCAGCAGGTCTACCTGGAGGCAGGGAAATGACGGACCAACCAATGGTAGGGCTCCTAGCCGCCGCGTTGATCGCCTTCGTCGGCATGTTCCTCGCTCGAGCCCGTCCTGCTCGCCATCTGCCGGATCTTCGGGCTCTACGCCATGGTCCAGGAACGCACCTGCCGCGTCTACATGCTGTTCGGCAAAGTGCTCGGCGTGCTGGATGAACCGGGCCTGCACTTTCTGCCCGCTAACCTCGGACCCTCGGCCTTCGTCATCAACCTGCTCGGCAGCTGTCTACGTGCTCGATCTGCGGCTCGACCAGGAATACCTGCGCAGCCAGCCGGTCAATTCCGAAGAAGGCGCGCCCATGGGCATCGGCATCTGGTACGAGATGTGGATCAGCGACCCGGTGTCGTACCTGTTCAAGAACACCGACCCGCGCGGCTCGCTGCGCGCCAACGTCAGCAACGCCACCGTGCGCTGCCTGAGCAACATGAAGCTGGCGGAGATGCTGGAGACCCGCCACACCATGAGCCAGACCGTGCGCGCCGAGGTGACCGACAAATCGCAGGCGTGGGGCTACCAGTTGGGTCAGCGTCTACATCCGCAAGGTGCATTTTCGCGACGTCGGAATGATCCGCCAGATCGAGGAAAAGGTGGTCAACCGCTTGCGCCAGGTGACCTCCGCCATCAAGCAGGCGGGCGCGAACCAGGTCAGCGTGATCACCAGTTCGGCGGAGCGCGAAGCCGCCATCGAGTTCGCCAAAGCCGCGGCCATCCGCCCGGCCACGCTCGGACAGGCGTTCCAGGAAATCGCGCGCGAACCGGAAGTCGCCGCGGCACTCTTCGACGTGCTGGAGACGCAGCGCATTCTCGGCAGCAGCGCCAAAATCGCGCTACTCCCCGGCGGCCCGCACGGCCGCATGCTCGCCAATCTGATGGCAGCCGAAAAGCAGACCTAGACCAGCGCCGTCGCCTACCGCGCTACCCCAATCCGAGCCGCTACCGTTCAGGGAGCGTTGGGTGCTACCCGTCTTGCTCAAAAGTTGTGCGCCCCGCCCGCACCTCAAGGCACAAACACCAGGTACAACACGTAAGACAAAACCGAACCCGCGGCCAACAAAATGAGCCCCGTTCGCCGCCACTTCGCCAGGAAGAAGATCAAGGACAGCCCCGTCACGGAGACCAGCGTCATAAACACCGCCGCCGCATCGATCAACCATCCCCACACCCGGCCGGCATCCCGCCCCTTGTGCAGGTCGTTGATCACAGCACCCCAACCCATCCGCGTCTCCGTCACGTCGTAGGTGCCGTTAGCCCGGTCGATCACCGCATCGGCCGTATAACCCGGACCTTTGAAGTTCACCGAGATCTGTTCGTCGTCAACCCGCAGGTCCCCCATCGCAGCCTTAATACCATGAGCCTCCCGCAAACCCTCCACAATCCGCAGTTGCGCCACTTCATTGCCCAGCCACGCGCGATCCATCGTGCCTTTGTACACCGTCGTGCGCTGCTGCTTGGCGAACCAGTCCTGATGATTCAGGGTCAATCCGGTAGCCGCAAAGAAGAACAGAATCGCGAAGCTGACCATCGAAAGGTAGATGTGCGACCATCGCGCCCACGTCACCAGGCGCTTCTTCCATTTATGCTTCCAGTGCCCTGCGTCGCGCCGCGCAGCCGCCTGCGCCGGTCTCAAAGTTTCAACAGTTCCCGTCAATGTCCCTTCCTTCCGTAGTTCAGCGAAGCTGCTGAAATTTCGGTGCCGCCCTTTAAATCAATCTGTTTGGGCGTTCCTTTGAATTCCATCTCCTGGCGCATGATCTGATAAGTCCCGTGCTCGCGCGCCGCTTCGATAATGATCGTGTAGGTCCCCGCTTTTACCGGCTTACCGGCATTGTCCTTTCCGTCCCACTTCAGCGTATATTTGCCGGGCGGCCGGGTCGCGCTCGATACGTTCGGCGTAATGTGATTGTGTTCCACCGCATCCCGTTTCCGGTCGTCGCGATTCCATGCGCGCAACTCTGGAAGCCAGCGCGGCTTCTGGTACCACAGACCCAACGTGCGTACCGGGTACCCGTCTTTGTCTTCCACCCATACTGCAACGTATGGCCGCCGCGCCCGCGCACCCTCGATCCGCGCCAGTTCCAGCGAGACCGTCAAATCATAATCCGGATCCCACTCTCCCGCCGTCGCCTGCGGCACGGGCCCCTCCGCCGCGGGCACGAAAGCCGTTGCGAGCATGCTCCAGCCCGGACTCGCGATCCGCTTCCCCCCGCGCCCGATGAGCAGATACTCCACTCCCGGAATCGCCGCCGCCACGCGCGCGCTTTCTTCCGGCGTCAGCACCGAAAATGCCGTCGCCAGCGCCCCCGCGTCCGAAGCGTCGGCCGCCACCACAGTCGAACTGAGGATGTGGTCCACCGGTTGTCCCGTTCGCGGATCCACGATGTGCGAATAAAACTTCCCGCCGATCGTCACCCCGCGGCGGTAGTTGCCGCTGGTCGCTACCGCCCGGTCCCGCACTTCGATCCGTGCGATCGGTTCGGCATTTTCCGCATCGTTCAGCGGATCGGCGATGTCCACCGCTTCCGTTCTTGGCCCGCGCGCCACCAGGTCCCCGCCGATGTTCACCACCACGGCAATGACTCCCGGCAGGGACAGCACAGCATCCGCCGCCTTGGCCGCAATATAGCTTTTGGTGAAGGAATTCAGAATCAGGGGCGTGGCGCTCAAATGGGTCGCGGTATGCTGGGTCCGGTCAAGTGACCAGTTCGGTCTTCGCGCTGCCGCGATCGCGGCGTCAATCTCCGCGCGCGCCGGCAGCCGGTGGTCGGCCGCTGCGGACTTCCACACCTGGCTGACCGCTTCGGCCGATGCATCCATCGCTCCCCTGGTCAGTGCCCGGTACCGGTCGAACCGGCTCAATACCTCGAACAAGTCGTCCGACACGGGCACGCTTGCCCCGCGCGTCTTCATCCAGCGGCTGAATTCACTGCCGGAATCGTACCCGCTCAGCACCTTCGACTCCCGCTCAATCTCAGCCAGCGCACGCGCCTCGGCCTTGCCCGCGGTAACGTGCGTGTTGGCCGTGACTCTCAACTCGAGCGAAGTGCCGAGCACGCCTTCGCGGTGGAAGACGAACTGTCCCCCGCCCTGCCCCGCGCACAGCAATGACCCCATCACCATCGCAGCCAAAGGGAGTGAAATGATCTGTGTCATGAAGTAGCAGGATGGCGAAGATACGGCGCAGATTCTTAATCGATTGACGGGCGAACTGCGAAATGCGTTGCGAATCGCACCGCTGCGTTTCACCCCGCCGGGAACATGATAACCTTTTTCCTTTTCCACCGTGTAGGACAGGCCTCGCGGCCTGTCCACTTCCGTCGCATCTGAAAGAGGAGAAGATAGCCATGGATTGGACGAACGTCTTGAAAGTAATCGAAAGTACCGTCACAGGGGTCGGCCTGCAGGTGCTGGGCGCGATCGTTCTCTACATCATCGGCCGCTGGCTCATCAGCTTTGCCGTTGGATTGGTCCAGAAGGGCCTCTCTCAGCAAAAAATCGAACCCACCCTGTTGCGCTTCATCGGCAACACCATCTCGGTCATTCTGAACATCACCCTGGTCATCGCGATCCTGGGCTATTTCGGAGTCCAGACGACCAGCTTTGCCGCGCTTCTCGCCGGCGCCGGACTCGCCATCGGATCGGCGTGGGGTGGCCTGCTCGCCAATTTTGCCGCCGGAATCTTCCTCGTCATGCTGCGGCCATTCAAGGTTGGCGATTTCATCTCCGCCGGAGGCATTACCGGCACCGTCGAAGCCGTGGGGCTGTTTGTGACCACCATCGACACACCGGACAATCTCCGTACCTTCGTCGGCAACAACAAGCTATTCTCCGATAACATCCAGAACTTCTCCACCAACCCGTATCGCCGCGTGGATCTCTCGGCGCAGATCTCCGGCGCGGCCGATCCAAAGCTGGTGATCGCCGCGCTGAAGCAAAGGATCAAGCAGATTCCCAACGTGGTCGCCAAGCCGGAACCAGACGTCGTAATCGCCTCATTCACAGCCGTCGGACCCGTGTTAGCCATCCGGCCGTACACCGGCAACGATTCCTATTGGCAGGTGTACTTCGACACCAATATGGCGATTCGCGAGGTGCTCGGCGACGGAACATTCCCTGCGCCCATGCCCGTTTTCGGAGTCCAGCAGATCAACGCCGCGGCACAGCGCGCGTAAACGCTATTTCAGAAACCACTCCATCGCTTGCCGTGCAATGTCGGGAGGCACCGTGTGCGGGCCGTCGAATTCCTGGAACTTTACCCCGTATCCGGCCTGCTTCAACTGGGGTACCAGCCGCCGGCTGCATTCGTCAATCGGCAGTATCTGATCGTTCGTGCCGTGCGAAATGAAGATCCGTGGCGTTCCGCTTGCCACGACCCCGCGTGGGACGAATCCCGGCGAAAATGCCATCACCGCCCGGAACAGGTCGCCGTTAGACATCCCGAGCCCCAATGCGTAGGAGGCGCCATCCGAAAAACCGCAGACCGCGATCTTGCGCGCGTCGATCTGCCGCATGCCAAACACCTTGGACAAGGCCTGATCGATCAGCCGCACATCCCCTCCGAAGCCGGAACGGATCGCGTCCCAGGTGCCCTCCTGAGAAGCCGGGGAGAGGAGCAGGAACCCGAACTCGTCGGCCAGACCGCTGAGCCGCCGGATGCCCTGCTGTTCGTTGCCGGTCGCTCCGTGCAGGTAGAGTATCAGCGGAGCCGGATCGGGCGCCGACGCCGGAACATACAGTAAGGTGTCGCGTTCCCCCCGCAGGTTTAGCGGCATGACCCCGATCTTCCCACCGCCAGCCGCGCCCTTGCCCGGACGCGCACGTAGCCGCACGCTCGATTCGGCACGCGAGCAAGCGCTCAGGCACGCCGCCAGGAAGATTCGCCGCGTAGCCATCTTGCTGTCAGACGCGCGGAAATCGAAAATGCGCCGTTCACGCCAATATAAAATTTGCGGATTCCCTCCGCACTCCCATTCCCATCCGCCGCCGCAGTTCGAGACGGGGGATTTGTACAATAGGTGGGCATGCTGGCAGGAAAACTTGCCGTAGTTACCGGTGGGGCGAACGGCATCGGCGCCGCTACCGCGCGCCTGCTCGCCGCCAACGGAGCCTCCGTCTGCATCCTCGACCGCGAACCTCCACCCCAGGAGATGCCGGCGCGCTACATTCCCGTCGATGTAGCCAGCCGCCAGTCCATCGACCAGGCCTTCGCCTCCGCCGGTCCCCCCGACATCCTGATGATCAACGCCGGAATCGCCGAAGAGCAGGACTTTCTCGAGCACAGTTCCGAACGCTGGGAACGCATTCTCTCGATAAATCTCACCGGCGCATTCCACACGCTCCAGGCCGCCGCGCGTTTAATGAAATCCAGGCGCAGCGGCGCGGTCGTGATCACGGCGTCTACGAATTCCTATGATGGCGAGGCGCGGCTGACCGCCTACAATGCCAGCAAGGCGGGCCTGCTCGGCCTGGTCCACACCGCGGCCAATGAACTCGGGCCTTACCAGATTCGCGTCAACGCCGTCTGCCCCGGACTCATCCGCACTCGCCTCACCGAACGCCACTTCTCCAGCCCCGAAGTCCTCCGCGAATACTTCCGCCACATCCCGCTGGGCCGCGGAGGCATGCCGGAGGAGGTCGCTCAGGCTTGCGTCTTCCTGGCTTCCCCCCATGCCTCGTATATTACCGGCGCCACTCTCTTCGTCGATGGCGGTCAGATGACTTCCAAGTTCGGAACCTGGAGCGAACAGGATGCCGATTTCGACGAAGGCCGTTGGAAGCTTCGCTAGTGAATGCCCCAGTCGCTTCGCATGGCCCCGCCCGGCTGCCACATGTTATAAGGGAGATTGGCATCTCGAATAGCTCGGCTTTTCCCTTAAATTTTCTGCTGACGCGCCGGTACTCACCGAGAGTCTTTCCCGCCGGGTCGTAGTGCGGACTTCGCGGCGTTCAGCAACGGGTTTGGAGCAGATCATGGAACAAACGGCAGACATCGCATTGATCGGTCTGGCAGTCATGGGCCAGAACCTGATTATGAATATGAACGACCACGGGTATACGGTGGTCGCCTACAACCGGACCACCTCGAAGGTCGATGAATTTCTGAACGACGCCGCCAAGGGCCGGACCACCATCCTGGGCGCCCACTCCATCGAAGAGGTGATGAAGCTGCTGAAGCGGCCGCGCAAGATCATGCTCATGGTCAAAGCCGGCAAGCCGGTGGACGATTTCATCGAAATCCTGCTGCCCCACCTGGAACCCGGCGACCTCATCATCGACGGTGGGAATTCGCACTTTCCAGACACCATCCGGCGCACCAACTATTTGGAGAGCAAGGGCCTGATGTTCATCGGCACCGGCGTGTCGGGCGGCGAAGAAGGCGCGCGCTTCGGCCCCTCGATGATGCCCGGCGGCAGCGTGGCGGCATGGCCCCTGGTGAAGGACATTTTCCAGGCCATCTGCGCCAAGACTCCCGAAGGCGAAGCCTGCTGCGAATGGGTGGGACGCGACGGCGCCGGTCACTACGTCAAAATGGTGCACAACGGCATCGAGTACGGCGACATGCAGCTGATCTGCGAGGCCTATCAGCTCATGAAGGAAGGCCTGGGGCTGAACAACGAAGAGATGCACGATGTCTTCGCCGAATGGAACAAGGGCGAACTCGATAGCTACCTGATCGAAATCACGCGCGACATTCTCGGCTACAAAGATCCCGCCACGGGCGAAGCAGTGGTGGACAAGATTCTGGATACCGCCGGACAGAAAGGCACCGGCAAGTGGACCAGCGAAAGTTCGCTCGACCTCGGCATGCCGGTGACTCTGATCGGCGAGGCGGTGTACGCCCGCTGCCTGAGTGCCATGAAGGACGACCGAGTGGCGGCCAGCAAGATTCTCTCCGGACCGAAATTCAAGTTCGAGGGCGACCGCAAAGCGTATATCGAAGATGTCCGGCAGGCGCTATTGGCCTCCAAGATCGTCAGCTACGCGCAGGGTTTCATGCTGTTGCGCGAAGCGGCCAAAGAGTTCAAGTGGGACCTGCACTACGGCGAAATCGCCATGATGTGGCGCGCCGGCTGCATCATTCGCAGCGCCTTCCTCGGCAAGATCAAAGTGGCGTTTGCCAACAAACCGGATCTCAGCAATCTCCTGCTCGACGGCTATTTCAAGGAAGTCATTGATCGCTGCCAGCCTTCCTGGCGGCGTGTCGTCGCCAAGGCCGTGGAAGCCGGAGTCGCTATCCCCGCCTTCATGACGGCGCTCGCGTTCTTCGACGGCTACCGCAGCGAGCGTCTGCCGGCCAACCTGCTCCAGGCCCAGCGCGACTACTTCGGCGCGCACACCTACGAGCGCATCGACCAGCCGCGCGGCAAATTCTTCCACACCAACTGGACGGGCAAAGGCGGCAACGTTTCGGCCGGAACGTATACCGTTTAGGACCCGGCATGAGCGCAGACATCACGCAACTGGCATCCAGGATTCGACTCCTGCTGATGGACGTGGACGGTGTCCTCACCGACGGTAAGTTGTATAACGTTCCCGGGCCCGACGGCAAGATGGCGGAGACCAAGGGCTTCGATTCCCAGGACGGCATCTCGCTCCAGTGGCTGGCGCGCCTGGGGATCGCCACCGGCCTGATCAGCGGACGCGTTTCCCCGGCCACGGTGGAGCGCGCTACGCAGTGCAAGTTCAAATACGTTTATCAAGGTCACACCGAGAAGATCCCGATTCTGCAAGAGATTCTGGCGGATGCCAAAATCGGGCCCGAAGAAGTGGCCTATATCGGCGACGACTTTACCGACGTGGTGGTGATGCGCCGCGTCGGTCTCGCCGTCGCCACCGCCAACGCGCGCCCGGAAATGAAACCCATTGCGCATTACGTCACTCAGGCCCCGGGTGGCCAGGGCGCGGTTCGCGAGGTAGTGGAACTGCTGCTCAAGGCCCAGGGCAAGTGGGACGGGATTTTGAAACATTACGAGATCAGCCTGGAGAAATGAATCGATGAGCACTGGCCTGAATATCCGCAAAGAAGGCGCGCTGGACTTTTTGTCCTTGGGCGCGCTGATCCATCGCCTGGACCCGGGAAGCATCCCCTTCCGCAAGGCGACCGAATGCAAAATTCACGTGAGCGGCGGCGAGTTCAATTGCGCCGCGAATCTGGCCGATTGTTTCGGCCTGAAAACCGGCGTGGCGAGCGCGATGGTGGATTACCCGATCGGCGAGCTGATTGCCGAGCGCGTCCGCGCCATGGGCGTGAAGCCCTTCTACAAGCAGTTCAAGCACAACGGCGTGAACGGTCCGAATATGGCCACCGTGTACAGCGATCGCGGCCTCGGTGTGCGCGGACCCGTGGTCTTCTACAATCGCTCCAATGAAGCCGCGGCCCAACTCAAGCCCGGCGATTTCGATTGGAAAGCTATCTTCGCCACCGGTGTGCGCTGGTTTCACTCGGGCGGCATCTTCGCGGCGCTTTCCCCCACCACGGCGGAGGTGATCATCGAAGCCATGCAGGCCGCCAAGGAAGCCGGTGCGGTGACCTCCTTCGATCTGAATTATCGTGCCAAACTCTGGAACATTTCGGGCGGCGAAGAGCGCGCCGTCGCCGTGCTGGACCGCATCGTCAAGAACGTGGACGTTCTGGTGGGCAACGAGGAAGACCTCCAAAAAGGCCTCGGCATTCCCGGGCCCGAAGTAGCGGCGAAATCCAAGCTCGATCCGAGCGCCTTCTTCGGCATGATCGATACGGTAGTGAAGAAGCATCCCCATGTGAAGATCGTCGCGACCACGTTGCGGGAAGTTCACTCCACCAACCGGCATAGCTGGGGCGCAGTAGCCTGGATCAACGGAAAGACCTACACTTCGCCGACTGCGGAATTGGACGTCTACGATCGGGTGGGCGGCGGCGATGGCTACGCGTCGGGCTTCTTCTACGGCCTGCTGGCCGGCGAATCGCCGGAAGAGGCGGTGAAGCTCGGCTGGGCGCATGGCGCCCTGCTCACCACCTTCCCCGGCGACACCACCATGGCGACGGTGGATCAAGTTCGCGCGTTTGCCAAGGGTGGATCGGCGCGCATTCAGCGGTAGGCGAATGGAAACCGCGGGGCAGCCGCCCGGCTGCCCCCAAATAATCCTGCTATAATATCGGTTAAAACGTCCCGCTTATCCGATATAGATTGTATGGGCCTGTTGTTCCTGCTTTTCCTCTCTGCTTCTCTGGGGTTCGCTCAGGACGAGCCTCCGGTGCAGCCTGCGCCGCGGCCGGTCGGTGTCAAGGTCACCCGGCCGGGTGTCGTCGGTATCGCCGGTTCGCCGCCGGTCGGGGGAACGCTCGTAGTCTACGGTTATTCCCTGGAGGAGCCCGCCGTGGGCGCCCGGCTGCAGGGCGTTTCGGCGCTGTACGAGTACACGGTTGCCAAACGGGTGTCGGTGGTGGTGACGACCACCGAGCCGCTGATTCGCGGGGGCCAGGTCGCCTTCGGCGATACGTGTCCCGGTTTCAAGGTCCGCTTCAACGAGGAGTCGCGCCGGCTCCCGCTCTTCGCCGTCACCTACGCATTGAAGGTGCCTACTGCCGGCACCGGCTTCGGCAGCGGTTTGTACGATCACAAGGTCGTCCTGCAGGCGGACAAAGGCATTGGGCGGACGCGCTGGACCGGCAACTTCGCCACCACCTGGGCCGCCCGCAAAGACGGTACGCGCGTGCGACAGTACATGCCGTCGGTGAGCGCACTGACCCGGTGGCATGGCCGGTGGGGTAGTGTGCTGCAGGCCTATTGGACCACCGCGGGCCAGCGTTATGGCGGCTTCGTGGCGGCGCCGTTTGTGCAGGTGAAAAACTCGTTCAACGTGTTCGCCGGAGGCATGCGGAATGTCGGCCCATGCGCCACGCGTTACGGACTGGTTACCGGTTTCAACTACATTCACCGTCCGCGGCAATAAACCGCGGGGAGCAGGCTACACTCAAACATAGTCTGCATGCACCCCGCCCACTCCAGCCACGCCCCCCGGACGCACCGTGTACGCCGCATGGGGTGGAAGCTCGCCTGGTTCCGACTGGCGGCCTTTTTCGCGGTGATGGGACCGGGGTTTGTTACCGCCAATGTCGATAACGATCCCGGGGGCATCCTCACCTATTCGCAGGCGGGCGCCAAGTTCGGCTATTCCCTGCTCTGGACCCTGATCCCTACCACCATCGCCCTAATCGTCGTGCAGGAAATGGCCGCCAGAATGGGAGCCGTCACCGGGAAAGGGCTCTCGGACCTGATCCGTGAAGAGTTCGGGCTGCGCATCACCTTCTTCACCATGCTCGTGCTGGGGCTGGCCGATTTGGGCAACATCGCGGCCGAGTTTGCCGGCATCGCCAGCGGCATGGGAATCTTCGGGATCTCCAAGTATCTCACCGTGCCGGTGGGCGCGGCCGTAGTCTGGTTTGTGATCGTGCGCGGAACCTACAAGCCGGTGGAGAGGATCTTCATCCTGCTCTCGCTGATCTACTTCACTTACCCGGTCTCGGCCTTCCTGGCACATCCCAACTGGCCCGAGGCACTGCGGCGGACGGTGATTCCGGATTGGAACACCAATCCGGACTACATCGTGATGATCGTGGGCCTGATCGGCACCACCGTCACACCGTGGATGCAGTTCTATCTGCAGGCCTCGATCGTGGAAAAGGGAATCACGGTGAAACACTTCTCGCTTTCGCGGTGGGACGTCATCATCGGCTGCATTGTGACCGATGTGATTGCGTTCTTCATCGTGGTGGCGTGTGCCGCGACGTTGTTCCAGGCGGGACACCGGAATATCAGCGATGCCGCCGAAGCGGCGCTGGCGCTGAAGCCTTTCGCGGGCAGATACGCCACTCTGCTTTTCGCCATCGGGCTGGTGAATGCGTCAATGCTCTCGGCCGCAATTCTGCCCCTGGCGACGGCGTACAACGTGTGCGAGGGGCTGGGCTTCGAATCCGGCGTGGACCGGCAGTTCGGCGAAGCGCCGATCTTTTATGGCCTTTACACTTTCCTGATCGTGGTGGGCTCGGGGGCGGTACTGATTCCCGGCCTGCCGCTGATGAAACTGATCCTGCTCTCACAGGTGGCCAACGGCGTTTTGATTCCCTTCGTGCTCGTGTTCATGCTGATCCTGGTCAACAAACACGGGCTGATGGGCGATTGGAAGAACGGCCTGTGGGCCAATGCGATCGCGGGCACCACCAGCGTGGTGATGATCGGCCTGACCGCGATGATGGTGTGGAATTCCCTGCATGGAGGTTGAACCCCAACCCGCCCGCATGTGACAATACGGGCGTTCCCACAATGCCAGATCTCAAGACACTGATCCGCGAGGTGCCCGACTTTCCCAAGCCCGGTATCCTTTTCTATGACATTACGACGCTGCTCAAAGACAAGACCGGTTTCCGCGGCGTCATCGACGGCATGAAGGAGCACTACCGCGATACGCAGGTGGATGTGGTGATGGGCATCGAGGCGCGCGGCTTCATCTTCGCACCGGCCTTGGCCTATGCTCTGGGCGCGGGCTTCGTCCCGGTCCGAAAGCCGAAGAAATTGCCGGCAGAGTGCGTGCACGTGACGTACGACCTGGAGTACGGCACGGACACCCTGGAGATGCACCGGGACGCAGTGGGCAAGGGCGACCGCGTGCTGATCATCGACGACCTGCTGGCCACCGGCGGCACCGCCGCGGCGGCCGGCCGTATGGTGGAGGAGTCCGGGGGCGTGGTAGCGGGAATGGGCTTCGTCGTGGAGTTGACCTTTCTCAAAGGACGCGGACGGTTGAACGGCCACGACGTCTTCTCCCTGCTGCAGTACGACAAGTGAGCGTCCTATGAGCCGGCCGCGCCGGGCACGGGTGCGCGCACTGGCCAAAATCAATCTCGACCTGCGGGTGCTCGGGAAACGGCCCGACGGCTTTCACGAGTTGCGAACCGTCTTCCAAACCATCTCGCTTGCCGACACGCTCGAGATCGCGTTTACGCCGGCGCGGAAGACCAGCATCTCGTTGGTTGAGGACCTGGAGATCGCCGATAACCTGGTGGTCCGCGCGGCGCGCCTGGTGATGGAGGCGATGCGCGCGACCGGGCAAATCGAGATGCGGCTGACCAAGCGGATCCCCATGGGCGCGGGCCTGGGAGGGGGGTCGAGCGATGCCGCAGCGGTGCTGCTGGCGCTGCCTGCGCTGGCGGGGCGCAACATCGATCTGCAGAAGTTGAGTGCCCTCGGCGAGCAGTTGGGCAGCGACGTTCCGTTCTTTTTACTCGGTGGAACGGCGGTAGGAATCGGACGCGGATCGGAGTTGTTTCCGCTGCCCGACACACCGGCCCGGCGAGGCATTCTGGTGGCTCCCGGCATCCATGTGAACACGGCGCAGGCCTACCGCGACCTGAGCCCCCGTTTGACAACCGAATTGCAACAAAATAAAATATTTAGTTTCCAGTCGGTTACGTGGGATACGAGTCGTCTGGCCGGTGCCTGTAACGATTTTGAATCGGTAGTATTCGAACAGCATCGGAAGCTGGCGGCGATTAAGAAGCGACTGGTGCGTGCGGGTGCATCCACGGCCCTGATGACGGGCAGCGGCAGCGCCCTGTTTGGCTTGTTCGGGGACCGTAACGGTATTTCCCGCGCAAAAGAGTTGTTGGGAGAAGTACGGACGTTTCCAATTTGGCTGGTAGGCCGCGCGCGGTATCGGGCACTGTGGCGGCAGGCGCTGAAAGAACATACGACCCCAAGATTATGGCCGCTTCAAAGCCGGTACTCAGGATGAACCACGACCGCGACCGCCTCAAAGTATTCGCAGGCAACGCCAATCCGGAGTTGGCGAAGGAGATTTGCCAGGCGCTGGAACTAGACCAGAGCCACGCCATGGTGAAGCTGTTTTCCGACGGCGAGATCTACGTTCAACTCAAAGAAAACGTGCGCGGAGCGGACGTCTTTGTGATCCAGCCCACCTGTGCGCCGGTAGACCGCAACATCATGGAACTGCTGTTGATGATCGACGCTCTCAAGCGCAGCTCTGCAGAGCGCATCACAGCAGTGTTACCCTATTATGGGTACGCCAGACAGGATCGAAAGGACAAACCCCGGGTACCAATCTCGGCGAAGCTGGTAGCAGCGCTGCTGGAAACCGCGGGGGCCAATCGGGTTCTGACACTGGATTTGCATGCCGCGCAGATTCAGGGGTTCTTCGATATCCCGGTGGATCATTTGTTCGCGATGCCGGTGATGATCGAATACTTCCGTTCGCAGGATATCCCCAAAATGACGGTGGTTTCGCCGGATGCCGGGGGTGTGGAGCGGGCGCGGGCGTTCGCCAAGAGGTTGGGCGCTCCGCTGGCGATTATCGATAAACGGCGGGAGGAAGCCAACGTCGCCGAAGTGATGAACGTCGTGGGCGACGTGAGCGGGCGGAATTGTTTGCTGGTGGACGATCTGATCGATACCGCCGGCACGCTGGTGAAGGGCGCGGAAGCCTTGCTCGAAAAAGGGGCGGCCAGTGTTTCGGCCTGTGCCACGCACGCGGTGCTTTCGGGACCCGCAGTGGGCCGGATTGAAGAATCCGAGCTGAAGCAGGTGGTTTTTTCGAATTCGGTGCCGCTTTCCGAAGCGGCGCAGAAATCGAGCCGGATCAAGTCGTTGTCGATCGCGAAGCTGATGGCGGACGCCATACGGTCGATACACGAGGAGACTTCGGTCAGTACTTTGTTTGTGTAGAGATTGACGGGTGTTTTCGAACCCACGTTAGCCAATGGACAGGGCCGGGAGGCCTATCCCACGGCGAATCGGACTTCGAAGGCCCGAACAGGAGATAGGAATTGAGAAAAGACATTACGGTAACCGCCGAAGTGCGTACTTCGCGCGGTAAGAATGAAGCACGCCGGACGCGTGTCGCGGGGAACATCCCGGCGGTAGTGTACGGCGCTTACCAGGACCCGGTCAGCGTAGCGGTCAACCCGAAGGAACTCAGCAAGATCATCCGTTCCTCGACCGGACTGAACACCATTTTCACCCTGGCCATTACGGGCGGCGAAAGCACCCCGGTCATGGTGGTAGACCGTCAGGTGGACCCGATAAAAGGTTTGCTCCTGCACGCCGATCTCAAGCGCATCGACCTGACCAAGCGCATTCGGGTCACCGTCCCCGTCGTCACCGCGGGCGAACCTGCCGGTGTGAAGGTGCAGGGCGGACTGCTCGAAATCATCTCCCGCTCCATCGAAATCGAGTGCCTGCCGGACGAAATTCCGGAGAGCTTCACGGTGAACGTGAGCGAGCTGATGATCGGCCAGAGCAAGCGCGCGAGCGACGTGGAAGTCAGCGGCTCGATGAAGCTGGTGAGCGATCCGCAGACCGTGATCGCGCACATCGTGGCGATGCGTGCCGAAGAAGTCGTTGCGCCGGTGGAAGGCGGCCGCCCCGGTTGCCGGAGCTACTGCCGCCGAGCCCGAAGTGGTCAAGAAGGGCAAGAAGGAAGAAGAAGCCGAGGAAAAAGACAAGGGCAAGAAGAAGTAAGGCGCCATGTTCCTGGTGGCCGGTTTGGGAAACCCTGGCGAGGAGTACGCGCTCACGCCGCACAATCTCGGGTTTCTGGCAGTGGACCGGTTGGCGGAGCAGCATGGCATACGCGTCACCCGCAGGGATTCCAAGGCGCTGGTCGGTTTGGGCGAAATCGACGGGCGCGAGGTGATGCTGGCCAAGCCCCAAACGTTTATGAATCTCAGCGGCACTTCGCTCGCGCCGCTGATGGAAAAGCACGGAATCGAATTGGGGCAGCTCGTGGTTGTCTATGACGAGTTGGACCTTCCCTGGAGGATGCTGCGGATCAAACCGAAGGGCTCGGCAGCCGGGCACAACGGGATGAAATCGGCGATCCAGAGTTTGAAGACCAACGAGATCGTGCGGGTTAGGTTAGGAATTCATCCGGGCCATCCGATTCGGGATGGTGCGGAATTTGTGCTGGCGCCGATCAAGCGCTCGCAAATGAAGGAATTGGACGAATTTATAGGCTTAGCGGCCGATGCGGTTCGTTCCATAATTGCCGAAGGCGTCGAAAAGTCCATGACGAAATTCAATCGTCGCGCCCCAGGCTTAAACACAGAGGAAGCATGACACGGATTTACGAAGAGTTGTTCATAGTAAAGCCGGATGCGCCAGACGAAGAGGTCGATGCGTTCGTTGAGACTCTAAAGACTCAATTGACCACGGCAGGCGCAACGGTAGACAAAGTCGATAAGTGGGGCAAGCGCAGGCTGGCTTACCGCGTGGATAAGTACCGGGAAGGGACCTACGTGCTCTTCCAGTTCTCGGGCGAGCCCAACGTGGTGAAGGAACTGGAACGGCGTCTGCGAGTATCGGACGTGGTCCTGAAATTCCTCACGGTGCGCATCGACGAGACGCTTGAAGCGGCTGGACAAGCGCAAGAAGGAACGGGACAAGCGGGCGGCGAAGCGCGCCCTGAATGCCCCGGCCACGCCGGTTCCGGCGCAGCCTTCCCTGGCGCAGCAGATGACCGAACCACCAGCAGCAGGACCAGTACCGGGCGCGCCCCTTCCGGGCCTGCCGAAGGAGGCATAAGCCATGGCGGAATCTAAAGGAAGACCAGGCAGCGCATCGCAGCGGCCCACCGGCGGCGACAAAGCGGTTGCCACCCAGAAGAAGCAGTATTTCCGGCGCAAGAAGGTATGCCGGTTCTGCGTCGAGAAGATCGACGATATCAACTACAAGGACGTGAAGATGCTGCACGCCTTTGTGGCGGAGCGGGGCAAGATTGTGCCGCGCCGCATTTCGGGCGTGTGCGCGCCGCACCAGCGGCGGCTCACGGACGCGATCAAGAAGGCGCGAAACATCGCGCTGCTGCCGTTCGCGGCCGCGTTCTAAGGCAGGAGGAAATGGATGGAAGTCATTCTGAGAGAAGACATCGAAAATCTGGGCACCCGCGGGCAGGTCGTCAAGGTCGCGCCGGGGTACGCCCGCAATTTCCTGCTGCCGAAGCGTATGGCCGTGGCGGCCACCGAATCCAATAAGAAAATCGTGGAGCAGGAGCGCCAGGCGCATCTGCGCAAGGAAGCCAAGGTTCAGGGCGAGGCGCAGGAACTGGCCAAGATCATGACCGGGGCGACCGTCACGGATCGCGCAGAAGGCCGGCGAGAACGATCAGTTGTTCGGCTCGGTGACGAGCAAGGATATCGCTGAAGCTCTGGCCGCGCAGAACTACAACATCGACCGCCGCAAGATTCAACTGGACGAGCCCATACGAGCAGTTGGGCGAGTACAAGATCCCGGTGCGGTTGCATAAGGACGTCACGGTGGAAATCACCGTGGTAGTCGCAAAAGAAGAGTAGTCGCGTATTCAAGAAAGGGGACAGGCGCTTGTGCGTCTGTCCCCTTTTTCATTTGGAGGAGAGTCATGCGGAAACCGGCGGTATTTCTGGCGCACGGGTCGCCTATGTCGGCTCTGGGCGGCGACGCGCATGCCGCGGCGCTGCGCGCCTTCGGCGACAGGCATCTGGACGCGCGGGGATCCTGATCATTTCGGCGCACTGGCAGGTATCGCGTCCGTTGCGCGTGACGGCGTGGGACCACATGCCCTTGCTTTACGACTTCGGCGGCTTTCCGGACGAACTCTACCGCATCCAATACCCGTCGCCGGGAGACCCGGGGCTGGCGGCCCGGATCGCCGGCGTGTTGCTGGCCGGCGATCAGGACACGACCTTCGATACGGTGCGCGGGCTGGATCACGGCGCATGGGTTCCGGCGCGACTGGCGTGGCCGGAGGCGAAGCTTCCGGTGCTGGAGGTTTCCATGCCGTTTCTGATCCGCCGCAACTGTTTCAACTGGGACGCGCGCTGCGTCCGCTGCGCGACGACGGTGTGCTGGTAGTGGGCAGCGGCGGGATCGTACACAATCTGTCGCGGGTGCGCATGGCCGACAAGAACGCGCCGGTGGACGAATGGGCGGCGGAGTTCGATGGCTGGGTGGCGGAGCAGGTGGAGAAGCGCGAGATCGGGAAGCTGTACGAGTACCGCCGCTCGGCTCCGCACGGCCGCCTGTCGGTGCCCACCACGGAACATTTTGACCCGCTGTTCGTGGTGATGGGCGCTTCGTGGCCGGACGACCGTGTGGAGACGATCTTCGCGGGATTCCATCACGGGAATCTGTCGATGCGCAGCTTCAGCTTAAGCGGCGTCTGAATCATCCCGGCAAGCTAAGGGCG
Source organism: uncultured Solibacteraceae bacterium (assembly GCA_963792055.1). Lineage (GTDB taxonomy): Bacteria > Acidobacteriota > Terriglobia > Bryobacterales > Bryobacteraceae > Solibacter. Next base: position 145,044 of record CAWBUV010000015.1, on the reverse strand, counting down.
GGGAGTGCGTGCAGCCTACCTGTGCCAGTGTTTGCTCCGAAGAAACCGCACCAGTTCCGCCGGATGGTCGGACTGAATGCCGGTCGCGCCGCGGCGTACGGCCTCTTCCCAGGACTCTGGAGTATCCGCGAGTCCGAGTCGATCCACGTAGACATCTGCTTTGGCATTTGCGGCCACTGCGATGGTCTCGTCTGTGAAATCGCGCGCGTCAAACGCCATCACTCGTGGCTTCAATTGCTCGACGATGCGGGTTGCGACTTCAACGCTGGAGGCCTCCGGCATCAGCTTGATGCGTGCATTCATCCGATGTACGGCGCGCAGCAGATCGAGGCTGCCATAGAGGACCACGCGTTCCTGCATTTTGTGCCTGGCGACCGCCGCGACCAGGTCCTGTGCGGAAATCTGTTTGGCATCGATATAGACGCCGATCCTTCCTCGAGCGAATTCCAGAACCTCGTCGAACGTTGGTACCGCGGCGCCGGCAAATTCTGCGCCGGATTTGATGCCGGCATCGAGCTTGCGGATGTCATCGAGGGTCATATGGGCTACATCACCGCGCCCATTCGTGCACCGGTCGACGGTGCTATCGTGCATGATCACGAGTCTTCGATCTGCGGTTGTGCGTACATCCGTTTCGATGAAGTCCGCCCCGGCGTCGACGGCGGCGCGATATGCGAGCATCGTGTTTTCCGGATGACGGAGGTGCTCTCCCCGGTGCGAGATAGCGACGACGCGGCTCTGTTGAGCCTGCAGGTGGGCGAAGAGGAACAACAGGATGCTGACGAAACGCATAGGCAATGCGCGGGTTCAGCCTAAGCGACTTCTGAAATCACGTCAGAGACGGGCGCGAGCAGCGAGCGGTTGGAAAGCGCCGAGGGCTTTGTGGTGAGCAGCACAAAGCTGACGCCCTTTTCGGGATCCAGCCAGGAAATGGTGCCGGTGGAGCCGCTGTGCCCGAAAGTACGCGGCGACGAGTGTTTGCCCATGCCGCGCGACAGCATCCAGCCGATTCCCCACGGCGTGTTCAGGCCGCGATTCTGGTCGGTAATCATGGCGGCAGCGGTGGCCGGCTTCAGGACGGGCGGGCTGGGTTCGACGAAGTAGCGCAGGAAGCGGCCCACGTCGGCGGCGGTGGAATGCGCGCCGCCCCAGGGAGAGCCGAGGTTGCGCCAGTAGGCGGAGTTCCAATCCCAGTCGTTGTGTTCCTCCACCTGGCACTGCATGGTCTCGTTGAGATCGCGCCCGCCGAGGCCGAGCGAAGTATCTTTCATGCCGAGCGGGCGGTAGATCTCGTCACGCAGGAATCCCGGCAAAGGGCGCTTGCTGACGCGCTCGACAATCTCCGCGGCCAGCAGGATGCCCATGCTCTGATACTTCACGCTGGTCCCGGGCGAGAACAGCAGCGGCGTGGTGCAGGTGGCGGCGACAAAATCTTTGAGCGGCGCGTGGCGCTTGCGGAGCGCGTCGTTCTCCGGGAGCATGTCGGGCAGTCCGGAGGTGTGAGTGAGCAGGTGGCGAAGCAGGATACGGTCCTTCTCGCCGCCGCGGAATTCGGGAATGAATTTGTTCACCGGATCTTCCAGCGAGAGCTGCTTCCGGTCGGAGAGCAGCATGACGGCCGAGGCGGTCATCGGTTTGGAGATGGAGGCAAGGAGGAAGACGGCCGCCGGAGTTTTCGCGGCGCCGAAGGCGCGATCGACGATCTGCTTGCCCTGGCAGACGTGCAGCGAGGCAGCGCGTACGCTGCCAGAGTCCACCTGGGTCTGGATTAGGGCGACGGCTTCGTCCACCTTCTCCTTGCGCAGGGCCATGGCCACGGCGCTCATGATCAGCGAACGGCGAGTCATACGCGATCCCCTCTTGTCATGTCAGATACTCTATACCGAAATTGGCGCCGGGTGGGTTAGACTCTCGATATCGGAGGCAAGAAATGTCGATTCGACCGGTCAAACGTCTCATTCAAGTCCAAGCCCACGCTCGAAGGCGCCGGGCGTGCATCTGCGCCGCGCGTTTGGCTTCGGCAATACGTCCGACTTCGACCCGTTTCTGCTGCTCGACGATTTCCGCAACGACGTGCCGGAGGACTATCTGGCCGGCTTTCCCGTGGCATCCGCACCGCGGGATCGAGACGATCACCTATGTCCTGGCGGGAACCGTGGAGCACGGCGACAGCATGGGCAATCGCGGCGCCATCGCGCGCGGGCGACGTGCAGTGGATGACGGCGGGCAGCGGGATCATTCACCAGGAGATGCCGAAGGGCGACCCGGCGGGCCGCATGCACGGCTTTCAACTGTGGGCGAACCTGCCGGCGTCGCTGAAGATGACAGCGCCGCGCTACCAGGAAGTGAAGGCGCCCGATATTCCGGACGATCACCGACGACGACGGGACGCAGGTTCGCGATCGTGTGCGGAACTTTCTGGGGCAAGTCCGGGCCGGTGGACGGAATCGCGGCGGAGCCGGTCTACCTGGATGTGTCGGTGCCGCCGGGACGGCGGAGACTCTGCCGGTGGAGACGACGCGCCACGCGTTCGCGTATGTCTTCTCGGGCGCGGGGAAGTTCTGCAATGCATCGGCGCCGCTGGCGGTGCCGACGGAAGGTGTCGGGTGGCTGGACACGACGGCGCCGCCGTCGGAGGCTGGACAACCGGTCGCTGGTGCTGTTCGACCGGGGCGATGAAGTGGAAGTGCAGGCCGGACGAGGACGGGATTCGTTTCCTGCTGGTTTCGGGCAAGCCGCTGGAGGAGCCGGTGGCGTGGTACGGGCCGATTGTGATGAATACGCAGGAGCAGCTGCAGCAGGCGTTCGAGGAGTTGGAACGGGGAACATTCCTGAAGGAGAAGGGCAAATCCTGAGTGTGTGTCCGCCAATCCAGCCGCAGCCCTATCCAACTTCCATGAGGGCATTCCAGAGGTACTCGATCAGGGCCATGAGTGAGCGCACCGAGATGTGCTCGTCGTCGGTGTGCGCTCCGCCGAGCGGGCCTTCTTCCGGAGTGACGATGGGACCGATGCCGTAGGCTTGTACGCCTTTGGCGCGGAGTTGTGCGTTGTCGGTGGCGCCGGTCATCATGTTGGGCAGCGACGGGCACGTTGAACAGGCGGTCTCCCGTCTTCTCGAAGGCGCGGAAGAGATCGGTATCGATGCGCGAGGGCGGCGCCACGGGACGCGCGTTGGTCTTGGGCGGGATTACTTCGATCGACGGGTCGTCAATGACGCGGCGCAGTTCGGCGACGAACTTCGTCATGTCTTCGTCGGGCAGGGCGCGTACGTCGAGCATGGCTTCGCCTTCGGAAGGGATCACGTTCGAGCGGAATCCGATATTGACGATGGTGGGCACCACCGAGGTCCGCAGGATGGAGTAGTGGCCGGGTTCGTTCTGCCGGAAGTAGCGGTCGGTTTCGGCCGCGCGGGCGGGGTTGAGGATGTCGCGATAGCGGGCCGCCGATTGGGGCGGCGAAATCGCCGGCCAGGCGTTCGAAGTAGGCGCGCGTGGTGTCTCCGAGGCGCATGGGGGTCTGCCAGTTGCCGGCGCGCTCCACGGCCTGGGCGAGGTGGACGACGGCGTTGGCCATCTCGGGCCGCGAGCCGTGGCCGGCGGGTCCGTGGGCCACCAGGCGTATCCGCTGCGGAGATTTTTCGGTGTTGCTGATCAGTATGTGGTGCGCTTTGCCATTCTCTTCGACGATGGAACCGCCCTCGGCAATGGCGTACTCGGCCTCGATCTCCGGCCAATGTTCTTTCACCATGTAATCGATGCCGAAGGTGCTGGTGCCCTCTTCGCCGGCCTCGGCAAGGAAGATCACGTCGCGATCCAACTGGATATTCATGCGCTTGAGCAGCAGCAGGATCATGATGCCGGCTATCACGTGCGGCTTGTCGTCACGCGCGCCGCGGGCGTAGATGACGCCGTTTTTGTTCACTGCGCCGAAGGGATCGACGGTCCACTTCTCGCGCTGCACGCCGACTACGTCGGTGTGGCCCATGATCAGGACGGGCTTCTTCTTTCCGTTGCCTTTGATGCGCGCCACCAGGTTGGCGCGTTCGGGGTCGAGGGCAAACAGGCGCGACTGGATGCCTCCGCGGTCCAGGATGGCCTGGATCGCGTTGGCGGCCAGGGTCTCCCTGCCGGGCGGATTGCTGGTGTCGATCTTGAGCAGGGTGGTGAAGGTCGAGAGAATCTCGGGTTCCAGCTTGCGCCAGTCCACCGCCTGGCGATCCTGGGCGGACGCGGCAGCGGTCATCAGAAGACAACAGGCGAGCAACCTCATAGAGGTATGTTGCCATGTTTCTTGCGGGGCATGGTATCGACCTTGTTCTCCAGCATGCGCAGGGCGCGAATGACGCGCGGACGGGTTTCGCGCGGTTCGATGACGTCGTCGACATAAGCCGCGTTCGGCGGCGATGAAGGGGTTGGCGAAGCGTTCGCGGAACTCCTCGATTTTCTGGCGGCGCACGGCATCCTGGTCTTGGCGGCGGCCAGTTCGCGGCGGTAGACGATGTTGACCGCGCCTTCCGGGACCCATCACGGCGATCTCCGCGGTGGGCCAGGCCAGATTGATGTCGGTGCGGATGTGCTTGGAGCCCATGACACAATAGGCGCCGCCGTAGGCTTTGCGCGTGATCACGGTGATTTTGGGGACGGTGGCCTCGGCATAGGCGTAGAGCAGCTTGGCGCCGTGACGGATGATGCCGCCGAATTCCTGCTCGGTGCCGGGAAGGAAGCCCGGCACATCTTCGAACGTGAGGATGGGGATGTTGAAGGCATCGCAGAAGCGCACGAAGCGCGCGCCTTTTACGGAGGAGTTGATGTCCAGGCAGCCGGCGAGGAAGGCGGGCTGGTTGCCGACGATGCCGACGGAGCGGCCGTCCATATGCGGCGAAGCCCACCACCAGGTTCCGGGCGAAGTGCTCGTGGACCTCGAAGAATTCGCCATCGTCCACGACGCGATGGATCACGTCCTTGATGTCGTAGGGCAGGTTGGATTCGGTGGGGACGATGGTGTCGAGCGCGGCGTCCATGCGGTCGGCGGGGTCGTTGCTGGGCGCGCCGCGGCGGATCCTCGCGATTGTTCTGCGGCAGGTAGGTGAGCAGTTCGCGAATCATGCGGCAGGCACTCGGCATCGTCGGCGGCGATGAAGTGGCCCACGCCGCTCACCGAATTGTGGGTCATGGAGCCGCCCAGCTTTTCCTTGGTGACGTCTTCGTGGGTCACGGTCTTGATGACGTCGGGACCGGTGACGAACATGTAGCTGGTGTGGTCCACCATGAATACGAAATCGGTGATGGCGGGCGAATAGACCGCGCCGCCGGCGCAGGGTCCCATGATGGCGGAAATCTGCGGCACCACGCCGCTGGCCAGAGTATTGCGCAGGAAGATATCGGCATATCCGGCGAGCGAGACGACGCCCTCCTGGATGCGCGCGCCGCCGGAATCGTTGAGACCGATCAGCGGCGCTCCGGTCTTTAGAGCCAGGTCCATGATCTTGCAGATTTTCTGGGCGTTGGTTTCGGAGAGGGAGCCGCCGAAGACGGTGAAATCCTGCGCGAAGACGTAGACCAGGCGGCCGTCGACGCGGCCGTAGCCGGTGACGAACCCATCGCCGGGGACGATCTGCTCCTCCATGCCGAAATCGCGGCAGCGATGGGTCACCAGCTTGTCGAGCTCCTCGAACGATCCGTCGTCGAGCAGGAGTTCGATGCGCTCGCGGGCGCAGAGTTTGCCTTCCTTGTGCTGACGGGCGCGGCGCTCGGGTCCGCCGCCCTGCTCGGCGACCTGGTGGCGCCGGCGTACTTCATCGAGGCGGTTCATTGCGTCCTATTGTAACGGGGGTGCTTGAACTTCGCGCAGCCGCCGCTGGAGAAAGCGGCGTTCGCTCTCATTGGTGGACAGTTCCAGAGCGCGTGCGTAACTCTCCGCCGCTTCCGCGAAGGACCCGGCGCGGCGGAGCAGATCGGCCTTCGCCGCATGAAGCAGATGATAGCCGCTGAGTTCGCCGCCGGCGGCCAGTTCCTCGATCAGCGGAAGCGCCGCGAGTGGACCCTGCACCATCGCCACGGCGACGGCCCGGTTCAGCGACACGATGGGTGAGGGTTGCAGGCGTTCGAGAAGATCGTAGAGGCGCAGAATCTGGGGCCAATCGGTATCTTCCGCGCGGGCTGCCTGACAATGCAGCGCGGCGATCGCGGCCTGTACGGCATAGGGCCCGGGTCCGCCGCGAAATGCCTCCACCACCAGCGGCAGGGCTTCGGCAATCTCGGGTTGATCCCAGCGGCGGCGATCCTGTTCCTCAAGGATCACGATGTCGCCGGCGGGATCGAGGCGGGCGTCGCGCCGCGCGTCCTGCAGGAGCATGAGGGCGAGCAGGGCGGTGGACTCGGCGGGCGCCTCGGGAGCGAGCAGTGTTCTGACGAGGCGGCCGAGCCGGATGGCCTCGGTGCAGAGGTCTGTACGAAGCAGGGGGCCACCGCGAGTGGCGGCGTAGCCTTCGTTGAATACCAGGTAGATGACGGTGAGGACGGCATCGAGCCGCTCGGCCATGTCCTTCGTCTCGGGCACGACGTAGGGAATGCCGGCGTCGCGAATCTTGCGCTTGGCGCGCACGAGCCTCTGCGCCATGGTCGTGGGCGGTACCAGAAACGCCCGTGCAATCTCGTCGGTTTCGAGACCGCATAAGGTGCGGAGCGTGAGCGCTACCTGGGCTTCGGGCGCGAGGGCGGGGTGGCAGCAGGTGAAGATCAGACGCAGACGGTCGTCGGGAATTTCGTTCGTGTCGTAGTTCGGTTCCTCGACTTCGGGGATCATGCCGCTGGCGGCGTATACCTTGAGTTTTTCCTCGGACCGGGTGCGGTGGCGCAGACGGTCGATGGCTTTGTGGCGGGCGGTTTGGATGATCCAGGCTCGGGGGAATTCCGGGACGCCGGAGGTCCGCCACTGGTCTACGGCTGCCGCAAAGGCCTCCTGGGCGCACTCTTCGGCGAGGTCGAAATCGCCAATCATGCCGATCAGGGTGGCGACGATCCTGCCCCAATCCGAGCGATAGAGTGCGTCAACCGCCGTGGCGGCTTCGATGGACATACACTGAATTGTAAATATTTCCCGGCGGGGATGTCGATCCGGCCGCCCGCCGTTCGATATAGGGATGGAGGCGCAGCAATGAAGTACATGATGCTGATCTACATGGAGGATCAGGCTCTGAACGAGGCGGAGCGGGAGCATTGTTACGTGGAGTCGACGGAACTTGCGGAGGAGCTTAAGGCGAGCGGCCATTATCTGGCGGCCTCCCCGCTTCAGCCTACCTCGACGGCCACGAGCATACGAGTGCGCGACGGGAGGCGACTGGTGACCGATGGTCCGTTCGCCGAGACGCGCGAACACCTTGGCGGATATTTTTTGGTGGAAGCGGGCAATCTGGACGAGGCAATCGGGATTGCGGGACGGATTCCGGGGGCTCGGGTGGGGACGGTCGAGATCCGCCCGGTCATTGAGTTGCCGGATTTGCCGGCTGGTTAGATCAGGCCGAGGGTGGTTAACTGTGGTTCAATACCGTACTGGAGTGTGGGGAAGAGGTAGGCGGGATGACATCCCGCCGCAGGCTGCCAGCCTGCCCCACAGGGAACTATTTCAAGTTATAGGAGGGTACGATGCAGCTCAATACTTATCTGGTATTCAACGGCCAGTGCGAGGCGGCGTTTAAGTTCTACGAGCAGGTCCTCGGGGGCAAAATTTTAGCGATGTTCACCCATGCTGGTACGCCCGCCGCGGAACAGGTGCCGCCGGAATGGCTCAACAAGATCATGCATGTCACCCTGAAAGCCGGTGACACCATACTGATGGGTTCGGATGCGCCGCCGGACCACTTCAAAACGCCGCAGGGCTTCTCGGTAAACATCGCCGTGGAGCAGGTGGCAGACGCAGAACGTATCTTTCACGCGCTAGCGGAGAATGGGACCGTGGGGATGCCGATCCAGAAAACGTTCTGGGCCGAGCGCTGGGGGATGTTGACCGATCAATACGGTATTCCATGGATGGTGAACTGTGAGGGCAAGGTGAAGTATGAGTAGCGTGCGAGTTCTGGTGGGAACGAGGAAGGGCGCGTTCATCCTCACGTCGGACGGCAAGCGGAAGGATTGGGACGTGGCCGGCCCGCATTTTGGGGGCTGGGAGATGTACCACCTGAAGGGGTCGCCAGCGGACCCGAATCGACTGTATGCTTCGCAGTCCAGCGGCTGGTTCGGCCAACTGATCCAGCGATCCAATGATGGGGGCAAGAGCTGGGAGCCGGTGGGCAATAAGTTCGCCTACGAAGGCGAAGTGGGCACGCATCAGTGGTACGACGGCACGCCGCACCCTTGGGAGTTCAAACGGGTCTGGCACCTGGAGCCATCGCTCACCGATCCGGACACGGTTTACGCGGGAGTGGAAGACGCGGCCATTTTCCGCTCCACCGACGGCGCGCAGACGTGGCAGGAACTGACGGGATTGCGCGGCCACGGCTCGGGGTCCCGCTGGCAGCCCGGCGCCGGCGGAATGTGCCTGCACACGATCCTGCTGGATCCGAGCGACCCTGCGCGGATTTTCGTGGCGATCTCGGCAGCGGGCGCTTTTCGCAGCGACGACGCGGGGCAGACGTGGCGGCCGATCACGCGCGGGCTGGTTTCGGAGATCATGCCGGATCCCACCGCGGAGGTGGGCCACTGCGTGCACCGGATCGCGATGAACCCATCGCGCCCCGGTGTCCTATTCATGCAAAAGCACTGGGACGTGATGCGTAGCGATGACGCCGGCGACAACTGGCGCGAAGTGAGCGGCAACCTGCCAACCGACTTTGGTTTCTGCATCGACGTGCACGCGCACGAGCCGGAAACGATCTATGTGGTGCCGATCAAGAGCGACTCGGAGCATTATCCGCCGGAGGGAAAGCTGCGGGTGTATCGCAGTCGCGTAGGCGGCAACGAGTGGGAGCCGCTCACCAACGGCTTGCCGCAGAGCAATTGCTACGTCAACGTGCTGCGCGACGCGATGGCGGTGGACCGGCTCGATTCTTGCGGCGTGTATTTTGGCACGACGGGCGGGCAGGTGTACGCCTCGACCGATGCGGGAGACAACTGGGCGCCGATTGTACGCGATCTGCCGGCGGTGGTGTCGGTCGAAGTCCAGACACTGCCATGATTCGGATCGTTCTTCCGGCACATTTGCGGAATCTGGCGAAGACGTCTGGCGAAGTGCAACTCGAGGTGGAGGGGCCGGTGACGCAGCGGTCGGTCCTAGACGCTCTGGAGGCTCGGTATCCGATGCTGCGCGGAACGATTCGCGATCAGGTCACCGGGCAGCGCAGGCCGTTCGTGCGGTTCTTCGCTTGTTCGGAGGATCTGTCACATGAGTCGCCGGACGCTTTGTTGCCCGAGGCGGTGGCGTCGGGCGCGGAGCCTTTCCTGCTGGTAGGGGCGATTGCGGGGGGTTAGTTCCCGCGCGGGGTGACGGCTGTCGAAACGCGTGTAATTCCCGCGCGGTTCGCCCGGCGAACAAGGGATCGGTCGAAGGAGACGAAGAGGGCTTCGGTCGGCCGGCTGCTCAAGTGAATCGCGTCGGCCAACTCGATTCCGTGGGCCGTCAGCGCGAGGGCGTCCGCCATAGAGGCCTTATCTTCTGTGTGGACGTTCTTGAGACCAAGCAGTTTTGTGAGGGCGTCGCGAATCGCACTTTCATCGAACCCGTACAGGCTGCGCAGGACCCAGCCGGTTTCCAGCAAGACTGTCTTTGCGACCCAGATTGGTCCGGCTGCAAAGAGCGATCGCGCGGCAGCGGCCTGTTTGGGATCGTCCTGCGTCAGCAGGCGGACGACGACGTTAGTATCGACCGCGGTCATGACGACGATTCACTTCCCGTTCGATTGCGGCACGCATCTGTGCGGGGGTCTTCGGCTTGCCTTTGGACCGAAGGCAGCCGGCGACTTGGGCGAGGTTGGTTTCCGGGAAACCAGCGGCGGGACGCAACAGAAGGCCGTCGCGGGTTTCCTCGACGGTGAACTCTGTGCCGGGGCCCCAGGCTCGAGAGGTGCGAATGGTCTTGGGCAACACGATCTGGCCCTTTGTGGAAAGTCGTGTCGTTTCCATTTGGTAAGACTCCAGTAAGATTATCGCACAAGTTCAATCCCGAATTCACTGCACCAGTTCGAACCTTCCGTCCGCCCGTAGGTAATACTTTCTTCCGCGCCAGAGGATCGTATTGCCGAAAAAGCCGGCCAGCCACATGGCGAAGCTCAAGATGTCTTGTAGGGGGAGGAGAAAGAAGAGGCGCGCTGTGAGGGGATCGCGGAGGACGTAACCGGCGGTCGCCAATGCCGCGGCGGCGCGGAGGAGTAGGGTCGCGGCGGCGATGGGCCACCATTGCGGGCGCGCCGCCCAGAGCAGGAGGGCGAGAGGCAGCGGATTGGTGAAGAGCTGTCCGACGTAGCCCGCGGGACGGGAGCGGCGGGTGCTGCGATTCCAGCGGAGGCGATGCCGCAAGTTGGCCGCGAGAGTCTGCGCACCGATGTGGTGCTCGATGACGTAAGAGGATAAGATCACGTGATCACCGCGTGCCGCGGCGAGGTTGCCCATGATGAAGTCTTCGGCGAGAAAGTCCTTCACGGCATCGAAGCCGCCGATGCCTTCCAGGGTGGCGCGGCGCGCCGCGATGGTGGGGCCCAGGGCGAACTTCATTCCGTCCAGCATGCGCGCCACCAGCACGCCACCAATGAATTCGGTATTCAGTCCGATGGCCTCCAGGGTATTCCAGAAACTGCGCCCCGGCACGGCGCGGTAAGGGCATGTGGCGAGACCGAGCTCCGCGTCCTGAAACTCGGCGGCGGTCACGGCCAGCAGGTCCGGGGTCACGCGGATATCGCTATCCGACATGACGAGAAGATCGTGGCGGGCCGCCGCGAGCATACGGTCCAGGCTGTAGACTTTGGCGTTGGGATACGGCGGCTCTCCGGTGACGATGAGCTGCGAAGGTACGCCGGGATAGCGGGCGCGGAGGCGTTCCGCCACGGCAATCGCAGGGTCGGTGGGATTGCGCACGGCGAAGAGGATCTCGAAATCGGAGTAGCGCTGTTCGAAGAAGGTGCTCAGGTTTTCTTCCAGGCCGTCATCGATTCCGGCCAGCGGCTTGAGGACGCTGATGGGCGTGTGATGGTGCAAGGCAGGGGGCCGCACGCTGCGATAACGCACGGCGGCGACAACGGTGAGGACGCAGTAGACCAGCGAGCCCACGACGAGGGCAAGCAGAAGCCAGGGGAGCACTTCTACACTGTAACAAGCGCATGAAGAACATCATCGTCGGAACGGCGGGACATATCGATCACGGAAAGACGGCGCTGGTGAAGGCGCTGACGGGGATCGACGCGGACCGGCTGGAGGAAGAGAAGCGCCGGGGGATCACCATCGACCTGGGGTTCGCGCACCTGGAACTGACACCGGCATTGCGGCTGGGATTTGTGGATGTGCCCGGGCACGAACGCTTCATCAAGAACATGCTGGCCGGGGTGGGCGGCATCGACCTGCTGCTGTTCACGGTGGCCGCCAACGAATCGATCAAGCCGCAAACTCGCGAGCATTTCGACATCTGCCGGCTGCTCGGCATTCGGCGCGGTATCATCGCGCTGACCAAGGCGGACCTGGTGGATGACGACATTCTCGGACTGGTTCGCCTGGAGGTGGAAGAGATGGTGGCGGGCTCGTTTCTGGAGGGCGCGCCGATGGTGCCGGTCAGTTCGGTGACCGGGGCGGGCCTGGAGGACTTGCGGCGCGAATTGAAGCGGGTGGCGACAGAGATTGGAGAGAAGAACGCGGCGGGATACTTCCGGTTGCCCATCGACCGGGTGTTTTCGGTGAAGGGTTTCGGCACGGTGGCTACGGGTACGCTGATTTCCGGGTCGGTGACCAAGGAACAGGAAGTGGAGGTTTACCCCGGCGGGCGCAGGTTGCGAGTGCGCGGCGTGCAGGTGCATGGCAGCGCGGCCGGCCGGGCGCGGGCGGGACAGCGCACGGCGGTGAACCTGGCGGACATTGAGCCGGCGGAACTGGCGCGGGGCGATGTACTGAGCGAGCCGGGCCGTTTCCACGCGGTGAAGCAGATTGATTGCCGCCTGGACCTGCTGGCCTCAGCGAAGCCACTGAAACATCGGGCGCCGGTGCATTTCCATTCGGGGACAGCGGAGATCGAGGCCGAGGTGCGAATGCTGGAAGGTACGGCGGCGATGCGTCCGGGGAGTTCCGCATATGTGCGCCTGATCCTGCGGGAGGCGGCGCTGCTGGTACCTGGCGACCGCTTCATCATCCGCATGTTCTCGCCGGTGGTGACGATTGGGGGCGGGGTCGTGGTGGACACGGGCGCGCGGCGCTATCGCAAGGGGGATGGCGTGAAGGCGCGGCTGGAAACGCTGCACACCGGCGATGCGGCGGCGCGCGTGGCGCTGTTGGTGCGTGAAGCTCCGTACGGCTTGGATATGGCGGAACTGGTGGCGCGGACCGGAATGAGCGCCGCCGAAATTTCCGCCGCGGCCGCCAAGGCTCAGGTGGTGACGATCGCCCAGCCACAGCCCTGGTATATGGATCGTGGGTGGATGCAGGCGGAGCGCGAGCGCATGGTGAAGATGGTGCGCGAGTTTCACCAAGAGAATCCGCTGCTGCCCGGCATTCCCCGGCAGGAACTTCGCGGCGGCGCGCCCCTCTTCGTTCTGGATGCGCTGGTGGCGGAGGCGAAGGAGATTGTCGCCGATGGGGAACTGGTGCGCTCGCGCGGCCATAAAATGGTGCTGAAAGAGGACGAGGAGCAGGCGCGGGGAAAGATCGAGCAGGCCTTCGAGGGCGCCGGACTGGCTGTGCCGGCGATGGCGGAAGTGCTTGCAAAATGCGGTGTGGAGCCGGTGCGCGCACGGTCGCTCTTACAGATACTGCTGCGGGAAAAGCGGCTGGTACGGATCAGCGACGATCTGGTTTTTCACCAGACGGCGATCGGTCAGTTGCGCGAATTGCTGGGCAGGCACAGGGGCGAACGCTTTCGCGTGCCGGAGTTCAAGGAGTGGACCGGCATCTCGCGTAAGTACGCCATCCCGTTGCTGGAGTACCTGGACCGCGAGAGAATTACGCGCCGGGAAGGCGATGAACGCGTGGTGTTGTAGCTAATCGATGAAACGTTCGAGGATGCGGTGGACGGACTGGAGCGTCGCGGGCCGCAGCATGATGACGGCACAGGCGGAGGTGAGAACGATCGCCACTGCCATCAGGGTTTTGCGGCGCGGCTGAGCCGCGGCAGCGGCCGGCGCGGGATTGAGGAGGCGGTCAACGCGCGCGGAAATCTCGCGACTATCGCCGAGAAACGAGGTGGTGAGCGGCAAGGAGTGAAGCGTCCCACCCATGCGGGCGATGCGCACCAGGGCGGCAGCGAGAGATAGCGAGAGGTGATTGCTGCCCGCCGCTGCTTCGTCATCGGCGGCCCATTCGGCGAAACGCGCCCAACCGCGCTCGATGGCATCAAAGCCGCGGAAGCCGGGGAGCAGGCCGGGGGCCAGCAGCAGCAGCAGTCGTTTGAGATTGTCGCGCGAAGTCCGGTGGGCGGCCTCATGGCGTAGGGCAGCGGCCAACTGGGATGTAGAGAGTGCACCGATCACGGTTCGCGAGATTGCGATACGAGAAGAGAAGATACCCACCAGCGCAAGGAACGGGGCCGGGGAATTCAGGGTCCAGACAGAAAGCTGTGCCCATGGGACGGTAGACGGTCTACCCAGCAGTTGGCATTCGCGGGCGAGGCGAGCGGAGCGCGTGGCGGCGCGGGCACCGCGAACGAGGGAGATGGTCCAGATGGCGGCGGCCAACACTGCGGACATCAGGCAGGGGATGCCGATTTCTTCCACGTTGGTGTCGGGCTCCAGCCACAGGTAGCTGGGCACGCAAAGTCCAGCGATCAAGAACAGGGCCAGGAAAGCGGGAAGCAGGCGTAGCGCCAGCAGAAATGCTGCCGCCGGGCGGGGCCGCATGCGGCGAGCGGCGCGCACGGCGGCGCGCCCGCTGAGGGCGACCGCCAGGCCCACTACGAAATGGATGACCAAAAAAGCGGCCAGACAGATACAGAGCAAACGAGCCCCGTAAGGCGCGATCATGACTGAGGACTCCGGTGCAGCTCTTTGCGCCGCAGTTTGATTTTCTGTTCCAACTCGTCCAAGAGCGCTTCATCGTGAAGGCCGACTGCCTCCACCAGGCAGGAAATCAGCAGGTCGCGGGAGGGTTCGGATGCCGACAGGAAGTCCGCCACGAAATCACCCGCGCGCTTGCGCTCCCACTCGGCACGGTTCAGGGACGGTGAGTAGATGAAGGCGCGATCGGATTTGCGCCGCCTGAGCAGACCCTTTTTGAACAACCGGTCGAGAGTGGTCATTACGGTGGTGTATGCCAGGGGGCGGTCCAGGCGATCGACCACATCTCGCACGTTGCATTCGCCGTGCGCCCACACGATTTCCATTACGGTGATTTCCAGCGGACCGAGGGGCTGGGATGCGGGGACATGGTGTTTGAAAATTCCCATAGGATAGGGGATTGGATGGATTTTATCGCATTGGCGGGTGCGTGACGAGGTGGGTGGCCGCGCCCCTCTGGCGGTCGCGGCCCAATTGAGGAATGGCTCAGAGGAGCTTGCGGGCGTATTCGACTTCCTGGCGGACGTCCTCGGCGACGGGCCCTTCGTGCTCGTATTCGATGGCGACGAGTCCACTATAGGCGACTTTGCGCAGCTCGGCCATTACTTCAGGGATGCGTGCGATGCCTTTTCCAAGCAGGACGTTGACTTCGCCGCCGGATGCCTCGACATCTTTGAGGTGCACCATCTTGAGATGCGGCGCGAGTTTGCGCACCGCATCCACGGTATCGTAGCCGCAGGACGCGATGTGTCCGATGTCGAGGGAAGATCCCATAGTTTTAGAGAGGCCCGTCAAGGCCTTAAGTACATCCTCGGGACTCTCGTAGGCGAACTTCTGCTTGAAGTAGTGGTTGTGAATGCCGAAGGTCAAGCCCTCTTTCGTGAGGCGCTCATCGATGCGCTGCAGGATTCCGCCGGTGGCATCGCCGGTGATATTGCGCGAACCGAGCAAGTCGCGCAAAGCGGACGGCGTTGTCGAGGTCGGTGTCGTTTTTGATGGTGGCGGTGTAGTAGGAGACGCACTGGATGCCGGCGGCGTCGAACTTGGTCCTTACCGACTGGAATTTCTCCGGCGAGGGCTTGCTGAATAACATGAATTCGCCGCGCGACATTTCGATCTCGCGAATCTCCAGCCGCTTTAACTGCACGATCATGTCGTCGATCGAGAGGCTGTGGTAGGTGTACGTGCCGATGCCGAGATTGAGTTTTCCGGCAGCGGTGCGGCGAGGGCGGAGGCGAGCGTGCCGGTGAAGGTTCTGCGCGTCATCATGGCAGCCTCCGGGGAGCGGCATCGGCGTCGACCAGGCGCGAGGGCCCACTTGATGGCCTCGGTATACATCTTCTGCATTTCGGGCAGATCCCAATTGCTATCGACGTGGCCGAGCGTGGAGTAGAAGACGCGGCCCTTGCCGTACATTTTGGCCCAGCTCACGGCGAAGTCGTTGTCCTTGCGATGGACTTTCGGGTTGGCGAGGTCCAGCTTGCCGGGATCGAGGCGCATCAGGACGCGGGTGTTCTCGCGCGAGAAGTTCTTCACCTGGTAGATCTCATCTTTTAGGACGAAGGCTTTGGCCCACTGCTCCATGCCGGGGAACGCGGCGTCTTCCACCAGGATCGGCGCATCGAACGTGCCCCAGGGGTGCTCGTCGAAATAGCCGCCGATCATCTCGCCGTACTCCGGCCATTTGGTGAAGGTGATGGTGGCGCTGTGGACGCCGATGAATCCCTTGCCGTCGTCGTGGATGAAGGAGAGGAAGTCGGCCTTCTGCTGGTCGTCCATTTCCAGCGTGCCGCCGGTGTAGAACAGCACCGCGTCGAAATCGTTCAGGTTTTTGGCGTTGTATTCGAGCTTCTTCTTGGTGAGCGGCTCCGTGTCGGTGCGGATCACGGTGTCCCACAAGCCGGTTTCGCGGCCCAGGCGCTCGATGGTCGCCATGGCGTGGGGGATGGCTTCGTGGCGGTAGCCCTTCTCTTCCCCGATCACGCAGCAGCTTCTTCGCGGCGCGGCAAGTGCGGTGTTTGAGCGCCGGCAGCAGTCGCGGCGGCCTTGCGCCACGGCCGGCGCGGGAAAGATCTCCTTCAGCGGTGTGGCGGCATCGAAGACGACGTTGAAGAAGCCCACCATCATCTCGTCCCAGCTCTGGTCTCCCCAGTACGACATCCTTGGTCGGGTCGGGATTGAGCGGGTTGTTGGCGAGTTGTCGAAGTGCGCGGTGCATTCGATCCGGGCGCCCTTGGGCAGCGCGATGGGCTCGCTCAAGCTCGTACCAGAGCTGCCATGTGGCGCGGTAGTTCGGGACTTTCAACAGCGTGCGAGTCTCGCCGTCCGGGGTACACGACGCGATACTCGAAATCCTTGCCGCGGCCGTGCATGTGCGGATGCAGGCCGTACAGTGTCACCGCGTGCGCCCAGTTCGAACTCGGCATCCACCCGGTGATTGGGATCGCCGGCAGGAATCTTGAACTTGCCGTTGGTCGCCGAGACGGTGAAGACGCGCTTGGCGGGCGGCTCTTTGGCGAAGACCAGGCCGATCCGGCTGCGGTCCGTGCCCGGCTTTCCGTTGGTGGTGTAGTGGACCTGCAGAATGATGTCGGAGCCGGCGCGAATCAGCTTGGCCTGTCCCGGCTCGAACTTCTCCGGCGGCTGGCCGGGCGCGTAGCCCACCAGAAAGTCGCTGGGCAGTTGGCTGGTGTCGGTGTTCTCGTCGGCTTTCGGCTTTTCGGGGACGAAGGGAATTCCGGGCTTGGCATCCTTCAGCCAGTCCGAGCCCGGCTCGCGGATGAAGGCGATGATGTGGTGCACGTGGGCGCGGTCGGTGGGCCGCGCTTCGGCGAACTGGACCCACTTGTCGGTCTTGGAACGGCGCGGGGATCAGGATGTGCTGATATTCGATGGTGCCGGTGGCTGGAATTTCGTATGGCGTTGGCAATTCGATGACGGCGTCGGGCTTGGGAATGGCCCAGCCGTCGGCGAACTGGCGCGGCGGCGGCATGTCCTTCGGATTGCCTTGCGGCGCGCCGGCGTCCACCCAGGCGGCGAGGGTGTCGATCTCTTTCTGCTGGAGGGAACTGTCGTTGGAGAACTTGCCGTAGTGCGGATCGGCGAACCAGGGCGGCATTTTGCGCGCGAGCACCGCTTCTTTGATCGCCTTGGCCCAGGGGCGCGCCTGCTCGTAGGTGAGTAGAGAAAATGGCGCGGCCTCGCCGGGACGGTGGCAGACCTGGCAGCGCGTTCTGCAGGATGGGCGCGACGTCCTTCGTGAAGGTTGGGTTCTGCGCGAATAGTCCATACGCGTAGAAGATGGCGAGCATGCTTTACTGGCGGCAGCTGACAGTCTTCATAGGTTCTTTGTATCTGACTGAATTGCGATAGGGCGAGCACTTCAGAAGACGTACTTCAGGGCGAACTGCATCTGGCGCATGCTCCCGTTGGTGGATGTGATGCGGCCGAAATTGGGGCTGCTGAGAGATGTGTTCGGGAAGCCCCACACCGGGTGGTTCAGCAGGTTGAACGCCTCCCATCGGAACTGCAGCTCGTGGCCCTCCTTAATGCGGAAATCTTTGTGGGTGGAGAAATCCAAGTAGAAGCCGCGCGGGCCGAGGACGGTGTTGCGGCCGGCGTTGCCGAACTTATAGATCGGCTGCAAGGCGAAGGCCGCGGTGTTGAACCATTGGTCGGTGGTCGGGGTTGTGCGAGCGATACGCTTTGGCCGGTGGCGTCGGGGCGGTCGTTCGCGATGTTCGTGTTGGCGCGGTTGACGCCGGCGGTCGGGTTGATGGGGAATCCGGAGCGCCAGGTCACGATGGAGCCCAGCTGCCAGCCGCCCGCTACGCCATCGAGGAAGCGGTTGCGGATGTCCACGCTTGCGCCCTTTGCCCAACGGCAGATCGTAGAGGCCGGAGATCACCAGACGGTGGCGATTGTCGAACGCCGAGAGGCCGCGCTCGCAGCGCATGCAGTAGCCGTCCTGCGAGAAGAGCGTGTCGCTGTCGGAGGTGCGGATGCCGCTGGTGTCATCGATCGATTTCGACCAGGTGTAGGACACCAGCGCGGTCACGCCGTTGGAGTAGCGCTTGGTCAGCTTGGAGCCCAGGGAGTTGTAGTTGCCGTTGCCGCCGTTTTCCACCAGCACCAGCAGGCCGAAGTTCGGATACGGCGAGCGGCTGGCGACGGTACCGGGTCCGGGAACCGCGGCGCTGACGCCGCGATACGACTCCAGGTGGCGGCTGATGCGAGCCGACATAGCCGGCTTCGAAGGTCAGGTTGTTGGCGAGTTCGCGCTGCACGTTGAACAGCCACTGCATGGAGTAAGGCGTGCGCCGGTCGAACTTGTTGGAGAAGGCCTGCGGGGTCAGAATATTGGCGACCGAGCCGACCAGGCCGGCGGCGCCGTTGAGCCAGGTCTCGGCGGGGAAGTCGGGATTGTCGTCGTTGCGCGTGCGGCCGGCGGCGTTGCGGCCGACATCGAAGCGCGGGTTGCCCTGGTCCTGGTTGTAGAACATGCCCGGCTCCCGTGCGGACGGCCCACTTCGGAGTCGGGCTCCAGGCGATGCCCAGGCGCGGAGCGAAATCGTTGTTGTCGCGATTCACCAGGCGGTTGCCGAGGCGTCCGTCCTGCACCAGCGGGATGTTCGGCCAGCGGACTTTCAGGCCGGCGTAGGGATCGCCGGAACTCTTTCCCTGGCGCAGGAAGACCGGGATAGCGGCTCTGGTCCGCCACGTTCGGCGTGGTGTCGAAGGCGTTGAAGAAGACCGTGGTCAGGTTGCCGGAGATGTCTTCCCACGGCGGGGTGTTCTCGTAGCGCAGGCCGAGCGACAGCGTCACCTTGGGCGATAATCTTCCAGACGTCGTCGATGTAGAGCGCGAAGCTGGTGGCGCGGAATTGCGACGGACGCGATCTGCGCGGCGACTTCGGTCAGCGTGACGTTGCCCAGCAGGAACGAGGCGAAGGCGTCGCCCTGCGCGGTAGCTGGCGTGAGGCCGGGATCCTGCGTGGGCGTGGTGCGAAAAGCCGAAGCTGCCTCGCCCGTATTGGTTGCCCACCTGGTTGAACTGATCTTTGCGGATCTCGCCGCCGAAGCGGAACGCGTGCTTGCCCCGGGTGATCGAAGTGTTGTTGAGGAACTGGAGCGTGCTGTTCTTGTTTTCAAACGGCCCGTCGGTGCCGTCGCCGATACCCGTTGTAGTTGGCGATGCCGATGCTGGGAATGCCCCACGAAACCGGATCGCCGCCCTTCAAGCCGGGAATGCCGAGCTCGTCCACCACGTTGCGCTGGAAGGCCAGCAGCGTGCCGACCGAATTGTAGAAGCGCGTGTAGCCGAAGCGCGTTTCGGTGACCACGGTGGGCGAAAACACGCGCGTGTTCGACCCCATGTACTGTTCGAGGTTGGTCACCAGCTTGCGTGCCGTTCAGGTTCAGCCCCGGGCTGGATTCGTTCTCGTCGCCCCAGCTATACCGGCCGGCCCACGTGGATTTCGACGACTCCACATAGTCCATGCGCAGCATGAACTGGTCGCGATTTTGCGGGCGCGCCAGCGCCGTGACGTAGTTGTTGATGACGCCGGGCAGCGTCGGCGTGCGGTAGAACTCCAGGAGCTTTTTCGAAATCGGGCTGATCCGGTTTTGCGGAATGATGTTGCCCGGGAACGAGCGTCGCCGTGATCGTCTTGCCGTCCGCCGCCAGGGCGTGCGAATTGGGATCGTAGATCCGGTTCGGCGATCGCCGAAAAGTCCCCGCCCTGGACCGCGGCGGGCGCCAGCGAGAACAGTCCGGTGGTGTTCCCGCGCTTGCGGTAGGACTCGTAGTTCCCCATGAAGAAGAGCTTGTCCTTGCCGTTGAAGATTTTCGGAATCCGCACCGGGCCGCCCAGCGTGAAGCCGTACTGATTCCACTTGAAGGGATCCTTGGTGGTGCGGATAGCCGTGAAGGAATAGGGATTGGCGTCCATCTTGTCGTTGCGGAGGAACTCGAACAGGGTGCCGTGATACTGGTTGGTGCCGGACTTGGTGAGCACGTTGATCTGCGTGGTCTGGCGTCCGAACTCGGCCGGATAGACGCCGGTCTGCACCTTGAATTCCTGCAGCGCGTCGATCGACGGCATCACGACGAAGGTGTTGAAGTTCGGGTCGGTGTTCTCCACGCCATCGAGCGTGTAGTGATTGAAATTGGTGCGCTGGCCGGCGACCGAAATGGTCTGGGCGGCGCGGATGCCGCCCTGGCGCGCGCCGGCCTGTCCCTGCCCGGAGAAGCCGGTGGAGACGTTCGGCGCCAGTGAAACCAACTGCAGGTAGTTGCGCCCGTTCAGCGGGCAGTTCCACGATGCGCTTGTTCTCGATCACCGTGCCGACGGTGGCGTTGTCGGTGACCAGCAGGGCGGCGTCGGCGCGCACTTCCACGGATTCGCTGACTTGTCCCGACCTGCAATTCGAAATCGACGCGCGCCGCTAGCTGCACCTGCAACTCAATCTGATTCCGGACCACCGTCTTGAAGCCGGCCTTCTCGACCTTGACGGTATAAGTTCCGGGCGGCAGGGAGGGAAACGCATAGGCGCCCGCATCGTTGGTCACCACGGTGCGCGTGGCGTTGGTGCCCACGTTCACCGCGGTTACCGCGGCGCCGGCGACGATTGCGCCGGTGGAATCGCGCGTCTCACCGCCGATCGAGCCGAAGGTCTGGCCAAAAGCCAGTTGGCCGGCCAATAGAATCAATCCAAGCGCAAACAGGCGAGCCTGTGTAACTGTCCCCGTCATGGTCATCCCCTCCCCCTCCAGATAACTTAGCCGTACGAAGTTATCACGGGTAGGGATGGAAAGCGCCTATCCAGGGGTAGGGTACGTAATTATGGGAGCATGCTGTCAGAACGCATTGATAAGGCGGGATCTAAGTAGCCACAGACCCCTCTTATTGAAAAATGACGCTCCGCCCGAACACCGAACTGTAGCGAAGCAGGCCGGCATCCACGCCCGGCGCGGTGAACCGCGCCACCCCGGTCACCCCGACGCTCAAACCCAACGCGCTCCCACTCGCCGCAGTGGAACTGCCGGCAGCCGGGAGGCTCAGCAAAACGTTCGGAGGGATGGTGAACTGCCCGGCGCTACGCCTTCTCCACGCAGAAAAACGTGACGGCCGGCGTTCCCGGATCGTTGGGAGCGGAAACTCCGCGAATCTCCACCAGCGCTCCAGCATCCACACCGGACCAGTTGACCGTCACTCCCTGGCCCCGCTGCACGCTGCCGACTGCAAAGCGGTTGTCGAACTTGGGCGGCGCCGTGACTGCGATCTGGGCGCTGAAAGCGCCGATCAGCCTGCCCCCAGGGAGCGGCCCGCCGCCCGGCGAGGAGACGGTGAACGTTCCAGGCTCCAGAAACCCGCTGGTTGGTCCGGGACCCGCCGGCGGCTCCGCGGACGACGCGGTGCCCAACAACGCGGAATAGTAATCGCCTCGATAGTTCATCGCGACTGGACCCGGCGGCGCCGCTGCACCGTAATGGTTCCCGCATCCAGGTTGATGTGCGGAGCCAGAATCGGCGGATCGATTCAGAATGGAATCATTCGCGCTCCCGCGCCACACCGTGCACGAGCCCGGTGTCGAGATCTCCCGGACCGGCATGCCCAGCAGTTCGCCAAATGTGAGGTCGGTGAAAACGGCGCTGGCCTTGTCGGACCGCGTGACGAAACCGGTGTTCGGCCCGGTCACCAGTTCGATGTCGGCTCGGAACAGGTCCATCATCCCCAGCCGGATTTTGTTGTTGCGCTGCGCCGCCTGGATATCGGATGCGCTCAGTCCGCCGGCGTCCGAACAGACGCCGCCCGATGGCGGATACGGACATGGTGGTGAAGTTGCTGACTGCGTTTCCAATCTTCGCTACCACCGGCACGTAGCATCCATCCAGGCCGTCCGGCACCTGAAACACGATTTGGTCGATGCCGGAGCAGCAGCCCGAACGTCCCTTGTACGCTACACGTGGCGAGCTTGCCGCCGACGAACAGCTCCAGGTTGATCGGGATGTCGTGCGGTTGCGGCGCGTCCACGTCGGAATGCCCGTCCGGCCCCAGGCCCGTGCCCCAGGCGATCGCGTATTGTCCCGGTTTCGCCGGCGTGGCCAGGGTGTTGATCACCAGGTCCGTGGCGGAATTGTAGTTCTGGATGATGGCCGCGCCGGTCCCGCCCTGGTTAATAGTGAAGAAGCCGGGCGTGCGATCCACCACCGTGATGGGCGCGCTCCCACTGTGCCCGTTGTAGCGTCACCGTCAGCGTACCCGTGCCCGGGCGGCACGCTCGAAGGGACGATGCCGGCAAGCTGATCGGTTCCCGAGCAGGCCACCACGTAGATCATGGGGACGTCGAACGAGCTTCCGCCCATCGCGATCTTCATGCTGGTGCCGTTCATCGTGGTGGCGATGGGAAACTGATCCGCGACCTTCACGCCGCACGCACCGAGCGCGCCGCTCCCGGCAGCGGCCTTGACGATGAACATGCCGCCGTGCGACACGCCGCCATTCGGGTAGTTCGGCGCAATGTAGCTTCCGGCGTTGGAAACCGAAGCAGCATCGATCTGCAGATCCTGCGCCAGGCAGGCACTCGACAAAACGCATAACGCCGATGCAAATTCGGTCGCGGTGTGTCATTAGGGAGCCGCCTTGTAGGTGTAATCGTTGTACTGCCACAGGCCGCCGAGCAAGGTCCACAGCCGCACGTAGATCGTGCCGCCGCCGGTTGGCAACCCGGTGACCAGTCTGCGACGTCGCCAGCCCCACGCTCTGGCCGTAGAGATTGAATCCGACGGCCGTAGTGCCCACATCGATCCAATAGTTCGTCGCACCGCTGGCAGCACTCCATGTGAACGTGACGCTGGAACCGGTAGCGTCGAGCCCGGCGCCGGCGCCGTCAGCACTGCCTTGCCGCCGCCCGACGCCTTATAGGTGTAATCGCCTCGGACTGCCAGGCGCCACCGATAAGTGTCCATAGCCGCACATAGACGGTACTCCCGTCGGTAGGGATTCCGTTGACGGTCTTACTGGTTGCCAGCAAGACGTTCTGTCCGAAGATATTTGCCTGGCCTTGCGCCGTCGCCACATCCAGCCAATAAGCCGTTGCGCCTGAAGCTGCGCTCCAGGTGAACGCAACGCTGGAGCCGCTCAATGCCGAGCCGGACAAGGGACTCGTGATCACGGCCTTTGCATTTCCGCCCGCCGCTTTGTACGTGTAGATCGTTGAACTGCCAAGTGCCGCCGAGCAGCGTCCATAGCTTCACGTAGACCGTGCTTCCATCGGTAGGAATTCCGTTGACCGTCTGGCTGGTTGCCAGGGCGACGTTCTGCCCGAAGATGTTTCCTTGTCCCTGCACAGATCCCAGATCCAGCCAGTAGGCGGCCGCGCCTGAACCCGCGCTCCACGTGAATGTGACGCTGGCGCCGCCCAATACCGTTGTGGGTGACGGAAGCAGCATCACTGCCTTGGCATTTGCGCCGCCCGCCTTGTACGTGTAATCGGTGGACGGCCAGGTGCCGCCGGCAGTGTCCACAGCTTCACGTAGACCGTGCTTCCATCGGTGGGAATTCCGCTCACGGTCTGGCTGGTTGCCAGCCCGACGTTCTGCCCGAAGATATTTCCCTGGCCTTGCGCCGATCCCACGTCCAGCCAATAGGCCCCTGCGCCTGAAACCGCGCTCCACGTGAACGTGACGCTGGCGCCGCTCAGCGTGGAACCGGATGCCGGACTCGTTATCACTGCCTTGGTGTTTACGCCCCCCGCCTTGTAGGTGTAAATCGTTGAACTGCCAGGCGCCGCCGAGCAGAGTCCACAGCTTCACGTAGATCGTGCTTCCATCGGTAGGAATCCCGTTCACGGTCTGGCTGGTTGCCAGGCCGACGTTCTGCGCGAAGAGGTTTCCCTGGCCTTGCGCCGATCCCACATCCAGCCAATAGGCAACCGCACCCGAACCTGCGCTCCACGTGAACGTGACGCTGGCGCCGCTGAGCGTCGCTCCGGCTGCCGGACTGGTCATCACTGCTTTGCTTCCGCCCACTGTCCCTCCGCCCGGCAAGCGTGAACACATACGCCGCACCAGCATCGGCCGCACCCTCATTGGGCGTGCTGTTGACGCCAAATGTGGAGCTGTCTTCGAGGTATGCGCCTACCACTACCGTGTCTCCGCTCACGGCCACCGACCAGCCAAACTGGTCACCTGCTTGCGAGGTCCCCACCGCGGCCGGTTTCAGGTACGCCTGCTGGCTCCAAACTCCGCCGCTCCGGGTGAACACATAAGCCGCGCCGGCGAGGGCTGCCGACTCGTTTGGCGTGCTATCGATCCCCGTGGTGGAACTGTCTTCCCCGATCGCTCCCACCACCAATGTGTCCCCGCTGAGTGCGACGGAACGTGCCGAAGCCGTCGCCTGCCTGCGTGGTTCCGATCGCAGACGGTTTCACGTATGCCTGCTGACTCCACACGCCGGCGTTCCGCGTGAACACATAAACCGCGCCGGAGGAGCCAGCACCGTCATTTGGCGTGCTGTTAATTCCCAATGTCGAGCTGGATTCGTGATCCGCTCCCACCGCCACGGTGTCGCCGCTTACCGCCACGGAAGTGCCGAACAGATGACCGGCTTGTCCCCCCGGTCCCACCACGGCCGGTTTGAGGTACGCCTGCTGGCTCCACACGCCCCCGCTCCGGACGAACACATACGCCGCGCCGGCGCCGCCAGCCACCTCATTGGGCGTGCTGTTGATCCCCGTCGAAGAGCTGTCTTCCTGGAATGCCCCCACGACTACGGTGTCCCCGCTTACCGCGATCGCAGCGCCAAAGTGGTCGTTTGCCTGCGAGGTTCCTACCGCGGCCGGTTTCAGGTACGCTTGCTGGTTCCACACCCCGCCACTGCGAACGAATACGTAAGCTGCACCGGCGCCGGGTGCCAACTCATTGGGCGAGCTGTTGATCCCGGTCGTGGAACTGGCCTCGTTGTACGCCCCCACGGCCATCGTGTCCCCGCTGATCGCCACCGACCAGCCAAACTCGTCACTTGCCTGCGAGGCCCCCACTGCCCCCGGTTTCAGGTAGGCCTGTTGGCTCCACACGCCTCCACTCCGGATGAACACATACGCCGCACCGGAATCGGTTGCCCCCTCAACGGGCGTGCTGTTGACCCCCGTGGAGGCGCTGTCTTCCGCGATCGCCCCCACCACCACGGTGTCCCCGCTGACGGCTACCGAAAAGCCAAAGTGGTCGCCTGCCTGTCCTCCGGGCCCCACCGCCGCCGGTTTCAAATACGCTTCCTGGCTCCACACTCCGCCGGTCTGGCTGAACACGTACGCCGCTCCGGCGGAGCCTGCCGCCAACTCATTCGGCGTGCTGTTGACGCCCAACGACGAACTGTCTTCCTGCGGCGCCCCCACCACCACCGTGTTCCCACTTACCGCCACCGAATAGCCAAACCAGTCGCCTGCCTGCGAGATCCCTACGGCGGCGGGTTTCAGATACGCTTGCTGGGCAGTCGGGTCGATCGTGATCGGGTAGCGCGCGCTGCGCTCTTCCACTTCCAGCCGCAGTCCACCAGGTTCGCGGGTGAAGCGGGCGGCCAGTTCCGCGGCCCTCGGCATCGGTCACTTTCAGCCCAGAGTAGTTCAGACACGGGCGCGCCTTGACCGTCCAGAAAACTCACCCGCCGTCCGTCCGGCGACACGCGCGGCGTCAGCGTTCCCCGCACCGCCAGGTGCAATGTGAGCGCCGGGGCATTGCCACTCGGGCGCGACGCCAGCGTAAAGCCGTGCTCCAGCCCGCGGCTGCCATTGACGAACCACTCCGTCATCACGCCGTCCCAGCGGTAAGAGAGCTTTTCCACGTTGGCATTCGTGCGACCGCTCTGAACGCTGTGTTCCTGGCCCGGAAATCCGTAGCTCCGGAGTTCCAATCCCCAGCGCCAGTTGCCTGCGTCCGGTGTGACATCGAACCCGCGGCCGTCGAAGCGGGTCACCCATTGCTGCCCATAGTTCCGCGCCCGATAGCCGCCCTCCTCTTGAAACACCGCCTGGCGATGACGCTGATATTCCGCGCGGATGCTCGACCAGGCAGATCCGGAGAGGCCCTTCGGAGTCGCCTTTGGGGGTCCTCCGCCGTAAGCGACAGCCGACACTGCTGCGAGTAGAACAATGGATCTGACCATAATCTGAGCGTCATGACAGCCCCGGCGTCGCTAAGTCGACAAGTTGAGGGTGCACCGAGTGTACCAGAGACTCACCGATATAGTACCCTCAACCTTACGGCCCGAATCTTCCAGTACCATAAACCCATACTTGCCATGCCCTCGCAATTCGGGGCTGACGGGCGCATAATCGGATGTCTATGAAGCGCGAAGTGCCGAACTCCATGTTTGAGGCGATCTTCGCCTACATTCGCGTGTGGCGCGATCAACGTGCGCAGCGACGCCAGTCTTTGAGGCAATCCCGGCTTACGATGAAGGCGGAGCGCAGACTTCAGCGAGGCCGCTTCGCAGCCTAAGGGCTGACGCGCAACATTCTACTTTTGGTTGGTAGAGAAAACGGGGCTGGGAGCGACGGCATGTCCGAGCGGTAGGCGGGCCGTCACGAGGGTTCCCGATCCAGGGTACTCGACACTTCCAGAGAGCCCCAGATCTGTTCCATACGCTCGCGCATGCCGAGTATGCCGAAGTGGCCCTCCGCCGCGAGGCCAGCGGAAACCGGCTCGAAACCGCAGCCATCATCCTGGATGTCGAGGCGGACGGACGAGGGGTCAAAATGCAAGTGCACGGTTACGGCGGTTGGCGCGGCATGCACGAGCGCGTTGCGAATCGCCTCGCGGGTGACCAATAGCAGCGCGCGATTTGTGGAGTCGGCCAGGTGCGGTTCCGCGCCGGCGACTTCCAGGGTAACCGGAATGCCTTTTTCCGTAGTCACCGTGTGGGCAAGTTCGGATAAGGCGCCGGGCAGTCCGTTTTCAAACGAGTCGTGGCGCAGATCGGAGAGCGCCTGGCGAGCTTCGTCCAGGGTCAAACGGAGGTGAATGCGGGCGTTGTCCAGGCACTCGAGCATCAGGTCCTGGTCGGAACGGGCCGAGCTGACGGCGGCTTCGATCAGCGTGGAGACGCCGACGCAGCCCTGCACGACGGTGTCGTGCATTTCGCGCGCAATGCGGGTTCGCTCCGCCAGGCGAAGATTGTAGCGGTCGCGGGCCTGGCGCGCCTGGTAGAGAAACACGCCCGCCGACAGCGGCAGCCAGAGCGAGCAGCGCCAAGGCGTAGAACCAGGCGGTCTGATATAACGTGGGGCCGCACCACCAGCGAGATGCCGGCTTCGGAGGACTCCGCGTCGAGCGATCCATCGCGCGCGACGACGCGAAAGCGGTATTGGCCCGGAGGCAGATTGTCGTACGATGTGGCCCTGCGGCCGGTGGCGACGATCCAATGCGGATCGACGCCCTCCAGCTTGTACCGAAAGACGACACGCTCCGGCGCCCGAAGGCTACAGGCGGTAAATTCGATCTCGACGCGGCGGCTGCCGGGACCAATCGTCGACCTCGCCGCTGGACGGCAAGACTCTTACCATCCACCAGCACCGACTCGACGCGGACCGGGGCGTGGTGGCTGGTGCGCGGACGGTCCGGGTTTGAAGTGAACCGCGCCTTTGACGCTGGGAAACCACAATTCTCCATCCGGCGCGAGCATCCGGAGGGCTGAACTCCGCCATTGATCTGGGTGGATTCCAAACCATCGCCGGTTCCGTAGGCGAGCACGGCGATCGCGTCCGATCTTGCCGTCGGCGGCGGCGTTCAGATCGGAGATGGATGCCGCGGAGAGTCCCAGGGGACCGCTCATCCAGAGGCTGCCGCCGGCCGTCCCCGATCAACTGGAAGATGGAGTTGCTCAACAGGCCCTCGCTGGTGGTGATCCTGGCGGTCTTTCCGTTTTGCACGCGAACCAGGCCGGCGCCGCGGGTGGCGATCCACAGGGTATCCGGGGGCTGCGGGATAGATCGACCAGACGCGGTCGCGGCTGAGCGCGGCGAAGGCGGGATCGGCTACGAACGCCGCCGTTGTGAAACCGGTTGAGCCCGCGATCCGTGCCCACCAGCATGTCCCCATTGTGGTCTTCGGCGATGGCGCGAACCCAGCCGTAGGACAGGCCCTTGCTCGAGATAGTAGTTCTGGAATCGCGTGCCATCCCAACGGCTGAGCCCGCTGGTGGTGCCGATCCACAGGTTGTGCTCGCGATCTTCGAAGAAGGCCTGAATCCCGTTGTTGCGCAGCCCTTCGGCGATGGTGAATCGGGTGGCCTTCCCTTTGATCGAGACGCACTACGCCCTGGTTGTCGGTGCCGAACCAGAAGGCGCCGGTGTGATCTTCGAAGGCGCCGCGAAATCGCAGGTTGGCGGCAGGCGGCGGAAGGTGCACCGGTTCGACGCGGCCCGCGGCGTACTGGAAGATCCCGCCCGTGACCGTGGTCAGCCAGAGAGTGCCGCGGCGGTCGCAATAGATGGTGGAGACGTTGTCACCGGAGAGGCCGTCCCGGCTGTTCAGGACGGCGACATCCGGCGCGCTCAATCGTACCAGGCCATCGGCCGTGCCCACCCAGATGCTGCGCTCACGATCTTCCAGGATGGCGAGAATGCTGTTGTCCGGAAGGCTGGCGGGCGCGCGAAATACGGTCTCCCGCTTGCCGCTCAAGCAGATACAGTCCGTCGCCTTCCGTGCCGACCCACATATTTCCGTCGTGGTCCTCGACCAGTTCCGCCAATCATCTTGGTGGCTGTCGGGCCGGCGGGAATCCCGGGGGATCTCCGGTGATTTCGAGCCCGTGGTTGGTGCCGAGCCAGAGGGATCCGTCGCTGGCTCCGCTCGATGTGATAGACGCCATCGAGATCGTGCCCTTTGTCGTATGGGCGCAGCTTCGCCATTCTCGAAGCAGAACAGTCCGGACGGCCCGCCGGCGAAGATTCTACCGTCGCGGGCCTCGCCCAGCGCGAAGAAGGCGATGTTGGGAAGATGAAGCTTCTCGTCGACGCGTTCGAACTTCTCGCCGTGACGCCGGAACAATCCGCGATTGGTTCCCGCCCACACGTCGCCGCGGCGATCTGACCGGACCGCAATTGACGAACTCGTTGGTCAGTCCCTCCCGGGGACCGAAGGTCTGGAATCGGCCGTTCCGGTAATGCAGGAGTCCGCCGCCATCGGTCCCCACCCACAGGGAGCCATCGGCGGCGACTGCAAGGGCGCGGATATTGTCGTCGGTCATGGATGGCGTATTGAAGCGCGCGTAGACGACAAAGCGCACGCCATCGAATCTGGCGAGCCCGCTGGAGGTGCCCACCCAAAGGTATCCGTCGGGGGTCTGGGCGAGGGCCCGGATGCGATTTTCCGGAAGGCCATCCTGGGTGCGCCAGATCTTGCTCACGTAGACGGGCGGTTGCGCCGCGGCATCGGGTTTGGCCAGCGCGAGGAGCAGGAGTATCGCGCAACATGTGCCGCGCAATGAGCGGATTCGTAACGGGTGTTGCCATCTGCTTGGCACGGAGCGTCCAGTTTACAGGACTTTTAGTGTACAATCCTCTGCGTACTCAAGCGCCCCGTACATGCAAGCTCCCGGTCAGAGCCCGCATCGCGCACGCAGCAGGGCAAGGCTGCGGACTCGGGCATGATTCGGGTGTTGATCGCCGACGATCATCCGGTGGTATGTCTCGGACTTCTGGGAATCATCAACGGGCAGCCGGATATGACGGTGGTGGGACAGGCCAAGTCGGGCATCGAGGCCGTCGCGCTGACGCGCAAGCACTCACCGGATGTGGTTCTGATGGATTTACGGATGCCGGGGATGGGCGGCGTGGAGGCTACCGAGGTGATCCGGTCGGAGCGGCCTGAAACTGCGGTGATCGTGCTCACCACGTACCAGGGCGACGAAGACATACGGAAGGCGCTGGCCGCGGGCGCGCAATCGTACCTGCTGAAGGGAATGTCGCACCTGAAGCTGCTGGAAGCGATTCGCAGCGTGCGCACCGGACATACTTATTTCCCGCGCAGTATACGCAATAGCGTGCCGGGCAAACTGAATCGGCCCGCGCTTAGTCCGCGAGAGACCGACATCCTTCGCCTGATTGTGAAGGGGCTCAATAATCAGGAGATTGCCGATGCGTTGAATATTACGCGGGGCACGGTCAAGTGGCACGTCAATATCATTCTGCGGCGGCTGGATGTGAGCGACCGGACGCAGGCGGTGGTGGTGGCTGCGCAGCGGGGGATTGTGGAGATCTAGCTAGAGCAAGGCAAACTCGAGAGGGTGACTTTGACGCGGAGCCGCGGAGACACGGAGCAAGGACGCGGAGGAAGTCAGAGGCAAGAACGAGCGCGGAGACGACTGCGGAGACCTGAGGTCGACCTTCGGACAGAGAGGTGAGAGTCCGGCCTAGGGCAATTCAGGCGATGCGCTTGATGCGGCCTCCGAGGGCGAAGAGGAGGGCGGTGCCGAGGAGGGGGAGGAGTCCGGCGGCGATCAGGATCGGGGTGTAGGAGAAGTGATCGACGACGAAGCCGGTGGTCTGAGTGAACAGGATGGCGCCGATTCCGGCTCCCATTCCGCCGAGGCCGGCGACGGAGCCGACGGCACTTTCGGGGAAGTAGTCGCTGGGCAGGGTCTGCACGTTGTTGATCCAGGTCTGAAAGCCGAAGAGTACGACGCCGATGGCGGCGAGCGCCGCGGCGGCAGTATGGGCGACGGCGGCCAACAGGCCGGTACACATGCAGAGCATGCCGAAGAGGATGACGGACTTGCGCGCGCGGTCGGCGGTCCAGCCGCGCGAAATCAGGTGGCCGGACATCCAGCCGCCGAACAGGCTGCCGGCGTCGGCGGCGACATAAGGCACCCAGGCGAAGAGTCCGATTTGCTTGAGGCTGAAGCCGTGGACCTTGTATAGATAGAGCGGCAGCCAGGTAATGTAGAGCCACCAGACAGGGTCGCAGCAGAAGCGGGAGAGTACGATGGCCCAGGTCTGGCGATAGCGCAGCAGTTCGGACCAGGAGAGGGAGGCGGCGGCGGGCACGCGATCCTCGCGGATGAGCGCCAGTTCTTCGGGCGTGATGCGGGGGTGGCGGCCGGGCGGGTAGTAGAATGCCAGCCAAAGAGCGAGCCACAGGAAGCCCAGCGCGCCGACGGCGAGGAAGGTGGTCTGCCAGCCGTAGCGCAGTTCGAGCGCGATGATGAGGGGAGGCGCGACCACCGATCCGATGGACGTGCCGCTATTGAAGATGGCCATGCCAAGGGCGCGCTGGCGGATGGGGAACCATTCGGCGATGACTTTGGCGGCGCCGGGCCAGTTCCCCGCCTCTCCGAGTCCCAGCAGGAAGCGGAAGCAGTTGAGACTGAAGAGGCCGGTGGCGAAGGCGTGGAGCATGCTGGCGACCGACCAGACGATGATCGAGATACTGAAGCCGCGGCGATTGCCTACGCGGTCGTAGAGTTTTCCGGAGAGCGCCTGGCTGGCGGTGTAGGCGATCAGGAAGGAATTGGTGATACTGGCGAACTCCAGGTTGGAGAGCTTGAGCTGCTCGGTGATGACGGGGGCGAGAACGGAGATGGTGAGGCGGTTGACGAAGTTGATGAGGGTGGCGAGGAAGATGAGGCCGGCGATCCACCAGCGAAGTCCTTGGACTCCGACGCGCGCCGATGGTTTCGGTTGTGCGATCAATCTGGGGCTTACTGTAGCATCAGTCCGGGTTAGCGGCGGAGTGAAGGTTTACGAACTGCCGATCAGAATACCGGTCGCAAAGACGAGCGCGCCGCCGAAGCCGACCTGCAGGGCGGCGGACCAGATGGGGGTGTCCATATAGCGCTGGCGGATCCAGGTGATGAGTCCGAGTTCGAGCAGCACCACGACGATGGCGGCGGACATGGCAACGCGGAAATCGGAGATGAGGAAGGGCAGGGTGTGGCCTATGCCGCCGAGCGCAGTCATCAGGCCGCAGACGAGCCCGCGCATCCAGGGATGTCCGCGTCCGGTAAGGCTGCCATCGTCGGAGAGGGCTTCGGCGAAGCCCATGCTGATGCCCGCGCCGATGGAGGCGGCCAGTCCGACGAGGAAGGCATCGGCGGGCTTCTGGGTGGCGACGGCGGCGGCGAAGACGGGGGCGAGGGTAGAGACGGAGCCGTCCATCAGACCGGCGAGGCCGGGCTGTACGATTTGCAGGACGAAGAGGCGGCGGTTGGTTTCGTTCTCGGTGTGAACCGCGCCGGGGTTGAGTTTGTCGCGTCCCAATTGTTCCGCACTGTTTTCGTGGGAACGCTCCGCCTCCGCCAGATCGTCGAGCAGTTGGCGGATGCCGGCGTCACTGGTGCGTGCGGCGACCTTGCGATAGAAATTGTACGTCTCCAACTCCATGGATGCGGCCTGGCGGCGCACGATATCGAGCGGCAGGGGGCGCAGCAGCCAGACCGGTTTGCGGTTGACGAAGCCCTTGACGTCCTGGCGGCGAATGAGGGGAAGGTGGTCGCCGAAGCGGGACTGATATAGTTCGATGAGGCGGCGGCGATGATCGGCCTCCTCCTGCCGCATACCTTCGAACATCTCGGCGGTGGCCGGGTAGTTTTCGCGAAGGCCGTCCGCGAAATCGCCATAGATGCGTTCGTCTTCTTCTTCGAGGGAGACCGCGAGAGAGAGGATCTCGCGTTCGGAGAGGCTATCGAAACTGCGCATTCTCCTATTGTGATTCAGGAATGCCGGAATGTGATTCACGGACTGGGGCGTGCTAGGATCACAGCAAATGGCGTTTGTCGATCTTACCAAGCAGCTTGCCAAAGAGGCCTTCCTTTCGGCCACGGCGGATCCGCCCGCACCAGCGGCGGCTCCGGCGCAGGCCGACAATACGGGCGCAGTGATTTTCGGCCAGATTCACGGGTTGCAAAAGTCTCTCAAAGAAGATGAGGAATTGGTGGTGTGGATCACCAATGCGGGAGAGAAGCTGCGCGTGATGGAGATATTTTTGGCCTCGCCGAAGGTGGCGGTGTTGAGCGGGCACGACGCGGAGCGCCATCTGACGCGGGTGATTACGCCGGTGGACGCGCTACAGCTGGTGGCCAAGGTGATGAAGGTGCAGCCGGGCGCGAAGCCGCACCGGGTGGGGTTGGTCATGCCGAAGGTGAAAGATTCCAACGGGTGATCACGGGCGTTTCGCGTTCGTAGCCGAGGGTGGATATTGATGCCGTGCCGAGGGCGAAGAGGCGGCCGTCTTGCGCCGGTAATCCGAGCCAGCGCGCGGTAAGGATGCGCAGAATGTGGCCGTGAGCGAAGAGTGCGACGTCACCTGCGATGGACAGCGTACGCGCGATCACGCTATCGGCACGGGCGGCCACTTGGGCGGCGGTTTCGCCGTTCGGTACGCCATCGGTCCAAAGCGACCATCCCGGGCGGCCGGACTGAATTTGTGAAGTGGTGCGTCCTTCGTAGTCGCCGTAGTCCCACTCCATAAGGTCCGGGTCGACGAGTGCATTTTCGTACCCGGCAAGGCGGCAGGTGTCGCGGGCGCGCTGTAGCGGGGAGACCAGGACGAGGTCGAACCGGCAGCCTTTCAGGTAGCGGCCGACGGCGGCAGCTTTCTCGCGGCCGGATGCGGTGAGGGGAATGTCGGTGCGGCCGGTGTGGGCGCCGGAGAGGCTCCACTCGGTTTCGCCATGCCGGATTAGCCACAGTTCGCCCATCCAGCAATGGTAGCGAATCGGGCCGGGGTTGTCCCGCTCGCGATTCCCCTTTATCCTGGTGACACTCTCTATGTTGTTCCGTAAAGCCTGTTATCTCGTTTGCGCCATTGCGCTGTTCCTGGCCGCCTGCCTGGCACAGCAGAAGAAAAACCCAGGATATACCGATACGGCCATCCTGCCGGGACAATCGTGGCACGTTCACGATTCCAACCGTCCGCATCCGAACGCGGTGCAACCGGGCAAGGTATTGGGGGCTCCGCCATCGGATGCCACGGTGCTTTTCGACGGTACCGATCTTGCGCGCTGGATGCAGCGCGGACGCGGGGCCGACCGGGACAAGATTACCGACGCGAAGTGGAAGGTGGCGGACGGCTACTTCGAGTGCGTGCCGGGGACGGGTTCGCTGATCACGCGCGAAAAGTTCGGCGACGTGCAGTTGCACATCGAGTGGATGGAGCCGCCGGAGATTAAGGGCCAGGACCAGGATCGCGGCAACAGCGGTGTGCTGCTGATGGATCGCTATGAGATTCAGGTGCTGGAATCGGCCGGCGGCCTGACGTACGCGGATGGACAGGCGGGGGCGTTGTACGGGCAATGGCCGCCGCTGGTGAATCCGATCCGGCCGCAGGGCGAGTGGCAGGCATACGATATCGTTTTTGAGGCTCCGCGGTTCGAGGGCGAAAAGCTGGTGCGGAGCGCTTATGCCACGGTGTTCTTTAACGGAGTGCTGGTACACCACCGGAAAGAAATTCTGGGTACGATGGTGCACCGCGCGGTGGCGAAATACAGTCCGCATGGAAGCGAAGAGCCGCTCTCGCTGCAGGATCATGGGCACAAGGTGCGCTATCGGAATGTGTGGATGCGGCGGCTGCAGGGGTACGACCAGGCGGAGCGGTAGCAGGCGAGCCTGGCAATCGGACCGCAGGTTGCCAACCTACCCTACAAATCTACCAGTATATTCGAATAATCGAATATACTGGAATCATGCCAGATGCATTGCGGCGCTTTAAGGCCGAGATCTTTCAAGCACTTGCGCATCCTACACGGATCGCGATTGTGGAGTTGTTGCGCGATGGCGAGCTCCCGGCGGGGAAGCTGATCGAACGGCTCGGCCTGGAGCAGGCGAACGCCTCGCAGCATTTCTCGGTACTGCGCTCCAAGCAGATCGTGGTGAACCGCAAGGAAGGGAACCAGGTCTTCTACTCTCTGCGCAGTCCGCTACTGATCGAAGTGCTGGACATCATGCGGCGCTATTTCCATGAACAGTTGACGGAAACGATGGCGGCGCTGGGAGAGATCGAAAAAGAGCAGGGAGAGGCTCGATGATCGCCCTGCCGAAAGCGCCGCTGGATTTCTGGCTGCCGAAACTGGCGCTGTGCCTGCGGCAGTACACGTGGCGGATCTTCTTCAAGGACCTGATTGCGGGACTGACGGTGGGCCTGGTGGCATTGCCGCTGGCGATGGCGTTCGGGATTGCGTCGGGCGTGACGCCGCAGGCCGGGATTTATACGGCAGTGGTGGGCGGATTTCTGATCTCGGCGCTGGGGGGATCGCGCACGCAGATCGGCGGGCCGACGGGCGCGTTTGTGGTGATTGTCGCGGGAATCATCACGAAGTTCGGACTCTCCGGACTGTTGATGGTGACGGCAATGGCGGGGGTCCTGCTGCTGGCCATGGGCGCGACGGGGTTGGGGATGGCCGTGCGGTTTATCCCGCGCGCGGTGACGATCGGGTTCACGAATGGGATCGCGGTGCTGATCGCCTCCACGCAGATCCGTGACTTTCTGGGACTGCAAACGGGCGCGGTGCCGAGCGAGTTTCCGGCGCGGATGGCGAAGCTGGCGGAGCATTGGAAGAGCGTCGATCCGAGTACGGTGCTGGTGGGCGGGGTGTCGCTCGCGATCATTCTGCTTTTCCCGCTGGTGACGAAGCGGGTGCCGGGTTCGATTGTCGCCCTGCTGGTGGGGACGCTGCTTGCCGTGATTTTCAAGCTGCCGGTGGACACGATCGGCACCAAGTTCGGCGGGATTCCGACGGGGCTGCCGGCGTTCCACATTCCTCAGTTTCGGGCAGACTTGATTCTGCCGCTGTTGCCATCGGCAATGACGGTGGCGCTGCTGGCCGCGGTGGAGAGTCTGCTGTCGGCGGTGGTGGCGGACGGAATGAGCGGCGACAAACACAATTCCAATGTCGAGTTGATGGCACAGGGCGTGGCGAACCTGGTCTCTCCCATGGTGGGCGGTATTCCGGTGACCGGCGCGATTGCGCGCACGGCGACGAATATCCGCAGCGGCGCCAAGACGCCGGTGGCGGGGATCATTCACGCCCTGACGCTGCTGGGTGTGTTGATGGCGGCGGCGCCGCTGGCGAAGTACATCCCGCTGGCGACGCTGGCGGCGGTGCTCTTCGTGGTGGCCTACAACATGGGCGAGTGGAAGCAGGTGGGGGCGATTTTGCGGTTGAACCGCGCGGTCCGCATGGTATGGGCGGCGACTTTCCTGCTGACCGTAGTGGCGGACCTGACGATCGCGGTGGAGGTGGGCATGACGTTAGCGGCGCTGCTCTACATTTACCGGGTGACGCAGACTACTACGGTGGCGAAGGTGACTCCCGAGTACATCGCGGAAGGCCGTCCGCACACGCTGCAGGACAAAGATATTCCGGAGTACGTGACGATTCTGCGGATCCACGGACCTTTTCTGTTCGGGACCACCGAGAAGCTGGAAGAGGCTACGGGCGACCTGAGCGGCTTCGGGAAGGTTGTAATTTTGCGGGTACGAAATATGACGGCGATCGATGCCACCGGCCTTCACGCCTTGGAAAGGCTGGCGGTGCGGGTTCGCAAGACCGGACGTGCGGTGCTGGTATGCGGGGCGCGGCGGCAGCCGCGAAATATGCTGCTGCGCGGTGATTTCGCGCAGCATATCGGGAGGGAGAACATTCTGCCGCACATCCAGGCGGCGCTGGTGCGTGCGCGGCAGACCTACGCGGAGCTGCCGGCAAATGAGGGGGTACAAGCGGGCCTGGAGATTCCAGACCCGCGAGTGAGTTAGCCGGCGGCGGTGAAGCTCGAGCCGATGGTGGCGGCGACCTTTACGCCGACTTGAGCCCAGGAGTCCAGGACAGCCTTGCGCTCCGTGCTTTGCGAGCCGAATCGCTGAGCCGCATGGACTGCGGTCTTGTTGGCAAAGGTGGCGAAGCTGGCCGAGTGAGGGAGCTGTTTATCGCACACCGTGTCATACCAGATCAGGCCGGCCTTTTCCCAGGCGTTGCCGCCGATGGCCGTGGCCAGCAGATAGAACGCGTGATTGGGGATACCCGAATTGGTATGAACGCCGCCGTTGTCCTGGTTAGTGTGGACATAATTCTTCATGTTCGCCGGCTGGGAGTCCTTACCAAGCACCTTGTCGTTGAACGCAGTGCCGGGGGCCTTCATAGAGCGCAAGGCGACTCCCTTAATTCCGGGGGCCAGCAGGCCGGCGCCGATCAACCAATCGGCTTTATCGGCAGTCTGCTTCAGCTTGTATTGTTTGACGAGAGAGCCGAACACGTCGGAGATGGACTCGTTGAGCGCGCCGGATTGATTCTGATATGTCAGGTTCGACTCACTTCCAGTAACTCCGTGAGTCAACTCGTGACCAATCACGTCCAGGCAGGCGGTGAAGCGGTTAAAGATGACGCCATCGCCATCGCCGAATACCATCTCCTGCCCGTTCCAGAATGCGTTGTCGTATTTCTTACCGAAATGCACGCTGGCATTCAAGGGGAGGCCGGCGTTATCGATGGAGTTTCGCTGGTAGGCATTCAAGTAAAAGTCAAAGGTGTTGCCGAGTCCGTCGTAGGCTTCATTTACGGAGACGTCGCTAACGGCCGCGCCACCTTCGGAGCGGAC
This sequence comes from uncultured Solibacteraceae bacterium, assembly GCA_963792055.1. Taxonomy (GTDB): domain Bacteria; phylum Acidobacteriota; class Terriglobia; order Bryobacterales; family Bryobacteraceae; genus Solibacter. Next base: position 107,277 of record CAWBUV010000015.1, on the reverse strand, counting down.
GGTCTTGCCGGGCAACGTCTGTGAACCTGCGGCATCGGAAATGGTCCGCTGGACCTTGGGCGCGGCGCCGGAAACATCCTGGCGTCCGAGCGGTCCTCCCAAAAGATTAAAGGTGAGGCGGTTGGTGCGAATGGTGGCATCGACGCCGAGGGCTTCAAGCGCGGCCTCGCGCTGTGCGGCGGTACCTTTCTTCGCAATATTGATCAAGACATCGGGGGGTAAGATACAGAAAATCGAGTGGCGGTGGGTATTACAACTCATGACATTTCCTCCTAAGCGTAGCGAATATATCACAGGCAAGGTGAAAGCGCTAGGACTTTACCGAAGGGTTAGTACGTAACGAATTAGAAGCTCCGAATGTTAGAAAATTAGTCCTGCTGCGTGCGGTAATGCATGATTCTGTCAAACTCTTGCGTTACCCAGTCCAGGAATTTCCCTAGTCCCGGGCAGAGTTTCTCCAGCTTGTCCGCCATGGTGTCGGAGGTGGTTATTGAGTGCTGGCGTCCGTCGTCCGAGTGAACTGTGATATCGACCTGATACTGATCCGCGACGGAGGGGGAGCGGGTTTCGGCGGGAAGCTTGAAGAAACAGGCGGTGTCGATCTGGCCGCGGAGTTTCTGTACGTCCGCCGCGGATAAGTCGTGCGAGTAGTTACTTGCCGCTTCGGTGACCCGGCCGTGCCCGTCAGTAAGGTCCACCGTGGCTTGGATCGTAAGGCCGGGCGCAGCCACGAGGCCGCCGCTTCTGCCGAGCGTGATTCGCATATTTTGAGTGCCTCCCTTGAACAGTGTAGCGACTCCCGGTGTGGAGTGGTCTCCATAATGGAGTCTCAGAGTGGAAGCTTTGCCGGGAGCGTAGATGGTGACCACATAGAGGTTGTCGAACTCCCAGGCATCCTCGATGGGCGGCACGGCGCCGCCGCCCAGGGCCTGAATGATCTGCGGCAGCCGGTTGCTGTGGCTCGCTACAACCACTACGCGGTCTTTGCCCTTCAGGATTGCCTGGGCGAGTTCCCTGGGTTGAGCCGCTGTGAACGTATGGTTGATGTTGAGGTGCAGGCGGTCCGCAATCGGCTTCAGGGTGAGCTGCGTGCGGGTGGCTTCGCTGGCGTACAGCGCGGTGACGGGAGCGCTAGCGAGCACGGCGTCGAGCGCTTGCGCACGCCGCTTTCCGGAGTCGGAAAGCACTGGGTCATCCGGCGGCGCGGCTGCCTTTTCGGCGTGGCGCACCAGGACGACGGTAATCGGAAACTGGGCGCCGGGGACGCATACCGGAAAGCTCGCGAGCATCGCAACAAGCAGGGAAAGGGCTTGCAGGCGCATGCGTCGATTATGGTTACCGGTCGGGGGGAAGTCAAGGAAGCGGCTTGAGGACCGGCGCGTTAATTGAAAAACGTACCGTCTGTTCCCGGCTTTCTCAGACCGTGCAGAGGGTGATGGCCTGCTTGAGGGACGTCATGGGGTCCCGGACGGGGACGAACTCGTGGGCGATGTAGCCTTCGAATTTCAGGTCGGCGATGGCCTGCGCGATGGTGCGCCAGTTGAGTTCCTGGGTCTCGTCGAGCTCGTGGCGGCCGGGGACGCCGCCGGTGTGGAAATGGCCGATGTACTGTATGTTTTCGCGAATCGTGCGGATCACGTCGCCTTCCATAATCTGCATATGGTAGATGTCGTAGAGCAATTTGACTCGCGGCGAGCCGACGGCTTTGACTACCTCGACACCCCACTTCGTGTGGTCGCACTGGTAGTCCTTGTGGTCCACCTTGCTATTGAGGAGTTCGAGACAGATATTGATGCCGGCATCCTCGCCCATTTTGGCGACGCGCTTCAAGCCGAGGATGCAATTGTCGCGGCCTTCGTCGTCGGGCAGTCCGCGGCGATTGCCGGAGAAGGTGATGACGTTGGGCGCCTTGGCGGCCGCGGCTTTGGCGATGTTGTCGCGCATGTCCTTCTCGAGCTTTTCGTGGTTCTCCTTGCGATTCCAGGCGACGGGAATGTTGCCGGCTCCGGTGACGATGGCCGGCACCAGGCCGTATTTGGCGCAGGTGGGCCAGTCCTTCTCCTCGACCAGGTCCATCCCGCTGAGGCCGAGTTCGGCGGCCTGACGGCAGAGATCGTCCATGGGAATTTTGGAATAGCACCAGCGGGCGGCGGATTGTTTGAGGCGTCCGGCGGGAGCGGCTGCCAGGCGTTTGGCAAGCGGCGCGAGGGCCAGGCTCGAACTGGTGAGGAGGGCGGAACGTCGGGTCATTTCGCGCCTATCGTATCACCGTTCGCGGCGCTCTAGTAAATGCGCGGCATCAGGATGAAGCGGTCGATGGCGAGCTTGGCGCTCTTGTCCATACGAACGCGGGCGCGCAGAAAAACGATTTTGAACTCATTGAAGGAATCGAGCGCGGCGGTGGCGGGAATGGGGAACTCCAGGGTTTCGTGGGCCGGGACAATCGGGTCGCGGCTGACGTCGGGGCGGGAAGTGACGTTGTAGTGGCCGAGGGAGAGCGCGGGAGCGCCGGGCTGCTCGTTATTGAGCAGCACGAGTTCGAGGGAGATGGTGCCGGGGTAGCGGTCGGCATTGCGGATCTCGAGGCGGATGGCGCTGCAGCAACTGAGCGCGATGGGCTGGTCGAGTTTGTGGCGCGCCTCCATTTGAAGCGGCCGGTGGTCCGTGCTGCTGAAGGATAGGGCGGCGGGGCTGCCACGCTGGAAGAAAGAAGTCCTGGGCGGACGCGCGTAGGGCCAGCGGAACATCCAGTACTCGCCGGAGAAGGGGATGCTGAGCGGATGCGGCATGAGGGGAATGCCGCCGCCATCCGGCGTCTGCGGCATGGGCGCGATCAGCGTGGGAATGGGCTTGATCTCCGGCCAGAGAATGACGCCCGGGAAGCCGCTGGCGTCGGCGATGTTGCCGGCGGAGGCATCGGGCATATCGAGGCGGCCGTCGCCCGGCATTCCGGGAGGCTGGTTCGCGGGGGCGGTAGTGGCGGTACTGCCCTCGCCACCGGGACCGCGCATCATATTCGGAATCATGCCTCCGATGGTCAGGCCGATGGCGAGCAGGATGGTGAGCGCGAGTCCGAGGAAGGCGCGCGGCATGCTCTTGGGCGGTTTAGGCTGGACGCCGCGGGAGGCCAGGGCGAAGACCGTTGCCAGGGCAACGCCGGCCGCGAACGAGAACCCGGCCAGGGCATGATGATTCAGCAGAAGGGCGCAGACGCCGGTTTGCAGGGTGACGGAGACGGCAAATCCGGGGCCGAATTCGCGAAAGAAATTGCGCTCGGGGAGCTGGACATTGGCGAACAGTTCCGTGTCGCGTGGAATTTCCAGCGGCGGCTGTTTGACACTCCACTGGATGTAGAGGAGGTGTGTGGCGTTGACTACGAGGATCAGCGCCGGGATGGCGGCGGCAGGCGAGAGCTGGATCAGCAGGATCACGCAAGGCGCGAACCACACGGCGGCGGAGGAGGCGCGGAAGGTGGCCTGGATGACGTCTTCGCGCTCCCACTGCGATGCCGCCAGATAGAGCAGGACGGTGATGGCGGCGCCGGCGAAGCAGGCCGTCAATGCGTAGACCGCGGCGCGCAGGATCAACCAGGAAAGCGGCACGCGGGCCCACTGCAGGCCCTGGGTGGATCGCCACATGAACCAGCCGGTGAGCAGGAGGCCGGCCACCTGCAGGCAGGGCACGAGCCTTTGCTTCCAGGGCGGCTCCAGATTTTGGTCGTCCAACAGGGGCACCCAGGTACCTCTTCGGGAAGTTGACGCCGCAACCAGGGCTGAAGTTCCCGATTTCAGTCGTGAGATGATAATTCGGTGGCTATGAACGCTCTTTTACTCACGCAGTACATGCAACTGGAAATGGTCGAGATGCCGGTTCCGGTAATCGGGCCGGATGACGTGCTGGTGCGGGTCCGCGCCTGTGGGATCTGCGGCAGCGATGTCCACGGGCTGGACGGGAGGACGGGACGAAGAATTCCTCCGCTGGTGATGGGACACGAGGCGGCGGGCGAAGTAGTGGAGACCGGCGCGAACGTCACGGACCTGAAGGCGGGCGACCGGGTCACGTTCGATTCGACGGTCTACTGCGGGCGCTGTTTCTTCTGCCTGCGGGGCGAGCAGAATCTGTGCGACAACCGGGAGGTGCTGGGCGTATCGCCGGGGCCATACCGGCGTCACGGGGCGTTTGCGGAATTCGTAGCGGTACCGCGGCGGATCATGTACCGGCTGCCGGAGAACCTGAGTTACGAGCAAGCGGCGATGATCGAAGCGGTATCGGTGGCGGTGCACGCGGTGGGCCTGACGCCCATACGGTTGGGCGATTCGGCGGTCGTCGTGGGCGCGGGGATGATCGGGCTGCTGACGATTCAAGCGGCGCGGAATGCCGGATGCAGCCGGGTGATTTCGGTAGATCCCGACGAAGGACGTTTGAAGCTGGCGCTGGCCGCAGGCGCGACGGATTCGATCAACCCGAAGACGGTAAATGCGGTGGAAGCGATCCGGGAATTGACTGGGGGAACCGGCGCGGATGTGGCGCTCGAGTGCGTGGGCGCGACGGAGCCGATCGCGACGGCGATCGATGGAGTGCGCAAGGGCGGGGCGGTGACGCTGGTAGGGAATGTATCGCCGAAGATCGAGCTGCCGCTGCAATCCGTGGTGTCCCGGCAGATTCGGGTGCAGGGATCGTGCGCTTCGAACGGGGAGTATCCGGCGTGTATCGAGATGATGTCGCGCGGGGCGATCCAGGTGGGGACGCTGATTAGCGCGGTGGCCCCGCTCGAAGAGGGTGCGTCCTGGTTCGACCGGCTGTACCGGCACGAGCCGAATCTGATGAAGGTGATTCTGCGGCCGTGAAATCCGGTGGGTCGGTTGTTACGTATAGTTATTGAGAGATGAAGGAGTCGATTTCAACGCAGAGGCGCAGAGACCGCAGAGAGAAGCGCAGAGAAGACAACGGCACGGGGGTCTTCCTGTGTTCTCTGCGTTTCCTCTGCGTTCTCTGCGCCTCTGCGTTGAGCACTAAACTCAAGTAACTTGTAAATTGCAACGGGCGGGAATAAAGCGTCATCATAGAGGCATACAGTAGAGGGAAAGAGATGTTGATCAAGAAACCTGCCGATATTCGCTATTCCGAGATCACGCCGAAACACATTTACATGAACCGGCGGAACTTCCTGGCCGGCGTGCCGGCTGCGTTCCTGGGGGCGCGCGAATTGCTTTCGCCCTCCGGGAAGGCGTTCGGCGGGACGAAGCTGCCCAACGTGCAGAAGAGCAAGTACACGGTGGACGAGAAGATCAACTCCTATCAGGACGTCTCGACCTACAACAATTACTACGAGTTCGGCACGGACAAGAGCGAACCGTCGCAGTATGCCAAGAACTTCAAGACGGAGCCGTGGACGGTCAGCGTGGAAGGCGCTTGCGCCAAGCCGCGCAAGTTCACGATCGAAGAGATTCTGGCGCTTGCTCCGCTGGAGGAGCGCGTCTACCGGCACCGCTGCGTGGAGGCCTGGTCGATCGTGGTGCCGTGGGTGGGATATTCGCTGAGTGCCCTGCTCAGCAAGGTGGAGCCGACGTCTAAAGCGAACTATGTCGCGTTCGAAACCTTCTTCGACCGGCGGCAGATGCCGCACGCGGCCGGGCTGCAGTTCCCCTACGTGGAAGGGCTGCGGATGGACGAAGCCATGCATCCGCTGGCGCTGTTGTGCACGGGCATGTTCGGCGAAACCCTGCCGCCGCAGGACGGCGCGCCGGTGCGCATGATCCTGCCCTGGAAGTACGGGTTCAAGAGCATCAAATCGATTGTCAAGATCCGCCTGGTGGGCGGCATGCCGCCGACCTCGTGGAACCTTGCCAACCCGCCCGAATACGGCTTCTACTCGAACGTGAATCCGCACGTGGACCATCCGCGCTGGAGCCAGGCATCGGAGCGGCGGCTGGGCGAATTCCGCAAACGGCCGACGCTGATGTTCAACGGCTACGGCGACCAGGTGGCCAGCCTGTACAACGGGATGGATCTCAAGAAAAACTACTAGCATGCTGAGACAACGCTGGACCAAGGTCCTGGTGTTTGTGGCCAGCCTCGCGCCGATTTTCTGGCTGTGCTGGCGGGCCTGGCAGCAGAACCTCACCGCCAATCCGATTGAGTACATCACGCGCTACACGGGCGATTGGACGATCCGGTTTATCGTGTTCACGCTGGCGGTGACGCCGTTGCGAAAGTGCTGGGGCTGCCGGACCTGATCCGCTTCCGCCGCATGATCGGGCTGTACGCCTTCTTCTACGGGACGCTGCACTTCATTACCTATATCTGGCTGGACAAGTTTTTCGATTTGGCGGACATGCTGAAGGACGTGGCGAAGCGGCCGTTCATCACGGCCGGCTTCACCGCGTTCGTGTTGATGATTCCGCTGGCGCTGACGTCCACTACCGGATGGATTCGCCGCCTGGGCGGCAAGCGCTGGCAACTGCTGCACCGGCTGATCTACTGCAGCGGGATTGCGGCGGTGGTGCACTACTACTGGCTGGTGAAGAGCGACATCCGGCTACCCGTGATGTACGGAGTCTTCGTGGGTGTGCTGCTTGGCTACCGGGTATTGGTCTGGGCGTTCAAGCAGAAGCCTGCCGCAGTGAAGCGCCCGGCCTCCATATCGCCTGGCGCACTGCGCGATAATCCATAGTTGGCAAACACACGTCTTCTTTCCATCCTGGTTGCCGCCTTCAACGAAGAGGAATACCTGGCGGCGTCGATACTACGGGCGCTGGAAGCGCCATTACCGGAAGGCCTGGTGTCGGAAGTTGTAGCGGTGAACGATGGGTCCACCGACCGCACGCCGGAGATTCTGGATGAGCTCGCCAGCCAGTACCCCGGACGCATTCGCGTGTTCCACCACAAGGTCAACCGGGGCAAGGGAGCGGCCATCCGCACGGCTTTGGAAAACGCGGTGGGCGAATTCGGCATCATACAGGACGCCGACCTGGAGTACGACCCCTCGGAGTATCCGAAGGTGCTGGGCCCGCTGCTGGCCAACACGGCCGATGTAGTGTACGGGTCGCGATTCCTGATATCGGGGGAACGGCGCGTAATCTACTACTGGCACTCGCTGGCCAACCACCTTCTGACCACGGCCTGCAATATGGCGGCGGACCTGAACCTGACCGACATGGAGACCTGTTACAAGGCCTTCCGGCTGACGCTGGCGCAAAGCATCCCGATTCGCAGCGACCGGTTCGGCATCGAACCCGAACTGACGATCAAGTTCGCCAAGCGGCAGGCGTCGATTTACGAGGTGCCGATCAGTTATTACGGACGCACGTACGACGATGGCAAGAAGATCGGCGCCACGGACGCGGTGAGCGCGCTGTGGGTGATTCTGCGCGGCTACTTCACGCGCGACATCTACCTGGACCGGGGAGCGAAAATTCTGGATTCACTGGCTGGCACGAAGCGATTCAACCGGTGGATGGCGGATACGGTGCGGCCGTACCTGGGGAAGCGCGTCCTGGAGTTGGGCTCCGGGATCGGCAATATGACGCAGCACCTGTCACGCGGGCGGCGGTCCTACGTGGCGAGCGATATCGATGAAGAGCACATGGCGCGGCTGCGCGTGCGCTTCCGCGGCCGTCCGAACCTGGAAATCCGCAAGGCCGACCTGTGCGATTCTGCGGACTTCGAGCCGCTGCTCGCAGGGTTCGACAGCGTCGTCTGCCTCAACGTCGTAGAGCATGTGAAAGACGACCTGGGGGCGCTGCGCAATATCTTCTCGGCATTGAAGCCCGGCGGACGCGCGGTGATTCTGGTGCCGCAGGACCAGAAGGCATACGGCACGCTGGATGAGGTGCTGGGGCACTATCGCCGCTATTCCGAAGCGCAGTTGCGGGAGCGCATGGAAGCGGCGGGGTTCGAGGTGGAGCGCATACTGCACTTCAACCGCGTGACGCGTCCCGGCTGGCGCATCAACGGCCAGTTGCTGAAGCGCAGATCGTTCAGCCGGTTTCAATTGCGCATCTTCGACACGCTGGTGCCATTGTGGCGGCGGATCGACCGATTGTTTCCCTGGCCAGCGGTCTCGGTGATCGCGGTGGGACGAGTACCTGGCGGCGGCGAATCGCGGAAAAGTCCTAGGACGAAATAGGGGTGAAAGCGGGTACGGGTGGACCTGTTCAGACGAGCAGATCCAGGCGATGATGTTCTTGCGGTCCCGAGTGCAGATGCTCTCGAGCGTGGCTCCGGCTCATCAACTTGCGGAGGTCGGGATCGCTTCTGGGTTGCTTTTGGTTTGTCAGGTTCGCTCCTAAGCCGTACTTCCAGCCGCCGGCGCTCGTCACGCCGGCGGCTTTTTTTTGCCGCCCGGGAAGCCGGTACAATCAGGGCATGATGCGTTGTCTTGCGCTGTGGACGGCCTTGGCGGCGGTTCTCTGTGCCGCTGATTCCAGAATCGATCACGTCACCATCGCCGGGAGCGATTTGAAGCAGATGCAGGCCAAGCTCGCCGCGGTGGGGATCGCCAGTATCTATGGCGGAGCGCACAGCAATCATGCTACGGAGATGGCGCTGGTCAGTTTTCCGGACGGATCGTACCTGGAATTGATGGGCATTCAGCCGAAGGCGGACGCCTCGGCGGTGGCCGGACACGTGTGGGTCAAATTTCTCAAAGAGAATGCGGGTCCGTGCGCCTGGGCGATGCGGGAGAAGGACCTGGCCGCGGAGGTGAGCCGGCTGAAGGCAGCGGGGATCGCGGTATCGGCGCCCGTGGCGAGCGGGCGTACGCGTCCCGACGGGGTGCGCCTGGATTGGGAGACGTCCGATGTGGGCGGGGATACGCGCGGTACATTCTTTCCGTTCCTGATTCAGGACCGGACGCCGCGCGAGCAGCGGGCCTTTCCGTTGGGCAAGCCGGTGACCAGGGAGTTTCGCGGGGTCACGCGGGTGGTGATCGCGGTGCGCAATCTGGACGATGCGATCGAGCGCTACCGGAAGGCTTACGGAGTCCCGCGCCCGATCAAACAGGTGGACAAGAGCTTCGAAGGATATCTCGCGCTGTTGGGCGATCTGCCGGTGGTGCTGGCGCAGCCGCTGAATGCCGGGTCCTGGCTGACGGAGCGGATCGAGCGCTTTGGCGAAGGACCGTGCGCCTTCGTGCTGGGCGCGGTCAATCCGGGACACTTCAAGGCGGCATCGAAGACTCGTTGGTTCGGAGCCGGGATTTCCTGGTTCGACGCTGAGAAGCTGGGCTGGCGGCTGGGTTTCGAGGCGGCCCGGTAGCCTCGCGGCAGATGCCGCGCCGGCACCGCAGGTTGTGATACTCTTCCTGTTCGCGGGCAAAAGCCTACCTCTCCAAAACAAATGGCAAAGAAGATTCTGGTAAACGGTGCAGGTGGGTTTATCGGTGGGCACCTGGTCAAGAAGTTGAAAGACGAGGGCTTCTGGGTGCGCGCCGTCGATTTGAAGGAGCACGAGTACACGGCCCTGCCGGCCGACGAATTCATCCTGGGAGACCTGCGCGATCCGGCGCTGGTGCGGCGGGTGGTGGACGGCATCGACGAGATCTATCAGTTAGCCGCCGATATGGGGGGCGCGGGGTACATCTTCACCGGAGAGCACGATGCAGAGGTGATGCACAACTCCGCCAGCATTAATCTGAACACGCTCGAATTCGGGGCGCAGGCGGGGGTCACGCGGTTCTTCTATTCGTCGTCGGCATGCATCTACCCGGAGTACAACCAGCGCGATCCGCAGAATCCGAAGTGCTCCGAGGAATCGGCGTACCCGGCGGCTCCGGATAGCGAGTACGGCTGGGAGAAGTTATTCAGCGAGCGCCTGTACTTCGCGTACCAGCGCAATCGAGGAATTGAGGTGCGGGTGGCGCGATTCCACAATATTTTCGGACCGCAAGGCACGTGGTGCGGAGGCCGCGAAAAGGCGCCCGCCGCGCTCTGCCGGAAGGTAGCGGAGGCGCCCGAGGGCGGCGAGATCGAAATCTGGGGAGACGGGCTGCAGACGCGCTCGTTCCTGTATGTTGACGAGTGTACGGAAGCGGTTCGCCGGTTGATGGATTCGGACTTTGCGGGTCCGGTCAACATCGGTTCCGAGGAGATGGTCACCATCAATCAACTGGCGGAAATGGCGATGGCGATTGCCGGCAAGAGGTTGTCCATCCGCCACATCGCAGGTCCGCTGGGCGTGCGCGGGCGCAATTCGGACAACCGTCTGATTCGGGAGCGGCTGGGCTGGGAGCCGTCGCGGCCGCTGCGCGAGGGAATGGAACAGACATACGCCTGGATCTGCGCGCAGGTAGAAGCGGCGCTGTGCGGTGCGGGCGAAGGCAACCAGGGCTTAGAACCGGTAGCCCGCCGCCAATGCGTCGCGGTGGAACATTTTCACCGTGTCCAGGGAGAACTCGGCCAGGTCTTTGCCCAGGTTCGGAAGTTTCTTCAACAGGTCGTGGGTGATGGTGATGATGTGGCAGCCGATCTGGTCGGCCTGGACGAGATTGAAGATTTCCCGGGGACTGGCCCAGATCAGCTCCAGTTGAGGGTGGGGCTTCATCACGGCCAGGGATTCCTGCATGATCGGCAGCGGATCGACGCCGGCGTCCGCCACGCGCCCCGCAAAGACGGAAATGTAGGCGCTGGGGCTCCCCTCGAGGGCCGCCGACATGGTGCGAACCTGGTCCACCGTCATCAGGGCGGTGACGTTTAGTTTGATGCTTTCGCGCGTGAGTTGCGCGGACCAGGGGCGCGGCGCTCTGGCCCCTGGTATTGGTGACTGGTATTTTGACGTAGACGTTCGGGCCGAGGGCGGCCAATTTGCGTGCCTGGCCGGCCATTTCTTCAAAATCGTCCGAGAAGACCTCCAGGGAAAATGGGCGGTCGGGTATCTCGGCCAGGATTTCCCGGGCGAACGCTTCGTAGTCGGTAATACCCACCTGGCGCATCAGGGTGGGATTGGTGGTGAAGCCCTGGATCAAGGGGTTCTTATACAGATCGAGGATGCCGCGTTTATCGGCGCCGTCGGCGAAGATCTTGGTTCTCAGTCTCGCGGTGCTCACGCTGGATTTCCCGGGTTCACGGACTCCATGATAGCGTGCCGGCGACTACGGATGAGGCATCCGGGCGGCATCAGGCGTCTTGGAATGAGTTATACGGGCTTACCTGCTAAGTTGTGCCTAAATGCACATTTTGACCGGTACGGTGTGTTTGTAAGTAGCGGTATTTCTATCTGCAGAGTCACGGTTTCGACGATTTTCGGTATACATTTCCCGCTTTTTGCCCTAGCACGTGATGCGCCGATGCATGCCGGTTGATCATGTCCTGCTATACTTAAAGAGCCTTTTGAGAGTCCTGCAACAACCTGGCTGACGTCCAAATCTGCCGAGTCTAGCGCGCACGATTGAAAGACAGACGACGATATGAAAAACATTTTTGTAGGCAATTTGGATTTCGCAGCAACTGAATCTTCCATCCGATCGCTCTTTGAGCCTTACGGACAAGTGGACCGTGTCAACCTGGTAACCGACCGTGACACCGGCCGCTCTCGCGGTTTTGCGTTCGTTGAAATGACGGACTCCGCCGAAGCGGACCGCGCGATTGCGGCTCTCAATGGTACTGATCTCGACGGCCGTGCGCTCAACATTAACGAGGCTCGGCCCAAGCCCCAGGGCGGCGGTGGTGGCGGCCGCGGCTTCGGTGGTGGTGGCGGCGGTGGCCGTCCCAGCGGTGGTGGTGGCGGTGGACCGCGCCAGCGCCGTGAGCCCCGCTGGTAACGCGCCTCAAAACAGGAAGTACGGCGGCCGGCGCTTAGGATCGGCCGCCGATGTATAGGAGTCTAAGCTATGGCTACGCGTTCGCGCACATCATTTCAGAAACGGCAGAAAGAAATCGCCAGGATGGAGAAGCAGCGGGATAAGGCTGCCAAACGAGCGCAGCGCAAATTGAACCCCACTGGAACCGAGGAGAGCGAATACCTGCTTGGAGAAGACGGCCTGCCGGTTTTAGGCGAAGATGGACAGCCCATCCTGATCGACGATGGTTCGGGCGCCGAAGGTGACGCTGACGCTGACGACACCGCTCATGACGATCTCGCCGCGTCGCGCGGCACACCTTCTTCCGTTAGGGAGTAAGTGCCCGTTCCGGCCGTAGCGGTTCAACCATTGCCGGCGAACGTAAGTACAGGGAGGCTGCGATGGAATTAAGGTACTTGGGATTCGACCAGAAGCAGAACACGCGTACCTACAAGTTCGACGGCGTCGCCAACGGGCAACCCACCCTCCATTTCCTCGTAACTGCAGACCTCGCTCTGTTTCTGGCTAATCACATCGGCATACAGGAAGGTCCTACGCTGTGCGCCAATAAGCTGTCCTCAGCTTCGGAACCGGTTACCGACGGCAATCTGGAATTGACCAACGACGATTTGCGCGCTCATGCCAACGCGCGCTCCATGGATGCAGCCCGCAAGGCCGAGGCGCGCCGAATGGGGCCCCGCCGCCGACCGCCTGCCCCGCCACCTGCAGCTTAACCGCTCGAGAAAGTGAGATTGCGTGCCGTTTGAAGGCTACGGTGGATTTTCCTTTTCACCAGTATCGGTTCAAAGAAATGCTCCGTCTATGCCCGGTGTCTACGGGCTGTCGAATGCGAAGGAGTGGGTTTTCGTCGGAGTGACGAATGACATACGTGCCTCGTTATTGGGCCACCTGCAGGAGCGCAATACGGAACTCAAGTCGCGAGCGCCCACTGGCTTCACGTTTGAAATCTGCCATCCCGGCCAGAGCGGTGCACGCCTGAGCCGCCTGGTGTCGGAACTGTCCCCGGTCTGCAACCAGAAGATTTCGTAGCGCCAAATGCAATACCAATGAAAAAGCCCAGGGATCGTTAGACCCCTGGGCGGAAACGGTGTCCGCTTTTAGACTGCGCGGCGGACCGGGCGGCGACCCGGCTTGCCCGAGAAACGGAACGACTTGGGCCGCTGCTGCTCGTGCCGTGCGGCCGGCGGCATGACGATGACCGGTGCCGCATCCCTGCGGACCGTCTGCGGAATGTCGGCGGAGACCTCACGGCGCTTCAGCTTGATGGATAGCGTGCGCTCGATGCGCGCAACTTCGGACCGCTCGCTTCGGGTGGCGAACGTGGATGCCGTGCCCTTGGCGCCGGCGCGTCCCGTGCGTCCCACGCGATGGATGAAGTCTTCGGGTACCTGGGGAAGGTCGTAGTTCACCACGTGGGCGATGCCTTCAACGTGGATGCCGCGGGCTGCCACATCGGTGGCTACGAGGACGCGGTAGTAGCCGTCCTGGAAACCCTTGAGCGCCTGGTTGCGTTGATTCTGGCTGCGGTCGCCGTGGATGGCGGCGCACTTAAAGCCGCTCTGCGAGAGTCTTTTCGCGAGCTTTTCGGCGCCATGCTTGGTGCGGGCGAAGACCAGGAAGGAGCCCTGCTCGTCGTTGAGCATCATTTCCAGCAGGCCCTGTTTGCGATCCTGGTCCACTTCGTAGAAGTGCAGGTCCACCTGTTCGGACGGCTTGGTAATGGAGCCCAACTCGATGCGCACGGGATTGCGCACATGCGATTCCACCAGCTTCTTGACGGAAGACTCGATGGTAGCGGAGAAGAACATGGTCTGACGCGCGGGCGGGATGATGGACATGATCCGCTTAATGCTGGGCAGGAAACCCATGTCCAGCATGCGGTCGGCCTCATCCAGAATGAGGATGCGCACTTTGCTCAGTTCGATGAGCTGGCGATCCAGGAAATCGCAAAAGCGTCCGGGAGTGGCGACCACGATGGCGGCGCCGGCGCGAATCTGTTTCAACTGTACACGCTCGTTCATGCCACCGACGGCGACGGCGGCATGAATGCCGGTGCCGCGGGCGATTTTTCCAATCGCGTCGGTGATTTGCAGGGCCAGTTCGCGGGTCGGCGTCAGGATGACGCAGCGGATGCCCGGTTGGGGTCCCTGGTTGAGCAGCAACTGAATGGTCGGCAGTACGAACGCGAGAGTCTTTCCGGTTCCGGTTTGGGCGGTGGCGACCAGGTCGCGGCCGGCCAGTGCAGGCTCAATGGCCTGGCTTTGAATGGGGGTTGGCTCGGTGAAGTTCTGCTTCACGAGATTGCTCATCAATTGAGCAGAGAGGGATAATTCGGAGAAATTTTTCATCTAGTAGTTTTTGAAGGGAATCAGCCAGCCACTGCCGCTAAAAAGGAAGGAAGGGTGCGGATCTACTTCAGCAGGTTCCAGTATAGCGCACTTTGCCGCCCCGTTTGTCACCGTGCCGTGGTGGTGCGAACAGGCGGCCCCTAAGGCTCCGTTTCGCGGGAGTAGATCATGCGTGAGACGCGCGGCTCTTCGTCGCCTTGATGAAAGCCGCGCACGCGGTCGCGAATCACGCGGTCCGCCGCGGTCATGTGCTCGCGCGCGCGCAGAAACTCCAGCCAGGATTCCATGACAAAGGTTTCGATAAAGCGCTCAGGCTGCGCGATGTCCTGGAAGACGCCCCATCGCATGGCGCCGTCGCGCAGGCGAATCGGGCGGGTGGCATGAATGGCGCGGGTGAACTCTTTCTTGTCGGAGGGACGGACCCGATACTCGATGGTGATCAATACCGGCCCGTGTTCCGGATGGAAGCGGATTGCCGGTTGGGGCACGGCGCGGGTGAACTGGTAGGGCGAAAGGTCCGGCGGAGAACCGCGCAGCACCGGAAACCGGCGCGCGATGGGTACGCTGAGGAGCATACCGGCGGCCGCCGCCAGCAGGGCTGTCTGGTTGGAGATGCGATCGGAAATCAGTCCCCACAGCGCGCTGCCGCAGGCCATACCGCCGGCGAACACCATTTGGTAAATGCCCAGCGCGCGTGCCTGCACCCAGGCGGGCACGGATAGCTGCACCGCGATATTGAGCGTGGAGGTGGTGCTGGTCCAGGCGCAGCCCGCGGCGATCAGCCAGAACACGATCAGGGGGATGCTGCGGCTGACGGCAAGCGTGGCCAGTGCGCCGCTGAAGATGACGCCGGCCCCGGCGAGCAGCCATTCGGCAGGAATGGTCCGGCGAAGGCGCGGCAGCAGCGCCGCGCCAATCACGGCGCCCGCGCCCAGGCAGCCATTGAGGATTCCGTACGCCATGACGCCGGCCTGCAGATCCTGACGCGCGACCACGGCAAGCAAGGCCCACACCGCGCTGGCGAAACCGGTAAACAGGACGGCGCGCAACAGGATTGCGATTACCGGCGGGGAATGGCGGACGAAGCGAATCCCGCTGCGCATGGAACCGAAGATCCGCTCGGTAGGCAGGGCGCTCTTGAACAACGGTGTCCGCTTCCAGACGTACAGGACGAAGATGACCGCCAGGAAGGAGGCGGAATTGAGCAGAAAGACGGCGGCGGCGCCTGCCTGGGGCGAAGCGAAGGCGGCCACCGCCAGGCCTCCCAATGCCGGACCGACGGCACGCGCCAGATTGAACGCCACACTGTTGAGCGCAATCGCATCCGGCAATTCTTCGCGGGGCACCAGTTCCGGGACGATGGCCTGCCACGCGGGATTGTTCATGGCGCTGCCGATATTCAGCAGGAAGGTGAGCAGCAGCAGGACCGCCGGTGAGATCACACCGAACATCGTCAGCACGCTCAGGAGCGCCACCGAGGCCAGCATCCATGCCTGCCAGAAGATCAAAAGGCGGCGGCGGTCGAACATGTCCGCCGTGGCGCCGGCGGGAAGCCCGAGGAAGAGCACTGGCAGGCTCGCCGCGGTCTGCATCAGGGCGATCAGCAGGGGCGACGTGGTGAGCGCGGTCATCAGCCACGTGCCCGCGGTGTCCTGCATCCAACTGCCCAGATTGGAGACCAGCGAAGCGATCCAGCGGTTGCGAAATAGCGGCCGGCGAAGCGGCGCCCAGCCGGAAGGCGAATCGATTTCGGCAGCGGAAGCCACGGGTCTGACTATTGTAACGGAGGCAGCGCGGCTGCCAGTGTACGGTTGATCCCTATCCGCAGAGGGCCGCGGCGCCGGCGATGCCCGCATCCGCGCCATAGCGCGCCATGACGAGGGGAATCTCGCCGGCGCGCTGATTGATGGCCCATCGCGGCAGGTTTTTGGAGATGTCCGCAAAGAAGCAACTCATCAGTTCGGCAAGCCCGCCGCCCACCACAATGCACTCCGGCTCCAGCAGGTCCACGATGTTTCCCAGCCACACGGTCAGTAGGAACGACGTTTCCAGCAATACCTCCCGGGCTGTCGCGTCGCCTTCCCGGAATGCCAGGCCCACATGCTCGGCGCGGATCTGCTCCAGGCCGCCAGCCAGCTCGACCATGCGCGAAGCTTCTCCGCCGGCCAGCTTGGCACGAGCGCGGAGTGCGATCGCGGGGCCGGCGGCCAGGGCTTCGATGCAGCCATATTTTCCGCAGGCGCAGCGCGGCCCGCGATAGTCGATGGTCACGTGTCCGCCCTCGGCGGCACTGCCGGTGCGTCCGTGATGGATCTTGCCGTCCAGGATGATTCCCGCGCCGACGCCGGTACCGAGCGTGGCGTAGAAGACGTTGGAGTAGCCCTGGCCGGCGCCCCAAAGGACTTCGGCGAGGCCCGCCGCATTGGCATCGTTATCCACCTTCGCCGGGACGCCAAAGACGCGACGGGTCTCGGCGGCTAGCGGGAAGCCGCGCCAGCACGGCACGTTCGGAGGATTGAGCACGACGCCTGTTCTGGGGTCGAGGGGGCCCGGCGCGCACAGTCCGATGCCGGTGACGGCGCCGCGCGCTTCGGGCGCCAGTGAGAAGACCGCCTCGACGGCATTTACAACGCCGGCGAAACCGGTTGCGGCATCGCCGGCCGGGATCATGGGGACGCGCGTTTTGTGCGTAATCCCACCGGTGGAATCTACCAGTCCCGCGGCCACCTTGGTTCCGCCAATATCGACGCCAATGATCATGGATTCAAACGCATCATACCATTGGACCCGAAAATCGCGCCTACCGCCGGTCCCCCCTTGCAAAAACGGGCGAAAAGAGCTTTATTAAGTGATACGGGATCTATGGCTCGCGCGACGTGTGTCCACGGTCAAAGTCTGCCCGTTCGAATAAGGAGACCGCATGTCAACGAACGAATCTCTCGATCGCCGGGATTTTCTGAAATCCGTGAGCGCTACCGGCCTGACCCTCACCGCCGCCACGTCCAGCCTGGCTGCCAAATCCGCCAGCAAGACGAGCGGGGGCCGTGTGATCGGCGCCAACGACCGCATTAATGTCGGTGTGATCGGCTGCGGCGGCCGGGGCAGCTATGACGCCCAGGCATTCGACGCCTTCGGCAAGAAGCACAATAACGCGTGCCAGATCGTCGCCGCCTGCGATGTCTACGAGAAGCGTAAGAAGATGGTTTCGGAGAAGTATGGCGTAAAGGGCTACCTGGATTATCGCGAACTCCTCAACCAGAGCGATGTGGACGCGGTCGTCATCGCGAGCCCGGACCACTGGCACGGCAAGATGGCCATGGACGCCATGGACGCGGGCAAGGATGTCTATCTCGAAAAGCCCATGGTCCACACCAACGAAGAGGCCCGGCAACTGGTGGCCACGGTGAAGGAGACCAAGCGAATTCTCCAGGTGGGGTCGCAGACCACCTCGGCGGACATCTGGTGGAAGGCCAAAAAGGCCATCGCGGACGGTATGATCGGCCAGATGATCGAGAGCCAGGGATCCTATCACCGCAACAGCACGGAGGGCGAATGGAACTGGCCGATCGATGCCGGCGCCGGCCCCGAAGGCAAGGGCGACGATTACATCGATTGGAACATGTGGCTGGGCTCGCAGTTCAAACTCGCCCCGAAGCGCTCATGGGATGCCGACCGGTTCTTCCGCTTCCGTAAATACTGGGATTATTCGCTGGGTATCGCCAGCGACCTGTTCTATCACGTGATCGCGCCGCTCAACATCTGCTGGGACGAGCCGCAGTTCCCCACCAAGGTGATGGCGACGGGCGGAATCTACGTCTTCAAGAAGCTGCCGGACGGCAGGCCGGATCGCGAAGTGCCGGATACCTTCCACCTGCTGGCGGAATACGCCAAGGGCCACTCGCTGGTGCTGAGTTCCTCGATGGCCAACGATACCCACATTCCGGGTATGATCCGCGGGCATGAAGGGACCATCATCATGGTGGACCACGGCCAGTTCGAGCGCAACGTTCCCTTCATCACGGTGAAGCCGCAGGTACGGGGCGGCAAGGCCATCGGCGGCGAAGCGTACGCGAGCAAGTTCGGCCTGAAAGATATTCAGATTCCGATCGATCAATCCGACATGATGGATGCGCACATCGGTAACTTCCTGGGCTGCATGCGCACTCGCGAAAAACCACACCTGGATGTGGAGACCGGCGCCAAGGCGGTGGTGGTGATCAACCTGGCGGCGCAGAGCTACCGCGAAGGCAAAGTCATGTATTGGGACGCCCAGCACTGGAAGGCTTCGGATAAGCCGGTTAAAGCATAAGTTCCGAAAAGAAAAATGGGCCACAGATAAACACAGATGAACACGGATAAGACCGGAGTTGTTATCCGCGTTCATCTGTGTTTATCTGTGGCCATTACTGTTTTTCTGCTTTCGCATTCGAACAGTTCGTCCCAGGTTTGAACACTCCCTCCTTCGAACTCTCCTCTAAGTCCAATATTTCCCGCGGCACATGACTTGCTTGGACCCGCATCGGAGGTCTCCCCATGGCGCAGAAGGAACGCATTCGGGAAACTTTGAGCAGCTTGCCGACTTTGGAGCATTTGGTAGAACGCGTCGAGGCCGGCTGGAAGCCGGTAGCGATCGAGTGGGAACGCGAGGCCGCCAAAACAGGGCTCGCCGTCCACGAGCACGAGGTGGAGGAGATTCCCTACGGCCTGCGAGTGTCGGACGATGGCATGGGGCTGGTGGCCAGCGAAACGGAGCGCCAGATCGTCATTGTCGCGCTGGATATGATCGTGGAGGATCGCCCGCTTTCCCAGGTGGCCGATGAACTCAACCGCCGCGGACACACGACCCGCGAAGGGAATCCGTGGACGCCATCGGCGCTATTCACACTCTTGCCGCGGATGATTCAGGTGGGACCGAAGGTTTTCCGGAGTGAGGAGTGGGTAACGCGGAAGAAGCGGCTACCGAGGGTGGTCTGAAAAAAATGGGGACAGCCCCGGGTGTACCACGCGGCGCAAATACTGCGCCTTGGGACACCCGGGGCTGTCCCCGGGCACGGCCTCGTTCTTAGAAGAAGAAGCGTAGCGAGAGTTGCATGTTGCGCACGTCGCCGGTCTTGCTGGTAATCTTTCCGAAGGTGGAAAGGTTGGTCGGGTTGAAACTGGCGCCGCCCCAATTCGGGTGGTTGAAGATGTTGAACGCCTCGGCGCGGAACTGGACTCCGGCCTTCTCCGTGAAGTTGACCTTCTTGAAGAGACCGACGTTCCAATTGACGAAGCCAGGGTTGTGAATCGAGTTCCGGAAACCGGCGGCCTGCGTGTTGAATGTGCCGGTAGCCGGCTGCGTCCACAGCAGTTTGCCGCTCGAGTCGGTGGTGGTGAACCAGTACTTGCTTTCACCGCTGCCGTTGGCCGCGATATCGTGAACGATGGTGGGGGTGCCGTTCTGAATCCAGAATTGGCCGCCGCCGGACATGCTGCCATCCTGGCCGACGCCCGCATAATCGTTGCTGGAGGCAACAGAACTGGGAGTGCCGGTTTGGAACTGGGTGATGCCGCTGAGCTGCCAGCCGCCAATTGCCTTGTTGGCGATTCCGTGTGCGCCCTTCGCGAACGGCAGTTCGTAGATGTAGTTGATGATCATGATGTGGCGGACATCGAAATCGGACTGTCCCCACAGGTTGTGCGCATCGTAGGTGTTGGGAATGATGTCGCGCTGGGCGGAGCCATCGTCCATGCTCTTGGACAGTGTGTATGCCATGCCGAACCCGAATCCGTGAGCGAACCGGCGATTCCAACTCAATTGCAGTGAGTTGTAAATCGAGTTGGCGATGTTGTCGGTTTCACGAATCGAGTTGTAGCCCTTGTAGGGGCGCAGAGCGTCCAGGTCAACGCCGGGGTTGGCAAGTACGGTCGCGATGGTCGGCTGGTTGATGTCGGCCTCGCGCTGCCCGTGCAGACCGCGGCGTCCCACGTAGGCGACCGAAAGCAGGGTGTTCCAGTAGAACTGGCGCTCCACGGTCATGTTCCATGCCCAGGATTCGGGGTTCTTGAAAGCCTTGCTCTGGGTGGTGACGGTAAGAGGCAGCAGGTTGGTGGAGGTTCCGCCCGGATTGTCGACATTGCCGCCGGTGACGTTGGCTGTCGGCTGGAAGGGCGGGTTGCCGCCGAGGAAGACGGAGTCGCTGACGCCCAGACGGGTCACGAATCGGCCGGCGCCGGTGCGAATGCACGGTCTTATCATTGAATGCGTACGCGATACCTGACGCGAGGCTGGAAGTCGTTCCACTGAATGTCGGAGAACCGGTCCGGAGCGCCGCGGAAGAGGTAGTTGAGCGAAGAGTCGCTGGCCTCGGGGAAGCGGCCCGTTGGCCGAGGAGGGGAAACCGGTGCCCGGAATCACGAGACCGTTATAGCGGTCCCCGGAATTCGGGACAACAGTACCCTTGTTGACGCCAGTGCCGACTGACCGTTACGGCCTTGGAGGGATCGTAGTACTTCGGATCGAACGCGGCCATGTTGCCCCACAGCGCGTGATACGGGACGTTGACGGTGTAACGGACGCCGTAATCGATGTGCAACTTCTGCGATGACCTTCCAGCTATCGCCGGCGAAGGCCTTCCTACATGTTGCCGCGGAATACGGTGTAAGCGCGCTGGCCGAGTTCCGAATACGTGTCGAACAGGCCGAGGGCAGCGTTGGCGACTGCAACACCGGAAGTGGGCAGACCGGAGCGGGCATCGGTAAAGCTGAACTGGCCGTTCTGGTTGTTGGTGCATGTGGGGCAGGCGCTGACGTTGATTTCGTCGTTATCGTTCTCACCGGATTTTTCGAACAGTACGCCGAATTTCAGTGTGTGGCTGCCCTTCACCCAAGTGAGCTTGTCAGAGAGGTTATAGATCGGTCCCGCGGAATGCGAGGGGTACGGTCCGCCGTTCAAAGCCAGAGAAACCGGCCAAGTTCACGGTCGGAATGCGGGTGGGAATCAGTTTACCCTGCGGGAAAGATGTACGGGTAGTTGATGCCCGCCTTCGTGCGATCGAAGTAGTTGGCGGTGTCCACCGGAATGTAGACATCGTCCAGGCTGACCGTGGCCAGGAGTTCGTTCACCATCGTCGGGCTGATCGTCCAGATGTGGTTCAACGAGTTGGTCTGGTTCGGCCGGTTGAAAAACTTCGGTGTTTCGTTGGTGCCGCCATCGAGCGGCTGGTATTCCCAGAAGGCGTAATTCATGCGGCGGAACTGGATGCGCTGCCGGTCGGACAGGTTCATGTCCACGGCCAGCGTGTCCTTCCGCTGGTGCTGCGGATGATTCAACGCCAGCGACCAGTTATTCGTTCCATTGATGAATACCGCCCAGATTAGGGAGCCGGATACGCTTTCAAAATGCCCGAGACCGTTCGGGCTCTGCTGGCTTTTCGGGATGATGTTGCCGGCGAACGGAACACCGGTAACCGGGTCTTTGATGGTCACTACCTTGCCGTACCAAACGTTGCTGGGATTCAGCAGTTCGCTGAAATCGCCGCTGCGCATGGCAAGCGAGGGCACAGTCAGATTGCTGATGTCCGTGAAACGGTAACGTACCCATTCCTGGCCCCAATACCAGAACACCTTGCTCTTGTCGCTATTGAATTTGCCTGGGAATGTAGAAAGGACCGCCCATGTTGTAGCCGAACTGGTTGTAGTTGATCGGCGGCGGTAACTGCTGGCCGGCCGTCTGGTTACGAGTCCATGTGTTGGCGTTGAACACGTCGTTGCGGATGTATTCGTAGGCGGCGCCGTGGAATTCGTTGGTGCCGCTCTTGGTCATAATGCGGATCTGGCCGCCGGCGGAACGTCCGAATTCCACCGAGTAGGCAGCGGTGAGAATCTGGATTTCCTGGGTGGAGTCCACGTCGGCGGCGCCGAGGCTGGTTCCGTTCGAACGCGTGCGGACCGCGGGAGCGCCATCGTAGGTGATCAGGCTGTCCTGGGTGCGCGCGCCGTTGATGTTGCTCGGACCCTGGCTGAAATTGAACGAAAGGCCGGCCAGGTTGCCGCCGCGGGTGCCCGGAACCAGGTTCGCCATGAAGATCGGATTGCGCCCGTTCAGTTCCAGGCTGTCGATCTGCTCGCGGGTGACGTTCTTCTGCACTGCGGCCGATTCGGTTTGCAGTACGTGCAGCGGTGCCCGATACTTCGACGGTTTCGGTGGCGGATCCCACGGTGAGCGTGACATCCGCGCTGAGCGCACCGCTGGCATCCAGCTTGTTGCCGGTGCTCTCATACTTCTTGAAGCCGGCCACTTCGACGCGAATGGCGTAAAGGCCCGGCGGAATGTTGGTCACAGTGTAGTAACCGGAATCGTTGGTCGTGCCCTGGCGTTCGAGGCCCGACTCATTCTTAACGCTGACCTTGGCTTTCGGGGAACGATGGCTCCGCTGGGGTCTTTCACGAAACCTGAAATCGAACCCAAATCCGATTGTGCAAACGCGAGACTTGTGGCAAGCAGGAAAATCAGGGCGAGCGCCACGCTTCGCAAGGAACGTACTCGGTTCATTGTATCCTCTCTTATCCAGATAGCAGCCCTTACGGGCTGTGCTGTTGTTGCGTCCCGGGCCCACCACTACCCGGTGACGAAGTCCTTAACCGGCAGACGGAGGAAATTGCATCGCAGTATGCACTCGAGCCTCTCCCCGTTCTGCTCTCATCAAATCTTTTTATTGGAGCAATGCTTCCAACAAATATAAGACTGCGGACACCCGGTATGCAAGTAAAAATCCGGTTGCGGCAAGTCGCCACCGTTACACCGTCAAAATCGTCGAAATCTCTTCCAAAAACGGTATTTTGATGCGGCTAAAGCGGTCAATTTCTGCCAAATTTCAGATTTCTTCGTGACATCTCGATGACCATCCGATTGGTGAGCAACTTGTGCATCGGGCGGGTTCACAGCAGGTTCGTAGCGGAATCAAACAAAGCAGGATAAACTCACCCTATGACGTTACGACGAACGACCGTGTTCGTGGTTGTAGCAACCCTGTCTGCTTGCCTGCTTCCCGCACAAACGGCTCCCAAAATCACCACTCCCAAGGAAGCACTTGGGTTCAATCTCGGCGACGATTATCAGGTCGCCAACTACACCCAGTTGGAAGCTTACTGGAAAAAGCTCGCGGCCGAGAGTCCGCGCATGAAGCTGGAAAGCATCGGCAAGACGGAAGAAGGCCGCGACCAGTGGATGGCCGTCATCACTTCGCCGGAGAACATGAAGAAGCTGGCACGCTACAAGGAGATCGCCGGCAAACTGGCGCATGCCGAAGGTGTCAGCGAGCAGGAAGCCCGCGCGCTTGCCAAAGAAGGCAAGGCCATCGTGTGGATCGATGGCGGTCTGCACGCGACGGAAACGGTGGGTTCGCAGCAGCTCATGGAATGGGTCTATCAGATGGTGAGCCGCACCGACGAAGAAACCATGCGCTTCCTCAACGACGTCATTGTGCTCAACGTTCAGGCAAATCCGGACGGTCAGGAACTGGTGGCCAACTGGTACATGCGCGAGAAAGATCCGCTCAAACGCAGCATGAACGGCCTGCCGCGGCTCTACGCGAAGTATGTCGGCCACGACGACAATCGCGATTTCTACATGTCCAACATGAAGGAATCCACCAACATGAACCGCCAGTTGTTCATCGAGTGGTTCCCACAGATCATGTACAACCACCACCAGACCGGGCCGGCCGGCGCGGTGGTATTCATCCCGCCCTTCCGCGATCCGTTCAACTATAACTTCGATCCGCTGGTGCCGCTGGGAATCGAACTGGTGGGCACTGCGATGCACAGCCGCCTGGTGGCCGAGGGCAAGGGCGGCAGCGCGATGCGTACGGGCGCCAACTACTCCACGTGGTGGAACGGGGGGCTGCGCACGGTTACCTACTTCCACAATATGATCGGCATCCTCACGGAGATCATCGGCAGCCCTACGCCGATGCAGATTCCCGTGATCGCGGATAAGCAGCTCCCGCAGGGCGATTGGCCGATGCCTGTGGTGCCGCAGGAGTGGCACTACCGGCAGTCCATTGAATATGAGATGACGCAGAACCGCGCCATCATGGACATGGCTTCGCGCTATCGCGAAACCTGGCTGTTCAACATCTGGCGGATGGGAAAGAACTCTACTCGATAAGGGCACGCAGGATCACTGGACCGTGACGCCCAAGCGGATCGCGGCGCTGGAGGCGGCAGCAGCGACGGCTGCGCCCGCAACGGGGGGCGGTGGACGCGGCGGCCGTGGAGGACGCGGCGGCGGGGCGGCGGCAGCACCGGCAGCAGGCGGCGACGTTCCCGCCGGCGGCGGTACCTTCGGCGGCACGGCACGCGCGATTCCGATGGACCTGTACAACACGATTCTGCACGATCCCAAACTGCGCGATCCGCGGGGCTACGTGATTCCGGCCGACCAGGCAGACTTCGCCACGGCTACGGAGTTCGTCAACGCCTTGCTCAAGAACGGCATCACCGTCTGGCAGGCGCGCACCGCTTTCCCCGTTGCCGGCAAGACCTATCCTGCCGGTTCGTACGTGGTGAAATCTGACCAGGCCTTCCGTCCGCACGTCATCGACATGTTCGAACCGCAGGACCATCCCAACGACTTCGCTTATCCCGGCGGACCGCCCAAGCGTCCCTACGACATCACCGGCTGGACCCTGGCCATGCAGATGGGTGTGCAGTACGATCGCATCCTGGAGGGCTTCGACGGCCCATTTACCAAGATCAGCGGGTTACTGCCGCCCCCGGCGAAATCCGTCGTTGGGCCGGCGAATCCGGCGGGCTATCTGATCAGCCATCGCATCAATAATTCATTCGTGCTGATCAATCGCCTGATGAAGGCGAAGGCCGACGTCTACTGGCTGAAGGCGGCCGGCGCAGCGGATGGCGAAGATCTCGGCACCGGGGCCATCTGGGTTCCGGCATCGGCTGCCGCCCGCCCGGTGCTCGAAAAGAGCGCCAAGGATCTGGGTGTGACGGTCCACGCGGTAGCCAAAGCGCCTACCGGCGATGCCATGAAACTGAAGCCGATTCGCATCGGCCTCTACGATCAGTACGGCGGTTCTATGCCTTCGGGCTGGACGCGCTGGCTCTTCGAACAGTACGAGTTCCCCTTCGAAGTGGTCTACCCGGCGGGCCTCGATGCTGGTGACTTGAAGAGCAAGTTCGACGTGGTGGTCTTCACGGATGGAGCGATCCGCCGTGGCGCCGTGGGCGGACGCGGCGGAGGAGGCGGCGGTTTCGGCGCGCCCGATCCGGCAACCATTCCGGCCGAATATCAGGGGATGCTGGGCCGTATCTCCGACGACAAAACGATGCCGCAGCTTAAGAAATTCGTGGAGTCCGGCGGCAGCATCGTGACCATCGGCAGTTCCACCAGCATCGCCGAAGTCTTCGGTATCCCGGTGAAGAATCACCTGGTGGAAAAAGGACCGGACGGCAAAGACCGCGCGCTGCCGGGCGAGAAGTTCTACATCCCGGGGTCGCTGCTCAAGGCTCACCTGGATAACACGAATCCGCTGGCCTACGGCATGCCTCCGGAAGTGGAAGTGTTCTACGACAACAGCCCCATTTTCCGTATGGAGCCCACTGCGTCGCTGAAGAAGACCAACGCTGTCGGTTGGTTCAGCGGCGCGGAGCCTCTGCAGAGCGGATGGGCCTGGGGACAGCAGTACCTCGAAGGCGGCACCGTCTTCGCTGAATCGTCCGTGGGTGAAGGCAAAGTATACCTGCTCGGCCCCGAGGTCAATTTCCGCGATCAGCCGCACGGCACGTTCAAGCTGCTCTTCAACGGCCTGTACTCCGGCTCGGCAACAGCAGCGGCATTGAAGTAGAGTGAGCCCCGGACAGGCCTGGGAGGCCTGTCCCGCATCTGTGCCAATCTAGAAGCATGAGTTTTCGACTGGCCGTGAGCTACCAGCCCCGCGGCGATCAGGAGAATGCCATCGCGGAACTCACTCGGGGCGTTCGCGAAGGGGAACAACACCAGGTACTGCTCGGCGTCACGGGATGCGGCAAGACCTTCACGATGGCCAAGGTGATCGAGGCGATCAACCGCCCGGCTCTCATCCTGGCGCACAACAAGACGCTCGCCGCGCAGCTTTACCACGAGTTCAAGACGTTTTTCCCCGATGCAGCGGTGGAATACTTCGTCAGCTATTACGATTATTACCAGCCCGAAGCGTACATTCCCGCCAGCGACGTCTATATCGAAAAGGACGCCACGGTCAACGACGAATTGGACAAACTGCGGCTGGCCGCCACCAAGAGCCTCTTCGAACGCCGCGATTGCGTGATCGTATCGAGTGTGAGTTGCATCTACGGTCTGGGATCTCCAGAGGCCTACTACGGCATGCTGCTCATGCTGGAAAAGGGCCAGAATATTTCGCGGAATCAGATTGTCTCCAAACTCGTAGAGATCCTTTACGAGCGCAACGACACCGATTTCAAGCGCGGCACCTTTCGCGTTCGCGGCGACGTGATCGAAGTGTTTCCCACCTACGACGACGATGCCTACCGCATCGAACTCTGGGGCGATGAAGTCGAGAACCTCTCGCAGATCGATCCGCTCCTCGGCACCGTGAAGCAGACCTACCAGCGTCTGCCCATCTATCCGAAGACCCACTACGTGATGTCGGCGGCCACCAAAGAGGATGCGATGAACAGCATCCGCAACGAACTGGAATGGTGGCGCGGGGAGCTGCAGAAACAAGGCAAACTCATCGAGGCGCAGCGCCTGCATCAGCGCACCATGTTCGATCTCGAAATGATGAAAGAGATCGGGTACTGCCACGGCATCGAGAATTATTCCCGCCACTTCTCCGGCCGCCTGCCGGGCGAAGCGCCGCCCACCCTGCTCGATTACCTGCCCAACGATGCCGTCATGTTTCTGGATGAGAGCCACCAGACTGTCCCGCAATTGCACGGCATGTATCATGGCGACCGCTCCCGCAAAGAGGTGCTGGTGGCCCACGGTTTCCGTATGCCGAGCGCGCTGGACAACCGGCCGCTGACGTTCGAGGAATTCGAACATCGCGTCAACCAATTGGTTTACGTTTCCGCGACGCCGGGCCCCTACGAACTCACGAAGACTGCCGGCGCGGTGGTCGAGCAGATCATCCGACCCACGGGGTTGCTTGACCCCACGGTTGAGATTCGACCCGTGAAGGGACAGGTGGACGATCTGCTACAGCAGATTCGCGCCCGCGTGGAAAACAACCAGCGCGTACTGGTCACCACGCTGACCAAGCGGATGGCGGAGGACCTGGCGGAGTATTATTCCGAGGTCGGCGTGCGCTGCCGCTACCTGCACTCGGAAGTCTCCACGCTGGACCGCATACGCATCCTGCGCGATCTGCGCCGCGGCGAGTATGACGTCCTGATCGGCATCAACCTGCTCCGCGAAGGACTGGACCTGCCCGAAGTTTCGCTGGTAGCCATTCTCGACGCCGATAAGGAGGGCTTCCTGCGTTCGTGGGGCGCCTTGATCCAAACGATCGGACGCGCCGCGCGCCACGTGGAAGGTCACGCCATCCTCTACGCCGACGTGATGACCGATAGCATGCGCAGGGCGTTATCGGAGACTGAACGCCGTCGGCGGACGCAAGTGGAATACAACGAGATCAATCATGTCACCCCGCAATCCATCATCAAGCCCATCGATATGAGCCTGGTGGCGGTCGCCGAGGGCGATTACGTAACTGTGCCGCTGGAAGTGGACGAAGAGGTGGAGAATCTGACTCCGGAGCAGCGACTGCGCTTTATCGGTGAGCTCGAGGAGCGGATGCGCGACGCTGCCCGCAAGTTCGAGTTCGAAAAAGCGGCACAATTGCGCGATCGGGTGAAGGCGCTCCGGGTGCCTGCGTAGGCGAGGCCGAATCATCCCTGAAACATCGAGATTCCCGCAATACCCGCAGCGCCCGCTGCGACACACTGAGCGGAATTTTCCCGAGTGATTCCGCCCAGGGCGAGTACCGGAATCGTCACCTGCCGCACCGCCTCGCGCAGACAATCGAGCCCTAATGCCGGCCCGTAACCCGCTTTCGAGACTACCGGGAAGATCGGGCTGAACACGGCAAAGTCGGCACCCTCTTCTTCGGCGCGGCGCAATTCCTCTACGCTGTGGGCAGACACAGCGATCATAAAGTTCGCGGGCACGATCGTGCGCAAGAGCGCCGGCGCCACGGAATCTCCGCTGAGGTGGATTCCGTGCGCACCGGCCGCGAGCGCGACATCGAGTCGGGAATTCACCAGCACGCGCGTGCCGTGGGGATTGGCCAGCGCCAGAATCCGGCGCACCAGGGCGCACAGCTCCCGCGCGCCCAAGTCTTTCTCGCGAACCTGAATGCGCTCCACGCCATCGCGCATCGCGCGTTCCACAGATTGAAGCAGGGCCTCAGGACCGCCGGCGGAATGCCGGTCCGTGATGTAATAGCGCAGCATCAGGCCGGGCCGTAATATCGATCGCCGGCACAGGCGCGGCACAATGTGCGCCCTTCCTGCACCACTTCGCGGCGGAAGCTCACGCCTTCGCCGCATTGGGCGCAAACCACGCGCGGCGCCTTGTAGCCGGGCAGATCCTCCGCGCCGACCGTCACTTGCACCCATTCGACCGCGAAGAGTTCGTCGTTGGACATTTCCCGATAGGCGCGCATTTGCTGCTGATTCTTGTCGACAATGTCGGGGTAGAGCGCGCGTGCGCGTTCTTTCGAGCTTTCGCGTGCCGCAATCCGGACCGCGCGATTCTCGTGCAGGTCGCAGAAGGTGGCTGCCGCTTTTCCGAAATCGCGAAACTTCAAGGCGCGCTTCCCCAGGCGGCACCCCGTCACCACGCCGATAGCGTCCGTCATGCAGCGGTCGATTTCGACGAAGCTCACCAGGCGCTTGCGGTCCTTGCCTGTCGGGTCGTCCAGCCCGAGCAGTTTCACTCCGTGCAGCGCCATGCGCAGGCCCAGAATCTGGCCCGCGCAGAGGTGGCCGTGCGCCTGCGCAGCCAGCACTTCGTATTCGGCAAGAGACTTCAGCGGCATCGGCTAAAACACGCGTAGCGCGGCGGGCGGAAACTCCACCTGCCATCCCTTATTATCCTTCTGCCGGGCATACTGCTCGCGCGTGACCTCCGCGGCAATGCCGCCGGCGAACTCCAGCCGCAGCGATCGCGGCCTCTCCGTCATGCGTAGCAACTGCACCGGCACAAAGTTGATTTCCGGCTCGATTTCGGCCGCGTGGACCCGCACATCTTCCGCGCGGATTCCCACCCAGACGCGGTCGCCTTTGAAGTGCCCTTTCAGGTAAGGCCCGCTCAGTACGAAGTCCGCGCACTCCAGCCGGCTATGATTGCGGCCCGGATCGAGCGCGGCGATGGTGGCCGGGTACAGGTTGGAGATACCCGCAAGGCGCGCTGCCTCGATCGACTCGGGCCGTTCCATCACCTCGCGCACCGGTCCGCACCCCACCAGCCGGCCGCCTTCCATCAACGCCAACCGGTCGGCCGAACTGTAGCAGAGATCGAGATTGCCCAGGGCCCACAGCACCGGACCGTCAAAGGTAGCGCGTACGATTCGGAGCAGTCCTTCGGCCGCGCCGTATTCGGCGCAACGATCGTCGATTAACAACAATTTGGGCTCCGTGAGGAGCGCGCGGGCCACCTCGGTGCGCAGACGGCGCGCCGGGGCAAGTTCGCGCGGACGCATCTCGAGCACGTCCGTCAGTTCGAATCGTTCCAGCATTTCGGCAGTACGCTTGGTTCGCTCCAGCCGTGCCCAGCGGCCGGCCGCGAACAGCAGGTTCTGCCGGAGGGTCAGGTGAGGAAAGAGTGCATCGTTCGATCCGACCCATCCGCAGCGCCGCAGGCGCGGCGCCAGATCGACCTTCGATCCGGCGTCGAACACGATGGCATCGTCAATGAGAATGCGTCCCCGTTCGGGACGCGCGAAGCCTGCGATGGAATGGAGCAGCGCCGTCTTGCCGGCCCCGGCCGGACCGTGCAGCGCCGTGATCCCATGCGGCAGCGGTAGATCGATATCGAGGCTCTTGCTGCCAATATGCGCGTGGGTCATAAAGCGGCCACGATGCTCCACTCCATCCACACGCGCACAAATGCGATGGCGGCCGCCGCCAGAATGGGCCGCCATCCAAGGGGCAGCATGACGCGCCAGAAAATCCGCCATTCCGACGAGCCCAGGCTACGTGCCGCGTTGCCATATGCGCGGTCCAAATCCTGTAACGGCCGGCGGGCGCCGAGCGCAACCGGCGGCAGCGCCGCGATCGTGCCCACGAGGGCGCCGGCCTGCCATGGAAATACCGGCCGGAGAAAAACCCAGGCCACAATCACCACCGGCGTGGAAAACAAGAACGCCAGGAGTCCCAGTGTGGCGCTGCGGGCGCGGAACTCGCGGGTGGCGAGGCTGTATCCCAGCCAAAGGCCCAGTACCAGTGCGGCTGCCGTCGCGAGGCTGGCGACTTGAAGGCTAAGCCACACCGGCGGCCAATGGAAGGTCATGGGACCTTCAATTATAACTGCCGCATCCGCGCGCTGAAATGCCTCAGGAAGGGCGGGGCCTCGACGATTTCCATTCCGCGAATCTTTTCCTTGCGCTCGTTGACCTCCAGGATTGCCTCCACCACGTAATCGATGTGACTCTGCGTATACACCCGCCGCGGGATGGCCAGGCGCAACAGTTCGTGCTGTGCCGCCCCGGCGAACATCAGGCTGCCGATCTCGACGCTGCGAATTCCGGCGTGCCGGTACAATTCCACCGCCAGCGCCTGCCCCGGGAACTGCGCCGGCGGTATGTGAGGTAGCATGCGCGCCGCATCGATATAGATGGCGTGGCCTCCGGGCGGTTCCACGATCGGCACTCCGTGGTCCGCGATATGGCGTCCCAGATAGCCGGTGGACACGATGCGGTAGCGCAGATAGTCCTCGTCCAGGACTTCCTCCAAACCGACGGCGATCGCATCCAGGTCGCGGCCCGCAAGCCCGCCGTAGGTGGGAAAGCCCTCGGTCAGGATCAGCAGGTTGGTCTCCTGCTGGAAGACGCGGTCGTCGTTGGTGCACAGCATGCCGCCGATGTTGGCGAAGGCGTCCTTCTTGGCGGAGAAGGTGCATCCGTCGGCAAGGCGAAACATTTTCTGGGCGATCTGTTTTGGCGTCCAATTCGCGTATCCGGCCTCGCGCTCACGAATGAACCACGCGTTTTCCGCGAACCGGCAGGCGTCCAGGTACAGCGGAATGCCGTGACGCACGCACACGGCTCGCACCGCCTCGACGTTCGCCATGGATACCGGCTGGCCTCCGCCGGAGTTGTTGGTCACCGTCAACATCACCAGTGGGATCTTCGCCGCGCCTTCGGCGGCGATTAGGGATTCCAGTGCATTCACATCCATGTTGCCTTTGAAATCCAGCCGCGCCTGGGTGTCGCGCGCTTCCGGGATGGGCAGGTCCACGGCGCGCGCGCCGGTGAATTCCACATTGGCTCGCGTGGTGTCGAAGTGGGTGTTGGAAGGCACCACCTGCCCCGGCTTGCACATCACGGTGAACAGGATGCGCTCCGCCGCCCGCCCCTGGTGTGTGGGCACCATGTGGCGGAATCCGGTGAGGGCATCGGCCACCTTCTTGAGGCGGAAAAAGCTCTCGCTGCCGGCGTAGGACTCGTCGCCGCGCATCACCGCTGCCCACTGCTCCGTAGACATCGCACTGGTGCCGGAATCGGTGAGCAGGTCGATCAGAATGTGGCGTGCATCAATCAGGAAGAGGTTGTAGCCGGCGGCTTCCAGATATCCCTGGCGGGCTTCCGGAGTAGTGTGGCGCAACGGCTCGACACTCTTAATGCGGAAAGGTTCAATGATGGTGCGCACGTGCAGATTATCGCACCCGGCACGGGACGGCTCGCAGCTACTGTTCGATCAGGAACTGTACGCGATTGCTCTCTACTCCGTCCGCCGTGATGTACAACTCGGCGGGTCCCGAGTTGTTGATCGCCGGCAGTTGCACTTCGATGGCGTAGAAGCCGATGAAGCCGCCGGCCAGCGTGGCGCGGATTACCGGCACCGGAGCGCCATTCACGAACGCCTTGATGGTAGCAGCGACCGCGGGAGGATTTTCCACAGCAGCCGGAAGACCGGCGGGCCAATCGGGAGTCACTTTGCCGAGGCCCGTGGCGGAGACCAGCAGGCGCGCGCCCGCGTGCGCCGCCTTACGCGCGTCCAACAGCAGGCCGGACTCGGCATCCTGCAGAATCGGGGTGCCGTCCAGCCCGACAAAAATCGCAGGAGAGACCGGTTGTACCTGCATCCCCAACTGCACGTTTCCATTCCCGGTCACCAGGGCGAGAGTGACGTTCGGTCCCACTGCGTCGAACGGTACTTGAATCTGCGAGGCATCGTCCGCCGCGGCCAGCACGGGGTAATCGAGATTGCCGCCGCGCACCGAACTCACGCGCCCGCCGATCACAGAGAGCAGGGATCCGGGCGCCGCCGCACGCGTGCTGAAATCCGCCGCGTTGACCAGGCGCAAACTGCGCAGCCGGTGGGGCGCCGCAGTGGCATAGACGCCATAGCCGTTCAGCGCGACATACAGTTGGACGCCCGCCGGATCCAGCCGGACATCGGTGGCGGCGGCCGCGGGCAGATTGTCGGATAGCTTGATCCAGTTCACGTTGGGAGTCGACGCGTTATCCAAATCCGTATGGGCCCAGAAAACGCCCAGGTCCGTGGCAACGTAGACCGCGCCAGCCGCGCGTTCCCCGGCGACTCCATGGGCCGGCGCGTTCGGCAGGTTGGAATCCAGCGCATCCCAAAACCGGCCGGCGTTGGTTGTGCGCAGCACGTGGGGAGCATTCGGACCACCCAGCGCGGCGAGCGCCACATCCGGTCTCGCCGGGTCCACGAAAATGCGTTCCACCGGACCGCTGGCGCGGCCCGTGTCCGTTTGCGTAAAGCTCGCGCCTTCATCCCTCGAGATCAGGATCCGGCCGTCGGCAGTGCCCACGTAAACCGTCTTATCGCTCCTGCCGTAGGCGCTCAGCGCTACCCCGGCGCGGTCGGAGTACGCCTTCAGGCGCATTGCGTCGGTGGCGGCCGTCTGGTCGTCCACCGCCTGCCACACCGAGCCGCCAGGCGGCAGTTCCATCGTGCCGATTCCGTCGATGTACGCGCGCGTGCCGGAAGTACCGTGGGGAGTCGCCAGGATTCGTTTGACCGGCAGGTTGGGCAGGAGTTCGTTCAGCCCGGTCCAGGAAAGTCCACCATCCAGCGAGCGCCAAACGCCGAAATCGTTGGCCACCACGATCTGATCCTGATTAGACGGTGAAACCGCGACGCTCCGCTGGCCCAGGCCGATCACCGATTCCGTTCGGAACGCGGTCAGGTTGGCCCAACTCCGCCCGCCATCGTCGGAGCGGAACAACTGCAGACCCACGGCGTAAATCCGGCCGAAACCCGACGACACCAGACGCACTCCGTTTTCCGGCATGCGCGCCACGGTAGGCGCTGGCTGGAGTGCCGGCTCCAAGGTGTTTTGGCTGGGTTGCCAGACTTCGTAATCGGAGGTCTCGAAGACCCTGCCGCCACGCGTGCGCGCGTAGAGTGTGCTGCCGCTCTCGGAAAACCAGACTTTCTCCACGGGGCCCGTTGCCGGCGATGCCAGGAGCAGGTTCACGGACGTATTTCCCACTCTCCGCCAGTTGTTTCCCTGTGCTGCCGCCAAGCCGCTAAGAACAATGCCCAGAACTGCGATGCCGGCAGCCCACCGAATTGTACCTTTATGACACACTATTGAGTCCCATTCTAACTCATTTTCCAGTTCACTACAGCAACCAAACCAATGAATATAAGCGATTTGTTCACTAAAGTAGTACTGGTCCCCCATATGCATTGCAGGTTTGGTGCTAGACTGTTCCTAGCCGTTGACTATGCTCAGGCGACTCTCGCTCCTGCGGACCGTGCACACGCTGCTGACCGCAGCCGCGCTCGTGGTGTCGTTGAACCCGTTACGTGCTCAATGCGTTGGCTCTCCACAGTCCAACGAAGCCATGGTCCTGGTTCAATCGGGCGACGTTTCGCAACTGGGCGACCGGGCAGGATACCGCGCCACCATCAAACCCTGCGGCATGGTCAATCAGCAGCAAACCATTAAAACCGGCCCCGATGGGTACGCCAAATTTCAGGTATCGGACGGCAGTACTTTTGAGGTCTTCCCGAACTCCGAAGTGACCTTCCGAAAGACCTACGGCATCGGTGATCTGCTCAACGTCTGGATGGGCAAGGTCAAAGTCTATATCCAGCATCTGCCCGGGATCCCCAATCCGAATAACGTCACCACGCCCACCGCGCTGATTTCCGTGCGCGGCACGATCTTCGATGTAGACGTACAGGATCTGGAAGGCACCACCTTCGTGACTCTGGATGAGGGGATCGTCGATGTACGGCACCTGCGGGTCGCTTCGGGCGTCGTTCGCCTGACCCCTGGCGAGTCCATTCAGGTGCTGCCCAACACGCCCTTGATTCCGCTGGCACATGATCGCGGTTTCGTCCTTCGCCAGGTGTTGAAAGGGCTGGAAGACGCCGTGCGTCAGGCTGTCTACCAACGGCCCGGTAATACCGGCCCCGGCGGCGGCACTACTGGACCCGTTGGGTCCGGCGGCGGCGTCCAGGGTGACAAGGGCAAGAATACGGGCAACACCACCGGCACCAGTACCGGCACCGGCGCGCCCACCGGAGCGCCTCCCGCGCCGCCCCCGCCACCTCCTCCCGGCGGCGGCGACGCATAGTTTCGTACCTGTGGCAGCACGCAAATCCCCGCGCGCCCGTTTTACGGAATCGCCCGGTTCTCCCGCGTGATAAATTGAAACAGTGCGGCTGATTGTCCTCCTCCTTGCTGCCGCGGCATATAGCCAGGCGCAATCCTCGAATCCACCCGCTGCAGGCCTTGAGCCCGCGTGGGATATTTCCGTTGTCCTCCAGGAACTCGGCACTCACGCCGGGCGCGTGCTGGCAGTCCTCGACCAGCTCGATGCCCGGGCCTGGGTGTCCAAGGGCGCCAGCGAAACGTATGTAGATCAACTGGACTCGAGCAAGCAGCAGGCGCGCGCCCTCGGCGACGAAGCCAAGACGTTGTCGCGCAGTCCTGAAAAGCTCTCCGGATCGCTGCAACTGTTTTTCCGGCTGGAAGGCCTGCAAAACATGATCAACTCGCTGCAGGAAGGAGCCCGCAAATACCAGGGGCCGCAAGTCGCGCAGGCGCTGGCGGCAGCTTATGCCGAGGGCGGAGCCAACCGCGAGCGTTTCCGCAGTTACATCATCAACCTCGCCGCCGAACGCGAACACCAGTTCGAAGTGATGGATCGCGAGGCCCAGCGCTGCCGCGGGACCTTCATGGCGCCCGCACCACCCGAAAAGACCTCAGGAAGGAAAAAGTAGCCGCCATGCCGTTCACCTGCAGTATTTGTGGAGAGGAATCCACGCGGATCTGCGCCCGCTGCACCAAAGACGCCTGCGACAATCATCTGTGCGAGAAGTGCTTCCGGTGTAGCGATTGCTGCGAGTGTGAAGTCAGGCTATCCGCACCTGCGCGGGTGGTGATTCCCGCCCACATTCCCGTTCCCGCCGAGCCGGTCGCTGCATCGATTCCCAACCCCGAACCCGATCCGGAACCTCCGATGCCAGGGCCCGACCCGGATCCTTATCCCGACCCCTCACCAGCTCCGGAAGATCCCGCTCCCATCGTTTAGCCGCAGGCGTTAGCCTGCTACCGGTGCGGCGCCGTAAGCGGCGGCGATCTGCTTGCGCACGAAATCCAGATCGTGGCGGAAGGCGTTCAATTCGTCCTTCGATTCGTAGCGGACTTCGATGGTAATCGGCCCTACGAAGCGCACCCGCGCAAGTGCTGCAAAAAACTGGCGCCAGTCCACCATGCCTTCACCCAACGGGCATGGCGCCGCCTTCCATACGCCCGCGTCCTTGGTCCAGGTGAAATCACGGACGGTGACTGCCTTCAGCTTGGGCAGCGCCAGGCGCGTTACGATTCCCGCACCGGCCACGCCGGCAGACTCCGTTGCATAGCCGGGATCGAAATCGTAGCCCACCCAGCGCGGATCGATACCCCGCAGAATGCCGCTCATGTCCCAGAGCCCTGCGCCCACCGAATCGCCGGACGCGTTGTGTACGGCCATTGCGACGTTGTAGGCTCGCGCAATCGATGCCAGACCGAAGACTTCACGCTGCACTTCGGCCAGGCGCGCTTCCAGGTCGGGCGCGGTGCCGTATTTCCAATAACCGGGGCGGAAGAGCCCAATCCCCATGAATCCCGCGATGCCGAGGATCTGCCTTCCGTAGGGATCGTTGCCCGAGATTACGGACGTCGAAATGATGGGCAGTTCCAGTCCGACGCCACTAATGGCCTCGATGCCGCGCATCAGGTCGGCGCCGGCCCGCTCGGGCGGTATGTGGCTGCCCGGTACGACGGCAAAGTCGCAGCCATCGAAGCCCAGATCGCGCAAGACCATGCCGACGGCTTCGAATTCCACTTTGATGAGATGCTGCGAGTAGAGACAGACGGCGGGCGAGGTGCGAGGCTTAGGCGGTGTTCGCGGGCGCGGTACGCGCGGCCCGTCCGGCGTGCCGGGAACCGGCGGCTGCGTTTGCGAAGGCGGTGTGCCCGGCGGTGCCTGTTGCTGTGCCGCGGCGCCGGCAACTGCCGCCATGCCCGCTAGAATCTCGCGTCTCGTGATCGCCATCCGCCAGCCTGAAGCCTTTATTGTAGGCTACTTCGCACTGCGCACTTTCAGCCCAGGCGCGGTGGCTTTTTGGATCGCTGTCTCGCGATCGCCCTGCCGCCATTGAGCCAGCAATTCCTGCTCCGGGATGCCGGCCGTGCGGCCAATCAGCAGAAAGGCGGGCAGCGCGTAGCGCAGCGTCTTCCATCGCGCCATATCGATCAGTGCCGGCAGGGCGCGCGCGCGAATCAGGTCCAGCGCCGCGGGATTAGGCTGCTCGGTCAGCGTGACCAGCGCCAGTGCGGCCTGCTGCCGGTCGCCCAGTACGATCGAATTCAGCATAGCCACCATCCAGGTGGGCTCGATGCGCAGGCCCAGTTCGGGCTTCTTCTGCGCAAGCACCGCGATCGCCATCATGGCGCGCACGGCATTGGCCCGCACCGCCGGTTCGGCGTCCTGCATGGCGAATTGCAGATCCTTGATTGCCTGCTCCTTCTTAGGCAGGTAGCCGATCAGGGCCGCCGCCACGGCGCGCTCCTCGGGTTCGGCTCCGTTGTGCAGCACGTCGCGCAGCACGTCGATGTGATCCACGGCCAGGCTGGTGAACTGCTCCTGCAAGCGGCGCGCCGCGGGGTCGTCCATGCGCGATTCGCCGGCGGTCAGGTCTTCCGCTGCGTTGCCGAGTTGGGCGGCGCGCTCCACGGCGCCCATGTAGTCCCGGTAGGCAGTCATGACTTCTTCAGGCAGGGTTGCCGTACCGGACGGTGCCGGGCGCGTGTCAAAGTGGGGCGAGCCCCGTTCCTCAATGCCGATGAAGAGAATGGCCTTCTCTCCATCGCAGC
This sequence comes from uncultured Solibacteraceae bacterium, assembly GCA_963792055.1. GTDB lineage: Bacteria > Acidobacteriota > Terriglobia > Bryobacterales > Bryobacteraceae > Solibacter. The sequence goes on along the minus strand of CAWBUV010000015.1, from coordinate 69,563 downwards.
AGACCGCCTCCACGCGCGCGGCGGCCACGCCCGGCATCAGTTCCAGACGGTCTTCCAGGTCACCCTTGGAAGGCGGCAGGGCGCTGCCCGGCCGGAGGTCGATCGCAGTCAACACCTTTTCCGGCGTCAACTTGCGAAGGCCGTAAAAATTAATATCGCCGGTTTTGGGCGCCTGCGCCGCGGCCGGATACACCACCGCCGTCAGGATGAGGAGCCATCGAATCACATTTACTCAGACGCGCCGAAAGGTAAGTTGGGTTCAATTGCCGGCCTGCTGTTGCGCCAGCGGCCCGATTACCGGCAGCACCACCTTTTTTCCCTGATAAGCCTGCAAAAGCATGTACAGCCAGAGGATGAAGCAGGCCATCCAGATTATCGATCCCAGGAAGAAAATCCCCATCATGTGCAGGAGGCCCAAAAAAACATTGAACCCGATCATGGCCACAATGCAGGCCGCATGCAGAAAAATCGATTGGAAGGCGTGAAACCGGATGAGGGGATTGCGATTGTAAGGAGGAAGTACCAGAAAGAGAATTCCTGTGATTAGCCCCAACAGGTAGCACAATGCCGAGGCCACATTATCGGCCATGGCAGCCGATGTCTGCATCGTGGGTCCGGACCCTGCCGCCGGCGCCGCACCAACCCGGCTTCCGCACTTCGCACAGAACTGTCCTTCTACTTGTGACCCGCAAGTTGCACAAAACGCCATCGATGATCCTCCCTTTAGACTCTAATGGGGCTCGCCCCCGCACAGCAAGTGTTAAAACCAATCCCAAAGGTTAATGTCCGGGCGGACCCAACACGAATTGCGGAATCAGCGCGCCGGCGGCGGCGCCGGCCACCAGCGCCGGGGTGCCGGCTCCGAGATAATCGACCAGTAAGCCGGCGAGCGCGCCAATCCCAGCGCCCACTACGGCGATCATGATCCGTTTTGCCATTACTCCTATTGTAGTTTGAGCCGGCAGCGTCCACGCCAGTCCGATGAGAGGTATATATTTGATTTTGGAGTCCGTTTATGCAAAGTGTTGCCCGCAGTTTACGTCCTCTCATCCTTTGTTGCGCCGCGGCCTTATGTCTGGCGGATGGTTTGGGACAGTTCGAATCGAGTAGCGACGTCGGCGTGACGCCTCGAAAAGGTAAAGTCGAATTCGATGCCGCCGCCGGCGAGTATCGGGTCACCGGAGGCGGCGACAACATCTGGGCCTCTGCTGACGCTTTCCAGTTCGCATGGAAGAAGATGTCGGGCGACGTGGCGTTCACCGCCGACGTACGCTTCATCGGAACCGGTGCCGTCGCGCACCGCAAGGCCGCGCTCATGATCCGCCAGAGTCTGGAGCCGGATTCCGCTTACGCCGATGTAGCCTTGCACGGAGACGGGCTGACGTCCCTGCAGTACCGGCCCGCCGCGGCCGCTGCGACCTTGGAAGTGAAACAGGAGGCCAAGAGCGACCTCAATGGGCCCGTGCGGATTCGCATCGAGCGGCGCGGCAGCAGCTTCACCATGCTCGCGGGCAAACCAGGCGCTCCGCTCACCACCACCGGACCCGCCGCGGTGACTTTACAGGATCCCGTCTATGTCGGTTTTGCCGTCTGCTCGCATGACGCCAACGTGCTCGAGACCGCCGTGTTTTCCAATGTGAAACTGGAGGCGCTGCCCGCGGCGCGGCCCCCACAGCCGCGATACCGCAGCCGCGTGTCCATCTTCGATTTGCGCGACAAGTCCACCCGTACAGTCTTCCAGGCCGATCAGGTTTTTGAAGCGCCGAACTGGTCGAACGACGGGAAGTACCTGTTGGCCAACGCGGGCGGCCGCCTCTATCGGATTCCGGTAGATGGTTCGGCCGGCGCCACGCCTGACGCCGTCAATATCGACACGACCCTGCGGTTAAATAACGACCACGCTCCGTCACCCGACGGAAAGATGATCGCATTTTCGGCTTCGTCCCCGGCTTCCCGGCAGTCGCAGGTCTATCTGTCCAATGCCGATGGTTCGAACGCCCGCGTGATGGTCGCCGCAACGCCGAGCTACTTCCATGGGTGGTCTCCGGACGGTAAGTATCTCGCCTACGTCCACCAGCACCCCGGCGCAAACGGGGTGCCCGCCAATTACGACATTTTCCGTATCCCGGCGGCGGGCGGCGAACCGCAGCAGCTCGACGCCAGTCCCGGCTACGACGACGGTCCGGACTATTCACCCGACGGCAAATGGATCTACTTCAACTCCGACCGTTCCGGCGGATGGGATGTCTGGCGTATTCCGGCCGGCGGCGCCGGACCCGGCGACGAGAAGGCCGAGCGAGTCACCAGCGATGAGATGGAGGACTGGTTTCCGCATCCCTCGCCGGATGGCAAGTGGCTGCTGTTCCTCTCGTTCGCCAAAGGCACCGCCACACACAACGACAAACTGCCTGGCACGCAACTTCGCATGATGCCGATGCCGGGGACTCGCCTTGCAAAGACCCCGCGAATTCAGGTGGTCACCACGTTCTTCGGCGGCCAGGGGACGATCAACGTCAATTCCTGGTCTCCCGATTCCAAACGGTTTGCCTATGTGATTTACGAGCCTCTCCCGGCAGCCGGGGCGGCTCGGTAAGCAGCTAGTTCCCAGTAGGAGGAGGCGCGGGCGTTTCGCTGTCGCCCATAATATAGACCTTCTCCTCGGGGTGCAGGAGCTTGAGGCGTTTGCGAATCTCGAGTTCCTGGGACGCGGGGTTGCTTTTCAAGCGGTTGATGTAGTCCTTCTGCCGCTCCACCTGTTTGGCGAGGCTGTCGTTGCGCTTTTCCATTTCCTGGATCTGGCGCTGCTTCTCGCGCCACGCGTGCATCCCCTGCGGAAAGGCGAAGAACGCATAACCCACGGCCACCAGGAACACGATGACATATGCGAATCTGGTCAGCGAGGCTTTCATGCGACGATAATGCCATCATACTACCATCAAAACGTGGAAGACTTACCATCAAACTAGATGACCGATAAGATTGTTGTTATCAGTACGTGTTCCACGGAGGCCGACGCCGAGCGTCTGGCGCGCGCCCTGGTCGCCGGACGGCTCGCGGCGTGCGTCAACGTACTGCCCGGAGTGCGCAGTTTCTATCACTGGAAGGGCGAGATCGAATCCAGCCAGGAGTTTCTGCTGCTCGTCAAGACATCACGGGACCTCTTTCCTGCCTTACGAACTGAGATCGAAAAGCTGCACACCTATGAATTGCCGGAAGTGGTGGCCCTGCCGGTAGTGGAGGGCTCCGATAATTATCTGGCCTGGCTGCAGGCCAACCTGCGTGGAGTCTCGGAATGACCGCCCTGATCTTCGACATGGACGGCGTCATCGTCGATTCGAACGGGATGCACCGTGCATCCTGGGAGGCCTTCAACCGCCGCTACGGCCTCGAGACCACCGAGGACATGCACCTGCGGATGTACGGAAAGCGCAACGACCAGATTGTGCGCGATTTCTTTGGCGATGCAATCAGCCCCGCGGAGGTGAATCTGCGCGGGCGCGCCAAAGAGCAGTTGTACCGCGAAATGATGGCCGGGCATACCGAGGAGTTGCTGGTGCCCGGGCTGCGCGGCTTTCTGGAGCGCCATCGCCATCTGCCGATGGCGGTAGCCAGCAATGCCGAACCGGAAAACGTGGCGTTTATCCTGGATGAGCTGCAGCTGCGCCCATTCTTTCGAGTGCTGGTAGACGGTCACCAGGTGCACAATCCGAAGCCTCATCCGGACGTTTACCTGCGCGCGGCGGAACTACTGCAGATCGCGCCGGCCGACTGCATCGTTTTCGAGGATTCGCATTCCGGTGCAGCGGCCGCGGTGGCGGCGGGCATGCGGGTAGTTGGCTTGCGTACTACTTTCGATAACTTGCCTGGAACCCTATTTACCACCGATAATTTTCAGAACGGGGAATTGGATTCATGGCTGCTGGCCCAGATGCGATCCGTATAACGCGCTGGCGCAGCGTAGTGCTGGGGGCGCTTTTGGCGTTCGGGTGCACTTCTCTGCGCGCACAGGTCCGAATCTCGCTTTCGCAACTGGGATTCCGCACTAGTCCAGATTTTTCAGCGACTTACGCCGGACAGAAGGTGATTGTCCGGGGTGTCGTATCCTCTCCTGCCTTCCACTTCTCTGCTTACAGCACTCTCGCCATCCAGGATGGCCGCAACGGGGGCGTGCTGAAACTGTCGCTGCCGGACTCTTCCCTGGACCGGTACCGTCCCGGGGAGGAAATCGAAGCCCAGGGCACGGTGGTCATGCAATACGGAATGACCATGCTGGAGCCGGAGAAGATAACCGTGCTCGGCCGCACGTCGGCCCCCCAGCCGAAAGATTTCTCCCTCAGAGAGCTGCAGAGTACCGTGCACCTGGGAGAGTTGGTCCGCATCCAGTCTATTGTGCAGGAAGTTCCGGCGTACAATCTGGGCGGGGCGTTGATTCTGCTCCCTGGCGTACAGGAGCCCTATCGCCTGTTCATCCCGCGTCCCCCGGGCGCAGACCGCGCAAAGCTGGACTCGATTCACAAAGGGGATACAATCGCCGTCACCGGCGTCGCGTTGCAATATTCTCCGGTTGCGCCCTACAACGAGGGATACGAGCTGCTCGTGGCGGATATCGGCGATATCCTGCCGATCCAGCGGTCCTCGACCATCCCCCAGCCCTTGATTGCCACCGGCATCATCGTAATCCTGCTGATCGGATTTTTCCTGTGGAGCCGCGAACGCCGCTTGCGCGCGCAGCGGCGGCGGCTGCGGCGCACCTATAAGCTGGGCGAGGAGATCCTCGGCGCTTCTTCCGCGGCGACCATTCTGAAACGCATCTCCGAGGCCTTGCCCGGCATCATCGGCGTCACCCGCGTGCAACTGTACGTCTACAACCGCACCGCCAAAACGCTGGACGCGATTGAGGAAGACGGCGTGGAGGCGGAGTCGATTTCGCTCTCGTCGCCTCCCGGCGGAACGCCGGCGGGCGCCGTGGCCTGTTTCCATTACCGGACGCTGCTGGTGATTCCCGATATCGACCGCAGTCCCTTCCCGGTAGCCGCCAAGAACGGCGAGCGTTCGCCCAAGAGCCTGCTGTTCGTCCCCATGATGGCGCAAAGCGAAGTCATCGGCGTGCTGGAACTGGATCAGGACGACCGGGTGCGCGATTTCACCGCCGACGAACAGGCCCTGGCGCAGCACCTCGGCAACCAGATCGGTGTGGCGATCCGCCTGCTCGATCAGCGTACCGTTCAGGAGCAGCTCTTCCGCACGGAGAAGATGGCGGCCGTGGGCCGGCTGATTTCCGGCGTGGTGAACGAGCTGCAGACCCCGCTGGCCTCCATCACCAGTCTGGCGAATAGAGCGCTGGAAAAGGCGCATGGCGGACCGGCGGAGCGCGAGGTATCGGCCATCGCCGCGGAGGCGGCGAAGGCCACCGGCATGGTCTCCCGGCTGGTTTCCTACGCCGCCGCCGAGCAGGTGGAGGCGCGTCCCGTGGACGTCAGCGGGCTGCTGCGCAGCCTGATCGAGTTTCGCGAAGGCGACTGGAAGGCCACCGGAATCCGCGTGCGCGACCTGACCGCGCGCGAACCGCTCTTCGTCTTGGGCTCGCAGGGCCAGTTGGAGCAGGTATTTCTCAATCTGTTTGTGCACGCCGAGCAGTCGCTGGCCGACGCGGAGCAGAAGTCGATCACCATCGCACCAGCCTGCTGGCCAAGCGCCTGCTGGTGGAGATCTCGTTCACCTCGCCCGCGGAACTGCGCAAGCCGGAGGATATGGCGGCCGTCCTGGGCGTCACGCGCAGCGTGATCGCGGGACATGGGGGCGAGGTCCGGCTGATCGAAAAGAACAATTCCGATCCGCGGTTCGAAGTGGAACTGCCGGCGATATCAAGGAACGCGGGAGCGTCCGCGGCTCCAGCCAGCACGCCGCTGCCGCGCGATAGCTCGCGGCGCATGACGGCCCTGGTGATCGAGCCCGACGAGGCGGCGCAACGGCAGTTGCTGGCGCTGCTCGCCGCCCACGGTTCCGCGTGGTGCCGGTTACAATTCCGATACCGGCCTGGATCTGGCGCACCGCATGCGGTTCGATGCGGCCTTCTGCTCGCTCCACGCGCCGGGCCTGAACTGGGTGGAACTCTCCGAGCTGCATGCACCCGCGGGTGGGCGGCTTCATCCTGCTCTCCGATGGCTACGATGCCGAGCTTTCGGCGGATTTCGAAGGCGACGGCCGCTTCGTGCTGCCCAAGCCGCTACAGGAAAAGGAACTCGATCGCGTTCTGCAGATGATCGAGCCGCCATCGGCGACGATCATCCCTTTTAAGACGGGAACGGCCTAGCGCACCCCTGCGTCTCGCAGCAATCGGCGCAATCGAACCGCGACCGTAAGGAAGCGCGGGACACTTCCTCACACAATCAACATGCAGTCGCCGTAGGAGTAGAAGCGATAGCCCGCTTCCACCGCGTGACGGTACGCATTCAGACATCAGCTCCGTGCCGGCAAACGCGCAGACCAACAGCAGCAGGCTGGTGCGCGGCAGGTGAAAATTGGTCAGCATGGCGCCCGTCCTCAGAAAGGGCACGCCCGGATAGAGGAAAATCTCGGTTTCGCCTTCCAGTTCGCCGGTTCGGGCGGCGGTTTCGAGTGTGCGCATGCTGGTGGTGCCCACCGCCACGACGCGCCGTGCGGCCGCGATCGCCGCGGCATTTTGCGGCGTGATGCGGTACCGCTCGGTGTGCAGCTTCGCGTCTTCTACCGTCTCTTCATGCAGGGGCTGAAAGGTGCCGAGCCCGACGTGCAGCGTGACGAATGCCTGTTCCGCGCCGGCCTCCCGGCAGCGCTGCATCACTTCCGGCGTGAAGTGAAGTCCCGCGGTGGGCGCGGCAACCGAACCCCTCTCCCTGGCGAAGACGGTCTGGTAGCGCTCGCGGTCGGCGGGCAAATCCGTTCGCTTGATATAGGGTGGTAGAGGAACGTGGCCGATGCGCTCGAAGGCGGCGTACAGATCCGCATCGCCGTGAAAGCGCACCGTGCGCTCTCCGAATTCGCCGCGCCCCACGATCTCGCCTTCCAGCCCCTCATCGAATGTGATGCGCTCGCCGACCGGCAGTTTGCGGCCGGGACGCACCAGCGCATCCCAATCGCGGCCGTCCCGCGACACGCTCCGCAGCAGAAAGACCTCGACCGTGCCGCTCAGGTATTCGCGGACCTTCGGATTATTTTTGCCCACCGGCAATGCGTGCACGCCGGCGCGGCGGCCGAAGAGTCGCGCGGGAAAGACACGCGAATCGTTGACCACCAGGCAATCGCCGGGGTGCAGGTACTCCGGCAAATCGCGAAACGCCCGGTCTTCCCATCGGCCCTCTGCCCGGTGCACCACCAGCATGCGAGAGGCGGCGCGGTCCGCCAGGGCTTCCTGCGCGATCAATTCCTCAGGCAGGTGGTAATCGAAATCGGCCAGTTGCATCCAGCCTTCACTGTAGCGGAAACAGGTCCAGTTGCTCTTCCTCCGCCCACAGCTCGGGCCGGTATTCAATCCTGCCCGAGGCCAGCCCGTAGCGGTCCCTAATGCGGCGTATGCGTTCCCCGAGCGCATCCTTATAGGCCCGGCTCAGGTGGATATTGTGCTCGAATGTCTCGCGGTAGCGTGCGGCCAGATGTGGAAACTCACGGTCCAGGAACGGCAGGAAAATCTTTTGGGCCGCGCCCGGCAGATAGAGCGCGCCGCCGCCGAACGTCATCCCACCGTGCTCGCGTGTGGCATGCGCTACGCGATCCAGCGAGTCGTCGGAATCGGTAATGCCGGGCATGATCGGATTGGGGTTCACGCCCACACAGACTCCCGCCGAACGAAGCTTCTGCACCGCCTGCATCCGCAGTTCCGGCCGCGGCGCCCGAGGCTCCAGCAACCGGGCCAGTTTCTCATCGAGCGTAGTGACCGTGATGTGGACGCTGAGTACGTTGCGGCGCGCAATCTCGCGGAAGAGATCCAGATCCCGGACGACGAGGTCGCTCTTGGTAATCAGACCCAGATGCCAGCCGCGCTGCGCCGCAAACACCTCCAGGATGGCGCGGGTGCGTCCGAAGCGCCGCTCCGCGGGCTGGTACGGGTCCGTCGCGGTACCGATGGCGATTCCGTCGTCTTTGTTCGCAACCCGCGACAATTCCTGGCGCAACAGGTGGCCCGGCGCGCTCTTCGCGTAGATCTTGTCTTCGAAATCCGTAGGATCGAGCTCCATGAACTCGTGGGCATACCGCGCATAGCAGTATTTGCAGCCGATCTCGCAACCGCGATAAGGATTGATGGTCCAACGGAAGGGCATGTTGGGTTTGGTGCGGTTCAGGATGCTCCGCGCCGGAATTTCAAAATACTCCACGCTGCGCTTGGCTTCGAGCAGTTCGCTCTCGGCAGCGAGTCGGGCGATCCCCACGAGTGCCATACGATGATTTTCGCCTTTTATTCGCCTTTTGGCAAGCGCAAAATTCCAGCAACATCGCGATTGCCGCACAACTCCGCTCACCTTCCCTTTCTGCGGCGGCTGGGATATACTTCCCCAAACTGTTAGTGCGAACATCCGCTCGTAGGAGGGCGTCCATGATGAGAACGTCAACGGTGGCGATTGGTCTGGCTGTCGGAACTCTGCTTGCTTTCTTGCCTGCTACCGGCCAGCAGGCTGCCAAGCCGAAGCTCTATAACACAGCGAAGCAGAAGCTCCTGGAAGGCAAGCAGGTCTTCAGCTTTACCCAATCGACGTTCGATATTCCGGGCTACTGCGAGGCCGCAAAGCACTACGACTACACCTGGTTCGAGATGCAGCACAGCACCCTGGAATTCAAGGATGTCGAGGCCATGATCAAGGCCTGTCCGCACGTCGGCGCCATCCCCATGATCCGCCTTCCCGACGCGCAGGAGTGGCACATCCAACATGCCACGGACATCGGAGCTCTCGGTGTCATCGTGCCCACCGTGGACGACGTGGACCGCGCGCGCGAAGCCGCCAAATGGTCGCGCTTTCCGCCGGTGGCGCGCCGCAGTTCCGGCGCCGGCCAGGCCCGCACCATCTGGGGGATCAACGGCATCAACTACGCCAAGACGTTCAATGACAACATGCTGGTGGTGCTGATGATCGAGACGCCCACCGGAGTCGCCAACGCCTACGACATCGCTTCCGTCCCGGGCATCGATGTCGTCATCATCGGCAACAACGACCTGAGCGTCTTCTCCGGCTTTCCCCAGGATGACGACCGCTATCAGTCCCTCGTGACCAAGGTTCACGACGACACCCTGAGGGCCGGCAAAATCTTCGGCCAGGCAGCGGCGGGTTACGCCAAAGGCCACCCGTTGAGTAAGGACGCGAAGTTCTTTCAGAACGGTCCCTCGAATGACGGTTGGGTTCCTCCCGCCGCCGGTGGCCGCGGCGTGAACCCCAACGCTCCCCCGCCCGGCGAAGAAGATCCCGCTGCCGGCCGCGGTGGCCGGGGCGGCCGCAAGCAGTAGTCCGTCAGGGCAACGCCAATGCAACCAGCTCCGCCGGGAATCCGGCGGAACCCACTGCCACCACGATGAATTGCCGGTCGTTCACCATGTAGGTCATGGGAATGCCCGTAGCCATGCCAGGCAGCGCGATTTCGTGAATCAGCTTCCCGGTCTTCTTATCGAGCACACGGAACATATTGCCCCCGGCGCCCGCGGCGGCAGCAAACAGATTGTTGCCTTCCGGCGCAAATAGCAGCGTCTTGGTCACCATCAGCATGGCGCGCGACGGCCTGCCGGCATTACTCAGGTCGATGCCCTTCATCGCCGGGTGATTCCTGATGTAATCCGGCGCCTCGCCGTTGGCCGCCATCCACAGATGGTCTCCGGAATTCAGGTCGATGGCGGTAATCCGGCCCCATGGCGGCTTGACCAGGGGCAAGCCTTGCGGACCACTATTGGTCTTCTGGATCGGCCGCGTCTCGCCATCGTCGGACGCCGGCGCGCCCGCAGCGCCCCTTCCTCCCCTGCCGCCGCCTCCGCCGACATAGCCCATGTCCGAACGCTTGGGATCGGCCACCGTCAGCCCCAGCGCATCGTGATTGGTCAGCGATGCCACGTAGAGAATTCCCGTTTCCGCATCCACCGCACCACCCGGCCAGTTCACGCCGCCGGTGTGGTGCGGCAGCAGCAGCGTTGCCAGCTTCCCGTTCGTATCGCGCACGATGGGCGGCGTGTACAGCGGCCCCATCAGGTACTGCGACGCGATCTTGACGGCCTCGGCCTTCAGTGCCGGCGTGAAGTCGATCAGATCGTCAAGGCTGAATCCCTGCCGGTCGAATGCCGCCGGTTTGGTAGGGAACGGCTGGGTCGGCGACGTTCTCTCGCCCGGCACGCTCGTTTGCGGTACCGGCCGCTCCTCAATCGGCCAGACCGGTTTGCCCGTCACCCGGTCGAAGACGAACGTGAAGGCCTGTTTGGTCAACTGGGCCACCGCTTTGATCGGCCTTCCTCCCACGTTGATGTTCACCAGGATGGGCGGCGCGCCGATATCCCAATCCCACACGTCGTGATGGACCAGTTGATAGTGCCAGATGCGCTTGCCGGTTCGCGCGTCCAGACACACCAGGCTGTCGGAGAAGAGGTTGTCGCCGAGCCGGTTTCCCCCGTAGAAATCGCCAGTGGGCGCTTCCACAGGAATGTACACGTAGCCCAATTCCTCGTCGCCGCTCAACGGCACCCACGCGCCCGTATTGCCGGTATACTTCCAGGAATCGCCCTCCCAGCTCTGGTTGCCGAACTCACCGGGCTGCGGAATCGTTTTGAAGGTCCACAGCTTCTTGCCGGTGCGCACGTCGAAGCCGCGAATGTAGCCCGGCACGTTGGTCTTCGATACGGGAGCCGTACCGGTCTGCAAAGCCGCGCCCACCACCACGGTGTCGCGAACCACGATCGCAGGCGAACTGGAACCGATCTGTCCCGGCTTCACCACCGCGCGGTCCAGCCCTTCAGTCAGGTCGATCAAACCATCCTTGCCGAAGCCGGGGAGCGGCCGCCCATCCCTGGCATTCAGCGCGATCAACTGGAATCCGGGCGAGATCAGGAGGATCCGGTCGTCACCCTTACCATCGCTCCAATAGGCCACCCCCCGATTGACGGTTCGCGCCGCCAGCGTCCCACGCACCCCTTCGTCAAGCCGGTACATCCAGAGGGTCTCGCCCGTTGCCGCATCGACGGCCACCACGTCCCGCCTGGTGCCGACGGTGAAATAGAGGACCCCGCCGACCATTAATGGCGTCACTTCCCAATTGAAGTCGGGCCGTTTTCCGAAGTTCTGGCTCTTCCACTCCCAGACGACCTTCAAATCTTTGACGTTGGCCGCATTGATCTGGTCGAGCGAGGAATACTTGGTGGTGCCGGAGTCGCCGCCGTAGAATCGCCACTCGCCGTTCTTGACGCCCTGTTGTGCGAACGCCGGCGCGGCCGCGATCGCCAGAGTGGACAATATCGCTGGAAGACTCTTCAATGCTTCACCTCGATCCGAATCTCGTCCAGCGAGCCGGCGTCACTGTCGAGCTCCTTCGAACCCGCCGGGAATTCATTCACGCTGAGTATATACGCAACCAGGTCCGAACTCTGGCGGGTGCTGATGCTGCCCGGATTGTCCGAAGGCATGCTCTTGCGAATCGTGCCGAATAGCTTGCCGGCAGTTTTCCCGTTCCATTTCTCCAGAAACTCTTTCCCCGCCAGCGGCGGACCGCCTTCGCCTCCGCCAAGGGTTTCCCCATGGCACCGCATGCACTCTTCCGCGTAGATGTCTTGCCCCCGCGTGGCCTGCGCCTTGGTATACACGCCGTCCCACACCGAGCGCGAACCTGCGCCCAGACAGCAGAAGATCGAAAAACACCCAATCCAAACGCGCGCGCGATTCATCGAACGGGACGTCCTCCCCAGACCGGCAGAGGCAGCATACAGGAAAGCGCACGAGGTTTCAAGGATGTGTCAAAATCACTGTCTATCATGAATCTGCCGGCTGATGGTCGATCCCTCCTGTTGGTACCGATCCTATGCGCGACGTTTGTTCACGCGCAGACGCTCGACTTCCAATTGCAAACCCACCCGGACTGCCCGGTCGCCCTGCTCAATTTCGCTCCCTCCACCATACGCAGCGTAGCGGACCGCCGCCGATTTCTCACCGTGAAAAATGAATCCGACAAAATCGCCGCCGCCGTAGTTTTTCAGCAGACCCTCGGGTCCGGACCGGCCGCGGAGATCGTCACCATCGAACGCGTCTCAATCATCATCCGCCCCCGCGAAACCAAGCGGCTCTCGGTGAGTGTACGCGATGTATCAAGCCGGCTCCAGACCGCGATCAACGCGGGTGAATCCGCCGGCAACCCGGTACTAAGCGTCGCCGTCGTCGAATTCACCGACGGCACCGCCTGGCACGCCCCGCTCATTCTGAAATCGGAAACACGCTAAGTCCCCAAAGCGTGGAACGCCGCCGCGAAACGTCCACCAACGCTGCCGACCCAAACCGCATCGCCCCAATCCGAGCCGCGACTGTGAAGAAGCGTGGGATACTGCCCGCGATGACTCCTGTACAACCGCAACACGGAGCTGAGCGTCGAAGGAGCCTTCATCACCGTTCGGTCCGCATCTCACCGTCGGGTATCTCAGGAGCAATTTCCCAACTCCGACGCCGGAAAAGTAATCAGCCTGTTGCTTCGAACCGTTGTGCCTGATGACCGCTTGAAACACCAACTGAGATGATGCCCTCATCGACCGTCACCCTTGTTATGGCGCCGCGAACGCGTAGAATGAAGAGAGGAGACGGTCATGGACGTAACGCTGCCGGCGGATTTGACAAAACAGGTCGAGCAGGAACTCGCTAGCGGCCACTATCGGAGCCGCGACGAACTGATCGAACAGGCGGTTCGACACTTCTTCGACGAGCGCCAGCGTGGCCAGCAGCGGCTCGATGCGCTCCGCAGAATCGGCCAGGCGGTTGATCAGGCGGGCCTGTATGAGCGTGTGCTGATTCCCGGCCAGGAATGACGGGCACGCCGCTCGTCGTCCTGGACGCCTGCGTCCTCGCCAACTTCTCTTTGTGCGATACGCTCCTGCGCCTCGCGGAACCGCCGCGGCTTTTCGAGCCGAAATGGTCAGAGGAGATTATTCGGGAGACTACCCGCACGTTGGAATTGAAACTTGGGTGGCCCAATTCTCTGACCGCTCATCTTGAAAAGGAACTGCGCGCCCACTTCAGCGAGGCCTGGATCAGCGGTTACGAGTCGCTGATTCCGAGGATGACGAACGATGAAAAGGACCGCCACGTAGCTCGCCGCGGCAGTCCACGGTGAGGCGGCGATCATCTTAACCCTCAACCTTCGCCACTTCAGGCCAGAGCACTTGGCGATGTGGGGTGTCCGCGCGCTGCACCCTCAGTCCTTCCTGATCGAGATTTTCCGCCAGGAACAGGCCGTGGTAATGACGAAACTCGAGCAACAGGCAGCCGATCGCGGCCGTAGCTTGAGTCAACTCCTGGATATTCTGAACGCCACCGTGCCCGACTTCGTTGCAATCGTTTCGGCCGCAAGCCCGAGAGAATAGAGCCGATTCATCGCAGGGTGGCTGAAACCCCCGAAATATCGCGCAGCGTTTACCATTCCCCGACTCCCCGCGTGGTCAATATTTTCTCACGGTATAAGTTATACAAGAGCTAACTGCTCTTTAATTTGGATTCTTGGATCTGCAAGTCACTGATATTACGTTCCTCTGTGACCGATTGGACTACTATATCCACCCACGGAATGTACATGAACACGTACACGGACGTTCCGGGCGCAAGTCAAACCGTCAAGAACCTCTTCAGACTCCGGCGGAGTTTGGACGTGTCTTTGGTCTCGCACTCCCAAACTGTGAACACTTTCCAGCCGAGAGCCTTCAGCTTCGCCATATTCTCATCGTCCCTTCGTCGGTTGCCTTCCAGCTTGGGCTTCCAATACTCCTGACGGCTGTCAGGTACGTGGGTGAGCTTACACCCTTGATGCGAGTGCCAAAAGCAACCATGCACCAAGATGATTTTCTTCGGTCTTGCGAAAACCAAATCGGGACGGCCTGGAAGGTTAGCGGCGTGAAGCCGATATCGGAAGCCCATACAGTGAACGGTTGTTCGCACGATCATCTCAGGGGCCGTGTCCTTTGAGCGAATACGGCGCATGTTCTCACTGCGGTTTTGAATGGTTATTCTATCCAAGAGGCGGGAGCGGTGCGATTCTGTTTCGCCTTCTCGGTGGAGCGAGAATCGCCTGAATAGCAGCATTGATAGTCTGCTCAACGATGCCCATGTCGGGTAGATTGAGTGTCGAATTGTAAGCATCTCGGAAGTTCTGAATGCTTGTCGTGAATTGCCCTGTAAAAACTAGATTTCGTATAGCGCCGTCTTCTGACGTTACTTCCAGCTGGTAGCGGCGGAACGTCAATGCCCCTGACGTAAGCGGATGGGAAGACAACGTGGTCCCGAGCCTGTTGATGAGGCTTTGATAAACAGGTTCGGGGCACAGAAAAAATAGGCCACGATTGCAGCGGAGTTCTCTGGAAAAGACGTTTCCCTTTATTAACAACTGTGCAATGATCCGCTTGTTGACGTTCTCCCAATTAAAGCCGGGGGGAGTCGATTTGAAGTGTTCGGGCCAGTCAAGCCCACATAGTTCGTACCATTGCCGCTGGTAACTACCTGTTGTATCCATCGTTTGGACTTCAACTGGCGTGAAGGCTTCCACGACGCCGCTGGAATCCAATAGGGCCAGCATCCAATCTGAGGAATACTCGTCACTGCTATTGGCGGCTTTCCGAACTCGAAGCTCTTTTCCGGCTCTCTTGCCGAAGAACACGACCCGTCTCGGCTCACCCTGCGTGCTTGGTAGATCGGCGGGTCGAATCAACTTGATTCCTGCTCCAAAGGCTTCCTCCGCTACTTCCTTCAGAACCTTGAACGCCTCCCCGTACATCCGATCAGGACATACGATGACTTCGGGACTTTCTGGTGATTTCAGAACGCAGACGCCGTTGGTTAGCCCGCCGCTCCGAAACGACTTCCAGCATTTTGATCCGAGAAAAGGACAGACCTTGCTCTCACGTTGTGCCAGCGCAGCGGCGGATTGATCGGACACACGGAGCCCGAACGTCTCGGTAATCTTTAATGCCATTCCGTTTCATTGTAGTAGCTAACGGGTGGCGGCGGAACTGTCAGGAGTTCAACAGTGTGGCTCGAATGTGATCGGCCAAGGTTTTCGCAAGCATCGGTGGGACGGCATTGCCGACTTGTTCATATTGCGAAACCCGACTTCCATAAAATCGGTACGAGTCGGGGAAAGATTGAATCCGCGCAGCCTCACGGACGGTCAAAGCACGATCCTGCTCGTAGTGAAAGAATGAACCCCAATGCGGATCGCATTTTGTTAGCACCGTGCCGCTTAAACCATCGGGAGCAACACGTCCGTATCTACGAGTGTGATCGCTTCGTCTCGCCTTTTTCATCCCCGCTGGCAGGAGTTCAAACGGAATATCACGCCAACTTCCTCCAGGCTGAATGAATCGCAGTCGCTCAAGGTTCTGCGGTGCCAGTACGCCAGCGACGTGGTTGTACAGTTTTTTTGAACCACTCCGCATCAATCTCTGGTAAGGCGTTTTTGGCCGGGAACCGTACGTCATCTCTTCCGCTCCTTCGGTAGCCGCCAGCGCCGGAAGATCATCGATGGCGTCCTTTACCACCGTGAATTTTTTCAGCCGCTTTCCAAACAGGTTCGGCTGTTGGTCACCGTTACGGATCGCTTCAAGCCAAGTCAGATCACGCCCGCCAGTGAAATTCGCCCGCACTGGCGCATAGTGCGTAGGGGGCGGAAAGGTGATCTCAACATCTTTCAGGATCGTTCCGATGAAAAACAGTCGCCACCGCTCCTGCGGAATGCCGTAGTGCGCTGCACATAGAACCATGTGTTGCATTCGGTATCCAGCACCGTTAAAGAGCGCATAGATTTCCTTGATGAAGTTTCCGCCGTCTAGCGAAACCATTCCGGGCACGTTCTCCATCACTATTACCTTTGGGCGTAGGCCTTCAAGCACGAGACGGCCATATTCCTTGAACAGATGATTTCGATCATCTTGCAGGGAGCGCTTAGGAGCATTGATGGAGAAACCTTGGCACGGGGGGCCACCAATTAAGAGATCAACTTCGGTGCGATGGATGCCAGCCTTTTTCAGTACTTCCGCAGTGGACAGGTCTTCGATGGACTTTGTGAAGAATTTCGTTCCGGGGTGGTTGAGTTCGTACGTGAAGGCGTATTCTTCGTTGATGTCATTTGCGAATGCCATCTTGAACCCCGCACTCTGAAAGCCGAGTGAAAGGCCACCCGCACCGCAAAAAAGATCCGCCGCTACCAGATCGCTCATTTTTCCCCTTCTTCGCCCATAATTTCAACGCCATAGGCTGTGACGGTGCCAGCCAATCGGTTGTTAAGGAACTGTCTCTCGTGCTGGTGACACAAGACAATATCGACCTGATGCCGCTCCGTCTTTAGGGCCGCATCGCCGGGAATCACGGAAACATACTCTGTGAATGCCGCCCGCATGAAGCAGATGCCGACTTCGCAAACTTCACCTGGAAGCCGATTGTGAACGCCTGTCATTTCGATATTCTCCCGCCGTCCGGTCTCGCAAGAATCTTGCTCACTGTGAATGGATGCCATTTGCCGCCACGACGGGATGCTATCCCTTCAGAATTCAGTTGTCTAGCAATTTTATCGTAAGGCGTGTTTTGGGAACGAAGACTCCGAATTCTTTCCAGCACGGCGGCTTCGCCTTCGTAGAATCCGAAAGGCTTGGCACCTTCGCAACGGCCTGTACGGGCCTTCATCCGTTGGCGTGCGCCTTTCAGTTTCAGCACAATCATTTCACGCTCGTATTCGCTGAAAGCGCCCATGATTTGACGCATCAGTTTTCGTGACGCATCACCGCTGCAAAGATCGGGTTCGGCCACGCTAATCAAGCGAAACCCATTTCGCTGAAGATCGTGGATGATGCTCTCTTGCAGCATCAAGTCTCTGGCAAGCCTATTCAGCTTTTCGACCAACACGAGTTTCGTCCCGTTGCTGTGGAGAGCTTCCAACAACGACCTCAATGCAGGACGATTCTCAAGTTCCTTCGTGCCAGAGACCGCTTCCTCTCGAAACACTTTCACGATGCGAAGGCCCTTCGCCTTGCCGAAATCCCGAATGGCCGATTCTTGACGGACAAAACCATCACCATCTAGCTGCCCTTTGCCCGAACCCCGAATATACCCGAACGCCTTTTCCGGCACATTTCAGAATAGCCTTAAAATCTGGATATGTAAACTATTCCGTAGAAAAGATTAAGTTGTTGATTGTATTAGATGAAGGTTGAGCGATATAGTGGCGTATACGCCACTTTTGGCTTAAGCGTAAGACGGGCTCTATATACCGATGTGCTCTCAGACTACATCGACACGACCAATCCCGCCCCGGCATTCTCGCCATGCGGCCTTGACACGCTGTATATAGCTCTTCCGAAATCTGTGAGGTTCACGACCACCGTTGAACAGCTTCGGCGTGAACTCCCCCGGTACGGCCAACCGAAAGAAGACTTGCGGCCCCTTGGTTTTCCTCTCATCTTGAGACACCCGAACTACATCTACGGCAAGAAGGCATCTCGGATTTTGCAGTTCATCGGAGTGGGCGGCATGCATAGCGACTCCATTCTGAATCCGTTGGACGCCGTGGTTGACACCGATCCACTGGACCTTCGGGTCCAGCGGGCCGACCTCTGTGCTGGCTGGAGCGGCATAAGCATCGACCATTGCCGCAGAAGCCTCAAAGTCCGAAACAAACGCAAAACAGCCGAATACCGAAATCCGAAGACGGTGGCAGAGTTGTTCGAGAAGGAGTGCCGCGAGTCGGGCCGCTACGAAACGCTCTATTATGGCCCGTCAAAATCTAGAGCGTGTCCATGTTTCGGGTGTACATGGAAGCGTACACGAAAAACAATGTATGGAACAAAGCAATTGTTTTCAGCTACTTGAAATTTTATACAAGAGCTAACTGCTCTTCGGTAGGCTCCGCTCAACAATACCAGGGCTCCGTCAAATAAGGAATCGTCGCTCGCGACGCCAGCGGCAAGTCCGGAAACTCGCCCGTCTCCGCCAGATCCCAGATCTGCCGGAAAATCTCCGCGCGTGGCGTGCGCCGCTTCTCCTCCCGCTTGATCGTCTCCTGAATCTTGCCGCACAAGCACATCCAGCGCAGGGTCCGGATTGCGCCATGGGTAATACAGCGCGCGCGGATCGAACAGCCCGACCAGCTTCGCGAACCTCCGGAACTTCCATCAGCAGCGAGCCCTCGGGAATCAGCAGCCGGATCGCCAGTTGAATCGGCGTGATCTGCGTCTGTAAGTCGAGTTCCACCAGGGTGCGCAGAAAGGCGCGATAACTCTCCATCGTCGTCCATGGGTGGAACGGGATGAACGTCGGCGCGAGCGGCAATCCCGACATCGCGCATCAGCGCCACGCTCTCCAGAAAATCGCCGCGCGTGTGCCCCTTGTCGAGCTTCGCGAGAACTGCGTCGTCCAGCGATTCGATCGCGCTGGTGACGAATGCGCAATTCGTACGCTTGAGAATCGGCAGCAACTCGCGGTGCTTCAAAAGGTGCGAGACCTTGATCGTGACGTCGTAGCTCAGCCACGGCCACTCCTCGTGCAGCGCTTCCACAATCGGGATGGCATGGCCGGGACCGTTGAAGAAGTCCGGGTCGCCGAACGTGATGTGCGCGGCGCCGGCGGCTACCTGCCGGCGGATGTCCTCGAGGACGATGTCGGGCTGCACGACGCGGAAAAGACCCCGGTAAACCGGCACCACCGGACAGTGCCGGCAGAGGTGCTTGCAACCGCGCGATGCTTCGGTGTAGCCGACACGGCGCGTACCGTCCCGGACCACCAGTTGAGCGTACGCGCCCAGCGGCGGCAGGCCCCGCCGATCCGGAACCAGGAACTGCTGGCGTGCCGTCGAGATCACCGGAAGTTTCGCAGCACGCCGTTTCCGTCCCGCTGGAAAGGCGTTGCGCAAGCTCGCATAGTCCCGCTTCGAACTCGCCGCCGAGGATCGTGCCGACGCCCGCGCCGCGCAGCAATCGCTCGTTGAGCGGGGCGTACAATCCGTACGCGCAGAGATGAGCGCCGGGGTTCACGGCGCGCACCCGCTCCACCAGGCGCAGGAACAGTTTCGTGGCCGTGTGCATGGGGAGAAAGAACGCGATCAGGCCGGCCGTCTCCACTGCGTGGCCGGGCATCGGCGTAACGGACACGTCGGCCTGGGTGACGTCGTGGCCCGCCGCGCGCAGCCAGGCGGCCGGCGAAGCCAGGCCGAAGGGCTGCCGGCCCATCTCGTACGTCGAAACCAGGAGGACGCGCACTTCTCTATTATGGATCCCAAGGGAAAGGCTCCAAGGGAAAGATGGCCAAAATCCGGGGGAATGCCCGCACGGCGTGAGATAGTGCCAGGGTTGCTAGACTGTAATTAGCGCTACTACCACTATTTTTGGGCTCCCCCATGTTGTCAACCACTACCATCGCCGAAGAGATTCTGGAATTGAAACAGGAGCGCCGTGCGATTCTGCTGGCGCATCATTATCAGGAACCGGAAATCCAGGAACTGGCCGACGTCGTCGGCGACAGCCTGGAACTGGCCCGCAAGGCGCGCGAGTTCTCGGGCGATGTGATCGCGTTTTGCGGCGTCTGGTTCATGGCGGAAACCGCCAAAGTGCTGAACCCGACCCGCACCGTCGTGGTGCCGGACCGCGAGGCCAGTTGCAGCCTGGTGGAGTGCTGCCCGGTCGAACCGGTGCGCGAGTTCCGCCGGCAGCATCCCGAGTACGCGATCGTCAGCTACATCAATACGTCGATCGAGGTGAAAGCGGAGAGCGACATTCTCTGCACCTCGCGGAATGCCGTGCAGATTGTCAACTCGATTCCCGCCGGAACAGCCGGTGCTCTTCCTGCCGGACAGCAATCTGGGCAACTACGTAAAAAAGCAGACCGGGCGCGAGAACATGAAGATCTGGCAGGGCACCTGCATCGTGCATGCCACGTTCCCGGCGCGGCGGCTGGCGGAGGCGAAGGCGGAACACCCGCGCGCCAAAGTCGTGGCGCATCCCGAATGTCCCGAATCCGTGCTCGCCATGGCGGATTTTATCGGGTCGACTTCGGCGCTGATTGAATGGTGCGTGACGAGCGACGCGCAGGAGTTCATCGTGATGACCGAGAGCGGCGTCAATCACTCGCTGAAGAAACTGGCGCCCGAAAAGCAGTTCTACTACGTGGCCAACGAAAACTGCAATTGCAGCGAGTGCCCGTACATGAAGCTCAATACGCTCGAGAAACTGCGCGACTGCCTGCGCAACCTGGAGCCCCGCGTCGAACTGTCCGCCGACGTCATGCAGCGTGCCCTGGCTCCCCTGGAGCGCATGCTCGCGGTGAAATGATGGACGCCGCGCCCCTACTCGATTCCTTCGGGCGGGTTCACGACAACCTGCGCATCAGCGTCACCGACCGCTGCAACATACGGTGCTTCTACTGCATGCCGGAGACTGGCGTGGAGTTCGTGGAGCGCAGCGAGATTCTGGATTTCGAAGAGATCGAGCGCTTCGTGCGTGTGGCAGTGGGGCTGGGAATCCGAAAGCTGCGCGTCACCGGCGGTGAGCCGCTGGTGCGCCGCGATCTGCCGGTCCTGATTCGCCGGCTGTCGGCGATTCCTGGAATCCAGGACCTGGCGCTGACTACCAACGGCGTGCTGCTGGAAGAGTTCGCGCAGCCCCTGTACGACGCCGGGCCTGCGGCGCCTCAACGTACACATCGACACGCTGGATCGCGCGCGCTTCCAACAGATCACGCGGCGGGACGACCTGGAGCGCGTGTTGAACGGCCTGGCCTGCGCGAAACGAATCGGCTTCACCCGCATCAAGCTGAACGCGGTGGCGGTGAAGAACCTGGTGGAGCCCGACATCGTGCCGCTGGCGCGGTATGCGCGCGAGAACAATTTCGAGGTGCGCTACATCGAGTTCATGCCGCTTGACGCGCAGAATCTGTGGGACCGCGGCAAGGTTCTGCTGGCCGATGACATGATCGCCATGCTGTCCCGCGAAATCTCGCCGCTCACGCCGATTCCGGATCCCGATCCGCGCGCCCCGGCCACCGAGTACGCCTATGAGGACGGCGGCGGAATGGTGGGCTTCATCGCGTCGGTCAGCCGTCCCTTCTGCCTGAATTGCAATCGCCTGCGCCTGACCGCCGACGGCAAGCTGCGCTACTGCCTGTTTGCCATCGAAGAAGACGACGTCAAAACCCTGATGCGCTCCGGCGCGTCCGACGAAGAGATCGCCGCGCTGGTACGCCGCAACGTCGCCGGCAAGTGGATCGGCCACGAAATCAACTCGTCGAAATTCGTAGCGCCTCCGCGCCCCATGTACTCCATCGGCGGCTAGCTACTTCGCCAGCAGTCCGTACACGTGGACCGCGTTATCGTAATTCGGCACGTACACCCGTCCGGCGACTACCGTCGGCGGGTTGAACTTCACCAGCGTGCCCAGGCGGTCGCGCCTCGGCTGCATCTCGCTGTGCCAGATCTCCTGAAGCGATTCGGCATCGAAGGCACGCAGGACGCCGGGGGCATTCCCATGGTCCGCGCTTCGCGTGATCGTCAGCGTGCCCCAAACGATTCCCGTGCCGGGCTTCCTGCCATCGGCGGAGACAGTGAGCGATCCGCCCGGCGAGCCCTTCGATCCAACGCCGCCTTTGGCAACCGGAGCGGCTATCAGCCGGTCGCCCTCGAAACGATAAGCCTTCAGAAAATCCGCCTCGCACCAGAGGTAGAGCGTACGGCCTGAGGGCCCCTCCCAGTAAGCCGGTCCGGCCAGCATGCGGCCGCCATTGTTCTCGATGGTCTGCAGCACGCCGGAATCATCGGGCGTCATATGGCCGAGTTTGCGGGTGTCGAAGAGGTAGATGATGCCTTTCTTGCTCCCCGCTACCAGGAGATTTGTGCCCGGCACGAGCAGGGGGCCGGTAGACCCAAGGTCGGCATCGCGCGCATTCAAAGCTTCGTAATCGTGCGGCGTGAAGTAGTCGACCACGTGGAAAGCGCCGTCGTGGACGCTGAGTTTGAGGAGCGAGGTGCCCAGATCGCTGGTGCCGTTCCATGTGCCGTTGCCGGTCTCAAAGTAGATGGCGCCCGCGGCATCCACCGCGGGTCCGCGGCCGGATTGCCAGACCCCGCCGTCCGCACCGTCGGGCGACATGCACAGGACGGCGGTCTGGCGTAAGTTGGCCACATCGTAGGCCATGATCCAGCCGTGATAGGGTCGTATGTCCTCGTGCGATGCCCAGGCGATGATGACCTGCCCCTTCACCAGTGCCAGGGCGGGGCGCTGATTGCCACCCTTGGAGTCGAAACGTAGCATGCCCGTTCACGGCGTCCTTGGCCGAACTCTTCACGGTGGCATCGATCACCGTGGGGGCAGCCATGTCCGCGCCCGACGCCAGTGACATCTTGTACAGGCGCTGGAAATACTTACCGTTTTCTCGCGTGCGCGCGATCAGGTAGAGCGCGCCCGCCGGCCGGTCGATGACCGGCGTACCGAGAATGCCGGCGTTGCCGACCACGTTGAGATCGGGATTGTTGGTCACGTCGGTGACCGGGACGGGAGTGATTCCGGCGAGTTCGTCGGTCAGCGTTGCGCATCCACAGTGGCGGGCCTGCGCGGTCGGCGTCGAAGGCGTAAACTTTGTCGTTCATCGTGGCGACGTACAGGACGTTGCGATCGCCGCGTGCCGGAATTCGTACGGCGGGCACGTAGAGCGGCTGTCCGAAGACCGCGCCGTCGACATAGTAGCTCCAGAGTTTCCCAAAGGTGGCGGGCTTTACGTTACTGGCGTTCAGCACCGTTTCGTTCGGATTGGTGCCGGTGGCGTCCGCGTCGTAGCGGTTCATCAGGACGGCGGGTTGTCCGTAGACTCCGAGCGCGGCGAGCAGGCACAGGGGAAGCGTGAATCGAGTACACGGCATGGGCGTGTGGCGATTATAAGGCAAGAGTCGCTATCGCTGCTGTCCCAACTGCCGGAGCGCCTGAGCGGCTTGCCGTCGGACGTTGTCGTCGGCGCTGGTTGCCGCCTGCCGCAGTTGCTGTTCGGCGGCGGCACGGTCGCCGCGAGCGGCAAGGATGTGGGCCGCGTGGATCCGCGCCATGCCGAAATCCGGACGCAGGCGGATGGCCTCCAGGAATTCGCGGAGCGCATCGGCGTGATTCCCGGCCTGCTCCAGCAGAGTGCCCTTGAAATTGTGCGCGTCGGCGGACTTCGGGTCTGCCTTTACGGCCGCTTCGATCTGCTGCCGAGCCTCGTCCCACTGGTTCAATGAGGCCAGCGTGACGGCGTAATTCGTGCGGACTTCGGCGTCGTTCGGCTTGAGCTTCACTGATCGTGCAAAGTAGAAGGCTGCCTGTTGAGAATCGCGCCGCGCGGCCAGCAGGTGTCCCAGGTTGCCGAGCGCCTCGGGAAAATCGGGATTGAGTTGCAAGGCGCGCAGTAACTCGTTTTCCGCGCGATCCAGGTCGCCGCGGGCCGCGAGCGCGGCGCCCAGCGCGTTATGCGCTTCGATGAAGTCGGGATCGAGTGAGACTGCCTTTTCGAATGCGGCGATGGCCGCGGCGTCGTGCTCCTCGGCGGATTGGGTGACGCCGGCCTGATACCAGAGCAGGGGATCGCCGGACGCGACTTTCAGCGCGTGACTCAATGTGGCAACGGCACGCGGCATTTGGCCCGCCTGGGTCAGCGCGTCGGCCAGATTCAGCAATGCCCCGGGCGAATCCGGCTTGCGCTTGACGGCTTCTTCAAACGCGGTAATTGCATTCAGAGGCTTCCGGACGCGCAAGCCACGCCTGGCCGAGCTCCACGTAGAATTCGGCGCGCGCCGGCATCTGTTTCGCCACCTCCGCGCTCAGGCGCGGCAATCCCTTCGCCAAATTGCTTTTCTGTGCGACCTGCGCCACTGCACGATAGAGCGCGTTCTCCGCGGTGGGCGGCAAAGGCGACGGGTAGTAGGGAACCACTTCGCCCGAATACTGCCGCGCGTCGAACTCCTGCCGTTCGGCGATCGGGCCGAGGGCGTCGCCGGCAGGCGGCCGGCGTTGGATCCAGTGATCCGTCATCACGGCGTGTATCACGTCCTGGGTCCGGCGCTTCGGCATGTGGCAGCCGACGCAATCGGGCGACGCGGTGTGCTTCACCGTATGGCAAGTGCCGCAGACTGCATTGTAGTGCGCTGCCGCCGCCTCGCCACGCGGGACGTCGTGCGGATTGTGACAGGTAGTGCAGGTCAACTTGCCGATTCGAGCGCAGGAAGCATTGGGATTTGCGCAGGCGATACGCGGAGTGCGCGATTTCGAAATCGTCCTGGTATTTGCTGCCAGTGGCGTGATCGAAGAAGATCATGAAATTCCCCAGCGGCTCGCCGGGCCGGTAAGAGAAGGGTGCCCGATCGTAGCGCACGACGGAATGCGGCAGGGGCAGGCTGGTAGTTTCCAGATGGCACTGCATGCACACCTCCATCTGGCGCTCGCTGGAGAGCCGGGCCGGATTCACGATTGCCTTGCGGATAGCCTCGACGCTGGATCCCGCCGTTTGGGCGATGCGTACGTGGTTGGCGCCCGATCCGTGGCAGCGCTGGCAATCGATCCCTTCGGGCAAGTCTCCCGCGTAAAGCGGCTCGCTGCCGGCTTCATTATGTCCCTCGGGAATCCGCGGATACGCATTGTGGCAGAACATGCACTCGTAGGCGATGGCGCGCGGCGGCAGCATGTAATCGCGATCGTGCCCGGGACCCATCGCCCACATTCCGCCCTTCTCCGCGTACCAGGCGAGCGGAAGTTCGGTCAATGCGCCGCGAGCAGTGCGGTGCAGATAGCTACGCACATGATTGCCCGAGCCCATCACGTAATCGATCCGCGATTCCTGTACGTGGATCTCCTGGCCGGCCGGCGAGACGCGCCATTGCCGCTGGAAGTATTGGCCGTCGCGCTGCACCATGGCGTACCAGGTGCCGGATGACTGGTGAAAAAAGGGATTGCCGCGCGTGAAGTCCTCTACCATCGCTTGGGTCGACGGTCGGTAGAAAGACCGTCCCATTCCGGTCCGGGCATACGTCCGGGCGATTTCGGAATGGCAGGTGGCGCAGACCTGGCCGAGAAGCGGAGTGGCAAAAACGAAAGCTGCCGCGGCCGAGGCGAATAGCCTCGACAGCGGCAGCATTGTGGATCGCCTGGTTAGAACCAAACGCGGATCAGGGTTTGCAGGATGCGGGAGTAGCCCAGCGCGCCGGGTCCCGTTTGCGTCACCGTGCCGAAACCGGTCACGTTGAAGCTGCCATTGGAATTGCGGCCGAGCGCGGTTGCCGAAATGGTGGGCAGGCCGTTCACGATGCCGTTGACATTGGGGTAGCCGTTGAAGTTCAGGGTGCCGTTATAGCCCGTGAAATTCGTGTGGTTGAAAGCGTTGAAGGCGTCCACGCGGAACTGGAAGTGGATCTTGCCGTCTTTGAAAGAGAACTCCTTCTGCGCCGCGATGTCGAAGTTGACTGCGCCGGGAGCATTCAGGTAGTTGATGCCGGATTCCAGACCGACGCTGCCCGGCGAGGGCGCGAAGAAGCAGTTCGCGTTCAGCCGGTTGAAGGGATCGCTGGAATGCGTATAAGGATCGCATCCGGCCACTACGCCGATGCGCGCGCCTTCCGTGTTGGAGCCGGTGATGTTCTGGTTCCCGGCGCCGGAAATGCTGAATCCGGGCGTGAACGGCGAACCGGTGAGCGCCTGGGTGACGCCGGAAATCTGCCAGCCGTCGGTGATCAGGCGGGTAGCGAAGTTTCCGACCCGGAACTTCGGCGTATTGTAGACGTAGTTGATGGCCAGCACGTGGCGCCGGTCAAAGCTGGCCGGTCCATAGTTTGCCAGGCGGTTGAACTGATCGGGACGCACAAACGAGTTGTCGTTGGTGCCGCCGCTCTGCGCGGTCGCCATCGTCTTGCTCCAGGTATACGAAGCGCCCAGAAAGAGTCCCTTGGTGGTGCGCCGCTGCACCTGCAACTGAAGCGCGTTGTAGTTGGCCGTGGCCTGGCTCTCGTACAAGTTGATGCTGTTGTAGCCCTGGTAAGGCTTCAGGAAATTGGCGTCCTTGCAGTTATTGCCCAGCAGGGCGGTGGGGCTGGCGGCGACCCTCTGCGGGTCCTGGTTTTGCGCCTGGAAGCACTGGCCGAACGGGTTGTAGTTGATGTTGCGGTTGTCCTGCAGGTGGCGCGACTGGCTGCCCACATAGGCCACATCCAACGACATATTTTCCGGCAGCCGGTATTGCAGGCTGATCTGGTATTGGTACGTAGTGGGAATGTGTCCGGTGGGGTCGGCCATGGCGATGCTTGGCGGTCCCAGTAGAACGCTCTTCGGGATCGATGGTAGAGACCAGGTTCTGGTTGAGAGTCGGGCTCACCGCTTCCGGAGGATTGGTCACGGAGTCGAAGACGCGGTTGCCCTGTATGCGGTCATAGTAGATACCGCTGCCGGCGCGCAGCACGATGTTCTGTTTGCCGGTGATGTCCCACGCGACACCGAAGCGCGGACCCCACTGCAGGCCGCGATTGTTGAACAGGTACTTGTCCACGCAGCTACCGGCCTGGCAGATTCCCTGGAACGGCGAGCCCGAATTGGGGATCTCCAGGCCGACGTCGAAGGAGGGCAGGTAGGTGTTGGTGGCGGGGTCGTAAGCGGAGCGTCCATTCGTGGTGCCGGGGGTGATCGCCGGCTGATACAGTCGCGGCGCCTTGCTGGCATCCCAGAGACTCGGAACGAAGGTCGAGGCCTGGAGCGAGGAATCGTACTGCGGCTGGTACCATGCCGCGCGCACACCGAAATCGAGGGTGAGGCCGGGTGTTACCTTCCAGACATCCTGCACGTACTGCTCGATATTCCAGTAGCGGTATTGGCCGTTGATGTAGGCGCTAGCCTGAGAGAACGTGTTGTAGACGCCGAGCAATGCGTTAGAGAGTCCGAAGCCGGTGTCGTAGGGGTTGGACGGGTTGTCGCCGAAGTTGTAGCTGCCGTTGGCGTTGGCGAATGACGTCTGATCCTTGCGGCTGCGCTGCATGTAGACGCCGCCCTTGAGGGTGTGTTTGCCCCACACCTTGGTCAGATTGTCGCTCAGGTCGATGGTGGTGTTGTAGTTGACGAAGGGCGCGTTGCCGGTGCCGAGTCCGGGGCTCGCCGTGATGCGCGTCCCGTTGAAGGTAATGGCGGGAACGTAGTCCTTCTGCACGGCGCTCGGATAGAGCACGGGAAGGTTGATGCCCGAGGTGGTGCGGCGCAGGACCTGTCCGGCCTCGTCGATGAGAATCGAGTTATGGGTGAAGCCCCAGTTGACCTCGTTGGTCATGGTGGGGCTGATCGTCCAGGTGGCGCCGGCGGCGAAGCTTCTTCCCGGAATGGGATTGGCGATGCTGGTGATCGGCACCGTCAGGCCCAGCACGAACGAGCCGTACGGCGCCACGGTGGGCTGCTGATCGTCGATCCAGTGGCCGAAGACGCGCAGGCTGTTGGTGACGTTGTAATCCAGCCGCAAAAGCGTCTCGCGGCGCGGCGATTTCCCGGGAAGCTGCGAGGTGTAGTTGAAGTTCGACACCTGGGTGACGTTGGGCAGCGGGAAGAGGTTGAGCAAGGCTTGGCCGGGCGCGTAGATCCGGTTGGTGGGAACCACCATGCCGGGGAACGGCGTTTGCGTGATCGGATCGTTGATAAAGGTCAGCTTCGCGCCGTTGTTGTTCAGGCTTTGACTAAAATCGCCTTTACGCTCCAGCGCGGTCGGCACCAGCACGTTTCTGGCGGTGTTCGGGACGAGCTGCTTCTGCCACTCCTGGCTGAAAAAGAAGAACGCTTTGTGCCTGGCGCGTTCGAAGAGCTTGGGAATATAGACCGGTCCACCGACGGTGTAACCCGGATCGTTATACCGGAAGAGGGGCTTGGCGAGACCGCGCACGTTGTTGATGAAGGTGTTTGCGTTGAGGCTGTCGTTGCGGTGGTACCAGTAGCCGCTGCCGTGGAATTGATCGGTACCGCTCTTGGTCACAAGGGCGATCTGGCCGCCGACGCTGCGTCCGTACTCCGCCTGATAGCTGCCGGTGAGGATCTTGAATTCGGCGATGGAGTCCGTGCTCACGCTGACGTTCATTCCACCGTTGTTGCCGGTGTCTACGTTGCCGATTCCGTTGATGGAAAGCTGATTTTGCGAGGGCCGGGCGCCGTTTACGGCAAAGGTATTGGCTCCCGTCCCAGAGCTGCCGACGGCGTAGCTGGTGCCGGTGGTGAACGTCACGCCAGGAATCAGCTTCGCCATATCCAGGGCGTTGCGGCCGTTGACCTCGATGTTTTCAATCTGTTTGCCTTGAATGGTGGCCGAGCGTTCCACGCTTTCGGTTTGCAGAAGCACGGCGGTAGCGGAAACCTCGATGGAGTCGGTGACCGCGCCGACATCGAGCACGAGATCGCCCACGGACAGTTTGTCGTTGGCGTTGAGCGTGACACCGGTGCGGGTCAACTTCTTAAATCCGGTTGCTTCGACGGTGACGATGTAGTCTCCGGGAAGCAGGCCGGGCAGCGAGAAATCTCCTCCGGCAGTAGTCTTCTGCGCGGCAGTGACTCGTTTCGCCGGTTCGGTTACGGTGACGGCGGCATTTGGAATGGAAGCCCCCTGCTGGTCAACCACGCGGCCAGACATGGAGCCGGTAATGTTCTGCGCGTATACCGGAAGCGCAAGCGCGAACGCGGCTGCTAGAATGAGCTTCCCCAGACGCTGGGAACTCGGGAAATAAGACATAGTACCCCCTCCTCAGTTTTCTGCAAATTATCGTGGTGGCGCAGCGAAAACGAGGCCGGGCCGCCAAGCGAGTCTAACTAAACTTCCATCAATCATACTGCAGTTTGTAGGAGCGTCAAACTAAATCTCAACTTATTTCAGCTTGTAACGGAGCGGTGATCAGTGAAGTCGAAAATACACCACATAGTTGTGGAGTAATACTAATTACCTATTGACAGCTACCGCCTCGGGAGTACGCGGGGACGAAACGGAAGTGTAATCCGCATGAGAGATAATTGCGGGGATGAGTACGCGCAGAGACTTCTTTCGCCAAGCCGCCGCATTGACCGGTGGCGCCGCCACCGTAAATACGCTGCTGGCATCCATCGAGCGGGCTTCGGAGATCGATCCACCAGAGGGAAGTTCGTTCCTCGATGCCGAACACGTGGTGATCCTGATGCAGGAGAACCGCTCGTTCGATCACGCGTTTGGAACTCTGCGGGGCGTCCGCGGATTCAACGATCCGCGCGCAGTCACGCTGCCCGATCAGAAGCCCGTGTGGCTGCAGACCAATGCAGCGGGAGAAACCTACGCGCCCTTCCGTCTGGATTTCAAGGGGACCAAAGCGACGTGGCTCGGTTCGCTGCCCCACTCCTGGCGCGACCAGACGGACGCGCGCAATCACGGAAACCACGATGGCTGGTTGGAGGCGAAGGCCTCGCATCGCAAGGAATGCGCGGGCATGCCATTCACCATGGGCTATTACGATCGCCAGGATCTTCCGTTCTACTACAGCCTCGCCGACGCATTCACCATTTGCGATCAGCATTTCTGTTCGTCTCTCACCGGCACCACGCCGAACCGTTTGCATCTGTGGACCGGGACCATCCGCGAGAAGCCGGACGCGGCTTCCGCGCCGAACGTTCGCAATGCCGACGTGAATTACGGCTCCAATGCGAGTTGGAAGACCTTTCCGGAACGGCTGGAAGAAGCCGGCGTTTCGTGGCGCGTGTATCAGAACGAAGTGAGCGTCGCATCGGGACTGGAGGGCGAGGGTGACGCATGGCTGGCAAACTTCACCGACAATCCGCTCGAGTGGTTCGATCAATATCACGTCGGATTTCGAAAGACGCACCTTGAGTATGTGGAGCGTATGGTGGCCGCGCTGCCGGCGGAGATCGCCAAGATGCGGTTGGAAGGCGCTCCCGCAAAGGAATTGGCCAAGAAGGAAGAACTGCTGCGGTACGTAACGGCGGAACGTGCTCAGTGGACCGCGGAGGCGCGTGCACGGCTGTCGAAAAAGGATCTGAGCCTGCATGACAAGGCGTTCACGACGAATCAGGACGATCCCGGCTACCGGCAGCTATCCACATTGCGTTATCGCGATGGCGGCGCCGAACAGGAAATGGCCATTCCGAAATCCGATCCGCTGCGCCGGTTCCGCAGCGATGTGGAGGGCGGAAAGCTGCCTGCCGTGTCGTGGCTCGTCCCGTCCGAACGGTTCAGCGATCATCCGGGATCCCCGTGGTATGGAGCCTGGTATGTCGCCGAGACGTTGAATATCCTGACGAAGAATCCGGAGGTCTGGAAGAAGACGATCTTCATCCTCACCTACGACGAAAATGACGGCTACTTCGACCATGTTCCGCCCTTCGTCGCGCCCGATCCGGCGAATCCGGAGTCGGGCAAGACGTCGCCCGGTATCGACGCGAAATTGGAATATCTTCCGCTCGAACAGGATTTGAAGCGGCATCCGCCGAAGGAAGCGCGGGGAGGTCCCGTGGGTCTGGGCTTTCGCGTGCCGCTCGTCGTTGCCTCGCCGTGGAGTCGCGGCGGGTACGTCTGTTCGCAGGTATTCGACCACACGTCGGTGGTTCAGTTATTGGAACGCCTGACCAGCCGGATGGCACAGAAGGAAATTCGTGAGACGAACATCACGGCATGGCGCCGTACCGTGTGCGGCGATCTCACGGCAGTATTTCAGCCATTTCAAAACGGTGCGGCGGCGGTGCCCTTTCCTGCCAGAGATTCGTTCTTTGAGCAGGTGAATCGTGCGCAGCGGCTGCGAATGCCGTCGGGATACCGCAAGCTTGAGGCGAAGGATGCGGCGGAGTTCGCTGCCAACCGGTTTGCGGTCGGGTGGATGCCGCAGCAGGAGCCGGGGGTGCGGCCGTCCCTCGCCCTGCCGTATGAACTTTCCGCCAGCGGCGCAGTCAGCGCGGATGGAAGTCGCTTCGAACTGGCGCTCGAAGCCGGAAACCGAATCTTCGGCAGCGCCGCAGCAGGCGCTCCCTTTCATGTGTACACTCCGGGAAAATTCCGCGGCCAGGTGAATCTGCGAACACGCGCCTATGCGGTGGCCGCAGGGGGCAGGCTGACGGATTCGTGGGAGTTGCAAGGATTCGAGCGGGGAGTCTACCACCTGCTGGTCTGCGGCCCCAACGGCTTTCTGCGTGAGTTTGCCGGCAACATCGCGGATCCGCGATTAGAGCTTCAATGCAAGTATCTCCCAACCGGCGACATCGAACTTCACGTGACCAATCTCAGCGGGCGTCCCATAAAAGTGCTGGTAAAGGACCTGAGCTACAAGAGCGGCGACCACACGATGACGATTGAGCCGGCCGGTAACCGTGCTCTCGCGATGCAGCTTGGCGCAAACCATCACTGGTACGATTTCAACGTCGTAATCCCCGGCGCGGATCGATTCCTACGGCGTCTTGCGGGGCGCGTGGAAACCGGCAAGAGCGGATTTAGTGATCCGGCGATGGGACGAGCGGTGGGATAGGCGTTCGCAGCGCCATTGGAGGAGGGAACAGGATGGCAACGGTACTGATCACAGGCACCAGCACAGGGATTGGGCTGGCTACGGCGCTGGATCTCGCAAGGGCAGGGCACAAGATCTATGCCACGATGCGCAATCCGGCGGGGGCTCCGGAACTGGGTCAACGAGCATCCGCGGAAGAACTGCCGATTTCGATTTTCACGATGGACGTGGATTCCGACCGGTCCGTCGCGGATTGTTTCGCGGCAGTCTTTCAGCAGGACGCGCAGATCGATGTGCTCGTCAATAATGCGGGAATCGAGCGCCATGGTTCGGTCGAGGAGCTGCCCATGGAAGATTTTCGCGCCACCATGGAGACCAACTACTTTGGCGCCCTGCGGTGCATTCGCCAGGTACTGCCGGGCATGCGGGAGCGCGGCAGCGGTTGCATTATCAATGTGACCTCCGTCGCGGGAAAGATCGCCTGTTCGCCGCTGGTCGCCTATACCGCATCGAAATTCGCGCTGGAGGCCGCGAGCGAGGCGCTCGCGCAGGAAATGAAACCGTTCGGAGTGCGCGTTGCGATTGTGGAGCCGGGCATCATTGATACCTCGATGGCCCACGCGATCAAGACTGGGCCGCCGTCGAAGTACCGTCAGGGACGGCAGTTGGGCGCGTTGTTTCAAGCCTCGCTGGAGCATCCTACGCCGCCTTCCATCGTCGCCGGGGTAATCCGGGACATCATCGAAAGCGGCACGTGGAAGCTGCGGCATCCGGCCGGACCCGATGCCGAACCATTTCTGGGCTGGAGGGCCGCGATGACCGATGAACAGTGGATCGAGTTTAATGCCCTGGACGCCGAGGGGTTTAAGAAGCGCGTGAGGAGCGATTTCGGGCTGGAACTGGATCTGGCTTGACTTGGGTTCAGGGCCGTTGCGGTGGAATGTTGTGATTCAGCCGGAAGAAGTTGTCCGGGTCGTACCGGCTCTTTAGCACTGCCAGTTTCGCAAACTTATCGGTCCCGTATCCGGCGCGGACACGGTCTTCGGTCTCGTCCGCCGTCATATGATTCGTGTACACCGCGGGCATGACGTATGGCTGCGCCGCGCTCCACACGTCCCGCGCCCAACCGATGTTAGTCGCATCGTCGCCGGCCTCCGTCCAGTGGGCAACAATCGACATTTCAAAATTAGCGTCCCGGTGGTCGAATGCCATGGCACTCTTTGGGACCCGCTGGATCTCTCCTTTGATCTCAAACACCAGGATCATGGAGCCGGGTGACGGCATCGCCGATGCCCCATCGCTGAGTACCGCGGCCAGCCCCGGTTCGATGCCGGCGAGGAAATTGGATTTCCAGTAATAGCGATCGCCGGTGGGCACCGTATTGTCCACCATGCTTTGGGCGCTGGTGTAAGGCATGGGTTGTATCAGATCCGCCACCGGCGAGCCGAACTTGCGCAAAGGCTCCAGAACCCTTTCGCCGTCGGCCACCGAGCCCGCATAGACCGCAATGATCCCGACCAGCGGTATGCCTTCGGGAGAATTTAGAAAACCCACCGTAGTATCGAGTTCGTCGGGCGTGCCCACCAGAAACTCGCGGTGAAAGGCGATCAGCTCGGTGGCTCGTTCGCGCGGGTACAGCAGCATACCGGCGAGTACCTGCTCGAGGGGATGCAACCGGTAGCGGAACGAAGTGACGATACCGAAATTTGCACCTGCACCCCTCATGGCCCAGAACAGATCCGCATTCTGTTCCTCACCGGCCACGAGCGATTCGCCGTCGGCCGTGACCACGTCCACCGAAATCAGGTTGTCGCAGGCGGCCCCGTGCTTACCCATGAGATAGCCAAGGCCGCCGCCAAGCGTCAGTCCTGCAATTCCGGTGTGGGACACCTGCCCGCCCGTGGTAGCGAGCCCGTGCGTCTGCGTGGCAGCGTCGAATTCCCCCCACAGTACGCCCGGCGAGGCAAAGGCCTCCCGCGTCTGCGGGTCCACCCGAACGTCTCTCATGGCGGAAAGATCGATCATCAACCCGTCGTCGCAGACGGCGGTTCCCGCGACGCTGTGTCCACCCCCGCGAACGCTAACGGGCATCCCTTCGGTGCCCGCAAGCTTTACTGCCGTCCGGACGTCAGCCGCGGTAGCACAGCGGGCAATCAGCGCAGGGCGACGATCGATCATACCGTTCCAAACGCGGCGCGATGTGTCATAGCCCGTATCGAGGGACGTGAGAAGGCGTCCGTCGAAACGGCTCTGCCACTGGCTGACGATCGATGCCATCGCAGGTTTTGTCATGAAATTCTCCTGGTTATGGAAGGGATTTATTATACATTGGCGGCAAATCGGATTGGAATGTGAATTTCCCGATGGAAGTGGAGTTGCGGTAGGACCCCGTTCTCTTAGTAGACTTGTAGTTTCCCCGTAATGTGAGTCTCGCTTTGGGTGGGAGCATTGTGGGTGTATGGCCCGGACGGGTGGCCGAGCGGTTAATGGCAACAGGCTGTAAACCTGTCGCTCCTTGGAGCTACGGAGGTTCGAATCCTCCCCCGTCCACCAGAAAGTTTCGTACACTGTTCTTAGGCCGTTGTAGCTCAGCTGGTAGAGCGCGTCCTTGGTAAGGACGAGGTCACCGGTTCAATCCCGGTCAACGGCTCCAGTTTTTCCCGTGCGGCGGCGCACCAGCCGCCGTGTGGACCTCCTGTAACGAAATCCGTACAGAGAAGGCGGGAAATAGTATGGCAAAAGAAAAATTTGACCGCAGCAAGCCGCACGTCAATATCGGAACGATCGGGCACATCGATCACGGCAAGACGACGCTGACCGCGGCGATCACGAAAGTGCTGGCCAAGCACAACCCGAAGAACAAATTCCGGAGCTTCGATTCGATCGATAACGCGCCGGAAGAAAAAGCACGCGGAATCACGATCGCGGTGGCGCACGTGGAGTACGAGACCGCCAAGCGGCACTACGCGCACGTGGATTGCCCGGGTCACGCCGATTACATCAAGAACATGATCACCGGAGCGGCGCAGATGGATGGCGCCATCGTGGTGGTGGCGGCGACCGACGGACCGATGCCGCAGACGCGCGAGCACATTCTGCTGGCGCGCCAGGTGGGCGTGCCGTACATCGTGGTGGCCATGAACAAGGTCGACATGGTGGACGATACGGAGCTGCTGGACCTGGTGGAGATGGAAGTCCGCGAACTGCTGAGCAGCTACCAGTTCCCGGGCGACGATCTGCCGGTGGTGCGGGTGAGCGCGCTGGGCGCGTTGAACGGCGAGCCGCAGTGGGAAAAGACGGTCGAAGACCTGATGGAAGCGGTGGACAACTACATTCCGATGCCGGAGCGCGTGGTCGGACAAGCCGTTCATCATGCCGATCGAGGACATTTTCTCGATTCAGGGACGCGGGACGGTGGTCACGGGACGCATCGAGCGCGGCATCTGCAAAGTGGGCGAGGAAATGGAGATCGTCGGCTTCCGGGCGACGCGGAAGACGGTGGTCACGGGCGTGGAAATGTTCAAGAAGTTGTTGGACGAAGGACGCGCCGGGGACAACGTGGGCCTGCTGCTGCGCGGTGTGGACAAGGACGACGTGGAGCGCGGGCAGGTGATTGCGAAGCCGGGTTCGATCACGCCGCACACGCAGTTCAAGGGCGAAGTCTACGTGTTGAGCAAGGAAGAAGGCGGACGGCACACGCCGTTCTTCAAGGGATACCGGCCGCAGTTCTACTTCCGCACGACGGACGTGACGGGAGTGGCGCAGTTGCCGGAGGGCACCGAGATGGTGATGCCGGGCGACAACGTGCAGCTTGACAGTGGAACTGATCACCCCGGTCGCCATGGATAAGGGGTTGCGCTTCGCGATTCGCGAAGGCGGCCGCACCGTGGGCGCCGGAACCGTTAGCGAAATCATTAAGTAGGAGCTTGAGCCATGCCTCGCGACATCATTACGTTCCAGTGCACGGAGTGCAAGAACCGGAACTACACGTCTACCAAGAATAAGAAGACCACCACCGAACGCCTGGAAATGAAGAAGTTCTGCCGGCACTGCCGCAAGCACCAGGCGCACAAGGAAATCAAGTAGAATAGAGAGTGCCCCCCTGAACGGGGGGTGCGACACAGGGGCGTAGGTTTAACGGCAGACCAGCGGTCTCCAAAACCGCGAGTGGGGGTTCGAATCCCTCCGCCCCTGCCAAACACCCCGCATACAGTTCGGAGTTCGTGGCAAGGAAGATTTTTATGGCTGCTGATGTCAAAGTTTGGGCTCAGGAAACGAAGGATTACTTCAACGATTTGAAGCTGGAGATGCGCCGTGTGACCTGGCCCAACCGCAAGCAGGTGGAAGGCACCACGGCGGTGGTGATCTTCAGCGTGTTCGCTTTCGCGGCGTATTTCGCGGTGGTGGATTCGCTGCTGGTGAAGGCATCAAAGCAGATTCTGGACTTCTTCACGAAATAGGCGGGATATGGCCGACGAGAAGGATTACTTGGAAGAACAGCCGGAAGACGAACGCGCCTGCGGAGGGTGGCGAGATCGGGGATACGCCCGGAAGCCGCCGCTGCGCCCGAGGCCGCGGAGCAGGCGGAAGCAGCCCGGCGGAAGCAGCGCCGCAAGAACTGGTACATCATCCACACCTATTCGGGATTTGAGAACAAAGTGCAGGAGTCGCTGCGCACGCGCGCCGAAGCTTTCGGTTTCGCCGATAAGATCGGGCAGATCCTGATTCCGACCGAAGAAGTGGTGGAGTTGCGCAACGGCAAGAAGGTCACCAGCAAGCGCCTGGTTTATCCGGGCTACGTGCTGGTGGAAATGGAAATGAACGACGCGTTGTGGCATGAAGTCAAGAACACGCCGCGCGTCACGGGCTTTGTGGGCGGAGGCAACTCTCCGGTGCCGCTGAGTCCCGACAGAAGTGAACTCGATTTTGAACCGCCAGGCGTCCAGCGCGGAGCGGCCGAGGCCGAAGATGACGTTCGAGAAGAACGATCCGGTGCGGATTGTGGACGGGCCGTTCGCGAATTTCTCCGGGAAGGTGGACGAGGTCAATCCGGAGCGCGGCACATTGCGCGTGATGGTGACGATTTTCGGACGCGCGACGCCGGTGGAACTGGAATTCTTGCAGGTGGAAAAAGGTTAACGTATGGCGAAGAAGATTACAGCGCAGGTCAAACTGCAAATTCCGGCGGGCAAGGCAACGCCGGCACCCCCGGTGGGTACGGCGCTCGGCCCGCAGGGCGTGAACATCATGGATTTCTGCAAGGCGTTCAATGCGAAGACGTCGGGCAAGGACCAGGAAGGTCTGATCATCCCCGTGGTGATCACGATTTTCTCGGACCGCTCTTTCACGTTCATCACGAAGACGCCTCCGGTGCCGGTGCTGATCAAGCGCGCGTGCAATCTGGCGAAGGGCTCGGCCGAACCGCATAAGAACAAGGTCGGCAAGATCACCCAGGCGCAGATCGAAGAGATCGCCAAGATCAAAATGCCCGATCTGAACTGCTTCGAACTGGAAGCCGCCAAGAATTCCGTGCGCGGCACGGCCCGCAGTATGGGCGTCGACGTCATATAGTTTGCACCGCGATTGACTCCTCGTTCGCGGTTTGAAAAGATAGAGTTTCCTGCCTGTAGTACAGATATGCGGATGTGGCGGAATTGGCAGACGCGCTAGATTCAGGTTCTAGTTCTCGCAAGGGAGTGGAGGTTCAAGTCCTTTCATCCGCACCACAAAATCAATAGCTCAGACGCTCTCCGAGCGTCTTCTATGGCGGCATTCTCCCTCTTGGGCCACCTCCGGAGATCGTGGGCTTGATTACATCCCACGGCCCATCCGCCTGATCCATCTGCCGCTGCCGTATACCAATCCACAAAAGCCGTAGTGCGAACCCCGGGCCGTTTAACGCGCGCCTACCTCCGCCCCCGTCTGGCGCTCCAAAATCGAACGCACTTCCTTCAACCCCGAAGCTCCGTGATGCCCCGAACCGGAATAGGCAACATACCCGTCCGGCCGCACCAGCACGATGCCGCCGCCCTTGCCCGCTCGAAGTTCCACCACATCGCCGAGCGAACCGGCGAGCCGTTGCGCGGACTCCCTGGCCTCCGCGTCCACATCGCCGCCGACCACCAACAGAAAGCGGCTGCGAATGCCACCGCCGCCCCGCAGTGAGTCGTCGAAGTACCGCTCTCCCGCGCCCTCGACGATCGGGCTTCCGCGATACGCAACATCCAGCGCGGAGAGCCTCTGCACGAAGGCGTGCTGAAATGGGGCCAGGTGCGACACCATGGGTATAATGGCGTCGCGTATAGCCTGCGCCACCTTGTTGGGCGTTCCCATTGCCTTCGTCAGATAATCCGTGGTCTCGATCACGTGCTTGATTACCGGCCGGCGTTCCGCGGTATAACTCTCCAGCAGCTCCTCGTTGCCCGCGCCGCGCAGGAACAGATCCAGCTTCCACACCAGATTCCAAACGTCGTGCATCCCCGTATTCATTCCCTGTCCCCCGAAGGGACTGTGTATGTGGGCCGCATCACCCGCAATAAAGATCCGTCCCGTACGGAGCCTGGCCACCTGGCGATGATGAATGCGAAAATAACTGCTCCAGTGCAGGGCGCGAGCCTCCAGGCCAATCGGCGCGCGCTGCTTGAGTATGCCCTGCACAAGCTCGAGCGTCGGAGCATCGCCATCCGCCCGTTCGACCGTCGCCACAATTCGACGGCGGGTGGAACTCATCGGGAAGATTGCAACCGGACCGAACTCGCTCGGGCACAACTGCAGTTCGCTGGCGGGTAGTGCTTCGTTAGTCTCCACATCCGCCAGCATGAACACGTCATTGTATTCCGCGCCTTCAAACGGCAGTTTCAATAAATGCCGCACCGCGCTGTGGGCGCCGTCGCACCCCACCACAAACGCCGCACTCATTTCTTCCCGCCGCCCTTTGTGGTCCAACGTGGCGTCTACCGAATCGCCGTGCTGCGCCGCGGAAACGAATGACGTCTCGTATTCGACCGAGCCCCCCTGTCGACGCAACTGCTCTACCAGCAGTCTCTCCGTCACGTCCTGCGGGACCATCGCGACAAAGCGATACGGGCTCTCTTCCGGAGTGAACCGCATCTCCGCCAGCGTGTGTCCATGGGTCGACACGCGCACCGACGTCACGCGGTTCGCAGCTTCGAGAAATGGACCGGCCAGCCCCGCCATATCGAGAATCTCCAGCGTGCGCGGAAAGATCGCCAGCGCCTTGGAGTGTTTCGATTGCGATGCGCCGGCCTCAACCAGACGAAATCTCAAGCCCCGCCGGGCGCACTCGTTCGCCAGGAGCAGGCCTACCGGCCCGGCCCCCGCGATCAGAACATCCGTATCATTTGGCATGACTTCCTCCCTGTCAGACAGTGCCGGCCCAAGCCCCCTTTCACACCCGCGCTGTTTCCGCTTGCGCGGCCTTGGGCTGATAGGTCCCGGGAACCACCCGGAAGCTGATGCACAGCCGGTTCCAGGTGTTGATGGTTGCGATGGCAAGCGTCAGATTCACCAGTTCCTCCTCCGAGAAACGCTGGCGTACTTCTTCGTACACGCTATCCGGCACATGCTCCTCGCTCACCAGCGTAACCGCCTCAGTCCAGGCCAGCGCCGCCCGTTCGCGATCTGTGAAAAATGGCGTTTCCCGCCACGCATTCAACGCGTACAGGCGCTGTTCCGTTTCTCCGTTCGCGCGAGCGTCTTTACTGTGCATATCCAGACAGTAGGCGCATCCGTTGATCTGCGAGGCACGCATACGAACCAGCTCCAATAGCGATGGTTCGAAGTGAGATGATTTCTTGACGTACTCCTCCAGCGCCAACATTGCCTGAAACGCCGCGGGGGCGACTTTTAGACCGTCTAAACGAGGCTGCATTTTGTTGATGTCCTTTCATCTTCAGCGTACGGTTGGTTGGATCCCGGGTGAAGAGCCATAATTGAAATGCAGACTGGGCCACATGGGGAAATCCGAGACCTTTCAGGATCTTTCACTGATACCACCCGCGGAAGGCCAGGAACTGGGCCGCTGGCTGTACACTCAACTCCGTGCTGCGATTCTGGATGCCCGCTTAAAACCCGGATCTCGCATGCCGTCCACCCGGGGCCTCGCAAAACAGTACGCTCTCGCACGCGGAACCGTTGCGGCCGCATTCGAACAACTGAAAATCGAGGGCTACGTTGAGACCACCGTTGGTGCAGGTACGTTTGTGTCCGCCCGCCTCCCGGACGAATCTGTCGCCATCCCGAGTGGCCCGCCCGATCTCGCGGTCGAACAATCCAATGCGGGCTCTCACTGCGCGGCCAGTCCGCTGTGAATCGAGTGCGCCTGCTGCCCGCCTCGCATTCCGTGGGCAAGGCGTTCCGCAGCTACGAGCCCGGCATCGATCTCTTTCCGGTTGCCTTGTGGTCCCGTGTGGCGGGGCGCGTTTTGCGGAACGCCCCGCGATCTCTGTACGGCCAGGGAGATGCCCGGGGTTATCTCCCGCTGAGAAGAGCCATCGCGGAATATATCGGACCTGCCCGCGGCGTGCGCTGCAACGCAGATCAGATCATGATCACTTCGGGCACGCAACAGGGGCTCGACCTTGTGGCCCGTCTCCTCCTCGATCCCGGCGATGCGGTCTGGCTGGAAGATCCCGGCTATCCCGGCGCCCTGTTTGCATTTCGTGCCGCCGGCGCCGAAATCGTACCGGTGCCAGTCGATTCCGACGGACTGATCGTCGAAGAAGCCAGGAACCAGCAAACCGCCGCCCGCTTGGCGTACGTTACGCCCGCGAATCAGTTTCCGCTCGGCGTCACCATGTCGCCGCGCCGCCGCGCCGAATTGCTCGCTTGGGCAGCCGGTCAAAATGCCTGGATCATTGAAGATGAGTACGACGCCGAGTACCGCTATTCCGGACCTGCCCGTGCCATCGCTGCAAAGCCTGGATCGCTCCGGCTGCGTAATCTACGTCGGCACATTTACCAAGATGTTGTTCAATGCCCTGCGACTGGGCTTCATCGTTCTCCCCGAACGCCTCGTCGAACCGTTTGCGGCCGCGCGCAGCTTCCTCGACCGCCATCCACCCACGCTCGAACAGGCAATTCTCACCGACTTCATTCTGGAAGGTCACTTTGGCCATCACGTCCGGCGAATGCGTCAGATCTACGCTCGCCGGAGTCACGCTCTATGCGACGCCAGTCGTCTCCTGACGGGAAGGTTGGATGTTAGCGCAGGCGGCTTCCGGCATGCGGACGCTGGGCTGGGTGAGAACCGGGCAGACGGATAGCGAGGTAGCCGGCCGGGCTCGCGCGCTCGGCCTCGAGGTCGCGGCGCTGTCGGATTTCACGCTTCTTCATTCGCAACCCAGCGCCTTGATATTGGGCTTCGCCGGCTGTTCCGTCGCAGAGCTCAAACGGGGAGTGGATGTGCTCGCCGGTGCCCTGGAAGTATTCCAGGAGGAAATGTCCACCTGCCGCGGCGGCTGAGCCGCAATCAAATTCGCACAGCGTGTTAAGCTTCATTCGGAAGAAGGGCACCGAACCTTAACCACCCTTATGCGTCCGCAGGCAAAGGCCGCGAAATGGGCGGCAGTAAGCACGCTCGCCGTCCTGTGCTGCATACCGCTGCCTGCGCAAGACCAGCCGGAACGCTTACTCGCCGCCGCCAACGCCGCCTATCGCTCACTGCGCGCCGCCGAGGCCGTAAGCCTCTACCGCGACTACCTGGCACGCTACCCCGACCGTGCCGATGTACGCGTCTTCCTCGGTAGCGCCTTATTGAACCTCGATCAGCTCGATGCCGCGCTCGACGAAGCCAACCGCGCCATCGCTCTCGATGCCCGCTACGCCAAAGGCTACATACTGTCCGGCCGCGTCTCCTCCGCGCGCGAGCAATGGGATGACGCACAGCGGCTCTTCGAAACCGCGCAGCGTCTCGACCCGCGCGATCTCGATGCCTGGTACTTCTCCGGCCGCGCCTTCTACGTCGCCAATCGCTTCGAGCCGAGCGTCCAGGCATTCGAGCAGGCCCTGCGCGCCGGCGCGGAACAAAGCCGCGTCTATGAGAACCTCGGTCTCGCCGCAGGATGCCCTGGGGCAGTTCGATGCCGCCGGGAAATCCTTCCGCAAGGCCGTGGATCTCGCCAACGGAGCATGGCGCCCTTACCTGGCATACGGCGCGTTTCTGTTTCGCCAGAACCGCCCTGCCGAGAGCCTGCCCCTGCTCCAACACGCGCTCACGCTGGCGCCATCTGACGTCGGCGTCCGCTTCGAGTTGGCGCGCGTCCTGTACCACCAGAACAGTTTCGCCGAAGCGGCCCGCGTGCTCGAGCCCGCGCTACCCTCGAACCAGTGCCGCGTCCACAACCTGCTGATCCGTATCTATTCCGCGAGCGGCCAAAGCGGTCCGGCCGCGGCCCAACTCCACGCAATCCAAAACTGCCAGGCCGGCCCCGAACTCCCATGAAGCCCGTCCTCCTGGGGGCCGCCGTCCTCCTCTTCCTCTCCGTTATCTTCGCCCCCTCCGCCACACCCCCCAGCCCCTTCGAGGACCGCACCGCCCATTCCGGCATCGCCTTCGTACTGCGCAACGCCGCCACGCCCGAGAAGCACCAGATCGAAACTATGGCGGGCGGCGTAGCCGTCTTCGACTACGATAACGATGGCTACCCCGACATCTATTTCACCAACGGCGCCGAACAGCCATCCCTCGCTAAGACCGCGCCCCAATATCGCAATCGCCTCTACCGTAACCGCCACGACTGGACCTTCGAAGACGTCACCGCCAAAGCCGGAGTTGCCGGCACAGGCTACAACATCGGCGCCGCGGCGGGCGACTATGACAACGATGGCTTCGCCGACCTCTTCGTCGCCGGCGTCAACGGCAACACCCTGTTCCACAATCGCGGCGATGGCACCTTCGAGGACGTGACCCGCGCAGCCGGTCTCGAGAGCCATGAGTGGGCGGTCGCCGCCGCCTGGCTCGATTACGATAACGACGGCCGCCTGGACCTCTTCGTCGTCAACTACGTCGACTGGAATCCCGCGGTCGAACCCTTCTGCGGCGATCCTGCCCGCGGCATTCGCACCTACTGTCACCCCCGCTTCTACGCTCCCCTGCCCAACCGCCTCTATCACAACAACGGCGACGGCACGTTTTCCGACGTCTCCACCGCTTCCGGAATCGCCGCCCATCGCGGTAAAGGAATGGGCGTCGCCATCGCCGATTACGACCACGACGGCTGGATGGATATCTTCGTCGCCAACGACACCCTCCCCAATTTCCTCTTCCACAACGAGCACAACGGACACTTTCGCGAAACCGCCCTGCAGGCAGGCGTCGGCCTCAATGACGACGGCAAAGGCCCTATCGTCCATGGGCGTGGATTTCCGCGATCTCGATAACGATGGCTGGGAGGATCTGTTCATCACCGCCCTCGCCAATGAAACCTTCCCCGTCTTCCGCAATCTCGGCAGGAGTCTCTTCCGCGACGCCACCTACTCCAGCCGCGCGGGCACCCTCACCATGCCGGTGAGCGGCTGGAGCATCGGCATTTTCGATTTCGATAATGATGGCTGGAAGGACGTGTTCGTGGCCGCCGGCGATGTTCAGGACAATACCGAGTCGTTCTCCAGCCGCAAGTCCCGTCAGCAGAATCTGCTGCTGCTGAACGATGGCCGCGGCGCCTTCCGGTCCGCATTCGTCGGGCCGCCCGCCTTGAATCGCGGAGCCGCA
This sequence comes from uncultured Solibacteraceae bacterium, assembly GCA_963792055.1. Classification (GTDB taxonomy): domain Bacteria; phylum Acidobacteriota; class Terriglobia; order Bryobacterales; family Bryobacteraceae; genus Solibacter. Next base: position 26,164 of record CAWBUV010000015.1, on the reverse strand, counting down.
TTCGGAGACTTCGATCGCGATGGACGCGTGGACGCGGTGGTCACCCGCCTCAACGAACCGCCCGTCCTGCTCCGCAACATCATGGGCGGGGACAACCGCTGGATCGCCCTCAAACTGGTTGGCGCGCGCAGCAACCGCGACGCCATCGGCGCGCGCGTCACACTCCGCAGCGGCGGTCTCCTCCAGGTGAATCGCGTCACCACGTCGACCGGCTATGCCTGCTCGAGCGAGGCAGCCGTTCACTTCGGCTTGGGCCGTGCCGCTCGCGCGGAAAGCATCGAAATCGAGTGGCCTTCGGGATCGCGGCAGACGCTGGCGAATATTCCCGCCGGCTCGTATCTGACGGTCCGCGAGCCTCAGCCCTGAGCGTTCGTCACTTGCCTGCCGGAGTCAGCCACCCGTTCAGTTTCAGCCACTCCTCTACCCGATCCAGGTAGTGATCCGCGCCGCCGCCTTTCTTTCCGAAGCCGTGCTGGCCGGTCTGAAATGCATGCAGCTCCGCGGGCAGCCCCGCTTTTCTCCACGCGGCGAACAGGTCCAGCGAGCCCTGGTATCCCACCGTCTGGTCATCCGCCGCCACCGCAATGAACAGCGGAGGCGCTCCTTGCGGCGGCGGGTTCGAATTCGCGCCGGCGGCATAGATCGGCGCTGCGAAATCCGGTCTCCCATCGGCGGGCCCGTACACCGTCGAGAGCACTACCGCTCCTCCAGCCGAGTATCCGATGATGCCGATTCGATTGGGACGCACGCCGAACTCGGCGGCCCGCTGCCGCAGTAGCCGCACCGCCTGCTGTCCGTCCGCGCCCGCCATCTCGCGCACATTCTGGCCCGCTTGCGGACCCGCGGAGGCATTCGAATCAACATAAGTGGTTCGGTACTTCAAGACGAACGCGTCCACACCCATCTGGTTCAGCCGTTTCGCCACATCCACTCCTTCATAGGACATCATCAGCGTCCGGAAACCACCGCCTGGCGCGACGATCATCGCCGTACCTGCTGCGTGAGCCTTGTCCGCCGGGTAATAAAGTAGTACCGGCCGGACGATATTCTGCGCCTGCGGCCTCTCCGGAGTGCCGGCAGTCTTCTCCGGATAATTCCAATTCTCCGAACCGGGAGCAACCCCCGCATAAAGCGGGATCTCCTTAGCCGGCGGAGCCAGTTGCGCCCAGCCTGTCATAGCCCATCCGGCCAGAATACAGATTCCTGCAAAATCCGTCCGCCCCATTCAATCCTCCTTCTCGGAAGTGCTATGTTACATCAAACCGACACCCGCGACACTACGTCCCCAACGCGCCGCCCCACCCGAGCCGCGACCGTAAGGGAGCGTGGGTTACAGCCTCGCCAAGGTACTAACCCAAATGGAAGCCTCTCATCGCATAACAATGAAACTTATATAACTCCCTCAACTCACCAAATGAAATGTATCGAGTTATACCTAACCGAAACATCAGTGCCCTTTCTAACTAAGTCATCATTTCTCACATAATGTTTACAGCTTTGCGCAAATACTGCGTAGGTCGCGCGCTTATTCTAAGTCCTAGAGGAGCGACTTCTGTATGAAACACCTTCGACTGATTGCGTGCGGGGCCCTCGTAGCCGCCTCCGCATTTGCACAGAACAATTACCAACAGGTGAACCTGGTCTCTGACGTTCCCAACCTCGCGGCCCGGCGAGATTTCCAACTGGTGAATGCCTGGGGGATCACTTTCGCCGAACCATCTGGCCCCTGGTGGGTGAACGCCGCAGGTACAGGCCTTTCGATCCTGTACGACGGTGCCGGAGCACCTGCAGGTGGCGGCCTGAAAGTCACCATCCCTCCGATCGGTCAGAGTTTCCCCACTGGCGTCGTCTTCAACAACACGCCGGATTTCCCGGTAGCCCCCGGACAGCGGGCGATTTTCATTTTTTCAAGCATCGACGGGACGATATCCGCGTGGAACCCAGCCGTGAATCCCAATACGGCCGTCGTCAAGGTGACCACGCCGGGAGCGGCCTACACCGGGCTGACCATCGGTACACTCGCCAACGGACGCAACCTCCTGTACGCGGCGAACTTCGCGCGCGGCATTGAAACCTTCGACGCCAACTTCAACGCGCTCCCATTCGATCCAACCGCGTTCCAGGACCCCCAGATCCCCGCGGGATATGGGCCATTCAACGTGCAGAACATCGCGGGATCGATCTGGGTGATGTACGCCAAGCAGGGTGCCGGTGAAGAGGTTCCGGGGCCAGGCTTCGGCTTCGTGGATCAGTTCACCCCGGAAGGCAGGCTCCTCATGCGCCTGCAGCATGGCGACTGGATGAACGCACCGTGGGGTATCGTCCAGGCTCCAACCGGCTTCGGCGCTTTGTCGCAGAGGCTGCTGGTCGGCCAATTCGGCAGCGGCCAGATCGCTTCATTCGATCCGCAAACCGGCGCTTTCCTCGGCCTGATGAACGGGACCAACGGTCAGCCCTTGGTGATTAGCGGTCTGTGGGGCATTCGCTTCGGCAACGACGGCACCGCCGGCTCTTCACGGGAACTCTATTTTGCAGCCGGCATCGACGACGAGCAGCACGGACTCTTTGGCAAACTCCGGCTTCCATAACAATCCGCGCAACCGTTCCGGCCTGAGTCCCACTCGGGCCGGATCTATCGTCGCATCGGATCGCCCACCGTGCCGCCCCAATCCGAGATGGTATGAGAAGGCCGGTCCCCCCGCGGGATGTTTTAAAATCCCGATAGACGCACTCGATGAGGTGCAAAAGGAGACCGGCTTATGAAAAAGGATAGCATCGCGAAGTTACAGGTGACAAAGAGCCAGATCTGGCGAAAGGCAGCAAAACAGAGGCTGACGGTAGGATTGGACCTGGGAGATCGCTCGAGCCGCTACTGCATTTTGGATGAGGTGGGAGAGAAAGCGAGCGAAGATCAGCTGCCCACCACCAAGGCGGGATTGGAAAGGTTATTCGGCAAAATGGCGCCCTGCCGGATCGCCTTGGAAGTGGGAACGCATTCGCCATGGGTAAGCCGGCAGCTGGCAGCGATGGGGCACGAAGTGATCGTGGCGAATCCGCGGAAGGTGCGGCTGATCACGCAGAGCATCAAGAAGAACGATCGGATGGACGCCGAGCAACTGGCACGGCTGGCGCGAGTGGATCCGCAGTTGTTGGCGCCGATACGACACCGGGGCCCGGAAGCGCAGGGCGACCTGGCGGTAATCCGGGCACGGGCGGAATTGGTGGATTGCCGGACCGCGTTGATCAACACGGCACGGGGCTTGGCAAAGCCGATGGGAGAACGGCTGAAGAGTTGCGACGCCGATTATGTGAAGGAATCTCTGGCCGAGGGACTCAGTGAGGCAACGCAGAACGCGATCCGGCCTCTCTTAACCTGTCTTTCGCAGTTGACGGGGTTGGCGGCAGATAAGTCGTTCTGAATCAGTAGAGGGGTCTAAAAGGTCTCCACCACAGATGGTGGGTGTCCGGAGAGCGGATTTGTGGAGGAAATCAGGCGGCGTGGAGCCTGGCCATACGCTCGTAGCGGAAGTGATCGCGGATGTGAGTGCGGAAAAAACGGCCCTTCGATTCTGCACTGAGGAAGGCCTGGTTATCGGCGGCCGTGAACTCGAAGTAGCGATAGACATGGCCCGTGTTGCGGAAACGCAGATAGAGCACCTGCTTCGAATCGTCATAAGCTGTCGCTGAGAGCATCTTCGATTCCAGCGCCGTCCATTTCATAGCGCAGTTCCTTCAAGCAGAGTGGACTGGTTGGTTGCTGTGCACGGCAGTTGCGAGGACTTGATTCGCGACGGTGGTTGAGGCGGCAGCGTGATGCGGACCTGCTCCATCAGGGCCTGCACATCGGGCTCAGGCTGTGTGTGGCGCGGCAGCACCAAGCTGCGTCCGTCGAGCATGGGGATCCACACCTCCACCATTTGAATCGTGGAGAGCTTTTCGAACACCGATAACGGCGTCAGGCCGGGCGCATGAATCATCAGTCGGTTCTTCAGCGTCACCTGCAGACAATAAGCAAGAAATGCGATGAGCACATGCGCATCGGCGCGGTGTTCGAGCTGATGATAGATGGGCCGGATCCCGAGTTCGCTTTTCAGAGATCGAAACACACTTTCGATCTGCGTCAATTGCACGTAGCGTGTCCACAGCACCGCCGGGTCTTCGCCCGTGAGATTGCTGCGCAGCAGATAGTGTCCGTCGCGCTGCTCGGCAGCCTTGAGCTTCGCCTTGTCGGTGTGAAACGTGAAGGTATGGCGCCTGACCTCTTCATTCTTCTCCGGAAGCTGAATCTTCACGAAACCGAAAGCGCGGCCCGCTTCCTTCTTCGCCGCGCCGATACGCATCAGTAGTTGGTCGCGCTTCGGCAGATTCCTGCGCATGGCGCGCAGTTTGCGCAGCAGACGAGCCAGCCGTTTGCGCCGCATCGCATTTTCTTTGGCCTGCCGCCCACCACTTTTGGCCAGCACATAGAGTTCGCCTTCATGCTCATACAGCTTCACCTCCACCGAGTCGCGCACCTTTTGCCATGGAAGGTCGAGCCATTTCTTCTCATGTTGATTGATCCTGCCTTTGGGCGTGCCCACCAGATAAAACGTGTGCCGTTCCGGCGCGCGCATCTCTTTGAGAACCGCTTCGCTCGGTATGCCGCGATCCATCACCCATACGCGCCGCGCTTTGCCGTACGCCGTTTCGACCTTCGCCAGAAAATCGCGCAGTGTTGAGCTATCCGCGGTGTTGCCGTTCATTACTTCATAGGCCAGCGGAAAACCGTCAGGCGTCACCACCAGCGCGATCACCAGTTGCACGCAATCCGGCCGCCCGTCCCGACTGTAGCCGCGCCTTGCTTTTGGATTCTGTTCGATCTCTCCTTCGAAATACGTACTGGTCAGATCGTAGAGCAGTACTTCGAAATCGGCGCCGAACAGATCGGCCCACTTCTGTTTCAGGTATACGAATAACTCCTGCTTGTGCTCAAGCACGCGATCAAGACACCGATACGTCCTGGACCAGCCCCCAATTCCACGATCGTGAGTGGGGCGTCTGTTGCGCCGGCATCCTCCAGCCAGGCGGCCACAACCGCCGCGTACGCTCTCGCTAGCGCCGGGTTGTTGGTGACGTAGAGCGGAACGGTATGCGTGCTCCATGCCGTAACGCTGGCCGTCTCGAAATATTCCCTCTGAAGGTCCCAAAGCAGCGAGTGAGAAAACGGAACGTCGTGTTCCAGGATATGCATAAGCGTAAGGTACTAGTACTACCCAATCTTCGACGATTTGTAAGCTATCATACAACAGCTAAGAGAGGGAGCCCCAGAATGTCTTCGACCCCACTGCCCAGACCGCCCGCACTACCCAGAACGCTTACACCGCCGGGTGGTCTCCGGGAGAGCAAAACACCCGCGCCGTCATTCGAGAACGGACTTCTGGATATCTCCGGCCTGAGTACAGTGCGTCGGGAAGCCAACCCATCCTCCGGCTTCCTGTATAAAAAACGGTCGAAGCCGCTGTTTCCGCACATGCCCAACACTCTGGATGTGAAACAGTGGGGCGTCGGGGACTGCTACCTGATGGCTGCCCTGATCAGCATTCTCAACATGGCCGGGGGCCCGCAGATCATCGTGCAAATGATGAGGCAAGACCCGGAAAGCGGAGACGTGTTCATCCGGCTGCATGACTTGAGCACACTGCAGCCGCGCATTATGCGCTTCGAGAAGAGCATTATCGTCTCCTGGGAGCATGCCCGGGATTCCATGTGGGTGCAGTTCATCGAAAAAGCGTATGCCGGTTTCGCTCGCGGAGGATACAGCAAAATCGCCGGCGGACATTCCCACGACTGCTTCAAGGTGCTCTTGGGTGTGGCTTCCAACCACCTGGTAGAAGGCGGCGTGACCACGACGGCGCAAACCGACAAGCTCGCTGGCTTATTCAGTAATTTCCTGCACGGCATCTACAGCGAAAAAACAGTCAAACGCTCGGACGTTTTGCAATCGATATTCCACAACGATGAAGCAATGATGAGAAAGTGGGAAGCCTGGAATACTACGCCGCGCAAGGCGCGATGGAGCAGCTTCCTGCACAAGAGAATTGGCGCTGCCATCAAGTTCATCGAGTTGGACGATTTCATTACGTTCTTCGAGGCGGAGTGCAAGACTGACGCGCTCGATCCAGCAGTGAAACAGACCGTGCTCGATTGGCTCCGGGACCAAAATCCGCTTTCCCGGAAGGCCTATTTGCCGTCGCAGTTGGATGTCTACCGCCGGATCTCGCAGGCGCTAAGGGCCAATAAGGCCGTAGCGGCGGGCACTACCAAGGATTTGACCGGCCGCAGCGACGGCAAGGGTTTCAGTGGAGGAGAGAGCAAGGTGGCTGGCATGGTAGCCACTCACGCTTATGCAGTTCTTGGAGTACGGGAAGACGCGAAGCACCGTCTGTGGATCCTGATTCGAAATCCCTGGGGCGAGGGCTTCTTCTTCGGTTATGGCCGCGCCTACGACGAGGTCGAGACCAAAGAAGGAACCGTCTTCCGGCCCAAGAAAACGGGCACCGCCGAATCCTGGCTGCATCTTGAGGACTTCTGCGATACGTGCAAGGAATTGTACATCGCCGACGGGGAGAAGACCGGCATGCCCACCATCGCGAACGTTGCCTCCGTTGAAACTGGCGGAGGCCGGTCGCGCTCCGGCGCGGTCAGCGGGAGGCCACCTTTGCCTCCGCCGCCCGGAGCGCCGGCCTAGCACGGTGGGGCGGCGAGTCTTCTGCGGTTAACCGAAGTTAGCCCACCGTCGCTCCCCGAACGAAACGGGGGACTAGTACGAGAACGGTACCGGCCAAGGACCCGGCAACTTACGCTCTCTCCAGCTCTCTATTTATCCTGCAATTTGATGTGCTTGCGAAGATTCTTACTGCTCTTCCTACTCACCATTGGTCCGGCGGTTGCCAACACGATCATTGTGGTCGGAACTGACAACAATCTGGGGGAAAACATCTACCTGCGCGAGAACGGCAGCAACGAAACGGCGTGGGCGGGAGGCATCGATGTACGAGTCGATGGCTATGCGCGCATTCTCTTCTGCGTCGACCTCTTCGTCAACATCAGCACCGAGACCTACAATACGGTCCTGGATTTCGCCGATACACCCAATCTCAAACGCGTCGCCTGGCTGCTCAACAACTACTACCCGACGAATGCCGTTACCGGCGCCGGCCTCCAACTCGCCATCTGGGACATCATGAGCGATAACGGCGATGGCTTCACCTCCGGCCTGGTGAGGAAATCGACTAGCAACGGTAACCCCACCAACGCCGCCGTCCTCGCCGATGCGATTCAGTACGAAGCCCTCAGCGTTGGCAAGTCCAGCACCAACGCCGTGATTTACCATAACTTCGCCATCCCCGGCGGAGCCCCGGCACAGACCCTCATCGGTCTCTGGCCAACGGATGGCGGACCCATCGCAACCCCCGAACCGGCATCCATTTTCATGATCCTGAGCGGACTCGCGCTCATTGGATTGGGCCGCTTCCGCCGCGGGCGAAATTAACGAAGCGCTACCGGCCTGCCGCCCTGCTCTTTGCTCCGCTGCGCGGCATCCATGAACGCGAAGATCTCCAGCGTCTCCTCGTTCGATACCGGCGGCTTCCCCGTCTGGAAGAACTTCACGATCTCGCCCACCAGCGGCCGGTAATCGGTAGCCGCTCCGGCCTTCGGATGGCTTTCCACCGATTCTCGCCCGCGAAACGCCACCGCGCCGTAATCGCTGTACGGCCGCACCGCGTTCACCGTTCCGGTGCGCCCGTCTTTCCAACGTCCCACGATGACGTCCGCATCCTTGCCCGCAATCCGAGTCACGCTCTCACAGCCCGGTTCCCATGATGGTGTACAGCAGTTCCACCGGATGAATCGCGTACCACGCCAGTTCCAAGGTGTGGTGTTCCTCGAACGGCCCCGGCCCCCAGGTGATCGCTCCCGCCAGCTCCGTCCAGTTTCATCGCGCTCCCGATCGCTCCGAAGCGCAGGCTCGACGAACTGAACCACGGCACGCCCGCCGCCTTCGCCAGGCGCGCAATTTCACGCGCGTCCTCCAGGCTCGCCGCCAGCGGCTTGTCGATGAACAGCGGCTTGTGCGCCGCGATCACCGGCCGCGCCTGTTCCAGGTGGACGCGCCCGTCCAGGCTCTCCAGCAGCACGACATCGACCTTACTGAGAAGAGTCGGAATGTCGGGTACGATTTCCACGCCGTACTGCGTCTTCACCTCATCGGCGAACCGGTCCACGCGGCTGATGCTTTCCTGTATGTCCTTGCTGCCTCCCTTGTAGGCGGCCACCACGCGCGCTCCGGCGATGTGGTCCGGCGCACTGGCGTCCCCGTTCAGCAGTTTGGCGAACGCCGGAACGTGCGACGTGTCGGTCCCGATCACGCCCACGCGCAGATCTGCGGCCGCCGCGCAGAGCGTGCCGGCGAATAAGAGGAATATGGCTTTCACGTGAGCATTGTACACTGGGGGAACGAGGCATGGACCTCACCACTCCCCTAACTTACGTCAAAGGAATCGGACCGGCGCGCGCGGCCATGCTCGAAGCCAAAGGTCTCACCACGGTGGAAGACCTGCTCGGCTACGTCCCGTTCCGCTATGAGGACCGCAGCAACGTGAAGCCGGTCTCGCAGCTCGCGCCGGGGGAAATGGCGACCGTCATCGCCGAAGTCCGGTCGGTCAAAATGAGCGGCTTCAAACGGCGCAGCCTGGGAATGTTCGAAGCGCGCTTCACGGATTCATCGCGCGCCATTCTGGTGGGAAAGTGGTTCCATGGCAGCTATCTCGCGAACGTGCTCGCCGAAGGCATGAAAGTGGCGCTGTTCGGCAAGGTGGAGTTCGATAGCTTATGCGGGCGAACTCACCATGCTCCACCCCGAATTCGAAATCCTCTCCGGCGATGAAGACGAGGGCGAAGCCACGCTGCACGTGGGCCGCGCTCGTGCCCATTTATGAAGGCACCGGCAAACTGACCACCAAGATAATTCGCACTCTCATCCACCGCATCCTGCAGGCCGTCGACCCGGTGGAAGACGCGCTGCCGCCTTTCCTCCGCGCGCGTCTCAAGCTGCCCGATCGCTGGACCGCGCTGCGCGACATCCACTTTCCGCAGCCCGAAACCGACCTGCGCCTGCTCAACGCCTTCCGCACGCCGGCGCAGTTCCGCATGATCTACGAGGAGTTCTTCTGGCTGGAGTGCGGCGTCGCACTGAAACGCAGCAAGGCCCGCGCCGTTCCCGGCATCGCGTTTGAACTCAACGACCGCGTGCGCGAGCGCGTGAAGGCGATGCTGCCCTTCAAACCGACCGGCGCGCAGAAACGCGTGCTCAAAGAGATCGCCGAAGATATGGCGGCGCCGCATCCGATGAACCGCCTGCTGCAGGGCGACGTGGGCAGCGGCAAGACCATCGTGGCCGCCGAGGCCGCCGTAATCGCCATAGAGAACGGCTATCAAGTGGCGGTGCTCGCGCCTACGGAAATCCTCGCCACGCAACACAGCTTCACCTTCCAACAGATTCTCGGCAAGCTGGGCTATGTCACGGCCCTGCTCACCGGCAGTTTCACCGGCCGGGAAAAAGTGCAGCTCAAGAAGCTGGTGTCCGAAGGGCTGGTCCACGTCGCCATCGGCACTCACGCGCTGATCCAGAAGGACGTCGAATTCCAGAAATTGGGTCTCGCCATCATCGATGAGCAGCATCGCTTCGGTGTCCTGCAGCGCCTCGGTCTGGTGCAGAAAGGCGTCACGCCCGACGTCCTGGTGATGACAGCGACGCCGATTCCGCGTACCCTCGCCATGACGATGTACGGCGATCTCGACGTCAGCGTGATCGACGAGATGCCTCCCGGCCGCAAGCCGATCGTCACCAAACACTCCACCAGCGACTCCATCGAGAAGGTCTACAGCTTCATGAAGGCGCAGATCGACGAGGGGCGCCAGGCCTACGTCGTTTACCCCGTGATCGAGGAATCCGAAACGCAGGCGATGAAGGCCGCGCAGAAGGAGTACGAACACCTCTCGCGCGAGGTCTTCCCGGACCTCGCGGTCGGGCCTGATGCACGGACGCCTGGGCGCCGGCGAGAAGGAAGCTGTCATGCAGCGTTTCAAGGAAGGCAAGATCAAAATTCTGGTCTCCACCACCGTGATCGAAGTGGGCGTGGACGTTCCCAATGCCAGCGTGATGGTGGTGGAACAGGCCGAACGTTTCGGCCTGGCGCAATTGCACCAGTTGCGCGGCCGCGTGGGCCGCGGCGCGGCCCAAAGCTATTGTCTGCTGGTCACCGAAAAGATGAACGACACGGCGCGCGAACGCATACGCACACTCGTAGAATCGACCGACGGCTTCTACATTTCCGAGATGGACCTCAAGTTGCGCGGTCCCGGCGAATTCTTCGGGACCAAACAATCCGGCCTGCCGAGCCTGCGCATCGCCAACATCCTGCGCGACGCCGAAATCCTCGAGGTCGCGCGGCGCGACGCGGTGGATTTCATCGCTCACCCGCCTTCGGAAGACGACCTGCGAAGCGCCGTCGCCTACATACGCGACCACTGGCAGCGCCGCTACGGCCTGGTGACGGTGGGCTGATGCGCGTGATCGCTGGCGAGTTCCGATCGCGCCGTCTGGAGAGCATTCCAGGCGACGCGACGCGTCCCACCGCGGACCGGATACGGGAGTCGCTGTTCAACATCCTGCAGACGCGGATCGCCGGCGCCAGTTTCGTCGATGCCTATGCGGGAACCGGCGCGGTGGGCATCGAGGCGCTAAGCCGCGGCGCCGCGCACGCATGGTTTCTGGAGCGCGACCGGCGCGCTCTGGACGTCATCCGCAAAAATCTGGCGTCGCTCGGCGCGGAACGCCGCGCCACCGTTCTGGCCGGGAAGGTTCTGGTCACGCTGGAACGCTGTCCGCCCGGCATCGTGTTCCTCGATCCGCCCTACGACCAGGCGGACGAATACGCCGGCTCGCTCGAACTTCTGGGCGTCCGTCCGCCCGCGCTCACCATCGCCCAGCACTCGATCCACCTCAAATTGAAGGACGCCTACGGCGGGCTGCATCGCACACGCATGGTGAAGCAAGGCGACAACGCTCTGAGCTTCTACGCGGCCTCCATCGCATAGGTCATTGACTTTTGCTCCATTGTCGGCAAGAATTCCGAAGGACTTCTTATGCTCAAGACAGTCGACATTTTCATCGGCCTCTCGCTGGTCATGCTCTTAGTCAGCATGATCGTCACCGTCCTGACCCAAGCCGCCACGGCGCTGCTCAGCAGCCGCGGTAAGTATCTGATGAAGGGCGTGGCGGACATGCTCGGACAGCTTAACCCCGATATGACGCGTGAGATCGCCGAGGAAATCTCGCAGAAAGTTCTCACGCATCCGCTGGTATCGGGAGTCAACGGCAAGCTCGGAACGGTGATTCATCGCGAAGAGCTGACGAAGCTGTTATTGGAACTGGGCGCCGCGGATGGACCGCAGAAGCTATCCAATGAGGCGCAATCGGCGCTGCAATCGGCGCTGGTTGCGAACGGTATTTGCCGGAACGGAACCCCTGAAGAGATTCGGGCGCAGGTGCGTGAGAAGCTGGAGAATATCCGTTCGCTGGCCTTGCAGTTGGAACTCTCCCATCCGGAATTGGCCAATGCCGCGCGGGCGCGCGTCGCGTTCCTGCAGCAGGCCAACAGCCAGTTTCTGGCCAAGATCAATCTCTGGTTCGACCCGACGATGGATCGAAGCTCGGAGCGGTTTACCGCGCACGCACGAACCGTGACATTCTTTGCCGGGCTGGCGGTGGCGCTGGTGTTGCAGTTGGATACGGCGGCGCTGGTCAGCCGCCTCTCCACCGACTCGGAACTTCGAAAGTCGCTGGTGGAAATTGCCCAGAAGCAGGAGGCGGCAGGCGCTCCCGGGGCCCAGCAGCAGCTCGCGAATGGCGAACCGGTGATCAAACTCACCGACATGGACAAGCAGAACCTCAAGGACGTGATGGTCAACAATATCGTCGGCATCCCGCAAGGCATGAGCGACTGGATCGCCCGATGGCACTGGGACAATTGCGTGATGAAATCGCTGGGTATTCTATTGACCGCGCTCCTGCTCAGTCTTGGAGCTCCGTTCTGGTACGGCGCGCTGCAAAATCTCTTGCGCTTGCGTTCGTTGCTGGCCGGCAAAGACGATCAGCAGCGCCAGGACCGGCAGGCGCCCAGCGCGGCGGCGGCACAGCCGGGAGCGCCGGATGGAGTGGTGATCACAGATGAGCGCGGCAATCTGACGGCGGTCGCCTAAAGGAGGCGCCATGCATAAACAATGGATGGGCTGCGATGCCGCGAATTTTCGAACCGGGCGCGGCGAATTCAAGCCGGAGGCGGTGGTGCTGCATCGCAGCGGCGGGACGCTCACGGAGATTGACAAGCGGTACGCGCAGGCGGGCACGTTCAGTTCCGCTCATTATGCGGTGGCGTCCGACGGGGCTGTTCATCAATATGTAGAGGAGGCCGATACGGCCTTTCATGCCGGCGTGGTGGTGAACGCGACCTGGCGGTTGATCAAGCCTGGCAGCAATCCCAATTTTTACGTAATCGGCATCGAACTGGAAGGCGACACTGACGGTCCGACGAGCGGGGCCCAATACGATGCGGTGGCAGCGCTGATTGCGGAGATCGCCGCCCGCTATCAATTCAGCGCGGATGCCGATCACATCGTGCTGCATAGCGAGATTCGAGCCGGGCGCAGTTGCCCGGGCGACGGCTTCGACCGGCAGCAGGTGCTGGATCGGATCGCAGCGGCCGGAGCGAGGCCGGCGCCGCAGGCGGACCTGGGGCAGGAGATTCGCATTCTCCGGAATTCGAATGTTCGCGAAGGCGCGCCCTCAACCACGGCAAGGATCGTGCGGGTGGCGGTTGTGAACACCACTGAAACGGTCTCCGGGTTTACCGACCAGGGCGAACGGGTCGCGGGAAACAGCTACTGGTACCGCACGCAGGACGGCAACTATTTTTGGGCGGGCGCTACGGAGCTTCCTCATCCTGTAACCGCTCCGGAACCGCGGCCGGTTCCATTGGAGACGCTTCCAGAGGCCAGTGCAGCGGCGAACGTTTTGTGCGGCATCACGCGGATCGATCAGTTGCTCAGCGGCGCTTCCACGTCACCGGTCACGGCGGCGGAAACAGATGGCCGCGCGATCGGCGCGATACAGGATCTCTTGACAGGCTTGGGATTTCCCGGCCTGCCGACGGTACTCTCGCCGACTTATGGCAGTTTCGGCCCCAAAACGGTCACGGCGGCGGCGTCCTTTCGGGAGCAGGCCAAGTTGCCGGCGAGCGACGGAATCGACACCCTGATGTTGGGAAAGATGATCGCGGCGCCGGCCAGCGATGCTCGGGCATCATCGGTTTACCTGTCGCTGGTTTTGGGGTTTGCGCCCACCGGCATGCAAAGAATCTTGAGCCTGGTGGCACAGATGGAAGGTCTCGGCAAGTTCGCCGCACTGAATCGGAACACCGATCGCGCGGGTCTTTCGTTCGGGATTATTCAGTGGGCACAGAAGCCGGGCCGGCTGGCGGAAATTCTCGCGGCGATGTCCGCGGCGGACAAGAGTCAATTCGATAACATTTTCGGCGGCGGCGATCCCGATGTGGCCGCTGCTTTGATCGCGCATTGCCGGAAGCCCTCCGGCGGCGTCGAACTGAAGTCCGGGCAGACGGTGAATCCGGCCTTCGATCTGACGGCTGAACCGTGGATCTCACGCTTCCGACAGGCGGCGCTCACGGCGCGCTTTCAGCAGGTGCAGGTGCAGCGCGCGCTGGCCGCGTTTACCGCTTCTTACAACGCGATCAGGCGGCTCGCACCCGATCTGAAGACGGAGCGGAGCGCTGGATTTCTGCTCGACGTGGCCAATCAATTCGGCGACGGAGGCCTGGCGAAGCTGTACACGGCCGTTCATCGCCCGGGAATGGGCGAAATGGATGTTCTGGAAGCCATCGCCGACCTGACGGTGGAACGAATCGAGGATGCGTTTAAAGCGGGAGTGCGCGCGCGCCGCGATCACTTCCTCAACTCGAGCCTGCTGTCCGGCGAGCCCTTTGTGTTCGACGAACTGGGCCGCGGCGCAGCGGCGGGAACGTAATGGCGGGCGTATTCATCAGTTACCGGCGAACCGATGGCGGAGGCTGGGCCGGCCGCCTGAACGACCATCTGGCGCTGCGATTCGGCAGCGGCGTGACGTGGCAGGACGTGGACGACCTCGAACTCGGCAGGGATTACCTGCCGCAGATCCTGAAGAAGATTCAGACCTCCGACGCGGTTCTGATTGTGATTGGGCCGCACTGGATCGAGGACGGCCGCAAGCGTTTCAAGAATCCGAAAGATGTTCTGCGGATGGAGATCGCCACAGCCCTCAAGAGTAAAGCCGCTGTCATCCCGACGCTGGTTGGCGGAGCGGACATGCCGGATGGCAGGCAGCTTCCGGTGAATATTCGAAAGCTGCGGGATCGCGAGGGGATCACGCTGAACGATGCGGACTGGGCGCGCAGCATGCAGCTTTTATTTGACCGGCTGCAAACCATCGTGCGGAGCACCGGCCAAACCCAGCCGCTGCAGGATCTGCATGCAACATTGATCAAGTTGCAGTCGCGCTATCTCGCATTGATGATTTCCGACCCCGCGAAGGCCGCCGGCGTGGCTCGTAAGGCGCTCGACTTATTGGACCAGCAGATGCCTTCGTACCCGAACGATCACGATCTACAAATGTTCCGCGGCTACTTTCTCAAGAACCAGGCGATGTCTTTGCGCGATCTGGGCAATACTCAAGGCTTCCAAAGATCGTTGCAAGAGGCCGACCGGACCTTTCAGACGATCCGGGACGAAGCGGAAGTGCAGCTTGCCAACGCTTATAACGGACTGGGCAGCGTGACGATGCTCAGAGGAAAAGCGAGCGAGGCGGTTCGTTGGATCGATAAGAGCCTGAAGCTGGTGCCGGACAATCCATATGCGCAGCACGACCGGCAGGAAGCGCTCCGCATGGCGGGCGCCGTCAAAAATATCCGTACGCGAGCCAGCCGCCGTCCACATACAAAGAGTGACCGGTAATAAACGCGGCCTGTTCGCTGAGCAGGAATGACACGGCGCCGGCGACGTCGCCGGGCTGGGCGAGCCGGCCCAACGGGATGCGGGCTTTGACCTGCGCTTCGTTGATGTTGCCGGCCGCGATGTTGCGCTCGGTCATTTCGGTGGCGACATAGGCCGGACCGACGGCATTGACGCGAATACCTTTCTCCGCCCATTCGATGGCGAGCACTTTCGTGAGCATGGCGACGCCGGCCTTGGCCGAACAATAGGCGGCGCGGCGGGGGAAGGCCGCCTCGGCATTGGTGCTGGTGATGAAGACGATCGCGCCGCCGGCGTTCCACATGTGTTTGGCGCAGGCCTGCGCCGCATAGAACGCGCCGTTGAGTTGAACGTCCACCATGCGCGCCCAATCCGCCGGCGGGAGCGAGATGGAATCGTGCGGCCGGCTGATGCCGGCGCAATTCACCATTCCATCGAGCCGGCCGAAGCGATCGACGGCGGCTTGCGCGGCGCTCTCGCAGGAATCGGGATCGGTGATGTCGCAGGCCACGCCGGCTTTCGCCTGCGCCTGCGCGGCGTTCAGATCGGCAATGACGACCGTGGCGCCTGCCGCGGTAAGTTGGGCGCTGACTTCGGCGCCGATGCCGCCGGCTCCGCCGAAGACCAGGATCACTTTGCTTGTGCTCTCTTGCATGACTACCTGTAGAATACGAAGATTCATGCGCACACGTGCCGGCCTGATTCTGCTCCTTTGCCTGTTGGCGGGATGCTCCAAGAAAGATCCGGAGGATCGCGCCATGATCCCGCGAGACTCGCTCGCGGCGATGCACTTCAGCGAAGACTTCCACGCCGAGCTCTTCGCCGCCGAACCTGACGTCATGAGTCCCGTGGAAATGGCATTCGATGAGAACGGCAAAGTGTATGTCGCCGAGATGATGGATTATCCCGAAGATCCGCCCGCGGGAAAGCCGGCGCGATCGCGCATACGCGTGCTTGACAACCCGAACGGCGACGGGAAGACCTGGCGCAGTTCGATCTTCGCGGAGAACGTCCTCGCGGTCAGCGGCTTCATGCCGTGGAAGGGCGGACTGATCGTCACCAGCGCGCCCGACATCCTGTTTCTGAAAGACACCGACGGCGACGGGAAGGCCGATGTGCGACAGGTGCTTTATACGGGCTTCCCGAAAGTGAACCAGGAGGCTCGCATCACCAATCCGCGGCTCGGCGTGGATAACTGGATTTATTGCTCCAACACCGGCTCCGACGGCCGCATCACTTCGCCCGGCCACCCGGAAATGCAGCCGGTTCTGGTGCGCGGCACGGATTTCCGTTTCGACCCGATCAGCGGGCGGGCGGAACCGGCTTCGGGACCGGCGCAGTTCGGCTCCACGATGGATGATTTCGATCACCGCTTCATCACCCAGAACACGACGCACATACGGCACGTCGTGATGCCGATGAAATATGTGGCGCGCGCTCCTTTGCTGGAAGTGCGCGCGGTGGCGCAGGACATTTCCGATCACGGCCGGCCCTCGGCCCCGATGTATCCGCTGACCGGACCGCAGCGCTGGCGCAAGCAGCGCACGGCCTTGCGCCAGCAGCGCTACAACGAGAACAAGGTCAACGTGACCGAGCAACTGAGCGGCTGGTTCACGGCCGCATCCGGGGGCACGATTTATAACGGCGACGCGTTTCCCAAGCAGTATGTGGGAAGCGTGTTCACCGGCGACGTGAGCGGCAACCTGATTCACCGCGACATTGTGAGACCGGACGGCGCGACGTTCGCGGCGCAGCGCGCCATGGAGAAGGTGGAGTTTCTGGCTTCCACCGACGTCTGGTTCCGGCCCTGCAACTTCACCAACGCGCCCGACGGCAATCTTTATGTGACCGACATTTACCGCCAGGTGATCGAGACGCCGGAATCGATTCCCGAAGAGATTCGCCGGAAGATCGATTTCTTCAAAGGCGATACGCTGGGGCGGATTTATCGCATCGTTCCCAACCACCCGCTGCGGCAGGGCAATTTGAAACCGAATCTGGGAGCGGCCAGTTCCGCCGAGCTGGTGAATCAGCTTGCCAATCCGAACGGCTGGCACCGGCAGACGGCGCACCGTCTTCTGCTGGAGCGGCAGGACGCTTCCGTGATTCCGGCGCTGCGCACGATGGCCGGCAGCGGCACGACTCCCGAAGCTCGCGTACATGCGTTGTGGCTGCTGCGCGCCGCCAATGCGCTGCAGGCTTCCGACGTGGAGCTTGCCACGAAGGATGCCGATGCGCGAATACGCGAGCACGCGCTGGAACTGAGCGAGAGTTTTCTGGGCCACTCGCCGCAGCTTGCGCAACGGCCTGATTGCGCTGGCCGCCGACCCCGATGCGCACGTGCGTTTTCAGGCCGCGCTCACGCTGGGCGAGTGGAAGGACTCTCGCGCGCTGGGAGCGCTCGCCGAAGAGGCGCATCGCGACTCGCGCGACCCGTGGTTCCGCATCGCGATTCTGAGTTCGGTGGGCGATGCCGCGGAGCCGTTCTTTCACATGGTGCTGGCGAAGGGCGAAAACTGGACGGACCCGCAGCTTCTGATTGAGGCCTCGGCAATGATCGGCGGGCGGCAGAATCCGGCGGAGATCGCGCGGTGGTTTGCGGCATTGCCCAAACTCACGCAACAGGAAAAGTATCTGGACGGATTGACGCGCGGCCTGAGGCTGGTGCGCGCGCGGAACCTGCAGGTCCCCGGCGCCGACCAGACATTCGCGCGACTGCTGGCTTCGAACAGCGAGCCGGTGCAGCGCGCGGCGTGGGAATCTTCGCGGCACTTCGTGCTGGGCGCGCTGATGCGGCAGGCGCGGCAGGATGCGCTCTCGACGGATTTGCCGGCTGCCGGCCGGGTGCGCGCGGTGCGGGCGCTGCGCGGCGGAAATTTTGACGCTGTGGCGCCGGTGCTCGAAACCGTGCTGCACTCGCATCCGCCGCCGGAGGTGGAAGCGTCGGCGGTAGACGCGCTGGCGGCATTCGACGATCCCGCGGCAGGAAAGTTGATTCTGGATAACTGGCGCGGCTACGGTCCGGACGGACGGCGCCGCGCGGTGAGCGCGATGCTGGCGCAGCGCAATCGGATTCCGCTGCTGCTGAAGGCGGTGGAGGACGGGCAGGTGGAGCGCTCCGCGCTGGACGCCTCGGCGCGATCGCATCTCTACGACGACCCCGACGCCGCGATTTCCGCCAAGGCCCGCACGCTGCTGGAGAACGCCAACAGCAATCGCGCACAGGTGGTGGCGAGCTATCGCGATGTGGTGAATTTGAAGGGCGACGTGGCGCACGGCAAGATCGTTTTCCAGGAGAATTGCGCGCGCTGCCACGAGCCGCGCCGCCAGGCCGGCCGCATCGGGCCGGATCTTTCGGGCATCAACAATAAGACCAAAGAAGAACTGATTACTTCCATTTTGAATCCGAGCTACGCGATTGAACCGCGTTTCGTCAATTACGTGATCACGACCAAAGACGGCCGCATGTACGACGGAATCATCGCCAATGAGACGACCTGGTCGATCACGCTGCGAGGCGGATCGGAAGAAGGCGACGAGACGGTGCTGCGCAAGAATATCGCTTCGATCCGCGCGTCTTCGGTCTCGCTCATGCCGGACGAGTTGGAGAAGGGCTTCGGGAAGCAGGGCCTCGCCGATGTGATCGCTTATCTGCGCGGCGGCCTCTGAGCGTCAGGATATCTTCAGCAGGCGCGACGCATTGAGATAGAGCATTTTCCGGATGGCGCGATCGTCGGGCGCCAGGCGGCGGACAGTGGCTAACTGCTGCGAGCCGGAACATTTCTCGCCGGCACCCTCGGAATCGCTGCAATCGCTGCCGTAGATCAGGCGGTCCTGGTGGCGGTTGAGGAAGCCGCGGGCGTGATCCTCGTCGCGCAGCAGCGCGTTCAGCCCGGAACCGGCGGAGAGATCGCCGTAGAAGTTGGGGTAGTCGGAGAGGAACTTGTCCGAGAGCCCGCCCGGAGTCACGGGGCCCTTGGGGTACATGACGGCCTGCTGATGGTTCTTATCGATGTTGCCCCAAAAGGTCTGGGCGTGCGCGATGAAATTCACTTTGGGGAATTTGGCGAGCATCTTATAGAAGCGCTCGTAGCCCAGATTGTAGGTCTCGTATTGGAAGTGCATCAGCACGGGCACGTTGTGGTGCGCGGCGATCTCGGCGACCAGTTGCATCGCAGGCGAATCGCACTCGACGGAGAATTTCTGCTCGCCGATTCCCTTGGCGCCGGCCTTCAGATATTTCTCCAACACCTTTTTGGTTTCGGGAAGGTTGGGCAGTTCGTTGGCGAAGAAGAAATATTCGCCGGGGCGGGCGCGGCTGATGGCGACGACGGAATCGTTGCCGCTGGCGCCGGCCGCGAGTCCGCCGGAGGAGCCCGCCGGCAGCAGGACGGTTCGATCGGCGCCCATGACACGCTGATGCGCGAGGAGGTGTTCATCGGTTCGTCCGCTGTAGGTGGTGTGCTGATGGATATCGATCACGGGTTCGGCCGCCCGCGCAAGGGAGGCGCACGCCGCCGCGAGAAAGGTCCGCCGTGAAGTTTTGGGGTGCATCAGCAGGTACGCTATCACAGTCCGGCGGGTCTACGGGGGCGTGGGAGTCCGGGCGACGGATCGCAGGAAGGGAGTGGCGGAACGAAGCCAATTTGGGGTGAAGGGATTTGGAGTGAGGGGATTACGGCGGGGTCTGGGGCGGGCGCGGACTGGGCTTCGAGTTGTTGGAGGGATTTGAGGGCGCGATCGCGGGCGCGGCGAGTGGCATCGGCACGGTATTGGAGTTTGGAGAAGGTGGAGGCGTTATGGCTGGCCGATTTCCCGAGCGGGTAGTCCTCTTCTACGCGATAGGAGTCCTGTTGCTGGTAGGGCCACATCTGGGCTTCGACGCGGTCGAAGCGGCGGAGTATCCACTCACAGCGGATGAGGTCGTCAAGGAGGCAGCGGGCTTCGGGGGTGGATGGGTGGTGGCTCTGGTAATACTCGTCGATGAGGAGTTGGAGGTCGGCGAGTTTCTCGTCGGGGAGGAGGAGGGCCTTGGCGTGGAGGCCGGTTTTCAGGGCGTTCATGGAAGAGGCGGCCTTGCCTGTGGCAGAGGTGGGGCCGGTGGATTTTTGGGCGTTGCGGCGGTTGGCCTCGATCTGGCGGAGGGTGGACATATATCAGTGGTTCCGGGAGGGGACAGGCCGGGAGGCCCGTCCTACCTTGACGATAAATTAACGGTTTCGGGGGGTCGGGGGTGGATGGGTGGAAGTTATTAGAAATGCGGGGCGAAGATTTTTCGTTTGCGTGTGACTAATGGGTTCAGGGTATGGACGGAGCTTCTGGGTTTGGGCTATTCTTCGGGGACCGGAGGGGACGGATGCGGAAGAGTCTTATTTTTGCCTTGATGTTAGTGGTCTGCCTGGCCGTGTCGCTGGCGGCGGTGGTGTATCCGATTTATGTGATCCGGCCGTTCCGGCATCAGGGGGCGAGCGAACTGGCATGGGCGCTGGCGGTCAGCCGATTCCGGCCCGCGATCACGGTGATCAGCGCTTTGGCGGCCGTTCTGGCGGTAGTCGGATTCTGGCAGGCGCAGCCGCGGAGGTGGAAGCGGGCGGTGAGCGCGGCCGGCGGCGTCCTGGTGGTGGCGATGGCGTTTCTGGCGCGGGTGAACGTGTACGAACTGATGTTCCATCCGATCCAACGGCCTTCGTTCCAGGCGGCGCGCGACGTCAAGCTGGATGGGGCGGAGAAGGTGATTGCGGTGCGCGTGGGCGGCGAGGCGCGCGCGTATCCGATTCGCGGCATGTCTTACCATCACATGGTGAACGACGTGGTGGGCGGCGCGGCGATCGTGGCGACGTATTGAACGCTCTGTCACACCGGTCTGGTGTGGAGGCGAGAGATCGACGGGCAGCGGCTGACGTTCCACCTGGCCGGCATCAACAACCAGAACTTCCTCATGCGCGATGAGGAGACGGGGACGTACTGGCAGCAGATCAGCGGGGCGGCGATTTCGGGGCCGCTGAAGGGGCGCCAGTTGACGCTGGTTCACTCCGATGAGTTGACGCTGGCGACGTGGAAGGCGGAGCAGCCGGAGGGCAGCGTTCTGGATGATGTCCCGCAGTATGTTTCCGATTATGCGAAGCGGGACTGGGATGTGCGCATGAAGAAGGCGCCGACGGTTTTGAGCTTTGCGGAGCACGGTCTGACGGCGCGCGACCTGATGCTGGGAATTGCGGCGTATGGGGCGAGCCGGGCGTTTCTGTATGACCGGGTGGTCGCGGAAAAGCTGGTGAAGGATCACGTGGGCGGCGAGCCGGTGCTGCTGGTGGTGGGGCCCGACGATCAGTCCGTGCGGGCGTTCCGGGGGCGGATTGGGAGTGGCGGGGTGACGGATTTCTATCGTTTGGCGGGCGGTGTTCTGATGGACGATACGGACGGGGAGCGAGTGGAATTTTCAGGGGTGCGCGATTGCGGGGAAGTCGAAGGGGCTGTGCCTGGAGGCGATTCCGATGCTGAAGGATTACTGGTTCGACTGGCGGAATTATCACCCGGAGACTTCGGTTTGGGGGAAGGAGTGAGGGGGTTCTACAATGAGGGATCGTTATGCCTGGTGTGGATCGTATCACGCGCAGTCCCGATGTCATGGGAGGCAAGCCCTGCGTGCGCGGAATTCGAGTAACGGTCGGTACGATCGTGGGATTGGTTGCTAGCGGGCATTCCTTCGGCGACATTTTGGCTGCCTATCCGTATCTTGAGGAAGAGGACATCCGGCAGGCGCTGGCATATGCCGCATGGCGCGTCGAGGAGATCGAAGTGCCACTGCCGGCGGCATGAAGTTCCTGGTGGTATGCCTGAGCCCGCTATGGGTTCCGTTCCTAAACAGCCACGGTTTCGAAGCTGTTCACTGGTCGACTATCGGGCAACCCTGCGGCGCCCGATCCAGAGATTCTAGATTTTGCTGCCTCCAACAGCTGGATCGTTTTCACGCACGATCTGGATTTTGGGACGTTGCTGGCCGGTACAGGACACAGTCCCAGCGTTATTCAGGTTCGTTCGCAAGCAGCGACATTCCGATTGGGAAAGCGCACCGCTCCAGGTCGGAAGCAGAAGGCACTGCTAAAGAAGAACGTTTCACGCAAGACGCAGTGCAATTTGCAGAGTCATGGAGCCTCACGGACTTCTCCGATTCTAAGCAAGCCCTTGCTTTGACGCCTGGCCATACCGATGACTGACCGCCCTACCAGCGTTAGCTCTCCTTCAATTTGCGCGAAAGCAGGGCCCCCCTAAGTGCAGGAATGTCAAGTTTTGAATTTCGCATACCTGCTGAGAATTGTTATGGCAGCCTCTGCGAAATCACGCCCACCGAACATCACACGCAGGTTACGAACACCTTCACTTAGTGTTTGGGCCCATTTCAGGATTTCATCCGGCGGAGCGTAGTAGAGACCCTTCGCAAACGGATCGGCGATTTTATGAAGCGACGCATCAGGCGCAACTACCACCACTTTCGTTTCTACGCTCTGGACACCTGGAGAGAGCTTCTCTTGGGTCCAATCATGATGTCCTTTCGCCTCGAGAACATCCTTCTTTGACAGCTCCCCACTGGCTTTCTTTTCGGTTTTGGCCT
The DNA here is from genome assembly GCA_963792055.1 of uncultured Solibacteraceae bacterium. GTDB lineage: Bacteria > Acidobacteriota > Terriglobia > Bryobacterales > Bryobacteraceae > Solibacter. Next base: position 3,432 of record CAWBUV010000015.1, on the reverse strand, counting down.
CAAAAATAACGTGAAAGTCGTTTGGAAATGACCAGATGACATCCGGCGCGCCCTGCTCGGTGTTCCTGGTCGTCGTTGCCCCAAAACACTGTCCCAATGTTTCGAGACCCTGGTGGTAGCGGACGTGATAAATGTCGGTGAGGTTTGCCAGCATCTCGCTCATCGAATTCTCAAATGCTGGTCCGGCCCAGCCCCATTGCTCCAGGTGGTCCCACAATCCTTCAGCGCTAAGCTCAATATCCGCACTGACCTCATATTGCGCGCTCTTGTTGCGGGCATTAAGTAAGAAGTTGAGCCAGCCCGCATTGACCCCACAACTTGCCCCTCGCCGAAGGCAGTCCTGTTCGGCAGTCCTGTCGTGCATCAAAAATGCAGCGCGAGACGCCAGATACCACCACCATGCCCGATACCCCGAGAGTTCTGGTGTCGTGAGCTTATCTGCGATCTGATGTGCTACAGCATGAGCATGGGAAAAGTTATCATCCCAAAGCGCCTTTGCAAACCGGACCTCGTCCAGACCGGCAGTATCATATGAAGACGCTAACTGCCCTTGCTCCTGGGGAGGCACTTCGGCCAACGCCTCATCCGCCGCCTTTCTGTAGTCCGGGTCGTTGATTATCCCCAATATCATATTGGTAAGTGCCGCAGGCTTTTTCGTGGCGAGTTGCGATTGCTCCACTCCCCACGTGATCTCGGCCGCTAATTCTGCCGGGAGGCCGGCGAGCAGCGTCTTTGATGTTGCAAGGTCCACCAACGACTGTCCGAGCCAAATAATCACTGCGAAATCGGTGGCGCTGCGAGTGCACCGCCCCATGCCCTGGGTTAATCTCGTACGCTCGCGAGTGCGGAGTACAGGCCCCATCTTCCACCGCTCGCTCAGATGTCTTTCCAAGGAATTAATGGCCTTCGGCGAATCCGACAAGATCAACAATCGGCAGTTGTCATCCGGTAGATCGAGCCCGTCGTATCGACCCGCAAGAGCGAGTAACATATCTGTTTTCTTGACGAAACCGTCCAACGTTTCGGCTATCGATTTTGTACCGATGACCTGGGGTTGTGGGTTCATAGTCTTTTTCAGCCGCGCGACTGTGGGGTCCATTTGTCGTTCAGATGGCGCAAGCAACAAGGCTCTTCGAGATGCGAGGCCAGCCCATACTCCTGCCGTTATTTCGTCGGCCTTCTCAGCCGTAGTATGGACGCCAGGAACAAACACATAGCGCCGCCCCCATTGCGGGCTCTTCGCCCGCACGATGCTGATCCTCTCAACGCCGTAACTGCGCTGCAAATCACTTCCACCACCAAGTGTGGCGGACATATAAAAACGTTGCGTGGCTTTTGAAAATGCGTCGTGGGTATAGGTTGGGGGCACAAGGGGCCGGATGAGATGCCGTGTGAAGACGCCAAAAACACGCAAGAGCTAATATGCGCCTGAATCAGCGGCCAAGCAAATTTCACGGATTTTCTCGGTGCAATCTTCTAAAAGACTGACCACATTGGTGATGGATTCCGGATGGCCATGGATATCGGGCATCTCCACGCTGCCCATTCCGGATTTATTCAATATCGAACGGATCTGGGAATCTGAAAAACCCGGTCGCAATGCCGCCAGCAACGATCCGTAAAGATTCTTTTGTTTGGATGCGCTCGCCGAAACCGTCCACATATCGCTTACATAGTGTTCTGCACCATGGGCATCGTCAAAGATTAGGACGTCGGCTTCCTTGATTACCGGCCGCCGATTAAATAGGTTGGAGTAGGTTGAGATGGCAATTCCCGCCCGTGTCCGGTAGCGGCCTTCTTCTGCTGGATCTCTGACATCTTTGTCGCCCCTTAGATCAGCCGCCGCGATTTTCAGGCGCTTCGCCTCCTTGAGAACCTGTCCGGCAAGTTGATTCGTTAGCGAAAGTATCGCAACGCGTCGATTCTGCAGCCGCCACCATTCCCCGACCAGGAGTCCAACGGCTGTTTTTCCCGTCCCGGTCGGCAACTCGAAGGCAACATCCGACGCCTTGACATATTTCTCGGCGTATTCTCTTAGCACATCCTGCTGGGGGCCCCGCAGGTAGCCGTGAGATTTTGAACGACCAGAAAGCTTGTAGAACAATGCTTCTGGGTTCGCATGCGCCGAGCTGCTTTTTATTGTCTTGAATTTTGGCAGTTCCTCTAAAGCCACGATGCCTCCGGCAGACTGGCACGCGCGCGGAATCCACCTAGTTCAGACAAGTGTGCGAGGCTTCCAATCTGCGTATATTTCAGCACGATTATACACATTTATCCTGAGAGCGCCGTGCGTATATCACAGGATCCTTTGTTATCTCTCGTTAACCAGAGCAGCGCCCAAAACAAGGAGCGGCCGGGGCTAGACCCCGGGGCTATGCGCCGGTGCCGTCCGAGTTCAATGCCTGTGATCTCCTCTCGATGCACTCACTCAAGCTGTCCACGTCGTTTGCTGCGCGTAATCGCGTCTAACTAACTGTTCGGCAAAATCATCGATCTAATCCATGGCTGTCACTTGGAGTGTGCGCGGTAGTTTCTATGTGACGAGTGATTTCTGATATTCTGGCCGTTCCTAAGGAGCTATAGGTCTGTTCGGATAAATGCAATTGGGAGCGCAATGGCAACCATTGAGTACAGCTTGTTTCGGGCGAAGTTCATCAACCCATCGCAGGAGCGCCTCGGCTATGACCCTGCACCCTCTGCCGAAGAGCTTTTCCGGGCGAGCATCGCGGAACGACCCGCGGCGGAATTAAGGAAAGGCCAGATGTGGCGCATCGGCAATCTTGAATACTTCTCAAGTGAAACCGGCTACTTCGCGGTGGGTCGTACGACCAAATCTACGATCGAACAATATGACGAGGTGTCACACGAGTTCGTCGAGGAAGAACTGACCACCAGCCCTTACACGCATTGCGTGTTCAATGCTCGTATCGGCTTGCTCGGAATCGCAAAAAAGACGTCCCTTTCACGCACTCCGCGCGGGATGGCGCGGCAACTGGAACAACTGCTCTCGCGTTCGCAGATTGTTCACCAGTACGAAATCACAGTCGAAATTCTCCCAATCCCCGATCCGATGGATTTCTCCGTGCTCTGCTCTCGGCGTATCGTGTCACGCACTTCACGGCGACATTTCATGGTCCCAATCCACTCGACGCGGACGAATATTTCCAGAAGCCCTTGTCCGTGATTGCGGCCCTCACTCACGGACAGAAAGGCAAAGCCCACATCTCCGGTATTGCTCTTGACGCACAGGTGTTAGGTGACATAACGCGCAGCACCGCAGCTACCGGGAATGAGGCGTCAGCTAGAATTAGAAAGACGAGAAATCAGAAACCGATGACGATACACCTTCGAGGTGACGCTGTAAAGCGGACGTACGATGAGGCGACATATCGTGCTCAAGAAGCGATCGCGGATTGACGGAGATGTACAACG
>CAWBUV010000014.1:0-592583 GCA_963792055.1 uncultured Solibacteraceae bacterium | reverse complement strand
TCCTGTAGCCAATATGGCGGCCGGCCGTAGTGAAAGTAGAGCCGGTTCTCATACTCTCGGGTAATCGGCATGGACTCGACGTACTCCGGACCGTTCTTGATGGCTTCCCGGGTGAGGCCGACGTAGACTTTAGAGTCCGTCCAGCTAACCCGTTCAATCCACGCGGGTGAAACCAGTACCTTCTTGCCCGGCCACCAATTCCGCGTTGCCACCTCGATGTAGCGGATAGCCCAAGCTTCATCGTCCACGAGAAACCCGTCCACATGACCGATTTCACCATCAGCCGCTTCAATGTGATAGCCGGTAACGGCTTCGCTACTGCGCAGATGCGAATCCGTCGACTCTCTCCATATGCTATCCGCCATCGCTTTCCTAGCGGCAGTTGTTGGAATGGCCAGACCCGCCGGGTAGAACGCTGGGCCCCACAGATAGGGACCACCCCAATAATAGGGATACCCGTAATACCCGAGGTATGCGGCCTCGTGCTGCCGGGAGACGGGCAGGTGCGTGTTGATGTCGGGGCTTTTCTCAACCTGCTTTTTCGTCAGCGCCACATCCAGTCGCTTGGCTGGCCAGTCCGTATGGGCGATGGACATTGGCGAGATCAGCACCTGCCGGCCGCCAAGCCAGCCGCCGGTGTCAACCGTGAGGTAGCGGATCGCCCATGTCTCATCGTCGAAATAGAACTGATCTACAGTTCCAAGCTCGCCATCCGTAGCTCGGATCACAAAACCTTTCAATTGCGTAGCATTCGTTAGCATTGTCTTTGCCCTCCCGGCACTCGGTCGACGCCGTCAGCTATTTGTGGCCGTTGCCACTACCTCTGCCGCGTGCAGTGCCACTGTGACAGGCCGGGTGCTTTCGATGATGTCTCTCGCTTTTTCGACTTCCGCGGCCGTGCCATGCACCATCAGCAAGAACTTGTCAGTCTTGAGCGCCGCTTCGTACTGAACGACGCTGTCCTTCGGAATACCCATGCCATAGAGCCCCGCACCGATGGCGCTCAAACCTCCGAACACCGCGGCGCCTTCCAACGCTCCCACGATCCACGCAACCAAAGGGCCCGCCACGAGCACCGGACCGATGCCCGGAATGGCAAAGAAGGCTGACCCGAACAGCATTCCCCAGAAGCCTCCCCAAAAAGCGCCGGTCTTGCCCCAGTACTTCATCCGGTCGCCGGTATTGTAGTAACCCACCACGTGTTCATCGGTGTGGGAATCCTTGCCAACGATGGACAAGGTATGCATGTCGATTCCCGCGCGCTGAAGCTCCTTGACCGCTCCTTCTGCTTCGACGTGCGTGCCATAAACAGCTACCACTGCGTTTCGTTCAGACATTTCCTATCTCCTTTGGAATTTGCGTTCGCTCTGTGAATCCAGCAACGACCGTTGCTATACGAGTGCACGCGCAGCACCAACCCTTTCTTACGGGGAAAGCATGTGGCCGACACGGATTCCAACCCGTGCCTCGTCGCTCCATCCGGTTCGCACTGCTGGATTTGTTGAGAGCGATCGTCCGACGAACCGCCGTGCGGCGCGGGGCCGTGGATGGTCACATGACCGAGCATGGTCAGCCTGAAATCTCAAAGCCCGGCTGTAGATCATGCCGGATGGAAGAGTGCCGGCCGATTTCTTTGGCTGAAGTACTGGGGAGCAGCGGCGGACGCGTAGTCCTGACGGGATGCCGCAAGGCAAATCCTGCACTTTCGGAGACAAAACCTGCAGTTGCTGCGGCCGCTTCGCTCTTTCCGCCAGCGCCAACAGCCCTACGCAGTTGCCGAAGTCTCCGACTATGTCCTTATGCCTGCGCTCCCCGCATTGCGGCTCGCCGAGAGCCAGAGATGGTGCCAACCGTGCACTAGCAAATCAGTCGCCACAGTTGCGGGCGACAGAAGAGGCACAAAACAATGAGATTAGTGATCGTGGCCGGCTTGGCCCTCACAACGTCGTTGCTGGCGATCGATAAGGAGCCTGCCAAGCGGTTGGGCGAGGCTGCGTCGGTCTTCTCTGAGGTGATGGCAACACCCGACAAGGGGATTCCGCAGGATCTGCTTGAGAAAGCGCACTGCATCGTCATTGTGCCATCGCTCAAGACGGGGGCCTTCATAGTCGGCGGCAAGTACGGGAAGGGGTATCTGTCCTGCCGTAACAAGAGCGGCTCCGGCTGGTCGGCGCCCGCCACGGTTCGCATCGAAGGCGGCAGCGTTGGCTTTCAGATCGGCGGCTCTACGACGGACCTGATCATGCTCGTGATGTCGGAACGCGGAGCGGACAAGCTGCTTTCGAGTAAGTTCACTTTGGGCGCCGAAGGATCGGTAGCGGCGGGACCAGTGGGACGCACGGCGACTGCTCAAACAGATGCCCAGATGCACGCGGAGATTCTTTCGTGGTCACGGTCCCAGGGCCTGTTTGCCGGTCTTGCTCTGGAAGGAGCCACCCTGCGGCAGGATCTGGATGACAATGCCACCCTCTACGGCAAGAAACTGGAGAACCGGGACATCGTGACCAGTGGGAGGTCTGCGCCCAAATCGGCTGCTCCGCCTGATCGCTCTCCTGAACAAGTACTCGGCGCGGGAGCGCTCAGGCGAGTGGAGAGAAGAGTAGGGACAGTCAGAACCGGCCGCTGCCGGAAGAAATCATGAGCAAACACACCCGCGTCACCCACCCCATATACCATCTCCTACCAACGGAAATCGAGGGATTCGATTCGCTGGCGGAACTCGCCTTAGACATGCACTGGTCGTGGAATCATGAGCAAACTCACCCGCGTCACCCACCCCATATACAATCTCCTACCAACGGAAATCGAGGGATTCGATTCGCTGGCGGAACTCGCCTTGGACATGCACTGGTCGTGGAATCATGCCACCGACGAAGTGTGGCGGCAGCTTGATCCCAGACTGTGGGAGATCACGCATAACCCCTGGGTCGTTCTGCAGACGGTCTCGCGCGACCAGATCGAGCGCGTGTTGGCCGATCCCGCTTTCCGGAAAAGCGTAGATGGTCTGGTCGAAGCCAGTCGGCAGGCGGCGGCAGCGCCCGCGTGGTTTCAGCGGAATCATTCGGAAGGTCCACTGACCTGCGCCGCGTATTTCAGCATGGAATTCATGTTGAGCGAAGCTCTGCCCATCTACTCGGGCGGTCTTGGCAATGTGGCCGGCGATCAACTCAAAGCCGCCAGCGATCTGGGTGTGCCGGTGGTCGGCGTGGGCCTGCTCTACCAGCAGGGCTATTTTCGCCAGGTGATCGACAAGAACGGAGAGCAACAGGCTCTCTTCCCGTATAACGACCCCGGACAGTTGCCGATCACGCCGTTGCGCCAACCCAACGGGGAGTGGCTGCGGTTGGAGATCGCGTTGCCCGGATACTCGGTCTGGCTGCGCGCCTGGCAGGTCCAGGTCGGCAGGGTGAAGCTTTACCTGCTGGACAGCAATGACGCGGCGAACTTCCCCGCTCATCGGGGGATTACCAGCGAGCTCTATGGGGGCGGGCCGGAATTGCGCCTCAAGCAGGAACTGCTGCTCGGGATCGGCGGATGGCGACTGCTCCGCGCGCTCGGGCTCCAACCGGAGGTCTGTCACCTGAATGAAGGGCACGCGGCGTTCGCCGTTCTGGAACGTGCCCGCGACTTCATGGAAGAGACAGGGCAACCCTTCGAAGTCGCACTGGCGGTCACACGAGCGGGTAATCTCTTCACCACCCACACGGCGGTCGCCGCCGGTTTTGACCGTTTTGCTCCCACCCTCATCGAACAATACCTTGGGGGGTACGCCGAAAAGAAGCTCGGCATTGCCGTTCGCGATTTGATGGCCCTTGGCCGCCAGAACGCGGCCGACTCGTCGGAGCCTTTCAACATGGCGTATCTGGCAATCCGCGGGTGCGGCGCGGCGAATGGGGTGAGCCGCTTGCACGGGAAGGTGAGCCGGCAACTCTTTCTGCCTCTGTTCCCGCGCTGGCCGGAGGACGAAATCCCAATCGGACACGTGACCAACGGAGTCCACATGCCCACCTGGGACTCGGCGCCCGCCGACGACCTTTGGACGGAAAGCTGCGGCAAGGACCGCTGGCTGGGGACGTCGGAGACCCTGGGACACGACATTCGCCGGGTCCCGGACGCCTCGCTCTGGCAGTTTCGCACCGCCGCCAGCAAGTCCCTTGTGGAGTATGCTCGCGAACGCCTGTCGCTGGACTTGGCTGCCGCCGGCGCGCCGCCCGAGGCGGTCGACGGTGCGAAGCATCTCTTTGATCCCAATGCCCTCACGCTGGGCTTTGCACGCCGCTTCGCGACCTACAAGAGACCGAACCTGCTGCTGCATGACCCGCCGCGACTGCTTCGCCTGTTGACCGACCCTCAGCGCCCGGTGCAACTCATCATCGCCGGCAAGGCGCATCCGGCGGACCAGGCGGGGCAGGCCCTGATTCGGGACTGGATGCATTTCATCCGGCAGCCCGAAGCGCGTCCTCACGCGATCTTCCTCAGTGACTACGACATGCTCTTGACCGAGCACCTGGTGCAAGGCGTGGACGTCTGGATCAACACGCCACGGCGGCCCTGGGAAGCGAGCGGAACGAGCGGTATGAAGGTGCTCGTCAATGGAGGGATCAATCTGTCGGAGTTGGACGGCTGGTGGGCGGAGGCATACACGCCTGAAGTGGGATGGGCGCTGGGTGACGGCCAGGAACATCACGACGATCCGGCCTGGGATGCTGCCGAAGCCGAAGCTCTCTACGACCTGCTCGAACGGGAAGTGATTCCCGAGTTCTATGCCCGCGATGGGCAGGGTATCCCCACGGCTTGGGTTGCGCGGATGCGGAACAGCATGGCGAGCTTGACGCCCCGCTTTTCCGCGGACCGCGCGGTGCGCGAATACACGGAGCAACACTACCTGCCGGGTGCCGCAACCTACCGTGAGCGTGCTGCCGATAAGGGCGCAGCGGGCAGCCGAATGGTCAATTGGCAGCACGCCATGGAAAAGGCCGCGATCCGCTTCGGTGAGATGAAGGTCGCGACCAATGGGGAGCAGCACGTGTTTGAGGTTCAGGTCTATCTCACTGATCTCGACCCGAATGCCGCGCGAGTAGAGCTTTTTGCCGACGGCATCAACGGCGATGGTCCCGTACGGCAGGAAATGGAGCGGGTTCGCCAATTGGCAGGTACAACGAGCGGCTACGCGTATCGCACACAGGTGGCTTCGACACGTCCGGCCACCGACTATACAGCGCGAGTAATACCGCATTTCGATGGCGTCGCCGTTCCGCTGGAAGCCGCTCGAATCCTGTGGCAGCGTTGATTTGACTCGAATGGAGAACTGATATGGACACTGGGCGCCATGAACTTGGCATGATCGGCTTGGGCGTGATGGGGCGCAACATGTTACTGAACATGGCTGACCACGGCTTCCCGGTGGTGGGCTATGACAAGGACCCAGCCAGGTCGAAGCGCTCCAGAAGGAAGCAGCGGCAAACGACATACACGCCGTCGCCAATATCCGGGATTTCATCGGACTGCTCCGCCGGCCGCGCGCGATTATGATGCTGGTGCCCGCCGGCCCGCCCGTGGATTCCGTGATCGGCGATCTGTTACCGCACCTCGAAAAGGGCGATCTCATCATCGACGCGGGGAACTCCTACTTCAAAGATACGAACCTGCGTGCCCGCAACCTGACCGAACACGGCATTCAATTTCTCGGCGTCGGCGTATCTGGCGGCGAGGAGGGAGCGCGCCACGGCCCGAGCATCATGCCCGGGGGACCGAAAGAGGCGTACGAGCGGGTCCGCCTGCTGCTTGAGGCCATCTCCGCCAGAGTCAACGGAGATGCGTGCGTAGTCTACCTCGGCCCCGGATCGGCCGGGCATTTCGTCAAGATGGTCCACAACGGCATCGAGTACGCGGTGATGCAACTCCTGGCCGAGACATACGACCTGATGAAACGCGGCCTTGGCATGAGCGATGACGAACTGCGCGACGTTTACGGCGCGTGGAATCAAGGGGAACTCAACGCCTACCTGATCGAGATTACCAGTCGCATCTTCAGCAAGGTTGACGAAAGCACTGGCAAGCGGTTGATCGATGAAATCCTGGATGTGGCCAAGCAGAAAGGCACTGGCATGTGGACCTCGCAAAGCGCGATGGAACTGCAAGTGCCCATCCCCACAATCGACCTCGCGGTCGCGATGCGGGATTTGTCCGTGTTTGAAAAGCAGCGCGAGACGGCCAGCGAGATTTTCAAGCGTCCCATCCCGGCGTTTGCCGGGGACCGCAAAACCTTCCTCGATCAACTCGGCCACGCGCTCCATGCCGCGATGATCATCGTCTACGCCCAGGGAATGGCGGTCCTGGCGGCGGCGTCGGACAAGTATGAGTATCACCTCGATCTCGAGGCCGTGGCGAGAATCTGGCGGGGCGGCTGCATCATCCGCGCGGCGTTGCTGGAAGACATCCGGATGGCCTATCGCACCCAGCCCGGCCTGTCGAATCTGCTTCTGGCCCCGGAACTGGCGAAAAAGGTAATGGCCAACGAGGAGGATCTGCGCCGCGTTGCGTGCGCGGCAATCGCGATGGGTCTGCCCACACCCTGCTTCATGACGGCACTGGCCTACTTTGACGGCTACCGTAGCGCCTGGCTGCCGGCCAACCTGATCCAGGCTCAACGCGATTACTTCGGCGCGCACAGCTACGAGCGCATCGACGTCAAAGGCACATTCCATACGGACTGGACGAAGGGTTGAGGGCGATGAAAACGACCGATCAACTCGAACCGAACATATTCGTCATCTTCGGCGGAGCGGGCGACCTGACTTGGCGGAAGTTGATGCCGGCCCTGTTTGACCTTTCGCAGAGTCATACGTATTCCGGTTCATTTTGCGATCATCGCGGTGGACCGAGTCGAACTCAGCGTGGACGCCCTTCGCAAGCGTCTGCATCAGGGAGTCAGGAAGTTCGCCCGCAGCGGGAAAGCGCCGGTCAAGGAGTGGAACGAGTTCTCCCCCCATATTCGCTACTTACAGGGCGATTTCAAGAGCAACGCGACCTACAAGGAACTCAGCGACCAGTGCGTAAGCCTGGAAAAGGAGTGGGGCGCCAAAGCCCAACGCATCTTCTACATGGCCACGCCGCCCTCCCTGTTTGGCGAAATCCCGTCCTTCCTAAACTATGCCGGCCTGTCGGCCGACCGGGAGCGATCGCGAATCGTCATCGAGAAACCCATTGGGTATGACCTGGAGTCGGCACGGGCCCTGAACCGCACTCTTGCCAGCGGCTTTCAAGAATCCCAAATCTTCCGCATCGACCACTACCTGGGCAAAGAGACGGTGCAGAACATCCTGGCGTTCCGATTTGCCAATCCGCTGTTCGAGCCGATCTGGAACCGGCGTTATGTAGATTATGTGACCATCACCGTGGCCGAAGAGGTGGGGGTGGAACATCGCGGCGGCTATTACGATGGAGCCGGTGCGCTGCGCGACATGGTGCAGAATCACCTGCTGCAACTGCTCTGTCTGGTGGCAATGGAGCCGATGGTCTCCTTCGATGCCGACGAGATTCGCAACAAGAAAGTGGACGTGCTGCACGCGGTTCGGCCCATTCCACACGACGCGGTGCATCACTCCACGGTTCGCGGGCAGTACGACAAGGGTTGGATCGGCGGCAAGAAAGTACGCGCCTATCGAGAAGAGGACGGCGTACCGCCCGATTCACAAACGGAGACATTTGCGGCGTTGCGGCTGTTCGTGGACAACTGGCGCTGGCAGGACGTGCCATTCTATCTTCGCACCGGCAAACGCCTCCCCGTTCAGGCTTCAGAAGTCGCCATCCAGTTCCGCGCGGTTCCACATCAGTCGTTTCCAACCGAGGCGACCCTCGACTGGCAGCCGTCGCGTCTGGTCATGTCCATCCAGCCCGACGAAGGCATCGTGCTGCGCTTTCAGGCAAAACACCCTGGCCCGAAGATGGTGTTGCAGCCAGTGGACATGAGGTTTAACTATCGCGAAAGCTTCGCTACGCCATCGCCGGAGGCCTATGTGACGTTGCTCTCAGACGTGATCAACAACGATGCCACGTTATTTATGCGTGCCGACCAGGTGGAGGCAGCATGGCGGCTGTTGATGCCGGTCCTCGATGTGTGGAAAGCCAGTCCTCCCAACGATTTTCCGAATTACGCGGGCGGCACTTGGGGACCGGACGCCACGCAAGGTCTGCTGGTCCAACAGGGGCACAGTTGGCCGGCCCCAGTGGAATTGGCCGGACGCTCGCCGCGGAGATAGGGAATCCTAAGCGTGCCAAACACTGCGCTGTTTCTTGATATCGGCGGCGTCCTGCTCACCAACGGGTTGGATCATCAAGCTCGCACATGCTCTGCGTTGATCTGCCGGATACTCCCTTGCGAGCAAGTGCTTCGGATCAATGGCTTGCCCGTCGTCTCTACGATGACCGCCTGCCACTACACGTTGTAGAAACCGCGCTGCTGCTTGGGTCGTTACGCCGTCTGATTCGCCCAGCAGGCGCGCCGCGATTGGAGATTTAGTTTTCTCATCTTATAGCGCAGCGTGTCGCGCGTGATGCGCAGAAGGCGCGCCGCCTGAGTCTGGTTGCCGCTGGTCCGCTCCAGCGCTCGGATCACCAGCCATCGCTCGCTATCAGCGAGCGAAGTCCCCTCGCCGGGTATTTCCGTGATGGGCGGCCCCCCCAGAGGAACGCGACCGTCACAACGTGAAATGGCGATCGGAAGACTCGATGAGGTAATCAACGCTGATTCTTCCAGAATCATGCCGCGTTCGATGGCGTTACGCAGTTCCCGCACGTTGCCCGGCCAGTCATGGGACAGAAGCAGTTGAGTCGCGCTGTCGCTCAGACCTTCGATACTACGGTTGAATTTGCGATTGTAGTGTTCGATGAAGAACCTCGCCAGCGGGCGAATGTCATCTATCCTCTCGCGCAAGGGCGGAATCGTTATCTGGATGACGTTGAGGCGGAAATAGAGATCCTGGCGGAACGCCTTTTCATTCACGGCTTCCCGCAGGCTCTTATTCGTGGCGGCTACCACGCGAAGGTCGAGTTGAATGTCGATCAAACCGCCCAATCGGCGGAAAGTCTGCTCCTCCAGGACCCGTAGGAGTTTGGCCTGGAGGATTAGCGGGATCTCGCCAATTTCATCCAGGAAAAGCGTGCCTTTGTCGGCGAGTTCAAAAATGCCGCGCTTCTGCGCGCGCGCGTCGGTAAATGCGCCCCTCTCGTAGCCGAATAGCTCGCTTTCCAGCAACGTTCCTGGGATGGCAGCGCAGTTCACTGCAATGAACGGCCCAGACCGCCGTAGGCTCTGGCAGTGAAGCGATTTAGCAACCAGGTCCTTGCCGGTTCCGCTCTCGCCATCCAGCAGAATTGTGGCGGCCTCACTCGCCGCTATGCGCCCTACGAACTTGAGAATCTCAAGCATTAGCGCCGATTCGGCAATCACCTTGCACGTTTGCGGCGCTGCTTTTTCGGGGAGTGGCCGGATAGTGGCCACTACGCCCGCTGGTTGGCCAGAGCCGTCCAGTATCTTGCTGGTACGCATCGCTGCCAGGCGATCCACCCCGCTTCCGGTCTTAAGGCGAACGACCATATGGGTCTTCGTGGGCAGCTTGTCCATTCCCACCAGCACTCCGCACCCCGCATCGTCCACGGCAGCTCGGAAAACCTCTTGGCAGCGCTTCCCGAGCATCTCCTGGGAAGACATGCCAAGAAGTCTTTCCGCTGAACGATTGACTCCCGTGATCCGGAACTCGGGGTCCCACAGTACCAGAGCATCAGGCAACTGATCGAAGACCGATTCAAGCACGCTGAGCCTTTGCCAATCGGCAGTGAATCTCGAAGCGGCTAGTTTCGCGGCTGAAATTTGACAGGCCATCGGTCCTCTGAAAACGTCGCCTTCAACCGTCAATGCAGATACAACGCTGTCGGATTTGTGAAGTTCCCACTTTTGAATGGTTGAGAACCGCTTGCAGGGAGATGTAATCCTCGGGGAGGGGCTCACGGATAGAACGGTAGCGACGCTTGGAACATTCATCTTCGGTGGCTGTTTCTTCACGGCAAGTCTCCTGCCCGAACGCGGCCGGACGGTCTCTGAATGCATCAATCCTGCTGGATCTCGAAAACCTTCTGCGACGATCACTAGCGGTTTTTGGGCGGCTGTCGGCTTAATCCCCGGACACGGCTATCTCCGTAAATCGCCGCCCAATCGACCTACACGTGCGCAAGTCTTTGCTCGCGAACGGGCGCTATGACACCAGGAAGTCTCCTACCGTTGTTCGCCTTAATCTGACATTTCCGGGGTTGCACCGCACTTTTCGATAGGCCGGAAGCCAATCCTCGGCGGGTGACCCGCCTCGGAAAGGCCTAGCCAGCCAGAACTCATACGCCACTGCGGCTATTTCCTGCTGGTTTCGCCGTTCGGCGAGATTCGGAGATCATCTTCGTCGCTTGGTTTGCCATATCGCATCCATTCCCTCCGACAAATCTGCAATCTACCTGTGCTGGACGATGGACCTGGGTTGCCGCAGACTTGTCAGGATGGCGATCTAGTGAGCATTTCGAGCACCAGAAACACTAGCCGCTGGTTTGGCCACAAGCAGATCACTTCGCCCCCGAGGTGCCGCGCCACCATAGACCACGTTCGGACCTTGACTCTCGGCAAATTCCGCACTTTCAGGTGCGGGCTCTGCATCTCGCGCAGGCTGAATTTCGCGAACCTCACGCCGGCGCAGGGTCTCAGCCTCGGAATCGTCGGATGCTTCCGTCTGGACCGTTCCGTGCTAAGGACGGTGGGCGGCCCGCACGGGCGAAAGGGATGACCATGAAGACAGCACACGCAGAGGGTGAGGGTAGAACATCGCGGCGGCTATTACGATGGAGCCGGTGCGCTGCGCGACATGGTGCAGAATCACCTGCTGCAACTGCTCTGTCTGGTGTCAATGGAGCCGATGGTCTCCTTCGATGCCGACGAGATTCGCAACAAGAAAGTGGACGTGCTGCACGCGGTTCGGCCCATCCCGCACGACGCGGTGCATCACTCCACGGTTCGCGGGCAGTACGACAAGGGTTGGATCGGCGGCAAGAAAGTGCGCGCCTATCGAGACGAGGACGGCGTACCGCCCGATTCACACACAGAGCAACAATGCCACGCTGTTCATGCGCGCCGATCAGGTAGAGGCAGCATGGCGGCTGTTTATGCGGGTCCTCGATGTGTGGAAAGCCAGTAATCCCAACGATTTTCCGAATTACGCCGGCGGCGCCTTGGGGACCGGACGCCACGCGAAAACACGCCGATTTTCGTCCAGATCGCGGAAGTTTGGGAATTCGGAGCGTTCTTCACACGGATTACACGTCCACGTGCGCGAAACTGATTTCGTTTGGGCTGAAGAACGAAGGAGCCACATGAAAACCGATAACCCATGCATCCTGACGATCAACGGAGGCTCGTCGAGCATCAGGTCCGCCCAGTATCACACTGGCGATCCGCTGAAGCGAGGGCTTTATGGAAAGGTTGACCGCATTGGCTTGCCCGGCACGATTCTGACTTTCCATAACCCGGTTCAGAGTTTGCCGGAAAGTCGCAGCATCGACGCCTCCGATCACCGGTCCGCGGCGGCCTTCCTGATCGATTGGCTCGAAGAGAAGATCGGCTTCGCTTCGGTGACGGCGGTTGGACACCGGGTGGTGCACGGCATGAACTATTCCGAGCCCCAGCGCGTCACGCAGGAATTGATGGATGAACTGCACCGCATCAGCCCGTACGATCCGGATCATCTGCCTTCCGAGATTGAGTTGATCGAAGCGTTCCGTCAGCGTCATCCGAAGCTGTCTCAGGTGGCCTGCTTTGACACGGCGTTTCACCGCACCATGCCACGTGTGGCCCGGCTATCGCCTGTCCGCGCCGCTTCGATGCGATGGGGATACAACGCTACGGCTTTCACGGCTTGTCTTACGCCTACCTCGTGGAAGAGCTGGACCGCACGGCCGGTCCGGCGGCCGCCCATGGCCGCCTGATCCTGGCCCACCTCGGCAACGGGGCGAGCCTGGCGGCGATCCACGAAGGGAAGAGCATCGACACCAGCATGGGGTTCACGCCGGCCGCTGGGTTGCCGATGGGTACTCGAACCGGCGACCTCGATCCCGGCGTCGCGTGGTACATGATGCGCTCCGAGAAGCTGACGCCGAAGCAGTTCAACAAACTTATCAATCATGAGTCCGGTCTGCTGGGCGTCTCGGAATCCACTTCCGACATGCGGACCTGATCCAACGCCAGGCCGGCGATATCCCCGCCGCCGAAGCCGTGGAGCTGTTTTGTTACCAGACCCGCAAATGGATCGGGGCGTTCGCAGCTGCGCTTGGCGGTTTGGACACGCTCGTGTTTGCCGGCGGGATCGGCGAGAACGCGGGCGAAGTGCGGGCCCGTGTATGCAACGGTTTGCAGTTTCTTGGCGTCGAGTTGGACGAAGCCACAAACGCCGCCAACGCCCCTGTGATTTCCACTGAGTCCAGTCGTGCCACCGTTCGCGTGATACGTACGGATGAAGAGTTGATGATTGCGCGCGCTTTGTGCCGGCTGGGGCGCGAGGAAGACGCGACCAAATAGAGTGGATCAAACCCGAGGAGCCGCTATGGCTGCGCTCCCTCCGCGCGAGCCCTTGCGCAACATAAATGCATACTTGCGAGTCGCACTCCCCTCGGACCTCTTCGTCAGCTCCCCCTCGGCATTTTGGGCGCAACTCTCCGGGGCGCAGCGGCGGGCGCAGCGCTCGAGTCCAAGGTTCATGTGATAATCCCGGGTATCGCATGAGTTTTCATTGATGCCTGAGACGCAAATCACCGTTCGAGTTCTTATCCTGCTTTTGCTGGTCGCTTCCGCCGTGGCCATGGCTACGAAGTGGGTAAGGGTTCCCTATACACTGGCGCTGGTGATCGTTGGTCTGGTCATCAGCCCGATGCACTTCCTGCCCGCGGTGCACATATCGCCCGATCTGATTTTGCTCATTTTCCTGCCCGCGCTTCTGTTTGAAGCAGCCTGGAACCTGAAGCTGGATCAACTGCGCCGGAATCTGCTCCCAATTCTCGTGCTGGCGGTGGCCGGGGTGGTGCTCTCTACCGGCGTTATCGGCGTGATCCTGCACTATGGCTTGGGACTCTCCTGGCGGCCGGCGCTGCTGTTCGGCGCGATGATCTCCGCCACCGATCCGGTCTCAGTGCTCGCCTTATTCAAGACACTGGCACTGCCACCGCGCCTGGCCACCATCGTGGAGGGAGAAAGCCTCCTAAACGACGGCACCGCGGTGGTGGTGTTCCGCATCATTCTAGTAGGAGCCGCAGGGAGTTCAGCCGGGGGACTGGCGCTGTCGTCCCTCGGAGAGTTTCTGGTGATGGTCGCCGGGGGGCTGCTGGCCGGTGTGACAGTCGGCGTGCTGGCATCGACTCTCACCTCCTATTTTGACGACCACCTGCTCGAGATCACCCTCACCACGATAGCCGCTTACGGGTCGTTCCTGTTGGCCGAGGGGTTCCACGTCTCGCCGGTTATCGCCGTGCTTTCCACCGGACTGGTGATTGGCAACTACGGGCGGCAGAAGGGCATGAGCCCCCCTACCCAGTTGGCGGTCAACTCCTTCTGGGAGTATGCCGCCTTCGTGGTCAATTCCCTGGTCTTTCTGCTGATTGGACTTGAAATCCAAGTCACCAGGCTGGGGGAAAACTTTAGGCCATTGTGCTGGGCCATTGGTGCGACGCTCGTGGCGCGACTGGCTGCTGTCTATTTCCTGATCCCGGTTTCCAACCTGTTCGGTGAAAAGCTGTCACTTCGTTGGCAGTCAGTCTTATTTTGGGGCGGGCTGCGTGGGTCGCTCTCGATCGCCTTAGTGCTCAGCCTTCCATCTGCGGTCCCGGAGCGAGCGCAACTTGTCACGATGATCTTCGGAAGTGTTATCTTCAGCCTGCTGGTTCAGGGATTGACCATTGGGCCTCTGCTCAGGTGGCTGGGCTTCGCGGCGTCCGAACGCCGCTGGCATGAGCAGGAACTGGTGGGAGGCCGGATCCTTGCAAACGCTGGCGCCCTCGCCGAACTGAATGAGATGCGTCGGCGCGGCGATGTGACCGAACATGTTTACAAAACCGTCCAGGAAGATCTGTCGCGCGAAGTCGAACGCCTGAGGGAACTGAACCCAGTCGGGGAGGAGCTCGAGCAGCGGCAACTCGCCCGCGTGCAGTGTCACCTGATGGCCGTAAAGAAAGCCCGACTGGCGGACCTGTTTCGCCAGGGCATGCTGTCAGAGGAAGTTCACCGCGAATTGGCACGAGAACTCAATCGGGACCGGTTGAATGTGGACGTTAGCGACGAATGATCCCGCTTGGCTTCCCGCTCTGCGCCCGGAATCCTGGCTGTGCCCACCCGGCAACGCCCCGCACGCGATAGGTCTGAACCTACTGCCAAATCGACACTTGGAAATCTCTTGGCTTGATGCGGGCTGTCGACAAGAGGCCTACAATGCAAAGGGTGATCGACGACTCCGCCTTCGGCGTCCGTGCACGCATTGAGCAGTCGCTCCGCATCGATCCAAAGTCGAAGCCGCGGGTCTATGCCCAGGTTTACGAGTCTGCGGAGATCGCCAGCCTGAACTATTGGCTGGAGTTGGTATTCTCTGCGGGGATTGCGACTCTCGGCCTGGTGCTGGACAGCCCAGCAGTGGTGATTGGCGCGATGCTGATCTCGCCCTTAGTGGGTCCAATCCTCGCAGCGGGCCTCGCCCTGGCGGCCGGCGACTTCTATCTGGGCGTCAAGTCGGTGGTCAACGTGCTTGCGAGCATGGCAGGAGCAGTCAGTTTCTCAGCAGCCATCGTATGGCTCTTGCCATTTCACGCACCCACGGCGGAAATCCTGAGTCGAACCCAACCTACTGGATCTCGGAGTAGCCATATTCTCAGGGCTTGCCGGATCGGTCGTGGTCTGTCGAGGGGGTGGAGGCGGTGGAGTCACAGCCCTGCCGGGCGTCACCATCGCTGTGGCTTTGATGCCCCCGCTCTGCAGTGTGGGCTTCGGTGTGGGCACCCTACCCGCTCATTGCGGTGTTGTTCCTTGTGGAATTTAGTCATCCCCAGGCTACGACGGTTCGTTCTCCTGCTCAGCCACGGGTCCGTTTAAGCTGAAAGGTCGCAGGCCTGACTCTATGTCATCACCGCGCTCCAGAGAGTCGATCTGCCGATCGATTTGCTCTCGCTCCTGCCGAAGCTCCGATAACCGGCCCGCCGTTCATTAGCGCGCGCGCGATGCTGACGCTCTGTTGCTGCCCGCCGGAGAGCTGATTCGGCTGATGTCGCAGGCGGTCGCCCAGTCCGAACTCGCGCAACAAGTCACTGGCGCGCGCCGCACGCCGGGTCTTCTCCATGCCGCAGTAGACGGCGGGAACCTCGGTGTTCTCTACGGCACTGAGGTCGCTCATCAGGTTGTAGCGCTGGAAAATGAATCCAAAGGATCGCAACGCAGCGCCGCCAGGGCATCGCCGTCGAGAGTCGCCACATCGACGCCCCGGAAACGATAGCTGCCGGTCGATGGCTTGTCGAGGCAGCCGATGATGTTCATGAGCGTGGACTTCCCGTAGCCGGATGCGCCCATGATGGCGACAAATGCGCCGTTCTGAATGGTCAGGCACACCTCCCGGAGCACGGTCAGCGGCTCTCCGCCCGACGTATAGGTGCGGCCGACCGCCTGTAGTTCGAGCAGTGGTGACGGCATTAATGGCTTTTCTGTCCGCTCAGCGCGCTTTTCGTTTTGCCTGCCCACGGAGTGACTTGCCGGATAACCACCTGTTCCTTCTCCTTGAGGCGTTCGGTGACCTCCGCCGAGATCTCGCTTTTGATGCCGATCTTGATGTCACGCTGCTCGGTGGTGCCGTCGGCCTTGAGCACTTGCACCGTGGTTGCCATGCCTTCGCCTGCATTGCTGATAGCCGCAGCCGGTACCAGCAAGGTCCCCTTGGACTGTGCCAGCACGATGAAGACCTGCGCCGTCATCTGAATATCCAGCGCACGCTCCGAATTCGGAACGTCGAAGAGCACGTCGTAGAACACGACGTTGTTGATGAGTTCCGGACTGGGGAGGATTTGCCTGACCTTGCCGTTCCAGCGGCGGGGTCCTCCAAGGACGGTGGCTGGCGATGCAGAACGCCGAGAACACCAGGAATTTAATAGGCAAGACTGGGAACATGCTGGGAACAAGACTGGGAACCCTGGGAACATCGTCATTTCACGCGACCCTCCGGTAGCGCCATTCGAGCCGGTTCCCTTGACGCTCCCGGTACCGTACCCAGCCTTGCGCCCGGAGACAACGTGCGGCACGAATCTTGTCGGTCTGCGTCCACTGCGCCTGAGGCTTGTCTATGCATCTCTGCAGGACCTCCGAAATCGCCGTGGTCTGTTTATTCTCCAGCCACGGCGCGATGACTTCTTCCCACGGATCGCCTTCATAGCGCTCCTCCTGCTGATCACTGGCTAGTTGCACCAAGTCTGGCGTGTCGAGCCACCACACCGACCCAGATTCGTATTTGACCCTGGCTTCCGCCCATAATTGGTCGCGGACCTCGCTGAGTCCGTCCACGTCGATCCGCCCACACGCCACGGGCCAGAAACGTCGTCCTCCGGTCTCGTCCCACAGATAGCTGCCGTGGTTGACGGTGCCGGCAAAGACGCACTGGCGGGCTGATTCCACCAGACGCATTCCGTAGGGAGGGCGGAAGCGGTCCGTGGTGCGGCTCATGAATGCCTTGATACGCGCCACCTCGGCGTGACTGAGATTGTCCAGTTCCGAAAGCTCGATGATCCAAACTCCCCGCGTCTGCATGGCGGCGTCTTTACTGCCCAAGTCCGCCAGTTCGTCGGTGAAGTACTCGCCGGCGATGGTCCGCAGTGCCGTCGATTTTCGGATGCCCTGTGGACCTTCGAGAATCAGGCAGCAATCGGCTTTCGCCCCAGGTTCGAAGACCCGTGCGACCGGCCGAGATGAGCCAGCGCGATCCAACGGCGCGCGTGTAGTCGGTATCGTCAGCGCCCAGGTACGTAGCCAGCCATCGGTCCAGGCGCTCGACTCCGTACCATTCAAGGCCCCGCAGATAGGCCTTCACCGGGTGAAAAGGATGATCCCGAGCGACGGTCTGAACAGCTTGCCCGGCGACATCTACCGAGACCAGGACCCCTTGTCGCTGCAACCATTCCGCGGCCAGGCGATCCTCGTGATCGGTCCATTCACCCTTTGGAACAACGCCCCAGGGGGCTGGCTTGAGAACGACCGGTCCAAACCCGAATTCGTTGAAGGCGAGGACTCCGCCCCATTCCGGCGCGTGCCGGAAGGCAGCAATTGCGTTCGCCAGGACCGGCAAGGTACGACCCTCGGTAGTGTTCATAGGCGGTTTGGACCTTAACAGGTCCTCTTCCATGCCGAACTCGCGAAGTCGACGTGCGCGATTCCGTCGAGGACTGCTTCGGGACCAACCGTGGCGAGATGGTCATCGATTCCCTTGCCTTTGGCAATGTCCCACTCCAGGAAGCCGACACTAGCTCCACGTCCGCGCAAATGCGCGCCGAGCACGGAGCGGGCGATACGGACGAACTCCTTGGTGACCGCGTCGGCATCGTAGGCAATCACCACCCTGCGGTCGGCCACACGATCCAGTCAAGATCCGGGATTGCGCCCTTTACGTCCATACGACTGCCGTCCGGGCCGACCATTTTTCCGATCGTGCCGCGCCAGTTGTACACCCCCGATACCCCTAGCGGGAGGAATCGAGGCCGACTTTGTACCCCGTGATTTGTAGCGCGCCAAAGAGCAAGCGTCTTGAATTCGCCTTCCGTAATTACGACGGGCAGCGCTGGGTCGATTAGGAGTGCTTGACTGATTCCGGGTGGCAGATACAGCATGTTGGATCGCCCCTGCGCCCCAAGGTACTTCTGCTTCACCTTGAGATTGCCGACGCAATCGTACTCGAGATCCGGCTGGTCACGGCGCAAACGATACTCGCGAATCTGGTCGGATTCAGGACGGAAGTAGGGGATGACGATGCCGGCGTAGTTGCCGTCCTTTCGACCCACGACCTCGGCTCCCGTCAAGGAGTCTACTCTCCGCAAGTGGGCTTGGTCTGCCAAACTACCGTCGATCCACCGACTCTCCAAAGCCGCATAATCTGACTCCATCAGACACGACCCAACCGCGTTGACGGCCCTGCGATGGAGGTTCTCTCTGCTTTGTCCGTTGCCTGACCGTACTGGCGAACTCAATACGTTTCCGCCTTTTCTTTGATAATCGATGTGACGTATACTGCCGGTGTAAACGTCCAATTTTCACCTCCAATGGATCGATGGCCCGCGTTGCCGCGCGGGCCATCGTGCTTCTGATTAAGGGCGCGATGCGGTGGTATGAAGAAACTGACTCTGCACGTCGAACCAGTAAGAATTTGAGAGGGACCGGTGCCGAACTTGGCAGGTGTGACGTTATTTAGACCTGTGGTTGAGGAACGAGGTTCTGGATCAGGACCAGGGTCTTGGGGGAGGCTCTCGGTTGTTTCCGCCGGTCTGTGTAGCACTCCAGCTGAATCGGTTCTCCGGATTGCGAAGGGTGACTCCAAGACACAGCCATCCATCCGGGGAGCATGCGAGATCGCGTAACTACCCCACCAGATACCCACCAAAATGCAGCGAATGGTGCCAAATTGCTGAGAAAGCGAGGGAGAGAATAGGGTTGTGGAGGATATAAGTTACTGATTCGTAATGGGAGTGGGAGCCTCCGGAGCAAAGGGTCGGTTGTTCGAATCCACTCGGGCGTACCACATCCCAGAGCTTCGCGTTCACACCCCAAAAATCCCTACCGACGTTCCGGCACGCAACGGGACTTGCGCCACAGTCCGCTAGCCTAGCTGGGACACCGCGACGTTTACGATCGTAGCTCGCCAGGAGTCTTTTCGCCGGGCAGTTTCGCATCCGGATCTCCGGCGCGAGCAGCAGCCTGTTCAATGATGGAGTTTACGGCGCCGCCAATCAGGATCGCTATGCCGAACAAATACAGCCACATCATGAGGACCATGAGGGCGCCGAGCGAGCCGTAGGTGGCATCGGAAGTGTCGAAGAAGCGAAGATATACCCGTAGCCCCAGAGATTCGAGCAGCCAGAGGACAAGCGCCACCGAGGCGCCGGGGATAATCCAATGCCACTTCTGCTCGTGGAGATTTGGTGCATAGCGGTACACAACTGTGAACGCCACCAGGGCAAACGTAAGGGTCAGCGGCCACTGTACGAAGGGCCATAATCTTGTGAATGCCGCCCCCCAACCGAGGTTACCGGCGATCCACTGGCCAAGCGCATTGCCGTACAGCATGATCGTAAGAGCGAGGATAGTGAAGACTGCCATCGCGAGAGTCAGTATCCCAGCTACCAGACGGCGCTTCCACCAGCTTCGCGCCTCTCGTACCGCATAGGCCGTGTTGAGACCTTCAATAATGGCGACCATACCGCTGGACGCGATGGCGAGACTGATAAGGATTCCCGCGGACAGTTTACCCCCGCCGCTCGTTCTGGTGACCTCCTTGAGCGTGGAAGCGACCAACCGGTACGCCGCCAATGGCATCACGGTTTTGAAATAGTGGAGTAGATCCTGCTCAATTCTCTCGCCGCCCGAGATCATGCCGAGCAGGTTAGAGAGGAACAGCAAGAGGGGAAAGACGGAAAACAGAAAGAAGTACGCCAGTTCGGCGGATCGTCCAAATATGTTGTCCCTGGCGATAGCGCGGCCCAGGCGGTGGCGAAAGACTTTCCACGGCAGCACGGAATAAAAGGCCAACATCGATTTTGTCGACTGTCTCACCATATGGGTGAACCGGGAATGCGCACCGCCGTGGGCGCAATCCTTAGGATAGCGGGCCTACTCCCAGCGGCGTCCGAACTCATTCCATTTAATCTCTCGACTCAGGCATGGACGGGAGGGCTCGCATACGTGAGACCGGCAACAATGACAGCAGAGACGCCGCGGCGACTGTGGGAATCCTAACGTCCGAGAGTTAGTAGTTCCTCACCGAGCCCTAACTGCGCTCACTACCGTCGCCGTGCGGCCGCCGGCCTGCGCGCCAGTCGCCCTCCTGCCGCGTATCATCGACAACCACATGCACCGCTGGCATGCCAACAATGTCGTAAGTCCCGGAGGCGATTCCGATTCCTGCCTCATCCAGTGCATGAATGACCTCCCGGCTGATCGCATCCTTCATCTCGCGAATTCCGGAGTCCTCCGTAATAAATCGCAGCGACATTTCGAGCCAATTGTCTGTCAGCCGGTAGTAGACCCTTGGGCCGAGATCCGCTCGGCGAACAGCGTATCTCCGCTCAAGTTCTTTTATTGCCTCTTCGCTTAGCTCGTTCAGCTTGACCGTATGAGCCCTTGCAACCTCGAGCAATATGTTCTCCACCCGCGCCCGGTCTGCACCGTAAGGTACCGGAATCGCCATCTCTTCCCATAGGAAAGGAAATTCCCGAGAGTAGTTATAGACCGGTTCGTCAAAGATCTTGTCGTTCGTAATCGTTACGATCCGGCCCGTATATTGCCGGCCTCGAACCCACATTGCGGGGTCGGCGCTCTGAACGGCCGCAGGCTGTCCCATCTCCATGACGGTAGTCTGCATGAAGCCCAATGCAATCACGTCGCCGCGGACTCCGCCCATGACGATTCGGTCGCCGACATTGAAAGTGCGGCCGCGCAATATGACAAAGTATGCTGCAAATGCGGTAATGACGCGCTGTAGGGCGAATGCGACGCCCGCAGTTACCAGACCTAGGGCGGTCGTAAGGCGAGCCGGGTCATCGAACCATATGGAGATTAATCCGACGATCAGAATCACTGCGCTGATGAGATGAATGGCCTGCCGTGACCAAAACGACGCGCGAACTGAATCGCGATTCGGCAGGACTTTGCCGACGAGTGCGCTGAGAGCCTTACTGATTGCGATCAGAAATAGAACGAGGAAGATCGAAAACAGGAGCTTTTTCGCGTTTCCTGCGTCTGCTCCAACTAACTTTACGCCGAAGATCTGAACGGCGTGATGAGGTCCGACTAACTGAATTGCGTGGTCCAGAAACTGTTTCCTTGTGCCTTTTACTGCGGTCAGCCCGGGAAAACACGCCGGCTCCGTGCCCCAAACACAGCACGGCAGATCCCTATACAGATATTGTAAATAGCCCCGGCTCTTGCGGCGATGCAGGAAAGAGCAGTGTGGTGTCGACGAATACAGTGCTTGCCAACGCTCGAAATGCTAACTACCAATGCGGTCGGCACCGCCCCTCGGGGGTTCCTTCAACTCAGACACCTTCAATGCTGCGCGCATCCAGATTGCGAACTCAGTGAACAATTACGTGAATACCCAATACATTATGCAGCCGCCGGCCTTCGCTACGGCAGGGCTGCCGCTAAACGTCGCCCAGACGCGCGGTTTCTGGGGCCGCAACCAGAACATCGCGCTGCAGAAGAACTGGAGTAGCAAGGACGCGTCCGCTTCCAGTTGCGCGGGGCGGCGATGCATCGAACGTGGCAGGAAACACCGCTGCTACCAGTCGCCGTCTGCTTCTGTCTCAATGCGGTAGCTTGAAGAGGGGTCCCTATGAAGGCCGCCGTTCTGAGTTCGCCAGGAAGCATCTCGTTACGCCCGCTGCAAATCGTTCAAGTACCGCAGCCTGAACCACAGGCCGGTCACGTGGTGATCAAGGTCCGAGCCTGCGGCGTTTGTCGAACCGATCTTCACATCGTTGAGGGCGAACTGCCGCCCCGCCGCAGGCCATTGATTCCTGGCCACCAGATCATCGGCGAGATTGTCGGCGGATCCACGCCGGCCTATCCACTCGGCGCACGCGTGGGCGTCTCCTGGATCGGTGGCACCGATGGAACCTGCCGGTATTGCCTCCAGGGTAGCGAGAACCTCTGTGACGCGCCCACCTTCACCGGCTACAACGTCGATGGTGGCTACGCGGAATTCGCTCAAGCGCGTGCCGATTTTGTAGTCAGCCTTCCGGATACTCTTGACGATCTTCACGCCGCGCCCCTGCTCTGTGCCGGCATCATCGGCTTCCGCAGTCTCCGTGTGGCGGGAGTCGAGCCTGGCGATAACGTCGGTTTGTACGGCTTTGGAGCGGCAGCCCACCTGGCGATCGCCGTCTTGAAATCCTGGAATTGCAAGGTCTACGTTTCGACGAGGGGCGATTCGCACCGCCGGCTGGCAGCCGAACTCGGAGCCGCCTGGGTAGGCGGGGAAAACGATCGACCGCCCATCGAACTGGATCGCGCCGTCACATTCGCTCCCTCGGGCGACATCGTGATCGCCGCACTATCCAGCCTGAGAAAGGGCGGTGTCGTCGCGATCAATGCGATTCATCTCGACCGCATCCCACAATTCGACTACGATCGCCTGCTCTGGGGGGAACGTCAAATCCGCAGCGTGGCAAACATGACCCGCGCGGATGCCCGCGATTTTCTGCAGGTCGCCGCCGCAATCGACCTCCGGCCAAAGGTGACTGTGTTTCCGCTCGACCATGCCAACGAAGCGTTACAGGCTTTAAAAGCCGACTCAATCGACGGTGCTGCGGTCATTACGCCGTAACAGGCGGCCGCTATCCTCGCATTCTCCGGGTCCCCATCAGGAGCGTCTGATGGAGAGCGAACAGGGCGACAGCGAAGGGCGGCAAGAGCAGCAACGGCCAGACTGTAGCCATACGAGGCGTGGCCGGCGAGACGGGCACGATCGCCGCGAATACCGATTCCTCGCCTCCTCGCGATACGGACACCCGTAGTGCCCAGGATCCGGAGGCCGGCAGATCGATCCTGCCGGATTGAAGTATCTTGTTTGCCGATTGCTCGCGTGTCGCATGAGTAAGAAATTCGGGACCTCCGCCATCAACCCTCCTCACTGCGAGGTCGACCTTTGCATCCAGAATCACCACGCCGGTCTGCCGGTCCTGAACCAGCACGCTCGTATCGATCGGACCGGTTTGGACCGGCTCCGGAGCCACAAAGACGGTGACTAGGAATACGCCCGAAGCCTCGTGCAAAAAGATCGCTCCACCGTCCGCATACGCGAGGCATACAGCAAACAGGACCGCCGCCAGCATTGTCATGAAGGTCTTCATCCGTGCACCATGCCTCGCATTTGCATGGGCTGCAGAAATACCCAGACGCCCGTACCGTAGAGTCCCACCAACACTGCGGCCCAGGGCGCGAGCAGCCGGAGTCTGTCCGCGAGCCGCGTGACGCAATTGCGCGCAATCTGCCAGCCGATGTAGAGAGAAAGAAGAAGGCCCAGATCCAGTAGCAGTATTTGGCAAGCCAGCAAGGTATCCGCGGCCAGGACGGGGCTCGAAGCCCCCCACCGCGGAGTGCCGAGCCACCCGATTCCGAGGTCGATCGAGACCCGTTGTATGACGGGCCACGCACTATTCCACGCGGTCGACAGATGAAACAGCAGATGCGCCGCCCACATGGCAACACCTACCGGAACCAGTGCTAGCGAGAAGCGGCAGAAAATCTCCCGGCTCGGTTTCGTGCCGTGACTAAACCGCCATCCGGCCAGCGTTGCCCCTCCCACCAGGAGCACGGGCGCTAACATCAAAGCGCATAGAAAAGACAGGCGAGTGATCGGTACGGTGGAAACGATGGGCTCCAGCATCGCTGCAGCATTGACAAAAGCGGAAAAGACCAGCACCAAAGCGAGCGCCGCGATATCCGGGCGGCGGGAAAGCCGTCCCAATGACGAACGAAACGGGTCTCTGGCAAGGTCACGTCCGGGCGGGGCGGCGAGGATGCCGATGTTGTCGTGCGGACAAGCCTTTACGCAATCCAGACAAAACGTACAATCCATGTTTCCCGCTTTTTGAGGGAGAAAGAGCTGAAGCTCGCAGCCACGGTGATATTCGTTGCCGCGCAGGCAATCGTGAGTCGCGCAGATCGTGCAGGTTTGCGGTCGGCGAATCTTGACCTCGAGTGGGGACACCAGCGAACTGACGAAGTTGAACTGGCCGATGGGGCAGACGTACTTGCAAAAGCTGGCGCCGCGGAAGAACGTGTCCACCGCCAAAGCGGCTACGAAATAAGCGCCCAGAATACAAGCCGTGAGGAACGGGGAGTTCCAGAGATCCAACGTCTCGTAAGCCCAAAAGAACAGGACCAGCAAGCTCACGGCAAGCCACTTGGTGCGCAGGACGCGCGGCCAGTGCCGTGTGGCAATTCCCAGCCGGCGCCCGGCTTCGCGGGGAAGCGTAAACGGGCAGGCCATGCAAAAGAGGTTGCCAGCGATGAGCAGCCCTACCACCACGAGTGCGCGGCCGTAAGTCCATGGCACTACGCCGGCGAGGTTCATTGGACCCATGGAGTGCCCCATGAAGCCGTCTGCGATCACAGCGGCGGCAACAATCAGCAAAATGGCTTGCAACGCCCTGCGCCCGTAAGTGGCGCGCAGTAGAGAGCCAACCACAGGCACGCGAAGGAGATCAAACGGCCGCCGCGATGGCCGTGTCGAGCATGACCAGGAATTGGCTTCGATTTGCGGTTTCAAATCGACCGGCGAACCATCCAAGAGCCGCAGAGTGATTACTACCGCCACGCTGAGCAGAATGAAGGAACCGAAAACCCACATGAGGGCGCCGGCCGCGACTTGGTCGTTGATTTGGGACCATCCAAAGAACCGCGGTACGCCCGCGTATGCGAGATAGAGAGGCCGATCCGAAAAGCAGAGAATGGCCGCGAGAGCAGTAGCGACGACGTCTCCGGCCAAGAGGTAAGCGGGGATGCTCCAGCGAGGCCATTGTGGAATGCTCGGCCAGGGCTGGATGACAGGCCACCAAAAGAGTAGCGACGTACCAAAAAGGCTGAAGTGCTCCACTTCGTGCCAGCCAGGATTTGCGAGGGCGAGATCATAGGCCGCGGGTATGTGCCACGCCAGCAATGCGACAGTCGCGGCGAGCCAGCAAAACGCCGGGTGCGTCAGCGCTCGCCCCACGCGTTTGAGCGGCGGCCAATTCAAGAACGGTCCCAGGGCATCGCGAGCCGCCCATAGCGGCAAACCGCGTAGCAGCGGAATCTGGGGAGACGCGAGCAAAATTAGTGGAGGGGCGACCAGCATGAGCAGCATATGCTGGACCATGTGAACGGTCAGCAGGAAGTTTGCGAACGCATCCAGTGGGGAAGCAATGGCCAGCCAGAACGATGCCAGCCCGGCGAGCAGGCACCCCAGGCGCCAGGAGGGAAGTAAGGTGGAACGCAGTTGCCGCAGCGCCATCCAGCCCCTGATGTAGAAGACAGCGGTAAACAACAGGCCGAGTGTCGCCCAAAATGGAATAGCCCACGAGGCGAGCACTGCATTGGCTACCTCTGACATAAGGCCTGGCTTCCAGATTCACTTGCCATTGTCGGAGGACCGCGCGGCCGACCCGTCCGTTTCTGCCCCGAGTGCGGCCTGTTGCGAGGCGTCACGCGCCGGCGGCTGTCCAGCAGGGTGCAGCGTCGCCATGAATGCCACTAAGGCCGTCGTCTCCGCCGGACTCAAGTTCTTTCCATATGCCGGCATATTTCCGCCGCCCTGAATTACCTGGCGGATGAGCTGGTCCGGCGTCAATCGTAGGGCAACGCTGTCGAGCGCCGGTCCCCGCTTTCCTCCCTTTCCATTCAGCGCATGGCAGTTGTGACATTGCTTCGCCTGCAACACCAAGGCCCCTCTACGTTCGAGAGCCGTGCGGCCCTTTAGATACTCCGCTGGTATCGGCATGCTGCTCCATGCGTCCATCACGGGACTCCATGGTGTGTGCACGCCCAATTGCGTCAACGCGCCAAGAGAAACTGCGATCAGTAAGACCGAGAGGACGGCTACGGGCCGCCGCCTCCAACTCTTCTCGCCTTCCCCTGCGAAAAAGGGAAGCCCCACCAGCACAATGATCGCGATTACCGGTCCGATCATCAAGAGCGGTGTTTCTGCCGCCGGGGGCAGGAAAGATAGCACCGCATAGAGCCACAGAAAGAAGAAGTCGGGACGCGGTACGGTCTGAATAATCGAAGGATCCGGCTGACCGCTGGGACCGAATGGACCGAACAGAACCGCACAAACAGCGATCGAAAGCAGAATCACGCCGGAGAATACGATGTCCTTCCACACCGCATAGGGAACGAAAGCCTCGCCGTCTCTGCGTGTCAGCTCCTCATACTCCTGGACGTACGTCGCGCGCCGGACAATTCGCCCAGGCATGGGCCATTCGTTGATGCCGATCTTCAGCACCAGCAGTAGATGTACGCCGACGGCTGCGAACAGGATTCCCGGAATTACAAATACATGCAGCGCGAAAAAGCGCGACAGCGTTGCACCCGCAATGATCGGCCCACCCAGCAGGAGACTTACGGCCCACGGACCAATCATCGGGATCCGGCTCACGATCGACGCCCCGATACCCAATCCCCAGTACGCATCCTGGTCGAATCGCAAGACCTGGCCCGAGAAGGCCATTCCAAGCGTCACCAGAAGAAGCAGGACTCCCACCATCCACGTCAACTCTCGCGGATACTTGTACGCGCCGAAGAGGAAGACCTGCGCCATATGGATCAGCACAATGCCGACCATGAAATTCGAGCCCCAGCCGTGCAGGGCCCGGATGAACCACCCCAGAGCGATGTGGTGATTGAGAAGCTGCAGGCTATTCCACGCCTCCGCCGCGGAGGGGACGTATATCAACGCCAGAAGAATCCCGGTAACTACCTGAAGCAGGAAGACAGTGAGCGCGGCGCTACCGAAGACGTAAAACCAGCTTGCCGTATTGCGCGGGACCCGATGACCGGCGGTCTCCTGAATCGATTCGCCCACCTTCAGGCGCTGATCGAGCCACTTCCAGACGTTGCCGATCAAGCGCATGGCGGCCTCTCACCATGCGCTCCGGCGGTGGGACTGCCGGTGGTCGGCATTTCACCGGCCTTGATCAATAGCTTTCCATCCACTATTTTGTGCTGATACTGAAACAGTCCGCGCGGCGGAGGTCCAGCGGCGTTGGAACCATCCGCATAGTAAACGCCGCCGTGACACGGACACATGAACAGGTTCGATTGCGGGAACCAGCGCACCGGACATCCGAGATGGGCGCAATTGATAGCGAAAACCTGGAAATCTCTTCCGTCCAGATTTCTGACCCAGCAGGGAAGGTCCGCAGTCTGCCCGTCCGACGGATCGACGACGGGATTCCGATAGGTGGCCAGCCGGGTCTGACTCTGTGGAAATTGCGCCACTTCACCGAGCGAGAGCCACGACTCGTACCCCGGCTTCCTCTCGCGCGTGATGGGAGAGAGCAGGTAACGGATGATCGGTACAGCGAGTATCGCACCGACGATTCCATTGAACAAAAGTCCAGCCTTCGCGAGCAGCCGGCGCCGTGATGGTTCACTGAGTGTAGTCATGGAATTGTTCTCGTCGCGGAACCTACCGATGGAGTCGGATACGGCCTGCCCGGGAACTCGGGTCGCTGCGAGGCAAGCCAGGCCACAACATCGGTGATTTCCTGCGCGGACATCGGCCTGCCGGGCACGTTCATTCGCCAGTCGGGAGCGCCCAGTTCAGGCCGTCCCGTGATGACGGTGGTTCGCAGATTCTGATCGCTGATCAGGGCGAGAAATGAGCCATTCACAATGGAACTGCCCGTCGCGCCCCCCCGGCCATCAACTCCATGACAGGCGGAGCAGTATGTCGCATACGCGGCGGCGCCGTGTTGCGGATCACCGGATGTTTGCGCTGTATACGATGGCAGGTTGACTCCCTGTAGCGCATCCGGCTTCGCCCAGGAGCGAATTCCGCCGACAATGGTATCGATCTGTTTCTCCGTCAGCATGCCGCCCGCGCTCGTGGCGAAGGCCGGCATCGGAGTGCCAGGCACTCCATTGGATGCGGTGCGGCGAATCGCCTCGTCGTCGGCAATTGCGAGGAAAACCGGATCGGCAAGCGGAATGGCCGCTCCCCGTCTGCCTTCCGGCCCATGGCATCCAGCGCAGTTCTGCCCGTAGAGAGTCGCGAAGTCCATAACCTGGTCCGGCGGGATCACCTTCGAGTACCGGTTCGGACGGCCCGGCGAATTCTGGCAGGCAACGGATACCAGCATGGCAAGAGCGGCAAAGCCAAGAACAGATACCTGATACGTCATTGCCGCCGGTCCTCATCGCTCCGCTCATGCATCACCCCGGGCGCTTCGATGCCCGCGCGAATCAGGAAAGGAAGATGCTGCCATGTCGCAATGCGGTGGTGTCTGGAGACGACCAGGCCCGCAACCAGGCCGAATCCCATTTGAGAGATGACGAACCAGAGCCAGTCAATCCGATGGTTAAGCAGCGGATTGATATAGTCGATGACGCTGTGGATCAACCCCGTCCATAACACCGGTGCGATCACACCTCCCAACAGAATCGGGCGGCGAGGGAACATCGGAAGCATTGCACCATAGAGAAGCCCGACGAGAAGCGAAGTGATCAAGTGGATCAACGACGCGATGATGAAGGAATCCCAGTGGAACGCGGCGAGCCCCGCCGTGGTGGCCGCCGATCCAGGAAGAAACCCCGTCGCCAGCAGGTTGATCGGGTACCAGACGCTGTGTTGGACGACAATTCCGTACGTCACCGCGAGCACGGCCATTGCAACGCTTCCCGCCAGGCCGCCCTTGACTCCGGCCGATACCGGATAAATTGCGAGCGGTAGTCGCGCCCGATGTAACTCATGTGCTTCCGCATCGAATCGTGTCACGTGGGGGTGGCTGGTGACGGCCGCTGGCGGTCCCGGCACAACCGGTACGTCCTCTTCCCGCTCATGCGGTAATACCTCACGAAACCACCCGCAGGCCCCACAGATTGCCAGAATCGCACCAAGAACACTGACGGATGTGGTGGTGACCAGGCCCGCGAAGAGCAGTGTGATACCAAATGCCATGACGACCGGCCACGCCGTCGGCGCCGGTAGTCTAACCGTTTGCACAACCTCCTCAACTCCTGATTCAGCGGGCAATTCCAAAGCCATGATCTGTTTCCTTAACTAACGTCCGATGACGTAGACGACCGTGAATACAACGACCCACACTGCATCCACGAAATGCCAATAGAGAGACAGCACATCCAGCCGGTACGCTTGCTCATGTGTCACACGCCCAAGAACGGTGAACCCCATGACTATGGAGAGGAGGATCAGTCCTACCGTTACGTGAAATCCGTGCAGGCCCACCAGCGAATAGTACGTCGTCCCGAACAGATTGGTGCTGATCGTCAGGCCATCCTCATAGATCAACCGATACCACTCCCGGGCCGTTCCGAAAAGGAAAGTGATGCCCAGGGCGATCGTGCCGAACCACCAGTTCCGGAAACTGCCGATCTGCCCGTTGCGAATTGCCCGGACCGCCAGGTGGATCGTCAGGCTGCTTGAGAGCAAACAGATCGAATAGAAGATCGGCACTCGGAGAACATCGCGTGGTGTGGGTCCTGTCAGACTCTTGCCGACGTAGAAGAGGTACGCAACCACGAAGATGACGAAAATCGCAGACTCGGCGGCGATCAGGCCGAACATCGCCACTCGTCCGCGCTCAGGAAGCTCCCAAGTAACGTTCGCGCCGTCCGCCGTGATCGCTCTACCGGTCATCCCCGGGCCCATTATTCGTACCTCCAATCCGGATCTTCGGGATGCTTCAGATCCCAGAGCGGGCGGCGGCTTCGGACAGTTGGAATCGACGCGAAGTTATAGACCGGTGGCGGCGAAGTGGTGGACCATTCCAGCGTCCAGGCGTCCCAGGGATCGCTCCCCGCGTCCTTCCCTTTGAAGTAAGACCATACTAGATTGCCGGCGAATACCAGTATCCCGGCCGCCTGAAAGACGACGCCGATAGTTACCAGTAGATTCCAGATGTCCCAACCCCTGCCCGGCTCGTAAGTATAAATTCTCCGTGGCATTCCCAGCAGCCCCGGGACATGCATGAAGTCAAATGTGAGGTGAAAGCCGATGACGAACAATACAAAGTGCAGCTTGCCCAGAGCTTCGCTGCACAGCTTTCCGGACATCTTCGGGAACCAGTAGTAGAATGCGCTGAAAATGGCAAACAGGATTCCGCCCACGATGACGTAGTGAAAATGCGCCACCACGAAGTAGGAGTTTGCAAGCTGCCAATCGAAAGGCGCTGAACTCAGCATGATTCCCGTGAGGCCGGCGATCAGGAATTGAAAGAGAAAGCCGATGCTGAACAGCATCGACGTTGTGAAATGAATCTTTCCGCCCCACATGGTTGCCAGCCAGTTGAAGATCTTGATGCCGGTCGGAACTGCGATGGCCATGGTCGAAAGCACAAAGAACGTCGTGGCATTCGAACTCAGGCCCACGGTGAATATGTGGTGCGCCCAGACGCTCATGCTCACGAAACCGATGGCCATACTCGCCGCCACCATGACGGGATATCCGAATATAGCCTTACGTGAAAACACGGGAACAATTTCGGAGACGAAAGCGAACGCAGGAAGGACCAGAACGTAAACTTCCGGATGACCGAAGATCCAGAAGAAGTGCATCCAGAGCACGGCGGACCCTCCCGCCTGCGTGTCGAAGAAGTGTCCGCCCAGATACCGGTCGATAGAAAGCATGATCTGCGCGGCCGTCAGCGGGCTGATCGCCATCAGGACCAGAACGCTCATCACCAGATTGAGCCAGGCGAACAGAGGCATTTTCCCGAGCGTCATACCGGGGCAGCGCAGGCACAGGATTGTGGTCATCATGTTGATTGCCGTGCCGATGCTGCCGATGCCCGAAACCAGGACCGCGAGAGTCCAGAAATCAGTACTGTGTCCACGCGAAAATGTCTGCGAAGTCAAAGGGGCATAGGCGAACCATCCCGCGTCCGGGGCATTGCCCGCTCCATATAGACCATTGGCGCCTAACAGGCTGAAGTAGAGAAGAACTCCTCCAAATGCCGTCATCCAGAAGCTAAACGCATTCAGGCGCGGAAACGCCATGTCCCGGGCCCCGAGCATCAGGGGTAAAAGGTAATTGGCAAACCCGAACAAAATGGGCATGGCAACGAAAAAAATCATCGTTGTCCCATGCATCGTGAACATCCGGTTGAATACCTGGGGCGAAACGAAATGATTGTGCGGAACAATCAGTTGGATTCGTATGATCGTCGCCTCGATTCCTCCGATCACCAGAAACACCAGGGCGTAGACGATGTACATGATCCCCAGTCGCTTGTGATCGACGGTTGCGATCCATCCATGCAGCTTATCGACAAAGGGACGAGGTCCTATGGGCGGTGTCCCCCGCAGTGCCGCTATTTCAGTCGCCATAGGGCATGCACCTCCACGCGGTCACCGCAGTGTCTCCAGGTATGCCGCCACCGCACTCACGTCCTGCTCACTCAATTCCATGGCCGGCATCTTGCTCCCCGGTTTAATGGCGTCCGGATTACGGATCCACAGCCGTAGACTCTCCGGCGTATTCCGCGCGGCTCCGGCTGCGATGGTGTCACGGCTCATAAGGTGTGTCAGGTCCGGTCCGAAGCGCCCGTTGGCCACAGTGCCTGTGACGGTGTGGCAATTGATACAGGCAGTCGCCTCGAAGATTTGCCGCCCCTTTGTGCGCGCGTCGCCCGCTTGTGCCGGCTGACTTTGGCCTTGAATCCAGCGGTCGAACTCCGCGCGAGGCTGGACATACACCCGGAGTAGCATCTTGGCGTGTTGTGTCCCGCAGTACTGTGCGCACTGTCCCAAATACATACCCGTCTCGTGCGGATCGATCCACATGCTATTGGGATGGTTGGGAATGAGGTCTGTCTTACCTGCGAGGCGGGGAACCCAAAAGCTGTGATCGGTGTCGGCGGAAAGCAGCTTGATCAGCGTCGGAGTAGGATGTTGCGGATCGCTCACCGGAACGTGTAATTCATTAGCCGTCACCACCTTCAAGCCCGGATAGCGAAACTCCCACCAGTATTGGTGACCGATGGCGATCACCTCCATGGTGTGGGCGGGCAGCGAAGGCTGCAGGATTCCGGCGATCACCCGGGCACTCGCCATGAACAGGACCACCACGATAAGAACCGGGATCACTGTCCACGCAAGTTCCACCTGATTGCTGCCGTAGACCTGTGGAGGCTCACGGCCGTCATCGTCGGCTCTCTTTCTGTATTTGACGATGGCGTATACAAGCAGTGCGAAGACGGTCACGAATATGGCGGCGGTCACGCCAAGGACAAACACTGAGAGTCCGAAGATCGAGTGGGCCGGCGTCGAAACCGGCGCGAAAATGTTGGTTGGGCTGAGAGCCGGTTGTGCAGCTTCCGCGAAGGCGTGCTTCGCGGGCCAAATGAGGACGGAAAGTAACTCGATTACTCCGTTTCTGCCCCACATGTTGGCACGCCGATCCTGCATCATACGTGACTCTCCTCCGGCAAAGTCGCCCCGGTTCTAGGCCGCCACTGATTGCGGAGTCCCTCGTTGCGTTCTGATGCGCCTGTGAGTCGGGAGTCGTAGAATATCTGCGGCGTTCCTCGATGCCCGGAGCATGCCTGAGCAAAAATATTAGCTCACTCCTTTTGCAGCTCATCATCTTGACCGATAGCGCATCATGAGTAACGCACAGCAGACGGTTTACCTGGCCAGACACGGGGAGACTGCCTGGAGCCTCTCCGGCCGGCACACTGGGTTGACCGACCTTCCGCTCACCGAGCGCGGGCGTACTAACGCCCACCGTCTCGGGGACCGGCTGAAGGGACTCACCTTCACGAAGGTATATGCCAGTCCGTTGCAGCGTGCAGCCTGTACCTGCAGACTGGCAGGTTTCGGCGCCGTTGCCGAAGTGGATCATGACCTCGTCGAGTGGAATTACGGTGACTACGAAGGTCGCACCAGTTCCGAGATCCACGCGGCGCGTCCGGACTGGCAACTATTCCGCGATGGCTGCCCGGGCGGTGAATCGCCAGAACAGGTCGGGGGACGGGCGGACCGGTTCCTGAAGAAGGTTCGCGGGGTCGAAGGAGACGTGCTGATTTTTTCGAGCGGACACTTCCTGCGTGTGCTGGCGTCCCGCTGGCTGGGGCTGGAACCGGCCAACGGCCAATATTTCCTCTTAGGCACGGCGAGCCTGAGCATTCTTGGCTATGAACACGACGCCTCCCAGCCTGCGATCTGTCTGTGGAATGACACGCATCACGTAGCCTGAACTTCAGAAAGGACACCAGCGATGGACTCAAAGAGCACAGTCGAGCCCGCGAAGACTGCCGGATCCGATGTTGCAAGACTATCGGATCAATACAGTTGTGGTCCGGTTCGCCTCGCCGGAACTCAAGACGGTTTGTATGAACGCCATCTGCTGTTCGACAACGTCGTGGACCTGGAGGCAATCGATGCGCGGCAGAGCTTTGAGGCATTCGCCCATTCCGTTCGCGACGTGCTCTCCCAGCGTTGGGTGCGCACGGAGAAGACGTACACCAGGGAGAATCCCAAGCGGATGTATTACCTCTCGATGGAATTCCTCATCGGCCGCTCCCTTGCCAATAACGTGACGAACCTTCTGCTGAGTGATCTCGCACAGCAAGCCGTCCGCGAAAACCTCATCGATTGGGTCGGTCTGCTCGAGCAGGAGCCGGACGCCGGCTTGGGTAATGGCGGACTCGGACGCCTGGCGGCATGCTTCCTTGACTCCATGGCCACGATGCAACTCCCGGCGATGGGCTACGGCCTGCGATACGAGTACGGCATTTTCAAACAGATGATCCAGAACGGCTGGCAGCTCGAAAAGCCGGATAACTGGCTGCGCCGCCAGGATCCCTGGGAGGTCGCGCGCCCAAATGAAAAGGTAGAGGTTAGGCTGAACTGCTCGTTCGAGGTTCGCGGTGGCACCCTGCAGGCGATTCCTGGACGGCCGTCCAGCCTGATCGGCGTCCCCTTTGATCGTCCCGTGGTGGGCTACGGTGGCAAGACCATCAACACGCTCCGGCTTTGGGCAGCGGCGGCTCCGGATTACTTCGATTTTCAAGGCTTTAGCCACGGCGAGTTCGTCGGCGCGGTGGCCGAGACCCTCGAAGCCGAGTCCCTTACCCGCGTACTTTACCCGGACGATTCCACCAGCATGGGGCAGGGCCTGCGATTTGTGCAGGAGTACTTTCTGGTCGCCTGCTCCCTGGCCGACATCGTGCGGCGATTCCGGCGGGCCAATACCGATTGGAAAGCATTTCCCGAGAAGGCGGCGATACAGCTCAACGACACTCACCCCTCGATGGCGGTCGCCGAGTTGATGAGAATTCTGCTGGACGAAGCGCATCTTGGGTGGGATCAGTCCTGGGACCTTGCGCGTAGGACGCTTGCCTACACCAATCACACCCTGTTGCCGGAGGCGCTGGAGAAATGGCCGGTCGCGTACTTCGAGGCGCTCGTCCCGCGTCATCTGGAGATCATCTACGAGATCAACCGCCGCCTGCTGGATGACGTTCGTTCCCGCTTTCCCGGCGACGAGGGCCGCGTGCGGCGCGTCAGCCTCGTCGAAGAAGGCGCCCAGCGCAAGATTCGCATGGCCAATCTCGCCATCGTCGGCTCGCACAGCACCAATGGTGTAGCCGCCATTCACACCCGGCTGCTGCGCACCATGACAGTCAGGGACTTGGCAGAGATCTTCCCGGAGCGATTCAACAACAAGACCAACGGCGTTACGCCGCGGCGCTGGCTGCTCCTGTCGAATCCCGCGCTCTCCCGTAGTATCACCGGCGCCATCGGAGACAGTTGGATCACCGACCTCAATCAACTCAAGAGACTAAGACCCCTCACGGACGACAGCGCCTTTCGCCAGGCATGCCGGGAAGCCAAGCGCGACGCTAAGGTGCAATTTGCCGCCTGGCTGAAGCAGTCGTCGGGGCAGACGGTGGACCCGGACACCATCTTCGATTGCCACATCAAACGCATACACGAATACAAGCGCCAGTTGCTCAATGCGCTGCGAATCGTGGTGACTTACAACCGGCTGCGCGCGAACCCGAAACTCGAGGTGGTGCCGCGCACATTCTTCTTTGCCGGCAAGGCCGCACCGGCTTATCAACTCGCCAAACTAATCATCAAATTCATCAACAACATGGCGGACACGATCGACGCCGACCCCGCGATGAAGGGGCGTCTCAAGGTCGCCTTCCTGTCGGAGTATTCGGTGTCACTCGCGGAGCGGTTGATTCCCGCGAGCGACGTTCCAACCAGATCTCGACCGCCGGGTATGAGGCCAGCGGTACCAGTAATATGAAGTTCATGATGAACGGGGCGCTGACCGTCGGCACGCGCGATGGCGCCACCATTGAGATGGCAGAGGAAGCAGGCGAAGAAAACCTCTTTCTGTTTGGACTCACCGCCGAGCAGGTTACCGGTAGCCGTGGGTGGTACAACCCGCACTGGCACTACGAACACGAGCCAGAGACTCGCGCGGCTTTGGACCTGATCTTTTCCGATCACTTCAGCCCTAACGAGAAGGGAGTCTTCGAACCCCTCCGGGGAACGCTGTTGACCGGCGGCGACTTCCATATGCACCTGGCAGACCTGACGTCCTACACCCACGCACACGAACGGCTGGGCGAGTTATATGCCAATCCGGATGCCTGGACGCGCAAGGCAATCCTCAACATTGCCGGCTCAGGAAAATTCTCCAGCGACCGTACGATCGCCGGGTACTCCGGCGAAATATGGAAGGTCAAACCATGCCCCGTGGAAGAGGCGCGACGAACCGTCCAGGCGATAAAAATAGATCGCAAGCGCGCTTCCGGCCATCCCGTCCGGGGGACAGGGAACTGGCGTGATCGTGCGACGACCTCGAGGGCGAACGTTACCGTCAGCACATTGGCAGTTCTCTTGACTATTACCTTGCACGCCCGGTTCGCGGGCCCCGAAACCGAGGTGACACGTTGAAAGCGACACAATTGCTCCACAATCTGGGCCAGAGTATCTGGCTCGACAACATCACGCGCGACCTGTTGGACAACGGTACGCTCAAGCGCTACATCGACGAACTTTCGGTGACAGGTCTTACCTCGAATCCGACGATTTTCGATCACGCGATCAAGAACAGCACTTCATACGACGCCGCAATTCGCCAGAAACTCGACAAAGGCAAAACAGGCGAGGCACTCTTCTTCGATCTCGCCCTGCAGGACCTCACGCGGGCCGCCGACCTGTTCCGTCCGATTCATGACCGGTCAAACGGGGTAGACGGATGGGTTTCGCTGGAAGTATCGCCGCTTCTGGCGTACGATACGGCCCATACGCTCGCCGCGGCCAAAGACCTGTCTGCTCGCGCGGCACGTCCGAATCTGCTGATCAAGATCCCCGGCACGAAAGAGGGCCTGCCTGCCATAGAGGAAGCCATCTTTGCCGGCATCCCCGTCAACGTGACTCTCCTCTTTTCGCGTGAGCAATACGTGGCGGCGGCCGAAGCGTTTCTGCGTGGCATCGAGCGGCGCCTGGATTCAGGACTCAATCCTGACGTCGGCTCGGTCGCATCTGTATTTATCAGTCGCTGGGATGTCGCCGTGGCGGAGAAGGTGCCTCAGGACTTGCGCGATCAGTTGGGCATCGCGATCGCCAAACGTACCTACAAAGCGTACCGCAGCCTGCTCGACTCGCCGCGGTGGGAGCGCGTCTATAACGCGGGCGCGCGCCCGCAGCGACTTCTATGGGCCAGCACCGGCACCAAGGACCCGAAAGCCTCCGACATCCTTTACATCAAGGCTCTCGCCGCGCCTTTCACCGTCAACACCATGCCCGAGGAAACGCTGAAGGCGCTTGCGCAACACACGGACCTCGCCACGATACTACCAGCGGATGGCGGCGACTGTGAAGAACTCCTGGGACGCTTCGCGAAGTCTGGCATCGATGTGGATAGCCTGGCTGCTCAACTTCAGGAAGAAGGCGCCAAGTCTTTTGTAAAGTCGTGGAACGACCTGATGAGCGTGATTGCTTCCAAGAGCGCCGCGCTCAAGGAGCCAGCGCTCAAAGCCTGAGCTTAAACGCCCTGGGGTAGTCGTCATGAACGTCCTCGTAGTCGATGTCGGTGGCACTCACGTGAAGATCCTCGCAACGGGCCAGCACGAGCCGTTGAGGTTACCGTCGGGGCCGGCATTTACGGCTAGACAAATGGTCGCCGGCGTTCGAAAACTCGCCCGCGGTTGGAAGTATGACGTGGTGTCGATCGGTTATCCGGGACCCGTCCTGCACAACCATCCGGTTGCGGAACCACATAATCTGGGCAAAGGCTGGGTTGGCTTCGACTTTGAAAAGGCATTCGGACGCCCTGTGCGGCTCGTCAATGATGCGGAGATGCAAGCGCTCGGAAGTTACAAGCGCGGAAAAATGCTCTTCCTCGGTCTGGGCACCGGACTCGGATCCTCTCTGGTGGTGAATCGCATCACGGAACCGATGGAACTGGGCCATCTCCCCTACAAGAAGGGCACCTATGAGGACTACGTGGGGGAGCGCGCGCTGGAGAAGCAGGGTAAGAAACGCTGGCGACGCCACGTGGCAGACGTCGTGAGCCGTCTCATCGCCGCCCTGGAGCCCGATGACGTGGTTCTCGGCGGCGGGAATGTCAAGCAACTGGACGAGCTTCCTCCCGGCTGCCGCGCGGGCGACAACGCCAACGCTTTCGTTGGAGGGTTTCGTCTTTGGAATAAGGAGCAGGAGAAAAATGGACACGGTCGCAGACCTCCTCACCACTAGCCCCGGCACCGAACTACTCGCGTGGAAAGCGCTCGAAGCTCACTATAAGAAGATCCGAAGAGTGCACTTGCGAAACCTGTTTGCGGATGACCCCAAGCGCGGCGAACGCCTCGCAGCGCAGGCGGCAGGCCTTTACCTCGATTATTCAAAGAACCGCATCACCGGCGAGACGTTAGGGCTTCTGCTGGAACTCGCGGAGGAATCCCGCCTTCGCGAGCGGATCGATGCCATGTTCAACGGCGAGAAGATCAACATCACGGAGAAGCGTGCGGTTCTGCACGTCGCGCTGCGTGCACCAAAAGGCGCGTCCATTGTCTTAGATGGAAAGAATGTAGTCCCGCAAGTGCACGCCGTCCTCGAAAAGATGGCAGATTTTGCGACTCGGGTCCGCAGCGGCTCGTGGAAGGGCCACACCGGCAAACGCATTCGCAACGTGATCAATATCGGCATCGGAGGTTCGGATCTCGGTCCCGTGATGGCCTATGAGGCTCTGCGCCATTACAGTGATCCGTCAATGACCTTCCGGTTCGTCTCCAACATTGACGGTACTCACTTTACCGAAGCCGTGCGTGGTCTCGATCCGTCGGAAACTCTCTTCATCGTATCGTCGAAAACCTTCACCACCCTGGAGACCATGACCAACGCCCACACGGCGCGTGCGTGGTCCGTCGCGGGTTTCGGGGGCGACGAGAAGGCGGTGGCCAAACATTTTGTTGCCGTTTCGACCAATGCCGCGGCAGTCTCCAAGTTCGGCATCGACACAGCCAATATGTTTGAATTCTGGGACTGGGTCGGCGGCCGGTACTCGATGGATTCGGCGATTGGCCTTTCGACAATGCTTGCCATCGGCACCGAGAACTTTCGGCACATGCTGGATGGCTTCCACCAGATGGACGAGCATTTCCGCACCGCCCCCTTCGAGCGAAACCTGCCCGTTTTGATGGGTCTCCTTGCGGTCTGGTACAACAACTTCTTCGGCGCCCAGACGGTGGCCGTCCTGCCATACGAACAATATCTCAGCCGGTTCCCCGCCTACCTGCAACAACTCACGATGGAGAGCAACGGCAAGCACGTCATGCTGGACGGCGCTGCCGTCTCCACCGATACCAGCCCCATCTACTGGGGCGAGCCGGGAACCAACGGGCAACACTCGTTCTACCAGTTGATCCATCAGGGAACTCGCCTCATCCCTTGCGACTTCATCGCATTTGGCCAGGCGCTGAATCCCGCTCGGCCGTCATCACGACTTGCTGTTGGCGAACGTTTTCGCGCAGGGGGAGGCGCTGGCCTTCGGTAAGACGCCGGAGCAGGTCAAGGCCGAAGGCACGCCGGATTGGTTGGTGCCCCATCGGGTCTTCGAAGGTAACCGCCCCTCGAACACGATCCTTGCCGAACGGCTCTACGCCGGAAACTCTCGGCAAACTCGTCGCGCTCTATGAGCACTGCGTCTTCACTCAGGGTGCGATCTGGCACATCAATTCGTTCGATCAGTGGGGCGTCGAACTCGGCAAAGTTCTCGCTCAGCGAATCATTCCCGAACTGGAGAGTAAGGCAGAACCGAAGCTCGAGCACGACAGTTCCACCAACATCCTGATCCGTCGTTATCGAACACTCAAGGGGGCCGCATGAGAACCGTAGGATTTGACAAGCCGCTATACATCCTGCCCTTCGACCATCGGGGCTCGTTCCAGACCAAGATGTTCGGCTGGAAGGGCGCGCTGACTTCCGAGCAGACGGCGCAGATCGCCGCGACTAAGCAGGTGATCTACGATGGCTTCAAAACCGCCATATCCCTCGGCGTGCCCAGGCAAAAGGCGGCCATCCTGGTGGATGAGCAGTTCGGCGCCGCCATTCTTCGCGACGCAACTTCCAACGGCTACACCACGGCGTGTCCCGTTGAAAAGAGCGGCCAGGAGGAGTTTGATTTCGAGTACGGAGAGGAGTTCGCCAAACACGTCGAGACCGTTCCGGCCGACCTTCTCGAAGGTGTTGGTGCGTTACAATCCGGAGGGCGATCAGGCCCTGAACGCACGCCAGGCCGCCCGCCTGCATCGATTGTCTGAGTATCTGCACAGCCAGAGTCAGAGCCGTTTCCTGTTCGAATTGCTGGTGCCCGCCGAGAAGGCGCAACTCGACCGGCTG
This sequence comes from uncultured Solibacteraceae bacterium, assembly GCA_963792055.1. Lineage (GTDB taxonomy): Bacteria > Acidobacteriota > Terriglobia > Bryobacterales > Bryobacteraceae > Solibacter. The sequence continues at coordinate 552,682 of CAWBUV010000014.1, read as the reverse complement.
CGCGGCGACAAGAAGGCCTACGACCTGCAACTTCGGCCGAGACTCATGGTGGATGCCATCCAGCAGCTACAGGATGCGCAGGTGGAGCCGGACGTGTGGAAAGTCGAGGGGCTCGATCGCCGCGAAGACTGCGAAAACATTGTGACCGCGGCGCGCCGTGGCGGCCGGGACAGAGTAGGCTGCATCATTCTGGGCCGCGGAGAAGACGACCAGAAGGTACGCGAATGGCTGTCGACGGCGGCTACCGTCCCCGGCTTTATCGGTTTTGCGGTGGGCCGCACCAGTTTCTGGGACCCGCTCATTGCCTGGCGTGCGAAAGAGATCACCCGCGCGGACGCCGTCAACCGAATTGCCGACCGCTACCGGGAGTTCTCTGACATTTTCGAGGAGAAGGCCCGTGCCGCTTGACGGCGACACCATAAAGGTCGCGCCGTCGATTCTGGCGGCAGACTTTGCTCGCCTCGGCGCGCAGGTGACGGAGGCGGAGCGTGCGGGAGCCGACCGCATACACATCGACGTGATGGACGGGCACTTCGTCCCCAATCTTTCGATGGGAGCGCCGATCGTCGCCTCCCTGCGCCGGGTTACGCACCTCCCCCTCGAAGCGCACCTCATGATTTCCGATCCCGATTCGTACCTCGATGAATTCGTCGCGGCCGGCGCCGATTCGTTTCTCGTCCATTGGGAAGGTAACGCCAACCTGCACCGCACGGTACAGCGCATCCGGTCACTCGGCAAGGGAGTCGGCGTAGCCATCAATCCGGCCACCCCCGCCGCGGTACTGGAAGAGATCTTGCAAGAGATTGACCAGGTTCTGGTCATGACAGTGGACCCGGGTTTCGGTCATCAACACTTTCTCCATGCCACCAAACCGAAGATCCGGCGAGTCCGTGAGATGATCCAGCGGGTCAAGCCGGCCTGCGACCTCGAGGTGGATGGAGGCATCGATCCCGTAACTGCCCGGGAAGCAGTGGAGGCGGGAGCCAATGTGCTCGTGGCCGGATCGTCCGTGTTCTGGGATCGCGATGGAATAGCCGCCGGCATTAGGAGCCTGCGAGCCAGTATTCATCTGGTAAGTCAATAACACTCAGGAAAGGGAACACACATGCAGATAGGAATGATTGGTCTGGGGAGAATGGGCGCCAACATGGTACGACGCCTGCAGACTGGAGGCCACCGCTGCGTGGTCTTCGATAGGTCGGCCAAAGCCGTCGAGGAACTGGTGAAGGAGAAGGCAACAGGCGCCGCCGACTTGCCGGATCTGGTCAAGAAACTCGAGAAGCCCCGGGCGGTGTGGCTGATGGTTCCGGCCGCTGCCGTGGACCAGACCATCGCCGACCTCGTGCCGCTGCTTGAGGCCGGTGACATTCTCATCGACGGCGGAAATTCCTATTACGTCGACGATATCCGGCGCGCCAAAGATCTCGCGCCGAAGGGCATCCACTACGTGGACGTCGGCACCAGCGGCGGCGTATGGGGCCTGGAGCGCGGCTACTGCATGATGATTGGCGGCGAGGTGCCGATAGTCAAAAGCCTCGATCCAATCTTCAAGCGTCTCGCTCCCGGTACGGGCGACATTCCTCGAACCCCGGGACGCGAGAAGCTCGACGGCACCGCTGAATTCGGGCTACCTGCACTGCGGGCCGAACGGCGCCGGGCACTTCGTCAAGATGGTTCACAACGGAATCGAATACGGCGTAATGGCGGCATATGCCGAAGGACTGGGTGTTTTGCGCGACGCCAATGTCGGCAAGCAGGACCGCACCATCGACGCCGAGACCACCCCGCTCCGCAATCCCGAACATTACCAGTACGATCTCAACCTTCGCGACATTGCCGAAGTGTGGCGGCGGGGTAGCGTGATTGCGTCGTGGCTGCTGGATCTCACCGCGGCCTCCCTCGTCAAGGATCCGGCTCTTGCCGAGTTCACCGGCCGCGTGTCAGATTCCGGTGAGGGCCGGTGGACCATCAAGGCCGCCATTGACGAAGGTGTGCCGGTGCCCGTTCTCTCCACTGCGCTGTTCGAGCGCTTCACCTCTCGCGGCGAATCCGATTATCAGGACAAACTGCTCTCCGCGATGCGCTACCAGTTCGGCGGTCATCTGGAAAAACCCAAAGGTAAACAGGCGGCGTAGAGGAGGCCGGTATGAGCAAATCTCACTCGGATGCCCTTGTCTTCTTCGGCGCGACCGGCGATCTGGCCTATAAGAAAATCTTTCCATCGTTGCAGGCGATGGTAAAGCGCGGCAATCTCAACGTGCCGGTGGTCGGTGTCGCCAAAGCAGGCTGGAACCTCGATCAACTGCGGGCACGCGCGCAGGACAGTATCGAAAAGCACGGCGGATTCGACCGTCCTGCATTCGACAAGCTCTGCCGCGTTGCTGCGGTATGTGGATGGGGACTACCAGGACTCCGCAACGTTTGACGCGCTCCGCAAGGAACTCGGTTCCGCGCAGCGGCCGGCGCACTACCTCGCCATCCCGCCGGTGCTGTTCGGGACGGTAGTGGAACAACTCGGGAAATCGGGCTGCGGCAAGAATGCCCGCGTCATCGTCGAAAAGCCTTTCGGAACCGACCTCGAATCCGCGCGGACTCTGAACCGGACCTTGCTCGAGACCTTCCCGGAAGATGCGATTTTCCGCATCGACCATTTCCTCGGCAAACCGCCCGTCAATAACATGCTCTACTTCCGGTTCACGAATTCCTTCCTGGAGCCCTTCTGGAATCGCAACCATGTCGAGAGCGTGCAGATCACGATGGCGGAGAATTTCGGAGTCCAGGGACGCGGAGCCTTCTACGACCAGACCGGCGCAATCCGCGACGTAGTCCAGAATCATCTGTTCCAGGTACTCACCAACCTGGCGATGGAACCCCCGGTAAGAACCGACAGTGAGTCCATCCGGGATGAAAAGGTAAAGGTCCTGAAGGCCATTCCGCCGCTGGACGCGAAAAGTCTCGTGCGAGGACAATTCCGGGGCTATCGTTCGGAGAAAGGTGTGGCGCGCGATTCCAAGGTGGAGACCTTCGCCGCTCTGCGGCTGCAAGTGGACTCGTGGCGTTGGCAAGGGGTTCCCTTCTATATTCGAGCCGGTAAGTGTTTGCCTGTGACGTGCACAGAAGTGCTGGTCCGGCTGCGGCGGCCGCCAACCGCGTACCCCGCTACGGCAGTTCCGCCGAACCACGTCCGGTTGCGGATTAGCCCCGACATGACAATCGCCCTCGCGCATGACCGCGATAGCGCCGGGACAGGAGTCGTTGGTCAATCGGTGGAGATGCTGGTGAGCCGACATCCCCGTGCGGACGAAATGGATGCCTACGAACGCGTACTGGGAGACGCCATGGCGGGAGACGCCACGCATATTTGCCCGCGAGGACTACGTGGAAGAGGCTTGGCGCATCGTGGATCCGGTTCTGAAAGCCGATACGCCGCCCTCAGAATATGAGCCGAAACCTGGGGGCCCGCCGAGGTGGACCAGAGGGTATTGCCACCAGGCGGCTGGGACAATCCCACTGGGACGGCCCCAGCCGGCTTTCGAGGGTGTCGTCCAGGCTGCATGAGAAACGCCGCGGTCGGCAGAGATTGATTCGATGGTGGTGGCGACATGGTTGAGCAAAGAACGACGAAAAAACGCATCCTCGTGTTAGGCGGTGGTTTTGCCGGTGCCTACGCGGCAGCGCAGTTGGAGAAACAACTGGTCCAACTTCCGGATGTCGAAGTCGTTCTGGTCGCTAAGGAGAACTTCGTCCTCTTTACGCCGATGCTCCACGAGGTCGCCGGCAGCGACGTCGGCGTCACCCACGTGGTCCAGCCTCTGCGAATGATGCTGCGGCACACCCAGGTGATCATCGCCGAGATCGAGTCCATCGACCTGGCCAGGAAAACGGTGCATATCGTACATCGCGATTTGGCGCAGTCCTTCGATCTGGCCTATGACCAACTCGTGCTGGCGCTCGGTTCCATCACCAACTTCTACCGCACGCCCGGTATCGAAGAACATGCGCTGACTATGAAGACCCTGGGTGACGCAATCGCTTTGCGAAATCGCGTCATTGAGGCGCTGGATGTAGCGGACAACCATCCCGATGTGGCGGAGCGCAAGAGGATGCTCACGGTTCTGGTGACGGGCGGCGGCTTTGCCGGTGTGGAAACCGTCGGCGCCGTCAATGACCTCCTGCGTGAAGCCATGAAGTTCTACCGCAATCTGAAACCAGACATGCTGCGCGTTGTGCTTGTTCAGGCGGGCGGCGCGATTCTCCCGGAACTGGGCGAAAGGCTCGGCCACTACGCTCAGAAGAAACTCAAGGAACGTGGGGTTGAAGTTCGTGTGAACACCTCCGTCACTAGTTACGACGGCAGGGAAGCAGTTCTAAGTGACGGAACGAAAATCCCCACCCGTCTGGTCGTCTGGACGGCCGGAGTTACACCCTCGCCCCTGTTATCTCGGCTGCCTGCGCGTGCAGCGCGGCCACATACTCGCTGACGAATATCTGCGGGTACCGGGCTGGCAGGCGTATGGGCGCTCGGCGATTGTGCGTTCGTGCCCGATCTCTACAATCCGGGTAAGTTTTGCCCGCCCACAGCACAGCATGCCACGCGTCAGGCTACCGTATTGGCCGACAATATCGTGGCGGCAATGAAGGGCCGGGATCCCCGGCCTTTCAAGTTCAAGACTCTTGGCCTGCTGGCAACCATCGGACGGCGGACCGGCGTCGCCGAGATCCTTGGCATGCGGTTCTCAGGCTTGATCGCCTGGTGATGTGGCGCGCCATCTACCTGGGTAAACTTCCGGGCTTGCAGAAGAAAGTTCGCGTCGCCCTGGATTGGACGCTGGACCTGTTCTTCTCCAAAGATATCGTCGAGTTGCCAACTCTTACGCGCACCCACGATGTCGGAAGCGGAAGAACCGCCGGCGCCTGTCCATGAACATGACTTGGAACACACAGAGAGGTGAGTATGGCCATATCGACTCCACCGCCGAACAAGCTCTTTTGAAAATGATAGTGCTTTCCGATGTTCAATCGGTCGCTCAACGGGCCGCGACCATCATTGCGTTGGAAGCTCGCGCTGCCGTCGCTTCCCGGGGCCGCTTCACCTTGGCGGTCAGCGGAGGCCATACGCCATGGGTGATGCTGAGCGCCCTCGTGGATGAAGACGTGCCGTGGGAACACGTTCATCTACTGCAGGTGGACGAGCGCGTGGCGCCCGCCGGAGACGCGGACCGAAACCTCACCCATCTGCGCGAGAGCCTGCTGGACAATGTCCCGCTTGCCCGCTGCGCAGATCCATGCCATGCCGGTCGAAGCAGCCGATCTTGAGGCTGCGTGTGCCCAGTACGCTGCGACACTTCGCGCCATCGCCGGGTCCCCACCGGTGCTCGACCTCGTGCACCTCGGCCTCGGGCCCGACGGTCATACTGCATCCCTGGTGCCGGAAGACAAGGTTCTCGATGCCGCGGACGTGGACGTTGCCCTGACCGGACCCTACCAGGGCAGGCGACGGATGACCTTGACCTATCCCGTGATCCTTAATCGCTCCCGCCGCATCCTGTGGGTCGTGACGGGAGACGACAAGGTGCCCATGCTGCGCCGTCTGCTCGATGGCGATCTGTCGATTCCGGCCGGGCGGGTTCGAACGCGCCTCGGCCCTCATCGTCGCCGATCGTGCCGCGGCAGGACCATCAACCCCTGGGGCTGGGGAAGGGGAATAACATGCGCGTCGGGAATCGCCACCGATCACGGTGGGTTTGCGTTGAAGGAGGAGTTAGTAGCCCATCTGCGCATCGAGGGCCATGAGGTGCTCGATTTTGGCGCTCACACCTTGAGCCGGGGCGATGACTATCCGGATTTCGTCATTCCCCTCGCGCAGGCTGTGGCTGCGGGCGAGGTCGAACGAGGCGCTGGCGGTCTGCGGCAGCGGCGTGGGCGCCTCCGTCTGTGCCAACAAAATTCCAGGCGTCCGCGCCGGATTGGTCCACGACCATTTCTCTGCCCGGCAAGGCGTCGAGGACGATCACATGAACATCATTTGTATGGGCGGCCGGACGGTGGGGCCGGCCGTTGCCTGGGACCTCGTCGAGACGTTTCTGGATGCCCGGTTCAGCCATTCGGACCGGCACTTGCGCCGGCTCGGCAAAGTGGCTTCTCTCGAAGCGCAAACAATCAACAGATAAGGAGAGACCTGTGAGTGTCTTGGAAATCGTGCATCCCGATGACCGGTACGGAACTCGACCAACTGTCGATTAACACCATCCGCACGCTGTCGATTGACGCAGTCCAAAAGGCGAACTCCGGACACCCCGGCACGCCGATGGCGCTTGCGCCGCTCGTCTACACGATCTGGAATCGCGTGATGCGCTTCGACCCGCAGGACCCGATTTGGCCCAATCGAGACCGGTTCGTGCTCTCGAACGGCCACGCATCGATGCTGCTCTGGTCCGTCCTTCACCTGACGAAAACGCAGGCGGTGAATCAAGATTACGAAATCCTGGGACGCCCCTCGGTAAGCCTCGACGATATCCGCCACTTCCGCCAACTGGGCAGCAAGGCGCCCGGTCATCCCGAGTACCACTGGGTTTCCGGCGTCGAAACCACCACCGGCCCGCTAGGCCAGGGCGTCGCAACCAGCGTAGGCATGGCGATCGGCGAGAAGTGGCTCGCCAACCACTTTAATCGGCCCGGCTTCGAGGTCTTCGATTACAACATCTACGCCGTTTGTGGAGATGGATGCATGATGGAGGGCGTCAGCTCGGAGGCTGCGTCCCTGGCCGGCCACCTTGGTCTCGACAACCTCTGCTGGATCTACGACAACAACCACATCACCATCGAAGGGAGCACGAAAATCACCTTCACGGAGGACATCGAAGCGCGCTTCATCGGCTATGGGTGGAATGTCCTGAGGGTCGGTGACGCGAATGACATTGACCGCATCGAGCACGCCCTCGCGGTATTCCGCAAGGAGAAGGGCAGGCCCACATTCATCGTCCTGGACAGCCACATCGGCTACGGCTCTCCCCACAAACAAGACACCTCCGCGGCCCATGGCGAGCCGCTCGGCGAAGAGGAGGTCCGCCTCTGCAAGCGCGCCTATGGATGGCCTGAAGACGCGCAATTCCTCGTGCCCGACGGTGTCTATGAGCACTTCGCGGAGGGCATCGGCGCCCGTGGCGCACAGGCGCGGCGTCAATGGACGGAACTCCTGGCGGCGTATCGGACCAGGTATCCCGAACTGGCGGGAGAAATCGAACTGATGCAGCGGCGCGAACTGCCCGACGGGTGGGACCGCAACCTTCCGGTGTTTCCGGCGGATCCGAAGGGCCTGGCCGGGCGCGATGCGTCGGGCCAGGTGCTCAACGTGCTCGCGCGAAACATTCCCTGGTTTCTCGGCGGCTCCGCCGATCTCGCGCCGTCCAATAAAACCGCTTCTGAAATACGAGGGCGCGGGAGATTTCCAGGCCGATACCCCCGGCGGGAAGAATCTGCACTTTGGCATCCGCGAACATTCGATGATGGCCATCGTCAACGGCCTGTCCCTGTCCAAGCTGAGGGCATTTGGCGCGACCTTCTTCATCTTCAGCGATTACGCGCGGCCCGCCATGCGGCTCGCCGCGCTTAATGGAACTGCCGGCCATCTTCGTCTTCACCCACGATGCGATGGGCGACGGCGAAGACGGGCCGACCCATCAGCCGGTGGAACAGCTCGCCTCGCTGCGCGCAGTTCCCGGTCTGGTCGTGCTGCGGCCCGCCGATGCCAACGAGGTCGTGGAGGCGTACCGCTACATCATGCAATTGCGCCACGAGCCCGCCGTGCTCGTTCTCTCGCGCCAGCCGTTGCCCACCCTGGATCGCAGCAAGTACGCCGCCGCCATCCGGGCTGGCTCACGGCGCGTACGTTCTGGCTGATGCCCCGGGCGGCAAGCCCCGAGGTAATCCTCATCGCTACCGGCAGTGAAGTCAGCCTTGCCTTGAATGCTCACGAGAACCTGCTCGCGCGAGGGTATCCGCTCCCGCGTCGTCTCCATGCCGTCCTGGGATATCTTCGATCACCAGACGCAGGAGTATCGGGATAGCGTGCTGCCCCCCAGCGTCGCCGCGCGCGTCGCCATCGAGCAGGCCTCCACTTTCGGATGGGAACGATATGTCGGCAACGCGGGCCGCATCATCGGCATGAAAACGTTCGGGGCCTCCGCGCCCCTGAAGGAACTCCAGAGGAAGTTCGGTTTCGAGCCGGACCAGGTGGTCGCGGTTGCAAGGGAACTTTTAGGCCGTAAATGAGGTCATGGGTTCCGTCCGTGGCCGGACCGCGCAGTTTTCACGCTTGTGAAATCGACGGGTTCGCTTGCGGCAATTCCTCTCGCAATTCTGGTTGCCGGTATGCGCCTGCTGGCACAAGGCCCTCCCCCTTCGCCCGACCGTCCATGGCACACTCCGGAAGAGCGGCAAATCGCCGGCGATGCGAAGCGCCTTCGTCAGCCGCCGCCCCGTATCGAGCCCGGTAAAGTCTATTCCTTATCGGAGCTGATCGATCTCGCCGAGTCGCACAACCCCGAAACCCGTGTGGCCTGGGAAAACGCCCGCGCCGGGGCCGCCGCTCTCGGAATCGCACGCAGCGAATTGTATCCCACCTTGGCCGCTCTCACGCAGCTCAGCGTGGACCGTTTGGAAATTCCGTTCGGCACCCAGTTCTATCGCCAGACCATTCCGGCGTTTGAAGTAGCCCTCGATTTGAACTACACCATCTTTGATTTCGGCGCTCGCCGTGGCCGGATCAGCGCCGCGAGCGCGCAGGCTCCTGATCGCCAACTTCGCTTTCAACGATGTTCACCGGAGAATCATTAGCCTGGTCCAGCAGGCCTACTATCGCTTACTGAATGCGTTGGGCCAGGAGGCTGCGGCCAGGGCAAGTCTGGCCAACGCGCAGGCGGTTCAACAGGCTGCCGAGGCACGTCTGCAGCAAGGCCTGGCAACCCTGCCGGATGTCCTGGAAGCGCGCAGCGCCACCGCTCAAACCCAGTATGAGTTGCAAGCCGTGCTGGGGGCGGAAGAAATCGCCCGCGGTGACCTGGCGGTAGCGCTCGGAGCGCCGGCCGCCACCACGATTCGGGTCCAGCCGCTGAGTGACTTACTCATCCCAGATACCGTTCGCGATACCGTCGAACAGGCCATTGAGCGCGCACTCGGGCAACGCCCCGATTTCGAACAGGACGTGGCCGGCATCCGGGTCGCCGAGGCCAGGCGCAAAGAGGCGCGCGCCGCATTCTTTCCCACTTTCACGCTTGGAGTCAGGCCCAGCCGTTCAATCGCTTTTTGCGCAGCAGCAAGCGCTCCCCTGGGCATACACCACCGATTTGACCGGCGGACTGGCGTTAAGCATGAATTGGACCGTGTTTGACGGCGGTGCGCGCCGAAGCCGTTTAGAGCAGGCGGAAGCCGATATCAGGGGCGCCCAGGCGCAGGTCGGTGCGACGCGCGATCGCATCGAAAACGAAGTCTGGAGCGCCTACGCAAACTTGAATACGGCCTTTCGTCAGCGTGAGGCCGCGACGGCGCTGCTGAACGCCGCCACCCAGTCCTATGCGGCGGCCCTTGAATCCTACAATTACGGCGTTCGCAACCTGTTGGATGTGACGGCGGCCCAAAGGGTCCTCGCCCAAGCCCGCTCGGTGGAGGTGCAGGCGCAGACTCAGGTACTCGCGACGCTGGCCGATCTCGCGTTCCGTACCGCCGATTCCATTCAACCGAACGCGAGGCGGTCGCGGCCATGAAACCGGGGCGATCCCTGCGCACTGCGAGGTGCTGGCCGGCCGCTGCGGCGTTCGTGCTCGCCGGCTGCGGCCGGGCGCCGTCCTTCGACATTGTGGGCTCTTTCTTTCCCAGCCTGGCTGGTGTGCCTGGCGGCCGGCATGCTGTTCACCGTGGCCTTCCGATGGCTGCTCCTGCGGATCGGGATCGTGGTCGCGGCTCCAATCCTGACTTATCCGAGCCTCACGGCACTCATTACGCTCGCGCTATGGCTCGCCTTCTTTCGATAGCTGGTTTACATAGGTTGGACACGCTCATGAAATTCAACCCGGACGGGAAAGCGGGAAAGGCGATCGGCAAGGTGCTCAGCGTTGCAATCGTGGCGGGCGCAATCGCGCTGGGGCTGGTAGTGCTCTATCTCACGAACCGCTATCCCCGTACCGACGATTCCGAGATAGTCGCCAACTTCATTGGCATCGCGCCACAGGTGGAAGGCCCGATCCTGCACCTGAACGTGCACGACAATCAATTCGTCAAGCCGGGTGAACTACTCTTTGAAATCGACGACCGGCCCTATCGTTACGCCCTGGAAAGAGCTCTGTCCGAGCAGGCATCTCTCGAAGGACAGATCGTGGATGAGACGCGTCGAATCGCGGCCCTGGTTAGCGCCGTCTCGGTTTCTCAGGCAAATATTCAGGGCACCGAAGCTGACGTGAGCCGCTCCAAGGCAACCATCGATCAGGCCGAGGCCGATGTGGCCAACGCCGGACAGGGCGTCAGCCGGGCAAGAGCCGAATGGGCGTACGCCAATAGCAATCTGCATCGAATCGAGCCGCTGCTGGCCAAGCAGTTTGTCACCGCCGACCAGGTGGATCGCGCCAGAACCTACGAGATCGCGCAGGCGCAGGCTTTAAAGCAGGCGGAATCGCAACTGCGTCTCGCACAGGCCGGATTGCAATCGGCTATCGCCCAACGGGAGCGCTCGCTGGCAATGCTGGAACAGAGCAAGGCGCAGCACCAGCAGAGCCAGCACGCCGTGACCACCCTGGAGCCTCTAGTCACACAGCGCGGCGCGAAAGCCGCCGCCGTAAAGAATGCTCGCTACAATCTCGACAACTGCCGCATCTACTCCCCATTCGAAGCCCGGGTAACCAATCTGACCATCTCCGAGGGAGCCTACGCACATATCGGCCAGCAGATTTTCATTCTGATTGACGCTCGCAAATGGTGGGCCGTCGCCAACTTCCGCGAAGGCCAGCTTCAACACATCTCTCCAGGGATGCGCGCCGACGTGTACGTCATGTCCAAACCCACCGTCCGCTTTTCAGGCGTCGTGGAGAGCATCGGCTTCGGCGTCACTCCGGATGCGGACGTGATTGGCCGCCTGGGACCAGGTCTGCCGGACGTGCAGAGAACTCTGAATTGGGTGCGCCTGGCCGCCCGGTATCCGGTACGCGTCCATGTGGAAAATCCTCCCCCCGAACTCTTTCGCGTCAGCGAATCCTCCGTTGTGGTAATACGCGGGCACTGAGATGGCCACCCTCGTTCAAAGCGTGCAGGAGTCATCCCCGCGCTCGCTCTGGTTCTGGGGATTCCTGAAAGAGGAGCTTGTCCCCTACCCGGGCCGCTTCAGCATGGTCGCGCGAATGGTGATTGCCGCGACCCTGGTCATGATCGTCTGCATGACTTTCCGGATTCCCTATGGATTCCAAGGTGCGATTTATGTATTGTTCATCTCTCGTGAGAGTCCGCGCGCCACTTTGGAGTCAGCGGGAATCATATTCTTCGTGACCGGGATCGGCGTCGCCTACGTCTTGATCTTGGCTCGCTTGGTAATCGACCTGCCAATGCTGCATTTTCTCTGGATCCTAGGTTCGTTGTTCCTGGCCTTCTATGCGATCGCCGCGCTGCCCAACTACGGTACGTCCGTAACGTTCGCCAATCTCATCTCCGCCGGACTTCCGCTCTGGGACCGTCATGTATCGGCCGAAACCAACGTGGAGGATACGCTTCGGCTCTTGCTGTCCACCTTGATCGGGGTCGTGATTACCGCTCTCGTAGAGCTGGTATTCGCCCGCAGGAAGCCGGGAGACGATATTGTTCTCCCCATTGCCGAGCGACTGGAAGTGGTCCGGAGCCTGTTGCTCTGCTTCGCCGAAAGCCGCCCTGTAGATCACGCCACCAGAAAGATTGTCACCAGGTTGGGTGTTCGTGGCACATCGACCCTGCGCCGTCTGTTGCGGCGCTCCGGATACTCCACCCAGTACCGCGCTCACATGAGCGGGGTTGCGGATCTTGTTGGCCAGCTCGTGGAGACCGCCGCAACCCTGATGCAGCTCAGCTTCGAACCCTCCCCTGAAGACCGGTATCGATTGCGGGCCTTGTCCGAAACCGTGGCTAACATCGCCGCGGATCTGGTGAACCGGAGAATCCCAACTGCGATTCACTTCGCCCCTGATGAAGAGCACTCGAGCGATGTCCCGTTTCTGCATGAGATGGAAGCGACTGTATCGCTGATCCCGCAGGCGTTTGCCGGTTCTCGATCCATGCACGAGTACCTGCCGCTCTCTGAGGACGTACCGCGTTCGAACGTGAATCGCCCCAGCCGCGCTCGTCAAGCCGGAGTATCTGAAGTTCGCGTTCAAAGGCTGCCTGGCGGCATCCGCCTGTTATGTCATCTACAATGCCGTCGCCTGGCCGGGTATCTCTACTTCTGTCACTACATGTCTGCTCACCGCCCTTTCCACGATTGGGGCGTCACGGCAAAAGCAATTCCTCCGTTTCACCGGCGCCCTCGTAGGCGGTGTCGTGATCGGAATGGGCTCGCAGATCTTCATTCTTCCTTACCTCGATTCCATTGGCGGATTCACCGTTCTCTTCATGGTGGTGACGGCCATGGCCTCGTGGGTGATGACATCCAGCCCTCGACTGTCCTATTTCGGATTGCAGGTCGCCCTCGCCTTTTACCTGATCAACTTGCAGGAATTCACCATTCAGACGTCGCTCGCGGTGGCCCGGGACCGCGTCGCCGGCGTACTGCTCGGCCTATTCATGATGTGGCTCGTATTCGACCAGCTTTGGGGCGCTCCGGCCGGAGTCGAGATGAAGAGGGAGTTCGTTCACACATTCCGCCTGCTTGCCCAACTCGCACGCGAACCAGTCTTGGCGGATATCCCCGTGGCCACCGAACGCAGTTATGCTCTGCGTGAGACCATTGACACGCAGTTCGACAAGGTGAGGGCCCTTGCCGATGGCGTTCTCTTCGAATTCGGCCCCTCGCGGCAGCAGGATCTGGTGATGCGCAGCCACATCCGTCGCTGGCAACCACAACTCCGCACGCTCTTTGTGATGAGGGTCGCCTCTCTGAAATACCGCTTCCAGGTCCCGGGTTTTGAGCTGTCAGAGCCTGTACGGCACGCCCATCGCGCCTACGACGAGCGTTCCAGTGGAATACTCGAGGAGATGGCCGATCGCATTGAGGGTATCGCGGCCGCCAGAGAAGCGCCCGAGGATTCGTCCGAGCTTCTGGAACAGACTATTCAGGCGTACTGCGCGGAGGAGTCCCAACAGTTGCCTGCGGCGCACGTATGGTCGTTCACCACGCTGCTACGTGGCATTGAAGACCTGACAAACTCTTTGGCCCGCGATGTCTTTCGCCGCTCCTAATCCCGCCCCGGTCCGTTCATCAGCGAGTGCTCCAGACAAGGGATACAAATCTTCGCTACCGCCCCGCAGCCGGAGCGTATCTGGTGCGCCGTTTCTCTTTGGCACACTCTGCACAACCGAATCGTCGTTGGCAGCCTCTTAGAGGGTTCGAGCCGGTCTTCCCACACTTGCATCATCCGCTCCCAGTGAATGCATTGTGCGCCTCTGCTGTCGATTAGTCCAGTCGGGAAGGTACTGGCAACCGTACTGGAACCAGATGCACTAGAAGAAGTTGTAGCTCATCATCAGATAGGAGTAATTGTATGAGTTCGGGTGGCCGGTTCTGACGAGGAACCGCCCGGGTAGGACGCGCGCCAGCCCTACGCCGAACTCCAGATTACGGTCGTACCGGTAAGAAGTCTGGAGATCGTACTCTTCTCCGATGTGGGTGCCGGACCGTCCCTTCAAGTCCCGGGCGACCACACCGGCCGAAGAATTGTACAGGGCGTCGGTGGCGGATGCCAGCCAGTAGTCGTTCCAGGCGGCGGCCAGAATCCAGTTGCTCCTGAGCCACATGCGTCCACCGAATCGAACGGCTTTGAGATTCTGACGCGCGAACTGGTCCGCCAGGCCAAGGTGGTCGTGAAGGTTCGGAGAAATTTGATCGAACGTGCCGTGTCGGCCATCCGCCCCATTCCGATCGCCCGACGCGAAATCAAACGCGCCGAACATTCGGGCCTTACGGCCAAACACAGTCGAGGTATAGCCGGCGCTGCCCATCCATGCCCTGGCGCGAATCTTGTCGGAGCCGAGCTTGCCAAATTGTCCGGCGCCCTCCGTCTCGTAGTCCACCGAACGGCCGATGAGGCCCGACAACCGGACTCCAACAGTTTCCTGGTCCAGTTTGGCAGCCGTCCCCTCTTCGGTGTTGAGCCGCGGCGCCACGCGCCAAAAGATGAAAGGTTCGAGCACGGCCCTCGGCACCGCGGTCGGTAACTTGGCATCCAGCCCGTAAATGTTGTTTCCAGGCTGATGGTGACTCAGCCCGTTCTCGTGTATAGCCACCGGCGATGCGGCGAAAGCGGTGGCTTTGATCCAACTCGAGTTTGCCACCGCCTGCACTGCGTCGTAACCGCGCGAGGCGTTGCGCCAGTAAGATGTCCCGATCAGCAGCCCGTCGCCGAAATTTAGATCCAGGCGGCCCACGCGCAGTGCGACTCGACCGGCCTCTACATCGCCGAAATCGACGTAGGCGCGGCGCAGGTCCCACGTCTCCTGATAGGGCGGGACGAGCGGGGGGTTCTTCAGGAAAGCATCTGTATCCTGCAACTCTGCGTATACCCTAAACCACGTGGACGGTCGGATCAGCGCGCCCAACCGGAAGCGCGTGAGCAGGTAGGAATCCGATGCGTTGGCCAGGAAGTTGGCGCCGTTATAGCCTTCAAAGCGCGTTCGGTACCCGGCGGTAAAACAAAGCCATTGCGGTAACTGGCGGTTGACCGTAGCGAGCGGCGAGAAACGGGCGTCCGGCGTTTCCGCGTCGCGTGGCCGATTCGGATTGACCTTGCTGCCTCCGGGAAAGGGTACCAGGCACTGCGCCTGAAGTCCGCCAAGGCCGTATGCAAGTACGGCGGCGATCCGGCAAGCGTGTCCAAGGTACCCGAACGGCATCCTTTCATTTTCAGATGAACCGCTATAGTCCTGCAGAATATCTGTGGCAAACTGGGAGCCGGACATCGTCCCAGGGGAGAATCCAAATGAAGTCGCACGCCGCATGCGCTCTTGTGAAAGATCCGCGCCGGTATTCGGTGCCTCTGATTGTGTCGGCCGGCCTGTTCTGCGTGATCGGCTCCGCCTCGGCCAAAATTATCTTCAAGGCCGACTTCGAAACCGGCGACCTCAGCGAGTGGAACCAGACCGGCATCCGCGGACAGAATGCGACTCCCAGAAACATCCAGGTGGTCACCGACATCGTCCAGCAGGGAAAGTACGCCGGCAAGTTCACCATCCACGAAGACGACGTGTTCAACGCCCAGCAGTTGCGCGTGCAGATCGGTGGACCAAAGGTCACCGTCGACGAAGGCTCCGACACCTACATGTCCTTTTACATGTACATGGCCGAGCCGCCCAAGGACCGCGACAACTTCTTCTATTGGGAGGGAACTCCGCCGCCCAGATATGACAACGTCATGACTTGGTGGGTCGAGCCCAAAGAAGGGGGCGGGACGCTCATCAAGTACGGCACCGGGAACCTCGGTCGCAACGGCACACACTGGCAGGCGGATTTCACCACCGGCAAATGGCACCAGATGGCGATGCACATCCACTGGTCGGAAGACGACGACCAAGGGAAACACGCGGCTCTGGTTCGATGGCGTGCTGGTGCTCGACAAGAAGCTGAAGACCAAGGGTCCCGAGAGCGTCTATTTCTGCCAGCCCGGAATCCATCGCAGCCCGCACCGTCCCTCGGTCGACACCATCTACTTCGACAATTTCATCCTGGCCGACACTCTCGAAGAGGTCGTAAAGGAACTGCCGGCGGCAAAATAAGAGTCAGCAGTTCAAGGCAAACGCTTCAGGCGGAAGGTCTGAGATCCGGGCCGCGCGAAGGCCGCACCGGAGTTGCCGGCGGCACGGATTTCTTCCCGCTGGCGCGTGATTTCAATTTCGCCGTCCTTCAGCGTGCCGGTAAACCGCAGGACGGACTGATTGATTTCGTTGCCCGCCTGTTCGCGGACCTCCACCTGAAACTCAATCTTTTCCCCGTCGATGGTGCCTTTTAATATCGGGACGCTGCCGTAGTCGACATATAACTTCCCGGTGAGCGTGGCGCCCTTCTGCACGAACTGGAAGGAAACGTCCTGCACCTGGTTGCGCCGGCCCCCGCCTGCGATGCTTCCCAGCCAGATGCCCGAGAGATCGGCGGCAGGCAGACTCAATACCGATACCGCGAAACAGATCGCTACGGCCGCTAGCCTGCGCATACTACGCCAACACTCCCGGCAGAGGGCCGGTGCTGTCCGCGAAGCGCTCCACCGGAGCGCCGAATGCATCCAGCATCGACACGTAGAGATTTGCCAGCGGAGTGTCGTCCGTGTACTGCAGGTGTTGTCCGGCAGCAATCCGTCCGCCGCCGCGCCCACCCAGCACGAGCGGCAGCTTGTGCGGATTGTGGCTGTCGCCATCGCTCAGCGCCGATCCGAACAGGATCATCGAGTTATCCAGAACGGTGGAGTCGCCTTCCTTCATGGACTTCAGCTTGTTCAGCAGATACGCGTATTGCGTCACATGCCAGCGGTTGATGATCTGGTACTGCCGCAGTTTGTCTTCGGTCTTCCCGTGATGCGAGGTATCGTGGTGACCGAGATTTACGCCTTCCAAAAAGCGGAAGCTCACATTACTAACCGCATTTCCGAACATGAACGTGCTGATACGCGTCGTGTCGCTCTGAAAAGCAGTGGCGATCATATCGAGCATCAGCCGGCAATGCTCCTCGTGGCTGGCAGGCTGGTCCGTCGGTGCCGCTTCGAGTTTCAACTGCGTGCGCGGCTTCCAGTCTCGTTTTTCGGTGCCCGAGGCCCGCTGCACGCGCTGTTCGATCGAGCGCATCACTGACAGGTACTCGTCCAGCCGGACACCGTCCGCGGCGCCCACTTCGGCGCGCAGACGCTTGGCGTCTCCAAGCACGCGGTCCAGCAATAAAGTATCCAGTTTCGCGGCATCGCCCGCCTGAGCGGAACCGGCGCGGAACAGGCGCTCGTAGACACCGCGCGGATTCAGTTCGCGCGCCAGCGGCGTATTGGCATTGCTCCAGGAGATATGCGAACCGTAAATCCGCGTGTATCCCACGGCGAGATCCACGCCCACGGCAACCGGAGCAATACCGAGTTCCAGCGAGGCGATCGGCGTGTGTTCGCCCAGCTTTTGCGCGGCCAACTGGTCCATCGAAGTGCCGTTGCCGATATCGACGCCGGGAGTCTTCTTGATGGTGGCGCAGGTAAGTATGGCGGACTCTTTGCAATAGTGGCCGTCGCCACCCTTGGCGCCCGCATTCCAGAGATTGCTCAAGACGAGGATCTGGTCGTTCAGGCCTGCCAGCGGTTCAAGCGTCGGCGAGAGTTGAAAGTCGCGGCCCACACCCTTCGGATACCAATGCGCGATATTGACTCCGTTCGGCATGTACAGCACCGCCATGCGTACCGGATTCTTTACCGCCTGCGATTGCGCGCGTGCCGCGGAAGGCATCATCGCCTCTAACCAGGGAAGGCCCAGGCTGACGCCGGCGCCTCGGAGCAGCGTTCTACGCGAAATCTTCATTGGTAAGTCCTCAGTGTTTGATCTCTGCCTGCTGGCGGCCTTTCGGCTTCACGGCGGCGGGCGGCTGATTCTGAAACGGCCCGCTCAACACAATTAACTCGATCAGTTTCTGGACCCGATAATCATTGTCTCTCAACTCGGCTACAATGCGGTCCACCGTACAGGAATCCTGCGGTGTCAGACCGCGGCCCAGGGCATAACCCAACATCTTCGATGTAAAGTTGCGTACAAAAAGATCCTTACGCGCCAGCAGCGCCGCTTTCAGGCTCTGCGGCCCGGCGACGACTGTGCCGTCCGGCAGTTCGCCGCGATTGTCGATCGGCTTCCCGGCCTCCTCGTCTCTCCACCGGCCGATAAAATCGTAGTTCTCCAGCGCGAAACCCAATGGGTCGATCCGGCTGTGGCAGCTCGCGCAGACGGGATTGGCGCGATGCTGCGTGAGCATCTCCCGAACAGTCTTTGGCCTCGGCGGACGCCTGCTTTTCGAGCGCCGGAACGTCGGCGGGCGGAGGGGGCGGCGGTGTACCCAGAATCGCTTCCAGAATCCATGCGCCGCGCAGCACGGGGCTGGTGCGGTACGGATAAGAGGATACGGCCAGAATCGCCGGCATGCCCAGTAGGCCGCCATGAGTCGATCCCGGCGGTAAGTCGGTCCACTGTGGCTGCTGCGCGTCGTTCGTGAATTTGACCGTCTCCCCCAGATGCCGCGCCAGTTTGCGCGTGAGTATCGTCTGGCTGGAATCGATCAGGTTCAGGATCGAGAGATCGCGCTTGAGAATCTCCTGGAAAAAGATGGCAGGCTGAAGTCGTATGTCGGAGCGGATCTCCTCATCGGTGCTCCACGCGGGAAACAGCTTGGCGTCGGGCGCCTTGTCCGTATCCAGCTGCCGCACGCGCAGCCACTGATCGACGAAGCGCTTGGCGAATTCCAATGCCTGCTCGCGCCGCAGCATCCGCGGAATCAGTTCGTGAACCACTGCGGGATTGTGGAGCTTGCCGGCGGCCGCGATGTCGAAGAGCAACTCGTCCGGCATGCTGCCCAGCAGGAAATAAGACATGCGCGACGCCAGTGAATAGGCGTCGAGAGGCCGAACGTCACCGCTGTTGTTCGGAGGTTCGGCGAGAAACAGGAATCTCGGCGAGACCAGCGAGGCCCGGAGCGTGAAGAAAATAGCGGGCTCGAATTCCTGACCCTGCTTGCGAGCCGCGCGAAACAGCGTGAGATACTGCGCGATGTCATCGTCCGTCGCCGGACGCCGGAATGCCCGCGGCAGAAAGGCCTTCAGGATTTCCCGCGCGGCCTGTTCCGGTGAAACGCCGTTGCCGGGATGCGCCACCAGAATCCTCTCGCGGGACTTGTACTCCTTCGCCGCGACATCCATCGCGAACTTCGCGGCTTGCATGTACTTTTCCGAGAGCAGCGGAGACAGGAACAGCGTCTCGCCCGCGTTGTCGAAGCCTTCGCCTCCCGCTCCGTCCGCAGGCAGCGAACTGGTGACATCTATTTGTATGTCGAGCAAGTCGCGAATCGTAGCTGCATACTCGTCACGATTCAGGCGACGGATGCTCGTGGGGCTCGGCATGGCGCCGGCCGCGCAGCTAGCCTCGCGAAGAGATGCCGTGACCCAGTTAACAAACTGCTCCTTCTGATCGGCGGGAGGAGCGGGGACGCCTTTTGGCGGCATCTCTCCGTTCCGAACGCGGAGAGCCAGCATGTTCCAACGCGCGGCTTCCGATCGAATTGCAGCGGGCGAGGCTATCTGCTGTATATCGAAGCCGGCGGCGGCAGCCGTCCCCTGATGGCAGGCCTGGCAATTAGCTTTCAGAAAGCGCTGTGCGTCGTCGAAGGAATAGCGCGCCTGCTGCGCGACAAGAGCGACAGGCAGTGTGAGCAATAGTCACCAGGCAGCATGTGGACCGGCCAAAGGTCATAGGACAAGTATCAACGAGTTTATCATTACCGGGCAGATCCTGCCTCCAACCTTCCTTGGGAGAATTGTGCGTGTGGCAATATAGATATAGATCACATCGCGAAGGACTAAGATAATGCCACAACTATCAACACAAATTATTGAAGCCGCTATCGACGGCTTTGAAGCTCAAAAGCAACGCATCGATGCTCAAATAGCAGAACTGCGCGCCATGCTCTCTCCCGGCGCCTCAGTACCCGCCCCGAAGCCGGCGGTGCGCAAGAAACGCGGTATGAGTGCAGCGGGCCGTAAAGCAATCGCGGAGGCGCAGCGCAAACGATGGGCAGCGACAAAGGACGAATCTGCCGCCGCGCCCAAAGCACCTAAGAAACAGAAGCGCAAACTCAGTGCAGCCGGTAAGGCCAACATAGTGGCAGCGCTGAAAAAGCGATGGGCGGCTAAGAAGGCTGAGGCTGCCCAATCTTCGTCGGCGGAAAAGAAGGCGTCACGGACAAAGGCGGCTTAGCCGTTTAGTATCGCCCCGGATTCGTACACCCCTCGCTTCACTCAATATAAGTACAATGTTGTGTCGAAGGCGAGGGGTTTCGATGAAGCAACCTGGCACGGTTCGGTGGTTGGTCGTCACAGCGGCCTTTGGCGTAGTCACTGCTTCGGGCCAGACACGAACGGTGGGACCCTACACCGCGGGACAAGCCGACGCCGGACGCGCCGTGTATCTGTCGCACTGCGCGAGCTGCCATCTGCCGGAACTCGGAGGCCGCAACGAGGCGGCGGAACTCGCGGGGTCGAACTTCATCCGCGCGTGGGGCGCCCGCACCACCAGCGACCTGTTCACGTTCATCCGTTCCACCATGCCGCCGGGAGATCGCGGGAATCTGGGCGACGAGAATTACGTTAACCTCGTCGCGTTTCTCCTCTCTGCCAATGGCGCACGTGCGGGCAACCAGCCGCTGACTGCAGCCGATCGTCTGGCGATTGGCTCGGTCGCGACCGGAGACATGCCTGCGGCCCTCCGAATAATCCTCGAGAACACCACAGCAGATGCACCCACCGCAACGCAGGCCGCCCGGCCCATAGGGCTGCTCGTGACAGGTCAGGTTCGGGATTACCTGCCCGTCACAGACCAGATGCTCCGCAATCCCGATCCCGGCGACTGGCTCATGATCCGCCGCAACTACCAGGCTCACAGTTACAGTCCGCTGAACTCCATTACGACCGCGAACGTAAAGGATTTGCGCCTGGAGTGGGTGTGGGCCATGAACGACGGCGGAGCCAACGAGCCGACGCCCATCGTGCACAACGGCATCATCTATCTGGCCAACACCAGCAACACCGTGCAGGCTCTCGATGGCCGCACCGGCGATCTCATCTGGGAAAATTCCATCGGCCCCAGTGCCACGCGCGCCTATGGCGCCACCCGCAGCCTCGGCATTTACGATGACAAAATCTTCATCGCCACGACCGATGCGCAGCTCTACGCGCTCGACGCGCGCACCGGCAAGATCGTCTGGCAGGCGGCCATCGCCGATCCGAAGAAAGGCTACAGCAATACCAGTGGACCGCTCGTGATCCATGGAAAAGTCGTGCAAGGTCTCATGGGCTGCGCGCAGTTCCGGCCCGAGGGCTGCTTCATCAGCGGATATGACGCGGCCAGCGGAAAGCAACTCTGGAAGTTTCAGACCGTGGCCCGCGACAGTCAAGTGGGCGCCGACACCTGGGGCTCGCTTCCCAGCCTGATGCGCGCCGGCGGCGAGACGTGGATCACCGGCAGCTACGATCCCGATCTGCAACGAAACGTATTGGGGCATCGCGCAGGCCAAGCCGTGGATGCGGGCCAGCCGCGGCGCCAAAGCGGGCGACAAGGCACTGTTCACCAGCTCGACAGTCGCGCTGAATCCCGACGATGGCAAGCTCGCCTGGTACTTTCAGCACGTTCCCGGCGAATCGCTGGATCTCGACGAAGTCTTCGAGCGCGTGCTGGTCGATAGCGGCGGCCGGAAGCTGATGTTTTCCATCGGCAAGGCCGGCGTGCTCTGGAAACTCGACCGCGAGAGCCACAAGTTTCTCGGCATTTAAAGAGACCATCTTTCAGAACGTCTTCTCGCGGATCGATCCGCAGACCGGCGAGCCGACTTATCGTAGCGACATCTTAGAGCAGGAGACCGGCAAGTGGATTCAGGCCTGCCCGAGCACCGAAGGCGGACACAACTGGCAGGCGATGAGCTACCATCCGGGAACCGATCAGCTCATCATTCCTCTTAGCCGCAGTTGCATGGAGATGATGGGGCGTACGGTCGACTTCAAGGAAGGTTCGGGCGGCAGTGCCGGGCAGCGGCGCTACTACGAAATGCCCGGCATCAACGGCAAGATCGGCAAGCTGGCGGCCTACGACGTGAACACTCTCAAAGAGAACTGGTCGATCGAGCAGCGTGCGCCATTCCTGACAGCGGTGCTGTCAACGGCCGGCGGAGTCGCATTTGTGGGAGACCTGGACCGTTACTTCAAAGCCATCGACGTCGCCGACCGGCGCGATCCTCTGGAAAAGCCGGCTCGGAACCTCGGTGCAGGGCTTTCCCGTCTCGTTCGCCATCGGCGGCAAGCAGTACATCGCGGTAACCACCGGTCTCGGCGGTGGCAGCCCGAGGAACGTTCCGATCGCGATCGCGCCCGACATCCACCATCCGGGAAACGGCAACGCGCTATATGTGTTCTCTCTGCCGGACAAGTAGGTCAGACAAAGTCAATTTGGAAGATCCAGCCGGCCGTGGGACTATCGCGATTCGGCCAGCCCGGATGGATGCCGGCATCGCAACTGATGAGCTTCCCGTCGTGCATCGCCAGCCCGTGCGGGTCGCAGGAGTTCGGTGCGAAGTCCACCGTCTCCACCACCTTGCCGGTCGCCGCCTCGTACCTCACCAGACAAGGCCGGTACTCGCTGTATCGCTTACTATCGTTGCCCACGACCTGCCAGATGGTTCCGTCATCCCACGCAATGCCGTGATAGCGCACCCTGTCCGGAGCCTGGTAGAACGGGATCAGGAATTCCGGCTCCCAAGTCTTCGGGTCCACCCGAAGATTCCCGCGAAGCCGCAGCGACGCGATCCACAGCTTGTCGTCGTGCCACAGGGCGCCGTGGCAGCCGCCGCCGTCATTCGCGGGACCGAGCGGAATCTGACGGTGGCTGACCAGCCGCGAATTCATGTCTACCTGATACACACCCTCCGGAGGCGCATTCGCCACCATCCAGACATACCCGCCGCCCACCGCCATCCCGCTGGTGTTTCTCGAAGGCGTCGCTACCGTCTTCAGCAGCTTGCCATTCCAATCGACAAGCCAGGCCTCTTCGGTCAGCGTCTTCGGTTCGTCCAGGTGATACGCGGCGGCTTGCGAGCCCGACAGCTTTTGCTCGCCGATCCACAACCCTTCCGGCGTGACGGCAATCGCATTGGGAAATCCCTGCGGGCTCTTGAATAGCTTGGTTGTTTTCGCCAGCCGCGTTGGAACTCTCCGCTTCGGCGGCGACGCCTGCTGCGCAAAGGCGCCGCTACCGTTCGTCAAAGCCAGGCCCGCGCCGATCCCAGCCGTGAGGAATTCCCGCTTGGTCATAAGGCCTCCCGGTCACCAGGGCATTTCCCGCTTCGTGTATTTGCGGCCGATCTCCGCTGTCTCGCGAGTTGCCGGCCCGATCATGACACCTTCCTTGATCATGTCGATCACATCGGTGGGGCCGAAGGTGTTCAGGAAAAACTTCTTGTTTGCCTTACACGCAGCCAGAATCTTAGCCCGCGCCTGCTGCATCCTGGGATCCCGTACCGCAGCCTGCCCGGACGCGCGGACACCCAGCGATAGCGCCATGTCGCCGGGTCCCCATTCGGCGAAAGCGACGCCGGGAATCTTCAGAATCTCGTCCGCATTGGCCAGCGCATACTTATCCTCCAGTTTGACGCCCAGCAGAAGCTCGCCATCCGGATTGAGCGGCCACGGGTCCGCCCGATCCAGATATTCGTCGGCCGAGATTCCCCAGATCTGAGCCGCGGTGGGCACGCCGTGCACGCCGCGCCGGCCTTCGTCAATCCCGTGCGTCACACCTTGTTTGTGCAGTGGGAACCGTACAGCTTCAATGAACGCCTTCACGGCGGCCGGAGAGTCCGCATGGCAGAGCAGTACGCCGTGAACGCCGGTCGCCAGCACCTGGGCAAACATCCACGCATTCGCTCGCACCGCAGCCTCTTCAATTCCCGTCACCGGCACGTTCACGATCACGGCCGGCGTACGATGGCCGCTCTTTGTAGGGCCGCCCTCCGCCAGTCCGCGCATATATTCCGACAAACCCTTTACGTCGAACGGAGCATGCTCCATGTCATAGCTGATATAGTCGGCGAAAGTCTGCGCATCACTCTTGCCCTGTTCAAACGTGCCCGCAGTCCCGGAATGGGAACCGGTGTAATAAATCGGCTGGCCCTGCCCCAGAAGTTCGATCGCCCGATTAATTCGTTTCGGCTTCGCCTGTTGTGCCAGGCCGAGCGTCGTATCAACGCCATGTCAGGCACAGGCAGGCGAAAATCATGGCCCGAGTGGTTTTCTTCATGCAGTTTCTCCTCCCCCGGTGGCGCTGCCGTCCAGCGTGTAGCGATTGTACTCCAACACTGCCCGGCTTGCATGTCTCAATCAATCGATGATATGTTCTCTGAACGACGCGGACGATTCAACATGGCCCGACACAGATACATCGCACTTGCCGCAACCTTCTTATTGATGTTCGCGGCCTTACTCCGCGGCGAAGTCAAGGTCCTCAAGAACTTTACGTTGATCGATGGCACCGGCCGCCCTCCCGCCCCGTCCTCCGCCATGATCGTCGACAACGGCCGCGTCACCTGGATCGGACCCTCGGCGCAAGTCAAACCTCCGGCCGGGTCCCAGACCGTTGACCTCACTGGCAAGTTCGTCATGCCCGGAATCATCAACCTGCATGGACACGTCGGGAATACGGTCGACCTCCAGCAGGACGCGAAGTTCTACACGCGTGACAACGTCCAAAAGAACCTCGCGACCTACGCGTCGTATGGCGTAACCACAGTACTGAGCCTGGGCACCGATCAGGATCTGGTTTTCAAGATTCGCGCGGAGCAGCGCGCCGGCAGGCCGGCGGTAGCGCGAATCTACACTGCCGGGCAGGGCTTCGTCTTCAAGGGTGGATACGGCGGCCTCGAGGGCGTCACTCCCGGAGTCGCCACCCCGGCGGAAGCGGACGCGGCTGTGGAGGCACAAGCCAGGAAGGGCGTCGATATCATCAAACTCTGGATGGACGATCATTTGGGCGCCCAGAAGAAGATGCCGTACGACATAGCCAAAGCCATCATCGATGGAGCCCACAAGCGCCATCTGCCGGTTGCCGCCCACATCTTTTATTTGGCCGACGCGAAGCAACTCGTCGAGTATGGCGTCAATGGGCTGGCACACAGCGTTCGCGATAAGAACGTGGATGCGAGCCTGATCGCCGCGATGAAAGAGCATGGTACGTGGCAACTTGCCGCCACCCTGACGCGCGAAGCATCCATGTTCATTTACGCGAAGACTCCGGAATTCGTCGAAGATCCATTCTTCACACGTGGCGTATCCCCGGTCGCCATTGAGACGCTCAAGAGTGCGGCGTATCAGAAGTCCATTGCATCCGACCCTCATTTCGGCCAATATCGCGTCTTCTTCGAAACCGCGAAACGAAACCTCAAGCTGTTAGCCGATGCCGGTGTCCGATACGGCTTCGGCACCGATACCGGACCTCCGGGCCGCTTTCCGGGCTACTTCGAGCAGTGGGAAATGGAACTGATGGCACAAGCCGGGCTGACCCCAATGCAGGTCATCGTTGCAGCTACCGGTAGCGCCGCGCAGTTCCTGGGTACCAAAGAGCTTGGCACACTCGAACCGGGCCGCTGGGCCGATCTGATCGTGCTCGATCGCAATCCGCTTCAGGACATCCGGAACACGCGGGCAATCAACTCCGTCTACATCGCCGGCAACCGTGCACACTGAGCGGCGTCCGAGCCGCGACCGTAAGGGAGCGTGGGATATAACTCATTAACCCCAGGTAGCTACCGTTACGAGCATATCTCCCCGTGTAACCCTTTATTTTCATCACGCTTCACTTACGTTAGGACGTATTCCAAACGTTGTGCCCAGCCGAAATATAGTATATCGTCGCCACTGAGCAATCTTGGCAACTCGGCGCCAGCCATGTAAGCCGTCGAGTGCCTGCACTTCTAGGTGGGAAGAGGAATCTCGATGACGAAAAAGAGAATCAGCGCTTTCGTACACGCTGCAGCATTCCGGGCAGCCGCGACGATGCTGGTCGCGACAACCGTAGTGATGGCACAAACCGGAGGTGGCGCCACCTTGGTCGGCACCGTGAAGGACGCCTCCGGATCCTTCGTCGCACAAGCCAGCGTTACCGTCGTCAACACCGCGACCGCCTTCGTGACGACCACGACCACCACGGCCGAGGGCGCCTACTATGTGCCCTATCTGATCCCCGGAGATTACCGGATATCGGTGAAAGCCGCGGGCTTCAAAGAATTCGTGCGCGATGGACTTACACTCCGCTCCGCCGAGGTGCCCCGCGTCGATATCGTGCTGGAAGTCGGCGCCGTCACCGATAGCGTCACGGTCAGCGGCGCCGCCACCCTGCTGAACACGGAAAACGTAGTAAGTTCCTACGTGCTGCCTGCCGAGGTTCTCAAAGAAGTGCCCGGTGTAATGAAACGCACAGTCTACCTGATGCAGTACATGCCGGGCATCGTCGCCGTGCAGAGCCAGGCCGGCGACCACATCGTCGGTCAGGCACAGAACGATATAGGCGCCACCCTGGACGGCATCACCGCCAAGTCGCCGTACACGGGCGTTGTGAACCAGGTGGATGGCGTAGTCCAAGGCAGCACGGACGCCATGGAAGAAGTCAAAGTGCTCACCACCGGAGTTTCCGCCGAATACGGCCACACCGCCGGCGGTTCGATGAAGATGGTGTACAAATCGGGCACCAATTCTCTGCATGGGTCGTTTGAAGATCGCTATCTGAACGGTAAGTGGGTCCATCGCGGCTATCTCACCCAGACTCCCCTCCCGAAAGACGCTCCCTGGTATTACGAAACCTTCGACCTTGTCATGAGCGGCCCGCTGGTGATTCCGAAACTTTACAACGGCAGGAACAAGACCTTCTGGCTGTCGGATTACGCAATCAATCACGAACACACGATCAACCAGACCGTGGGAACCGTGCCGACGGAAGCCATGCTCAATGGCGACTTCTCCTTCTCCGAAGCCCCCGGCGGCGGCCTGCCGATTTACAATCCGTTCTCAACCCGGCTGGTCGGTACCACGTGGACTCGCGACCCGCTGCCCGGCAACATCGTTCCCAAGAACCTGTTTGATCCCGTGGCAGTGAAGTTCCTCGCTCTGGGCATCTGGAATAAGCCAAACCAGGTCGGGAGCCCGACCCGAACCGGCCCGTCGGGAAATCTGCTGTTCAACAATACCTGCAGGTGCCTTCACAGGGACCGCTGGGACGAGAAGCTCGACCACCAGTTCTCCTCCGAGCGAGAAGATTTATCTTCCGCTATTCCCAGTATCACAACCGCGGCCAGAACGGCGACAATTTCGCCCAGGCGCAATTCAACGCCAGCCGGGAAATCAATCCGGTCGACGACATCAACGGCGTCATCAACTTCACCACCATTTTCTCGCCGGTGATGTTCAACGAATTCCGGCTCGGCTACAATCGCCGCGCCAATTCCAATCCGGCGCGACCCGACGCAAGTAAGTACAATCTGGGCATCCCCGGCGTCGGCACGGATACCTTCCCGTACTTCAACATCGGCTACGGCATTGGCCGCGATGGGATATTCGCGCGAGGTCGGTGAGGACAGGGTCCTCCAGGATAACCTGACCCGCATCGCTGGAAAGCACAGCCTGAAGATCGGCTACGAAATGATCTGGACGCAGTACAGCAACAAGACCACCTCCCTGCCTTCCGGTCAGTACAACTTCAGCGGCGGTACGGCGCTTCCCTTTGCCCAGAACACCGGCAACGATTTCGCCGCGTTCGAGATGGGTGTCGTGTCCAGCGCAACGTTCACCAAGCCGCTGGCGATTTTCCTCCCGCGCCAGTGGGACCACGAATTGTACATCCAGGATGATTGGAAGATCTCGCCGACACTGTCATTGAACCTGGGCATGCGCTGGACCTATCAGTCGCCCTACAAGACCAAGTACGACCAGCAGTCGCAGTTTGACCCGACCGTGAAAGATCCGGTAACTGGGCTGATGGGCGCGATCACGCATCCAAACGGCGTCGATCGGCAAGCGCGATTTGAATAACTTCCAGCCCCGGCTCGGACTGGCCTGGAACTTCCATCCGAAGTGGGTATTCCGATCCTCCTTTGGCGTGATGACCGTCGATAGCGCGGGCGCGGGCGGCTTCGACGAGTACGCCGGCTCGTTCAATATTCTTCAGCCGACGGGCGACCCGCGGTACGTATTCCGCTTACAGGACGGTCCCGGGCCGATACAGTACACGGTAAATCGCCGATGGCACCGTTCCCTATACCGGCGCAAGCTACAGCAGCCGCACCGCCACCTGGCGCGATCCCAATTTGCGGAATCCCTATGTGATGAACTGGTCGGCGGGCTTCCAGTATCAGATGGCCAGCACCTGGGTAGTGAACCTGACTTACCAGGGGACCGCGGGCGTAGGGCTGGAGCGTAACTGGAACATCAACCAGATTCCGCTGTCCATCGCGCTGGGCGGCAACCGCGCTTTGCAGGATACGGTCTTCCAGGCGCAGCAGAATTATCTGATGTACCCGCAGTTCGGCACCATCAACCTGCTGTCCAACTTCAACCACAATACCTGGCATAGCGGAAACATCACCTTGGAGAAGCGCTATGGCAAAGGGCTCAGTGTTGAACGCCAGTTACAATTACTCGAAATCGCTCAGCAATTCCGATCAACTCGGCTACTACAACCGGGAAGGCAAGGCGCGGACCTCCTATGACCAGGAGAACTCCTTCGGCGCCTACGTGATTTACGAACTGCCGGTAGGCAAGGGCCAGAAATGGCTCAACCGCGGCGGAGTTCTCAACGCCATCCTGGGTGGGTGGAAGGTCGACGTGAGCGAGAACATACTCTCCGGAATTCCGCTATCGGTGGGCTCCAGCGGCAGCCCGAACCGGTACCTGACGGCCTCGCCGGTCAATGCTTTGGTGCCGGTCGAACAGGTGAAGATCGATCACTGGAGCATGGGCAATCGCTTTCCAACAGCGGCGCAGAACCCCTATTTCGACATCAACGCCTTCGCGTATCCCGCCTCCTACACCGTCGGATCGCTGGGCGCCAGGGTCTTGCAGGCTCCCGGCATCTGGTGGATGCAGTGCTTCGCCACCAAGAGCTGGAAAGTCCTCGACGAACGCCTGAAGCTCAGTCTCCGGCTGGATGGCCACAACCTGCCCTGGAAGCGCCCGCAACCTTTCCGCGCCGAATACCACGTACAATCTGAACAGCGTCACCTCGTGGGCCAGATTCACCGGCGTACTGGGAGACTTTTCAAACTTCGGCACCGGACAGGCCAACGTTCAGGCCTCGATCCGCGCGGAGTTTTAATAGGAGAGGAGAACCCACAATGAACAACCCGAATCCCACCAGAAGAGTGAGGCGCCATCCGAATCCGGCGCGCCGAGATTTCGCCAAAATGGCCCTCGGCGGAGCGGCGCTGCTGTCCTCCGCCGGCACCAGTTCCGCCACGCTGCGGCCCATTCCGCCGGGCATCAAGATCGGCACCAGCGCCGGCCAGCCCACCGAAGAGAACATGCTCTACCTCAAGCAGCTTGGGGTGAAGTGGGTAAGTCTCGCCGCGACTCCCGAGACGGCCACCGCCGAAGGCTTCATTAAGATGCGCGAGCAATGGGAGGCCGGCGGCTTCAAGGTCTATAACATCGGCAGCGGCGTGGGGCCGAGCGGCAGTCTGCATAACATGCCGGAAGTCACGCTGAATCTTCCCGGCCGCGATCAGAAGATCGAGGAGTACCTGAACTACATCCGCTACCTGGGCAAAGCCGGCATTCCTTACTCCACTTATGCCCATATGGGGAACGGCATCTGGCGCAGCGGCCGCGAGGTCATGCCCCGCGGCTACGCCGGCTCCTCGCTCGATCTGTCCAGCCCCAATGCCCGCGGGAACTGGAGCGGCAAGTCTTACGCGGAGCCCCTCTCCCACGGCCGCGTCTTCACCAAGGAAGAGATCTGGGATAACTACACTTACTTCATTAAGAAGGTAGTCCCGGTAGCCGAAGAGGCCGGCGTGCGAATCGGTATCCATCCGGACGACCCGCCGCAGCCTATGCTCGCCGGCGTTCCGCGCTGTATCTTCTCCAATTTCGAGGGCTATAAGAGGGCTCTGGAGATCGCCAACAGTCCCAACATCGGAATCTGCCTCTGCTGCGGATCCTGGCTGGAAGGCGGCAAGAAGCTGACCGGCAAGGACCCCGAAGAGATGATCCGCTACTTCGGCGCGGAAGAAGATCTTCAAGATCCACTTCCGCAACGTCAGCGCGCCCCTGCCGCATTTCACCGAGACCATGATCGATGACGGCTACTACGACATGAACAAAATCATGCGGGCGCTGGTAGACGTCAAATTCGAAGGGATCGTCATCCCCGATCACGTTCCGGGCCTGGGCACCGACCCGAGAGCCGAAGGTGCAAGAGGCGGTGGAGGAGGCGCCGGCAGGGGACCCGGAACCTTCCGTGCCAACCCGGCCCTCGCCTACTTACTCGGTTGCATGAACTCCATGCTGCTCGCCGCGCAAGGCCGCGCCTGAGTTATACCAGTCCGAGCACTTTGGGATCGTAGCCTGGGAAGACCGTCTGCAGCGACGGATTGCCCAGGTGCCGCGAGACCAGTTCGCCCAGCACGTCGCGGAAATCCGTAGTCAGCGCCAGGTCGCGGCCCTCGTAGAGCTGCTCCGTTCCAAGCCCGGGCCACTTGCCGTAAACCTTGCCGCCTTTCACGCCGCCGCCCATCACGAACATGCTGTTGGCGTGGCCGTGATCGGTGCCGCGATTGCCGTTCTCCTGCGCGGTGCGGCCGAACTCGCTCATGGTCACCACCACGACGTCGTCCATCCGGTCGCCCATGTCGTTCCAGAAGGCGCTCAAGGCCTGCCCGTACTCGCGCAGCAGGTTCGCCAGTACGCCCTCGCTAGGCCGCGCGCCAAGCTCGTTGACGTGATGGTCCCAGCCGCCGATATCGGCGAACGCCATCTCCACGCCCACATCGCTCTTGATCAACTGCGCGATCTGCTGCAGGCTCTGGCCGAATCGCCCGCGCGGATAGTCGGCGCCCGCCGCCGGCGTATACCGCTGCGTTGGATGGCCTGCAGCATCGCCACCGCTTCGAACGTCTCCCGGCCGGCGGCCTGCATGCATGAGGATCCTTGGAGTCGCGTATACATCTGTTCGAACTGCCGGGACGCCTCCGCGTTGCGCACCTGAAAGCCGTCGATGGTCTGCATCGCCACCGCCGGAGTATCGCCCCGCATGGCGCGCGGCAGCACCGGTCCCAGCGACACCGCGCGCACCGGCGACACCTTGCCCGTCGCTTTGGGCAGCGCGCGATTCATCCAGCCGTCCTGCGTGGCCTTACGGCCCGGTGTGCCGGATTCCATGTAGTCCTGCGCGTCGAAGTGCGAGCGCGTGGGGTCGGGCGAGCCCACCGCATCCACGATCGCCAGATGCTGCTGGTCGAAAAGCGGCTTGAGCGGCGCCAGCGACGGATGCAGCCCGAAGAAGCCGTCCAGATCGATCGCGGCATCCGGCTTGCCTGCGGGATCGCTGGTCGGACGCGGGATCGCGATCGTGGGCCGCAGATCGTAGTAGGCCTTCTCGCCGTGCGGCACCACTATGTTCAGACCATCGGCCGCGCCGCGCTGGAAGATGGCGACCAGAATCTTCTTGCGCGTCGCCGGAGCGACCGGCGGCGTATAAGGCGCGCTGCAGCCACAGCGGCGCGGCGCCCGCGCCCACCATGGCGAGGGCGGAATTGCGAAGAAAGAATCGGCGAGTCGGCATGGTTACCTCTTTTGAAACTCGGGCGAGCCCAGCGCGATGCCCGCCGGCCGCGGCGTGTCCACCTTCACGCCCGGAATCTTGTTGTCGGCCAGTTGCAGGGCGAAATTCATGCGCGCCAGCAGGCCGCCGGAATTCAGCCACTCCTTGCTGGAGTTGGAATAGCCGGTGGGCTCCTGCTTGCGGTACAGCGGCTGGCCCAGTTGCGCCACCTGGTTCGCCAGCGGAAATGCGTAATCCACATCCCCGTTCACGCTGCGCACCGCGCTGGCCACCATTTCGAGCGGGCTCTTCAGCTTGGAGCGGTAGGCGCCCTGGCTGAAGAATTCCCTGCTCTCAAGCATCGTCTTCATCACCGCGCGCAGATCGCCATCGGTCTTCAGGAAGGTCTCGGCCATGCGGTCCACCAGCGCTGCCGGCGGCTCGTCGGCCACGAATCGCTGGCCAGTTGGTGCGAAATGAAGTGCGCCGTGGAGGGGTGATGGGCCACGATGTCGAGCACCTTTTCGCCGTCGCTGATCCCGCCGCCCGCCGGAATCTTCACGCCCAGCACCGTCTTCTCGCCCTTCGTCGTGCATGCGCCGGTTGAACACAAACTCGCCGCCGCGCTGCGGCTGCAAAATGGTCCAGCCGGTGAAGCAGCGGGCCGCTTCGGTACGTCGTTCTGCGTGTAGCCGCCGTCCACGCCCAGGGTGTGCAGTTCCAGCAGTTCGCGGCCGTAGTTTTCATTGAGGCCGCGCGCGCCTTTCTTGCCGCGCGCCTGTGGCGCGTTGGGCCCCACCGACTGCCAGTTGTCCAGATAGAACAGCATCGCCGGACTCTTGGCCGTGGCCTCCAGCAGGTCCTTGAATTTGCCCAGAACATGCGGGCGAATCACGTCGCGCTCGTATTCCGTGACCAGGTAGCGGTCCGCGCCCTTGTCCAGGAAGACATTGAAGTGGTTGAACCAGAAATCGGTCAGGACTTCGTCGAGCTGCCGGTTGCTGTAGACGGCGCGCAGCAGTTTGCCTTCCGTCAGGTCGCGCGCCACCATCTGCTGCGGACCGTTCGGCCATCTCGATGCGGCGGCGCAGTTCCGGCGGCGCGATCACGAGCAGGCCTGCCGCAGTCGCCGCCGGCATGGCGCGGATCACCTCGTCCTGCTTTTCCTTGGGCAGCGCCTGGAAGGCTGCCAGCCGCTGCTTGCGGCGTGCCCTGCCGGAAGGTCCGCCGTTGCTGCGGACCCAGCAGCTCCTCAACGTCTGCGCGTCGGCGTGGCCGGCGCCGCTGCCGCGTCTCCTGCCTTTGGCCTGCCGCTCCTCGAACTTCGCCATCAGTTTGGTCAGCATCAGCCTGCGGTCGGGATCGGCAGGGAAGGGAATCTGCCCGTTCACCATCTGCCTCACCATCTGCGGCGTCGGGTAGTTTCGCACCAGTTCGCTCCCCGACATCTCCAGGCTGTCGAGCGTCTTCAGTTTCGCCTCAAGCACCGGGTTCTCGGCGATCGCTCTCGGGATGGAGTTGCCGGTCGATCCACTTCTTGAGGCCCATCGCCTTCACCGCCTCGACGTCGCCGGGGCGCGGCCCGAAGGTCAGCCGGTTGAGCGCCTGCAGTATCTTCTCATCACCAGTGAGCGGCTGCTGAAACCCGCGGCCTTCGCCAGCATTCTTTTTTTTGCTGTAGCCAGAGATTCCAGGCACTGCGGCCAGACAAACTACGCCGGCCAGCGCAAGAACCAGACGGTTGCGCATCTTGTGTCCTCTGAAGTTCTAAACTCCCGGCAGGGTAACAAGTTGCGGCGCATCGGTAAAAGAGTGTAAGCAGCAAGCCATTGCCACCATGTCACAATCAGAATCTATGCCGAGGCAATATACTCTCGCGCACGTGAAAAGCCTGCTGGAAAAGGGCAAGGTCGATACCGGCCTGCTCAAGGAAATGGATGTATTGATGGGTGTCACCGCTCTGCTTGCGCCGCTGGCGGTGGGCCTGCCGCCCGGAACCATTCACGTGATCGTGGAAGCCCTTGGCCAGCGCGGCGCACTCGTAAAAGCAGGCGAGCTTTTGCTCGAAAAATTGAAGGGGTTCGGAGCTGGAGATGAGGTCGCACAACTCGAGCGGTTGGAAAGCGCCCACGTATTGATCACCTACACGGCGTTCTTTGACACCGTGAGCGAGATGGTTCCTGGTGTCTGGAAAAGTCTGGCTTCGCTCACGGAAACAGAGCAGTTCCTTAGCTTCGCAACATCGGCCAAAATCACCGTCAGCCCCCACACCGAACCGGTTACCGCTATTCCTCACCCGCTCGAAATGCCCGAAGAGCGGCTGGAGCGTCAACTCGCCTTTTACAGGAATCTGGCACATCAACTTGTCTCCGTCCTGGAATTTCTGAAAATTCTCGATCCCGCCGCCGTAACTGTACTCACGACACTCAGGGCCCGTTATGACGAATTGGTGCAGCAGTCCGTCGTCCGCTACCACGCCCAGTACCTGGAACTGGCGAAGACCTTTCCCGAATTCCATATCTGGACCGGACTCAGGTACCAGGAAGCGCTCAGCAGCGAGATTCGCTCCGTTGCGCTGTTGGCGCAATCCGCTCGTGAAACACTGGACCTCGGATTTGTGTCGCTGGGCAAAGCCGTCGCTGAAATGAGCAGTCGCAACGCGAGCGAAACCATGGCCATGCTTCAGCGGCGGTATCAGTTGAACGTGGACGGCCCCATCTTCGATCGCGAGCTCGATGAGTTGAACTTTCCGACGCGGCGCCAGATTTTTATTCCCCAGATGTATCGCGCAGTGCGGGCCCGAATCAGAGACCGGCTGGAGTTGGAGGAGACATGGGCCAACGCTCCGAAAAAGCAGGACCTGGGGCCGTTCCTCCTTTCCTGCCTGAAGTCGCCTTACACGCAGAACAAACCCATCCTCGTGCTGGGCCAGCCGGGATCCGGAAAGTCACTGCTCACTCACATGCTGGCAGTCCAACTGGCTAGCGAGTTCGATGTAGTCCGCGTAGAATTGCGCAACGTGGAAGCGGACTCCGACATCCATTCTCAGATTGTCGAGTTTGTCGGCCGCGATACACAAGGCGCCATCGTCTCCTGGCCGGAGCTTCGGAAAGTACTGACCCGTGATGCCGTAGTAATCCTCGACGGGTTCGACGAACTCCTGCAGGCAACCGGCCGTACCCATGCCGGATATCTGAAAAAGGTCGCCGGATTCCAGGCGGCCGAAGCGGCGTTGGGCAGGGCCGTGCGCGTGATCGTCACCAGCCGCTTTGCCCTGATCGATCGCGCCCAGATTCCGGATGATGTGGTCGCCATCCGTCTGGAATCCTTCGACGCGGCGCGCCGTCAAAAGTGGATCGAGATCTGGAACCGGACGAACGAAGCCTACTTCAGCGATCGGCTGGATGGCACGAAACCGTTCGTTTTACCCAAAGATTCCAACGTTCGCGAACTCGCAAGTCAGCCGTTGCTTCTGATGATGCTGGCTCTCTACGATTCGAAGGAGAACAAGCTGAGCCGCGCCGAGGGGCTCAATCGTACCGCCCTGTATCACGATCTGATTCGAGACTTCATCCAGCGCGAAGGAGCCAAGGACCCCGATTTCGAAGACATGGCCGTTGAGGCTCGCGCGGAGCGCGTTGACGCTGAGATGGCCAGGCTTGGTGTGGCAGCCTTGGGCATGTTCAACCGCGATGCGTTTTCGCTTCGCGCTCCGGAGTTGGAACGCGATCTGATGGCCTTCGGGCTGGAGAAGCCCGGCAAGCGGGACGACCTCGGTGAACTCGGAACCGGCGGTCTGTTCGGTAGGTTCTTCTTCGTGGTGAAGTCGGAGACCTCGGCCAGAACGTTCGCCCAGACCTCATACGAGTTTCTGCATGCGACCTTTGGTGAATTTCTGGCGGCGGATGCGCTGGCCGGCCACATCATCGAGGAGTGTTCCCAGCTTGCCGCGCTTTCGCCCGCCAAACGGGAGCAGAACCTGGACAACCCGGATTACCTTACTGAAAGCTGGTTCGAAGGCCTCATGAACGCCCCTTTGATTCGCCGGCCCGTGGTGGTGCAGATGTTGTCTGAGTGGCTTCCACAAAAGGCCGGGGAACAGACCGCCGGCGTGTACCAGGTCTTCGACCATTTGGTGCGCCGCCATCTTGCCATGGTCCTGGATGGCGTAAAGCTGCCGTCGCGCTTTACGCCTCTGCCGCTCCTGGGCCATGCGGCCATCTACACCTTAAACCTCGTGACCCTGCGGGCATGGCTGGTCCCCGATGCCTTTTCGATTGCCGATTCTAAGCTTACGGATCAAGCCGGCGTCATGCGCGGGTGGGACCGGTTGACACATCTATGGCGATCCTGGTTCAGTCTGGATACGCTGAGTGCGCTGCCGGGCCTGATTTGCGCGGATCGGGAGGGCACCAGCGTCATCGTGCGATCTGCGCGAGAGTATGCAGGCAACAGCAAACTGGAGATCGTCCAGGCGGTTGCGCGCGCAATGGCGGACAATACGCTCGCAGGCCTGGCCGGCTATTTCCACCAGGATCATGAACTCGAGGACGTGGGTAGGCGTCTGAAGGCGGAAGAGATTGACATTGAGGCCTACCTCCAGTTCCGAAGGCTCGAGCTTCCGCTAACCAACAAAAACCGTAAGGAGTATGTGGCCTTCGTAGCCGATTGGGCCGCTCTGCGGACCGGCGACCTCTGGAAGAAGGCCGTCCAAATATTGGCATCGGACGCCGATAGCGGTGTCGAATGGAACTCACTCGATACTATCCGGGAGATGAGGGGCGGCATTGTACCGTTAATCCGCCCGGCGTTGACTCTTGCCGATTTTCGCGAATTTGAACCGCCATCACCGCCTGGCAGTGACTTGGAACCTCCGTCCCCGGATACGGTTTCGGGGATTGTGAGCGAATTACAGTAACGCCCTCCTCTCCGGCAACAATCTCGCCGAATTAATTGATCAGGTACCCGGGCGCCTTCCATTACTAAACCCTTTCCACCCGGATTTTCCGCGGCTCTTGCGTCTGTACAAGTCGCTGCCCGGTTGGTCGTCCTACGACATTCTGAAGATCTTGCCGTTGTTTACCGAAATCACAGGACTGCCCGCCGACACAGAGGTGGAACTGTTGGACCTCTTCGTATCGTTGCCGGACGCCGTGCGGAGCCCAACTTCTGTCCGTGTATGAAGGTCGCTTTCCGGCTGATCGGATCGGCGAAATCAGCCTCGCCTCACTTCCCGCTGCACGCCGCGCGGCGCGATTCTTCCAGCTTGCGGAAGTGGAGGCGGAGATAGACGCGTTGCTCGCGGATAAAGGCGGTCGGACCCATGACGGCTAGGTAACATGGGCAACTTCTCCAGACCGCCCTGCGACGAAGCCGCCATACTCGCGGGCACTTGCGAGCTGCCGGCAACAAAGAATGGCCCCTGGATTCTGGCAGCCGACCATCCTCGCTTCCAGCATGGCCTTCATCGATGGCACCGTCGTAAACGTCGCCCTCCCCGCGCTGCAAGCGGCCCTCGGTGCCACGCTCGCCCAAGTGCAATGGGTGGTGGAATCCTATGCCCTTTTCCTGGCTGCGCTGCTCCTCATTGGCGGATCATTGGGAGATCGCTACGGCCGCCGCAAGATCTTCACAATCGGAGTAGTGCTCTTCTCGGCTGCCTCCGCGTGGTGTGGACTCGCGCCGGACATCCGGCACTTAATCCTGGCGCGAGGCCTCCAGGGAATCGGCGGAGCGCTCCTCGTGCCCGGAAGCCTGGCCCTCATCAGCGCCAATTTCTCTGCAGCAGGAGCGCGGCCGCGCCATCGGCACATGGTCCGGCTTCACGTCGATCACTGCCGCGATCGGCCCCGTGCTGGGTGGATGGTTCACCGAGCATGGCTCGTGGCGATGGGTCTTCTTCATCAATCTTCCCATCGGGCTGTGCCGTGCTCCTGCTCGCCACCTGGAAAGTCCCGGAGAGTAAAGCCGCCCAGCAGACCGGGCGATTCGACTGGCCGGGCGGCGTGTTGGCCGCGCGCAGGTTTCGGCGGCATCGTCTATGGACTGATCGAATCGTCTGCGCCCGCAGCGGCCGTTGGCGCCCTCATGCTGATCGCGCTGTTGTATTGGGAGGCGCATGCCTCCGTCGCCCATGGTTCCGCTCCGCCTCTTCCGCTCTGCGAATTTCAGCGGAGCCAACCTGCTCACGCTCTTTCTGTATTCCGCCTTGAGCGGTGTCCTCTTCTTCTTCCCGCTCGATTTGATCCAGGTGCAAGGCTATTCGCCCACGCAGGCCGGCGCCGCCCTGCTGCCTTTCATTCTGCTTGATGTTCCTGTTGTCGCGCTGGTCCGGCGGGCTCCTCGATCGATATGGCGCCAAGCCTCCGCTCGTCGTGGGCCCGCTGATCGCGGCCGCCGGATTCGCGCTGTTCACCAGGCCGGATATCGGCGGCCCGTACTGGACCACCTTCTTTCCCGCGGTGCTCGTGCTGGGGCTCGGTATGGCGATCAGCGTCGCCCCGCTCACCACCACAGTCATGAACGCGGTCGAGCCCAGCTACGCCGGAGCCGCTTCCGGAATCAACAATGCCGTCTCGCGGGTCGCCGGGTTGCTGTCGGTAGCGGTCTTCGGAGCATTGTTGAGCGGAGTCTTCCAGACTGCACTCGATCAGGAACCTGGAAAAACTGCACGTGGCGCCGCCGGCGCGCGCCCAAATCCTGGCGCAGCAATCCAAGCTGGCCGCCGCCGAAACGGACGACCCGCACGGCCGCCAGGCAATCGAAGAAGCCTTCATCGCGGGCTATCGCACCGTGCTGTGGCTGGCGGCGGGACTGGCGCTCGCCAGTTCTCTCAGTGCGGCGCTACTACATCGGTAACCAGAGGCGGCGCGCGCACTCCGAAAGAGTAGAATCCCTTCCGCCGCCGTGGTGGTATCGTGGAAAGTCGTCATCTGTCAAAGGACTCCCATGGCCAACTACATCGGCGCGATCGACCAGGGCACTACCAGCACGCGCTTCATCGTCTTCGACCAGCGCGGGGCGCATCGTCTCGCGTGGCCCAGAAGGAACACGAGCAGATCTTCCCGCAGCCCGGATGGGTGGAGCACGACGCCAATGAGATCTGGCGCCGCACCCGCGAAGTGATCGCCGAGGCGCTGGAGC
The DNA here is from genome assembly GCA_963792055.1 of uncultured Solibacteraceae bacterium. GTDB lineage: Bacteria > Acidobacteriota > Terriglobia > Bryobacterales > Bryobacteraceae > Solibacter. The sequence continues at coordinate 513,814 of CAWBUV010000014.1, read as the reverse complement.
AGCGCGGCCTGCGGCCGAGCGACCTGGCCGCCATCGGCATCACCAACCAGCGCGAGACCACGGTGGTGTGGGACCGCACAGACCGGCGCGCCCGTCTACAACGCCCTGGTCTGGCAGGACACGCGCACCGCCGAGGCCGGTGGCGGAACTGGCCGCGCGATGGCGGCGGCGACCGCTTCCGCGCCAAGACCGGGCTGCCGCTGGCCACCTATTTCAGCGCGCTCAAGATCCGCTGGATTCTCGACAACGTCGCCGGCGCGCGCGCGCGCGCCGAAGCCGGCGACCTGCTGTTCGGCAACATCGATACGTTCCTCCTGTGGAACCTCACCGGCGGCCTGCACCTCACCGATTGCACCAACGCCAGCCGCACGCAGTTGATGAACCTCGAGACGCTCGATTGGGACGACGAGCTGCTCGACGCCTTCGGCATCCCGCGCGCCGATGCTGCCGCGCATCGCGTCCAGCAGCGAAGTCTACGGCGAGGCGACGCTGGACTGCGTGAAGGGCGTGCCCGTGGCCGGCATCCTGGGCGACCAGCAGGCCGCGCTGGTGGGCCAGACGTGCTTCCAGCCGGGCGAGGCCAAGAACACCTACGGCACCGGATGTTTCCTGCTGATGAATACCGGGACCAAGCCGGTGCACTCGCAGCACGGGCATGCTGACCACCGTGGCCTACCAGCTTGGACGGCCAGCCGGCGGTCTACGCGCTGGAAGGCAGCGTGGCCATCACCGGCGCGCTGGTGCAGTGGGTTCGCGACAACTTCGGCCTGATCGAAAAGAGCAGCGATATCGAGGCGCTGGCGCGCACGCGTGAAGGACAACGGCGGCGTCTATTTCGTGCCCGCGTTCTCCGGCCTGTACGCGCCGTATTGGAAGGACAATGCGCGCGGCGTGATCGCCGGACTCACGCGCTACACCAACAAAGGCCACCTGGCGCGCGCCGTGCTGGAAGCCACCGCGCTTACAGACGCGCGAAGTGGTGGAGGCCATGGAGAAGGACTCCGGGATTCCGCTGGACGTGCTGCGCACCGATGGCGGCATGGTGGCCAACGATCTGCTGATGCAGTTTCAGGCCGACATTCTGGATCGGCCGGTGGTGCGGCCCGCGGTGCAGGAGACCACCGCGCTGGGCGCGGCCTACGCCGCCGGCCTGGCGGTGGGATTCTTCAAGGATATCGACGATCTGCGCGCGCGCTGGAGCGTCGACCACACCTGGAAGCCGCAGATGGACGCGGCGCGGCGGCAGGAGTTGTACGGGTTCTGGAAGAAGGCGGTGACGCGGTCGTTCGACTGGCTGTAACGCAAGTATGACGACATACGAGGCGAACAATGGCATCGAAATTTTTCGGCGAATTCATGGGGACGATGATCCTCATTCTGATGGGCAACGGCGTCGTCGCCAACGTGCTGCTCAAGCGAAGCAAGGCCGAAGGCACCGGCTGGCTGGCGATCACCACCGGGTGGGCCTTCGCGGTGATGACCGGCGTGTTCACCGCGATTGCGTGCGGCAGCCCGGACGCGCACCTCAATCCGGCGGTGACCCTGGGAGTTGCCGTGATGACCGGCGATTTCTCCAATTCGTGCCGTCTTTCTGTTGGCGCAAATGCTGGGCGCGATGGCGGGCGCCGTGCTGGTGTGGCTGAATTTCCTGCCGCACTGGGCGCGTTACGCCGGAGGCCGACCTCAAGCTCGCATGCTTTTCCACCTCGCCCGCCATCGCATAGCCGCGGTCCAACCTGCTCAGCGAAGCCATCGGCACGTTCGTGCTGATTCTGGTGGCGTCGGCCATGGGCTCCAAGGCCGTCGGCGCCGTGCCGCCGGGCCTGGGCCCCTATCTGGTGGGCATGCTGGTGTGGGCGATCGGTCTTTCGCTCGGCGGCACCACCGGCTACGCCATCAATCCCGCGCGCGATCTGGGACCGCGCATCATGCACGCCATCCTGCCCATCCCCAAAAAGGGCACCAACAATTGGAGCTACGCGCCGGTGCCCGTCCTCGGCCCTCTAGCCGGAGGCGCCATCGCCGGACTGCTGGCCAGAGCCATCGGCATCTAGTAGCGAGATCCGGTGTACCGATCGGAGCCCCGACCGTGAGGGAGGGGTCGTGTCAATCCAATATACTAAGACAGGCCAGGAGGCCCTTTCGACATGCAAGGCATCACACCCCCACGCATGGTTTTCCTATTCGGCGCGGCCCTTTGGATGGCGCAGGCCGCCTTTGCCGCGACCCCTATGCGCGCCCTCATCATCGATGGACAGAACAACCACGACTGGCAGCACACCACTCCGGTATTGAAGAAGATCCTCGAAGACACCAAGCTCTTCCAGGTGGACGTCCTGACCACTCCTCCCAAAGGCGGAGACTTCAGTGAATTCAAGCCCGAGTTCGCCAACTACAAGTTGATCGTCGGTAACTATAACGAATTCCCAACCGGCGACAAGTGGCCGGCCGCTGGTGATGTCGGCCTTCGAGCAGTACATCCGCGGAGGCGGCGCGTTCGTGTCCTACCACGCCGCCGATAACGCCTTCCCCGACATGGCCGGCCTACAATCTGATGATCGGCATCGGCGGCTGGATGAACCGCAACGAGAAGGCGGGGCCGTACTGGTATTTCAAAGACGGCAAATTAGTCAGCGATCCCACGCCCGGCAATGCCGGCAATCACGGCGCGCGTACACCCTTCCTGATCGTCACGCGCGATACCAAACATCCGGTCACCAAGGGCCTGCCCGCCACCTGGATGCACGCTGCGGACGAACTCTACTCCAAAATGCGCGGGCCCGGAGAAAACATGGACGTGCTGGCGACCGCGATGAGCGACCCCGCCAACCGCGGCACGGGACACGACGAGCCGATGCTCATGGCCCTCACCTACGGCAAGGGCCGCATCTTCCACACCACACTTGGCCACGATCCGGCGGCCATGAGTTGTGTAGGTTTCATCGTCACGCTGCAACGCGGCGCCGAGTGGGCCGCCACCGGCAAAGTCACGCAGAAGGTGCCCGCGGATTTCCCCACCGCCGATAAAGTAAGCACGCGGCCATAGCAGCGAGAGCCCCGCACCACCAAAAAAGAAAGGCGCGGTATCGACCACTTTCGGTCGATCCCGCGCCTGAATGCGATCGTGCCGGTCTACATGTCGCCGGAGGGCGAGTCGGACATCGGCAGCTTGGGTGTGGTTGTCTTCGGTGACTTCTTCTTGGCGGCCTTCTTTGCGGGCGCTTTCTTGGCAGCCTTCTTTGCCGGCGCCTTCTTCGCGGCCTTCTTCACCGCGGCCTTCTTTGCCGGAGCTTTCTTCGCGGGCCTTCTTTGCCGGCGCTTTCTTTGCGGCCTTCTTCACCGCCTTCTTTACTGCCTTCTTTGCGACTTTCTTTGCCATTCGATTCTCCTCATCGTGAACTGAATTCCCGTACAGGGATAATTCATCTTATACCCGAAGCCTGTCAGAGGCTACGAGAAACAGGTCGCCAGATTCCGCGTCCGTATGTCGCCGCCGTCAAGCTGCGGTCGCGATGGTGATACACCAGATCCGAAATCATCGCATTCGGCAGCGTGGTGGAGATGTCGGTCCACGCCTCGAAATCCTCCGTCATCCACACACCGCAGTCGTTGGCCACGAACAGTCGATACGGTTCGTGCGTCTCGAACACCGCCGCGTGATACGCCACGTCCGGCATTCCGGGATTGTCGATGGGGCGCCACGTCACACCGCCGTCTTCCGATAGGAATACGTGCGCGATGAATTCCGCCCCGCTCGTCAGACTCACGGCGTCACGCGTCCGCGCCCGTGGGATGGCCCGCGGCACCGAGCCCGTTCCGCCCACCGTCACCACCACGCGCGACGCTTTTCGCGGATGGCTTTCGATTCGCGTGATCACGCGCGACGGAATCTCGGGCCCCGAAAGATCGCCAGACCACGTCTCGCCGTCATCCAGGCTGCGGAAGATTCCGCCGCGATTCGTGCCGGCCCAAACCTGCCCCGGCGCAGCAGCAGGAATCTCGATCGCCGTGATCGCCGTGCCGTCCAGTTCCGGCGAAACCGGCCGCCAGCCGCGCCCATCCTGCGTCGTGCGCCACAGCCGCCGCGATCCCACCCAGAGCGTGCGCGGATGCGCCGGGTCGATCGCCAGCACCGCAATCGCGTTCTGATGATGCTCGTTCTCCTTCATGTCCCGGGGACTGATCTCTTCCCAGAAATCCTCGCTCCAGTGTTGCGCCGCGCTGTGCCGGAAGATGTGTATATCGGAGCGTGAGCCATACACGTGGTTCTCGTTCTCGGGGTCGAACACCATCCACGCGCCGTCGCCGCCCAGCACGTGCAGAAACTCCCCGTCCCTGCCGTTCACGCCGGTCAACAGTGTGCCGTTATCCTGCGCGCCGCCGCCGAAAATCTTCCCGTTGGTCGGCGCCACATCGATGTCGTAGAACATCGTATTCACCAGCCCGCGAACGCGGAGTTTCCAGCTTTCCCCAAGATCGTGACTTACCACCACGCCGCCATCGTTGGCTGCACAGATCCGGTCGCCTCCCGGCAAGACGATCGCGTGCTGGTCGGAGTGCACATATCTGCGGATCGCCCGCCGGCGCATCCCACCGGCTGGCGCGCCGCCACGTGGCGCCCGCCGTCGCGGCTGATGTGTATATCGTTCAGCCCGCAGACCACCGTATCGGGATCGTCCGGATGCACCGCGATCGTGTTGTTGTACGCGCTCTGCCCTTCGGCCGCGAAGTGCGTCCCGCCCACTTCCTGCCAGCGTTCTCCGCCGTTGCGGCTGCGGTACACGCCCAGCACCTCGCTGCCCAGCCGGTTGGAGACCAGCGCGTAAACCGTATCGGGATGCGAGCGCGACATCGCCAGGCTGATGCGGCCCGTCTTATCGCCGGGCGGTAACCCGCCGTGCACTTGCCTCCACGCACCGTCGTCGCCGCCCCGCCAGATACCGGTCTGCGCGCCCGCGAGTTCCAGTCCCGCCAGCAGAAAACCCTCGGGATGCGCAGCCAGGGAATGACACCAGTAATTGCGCCCCGATGGCGAGTTCTCCCGTACCCAGTTCTTGCCTCCGTCCGGCGAACGGTACAGGCCGGCGGGATGAAATTCATCCAGCGTGACCCCGCCCAGATATAGCATCGAGGCTGTCGGCAGCAGCACTCCCACGCGGCGCGGCAGATTGTGGTTCTCCGCGTTGGCGCGCTGCTCCCACGTCCCGCCGCCGTCCCGGCTGAGATACAGACCGTTACCCGGATAACAATCGGGCGAAATGTTTGCCTCGCCCGTAGCGCAGTAGATCACATCCGGGTCGCCGGGTCGAACGCCAGCGCGCCGATATTCGGACTGGCCCAACACGGCCAGCAGCTCCTCCATCCCGCGCCGCCGTCGCTCGTGACCCACACACCGCCGGCCGCCGCGCCTGCCCACATACGCCGCGAATCGCCGGGATGCACCAGCAGCGACGTGACCCGGCCGGCCACATTGTAGGGACCGGCACACTCCCAACCCCGCAATTTCGAATCCCACGCCCCTTGCGCGCGCCGGCTCCAGTAATCCTCCACCGGAGCCCCGTGGCCGCCCGAGGCACGCTGCGAGAACCAGGCGCTGTGGCTCTTGTAGGATGAGAACTCGTCGTTCACCATTTCATGCCGAACCTTTCGAAGTACCAGTCGTCGCTGCGCACGCGCCGCGCCAGCATCTCGCGGCGGCGGAGCGAAATATCGCCTTCCACCAGCAGCGCCATCGCCTCGCCGAAGCCCTCATGTTTATGAAGCGCGCGAACCGCCTTAGCCAGCCGCGGCGCCGAGAGATGAGCAAACGCCAGGCGCAGGCGATTGTGCAGATACTGCGGCCAGCCCACCGGATACGGCGATTTTTCCCGGAAGCGATGCCGCACCACCACCTGCGGAACAATCAGCAGCTCGTAGCCCAGCAGCCACAGCCGCACCGACATTTCGTTGTCCACCCCGCCGCGTTGCAGCAGGCCGCCGTCCCATCCGCCCGTAGCCTCAAATGCCGCGCGCCGCATCATCAGGCAGCATCCCGGCAGAATCGGCGCCGCGAAGGGCGTCGTCCCTTTGCGCGGCAGCCAGCGGGCGTCCAGTTCCGGTCCCGTGAGTTGCAGACCGTAACCGCAACCCCGTGACGCCGGCAGATGCGTCACCCCGGGTGCCACCGCCGCCACCCGCCGGTCTTCCGCCGCATCCGCCAGCGCCTGCCACCACAAGTTATCCAGCCGTATGTGCCCGTCCGCGAACACCAGTACGTCGCCCTTACTGTGGGCGGCGCCCAGATTCCGCGCGCGCGCCACGCCGATACCGGGAGCTCGGATCGCACGCCGGAAACCCGCGGCCGACCCATCCGTGGACCCATCGTCCACAATTACGATTTCCGACCGCGCCGGCAAGGTGTCGCGCAGATTTTCCACCGTGCGCCGGAGTTCCGCGCCTTCATTTCGCGTCACCACGATGACGCTGATCTTCATGGCAGCTTCTCTTGAAGCCAGATATTGCCGGTGAGTTCGCCAAACGAAAAAACCGCACGGCCCGGCGCCACCGAAAGGCCGATCAACCCGGTGGTGCTGGTCATGCGCCTCAAAGAACGGCGCGCGCGGTGAAAATGGCGCACGGCGAAAGCTTCGCCGGACGGCCGCTTATCCGCGCCGTTCAGGCGCCGCGCCCAGATGCACCGGAATCCGTCGCGGTCGGATAAAAAATAGAGCAGGTCTCCACTGGGACTCCAGGCAGGCTCCATCTCCTCGCTGCTGCCATCCGTCACTTCGATCCATCGCGAGCGCGGCACCGGAAGCACGCCATCCAGCGGCACCACGAACACCTGCGCCGTGGTCTTCTTCGTGCGCGCATGGAAGGCCATCCATTTGCCATCCGGCGAGAAGCGTCCATCGGTGAGCACACTATCCTCCTGACGCTGGGCCACCGTCACGCGAGCCTTTCGATCCACATCGTAGTACGTCAGGTCTTCGGACTGCGCGGGCTCGTACGAAATCCGTTTTCCATCAGGTGAGACCGCCATAGTAGTTCCACAACCGGCACAAACCGTTTCCACCGCGCCCCCGCCACGCGGTATCGAAAAAATATTGCCGTTGCGATCCGAATACGCGACCATCCCGCCATCGCCGGAGATTCGCGGATTGAAGAATGAGGAAGCCGAAGCCACCAGCGTGATCGTCTTACCCGACGTCAAATCGCGAACCCGCACCGACCGCGAGCCCAGTTGATTGCTCAGGTACACCAGGTACCGCCCATCGGCGGAAAGCGAGGGCGACATCGACGAGGGTTCGTCAATCGTGACGCGCCTCCGGTTCGCCCTTGGCAACTCCGCGCTCGGCGTCGAGCGCCTGTGTCCATACGGCGGGCTTCCACTCGAGGCTCGAAAATGCCATCCGGTCGCGAGCGCTATCCGCGGCCGATGAGGCGTGCAACTGGTATCCCGGAGCCTGCGTCAAACGTGTGGCGCGGCCCCGCACACGGCCGCCGGAGAGCGCAATCTCCCAAAGATTGCCGGAGTCGCCCGGGCCTGCCGCAAACACCACGCGGCCGGCCGCATTCCATTCGATCGGCAGGATATCCGTCAGCCACGCGGTGTACACCAAACGCTGCGCGGCCAGCGCCGCGAAGGCCCCGGTCCTGCGCGCCGGGCCCCCTTGCAACGGCACCGTGAACCAGTCCGCGTCCCCGCCGGCAGGCCGCCCCAACACCATCACTTCATCGCTGCCGGGCGACCAGACCGGATAGAGCGCGGCGCCCAGGTCGGCGCCAATCTGCCGCGCCTGTCCGCCGCCGCTTTCGATCACGAAGACACGCGCCGTCCCGGGCAACAGATCCGAACTTTCGCGCCCCTCCCAGTACGCAATCCAGTGTCCGTCGGGAGAGAAGCGTGGACCCCTTCCGCGCGGCGCCAGCAGCACCGCGTCGCCGCCCAGCGAAGGCACCACATAAATGCCCCCGCCTGCGCGCTCGCTGCGGAAGGCCACGCGCGTGCCGTCGGCGGAGATCGCCGGATCGCTGTCGTCCGCGTCATCGGTCGTCAGGCGAATCGGCTCGCGCCCGCCTACCTGCTGCGACCAGATATCGAGATTGCCCGCCTCATTGCGGTCGCTGGCAAACGCCAGCAGGTTGCCGTCTCGCGAGAGCGCCGGATAGTCGTTCAGCCCACCCGAATTCGTGACCTGCCGCAGCACTAGAACCGGCGCCGGGACCTCGGCCGGCCGCAGCCACCACCACGTCCCGCCGGCCGCAAGCAGTGCGGCGCCGGCCACCAGCGCGACGGCCGGCCAGCCGTACCGCTTCCGTGTCGGCGGCGCCGCAACATCGAGATCCGCCAAGGCCGAAGCCAGCAGCAGCTTCACATCCTCCATCGATTGCCAGCGATCCTCACGTTTCTTCCGCAGGCAGTGATCGACAATCCGTTCCAGGACGGCAGTCAACTCCGGGGCGAACTGCCTGGCCGACGCAGGATCCTTGGCAATCACCGCCGCCAGCGTCGCCAAATCGGTATCCTCGTGAAAGGCGCGGCGCCCCGTAATCATTTCATAAAGCACGCAACCAAAGGAAAAGATGTCCGATCGCCAATCTACATCTCTGCCCGCCGCCTGTTCGGGCGACATATAGGCCACCGTGCCGAGAATCTGGCCCGGCTGCGTAAGCGTCTGCGTAGGATTGGATTCGGACGAGGCGCCGGCGACCTTGGCGATCCCGAAATCCAGGATCTTCACCAGCCCGCGCTCGGTCACCATAATGTTGCTCGGTTTGAGGTCGCGATGCACGATACCGGCGGCATGCGCGGCCGCGATCGCGCCGGCAACCTGCATCGCGATCGGCAGCATTTCACGCATCGGCGGCCGGTGCTCGATAACGGTGCGGAGCGTCCTGCCGTCCACCCGCTCCATGGCGATGAAATCGACGTCCGCCTCGTGCCCCACCTCGTAGACGGTGACGATATTCGGATGGTTGAGCGCGCTCGCCGCCTGCGCTTCGCGGATCAGGCGCCCGCGTCCCGCGGTGCCCTCCCACCGCTCCGGCGCGAGAACCTTCAGGGCAACCAGCCGGTTGAGCCGCGTATCCAGCGCCAGGTAAACCGTCCCCATTCCGCCCGTACCCAGTTTGGCCTGGATGTCGTAGTGGCCCAGACGTCGTCCGGGATCCATTGTCTCCGCGACAGTTGGACTGTTCATGGGGTACTAGGGATTGTACCCCATAGGCCGCGGCGCTTTACAACTGATTTCCGCACCAGGCGCAGTGAGTCCAGCCAGGCTGGATGGTGCGGTGACACGCCTGGCAGGAGGGCTGCACCCCGGCCCCGCAGCGCGGGCAGAATGCGTGACTGGGCTGTACGCCCGCGCCGCAGCGCGAACAGTACACCATCAGCGGCTCGCGCAGAATGAAGTACAGAATAATGCCGATCCCGTTGAAAAGAAAGATCGCCAGCAGCGTCCACATCACGTACCGCATGCCGCGCCGCCGGGCATCGCCATAAACGTAGGCGATCAGCAGCGCGTAGCCGGCCAGCAGCGCCGGAAACAGAACCGGAATGATCAGGCGCACCGGCACCGGCGCGTGGTGTCTCGCGAATAAAAACGATATTGCAAACCAGAAATCCCAAGAGAAAGATGACACCGGCGGTGATCCAGCCACCCATCGGTATCACTCTCTGGCGGGGAACGGCGGGCGTCATACAATGCTCCTTTCAAGACGGCGGCGCGAAGCCAGCACCAGGGCGCACGCTGCGCCCAACACCGAGGAAATCGAGGCCCACACGAGCCACGCCAGCGCCGCGTCTTCGCTGACCATGGTGCGCAGCATCTGCCCGACCAGAAGCACGAAGACACACGCAAACACCGCAGCCCCGCCGGCCAACACGGCGCCCTGCCGCCGGTCCGCCTCGGCGGCAACCATCGCCGTGGTGCGGCTCACCAGGTAGGCCGGCGGCTGCGGAGCCGGCAGGTTCGATAACTCCGCAGACAGCGAACCGTAGGCCTCGAGTTCCGCGGCACAGGCGTCGCACACGGCCGACGTGTGCCCGCACCGAACGTTCCTCGTCGGGATCCAGCAGGCCCGCCGCGCTCAGCGCGAGCAGTGCGCGGACAGATTCGTGATCGCTCATAAAATATCTTCCTTGCAAAGTCTCTGTTTCATCGCTTCCAGGCCGCGCCGCACGCGGCTCTTCACCGTAGAAAGCGGCGTGCCCGTAACCTCGGCGATCTCTTCCAGCTTCATGCCTTCTTCGAAGCGCAGCGTGAGAGCCTCGCGATACAGCGCGGGCAGCTCGGCCATCGCCGCCGCCAGAATGGCGGCCCGCTCTCCGGCCAGCACCGCGCTGAAGCGCATCCTGCCCGGGCGCGGACAGCGCAAATTCGTGATCTTCCAGACTCTCCGCGGGACGCCGGCGGAGCAGATCCATCGCGGCATTGTGCGCGATCGCGAACAGCCAGGTATCGAAACTCCGCGCCGCATCGTAGCGGTGCAGTTGGCGCACCACGTGCAGCCAGGTCTGCTGAAACAGATCGTCCGCCGATGCCTGGTCGCGGACCAGCCGCAGAAAATAGCGATAGAGCCGGTGCTGATACTGCCCGACCGCCTCCGCCAGCGCGGCGGGGTCGCCGCTGCGCAAGCGTGCGACCTGAGTAGGTGGTTCCGCCACGGGAAAACTCTCGTCGATAGCCGCCTCGTAAATCATAACCGCATTGGGTATACGCACGACCCCCGGAAAAAGACGCAGCGGCACGGCGCCTCTCAGGGTGATAAGATGATTGGCTAGCGCGTTATGGATCATATCCTCTCGATCGTCCTGTTCACGCCACTGGTAGGCTTACTGGTGCTGCTGTTCATTCCGTCGTCGAACGCGCGCGCCATCAAGCTGTGGGCCAATATCGTCGCGCTCGTCGGCTTTCTGGTCTCCCTGCCGCTGGTCTTCAACTTCGACCACACCAAGGACTACCAGTTCGAAGAGAGGGCGCAATGGATCCCCTCGCATCGGCGCCACCTACCACATCGGAATCGACGGGCTCGGCCTGCTGCTGGTCATGCTGACCACCGTCATCGGCTTCCTCGCCATCCTCTCCAGTTGGAACGCCATCCATGACCGGCTGAAGGAATACTACGCCTTCTTCCTGCTGCTGCAGACCGGCATGCTGGGCGTCTTCATGGCGCTCGATTTCCTGCTCTTCTTCGTCTTCTGGGAAACCGTGCTGGTGCCGATGTACTTCATCATCGCCATCTGGGGCGGCCCGCGCCGCGGCTATGCGGCCATCAAGTTCATGATCTACACGCTTGATCGGCAGCGTGCTGATGTTCCTCGGCATCCTGACCCTGTACTACCAGCACTACACGCAGTTCCAGACCTACAGCTTCGATATCGCCGACCTGATGCGCACGCCAGCTTCCCGACGCCATGCAGTGGTGGGTCTTCTGGGCCTTCTTCGTCGGCTTCGCCGTCAAGGTGCCCATGTTCCCCTTCCACACCTGGCTGCCCGACGCGCACACCGAAGCCCCCACCGCGGGCTCCGTGGTGCTGGCCAGCGTCCTGCTGAAGATGGGCACGTACGGCTTCCTGCGCTTCTCCCTGCCGCTGCTGCCCGACTCGGCCAAGAATCCGGTGATCATCAACGCGATGGGCATCCTCTCCGTCATCGGCATCGTCTACGGCGCGCTGGCCTGCCTGATGCAGAAGGACTGGAAGAAGCTGGTGGCCTACTCTTCGGTCAGCCACCTGGGCTTCTGCACGCTGGGAATCTTCGCGCTGAATCCCGCCGGCATCTCCGGCTCGATCCTGCAGCAGATCAATCACGGCATCTCCACCGGCATGCTCTTCCTGATCGTCGGCGTGGTCTACGAGCGGCGCCACACCCGCGAGATCTCCGAGTACGGCGGGCTGATGAAAGTCATGCCGATCTTCACCATCGTGTTCCTGCTGGCGGCCCTCAGTTCCATGGGCATGCCGCCGCTGAACGGCTTCATCGGCGAATTGACCATCCTGGGCGGCGCCTACCAGATGTCGTTCAACTGGGCCTTCTGGGGAGCCGTCGGCATCGCGCTCGGCGCGGCCTACCTGCTCTGGCTGTTCCAGCGCACCATGCTCGGCGAGGTCAAGGAAAAGAACTCCCTGCTCAAAGACCTCTCCTGGCGCGAGATCGCCGTCTTCGCGCCGCTGATCGCCTGGGCCTTCTGGATCGGCCTGAATCCGCAGCCCTACTTCCGCGTGCTGGAGCGTCCCGTGGCCCAGATCGTGGAGCGCGTCCGCCCCGGCTACTACGCCGAGCGTCACCTGGCGAATCCCCTCGACGCCACCACCCCCCTCCCCAGCGCCGCCCTGCGCTAGGTAGGATAGGCCTCCGGCCTGTCCATCCGAGCGAAGCTCGGACGCCAGCGCCTACTTCTTCCGCGTTCCACCCGGCAGATCGTTCGGATCGCCATATTTCCAATCCGCCGGATCGCGCGGCGGCCGAAACTCATTCGTGCTGAACACCCGCCAATCCTCCCCGGGACGCGCCACCCCAAGAATCAACGCCAAATGCGCCCGAGGCCCCTGGAAGTACGCAATCCGAATCCGGTGGATTCCGCCCTTCAAATTGACGCTGCCCTCTTCGTATTGAATTGGATGTATGCCGTCATTATCGATCACCGTCTTGTTGTCGATATACAACTTCGCCCCGTCGTCGGAACCCAGCAGAAAACGGTATTTGCCAGGACTGTCGATATAGAAATACCCCGTATAATCGATGGCGAACCATTCGAAGCGATTGGTGATCCCTGGAAACCCCTCCTGAAAATCGCGCGGTGGAATATTCAGGGCGCTAGTATAAATTGCCCCGACAGGTGTCATCTTTTCCAATTTCGGAAGCCACAGCGTATCGGGGCGAAGCAGGTATATTTCGCCCTTCAGCCCGAACGGATCCACCACCGTGACGCCGAAAGTAGTGATCGGTCCGGTAGGAAGGGCCGGCGGTTGCGCACTGGCCAAAGAGAGCGAAAGACAGCAGGCAGCGGCCAGAACATTGCCGGTAGGCATAATCCAATGATAGAACCACACCGTGCCGCCCCAATCAGAGTCGCGACCGGGAGCGTTGTAAGCCTCCTCGCTAAACCCGGTGTGCCGCCGAATACTGCGACCACAAAATAATAACCAGATTCCAAGTCACCACCGCGGTGAACCAGTAATTCAGGAAGACCACCACGCGAGGACGCTTGAACTTGATAGCGACCGATACCAGCAGCACGGCAATGATCTTGGCAATCAGCAGTGCCGCAACGGGACCCGCGCGCATCAGCCGCCCCAGAAACATGCTGCCTTCCTGCGCGCCCATCTGCAGTCCCATCAGAGTAGTGAGGATGTCCAATACCTGCAGGGCAACAAACACAGTCAATGAGGGCGTCGGGAAGGGGGTGCGCCTGCCCAGGGAGATCGGGAAACTCATCTTGGCTGACGACCATTCTGTGATGCGCCGGCCCCACCGTCCACGCTATCTTTCGTTAACCGCCTCTGTCGCGCTACAATCGGCGCTGCATGGCAATCAATCTGGCGGCATTGGCAAAATTCGATACTCCCACCATCTGCAACACCATCGAACTCTTTGAACTGCGGCCCGCGCGCGCCGGCTACATGGACAGCCGCGTCCGCGCCTGTTTCCCCGAGATGGCCCCGGCGGTAGGCTACGCCGCCACCGCCACCATGCGCTGCGCGCACCCGCGCCGCGATGAGGACGTCTACGGTTCGCTCGACGAGCAGGTAGCGCGTTTCGCCGAACTCGCCGGACCGCCCATCGTCGTCTTCCAGGACCTCGACGATCCACCGGTGGCCGCCACCTTCGGTGAGATCATGTGCACCACCTACCAGGCGTTCGGCGCCGTGGGACTGGTCACGTCGGGCGCCGCGCGCGATGTCGACCAGGTTCGCCGTCTCGGCTTTCCCGCCTTCAGCAACGGGGTGATCTGCTCCCACGGCTGCAGCCACATCGTCGACCTGCACCGCCCCGTGCGCGTCGGCGGGCTCACCATTCACCCCGGCGATCTTCTGCATGCCGACGCCAATGGCGTCGCCACCATTCCGCTCGAGATCGCCGCAGACGTCGCCGATGCCGCAACCGAATTCGTATCGGCGGAAGCCATCGTATTGGATTACCTGAAAGCCGGTTCGCCCGACGTCCGCAAGTTCGGCGAAGCCCGCCGCGGCATGATGGCCGCCGTGGCCGCCCTCTCCCGCCGCCTCCGCCGAATTGCGTAGGACCCAGTGGGGCAGGCTGGCAGCCTGCGGCGGGATGGTATCCCGCCTGCGTCACATCCCCACCCAACTTCACTCATGGCTGCCGCGCCGGCGTGCTCACCCGTCCCATGCTGATCCCCATATCGTTGAAGAACTTCTCCACCACCAGCCATCCGCCACGCGAGAGCCGATTCCGCAGATCGTCCAGCCCCGATTTCAGAACAGGTAACCGCTCGTCGCTTATCATCGGCGGCAGCGTCCCTCCAACGCGCGCGGCGTTCATCATCTCTTCCACGTGCTTCTGAATCGCGGCGAGCTTCGCATTCACCGCCGCGCAGACCTGTTCATAGGCCTCGCGATCGGCGGCACTCAGTTGCGGTGCGATTGGGTCGTGCGGACCCGGCTGGGCCCCCTGCACCACCGCGCCGCCCCCTTCGTGAAAATGGTCGGAGACACTGCGGACCATATTGAGCAGCGACATAAACCGTATTTCCATCGGCACCTCAACCGCCTGCCAGCCCTTGTTCTCCGCCACGCGATACCTCGCCGGCGCCACTACCGTGGGCAGCGTGACCGTCTTCGCGATCTCCGCCCGGTGAGTCTGCCACCACTCCTTCCAGAAGCCTATGTCCTTCTGCTCCGCCGCGCTATCGTTCAGCGGTGCTCGATTCGGACAGTAGCCGGCCATTTCCACCATCCAGAACTTCTGGTCTCTCAACAGTTGGCACAACGCCATCAAACTTAAATCTCGCGTACTGGCGCTAGGACTGTCGAGCATCACCATCAGGTACGGCAGAAACTCCGGATTGCGTGTAGACGCCAACTGAGAGGCGGCGCCCCCTTCGATTCCAGGCAGCGCAGTTTCGCCCGTGGCCAGTCGCCCCAGCGCATGCGCCGCCGGCAGGTTCGCCCTCACGTCGGCGCCCATGCCGGTCATTGGCATCATCGATCCGCCATTAAGGGCCGGCATAACCACACTCAGATTCTTCTCCAGGTCCAGCAGCGCGCTCGCGTCGCCCGTCTCCAACCGTCCCTGGATTCCCACCAGTTTCAGCCTGGCATCCGGCATCGACGTGAAATACTGATAGGCTTCAGCGGCGGATTTGCCCGTTCCCTGCAGCGCCATCGTCAGCGCGTTGAATTGCATCACCGTCTGCGCCCACGCGGGCGGCGCTCCCGCCACCGGAGCCTGCGGAGCGTGCGGACCCAGGTCCTCGCCATGCCGCGCCACCAGGTCTTCGATCACCGGTGCCACCTCGCACGCAATCTTGTAACCCAGCGGCGCGCTCTCGTTGTAATATCTCGGCGCATCGCCCGCCGGAAGATAGAATCCGCCAAGTGACGACATCGTCACCGCCGCCTGCAGTGCCCCTATTTTCCCCTCCGACCTGCGCAAAAACCACAGTCCCCTGACTTTTGGAACCGTGGACGTGACTGCCGGGCCCTCGAACGGACTCGGGCGATACTGCCACTGAATCGCAAGCTCTGCGCCGGCCGCCGCTCTCCCGCTAAGCACGCGCACCACCCGTACCGCTGCCGTAACACTGACCAGCGAACCATCGTCCACCGCCGATCCCGAGACAATATCCCCCACCACGACATCGGTAGCCGTCTGCAGCGTATCCGTGAAACTCCATCCGCTATGCGAGGAGGACGTCTGCGCGAACGCCGTCGCGGCGAGCAGTAATAAAATGGCCGGTCTCATTGCCTGTATTATAGGAGTCCCAAATCCCATTTACCACGAAGCTCTCCCCCCGGACGACCCAACCGAAACGATGGTTGGACGTCTACCCTGAAGCTGCAAAATGAGGGTAGAAAATCTACCAACACTACGGCGAGGCCGTTGCCCCGCCGGGGAGGACTGCAAATGAGGTGGCGTCGTCACAAACATCGCGAGCACGACCTGGACCGCGAACTCCGCTCCGATCTGGATCTCGAAGCCGAAGAACTCGAACAGGCCGGCCTGCCGCCCGATCAGGCCCGTTATGCCGCCCAGCGGGCATTCGGAAATATCGCCCGCGTCAAAGAGGAGATCCGCGAGATGTGGCGCCTCACGTGGCTCGATCGCCTGGCCGCCGACCTCCGGTATGCCTCCCGCAGCCTCAGGAACAACCCGTCATTCGCCGCCGTCGTCATCCTGACCGCCGCCCTGGGCATCGGCGCCAACACGTCCGTCTTTAGCGTCGTCTATGCCGTCCTCCTCCGCCCGCTTCCCTATCGCGATGCCGCCCGCCTCGTCGCCTCCACCAACGCCTCGCCCGATGCCGTCCTTACTGGGGTATCCCGGACTTCCAATATGCAGGGTGGCGCGACCAGGCCGCCATCTTCGATGGCATCGCCGCCTCCGCCGGGCGCCAGTTCGCCATCACCGGCGAGAGCGAGCCCGAACAAATGAAAGCGCAACTCCTCACACCGGACTTCCTGCGCGCATTGGGAGTCTCTCCCCTCCTCGGCCGCGATTTCACCGATACCGATGCAGCCCTCCGCGGCGGTCACGCCGCCCTTCTCAGCCACGAGCTCTGGACACGCCGCCTACGGCCACGCAATTGAAGGATATCCTCAGGGGCTTTCTACACGAAGGCGACCGGATTGTGGTGACGGAAGTGGGCGCCGAACGGGCGAGCCGGCCGGCGCTTTCCAACCTTACGGAGCTATGACTGGCGGATGGTCCGTTGCGAAAACATGGGAGCGGGCAGATTCACGCCGGCATGTAGCCTTGATATCGTGGTGTCCTGCTGTTGGTCGTCCTCGTCGGTGTCCTCCAGATTTAAGTGGGCGTAGTAGGAGGCATATCCGCAAGCAGCCAGCAGAGCGAGCGTCAGTCCCAGCCAGCGGACCGCATGTCCATTCCAGGCACTGTCACCGGAAACGGATGCCGCCGTCGTGCGGACCACTCCGTAGGCGGCTGCCAGACCGAGCCCGAATTTTACCGACCAAGGCACGAGATCGAGATGACCCTGGCCACCCACCTGGCTCCAGAGCACGAAAACCGCGATCACGGCAATCAGAAACTGCGTTGAATAGGCCAGGCGAAGTATGGGCATTGGACCGTGCCGATCCTTCATCTTACGTTATCCTGAAAGTAACAACACTCATGCACAGCAATTCGGGGCTAATCCGCTCCTGGAACAACTTCAAACGCGTTTCGGCTGGCGATGGATTCCATCCGCGCGCACAAGCTGCGCAGTTTCCTGACGCTGCTGGGCGTGATCATCGGGGTGGCCAGCGTGATCATGGTGGGCGCGGCGATCGAAGGCCTGGGCGTGTACGCCGAGCAGAGCACCGCCAAGGCATTCGGGTCGGAGTCTTTTCATGGTGGCGCAGATTGCGGCCACCGGCCGGCTGAGCCGCCGCGAATTTTTCGACAAGCTCAAACGCAACAAGCCGATCCGCACGGAGGACGCGCGCTTCGTGGAGTCCGTCAACGGCGACGACGTGCTCTACAGCCCCTACCGCCAGCACATCTCCGACGTGAAGCGCGAAAACCTGATCTGCGAGGACAGCTCGATTCTGGGTTCGGCCGCCGCCATGGCGGCCATTCGCGACATCGGCGTGGTGGACGGCCGCTTCTTCACCGACCAGGAAGACCGCTCGCGCGCCTACGTGGCAGTGATCGGCGATACGGTGCGGACCACGCTCTTCCCCGGCGATGCTTCGCCGCTCGGCCAGACGGTGCGCATCGAAGGCATCGAGTTCACCGTGATCGGCGTGCAGGAGCGGCTGGGCTCGCCTTCGGCCGCGACCAGGACAATTCGGTCTACATTCCCGATCACCGCCTTCAACCGCATGTACGGTCCGGGCAACGGCTTCGCGCTGTTCGGCCGGCCCGCGCCGGGAAGCGGCCTGGACCTGGAAGGCGCGCTGGATGAAACCCGGGTGGCTGCTGCGCACCCGCTTCCACGCGCGTCCCGGCCAGCCGGACAACTTCGACGTGCTGACGCCGGACGCGATCCGCGGCTTCATCGACCAGGTGCTGGGCATGATCGCCGCCATCGTGGTGCCGGTGACCTGCATTTCGCTGGTGGTGGGCGGCATCGTGATCATGAACATCATGCTGGTGAGCGTCACCGAGCGCACGCGCGAAATCGGCATGCGCAAGGCGCTGGGCGCGCGCCACGGCGACGTCATGATGCAGATCCTGATCGAGGCGGTGGTGCTGGCGAGTGTGGGCGGCGCTGTTGGGGTGGCGCTGGGCGCGCTGGTCACGGCGATGCTGGGCAAGGTCTTCGAACTTTCGCTGCACATTACGGCGGGCTATGTGGCGCTCTCCCTGGTGGTTTCGAGCCTCGTCGGGCATCATCTCCGGCTGGTATCCGGCGTCGCGGGCGGCCAAACTCGATCCGGTGGTGGCGCTGCGCGCGGAGTAACTCGTGAACATCAGCCCAACCCAGAACATGCAAATTGGCCCTGCAGGCCGTGGGCGCACACCGCTTCCGCTCGCTGCTCACCGTGCTCGGCATCGTGATCGGGATCACCACCGTGGTGACGGTAGCCTCGCTGCTCACCGGCCTGCGCGCAGGGTGTGGTCACGTTCTTCCAGGAACTCGGGCCGGACAATGTCTTCCTCTTCAAGACCTCCGGCGACCCCAGCCAGGAGCCGCCGAAGGAACGCAAGCGCCGGCCCATGAAGCCCGAGTACGCCGAGGTCATCCGCCGCTGGTCGAGTTCGGTGGAGGACGTCGGCTTGCAGCTGTACATTCCTGCCGGTGGTGGAAGGCAACCCGATCACGGCGCGCGTGCCGGGCTTCGAAACCGAGAACATCAACGTCGCGGGACAGTCGCCGAACATGGCCGAGATCTCGCCGCGCGATCTTGCCTCCGGCCGCTACTTCACGGCCGGAGGAGGATCAGCGCGGCGCGCACGTGGCGGTGATCGGCTCGAACGTGGCCGACTCGCTGTTTCCCGGCGGTACGGCGCTGGGCAGCACGATCATGATGGACGGCGCCGAGTACACCGTGATCGGCGTCTATGCCAAGGCCAAGGGCGGATTCTTCGGCGAGAACGGCCAGGACAATGCCATCGTGATTCCCCTGCGCACGGCAGAGAGCCGCTACCCGCAGGTGGACCGCTTCATGATTACGGCCAAGGCCAAGCCCGGCAAACGGCAGGAGGCCTTCGACGAAGTCGAGGGCATCATGCGGCGCATCCGCCGCCTGGCCACCGATGCCAAAGACGATTTTGCCATCTCCACGCCCGACCAGATCATCCAGCAGTTCGACCGCATCACCGGCCTGATCGGCCTGGTGGCCATCGCGATTTCCGCGCTGGGCCTGCTGGTGGGCGGCATCGGCGTGATGAACATCATGCTGGTGAGCGTGACCGAGCGCACGCGCGAAATCGGCGTGCGCAAGGCGCTGGGCGCGCGGCGCCGCGACATTATCGGCCAGTTCCTGGTGGAAGCCATGACGCTCACCGGCGCCGGCGGCATGCTGGGCATCGTGATCGCCGTTCTGATCACCATGCTGGTGGGCGCGCTGGTGCCTTCGCTGCCTTCGAGGGTGCCTTCCTGGGCGCTGATCACCGGCTTCAGCGTGTCGGTGGTCGTCGGCGTGTTCTTCGGCGTGTGGCCGGCCGTGAAGGCGGCGCAGCTGGACCCGGTGGAGGCGCTGCGGTACGAATAATGGCGCTGCTGGGAAGTTGCACCGGGCTCACCAAATCCTTCGGCTCGCGCCTGCTGTTCGAGAATATCGCGCTGGGTATCTCCGAGGGCGAGCGGCTCGGCCTGATCGGCCGCAACGGGGCGGGCAAATCCACGCTGCTGCGCATCCTGGCCGGCCAGCTCGAGCCGGACGGCGGCTCGGTTTCGTTCCGCCGCAATACGCGCATCGGCTACGTGCCGCAGGAGGCCGAATTTCCGGAGAGCCACACGGTGGACGAAGTGATCGCGGGCGCCATCGCCGGCGAGCACCTGGACGAGCTGGAGCGCGCGGCGCGCATCAACCAGACCCTGGGCCGCGCCGGCTTCACCGACGCCACGCTGCGCACCGAAGCGCTCTCCGGCGGCTGGAAGCGCCGTCTCGCCATCGCGCGCGAGATCGCGCGGCGCCCGACGTGCTGTTCCTCGACGAACCCACCAACCACCTGGATTTCGAGGGCATCCGGTGGCTGGAGAAGCTGCTGTCGACGGCGGCCTTCGCCAGCGTGGTGGTCAGCCACGACCGCTACTTTCTGGACAACGTGGTGAACGACGTGGCGGAGATCGATCGCGCCTATCCCGGCGGCATCTTCCGGGTGGAGGGACGGTACAGCCAGTTTCTGGAAAAGAAAGAGGAGTTTCTGCTGGCCCAGTCCAACCGCCAGGAGGCGCTGGCCAACCGCGTTCGGCGCGAAGTGGAGTGGCTACGCCGCGGGGCGAAGGCGCGCACCGGAAAATCCAAAGCGCGCATCGATGACGCCGGACGCCTGATGCGCGAACTCGACGACCTGGAAACGCGCGCCGCCAAAGGCGTCACGCAGATCGATTTCACCGCCACCGAGCGCCGCACCAAACGCTTGATCTCCGCGGAGGGCATCTCCAAGGAACTTGGCGGGCGCGCGCTGTTCCGCGATCTGAGCTTCACCTTGACGCCGGGGACGCGGCTCGGACTGCTCGGGCTCAACGGCACCGGCAAGACCACGCTGCTGCGCATCCTGTCGGGCGAGATCGGTGCGGATGGCGGCACGGTGGAGCGCGCCGCCGCGCTGCGCATCGTCTACTTCGATCAGGCGCGCGAACAACTGGATCGGGAGCAGACGCTCCGGCAGGGCCTGGGCGCGCACGGCGATACGGTGATCTACCAGGACCAGCCGATCCATGTGGCGGGATGGGCCAAGCGCTTTCTCTTCGATTCCGGCCAGCTGGATCGTCCGATGTCGAGCCTTTCGGGCGGCGAGCAGGCGCGCGTGCTGATCGCCCGCCTGATGCTGCAGCCGGCCGACGTGCTGCTGCTGGACGAGCCGACCAACGATCTCGATATCCCGACCCTCGAAGTGCTGGAAGACAGCCTCACCGATTTCCCCGGCGCGCTGGTCCTGGTGACGCACGACCGCTACCTGCTCGATCGCGTGTCGACCTCGGTGCTGGGGCTGGACGGCCGCGGCGGCGCGCAGCTCTTCGCCGACTACTGGCAGTGGGAGCAGGCCAAGATGGCTCAGGCCGAAATTGCCAAACCGGCGAAGCAGGAAAGCGCCGCGCTCGCGCCTAGGCGCCCCCGCGAAGAAGAAGCTTTCGTACCACGAGGCGCGCGAGTGGGAGCAGATGGAGGCGCGCATTCTGGAGGCGGAGCGCAGGTGGAGGCGATCCGCGCCGAGATGCATTCGCCGGAGGTGGTCTCCGACGGGCCGCGCTTGCAGGCCTGCTACGCGAAGCTGCAGCCCGCCGAAGACCTGGTTCATACGCTTTACGCGCGCTGGGCGGAGCTGGAAGCGCGGCAGCAGTAGGCGAGCTCGCGGCACAAATACGGGGCGGTTACCGGCGGCGTCTCGCGTAACGTCTTACAACGCTCACTCACGTTCGCGGCTCGGAATGGAGGCGCGAGCGTGGCAAGCGGCGGTTGCGGATCGCGTAGGGAGTGGCGTGCGTGGCTCGCCTGGACCGATTGCCAATCTAATGCCACTCGGCCCGCAGGTTATACCAACCTGCCCCACACGGCGTCGGATTAGTTGGCGGTTGGCCGTTCGATGTGGTCGATGACGATGACTTCGACGGGACCTTTGGTGGACTCGAGGCGCAGGCCCAGTTGTTCCTGAAGGGCACTGAGAATCGATGGCGTTTTGAAATCGTTGGGAGCGTCGGGTGGTGGAGGCGGCAGTCCGGCGGTGATTTCATCGGGCAGGAAATCCAGGCGGACGTCGAAGAGATCGGTGAATCCCGTTTTATCGACGACTGTGCGGCCAAGCACCATGGAGAGCATACGGACAAATTCGGCCATGGTTGCTTTTCCGCCCTGCATGCGCGCGCCGTCGGGTACCACCATGACACCCACGGAGCCGCACCGGGGCGAGGGCGGCTGGCCCCGGCCGGGCGGTGCGATTCGGCCGCCGGCCCACTCGGGAACCGCGTCGGGGGCAGGAGTCACGCAGCTTCCCTCCTGTGGCGGTGTCAGCTTGAGACCGCTTCTCGCAGGGGCGAGTGCATAGACGGGGAGCTGGCGGGTCTCGCGGTGGATCTTCAACTGGAAACGGTCCTCAAGGAGTCCCTGCAGCATGAGGAGTATCTGATCGCGACTGGCCTTGCCATCGGCTTTGGCCTCGATCTGGTAGTGTTCGGAATTTACCCAGTCCGGACCACCCGCGATTTGAAATGGCTGCACGCCGTACGCATTCTGGATGAGGAGTTGTACCGGGGCGTCGGCGGTCAGCCGGCCGGGAAGCGGGCGCACCATTTTGAAGCGCTGTTCGGTGGAAGGCTTGATGGAGGCAACTTCGAACTTGGGGCGAGCGACGGGCTGGCCGAATACGACGAACGCCATGATTGCCGCGAGGATCGCGGCAGTGGCCAGTCCCGGTCCATGATAGGTACGAGGGGCAGGGCGCGGCCGGCCTAACAATCTGGCGATGCGATGCACCAGAGGGCCGCCGGTCGCGGCCATCACCGCCCTCAAGCGGACCGTAGGCGCGGATGCCAGCTCCGATAAGGCCCGGGCGTAGGTAACGGCGTCGCTGCTCACAGCGATGACCGCATCGTCGCAGCAGAGTTCGCGATCGGTGCGAATGTGGCCGGACACCCACCAGACGGCGGGATGGTAGAAGAGAAAAGCCTCGACGACGCTCTGCACCATGTTGACCAGATAGTCGTGGCGGCGGATGTGTGCGAGTTCGTGAAGGAGAAGCGCTTCCACTTGTGCGGCCGGAAGTCCGGCGAGCGTGCCTACCGGTACCAATACAACGGGACGAAGCCAGCCTACCACCGCAGGCGCCTGAGCCAGCGAGGATACGAGGAGGCGCACGGGACGGGAGACGCGAATGCGGGTTTTGAGACTCTCAAGGGTCTGCTGCCATTCGGGCGGAGCGGGGCGAACCAGCCTGGAGCGCAGGCGGTCGGCGTAGATCCAGCCGCCGAGCAGGCGCAGCCAGAAAGCCACGGCCCCGACGATCCAGATGGCGACTACCCACGGCAGCAGTGACGCCGAGGCCGCGTCATACACGGCATTTGGAAGCGAAGCGGCCGCAGGCCGGGCCGCGGGCAAAACGGCGGCGGAAAGCGGTTTGAGAAAGGATGCCGCGACGGGCGCGGGCGCCGGCGGACGCAGCAGGTTCCACGTGACTACCGGCGTGGCCGCCATGATGGCGAGCGCGGCGCAGGCGAGGAGGTAGTGAACGTTCGGGCCGGAGGATCGCGCGATCCATCGTCGTATTGCGACATAGAGGGCGGCGATCAGGATGCCCTGCCAGAGAAAGTGGAGCAGTGTCGAGCCGAGGCGCTCTACCCAGGGCTGGGCCGAGAGAAGGTGGATTGCATTCATTTGGAGCCTCGTTTTTTCTTGTCGAGGGCGTCGATCATCTGGCGAATTTCCGCCAGGTCCGCCGCAGATGCAGGCTGTGCCCCCAGCGCACCCATGATCAGTCCCTTCGCCGATCCGCCAAAGACCCGCTTCAACAGGTCTGCCGCGATCCGTTCCTGCATATGATCCTGGGAGACGGCTGATTCGTAGACGTGTGAGCGAAAGCGCTCGCTACGAATCAGCAGTCCCTTCTCGGTCATGAGCTGCATCTGCTTCAGGGTGGTGTTGTAGCCGGAATCCTTGTCGAGGGCTTCGTGTACTTCGCGCACCGTGGCCGGTCCCAGGCGCCAGAGTACGGCCAGGATATCGACTTCCGCCGCGGTGGGCATCGGGGGGACTGTGAGCTTGCGCCCGTTGGGCTGCGAGTGCATTTGAAACGAGTGTACAACGATAAAAATCGTATGTCAACGATAAAAATCGTAGATTAGTGTTCCGCCTAACCGATCTCTGCATTCGCGCGCCGTAGCAGGGCACGCATGTACGCGATGCTGTAGGTGTCGGCGATCCGATGACCGGGGTCGTTCACGAGCGAGGGGTAGTGATCGGGAATCAGCGAGGCGCTGCATTTTACGCGGCGAAAGGCCTTCATGACTTCGTACATATCCATGTAGCCATCGTCCTGAAAGGTCTCGTGGAAGACCGGCAGCGGGGAGCTGACATTGCGGAAATGGACGCAGAAGATTTTACCGCGGGCGCCGAAATCGTCGATCATGCCAAACACATCTTTGCCCATCTCTTTCCCGCCCTCGCTCCAGGTGCCCACGCAGAACGTCAGGCCCCAGTGTTTGCTGCGGCCCACCAGTTCGTCGGCGCGGCGATAGCCCTCGTAATCAACGAAAATCTTGGCGACGCCGTTCATCATGCCGGATGCGGCGGTGGGAGGGTCGTCGGGGTGCAGAGCGAGGCGCACGTCGGCCTTTTCGGCAACCGGTAGCACGGCTTTAATGAAATAGGTGTAGTTGGCCCAGATGTCATCTGCCGTATACACGCGATCGAACATTTGTTTCTCGACGGCCTTATGAAATTCGGCGACGTTGTACTCGCGGACCTTGTATCCGCGCGGCGTGGTGATCTGTGTGGTGGTGTATGTGTTACCCGGATGAAAATCGATCTTCGTGCTGTAAATCCCAAGGCGGCCGAGGTCGCGGATGAAGTTCTGAAATTTCTCGATGTCCGCGTCTTTGCCGGGCTGGCCAAGCTGGATTTTCAGGGAACGGTAGTGATCGACGATCCCGCAGTGAATCCTGATGTTGAAACGTGCCAGCCGTTTCTGGGTGTCCTGAATCAGATCGAAGTTCGTGTCCAGCGGAAACTGAACGTGCACCCAGCGGACTCCGATCTGCTGAAGGAAGAGGAACTGGTCATCGCCGGCCCGCGCGTTGACCATGGTGGCGATCTTGGTATTCGAGGGATCGTATTCATCGACTCCCGGCGCGGCGGCGGTCAACATGCCACGGGCTCCCAGCGCCAGCGGAAGTTTCAAAAAACTGCGACGAAGGGTTCCCATGGCTTCGGTCCGTTTCATTGAACAAGCACCTCCAGGCGGTTTCGCATCCAGGATTAGTTTACGCGGTCTCAGCGTTTGGGTTGAGGCCCGATCTTTGCCTGCGCGTTGAAATCTGCCAGCACCGATTGTTCCATAGCCTGTGCGGCTCGCAGGAGCCAGTTGACGGGGCGCTTACGGAGATCGGCGTCGAGTACGCGGGCTTTGACGCTCCCCAGATGGATGTTGGCCGTCTCCCAGCCCATGGCGTGGAGCAGGTGGAGTTCGTCCTGCTCCTTGGGCATCGCCGAGAGTTCGATCCTGGAGCAATCCGGAGCCAGGCGGCGCACGATCCAGCGCTTCTGAAAATGCACAAAAGGGTCCCGGCAGCGAATGGCGGTGTCCAGGATCTCCTGATACAGGATCGGCGCGGTGCGCTTGCCCTGCACCCAGCAGCAGGCGGATGGAGCCATCGCCTTGGCTTCGCGGGCGACGCTGCCGCCGCACCAATCGGCGATGGCCAGGTAGCGTTCGCGGCCCAGGCTGCCGAGGCCGGCGACACGGTGCACGATGCGCCAGCTCAGGCCCATTTCCGGCATCAGCCGTTCGATTGCCTTGCGTGCGCCGGCGGGCAGTGGAGTTGTCTGTTCGCGGATCGCGCGCAGGTTTTCCCAAAACTTCTCCGGCTGATGCAATCGCTCCATCGCCAGGGCGCGGAGTGTCGGGTGGTGTTCGGCGAGCGCGAACGGTCTGCCGCCGGTCTGCAGGGCGTCGCGGTAGCCTTTGAGCAGCGCGCCGACGGCCAGCCTGGGTCCACAAGCGGCCGGAACGAGCAACGCGCTGGTGGCCAGCCGGATCAGGTCGTTGGTGTAGGGCAGGCGCCAGGCCTCATCGAAATCGTTGACGCCCCAGATCAGGCGGCCCTCGGAATCCCGCCAGGTACCGAAGTTCTGGACATGCAGGTCACCGACGGCGAGGGCCACCGGCGCCCTGGCTGCCTCGGGACAGACACTGGCCCAGACCTGGGCCCAGCGATAGTAGGTAGCGCGCAGAAAGGGGAACGGCGCAGAACGCATCTGTTGATGTTTCAGCACCAGGTCCGGACCCAGCAGGCGAAGGTGGTGCGAGATCCACGCCTCGTATTCCGCGCTGGCCCGGTCGATCTTCAATCCAGGCACACTCCGGGAGTGAGCATCCATTTCAAGAGGCCGTCCGCCTTGGGTCCGAAGCGCTCGCAGTCGATCCTGACGAGAGCGGCCTTTTTCATATCCACGCGTAGCGCCGGACTGTCCAACAGGAAGGACACCATGGAACTCATGAGCGGTTCGTGGCTGGCCAGCAGGATGCTGCGTTCCGTCTTGCGGCCGCGGATCTCTTCCCACGCATCGAAGGGCGTGGCCTCGGGCACCAGCGCGCGGGTGCGCACAATTTCGCCGGCGTACGCCAGAATTTCCGCGGCGACGGCGGCAGTTTCCATGGCGCGGCGGTACGGACTGGACAGAATCAGGCTGGGCTCGAGATCGGCGCGTCGTGCGCGCTTCAGGACGCGGCGGAGCTTCTCGTGCCCCTCGGCAGTAAGCGGCCGTTCGGAATCCGGTTGGCCCGCCCTCGCATCCTCCGCGACTCCGTGCCGCAGCAAATAGATCTGCATGGTTCTCTCATTGTAGTGCGGCGGCGATGCTGTGCCCGCGACCGATAGAATGAAAGCGTGCCTCGTTACGCCGCTATCGATATTGGCAGCAACTCCATCCGGATGGAAGCCGCGGAAGTTGTTCCGGGACTGCCGGCGCGTGTGCTGGCGTCAGACCGGGAAGTCACGCGCCTGGGTGAGAGTGTTTTTCGCAGCGGCGCCGTGGACGAGGAGGCGCTGAAGGCGACCTGCGCGGTGCTGGCGCGGATGGCCGTTGCGTATCGCAAGCTCGACGTGGTGGGTGTGCGCGTGGTGGCCACCAGCGCGATTCGTGACACCCGCAATCAACGCGAATTTTTGACACGGGCGGCGGAAGCGGTGGGCGCGCCGGTGGAAATCATCTCGGGGCGCGAAGAGGCGCGGCTGATTCACTTAGGAGTGGAGAGCGTGTGGCCGCAACGGGACAAGCGCGTCCTGATCATCGATATCGGCGGAGGCAGCGCTGAGATAATCGCGGCCGACCGCGGGCGCCTGTTGGATGCGTACTCCAAGCCACTCGGCGCAGTCCGCCTGCGCGAGGCGTTCATCAAGGAAGATCCGCCGGCAGCCCGCCAGATCCACCAGATGCATGAGTACATACAGGCCAAACTGGATGCGCCGCTCCGCCGCCTGGGGAAGACGGGATGGGACCGTGTGATCGCCACCTCCGCAACGGCCAGTGCGGTGGCCGCCGCGGTGGCGCGTACTCCCCGATCCAAGCGGGACGGCCTGGACCGGCTGCGCGTTTCTACCGCGCAGGTGCGCAAACTCTACCTCACGCTCTCACGGCTCGGGCTGGGCGATCGCCGCAAGGTTACGGGAATTGGTCCGCGGCGTGCGGAGATTATCGTGCCCGGCATGAGCGTTCTACTGCAGTTCCTACAGGAGTTTCACTTGCCCGCCTTTTACTACTCGCGGGCCGGCGTGCGCGATGGGATTATCGCGGACCTGGCGGCGCGCAACGTGGGCGCGGAACTCTCCCGCCTGACCCGCGAGCAGCGCCGCGAAGTGGAGGACCTGGGCCGGCGGTATGGTGTTCCGCTGGATCATGCACGCAAAGTGGCTGACATTTGCGGTCTCCTCTTTAACGCGCTACAACCGCTGCACAGGCTGCCTCCAGCTTGCGGGAAACTGCTGGAAGCCGCGGCGATTTTGCATGATGTGGGCCATTTTGTGAGCGCGGTCAGCCATCACAAGCACTCGTATTACGTGGTCTCGAATTCCGACATGGCAGGATTCACCGATCGCGAGCGGATCCTCATCGCGGCTTTGTGCCGCTACCATCGAAAGTCGCTGCCCAATCCCCTGCACAGCGTGTATCTGGCGTTGTCGCCGGAGGAGCGCAACCTGCTCCTGATGATGATCCCCATTCTACGGCTGGCCGATAACCTGGATCGCAGTCCCGAACACCGTATACGCGGAGTGGACTGCCGGCTGCGGGACGGAGGAGGTGTTGTCCTGCAGGTGCGGGCGACCGGCGATATCGACCTGGAGCAGTGGGCCGCCGAGCGTGCGGGCGATGCCTTCCAGCAGATCTATAACCGCCCGGTTTCCCTGGTGAAGGCGAGGGAGTGAAGATGCGTGCGTACGTGCAGTTTCAGACCGGCCTCCTGCTGCGGCGCTTTGCGACTCAGACGACGCGTACCGCTCGCACTGCCGACGCCGACGCGATTCACGACCTACGCGTGTCCATACGGCGTCTGAGCCGTTGCCTGCGGGTGTTTGCGCAGTTCTACCCGGCGGGCTCATGGAAGCCGGTACGGCGGAGGCTCGCGGACCTCATGGATTTATGTGGGAGTGTACGCGATTGCGATATTGCAATCGAATTGCTCAAGCACGCGGGTGTTCGCGTGACGGCTCCGCTGGTGCGGCAACTACGGGCAAAGCGGCGCGCTGCCGCGCAGGAGCTCCAACTGGAGTTGCGAGGCTGGAAGGTGCGCAGCGTCTCGCGACAGTGGCGTCTGCGGCTGGAGCTTTGAGATGGGGACGGCGCGCAACATAAAGTGGGACCAGCAATCCGGCCCGGCAGCGAATGCGCGGCGCAAATTACCGCGCATGATCAGCGACTACTTCTCCGGCGTGCGCGAGTTTCTGTCCGACGATCACCCGCCCCGCAAACTGCACCAGTTGCGTCTGGCGTCCAAACGTGTTCGCTATACGCTCGAGCTCTTTCGGCCGTGCTATCCCGCAGGGTTGGAAGACCGGTTGGACGCGCTGAAAAAACTGCAGGACTGGCTCGGCGAGGTCAACGATGCGGTGGCTTCGGAGAAGCTGCTGCGCGGGGCCTTGAAGCGCCAACCGAAAGTGCGGAAATTTCTGGAAGACCGGGCGGCGGACCAGGCGGCGAAGTTCATCGGGCATTGGAAGGAAACCTTCGATGCCCCAGGCCGTGAAGCATGGTGGACGGAATTCCTGAGCAAGCCCATAAGTCCGCCAAATATCGCCGCGTCGAAGAAGCGAAAGCGCGTTACGTGAGGCCGTGTTATCGTGCCAGTAGATGGCAAAGATCTCTCGCGTACTGCTCAGCGTAACCGATAAAACAGGAATCCTCGAATTCGCTTCCGCCCTCGCCGGTATGGGCGCCGAACTCATTTCCACGGGGGGCACGGCGCGGCTGCTGCGCGACTCCGGTATCCCGGTGGCCGATGTCAGCGACGTCACCGGGTTTCCCGAAATGCTGGACGGACGCGTTAAGACCATGCATCCCAAAATTGCCGGCGGCATTCTCGCCATGCGCGCCAACGCCGAACACATGGCGGCCATACAGGCCCACGGCATCGTCCCCATCGATATGGTGGTGGTGAACCTTTACCGTTTCGAGGAAGTCGCTGCGAAGGCGGGCGCCCACCTGGAAGAGCTTATCGAAAATATCGATATCGGCGGGCCGACGATGCTGCGTGCGGCGGCCAAGAACTACCAGGATGTCGCCGTGGTGACCGCGCCGGAGGATTACCCAGCGATTCTGGAGGAGCTGCGCGCGTCGGGGGGCACACTCTCGCTCGATACGAAATGGAAGCTGGCGAGGAAGGTCTTCCGCACCACCGCGGATTACGACTCCGCGATCAGCGCGCGTCTGGAACAGGTGGATGGCTTCGCGCCGGCGCCGGCACTTCCGGACAAGCTCGCCATCCACGTGGGCAAACTGATGGATCTACGCTACGGCGAGAATCCTCATCAATCCGCTGCTCTCTATGGACGCGCCGGTCAGGGAATCGCAGGCGCCGAACAACTGCAAGGCAAGGAACTCAGTTATAACAATCTGGTGGATCTGGACGCCGCCTGGCAATTGGCCGCCGAGTTCGAGCGCCCCGCCGTGGCCATTATCAAGCACACCAACCCGTGCGGATGCGCCGAGCAGGACACGCTTGCGGAGGCCTACCGCAAGGCGTTCGAAGCCGATCCGGTATCGGCGTATGGCGGCGTTATCGGCATCAACCGCGCCATCGATGAGGAGACCGCCCGCGAGATTGCGAAGACCTTCATTGAAGCGATTGCGGCGCCCGATTATTCGACCGGGGCCTTGTCCATTCTGGGCGTAAAGAAGAATCTACGCCTGATGCGTGTGGCTCCTGGCGCCGACCCTTTGGTGGTGAAATCGATTTCGGGCGGGTATCTTGCTCAGACCGCCGACTCGGCCAAGCTCGACCGTGCTGCCGCGGTGGTGAAGACGCAGCGCGCACCGTCCGATGCCGAGTGGATCGCTCTGGAGTTCGCCTGGAAGGTGGCGAAGCACGTCAAGTCGAATGCGATCGTCTATGCGCGCGCGGGACAGAGCGTGGGGGTTGGCGCGGGCCAGATGAGCCGCGTCGATTCCGTCAAAATTGGCGCCATGAAGGCGGTGCTGCCGGTCGCGGGCACGGTGGTGGCCTCCGACGCCTTTTTCCCCTTCGCTGATGGTGTGGAAGAAGCGGTCAAGAACGGCGCTACGGCATTTATTCAGCCGGGTGGGTCGGTTCGCGATGCGGATGTGGTGGCAGCGGCGGACCGCCTGGGCGTCGCCATGGTCTTTACGGGCGTCCGCCATTTTCGACATTAGGGGGACTTAGTCCCCGGCGCTACATCAGGTAGCCGGTGATCGCGATGCCCAGGCCGGCAACTCCCGCGATTACTCCAAGCACCGGGAACATGCCTTTGCGCGAAATGAAGTACAGAGAGCTCAATACCAGTCCGATCTCGAGCATCCCTTCGCCAACATCGTAGCGGAGGGCTCGGTGCTCGGCGGCCTCTGCCGCGTCATCCGCGGTTTTGGCTTCGTCTTGAATCTTCTTACTCAATTCTTCGTACTTGGCCTTCTGGCTGGTGTAGTCCTTCAGCATTTTTTCGGCGCCGTCTCCCTTCACGCCCAACAAATGGACCATGTTCTCGCCCATTTCAGTGGTGTGCAGCTTGACCCGCGTGGCCTGGTAATATGCCCACTGGTCGTTGGATCCGGATTTATGAATGATTGCCGCGGTGTGTTCGCGGTGGCTGGCGATGGTCACTACCGCAAGCAGAACCGCGAGAATGGAAGCCATGATCCCGACCTTTTGTCCCAGCGGGTCGGAGCTGTGTTCGTGTTCGTGGTGGATTTCAAGTTCGGCCATAGAGATTTCCGTATTATAGAGGTTCGGTGACCACGGACGAGGCATACATGAGGGAGGCGCTGGCCCTGGCGGGTCAAAGCGCACAGCAAAGCGAAGTGCCCGTGGGCGCTCTCCTGGTGATTGGCGGAGAGGTGGTTGGCGTGGGATCCAACGCTCCCATTGCGCTTGCGGACCCGACGGCCCACGCGGAAATTCTGGCGATCCGACAGGCGGCCGCGCGGCTGGAGAACTACCGCCTGACGGGCGCCACCCTGTACTGCACGCTGGAACCCTGTGTGATGTGTGCCGGCGCCCTGGTGACCGCCCGAGTGGAACGGCTGGTCTTCGGCGCCCGCGACCTGCGCTTCGGCGGCGTACGCAGCAAGTTTCAGATTGCCGATTCCGCGGTGCTCAATCACCGGGTTGAAGTAGTGGAAGGTGTGCTGGCCGTGGAATGCGTGGAACTGTTGCGTGAATTCTTCGAGGCTCAACGGCGCAGATAGGCGTCGTTGCCCGAGATCCAGTCGTCGCGGCGCGGCGTGAAAACGTCAGTCACCACGGTATCTTCCAGGGCGACCACGCCGTGCGGCACATGGGGAGGAATCACCAGGCTCTCGCCCGCGCCCACCACCTGGTCGACACCGCCGATGTGGAACAGCAGCGAGCCCCGCTCCACGTTGGCAACCTGCTCGTTCATGTGGCTGTGCTCCGGCACCACCGCGTCCTTCTGGAGGTTGAGCCGCGCGATCGTCATCTGGCCCGTATGGATCACCTTGCGGACTACCATCGCGTTCATCTGTTCTGCCGGCAACTGCTCCCAGTTGTAGAGTTCCATGGAGCGTATTCTAACAGTGTTAGAGGGCGTCCGCCGAAGCCATTACGGTATGATAAAAGCCTATGAAAGGCGTCGTACTGGCGGGGGGTACGGGAAGCCGGCTGTTCCCGCTCACCAAAATCACCAATAAGCATCTGCTGCCGATCTATGACCGGCCGATGATCTATTATCCGATCCAGGCCCTGGTGGATGCCGGCATTCAGGAGATTCTGATCGTCACCGGCGGCAGGAATTCGGGCGATTTTCTGCGCCTTCTGGCCAACGGCAAACAGTTCGGCCTGAAACATATCAACTACACCTACCAGGAAGGCGAAGGCGGTATCGCCGACGCCCTGGCGCTGGCCGAACACTTCGCCGACGGGCAGAAGATCTGCGTGGTGCTGGGCGACAACATTATCGAGGGCAACATCCGGGCCGCGGCCGACCGTTTCCGCCAGCAGTCCGAAGGCGCGCATATCCTGCTCAAGGAAGTGCCGGACGCGGAGCGCTTCGGCGTGGCCGAAATCTCCGGCGACCGGATCGTCGGAATCGAAGAGAAGCCGCGAATCCCAAATCGAATCTACGCCGTCACCGGCATCTACATGTACGACGCCAGCGTGTTCGACAAGATCAAGACGCTGGTGCCTTCCGGGCGCGGCGAACTGGAAATCACCGACGTCAACAACGCCTACATCCGCGAAGGCACCATGACCTTCTCGTACCTGGACGGCTGGTGGACCGACGCCGGCACCTTCGATTCGCTGCTGCGCGCGGCCAACCTGGTGGCGCATTCGGCCGCGGAGCAAGGCCGGACCCGTGCAGGAATTGGCGGAACGCGCGTGATGGCGCAACCCGAAGCGGCGCCTGCGCCGGACGCGCGCCTGGTTACGTCCGGCGATCTGGAACTGGCGGTTCCCGAATGTCCCAAGGGCATCGGCTCCGTGATCGGCTCGCCCGATTCGCCCGATCTGATCGCCGGCGTGCGGGTGCAGCCGTTCGCACTCTATCCCGACGACCGCGGCTATTTTCTGGAAGTGCAGCGCATCGGCAACGGCCTGGCCGCCGCGTTTCCGCCGGAAACACGCAGATTTCGGCCGCCCTGAGTTATCCCGGCACCATCAAGGCGTTCCATTTTCATCTGCACCAGCACGATTGCTGGACGCCGGTGAAGGGCCTGCTGCAGGTAGTGCTGGTGGATCTGCGCCTGGGTTCGCCCACCTTCGGCGCGCGCAATACGATGTACGTCGGCGCGCTGCGGCCGTGGCAGGTGCTGATTCCCCCGGGCGTGGCCCACGGCTACAAGGTGATCGGCCGCGACGAGGCTCTGCTGGTGTATCTGACCGACCGGTTCTACAATCCCAAGGACGAAGGCCGCATCCCCTACAACGATCCGGGGATCAACTACGATTGGGAGACGCAGTACAAGTAAGTTCCGCGGCTGCGACAGGAAGCGATTATCCATGAAAATTCTGGTGACCGGCGGGGCGGGTTTCATCGGCTCGGCCTTTGTTCGTATGGCGATCGGCGAGACCGATCTGCAGCGTGGTCAATCTCGATAAGTTGACCTACGCGGGAAATCTCGAAAATCTGGCGAGCGTCGATGGCAATCCGCGCTACCGGTTCGTGCACGGCGATATCTGCGACGCGGAACTGGTCAACGCGCTGGTGGGCGAGGAAAGCCCGGACGCGATCGTGCATTTCGCCGCGGAATCGCACGTGGACCGCAGCATTCTCTCGCCCGAACCGGTGGTGCGCACCAATTACAACGGCACCTTCACGCTGCTGGAAGCCGCCCGCCTGCACAAGATCGCGCGCTTCGTGCATGTCTCCACCGACGAAGTCTACGGCAGCCTGGCGGCGCCCGCCGAAGCCGACGAAGAGTATCCGCTGAATCCCAGCAGCCCGTATTCGGCCTCCAAGGCGGCCAGCGACCTGCTGGCGCGCTCGTACTTCGTCACCTACAAGCTGCCGGTGGTGATCACCCGCGCCTCCAACAATTACGGGCCCTACCAGTTCCCGGAGAAACTGATTCCGCTGATGATCACCAATGCGCTGGAAGACCGCTCGCTGCCGGTCTACGGCGATGGCCAGCAGGTCCGCGACTGGCTGTATGTGGACGACCACTGCCGCGGCATCCTGGCGGTCTGCGGAAGGGCCGCGATGGCGAGATCTACAACATCGGCGGCAACCGCTCGCTGCCGAATCTGGAAGTAGTGCACCAGGTGCTGACGCTGACCGGCAAGCCGGAGAGCCTGATCGAATATGTGAAGGACCGTCCCGGGCACGACCGCCGGTATGCGCTCTCCAGCGAGAAACTGATGCGCGAAACCGGCTGGCAGCCCGTCATGAATTTTGAGACAGGACTGGCACGGACCATCGAATGGTATCGCAGCAACGCGGCGTGGGTAGAGCGCGTGCGCAGCGGCGAGTACCGCACGTATTACGAACGCAACTACGGCAATCGCGCGGCCGGTGTCTTAGCGCCGCAACGCTATGCGCGTGGCGATTGAGGCCGCTTCGCTCTCCTCTCCAGCGGCGGGCTGGCGCGCTACACTGCGGAACTCAGCCTGGCCCTGGCGCGCTGTTTCCCCGAAGACGAATTCTTCCTGGTTTCCGACCAGCCCTTCCGCATGCCGTCGCCCGCGCCGGCCAATCTGAGATGCGGCGGCGGCCCGCGCAATTCCATGGAGCGCCGCTGGTGGCTCTGGGGACTGGCGCGCGAGCTGGGGCGGCTCGGCGCCGACCTGGTGCACGGGCCCGATTTCGCCGTGCCCTATCTCCTGCGGCGCCCCAGCGTGCTCACCCTGCACGATCTCTCGCCGTGGATGGACGCGCGCTGGCATCACGCCGCCCATCGGGTCCGCCGGCGCACTCCGGTGCTGCTGGAACTCGGGCTCGCCACCATGGTCATCACACCAGGCGAGAAGGTGCGGCGGCAGGCCATCGAGCGTTTCGGGCTGCGTCCGGAGCGCGTGGTGGCGGTGCCGGAGGCCGCGGCTCACTGGTTCCGGCCCGTGCGCGACCGCAGCCTGGCGCCGCCCTACTTTCTCTTCGTGGGAACGCTGGAGCCGCGCAAGAATCTGCAGACGCTGCTGGAAGCCTGGCGCGAAGTGCGGCGCAAGCACGCGGTGGACCTGGTGCTGGCCGGGCGCCGCCGCGCCGACGCGCCCGACATCGCAACCGGAGCCCGGACTGCGCCTGGCGGGCGAAGTTGCGGATTCCGAACTGCCGGCGCTGTATTCGGGCGCGCTGGCGTTTGTCTACCCTTCGCTCTACGAAGGCTTCGGCCTGCCGGTGCTGGAGGCGATGCAGTGCGGCGCGCCCGTGATCGCCTCGCGCGCCGTGGAAGAAGCGGCGGGCGATGCCGCGATCTACGCCGATACGCGCGCGCGAACTGGCGAGCGCGATGGCGGCATTGGCGTCGAACCCCGAACTGCGCCGCCGCGGCGCGCGAGCGCTCCCTGGCGCGCGCCGCGCGAATTCTCCTGGGAACGCACCGCCCGGCTGACCCGTCAGGTCTACGAGGAGGCGCGTGCCCGCTTTGGAGCCTAAGTCACACAGGCCCGTCGGCGCTCTTTCCTGGCTCGCCGGAAGCGCCCTACCCGCTGGCCGGCGGCGGAGCGTCTGCGATCGGCCTCGCTGCTGGACTATCTGGCGCGCCGCTACGACGTGGACGTGATCGTCTTCCGCCAACCGGGAGCGCCCGATCCCGCCGGCCTGATTCCCGCGCGCCTGGTCCGCGCAGCGTCACGGTGCTGGATCTGCCGGCGCAACCGCCGCAGCTTCGCGGCCCGCGCGCTGCGCAATGCCGGGCGCGTGGCGCGGCGCGTGCCCCCGCTGGTGGATCGCTTTGCGGGATTCTCGGCGGCCGATCGCCGCGCGCGGTCGGCGGCGCGCCGCTACGACCTGGGCGTGATCGAGCACTTCTGGTGCGCGCCCTACCTGGAGCAGCTGTCGCCGGTCTGCGCGCGCACCGTGCTCGACCTGCACAATATCGAGAGCGTGCTTCACGCGCGCTGCGCCGCGGCGGAAGGCCGCGCCACTGCCGCTGCCCACCGCGTCTTCCAGGGCGCCTCGCTAGCGCTGGAGCGCGCCTGGCTGCCGCGCTTCTCCCTGGTGCTGGCCACCTCGCAGGCCGATGCCGACATTGTCCGCGCGATCGCGCCGCAGGCCACGGTCGCGGTCTACCCGAACGCCATGCCCGCGCAGCCGCTTGCCGGCGGCCGGCGACGAAGAGGCCATCGTCTTCTCCGGCAACATGGAGTATCACCCCAACCTCTCGGCGGTGCGGTTCTTCCGACGGGAAATCTGGCCGCGGCTGCGCGAGCGCTGGCCGCGAGCTGGTGTGGCGGCTGGTGGGCAAGAATCCCGCGGCGGTGCGGCGATTCACGGCGGGCGACGCGCGGATCGAAGTGGCCGGCCCTGTGCAGACGCCGTCGCGAACTCGCGCGCGCCAGGGTGGCGGTGGTGCCATTGCTGGCGGGAAGCGGCACCCGGCTGAAGATTCTGGAGGCCTGGGCGGCCGGGCTGCCGGTGGTTTCCACCACGCTCGGCGCGGAAGGCCTGCCGGTACGCGACGGGGAGACAGTCTTACTGGCGACGGCGCCGCGGCATTCGTCGACGCGGTCACACGGCTGTTGGCGTGCAGTGAGCTTAGGCAGAAGATCGGCAGCGCTGGCAGACTGTTGCTGGAAAAGGAGTTTACATGGGAAACGGCCTGGAAGAAGTTAGACTTTTGACTCAGCCGAGTGTCATTCTGGTCCGCTATACTGGTAGGCGTTAATGCGTTTTGCCGTTGATGCCCACGCCATCGGCCGCCACCTCACGGGGAATGAGGTCTACGTTCGGAGCCTTCTGAACGCATTTGCCGCCCAAGACCAGGACGACGAGTTCATCGCCTACGTGTCGGCGGAGAGTGCCGCCCAATGTCTTCCGGCTAACATTCGCACCCGGCGGATCGCGACCAATCCGTTTGTGCGGCTGGGATTCGATCTTGCGATGAAGGTGCGCGAGGACCGGCCGGACCTGCTGCACGTGCAATACACCGCGCCGCTCGCCTGCCCGGTGCCGGTGGTGGTCAGCGTTCACGACGTGAGCTTTCTGGAGCATCCCGAGTACTTCACCCGCGATCGCGCCTGGCAGTTGCAGTGGTCGGTGCGGCGCACCGTGCACCGCGCGGCCAAGATCCTGACCGGCAGCGAGTTTTCCCGCGCCTCCATCCTCAAGGTGTATGGCGATCTGGACGAGGACAAGGTGGTGGTGGTGCCCAACGCCGCGGCCGTCGGAGTTCCGGCCCATCGCCCGCGAAGCGGCCTTCGCCGGTCATGCGCGATCGCTTCGGGATCGCCGCGCCGTTCGTGCTTTCGGTGGGCGATCTGCAGCCGCGCAAGAACCAGATCGGCCTGATCCGCGCCTTTGCCCGGCTGGTCAAGGCCTATCCGCAGCTCAAGCAGAACCTGGTGCTGGCCGGTAAAGAGACCTGGTTCGCCGGCGAGGTGCACCGGGCCGCCCGCGATTCCGGCGTGGCGGACCGCATCCAGTTCTGCGGCTTCGTCTCCGATGCCGACCTGCTGCAGCTCTACAACGCCTGCGACCTGTTCGTTTTCCCTTCGTTCTACGAAGGCTTCGGCCTGCCCGCGCTGGAAGCCATGGCCTGCGGCCGGGCGGTGGTCTGCTCGCACACCTCGGCGCTGCCGGAGGTGGTGGACGGCGCGGCCATTCTGTTCGACCCCTACGCGCTGGACGAAATCGCGCGCGCCCTGGCGGACCTGCTGCTGGATGCCGAACTGCGCCTGCGCATGGAGCGGCTGGGATTGCAGCGCGCGGCGCACTTCTCCTGGCAGAAGACGGCGCAGCGGACGCTCGCGGTATTCCACGACGTACTCGAGAAATCGCGCGCCACCAGCGCACGTATATTCTCACACCATAGCTCATCGATGACCTCTTTTCGCCGTATCCTTCTGTGCTGCCTCTGGCCTGCGTCCCCTGCTTGCCATGGCGGCGGACCAGTTGACCGGCTTTCCGTTTCAGAATGAGACCCTGCGCTACCGCGTGAACTGGCCCGGCGGCCATAGCTCTGGGCGACGTCACCCTGTCCGCCCGCAAAACCGGCGACGGCGGCTGGAATTTCGACATGTCCACCAGCGTGGCGCATCCCGGTGGTGCCGATCGCCGACAAGTACAAATCGTCGGCCAGCGGTGTGGACCTTGTGCTCCTCCACTCTGGAGCGCGAAATCAGCCACGGCAGCAAGAAGGTCATCGAGAAGACCGAGTTCGACCAGAAGACCAATCAGGCGCATGCGCCAGACGATAGTTCCGGCCGGCGGCGGCAAGAGCGAGTTCGCGATTCCCACCTGCGCCCGCGATGCGCTGACGTTCCAGTATTTCGCGCGGCGCGAGATGGGGCAGGGACAGCGTGCCGCCCGCGGGCAAGGTCTTCTTCGGCTCGGCCTACGAGGTGAAGATGGACTACACCGGCGCGCAGGACATCCCGGTGGCCGGCAAGCCGGTGGTCACGGACCACCTGGAATGTCAGCGTGAAGGGTCCGGCGAGCGAATTCACTTTCGAGATCTTCTTCGCGCGCGATGCGGCCCGCACGCCGCTGCTGATCAAGATTCCGGTGACGTGTGGGAACGGTTTCTCTGGAGCTGGTGCGCTGAGAATGCGCGTGGCGTTTTTCTCTCCGCTGCCGCCGGCGCGCAGCGGGATCGCCGATTATTCCGAAGCCCTGATCGAAAGCCTCAAGCCGCTGGTGGAGCTGGAAGTCTTTTCCAGCCCGGAGCAAGTCCTTCGACCCGGCGCGCTTCGACATCGCGCTCTACCACGTCGGCAACAACGGCTATCACGATTTCGTCTACGAGACCGCGCTGCGGCATCCCGGCGTGGTGGTGATGCACGAGAGCAACCTGCACCACCTGATCGCCGACCTCACCATCAAGCGCGGCGATTGGGATGCCTACCTGCGCGAGTGCGAGTACGACGGCGGCGCCGAGGCGCTGGCCTTCGCCGAGCGCGTGCGCAGGCTGGAGGTGGGCCCGGATTACGAAGGCGTGCCGATGACGCGGCGCATGCTGGAGGCGTCGCGCGGCGTGGTCGTGCACAGCCGCTTCATGCGGGACGAGATGCGCGCGCCGGGCTTCACCGGTCCCACGGCCGTGATCCCGCACGGCGCCTGGATTCCGCAGGCCGACCGCAACGGCTTCCGCCACAAGCTGGGGCTGGACGAGACCACGCCGCTGGTCGGCATCTTCGGCTTCCTCAAGCCGTACAAGCGCATCGCCGAATCGCTGCGCGCGTTCCGCCGCCTGGTGCGCCTGATGCCGAACGCCAAGATGATCCTGGTGGGCGAGCCGCATCCGGATTTTCCGGTGGAGGCGATGATCCGCTCCATGGGCCTGTCGGCCAGCGTGCGCGTGCTCGGCTTCGCGCCCATCGAGGATTTCGTCGGCTACCTGGGCGCCTGCGATATCGTGCTCAACCTGCGCTACCCCACGGTGGGCGAAAGCTCGGGCACGCTGCTGCGCTCGCTGGGACTGGGCAAGGCGGTGATGGTTTCGGAGGTCGGCTCGTTTCAGGAGTTCCCCGACGATGTCTGCCTGAAGGTGCCGGTGGGCCCCGGCGAGGAAGACCTGATCTTCGAGTACCTGAACCTGCTGGTGTCGCGGCCCGAAGTGGCGCGCCAGTTGGGCGAGCGCGCCAGGGATTATGTGGCGCGCGAGTGCAACTGGGCGAACGGTGGCCGCGCAGTACGCCGGTTCCTGGAGGCGGTGGTGGCAGGGCCGTGAATGGAACGCAGACGGCGCCGAGCTCCGCTGGATCGCAGGCCGCCGCGACGACAGCGGACCGCACCGGCAGCAGCCGCAACCGAGCATCGAGTACCTGCGAAGGCTGGGCTGCCGGTGAGGCATCCGCCGGAGTATCTGGAAACGCACCAGACGCGGCTGCTCAAGACGCTGGAAATCACGCCGCCGGGCGGCCCGGACGACCGCATGCTGGAGATGGGCGCGTACCTGCAAATCACGCCCGCGCTGCGCACCAGGCTCGGCTACGGCGAAGTGCGCGGCTGCTATTACGGGAAGCTGGGCCGCAGCGATCATCGCACGCGTCACCTCCGGCGGACGGCGAAGTCTTCGAGTGCGAGATCGATCACTTCGACGCCGAGAAGGACCTGCTTCCCTTACCCCGACGGCCACTTCGCCACGGTGCTCTGCGGCGAACTGATCGAGCACCTGTTCGAAGATCCGATGCACCTGATGAGCGAGGTCAACCGCATCCTGAAACCGGGCGGCCACCTGGTGCTGACCACGCCGAACATCGCCGCGCTGCGCGGCATCTCGGCCATCCTGCAGGGCTATCATCCCGGATTCTTCCATGCCTACATCCGCCCGGCGGAGGGCACGGGCGAAGTGGACGCGCGGCACAATCGCGAATACACGCCGCGCGAGATCCATCAGCTGCTGGAGAATTCCGGCTTCGAGGTGGCACGCTGCTGGAGACCGGCGAGTTCCGCGACGAGCCGCATCCCGAATTCGGCTGGATTCTGCACCTGCTGGAGCGCTACCGGCTGAGCACCGAACTGCGCGGCGACGGCATCTACGCGGTGGGCCGCAAGACCGGCGCGGTGCGCGAGCGCTATCCCGCGTGGCTGTACACATGAACGCCGCCTACCTCGCAGCCCGATGTCCGGCTGGACGCGGGCACGCGCACGCTGCACGCCGACTTTGCGATCCGCAACGATTCGCCCGACACCGTGGCGCGCGGCGGAGGGCTTCGGCGTGGGCTACCACCTCTTCGATGCCGACACCGGCACGCTGATCGTGGATGGCGCGCGCGTGCGTGCCCGAGCATGACGTCAAGCCCGGCGAGAGCGTGCAGGTGCGGCTGGACGATTCCCGCTGCCCGCGGAAGACGGCCGCTACCAGGTGCTGCTCTCGCCCATGCGCGAAAACGTCTGCTGGTATTACGAGCAGGGCTGGCCGTTCCTGCTGGTGGAGACCTCGACCGAAAATGGCGCGGCGCGCGTGGACCGCGTGCGCGTGGCCACGCAGGCGACGCTCGGCCGCGAGCGCGCGCTGCGCGGCCATCGGGCCGCGCCTTCGTCGTATCCGTTCTCCACGATCTGGCGCAACCGCGGCCTGATCCGCGCCATGGTGCGGCGCGACATCCTGGGGCGCTATCGCGGCTGCTTCGGCGGCGCCTTCTGGACCATCATCAATCCGCTGCTGCTGATGCTGACCTACTTCTTCGTGTTCGGCGTGGTGCTGCGCGACCGCTACGATCCCAACGCTACGTGGTGGAGCTTCGCGCTCTACTTCCTGGCGGGCATGCTGCCCTGGCTGGCTTTCAGCGAGGCCGCCGGACGGGCGCCCGGGCGTCATGCTGGAGCACCGCAATTTCGTCAAGAAGCTGGTCTTCGCGGTGGAGACGCTGCCGGTCAATCTGGTGGTCGCGGGGCTGGTCACGGAGCTGTTCGCGATCCTGCTCTACTGCGTGTTCCTGCTCGCGATCAATCACGCAGCTGCCGCGGCGCGTTGATCTGGCTGCCGGTGCTGTTGATCCCGCAGATCCTGTTCACCGCGGGGGTGAGCTGGTTCCTGGCGGCGCTGGGCGTCTTCGTGCGCGACCTGGGCCAGATCATGGGCTTCCTGCTGACGCTGTGGTTCTTTCTGACGCCGATCTGTTATCCGGAGAACAAGCTGCCGCACGCCGCGGCCGGCGTGCTGACGAAGAATCCGATCTACGTTCTGGTGCACGGCTACCGGTCGATTCTTCCTGCAGAATCAGGCGCCCGCATTCAGCGCCGTGTGGAAGCTGTGGCTGCTGTCGGCGGTGGTATTCCTGCTGGGCCACGCGTGGTTCTACAAATTGCGCAAGTCGTTCCCGGATTTGCTTTAAAGTGCCGGGGGCGGCCACCCGTTGGGCGGCTCGGCCAGGATCACGTGGCAGGGACTGGATCCGGAGACATCGGTGCCGATAAATGTCGAGGACACCAGGTTGCCGCCGGCCTTGCGAATCATCACCTCCATGTTATGGATGAAGGCCCCATCGGACCGGCGCGACTCCGACTGCGCGGGAGTGTCCCCGGCAGGAGCCAGGCAGATGAGTCCAACCAGCCGTTTGGCGCGCGAAAACATGACCCGCACCACCCGTTCGGCGGTGCTTTCGTCCACATACATGAGAACGCCGCAGCACAGGACGAGATCATAGCTGTGACTGCCCATGATGCGCTCCGTGGCGTGCATATCCGCGGCAAACAGTTTCACTCCGGAGCGCAGGCGGGAGAGGTACTCCATTCCCGATTTCACCGCGTACCCGTCGATATCGAGACCATGCAGAACTGTGGCCGAGGGAAAAACTGCTTCCTCCAGATGACGCAACAGGTAACCTGCCGAGCAACCGACCTCAAAAATCGAGCGAATGTCCTTTCCCGGGTCCAGCCCGCGAGAGCGCAAATGCGCCGTAATCTGACGAAAAAGGACGTGCCTGGTTGGATTGATGGAAGCGGCGCCGAACCTTCGGTCAACCTCGTAGCTCTCGGCGTAAGCCAGATGATTCGACCAAAGGTAACGGTGGAGGCCGACCGGGTCGCGGCGGCGCACGTCGTCCAGCATCCCCATGGCGAACTCGAATCCACCGGGCAGCTTGCGCCGTCCAACGAAGGCGACAAGGTCCTGACGGGCAGCCAACGGGAGCACTTGGCCCACAAATCCGACGGATCGCCGGATCACCCAACGAACGGCGGATTTGGACTGACTCCGCACACGGCCCATATGCACGGAGATGCGAGGGACCGCACCGCGGCGTATTAAGTTCGTGTGGCCTTGTCCAATTGGCTAGAGGCGCGCCGTGCCGTTCTGTTTGATGATCGCGGCCAAGGCGCGCATACGGTCGGCGTCCGCCGGCGTCTTCGCC
Source organism: uncultured Solibacteraceae bacterium (assembly GCA_963792055.1). Lineage (GTDB taxonomy): Bacteria > Acidobacteriota > Terriglobia > Bryobacterales > Bryobacteraceae > Solibacter. The sequence continues at coordinate 470,684 of CAWBUV010000014.1, read as the reverse complement.
TTCACGGCGTCCTTCTCCAGGCTCGCGGCCATCGTTTTGAGATGGGCGGATTCCTTGCGGTCGGCAGGCGTTGCTTCGGCCTTGCCGATGGCGTCGTTCAGCGCCGCAATCTGTTTGGCTGGAAGAGCGTTGCTGCGCGTCAATTGGTCCAGATACGCGCGGGCCACGACGAAATTTGACGGCCACGTGATCTTCGGCTGGTTCTGCACATTGAGCTCGTCGAAGTGCACCTGATTGGCGGCATCGATCTCGTTTTGCGTGATGAACTTGTTCGGCACGAGCTTGAACACATCCACGCCGCGGGCGATCTCCGACGCCATAGATGTAGCCGTTGTACCAGTAAGTGGACCACTGTCCGCCCATGGCGCGCTTGGCGCCGTCCACCGGCCCGCGATCGAAGTAGGCGATCTCGAATCGGATGCGCGGCATCGGTGAAATCCACCAGCGAGATGCCGCCCTGATACCAGGCCTGCACCAGAATGTCGCGGCCCGGAATCGGAACCAGCGACCCGTTGTGAGCCACGCAGTTCTCGAATTCCGTCTGCGGGGCCGGCATCTTGTAGTACGACGCCAGCGTCAGTTTGCCTTTGGACAGGTTGAAGATCGCATCGGCGCCCCAGTTCATCGGGATCGGTGGCGCGGCATCGCGGCTGTCGCGCCGCCGCCCCACTCATCGGTGAACAGCACTTTGGTCCCGGCGTTGTTGAAATTGGCGGAGTGCCAGAAGGCGTAGTTCGGATCGCTCACGGCGGCGATGCGGACGGGATTCACGGGGTTGGAGATGTCGAGCAGAATTCCATTGCCCGAACAGGCCCCGGCCGCCAGCCCGAGCGCCGAGTAGATCGTGATGTCGTGGCACTTGTCGGTGCTCGACGTGGTCTGCGTGCCCTCGCCGTGCTTGCCGCCCTTCCAGAGGCCGTTCATGGCTCCGGTCTTGCGCATCGGCGAAGATGCGCGGGCTGGATACGATCTTCGCGAGTTCCGGATGCGCCAGCGGGACCTTGATGATGTCGATGCGGAATAGCGCCGTATTCGGGATTGTCTTCGGGCTGCGCCGCCCGAGCACTCCGCCAGTTCCTCCGCCTGCCGGACGTTCGCCCGTGCCGGAGATATAGATGTAGACGTTGTCCTTGTCCTTGGGATCGATCAGCAGGGAATGGGTGTGCGAACCGCGGCAACTCTGTACGGCGGCCACCTGCTTCGGATTCGAGAGGTCGCTGATATCGAAGATGCGGACGCCGCGGAACCGGTCCGGGCTCGGCGGCGGCGGCGGACGGCGCGACGCCGCGGGGCCTCGCCGCCGGCGGTGGCGGGCGGAGCGGGCGGAGGCGGTGGCGGCACGTAACCGGCCGGCAGCGGAATGCCCTGCGTGCCGCAATCGATGCGCCCATTGACGGCCTCTGCCGACATGAACAGCAGATTCCGTAGACCGAAACGTCGCCCTGCCCGCCCGGACAGACCACCGAAGTCCGCAGCTTGATCTTCATCGGGTTATCGATGTCGTAGAAGTTGATCCCGTTGTAGTTCCCCACGAAGAGAAGGTTGCCGCTGAAGGCCAGATCGGAATTGGTGGAACCGTATTGGGCGGGCGGAGGTCCCGGAATCGGCTGCCCGTCGGGTCCGGGGAGGCGGAGGCGCAGGGGCGGCCCGGCCATATCGCCGGGCGCGAAGCCTGGCGGCTTCGGCAGAGTGGCGATCTGCTGCATGCCGGACGCCGCTTCGGCGGCGTCGTACAATCCGCCCTTCAGTCCCACGCGCGGATCGTCGGACGCCGCGCGCGGATTGGAGAAGACCGAGTCATTGGTGAGGGAGGTGTGGCGCTTTGCCCGGCGACGAGCACGGGGAAGAAAACGCAGAGTGAGACTGAGATGGTCGCGGCACTCCGCAAGAACCGGGAAATTCCCTCTGCGATCATTTTTTCTCCTTCAGCATGCTTTGCATGATTTCGATTTCCGCGCGTTGTGTGTTGTCCATGTCGGTGGCAAAGTCGTACAACACATTGTCCTGACCGGCTCCCGCCGTGTCGAAGAGATCCTCCACCATGATCAGCGCGCCGGTGTGGTGTTGGATCATCCCGGTCAGAAACAAGTGGTCGAATGCCGGCCCGCTCGCTTTGGCCAGCGACTTCATCTGCTGCGGGCGTCAACATTCCGGGCATCAACGGCATGGAGGCCATGTCCATTTTGCCCATGGCGCTCATGTCGTGCCCTTTCATGGCGGAATGATCCATGTGGCCATGGCGCCGTGGGGCCGGCTGGCCGCGGTCCTCCAGCCACTGCCTCATGTATTGCATTTCGTCGGTCTGCGAGATGCTGATGCGGTTGCCCAATGCCAGAAGTTTCTTGTTGTGGCTCCGCGTGCGCAGAGGTCGATCATCTCCACGGCCTGGGAATGGTGGTGGATCATGCCCTGCATAAAACTGATGTCGGCCTCCGCGGGTGTCCGCGACCGTGGGGCAGCGGTGGCCGGTGACAGCATCTTGCTGCTCTGTCCGGGAGCCCCCGGCTGCACGATGGGAACGCTGCCTGCGGTTGGAGCTGTCTCCTGCCCCAAGGCCGCGCCCACGAAGAGGACGAGGAGAATCGGCCAAACGCGAAGTGCCATGAGCAACTATACAACTTGCGATTTTGCCGGGTCAATCTGAGTGGGACTTAAGGCAGGCGCGGGTTCGGCAGAGCCGGACAGTTCACTCCACTCCGCCCGCCGCTTCAATCAGCCGCAACGCGGGCTCGCTCACAAAGATCGGTGCATGGAATCGTCGCCCCCACGAAAGAGCCGTGACATCGCGGTACTCCCATCGCAAACCGTCAGCGTGCTTGGCATGTCCGGGATGAAGTTGTTTCCATAGGGAAGCCCGTATATTCGGGTCAGCGCCGCGCTCCAGCAGCAGGCTGGTGAAGGGCGCGATGAACGGCCCGCGCTTGCCATAGTTCATCCAGAAGTTGGGCTGTGACACCACGCTGGAAAAGAGCGCTGTATAACCGCCGAACCCCCTGGAACCCAGGGCAGATCGTGCATTGACGTCCATTCCACGGTCGAGGAGCCAAAGCGCAATCTCCATCTCATCGTAGTCCACGCACATATGCAGCAGCGTCGTTCCGCCGAGAGGTGTGCCCACGGTCGCATTGATCGGATCGAGACAGCCCATTTCGCTTGGATAGATTTCGCGATAGCTGAACGTGCGGCCGAGAAGCAGTGGATCGGCTCTGAGATGTTTGGCGAGCAGATCGATTCGCCCCCGGTGCAGTGCCATCGTAGGCGTGTCCGGATACACTACTCCGTGTTGTTCGTACAATTCGAGGATTCTATGCTTGGCCCCAGGCTTTCTGCTGTCGGTCTCGAGCACTACATCCACAGGTGCGAGGAGCTTGCCCTCATCATCGTAAACACGTGCGCCGACACCCAGTGCATACAGTGTGCCTTCGACACTCAGGGTATATGCGGGCCCGCCGAGACCGTCGTCCGGCATGACGGGGTTACCGAGCATGGTGCGCAGGAGCTTTGCGGTTTCGATTTTGCCTTGGAGCACCGCGCGCCCCCACGCGGAGCGATGGTCGGTGGCGCCTGCCTCATGGAGCGCCTGGATGATCCGATCTCGCCCAAGGTTTGCCGCATAGGTCATCGGAGGACCCCAGTTGCTGTCCGTGCGTATCAGAGCCTCTTCAAACAGCAGGTTGCGGTTTTGCGCCACCAAATCGAGGACGGCGTGCGGGTCGTCGTTCCGGATGGCGTCGGTAAGTCTCACGGCCTGGACGAGCCGCATCCAGCTCGTTGCCTGATACATGCGCGCGAGAACAACCTGGGCGTCAGCAAGCTTGGCGTTCACCGGTTCCAGTGCGGCATTGGGGTGATGTTCGCGGAGTTCCGCGATGGCATCGGATTCGCCTCTGTGAATGGCGGCTAATAGTTCTTTGGCTTGATTCTTCAGTTGGTCCAGATCAGGACGAACTGGTAAGCGGCGGATTGACATAGCGAGGCCTCCTCTGAATTCCCGGTCCGCTTACATCGGGTAATAGGAGGTTCGCGAGGAACCCTACAAACGATCACGCTTCAGGTGGACTCGGTCCTGCCCGCGGAAGGCGGCGTCCTGCACGCCTGAAAGTGAGGATAACACGTGATGAGCACTTGCCGGTGCGGTGCGGAGAAGAAGTAGAGCTTCGGTCACACCGCCGCGTGTGGTGTCCGTGAGCCGGAAAAATAGCTCCTAAACTTTTAGTTGACAACGCCGCTTTCCGGAGGCATACTCCTAATAGTTTAGGAGGTAAATTGCCCCGACAGAAGACTCGCGAGCAGCCGCTCACGCCCCTCGAACTGGAGATCATGAACGTCCTATGGGAGACCGGACCGGCCAATGTGCAGACCGTGCAGGCCCGCATCAAGGGCCGCGACCTGGCCTACACCACCGTGCAAACGATGCTCAATGTTCTGCACCGCAAAGGCAAGGTCAAACGCCAGTTGAAGGATCGCGCGTACCGGTACCGTCCGGTCTTGAGCCGGCAGAGCGCCGTCACGCAGGCGGTGGGCGATATGCTCGACCGCTTTTTTGGAGGTTCAGCCGATAGCCTGGTGCTGAACCTGGTGGAAACCCGACAATTGACCCCGGAAAAACTCGAGCAGATTCAGAAGCTGCTGCAACAACCAGGGGAGGCACCAGATGGAAACGATTAGCCGCGCGTTACTTACATTCCTTCTCAATTCGCTGTGGCAGGTTCCGGTGGCCGTCGCGGTGGCCGTCCTCGCCTGCCGCTGCATGCGCGGCGCTCCCGCCAGTCACCGGCACGCCGTCTGGGTGGCGGCACTGGCGGCCTCGGTGCTGTTGCCGTTAGCCAGCATGCGGACCGCTACATCGACGCCGGGTCCGCACTTCGCTGAGTCGCTTACGGAGGTCGTGCCTTCGCATTCCGGGGCCCGGGAGGCTGTCCAACCGCAGCACACTCCCGCGCCGGCTCCGGTTTCCCGAACCGTCTCGTTGGCCGCAACCACTGCGACCATACTGTTGGCAGGCTATCTCCTGTTCTTTCTCTATCGCATTTGCCGGCTCGCGGGGGCATCCCTCCGCACCCTCCAAATCCGCCGCGCGGCGCGATCCATCGATCTACCGGACACTCTCGACCGCGTGCGGGTACGCTGCGAGGATGTTTTCGGCCTGTCCGGCGTGGGACTGCTGATTTCCCGCCAAGTGACCGGCCCGGTCACGGCGGGGCGCGCGATCATCCTTCCGGAATCGCTGCTGGTGGAACAAAGAGTCGACGTGCTCACCACCGCCATCGGGCACGAGATGGCGCACATCGCGAGGCGCGACTTCGCCTGCAACCTCTTGTACGAAGTGCTCCAACTGCCGATCGGCTTTCATCCGGCCGCCTGGCTGATTCATCGCGAGATCGAGCGGACTCGCGAGATGGCCTGCGATGAGTTGGTGACCCAGCGCCTGATGGACGCGGGGGTCTATGCACGGTCGATGCTGAGCATTGCCACCGGCATGATGACGCTGCCCCGGCCGGACTACACGCTCGGGGTCTTCGACGGCGACATTCTGGAAGAACGGATCCGGCGCCTGGTGGAGCGGCCCGCGTCCAACTTCAAACGTGCGCGTCTCCTGCTAGCTGCGGGCCTCGCGGCGCTGGCACTCTGCACGGTCATCGCTTCCACTGTGGCGCTTACCGCACGCGCACAGGGCGCCGCGCAAGCGATTCTGAAACAGGCCGAGGCCGCCTACAATCGCGGCGATTATCAGCAAGCGGTCGAGCTTTTCGAAAATGCCGTCCGCGTGGAACCAGCCAACGTGAAAGCCAAGTTGCTGCTCGCCAATGCTATTCTGCGTGCGGACAACATGCAGGCTGCCCGCGCCCGGCAGCAGTACCTGGATGCGCTGGCGCTGGATTCCGGCAACAAGCAGGCGCTCCAAGGGCTGATGCTGCTGGACACCAACGCGAAACAATTCGCAGGCGCCCGCGAATGGGCGCTAAAGGCCATACAGGCCGACCCGAAGGACAAAGGGGCGTATTACACCATAGGCTTTATCGACTGGGCATTAACGTATCCCGACTACGGCCGTGCTCGCCAGGCCGCCGGCATGCAGCCTCAGGATTCGGGCATCATTCCGGATGCGGGACTGCGCCAGAAGGTCCGCACGGATCACGGGGCACAAATCGAAGACGGCTTCCGCATGCTGCAGATCGCCATCCAACTTGACCCTGACTATTCCGACGCCATGGCGTACATGAACCTGCTGTATCGCATCGAAGCGGGGATTGCCGATACGCCTGCACAATCCGCGGACGCGGTGGCGAAGGCCGATGGCTGGGTGACTCAGGCGCTGGACGCCAAACGACGTCTGGCGCAGAATCGCCGGACGGCGCCGGGGACACTGGACGTGGATGCACCGGCACCCGTCCCGTTCATCGCACCTCCACCTCCTCCACCCCCACCGCCGCCGCCGGGCGGAAGCCAGGTAAGAATCGAGGCGCCGGGTGCAATTCGGGTTGCTCCGGGTGGCGCCCAACCGGAACTGGTGCGGCAAGTGCCCCCCGTCTATCCTCAAGCGGCGCGGCAGGTTGGAGCTTCCGGGGTCGTACGTCTGGGCATCGTGATTAATAAGGAAGGCAGGGTGCGGGACATCCGAGTCATGAATAGCGCGGGGATGGGCCTGGACGTTGCTGCCATGGAGGCAGTTAAGCAATGGGTGTACAAGCCCACATTACTGAATGGAGAACCCGTCGAGGTGGTAACGACGGTGGAGGTAAACTTCGCAGCGAATCGACCCTGATCGTGCGGTAGCAGTCCATCGTGGCGGGTGGTCCGAAACTTCCCTGTAAGTGCTGCGCTAATAATAGGGAGGAGCACCCGTCATGAATGGTATGAAGGCACAACTCCTTACTGTGACGCTGTTTACGGCGTTTTCCGGCGCGCTGTCAGCCGCCGACCCTCAGCTTTTGAATCTGGTGATGCCAGACGCCAAAGTCCTGGCCGGCGTCAACGTGGAACAGGCCAAAGGCACCCAGTTCGGCCAGTACGTGCTGAACCAGTTGCAGACCGAGGACGCACACATGCAGCAACTGGTGACGCTCACCGGCTTCGACCCTCGCCGCGACGTACGGGAATTGCTGGTGGCATCCGACGGCGTGCCTGGAGGCAAAACCGGGCTGGCGCTGGCGAGGGGCAACTTCGACGTGGCCAAGATCACGGCGGCGGCTACTCTCCAGGGCGCGGCCTCGGAAGTCTATAATTCCATTACCATTCTGGAGGATCCCAAGAAGCAGACGATGGGCATTGCCTTCCTGGATTCGACCACCGTGGCGGCCGGCGATATCGCCAGCGTGAAGGGCGCGATCGACCGGTTGAAGATCGCGCAACCCCTGCCCGCGGCGGTCCTCGTCAAGGTGAACCAGTGGAGTACTTCGCAGGATGCCTGGGGCATCACTACGGTTCCGCCGGCCAGCCTGGCGCCGCCGATGAAGGCCGCCAATGCGAACGCCAATGCCAATCCCATGCTCAACGTCGCGCAGAACGTACAAACGGCGGCGGGCGGCGTGAAGTTCGGCGCCCAGGTGGTGTTTAGCGGTGAAGCGCAGTGCGACACCGCACAGAATGCGACGACGCTCGGCGACGTGGTCAAATTGCTGATCAATCTTGCGCAGATGCAGGCGGGGCAGGATGCGACGGCGGCGGCACTGATCAAATCGGTGGCCGTGACTACCGACGGCAACGTGCTGAAGGTTTCGGCCAGCTTACCGCAGGACGTTTTCCAGCAGATGCTGCAGCCCCACAAGAAGACGGGGATGGCGGTCCACAAACGCTAAGTCAGGGCATGGCCGGCGAAGGCGCCTGCCCGGCCGGACAGAGGTCGCGGTAGAAGGCGCACCGCCGGCAGTGTTCGCCTTCATTCAAAGGAAAGTCCAGTTTCGATTGAGCTTCTTGAAAGTCCCGAACGGTCTGTTCGGGACTTTCTATTAGTGTAGGGGTAAGATCGACCTCGACTACGACGTTGGGACGGAGGAAGTGGACAAAGGCGCGATCGGGCGCGCGGCCGGCCACGCGTTCCACGGCGAGCGAGTAAAGGCGCAGTTGCAGCCCGTAATCCCGTGCGCGATGGCGGGCTTCGGCGGCCGTGACATCGTCAGTCTTATAGTCCGCCACGACGAGCTCCCCGCCTTCCTCGAACCACAGGTCCACCTGGCCGTTGACGACCAGATCTTCCAGCGCCATGACAAAATCGAACTCACGGGCGATGCGGGTGGCGCGCGCGGCACGTCGGCCGAGCGGACTCTGCAGGAAGACCTCAGCCAGGCGGCGCGCTTCGGGAGCGAAATCTCCGGATGGATTGCCGGCCAGCAGGGCGTGAACCTGCGAACCTAAGTCCGCCGCGGGCAAACGAGAGGACTCTGGGGAAACGAGCGCGTGCTCCACGTCTTTGCGCGCGTGGCCCTCGAAACCGAGGTAGCGCGACAGATAATATTTCCGGGGACAACTTGCGAACAGAGCGAGTGCCGTCACGGTGGCGTTGCTATCGTGCTGGTCCGCGACGGCGGGTAAAGCGACTTGCAGAATCTCGGCTTGTTCCTGGGGAGGCCGCGTGGGCGCGGACAGGTCCGGCGCTTCCTGCATCGTGCGAATACGCGCTTTCCAAGGCTGGCCGTCCGGGGTCCGGTAGTCGACAATCTGATCCTTGGGAGTGCCAGGGTCCAGTGCCAGGCGCTCGCACACGAGCTTGTCCCAATTGGCGGGCCTCCGGCCAGTGGCGGAGAAACTCAGCGCCAGATGATGCTCGGCGCGTGTCATGGCGACGTAGAGCAGCCGGCTGCTCTCTTCCTCTTCGCGCCGTTTCCACTCCTGACGCAAGGCGTGCTGGAACAGATCGTCCTTATCCTCGCCGCTCGCCGGATTGCGCCAGCGCGCGCCCAGACCGTAATGCCGGGAGAAGGCGACCACGGGGACGCCGGTGTCCACGCCCTTGTGAATGGCGGCGACGAAGACCACGGGGAACTCCAGGCCCTTGGCCGAATGCACCGTCATGATCTTTACCGCGTTGGACGAATCTTCGGGAGGGGCGTCGGGCTCGCGCGGATTTTCCTCGCGTACCAGCGAAAGCTCGGCGACAAATTCATCCACCGACATACGCGACGCGGCGTCGCGGGCCTGCGCCAGGAATTTGTCCAGATTGGGTGAGTTGGGGTAGCCGCAATCGTCGATGGCGGAGAGCAGGAGGCGGTCGAAAGTGACGTAGTCGCGGCGCTGCCGCCATTCGCGCAGCCGGGCAGAGAAGCGCGAGAGACGCGCCTGGTCTTCGGGGCTGAATGCCGTCAAATCGGTTCGCGCGAGGGTGCTGCCCAGAGAATCGCCGTTCATCTTAAGTCGGAGCAGCGCCTCTTCGGACGCATTGACCAGGGGCGAGCGCAAGACCACGGCGAGTGAAATTTCGTCGCGAGTGTTGGCGATGACGCGCAACAGATGAGTCAGATCGTTGACTTCGCGGCTGTCGTAAAAACCGCGCCCGCGATTTACTACGTACGGAATTCCGGCGGCGTCGAAGGCCGCGGTGAACTCGGGAATGACCTCGGTGTTCCGCACCAGCACGGCGATATCCTGGAACTCGAACGCGCTGAACTGCACAATGCGGCCGGCCACGAGCCGGGCTTCGACGGCCAGTTCCGGGGCGGCGATCACCTCCACGGAATAGTCGGGGTTGTCGTTGAATTTGCGACCCGCTACCAGCGAGCGATTTTCAATTCCCGAAGCTCCGGCGGTGATGGTCTCCACGGCGCGCAGGATTTCGGCGCGGCTGCGGAAGTTGTCCACCAGTTGCACCAGTCGGCGGCCGCGCGTCTCTACGTCTGCGCGGTAAGCGGTGAAGCCGGCCGGGTCCGCATGGCGGAAGCCGAAGATAGATTGATTGATATCGCCGACGGCGTAGAAGCGGTCGGGCGGACGGATGAGTTCGATGAGTCTGGCCTGCTGGCCATTGGTATCTTGAAACTCATCCATCAGGATGTGGTCGAACTGGCGGCGCAGGCGGGCGCGCGTCTCGGAATTTTCTGCGAGCAGGCGTACCGTGAACTCTTCGAGATCCGCAAAATCGAGCGCGCCGGCCAGTTCCTTGCGCTCACGATAAAGGTGGTCGAAGCGCCGAAGCGTCTCGATGAGGAGTTCCCGCTGCGGGGCATAGAGCGCGGTGATCAGCATGTACTCGGCCTCTTTAATCTGCTCCCGCATGCGCTGGAGCAGGTTGTAGGCATTATTGCCGCGCTTGCACTTCTGCAGGTTGCAGGCAAACGCCGCGATACCGTGCAGCGCGCCTAACGGGCTATCCGCGCTCAGAATGCGCTCGGCGCCCTCGAGGGCAGTTTCCAGGTGCTCCCTTTGCGAGAAGTTCCAGGCAGTGAGACTCTCATTGCGGATGGCGTTCAAGGTGGCGTTGATTTCGTCCAGCGTAACGCCGGCCGGGGCGGGGAAGCCGCAGAGCTGCTCCACGCCAACGCCCGCGCCGCGCATCGTATCGTACGCGGAGAGAACGGCCTGCTCGAATTCGAAGCTGGAGAGGCCGCGTATGAGGCCGCGCATGCCTTCACGGCGTTCCGCAAACAGCGCATCGATCGCGCCGCGCATGGACTCCTGCTGCATGCGCCAGGATTGCGTGGCATCGAGCACGCCGAACTCGGGATCGATTCCGGCGAACACAGCGTTTTCGCGCAACAGGCGGGCACAGAAGCCGTGCACCGTGGACACCCAGGCACGCTCCATGTTGGCGCGCGTTTCGGGCTGGTCCTGGAATGCCTGCGCCAGCTTCTTGCGCATGTTGCCGGCGGCCTTTTCGGTGAAGGTAATGGCCAGGATGCGCAACGGGTCCACTCCCGCGCCCACCAGTTGGCGGAAGTATTCCACCAGTACAGTCGTCTTGCCGGAGCCGGGGCCGGCGACGACGCAGGCATCGATGTCGCGCTGGGCGACGTCGATGGCCGCGAGTTGGTCGGGCGTGAAGGGGACGCCGCTCATGCGCCCTCCTCCACCACCGTGGCGCCGGCCACTTCGATGCGGCAGATGTCCTTCGCATCGCAGAAGCGGCAACTGTCGGGGTCGGCGGGAACGATCTCGATGCGCCCGCCGCGGATCTCCTCCACCAGTCGCAGGGTACGCTCCCGCGTGACGGCCAGCCAGTTTTCAGGGAGCGCGAGGCCATCCATCGACGGATCGCCACTCCAGCCGGCATACTCGATGCTGCCCTTCACTCCCACGTAGAACATGCCGGACGCGCTGCGAATTCAAATGTTCGGCGGCCAGCATATAGAGGGGCGCCTGCATCAGGTTCTCATTTTTCAGCTTGTCCTTGACGCGCTGCGCGGCGCTGTATTTGTAGTCCAGCACGAAGCCGCGGCCATCGGGCGCGACATCGAGGCGATCGATGCGGCCGGAGATTTCCAGGCCTTCGGCGAGAGGGAAAGCGAATTCGATTTCGGTCTGCGACTTCCAGTCGCGCCGCGGCCACACGTCCTGACTGGTGAAGCGCTTGAGGTCATCCAGCATGGCGTTGCGCAGGCGCTCGGTATGATAGCCGTTGGGTATGTGCGCCTCCTCCAGGCGGCGCGCGAAGATCCGTTCAAACAGCGGCGCCACATCCTGCGGCTGCTGCCACCATTCGGCCAGTACCTGGTGAACGATGTTCCCCTGCTCGAGGAAGGAGAGGCGTTCCTCGGGCCGCGGCGGCGCGGTCTTCAAACGCATCAGGCGCTGTGCGAAGTATTGAAACGGGCATTGCAGGAATGTCTCTAGCGCCGTGGCCGACAGGCGAGCGGTCTTCATGCGCAGATAGTCGAGCAGGTCCGGCGCGGCGATCTTCACGAGTCCGCGCGGCTGGTGAGTGGTACGGGGCGCGGGGCGCACTGGAACGGAATCGACCGCCGGCACCAGCACGTCTTCCAGGTAGATGGATGGGAGGTTGCGCTCGCCGCGCGCGTCGAACTCCGGATAGGAAAGAGCGGTCAGCATGGTGGCACGGCTGGTGGCCGTGTCGAACAGGGCCCTCTCTTCGCGCGCGAATTCCGAAGCAGTGCGCACACGGATGCCGGCGGCATTGAGGCGGCAGCGCGCCGCGTCCGGAAAGAACGGATCCTGTTTGTGAAATTGCGGGAACTGCCTTTCCACCATGCCGCAGACGAACACGATGGGCAGCACCCACTGCCGCGCTTCGTGGGCGCTCATCACGTGGACCGCGTCGCGGCGCCCATCCTCCAGGCGCAACGGTTTGAGGCGAAGAACGCTCTTGACCGCGCGCCAGTACTCTGCGATACCGATCTCGCGTCCGGCATCGAGGGCGGAGGCCGCTTCGGCGAGCGCTTCGTCGAAGAGACCCAGCACGGTGGACTGGCTGCGCCACTGTAATGCCATCTCATGGGTGCCGTTCGCGGCCGGCGGCGCCGGCCGGAACAGTGTACGCAGCGTGGAAAAGCGGGCCGCCCAGTTCTTGGGGGTGAGTGCGAAGGTGCGCCATTCTTCGAGCGTGGCCAGTGAGTCCAACTTGTGGAGCAGTCGTTCGGCGCCGGGGCGCGGCTGCCCTTCCTCGCCCAGCAGCAGCGATCGCAGTTCGCTGAGGCCGGCGTTGGGAACCTGCTCGCGCACATCGAAATCGAAACGGTCCGCCGCGCCGAAATCGGCGAAGCGCGGGGCGAGGCGCAGGACGGCAAGCGTGCGCGAATGGTCCCAGCCACCCAGCATTGCCTCGATGGCGCCCGACAGAAAGCGCACTACCGGGTGACGTTCCAGGGCATCATCGAAATAGAAGCGGGCGGGAATTCCGAAGCGTTCCAGGGCGGAGCGGAGCGCGGGCGCGTAGATCTCGGCCGATCGCACGATGATGCCCATCTCGCGGAAGGGACGTCCCGATTCAGCCTGCAGAAGAATGCGGCGGGCGATCTCTTCGACCTCACGCTCGAGATTCGGCGCCTTGACGACTTCCAGTGCGCCGCGCGCCCGGCGGGAGGCGAAGCGCTCCTCGGTCGCGCCCATGCTAGTGAGCCGCGCGCGCAGCGATGGCGTGAGGTCCTCGTCGCCCAGCGTGAGTACGAGGTCGGCGTGCGTGTCCAAAGCGGCCACCACGCTCAGTTCGGGATCGGGCAGGGCGTGAAAGCCGTCCATCCAGATGGTTTCGATGCCGCCCAACCCGTGCGCGGCGATCTGCGCGGCAGCGGTTTCCAGACGGCGGCCGCGCATGGCGAGTCCCCTTCGCGCCAATTCGCGGTCGACTTCCCGGTAGACGGCAAGAAACGCGTCGGCCAGGGGCGCTTCGGGAAGACAGGCCGCCAGGCGAGAGCTATCGCAGCCTGCCGAGGCGAACTCCTGGATCGTGTGGGCCAGCGATTTGCTGAAACCATGAAAGCGAATGACGCGGGAAAACTCGGGGCGCGCGATGCGTTGCGCAGCCTCTTCGACCAGAAGATAAAGGACGGCTGACGAGACTTCGGTGGCACTGCCCGCGTAATCGCGGACGAAGCTGGAGAGGGTTTGGATGAGCGCACCGCGGAACACGAAGCCCTCGCGGGCGAGGCGATTTTGAAGGTGCTGCGCCATGGTCGCGGTGGGCACCAGTAGACGGATGGCCGTATTTCCAGCGCGTAGCTCCTGGCGGAAGCGATCGAGAATGTAGGTGGTTTTACCGGAGCCGGCGGGACCCGAGAGCAGCCGCATCGGCTCCAGTGTAGCGCAGGGCGAAGAAAAAACGAACAGGCAGGCGGGTCGCGCCTGCCCTTCCGCGATCTACCGTGGCGTTCTTTCTCTATCGTGGGACGATGCGTTGGACGTTGGGCAGCTTGGACAAGCTCTCCAGCTTTGCGACCGGGACGTGGCCGGAAATCATGTTACCTTGCTGGCCGGTAATTACCAGTCCTGCCTGGCGCAGGTGATTCAATGCGTCCGGCGATGCGTCGGTGAGAGTGAGCCGGACGTAGGCGTCGCCGCCGAATACGAACTTCGCTTCATCGATGCTCGGGCGCGTCCCGGCCTTGATGCGCACGATGAGCGCGGCGACCGCCGGATCGAGGTTTGACGCCGCCACCTGCTCGCGCATCGGCGCCGCCTTAGGCGACTGCATGATCGGGACGGGCATCGCCGCGCCTCCTCCTCCAGATGGGTAGGCCCGATCGACCAGCGCCATGCTCATGCGTCCGCTGGCGGCCTGCAAACGGTTCTCGCTGCCGAAGACGCCTTCGTAACTCATACCCTCCGGCATCTCCACCGGCACTTCGACCCGCCGTGGCGCGCCGCCTTCGGTGACCACTTTTTCTTCCACCGCGACAAAGGATGTGAAGGGCGTCATCAGCCGGAAATCCATGCCGAGCTGAGTGATTTGCTGCTTGAGATCATCGCGTATGGCGCCTCGCTGCAGTCCGGCGAAATCCTGTGACATCAGGTCTTCGACGCGCCTGCGCGCCCACAGCGTCGCGAGCATGGCGTTTTCCGGCTGCGAGGCTGGCAGGTTGACGCGGATTTCGCGGGTGAACTCGCGGCCGCCCATCCTGCCGCGCAGCCGGATTATGCCCGCGCCAGGTGAAGTGTAACGGCCCGATATCACTACGGGCTTCGCGGCGAACAAATCCGGGATGCGCGCGGGGTAGACTCCGGTGACGGCAAGACCGCCCCAATCGATGGAGATATCGGTGAGCAGCGGACTGTTGACGCGTTCGTGAAAGCGTCGTGCGGCCGCGGAGCCATCGTCCTGTAGTCCAACATATTCCACCTCTCCGCGGCCATAACGCGCCATGCCGTCGAGCAGGAAATGATTCACGCTGCTGCCGATCCCGAAGGCGAAGACGCGCGCCTTTGGGTGGCGCTGCACTTCGGCGAGAATTTCCAGGTCGTTGCCAACCTCGCCATCCGTCATAAAGCAGACCACGCGGGTGCGCTCGGGCGCATCGCTGGGCGCGAGCGAGGCGCGGATGGCCTTCATCATTTCCGTGCCGCCGCCGCCGGAGCGCGAACTCAGAAACTCACGCGCCAGGCGGCGATTCTCCGCAGTGGCGGGCACGGGGTTCGGAAAAAGTATGTGTGTGTCGCCGGCGAAGGTGATCAGGTTGAAGGTGTCCCGCGGATGCAGTCCGTCGAGCGCCAGGGCCATGGACTCCTTGGCCTTCTCGATGGGAAAGCCTGACATGGAGCCGGAGGTATCGAGAACGAACACCAGTTCCTTGGGTGCGATCTCTTCGGGCTGGACACGATCGGGCGGCTGCAGCAGGAGCGTGAAATAACCCGTGTGGGTGAGCACCGCGTCTTCGATCCGGCGGCCGGCGACGCCATAGTTGAGGATGAAATCCCTGTTGGGGATGACTGCCTTGTCGCGCAATTTGACCACTGCCTGCCGCGGGTTGGGGCGGTCGATCGACACGTCGTGGGTGCGTGATACCACGCTCTCGAGGGGCACACCGGCATCCACGCGGACATCGATGGAGATATCGTGGCCCGCCCGCGTGCCTTCAGGCGTAACGGGAGGAGCGATGCGCGCTGCGTCGGGCACACTGCGGCGCGGCATATAACGCGGCGCCACCACCATCGGAAAATTGAACGAGTAGACGCCGGCTTCGTAAGGCACAGTTTCGACGTAGGCGATCTGAATTTTTACCGTGGCTCCGGGGAGGATATTGGCGACGGCCTGCGTGAAGATATTCGGCCGCTCCTGATCGAGCAGGGATGCAATGTGGCCGGTGCGGCGGGCCTCTTCGTAAATCTTGCGTGCTTCGTCCCGTGGTTTGATGAGGCCGCGGATGGTGCGGTCCCCGATATGCATGGTCATGTCGTCGACCGCGGAATCGGGAGGCAGGGGGAAGGTATAGACTGCCTCAATCTTTTCGGCGAACGGGTTGTGAAACTCCTGGGTGACGGTGACGCGTGCCAGCGGACCGGCAATGCGAACCTGCACGTCGGTATGGCGCAGCGGGCAGATTCCCTTAGGAGTGGTGAGCGAGCCCGGCGCAATGGAATCGGTGCCGGCCAGCGCGGGCAGCGCGAGGACTGCGAGAAACAGTAGACGCATGTGAGGACCTCCACCCGCGGAATGCCGCCGGCGCGAAATTCCTTTCAACGGGAGAAAGATCATTCCGCGCCCGGAGGAAGCGTTACGATAGAGCATTCGATGTCGAAACGTGCCGGGCTTCTTCTGTTCGCGGCGTTCGCGGCGCTCTTCCTGACGGTGAACCGCGACGCGCTATCGCGGCTATTTTCAGGACGACGAGATCGATAACCTCAGTTGGACACCATACCTTTCACCGTTGGATTTCCTCAAGGGAGCCGCCACGCCGCAGTTTCAGCCGAACAACTTCCGCCCCGTAGGTCATTACTATTTCCACGCGGTGGAAGAGATCGCGGGGCTGAATTTTCCCGTTTACGTCGCGGTGCTGCAGGCCTTCCACCTGTTGAACGTCTGGCTGGTGTGGCTGCTCGCGCGGCGGCTCGGCACACCGCCCTTTGCGGCTGCCGCGGCCTGCCTGTTCTTCGGACTGCACATGGCGCTGTTCGATGATTTCTGGAAGCCCATGTACATCTTCGATGTACTCTGCGCCTCGTTCTGCCTGTTGAGCGTCTGGTGCTACGCGAGTGAGCGATGGCTGCTAAGCTTCGTGGCGTTCTGGCTGGCTTACAAATCGAAGGAACTGGCAGTCATGCTGCCCGTCGTGCTGCTCGCTTACGAAATGTGGTTCGGCAAACGGCGATGGAAGCCGCTGGCGCCCTTCTTCCTGGTGTCCCTGTCCTTCGGCGTGCAGGGCATTCTCGGTAATCCCAATCGCGATAACGATTACACGTTTCGTTTCACGGCCGGAGCCCTGGCAAAGACCAGTGCGTTCTACGCCGGGCGCGTCTTTCTGATTCCGTATCTCGGATTTGTCATCCCGGCCTTCGCGTTTGTGGCGCGCAATCGCCGCACGTGGTTCGGACTGGCGGCGATGGGACTGTTTCTCTTCCCGGTGATATTTCTTCCCGGCCGCATTTTCAGCGCCTACTGCTACCTGCCGTTCGCGTTCCTGTCGATCGCTCTCACAGGTGTGGGCGAGGCGCTCTCGCCCGCGGCCCTGGGGCTGTTTCTCGCGTTGTGGCTGCCCATGGATATCCACGAATTGCGACTGAGACGTCGGGAAACACTGGCCAACGACAATGAAGTTCGCACGTGGATGGACACCGTCGGACGATTCGCCTCCGGCAAACAGAAAGTAGACGCGTTCGTGTTCTCCGGTGCGCCGGAAGGCTTCCATCAGTGGGGGGTCGAGGGTACGCTCAAGTATTACTATGAGCGGAGCGACCTGACCGTGAAGTCCATCGGCGACCCCGAGGCAGCCGCGTTGATGCAGTCCAGGCCCGTGGCGCTGTTGAATTGGGATGCGAGCCGCAAGCGGCTGGATATCGCAATGCGAGGGCCGGGCAGCTACTGAGCCACGATGCGTGAATCGGTCTGGAATTTCTTATAGTCGCTGAACGTGTAGATGATTTGGCCGCGCATCACGTGAACCAGGGCCACACGCACGGAACCGGCGATTTCCGCCCGTTTGGGCAGCCAGACTTCGTTGTTCACACGCGCGTTTTCAATAATGACGTGACTACCTTTCGCCAGGCGGAGCAGTATGCCGCCAAAGGTGATGGTGTCCAGCGATTCGAGATCGACTTTGACCCACTGATAGTCTTTCTTGTCGATCCACAGGTGCAGCTTGATCTTGGTGAAGAACGCCGTGGACGCATTTTTGGGGCGGTATCCGGGCTTGGGTAGGCCCTCGATTGCGAAAACCTCGCTGCCGTTGAGCGTTTCTTCGCCCGTGAGCCTTAGGTCAAAGGCTTCCGGCAACTCCTTGAGCGGTTCGCGTTGTTTCTGCTTCTTGCGCTCCCACTCCGCCACGCGACGCTCGCGCTGCTCCGGAGTCTCCTTGCGGCGGTCTTCGATACTTTTCTGGAGTCTTTCCTGCTCTTTGAGCTGGTCCTTTTGGGAAAGGGGCTGATCGTTGCGCGCCACCGTTCGGCGGTAAGGCGACCCTTCCAGCAGCGTCACGTCCGTGGTTGTGCTCTCCGTTTTTGTGAGCTTGCCGGACGAATTGACGTCGCGATGTTCCTGGCGTTCCAGATAGGTGTAGCTGCGGGAGATCTCGGTGTTGCGGCGGTCGAGTTCCGTGGCGCGGCGAATGATCTCGACGGGATTCTGGGCGGAGACCACCGCCGGGACGGCAAGAATGAGTAGAAGCAGAATCACGGTTATTCCTACGGTTCGGCACCTGTACCGGTTTCCAGCGGCTGCCGTAACCGGTTCTTTTAATGGTATGTTAATCGGCGTGATGCGGATTGCTTTATTCGCCGGTGTCGTGGCGCTGCTCGGGTTGTGGGCAGCCATCGCGCGGCGGGGGGAGTAAGGTGGACCTGCGTGCGACATGAGTTACAGTAAGGGTTCATGGAAGTCCTTCGGATTGCGATCGCAACTGCGGACGGCATCTCCGTTTGCGATCACCTGGCCCGCTCGGCGGCCTTTGTCGTAGTTGAGGTAAACTCCGGCGTGGCTGGCGCGCGGACGCTGCGAGTGCGCGGAACGGAAGCCTGTGGCAATCACGCCGGCTTTATCGAAATGCTGGCGGGATGCAGCGCTGTGATCTGCGGCGGCATTGGACAGGGTGCGGCAGTTTCGCTGGCGTCGCGCGGGATTCGCGCGCTGGTGGCGCCTTCGGCCGTCGGAAAGCCGATCGACAATGCACTGCAGGCATGGATGGAGGGGCGGCTGGACACTTCGGATGAACGCGTCTGTCTGTGCAGCCACTAAGCTACGGGAGGGGAAGATGTGCCGGAGCATCAAGGTCCTGCGAAGGGCAGGACAGATAGTAACGACTGAGGAGTTGGACGCCGCGGCGCTGCAATTCGTGCGCAAAATCAGCGGATTCCACAAGCCGTCCAAAGCGAATGAAGCGGCCTTCGAGCGCGGGGTAGCCGAAGTGTCGGCCGCCAGCCGGCGTCTTTTGGAATCGCTGGAGCAGCGGGCGCAGAAGACTTCGCCTGCCGGTTAGCGCTGCGTCCTACAATGGAAGGTTCGGAACCGATTATGGAATTTCTTGCCAACAGCTTGCTGGAACTGATTACCCAGACGTCTACCAATCTGCCTCCCGACGTGCGCGCGGCGATGTCGCTCGCCGCGAGCCAGGAGACGCCGGCGACGCAGTCGTCGCAGGCGCTCGACATCATCCTCTCCAACGTCGATATGGCGATGGACGACGAGGGGCCGATCTGCCAGGACACCGGCATGCCGACGTTCGTGGTGCACACGCCGGTCGGCGTGAACCAAATCGCGATCAAGAAGCGCGATCCGGGAGGCGGTGGCGGAGGCGACCCGGCTCGGCAAACTGCGTCCCAATTCGGTCGACTCGCTCACCGGCAAGAACAGCGGCGACAACCTGGGCAACGAAACGCCGGTGATCCACTTCGAGCAGTGGGAGGAGGACGAAATCGAGGTCAAGCTGATCCTCAAAGGCGGCGGCTGCGAGAACAAGAACATTCAGTACTCGGTGCCCTGCAAGCTCGATCACCTGGGCCGCGCCGACCGCAATCTGGAAGGCGTCCGCAAGTGCATTCTGCACGCGGTCTGGCAGGCGCAGGGGCAGGGCTGCGCGCCGGGCGCGCTGGGCGTCTGCATCGGCAGCGACCGCGCGCACGGCTACGACCTGGCGAAGGGGCAACTCTTCCGCACGCTGGACGATGTCAACCCGATCCCGGAGCTCGCCAAGCTGGAAGCCGAGATCATGGAGGAGGCCAACCGCCTCGGCGTCGGCGCCATGGGCTTCGGCGGCAAGGCCAGCCTGATCGGCTGTAAGATCACCGCGGCCAACCGCCTGCCGGCAAGCTTCTTCGTCAGCGTGGCCTACGATTGCTGGGCCTTCCGCCGCCTGGGCGTGCGCCTGGATGCGGCCACGGGCGCGATTACGCAATGGCTGTACCGCGACCCCGAACGTGTCGGTGGAAAGAATGGCGCGCGGCGAAGGTTTCCCGCTCACCGGCCGCGAGGTCGTGCTGACGCCGCCGCTCACCGAAGCGCAGATGCGCGCACTGAAAGTGGGCGACGTGGTGCTGATCCACGGCGAGATGTATACCGGCCGCGACAACGTGCACGCGTACCTCATGAAGAATCCGCCGCCGGTGGATCTGAACGGCGCGGTGCTTTACCATTGCGGCCCGGTGATGCTCCAGGAGGGCGGCGAGTGGAAGGTGAAGGCGGCGGGCCCGACCACCAGCATCCGCGAAGAGCCCTACCAGGCCGACGTGATCAAGCGCTACGGAGTCCGCGCGGTGATCGGCAAAGGCGGGATGGGCAAGAAGACGCTGGACGCGCTGCAGGAATTCGGCGCCGTATACCTAAACGGCATCGGCGGGGCGGCGCAGTATTATGCGCGAACGGTGGAGAAAGTGCTGCGGCGTCAATTTGCTGGAGTTCGGGATTCCGGAAGCCATGTGGCACCTGCGCGTAAAGGGTTTCGCGGCCATCGTGACGATGGACGCGCACGGCAACAGTCTGCACGCCGATGTAGAGCGGGAGACGGGCGCGGTACTCGAAACGTTGCAGAACGCGTAACGGGATTGCTAGACTAAGGATTACCCGGCCAGGTAGCTCAGCTGGTAGAGCAACGGACTGAAAATCCGTGTGTCGGCGGTTCGATCCCGTCCCTGGCCACCATCGGCACTACATCATTCTCATTATTGGGAAGGTCCAAGGCCCCGTTTACCTCGTAGACAGGGCCTTTTGGTGTTTCTCTCGGCGTCAAGATCATTTGGCCGATGTGACGCGCCAAGGCTGCTTTGGACTAGCTCGGATCCTCGCGCAAAAGAGTTCGTAATTTCAAAAACTTTTTGAGAACGAATTCGCGCATCTCCGCGACAGTGGCCGCGAGATTCATGGGCCTTTGCCCGTCTATTCCGCGATCGACCGCAGCGATTTGAGCGTCCACCTCGCTGGTGCCGGCCCTTCGCCCTTCCTATCGTAGATAAGGCAGCCCCGGCACCCAGTCAAGGGTTCGCTGACGCCGTGCGCAAGGCGCCCGCCCTTGACAGGGTGCCGGAGCTGCCTGGTAAGACTGAGATAAGGGCGAAGGGCCTACCTGAACGGCCTCGATCGCGGGCATCGTTGCTTGAGGGGCCAAATTGAGATACTTTAGGCCTCAGAAGGGCGCGTAAAACAGGGCTTCGGACCACCTCGCAGGGTCGGTTCTCAAGCTTCCCCCTGTCTCAGATTCCGGGGCGGGTCAAAACGGTAAGCAGTGTCTTAACCATTTGTCTCACCCTTCGGGACAAGCGGAGTAACCGGCCTGCGGAAGGAGTATTCCCATTCCTAACTGCACACGATGTACCTTATGTGAAAATGGAAAACGCATCGAAGATGGACGGGACATTCACCGCGTCCCCTGCAATATCCGCCGTTTTTGCAAAGAGGAATTCACCTTGTGGCGCTGCGACAATTGCCGTTCCACACACTGCATGGAGGAGGCGAATCTCGCTCACTATTACGAAGGCTATCCGTTAAATGATGTCAGTCTGGTTTTTCCAATTCGCATTTTGTACCGAAATCGCTTAAAACGCTTGAAGCGGGCGGGTTTAAGGCCTGCTCACCGCGTTCTGGACTACGGCTGCGGAGGAGGACTCTTTGTTCAATACCTGAAGAGCCAAGGTTTCTTGAATACCGTAGGATACGATGCATTTGTTCCTCGCCATGCCAGCCCAGGAGCACTGCAAATGGCACATTATGATTATGTTGTTTCATACGATGTCATTGAGCATGTCGAAGACCCCCGGAAATTCATGGTAGAACTCACCGGCTTGCTGCGGCCGGGGGGACATCTCACCATTGGCACGCCACGCGCCGAAGGCGTTAACCTCCAAAGAAAGCGTGACCTTGTCCTGCACCCTCCGTATCATCGGCACATTCTCTCCGAAAACGTATTACTCCTTCTGGGCCGGCAAAATGGGTTAGCGCCGGCGGATGTTTACAGAAAATCCCTTTTTGACAGTTTGATCCCTACCGTGAATTGGCGCTTTATCGCTGAATATGTGGAACAAAACGATGGCTTGTTTGATGCGGCCATAGAACCCCCTCGACCCTGGATGGTCCTGACCTCTCCAAGGTTGTTAGCCCTGGCCTTTTTAGGATCCTTTGTGCCGCGAGGCGATAACATGGTGATATCGTTCAGAAACGAAGAAACTCCTAAAAATCGTAGATCCTCGTGCGCATATTAATTTTCACCATTGGAAGTGCCGGCGATGTGTTTCCTCAAATAGCCCTTGGCTTAGAACTCCAACGGCGAGGCCATAGGATCATCTTGATGACAGGGGGTCATTATGAAACGGCGGTGCGCAAGGCCGGATTGGATTTTTCGGCCATGTTTTCTGAAGCGGACTTTAACAAAATCGTAGAACATCCGGATTTGTATCACCCGCGTCGAGGAATCCAACTGGTCTATCGCCAGATGTGTCTTCCATGGGTGTCGCGGGTCTATCAGTGCATCGCGGAGCACGCTGCGGCGGGGGAGGTAGGGGTTGTGGCTTCCACGTTGGTGTTTGGCGCCCGCGTGGCTCAGGAAAAGCTGCACGTGCCGACCGTCACCGTTCATGTGCAGCCGACTTTTTTTCGCAGCGTCTATGAGACGCCGACTTATCCCGGTTTACCTCTAAAGAATCTGCCTCGCTGGCTCAAGCGGATCCTGTACCGCGGAATGGACCTGTTTCTAGACCAGGCGGTCGCCGCGGACCTTAACGCGTTCCGCGGTTCCTTGGGCCTGGCCCCCATTCATCGGTTTTTCGCTGATTGGATTCATTCGCCCGATTGCGCGTTAGGCTTGTTCCCGCCCTGGTTTGCGCCCCCGCAACCCGATTGGCCGGTGCAATCGCAGCTTACGGGGTTCCCTCTCTATGATGGGACCGCCGACCCTTCGCTCTCAATCGAGGTCCGCCGCTTTTTAGACGCGGGCGACCCGCCCGTTATTTTCACGGCTGGTTCGCCGATGAAGCAAGGAAAATGGTTTTTCGAAGCGGCCTTGGAGGCTTGCCGCCGGCTGAGATGCCGAGGGATATTGGTCAATAGTTTACCTGATCAGCTGCCGGCACCCTTGCCGGAAGAAGTGCTATGCGCGCCCTTTGTTCCTTTTAGCGAGTTATTTCCTCGCAGCCGGGGCGTGGTGCACCATGGCGGCATTGGTACCTTGGCTCTGGGATTTGCGGCAGGCATCCCGCAGGTGATCGTGCCGATTGCTCTGGACATGCCCGATCATGCGTCACGAATGGAGAGACTTGGCGTTGGCCTTCAAATTTCTCGCGAGCGCTTTAGCGGTCACAAACTGGCTGATGCCCTATCCCGTGTTCTCGGCGAACCGATTTTCAGGGAAAAAGCGCAAACGATCTCCCGCCAAATGAACGGTCCAAAAGCCGTGGCGGCGGCATGCGATGTCATTGAAGAGACTTTATTGTCAGGACGAAAGCCTTAACTAAACGGCATTGCGGTCTGGTCCAACACTTGTCTGTTGGGCTGGAAACGTCCAGAAACCGTTACTCGCCGATCAGCCAAAGCATGGCGGTCCCTCATCGCGCCAAAGAAAAATCGGACTTCGGCGATGAGTCGACAAGCACTCGCCTCAAAGCGACGGGGCGAATTCCCGGAATCCGGTTGCTCCTGGCGACCGCACCGAGATAGTGCGCGCTCGATTTCATAGTGCGCTCCTGGGGTCTGACGGTCTACCGCCACCAGACCGAACTTCGGCCGATAGCCCATGATCATTCGAAAATTGTCGAGCAGCGACCGATGGATGTAGCCGCGTACGTCGATGCCGCTGCCACGCAATTCCGCACGCCCGTCAGAGCACGATGGATGTATTCGATGCGCCGCGTGTCGTCCTCGGTGCTCACCGTTCTCCGTGACGTAAATCGGTACCGGGCGCGCTCGGCCGCATAGCGCAGAGAGGTCTCGAGCGCTTCGGGCCAAGACTCGTACCCCATTTGCGTCAGTTCGATTCCCGGCTCCGGCCCCAGGTCGCCGCTCTTACCCACCCGGCAGCGTGTATAAGTCCGCACTCCTAAAAAGTCGCTCTGTGCGCCGACGGCAAGCCAAGCGTCGTAGACTTCGGCGCACCTTTCGTCGCGCTTGCTCTTCGGACCTACTGCCTGTTCGTCCTGCACTGAGACATTGACCCCGACGGGAAAATCTCCCGGCCCCGACTTGATCTCTGAGGTGGATCTGAGTGAAGTGGAGAGACTCCGCGAAAAGCTGGGCGCTGAAAGACCCAGTTACACTGCCCTTGTAGTGAAAGCGTTAGCGCTTGCCCTAGCTCGGTTCAAAGAGTATTTGGAAGATCCGCAAAACCTGCAGGGATAGGGCAACGCGCGGTTCTTAGCGCTGGCGAAGCCTGCCAACTAGCGGTATGGCGGCCGTAGGAGACTAACGCCGCCCAAGGGCTCGCAGGGCATCTGCCATGCCGGCGCTGACATGTCCGGGGCCTTTTCCGTGCTCGCTATAAGGAATGAGCGGGTCGGTCTTGCTCACCTGCTCAATCGAGGCCGGGGGAATGCCGGTATGCAGCGAGCGGTTCATCGTCTTGATGAATTCATTGGCTATGATCGCGTATCCGGTGTTCGTCGGATGAACGCCATCCATCGAGAAAAACCCTCCCATGAAGTCGGTCGTCAATCTCTGGCCGCCGACTACCTGGCCATGAGCGGCAAGATCATTCACGAGAGAATAGATGTCCACCAGGGTAGCGTGGTTGAGCCGGGCCTCCTGCTCGATGGCGGTGTTATAACCCGCTACATCCTTTCGAATCTCCGCAATCTGGGCAGCGCGAATTACGATCGGCCCCTGGGGACCGGAATCCGGCAGAGCCGCAGGCGAGTTTCCCATCGCCTGAATCACTGGAAAAGCATAGGGAGTGACCATGTCGTCCGGATCCAAGCCGAATACAGCCTCCACCACTGGAACCGGTAAGTTAAGGATTGCAGCCAATTTGGGCACGGATGTGAGATAGGCCGTCAGTGTCACATCGGGGATGTTGGCAACTACCAGTTGGTTGCTGGCGGCCGCCATGGTCGTGATGGCTATATGATAAAGGCCACTAAATGTAGGAACATCGGTCGGAGCCGTGCCGAACAAAAGAGAGAAGAGCACGTCATTGCTGCCGACCCAGAGAATGGCGGTGGTCGGCTTTAGAGCAGCGGCTTCTGCCAGTGCGGTAGGACCGGGATTCGTCGAACAATTCGGATTTAAGATCTCCGCTGCCATAACCTCAATCGGATTTGCGAGGTTTGGACTGCACGGGGGCTGAAGGAAATCCAGCGCGGCTACGTTGAATCCCGGCACGGCTACGTCCAGGGTTTGGACTGTATTCAGCCGATTGACGGGATTGAACCCAGTTGCGAAGGCGTAGTCCTGTTGGATAGAGATCTGAGGATATCCTGGGGGCGGCAACAGTGGCAGCTTGAGCGAGACGCCTGCCTGGGTGGCAATGACGTTGGCGTAACCGTGAACCTGGCCGGATTCAATAAGCTGGGAATTCTGATAACCGGCGCTCAATGAATCGCCGACTACCACGAACTTAGAAAGATCGCCCTTCTTTTGGGCAAAGAGCGTGAAGCTAAAAATCAATCCAACAAAAATCGCGGCGGAACCACCCTTCGACATGCTGATCCTTTCTCGGCGGTGGACCAGGAACCTGTTTCGTTATCCCGGGCAGACCGATTTTAGATTGTACAACTAGTGACGGTCGTAGGAGCGGCTGCCTAAGTGTTTTCCAGCACAAGAACCGAAAACACCGGGATTTTGCTCCCAAAAGTGGCCGCTTTCGCAGCACAAAGAAAATGTTGTTTGGCCACAAGAGGTGTCCGAGATGGTGGCCCATAACGATCGTTTCCACAATCTCAAAAACAGGAAGATATCATAAGTTCGGGAATCTACCGGGAGCGCCTTGCCATCGAAAACGTGAAATGGCATATCGGTCTTCGTGACATCGACGACATCCAGGACCTTACAGCCATGAGGAACCTGCGCCTGTATCGAACGGAAGTTGAATTCAGCCCGTGCTTTTTCCACGCGCTCGGATTGTCTCGCCAGTCTCGCGGCAATGGCCTGTCCGAAATGCACTTATGATTATTTTCCTTTCTGCCGGTTGTTCTCCGGATTTCCACAATCGAGAGCTTCGGAAAGAAATTTCCCGAACATGACGCCGCTGTCGTATCGTCTATACACGCTTGCCCATTGCTGGGCGGTGCGGCGGTATTGCGGATCGAATAGGAGTTTTTTCAGCGCCCGTAAGAGCCGCTTTTCGGAGGCTTCTTCCACCCGTACTCCAAGCCCTGCCCCACTCTCTTTGAGCACTGCGGTCGAGAGCTGCTGGTCTGCGTTGCTCGGTATTCCCAACACAGGAGTTCCAGCCGCAATAGCCGGGTAAAGGCCGCCACTGCCGCCGTGGGAGACAACCACGCTGGCCTGCCCGGCTGTCTCGGTGAAGGGGAGCAGCTCAGCGACATACACGCCGGCCCCGAGACGCGGCATGGTTCGTCCGGAAGTGGCCAGGAGCACGGCAACGGGCAGCTTCGATAGGGCCTCCAGGAGCGCGGGAAGCGCGCCTAGCGGACCGGAACTGCCCAGACTGACAAATACTTTGGGTTTCGGATCCGCCAGCATCCTATCCCACCAGTCTGGTTTCGAAGTGGCAGGCGTCCATTGGCAGATACCCACATAGCGATGGTTGGCCGGAAGGTTGTAGGCCGGCACGAACTCCGGAACATCCGGGTATAGGACGTAGCTTGCTTCCGTGTACATAACCCGAAGATCCGCCGGAAGCGCCGGGATTCCAAACTCCTTCCGTACCCGATTCATCTCCCCTACATGAATGGCATACGCCAGGGGTTCGGCCAGCTTGTACGCTGGACCGAGCAGGCGCGGGGGTACGATTCGGGTCAGCGGCAGCGCGGGCAATATCGAACGGCGCTTGGTATAGGGACTCCAATATGCATTGATCATGACCGCCGAAACAGCGCCTTCCAGGCGTGCGCTGACGGGCAGCGAAAGCCGCATATCGCCAATCACCAGGTCGGGCCCAATGCTGCGGATCAACTCGCGGTCCTGCTGGATGTAGTCTCGGATGACATCCGCTGGGAATACCGGCGCGCCTTTAGAGGTATTTTCCAGAAACCGCTCACCCGGCATACTGTGAAGTTCCCCGATGGCGAAAGGCTTATCTTTCAGATAGCGGAAGAACCGTGCCGGCGCGTAAAAATGGACGTCGTACCGCCTCGTGTCGAGCGAATCGGCAAGCGCGAGGGGACGAACGAAGTGCGCCATTGTCGCGCCTTCAGCGAGGAAGAGAATACGTTTTCGAGAGATGTCCGCCTCGGAAGAGTAAAGATGGCAGCGTGCGCCGCGTAACCCTTAGTTTACATCCCGAGAGCGTCGCAGCATTGATATCCTTCGGCAGGCAACACAGCGGTGGGAGCGGACAGTTGGAGGACGCCCAAAAGAAAAACCGCACAGCCTTCGGCAAGCTGTGCGGTTAAAAGCCGTGTCGATCGAAGATACCTTATGCGAGGCTTCGCCTCTTGAACGCCGCCAAGGCGACCAGGCCGGCGCCGAACAGACCCATCGTAACAGGCTCCGGCACAGGGGTCAGGTCGAACTCGCCGGAATACGTGCTCGCAATGCTCCCGCCGCCGACGGTTGTATTTCGAATTTGAAGCGGAGTCTGACCGTTGATTTGGGTCGTGAACGCACCATTCCAGGCGGACACTGACCCATCCAGCGGATCGACAATCGTCCCGTGGGCGAGCAGCGTCACCGAAGTCCCGGTAGTCGTCGTCGTCAGAATAAACGGCGACTGCACCGACCCGTTTACGATCGAGCAGGAGGAGCCAACTGGCGGCGATGCCGGAAAGCAATCGGTCGCTGCTGGCGGACCGAATCCGTTCACGGCTGCAAGATTGAATGCCAGGGCGCCAAACGTCATGAACCCGAAGATGCCGCTCGCCGGTGGCAAATCATTAATCGTACCGGTGGTCGGGACCACAACAGGCCCGGCGGTGCTGCTAACCGTGGTTCCAATCCCGGTCTGGATGCAAGCAGATGGAGAGCCAATCGACCAGTCAATCGCCGAGAAACTGACGGTTACTCCGCCGCCGGCGCAATTAGTGACAGACAGGTGGCCGATCATCGACGCGGAAGCAGCGGGGGCCCACAGCGCCGCTGCTGCCAAACTCAGAATTCCAATTTTCAATCTGTAACGCAGACTCATTGTCCTCCTCCGATAGACAACCAATAATACCTAAGGTTAACGTCTGACCTCAGATCGAAGTTTACGGAAGGCCTTCTGGGTTGTCAATGGAACTGGCGAAACCAAAATGTGCCCCAAAGTCCCGCTTTTCTCTTCTAGTACTAAACCCAGTATCTATACCAATGAAAACACATAGCTTACGAAGTCAAACTGCTGTATGGAAACGCACAAGCAGCTGCGTTTCTCTAGAAAATGAGCTGAGGGTACAGCTCGGAAACCGGACGACCGGCTGCCGCCCTGGGGGAAGGTCTGTCTGGTCTTTTTACATACAGCCTTGAAAGTATTACGCGAATTTGGGCATTCGAATCCCAGCCTGCCAAGCGCTGGTGGATATAATGTCGTCTATCTTCAACAGGATACGCAATGGCTCGTAATTGGGGGCAAAATTGCAAACTGTCGCGCTTCGTCCGTTTACGAGGTACAACGAGTCTTCCCTATCCATGGGGAATGTTGTAATCCGGGGACCAACAGTTCGATAAACATCATAGCGGCGGGCTCTTGGCCAGGGTCGCAAGCGAGCATTGACGAGCAAGCGTTCTGGCGAAGTGTCAGGAACGTAGAAGTGGGCTGCCCGGATTCTGTTTGATCCGGCCACAATCCATTCGTGTCGTCAATCGTTTGACCCTGACGAGGCGAAGTTTTTCATAGGAACAATCGGTGACTCTCTTGGATAGCTTCAGCGAACTCGTTCTCTTGGCGCCGGGCGGATGCGCCATCCCCGAATCGTTCAATCGACGTTACGTCGACCACAACAGACACACACTCCTGCTGAGCGAGGCGCAAAAGGTCCGGGGCAGAATTTATCTGGCGGACGGGGCCGTGCAGCCGTCGCAGCTCAGTGACGATGGCAGGCATGTGCAACAAACCGACTACGATAGTTGGCACGTTCTGTCGGTGAATGGGAATGGAGCAGTGCAAGGATGCGCGCGCTACCGCCACCTGATCGGCAATGTGGGTTTTGACGACCTCGGAGTGCGCGAATCCTGGCTGGCGCGATGCGAACAGTGGGGAGTGAGTCTCAGGTCAGCGGTGGAATCGGAGATCGAGCGGGCAAAACAGCTCGGAGCCGCTTTCTCTGAGGTGGGGGGCTGGGCGATCGTGCCCGAAAAACGCTGCACGGCCGACGCATTGCGTATCGCCATGGCCACCTACAGCCTTGCTCAGATCCTGGGGGGCTGCGTGGGCATCAGCACGGCAACCGAGCGGCATCATTCCTCTTCTATTTTGCGGCGGATCGGGGGGCGCTCGCTGGAGTGCGACGGAACCGAACTGCCTTCTTATTACGACCCTCAATTCCGCTGCCGGATGGAGGTTCTGCGCTTCGATTCGAGCCTGCCGGATGCTTCGTGCAGAAGATGGGTGGAGCAACTGAGCGAGCGGTTGGCGGAGTGTACCGTAGTGGTTGCCCGGGAACCCGCGGAGAGGCATTTTGGGCCACAGCGGTTGCCGCTGAGATGGCAATCTCACTTTGAATGTGCGAGCCTGGCTAGAATGTGAATACTCTAGGAGTCGACTACATTTGAGTTCTGCAAAAAGCGCGCTAATCGGGTCCAGTCATCACCTGCAGATGGCGCTTGAACAATGGAGAGTACACCTCGGCCGGGAGAATGTCGTCGTCGACCCCGCTGACCTGCGCGCGGCGGAAACCGCCACCTTTGAAACCAGAATCACCGTGCCCGCCATCGTCCGCCCCGGCAATCGCGAGGATGTGCAGCAGGTCTTGCGAATCGCCAACCAATGGCGGATTCCCGTATACCCGGTCAGTGGGGGCTGCAATTGGGGATATGGCTCTCGCGTCCCGAGCGCCAGCGGCTCCGTCCTAATGGACTTGGGGCGGATGAACCGCATCCGGGACTTCAGTGAAGACCTGGCGTACATTACGGTAGAGCCCGGCGTGACACAGCAGCAGGTATATGCTTTCCTGCAAGAGAGAAAGTCGGGGCTGTGGATGGACGCGACAGGCGCCAGCCCGCAATCCAGTCTGGTGGGCAACGCCGTGGAGCGCGGCTTCGGACATACACCTTATGGGGACCATTTTTCGCACGTCTGTGGTATGGAAGTAGTCTTGCCGAACGGCGAGACGTTGGAGACGGGGTTCTCCCGATTCGAAGGCGCCCGCACCGGGCCGTTGCACCGTTGGGGCGTGGGAGCGTACCTCGACGGTATGTTCACCCAAAGCAACCTGGGCGTAGTAACGCGTATGTCGATCTGGCTGATGCCGGCTCCCGAATACTTTCAGGCGTACTTTTTCACCTGCGATTCCGAAACAGGACTGGCGCCCATAGTGGAGGCCTTGCGGCCGCTGCGACTGAACGGGACGCTGCGCAGTACTGTCCACATCGCCAATGACTACAAAGTGCTGTCGGGGATGCAACAATACCCATGGGAAGAAACAGAGGGCCGAACTCCTTTGCCCGCGGACGTGATGCAGCGGCTCCGGAAGCAACGGCATTTCGGCGCTTGGAACGCTTCTGGCGGTCTTTACGGTACGAGGGCGCAGGTGGCGGAAGCCAGGCGATTGTTGCGCAAGGCCCTTTCCGGAAAAGTCAACAAGCTGCAGTTTCTCGACGCGCGGAAACTACGCCTGGCGGGCCGTTTCTCAGGCTTGTACCGGACGCTCACGGGCTGGGATCTAAGTCGCGCCCTCGAACTGGTTCGGCCCCTATTCGGCCTGTTGCAGGGTGTCCCCACCGATCAGCCGCTGGCCAGTACGTACTGGCGGAAACGTACGCCGCCCGCGGCAATCATGAACCCAGACATGGATGGCTGCGGACTCCTGTGGTGCAGTCCGGTCACACCTGCGGACGGCGCCCAGGCGCAGGAACTGGTCGCTCTGGCAAGCGAAGTCCTGCTGAGATTTGGGTTCGAGCCGGCCATCTCGCTGACGATGATTACAGAGCGGAGTCTGGCGTGTGTCATTTCGATCACCTACGACCGCTACGTTGAAGGTGAGGACGAGCGGGCCTTGGCATGTTACCAGCAATTGCTGAGCTGCCTGGCCGAAGCCGGATACCCTAGTTACCGTCTGACGAGTCAATCGTCCTCCGGCCTGAAAGCGAGCCCCGGCTATGACCGCCTGCTCCGTTCCATCAAACGGACCATTGACCCAAATCAGATTCTGGCGCCTGGACGGTATCAGTCGGCGGAGTGACACGACCCGAATCGCCGGCATCCGGAAGGCATTGGAAGAATCCGGCAGAATAGGCGATCATCAAAAGAACCATGATGCTGAAATGGGCCGATGTCCTGAATCTCGCCAAGAACGGCAATCCTGAACCACCGCGTAAGGTCGTTAAGACCGAAGCGGACTGGCGTGCGCAGTTGAGTCCCGAACAGTACCGTGTCACCCGGCAGGCGGGAACGGAGCATCCGTTCAGCTCACAGATGTGCAGCTTGTTCGAACCGGGGATCTACTCCTGTATCTGCTGCGATACGGTTCTATTCGACGCAACTGAGAAATTCGAATCCGGCACTGGCTGGCCGTCTTTTACACAGCCTATTGCGCCCGCTGTCATTGCCTATCGCTTCGATGGCCCTGCCTTCTTGCAGCGCGTCGAAACCGTCTGCAATACCTGCGATGCTCATTTGGGTCATGTCTTTCCCGATGGTCCCGCGCCGAGCGGATTGCGGTATTGCATGAATGCAGTTGCGTTAAAGAAGGCGTCCGAAGACTGATTGGCGCTTACGCCGCGCTGTCTCGCCAGGGTCAGCGGCAACTTAATCCGGAAACGGGAGGCCGGCCAAAATTAAAGCACGATTTCTACTTAAAACGTGATCTTGGCCGCGAAACGGGCCTGGCGTTCACCGCTCGCACTGGTGATCTCGGTGAAGCCGTTCAGCGCTTTGATGGTGCCGTCCGCGTTCCTTGTGAGCGACGAGGCAGTCGCCCCGGGATTGCCGAACTGGGGCGTATTCGTCACCCCGAACATTTCCGCCCGAACCTCCAGTGCGAATCTCTCCGTCATCTTGAACTTGCGGAAGACGCTGACATTCAGGTTGAAGACGCCGGGTCCGCGCAACAGATTGCGGCCGCTAGTGCCGAACCTCACCGCCGTCACCGGGCCAAATGCGTTCGGATCGAAGTAGGGCTGGCCGAGCCCGTGCCCGCCCATAATCGCCACGTTGGACAGTAGTTGGTCCGCCGTCTGTGTATTACCGGGCGCGTTCACGGTCCCGGACGTGCCCACCGTGAAGGGCGTTCCGCTCATGCGGCTGAGGATCCAGTTCGTCTGCCATCCGCCCGCAATCTTCGAAACCAGACCGTCCTTGGCGTATTTTTGACCGCGCCCGAATGGCAGGTCGTAGTTGCCATAGAACTGCAGATTGTGAGTGCGGTCGAATCCGGCGACGGCCTTGTTCCGTTGCAGCATGGGGATCCAGTTCCAGGTGAGTCCGCCGTCGGTATCGTCCACATACCCGATGGAGCGCGACAACGTGTACGAGAGGCCGAGCAACGAACCGCCGAACCGGCGCGTGATCTGCGTCTGGAAGCCGTTATACTTCGCCGTGTTGAAGGGCACGAAGTACTTGATGTCCGAGATACGGCCGAACGCCGGGAACAGGGCGCGGCCTGCGTTACCACCGCCAGGACCGGCGGCATTCAGGTTCTGAATCGCGGTCGTGCGGATCGCGCGGCTCCCGACATAAGCGGCCTGCACGTTGATTCCGGCGCCGGCATCGCGCTGCACCGTGAAGTTGTAGCTCTCGATGTACCCCCGGTTGTAAACCTGCGGAAACGTCGTGGTGCCTACCGCAGCCGGCAGGACGAAGGAAGTCTGATTGAGATCGGGTCCGACAACGCTGGGGATGCCGGTACGCAGAGTGCCAGCCGCCTTGTAGGCATTCAGCACCGGTGTACTGTGTAGAAATGGTGGCCGGGTAATCGTCGCGCAAGTAGCGGAACGTATTGGGATCTACGCTGATTCCCGCACCGGTGCGAATGACGGTCTTTTCGTTCAGGCGATACGCGATTCCGAGACGCGGCGCCAACTGGCCAATTCCCGTATCGTAACCGCCGCGGAAAACCTTGTCCGTGTTGGGATCGTAACGTTCGGCGGCAAAGTGGTCGCGCGTGGGCGGCGGATATTTCTCGAACCGTATGCCGTAGTCGATGGTAAGTTTGCGGCTTACCTGCCAGGCGTCGCGTGCATAGATTCCCCAGGACGGCATACGTACCGTTGCCGGATTTTCATACTGGACGTCTTTGCCCATGCCTTGCGGCAGTCCCAGCAGGAAGTCTCCCCAACTGTTGTATCCCGTGGTAGATGCGCCACCGTTCAGCGATGTCAAACCGCCGGTGAAGTTGAAACCGCCGCGCGGACCATTCGACGCCTGCGGTTGGAAGTGATTGATGTCGTACTTACTGTACTCGAATCCGAAGCGGAACGAATGCGCGCCCTTGACCCAACTGACGTTCCAGTTGGTGACGTACTGATTGTCCCGGAACAGGAAGGGATTGGAGACATTCGGATTGCCGAGGCTCGAGAACGTGTTGAACGTAAACCGGGGAAAGCCGCCCTGCAACGGATCGGTGCCGTTCGTGCCCGGTATATTCAGCACATCCAGGCCGTAGTTCTTGTCGATGTCCACATTCTTCGCCGATAGCCGCAGGCGCGTATAACCGAAGACGCCGTCCACCACCACGGTTGGCGAAACCGTGTATGTACCGCCGATGCCGGTGCTCTGTATTCGTCCGGGCGCCGTTCCGGGTTGGCCGCCGTTGGTGGCGTCGCCGCCCGCCGCGCCAAGCGATGGCGGATCGAAGACCAGCGTCGGAGAGAAGCTGTAGCGCCCGAAAATCTGCAGCTTGGCGGTGGGGATGTAGTTGACCTTGGCGTCGATGTTGTCGCGAGTCAGAGCGTAGTCGCCGATCGCGAGGTAATTATTCGGATAGACCCCGGCCTGCTGGTTGGGCGCAGGAATCAGATTCGTCATGGAGGCCGCGGCCGGGTCGATTCTGTTCGAGGGGATCACGTTACCTGCAAACGGAGTCCGTCCCGTGCCATCCACCGCACCGGTATTGGGATCGTAAACCGTAGTTCCAGTTCCGTTGAAGTCGCCCTTCCGCAATGCAGCCGTGGGCACGGTGCGAAACGCCGAAGCGGCCTGGCTGCGCTTGGTGCGCTCCCAGTCGCTGAAGAAGAAGAGCTTGTTTTTCTTGATCGGACCGCCGAACATCGCGCCGAACTGGTTCTGCACGTTTTTCGGCGCACGGTTGGGATCGCCGGTGCAGGAGTAGAGACAGTAAAAATAGTTGCGCGCCTTCAAAGCACTGTTAGTGAGGAACTCCCATCCGGCGCCATGATAGGAGTTGGTACCGCTCTTGATGGTAACGTTCATCGCGGCGCCGCCCGCCATGCCCTGCTCGGCATCAAAGCTGTTGCTGACGATATTCACCGTCTCCACCGCTTCCACCGGCGGAAGGTACGCCACCAGCCGGGGCAGCCACGGATGGCTGATCGTGGCGCCGTCCAACTTGGTGTTGTTGCTCGACTGCGGCATTCCGTTTGCCTGCGTCACCATGGATCGTTGTGGGTTGCCCGAATCCGAATGAGCTTCCACCGGCGGCATAAACCCGGGCAGCACCTTATAGAGCTCCTGAAAATTGCGGCCCTGCGAATTAATCAGTAGCAGGTTGGTGATTTGCGTGGATTGTATCTGATTGTTGATGTCGGCGCGGTCGGTCTGCAGCGTCACCACGGAGGCGCTCACATTGATGCTCTCCACCACTTGCGACACAGACAACGTAGCATCCATGCGAAGCACCGTATTCAAGACTGATGATGGCGCCTTCTTTCACACCGCTGCCAAAGGCCGGGGCGGAAATCGTGATCTTGTAGGTGCCCGGCAAAAGGTCGCTGAAAAAGTACACGCCACGGTCATCCGTGATGTCTGTTTTGACCAGGCCCGTGCCCATGTTCAGCACTTCTACCTTGGCGTTTGGGATCGCAGCGCCGGTTCCGTCCGTTACATTCCCCGTCAGTGAACCGTACAGAGTCTGGCCGTAAGAAGTTGTGGCACAAAAGGCGAAAAGTACAGCAAGAATCGCTGCGCTGGAAGCGCGGAAGCAGCGAGGCATCCCCGCGAGCAGCATGGCTCGATACAACATCTGAATTCGCCCTGGCGCAAAAGTATATACACAATCGGCATTAGTTCACGCTGTGAATTTATCCTACTGCCGATTGACGCCAGGAGAGAAGATCCCCTGCTACTGAACCACGAACGACAGTGCGTTGCTGGTACCCGCCGCCGTCGTTACCGATGTGTCGTGCGTCCGGCGTGCCGCCGACTGGCTGACGCGGAAAGTCGCCGTAATCTTGCTCGAACTCACCACCACCACATTGCTCACGCTAACGCCGCTGCCCTGCACCCCAACTGTCGCCGGGGAGGTGAAGTTCGCCCCATTCAGCGTAACCGTCACCCTTGCGCCACGAGACGCCGCGCTTGGTGCCAGCGACGTCAAAGTAGGCTTTACCGGCGCCGGCTGATTCACAGTGAAGAACTGGCCCGCGCTGCTTCCAGCGGTGGTCGCCACCGTAACGCTGCGCGCGCCGCTGGCCGCCGTGGCCGCGATGACAAAGGTCGCCGTGAGCTTGGTGGAACTGACCACCGTAACGCCGCTCACGGAGACATCCGTACCGCTGACCGCAATCGTCGCACCGGGCTGGAAGTTGGACCCGGCGAGCGTGACCGCTACGCTTGTCCCCTGCGTTCCACTGTTCGGAGAGATCGAAGTAAGCACTGGCGCGAGTGGGGGAGAGGTGACGGTGACTGTGGCGGAACCGGTCGCCGACGGGGAAACCGTGCTTGCGGCCTGAACCATTACCGTTCCACCGGTCGGCGGCACTGCGGGCGCCGTATAAAGCCCCGTAGCGCTCACCAGTCCCACGGCGGAGTTGCCGCCCGGAGCGCCATTCACGCTCCAGTTGACCGTTTGCGTGGTCGCGTTCGTCACCGTAGCAGCGAACTGCTTCGTCGCGTTCGTCTGTAAGCTTGCCGTACTCGGACTCACCGTCACACTGACCGTGGTGGACTGTGCGGCCTGCCCGGAATTCGGATCGATCATCAGACCGGACACGTCTACCGCCTCGAAATCGGACCCATGCAGCAGGCCGAGGTTGTGCAGGTCGTCGTTGTTCCAGCGCGAATCCGGCGCGCCCGAGAGATACCACGCCGAACCGTTGTCGGCGAGGATCATGCCGTACTTCTTCAGCGCGCGTAGAATCACTTGGTTGGCGGCCGAGAAGCCCGAGATGTCGAAGCCGGCGCGTAACCGGAAGCGGGCGCCCATCGGCGGATACTGCGTGCCGGTCAGGCTGGACGCGTAATGCCGTGCCGGCCAGACGAAGGCGCGCTGCGTCTGGGGAACCGTAAAGCGGATGGCGTGGCGAATTTCGCCGGCCGCAATCTCGTCGTAGCGAACCAGGCCGGGGAAGACTGGAAGCCCCGCGGCGTCCGTCGAAGTCCAGCCGGAAGGACGCAGCGCGTCGGATAGCAGGTTGAAGATCGCTCCTGCGCCGGCGTTCCAACTGGCCGCCTGCGGATACGCCGCATAGAGTTCATAGAGGATGCAATGATCCGTATCGATGGCCAGTGCGTGACGGTCTCCCGTGCTCGCGGCCCCGCCCTCGATCGGTGCCGTCAAAGGAACCGCGTAAGGTCCCGGGTCGCTCTCGCTCGCGTAAGTGAAGCGTGGCAGGATACTTGGTCTGGGTTCCGGGCACAGTGATATAAGGAATGCCGATCGGGCCTCCATCGTAAACGCCCGAACCGAAGTCGGCGTGTACCGTCTTCGTGGACCCGATCGTCGTGACCCAGGCGGATGACTGCGGCGAGACAATCAGTTGATCCACCGGCGTGTTCCAGATGTTGTCCGCGGGCAGCACCGTGCAACTTCCGATCGTCGGCGATTGACCGAAGGCGGTGGCGCAGGCAAACAGAATCAGCGCCAGCGCCGGCCCGCTCGATTGGTGAGAGCGAAACATACGCGCACCTCGTTCTTAGAAATGAGTAATGGTAATACTGTAACCAGATTGTCCAATCGTTGAATACTGGCGGAACGAGGTTTTTTCCCGGTTACCGTACGGTTGAACACCGTGTCATCCGACCGGCAATACACGAATCAGACCGAGCGACACTCCCGTCATCACCAGGCCGACACAGGCGATCACCGCGGCCGAAGCCACGGGCAATAGTCGGAACGCACGGCTGCCTGTGAATCGCTCGCTCGAAGGCAGCAGATTTCCTACGCAGAGAACCAGCACTCCCATACCCATCAGCACCACGGCCAGCCCCGCGCTGAAACCCACCAGCAGCAAGATGCCGAGCCCGACCCTGCCGAGCGAGATCGCGCTCAGCAGCACTACCAGGGCCGAAGGACAAGGCACCAGGCCCCCGCTGGCGCCCAGCGCAATCAGGCTGCCCATGGTGATCTCACCTTCCGGCACATGGCTGTGGCTGTGCCCGTCGCCATGGTCGTGTACCCCCCCGTGCGCATGAGAATGATCATGATGATGATGGTGATGCCGTCCGCGCTCGCGCAGGCGGCGGAAAAACAGCATGCTGCCGACGCAAACGATGCTCAGCCCGGAGATGGCACCCAGGATCGGGAACAACTTCTCGGGCAGTACATACTTCGAGAGGAACAACGTCACAAAGCCGAGCAGGAAGACGCTCGCCGTGTGCGTGAACGTCACCATCGCCCCCAGGAACAAGGCATGCTTGAACGTGCCGCGCGAACCTACCAGATACGCCGCCACAATCGTCTTGCCGTGCCCCGGTGACATCGCGTGCATCGCGCCCAGGCCGAACGCCACCGCGATGCCGATCATGGTCAACCGCCATCCGATGTCGTCGCGGTGCAGGAGGCGGGAAAGATAATCACCCTTCACCACCTGCCCCGCCGCCGGCCGTACGGACGGTATCGGTTCGACGGTGGAGGGCGTCGCTGAAGTCACCGTCTCGGGTGATCGCGGCGTTACTGTTACGCCAGACCGGACTGGCGGCGCGGCCGGCTCGGTCCACGAGAATGCGGTCTTCAACTCCTGTGAAGGCGCTACCATCGGGTCCTGCGGGTACGCCGTCAATCCGGCGCTGCGATCCCTGCCGCCCGGCCCGACAATCTCCTTCCAACCGCTCCGCCCCTCGTAATTGCGATCTTCGTAGGTCAACGCTCCACCGGCCGCGTCCACATGCAGGTCCGCCGCGATGCGAGCCACCTGCATGTTGCCCGCCCCCTCCGCCAGCGCGACCTGTGCGCGCACCACGCGAACCCGTACGCGCTTCCCGTTGACCGCGACCTCTAGCTTCGCCGCCCATTCGCGCGCCTGCTCCATCGCCTTCTTTTGTAGATCGGCGTCGGGACCCCACTGTTGGAGCATCTCGAAGGTGGGAATCTCCGCCAGGTCCATCACATAACGGATCGCCACTCCATGTGGGCCCGGCTCCAGGCGTGCATAGTGATTCACGCTGAAATTCCCCATCGGATGCGTTCCCGCCAGTCCGGCGAGACAGGACGCAAGCAGAATCAGTCTCTTGATCATTTGACTGGTATACGCAGCCACACCAGCATATGGATTGCGCCCGCCGCGCCGCATTTACGGTTCTAGGAGTACTAAGAATCGCTTGCCTGTTGGTGCGAAATCCCACACACTATCGAAAGCACTCAGTTGGGCTCCCGCTCTTCACAGGGGTGGCAAGGGAAAATTCATGAAAAGATTTGCGTGCCTACGTTTTGTTGGTTTGTTCTGCGTTTGCGCATCGCTTTCGATGGCGGGCACCATCGCCGGAAGCGCATCGTTCCTGGGAGGGATCAACGGTACCTGGAGCTTTCAATTCACGTCGGATATGGCCGGACTGTCCCTGCAAAGTATCGTGCTCGACTTGAGTCCCACGGACTTGAGGTTCGATTCCGCCGCCGGCGGCTTCGGTTCGGGAACCTTCAAGGATGTCGGAGGCTTTGCCGGCACGGACGCCACCACCGGACTGTCGGGAATATCGGCCACCGGAGCACTTCTTGACGGCGGCACCATTCTGACCTTCAACTTTACGAACTTCCAATCGGGTTCGTTCTTCCGTTTTTCGAGCGACGTGGACCACCCCGATCCCACACTCCTCACCCTCCAGGATTGCTCGGGCAGATCCGGTCTCGCCCTGTTGGCCTGCAACGCCGCGAACCTCACCAGGACGGCGACCAACGACGCCCGCCTGCTGGCCGCCCAGACCGTCGGACCGAATCAGATGGCCGGCGCCCTGGTGACCTTCAATTTCGCAGGCGACGGCTATGATCCGATGACCATCTCCGGGACATTCGACCCGCGCTCCCCGGGAGACGGCCTCATTGCCAGCGCCGATGTCTCCACGCCGGAACCGGCGAGCATCGCAACCTTTGGAGCCGGCCTGGCTCTCCTGCTCGCTCTCGCCGCCCGCCGCCGCCGGGCATAGCCCGCATCCTCGACGGTAATCCATCTCGCCCTTTGCGCCACTGCCGCCGCAAAGTGCGAAAATGGATTACACACGGATGCTGCAAAGACTTCTGATCGCACTTTTCTTCCTGTCCGCGGTCCCGCAATTCAATTTGCGCGACACCCAGGGCGGCATGCACACCGCCGCCGAATGGACCGGACACAAGGCAGTGCTGCTCTATTTCGTGACCGTGGATTGTCCGGTGGGCAACAGCTACGTCCCGGAAATGAACCGTCTGCGCGAAGCCTACGCCGCCCGCGGCGTCGCCTTCTATGCGGTGCAGGCGGACCCGTCGGTCCCACAGCCCGAAGTCGCCCGCTACGCCCACGACTACCGCTACAGTTTCCCGCTGTTGCTGGACCCCTCGCAGACGCTGGTGCGCCTCGCCAACGCCACCATCACGCCGCAGGTCGCCGTACTATCGCCGGAAGGCAAAGTACTCTACCTGGGTCCGGTCGATAACCGCGTGGAAGATTTCGGCAAGCAGCGGCCACAGGCCACCCAGAGCTACGTGCGCCAGGCGCTGGACTCCGTCATTGCCGGCAAGCCCATTGAAGTCGCCAGCCACAAGTCCATCGGCTGCGCGATTCCCAGGAAGTCCCCGTGAGCTTGCCCCATAATGGAAAACTGGGGCCCGATGAATTGACAGCGCTGATGCACTTTCTCCAGGGGAGCGTGAAATGAAGATCATTTACCTGATGCTGATTGCACTGGCCTGCGCACCGGCCGCCGACGAAAAGGACGCCGCACGCCTGCCCGACGGACCCGGTAAGGAGATCGTCGGCAAGGTCTGCATCGATTGTCACGATTCCGGTAATTTTCGTAAGGCGCGCTTCACTACCGAGGAATGGACGGATTCGGTGGAAGACATGGTGCAGCGCGGCGCCACCGGAACCCCGCAGGAACTCGAGGCGGTAGTGGCATACCTCACGAAGAACTTCGGCAAAGGCGCACCGGTGCGCATCAACACGGCTCCGTTCTCCGAAATCAAGGTGGTGCTCGGCTTCACGGTTCCCGAAGTGCGCGCCCTGCTGGATTACCGCGAGAAGAACGGCGAGCTGAAGAGTTTCGATCAATTGCTCAAGGTTCCGGGCATCGATGCCGCCAAGGCGGAAAGCCAAAAA
This sequence comes from uncultured Solibacteraceae bacterium, assembly GCA_963792055.1. Lineage (GTDB taxonomy): Bacteria > Acidobacteriota > Terriglobia > Bryobacterales > Bryobacteraceae > Solibacter. Next base: position 429,808 of record CAWBUV010000014.1, on the reverse strand, counting down.
GCAAAGATCGTCTTCTAGTGCAGCCTCTCTACTGATTGCTTCGATTCGCACCGAAAGAGCCAATCCGAGCCGCGACCGTCAGGGAGCGTTGTAAGAAGTCGCGAAAACCCACGGACATATAGGCCATTACATACGTCCGTTTACCAAAGAAAATACTTCGCCGTCACTGCGCATCATAGAATGTATCCAGGTCTCGGAATGCAATCACGTCTCACGCCAGTCCCGCGACCCGGATTGCTACGGCAAATCGGGTTCTTCAGTGCCACGGCCCTCGTCATTTCCAACATGGTCGGTACCGGGATTTTCGCGACCACTGGTTTTATGGCGGGAGACCTGGGCAGCGCCCGATTGATTCTGCTCTGCTGGACGGCCGGCGGACTGTTCGCCCTGGCGGGCGCCATCACCTACTCCGAACTCGGCATCAATTTTCCCAGCTCTGGCGGTGAGTATGTGTACCTCACGCACGCCTACGGACCGGAGTGGGGATTCATGACCGGATGGGTTTCGTTCTTCGCCGGTTTCTCGGCCCCCATCGCTGCCGCGGCGCTCGCGTTTTCCGACTATCTCGGCTACTTTTTCCCGGCGCTGAAGCAGTCCAACGCCGGCATGGTAATCGGCAGCGGCGCATTTTCCCTCCACTTGGGCGCGGGCCAGATGACGGCATCGGCGCTGATCGCGGCGTTCACGGTGCTGAATTGCTTCGGCGTCGGTCGTACCGCCAAAGTGCAGAATGTGCTGACCGCCACCAAACTGATCGTGATCGCCGGCTTCGTCATCATCGGCTTCGCCGTTGGCACGGGCGATTGGAGTCACTTTTCCCAACACGCCGTGCGCACCTCGACCGTGGCGCTGCCCACCCAGTTCATGATCAGCCTGCTCTGGGTGATGGTGGGATACAGCGGCTGGAATGCCGCCACTTACGTTGCCGAAGAAGTGCGCCGGCCCGAGCGCACCCTGCCCGCTGCCATCGCTGCCGGCAGTCTCATCGTGGCCGTCCTCTATCTGGGCCTGAACATCGTCTTCATCTATGCCACGCCGCTCGAAAATCTGAAGGGCGTGATCGCGGTCGGCACGCTGTCGGCATCCAACCTCTTCGGTCCGCGAGTGGCGGGCATGTTCTCCGCGCTGATGGCCATCTCGATTGTCTCCACCGTGAATGCCATGGTGACCATCGGCCCGCGTGTGTATTACGCCATGGCCAAGAACAAGGCGTTCTTCGCCGGCGCCGCCAAGGTCGACCCGCGCTGGCACACTCCCGTGAACGCCATCCTGAGCCAGGGACTCTGCGCCATGGTGATGACCGTGACGCCGTTCCCCGAACTGGTCGTGTACATCGGCTTCAGCCTGACCCTCTTCACCGTGCTCTCCGTGGCTTCCATCTTCGTGTTTCGCCGCCGCCGCGCCGGATGGCAGCGGCTGCGCGCGCTCGATTTCGGCTGGCCGCTGATTCCCGCGTCCTACATTCTGGTGGGCGCCGGCATGATGGGCTACGGCGTGGTCTGGCAGCCGCGTGCCTCCCTGACCGCGCTGGCCACCGTCGGACTGGGTGCGCTGGTCTACCGCTACGGAGTGCGTATCCCAAAGATCTAAAGATCTGAAGTTGCCTGCCTTGCTGTCGTATAGAATGGTTGACGGTCTACATACGGCAAGGGAGAAGGCACTCATGTTTTCCAGAAGAGATTTCGGCAGGATTGCACTGGCAGCGATTGCCGCTGGCGGCCGCGGCGGCGCGGCAAAGATCAACTCCAAAATCAATGGCGTGCAGATCGGCCTGCAGTCCTACAGTTTCCGCGACCGGCCCATGGCGAAGGCCATCGAAGCCTGCAAGGAAGTCGGCCTGGGCGAGGTGGAACTCTGGCAGGGCCACGTGGAGCCGCAGACTACCGGCGCGGGCGCCCGCGAAGAACTGCGCAAATGGCGCCTGGAAACGCCCCTCGATACCTTCGCCAATGTCCGCAAACAATGGAACGATGCCGGCATCGAGCTGTACGCCTACAATCTGAGCTTCAACAACAGTTTCAGCGATGCCGAAATCGATCGCGGCTTCGAAATGGCCAAGGCGATGGGCGTGAAAGTGCTCACCGCCAGTTCCACCGTCAGCGCCGCGAAAAAAGTGGCGCCGTTCGCCGACAAGCATAAGATTCAAGTGGCCATGCACGGCCATGACAACCTGACCGACCCCGAACAGTTCGCCAAGCCGGAGAGCTTCGCGGCTGCGCTCGAAATGTCGAAGTATTTCATGATCAACCTCGACATCGGCCACTTCGTTTCGGCGGGCTACGATCCGGTGGAGTATTTGAAGCAGCACCACGACCGGATCGTCGATCTGCACATCAAGGATCGCACCAAGGCGCATGCCAATCTGCCGTTCGGCCAGGGCGAAACGCCCATTAAGGAGGTGCTAAACCTGCTGCGCAGACCAACAAGTGGAACATCCCAGCCAACATCGAGTACGAATACCGTGGGACCGACGCGGTCGACGGAGGTCAAGAAATGCTACCAGTTCATGAAAGAATCCCTGGCGTAACCGGTACACAGACGCCCACGCGCGTACGGTATTGGGTGATCGTTTTCGCCGCCACTCTGGCGGTGATCACCTATATAGATCGCGTCGCCCTTTCCTTCGCCGCCCCGTTTATCTCCAAAGACCTGGGCCTGGATTCGCGCCATATGGGCTTGGCCTTCACGGCATTCGGCGTGGCCTACGCAGCTGTTCGAAATTCCCGGCGGATACCTGGGAGACCGGCTCGGGCCGCGCAGTGTGCTCATGCGAATCGTGCTGTGGTGGAGTTTCTTCACTGCCGCTACGGGTTCCACCTTCAATTTCCTCTCCATCGTAACCACCCAGTTTCTCTTTGGTGTCGGCGAAGCCGGCTGCTTCCCCAACCTCACCAAGACCTTCACCACCTGGCTGCCCGCCAAAGAGCGTGTGCGCGCGCAGAGCATCATGTGGCTGAGCGCCCGCTGGGGCGGCGCGTTTACGCCGCCGCTGGTAGCGATCGTGATGGGCATGGTGGGCTGGCGCCACACCTTCCAGCTTTTCGGCGGATTGGGCGTGATCTGGGCCGTCATCTTCTACCGCTGGTATCGCAACAACCCGCTCGACAATCCGAAGCTCAATGAGGCGGAGAGGGAACTGGTGCGCACGGCCAGCGCCAATGCGCGGCCGCACGGCCACGTGCCCTGGGGCAAGTTTCTTGGCTCGCGGCAGGTGTGGATGATCTGCCTGCAGTATTTCTGTCTCTCCTACGGCTGGTATTTCTACATCACCTGGCTTCCCACCTACCTGAAAGAGGCGCGCCACCTGGACGTGAAGTCGGTAGCCATTTTCGGCATCGCTCCGCTTTTCATGGGCGGCCTCGGCAACCTGGCGAGTGTCTTCATCGCCAGCCGGCTTGCGCCCTGATCGGCAGCATGTCCGCAGACCCGCCGCATCATGGCCTATATCGGGTTCACCGGCGCCAGCATGTTTCTCCTGCTCTCCACCCGTATGAACGACCCGCGGATGGCGATGCTCTGCATCGGGCTGGCCAGTTTCTCCAACGATCTGGTGATGCCCGGCGCCTGGGCCGCCTGCATGGACGTCGGCGGCAAACACGCCGGCTCGCTCTCCGGCATGATGAACATGTCCGGCAACATCGGCGGGGCGCTTTGTCCGGCCGCCATCGGCTACATCCTCTACTGGTCGGACAACAACTGGAACCTGACCTTTTACATTTCGGCGGCCATCTACCTGATGGGCATCGTGTGCTGGAAGTTCCTGGACCCCGCCACGCCGCTGGAGCCACCGGCGTCAAGCGCGGCATAAAGCCGCACGCCGCCCCCAACATCATCGCCATTCGCTGCGCACCGGCGCTCCAATCGATCGCCGCGATCGATTGCCCCGAGCCCGCGACCGCGCGAGCGGGCGGATTTTTCAGTGTGAAGCGAAGAGTTCTCCGCGCGCTCTGTTTTCTCCGCGCTCAAATCCCACGTCGAATCCGCGGCCACGAACCTCCAGCGAATCCAAAACACCCGTGCCCTCCGATGTTTTCTCCGCGTCAGTCTCCGCGCCTTCGCGTCTCCGCGTCGAATTCGCCCTCTCGATTTCCCTTACCCTTCAGCCGCGGGCGTCAGCTCACCAGACGCGGCAGATATTATCCTTCACCATCGCCTGGCCCGCCTTGCAGGAGAAAGCCTGGCGGAACTCCGGCATATTCTGCACCACGCCGTTCACGCGGAACTTCGGCGGCGAGTGCGGATCCGTTGCCACTTGCAGGCGCAGCGATTCCTCGCGCTCGTTCGAGCACCACACCTGGCCGAACGCCAGAAAGAATCGCTGCTCCGGCGTGAAGCCGTCGATCTTCTTCGTGTCGTTTCCGATCGTGTTCAGCAACGCCATCAGCGCCACCCGCACGCCGCCGTTATCCGCCGTGTTCTCGCCCAGCGTGAGCTTGCCGTTGATGTGCACGCCCGGCGCCACCGTGAAGCTGGAGTATTGATCGTCCACGCAGGCCACACGCTGCTGGAATTCCTTGGCGTCCGTCGGCGTCCACCAGTCCTGCAGATTGCCCTTGGCGTCGAACTGCCGCCCTTCGTCGTCGAAGCCGTGCGTCAACTCGTGGCCGATCACCATCCCGATGCCGCCGAAATTCACCGCGTCGTCCATCGTGTTGTCGAAGAAAGGCGGCTGCAGAATGCCGGCCGGGAAATTGATGTTGTTCATCTGCGGATCGTAGTAGGCGTTCACCGTCGGCGGAGTCATGCCCCACTCCAGCGCGGTCCACCGGCTTGCCGATCTTGTTGAGCTGCGCGCTGGAACTCGAATTGGTCGGCGCGAAAGCCATTGCCGATGGCGTCGTCGCGCTTGATTTCCACGCTCGAATAATCGCGCCACTTATCCGGATAGCCGATCTTGTTGGTGATCGCGTGCAGCTTCACCAGTCGCTTCCTTCTTAGTGGCCGGCGTCATCCACGAGAGCTTTTCGATGTCCTCGCCCAATGCCTTCTCGAGCGCATGCACCATCTTCAGGGTTCGCTCCTTGCCCGCCGCGCCGAATGTCTTCTCCACGTACTTCTTGCCCAGCGCCTCGCCGAGCTGGGCGTCGGTGAATTGCACGCAGCGCTTCCAGCGAGGTCGCATTTCGGTGGCGCCGGTCAGCGTCCGTCCATAGAAATCGAAGTTCTCCTTCAGCAGGGCCGAAGGCAGAAGCGGCGCCTCCGAATGCAGCAGGTGCCATGTCAGGTAAACCTTCCAATCTGCCAGCGGGATCTCCTGAATCTGACGGTCGATCGTCTTGAAGAACTCCGGCGAGGACACCACCAGCTTCTGGAAGCCCGGCGCCCCCGCTCCGCTGAAGTACTGCTCCCAGTCGAACGTCGGGGCCAGCTTTCTCGATATCCGCCTTCTTCATCGGGTGGTAGATCTTTTCCGGATCGCGCCGCGAAACCCGGTCCAGCGATCCCTTGGCCAATGCCGTCTCGATCCGCAGGACGGTGGCGGCATTCGCCTTGGCGGTTTCCGGACTCCGTCCGGCCAGCTCGAACATGCGCTGTACGTGGGTCAGGTACTTCTGTCGAAGCTCCACGCTCCTCGGGTCGTCCTTCAGGTAATAGTCGCGGTCCGGCAGGCCGATGCCGCCCTGATCCAGTTGCGCCACTACGGATGTCGCATCCTTGAAGTCCTGGCCGCTGCCGAATTCGAAAAGCGATCCCACGCCAATGCGATGCAGATGCGCAATCTCCTGGGCCAGCTGCTTCTTGTCCGATAGTTTCGCGATGCGGTCGAACTCCGCCGCCAGCGGCGCCAGTCCCTTCGCGTCAATTGCTTTTTCGTCCATACAGGCGGCGAAATAATCGCCGATCTGGCGGGTCAGCGCATCGCGGCCGGGGTCGGGCTTGGCGGCTTCCTCCAGGATCTCGCGCAGGACTTCTTTGTTGCGTTCATCCAACTCGCTGAAGCGTCCCCAGCGCGATTGATCCGGCGGAATCGGATTGCTCTTCAGCCAGTTCCCGCAGGCGAATTGATAGAAATCCTCGCATGGATCGGCCGTCTTATCCATGGCTTTGACGTCGAAACGCATCATCGAAGCGTTGGGACTTGCCGCCTGGCCGAAAAGGGCACAGGCGCACACGGAGGCGAGACACACAATTTTAACCAAACCAAAGACTCCTTAATTCGATCTTACGATCATTAAGGATTGGACGAGGTGAAAACCAATCCGTTTTCCCCGCGTCCTGCGTTCTCGCTCGTGTACGCTAGCGCCCTCGCTCCGTACTGCTCTTCACGTTCGCGGCTTACACTGCTGCCATCGTGCGCCGTGGCTCGAACGTGTAGCCGAAGCCGCGCACCGAGTGAATCAGGTTCGGCGCTGCCGGATCCCTCTCCACCTTCTGGCGCAGCCGCAGTACGTAGACATCCACCGCGCGGTCGGTAATCGCGCGATCCTGCCCCCACACCGCATTCAGCAGTTGCTCGCGGCTGAAAACCACGCCCGGGCGGTTCATCAGAAACTCCAGCAGCCGGAATTCGGTGGCCGTCAACGCCAGCGGAGCGCCGTTCAGCCGTACCTGGCAACTGGTGCGGTCCAGTTCCACGCCGCCGGCCTCCAGCATGCGCGAAGGGGTCGCCTGATTGCGGAACTGCAGCTTGATGCGCGCGATCAGTTCGCGCACGAAGAACGGCTTCACCACGTAGTCGTTGGCGCCCAGTTCCAGCCCCACGATGCGGTCGGTCTCGCTCGCGCGCGCCGTCAGGAAGATCACCGGGGTGGCGGCCAGATCCGGATCCTTGCGGATGCCCTTGCAGATATCCAGGCCGTCCGAATCCGGCAGCATGATATCCAGCAGGATCAGGTCCGGACGCTGCTTGACGGCATAGTTCGATGGCGCCCTTTCCGGTATGTTGTCCCGATAAAGAGAAACCCTCCTTTTCCAGGTTGTACTTCAACAGGGAAAAGAGGTCCGTGTCGTCTTCGATCAGTAGGATCTTTTTCATGGTGTCATCGTCACCATACCCCGGCATGTGTTACGCCACGGTTAAGACGCAGTGAATTCGGGATTAAGCGTGTCCTGCTCCAGGGTGGTCTGATTCACCGGCAGGGTGAAGGAAAACGTCGATCCCTCGTGAATCCGGCTCTCCACCCGCGTCGTCCCGTTGTGCGCCGCCACCAGGTGCTTCACGATCGACAGTCCCAGCCCCGTGCCGCCCAGTTCGCGCGAGCGCGCCTTGTCCACCCGGTAGAAGCGCTCGAACAGCCGCGGCAGGTCCTCCTCGGGAATCCCGATCCCGGTATCGCGCACGAAAAACTCCACCATCGAGCCCCGCGCCTGTGCCCCACGGTGATCTTCCCGCCCTCGGGCGTGTACTTGATGGCATTGTCCATCAGATTGCTGAGAATCTGCGAAACCGCTTCGCTGTCGCAGCACACCACCGTGTCCTCGCGGCGCGCGCTCCTCCATCAGTTCGATCCGGTTCTTCTCCGCAATCGGCCGCATCATCTCGAACGCATCGTGAATCAGCGCGTTCACGAAGTGGATCTCGAATTCGAACTTCTGCCGCCTCTGCTCCACGCGCGAAAGCGTCAGCAGATCCTCGGTCAGCCGCGCCAGCCGCTCGGCATTGTGACGGATGATGCCCAGAAAGCGCATGTTGTACTCCGGATCGCGCGATGCGCTCCGTCGATCAGCGTCTCGGTGTACCCCTGAATCGAGGCCAGCGGCGTGCGCAATTCGTGCGAAACGTTGATCACGAAATCCTTTCGGACGCGCTCCAGTTTTTCCAGTTCGGCGTGCTCGTGCTGCAGTTGCGCCACGGTCTCCTGCAGGTTCCCGGCGGTCTCGTTGAGGGTTTGCGCCAGTTGCCCGAACTCGCTCGAATCCGTATCCGGCAGCCGCGCGCGGAAGTTGCCGCGCGCCAGTTCGCCGGCATGCGACATAATGCGTGGCAAAGCGCCGCGAAAGATAGCGCGCCAGCACCGCCGCAATCAGAATCGCGGGCAGAAACGCCAGCGCCGTGCTGACCAGAATCTTGCCGCGGATCTGGCTCACCTGCCGGTTGATTTCCGCCAGCGGGAAGGCGATCCGCATGGCGCTTCGGCCGCCGTCCGACCGGGTACCGCCACGTAGAGGAATGACACACCGATCGTGGCACTCTGCCGGATGTCCGATCCCCATCCGCCGCCGGAACGCCTGCACCAGCTCCGGCCGCGTTCGGTGATTCTCCATACTGGCGGCGTCCGCCTCGCGAATCCACCAGCACCTTGCCGTCGGCGCGCACCACCGTGACCCGGCCGCCGGCCGCCTGCGCCAGCGCGTCGCACGTGGTCGCGGTCCAGCGTCTCCGGCGCCGGCAGAGTCAGCGCCAGCATCCGTCCCTTGTCCGCCAGTTGCTCGGTCAGGTTCTGGATGTAGTTGTCCTTGGCCACGTTGGTGGCGAAGTAGTCCACCGCCACCAGCGCCAGCAGCAGCAGGCAGAAAACTCCCGCGATCAGTTTCAGGAAGATCTTGCCGGTCATAACGCTTCTTCGAAACGATACCCGAAACCGCGCACCGTGGTCAGATAGCGCGGATTGTCGGGCTGCTCTTCGATCTGCTCCCGCAGCCGGCGCACGTGCACATCCACCGTGCGCGGGGTGACGTAGCGCGACTCGCCCCACACCGCTTCCAGAAGCTGATCGCGGCTGTAGGCGCGTCCCGGATGCGTCAGGAAGTACTCCAGCAGGTTGAATTCGGTCGAAGTCAGCGAAATTTCGCGCTCTCCCAGAAACACGCGGCGCGCCGTGCGGTCCAGCCGGAACGGACCGATCGTCGTGGGCGCGGGCTCCGCATCCATCTCCTCGCGCCGCAGGTGCGCCTTCACCCGCGCAATCAGCTCCCGCGGGCTGAACGGCTTGGTCATGTAGTCGTCGCCGCCGATTTCCAGTCCCAGGACCCGGTCCACTTCGTCCGACCGCGCGGTCAGGAACAGCACCGGCGTGCGCGCCAGTACCGCCGATTGCCGGATCTGCCGGCACAACTCGAACCCGTCCACATCGGGCAGCATGACGTCCAGCAGAATCAGGTCCGGTCTGGCCTGCTCCAGCGCGCGCAGTGTCCCCTTCGTCCCACCCAGGATCTGTGCCTCGTACCCGTGCCGGCCCAGGTTGTACTCGATCAGGGACGCCAGCTCCGCTTCGTCCTCTACGATGGCGATTTTCTTCGGCATGGAACGTGCTTGGCGTAATGGGATTGGTACGTTCTATTGTAGCCTTTACCGGGGGGCAGTTTGCTAGACTCGGGATTTGTAGGAGTGAGCTATTTCCCTTAAATTACTGCAGTTAGGTTGTCTTTTGTTAATATTACGGGATCCCGGTTTGAGCGCCTGCCGGGATTGTGCCCAAACTGCTTTCGGAGGGCCCGCGGAGAATCGCTTTACCGCCTATGATGCCATCTGCCGCGGCGCAGCCTGCCGCGACGCCGGATTCCCGCAGGTCTTCGTCAACGCGGCCAACCTCACTCTCTTTGTCCGCGTCACCGACCTCGCCTTCGGCGGACCCGCGCCCGCCCTCGCACTCGAGCAGTCTTTTAACATGGACGATACGCGTGGCGGAGTTCTCGGCGCCGGCTGGTCGTTCAGTCTGGGCGACAGCCTCACCACCGACCCGGACGGCACGCTCGTTCTCCGCCGCGGGTCGGGCCGTACCGACCGTTTCGTCACTGCCGCCGGTTCCACCGCGCTCTTCCCCGTCACCAGCACCACCGATTCGCTCGCCCGCGCCGCCGACGGCACCTACACCCTGCGCGCCGCCGCATCCCCTGTCTCGCGAACCTTCAGCGCCGATGGAAAACTGCTCTCCATCCTTGACGGAACCGCCGTCCGCGTGTCTCTCGATTACGATTCCTCCGGCCATCTGATCGCCGCCCACTACCGCGGCAAGCTCATCTCCTTCGCCACCGACACCGCCGGCCGCATCACATCCATCAAGGATGCCGCCGGCCGTTCCGTAAGTTTTTCCTATAACGACGACGGCCGTCTCACAGCAGCAGACCAACGCCGATGGAGTCTCCACCGCCTATCAGTACGACGCCGCAGGCAACCTCACCTCCATCGACTGGGGCGGCGGCAAGACTGCCATCGCCTACGCCGGAGACGCCGGATTTCTGAACGTCGCGTCCGTGACCACTCCTGATGGCGCCGTCCGCCAATACGATATCCCGCCCGCGCCCGGTCGAGATCCGGGTCACCGATGGCAACGGCGACGCCACCTTCTACACCTCCACCGCGCTCGGCCTTCTGCAAACCGTCGCTGACGCCGCCGGCAACACCGTGACCTACGCCTACGATTCCGTCGGCAACCGCATCCGCGCCATCAATGGCGCAGGCGAGACCGTCTCCTTCAACTACGATCCGCGCAACAACCTCACGGCCATCATCGACGGCGCCAACAACCGCTGGTCGGCAACCTACGACGCCGGCGCGACCCGCATCACCGATCCCAATAAGAATGTCTGGACCCTCTCCTACGATGCCGTCGGCAACCTCGCCGGCGTGACCGATCCGCTGAGCGCCGCCGTCGCCGCTACACGCAATGATGCCGGACAAATCGTCTCCCTCGCCGATCCCAAGGGCAACACCCGAACCTACCAGTACAACGCCGACGGCCTGCCTACCGGCTTCACCGATGCTCTCGGCAACAAGTGGGCCTACGACTACGATGGCGCCGCCCGCCCCGTATCCCGCACCGATCCCGCGGGCGTGACCGTGAAGACCGCGTACACCAACGGCAACCGTATCGCCGGCCTGACCGCCGCCGATACCCAGCAGCCCTTCGACTACTCCGGCATCCAGCGCGACAGCCTCAATCGCATCTCCCGCTACACCGATTCCAACGGCAACCAGTTGTCGTACACCTACGATGCCGCCGGCCAGCTCACCGCCATCACGCTTCCCGGAGGCAAAACCGTCGCCTATCAGTACGACCACCTGCATCGCCTCAGTAAGGTCACCGACTGGCAGGGAAATTTCGCCGTCTACCGCTACGACGTCGCCGGCTGGCCCGTCAGCCTCAGCGTCTCCGGCGGGCCCGTGACCATCTATCAGTACGACACTGCGCGCAACCTCCGCGCCATCGTCAGCACCGGCCCCGACGGCGCGCCGGTAGCGGGCTATCGCTATACGGTGGACTCCAACGGCAACCGCACCGCCGTCAGTGCGCTCGAACCCAACACGTCCTCGCCCCTCAAACCGGGCTCCCTCACCTACATCTTCGACGCCGCCGGCCGCCCCGTCTCGCGCAGCGACGGCGCCACCTACAAGTACGATGCGCTCGGCAACCTCTCCGCCATCGAAGGCAGCACGCAATATCAAGTTCGCCTACGATTTCTTCGGCCGCCTGCAATGCCCTTACCGGAGACGGCACGGGGACCTACGGCTACGATTCCACCGGCCTGCTCGCCGTCCGCAACGATCGCCGCCTGGTCTACGATCTCTCCGGCGAGCGCCCGCGCGTCGTCATGGAAACCGCCACCGATGGCACACCCATCGCATGGTACGTCTACGGCCTCGGACTGCTCTGGAAGGTCACCGCCGATGGCACTCCGTACTTCTACCACTTCGATGGAGACGGCAACACCGTGGCGATCTCGAATCCATCGGCGGGCGTGGTCAATACCTACCGCTACGATGCACTGGGGCGGCTGATCTCCACCAAGGAAGGTGTCGAGAACCTGTTCCGCGCGCGCGGCGAAGCCGGCTGGATGGACTTGAGGCAATGGCCTGGTCTTCACCGGCGCCCAGTTCCAGTTCCCCGAATTGCGCCTCACTCTGCCCTCCGCCTACGATCCATCGCCGCCCATTCCGGACCTGCAGCCGCAACTCTCCGGCGCAGGCGCCTGCTTCCTCGAAGGTGTGCCCAACTGTCTCGCCGCCACCGGAAGGAGGACCCGCTGATGCTCGCCCTTCTCCGCCGCCTGCTTCCGCTCGCTCTGGCGATCCCGGCGCTGTACGCGCAGCCCACTCCGCTCGACTGCAACCAGCCGGCCGACGTGCAAATCACCCCGGATAAGCCCATCGCCTACGTAAGCTTCCCCGGACTCCCCGGCGACACCGTCTATATTCGCTTGCTCGCCACCACTACCGACCCCCGCTTTTCGCTCAGCCTCCCGGTGGTTGCCGATCCGTTCAACAACATCATCAATCCGCGGCCGCGCAACCTGACACCCGGACAGTCCACTCCCGGCGCCACCCCCATCGACCTTGCAGGCGGCGTATATCAGGGCGAATTTTATACCGGACTGGAATTCGATCTGCGCGCCGAGGGCACCTACACCCTCCAACTCACCAGTACCAATTTGACCGCTTCCGCCGGCATCCACATCGTTCTCACGCGCATCAACCGCCCGTGTGGTGCCAATACGACCCTCTCCTGCGGACGCTCCCTCGCCGGCAATCTCTCCACGTCATCGCGCGGCCAGGTCGATAGCTACCAGTTCAGCGTGCAAACCGGCGACGTCGTATCCTTCCGCCTGCTCCGCGTCGCCACCTCGGGACTACCCGACACGAGCACCAGTTTCTTCTTCGCCATCTACGCCGCCGATCCGGCGCAGGACAACCGGCCCTATGTCGTCAATATGGACGCCACCAGTAAGCGCCTTTCCTTCGCGCAAATCTACGGACGCTACGATTGGACGGCCACCGTCTCGGGCGCCGTCACCGTGGTCGTCTTCGAATTCAGCGGCTTCTCCGGCGGCAGCTATTACGTTTCCGCCACCAAGCTCAACGGCGGTTGCGGCGGTGCGTCCCTCGGCTGCAGCTCCACCGTAGACAGCTCGCTATCCAGCCCTCTCACCTTCGGCTTCTACACCCTGCAAGCCAATGCCGGCGACATTTATCAGTTCCGCGCCGCGCGCGCCAGCGCCTCCGGCGGCTTCGTACCTTCCGCCGAGATCTACGATTCCAAAGGTACTCGCGTAGCCGCCCTGCCGGCAGCCAGCGCCTCCGGGCACGCCGCCTCCACGTCTACCATCACCTTTCCCGCATCCGGCCTCTACTCCGTCATCGTCTCCGCGCCGCTCGATGGCAGCCTGGGCGCTTACTCGCTCAGCACCATACGCCTCAACCGGCCGTGCGACGGCGTGCAGGCGCTCACCTGCTCCTCGATTGTAGACGGCGCGATCAACGGCCTCATTCGCAGTCAGGTCTACGGGCTCACCGCCAGCGCCGGCGATTCGTACCTGTTGCGCCTCCTCCGGCCCGACGCCGGAAGCCTCTTCCGCCCGCGCATCGATATCTACGATAGGGCAGGGAACTCCGTCCTCTTCCTCAATACCACCGACCTCGCCCGCGCCAACTTCACCGTTCCTGCCGACGGCACGTATACCCTGGTCGTCACCGATAGCTTCGACAGCTCGCAGAGCGGTTCCTTCACGCTCTCCATGCTACGCCTCAACCGTCCCTGCGACGCCGGTACATTGAGCTGCGGAGCGCCCTCCGCCGGCAGTCTGCCGCGCTCGCTCGCCAGCAGCATCTACGCGTACACCGCGGCCGCCGGCGAATCCTTCAGCGTGCGCATGCTGCCCAACAGCGGCACTCCACAGCCCGCCATCGAAGTCTACGACGCGCAGGGCAATCCGGTCGGCCAGCCTCTCTCCGGCAACTTCGCCGGTGTGGATGTCGTCCAACCGCCGCCCGGCTCCTACACCATCCTCGCCACCGATTCCAGTATGCAGCCTTCCGCCTCCAGCTTCACGCTCGATCTCCTGCGCACCGTCAATGCCTGCTCCGTGCCCGCCGCGCAGGGCGCAACCGTCAACGGCGTCGTCTCCTCTGCCGCTCCGTTCCTCACCTACCGGATCGCGGCCTCCAGCGGCGACATGCTCTCCCTGCGCAGCACCTCTTCCACTCCGAACTTCGCCTCCCAGATGGAGCTCTACGATCCCACTGGCGTGCGCCTCGATTCCGGCGTCTTCAGCCTTTCCCGTAAGGCCGCCGCATCCGGCAACTACACGGTGGTCCTCGGCGCCGCGTCGCCGCGTACCGCCGGCGGCTACAGCTTCGCCTGGCAGCTATTGAACCAGCCCGTCGGCGCCGCGCCCCTCGTCTGCGGAGGCTCCACCACGGGCGCGCTCTCTGCGTCCAGTCAGTTCCGCTACTACACCCTCGCTGCCGACGCCGGCGACCTTCTCCGACTCCTCTTTACGCGCATCAGCGAAAACTTCTCGTCGCAGATCGAGATCTTCGACCCCACCGGCACGCGCATCGCCGCCAGTTCCGATGTCACCCAGAAAGTCTCCGCCGCCGGCAACTATCTGGTGGCCGTCAGCCCCTCCACCAGTCTCACCGAGACCGGAACCTACAGCGTGGCCTTCCAGCGGCCCAACCGCCCCTGCTCCCCCGCCTCGCTCACCTGCGGCCAGACCGCGTTGCGGCAGGTTACTCTGCCCGGACAACTCGATACCTTCACCTTCAACGCGGTGGGTGGCGATCAGGTCTCCCTGCGTCTAGCCTCGCGCACCGGCGCCTATTCCCCCTTCGGCGAAATGTACGACTCCTCCGGCACCCTGCTCACCACCAGTTCCAACGGCCTCTTGCGCAGGACGCCGCCCGCCGACGGCGCCTACACTCTCCTCGTGCGCGATCGCAACGCGCTCAATCTGGGAAGTTATCGCGTCAGCCTGCAGGACGATACCAACGCCTGCCCGGTCACCGATACCGAAGCCCCCGTGATCACCCTGATCACTCCCACCGGCGGCGAAGTTCTCCCCGGCGGCACCACCTTCCGCATACAGTGGCAGTCCGACGATAACGTCGGCGTGGCCGCTCACGATATCGCGCTCTCGACGGACGCTGGCAAGACCTTCGCCACCGCGATCGCCGGCATCGGCGGCAACTTCCAGTCCTACGATTGGATCATTCCCTCCGACATCGCGCCCAGTCGCACCGCCGTCCTCCGCGTCACCGCCACCGATGCGGCGGGCAACGCCCAATCAGCCTCCAGCGACCTGCTCACCGTAATCGGTTCCGGCTTCACACCCAACAGTTCGGCGACGTTGTCCTACGACGGCCTGAATCGCATCACGCAGGCATCCTGGAGCGACGGCACCACCGTCCAATACACCTGGGACCCCGCCGGAAACCTCACAGGAATTACCATCACCGGCCAGTAGGACGGGCCTCCGGCCTGTCCATTCACGCCTGGCCTAAAACACTTTGAACTTGACGAACTTCATCGGATTCGCTTTCAACCCCTTGGCCAGTTCTTGAAACTCCCGCGTCGTTCCCGCCAGCGCGTCGTTGAGCTGTGGATTCACCAGCAACTGACCGATCGTACCCTGGCCGGAATTAATCTTGGCCATCGTGCCCTCAATCTTTACCGACAACTCGTCAATCCGCGCCTGCAACTGCCCAATCTTCGCCGCCGATCCCTTGCCGTTTTTCAACTCGGCCTGCAACGCTTGGAATTCCCGGGCAACGCCGTCCAGCCCGTCCTGGAACTCCTTCATCTTGGCCGATGATGCATCCGCGCTCGCCATCACGGCGCTCAATTTCTTCAGCGGCGCCTGTAGTTGCGCGTCCAGCGGGTCGTCGAACAGCAGCTTCGTCATCGTGCCCTTGCCGTGTTGCACGTCGGCCATCAATTGATTGAGTTCGCCCTCGAAT
Source organism: uncultured Solibacteraceae bacterium (assembly GCA_963792055.1). Taxonomy (GTDB): domain Bacteria; phylum Acidobacteriota; class Terriglobia; order Bryobacterales; family Bryobacteraceae; genus Solibacter. The sequence continues at coordinate 414,192 of CAWBUV010000014.1, read as the reverse complement.
CCGGCGCCCGCCTGCGGATTCTGCACAATCTTGCCGATCGCGCCCTTACCCGTGCCCACGCCCGACATCAGCTTTTCGGCGCGCGTGAAAATCGATTGCAGCCGGTCCAGTTGCAGGCTCATCTGCGCCATGATCTTCGTGATATCTTCCGCAAGATTCGAACCCAGCTCCGCGCCCGCTTCCACATGCTGCGGACTGTGCCCGCGCCGTATGCCGATATACTGATCTCCCAAGAGATTGTCGGATGCCAGGCTGACTGCCGAATCCACCGGAATATCCCGCAGAAAGCGCTCCTTCACTTTCAGATCGAATTCCACCTTCCTCCGCGGATTCCGCGAACCGGTGAGTTTCTGCCCGTCCAGGTACCCGATCGGAATGCCGTCCAGCCGCACCTGCGTGCCGTCCATCAGGCCTGACGCATCATCCAGGTAGGCATGCAGTTTTACATAGCCCGGAGAAAGCTCTTTCGCGTGGAACAGCAGGAAGCCGGCCGCTCCGAGCAGCACGCATACGCTCAGAATTGCAAGCGTCCATTTAAGTTTGGGAGACACCGCGCTTCAAACCTCCGCCCGACGCCGGTCGAACCATCTGACTAAGCCTACCAGCACCAGAGCCGTGGCAACGGCGATACCGGCGATGTTCCAGCCATTGCGCGTCAGGAAGCCGTGCGCATCCTCCCCCAGCCGTATTCCCAGATACGCTTCACCGTAATACCGGATCACTCGCGCCACCAGCACCACCACCAGAAAACGCGCCAGCGGCGTATGCATCGCGCCCGCCGAAACCACGAACACCTTCAGCGGCAACGGCACAAACGGCGTCACCGCCGGGATGAACACCGTCAGCAAGCCGTAACGCTGAAACCATAGCCGGAACTTCTGGCGCTTTCCGTCCGCCACCTCCTCCCCAGCGAATCGCCGCACGCCGTAGCGCGCCGTCCGGAAGAGAATCAGATTGCCCAGTATCGAGCCCACGATTGCGCCCGTAGCCGCAAGATACGCCACCTGCGGCGTCCGCACCGCCACGTAGATCAGCAGGGCATCCACACCGCCCACCAGCGGTACGCCCAGAGAATCCAGGAGTCCGATCGCGAACACGCCCAGGGGCCCGAAAGCAAGTAACGCGTTGCCAATACTCTTGAGCAATTCTTTATATTAATGGATTCCGTGCGGGCACCGCCAAAATCGGCGAATTCGTAACAGCGCGTGGAAGCCGCTAATGCCCAATCGGAATCTGATCCACCACCTCGATGCCGAAACCCTCCAGCGCCACGATCTTTCGTGGATGATTCGTCAGCAGTCGAATCGTATGCAATCCCAGGTCGGAGAGAATCTGCGCGCCGATCCCGTGCTCGTGCTGCAATTGCCGCTGCCCCGCTTCGCCCTTGTAGTGCATGAATTCCCGCCCGTGCCCCAGCATCCGTGGGGCCCCCTCGCCGTCGCGGTCGATCCGGAACCCTGGACCCGTCTCGTGCAGGTACACCAGCACCCCCTGGCCCGCCTCGGCGATCGCGCGCAAGCGAATTCTGCACCAGGCGTGAGCATTCGCACTCCTGGGAACCGAACACATCGCCGAACACGCACCGCGAGTGCATCCGCACCAGCACGTTTTCCTTGCCCGCCACCTCGCCGCGCACCAGCGCCAGATGGTACTCGGGGTTCAAATCGCTACCGTACGCAATCGTCCGGAACTCGCCGAACGCCGTCTGCGATCGCCCCTTCGGCCACCCGCCGCACGAACTTCTCGTGCTTCATCCGGTGCCGGATCAGGTCGGCCACCGAGAGCATTTTCAAATTGTGGCGCTTGCAGAACTCCACCAACTGCGGCACCCGCGCCATCGTGCCGTCGTCATTCATGATTTCGCAGATCACACCCGCGGGAGTCAGTCCGGCCAGCCGCGCCAGGTCCACGCTCGCCTCCGTCTGCCCCGCGCGCACCAGCACGCCGCCCTCCCGCGCGCGCAGCGGGAACATGTGCCCCGGACGCGCCAGGTCCGCCGCCCGGCACGCCGGATCCACCACCTGCAGAATCGTCCGCGTGCGGTCCGCCGCCGAGATCCCCGTCGTTACCCCATCGCGTGCGTCGATCGATTCGCAGAACGCCGTCCCGAACATCGACGTATTGGTCGGACTCATCAGCGGCAGTCGCAGGTAGTCGCACCGTTCCGGCGTCAGCGCCAGGCAGATCAGTCCGCGCCCCTGCACCGCCATGAAATTGATGATCTCCGGCGTCACCTTTTCCGCCGCGATCGTCAGGTCGCCTTCGTTTTCCCGGTCTTCATCGTCCACCACCACCACGATGCGTCCGGCGCGGATTTCCTCGATGGCGTCTGGTACCGAAACGAAAGGCATAATTCATTGTATCCGCAGGGACTTAATATGCCATCCATACCCCTCGATAGTGCCGCCCGGACGTCTTGGCGCGTTAAGATGGTCGCTAGGACACCAATGCCCAAACTGGCGCGCTTCATCCCGTCGCTGCCTACCCTGGATCTCACCGGGGCGTTGGACATTTTGCTCGTCGCCTTCGTGGTTTACGAGGCCCTCATGGTCGTCCGCGGCACGCGCGCCGGACACATCCTGATCGGCATCCTCACCATGGTCTCCATCTACGCCCTCGCCAGTTGGGCCGGCCTGGAGGCCCTCCGCTCCCTGCTTTCCTTCATCGTTCCCTACATCGGCCTGGCCATCATCGTCCTCTTCCAATCCGAGATCCGCCGCACTCTGGCGCGCATCGGACGCAAGAACTGGTTCGGCCTGGCCCGCGGCTTCCGCGCCCCCGAAGCGCTCAGCGAAATCATGATGGCGGCGGAACACTTCTCACACCAGAAGATCGGTGCGCTCATCGTCCTCGAGCGCGACATCGGCCTGCGCACCTTCGTCGAGAGCGGCGTCCCCCTGGAATCCCGCATCTCCCGCGATATTCTCATTTCCATCTTCCAGCCCGGCCTGCCCCTGCACGATGGAGCCGTCATCATTCAGAAGGATCGTATCTCCGCGGCCGCCTGCTTTCTCCCGCTCACCACCAACCCGGCCCTCGCGCGCCAGTTGGGCACGCGGCATCGCGCCGCCATCGGCATCACCGAAGAGACCGATTGCCTCTCGCTCGTGGTTTCCGAGGAGACCGGGCGCATCTCCGTGGCCGCCTTCGGTGAATTGTCCGCCGGACTCTCCGTACCCGAAGTCGTCGAACGCATCAATCAGCACTTCGGCGTGCAATTGCCGCCCGCGCCGCAAATCGAGGATTTCGCGGGCGATATCCCGTTGACCACCGAAGCCACCCGCAAACCGCCGGTGGAACGGGTGCATCCGTGATTCGCCTGCTCAATGTCATGCGTTCGCTCAAGTGGATCCGGAATCTGCTGTTCCAGAATTTCGGCTGGAAACTGCTCTCCCTCGCCCTCGCCGTCATTATCTGGGCCGTCGTCGCCACCGAGCCGGAACTCGCCACCTTCGCCAACGTCGGTCTCGAGTACAAGAATCTGCCCGAAGGACTGGAGATCAGTTCGGACCCGGTCAGCTCCGTCGTGCTCGAACTGCGCGGACCCTCCGGCGCCCTACGCGGCGTGGGCGACGCCATCCATCCCGCGGTCGTGATCGACATGTCCGGCGCCCAAAGCGGGGAGCACACCTACAGCATCGGCGACCGCAACGTCAAAGTCATGCGCGGCGTGCGCCTCGTGCGCGCCATCCCTTCCGAAGTGCGGTTTAATTTCGAGCCGCGCCGCACGCGCATGGCCCGCGTCAATGTCCGTTTTCTGAACGAAGGGCAAAATGGCTATCAGATCGAATCCTACAAAGTGGACCCGCCGGAATTGGAAGTCACCGGCCCGCGCAGCCATGTATCCCGCGCCGCGGTTGTCGTCGCCGATCCCATCGATCTTGCCGGCGTCACCGGCACCGCGGAGTTTCGCGTAAATGTCTTCACAGACGATTCCTTTGTGCGTTTCCTCGACACGCCCGAAGCGCTCGTCACCGTGACCATGAAGAAAAAGTGAAGCGGGGTCTGCCCCGCGTGAGTCTTTGAAGGAGAAGCCTTGGGCAAACAGCTATTCGGTACCGATGGAATTCGCGGGGTGGCGGGAGAGTTTCCGCTGGATCCACGGGCAGTCTATGCATTCGGCGTTGCGCTGGGTAAGGACGCTGTCGCACATGCCGCGCGCCCGGAGATCGTGATCGGCACGGACACGCGCGAAAGCGGAACGTGGATCGCGGAAATGGTGGCCGGAGGCCTGGCCAGCCAGGGCGTTCGCGTGCGTTACGCCGGCGTGATCACCACCCCCGGCGTGGCCTACCTCACGCGCACCGGTTCGTTCGTCGCCGGCGTCATGATCTCGGCTTCGCACAATCCCTACCAGGACAACGGCCTGAAGGTCTTCGGCCACAACGGCTTCAAGCTGCCCGATTCCGAAGAACACCTCATCGAACAGGAAATCTTCAGCCTGCTGGCCTGCCGCCGTCACGCCTGCGCCCCTGCAGCTCTCCGTGGAAGAGGCCTCTCCCGGCAGTATCTCGACTTTCTGCTGCAGACTTCGTCGCTGCGCCTCGACGGCGTGAAGATCGCCCTCGATTGCGGCAACGGCGCCGCCTACCAACTGGCGCCGGAACTCTTCCGCGCCTCGGCGCCGACGTCGTCGCCATCTGCTGCGAGCCCGATGGACGCAACATCAATCTGCATTGCGGCGCGCTCCACCTGGAAGGCCTGCAGCAGGCCGTCGTGGCGCACGGCGCCGCTTTCGGCGCGGCCTTCGACGGCGATGCCGACCGCGCCATCTTCGTTTCCGCCGCGCGGCAACGTGGTCAACGGCGATGCCGTTCTGCTGGCCGCCGGCCGCGCCCTCAAAGCCGCCGGCCGCCTGCCCGGAAATACCGTCGTGTCCACCGTAATGTCCAATCTCGGACTGGAGAAGGCCTTCGAAGCCGAGCGGCATCCGCATGGTGCGCACGCCGGTCGGCGACAAGTACGTGCTGGAGGAAATGGTGCGCCTGGGCGCCGCCCTCGGCGGCGAACAATCCGGCCACGTCATCTTCCGCGAATACTCCACCACCGGCGACGGCATGCTCACCGCCCTGCGTCTGTTTGAAATCGCCCACGCGGCCGGCGTCGGGCTGGACGAATTGATGGCGGACATGCAGGTCTATCCGCAGCTGCTCGTCAACATCCGCGTACGCGAAAAGAAGGGCCTTCTGGAATTGCCCGCGGTGGCCGAAGCCATCCGCCACGCCGAAGAGACATTCGCCGGCTCAGGCCGCGTACTGGTGCGCTTTTCGGGCACCGAACCGCTGGCCCGCGTCATGGTGGAAGGCCGCAACATGGAACAGGTGGAGGCCCTCAGCGGCAATATCGCCAACGCCATCCGGCGCGCCGTAGGGGAATGAGTGGGCCGCCGCCTCTATCTACTGCGACCACCATCCCATCCCGCTGCCGCCCGGCCATAAGTTCCCCATTGAGAAGTATGCACGCCTGCGCGCCATACTGGCGGCGGATGGCGGGTACGACTTTGAACCGTCGCCGCCGGCCGGTGCCGCCACCCTTGAACTCGCGCACGACGCCGCTTATGTCCAGGCAATCCTCGCAGGCACTGCCGGCGACCGTGTCATGCGCCGCATCGGCTTTCCCTGGTCGCCGGAACTGGTGCGCCGGACTCTGGCCTCGGTAGGCGGCACGCTGGCCGCGTCGCGCGACGCCATGGCCTGCGGTTTCGGCGGCAATCTCGCCGGCGGCACCCACCACGCCTTTCGCGGCGAAGGCTCCGGTTTCTGCGTGTTCAACGACCTCGCCGTGGCGATCCTGGCTCTGCGCCGCGATGGTCTCGCCGCTCGCGCCGCCGTCGTCGATCTCGACGTCCATCAGGGCGATGGCACCGCCGCCATCTTCCAGGACGATCCCGCCGTGCTCACCCTCTCCATGCACGGCGAACACAACTTCCCGTTCCGCAAGCAGCGCAGCCGCATCGATATCGCCCTTGCCGATGGCACGGGCGATGACGAATACCTGTCGCGTCTGCGCGAAGTGTTGCCGCTGGTGACCGCCTTCCGGCCCGATGTGGTCTTCTACCAGTCGGGTGTCGATGGTCTGGCGGGCGACCGCCTGGGGAGGCTCTCGCTCACTCTGGAGGGACTAAAGGAACGCGACCGGCTGGTACTCGAAAACACGCAGGGAATACCACTCGTCATCACCTTGGGGGGCGGCTATGCGGAGCCCATCGAGCGCACCGCCGAAGCACATGCAAACACCTTTCGGGCGGCCCTCCGTGTAACACCCTGTTCTGCAACCATTCCTATCCAAACCACGTCAGTGAAATTGTAGGTTCTTACGAGTTGGCCCGCTGGAGAGCCTTTGTTTCCGCGGACCGAACCGGCGGGCGCTTTCCTCCGAGCGCCCGCTGTTTTTTCCGTGCGGATTCACACTCTTGTGGGGTAGGCTGGCAGCCTGCGGCGGGATGGTATCCCGCCAGTAACACCGCCTACACCCTACGCAGCAGCATCGCGGAATTCTTGCTGCCGAAAGCGATGCAGTTGGCCACTGCATGCTCGATGTGCATCTTACGCCCCTTATCGGGAACGTAATCCAGGTCGCAGTTCGGGTCCGGCTCGTCCACATTGATCGTGGGCGGCAATACGCCGTCGCGCATGGCCAGCAGTGTCGCCGCGATTCCCGCCGCGCCGCAAGCCCCCTGCGGATGCCCGATCATGCTCTTCAACGAAGAGCCCGCCAACTTCGCGCGCATGCCCGTCGAACGCCAGTTTCACCGCGCGCGTTTCGATGCGATCGTTGAGTTCCGTGGACGTGCCGTGATAGCTGATGTACTGCACGTCGGAGGGTGCGATCCCGCCCTCCTTCAGCGCCATGCCGATCGCCCGCGCCGGTTCTTCGCCGCACTCTTCCAGCCGCACCCGGTGATACGCCTCACACGTGGAACCGTACCCCGCGATCTCGCCGTAAATGTGCGCGCCGCGCGCCTTGGCCCGCTCCATCTCTTCCATCACGAAGAACCATGCGCCTTCGGCGATCACGAATCCGTCGCGATCTTTAGAGAACGGACGCGAAGCGCGCGTAGGCTCCTTGTTCCAACTCGTCGACATGATGCGCATCAACTGGAAGCCGCGCAGGATCAGCGGGGCGATCGGCGAATCCACGCCGCCCGTCACCATCGTGTCCAGCACGCCGGCCTGAATGTTCCGGTAGGCGTACCCCATGGCGTCGGTGGAAGACGTGCACCCGGTGGACACGATGTGGCTCAACCCGCGAAACCCGAAACGCATGGAGACTTCGCTGGCCAGTGTGCCGATCGTTCCGGTAGGAATCGTGTACACGCTGCACTGCTTGATCAGGCCGGCGTAGTAGAGGCGGTACTGCTCTTCCGTGAAATCCTGGCTGCCGCCGCCCGATCCCACGATCACGCCGATGCCGCGCAGTTCGTCGCGCGACATGGCGCTGACATCGAGCCCGGCATCCGCCACGGCCTCGGCCACGCTGGCCGCCGCCAGCGGGACGGCACGCGAAACGTGCGGCCGGTCCTTGATCTCTACGTACTTCTTCTCGTCGAACTCGTCGGAAACCTGGCCCGCTACCTGTACCTGGTATGCGGAAGGGTCGAAGCGGGTGATCCGGCTGACCCCGCTCACGCCGTCCCGCGTGGCTTCCCAAAAGCGCTCACGCCCGATTCCGTTCGGGCTGACCGCGCCGATCCCTGTGATGACTACACGCCGCATGGATTTAATTTTGCCTTTAGTCTTCTCGTCAGTATAGGCTGAAACTTATGAATGCTAGCACGGCGCACCGGCCGGCTGAACTCGCTCCCGCAGTCTTTCTCGCGGGACTCCAGGCCGGCATGATCGGCATCGCTGGCATGCTGGTATGGTTGGGTCTCAGCGCCATAGGGACAGCGCCGCAGTTTCTGGACCGCCGAAAATCTGATGGCCACCGTGTTTCACGGCGACGCCGCCATTCGCCGCGGCTTCGGCTCCACCACCCTGAGCGGTCTCGCCCTTTACCTGCTGATCTACAGCCTGCTCGGCGCCCTCTTCGCCATCGGTGTCCGCAACCGCTTCACCGGCTTCGGCACCGTTCTGCTGGGAGTGCTCTATTCCGTGGGCTGGTACTGCCTGTGGTTTCGCGCGCTCGGCCAAAGCCTGATGCCCCTGGTGTGGCTGCTGCATGCCGCGAACAGCACCGTGTTCGGCCATGTGATCTTCGGAGCCTCGATCGCCCGCTTCCCGGCGTACCTGCCCAACAGGCGCAGCGCCGCCGAACGCCGCGCGGCACAACCCGGCGAAGTCGGCCCGCCCGATCCCGGCTTGAGTTGAGCGGAGCAGGTCTGCGACCTGCCCCATCTACACGAGCTCCAGTTCGATCTTCTTCGTCGCCGGGTCCAGCTTGCTGATGCGGAAGCTGCGGATCTGCCCGCTGCGCGGGCCTTCGCCCTTCGAGCCGCCGCCGCCCTGCCCGCCCTTCCACCGTGCCTGCAACATCGATGTCAGCGAAGACAGGTCCGACACTTTCCTGGCCGGGCTTCTCTTCTTCCTTCGGAGCCTCCGCCGCCAGCCGGCACGTGGCGTGGACGCCCTTCGCCCAGTTCCACCTTGGCGCGTGAGCCGGAAACATCGGTCATGCGGCCGGTCACCACATCGCCTTCCTTGTGCTCCGCGATGTACTCGTCCAGGCTGGTCGGAATCAACTGCTTCATGCCCAGCCGCAGGCGCCGCTTCTCGACATCCACTTCCAGCACCTGCGCCTTCACCACCTGCCCGACATGCAGCACGTCCTGCGGATGATTGATGCGCTTCTCCGCGCTGATATCGCCCACGTGGACCATGCCCTCGACGCCTTCGGCCACCTGCACGAACGCGCCGAACTTCTGGATGCTGGTCACCGGACCTTCCACCACCGAACCCACCGGGAACTTCTTCGCCGCATCCGCCCAGGGATCGCCCAGCGCCTGCTTGAGACCCAGCGAAATGCGCCGGTCCGGAGCGTTCACTCCCAGCACCACCACTTCCACCGTATCGCCCGGATTCACCACGTCGGAGGGCTTGCGCACCTTCTTCGACCAGGACATCTCGGAGAGATGCACCAGGCCCTCGATGCCCTTCTCCAGTTCCACGAACGCGCCGAAATCCGTCACCCGCGTCACGCTGCCCTTCACCCGCTCGCCGACCTTATACTTCTCCGCCACCAGGTCCCACGGGTGCGGCTGAAGCTGCTTCAGGCCGAGCGAAATCCGCTTCTTGGCCGGATCCACTTTCAGCACCCGCGCCTCCACCTTGTCGCCCACCTTCAGCACGTCGGCGGGCTTGTTGACGCGGCCCCAGGAAATATCGGCCACGTGCAGCAGCGCATCCACGCCGCCGATATCCACGAAGGCGCCGTAATCGGTCAGGCTGCGCACCGTGCCCTGCACGGTCTCGCCTTCCTTGACCTCGGAGTAGCGCTTGTCCTTGGTGGCGCGCTCTTCCTCTTCCAGCACCGCGCGGCGGTCCACCACCACGTCTTCATCCGCCACGTCCAGCTTGATGATCCGGCAGCGGATCTCCTGGCCCGACCAGCTTTTCCATCTCGGCCGCATCGCGTGCGCCGCTGCGCGAGGCCGGCATGAAGGCGCGCACCCCCACGTCCACGCTCACGCCGCCTTTGACGACGCCGGTCACCACGCCGGCGATCGCGGACTTTATCGGCGAACGCCTTCTCCAGCGCGGACCAGTCCTTCGGCCGCTCCACCTTGATCCGCGAAAGCTCGTAATAGCCCTCCGGGATCGCGGCCCTTGATGGAGACCGGCATCTTGTCGCCGACCTTCAGCGAATCGCCGGTGGCCTGGAACTCCGCCAGGGGAATGATGCCTTCGGTCTTGTAGCCGATATCGAGGAACACCGATTCGCCGGTGACGGCGACCACGGTGCCTTCCAGTCCGCGCTTGCCCTCTTCGCGGATGCGATGGGTGTGCGACTGTTCGTACTCGGAGAGAATATCGCCAAAAGACTCGTCAGGCTCGTTAGTGGTTGGGGACTTCGGATCGACAGGCCGATCCTGATCCAGCATGCTTGGGTTGGACATGGGACGTTACTTACACATTGTGGCATAATCCCGACTGGGATATCTCGCGTGCCAGAAAGTCCATTCCCCGGTGGTTCCGCCTGGTCCGTCCCCAGGATTTGGTCTGGATTCCGTTATTCGTCGCCCTGGCCGCCACCAGCGAGATTCTGGACGTCTTCGTGGTCAGTCCCGCTGGTCGCCCTGGGGCTGGTGCAGGTGCTGGAACCCAAGATCCCGGCGCTCAGTACCGGCGCGCGGCCGGGTCGCCTGGATTCTGCTCAAACTCGGTGCTGGTCTACCTGCTGATCGGCTATACCGGCGGGATTCAGAGCCACTTCTGGCTGCTGCTGCTGCTGCCGGTGGTCTCCGCCGCCAGCGCCTTCCGGGCTCCTGGGCACGCTGGTGTTCACGGTCGCTCGCCGCCGGTTGCCTATCTCTCCTTCCTGCTCTTCCTCGATTGGGACCGAAATGTCGTCCTGGAGAGGCCCGAGATCGAGGTCTTGATCCTGCGCGCTGGTCTTCCTGGTCATGGTCGGCAACCTGGCCAACGTCCTGGCCGAGGCCCTGCGCGTGCAATCGGAAAAGCACCGGCGGACCGCCGAGCAACTCGCCGAGGCCAACCGCCAGGTGCTGCTGGCGCACGAAGCCGTGCGCCGCTCCGACAAGCTCGCCGCGCTCGGACAGCTCACCGCCGGACTGGCGCACGAACTGCGCAATCCCCTGGGCACCATCAAGGCGTCGGCGGAAATGCTGAATCAAGCAGCTCAGCGCGGAGAACGAAGTGGCGCGCGAAGTGGCCGGCTTCATCTCCACCGAAGTGGACCGCACCAATTCGCTGGTCACGCGATTTCTGCAATTCGCGCGCCCGCTCAAACTGCGCCTGGAAACGGCGGACCTGGCGCAGCTGCTGGACCGCGCCATCGCCGACGCCGAACGCGAGGCCCCCGGAATCGCCGTCTACCGCAATTACGCCCCGGAGATTCCGCCCTTCCCCTTCGATGCCGAATTGATGGAGCGGGTGTTCTACAACCTGGTGCTCAACGCGGCGCAGGCCACCGCCGCGCGGCGGCGCGGTCACGGTGAAGACGCGCGCCGAGGGACGCATCGCCGAGATCGCCGTGATCGATCGCGGCGCCGGCATCGACGCCGGCGCAGATGAAGGACATCTTCAATCCGTTCTTCACCACCAAGCCGGAGGGCGTCGGACTCGGCCTCGCCATCGTCGCCAAGATCGTGGACGAACACGGCGGTAAGATAGCAGTGGAGAGCGAACCCGGAAAGGGCAGCATCTTCGTTGTGCTCGCTGCCCATGGATCCGGCTCAGACCCCACCCGCCGCCGAATGAAGAAACGCATTCTGGTTGTCGAAGACGAAGAGAAACTGCGTCGCGTACTGGAGCTGCAGCTGGTGTCCGCCGGCTTCGAGGTGGACAAAGCGGCCACCGCCGAAGAGGGGCTCAAGCTGGTGGATCGCGCCGACATGGTGCTCACCGACCTGAAGCTGCCCAACATGGACGGCCTGGAGTTCCTGGGGCAGATCCGCCGCCAGAACGCCCAGGTGCCCGTGGTCATGATGACCGCGTACGGCAGCGTGGAGACCGCCGTCGAAGCCATGAAAGCCGGCGCCACCGATTTCCTGCTCAAGCCGTTCTCGCTCGACCACCTGATGCAGGTGGTCAACAAGGCGCTCGAAGTGCGCGCCCTGCGCGACGAGAACCGCCAGCTCAAAGAGGAGCTGGGCCGCCGCTACGAGTTCGACAACATCATCGGCCGCAGCCGCTCGATGCAGGAGATCTTCGCCGCCATCGAGCGCGTCGGGCCCACCCGCGCCACCGTGCTGTTGACCGGCGAGAGCGGCGTCGGCAAAGACCTGATCGCGCGCGCCATTCACTTCCACTCGCCGCGCAAAGACCGGCCGCTGGTGAAGATCAATTGCTCCGCGCTGCCCGAAAACCTGATGGAGAGCGAACTCTTCGGCTATGAAAAGGGCGCCTTCACCGGCGCGCAGATGACCAAGCCGGGCAAGTTCGAGCAGGCCGACACCGGCACCGTGTTTCTGGACGAAATCGGCGACGTGCCCGCGCCCATTCAGGTCAAGCTGCTGCGCGTCCTGCAGGAACGCGAGTTCGAGCGCCTGGGCAGCAATGTCACCCGGCACATCGATGTACGCCTGGTCGCGGCCACCAACCAGGATCTGCGCGCCGCGCTCGAGCAGGGCACCTTTCGCGAGGACCTGTACTACCGCCTGAACGTCGTGCCGCTGAATATTCCGCCGCTGCGCGAACGCAAGGTGGACATTCCCGTCGCTGGCCAATCACTTCGTGCACAAGCTGGCGCCGGAGACCGGCTGCCGGGTCGAATCGATCACCGACGCCGCCATGGAAAAGCTGGTCAACTATCACTGGCCCGGTAACGTGCGCGAGCTGGAAAACGTAATCGAGCGCAGCCTGGTCATGGCGACGGGCACGGAGCTGGATGCCGGCGACATCAAACTGGAGAACGCCCCGCGCCCCCGAGCGCAGGGCGATTCGCACTTCCTGCCCGAAGGCCTCAGCCTCGATCAATACGAGCAGGACATCATCAAGGAAGCGCTGCGCCGCGCCGACGGAAACAAAAGCCAGGCCGCCCGCCTCCTGGGCCTGACCCGAAACGCCCTGCGCTACCGCCTGACCCAGATGGGCCTGGAGAGCTAATTAGCCGCGATCTACCCGGTCTCGCAGGGGATGCTGATCGCTCCGCTGTCTCAGCGTTCTCTCCGTCTTTGGCTTTCTTCTGCCGCCGTTCTCCGCGTTTTCCTCAGCGCCCCCGCGACTCCGCGTCAAAAACAACCTCTCCGTTCCCGGCACCCTCTCCTGTGCCACGCGCTAGAATTTACCCATGCTGACCGACCGCGCCGCCTACCGCGCACTTCAAGCCCACTACCAACAGATCAACCAGCGGCATCTTCGCGACCTCTTCCACGAAGATCCGTCGCGCGGCGACAAGCATGAGCGCGGAAGCCGCGGGCCTCTATCTCGATTACTCCAAGAACCGCATCACCCCGGAGACCCTCCGCCTGCTGATCGCGCTCGCCGAAGATTGCGGTCTGCGCGATCGCATCGACGCTATGTTCCGCGGAGACCCCATCAACGTCACCGAGAAGCGCGCCGTGCTGCATACCGCCCTCCGCGCGCCCACTGGCAAGTCCCTCGCCGCCGAACAGGTGCCTGAGGCGGGCAAGCCCGTCCAAAAGGTACTCGGCCAGATGGCGAAATTCGCCAACCAGGTACGCGCCGGCGAGTGGCTCGGCTTTACCGGGAAGCCTGTCACGCAACATCGTCAACATCGGTATCGGCGGCAGCGATCTCGGACCCGTGATGGCCTACGAGGCCCTGCGCCGCTACAGCAAACGCAATCTCAACTTCCGCTTCGTATCCAATGTGGACGGCACGGATTTCAAGGAGGCGGTCCGCGGCCTCGCTCCCGAGCGCACCCTCTTCATCGTGGCGTCGAAAACCTTCACCACGCTCGAGACTCTGGCCAATGCCGAATCGGCCCGCGCCTGGACGCTGAAGAAATTGCGCGATCCCGCAGCCGTCGCGCGACATTTCGTTGCCGTCTCCACCGCCGAGAAAGAAGTGTCCGCCTTCGGCATCGATACCCGCAACATGTTCGGCTTCTGGGACTGGGTCGGCGGCCGCTACTCCATGGATTCGGCCATCGGCCTCTCCACCATGATCGCCATCGGCCCCAACGATTTCAGCGATATGCTGGCCGGCTTCCATGCCATGGACGAGCACTTCCGCACCGCGCCCTTCGAGCGGAATCTTCCCGTGCTCATGGGCCTCCTGACCGTCTGGTACAACAATTTCTTCGGCGCGCAGACTCAGGCCGTCCTGCCCTACGATCAGTACTTGAAGCGCTTCCCCGCCTACCTCCAACAGCTCACCATGGAGAGCTGCGGCAAAGGCGTCACGCTCGACGGCGAGCCCATCAACACCTATCAGACCGGACCCATTTTCTGGGGCGAGCCCGGCACCAACGGACAGCACTCGTTCTATCAGTTGATTCACCAGGGGACCAAACTCGTGCCCTGCGACTTCATCGGTTTCCGCCAGACCCTGAACCCTCTCGGCAACCATCACGACCTGCTGATGGCCAATGTCTTCGCGCAGAGCAAGGCCCTCGCGTTCGGCAAAACCGCGCCCCCCGGCGAGCCCTACCGCAACTTCGAGGGCAACCGCCCCAGCAATACGATCCTCGCCGAAAAACTGACGCCGGAGATTCTGGGCGCCCTCGTCGCGCTTTACGAGCACAGCGTGTTCACGCAGGGTGTGGTGTGGAACATCAACCCGTTCGATCAATTCGGCGTACAGTTGGGCAAAGTGTTGGCGGCGGAGATTCTGCCCTCTCTGTCCAGGTCCGCGCCTCTGCCGGAAGACGATAGCTCAACAGTCGCCCTACTGCGGCGCTACCGGGGATAGCCCCTGGTGTTGTTCCAATATCGGACAATAGGATGCCAATAGCGCTCATGCTGCGTATGGCCCGTATCGCGGAATCAATCATTTGCAAATGCACTGCAATTGCACTACACAGGCCCGTGATACGCAACCTTTTGCAGGACATCCGATTCGGACATCGCGTGTTCGCCTCCAGCCCCGCCTTCGCCTGCGCGGCCGTATTGACCCTGGGTGTCGGGATCGCCAGCACCACCACCGTGTTCTCCTGGATCGACTCGGTGATCTTGCATCCGTATCCTGGTACCACGCGGAGCGATGAGCTTGCCGCTTTGGAAATGGTCACCGCCGGCGCGCCCAACGGCGGCAACGCGGCCTCCTGGCTCGATTACCGGGACTACCGTGATCGCTTCAAGAGCCTCTCCGGTCTCGCCGTGCACCGCCAGTGCGCCTTCACGCTCGATGATGCGCAGCCCGCGCGCCTGGCCTGGGGAGAGCTCGTCTCCGGCAATTACTTCGAAGTCATGGGCGTCGAACCCGTGCTGGGTCGCGTCTTCACCAGCGAGGAGCGCGGCGATAAACTGGGCGCCTACCCAGTTGTCGTGATCAGCGCCCGTATGTGGCGCAGCTACTTCCAGTCGGACCCGAAGATCATCGGCAAGATCATGCGCGTCAACCGGCACGCCCTGACCATCGTGGGAGTCGCGCCGGCCCGCTTCCGGGGCACCTCGCCCGTCATGCAATTCGATTTCTGGGTGCCCGTCACCATGGGGGTGGCCCTGGGATCGCTGCCCGAGACCGCCTTCACCGACCGCGGCGCTCGCGGCATGTTGGACACCATCTGCCGCCGCCGGCCCGGCATCTCGGTTCGGCAGGCCAGCGCCGAAGCCATGGCTCTCGCCGCCGGCCTCACCGCCGCCAATCCGAAGACGAATCGTGGGGTCGGCGCCGCCGTCCTGCCCACATGGGAAATGCACAACGGAGTCAATGAGCTCCTGCGCGCGCCGCTCGGAATCCTGCTGGCCATCTCGTTCGTGGTGCTGCTGATTGTGTGCGCGAACGTCTCGAACCTGCTCCTCGCCCGCGCGGTGGGCAGGCAGCGCGAGTTCGGCATTCGCTGCGCACTCGGCGCGGGCCGCTTGCGCATTGCCATACAAGTGCTCACGGAGACGATGGTGCTGGCCGGAGCCGGGGCCGCCGCGGGTATGCTCATGCTCCTGTGGATGCAGGGATCGCTGCTCGGAATGGTGCCGAATGTCGGTTTCCCGATCACCGTGGGGTACGCCTTGAACGCCCGTATTCTCGCTTATACCGCCTTCGCATGCGTCACGGCCGCCCTGATCTCGGGCGTATCTCCCGCCATGTTCGTGTTCCGCTCGAACCTGAACGAAGTCCTCAAGGAAGGCAGCCGCAGCGATACCGCGGGTGCCGCTTCCCGCACCACGCGGAATCTCCTGGTCATCGGAGAAGTCGCCTTAGCTACCGTCGCCCTGGTCGGCGCAGGCCTCTTCGTGCGGAGTTTCCACAATATCCGCGCCATCCATCCGGGCTTCGATTCCAGCCGCGTACTCTTCGGGCGATTTTTCATCGAAACCGCGGGCTATGACGGAAATCAGATCCAGCAATTCGCCATACGCCTGAAGCAGCGCCTACTCGCTGCTCCCGTCGTAGAGGCCGTCACCTATACCGATTTCGTTCCCTTGAGCACCACCGCGGGCCCCTGGAACTACGTAACGGTCGAAGGCTACACTCCGGCCCCGGGCGAGACCAACAGCGTCAACCGCGCCCTCGTGGCCCCCGGCTACTTTGACACCATGCGGATCCCCTTGCTCGAAGGCCGCGATTTCAACACCCGCGACGAGCGCACCACCGCACCCGTCATGATCGTCAACCAGGCGTTCGCCAAACGCTTCTTCCACGGGCAGAGTCCGCTCGGACACAAAGTTCGCATCGTCGGCAAATGGTGCACGGTAGTAGGGCTGGCGCGCGACAGCAAGTATTTCGGACCCGCCGAACCGCCCCTGCCGCATTTTTATCTCGCGTTTCAGCAGTTCTACAATTCCAGTCCGGAGCTGTATTTCCTGCTGCGCACCGCCACCCCGCCCGCGCAATCCATTCCCCTGCTGCGCCGCGCCGTGTTCGAAACCGATCCGAACGCCTCCGCCTTCCATCCCGTTCCACTCGCCGATTACACCGAAGTCGCCACCTTCGGACAGAAGGTAGCGGCCAATCTGATGGCCGCCCTTGGACTAATGTGTCTTCTGCTGGCGGCAGTCGGCCTGTACAGCGTGATGTCGTACACCGTTACCCAGCGGATACCCGAAATCGGCATCCGCATCGCGATGGGTGCCACGCCGCGCAACGTGATCGGCATGGTGGTGGGGCAGGGAATCGCGCTCGCTGCCGCCGGCGTAGCCCTCGGCGCTGCCGCATCGTTGGCGACCACACGGCTCGTGTCCAGTATGCTGTGTGGTGTGGATGCGAGTGATCCGTTGAGCTTCGTGCTTGCCGGCCTGTTTCTCGGCCTGATTGCACTGCTTGCAGCCTGGCTGCCGGCCTTCCGCGCTACCCGTATCGATCCGATCTCCGCCCTGAGACGCTAAGCGAAGACGATAAGAAAAGGGGGAGAAGGCAGGCCCGCCCTATCCCCCGTGCCACAAGCCCTACTTGTGGTGATGGTTGTAATACTGAGGCTGCTGATACTGATGATGATGATGGTTGTGGCGGTGACTGAGGCGTTTATACGCGTATCCCCCGCCGCCCCCCACAGCACCGCCGATCAGCGCTCCCGTGCCGCCGCCCGCCAAGCCTCCGATCAATGCCCCGCCGCCGGCGCCGCCGATGATCGGAGCGTTCCGTTTCCACCAGTGTTTATTGCTGTACCAGTGACTTACAGGTTGATAGTAGTTGGGCGTAGTGCCTTCCACGCCTGCCGCCGGCAACGTCTCCACGGCGTACACCAGTGGCGCTTGATCACCTGCCCGGTAAATTTGCTGCAACGCGTAGGCTTCCCCGGTTGCACCGATTGGCGTGAGTTTGGGAACGAATTGGCCTGCCAACCCGATCAATCCCACCACCGCGATGGTCAGAATCCCTCTAACCACAGGTCTCGACTCGATTTTCGGGGTGAAACTCATATTTGCCTCTCACTTCATATGGATGCAAACCGACGGCCAATGCACCACCGTTTCTACCCAACGAAAGCCCCCGGGGACGTGTGGGGCAGGTTGTCAACAGTTGTCAACCTGCGGCGGGATGGTATCCCGCCTTTCTGTGTCATCCTGGAGTTTTCTATGCGAGATCCCCAGACCATCGAGACTGAACTGATGGAAATCAGCGCCATCGCCGACGATACCGTCAAATTCGAGCGCATCCTTACCTGGTGCGCAACCCACCCCGACGAAGTTCCCTTCGCCCTCCATCACCTGATGAACCGCTCTGTTAAGTCATGAGCTAAGCCATGAGCTTCACCCAATACGAGAAGGCCGTCCGCTTCCGCGCGCTCCACCAAGGTCCCGGAGCGTTCATAATTCCAAACCCCTGGGACATCCCCTCCGCCCGGCTCCTCGCCGGCCTAGGCTTCCAGGCACTCGCCACTTCGAGCGCCGCCTCCGCCTCCGCCATCGGTCGAAAGGACGGCGGCCTGACCCGCTACCAGGCCCTCGCCCACGCGCGCATCATCGTCGACGCGACCCCCCTCCCCGTCTCCGCCGACCTCGAGAACGGCTTCGGTGACGCGCCCGAAACCGTCGCCGAAACCATCCGCCTCGCCGCCGAAGCCGGACTCGTCGGATGCACCATCGAGGACACCACCGGCAATCCCGACAGCCCACTCTACGATTTCGGCCTGGCCGTCGAACGCACCGCCGCCGCCGCCGAGGCCGTACGCGCCCTCCCCTTTCCCTTCACACTCACCGCCCGCACCCACAATCTCCTCTTCGCCGCGCCCAGTCTCGAGGAAACGATCCACCGCCTCCAGGCCTACGAAAAAGTCGGCGCCGATGTCCTCTTCGCCCCCGGCCTCCCCGACCTCGCGTCCGTGAAAGCCGTCTGCGCCGCCCTATCCCACCCATTCAATTTCATGGTCGGCACCCCGGGAAAATCGTTCTCCGTCGCGGAACTCGCCGCCGCCGGAGTCCGCCGCATCAGCCTCGCGACCTCGCTCTATCGCGCCGCGATGAGTGCCCTCCTCGACGCTGCCACCGAAGTCAAAGACACCGGCAGCTTCACCTTCCTCGATCGCTGCGCCACCACCGCGGAACTGAACCGGCAAATGGGAATCTGATCGCCCGCCTACCGCACCGTCACATCCAGCAGCGCCAGCCAGTACTGCACGGATTGCAGACTGAAGCCTACCAGAATGAGCCCCACCCCAAACACTCCCATGCGTTTTTCCGGCACATGATCCGCCGTCCATTCCACCAGAGGCGTGCACGAGCCCGCGATCGCCGTCACCAGGCCAATCGTCAGCCCCGCCTCCACCCCCACTGCAATCGCGTGTTCCCGCTGGTGCGCCACCAGACTGCTGAGATACCCCGTCACCGTGTACCCGACCGTGCGATTCGCCGCCGCCAACAACTGCAATCGCGAGATCCGCGGACGAGTCGCCGGCTTGTAGTCGATCGTCGGCCGTATGCCGAGCCGGTAAGCAATCGCCTGCCCCACGCTACTCAGCACCCCGAACGTAATGCCGAACGGCGCGCCGAATGTGTACCCGAGGCGCCGCACCGTAGCCCCTCCGAATAACGCGCCATACGTAACCGCGCGCGTCAGCGTGCGCAGCGGACCGTGTTCGCCGCCCAACAGATCGTACGCCAGGTACAGCGCTCCCAGCACGTCGAGGCAACTGCCGGCAATACTGATCAGCGCGATGGTGTGCCTGTCCACCATCATGCGAACGTCACAGCCTGCCCATTGTCCGGCACTAGAAACGAACCGCCCGGCGCGCGCTCCCGCAGCCGCTTCTTCGGCGTGTCGATGCCTTCATCGGCAAGTTGGAACGTGCCGTGATGGATCGCGATACTCGTCCCGGCGCCCAGAATCTCATGCGCTCGCACCGCCTCGTCCGGAGACATGTGCACCGGCGACATGAACCAGCGCGGCTCGTATGCCCCAATCGGCAGCAGCGCCACATGCGGCGCGCCAAATCGGTCGCGAATCATCCCGAAATGATCCCCGAAAGCCGTGTCGCCCGCGAAATAGATCGTCCGCCCCGCAGTCTCGATTACATATCCGCACCACAGCGTCCGATTCCGGTCGAACAGCCCGCGCGCCGAAAAATGCAGCGCCGGCACACCATGAATCCGCGTCTGGTCATTCGACACCGCCTCGCCCCAATCCAATTCGTGCACCGGACCGATCTTCTGCGATCGCAGCAGCCGCCCCACTCCCATCGGCACCACAAACCGCGATTCCCCGCGATCCGCCAGCCGCCGCAGCGCCGCAAGATCCAGGTGGTCGTAGTGATTGTGGCTCAGCAGCACCACATCGATCCGAGGTACGTCCTCCCACCGAACCCCCGGCTTCCTCTTCCGCCGCGGACCGATCGCCGCCAACGGACTCGCCCGCTCCGCCCAGATCGGGTCCGTCAGGATATGCAGCCCGCTCTGCTGCAGCAGCACCGTCGAATGATTGACCAGCGTCACCCGCAGCTCCGCCCCATCGACCCCAGCTGGAGGCTTCGTCTGCTCGACATCGTCAACAAAACGCGCGGATCGCTCCGGCCGGCTCGACAACACCCACCGCAAAGCGCCAAACAATCCGGGCGCCGAGGCAGCCCCGGGATTGAAAAACCTCTTCCCGTCAAAGTGAATCGGAAATCTTGCCACCGCACCGTGTTTCACGAATTCCCATTTACTCACAAATCCCAAGCATCTCTGCGCTCAAAGCCCCACGTCGAATTCGCTGCCCCGAGCCTCCACCGAATCCAAAGCTCCCTGTCCTCCCATCTTTCCTCCGCGCCGGTCTCCGCGTCTTCGCGTCTCCGCGTCGAATTCACCCTCCCGAGTTTCCCTTACCCTTCCGCCACGCCCCGTGGCGTACGATCGCGGCAATTTGACACACGTCCCCGCAAGTGATAAGTGTAGGAGTCTTCATAAGGAACAGAGATGGCTGACGAGCAAAAGCCCGGGGGCTCCGAGGCGGCCCCTCCCCCCGGGGGCGAGGCCGCGAAACAACCGGCAAAACCAGCCGCGGAAGCCTCCGAAACCGGCACCTCCCGAAGCCTGCCGCCCCCGCCTCCAAAACCGCCCGCCGTCATGATGGCGACCCCCTGGGAGAGCGACCTCGCCCGCGAACTCAAAGAACGCTTCGGCGAGGCCATCGTCGAAACTTCCACCTACCTCGGTCAGAATTTTGTCGTCGCCAAACCGGGGTCCGCCATCCCGCATCCTCGAATACCTCAAACTGGAATCCGATTTCGACTACCTCGTCGACATCACCGCGGTCGATTGGCCCAAGCGCGCCGATCGCTTCGACGTCGTCTACATCCTCTATAGCTTCTCGCGCAACGAGCGCCTGCGCGTCAAAATCTACATCGCCGACGGCTATCAGCCGGAGACCGCCGTGGGCGTCCACCTGACCGCCAACTGGCTGGAGCGCGAAGTCTACGATATGTTCGGCATCGAATTCGCCGGCCACCCCGACATGCGGCGCATCCTCATGCCCGACGAGTGGCAGGGCTACCCGCTTGCGCAAGGACTACGGAATTCTCCAGCAGGACCAGCGCTGGGTGCAGGAAAACCTGGGAATCGAAAGCGGCCAGTGATCTCGGTATGCCTGACTCCACTTTTCTAGACTCCACCGAATTAGTCCTCAACATGGGCCCGCAACACCCCTCCACCCACGGCGTGCTGCGCGTCATCCTCAAGCTCGATGGCGAGAAGGTCCTGGGCACCGAATGCGTCATCGGCTATCTGCATCGCGGCGTGGAGAAGATCGCCGAGAACCGCACCTACGCCCAGTTCAACCCCTACGTCGACCGCATGGACTACGTCGCGGCCGTCTCCAACGGCCTGGGCTACTGCCTGGCCGTGGAGAAAGCTGCTCAACGTGGAAGCGCCGCCCCGCGCCCAGGCCGTCCGCGTCATCCTCACGGAGCTCAACCGCATCGCCAGCCACCTGCTCTGGCTCGGCACCCATGCCCTCGATATCGGCGCCATCACGCCCGTCTTCTACTGCCTTCGCGAGCGCGAAGAAGCCCTCAAGATCTTCGAAAAATACTGCGGCGCCCGCCTCACCACCCACGCCTTCCGCATCGGCGGCCTGCTTTACGAGACCTACGACGGTTTCGAGCAGGACATCCGCGATTTCTGCACCATGTTCCTGCCCAAGGTGGATGAGTACGAGGAACTGCTCACCAACAATCGCATCTGGATGGGCCGCCTCGACGATGTCGGCATCCTCAGCGCCGACGAGTGCAAGGAATATGGCGTCACCGGACCCGTGCTCCGCGCCGCCGGTGTGAAGTGGGACCTGCGCAAGGCCCAACCCTACTCGGGCTACGAGAAGTACGATTTCGAAATCCCCACCCGCCAGAACGGCGACACCTACGACCGGTACATGGTGCGCATGGAAGAGATGCGCCAGTCCGTGCGCATCATGCGCCAGGCGGTGGAAGCCATTCCCGAAGGCCCCATCATGGGCAAGGTCGGCAAGGTCATCAAGCCCGCCGTCGGCGAGGCCTACACTTCCATCGAAGCGCCCAAGGGCGAGCTGGGATATTACGTGGTCAGCGATGGCTCCACGCAGCCGTATCGCGTGCGCGTGCGGCCGCCCTCTTTCGTGAATCTGCAGGCGCTGGACCGCATGATCCGCGGCGGACTGGTAGCCGACGTGGTGGCCGTAATCGGCACGCTGGATATTGTGTTGGGCGAGATCGATCGGTAGGAAATGCGCTGAGCGCGGTAGCAAAATGGTTGTAGAGGAATAATTTTATGGTCGGGCTCTTAAAAAAAATCTTCCTGGTGGATCTGTTCCAGGGACTCTGGGTGACCTTCCGCAACCAGAATCCGAAGTACATCTACACGGAGCAGTATCCGCAGGAGCGTCCCAAGGTCGCCGAGCGCTATCGCGGCGCGCCGCGCCTCAATATCAATCCCGATAACGGCGAGACCCTCTGCATCTCCTGCAACCTCTGCGCGCTGGCCTGTCCCGGAGGCCCTCATCGTGGTCACCAGCGAGCGCAATGAAGTCACCAAGCGCAAAGACCTCACCACCTTCACGTATGACACTTCGCGCTGCATGTTCTGCGGCCTGTGCGAGGATGCCTGCCCCGTGGACGCCCTCGAACTGACGCAGGATTTCGAAATGGCAACCTACACCCGGGAAGGCCAGATCTGGGACCGGCAGATGCTCGAAGAGGGGCCCAAGCCCACTCAATACAAATGCTGACCGACACGATTCTGTTCTACATCTTCGCCCTCCTGGTGCTGGGAGGCGCGGTGCTCACCATCACGCGGCAACAGCGCCATGCACGCGGCCATCTCGCTGATTGTCTCCCTGCTCGGCGTCGCCGGGCTGTACCTGCATGCAATCAGGCGGAGTTCCTGTTCGCCGTGCAGATCGTCCTCTACGTCGGCGGCATCATGGTGCTGTTCCTGTTCGTCATCATGCTGGTGAACCTGGACAGGCGGCCAAAGAGCGGCAGTTCAACCGGCAGTGGATGATCGCCCTCGTCGCCGTGGCTGGCGGTCGGCGCTCAGGTGGCCTACTTCATCTACCGCGGGCAGGATTCCTTCCACTTCGCAGCGCCCCTGATTGCGCCGGTGCGCCTGCCGGCCTGGGCAACACCGAACAGATCGCCGATTCGCTGTTCGGCGAGTACCTGCTGCCCTTTGAAATCGCTTCCGTCCTGCTGCTGGTGGCGGTCGTGGGCTCGGTCGTCATGGCGAAAAAGAGGATCTGACGATGCACCCGATAACGACGGTTCATTACCTGGCTCTGAGCGCGGCCCTGCTGCTCATCGGGACCGTGGGCGTGCTGACGCGCCGCAATATCGTGATCATTCTGATGTCCATCGAGCTGATTCTCAATGCGGTGAACATCAACCTGATCGCCTTTTCGCATGCGCTGCAAAATGTCAACGGGCAGATCTTCGCCATCTTCGTGATCACCGACGCGGTGGCCGAAGCGGCGGTAGGGCTGGGCATCCTGATCGCACTCTTCCGCAATAAGGAAACCGTGCAGGCGGATGAAATCGACTTGCTGAAGTGGTAGGGACTAACGTGAATTTTCTCGAAACCATCTGGCTGATTCCCCTGTTCCCGCTCCTCGGAGCGGCCCTCATGCTGATCTTCGGCAGGATCCTCGACCCGCAGCCCGAGAGCGACGTCGCCGTCGCCCCCGGCGTCGAGCCCATCTTCGAACACGGCCACGATCACTCACACACGCCACGACCACAGCCACACTCACGATCACGGCCACACCCACGACCATACCACGACACGATCACGACCACGATCACGAGCCACGATCACCATCACCACTCGCCCCTGAAATTCCTCGTCAACCTGATCTGTCCGGGCATGGTCCTGCTCTCGTTCATCTTTTCCGCGGGAGCCGTCTGGCAGCTCTCCCAGCAGGCCCACCGGGTGCACGAAGTAGTCAACTTCACCTGGATCGCCGGGACTGCCCTTCCACATGTCCAACGGCCAGTTGGCCACCTTCCAGATGGACTGGGGCTTCCTGCTCGATCCCCTCAGCTCCGTCATGATCCTCGTCGTCACGGGCATCGGCTTCCTGATCCACGTCTATTCCACCGGCTACATGGCCCACGATAACGGCTACTACCGCTTCTTCGGCTACCTCAACCTGTTCGTCTTCTTCATGCTGATGCTGGTGCTGGCGAACAATTACGTGCTGCTGTTCGTCGGCTGGGAAGGCGTCGGCCTGTGCAGCTACCTGCTGATCGGCTTCTATTTCCAGAAGAAGTCGGCCGGCGACGCCGGCAAGAAGGCCTTCATCGTCAATCGCGTGGGCGATGCCGGCTTCATCATCGGCATGCTGCTGCTACTGAGCACCGTGGGCACGCTGAAATTCACCGAAGTCAACGCCGTCCTGCGCACCGCGGCCTTCACGCCCGAAGTGGCCGGCATCGGCACCCTCACCGTCATCACGCTGTGCATGTTCTTCGGCGCCACCGGCAAATCCGCCCAGTTCCCGCTCTACGTCTGGCTGCCCGACGCCATGGAAGGCCCCACCCCGGTCTCCGCCCTCATCCACGCGGCCACCATGGTGACCGCCGGCGTATACATGATCGCCCGCTCCTCGGCGCTCTTCGAACTCACGCCCATCACCTCCACCGTCGTCGCTTCCATCGGCGCCTTCACCGCCATCCTCGCCGCCAGCATCGCGCTCGTGCAGACCGATATCAAGCGCGTCCTCGCCTACTCCACGGTCAGCCAGCTCGGCTACATGTTCCTGGCTCTCGGCGTCGGCGCCTACTGGGTCGCCGTCTTCCACCTGATGACCCACGCGTTCTTCAAAGCCCTCCTCTTCCTCGGCTCCGGCTCCGTCATCCACTCCATGAGCGGCGAGCAGGACATGCGCCGCATGGGCGGCGCTCAAGGACAAAATCCCCGTCACCTTCCGCACCATGTGGATCGGCAGCGTGGCCATCGCCGGCATTCCCGGCCTCGCCGGCTTCTTCTCCAAGGACGAGATTCTCTGGCAGGCCTACAGCTCACCCAAGGGCGCCACCCTCTTGTGGGCCGTCGGCCTCGCCACTGCCGCTCATGACCGCCTTCTACATGTGGCGCATGATGTACCTGACTTTCTATGGCACTTCGCGCGCCGCTCCCGAAGTGGCCTCCCACGTTCACGAATCTCCGGTCTCCATGACCGGCCCGCTCACCGTGCTCGCCATCGGCAGCATCTTCGCCGGCTGGCTCGGTGTGCCCAAACTTTGGACCGCGTTCGGTGAAAACTTCCGCGGCTTCGAACACTGGCTGGAGCCGGTCTTCGCCACCGCCGCCGTTGAAGCCGCCAAGGAAGGCGAACATTCGGCCTCCATCGAGTGGACGCTCATGTTCACTTCCATCGGCATCGCCGTTGCCGGCATCCTCATCGCGCGTTACTTTTACCTCGTCAAGCCCCACATCCCCGTGCGCATCTGCGCCATGTTCCCGCGCGGACATCGCACGCTCTCCAACAAATGGTATCTGGACGAGATCTACGATTTTCTCTTCGTCAATGGACTCTGCAAGGGCGGCGGCCTGTTGCTCGGCGCCTTCGATCGCAAAATTGTGGATGGCGGCGTCAACGGCGCCGGCTGGTTCACCCGCTTCATGGCCACTCTTTCCGCCTGGTGGGACACCTGGGTCATCGATGGCGCGGTGCGTTTGGGCTCCTTCCTTGTGAAGATGCTTTCCTACCCCATGTGCATCCTGCAATCCGGGCGCGTCCAGGGGTACGCGTTCTTCGTCGTGATCGGCGTCCTCGTGTTCTTCGGCTATTACGTCGTGCGGTAACCATATATGGACCAGCACCTACTCAGCATCATTCTCCTGACGCCGCTGGCCGGGCTCGCAATCCTGCTCTTCATCCCCGGCAAGAGCAAAGACCTGATCCGCGTCTGGGCCAACCTGGTCGGCTTCGCCGGGTTTCTGATTTCGCTGCCGCTGGTCTCCCGCTTCCAGACTCGGCCATCCCGGATTCCAGTTCGAGGAGCGCGCCGATTGGATTCCTGCGCTCGGCGCCACCTACCACATCGGCATCGATGGCATCAGCCTGCTGCTCATCATGCTCACCACGCTGATGGGCTTCATCGCCATTCTCTGCTCCTGGAACGCCATTCAGGATCGCGTCAAGGAATACTACGCCATGTTCCTGCTCCTGCAGACGGGCATGATCGGCGTATTCCTGTCGCTCGATTTCTTCCTGTTCTACGTCTTCTGGGAACTCGTGCTGGTGCCGATGTACTTCATCATCGGCGTTTGGGGCGGGCCCCGAAAACTCTACGCCGCCATCAAGTTCTTCCTGTATACCCTGGCGGGCAGCGTGCTGATGCTGCTCGGCATCCTGACGCTCTACTTCGCCCACTTCAACCAGTTCGGCTTCTACACGCTTCGAAATCTCCGAGCTGATGAAACTCAACCTGCCGCTGGCCACGCAGCAGTGGGTCTTCTGGGCCTTCTTCATCGGCTTCGCCATCAAGGTGCCCGATGTTCCCCTTCCACACCTGGCTGCCCGACGCGCACGTGGAGGCGCCCACCGCGGGTTCCGTGATCCTGGCCGCCGTGCTGCTGAAGATGGGGACCTACGGCTTCCTGCGCTTCTCCCTGCCGCTCCTGCCCAAGGCCTCCATGGACCAGAAGATCGTACAGATCCTGGCCATCCTCTCCATCATCGGCATCATTTACGGAGCGCTGGTCAGCCTCATGCAGGCCGATTGGAAAAAGCTGATCGCCTATTCCTCGGTCAGCCACCTGGGCTTCTGCACGCTCGGCATCTTCTCCATGAACCCCAACGGCATCGCGGGCTCCGTGCTGCAGCAGGTCAACCACGGCATCTCCACCGGCATGCTCTTCCTCGTGATCGGCGTCATCTACGAGCGCCGCCACACGCGCGAGATCAAGGAATACGGCGGCCTGGCGCACGTCATGCCCAAGTTCGCCATCATCTTCGCCATCGCCATGCTCAGTTCGGCCGGCCTGCCGCTGCTCAACGGCTTCGTCGGCGAGTTCACCATCATGCAGGGCGCTTTCGAGGCCAACCCGATCTGGGCCGCCTTCGCCGTCACCGGCGTGATTCTGGGCGCCGCCTACCTGCTGTGGCTGTATCAGCGCACCATGCTCGGCCAGGTGACCAACGGCAAAAACCTGACCATTCCCGACATGACCGCGCGCGAAATCGCGCTCTTCGTGCCGCTGATCGCCTGGGCCATCTGGATCGGCATCTACCCCAAGCCCTACTTTGACATCCTCCGCCAGCCCGTGGCCGAAATCGTCCAGCGCGTCCGCCCCGGCTACTTCGGAGGACCCCTCCAAAACGCCGGCGTGCTCCCCAGCCCAACTCGCACCCCCAATCCAACCCGCGACCCCAATCCGAGCCGCGACCGTAAGGGAGCGTTGGCCGCCGTACGCGATCCCAATCCAACCCCGCCCGCGGGAGGCGCCCAATGATCGACATGAGCCAGTTCTACACCACAGCCGATCACTTCTCCATCATCCCGGCGATCATGCTCGCGATGTTCGCCTGCGCCATCCTCATCTTCGACTTCTGGATCTTCCCCGATCCCCGCCAGCGCAAGTACCTGCTGATCTTTGTCGTCCTCGCCGAGCTCTTCGCCGGCTTCGGCCTCTATCGCCAGCAGGTCTGGCTCACCGCCAACGGCGCATCCGAACTGAGCGGTTTCGGCGGCACCGTTACGGTGGACGGCTTCGCCATCTTCTTCAACTGGATCTTCCTGGTCGCCGCCCTCATCGTCGCGGTCGCCTCCTACAAATACCTGGAAGCGGCGGGCGAGCACCACGGCGAATACTACGCCCTGATGCTGTTTGCCCAATGCGGCATGTATTTCCTGGCCACCGGCACTGACCTCGTCACCCTCTTCATTGGCCTCGAACTCATGGCCCTCTGTTTCTACGTGATGGTGGGCTTCCTGCGCAGCGACCGGCGCTCCAATGAGGCCGCGCTCAAATATCTGATCCTCGGCGCCTTCTCCAGCGGCTTCCTGGTCTACGGCTTCTCCGTCATGTACGGCATGTCCGGTTCCACCAAACTCGCCGCCATCACCAGCGCCATCCAACAGCGTCCGG
Organism: uncultured Solibacteraceae bacterium; assembly: GCA_963792055.1. GTDB lineage: Bacteria > Acidobacteriota > Terriglobia > Bryobacterales > Bryobacteraceae > Solibacter. The sequence goes on along the minus strand of CAWBUV010000014.1, from coordinate 385,967 downwards.
CCTGGGACCCGATGGTCTTCCTCGCGCTCACCACTACCTCCGTCGGCCTCCTCTTCAAGATCTCCGCCGCGCCCTTCCATATGTGGGCCCCGGACGCCTACGAAGGCGCGCCCACCACGGTCACCGCCTATCTCTCCGTCGGCTCCACGGCCGCGTCCATGGCCTTTCTCCTGCGCATCTTCCTCGGTCCCCTGGCCTCCGCGCGCGATGTCTGGGAGCCCCTGCTCTCGGTAATCGCCGTGCTCACCCTCACCGTGGGCAACCTCGCCGCCATCAATCAGACCAACATCAAACGCATGCTGGCCTATAGCTCGATTTCGCATGCCGGCTACATGCTGCTCGGCCTCATCGCCGGTAACGACACCGGCATCAATGGTGTAGCCGTCTACATCATGGTCTACACCTTCATGAACCTCGGCGCGCTCCTGGTCGTCGTGGCCATGCGCCGCGCCAACATCATCGGCGAGGATCTCGACGATATGGCGGGTCTGGTTCACAAGAATCCGGGCTACGCCTTCCTGATGCTCATCTTCCTGCTGTCGCTCGCCGGCATCCCTCCCACCGCGGGCTTCCTGGGCAAGTACTACATCTTCCTGGCGCTGATCCAGACCAGGCACTACGCGCTGGCCGTCTTTGCCACCCTGTACGTCGCCGTGGCCATCTACTATTACTTCAAGATCGTGCGCAGCATGTTCAATCGCGATGCCGAGGTGAATGCGCCGGCCCTCGCCGGCAGCTTCGGCCTGCGCCTCGCGCTGGCTCTCAGCGTTCTGGCCACGCTCGGCATCGGCATCTACCCCGAGCCCTTCCTGCGCTTCGCTCAAACGTCGTTGTTCCGGTAAACGCATATGGAGACGGTCCTCAACCATCCGCTGTTCATGCCTATCCTGGTGACCCTGGTCATCATCGCGGCCTTCCCGCTGGTCGCCGGCTATATCGTGCTGGTGGAGCGCAAGGTGCTGGCCGATTTCCAGGTCCGCCTTGGCCCCATGCGCGTCGGCCCGCACGGCCTCCTGCAGCCCATTGCCGATGCCTTGAAGCTGCTCCTCAAGGAAGACATCATTCCCGAAGGCTCGGACAAGGCGATCTTCTGGTTCGCCCCGTGCATTTCCACCATCACCGCGCTCACGGCGTTCGCCGTCATCCCCTTCGGTAAAGCCATCTACGTGGCCGACGTCAACGTCGGCCTGCTCGTCATCTCCGCCATGTCGGCGGTCGGCATTCTGGGCATCATCCTCGGCGGTTGGTCTTCCAACAGTCACTACCCGCTGCTCGGCGCGCTGCGCTCCGCCGCCCAGTTGGTGAGCTACGAAGTGGCCCTGGCATTCGCGCTAGTCAGCGGCGTGATGGTGGCCGGAACCCTCAGCATGCAGGGCATCGTGCAGTCGCAACTCGACTCGCGGCGTCTGGGGCATCTTCGCCAACTACGGTTTCATGGTCGTCCCCTTCGGCCTCTACATCATCGCCGCCACCGCCGAAACCAATCGCGCGCCTTTCGATCTGCCCGAAGCCGAGTCCGAACTCGTCGCCGGATTCCATACCGAGTACAGCGGCTTCCGCTGGGCCCTCTATTTCCTGGCCGAGTACGCCAACATTTTCGTCGTTTCCAGCGTCGCCGTCGCGCTCTTCTGGGGCGGCTGGCTTCGACCGTTCCCGAGCGTCACGTGGCTCGAGAAACCGCTCAACTACGGCACGCCGGTCCTGCTCTTCGTAGGCTCGGGCCTCTTGACCTTTCCCCTGATCAAGAAACTGCGCGACCCGATTCAACAAAAAGTGCTGCTCCTGGTCGTCGTGCTGCTCGTGGCCATCGGCGCAATCTTCGCCATCCCCCTGGTGAACAACGCCATGATCGGACTCTTCTGGTTCCTGGTCAAAGTCTCCGTGATCATCTACATGATGATCTGGTTCCGCGGCACCTTCCCGCGCTACCGCTACGATCAGCTGATGAACATCGGCTGGAAGATCGCCATCCCCATCGGCATGGCCAGCGTCCTCGTTAACGCAGTGCTCGGTATGCTCGGAAGCCACGCCTCCTAGAGTGGGGCAGGACCTTTGGCCACCGGCGATAACCGCCACATTCAAATCCCTAACTCGTTATTTCCGAACGGCTAACCTCATACAGCGGCGGGCTTCCACCCGCCCGCCGTGCTACACGTGTAGTGGGGCGGGATGGCATCCTGCGCGCCAGTTGGCAACTGGCGCACCCGCTGCCCCGGGAAAAACGAGATGAACCCAGGAAGTCCTTCATTTACAACAAAATCGGCCTTCCGGCAGAACCCAACGAACCCAACCGAACCCAAGCTCCTACTCGATCACCAGCAGCAGGTCTTTCGCCTCCACCTGCTGGCCCGGCGTCACCAGGACCTGCTGTCACCGTTCCCGCCACCGGGGCATACACCGTGCTCTGCATCTTCATCGCCTCCATCACCAGCAGCCGGTCGCCCTTCTTCAGCTTCTGATTCAGCTCCACCGCGACCGTCGACACCACGCCCGGAATCGGCGCGCCGATCTGTCCGGGCTGGCCCGGGTCGGCCTTGGGCTTGGCCTGCTCGGTCACCTCCAGCTTGCGATCGCGGACCGTCACTTCGCGCGGCTGCCCGTTCAGTTCGAAGAACACCGTCCGCGTGCCGTCGGGATGCGGCTCGCCGATCGTCAGGAACTTGATCACCAGCGCCTTGCCGGGCTCCAGTTCCACCGTGATATCGGCGCCGCGCTCCATGCCGTAGTAAAACTGCGGCGTCGGCAGCACGTCCACGTCGCCCCAGCTCTGCCGGTTGCGTGGCGAACTTCAGGAATACGTCGGGGTACATCAGATAGCTCAGCACCTCGTCGTGCACCGGCTTGCGGCCGATCTTCTTCTCGATCGATGCCGCGGTCTCCTCCAGGTTCACCGGCGGCAGATTGCGCGCCGGGGCGGCCGCGCTGCGGTTTGGCGCCCTTCAAAATGATCTTCTGCAGCCGCTTCGGCCAGCCGCCCGCCGGCTCGCCCAGCGAACCCATGAACATTTCGATCACGCTCGAAGGCAGCGTCAGGTTGTGGTCCGGCGTGCACTGCTCGAACTGGTGCATCGTCATGTTGTGATTCACCAGGAAGATCGCCATGTCGCCCACCACTTTGCTGGACGGCGTCACCTTCACGATGTCGCCGAACAGCCGGTTCACCTCGGCGTACGTGCGCGCGATCTCCTGCCAGCGAGCGCCCAGGCCCATGCGATTCGGCCTGCTCCTTCAGATTCGTGTACTGGCCGCCCGGCATCTCGTGCAGGTAGACTTCGCGCTGAACCGGCTCTTCGGCGCGGTGTCGAACGGCGCGTAATACTCGCGCACCACCTCCCAGTAATCGGCGCATTCATTCAGCGCGTCCAGATCCAGGCCGGTGTCGCGCTTGGTATGCGCCAGCGCGGCCACGATCGAATTCAGATTCGGCTGGCTGGTCGGCCCCGCTCATCGACGCGATGGCGCGCGTCCGCCACGTCCACGCCCGCGTCCGCGGCCTTCAGAATCGACGCCGCGTTGATGCCGCTGGTGTCGTGCGTGTGGAAATGAATCGGAATGCCGATCTCCTGGCGCAGCGCCTTCACCAGCTTCTCCGCCGCGTACGGCCGGCACAGCCCGGCCATGTCCTTGATCGCCAGAACGTGCGCGCCCATGCGCTCCAGTTCCTTCGCCATCTTCACGTAATACTTGCAGCGAATATTTGTCGCGCTTCGGGTCGAGAATGTCGCCGGTGTAGCAGATCGCCGCCTCGCACACCGCGTGCGTCTTCCGCACCGCCTCCATCGCACGCTTTCATATTCGGCAGCTAGTTCAGCGAATCGAAAATGCGGAAGATGTCGATGCCCTGCGCCGCATGCTTCGTAGATGAACTCGGCCACGGCGTTGTCGGGATATGCGTGTAGCCCACGGCGTTCGAGGCGCGCAGCAGCATCTGGAAACAGATGTTCGGAATCGCTTCGCGCAGCTGCCGCAGCCGCTCCCACGGGTCTTCGTGCAGGAAGCGCATCGTCGAGTCGAACGTCGCGCCGCCCCACATCTCCAGGCTGAAAAGATTCGTGCAGCTTGTGCGAGCACGAAATCGGCGATCGCCAGCATGTCGTAGGTGCGCACGCGCGTGGCCAGCAGCGATTGATGCGCGTCGCGGAACGTCGTGTCGGTCAGCAGCAGCCGCTTCTGCCGAGCGTCCACGCGGCGAATCTCTTCGGCCCCAGTTCGAGCAGCAGTTGCCGCGTGCCGTTGGGCGGCGCTCGGTCGAATCGTGCGGCGGCACCGGCGCGCGTGCGTATACGCGTGGGCTCGGGCTTTCCTGCCACCTGCCGGATTGCCGTTCACCATCACGTCGCCAGATAGCTCAGCAGCTTGGTGGCGCGGTCGCGGCGCGGCTTCGAACTTGAACAGCGCCGGCGTCTCTTCCAGCAATCGCGTGTTGACGTTGCCCGCCTGGAAATCCGGGTGATTGACCACGTTTTCCAGGAACGGAATGTTGGTCTTCACGCCGCGGATGCGGAACTCGCGCAGCGCCCGGTCCATGCGCTGGCAGGCCTGCCGGAACTCGCGTCCCCAGGCGGTCGTCTTCACCAGCAGCGAATCGTAAAACGGCGTGATCACCGCGCCCGCGTAACGCCGTGCCGCCGTCCAGCCGGATGCCGAAACCGCGCGGGCGAGCGATACGTGTGAATCTTCCCGTAATCGGGGACGAAGTCGTTTGCCGGGTCCTCCGTCGTGATGCGGCACTGCATCGCGTAGCCGTTCAGCGGAACCTTGTCCTGCCGCGGCAGGTCCATCTCGGGTCCGTGCAGCGTCAGGCCCTGCGCGACCAGAATCTGGCAGCGCACCAGGTCGATGCCGGTGACCATTTCCGTGACCGTGTGCTCCACCTGGATGCGCGGATTCACCTCGATGAAGAACCACTCGCCGGTCTCCACGTCCACCAGGAACTCCACCGTGCCCGCGTTGTAGTAGCCGGCCGCGCGCGCCAGCGTCACCGCCGCCTCGGCCAGTTCCGCGCGAATCCGCGGATCCAGCGACACCGCGGGCGCCACCTCCACCACCTTCTGATGCCGGCGCTGCACCGAGCAATCGCGCTCGTACAGATGCAGCATGTTGCCGTGCCGGTCGCCCAGAATCTGCACTTCGATGTGCTTCGCGCGCGGCGCACGTAGCGTTCCAGAAACACCGCGTCGTTGCCGAACGCCGCGGCCGCTTCGCGCCGCGCCTCTTCCAGCTTTCCGGCGAAAATCCGCCGCCCGGTCCACCACGCGCATGCCGCGTCCGCCGCCGCCGAACGCCGCCTTGATGATCAGCGGAAAGCCGATCTCTCCGGCGATCTTGGCGGCCTGCTTCGGCGTTGGTGACTGCCTCCTCCGTGCCCGGAACGCGCGGGATTCCTGCCTTCTGCGCCAGCCGCCGCGCGGCCGTCTTGTCGCCCAGCAGCTCCAGCAGCTCAGCCGACGGGTCCGACGAACGTGATGCCCGCGCGTTCGCAGGCGCGCGGCAGCGCCGGATTCTCGGACAGAAATCCGTAGCCCGGGTGGATCGCGTCCACGCCCTTCTCCTTCGCCAGCGCGACGATGCCTTCGACGTCCAGATAGGCTTCCACCGGCCCTTTGCCCTCGCCGACGAGGTAAGCCTCGTCGGCCTTGAAGCGGTGCAGGGCAAGGCGGTCTTCCTTCGAATAAATGGCGACGGTGCGCAGGCCCAGTTCGTTGGCGGCGCGCAGAATGCGGATCGCGATTTCGCTGCGATTCAGGGCAAGGAGTTTTTTCATGTGAGGCGTGCGCGGAAAAATCTGCTTTTTTGAGGATAACAGGAGGGCGCGTGCGCGTGATACCGGGGCGGCTGGAATCCGCCCCGCAGGCTGGCTTGTTAGACGGAGGACTAGTTGTAATGCGCGGCGTTGATATCCGCGAAATGGGCGTACTCTTCGGGAAGTTCATCCAGCACGAAAATCGAATTGGTGGGGCAAACCGGAACGCACGCGCCGCAATCGATGCAATCGTCGGGCTTGACGTAAAGCTGCGGCGCTTCGGCGAAGCCGGCCTCGTCCTGCTTGGGGTGGATGCAGTCCACCGGGCAGGCTTGCACGCACAACTCATCCTTCGTACAGGTGTCGGTAATTACGTATGCCATGGAAGAGGCTCGTGCAATTCCCGTGCCAGCATCAACTCACAGAAAACAAGAGGTGAAACTCGACAATCACGCCAAGGTGGGTGGGGCATTCCACGCAAGTGGGACCTATCCTACCGACGCGCGCCTTGCGGCTGCGCGGTGACCGACGTTTCGCTGCGCGCCGGCTTGCGTTCCGCCGCCGCCGTCGCGCTCAGCCGCCGGACCTGGTCCGTCACGCAGACCAGGAACATGGGCTGCCGCGCATTCTTCAGCAGGTCGATGATGCGGTTCGGAGCTTCTTCAAGGAAAATCGACTTGCCGTCGGTCAGCAGGTGCACATCCGCCGATCCGGCCAGGGCTTCGCTGAGCCGCTTGCCCATGTCCTTTTGCAGGAAGCGCAGCACGCGGCGGATCTTTTGCAGCGAAAAGCCCTTGCGGCGCAACTCGGCGATCACCGAAATCTCGACCACTTCCTCGGCCATGTAGATGCGCTTGTGCCCGTCCTGCCGCGGAGAGACGACGTTGCGTTCGTCCCACCATTGCAATTGACGCAGGCTGACGCCGCAAATGCGAGCGACGTCGCTCGAGTTGTAGCCCTGTGCTTCAGGGGACGATGTGGGCCGGGATTTCCTGGCTTTCAACATTTTGCGCCACTTCCGTTTCGGGATGAAATAGGTCCAACTTGAGATTGTACATGCGCCATCGGCCGTGTCAATGGGGCGCGTTCAACAGAATAACAGAAGACAAAACACGATGCGACCGCAAGGTGTGCCGTCGCACCCACGCGCGCCGCTTGCCGAGATTGAAATCGCCAAGGTTAATCCAATGCGTAATAACTTTGGTTAGCTAAGCACACGTACGCTCCGTCAACCAATAAATACGGGGACTTATTGCAATTAGCTGTTGTATGAGTAGAATTAAAATTCGGCTGATTTGTTCCGGTAATTCCGGAGAGCTGAAAGGAAATTGCAGCGGTCGTGGGAGACACCAGATTAGATTTCCTCACTAAGGAGCCGGTTTCAGGCGAATTGCTTTCGGCGAGGCTGGCAGGCGGACCGATGAGCACCGAAGAGGCGGTTCGCTGCGCCATTGGAATCGGCGCCGCGCTGCACAAGATCCATTCGCGTGGATTCGTGCACGGCGCGTTGTCGCCGTACTGCGTCGCCTTGGAATCCGGCGGACCCCGCATCCTGCAGTCCACGCCATCGCCCGAGGACTGTGCCGCATACCGCTCCCCCGAGCAGGTGCGCGGCGAAGAACCGGACGTCCGCAGCGATGTCTTCGCCTACGGCGCGCTGGTATATGAAATCGCCTGCGGAAAGCGCGCCTTTCCCGGCGACGGCGCCGAATTGAGTCAGAGGATTCTGATCCAGCCTCCCTTGCCGCTGCCGGCAGGATCACCGATCCTGGCGGCGGTCGAAGGCGTGGTGGCGGGCTGCCTCCAGAAGGATCCGGCGCTCCGTCGCCAGCGCGTGCAGAACGCGGTCACCGAATTGAAACTGGCCGCCCGGAGCCTGCCCCGCACCGGTGAGGCCCCGCGGCGCCCACCACTCGTCCGGCCTGTCCCGGCGCCGCTTCCCGCACCGCCGCCCCTGCGGCCCGCGACTGAGAGCCGTCCGCCGCTCCAGCGTCCCGCCACCGCCGTTCGGTTGGCGATGCCCTCGATCGCGCCCTACTCCGCACAGAACGTCAAAGCCAGCTACGGCCTCGGCCTGAAACGGCGCGTCTGGGTGATTGGCGCGGCAATTCTGGTACTGGCCGCCACCTCGGTAGCTGCCGTGATGCTGCTGCAACGCCGGCCGGCGGCGCCGGTCCTGAAGTTCGCCGTGATGCAGCCGGAAAACACCACCTACCCGGGCATGTCGTCGGTGTCTCCGAACGGGCGCTATCTGACGTTCTCCGCGGTGGGACCCGAAGGCAAGCGCATGTTGTGGCTGCGTCCGCTCGATGCGCTGCACGCCACCGTCATTCAGGGTTCCGAAGGCGCGTCCGCGCCCTTCTGGTCGCCCGACAGCCAGGAGATCGCGTTCTTCGGCGGCAAGTTCTTAAGGAAGGTCAAGATTGCCGGCGGTGCGCCCGTCAACATCTGCCAGGCGGAGGCCGCGCCCGGCGGCGGTACGTGGAATCGCGACGGCATCATTCTCTTCGCACCCAGCCTGTCCGACGGCTTCTACCGTGTGGCCGCCGCCGGCGGAAAGCCGCGAGCCCGTGCTCAAACTGGACGAGTCCAAATCCGAACGGGCCGACCTGTGGCCGCAGTTTCTGCCGGACGGCAAGCACTTCGTGTTCTATCAGCAGACCGAATCGACCGATACTTCGGGCGTCTATGTCGGTTCGCTGGACCAGCCGGAGTATCACCGCCTGTTTGCCAGCCAGACCAACGCCGTGTATTCGGCCGCTTCGCCGGATACGCCGAAATCGGGTTACCTGCTGTACATCCACGAGCGCAACCTGATGGCGCAGCAGTTCAATGCCGGTAAAACGGAAATCGCGGACGAGCCCGTGACGCTGGCCAACTGACATTGGCGCCGTAAATAGTCTTGCGCTGGCGCCGATCTCGGTCTCCACCACCGGCGTGCTGGTCTATCAAGCCGTGGGACAGCCTACCCGGCAGATGGTGTGGATGGACCGCGCGGGCAGGCAGATCGCTGTTTCGGGAGAACCCGGGACGTGGGGCCCTCCCAGGGTTTCGCCGGACGGGAACCGCGCCATCGTTGCCAAGACCAGCTCCGATGGCAAGACCGCGCACCTGTGGCTGCTCGATGTCAGCGGAGCCTCGGAACCGATTTCCGACGGGCCCATGCACGAAGGTTCTCCCGTCTGGTCGCCAGACGGCTCGCGCATCGCCTACTTCGGCAGGCAGGGCGATGCTTATGACATCTTCACGCGCGCGGTATTGCCGGGATCGAAGTCGGAACTGGTATTGAAGAACGACGACAAGAAGTTTCCGTCGGACTGGTCGCACGACGGCAAGTACATCGCCTATAGTGTGGAAGGCGCGGGCACCCGGCTGGACATGTGGGGAGTGTCGTTGGGCGATCGCAAGAGCTGCTCCCATCCTCGACACGGTCTATGCGGAAGGCTTCGCCACCCTCTCGCCCGACGGAAAGTGGGTTGCCTACCAGTCCGATCAATCCGGCCGCAACGAGGTGTACGTGCAGTCCTTCGACGGACTCAACAACGGCACCAAGCGGCGCTGGATGGTCTCGAACAAGGGCGGAGGCCTGCCGCGCTGGCGCTTCGACAGCTCGGAACTGTTTTATATGATGACCGACGGCCGCGTCATGAGTGTTCCGCTTCACGCCACCGGCGACGGCGGGATCGACGCCGGACAACCGCAGCTGCTCTTCCAGACACGACCCGTCCCCAAAACCTGGAACCTCTACGACGTCTCGCCCGATGGCCAGCGCTTCTCTCTGAACATTCCTCTGGAGTGGACCAGCGCCGCGCCGATCACGGTCATTACCAACTGGACCGAAAAGTTGAAACAATAAGCGCTTTAGTTTCAATACGTTGCGCGTAACTCAATCTATGCCGTCCGATGCTATAATATGGAGTGTACCCTCCTGCACGGAATCGAGAAGACATATGAGCAAGCGCAAGTTTTGGCCTCTGGACTTCGATCTCGAAGGTGAGATCTACGAAAATCCAACCTGGGATCTGCCTGGGCTTCGACGCCCGCGCGGCCCGCGGCGCATTCGGCGGGCTCGTAAGACTGTAAGCGAGTAGAAAATCGCGCTGTTACGTAAAGCTTACATTGGTGAATACCCTCGCAAACCGCAGTTTGCGCCATATCGTGTTGAAGAATCAGATGTTTATGAAATGGCGCGTTGATTGCTTGTTTCCCATGCGAGGTCTTAGACAATGAAAGCTTTCCTAGCGACCACTTGCATCGTGACGGGCGCCATGCTCGCCGGTGGGTGTGCAACCAAGAAATACGTGCAAAACACTGCTGCTCCCATACAGGCCAAGGTGGATCAAGTAGGCGAGCAGACGAGCCGAAACGGTACTCAGATCGAAGAGACGCGCAACCAGGTCAAACAGGTTGACGAGAAGGCGCAGAGCGGTATCAGCGCGGCGCAGGAACGTGCGTCCACTGCTGATCAGCACGCTGCAGCGGCAGACCAGCATGCGGGTGAAGCGATGAATCGTGCCGACCAGGCCAACAAGCTGGGGAAAAGAACACCCAGGACTTGAACGCGCTGCGAGGTGTCGTCGCTAATCTCGACGATTACAAGTTACAAACCTCCGTCGCGGTTCCGTTCGCCTTCAATAAGTACGAATTGAGCACCGACGCCAAAGCGGAACTCGACAAACTCGCCGGCGAGGTGAAGAGCGGAAAACGCTTCTTCATCGCGGTGGAGGGTTATACGGACTCGACGGGTTCCAAGGCCTATAACGAAGCCCTGAGCCGCCGTCGTGCGGACAAGGTTGTGGAGTATCTGGTGGTACATGATATTCCGATCTACCGCATCCATATGATCGGTCTCGGTCAGCAGCGTCCGGTAGACGACGCGCGCAACCGCGAGGCCCGCGCCAAGAACCGCCGCGTAGAAGTAAAGGTCTTCAACGCGGACCAGACGACTAACACGTCGGCGGCGACCGTAAGTCAGCCGACCGCGACGACGTCGACCACCGCGGCAGCCAAGCAGTAACCTGGTTACCCAGGCAGTTACCCTTTCATTGACAGGTTAACTGGCAGTTACCGTCCGGCCAAATACATGAAGACAGCCATGCGATATCGCATGGCTGTTTTTATTTTGAGGCGTTAGTGGGCGGAGCAGGCGGCGTGGGGTCCCGAAAGGCCTGCCACCAGATATAAAGACGTGCGAGGTTGGCAATAACCATGAAATCGCATGAGGCAGAGCTACAATCCCCGGCGACATGTCGCGTAACGCCTGGCCAATTGCGTTACCGGTGAATTGAATGCCAAGTCGCGCCGGTCACCAGCAGCAGCTTGCGGTCCTTTCGCTGCGAGCCGATCAGCAGTGCCCACAGTCCCATATCGAGAATGGCCGCGCCGAAATTCAGATCGCGCGTCCACGGCGTCATGTATCTGAAGTTTCCCGGACAGCATGCGTGTGTCGTAGACGTGATACCAGAACGAAATCGCCGCGAACAGCATTGTGCCGCAAATGATACCGGTGAGTAAGGTACGGCGGGAGCGAAAGTGTGTGGTGGCGTTGTATACCAGGCTGATCACGACAGCAAAACGAGGACCTGCATGATTCGTTCGTTGATCCAGAAAACCAGGCCAATTGGCTGTTGCCTCCAGAGTCGCTTGAGCGTCGTATGCGATAGCGAGACGGAATCTCGACTGACAGTGGTCAGAAGATCGACTACTGCATAGAGAAAAATGAAAGGGTAGCGCCGGTACTGGCGGCCGCGCAGGAGTACCGCGATCACCATTAACTCAAACGGCACCGCGACAACGTAGTCGCCAACCTGGAAACCAATTTTGAGTCCATTCACCTCTAATTCTAGGCGGGTTGGTGTCAGTTTGTCGCAGCCTAAATGGCAATTTGTTCCGAAGGCTACGTAAAACAAATTTCTATCTAGGCGGTGAGTTCAAGCCGTCCCACGGATCTGGCGGCAGCTGGGGCCGTGCGCGATGCGCACGCCATCCCACGGGTCCGGCGGAACGCTGGGGCCGTGGGCGATGCGGACGCCATCCCACGGGATCTGGGCGGGAGCGGTGCTGGGGCCGTGAGCGATGCGGACGCCATCCCACGGATCTGGCGGCACGCTGGGGCCGTGGGCGATGCGAACGCCATCCCACGGATCAGGCGGCACGCTGGGGCCGTGGGCGATGCGAACGCCATCCCACGGATCTGGCGGAACAGCTGGGGCCGTGAGCGATGCGGACGCCATCCCACGGATCCGGCGGAACGCTGGGGCCGTGAGCGATGCGGACGCCATCCCACGGATCGGGGGGAACGCTGGGGCCATGAGCGATGGAACGCCATCCCAGGGGTCGGGCGGAACGCTGGGGCCATGGGCGAGCATCATTGCATTCGGCGCTAAAAGGAAGTGACTATCACCTGTCGCATCCGCACCGCGCACCATGTTCAGGGTGAAGGCAAACGAGAACAGAGAGAGGACCGCAACAAACACGTATTTACTGTCAAAAAACCTAGACATTGTAAGGGCTCCTTAATTGTCAAATCACTTTTCCGCCTCCGGTTCCTAAGACTGGTCAAGCCCAGACTGCGTAGTTGGTCTACGACACAGACTCCACTGGTGCCTGCTATCTCATTCAGAAGTTTATCGTAATAGAGGGTGCGTAGGCTAACAAAAGTCGATCGATTCATTTTTTTTTGCAAGGCTGAAAACGCCAAAAGTAATGGGACTGTTGATGGATTACGGGACTATTGGAGGGGGGAAAGTAGGTCTATCGAGTCCTTACTCGCCGCGGAAGCGTACTTCGGGGCGACGTAGGACCTGTTCAGGATAATTCGTTTCGGGGCGGAAGGGATTCCTTCCGGGATACTCCAGACGCAAGTCCGCAGTGACTTCGTCAAGCATCTCCGTGGTGGCGACCCTGGTCTCCATCGCAAATGCGGTGAGTAACAGGTTGTCGCAGATCGCATTAATCAGGCGCGGAATTCCCTGGGAGCGGAAGTGGATTTCATCGAGCAATTGCGGCCCGATAATGGTTTGATCCAGCAGGCCGACACGCGCCATCCGTGAGTTGATGTAGGCGGCGGTCTCTTCCGCGCGAAAACCGCGCAAAGTACATCGTAAGGCTATCCTCTGCTTAAGTTGGCGGAATTCAACCGCTTCCAGTTTTCGGTCCAATTCCTGTTGTCCCGAAAGGATGATCTGTAGGAGTTTGCCACGGCGATTCTCCAGATTACCGAGCAGGCGGATCTCTTCGAGAACATCCCACTCCAGATTGTGGGCTTCATCCACAATCAGGACCGTAGTTCTTCCCGCAGCGGCCCGTTCGAGTAACATATTATTCAGCGAGAGGAGTACTTCAGTCTTGGAGAGGCGGTTGCAGCGTAAGTCGAGATCGTAAGCCAGGAATTCGAAGAACTGCTCCACCGTGAGGCGGGAGTTGAACAGGGAGGCGAAACAGATCTGTTGCGCGTTGAGGTAATCGCGCAGGCATTCCAGCATGGTGGTCTTGCCGGTGCCTACTTCGCCGGTCAGCGCTATGAAGCCCTTACGGCTCTGCACGCCGTACATCAGGCTGGCGAGGGCTTCTTCGTGCTGCGGGCTCCGGAACAGAAAAGAAGGATCCGGGCTCATGTTGAACGGGTTTTGGGTGAAGCCGAAGAAAGCGTTGTACATGTTCACCGGATTCCGGCGGAAAGATCCCGCCCGTCAGGGGGCAGCACCTTCGCATCTTATCATGGTCCGAAAGGGAGCCGAAAGCGCGGCCAAACGATCTACACCTGCCAGTAGTACGGGGATAGCGAGTTATGACGCAGCGGGAGGAGCGGGCTTGTCGCTCTTTTCGTGCTTCTCGGGCTTTTCGGCCTTTTCGGGCTTTTCCGGCTTCTCGCCTTTGACGAATGTTTTGACCGGACTGATCAGCACATGTGCGTTGCGGCCTTCGAGGCGGGGCATTCCCTCCACCGTGCCGAAGGCGGTCAAATCAGCCGCGAAGCGCATGAGCAGTTTCTTGCCGAGATCGGCGTGGGCGATTTCGCGCCCGCGGAACTGGACAACGGCCTTGACGCGATTGCCTTCCTGCAAAAAGCGGATGGCGTGGTTCTTTTTGAAATCGTAATCGTGGTCGTCCGTGTTCGGCCGGAATTTCAGTTCCTTGACCTGCACCACATGCTGCTTCTTGCGCGCATCGTGCTGCTTCTTTTTCAGATCGTACTGGTAGTGGCCGAAGTCCACCGCCTTAGCCACGGGGGGCACTGCGGTGGGCGCAATCAGCACCAGATCGAGCCCCAAGTCCTGCGCTTTGCGCAGAGCTGCGGCGGTGGGCATCACCTCGGTGGTGCCGTCCGGGAAGACTGCACGGACTTCACGAACGCGAATGGACTCGTTCACGTTCTCTCTGCGATTCTGCCTGCGAGGAGGAAAGTTTCTGCCTGGATACATTTGTTATACGTTTGTCGGGAGATTAGGAAGCCACAAGGATAGGAGCGGGGAGCCCCGTAGAACTCTCTCGTCGAGAATCGGAATGGTGAGAAGCGGAGAAAAGCTCAAAGTTTCGTCAGTACCCAGTGTACACCAAATCGCAACCTAAAATCGCCCGGGCTGTCAAGCCCGCTCGCGCCGGTTGCTATTCTGGAAACCGGCGATGACCATCCGATCTCTCTTCTGGCCCGCGGTGGCTGCGATTCTGGCGATTGTGGGCACGCTTGAAGTCCGCTCGGCCAGGGGCGAGACACAGACGTGGGACGAAGGCATACACATATCGGCGGGCTATTCCTATTGGAAGCTCGGCGACTTCTCCTGGAACGTGGAACACCCGCCCCTGGCGAAAATGGCCAGCACGCTGCCGCTGATGCTAATGGGGCTCAGGGCGGAGCCGAACGGAGCCGACGGCAAGCGAAAAGACCAGGTCCGCTACGGCGTGGATTTCCTATACAAGAACCGGCGCGACGCCGATTCGATCCTGTTTGCGGCACGGAGCGCGAATATTCTGCTCACGCTGCTCTTCGCGGCAGCAGTGGCATGGTGGACGCGCCGGCGGTACGGGCCCGCTGCCGGACTGGCGGCCGCCACGCTTTGCGCGTTCGACCCTAACCTGATCGCGCACGGCCGCTATGTGACGACGGATTTTCCGGTCACGGTGTTTTTCTTCTTCGCCTGCGTGCTCTGGGTAGAGTATTTGGAGCAGGGCACCCGGCGGCGATTGCTTACGGCCGCGGCGGTCATCGGCCTGGCGCTGCTCACCAAATTCTCCGCGGTGCTGCTGATTCCCTCGCTGGTGCTTCTTTACGCGGCCTGCTGGATACGACGGCCGAAGGAGTTTCCGGTGCGCCGCGCGGCGCTGGCGGCGGTCACCGTGATCGCGACGGTAGGACTCATGGTGGCGGTGGTTTACTGGCCGGAGACGGTGCGCTGCTGGCGTACAAAAGTACCGCAGATGTCCACTCTCGCGGTGCGGGGCAACCCCACCGGCGAGGTGCTGTACTACCTGGGACGGAAACTGCACCTGCCGGCGCACGCCTACCTGTTCGGGCTGAACGCTGTGGCCGACCACAATGCGGGCGGGCATTCCAGCTACCTGCTGGGCATGCGGTCGGAGACCGGCTGGTGGTATTACTTCCCGGTGGTCTTCGCGGTGAAGAGCACGATGGCGGCGCTAGCGGCCGCGGCGCTCCTGCTGGCCGCCGCTTTCTGGCAGATTTGGAAGCGGGAATGGATCTCGCCCATGACCCTGGGCCTGGCGCTGCCGCCGCTGCTTTACTTTATGTTCAGCATGACCAGCGGGATCAATATCGGGATGCGCCACATTTTGCCGATTTACCCGTTTCTCTACGTGGGCGCGGCGGCGTGGCTTGCCACGCGGGCAAACTGGCGGCCCGGCATGTACATTCTGGGGACCCTGGTGGCGCTGCAGATAGGCGAGTGCGCGCGGATTACGCCAGACTACCTGGCGTTTTTCAACGAACTGTCGGGCGGCCCGGGCAGGGGACCGCACTACCTGGTGGATTCCAATATCGACTGGGGCCAGGACGTTAAGAAACTCGGCCTGTGGCTGGACGCCCACGGCGGCAAGCGGCGCGCTCGCGTTTTCTATTTCGGCAACGCGCAGATGCGCTACTACGGGATCGATGAAATGGGCTACCCCGAGCCTCTGGATCAGAAGGGCTGGGACGCGATTGACGAATACTGCGTGGCCAACGTGACTCCGCTGAACGGGGTATACGTGCCGCTGAACAGCCTGGCGCCGCTGAGGATGCGGGAACCGGTGGCGAAGATCGGCTGGTCCATGTACGTGTACGATCTGCGCAAGCCCAAGACCACGGGCGACGGCGAAGTAGGACAGGACTTCCGGGCGGCCGCGATCACTTTTGTGACGGGAATAACAGGGCCACCTGGAGGCGTACTTGCCACTTCGGGTAAGGCAGGTCGCGTGGGTGTACAGCATTGTAGTAGGCATGCATCTGCCAGACCAGCGGCTGGCTGAAGAACTGCGCCATTTTCCCGAAGCCGCCGCCGAAGGGAACCAGCCAATGATTCTCGGCGGGAGTGCGCCAGTTCGCCGTCAATATCGGCGAAGACGTGAGGAACCAGCCATGGTCGAAGTTCCGGGTCACGAAGTATTGGGTCAGAAACTGGTTTACCCGCGGGCGTCCCTGGTTGCCGGCGAAGGACCAAATGTTGTTGGATAGAACTCCGATGGTCCAGTGTTTCGGCTGAACCAACAGGACAATCGAGGGTCCCGCGCCCCATTTGCCCTGGCCGAGTGTCGGGTCGGTGGCGGTCGGGAGCAGGAGGGTCGGCCCGATGCCCCAGATCAGTTTACCGGGATGAGCAGGGGAGAGGAAGAATGACGGGTTCAGGTCGCCGAGTCCGTTGGCGCCTCCATCCGGCGCAGAGTTGCGCTCCCGGAAATCGCAGATGATGGTGGCAATGGGGCCACTGGAACGGCAGGCCGATCCGAGGTTCGGTTGATAGACGAGCGGTATGATCCAACGTGAAATGACTAACCAATTTTCGCTGATGTGAATCGGGACTACGGGCTGAATGTTCAGCACATTCTGAAGGCGGCTGAACTGACCGATGGGAAAGTTGACATTGTTCTGAAACGGAACGCTGATGAGATTGCCTACGGGATTCTGAAACGTGGTGAGCACTTTATTGTCATCGGGGGTTCCTTGTGCCGAAAGCAGACTCGCGCAAACGAGCGAACAGATGCTTATCGTTTTCATCCAGTTGGACTCCAGACTGCCGGATACCGCATTGGGGGGATTCCGAAAGCATAAGCTTCGCGCTAATTTTTTGGGCAGGAAAATTTTCAGGCAGCGCAAAATAGACCACGGCCCTGCGTACCCGCATCGAGGAGTGCCAGAGACGAAAAGGTCTGATTGCCGCAAGGATGGACCGGAGCCATAGAAATGAAGATCCATCAGTCGTTACATGCGCCACTGATTTGCGTGGCGCTTATCGCTTCCGGCTGCTCCACGGGGCCTGCCCGCTTTACATCGTTCACGGCGCCGGCGGCGTTTGCCGCAGGCGCGGAGCCACTGCCTTCGTGGAACGATGGACCGGCGAAGAAGGCAATCGTCGACTTCGTCAAGACGACTACCGACAAGAACAATGCAAAATTCGTGCCGCCGGAGGAACGCATCGCCACGTTCGATCAGGACGGCACGACGTGGGTCGAACACCCCATCTACACTCAGGTGCTGTTTACATTGGACCGGGTAGCGGCTCTGGCACCGCAGCATCCGGAGTGGAAGACAATGCAGCCATTCCAAGCCGTGCTTGCCGGCGACCAGACGGCAATGGCGAAGTTCACCCTGAAAGACATCGAGGGCCTGGTTCTTGCCACTTACACCGGCATGACTACGGAGGCATTCCAGGCCGTGGTAACCGACTGGATGGCGAAGGCGAAACATCCTCGCTTTCACAGACCTTTTTCAGAGATGGTGTACCAGCCGATGTTGGAGGTGATGCGATATCTGCGTGACAACGGGTACAGGACCTACATAGTGACGGGCGGCGGGCAGGCTTTCGTCCGCGCGTACGCACAACAGGTTTACGGCATCCCTCCGGAACAGGTGATCGGTTCGGCGCTGACGACCAAATACGAATACCAGGATGGAGTGGGCGTTCTGATGAGGGAGCCGAAGCTGCTGCTGAATGACGATCTTGCCGGCAAACCGGAGGACATCTATCTTTTCCTGGGGCGTCATCCGAAGGCGGCGTTCGGCAATTCGAGCGGCGACCGTCAGATGCTGGAATACACCCAGGCCTGCGGCGGACCAACGCTCGAGATGCTGGTGCTTCACGACGACGCCGTGCGCGAGTATGCATACGGCCCGGCGCAGGGCCTGCCCGACAGCAAGGTAGGGACTTTTCCGCAGACGCTTTACGACGAGGCAAAGGCCAGAGGTTGGGTCGTCATTAGCATGAAGCACGATTGGAACCGAATTTTTCCCAGCGCAGCAAAGTGACCACCCTGGCGAACCATGGTTGAATTTCTGCGCTTGCATGCCGTTGCTCTACCCACGCTGGCGAAGTTCGCCATCGCCATGGCGGTCATCGTGTGGGTACCGCGGCTCTCGCGGCAGGCCAGACTGCCTGCCGTTCCCAAATCGACGCTGATAGCGCTTGGAGGCTCGTCACGGGAGCAATCATGGCAACAGCCGATCAGGCCAAAGCTTTCAGTAAGACCGTCATTTGGTAAAACTTGAATGTGTTTTCCTCCCCCGCTTTTTCGACTGCCACGGCTCGATATCGATCGAGTACATCGCTGATAAAAGGCGACCGAAGCGATTCGGGCAATCTCTTCGTCCACTCGACCATGGTGACGGAGCTGAAAGCAAAGAATTCCTTTCGCGTCAGAAAATCCCACGTTTTTGATTCCGTTTGTACGCGTTCGATGCGAAACCCGGTCTTCCGGGCAAGCAAACAATACTGCTCTTCTGTCAGCCGGAGGTAAGGATCGCGAAAGCCACAAAAATACGTGCTCCAGGTTGGCGAATTCCGTGTCTCCTCCAGAATGGTCTCGATGCTCTTGCGCGCGCCCAAAGGCACAAGGCGTAAATGCGCAGTCCCGCCGGGCTTAACCGACCTGTGTATTGAAGCAAGAGCCAAATCCTGTTCGTGAATCCAATGCAAAGCATTGAACGAGACAACCAGATCGAACTCATTGCTAAAAGGAAGCGCGCGCGCGTCAGCGAGGCCGAAGTGAAGATTGGGCCGAATCTTTTGAGAGGCGAGTTCGATCATGTTGCTGGACGCATCGACACCGACGACGGAACCGCTAGGGACGCGGCGTGCGATTTCGGAAGTGATTCTGCCGTCGCCGCATCCAACGTCCAGCACCCGATCAGAACTAGTGAGTTTGAGGGCTTGCAACACCTCCGCTGCCATGGCCTGCTGCAAGCTCGAACGCTGGCGATACAACTCAGCATTCCATTCCGTTGTGGGCAATCTATCCTCTCTTTTCGATCTGTTCGTTGCAAACGGAAGCTAGTGCCATCGATGCTTTGCGCAGCCCTCTAATGCATTCAATTTCCGCAATCCGCTCCGTATCTGTACTGTTAAACGCGCTTCGAAACGGCGACCGAGGAACTTGCCTCTCTCGCGTGGTAAAAACTACGGCGTCAGAACGAGTTGAAACGCCTCTCCGGCTAAGATGCTGCGATGTAGATAGACTGAAGCTGTTATGGGTTTGCTCAGCGTCGGGGTTGCATTTCAGGAGGCTCTATGAGACCGAAGAAGGAGACACAGAAGTCCGCCAAGAGCGCTACCGTGACCGGCAAGGCGATCACGGGATTTACTGACGAGGAACGCAGCGCTATGAAGGAGCGCACCCAAGAGCTGAAGGCGGAAGCGCGCCGAGGCCAGCGCGCGAAGGAAACGGATGGGGAAGGTGACGTGCTCGCGAAGATTGCCGAGATGCCGGAACCGGATCGCGCCATGGCCAAGCGCCTCCATGCTCTCATCAAAGCCAACGCGCCAGCGCTCTCGCCGAGAACCTGGTACGGGATGCCCGCATACGCCAAGGACGGCAATGTCGTCTGCTTCTTTCAAAGCGGGCGCAGGTTCAAGACGAGATACGCGACGTTCGGCTTCAGCGACAAAGCGAACCTCGACGAGGGAACCGTGTGGCCGGTCGCCTTTGCGCTGAAGGAGTTGACCGCCGCCGACGAGGTACGGATCGGCACGCTGGTGAAGAAAGCGGTGAATTGAGGAGGTCGCTGCACTTCCCGGCGCAGGGACCGTAGCGGCCCGATTCTGTTGTCCAAAGTGTTATCGCGAGGGATTGGGCAGATTCCCATGTCCACGCGCGCAGCGTTTATGGCGAATATCGCCCTGTGCTGAACCGTTCTGGTAGATAACGTTGTCGTCCATTAATGGAGTTCGGTACCGCTATAAAATTCAGTTATGGAAGAAAACGCCACTCTTCGTCCACTGGCGACGAGCAGAGTGTGGCGGCCTTGTTTCATTGAAGTGTGCGGAATTCTGTATCATCAATGCGTGCCCGGAGGCTCAAGGGAGCACTCTTGAGGTTTAAGCCCTACATTTCGCGGATTATACATCGCGTCACGCTGTTCATCGGGCTTCGCGGTTCGCTTGCCGACGATCGGACGGCAAGAATGCTGCACGTTCTCCTCACGACTCTCACCGTGTGGATGGCAGCCGCATTCTGCTTCACGATACCGTTCGCTCCGGTGAGCTTCCCACGGATATTCAATTCGTTCGTCCTGGAAGCGAGTTACGCCACTGCACTCGTGCTGCTCCGGCTCGGCCACTTCCGGCGCGCCAGTCTGGCCTACCTCGCAGGCACTTGGATCTGGGCGACGCTCGTCTCCTCTTCCTTCGGCGGTGTACGCAGCCCGGGAGCGCTGCTCTACGTGTCCTTGCCAGCCTCGGCGGCTTGGCTCCTCGGATACACAGCCGCCATAAGGACAGCGGGTGCGTGCCTGCTCAGCGCGCTGGTATTTGCGGTTCTGGAGATGACGCACGCGAGTCTTCCGCTCCAGCGTAAGGCAACGCCACTGGGAATCTGGGCCATGATCGTGCAAGCCGTCCTGATCAACGCCATCCCGGTGGGACAGATCATCGGCAGGCTGCGGGAGACGCTTAAAGAATTGCAGCGACACCAGCAGCACCTTGAGTCGCTGGTTGATCAACGCACGCACGAACTTGTGCAGGCGCGTGACCAGGCGGAGTCCGCCAACCGGGCCAAGAGCGCTTTCCTGGCCAATATGAGCCACGAACTTCGTACGCCCCTCAGTGTCATCCTGGCATCCTCCGAACTCCTGAACGAGAGTAACCCAACCCCCGATCAGCGTGAAGACATCGACGCGATCGGCCGCAGCGGCGAGCATCTCCTGGGACTGATCGACGACGTGCTGGATGTCGCCAAAATCGAGGCTGGCAAAGAGGAACTCGCGATCGCAGCCAGCGATTTGATCTCCACGGTACGAACGGTCGTTGCAATGATGCAGGGCCGGGCGGAGGAGAAGCATCTGGCGCTCGTTTACTATCAAGCTCCTGAAGTGCCGCGCTACGTCCGCGTAGATGCGCCGAAGTTGCGGCAAATCCTCATCAACCTGCTCGGCAACGCCATTAAGTTCACAAGAGAAGGAACCGTAAAGCTACGGTTGAGCGCTCAGCCGGCTGACGAACCCGGGCGCGCCCGGTTTTGTTTCGACATTGAGGACAGTGGCGTGGGGATGCCACAACACGACCTGGGCCGCATATTCGAGCCGTTCGAACAGGTGCGCAATCCTGGTCCACAGACGGGCACAGGTCTCGGCCTGACAATTACTCGCCGATTTGTCGAGCTGATGGGCGGGACGCTGCTTGTTGAGAGCGAGGTGGGCCGAGGTTCACGTTTCGTGGTCGAACTGCCGCTGGAATTGGCAACGGAGTCGGAGACTTACGGCGTAGAACTGGCCCCAGGGCATCCCTTCATCCTTGAATCAGGCCAACCGGAATGGCGGGTTCTGATTGTCGAAGACGACGCTGAAAGCGCCACGGTCTTGCGGAAGATGCTAACTCGCTGCCGGCTTTCAGGTGAGGGTAGCGGAGAATGGAGCACTCGGGATCGAGGCGTTCCAGCAGTGGCGGCCGCACTTTATCTGGATGGATCTGGGTCTGCCTCAGTTGAGTGGCACGGAAGCGACACGGCGGATTCGCCAGTTGGACGGCGGGGCGGAGGTAAAGATCGCCGCCATAACCGCGGCTGCAGATGCTTCGGAGCGTGATGGGGTGATGCGCGCAGGCTTTGATGACTTCGCTTTCAAGCCATTTCGCCAGACAGAAATCTTCTTCTGCATGGCGCGCCACCTGGGTGTGCGCTATTCGTCTTCGGAAGGGGCTGGAAATAAGTCGCACCGGCAAGGCCGCTGATTGCGGGCTTGTGGCCGATATACGGCGTTCCCGGAAACTTGTGTCCCCTCCGTCGCAGATCGTACAGCCGGACGCATTGTCAGGAGAAGCGATGCGGAATTGCGTGGCTTCGAAGCTCGGATCAATGCTCTCGGAATAGCGGCCGGAGGCGTCGTGCAAGCCCCGGATCGTGTGTAGATCATAGATGCGATATCGCTGCGGCATAGGCAATAAAGAAAAAGCCAGCAGGGGATGGTCCTGGCGCAGCAGGTGCCGATGCACAGCCCAGGCAAAAAGGTCAGCTGCCTGCAGGCCGGGTTGATAGCTCGATTCACTTTCAATCGTCTCTACCTGGCGCGGCCATCGCGCCAGCGGTTGGATTGTCATCAGCATGAAGAACGATTGGAAGCAGATCTTTGGCGGTGCGGCAAAGTGATTGTCTTGAATTACCGGCGAGAGACTGGCGGGATGCCATCCCGCCGCAGGATGCCATCCTGCCCCACATAGAAGAATTTATTTCTTGCGATAGGTGCTCAGTAGCCACGGCCTGCGGCATCGCAAGCGGGCTGTCTGTCCATCCGCATGCTGCGCTGCCGCTCGATTCCAGTTCCTCGTAGGGGATCTTGGCCTCGGGCAATTTTCGAGACTGCGCATAAAGGCTCAAATCCGCGGCGGTATCGCAATACACGTCGAACTTGTAATTGAGGCTCTTCTGGAAGGTGAACCATTCGCAGGAGACCGCAAGTTGTATCGCAGCTTCCGCTGCCGCTACGTCATCCGGCGCGCTGTATGAGGGAACCTCTTTCGCCCAAACGAGTCGGGTCGCGACCACCATCTCCACTGTCATAGGTGTGGTCACGGGCCGAACGTTCACCAGAATGCCTTGGGGCTTCAGCACGCGCCGGGCTTCTCGCAGGGCATCGACCATGCCCCCATGCTCGATTCATCACAATGAGGACGCGAGCAAAACGATCTCGAATTTTTCGGCGGAGAAGGGCAATGCCGTAGCGTTGGCGCAGAGGAACTGCGCGCGTCCGCGAAACTCCGCGCGAGAGGCCTTGGCTGCCGAGCGGATCTCCGGCTCCTTCGTGTCGATTCCCACTACAGAATGGGTCGCTCCGGCGTACCGAAAGGTCAGCCGTCCGTCGCCGGCGCCCACTTCGAGGACGTGGGCATTGCGGAAATCAACCGCCTGGAGAATTGCGCGCCGGCTCAACGCCGGCAGGATCGACTTCAATGGCCATCGACGGCAATGATACAACACTGCCGGGCCGGCGGTCCGAGCTTCGCTCGGATGGACAGGCCGGGAGGCCTGTCCTACGAAGCGCAACGAAAATCGGGGGCTACTCCGCGCGGAGGGCTTCAACGGGATCGACCGAGGCCGCCCTGCGCGCAGGCAAATAACTGGCCGCCAGCGCACAAACCGCGAGCAGCACCGCCACGCCGAGTAGCGTCGGAACATCCCAGGACTGCACACCAAACAGCAGCCCTCTCAGCAATGCGCGGCGGGAACCGCACAGGCCAACCCAACCACAATTCCAACCGCCGCCACAGAGCCGGCCTGGCCGAGGATCAATCGGTAAACTGCCACGCGCTGGGCTCCCAGCGCCATTCGCACGCCGATCTCGCGCGTCCTCTGGCTCACCGCGTACGCAATCACTCCATAGAGGCCAATCGCTCCGAGCAACAGGGCCGAGGCCGCAAATCCTCCCACCAGCCAGGCCGATGAGCGGTTCAGGAAAGCTGCCGGCGAGTCGTTGATCCGGTCGTCCATGACAAATTCGTTTCTGACACCGAGGTTGGGATCCACCTGATGGATCGCACGAATCAGCGACGGCATCATCGGCGCCGGAGCCTGTCCTGTGCGGACCACCAGAAACAAGCCGCCGCCGGGATCCTGGCTGGAACGGGTAATACAGAGCGGGCACCAGCGGATCCACCAGGTCGCCCTCCCGAACATCATTCACGACGCCGATCACCTGCACGAGCGACTTCGGCGAAAGCTCCGCATCGCCGATGGTCCTGCCCACAGGATCTTCGCCGGGGAAAAACTGTTTGGCCAGCGCCCGATTGATCACCGCCACGCGCGGCTTCGAGCTATCGTCTGCTTCGGTGTAAAAGCGGCCGGCGATCAGCCTGGCCTGCAATACCTTGAAGTAATCCGCGCTCGTCTCCCGCTCGAGAGCCTGATCGTGCTCTCCGTACCAGGGATGCCCCAGCACCCGGAACTCCGTCGAACCGCAGTTGCACGTGATCGGCAGGTCGCTGGTATGGGCGACGGAAACCACCCCCGGCATGCGCCGAGATGTGCTCCACCAGCCGCCGGGAAAGCGTCCTGAGCTGATCGTCATTTTCGTAGCCGGCGCCATGAACGTCGATCTCCAGAGTGGCCAGGTTCGCCGGATTGAAGTTCAGATCGACATGGAACATGCGGTACAGGCTCTTGCCCAACAGTCCCGCGCTGGCGAGCAGCACCATCGGCGATCGCCAGTTCCGCCGCCACCAGGTTCGACCCGAAACGCTTCCATAATGTTCCCGCCGAGCCGCGCCCGCCTCCGGCAAGGTCCTCTCGCAGGTTGGAAAGCGACAGCCGCAACACCGGCGTTACGGAGAACACCATCACTGCCAGCAGCGAGACCGCGGCGGCGAACAGCAGCACATGCGGATGCAGCCCGGCGTCGCGAAAATACGGCATTCCGCGCAGCCGGCGTTCCGGAATCAGACGTGAACAGCCGCGGAATGGCCGCGGAAGCCGCCGGTATCGCGAGGGCCGACCGCGGCCGCCACCAACAGCACACCTTCGGTCACAAACTGCCGTATCAGCCGCCCCGTGGAGGCGCCCAGCACTCCGCGCAGCACCGTCTCCCGCTTCCGGCTTTCGGCCCTGACCAACAGCAGGCTCGCCACATTCACGTACGCGATGAGCAGCAGCAGGCCCGCTCCGCTCGACAAGACCAGGAGAGTGGGGCGGATGTCGCCGACAATGGCATCTCGAAACGGCACCAGCCGCGCGCTTCGCCCTTTGTTGGACTCCGGATATTCTTTCTCCAGCCGCGCCGCAATCGCCTTGGTTTCGGACATGGCAGCCTCCAGAGAAACGCCATCCTGCAGCCGCCCCAATCCGTAGAGGTCGTGGCAGCCGCGCGACTGCCGGCAGCGCGTTCGGGTCGTGGATGGTGGTGAAGAACTCCGCGGCGCGCATCGCAAAGTGAAACTCGCGCGGTAACACGCCGATCACGGAGTAAGGCGCGTTATCGAGAATCAGGGACTGCCCGACAATATCCTGCCTCCCGCCGAAACGGCTCTGCCAGGCGCCGTAGGTCAGCACCACCGTGCGCGGCGCGGCGGGCGTGTCGTCGGTCATCGGCAAAGACGCGGCCCAGCATCGCAGTCACGCCCAGGCTGCGGAAAAAGCCGCCGCTCACGTGCGCGCTGCGAACTGCCTGCACTCCCTCGGGACTCCGCCAAAGATAGACGGAAGCGTCCCATGCCTCGAAGGAGCTGAAACTGGTGTTGGATCTTCTTCCAGTCCAGATAGTCCGGATAGGAAAGATTGCAATCGCGGCACGAGTTTGTGGTCTCATACGCAACCACCAGCCGGGAGGGGTTCTGGTACGGCAATGGGCGGAGGAGGGCCGCATCCACGAATGCGAAGATCGCCAGGCTCGCCGCCATTCCGAGCGCCAGCACGAGGATGGCGGTGCCGGCGAACCCCGGATTTTTGCGCAATTGGCGAACCGCAAATCGCAGGTCCTGCAGGATGCTTTCCAGGTAGAACGGCCCTCCCGAGTATCAGAGGGTATCCCATTCCAGATAGGGATACAAGCTCCGCGCCAGGCGAGCATGGCTCGCCTGGACCGATAGGCAATCGGTCCGCAGGTTGCCAACCACACCTGTCCAACTTGGGTTTGGGATTCGGCGGAAGCTCCGGTAGATTGAGATTCGGGTTCGGCCAAGAACCAAATATCAATCACAGGAGACATCCGCCTTGAATCGAGTATGTTCCATTTTTGCCCAGTTGCTCCAGTTGTTCCCACGAGAGCAGTTCCAGCAAGCCGTCCAAAAACACAAAGCTGAACGTCATGCGCGCGGTTTTACCTGCTGGGGACAGTTTGTCGCCATGCTGTTTTGTCAGCTCGGGGCAGCACGGTCCTTGCGAGAGATCTGTCAAGGGTTGGCCGCCAGCGAGGGCAAGCTGAGACATTTGGGAATTCCTATTGCGCCCAGCCGATCCACCTTGGCCTATGCCAATGAGCACCGGCCCTGGGAGTTGTATCAGACGGTGTTCGGAGAGTTGCTGCAGCGATGTCATAGCGTGGCCACAGGGAAGAAGAAGTTCCGCTTTAAGAATAAGCTGGTGAGCCTGGATTCGACCAGTATTGATTTGTGCGCCAGCATCTTCGATTGGGCCCAGTACAAGCGCACCAAAGGGGCTGTGAAAGTACATCTGCTGCTAGACAATGAAGGCTACCTGCCCTGTTTCGCGTGTATTACGGACGGCAAAAAGCACGACGTGACGGTAGGGCGGATGTTGCGCTTTCAGCCCGGAACGATCGTGGTCTTCGACAAAGGGTATGTCGATTATGACTGGTGGGCAGAGATGAACGGGGACGGAGTCTACTTTGTGACGCGTTTCAAGCAGGATCTCAAAATCGAAGTGATCGCAGAAAGAGAGATCCCACAAAACAGCAAGGTGCTGCGAGATCAAGACATTCGGATCAGGCCTTACCGTAAAGATCTCACGCTCCTGCTGCGCTTGGTGACGATCTGGGACGAGGAAAAGCAGGAAGAGATCACATTCCTGACCAATCACCTGAAGTTTGGCGCCACCACGATCGCCCGAATTTACAAAGAGCGCTGGCAGATCGAATTGTTTTTCAAGGCGCTAAAGCAGTTGTTGCGGATCAAGACCTTCGTGGGCACCAGTGCCAATGCGTTGAAGACCCAGATCTGGATCGCGCTCATTGCCATATTGGTGCTGAAGTATCTGCACTTGAAATCGCAGTATGGCTGGTCCTTATCGAATCTGGTGGCTCTCGTGCGGCAGCAACTATTTGTCTATCGGAACCTGTACCTCTGGCTAGACGCACCATTCGAGGCTCCGCCTGTTTTGACAGGCGTGCACGACAGCCAATTGGCGCTTGGCTTTTGAGGCTCTACGAGATTGGATAGCAGAAGCAGAACCGTCGAACAGAAAGCTCACAAACATTAGGTCTGCGCCGCGTCAATTAGGACAGCATCCCCGTTCAGCAAACGGTCCGCCCCTCTAACCTGCTTTCCCAATCAGCGGGAAAGCGGATCTATGACCAATCGCTCCAACATGAGGAATGGGCAATCCCGTCCAACTTGGACAGCAGTGGTTGCCAACCTGCCCCACATGACTCACTCACACGAGCTTGAGGTATGCGTAGACTACGGGGAGGGCGAAGAGGGTGCTGTCCACGCGGTCGAGGAAGCCGCCGTGGCCGGGCAGGATGGCGCCGCTGTCTTTGACGCCGGCGCCGCGTTTCATGGCGGATTCGGCGAGGTCGCCGAACTGGCCGGCGATGTTGGCGGCGATGGTGAGCGCGATCGCGTGCCACAAGGGTACGCCGGGGATGAAGCGCTGCAGGTAGAGCGTCCCGACCAGGACCGAGGTGACGACCGAGGCGGTGGAGCCTTCCCAGGATTTCTTGGGGCTGACGCGCGGGGCCAGTTTGTGTTTGCCGAACGGCCGCCCGACGTAATAGGCGCCGATATCGCCCACCCAGTTGAGCATGCAGGCCGTACATCAGCCAGTGCGGATTGAGCTCGCGCAGCGGGCGGGCGCACTTCCAGCAGCCGAAGACGTAGACGATACCGGTGATCAGCAGCGCGGCGCGGGGCAGGGCATGCGCCAGATCTTCGGCGCGCATGACCATCACCAGGACGACGACGGCGATGCCGACCAGGACACGCCAGGGGACATCCCACCAGAACAGGACCAGCAGGCCCGCGCCGTAACCGACCACGCCGGGAGCGCCGAAGCCGTATGCGGCGGCGATGTCGTTGTACTCGCGGTAGCAGAGGAAGGCGACGGTGGCCAGAACGGCCAGAAAGATCCAGAATTGGCCCACAGGACGACCCAGACGACTGCGGGGATCAGCGCCAGCGCGGTGAGGACACGCTTCATGAGGAGCGAAGCGCTTCGATCAGGGATTCTTCGCCGGGCTTGACGACGCCGTCGACACCGGCGCCGCTCAGGCCGCCGTACCGGCGGTCGCGCTTCTGGTATTCCAGCACGGCCTGCAGCAGGTCCGTGCGCGTGAAATCCGGCCAGAGCGTCTCGGTGACGTAGAGTTCGGCGTAGGCGATCTGCCAGAGCAGAAAATTGCTGATGCGCATTTCGCCGGAGGTGCGGATGAGCAGATCCGGATCGGGGCAGGAGGCGGTGTAGAGGCTGGTGGCGATCAGGTCCTCATCGATGCTTGAGGGTGTCGAATGCTGCCATCGAGGCGCGCCATATCGAGGATGGAGTTGACGGCGTCGACGATTTCGGCGCGGCCGCCGTAATTGATGGCGAGGTTGACGAGCAGTCCGCGGTTGGCGGAGGTGGCGTCCACCGCCGAATTCGAGTTCGCGGCGCACCTGCGGGGGCAGGGCATCCAGCCGGCCGATGGCCTGCAGGCGGATATCGTTCTTCTGAAGCTCGGGCAGTTCCTGCTTGAGGTAGTAGCGCAGCAGGCGCCAGAGGGTCTCGACTTCGGCGCGCGGACGCTTCCAGTTTTCCACCGAGAAGGCGTAGAGGGTGAGGGCCTTGACGCCCAGGCGCGCGCAGGTTTCGACGGTGGTCCGCACCGGGCCGATGCCGGCCTTATGGCCGGCCACGCGCGGCAGATAGCGGCGCCCCGCCCAGCGGCCGTTGCCGTCCATGATGATCGCGATGTGCGCCGGCAGCCGGGCAGGGTCGATCGCCTGCGCCAAATCCCAGTCCTTCGTCGCCTGGCTGGAGCGCTTCCAGTAAAGCCTTCATTCAGTAATTCCTTATGGTACACCACGGCTTCGCGAATCGCCCGTGCGGTAGAATCGCAGGATCATGCGATTCCTTTTGATTCCTCTACTGGCACTGGGAGCCAATGCGGCGGAGTACCAATTGAAGGCTACGCCGGGGACGGTGGCGTGGGGCTATTACTGGTCGGCGGCGAAGCCCGTGCTGCGTATCAAGAGTCGGGGATCGGGTGGAAATTCAGACGATGCTGACGAACAGTCCGGAGCGGCTGGCGGCGGCGGGGGTGAAAGCGGAGGACATCGAAGCGGAGTTGAAGGCGATTTACGCGGAGGTGAAGGACAAGGGACCGGGAGGACACATCCTGACGGGTCCGATTTTTGTGGAAGGGGCGGAGCCGGGCGACACGCTGGAGGTGCGCATCCTCAATATCCAATACTCCATTCCGTATGCCTACAACAGCTTCAGTCCACGGAGCGGGGTATTGACGGCGGAGGATTTTCCCAAGGGCGCGACGAAGATCATTCCGCTGGATACCAAACGCGGCGTGGCGAAGTTTTCCGACCGGATCGAGATTCCTTTGCGTCCCTTTTTCGGCAGTATGGGAGTCGCGCCGCCGGAGGCTGCGGGACGGGTATCGAGCGCGCCGCCGGGAACGCACGCGGGCAATCTGGATAACAAGGACCTGGTGGCCGGCACGACGTTGTTCATTCCGGTGCACACGGCGGGTGCGTTGTTCGAAGTGGGCG
This sequence comes from uncultured Solibacteraceae bacterium, assembly GCA_963792055.1. GTDB lineage: Bacteria > Acidobacteriota > Terriglobia > Bryobacterales > Bryobacteraceae > Solibacter. The sequence continues at coordinate 356,162 of CAWBUV010000014.1, read as the reverse complement.
ATGGCCATGCGGGTCAGGGAAACGGTGAAGTGGACATCACGGCGCTGGAGACGTCGCTGGTGGGGACGTTCGAGTTCGTGGTGCGCAAGGATCTGCATTTGAAAGCGCCGCGCGGGGAGACGCCGACTCATTTCATTGCGATGGGGTTGAATCCGGACCTGACGGAGGCGCTGAAGATGGCGGTGCGGGAGGCGATCGATTTTCTGGTGACGGAGAAGCACCTCTCGCGCGAGGACGCTTATATGCTTTCGAGTGTCGGGGTGGATTTCAATGTGACGCAGGCGGTGGACGGCACCAAGGGCGTGCACGCGATGATTCCGAAGAGTATTTTTCGATAGGTTAGTGTTCAACGCGGAGACGCGGAGACCGGCGCGGAGAAGAATGGACAGGCCGGGAGGCCTGTCCTACCTGAGTCGGAGGCGCTGGATGCGCCAGTTGGTGATTTCGCCTACGAGGAGTTCGTTGGGATTGCGGCAATCGATCTGGTTGACGCGTGCCGAATTCCTTGGGTAGTTTGCCGGCAGTGCCGAACTTGCCGAGGACGGTTCCGTCGAGCTCGAGGCGGTAGATTTCGCCTCCGTCCATGGAGTTGGTCTCGTTGGAGTTGGAGCTGTACAAGTATTGGTGGGCGCCGGGGGAGATGCAGACTGCCCAGGGCGCGCCGACATTGGTGATCTGGCGCTGGAAGACGCCTTCGCTATCGAAGACCTGAATGCGCTTGTTGCCGCGATCGGCTACGTAGAGGTTGCCGCGCGCATCGGTGGCGAGGGAGAGCGGCGTATCGAACTGCCCTTGCGCCGCGCCGCGCGAGCCCCAGGATTTCAGGAAGCGGCCGTTGGGATCGAACTTCGCGATGCGGGATTGCCGTAGCCATCGGCCACGAAGATGTTGCCGGCCGCATCCCACGCGACATCGGTGGGACGGTTGAAGGTATCGCCGGGGACGCCGGTGCCGGTGTTCGGGCCGCCGCGGCCACCGCCACGGCCGCCGCCGTCGGAAACGGCTTCGGGCTTGCGGCCGAGGGTCATGGCGACGCGGCCATCCTGGTCGAATTCGATCACCATGTTGGAGCCGCGGTCTACGACCCAGATGTGATCTTTGGCGTCGACGCGCGCGGCCTGGGCGAAGAGGAAGCCATAGACGCCCTCGCCGATCTCGCGGACGAACTTGCCGGTGCGGTCGAACTCGAACAGGCGCGAGCCGCCGTGCGTGAAGGTGCGCGATGCGCCCGAGGTGGCATTGGCGCCGCCGGTGCGGGTGTATACGTAGATGTTGCCCTTTGAATCCGTAGCTACGCCGGCGGCTTCGCCGAGATGGACGCGCTCGGGCAGCTTCAGCGGGTTCGGCACGGAATCATAGGCGATCTGGGCGTGGAGAGAGGCCGCGAAGAGCAGGGCGGGAATACCGAGGCGTCGCTTCATTGGGGTTTCCTTTCCGGATGCAGGGAGAGTTTTTGGACACGCCATGCGATGATTTCGCTCACCAGGAGTTCGTTCTCGTTGCGGCAATCGATTTCGTGGACGGTGGAGAACTCGCCGAGTTTTTTGCCGGAATGGCCGAACTTGCCGAGGATGGTTCCGTCCAGTTCCATTTTGTAGATCTCGCCGGTGACGGCGGAGATGAGCGAGTTGTTGCTATCGGGATTCGAGTTGGAGGTGTAGAGATATTGATGGGGGCCGGGAGAAATGCAGACGGCCCAGGGCGCGCCGACCTGGTCGTAAGCGGCCTTGAAAGTGAGGTCGTTGTCGAAGACTTGTATGCGGCTGTTGCTGCGATCGCCGACGTAGACGTTGCCCTTGGCATCGGTGGCAATGGTGTGGGGAAGATTTAGCTGGCCGGGCGCGGAGCCCTTGCTGCCAACGGCGGCGATGAAGCGGCCGTTCTTATCGTACTTGGCGACGCGCGAGTTGCCGTAGCCGTCGGAGACGAAAATGTTTCCGGCCGCGTCCCAGGCGACGTCAGTGGGGCGATCGAAGCGGTAGGGGTCGGGCGCGGTGGGCGGGGGCTCGCCGGGCTCCGGCCTGCGGCCCAGCACCATTACGACCCGGCCTTCCGGATTGAACTTGATGACCATGTTCGACCCTTCGTCCACGGCCCAGATATTGTCCTGCGGATCGACGCGTACGGCGTGGGCGAAGACGAAGCCGTAGAGGCCTTCGCCGAGTTCACGCAGGTAGTTTCCTTTGGCGTCGAATTCGAAGAGGCGGGTGGCCTGGCTGCGCGTGTAGACGAAGATGTGCCCCTTGGAATTGGTGGCGACGCCGATGCCTTCGCCGAGGTACAGGTTGGGCGGCAGCTTCAGAAAATTCGGCGCCGAATCGAACGGGATCTCCGGAACGTTCTGTGCTTTCGCCCGGGCGCTGAGTTGCGCGGGCGTCAGACCCTCCGCGGGCGTCTGTGCAAATTGGGGCAGCGCACAGGCCAGCGCTGCCCACACCAGACAGGTTTTTCTATTCATATCGCTCCTACTCTTCTTTGACCGTCAGATACCGATCCATAGGCGGATTCACGATGCGTTGCGTCTTACCGCTGGGCTTCGGCCACGTGATCTCCACCCAATCTACCTTGGCGGCTCCCGACGCCGAGAATCTCGCGCGGATCGTGCGAAGACAGATAGCTTCCGCCGTTATTCTTCAGGCGCGACCGTACTACCCCGCCGGCCGACCATCGAATTCTCGCACCAATCGCATCCCGATTGCAGCGTACCCCTTCGAGTTTGAGGCCCACCCAGTGGTTCTGGGGAGCAGACTGGTTTTTGAGCAGTACGGGAGCGCCCCCATTGATGCCGATGAGAACGTCGTTCAGGCCGTCGTTATTGAAGTCGCCCACGGCGAGTCCGCGGGCGGCGTAGGATTGCGCGAAGGCGGGTCCGGCATCGCGGCTGATATCGCGCAGCTTGCCGTTTTCCTGGTGGAACAGCAGGAGCGGCTCGCGGTACTTCACGGCGGGAGAGTAGCTCTCGATCATGTCGTCGGGATGGCCGTTCGCAAGGAGGAGATCGATGGAGCCATCGTTGTCGTAATCGAAGAACTTCAAGCCCCAGCCGCTCAACAGGCGGGTCGACTGGGCTACGCCGGCGGAATGCGCGACATCGCGGAAGCTCTCGTTCTTCTGATTGCGGTAGAGAGAGAACATCTCCTGATCGACGTTGGCCACGAAGAGATCCTGGTAGCCGCTGCCGAAGACGTCGGCGGCATCTACGCCCATGCCGGAGCGCGGCTGGCCGCCGTCGCTGAAGGCAACCTCCGACGGAAGGGCGATCTCCTCGAATTTCCACCGTCCGCGCGTTCTTTGGAGGGGCCGCGATTCACATAGAGAAAATTCTGCACCGTATCGTTGGCCACGAACAGGTCCATCCAGCCGTCGTTATTGATATCGGTGGCGACCACGCCGAGGCCCTTGCCAAGCGATTGGGCGATTGCCGTCCCTTCGCGGGCGGCGGTGAAGGTGCCGTCCCCGTTGTTGTGATAGAGGAAACTTGCGGTGGGCTTGAAAAAGCGCGGGATGCAGTAGTAGTGCTTGCCCAGTTGATTGTCGCCGCAGGAGCGGTGCGCGCTCGTCGCCGTAATCGACGAAGCTGCAGACGAAGAGATCCAGGCGGCCGTCGTTATCGTAGTCGAACCAGACGGCGCTGGTGGTCCAGCCGGGCGTCTCCAGTCCGGCCTTCGCGGTGACGTCGGTGAAAGTGCCGTCGCGATTGTTGCGATAGAGGATGCACTTGCCGTAGGAGGTGACGAAGAGGTCGGGCCAGCCGTCGTTGTCGTAATCGCCGACGGCGACGCCCATGCCGAAGGTGCCGCCGGCGACGCCCGCCTTTTCCGTGACGTCGGTAAAGGTTCCGTCGCGATTGTTCTTGTAAAGCGCATTGCGCAGCGGTTTGGCGGGCCGGTAGAAATCGCAGGGGCCGCTGTTGACGAGGTAGAGGTCCATCCAGCCATCGTTATCGTAGTCGAGAAACGCGACGCCGGGACCGAGCGCTTCGGGAAGGAAATGCTCCTTCGACATGGCGTTCTCGTGGACCCAGGCGATGCCGCTCTCCGCTGCCGGTACCTCGACGAAGAGGGGAGGAGACGCGGCGCGAAGGATGCGGGACGCGGCGGCGCCGCCGGCGAGAGAGAGCAAGCTGCGGCGTGAGAGGTTCATGGCCATCAGTCGGGGTAAGCCTCGTTCGCGCGGACGATCCGTATGCGATGGTCGGTAAATTTCTGATGTGCGCCGGGGAGGTCCAGGCGCGGCATGTGGCAGGTCACGCAGTTGGACGAGGCCACCTTGCACCGACGGGCGGCGGTAGGCGAGTGACAAGCTCCGCATTTCGCGTCGTAGGCTGCCGCCGCAGTTTCCACGTTCCGGTGTGGATTGTGGCACGCCGTGCATTTGATGCGGCTGTCGGTGGCGTCGTAGCAGCGGCTGCCTGCCAGGCGATAGGGCTGGAAGCGCACGTTGCCGATGCCGCGCGGACCGTTCAGGGCGACTTGCGACCAGGTGCGATGGCACTGCCCGCAGAAGTCCGATAGTTCTTCCGTGGTGAGGGTATTGAGCTTTTTCATCGGACCGCCTGCGCGGTGCGCGTCCGACGGGCCGTGGCAGCGCTCGCACTGTACGCCTTCCTGCATTCCCTCCAGAGTGAGCGGGCCGGCTTTCGCGAGATTGGTGGCGTGACAGTTGAAGCAGAGGCGCATTTCCGAGGCGGGCGCTACGCGGCCGGCTGCCTCGGCGAGATTGCGGGGCGCGGTCGCGGCGCCGAGGGTGAGGTCGAGGCCGCGCAGTGCGGCGAAGTAGCTCACGCGGCTTTCGTACCACTGGCCTTCGCGGCGAAAGACGTATGTCTGTCCGGCGGCACCCTGGCCGAAGGCCCATTCGACGGGCGCCTGGATGGTTTGTTTGCCGTCCGTCACGGTATAGAGGAAGCGATCGCCCGCGCGCGTGATCTCGTAGGAATAGGCGCCGAGAGTCGCCGTGAGTTTCGGATTGGCGCGCAGGATGGCGGCGTTGGGGCCGCTCTCGAGCGCGCAGGTCATCGGGGATTGGGCGAACGCTTCGGTCTCCGCGCGGTGACAGGGGGCGCAGGCCGCGGGGGAGGTGTCGCGGGCGGCGATCGGAAAGGCGATGAGGAGGGCCAGGACTGCGATATGGGGCGGGCGGGTTAGCAACCCGTCGCAGGATGCCATCCTGCCCCACAAAACTCTCATTTCACGTTCACTCCCTGCTGCTGCTTGGTTTGCGCCGCGGCATTGAGTTTCTGCACGATGGAGCGTTCGCGATCGCCGTCGAGTTTGCGATTGAGACGGTAGTAGACGGTGGCCAGAGTGACGTGCGCTTCAGTGTACTCCGGCGACTCTTTGACGATGGCTTCGAGATCGCGGCGCGCGGCTTCGAGTTTGTCTTCGCGAAAGGCGATGGAGGCGAGCTGGTAGCGCGCGCCGAGATCGTTGGGCCGCACCTGCAAGGCGCGGCGCAGGCAGGCGGCGGCTTCGGGAAACTTGTCGTCCTCTTTGAGGAGGACGGCGAACTGGAGGTTGGCGGTGTAGTCGTACGGGTTGGCTTCGAGCGCTTTGCGAAAGGCGGCGGAGGCGGATTCGGGATCTCCGGTGCGCAGCAGCGCCTGGCCGTAATAAGAGTAGACCTCGGGAAGATTGGGATTGAGGGCGACGGCTTTGGAAAGGTCGGCGAGCGCGGCGGGGTAGTCGCGGGCGTTGAGTTTGGTGGTGCCGAGGAGGAGCCAGGTTTCGGCGGAGTGGCCGTTGCGCAGGATGCGATCGATCAGGAACTTGGCGCGCTCAGGTTGTTGATCGCGGACCAGGGCGAGGCCGAGCTGGTAGGCCACGGCGAGGTCGTCGGGGCGCCGTTCGGCTTCGGGAGTGAGCAGGGCGACGACCTTCTTGTTTTCGCCGAGGGCGAGCCAGCAATCGGCCAGAAGCAGTACGGGCTGCAATTGGCCGGGCGCGGCGCGATGGACTTTTTCCAGGGTGGCGGCCGCGAGCTCGGCCTGGCCGGTCTTATAGAACGCCAGTGCGAGGTTGAGTTCGACGGGCGCGTTGCCGGGCTGCAATTTCAGGGCATGGCGATATTGGACGATGGCATCCTGATAGCGTGCCACGCGGGCGTAGGCGGCTCCGAGGTTGGAGAGGGCGGCGGGAGATTCGGGGCGCAGGGCGAGATACTTTTGGTATTCCGCGATGGCTCCGTTGATATCGCCGGACTGGTGGAGTCCGATGGCCCGCTTGAGGATTGCTTCGGTGGCATCGGGCTGTGCGGAGAGGCAGACGGTGAACGCGAGGAGGGCGAGGGCGAGAGAAAAACCGGGGACAGACGGAACGTTTTCTAGTTTCAGCATACGAAAACTGGAAAACGTTCTGCCTGTCCCCGCATTTCTAGAAGCTGAAAGTGGCCGCCAGTTGCACGACGCGGTGGCCCTGTTTCGTGGTGACGGTACCGAAGAGCGGAGTGTTCAGGGCTCCGGTGGCGCCGGTGAAACCGAGACTCAGGTTGCCGCCATTATAGAAGCTCCACAGCGGATGATTGAGGAAGTTGTACCCGTTCATCCGCAATTGGAAGCTCTTTTTCTCAGCGATCTTGAAGTTCTTGAAGAGGCCGATGTCGGTATTGAAAAACGCGGGACCGTAGATCACGGGCAGCGTGGTCGGACCGTTCTGGCCGATCTGAGTCGGGAAGCTGAAGCAGCTTGCATTGATGAACTGATTCGGCCCCAGGTTCGATCTCGGATCGCAGGTCAGGATGGGTGACAGCGTGATGTTTGGCGTACCCAGTAGCGAGGTATTGCTGATGTTCTGGGTAGTGCCGGGAATTTTTGCGCTGTTCAGGGCCATGCCGAAAGTCTGCCCGCGCTGGCCCGTGAGGTTGACGCCGCTCTGGAACTGTACGATTCCGGAGACCTGCCAGCCGTTGACGAAACCGCCGGCAAACCGGTTGCGCACCACGTCTCCGAAGTTGTAGGAGTAAGCGGCGTTGAAGATGTGAGTGCGATTGCTGGCCTGCACACCGTAATCGTTATTGAGATTGAACTGGTCCAGCGTGGTGCTCACGATGCCGAGGGCTTTGCCGAAGGTGTAGTTCATATTGAGCACCGCGCGGCCCTTCGTGCGCAGATACTTCACCTGCATCGAATTGTAGTTGGCGTAGGTATTGTGGGTTGCGAGGGGCAGGCCCGCGAATCCCAGCAGCGGCCGGAAATTATTCGCATTCAGACCGTTGGGATCGGCACCGTTGTTCTTGGACGAGAGCATCGCGCCCACGGGCACGAGGTTGATGTCGCTGCCTGCGCCGGTTTGGTTCAGCAGGTCGCGGCTCGAATTGCCGACGTAGGCCACCTCGAGCAAGCCGGAGCCGGGGACGCGCTGCGAAATGGTGAAGCTGTAGCTATCGGTGTAGGGGCTCTTGTCGTCCTTGCGGTCCACTCCGCCGATTGACAGTGCGGACGTCGCGAAGTTCAGGGTGTCGATCTCGTTAGCCAGCAGCGGGGTGTTGCCGCCCGTGCCCTGGTTGTTGCTCAAGGTAACGGTCTGCATTCCGGCGGATACGTTGAGGCCGGTGGTGAACTGGCCGGAGTGGTAGTAGTAGCGTCCCCAGCCGCCGCGGAGAACGGTGGAATCGCTTAACGCATAGGCGACGCCGAAGCGCGGCTGGTAGTAGGCGCCCCTGGTGGGGAAGCCGCCCATTGGCACGGACGGATCGCGCTTGTTCCACAGGAAGCCGCAATACTGCGTCGGCGTACAACTGGAGCTGTACTTCGAATAGTCGAAGACGGAGAAGCCGAAGCCGAGACTATCCGACCACGGTGCGAAATGCGTAATGCGCAGGCCGAGTTCGAGGGTCAGCCGGCGGTTCACCTTCCAGGAGTCCTGTATGAACCCTTCGTAGGTGTTGTAGTAGATGTCATTGATGCGGTTGAAGGAAGTCTCCGTATACGAGTTCAGATTCCCCAGCAACATGTCGAGGTAGGGATTGCCCATGGTATTGGAGTTGCCGCCGTTGACATTGTATTGTCCCTGCGTCGTGTTGCTGGCGGGCTGCGCGTTGCGGATGCGCTCCCAAAAGACGCCTGCTTTGAAGGTATGCTTTCCCCAGATTTTGGAGACGTTGTCGCTCGCGCTGGGCATATATTTGTTGGCATACAGCCCCTGCGTGGGACCTCCGACTTCGAACCCGCCGTTCGTGCTGATGTTGGCCGCTTCGCCGGCGCCGGTAAGGTTGGGGAACTGCGCAACCCCGTTCTTGAAGAGTCCCTTGTAGGCAAAGCCGATCTTGGTACGGTCCACTTTGTCGGGATCCTGGAAGACGTTGGGGAAGCCGATGAACGTGTAGCCGAACACGAACTCGTTGGTCATGGAGGAGTTGAATACGTGGGTCAGCGACGCGGTCAGAGAGTCGGACCGGTTCTTGCCCTGGATCGGGCTGGGGTAGGGCAACTGCTGGGTAGTGGCGGACGACCACAGGCCGATGGGGAAGAGTTGAACTTCACGCTGCAGGTTGTAGCGGATGAACAGCTTGGTGTTGTCGCTGATGCTGTAATCCACGCGCGACATCCACTGCGTGTTGTTCTGGTTGAAATGCAGATCGTCTACCCAATTGAAGCCGCCGTTGGAGTTCGGATCGGCATTTGGTGCAGGGTAAAGTTTCATGAGCGCCTGCATATTCGGGTCGATCGCGGTCTTCGGGATGATGCCACCGGGATACAGACCCTGCGCCTTGGCATTGAGCGGTAGGGGCGCCGAACCGGAGGCCGTAATGTTGCCTTCCTTAGCGATCTCCGCCGGGGAGAAGTCGCCATTGCGTTCGCCGAGCGTGGGAACGGTGGCGCGCAGGAGTCCGGTATCGAGTACCTGGTAGAAGAACTGATAGCCGGTGAAGAAGAAAAGCTTCTCGCGCTTGCGGTTGAATTTGCTGAAGGGAAGCAGGACCGGTCCGCCGAGCGTGAAGCCGGGGTAGTAGTATTGGTTCTCCGGCCGAGGCACGCGGGAATAGTTCGACAGCCAGTCGTTCGCATTCAGCACCGCGTTGCGCGCTGAAATGAAAGCGGACCCGTGAAAGGTGTTACCGCCGCCCTTGGCTACGGAGCTGATCACGCCGGGACCTTTTTGGTTCTCGGCGCTGAAGTTGGACATGGTGACCTTGAACTCGGAGATCATCTTGGAGTTTGGATTCACCGGTGTGGCGCAGTTGCAGCCGGGGTCGGAGACGTGGGCGCCGTCGGCAGTGATGTCGAGCGAATTGGTCGGCAGCCCGTTATAGGAATATGCGGCATTCAGCGGGCTCTGATTTCCGCCATTGCCGTTACCGTTGATACCGATGGTTTGCCCGTTGTAATTGGCCGCGTTGTTGGTGCCGTTGGTGATGCCGAAGCCGGGCATCATCTTGATGAACTCCGCAGCGTTGCTGCCGAGCTGGATGAAATTGTCGAGTTCCTTGGTGGTCAGACGGTTGGAGTTCTCGCCGGAATCGACGGGGACCACCACGTCCACGCTTCCGGAGACTTCCACGACGTTCGACGTATTGCCGATCTTCAGGGTCACGTTGTAGTTCAGCTTGTCGCCACCGCCGAGAGCGATGTCGGACTGTTTGTGAGTCTCGAATCCCTTGGCGACTACGGTGAGCTGGTACGTGCCCGGCGGCACCGACGAGAAAGTGAAATAACCGCCGGCGTTGGTGAGAGAATCCCGCAACGAGCCCGATTGTTGATCGCGAAGCGTAAGGGCGGCTCCGGCAACGACGGCCTGCGACGGGTCGGAGACAATCCCGGTGATTGTCCCATAAATAGATTGAGCCGCCAGATTACCCGACAGCATGGCGGCGAAGACGATTCCGACGAGGAACCGATTGTGACGCGACATAGACAGCACTCCTTACCCAGGCGAAACTGGACGCTCCATTTGAGCTTCCGTGTGGGAGCTAGTATATACCAACTATCTCCATTTCGTTCGCTTCGGTACAGGCATCTGCGACATCGGGGTTTAGATTTGGCGCGTTTACAATACTTTTACGGCCGCCGCACAACTGCGAGGTACTGGTACGCGCAGCATGGATGAATGACAAAAAACTCGCTTTACCTTGCGGCGGCAGTGTTGATAGGCATTGCACCGATCACTGCTTTCGCGCATAGCTACGGACCGCCTCCGCGGGTCACCGGAGCTCCCGGAGATAATTCGCGCGCATGCACACAGTGTCATTCCAGCAGCGCGCTCAATTCGGGCGCGGGCAGCGTCAAGATCCTGTTGCAGAGCGGATCGGTCTACATCCCCGGCGTCAAACAGCGGGTGACGGTTCAGGTTTCCGACCCGGCGCAGCGGAGGTGGGGATTCGAATTCACGGCACGCTTGAACAGTGACCTGGAGAAGGGGCAGGCCGGCGACTTGAATCCTGTTGACAACCTGACGCAGGTGATCTGCGAAGACAATGCGCCGAGGCCCTGCGCTTCCGGGGTCACGTTTATCACGCACACGTCGGCCGGCACACGCAGCGGGACCCGGGGCGGAGTCACGTTCCAATTCGATTGGACGCCACCGGCAGGGAATGCCGGTCCCGTGACGTTTTACGTCGCCGGGAACGCGGCCAATGGAGACGCAAATTTCACCGGCGATTTCATTTACACATCGAGCGTTCAGTTGACGCCAGTCACTCCAGCAGCGCCGACGGTGACGGCGGGCAACATCGTGAGCGCCGCGACAACCGTGGCCGGACCCATGGCGCCCAATTCCTGGGCAACGATCTACGGCACCAATCTGGGTGTGACGACGCGAGGGTGGTCGGATGGCGATTTCGTGAACGGCCAGATCCCATTCTCGCTGGACGGTGTGAGCGTGTTTCTCAACCAGTTCGGCGCGCCGCGGCTCGCGTATGTCGGCTACGTGAGTCCCACGCAGATCAATTTCCTGTTGCCGAGCGATCTGAATGCCACGGCGACGACGGTGCAGGTGAGAAACCCCGCGGGAACGAGTACGGCCGTGCCGATCACGGTACAGGCGAATGCCTGTCAGTTGTTCACCTCCGACGGAAAGAGTGTGATGGGCGCTCACGCAAACGGCACGTTACTCGGCAAATCGGCTCCGGCGGCGCCGGGAGAATCGATCGTGATCTATGGCACCGGCATGGGGGCGGCGTCGCCTGCCTTGATTCCGGGCGTGGTGCCGTCAGACGCGTCGCCGCTGGCAACGCTTCCGCAGGTATCGATCGGCGGCGCGCAGGCGACGGTGAGCTTCGCCGGAGTGGTGCCCGGGACGGCCGGGGTGTACCAGATCAACGTTCAGGTTCCGGCGGGCGCGGCGAACGGCGATCTGCCGGTGACGATTCAAGTGGGTACGGCCACCTCGGTAGCGGCCACTCTCACGGTTCAGAAGTAAGCGCCGTTCGCACCTCGCCTGTGTACAATAGGGCGCATGGCGCGGTGTGCTTGGATCTTGCTGTTGTCGGTGGGGCTGTGGGGTCAGGGCGCAGCGCCTTACGACGTGGTCATCTACGGAGCGCGTGTGGTGGACGGCTCGGGCTCGCCGTGGTTTCTCGCCGACATCGGGATTCGCGGCGATCGCATCGCTGCCGTCGGCGCGCTGGGCAGCGCGCCGGCGAACGCGCGTATCGACGCCCGGGGCATGGTGGTGGCGCCGGGCTTCATCGACATTCACTCGCACGGCCGGCGCGGAATCGCGGCGGTACCGACGGCGGAGAATTACCTGCGCGAAGGCGTGACCACCATCGTCGAAGGCCCCGACGGCAGTTCGCCGCTGCCGATCGCGGCGTTTCTGGACGGGATCCGCAAGATGCCGATCTCGGTCAACTTCGCGACCATGGTGGGGCAGGGCAGTATCCGGCAAGCGGTCATCGGGCCGGTCAACCGCAAGGCCACCGCCGGCGGAGATCGAGAAGATGAAAGAGATGGCGGCGCAGGCCATGCGCGACGGCGCGTTCGGCCTCTCCACCGGCCTGTTCTACGTACCGGGAAACTTCACGCCCACCGAGGAAGTGATCGAACTCGCCAAGGTGGTGGGAAGGATGGGCGGCATCCACATTTCCCACATGCGCGAGGAGGCGTCGCACGTGTTGGACAGCGTGCGCGAGACGATCCGCATCGGCGAGGAAGGCGGGCTGCCGACGCAGATCACGCACCACAAGATGATCGGGCAGCCGAGTTGGGGCAAGAGCGTGGAGTCGCTCAAGCTGGTGGAAGAGGCGCGGGCGCGCGGCGTGGACGTGACGATCGATCAGTATCCGTACACGGCGTCGAGCACGGGAATCGCGGCGCTGGTGCCGCAGTGGGCGCTGGAAGGCGGGCAGAAATCGACCGCCGAGCGGCTGGCGGCGCCGGACCAGCGCGCGCGGATCAAGGCGGCGATCGTGCAAAACCTGAAGGTGGACCGCGGCGCGGGCGATCCGAAAAACGTGGCGATCGTCAATTGCGCGTTCGACCGCTCGCTGGCCGGCAAGAATCTGACGCAACTGACGCAGGCGCGCGGGGCTGGAGCCGACGATGGAGAATGCCGCCGAGACGGTGATGGACCTGGTGAGCAAGGGCGGCTGCTCGGCGGTCTACCACGCGATCGCCGAAGAGGACGTGGTGCGCATCATGCGGTCGCCGTACACGATGATCGCGTCCGACGGCGATATCCCCGTGTTCGGACAGGCGGCGCCGCATCCGCGCAGCTACGGCACATTCGCGCGCGTGCTGGGCGTTTACGTGCGCGAGAAGAATGTGATCACGCTGGAAGATGCGGTGCGGCGCATGTCGGGCTTCCCGGCACAACGGCTGAAGATCTGGGATCGCGGATTGCTGCGGCCGGGCATGAAGGCCGACGTCATCGTTTTCGACCCGAAGACGGTCGCCGACCGCGCCGAGTACGATAAGCCGCACCAGTACTCGGTGGGCGTGCACGACGTATTGGTGAACGGAAAATTTGTGCTGCACCAGGATAAGGTGACGGCGGAACGTCCCGGCCGCGTACTGCTGGGGCCCGCCGCAGAAAGGTAAGACACCATGCCGGATATTTCGATTACGGACGAGTTGGGAACGCCCGTGGAGAGCGTGAAGATCGACGTTACGCAGCCCTCGTCGCTGGTGAATTATGCCCACGCGCAACTGCTTCACCTGATTGTGGTGCCCGATTTTCTCGCACTGCAGGACCAGGCGCTGGCGGTAGCGGCGCCGAAGCCGATCCAATTTCAGGCGAGGCTCGGTAACGATTTCGCATTGGGCACGACGCAGCCCCAGATCACACTCAGTCCGAAGGTCAAGGCGGTGCTGAGCGCGGACTCCACGCACGCCGGGCTGGAAGCGACGGGAAGTCTCGCGGTGAGCGGCGGTGGGACGGCCGGCGAGCTCTCCTTTGGGATCGACGCCGGCAGCAGCGTGACCATCGGCTTCTGCAAGGCGTTCGACGGCGTGGCGCCAGCGCCTTCGCTTGGGCGGCGCGGTGGGACAGATGGTTTCGGGCTTCGTGATCGCGGCGAGCGTCGACGATTTAAAGATGCTTCGCGCCGGCGATGTTTGCACGGTAGCCGGGCAGGGCAGCCTCACGGTGTCGGGTAGCTTTGATATCGCCGCGCCGGTCAATCCGCTGGCATCGGTGAAGCTGCCGCTGAATGCCGGGAGCGTCGAGGTGCAGGACGGCTTGATGGCGGGCGTTTCGGCCTCGATCAAGATATCGGGCGCGTACCGGATTCAGGCCAGCGGTCTGGCAGGAGGTGCGATCGGGCTGCGCTTTGAAAAGGAGAGAGACGTTGCGGTGCTGGCCGATCTCACGGTATCGGCCAGCGCGAGCGTTTCGTTCGGCGGAACGGATCTGCTCTCCGCGCTGCTGGGCGCCATCGGGGGGAGCGGCGGAGACCCGAAGATGCTGGACGGCCTGACCGATGCGGAGAAGGAGACGTTTAATGCCGCAATGCAGGACGGTGTGAACCACAGCCTGCAGGCATCGCTCGACCTGGCGCTTTCGACGATGGCGGAAGACGAGGCAATGTTCGAATACGAAATTCGGCCGGGCGCTCTGGATGGCGTTTCCACCGGCGCGGTGAATCGGGCACTGCACGGCGATCTGACGGCACTGACGGGGTTGGCGTCTGCCGCCGGGGTGACGTTGCGCAGCACGGTGCTGACGCGCGTGCGTAGCAAGGGAGTCGCCCTCAAGATCAATCTGTTGGGAATTGTCAACCTGATTTCGGTGTCGAAGCTGATCTCGCGGTGCGAGATCCTGAGCGACGCGGCCAGCGGCTCGGTCACGATCAAGGAGACGGCTGCGAGCGAGCGCATCAGCGCGATCAGCGACCCGTACGCGCGCCAGGAAGCGCTGCGCAAGGCGCTATTCGAATCGGTGCTGGTGACGACCACGTACCGGGCCAGCGGCGCGGTGGCGATGCCAGAGCTCCGTTGCGCGAATCTGCACTTCGTGGTCAATCGGAACACCGATACGGCCGCGGTGCGGCGGTATCTTAAGTGGTTCGCGGCGCTCAATCTGATCGGTAAGGACGAGATCGCCGCGGTGCTTTCCGGGTACGCGGGCGATAAGACTTCGACGTGCCTGTTGCGGACGGAACTGGACGACGCGGCTTGCGAGAACCTTTTCTTTGCGAGTGGCGCGCTGCGCGAGGAAGTCTACTACCGGGAGTTCGGGCGGGCTGCGTTGCGCGCACTGCTCGATCCGGAGTCCGACGAGATCGACCTGGCGCGCTACCGTTTCCTGACCGACCCGGCGACGTGGGCGCACGCGGTGAAGATGGGGCCGAGCCCGGAGTTACGGCAGTTGATTCCGATGGACCGGTCGAATCCACGGTTCGACCAGGTGCTGGCGGATGTGAGGGGCGATCTCTACGACATTGTGTGGTGGGCAGAGAGTATGACGCAGGCGGGCGCGGCGCTACAAAAGATGCGGCAGTTTTTGAAGGGCCGCGATCGGGCGGGTTTGAAGGATGACCCCGAGTTCCAGGCTAATCGCGACGCGCTACAGAAGCTGATGATGAGCGTGGTGGCGAAGAGCAAGGCGCGATTCGGGGAGCCTTGGGGGATGGTGACGCTTTTCTGGTCGGCGGGTTCGCCGGCAGGCGCGACGGGCAAATTGCAGGCCGGCGCGTGGAGCGTGTTGAGGCCTTAGTCTATCGGCGAGGGGCTAAGACGAGCTGTGTACCAGCCACGCCACCCGGCCCCCGACGACCGATGACGGCGCGTCATCCCATATTTGCCAGCGTTGATCGCGAAGCCATGACTCCGAAGCGTGAAAGAATTTTCGGCTCTTGATCGGGGAATATTCGTCGTCATTACAGTGGCTTAAGAAAATCCCGACTTCGCTCAGCCGGTTTGCAATTGCGCTGAGAGCCGCCGGGCGCTTTTGTGCAGGAATTCGTTGGACGGTACGGCGCTCGATGACTACGTCGAAAGGGCCCGGGCAGAGAGTTGCGTCGAAAAGGTCTCCGACGACGTAGTGAATCTGTCCGCGCATATCCGGCCCGGTTTCCGGGGAAATTATTCCCTTGTTCCGATCTTGCAGGTCGAGGGAGCTGGCCAGGCGGATCGCCGTCGGCGACAGGTCCAGCGCCGTCACTTCAAATCCTGCATCGGCCAATCGTAGTGGCTCACGGGAGACGCCATTGCCAACACATAGGACAGTCTTGAGTCCGTTTTGCAACATAATCTCCTGTAACAAGCGAGGGTGATTCGCAACGTCGTAGTGCCGACCTTTGTACCTGACCAGGGGCGCCTCAATCGGGCGCGCCCGAAAGTGTTCTACCTCGTCACGCGCGACTTTGTCCTGCCACCATTGTTCCCAGTCGACGGAATCCGATGCTGGCTTCGGGAACCGGCGGTGGTTTTTGAATATTCCGGAGATCAACTGCCGCAAAATCATAGGTGCCTTGACTACCGCCGAATCTGTCGGCTCGTGGTTGTTTCTGTGCGTCGTTTTCACTTACTATACTCGGACCCCGTGATCGTTAGGAATTTCAGAGGACCGTAGCCGTCGCCTCCTGTCAAAACTGAGATGGCAAATTAGGAATAAGAGATCTGTATACCCTTGCACTCGGTCACACGCCGGGATAGCATGCACTCATGAGAGTTGATCTGCCGAACCAGATCGTGCTCCGTTGGGATTCCGATACGGATTGCTCCGGCCTCCTGGCGAGCGGAGGGATCGATGCCGTCTGGTTCCCGTCGCACGACGACCGTACTGCGGCCGCCTGCCGCGCCGCGGGTGCTGAAGCGTTGGAGGCTGATGCGATCCGTTTCGTGGGCCGCGATCCAACCGGAGTGCTGCCACCCGGCGATTTTCTTGCGATGAAGGCGGGAGTCTGGCCGGGAGCGAGGGCGAGCGCCCGAAATGCAGACGGGAGTTTTTCCGGCGGCGCCAGCCAGCGTGCATGGGTCGATGCCAACGGTTATCTGGTCGCCTGGACGAAGGCTCTGTTCCCCGGCCGCGCACCGCTTCTCGTCTATCTTCCGGACAGCGATGCGGGTATTGCCAAGGGACAGGTGATTCCGTACGATTCCCTGGAACTTGCCTTGGTCGACGCCTGGGCTGCCGGAGGAAACTACCTGCTGGCGCCGGATGCGGCGTATCGCGATGCCCTTCTTCGCGGCGACCCGGCAGCGACTGCCGCGTGGTCGGAGTTGGGCCGGACGACCCGCTGGCTTAAGGAGAATCGAAATCTTCTCCGTCAACCTCTGCTGAGCACGATCACCCTTCTGGTAGAACCGGGCGATGCCACGGCGGAGATCGCCGCGCTGATGTTCCGCCAGAGCGGTTCCCCGGAATTGGTTTCCACCGAGCGCGTGCCTCTGCCGGATGCGGCTCGCCGGCCGATCGTGGTGGCGGCCGGGATCCGTCCGCCGTCGCCGGACTTGAGCAGGCGCCTGCTGGCTCATGCCAGCGCCGGCGCAAGCCTTGTGATCGATGGCGGCGACGCATCGTCGTGGTGGAAGGCGCCGGGTCTGAAAGTAGCGCGCCAGTTCCAGGATCGAGGGTTTTATACGCTGGGCGCCGGCCGGCTTCTGGTTTATAAGGAGTTGATTGTTGACCCGGGCGATTTCGCCTTGGACGTTCTCGATCTTGCGGCCCGCCGGCGGCCGGTCCGCCTTTGGGATGCGTCCGCCGTCATCGCGATGGCCTCGCAGGCGGACGGACGCGCCAATCTCACTCTTCGCCTGGTGAACTACGGGTCGCCCACGCGCGGCGACATCATGGCTCAGGTGCGAGGCGTGTACAACTCGGCTACGCTCTTGCGTCCCGGACAACCATCCGTCGCGCTGCGGACCTGCCGCCGGGGTGCAAACACCGATGTGCTGGTGCCCGGTTTCAGACGCCTGGCAGTGGTCGCTTTCAGTTGAGGAAGGGAGATATGAATTTGACTCGCCGCGAAATTCTGAAAAGCGGTGCGGCCCTTGGGACGGCTGCCCTGGCGTCGCGCGTACTGGCCACGCAGCAGCGATATTTCACGCCGCATTCCTTTATCGAGCAGAACCCCAAAGCCGTGTTCATCCGCCGCACACGCGTGGCGCACAAGATGGATGCCGAGCCCAAACGAAACGAAGGTCTGAAGCTCGCGCGGCTCATCTTCGTGGGCAGCGACCGTCCCGGCATACCCATCGACAACCGCATCGTGCTCAAACCCAATGCAACCAGTCTGTCTCCGCGGGGGCGCCCGGCGGAGGAACTCTTCGGCACAGGCACCGATCCGCAGTTCTACGAGGGGCTGGTCGCGGGGTTGAAGGAACTCGGGCTCACGAGATTCACGTTCGTCGATTCCACCTCCTACGCGAGTTGGAACTTGCGCGGTCTGCTGGACATTAACGACCGGCTCGGAATCGTTACACAGGATCCGGAGCGCCGCGAGCGCCATTTACAGGAAGGATGGGAGACCACGTGGAGCGCCGTGCCGGAGGGCGTGGTGTTCAAGCGCATTCCGCATTATGCTCCGGTGAACGAACCTGGCACGTGGCTGCTCAATATTGCCAAGTGGAAGGCGCATAGCATGGGGCTTACGCTCACCGTGAAGAACGAGCAGGGCCTGGTGGCGCATCCTTTCACCAGTTTCTGCGGTGGCTGGAAATCTGTTCTGGGACGCTCCGATATTGTGAAATCCGAGGTCAATCCACGTGTCGAGGAGTTGGTGAACGGTTCGCTGGAGCGCCACCGGAAGCTGGGTTATAGCCGATACGATACCGGCGGGTCGCACAGCAACGGCGCCTTCCTGCGACCCATAGAGCAGGAGCTTTGGGCGCAGAAGACGTGCGACAACATGAGCGTGCTGAAGACCGGCCTGGCCATGATCGAAGGCATCTACGGCCGGGATGGAGACGGCTTCAACGTGGGTACCGACTATCTGACCAATCTGGTGATCTTCGGCAAGGACAAATTCCGCGTCGATCTTGCCGGGCTGTGGCTCGGGGGGCATGAACCCGGAAACCTGCATCTCTACCGCATCGCTAAGGAACGCGGCCTGAGCGATACCTTCAACCCTTGGGAAGTCCCGCTATACGAGTGGACGGATGACGGCCCGGTTGCGCGGAAGTTGACCGACTTCCCGCGTACACCTCTGAAGACGGTGTACCTTCCGCGCGACGGTGAGGCTACGCTTCACATGCTCGATGAGGCTTTCGATTACGACCGGCACAAGGTCTGATTGCGGATTCTTTGCGCGCGGTGTAGTTGAATTCGGGTGGTTCGGACTCTTTAGAGTGAGAGCGGTTTGCGGGTGACGTCTTCCCGCGCTCCCTTACGGTCGCGGCTCCGATTGGGGCAGTGCGTTGCGGTTGTGAGGCGTCGAGACATTTTTCGCAGATGAGCGCATTTTTGCCCTCGGTGTGCTTGCCACTGTGAGACGTCAAGATATTTCGCAGACTGCGCTCATCCTGGTTGCCTTCGGCTGGCTGCTGCTATTCGCACACAACGGTCTCACGGCGCCGTTTTCGGGCGACGATCTGATGAACCTGCATGGGTATCTGAATCGTGCGCCGGTCTCGTTGATGGTGGACAACCTGCGCTACTGGTCCACGTCTTATCGTCCGTTGGGCGGACTCTTCTACGTCGCCCTCTACCATTGCTTCGGTTTTGATCCGCTGCCGTTCCGTGTGGCGTGCTTCGGCCTGCTGGCACTCAACCTGAGTTTGCTGTGGCGGTTTGCGCTCGGGCTGTCGGGCTCGCGCGAGGTCGCATTTCTCGCACTTTTGATTGGGGGTTACCACGCTTGGTTCGTCGACCTTTATTACAGCACCGGGACGGTGTATGACCTTCTCTGCTACGCCTTCTACCTGGGCGCCTTCAACGTGTACCTGGAGGTCCGTGCCCGAGGGCTCGTGCCGGGCTGGCGGTGCGTGGGAATAGTGAGCGCTCTTTATGTGTGCGCGCTCAATTCCAAGGAGATGGCCGTGAGCTTCCCCGTGATGCTGGCGGCTTACGAAATTATTTACCACGGGCGAACGTTGCGAAGACTCTGGCGCGACTGGCGGGTCGTTCTCGTTACCGGGCTGCTCACCCTGCCGTATGTAGCGGGCAAACTCATGGGAGCGGGAAGCCTGGTGGAGAATCCGGCCTACCGGCTAACCATCTCGCCCGGCCGTTACCTGGACACCTTCCACCTTTACCTGAATCCACTGTTGTACCAGGAGCATATATTTCGCGACCCGAACACCGTACAACTTCTGCTGGGGATGCTGGCACTCGGCATATGGAGGCGCAGCCGGCCGTTGTTGTTTGCGTGGTGCTTTCTGCTGGTAAGCCTGCTGCCTGTGGCCTTTATCGCGCACTACTCCGCATTCTTTCTGTATCTTCCGATGGCCGGTTGGTCGCTCTACGCGGCTGTGATGCTCGTGATGCTTCGAAAATCTCTCTTGCGTCTACTGCCGGGGGAGCGGCAGACCGCATCCGTAGTCGCGCTACCCGTGCTGCTTGGCTTGTTCCTTGCCCCACAGCACCAGCAGCAAAGCGCGAAGACTCTGTGTATCTTCGAAAGTGTACAGCCACCTTCGCGGCGGCTCGCCAGAGAAATGATTGCTCTGCGGCCCGGGCTGGCTCACGGTGCGCGGGTGCTGTTCGTGGGGGATCCGTTCGCTAAGGACGAATACTTCCTGCTCTTTCTGACGCGCCTGCTCTACCGGGACATGAGCATCACGGTGGAGAGAACTCCGTTGCGGATAGGGCAGGAGCGCTATGACGCAGTGTTCACGTTCTACCAGGGTCACTTCAAGGACTGCAGGGCGGGCTGCAGCCAGGACTGGAGGAAATTGCCGATATCGGGCACCAGCGAGGCAAGCAAGGTGAGCAGGGGCAGGGCGCCGTACGAGATCATGCGATAAACGAAACTCAGGCCGAGTTGATTGGGCTTGCTTTCATTCAACCGGCTCAGCAAGGGATCGCGGTCCATCTGCGCAAAGACCGTTCCCACCGTCACGCCGGCCATGACGAACAGGCAGACAACTGCGAATTCAATGTACCGCTGGCCTTCGAAGGGATAGACGCACAGCGCGACTACCAGCAGAATAAACGCCGAACTGATGAAGCCGAGAAAGCCCCGCATGATGCGAAGGGTGTAGCCGATGAACGTTACGAAGCGCACCGCGAGGAATTCTTCGGCGGCAATCCGGAGGCGATCCTGCTTCCACTCCGCCGGAACCTCTTCTTTCTTTTCCCGCGACTCGATGGAATCGGAAAGTCCTTCGTTCCAGGCGGGCTGCAACTGCATCGAGAGCAGGCCGAACGCTTTGTTTAAGGAGCGGTTGAGACGTGCCACTCGTTGGGGCACCATGTGGTACGGCGGCGCCGTGTGGTTCGGATTTTTGGACAGCTCTTCGTCGATCGAGTTTGCCAGAGCCTGCACTTCGGCGCCGGGCGTCAATCGCAAGGCATCGAGCGAACGTGTCAACATGAGGGCCGGCGGCCGCGGATCGCCGGCCCAGACGGTGGTCCAGCTAAAGTTCCGCGGCAAGCGCGTGAACGCGTAGCGCAGGGGATGGCGCTCCAGCCTTTGGAGCATTTTCCGCAGTTTGCGCCAGGCCACAAAGAAGCGAACCAGAATCAGCACATACATGACCAAGACGACGGCCGAGAGCGCGGAGACGACGACATCGTAGAAGGCGCCTTCGATAGTGGACAGCGTCTTGAGGGGGTTGAAAAAAATCAGCCATACGAGGAGAGCCGCGGCGACCAATACCAACTGACCGGGGCCGAGTTTTTGCACGCCTTCGGGGATGGAGAGACCAGGAAAAGCTCGCGCGTCTTCGCCAACCGGTGCGCTGGAGTGGCGTTCTTCGTCGGTCCGCAGACGCGACAGACGCCACCAGCAGAACAGATAGATGGGGACAAGCAGGAGGATGACGGGCAGCAGCGGCGAGGCGCCGCTTTCGATATGTACGGCGCGGTATCCCGCGAATTCGCGCAGGTGCTCTTTGGAAGAGGAGAACAGGACGTAGGCGGCGCCGGCAATCTCAGCGACCGCTGCGGCCGCCACGGCAACGAGCCACGCGCCTTTATGGGCAGGTTTCTCGATGCCCCAAACGGCCCACAGCGCTTCGATGATGGCCGCTACGCCGATGACGATCGCGGATGCAAGCTGTAAGTAACCGGAGCCCTGGTCACCCGAGAGATAGCCCCAGCCTTTGAGGCCGCTCGTCCCGATCGCGACCGTAAGCGAGCAGCATGCAAAGGCAACGGTGAGTGAGGCTGCGGCGAGGGTGGCGCGGCGCCTGGTTGCCAAGTCGCGCTGGTAGCCCATGGCGAGGCGCCGCAGAAGTTTGTTTTCCCACCAGGGCCAGAAGCTGCGGCGGTTGATATTCATGCCGAAGAAGATGAACACGTGCAGGGCGCACGCACTCCAGATAATCCAGAAGAACAGGAACCAGGGCCGCGGACTGGTTTCCACGGAGAACTGCTCGGTGTTGTGGGAGGCGGGCGCGGGGCCTTCCAGCAGCCGGCTCTCCATATCGACAGGTAGAGCCGCGACGGGCCACCACTCACTGCGGCCCAGGATGGTCAGCCAGACGGCAGGTTTGTGCTTGTGTTTTGGCTGGGCGAAGGGGGCGCATAGTCGAGAAGATAGTCCTTGCCGGAAGGAGTCTGGTTGGTCGCGCTGCAGGGCGAAGCGTCGCCGGTGGCGGGTTCGAGCAGCATGCGGCGACAGGCGTTGTAGACGCCTTCGGCTCCGTCGTTGGCGAATTGAGCGCGTCTGGGGCGAACCGCGCCCGCATAGTATTGGTTGCGCGAGATCAGGGGGTAAGAGGTCACGGCCAGGGTTCCGCTGAGGTCCCAAGGGTCCGACGCACGCGCAAAGAGAAGATCGGCGCTGAAGAGGACGATGCGGATATTGGGCGCAAGCGCGCGGAGGGCGCGGCTGAGGAAGAGGGCGTCGAGCGGATCGGTGGCGACGATACCGACGTAGCGGATGCCTTCGCGGCGAAGCGTGGCGACCAGTTCCACGAGAACGGCCCACTGCGATACCGGGCTCTGCTGCTGGGAGAAGGACGGGAGGGTATCCTGGCCGGTATCGCGGAGAACCAGCGGCAAATCGGGATAGGCCGTGTTGCGAGACGGAGTGGCGAGCCCAGGGAGCTGCTCGAAGGAATTGCGGATGCGCGCGATGCCGCGGGGGAAGCGCAATGCGAGAGGGCTTTTGCCATCGCCCACCGCTTTCTGCAGATTTCCATACTCGGTTTGATCTTCGCCGAGGAGGGCGAAGCGTTTCGGGACTGCGCCCGTGTCGTCCCAGAAGGAGCCCTTGGAAAGATCTTCCAGGATCCCGGTAAAAGCTTTCCATCGAATCCGGTCGGTTTCGATGGTGGTGCAGAAGTGAGTGCCTTGCGGCAGGGCCGAGGTGCTGGGGTCTTCGCCGGTGACGGCACCGCTGATGACAAAGGCCTCATGCCCTGGCGATTTCGCGGACTGATTGTCGAGCAGGAGTTTCAGGGAAGGCAGCGAACCAGTGAAGTTCGGGCCGAGGATGGCGACGCAGGACTTGGCGCCGTTTGTGGCATTCCCACAAATGGGCAGGGGCGTATTCGCCAGTTCCGTGGCATAATCCCAAGCCTTAAGGAAGGCGTCACGGTTGATGCCATCGGTGGGAGTTTCGCCGACCAGGAAGACCATCAGGAGATCTTTCTCGGGGTGCGGGAGAGCCGGGTCCAGACTTTGCTGGCTACGGCGGAAGAGGAGAATGCCCGGCATGTCGGAACGCCGGTCGCGATCCTTGTCCGCGGTCTTGCCCTTATCGGGATCGGTCTCGGCCTTTTGATCGGAGCGCCAGGGAAACCAGTAACTATCGAAGGAGTAACTTGCTTTCCCCAGGTCGCCGTCATCGAGAGCCCAGGTGATGCTCTCGATATAGCGGTCGAAGGTCAGGGAAAGGTGGGTCAGCTCCGGATTGGGGACGGTGGCGATCAACGTGGTGACGTGCCAGCCGGTGGTCTTCGCGGGATCGAGGCAGAACTGCTTGGCGGGATCGGCGACTTGTTCCGGCTGGCTGCCGCCGATCATCCGTACATAGCGGCAGACCGGAGTCCATGGGCCCAACTCTTCCGCATTCCCAGGGGTTGCGGCTGGGGCATTGGGAGCGGCCGCGGGGAAAAGGAAACCCGCGGTCATCAGTAATACCACCGCCGCTGCTGCCCGGTTGATCATAAGAATCTGGAGACCGTCGCAAACAACCGGCCGGCACTAGGCTTCCACAGTGTACAGCGGATTGAATTCCGGAAGATGGGGCTCGCGTTTGGTGGCGATCCAGCGAAGCGAGTAGACCACCTTCGGATCGGTCAGGCCATGGGTGATGGTGTTGGGAATGACTTCGAGCAGTCCGTGAGCGCCCAGGTCCTTGTAATAGTCGATGTCGGGTTCGATCTTGACGCACTGCACGGGGTTGTGATTTTCATCCTGGAAGGTTGCGGTGTCGCGGCCATGAAAGGTGAGCTGCACGTTGGCCACGTCGAACTGCATCTGCTTGTAGCTTTCGGTGGCGCCGATGTGGCCCCACTTCTCGGGGCTTGGCTCTTTGGAGAATGCGCCCAGTCTGGCGGCCGCCTGAATGTCGGCGAGGATCGCCTGATCCACGTAGCAGAAAAAGCGGTCCTGCTTCATCACGTTGTCGAACTGCTGGATCCAGGCGGGAGTGGTCGGGTCTCCCTGCGGCCAACAGGCATTCCAGTAGTAATCCAATGCGTTCTTCCCGGAAGGCAGCTGCATGTTGGCCATGGCGGTGACCAGATTGAGAAAGCAGGCGATGGATGCGGGACGCTTCTCGTAGCCGCCGGTGTACATCGCGCGCGGCGGCCTGCGACGTGGGAGCGGAGGCGCGAATCATTTTGGCGACGTTGGGCCGCAACGGCTCAGGTTGTCCCAAGTGGCACCGGCGAAATGCAGCGGCACCGTTGTTGGGCAGCAGCAGGATATCCATGGTTACCGGACCGCGATCTTGGAAACAGTGACGGGGCGCCACGCGCCGATTTCAAATCCATCCGCGTTTACGATGATGGTATAGTTGTCGCCGAAGTTATCGAAGAACGGACGTTGAGCGACACGCTGCCGCCGTGGCAGGTCGGGAAAGAGTCAGAGTCCTGCGTTCATTGAGTGATCGCGCCCGTCGATCGCCTGGGCGCTCCACTTCACAGTCTTATTCGAGTAGTTGGCGTTTGCCATCGTAGACGTTGAGGATGATGTTGGCGTTGTCTGGCATGTCGGGAGTATTATACTCCCCGCATCCTCAGAAAGCGGCGAACGAGCGGACGACCTTAAGGGCCGACACCAAGTACCATCCGCGGCGATCATCGAGAAGCGCGGCTTGGGAGATTCGCAAATCAGCGTTGCCTCGCCGCCCGCGGGACGCTTGAAGGTCACCAGGATATCCGGACCGCGTTGTCCGGCCAGCAGCGGCTGTATGCGCCGGTCGAATTGTGTATATAGGTAATTTGCCGCCATCAGCTTCCCGGGGAAGTTGCGGCGAAAACGCAAAGCCGCTGAGCCATCCGGCGCCCGGAGTGAAGGGCCGCTCCAGCGCGATGATCGGAAGGAAGCGTTTCGCCGTAGTGAGTTTCAGCATGGAGGAATAAGCCAGCATGTTGAACGACACGGCATAACTGGAGAGTTCCAACACCTGCTTGTCCCCACGCAGGCAGGCGCATGCTGATGGAGGCGCTCAGCGGCACCGGGCCGGAGAAGTTCCATGCTCCGTGCTTGCGTTCGTTGAGACGTATGTTGATATCGGCCACTCCGGGGCGAAGCGTGTCCTTGATCTGCACCTGGCGTTCGTCGATGATTTCGAACATGCCGGAGCGATTGAGACGGTCCAGACTGTTGCGGAGCTTCTGCTATCCAGCGGCGCGCCTTCGTCCAGCACCATGTTGCGGCGGATGGTGGAATCGCTGTAGTGCTTATATCCGAAGAAGTTGATGCGGCCGACGGTGTAGGGTTTACCGAGCTGGCACCTTCGGGACGCCGGATTCGTCCAGGACGCGCTGAAATCGACGATGCCTTTGCGCTCGGCTTCGCGGCGCTGGCTGAAGAGGCAGCCGCAGATGGTCTTCATGTCGATGGGGCTTGTGAAAATCGCCGCGTACCACTCGAAGTGGACCTTGGCTTCTTTTCCTTGACTTCCTGGGTGACGTTGACCCTGGCGTCGTAATAGCCCTGCGCGATGTAATGGGAGGTGAGCTTCGCGGCGTGGTTATCGATGGCGCCGCTGGAATACACCTTGGGCGCCTTCAGTGCGAGATCGCCGCTGGCACGGACCTTCGGGGCATCGCCCGGGATGGCGGTAAGGATGAGGTCGTAGCGATTGTTCCGACGGGCACGAACTCCATTCGACCTTGGCTTTCGGATAGCCGCGATCGATGAGTTGCTTTTCGGCAGTCTGCGCCATGTCACGGGCGCTGGCGCGGGTCGATCATGGCTGTCCGGCGGAACGACGAGTTGGACGCCATAGTGATTCGGCTTGAGTTTCACCTCTGAACGGAGTACTGCGGCTTCGGGAGTGGCATGAAAGACGACGTCCGCGCCTTCGGGCGCGGTCGATGGTTTCCACTCGGATATCGCTAAA
Organism: uncultured Solibacteraceae bacterium; assembly: GCA_963792055.1. Classification (GTDB taxonomy): domain Bacteria; phylum Acidobacteriota; class Terriglobia; order Bryobacterales; family Bryobacteraceae; genus Solibacter. The sequence goes on along the minus strand of CAWBUV010000014.1, from coordinate 330,161 downwards.
GCGGCCGAGGCCCCAGAGCGTCGCACGTCTTTCGCGATGGCCGCGCTGTCGAAAGGGCGGCCCACCTGTGTGGCAAGGTCCACGCCGCTGACGGCGCCGGGCATGGTAACTGAGTGAATTAGCAGGAGGGTGGCTAGGAACACGCCCCGAATTTTGCAATCGGCGGACCATGCGAGCGATTACAGGCGTTATTCGATGCGGCGGAAGGGTGAAATCCGCGGCGGCCGGGTCAGGAGAGAATGTCCTGGCAATATCGCACGCACTTGCCGATCTCCGCCGAGCAGCGTGGAGCCTTCGCGGCACCGGATACTCCATCTCGATGGTCGCCTGGAACTTGTACTTCTCCTTCTTCATCATGAGCAGGATTTCCTTGATCGGCGTGTCGCCCTGGCCGAACGGCATATTGGGCCCGTTGTTGGCCTTGCGGTCCTTGATATGAACGTGGGTGACGCGCTCGTGATGCGGCCTTGATCCACGCCGCAGGAGAAGTTCCGGTGGCGGCGAAGAAGTGGCCGATGTCCACGTTGGCGCCGTTGTATTTGCGAGTATGTGAACGCCTGCTCCCACGCTCCCAGTCGGCCGAAGGCTTCCGGATTGGTCAGGTTGCCGTGGCCGTGATAGCCCACCATCATCTTGTGCTTTGCGGCGAATTGCGCCGAGCCGCTCGGTCTGGCTCACCGGAATCTCGCACGAGATGGCATGGGCGCCCAGCGCCTTCGCCACCTGGAAGCAATAGTCCACCACGTCGTCCTTGAACGTGTTGATGCCATCGTATTTGACGATCTGGATGAGCACGCCGGCAGTCCTCGTACTTCTTGCGGAAGGCCTTGAAGCCGTCCATGGACTGGGAGAGGCGCCATTTCTCCTGCGCCTCGGCAACCGCTGCCTGCTCGGCCTTTTGTTCGCGTCGTGAGCGGCGGGCGGGTGGCCCCGCGCGGCGCCGCGGGCGCGGCCCACGGGGTGGGCGCCTTCAGGTACGCCTCCACCGGCTGCAGGCGCAATTCGGCGGCGCTGATATTGAGCTGGGTCATGTAGTCCAGGATGTCGTCCGCCGTCCCCGGGATGTTGTGGAAGCTGTAGGGCGCGTTGATGCCCACCTGTACGCCGCCGAATACGCGAATTGGGCTTCGCGGCCCACGATCGCGCCGCGGGCAACGCTGCCAGCGCCAGTTTTCCGATATCACGCCTTGTGCAAATCATGGACTCCATGATCGCTTGCGTTCGCTGCGGGTTATCAAGGGGACAGACCAATGTGGCCGCCCTGCTCGCGACGGCCTGGACAGGCCGGAATGTGACCGATGTCCTCACCAGGGCAGGCAGGCGGCCGCCATCGACGACCAGCGTCTGGCCGGTGAGATACGATCCGCGATCGCTCGGCCAGCAGGAGCGCGACTTCGGCAATCTCGTCGCGGCTGTCCGAGATGCTTGATCGGCTGATCTTCGATGATCTGGCGCAGCTTGATCCTCGTCCTTCCAGAAGTACTCGCTGAGCACGGTCTGCACCAGCCCGGGAGCGATGGCGTTGACGCGCACGCCGTGGGGTCCCAGCTCCAGCGCATAGGACTGCGTCATCATGATGAGCGCGGCCTTGGTCATGCTGTAGAGCATGCCATGGAATTGCGGCCGCAGGCCGGCAATGGACGCGATGTTGACGATGGAGCCGGAGCCACGCTCGCACATGCCGGGGGCCACGGCCTGAATGAAGCGGAAGGCGCTTTTCAGGTTGATCTCGATCATCTTGTCGAACTTGGCCTCGTCCACCTGCAACTACCGGTTCCTGGGCGATATTGGTGGCCGCGTTGTTGACCAGGATATCGATGCGGCCGAATTCGCGGTGGGTGGTATCGACCAGTTGCCGGATGTCGGCGGCGCGCCCGACGTGGCAGGCCAGCGGGATAAATCCGGCCGGCGCAATCCTTCATTTCGGCGGCGACCTGTTGGAGAGCCTCCAGCTTGCGGCCGCAGATGACGACGGTGGCGCCTTCGCGGGCGAAGGATTCGGCGATGGCGCGCCCGATGCCGCGGCTGGCGCCAGAGACTATGGCGATTTTGTTGGCGAGAGCGAGGGTGGTCATTTGATGGCGGCTTCCCGTCGGCGCATATCTTCGATGATAGTCCGCGAGGAGCAGAACAACACGGCGGCGAGGAGGAGCGAGAGTACCGGAATGATGAGCATCGCCTGCTGGAGGCCGACGGCTTTGAAGGCTTCGGTGATTTGAGGCGAGCCGGCGGCATCGGCGGCGCGGCGGGCCATCAGATCGCTGACCTTGCCGGTGAGCAGCGGGCCGAACGACGCGCCGCACAGATACATCGCCATGAAGTAGATTGCCATCGTGGTGCCGACGGTGCCGGGCGGAACGATGTCCTGGATGGACGAGTACACCAGGCCGTAATAGGAATTCAGCGCGGCGTAGGTGGCGGCCATCAGGATCACGGCGGTCCAGAGGTCATGCTGCACGATGCCAAAGAAGGCCATCGGCGCGCCGATGGCGGAGAAGGCCGCCGCACACAAGAGGCGGCCATCCTGGCGGCGGTGGAAGATGCGGTCGCCGATCCAGCCGGCGCCGAGCCCTCCGGCCAATCCTCCGGTGGCGTAGACAAGTCCGGTGGCGACGCCGGATCCCGCGAGGCTGACGTGGTGTATGCGGCTAAGAAAGGCAGGGAGGAACGCGCCGATGGCGTACATATTGAAATTGAGAAGCGCGCCGGAAGCGATGATCCACCAGATGGTGGGGATCTTCAGGATGGCGCGGATGGACGCACGTTTGCCGAACTTGCGGGTAGCCTCGCGAACGGGTTCGGGCAGGCAGAGCAAGAGGGGAACCAGGAGGAGGGCCGGCAGTGCGGCGATCACCATGGCCAGCCGCCATCCATAGGCCTGGGCGATGGGCCCACTGAAAAAGAAACTGGCCGCGCCGCCGATGGGCACGCCGAGCATAAAGAGGGCCAGGGGGCGCGCGCGCCGCGCAGGCGGGAAGAGATCACCAATCCAGCTTGTGGAAGCGGGCGCTACGGCGGCCTCTCCGATGGCGAAGCCGAGGCGGGAGAAGAGCAGGATGGTATAGCTGGTGGCCAGCGCGGCGACGCCGGTGAGCGCGCTCCATACCACCATGCCTCCGGCCAGCAGTTTCCTGCGGCTCCAGGAATCGGCGAGCTTTCCGAGCGGAACACCGATGATGGCGTAGAGCCAGATGAAGGCGCTTCCGAGGAGACCGAGTTGGGTATCGGTGAGGGCGAACTCCTTGCGGATGGGTTCGGCCAGAGCTCCGAGGACGTTGCGATCGTAGAAGTTCAGAATGTTGACGGCGACGAGGACGAACAGCGCGCGGTTGTATTTGGCTTGCCTCTGTCATGGAGGTCCTCAGATAATATTTCCGAAGCAGCCACTCTGCCACCAGCGCCGGGCGCGGGGCACTTTCGATCTCGATGGTGACGCCCCAGACGATTTCGACGTGGTCCGTGGATTCGTTTAAGCGCGTTGAGCGTGACGCGGGCGCGAATTCGCGATCCCACCGGCACGGGGGCGGGGAAGCGGACGCGGTTGAAGCCGTAGTTCACGCTCAGTCTGAAATCGCCCTGAAGGTCGACGGCTTCGCGCACGAGGCGGCTGAGAAGCGATAGGGTCAGGAAGCCGTGGGCGACGGTCGCGCCGAATGGCGATTCCTCTTGCGCGCGGGCGGGGTCCGTGTGAATCCACTGCGTGTCGCCCGTGAGTTCACCGAATTGGGAGATCAGGTCCTGGGAAACGGTGAACCAGGGACCGACGCCGGTCTCGCAGCCTACCAGCGTCTTGAGTTCCTCTACGCCGTGAATAATCAATCCGCACGAGTCTATCACTTCCGCCTGGAGCGATTTGACAGGTCGGGCCACGGCTCAATAGACTGTGTGCGACATGAGCGAGAACGTTCGACTTACCCGCGAGAAAGAGATTGCCGTCGTCACGATCGATAACCCGCCGGTGAATGCGCTGGGTCCCGGGATGCCGGAAGCGCATTCAGGCGGCCATCGAAAGCGCGGCAGCCGATGCGGAAGTGAGCGCCATCGTGGTGATGGGCGCGGGCCGGACCTTCATCGCCGGCGCCGACATACGGGAGTTCGGCAAGATTGTGCGCGGCGAGAAGCCGGGGCGCACGCTGCTGCCGTTCCTGGCGGCGATCGAGGAGTGCCCGAAGCCGGTGGTGATGGCGATCCACGGTCAGGCGTTCGGCGGCGGACTGGAGACGGCGATGGCCGGCCACTATCGCGTGATCGCGGCCGGGGCGCAGGTGGGGCAGCCGGAAGTGAAGCTGGGCATCATCCCGGGCGCAGCGGGCACGCAGCGGCTGCCGCGGCTGGCGGGCGTCGCGAAGGCTGTGGAGATGTGCGCGTTCGGCGAACCGATCGGCGCGGGAGAGGCGCTGGCGCGCGGGCATCGTGGACCGCATCGTCGAGGGCGACCTGCTGGAGGGCGCCGTCGCGTTTGCGCGAGAGATCGCGGGCAAGCCGGCGCCGCGCGACGCAGCCGGCGCGAGGGCAAGCTGGTCGATCGCGATCCGGCGATTTTCGCGGCGGCGCGCGCGCAGGCACAGAAGACGAAGCGCGGGCAGACGGCTCCGCTGGCGGCGATCGAAGCGGTGGAGAGCGCGACGCGGCTTTCGTTCGAAGAAGGCTGCGCGCGTGGAGGCGGAGCTGTTTCGAGAGTGCCTGTACTCGACGCAGTGCAAGGCGCTGATCCACGCATTCTTTGCGGAGCGGGCGGTCTCGAAGATTCCGGGCATCGCCGGCGGACATCGCCGGCGCGCGAGATCCGGCGCGCGGCGGTGATCGGCGCGGGCACGATGGGCGGCGGCATCGCGATGAACTACGCCAATGCCGGCATTCCGGTGATCGTCGAAGGAGACGACGCCAGGAGGCGCTGGATCGCGGGATGGCGACCATCCGCAAGAACTATGCGGGCAGCGTGAAGAAGGGCCGGCTCTCGCAGGCCGCGATGGACGAGCGCATGGCGCGGATCACGCCGCAACTGAGCTATGACGGGCTTCGAGCGAGGCGGACATCATTGTGGAGGCGGTATTCGAAGGCATGGCGCTCAAGAAGCAGGTCTTCGCGGAAATCGACGCGATCGCCAAGCCGGCCTGCATTCTGGCGTCGAATACGTCGTACCTGGATATCGATGAGATCGCGTCGGTGACGGGCGCGCCCGGAGATGGTGCTGGGCAATCATTTCTTCAGTCCGGCGAACGTGATGCGGCTGCTGGAGATTGTGCGCGGCAAGGCGACGAGTGCGGAAGCGATCGCCACGTGCATGGCGCTGGCGAGGAAACTGAAGAAGGTGGGCGTGCTGGCGGGAAACTGCCGCGGCTTCATCGGCAATCGCATGCTGGGGCCGTACCTGCGCGAGGCGCAGTTCCTGGTGGAAGAGGGCGCCAGCGTGGCGGCACGTCAACCAGGCGCTGTACGATTTCGGCATGGCGATGGGTCCGCTCGCGATGAGCGATCTGGCGGGGCTGGACGTGGGCTGGCGCATTCGCAAGGAGTTCCGCCACCTGGAGACGGCCGGGTGTACGCCAGCCGCTGGTGGCCGACCTGTTGTGCGAGATGGGACGCTTCGGGCAGAAGACGGGGCGCGGCTGGTCGCAGTACGACGAGAATCGCAGCGCTTCGCCCGACCCGGAAACGGAGGCGCTGATCGAGAAGACGGCGCGGGCGGCGGGAATCGAACGGCGCAACATCGACGCCGCGGAGATTGTGGATCGCTGCGTGTTGGCCCTGATCAACGAAGGCGCCAAGCTGCTGGACGAGGGCATCGCGCTGCGCGCATCGGATATCGATGTGGTCTACCTGAATGGCTATGCGTTTCCCGCGTGGCGGGGCGGTCCGATGTTCTATGCGGACACGCTCGGCCTGGATCGCGTGCTGGCGCGGATCGCGGAATTCGAGCAGCGTCACGGCGCAGAGTTCTGGAGCCCGGCTCCGCTATTGCAGCGGCTGGCCGAAGGCGGAAAGACATTCTCCAGTTTCGATCAGGAGGCCGCGGCGGCGGCAGGCGGATAGGCCGTGGCGAGCTTGTTCAGGCCATCGATGTAGGCCTTGGCGCTGGCCTCGATCACATCGGTCGAAGCGCCGCGGCCCGACGACCTTGCGGCCCGCCTCCTCGAGTTGCACGGTGACCTCGCCCATGGCTTCGGTGCCGCTGGTGACGCCGCGAATCTCGTAGCGCTGCAGCTTGGCCGACGTGTTGGTGACCGCGGAGATCGCCCTGCAGACGGCATCCACCGGACCGTCGCCGATGGCGGCGCCTTCGCGTGATGTCGCCCTTCACGCGCAACCGCACGGTGGCGGTGGGAATGGCCGAGGTGCCGCTGTAGATGTGCAGATATTCGAGCTGGTAGATCTCCGGCAGCGGGTGAATCTCGTCGTGCAGGATGGCCATCAGGTCCTCGTCGAAGACCTCCTGCTTCTTGTCCGCCACCATCAGGAAGCGCTGGTAGGCCTGGTTCAGCTCCTCTCGGAGAGCGTGTAGCCCAGCTTCTCGCAGGCGGTCGCGCAGCCCGTGGCGGCCCGGTGCGCGCGGTCAGCACCACGCGGCTCTCCGTCATGCCGACATCTTCGGGCCGCATGATCTCGTAGGTCTCGCGCTCCTTGAGGAAGCCATCCACATGGATTCCGGAGCTGTGCGAGAAGGCGTTGGCGCCGACCACCGCCTTGTTGGGCGGCACCTTCATGCCGAGCATGTCGGCAACCAGGCGGCTGGTGCGATGCAGCTCGCGGGCCTCGACGCCGGTGTGGACGCCGAAGTAATCGGCGCGCGTGCGGAGCGCCATGACGATCTCTTCGAGCGCCGCGTTGCCCGGCCCTCTCGCCGATTCCGTTGATGGTGCCTTCCACCTGGCGCGCGCCGTTCAGCACGCCGGGCAGCGTGTTGGCCACCGCCATGCCCAGATCGTCGTGGCAATGCACGCTGATCACGGCGCGGTCGATGTTCGGGCACGTTCTCGCGGATGCTGCGGATCAGCGCGCCGTACTGCTCCGGCACGGTGTAGCCGGTGGTATCGGGAATGTTGACCACGGTGGCGCCGGCATCGATCACCGCTGCGAGCATCTCGAACAGGTAGGCGGGTCGGCGCGGCCGGCATCTTCGGCGTAGAACTCCACGTCGTCGACGAACTGGCGGGCGAGCTTGACGGCGTCGACCGCCATCTGCAGGATCGTGACGCTTCTTTTCGGCCAGCGTCTTGCCGTAGCGTTCGTCCTGGAACTTGCCAGTCGATGTGAATGTCGGAGGCGCCGATGCCGGTGTGGATGCGCGGCCGCTTGGCTTTGGCCAGGGCCTTGCCGCAGGCTTCGATGTCGCGCGGCCACGGCGCGCGAAAGGGCGCAGATGGCGGGTCCCTGGATCTCGCGGCCGATCAGCTGCACCGCCTCGAAGTCTTCGGGCGAGGAAGCGGGATAGCCCGCCTCGATGACGTCCACGTTCAACTGCGCCAGTTGCCGGGCGATCATGAGTTTCTCGCGGCTGCCCAGGCGCGTTCCGGCGGCCTGCTCGCCGTCCCTCAGGGTGGTGTCGAATACGGCTACTTTTTCAGACATGGCGTTGTTCACTGACTCCGGCAGATTGTAAGATTCGTCGCACCTTCTTCGGCGAAATGGAAAGCTTCTTGGCGACGCGCGCCACTTTGCGATCTTCCCGCTCCCACACCTTGGGAATGACGATGCGGGCGAATTCCTCGGTCATCTGCTGAAAGGTCTTGTTCTCCACGGCGCCGTTGCTCCAGGCGCGCAGCAGCGGGTCGATGGGGCGCGCGTGCAGCACGCGGGACTTCAAGAGTCTCCAGTTCTTCCCAGCCGCACTGGCGTTCTCCGCCTTCGGGCTGCAGCAGGGTCATGGCCTGGCTGGCAGCAGCGGCGGGCGGCCTCGAGATCGGCGACAGGCTGCGGCGGCAAACGTCAACCCCTGCCAGACGTAGGCGCGCGCCAGCAATCGCGCGTTCTGGGTTTGCCGGGCATACTCGACGGCATCGCGGGCGAAGCCGGCGGCGAGACGGGCGTGGTGTGCCGGATCTTCGCCGATCTGCTCCTCGATGCCGGGCGTTCTCGATGGTGCACTGGAGCAGGCGTGCGCGCGCCAGCAGGATGTAGTCCCGCCGCGTCCTCTCCCTGTGCGAAGGCGGTGGCGGCATCGGCGGCGGCGCTTTCCAGATCGCCGCCATCGAGGTGGAGCAAGCCCGAATTGATGTGCACCGAGCCGATTCCGCGGTGCTGTCCATGAGCGGTGTAGATGGCGAGGGCTGAGGCGAGCTGGGTGCGGGCATCGGCGCGCAGGCGCTCGATCTCCGCACGCGCGGTACGAGAGGGTTCGCCGGCGGTTTCGCTGGAATCGGCGCGGCGGCGGGCGGACGCGCGATCGATTTCCTGCTGTTGGCGCAGTGCGATGCAGGCGTTCCACGATCGCGATATTGACGAGGGAGCGAGCGAGGTGCAGGTGGTGTGGGTCGCGGCGCTGGTATTCGGCGATGGCGCGGTGGAAGTATTCGAGCGCGGCTTCGTGGCGCGCCTGGCGCCGGGCGATCCGGCCGTAGGCGGATTGGATATTGCCGCGGCTGACGAAATCGTCGGTGCTGAGGAGCGCCGGCCTCGGCCTGCCTGCAGCAGGTGTGCGGCTTCATTGAGCTTGCCCTTCTGGAAGGCCAGCCAGCTTTCGAGCACTTGCATGATGGCGGCCATGGGCGCGTAGCCGGAGTCGAGCGCCAGCCGCCTGCCTCTTACGGCGAAGCCGAGGGCGTCGTCGTAGCGGCCCATGCGGCGCAGGCAGCGGGCGGTCCAGAAGTTGGAGATGGCGAGGAGTTCGGCATCGTCGATCTCGCCTTCCAGGGACTGGACGAAATGGAAGTGTTGGGCGGCCAGCGCAAAATCTTCGCGCGGCCATGGCGACCATGCCTTCGGCGAGGCGCACGTGCAGGTAGTCGAGGAGCGGCAGGTCGGCGCGATGCTCGTGCGGGAAAGCGCCGGAGCAAGTCTCGAACGAGTTCGGGCGCGGCGAAGCCGGCATCCACCCATTGAGCGACCAGGCCGAGAAGAATTCCGGCGTTGGGCTGAGCGGCGTCAAGCGATGCGAACGCGGAAGCGTGGGCGGAGAGGGTTTGCATGCCGCACTCCATGCGGCGGAAACCGAGATGGTCGCGAAGCTGCGAGAGGATCGGGTTCAGCCCGCTGTAGGGGCTCATGATGTCAGTATGCGGCGATGGCGCGGCCTTGTCCAGTCGATATCGGACATCGATGGTCGTTTGGCGCAGCTTCGAAATCTATTCGAGCATCTCGTAGGCGCTCAGGGTAAGGAATTCGGGGAATTCCTCGTTGGTCATCCCCTCCTCGTATAGGCGGCAGGCGAGCGAGAGTTCGCGCGCCGGGAATTGGGAGGCGAGCCGTTCGCCGTAGTGCTTCACGACCTGTTTCACCAGGTCGGCAGTGACGCGCTGGCCGTCAGTAAGGCGCGCCTCGTATTTGATCCACTGCCAGACCTGCGCGCGCGAGATCTCGGCGGTGGCGGCATCCTCCATCAGGTTATAGATGGGCACGCAACCGTTGCCGCACAACCAGGTGGCGAGATATTGAAGGCCCACGTCGATGTTGCGGTTCAGACCTTCCTGTGTGATGTCGCCATCGGGAACGGTCAAGAGGTCGGCGGAACTGATGACGTTGCTCTCGGTGGCCGGCTTCTTATCGATCTGGTTGGGGAACGGCATGTAGGTATCGAAGACTTCGCGAGCCACCGAAACCAGGCCGGGGTGGGCGACCCAGGTCCCGTCGTGGCCGGCCCAGACCTCGCGGAGTTTGTCCTGACGCACCTTCTCCAGTGCAGCCTGATTGGCTGCCGGATCGCTCTTGATGGGAATCTGGGCGGCCATGCCACCCATGGCGTGTATGCCGCGGCGGTGGCAGGTTTGGATCAGCAGGTCCACATAGGAGCGCAGAAAGTGGCGGTCCATGGTGACCAGGGCGCGGTCGGGCAGGACGAAGCCCGGCCGGTTGCGGAATTTCTTGATGAAGCTGAAAATGTAGTCCCAGCGTCCGCAGTTCAGCCCGGCCGAGTGCTCGCGAAGCTCCCACAGGATTTCGTCCATTTCGAAAGCAGCGAAGATGGTTTCGATGAGCACGGTGGCGCGGATGGTGCCGCGCGATATCCCGAGTTCCTGCTGTGCCAGAAGGAAAACGTCATTCCACAAGCGGGCTTCCAGATGGCTTTCCATTTTCGGCAGGTAGAAATAAGGGCCCGAGCCGGCGGCGATCAACGTTTTGGCGTTGTGGAAGAAGAACAAGCCGAAATCGAAGAGGGACGCGGAGATGGGTTCGCCATTCACCAGGACGTGCTTTTCGGTGAGGTGCCAGCCGCGCGGGCGCACCATCAGGACGGCCGGCTTTTCGGAGACCTCGTAGCGCTTCCCCTCTGGGCTGGTATAGGTAATTTCGCCGCGCACTGCGTCGCGCAGGTTGACCTGGCCCTGCATCACGTTGCTCCAGGTGGGCGAATTGGAATCCTCGAAATCCGCCATGAAGACATTGGCGCCGGAGTTGAGCGCGTTGATGATCATCTTGCGTTCGACGGGGCCGGTGATTTCGACGCGCCGATTGAGAAGGTCCGCGGGGATGGGCGCCACTCGCCATTCACGAGTGCGGATGTCCGCCGTGGATGACAGAAACTCCGGCATGGTTCCGTTGTCGACAGCCTGCTGCCGTTCGCGCCGGTCAGCCAGCAGTTGACGCCGGCGGAGTTCGAAGGCTTGCGCCAGCTTGGACAGGAAGCGGGTGGCTTCTTCGGTGAGAATGGCCTGCTGCGCATCCGTAAGGGGGGCGGTTATCTGGATCGGCTTTTCTTGTGTGGCGAACATGGCACTGATTCCTTATGCAAGCTATGCTACCGCGGACGGCGAAGATCCGCTGGCCGCGGTGTCCGATTCGGACCGGCGGTCCGGTTCGGCCCAGCGCGTTTGGCAGTTGGCGGAATCCGGCATCTACTACGGAAGGAGCGCGGCCGCGGCCACCGTTTGCCGGACGGCCCGCGATCAGGAGACGAAACTGTATGTTGAATTACGCTGAAGAGCTTTTGCGGACGTGGAAGAGCGATCCGCGTTGGAGAGGGATCGAGCGGCCGTACCGTGCGGAGGATGTGGAACGGTTGCGCGGTACAGTCCGCATCGAGTACACGCTGGCCCGCATGGGTGCGGAGCGGCTGTGGCATCTGCTGCAGACGGAAGCCTACGTGGCGGCGCTGGGTGCGCTGACCGGCAACCAGGCGGTGCAGCAGGTGCAGGCCGGGCTGAAGGCAATCTACCTGAGCGGCTGGCAGGTGGCGGGCGATGCCAACCTGGGCGGCCAGATGTATCCGGACCAGAGTTTGTATCCGGCCAATAGCGTGCCGGCGGTGGTGCGCGCGATTAACAACGCGTTGCAGCGCGCCGACCAGATCCATCGCGCGGAAGAGATGAACGGCCGGTACTGGTTTGCCCCGATCGTGGCGGACGCGGAGGCCGGCTTTGGGGGTCCGCTGAATGCATTCGAACTGATGAAGGGGATGATCGAGGCGGGTGCGGCGGCGGTGCACTTCGAAGACCAGCTCTCCTCGGCGAAGAAGTGCGGGCATATGGGCGGCAAGGTGGTGGTGCCGATCTGCGAATTTGTGCAGAAGCTGATTGCCGCGCGCCTGGCGGCGGATGTAATGGGGGTTCCGACTGTGTTGGTGGCCCGCACGGACGCGAATAGTGCGGGCCTCCTGTTGAGTGACATCGATCCACGCGATACTCCCTTTCTGACCGGCGGACGGACAACGGAGGGGTTCTTCCATTTCCGCGGCGGCATACAGGCGGCGATCGCGCGCGGACTGGCTTATGCCCCGTACGCGGACATGCTCTGGTGTGAGACGTCGGAACCGAATCTGGCGGAGGCGCGGACGTTTGCCGAAGCGATCCATGCGAAGTTCCCGGGAAAGCTTCTGGCGTACAATTGCTCGCCTTCGTTCCACTGGAAGAAGAAGCTGGACGATGCAACGATCGCTCACTTCCAGCAGGAGCTGGGCGCCATGGGCTACAAATTCCAGTTCGTCACGCTGGCCGGGTTCCACGCGCTGAACCTCAGCATGTTTTCACTGGCCCACGAATATGCCAGCGGCGGGATGTCGGCCTATGCGGGATTGCAGGAGCGGGAATTCGAAGTTTCGCGAGAGTACGGGTACTCGGCGGTGCGGCATCAGCGTTTCGTGGGCACCGGGTATTTCGACGAAGTGCAGCAGGTAATCTCGGGAGGCGAGAGTTCCACGCGGGCGCTGGCCGGGTCCACGGAGACCGAACAGTTCACTTCGCATTACGAAGTGCCGGCTGCCGAAGCGCCGGCGGCATGATCGGGATCCAGGAGCGCGGCGACGAGATCTCGCAACTCGCGCCGCTGCACCTTGCCCGTTAGTCCTTTGGGGAGGGCCGGCAGAAACAGGATGCGCTCCGGAGTCTTGTAGTCTGCGATGCGGCTGCGGACCAGATCGCGCAGTTCCTGTTCGCCGGCGGTGAAGCCGTCGCGCAACGCGACGAAGGCGACCACCTTCTCCCCAAGGACCGGGTCCGGCACGCCGATGACGCCGGCTTCCAGGACGGCGGGATGGTGATACAGAGCCTCTTCCACTTCCTGGGGCGAGATGTTGGAGCCGCCGCGAATGATGATCTGTTTGACGCGCCCTTCGAACCAGAAGAAGCCGTCTGTATCGCGGCGTACGAGGTCGCCAGTGCGCAGCCAGCCATCATCGAAGGCGGCCGCGGTGGCCTGCGGATCGTCCCAGTAGCCGACGCAATTGGCCAGGCTTTGCACCTGCAATTCGCCGTACTGGCCGCCGGCCACGATCTTACCCGTGAGATCGGCCACGCGCGTGTCGATTGCGCCGACGGCGGGGCCGATCGAGCCAATTCGCGGCGCGTCTTCCCGAATGCAGGTGACGGGTACCGTTTCGGTCATGCCGTAAAGCTCGCGTACCGGGACACGGAAGAGCGTGCGAAAATTCTGCTGCAGCGCTACCGGCACGGTATCGCCGCCGGCGATGCACAGACGGATGGAACTTACCTCGCGCGGGCTGCGGCCCTGTTCATCGACGACGAAGCTCAGCAGGGCCGGCAGGATCAGGATGGCGGTGCAGCGCCAGCGTTCGATGGTGTTCAGGGCGGCGCCCGCGTCGAAGGCCGGGAGCAGGACGACCGTGCCGCCGCAGAGTATTTGCGGGATCAGCGCGCAGGCGAGGGCCGAGATGTGTAACATCTGGGTGGCGGCCAGGGCGGTATGGGTTTCGTCCAGACCGAGCTCGAGCATCAGTTGCGCGGAACCGGTGAGCGAAATGTGGGTGTGCATGACGCCCTTGGGGCGCGCGGTGGTGCCGGACGTATACAAGATCGCCGCGACCGTGTGGGGCGCGACGTCAGGCAAAGGCAGGGCAGCGGAATCCGCGGTTTCGAGCGGCGGAAGCGAGGTGTAGATTTGCTGGAGTTCCGGGCAATCCGGGCGGACTTCCTGGGAGAGTGACGCCAGTTCGGGCTGGCTGAAACACAGCTTCGCCTTGCAGTGCCCCAAAACATAGGCGATCTCCGGCGCCTTCAGGCGGTTGTTGACGGGGACCGCGATCAGGCCGGTTTTGAAGCAGGCGTAGTAGAGGTTCACCACCTCGACGGAATTGCACCAGTGGATGGCCACGCGGTCTCCGGCCTGCAATCCCTGCTGGAGGAACCAGCGTGCCAGGGCATCGCTGGAGCGGTCCAGGGCTTCGTAAGAAACTACCTGTTCGCGACAGATGACCGCGAGCTTTTCGGGATTGCGCAGGGCGGATTTTCGCAACGTGGAACCCAGATCCATGGGATGCAGTCTAGTTCAGGCGGCGCTGAAATTCAATCGACTGGTGTGGGGAGGAAGACCTTCTTTACGGAGGAGGCGAGCGTGCCCTTCTGGTTGCGGAATTCCAGGATCTCTTCCGGTAGCTGTCCTTCGGCGATGAAGGCGGTGATGGGTCCGAAGAAGGTATCGAGCTCGGCGGCCCAGCAGGTGCGGAGATAGACGCGGAGGACGCGCGGGTCGTAATATCGGAAGATCAGGCGCTTGCCGGATTCGTCGCGCACGCGCAGGAATTCGCGCAAGTGGCGGCGCAGGGATTTGATGCCGCTTTCGGTGCGCAGGAATGTGGCCCAACTGCTGCCCCATCCCTTTTCGATGAGATAGCGCGTGAAGCGATCGTCACGCTCGAGTTGTACGAGATAAGGCGCGGTCGCCTGGAGTTGGCGCGGAAGGTCGCCGGAGTACAGACAGTCCTTGGGCAGAAAGGTGCCCTGCACGGCGTCGTAGATGCGCTCATCGCGCGCGCCGTCGAGGATGGCGAAGACTGCCATGCGTGGAGGCAGGCCGGGGGGCCAGAGCGCATCGAGGATTTGAACCAGGGCGGCGGTCGTCATGGGCTATCTTGCTGATGCCATCTGGGCGCGGAGGCATTCCTCGCAGAACGGCACACCCTCCGCGGCTGCACGCTTCTGCGCTTCGGCGATGGCCAGCGCGTCTACATCGGGAGGAAACAGGGGGGCTTCCGGCGGCGGAGTGGATTCGCGCGGCGGCGCCTGGCGCCGCTCCTGTTGCGGAAACGCCGCGGGTTCTTCCTGGGGAACTCCGCGATCGGCAGTCGGGATCTGGATTGCGGGATGGTGCGCCTTCCATACACCGCGCGTCAATCGCCAGGCGACTTCGCGGGCTACCTGTTCGTCATTGCGTGGCAGGGTGGTGCGGCCGAGAAGGTGGCGGAGGGTGCGTTGGGCGAAGGGGTCGCCGCGAAACTGGTGCGCCCATTGCAATGCGAGCGCTTCACTTCCGTGGAACTCGACGGACTCGTCATTGGGAAGATCGCTCGAGTCGCTGAGGCACCACTCATCATTTCCAAGGGGCACGCGCATTATGGTTTTCCAGATTATGATAGCGCAGGCGTTGTGGCGAGGCTTCGGCCAGCGCTCCGTTACCGTCGCGGCTCGGATTGGGCCCTCAGTCGGCATGGCGTCTTTTGCATCGTGCGGTATTGCTGCTGTATCCTCTAAGGGATTCTATGCGCAGCCTTCGATTGATCCTCGCGGCCGTCCTGTTACTGGGGTCCGCGGTGGCACAGGAAATCACTTCTCCGGAGAAATTCTTCGGCTTCCAGTTGGGCGCGGACAAGAAGATGGCCCGCTGGGACAAGATCGTCGAGTATTACGGCGTTCTCGAAAAGCAGAGCGGCGGACGGATGAAGGTCATCAACATGGGGCCCACGTCGATGGGCAATCCATTCCTCATGGTGATTGTGACCGCGCCTGCCAACTTCGCCAAGCTCGAACGCCTGCGGCAGGTCAACCTGCAACTCAGCGATCCGCGCGGAATCACGGAGGCGCAGGCGCGCGCACTGAGGGACGAAGGAAAGGCGGTCGTCGTGCAGTCGATGAGCATGCACGCGACGGAGATCGGCGGCACGCAGATGGCTCCCGAACTGGCCTACGATCTGCTCGCGCGTAAGGACGAAGAGACGCGGCGGATCCTCGATAACGTCATCTTCATCGAAGTGCCCTGCTTCAATCCGGATGGCGAAATCATGGTCACGGACTGGTACAACAAGCAGCTCGGCACGCCCTACGAGGGGACGAACCCGCCGTGGCTGTATCAGAAATACGCCGGCCACGACAACAACCGCGACGCCTTCCAGACCAACATTCCGGACTCGCAGTACATGGCGCGCATCCTCTTCACGGAGTGGAAGCCCGAGGCCTACGTCGACCACCACGGCATGGGCGCCAACGGCGCGCGCATTTTCCTGCCGCCGTATGCCGAACCGGTCCGCCCCTATGCGGACCCGATCCTTTGGCGCGAGTTGAGCTGGTACGGCGCGCACATGGCATACAAAGAAGAAGAGGCCAATCTGTCCGGCGCCATCAACGGCGCCATCTATTCCGGCTGGGGCCACTTCGGCTTTCACTGGATCACGCCCTTCCACAATATTGCCGGCATGCTCACGGAATCGGCCGCCGCGCGCCTGGCGACGCCGCAGTTCATGCATCCCGATCAGTTGCGCGGCAATACGCGCAACCTGCCCGTGTACCAGGCGGAGACTATTTTTCCCAACCCCTGGCCGGGCGGCTGGTGGCACCTGCGGGATATCGTGGAGCGACAGAAGGTTTCGGCCTGGGCCACGCTCGACCTGGCGGCGCGCAATCGGGAAACGGTGCTGTGGAACGCCTATCTGAAGGCCAAGCGGCAGACCGAGCGGGGCGCCGCGGGTAAGCCTGCCGCATACCTGATCTCCGCGCTGCAGCACGATCCGCTGACCTCCATCAAGATGGTGAACAAGCTGCTGGTACAGGGCGTCGAGATCCAACGGGCGTCGAAGGCTTTCACCACAAGCGATGGAATGACGTATCCTGCCGGCTCGTTCGTGGTTCCCATGGCGCAGCCGAAAATGGGCCTGATCCGCTATCTGCTGGACCGCACGTTTTACCCGGATAACGAGTGGACGCGCAACCGCGATGGCTCGCCGATCCGCCCGTACGATATGGCCACCGACACCATGTTCGAATACATGGGAGTACGCGTGGATCCGGTGGATGAACTGGGCGATGTAGCGATGGAGAAGGTCGCCGCACCCATCGAGCCGGCGGGGAAGGTCACGCGCGGCGGCAACGGCTATTCGACCGACGGCCGCCTGAACGACAGCTTCCGCGCGATGAACCTGCTGTTCGACAAGGGCGTGCCGCTGCGGCGCGTGGACAAGGCGTCCGCCGGACTGCGTCCGGGCGATTTCGTGATTCCCACGGGTTCGGAGGCGGTGCTCGAGGCCGTGGCCAAACAGACGGGCGTCGATTTTACGCCGCTGCGGAGTGCGCTTTCGAGCGGAGCGCACGAAATGAAGCGGCAGCGTATCGCCATGTACCAGCGCTTTGGCGGCGGCAACATAGATGAGGGTTGGACGCGGCTGGTGCTGGAGCAGTTCAACTTCCCGTACACTTCCATTTTCGATCCTGAGATCAAGGCCGGAAACCTGATCGACAAATACGATGTGCTGGTGGTTCCCAACGATTCCACGGCGACCATCACGGGAGACACGGCTGCCGGAGGCGGCGGGCGCGGTGGACGCGGCGGCGGAGCTGCGGCTGGCGCAGCAGGCGGCGAGGGCGGACGCGGGCGCGGCGGCAACACGCCGCCGGAGTACCGCACCGGTATCGGCACCGAAGGTGTCACCGCGATCCGCGAGTTCGTCCAGAAGGGCGGCACGCTGGTCACGCTCAATGCGGCGACGGCCTTCCCGGTGGATCGCCTGGGCATTGGTGTGCGCAACGTGCTCGAGGGGAAGAGCACGATGGAATTCTGGTGTCCCGGTTCCACGCTGAAAGTTACATTCGACAACACGAATCCGCTGGCGTACGGAATGCCGTCCCACGGGCTGGCTCTCTATTTGAACAGTCCGGCGTTTGAGATCACCGCCCAGAACTCCGAGAACTATGCGACCATCGCGCGCTATGACGACCGTGATTTGCTTGCCAGCGGCTGGCTGGTGGGTGAAGAAAACCTGACGCGCCGGGCTGCCGTGGTATCCGCCAAGCTGGGAGAAGGACGCGTGGTGCTGATCGGATTCCCAGCTCAGCACCGCGCCCAGATGCACGGCACCTACAAACTTCTGTTCAACGCGCTGGTGCGTTAATTCGAGCTTGGAAGCTCTTCCACGCTGCCATGGAGCGCTTCAGGTTGTCTTCGGTATCGCCCGGCACCAGATAGGACTGAAGTCCGATGGGACCCTTGTAGCCGGCAGCCACGAGTTTTTTCAGGAAGCCAAAAACATCGAAAGCGCCACGGTCGAGCGGTTGAATGAGGCGGTCCCAACCACCTTCATGCTCCGCGCCGTTGATGCTGACCAATTCCAGGTAGGGCATTGCCTCGCGCAGGCGCTGGTCCAGGTTGGGCTCGTCTTTGACTGCGAGGAAGTGGGTCAGGTTGAAGCTCACTCCCACGTTGGGACGGTCTACCAGCTTGCGTATGCGCAGCGCGTCTTCCACGCGCCCCACGTATAGGCCCATGTGCGGGTACAACACGACGCGCAGGCCACTGGCGGCGGCGAGGTCCGCCACTTCACGGACCATGCGGGTGGCGCGCGCCTCGCCATCGGGTGCGGTTCCCTGCACGGTCAACCAGATTACCGTGCCGTGGCCTTTCAACTGTCGTATGGCTTCGGGAAGCGCCGGGTCGTAGCCGGGATGGTCACCATCCAGGCGGACAGGTACATAGATGCTGAACATCTTGAGGCCGCGGCTTTCGAGCGCCTGCAGCATTTCGGGAATCCGCAAGGCGCCGGTGTAGCCGAGGCCTGCGTACCCGGTGCGCTTCACCAGCTCGGCTTGCTCTTCGAGGGGCACCTTCTGATCGCGGCCAGTGCCATTGTCGAAGGCGAAGAATGGATTAGTCAGCTTTTGTGCGTGCGCCAGGGGCAGCAGGGCGCTCAGGCACAACGCGACGCAAAGGGAACGTGAATTCATCCGTGTCTCCTAGGAAGTGACGACTTCGAGCGCCTTGAGGATGACGGGGTCGCGCTGGGCTTCCACTTCATCGCCCTTCTCCACGCCGAAGGCCTGATTGAAGAGTTCCGTCTTCAACCGGTTGGAGACGAATTCGCGCTCCGCGAGCCATTCGGCGAGACCGGGCCGGATCTGACGATCGGAGAGAAAGACGCGGAACTGATCGAGCAGTTCCGGCGAGACCTCGAAATCCGCATCGATCTTGTTGGAGCGCAGAAACTCGGTAGCGAAGTTGGTGAAGCTGGCGCTGGCATCGAGCACGTTGCGCAGACGATTGGTAACGGGCGGATACACGACGATATCGGGTTGGATGCCGCCGCCGCCGGTCACAATGCGGCCCTTATCCGAGTGGAATTCGCTCTGCTTGTTGGGGTGCGCGGTGGTGGCGGCGAGTCCGAAACGCGAAGCGTCCAGCGGTTTTTGGATGGAGCGCCCGCTCGGCGTATAGTAGAGCGCCGTGGTGAGCGCGAGGCCCGTACCCTCAGTGAGCGGGAAGACGCTCTGCACGAGGCCTTTGCCGAAACTGGGGACGCCGAGGATGGTGGCGCGATCGTGATCCTGCATGGCGCCGGAGACGACCTCCGAAGCGCTGGCCGATTTCTCGTTCACCAGGATCGCCAGTTTAAAACCGTAGGGCGTGGCGATGGTGGGCACGGTTTCGGTAGACTCCGGAACGTGCCGGCCGCGCACGGTGACGATCTTCATGCCGGGCTGTAGGAAGAGCGATGCCATTTGCACCGCGGCCGTCAAGACGCCGCCGGGATTGTTGCGCAGATCGATCACCAGGCCTGCGAGACGATCGCCTCCCAGTTTCTCGATGGCTGCTTTCACTTCCTGCGCGGTCTTCTCGTCGAAACTGTTGACGCGTATGTAGCCGATGCCGGCGCCGATGAAGAAGGCGCGGTCGACGCTGGGCGATTGCATTTCCTCCGGCGTCAGGGTGAAGTGTAGCAGGCTCGGAATGCCGGGACGGCGCACGTCGAGCTTCGCCTGCCGCTGGCGCGATTGCTCCAGAAGCTGCGGCAATTGCTCGGTATCGAGCTGCCCGATGATGTAGCCGTTGACGGCCAGAATTTCATCGCCCGGCGAGAGGCCCGCTTTCTGGGAGGGCGTGCCGGCCAGGGTCTGCAGACGATCACGCGGCCGGGAAGAATCGACACCACGCTGCCGAATCCCTTCGAAGTGGAGGATTCCATGCGCTTGAGCTGCTCGA
The DNA here is from genome assembly GCA_963792055.1 of uncultured Solibacteraceae bacterium. Classification (GTDB taxonomy): domain Bacteria; phylum Acidobacteriota; class Terriglobia; order Bryobacterales; family Bryobacteraceae; genus Solibacter. The sequence continues at coordinate 310,379 of CAWBUV010000014.1, read as the reverse complement.
ACTGCTCGGGGTCGAAGAAGACCGAATGCGGATCGAGCTTGCGCAGCATGGCGGGGATAGCGCCGGCGTACAGGGCCTGCTCGGAGTTGACGGGGTCGGCTGCGTTCTCGGCGGCGATGGCATAGGCGCCGATGATGCTGCGGAGCTGCTGATCGAGGTCGTCCTGCGCGGTGAGAAGCGCGGCCGAACATAGTAAACCGATGGTGAGGCGAAACATCGAGCGAGATCCGATCCTTCCAGTGTAACGCGCAGCCCAGATCGCCCCGGGATTCTACCGGATAAACTGCACGTATCCCCAGCGATCCGGCACGTGCATGTTGATCAGCCCTTGCGGCGACCAGACCCAATTGTCCTCGGGCTTGCCCGGCACTTTCCGGTAAGACCCGGCGCCTTCTTCGATCTGCCACTCGACGCGCGAGAAATTGATACGCCAGGAATCCCCGGGGCGTGGGCGGACGACCGGGGCACGCGACGCGAACGCGGTCCACGGAAAGGCGACCTCCACGGTCCAGCCGCGGTCGCGGTCGCTCGCGTCGTTAAGCGTGCCCTGGATCGCCACGGCGGTGCGCAGGCCGGGTATTTCCCAACTGTTGTCCGCCTTGCCGCCTTCGCGGTAAGGCTTGGGAAGGAACAGATCCCAGCCGGTATTGAGCGCGTTGATCTCGAACTCGAAGTAGTTCCGCCCGTCGCCGGACGGATTCAGGAAAACCTCGAAATCGTTGTCGCGAAAGATGACGGAATCGTGTTCGGTCAGCGTGGCCCACACGTGGGGTTCCTCAAGTTCCGCGGCCACGTAGAGGTACTCGTCGTCCCAGAGCATTTTGGCGCGCGTGCGAAATCGCGGCAGCGGCAGTTTCGCGCCCTGGATATCGACGAAGTTATCGGTCCAGGGGGCGCGCTGCCAGGCGGCATCGTCGAGCCGGCCATCGATGCGGATGGCGGTGGGCGCGCGGTGGGCCGCGTACCGCTTGGGCAGCTCCTGGGCTTGGGCGATGCCGGCGAGGAGACAGAGGGCGACGAGGCGATTCATCGTGTGAAGCGTGTGGCTTTCTTGAGCTTGTCGCGATCGAGCGCGAGAGCGATCAGACGGTCGAGAAGTTCGCCGAAGGCAATCCCGCTGTGCTCCCACATCTTGGGATACATGCTGATCGAGGTGAAGCCGGGGATGGTGTTGATCTCGTTAATGTAGAGGCGATTGGTTCCCGCCTCCAGAAAGAAATCCACGCGCGCCATGCCCTCGCACTCTACGGCGCGATAGCATTCCACGGCCAGGTGGCGCAACTCTTCGGTGCACTCGGCCGGCAGGTCTGCGGGGACGCGCGTCTGCGCCAGGTCCAGCAGGTATTTGTCTTCGTAGTCGTAGAACTCGCGGGAGGGAAGAATCTCACAGGGCAGGGACGGAATGGGCGCCTGGTTGCCCAGCACGGAACACTCCAGTTCGCGGCCGACGATGGCCCGCTCCACAATCACCTTGCGATCGAACTGCGCCGCGAGGGCGAAGGCGGCCTCCAGTTCCGCGGCGTCATGGGCCTTGGAAATACCGACGGACGAGCCGAGATTGGCGGGCTTGACGAAGACGGGAAAGGACAGGCGTCGGCAGGCTTGCAGGACGTTGGGGGAATCGCGCGTGACCGTCACGTATTCGACAATCGGCAACATGCGTTCCCTGCAGACACGCTTCATCATCTCCTTATCCATGGAGATGGCGGAGGCCATGACGCCCGCGCCGACGTAAGGCAGGTCGGCCAATTCGAGGAGTCCCTGCATGGTGCCGTCCTCACCGAAGGTGCCGTGCAGAACGGGGAAGACCACGTCGATGCCGGGATGGGCGCCCGGTTCCGGCAGGATCGGACCGGGGCTCCACTTGCCCTGCTGGTCGATGAAGTACTCGATTTTCTCGTACTTTTCCGGGTCCAACCCCGCGAGGATCGCTTTTGCCGAACGGACCGAGACTTCGTGCTCGCCGGTGCGGCCGCCGTAAATCACGGCTACTCGTATTTTCATAGAATGCGTTTTCCCAATCCGGACATGATCAGTTCGACGGCGAAATCGGCGGTGCGATTCCGCTCGTCGATCACAGGATTCACTTCCACCACTTCCATGGAGACCATGTGCCGCGAATCGCAGATCATTTCCAATGCCAAATGCGCTTCACGGTACGTCGCGCCTCCGCGGACGGGAGTACCGACTCCGGGAGCATCCACCGGGTCGCAGAAATCCATGTCGAGCGACAGGTGGAGTCCCGCGGTTCCTTCGGTAGCGATCGCGATCGCCTCCTCCATGACGGTACGCAGGCCGCGTTCGTCGATGTCGCGCATGGTGAAGGCGCGTATGCCGGAGTCACGGACTTGCGGTTTCTCCATGGCGTCGACGTCTCGCAGGCCGACGATGACGGCGTGGCGCGGGTCGATTTTTGGATGATAGCCCAACAGGTCAACCAGCTCCGGGGGGCCTGCGCCCAGAATGCAGGCCAGCGGCATTCCGTGTATATTGCCGCTCGGGCTGCTGCCGGGCGTATTCATGTCGGCGTGCGCGTCGAGCCAGATCAGGCCAACCTTTTCGCCGCGGGCGCGAAAATGGCTGGAAACGCCGCTGAGCGTGCCCACAGCGACGGAATGATCGCCGCCCAGGACGAGGGGCAGCAGGCCGCCGCGCAGAGCTTCGGACACCCGGTTGGCCAGCGATTCGCAGGCGGAGGCGATCAGCGAGAGGTACTTGGCGTGGGGGTCGCCCTCCGGCCAGGCTTCCTTCTGTTCCACCGGAATGTTGCCCCAATCCTCGACCTGATAGCCGAGAGAGGCCACGCGCGCATGTAGATTGGCGACGCGTACCGCCGAGGGGCCCATATCGACACCGCGGCGGTCCTGCCCGAGATCGAGTGGTGCGCCGATAATTGCGACATGGGTACGCGGCATCCTCTCTTATTGTACCGATGGGGTGCGGGAGGCTTACTGTTTTCCGGCGGGATGCCATCCCGCCGCCGGCTGCCAGCCGGCCCCACATCGCCTCGACGCCTAGACTGCGACGGTTTCCAGGCGGAGGCGCTCCAGTTCGCGCGTGAGATTCTCCAGCGACGCTGCGCAATCTGTGAAAGACTGGCGTGCGGCCTGCTGTTCCAGACGCTGAAGTACGGCCGCGACTGCGTTTGCGCCGACGTTGGCGCAGGCGCCTTTGCAATAATGTGCAAGCCGCATGGTCTTTTGCGGGTCATGATCGCGGATGGCGTGATCCAGATGGGCGATCTGTTTCGAAGTGTCGTCGAGCAGGGCGGCGAGCACTTCGCGGATCAGTTCTTCGTCGTCAAGGGTGATGTCGCGCAGTTGCCGCCAGTCCAACACGGTAGCTTCATCGAATACATGCACAACTCGATTGTCCTCCGGCGGACGAGAGTAGGATATCGAGGCGAGACCTTAGGCGGCGGGACGGTTTGCCCTACCTGGGGCGCATGGCCCCGAACAGGAAGGAGGATTCCAGGACTTGCATGTGCGAATCTACCACCGCACGCGCGACAAATCCGGGCGACATCGGCGTGCCGAAGCGCAGGTCAAAGGCCTCGACCAGCTTGCCGTTTTCCACCGCGGGGTAGGGCGTCACGCGCCAGAGCGGGTACTGTGAGAAGGGCAGAAAGGCCTGGAAGGTAGGGGTTCGCCGTGCCGCCTCGATGGCCGGTTCGGCCTCCGGCTTGTGAAAGACGGTGGCGTGCGTTCCACCGGGATCGGTGGCCAGATTGAGGTCCTGGATCACGTAGGCGCCGGAGGTTTCGACGATGCCGCGCCATTTGAAGGGATTGACCGGGTCGGGCATGGCGGCTACGCGCAAGGGGACGGAGCCTTCGTACATGCGCGATTCCAGGGAGGCGACGGCGCGGGCGTGGAGCACGCCGCGGCTGCAATCGTAAAACAGAAGCATCAGCAGGGCGAACCAGGCAAAGCCGCGGCCGTGGTGCCGTTCCTTGAGGGAGCCGGAGCTGATTTCGGAGCCCACCAGCCGTGCGAGAAAAGGTCCGGCGATGCCGATCAACACGATGGCCCAGATACAAAGGTCAATCACGGCGGTGGTGTCGGCGCGGAGCCAGCGGCCCGAAAAGGGCAGGAGGAGACGGATGCCGTAGACGTTGGTCCAGTCGAGCAGCAGATGGGAGCCGACCGCGATCAGCGCGGCGAAAAATGCCCACGCCCATTTGACCGGCTTGCGCCACACCAACCGCACGAAGGCTACCGAGGCCAGCGCCATCACCGGCATCATGGCTATGGAATGCGTCAGGTTGCGGTGGTAGAGCAGGTAGTTCAGTGGCCCGCCGGCCGCGGCAACCACATCGATATCGGGAATATTGGCAGCGATCACAACGATGGCAGTCGCGCTGCGGGCTCCAACGTCCGAGTCCGATTCTGCTGAGGAATAAACCGACTGCCGTGTGGGTGAGGTTGTCCATGAAGTGTGGGCCGGAATCCCCATTGTAAGGGCAACGGGGGAAGGGAAGCGGGGACGGTCGACGCCGTCCCCACGGGAGCCCGGGTCAGGCGATTCGGCGCAAGGGAACCTGCAAGCGTTCCCGTTCCACCGCCGGGACCGGGTGCAACGCGCGGCCCGCGTCTTTGCGTATGGTTCCCCCGAAGTATTCATCCAGGGGAAAGAGCGGGTACGGCCGGATTTCGGAGAAGGCCCGCCCCAGGATCCGTTCAATCCGATAGATAGCGTGGAAGAAATTTCCACGGTCCATGTTGAACCGGCGGGCGCAGAGTTTCCAGTCGGCGCCCAGGAGGAAATAATAACGGAAGAGCCGATGATCTTCCTCATTCAGCACACGGCGGCTTACCAGGCAGAAGTCCGCCATATATTCTTCCTGTTTCCGGGAATAGACGCGACGTCCTCCAGACCCTGCGCAGAATTCCCAGGACACGGTTCCAAAGGCGGTTCCGGTGTCGGCGCAATCGCGGAAACGGCTCAGGCAGGCTCGAAAAATGGCCCGAAAGACGCAGTTGCACGGCGATTCCCTGACCCGGTAGACAACGCGCGTCCCGTTGCCTTCGCAATACTTACACGTTTCAATCGCTAACCCAATCGTATTCGATCGATCCCACTTCATTTTGAGAATGTCCTCCTGGACGCGGACTTAAAGGTTGTCCGCTCACCATGGATTCAACAGCTTTTTCCAATGTATCTCCACAAAGGAAAACGTCAACGAATTCTAATGATTGAAACAAAGATAATAGGAGTACTAGGTCTGTATAACCTTATATATCTCGTTTATGATCAGGCGATTGGATGAATGTTAAGAGAAAAATTTTGAGAGTTATTTCATATCTTAATACCTATAGTTCTAAGGGATAATACTAATACCCTATTTCTCGGAGAAATAGTCCTCAGCCCAAACCATGACATTCCTCGATTTGCAGGAGCGCCTGCTCGACCACCTTCGCCACCGCGTGCGCAGCGGCGCGGCTACCGAACGCGGGCTGGCGCGGCAGGCCGGAGTTTCCCAGCCGCATTTCCACAATGTACTGAAAGGAAAGCGCCTCCTCTCCATCGAAAGGGCCGATGAAGTACTTCGTCACCTGCAGATCGACGTTTTGCAGCTGATTGACCCGGAAGAATTGCGGGAAGCGAGGTGTCGCCGCTAAGCTGGTGTGGTGGCTCGCATCGCAAACCAAACGCTGGCACGGGACGCCCGCCTGAAGAAACTCGCCGAGAGCATCGACGCGCTCGCCGAGAAGGACGAGCGCTTTCTACGGCGCACGCGGGAGATTGCGGCCCTGCGGCAGGCGGCGGCGGCCGATATCTACGCGATCTGCGCCGATTTCGTGAGCTCGGTGAACCGGCTGCTGGCACAGAGCGAGATTGAACTCGATCCGCCGGCCTACGGCTCGAACTCTTTCCAGGACGACGTGGTCAACCTAATCCAGATTAATGTGCGTGGGCGGATCCTGCAGGTTTCGTTTTCGGCCACACCGGAACTGATCTCTACCGAAGACTTCCGCGTGCCCTATACGCTGGAGGGCACGGTCCGCGCCTTCAACCAGGAACTGCTGGACAAGGACATTATCGAGGAACAACTGATCTTCTACACGATCGAAAACCACAAAAAGATGTGGCGCTTCTTCGATGCGCGGACTTACCGTTCCGGACCGTTCGATCAGGAGTATCTGATCGGCCTGATGGAGCAATTGCTTTAGCGGCCGTGATATCCCGCTCGTGTATTATGAGTAGATGACAACCGCCCCGCCACCCGTTTTGGACGCTTCCGCTCAAGCCGTGATGGACCTGGAGCGTGAATACCTGCTGCAAAATTATGCGCGGTATCCGCTTGTGCTGGCACGCGGCAAGGGCTGCTACATATATGATGTGGCCGGAAAGCGCTACCTGGATTTGATTTCCGGCATCGGCGTGAACGCGCTCGGCCACGCCCACCCGCGCCTGACCAAAGTGATCCGCGAACAGGCCGGACTGCTGATCCACTCCTCGAATCTCTACTACCACCAGTATCAGGGACCGCTGGCCAAGCGGCTGGCGCAGATGAGCGGATTGGCGCGCTGCTTTTTCTGCTAACTCGGGCACGGAGGCGATGGAAGGCGCGCTCAAGATGTTGCATTCGCACGGCCGCGCCATACAACCCCGAGAAGTACGAAGTGATCGCGCTGGACAACAGCTTCCACGGGCGGAGTTTCGGCGCGCTTTCGATCACCGGGCAGGCGAAGTACCGGCAGGATTTTGAACCCCTGGTTCCCGGCGCCCGCTTCGTGCCGATCAACGATATCGCGGCGCTGGAAGCCGCCTTCAGCGATCGCACCGCGGGCATCGTGCTGGAGCTGATTCAGGGCGAGGGCGGCATCAATCCGCTGACGCCCGAGTTCATCGCCAAGGCGCGGGAATTGGCCGACCGCCACAATGCCCTGCTGGTGGCCGATGAGACCCAGTGCGGGGTGGGCCGCCCCGGCACCTACTTCGCCTATCAGCGCTCGCAACATGTCATCATGCCGGACATCATGATCACGGCGAAGCCGCTGGCGTGCGGCATCCCCCTGGGTGTGATTATGGCCAGTGAGAAGGCCGCCGCGACGATCAAGCCCGGGATGCACGGTACAACCTTCGGCGGCGGCGCGCTGGCCTGCCGCGTCGCCCTGGAATTTTGCGACATTCTGGATGAGCTGCTGCCCTCCATTCAGCGCGTAGGCGGGTACTTCCACGTGGAACTGAACGAACTGGCGCGCAAGCACGCCTGCGTCAAAGAGGTCCGCGGGTTCGGCCTGATGCTCGGCATGGAGCTGCATATGCCCGGCAAACAGGCGGTGCTGGACGCCATGGCGGAGGGGTCTGCTGATCAACTGCACGCACGATACGGTGCTGCGCTTCCTGCCGCCGTATATTATTACGGAGAAGGAAGTCGATCAGGGAGTGAAGACGCTGGGCAGGATCCTGGGCAAGTTGAAATGACGCGCCTTCCGGCGATCGTGCTGCTCGCCCTCGCCGGACTGGCACAGGCGCAGACCAACGCGGCGGCGCAGGCCGCACGTGCGTGGCGCGAGACGCACGAGCGCGCCGTTCTAGGCGAGTTTCTGGGTCTGCTGGCGCTGCCTAATTTGGCTCGCGATTCCGACGGCATTCGCAAGAACGCCGCCGCGGTCTCCGCGCTGTTCGAAAAGCGGGGGGTGCGGACCCGCCTGCTCGATGTCCCCGGCGCTCCCCCGGCGGTGTATGGCGAGATCCCGACTCCCGGCGCCACACGCACGATGATTTTCTACGCTCACTACGACGGCCAGCCGCTCGATCCGAAAGAATGGGCGACGCCGCCGTGGCAGCCGGTGATCCGCGACCGCGCCCTGGACAAGGACGGCAGGGTGATCGCCTTGCCCGCGTCCGGCAACATCGACCCGGAATGGCGGATTTACGCCCGCTCCGCCAGCGACGACAAGGCGCCGCTCGCTGCCATCACCACCGCGCTCGATGCCCTCAAGGCCGCGCAGATCCCTCTGCGCTCCAATATCAAGTTCATCTTCGAGGGCGAGGAAGAGGCCGGTTCGCCGCACCTGGCGCAGATCATCGCCAAGTACAAAGAGCTGCTGGCCGGCGATGTCTGGCTGATCTGCGACGGACCGGTGCATCAGAGCCGCCGCCAGCAGATCGTTTTCGGCGCGCGAGGCGTCACCAGTATCGAGATCGCGCTTTACGGACCGAGTCACGAACTGCACAGCGGCCATTACGGCAACTGGGCGCCCAACCCCGCGATGGCCCTGGCGCGCCTGCTCGCGTCTATGAAGGACGATGACGGCCGCGTGTTGATCGACCACTTCTACGATGGCATCGAGCCGCTGACCGATACCGAAAAGCGAGCCATCGCCGAAGCTCCCGAGATCGATGCCGAATTGATGCGCGAACTGGCGCTGGGCCGCACCGAAGGCGGAGGCAGGAAGTTGGTGGAGCTGATTAATCTGCCGTCCCTAAACGTACGCGGCATGGCGAGCGCACGTACGGGCGACAAGGCCAGCAACGTGGTGCCTGCCACGGCGATCGCGGACATCGATATTCGCCTGGTGAAGGGCATCGATCCCGATACCGCGGTGCGGCGCGTGGTGGATCATGTCCGCAAGCAGGGTTATGAAGTGGTCGAGATGGAGCCCGATGCGGCCACGCGCATGCGTTATCCCAAGCTGGCTCGCGTCAGCCGGGTGGAACGGGGCTACAGCGCTTCACGGACGTCGATGGATCTTCCCATCTCGCAACTGGTGCTGCGCACGGCGGAATCGGCGCGCGGGCCGATTGTCAAACTCCCCACGATGGGCGGCAGCGTGCCGCTTTACATGATCGAAGAGATTCTGCACGCGCCTACGATTACGGTACCGATCGCGAATCACGATAACAATCAGCACAGCTTCAACGAAAATATTCGTATACAGAATTTGTGGGATGGAATCGAGTTGATGGCCGCGCTGCTCGCGATGTGAGCGGGGCAGGTTCGTGTGCGACGGGCTGCCAATCGTCACTCGATCTTCGGCGTCTTCAGGCTGACGGATTTGCGCTCTCCCTCGGCGAGTTTGACGGCCTCGGAAGATTTCTCAAACGGCTGCAGCGCATCGGGATCGCGGCGATCGATCTCCATTCCGTTCGGGAAAGCGAAGATGTGGTATTCGCCGGGCGCGACCCCGACGATCTTGCAGGTTCCATCGGCCTTCGTGCGGCATTCGCCGAACAGGGCAGCCTGCTGGCGTCTCGGCGCGTCCGGGACTACCAGGATCTGTGCGGCGGGTGCGGGTTCGCGCATTTTCGTCTTTTGCCGAGCATTCCACAGCGGCGCCGTTTGCCTTCAATACGATGCTCAGTGCCGCTAGCGGCCCGTCACCGGCATGCACTCCTTCCTGCAATGCGTCCGTGTCGCCGATACGAATGGTGTGAACGTATGTGTCATCGCCTTCGCCCGTCGTCCCGAGGAGCACGTCGTACACTCCGGGCGTGACCTGCGGAATGGTGAACGTACCATCCACGCCCACCTGCGCGACACCGCCGCCCTGATTGTCCCCCGGATCACGTGAGCCGAGCATGACGATCAGGCCCGGCGACAGTTTACGATCTTCCGGTGCGAGGACTCGTCCGCTGAGGGCGGCCGGCGGTCGCGCCGTAAGCTCGATGCCTTCCAGATCCGATGCGCCCACGTTCAAAATTTGCCGGGCCGACATGTGACCCGACTCGTTGAGTCCGCCGGTCTCCAATTGCAGACGATACGTGCCCGGCATCACGCCCGAAAACTCGAACTTGCCCTTCGCGTCACGGACGAGGAAATCGTGCGCCGGGAGCGGCGCATCCTGCGAGTTGACCGGCACCAGCGTGACAAACTGAAACACGGGAGGCGGAGCGCCGCCGGAGGAGGGCATGATACGGCCACGCACGCGCACTCCCGAGGCGCGCACCAACTGCAGGTCGAAGCCGTGTAGTTCGGCGCCCGCCGCCACTGCGACCGTCGTTGACTGGCGGACGTCCAGGGCGGCCGGATAATACACAGTCGGATATGCCTCGCCTGCCGCGTCGGCACTCGCGCCCGCACGCCGCTGCATGCGCAGTCTGTTCTCGCGAGTGCTCGGCGCATAGGTTGCCGACACGCGATACTCGCCCGGAGCGATATCGAAGGCGCGGTATTCGCCACGGTCGTTGGTGATCGCGGACCAGCTCCTGCGCTGAACGCCCTTGGCGGGGCGCGAGGGCGAAACCACCACGTTGACGCCGGAGACCGGTTCGCCTTCGGCATCGAGGATCCGTCCGGAGATCACGCCGGTTCGCTGCAATTTGAGTTTGATGTCCGAAGTGGCCTGACCCGGCTGCACATCGATAGTCTGGGATTGTCCGCGAGCGACCACATAGCGGTCACGCTCGACGGAAAGTGTATACGTACCCGGCTCCACATCGTGCAGCGCGAACTTGCCATTTGCATCGGTAATCTGGCCGAGGCCACTCTCCGGATCGCGCCGCAGGGTGATGAGCGCTTTCGGAATACCCTCGCCGGACTTTTCGTCAATGACGGTACCGGCGACGGAGCCTGTTTTGGGAGGCGCCGCCGGATTCTCCTGGGCGGAGAGCAGCACGCCGCAGAGAATGGCGGAACTGATCGACAGCCGGATCGACATCATGGCGGAAGGCCCAGATTGTTATTATGCAACGGCCTGGCTATCGCTGGAACGGCACGGCTTTCGTTTCCGCTCAACTCGCTCGCAATGCCACCATCGGGTCGATTTGCGACGCTCTACGAGCGGGAATGTACCCGGCGAGAGCGGCCACCACAATCAGCAGCGCGCCGATTCCAATGAATGTGACCGGATCGCCGGGGGTAACACCAAACAGCAGACTTCCCAGGGCACTCGTCACCGCTCGCGATGCGGTCATTCCGAGGGCGAGCCCCAGGGCAGCCAAGCCGAGCGTCCGAAGAAGGATGCGGCTCTGCAGGTCCGTCGCGGATGCTCCCAGCGCCATTCGAATTCCAATTTCCTGCACCCGCTGGCTCACAGAATAGGAGATCACGGCGTAGATTCCGAGAGAGGCGAGGATCAAGGCGAAGGCCGCGAATCCGGCCAGCAAGAGCACCAGAAACCGCCGCGGTGAAACGGCCTTGTCCACCAGATCCTGGAATGTCACAAACTCGCGAACCGGCAGATTCGGGTCGATCGGCCGCAGCGCCGTTCGAATCCCTGCCGCCAGAGTGTCCGGTGGCAGCGCGGTTCGCACCACCAGTTGCATGGCGGCGTAATCCCCGGTTTGCCGCATCGGCAGATACATTTCCGACCCGCCCGCGGATTCCAGGGCACTATGACGTACGTCGGCGACTACGCCCACGACCCGCCGCCCGCCGTCCGTGGCAATCATTTGACCCACCGGGTTCTGGCCCGGCCAGAGCGTCCGCGCCAACGTCTCGTTCACTACCACCACGCGTTCACTCCCTGCGCGATCGCTCTCTGCGAATGTTCTTCCCGAGCGCAACGATACACCCGCCGCATCGAAATATCCGTCGGTCACAACGCGAATGAATGCCTCGGGATGGTGGCCCTTCGCGTAGACTTGTCCTAGAGCGGCGATGCCCCACGCCCGATCGTCGCGCAAGGGCAGAACATCGGTGATTCCGGCCGCAACAATGCCGGGAACGGACCGGGCCCGGTGCAGTGCTTCGTCGAGAAAGGCGTTCTGCCGGGCGAGACTCGATATCCGAAAACTGGGATCAACTCTCAGCGCCGCCGCCCGCTCCGGTTGAAATCCAAGATTGACGTCGAGGACGCGGAGAAAGCTCCGAATCAGCAGCCCGGAGCCGACCAGCAGGACGCACGCGAAGGCGAGTTCGGAAACCACCAGTCCATCGCGGACCCAGGCCTGCCGCCGGCCGCCGCTCGACCCGCGGCCGGCATCCTGCAGGCCTTCACGAAGCGAGAGCACCCCGACCCGTAAGGCCGGCAACAGGCCAAAGAGTACGCCGGAAGCGACCGCGGCAAGTAAGGTGAACATGAGGGCGCTGCCATCGATCCGAATGCTTTCCAGCAAAGGAAGATTGAATGCATGAAGGTGCGCGAGTTGGCGCGTGCCCGCCAGTGCGAGGGCCAGACCCAACACCGCACCGCAACACGAGAGCGCCACGCTCTCCGTAAGCATTTGGCGCAGCAACCGGGAGCGCCCGGCTCCCAATGCCGCCCGCAACGCCATCTCCTTTTGCCGCGAGCCTAACCTCGCCAGTTGCAGGTTCGAAAGATTCGCGCAGACAATCAACATCACGACACCCACCGCGCAGGCGAGCACGAACAGGGCCGGCCGCACACCTCCGCTGACGCGCTGCGACAAAGGGACCAGGAGCGGAGCCATGCTATTTCGTTCCGGATGCCGGGCCTCAAGTTGTTTCCCCAGTATGGTTAACTCAGCCTGAGCGCCGGTCACGGCTGCGCCGGGCCTCAGTCGTCCAATGATCCTCAATGTGTTTCCCGCGGGCTTGAGTTTGTCCGTCAGCGGCCAGGGAATAAAGAGGTCGACCGATGTGCCTGGAGCAAAGACGCTCCCGAAATCAAACGACGCGGGCAGCACGCCGGCTACCGTCGCAGGCCGGTTGTTCAAGGTCAGTTTGCGCCCCACCATGTTGGGGTCGGACGCAAACCGCCGCCGCCAAAAACTGTAGCTCAAGAGCACGGCCGGGGGAGCGGCGTAACTCCCTTGGCACTCCTGAGTGGTGAACCATCTTCCGATTGCCGGCTGCACACCCAGCACCGCGAAGAAGTTTTCGGTCACCGGAACGCTCGTCAGACGCTCGGGCTCGCCGCTTCCGGAGAGCTGCCGGTCGCCCACACCATAACCGGCGAAGGCGGCCAGATCGGAGAACGACCGGTTCGATTCCCGGAGGTCGGCATAGTGTTCGGTTTGGGTGGAGGTAAAGTCGTCGCCGTTGGTAATGAATACCAGCCGTCCCGGATCGCGAAACGGGAGCGGACGCAAGAGCAGCGCGTTCACCACGCTGAAGACCGTGGAACTGGCTCCAATGCCCAGGCCGGCGATCAGGATCGCAAAGGCGGCGAATCCGGCATCGCGCCGCATCCCGCGATACGCGTGACGCAGATCCTGCGCGAGATCGCTCATCCAGTGGGTGATCCATGTTGCGCGTGCTTCTTCCGATTTCTGTGTCATATTGCCAAACTTTCTGCGCGCGGCCGCACGCGCTTCCTGCTCTGACATACCTTCTTCGACCATGTCGTGCGCCATCGACTCGACGTGGAAATCCATTTCCTCCCACAGCAATCGCTGCCGCTCGCTGTGTCGCGCGAAATACCGTAGGCGCTGACGAAAACGCTTCCAGACTGTGCCGAATCTCATACGATCTCCCGGTCAAGGTCGTCCTGCTCCCATAGACCATCTGAGTATAAGACGATGGAGTGCTGGGGCGGATAGGCAGAACGTTTGTTTTTCTACTAGGCAGGCTGAGCTACAAAGATGTGCATCGCGATCAGTGCGTCATCGAGTAGATGATGTAGTTCACACCCAGCCGGATCGCCAGATCGGCGAATTTCGCGGGATAGCGCGGGTCGTCGGCATATTCCCACGCGTCGCCGACATCGGAGTTGTAGGAGATCGCCACCATCACGCGGCCTTTTTCGTCGAAGATGCCGCGCCAGTGCGCGCCCGCGCCCGTCGGCGCCACCCTTGTAACCGTTGTAGAGGTGCGCCTGCCCCGGAATCTGGTATCGATCAGTGATGTCGTACACCGTGTGAAAGATCGGGTCGGTGTCTTCGATGTCGCGGATCGGGTATTCGGGAAACGCCTTCCTGATGCGGCTCTCGAATTCGGACCATTCGTCCAGCCCGTGGAAATCGTCCGCCATGAAGAAGCCGCCGCGCAGGCAGTATTCGCGGAGTAGCTTGCCCTGCGCATCGGTGAGTCCCCACTCGCCAACCTGGACCGCGTAGAGCCAGGGCCAGTCGTAGGCGTCGCCTTCCTCCAGGTTCACGGGCTGTTCCACGCTGCGCGTGTGGATGCGGGTCAGGCGGCGCACCGCCTGGGAAAAATGCCGGTCGGCGCGCGGATAGTCCTGCGTCCACAGCGAGATGCCGGTGTGCCACTCGGCGTCGCGTCCGCGATAGCCGTTCAAGGGGCCGGGCGGAAACATCAGGCGGGCGAACGACGAACTCGGTCTTCTCCTCCCAGTCCGGCGTGAGCTCGAAGGTGAAGTACTCCACTCCGGGGAACTGGCGGAACGGCCGCTGGAAGGCGTACACGGCGGTCAGGCAGAGCAAACCGCAGGCCACGCGACGCCATGCCTTCCGACAGTCCATCCCAGCCCTCTAACCGAGCATATCACTCGACGTCCGCAGCCGGAGTTCGCAATGGACAGGCCGGGAGGCCTGTCCTACGGGCGCTTCACGATGTCGATGTTGCCGTTCTGGTTGGTGAGGCGCATTTCGCAGCCGCCGCCATTGATCTTTCCGTTGATCGAATCGCCCGGCGATCGCGCCGCTCACCGTCATCTCCTGCTCGGACTGAATGCGCCCGAACGAAGTCTTGCCGGTCACGGTGTATCCCACGCCGGCGGGCACCGCCACGCGAATCGGCGCGAATGTGGTTTGAATCGCAATCGGTTTGCATGCCTGGCCGGCCTTCGCCGTCACGGAGACCGAGCCGTTGCCGCTCTCCACTGTGACCGGCCCGCCCGCATCTTCCACCACCGTGCCGGCAAACGTCGTCTTGGCGTACACCTCGCCGCCGATGCCGGCCATCCGTATGCCCGAGTTCCCAGCCGTAACGCGCGCGCCGCCCTTGACTCCGCGCAGGTCGACGTTGGCGAAGGTCGTCTGCACGGTCGCCGTCTCGCCCACCGTATCACCGGTGACAGCCGAATTCTGCGCCATCACGCGTACCGCTTTGCCGATTCCCGTGAACTTGACGGCCGCGAACGATGTCTGCAGGTCGGCGATTCCCGCCACCGTGTTCGCCTCCACCTTGCCGTTCTGGTTGTGTACCGTCAGATCGGCTTTTCGCGTCCCACACGCGCACGTCGCCGAAGCTGGTGGTGACGATGGCAGCGCCCCCAACGTGTTCCGCTTCCACCTTGCTGTTGCTGCCATGCACCGTGAGGGTCTTCCCGACATTGGTGACGCGGACCTCGCCGAAGCGGTTGGTGATCTCGGCGGCGCCGCTGATGTCGCTGGCGCGCACCCAGCCGTTGCCGTTGACCACCGTCACGTCGCCCTCGTTGGTGACGATTTCGACGTTGCCGAAGGAGTTCTCCACGCGCTGCCGCCCGCTGCCCTGCATGCAGCACCACGTTGCCGTTGCCATTGTTGATGGTGGCCGGCGCGTGGAGTTTCTGCACCGTCACGTTGCCGAAGCGATTGCGCAATTCCAGCGGCGCCGTCTCCGGCATCTGAATTTCCAGGTTCGCCGAGTACGAGATGTTGCGCGGCCAGTTTCCGTTGCGCGGATATTCGGTGCGGATGGCAATTCCGGAAGCGCCTTCCTCCACCCGGATCTGTATCTGGTCGCAGAAGCGGCGCGCGCTGTCCATGTTATCCGCGGAGCAGCGTATGGCCGCCTGCACCGCCACCTGGTTGCCGGCCTGTGTGCGCACGTTGACGCTGCCGAGCGAGTGCTCCACGCGCAAGGTACGCCCGGCGGGCAGCGCCGCCGTCTTCTGAAAATCGCGTTTGTACTCTTCGCGGGCCGGCAGAACCAGCGGGAAGCAGCAGGACGAGACTAGTAATTAGGATTCGCATTATTTAACCATTCCTGAAGAGTCTGTTGCTTCTGCCGGTACAGTGCAGCCAGCTCCATCCGCAAGTAAGTGTTGTACCGGTTGCTGTCTACCGCCGCATTCAACTCCGCGATCTCCGCATCCAGCAGAGTCAGCTTCTCGCGATAGGCCGCGGCCACGGGCAGGGAAGAGGACTCCAGTTTTGCGGCGGCCACCGCCGACAGCTTCTCGATGGATCGCGCATATGCCTTCTCCGCCTGCTGTACTTCCTGCAGTGCGCTTTCGGTGAGCAGCTCCCGGTCCGCCGGTTTCGCAGCTTCGCCGCGTTTGCCACATCGGTTGAAGCATCGCGGCCGCCAGGACCACTGTGCCGGTGGCCGCCAGGGCCCAGCGCCACCACTGCGGCCGCGACCCGGACCCCCGCCGCACGGGTTCCGCCGCCAGGTTGGCCTGAATCCGCTGCCACAGGAACGGGCTCTCCCATTCCTGATGAAGTCCGGGAGCCAGACGCGAAATCTCGCCCCACAGGTATAACTGCTCCCGGCACCGCTCGCACTGCTCGGCATGCGCACGCATGTCCGGCATCAGTTCCGGCGTGCGCAGTGCGCGTTCCAGATCGCTGCATTCCAGAATCATCGCCGTGTCTCCGTTAGCATACGCTTCAATTCTTTCTTCGCCTCGAACAGCCATGCCTTCGACGTCCCCTCCGGGACTTCGAGAATGGCCGCGATCTCAGCGTGTCTGAAACCTTCCACTTCGAAGAGCAGAAACACCATGCGATGCCGCGGATGGATTCGCCGCAGGGCATCGTCCAGCGCCACCCTCAGGGGCAGCTGATTCTTAGAGGCCGGGCGGCTCCTCCGTCGCCCGATTCGGCCTCGCGTTTGCGTTTGCGCGCCGCATCGTAACACGCGTTGATCAGGATCCGGCACAGCCAGGTTCCGATACTCGATTGCCCGTGAAAGCCTTCGATGCCGCGATAGAGCTTGAGAAACGTCTCCTGCACGGCATCCTCCGCGTCGGAACGGTTTCCCAGAATCTGCCAGGCGATGCTTTTCAGGCGCGAGCCGTGCGTCAGGTAGACCTGTTCGAAGGCACGGATCTCGCGCCGGCGGCATGCCGCCAGCAGTTCGGTCTCGTTCGAATACTCCGTGGCTGGGAGTGGATGGATCAACGGCGCCAGGCTCGCTTCGACCATTCTCTCTGTTTTCGATTCGCCCTTTTGACGGGAGGCAGAGGGCCATGGTTGGAATTATTCTCACCAATGGATACTGACTAAGGTCAACATTCGTCATTCCGGGCGGGTGGATGACGGGCGCGTATTCTACAATGGCCGCATGATGCGTCGTAACGTACTAATCTTTTTCGCTACATCCACGGCATTTCTGACTTCCTGTGCCAAGACCGAGGCGCCCCAGCCGGTTGCGGCCGAGCTGCCGCATGCCACCGTTGTCCTGCGCGACGGGACGCGCGCCACTCGGCGGCGTCGTTTCTTCCACGCCATCGGAGATCCAGGTGAATCTGGACAGCGGCGGCAGCCGCACCATCCCGATGAAGGACGTGCGCCGCGTGGACTACGGTGAGGTCGCGACCGCCGCCAAGACCGCGCCGCCTGCTCCGGCCAACCCCGCTGCCACGCCCGATTCCGCACCTCCTGCCGCGCCCGAACCCACCCACGAAGACCATTACCATCCGCCAGTGGCAGCCGTAAAGAGCAAGACTCGCGTGCTGCCGGCAGGCACTTCCATCCCGGTACGCAATGAAGAGACCATCGATTCCGGTAAGGCGGTGGAGGGACAGGTTTACGCGGCGGAAATCGCTTCCGACGTGAGCGATGCCGACGGCGCGGTGCTCATTCCGCGCGGCGCCAACGCACACCTGGTGATCAAGTCCGCGACCAAAGGCGGGCGCTTCCGCGGCACCTCGGATCTCGTGCTGGACCTGGTCGCGGTGTCGATTGACGGCCAGCAATACGGCCTGGATGCTTCGGATATTTCGCAGAAGGGCCACAGCGGAATCGGCGGCAACAAGCGTACCGGAGAATTTGCTGGCGGCGGCGCGGCAGTGGGGGCAATCATCGGCGCAATTGCCGGGCGGCGGCAAAGGGGCATTGATCGGCGCAGGCTCCGGCGCAGGTGCCGGCGCGCTCACGCAGATTCTGACCAAGGGTCGATCAAGGTGCCGGCGGAAACCGTCCTCACCTTTAAACTGGACAGCGCGCTGAGAGTAGTGGAATCGAGGTAGCCGGCAGGACCTTACTCGTCGCGGAACACCAGGGTGCGCGAGTCGCGCGGAGTCGGGAAAGGTGCGCGAGATGTGATCGTGCCAGGCCAGGCTTTCCTCGTCGGCCAGCGACCACAGTAGACCAAGCTGCGTACAGCGGCTCAGGCAGGAGGCGACAAAGCGTACCGAAGCGCTGACGGCGGTCCGGCGGGAAACCGTCGAACGTCGTCAGGCGCAGTTGCGTCCAACGCATCCCCGGCGTTTCCGTGCCCGCCCAGGCGAAGACCAGCCCGTAGGTAATCCGATCAGCAGGAACATCGCGCCGAATACCGTCACGTTGCTCTTGGTGAGCTCGAACTCGCCGCCCGACAGGGAGAAACCGAGCAGAAACAGACCGTAGCCGAGCAGCACCATACTCCAATCGAGGGCCGCAGCCACGGCGCGATGCAGCGTGGTCGCGACCGGCGCTTCACAGTAAATCACTGCCTCTACAGTGGTGCCCAGCTGGCGCGGTTTCGCGGGGCGGGCGGCAGGAAATCCAGGCGTGCCCTGTCCTTCCGGTACGGCCCTGGCACGCCGGGGCGCCGCCTTCTGGGAGGACGTTCTGGCCGGTGCGTCGGCGCGGCTGCGCGGTTTACTTTCTACCCGCGGAGCGGGCATGGCGATCACGTTGGAGCGTTCCTGGAACAAGTGAGACTGTACCGCGTGCGACAGGTCGGGCGCCTCGCGCGGGGGCAAATCCTGCTGCGGCTGCGCCCGCTCCACCAGCGCATGCGCGCCGCCGGCTGCAGTTGCGTGGCCAGTGCGCCGTTCACGACGGGCGGTCCGTAGGCGCTGGTCAGCGTGTCTTCCGGCTTTCGGCCGCACCGCGTGCACCGGTGTTCGCCGTCGCCATTCCGTGTTCCACAATAGCCACAGGTCATTATGCGATTCCGTCAGGGCGCCGGCGAACCCACGCGTGCAACTTTCGCCTCCTGAAGTGTGTTAGCTTCTTCAGTTGAGGCTCCGCCTGAAACGCTCTCTCATAGTTAGTACCATAAAGCTCCCTAGTTGTCACGGAAAATCTTCTAGTATTACGTGTCATTTTTCTCTTAGGGTGTTGGTTGGACTGATTTTAGCTACGACGGCCGCAGGCTCAGGTAAATCCCGGAGTCACGCCGGAGCCGCCGCCCGCCATTCCACCCAAATCCCTACCCATTGGCGACTGGAATTTCCGTTACCAGACGCAGGACATCGCAGGGCCACGTTTACAAGCTGCGCGGGTCGCCCGGCGCGCCCGCCGAGATCGAGAACTCGCAGATGCTTTTTCGCGCCGACGAGATCGATTTCGATCAGGATTCCGGCGACGTGCGCGCCAGCGGCCACGTCTTTTTCCACAATTTCGAGCGCAACATGAAGATGTGGGCCGGCCACCTCACGTATAACACCGACGAGGAGACCGGCAAGTTCTACGACGTGATCGGCGAAACCCAGCCGCACATCGTCGCCAAGCCGGGCATGTTGACCACCAACAACCCCTTCCACTTCGAAGGCGAATGGGCCGAACGCATCGGCGCGAAGTACATTCTGCATCACGGCTTCATCACCAACTGCAAGACGCCGCGGCCGTGGTGGCGTTTACGCGGCAAGAGTTTCGACATTGTTCCCGGCGAGCGCGCGATTGCCCACAACAGCATGTTTGTGGTGCGCAACATGCCGCTCTTCTATACACCGTTCTTCTACCACTCGCTCGAGAAGGAGCCGCGCAAGAGCGGCTTCCTGCTGCCCCTGATGGGGCACAGTTCGCGGCGCGGCTGGATGGTGCATGCCGGATATTTCTGGGCGATCAACCGCAGCTACGACCTCACCTATCGCGCGCAATACTACACCACCCGCGGCCTCGTGCATCACGTGGATTTCCGCGGCAAGCCGAAGCCCGGCACGGACTACGACGTAATCGTCACGGGCGTGCAGGATAAGGGCGTGCCGGACTCGGGCAACCCGCCGCAGAAATTCAGCGGCTTGAGCCTGCTGGCGGTGGGCCAGAGCGATCTCGGCAAGGGCTGGACTGCACGCGCCAATATCAACTACATCACCAGCTTCCGCTTTCGCCAGGAATGGAGCGAGTCCTACAGCGACATCATCGGTTCGGAAATCCATTCGGTGGGCTACGTGAACAAGCACTGGTCTACATTCACGGTGAATGCGATCTTTGCGCGCCTGCAGAATTTCCAGTCTTCGGAAATCAACACCGCCCCTGGCGGCGAGCCTCCCAACTACGTGGCCAACGCGGTCACCATCCGCAAACTGCCCGAATTGGAATTCACCAGCCGTCTCCGGCGATTCGTGCGTCCGCTGCCGATCTTTTTTTCGTTCGAATCCTCGTCGGGCCTGCTCTTCCGCTCTGAGCCTGTGTTCAATCCCGCGAATACGCTGCTCGTGGACAAATTCCAGACAGGCCAGTTCATGAATCGCACAGGTTTTGCGCCGCGCGTCACCGGCACGTTCTCCATCGGCGGCATTCACCTGGTGCCGAGCTTTGGGATTCAGGAGATGTACTACGGCGAAGCGCAGGCGCCCTACCAGGATCGCTTCCAGGTGGTGGGCACCAACATTGTGCGCAGCTCGCGCGATTTTTCCTTCGACCTGATTTTTCCTTCGCTGGCGCGCGTCTTCGATAAGAAGACGATTTTCGGCGACAAGATCAAGCATGTCATCGAACCGCGCGTTACCTACCGGTACGTGACCGGAATCGGAGACAGATTTCGTCCGCTTCATCCGGTTTGACGAAAACGATTTGGCTGCCAATACCAACGAACTGCTGCTCTCCGTAGCCAACCGGCTCTATGCCAAGCGCGGCAATACCGTGGAGGAGATCTTCACCTGGGAGCTATCCCAGAAGCGTTACTTCGACCCCACCTTCGGCGGGGCGCTGATCGCCGGCCAGCGCAACGTGATTGCCCCCAGTGCGGATCTCACCGGTTACGCCTTCCTGGTGGGACCGCGCAGCTATTCGCCGGTGGTCAGTATGCTTCGCATGAGCCCCGTCGGCGGTTTGGGCGTGCGCTGGCAGGCCGATTACGATCCGCACAGCGGCGGCATCGTCGATAGCAGCGTCGCCATGGACTACCGCTTCGCCAAGTATTTCGTTTCGGCCGGCCACGATATGGTGCACACCGACTCGGGGGTCTCCGCCGCCGCCAATCAGTTCCGCGTGCGCGGCGGTTTCGGCGACCCGAATCATAAGGGCCTGAATGCCGGCTTCGAAGCCATCTACGATTACCGTCAGGGCGCCATCCAGTACACCACTTCCCAGGTTACGTACAACACCAACTGCTGCGGGTTGAGCGTGCAATTCCACCGCTTCAATGTGGGATCGAACATCGGCGCGCGCAACGAATTCCGTGTCGCCTTCGCGGTGGCGAATATCTCGACGCCGCTGGGGAATCTGAAGAAACAGGATCGGATGTTCTAGATTCTCTTTCAACGCAGAGACGCAGAGGGCACAGAGAAAAACGCAGAGAACGCAATTCTAGTTCTCTTCTCTGCGTCTTCCTCCGCGTTCTCTGCGTCTCTGCGTTGAATCTAAATTTCTCACCTCTGGATAGCGCAGGCGATGTCGCGGGCCACGCCTTCCAGGTCGCGGTGCTCTACCAGTTGGGAGAAGATTTCTTCGAGCGACGGGACTCTTGGTCAGATCGCGCAGGTGCTCCACGGAGTCGGCCGCCATGATGCGGCCGCGATAGATGATGATGACCTGTGCGCAGACCTTCTCGACCACTTCCAGCACGTGCGAGATGTACAGGATCATTTTGCCGCGGCGCGCGAGTTCATTCAGCAGGTGTTTGAAGAGCAGCGCCGATGTCACGTCGATGCCGGAGAGCGGCTCGTCCAGGATCAGCACGTCGGGATCGTGCAGCAGCGCAGCGGAGATCAGAATGCGCTGCTTCATCCCCTTCGAGTAGGAGGAAATCGGCGCGTGACGGTAGGAATGCAACTGGAAGAGTTGCAGCAGGTCGTTGGCCTTCCGCTCTACCTCGTCGGGCGGCATCGAGCGCAGGCACCCCATGAGTTGCAGGTACTCGAGGCCGGTGAGGTAGGAGTACAGGATGGCTTCCTCGGGCACGTAGCCCAGGCGGCGCTTGAAGGCGATCAGGTCGTCGCGGATATCCTTACCGTCCAGCAGCACCTTGCCGGCGCTGGGCTCGATCAGCGCGGTGATCACCTTGACCGTGGTCGATTTGCCGGAGCCGTTGGGGCCGAGGTAGCCGGTGACCTCACCCGGCTTGACGGTGAAGCTCACGTCGTTGACCACCGGGTTGTTGCGATAGTATTTCGTCAGTCCTTTGATTTCGAGCATGGCGATCCTCCTTACCGGGTGCTGATGCCGAGCACGCGTACAGTCGGTTCCGCGGGATCTTCGTAATCCAGCACCGCCCGCGGGCCGAGCATCTTCCTTCCATTGCGCGAGAGAGCGAACCACGCGGCCGCCGCAATTCCAAAGAAGGCCAGCGCGCCCAGCGGGTCGTGCGTAAGCCGCGCTTCAAGCCTGCTCAGGCTGCTGCTGTACACGCTGAATCCGAAGATATAGATCACACCCAGAAAAGTCAGGTTGACCTTGCCCGGAAGATGCGCGCAGGTGAATGGGACTTTGCGGAAACCGAGAAATACGACCTCGATCAGCAGCGCCGAAGTCGTGATGCCATAAGCCAGGTGGAAGAGGGCGGTGACCGGCGGGAAGCAGGCGAACTCCACCGGCGCCATCAGCAGGAACAGGGGCACAATGGCGCAGACCAGGAGCCACTTGCGCATGGCGGCCAGATACGGCTCCACGCCGGCGACCTCACTGAGCTGGAAGGCCCAGTTCGCCGGGAGTTCCGCCGGGAAGTTGAAGGCGGCGCGCAGGCCGGAGACCAGTATGAAGGAGAGAGTGAGCGGCAGGACCACAAGCCCCGGGCCGCCGTTGAACGTGATCACCGCGTAAGCCGCGCCGAATCCGCCGTAAGTCGCCAGGAAGAGGCGATGCTTTAAGCTGCGCGTAATGGTCTGCGAGATGAAGTGGAAAACGGCATATTCAACGGGGTGGCGCAGAAGCGTGCGCCGTAGCAGGTGGTCGAGGGCGGTGCGCAGAGGGCCGGGACCTGCCGCCGCGGGGGGAGTGGTCTCCAGTACGCGGCGTGCGTGGCCGCGGTAGCCGGGGAGGAAAGTAAGCAGGAACACTGCCGCTGCGCAGCCGAGCGCGCGCCACGCAAAGACGCCGAGTTCGCGCAGCGGCAGATTGTGTGTGGCCGGGCGTAGGTGTTCGTAGAGGCCGGAGAACCAGTAGCCGGGGAACCAGTACAGCCACGCGGCGTGATGCGTGGCCACCCATTGCGTGCGAGACCCGATCAGCGGGCTCAGGAACAGATTCATCACCAGCAGCATCATGAGCAGCGTCTGTACCGCGATCGACACGCGGCGGTAGAGCCAGCCGCGCAGAAAGGTGATCAGCACACCGTGCAGCGCGGCGGCAGCCAGGGCGACGAACAGACCGCTCACCGCAACGGCTATCAGGTGGGCACGGAGAATGTCGAACGAGTTCGTGCCGCCATCCACACCGGGCCACATCAGGACGCTGAAGAAGTTGACGTCCACCAGGAAGATGCACAGGAAAATGGCGAGTGCCGCGGCTTTGGCGAGGAAGAGGGTCGAGAGGCGCACGGGTTGCGGCGTCAGCACCTGGTAGTCGCGGCGATCCGGGAAGAGAGCGTCCCATTCGAAGACCATGAGGAAGCCCATCACGGTCATGGAGAACGAAACGAACAGGTAGCGGACGGACACCAGGTCCCATCCCGTGAGAGTGAGAGGGCGGAACAGAAGCACGAAGAAGCCGCCGGGAACGGCCAGGATGCCGAGGGTCTGAACCACTCCGGCCTCCGCCTCTCCCTGCGGTGAGAGCGACTCGGTATCGAAGAAGCGGCTGAAGAAATGACGCACCAGGGTGCCGAACACGCCGGGTGGCCGCGTGCTGCGCTTCCATTCCATGTACCTTGGACACCGGAGGGCGCAAGCTTGTTGCAGGCTGCCGGTACGATTCCTACCGGTCCGAGCCTTTCGCCAGTGCCTTTACCAGTTCGTACAGGAAAGTCTGTCCTTCATAGAAAGACTGAACCGGCATACGTTCGTCGCGCCCATGCGCGCGCACGTCGTCGCGATCCGAGAAGAAGCCCTGCACACCGTAAGTCGGAATTCCCGCCACGCGCAGGTAGCGGCCGTCGGATCCGCCGACTGCCATCGTCGGCACCGTCACCACGCCCGGCCACATGGTGTCGCTAATGCGTGCGATTGCGCGGAGAACGTCCGGGCGCATTGGCGATGCCGGGCTCCGGCCTTCGTTGGCCGCAATGGTGACGCTCACCTGATCGTCGGCCACCACCTTCTTAAGTTCCGCCAACACATTCTCCACCGAATCCTCCGGTAGAATGCGGCAGTTCACATTCGCCGCGGCCAGTTGGGGCAGGGCATTGGTGGCGTGGCCGCCTTCAAGCTGCGTGGCCACACAAGTGGTCCGCATCGCCGCGTTCATCGGAGGGGATGCCGCCGCCACCTTACGCATCGCGTCTTCCGAACCCGCGGCGATCTTCGCCAGGTCCGCCGCCATCGGGCCTTTCTCGATTTTCGCCATCTGCTCGAAGTACGCGCGCGTCACTTCGTTCAAATGGAAGGGGAAGGCAAACGATGACAGGCGATAGAGCGCGCCCGCCAGGTGATAGATCGCGTTGTCGGGCACCGGCCGGGCGCTGTGGCCGCCTTTGTTTCGCACCTCAAACCGGAAATTCGCGAAGGTCTTCTCGCTGAGCGATACGTCGTTGGCCACGCGTTTGCCATCCACCATCTCGCCGCGCCCGCCCTCATTCAGTGCGTACTCGGCCTCGATCAACTCCCGCTTATTTTTCAGCAGCCAGTCGACGCCGTTGTAGGGGCCGCCGCCTTCTTCGTCGGCGGTCAGCGCGACAATCAGATCGCGATCGGGGCGGAAACCTTCGCGGCGGTAGCGGATCAGATTGGCCACCCAGACCGCGGCTTGCGCCTTATCGTCTATCGTGCCGCGTCCGTAGAAATAGCTGTCCTTCTCGAGCAGCGTAAATGGATCCACCGTCCAATCCGCGCGCAGGGCTTCCACGACGTCTGTATGCGCCAGCAGCAGAATGGGCCTGCGCGCGCCCGTGCCGCGATAGCGCACCACCACGTTGGCCTTCTTCGGAATGGCGCCGCCTACAAAGATGTCCGCCGCGGGGAATCCGGCAGCCTTCAGCCGCGCCGCCACTGCCTCCGCGATCGGCGTGGTCGTGCCGGTGGCGAATCCGGACTTACTCTCGATCATCTCCTTGTAGATTTCCCGCGCCAGACGCTGGTCGGCCTCGGGAGGCATGACGTCCGCGGCCTGGCAGATCCGGATCAGGCAGACCGAGGCGAGTGCGAGCAGGATCGGTAGTTTGGACATTGCACTACGCTACCATTCTTCCGTGGGGTGGAACACGTGGTTCCGAAAACGGCGGATGCGGCGATTCGCGCGCGAATTGGGGATCGCCGCGGAGACGCGCATACTCGATGTGGGCGGCACGCCGGAGACCTGGGACATGCTGGCGGTTCGCCCGCGCGTCACGCTGCTCAATACGCCGCGCACCAAGGCCGAACTGGCAGCCGCCTCCTGGTGGGTGGCGGGCGATGGCCGCGCGCTGCCTTTTCGCGATGAGGCATTCGATGTGGTGTTCAGCAATTCGGTGATCGAGCATGTGGGCGATGCCGCGAGCCAGCGCCTGTTCGCCCGCGAAGTGACGCGCGTGGGCCGTGCCTACTGGGTGCAGACACCGAATCGCTGGTTCCCCGTGGAGCAGCACCTGCTCACGCCGCTCGTACACTGGCTGCCGAAGTCCTGGCAGCGCCGGCTGGTGCCGCGATTCACCGTCTGGAGCGCGCTGGTGCGCCCCTCGGCGGACCGGCGGGCATTCTATCTCGCACATTACCTGGACGAGGTTCGCCTATTGAGCGCGGGAGAGTTCGCGGCCCTATTCCCGGACGCCCGCGTGATTCGCGAGCGCGTGTGCGGCTGGACCAAATCGCTGGTGGCCGTGCGCGCTCAGAGCAGGCGGAACGTCACCTGAATCAGGGCATCCGTCGACACGGCCTGTGCGCTACTCGCCGCGCAATGCCACAGCCGGATCGATGCGCGCCGCGCGCCAGGCGGGCGCCAGTGCGGCCGCCAGCGTGACGCCCAGGATTGCCAGCACCGCCGCGCCATAACCCACGGCGTCGCCCGGATGCACACCGAACAGCAGCGTCGTCATCAGCCGCGCACCGGCCAAACTCAATGCGACGCCTACCGACACGCCCGCGGCGGCCATCCCGAGGGCGCGCGTCAGAACCAGCCGCACGACCCCGGCCGGTGCGCAGCCCAGAGCCATGCGCAGCCCGAGCTCGCCCGTCCGCTGGCTCACCAGGTACGCCATCACCCCATAGACGCCCGCCATCGCCAGGAGCAGGGCAACCCCCGCGAAGGTGGTAACCAGAAAGGCGCGGAAGCGCGGCATGGCCACGGAGTCGGATACCATCGTCTCCAGCAGAGTCGTCTGTATTGCGATCTCGGGGCTCAACGCCCGCACCTTGCGAGCCACGGCGCCGGCCATCGCCTGCGTCGAGCCGGCCGTACGCACCACCAGTTGTAGTTCGTTGGCCATCTTAGGGTGCTGCTGGAAGGGCATGTACAGCTCCGGTCCCGGAGCCTCTCCACGGCCGCCCGACCGCACATCGCCCACCACGCCGACAATGGTCATCCAGCGGTTCGAATCGAAGCCGCACATGATCTGCCGGCCCAGCGGATCCTGGCCCGCAAAGCTGCGCCGCGCCAGCGAGGCGCTGATCACCGCCACAAACGGCGCGTCGAACTGATCGCGCTCGGTGAATGCCCTGCCGGCCACCAACGGGATCCCGAGAGTCGTGAAGTAGCCCTGGCTGGCCAGACGGAATCCGGCTTCCTGCAAACTGTCCCGGTCGCGCTTGAAATCCTGTCCTTCCACGGCGTACTTTCCGTTCGAGCCATAACGTCCCGCCGGCAAGCCCATGGCCGCGCCGGTGGAAATCACGCCGGGAATCCGTCCCAATTCGAGCAGGGCCTGGTCGAAGAAGCGGGTTGCCGCGCGCATCTTTTCCATCGTGTTCGCTGGCGAATGCGCGTAGGCCACGACAATCCCTTCGGGGTGGAACCCGAGCGGCGTCGCGTTGAGTTCCACCATGCTGCGCGCGAGCAGTCCCGCCGCCACGGCGAGCGTAAAGGAAAGCGCAATCTCGCAGCACACCAGCACATGTCGCAGGCGCGCCTTACTTCCGCCCACCACACCGCGGCCGGATGCGGCCTTCAGGCCTTCCTGTACATCCTTGCGCATCGCCTCAAAGGCGGGGACAAAGCCGAACAGCAGGCTCGCGGCCACCGAAATCGCGATGGCGAAGAGCAGCACCTTCCAATTCACCGCCGCTCCCTCGATGCGCGGCAGGCTGGCCGGCGCCAGCCACACCGTGGCCCGTACGCCCGCGTATGCCAGGGCGATTCCGGCAATACCTCCCGCCAACCCGATCGTCAGGCTCTCCGCAAGTACCTGGAGCGCGATGCGCGCGCCGCCTGCGCCGAGCGCCGTACGGATTGCGTACTCGCGGGTTCGTCCCGCGGCGCGCGCCAGCAGCAGGTGCGCCACGTTGGTGCACGAAATCAATAGCACCAGCAGCACCGCAGCCATCAGCAGAAATAACGTCGATTGTTCGTTGCGGGCAAGAGTATCGCGCAGCGGGATCGCGGCGAAAGTCTTGTTGCGGTTCTCCGGATACTGGCTCGCAAGCTGCGCGCCGAGCGCCGCCAGACGCACCTGAGCCGCCTCCGGTGTAAGTCCGGAAGCCAGTCGCCCCACGGAGGCATAGTTGTAGGCCGTGCGGCTATGGTTTTGCGGCTGCGGCGGATCCGCCACCCAGATCTCGGCCTTCTCCGGCACGGCGAAATCGCCCGGCATTACTCCCACCACTTCGTACGCGCGAGTATCGATTTGGACGACCTGTCCGACGGCCGATGCCGCATCCCCGAATACGCGCCGGGCAAAGCGGTCGCTCACCACAACTGCGCGCTCCCCGTCCGCTTCCGTGAAGCTGCGGCCGCGCACCGGCACGGCATCGAATACCTGGAAGAAGTTCGGCGAAACCCAATACGATCCGGCCCATTCCGCGCGATTGCGCAGTTGTACGCCGACCTCGCCGCCGTGGTACCGCGCCAGCCTCTCGAAGATACCGCTGGAGGCCGCCAGATCGCTCCAATCACCGCCGCTCAGGCGCGGCGTGCTGCGGCCCGTCGTGGTGGACCGTGTGTGGATAGCCACCACTCGCTGCGCGTCGGCAAACGGTACCGGCGCCAGCAGCACGGCGTAAAACACGCTGAACATCGCCGAACTGCAGGCGATTCCCAGGGCCAGCGTAAAGACAGCGGTGAGCGCGAAACCAGGTTCGTTTCGCAGGATGCGTAGGGCGCGAATCATGTTCGATTCTACACCGGCTATTCCGGCACGGTCATCGGCGCGGGGCGCGGATGGCGCGGTTGGTAGATCCCGAGCTTCCCGCCGCCGGGCAGCGTGACCTGGGTCAGCAGACCCCATCCCTGATTCTGAACCGGCGAGCACTCCGCTCCGTGCCCGCTCAACTCGGTGATCAACGCTTCGACATCGGTGCACATCAGATAGAACTCATGGACGTCGTTGCGCTCCGATGGATGGACGGCGACCTCCGCCGGCGGCAGACCGAAGATCAGCCACCCGTGCCCGACATCGACGCTGGGAAACTTCAGTACATCGCGCAGGAAGGCGCGGTCGGCCTCCGGATTCTTGCTGTAAATAATCGAGTGCGCTCCAGTAATCAACGGAACATCCCTCCCTTTCCACCCACATATTCCCACAGGCCGAGGTTGTCACCGCGCAAGAAAGTAGACCGCCCCACGGCCGCGCCACGTAGTGTGCAATCCATTATGCTGGAAACAAGATGAAAACATCTCATACGTTTCGCCTCGCCCTTGTGCCGGGCCTGATTGCGGTCGCCTGTTTGTGCTGGGCCGCTTCCAAACCGAAAATGCTCTCCTCCTACGATCCCCAAGCCAAAGCCCTCCTGGCGCAGATGACCCTCGAGGAGAAGATCGGCCAGATGACCCAGCCCGAGCAGAACGAACTCAAGGACCCGGCCGACGTCGAGAAGTACTTCGTCGGGTCGCTATTCAGCGGCGGCAGTTCCGACCCCAAGGAAGGCAACAGCCTGAAGGCCTGGACCGATCTCTACGATCGCTTGCAGGCGCGCACGCGGAACACCAGGCTCAAGATCCCGATCCTCTACGGCATCGACGCCGTACACGGCCACAACAATGTGCTCGACGCGGTGATCTTCCCGCACAATATCGGACTGGGCTGCACGCGCAACCCGAAGTTGATCGAGCAGGTGCAGCGCGTCACCGCCGAAGAGATCCGCGCGACGGGGATTCAGTGGGCCTTCGGACCCTGCGTCACCGTACCGCAGGACATCCGCTGGGGCCGCACCTATGAAGGCTTCTCCGAAGATCCCAAGCTGGTGCGTGAACTCGCCGGCCCCGCCGTCCGCGGCTTCCAGGGCACGAGCCTCGACGATCCGCTCGGCGTGCTGGCCTGCGCCAAACATTTCGTGGGCGATGGCGGCACGACGTTCGGCTCCGCCAAGACCGGGCTCGATCAGGGCGACACGCGCGTGGATGAGGCGACGCTGCGCCGCGTTCATCTGCAGGGCTACATCACCGCCATCGAGGCGGGCGTGGGTACCATCATGCCCTCCTACAGCAGTTGGAACGGCGTCAAGTGTTCGGCCAGCAAACGCCTGCTCACCGAAATCCTCAAGAAGGAACTGGGCTTCCAGGGCTTCCTGATTTCGGACTACAACGCCCTCGACCAGATCAGCCCGGACTTCAAGGAAGCCGTCGGTATCTCGATCAACGCCGGTATGGACATGGCGATGGTGCCCACGCGTTATCGCGAATACTTCGACGATCTCAAAGCGCTGGTCAACGAAGGCAGGGTTCCCGTGTCCCGCATCGACGACGCGGTTCTGCGCATTCTGCGCGTGAAGTTCGCCATGGGCCTGATGGATTCAAACCGCAACCAGTTGGCCGACCGCGGGCTGCAGAAGAGCTTTGGCTCGCCTGAACATCGCGCCGTGGCCCGTCAAGCGGTCCGCGAGTCGCTGGTGCTGCTCAAGAATGAAGGCAAGGCACTGCCGCTTTCGAAGAGCGCGCCGCGCCTGCACATCGCCGGGAAGAACGCCGACGATATCGGCAATCAGTGCGGCGGGTGGACCATCGACTGGCAGGGCAAGAGCGGCGACGTCACCACCGGCGGCACCACCATCCTGGCCGCGATCAGGAACACGGTGTCCAAGGACACTAAGGTCACCTTCTCTAAGGACGGGTCCGGTGCGGCAGGCGCGACCATGGGCGTAGTCATAATCGGTGAGACGCCTTACGCGGAAATGAAGGGCGACCGCCCCGATCTCGCGCTGGCGCCCGAAGACATCGCTGCCGTGAAGACGATGAAAGCGGCGGGCATCCCGGTAGTTGTGGTTCTGGTCTCCGGACGCCCCATGATCCTGGGGGACGTCCTGGATCAGGCCAGCGCCGTGGTGGCCGCATGGCTGCCCGGCACCGAAGGCCAGGGCGTGGCCGACGTGCTGTTCGGCGACTACAAACCCACCGGCAAGCTTTCCTTCACCTGGCCGCGCACCGTGGGGCAGGGAACCGCCGCCCCGCTATTCGCCTACGGCTACGGCCTGAAGTATTGACGAAGCCTTGCGCCTGATGTAGTGTTCGGACGTACCCGCCGTAGTGCCCCAATCCGAGCCGCGACCGTGAGGGAGCGTGGGGTGCCGCCGCGATTCTCCCCGCTCCAATCCTTTACGCCTTGTGAGGGAGCGCTGGACACCCTAGACCAGCGGCTCAACCGCTTCGGACACGCGCACTAGTTCCTCGCCGCCGACCTCGTCGGCGAAGGGGTTGGACTCGCCACCCGCGCCGCGCACCACCACACTAACCAGGGCCGCCGCCGTCACGCTGAGTAACACCAGCAGAAACAGGCCGACGCGCAGCGAGGTCATCTCGGAGAGAAATCCGATGGCCGGCGGTCCCACCAGAAATCCGAGATAGCCCAGGCCGCTCACCGTAGCGACGCCCGCGCCTTCGCTTACCTGCGGAATCCGTCCGCCGGCGGCAAACACCAGCGGGATGATGGATGAGAATCCGGCTCCGGCGGCCGCAAATCCGCCCAGCGCCCAGTGCGGCGATTGCACCAGCAGCGCGAAGCTCAGCCCCGCCGCGGCAATCGCACCGCCGTAGCGGATCGTGGCGGCGCGGCCAATTCGCAGCGTGATCGCGTCGCCCGCCAGACGGAAGATCGCCATGGCGGCCGAGAATACCGCATAGCCGACCGGCGCGAGTCCGGCGCCGGCGCCCAATACCTGCTTGAGATAGACCCCAGTCCAATCGGCGATCGCGCCCTCCGAGAGAAAAATACAAAAGCCGATGGCGCTCAGCGCGAAGAGGGCCGGCGGGAGATGGCGCAGGCTGGGCCGGCCCGGGCGCGCCGCGGTTCGTGTATGCGTGTCGGCCAGCAGCGGCGTCGCTGCCAGCGCAAAGGCGAGGAAGAGGATGCCGGACCAGACCAGATGGCCCGCTGAGGGCACGCCCCGCCCCGCGAGATATGCGCCTGCGCTCGCGCCCACGATGCCGCCGATGCTGAACATCGCATGGAAGCGCGAGATGGTAGGCGTACCCAGCAGTTTCTCCGTGGCCACCGCCTGCGCATTCATCGCGACGTCATTGGCGCCCGCCATCGCTCCGTAGAAAAGCAGCGCCGCGAACAGCGACGCCGTATTGTAGGCCAGCGGAATCGCCAGCAGCGAGAGGCAAAATCCGGCGGCGGTCCACCGTGCGATGGCGCGGCTGCCGCGGCGCACCACCATCGCGCCGCAAAGCGGGATCGCGCTTACCGAACCGATGGCGGTGCCCAATAGCGCGAGTCCCAGCGCGCCATCGCCCAAGTGGAGCGCCGACTTCACGGACGCGATGCGCGACACCCACGTGGAGACCACCAGGCCATGCACCAGGAAGCATGCCATTACGCCCCAAAACGCGCGCCGTTGTTCGTTACGGTGACTCATCGTTTCACTCGAGCCCGCCGCTTCAGGCCGTCGCCGGCTGCACGGCGACCTCCGCGCCCACCGCGTCCAGCGTAATTGTGTCGGTGCGCACCTTCTCCCACTCGCGCAGGGAAAATCCATGCTTCGCAAAGAAGGATCGAATCCGCGTGCTGTTCCAGCCCAGGACGTCTTCCAGAACGGGAACCAGTACAGAGAGCGCATCGTCGCTCAGGATACTGCGCCGCGCCACCTCGCGGATGTAACGATTCTCCGAGACCGCAATCGTAAGCCCGCCAATGTGGTTCACGTGCAGCATGACGTGCAGGTCGCTCGAGCCATCGCCCACGTAGACGATTCGATCCTGGCCGATTCCGAGCCTGCCGCGCAACTCCTCGACCACCGCCACCTTCCCGTACCCTGCGGGCAATCTGACAATGGACGCGATCTCACCGCTCACCGCATCGTAGCGGAATCGCGTGCCAATGATGTGGTCGCTTGCGACCACCCCTTCCAGTGCGGACTGTACGATCTCTTCCGGCGCGGCGGAGACCACGTAACAGGAAAATTCGTGGCCCTCCACACTGTGGAGCAGTTCCACCAGGCGCGGGATGTTCGCCTTCAGGCGGATGCGTTTGCCCACTTCGATGAGGTGCTCCCTGCGTACTTTCCGGTACTCGGGATCGTGCAACAAAAGGTATGCCAACTCTCCGCCCTGCTGCACCAGATGAATTTCGGAAAGACCGGCGACCCGGTGGCCGAAATCGGAAATACCCACCATGTCTGCCAGTACGTGACCGGAATCGTGAAAGCTCAGCGTCTGATCGAAATCACTCACCAGAAGGTAGCGTTTCGAGGGTCCGTTGAAGTCTGTCATATCGAGTCTCCTTTTTTCCTTACGTAAAGCGTCTGGATCGGGGACGTACCTGAGGATGCAACGGGGCAGTGGGCATCCACCCACACGCATTGGATGAGTCTCGATTATAGCAGGTTGCGCCGGACCCTATAAAGCTGATATAACAGCTTTGTCGTGCAACAAACAGTTGCCACCAAGCCGATGTACCGGAAGATACGCGAACGCCTGGAGCGCGATATCGTCGGAGGCCGGTACTCGGCGGGAGAGAAATTCCCCAGCGAAGCGGCGCTGGTCCAGCGCTTCGGCGCATCCCGGATCACTGTAGGGCGCGCAGTCCGCGAGTTACAGGAGCGCGGCCTGCTGGACCGCGTGGCAGGCTCCGGCACCTACGTGCGCGGTACGGCCGAGCGTCGGAAGGAAGGCCTGCTGCTCGGCCTGGTGATTCCCAACCTCGGCGAGACCGAGATCTTCGAACCCATCTGCCAGGGCATTGCGGCGGCGCCGGAAGCGCGCGGCCACGGTCTGCTCTGGGCGCACGCCGACCAGGCGGAGAGCCGCGAAGAGCAGGCATTGGAACTCGCGCGCTACTGTATTGCCCGCCCGGTGGCCGGGGTATTCTTTGCGCCGCTGGAATTCAGCGCGGCGAGCGCCGAGATCAACGCGCGCGTGATGAAGCTGCTGCACGGAGCGGGACTCGCAGTCGTCTTGCTGGACCGCAGGCCGGAGGATTCAACCAAACAGCGCGCCGCCGACCTCGTAGGCATCGACAATCATCGCGCCGGCTATCTGGCGGCGGAACACCTGCTGCGATTGGGCGCGCGGCGCGTAGGCTTCGTGCGACTGGAGGGCCACGCGTCCACCGTGAAAGCCCGCATTCGCGGATATCAGGATGCTCTCGCGGACTTCGGCGGCGCCGGCCGAGTATTCACCAAACGGCCGGACCGGCCCCTGGAGTGGAATGCGGAAACTCGCGCGTGCGATGCCTTCGTCTGCGCCAACGACCGTGTGGCGGCGCACTGGATGCAGACCCTGCTGGCGCAAGGAGTTCGCATTCCGCGCGACGTGCGCATCGTGGGCATCGACGATGTGAACTACGCGCCGCTCCTGCCCGTCCCGCTCACCACGGTGCACCAGCCGTGCCGCGAAATCGGCGAAGCGGCGATGCGCGTCATGCTGGAGCGGCTGGAGCGTCCGAAAATGCCGGCGCGCGACGTGTTACTGGATTGCTCGCTGGTAGTCCGCAAATCCTGCGGAGCCAAGCCGGAGTAGGCCGCCGGCCTACCACCAGTTCGGGTGAGCCGCCGTCCAGGAGCAGGTGGGCGCCGGCGCGAGCCAGTCCATTCCGGGGTCGCCGCCGATTGGGGCGCCCGGCGGCGCCTCCGCAACGGGCATCACCCGGCTGGTGTCCGCGGGACGCTCCAAAAAGCGTTTGATGTCCGCTGCCAGTTGCCGGTGCTGCGCCTGCTCGGATTCGCCCTGCGCTGCCGGGCCTCGCAGGCGTGCCGCCAATCGATCCAGCTTGTAGGCCGCGACCGCGCGCACTTGCGGGTTGGGCGAACCAGTTGCCAGCCACGTCACGCGATCCACCAGAACGCGTTCCTCGGCGCGCCGGATCTCGGCCTCATATGGCGAGGTCGCCGGAGCGTCGAATGTGGCCTTCACCAGGCGGTCGATCACTTCCTCCAGCCCGGGCAGCGCGGGTTCCACCGCATGCTGCGCTACCATGCGCGCCGCGCGGTCCAATTGCAGGGTGAAACCCACCGTCACATCGGCCGCGATGGTCGCCGGACTGATGGGGTCGAAGGCATCGCCCGTCGTCCGCGGGAACAGTTCGCGATGCCGGCCGAACCCCGGCGGACGCGCCGGAATGCCTTCCAGCACCTGCTTCGGTACCGCCAGTTCCGAGGGCTTCAGCGTGTTGGCTAGCGCCTCCAGCGCCTTGTGCTGGTTGGCGGCGCTCTCCCATTTGACGGCCGTGCGGCCGTCGCCGCGCATCGCATAAATGTAATCCTGGCCGGCCACCATGGAGGCCGTCGATTCCACCGCGAAGCGGTGATACATGAAGATCGGGACGAGCGGCTCTTCGATCGTCGCCATCGGCGCGCCGTTGCGGATAGTGTGCTCGCCCAGGCGGTTCAGCGCGGAGCGGCGCACCTTCATCAGGCGGTTGAGTTCATCCGCCTGGTTCGCGCCGTTGGACCATTGATCCACTCGCGGATTGAGATCCGTGTCCTGGTTGGTCATATAGCGCAGGTCTTTCTCCCACGCGTCGTTGAGGATCTTGGAAAGCTGTGCGGCTTCGTCGCCCTTGGGCAGCACGCGATAGCCGTAGTTGATCGCGACCTTGTCCCAATCCCCGATCCGCGCCGGGTAGGCTTCGGAGATATCGATGCTGCCATCCTCGCGCAGCTTCTCCTGCGGGTGCGGATAGTCCATCACCGAAATCCATCCCGCCGAGCTGTCGTAGTAGTTGTGGCCCAGCCCAAGCGTGTGGCCTACTTCGTGCGCCGCGAGTTGGCGTATGCGCGCGAGCGCGGCCTGGTAAAGGATGGGCGGCTTCTCGTTGCCGCTTTGATAAGGAGAGAGCAGTCCCTCGAAGATCAGGTAGTCCTGCCGGTCACGCAACGAGCCCAGGGTCACCGTGGCCTTGATGATCTCGCCTGTACGCGGGTCGGCGACAGTGCCGCCCATGCTCCAGCCGCGAGTGGAGCGGTGCACCCAGTTGATCATGTTGTAGCGTATATCCATCGGGTCGGCGTCGGCGGGAAGCACCGCGACCTGGAAGGCGTTGCGGAATCCGGCCGCTTCGAACGCCTGATTCCACCAGCTTGCGCCTTCCACCAGCGCGCGCCGCACGTCCTCGGGCGCCCCGGGGTCCACCCAGTATTGAATCGGTTTCACCGCCTCGCTGACAGCGGCAGAGGGATCCTTCTTCTCCAGACGATGTCGCCGCAGGTAGCGCTTCATCATCGGTTCGCCGATGGGCGTGCTGTAGTCGACATACGCCAGGCCGCCGTAACCCGCGCGCGGATCGTCGTAACGCGGTTCGTAATTGCCGTCGGGCAGTTCGACCAGCGAATAGTGCTCGCGCAGAGTGACGGCTTCCGCGGTGGGCGTGACGCTGGCCACCGTGCCGGAGAAGAGTCCGCCGCCGCGCCCGCCTCGTCCGCCCGCCGGCGCGCCCGGCGCACCTGCCGGATTGGCGACCACGATCGGTGGCGGTCCCTGGCTGGGCCCGGCGCCGCCGCCGCGTCCTCCGCCGCTCTCATTGGTAAACGTGAGAGTGACTTCGATCTCGGTATTCTTGGGGAATGCCTTGGTCCGCGGCATGTATACCGCGCTGCGCGTGCGATCCACGCGATAAGCCGCCGGTCCGGTGCCGAGCGAACCGCCGGAGCCGTGCCCGTCGCGCACGAAGAAATCGGTAGCGTCCACCAGCACGCGGCCATTGCTCTCGGCGGCGACAGCGAAGCCCCACAGCACGGACTTGGCGAAGGAGTCCTCCACCGAGCGGCGTTCGGCGGGATTGGCGCTGGAAGACCGGAAGTTCTCGTTGCCCTGCACCATCAGGACGCGCGGCCCCACGCGCTCGAAGGAGACGATCTTGCCCCCGCCTTCCTGTCCCCGATCGAGGCCGATATCATTGGACCCCAGCCCCGCCGCGAGACCCGTCGTGTACAACACAGGCGTACCAAAACGGGGGATCTCCAGCCACAGATAGCCGGTGCGCTCCTCCCAGTACATCGGGAAGAAGCCGTCGAGCCTCGTCATACCGGCGGTGCGCTCCTCGATCGTCGGAATGCGCGCGGGCGCCTGCGCAGCGCCTCCACGGCCGGGCTGTTGGGCGTAAAGAGCAGTGATTAGACAAAGGGCGGCGAAAAATCGAAGCATCGGCAAGAAAACCTCAGGCAACTATTATACGAGGCGAGGGAAATCGCCCGTCGATTTACTCTTGCGGATGTCCCAATTGTGTGAAACTATTGATGCTCCGTGTTTCGTCGCATCCCCGGAAAGCCACACGAGTCCCCGTTAGGATCGAAACAAAGTTAAAGAGGTAACGATGAGCTGCGAATCTGTCTCTATTGGACTGGAAGTAAATCCGAGCGACTTACGAAGAATCAATTTCGATCTCGACAAGATCTGCAATGATGACGATACCGCCGAGTGGAAAATGCACTTCGAGCTTCGGGAGCGCGACGACGCGGCAAAAGACTTCCGGTCCGTCGTGAAGCTGGACGTCGATATCAACAAGGAAAACCATTCCCTGGCGGCGGCGACTGCGAAGCATGGGTTGGACGAGGACCAGCGCGGCCAGGCCGATGCCGCCGCCGATGTCGCGAAAGAACTCGGGGAGAACTCGCCTGAGGCAAAGCAGGCGGCGCAGGACGTCATCGCCGCTCGCAATCCCGAATCGCCCGCTTCCTAGCGCAATATCATGGGCCCCCTCCGGCGCGTAACGCTCTGGATCCTCTGCGCTTCGTCCTGCATATCCGGTGCGCGTGCCGCGGGATGTCCACGCGACGACCTCGCCTACAGCGGCTACCAGGTGAAGAGCCTCCGGATTGTCTCGCCGTTCGCCTTCTTCAACGCAGCCACCTCAGGCTTCGATGATTTGAAAAAACGCCTGCCCCTCCAGGAAGGCGCGGCCTTTTCACAACACGTGATGGGGCTGGGCGTTCCGCTCATTCGGGAGTCCGTGCAGACCGGCGGCGCCGGCAGCAACCAGAAGCTGAAAGTCGTCGTGGTGACCGCTCACACCGAGGACTGCGACGACGACGCGCATACCCTGAACGTGTTGTACTGGGCCTTCACCAACATCTTCACTCCGGAATTCAGCCACACCTTCGAAGGCCGTACTGCCGAGGTCCAACGGCCGTCCACCACTGGCGCCCAACTCGGCACCGCCGGCCGCTACTCCGTCAAACCCGTCTTCGGCTACGACGCCGCCCGCCACGGCTACGGCGGGCTGGACCTCGTCTCCGATGTTCCATTCGGACCCTGGCAGCACATCGATCTTCATTCCTCCCTCTCCTCCAGCAGCACGCTAATCAATGCGGATGCAACCGGCGCCTTCGATACGCGCTATGCCGCACTGAAGCATGCGGAGTCGCGCTTCGGCTATCACTATCAGGAGTTGCCGGCTGGCTCGGCGATCCTGAAGGAGAGCAAGCTCGTCGCTCAATTCCTTGCATCCACTCGCGAGCTGCAGGAAGGCGGCCTCTCACTCCGCTACGGCGCGGCGCTCGAAGGCGGCCACCAGCAGTCGTCGGGCATCGGGCCGTCGATGCCGAACTCGAGCTTCGGCGCTCTCCGTTTTTATTTCGGCGGCACCCAGCGCTCCGGTCAGCATGCCCTCACCGCATCCTATGGCGGCGAACTCGGCACCACGCTGACCAACCGCCTGCTCGACTTCGACAAACATATCGTCGATATCGCGTACACCCGGCGCTTCCTGAAGGTGCCTAAGGGCGACGATCTGATGCCGCCCGGAGGAACCGTACACAAGCCCTGGGACCTGGAACTTCGCGCTACCGGCGGCTTCATCAACGACCGTGGCCGCGTCCCGGCCGCCGAGCGCTTCTTCGGAGGGAATCAGGTGCAGCCCCTGCTTGCGGGCGACTCCTGGGTTATCCCGGCGAATGCCCTGATCCGCAGCATTCCCCAAAACAGGCTGGCGGGGCTCGATAACAGCGGCGCATTCGGCGGTACGCGGTTCTACTCCGGCAATCTCACCCTGGCGAAAGCGCTCTGGGGCCGGCCGATGCTTCCCAGGGGACTGGCTACGGACCCCAATTTCATCCCCGAGTTGCGCGCCGCGATCCTGACCGCAAAAGGCACTCTCGAAGATCGCTACAAGGCCGGCGATCCAGCCTACCAGGCGGCGTTGAAGGAGCTCGCGGGTCAGTTGAATTCCATCGAGACTCTGGTCCAACAACTTACCAGCGCGCTCGGGCAGGTGCCCCCAGCGGCTTTGGCCCAGCCTTCCGTGGCAGCCGCCGTAAAGGCAATCAAGGGACGGATTCCGATCCTCACCAGCCTGCTGAAATCGGCCAGGGCGGGGAAGAGCACCGCAGCGGCGACCCTGGTGAATTTCCAGTTGCCGCACGCCGTCACGGAGATTCAGAACCTCGAGAAACTGCTGGCAACTTCCGGACTCGCGCCGTCCCTCGAAACCGCCACCAATAACCTGAAAGCCGATCTCGCGAAAGTGAATAGCCAGGCCGTCAAAGACGCCGCGCGCGAGTATGCGAAGAAGGAATTCTCCGTTCCGCAAAAGGTCCTGAACGCCTTCCTCTACGAGCTCAACATTTTCTCGATCGCGCCCGTCGGAATCTTCGATGTCGCGCGGGTCTGGCCTTCGGACAAAGGCATACGCTTCGCGGCCGGCGGCGGCGCCCGCCTCAGCCTGGTGAATCTGAACCTCACCATCGGATACGCCTTCAACCCGAATCGAGGCCCCAACGAAGGCATCGGCGCCGCCCTCGTCAAACTAGACCTGACCGACCTGTTCCGCTAGCTTTGTTTATCTGTGTTCATCTGTGTTCATCTGTGGCCAGTAATGTTTTTAGGGAATTCTGCCGAGAAAGAATAGGGCCGCAGATGAACGAAGATGAACACAGATGAACAAAGAATCAAACTAAACTCCCTGAGAGATAAGGTGCTCGCCGCAGTCTTCGAAGTTTCCAACACCCTGGGCGCCGGATTCCTGGAGAAGGTATACCAAAGGGCTCTCCTCAAAGAACTCCGCCTTCGTGGCATCCAGGCTACTGCCGAAGCGTCTTTTGCAATAAATTATAAGGGCCACTCCGTGGGAGAATACTTCGCGGACATCCTCGTCGAAGACGAACTCGTGGTGGAGTTGAAGTGCGTGGAACGTCTGGCCAACGAACACACCGCGCAATGTCTCAACTACCTGCGGGCATCCGGCCGGGCCTTGTGCCTCTTAGTCAATTTCCAGAAGCCCAAGGTAGAGTGGAAGCGAATCATCCACGGGTTGCAGGTTACTGCGACGCGAGAGAGCTAACGCCTTACACGCCTTCCAACCGCGCATCCGCGTCGCCGAAGCGGTCGAGTTTCACGCCCATCCGGTCCATCAGCGACAGGTACAGGCTGGACATCTTCCGGTTTTCGTCCGCGGCCTTCGTGTAGTCCAGCGTGCGGCCCGTTGCCAGCGTGCCCCCCAGCCCTCCAGCCAGCACTAGGGGCAGCCGTGTGTTGTCGTGCTTCCTGCCGATCCACATATTGGAGAGGAACATCAGGCAGGTGTTATCGAGCACCGTGCCGTTGCCTTCGGGCATGCTGTCGAGCTTGCTCGCCAGATAAGCGAACTGGCTCAGGTGGAAACGCGCGATGCGCTCGTACCCGTCGGAGTTGTTATTGTGCGACGCCGCATGGTGGCCTTCGCGCACTTCCAGGAAAGGATAGTAGAGCGCCGAAAGGTCGCGCGCGAGCAGTAGCGTCGCAACCCGCGTCTTGTCGGTCTGGAACGCGATGGCAATGATGTCGCACATCAGGCGCGTGTGTTCGCGAAAATCTTCCGGCAATCCGTTGGCGGGCCGGTCCATCGTGAAGACGGGCCGGTTCTTCTGCTTGGCCAGATCCTCTGCTTTGTCCTTGTTCTTCCGCATCCCGTCGACGCGCTTCTCCACTTCGCGCACGCTGGTCAGGTACTCGTCGAGTTTCGCCTTGTCGCTGGAGCCGATCGTCCGGGTGAGCGCCTCCGCCTCGGCCTTCACGCGGTCCGAGAATGCTCATATTCCGCAGGCTGCCGCGATTCTCGAAAAGGTTGTCCCAGGCCAGCGAAGGGTAGACTTCGTTCGGCACCGGCGAATCGGGACTCTGCCACGAAATGTGCGAGCTGTAGGCCATCGAGAAGTTCGTCTCGTGGTATCCGGTCATGGGCTGCTCGCACGCCAGTACGATACTCGGCTGCCCGGTATCCTGCCCGACGTGGTTGGCGATCATCTGGTCCACCGTGATGCCGGCTTTGATAATCGCGCCCTTCTGAATGGTTGCGCCGGAGAGCAGGCATCCGGTCTGCGCGGGGTGTATGCCCTGGCCGGTGGCCCGCTT
This sequence comes from uncultured Solibacteraceae bacterium, assembly GCA_963792055.1. Lineage (GTDB taxonomy): Bacteria > Acidobacteriota > Terriglobia > Bryobacterales > Bryobacteraceae > Solibacter. Next base: position 269,345 of record CAWBUV010000014.1, on the reverse strand, counting down.
GTGGAACAGGCCGTGAACCACGTTGAGCTTCGACTTCAACGGCTCCAGCGGCGCCAGGGTCTTGCTGAGCGTCATCCCGGCTCCCGAACCCTCCGCGCCCCAATGGTCCTCGTTCACTCCGTTGCCTATGAACAGCACGCCGAAGCGCTTCGGGAACGCGGCCCCGGCAGTGGTGTCGGCGAAGGCTGGCAGCGATTCGAGCCACGGCAGTGCCATGGTGACCCCGGCGCCCCGCAGCACCGAGCGGCGCGACATGCGATTGGCGGATTGCGGTTTTCCATCAGGCATCTTATTCACCTTTCTGTCCCTGGGAATCCAGGCGTCGTTTGTTCAGGAACTGGGGACTGGTAACGATCAGGTCCACCATCGGAGTGAACCGGTAACCGCTCGCCATCAGTTTGGATTGCATTCGCTCGATGAGCGGCTCATCGGAGAGCTGCAGCGAGCGGCCAAGACTGAAGGCCAGCAATTTCCGGCTGAGGTTGTCGATAAAATCCTTCTGGCGATGGTCGCGGATGTACGTTCGCACGCCCTCGAAACCCGGGCCCTGGCTGCCGCCCGGAAATACCGCGTGAGCATCCACCGGCCTGCCCGCCAGGTCGTTTTCGCGCTTCTCTCCAACCGGGCCGTAGCCTTCAAACGCGAGGCCGAGCGAATCGAAGCGCGCATGACACGAGGCGCAGGCCGGGTTCTCCCGATGTTTCGCCAGCATGTCGCGCAACGGCAAATCCATCTTCGCCTCATCGTGCGGCAGTTCGGGCACGTTCGGAGGCGGCGACGGAATGTTCTCGCCGAGCACCCGGCGCACCACCCAGTATCCACGCTTCACCGGACTGGTCCGCAAACCGGGCGCGTTCTGCGTCAGGAAGACGGACATCGGCAGCACGCCCCCGCGTCCATACAGGTTCGCATCGTCCACGCGCACCCACTGGTCGGCGCCGCCGGTGTTGTTCTATTCGGCGTTGCTCAGGCGGCGCACCAGCACCGCTCCCGGATCGCCGTCGTTCTTCCGCGCTTCGTTCATGCGGACCGCTTGCACCCAGTCGATCACCTGCTGCCGGGCTGCGTCGGGTGGCTGCGGGATGCCTTTGGGCGGCATCTCTTTGGCGGTCAAACGCTCCATCACCTGGGCCCAACGAGCATAGTCCTGCACCACCGTGGACATCGTGTTGTACGGGCGGAGATCGAACTGTGCCGCCGGTGTCGCACCGCCATGGCATCCGATGCAGTAGCGCGTAAGAAAGGGCCGGACGGTCTGCGTGAATCTGCGTTCCAGGGCGGGGTTGCCGGCATCGGCTGCGTGCAAGGGAACCGAGACAGATCCAAGTACCGGAAGCAGTGCGACAACGAGGACGCTACGTGGCATAAAGAGTTTACTGTGAGCAACATATTACAGATGTCACCCTTTGGTAGGTTGCGGGTAATTAGCTACTTACAGACCTGTAACTCCTGTTACTCGCAAAGCGCCGGCAATTGCCACCACTTACACTCTCCGGCTAACATCGCTAGATGTCCAGTAACAGGCTCGAAGCCTTCAGCGACGGCGTGCTCGCCATCATCATCACCATCATGGTGCTGGAGTTGAAGCTGCCGCACGGCACCGATCTCGCCGCGCTACGCTCCCTTCTACCGGTCTTCTCGAGCTACGTGTTGAGCTTTATCTACGTCGGCATCTACTGGAACAACCATCACCACCTCTTCCATTGCACGAATCATGTGAGCGCTGCCATCCTTTGGGCGAACCTGCATCTGTTGTTCTGGTTATCGCTCTTTCCCATGGCTACGGCATGGATGGGTGAGAACCACGCCGACCCCACACCTTCGGCCGTCTACGGCTTCGTACTCCTGATGGCCGCCATCGCCTACTACCTCTTACAACTCGCCATCCTCGCCCACGAAGGCCGCAATTCCCTGCTCGCCCGGGCCCTCGGCCGCGATTGGAAAGGCAAGCTCTCGCCCCTGATCTATCTCGCAGCCATGCCGCTGGCCTTCGTCAGCACCTGGATTTCCAGCGGCCTCTACGCCTCGGTCGCTCTACTGTGGCTGATTCCCGACCGCCGCATCGAGCACGCGCTGGAGAAGCATGGCAGTGAACCCCCTGTGTTATCCTGACTCGCATCGTGGAGGATCATGCAACCCGGAATGGACGCTGCGCCGAACCCCGGCATTATTTTTGACACTTTGATGGCCCACCAGCGCTCCGCGGCGCTTCGCACCGCGATCGAACTGGACGTCTTCGGTGCCGTAGGCGAGGGACCTGCCGACGCGGCGACTCTTGCCGCGCGTTGCGCCACGTCACAGCGAGGCATGCGCATTCTGTGCGATTTCCTGACCATCATCGGCCTTCTTGCCAAGCAAGACGGCATTTACAGTCACACGCCCACCAGCGCCCTGTTCCTGGACCCGAGGTCGCCCGCATCGCTGCATCCGACGGCGCTATTTCTGGGTCGGGCCGAAATGAGATCCACCTACGATCGCCTGACGGAAATCGTGCGCAACGGACGCACCGTGCTTCCAGGCGAAGGTACCGTCGAGCCGGACAACCCGATCTGGGTGGATTTTGCACACGGTATGGCTCCCATGATGGCGCCGCTTGCCGCTCCTCTGGGCAGCATCGTGCTGCAAGGCCGAACAGGGCCGATGCGCGTGTTGGACATCGCCGCCGGCCACGGCCTCTTCGGCATCGCCATCGCCCGGCAGAATCCCGAAGCGCACGTCGTCGCCCTCGACTGGGCGCGCGTTCTCGACGTCGCCTGTGAGAATGCAGCCAGGGCCGGCGTGGCCGACCGCTACCAGCGATTGCCGGGCAGCGCCTTCGAAGTGGATTTTGGAGGGCCCTACGACGCAGCGCTCCTCACCAACTTTCTGCATCACTTCGATCCGCCAACCTGCGTCGGCCTGCTTCGCAAGGTGAACGCCGCGCTCAAGCCCGGCGGCGTTTCGGCCGCCCTCGATTTCGTCCCCAATGAAGACAGGGTCTCGCCTCCCATGGCGGCGGGCTTCAGTCTCACCATGCTGGTCTCGACGGCGGCCGGCGACGCCTACACCTTCCGGGAACTGGAAGGCATGCACCGTGAGGCTGGCTTTGTCGGGATCGAGGCGCGCGCCGTGCCGAACAGCCCGCACACCGTGGTTACCGGAATCGCCAACGATCGTTGACGGTTCCCCCTCACCCCAGCTCGAGACTGCGCACGATGGGGTCGGGCTCGTCCTCGTAGATCAACGAATCGTCCACGCCGAGCTCCCGCTTTTCCAGGCGCGCCAGTCCGTACAGCGCCCCGGCGGCAACGCCATAAAAAAGCAGCAACTGCGCGGGCTCGTCCAGCAGCCTCGCCTCCAGGTCCGCCATGCTCCAGCTATAGGCCGCAAACCCCGCAAGATACAGAAAGAACATTACGGCCATGCTGGTCTTACCCGGAAAGTACGAGCACGTGAACGGAATCTTGCGAAACCAGATCAGCAGCAGATTTAACAGCACCAGGGAGAGCGCCAGCGCAAAACTAAGGTGAATGACTCCCAGCCACACGCCGCGAAAGTAAATCTCGAAAGGCGCCATCAGAATAAATAAGGGCGCCACTCCCATCAGCACCATCCATTTGCGTGAGGCACGCATATGCGGCATGCTGTCTTCGCTCTCGCAGACCTGGAAGATCCAGTTGGCGCGCAGTTCGGCCGGGAAGTTGAACGCCGCTCGCAAACCGGACACCGCAAAGAAGGAGAGTGTCAGCGGAACGGAGAGCAGACCCGCGGCTTGAAAGCTGACCAGCGGCGCTCCGTTCCCGGTGCCGATTCGCAGCACGCCAGGCAGCGCGAGTGCCACCGCGATTCCGCCATAAGTTGCCAGAAAGAGGCGCTGCTTGGCGTTGCGCAGGATGGTGTTGGAGATGAAATGAAACGTGGCGCGCTCCAGCGGATGCGGCAGCAGCCAGCGGTTTACAGCTTCTTCGAAAATCCTGCGCAGCCGTCCGGGACCGCCCTCGGCGCCCTCCACACTCTGCATCACCCGCCGCGCGTGCCGTCGGTAACCGGCCAGGTAGGTGACCGCGAAAGCCACCGCCGAAATCGCCAGGCCCCGCCGCGCCAGCTCCGCCAGTTCGTGGAAGGCCGGCCCCGCCGGTTGCCCTGGCAGCATATCCAGATAGAGTCCCAGAAACCAGAATGGCGGAAACCAGCGCAGCAGCGGGCTGTGGCTCTCCACCAGCGGCCGTATACTCGCGCAGGCCAGCGGCGTCAGAAACAGGACCACGATCAGGCCGCTCATCAGCCCCATCTGCACCCACGGCGAAACCCGGCGGAATCCGCGCCCCGTCAACAGATTGATCAGCACGCCCTGCACGCTCGCAATGCTCAGGGCCACGAATGCGCCCGCCCCCACAACGCTCACCGCGTGTACGCCGATCAGCTTCCAGATAATCCGCGCGGGCGTGCCTTCGCCTCCGGTGACCAGCGGCGCCAGCAGCGTACAGAACAGATTCGCATCCAGTGCGAATAGTCCCAGGAATAGCACCAAAGCGATCGTCTTACCTGCGAAGATAGATCCGCCGCCCAACGGCAGCGGCGTCAGAATCAGATAATCCTTCCGGTCCGGAAACAGCGCGTCCCACTCGAACACCATCACGAAACCCATCACCACCATGGAGAACATGATGAAGAAGTAGTAGTCGCTGAGCAGCACCCAGTGGTACGCGAAGGGATGGTCGAAGCGTGCCCGCTGCGGAATCATGTAGAAGGGCACGAAGATCCCGGGCGTAGCTACCAGCCCGAAAGCCTGCACTACATTGGTGCGCATGTCGCCGCTTTGCGACACGATCTCGTTGTCGAAAAAGCGCCCGAAGAAATGACGCACCAGTAATCCGAAACAGCCCATCACGCCTCCCTGATTACCGAAACAATCTCGCGCGCCGATTCTCCGACATCTTCCTGTTTGGCGAGCTGGCGGAAAATCTGTTCGAGCGACGGAAGATGCATCAGGTCGCGCAAGCGGCCCACTTCGTCGTTCGCGACGATCTTGCCCTGGTACAGCATGATCACCCGCGAACAGACCTTTTCCGTCACCTCCAGCACGTGCGAGATGTATAGGATGGTCTTGCCCTGCCGCGCCAGTTCCGCGATCAGTTCATGCAGCAGCATCGCCGACGCGATATCGAGCCCGTTGAGCGGCTCGTCGAAGATCAACAGGTCCGGATCGTGCAGCAGGGCGCCCGCGATCAGTACGCGCTGCTTCATCCCTTTGGAGTACGACGAAATCGGCGTATACCGATGCTCGTGCAGCCACAGCAGGCGGAGCAGTTCCGCTGCCTTGCGCTGCACCTGCGCCTCCGGCAGGCGGCGCAGCCGGCCGATCAGTTCGAGCTGCTCCATCCCGGTGAGATGCGGATAAACGTACGCCTCTTCGGGGACGTACCCCAGGCGCCGCTTGAAGCCGATCAGGTCATGCCGGATATCGTTGCCGTCCCACAGAATCTGGCCCGAGCTCGCCGGCAACAGCCCTGTAAGCATTTTCACAGTGGTAGACTTACCGCTGCCGTTGGGGCCGAGATACCCGGTAACCTGGCCCGAGGGAACCGTGAATGTTACATGATCGACTACGGCGCGATTCCGATATTTCTTCGTGAGCCCGCGGACATCTAACATCGCTCCTCCCCGTTAGCAGAGTTAGACACCGCAATTGTCGATTTGTTCCTGGGCGGGTTTACGCGTACTCGGCCTTGTCCGTCAGCATCGCGCGCAGCAACTGAACCAGCTCCGCGGGAAAGAATGGTTTTTTCAAAAACCGCACGCGTCCCGACGCTCCCTTCACGGCCGGCGGCTCACTGACCGCGCCGGAAATCAACAGAATCGAGGCGCGCGGGTACAGCTTCAACACCCGCTCCGCCAGCTTATTTCCGTCCATCTCCGGCATGTCAACGTCGGAAATCAGCACGTCCACCGTCGCTTCCATGCAGATCTTCAGCGCATCGGACGGCCGCGGCGCCGAGAGTACGCTCACATTGTGCGGACCCAGCATCGCCCGCAGCAGCCTCAGCATCTGAGGATCGTCGTCTACGATCAGGACCGTCCGTGTGGCGTCGGACATCGAACTTGATTCTATACCCGGAAGTACTCTACAGCACTGCCGCCGCCAAATGATCTCTGCGACAATTCTAAGCGGAGACACCTCATGCCCTGCCTGCTTGTGCTGCTGATCCTCATCTTCCCCCGGGTTGTGCTCGCGGTCATGTTTTTCACGTCCACTTATTTACAACGCGCGTATCACAATCTGCTGATCCCCATCCTCGGCTTCTTCTTCCTGCCGTTGACCACCCTCGTCTACGCCTGGCTGGTAAACTCGCACCTTCCGATTGAAGGCGTCAACCTGATCTACCTGATCGTGGCCGTGATCATCGACATCGGTGGACTGGGCGGCGGAGAATCCCATCGCCGCAGCCGCCTGTAATCGCTTACCATAGCTTTGATGAGCTACCATCGCTGGTCCACGTGTGCCCTCCTCGGGGCGCTGACTCTCGCCTGCTTCACCCAGGCTTGCGCGACAAAGGAAACTTCCGCAGTGAACAACGACGCCAGGAACGAAGCCAAAACCGACGTGAAAAAACAGGCCTTCGGCAAGACACCCGAAGGTGCCGACGTGGAGTTGTACACCCTCACCAACGCCAACGGCATGCAGGCCGGCATCCTCAACTACGGTGGCACCGTGGTTTCACTGACCGCCCCGGACCGCAACGGGAAGTATGCGGACGTCGTCCTCGGCCTGGATGACCTGGCCGCCTACAAGAAAGCGACCGCCTTCTTCGGCGCTCTCATCGGGCGCTATGGCAATCGCATCGGCCACGCCCAGTTCACCCTCGACGGTAAAACGTACAAACTGCCCGCCAACGATAACGGCAACACGCTTCACGGCGGACCTGAAGGCTTCGACAAGCGAATATGGACCGCTGTGCCGGGCTCCGGCCCCGACGGCCAGACGCTCGAGCTGACCTACGTCAGTAAGGATGGCGAGGAAGGCTTTCCGGGAAACCTCACCGCCAAAGTGGTCTACACCCTGACACCGAAGAACGAGCTCAAAATCGATTACTCCGCCACCACTGACAAGCCCACCGTCGTCAACCTCACCAACCATTCGTACTTCAACCTAGCCGGACAGGGCGAAGGCGACATCCTGGGCCACGAAGTCATGATCGCCGCCGACCGCTTCACTCCCGTCGACGACAAACTGATTCCCACCGGCGAACTCCGGCCCGTCGCCGGCACCCCGTTCGATTTCACCAAACCGACCGCCATCGGCGCGCGCATTGACGCCAACGATGAGCAGATCAAGTTCGGCAAAGGTTATGACCACAACTGGGTCCTGAACAAGGGCGCCGGCGGCCTGACCAAAGCGGCCGAAGTCACCGAACCCAAGAGCGGCCGCGTCATGGAAGTCTGGACCACCGAACCGGCATTACAGTTCTACACGGGTAACTTCCTCGATGGCACGCTGTCCGGCAAGGGTAAGACCTATCCCCGCCGCGGCGCCTTCTGCATGGAGACTCAGCACTACCCCGATTCTCCGAACAAGCCGGCCTTCCCCACCACCGAACTCAAGCCGGGCGAGACATACAAGACAACTACGCTCTATCGCTTCTCCGCCAAATAACCGGCGCGGACCGCCGCGAATGCCACGGGCAAACGCCGCTTCCTCCACGCTTCCGGCAGCTACCCTAACGCTGCCGGGCCGGGCATTTGCAGTATAGTAACTCGAAAGGGGTTTATGCCAAAGCTGCGTCCGCCGGTTATCGCTGCGTGTCTCCTGTTGTGCGCCTTGCCCGCCCTCGCCGACAACTACCCGCGCCAGCCCGGCATCGACGCTCAACACTACACCTTTCACATCGCCCTCACCGATGCCACCGATGAAGTGACCGGCGAGGCTACCGTGGACCTCCGCTTTCTCCAAAGCGGTATCGCCCAGGTGGTCCTCGATCTGACCAGCCTCAAGGACGGCAAGGGCATGACCGTAACTTCGGTCTCCTCCCACGGCGCCGCCCTCAAATTCCAGCACGCCGCCGACCGCCTCGTCATTACGCTCGATTCCACTCCCGCGCCCGGCGAGCGCCGCCTCATCACCGTGCAGTACCATGGCGTCGCCGGCAACGGACTCCACATCGCGAAGAACAAGTTCGGCGACCGCACCTTCTTCAGTTGGAACTGGCCCACCCTGGCGCGTCAGTGGCTGCCTATGATCGATCACCCTTCCGACAAGGCCACCAGCGAGTTCCTCGTCACCGCGCCCTCAAAATATCAGGTCATCGCCAATGGCACCCTGATCGAGGAGCTCGATCTCGGCGATGGCCGCAGAATGACCCACTGGAAGGAATCCGTACCCATCGCGAGCTGGCTGAACAATATCGGCGTGGCCGCCTTCGCCTCGCGCCATTTCGCCACCGCGTCCGGCATTCCGCTGCAAACCTGGGTCTTCCCACAGGACCGCGACAACGGCATCCTCACCTTCGAGGAGCCCTCGCGCCAGGCGATCGAGTTCTTCGCCTCGCACATCGGACCCTTCCCCTATGAGAAGCTTGCCGACGTTCAGGTGGCCGGCATGGGCGGCGGCATGGAGCACGCCAGCGCCATCTTCTTCGGCGAACGCAGCGTCACCAACCGCCCCGCCTTCGGACTCGTGGCCCACGAGACCGCCCACCAGTGGTTCGGCGACTCCGTCACCGAGAAGGACTGGGACGACGCCTGGCTGAGCGAGGGCTTCGCCACCTACTTCGCCTCCCTCGCCAGCGAGTTCTACGACGGCCGCGATATCTTTCTCGCCGCCATGCGGCGCTCCCGCACCAACATCCTCGCCCTGGAAAAGCGCACACCGGGCATCGCCGTGATCCACGACAATCTTCCCGAGATCCAGAACGGGCGCGCCCCCTTGCCCATCGTTTACCAGAAGGGCGGCTGGACCCTGCACATGCTCCGCGGTGTCATCGGCACCGACAAGTTCTGGGCCGGAATCCGCGAATATTACCGGCGATTCCGTGATTCCAATGCGTCCACCGAAGACCTTCGTAAGGTCATGGAAGAGACCGCCGGCGCGGATCTGGGCTGGTTCTTCCAGCAGTGGCTGCTCCGTTCCGGTTACCCGGTGGTCTCCGGCGGGTGGAAATACGATCCCGGCGCGAAGAAAATTGAGCTCGATCTCGCCCAGACCCAGCCCGGCGACGCCTACCGCCTTCCCATGGAGGTTGCCGTCACCCTCGATGGCGCGCCCCCGGCAATCCGGCGCATCGAGTGCACTGCCAGGTCCCAGAAATTCGAGATCCCTGTCGATCGGGAACCTTCCTCCGTCGAACTCGACCCCAATGTCTGGGTGCTGATGGACAGTAAATTGACCCGCCGCTAGCCGACTCCTCAAGAAAGCTCCAAAACAGCCGATCTTAAGTATTAAGGATGGAGAACTCTGTCAAACAGGCGCCGGAGACCACCGTCTATCTCGCCCGCCAACCCATCTACGGCACCAGGCGCGACATACGCGCCTACGAACTGCTCTACCGCCGTGCTGCCGGCGATACCGTCGCGTGTTTCGACGATGCCGATCAGGCCAGTGCCGAAGTCATGCTCAAGGCATTTCTCGAAATCGGCCTGCCTACCGTCTCCCCGCTCCGGCCGGTATTCATCAATCACACCCGCCACCTGCTCGCCATGGATCCGATCCTGCCCGCCGATCGCTGCGTCATCGAGGTCCTGGAGGATGTCACGGCCGATCCGCAAACGCTCGATGCCCTGCGCCGACTGAAAAACCTCAACTTCCGCATCGCCCTTGACGATTTCGTCTATTCGCCGGACCTCGTGCCGATGATCGAACTCGCCGACTTCGTGAAGCTGGATCTCCGGGCGCTCGGGCCCGCGCGTTTTGAGGAGCATTTCACCCTCCTGCGTCCCTATGACGTCGGGATCGTCGCGGAAAAAATTGAATCCGAGGCGGAGTTCCTCTGGTGCCGACAACTCGGTTGCGGCCTGTTCCAGGGCTACTACCTGCGGCGTCCCGAAATCCTCTCCGGCCGCCGCATTCCTTCCAACCGTCTCTCCGTACTCTCTCTTCTCAGCGAGTGTGCCGACCTGGAAAACTCCGCCGGCAAGATCGCCGCCGCCGTCTCCCGCGATGCGCCCCTCACCTACAGCCTGCTCCGCCTCGCCAATTCCGCACTTTACCGGCGGCGGAGCGAGATCCGTTCGCCCGCCCAGGCAGTCATGATGCTCGGCCTGGATTTTGTTTCCCGTTGGGCCACACTGCTCGCGCTATCGCGCCATGACGATTGCCCAATCGGATACCTGGAGGCCGCCCTGCAGCGCGCCCGCATGTGCGAGCTCATCGGCGCGGCCTTGCACTGCTCCTCCAGGAATCCTATATCGTCGGCCTGTTGAGTACGCTCGATTCCGTCTTTGACGAGCCGCTGCAGAGTCTGGTGGAACCCCTTCCCATCGATATCCGCTTCAAGCAAGCCCTGCTACGGCGCGAGGGAGCCCTGGGCTCGGTGCTCGACTGCGTCCTGGCCTATGAATCCGGCGATTGGACACCCTGCCAGGCACTCACCGGCGCACACATGCAGACAGCCTATTGGGATGCCGCCGAATACGCCCGGAACATGATTTCTCAAATGATATCCGCCAGCCAGTTGTAGCTCGAAGCGCCATTAACGCAACCGTTCCCGAACCCGCCGCGCTTGAGCCAGGTGGCGCCGTTCGTGTGCCGCCGCCTGTGCAATCGTCGCGCCGAGACTCAGTCTCAACAGGCGCGAAATCGGTGTCGGAACCTTCACCCGCCGCAGATCCAGGCCGTCCGCCCGCTCGATCTGTATCCCGAATTGCCGCTGTACATGCAGAAATGTCGGCAATACCCCGGTGATCGGTTGTCCGTGAATCGGCACGAAACGCTGTGGCGCCGGCATCTGCTGCCGCACCGGAGGCTCCGTCTCGCGTAGGATGAACCGCTCCCACGCCGGGAACTCGAACGGTCCCGTGCCCGTGAGTCCCTTGGCCTTCGCCTCTTCGACCGCCTTTTCCACAGCCTCAACTTCTACCTGTCCCACGGCGGTCAAGTGTGCCAGGCATTCTTCAATCGACCACTGATCGACCGCCGGACGCCAGTTGAACTGCGCTTCCGTCAGGCCCTCGGTCAGACCTCTTGCCTCACTTGCAATCCACTCAAATTGTTGGCGATATTCTTCTAACTGGGGGTTCACCACACAGAGTATAGCGCGCTGAAACCGCCGCTACATCGAACCCGATACACTCTCGTCCACCGCCAGCCTCGGACGGTTCGTCTGTAACATCCGAAGTTCCTTCGCGTGGAACTGGAAATCGTCAGACAGCATATCCTGTACGCTGTAGCACTCTTTCGACACTCCGCCGGAACCGTGCTGCATGGTGTTGGCGAAGATGTGATACAACTCATGCGCCAGTACACGGCCCAACGCGCGGCCGTACCTCTCTTCCCGTTCGGGACCCCGGAATGCCATCAGCCCTACTTGCAGAAACTCGCGAACCCGGTCGCAGCTCACGTCTGTAAACGGCAGAATCTGCCCGTCGCTCACGTGGGTCCAGCCCAAGGCGCCTTCGAGCTTGCTATGCAAAACCATCCCCGCCGTGTCGCACCTTCCCTTAAATGACACGACTGCCAGTTCGGCGGAGACTTCGCGTCCCCCCGCTTTTCCCAAATCGCGCCACTCGAATCGAAGTCCGATCGGCGTCATAATCGTCTCCACTTCGTCCCGAAGTGCTTCCAACACGGTGTCCGGCGGCGCCTGCTGAAACTGTACGTAGAGGGTAATAGGGGCGAACGTGACCCCCCGTGTTTCGCTCCAGCCGGGGAAGACGCCCGTCAGAAGACAGAATAGAACCAACTTCAATCCAATACCTCACCCGAGGAATCTCACACGCCGGCGCGATGCCGGTCTGTCACCAGTTCGGGGTGTTCTTTCACCAGCCGATTCGCCGTGTGGCACGCAAAGCAGATTGGCAACGCAACCGCCAGCGTCTCAACTAACTCATCGGCCGGAACCTGACTCCACTCCACACTGATTTGATCGGCCAATAACAGTGCGGGACGGCTCCCGCTCCAGTCGATTTTCCCGATCGGCTGCCCGCACGATGCGCAGACCTTCTCGACGTACCAGGCGGCGACGATGTTGCGCACCAGGCAGTCCGGCCCCGATTCCCGAATCTCGCTCAGGCATTCCTGCCCGCAACCGGCCTTTTCCGGCCAGCGCGTACAGTTGCTCAACCGCAATTCCGGAGCCTTGCCAAACGCGGTCGCGGCTGCGTGTTTTGCATTTAATACCACACCCGCCGGACGGTGGTTTTCCGGGCACGTGATCGCCCGCTGGCCCCGGTATTTCAGCCAGGCGCTTCCCAACCGCCACACCGCCGCCCCGGCCAGAAGAAGGATCGCCAAATCCAAAACAGGTATAGGCATAAACAACTCCGAAATAACACTTGCAACGTTATGGCCATTGCGACGGGCGCGGCGTCCCAACCGACTCGCTGATTGCAACCCCCAATGCCTCCCGCATTTTCCTGCCCCCACGCCGCCGTACACGCCGGCCGTCTGTGGACTTTTCCACAGACAAATGAGTCCTTTGGCGCTATCCCGGGCAACCGCCACCGGGTCCCGCGCATCCATATACCCGTGAAGTGTCGTCTGTGGGCAATTTCGATCTCGTTTGTCGCAGCTTCCCTCGCCGCGGTCGCATATGACGATTACGCGTCAGCCAGGAAGAAGCTCGATTCCATCGAAGCCGGCCGCCTCGCTCCCGGTGCCCGTGTCACCATCACGTACCCGGAACTCAACGCATGGGTTGCCAAGGAAGCGCCTGCCGGCGTCCGTAATCCCCAATTGCACGCCTCCGCCCGTGACGTCGCCACCGGCGCCGCGCTCATCGACTTCGGCAAGCTGGAGCGCTCCACCGGCCGGCAGCCCGGCTGGCTCATGTCCAAACTCCTCGACGGCGAACGCCCCGTTAAGGTCACCGCCCGCTTGCGATCCGCCGGCGGCCGCGCCACCGTCGACATACAACGCGTGGAAATCTCAGGCCTCGCCATCGACGGCAACACGCTCGACTTCCTGATTCAGAACTTCCTGATTCCCATGTACCCCGATGCGGTCATCGGCAAACCATTCGAACTAGGTCACGGCATCGACCGCCTGGACGTCTCGCCGGCCGCGGTCGGCGTCCTCTTCAAGTAGTCCCACCTCCGGGCCTGCAGGCAGCCACCGCGCAAGTACTTCCGACAGCAGTTTCAGTCTTACGGGCTTCGCCAGATAGTCGTCCATTCCCTCGCGCAGGCATCGATCCCGGTCGGCCGGCATCGCGTCTGCCGTCATAGCCACGATGGGTACTGCGTTCGAACTGCGGATGAGGCGCGTAGCTTCAAAGCCGTCCATCACCGGCATCTGGCAGTCCATGAAAACCAGGTCATAGCCTCCGTCCTTGACCGCGGTGACCGCCTCGGCGCCATTGGTAACGGCAATCGCCCGATAGCCCAGCTTTCCCAATTGCGCGAGTATCACGATCCGGTTCGTGGGATTGTCCTCCGCAACCAGGATTCGGGCCGTTCGCCCATGCGGAGCCGGCCTGCGCTTCTCAGCGGAATTGCCAGCCTCCACCTCGTACGGGAGTTGCCCGCGGCCGGCGGACCCCAGCTTAAATGCCGCGGTAAACCAGAAGGTCGAACCATGGCCTTCCCGGCTCGTGACTCCAATCCGTCCTCCCATCAACTCCACCATCTGCCTGCAGATCGCCAGCCCCAGTCCGGTACCGCCGTACTTCCGTGTCGTCGAAGCGTCTGCCTGGGTAAAGGGAGAGAACAGCGCCGCTACCGTATCCTCGCGGATGCCGATTCCTGTATCGGTGATGGTGAAACGAACCGTGGCCGCGTTTGCTCCCTGGCTCTCCAATGCGGCCTCCAGCGTGATCTCTCCATGTTCCGTGAACTTCACAGCGTTGCCGGCGAGATTGAGGAGCACCTGGCGAAGACGGCGTGGATCGCCAACCAAATTGGATGGGATTTCGGGCGATACCCGCGAGTGAATGGCAAGACCCTTCGCCCCCGCCTGTACACCCAGCAGGCCGGTCACCTCCCGGACGGTCGCGTCCAAGTCGACGTTCAGATTCTCCAGCGTGACCTTCCGGGCCTCGATCTTGGAGAGGTCCAGGATGTCGTCGATCAGCGTGAGTAACGCCTGCCCGCTCGACTGAGCCAGCGTGACGTATTCCAGTTGCTCCGCCGTGAGGTCTGTTTCGAGGAGGAGTTGGACCATCCCCAATACGCCGTTCATCGGCGTGCGGATTTCGTGGCTCATGTTGGCCAGGAAGCAGCTTTTCGCCCGATTGGCGGCGTCCGCGCCCTCACGCGCCCGAATCAGCTCCGCCTCGTACCGTTTCTGCTCGGTAATCTCCTCGGCAATTCCCACCGCCCGGACGACTTTCCCGTCCCCGTCGCAGAATCGGAAATGCGCGATCCCGGATCCACTTCTCCCGGCCTTCGGGGGTTCGTATGCGATACTCCGCTGCCACCGTTTCGCCCCGCAAATAATCCGCATGCCACGCCTGCGCCCGCTCCACATCGTCGGGGTGTATGGCCTGCGTCCAGGCCAGCGGATTTCGGTAGACGCTGTCGCAACTCCTGCCCCAAAGCTGCTCATACGCCGGACTGACGTAGAGCACCTCGCCGGCGACCGGGTCCATGATCCAAAAAACCTCGTGAATGTTCTCCGCCAGCTGACGGAATTTCTCTTCACTGGTCTGCAGCGCCTGTTCGGTCCGCTTACGATCCGTGATATCCGGACTCAGTCCGACATGCCCCAGGAACTCTCCGCCCGGCGAGAAACGCGGTTCTGCGTAGGATGCGACCCACAGCCACTTCCCGTCGGCCCCTCGCGCGCGCGCCTCCGCCCGGAACGGCGTCTGTTCCCGCACCGCCTTCCGGAACGCTGCGACATATTCGTCCGCATCGTCGGGATGCAGCACCAACTGCCACTTACTTCCTTCCATCTCCTCATAGCTGGTGCCTAAGAGATCCCGCCACGCCCGGTTGATGAAGCGGATCCCCCCTTCCGCGTTGGTGACCCACATGATCGCCGGGCAACCGTCCGCCATGATGCGAAACCGCTCTTCACTGTCGCGCAGGGCCTCCTCCGTGCGCTTGCGCTCGGTGATATCCTCCACGTGGACTACAAAATAAAGCGGCTTGCCGCAGAGGTCTCGTACCAGAGAAGGCCTCACCCGAACCCACACCACATTCCCACTGCGGTGGAGATAGCGCATTTCCATATCGACGGATTCGCGCTGCTCTTGCCAGAATCGCACCTGATCCTGTAGCGCAGGTCCGATATCGTCGGGGTGAGTCAGATCCATCCAGGTCTTCGCCAGCAGTTCCTGCTCGGAATATCCCACCATCCGGCAAAACGCTGCATTTACCTGCATCAGGTGTCCGTCCAGCGAGCCCACGCACATGCCGCCCTGCGCATGTTCGAAGACGCCGCGGAATCTCTCTTCACTCTCCCGAAGTTTCCGCTCGGCCCGCACGCGCTTGCCGGTGTCGCGCGCGATGAGCGATGCTCCCACCACTTGTCCCGCCGCATTGTGGATCGGAGAAATCGAGATCGAGGCGTCGACCGTGCTGCCGTCTTTCTTTCGGCATATCGTGTCGAAAGGAGGGACGCATTTTCCTTTTCGAATCGTCTCGAAGCACTTGCGTACGTGGCCCAGCCACTCCGGCAGAGCCAGTGTGCTCCCGTGCCTTCCGATGATTTCCTCGCTCGTGTATCCGAACAGAGCTTCGGCGCCCCGGTTCCAGCTCAGGATCGTTCCATCCGGGCTTACGCCGTGAATCGCATCGTCCGAAGACTCCACGATCGACGCCAGAAATGCCCGCGTCTGCTCCGCTTCCTGACGCTCCGAGACATCGCGGAGGACCGCCGAAATGGCGATGACATCCCCTCCCGCGTCTCGTATGGGCGACCCCGTAACCGATACATGAAATCTCCGGCCATCCCTGCGCCGGCACATGCCCTCGTACTGGGAGACCGTCTGCCCCTGCAATACCTGTTCGATGAAGTTTGCCAGTCCGGCAGGCCGTTCCGCCAGCACCGACACGTTCATGCCGATTGCTTCAACCGCGGAATAGCCAAAAATCGCTTCCGCCCCACGATTCCAGGTAAGCAGGCTACCCGACGGCGTAAATGCGGCAATCGCGTCCTCAGAGCACTCCACGACCGCGGCGAGGAACTCTTGCGCTTCCCCAATAATGTCACGATCTCGACGCATAGTTCGCCTCGCTGGGCATTACCTGATTTATCGGCAGAATCAAGCGTTTTCCACTCAGTTCACGAAAAATAATTTAATCGTCGCAATTGACTCAATCATTTGGCGGCATCTCCCTCCGGGCTCCGCCGGTGCCCGTGCTACGTTCAAATTGGAAAGAGGTCGTGCGCACCACTCGCCCGGCCCCAACAGTTTTCTTGCTGGCCAGCAAGCGTTGCATGTTCGGTGGTGCTGACTTTCCGTAAGCCTTAACCGGCCTCACGGTGCTCCCCTATATGGCAGGAGCGCCGGCGGAAAGATCTTCCGTTCGAACGGAAAACATTCAGGGGATGTTCGGATAGCGTATATCGCCGCCCCCCTGGTTACAGAGATTGAGAATCGAAACGAGGGGACGCTCGATGTGCTCAAGGTAATAAGCACTGCTCCTACGTCTTCGTAGATTCCAATCAAATCACTGGCGGCCGGATACGCCCGGCAAACACCCGGAAGCCCCGGCCGCCGCAACGTCTCAATCCCGTAGTGTCTTCTCCGCGCCGGTCTCCGCGACTCCGCGCCTCCGCGTTGAATCCGAATAACTTGCCACGCTCCCAAACCAAAATGACAGTAGGCCGTCTACCTTGCAGGCGCCCATTCCGGGTAGAATATCTACCAGCCACAATGCCGAAGAAGATCGCCAACAAGGTCGAGTTACTGCAGGGAACTCTGGACATGCTGATCCTGCGCACACTCCAGGCCGGTCCCGCGCACGGGCACCAGATCGCCAAACACATACAGCGCACCACGGAAGATGTTTTACAGGTCGAGCACGGATCCCTTTATCCGGCCTTGCACCGCCTGGAACGCAAGGGCTGGATCGCAGCCCGGTGGGAGACCGCCGGGAAAGATCTCAAACGCGAGTTTAAGTATTACCGGCTGACCCCGTCCGGCAGAAAACAACTCACTGCCGAAGAGTCGAAATGGAAGCAGATGACGGACGCGATCGCCCGCGTCATGTGGCCGGTTAAGGAGGTGTGAAATGCTTTGGCGGCGGCGCAGGCAACGCGAACTGGACCTGGAGCGCGAACTGCGCTCGGATCTCGAACTGGAGGCCGACGAACAACGTGAGAAGGGGCTCTCCCCGGAAGAGGCCCGTTACGCCGCCCGTCGCGCCCTCGGTAATGCCTCCCTGCTGAAAGAGGACGTGCGCCAGGCCTGGGGCTGGACCCGTTGGGAGACTCTGCTGCAAGACTTCGGCTACGCACTCCGGACCCTGCGCAAGAGCCCGGCCTTCACGTTGACTGCGCTTCTGACCCTGGCTCTCGGAATTGGCGCCAGCACCGCAGTCTTCACTGTGGTGGATTCAATTGTTCTGGAGCCGCTCGCGTACCGCGACGGCGGCCAACTGGTCGTGGCGTGGGAGCACGTGAAATTCATGTCACCCGATCCCACCGGTCCCAATGTCCGGCACGCGGACATCTGGCAGAAACGCATGACCTCGCTTAGCGGCCTCGCCCTGATACGGCACGGAGCCGCTGGCCTGGCCATGGGTACCGAACATCCGCAATTGATCGGTACCGTCACCGCGTATATCAATCTCTTCGATGTCCTCCAGGTCACTCCCCTGCTCGGCCGGACCTTCCTTCCCGAGGACGGCACCGAAGGGCGCGACCGCGTCGCCATACTGACTTATCCCCTGTGGCAAAGCGTCTTCCAGGGCGACCCCACCGTAATTGGCAGGACGATCCGTGTGGCGGACACGCCCCGGGAAGTAGTTGGCGTGCTTCCTGCCGGCTTCCATTTTCCGAACAAGAACGCGCTGCGCGCCTACCACTCCAGGCAGCCGGCGAGCACCGTGCCCGAGCCCGCCGTTTTTATTCCCGCCGTCCTCCAACTCAGCCAATACAGTTGGAACGGCGAGTACGGCAACTGGGTGGCTATCGCGCGCCTCAAAAACGGCGTGGGCATACGGCAGGCGAACGCGCAATTGACCGCGGTCGAAGCGCAGATCGTACGTGAAATGCCCGGCCCGAACAGGAATGACCAGCCCGATGCTCTGCTGGCTTCCCTGCAACCTATGCAGGAAGCCGTGGTCGGCGAGTCCCGAACCGGCCTGTGGCTCCTCATGGCCGCCGTGATCGGCCTCATGCTGATCGCTTGCGTGAACCTGGCGAACGCCCAGGTTGGGCGCGCACTTTCCCGCCGCCGCGACGCCGCCTTGCGCACGGCGCTCGGCGCCGCCAGGTGGCGTCTCGTCTGGAGTTCCCTGGCGGAGAATTTCGTGCTGGCAGGTGTGGGCGGCACGGCAGGCGTGCTGCTGGCGATTGCCGGATTGGGTTTGTTCCGCGGGAATTCTCCGGTAGATCTTCCGCGCCTTTCGGAAGTCCACGTAAACCTGACCGTGCTCCTCTTCTCTCTGGCACTCACGCTCGGCGCCAGCATTCTGTCGGGTATTTTGCCCGCCCTGAAGCTCCTCAACGCGGATCCCCACGCCGCCCTGCGGCAGGGCAATCGGAATATGGGGAACCGGCAGAGCAGCCGGCTGCGCGGCCTGCTCATCGGCCTGCAGGTGTTTGGCTGCACCGTGCTGCTCCTGGTCACCGGCCTCTTCGCCAAGAGCCTGCTGTATCTCACCCGTCAGGACAAAGGATTCGAAACCGGACATGCCGCCATTGCCGAGGTCACCCTGGCCGGCAAGAGTTATGACCCCGCGCCCGCCCGCATCGCGTTCATTGACGGAGCGCTCGAGAAGCTACGCGCCGTCCCCGGGGTGCAGGCCGCCGGGCTGGGAAGCGCCATGCCCCTCGAAGGCGAGTCCTGGCTCGAAGGCCTCGGACGCGTCGACGGGCCCGGGCAGGAGGAGTCCCTGATCAATTTGCGTTGGGCGAGCCCCGGGTATTTTGAGGGTATGCGCCAAAGGCTGGTGGCCGGACGCTTCTTTGAAGAGCGCGACCGCAATGGCCGCAGCATCGTTCTTTCCGAAGGTGCGGCGAAGGCCCTGTGGCCAAACGGGAATCCGATCGACGGGCAGGTGCGTACACAGGGCAGGCAGCTCACCGTGATCGGCGTGGTGGCCGATTCCCGCAATACCTCGCTCAAGGCCGCGCCGGTCAGGATGGCGTACCTGCACTACAGCAATCGTCCCCCGTACAGCCTGTACTTCGTGGCGCGCGGCACCCAGTCCGGGCGGGCCCTCGTCTCCGGTATGCGGCAGGCCATCTGGCAGTACGCTCCCGATGTGACGATCGCGCGCATCAAGCCGCTCGACGCGCAGCTCAGCGATTCGCTGGCCACCGAGCGTTTCCAAACCCTGGTCCTGATGACCTTCGGCACGGCGGCCCTGCTGCTCGCCATGCTCGGCATCTATGGCGTGCTGAGCTACTCCACCGTCACACGGAAGCAGGAAATCGGCGTACGCATGGCGCTCGGCGCCACCCGCCGCGAGATCTACGCGCTCACCGTCGGCGAGGCCGGCATCCCGGTCTTCACAGGCCTGGCGGCCGGTGTGCTCGCCAGCATCCTGTTGGGCCGTGTGGTCCAGAAGCTGCTCTACGGCATACACACCGTGGATGCGGGCGTGATTCTGATCGTCGCCGCACTCTTCCTGTCCGCCGCGGTCACCGCTGCCTTCCTCCCCGCACGACGTGCCGCCTCGGTGGATCCGATGGACGCCCTTCGCTCCGAATAATGCCAAGCGCGCCGGCGTTTGACTAGAAGTAGCTTATAAGCTACAGTAGAGTGTGCCTCGAATCGACGTCCTCCTCTACTGCAGGGGTCGCTCGATTCCATTTTCGGATTGGCTGGACGGGTTGAAGGATTTGCGGGCCGTTGGCACCGTGCGAGCTCGCTTGAATCGAATCCGACTGGGTAACTTCGGCGACTGCAAGTCGGTGGGCGGCGGCGTCGAGGAACTGCGGATCGATTTCGGTCCCGGCTACAGGATCTATTACGGGCGAGACGGGGCCTTGGTAGTGATACTGCTCTGCGGGGGAACCAAAGGAACGCAAGCCCGGGACATCCTAAGATCGCAGAGATATTGGAAGGAGTATTTGCATGCCAAAGCTAACAGCTAGCACCAAACCATATCAGGAGAGCCTGCTGGAATCTCTCAAGAATCCGGATGAAGCAGCTCACTACCTCAACGCATGCCTGGAGGATGACGACGCGCGCGTATTCCTGCTTGCACTCCGCGATGTGGCAGAAGCCCATGGTGGCATTACAGCCCTTTCCCGCACTGCCCACTTGAATCGGGAAAGCCTCTATCGGATGCTTTCCAAGTCCGGCAATCCATCTCTGGACAGCCTGGCTGCGGTCTTGAGTGCATGCGGTCTGCGACTCGCGGTTCAGTCCACACGGCCCGGCCGGCGTAAGCGCCGGGCGGCATGATGTGGCAGTCGCTCAATCCGGAAGCGCAAATGCCACGTAGGCGCCCTTAATCGGCACCTGGGTCGCCGGCGTCAGACCCACCTGCGCCGCCGCGCAAAAGACGATGTATTGCTTCCCGCCGATTTCGTACACCGCGGGCATTCCTTCCATCGCCGTATCCAGTTCCTTCTCCCACAGCAGCTTCGCGTTCGTGGCGTCGAAGGCGCGCACCTTGCGATCGCGTGTACCCGTGAAGATCAACCCTCCCGCCGTCAAAACCGGTCCCACCTTGGGATAGTGCGTCCCCGTATTGTGAATCCCCTTCGCCGCCAGCTCCGGGACCTCGCCCAGAGGGATCTTCCATTTGATCGTCCCCTCGTTCAGGTCGTACATCGTCATCGAGGTCCAAGGAGGCGCGATCGCGCTCAAGCCGTCGCTCGCGATCATGAAGCCGAAGCCGCTCTCGTACCGTTCCTCGTCCGCCTCTCCCGGTTTTGTTCCCGGCTCCAGCTTGAGCAAACTCGGCAGGTCCTTCGAAACCACCAACAGCATTCCCTGCGCCGGGTCCACCGCGGTGCCGCCCCAGTTGCCCCCGCCATTGTTGCCCGGCATCTGTATGGTGCCGCGCTTCGCCGGCGGTGTGAACAATCCCTCATTCCGCGCGCTCAGAATCTGGTCGCGAAAGCGCGCGCGGTCCTCCGGCGTCAGGTACGGACTCAGGTCGTCCACCGTGAACTTCTGCCGCGCGAAGGGCGGCGGTTTGGTGGGGAACGGCTGGGTCGCCGAGGTCTTATCCTGCGGCATATCGGTCGCCGGTACCGGCCGCTCTTCGATCGGCCAAAGCGGCTTGCCCGTCACCCGGTCGAACACCCACACCCATCCCTGCTTGCTCACCTGAGCCACGGCCGCTACATTCTTTCCTTCGTGCCGCACCGTCAGCAGCTTCGGCGCGGTCGGGTCGTCGTAATCCCAGATGTCGTGGTGCACCATCTGGAAGTGCCACAGCCGCTCGCCCGTGCGCGCATTCAGCGCCAGCAGGCAATCCGCGAAGAGATTCGCGCCCAGCCGGTCCGCGCCGTAGAAGTTGTACTTCGCGCTCGCCGTCGGCGCGTACAGGATGCCGCGCTCCGTGTCCACGCTCATCTCGCTCCACACGTTGGCGCCGCCCACCTTTTGCCACGCCTCTTTCGGCCACGTATCGTAGCCGAACTCGCCCGGATGCGGAATCGTGTGGAACGTCCACACCACTTTGCCGGTCCGCACATCGAACGCGCGTATGTCACCCGGCGCCGACCCATAACCCTGATTCGTCGCCGTTCCCAGAATCAGCAGATCTTCGAAGACCCGTCCCGGCGACATCGATTGCAGCACCGTCAGCTTCTTCGGATCGCGCCCCAGCCCTTCGCGAAGATCCACCATGCCGTTATTGCCGAACGACAGAATCGGCTTGCCCGTGCGCGCGTCGATGGCCCGCAGCATCTGGCTGGCCGCGAAGAGCAGCCGGCGGTCCGACCGGTCTTTGCTCTCCCAATAGTTGATGCCGCGCGTGACGATGACCCGCGTGCCCGGCCCCGGCGAGTGCGTCCACACCACCGCCCCCGTCGCCGCATTCAGCGCCACGATGGAGTTGCCCTTGCCCAGCACGTACACCAGATCGTCCACCACCAGCGGATTGAACAGGTACTTGTTGCCGTCGCCGATCGGATAGGTCCAGGCAACCTGCAGCCGGCTCACATTGGAGCGGTTGATCTGTTTGAGTGCGGAATATTGTGCGGAATCGGCGCTGCCGCCGTAATCCCGCCAGGATTGATATTTCTGGGGAGCGGGGGACTGTCCAAACGCGGGGGCCAACAGCAGGCAGGTACAAATTAGAACCGGACGATGCAAGCGATCTCCTCCTGGGAATGACCTCACCATAACATGCCGGCCGATTCCCAGGGGATCTCGCAGTGGCTTACTTTTTCTTGCGCAGGTAGATCGTGCCGTTGTAAGTCTTGAAGGTGGCTTCCGTGCCGCCGCCGTTGATGGTGCCGGAGATGGTGCGGTCCATGGTCACTTTGAATTTGCCTTCCGAGGAGTCGTTCTTCTGCGTAATGGCTCCGCCGCTCAGCTTGAAATCGAAATCGCTGTAGACTTCGCCATGGTCCGTGCGCAGTTTCACGTTGCCCTTGAAGTCCGCCGGCAGGGTGACATCGATGGTGCCGTTCATGCTGCTGAAGGAGAGCGGCTTGTTCGGGTCCACCGCATCCATGGTGACCTTCATCGTGCCATTCATCGTGTTGGCGAGCACGGAGCCGGAGACGTTGGTTAAAGTGATCTGGCCGTTCATGCTGCTGATGTCCAATTCGCCCTTTACGCCTTCCACGTTGATTTCGCCGTGCATGGTGTTCAGTTTGAGCGAAGTGTCGGGCGGCACCGAGACTACCAGTTCGCCTCTCTGCGCCCGCTGCATGCGCACCGTCACGACGTTGTTCTCTTCTTCCACGGATAGCCCCCGCGCAGGAAGATCCAGGCGGCGCATGCCCTCGGACGCCTTATCCTTCTCGCGTTCGCGTTCGGGACGGCCGGAGCCGCCCCGCGCCTCCACGATCACTTCCTTGCCGGCATAGCTCTTCACCGTGATCGACCCGCCCATCAGGTTCACGTCCACCTTACGGGGGTGCGTGGTATTGCGTGCGGGTACAACCACCCGTTCGTTGGTATCCTGCGCCAGGGCGAGCGGTCCAACCATCAGGGTAAAGCCCAGTAGGGCGCTGTATCGTTTCATGGTAGTTTCCTTTATAAAATCGGCTCTTCAGATGGCTCTCGAATGCAAGCGGATGCTGCCGTTCAGCGTGTCGAAGGACAACTCCGGTCCGCCCTTACCCGCGCGCCCGGCCGCCATGCGGTCCGTGCGGTACACAAACTTTCCGTTGCGGCTGTCACCGGAGGCCGACGGCAGCGGCAGCGCGGTCACTTCGAAATCCGTATAAATTCCGCCGTTGAGCTTCTTGAACTTCAGGTCGGCGTTCAGTCCGTTCTGGAAATAAACATCCACCGACCCGTTGAGCGTCTTGAACTGAGTGGCGCTTGCTCCGGATTCTTGCTGAAGGTGACTTTTACCTTGCCGTTGAGCGTGCTGACCAGGCCCGATCCCGCCACATCCTCCATCTCGATTCCGCCGTTCAGCCCGTGGATCTCGTAATCGCCCGTCGTCTTCTTCACCTGAATGTCGCCGTGGTTGACCGCTTTCAACACCAGTTCGGTGTCGTAGGGCACCTGCACGTCGAAGTCGAAGACCACGCGGTATCCGTAGTAATCGTCGCCGCGATAGTTGGTGCCGTTGCCGTTCCGGAATGGCCCGTCTTCGTACAGGCGGACGAAGTTGCCCTGCTGCGACATGTCCATCTTGACGTCGCGTTTGGCCTCCGCCATAGCCTCGTTCGAATCGGCATAAATGTGCTTCTCGATCGAGACCTGCACCTGCGAGCCGTTGTAGCCCGTGACGTGAACGTAGCCGTGGATGTTGTCCACCAGCAGCTTCTTTCCGCCGGAGCCGGAGGTGGCGTCGAAGGTGCGCCGTATGGTCTCCTTCTCGTCGAGCTTCCAGCGATGGTCGTGTCCCAGTCCGCGGCCGCCAGCGGCAGGGCCGCCATCATCAGAATCGTCACAGCTCTCATCGTTCCGTCTCCATTTTGTGCAGCGCCCAGGCCGCGCGCTGCCGCACCATTTCATTCATCTGCATGTCCTTGGAAATCCGCGCCAGCTCGGGCGTCACGTCGCGCGCATTCAATTGCACCAGCATGTCCACCAGCGCGATCTGCACCAGCGGCGATTCCTGCCCCGGAATGGAGTTCACCATCGCCCGCGCCACTTCCGGGTCCGCCGCGAACTTCTGCAGCGCGTCCACCGCGGAGAGCCGCACGTTGACGTTGCTATCGTGATTCACCGCCTGCAGCAGGGCGTCGAGCACCTGCGGATCGGGCTGCGCGATCTTCTCGCTGTACGTGACCCCGCGCATGCGCGCGCTGGGCGATTGCTGCTGCAGCATGGAAAGCGCCACCATCTGGTGCAGGCTTTCCACCTGGCCGCGCAGTTGCGCCATTTCGGGATTGCGCGCCGCCGGCCTGCGGCAGCTAGCGCCCGAACAGGATCCCGCCACCAGCAGGCCCGCCGCCATGGCGACCTGCCACACCGGCTGCGCGGGGAACCACGCACGTCCGATCTTGCTGCACCACCGGCTGCGCGGCCGCCATGTCCCGCCTGGTATGCCGCCAGCATTTCCTGGAATCGCGACTTTGGCGCCGGCGTCCGGCGCCGCGTCCATACCTGATTTCACGGTTTCCAGCCCTCTCCACACTGCATTCAGTTCCGCCACCTCGGTGCGGCAGCCGGCGCAACCCTCCAGGTGCTCCACCAGCGCCTCGCGCGCGGTCTTGTCCAGCCGCCCGGCCAGCGCCTCCGGAATCTGCTCTCGAATTCGTTCGCAATTCATGACGCTCGTTCTCCACTCAGCGCGAAAAACCGGTCGCTCAAATCCCGCATCGCCCGGTATACGCGCACCTTCACCGTCCCCACTTCGCACTTCAAGACCGCGGCGATCTCTTCGTGCTTCAAGTCCAGGAAGCGGCTCATGATCAGCACTTCGCGCTTGTCGCCCGGCATGGCGGCCAGCGCGCGGCGCAGCATCAGGGTCTCCTGCTTCTTCTGAAATTCGCGGTCCGGCGGCGTCTCCGCGCCGCGGATCTCCCGCGCCTCTTCCGGCATCGCCACCTCGGGCTTCTGCTTGCTCAACTGGTCGGCATACACGTTGCGCGCGATCTGATAGAGCCAGGCCCGGAAATTGCCGCCCGGCTGATAGGTGTGGCGGTACTTCAAAACCCGGAAAAAGACTTCCTGGGCCAGATCCTCGCTCAACGTCCGGTTGGAGGTCAGATACTGGAAGTAGCGCAGAATGCCGGTATGGTGCCGGTCGAAAAGCAGTTCCAGCTTTGCCCACCTCGCCGTCGCGGACTTCCCGCATGATTTGTTCGTCTTCCACGTGTCTCCGTATCTCCCGATTTCGTTATGCAATACCACGGAAATCGAAAAAGGTTACGCGAATTCTACACCTGTGCCGTTCCGGCCACAATCGCGTAACCGTCTGATTTTCTGCGCCATGCCATTGATTTGAGGCAAAATAGAAGGGTAGCCAACAGTTGAACGGTTTGGACCCTTCGGTGCAACTGTGGTCTCGTACCGGTCCGTGCCGGCTTTAATCTCAATAGTTGAGGCGTACGTGAAGATTTCTCGAACTGGCTTACTTTGTCTTGTTGTACTGGGGACGTCGATGCTCGTCCACGCGCAGGCGCCGCAGGATGCCGCGGCCGCGCCGGCAGACCAGCAGCCCGCCGCCCCACAGGCCCCCGCGCAGCAACCCCCGGCGCCCACCCAGCCGCCTCAGCAAACGCCGACCGACACCACCACCGTTCAGCCCGAATCCCGCCGCTTGAATCTGCCGCCGGCGCCGCCCAAAGAGCCGGACGTCCGCATGCCCGGCGAAGCCGGCTAGAACATCGGACTCACCGGCTGGCTGCCCATCGGTACGAACTTTACCGACAAGGGCCACGCGGCCGATTTCACCGACCTCTCCAGGCTGCAGCTCGCCGGAAAGATGAGGCCTTCGCCCGGCGTCGAAATCGGCATCGCCGCCGGACTGCACAACAGCCTCCGCATCTCTTACTTCTCTTCCAAGCAGAGCGGCACCACCATTGCGCCTAACGATCTGGTGGTCTTCAGCCAGAATTACTACAAGGGCGACGAGCTGACCACCAACGCCAAGCTGTCCGACTACAAACTCTCCTACGAATATCTCACCTGGCCCTACCCGGTGGGCGGCCGCCACTTTCGCCTGAAGACCCTGTGGCAGGTCCAGTACGTCACGATGAAAACGATCTTCGACGCGCCCATCAAGTCGGCCACGCCCGATAGCACCGGAGCGTTCACCGATTATTCCACGCATCGGATCGAAATCCTACATCACGCCCGCGTTCGGATTGGGCGTCCACGAGTACGCCACCCGCAATTTCCGCTTAGAGGCCAACCTGTCGGGCTTCTGGCTGCCGCATCGCTTCAACCTGCTGGATAGCGATGCCAGTCTCGGCTATCGCGCGGGGAAGTTCGAACTGCGCGCCGGCGCCAAGGCTTTCATCTTCCGCACCTCGCCCAAGGCGGATTACTTCTATAAGCGGCACCATGGGCGGCGTCTTCGTCGGTTTCCGCTGGTATTCGGATTAACTCCGCAGTTCCTGCTGGCGCGCGTGGCGCCGGTCCGCGATCACCTTCGAAGCGGCTCTGCCGCGCAGGGCGTGTACTTCTTCCGGCGTGAGCTTGCGCCACTTGCCGATCGGCAGGTCGCCGATCCGTACCGGCCCGATGGCGATCCGCACCAGCTTCAAAACCTTGCTTTCCACCGCCTCCAGCATGCGCCGCACCTGGCGGTTGCGCCCCTCGGTGATGGTCATCTCCAGGAACGTGTATTTCTCGCTGTCGCGCAGGCGCGTGACCACCGCCGGCCGGGTCATTCCATCGGACAGTTCCACCCCCTGCCGCAGACGCTCGATCTGCTCGTCGGTCAGCAACGTTGATGCCTTGATCTGATACGTCTTCGGAACTTTGTGATCGGGATTGGTCAGGCGCTCCGTGAAATCGGTATCGTTGGTCAGGATCAGCAGACCGCTGGTATCGAGATCGAGGCGTCCGACCGGTGACACCCAGCCGCCCACTTCGGGCACCAGGTCATACACGGTGGGGCGGCCTTCGGGATCGCGATAGGTGGTCAGATAACCTTTGGGCTTATAGAGCAGCACGTAGGTTTTCGTGGCTGAGCGCAGAGGCTTGCCGTCGAGTGTGACGCGATCGCGATCCGAGATCCACCCAATGGTCCGGGTTCTGGACCACCTTGCCGTTGACCCGGACACGGCCCGCGCCGATCCAGCTTCGCGCGTCCGTTCGAGAACCGGCGCCGGCTTTGGAAAATACTCGTTCTAAGGTCTTTATTTGCTTATTGCCGGGCGGAGGAGTTTGCTTTGCCATTTGACACGGTACGGTAAAATAGTGTCCAGTACTAATGCTACAGTAGGGGAGCGGGCATAACCTGGAAACCATACTGATCCGGGGTGCGCGCCATCTGATTACGATGCGAGGCGCCCGAGGGCCCCGCTCGCGGGCCTTCACTCAAAGAGCTCAACGTAATCACAGGACGGCGCCCTGCTCATCCGCGACGGCATCCTGACCGAAGTGGGGCCCAGCCGGCGGTGGAGAATCTGGCCCAGGCGCGCGACGCGATCGAGATCAACGCCGCCGGACGGGTGGTGATGCCGGGCTTCGTCGATGCGCATACTCACCTGGCGTTTCCGCCCGCGGGCATACGCGAGGCGGAACCCGCCGCGGCGATGCGCGCGCTGCATACCGCCACCGGTCACAGGCTCGAAGTCCGTACACGGGCATATCTGGAAGCGATGGCACGGCACGGCACCACGACCGTGGAGGTCAAGACCGCCTGCGGTCTGGATGGGGATGCGGAAGCCAAGCTGTTGCGCATGCTGTGGGCGCTGCGCGCGCGATCCGCTCGATCTGGTGCCCAGCTTTCTCTTCCGCCTACCCAGCGAACTCAATGGAGGGTCGATGCAGGCCACCGAATGGGTCGCAGCCGAACTGCTTCCCAAGGTCCTGCCGCCGCCGGCGTGGCCAGCTTCGCCGACCTGGCTTGGGATTGCGACCCGGCCCTGCTTCCGTATTTCGACCGGTATCTGGCGGCGGCGCGAGAACTCGGGTTCGGCTGCAAGATCCATGCCGATGGAGCGGATCCCTCCGGCGCCATCGCACTGGCTATGCGGCATCGCGCGGCGAGTGTCGATCATTTGGAGCATGCCACCGAGTGCGATGTCCGGCAGCTTGCCGAAGCGGGCATCATCGCCACTCTGTTGCCCCGCGTTACCTTCGGAGGCGGCCCGGATGCCCCCGGCGCGGGCCTTGATCGATGCCGGCGTGGCTGTCGCGCTGGGCACCAACTTCAATCCGCACGATTCGCCGACGCTGAGCATGCAGACCGTCGGTTGCGCTGGCCTGCGGGCGGATGGGGAATGACCATCGAGGAGGCGCTTTCGGCCGCCACCATCAACGGCGCTTACGCGCTGGGCTGCGCCGATAGGCTGGGATCGCTCGAACCCGGCAAGTCCGCCGACCTGCTGATCCTCAATGCCGGCCACTTACCGGGACCTGGAGCTCAGCCTGGGCACCAACCTGGTCCACCTTACGATGAAGCGCGGCAGCTTATCTACAAGGAGGGGCGGAGTGGCACCGCTGCCAGCGAACGACTTGCCGTAGTCGAGAGTCGGACAGGCAATAAAAAAGCCGGGCGGCCATGTGGCCGCCCGGCTGGTCTTGCTTTACTGGGTCAAATTACCTCACGAACACCGAGATGGTGGCGCTTACTGTCTGGCCCCCAGGTCCGTACGCGGTCAAGGTGTAGACCGAGTTGGTGATCGGCGTTCACCGTGAGGCTGCCGTTGGCAGGCAGGGTCTGCGACCGGAAGCTCGCTGCCGATCAGAACCACCGAAGTGGCGTTCTGCGTCGTCCACGAGAGGACTACCGGGTTGCCTGCCGCCGTCGAGGTCACCGGGTTTGCGGTGAACGACGTGATCTTCACCGAGCCTACGTTGACCGTCGCGTTGGCCTGTATCTGGCCCGTGGAGTTGGTCGCCGTGAGGGTGTAGGTGGTGGTAGCGGTCGGGCTGACGGTGGCGCAATCGTTCGCATTGAGATTGCTGCCGACACCCGGCTGGATGGAGATGGCGGTGGCGCCCGTCACCTGCCAGCACAGCTTGGTAGAGCTGCCGGCATCGATGGTGGTTGGGGTTGCCACGAAGACCACGACCTGCGGAACCGTACCGGTGGCCACCGTGATGGTGATCGGAGCGGTTACGGTCTTGCCATCGGCGGATGTCGCCGACAGCGTGTAAGTGGTGGTCTGTCGCCGGCGACACCGTAGTGCTGCCGTTCAGAGTGACCGCACCGACGCCGCTGATCGAAACCTGGGTCGCGCCGCTGGTGGTCCAACTGAGCGTCGATTGCTGACCCGGCGCGATGCTCAGCGGGCTGCCTTCGAAGCGGATGATCTGCGGATTGCCGGCGCCGCCTGCGCCGCCAACCGTAACCGTGGTGGTAGCCGTCACGTTGCCGGAGGGTCCGACTGCCGTCAAGGTGTAGGTGGTGGTAGTTGTCGGCGTCACCGTGGTGGAACCGGTGGCCGCGACGGTACCGATGCCGTTGTTGATGGAAACGCTGGTCGCGCCCTGCACGATCCAGGTCAACTGCGAACTCTGGCCTGCCGCGATGCTGCTCGGGGTCGCGTCGAAGCGCACTACCTGGGCCGCAGTCGCGCTGCCGCCGTCACCCGCGTGGTCGCGGAGGAGGACAGGCCGCCGGAATCGGTTACCGTCAGCTTGAAGACGTAGGTCTGGCCGGCCGCGGCGGTGAAGGTGGTCTTTGCCGAAGTGGGAGAACCCAGCGTGACCGCCGGAGCCGCCAATCTGCGACCAGGCGTACGTGAGAGCGTCGTTTTCCGGATCGTACGAAGCCGAGCCGTCCAGACGTAACGGTGCCGCTGGCTACGCCAATCTGGTCGGGCCCGGCATTGGCTACTGGCGGGGAGTTGCCGACGCGCCGCGTCAGCAGTTCGTAGCGCATCCGCGGAACATCCATCGGGACCGGAGTCTTGACCTTCTGGTATTCCTTGGGTGGATGTAGTTGCCCATCTGTAAGCCGAACACCACCCGTCCGCTGTCATTCACGTTGAGGAAGGTCTCGTTAAGCCCCGCCTCGGCGGTGAACGCGACGTGCTCGTTCAAGGGTTGGACCAGTTTCAACATGCCGCCCGGAGCATCGTCACCAGGGCCATGACGCCGCAGGTAGCCGATGTTGCCTTCGAGATAGGCATTGCCCCAGACGCCGACGAGAGCGTTCACGCCGTACTGATCGACGATCCGCGCGTAGGTCTGGGTAAACGATTGCGGCCCGAGTTGCACGCTGTTGAGCACCGCGAAGTTCTTGAAGCCCTTGGTGCCGAACAGGCCGATGCGCCCGCGCGAGAATATGTAATCGAGCAGGAAGGCCGCCTGGCCCAATCCGCCGCCGGACTGATATCCTTGAAGTTCAGGTATTTGAAACTGCCGAAAGCGCCGGCCTGTACGTTGCCCCAGCGGTTGACCAGACCGAGATCGAACTGGCCTTCCTGGCGGCCGGAGTAGTAACTGTACTCGCCCTGCGCCTGCACGGCGCGGGTACCATCGCCGCCGAACGGCGAGAAGAACGCAGCGCGTCCGTTGAAGTTGAAGTCGCCGGTGCGTCCGGCACCGATGGTGGGTCCGATGTTCACGCCCACGATGGAAAATTTCTTGTTGCGGCGCTGCCCTTCGTCCACCGCGCCGATCGCTTCGGTGTGCGCGATCTCCTGCGTCTGCGATGCACTCAGCGGTTTGGGCAGACCGTTCACCTGGTCTTTCAGCGCATTCTGCTGGTTGCGCAGATCGCCTACTTCGCCGCGCAGCTTATCGTTCTCACCCTGCAGGTTCTTGAGCTGGGCGAGAATGTCGTCCAACTTGTCGAGCCGCTTGAGAATCTGCGCGCAGCATTCTTCCTGCTTCTTGGCCATGTCATCCAATTTGTCAGTTATGGACTTGATGACATCGCCGACCCCGCCTTCCTTCACCACGCGGCCGCTCGTATCGCTGAGGGTCAACACGACGCGGCGGTTCATGAACCTGCCTTCCTTGGTCCGGTTGTCCACTTCGGGTGCGCGCTTGCCGTCGCCCGCAGTGCTGACCTGGTTATCGGCTACGCCGTACTTTACCAGGAACGCTTTCACGGCATCCGCCCGTTTCAGCGCGAGCTTTTCGTTGTAAGCGGCCGAACCCACGTAATCCGTGTGTCCGGTGACTTTCACGCGGTAATCGCGATGCTGGCTCAACAGGTCCGCCAACCGCAAAAGGCTGGGGTATCCGTCCGAAAGAATCGAAGAATTGAATTCGAAATTAATCTCTTCCCAATCGTCCTTGGTTTGACCGCCCGTGTTCAGCCCCTGGGCAAACAGCGTGGAGGCCAACAAGCCTATCGCGCCTACCGCTGCTAGTCTCTTCATTTCTTGTAACTCTCCTCCAACGTTATCCACTATGTGCGAGAACGATGTTGTGAACTCCGGACGGCTTGACTTTGCTTCTATCACACCGTCCGCAGACTTCTACCTGAATCTCCACTTACCACAGGATACACCGGAAGTACGTCTCATCTGCCACAAATCGAGAGTCTTACTGTCCAGTACCGGCGTGTTGGTCCGTACACATGCGCGTGCAAAAATGCGACAATAATCGAGTGAGGCTGCCGGACGGGCAGTCGCTCCCGGGGCGCTTTGGCGCCGGGGGGAGGAAAGTCCGGTCTCCACAGGGCAGCGTGCCGGCTAACGGCCGGGCGGGTTCGCAAGGGCTCGACGGAAAGTGCCACAGAAAATATACCGCCTCGCCGAAAGGCGGGGTAAGGGTGAAATGGTGCGGTAAGAGCGCACCGCGGCAGGAGTAATTCTGCCGGCAGGGAAAACCCCACGCGGAGCAAGACCAAATAGGGGAGGAGGGACGGCCCGTCCCGCTAAACTTCCGGGTAGGTCGCTAGAGCCGGTCAGTAATGGCCGGTCCAGATGAATGACTGCCGCCCGCAAGGGTACAGGAACCGGCTTACAGTCCGGCAGCTAAACGTTTTCGATCAAAAGGGGAGATACCTGAATACTTTCGTATATCCTCGCGCTTGACTAACTTCCTGGCATAACGGCCAAAGTACTCAGCAATATCTCCGCCATACTGAAAGTTGTACATAATATCGTCAAAATTTGCGGTATGCGCCAGGCCCAGGGCATGACCAGTCTCGTGCAGGCAGGTCAAGTAGACGATGGCTTCGCGTGAGAGTCCTTCACCCGGATCGGGCCTGACATAGACATCGCCGCCGCGCGTTTCGCCATATAGCCCGGCGCGCGCACGACTACCCAATAGATCTTGATGATTGCCTGATTTTTGTCGGTGGTGCGCTGCACCCGGAGTTTGCCATCGGAGGCCTCCTGCCAAGCTTCCATGGCCCACTGTGCGAGGTCGGGATCGGTACTCTTGCATCCCATCTCCGCCGGACGTGCACAAGGTTCTACCCAATACTTGATTCCGGCTGCATAAGTTGCGCACACGCCGGACAAGGTTATCATCAGGATGCAGATTCTTACCATATCCCCACCAGTTTCCACCACAAGGGTCCGATGCCGAGCCAGATGACGAGGTTGACCAAAGATATCAGGAATCCCAGGCGCCACCATTCGGCCTGCCGCACATAGCCGGCACCGAAGAAGACTGGAGCCGAGCCAGTGCCGTAGTGCGTCATGGCTGCGTTTAGGTTTGAGAAGTACGCCAGTACCAATGCTGCCATAACTGGAGGTACACCCGCAGCGAGCGTCGCTACGAGGAATGCCGGATAGAGCGCAGTGACGTGGCCCGTCATGCTGGCGAACCCATAGTGGACATAACAGTAGGCCCCGACCAGCGCCGCCATGGCGAGAGGCCATGCCCAACCGTGCATCAAGGAGAATAATCCGCGCTCAACACTTTGATGGCGCCGTTCTCGTTCAGCACATCGGACATCATGACGAGCGGCGCGAACCAGATCAGGGCATCCCAGGCGCGGCGCTCGTCGAGAAGATCGTCCCACGAGATTACTTGAGTCAACAGCAGCGCGCAGAGTCCGCTGAGGGCGACGAAAGTATTCGATACGCCGTGCCAGGGCGAACTTACCCAGCCCGCCATGACGCCGAGCATGATTGCGACCAGCCAGCATTCCTGCCGATCCATGGGACCGCGCCGCGCCAGTTCGCCGCGCGCCATGGCACGGGCTTCTTCGGTGTGACGGATCTGTGGCCGAACCAGGCGGAACAGCAGCCACGGCACAATCGAGAGGGTGAGAAATCCGGGGACGATGGATCCCAGCAACCATCGACCCCAGGTAAGTTCGACGTGCCCGATTTTGCGGGCGAACTCCGCGATCAGGGGATTGGCCGCCATTCCGGTGAGGAACATGGCGGAGGCGGCATAAGTCGTGTGAAAGGAGACCAGCACCAGGAACGCCCCGATCTTGCGCGCGGTGGGGCCGGGTTCGGAACCGAAGGCGCTGGCGACCGAACGGGTGATGGGGAAGACGACGCCGCCTCCGCGTGCGGTGTCCGACGGAATGAAGGGCGCCAAGACGAGGTCCGCAGCGGCGAGGGAGTACCCGAGGCGCAAGGGTGTACGGCCGAAGCGTGCGATGAACTGGTAGCCGATGCGCGTGCCGAAACCGGTCTGCGTGACGGCGCGCGAAAACAGGAACGCGGTGAACACCAGCCAGACTGTGACGTTGCCGAACCCGGCCAGCACTCGTGCCGGTGTGAGCGTGCCGGTCAGCGCCAGCAGGGTCATGGCGAGCAGGACGCTGACACCCATGCGGACCGGTTGCGCCACGAGCGCAATGATGGTGGCGGCAAAGATGGCGAACAGGTGTCCTTGGGCGGTGTTCAGTCCCGGCAGGGTGAAGAAGTAGAGCAGGACGCCGGGCACCAGGACTACGGCCCAGCGCCACCACACTCTACCGGGAGCGCGCCGTTCGATGACGGGTTGAAGGGTGGCGGACACGAATCGTTATTGTCTCGCATTCGCATGGGGATCGCGCTCTTCGGGAAGGGGGCGGCCCGGGTTCCGAGTGAACGGAGTTGACTTCCTTCGGAACTACTACCTATACTCGTATTTCGTGTTCGCATGTCGAAAACGAAATCCGATTCCGATAGTTCGCAGGCCGATCGCGATCTGTATTCCGGGTTGATCCGGCTGCACGTGCTGCATCATGCGGCTGAGGAGCCCATTTTTGGGCTGGGCATGATTGAAGAGCTGGCGCGGCACGGATACCGGATCAGTCCCGGAAGTCTATATCCGCTGCTTCACGGGTTGGAGCAGAAGGGCTATCTGCGTTCGCGGGAGGTGCGGAACGGCAAATCTCTGCGCAAGGTTTATCGTGCGACGGCGCTGGGAAAGAAGGCGCTGGAGGCGGCCAAGGATAAGGTGCGCGAGCTGTTCCGGGAACTCATGGAAGGCGAGTAAATCGTGAAAACTGGAAAACGTTCCGTCTGTCCCCGGTTTTCGCTGGTACTGGTTGTGGGGGTAGCCCTCGGGCAGCAGGCGCCGGTGGGGGCGCCGATGACTTTGGGGCAGGCCGTTCAGCGGGCGCTGCGGAATTATCCTTCAGTGCGGGTTTCCCGGGAGCAGATCAACGCCGCGGCGGCGGGCATACGGCTGGCGCGGACGGCTTATTTGCCTCACGCGGATGCGCTCGCGCAGGTGAACCGGGCCACGCGGAACAACATCTTCGGGCTGATGCTGCCGCAGAGTACGATTCCGTCGATTTCGGGTCCAGTGCTTGGTACCAACAACCTGGAGACTACCTGGGGAAGCGCCCTCGGCATGCTGGTGAGCTGGGAGCCGTTCGACTTCGGACTGCGCCGCGCGAACGTGGCTGTAGCGAACGCGCTCGAGGCCGAATCGGAGGCGGCCTTGAAGCGCACCGAATATGAGGTCGCGGTGGCCACTGCCGACGCGTGCCTGACGCTCGTGGCCGCGGAAGACACGATTCGCGCGGCGCAGGCGGGCGTGGACCGGGCCGGCGTCCTGCTGCGCACGATCACGGCGCAGGTGAACGCGCAATTGCGGCCGGGAGCCGACGCGTCACGCGCCGACGCCGAACTGGCCGCCGCGCGCACGCAGTGGATTCAGGCGCAGCAGGCCGCGGATGTGGCGCGCGCCACGCTCTGCTCAATTTGTCGGCCTGGAACCGGGGCAGGTTGCCCTGAATACCGCGAGCCTGGTTCGATTGCCGCCGGAGCAGGAAGCTGGAGCGTTCGATCCGGCCAAGAATCCGATCGCACAGGAGCAGAATGCCGCGGTGGAGGAGACGCTGGCCAGATTGCGGGCCTTGGAACGCTCCTATTTTCCACGCTTCTATTTGCAGGGCGCGGCTTATGTACGCGGATCGGGTGCGGAGATCGACGGAAGGATTCTCGGCGGACTGAACGGACTCGCGCCCAACACGCAAAATTATGCGTTGGGATTCACGGTGACTTTTCCGGTAGCAGACCTGCCGGCGATTCGAGCGCGGGAGGCCGCGCAAACGGCGACCATACGCTCGCAACAGGCCCGGGCCGCACAGATCTCGACCGATCTGCGCGCCCAATGGAATCGCGCCGTGGCGATGTTGAGCGGCGCGCGGCGTATTGCGGCAAATACGCCGGTGCAGGTTTCGGCGGCGCGTAGCGCCACACAGCAGGCAACAGCGCGGTATGAGGCGGGGCTCGGAACCATCGCGGAAGTGGCCGATGCTCAGCGATTGCTGACGCAGGCCGAGATCGACGACGCGCTGGCGAGGCTCGGCGTGTGGCGCGGATTGCTCGGTGTGGCAGCGGCGGCCGGCGATATCCAGCCCTTTGTTGCCGAGGCGGGGCGGTAGACCATATGCGCCTGGTTCTGGCAGCCCTCAGCAGACCGATGACGGTGGTGGTGGCTCTGATCGCGATCGCGCTGTGCGCGGTGCTCGCGCTGGAGCGCATGCCGGTCGATATCTTTCCGCAGGTGGGCGACCCGGCGATCTACGTGGCGCAGCCATACGGCGGCATGGACCCCGCGCAGATGGAAGGGTACCTCACGTATTACTACGAGTATCACTTCCTCTACATCACGGGAATCGATCACGTGGAGAGCAAGAGCATACAGGGCGCGGCGCTCATGAAGCTGGTGTTTCATGAAGGCACCAACCTGAGCCAAGCGATGTCGGAGACAGTGGGATACGTGAACCGCGCCCGCGCCTTCATGCCGCCGGGAACGGTGCCGCCGTTCATCACGCGCTTCGATGCAGGCAGCGTGGCGGTGGGCCAGCTGATCTTCAGCAGCGACGACCAGGACCCAGGGCGAAATGCAGGACTTCGCGTTGAATCGGGTGCGTCCGCTGTTCGCGACTTTGCCGGGAGTTTCCGCGCCGCCTCCGTTCGGCGGCAACCAGCGGACCATCGTCATCACGCTGAATCCCGACAAACTCCGGCAGTACGGTATCTCGCCTGACGAGGCGCTGGCCGCGGTGACGAGCGCGAGCCTGGTGATGCCCTCGGGCAATATCGCTACCGGCACGCTGAATCGCATCGCCCGAACCAATGCCGCTCTGGGCGGCAATCTTGTCCGAACTGCTGAGTACGCCGATCCGGCCTGGCGCGGGCACCACCGTGTATCTGCGCGACATCGGCACCATCGAGAACGGCACCGATCTGATTACGGCGTATGCGCATGTCAATGGCCGCCGTACGGTCTACATTCCGGTGACCAAGCGCGCCGATGCGTCCACGCTGTCGGTGATCAATGCGGTGAAGGCGGCGATCCCGGACTTCAAGAAGGCGGTTCCCGACGATGTGGATGTGCGGCTGGAATTCGACCAGTCGCCATATGTACGGAATTCGATCCGCGGTTTGGTGGTGGAGGGTCTGCTGGGCGCGGCGCTGACGGGCCTGATGGTGCTGATCTTCCTGCGCGACTGGCGCAGCGCGCTGATTGTGGTCCTGAATATTCCCTTTGCGCTGCTCAGCGCAGTGATTCTACTGTGGGCCACCGGTCAGACGATCAACATCATGACCCTGGGCGGCCTGGCGCTGGCTGTGGGTGTTCTGGTGGACGAGGCGACGGTCGAGATCGAGAACATACACACGCAGATGCTGCCCGGCGTATCACGCGCGCGTGCAGTGGTAGAGGCTTGCAGCCGCACGGCGATGGCGCGGATGCTCTCTATGTTCTGCATACTGGCGGTCTTCGTGCCCTCGTTTTTTATGGCCGGTGTGGGGCGCCAGCTCTTTGTGCCGCTCTCTCTCGCGGTGGCATTTTCGATGATCGCTTCTTACCTGTTGTCGAGCAGCCTGGTGCCGGTCTTCTCGACGTGGCTGATGAAAGAGGGCCATCGCGGCGAGGAAAGGGAAGGACTGTTCGGCTTCCTGCGCAGGTCTTACTCCCGTTATCTCGGCGTGATCCTGCGATTCCGGTGGCCGCTGGTGGTGGGCTATCTGGCTGGGGCGGCGGTGCTGCTGGTGGTTCTGCTGCCGCACATGGGTACGGAGATTTTCCCCGACCTGGAGGCTCCCATCCTTCGCATACGGCTGCGGGCACCGGCGGGTACGCGTGTGGAGGAGACCGAACGGCAGGTGCTGCGCGCGCTCGACGTGATTGACCGCGAAATTGGACCGGAGAACATTGCGATCACCAGCGATTTCGTAGGCGTGGTGCCCTCTAGCTACCCGGTGAATCTGATCCACCTCTTCACCAGCGGGTCGCACGAAGCGGTGATTCAGATTGCGCTGAAGGCCGGCGCACCTCGCGGCGAGCCGCTGCGCGAGAGACTGCGCGGCAAACTGCGCCAGGCGTTCCCGAACCTGCAGGTTTCGTTCGAGGCGGGCGACATCGTCAGCCAGGTGATGAGCTTCGGCTCGCCAACGCCGATCGAAGTGGCGGTGCAAGGCGTGAGTCTGCAGGACGACGCCGGCTACGCACAGAAGGTCTACGCGGAGATGGCCAAGCTGCCTTTTCTGCGCGACCTGCAGTATGCGCAGGAACTGAACTATCCTACGCTCGACATCACGATCGACCGCGAGCGCGCCGGCCAATTCGGATTGAAGCATGGCGGATGTTTCGCGCTCGATCGTGCCGGCCACGTCCTCCTCGCGTTTCATACAGCCGAACTACTGGCGCGATCCGGTTTCGGGGAATGCGTTTCAGATTCAGGTGCAGTTGCCGCAGAACCGTATGCAGGGGGCCGAGGAGTTGGGCGGCCTTCCGGTGAGCGAGGGCGGGGCCGGCGAAACCCTGTTGACCGATCTCTCGGCGATGAAGGCCGGAACCATGCCGGGGCTGATCGAACGGTACAACGGGCAGCGCGTGGTCTCGATTACCGGCAACCTGCACGGCGTGACGCTGGGAGAAGCGGGGCAGAAACTGAATGCCGCCCTGGCGCGTGTGGCTGCTCCGCCCAAAGGGGTGAGCGTCAAGTATCGGGGTCAGATTCCGCCGCTGGAACAGACGATCTCGGGGTTGCGTGTGGGGTTGCTGCTGGCGGTGCTGGTGATTTTCCTGCTGCTCGCGGCGAACTTCCAATCGGTCCGCCTGGCGATGGCGATCGTGCTGACGCTGCCGGCGGTATTGTGCGGCGTGCTGCTGATGCTGCGCATCACGGGCACCACATTGAATGTGCAGTCATTTATGGGGGCCATCATGGCGATTGGGATCGCGGTGGCCAATTCGATTTTGCTGGTGACTTTCGCGGAGCATGCGAGACGCGAGGGTCTACCGCTGTTCGACGCCGCGCGGGAAGGCGCGGCGGGCCGCCTGCGCGCGATTCTTATGACGGCGTCCGCGATGATCTGCGGCATGATTCCGATGGCTATC
This sequence comes from uncultured Solibacteraceae bacterium, assembly GCA_963792055.1. GTDB lineage: Bacteria > Acidobacteriota > Terriglobia > Bryobacterales > Bryobacteraceae > Solibacter. The sequence goes on along the minus strand of CAWBUV010000014.1, from coordinate 230,169 downwards.
GGCTTCGGCGAGGGCGGTGCACAGACGGCGCCGCTGGCGCGCGCGGTGATCGGCGGCCTGATTGTTTCCAGCTTTGCGACGCTGAGTATTCTGCCTTCGATCTACGTGATCCTACAGCGCAGGGCATCGATCGCTTCACCTTCATTGAATCCGGGGGACGTGGGGAGCAGGTATTATGACGGGACTTAAGGGGAACTTGTGGGGACAGGCCGGGACGCCTGTCCTACTCGGCATACTGGCAGCGGTGGCTTGGTCGCAGGGCGTGGAGTTGGTCGCGGTGGTTTCCAAGCCGCTTTCGCGGACGGTGGACCTGCCGGGCGAATTCCAGCCGTTCCTGATGGTTTCGCTGCATGCCAAGGTGCCCGGCTATGTGGAGAGGGTGCTGGTGGACCGGGGCAGCGTGGTCAAACAGGGGCAACTGCTGGTGGAGTTGAGCGCGCCGGAATTGAGTGCGCGGATTGCCGAGGCCGAGTCGCGGGTACACGCCGCGGAGAGCGACCGCGTTCAAGCCGAGGCGCAACTGGCCGCCGCTCAGAGTACCTGGGACAAGCTCAAAAAGGCCGCGGAAACGCCGGGGGCGATCGCGGGCAACGAACTCACGCTGGCGGAGAAGCAGGTGGACGCCGCGCGTGCCCTGGGGAATGCCAGGCGACAGACGGTAGAGGCCGCCGAAGCTGCGGTGCGGGCGCAGAAACTCGTAGAGGAGTATCTGAAAATCACGGCGCCGTTCGACGGGGTGGTTACCGAGCGGCTGGTGCATCCCGGCGCGCTGGTGGGTACGGGAGCGGATGCAGTGCTGCTGGTGATCCAGCAGGTCTCGCATCTCAGGCTGAGTGTCGCGGTGCCGGAACAGGACATCGGCGGAATCGTGGCAGGCGCCAAGGTGGAGTTCCGAGTGCCGGCGTTTCCGGAAAAGATTTACAGCGGCAGGGTGGCGCGCGTGGCGCATGCACTCGATTGGAAGACTCGCACGATGCCGGTGGAGTTGGACGTTGCGAATCGCGATGGCTCACTGTCGCCGGGCATGTACCCGAGCGTGAGGTGGCCGATCCGGACGGCGCGGCCTGCGCTATTGGTGCCGAAGACCAGCGTGGTCGCGACGGCGGAGCGCACCTTCGTGATCCGCGAACGCGAGGGCAGGGCAGAGTGGGTGGACGTGAGGAAGGGCGCGGCGGATGGCGATAATGTCGAGGTGATCGGCAATCTGAAGGCAGGCGATAAGGTGGTACGTCGGGCTACGGATGAGATGCGGGACGGGGCGGCGTTAGCGTTAGTGGGGAAGTAGAGTCAGTGGCGTTTGATCTTGGAACACCGGTATTGACAATGGCTGAAGAGGGGCAGAAATGCCGACAGCCCACGATTCGCTTCTTGAACGGATCACGATCGATTCCAACGTACGGTTCGGGAAGCCATGTATTCGCGGTCACCGGATTACCGTGCAGGAAATTCGTCGCAGTGGCTGTCCGGTGGGGCATCCCAGCAGCAAATCCTGTCTAGACTACTCCGTCAAGCTCGAACCGGATGATCTCTCCGTTGCCGTGCAGTCGCGCCGACGCCGCCGAATTGGCGGCGGGGTAGCAAAGTCTCCAGAGGATGAAGCTTCTTCTTCGACGAGAGCCTTTCGCCGAGGCTAGTGTCATTGTTGCGTGACTTATTCCCCGATTCCGAAAGCGCACTTCTAAATGGACTCGCTCGGGCGGGCGATCGGAAGATTCTGGACTACGCTGTTACGCGCGATTTCATTCTGGTTTCGACAGACAGTGATTTCGAGTGTCTGTTGAAACAGAGCCCCAGGCAGCAAGGTCGTTATTCTCCGATCCTGCGATTATCCAACTGGTGTGGCCGCTGCGGTCCTTAGGCGCAACGCGATTCGCATCGCTGAGTTACTCGGATCATTTGATCACTCTGGATCCGTGAGGCACTGTTTTCAAGCTTTCAAGAAGCGATCGATGCCTTCGGCGGCCTTGCGGCCTTCGGCGATCGCCCAGACCACCAGCGACTGGCCGCGGCGCATGTCGCCGGCGGCGAAGACGCCGGGAACCGAGGACATGTAGTTGCGCGTCGGCGGCGACGTTGCCGCGCGCGTCGAGCTTCACGCCGAGCTGCTCGATCATGCCGTTCCGCACCGGGCCGAGGAAGCCCATGGCCAGCAGCACCAGGTCGGCATCCAGGGTGAACTCGGTGCCGGGCATCGGCTCGAACTTCGGCGGCGGGCCCACGCGCACGGCGTGCAGCTGCTTCACGTTGCCGTTCTCGTCGCCGGTGAACTTCACGGTGGCGACGCTCCAGTCGCGGATGCCGCCTTCTTCGTGCGAGCTCTCGATGCGCAACTGCATGGGCCACAGCGGCCAGGGCGTGTGACGGCGAACGCGTGTCCGGGCGGCTTGGGCAGCAGTTCGAACTGGTGCACCGAGCGCGCGCCCTGGCGGTGGCTGGTGCCCAGGCAATCGGCGCCGGTGTCGCCGCCGCCGATGATCACCACGCGCTTGCCGGTGGCCAGAATCTGCGCCTTCGGCGACCGTGTCGCCTTCGCAGCGGCGGTTCTGCTGCGGCAGAAACTCCATGGCGAAGTGGATGCCCTTCAGTTCGCGGCCGGGCACCTTCAGATCGCGCGGCTGCTCGGCGCCGCCGGCCAGCAGGATGGCGTCGAACTCGCGGCGCAGGTCTTCCACCGGGACGTTGCCGCCCACGTGCGCGTTGGTCTCGAACTTCACGCCTTCGGCGCGCATCTGCTCGCAGGCGGCGGTCGATGAGGTGCTTCTCCATCTTGAAATTCGGGATGCCGTAGCGCAGCAGGCCGCCGATGCGGTCGTTCTTTTCGAAGACCGTGACCTCGTGTCCGGCGCGCGCCAGTTGCTGCGCGGCGGCCAGTCCCGCGGGTCCGCGAGCCGACCACGGCCACGCGCTTGCCGGTGCGGACGGCGGGCGGCTCGGGCAGGATCCAGCCCTCTTCGAAGGCGCGGTCGATGATGGTCTTCTCGATCTGCTTGATGGTGACCGGCGGCTCGTTGATGCCCAGCACGCAGGAGGCTTCGCAGGGCGCGGGGCAGATGCGGCCGGTGAACTCCGGGAAATTGTTGGTGGCGTGCAGACTGGCGCACGGCCTCTCTCCAGCGGCCGCGATAGACCAGGTCGTTCCAGTCGGGAATGATGTTGGTGAGCGGGCAGCCGGTGTGGCAGAAGGGCACGCCGCAATCCATGCAGCGCGCGCCCTGCGTGCGCAGCTGTCTCTTCCGGGAAACGGCTGATAGATTTCGAACCAGTCGTTGATGCGCTCGGCGGCGGCGCGCCGCTGCGGCAGCTCCCGCGTGTATTCCATGAAGCCGGTGACTTTACCCATGGCGCACCTGCCTGCGAGCGCTCGCCTGGCCGCGAGCCGGCATGCTGCGGCGCGCGGCACGCCCAGCACGCGCTTGTACTCGTGCGGGAAGACCTTGACGAACTTCGGGCAGCATGTTCTCCCAGTTCTCCAGAATCCACTTGCCGCGCGGGCTGCCGGTGGCCTCGACGTGGCTGCGTGATCAGGCCGTGCAGCAGCTGCGATGTCTTCGCGTCGGTCACCGGCTCCAGGTCCACGCCGGCGGTGTTGCAGCGCTTCTCGGCGAAATCGCCCTTCTCGTCGAGCACGTAGGCGATGCCGCCGCTCATGCCGGCGGCGAAGTTGCGGCCCGCACTTGCCCAGCACCACCACCAGGCCGCTCGTCATGTATTCGCAGCCGTGGTCGCCCAGGCCTTCCACCACCGCGCGTCGCGCCGGAATTGCGCACCGCGAAGCGCTCGCCGGCCATGCCGTTGAAGAACGCTTCGCCGCTGGTGGCGCCGTAGAGCACCACGTTGCCGATCAGGATATTCTCTTCCGGCAGGAAGGTGGAGGTGCGCGGCGGATAGACGATCAGCGTGCCGCCGGAGAGTCCCTTGCCGACGTAATCGTTGGCGTCGCCTTCGAGTTCGAGCGTCACGCCCTTGGCCAGGAACGCGCCGAAGCTCTGCCCGGCCGAGCCGGTGAAGTGGAAGCGGATGGTGTCGTCCGGCAGGCCGGCGGAGCCGTAGCGGCGCGCGATTTCGCCGCTGAGCATGGCGCCCACGGTGCGGTGCACGTTGCGGATGGGCAGCTTGATCTCGACCGGCGTGCCGTTCTCGAGCGCCTCGCGCGGCGTGCTCGATCAGCTTGTAATCGAGCGCCTGGTCGAGCCCGTGGTCCTGCGCCTGCACGCAGCGGCGCGCGATGCGGCTGGGCATCTGCGGGATTGTAGAGGATGGCCGAAAGGTCGATGCCCTTGGCCTTCCAGTGGTCGATGGCCTGCGCGCGTGTCCAGCATGTCCACGCGGCCCACCATTTCGTCGAAGCGTGCGGAAGCCCAGCTGCGCCATGTACTGGCGCACCTGCTCGGCGATGAAGAAGAAGAAATTGATGACGTGCTCGGGCGTGCCCTGGAACTTCGCGCGCAGCGCCGGATCCTGCGTGGCGATGCCCACCGGGCAGGTGTTCAGGTGGCACTTGCGCATCATGATGCAGCCCATGGCGACCAGCGGCGCGGTGGAGAAGCCGAACTCCTCGGCGCCCAGCAGCGCGGCGATGGCGACGTCGCGGCCGGTCTGCAGCTTGCCGTCGGTCTGCACGCGGATGCGGCCGCGCAGGTCGTTCATCACCAGCACCTGCTGCGTTTCGGCGAGGCCCAGTTCCCAGGGAATGCCGGCGTGCTTGATGGAACTGAGCGGCGAAGCGCCGGTGCCGCCGCTATCGCCGCTAGATCAGCACCACGTCGGCATGCGCCTTGGCGACGCCCGCGGCCACCGTGCCCACGCCCACTTCGGCCACCAGCTTGACCGAAATGCGCGCCCGCGGATTGACGTTCTTCAGGTCGTAGATCAGCTGCGCCAGATCTTCGATGGAGTAGATATCGTGGTGCGGCGGCGGCGAGATCAGGCCCACGCCGGGAATGGAGTGGCGCACGCGCGCGATGGTCTCGTCCACCTTGTGGCCGGGCAGCTGGCCGCCCTCGCCGGGCTTGGCGCCCTGCGCCATCTTGATCTGCAGCTCGTCGGCGTTGACCAGGTAGTTGGTGGTGACGCCGAAGCGCGCGGAGGCCACCTGCTTGATGGCGCTGCGGCGCAGTCGCCGTTGCCGTGAAGCGCGCCTCGTCTTCGCCGCCCTCGCCGGTATTGGACTTGCCGCCGATGCGGTTCATGGCGATGGCCAGCGTCTCGTGCGCTTCCTTGGAGATGGAGCCGAACGACATGGCGCCGGTGGCGAAGCGCTTGACGATCTCCTTGGCCGGCTCCACTTCTTCGAGCGGGATCGGGCTCGGCGGACGTCTTGATCTCGAGCAGGCCGCGCAGCGTGCAGAGCTGGCGGTTCTGCTTGTCGATGAGGTCGGTGTATTCCTGGAAGGTCTGCGAAGCTCTCCGTGCCGCACGGCGTGCTGCAGCTTGCTGATGGTCAGCGGATTGTAGCAGGTGATACTCGCCGCGGACGCGGTACTGGTAGTTGCCGCCCACCGCCAGTTCGGTATCGAATTCGGTCATGCGGGCGGAAGGCGTAGCGGTGCTTCAGGATGCGCCTCGTCGGGCGAGCACTTCGAGGCCGACGCCTTCGATGCGCGAGGCGGTGCCGGTGAAATATTTGTCGACCAGCGATCTTGCTCAGCCCGATGGCTTCGAACACCTGCGCGCCGCGATAGCTTTGCAGGGTGGAGATGCCCATCTTGGAGAAGGTCTTCAGCAGGCCCTTGTTGATGGCCTTGATGTAGTTGGCGCCTTATCGGGGCCTTCGGGCAGTAGCCGCGCGGCCAGTCCACCGGTCTCGAGCGCCAGGTACGGATTGACGGCGCTGGCGCCATAGCCGATCAGCAGCGCGAAGTGCATCACCTCGCGCGGCTCGCCGGATTCGATGATCAGCGCCACCTGGGTGCGCGTCTCTTCGCGCACCAGGTGGTTGTGCACGGCGGTCAGCGCCAGCAGGCTGGGGATGGGCGCGTAGTCTTCGTCCACGCCGCGGTCGGAGAGAATCAGCAGCGTGTAGCCGGATTGGATGGCCAGCGAGGCGCGCCGGCAAAGCTGCGTCGAGCGCGCGCTCCAGCCCCTTGTCGCCGTCTTCGACGGCGAAACAGCATGGGCAGCGTGGTGGCCAGGAAATCGCCCTGGCGAGACGCGGCGCAGCTTTTCCAGATCGCGATTGGTCAGGATGGGATGCGGCAGCTTCAGCGTGTGGCAGTGCTGCGGCGTCTCGTCGAGGATGTTGCGCTCTGTGCCGATGTAGCTGGTGAGCGACATCACCATCTCTTCGCGGATGGGATCGATGGGCGGGTTGGTGACCTGCGCGAAGAGCTGCTTGAAGTAATGGAACAGCGGCTGCGGCTTGTCGGAGAGGCAGGCCAGCGGCGTATCGGTGCCCATCGAGCCGATCGGCTCCTCGCCCTTTTCGGCCATGGGGCCGAGGATCGATGCGTGAGGTCTTCGTCGGTGTAGCCGAAGGCGCGCTGGCGGCAGACCATGGTCTCGTGATCGGTGCCGTGCTCGCGCGGCGGCTCGGGCAGCTGGTCGAGCGTGATCTGGTTTTCCTTGAGCCACATGCTGGTAGGGATTGCGGCCGTAGAGGCGCGCGCTTGATTTCCTTGTCGGAGACGATGCGGCCTTCCGACGGTATCCACCAGCAGCATCTTGCCGGGCTGCAGGCGGCCCTTGCAGCTTGACGTCTTCGGGCTTGACCGGCAGCACGCCGGTCTCCGAGGCCATGATGACCAGGTCGTCGTGGGTGACCAGGTAGCGCGCCGGGCGCAGGCCGTTGCGGTCGAGCGTGGCGCCGATCGAGCGGCCGTCGGTGAAGGCGATGGCGGCCGGGCCGTCCCAGGGCTCCATCAGCGAGGCGTGGTATTCGTAGAACGCCCGCTTCTGCGGGTTCATGTGCGGGTTCTTCGGCCCAGGCTTCGGGAATCAGCATGGCCATGGCGTGCGGCAGCGCGCGGCCGGACATGCACCAGCAGTTCGAGGGCGTTGTCGAAGGCGGCCGAATCGCTGCCGCCGGGCTGGATGATGGGGAACAGCTTCTTGATGTCGTCGCCGAACAGCGGCGAGGCCAGCACGGACTGGCGCGCGTGCATCCAGTTGACGTTGCCGCGCAGGTGTTGATCTCGCCGTTGTGCGCGATGTAGCGGAAGGGATGCGCCAGCTGCCAGGTGGGGAAGGTGTTGGTGGAGAAGCGCTGGTGCACCAGGCAGAGCGCGCTGACCACTTCGGGATCGCGCAGCTCCGGGTAGAAGTTGGCGATCTGCGGCGCCAGCAGCAGTCCCTTGTAGACGATGGTGCGGGCGGAGAGCGAGGGAATGTAGAAGAAGCTCTTCTCGGGAATATCGGACTTGGCGACTTCGGCCTCGGCGCGCTTGCGGACGACGTAGAGCTTGCGCTCGAGCTGGTCTTCGGTCATGCCCTTGCGCGCGGCGCGATGAAGATCTGCTGGATGTAAGGCTGCGAGCCGCGCGCCACGCGGCCGATGGCGGAGCCGTCGATGGGCGTGTCGCGCCAGCCGAGCACGGTGAGCCCTTCTTCGCGCACGATGCGCTCCAGGATGCCTTCGCACTGCAGGCGCGCGTGCGGCTCCACCGGGAGGAAGATCATGCCGACGCCGTACTCGCCCGGCCGGCGGCAGGGTGAAGCCGAGCTTGGCGCACTCGCGCGCGAAGAACTTGTGCGGAATCTGGATCAGGACGCCGGCGCCGTCGCCGGTTTCCGGATCGCAGCCGCAGGCGCCGCGGTGGGTCAGGTTGATGAGGACCTGGATGCCCTTGACGATGATGTCGTGGGATTTCTGGCCCTTGATGTTGGCCACGAAGCCGATGCCGCAGGCATCGTGCTCAGTGGCGCGGGTCGTAAAGCCCCTGGGCGGGAGGTAGACCGTTGCTTACACTGTGCTCGCTCATGGTGTTGATCTCGGAGATGCGTCGCGTTCAGGAGGGTAGTCCTGTGGCGGCTTAATTCCAGTACGGTGGTTGCCTTTCAAGTAGTGTACCAGCACTCTCTAGTATTAGGCAATAGGAAATTTATTTGCCATCTAAAATTAGAAATTCTTATGATATGCTGTGCCTGTGGAGTTCTGGGAACAACGACTTTTCAAAGAGATAGCAGCCACCAGGAGCATGAGCAGGGGGGCGGAGCACTGTGGGGTCAGCCAGTCGGCGGCCAGCCAGCACGTGCAGGAGGTGGAACGTCGTCTGGGGGTGCCTCTGCTCGACCGCACCAAGCGGCCGCTGGAATTGACCCCGGCGGGACGCATTTACAGCGAGTTCTGCCGCGACGTGCTGCGGCGCGAAGAGGAGTTCGCGCTGATCGCTGGAATCGCTGAAGGGCGACGTGGAGGGCACGGTGCGGGTGGCGTCGATCTATTCCATCGGGCTTTCGGAGATGAGCCGACTGGCAGGAGGAGTTCGCGGCCAGCTACCCCAACGCGCAGCTGCATGTGGAGTACATGCGGCCGGACAAGATCTACGAAGCGGTGCGCGACGATGCGGCCGACCTGGGGCTGGTGAGCTATCCCGAACCGAGCCGGGAGATCGCGGCGATTCCGTGGCGCGAAGAGGAGATGCAGGTGGCGGTGCCGCCCAATCACGCATTCGCTGGCGCTGCGTGGAGGTCATGCCCGGCCGATCTCAACGGCCAGGACTTCATCGGCTTCGACGAAGACCTGCCGATCCGGCGCGAGCTGGACCGGTTCCTGCGCGCGCAGGGCATCGAGGTGCAACTTGGCGATGCACTTCGACAATATCCAGATGATCAAGGAAGCGGTGGCGCTGGGGCAGGGAATCAGCATTCTGCCGGCGCGCACGATGCAGGCGGAGATCGAACAGGGACGGCTGGTGGCGGTCCCGCTGCATGCGCCCGGGCTGGTGCGGCCGGTGGGAATCGTGCACCGGCGCAAGAAGAAGTTCAATCGCGCGACCGAGGCGCTGCTCGGGATGCTGATGGCGACGCGGGCTTAAGCTCAGGCGTCGGGCGATTCATCCCAGAGGAGGCCCTCGGGTGGGTAGGTAATGCGGTTACCGCTGACTTTGGCGAACGAGGTCAGCGAGTGTGGCTGCGGCGGGCCCTCTCCCATGATGTGGGCCACGGGGAAAGCACGCACGGTCAGCGCATCTGCAATCAGCGAGCGGTGGCACCGCCAGGGTACGGCTTCCGCGCACATGATGGCGACGGGTTCGGCTGCCGCAATTTCGATGAGTGCTTCCAGGGCGCTGGCGAATTCCGGGGTCTGCATGTAGTCGGCGTAGCCTCGAAAGGAGAGATTGCGCCAGCCGCTGTTGGGTGAGTCGGGGCGCGGGTGGCGCAGACCGCCGAGCGCTTTCATGTTGGTATAGGCGATGCCGGCGGGCTTCAGGGCTGCGGCTAGCGCGTCATCATTGAATTGCGGATTGTAGCGGGAGCGCGGGATGGTGCGCACGTCTACGAGATGCTTCACGCGGTGCGCCTCCAGCAGGTGGAGGAATGTTTCGATCGGCCGGGTGGAATGGCCGATGGTGAGGATGGCCGGCGAGGACTGCTGAGTCACTACGCTGTCAATGGTGGAACCATTGTCTTCAAGTATTCGTGGCCGGCGCGGAAGCCCCGTTTGTACTGCTCGGTGAAATTACCCTGATTGTAGGAAGGGTAATAGAACTCGTCTTCGTTTTCGATGTTCATGGCGCCGGTGTAGCCCTGTTCGGCGAGTACGGCGAAGAAGCCCTTCCAATCGACCGAGCCCTGGCCGGGAATGCGGAAGCGCCACCAGCGGGCATTGTTCAGCGGGTTGATGCCGGTGCGGCGCAGGACGTGCCAGAGGATTTCGCAGTCCTTCAGGTGGACGTCGTAGATTTTGTCGGCGAAATCGCGGGCGGCCTGGACGGGGTCCATGAACTGCCAGACGAGGTGCGACGGGTCGAATTGCAGTCCGACGTAGGGGCTGTCTTTGAAGGACTTGAAGAGCGCTTCCCAGCCGACCGGCCCGGTGCCGATATTGGGGCCGCCGGCGTAGGGTTCCCAAAGGATGCGCACCTTGTTCTTCTCGCAGACCGGGAAGTATTTTTCGGTGTAGACCTTGACGATTTCGTCGACCTGTTCCTGCAAGGGGCGGCCCTTGATGGTGCCGCTCTGGCCGCCGATGTTGGGGATGCCGAGTTTGCCGCACAACTCCAGACAGGCGATGGTGTACTTGTTCTGCTTCTCGCGCTCGGCGGGATCCGGATGGATGTGGTTGCCATCCACGGCGAGCGAGGATACGTAGATTCCGGAGTGCTGGATCTTCTCTTTGATAGAGGCGATTGCGTTATCGTCGAGTTTGCTCGGGTCGAGCCGCAGTTGCATGCTCGTGAAGCCCTCGGCTTTGACGAATTCGAGGTTGGAATCCGAGTACTGGCAGAGGACGCCGAGGCGCGGCTTCCAATTGGCGTAACGGCGTTGGGCCTGGGCGGCGGCGGCCATCGATGCGGCGGCCAGAACGGAGCGTCGAGTAAGGGTCACTTCCAGACTATATGCGGGAGCGATGCCCGATGGCAAGTGCGCCTGCGCGGGTCGCCGGCACGAGGTGCGGGCGGCGGATGCGGCTGAGCGCCATGAGCAGGATGCCGGCGCCGAATAAGACCAGGCTGCCGGGTTCGGGAGCTTCACTGAGGCCTGCGGATTGAGTGCCGCCGAGGGCGCCGAGAATCATGGAATCGTCCGAATTGGCAGTCACGAAGCGTTGCGCGCTGCCTTGCTGGTTCGGAGTCCAAATGCTCACGCCGGTAAGGAAGGCGGGTGTGATCGCGTTGTTGGAATAGGCGGAGTGCGCCAACTCGATATAGGATTGGGCTGCCGGATCGAGCGGGGTGGCGCCCATGGTTCCCATGATCTGCCAGATGGCCATTGAGATGGGACCTTCCACAAGGTTGACAAGGCCTCCGCCGGGCGCTCCGAGATAGAGGGCATAGGAGGCGAGGAACGCCGCTTCCTGCTCGAGTTGAGTCTGTGGAGCCGAGAGGCTGCCTTCGTAGCTTGTGCCCAAGTAGGTATCGATGTGCAAATCCATGCAGAATACCAGGGCGGCAGGGTCGTCGCCCAGCGTGGCCGCATAGGGACCCACGAGGATTCCGTCGTAGGCGAAGGTCGGGTTTCCGGTGAGTTGGATAGTGGTGGCGTTCAGGATGGGGAAGAAGAGTGTAAGGGCCAAACCGCAGGCGGACTTCAGGATCGAGTGACGAGTATTCGGGCGCATAATGTCTCCGAATAGACTGTCGGCAGTTTTGCCAGTTCACTTTAGCCCAACGGGGCAAGAAGCGTTAAGATTGATCTACTCCTATGGTGCGATGTCCAGCCTGTACGCACGAGTGCGCGGCCAACAGCCGGTTTTGCGCATCCTGTGCCGCGCCGTTAGATGCCACTTCCGCTGAGACTGTGGCGTTTGGGACCGGCGCTGCTTCGGTGGCGCGCCTGAGCACCACCAGCAGCGTGGATGAAGGCCGCTTTCTGCCGGGTACCGTGGTTGCCGGGCGGTATCGTGTGGCGGGACTGTTGGGACGCGGCGGGATGGGCGAAGTCTACCGCGCTATCGACCTGACGCTGGGCCAGGCGGTGGCGCTGAAGTTTCTGCCGGAAGCCACGGCCTCCGACGATCGCGCGCTGGCTCGCTTTTATAACGAAGTGCGGATCGCGCGCCAGGTGACGCACCCTAACGTATGCCGCGTTTACGACGTCGGTGTGGCGGAGGGGCTGCATTACATTTCGATGGAGTTCGTGGACGGCGAGGATTTGGGTTCGCTGCTTCGGCGCATCGGGCGGCTGCCGGTGGACAAGGCGGTGGAGACCGCCCGCAAGCTCTGCGCGGGATTGAATGCGGCGCACGAAAAGGGCGTCCTGCATCGCGATTTGAAACCGGCGAATGTGATGATCGATGGCCGCGGCCAGGTGATCATCATGGATTTCGGGCTCGCGGGGCTGGCCGAGCAACTGCAGAGCGACGTGCGCAGCGGCACTCCGGCCTACATGTCGCCGGAGCAACTGGCGGGCACCGAAGTCACGGTGAAGAGCGATATTTACGCGCTGGGGCTGCTGCTTTACGAGATCTTCACCGGGAAGCGCGCCTTCGAAGCTTCGTCGTTGATGGAACTGATGCAGATGCAGGAGCGAGCCGCGCCTGTGGCGATTACTTCGGTCGCGCGCGATCTCGATCCGTCGGCGGAGCGGGTGATCATGCGCTGCCTGCAACCGGATCCGCGGCAGCGTCCCGCGTCGGCGATCGCGGTGGCGGCGGGACTGCCGGGCGGCGATCCGCTGGCCGCGGCGCTGGCGGCGGGCGAGACGCCTTCGCCGGATCTGGTGGCTGCCGCCGGAGAGACGGACGGGCTGGAGCCGAAGGTCGCCGTGGCGTGGCTGGCGGCCGCCCTGGTGCTGATTGCCGCGGCCATGATCGCCGGCCCGAGCTTTTGCATCACTTCGAAACTCAATCTGGAAAACTCCCCGGAAGCGCTGACACGCGACGCGCGCAATCACATCCGCAACTTCGGCTACGCGGCCAAACCTGCCGATAGTGCGTGGGGACTGGAGTACGCCGAGGACTACAAGACTTACACGGCGTCGCATCCCAAAGAAGCCTACGCGCGGTGGCAGAATCCGGCGGCGGGCCAGCCGCCCCTCATACACTTCTGGTATCGCGAAAGCCCGCAGCCCCTTTCGGCGAAGCGCCAGTTCCATGTGTCGGTGGACTACGACGATCCTCCTTTCGAGCAGTCCGGCATGGTGCGTCTGGAAACCGACCCGGATGGCAAACTTCTCCGCTTTGAAGCTGTCCCACCCCAGGTGGAGAAGCCGGCCCCACCTGCCGCGCCATTCGATTGGAACAAGCTCTTCGCGGCGGCCGGGCTCGATCCCGCGCAATTTCAGAGCACCGACCCGACGTGGACTCCGCTCGCCAGTTGGGACACGCGCGCCGCCTGGACGGGCACCGACCCGGCCACGGGAGCCAAACTGCGGATCGAAGCCGCCGCCTGGCGGGGCCGCCCCGTGTTCTACCGCATCATCGGTCCATGGACGGTCGCCGGCCGGATGACTCCGCCCTCCAGTTCGTCTTCCGTTGCCCTTCATCGTCATCATCTATATTGCGCTGCTCGCCGCCAGCGGCATGGTGTGGCACAATGTCCGCCGCGGACGCGCCGACCTGCGCGGGGCCACCCGGCTGAGCCTGATATATTTTCTCTGTCTGGCATCCGCCAAGCTGTTGCAGATGCACCACTCGGCCACGCTTGGGGAGCTCGACAACTTCTGGACCTCGATCGGCGGGGCACTCGTGAATGGAGGCCTCATCTGGGTCTTCTACGCGGCGCTGGAGCCCTGGGTGCGGCGCAAGTGGCCGCGCACCATGATCTCCTGGACGCGCTACATCACGAAGGGCGCTTCCGATCCTTTGGTGGGCAGGGATCTGCTCTACGGCACGGTCCTTGGCATCATCCTCGACTTCGGCGATGTGGTGGACACGGCGCTCCACGGAAACAACCATCAACCCCTGTTCCCGCCGCTGAGCGCAATGCTGGGTGTACGCGCCGAACTGGGCGGAGTCATCGCCGCGGTTCGCGACGCCATCTTCACCGCCGTGCTCTTCTTTTTCATCCTTTTCGTGCTGCGCCTGGTATTGCGCAGGGATTGGATTGCGGGAGCGGCCTTCACGCTGATACTTGCGCTGGTCACCAACTTTGCCTCCGCCACACCCTGGGTAGACCTCCCGCTGGCCGCGCTGGCCTTCGGGGTATTTGCCTTCGCGCTGCTGCGGTTCGGCCTGCTGGCAGGCATCGTCACGTCTGCCGTAGGCCAGATCCTTGCCTTGGGTGGAGTGCTGGATTTTTCGGCCTGGTACGCGGGTATGGCGGCGCTGCCATTCCTGCTGGTCGCGCTGTTGGTGTTCTACGGCTTCCGCACTTCGCTCGGCGGCCGCAAACTCTTCACGCAGGAATTGTAGATAGGGCCTGCTCCAGGTCGGCAATCAGGTCGTCGGTGTGCTCCAGGCCGATGGAGAGGCGCAGCAGGTTTTGGGGCGTGCGTGTGTTGGGTCCCTCGATGCTGGCGCGGTGCTCGATCAGGCTGTGGGCTCCGCCGAGGCTGGTGGCGCGAATGAAGAGCTTGCATTGGGCGGCCACGGCGAGCGCGGCTTCCCGCGTGCCGCGCACTTCGAAGGAGAGCATGCCGCCGAAGGCCGACATCTGGCGCGAGGCAATCTTGTGCCCGGCGTGGCTGGGGAGGCCCGGATAGTGCACCTTCTCTACGGCGGTGTGCTGTTCGAGAAATTGCGCGACGCGCATGGCGTTTTCGGATTGCGCGCGCACGCGCCAGGGCAGGGTATCGACGCCGCGGAGCGTCAGCCAGCAATCGAAGGGCGAAGGTACGCTGCCGCCGTAGCGCTGCGACTTGCGGGCGCGCTCGAAGAGGTAGTTGTCGTGGCGGGTGATCAGCGCGCCGCCGATGACGTCGCTGTGGCCGCCGATGTATTTCGTGGTGGAGTGGGCCACCATGTCGATGCCGCAATCGAGCGGCTGCTGGAGGACGGGCGTGGCGAAGGTGCCGTCGCAGACGGTGAGGATGTTGGGGCCGCCAAGGCGCGCCATGGCGGCGATCGACGCGAGGTCGGTGACCTTCATCAGGGGATTGGAGGGGGTTTCGACCCACACCAGGCGGGTGTTGGGTCGTAGGGCGGCGTGGAAATCGTCGATGCTGGTCATGTCGACGTAGCTGGTTTCGAGGCCCCATTTGCCGAAGACTTCGCCGATTACTTTGCGGAGGCCCCAGTAGACGTCGTCGGGCGCGATGATGTGGTCGCCGGGTTCGAGTCCCTGGACGAGGGCGGTGGTTACGGCGAGCCCAGAGGAGAAGCAGAGGGCCTGTTTGCCGCCTTCGAGCGAGGCGAGGCACTCTTCGAGGGCGCGGCGGTTGGGATTGTCCTCGCGGGAGTAGCTGTAGCCGCGCGGATACTCGCCGTCGGCATCGCGTTCGAAGGTGGTGGAAAGGTGAATGGGCGAGGTCACTGCTCCGGTGGCAGGGTCGATATGGCGCCCCGCGTGGACGGCCCGGGTCTCAATCTTCATCACTGTACAGTGTAGCGTTGCGCTTGGTGGTGATATCCTACCCTCTTCGAGACGACGTATGGCGCGCAAGGAGGTTCAGAGTGGCTGAATGGTTGTATCGAATTCATCGCATGGAGCTTCGGCAGGATGCAGATTGCGATGATGAGATCGAGAAGGTTCTTGAGGAGTTTGGAGCGCAGGGTTGGGAATTAGTCCAGGTTCTACATCGGCATCAAGTGCCGGAGGACCCGATCTACCGCTTAATATTCAAGATCGAAAAGCCGGTGGGTCCCTGATTGTGGATTCGGTTTGCGGTATGCGCCTGCTCGTCCACCGTGTCACGATATCGGCATGGATAACGTCAGGGCTGCGGCGGTACAGTTTGAGTCGATCCAGGCCGACAAGGCGGCAAACCTCGAGACGATTCGCCGGTTCGCGGCAGAGGCTGCCGGCCGGGGTGTGCAGTTGCTTGTCTTTCCCGAGTGCTGCATCACCGGTTATTGGTTCTTGCGCAAATTGTCACGGGAACAACTGAGCCAGCTTGCGGAACCTGTGAATGGCCCCTCGTCGGCGATCCTATCGGGACTGGCGATCCGGCACGACATGACCATCGGGGCAGGCATAGTGGAGACCGACGACGACCGTTACTACAACACTTACCTGGTGGCGATGCCCGATGGCCAGGTGCGGCGCCACCGTAAGCTCCACGCCTTCGAGAACGAGCACATCGCGTCCGGCAACGAATTCACCGTCTTCGATACGCCCCATGGTTTCCGCGCCGGAGTGCTGATCTGTTACGACCTGAACCTGGTGGAAAACGCCCGGATGACTGCGTTGTTGGGGGCGGACGTACTGCTGGCGCCTCACCAGACTGGCGGCTGCCGCACGCACAATCCACATCTGATGGGCTTGATCGAGCGTCAGGTGTGGGACAATCGCGCCCTCGATCCAGAAGCCATCCGGAGCGAAACAATGGGAGATAAGGGGCGCGGATGGCTCATGCGCTGGCTGCCGGCCCGCGCCCACGATAACGGAATGTTCCTGGTGTTTGCGAATGGGATTGGTGTAGATGACGACGAAATCCGCACCGGCAATTCCATGATCCTTGACCCCTACGGCCGCATTCTGAGCGAGCTCCAGGAGCCGGCCGAAGGCATGGTTGTCGCAGACTTATGCGGAGATCTGCTGCCGCGGAGCACGGGACGCATGTGGATTCAGGCGCGCCGTCCGGAGTTGTACGGCCAACTCGCGGTGTCGACCGGAGGGGAGCGCAGCGCGCGGGTTCTGAAGTTTGAAGAGTAGCAGCGGCTCAGATCTCTTTGATATGGGCCTTGTAATCGGGGTCTGGAGCCACAATCAGCACGCCGTCGGGGGTGAGCTTATCGGAAACACCGATCACCCATCGTGCTTCAACTGACGTCAAGCCTGCAATCTTGAGAGCCTTGAGCGCGGGCGCATCCGGCTTCCATTGGCTTGCGAGCCATTTGTCGAACGCCTTGCCCTTGAGCGATTTCTTTACGTACAGTCTTAAGTTATCCGCCTTGACAGCAGGCCGCACCGGCAGCACCAGAGCTTCGTCCAGATACACCTTAAGCTTTGCCGCAGTGTCCCCCAGACCGGCTATTTTGGCATCCACCCCGGTCACGGCGGCCCAGTGGTCCAATGCATCGCTGACGCCCGGCGCGGCGGCTGTCGCTGCAATGTCGCCGTCTTCCAGCTCTTTGTAGGTCAAGGCGCGGAACAACTGTACCCAATTGGGTGCGGATACGTGGGGCTTGGCGGCCGAACCCCCAAAAAACGTGGAGACGGCCCGCATGTAGTCCGGCTGTTCGCCCACTTTGCAGCCTCGAATGTCGATCCAACTGGAGTCGGTGAAGCGTCCCCGCGCTTTCTTGAGCTTGTCCGAGAATCCCGCGGCAAACGCGCGATTTGCCCTTTGGATCGGGTCAACCGTTTCCTTTGCAGTCTCGAACTTCAGCGGTGTGTCCGGATCCGGCTGCAGTGCGACAATCGCGTCCTGTAAAAGCTTCGCCTGTGCTTCGGTGACACCTGCGCCGTCCGGCGCCGGACGCGCCAGGCGCTGTCGCAATCCCCTCAGGATGCTTTCGATCGCGGTCCTCATCGGAGCTTTCAGCGCGGCGTCACCGGTTCCTTTGACCAGCATCCACAAAGTTGCGGCGCGCACAACGAATTCATGAATTGGTTTGGGAAGGGCATGGCTGGACTCCAGGTGAAAGGGCCTGAGCACATCGGGGTTCGCCTCGCGAACAGCGTTAAGGATCACGTTGGCATCCACGTTAGTGACCCCGGAAACTGGTCCCACCAATTCGGTAAGCAGAGCAACCTCGCTCTCGCCGATGGCCTTCAGCGTATTGAGATTGATCCCCGGCGAATCTCCGTCGAACAGGCCCAGAAAGAGTTGGTTCTCCCATGCATGGCTCACAATGCGAATCCGGTTCACCGGGTCCGCCGCCTTACCGAGATCAGTCACCAACTCTTCCATTGATTTAACCGACTTGGTCTTCAACCCCCAATTGGTGTGGTAGGCGGTCGCTTCCTTCAGAAAGGCGTCCTTCCTGGCATCGCCTCCCGACGGATCGACACTCGAGATGTAGGTCATCTCGGGGACATTCTCGGGCTCGCCGAATCGCTGCAATCGATGCGCCCTGCCGCCACTCTGCTGCACGACATGCGTGAGCTCATGGGCAATCAGCTTGCGTCCTTCGAGCGTCTCCGGTGTCCACCGGTTCGGGCCAAAAACGATGTTGTGACCTACCGTATAGGCACGGGCATTCACGTCGCGGGCCGATTGCTGGGCATGCGCGCCGGAATGCACTCGCACGGCTGAAAAATCGTACCCGAAGCGCGGCTCCATGAAGGCACGCGTGGCGCCGTCAAGTGGCAGGCCGGGCGAGCGCAGAACTTCGTGAACAGTGGGTGGGGCGGCGATTCCGGAGGCTTTGCATGGAGCGCCGGGAGAGCCAATGGAGAGCGCGGTTGCTGCACCACCCATGCCAGATTCCGGCATTCGAATCACATGTTCGGCGACGCTGTCCGCTTCCCGCTCGTACTGGTCACGGGGCGTGTTGATGGCCAGTTTCGCCTGTATGGTTCCGGCTCTCAGGGGGTAAATCGGAATCCGGCTAATATCGTGCCCGAAGCGAGGCTGCGCGACGGTGGCCAGTTGGGCCTGGACGTGTCTGTCCGTGGCGGTGTGAGACGGAGCAACGCCCGAGGATTCCCGCTCCTGGAACCGACTCTGTTGTTGTACGAATGTACGCATGCGGTGCCGTGTTACCAGCGATCCAGTTCACAGGCAATATATCATGTGAGGTTGGCGCCGCTCGGGATCGCTCGACGCACGCCCCTCACTCGTGGCGCAGGGCCGCGATGGGGTCGAGGCGCGCCGCCTTCAGCGCCGGCCACATGCCGAAGAACAGGCCGACGCTGGTGGCCACGCTGAAGCCCGGCGACCACCGCCCACAGCGGCACCGTGGACGGCAGGCTGGGGACGAAGGTGCGGATGGCCAGCGCTGAGCAGCCAGCCCGACCAGGATGCCGATCAGGCCCCCCGACGCCGTCAGCGTCATGGCCTCCAGCAGGAACTGCCAGATGATATCGCTGCGCCGCGCGCCGATGGCCTTGCGCACGCCGATCTCGCGCGTCCGCTCGGTCACCGAGACCAGCATGATGTTCATCACCCCGATGCCGCCCACCAGCAGTCCGATGGAGGAGATCACCACCATCACCAGCGCCGACCGTGCCGATGATCTGGCGGAACTGGCCGATCAGCGCTTCGGCGCTGGAGATGCCGAAGTTGTCGGGATCGGCGGGCTTCACCTTGCCGGCGGCGGCGCAGCAGTTCGGTGACCTCGTCCTTGCGCCTGGTCCATCTTGCCGGGCTCCACCAGCACGCAGATGAAGTTGTCCTTGGCCTCGGGGTAGGCCTTCTTGAAGGTGTCGTAGGGAGATGAGGATGGCCTTGTCGTTCTGATCGTCGCCCAGGAACGATTTGAATTTGGTGAGGGTGCCGATCACCTCCAGGCTGTGCCCGTCCACCAGGATGGTCTTGCCGATCGGATCCACGCGCGCGAAGAAGCGCTCGCGCACGCCGTTGCCGATGACGGCGACGTCGCGGCGGTGCAGGTCGTCGGTCTCGGTGAAGAAGCGGCCCTGGCCGAGGGTGGCGTTGATGAGGCGCAGGTGTTCCGCGGTGACGCCGACGAAGAGCGCGTCGAGCATGTCCTGGCCCTTGTAGCGCGCGGTGACCGGCGGCAGTCCGAAGTCGCCCATCTCGCGGAACAGCTCCACCGAAACCGTGGTGGCGGAGGGACACTGCTCCTTGATCGCCATGGCATCTTCGTAGCTGAGCGGCTTGCGCAGGCGCTCCTCGCGCGTCAGCGCGTGCGGCGCGCCCATCTGCAGCTTGTAAACCCAAAGCGTGCGCGTGCCGAACTGCTCCGCCACGTCCACCAGTTGATTGTCCAGGCCGGCGATGATCGAAGTCACCGCGATCACCGTGGTGGTGCCGATCAGCACGCCCAGCACGGTGAGGAACGAGCGGAACTTGTGCGTGCGCAGCGTATCCAGCGCCAGCAGCAGATTCTCGCGAACGTGTCTGTCGCGTAGGCGCGCCATGGCATTCAGTTCTCCGATCCGCAGCGCCTCGATGGGGTCGAGCCGCGCCGCCTTGCTGGCGGGATAGATGCCGAAGAACAGGCCCACCGCGGCGGAAAGCGTCACGCCCACGACCACCGCGCTGAGCGGGACATCGACGCCGTGAAAAACATGTTGACCATGCGGGCGATGCGCGGCCGCGAACAGCACGCCCGCGATGCCGCCCATGCTGCGCCATCACGCCGGATTCGATCACGAACTGCCAGAGGATATCGCGCCGCCGCGCGCCCACCGATTTGCGGATGCCGATCTCGTGCGTGCGCTCCGTGACGCTGGCCAGCATGATGTTCATGATCACGATTCCGCCCACCACCATGAACACCGCCACCAGCCCGATGGTCACCGCGAAAATCGTGCCGGTGAGGTTCTTCCACGCGCTCATCAGGGTGTCGGAGGCGTTGATGCCGAACGTGTCGTCCTCGGGGTAGGGGACGTGGCGGCGGGCGCGCATCAGAGCGCGCACTTCGTCCTCCAGTTCCATCATGTGCCGGCCGTCCGGCGCCTTGATGTAGACCAGCAGCTCCGGCCGGCCCATCCAGATGCCGCGGAACGTGGTGAGCGGGACGATGGCGAAGTTGTCCTGGCTCTGCCCGAAGGTGCTGCCCTGCCTCTCCGTCACGCCCATCGACGCGGAAGGGCAGGCCCGCCGAGTTGAACCTCCTTGTCCAGCGGATCGACGTTGGGAAACAGCTTGTCCACCAGGTCCGGGCCGATCACGCAGACGCGGGCGTTGTGCTGGTAGTCGGAGTCGTTGATGTAGCGGCCGTACTCGACCTTTTCGCGGCCGATATCGGCGAAGCTGGGAGTCATGCCGCATTGACGGTGATTTCGTCGATCAGGTGGCCCTTGTAGCGCGCGGGCGGACTGGGCGCGAGTTGCGCCATGGCGCCGATTTGCTGGTATCCCTGCAGGTTGTCTCGCAGGTACTCGTAGTCCTCCATGCGGATCGGCTTGTTGCGGCGGCGCGCCTTGAGGAAGGAGTCGAAGCCCTGCGCCCATTGGAACTGGTGCAGGACGAAGGTATTGGTGCCCAGGTTGGCGATGTGCTCGGCGATGTAGAGGTTCATGCCGTTGACGATCGACATGACCACGATCAGGGTGGTGGTGGCGATGACCACGCCGAGCAGGGTGAGAAAGGAGCGCAGCTTGTGGCTGCGCAGTGCCTCGAGCGCGATCCAGAAGGCTTCGCGCGCGGTGACCCATATGGTGATGCCGCGGGTTCGGGTGAGCACTCGATCCTGTGATGGCGCCAGGAGTTGACCGGTCACGGATCGATTATCCCATTCCCGGGACTTTGGGGCGGGAAGCGCTTGACCAGGCGAGCTTGGCTCGCCGGGACCGATTGGCAATCGGTCCGCAGGTTGCCATCCTGCCCCACATGCGTCCTGATTGGTGGCTAGCGGGCCTGGGCGCC
Organism: uncultured Solibacteraceae bacterium; assembly: GCA_963792055.1. Taxonomy (GTDB): domain Bacteria; phylum Acidobacteriota; class Terriglobia; order Bryobacterales; family Bryobacteraceae; genus Solibacter. The sequence continues at coordinate 209,028 of CAWBUV010000014.1, read as the reverse complement.
GCGGTTGAAGGAGACGACCAGAGAGACGAGGATTACAATCACACCGGCGGCGTAGGAATAGGGGGAATAGGCATTCATTGTCGACACGCCCATACCCATGGCTTCGTGCACCTGGTCGCGGAGTTTGGGCGAAATGGCGAGGAAGATGCCCCCGAGTCCGAAGATGGAAAATGCGCGCAGCATGGTGCTGGTTTCATTATGCGCCTTCGGCCTGGTGAAAAGCCCCTGAAATGGGACTGCGCTGGTACCGATATCAGGGATTCACCGCGCGGCGGGGAAGGTGGCGTCCAAAAAGCTGGCCGCTACCTGAGCGGGCGGGCGATGCTCACCGTCCACGGCAAAATTCAGCTTGCGCATCACGGCGTCGGGCAATTTGCCGGAGAGCTCCTCGATCGCGTCCTTCAGACCGGGCAGACGCGCCAGGGTATCGTCGCGCGCGATCACGGCGCATTCGTAGGGCGGGAAATAGTGGCGATCGTCTTCGAGCATGGCGACATCGAGGACCGCGGCGAGACCATCGGTGGAGTTGGCGGCGATCATCTCCACTTTGTGGCTCTTGAGCGCGGCGTAGAGCAGTCCCAGGTCCATGGTGACCGGTGCGCCATCGGTGCGCAAGTTATAGGCGGCGAGCAGGCCGGCCAGTCCGTCGGGACGCTGCTTGAATTCGTATCCCGCGCCGAGTTTCCAGGCCTGGGCGCGGGCTGCCTCGGAGAGTGTTTTGATGCCGGTGCGGCGGGCGATATCGCCGCGCACCATCATGGCGAATGTGTTGTTGAAGCCGAGCGGACGGAGCCACTGCAGGCCCCACTGCCGGTAGCCGGCGCGGACCTGTGCCATGACAGCGGCAGGATCTTTGGAAGGCGGCAGTTTCAAGACGGCGGTGAGGGCGGTGCCGCTGTACTCCGGGTAGAGGTCGATGGCGCCGGAGGTGAGCGCGGTGTGCGCCAGCAGGGTACCGCCGAGATTGAACTTGCGAGCCACGGGAATGTGCAGGCGGCGTTCGATGTGCTGCGCCAAAATTTCGGCGAGCAGCACCTGCTCGGTGAAGTTCTTGGATCCTACTACCAGTACGGGTTTGGGTCCGCAGCCGGCGAGGGTGAGAGCGAGCGCGATCAGGCCGGCGAAATTTTTCGTTCGATCCATTCGAGGCCCCCGTCGGCCAGTAGCGCCATCGCGGCGGCGGGCAGGGCGCCCGCCAGCACGGTGGGCGTGTCCACCATTGAGATCCCGCGGAAAATGAAGACACCCAGGCCGCCGCCGCCGATGGCCGCCGCGATGGTGGCGGTTCCGATGGTAGCGACCGTGGCCAGCCGCAATCCGGCAACAATTGAGGGCGCGGCCAGCGGCAGTTCCACCTGCCAGAGGATCTGCCGGGCGGTCATCCCCATAGCAACGGCGGATTCGCGGACCGACGCGTCCACACCGGTGATGCCGAGGAGGGTGTTACGCAGGATGGGCAGGAGCGCGTAGAGGGTCAGCGCGACGATCGCCGTGCGCCGGCCGATGCCGCCGATGAAGGGCAGGGGAACCAGGAAGCCGAACAGCGCCAGGCTGGGGATGGTCTGCGCGATATTGGCGAAGCCGACCGCCCAGCGCCGCGGGCCGGGGCGGCGTGAGAGGATTACGCCGGCCGGCAGGGCGAGGGCACTGGCGATCGCAATCGTGATCGCCACCATGGTCAGATGTTCGAGCGAGAGGGAGAGTATTTCCGAAGCGAGGTCGCTGTTCATCCTATCTCCTTCCCGTTCTCCGGGTTCGATTCGAGGCCGGCGAGGAAGGCGCGGGCTTCGGGTGTTTCGGCGGCGCGGAACTCGCGCGGTTCGGCCAGCAGGTCGAGCGCGCCGTCTTTGAGCAGGGCGATGCGTGAGGCCAGCATCATTGCCTCGCGAATATCGTGGGTGACGAAGAGGGCGGTTTTGCGTACGGTGCGGCGCAATTCGAGGAAGAGGCGCTGCAAGTCGAGGCGCGTGATGGGGTCGAGTGCGGCGAAGGGTTCGTCGAAGAGCAGAAGGGGCGGATCGGCCGCGAGGGCGCGTGCGATTCCGACGCGTTGTTTCTGTCCGCCGGAGAGCTGGCGCGGGTAGCGGCTGCGGAAATCGGCGGGCGCCAGTCCCACGGCGGTGAGCAATTCATCGACGCGAGGCGCAATGCGCTCCTGCGGCCATTCCTGTAGGCGGGGCACCAGGGCGACGTTTGCCTCGACGGTCCAGTGAGGGAAGAGGCCGCCATCCTGTATGACGTATCCCATGCGGCGGCGCAAGAGGATGGGATCCCAACCGGTCGAGGGGCGGCCTTCGAATTCGATGGCGCCGGCGGTGGGGGCGATCAGGCCGTTGACGGTCTTGAGGAGGGTGGTTTTGCCCGATCCGCTGCGGCCCAGGAGAACGACGGTCTCGCCTTCGTGGACCTCAAGATTGATTTCGCGTAGAATGGCGCGTCCGCCGATACTGCACGAGAGATTGCGAATTCCTAGAAGAGCGTCCGCCACGGCTCTTCCAATACTAGCAGCGGCTCTTAGCGGCCCTCGACCACTTACAATAGCCGTATGCGCCCCCTTGTCGCGGTACTGGTCTGCGTGGCTGCCGTCGCGCAGCCGAAGGCCGGCGAATGGCAATCGATGTTCGACGGCAAGAGTCTGCAGGGTTGGCGCGAGACGCCGTTCACGGGGCGCGGCAAGCCGCGGGTGGAGAGCGGCACGATCGTGCTTGCGGCGGGCGCGCCGATGACCGGCGTGACGTTCACGGGCGACTTTCCCAAGGCGAACTACGAGGTGCGCTTCGAAGGGGCGCGAATCGACGGCAACGATTTCTTCGCGAGCCTCACGTTTCCGGTGGGGGAGTCGTTTTGTACGTGGGTTACCGGCGGTTGGGGCGGCGACATTGTGGGACTTTCCAGTGTGGATGGCTGGGACGCCAGCGACAATGAGACGCGTACCTATTTCGATTTCGAAAAGGGGCGTTGGTACGCCTTCCGCCTGCGGGTGACCCCGGAGCGAATCGGGGGCTGGATTGACGACAAGGAGATCTTCAATGTACAGATTGCCGGGCGTGCGGTCGGGCTGCGTCCCGGTGAGATTAAGTTCTCGGCGCCCTTTGGTTTCGCATCGTACGGCACCAAAGGGGCAGTGCGCAAGATCGAGTACCGGCTGCTGGGTTAGGTTAAAAAGGCTTCACGATTTACGGGGTTAATTCAGACCCTTTGTCTGCGACGATTGTCACAAATTGGGGTTCAATAGAGACATGCGACACCTAGGTGGGATTCTGTGTGTTTCCTTGTTTCTGGCCGGTTTAGCGAACGCGCAGATGTCGGCCGCATCTCGGGCGCGGTGGTGGATGCTACGGGCGCAGCGGTGGGCGGGGCGGACGTGGAACTTTACCTGGCCGGCGGACAGAAGCCGCTGCTGGTGTCGAAGACTTCCGCCGAGGGCCTGTACAACTTTATCGGCGTGCGTCCGGCGGAGTACGATCTCTCGATTTCGGCAAAGGGTTCCTGAAGACCGTGCATCGCGGGATCACGGTGGATATGGCGCGCGAGACGGATGTGCCGCGGATCAAACTGGAACTGGCCGGGGTCACGCAGACGCGTGGATGTTTCCGCCGACGTTCAGGGAGTGGATGTCGCTACCGCCGAAATCAGCAATACGGTGAGCATGGAGCAGATCAAGAATTTGCCGATTCTGGATCGCGATGTGCTCGGGATTATGCAGACGAAGGCGGGCGTGGCCTCAACGGCAACTCGAACACGGTGATCAACGGCCTGCGCACCAGTTACTCGAACATGACGCTGGATGGCATCAACATCCAGGACAATTACATCCGCGATAACGCGCTGGATTACTCGCCCAACAAGCTGCGCGTGGGGCAAGTCCGGCAGATGACGCTGATCACGTCGAACCCCACGGCGGCGGCGTCGGGCGGCGCCACCGAGACGGCATTCTCGACGCCGTCGCGGCGGCAACCAGTTCCACGGCGAAGCTGTTCTGGTACAACCGCAACAACCATTTCGCGGCCAACGACTGGTTCAACAACCAGTCCGGCATCGGGCGGCCGTTCCTCAATCAGAATCAGTTCGGCGGCGATATCGGCGGGCCCGATCCGCAAGGACAAACTGTTCTTCTACGCCAGCTACGAGGCCATCCGCGCGCACCAGCAGATGCCGCAGAATTTCACGATCCTGACGCCGGATGCGCGCAACGGCATTTTCACCTATAACTCCGGCGGCGTCACGCGCAAGGTCAATCTGCTGACGCTGACGGGACCTGACCGGCGTGGATCCGGTGATGCAGCCTGATCCTGGCGCAGATTCGCCACGCGGCGACAAGATCAACAACTCCGATGTCGGCGACGGCCGCAACACAGGCGGCTACCGCTTCAACCAGCGCAACAACGAACTGCTGGATAATGTGACCGGCAAGGCGGACTACAATATCACCACGCGTCACGCCGTGAGCGCGACCGTACGCGCACAATCGCGACAACTCCGACCGCCCCGACGTATTCGAATAACTTCGGGCTGATCCCGGCGGTCACTGACCCGACGCATGCCGACCTGGTGGCGATCTCGTGGCGCTGGACGCCGACGCGCGACACTGACCAATGAAGTCCGCGGCGGCTTCAATCTGACTTACGGATATTTCCTGAACGCGCAGGGCAATGTACCCAGCATCTGCTGACCAGGCACGTCTGTTCACCGATCCGGTCAACGAGTTTCAGACGCAGGGCCGGACCACCAATACCTACAACCTCTCCGACGACGCAGCGTGGCAGCACGGCCGGCACTATGTGCAGTTCGGATTCCACTATCCAGCACATCGGCGTAGAGTCCTACGACCGGCCGGAGTGATTCCGACGTTACAGCCTGGCGATGGGCTCCGGCCAGCCGGCGCTGGCGCGGCGCGACCTGCCGGGCATTTCCAACACCGACCTGGCCACCGCCAACGCGCTGCTGGCCACGCTGGGCGGCTATATCGACGGCTACAGCCAGACGTTCAATGTCACCAGCCGCGAATTCGGGGTTCGTGGCCAACGCGCCCTTCCTGCGGCACTTCCTCTCCAACGATTACGCCTTCTATGTGCAGGATAAGTGGAAGCTGCTGCCGCGGCTGACGCTCACGCTGGGGCTGCGCTAGCAACTGCCCGGCGTGGTGGACGAGCGCGATTCGCTGGAACTGGCGCCGGTATTGACCGGGCAGCGCCGCAGCAGACGCTGCTTTCGAACGCCACGCTGAATTTCGCCGGAGGCTCGGCGGGCGGCCCTGGTACAACCGCGAGACGAAGGACTTCGCTCCGAATTTCGGTTTCGCCTGGGATGTCTTCGGCGACGGCAAGACCGCGCTGCGCGGCGGCTACTCCATGAGCTACGTCAACGACCAGGCGATTCTGGCGCCGGAGAACATGCTGGAAACCAATGCGGGCTGCAAGGCTTCGCGGCCGACACGGGCCTGAGCAACCGCGTCTCCACCGGCCTGCCGACGATCGTCGCTGCCGGACTTACCAGGTTCCGCTGACCGTGGCCGATAACTACGCCAATGACCCGTTCAACACGGTGGGCATGATCGACCCGAACCTGCGCCGTCCGCGCGTGCAGCAGTATTCGTTCGGCATCCAGCACGATTTCAAGGGCACGGTGCTCGAAGCGCGCTACGTGGGCAACCACGTGGTGGGCGCCTACCGCGCGTTCGATTTCAACCAGGTGGTGATCAACTCGAACGGCTTCCTGCCGGACTTCCTGCGCGCGCAGAACAACGGCTTTCTGGCGCAGGCGAGCGGGCAGTGGCTTCAATCCCGACCTACAACGCCAATATTCCGGGCAGCCAGCAGCTCACGGTATTCCCCAAACTGGCGAAGGGCGCGCTGACCGACGCCAACGCGTCGTACTACCTGCAGACCGGCGAGGTCGGCGAACTGGCCACTTACTACCAGACCAACGGCTACAACCCGACCAACGCGGTGCCGTTCTTCCAGAACCCCAACGCGCTGGGCACGGACTATGCTGACCAATTACTCCAGCTCGAGTTACAACTCGCTGCAGCTGGAGGCGCGGCACCGCACGAAGTCCGGGCTCTTCTTCGAAGCCAATTACACCTGGTCGAAAGTGCTGAGCGACGCCGATGGCGACATGCCAGAGCCGGCTGCAGCATTTCCTGGATATCGCCAATCCGAAGATCGAGCGCTCGCGCGCGAATTTCGATCTGACCCACATGATCAAGGCGGACGGCTACTACGAACTGCCGTTCGGCAAGGGCCACAAGCTGAGCTACCGGCCGCTTGAACCGCGTGATCGGCGGCTGGATTCTGGGCGGCACGCATGGTGTGGCAATCGGGCGCGCCGTTCTCGATTCTTTCGGGACGCGGCACGCTTGAACCGCGAATCGCGGTCCTACTACAACACCGCCGACACCAGCCTGACGAAGGCGCAGCTCGACTAGCGTGGTGAAGTTCCAGATGACCGGGCAACGGTCCGATGATGGTCGCGCCATCGGCGATCAATCCGGCGGATGGCACCGGCGTGAACACGGATGGCGAGCCGGCCTTCAGCGGGCAGATCTTCTTCAATCCCGGCGCCGGGACGCTCGGGGTGCTGCAGCGGCGGCTGTTCGACGGTCCCTGGACCTTCAACACCGACCTGCGCTTGAAGAAGGCCATCCCGATCACCGAGACGCAAGAAGCATCGAACTCGCGATGGACGCCATCAACGCGCTCAACCACGCCACGTTCTGGAGCGGCGATCAGAACATCAACTCCACCACCTTCGGCGTGATCGGCTCCATGTTCTATCCAGCCGCGCGTGGTGCAGTTCGGTGTACACTACACCTTCTGATGACTGCCCTTTGGGAGCAACTTGCAGCGCGCCCGGGTCTATGACCTGGGCGCAGCCGTATTTCACGGGGATGCCGCACTGGCCGGCGCATCCGCCGTTTCTCTTCGGCCTGACCAAGCGGCATGGCGATATGGTGGGTCCGGCGGGCAACAGCTCGGCGGCGGACGCCATCGCGCATGGGCAGCCACGTGGGCACGCATATCGACGCGCTCTGCCATTTCTCCTGCGGCGGGATGCTGCACGGCGGCGACGCCGGTGGACGCGTTGCAGAGCTACGGCGGCGGGCTGCAAGAAGTATTCGGTGGACACCGTGGCGCCGATTCTGCGGCGCGGCGTGCTGCTCGATCTGGCGGGCGCGCGGTCCGCTGGCGGAAGATTGCGAGATTACGCCGGATCAACTGGAAGCGGCGCGGAAGACGGAGATCCGGCGCGGGCGACGTGGTGCTGCTGCGGACCGGGTGGGCGCGCTACTTCGAGGACGCGCGGAAGTTCGTGAACGAGACGCGACTGCCCGGTCCGGGCGCTGGCGGCGGCGCGCTGGCTGAGCGCGCAGGGAATCTTCGCGGCGGGCAGCGATACGGTGGCGTTCGAGAAGTCGCCGGTGGCGGAGATGCCCGTGCACGTGCACCTGCTGGTGGAAAGCGGGATCCACATTATCGAGTGCCTGAATCTGGAAGAACTGGCGGCGGACGGGATACAGCGAGTTCCTTTTCGTGGGCGTGCCGATGAAGATTCGCGGCGCGACCGGCGCTCCGGTGCGGCCTTTGGCGTTGGTGGGGTAAGTGACAGGCAGGGAGGCCTGTCCTACGCTGTCGCCTGACCTGCGACCTGTTCCAAGCCTCGCTCGCGGATTTCCTGTTCGCGCATCAGGAACTTCTGGATTTTCTTGGTCACGGTCATCGGGAAGCCGTCCACGAAGCGGATGTACTGCGGGATTTTGAAGTAGGCGATCTTGCCTTTGCAGAACGCCTGGATCTCTTCCGCCGTGGCGTTCTGCTCCGGGTTTGAGCTGCACCCATGCCAGCACGGTCTCGCCCAGGCGGGCGTCGGGGATGCCGATCACGTAGACGTCGGCGATCTTCGGATGCGTGTGCAGGAAATCCTCGACCTCGCGCGGATAGATGTTCTCGCCGCCGCGGATGATGGTGTCCTTGGCGCGGCCGCGAAAGCTGAAGTAGCCGTCGGGGCGCATGGCGGCGAGGTCGCCGGTATGCAGCCAGCCTTCGGAATCGATGATGGCGGCGGTGGCCTCGGGATCCTCGTCGTAGCCCTTCATCACCAGGTAGCCGCGCGTGCAGAGTTCGCCCTGTTCTCCGATGGGCACGCGTTCGCCGGTTTCGGGATCGACGATCCGCACTTCGGTATTGGCCAGCGCCGCGCCGACGGTGGTGACGCGCAGTTCCATGGGATCGTCCACGCGCGACATGGTGATCACCGGCGAAGCTCTCGGTCTGGCCGTAGGCGATGGTCATCTCGCGGCAGTGCATGCGCTCGGCGACGGTGCGCATGACTTCGATGGGGCAGGGCGCGCCCGCCATGACGCCGGTGCGCAGGCTGGTGAGATCGAAGCGTGCGAAATCGGGATGGTCCAGTTCGGCGATGAACATGGTGGGCACGCCGTACAGGGCGGTGGCGCGCTCGCTGGTGCACGGCTTCGAGGGTGGCGAGCGCGTCGAACTGGGCGGAGGGCAGAATGAGCGCGGCGCCGGTGACCACGGACACCATGGAGCCGATCACCGAGCCGAAGCAGTGGTAGAGGGGCACGGGCGCGCAGATGCGGTCCTGTTCGGTGGCGCGGAGGGCGAGCGAGATCGCCATGCCGTTGTTGACCAGGTTGTGGTGGGTGAGCAGCACGCCTTTGGGCGAGCCGGTGGTGCCGGAGGTGTACTGGATATTGGCGACGTCGTGGGGCAGCGGCGGTATCGCGCGGGAAATCGCGGCCCGCCGGCGAGCATGGCATCCCAGGAAGTGTCGCCGAGCCAGACGACGTGTTCGAGGGGAAGGGCGTCGCCGTTGCGCGATTCGTCGAGGATGTCGCGATAGTTGGCGCGCGCGTCGTGCTCGCGGAGGAAGAGGGCGCGGATGCGCGACTTCTGGAGAACGTAGCGCAGTTCGTGCGAGCGGTAGGCGGGGTTGACGTTGACCAGTACGACGCCGGCGCGGGCGGCGGCGTACTGCATGAGGATCCACTCGATGCAGTTGCTGGCCCAGATGCCGGCGCGGTCGCCGGGCGCAAGTCCGAGGCCGGCGAGTCCGCGGGCGACGCGGGTGACTTCGCGATCGAGTTCGCTCCAGGTGAAGCGGACCTTCTGGTGGCAGACCACGATGGCTTCGCGATCGGGGAATCTTGCGGCAGCATCCGTAAGGGCCTGTGCGACGGTTTTTTCCAGGAGGGGCGCCGTGGCCCCACGAGAATAGCTGAGGTTTTGCAAAGCACCAGTTTAACCCCGGATGAGTATCCACGAGGGCGGCGGAATGATGTACAATCGCGCCGATGCCTATCCACGAATCGCAAGTTCCGGCGCGCATGGCGCGACGCTCCTTTTTGTCACTTGCCGCGGCCGTGCCCGCCGCGCTGGCGCAGACCGCACCACGAGACTGGAGCAGCCAGCAGACGACGCGCTATCCCGATCCGGACATCGTGGCTTTGGACAAGAGTTTCGAGAAGTACCAACTGTTCAACGCAGTGATCTACCGGCACTGGACCGGCGCGAGATGGGCTGAAGGTCCGGCCTGGTCCGCACAGGGACAGTACCTGTTGTGGAGCGACATTCCCAACAACCGCCAGATGCGGATCTCGGAAGAGGACGGACACGTCAGCGTGTTTCGCAGTCCGTCGGGCTACAGCAACGGGAACACGTTCGACTTCGAGGGCCGTCAACTTTCGTGCGAGCACGCCGGGCGCCGGGTGGTGCGCTACGAGCACGATGGAAGCGTGACGGTAATCGCCGATAAGTACAACGGCAAGCCGCTGAATTCGCCGAACGACGTGGTGGTGCATCCCGATGGCGGAATCTGGTTCACGGATCCGCCGTACGGAATCATGGGCAGTTACGAAGGATTCCCGGCGAAGCAGGAGAATAAGGAGGCGGTCTACCGGGTGGATCCGAAGACGTTGCGCATCGAACTGATGACGGACGCGCTGGATAAGCCGAACGGCATCTGTTTTTCACCCGACTACAAAAAACTGTACGTTGTGGATACGGGCACGCCGAGGGATATACAGGTCTTCGATGTTTCCGAGAACAAGCTGAGGGGCGGGCGCCAGTTCACGGACATGAAGCTGAAGGGCAAGTCCGGCGGGTCCGACGGAATTCGGGTGGATGTGGATGGGAATGTCTGGGCGGGCGCGAACGGGGGAGCGGGATACGATGGCGTACACGTGTTCACGCCGCAGGGTCAGCGAATCGGAATGATCCTGCTTCCGGAGATCTGCGCCAACCTTTGCTTCGGCGGTCCGAAGCGGAACCGCCTTTACATGGTGGCGAGCCAGTCACTGTATTCGGTGTTCGTGGGGACGCGCGGCGCCCACGTATCGTAATACGATTCGGCGCCGCGGGGGCGACTGGGGTTTGGGCTACTTCGCCCGAGTTACGTCGATTTTGGCCTTGGCGGTCTGGCCTTCCACCGACATGCTCACATCGCCGGAAATGCGATTGTCGGCCAACACCAGGTCGAAGCGTATGGTGTGGCCCTCGTGATCGGCTTCCAGCGTAATCTTATCGCCCTCGATTTTGCCCTTCTGGATCGCGAACTGCGCATCGTCGCTCGGGCCCACGGTGCCGGTGATGTCCGCGCCGCTCTGCTTGAGCAGCATGACCGCGGTGGTTTCCTTGATCTCGCCATTCGGGCCTGTTGCATTGAAGCTGCCGGCCCATTTTCCACTCACGTCAATGTCGGCGGCGACGGCGAGGCCAACAAGCGCGGCCAACACTAAAAAGCACCGGAGTATTTTCATCATTCCCCCTCGCAAAAAGGGATGGTAAGAAATCGTAAAGGATCTAATTCGTGCGTGGGCAGGCGGACAAACACAGCGAGAATTGTGGAGAGAAGTCCGAAAGGCCGTTAGGCGCGGCTTAAGCGCTGGCCGAGGCCGCTTCGGTATCGCGGGCGGCTGGACGGCCCCGGAGACGGTGAAACGCGGGGGCTATTCCGTGCGGAGCCAGCGCAGCATGTGCGGGTAGGGCTTCACGCCCGATGCGCATGCGTTCTTTTCGTCCAGCGTCAGGCCGCGCCATTGGAGCATGGGAAGACCGATGTAGCGCCCGGCGGCGAAATTCTCCAGGATGCTTTGGCTGCCGCCGTGGTAGCCGTGCTCGTGGAAAACCACACTGGGGTCGAGTCGCAGATGAAGGGCCGCGGCGTACGACCAGGCGATTGCGCCGAGCTCGCCGCCTCCATCGTCGCCCACGTCTCCGTCGACCTGCTTACGTTCGCGTTCCGTGAGGAGGGCTAGGTGTCCGGCTTCGTGCAACAGGTCGCCCGGCCAGGAGAGCCGTGCGGGGTCGACACGAAGAATGCCGGACTCGACGAGGATTCCGGGGAGGAAGGTGGGCTGTTGGATGTCGCCGATCTCCACGGGCAGGCCAATTTCAGAGAGGAAGGCCGCGATGGTGGGAAGCGTGCCGCCGGACAAGTTCACAAGGTAGCATGGTTCGATGGCAGTGGCGCACTGGAAACTCCCGTTAACTTTCGATGTGGCCCGGCTTCAGGCCGACCTGGCAGGAATCCGGCCGGAAGAATGGACGCCGCACTTCAACACCAGCTATTACGACGGCCTTTGGAGCGGCGTCGCGCTGCGCACAACGGAGGGCGCGCACGTGCCGCTGTATCCGGACCCGAGCAAGAGCAGCTACGTGGATCTGGAGGTGTTGAAGCGGTGCCCGTACATCGGCGAGGTGCTGGCGGAGTTTCACTGTCCGCTACAACTGGTGAGGCTATTGAAACTCGCTCCGGGATCGAATATCAAGGAGCATCGCGACTATAACCTGAGTTACGAGGACGGTGAGGTGAGGGTTCACATTCCGATCCAGACGAACCCGGAAGTAGAGTTCGCCGTGGCGGGGCAGGCCCTTCCGATGGGCGAGGGAGACTGCTGGTATATCAACTTCAATCTGCCGCACCGGATTCACAATCGCGGTGTCAGCGACCGGGTTCACCTGGTGATCGATTGTGTACTGAACGATTGGCTGCGCGGCATGTTTCCAGATGCGGCAGGTGCAAGTGTGTGACCGGCGAGAGGCAATTCGCGTGGGCTCTTCTGTGCGTGGTGCTGGTGATCAATGCCATCGCGCTTTCGGCGGAGCTTAGCGTCGGCCGGATCACGGGCAACGACAACGTTTCTCACCTGGCTCTGGTGAAGGGCATGGCGCGGGCGGTGGAAAACGGGGCGAATCCGCTCGATTTCTGGAGTCCGGAAGCGTCGTTTGGGTCGGCGCCGATTCGGACCTATCAGCCACTGGCACACGCCCTGGTGGTTCTGGTGTATTTCGCCCTGGGAAAGACCGTCTCGCTGTTGACGGTGTTCGTGTGGATTCGCTATCTCTCGATCGTCCTTCTTCCGGCTGGCTTCTTCGCGGCGGCAAGGTTGCTGGAACTTCCGCCTTTGACGGCCGCGGCGGCCGCGATTCTCGCGCCACTGATTTCCACCGACGCGTGGTACGGCCTGGACTATAGCAGTTACGTGTTGGACGGTCGCGGTCTATTTCCTCAATCCATCGCGGCGATTCTGCTGCTGTTAGCGGTCGGCTGCGGTTTTCAAGCGGTGTGCCGCGGCAGGTTTGGTGCGCTGGCGGGGCTGCTGCTCGGACTCACTTGCGTGTCCCATTTCATCTATGGCTGGATCGGCGCGGTCACTCTGTGTTTGCTGGTAGTGCTGCCTGACGCAGAGGTGAAGCGAACGTTGCGCATACGGCGGATTGTTGTTGTGGCGGCTGTTGCGATGGTGGTGTCGGCATTTCAACTGCTTCCCGTGTGGCTGGATCGGACGATTCTCAATCACAGCCGCTGGGAGCAGTCATGGAAGTGGGATTCTTTCGGCGCGGGTGTGGTACTGAAGGCGCTGTTCACGGGCGAATTGTTGGACCACGGCCGGCTGCCCGTGCTCTCGCTGCTAGCTCTGTCCGGCGCCCTTCTGATGCTGTGGAAGGTTTACCGGGATCGCCGCCTTCCGCTGGCGGAGAGTTTCGTGCTGGGCGCTGCGGTGTTGTGGCTGCTGGTCTTCTTCGGCCGCCCTACATGGGGGCCGCTGCTTCTGCTGCTGGGCGCCATGCGAGATCTCCATCTGCATCGCGTGGTGGGCGCGGTGCATGTATTTTTCGTCCTGCTGGCGGCCGTCGCGATGGCAAGCGGATGGCGGGAACTGGCGCGGCGCGGATATGTGTGGGCGGCGCTGATCGTGACTCTGGTGGTGCTTGCGCCCATGTTGCAGGAGCGCGCGCGGTATCTCGCCCGGAACGAGACTGATGGGACCGAAGTGATGATCGCGGTGGACACGGAGAAGGGAGTAGTGAACGCTGTCGAGGGTGACGTGAATCGGGCCGGTGGGCGTGTGTATGCGGGGGGCGGCTTCGGGTGGGGCGCTCAGTTCCAGATTGCGAACATTCCGTTCATGGCCTTCCTGAATATGGATCTGATTCCGCAGGCTTCCGGAACGTATCACACCGCGGCGCTCACGGCGGATCTTTTCCCGGAATTTGAGGAGCGAAATCCGGCGCACTATCGCTTGTTTAATGTGCGCAGTGTGGTGGCTCCCGCCAAGTTGGCCTCGGGGCTGCCCGGTTTTCTGTCGCCGCGCGCGCAGATCGGGAACGATCGGATCTTCGACGCGCCGGGATCGGGATACTTCGAGGTGGTGGACGCCGTTGCCTCGGTTCCGGTGAACAGGGACAGCTTCTACGACGTGAACCGGCGGTGGTTGCACAGCGATTGGGTGGAGAAGCGTGCGCACCTCTGGCTCGATCTGCGTGGCGACGCTCCGGCCAATCTGCCGCGGCTTGGGGCGGGTGACGCGCTTCCGGGCAATTTCACGGCACTCCCGCGCGCCGGCGATATTAAGGGAGAGCGGCAACTCGGGCAGGATTATCAGGCGGAGTTCGAAGTTTCTCGTCCGGCGTTTGTCCTGTGCCGGATTACGTGGCATCCCGATTGGGTTGCGTATGTGGATGGGCGAATTCGGAAGACTGCGATGCTGTCGCCGGGCTTTGTGGGCGTGGCGGTATCGCCCGGGCAGCACAGTATTCTCTTGAGGTACCAGCCGGGATTCTGGAAAGTGATCATGGCTCTGGGTGGGTTGCTGCTTGCGGGTGTGATTGTGGCTACGGAGCGGCGGGGGTATCTGGCGCGGCTTGGCTTCGCGCGGGTAAGAGTTGGTACCGTTATGGAGACAATGCCCGCGGCAGGCGCAATGAAGCGGCGACGGCGGTAGTATTGCGTGAGAGCTTCCAACGCTCCGTTGAAAGTCATCAGGCGAGCGCGGCTCGCCGGGACCGATTGGCAATCCAGATGGGCAATCGGTCCGCAGGTTGCCAACTTGCCCCACTGTCTCGCGGCTCGGTTTGGCTATTTGCGGTGTGCGCCGGGGGTGACGTCGTCACCCGTCAGGCGAAGGGCCCAACGGGTGGCTTCGAAGTACATTTTCTGGATTTGCGGGTTGTCCCAGGTCTCGGGGGCGTGGCCGAAGGTGGAGTAAAAGACGCGGCCTTTGCCGTACATTTTGGCCCAGGCGACGGGGAAATCCTTGTCTGTGCGGTGGATGTTCGGCTTGGTGTAATCGAGCTTTGCGGGGTCCAGACTGGCCAGCACGTGGATCTTGTCGCGGGAGAAATCCTTGTGCTGGTAAATCTCGTCTTTGATGGTGAAGCGGAGCGGAAAGTGCTTCATCGCCGGGAAGGCGGGGTCTTCGATGACTATGGGGGCGTCGAAGGAACTCCACGGGTGGTTATCGAAATAGCCGCCGATCATTTCGAGGAACTCGGGCCATTCGAAAAATGCGTCGTCGCCGGTGTGGGCGCCGACGAAGCCTTTGCCATCCTCCTTGATGAAGGACATCAGGTCGGCCTTCTGCTGCGCATTCAGGTTGTCGCCGGTGCCGAAATAGAAAATGGCGTCGAAATAATTCAGGTTTCGAGTATTGCGCGCGGGCGCCGGAATGGCCTGTTTGGTGATCAGCTGCGAATCGGTCCGGATGTACATTTCGTACGCACCGGAATCGTGCCCCAGTCGCTCCATGGTGGCCAGGGCGTGGGAGATGGAGTCGTGCTGGAAGGCGGTGAGGGTATCGCCCCATGCGAGTACGCGTTTGGGATGCGGACCGGCCGGCTGTTGCGGAGCCTGTGCGGCCAGCGGGCTCCAGATGAGGGCGCTCAGGATCACCAGTGACAGGAACGGGATACGGCTGCAGGACATAAGGTTAAGATACCGCCATTGCGAGGAATAGCGCGTCCCATTATGCTGGTAGCCGTTAGCTATGACCTCAAGAACTGGAATTCGCGTTTCCCTCGGAATCGCTGCCGGCGCCCTGTTGCTCTGGACCGCGGCCGCACAACAGCAACAATCGAAGCCGGGCGACCTCGGTTTCACCGATACACCGATCCTGCCCGGCCTGAAATGGCACGTACACGATCCGGACCGTCCGCACCCGCCGGTGGTGACACCGGGAGCCACGCCATATGCGCCGCCTTCCGACGCGACGGTGCTCTTCGACGGAAAGGATCTCTCGAAGTGGGCACAGATGGGCAAGGGCGCCGAGGCCGGAAAACTGATCGCGCCGAGCTGGCCGGTGAAGGACGGCTACTTCGAATGCGCGGGCAATGGCGACCTGATGACGCGCGAGAAGTTCGGCGACATCCAACTACACGTGGAGTGGAGCGAGCCCGCCGACGTCAAGGGAACCAGCCAGGGGCGCGGCAACAGCGGCATTCTGGTGATGAGCCGCTACGAAATCCAAGTACTGGATGCGTTCCACAACCCGACGTACGCCGACGGACAGGCGGGGGCAATCTACGGGCAGTGGCCGCCACTGGCCAACCCGGCGCGTCCTCCAGGCCAATGGCAGGTGTACGATATCGCGTTCGAAGCGCCCCGGTTCGACGGGGAAAAGCTGGTGAAGCCGGCATACCAGACTGTGTTTATGAACAATGTGCTGATGCACAATCACAAGGAAGTGATGGGCGCCATGGTCTACCGCAAGGTCGCGACGTATACGGCGCACGCGCCGGAAGAACCGCTGGCGCTGCAGGACCATCACAACCCGGTACGCTATCGGAACATCTGGATACGCCGTTTGCGGCACTACGATGAACCTGAGAAATAGTACGGCGATTCTGCTGCTGCTGGCCGGTTGGGCGCTAGCGGCGGGCGAGACGGCCGAGATCAAGGTCGATCAGGTGGGCTATTTGACCGGCGCGCCGAAGGTGGCGCTGGTGGCGGTGCGGCGAGAGCGCGCGCGGGCGAATTTACCGTGCGGCGGGCGAGCGATGGCGGAATCGCATTGCGCGGGACGCTTTCGGGCGCGGTCGGACGATCCCGATTCCGGGGACCGCGTGCAGGCGGCGGACTTCAGCAAGCTGACCGCCGCAGGAAGTATTACGTGGAGGTGCCGGGATGTGGGCCGCAGTTGGGAGTTCACGATCGGGCCGGACGTCTACGGGCGGGCATGGTATCTGGCGATGCGGTCGTACTACGGCCAGCGGTGCGGGACGGCAGTGGACTTGGGCAGCGAGTTCCCGGGCTTCAGGCACGAAGCGTGCCACCTGGAAGGAGCGTGGCACGCTTCCAGCGGTAAGAGCGGCGCGCGCGCTTCCAGCGCAGGTTGGCACGATGCGGGAGACTATGGCCGCTACGTGGTGAATTCCGGGATCTCCACCGGGTACGCTGCTGTGGACCTGGGAGATGTTTGCGCCTGCCGTGCGCGGTGTGAAACTGAAACTGCCGGAGACGGGCAACGGCACGCCGGACATGCTCAACGAGATCCGCTGGAACCTGGAGTGGATGCTCGGGATGCAGGACGAGCGATGGCGGCGTGTGGCACAAGCAGACCAGCGAGCAGTTCTCCGGTTTTGTGATGCCGGAGAGAGGACACGCTGGTGAGCTATGTGGTGGGCAGCGGGGCGGAGCCGTTCAAGACGTCGTGCGCCACGGGCGATCTGGCGGCGGTGATGGCGATTGCGGCGCGGGCATACAAGCCGTTCGACGCGGCATTCGCGGCGCGCAGTCTGAACGCGCCGCGGAGAAGGCGTGGACGTGGCTGGTGAAGTTTCCGAATGTGAGGTTCCGCAATCCGCAGGGCGTGGCCACCGGCGAGTACGGCGACGGAAATTGCGCGGACGAAGCGCTTTGGGCCGCGGCCGAATTGTGGCGCACCACTGGCAACGCCGACTATCAACAGTACTTCCTGGCTCACTATGCCGAATTTGCCGGTTCGATCCGGGCGGGCGGCCCGCAATCCTGGCCCAACGTGGGCAACCTCGGGCTGTGGACATACGTGCTGGGCGGCGGTAAGGACGCGGAGGCCGGGGCCGCAATCCGCAAAGCGTCGTTGACGGCGGCGGACCAGATTGTGGAGCGCACGAAGGCGAACGCATACCGTCACAGCCTGACTTCGCGCGACTACATATGGGGCTCGAACGCGGTGGCGGCGAATTATGGAATGCAGTTGCTGGTGGCCAACGCCTTCGAACCTAAGGCCGCCGTACGTGGAGGCCGCGCTGGATAACCTGCATTACCTGCTGGGGCGGAATACGTTCTCGCTCTCCTGGGTGACCCAGGTGGGCGCGAACCCTTTCCGGCATCCGCATCACCGGCCGAGCGGAGCGGACCGCAATGCGGAACCGTGGCCGGGGCTGCTCTCGGGAGGTCCCAATCGCGGCAGGCAGGATCCGGCGATGCAGCAAGTTGCCGGCGGACACTCCGCCCGCCAAATGCTATCTGGACGACCAGGAGGCGTACTCCGCCAACGAAGTGGCGATCAACTGGAATGCGCCGCTGGTGTTTCTGCTGGCGGGCGTTTCGAACGCGAAATGAAGCAGCTCGCTCGCAGCTGCTGCTGGCAACTGGATGCGCTGCTTTCGCACAATCCAAACCTATGCAATCCAAACTGATCATCGTGGATCCGGGACACTTTCACGCCACGCTCCTGCAGAAGGACATGTACCCCTGGGTGGATCCGAAAGTGACGGTGTACGCGCCGCTGGGACCGGATCTGCTGGATTATCTGAATCGTATTTCGCTGTTCAATGCGCGGCCCGACAATCCGACCCATTGGGCACTCGACATCCATACCAGCAGTCAGCCCGATGGACGAGATGCTGCGCGAGCATCCGGGCAACATCGTGGTGTTCACGGGCAGGAATCGCGGCAAGATCGATCGCATTCTGGCGGCATTGAAGGCGGGACTGAACGTGCTCGCCGACAAGCCGTGGATCATCACCGCGGCAGACTTGCCGAAGCTGGAAGAGGCGCTGGCGCTGGCGCAGCGCAAGAATCTGGCGGCGTACGACATCATGACCGAGCGATATGAGGTGACCAGCCAATTGCAGCGCGAGTTCGTCAACGATCGCGAGGTCTTCGGCACGCTGGAAGCGGGAAGCGCGGCGGATCCTGCGGTACGCGCGCGCAGCATTCATCACGTGATGAAAGTGGTCGCCGGGCACACCGCTGCGGCGTCCAACGTGGTTCTTCGATATCGACGAATACGGTGAGGGGCTGGCCGACGTCGGCACGCACGTGGTGGACCTGGTGCAGTGGACGGCGTTTCCCGATCGGGTGCTGGATTATCGCAAGGATATTGAAGTACTCGGGGGACGCCGGTGGCCGCTGAAGATGACGAGGGAGCAGTTCACCAGAGTCACCGGCAATGCCGATTTTCCGGCGGCGCTGGCGGCCCACGTGCACGGCGGTGTGCTGGATTACTACTGCAATAATTCGGTGGCCTACACCCTACGCGGCGTCCACGTGGAGCTGGAGATCCTCTGGAATTGGGAGGCCGCGGAGGGCGGCGACGTCTACGAGGCGAGCTTCCGCGGCACGAAATCGCGCGTGGAGATCCGGCAGGGCAAGGCCGAGCGCTTCGTTCCCGAGGTGTACATCGCCGGCGCGAATGCGGAGGTGTGCAGCGGCGGTGGGCAAGCGCGTGGCCGCCTTGCAGACGCGCTGGCCGGGTCTGACGACGCTGCAGAGCGGGTCGGACATCCGGATCGTGGTGCCGGACAAGTTTCGGGTGGGCCACGAGGAGCATTTCGGGCAGGTCACCAATCATTTCTTCGAGTATGTAACTTCGCCCAAGTCACTACCGGCGTGGGAGACTCCATACATGCTCGCCAAGTACGCGATATCCACCAAGGGTGTGGAGAAGGGGAAGCAATGAAGCCACTACTGTTGATTTTCGTGTTGGCGTTGACGGCTGGGGCGCAGGAGAGCCGCCACGAAATTACTAACGCCGCCGCGAATCCCGCGGACGATACGAAGGGCCTGAGCGACAAGGTGCCGGACGTCTACGCGATGTCCACGCAGTTCGATCGCGTTGTGCTCCTGCGCTTCAAGTTCGATACTGACCTGCTGGCGGGCCTCGAGAAAATGGTGAAGCAGGAGAAGATCGCCAACGCCATCATCCTGTCCGGCATGGGCAGTGTGCGCGGCTACCAGGTGCACCAGGTCAGCAATCGCAGCTTTCCTTCGAAGAACATGTTCGTCAAGAACCCCACCGAGCCTGCCGATATCGTCGGCATGAGCGGCTTCATCGCCAACGGCGTCATCCACCCGCACATCACGCTGGCTACTCCCGACAAGTCGTTCGGCGGCCACCTGGAGCCCGGGACCAATGTCTTCACCTTTGCCTTCGTGACCATCGGCGTGCTCAAGGACGGTGCGGACCTGAGTCACGTGGATGACAAGAGCTACCGATGAGGTGGGCGATTGTACTTGGGATCGCGCTGGCGGCCCTGGCGTGGTGCGCGGACAGAAGTATGCGAGGTGTGGAAGTTCGACAGCATTACGCAAATCGGCGGGCATGAGGCGACGGCGGAGGGACATCCGCGGGTGATCGCGACTCCGGCCGGCAAAGCGGTGGAGTTCGGCGGCGTGGCGGACGCGCTGTTTCTGGACGTCCATCCGCTGGCGGGCGCGGAGACGTTCACCTGGGAAGTGATCTTCCGGCCGGATGTGGGCGGTGCGGCGGAGCAGCGCTTCTTTCACTTTCAGGAAAACGGTACCGAGACGCGCATGCTGTTTGAGATCCGCGTGCGCGATGGCCAGTGGTGCCTGGATAGTTTCGCGTTGTCGGGCACGCGAATCGAAGGCGCTGCTGGATTGCGGGAAGCTGCACTCGCTGGGAGAGTGGCATCACGCGGCGGCGGTGTACGACGGCACGGGAATACCGCAACTACGTGGACGGCGAATTCGAGGGATCGGCGGAACTGCACCTCGCGCCGCAGGGCGCGGGCCGGACTTCGGTAGGCACGCGCATCAATCGCAAGGACTACTTCAAGGGCGCGGTGCTGGAGGCGCGGATGACGAAGCGGGCGATGGCTCCGGCCGAGTTCCTCAAAATGCCTCGCGGGCTGAATGCGCGCTAGGCGCGCATTTTTTTGTAGTTGGCGAGACAGCGCTGGGCGGTTTCCATACTGGGGAACCGGCTGCCTTCCTGTTCGATGAGGTAGAATTCCACCCCGCCGGTCTTTTCCGCCGCCGCGAGGATCTTCTGCCACGGCGAAGCGCCCTCTCCGAACAGCACGCGGTAGCCCTTGTCCTTATCCTCCGGCGCGCCCGGCGCCCAGTCCTTCAGGTGTAGGCTGTTGATGCGGCCGGGATTGGCATTGATCCACGCCACCGGGTCGCTGCCCATTTCGACGCAGGTGCCGACGTCGAGCTGCAGCATGACATCCTTCGGCGTATTGGCGGCGATCACCTCAATGGGCCGCTTGCCGTCCATGCGGTTTGAACTCCGTCTGGTGGTTGTGATAGCCCGCGCTGGAGTCCAGCCGGCCGCAACTTCTCCATCGCCTGCGAAAGCGTCTCGCCGACTCCCTTCCAGCCGTCGAGCCCTTCCACCTTGCCGGAACTGGCCATCACCACGTATTTGGCGCCGAGAGTCTTGTTGTAATCGATGGCTTTCTGGATGCCGTCCGGGCGGAAGTTGCGCGCGTCATTGTGCGTCGAGTGGCAGCGAATGCCGGTGTCGTCCAGCATTTTGCGGACGTCTTTGGTGAAATCCGGCCGTCCAGGCGTAATAAGGACCGTAGAACTCGACCACCTGATATCCCATTTTGGCGATGGCTCGCACCGTGGCCAGGGTGTCCTTGGCCATCTCGTCGCGGACCGAATAGAGTTCGATGCCGACGGGGATGCCTTTGTCCGCGGGCGCGGCGAAGGCGAGCGGAGTCGCGGCAGCCGCTGCGAGGAAAGACCGGCGGGAAACTGAACCGTGCGAAGTCATGCCCAAGAATTTAGCACGATACAAAGATCGGTGCGGCGGGCCATTTCACCTGTTACCCGAATTCAAACGATTCGCGTTGGCGTAGTATCCTGAGGGTAACGCCGTGCATTTTCCAATCCAACTTCGTCGTGCCGGCGCTATCACGGTCGCGACGTTCGTCGTAGTCTCCGCTGTTTACGCATTTCAGCGGCCGTTCCGCACGTATCCGACGGTAGAAGGGTACGACAACTATCCGATCCCCCGCGATTTCAAGGAGCCAGGGGAATGGACCTTTGGCCGCCTGATGTATCCCCCGGTCGGGCGCATTTACGGGGGATTCGAAATGGCGGGCTCCTGGACCGAAGGCGCTTCCAACTGGGCGATGGACTATCCGCGCTCCGACCGTCACCTTTCGCAGGCCGTGCGGCGGCTGAGCCGGATCCACGCGCGAAGTGCGGAGCAGGTGATCAACCTCGACGATGGCGATGCCTATGATTGGCCGTTCCTCTACGGCGTGGAGGTGGGCCACTGGAACCTCACCGATGGGCAGGCCCGCGCCATGCGCGAGTTTCTGCTGCGCGGGGGCTTCTTCATGTGCGACGATTTTCACGGCCAGATCGAATGGGACGTTTTCATGGAAAGCATGCATCGCGTGTTTCCCGATCGTCCCGTGGTGGACATCGCGAACGGCGACCCGATCTTTCATACGATCTACGATCTGGACGAGCGGTATCAGGTTCCCGGAGCCCTGCTGATGGAAACCGGCCTCACCTACGAGAAGGGCGAAACCGGCAAGATCCCCCACTGGCGCGGTATTTACGACGATCATGGCCGCCTGATGGTGGCTATCTGCCACAACATGGACCTGGGCGATTCCTGGGAGCACGCCGACAATCCGCAATATCCCGAGAAGTACTCGGCGCTGGGAATCCGCATCGCGCTGAATTACATTGTCTATTCCATGACGCACTAGAATGCCGCGGGTGACTCGACTCCTCCTTTTCGGCGCATTGTTTCTATCCACCGCGTTCTGCCACGATCCCATTACCACCAATCTGACCTGGAGCAAGGAAATCTCGCGCCTGGTCTACCGGCATTGTGCGGGGTGTCATCGTCCGGAGGGTCGCGCAATGCCCCTGGTGACGTACGAGCAGGCGCGCCCCTGGGCGAAGGCGATTCGGGACGAAGTATTGAACCGCCGCATGCCACCGTGGGACGCCGTCAAGGGCGTCGGCCAGTTTCGCGACGACCCGAGCCTTACGCAGTCGGAGATGGAGATGCTGGTGGGCTGGGTGGAAGGCGGGGCACCCGAAGGCAACCCGATCTACCTGCCGGAACTTGGGCCTGTTGAGCGGGCGGCCGCGGAATCCTCAGGGAAGGGAATCGAACTTCGTCAATCCATCACACTGACTGCGCCCATGGTGCTGACGGGCATCAGGCCGGAAGGTGTGCTGGAGCTGAGTGCGATTTTCCCTGACCGGAGCGTGCAGCATCTCATCTGGATTCCCGTTTTCCGGCCGGAGTGGAACCGAACGTATTTTTTGCGCACTCCTCTCAGGCTTCCGAAGGGCACGAAGCTCGAGCTATCGGGCGCGGGGGCGCAGTTGAAGTAGGGCTTCCTGCGTCAGTCTTCGCAGAGCAAGAAGCCACGCCAGACTAGCTCTTGAGAACTTGGTCCCAGGGGACTACGTTGGCGCGGGTGGCCCAGCGGTCGTAGAGGGCGGTCATTCGTTCGACGCGCGCCGCGTCGGTGGCGGCGAGGTCGTGCAGTTCGCTGCGGTCGGCTTCGAGATCGTATAAGCTCCCAGCGGTCGGGGAAGCGCGACACCAGCTTCCACTTGCCGTCCAGGACTGCGCGATTGCCTTCGTGCTCCCAGTAAATGGCGTCGTCGCGCCGGATCGGCTTGCCGCCGAATGCCGGGCGCAGGCTGCGCCCTTCCATCGGAGTGATCGCCGTGCCCGCGTGCTGTGCCGGATACTGCGCGCCCGGAGACGTCCACGCAGGTGGCCATCAGGTCGATGAGATGGCCCGGTTCGTGGGTGATGCGCATTGCGGCGCGCGATGCCTTTGGGCCAGCGCGCAATCAGCGGCGTGGAGATGCCGCCCTCGTGCACCCAATGCTTGTAGAGGCGGAAAGGCGTGTTCGACGCGTTGGCCCAGCCGGTGCCGTAGCTCTGGAAGGTGTCGTCGGCGCCCGGCATGAGTCCCGGGCACGTTGCCCGTCCGCACGGGGCGCCCGTCGCGCGTCTGTTTCGGGCACCGAGTAGGTCTGGCTGCCCGGCTTCGAGATCCTCGGCGCAGCCGCCGTTGTCGGCCAGGAACAGGATCAGGGTGTTTTCTTCCTGGCCGGTAGCAGCGCAGCGCGTCCAGGATGCGGCCCACGTTCTGGTCCATGCGATCGATCTGCGCCGCGTAGACTTCCATGCGGCGCTCCTGCCACGCCTTGTCCGGCGCAGTCCTTCCAGGCGGGCACGTCGCGGTCGCGCGGTGTCAGGCCCCAGCGCTTGTCCACGATTCCCATGCGGATCATGCGCTGCTGCCGCTCGTCGCGCAGCGCATCCCAGCCCTGCGCGTAGCGGCCCTTGTAGCGCGCGATGTCGCTTTCGAAGGCGTGCAGCGGCCAGTGCGGGGAGGTGAACGGCACGTAGAGGAAGAACGGATCGGGCTTGCTCGCCGCCGCCTGGATATACGCTACGGCATTCTCGCCGATGCCGTCGGTGAGATAAAAGTCCGTGCGGTCGGCGGCGATCTTTTCGTTGTCGCGCACCAGCATCGGCGGCTGGAAGTAGCTTGCCGACCCGTGGATGATGCCGTAGTAGTGTTCGAAGCCGCGCTGCAGCGGCCAGTTGTGTTTGGAGTCCGTCACCGGAGTGACGTGCCACTTGCCGCTCGCCATGGTCTGGTATCCGCCCGCGCGCAGCACTTCGGCGATGGTCACGCAGCTCCGGTTCGAGATCGCCCGCGTAGCCGGGCAGCGGCCGCGGATTGACCATGTGGCCCGATGCCCGCCTGGTGCGGCATACAATCCGGTGAGCAGGCTGGCGCGGCTGGGACAACAGCGCGCCGTATTGTGGAAATGCGTGAAGCGAACGCCCGCTCTCGGCGAGGCTATCGATGTTAGGCGTGCGGATCTCGCTGCCGTAGCAGCCGATGTCGCTGAAGCCCATATCGTCGGCCATGATGAGGATGATGTTGGGCCGCGCGGCTGGCGGCGGGGCGCGCGGAGGCGGCGCACAGCGCGCCCGCGGCGGCGGTCTTCAGAAACTCGCGGCGAGGAATCATTCAGCCATTCTGTCACGCCAGGACGTCTTTGACTACTTCGCCGTGGACGTCGGTCAGGCGGAAGTGGCGGCCCTGGAATTTGTAAGTCAGCTTCAGTGATCCACGCCCAGGCAGGCGCAGGATGGTGGCCTGCAGGTCGTGCACGTGGACCGGGTTGGCGACGACGTTGTAGCAGTAGTCGTCGGTCTCGCCGTAGCTGAAGCCCTTCTTCACGCCGCCGCCGGCCATCCACATGGTGAAGCAGCGCGGATGGTGGTCGCGGCCGTAGTTGGTGTCGGTCAGCTTGCCCTGGCAGTAGACGGTGCGGCCGAATTCGCCGCCCCAGATCACCAGCGTGTCGTCGAGCAGGCCGCGCTGCTTGAGGTCCATGACCAGCGCGGCCGACGCGCTGGTCCGTGCCTTTGCACTGCAGGGCGAGATCGCGCGGCAGATCGTTGTGCTGGTCCCAGCCGCGATGGTAGAGCTGGACGAAGCGCACGTCGCGCTCCAGCAGGCGGCGCGCCAGCAGGCAGTTCGCGGCGTAGGTGCCCGGCTTGCGCGCGTCCGGGCCGTACAGGTCGAAGGTGCTCTGCGGCTCTTTCGAAAGATCCAGCAGGTCCGGCACCGAGGTCTGCATGCGGAACGCCATCTCGTACTGCGAGATGCGGGTTTCGATTTCCGGATCGCCGAACTGATCGCAGGTGCATGCGGTTCAGTTTGCCGGCCGCGTCGAGCATGTCGCGGCGCGTGCCCGGGTCGATGCCTTCGGGATTGTGCAGGTACAGCACCGGATTGCTGCCCGCGCGGAAGCGCACGCCCTGGTGATTGGAGGGCAGGAAGCCGCTGCCCCACAGACGCGAGAACAGCGGCTGGTCCGGATTCAGCGCCTGCGCCTGCGAGAGCATCACCACGAACGCCGGCAGATTCTGATTCTCGCTGCCCAGTCCGTAGCTGACCCACGCGCCCATGCTGGGGCGTCCCGGCTGCTGGCTGCCGCTCTGGATGAACGTGATCGCCGGATCGTGATTGATGGCGTCGGTGTTCATCGTCTTGACGATCGCAGATGTCGTCCACGATCTTCGCGGTGTGCGGCAGCAGTTCGCTGACCCACGCGCCGCGACTGCCCGTGCTGCTGGAATTTGAAGATGGAGCGGGCCACCGGGAAGGTGCTCTGTCCCGAGGTCATGCCGGTGATGCGCTGGCCCATGCGGACGCTGCCGGGCAGTTCGGTGCCGGCGAGCTTATCGAGCGTGGGCTTGTAGTCGAACAGGTCCATCTGCGAAGGCCCGCCCGATTGGTGCAGGAAGACGACGCGCTTGGCCTTGGGCGGGAAATGCGGCAGGCCGGGAAGTCCGCCGGTCGCGGTGGCGTCGGCGAAGCCGTCCTGCGCCAGCAGCGAACCCAGCGCGGCGATCCCGATGCCGGTGGCTGCTGCGCGAAAAGAAATGACGCCGTGGTGATGTCCATGGCTTATTCCTTGGTAATGGTCTCGTCCAGATTGAGGATGGTGCTGGCGACCGTGGTCCACGCGGCCAGTTCGGCGGCTTCCACGTTGGCCGGCTTGCGACGCGCCGACCGCGATCAGCTTGCGCCGCCTGCGCGGGCTCGCTTCTTGTAGTGCTCGAGTCGCCGCTGCGCCAGTTCGAGCAGCACGCGCAGTTCCGCCTGCGTAGGCACGCCGCGCGGTGGCTTCGCGGAAGAGGAAGCGCAGCGCGCGCCTGCGGATCGTGCCCGGCCTTCCAGAATCGCGCGCTGCGCCAGCACGCGCGCGGCTTCCACGTAGGTCGGATCGTTGAGCAGCACCAGCGCCTGCAGCGGCGTGTTGGTGATCAGGCGGCGCGAGGTGCACTTCTCGCGGTCGGGCGCATCGAAGGTGGTGAGCGCGGCGGGCGGCACGGTGCGCTTCCAGAACGTGTACATGCTGCGGCGGTAGAGATCGGCGCCCGTGGCTCTCGTGATATTCCTGCGCGGTGAAGGTCTCGCCGCGCGACAGTTCTTCCCACAGTCCCGGCGGCTGGTAGGGGAACACGCTCGGGCCCGCCGATCTCTTGATTCAGCAGGCGGCTGGCGGCCAGCGCGTTGTCGCGCACCATTTCGGCCGGCAGGCGGAAGCGCGGGCCGCGCGCCAGCAGGCGATTCTCCGGGTCCTTCTCCAGCAGTTCCGGCGCTGACCTGCGACGACTGCCGGTAGGTGGCCGACGTCACGATCAGGCGCTGCATGGCCTTGACGTCCCAGTTGCGTCTGGAACTCCGCGGCCAGCCAGTCCAGCAGGTCGCGCTGTACCGGCGCATCGCCCTGCGAGCCGAAATCCTCCGCGGTCTTGACCAGGCCGATGCCGAAATAGAGCTGCCAGTAGCGATTGACCGCCACGCGCGCGGTCAGCGGATGCTGCGGGCTGAACAGCCACTCGGCCAGGCCCAGGCGGTTCGCGGGCGCGTCCTTGGGCAGGGGCGGCAGCATCGACGGCACGCCGGGCGTTACCTTCTCGCCGTGATTGCGATAGTCGCCGCGCGCCAGAACGAAGGTGTCGCGCGGCTTGCGCCATCTCCGCCATCACCTGCACGGTGACGATTTCCTTTTCAGCTTGCGCGAGCTGCGTCTTGAGCTCGTTGAGTTCGCGTAGGCGCGGCGCAGTTCGGCGGGCGCGTCGTAGGTGAGGAAGTAATCGAGCAGGCGCTGCTTCTGGTCCTTGGTGCGCTTGCTCTCCTCCTGCGCCAGGATGTAGCGGACGGGCTCGTGCAGCGCCAGCGCTTCGGCCTCGGCCGGCGTCAGCGGCGCGGTCGTAGATGCGCAGGCCGCCGACATCGCCCTTGAGCGGTTTGTCGCGGTGCGGATCGCCGATCGCGAGCGGTCCGGCGGCGATCGCGCGCGGACTTGCCGACCTCGGCTCATGCGCGACCGGCTTGCCGTCCAGCAGCAGCTCCGGCTTGCCGTTCTCGAAGTTGAGCGCGACGTGGTGCCACTGCGCCGCCGAAGACGATCGTCGTCGCTGTGCCAGCGGCGTGCCCTGGAATTCCACGTACAGCGGAGAGCCGCGCTTGACATCGGGCTGCGGGTGCGAATCTTCGACGCCGATGTCGAAACCGGGGCCGCCTTCGAGCATCGTCATCTCGCCGAGCGCGCCGCTGCGCATCCAGAACGCGACCGCGAAGCGCTCCGCCTGAAAGCCCGGAAATTCCACGTGCGCTTCGCCGTTGAAGGCCGCCGATTGTCCGGGCCGTCCCGCCACGAACGGCGTCTTGCCCTTGATCGGCGTGCCGTCGCGATGGTTGCCGGAGGAATCGGCGAGATTGTCTTCGAAGGTGTATTCGGCCAGCAGTCCGTCGCGCGGCGGCTTCGGGCAGAGTGGCGAGCCGCGTCTTCTGCCACGCGGTCGAGCAGCGGCTTGCGTCTCCTTTTCGGGCAGCGCGGCCTCGTGCTCGGCGATGGCCTGTTGCAGCCACGCCACCTCGCTCGCCTGCTCGGCGGTGGGCATCTCCAGAATGGGCGCGGCGTTGCCGCTCCTGCCGTCGAGGCCCTTCTCGGCGATGGTGTTGAAGAAGGCGAAGAAGCGGTAGTAGTCCTTCTGCGAGATCGGGTCGAACTTGTGATCGTGGCAGCGCGCGCAGCCCACCGTCAGGCCCATGAAGACGTTGGAGGTGGTGTCCACGCGGTCGGCCACGTACTCCACCTGGTACTCTTCGGGAATCGCGCCGCCTTCGTAGTTGATCATGTGATTGCGGTTGAAGCCGCTGGCCAGTTTCTGCTCGACGGTGGCGTTGGGGAGCAGGTCGCCGGCCAGTTGCTCGATGCCGAACCGGTCGAACGGCATGTTGCGGTTGAAGGCGTCGATCACCCAGTCGCGCCACTTCCACATGTCGCGCTGCGGAATCGATGTGATAGCCGTGGGTATCGGCGTAGCGGGCCAGGTCGAGCCACTGCATCGCCATGCGCTCGCCATATTGCGGCAGCGCCAGCAGGCGGTCCACCTGCTTTTCGTAGGCGTCGGGCGATTTGTCGGCGAGGAAGGCGTCCACTTCGGCGGTGGTAGGCGGCAGGCCGGTGAGGTCGAAGCTGAGGCGGCGCAGCAGGGTGGCGCGGTCGGCTTCGGGCGAGGGCTTGAGTCCTTCGCGTTCCAGGCGCGCGAGCACGAAGCGGTCGATGGGATTGCGCGCCCACTTCTCATTGTGGACGGCGGGCATCGCGGGGCGCTACCGGCGGCACGAAGGCCCAGTGCCGCTCCCACTTGGCGCCCTGCTCGATCCATTTGCGGATGGTGGCGATCTGCGCTTCGGTGAGCGTGGTGCCGGCCTGCGGCGGCGGCATGCGGCGTGGCCGGTGTGGCGGCGCTGATGCGCGCCAGCAGGCGGCTCTTCGCCGGGTCGCCGGGTGCGATGATCTGGTAGCTGCCGCGGTCGGCGAAGAGTCCCTCTTCGGTATCCAGGCGCAGGTTCGCCACGCGGTGCTTGTCGTCCGGACCGTGGCAGGCGAAGCAGTTGTCGGACAGAATCGGACGCACGTCGCGATCGAAATCGACCAGCGGCCCGGCGGCGTAAGCACCAGGCTGCCGCGCCCAGTCCCAGGAACAGACGAACTAACAAATGACTCCCTCCGTTGCAGCTACCATTCTGCCGCATCTGGAGGCCGCCGGGGAGTAAGCTAGGACTGATGATGCAGAACCGACTTGGTATGCGGTGGTGGCGACGCTTGCGCTGACCACGTGTGCGCTGGGACAGAACGACCCTAACCGCAAGGACTGGATTCAGGCCTTCAATGGCAAGAACCTGGATGGCTGGGTCATGAAGATCTCCGGCTATCCGCTCGGCGAGAATTACGGGAACACCTTCCGCGTGGAGAACGGACTCCTGAAAGCCGCCTACGACCAGTACCCGGAGTTCGCCAACAAGTTCGGGCATCTCTTTTATAAGACCAAGTTCTCGCACTACATCGTGGCCGCGGAATATCGCTTCGTGGGCGAGCAGGCCAAGGGCGGGCCCTCGTGGGCGCTGCGCAATAACGGCATCATGATCCACTGCCAGGCGCCGGAAACGATGGGGAAGGACCAGGACTTTCCGATCTCGGTGGAAGTGCAGTTGCTCGGCGGCGGACCCACCGGCGAACGTTCCACCGCCAACATGTGCTCGCCAGGCACGGAGGTCTTCCACGATGGCGCGATGGTGAAGGGGCATTGCCTGAATTCCACGTCGCAGACCTATCGCGGCGATCAGTGGGTCCGCGTGGAGGCCGAGGTGCTCGGGTCGGAGCGCGTACGCAACATGGTGGATGGCAAGGTGGTGCTGGAGTTCACCAACCTTCAGATCGGCGGCGGCAACGTGAGCCACTTCGATCCGGCGGTGAAGAAGGACGGCACGCCGCTGGGCGAAGGCTACATCGCGCTGCAGGGCGAGAGCCATCCCACCGAATTTCGCAAGGTCGAGATCCTGAATCTCTCGGGCTGCATGGATCCGAAAGCGTCGAACTACAAGACGTATTATGTACACCGCGAGGACAGTACCTGCGCCTACTCCACTCCCTGACGGTCCTGGGTCGGATACATCGCGTCAGGCCGAATAGAGTGCCGCTACTTCGTAATCGAGTACGCTCGGAATCGTGAATTCGATGGAGCCCGAGCCTCCGGTGAAGGGAATATTTTTCCCGGCTCGCAAGAGCTCGACTCGCGTCACGCGCCTTCCCTTGGGGACCGACATACTGACCTTCTGGCCACCGATGGGATAGAACTTGCGGAGCCATCCGCGGTGCATCGCCGGGTTCGTGTAATTGAGTAGGTGCACGGCGAAGCCCGCCTGCGTTTCCCAGGCGAAAGTCTCCACTACGCCGTCGCCTTGCACCGTCACCGGCTGCCCAGCGCCGGCGGTCCAGCGGATCGCGTTCTGCAGCAGCCGCGCCAGGTCCGTGTGGCCGCTGCGCCACATGGTGCGCTCGATGTCGCCGGGGAAATAGACCAGCCGGCTCTTGCCGGACTGCTTCACCACGATCGCCGGTTCGTTTGTGTGGTCTTGCAGCGGGTATGACAGCTCCGGAGGGTATGCCACGAAGCCGGGGGTGACTGTCAGAATCGGGCTATCCACGGGTGCGACGGGGATTCGATGTTCCGCGCCGGGTATCCAGTTGGTGCCCGAAAAGCCGCTCAGAATCTCGTGCTGCTTCTCGATGCGCGCGAGGTACGCGTTGCCTACCGTACCTATGACGTCGCCGGTCTTGCGGATGCCGAACACGTCGGCCAGCCCGAAGTCCTTGCGGTGTTCGTTGCGTTCGTTGTATAGGCTGGTTTCAAACGTAGCGAGGAGCGATCCACCGGCATCCACGTAGGCCCGCAACTGGCGGCATTGCTGGTCGCTGAGCAGTGCGGTGTTGGGCAGCACGAGCGCAGAGTATTTCGCGAGATCCTCGGGCGCGAGCTTGTCCTCATGCACCAGGTCGAAGAGGAAGCGGCCTTCGAGCAGCGCCAGGTACAGGCCGTCCATGTACTCGCGCATCTGGGCTCCCCGCGGCGGCCGGTAGAACAGGTGGGTGCGCTGGCCCATGACCACGCCGATATTGGCGATCGACCGCTTGTTGACGAAGTGGGCGTCGTGCTTCGCCATCCAGTCAAAGTACTTGCGGGCCGGTTCCAGCCAGCGGCGATCTTCGCCCATGCCGTTTTCGCCGCCGATGATGTGGTGGTACGGCACCATGCCGCTGGCCAGTGTTTCGTTAAACCACATCTGTTCTTCCTGCGGCGACTTATAAACGTTGCGCCACCGGGGCGTGCCGGTGGACCAGGCCGCGGTGACATTGGTGGACATTTTGCCTTTTTGCACCGCGTTGCACACGCGGCCCTGGAGCGCGCAGCCCCAGATCGGCGTATCGTCTCCGCCGCGGCCCTGGTTGTCGCACTGGAACCACTCGCAGATCTCGCCGAGTTTCACCAGGTCGGCTGTGCTGCGTATGCCGCCGCCTAAATTGGCGAAATAGAAGTTCGCAGCTTTTTTCTCTTTGGCGATCGAATCGTACAGCTTCCACAGATACGTCGTGCGTTCGTTGAACTTGTCCCAGTAGGCGATGCTGCCCGCGGGTGGCAGGTTCTTGCACTGTTCGCAGTGGCACACCGGCAGCGATCCGAGAGGAGGCCAGGCGTTGGTAAACAGGCCATCCACGTCGTACAGGGAATTGATTTCCTTCATGATTGCCGGCATGTAATCGGTCATGTATGACGTAAACATGCAGGTGCGGAACAGCCTGGGGTCCTCGGTGTGGTGTGCGACGTTGCCTTGCGCGTCGCGCTGGAACCACTCCGGGTGGGCCTGCACCGCGTCCTCCCAATTCAGGTCCGGACTCATGCGGGCAATCACGTGTATGCCGCGCTTCTTGGCGGCCGCGCAACATTCCCCGAAGAAATCGCGATCGCCCAGGAACTTGCCTTTGCGGTGGTACGGCACCTTCGTCTGATAGAATGCCAGAATGCCGGTGACGCTGACCATCACGGCATCGATCTTCAGACTGGCCCAATAGTCCGCCCACTGCTCCACGTCGAGGACGGCCGGATCGTGCTCCGTCATGTTGGTCTGGCCCAGCCGCCGGATCTTCCGCTGCCAGGGCACCTCGGGACCGGCGGCCAACAGGTCAGTGGCCAGCATGGCGGCCGGCGCCAAAACAAACTCTCGTCGATTCCAGTTCATAAATCGCCTCCCGCAGTGTCCAGCGTGGCCATGAAA
Organism: uncultured Solibacteraceae bacterium; assembly: GCA_963792055.1. Classification (GTDB taxonomy): domain Bacteria; phylum Acidobacteriota; class Terriglobia; order Bryobacterales; family Bryobacteraceae; genus Solibacter. The sequence goes on along the minus strand of CAWBUV010000014.1, from coordinate 176,842 downwards.
ATCGTCCCTGCTTCCGGCGCGATGGCGGACGTCTCCGCAGGCATGCCTTCAACCGCAGTGGTGAAGAAGACGCAGGTCGCGCCATCCAGTTCCCACACTTCCGGACAGGTGACGCGAGGCGAGCCGGGCAACACAAACTCGGTGAGGACCTGGCCATCGGAGAGGCGGATCTCCTGTGCCATACCGTCGGCGATGTGGGCCGGGTTGTAGTAGGCGATGACCACGCTTTCGCCTCCCGGCATGGGTCGCATCCCATCCGGCAGCGCGGGCAGGGAATCCGGCGGCGCGATTAGCCGCAGCGGGTGCAATGCGCCATCGTAGCGGTACTCGGTTATCGTCTTCGGCTGGGTGTCGATATCCACCAGCAGTCCATCGTGCAGGTACTTCCCGTTGGAGCACGTCTGTCCACCGAGCAGTTCGCGCACCTGCCGGGTGGCGTTGTCGTAATGATAGAGTGCCGCGATCGGTTGGTTGAACTCCAGGTGTTTGGTGCCGAAGATGGCGCCCCCCGGAATCGCGATGCCATCATTAATGATGACGCGTGGATCCTCCGGAATATGCGCCAGGGTCTCAGTGATCGCACGGCGATTCAGGTCGTAGAGCACCAGGCGACGGTCCAGCCCGACCAACAACACGCCGGGGATGGCGGTTTCCGCGAAGAATCCCGGACGTCCCGGCAGGGGGTGGTGGACGTTTTCCCGGCTGCCCAGGTCCAGCACATTGATGCCGCCCTGGGGCCGGTCTGCCGAATATTGGATGCAAATCCAGACGAGCGATTCGCCGATTACTCGCGGGCATTCGGGCAGGTAGCGCTGTTCTTCCAGCGCGGGACGATAAAAAGGAACGGCCACCACTCGTGTCGGCATCGCTTTTATGATAGAACCAGTTGTGATGCGTAGATTGATTGTAGTACTCGCCCTGCCGGTGATCTTCCTGGCGCAAACGCCCCGAAACAAGGCCAACCTGCTGCCCAACGAACAGTGGGTCTCGTTGTTCAACGGAAAGGACCTCGCCGGGTGGAACAAAATCGGCGCCGAGAATTGGACGGTGGAGAACGGCACCATACATGGCCAGGGGGTGACCAAGCAGTACGGCTACCTCATGACCGAGAAGGACTATAAAGACTTCTGGCTGTCCCTGCGCTTCAAGTGCGAAGCCGACGGCAACAGCGGGGTCTACTTCCATACGCGCTTCAAACCGGGCACGGTGGATGTGGCCTCGGGTATGCAGTTCGAAATTGACCGCACCGAGAATCACCATACCGGCGGGCTGTATGGCGACGATCGCGGCTGGATCGCGTGGCCGTCCCCGGAATACGAGTACGTAATGCGTCCCACGGATTGGAACGACATGCTGATGAAGGTGGAAGGCAATCACATGATCTGCATCATCAACGGGGTGACGGTCATTGATTTCACCGACCCGAAGCCGAAGTCATCCGATGGCGGGATCGCCCTGCAATTGCACTCCGGCGGGAGAAGGCAACATGCGTTTCAAGGACATTGCCGTGCGTGACCTTTCGCGACGTTAGGCCTGGTCGGCTATCTACCATGGACCCGTTCAAAATCGCGAAGAACTCGTGGGGCGTGGGCGATACTCGCGAGGTGGAGCAGGAGCGCCTGCGCAAGGAAATCGGCGTAGAGTACGATTCGTACCGACGCATCTACCTGGCGGACGGCCACGAGTGGTCGATTGTGGGACAAATCGCGCGGGAAGACGGCAAAAAATATTACATCCTGGAGTGCGTCGGCTAGTTTTCCGACAGTTTTTGCAAACTTTTTTCGGGATCCAGCGTACTAACCTGTTAAGGCATGGCCCGATTTCTGTTTGACCTTCGATTTGCCCTGCGGAGCCTGCGGCGGAGTCCGCTCTTTACGCTGGTTGCGGTGGCCTCGCTGGCCCTCGGAATCGGCGCCAATACCGCTATCTTCACGCTGATCGACCAGTTGATCCTGCGCCTGCTGCCCGTGGCACAGCCCGATCAACTGGTGATGATCTGGTCAACCGGGCCGCACATGGGGAGCAATCGCGGATCGCGCATGGCGTCGTACCCGATGTACCAGGATTTTCAGAAGCGGGCCCAGGCGTTCTCCAGCGTCTTCTGCCGCCGTGAGATACCGGTTTCGATCAGCTTCAGCGGCCAGACCGAGCGGGTCGACGCCGAACTGGTGTCGGGCAACTATTTCCAGGCGCTGGGCGTGCGCCCGGCTATCGGGCGTGTCTTCTCTCCGGAGGAGGACGATCGCGTCTACAAGGGCCATCCTTCGGTGGTCCTGGGCTACGACTACTGGGTGACGCGCTTCGCCGCGGACCCGAAGGTGATCGGCCAGAAGCTTCTGGTGGACAACTATCCGATGACGATTGTCGGCGTATCCGCGCAGGGCTTCCACGGCCTCGATCCGGCGCATTCGCGAGCAGATCCGCATCCCTATCCAGATGAAGCCGCTGATGACGCCGGGGTGGGACGAGATCGGCGACCGCCGCAGCCAGTGGATCCAGATGTTCGCGCGAATGAAGCCGGGGATTACCGTGGCCTCCGCGCAGGCGTCGCTCCAGCCGATCCTGACCCAGATTCTGCGGGAAGAGTTGACCCAGCCCGAGCTCAAAAATATCTCGCCCTTCAACAGGGCCCGCTTCCTGGAGAGAAAGATTCGCATGGAACCGGCGGCCAACGGGTACTCGCAGATGCGGCGCGATTACTCTACGGCATTGACCGTGCTGATGTGCATGGTCGGGCTGGTGCTGCTGATCGCGTGCTTCAACGTGGCGAATCTGATGATTGCCCGCGCGATCTCGCGGCAGAAGGAAGTGGCCGTGAGGCTGGCGGTGGGCGCGTCGCGCTGGCAGTTGCTGCGCCAGTTGTTGATCGAAAGCATCGTGCTCTCGCTGACCGGCGGCGTGGCGGGGCTGTTTCTTTCGGTGGCAATCATCCGCGGGCTGCTGCACTTTCTCCCCGGAGACAGTTCCGCGCTGATGCTGCGGGCGGAACCTGACCTCCGAATTCTGGCATTCAACGGGGTGCTCGCCCTGCTGACCGGCATTTTGTTCGGCCTGGCGCCGGCGCTGCAATCGCTCAAGGTGGACCTGTGGAACACGCTCAAGGATGTTGTGGGAGCGGTCTCGGGAGGCGGCAGTTCGGTCAGGCTGCGGAAGACGCTGGTCACCGCGCAGGTGGCGTTTTCCTTTCTCCTGCTGGCCGGCTCCGGTCTCTTCGTGCGCACCCTGGCGAATCTGAAGCAGACCAACGCGGGATTTCAAGGCATCGACAACCTGGTGACGTTCCAGGTGGACCCCGCGCTGAACGGCTACTCGGTGCCGCGTTTGCTGGCGTTCTACAAGCAACTGGCCGATAACGTTCGCGGCACACCCGGCGTGAAGTCGGCGGGCTTTGCCAGGTTCCCGTGTTGAGCGGGGACGAGTGGGATTCCACCATGTCGGTGGAAGGCCACAAAAATCTGGACAACGAAGACAACCAGGCATTCATGAATGCCGTGTCCAGCGACTACTTCAAGACGATGGGTGTGCCGCTCCTGGCGGGACGCGATTTCAACGATCAGCGCGATGCGGGGAAGAAGGTGACCGTGGCGATCGTCAATCGCAAATTCGCCACTCATTTCTTCGGCGAAAAGAGCGCCATCGGCCGCCACATTGGTTTCGGCGACGGTCCGAATACCAAGCTGAATATCGAGATCATCGGTGTGACTGAGGACTCACTGTACGAAGGGCCGCGCGAGGGCGTGCACCGTCAGGTGTTCGTGCCCATGTCGCAGTCCGACTATCCCGCCGGTGTGGCATTTTATGTGCGCACGTCGCTGGATTCGCGGAGCATGTTTGGCGCTTTACGGCGCAAAGTACAGGAACTCGATGCCGGCATGCCGGTATACGGCATGAAGACGCTGGAGCGCCAACTGGATGAGACGCTGAGCACCGAACGACTGATTGCGGTGCTTTCGGCGGCCTTTGGTCTGCTAGCGACTGTGCTGGCGGCGCTGGGATTGTACGGCGTGATGGCCTTCATGGTGGCGCGCCGCACCAAGGAAATCGGGCTACGCATGGCTTTGGGCGCACCGCAGCTTCAGGTGATCTGGATGGTGATGCGGGAGTCGCTGGTGCTGGTAGCCGCCGGTCTCGCCATAGGGGTTCCGGCAGCATTTGGCTTAAGCAAATACGTCTCGACCCAGTTGTTCGGCGTCAAGCCCACCGACATTGCTTCGGCGGCTGCGGCGCTGATTATTCTGGCGCTGGTGGCCGTAGGTGCGGGCTTCCTACCCGCGCGGCGCGCCAGCACAATCGACCCGATTCAGGCACTGCGATATGAATAAAGGAGAGTTGCGATGAAGTACGTAGCGATTGCGTTACTGGCCGTGATGCCGGCCCTGGCGGACTGGCAATGGGAAGGACGCGCTGAAGCGCGTGAGGCGATGGCGGAAGCCCGCCGGGCTCGCGCCGAAGCCGTCCGTGAGGCTGCGCAAGCCCGGCGCGATGTGCGGCGCCAGTTGGACGCCGCACATCGCGAGTGGCGGAACGAGTTCCGCCAAGCCCGGGCCGAGTATGTACAGGAAATGCGCCAATTTCGGGATGAGATGCGCAACGCCGCACGCTCCTTCCGAACCTGGCGGTAGGCCCCGCGTGTGCGGCTAGGCCACCAATCGTATGGCCTTCTTCTTAAACGACACGACCTGACGAGTAAGGTCGTTGGTAGTACGGGCGAGGTCATGCGCCGTCCTGTCTACGGATTTGGCGATCCGCCCCAGTTGCCGTGAAGTACGTTTTGCGCGGTCACGTACTTGTGCCCGGCGCTGCTTTCCTTTGGCAGGGTCCAGGAAAAACATCAGACCACAACCCAGACCGATTCCGGCGATCATACCTAATTTACTTTGCATTGAGTTTTCTCCGTAGCGTCACATGAAATTTCGACTCTGTTTTCGGCAGAGCCGATTCTAAGTTTATTCGGCCCCAACCGGCGCCGATCCGACGGATTCCTCCAGCGCACAACCGGCGTGGCCGCAATTGCACGAAAGTTCCATCGTGTCCCCTGCGTCCTCGCAGTACTGACTGCAATATTTGCTGCCTTCGCGCGCCAGACAATCGCACGCTGGATGAGCGCACTTACTGTGTTCCTTCATGACGAAATAATGGGCAGTTGGCGGGCCAACTTGCGGAAGCTCTCAAGTCGGCGGAGTGTGCGTGCCGTCACACTGCTGGTGGCCTACCCGATTTGCGAGGCTAGATCCTGCAAATCAATCGGCGTGTCAGATTGTTTCTTGGGTTCAAACCCGGGGCCGATCGCGACGGCTTCCCCGTGGTCTTCGAACCACGCGAGAAACGTCGCCTCCTTCGCCCCCGGCAGTCGCTGCTGGTTGAGCCAGGTGTAATAAGCGCCCATATCGGCATCCACCAGTGAGCCCTGCGGGTCCATCTCCGGGCGCCGTTGCGTTTCGGCGAGAAGCTCGTTCATCGGGTTCTCCCGCTGACGCGGCGTGAAGCGCGCGAACAGTGTCAGCGGCTGAGCACGCCGCAAGGTTTCGCGGGCCGCCCATTGCACGAAAGTCGTCGCGAAGACCTGCGTGCCCGATCCTTCGGTCAACAGACTCAATTGAAACCGATTGAGCACGCCGTCTCCGCCGGAACTCATGCCGACATCTTCCAACTTCGTCTGCGCCAGCCGGGTTCGAAAGGCTTCCGGATCGAAGACGCTGGCCTCGTACGATTTCTGCATGAGGCGCTGCAACCCGGACCGCACCGGCGAGAGGGCGGCGTAAGAAACGTGCGCCACGCCATGGGGAAGAGGAGCCGCGGAATCTCCGCCATCGATGTACCAGTGAGCATAGGGCAGGGGTTTCGCGGCAGCGCGTTTCGCCACCACCGCGGCCAGCACGCTGAGGCCGCCGGTATGCTTTACCTGCGTGAAATACGTCCCCTGGGGCCGAAGTTTGCGGAACAGCCGGTATGGATTATTGCGGACACCCTGACCGAGCACGACGATTCCCAAACGGTGCGCCGGCAAGGGGTCTTCGGGGAATGCGGCGCTGGAACGGCCAACGTAATCGACGGCCGCCGCCCGAAACGTGTCGATTTGGTGCGTGGTCCACAGATGTGCCGTCAACTGTTCGGTAAATACTGCCGGGGAGTTGACCCAATCCAGCCTGGCGAGAGTCTCCGTAAGGCGGAGGCCGTTGAATGCCGCCATCTCCTTCGCCAGGTGCTCCGGTGAAAGACTTGAGAGGTATGCGAACTGGCGTTCGATGTCCCTGCGCTCGGCCGGAAACTTCCAGTCGTAGACAATCACTTCCCGCAGCAGCAGCGGAACGAATCCCAACGGAAGGCGGCGCAGTAATGCGAGGTGGCTGAGCGCCAGACGCTTCGCCTCAACCGGATAGGCCTGAAAACTTTCCGCCGCCAGTTGATTCGGAAGCATGCCTACGCCACCTCCGCCAACGGCTTGCCCTGCGAATACGGCGCGTCGAAACCCAGCAGCTTCCCGAGCGTCGGAATCAGATCCGTCGAATCCACCGGCCGGTCCACTACTACGTTCTGGCGGAACACCCGGTCCCATCACCATCATCCACGTAGTGCGCGATGTCTGGTCGCCGGTGCGGTGATGTTGGAATCCGTTGCCGCCCGAATCGATATCGGAATCGCGGCCGAAATCGGGCAGGATGAACATCGTCGTCTGATTCGCGTACTCGGGATCCTTCTGAATGGCGCGCCACAGTTCGGCGCACAGGCGGTCGCAGCGCTGTATGCCGTCGATATAGAGCGAGAAGGTGCCGGAATGCGCCACGTCGATGTCATGCAAGGTGACCCACAGCAGACTTGGCGAGAGTTGCCGCATCAGATGGCTGCGCGACGTAAACGGACATCTCATCGGGGCTGGCCAGATTGCGCGCGTGCGCGGCGAAATCGTCCACCGAGAGTTTGAGCACTTCCGCCATCTGTTTCAGCTCGATCTGCCGGCCGGCCAGCGTGGGCGCGTACAGCGGCGTCTCGTAGTTGTCACGCAGGAGGTGCTGGTAGCGCTCGCCATCGGCACCTGCCGATAAGGCCGCGGACAGCAGGCGCTTCGGCAGGATCACTCCCGCACCCAGTCCAGGGCCGAAGGACTTGTGCGCGCTTTCGCCGATGCGGGCGAATCCGTTGCTGGGCGCCACCACCCAACAGTCGCTGGCCGGGCGCTTGAGGTCTTGCCGAAAGTATTCGAACACGGTGGGGTTGCCGGGCGAGACAGACGCGAAATTGTTGAACGTCTCGTAGGCGCCCGTCACGATGCTGGCGGTCGCAACGTAGTGGCCCAGGATGCCGCGGTTCACCACCTGAGTAAAGAAGGTCGATTGCGGAATCAGCTCGTTCAGCAGGTGCGGAATGTTCTCCTGCCCGTCCGGCATGAACGTCTCGTCGTCGCGCGCGCCTCCGCCAAAGGTGACGACCACGGCTTTCTTTCCGCGTGGGGTGACCATTCCGCGGAGCGCGGATGGGCCGAAGATCGTGGCGGCTGCTCCCGCTCCCGTCACCGAACGCAGGAAGTTGCGGCGGCTGAGCGAAATCGCATGCGCAACCTCATGCGGGCTGCCGTGATGGTATGTCTCGAGGCCCCACGGTTTCCTCACATCATACAGTACAAGAGGGTAAATCCAGTGGTTCTCGCCCTCTTCCTGCTGCTCGCCGCGCCTGCCACGTTCGACGAAGTCTTTCGGACCGGCCTGCTTGCGCTGCAGCGTAACGATCTGAGTGCCGCCGAGACCAACCTTGAAGCCGCGGCCAAGCTCGCTCCGACCAACGGACGGGTCTGGGTGGCGCTTTCGCAGACCTATTGGAAACTGAAGCAGAACGCCAAGGCCGATGCCGCGGCGGCCAAGGCCGAATCGCTCGCGCCGCGCGACGCCCTGGTGCTGAAGCAGCCTCGCGATCTACTATGCGCGAATCCGGGCGCGCCCTGAAAGCCGCCGGTGCGCAGGCGCGTTATGCGGCGCTTGTCCCCCAGGACGCGGCGGCCCGCGACGCGGCCGAATCGCAATACTTTCGAGACCGCGCAGCCGCTGCTTCAGACAGGGAAAATTCGCCGATGCGATCCCCATACTCAGCGTGGCCGTCAAGGGTGTCCAAGAACAGCGCGCAACTGGAACTCGCACTCGGCGTCGCATACTACGGCCTCCGCCGCTTCGACGAGGCTGCCGCCGCCTTCCTGCGCACGATCGCGATCGCACCGGCAGTACGGAGCAGCCGTACGTGTTCCTGGGAAAATTCCTCGATCAGATTCCCGCGCGGTTGCCGGAAGTGACGAAGAGGTTCATCGAATACGAGACGGCCAACCCGGCGAGCTTCACCGGATATTTCCTGCACGCGAAGGCGCTGAACGCGCAGTCGATCGAGCCTGAAACCGCACGCAAGCTGCTGGAGAAGTCGCTCGCGATCAACGAGCGCGATGCCGCGGCGCACTTCGAACTCGGCGCCGTGTTCGATCGCACGCAGCGCTACGCGGATGCCGCCCGCGAGTTCGAAAGAGCTGCCGAACTTGCCCCGAGCGATCCGGCGACGCACTACCGCCTTGCCCGCGTCTACGATCGCCTGGGCAAGCCCGAAGCGGCCAAGGCCGAACGCGACATGCACGCGAAACTGGAGAGCGCGCAGCGGGAGGCCGTCCGATAAGCCATTCGCAAAAAAGGCGGCCCGCCGAAGCGGACCGCCCTATTCAATACGACTCTTCCCGGATTAGAACGACAGCCGGAGCGCGAACTGCAGGCGGCGCTCCGTGCCCGTCATGGTGCTCGTGATCCTGCCGAAGTTTCCGTTGCCGCCCAAGCGCCTTGCTGTCGGTCACGTCGTGCCGGGGTGCTGAAGATCGGCGTGTTGAAGAGATTGAAAGCTTCACTGCGGAACTGAAGCTTCCAGCGTTCCGAGACGTTGAAGTCCTTGAACACGGAGAAGTCCAGAGTCTTGGTGGGCGGGCCAGTCATCGCCTGCAGCCCCAGATTGCCGCCGGTCAGCGGCGCGGCGACTTTGTAGGCATTGATATCGAACCACTGGTTCGGCGTGCGTCCGCCGGCGGGCGCCTGGTTGGCGACGAATCCGGGAACGACATCCGGTACGCACCGGCCCCAAACACCCTGGCAACTGCCGCTCAAACCGTAAGCAACGCCGGTGCGGAGCGTCACAAGGCCATTGACGTGCCAGTTGCCCACCAGCATGTCGGCGGCGCGATTCATATTGGCGCCCAACTTCCTGCCCTTGCCGAACGGCAGGTCGTAGTTGAAGCCGGTGGTGAAGCTGTGCCGGATGTCCCACGAAGCGCTGGAATATCCGGAACCCCAGTTTGTAGGATCGGGGAAGCCGATATTGCTCGATCCGCTGAGCGGCGTTCCGGCGTTCGCCAATGCGTGGCTCCAGGTATATGCCGTCAGGAACTGCAGTCCGTGCGAGAAGCGCTTTTCGAGTTTCGCCGAACCCGCGGCATAGTTGCCGAAGCCGTTGGAAACGGTCATGGAAAGGCCGGTGCCAACCGACTGGCAGGTTGGGCGCACGCCGCGTTGATATACCGCGTGCTATCCGCGCTGATCGAGGAGTTGGTGGTGCCGAGGTTCGGGTAAGTATCCGTATTTCCCAGGATCACCTGATGCGCCTGGTGATTTCCCTCATAACCTACTTCGAGGGCCATATTCCAGGGCAATTCACGCTGCACCATGAGGTTCCATTTGTGCACCATCGGGTTGCGGAAGTTGGGCTGGATACCGCGGAACTTGAATGGTGGCATTCAGGGTAAACGGGCTGGCCGGGAATCCGCCTGTGAGCCCGCCGGGCATGTATTGGCATCCCGTGCAGTTGTGATCCGAAATGCCGAGGAACGAGGATACCGTACCCGGGGTCCGGATCATCTTGACCGTTTCGTTGAAAGGTATGCCTTCACCCCGATTCGGACTGCCGCCCTGGTTTTCCTCGCCGCCATAGAAGACCCCATAGCCGGCGCGGATCACGGTCTTGGTGTTTAGCTGATAGGCAATTCCGATGCGCGGGCCGAAGTCGAACTTATCCCAGGGAATCAGGTAGTTCGATACGTCTCCACGAGACACTTTGACATTGGGGAATGCAGCCGGCGAAATTCGGCGGCAGCGGCAAATCCTGCTGCTTGCCCTTGGGGATGTAGAGGGTCATGGTCTGGAGATCGAAATTCGCCTGTCTGCCGAATCTCTCGCCGATCGGCGACCAAAGTTCGTAGCGCAAGCCGATGTTGACGTCAATTTCCGCGAGACCTTCCAGTCATCCTGGAACATAACCGGCCCAGGCGACCTTCTGGGACGAAATGAAATTCGTCGTCGAGATCGAAGCGTTGTCCACCTGGCCGAGCAGCGCGGAAGCGATCGCGTCGCCCGTGCTCGCCGCCGACCGTCGGTCCCAGAGACGACGTTTTCGCCGACGGGAAAGCGGTTTCGTTGGCGCTGTAGTTGACGATTCCGTGGGGAGCGGGAACCTGGAAGAACGGGAACTTCACCTGCCGGAACTCCGCGCCGATCTTGATGGCGTGAGACCCCTTGCTGATCGCAACGTTCTGCACAAAATCCCAGACGTTGTTGTACTCCAGTGTGGGCCCCCATTGGGCGCCGCCGAATCCGGTATATCCGCTGGCGGACATGCTCGGGAGGCCGCCGTTCGCGGTGTAGGCCGTGGTGGGATTATAGCCGCCGATCCCAAATTGCTTGAACAAATCCGCGTCCGGATTGGCGCCGACGCGCGATGTCACCAGGCGTGTGAAACTCGCGCGGGTTTCCGTGACGACGGTCGGAGTCCAGACACGCGTGTAGCTGATCTGACCGTTGCGATTGAGGTCGATCTCGCCGGTGCCGCTGAAGCCGCTGTTGTCGAGAGCGCCGGGGAAGGGCGCCACGCTGGTCTTATTGGTGTTCCCCCAGCTCATGGAGCCAAACACGCTGTCCTTGTCGCTAAGGCGGTAATCGACTCGAAGCGTCACCCTGGTCGGTTTGTTGCGACCCGGGCGTGTTGTAGAAGTAATCGCCTGTCGGCTGGGTGCCGGTGATGATTGTCTGGTTCGGCTCGGGAAACTAGTTGCAGGAGCTTGGCGAAGGCGGGATCAAAGCGATTTGCCGGGATTTTATTGCCCGGGAACGCCGTCCGCGAAATTGGCGCCGCAGGCGGTGCCGACGGTCGACAGCGGATCGTAGATAGTGCCCTTGACGAAATTGATCGGATTTCCATTGGCGTCCGTACCGGTGGCGGCGGCGCCGAGGATGCTCGAAAAATCTCCCGTCTTCATCGCCGGCGTAGGAACGGTGGCATTGCTGTTGCTGAAGCCGAGGCCCTGGATACCACCGGACGAGGCGATGCGGGTTCCCTGGTAATCGCCGAAGATGAATAGCTTGTTCTTGACGATGGGGCCGCCCGCGGTGGCGCCGAACTGATTCTGAACATAAGGACCGCGCGGCTTGCCCGCCTGGTTGTTGGTCCAACTGTTCGCGTTCAGATCTTTGTTCTGCAGAATTTCGAAAAGGCTGCCGTGCAGTTGATTGCTGCCAGACTTGAGATTGACGTTGATGACCGCGCCGGCCGCGCGGCCATACTCGGCGTTGAAGCCGTTGGTCTGGACGCTCATTTCGCTGATCGCTTCCACCGACGGGCCGACCGCGTAAGAGGTTTGATTCAGGAAGTCGATGGTGTTGACGTTGTTATCGACGCCGTTCAGCAGGAAGTTGTTCTGACCGTTTCCGCGCACGCCGCCGGCAGAGAAACCGCCGTTGGCCGAATCGCGAGCGCCCGGTTCGGCCGGAAGCACTCCCGGCGAAAGTCGCGCCAGATAGGCGAAATTGCGCTGCCCGCCGAGCGGGACATCGGTCAGCGTCTTGCTGTTCATCGCCGCTCCGACCTGGGTGCTTTCGGTCTGCAGCAATTCCGCCGCACCCGTGACTTCTACCGTCTGCCCCACGTCGCCGACGGTCAGCGTGATGTTGACACCGGTTCGTTCGCCGGCTTTCAGCAGGATGTCTTTCTGCTCGGCGGTCCGGAATCCGGGCGCCACTGACGATGACGGAGTAGGTGGATGGTTTCAGCGCCGGGACGGACGAACTCGCCCGTGCTGCTGGTCAGAAGTGCGTAAACCTGTCCGGTTCCTGTTTCGGTGATAGTCACCTTGGCGTTGGCGACAACGCCGCCGGACGGATCGGAAACTGTCCCCACGAGAGTTGCAAGATCGCGTTGCGCATACGCTGCGCACGTACAAAATACAAGCAGCAGAGCAATCCGTGGCCCTACGAAGCGTCGGTACATATCGTTTCCCCTCTTCAACTGCCAAAGTAGACTGGGAGGGATGCTATCATCCGGCAAAGTCACCTGAGTCAATCGGAAAGATTACATTTCTCCCGTCACCCTTAGAGGTTACATGTGGGGATTCATGGGCTTGGCCGCATTTCGGCTGGCGTTATATAGTAACCACTGGGTCACCCAGTGGGTCGCCGATGAGGGCCGGGAGCGTGAGTTTTTGATACGGACGGGGTCAGCGTGGAAGTTGTTCGTTCTGGCGGGGTATCTGCATGCTGCCCCGGAGGCCCGCGTCGGGCGAATATGTCGACGCCCGCGTCTGCGCAGCATGCCATCGGCAGATCGCGGAGGACTACCGCCAGACCGGAATGGCCCGATCGTTTTTTCGCCCGGCCCCTGAAATGCTGATGAAGACTATGCACGTCAGAATACGATTCTATCACGCGTTGTCCGACACGCACTACGCGATGATCCGACGCGGCGGCGAGTTCTATCAACGGCGCTGGCAGATCGGCCTTGCGGGAATGGAGACCAACGTCGAAGAGCTTAGGGTGGATTACGTCCTGGGCTCGGGCAACCACGCGCGCTCCTACCTGCATCGCACGGCGGCTGGAACGCTCATCGAACTCCCGCTGGGCTGGTACCCCGACCCCAAACCCGGCGGATCTGGGCCATGTCGCCGGGCTCCGATTCCGATCATCCGCGGACCCGCCGCTTTCTTCCTTACAAGTGCATGTCCTGCCATAACGGAATTCCGCGGATTCCCGCGAGGCAACGAGGCTCCGGGCAGCGATCCTGTATTCCTCGGCGACCTTCCGGAGGGTATTGACTGTCAGCGCTGTCATGGACCCGGCGGTAATCACGTCCGCACCGCCGGGAGCGCCGGCGCCAAGGTGGCCGATATTCGCGCCGCATCGTGAACCCTGCCCGCCTGAGTTCCAAACTCGCGCATGGAAGTCTGCTATGCAGTGCCATCTGGAGACCACGAGCGGACGCATTCCCGCGGTGATCCAGCGCTTCGACTCGCGGACCGTTTTCGTTCATGCCGGGCGAGCCCTCGAGAAATTCCGCGATCTTTTTCGATCATGCGCCCGGCGACCGGACACGACGAGAAATTCGAGGCGGTGAGTTCCGTATACCGCCTGCGTCAATCCAGGTGCTTCACGGAGAGTGAAGGCGCGTTGACTTGTCAAACCTGCCACAATCCACACCGCGTGCCGCGCGGCACAGGAAGCGGTTAACCACTATTCCGCCATCTGCCGAAGCTGCCATACCACCCGGCAAGGCTCGATCGCACCCATCGAAGCGCTCGTGTCTTCCCGACAGCACCCCGCCGGCGCCGATTGCATCACCTGCCACATGCCGAAGCGCCGCGCCGACGATACTCCGCGCATGATCATGACGGACCATCGGATCCAGCGGCATCCACCAGCCGAAAGGATCTGCTGGCTGAAAGGCCGGAGCCCCCGCCAGACGACTATCGCGGTGAGGTCGTGCCGTATTATCCTTCGCCGCTTCCACCAACCGCCGAGAACGCGCTGTATCGTGGTGTCGCGCAGGTGGGGCTCGGAAATAATCTCGCCGCTGGCCTGCCGCAACTGGCGCGCGAAATCGAAAAGCAGAAGCCGGTCGAATCCGAGTTCTACATCGTGCTGGGTGACGCCTGGCGGAATACCGGTAAAAGCCGGAGGCCGTTGCCGCCTACCAGGAAGCAGTTCGCCTGCATCCGGATTCCGTGAGGGGATTGCGCGCACTGGCGGCCGCGCCTGGCCGATGCCGGAAGGCCGGCGCCTGCCGCGGAGGTATTGCAGAAAGCGATTCAACTTGCGCCAGCGGACCCGGAAACCTGGTACCGCTACGGAATCCTCGATTTCACCGTGGGACGCGTATCGGACGCGCTCGACAAAGTTCGCAAAGCTATCGACGCTGGATCCGACGTTGCCGGAGAAGTCTCGAAGGCTCGCCGAAATTCTGGCGAACGCCGGTAAACCCGATGCGCCCAAGCCGCCCTGCGCGACGCCCTGCGCATCGACCCGTATGATGACGATGCCTGGGATCTTGCTGCCAGCATTTTCGCCGAAAAGGGCGAGACTTGCCGAAGCCATGTTCCACTTCGAAAGAGCCATCCGGCTGCGCCCCACCTCGGCGCCGCATCTCTATGACTATGCGCTTGCGCTCGCCCGCGCCGATCGATTCGATGAGGCGCAGGAGCGTGCCGAAGCCTCCGTGCGGGTGGACCCGAATTGGCGGAAGCGCATGAATTGCTCGGCGGTCTTTTCGAGCGGAAACCGCAATTGGCCGAGGCGGTCGCGCGAATACCGGCGGGCACTTGTGCTCCGGCCAGAGGTCGCCCGTGTGCACTTACGATTGGGAACTGTGCTCGCCCAACAGGGGAAGAACCCAGATGCCGCGCAACATCTGCGCGAAGCTGCCCGCGACAGTGATCCGGCCATCGCACAGCAGGCCACCCGAGCGCTCGAGCGGCTGGGAGCTCGTTGAATGAGGCTCATGTTTGCGGTCGTGGCGTTCGCGTTGGTTTCCCTTCTGCTGGCTGCCGGCACCCCCGACATCCGCTTCATCGATATCGCGGCCCAGGCCGGTCTGACCATCCCTAACACCTTCGGCGGCAAAGAAAAAAAGGATTTCATTCTCGAAAGCACGGGCACCGGCGCCGCCATCTTCGACTTCGACGGTGATGGCTCTAACGACGTGTTCATCGCCAATGGCACCACCCTGGACCCAAACGCTCCGCCGATCCGATCGCAGCTCTACCGCAACGATGGCAAAGGTCACTTTACCGAAGTCAGTCAACAGGCCGGACTCACGCGTGCCGGCTGGGCGCAAGCCGCCTGCGTGGGCGACTTCGATAACGACGGCCATCCTGACCTGTTTGTCACCTACTACGGCCACAATAGCCTTTACCGGAACTTGGGCGGTGGAAAATTCGCGGACATCACGTCGGCCGGCCGGGCTGCCGGTCACCGGCACTCGATGGGGCTCCGGCTGCGCGTTTCATCGACTTACGATGGCGACGGCTACCTCGATATCTTTGTCGCCAATTATGTCGATCTCGATCTCAGCAAGACACCTAAGCCGGGAAGCAGCCAGAACTGCGAGTGGAAAGGGATGGTTGTCGTATGCGGTCCGCGCGGGCTCCCCATGGCCCACAACGCGCTCTATCACAACAATCGCGACGGCACGTTTACCGACGTCTCCGAAAAGGCCGGCATTCTCGCGCCCGGCGGCCGCTATGGCCTGGGCGTGGTCGTCGCCGATTTCGATAACGACGGCTGGCCCGATATCTATGTCGCCTGCGACCAGACCCCCAGTCTGCTCTATCGTAACAAACACGACGGCACGTTCGAAGAGCGCGGCGACGCGGCGGGCGTCGCCTACAACGCGGATGGCCACCTGCAGGCGGGAATGGGCATTGCGGTCGGTGATTATGACGGCAACGGTTTCCTCGACATCGCCAAGACCAACTTCTCCGGCGACCGCCCATCGCTATACAAGAACGAGGACGGCAAATTCTTCGAAGACGTCTCCGAGCCCTCGGGTCTCGGACGGAATCAGCTTCTCGGCTGGGGCATCGCGTTCCTGGATATCGACGAGGATGGATGGCCCGACCTTGTTCTTGCCAATGGGCACGTGTATCCCGAGATCGACCGCTCGCCGATCGGTGAGACCTATCGGCAGAAGACCCTGCTCTATCGCAATCTGGGCAATGGCCGCTTTGCCGACGTGACCGCATCCGCCGGCCCGGGCTTCGTACCTCCGCGTCCTGCGCGCGGGCTGGCTACCGGCGACCTGGATGGTGACGGCCGCCCGGAGATCCTGATCGTCAATATGAACGATCGCCCGTCGCTGCTCAAGAATGTCGGTCCCAGGCAGAACGCCATCGCGATCGCCTTACCGGGACGCGCTCCAACCGCAGCGCGATCGGCGCGCGGTGTACGGTCGAAGTGAACGGCCGTAAGCAGATCGGTGAAGTGGTCAGCGGCGGCAGTTACTATTCCCAGAGCGCCTTTACCCTCTATTTTGGGACTGGTAAGGCGGCTCGCGTGGATCGCATCGAGGTGCGCTGGCCGGCCGGCGGAGTACAATCGTGGACCAATGTGCTGGTCAATCGCACCGTACGAATTACAGAGGGTCGCAATGAACTGGAACAGGCGCCGTTCCCTGGCGCGCCTTAGAAGTTGCGCTGAGGCGGCCCGCTGCGCAACGCGCTCTCATGTAATCCAGAAAGCTCGCCGCGTGGCGGTCCAGATTCTGCAGTGTCGCTCCCCCCAGCAGAGGCGAACACATTTCGTAGGCTACCGTGCCACCAAAGCCGGACTCCGTCATCGTTTTCAAGAACGCGCCGTAGTCGATGAACCCTTCTTCCATGCGAACAGCCTGTGCGCGCGCCGGTACTTTCTCATAGTTCACCGCCGAGGGCAGATACCGAAACTGCGGACGGACAACGTAGTTCGCCATCGTCGTATGTACCGTGAGCGCGCCCAGCTTCTGCGCGGCACGTGCGATATCCAGACCCTGCAGCGCGGGCGCCCAGGCATCGAACATTGCGCGGCAGTGATCGTGATCCACCTCGCGAATCAGATCGTGCAGGCTGTCCGGATCCACGGCGACGTCGTGATGATTCTGTACACCGATCACTACATCGAAGCCAGCCGCACGATCGGCGGCCTCTCGCAGCGACCGGACCACCACGTCCCATTGCTGTTGGAACGGGACTGCGGGCTCGAGGTATCCCGTGAACACGCGCACGGTCGCGGCACCTAATTCGCGTGCGGCGCGAGCGAGATCCGTCACATGTTGAATCTGATATTCGCGATTGGGAATATCGGGATGGCCAAGATCGGCGGTGAAGTTCGTATAGCCGGCGATGCAGACTCCATGCATACCGCTCTTTTCGATCCGCTGGCGCAGACGGGTGAGCTCCTTAGGCCCGTAATCCAGCACGGAAAGGTGCGGACGCTTGGCCATCAGCATCACGCCATCGAAGCCCAGGTCAGCCGCGTGATCCACAAAGTCGTCAAGACTGAGCACGGGCTGTCCCCAAGATCCGGAATAGCTTACCGAATGCAACAAGAGGCCATCGATCATATAGGCGATGGTGTGCGACCGGGGCTGTCACTGTCAAGGGCCCACCGACTATGATGAAATTCTGGAGACCTTAAACCACCAAACACTATTCAGGGTCGCAAACACCGGCGTTTTGGGCAGCGTGCCTGCTCAAGCACTGGATCCAGCAGCCCCCGAACTGCTGGAACTGCCATATGGCGCCGTCGCACTTCCAACCGCCGTCGAAGATACCAGCGCAGTCGTGGTGTTCAAACAGCCCGGTATGGATGGCCGCACCGATATCCTCCTGCTGGAAATACCAGCCACGCTGACGGTGGTCAGCCAGGTAACCGCGCGGGCCATCGACCGGCGCCGGGAGCACGCAGGTCAAAGTCGCGTTCGAATCGCAATGTCTCCTCTTCCCAACGACGCGGGAGCATTGCCGGCCAGCTACGCAATTGTTCGATTCGCGCTCAAGCCGGAGACGAAAGGCCTGCTAAACAAGATCCGCTACACCATCCGGCCGGGCGACCGCCCCGGTTGGTTCGAATTCGGTGAGGCTGCGTTTCCGGACCCACTCTTCCGCCACGGTTTTCCTGATATCGCCACGCGAGAGCAGGGCAGCTCCGGCATACGAGGACCGTCGCATCTCGTCGTTGGGCTGGAGGATGGCATCCGGGCCTCCCACTTTCAGCCACACCGGCCGCGTCCTGTTGAACCTGGGGAGCGGGTGATCTATGAACTGCATATTGGGACATTCACCGCTGAAGGCGACTTCGGATCGGCCGCGAGGCGATTGGCCGGTCTGGCCAGCAAAGGCATTACGACGCTGCAGTTGATGCCGGTCGATCTGGCAAGCGGGCCGCCGGGCTGGACCTACGACCAGACGCGCACAGGAGCCGTCGAAAATCAATCCTACGGCGGGTCCGGAGGATTGATTGAATTTGTGGCACGGGCGCACGAACTTGGCCTCGAAGTGATCGTCGACAAACAGTACAACCATGAAGGCCCGGAACAGGATTCGCGGTCACAAATTCTTTCTCGCATGTTCACCCGGCATACCAAATGGGGAGCAGGTATTTCCGGGAACGATGAGCCTTCATACGTTCAAATTGTCAAGCTGATTGGTGAGGAACTCGCGTTTTGGGTTACACACTTCGGAATTGACGGCTTTCGCTTCGACGCTACTAATCGGATGCCGTGGGAACTGCATGAACAGATTGCGACTTTCGGACAAGAGATTGCCCGCGCGGCCGGCAAGCCTCTCTATCTGTTAAGCGAATACGCCGAATCCGAAGAACCCCAAGGCCGGCGCGTGCCTACAGGCCATCAGTATACCGATCAGACCGGCCGGTTTCTGATGAAAGTGCTGAGCCTCACCAGTGCGGCTCATGTGACCGGACTTCCCAACGAAGCCGGCTCGGTGCTTCGCCCCATGTTGAAAGCCGCACGGCGAGGCTGGTGGTATCCGGGTGTTCCTCCGCTCAAGGAGGCCCTGCGCGGTGGAGAACGTTCGACCACTCTGCTGTGGAATCATGACTGGATAGGGAATCGCTTCGGCGGCGAACGCCTGAACCAGCTCGTGGCATTTCCTGTCTTCAAGACAATCCTCGTCTGGCAGTTCCTCGGACAATGGACGCCATTCCTGTTCATGGGAACCGAACGTAGCGCCGAAACGCCATGGTTTTTCTTCACGGGACACAAGGACACCGCCACCAACAACAACGTCAGCGCCTACTATGGCAAACAGGACGGGAACCCCGTTCTGCAGGGTGGAAGGTTTCACGAATTGCAGGAGGAGGCGCAGGCAGCCGGACTCAAGGAAGCCCTTGCCTTCAGCGGCGATGGGACACTCGCGGGCGTCGATTGGAAGGCCTTCCGGGAGCAGAAGGATTCACTGGGGAAACCCTATATGGATCCCGCCAACAAGGCGACCTTCGAAGCCAGCAAACTCGATTGGAGTCACGTTAGCGAGCGGCAGCAGGCAGTCGCACGCCTCTTTGAGAAACTCGCGAAGCTGCGTCAGGACGCTGCGGTGAAGAACGAGGACCCTCGGGATACGCAGTACCAGGCATGGGCCCAGAGCGAGCACCTCTTCCTCCTCCGGCGCCGCGAACCTGGGGGCACGGAGTTCCTTGCGTTCTTCAACCTCGGGCCCAATGCCGTGACAATGGAAATCTCGCCGGGTGGAATACGCGCCGCCGGCTGCGGAATACCTTACTTGACAGCCCTGCAGGATGACCAGGGGGAAGACGAGTGGCCCTGTATCGGACGGTATTTCCTCTGGCTCGACACGAATGAGGAAGAGTTCGGAGGCAGCGGAGGACTACGACAATCTTCGTTTGAAATCACGGATGCCTCACGGAGTTTTCAATTGCAGGGCGCCACGGCGTTGGTGTTCTCCAAGTGAGACGGCTGCAATCTACCGGCGCGCCGCATCGCTGTGTTTGATCGTGCGATCTGCCCGGCGGGCATCAGCGAGGGGTGCCTGGCATCGACTGTTGTAGCGTTCCTGGCGGCAGGTAGTAGAGCCACAGCGTGCCCACTTTCTCCACCGGGTGATAATAAGCCCACCAGGGCTGCTTGCTGTGCTGGTGAGCGATCGGGCCGTAACGAAGCATCCACATTGTGGGGCTCACTGCTGTCCACCCCTCTACTGCGCGTAATGCGTCCAGACTCTGCACATTCGGCAGGCCCGGCCACATCATCAGATGGTTGGGGCGAAGATTCAGGTCGCCGAAAGTTACTTGAGCGGCGCCGAGTTCCTTCAGCCTGCGCTGCAAGCGGATGGTATTCTGACCCCAATCGAGATCGCTGTCCACTACGATGCGCTCCGGGTTGGAGCCGGCCAGTTGGTTGAAATAGGAGAGATAGTCGGGATGCTGCATCGCGCCCGAAACTGTAATCCATAACACCAGCACCACGGCCAGTGAACCGGCCCATCTTGCACGCGATGCGCGCTCCAAAAGCCACATAATTCCCAGACCCGCCAAAATCGCCAGTCCGGTAAAGATGGGCAGGATGTGGCGCAGTCCGATATTCACGTGGCTTGTCATGGAAGGCAGCAGGATACCCGCGGCGAACGCCACAGGCATCCAGTAGGCCAGTCGTGCCCGCGTGCCCCACCACACGGCCATTCCGAAACCCACGGCGACGAGCCACGCGAGGGGGGTCTTAACGGCCAGCAGTACGGGGAAGAAATACCACCAGCCGGTGTTGCGGATCTCTCCCATAAAGTAGGCGGCGTGTCCCTTGGTGTTGTGGTAGATCGCAAAGCTAACGCCATCGAAGAGCTCCGGCGCCGGCAGATTCATGTTCCACGCAGTTACTTTGCCGAATGAGAAGGAGTAGACGGCCCAGATGCCGATGGCTCCAGTGAATACCGCAATGACAGCGGGCAGTGCGTGCGCTTTGGCGGCGGAGACGAGCACGCCCACTCCCGGGCGCTCGACGATCAAATAAGCCAGGAACGCAAAGAGCGCGGCCGCGGGGAGGTAGCCCAGCGCGGTGAACTTACTGACCACCGCCAGCGCTGTTGTCGCTCCCAGAAGCAAACTATGCCGCCATGTGGGTTCCTCGGCCCACACCAGCAGAGCGAGGAACGCCGCCGAAAGGCATGCGGTGAGCGGCATGTCGGTGGTGGCCAGACCGCCGTGCGCAAGCACCGTGGGCACCAGCGTGAACATTCCGGTTGCCAGCGCGGCGACTGCGCCGCCGAAGTAACGGCGGGCCCAGAGCCACACCACGAAGGCGGCCGCCACAAAAAACGGCAGGATCCCGAGCCGCATGCGGGTCAACATTTGTTCGGGGTGGCCGCCGCGATACATCACCGCGACGCCCTCCTGATCCTGATTCTTGATGCCCAGGGGCCGTGCGCCGGCAAGATAGGGTCCGAGTGCGGACATCACTCGGGCCAGTGGCGGATGCTGCGCCTCGTAGCGATAAACGTGTTGGGCCAGGTACTGCAGGCCGCATGCCATGTGGCCAGGCTCGTCCCATGTGGGACTCATTTCCGGATAAGTGGAAACGATCCGCAGACTGGCGAGTGCAATCAGGGCGACAGACAATATCAGTGAGCGGCGCGCCAGAAAAGGAATTACGCTCGCGTCCCAGAATCCCGGCGCCGGCGCGACGGCGGGTTCGCTGGCAGCGCGTAGTGGCGGGATTCGGCTTCTTCTTAGACATGCGCGGTCATTTCTTGCCGTTGAGGCTGCCTGGCGCCAGATATAAGAGGTCGATCGTGCCTACGCGCTCTTTCACAGGAAGGTACTTGTACCAGGGCTGTATGTTGGGATAGCGGTACTCCAGGCCGTATTGCGTGGCGTGATCCAGGGTGGGACACACCGCGGTCCAGCCCTCGGCGGGTTCCAGCGGGTGGATATTCTTGATCGGCGGCAGACCGGGATAGGTCTCCAGGAAGGTGTTGTCGTAGGAGTTGATATATCCGTAGTTGACCTGGGTGGCGCCCAGTTGTTTGAGGCGTGCCGCCAGACGTTTGAGGTCCTGGCCCCAATCGTAATCGGAATCGCACAACACGAGATCGGGCTGGCCCCGCACCAGTTCATTGAAGTACGGAATGTAATCGGGATGGTGCAGCGCACCGGTGGCGGCCAGCCATACCAGCAGAACCCCTGCCGCCGCGCCTGCCCACAACTTTCGATTCGACAGTCGGGCCAAGTGCATCAACCCGAGCGACGCCATCACCGAGAAGGCAAGATAGACCGGCAATACATGGCGCACTCCAATGTTCACGTTGCCGCTCATCGCCGGTATCAGAACGCCCAGCGTGAAGGCCAGCGGCATCAGGTAGGCCACACGCGCGCGATTGCGCCAGCATACGGCAATCCCCACCAGTAGCAGCACGAGCAGCGCCAGCGGCGTCTTCACGGCCAGGGCGACCGGGAAATAATACCACCAGCCGTAGCGCCGCGCCTCGCCCAGCAGCCAGGCCGGATGGCCATCTTTGTTGTGCTGCAGAGCAACGCGTATACCGTCGAAGTATTCCCAGGCCGGCAGGCTGACGTTCCACACAGGTACCTTGCCGAATGAGAAGAAGTAGGCCGCCCAGACTGCGAACACGCAGACGCCCACTGCGATCGCAAAGCTGATCGCGCGTTCCTTGATCAGTTGCCGGAGACGGTCGAAGCCTGGACGCTCCGCGGCCAGATAGAAGACGAGAGCGATACCGGCGCCCACCGGAAAGAATCCCAACGTCGTGAACTTTGAGAGCAGGGCCAGCGCCATGCAGAATCCGAATAGGACACCGTGTTTGTTGGTGGGTTCCTCCGCCCAGACCAGCATCGCCAGAAAGGCCGCTCCCAGGCACGCCGCGAGTCCCATATCCGTAGTGGCCAAACCTGCATGCGCCAGCACGGTAGGAATCATCGTGAATATGGCGACCGCGATTACGCCGCTCGCAGCACCGAAGTACCGGCGCGCCCAATAGAACACCACCAGACATCCCAAGACGAAAAACGGCAGGTTGCCGAGCCGCATGAGCGTCACGGTGGCTTCCGGATGGTGCTGGTAGGTGATCAGGTCCCAGCCTTCCAATTGAAAAGTCGGTTTGCCGCGCGGGCGGTGCCGGAAAGGTACGGCAGCAGCGCGATCATGGCTCGAGTCAGCGGCGGATGCTGCGTCTCGTACTGGTAGACGTGCTGCGCGAGATATTGCAGTCCGCAGGCGATGTGCGCCGGTTCGTCACCGGTCGTTGAGAAGACGTGGTAGGTGGAGACAATGCGGCCGGCGCCCAGCAATAGGAAGGCGGCAGCCAGCATCAACGCATGTTTCTTGAGAAACGGCTCGATGCGGCTTTTCCACATGCCGGGTCCGGCTGGCTCGGGCGGTACTTCGGATGGATAGACGGCCCGGGCCTTCCCGGTATCTGCGGTGGTCTTTTTTCTGGACAGGCCAGTGCTCCGGTGAGTGAACGGTTGGTTAGGGCTAAACTTCATTGTATGACACCCATGCGGATTGGACTTAATGAGCTCCATGATTAGGCCGATCGCCACGCGGCGCGCTTTCCTGTCCGCATCCTCCCTCAGCCTGGCTGCCTGCGCACAGCGGCGAACGCGAATCGGCGACGGCGCCCGCGGCGCCGATTTCGCCGAGGGCGGCACGCGTTCGAGTATCCGCCGACCGCGTGATCCGCAGCACCGTGGGGCTGCGGCCGTTTCGCCCGGCGGGCTTCGTGGTGCGCGCGGAAAAACTGGATACGAAGACGGTAATTCACAACTACGGGCATGGCGGCGCCGGCATCACGCTTTGCTGGGGAACGGCGCAACTTGCCGTCGATCTGGCGCCCCGGGGCAGCGCGCGCGACTGCGCCGTGATCGGCTGCGGCGTAGTGGGGTTGGCCACCGCGCGCCTCTTGCAGGAACGCGGCTACTCCCCAACGATCTACGCCCGAGAGATGCCGCCGCTGACCACATCCAACCTGGCGGGCGGGCTCTGGGAGCCGGTCTCCGTCTTTGACCACGCGCGCGTCACGCCGGAATTCCGCCGCCAGTTCGCCGAGGCGGCGCGTACTGCATTTCGCCGCTACCAGTCTTTTGCCGGCGAACCATACGGTGTCCGCTGGCTGCCGCTCTACACCCTGGCGCGTGACCGGGCCTACATCACGCCGCCGCCCACCAGCCCGAACAGCGAGGTGGAGCCGCTTTATCCGGAGGCGGGCCAGTTGACGGCCGGCCAGCATCCCTTCGATGTACCTTATGCCCACCGCCGGCACACGATGCTGATCGAACCCGCGATCTACCTGGGCGCACTGATCCGTGATTTTTACGCCGCGGGAAGCAAGATCGTGATTCGCGAGTTCGCTGAAGCGCGCGAACTCACAGGGCTGCGCGAAGAGCTGATTTTCAACTGCACGGGTCTCGGCGCGCGCACGCTGTTCGGCGACGCCGAATTGATTCCGATCCGCGGCCAGTTGGTTTTCCTGCTGCCGCAGCCCGAAGTGGACTACTGCACGATCGGTCCTGGCAATATCTACATGTTCCCGCGCCGCGACGGCATTCTGCTAGGCGGCAGTTTCGATCGTGATGTCTGGAATACGCAGCCGGACCCGGCAACGACAGAGCGCATCCTTCGGGAGAATACAGTATTGTTCGGTTCGATGCGATAGTGTGGAGCACCGCACCCCTCGGTTTGACAAGCGGCGTCGATCCCTCTATTCTCGCTATGTTAGAAGCCCACTAAGTCCGGGAGTTACAGCCATGTTACGTTTATGGACGCCGCTCGCCGGCGCTTCGATTCTGATCGTTGTTTCCTTGATGGGCCAGGTGCAGCGCCCGCCGGAAGAATTCCATATCTACACGGGCAGTACGCATGCCCACACCGCTTACACATGGTCCCACGGCGAGCAGTTTTCGAAAAATGGCTGCGCCGGAATCATGGTATACGGACCCGATGCTGGTTCTCCACCCGCGTTTACCTGGTCTGACGGTTATGTCAAGAGCGCGAACGGCTGCGCCGGAATCTACGTGATCAACTCATTCCAGTACCCGAGCCCGGCGGTGACGCTGAAGAAGGATTGGAAGGAGTTTCAGGGCCCTCCGTCGGTTCATTTCAGTCTCGCCAAGTCCAACGGGTACGACTTCTACGTCACCACCGATCATTCGCAGGAAGCCGCCTTCCAACCGGCGGACGCGTCAAATCCGCAATGGATGGCCAGTAAGCGCGATGCTGAAGCAGCAACGTCCGCCGGATTTGTCGCTCTTGCGGGATTCGAATATTCGGAGAATGACGGGCCGGGCGGTACCGGCCATATCAACGTAATCAACAGCTCGGGAATGCTGAACGCGCTGGCGCCGGGAATCGACCTTCCGTACTTCTATAAGTGGCTTGCTTCCGCCGAGGGACAGGGCGGCGGTCCGGTTGTCGCCAGCTTCAATCACCCCACGCCCGATCAATACAACAACTGGGCCTATCGGGATCCAAAGGTTACCGACGTACTCACGATGCTGGAAGTGATCAACTCCAACAACAAGATTCACTATGAGGGCTTCGTGAATGCGCTGGACAAGGGTTGGAAAGTTGCGCCGGTTTGCGGTAACGACAACCACGGTACGGCGGGCATCAGCAAGAACACTTCGCGCACCTTCGTGCTGGCGAAGGAACCGACCAAGGCGGCCATTCTGGACGCGATGAAAAATCGGCGTGTCTATGCTGCAATGGACAAGACTTTGCAGTGCCGGTACACGGTTAACGGCGCCATCATGGGTTCCACGCTCCAGGGCGAGAAGACTTTCAACTTCGATATCTCGGTGAGTCATCCAAATTCCACCAACCCGCGCGACATCATCACGAAGATCGACATCGTCAAGGATGGTGGCTTGGTTGCCCAGGAATACCAGGGCAACCCGGGCCATTCTGTGCACTGGACGCCCACGATCGAAGATGCCACCGCAAAGTATTTCTTTGTACGGGTATGGAGCATCGGGGGCGGCGACGCTCCCGGCGCGGATCCAACCAAGCCGATGGCCTGGCTCGCACCGGTCTGGACGGGACGGTAAGAACACTGACCCGTTCAGTGACGTTGTTACTGAATATTGTCCGAGTTGCCGCATGAAGGAAACCAGTGCCTGAATACACTGGACTTTTTGTTTGCCCGGAGGCTCTGAGTGAAGCACATTCTACGTTTCGCGATTCTCTTTTTTTCAACGCTTGCCATCTGCTACTCGCAGTCTGCAACGCTTACAGGCGTAGTCACGGATTCGAGCGAGGCTCTGGTGGCAGGCGCGCGTATTTCTGTGGTCAATATCGAGACTGGATTGCGCCGGGAGATGCTGACCAATGAAGCGGGCGCTTACACTTTCACGCTTCTGCCGGTGGGGCGATATCGCGTGGAAGCGATCCGGGAGGGGTTCGCCCCGCAGTCCCGGCCAGAATTGAAGCTGGACGTGGATCAATCGGTACGCCTGGACTTCCGACTCCGTCTGGGCGCGGTGGCCGAGACTGTCGAAGTCACCGCGGCGGCGGCACTCCTCGATTCGGAGACTGCCACTGTCGGGCAGGTGATTTCCAACAAGAGCATCGTGGAAATGCCGTTGAACGGGCGGAACTACCTGAGCCTGGCGACGCTCACCGCCGGGACCTCGCCGGATGTCGGGGGACGTACGCAATCGGAAGGTGGTTTCGCCGCCGGCGGAGCGCATGGTTATCAGATGAATGTGCAGGTGGACGGTCTGGACAACAATACGGTCTATTCCGGCGGACCGATTGGCTACGAGGCTCAGGCGGTAAAGCCTTCGATCGACGCCGTCGGTGAGTTCAAGGTAATCACCAATAATCTTTCGGCCGAATACGGCGGCCGCATGGGCGGCGCGGTTCTGGTGACTATTAAGTCCGGCACCAATCAACTCCATGGCACGGCGTACGAGTTCCTACGTAACGACCTGCTGGACGGCACCAATTTCTTTGCGAATCGCAGCGGCGCGGGCAAGCCGGAGTACCGGCAGAATCAGTTCGGAGGTACGTTAGGCGGGCCCATCCGCAAAAACAAGCTGTTCCTGTTCGGCAGCTTCGACGGAACGCGAATTCGCAGCGGCACCAGTTCCATCTCCACCGTGCCGACTGCCTTGGAACGCACCGGCGACTTTACAGGCATTCGCAACATCTTCGACCCGCTAACGACTGCCGGCACCGGCGCTGCGATGACGCGGCGGATGTTTCCCGGCAACGTGATTCCGAAGAATCGATGGGATCCCCTGTTTCCGGCGCTGCTCGCGCTTTATCCGGCGCCCACGACGGCGGGAATTGTGAACAACTACTACTTCTCCGGTGCCGATCGCAACGATTGGAACAATTATGACTTTAAAGGCGACCAGAATTTCAATGACAATAATCGCCTGTCGGTACGCTACAGCCGGCGCGACAAGGATCAGTATCAGAACGGTCCGCTGCCCTTGCCGGCCGATGGCGGACTGGCCACCACCACGGTGATTCACAGCAACAGTATCGTAGGCAGCTATGTCCGGATCATCAACTCCCGTATGAACAACGAAGTTCGGATCGGCCACACGCGCATGCCGACGGCCTTCGACATACCGTACGATAAGCCGTTGTTCGATCAGTTCGGCATCACGGGAATTCCCAAGACGAATTTCGCATCGTCCAACGATCACGGTCTGACGCTGTTCGCACCGAGCGGCTATGCGCAGCTGGGCTCGCGCGCCTTTTGGCCCAATACCAATAACATCTTCCTGACACAGTTCAATGACGTGCTCTTTCTTTCGGCCGGGCATCACGGTATCAAAGCAGGTGTGGAGTTCAAACATATCAACGTCTTCCGAAACGCAGCACGTTTTGCACGCGGGCAGATGACCTTCAACCGGGAGTTCACGGCCGACCCGCAGAATCGCGCCGCCACCGGAGATGGCTTCGCGGAATTCATGCTCGGCTGGGCGGCCGCGGGAAACCTCGGAAACGAAAACGGCGAAAACCTGATGACGAATTCCTTCGCCGCGTTCCTGCAGGATGACTGGAAGGTTTCCTCGCGTTTGACCGTCAATCTGGGACTTCGTTACGACATCTTCTTTGCACCGACGTTTCCGGATGGCCGCGTTTCCAACTTCCTGCTCGATTACAGCCAGACGGGCGCCAGCGGACGCTTACCGCAGATTCGCCCCAAGGATGGGAGCGACTGCGGCTGCGAGCAAAACCTGCGGAACCTGGGACCTCGCCTCGGACTGGCCTACAGGCTCGGCGCCAAAACGGTGGCACGCGCCGGTTTCGGCATCATCTTCGCGCAGGACGACTCGCTACAGTAACCAGGCCGCCCGCTGGGTCAACCAGTCGCCCGATTTCGTGGAGTACAGTCTGGCGACCGTCGACCGTATCAATCCGCTGGCTACCTTGCAAGGTGGCTTCCCGGTTGTGCAGTTGCCCGCCACATCGGTTCCGGGGCCGGCAGCGGTCGGCATCAACGTTCAGGCGCCCAGCATGCCGGACCAGTACTCGGAGCAGTGGTTCTTCGATCTGCAGCGTGAACTTCCGCATGCGATTCTGATGACGCTCGGCTATTCGGGAAACGGCGCGCACCGGCAGGTGGTGGGTTTGGACTACAACCTGCCGTATGGTCCGGCGGCATCCACTGTCGCTTCCCGCCGCACCTTCCCGTATTACACCGGTGTCACGCGTCAGTTGCCCATGGGGAACTCGTCTTACAATGCCCTGGTGTGGAAGGTGGAGCAGCGCTTCAGCAAGGGACTGACCCTGCTTTCTGCATTCACGTGGGCCCACTCCATCGATGACCTTTCGGAGATCGGCAACGCCACCGGCGGGAACGGCGCGGTTGCACCGTGGAATATCCAGTTGAATCGTGGCAACTCCTACAGCGACGTGCGGCGCCAATGGGCATTCAGCACCGCTTACGAACTGCCGTTTGGCAAAGGCAAGGCGTGGCTCAATCAGGGGCGCGCCACGAACGCGATCCTGGGAGGATGGCAGGTGGCCGCCCTGGTCACCATGCGGTCCGGCATTCCCTTCACGGTGACGACTTCGGGCGGAATTACGAATGCCGGAGGGGCGGACCGGCCGAACCGTCTCGGCGACGGAACCCTCTCGTCGAGCCAGCAGTCGATCGACCATTGGTTCGACACCACCGCATTCCTGGTGCAGCAGCAATACACGTACGGCAATGCCGGACGCAACATCCTGTTCGGGCCCGGTCTCAAGAATCTGGATCTTTCGATCTCGAAGAGCTTTCCGATCACGGAGAGCAAGCGGCTGCAGTTCCGGGCGGAGAGTTTTAACTTCACAAACACTCCCGCATTTGGACAGCCCGGCGCAACATTGAATGGCCTGGGCGTGGGTCAGATCACGAGCGCGGGTGATCCCCGGCGGATCCAGTTCGGACTGAAGTTCATCATGTAGCGGAGGCCTTTAGACGCGCATGTGCTCTCGGCGAAGGCGCTCGCGGAGCCGATCTTACCGCCGGACCAGGCGTCTGTTTATGATATATTTACTCCACGTAACAAGGCTCTCTGCCGAGTAGGAGGGGACCGATGCTGGTGTTTCGGGCTGCTATCGTAGTTGCCGCCATCGCTTTTCCGTTGGCCGCGCAACGGGATCCGCTTTTCAAGACAGAGATATTGCCGGTACTCGAAAAGAACTGTGTCGGATGCCACGGTCCCGATCGGAAAATGGCAAAGCTGGACCTCAGCACTTTCACCGGGATGATGGAAGGCAGTTCGAGCGGTCCCGTGATCGCGCCCGGTAAGCCAGAGCGTAGCCTGATGTGGAAACTGATCGAAACCGGTCAGATGCCGCAGGGTGGGAAATTGTCCGCGGCCGAAAAGCAGCTGATCAAGTCCTACATCCAGTACGGCAGATTCCCGCAGGCGACTACCGAGACCGAAGCCGCCGCACGCGCCCGTGAGGCCGCGAAGGTCACGCAGAAAGACCGCGACTGGTGGTCGTTCCGCAAGCCGATCAAGTCGCCTGTACCATCAGTCGCCGCCAAAGATCAGGTCCGCACGCCGATCGACGCTTTTGTTCTGGCGCAACTCGAGCACAAGGGCTGGAAGATGCAGCCCGAGGCGGATCGTCCCACTCTGATCCGGCGCGCTTATTTCGACCTGATTGGCCTGCCTCCCACTCCCGCCGAAGTGAAGGCGTTCGTTGAAGACCAATCCTCGAATGCCTGGGAAAAAGTGATCGACCATCTGCTGGCCTCGCCGCACTACGGGGAGCAATGGGGACGCCACTGGCTCGATGTGGCAGGCTATTCCGACTCTCGCGGCGACGCGGGCGATAGCGACCGCGAGGTTTCCTGGAAATACCGCGACTACGTAATCCACGCCTTCAATCGAAACAAGCCGATTAACCAGTTCATCGTCGAGCAGCTCGCCGGCGACCAGTTGGTGAACTACAAACATCTGGCGATACCCACTCCAGAACAGATCGAACCGCTCACCGCCACCGGCTTCATGCGCACCACTGCGGATATCACCGACAACCAGACCATTTACGAAGTCGACAAGTATTTCGATGCGCAGCAAAAGGCGATGGAGACGAGTCTCACTGCGCTGATGGGCGTGACCATCCAATGCGCCCGCTGTCACGATCACAAGTTCGATCCCTTCCTGCAACGCGACTACTACAAGCTGATGGCGATCTATCAGCCAGTATGGGATCCGGAAAACTGGCTGCCTGCCGACCTGAATCACGGACCGTGGCCCAGTCGCATGGTGCTGGACATGGACGAAGCCTCGCGAGCCGCGTGGATCAAGGACGTCACCAGCAACGATGCGAAGGCACTCCGCCGCATGGACGATTTGCTGGAAGCTACCTACCAGAAGTATCGCGGCGAATTGCGGGCGGGGCGCGATATCTCGAGCGAAGCGACGCGCCTGCAAATGCGCAAGGATATCGAGGCCGATCCCGACCTGGAAGTCGACCGCAACGCGCCCAAGGATTTCATTACCGACCAGGAGATGGAAAAGCGCTATCCGGAACTGGCGAAATGGAAAGACGAGATCCAGTTGAAGCGATATGAACGGCGCAATCAATCCAAGGTTCCGCCTAACTACATTGAGGCTTCCTGGGACACTTCCAAAACGCCTTCGCCTACGTACATTCTGGCGCGCGGCAACTACCTGGCGCCCGGCGCGGAGGTGCAGCCCGGACTTCCGCTGGTTCTGGACAATCCGCAGCATCCGCTGGAATTTCCCGACGCCACGAAGCATCCGGAATGGAACGGTACTAACCGCCGGCTCACGCTGGCGCGGTGGATGACCTCGCCTGACAATCCTCTGGTTCCGCGTGTGTTTGTCAATCGAGTTTGGGCATGGCACTTCGGCGAAGGTATCGTGCGCTCCGTGAACGACTTCGGCGCGCAGGGCGCAAAGCCGAGCCATCCCGAATTACTTGACTACCTGACCGTGAGCTTCGTGGAGCATAACTGGGACCTCAAGTGGCTGACTAAGGAAATCATGATGTCCCAGGCCTACCGCCAGAGTTCCGCTGAAGTGCCGGAATACCTGGCAGCCGATCCCTCCGACAAGTTTCTGTGGCGGAAGGCGCCGCTACGACTCGAAGCCGAAACCATCCGCGATTCGATGCTGAAGGTGAGCCGCCTGCTCAACGAACGCATGTTCGGAAAACAGGAGCCGATCAAGCGCGGGCCCGATGGCCAGTGGCTGGAAGACAATCAGGGCAGCGGCGGCACGCGGCGAAGTTTGTATCTGGCGCAGACACGCACCCGGTCCGTGGCCTTCCTGCACGTGTTCGATTGCCCGGACATGACTTCAGACAACCAGCCGGAGCGTTTCCGCGCGTCTCTGCCCACGCAGTCGCTCGCGCTCCTGAACAATCCGCTGGTCATGCGCACGTCGAAGGCATTCACGCAGGAACTGCTCGAAAAGACGAAGAACGATTATCGGGAAGCGGTTAAGCTCGCGTTCGACGAGGCCTACAATCGTCCGCCAACCGCCAAAGAGCAGGAGATTGCTGGGAAATCGATCGCCGCGGAGACGGACAAGGCAGAGGGCCTCCGTCTATTCATTCAGGCGATGTTTGGCGCCAATAACTTCCTCTACAGTTACTGATTGCCGGGCCGAAGGAGATAAATGTCATGAGAAGATTTCTTACTCGAAGACAGGCGTTGCAGGAAGCCGCCGTCGGATTTGGCGCGATGGCCGTGAACTCTATGCTGCAGCGCGACGCGCTCTTTGCTGCCGATGCGACTTCAGCGAAGGAGCGGATCTACGATTTGAAGCCCAAGCTCCCTCATTTCGCGCCCAAGGCGAAGCGCGTCATCTTCATCTATATCGGCGGCGGACCGAGCACCATCGACATGTTCGATCCCAAGCCAGCGCTGATGAAGTATGACGGGAAGCCGGCGCCTTTCGAGATCAAGGGCCGCGCGCTTAATGGCTCGCAGCAGATTATGGCCAGCCCCTGGAAGTTCGCCACTTGCGGACAGAGCGGCCGCCAGGTTTCCGAACTGCTGCCGTATTTCCAGAAAGTGGTGGACAAGGTGACGTTCGTGCGGTCCATGACCACCGATCGCATCGATCATTCCACCGCCCAGTTCACGTTCGTCACCGGCCGCGGCTTCACCGGGTTTCCCTCCATCGGCTCGTGGGTAAGCTACGCCCTCGGCAGCGAGAACCAGAATCTCCCGGCGTATGTCGCGCTGGGGCAGGGCGCGACCATCGGCGACCGGGCCCACTCCTCCGCCTGGCTGCCTCCGATCTACAATGGCACCTCGATGCGAGCCGATCCTAAGACGCCGATCTACGATATCAAGCGGCCCGACGGCATGAGCCTCGACCAGCAGCGTCGCCTCCTCGATACCGTCCAGGCGCTTGAATCGCGAGCAGAAGACGGCGTACCCGCTCGATCAGGAACTGGAGTCGCGGATTGCGAACTACGAGCTGGCCGCGCGCATGCAAGTGGAAGCGCTGAAAGTCGCGGACCTCGACGAGGAGAGCGAGGCCACCAAGAAGCTCTACGGCATCGATTCCAAAGTTGGCGGACCGTTCAGCCGTTTGTGCCTGATGGCTCGCCGCCTCGCCGAGCGGGATGTGCGCTTCGTGCAGGTTTACGGAGGCGGGGGAGGGAACTGGGATACCCACAATAACATCGAGGGTCAGCTTCCCGGCCTTTGTGAGTACATCGACCAGGGCATGTCGGCGTTGCTGATCGACCTCGAACAGCGCGGCATGCTGAAGGACACGCTGGTCGTATGGTCCGGCGAATTCGGCCGCCTGCCGACCATCGAGGCGAAAAACTCCAAGCCTGGCCGCGACCACAATCCGTACGGATTCAGTATGTGGATGGCGGGCGCCGGCTTGAAGCCGGGGTTCGATTACGGCCAGACCGACGAGTTGGGATATGCGGCGGTCCGCGACTTCAAGGCAGGACACAGCGACATACACGCCACCGTGCAGCACCTGCTCGGCATCGACTACCAGAAGAACACCTTCCCCTATGAAGGGCGGGATGAATCGCTGGTCGGCGTTGTGCCTGCCCGCGTTCTCAGCGAGCTGTTCGCGTAAAGGGGGGACTATGTTCGTTCGGAGCTTCGCGATTGCGGCGGGCATGCTCACGCTACTGACGAGCGCCTCGCCGCAGGATGTCGACCGGGAGGCCTATGCCCGCGAGCACGTGCGCTTTCTGGTTCTGCAACTTGATCAGTGGAGCACCGAGTTCCCGCAGCAGTATTATGCAGCGTTGATGCGGCCGCCGGTGGATTCGACCAAGCTCTCAGAAGCCGCCAAGGCGGGCCCCGGCGAACTTGGTGAAGCGATCAAGCGACTGTCCGCACTGAGCGGTGCGAACGACGTTCTGACCAACTCCGAATTCCGGAGTCAACTGGAGAAGGCGATCGAGTCCTCGAAGGAATTCAACCAGGGCATGTCCGCGCAGCGATTCCCAACGGTCCTGCAGAGCAGTTGGGAGCAGTTGCGGTCCACGTTAAACAATCTGGCTCGGGTTTATAGATTAGGCGGACTCGCGGTGTTGGAGCCTCCGGCCGCCGGAGGCCGCGGCGGACGTGGTGGACGCGGCCCCGCTCCAGCCGGGAGGGCTGGTCGGCTATATTGTCGACCTCGCGTGCGCGAAACGCGGAAAGGGAATGTGGACCAACGCTCAGTGCGTCGAACGCTGCGTTCGCGATGGCGACAAGGTGGTGCTGGTGACCGAAGACGGAAAGATCTTCCAGATCTCGAACCAGGACAAGATCACGGCCGAAAGCTACGGGCAAGTGGTGACTCTAACCGGCAAAACCGATGGCGACACCATTACCGTCGAAAGCCTCAAATTATAGCGTCCGCACGTTCTACGCCGAGAGCTTCCTGACCACTGCGCGCAGTTGCGCGACCAGACGGGGGACGTCGGCTTCCGCATCGTTGCCCTCGTACTCCAATCCGGCGTATCCCTTGTAACCGGCACTTCCCAGCATGGTCAGCAGGCGGCTCCAGTCCGCAGGCTCTTTCTTCCCGTCTGCATCAGTGACCTCACGCTTCAAGTGAAGACTCGTGGCGTAGGGTACCAGCGTCGCGAAGTTCGCGTAGCCATTGGTGCGCAGATTCCCGGAATCCGCATTCACCCCCGCCCATGGTGACGCCGCCTGTTTGACGATCTCGACCGTCGGACCGGCCTCGAGCGTTAAACCGTAATCGTTTTCGACACCCAGGATGATGCCCTTGGTGCCGGCATATTCCGCGCCGCGTTTCAACACTTCGGCGGCCCAGGCGATCGCCTGCTGTTCGGTGGCGCCCTTCGGCACGTTTCCGCCAAAAACGCGCATGTGACTGGCGCCTATCCGGTCGGCCACATCCACCCACTTCCGAATATTGTCGACTTCGGCGCGCTGCAACTCCGGCGTGGGCTGCGACAGTTGGACACGCACGCCCGCGTTGTAGATCTGTACGCCGTTCTTATAGGCTGTCTTGCGCAGGCTCGCCAGGTATTCCGCGGAATTGTCCTTGAACCAGTACACCGTACAATCGAGTCCGTCCAGACCCCAGTCGGCAACTCTCCGGATCAGGTCCTCATAAGAGAGGGTCTTCGCCGCCAGTTCCTTCCGATAGGAGTATGCCACCAGGCCGGCGCGCAGGTGAAAGCTCGGCGCCGGTTGGGCGTGGAGTGGTGCGGCCAGGGGGACGGCCGCAAGAGTGGTGACCAGTTGTCGCCGGTTCATTTTGTAACCTTATCAGAAAACTGAATCGCAGCGCGGCAATGCCTTGCAGCCGGGGGCAAACTGGTGGAGAATGTCGAACATGAATTCCTGGGGAGGGTACATGCAAATACAGACGCGATGGCGGATGGCGGTCTATGCGCTTTTGCTCGCAGCGCCCACCTGGGGCCAGGTACGCAAACTGCACACGCGCGATCTCACGCGCCTCAGCCAGGTACAGGTGGCGGAGTACCTGAAGCGCAGCGACATCATCTTCATCCCGGTGGGCGCGGTGGAAACGAACGGCATTATGCCCAGCGACCGCGATTACGTGTCGCCGCTGGCCTACGCAACTGCCATGGCTGACGAGTTGGACGCACTCTATATGCCGGGCCTGATCTGGTCGTACCCCGGCACCACGATGATCGCCTCGGCGACCGTGAATATTTCGCCGTCGCAGGGAATCAGCTTTCTACGTGGCCTCGCGCAATCGCTGTTGCGCCAAGGCTTCCGGCGCCAGGTCTACATCTCGTCGGGACAGGGTCCCGCGCCGCTGACCGCGGGTGTGCTGGTGCGCGAAATGTTCGACGAGGAGCACGTGCCTCTTTTATATATCGATATGGACACGTACCTGCCGAAGCTGAAGCTCGATCCGCAGGCGAGGAGCAAAGCTCTCTATGGCGCTCACTACATGACCGGTCGCCTGATCGATCTGCCGCTCCAAGGCGACTATGGCGAGGCAGAATCGAAGGCGGCCGGACCGGTCGCGGAGAACACTGGCCTCGCCGGCCTCAATAAGCTCGGTTACGCGGGAAGTCTGTCCCTTGGATCCTGGGTGCCGGACGTAATGGCTCACGGCACCGGCACACCGCCCCCGCTGCCTGCCAGCGCGACCGAGCGCGAAGAGTGGGGAAGACAGGGACAGGCGCAGATCATCGCGATTGTGAAACAGATGCACCTCAAGGAAGCGATGGACGATCTGAAGAAGCACGACGAATACACCAATCAGGTGCTGGTCCCGAAGTTCGGAAAGATCTTGCCGGGTTCCCGCCAATGATGCAAGGCGACGAATTCGATCTGTTGGAACTCGCCTGCCGCGAGGGTGGGCCGGAAGCGGTATTCGAACGGCTCGTCCGCACGGCGCGCGAAGAGCAGCGCCCACGCGACCTGTTCGCCATCCGTGTCATGCAGGTACGCCACCGTCTCGGACTCCCGCTGATCGAAACCGAGAAGGTGCTTGACCTCGATGACGAGCGGCGGCAGATTTACGAAGCGGCATTTCGCGATGCTGCCCGCGAAACGGGCGAATTGTTTCTTGTGGGCGGAGACATCGTCAACGCGTGGCCGTACTTCAAGGCAATTGGCGAGCATGCTCCCGTAGCCGCCGCTATTGAGGCCGCGAGCGGTGGAGAAAACCTGGACCGCCTGATCGAGATCGCCTTCCGTGAAGGCGTCAATCCGCGTAAGGGGTTCGAACTGCTCCTGGAACACCACGGAATTTGCTCTGCCATTACCTGGTATGGATCCAGCCCGGACTACAGCGGACGACCGGACTGTCTGCGCCTATTGATCCGTACGCTCTACGACCAACTGGCAGCTTCCTTGCGCGAGACGGTCGCCGCGGCCGAAGGCGTCGCGCAGCCGGCGGCCGGCGTAGCGGAACTGATCGCCGGCCGCGACTGGCTTTTCGAGGGCATGAGCAGCTACGTCGACAGCACTCATCTTGTATCGATCTTGCGGTTCGCTCCGGAACTGGAGGAGCCAGCGCTATTACGCATGGCGTGGGAAATGGCGGAGTACGGACGCCGGTTATCGCCCATGTTTCACTTCCGAGGCGACCCGCCATTCGAGGACATCTACCTGGATCACGCAGTTTATTTGAAGGCACTGCTCGGCGAGGAGGCCGATGCCGCCATAGAGCACTTTCGTGGCAAGCTTGCCTCGGCCCCAGAGGCGGCGAGTGTCCTGATTGATCTGCTGGTGCGGTTCGGCCGTCAGGAGGAAGCAGTCCGCGTCTCTGAGGAGTATCTGCCGGACGCGAGTCTACAGTTGTGCCAGGCTGCTGGCGACTATGCGGCGCTGCGACGCCTGGCGCGGCAGCGGGAAGATCGTCTGGGGTTTGCGGCGGCGGTCATTCAATCCAGCGCTACCACGTGAATCAGTACTTGGCTCGCGACGCTAGGACATCGCCGCTCGGACCTTGTCAAAGAAAGCCGTAACGACCGCAGGGTCGCCCGGTCCGAGTGCTTCAAAGGGCAGGAAGCCGCGGAATCCGACCTTATCGATGATCTTCCGGACCCTGGCCAGATCGATGGGCGTCGACTTGCCGTTAAAGTACACTTCCTCCTTGATCTGCCAGGTGCAGGCATAAGGCAGCAGCTTTTCGATTTCTTGGTAGGGGTCGCCTTGCCGCAGGCTACCGACATCCAGAATCACGCTGAACCAATCGGAATCAACTGTCTTCACCACTTGGATGGTCTGGTCCGCAGTCTTCAGGAAGTCGTCGTGGTGCTGCAATCCGATGATCACGCCGTGCTGCTTTCCGTACTCGGCGCATTCTTGAAATGCCGGAATCATCCATTCGAGGACCTTCTCGTAGGTGGAATCCTTCGGTATGGATTTTCCCGAGAACACGCGGATGAAGGACGCGCCCAACTTTTGTCCGACCTGTACCCAATCCTTTACCAGGTTGATACTCTCCTTGCGGGCCGCCGGGTCGATGAGGGTAAAGTCGTTGCGCACGCCGGTTCCGCTGATGGAAACACCGTTGAGGTAGGCCTTCTTCTTCAGGTTGTAAATGTACTCGTCGGTCGGCACTTTGGGATATCCCGGAAAATAGTAGCCAGTCAAATCCACACCGTCGATGTTGTGCGCGGCGCAATAGTCGATCACGTCATCCAGGGACATCTGACCGGCCATGAGCGGCTTGTCGAAGGAGTATGAATTGAGCGCGAGCTTGATTTTGGTTCCGGAACGCCGCTTCACTTCTCCGGCGGCGAGAGCGGTTTGGGGCGAGGCGGCAAGGGCAGATGCGGCAATCGCGAGGGACCGGGCCAGAAATCCGCGGCGTAATGTAAGATCCATACCAGTTCTCCGTTTGGCGGTTAGTATATACCCGCGCGGCCTGCACGCGCGAGCGGCTCTTCGGCCGCGATCAGGCCTGCGATACAATTCCAAAGAGGGCGCGACCGCCCCTCCAGATCGAGGAGAGCCGCTTGCCGATGCCTGGGTGCCGATTCCTGATACCTTTCCTGTTGTGCACTGGCCTGCGGGCGCAGGCGCCTGACGTCGCGTTTTTCGAGACCAAGATTCGACCTGTATTGGCTACCAAATGCTATCCCTGCCACTCATCGGCGCTGAAAGCACCGATGAGCGGCCTGGTGCTGGACCGGAAGGACGGCAGTAGCGAAGGTGAGCGACCGTCTGGTGAAGGCCCTTTCGTACACGGATCCTCTGCTACAGATGCCACCTTCGGGAAAGCTGCCGGACGCAGTGATTGCGGACTTCGAAAAGTGGATCGCGGGTGGAATGCCTATGTCCGCCCCGCCCGCGGGCGCCGCGGCTACTCCGGCTGCCACGGCGTATAAAGGAATGTCGCTTGGAAGACGGCCGCAAGTGGTGGGCCTTTCAACCGCTCAAGCGTACGATGGCGCCCAAAGTAAAGGACGCCGCCTGGACTGTCAACCCGATCGATTCCTTCATCCTGGAAAAGCTCGAGGCGAAGGGCCTGAAGCCTTCGCCCGCTGAGGAAAAGCGCACGCTGGCGCGTCGTGCCTACGTCGATCTCGTCGGGTACAAACCGACCTATCAGGAGGTCGAAGCATTTGCCAATGATCCCTCTCCCGATGCCTGGGAAGCGCTGATCGATCGCTTGCAAGCCTCCCCGCAGTACGGAGAACGCTGGGGCCGGCACTGGATGGACGTGGCGCGCTTTGGCGAGGACAATCCGACGTCCGAAGCCACCAACCCCGCATATCCGTATGCCTGGCGCTATCGCGACTGGATCATCGATGCCGTCAACCGCGATGTTCCCTACGACCGTTTCGTGAAACTCCAACTCGCCGCCGACCTGATGCCCGGTACGCCTCGTGATGACTTGCGAGCTCTCGGCTACCTGGGCGCCGCGCCGATCTATCACAAGGATCAACGCCTGTCCGCGGACGTGATTGGCGGATTCATGACCGACGACTGGGACGAGCGCGTGGACGCCGTTTCGCGTGGCCTGCTGGCGTTGACCGTGAGCTGCGCCCGCTGCCATGACCATAAGTTCGACCCGATCACCACCAAGGATTACTACGGCCTGGTCGGAGTTTTCGCTTCCACGATGCGCGTCGAGCGGCCGATGATGGATGTGGACCCGAAAGTAGAGCAACGCTACCTGTGGGCGCAGAATCGATTGTTCGATCTGCGTTACGCCGCCAATTTGCTGACCGGTGAGGCATCCACAGTGGTGGGCTCGGAAGCACGCGTCGCCAAATGGAAAGCGGAGATCGAAGCTCTCAAGACCGAGATGACGGCGACGCTCGAACAGTACCCATTACTGCTGAAGAGCCTCGAAAAATTCTGGACACCGCCGCAGCGCCGACCGCCGCACCACCTCCACCCGCTGCTGCTACGGACGCCGCAGCGGGCATCAAGCCTCCACCTGCGCCGCCGGTTCGCAGGGGCCGTGTAACCACATCGAACGAGCCGTTCATGAACGCCGTCTACGATGCGGCGCAGTACGTGGATGGCAGTGACGCGCAGTTCACCTGGATGGTCTACAAGCCGGGCGAAGCGCGCGATTTCCCAGTGTTGCCCCATGGCAATGTCGCGACGCCCGGTGAAATTGTCCCGCGACATTTTCCGGTCGTACTTGCCAAGGGCGACAGTTTGCTGAAGAACGGATCGGGACGGCTGGACCTGGCGGAGAAGATCTTCACCGACGCCGCGCCGCTGGCTGCACGGGTAATGGTGAACCGCGTGTGGGGCTGGCATTTCGGCAGATCGCTGGTGGCCACGCCGAGCGACTACGGAGTGCAGGGAGAGAAGCCCACCCATCCGGAACTGCTGGACGACCTGGCGGCGCGATTCATCGCGCATGGCTGGTCGTTGAAGTGGCTCAATCGCGAAATCATGATGTCGGCGGCATACCGGCAATCCAGCAAACCGCGCGCCGATGCCGAGAAGGTAGACCAGGTCAACTCACTGCTGTGGCGCATGAATCCGCGGCGGCTCGACGTGGAATCGTATCGCGATACGCTGTTGCGTTCTGCCGGCCGCCTGAGCGACAAGATGTACGGGCCGTCCGAAGACGCCGAGGCGGAGACCAGCGTTCGCCGCACGGTGTATTCGCGTGTGAGCCGCGGGCGCCTGAGTAATCTGTTGAAAGTTTACGATTTTCCCGATCCGGTACAGACCAGCGGGGGCCGCGACTTGACGACGACCTCCTTACAGCAGCTTTTCATCATGAACAGCCCGTTCATGCGGGCTGAAGCCGAAACGCTGGCGGCCGCCGTGGGCAGCGAACCCGACGAGAAGGCTAAGATGCGCGCCCTGTATCGCAAGGTGCTATCGCGCGACCCGAGCGCGAAGGAG
The DNA here is from genome assembly GCA_963792055.1 of uncultured Solibacteraceae bacterium. Classification (GTDB taxonomy): domain Bacteria; phylum Acidobacteriota; class Terriglobia; order Bryobacterales; family Bryobacteraceae; genus Solibacter. The sequence goes on along the minus strand of CAWBUV010000014.1, from coordinate 136,314 downwards.
ATGGATCTGGCGCTTGGCTATCTGGCGCAGGGAACGATGGAGCAGTACGCGCAGGTGCTGCTCTCCAGCAACGAGGAGATTTTCTGGCAATGATCGAAAACCTATCGCGACGCAGGATGATTCAATCGGTGTTCGGCGGCGTCGGCGCCGTGGGCCTTTCCTCGCTGTTGAGTACGCCCAAGCTTTCGGCCGCCCAGCCCCTGGGCCGTTATAGCGGCACGCGCACACCAGGCAAGGCGAAACACGTCATCAGCCTCTTTCTTTCCGGCGGTCCGTCTCACGTGGATATGTTCGACCCCAAGCCGGCGCTGGTAAAGTATCAGGGCCAGCGGCCTGGGTCGACCGACCTGCGAACCGAGCGCCAGACGGGTGGCCTGATGCCGAGCCCGTTCGCGTTTCAGAAGTACGGGCAGAGCGGCATCGATTGCAGCGAGATCATGAAGAACATGGCGTCGGTGATCGACGATGTGTGCGTACTCCGCTCCATGTACTCCTTTAATCCCACCCACACGCCGGCGCTAGGTCTGTATCACACGGGGACGATTCTGTTGAACCGCCCGTCACTCGGCTCGTGGATTTCCTACGGGCTCGGCACCGAGAACCAGAACCTGCCCGCCTTTGTGGCTCTGGATTCGGGCGCCGGCGGTGCGGGCGGACTCGGCGGTTCCGTCACGCGATCCGGCTTCCTGCCCGCCGAGCATCAGGGCACGTCCTTCAGCGATTCCGAAACTGCGCCAGAGAAGATGATCCAGAACCTGCAAAACAAGTGGATGGATGCCAAGACGCAGCGACGCCAGTTGGATGCATTGCAGGAAGTGAATCGGGGATTCAGTAACTCCTTCGGGCAGGACGATTATTTGGAAGGGCGCATCAAGAGCATGGAAGCCGCCTACCGGATGCAATTCGAAGCTATGGACGTCTTCGATATCCGCAAAGAGCCGCAGGCGGTACGCGATGAGTACGGCGACAATCCATTCGGCCACGGCTGCCTGCTGGCGCGGCGCCTGGTGGAGCGCGGCGTCCGGTTCGTACACGTGGGATCCGGCGGATGGGACGACCACAAAGACATCGAAAAGGAGTACCGCAAAAAGGTCCCGGCTATGGACCAGTCGGCGGCTGCGCTGGTACGCGACCTGAAACGTCGCGGGCTGCTCGACGAAACGGTCGTAGTGTGGGGCGGAGAGTTCGGACGGACGCCGGTATCGGAGAGTGGTACGGGCCGCGATCACAATCCTTACGGATTTACCATGTGGACGGCGGGCGGCGGCTTCAAAGGCGGGCTGGCGTACGGCGCGACGGATGAGTTCGGCTTCAAAGCGGTGGAGAATCGCGTGTCTATACACGATCTGCACGCGACCATGCTGTACGCGCTGGGAATTGACCATACCCAGCTCACGTATCGGTATGCGGGCCGGGATTTCCGCTTGACGGACGTCTTCGGCGATGTGGTCAAGGATGTTTTGGTGTAAGCGCCGCACCTTCCTGGGTGCGCATGATTTCGGCGTGCATCGCGGCCCGGTCCGGCCTTCCGCTCTTCTGGTAGGCGCGAATCAGCAGGTAACGGATCGCCGCGTCAGTCACAATACCTTCCGACAGACCGAGCGCCAGTTCACCTTCTGCTGCCGCCCGATCCGCATCGCCCTTCTCGAAGAGGAGCCGCGCGAACTCAAAGTGCACGTCGCGCGAATTCGGCGACAGCTTCAGAGCCTGCGCGATCCAACGCTCGCATTCGTCCATCCGGCCCAGGAGAAGCAGGAGCCTTGCACCGGGCAACAACGTCTCGGCATCGAGCGCCCTCGCAGAGCGTTCCAGGCGAACCGCCTCCTCGTACAGGGACATCGCTTCCGACGTTTGCCCGAGACTCTCCGTGGTCAGTCCCAGATACAGCGCTGCGCGAGGGTCGTTGGGGCTGAGTTGACGGGCCCTTCGGAATCGGGGCAGCGCGGAGCTCATGTCATTGCCCATGTACGCCTCCAGTCCATAGAGGAACTGGGCATAGGGGGCTCGCGGGTCGATTGCCAGGGCCTGTTCCAGGCACTGCTGCGCCAGGTCCAGGCGGTGAGCCGCCATGGCCAACTTAGCCTTCAGCGTCAGTGCAGGGACCAGTTTCGGATCGAGGCGAAGCGCTTCGTCGACAGCCGCAAGCGATTCCGGAAGTTTCTTCTCCATGAAGAGCGTGTTCGCCTTTTCGTACGCGGCCAAACCGGGAGAAGCAGCAGCAGCAGCGCCAAACAGCGTGAACACTAGAACCAGGATGGCGGCGGAACACCTACGGAGTGTCACGGTTTCGCCTCCTGGACCACATCGACGATCCGGTCGCCGGTCACCTTACCCAATTGTTGAATGTCGCCGCCGGGCCATCGAACCTCGATGCCTTCCACCGCGCGGTTCGAACCCAGTCCGAATCGCACCAGCGCTTCGCTCGACGATGCGTACCCCACTGCGGTAGTCGCCTGATTGTAGAGATCGCGGCCATCCGCGAGCCGTACGTGGACCATAGCGCCAAGCCCCTGGCGATTCGCACGCCGCCCCCGCAGGCGTAACGCAAGCCAATGCGCTTCGCCGCCCGTAATGTTGCGGAACAGCTTCGCCGGTCCGTTTACCACCGAAACTACGGCGTCGATTCGGCCGTCGTTGTCAAAGTCGGCGAACGCCACCCCGCGATGCATCGCAGGTCGTTGGAAATCGGGCCCTGCCGCGGACGATACATCTTCGAACCGCTTGCCGCCAATATTGCGGAAGACACGATTTGCCAAGGTGGAATCCGGTCCAGCGAAGCGATCCGACTGCGCAAGATGGGAAAGAGCGAAGAACAGATCCTTCCATCCATCATTATCGAAATCGTACATTCCCAGACTCCAGCCTGTGAATTGTCTCGTCCCCATAGATAGTCCGGAACGCAGCGCGAAATCTTCAAACAGGCTGCGCGTTCCCAGATTGCGGAACAGCAGGAACGAGTCGTGGACTATGCCGGAGACAATCAGGTCCGGCTTGCCATCGTTATCGAAATCGCGGAAATCGCTGCCCATGCCGGCGATCCCGAAACCGTCGTCGCGTAGCGCCACGCCGGCTTCGAGCCCGATCTCGTCGAAAGTGCCGTCGCCCTTGTTATGAAATAGAAAGCTTCGCACCGAATCGTTGGCCACGAAGATATCCGTCAGTCCATCGCCGTCCAGGTCCGCGAACGCCACTCCCATACCCTTGCCGATGTGGCGGCCGATTCCGGATGTTTGCGAGACATCGGTGAAGGTGCCGTCGTGATTATTGTGAAACAGTTGGCCGGGCAGGCCGGCATACGCACTTGGATGGCAGTAGACCTGCCGTTCCGGAGTTCCGCAATGAGGTTCGGCGTCCCTGTCCCAAACGACATAGTTGGAAACAAAGAGGTCCAACCAGCCATCGTTGTCGTAGTCCAGCCAGCCGGCCGATACCGCCCACATCTTCCCGAATTTCGGATCGGCTCCCGCCACTCCGGCCTTTGCCGTGACATCGGCAAAATGGCCGTTGCCAAGATTGCGGTACAGGTGGTTGCCCTGTACGCCGGCCACGAAGATATCCGCGAAGCCATCGTTATCGAAGTCGGCGACGCTCACCGCGATCGAATAGCCTTCGCCGGCAAGCCCAGCTTCGGCGGTAACGTCGGTGAACGTCAAGTCGCAGTTGTTGCGGTACAGGCGGTTATAGAACTCGGGCCCGGTCTTGCGAAGGCTGGGGATGGCTGCGCCATTGGTGAAGAAAATATCCGTGCATCCATCGTTGTTGTAGTCGAGGACGCCGACACCGCCCGCTGTTAGCTCGATCTGGTGGAACTTGCCTGACGCGCCGTTGCGCAACTCGAACCGCAATCCGGCCTTCGATGCGATCTCTTCAAAACGAATGGGCGGCGGCGATGCGGAAGAGTCCGCATGGCCGCCGCCCAGGAACAGAACTGCAAGGAGGAGTAGTCCCAGAACTCTAACTGGTGCCGGGCGACTCCTCACGACACGCACCTAGAACTGAATGCGCGCCACGACCTGACCGGTGCGGGGAGTCGGCAGCGACGAACTGACGCTGTTGCCGGCGATTCCCGTATAGTTGAGGTATCCGAAGCCGCCCGTGAGCACTCCGTTCGACCGCGTCACAGGGTTCTGCGGACTCCCGGTGCTCGGATTGGCCAGCGATTCTTCCATGTTGAACAGATTGAAGAATTCCGCGCGGACGCTGAACCACACGCCCTCACGAACCCGGAAGACCTTGCCGATACCGCCCGATATGACGGGCCGGCGCTGCGCCCGGAAATCGTTGTAGTAGGCAACGTTGCTGCCCGGAACGCCCGGCGCCTGATTCACCCAGGCCGCCGGATTCAGGACAGTCTCCTGTGTCGGATCGATGCAGCCGCAATTGATGTCTTTCAGGTACAACGGAACGCCGGGAACCCGGGCCATTCTGGTGTAACCCGTGGACACATAACTGCCGATCGAATTGCTCGAACCGGGTGTTCCAAGAAGCTGGCCGCTCTGATCGGTGCTCAGGCTGGTGAGCCTCCAGTCGGCCAGGATCGCCTTGGCGATGCGATTCCGCTTGATCGGACCGATGGCCGGTACCGTGTAGTCCACGCTCAGGCTGAAGATGTGAGGGAAGTAATTCGGCGAGAGCCCTTTGAAAGAGGCCCGGTCGTAAATGTTTCCTGCATTCGTCGTGGAGTCAAGCGCCTTGCTGAAGGTGTAAGTCATGGTCGCCGTGAATCCGTGTGAGAGGCGTTTGATCACCTTGACCTGCAAGGAGTCATACCAGGAAGCGCCCAGCGGCGCCTGGTATTGGCCGATGCCGCTATATTGCGGAAATGGCCGCAGGCTCTGGAGCACCGAGCCCGAATCCGGGAAATTCGCGTAGGGTTTTTTGAATCCGGCGGCCACGGCGGCAGCGCTGGTGATGGTGGAACTCAGTAGCGAACGTGTATTCGCGTCGGTGAGGTCGCCGAGTCCGTGCGCGGCCAGTGTCGCAGGACTTACGGCATCATAATTGATCAGGTTTCCGACGCTCGCGTTGGAGAAGCCTTGCGAACTGCCGCTCGCTTCCCAGACGCCGTGGTTGCCGACGAACGCGGCTTCCACAACCAAATCGCGAATCACTTCGCGCTGGAGAGAGATGTTCCATTGGAGTACCCGCGACGGCCGTCCCATATTGGGATCCACGATAGCGGGAGCGCCCTGGATACCGCCGCCTGCGACCACATTCAGGCCCGGATCGTACGGTGCGCCAAACAGCGCGTTCTGATCGAAGACCAGCGGCTTGGACATCACGCCGGCTGCAACGCCGTTCCCAGGCGAAGGGATGGTCACTGAGTTAAAGCCCATGCCGGAAGCCGAAGGATCGGTCAGCAGCGGGACCAGGGGAGCGTAGCTAACTCCGATACCCGCTCGCACAACGGTCTTCGCGTCGATCTGATAGGCCAAACCAAAGCGCGGAGCGATGGCGTACGGATAGTACGGCGCAAACAGACAGTTGCAACGCTTGTCTCCATAGCCGGCGTAAATCACCGCGCCGAGGAGTCCGTTGGCCGTGGGATTCGGAGTGGTCGGGCTGAAGCTGATCATGCGGTTGTGCAGTTCATTCAGAGGCTGCTGAAGGTCCCACCGCAGACCGTAGTCCAAAGTCAGCTTGCGAGTGACCTTCCAGCTATCCTGCGCAAACAAGCCCCACGAAGTACGGCGATAGAACAGCGCCTGGCCGTTGCCGGCCGTGACGCTGTCGTATTGGCCGAGCAGGAAACTGGCCCAGGTACTGCCGATGCCCGTGCCGGTGGGAAGCACCTGCCCGTAGAGCGGCTGTGAAGTCTCCGAGCCGCTGAAGCCGTACGCCGGAGACAAGTTGGTTTTCGATGCGGAGTTGGTAGTGTCGTACTTCCACTCGGCGCCGAACTTGTAAGTGTGGTTTCCGTGAACCCAGCTAAGTGCGGGGCTGCCCGACAATCTTCTGCCGATGAACAGGTTGCGGCTGCCTGGTCCGAATCCTACGGCGATGCCTCCATAGACGTTATCGCCGAGCGCGCCGAAGCGGGGGAAGCCGTTACCGGGAGAGCCGACAATTCCGAGTTGAGTATTATCGTACTCGCCGCTGACCGGCGGGACGGTATCCGGATTCTTGTGGCTTTGGAATCCCGAGCTGAAGTGGAAGAGCAACGTCGGTGAGATAGTGTAGTCGAAGTTGCCACGCGCCATCTTGCTGAAGATCGCCTGTATACGGACGGTCGATAGGACTGCGGGCAATCCATCTACGCCGTTCGACTTCGTGGTGCTTTGGGTCGCATAGTAGCCCGAGAGTTTGATCTTGCTTCCGAAGTTCTGATCGATCTTAATCGAGGGAATCTGCTGCAACTTGTAGAACGCCCCCGACATCGCGAAGTTATTCACGAAGAGATCGTTGCCAAGGTTGGGCTTGGGGAACAGGGCCATGATCTTGACCGCTACGGGGTCGAAGCGGTTCTGCGGGATGGCGTTGTTGGGAAATACGTTCAAAACGCGCCGTCCGCTGGAATCCGTCGTCGCTGTCGAGGGGTCGTAGATCGAGTTCTGGATAATCGCTCTGCCCGCAAAATCGGTACCCAGGTTCCGATTGCCGGTTACCAGAAGGTTGTTCGCCAGATTACCGGACAGATAGGCCGAATTCGGTACCGTGGTGATGCCGGCATACAGTGCTTCACGGTCCCGGTATCTCTCCAGGTTGAAGAAGAAGAAAGTCTTGTTCTTGCCGTTGTAGACTTTGGGGATCCACAGGGGCCCACCGATGGTTCCGCCGTAATCCGCGAGGTGCTTTACCACTTTCACATGGCGCCCAGTGCCGTCGTTCGTAAACGGAATGCCGGCATTCAGGATCGTGTTCTCCATGTAATTGTAGGCGCTTCCGTGAAACTGATTGGTGCCGCTTTTGGACGTGAAGTTGTAGATACCGCCGCCGCCAACCCCGCCGTACTCGGCTGTGAAATTCGATGTTTGGAGAGTGAACTGCTCAATCGCCTCCACCGACGGTTGGATTTCGTCGGATACCTGAGTCGAGTAGGGATCGTCCGCCTGCTGGCCCTCGAATACAATCTTGAAATTGATCGAGCCTCCATTGATGGAGATGTTATTCCAGCCGTTAAAAGTCGCGCCGGGCGTCATCTGGATGAACGATAAAGGATTCCGGATTGCGCCTGCGCCGATGCCGAAATTGATCGGTAATTCCGCAATCTGATTACCCGCAATCGTCATCGACTGCTCAGCGTTCTCTGTCTTCAACAACGTCGATTCGGATGTTACCGTGACCGATTCCGTGGCGGAGCCGATCTTCAGCGCTACATCGACGCGGGTCGTGACAGCGACCTGTACCTGTATATTGCTCTGTTCGTATTTGTTGAAGCCGGCGTGTTCCACCGTAAGGGTGTAAGTGCCCACCGGCAATTGCAGCAGCGAGTAGTTGCCAGTTCCGGTTGTGACAGTGTCCGACTTGGCACCGGTCTCGCTGTTGGTAATTACCACCTGTACGCCTGGGATTAGCGCCCCGGCGGAATCCGCGACTGTTCCTGTGATCGCGCCGCGGTTGCTTTGGGCCGACAAGGACCAGGACAAAAGTAAGACTGCAAGCTGTAAACGAGCCTTCACGACTTCCTCCACTAAATATGACCCGCCAAGCTGCGGGCCGAAGCTGTCCCCTGGTTGAATCTGTCAGCGATTATATACCAATTACATATCCGATTCGCCCTTTTCATCGGCCGCGCCTCCGCCGGCAAAGGAAAACGAAGTCGCTCGAAGGTACGGCCACGCGTCGTTCGCTCCACTCAATGAGTCCCCAGTCTGTCCGCGAACGTGATACCGTCTACCCATGAATCGTAGAGAGTTCGTAACGGCAGCAGCGGGGTTCGGCGTTCAGTCTCGCATCCTGTGGGGCGACGCCGCGATCGCCAGGCCGGACAAGATCGACGACACCTTACGTTCCGGAATCCAGCGTAGGAAGATTCCAGCCGCCGTCGGCATGGTGGCAACCCAAGGCAGGACGTTGTACTCCGGTGCCTTCGGCAAGCGGGATGCCGAGGGTACACCGGTGACGGCGGATTCCATCTTCGCCATCGCTTCGATGACCAAGGCGGTCACCACAGTGGCCGCGATGCAACTGGTGGAACAGGGCAAGGTAAAGCTGGATGAGCCGGTGTCAAAATATTTGCCGGCACTCGAGAAACTGGATGTGTTGGAAGGCTTCGATGAGTCCGGTCGCAAGCCGATTCTGAGACCCGCGAAGACGCCGATCACCCTGAAGCACCTGTTGACCCACACTTCCGGGCTCTGTTACGACACCTGGGACGAGAAGATGTTCCGGTTCGCGTCGCAGGCAACTGCGGCTTCGGCCGCCACGGTGGGGCCGCTCATGTTCGAACCTGGCGAACGCTGGCAGTATGGCCAGGGTGTGGATTGGGCCGGCCGCCTGGTGGAGAAGATCAGCGGAATGAGCCTTGAGGATTATTTTCAGGCCAGGGTCTTGGGCCCGCTCGAAATGAGCGACACCAGCTATATTCTGCCCGCTTCGAAGTTCGGGCGGATGGTTGGCCGCTGGAACCGCGACGACGGCCGCGAATTGAAACCGAATCCCAGAAATCAACCGGCGCCTCCGAAAACCTTCAACGGGGGCGGAGGGCTCTACTCGACGGCTGGCGACTACGTTCGCTTCATGCAGATGATTCTGCGCAAGGGGCGCGGCGTCAACAACGCCGTGATTCTGCAGCCAAAGACCGTGGAAAGCATGGAGGTCAATCAGATCGGCAAGGCCACGGCCGGCAAGATGCGCAGTTACCGCCCCAACTCTTCGAGTGACGTGGATATCCAACCCGGGGCCACCGAGAAGTGGGGTTTGGGATTCCTGGTCAATACGACGGCTTACACCGGCGGCCGCGCCGCGGGAAGCCTTGCATGGGCCGGGCTATACAACACCTTCTACTGGATCGATCCGAAGAGCGGTATCTGCGCCGTGCTGCTGATGCAGTTCCTGCCGTTCGTGGACCAAGAGGCTGTCGGACTGTTGAACGATTTCGAGCGGGCGGTCTACGCCAGTCTAGGAAAATAGCAAGCTTTCGGGCCGTCTACAGTTCCACGCCGAGACCTGCCCAGTCCACCATCTGCTGCCGCGTCATCGCCGTGTGGCCCAGAATCGCGGTAAGTGCCGCAGTCGCTCCAATCGTGATATCCGCCGGCAGTTTCGCTCCGTTCACTACGGAGTTATAAAACGCCGTGATATGCGCCTCCGGCTCATCCGGCTGCTGCTTCTCGCCGATCACCAGTGGCTTGCTCGCGCCCGATAGCGGGTACAAGGTAGGCGTGCCCATCAGGTCCACTGCGCCCTTCGTGCCATAGACGTAAATATACTGGTTGCCGTTCGGCATCCCGCGCGGGTGAAAGACATTTTGTGTGAATGACATCTTCACCCCGCCGGGGTAGTCGTAGCTGATCGTCCCGCAGTCGAAGATCGTCCGTCCAGGCGGGTCGTTCTTGTAGAGCAGGATCGCGCCGAATCCGCAGGCGCGCGTGGGATGCGCCCCGATTGCCCAATTGCACAGATCCAGATTGTGCACCGATTGTTCGATGAGGTATCCGCCCGACTTGGTCACGTCGAAGTACCAGTCGCCGGAACTACCGTCGTGAGGAAGGTCGGCCGCGGCGTGCCGCTGTGCCTTGACCATCATGACATCGCCGATAATGCCGTCCCGAATCTTGCCGACAGCCTCCTTATACTCCTTCATGGAGCGCAACTGTTGGCCCGGCACGAACACCTTGTTCGACTTTTTCGCGGCCTCGACGACGGCGCGTACCTGCTGCGGCGTGATCCCAACTGGTTTCTCGCAGTACACGTGTTTGCCGGCCGCGAGTGCCGCCACTGCCATCTCCGCGTGCAGATTAGGCGGCGATGCGATGAAGACGGCGTCCACGTCCTTTCGGTCGAGGATCTTGTGCCAGTCCGCGTAGGTGGCCGGATTGTCCCTGGAAGCGGCCGTGGCCGCCTTGTCCAATCGATCCGGCTTGATATCGCAGAGCGCCAGAACCTTGGCGTTCCGTTGTCCGAGCACACCCTGCAGCAGATACGAGCCGCGATTGCCAACGCCGATCATGGCGGTGCCAACTAGTTGCTGAGACGTTTGACCCGATGCCACCGCTACCGCCGAGCCGAGCAGGAACATCCTTCGGTTGACCATCAGCCTTGCCTCCCTGGAAACGCCATTCTAGCGCCGCGCGATGGTTCCGGCATCCGGTCCGGGCTCACTTACACACAAAGTTCGCCGCGTCGTCCGTGTTGCCGCTGCCTTTGTAGTGCGCCGTCTGCGGATAGGGGCAGAGCGGGCGCGTGCGCACAACATTATTCGCCGGACCCGCTCCGGATTTGAGCTTGGACGCGATGACCTCCCCCGGCGCCGTACCCTGTTCCACCCAGCGCTCCAGGGCGGCATCGATATCGTGCTGCGCATCGCTCATCGGCACGCCCCCCTGGCCGAAGGAGTTCGGGCTCGCTCCACCGCCGCAATGTTCCATCCCGGGCACCATGTAGAGACGGACGAATTGCGCAGCCTGCTGCGCGCCCATTTTCTTCTCCACGCTCTGATAGTACTGAATGGTGCTCTGGGCGGGAATCGCAGCGTCACTCCAGCCGTGATAGAGAATCAGCTTGCCGCCGCGCGCCTGGAATGCTTTGAGGTCTGCGTCGGCGGCGTTTAGAATCCCGGCCATCTTGTCGTCGGCAACCTTTACATCCCGATCGATCTGGAAACTCTTCCAGTCCCACGCGGCATTGTCGAAGACCATGTTGCTGTAGAACTGCGTGCCGAAGGCATACAGCAAGCTCTTCCCAGGCTGCGGGCCCGTGATCCAGGCCGCCCAGCCTCCGGCTTCGGCCTCCCCGCCTGGAGAATAGCCAGGCATGATCTGCTCTCCCTTGGAATTGCGGGCGCCTGCATAGAGCTTCTTCAGCGTTGTAAGCTGCGCTTGAGTGAGACAGGCATCGCTTTCCGTGGACTTGCAGAGCAGCACGGAGGGATCGAAGTGACATTGCGCGGGGTCTTCGATCACGCCATCCTTCACCCCGTCGTTGGCATCGCAGGCGGCCAGCGCGGCGCTTTGAATGGCGGGCAGCTTGGCGGCGGAAATGTAGCTGGCCGGGTCGCCGAGTGTGGCTTGAATGTTGGCGACCGCCTGGGTGAGGAGATGTGTCCAGTAGTTCGCCGGTGCCCCGGCGATGATGCCGTCGTAGTCGGCAGGATAGCGTTGGGCTTCCATCAGCGCCTGGCGGCCGCCGTTGGAACAGGAGCTGAAGTAGGATTTCTTCGGACCCTCGCCGTAGAACGCGTGAATGATCGCCTTCGCCTTTGCGGCCGTTTCGTGGATGGCGCGGTAACCGAAGTCGACGGTCTTCTCGTGGTGGCCCAGCGCCCATGATGCGTCGGTACCGCCGGGCCGGTGGCCGGTATCGGTGGACGCCGTGGCGTACCCGTGGCCTATGGCGACGGCCATCGCACCGTATCCAATCGAGCCTGCGAAGCCGCCGTTGCCGACGCCTTGAAACTTGCCGTTCCAGTTCGAACTGGGCAGCCAGACTTCCAGGCGGATGTCGGAATCGGCGGAAGGCTTGGCCACCACGGCCACGCGGCAGAAGGCGGGAACGGCGGCAATCGGCGGACCCTCGGGCGGAGTAAAGGCGCCGGCGGGCACTGTCTGTGCCGTCGTGATCGTGGCGTCTGGAAGCACGAGCTTGGCCAGATCGCCGCAAGCTGTCGCAGCCGCGGAAACAGATGCGGCGAGAAGCAGGCAGGGCAATAGCTTCATAGTCTCTCCCAGCGCCTATTATCTACGAAGTTCTCGCTCGCCGCGCGCCTCACCATCCGAGTTGAGCGGTAAATCGAAAGGTGCGTCCGTCGTTCAGCGTGTTGGTGATCTGTCCGAAATTCGGGGACGATAATTCAGCGCCCGGGGCGGCGAATTGCGGCGTATTGAATAGGTCGATCGTTTCGGCGCGTACGGTAAGACGCGTCTCCGCGCGCAACACCCAGGCTTTCGACAGTGCCGCGTTGACATTCCGTATGCCGCCCTTGCGAAAGACGTTGCGCCCCAGGTTGCCGGCCTCGGTGCCCGGTACGAGAAACGCAAAATCCGCCTTGCGAAGCAAGGTCGCCGCGGTGTCGGGATTGCCGATCGTCCGCCCGAGCACGGACGGATTCAGCAGGTTCGGGCGGTCGTTGCCGCTGCCGTCCACATTTCCGAAACCGGGGCCGTCCGACCCGGTCACCACGTTGAACGGCGTGCCGCTCTTCAGCAGCGTGACGCCCGAAACCGTCCAGTTGCGCCACGTGTAGCTGGCTCGCCAGATGAAGGAGTGCGGCTGGTCGAATTCGCTGCGGGCCTTCAGGTCATGGTGAGTTTCGAACTCGCTCTGACTGCGGCCAATGCGGGAATCGGCGTCGTAAGCCGTGTTGGTGTAACTCGACCCCAGATCCATCGCTTTGGAAAACCAGTACGCTACGTCCATCGAAAGCCCGCGCCATCGCGAAAGAACCAGGGAGGCGCGCGCCGCATCGTAATACCCGCGCGAGCCGTTCAACACATAGCGGATCTCCGCGTACTCGGGATCGGCGCGGCGTTCGTTGATGGTGGCAGTCGTAAGCGGAATTCCGGCAACGGGGTGAGCGCGGTTCAGGTACCACATGGTGAGCAGCTTGTGCCCGCGGCTTCCCACATAGCCCAGTTGCAGATTCCAATTGCCCGACAAGCGCCGCTCCCAACTGCCGTTGTACTGGTATTCGTACGGTGTCCGCAGGTTCGGGTCGAGCAGGTAGAGGTTGGTCTTCGGGTCCGGCACATCGCCGTATTGCGTGAGCGCGCCCAACGGATTCACCAGGTTCGGCGCCGTTACTACGACCTTGTGAACCAGCGGCGGGCTGAAGCGCACCTGCTGAAAGGTGACGGGGTAGATCTCGCCATATTGCACGCCCCAGGCGCTGCGCAGCGTTCCCCACTCGCCGGGCAACCGGTACGCCAGGCTCACATAGGGCGCCACGTTATTACAGTCGCAGGGATAGGGGATCGTGTTCTTCCCGTTTACCTCCACGGGGCGCGTCACCGGCTGGTACCGCAATCCATATTGCACGGTGAGATTCCGGCTCACCTGCCACTTATCGCCCGCGTAAAACTGCATGTCCCAGTTCCGAAAGCCTCGCAGCACATCGCCGGTGGCCGTGATGTTCTGCGTCGGAGTACCCAAGCGGAGGTTGGTGATCGAGTCGCGTCCGAAGTCGTTGCCGAACGCGAAGAATCCGCGCTGGCAATCGGTCTCGATGCCGTTGAGCTGCCGGCGCATCAGATCGAAGCCCGCGGTCCAATCGTGCGCACCCTGCACGCGGCGGATCATCGCGCCATAGCGGAACAGATTGACCTTGCGATCGATGGGGATGGATGCGAGCGGTCCGAGCGATTCCAGCCCGGAGATCGAAACCAGCGGGCCCACCGCATTCTTCTCCGGCGCCAGCAGCGTCCCGATCCGGTCGAAGCCCGCCGAAACGTCCATAGTTGTTCGGGCGTTCCACTGGCGCTCCCACGTCAGCCGCGCGGTGTGAGCATGTGTGTCGCTGTTCGGATTCTGGCCGGCCACCAGTTCGAACGCTTCCACATGCTGGCTGGTGAACTGGTAGCGCAGGCTCAGCCGGTCGCGAGCTCCCAGCCGCTGATCCAATCTTGCGCCGGCATTGTTCTGATCGATGGTCTGCGGTGAGCTGGTATTCAGCATTCGCGGATTGATGTCGGTGCGATTCGGAAGTTCCGCCGGATAGGCCGCCAGAAAGCGCATGACGATGGCCCGGATGGCGGGATCGGTGGCCAGCGGAGTCCGTTCATCGGCCTTGGGCACCAGCACATTCCCGTTCACGCTGCCGCCCGATTTCTTCTGGCCGCCCTCCAGAAAAAGTCCCGCGCCGCGCCACAGGGGCACCCCGCCGCGAAAGCCGTAGTCGTTTTCGTGCGCTGGCTTGACGCCGCCCACCTGGAAGAAGGACCGCGCGCTGAAAATGCTGTTCTGGTGCGTCTCCCAAACCTCGCCATGAAAGCCAACGCGAAACGCGGGAACATGCAGCACTGCAGAAGGCGGGTTACCGAATTCCGCGCTGAAGTACCCGCGCTCCGGGCGAACGTCCTTGACGATTGTGGCGGTGGCGCCCAACCGTATGTTCAATTCCTTGAGGGCGTTGTTGTCCACCAGGTTGAACTGAACGTTTTCGTTTCGACGGCTCTCTCCGGCCGCCGTATTCGTCTTGCCGATCAGATTGAGCTCCAGACGCCGTGCGTCGGCGGTTGGGCTGGCTTCCTGTGCGGGCGCGGTTTCTGGCTGCGCCGGTGTCTTCGCCGTCTCCTTCGACTGCGCGAACGCCGACCATCCAATACAGAGGATCGCTATCAAATGACGCATGAGCAAGCTCCGATTGTACCGTCTGTGGCGGCCCTTCCGGCCTCCCTCGTGGCGAGCGCAACGGTGTAGAATGCTTGCGTCGGGCAGCAAAAGGCCGCCCGCCTTGAACCCATGCAGAGTATCGTCCTTGCCTTCGCCCTACTACCATGTTGTCTGATGTGGGCGGCGCCGGTGGAAGTCCGGTTTTCGCAATCTGCCGCTTCGGTGGCTGCCTACGATTTCGTGGAAGTAAGCCTGCAAGTCGGCGGGCCGTTCGCCGGAAACCCGTTCATCGAAGCCAAACTCGACGGCTCGTTCGGCCCGGCCGGTGCCAGCGGGCGTGTGCATGTGGACGGCTTCTGCGACTCTGCCGATGGTACTCAGTTCCGCATCCGCTTCATGCCATCGAAGCCCGGCGCCTATGCCTACACGGTGAAGTACACGGCGCACGGCGTCGAACAAACTCACGAGGGAACATTTCAAGCTACCGTTGCCGGACACCGCGGGCCGGTCCGCGTGGATCCCGCCTACCCATGGCACTTCATCTGGGAAGGCACGCAGGATCACTATTTCTTCCACGGGACTACCGCCTTCTGGCTGATGGGCTGGCGCGACGAACGTGTAATCCGTTCCAGCCTCGAGAGACTTCGGCGGCTGAAGATCAACCGCGTGCGAGTTCTGTTGGGCGGGCGCTCCAACATGATGTACGGCGAGCCCGCCATGAACACGGCCGAATGGACCATGTTCCTGAGCCCATGGCCGGCAGAGAAGGCCGACGATTTCTATCATCCGGGCTTTGACTATACCCGCTTCCGTCCGGAGCACTGGCAGCGCTTCGAACGAATGCTGGCCTTTGCTCGCGAGAAGGATATCGTGATCTCCGTTATCTTCGATATTGCCGATGGGAAGATCCACCCGCCCGCGGGCAGCGAGGAGGAGCGCCGCTATTTTCGCTACGCAGCGGCCCGCCTCGCAGCCTTCTCCAATATCACGTGGGATTTGGGAGACGACCTGGACTCCTTCCGCGATGACCGGTGGGCGCATGAGACCGGCACCCTGCTGCAGGACTGGGATCCCTACCGCCACCTGGCGACCTCGCATCCCGTTCACCGCGAGCACCAGGACCGTGCTTCGGATTGGTTCGGCTTTACCTCGATTCAGGATTGGTCGCGCGACCAGCACGCGCTCATGCTCGCGGAGCGTCAACTGCAGATCAAGTCCGGCCGCATCATTCCTCAGGCCAACGAAGAGTACGGGTATGAGGATCACTATCCGCTCTGGGCGCCGGCCCCGCCGGCCGATTCGGCCGAAACGCTGCGCCGTACCGCTTGGGATATCGCGATGGCGGGCGCCTATGGAACCGCCGGCGAGACGGCTCGCCGCGGTGTGGGAATCTGGCCGGACACCGGGGGCGGTTGGATGAACGGCCGCAGTGACGATACGACGACCATGTTGGCGGGCTATGCCCACATGGTCGATTTCCTGACCAGTTTCGACTGGTGGAAGACCGAGCCGCACGACGAACTGGTGGACACCCGGAATTGGTGCCTGGCGGAGCCGGGCCAAACGTACGCAGTCTATTTGCCCAACGCCGGCAAGGTGACGATACGTCTTCTCGCTGGCCGGTACCTCGCTCACTGGTTCGATCCTCTGACCGGCGAGACGATTCCGATAGGAATGGCCGAAGGGCCCGAATGGACCTCGCCGCCCGCGCCGGGCCGCAACGATTGGGCGCTCTTGTTGCGGAAGGCGATCGGCAGTGCGCAACCCTGAAGGCGCCAGCCCACCTCATTCATTCTTTGACAGTGGAAGTGAAACGGAAGAGAATGGCGTTGTCCCGAAGGAGACAACCAGTGTCAAATCAAGTGGACTCCACGCCATCGACCCGCCGTGGTTTTATGGGCGCGATGACCGCCTTGACGGCAGCTTCCTATAACCGGGTGCTCGGCGCCAATGATCGCGTCGGCATCGGCTTCATCGGCTTCGGACTCATCGGCAAACAGCACATCACGAATTTCAAGAAATCCTTCCCGGATGTCGATCGCGTCGCGCTCTGCGATGTCTACAAGCCGCGGCTCGAGGAGGGTCTGGCATACCTGGAGAACCCCAATGCCAAGGGCTACAGCGACTTTCGCAAGATGTATGAGAACAAGGACATCGATGGCGTTGTGATAGCGAGCCCGGATCACTGGCACGCCATGCTCACCATCATGGCCTGCGCCGCCGGCAAGGATGTCTACGTCGAAAAGCCCCTAACCGTGTTCATCGACGAGGGCAAATGGATGATCCAGGCGATGAACAAGTACAAGCGCATCGTCGTCGTGGGCACGCAGCGCAACCATAATCCCGCCCATCAGACCGCCAAAAAGACTTTCGAGAGCGGCATGTTGGGTAAGATCCAGATGGTCAAGTTAGGCGCCGGCGGACGCAACGTCTCGCCGGGTTTCGGCACGACGCGGGTTGCCGATCCCCCCACCGGTTTCGACTATGACATGTGGCTCGGTCCAGCGCCCAAGCGGCCCTACCAGGCGCACCGCGGCCTATACCATTTCCGCTGGTTCTGGGACTATTCGGGTGGCCAGTTGACCAACCTGGGCGCTCACAGCGTCTCGGCATTTCTATTGGTCACGGGAGCGAAAGGTCCTACCAAGGTCGTGTCGTTCGGCGGACGCAACACCCTTGAAGACGATGGCGAAACGCCCGATCTCCAGGAATGCCTCTATCAATTCCCGGACTTCGTGATGACCATGGGCGTGCGTGAAGCCAACGCTTTCCGTGACTCGGCAGGGTCGGTAATCATGGGAAGCAAAGGCAACCTGGTCCTGGGCTCCAATCAGGTTGTTCCCGAAATGCATGGCGATCCGGTCAACCAGATTCCGCCCTTCGCCGGACATCCGGCCGGTGGTCCGGTTTATAACGACACGAAGGCGGCGCCATGGTTTGAAGCCCAGGCGGGAACGCCGCCCGGTGGCGCCGGGCGTGGCGCCGGTCCCGACGCCGGAGAATCGCTGGAAGATCGCATGTTCAATGCGAACAAACGCGACTGGATCAACTGCATCAAGTCGCGCAATCGTCCATTTTGTGATCTGGACATGGGTCACCGCACGGCGATCATCTGCAATCTGGGGAACATGTCGCTTCGCCTCGGCGGGCGGACTATTCACTGGGACCCCGAGAAAGAAGTGGTCGTCGGCGACAAAGAAGCGGCAGCCATGTGTACCAAGCAGTATCGCGCGCCGTGGGACGGCATTCTTCGCAGCATCATCAAGGTCTGAAATTAAGCGAGACCCGGTAGCCCCGGCGCCGAGGCCCGCGACACTCGCACGAAGGCCTCAGCGGCGGCACTGCCGCCCTCGCGGCCCCGGAAATTCTCCATCACCTCGTGGTGCTGGCGGTAGATCGCCTCGCCATCCTGGCTCTTGTGCGCGAACAACGCGGCCTTCTTCTTCTCTCGCACCGCCGTGATGTCGACGTAGTCCGTAGGGTGGAAGCCCATCGTCTGCGCGCCCAGGTTGACCTCGTAATAGAACAGCTCGAAGCGGCGCCCGCCCGCGAGCCACGCACGGAACGTCAGCATGCTCGCGGCCTGGTGGTCCGCATGGGTGTCGATCGGCCACTGGGTCAGGACGACATCGGGCAGCGCCGCGGAGATCAGCTTCGCCAGCGAGTCCGCGGCGCTACGGTCCACAACGGTCGCGCCGTCGATCTGGCCGGCGAAGACCGCTTTCGCGCCGAGGATCTTGCACGACGCTTCGCACTCGGCGGAGCGGATGGCAGCAGCCTCATCGTGCGACTTCCCCTGGATGCCCGCCTCGCCGCGTGTCAGGTAGATAATGGTGACCGTGTGTCCAAGCGCGGAGTATCGCGCCAGCGTTCCGCCGCATCCGGATTCGGGATCGTCGGGATGACCACCCAGGCACACCACGCTGAGGCGCGGGTGGCTGGCTGTTTGTGCCCTGATCAGCGCCGGCAAGCTGAGGGCGAGGATGCCACGCCTGGTTGGGTTGATAAAGCTCCCTTTTCCGCTAGTCACCATATAAACTTATACCGAACACAACCGAGATGAAAACGCTGAGCGCGGCCAACGCCGCGAAGTATTTGCAGAACCGGGGCATGGAATTGGAGGCTGCGCGTGTCACGGAACTCGGTGGCGGCGTCTCGAATACAGTATTGCTGGTGGAGTCAGACGGACAGACCCTCGTTCTAAAACAGGCCCTTGGAAAACTGCGGGTTCAAGAGGACTGGTTCGCCGGTCGCGAGCGTGTGGTTCGAGAGGCTGCAGCCCTGCAGCGATTGGCGGATCTGTTGCCCCAAGGTTCGCTTCCGGCAGTGCTGTTTGAGGACCGCGAAAATTTCCTGTTTGCGATGACCGCCGCTCCGCCGGATTCCACTGCCTGGAAAGACCTCCTGCTGAACGGCGAAATCTGTGTCGATACCGCGCGTGCGGCGGGCGCGCTGCTGGGCCGAATGGCGAGTGTCACGTGGCACGACGATGCGTGTGAAAAGGCATTCGGAGATCAGACCGTCTTCGATCAATTGCGGCTCGATCCCTACTACCGCTTCACTGCCGGCAGGCATCCCGACCTTGCACCCCATGCTGCCCGGTTGACCGAAGCGTCGGCTCTTCGCAGGGTCAGCCTGGTACATGGAGATTGGAGTCCGAAGAATCTGCTGGTCGGCCGCGGAAAGGTCATGGCTATAGATTTTGAAGTGGTCCACTTTGGCGATCCGTCCTTCGACTCCGCATTCATGCTGAATCATCTCCTGCTGAAGTCGTTTGCTCGTCCGCAATGGCGCTCGATGTATGCCGAGGCCGCGCTCGCATTCTGGCGCGCGTATCATTCCGCAATCCCGCAGGCTTCGTGGATCGAGCAGGCGACCCTGGAGCACCTGGGTTGGCTGCTGTTGGCGCGCATCGACGGGAAGTCGCCGGTGGAGTATCTTCGCGAACCCTTGTTGCAGGACCAGGTACGACAGTTCGCCCGCAATCTGATCCTCTCGCCGCCGAAATCGGTAGCGGAGCTATTTGGAAAGCTATGACCATTTCGAAGATCCGGGCACTGGAGATTCTCGACTCGCGCGGGAATCCGACCCTCTCGGTACAAGTCCAATTGAACGGCCGCACATGGGGCCACGCGCATGTGCCTTCCGGAGCATCCACTGGAACTCACGAAGCTGTGGAACTGCGAGACGCGGAACCAACCCGGTACGACGGCAAAGGTGTACGGATCGCTGCCGGCAACGTGGAGCGTCGCATCGCCCCAGCGCTCGAAGGCATGAGTGCCGAGGATCAGGCCGCGGTAGATGCGCGCCTGATCGAACTCGACGGATCGCCCGGCAAGTCGAACCTCGGAGCCAACGCAACCCTGGGAGTTTCCTGCGCGGTGGCTCGGGCGGCAGCGGCGGCAAAAGAAGTCCCGCTATGGCGCTGGCTCGCGGGCGAACGTAAGGCTTCCACGCCGCTGCCGATGGTCAACATCCTCTCGGGCGGTTTGCACGCCGACCGCCATTTTGAGTTCCAGGATTTCCTTGCCGTTCCCCACGGATTCTCGAGCTACTCCGAGTCGCTTGAGGCTGTAGTGGCGATTCACCGGACAACTCGAATCCTGCTCGAGAAGGAAGGACACATTCTCTCGGGCGTGGCGGACGAAGGAGGATGGGGACCGCGGCTCCCGGATAATGAATCCGCGCTCGACATCCTGACCCGAGCCATCGCCGCGGCCGGATTCGTGCCCGGAGCACAGGTCTCCATCGCGATTGACGCGGCCTCCACGCACTTCCATGCGAGTGGGGCATATCATCTTGCGAGCGAACAGCGCTCGCTCAATAGCGCCGGAATGATCTCGCTATTTCGCGACTGGGCCCTGCGCTATCCCATCGTCTCCATAGAAGACGGCCTGGCGGAAGACGATTGGGATGGATGGGCGCTGTTGACTGCCGAACTGGGCGGACGTGTGCAACTGGTGGGTGACGACCTGTTCACCACAAATCTTCAGCGGCTGGAACGAGGGATCCGTGAAGGCGTTGCCAACGCGGTGCTCGTCAAGATGAATCAGATCGGTACGCTGACCGAAACGTTCGAAGTAATCGACCGCGCCCGCGCCGCCGGATACCGCGCGGTGATCTCGGCCCGCTCCGGCGAAACCGAAGACTCGTTCCTGGCCGATCTGGCTGTGGCGTCCGGTGCCGGTCAGATCAAGGTCGGCTCGATCACACGGTCGGAACGCCTCGCGAAGTACAATCGGCTGCTCGAAATCGAGAAATGGGATGGTCTTCCATACGCCGGGGCTTCCGCCCTTGTGGCGCCGGAATCGGAATAAGGCGGACGGCAATCGTTACTTCAGCAGTTCCTGAATCTGGCGCACCGCGTAATCTATCTTCATCTCGAAAATCTTCTTCCCGAGTTCCGCCGTGGATCGCCGCGCGTCGCCCGTAATCCCGTTATTCACTCGCTTCGCGTTCGGATCGCGCGCTTCACCCGGCTTGCGGACCGGATCTCCCAAAGCATTGGCGATCTCCTCTTTTCGCGTCCAGCCCTTGTCCCCGCCCAGGTACAGCATCTCCGAAGTGTCCGGAATCCCTGCGTGGGAGCTCACGGGGTAGTGATTTGCCGCAAGCCATTTATCGAAATCTCCGTTCGCCTTTTCGTACACCGCGTCACAGAACACCACTTTGATGCTCTGGCCGTGATACTTGTCTGTGAGCTTCCTGGCGACCTCCGCCAGTTCTTTCTGCCCGCCCCCGTGATCTCCCATCAGCACGATATTCCGGAAGCCGTTCTTGATCATCTGCTCGGACACTTGCTCGTTGATCGACGCGAACAGCGGCCCTGTAATCCCGATCGTGCCCGGCAGGGCCGCGCTCGCATTGTTTACCGAAAACGGCAGCACCGGCGCCGCGATCGCGTTTCCCAGCCTCTGTGCGATCGCCAGCACCGTGGCATGTCCCATCAGGGTATGCCCGCCGTTCACGTTCTGAGGACCGCGCTGCTCCGTCCCCCCGTTGTAGATGAGGGCCGTGGTCTTACCGTCGGCCAGGGCCTGCTTGACCTCCCGCCAGGTCATCATCTCGAAGTCGACCAGCGAAGTATTCTTCGTTTGCGAATAACCCGCCAGAACAGCGATTGAAAGCAGGCAAACGCCCTTGTTCCACATACGCAAACTACAGCCTCACTCCATTGCGAAGGACAGAATCGCGCGTGAACTTCGCCGCCGCCGCGACTCCACAATTGCGCATCGTCATGATCAACTCCGCGCGCAGGATGTCGATGACCCGCTCCACTCCCTCCTGCCCGTATGCAGCCAGTCCCCACACGTAGGGCCGTCCAATGCCGACTGCTCGCGCCCCGAGCGACAACGCCTTGAAGACGTCCGTGCCGCGCCGGAATCCACCGTCCACAAATACCGGGAAACGCGGTCCCACCGCGTCCACTACTTCCGGCAGGATATCGATGGTCCCGCGGCCAGTCTCCGTCGCGCGGCCGCCGTGGTTCGACACCACCACGCCGTCCACTCCATGCTCGCGAGCCAGCACCGCATCCTCCGCTGTGTCGATCCCTTTGAGCAACAGCTTCATCTTCGTCATCTTCTTGAGCCGGTCGACGTAGCTCCAATCCGCGTTGCCGGATTCATCTCGCCCGAGAGCCCTGCAAACATCGGCTTGGTACGATTCCGTGAACTTCCCTGATTTACGTCTGGTCTGGACGAATGGCATGTCAAACAATTGCGCGTGTCCGTTCGCGCCAGGCGCGCGCCTGTCTCGGCGTTGCGGCCGCCCAGGGTGTCAATCGTCCAGGCGAGCACCTCGCATCCGGCGGCCTCGACGCGCCGGACCAATTTTTCCGTCTCGTCCCATGTAGTCGGCATGTAGAGCTGATACCACGGCGGTTCGCCCAGCGCCTTCCCGACGTCCTCCACGCTGGTTGACGACACAGTCGACAGCATCTGTGTCACTCTCTTTGCCTTGGCCGCGCGGGCGGTCCCCAACTCGCCATCCGGATGAAACGCGCGCTGCGCGCTTACTGCACTGAAGTAGATCGGCGAGTCCCAGGTCCTGCCGAAGACCTGTAAACTCAAATCCGGCTTCGCCGCACCCACCAGCCGCCGCGCGCGGATCTGATAGTGCCCCATTGCCTCCCGATTCATGCGCACGGTCAAATCGTCATCGACGCCCGTCGACATGTAGCCCCAATGGGCCGGAGGGAGCGTCTTGTGCGCCAGAGGCTCGAAATCCAGGACGCTTAATACCCTCTGCGCACTCGGCTCCTGTGCCATCGCGACCAGCGGACTCGCCGCCAGGAATCGCAAAAATTCGCGGCGTGCAGAGAAGTTCCGGCTCATGGCCAATCATTGTATCGTAAGCCTTTGATGCTCCCAGGCGGCGTCAGGTTCGATACGGAACTTAGCCACGGTAAGCGGTACAATTCCTCATGCACACATATGGAGAGTAGGCTTGGTTCTGCTTCGATGGCAACGTCCAGCGATGACGTAGCGCCAGTTCTGGAGGAGCAGTACCGTCGCATGTTCGATGACGCGCCCATCGGCATTTTCCGGACTGCTCCGGATGGCCGCCTCCTTGCCGCTAATCAAGCCCTCGCGCAAATGCTTCGTTACGACTCTCCGGGCGAAATGGTCGCAGCGATTTCCGACGTCGCGCATCAACTGTGGGCCAGGCCGGGCAACTATGTCCAGGACCAGGACTTCGTCAGCCGCGTGGAATGTGAGTTCAAGTGCCGGGATGCGGAACTCGTCTCGGTGTCCGTGAGTACCCGTAGGGTTACGGCCGGCGACGGAACAACCTCGCACTACGAATGTTACGTAGAGGACCTCGCCCACCAACAAGCCCTACGCCACGCCCGGCAGGAGATTGACGAACGCGAGCGCCAGATTTCCACCATCTACGAAAGCGTGGGAGACGCGCTATTTCTCTTGTCGGTCGAACCCCCCGAGCAGTATCGCTTCCTCACCATCAACCCGACATTCTTGCGAATGACCGGTCTCACGACCGAACAGGTGGTCGGCAAACTCGTAAATGAAGTGATCCCGGAGCCGTCGCTGTCGCTCGTGCTCACCAAATACAGGCAGGCTATCTCGGAACGAACTATCGTCCGGTGGGAGGAGACCACCACCTTTCCCACCGGGACCAAGTGCGGGGAGGTCGGCATCACACCCATCATCGGCGCAAACGGTGTTTGTACCCACCTCATGGGCACGGTGCACGATACCACCGAAGGCAGGCGGACCGCAGTGGAAAAAGAGCATCTTCGGGAACAGCTCCGGCAAGCCCAGAAGCTCGAAAGCGTCGGCAGGCTGGCCGGCGGAGTAGCCCACGATTTCAACAACATTCTCGTTGTCATCAACGGCTACGCCGCGCTGCTCGCAGACCGCTTGAGTCCGTTCGATCCTCTCCGCGAATACGTTCTTGAGATCGGCAAAGCCGGGGAACACGCCGCCAGCCTCACCACTCAATTGCTCGCCTTCAGCCGTAAGCAGGTCATCC
The DNA here is from genome assembly GCA_963792055.1 of uncultured Solibacteraceae bacterium. GTDB lineage: Bacteria > Acidobacteriota > Terriglobia > Bryobacterales > Bryobacteraceae > Solibacter. The sequence continues at coordinate 112,392 of CAWBUV010000014.1, read as the reverse complement.
GTCCGCTCCCCCTGGACCTGAACGCCGTGGTGCGAGATGCCGAACGCATGCTCCGGCGGTTGATTGGCGAGGACATCGAATTCGTCATCCAGCCGGCCGCCGAGTCGGCCTGGGTAATGGCGGACCACGCGCAGATTCACCAGGTCATCGTGAACCTCGCTGCCAATGCGCGGGACGCCATGCCCAATGGTGGCAAGCTCCACATCGCCACCGCCAACATTGAGGTGGACGAGGAACTTGCCGCGGCCTACCCTGGAGTCGCTCCGGGCAGTCACGTTCTAACCACCTTCACGGACACCGGAGCCGGCATGCCCGAGGAGGTCCGCCAGAACATCTTCGAGCCCTTCTTCACCACCAAGGAGCAGGGGAAGGGGACCGGACTCGGACTGGCCACGGTTTACGGGATCGTTCGTCAAAGCGGTGGATGGATCGAAGTGGAAAGCCGGGTGGGCGAAGGGACTTCGTTCCGGATCTATCTGCCCCGCATCCTCCCTCTCCCGGAGCCGCCACGCCCCGACCCCCGTGTCTCGGACAAGGCGAGCGGAGGAGCGACCGTGCTCGTCGTGGAGGATCAAGAGGCGGTGCGCCGTTTGACCAAGCTCACTCTCGGCAGCCTCGGGTACCACGTTCTGGAAGCCGAAAGCGGCGCGCGGGCCTGCGAACTTGCCGCCGAGTTTCCCGGCGAGATTCATCTTCTGCTGACAGACATCGTCATGCCCGGGATAAACGGTAGGGACCTGGCCATGGAGGTCCTCCAATTGCGGCCGAACCTGAAGGTGCTGCTCATGTCGGGCTATGCGGAGGACGTGATCCTGCCTCAGGGGTTGCCGGAGTCTGAACTCGCATTCCTTCCAAAGCCTTTTACGCAGGATGTCCTGGCTGCCAAGGTGCGGGAAGTGCTTAAGGAAGGGCGGTAATGTCCGATCATCGCTCGCGCCTGAATTGGATCACGATCGGCGCTCTGGTGATCTTTCACGCCGGTGCATTGGCGGCCCTTTTCCTGTTCACGTGGCAAGCGCTGTTCATCGCACTCGTGCTGCTCTGGATCTCAGGCGGCTGGGGCATCGGTATGGGCTATCACCGGCTCCTCACCCATCGCGGTTACGAAACGCCGCGGTGGCTCGAATACTTCCTCACCATCTGCGGCACTCTCGCCCTGCAGGGCGGTCCGCTCTTTTGGGTCGCGACGCATCGCCTCCATCACCACAATTCCGACAAGGCCGGTGACCCGCACTCGCCGCGCGACGGCTGGTGGTGGTCGCATGCCGGTTGGCTGGTGCGGGGCGACTCGATGCAGGATGGCGCGCTCGCGCGCTACGTGCCCGATCTCGAGCGCGATGCCTTTCATCGCTGGCTGGAGCAATGGCACGTTCTCCCCTTACTCGTGCTTGCGGGCGCTCTCGCTGTGTGGGGCGCCGTCCGCGGCGGCGTATTCCTGGCCGCCAGCCTCGTGACTTGGGGCATCTTCCTGCGAACCACAGTGGAACTGCATGGCACCTGGCTGGTCAACTCTGCCGCCCACACCTGGGGCAGTCGCCGCTTTGCGACCCCCGATGATTCCACCAACAACTGGTGGGTCGCGCTCCTGACCTTTGGCGAAGGCTGGCACAACAATCACCACGCCGACCCGCGCTCCGTCCGCCATGGCCTTGCCTGGTATGAGCTGGATATCAACTGGCTCTGTATACGGGGCCTTCGCCAGTTCGGCCTCGCAAGAAAGCTCTGCCTCGGCCCAACGAGCCGAGTGCACACGCCGGCATCACTTACTTCCCACCGCCCTTCGACCCAAAGCCAGGCCCTCCCGCCCCATTCGCAACCTCCGTCGCAACCTGGTATGCCAGTCGAATTACCTTCTCCATCTTCGGGAAGTTCAGCGCCTCCACGGTATCCGAGGGCTCGTGGTAGCCGGGATGAAAACCCCCGAACAGCCACACCGCCGGAACGCCCGCGACCAGAAACGGCAGGTGGTCGCACCGGAACAACGCGTTGAGCAGGTGATCGCGGTCGAACTTCGTATCCAGCTCTAACCCGACGCTGCGGTTCTGTCGTTCGATGATCGCCAGCAAATCGGGGCTGTAATACGCGCCCACCAGATTCAACCCGTTGCTGGTGTCGGCCGGAATCTGCAGCACTCCCTCGCTCTGCGGAATGTGTGCCTCGTCGCGGCCGATCATGTCCAGGTTGAGCACCGCCCGTGTCCCCGCCAGCGGTCGCAGGGGATGGGCCGTGTAGTAGAACGAACCCAGCATCAACTCCTCCTCCGACCCGAACACCAGGAACAGCACACTTCGTTTCGGCCGCTTGCCGCTCGCGGCAAACATCCGCGCCAACTCCATTACCGCGACCGTGCCCGATGCATTGTCGTTCGCACCCGGATAAACCCTTCCGTTGCGGACACCGAGGTGGTCATAATGAGCGGTAAGCACGATGGTCTCCGACTTCAGTACCGGGTCGCTGCCCTCCAGCAGTCCGGCCGCATTGAACGAGATTCCGCGTCGCTCCTCGGCGTTCTTGCTTCGCACTTCGACTATCGTGTCGGGAAGACTGGCGGACTGCGGCCGCAGCGACATCTCGATCGCGCGTTGCAGTTCCGCCGGTTTCTCTCGCAATGCGGACAGCAGCTCGGCGAGCGCATTGTCTCCTACAGAGAACGCGGGAATCTGCCCCGCGTCGTCAATCGACTGGGACGGGGCGGAAGCCCGCAGCGTTTGCCCTTGATTCGCTCCCCGCGCCGGCGGTTCGAGCAGCCCTGCGTGCCGGCGCAAAGGCTCGCTGGCGATCAGTACCGCGACGGCCCCGTGCCGCCGCGCGTTCGCGACCTTGATAGCGCGCCCCGCGTGAATCGTGTGTCCAGCGCCATTGAACGGAGAACGTGGGTCGTCTTCTTGCGGCTCATGGTCGAAGATCAGCACGATCTTGCCCGTCGCGTCGATGTTCGCGTAGTCGTCGTATCCGTACTCAGGGGCGGAAATCCCATATCCGGCAAAAACCACCGGCGCGCTGACCCGCACTTCGTTCTTAAATCCGCCGCCGATGTCGGCGCTAGGGAAGGCTTTCGCGACGCCTCCGCGAGTAAGTGTGAGGGCGCGTTTCTGCGGATCGGAGCGGTACGCGATCAACGGGAACTCCTGCAAATACGAGCTGCCGCTCGCCGGCTGAAGCCCGGTCCTCTCGAAATCCGAAGCGATATATCGCGCCGCGATCTCCGCCTCCGGGCTTAACGACAGGCGGCCCGCCAGCACACTGGAAGTGAGGAAATCAAGGTCGGCTCGCAATCGCCTTTCTTGCGGATCAACGTCGGCAGTCTGGCAGAGCGAAACTCCAACGAGGCACAGCGGCGCCAATGCGGCGATCCGAAAATGCATATGTAGATTGTGACACTGCGAAGCGGTCAGCGGAAGATCCCGGTGTGCCCCAGAGAGTAGCGCCCGGGTTGTGGGTACACGCAGAGGCCGTGCGGTTCGCGTCCCACCGGAATGCGCGCCAGCAGTCTGCCGTCGCTGGTGTCGATCGCGTAAACCTCGGAATTGTACCGGCCGGCGAGCCAGAGCACCTTGCCGTCCGCCGAAACGCCGCCCATGTCGGGGCTCCCGCCACCGGGAAGCCGCCATTTCGTGGCCTCTTTCCGGCTCGCAAAGTCGATCACCGACACGCTTCCTTCGCCTCGGTTCGACACGTAAAGCACCTTGGAATCCCGGCTGACGTACAGGCCGTGTGCGCCCTTTCCGGTGTGCAGGAAGCCGATCTGCCGCAGATGCTCGCCGTCGATGAGGTGCACGCCGTCGGCATCCATATCGGCGACGAAGAATACCGTTCCATCAGGCGACAGCTTCACGTCCTGCGGCATGCCGCGCGGCTCCAGCGCAAGACTGCCGAGCACCTCCTGCCGCTCGACATCCACCTTAATGATCGATCCGCCAAACTCGCAGCTTGCGATCAGATACCTGCCGTCGGCCGAAAAATCCATGTGGTCGACTCCCTTGCACGGGACCTGCAAAGAGTGCCGCAGGGTCATGTCGGTTGGATCCAGAAAGTTCAAACGCCGCTGCTGCTCCGCCACCACAATTGCGTACTTCCCATCTGGTGTGTAGTACATGTTATAAGGGTCGGTGACGTGTATCGTTTCACCCCGCTTGCCCGTCGCGGGATCGATACGCGTCAGACTGTTTCCCTTATCGTTCAGCACCCACAGCGTCTTCATGTCATAGGATGGCGTGACGTGCTGAGGCAGGCGCCCAACGGAAAAATGATCGATCACCCGGTACGTCGCCGGGTCGATCACCGTCACTGAATTGCTTCGGCTGTTCGGTACGTACACGCGAGGCGGATAGCCCTTTACCGCGCCGCTCAAGTTGCCCGGCCGGTCCGCCGCATAAATATTGTGCGTTTCCATTAATGGAGGCATGCCCGGCAGCGGATTCGGAGCCGCTCGATTCGCTGAGCCGGAGTGGCTTCCCTGCGCGGCGGCGGGCGATACAGCCTGCTCTGTACGGGAACAGCCCGCCAGCGTCGCCAGGCCCGCCACAATGAGCCAAGGAAGAAGTTTTGGAATGACCTCTTGGCGCTTCGCCACAGAAATACCTCACCACTAACAGCGATGGCGCGATACGGCTATGGGGTGTAGCTGTGGGGTGTAATAGAAAACCCGGAATTGTGTCCGCTCGCCCAAATGGGCCGTGGCGGGTCTCCGAATCAGTTAGAAAACTTAATCCGTGCGCAGCATACCGCTGGCATTGCGCTTCGGCACAGCGCCCACGGGTATGGTTTTCACCAGGGTCATTGTCTTGGTGTCCACCACTGCTACTGCATCTCTTCCAGCGATTGCCACATACAAGCTCTTGCCGTCCGGCGGAATGGTGAGCCATTCCGGGTGGCTTCCCACCGGTACCACTTTCAGCAGCTTGCAATCCGGCAGTGAGTACGCGGCCACGTAGCCGTAATACTTGCTCGTGACCCATAACGTCTTACCGTCCGCGGCGATTGCCAGCCCATGCGCGGGCGCGCCCTGTATACCCTCCGTCTCCTTCTCCTGCCCTGCGGGATCCGGCAGCGTCACGCGCCGCGTCTCCTGCCGCGCCGCAAAGTCCACCACCGCGAATCCGTGAAAGTCCGAAAGCTGCACGATGATCTCTTTGGTTGAACCATCCGCGTTCCGCGTGAACGCCATCGGACGGATCCCGGCGCTTAGTGTCAGCATCCACGCCACCGTATTGCTGGCGGTGTCGATCACGTTGATCGTGCTCGACGGAATCGATCCGGCTACCGCATACTTGCCGTCCGGCGTCACGTAAACATTGTGGATCGCACCCTTTACCGGTATGCTCTTCACCTTGGTCATCAGCCCCGTGTCGATCACGTCCACCGCCCCAGGCGCCTCCGCGATGCCTACATAGACGCGCGAGCCGTCTTTGCCCACTGCCACGTTGTTGGGCCGGCCGCTCAACGGAATCCGCTTGGTGACCTTCAACGTCTTCGCGTCCACCACGTCCAGTGTGCTCAGCGATTCGTTTGTGACGTAGATACGCCGGCCGTCCGGAGCGATCGTCACCCCGTGCGGAACCTCGATATCCTCGATGGTTGCCACCACCTGGTTGGTGGCGGGATCGATCACATCAATGTTGTCTCCGGCCGCGTTGGTCTGTAGTACGCGAACTCCGTCCCCGTACAGCAAAGTAACCGCCGCAAAAACTCCGAGCGCTATACGAATCATTTGCCACCCCCTACCGTCTGGCCATTTACCCAGGCAGCCATGGTCTGCCACTCCGGATCTTTCTGTGACTTCCAATGCCTCCCGCCCGCGTGGAAGTGGTCGCCGCCCGCCTCTATCGCCAGGGGATGCAGCAGCATCGGACTCTTGAGCGGATTGCCGGGCACCACGAACATTTTCCACATGGCGAAGTTCGCCCGCGACTGCTCCTCGTTCCACGTGGTCGCTCCCGGCGACAAGGGCTGTAGAGGCGGCGCGCCATGGCTGTGACACGTTACACAGCGCGCGTGTCCTGGGCGCTTCGCGAGAAAAATCGGCTGCACCCGCTCTTTGAAGAAGTTGTAATCCAGGGTTGGTCCGGCAGCCGGAAGGGCCGGCCACAGCGCCGGTAGCGCAGCCAGTGCAAGGATTCGCAGTGCCGTCATTTCCACCTCGTCCTACAGAAACTATCACACCTGAAGCCCGTGCGCTCAATGCGCGGTGTTGCACGAAGAGACGCGTTAGATTGGAAGGATGCCGAAAATCCTCATCGTCACCGGAGACGGCGGCGAGTCCTACGAAGCCCTCTATGCCGTTCACCGATTTCAGGAAGAAGGTTGGGAGCCCGTTGTGGCCGCCCCCTCGCGCCGGCGCCTGCACCTGGTCATGCACGATTTTCAACCAGGATGGGACACCTACATCGAACGCCGCGGATATGGTCTGGATGCCGACCTCGCCTTCGATCAGGTTCGCGTGCAGGACTACGAGGCGATCCTTTTGCTGGGCGGCCGCGCTCCAGAGTATCTGCGCAATAACGAGTCGCTGCTCGACATCCTGCGTGCCTTCGACCGTGCTGGAAAATGGATCTTTGCCATCTGCCACGGCGTACAGGTGTTGGCCGCAGCCGGCCTCGCCAGCGGCAAACAAGTGACCTGCTACCACCACGTGCGGCGCGAAGCAGAACTCGGCGGCGCCAAATTTATCGACCAGCACGCCGTGTGCGACGGACGCGTCGTCACCGCCCAGACCTGGCAGTCGCACCCTTTCTTTTATCGCGAAATCTTCACACGTTTGCGCGCCGGTGCCTGATGCCGCTCGATCCCGAAGTCGCCGCATACCTGGAAGCGCAAAAACTACTGCCCCCGCGCGGCGCGTTGGATATCGCCGCCACGCGCGAACGGCTTCGCCAGGCGGCAGTCCTCGCCGGGACTCCACCTACCGTCGCCCGCGTAGAAAACCTCGTACTGGCCGGATATCTGCGGGCCCGCCAGTACTGGCCGATCACCGATGCCGCGCTGCCCTTGTTAGTCTATTTCCACGGCGGGCGCTTCATCAGCGGCGATCTCGAGAGTCACGACCCCATCTGCCGCACGCTGGCGCTGGCCGCCAACTGCCGCGTGCTCGCCGTGGACTATCGCCTCGCCCCCGAACACCGCTTTCCAGCCGCTGCCGAAGACGCCCGTCTGGCGGTGGAATGGGCGTTGGGGCAGGGAATTGCCGTGGCGGTGGCGGGCGATAGCGCTGGAGCGAACCTTGCTGCCGGGGCCGCGCTGGGCCATCGCGGAGCGGCCCTGCGCAGCCAGGTGCTCATCTACCCCATGATCGATGCCACCTGCAGCGAGCCCTCCTATGAAGAATTTGCGGAGGGATACGGTCCCGGCGCCGTCGACATGAAGCGCGGCTGGCGCGAATACCTGCCCGAAGGTACAGACCCGCGCGATCCGCTGGCTTCGCCGCGATTCGCCGCGGACCTGAAGCACGCTCCCCGCGCATGGGTGCTTACCGCTGAGTGCGACACGCTGCGCGATGAAGGCGAAGCGTACGCCCGGCGTCTGGGGGGCGCCGCGAATCGCTATCCAGGTACGATCCACGGCTTCTTCACCATGCCGGGAATTCTGCGGGTGGCGCGCGAAGCCATGGCCGATGCCGCGACGTTCCTGCGCAGCCATTGGTAGCCTATTTCGCACAACGAATGCCGTAGTCGAAACGGCGTTCCTCCGGTCGGAAGGTGCTGTTCTTGAATCCCGGAAACGTCGGGCCAAGACCGATGGCGCGCTGGCGCTGTCCTTTGGCTGGCGGATACGGCTCGGGACAGCTCGCATACGATCCGCCGCGAACCGAGCCCGCATCGTCGCGCGTGATGCTGGAGTGAGGCCCGCGCTGCACCCACTCCATTGCGTTGCCTTCCATATCGTAAAGTCCCCACGCGTTCGGGAGCTTTCGACCCACGGGTTCCGGCCGCTGGTCGGTATTGTTGAAATACCACAGGTACCGGTCGTCGATCTCTTCGCCCCAGTAATGATACGTGGTGGAGCCGGCGCGGGCGGCATACTCCCACTCGTTTTCCAGTGGCACGCGTGCGCCAATTGACTCGCAGTACGCCTTGGCATCGTTCAGGCTCATGAACACTACCGGCTGGTTGCCCCGCAAGGGAAAGCCAGGGGCTCGCCACGTGTGGATTTCGCCGGCCTTTTCGGCATCCGTTCGGTAACCAGTGGCGTTGACGAATTTACGAAACTGGCTCACCGTGACTTCCGTAGCGGACATTTGAAACGGGTGATCGAATTCGACGCGTTTGCGGGGGAGACTCTCGGCGCATGGCAATGCGGCGTCGCATCCCATGATGAACGATCCCGGCGGAATCTGGACGAAAGCCGGCTGCTGCGCCGAAGCAGCGACACCGATCGCGGCGATCCACACAGCCTGCCGTATCATACGAGCCCCCCGACCCGAATCTCGAGCAGACCGTTCTTACGTTCCACGGGGTAGGCGCGCAGGGGCCTCGGCGTCTGCTGGTTCGGCCAGCGCAGTACGGTGCCATCCAGAGCGAACTTCGAATGGCCCCAGCAGGTGCAGTAAAGATGCTGATGCTTGTGTACGTAGGTCAACGCCCCGCCGCCGTGCGTGCACTTCTGATCGAGCGCAACGAACCGGTCTTTTGTAGTTCGCGCGACAATGATCTGGAGTTTGCGCGCGGTGTCGACGATCTTGACGGACGCACCGGTGCGGTTGAGTTCGGGAGTCCGCTCAAGGCGGATCGTGATCAACCCGGGTTCGATGCGAACCCCGTCGGCAGGCGCCTCCGGCACGGTGCAGCCGTCTTTGGAAGTCTGGGCGAGACAGGCGCAGGGCGCGCCGGCGAGACACGCGGTGGCTTGCAGCCAGCCGCGGCGAGTGACGGGTTTCATTCGACTCAGAATATCAGATACAGAAGTCTGATTATGGAAGCAGATACCGTGTCAGCATTTCCTTCAACTCCTTCAGCACAGCCTGGCGCTCCTCCGGCGAGTCCTGCTTATATGCGAAGGCAATCACCCGGTCGCCCGCCTCGGCCGCGATGCGGATCTTCATCTGCAGTTTCTTCCCCGGTTTCCAGCCGCATTTCTTCACCAGCAGGTCGCCCAGAATCCCTCCCGGCCCGGTTTGCGGGTCGGACTGGCTTTCACGCGTCCAATCGCTGATGTGGTTGCCGAGCGACAACTCGCGGAAATGCGGACGGCTCTCCAGAAAATCGACGTACGCGTCCAGAACACGCCCCAGCGATTTTCGCGGGGAGAAGATCAACTGCCGGGCGGAAAACGCACGCTCGATCTCGGCCCGAAAGGCATCCAGTTCGCGCACTGCAATCGCGTCGAAGATCTCCTGCCGGTCGGAGTAGAAGCGATACAGCGCGCCTACGGAGATGCCGGCCTCCGCGGCAATCCGGCTGGTATTGATCTGCTCGAACGGAATGCGTCCGAGCAGCGACGATGCCGCGTCGAGAATCTCCTCCACGGTCTTGTTGCTTCGCGCCTGGAGCGGCGATCGTCGGTTGGCGGGAGGCGTCATGTGGATCAAACGCGAATGCGATTCGCATTCGCATCTTCTCTTTTTGTAGTATAGAGGATATGCCTGTTCCCGCGTCGCAGATGTGGACGGTCGCCAGCTATGTCCTCAAGCAAAAGCTGAAGGGCCGTAAACAGTACCCGCTGGTGCTCATGTTGGAGCCGCTCTATCGCTGCAACCTGGCCTGCGCCGGCTGCGGGAAGATCCAGTATCCGGGCCACATCCTGAAGAGCGAGTTGACGCCCGAAGATTGCTTCCGCGCGGTCGAGGAGTGCGGCGTGCCCACGGTGGCCATCCCGGGCGGTGAACCGCTGATGCATCCGCGTATCGACGAGATCGTCAAGGGCCTGGTGGCGCGCAAGAAATACGTCTACATGTGCACGAACGCACTGCTCCTGAAGGAGAAGCTGCACCTCTTCCAGCCGAGCAAGTACCTGACATTCTCGGTCCACATGGATGGCGAAAAGGAGCATCACGATCTTTCCGTATGTAAGGAAGGCGGGTACGAAATCGCCCTCGACGCCATCCGCCAGGCAGTACAGGCCGGCTTCCGCGTAACTACCAACACCACGATATTCGAGGGCGTCGACAGCAAGTCCGTGCGCGCCTTCTTCAGCGAAATGATGGATGCCGGTGTCGAAGGCATGATGATCTCGCCGGGATACTCCTACGACAAGGCGCCGGACCAGCAGCACTTCACGGGACGAGAGGGCAACCAGTCGATGTTCCGCAAGATCCTCTCCAATCGCGACCCCCGCTGGCGCTTCAATATGTCGCCGCTGTTCCTGGAGTTCCTCATGGGAAAGCGCAACCTGCACTGCACGCCGTGGGGAATGCCCGCCTACAGCATCTTCGGCTGGCAGAAGCCCTGCTACCTGCTGCAGGACGGGTACACCGACACGTTTCAGGAACTGCTGGATTCCACCGATTGGTCGAAGTACGGCTACGAATCCGGCAATGCGAAATGCGCCAACTGCATGCTGCACTCCGGCTACGAGGCCTCGGCGGTGGATTACACGTTCTCGCTCCGCGGCGTGTTCGCCACCGTTCGCGCCATGCTGTTCTCGCAATACCGCGATCGCGACGCACTCAAACAGATTGAAGTCGAGAAGCCGCAGGCATCGCTCGTCCAGATTGAAGCCATCGCTCCCCGGCCCACTCTTAAGGGCACCGACATCGCCGGCCCGGAACAGTTGGCCGAAGGCATCGAACAGGCATTCGACTATCGCGGCGACGTGACCGTGACTCTGAACAGCGGCGAATCCCTGGCAGGCTATGTCTTCGATCGGCGCCTGGCCGCCACTGCGGCCGCTTCCACCATGCGGATCGTGACGCGGCGGAAGGAAGGTAACCGTGAACTACGCCGACGTCGCGCGTGTCTCGTTCACCGGTCGCGATATGGCGGACGGGCGCAGTTGGGAAGCCTGGGTGCAGAAGTACGCCCAGCGCAAGGCCGCCGGCGAAAAGAACATCGAGCTTCTGCCCGATGTGATCGACTAGCTCGCGCCGTGCATCACTTCGCTCGCGTAATGCATCGCCCGCCGGCCACCGGGATGTCCATCCAAATTTGTAGGATTTAGCTAATTTCTCGGAGGGTCTTTCTCACGCATCTGCTGCCCGGGCCGGTAGAGTGATCACATGACCCAAACACAATCACAGCAGACCCCACGCATTCCGCTCTCATCGTCCACATGGTTTATCACCGGTATTGGCCGCGGACTCGGCCGCAGTATCGCCGCGGAAGTCCTGCAGCGCGGCGGCAGGGTGGCGGGCACGGTCCGCAATCTCAACCACGCGGGCGAACTCAAGAAGCAGTTCCCGGAGCAGCTTTGGATCGCGGAGCTCGATTTGTCCGATTTAGCGAATATTAGGAATGCCTTTCAGGCTGCCGTCAAGCACTTCGGCAGGGCTCACGCCGTCGTCAGCAATGCCGCATATAGCGTGCTGGGCGCGGCGGAGGAACTTCAGCCAGACGCGATTCGGCGTATCGTGGACACGAACCTCCTTGGGTCGATCGAACTGGCGCGGGTGGCGGTAGCTCATATGCGTCCTCTTGGCGGCGGTCGTCTGATCCAGATCTCCAGTGGCGCTGGACAGGCTGGGTTCGCTGGTCTCTCGTTGTATTGCGCCACCAAGTGGGGCGTCGAAGGCTTCTTCGAATCTCTGGCGCCCGAGGTCGCTGCCTTTGGAATCCAGACGACACTCGTAGAGCCGGGTACAATCCGCACTGGGTTTGGCGACTCTGGCGTTCTCAGTCCGGAGTTGGACGCCTACCGTGAAGGGCCGGTGGGGGCCCTGCGCAGAATGGCAATGTGCGGGTACACTGCGCCCGGTGACCCGGCAAAGATGGCGCGGGCGATCGTGGATACCTTCGACGCCGAGAGCGCGCCGGCCCGCGTTGCGCTCGGGCCGGACGTCTACGGATATATCAAGGGGGCACTCTCCAGCAGGCTGGAACAGATCGAGGCGCAGAAGAGCGTTACGATGTCCACCGATTGCGACGACGTGCGGACCCGTTAAGATACGGTAGATGCGCTCCGCGTCTTCGCTTCAGAGAGAGGCACGACTGATCCTGATTCGTCACTGCGAGGAGGATCGTCTCTCCATGTCTGTGATGCCTTGCGTCCATCTGATGCGTTTCGGTTGGAGGAGCCTGCCGCTGGTTTCCACCCAATTCCCGTGCATGGCATTGGTGCTTCAAGGGACCAAGAGCGTTGAGTTTGGCGCGCAACATCTGGAGTACGGGGCAGGGCAATACCTGCTGGCTTCCGTGGATGTTCCCGCGGCTTCCCGGATCGTGAACGCAAGCAGAGCCCATCCGCTTCTAGCTGTGGCCGTTCAGATCGACTTCGCTGAACTGAAAGAAGTGATCCGGCGCTGTGACGTGTTGCCACAGTTGAGCCCTCAATCCGGAATAACGGTCTTCGACGCAGATATCGACCTTCTGGAAGCGGTCGTGCGGCTCCTTCGCTTGCTCGACAGGCCGGAACAGGCAGGCCCTCTGGCGCCGATTTTCCGCCAGGAGATCCTGTACCGCCTGCTCTCTGCGCCATCAGGCTCGCGCCTGCTGGAGATCTGCCGGAACGGAAGTCCGTCGAGCCGCATCACCGGCGCGATCGACTGGCTCCACAAGCATTTTGCCGAGGGGTTCATGGTGGCGGAACTGGCTCATCAAGTGGGGATGAGTCCTTCATCATTCCACCAGCACTTCAAGGCGGTTACCGGCATGACGCCAATTCACTACCAGAGACGCATCCGTCTTCAGGAGGCGAGGAGAAGCCTGCTTCTCGACTCGATCGACGTTGGTGAAGCCAGTTTCCGGGTCGGGTACCAGAGTCACTCTCAGTTCAGCAAAGATTATCGCCGGTATTTCGGCCGCCTTCCAAAGGCTGACATCCTGGCGCACTCCCGCAAGGAAACCTCTTTCGAGGCGTACACACGCGACGCTTCCGCTCCTATATAAACGAGGTCTAACCGTCTTCGGGCCCGACGGAGAACCGGCTGCGCACTTCCCCGCCCACGCTTACCAGTTTGCCTGTGACCGCATCGATGGGACACCACAGGGTACGCGCTTTCGCGAGCACAATGCCATCACTTGCCCGAAGCAATTCCGTGTGGCGCTCGAATTTGATCCGCGTGGCCACGCCGATCCACGTCCGCGCCAGAACAGTGTCGCCCAGGAACGCGGCCTGTTTGTAATCGATCTCGTGCCGCACCACGATCCACAGCAGCTTTTCCTGGTCCGCGGCGCTCGCCACCGCTCTCCAGTGCGCGACCGCCACATCCTGCACCCATCGAACGTAGACTACGTTATTGACGTGCCCCAACCCATCGATATCCGCGGGCTCTACGGCAATTGGTATCTCGAAGACTGGTTCCACGTTACGCCGGCCGGCACTCCACAATGACGCGACCCGAAGGCTGGCGTCCCACCGTCGTAACCTGCAGGCCTGCGGTGCGTGCCATCTCGCGGAATTCCTCCAGACTGCGCCCCCGGCCGCCCACCAGCACCATCATCAGGATTTCGGGCGATGCTTCCTCGCCCGGTCCCGCGCCGTTGAAGGCGACAACCCGGCCCGAAGGCCGGGCCGCTTCCGCGCAACGCCGGAGGATGGCGGTCGCCTCGGCATCGGGCCAGTCGCTCAGAACATTCTTCAGGAGGTACAGGTCGCTTCCAGCCGGCAGCGGGTCGAAGAAGCTCTGTCCCACGGTGGTCACGCGGTCCGTCACGCCAGCCGCCTTGAAGACCTCGCCGGATCGCGCCACAGTTCGGGGAAGATCCACCAGCGTCCCCTTCACGCCCGGCTGCGCACGTAGAATCTCCGCCAACAGCGACCCGGTACCGCCACCAACATCGACCACAGTGCGCACCGACTCCCAGTCCGCCGGATTCACCAGCACACGCCAATCGGGCACGCCGTGGCCCTCCGGCCCCATCAGGGCGTCGAACTTCGCCGCGATGTCGGGGTGGGCATCCAGGTCCTCCCAGAAGCCGCGCCCGAACGCCTCGTGATAGGCCGGCTTTCCGGTGCGCACTGCGGAGAGAAGCGTTCCCCATGCATACGCCATGCGGCCGCCAAACGAATCCAGGTCGAAGCCCAGGCGGCCGGATTCGCCGAGTAGACCCTGGGCGAGTTCGTTTAGTTCGAATCGCCCAGGCGCCGGCTCTGCAAAGAGACCTTTCTGGACAAGGTGACGCATGACCCTGTGCAGGGAGTCGCGGTCGGCGCCCGACGCCGCGGCCAGTGGACCGATTTCGCTGTTTCCAGCCGCAATGTGATCCGCCACGCGCAATGTCGCCACCACGTGGACGCACCAAGGGGTACAGAGATCGCTCAGTGTCCAGAGATCCATCACGCCATCATGCCACAGGCGAGAGCCGGCCGCCCCGCTTTACCCTCATGACTTCTTCTTAAGCTGCTCCATTTCCGCTCGCAGCCGCTCCTCCTGCTCCCTGCCTTCAGGTGTAAATTCGGCGCCGAAATCTTCGGCCTCGAACACCTGCCGGATCTCGATCACAGACTCCCCAGCGAGCGGATTGGGACAGCGTTTCACCCACTCGATGGCTTCTTCCTTCGACTTCACCTGCCAGAGCCAGAAGCCGGCAATCAGTTCCTTGGTCTCCGCGAAGGGGCCGTCGATCACCGTCCGCTTCTCTCCGTTGAATTTCACGCGGGCACCCTTCGAGCTTGGCTGCAGGCCTTCTCCCGCCAGCATGATGCCGGCCTTCACCAGTTCCTCATTGAAATTCCCCATATCGGTGAGCATCTTCTCATCCGGCATTGCGCCCGCTTCCGTGTTCTTGTCGGCTCGGATCATTACCATGAATCGCATTGTGTCTTCCTTTCTACTAGTAAATCGAACGAGGGGCAGTGAGATCGACAGGTCCGTAGGTTTTTCCTGACCGGCCGGGGCGCTTACTCCAGCGCGAACGCGATTACGGAGTCGCCCATTTTGCTCTTCAATTTGCCGTGCCCCCCGGCGCAGATCACGACATACTGTTTCCCGTTCGATTCGTACGTCATTGGTGTGGATTGAGCGCTTGCCGGAAGTTCGGCGGACCACAATTCCTTTCCGCTATCGGTGTCGAACGCGCGCAGATGCGGATCTTTGGCAGCCGCTGTGAAGATCAATCCACTCGCTGTCGCTATTGGCCCACCCAGGCTGATCGACCCCGCGGGCCAGCCGTCGCCCATGACGCCGAGCGGAGACTCCCAGCGGAGCTTGCCCGTATTCAGGTCGAAGGCCACCAGCGCACCCCAGGGCGGAGCATTGCACGGCTGTCCGTTCGGCGCCACCAGCCACTCGCGATACATCGCGTAAGGCGTGCCGCGCTGGCGCGCGAACTCGCCGCCCCACGCGGTCGCGGTTTCCTTGTTGCGATCCATCGCGATCTGCATATCTTCGCGCGGAATCGCCTTCATGATGGCGGCCACGCGGTTCGTGTTGGCCAGCAGCAGATTGCGTACCGGGTCCCACGCGGCGCCTCCCCAATTCACCCCGCCAACATTACCGGGGAAGGAGATCGTGCCGCGCACACTCGGCGGTGTGAAGAGGCCGTCATTGCGCAATGCCTCGATTTTCTGGCGGCACCACTGGCGCACGTCGGCCGTGGCGCCCCACGCATCGGCCGCGGTAAGTTTTTGAGGCACCATCGCGCTCCAGGTCGGGACCGGCTGGATGGGGGAAGCGCTCTCGCCAGGAATGTCGCTCTTCGGAACGGCCCGTTCCTCCACGGTGTGGAGCGGCTTGCCGGTGATGCGATCCAGCACGAACACGTGCCCGATTTTGGTGGTCACCACCACCGCGGGCTTGCCACGGAACTCGATGAGCGCCGGTTGCGAGGCGACGTCGTAATCCCAAAGGTCGTGATGCGCCACCTGAAATCCCCACAGGAAGTTGCCAGTGGAAGCCTTGAGCGCGACCACCGAATTCGCCCACTTGTTATCGCCGGGACGCGCCCCCCCGTAATAATCGGGACTCGCGCTGCCGGTGGGAATGAACACCATGTCGCGCGCCGCGTCGGCCGCAAACGTGGACCATGCGTTCGCCGCGCCAGTCCGCACCTGCTGCTTCTCCGCCCAGGGGATGGGGTCCCACGTCCATCGCAGTTCCCCGGTGCGCGCGTCGTATGCCCGCACCACTCCGCGGGGCATGTCCACCGCGCCGTTGTCGGCAATCGAAGAGCCGGTGATTACCAGGTCCCCGACTACGGTGGGCGCGGACGTCACTTGGTAACTGCCGCGGAACTCCGGTCCGTAAACCACTCCACGAGTCAGGTTCACCGTACCGCCCGCACCGAAATCCGCGCAGGGCTTACCGGTTTTGCCATCGACGGCAATCAGGCGCGCGTCGATGGTCCCTTCGAAGATGCGCAGCTTGCACGGCGCGCCGGTGGCAGCTTTGGAATCGCTCCAGGATGCCACGCCGCGAGAAGTCACCTCGGAATAATCGTGTGAGCGATCCACCTTCGGATCGTAAGTCCACTTTTCGGCGCCGCTCATGGGGTCTAGCGCGATCACCCGGTTGAACGGCGTAGTCAGATAGAGCGTGCCCTCCACCAGAATCGGAGTCGCCTCGAAGGCCGCCTTTTCGTTAAGTTCGGTTTCCGGCTTCAAGGCGCCGGTGTGATAAGTCCACACGGGCCGCAGGTTGGCGACGTTCTCGCGTGTGAGCTGTTTGAGGGATGAATAACGCGTCCCCGCCGCGTCCCCTCCATAAGTATTCCAGCCGTTATCGGCCGCCAGCAGGGCCACGGCAATCCACACAAAAACAAGTGTGATGCGCACAGAAATCAGTATAGTGGCTCAGCCGGCCGGGAACAATTTGACGCCGGATGGTGTCAATATAAGACTAATTTCATTGCACAGGAGGCCCCATGCTCGAGGTTTGCGGGTTGACGAAGCGGTTCAACGGAATTCCCGCAGTGGAGGATGTCAGCTTCACGCTCAAGCCCGGCGAGATTCTCGGCTACGTGGGGCCGAACGGCGCCGGCAAGAGCACGACCGTCAAAATGATCATCGGCCTGCTCGAGCCCAGCGAGGGACAAGTCCGCTTTCAAGGCAGGAGTGTCCTCGAGGATCTCACAGGTTTTCAGGCGCGCATCGGCTACGTGCCCGAGGAGCCTCATCTCTATCCTCACCTGTCGGGTCGCGAGTATCTCGAACTCGTGGGGCGCCTCCGCGGCCTGCCGCGGCCGGTCCTGGAATCCAAGATCGATGAATTCCTGCGCCTCTTCTCGCTCTGGGACGACCGGCACTGCTTCGTATCGGCCTATTCGAAGGGTATGCGGCAGAAGATCCTCCTCTCGGCAGCCCTGCTCCACAATCCCGACCTGTTGATTCTCGACGAGCCGCTCTCCGGCCTCGATGTGACCACCGCGCTGGTGCTCCGCGAGTTGGTGGAGGGGCTGGCCGCCCGGGGCCGGATGATTCTGTACAGCTCCCACGTGCTGGATGTTCTGGAGAAAGTGTGCTCGCGGGTGCTGATCCTGTGCAAAGGACGCGTGGCGGCGCACGATTCCATCGACCACCTGCGCGAGACGATGCACGAAGCGTCGTTGGAGGGCATCTTCGGCCAGCTCACCAGGGAACAGAACCATCGCTCGGTGGCCAACCACATTCTCGAGGTGATGCAGGCGTGAGCTGGCTGGAGAAAACGCACGGCGTGCCGTTCGAATTGACCCGTCACTTTCTGCGGCGGATGTTCGATGGCGAGTGGTCCTCCTCGCCGGGCCAATGGAGGAGCGCGGCGATCGGTGTCTTCTCGATGTTCCTGCCGGCGGGCCTTCTGCTGGTTCGAGAGGGAGCGATGGATCCCGCCTACGCCTTCCACTATCACCGGCTCTCAAACGAAGGGCTGCGCGCCGCCGCGCTAGCCGACCAGATCGCGCTGCTGACTCTGATGGTCTGCGTCACCGGACTGATCGCGCTGCTCCAATGGCAATCGCTGTTTCCGAGCCGGCGCGACTATCTGGCGATGGCTTCGCTGCCGGTGGGTTCCCGGCAGATCTTTATTGCTCGGTTCGTTTCCGTGCTGCTGTTTTCCGGGGTAGTGATCGCCGCGATGAATTTCCTGCCCAGCCTGATTGCGCCCTTGGAATTCGGCGGAGGGTGGCGGCTGGATGGGTCCTTCGCGCGACAGGCGGCCGTGCAGGCAGCTTCCGCCTGTCTCGCGTGTATCTTCATTTTCTTTGCGATTCTGGCGCTGCAGGGCGTGCTGCTGAATGCGCTTCCCGCGAACCTGTTCGCGGGCGTATCGGTTTACGTGCAGGGCGCGCTCGCGGGACTGTTCCTGCTCGGCGGCTTCTACAGTTGGTCCATCAAAGAATGGAATCTCGAGACCATCCGTAAACTGCCCGAGTTCGGCGCGTGGCTTCCTCCGGTGTGGTTCACAGGCCTGCACCAAACGCTGAAGGGCGTCGGCGATCCGTTCTTCCACGCCATGGCTCGGCGAGCGCTCTTCGCTGCCGCCGCTGCTCCGGCGCTTGCCCTCGTGACGTACTTCATCAGCTACCGCCGGTCTCGCAAACTCATTGTCGAAGCGCCGGCCCGCCTGACGGTAACCAGAGTCCGCCAATGGAGCCTCATCCGGCTGCTGGCTCGCACTCCGCGTCGTGAAGCGGTGATGAGTTTCCTGGCGAAAACGCTGGCGCGCAGCCGCACCCACCGGTTGCTGTGGCTGGTCTACCTGGGCGCCGCGCTGGCCGTAGTCCTGAACAGTTCCCTCATCAACGGCGCGCTGTTGACGCGGACGAAAGGCCTGACCCGGGCACTGCGATTCATGGTGCTCTTCTGGCCGCTGGCCTGCACCGTAGTGATCCTGAATGGCTTTCGTCACGTGCTGGCGATCCCCAGCGAACTGCGCGCCAACTGGATCTTCCAGATCACCGAAAGTCAGGGACGCGCCGAGTGGATGTCGGCGGTGGAGCGCTTCGTCATGGCCTACGCCGTGGCGCCCATCTATCTGATCCTGTTTCCCGTGACGGTCTATGTGATGGGCTTGACGATTGCGCTGCGCATGACGACCCTTCAATTGCTGGTCTCGCTTTCCATCTTCGAGGCGCTCTTCCATAGCTGGCAGAAACTCCCGTTCACGTGTTCCTATGAACCGGGAAAGCGGCCGCTCGTCGGCATCGTGGGCGGGTACATCGCCGTCCTGTGCGGGATGGTCCCAATTATCTCGGTGGTGATCGCAACAGCGAGCCAGGTCTGGTTCGTGTACCCGTTCTACCTGCTGAATTTCGCGGGCATCTATATATGGCTGCGCAGGCAGCGGCGCGAGGGATGGGGCGAGGCGAAGTTGATGTACGAAGATCTGCCCGCGGTTGTGACCGACCTCGGAATCAAGGATCTCACGTATGCGGGTACGCAGGCTCAGCTCCGGCGAACGGAAGTAAATTCAGCGCAATCGTCGTAACTGCCTGCCGCAAGCCCTGCTGAGTTCCGGACACCGCCGGGCCGCCCTTACGCAATATGGTAGAGCATGACGTAGACCACCACGCCGGTGACCGAGACGTAGAGCCAGATGGGGAGCGTCCAGCGGGCGATCTTGCGGTGCTTGTCGTATCGCCCCGCAAGGCCGCGGCGCAACGTGATGATGGCGAGTACCGGGACTGTGGCCGCCAGAATCGTGTGCGTCAGCAGGATGGAGAGATAAGTAGTGCGCAACATCGTGCCTTCGTGGTGGAAGGGCACGGATCCTACCTGCGCATGATAGATCAGGTAGCAGACCAGGAAGAGGCAGGACGTGGCAAAGGCGGTCTTCATCACACGGCGGTGCTGTGCGATCTGCTTGCGGCGAATCAGCAGGTAGCCCCAGACCAACAGGACCGCGGAGAGCGCATTCAGCGTCGCATTAATCGAGGGCAGCAGGGAAATCATGAGCGTCCCGTTTGCAGTTGCCGGATATCGTGGAGCAGCTTCTGGGGAAAACCATCGTCGCTCGAAAGGTAGAAGCCGCGGATGCGGCGCTTGCCATCCACCAGCACGAAGCGGGTGCTGTGGCTCAGGCTGCCATCCACGCTATTCAACCGGAAGCCTTTGACTCCAAGTTCATTGAGACGCTCCATTTCACCGGTCAGGAAATACCAGCGATCCGGGTCGGCTTTGAAGTGGGAGGCGTACTTGGCGAGCACCGGCGGCGTGTCGTGCGCGGGATCCACCGTGAAGGAAACCAACTTCAGATCGGGTGTGGCGCCGGTGGAATTCTGAATGCCGCGCATCTGGTGGCTCATCATGGGACACGGGCCGTCGCAGGTCGTATAGATGAAATCCGCCACCCAGATGTGCCCGTCCAGGGTGCGGCTGTCGAACGGCTGATCGGTATCCCGGGTGAGTTGGAATTGCGGCACCTGGCCGAGTATTGGCAGGGGCTTCACGTCGGCGCAGCCTGTAAGCAGGAGGAGGAGACAGAGTAGGACAGGCATCCTTGCCTGTCTTGTGCCCGGTAGGTCAGCCCTACTCATGCAGCGCTGCGCGTGGATTTTTGCGCGGCCAACATGCCGCTGAGCAGCAGCAGCGCGAGGCCGAACGCCGCTGTCACCGCCAGACTCTCCATCGCGCCGGGGTCGGCATTCGGCAGACCCAGAGTATGATTCAGCAGCGCCACTGAATACGTCATCGGATTGGCCCACATCAGCGCCTTGATCGCTCCATGAGCCGTGGCCATCGGGAACAGCGCGCCCGGAAACCATCCACATCGGCACCAGCAGCAGCATCATGACGCCGTGAAATGCGGCCGTCGAATCCATTTTCCATGCGATTGCAAATCCCAAACCGGTAAGCGTAAACGAGATCAGGAACATCGCCACGACTACCGGGATCACGCCGGCAAGCCCGATGCTGACCCCCGCGAGTGGGGCGAAAATCAAAAGCATCAAGCCCTGTATCCATCCTAGCGTAGCCGAGCCGAGGATCTTGCCCAGCACCAGGCTAGTACGGGGAGCCGGGGAAACCAGCATTGACAGCAAAAAGCCCTCGCGGCGATCTTCGATTATCGAGATCGTAGAGAAGATCGCGGAGAACATCACGGTCAGCACCAGCGTTCCCGAGTAATACCGTGCCAGATCGTTAGAGCCATAGCCGATCAGCAGCCAGAAGATCAGCGGGGATGCCACCACGCTCAGCACGCGGCTCTTCTGACGCCAGAAACGCACCAGTTCGCGCTGCCAGAGGGTGGCCGCGGGCAGTAGGAAGCTATTCAATGGATGCCCCCGTTTCCCGCACGAATACATCTTCCAGAGAGGGCTTGTGCAGTCCCACCGCATCCACCGCACCCGGGAAATGCCTCCACTACCTCGGCGATGAAGCGGTGGCCATTAGAGATTTCGACGCGCACCTGCCCGTCGCGGGTGGAAGCCGTCGCGCCGAAGCGCTGGCGGATGCCGGCGGCAAGCGACTCCGCATCGCTGGATTCGAGCACGACCACATCGCCGCCGATGCGCGAGCGCAGTTCGACAGGAGTGCCCTGGGCCACGATCTTGCCTTTGTGCAGCAAGCACCAGGCGGTCGCAACGGTCGGCCTCGGCCAGAATGTGCGTAGTAAGCAGGACAGTGACGCCTTCCTGATCGCGCAGGCTTTCGATATGGGTGGAGAGTTCACGGCGAGCCGCCGGATCGAGGCCAGTAGAAGCTTCGTCCATCAAAAGAACCTGGGGCTTGTGGAGCAGCGCTTTGGCGATCTCCACGCGGCGGCGCAGGCCGCCCGAAAGCGTGTCCACCAGATCTTTACGCCGATCTTCCAGGCCGAGCCGCTGCATGGCATTCTCCATGCGGCCGCGCAGTGTGGCGCCGCTGAGTCCATGCAGATGCCCCTGCGCGCGGAGATTCTCTTCGACCGTGAGAGCCTTGTCCAGGCTCTGCGTTTGGAACACCACGCCGACCGTACGGCGGACCGCCGCGGGGTCTCGGGCGACATCGTGCCCCGCGATCTCGGCGCGACCCTCGGTGGGCACCATCATGGTGGAAAGAATGCGGAAGAGCGAAGACTTGCCGCCGCCATTCGGCCCCAGCAGTCCAAAAATCTCTCCCTTTTTCACTTCAAAGTTGATACCCGAGAGGGCAACGCGGTCCCCGTAGCGGTGGGTCAGGTTTTGAACTGCGATCACAATCCCGGCCTATCCAGGAGCATCAGACCGTAGATTAGCGGCAGGTACAAAACCGAAGTGAGAAGAACTGCTCGCGCGCGCACCAAACTGCGCTCCAGAGCCACACGCACCCCGGAATAAAGGTACACCAGACCCAGAATCAAAGCTCCAACGAAGTAGATTCGCCCGGTCATTCCGAGCATGCCCGGAACCAGGCTCACTGGAATCAATGCGATGCCGTAGAGGACGATCTGACGCGCCGTCGAACGGCAATCCGGGTCCACCACCGGCAGCATCTGTATGCCGGCGCGGGCGTAGTCTTCCTTATACATCCAGGCAATCGAATAGAAGTGCGGGAACTGCCAGAGGAAGAGAATCGCGAACAGCACCCAGCTTTCGCGGGTGATCGCTCCAGCGGCGGCGGCGTACCCGATCATCGGCGGCATGGCCCCCGGGATGGCGCCTACGGTGGTGCTCCACCAGGTGCGCTGCTTCATCGGCGTATAAAGAAAGAGGTAACTGGCCAGGGTAAAAGCGCCGATCAGCCCGCTGAGCAGATTGACACCCAGCCACAACTCCACGAAGCCCGCCAGCGAAAGTACGATGCCGAACACCAGGGCACGGCCGGCACTCAAGCGGCCCGAAGGCAGCGGGCGGTCCGCCGTGCGGTGCATCTTGCGGTCTGCCGCGCGTTCGTACCATTGATTCAACGCCGCGGTGCCGGAAGCGATCAATCCGGTGCCGAGGATGGTATGCAGCAGCAGGAGCCAGTTGATACCACGCCAGGCGTGAGAGGGGAGCCCGAAGAAGTATCCGATTCCGGTACTCATCAGGATCAGCCAGGTGATCCGCGGCTTCGTCAATTCGATATAGTCGCGCATCACGCCAACCCGAGAATGCAGCACACCACGGACACCGCGCGGCGGCGTAACCAGAGAGGACCCACTATTTTAAGATGCATGGAGACTGGGGCAGGCTTCCCAAAACCTGCCCCTTATTTACCTATCCCTTATAGGAAAAATCTACAGCTTTGCTCTCCTTGGCGCCGACCGTGACCGTCTGTTCCATCGGTCCGTACTTTTCGTGCCAGGTTTGAATCACGTAGGTCCCAGGAGGCAGTCCCTTTATTGTAAACGTTCCATCGTCTCCCGTCACGGCGAAGAATGGGTGGCCAACCACCCCGATGTAAGAGCGCATCCACGGATGCACGTTGCACTTCACCGGGATCATGACTTCCTGGCGGGCGAAGATCTTCGTCATGGGTGCCTGCCCGGGCGACTGCGACTCGTTCCAGTCAGGGTTCACCGTCGGCATGGGGTGGATGTTGTGGTTGGTCGGGTCGTCGTTCTTGACCTCGAAGTTCTGCCCGGTCATCAACCCGATCACGTGCGGCTTGTACATGCAGCCGCTCTGATCCAGACTCACCTGGTTCGTCGGTACCGCCCACTGCTTGTCGGCTGGCAGTCCGGATTTCACCCACACGAAGACGTATCTTCAACGTGCCGTTGTCGTTGACCACCACTTCTTCGCTCTTTTGCGGCGCGCCCTTGTGCGCGCGTTCGCAGGCCGGATTGGCCGACATGTCGAGCGTCGCCATCTTCGGCTTCTCACCGGCGAAGGCCACCTTTCCGGTGATGGTGCCACCGTTGGCCTCGTCCGGCACAGCCGCGGCGCCGCCGGCCGCCGCCGGGGCGGTTGCCTCGGTCTTGGCCGTCTCCGCCGGTTTTTCACCGCCGCAGCCGGCCAGTGTCAGGCCGCCGGCCAGTACTGCTCCCATCCAAATCTTCTTCATTTACCTGTGACCCTCCTTGAGGTCAATTCTGCCGCGCCTGCGCTGCTGCGCAAACGCGCCTAATTCTTCCGGTGTGAACTGGAACATGTAGCGGACCAGCAGATCCGCGTGGTCCTTTTGGTACCCGTTGAAGCTGGGCGGAGTCGGTCCGGTGAAAACATAGTGGCCGTTTTCCATGCGGAACAGTCCGCTCGGCATGGCGGTTCCCGGGCTCATCAGGGCCGGATCCAGCATCCACCGCTTCGTCCAGCCCGGCTTGAGGCGTTCCTTGGCCACCGTGAAGTTGGGCGCCGTGGCGTGTGCGTCGTGCTTCGCATCGCCGGTCATGTGGCACTTCAGGCAGGGTGCGCCTTCGCTGGTGAACAGGTTCCGCGCCATGGTGCGCTCCTTGTCGGTCAGCGGCTCCAGCTTCTCGGCGATGAACGGCTGCGCCTGCGAGGAGAGCGCCTCGAAGAAGCGCACGATCTTGCGAATTTCGCCGTCGGAGAAACTGAAGGTCGGCATCCGCGCCTTCAGGTACTGCCGCACGCCGTCGCGATTGGTGTCGGTCTCGCTCAGCGCCGGATTGTTGAGGAAGCGCATCAGCCATTCCGGATTGACGCGCGCGCCTTCGCCGATCAGCGTGGGCGGCTTCTGATCCTTCCAGTCCGGATCCTGATATTTCGACATTGCGTCGAACGTGGTGGTCTGCCCCACGTGTACCTTATGGCAGCCCATGCAGTTGTACTTGCGGACCACCCACCAGCCATCGATGATGTCCTGGCGCGCGTCGGTCGGATTGTAGAAGTAGCGCGCCGGCACGCTCGCGTCCACCGAGCCTTCCAGGAAAGTGGTCACTGCGTCGATCTCCGGCTTGGAGAGGTTGAAATTCGGCATCTTCAGCCGGTCCTGCTTGGCCTTCTCCTTGCCGGTGTCGTAGACCGCCGGGTTCTCCAGCTTGTGCTCGAAGAAGCCCTTGTGGGTGTACCAGTCTTCCGCTTCCGCCTTGTGGCCGAGCAGCGCGAAATCCAGGCGCTCGATCGGCTTCGAACCTTCCTTGGTCAGCTCGGTGCCGATGCGCTGCTCCTCTTCCAGGCCGGCGATCTCGTGGCAGCCCGCGCAGCCGTAGTTACGCACCAGCGCGAGTCCCTGATTCTTCAGGTTGGGATCGTCCATGTAGTCGGCGTTCTGCGTAGGTGGCGTTGTCGTGCTTTCGCGTCATCAGGTAGCTGGCGATGTCGCGCGCTTCGTCCTCGGTGAGGCGCAGGCTCGGCATGGGAGTCATCTGCTGCACCTGCAGCTCATGGCCGTCGTTGGGGCACTTGCTGTGCTCCAGGTCGAACACGTAGGGCAGGCCCTTGCGCTGATAATCCTCGGCCGTCAGGTCCTTCTTCTCGAAGGTGCAATAGGGCGCGGAGCGCTGGCGCGGATTGTGCACCCAGCGCACCAGGTAATCGTAGTTGGCCTTCTCGCCTTCGCGGCTCAGGTTGGCGGCGAACGTGCCGCCCTGCTTGGCCGCGCCTTCACCCATGGAGTGGCAGGCCATGCAGCCGCGGGTCTCGAACGCTTCCTTCCCGCGCGCCGCGTCGCCCGGCTTCTGCGTGCGGCAGATCGGCCTTCACGCCGCTCTGCCAGATGAACGCCGAAATCGCGCGGATCTCGCCATCGTCCAGCCGGAAGGTCGGCATCTTGGTGCCCTGCGCGCCATTGGTGCGGATCCTTCAGCCACACCGGAATCCATTCCTTCTTCAGCTTGACGCGCGCTTCCTTGAGGCTCGGCCCGACCTTCTTCACTTCGCGCACCAGGCTGCGCGAGCGCATGTCGAGCTGCTCGATCTTGGCGTCCAGCCCGCTGGCCCGCACCTTCAGATCGTTGGCGTGCGCCAGCAGTTTCTTGGCTTCGGCGTCGCTGGTGCGCGGATTGTTGGCCTTCTGCTCGTTGAAGCCGCACCTCGCGCTTCCACTCGGCCTTCTGCTGCTCCAGCTGGCGGATCTGCTGGTTCACGCTCGAGATCTCGTCCGCCTCGCGGTCGAAGCCCTCGTAGCGGTGGCAGGCCATGCAGCCGCGCAGGCGGAAAATCTCGCGGCCCTGGTTCAGCGTGTCGGCCATCTCCGTGACGATTTCCTTGCGCGTGGCACTGCTGGCAGCCCGGCCTCGATGTTCTCCTTGTGATGCAGCGGCCACAGCCAGAATTTGTTGTACCCGTGCGCCTTCTCCACGCTCGAAAGCGCCGCGCCGTTGCCGCCGTGGCAGGGCGTGCAGCCGAACTTCTCCGGATCGTGGATCTTCAGCAGCTCCTTATTCGGGTGGCTGGTGAACACCTGCCTCGCCGCCCATCGCCGCCTTGGTGATGGACACCGGCTCGCGCGTGCCCAGGTGGCAGATCTCGCAGCGGTCCACCAGGTCGACATCCTTGACGTGAATCTGGCGTATGCGGATATCGAACTTGTCCAGCGAGTTCTGCACCGCGGCGATGGTCGCCGTGCTGGCCTCCGCGATGCGGTCGGACAGGTACTTGTCGCGCTTGGCGCGCAGTTCCGTGGCCTGCTTTCATCAGCTCCACGCGCTGCTGCAGCAGCTTCGCCTTCTCGTCCTTCCAGGCCTGCAGCTGGTCGCTCATGGCCTTGAAATCCATGCTGCGCTTCTGGTCTTCGCCGGGCAGCGAGACGTCGTGCTTCTCCGCGCGCAGTTCTTCGATCTCCTTGCGCAGGGAGTCCTTGCTGCTCTCGCTATGCGACACCTCGATCTGATAGGTCAGCGCGCCGATGTGGCTGCGCACTTCCTGGAAGGGATCGTTGAGCGCCAGGATCTTCGGCACCAGTTCCTGGTTGATCTTCTTATCGATCGCCGACGCGCGCCGGCATGGCCGCCTTTTCGGCAGCCTGCATCGCGGCGTCCAGCCGCTTGTAGTCCGGCGACGTCTTGATCTGCCGTTCGACGTCGGCCTCGCCCGCCTGCCGCGGTCTTCAGGTAGCGCGAGTAGAGCTTCACGAATCGCGCCTGATAGCCCTTCCACGGGCGGATGCCGTACACCTCGTCGTAGAGGCCCCAGACCATCGACAGCACCAGCAGCGCCGACGAAATGAACAGCGGCTTGCTCAGCGACGAGTGGACTACCGGGTCTTTCTCTTGATCGCTCATATGTTGAACCAGGGCGTTACCCAAACGTACTTAATGCGGAACATCAGCCGGATCAGGATCTTCACCGGCAGCGCCAGCATGATCACCAGGAAGATCTGCATCACGGTGTACTGCAGCACGCTCATGCGCGCGTAGATCTTGCGGTTGAACGGCGTCCGCGTGATCAGCTTGTGCATCCCGATCGCCGCGAGCCACGCAGTACAATCCCACCACGATCGCGCCGAAGATGATCTTCGGAACCCGTGTGTGGATGCCGAAAATGTCCGGCAGATCGCGGTTCACCTCGAAGATCAGCCGGTTGTGATCCCAGGTGGTGCCCGGCCAGAACCACATCCAGCCAGGACCTCGGATCAGCGTGCCGATCACGATCATGGTCACCCACAGCACGATGAACCCGAAGATAAAGGTCAGAATCGAGAACTTGCGCTGCTTGAAGGTGTAGTAGCCGTTGCCCAGCGGATTGGTGTCGATATAAGGAATCACCATCAGCCCGATGATGATCAGCGAAGGCATCACCACGCCCGCCATCCACGGATCGAAGTAGACCAGCATCTCCTGCAGTCCCAGGAAGTACCACGGCGCCTTCGAGGGATTCATCGTCAGCGTGGGGTTGGCCGGCTCTTCCAGCGGCGCGTTCAGTGTGATCGACCAGACCATCAGGATGATGGTCACGATGATCGCCGCCAGAAACTCGATGCGCAGCAGGTACGGCCAGACGTGGACTTCGCGCGCCCATTCCGGACGCCACGGCTGCGTCTTGCGGTGATGCGTCTTGGCCATCGCGGGATTGGCTTCGAGCTGCGCGATCAGGCGGTCGTTGGCGAACGCCTGCCGCAAGCCGTACCAGGTGTAGAAGGGCACCACGAACAGCAGCAGCACGATCGGCACATTGTCCGGCGTGCTTAGGATGGTCCAGAGTTGATGGAGATCCATGATCTATACCTTCGGCTTAAACCTTCTTGGGTTCCTTGATTTCGCTTTCCAGCATCATCGGCGCCGGACCCGAGATGCCGCCGTCTTTACGCACGCGCCAGAAGTGCACCATCATGAACAGGCTGGCGATAATCGGGATCGCCACGCAGTGCCAGATGTAGGCGCGCAGCAGCGCGTTGGAATCCACGATCGAGCCGCCCAGCAGGCCGAAGCGCACATCGTTGAATGGCGTCATGCCCATCTGCGGGCCGAACGGTCCGTCATGCCCCAGCAGCGGTGTGGCGCGCGCCATGTTCGTGCCCACCGTGACCGCCCAGAAGCCGAGCTGATCGTCGGGCAGCAGGTATCCGGTGAAGCTCAGCAGCAGCGTCAGCACCAGCAGCAGCACGCCCACCACCCAGTTGAACTCGCGCGGCTTCTTATAGGAGCCCGTGAGGAACACGCGGAACATGTGCAGCTCCACCATGATCACCATCAGGTGGGCGCCCCAGCGGTGCATGTTGCGCAGCAGCTTGCCGAACGGGACGTCGCTCTCCAGGTACAGGATGTCGCGGAAGGCCACCACCTTCGAGGGATGGTAGTAGAACATCAACAGCGTTCCGGTGAACACCAGCGTGATGTACACGTAGAACGTCATGCCGCCCATGCCCCAGGTATAGTTGTAGGCCACCGCGTCGCGATTGATCTTGGCCGGGTGCAGGTGCAGGAAGACGTTGCTGAGCACGCCCAGCGCGCGGCTGCGCGGTGTCTCATCGTGCTTGACGCGCAGGATGCTCTTCCAGACGTCGGTCTTCTCCGGCGCCTTGACCGTCTCCTTGAGCTCTTCGACGGCGCGCGTCTGTACGGCCTTGGCGTCGGCGATGACCGCGGCCAGTTTGCCTTCGCCGCCGCCGTCCGCCATTTCCGCTTCCGTTGCCGCCACCAGCGCCGTTTCCGCCGGTAGTGCCATTCGTGTCCGTTGGTTTCAGGCATGATCGGTCCTCAGACCCGGAGAATTGCGCCCGGGTCGCCAAATTGGCTTGGCTCGCCCTTGGGCCAGCGGTAGACGTGGCTCAGGTCCACCACGATCTGGCCCTCGGGATCGAGCTCGACATGCGCCCGGTCCATCGGACGCGGCGCCGGACCTTCGAAATTGATGCCTTCGGGGTCGTAGCCGCTGCCGTGGCACGGGCACTTGAATTTGTTTTCGCTCGGCTTCCAGTCCGGCGTGCAGCCCAGGTGCGTGCAGATCGCCGAGATGACGAAGATGCCCTCGGTGTTGCGCACCACCCAGATGCGGTATTGATTTTGGAATTTCGTATCCACGCCGAAGCCGAAATCCGACGGGTATCCGATGCGGAACTTTGATCTTCGGTTCGTACAGCGCGCGCGGGAAGAAAAAGCGCAGAAACATCAGAAGGTTCACGCTCAGCGTGCCCAGCACCGCCGCCATGACAAACTTTCGCCGGCGCGCGATGACTTTGCCTTCGTCCGTTTCTTCGCTCTTGGAAAATATGGATCGGAATGCCTGGCCAGGGACGGCTTCGTCCTCGGCGGAGGTGGCGCGGAACCGGCGGGCTCTAACGTAGAATTCGCCATCTTGTCCCCATGTCCGGAGTTGCTCCGGACCTATCCCTCTGAGTTGCACGGCCCAGTGATCACTGGAAACTTCTCTCGTGCTCGAGACCCGGCAAGATGGCAGGCTCAGTCCGGCGACTCAGCCTGATTCCCCTAAAATGAGTGGATTTGAAACAACCTAGTTCCTGAAGACCTAACCCCTCACCGTATCCCTCGCGAGCGAAAGTTGCATTCCGGACCGACTGAGTCCAGCAAATTTATATCAAAGCAATTAACCTTTTGCAAGCGCGGGTGAATCGGATTCCAAATGACTGGTTAACATACGTCTTCGTGCGGCGTCCATCGAATCACCTGCGACCGATCGAGGTTTGATATCGTCAGGCGATGAAGCGAGTCATAACAATGGTGGCGATTTCGGTGATGGCTGGCGCCCAAACCAATCGGCCCCGCGCTAGGGATTTGGGCCTTGCGCCGGGTGTGTATCCACCCGGTCCTCTCAATGCCATCACGGACGTAACCGGCGTCCGCGTGGGACACACGACGCTCATCGAGGGCGACGATGTTCGCACCGGCGTTACGGCGGTTGTGCCGGCCGCTGGCAATCTGTTTCAGGACAAGGTGCCGGGCGCGGTTTTCGTGGGCAACGCTTACGGCAAACTTGCAGGTTCCACGCAGGTGGACGAATTGGGCGCAATCGAGACGCCGATTGTGCTGACCAATACGCTGAATGTGGGCACGGCGATGGAAGCGGTGATCGCGTACACGCTGGCGCAACCGGGCAATGAAAAGGTGATGAGCGTGAACGCCGTTGTCGGAGAGACCAACGACGGGGGACTCAATGATATTCGCGGCATGCACGTGCGGCGCGAGCACGTGCTCGAAGCGATTCGTACCGCCAGGTCCGGGCCGGTGCAGGAAGGCAGTGTCGGCGCGGGCACCGGAACGATGTGCTTCGGATGGAAGGGCGGCATCGGAACATCTTCGCGCAGGGGCGGCGGATATACCGTAGGTGTGCTGGTGCAATCGAATTTCGGCGGACACCTCACCATGCAGGGAGCGCCCGTGGGACGCGAACTGGATCCGCGTGCGCCGGGCAGCGGCGACGGCTCCTGCATGATCGTGGTAGCGACGGACGCGCCGTTGACTGCCCGCGACTTGAAACGTCTCGCCGCGCGCGCGGTGTTCGGCCTGGGGCGGACGGGGTCCTCGTACAGCAACGGCAGCGGGGATTTTAGTGTGGCATTCTCTACGTCTGAGAGCGTACGCTTGAAGCATACGGGAAACCGGCCCGCGGCGTACGAGGTGCTTGGCACCGATGCCGTGTCACCACTGTTCGAGATGGCGCTGGAGGCTACAGAAGAGGCGGTGTATAACTCGCTCCTACAGGCGACGACGGTGCGCTCGAAATTCGGAACGGCGAACGCCCTGCCCGTGGACCGAGTGAAGGAAGTGCTCGCGAAGTATGGAATCAGGTAGCGCGGCATTTGATACGATGAACGGCAACTAAGGTTATGCGCGAATTGAGGGTATTGGCGGTGTTGGGAGGGGCAGCCGTGTTGCTGTCTCTGCGGGCTCAATCCGGCGGTGCGGACGACGCACGCGCCGTGCTGGCCGAGTCCTGTTACGGGTGTCACGGCGAGAAGGTGCAGTTGGGCGGTCTGCGGCTGGACACGAAAGATGCCGCGATGCGCGCCATCACGCCCGGCGATTCCGCCGGCAGCCTGATCGTGAAAAGGATCACTGGCGCCGGCGGACAACCTCGGATGCCGATGGGCGGCGCGGCACTCGCTCCTGACAAGATCGAACGCATCCGGAAATGGATCGACAGCGGCGCGGTATGGCCCGAAGGGGCGGCGGCGAAGAAGAAGCACTGGGCGTTCATCCCGCCCGTGCGTCCCGCGGTTCCGCGCCCCGGCCACCCGATCGACGCGTTCGTGCAGGCAAGGCTGGAGCGCGAGGGGCTGAAGCCCTCCGCCGAAGCCGATCGCGCCACCTTGCTACGCCGCCTGAGCCTCGACCTCACCGGCCTGCCTCCCACGCCACAGGAACTCGATGCCTTCCTGGCCGACCAGTCCGCCAACGCCTACGAGAAGCAGGTGGACCGCCTGCTCGCCTCGCCGCACTACGGCGAACGCTGGGGACGCATCTGGCTGGACGGCGCGCGCTATGCCGATTCCAACGGCTACGAAAAAGATGCGCCGCGCATCGTCTGGTCCTATCGCGACTGGGTCATCAACGCGCTCAATCGCGACCTGCCCTACGACCGCTTCGTCATCGAGCAGATCGCCGGCGACCTGCTGCCGAACGCCACGCAGGATCAGCGTGTCGCCACCGGCTTCCTGCGCAATTCCATGATCAACGAAGAGGGCGGCGTGGACCCCGAGCAGTTCCGC
This sequence comes from uncultured Solibacteraceae bacterium, assembly GCA_963792055.1. GTDB lineage: Bacteria > Acidobacteriota > Terriglobia > Bryobacterales > Bryobacteraceae > Solibacter. The sequence continues at coordinate 80,499 of CAWBUV010000014.1, read as the reverse complement.
ATGGAGGCGATGTTCGACCGCATGGATGCCATCGGCAAGGGCATCCTCGGCGTCACCATACAGTGCGCGCAGTGCCACGACCACAAGTACGATCCGATCAAGCAGGAAGAGTATTACCGCATCTTCGCCTTCCTCAATGACACGCTACGAGTCCAACATTGCTGTCTATACGCCGGATCAGCAGGCCAAGCGCTCCGACGTTCTGCGCCGCGTGAAGGATATCGAAGCCGGCCTGCAGCGCCGCACGCCGGACTGGCAGACGCGCATGGCGGCCTGGGAGGAGCAGAGTCAAGAACGACCAGCCGGAATGGCGCGTGCTGCAGTTGACGGTGGACGATATCTCCACCGGCGGCGAGCGCGAACTGCCGATGAAGGACGGGTCGATGCTGGCCCTGGGCTACGCGCCCACCAAGCACACGGTGAAGTTCACGGCGAAGACCGACCTGCACGGCCATTACGGCCGTACGGCTGGAACTGCTCACCGATCCCAATCTGCCGGGGGGCGGGCCCGGCCGCTCGATACGAGGCAGCGGCGCGCTCACGGAGTTCTCGGTGGAAGCGGCCACCGATGCCCCGGACAAATTCGAGAAGCTCAAGATCGCGAGCGCCACGGCCGACCTCAATATGCCCGAAACGGTACTGGAACCGAAGTTCGACGACAAGAGCGGCAAGCGCCGCGTCACCGGACCCATCGAATACGCGATCGATGGCAAGGACGAAACGGCGTGGACGCTCGATGCCGGAGCCGGGCCTGCGCAACCAGGCGCGCAAGGCCGTCTTCGTGCTGGAGAAACCGGTCACCGCCGCCGCGCTCAACCTCTATCTGAAGATGAACCACGGCGGCGCCAATTCAGACGACAACGAGAACAACAATCTGGGGCGCATCCGGCTCTCGGTCACGTCCGCCGCGTCGCCCGTTGCCGACCCGGTTCCCCAAGTCGGTGCGCGACCTCTTCGCCATCCCGCGCGCGCAGCGTACACCGGAACAGATGAACGCCATCTTCAGCTACTGGCGCACCACCGTGCCCGAATGGCGCGAGGACAACGAGCGCATCGCGGACTTAATGCGCGAGCATCCCGAAGGCTCGTTGCAACTGGTGCTGGCCGATCGCACGGAGGACCATCGCGAGACCCACATCCTGAAGCGCGGCGACTTCCTGCAACCCGAGCGCGTGGTTACGCCCGGCACTGCCGGCGTTTCTGAACCCGCTGCCCGCGGGACGCTGCCAACCGGCTCACCTTCGCCCGCTGGCTGGTGGACCGGCAAGTCGCCCACTACGGCGCGCTCGATTGTGAATCGCGTCTGGCAGGCGTACTTCGGCACGGGCATCGTGGCCACGGCGGAGAACTTCGGGACGCAGTGCGAGCCGCCCGTCGAATCAGGAGCTGCTGGACTGGATGGCGGTGGAGTTCATGGACTCGGGCTGGAGCCTGAAGAAGCTGCACCGCACCATCGTGACGTCCGCCACGTACCGGCAATCGTCGGTGGCGACGCCGGAGATGCTGCGCCAAGGATCCGGACAACCGCCTGCTGGCGCGCGGAGCCCGGATTCCGTGTGGACGCGGAGACGGTGCGGGACATCGCGCTCGCGGCCAGCGGCCTGCTCAATCCGGCCGATCGGCGGGCCCAGCGTATTCCCGCCCGCGCCGGCCTTCCTCTTCCTGCCGCCGGCCAGTTATTCGCCGAAATCGTGGAAGCCTTCCGAAGGCGCGGACAAGTATCGCCGCGCGCCTGTACACCTTCCGCTTCCGCAGCGTTCCCTTTCCCATGCTGCAGGCCTTCGACGCGCCGAACGGCGAGATGTCCTGCGTGCGGCGCACGCGCTCCAACACGCCGCTGCAGGCGCTGACCACGCTGAATGAGCCGCTGTTCGTCGAATCGGCGCAGGCTCTGGCGCGGCGAGTCCTGAAGGAGGGCGGGGCGAACGATCGCGCAGCGCCTCAACTATGCGTTCCGGCTGGCCACGGCGCGAACGCCCGACGCCCGCGGAGGCCGACGTGCTGCTCGGACTGCTGGCGAAGGAAGAGAAGCGCATCGCCGATGGCTGGGTGAGCGCGCAGGAAGTCGCGGGCAAGGCTCCGACCGGCGAGGTCGCGCCCACGCGAGTGGCGGCGTGGACCGTGGTGGCGCGCGTCGTGCTGAATCTGGACGAGACGATCACCAAGGAGTAGCCCATGGACCCCAAACAAATCACGCGTCGATGGTTCTTCGAACAGTGCGGAGTGGGGCTGGGTACGGCCGCGCTCGGGCAGTTGCTCTGCGAATCCGGCTTCGCCGCGCAGCCCACACACTTCGCGCCCAAAGCCAAGCACGTCATCTTTCTCTTCATGGCGGGCGCGCCCAGCCATCTGGAGCTCTTCGACAACAAGCCGCAGCTCGCCAAGTTCGACGGCACGCTGCCGCCGGCCGAACTGTTGAAGGGATACCGCGCGGCGTTCATCAATCCCAACTCCAAGCTGCTCGGACCGAAGTTCCAATTCCGCCGCTACGGCAAGAGCGGCACCGAACTCAGCGAACTGCTGCCGTTCACCGGCGAAGATTGCCGACGAGATCGCGATCGTCAAATCCATGGTCACCGACGCGTTCAATCACGCGCCCGGGCAGCTCCTGATGAATACCGGCACCATGCAGTTCGGGCGGCCGAGCATGGGCGCGTGGGTGCTGTACGGGCTCGGGTCGGAGACCAAAGACCTGCCGGGCTTCGTCGTCTTCAGTTCCGGCAGCAAAGGACCGAGCGGCGGCGATAGCTGCTGGGGCAGCGGCTTCCTGCCCACCCTGTACCAGGGCGTGCAGTTCCGCAGCGGCGGCGATCCGGTGCTCTACCTTTCGAACCCGCCCGGCATGGACACCGAGCTGCAGCGCGATTCGCTCGACGCGCTGAAGAAGCTGAATACGATGCGCGGCGCGGCGACCGGCGATCCCGAGATCGCGACGCGCATCAACTCCTTCGAGATGGCGTTCCGTATGCAAGGCGTGCGCGCCGGAGTTGATGGACATCGGCAAGGAATCGAAGGCAGACGCTGGAGATGTACGGCGCCGAGCCGGGCAAGGCGTCGTTCGCCAACAACTGCCTGCTGGCGCGCCGGCTGGTGGAGAAGGGCGTGCGCTTCGTGCAGTTGTACCACGAGGCCTGGGACCAGCACTCCAACCTGGTCAAGGATCTTCAGAAGAATTGTCTGGCCACCGACCGGGCCTCCGCCGCGCTGATCAAGGACCTGAAGCAGCGCGGCCTGCTGGAGGACACGCTGGTCGTGTGGGGCGGCGAATTCGGCCGCACGCCGATGGTGCAGGGCGGCTCGCGACGGCCGCGACCATCACCCCAACGCTTTCACCATGTGGATGGCCGGCGGCGGCATCAAAGCGGGAGCCCGCATCGGCGAGACCGACGAACTGGGCTTCAACGTGGTGAAAGATCGCGTCCACGTGCACGACCTGCACGCCACCATGCTGCGCCTGCTGGGCTTCGACCACAAGCGCCTGACCTTCCAGTTCCAGGGGCGCCCGTTCCGCCTGACCGATGTGGAAGGCAACGTGGTGGATGCGCTGATGGCTTAAAGCGCGGCCGCTCCCTCTTTCTGCATCGCTGCGAAAGTGCGCGCTCCGATCTCCGCGATCAATCCGGGCAGCGCTTCGATGTCTTCCAGTGACGTCCGGAAGTTCACGATGCACATGCGCAGCAGATATCTGCCGTCCACTACCGCATTCGACAGAAACGCGCTACCGCTGGTTTCGATCTCGCCCAGCAAGCTTTGGTTCAGCCGGTTGATCAGCTGCCTCCGTCTCCGCCGATGCCGGCAGCGCTCGAAGGGCGGCTGGGATATATCGGAAGGTGCAGATGCTGAGATTGCACGTGACCGCTTCGAATTCGGGATGCACGCTGAAGAGCCGGAAGGCGTGTTCCGCCAGCGCAATGTCGTCCGCAATCGTCTGCTGAAATCCCGACCGCCCGGCCTGCTGAAACGCCATCCAGATCTTCAGCGCCCGGAAGCCGCGCGAATTCTGAGGCCCGAGATCGAAGTAATTGATCGCGTCCGTATCGAAATTGTAATAGGGCGGGTGGTAGGAAAACGCATTCAACAGCAGCTTCGGATCCCTGACCAGAGTGCAGCCCGCCTCAACCGGCGCGTAGAGCCACTTATGAGGATCCACGGCAACCGAATCGGCCAGCGCTAAACCCTGCAACTCCTCCGGTGCACCGGGGACGCATGCCGCGAGCCCTCCATACGCGCCGTCCACGTGGAACCAGAGTCCCTGTTCGCGGCAGAACGTCGGCCAGTTCCGGCAGCGGATCGATCGCACCTGTGCTGACGCGTGCCCGGCAGTGCCGACAACCAGAAACGGCTGGTCGCCCCGCTCAATGTCCTGCTCCACCGCTGCCCGAAGCGCCGATACATCCATGCCCTGGCAATCGTCGCAGGCGATCCATCGGATCGAATCCGTACCCAGGCCGGCCATATCCGCTGCCTTCTGAATCCAGGTGTGCGTCTCCCGTGAACAGTAACAGCGCAGGGGCTTGCTCGCGCGGACTCCTTCCTTCCGAAGTTCCGGGCCGCCGGCGGCAGCGCGGGCCGCAAGAAAGCCCACGAAATTCGCCATGTTGCCGCCGCTCACCAGCAGCCCGCCGCAATCCGGCCGGTACCCGATAAATTCGGAGATCCAGCGAATCGTTTGCGCCTCGATCTCCGAAGCCGCGGGCGAAAGTTTCCACGCGCCGACATTGCAGTTCAGCACCGAGGCGATCAGGTCGCCCAGCGCGCCGATCGGCGCCGCGCTGGACGTGATATATCCGAAGAATCGCGGATGACCGTTGAAGAGCGAATGATCAATCAGTAACTCCGCAGCTTCGCCAGCGATCGCCGCGGGCTCTCTGCCCGACTTCCGGCAAGGAACGGCCGGCGCCGATCGCTGCGCGGACTTCCGCCGGACTCTCCGCCGGGGTCACGGCACGCGAGGGCAATTCCGCCAGGAAGTCCGCCAACTGGTCCACCAGCCGGTGGCCGATCTTACGGAAGCTGTCCGGCGGCAGTTCGAGGGCGGCCGAGCGCTTACGGAGTCGTTCCAGTCCATTCGCGTGTTTCATCTCTACTCTCCATCTTTGCGTCGCGTTCGCGCAGTCCTTCGAACAGATCGCTTTCCACCCGCCGCCCGCCGTTTACCAGGCTGTAGGCGCGATAGAATTCCTGCGTTCCCCAAATTGCCTGATGCTGTTCTGCCGGTAGCTCGTGCAGGTTCTGATACACCGACACCTGGCTATCGTGACACGAAACCGCACGCCAGACCGTAGGCCAGTATTTTGCCGTGTCGATCACGGTCGTGACGGCCCAATCGGCCCAGGGGGCCACCTGACGCTCCACACCATCCACTGTGCTGGTCAGCTTCTTCAGGGCAGCCTGATAGGCATCCCATTTCTTCCTGGTCCAGGCAATGTAGTAGAGCTTCGCAACCTGGTGCGGTGGATAATCGCTGGTGCGCGACCGCTGCTCCACCCCCTGCTGGTAGGCGGCATAGACCACCGCCGATGTCGTCAACTGCGAAATCGCGATGTGATCGGGATGTCCGTAAGCGCCCTCGGGGCCGAAGGTCAATACCACATGCAGGCCGCACGCGCCGGATGTGCGATGCGATCTTGTGGACTGCCTCCAGAGGATCCACGCGGTCGAGCGCTCCGTCCATGTAATTCAGAAAGTGTACTTCGGAAATCCCCAGCACTCGCGAAGCGGCAAGCAGCTCCGCCTCGCGCACTCGTCCCAATTGTTGCGGCGAAGCGCTCCGCGATGACCCGTACCGGCCGTTCTCTCCCCGCGTTGCGGTTACCAGAAACGTTTGAACGCCCTCGTTGGCGTACCGCGCGAGGGTTCCACCCAGCCCGAGTGACTCGTCGTCCGGGTGCGCAAGCACAGCCATGAGCCGCAGATTGTCAGACACGGCAAAACTCCTACTAGTGAACGCGGAAACCGGCATCGAAACGGTTCATTCACGCTAAGCTGACGGAAATGTGGCCCCGGCGCGGCCCAGCTTGAGGCGCTACGGACTCATTCGATCAGAAGTTTCCTGATAGCCAGCAGCTCTGCGCGGCGTTCTTTGCTGACGGTGGGATACTCGAGCTTCATCTTCGCCAGGCTCTGATAGATCAGGAAGGCAACCAGCAGGCGGCTGTAAGGCTTCTGGTCAGCGGGCACGATATACCACGGGGCCCACGCCGTGCTCGTGTGATTGAAGCAGTCCTCGTACGCATCCATGTACTCGTCCCAGCGCAGCCGATTCGCTGCGTCCGCGGGCGAAAACTTCCAGTTCTTCGCCGGTTCATCGATGCGTGCCAGGAATCGCTGCCTCTGCTGCTCCTTCGATACGTTCAGAAAGATCTTCAGTACGACGATGCCGTTTTCAGTCAGGTATTTTTCGAAATTGTTGATCTGCTGGAAGCGACGCTGCCAGATCTTGCGCCCCTTCACTCCTGCCGGTAGCTGCTGTTTCTCCAGGTACTCCGGATGCAGCCGCACCACCAGCACTTCCTCATAATAGGAGCGATTGAAGATGCCGATATGGCCCCGCTCCGGAAGCACCTTGATGTGGCGCCAGAGATAGTCGTGATCGAGTTCCTCGGCCGATGGTCCTTTGAAGCTGGTGACGCGGCAACCCTGTGGATTGAGTCCGGACATCACGTGCTTGATGGTGCCATCTTTGCCGGCCGCATCCATGGCCTGCAACGCGACCAGCAGGGCATATCGATTCTGTGCGTAGAGCTTGCTCTGAAACTCCGACAACAGTTGGACGCCCTCGCGAAGGTGCTCCGCAGCGTCGCGCTTGTCGAAGGCGCGTCCTTCCTTCCAGCTTGTAGCGAAGTCCGTTGCCAGTTTGATCTTTCGTCCCGGCGGAACGATCAGGCGGTCCAACAGCTTGGTTTCGGTGAAGTCTCGGGGCATGGCGAGATCGCGCGGCCGTTCCGGCCGTTCCTATTGGTCTTGATGCGATCAGGCCGGCGCGTGAGTCACTTTCTATGGACGCTTGTCACCATTTCCTGGATCGGGAGGAAATAGGCTTCATCCCTCTGATAGAGCACATCCAGTGTATGGCTACGACCACAGAAATCGAACCAGATATCAGCGAGAGCACGGCATGGCACGCGATGGCCGCCGACGAGGTAGTCAGGCAGCTCGACAGCAATACACAGTCCGGGCTCGACACGAATGAGGTGTCCCGCCGCCTGGAACGATACGGGCGCAACCAGTTGCCGGAGGGGCGCAAACGAGGACCGTTCATGCGGCTCCTCATGCAGTTGAACAACATCCTGATCTATGTTCTGCTGGCCGCGGGATTCGTCAAGCTCATGGTGGGACTCTGGCTCGACGCCGCAATTATTTTCGGCGTGGTGCTACTCAATGCGCTGCTCGGCTTCATACAGGAGGGCAAGGCGGAAAAGACGCTGGATTCCATTCGCCACATGTTGTCCGCGGAAGCCAGAACCCTGCGCGGCGAGGAGGTTCGCATGGTTCCCGCCGAGGGTCTGGTGCCCGGCGACATCGTGCTTCTCGAATCCGGCGACAAGATTCCGGCGGACCTCCGCCTGGTCGACGTGAAGAACCTGCGAACGGAAGAAGCCGCACTTACCGGCGAGTCGGTTCCTATCGACAAAGCCACCGGCGCCGTATCCGAAAAGGCCACGATCGGCGATCGGGAAGGGATGGCATTCTCCGGGACCCTGGTGTCAGCAGGACGGGCCACCGGAGTGGTAGTGGCGACCGGCTCGCATACGGAGTTGGGGCGCATCAATCAAATGATGGCCGCGGTCAGCGCGCTGGAGACGCCGCTGCTGCGGCAGATCAAGAAGTTCGGATACCGCATCACCGGCGCCATCGCCATTGTGAGCGTCATCGTATTTCTGTTCGGCAGATGGGTGCGCCACCTGCCCTTCGTAGAGGTCTTCCAGGCGGTAGTCAGCATCGCGGTGTCGGTGATTCCCGAAGGTTTGCCGGCGCTCATCACAGTGACGCTGGCCATCGGCGTTCAGCGTATGGCCAAACGCAACACTATCATCCGCCTCCTGCCCGCGGTCGAAACCCTCGGCTCCGTATCCCGTATCTGCTCCGATAAGACGGGCACGCTGACCCTGATGGAGATGATGGTGGTCTCGGCCGTCACTGCCGAATCGTCGTACAGCGTCACCGGTCAGGGCTACGCGCCGGTCGGCGAGATTCTGAAAGATGGCGAGCCGGCGGGTGAAGACGGAATTCTGAAAATGATGGGGCGCGTTGCCATACTTTGTAACGATGCGGAATTGCTGCAGCAGGATGGCACCTGGCGCGTTGAGGGCGACCCGACGGAAGGAGCGCTCTACCCGTTCGCCTCCAAGATGGGGCTGGATCGCCAGGCCGAGCAGGCAAAGTCCCCGCGGACGGACGCCATCCCGTTCGAATCCGAACACAGGTTCATGGCCACACTGCACAGCCCCGCCGCCGACCACGACATGTTGCTGGTGAAGGGCGCTCCCGAAATCATCCTCGAACATTGTGACCGCCAGCAGACCAAGGGCGGACTAGCACCGGTCGATCGTGACCATTTTGTGAAGGCGGGAGACAGGATGGCGGGCCAGGGCGAACGCGTATTGGCCATGGCATGGCTGCCGGACCCAGCCGTCAAAGCAGGGAGCCTCAAGGCCGCGGATCTCCCCAGGAACCTGGTACTTCTCGGACTGATCGGACTGCTCGATCCGCCGCGCGACGAAGCCATCCGGGCCGTCAGGGAATGCCACGGCGGCGGCATACGAGTCACGATGATCACCGGCGATCACAAGATCACCGCCGCGGCGATCGCCAAGATGCTCGGCATCGGCAACGGCAAGAAGGCCACCACTGGCGCGGAGATCGAGGAAATGGACACCGCCGCGCTTCAGGAGTGTGTCCGCGACGTCGACGTGTTCGCGCGCGCCAGCCCCGAACACAAGCTTCGCCTCGTCAAAGCAATTCAGGCCAACCATCAGATTGTGGCGATGACCGGCGACGGCGTCAACGATGCGCCCGCCCTCAAGAAGGCTGACATCGGCGTCGCCATGGGCATCAAGGGAACCGAGGTCACGAAGGAAGCGGCCGGAATGGTGCTAGCGGATGACAACTTCGCCTCGATCACGGCCGCCATCAAAGAAGGGCGCACCGTCTACAACAACATCGAGAAGGCGATCCTGTTCATGCTGCCCACCAACGTCGCGCAGGGCCTCGTCATCATGGTGGCAATCTTTCTGGGCTTTACTGCGCCGATTACCGCGCCGCAGATCCTGTGGGTAAACATGGTCACCTCCGTGGCGCTGGGTCTCGTGATCTCGTTCGAACCCCATGAACGGGACGTCATGCGCCGGCCGCCGCGTGCGGTCCATCGTCCCATCGTCGATGGCTTCGGCTTGTGGCGCGTAATCTTCGTGGGTCTCGGGCTGCTGGCGCTTACCTTGTGGGCATTCTTCTGGATGAAGTCGAAGGATGCGTCGGATGAACTAGCCCGCGCGGCAGCGGTCAACGCGCTGGTCATCGGACAGATCTTCTATCTGCTCAACAGCCGCTACCGGCTGGACTCGTCGCTTTCCCTGAAGGCGCATCTCGGCAATAAATACCTGCCCCTGGGAATCGGCGCGGTTGTCATCTTACAGCTCTTGTTTACCTACGCGCGGCCGCTGCAGATCCTCTTCGAGACCGAAGCGATTCCCCTCTGGGTCTGGCCGCGGCTGCTGGTTGGGGGCTTGGCGTTCTTTCTCGTGGTGGAGACGGAAAAGCTGATTCTTCGGACGCATGCGCTCCGGCCGCTCGCCCGTTGTCCCGGTTGATCCCGGCCCTGTGCTGACTTAGAGCGCTCATCTTACCGGGCCGATGTACCATTACGAGAGTAATGCGTGCACTCGTTTCGCTAATCGCCGCGGCCTTCGGGTTAGCCGCTATTCTACCCGCCCAGAGCGAGCCGGAGACCGGTTGGGCCGAACTCAATGGCCGGTTAATCCGCTACCAGATCCGCGAAGGATTCGCCATCGCCCAGGGTGACATCATTCTCGGCGCCGCTGGCCCGGCGGAGGCCGTGCCGCGTTCGCCTCTTCCGAGACAAGTCGGACCGCTCGCGTCCGTCCTCACGTTCACGAATGGCGCTCAAAAGTGGCCCAACGCCACGATGGCCTATGTCATCGATACCAACATACCGACCCCGCAGCGTATCCTCGACGGGATCGCGCACTGGAACACGAAAACTCCCTTTCACATCGTGCCGCGCACCACGGAGGCTAACTACGTTCACTTCGTACGTAGCACCACGCTCGACGCGGCCTGCTCTTCTTACCTTGGGATGATCGGCGGCAGCCAGACCATCCTCACCACCGATGCCTGTAGCGCCGCCAGCGTGATCCACGAACTGGGGCATGCATGGGGGCTCGAGCACGAACAGGTCCGTGCAGACCGCAACGCCAATGTCACAGTGCTCTATCAGAATATGGATAAACGCTTCATCGACAACTTCGATCAGCAGTTGACCAGTTCCAAAGACACCGGCTACTACGATTACGATTCCATCATGCATTACCCTCCCACCGGCTTCACGCGCAACGGGCAGGACTCCATCGAAACCGTCCCCGTGGGAATCCCCATTGGCCAGCGCAACGGACTCTCCGCCGGCGATATCGATGGAATCCTGCGCGCCTACGGATTGACGCCGCCCGCCACCACCATCACCACGGTTCCCTCCGGCCTGCCGATTACCGTGGATGGCGTAGCCGCCGTCTCGCCCAAAGCCTTCGATTGGGCGCCGGGCAGCACGCACACCATCGCCGTCAATAGCATGGAGGGAGCCAACGATCCGCGCTACGCCTTCGTACGCTGGAGCGACAGCGGCGATCTCAGCCACACCATCACCGCCAGTACCGCTCAGACGGTATTCTGCGCAATATTCCAGACCCAACACAAGTTTTCTTACGACGTCGGCTCGGGATCCGGCACCGTCGACGCCGCGCCGCTCAGCATCGATGGCTACTATCCGGAGCGCCAGCCGGTGCGCGTTACCGCCACTCCCGCCGAGGGCAGCAGGTTTATACGGTGGGCTGCCACCGGCACCACCAGCCTCTCCGCCGCCGGTTACAGCGTGTCCGCAACCGACGTCATTGTGGAAGTGCTCGCCGCCAACGCTCAGTATCTCGGAACCTTCAGCTCGCTTCCCGTGACCACCATCGATTCCATACCGCACGGCCGCACCATTGTCGCCGATGGCCTGAGTTACCTGACGCCCGTACGCTTCACCTGGACGCCGGGCAGCACTCACGCGCTCGATCTCACCGCCAGCCAGACGTTCGGCAATAACACCGTGCACTACCAGTTCACCGGATGGGATAACGGCAGCACGGCGACGGCGCGCACCGTCACGGCCGGCAACAACCTGGTCTTCACCGCGAATTTCTCCACCAAATATCTTCTGACTACCAGTTCCATCGGACCCGGCGGCGTCACCGTCTCACCGTCGTCCGTAGACGGCTATTACGACGCCGGTGCCAAGGTGCAGATCACCGCTGTCCCCGCCGTGGGCGCGTCCCTGCGCTACTGGCTGGGCGATTTCTCCGGTGGCGCCTTGCAGCAGACCCTCATCATGGACGATCAGCGCGATGTCACCGCCTGGTTCAACTCGCCGCTCCCTTTTAGCGTGCTCAGCGGAGCCAGCTTCCTCGCCACTCCGCAGTTCGACAACACCGGATTCGCTGTAACGCCGGGCGAGATCGTCACCATCTTCGGCGCTAACCTGGGCCCTTCCTCGCTCACCACGACGCAACTCAATGCCGCCGGCAACTTCGCCACCTCCCTTGCCGGTACCCGAATCCTATTCGACAATAATCCAGCGCCCATCATCTATACCTCGGCCACGCAGGTCGGCGCGGTAGTTCCATTCACCGTCACCGGCAAGGCTTCCACTGTAGTGCGCACGGAATACAATGGCGTGCAGAGCGTGCCGTTCTCCATCAGCGTCGTCGATACCGCGCCCGCCCTGTTTACCGCCAATGCCAGCGGCGCCGGCCAGATCGCCGCGCTCAATCAGGACTACTCCGTCAACTCCCCGTCACGCCCCGCCGAGCCCAACAGCGTCGTCCAACTGTATGCCACGGGCGGCGGCCCCTGGACGGAAGCGATCCCCGACGGCCAGGTCACGGGTTCGCACCTGGTGAGGCCCAAAGCGCCGGTCTTCGCGCGTGTCGGGAAACTTCCGGCGGAGATTCTCTACGCGGGAACGGCGCCCGGACTGGTCAACGGAGCGCTGCAAATCAACATTCTGCTACCCCAGGAGCTGATCGGCGGGCCGGCAGTCCCCATACAGATCTCGGTGGGCAACTACACCAGCCCCCCAGGCACTACACTGGCGGTGAAATAGAAATCTTGCCAACGATTCCCGCCGCCGCGGCGTCTTAACATTCTCTACCGGAGGAGTTCCATGCTGACTGATGTCCGATATGCGTTTCGCATCCTGGCCAAGAACCCCGGTTTTGCCGCGGTGGCGGTGCTTTCCCTGGCGCTCGGCATCGGCGCCAATACCGCCATCTTTACGCTGGTCGATTATGTGATTCTGCGGTCGCTCCCGGTGCGCGCGCCGGAGCAACTCGCCGTCATTGCGCGCAATCCCGAGAAGCCGTCGCCTTCGTTCAACTACCCGGATTACGTGTACATCCGCGATCACAACCAGTCTTATTCCGGCGTCATCGCCGAGCAACGGCGGCAGCAATGCAATGGCATTCGCGGTCCCCGGCGAGAAGGGCACCTCTGCGGAGGTGGTGGCGGGCGCTCATGTTTCGGGCAACTACTTCGAGGTGCTGGGCGTCGGACGCGGCCATCGGACGAGTCTTCACGCCGGCCGACAACCAGACCGAGGGAGCACATCCCTACGTGATCCTGTCGTACGACTTTTGGCAGCGCCGGTTCGCCGGCGGACAAGGGTGTCCTCGGACGGTCCATCACGCTCAACGGTGCGCGTTTCACCATAGTCGGCGTAGCGCCGCGCGGTTTTCACGGCATCTCCGTGGGCGCTTCCACCGATGTCTTCCTGCCGATCATGATGATGCCGACCGTCAATCCGCCGGCGCGCGGCTGGAACACGCGCCACTGGTGGTGGCTGAATGTAACGGCGCGCCTCAAGCCGGGTGCCACGCTGGCGTCCGCTACCTCCGAAGCCAACGTCCTCTGGCAGCAGATTCTCAAAGCCGATCCCGAGTACAAGCCGCCGGCCCTCTATAACAAAGACGCCTGGAAGTTCAACCGGATGATAGTGCTGGCAGGTAGCGGCGGCTGGTCGGGCTTCCGCACTCAATTCTCCAAGCCGCTTACGGTGCTGATGATCGTGGTGGGACTGGTGCTGCTGATCGCCTGCGCGAATGTGGCGAACCTGCTGCTGGCGCGCGCCGCCGGCCGCCAAAAGGAAATCGCGGTCCGACTGGCGATCGGCGCGGGACGCGCCCGCCTGGTCTGCCAGTTACTGATAGAGACGCTGGTCGTGTCGGTAATGGGTGGCATTACCGGTCTGCTGTTCGCCTGGTGGGGCGTCCGTGTGATGATGGACCTGCTTCCGAAGCGCGCCATCCCCACCGAACTCAACCTGACTCCCGATCTGCGTGTCCTCGGCTTCGCATTTGCCGCCAGCCTGCTTACCGGGCTGATTTGCGGGCTGGTGCCGGCGCTGCAATCCACCCGGCCGAACCTGGTCACGGCGCTCAAGAGCGAAACTGCCGCCGCGCGGCGCAGCCGCTTCGACCTGCGCCGCATACTGGTAGTGGCGCAGGTGGCCATCTCCCTGCTCCTGCTGATCGGCGCCGGGCTGTTCGTGCGCAGCCTGAGCAATCTGCAGAATCTGGACCCCGGCTTCGTCCGCGAAAGCGTGCTGCTGGTCAGCGTCAGCCCACAATCCAGCGGCTATCAGGGGCAGCGCCTGCGGGACTATTATGAGCGGCTGCTTGCCAAGGTGGGCGCATACCCGGATGTACGCGCCGCCAGCCTCGCCAATATCACTCCGCTTTCCGGTTCCCAATGGAACGGCGATGTCACGATACAGGGCTACCAGTGGAAGCCCGACGAAAAGCCGTATATCGATTTCAACTCGGTGAGCCCGCATTTCTTCGAGACCCTGGGCATCCCAGTCATTGCCGGGCGCGACTTCCGCGATACCGACAGCCCCGCCACCACTCCAGACCCGAAACCGAAACCGGATCCCGCCGACAAGACCAAAGGGCCGCGCGTCGCCATCATCAACGAGACCATGGCGAAGCGCTTTTTCTCGCACCAGCCGGCGATCGGCGCACGTCTCTGCCGCGACTCGAAATTCAAGATGGAGGAATCCTACGAGATTGTCGGCGTAGTGAAAGACGCGAAGTACTTCGGACTTCGCGAGGCCACGGACAGCATGATCTACGTTCCGGTCTGGCGTGACGGGGCAGGCGGGCGTACGCTCTGTGTACGCACCACCGGCAAGCCGGAGCGTGTGGTGGCCGCGGTCCGCCGCGAGGCCGCCGCGCTGGATTCCTCCATCCCTGTGCTCCAGACCCTTACCATGGCCGACCAGTTCGACAACAACATCGCGCAGGAGCGCATGCTGACCACGCTGGGCGGATTCTTCGGAGGCCTCGCCCTGCTGCTGGCTGCCGTGGGTCTCTACGGCGTGATGGCCCATGCGGTGGCGCGCCGCGTGCGCGAAATCGGCATCCGTATGGCACTCGGCGCGCGTGCCGGCGAAGTCCGCTGGCTGATCCTGCGCGAGACGGCCGTGATGGTAGGCATCGGCGCGGTGATCGGCATTCCCGTCGCGCTCGCACTGACTCGGCTACTGACCAGCTTCCTGTACGGACTCACACCGCAGGACCCGTTCAGCATTGCAGCCTCCACGGCAATTCTGCTCGCCATCACGGCCCTTGCCGGTTACATTCCGGCGCGCCGCGCTACCAAAGTCGATCCGATGATCGCGCTTCGTTACGAGTGAAACAAGTCACCTCCTGTAAACGCTTACCGTAGATTAGTTAACAGTACCCGCATATTTTTATTGCATGTCGTCTGAAATTGGAGTAACTTTTCAGACCAGCACGCAGTCGCTGGGCCGCTAAACGGAGTGCGTCTCAGCAGCACGTGCATCGCAAGGGTGGGGTAGAACGCATTTCAGGGGGTAAGCCATGTTGCTACGACGCAGCGCACAGTCGATCTGCGCGCTAATGTTCCTGATTAGTTGCCTCTTCAGTCAGACGGTTTCCAGTTCGCTTGTGGGCACCGTCCTCGATCCCAGCAGCGCCGTCGTTCCCAATGCCGCGGTCACCGCGACCGACCAGGAAACGGGAGCCGTTCGCGCGGTTACAACAGACACTGCGGGGACCTTCCGGTTTCTGAACCTTACTCCCGGCCAGTACAACCTGTCGATCACAGTTACGGGTTTTAAGAGCATCACGGAGAAGGGAATCACTCTTGCCGCGCAGGAAACTCGCGACGTCGGCAAGCTCACTCTCACCTTGGGTAGCACCACCGACACCATTGCGATCACCGCGGAAGTCACGCCCATCCAGTTGGCGAGCTCCGAAAAAGCGCAGACCATCGATGGCAAGCAGTTGAACGACATTACCCTCAAGGGCCGCGATGTTTTCGGCTACCTCAAGTTGGTCCCAGGCGTAATCGATACCGTGGGCAACCGCGACGTCGCGTCCGCCAGCGCCATCAATGGCATCTACATCAACGGCAACAACAACACCCAGAAGAATTTCACCGTGGATGGCATCACGGATATGGACACCGGCTCCAACACCACGCTGCACTATGAGCCGAACATGGACGCCATCCAGGAACTCAAAGTCCTCACCTCGAATTACCAGGCCGAATTCGGACGCAATGGCGGCGGCACCATTACGGTAGTCACCAAGAACGGCACCAAGGACTTTCACGGCAGCGCGGCCTGGAATCACCGGCACGAGGGCTTCAATGCCAATCTCTGGCAGAACAACCGCAACGGCAGAAATGCGCTCAACGTTCCGAATTCGCAGATTTCGCCGTACCGGTTCAACGTAGAGACCTACAGCATCGGCGGCCCGGTCTTCATTCCGAAGGTCTTCAACCGGCAGAAGAACCGGCTGTTCTTTTTCTGGTCGCAGGAATACACGGGGCAGTTCGTGACGGGTGGAATTCAGAATAAGTACACACCCACCGCCCTGGAGCGGAACGGCGATTTCTCCAAGAGCTTCCAGAACAACGGCTCGCTCATCACCATCACCGATCCCACTACCGGCGCGCCGTTCCCAGGCAACGTAATCCCAACCAACCGCATCGACAAGACGGGTCAGGCGATGTTGAACTACTTCCCGCTCCCGAACTTCACCGGCACCGGGTCGCAGGCCAACATCGTGAACTATTTCGAGGCCGCCAGCGCCGCCCATCCCCGCCGCAATGACGTGCTGCGTGTAGACACCTACATTACTTCCAAGTTGACCGGCTATGTGCGCTACATTAACGACCATGACGACCTGATCGCGCTTTACCAGGGCGTTCAGTTCACCAAGGGAACAGGTGGAGTTCTTGGCGATGCAGGCGTCGCTCCCGTGGATCACCCCAACCCCGGTCACGGCTACTCGGGTACGCTGACTTACTCCATCTCTCCGACGCTGATCAATGAATTCACGGTCGGCAAGAGCTGGAATACCTGGTCGTATTACTCTTTGGATGACTACAAGAGCATCGACCGCTCCCTGGTCAACAACCCAGCCACTCTCTTCCCGCTCCCCACCACGAACCTGCCGGGCTCGTCCAAGACCAACGGCTACCAGAACCTGATGCCCCAGTTCCAGTATGGATCGCCGCCCAGCAACTCCATGAGCTACACCAAGAACTCCACCTCCGCGGGCGCGTACGAGAACTTCAATACCATCTGGGCCTTTACAGATAACCTCAGCAAGGTGATGGGAAGGCACACGTTTAAAGTCGGCGCCTACATCGAAAAGAACAACAAGATCCAGCCGGCGGGCGGCGGTTACGCCGGTAACTACAACTTCCAACCCGACTCCCTCAACGGCGTCAACAATACGGGCGATGGTTATGCGAACGGTTTGTTAGGGTATGTGCAGAGTTACAGCCAGCAGACCGCCCGCGCCGTCTTCAATGACGCATACTGGAACGCCGAAGTCTACGTGCAGGATAACTGGCGCGTCAACCAGCGGCTCACTCTCGACTTCGGTGTCCGCTTCTACCACCAGACGCCCCAGGTGGACATCAACAACACCTTCTCCAATTTCGTCCCCTCGCTCTATAAGGCGACCGATATGCCGCGCATCTACGCTCCGGGCCTCAGTAACGGGAAACGTGTGGCGATCGATCCGCTGAACAATACCGTGGCGCCCGTAGCCTACATCGGGCTGTTTGTCCCCAACACAGGTAACCCGGCCTCGGGAATGCAATTGCTCGGCGCGAACGGTAACCCAACGGAAGCCTACCACCAGAGAGCGGTCGTTCCCGCGCCTCGGGTCGGTTTTGCCTACGACGTCACCGGCGATGGCAAGACCGCGCTGCGCGGCGGCTTTGGTATCTTCTACAACCGCCTGGACGGAAACCAGATTTATGCCCTGTCGGGCCAAGCGCCGTTCGCCTTCACTCCGCAGGTCAACTACACTACGTTCGCCCAGATCGCGAGCAGCGGAAACAATCTGGTCATCGGTCCCTCAGGGCCCACCATGTGGCCCTCGGATAAGAATGTCCCCTTCGACCGCGTGCAAAACGCCAGCTTGAACGTCCAGCGCAGTATCGGCGCCGGCACCGTGCTCGATGTCGGCTACACCGGGAATTGGGCCTACAATCAGAACCTGACGGCGAACATCAATGGGATCCCAATCGGTACCCGCGCTCCGTTCAACCCCAAGAATGCCGATCCCACCAACGGCAACAAGACGCTGCCGGATATCTTCCTGCGCAGCGTATATCCGGGCTTTAACGGAATCAGTGACCATCTGTTGATCGGCCACACGAACTACCACGCCCTGACTATGACTCTGCAACGGCGCTTCTCGCATGGTCTGGCCTGGGGCGCGGCTTACACCTGGTCGAAGTCCCTCGGTACGCTGTCTTACACGCCAGGCGTAGACAACGAAAAGTGGAACTATGGCCGACTGAGTAACGACCGTCGCCACAACCTACAAGTCAACTTCTCCTATAATCTTCCCGAAGCCGGCAAGGCGCTGCACTCGAGGATACTCGGCGCCTTTACCGACAAGTGGACTCTGTCCGGCATCTTCTCCGTGCAGAGCGGCGCGCCGTTTAACCCCGGCGGGCCTAACGTGAACGGGACTGCGCCGGATTACACCGGAACGCCTGACGTGACGGCTCGCGTCAACGTGGTGGGAGATCCGATGAAGGACGTGCCGGCCGGGCTCTACTTCAACCCGGCGGCGTTTGCTCCGCCCGCTTTGGGTTCCACCATCACCACGCCAGTCCTGGGCAACCTCGGCGGCGGTTCCGGAGTCATGTCCCTGCCGCGCGTCGTGAACCTGGACACCACGATGGGCAAATTTATTCCGGTACATGGAGAGCGCCGCGGTTTCCGCTTCCAGTTCCAGGCCTACAACGTGCTCAACCATCCGGAGTACAACGGCGTCGGTACCGGGCTTCAATGGGATGCCACAGGCAAGCAGACCAGCGTCTCGGCAGGTGTCTTCAACAGCACGCTGCCGGCCCGCATTCTGGCCTTCAGCGCCCGTTTCGAATTCTAGGCATATTGAACTCGCTCCCTAACGCTCACGTCTCCAATCCGAGCCGTGATCGTTAGGGAGCGTGAGATACCGCTCCGAAGCGTCGTCACGCGAAAGCAACGCCGTTGTCCGCCGCCACCTTCTGGATGTACTTCCTGCCCTCGTCGTATTCTTCGGCAGTCTTCAGGTGCTCCAACATGAGCGGCGCGTCCACCGGCAGTTTCGTCAATTCCTTCAAATACGCGGCGTAATCCATGCTGCCGCGTCCCGGAATCACTTCGGCAAAGTGCACGTTCAACTCGACCTTCCACTCCAGATCCTTGGCGTGGCAGGACGCGATCCAAGGGCCCAGCGTGCGAAAACATTCGCCGATGAATTCCGCATTGCCGTAGAAACGGGTCGGACTGTTGATCCCGTTGCACACGTCCATATGGACGCCGAAGGCCGGACGGTCCACCGCCTTGATCAGCTTCAAATAGCTCTCCGGGCCGTCCGGGCACGCTCCAGCCCATCATCTCGATCGTGAACTTGGTGCGCTTCGGTTTCACCGCATCGATCACGTTCCGGCAATTCTCCACCGTGGCATCGAAGAATTCCTGGCTGAGATTCTTCGGGTGCGGGCCATACCACGACACCGGGTTATAAGACCCCGCGATATCCACGCAGCAGCGCGCCGCCACGGCTTCGGCCAGCGCCATGCGCTGCGCCACATACTGCCGGTTCTCGCGGCGCTTCGCAGCGTCGGGATCCATCATGTTTTTCCACGCGCCCACTTCGGCGATGACCACGTTCTCCGCGGCAAAGGCCTTCACAATCTCCCGATTCCGCGCCTCGTCCTCTACCTTAGAGTCAGGGCAGTAAGCCGCACTGTAGCCCAGGCGGCGATGCTCGCGCGCCAGTTCGGCGGGGTCGTCACTCTTCTTGAAAATCGGGCCGCCCAACCGGACTGGCCGCCCGGCAGCCCGCGCGGCACTCCCTGCCGCCAGTACGGCGGCAGCGCCGAGGAAAGTTCTTCGCGTCGCAATCATGCAACGATTCTATTACTCCTACCACTAGTGCGGCGGGCTGGCAAACCGTGTGGGGCAGGATGGTATCCTGCGGCGGGATGGCATCCCGCCTATCTCTCGTCCCTCGGTAAAGAGATCAGCCGCTCCCTGGTATAACTCCCCGAAACCAGTTAACGTAACCTTTCTCATGAACCTGTCCCTGCGGCTACTTCCCATAGCCCTCCTCCTTACCGCACTCGCCGTTGCCGCGAACGCCGGAACCAGCCTGTTGAGCCTGAATCCTCCCTACATCCAGGCGGGCGGACCCGACGTGACGCTCTCCATCGCCGGCTCGGGCTTCGTGCCAGGCGGCACCGTGAACCTCGGCTATCTCTCGCTCGCCACCACCTACATCGATTCCACCAAGATCAGCGCCGTCGTCCCGGCCTCCTTCAGCGCCCTCTCGGGCTATTACCAGGTATTCGTTCGCAACCCCGACGGCTCTGCTTCCAGCACGCTCTACTTCGATATCCAGCCGGTGCTGACCGGCGTCACGCCCAACTCCGCCCCAGCCGGCTCTCCCGCCACTCCCGTCACCATCACCGGCATCGGCTTCAACCCCGGCTTCTCCGTCGAACTCGAATTCGTAACGGCTTCCGCGTCCACCCCCATAGACGCGGCATACGTCAGTTCTACCAAGATCACCGCCTACATCGGAGCTTCCCTGCTCACCACGCCCGGCGCCGCGAAGATTCGGGTCTACGACACGAACTACCTCAACACCGCCACACTGCCGTTCGCCATCACCTCCGCCCCTGCCGGCAAGGCGACCCTGACTTCGCTCTTCCCCGCTAGCGTCGCCGCCGGCGGACCAAACATCTATATCCAAGTCAACGGCTCCGGCTTCGCGAACGGCTGCACCGCCCAATGGAACGGCACTGCGCTCACGAGCATCCTCGGCAACGCCGGGCAGCTCTCCGTTCAGATCCCCTCCGATCTCACCGCTCTTCCAGGTTCGGGCTCAATCACAGTCGTCAACCCCGGAGCTGCAGCCTCCAACGCACTCACCTTCACCGTCACGCCGGTGACTCCGTCGCTGCGTTTCGTCAATCCCAGTTCCGCGGTCGCGGGCGGCCCGGCGTTCACACTCACTGTAAGCGCCGGCTCGCTAAACCCGTTCTTATCGGGCGCCGTCGTGAAATGGAACGGGACTGCGCTCACCACCACCTATGTGAGTTCCTCACAGGCGACTGCCCAAGTTCCCGCCTCACTCATTGCATCCGCTGGCACGGCCAATATCACGATCGTCAACCCTGCTGCGTCCGCGAGCAACGCCATAGTCTTCACCATCGTCCCTGCAACTCCTCCTGTACTCACGTCGCTCTCGCCACCTTCCGCGATCTCCGGAAGTGCCGCGTTTACGCTGTTTGTCTTCGGCTCGAATTTCAACTCAGGAGCGACCGTGCAGTGGAACGGCACGCCTTTGGCCAGCGACTTAGTCAATTCCACTACTTTGACTGCGCAGGTCCCAGCCAGCTTGCTCTTACTCTCCGGCACCCTCCCTATCAAGGTCGCCACACCCGGATTTCCCACGTCCAATGCGTTGAACTTCACCATCAACCCGGCTGCCGCTCCTACGCTAACTTCCATCAGCCCCAGTTCCATAATCGCCGGCTCCTCCGGTTTCACACTCATGGCTACCGGCAGCGGCTTCGTCAGCGGTTCAGCCATTCAATGGAACGGAGTGCCGGTGGTCACCGTATTCGTCAACTCGTCACAGATGACTGCGCAGATCCCTGCCAATTCGCTTGCCACTGCCGGGACAGCCTCGGTCCGCATCGCCAATCCAACTGCATCCGTTTCCAATATCTTGACGTTCACCATCACCAACCCGATTCCTACCATCACCTCCCTCAATCCCACTTCGGTAGCGGCCGGAGCTCCTAGCTTCAACCTGACCGTCGACGGTTCCGGCTTCGTCCCGGCCTCGCAGGTGCACTGGAACGGCACTGCGGTCTCTACCACCTTCGTCAGCGGTACCCGGCTTACGGCGTCACTCCCCTCCCAGCCGGCTCCCGCAACCGCGTCCATCACCGTAGTGAATCCCGGCAGCTCTCCGTCGAACGCCCTCACTTTCACCGTCACCACCCCGGCGACGCCCACGATCTCCAACATCTCCCCCGCGACTGCCGTAGCCAGAAGCCCGGCGTTCACGCTCACAGTTATAGGATCCAACTTCCTGGCCGTCTCCATCGTCACCTGGAACGGCGTTGGCCTGCCTACCACCTTCATCAGCCCTACCCTACTCACCGCGCAGGTGGCGGCTTCCTCGATTGCGACGCCCGGAACTGCTTCGGTCTCCGTCGTTAGCGCGAATGGAGTGAATTACGCCCCGCCAGCTACCTTCACGATCCTCCCGACCGCTTCCCCCACTCTTACGTCGCTCGCACCTGCCAGCGTCCTCGCCGACGGGCTCGCTTTCTCACTCACGGTCAACGGAAGCAGTTTCGTTTCCGGCGCCATCGTGCAATGGAACGGCTCAATGCTGGCAACCACCTTCGTCAGTGCAACTCAGCTCACCGCCCAGGTCCCCGGCCCTAGCACGGCCGCCGCCGGCTCCGCCAACGTCACGGTTCTCAACCCCGCCAGTGCAGCCTCCAACGCTCTCACCTTCATCATCTCCGCCGCACCCGTTGTCCGGCCGGTCGTACAGAGCGTGCTGAATGCAGCCTCCTACACCCATGCACTTGCCCCAGGGACATGGGCTTCAATCTTCGGAACGCAGCTTGCTCTCTCGACGGCATCCGCGCCAGCCGTGCCGCTCCCTATGACACTGGCCGAGGTCAAGTCGGTGACTGTAGGCGGTATGGCGGCTCCGCTTTCTTACGTGTCCCCAGGCCAGATCAATTTCGTGATTCCGTTCGAAGCCGCGCTGGGTGCTTCCGTTCCCGTGGTGGTAACCACCTCGGACGGCGCAAGCGCGCCCGTGAACATCACGCTCATGCGCAATGCGCCGGCCCTCTTCACGCAGAACTCCCAGGGAACCGGGATGGCGGTTGCGTTCGACGCAAATTTTCAACAAATGACTTCCGTGGGCGGCGGCGTCATCATTCTTTACGGCGTAGGCCTCGGTCCGACGAATCCGCCGCTCGCGTCATCCGCCCAGGGCGGCGCGTCCGCGGAGCCGCTCAACCGCGTTGCCGACCAGGTCCAGGTGTTCATCGGCGAAGTGCCATGCCAGGTACAGTTCGCAGGCCTGGCTCCGGGGTTTCCGGGCATCTACCAGTTGAACGTCATTCCTCCTGCGGCCCCGGCATCCAACCGGTTATACATCGTCGAAAACAGCATGATCAGCAATGTCGCGACTCTGCCGATCCAGGGGGGCACGAACGTGACGAACGTGCAGGGCTCGATTGACGGGTTGTACCCCGCATCGGGAATTTACGCCGCGCAGAACGGCAACAAGCCGACGAGCGGCCCGGTCTCGTTCTCCGAGATGCTCAATGCGGGTGCGGCGACTGTCAGCTTCGATATCCGGCCCAATGCGCAACCGTTCACGGTGACGGCTGTGGGTCCTGGGGCCACGGCTTTTCTTCAGATCGACCCGGCCGGAGGAACGTGGCAGGGCTACGTAACATCGCCGACACCCGTTGCGAGACTCGGCGATTTTTCCCTCTCAGGCATCGTGGTATACGACCTTTTGACGGGAACACCGTTCCCCGCGAATATCATTCCTTTAAACCGCTTCGACCCGATTGCGACCCAGGCCGGCAGCGTGTTGCCGCTACCGAATGTCTTCCCGGCCACGCCTTCGCCCAACGCGACATTCGTCTATGCCAGCCGGCCGCTGAAGCAGAGCGGGCACTTCTCCATCGGCAGCGGCCAGGCATCCGACGACCTCAGCAACCTCTATTTCGGAGGTTTCGTGAACATCGGCCAACCGCCGCCCTCGACTCAGACCGCAGAGTTTCTTCTCTTCGTGGATGGCATGCTCGTCGCCACGAAGGACATATCGTATCCGGTCCAATAGCGAACGCCATCGTGATGGGCTCGCCGGGCTGGAACGCCACGCAACGATTCTCTTACTCCTACCAATCGTGCGGCGGGCCGGCCAGGAATAACTCGCGCGGGTCCCGAACTTCGGACCTGTGCGCGCCGAGCGCGACGGCGGTCTCCAGTGCGTGACGCGCTTCGCTCGATTGCTGGTGCGCCGCCAGCAGCGTCGCGCGCGCCACCCAGAGCGCGAACCATTCCGGCCTGCGATCCTGTACGTCGTTCAACAGTTTTCCGGCCTCGGCGCTTTGCCCGGCCAGTTCCAGCAAGATCGCTTTCATGAGCATCACCTCGGCGTCCGATGCCGCGTCAAACAGGCCCACTGCCTCAGGAATTCGATCGTTCCGCACCAGCAATCCGGCGGCCTGCCAGTATGCGTCGACACCCGCCCGCGCACCTGCGAGCGCCTGGCGCGCCGCCGCGATGGCCTCGTCGTGACGCCCTGCCTCATCCAGCACCTGAGCGCTGGCGATCGCGAGGTCAATGGCAACATCGGCTGGCGAAGCGGCCGCCGCTGCGGCGCCCAACATCTCTTTCGCCTGCCCGTACAGTTTCGCGTGCAACAGCGCGCGTCCGGCCTCCGCCAGTACGCCTGCGCCCGGCTTCGATTCCGCGATGCGACGAGCCACCTTCCTTGCCTGTAACGCATCCCCGTCTTCGAGCAGCAGCTTCAGCCAGGCGAGCTGTGCGGCCGGATCTTCGGGATGCTCGCCAACCGCCTTCTCCACGCGGCTGCGATAATCGGCGCGGCGCTGCACCGGGCTGAGGCCGAGAAACTCCACCAGCCCTGCCGGCACGCCATTCTTAGCGGCGGGCCCCAGTGCCCGAAAACGCTCCATCACCACCTTCGATTCCTCGGGCTTCCCTGCGTCGGCCAATGCGCGCGCGAAGTGAAGCTGAATCCGGGATTCGGCGGGCTGTAATTCCGCGGCCCTCCGAAGCACTCCCACGGCATCGGCCGGGCGGTCCAACGCAAGATAGGTTTGCCCCAGCCGGTCCAGGTTGGTGGCATCGGCAGGGCGCAGTTTGGCGGCGCTCTCCAGGTCTGTGACCGCCGCCTCTGGCTTTCCCTGTTGATAGTAGAGCGAGCCGCGGGCAGAGAGGGCCACGGCGAAATCGGGCTTCAACGCCAACGCACGGTCCAGGTGCGTCAGGCCCTGCGCTGGGTCGGTCTGACCTCGGGCCACGCCCATCTGGTAGTGTCCCACCGCGTCGTCGGGATGCCGCGCCAGAAAGCGTTCGAGTTCGCCGCTTCCTTTCTCCAGTTGCCCCATGCGCACCGCGGTGTATGCGCGATCCCGCCGGGCGAAATCGTCCTCCGGCACAAGTTTGAGGTAAGCGTCCCACGCCCCCAGCGCGTCTTCCAATGCTCCCAACAGACTCGTGGTGAGGGCCAACAGCTTTTGAACGTCGGCGCGCCGCGGAGCGAGTTTTGCGGCTTGCACCAACAGCGGCAGCGCGCTCTGCGGCCGGTTCAATTCGTAATGCACGTCCGCCAGGCGGACCAGCACTTCGACATTTTGTGGCTGTTGGCGATTGGCAGTCTCGAAGACTTCTCGCGCCCGCTCGTAGTGGCCCGCCGAAGCCGCGACAGCGCCCAGATTGAAGAGAATGTTGAAGTCCGCCGGCGCCACTGCTAAAACTCGCGTGAAGAGCAACTCCGCCTGGTCGAAGCGTCCACTGTTGGCCAGGGCAACGCCCAGCGAGAAGGTCATCGCCGGATCGCTTTTTGCCGCGGCGGAAAGTCGTGCGGAAAGAGCATCGGCCTGCGTGACGTCACCGGCCAGGTACAGCGCCTCCAGATGGACCAGCGCGACACTGGCCTCCGTAAGCCGTGCGGCCGGCAGGCGCTTCAGGCAGCGCAGCGCCTCCGCGCCATTCTTGCGCCCGACAGCCTGACGCGCCAACTGCAGGTTCGCGTTGAAGTTTGCCGGGTCCACGCCGATCGCCTTGAGGAACGCGTCATGCGCAGCCGCATCCTCACCGGCCGCCGCCAGATGGTTGCCGTAATTGTTCAGGATATCGGCGCTGCGCGGCGCCGCGGCAACCGCTCGGCGATGGAACTCCGCGGCCTCCTGCAAGCGATTCAAATTATCGAGCGTCACGCCGAGCAGACTGAGCGCCGGCGCGTCATCGGGATGCGCCGCCACCTCCGTGCGCAACTTCTGCTCGGCCCCCTGGAAGTCGCCGCGCTGTACCGCGGCCAGCGCATCGCGAAATACGGTGCGGTCGTCGGCAGCCCTGCCGGCCGCAATCGACAACACCAGGACCACGAGCGGCAATGCGGAATGCGACAGCGGACGGGGCATGAAAACGTCTGGCTCATGTCGATTCTATCCGAATCGCCGCGGCGCGCGCGCTATCCTATACCTCATGACTCGCCGGCAAGCTTTGTCGCTGCTGGCCCTGACCACTCTTCCGGGCCGCGCCCAACAGAGTCGCGGCATGGCGTCTCGCGGAGTCAAGCCGATACCGTTCGGCAAGCCCTCCGGCCGCCCCTGGGACGCGCACTTCGTCAACGTGGCGCAGCAGGCCGGACTGCGTTCACCGATAATTTACGGCAGCCCGGATCACAACGACTACGTCGTGGAATCCATGGGATGCGGCGCGGCCTTCCTCGATTTCGACAACGACGGCTGGCAGGACATCGTGCTGCTCTCGGGACGCCGGCTGCAATCCACTCCAACCGGCGCCGTCATCCGTCTGTACCGCAACAATCGCGACGGCACCTTCGCCGACGTCACGGAAAAGTCCGGACTGGGACAGAGCGTTTGGGCTACCGGAATCACCGTGGCCGATTATGACAACGACGGCTCACGACGATCTCTTCATCACCTGCTGGGGCCAGAACCTGCTCTTCCACAACAACGGTGACGGCACGTTCACCGATGTCACCGCCAAATCCGGGCTGACTCATCCGGGAAATCATTACGGCACAGGCTGCACGTGGCTCGACTACGATCGCGATGGCCGTCTGGATCTCTTCGTGTCCCACTACCTGGTGTTCGACCAGGACAAGGTCGCGATCCGGGGCAAAGATCCCGGATGCAGCTATCTTGGCGTGCCGGTCTACTGCGGGCCGTCCGGCCTGCCGCAGGAAAGTTGCCGCCTGTATCACAACAATGGCGATGGCACGTTCACGGACGTGAGCCGGGAATCCGGGATTGCCGCCGTGCAAGGCCGGCTACGCTTTGACCGCAGTCGCGGCCGATTTCGATGGCGACGGCTGGCCGGATATCTACGTCGCATGCGACACCTCGCCCAGCCTGCTGTTCCACAACAATCGCGACGGCACCTTCACGGAACAGGGGCTGGAGAGCGGCGTGTCACTAAGCGAGGATGGCCAGGAGCAGGCGGGCATGGGCGTGGCCGTTGGCGACTTTGACACGGATGGCCAGCTCGATATTTTCAAGACTCATTTCCGCGGCGACACCAATGTCCTTTACCGGAACAACGGGAAGGGCTATTTTCGCGACGTCACGATCCGCGCGGGTCTTGGCGTGGAAACCCGCTACGTCTGTTGGGGCGCCGGTATAGTGGACCTGGACAACGACGGCCTCCCCGATCTCTTCTTCTCCACCGGCATGGTCTATCCCGAAGTGGAGCAGAAGTCGGCGGACGCCCCGTATAAGACTCCCAGCGTAATTTTTCGCAATCTGGGCGACGGCAAGTTCGAAGAATTGCGCGGCGTCGCGGGCCCCGCTATCGCCGAATTACACACTTCACCGCGGAATCGCATTCGGCGATTTCGACAATGACGGCGACGTCGATATTCTGATCGTGAATCTCAACGAACCGCCTTCTCTGCTGCGCAACGATCTGAGCGGGACCAACCACTGGGTAAAGGTCTTGCTGATCGGCGTTGCCTCCAACCGGAGCGCGATTGGCGCCAGAGTGGTGGCAACGTATGGCGAACGCAAACAGGTGCAGGCCGTGGTGGCGCAGTCCTCTTACCTTTCGGTCAACGATCGCCGCCTGCATTTCGGCCTCGGCTCCGCCACCTCGGCCAGCCTGGAGATTCGCTGGCCCAACGGAACGGTCGAAAAGATTGCGGAAGCGCCCGCGAGCCATCTTGTGGTTATCCGCGAAGGCTTCGGCATAATTCGCACTACGAGGATGTCCCCATGAATCGAATTCTGATCACAGGCGCCAGCGGCAATGTCGGACAGCAGGTCGTCTCTCAACTCCTTGGAACCGGAGTCCATGTCCGCGCCCTGTCGCGCGATCCGCTGTCCGCTGCGTTTCCGCCCGGGGTTGAGGTAGTGGGCGGAGATCTGACGCAACCCGAGACCCTTGACGAATGCCTGGAGGGAATCGATTCCGTATTCCTGGTGTGGTTCGCTTCGCCCGATGCCGTACCCGCGGCAATCGAACGGATCGCGAAACACGCGCGCCGCGTCGTGTTCCTGTCGTCGCCCTACCAGACTGCGCACCCGCTTTTTCAAGGTGCGCAACCGAACCCCATCGCATCGCTGCACGCTGAAATCGAGCGGCGAATCAAGGCATCGGGCTTGGACTGGACGTTCCTGCGTCCCGGAATGTTCGCGTCCAATGCGCGGCACTGGTGGGCCGGACAGATCCTCACCGGCGATGTGGTGCGCTGGCCCTACGCTCTTGCGCCAACGGCGCCGATCCACGAAGGGGACATCGCCGCTGTCGCGGTTCGCGCCCTGTGCGATAGCGCGTGCTCCGGTGCGGACTACCTGGTGACCGGGCCCGAATCGCTCACCCAGCGCGAACAGGTATCCATAATTGGAGAGGTACTCGGCCGGCCTTTGCGCCTTGAAGAAATTACGCCTGACGAATGGCGCAGTGAGCTGCCGTCCTACGTACCGGAACATGTAGCGCCCATGCTGCTCAAAGCTTGGGCCGCCGCAATCGGACAGCCGGCGCTGGTCACATACACTGTTGCCGAGATTACCGGAGTACCGGCCCGCACGTTTCGTGAATGGGCGAAACACAATGCGGCGGCGTTCACCGAAGCGCGTGCTGTGTGACACACCATTCGAGATGCGTGACGATTTACCCTCGCAGGCGCTGTCTGTGAAAAATATTGATGAACAATTCGCGTTTTCCGGCGTCTATTAAGCATTAGTCATGACCGAATCCAACCGGCCGCTCTTATTTGTGGAGGGAACCTCGCAACAGGGCTCATCGGAATTACCGCCCGCGTGGCGCCTTTTCATTCGCTTTTGTACCGATTTGAAACACGGAGAAATCGAGCGCTTGAGTATCCAGGACGGCCTGCCCGTACTGGCTGAGGTAACGAAAAAGAAAGTCAAGTTTCACGGCCGCCCATAGCGGGCGGCGCCACTTGACACATTAACCGGCTGACCGAAGCTCTCGGAGGCCGTCGTCATGAATCCATGGCGGCGGCCTCTTTTTTTTGCGAGACATCGCGGAGAGCACGAGGCCGGACACAGGAGCGGAACGATGCAAGTACATGTCTTGACGTGTGCCTTGATGATCCTGACAGCCGTGACTGGCCTTAGCCAGACGGATGAATGGTTCCTGCGGATGCAGGCAGGCTCCGCCGCGGAGGATGCCGGCGATTACGCGAAGGCGCTCGCCTCATACCGGTCCGCCACCGAACTGGCTGAGCATTTTGATCAGGCCGATCGACGCCGTGCCGTCGCCTGGAACTTCGTCTCAGTCATGTGCGATGCGTTGGGTCAGTTCGCCGATGCCGAGGCAGGATATCGCCGGGCACTCAAAGCTGCGGCCGCGTCGACTGGAAAATTGAGTCCGGACTATGCGCTCGTCCTCGGAAACCTGGGGACGATGTACGTGGAAATCGGGCAGCGGGCGACCGGAGAAAAGCTGTTGCGTGAGGCGCTGGCCATTCATTCCGCCGCCGATCCGCCGAATGAGGTCCAGATCGCGATCGCGCGGAATGGCCTGGCCGAGGCCATCTCCGTGACCGGCAAATACAAGGAGGCGGACAGCCTTCTTTCCATGGCCCTTCCCGTCTTGGAGCGGAATCCCAAGACGTGGGGCGAGACGGCGATTGCCACCAACAATCTAGGCGTCGCGCGGTTCTTTCAGGGAAAAAATGACGATGCACGAAGGCTGCTTCTGCATGCTCTGGCCATCGTGGAAGAGAGGATGGGGTCCGACCATCCGATGTTGATCCGGACCCTAAACAATCTGGCATCTCTGGCGGCGCGCACCGGTAATCGCGAGGAGGCGGGCGAGAGGTTGCGGCGCGGCCTCGATATCGCGGAGCGGCGCCTGGGACCCGAACACCCGGTGTATGCAACCCTCCTTGCCAACTACGCGGAGTTCCTGCGACTGGGCGGAGAAAAGTCACAGGCCAAAGCGCTCGCAGCGCGATCCAACGAGATTTTGAAGGACAGCAGCCGCCGCAATGGCATCGGCGCGCTGATCGACATTCACTCACTCCGGCAGAAATAGCGTGACGGCGCGCCACGGGACTGGATATTTCATTCCTGCTAACAGTACGGCAGCATCCAACCGCGAAGCCGCGCAGGACATTCCTGGTTGACTAGTAAGTACCAAACCCTTATCTTGGGCTAACGGTACCTTTCTATGCGAATACCCAGTATTAGCCGGACGATTTTAGTTACGCTGTTTCTCGGTTCTGCCACCTGTGTGATGAACGCGTCCATTATTGTGAATGGAAGTTTCGAGGCCAATGGCGGTGGAGTTTGCGACTCTCCGATGTTCACGACTCTGCCTGCCGGTAATAACTGTATTACGGGTTGGACAATCGGCGGCGCCGGAATCGACTACATCCATAATTATTGGCAAGCGGAAGACGGGACACATTCGCTCGACCTCAATGCGCTGAATCCGGGCTCTGTGGCGCAGACCTTTGCAACGGTCGCAGGCCAGGGATATCTGGTATCGTTCGCGCTCGCCGGGAACCCCGATGGTGCGCCGGCCCTTAAGACGATTTCTGTAGATGTTGGCGGTCCGGCGACCCTTTACTCCTTTAATGTTACGGGGCACACCACCACCAGCATGGGCTGGATCACCCAAACGTTCGCCTTTGTCGCAAGTAGCGCCAGCACAACGTTGACCTTCAGCAGTCCCATACAGGGCGCGTTCGGTCCGGCGCTGGATAATGTGACGATTGCGGATGCCGCCATTCCGGAGCCAAGCTCGGCTGGGTTGTTGCTCGCCGGCGGCTTGCTGATTCTCTCCGCATCTCTCATCCCGAAAATGCTGCGGCGTTCGCGTTAGTTCAGTCTGTGTACATAACCGTACATAGGTACGGTTCGTGCCATCTAATTCAGAGATGTCGCGCCGGGAAAAGTACGTAGCTGGTTTTGGGGGAGCGGCCATAGCCGTTCTCATCGGGCTCCTCATTGCAGGCGCTCGCCTCAGCCACCGGATTGAACCCTACATACGCGATCAGGCAGAGCAATATCTGCGCGATCGATTTCGGGCCGACGTGCAGATTGCGTCGCTGCGAGTCCGGCTTCCCACCATCTCGCCCCTGACGATGTTGTTCACGCGCGGACGTGGGACCGTTGCCACAGTCACCGGCGAAGGCATCGTCATGCGGATGCGTAATCATCCGGATTCGCCGCGACTGTTCAGCATCCGTAAGTTCGTC
The DNA here is from genome assembly GCA_963792055.1 of uncultured Solibacteraceae bacterium. GTDB lineage: Bacteria > Acidobacteriota > Terriglobia > Bryobacterales > Bryobacteraceae > Solibacter. The sequence goes on along the minus strand of CAWBUV010000014.1, from coordinate 49,183 downwards.
ACGACGATCGACGTCGGCGCGCTTTTCGAATCCCCCAAGCACGTTCCCGTGGTCACCATTACAGGCCTGGAGATCAATATACCGCCTAAAGGCCAGCGGCCCGATCTGACTCCCGATGCTCCCACAGAGCGCAGGGAGGCTTCCGCCGAGACCAATCCATCGATCATTATCGACCGTCTCGACGTCAAGCAGGCCACGCTAGTCCTGCTGCCCAAGGACCAGGCCAAGCAGCCGCTCAGATTCGACATCCACGACATCAAACTGGTATCGGCCGGCGCAGGGGTAGCGATGAAGTACACGTGCGGCCTCACGAACCCGAAGCCGCCAGGCGAGATCACCAGCGCGGGCTCCTTCGGTCCCTGGAATTCGGTTGAACCGGGTGATACGCCGCTGAATGGAGACTACACTTTCGATCACGCGGACCTCGGCGTCTTTCGCGGCGTGGCGGGTATATTGCAGTCGAAAGGCCGCTTCGAAGGAGAACTGGACACGATCACCGCTCGCGGCGAGGCTTACGTTCCAGATTTTCGCCTGAAGCGTTCCGGCAACCCTGTCCCGCTCCGCACTCAGTTCGAGGTCCTGGTGGATGGCACCAACGGAAACACGATCCTCAAACCCGTTGTCGCCACGCTGGGTTCCACCCACTTCACGACCAGCGGCGCGGTCTTCAAACACGAGGGCGACACACACCGCTCCATCAAGCTCGACGTCAACATGCCGCAGGGCAACATGCGAGACGTCTTGCGCCTGGCAATGAAAGGCGACGCTTTCATGGAAGGCAAGCTCAACCTGAAGACCAAACTCGAGATTCCGCCCTTGGATGGAAAGGTGAAGGACAAGCTGCGGCTGGATGGGCGCTTCGATGTGACCGATGCTCACTTTCTGAAATCCACCATCCAGGATCAGATCGATGGCCTCAGCCGGCGCGGACAGGGACAGCCGAAGAACGAAAAAATCGACGAAGTGATTTCGCGGATGACCGGCGCATTTCAATTGGACAATGCGGTGATCACGTTCAGCGACCTTACGTTCGGCGTTCCGGGCGCGGACGTGCAGCTCGCGGGCAGCTACAACCTGGACGCCGACCAATTGGATTTTCGCGGCGCGCTGAAGTTGCAGGCCAAGGTCTCCCAGACCGTGACTGGTTGGAAGCACTGGCTGCTCAAACCCGTGGATCCCTTCCTTTCGAAGAACGGCGCTGGAACCTATTTGAAGATTCAGGTGGTCGGAAATTCGAAGGCGCCGAAATTCGGCCTCGACCGCTAGTTCGTCACTCGTACCGCAGCGCATTGGCCGGCCGTATCCGCGAGATCCGCATTGAGGGCACCACCGACGCCGCCACCGCCACCGTCATCAGCGCCGCCGCCACGGTACCAAATACCAGCGGGTCGGTCGGTCGAACTCCGTACAGCATGGTGGTCATCAGCCGCGTGACGGCCAGCGCGCCGGCCAGTCCGATTGCCGAGCCCGATCGCCGCCAACCGCAATCCGTGGCGGATCACCATTCCCACCACGTCGCCCGCGCTCGCGCCCAGCGCCATGCGGATGCCGAATTCGCGCGTCCGCTGCGTCACTGTGTACGCCAGCACGCCATAGATGCCGATCGCCGAAAGCGCCAGTGCCAGCAGCGCGAAGACCAGGCAGATCACCATCGCCGCCTTGCGGTCGCTCACCGAGCCGGTCACACGCTCCGGCATGATCTTCACGTCGAACAGCGGCAGCTCGGGGTCGGCCTGCTTGAGCACCTGCCGCACGGCCGCCACCGCCTGCGAATTGTTGGCGGCAGTCTTTACGACCACGTGCATCGTGCTCTCGCGGCAATCTGCTTGTAATTCCAATACACCTCGCCGCGCTGGCCGGGTCCGCCATGTCTTCGCTCTTGACGCTGCCCACAATACCGATCACCGTATAGAGCGGTCCTTGGCCTCAATTCCGCGGCGCACGCGGCCGCCGATCGCCTTGCCCGGCGGAAAGTATTTCCGCGCCAGGAACTCGTCCACGACGACCACCTTTTCCGCTGTCCGCCGTATCGCCCTCGCTGAAGTAGCGCCCGGCGCGCAGCGGAATCTTCATGGCGGGGAGATACCCGGCGTCGATCGTGCTCCAGCGCGGCACCGGCGGCAGCTCGCCGCTGGCAGCATTGTAGCCCTCCACGGCCATTGCGCTCGCGTTGTTGCGGTCGCTGAAGGGCAGGGCATCGCTCGCACCCGCCGCGACAACTCCGGGAATGGCGCGCACGCGCTCCAGCAGTCCGCTGACGAAATTGCGCACCTGCGCGTCTTCCTTGTAGCGCGCTCGCGGCAGCGAGAATTCCGCCGTCTGCACATTCTGCGCCTGGAAGCCCGGGTCCACCGCCAGCAGTCGCGCGAAGCTCAACGTCAGCAGTCCGCTGCCGATCAGCAGCACGAACGCCAGCGACACCTGGCAGACCACCAGCGCGCTTCGCGTCCACAATGCGCGCTTTTCCGTGGTCCCGGTCCGTTCGGTGGAACGGAAGACGGCGTTGAGATCGCGCCGCACCAGGTGATAGACCGGCACAGAGCCGAACACCAGCCCGGTCAAGACCGCTACAGCGGCGCTGAAGGCCAGTACCGCGCCGTCCACTTGAATACTCTGCTCCGCGCGGCAATTCGCCGGTGCCGATCAACGCCAGCAGGCGCACGCCGGCCATTCCCGTGACCACGCCGAAGACGCCGCCGATGGCCGCCAGCGCCATCGCTTCGATCAGCAGTTGGCCCGCCAGCCGTCCGCGCCCCGCGCCCAGGCTGTAGCGGATGGCGAGCTCCTTCATGCGGATATTGGAGCGCACCAGCATCAGGTTGGCGACGTTCACGCAGCCGATCAGCAGCACGAACGCCACGGCGCACTGCAGCAGGTACAGGGTCGGCCGCACGTCGCCCACCAGTTGTTCCTTGAAGCCTTGCACCACGGTGGCGAAGCGGGCGTTCTCCAGCAGCTTGCGCAGCTTGCCGGCGTTCTCCACGTTGTGCCGGTTGAGTGCATCGATGCGCTGCTGTGCCAAGCCGATCGAGACGTCCGGTTTCAACCTGGCGACCATGTCCCAGTTGTTGCTGTGACGGCCATCGTCGGTGGCCTGCTCGGGTCTCCAGGTCAGGGGTGTCCACAGGCGCGCCTCGCGTCCGGGCACGACGAACGCTTCGGGCATGACTCCCACCACGCGGTATTTCACTCCGCTCAGACGTATGTCTTTTCCCACCATGTTCGGGTCGCGTCCGAACATGTCTTTCCAAAGACCGTAGCTCAGGATGGCGAATTGATTCTTTTGATACACCGCATCGTCGTCGGTGAAGAGGCGTCCCATCATGGGCGGCGCGCGCAGCACGCGGAAATAGGAGGGCGTCACCTGGTCGGCCTTCAGCCGTACGGGCGACCCATCGGGGCCGGTGTCGTAACCCGCGCCGGTGTATTCGGCCACGCTGTCGAAGACGTCCGTCATCTGCCGGCGGTCCAGGTAATCGGGAATCGAGTTCTGTATGCTCTTGGTCACGCCGACGCCGGGATAGATGTTGCCCAGGGAGACCAGGCGGTCCGGCTCGGCAAACGGGAGCGGCGCGAGAATCACGGCGTGCAGCACGGTGAAGATCGCCGTGTTGGCGCCGATGCACAAGGCCAGCGTCAATAGAGCAGTGACGGTAAAGGCCTTCTCTTTCCAGAGAAGCTTGAATCCGAAACGCAGGTCCTGCAGCATGTAATTAACTACGTTCGGGGCGCGGGCCGGGTTCGCAAAATCTCGGAAGCTAGTTCTTGCCGCCTTCGAACTCTTCCGCCATCCACTTCTGGAAGGCCGCCATATTTTGCGGGCGTCCCAGGAAATTCTTTACCAGGTCGTTGGCCGGCACGCTGCCGCCGGGCTCGAGCACCGCGCGGCGGTAGCGCATCGCCGCGGTGCCGCCCAGCAGATTCGCGGTGTCGAATTGTTGGAAGAGATCCTCGGCGATGACCTTGTCCCACAGGTAGGTGTAGTAGGCCGACGAATAGCCGGCGAGGTGACCGAAGGACGCATAAAGGTGCGTGCCCGGCAGCGGGACGGTGTGGCTGTAGCGCTTCTGATCTCCGGTGGTCACGGCATCCAGATCCACGTCCTTCGGGTTGCCCTTGTAGATGTCGTAGGAGATCGCCGTGTAGGTGTTCTGCTGGCTCACCCAGCTTCCCCTGCCGAAGGCCGAAGCGCGATTCATCCGCGCCACCAGCTCCGGCGCCATCGGCTCGCCGGTCTGGTAGTGGCGCGCGAACTTCGCCAGCACCTGCGGGCTGCGCATCCACTCTTCCAGCATCTGCGAGGGCGCCTCGACGAAATCCGATTCCATGGTGATTCCGCTGATGCCCGCCCACTGCTGCTGGCCTCCCAGAATCCAGTGCATCAGATGTCCGAACTCGTGGAAGAAGGTGACCACGTCGCTGTATTCCATCAGGCCGGGATCGCCCGCTGCCGGCTTCGGAAAATTGCAGACCAGCACCGCTTCCGGAAGCTGTTTGCCGCGTACGCCGTCCAGCGCCGGCACCATCTCCGCATGGCTGAACTTACCCGGCCGCGGATGCATGTCGAGATAGAATCGCCCGATTACCTTGCCGTTATCGATGGCGTCCCAAGTCTCTACCGACGGATCCCAATTCACGGCACCGGCTTCCTGGCGGAAGGTCAAACCGAAGAGGGTGGCCGCCGTGTCCAGAATGCCCTGCTTGACTTTCGCATAGGGCAGGTAAGGGCGCACCGATTGCGAATCGAAATCGTATTTCGAGCGCCGCAGCATTTCCTGCAGATGCCCGACTTCGTAGTCACCGACCCCGGTCGCCGAGGGGTCGGTCTTCTTCTTCTCGGCGAGCAGCATGGCGAACTCGCGGTCGGCGAGCGAGCGCGCCGCCTGGTCCACTTCCTGGATAAAGTCGGCGATCCGCTGGCCGCGTCCCGCCATCTTGTCCGCGGCGAAATAATCGGCCCACGACTTGTATCCCAGCAGCGTGGCAATGTCGTACCGCGTCTGCATCATCTGTTTCAGCACGTCGCGGTTCTTCGGATAGGCGCGGGTCTGGAAGGCCTCGAAGAGCTGGCGCCGCAGGGCGTCGCTCTTGACGAAGCGCATCGCCGGAAGGATGTCGGGGTAATCGGTGGTGATCTGGATGGTACCGTCGGCGGCCGGCTTGTGGCGGTCGATGTAATCCTGCGGGAGTCCTTCGAGCGCGGCCGCACCGGACACTTTCACAATCTTCTGACCGTCGGAGATATTGCGGTCGAACATGGATTGCTGCTTCGGTCAACTGATCGTTCAATTGTTTCAGGCGGGCGCGCGTGGCGTCGTCCTTGTCGACTCCGGCCAGCTTGAACTGCAGCAACTGGCGCTCCACGTAGTGCCGCGTCGCGGCGTCGACTTTGGCGAGATCCAGCGCGCCGAGCGCCTGGTAGACGCCGCGATTCAGGGAAAGTGCGGTGGCTGCGGCGCTGGCCTTGCGCGTCATCTCTGTGGCAGAATCGCGGAATTTCGCATCCGGATGGACCTGCTGCATGAGGGATGCGAAATAGTTTGCGGAATTGATTTGCTCCAGAGCCGCGTCAAAGGGCCGCAGGGTATTTTCTACGGTGCGCGCGCCGGTTACGGCGAGAACCTGATCCACATGCTTCTGCGCTTCGGTCAGGCGTCCGGCCTCGAGCTTTTCGAAAGCGGCCACATCGGGTTTAGCCGCCCAGAGGGGCGGCTGCGACTGCGGCATTTGCTGGGCTGCGGCTGCGGCGGCCAGAAAAAGGGGAATCCATGCAGGGCGAAAGGTGAACATCGGAACTCCAGAGATCTAACCCTCAATATACCGTGCTGGAAGGTTCTCCTGCCCGTTGGCGGGTTACCCGGATCCTCCGGCGGTTCGCGCCGGAGGATCCGTGGGGGTGGGTTTGGTTACTGCGTGCGGGAGTGGACTTTGTCGACTGCGAATTCGGCATTCTTGCCGTGGCAGATGACGCAGGATTCACCGAACCTTGAATCGGTGTTGTTGACCGCGTGGCCGGCGGTCTTCTTGTCGTCATGGCAGCCCTGGCAGGCGGCGGCGATGGGAGGCGTGGTCGGCGTAAAACCGCCGGGACTGGCTACGGCGGCCACTGCGCCCACGTTATCCACCTGATAGGTGTCGGCTGCATGGCAGGTGGTGCAGTCACGCAGGTCGCCGGGGAATCCGACTTCCTGATAGTTGGTAGTGCCGAGCACGTAGGGATTCGCGAGGTCTTTGCCGCGATGGATGCTGTGAATCTGGGTCGCAAAGCTGACGCTCTGCTTGGAAGTTCCATCGGACAGCATCGGATTGTGACAGAGGACGCATTCCTGACTTTCCCCACGGCTGCCGCCGTGGACCAGTGTCAGGTCCGCGTGGCAGGCGGCGCACTTCGCGGTCGTCACCACGACACGGCGTGCCACCATCTTGCTCTTATCCACCGAGAAGTAGAACTGTACAGGCTTTGCGGCATCGGTGGCGGTGATCTGCTTCACCGTGCCCGGCAGCAGGTTCACCGAGTTGCGGGCTTCCAGGCTGATGGTATAGGAGCCTGCCGCCGCGGCGGGAAGCTTGTTGGTCATGGTGTAGGTATAGATTCCGCCGCTTCCCGGAGTCTTACTGGGGTCTTCGGAGACGCGGATTCCGCCCGCGCCAACCTGATAGTCGACATTGGGGCCGCTGAGGAGCACGCGAATGTAGGTGAGCTTGCTGATGTCGATCGGATTTCCGCCTTTGTCCGCCACCTTGAAGGTGACGGTGGGCGCCTGTCCTGGAGCGGTGTTGGTGACCGTTTGGACCTGCAGGACGACCCCGCCGAGCGCGGACGAGCGGTTGATCACGGTGTGGGCGCCCTTGATGGAGGCGTCCAATTCCAACTCGCCCTTGGGCGTGTGGCAGGTGGTGCACATGTCGTCGTTTACCTGGGGAAGGTTGACGTGATTCTCGCCGGTGGCGAAGTTTACGTTGTCGTGGCAGGATCCGCAGGCGGCGCGTGACGGAGCGGTCATGAAGTTATTTGCCTGCGGTGCGTTCTGGTGGCAGACCTCGCACATCTTCAGTTCTTCGGTGCCGGAGGGAAAGCCGACATCCGAGAAGTCCGACCAGGCTCCGCGGTGCCAGATGCGGTACGGTGTGCCTGCCTTGACGCTGGGCAGATTCTTGCCCATGTGGATCTTGTGGATCAGGACGTTCATGTCCTGGGTCAATTTGGTGTCGGGATTGATGGTCTGCGGCGTGTGGCAGAGGATGCACATCTCCACCGTCAACCGCGAGCCGCCGTGCCCGATGAGCGGGTTGTGGCAGTTATTGCAGGCAGAGGTGGGAACCACCGACCGGATCACCTTGACGGCCGAGCCGTTGGGAACGAAGTTGAAGACGTCGTTGGCGGTTTCGGCAAACTCGGCATAGGTGATGAACTCGCTGAGATCGCGCTGCGCGGTGACTCCGATGGCGTGGGTCACGGTGGCGTCGAAATTCGCCGGGGCCTTGGTGGCGAAGGTGTACGTGTAATCGCCGATGGCGTTCGTCTTCCAGGTGCCGCCGGTATCGGTGGCCGCCTGGGTTTGCGACGGATTGCTATTCAGGGTCGCTTTGGCGAGTGTGGTGGTGTACGACACGAACTGCTTTTGTCCGGACGGAATGTAGGCGGCGATGAGGCGCAAGGTGACAGCGCCTGGCGTCGCGATACCGGCCATATCCAGCGGCAGGCCTTTGGGGTCGCTGATCGTGACCCGGGCGGTAATGATGCCATCGGCGGCGATCGCTGCCGAAACGACTTTCACGGCGATGCCCGGGCGAATGAAATTGATCAGGTTCTGGTCCGCCGCATGGGGCCGGACCTGCCTCTGGGCTACCAGGGGCGCCACCTGCGCGGACAGCGCCAGAAGGCATATCGTGTAGAACGTTTTGCGACAACGAACCATTGCGCGAACTCCTTACCTCACACGGTTTCGGCCCGGGCACAACGCCGGACGAACGCTCGCGGAGCCTCATCCATTAAAAAGGATAATCAGACCTTATTATTGTAAGACGGAAATCGCCACAGGTGTATGTAGGATAAATCTACATTCTTTGGGGAAAGGCCCGGCCGAGGGCGCGCATTACTTCATGGTCTTATTGAGCCAGGCGACCATTTCGGGTTTCCAGTGTTGCATTTCCGGCGCGCGCCAGCCGCTCATACCGTGGCCGCCGCCCTCGATGGGGATCAACTCGCAGCTCGCGTCCTTGGCCTTCATTGCCTTGCACATGGCCGGAGATTGATCGTACGACACTTGATCGTCCTTAGTCCCGTGAATGCAGAGAAATGGCGCCATTCCCTTGTGAACTCCGGAAATCGGTGAGATGCTCCACAACTTCGCTAAGCCCGCGGGGTCGAGTTGCTCGGCGCCGAAGAAATGTATGCCGCCGCCGTTGGAAGCGTGGCGGTTGATACTGGTCATATTGAAGCGTTCGGGGTGGTCGCGCCGCTCTTCGGCCAGTTTGCCGTAGTCTACCGGACCGTATAGATCCACCACGGCGCGGACCCTGGTCTCCGGCGTCTCGTGTGTTCCGGCGTAATTCACCAGGAAGCCGCCGGCCGATTCGCCGATCAAGGCAATTTTCGTCGCATCGACGTGGTATTTGGCGGCGTTGCTTTTTACCCACTTGATGGCGCTATTGACGTCCTCGATGGCCTGCGGAAAACGAAATTCGGGCGCCATGCGGTAATCGATGCTGAACCAGGCGTAGCCGGCGTTCGCCAGGACGTCGAACAGGGGCCGGACGTTGGTGCTTTTGCTGCCTTCGTCGAAGCCTCCGCCGTGAATCAGGATGGCGGCGGGAAAGGGTCCGGCCCCGTCCGGGATGTGGAGGTCCAGGAGTACGGGTTTGCCATCGGGACGCGCGTATTCCACGTCCTTTTGATCCAGGGCCGCGGCGGACAGGGTAGCCGCGCCGGCAATCGCGAGCATGAGAAGGGACTTGCGCATCGAAATGATTGTATCTATTTCGGCAGGAGGGCGAGGACGCCGGCGCTGGGGCTGGCGATCACGTGCGCGGCGATCAGTTTGCCCAGGCCTTCCACTTTTGCCCTGCCGGCGTCGATGGCTGCCTGGACAGCGGCCACGTCGCCCTTGATCAGGACGGTGATGTAGCCGCCGCCCAGTTTCTCGCGGGCCAGCACTTCGACCGCGGCGGTTTTCAGGGCGGTATCGATGGCCTCGAAAACGGCCGTGAAGCCCTGGGTTTCGATCAGGCCGACGGCGAAGGGCGCCTGGGATTGGTTTGACATGTTTTTCTCCGGGTACTGTACGGTGGCTTGTTCGAAAAGCGGATTGAAATCGGCCGCGGCCTCATAGGCCGCCTTGCCGGCAGGCGATGGCGATGGGATCACATGCGCGATTACGGCTACGTGCATGGCGCTCGCCGTGGCTTCGGCGGCGGCCGCGGCGGCCTGTACGTCGCCCAGGGAGCCGAGCAGTTTGATGCACACGCCGGGGCGGTCGTTGAGTTCGGTCTGCAGCACGCGCACGCCGGCGGTCTTCTCCATGGCGTCCAACACGACCATAGCGGGCGCCCAGCCGCCAATCTCGACGAGGGCTAATGCGCCGTTCAGACGATCCCCCGCTTCTGGAGTTCGTGCATGACTTCAAACACGACCTGCTCCAGCTTGTCGGTGGCCGGTTGGCTGATGCGCGGGGCACAGCCTTCGGCGGGACGATCCACCAGTTCGAAATCGGCCAGGATGCATTGCAGCACCTTCGCCATTTCGGTGCGGTCGGTCTTTTGGACGGCCGTCTGCGGCAGGCGGCCTCCGCCGAAATTGAAGCCGCGCAGGCTGGCGGCGGCGCGGAACCCGTCGGGAAACTCGAAGGGGTAGAGCATGGTGTCGAAGAGGGCGATGATGCGGTAGTTCCATTGCATGGCCTCTTCGTATTTGCCGGCGCGGCAGAGTTCGTAGATGCGCCGCGTGACTTCGGGGACGGCATTGCTGCTGGCGTTGGTGCCGCCGTCGCAGCCGACCATCAGCATGGGCGCGAGCACGGCCTCCCAGCCGGTGAGGAATGTGAAATCGGGACGGATGGGGCGGATGGCGGCGATCATGCGCATCATGAAGGCGAGATCGCCGGAGGAATCCTTGATGCCGATGACGCGCGGGCAATCGGCGGCCAGGCGGCGAATGGTGGGCACGTCGATGGGGCTGGCGAACATCGGGATGTTGTACAGCGTGATATCGATGGGGGTGTGACGCGCGATCTCGGCGAAGTAGGCGTACACCGACTCGGGCGAGAGGCGGTAGTAGATGGGCGAGACGATGGCCACGGCGCGCGCGCCCATGGCGGCATAGGCTTCGCAGGCGATGAGCGTTTCCTTGACGTTGGCCTCGGCCGCGCCGGCGAGGATGGGGACGCGTCCGCGCGCCTCATCGCAGGTGATGTAGACGATGCGGCGGCGCTCTTCCTCGTTGAAGCGGGTGAACTCGCCGGTGGAGCCGTTGGGGTAGAGACCGTGGACGCCGCTCGCGATCAGCCAGGAGACGAAACGGCGGAGTTCCGCCTCGTTGATCTGCCCTTGTGCATCGATAGGAACGAGCGTGGGGGTGAAGATGCCTGTTAGTTTCTCCGCCATGAGGAAAGGGTAATCCCAAGTTTAACCTATCGCCTGCGGGTCTCCGCCCCAAACCGCATCGCCGCAATCCGAGCCGCGGCTGTGAAGGAGCGTGGGATACTGCCCCGCAATGACCCTTGTACAACCCAAACACAGAGCTTCCTTCGGTCGACATTTTTCACCGTGAGAGGGGCGTCGTAAGTAATCACGCCGTCAGATCTTCAATTCCCATCCCTTTTTGAAAACCGGCCTGACGAACTTATTCGCCTCGGCATTATTCGTAATACGCTGCGTCTTGCCATCCCATTCCAGCTTGCCGGGAACGTGGAGCGCGATCGCCACCAAGCGCCAGCCACTCCGCGTAGGGAGCGGTGACAGCTGAAGTCGGAGCATCCCGGGTCGCCGCCCTTACAGGCGCGCACCCAATCCAGCATGTGGCCCGGCGAGCGGGTGAGCAACTGCGGCGGCAAAACATATTCCGCCCATCGCGCGGCGGGCAGCAGCCATACTCCCTCGCCGCGCTGACGACGTGGCCATGATTCCCTTCGTGCCGATGAAAACAGCGCCGTTCCCGGTCAGACACGCCGGGCTTCGACGGACCCGCCGGCTCGCCGAACACCTGCACGCCCGGACCGCCCGCGCCCTGCCGCGGTCCGCTGCGCGCCGCCGCCGGAGCAGGTGCGGCCGCCGCTCCACGCCCCGCGCCCCCGCCCCGTCCGCCACCGCCGCGTCCGCCCATCGGACGGCCCTTATCGGCCAGATTGTTCACCGGCGGCAGGATCGTCTCGTTCTCCATTCCCGGAACGTGATACAAATCCGGATCGATGGCGTGCGGACCATCGTGGTAGAACACCTTCACGGGCGGCATTCCGCCGCGCGCGGGAAAATCCACGCGGACCGTTGCCGCGGTCCGGATACGTGATGTTGCTCTCCCCAGCCACGCTGACGCGCTCCAGGCTGGTAGGCGCCCCCAGTTGCAGCGCGGTCTGCACCGGGCCCGGCCGTGTGCGTCGCCCAGTTGCCGATCTGGCCGGTGCCGAAATCCAGAAAGCCGCGCCAGTTATACGGCGTGTAGTAAGGGCTGTACGGGCGCATGGCTGCGCCGCCCAGCCACGCCTGCCAGTCCAGCGTCCCGGGCACCGCCGCTTCGGGCGGCTGCGCCTGCAGTCCCGTGGGATGGGTGCCGGGCGTCGTCGAAATGTGCGCTTCGGTCACGTCGCCGATGGCGCCCGACCAGACGATCTCCGCCGCCACGCGGTTGCACTCGTGCGAGAAGCCCTGGTTGCCCATCTGCGTGGCCACCTTATATTTGGCCGCCGCCTCCATCAGCAGGCGCGCCTCCCACGGAGTCCGCGTCAGCGGCTTTTCCAGGTAGACGTGCTTGCCGTGCTGCATGCAGGCCAGCGCGACCGTGGCGTGCATGAAATCGGGAATGCCGATGGTCACCGCATCGATGTTCTTGCCCTCCTTCTCCAGCATGACGCGAAAGTCTTTGTACTTGGGCTGCTTCTCGAACTTCTTGAAGTTGGCCGCGGCGCGGGCTTCGTCCACGTCGCACAGCGCCACGATGTTCTCCGTGCGCGCGGCGTCGTTGAGGTCCACGCCGCCCTGCCCCCCGCAGCCGATTGCGGCGACGTTGAGCTTATCGTAGAAGGGCTTGTAGCCCAACGCCCGCAGCGACGGCACGCTGCCGTAACCCGCCAGCGGAACCGCCCCCGCCAGGAGACTGCCGAAGAAGAAATGCCGTCTGGAAACACCGTCTTGTGACATGGTTCGCCATCCTCTCGAAAAGCCGCGGGCGTTGAGTGCACCGCCCTGCCCAACACCCGTGTTATCTGACATCGCCCGCGAAGTCAAGTCGGTGACGCAAACATTTTTTAGTTTCCCGTTATTCTTCAACCACTTACTGCCGTTACCTCCGAACCCTCCTCGCTCGCGTGCTACATCGGAGTCATGGCAACCCCCGCTCAAATCACCGCCAATCGCGCCAACGCGCAGAAGTCCACCGGACCCCGCTCCGTCGAGGGCAAGTCCAACTCCCGTTTCAACGCCCTGCAGCACGGCATCGATGCCGCCTCGATCGTCATTCCCGGCGAAGACCCCGCCGCCTACGAGGCCCTTGCCGCCGAGTACCGCCGCGACCTCCGCCCCCAATCCCCTTCCGAAATCTTCCACGTCGATACCATGCTCCGCGCCGATTGGATGAAGCGCCGCCTCCAACTCGTCGAGGCCGATCTCTATCGCACCCTCCTCGCCGAGACTCCCGGATCCTCCCTCGCCGCCGCCCTCCTCTCCGATTCCCCTGCCGCCAAACTCCTCGCCCGCACCCAGCGCCAGATCGCCGCCTTCGAACGGACCTGGCACCGCGCCAACACCGAGTTCCGCCGCGCCCGCGCAGAGAACGCACCCCAGGACCTCGACGACTCCCCCCAATCCTTCGACCGCTACCTCGACTTCCTCTGCGCCCCCGCGCCCCTCGAATTGGCTCCGTTCCCCCAATCCGCAAACGACGGCCTCCACTCGCCCGATCCGCCTACGCCCATCACCTCCGAACCCGGACATTCCCGCGTATAATGCATCGAACTCGTCATTCTTGCCTTTCTCCAGGTCGGTTTTCCCTCCGGAAACTCGCCAGCCTGTTGTCCCGCACGACGAATCTCACCGCAATTCCTTCATCTCCGCGCTCAAAGCCCCACGTCGAATCCGCGGCCACGAACCGCCACCAAATCCAAAGCGCTCTGCCTTGCATTTTTCTCCGCGCCAGTCTCCGCGGCTCCGCGCCTCCGCGTCGAATTCACGTTCCCGAGTTTCCCTTAATCCTCCGCTACGCCCGCCGTGGCACAGACCTCTGCGCTTTCTTTGTGTTATCTGCGCCTCTGCGTTGAGCACTCAGCCTCGCCTCCCACGAGATCCACGCTGTATGCTGTCGATACTGATTCTGGTGGACGCTTCGGGGCAGTATCCCACGCTCCTTCACAGTCGCGGCTCGGATTGGGGAACTGCGGCGCAAGCCGGAGTCACGACTAGATTCGCGATTACTTCCGGCGCCGCTTCCATTCGAAGAGGACGATGCCGGCGGCGACGGAGACGTTTAGAGAAGAGATTTTACCTGCCAGGGGAATGCGCACCAGGACGTCGCATTTTTTGCGGACCTGCTCGTGGAGTCCGCTGCCTTCGGCGCCCAGGACGAGAACGCTTTTCGCCGCGTAATCGATCTGATCGTAGGCTTCGGTGCCGCGCTCGTCGAGGCCGTAGATCCACATGCCGCGATCGCTAAAGTCTTCGAGCGTGCGGTTGATATTGGTGACGCGCACCACCGGCAGATGTTCCAGTGCGCCGGCCGCTGCCTTGGCGACCACATCCGTGATGCCGGCTGCGCGGCGCTCCGGAATGATAATGCCTCCGGCGCCCGCAGCATGGGCAGTGCGGATGACGGCGCCGAGATTGTGCGGATCTTCCACGCCGTCGAGCACGACCAGCATCTCGCTCGATACGACGGACTCGAGGTCGGCATACTTGCGCGCCGCGCCGAGGGCGACCACGCCCTGGTGGGCCGCGGAACTGGCGAGGCGGTCCAGCGCCGAACGCGGCTCGAAGCGCACCGGCACATGGGCGCGGCGCGCCAGATCGATAATTTCCTGCAGGCGCGGGCCTCCGGCGCCTTGCGCGATCACGATGCGTTCGATGGGATTGCCGGCGCGCAGGGCTTCGGCGACAGGATGAATGCCGCTGAGTAGGGGCATCGATCAGGCCTCGGGGAAGATCTCGAGCCCGTTGTTGAAGCGGTTGGTGAAGTTCGCCATCGCGATGACCAGCGTGATTTCGACGATCTGTTCGTGGTTGAAATGCTGAAACAGCTCCTCCCGGGCCGAGTCGGCGCGGGCGGTAAGGGTCAGTTCCCGAGCGTACTGTATGGCGGCGCGTTCGGCGGGGCTGAAGCCTTCATCCTGTCCGTTTTCGAGCCGGCGCAATTCTTCCTCGGTGAGTCCCGCTTTGCGGCCGCCGGGGAGGTTGGCGGCGATACAGAAGGCGCACCGGTTGGCGTAGGAGACGGCCAGGTAGAGCATCGTCTTGATGCGGCGATCCACGGAACCGGGGCCCACCAGCGCGCCATAGAACGGGATGAAATTTTTCAACGCCTCGGGGCGGTTGGCCATCGCGCGCAGGAAGGGATTCGGCTGTTTGGTTTTGCTTTCGAGGCTGGAAAGGAATTCGTTCTCTGCGGGATCGACCCGGTTAATCGTGGTTGCCATAGGCACTAGTATAAATGCCGTGGATGAATTCCCGGTCGCCTTCCACGAAATCCAGGCTGGCGAGCTGGAATTTCGGGTGCCAGCGAAGGTCGTGAAAGATCAGGTTTTGCGGCTCTCCGGAATAGCGGCGGATGCGGAAAAAGATCAACTCGATCGGGTTCTTGCCGGGGTAGGAAAACTGGTAGCGGGTCATCAGGTCGCCTGCAGCGGAATGAATGCCGAGTTCTTCCTCCAACTCGCGCGCCAGAGCCTGTTCGGGAGTCTCGCCGGGCTCCACCTTGCCTCCGGGGAATTCCCACTTGAGCGGATGGGACTGCTCCGGCGTACGCTGCCCGACCAGGATCTTGCCATCGTTCTGAAGAATCGCCGCGACTACCTGAACCATGTCCACATTGGAGCACAGTCGGCGCGGCCCGGCGCGGTCAGACAGGCTTGGACAACGGGCAATCGAAGGTCGTATGATAGGTTCGCCATGCACGCCATCATCTTCTTCAGCCTGGGCCTCTTCGTCTACTGGGTCGGCCGGACGATGCAGCTTTTGGTGGACACCGACGAAGCGATCGACGAGGCGCTGGAGTACGATTACTGGCTCGGGAGGCGATTCCTGATGTCTTTGCGCGCCATGTTCGTGCCGCCGCAGCAGTTTATCGGGTAGGACGGGGGTGTGCGAGACCTTTTGCGACACTCCGTTGAAAGTCATCAGGCGAGCGCGGCTCGCCGGGACCGATTGGCAATCGGTCCGCAGGTTGCCAACCTGCCCCACATGAGTTTTCATCAACTTTGATGGTTGCGGCAATGGCGAACTTCCTTTACGTGGATAACTCAAGTTTCGCGATTGAAGGGATGCACGTCGCCGCTGTGGCGAGGGGCATTGCGCCCGACATCTGGGCGGCGATGGAGCATGGGATTCTGGACTACGGCTGGAGGGCAGACTTCGGAAAATTGTACAACTTTGCGGGTGGCGACCGGGATGGCTTTGCGAATTTGTATGGCTCACGGCCGCGCCCAAACGATTCGCTATGGGCCATTGCGGAGACGGCTGGTTTTACGGTTACGGTTCATGAGCTCATACGGGCAAGCAGGGGGAGAGGAACATGCGCCACGATTGCCCGTGACATTATGAGGGATTCGTACGAGCGGATGAGCGCCCGAAAGGACAACATCACGCTGGTGGCGGGAGATGCCGATTACCTTCCCGTGCTGGAGGATGTGGTGAGGCGCGGCATACAGTTCGATGTGGTTTTTTGGGAGCATGCGTTCGCGGATTTGCAGAGCGGGGCGTCAACGTTCGTAGCGCTCGATCCGCATCTGGACTTCCTGGCCTTGGAACAGACGGCTGATTAGCCATGTATCCGCCGCAGTTGATCGAACATTTTCAGAACCCCCGCAACGTTGGTGAATTGGGGCATCCGGCGGCAACGGTGGAGGTTTCCAATCCTGCGTGCGGCGACGTGCTGCGGCTGTCGGTGCGTTTTGAGAACGCGCGGGCGGTTGAAGTCCGGTATAAAGTGCGCGGGTGCACGGCATCGATTGCGGCGGGATCGGCGCTGACGGAGTGGATGACCGGAAAGACGCGGGCCGAGCTGGCGGGCTTCGATACGGCGCGAATCGAGGAGGCGCTGGGCGGTCTGCCCGCGGCCTCGAAGCACGCGGCCGTGCTCTGCGCGGACGGGGTGAAGGCATTGATCCGTTCCTCCGCCGGCTGAAGCCCGCAGTGTATTCTGAAGACTCGCATGTTTCCTTACGACGGCAAGCTCTTGGCGGCGGTGCAGCGTGCGCCGCAGTCCGTGGATGAAGTGATCTCTACGATGCAGGCGATCGACGCGATCTGCATCGATGGGGACGGGTTGAAGTGGTTCAACTGGTTGTACCTGGGAGTTACGCGGGCGGTGGGCGTGCAGGTGAACGCAGGCGGCTTCCGCGATCCGGCGTGGCTGGCCGCGCTGGATGTGCAGTTTTCCGGACTGTACTTCGACGCGCTGCGCGCCGGGCTTTCCGGAGGGATGCCGCCCGGATGCTGGAAGGCGCTGTTCGACCGGCGCAATTGGACGGCCCTGGCGCGAATTCAATGCGCGCTGTCGGGGATCAATGCGCACATCAATCACGATCTGCCGATTGCGATTGTGCGGACCGGAGCGGCGCCGGTGCATGGGGATGCGCACTACCAGGACTATACGGCGGTGAATGGCACGCTCAGTTCACTGGTGGATTCCGCCAAGACCGAGTTGCACGTGCGACTGTTGGGTGATCTGCTGCCGCCGGTGTCTCAGTTAGAGGATACGGTAGCGGCATTCAGCGTGACGGCGGCCCGGGAAGCGGCGTGGAATCACGGCGAGATGTTGTGGGCGCTGCGCGGGATCCCGCGGCTATCCGCGCGCATGACGGATACGCTGGACGGGATGACTTCGGTGATTGGGAAGACGCTGCTGATTCCGGTGGCTTGATCGCCTTACGGCGCCCAACCGGGCATCACGTAGGCGTAGAACATGACCATCAGGCCGATCACGCTGGCCAGGAAGATGCTGTGCTTGAGGGTGAAGCGGAAGAGCCGGGCCTCGTCCTCGCGCTTCATGCTGGTGGCGGCGGCGGCCACGGCGATGCTGGTGAGCGAGATCATTTTGCCCATCACGCCGCCGGCGGAATTGGCGGCGGCCATCAGCACGGGGTTCTGGCCGAGCTTCTGCGCGGTGACCACCTGCAGGGTGCCGAACAGCGCATTGGCGGAAGTGTCGCTGCCGGTGAGGAAGACGCCGAGCCATCCGAGCAGGGCGCTGAAGAACGGAAACATCACGCCGGTGGCGGCGAAGGCGAGCCCCAGGGTTCCGGTGGAGCCGGAGTAGTTCATCAGGAAGGCGAGGCCGAAGTACGGCGGCCAGCGTGAGTTCGGCGAGGGCCAGTTGTTTAGCGGTGTGGCGCAGGACGCGTGCCGAATTGGGCGAGAGATAGTCCGGCGACCATGGCCGAAAGAATCGCCGCGATCAGGCAGGCGGTGCCGGAGGCGGAGAGCCAGCGTGAAGTTGTAACACTGCCGGCGTAGGCCGCGGGTTTGGGGACGACCGGAGGCATGCGCTGCACGAGATTGTGCAGGCCCGGCCAGTTGCACCAGGATATTGAACTTGTTGAGTTCGGCCTGCAGCGGCTTGTAGCCCCACAACAGAACGAAGACGACCAGCAGCACGTAAGGCGTCCAGGCAAGCCGGATCTCGCGGCCGCTATGTTTGCGGGGCGGACCGCCGCGGCGCCAGATGACGAGGAGCAGGCGCCCATGGCGGCCATCGATGCCAGGATGTCGGTGAGCTGCGGCCCCGATGAAATTGGAGACCAGGAACTGCGTGCCGGCGAAGGCGATGCCGCACATGGCGGCGGCGGGAAGGACGCCGCGCAGGCCCTTCCAGCCGCTCATGACGAGGATGAGGTAGGCCGGCACGAAGAGCGAGACGGGCGCGCAGATGCGTCCTACGCCGGCGCTCAGGCGATCGAGGGGGAGCCCGGTGGTGACGGCCAGGGTGGTGATGGGAATGGCGATGGAGCCGAAGGCCACCGGGGCGGTGTTGGCGAGCAGGCAGATGGCGGCGGCGTAGAAGGGCTCGAAGCCGAGGCCGGCGAGCATGGCGGCGGCCACCGCCACGGGCGTGCCGAAGCCCGCCGCGCCTTCGATGAAGGCGCCGAAGGCGAACGCGATGAGCAGCGCCTGCAGGCGCGGATCGCTGGTGAGGTGGCCGATGGATTCCTTGAGGACTTCGAATTTTCCGCTCTCGAGGGTGACGCGGTAGAGCAGGATCGCGCTGAAGACCACCCAGCCGATGGGGAAGAGGCCGAAGGCAGCGCCGTAGAAGACGGTGGAGCCGAGCAAGCCCACAGGCATGCCGTAGACGCCGGCCGCCACGATGACGGCGGCGGCGAGGCCGGCCAGGGACGCCATCCAGGCCGGCTTGCGGAGCACGCCCAGCAGCAGCAGCAGGGTGAAGATCGGAATCGCGGCAAACAGGGCCGAGAGGGCCAGGCTATCGCCGATGGGTGTATAGGTTTGTTGCCACATAATGGGTCATCCTTGGACGCGATTCTCTTTTCCGCTCCAGAACGTCTCGCGCAATTCGCGCTTGACGATTTTGCCGGTGCCGGTCTTGGGCAGCGCGGTATCGGCGAACTGGAAGCGGCGGGGCATTTTGAATTTGGCGATGCGCTGCTGCAGAAACTCGCAGAGCAGCGTGCTGATCCAGCGTATGGCCGGGCTTGACCACGACGAAGGCGGCGGGCACCTCGCCCCATTGCGCATCGGGCGCCGACACGACGGCGCATTCCAGCACGGCGGGATGGGCGGCGATGGCGCGCTCCACTTCGATGGAGGAGATGTTCTCGCCGCCGGAGATGATGATGTCCTTCTTGCGGTCCACGATGTGGATGTAGTTCTCCTCGTCCCACACCGCCATGTCGCCGGTGTGCAGCCAGCCGTTGGTCATGACGGCGGCGGTGGCCTGCGGCTCCTTGTAATAGCCGTCCATGATGTTGTCGCCGCGCATGACGACCTCGCCGATGGTCTGCATGTCGCGCGGCACGTCGTTCATCTGAAGGTCCACGACGCGGACCTCGCAGCCCGGCAGCGGCCAGCCGGCCATGGCGCGGTGGCGCAGGCGGTCCTCCTCGTCGGCAAAGCTGCACGGTGCACTTGTCGCGCGCGCTGGTGGCGACGGGCGCGGTTTCGGTGAGGCCGTAGCCGGCCATCACGGGGCAGGGGAATACGGCTTCCAGGCGCGCGATCAGCTCCGGCGAGGAGGCCGCGCCGCCCAGATGAATCTGGCGCATGCTGGAGACGTCGCACTTGCCGAGTCTCCGGACAGTTCAGCAGCGCGTTGGCCATGGTGGGGACCAGCGACATGGAAGTGGCCTTCTCTTCCTGAATCAGGCGGAGGACGTGGGCGGGATCGAAGCGCCGCACCATCACCTGCTTGAGCCCGTGGAAGGTGGCGCACTGCGGCCGGCCCCAGCCGTTGGCGTGGAAGAGCGGGATGGTGTGCAGTTCGACGCATGGTCTCGTCGTTGTAGAAGGTGGCCGAGACGGCGAGCATGTGCAGGTACAGGGTGCGGTGCGAGAGCATGACGCCCTTCGGCGTGCCGGTGGAGCCGGAGGTGTAAAACAGCTCGGCGATTTCGTTTTCGTCGAAGGTGAAGACATCGGGGCGCTGGATGCGGCCGCGCGCAGAGGAGTTCCTCGTAGGCGTCGCCGGCTTCGACCCAGCGCTGCACGCCGGGGCAGGCCTGCCGCAAGTGTTCCACGAGGGGCGCGAAATCGGCCTCGTAAACCAGGACGCGCGGTTCGGCGTGATTGAGGATGCAGGTCAGCTCCGGCGGCGGTGAGGCGCACGTTGAGCGGCATGACGATGGCGCGGACCAGGGGCGCGGCGAAGTAGCCTTCGAGCAGTTGGTGGGTATTGAAGCTCAGGTAGGCCACGCGGTCGCCGGGGAGAACGCCTTCGGAGAGCAGTCCGAAGGCCAGGCGCTCGCACGCGTTCGCCGAACTCGGCGTAGGTGAAGCGGCGGTCACCGCGAGACTACGCCGGTCTTTTTTCCGTAGAGATCTACGGCGCGGTAGAGCGCTCGAATTGGCGTAAGGGGCACGTGCATGTCCTTGAGATTGTATCAGGGGACCGGGGCGGGCACGGAAGGAGTTTCTCCCGTCGCCGCCGGGCAATCCGGGGCACTCCGCAGCCTGCTAGAATCCAATTCACCCTGAATTGGAGGACGGATGAGAAGCATACTCTTGGCCGTGATGATTGCCGCCGGCACGCAGGTGGTGCTCGCGCAGGGGGCGCCGCTGCATCAGGCTGCCGACCAGCCCTACATTATGGAGTATTACTACAAGGTGCAGTGGGGCCATCAGCAGGAATTTTTGCAGCTCTTTCTGAAGAATCACTATCCGCTGCTGCAGAAGAATGTCGAAAGCGGCCGTATGCTTTCGGTGAGCATGGAGACGCCGGCTAACCATACCACCGAGGATGGGCGCTGGGATTACCGGGTTACGATCCGCTTCAAGAATTCAACGTTGGCGACTACTGCCAATCCCGACGAAGAGCGCCTGATCCGGCAGCTCTGGCCCGATCAGGAGAAGTATAAGCGCGAGGAGCAGCGGCGCTTCGAGATCCTGCTGGGCCACTGGGATCTTCCGGTCACGGATATCACGCCAGCGAAGAAATGACGCCCGGGCCGATTCCGCGAAGGATGACGGTGCAGGATATCGCGGGCGGTCTGCGCCTGTGTCGCGCCAGCGGATGGAATCAATTGGAAGAGGAATGGCGCATGTTTCTGGAGTCTGGCGGCAGCGGCGGGTTTCTGATCGAGCGGGACGGAAATGTGCTGGGGACCGCGGCGTACATACGTTATGACGCCCTGGCGTGGGTCGCCATGATGCTGGTGGATCCCCAGGAACGGCGCGCGGGCTTTGGCGCGCAATTGCTGGCGGAGGCGCTGGCGGCGCTGGCGGACGATCCTTGTGTCGGGCTGGACGCGACCCCGCTCGGCGAGCCGTTGTACCGGCGGTTCGGCTTCGTTGCGGATTACAGTCTGGCGCGCACCAAGGCGAGAGTGGATTGCGCCCGTTTGCCGGGGTTGGCGGGCGTGGCGCGCCCGATGCGCGAGAGCGATCTTGAAGGCGTGTGCCGGTGGGATCGCGAAGTGTTCGGCGCGGACCGCAGCGGGTTGCTCGCGTCTCTGTTCGCGCGCGCGCCGGAGTGCGCCTGGGTGGCGGACGATGCGGGTTATATGTTCGGACGACCTGGCTATCTGTATGGTCAACTGGGTCCGTTGGTGGCGGCGGATGGCGGCACCGCGCGCGCTCTGGTGACGCGCTGCCTTTCGGGATTGGGCGGAAGGACGTTCGCGATGGATGTTCCGCTGCTCGATGGGGAGTGGCTCGAGTTTCTGAAGTCCGTGGGGTTTGTGGAAGAGCGCAGGTTCACGCGGATGTTTCTGCGGGGACACCGTCACCCTGGAATTCCGGCGCGTCAGTACGCGATCTGCGGGCCGGAATTCGCGTGACGGGATGGCAGGCGGGGCGCGGACCGGCTGCGCCGCCGCAGCGCTGATTGACAGTTCAGACCGATTACTTCCGGGGGCCGGAAGGCGCGGTGTCCGCGCGCCGGTATTCGGCGGCCGCTTCGCGGGTGCGGCCTTTCGCGGCCAGGATGTCGGCCAGGTCGCGATGCGCTTCAGCGAGGCTGGGCTTGAGACGGACCGCCGCTTCGAATTCGTGCTGCGCACGATCGACGGCGCCGGTCACCAGCAGGAGCAGGCCGAAGCGGTGATGGGCCTCTGCGTAAGCGGGATTGGCAGCGATGGCCTGCTGGAAGTGGTATGCGGCCTCGGCGTAATCGCGGCGCGCGGCGAGCAGGTTGGCCAGATTGTGATGGGCCTCGGCATGATCGGTTTGCAACTCGAGCGCCTTGCGAAAGGATTGCTCTGCCGCACCGTAGTTCTGCCTGGCGGATTCGATCATGCCGAGCAGATTGTTGGCGTCGGGATCGTCGGGTTGGGCGCGTAGCGTCTGTTCGGCGAGATCGATCGTGCCGAGGCGCAAATACGCATTTCCGAGATTGATCTGTGCTGACGGGCCGTTTGCCGGCCGCAGCGTTTCGACGGCGCGTTTAAAATCGCCTACGGCGATCAGTGCCGCGCCGAGTTCGTTTTGGGCCGGACCGAATCCGGGGCGGATGCGCAGGGCCTGCTCGCACCAGCGAACGGCTTCGCTGAAGTTGCCGGACTTGGAGTAGGCTTTGGCGAGTTCCAGGTAAAACTCGGGCTGCGCGGGCTTCAAACGCTCGATGGCCTCGCGAAGGCGCGGGATTCCGCCCTCCAGATTGGCCCCGTCGCGGACCTGCGCGACCGCCATGTACAATTCGTCGGCGACCTTGTCCGGATAGTAGGGATGACTTCACCACGGTAGCCGGCATCGGCGGCTTCCGGCCGTGCGGCAAGAAGATCGCGCGGCGGCCTGCGGCGCTGGATGTAGTGGTCCGTCATGGTCACGTGTACGGCGTCCGTGGTGCGGCGGCGGGGCATGTGGCAGGAGGCGCAATTGCCTCCGCCGGGAACGCCGGCACTGTGCGCTTCCGCGTGGCACTTGCGGCAGGCCGCGTTGTAGCGGACCGCTGCATCCTGTCCGCGAGGGACGTCGTGCGGGTTGTGGCACGTGGTGCACGTCATCTGACTTGCCTGGAAGCATTTGGATTTTCGCAGGCGGTAGGCCGCGTGGGCGATCTCGAAGTTGTCGTTATTGGGCGGTGATGGCGCGGTGTCGAAGAACAGAAAGTAGTCGGTGAGCGGCTGGCCGGGCCGGTAGTCGAACGGCCCATGTTCGAAGCGCGCGACGACATTGGGCAGGGGGCGGCTGGTGGTTTCCAGATGACACTGCATGCACACATCGAGTTGGCGCTCACGGGGTAAACGCGCCGGGTTGACGATTGCGCGGCGAATGGCTTCCGCCGGGGCCTTGCGGCTCGCGGCTTCGACGTGCGTGCTGCCCGGTCCGTGGCAGCGCTGGCAATCGATGCCTTCGGGCAGTTCCGCCGGGAATATGCCTTCGCCGGCGGGCGGCGAGCCGGGGTAGGCATTGTGGCAGAACATGCAACTGAAGGCGATCGAGCGGCGGAAGTCCTGCTGATTCTGCCGGTCGAAACCAGGGCTCATCGCCCAGTAGCCGCCGTTTTCGGAGTACCAGCTCACCGGCATTTCGATGAGACGCCCGGTGACTGTGCGATGCAGGTAGCTCCGGGCGTGGTTGCCGGAGCCGATGACGTAATCGACCCGCAACTCCAGGGTGTTTGTCTCCTTGCCATCGAACGCCGTCTGATGGCGGCGTTGAAACCAATTGCCATCGCGCTCGACCATTGTGTAATAGCGCCCGGAAGGCCGGTGATAGAGCCGATTGCTCTTCCGCGTAGTCTTCAACGATGTTGGCCGCAGTGGGGCGGTAGAACGAGCGGCCCATACCGGTCTGCCGGTAGGTTTTTGCGATCTCCGAATGGCATCCCGCACAGACCGATGGCGCTACAAAGCCCGACTGCGGCGGTTTTGGCGCGGTGTCATGCCGGGAACAAGCACTCATGCAGAGGAGTGCGACAGCGCCCGCTACAGACCCGGTAGCGAGAGGACATTCTCTTGACTTCCATCAGAGGCCTTGATAGCATTTTTGCCAACCGCGCACGTTACGTTGCATTATACGCAACATCGGCGCACCGGGCCAAGAAGTATGAGGAGGGGGGTTCATGCTACGTCGCTTGCTGTCCATCCTGCCCTTAATTGCGCTATCGGCCGGCATTCTGCAGGGCCAGGCATTCTATGGTTCCATCGTTGGAAATGTTAACGATTCCAGCGGTGCAGCACTTGTGACCGCCACGGTGGCGCTCACCAACATTGCGACCGGCGACCGCCGGGCGGTGGTCACCGCGTCGGACGGTTCGTACCGTTTCGTGAATCTCGTGCCCGGCACGTACCGGATCGAGATCGAACATACGGGCTTTAAGCGGTATACGCGCGGCGCGATCGATGTGAGTGTGGAATCGCAGGTACGCGCGGATATAACGATGGAAGTGGGCGACGTCAACCAATCGGTGGAAGTTCAGGCGGACGCGCCGCTGCTGCAGACGGAGACGGCGAACCTCAGCCAGGTGGTGGGCACGCGGGCGGTGCAGGAGTTGCCGCTGAACGGCCGCAATATCCTAAACCTGATCGCGCTCGCGCCAGGGGTGGTGCCGCAGGGTAGTTCCGAGGGGAGTCTGACCGGAAAAAATGTATTCGCCGCGGGCAACTACCAGATCGGCGGCGGTACGGCCAACCAGAGCGCGACGTATTACGACGGCGTGCCGGTGAATGACACCTATGGCAATATCGTCGCGTTGACGCCGAGCGCGGATGC
Source organism: uncultured Solibacteraceae bacterium (assembly GCA_963792055.1). Taxonomy (GTDB): domain Bacteria; phylum Acidobacteriota; class Terriglobia; order Bryobacterales; family Bryobacteraceae; genus Solibacter. The sequence continues at coordinate 24,442 of CAWBUV010000014.1, read as the reverse complement.
AGTCTCCGAGTTCCGCGATTCAGACCAGCAACAACACGGCGGAGTACGGGCGCTATACGGGCGGGGTGATGAATATGGCGTCGCGGAGCGGCACCAATGAATTCCACGGGTCGGCCTACGAGTACTTCCGCAACAAGGTGCTGAACGCCACCAACTTCTTCGCGAATAAGACGGGCGCAGGCCGCGCGCCATTCTCGCAGAACCAGTTCGGCGCGTCCGTGGGCGGACAGCTAATCAAGGACCGGCTATTTTTCTTTTCGTCGTACGAAGGCTACCGGCAGCGGCAAGGGAACCTGTTCCTGCTGACGGTGCCGACCGCGCAGATCGCGGCGGGCGATTTCTCCGACTACCGGGGCACCAACGGCTCGCTGGTGCCGATCTATGATCCGCTGACCACCTGCGGACAGTTGAGCAATTCGCCGTGCGGCACTGGTACCGTGCAGCGGACGCAATTTCCGGACAATGTGATTCCGGCAAACCGGATCAACCCCGTCGCGAAGAAGTTCATGGACTTCCCCCTGTATGCTGCTCCGACCGGGCCCGGGGATCCTTTCACGCATAACAACAATTTCGCCCAAAACGCCGCGACCGGGCGGCGACAACGACCAGGGTAATTTCCGCGGGGATTGGAACATCAGCGCCGACCAGCGTGCATTCGCGCGCTACAGCCGTTGGAAGAGCTCGAACCTGCCGGTTGACGTGTACGGCAACAAGCAGCGCAACGGCGATCCGTTCTCGCCGGAGGCCTTCATTACGGACCAGGCCGTGCTGGCCGACACTTACTCCTTGAATCCGACTACGGTTCTGGATCTGCGGCTCGGCTTCATGCGCTGGTTCTACCAGCGCACGCCGGGAAACTTGGGAATTCTCCCGGGCAAGACGTTCGGGCTGCCCTCGTATTTCGACCAGATCTCGGCGCTGGATGGGGTGGACAACGTGACCACCCTGCCCGGTATTGCCGCGGGCTACAACACCATCTCGACGGGTTTCCTGGCGGCACGCGACAACAGCTACTCGATCGTGCCGACGCTGACCATGGTCCGTGGCCGCCACACCCTGAAATTCGGCGCGGAACTTCGCCGCCAGGATGTCAACTACTTCCAGAACAACAACCCGTCCGGCGCGTTCTCTTTCGACACCGGCTTCACCAGCCAGAACCCGGCGAACCAGGGCAGCAGCGGCGCGGCGTTCGCCTCCTTCCTGCTGGGCTACCCGAATAACTCCACCACGGTGCAGACCTCGCCGTTTACCGCGGGCTCCATCCGCTACCAGGGTTACTTCGTCACCGACACCATGCAGGTTTCGCAGAAGCTCACGCTGACGCTTGGCGTGCGGTGGGAGATTCCGGGAGTTTATACGGAACGCTTCGACCGGCTGGTGACGTTCGATCCGAACATTGCCGAATCCGGAACTGCAGGGCCGTACCATTAATGGCCAACCCGTCAATGGCGCGTTCGTTCTGGTCAATACGCCAGGCCATCCGGAGCGCGGTCTGCGTCCGGAGCACTACAATCTGTTTGCGCCGCGGATCGGCGCTCGCGTACCGGCTTACCGCCAAGACGGTTATTCGCACGGGCGGCGGCATCTTCTTCATCCCGGCAACGGTACAGTTCCCCGAAGGGCCATATGGCAACGTGGTCAATTACCTGAATCACGTCATGGTGGGCACCGTGAACAACAACGCGACGCCCGCAGAATACGCTGAGCGATCCGTACCCGGGCGGGTTTCAGACTCCGCCCGGGCCGAAACCCGATCTACCAGAAAGTGCTGCTCGGCGGCAACAATCGCGCCCCGCTGGAATACAGCGCCTTCGGTTACACCGAACAGTGGAACTTCTCGCTGCAGCATCAGTTAACTTCCGGCCTGGCGCTGGAAGCCTCCTACGCCGGCCTGCATGGCGTGCACCTTCCGCAGGGCGGATTTCAACTGGACGCATTGCCGCAGCAGTATCTCTCGATGGGCGCGGCCCTGACCACCCAGGTAGACAACCCGCTTTATGGACTGATTCAGAACGGCCCGTTCTCGCAGCCGAAAGTACAGCAGGGACTGCTCCTCATGCCGTTCCCCCAGTACACCTCGCTGCCTGATCCGGGCGGGTACCGCGGTAACAGCATCTATCACTCGCTGCAGGTTAAGGCGGAAAAGCGGTTCTCGGACGGAGGCTCGCTGCTGGCCGCCTATACTTTTTCGAAAGTGATCACCGATGTGGAGACGCTGACCACCTGGCTGGATTCCGCCAACGGCGTTTCGGGCGTTCAGAACTGGAATGACTTCCGGTCCGAGCGAGCCCTCTCCAGTTTCGATTCGCGCCAGCGCCTCACCGTAAGTTACGTGGTGGACCTGCCGTTCGGCAAGGGCAAGCGGCTGCTCTCCGGCGCGCACGGCATCGGCGACCGGCTGGTGTCGGGTTGGGGCATCAACGGCGTCAGCACCTTCCAGCAGGGCTTTCCGCTGGGATTCACCGCGACTCCGAACCAGCTCAGCGGTTTCAACTACGGCCTGCGGCCCAACGTAGTCGCCGGCTGCGACGCGGTCAAGTCCGGGCGCGGCGCAGGATCGGTTGAATCAGTGGTTCAACACTTCCTGCTTCACGGTGCCTGCCGCCTACACTTTGGGCAACGAAGGGAGAAGCGACGCGAGAGTGAGAGGACCGGGTATTAACAATTTCAACTTCGCGCTTTTCAAACGAACGCGGATCAACGAGCGTTTCAATCTGGAGTTCCGTTCGGAGGTGTTTAACCTGGCCAACCGCGTGCAATTCGGGCAGCCGAATCGCAGTTGCGACCACGTCGGCGACCAGCACTTTCGGACAGATTACTTCGCAGATCAACGACCCGCGCCTGATTCAGTTGGCTTTGAGACTACGATATTAAGGTGCTTGGATTCGAGGGCCCTGGCCACGGAGGCGGACTCTCTGGGGAAGAACAATGGGAAAGAAAACGACTGATCGCGATCGCGCACAGCGATCGAGACCTGGGTAAGCCGGCGGAGTATACAAGAGAGCAGCTCGATCTCGTAAAGGCGATGATTCGCCAGATCGCCGATCAGACGATGGGCGGGATGAGTAACATCGTCCACCAGGGCGACAAGGTGTTGATCAAGATCAATACCGTAATACCGGTGCCTGCGAATGCCGGATTCACCACGGACCCGCGCATGCTCGAGGCGCTGATCGAACTGGTGCAGGAACAGAATCCCGGGCGCATCCAGATTGGCGAGCGCTGCGCGATGGGGGCGGACACGATGGAGGCGATGCGCGTGTGCGGCATCGTCGATGTAGCGGAACGGACCGGCGTGGAATTGTGCCCCTTCGAAAAGGCCGAGTTCGATATGTACAAGATCGACCGTCCGATCAGCTTCAATGAGTTTCCGGTGCCCCGCCCGGTGAGCGAAGCCGACTGCTACATCGGTCTGCCGAAGATGAAGGTTCACGTTCACACCACCTTCACGGGCGCAATGAAACTTGCAGTTCGGCAACCTGCCGAACTACGATTGGATGGTGCGCTGCCATCGGGACGACATTTATCAGAAGATCGTGAACCTGACGCGCGCCGCCAATCCCAAGTGGTTCGTGATGGACTCGCTGTACGCATGCCAGGGAAACGGCCCGTTCAGTCCGTACAGCGAGGACCTCATCAAGGACTTCAATACCATCTGTGGCGGGCCCGATCCGGTAGCCGTGGATACTGTGTGCGAAGCACTGATGGACTGGGATTATCCCGGTACGAATGTGCCTTCGACGGTGCTCGGAGCGGCGGAGGGACTGGGAACCAACCGCATGGACGAAATCGAACTGACGGGCGCGCCGGTCGAAAAAGTCAAGCGGCGCTTCAAGCGGCAGAACAACATTCTGCAAGGGCAGTATCCGAACGTGAACCTGGTCATGGGATCGACTTGCGAAGCCGGCTGCAAGGCAATCGTGCGGATTCAGTTGGACCAACTTCAGGCCGATGGCACGCTGGAGCGGCTGGAGAAGCCGCTGACGATCTTCACCGGCCTGCAATTCGAACAGCACATCAATAAGGTGGAGGGCGACGTTCTGATCGTAGGGGACTGCGCCAAGGGCATGCTGGAAAAGTTCCCCAACGCGCGCTACTGGGGAGAATGCGAAGAGTATCCGAACTGCACGCCCATCTGGGCGAACCGCCCCGACGTCGGAATCGCAAATTATGTCCGGCAGTTGACCGCGGTTCGCGAAGGGCACGCGGGATAAGACGATGGGAAGCCCATCGACGGTTTTGAAACGATTGCGAATCGCGCGCCCTGAGCCGATTCCACGAGGCGATTACCTGCTGCGGCAGGGTGTGCTGAAACTGCTTGCGGTCAAAGACTCGGACATCCGCATCCTCTCGCTGGAACAATGCCGCGACGCGGTGGATAAGGGTCTGCATGCGGGCGGCGCATTCTCGGCCGTGATTCCGTTGACGGCGCTTTACTACGGCGGCTTCATGGATATCGATATCGCCGACCCGACCCGCCGCGGGCAGGATCTCTTCACCCTCAGCAAGGGCCATGCGGTAGCGGCGATGGCGTCGATCTACGCCGATCTCGGCTACTTCGGACGCGAAATCCTGCGCAATTCGCGCTCTCATGCGAGCATCCTGAATGGCCATCCGGGTCCCATCCTTCCTGGCGTCCATATTGCGACGGGTCCCATGGGCCAGGGTTTCGGCGTGGCGCAGGGCTTCGCGATTGCCGGCCGCATCTCGCCGCGATTCGATTCGTACTGCATGTGCGGCGACGGCGAACTGCAGGAGGGACCGATCTGGGAAGCGGTGATGTTCGCCGGCTCGAAGAAGCTCGACAACCTGTGCCTGATGGTGGACCGCAACTACGGCCAACTCGATATCTACAGCAAGACTGTCTTTCCCATGCCCGACCTTGCGCCGGTCTTCCGGTCGTTCGGATGGCAGGCGTGCGATGTGGACGCTACCCAGTACGACGGCATCTATACGGCGCTCGAGGAGTTCCGCTACGGTCCGCGCAACGGAAAGCCCACCGCGATCATTTGCAACACAACCAAGGGCCACGGCAGCCTGTCCGATTTCTTCAACCGGCACAAGGTGGCGGCGGCGGACTCACTGTTGGAGCAGGAATTGACGCTGCAAAGCGCAGCAGAGGCGCGATCGCGTGGCGGAATTTGGACGCTTCTACCAGGGCCTGGAAGCGGATGGAAGGCGGCGCGCGGATTCAGGATACGCTGGCGAACCTGGCGCGCGGCATGCACTTGCATCTGGAGGCCGGGCCGGATGAGTTGACACTGTCGTCCGGCAATGGGCCCGGTGGCGCTGAAGCGCGTTCCGCCTCGCAACAAGAAAATTCGTTACGACGCATCGCTGCTCCCCCGCATCGACGGGTCGAAGGAGTATGCCGCCAGCGACATCGTGACCGCGGCCATGAAGGTGTTTGCGCGGGATCCGGCGGTGGTTTCCATCGATTCGGACCTGGCCAGCACCAGCGGTCTGGAAGCCGGCGTGGCCGCGGTGGATCAGCGGCGCGCGCTGAACGTCGGCGTCGCCGAGGCCAACATGATGCTGATCGGCGAGGCCTTCGCGGCGCTCGGCTCGAACGCCTGGATCAGCACGTTCTGCCCGTTCTACGACTGGAAGGTTCTGCGGCGGGTCGCGGTGGGCCACCAGGAACGCCTCGAGGCGATGGAAGCCGCGGACGGCTGGTTGAGCGAAGGCCACGGGCTCGACATGACGATGCTGGCCACCGCGTCGAATTTCGAAACGCGGACCAACGGCGCCACCCACATGGCGAACGACGACAACCTGGTCTTCGACGCCATTGGCCATCTCAAGATTATCGACGTCTCCTGCCCGCAACAGATGTTGGCGGTCATGAAGTGGATCATGGACGGAAATCGCGGGCTGGTCTACGTTCGGCTGATGCGTACCGGATCGCCGGTGATTTACGGGGCCGGACTACGGTTTCGAATTTGGCAGGGGCCACGTGATCCGCGAAGGGGCGGAGGACGTCGGCGATCGTCGTCAGCAGCGGGCGCGGCGTGCATGAAGCGATGGCGGCGGCCGGGCTCTGCGCAAAAGAGCGGCATCGGTGTAGCGGTTGTGGACATGCCGTCGATTGACGACGGGCTCTTGCTGCAGCTGTACGATTCCGGCAAGCTGCTGATTTTTGCCGAACAGAACAACGGCTATATCTGGCAAAACTTCCTTAAGGTGCTGTATCGGCACCGTAAGGCATCGGCCGATCTGGCGCGGGTCGCGACCATCAATACGCTGGACGCCCAAGGTAGACGCGCGCTTCATTCATTCCGGCACCTATGAGGAACTGACGGAAGCGTTCGGGCTGACCGCGGCGCAGATCGCGAAATCTATCGAGAAACGGGTGAACCCATGAGTGTGCCTGTATTGCATGAGGGCGAAGTCGAGGAGTTGGATCTGCCGGGACGGCGGTTTCGATGGCTGGTCGCGGACGGCCGTATACCGTCCGACCAGTGTTCCGCGTGCGTCATTCGGGTGACGCCCGGCGATCGCGTACGGCCCGCGCACAGCCATCCGCACAGCGAGGAAGTGATCTACATTTTGAGCGGATCGGGACGCGTGCTGGTGGATGGCGAAGTTGCGCCGGTTCGAGCGGGATCGACGGTCTTGTTCCCTCAAGGCGCGGTACACATGCTGCACAACACCAGTAGCGAAGAGATGAAGGTAGTTTGCTTTTTTGCGCCGGCGACGACGCTGGACAACTACAAGATTCACGAAGGCGTGGACTTTCCCGATTAACGGCGCTAAGGTCCGCCGTGGAATCTCGGGCCGCAGTTCTAAGGAGTACGTTACGTCCAAGAAAGACTCTCTTCTCCACTATTGCCGTAGTTGGCGGGTTACTGTCGGCCATCTTCGCGGCTACCCATGATTTCATTCCCGACTTTGCGTTTCGGGGATCGTCCCTGGCCGGCTGGCATACGCTGGGGCACGCAAGCTGGCGCGCGGAAACGGAGAGATCACCGGCAAGCGCTGAAACTCCGGATGGCGGCTGGCTGGTGCTGGACAAGAGCTACCAGGACCTGAAGTTTTACGCGGAGTTCCGCTGCGCGGAGAATTGCGATGCCGGCGTCCTGCTGCGAGCGGAAAAGACGCCCGAGGGCGGCTGGAAGGGCGTTTACGTGTCGCTTTCCGGAGACGGCGGCTCTTATGATCTGACGCTGAACGCGGACGGAAAAGAGTTGAAGCCGGACGCGCCTGCTGCGAGCAACCGCGCAGTTCGCGCGAATGGCCGCGGGTCCCTGGGCAAACGGGAACGCTAAGGTGCCGGGCTTCGCCGGCCCCGCAATCACGCTGGCGGAACAGCAGGAAGAAGCGTCGAAGCCGCCCGCGGCTGCCGCGCCGCGGCCCGCAGGCGGCAGGTGGCCCGCCGCCCGCGCCAGATTCGGGCCGGCGAGTGGAACACCCTCGACGTGATCGTGGATGCCGACATGGTCTGGACCGACGCTCAACGGCCGCCGCGGAGCGAACTCGGCGACCAGCGACCGGATGGCGGGTTACGGGCCGGTTGCGCTTCATGTCGCGGGAACGGGCGAGGTCCGGTTCCGCGATGTTGCGATCAAGGACCTGAATCGCAAGACGGAACCGGCGGAGCAGGTTTCCTCCCACTTCCGCATGCAGCAACTCAACGATTTCTTCTACTCCTGGGGCGCCACCGCCGGCGACATCAATCACGACGGCATTCCGGACGTGATCGCGGGACCGTTCTATTATCTCGGGCCGGACTATACCGAGCGCCACGAGTTCACCGCGGCCCGGAGCTACAGCGCGAGTAACAACTTTCCCGAGGGAATGGTCTACTTCGCTTACGACTTCACGGGCGACGGATGGCCGGACATCATCTGCGTCGATTCGCGGCCCGATCTACCTGTATGTGAATCCCAAAGGCGAATCGCGCCGCTGGGACCGCTACAACGTAGTTCCGAGCGCCACTTCCGAAATCGAGGTATTCCGGGATATCGATGGCGACGGCAAGCCCGAGATCCTGTTTGCGGGTCCCGAGCGCAGTGATGGCCTACGCCAAACCGGATCCCGCCAATCCAACCGGGCGTATGGAAGGTGCACAACATCTCCGAACCCGGTCTTGCCGGGGCGCACGGCATGGGCGTCGGCGACATCAACGGCGACGGCCGCATGGATGTTGTCAACAGCCGCGGCTGGTGGGAACAGCCTGCGTCGGGCGCCGGCGAGATCGCTTTGGAAATTCCATGCGGCGCAGTTCGGCAACGGCGGCGCGGAGATGGGCGTCTACGACGTGAACGGCGACGGACTCGAGCGATGTGGTCACCGCCATCGCGGCACACGGGTGGGGCCTTGCCTGGTTCGAGCAGAAGCGCGACGCGCAGGGTGAAATCTCTTTCGTCCGCCACGACATCATGGGCGACCTGAGCACGAAGAACGCAGGCGGCGTGGCCTTTTCGGAACCGCACGGCGCCGCATTCGCCGATATGGATGGCGATGGCGTGCCGGACCTGATCGTCGGAAAAAGGCTGTACTCCCATCTGGAGAGCCACCTCGATCCTGACCCCTATGGCCCAGCCGTCCTTTACTGGTACCGGACGGTTCGTAATCCGAAGGCCGAGGGCGGCGCCGAATTCGTTCCGGAATTGATTCACAATCGTTCCGGTGTGGGCTCGCAGTTCGTCGTGACCGACCTGAACGGCGACGGCGCTCCCGACATTGTCATTTCCTGCGTGAAAGGCACGTTCGTTTTTTGGAACCAGATGCACGCGCGGCCTCAAACCGCGCGGCGGAAAAACTGACTTCCTGAAAGGCCAGCCTATGAAAACGACTTCCATCCGTCATCTCCTGATTGCGCTCGCGCTGTTCGCCCTTCCCCTCTCGCCCTCCAGGCCCAGAAGAGCACGGGCTGGAGCGAGTATCTCGGCGGTCCCGACAGCTCGCACTATTCACCGCTGAAACAGGTGAATGCGCGCAACGTCAAACAGCTGGAGGTCGCGTGGAGCTATGAGACGGGCGACGAACTGAGTTATACATTCTGCCCGCTGGTGGTGGACAACGTCGCCTATGTCGCGGCAAAACAGGGTGCGCTGGTCGCGCTCGATGCGACCACCGGCAAGGAACTCTGGGTCCACACCTTCGGGACGGGAGGACGCTTCAGCGGAATCGCGGGCCAGCGCGGAGCGAATTACTGGGAAAGCAAGGACCGCACGGACCGGCGCATCCTGGTGACATCCGGCGGGATGCTGCACGCCATTGACGCGCGCACCGGCAAGCTGGTCGACTCGTTTGCGGATCACGGGAAGCTCGACTTGAAGACCGGCATCGACCGCGCTCCGGTGCCGCTGGGGTCGAGAACTCCGGGACGCATTTTCGAGAACCTGATCATTCTCGGCAGCGCGACGGGCGAAGGCTACCTCGCGCCGCCGGGCGACATCCGCGCTTTCGATGTCCTCACCGGCAAGCTCGCGTGGGTATTCCACACCATCCCACGCCCCGGCGAGTATCGGATATGAAACGTGGCCGAAAGACGCGTACAAGTATATGGGCGGCGTCGACGTGTGGGGTGAGATCACGATCGACGTGAAGCGGGGAATTGTGTATCTGGCGACCGCATCCGCCAAGTACGAGCTTTACGGCGGCGACCGGCACGGCGACAATCTCTACGCGGATTGTATGCTCGCGCTCGATGCACGCACCGGAAAACGCCTCTGGCATTTCCAGACGGTTCATCACGATCTCTGGGATACCGATCCCGCGGCGGCTCCGCAACTGGCCACCGTCCGGCATGAGGGCAAGACTGTTGATGCCGTCGCGCTGGCGTCGAAGAATGGGTTCCTCTACGTGTTCGATCGCGTTTCGGGCAAGCCGCTGTGGCCGATCGAGGAACGGCCGGTTCCGAAATCCGACGTGCCGGGCGAGTTCACGGCGCCCACCCAGCCCTTCCCGACCGTGGTGCCCCCGTTTAGCCGGCAGAGCATGACGGTCAAAGACATGTATGACGCCTTCATGACCGATGAGCAGAAGGTGTGGTGGAAGGACCGGCTTATCCAAGGCGCGCACCGGATTGTATACGCCACCCGCGTTAGGCGACACCATCCTCATCCCCAGCGTCAACGGCGGCGCGCTGTTCTTCGGCAGCGCGCGCGGACCCGACGAACGGAACGGTGTATGTCGCTCGGCAAGGACATGCCTTCCATCATCAAGCTGGTTCCGGCGGGCGAATCGACTGGCGTCCAATGCCGGCGGGCTGATTCCCGACCGGCCGCGCAGCGGACGGGGCGGGCCACAGGCAGCTCCGCTGATGGCCGAACGGCGAGGCCGCACGGTGTACGAGCAGAGCTGCCAGGTCTGTCATGGCCCTGATCTGAAAGGCGACCGCGGCCCCCAGGTGGACAACGCGGTGAGCCGGATCGGCGCGGATGCGACGCGTACCGTGATTATGAAAGGCAAAGGCGCGATGCCGCCGCTTCCATCGCTGGCGCCGCCGCTTCTCGACGATCTAATCGCGTTTCTGACGAAGCCGGAATCGGCTCCGCCGGGCACCGGTGCGCCCGCGATTGCGCTGGCAATGATGCGGTCTGAGCCCCCGTATCCGGATGGCGTCGAGCCGCCGCCATCACGCTACAAGACGGGGTATGGCAACGAACCCTACGTGATCACCCCTCCATGGAGCAAGATCACGGCTTACGATCTGAATACCGGCAAGATCAAATGGCAGACGCCGTACGGCGATCTGCCGCAGGCCGGGCCGAGTGAGAAGCTGCGCGGCAATGTCTATCCAAAGAGCGGCCCTGTGATCACCGCCGGCGGGCTGGTGCTGTTCGCAGGCAACGATTCGAAGCTCTACGCCCTGGACAAAGATACCGGGGAATTGATTTGCACGAAAGACCTGCCGAATGGCTCGCTGGGCGTGCCGGCCGTTTACGAGGTGAATGGCAGGCAGTATGTGCTGCTGGCCGCGTCCGGAGGCAATCCGTTCCCGGTTGGCGGCCGGCTCGCCGCGGGCGGCGTGAATCCTCCGGCGATCTCGAAAAGTTACATCGCGTTTGCCCTTCCGGAAGCCGGGGAAGCCATAACGATTTCGGCGTTACGGGAGAGCGTACGGCCTACCAGTACGGTTCTTCCGCGGGGACGAATTGAATCGGAACATCGTGGATGAATGTTCGCAGCCAGTTGCCGAAATCCTCCATTCCGGCCTGCTCGGAGATCACGTGGCCCAGCATGATGACACCCTTCGCCATGCCGAGCGAAACAGCGTCCATTACGTATTCCACGTTGTCAAAGCCGCCGTCGGATTCCTGCTGTTCGCCGCCAATCACAACGTCGACTTCGGGCGTCATGCGGGGCGTCGCGTAGCCGGGGCCGACGAGGATCTTGCTCACCTTCGCTTTCGGGTCGCCTACGCAGCGTAATGCACGCGCGCCACTCGACCGTTTCACCTGGGCCGCCAGTTCGCCGAAGGTTGTCTCCGGAATGGTCAAAATGCCCGGGCGCATGGTCACACGTTCGACGCCCTTAATGCCTGTCGAACGGAGCTCTCCCAGCACCGTATAATCCGGCGTCATCGCATGCATATGATCGTGATCGCGCCAGACTACCATGTCGTTCTTCAGAACGTATTCGGTCTTTAGTTTGTAGAGCGGGTTTTCGGTCAGCTCCCTGGTATCGTCGCGGTCGTTCCAGAAGGTGTCCTCATGCGTGATCACCATGTTCAGGCCGGCTGCGTGGGCGCGCTTCAGCATGTCGAAGGTCGTCATCATTGTGGTGGCGATGCCCTTGACGGTGGAGTCCGGATTTCCTACTTTGAAGGTGTCCCGAGTGGAACGATCGTTCCACGGTATTCCCTGGTTCTTTCTGATCAGCTCAACGACCTCACTCGCTGTCATTACGCGGGCCTCCAGTAAGGATCTCCAACACCGATCCACTTTGCCGGAACTTCCTTCACCACGGTCTTTACCCACTCCGCGCAGGCGCGCATTCCGGGCTCTTCGGATACGATGCGGCCGGTTGTCACCAGCACGCGCTTCTCGCCGGCGGTGAACATGTCGGCGGCATAATGCGTGTTCTCCCATTCCCGCACTTCACCCGCGACGATTAAGTCCACTTCGGAATAGCGTTGCCACATGGTTGCAGGAGCCATTGAGCCTGGAAACAGAAGTACCCGGCGTATGGTGGCATGACGATCGCCGACGACGCGGAGGCCGCCGCGAAGGTTCAGCTTGCTTCGGATTAAGCCGATGGTTGCCTCCGCGGAGGCCGGAGGTATTTCGTAGAGCGCATCACCGGTCTTCACCCTGCGCGTGGACCAGCCGAGGGCGCCGGCAAGGCCGGTGACCATGTCGTTCTCTTTGCGCGCCTGCCAATGATCGCGCAGGCGAAACACAACCAGGCCGTTCGCCTCGATGAACTGGCGTTTTGCCTTGAGCACGGGATCGGCGGCGTCGACCCCGCCTGGCCCGCGTCCCGGTGTGGACTCCGGTGTCCGGCCATCCGCCCGTGAATAGAACGTAGGCTCGTAAGTCAGCACCAGATTCGCATTCGCCTGCGCCGCCTGCTTCAGAACGTTCAGCGTTGCCATGGCGGTGGTGGCGATTCCTTTCACGACGGTTGAAGGCGACCCTGCCTTGAAGCCATCCGGACCTGCCGGGAGCCACTCGCCGCCAAGTTCCGCCTGTATGCGTCCGATCGCGGCTTCGGCTGTGAGCGCTTGCGCGCCGGCGAGGCCCAGCGGCACGACGCCGGCGGCTCCTGCCATCTGCACGAACCCTCTCCGCGAAATGTGCGCGCGTTTCATCTCTGTTCCTCCCTGCCTCATTTAGCGGCTGCGACTTCAAATTCGCGTTCGGCGAAAGCGAGGAAATAAGGCCAGTTCGGGTTGGGAGTATGCCCCGCGCGGTGCTGGCGAAAGACCAGATCGCCGCTCAGGATTCCAGTCTCGATGGGAGGAAACACACTGGTGCCGAGATCCTTTTTGCCCAGCAGCCGGTAAACCGGACCCGCGGCGACGCCCGCCATAAATGTGCCTCTGGCGTCCACCCAAGCGTCCGAGTTTCCGATATCCACCGCGGGATCGACCAGGTTCCCGGCGCTCAGGAATACGGGACGCGGAGCGCACATCGCGACCAGTTCGTGGGAATCGACAGGCAGGTCGCTCCACTTCAGCGGGCCGGCATACTTCAAAAAGTTGCCGGCCATCCAGTGGTATTCGTTCGCGCCCGCAACGTTCTCCACGAGCTCCCCAAAATTCCGGCGGTGCAGTTTGGCGCCGCCTTCTCCCGAGGAACTCACGAAGGCGATCGCGATACGCGGTTCGTACGCCATGGTGACGATCGCGGCTTTGCCATACCTGGAATGCCCTTGAATGGCGACGTGTTTGGCATCGACTGCCTTATCGGTTTCGAGGTAGTCCATGGCGCGGCCGGCGCCCCAGGCCCAAGCTCGCAGAGCACCCCAGTCTTCGGGTTTGCGTGGCTCACCCCTATTCACCAGGCCAATGATTCCCTTTCTCAGACCCGCGCCGTTATCGGCCTGAATGCTGGCAGGGTTCAACGTGGCGAAGCCCCAACCCTTGGCCAGCACCTGCGCCTGCCAGCTTGGGCCGGCTTCCGCACCCTGTTGAGACGGAGCGACCGCCGGCGGCGCGCCTCGCCCGGCGCCGGGCACTCCGCCGAACACCATGATCACGGGCACCGGCGCTTTTGCGTTGGCCGGTATGCTGAGAGACAGTTGGATATCGACTGTAATCTCCGGATACGCGGAGTTATCGACGTGACCCACGATGGTTCGGGTGACGATGGGGACGTCGCCCACGCTCTCGTTGGCGGTCCTGGTAACTTCCCATTTCACGATTGGAACGGACTTGGGAACCCGACCATAAACTTCGCGGTCAAAGGCCTCGACGATCTCAGGGCGCCGCTGATTCCACCACATCTTCGCGCTGGTCACTTTCTTTCCACTTTCCAACCTCAGCGCATCGGGCAGATCGGGATAGGGATTGGCCTTGGCCTCATCATAGTTTGTTGAGCCGGTGACGCGTGCATTCACTCCAGGCCGCAGGGAGGCGATGTGCAGTTGATCCATCATCTGCTGGTGGTCTTCCTTGCTGGCTTGCTGGATGGCCAGTTGCTGCGCAGTGGGCTGGCCGCGCCCCCCTGCGCCCGCGGATACCGTGCCAGGTTGGGCCGGCTGCTGGTTGCTTTGGAAGGCCTGGCCTCCGAAAGGAATCAGCGCCAGGACTAACGCCAAAGCGCCGATCCCCACCGGAATCGACCGATTTGTCATATTTGCACTCCTCCTCCCCTTGCTCGCAGGTATTCGGATCGCCGCTGAGCTCTTCGGCTGCAACGATTGCCGCGCGTGGCACTCGACCGGACTTTGTCCGATGGTCGAATTAAAGATATCAGAGGATGTGCGCTGCCGCAATTCCGCCAATAAAAGAGATTCGACGGGCAGAGATTCGAATGGGCTATCGCAGCGAAGTGAGAAGTCCGGAGGAACTTTGCTAGAGTGATTTTCCTAGTTCTTCAACTCGACGACGATCGCTTCGAATGGCTTGTCCATCATGTTCTCTTCGCGGTGTTTGACTGGACCGCCCCAACTCACCTCGCCGGGTTTGTGCTGCGCCTTGGTGGTCTGTCCGTCCGGCGTGGTCATTGAGCCGTCCTGATCGCTCAAGTAGACCACCACGCGATTAAGCTGGTGCTCGTGCTCCGGCACCTTGCGATGCGCCGCCATCTTCACGCGCACCACGCGCACCTGATTGTTCTCGAACTCCACGTGGTAATCCTGCTTATCGATCTTCGGTGGGTCCAGCGCCGTAGTGATTGTCTTCGCCGGGTCGCCCGGTTTCTTGATCTCCACCTCGACGATCTTCATCGGCTCGCTACTCATCAATTCCGCGGTATGCATTCCGCCGGCCGGGCTCCACTTCGCCTCGCCGGCCTTGTATACCACCTCGGAGTTCTTGCCATCTCTTACGAACTCCTGCTTCCCGGCGTTCAGGTAGATCATGACGCGGTTCACGTCGTGCTTGTGCAGCGAAGTCTTGACGTGCGGCTGTTCCGTCACGACCAGCACACGGACCTGGTCGTTTTCGAGATCTGGCTTCCTCCCTTGCGAGAAGAGCGGCATCGCCGCAAGCAGAAGCAGTGTCGTCAGATAATTCATGGTTGTCCCTTTATGGATCGGTCACCGACCCTTCGCCGGGCGATACTCCGGCAGGTTGAAGCTTGGACGGAAGCTGGGCCTCAATTGCTTCGTAACTTGTTGGTGCGGATGATAGGACTTGAACCTACACTCCCTCGCGGGAACTGGAACCTAAATCCAAAACACTATTTGTTCAGTACCGTTCAAATGCGTGTAATGCATCGGTAATATTGACAATCACGGTTCTCACCCGTTCAGTGACGTTCAGAGAAAGGGCAACGATAGGGCAACGATTTCTGATAACATTACGAGATGCTGATCCAGCACACCAAGGACGGAAAATACCTCTTCCAGACCATCGAAGGCGGCACAATTTTCTTCCGAATCCGGCGGAATCGCAGGAAGATCGTCGAGTCCCTGCAAACCACGAATTTCGCCGAAGCCAAGATCGAACGGGCCAAACGGCAGGTAAAGTACTCGAAGAATCCAGATGTCCAACAGGAATTCGTGAAGGTAGTCACCGTGTCCGATTTGATCGACGACTACTACCAGTTTCTTGAAGCGGATCATGCAAAATCGTTGGCCATCATGAGGAAGGTTCTCGGAAGACTCCGTGAGCACCCCGTGTACCGCAACCGAGCCGCGGCCTCGATCACCAGCGACGACAATTGGGCGTATCGCAAGGCGCGTCTGAAGGCCGGCAAATCCGAAGCTACTTGCAACAATGAGCTGTCTTACCTGAGATCAGCGTTCATCTACGGCAAGAAGCAGACGCCGCCTAAAGTTCTCCTGATTCCGTACTTCCCAGTGTTCCGGGTGGACAATGCAAGGCAAGGCTTCATCGAGTTTCACGATTACACGAGGATCCGAGCAAAACTGACAGCGTCCCTGGCGCCATTCTTCGTGTTGGCGTATCACTCCGGTTGTCGAAGTGGTGAACTGCAAAACCTCCAGTGGAAGCAGCATGTCGATTTCGCCAGGCGGCGCATCGTTCTACAGCCTGGAGAAACCAAGAATGACGAAGGGCGAGTGTTGCCCTTCTACGGTGATATGGAGGAGTGCTTGGCGAAGCAGTACGCTGTGCGTCAGGCGGAATTCCCTGCCTGCCCTTATGTTTTCTTTTGGCATGGAGCAGACTGCATGAAGACCCCAACGCAACGCGGCGGGACGCAGCGGAAGCCGGGAGCGAGACTGAAGGGATTTCGGGACCAATGGAGGGATGCGGTCAAGGAGGCTGGTTATCCGGATCTGCTGATTCACGATCTCAGGCGCTCTTCAGTCATGAATATGATCCAGGAATTTGGAATGGATGAAGACGAAGCGATGCTAATAAGCGGACACAAAACCAGATTCATGATCCAACGTTACAACATTCGCAAGCCTGGAAAGATTGCGAAACTCGGAGCCGCAATGGAAGACGGGTTTCAAAGACTGAAGAAAGAAGCCGCCGGACCAAATGCCGAAACCGTTCCACTGACCGAATCACAGGCCCCCACAGAATCTAGCAAGCTCCGATCTTGAAATGAACCGAAGTTTGCCACCCCGTCTTGTTGCCCGCAACATACCTCTGTTCACGTACCCTCGGATGGCTTCCGCAGACTTGCCGATGAATGCGCCCGCCTGAGCGTAGTCAAAGTACTCTTGCTCAACGGCGGGTCCTTTCTGACGCGCGCCCTTTTCAATGCACGTGATTTCTTCTTGTGGCATTCTGTCCCAGTACCCGCTGAACGGCACTAGGACAGTTATGCCACTAACGCATTTGCGATTAAAACCGACTTGGATTAAATCGCAGCTTCAAGTTGCGATTTAATCTAGTGCCGATTCCGTCGCATCGTCTCTTGCGCGCGCAGAACGGTTTGTCGGCAGCGATCGGTGAGCAGTTTTCGCTTTTTCGCGTCCGCCTTCGTGAATTCGGCGCTTCCATAAACTGCGCGTGCAAGTGTGGGACCACCGAGTGAGGGTCGGCCCAACGTGAGCCAAGTCGCAAAGATTTTCGCGGTGCCTTCGGACCGTGGGGCGCCAGGCTTCCCCGGCCAGCGCACAAACACGCCTTCCGGTGGCGTCACACCCATCGCCGTGAACTAGAGTTCCACCAGGTCGCGGAACGCGGAAGGGCAGTTTTCTTCCGCTGCCGCGGTCAGCACACGCCCAAACCACGAACGCCTCAAGGTACTCACTTGAAGCAGAGGTTCCTGGGATTCGTTCACGGCGGAGAGTGGTCTCAGCTTGTTCGCACTCTTGGGGGCTTGCGGGTAGATTGGCGCGTATTTTGCCAGAAATTCGGCGTACGGAAGCCCTGCGGGCGGCGTAGATTTCTTTTGTAATTTTGAGTTGCCCATCATTCTTATATTGTCTCGTGCCGCCCTTCGAGGCTCGAGTCGTGTACGGCCTCCTGGGAGCAGCAGGCGACCGGCGGGGAGTTTGGTGGCCGCTGTGAAAGCGGTCATCCGTAACGGCGGAACGAGGGTGGGTCGCCTTCGCTCCTGAGGTTAGGATATCGACAGGTTAACGAACGGATGGCCTCTTCATCAGGTAGGATTCGAACCTACAACCCTTCGGTTAACAGCCGAATGGCTCATGGGTAGCTCACGTTGCAAACACAAGACTTGCACGTGTGAAAAGTGAATATTCCCGGAATTTGGGGGGACTTTGGGGGTACTCGACCACGCTCGTTCCGGCGCCAGAGGTCCTGGTCTAGGCCTCCTGGTAATCATCGCGCTCTGTTTGCGGCGCAGCAGCGCCCGTACGCGCGCCGGAGTTCGCGCAACGAGAACGGCTTGGTGACGTAGTCGTTGGGGCCGAGGTCTAGGCCCATCACGCGGTCGGATTCCACCGACCGGGCCGAGAGCATCATGATGGGCGCGCGAAATCCTTCGCCGCACGGCCGTTTGCAAAGGTCGTATCCGTTGAGCTTCGGCAGCATCAGGTCGAGAATCACAAGGTCCGGCGCGTTCTCGCAGATCGAGCGGTACCCGGCCTCGCCGTCGGTGGCGGTGAAGATCTGGTGTGAATCGAATTCATCCGGCGACCAGTTAAGGGTTCCCAGGGAGCCCAAGGCTGTCAGTTCGCTCCCCGTCGCTCCGTTTCCCTGAACCGGGAGAGTTACAATCTCGCGCCAATCGCCTCCGCTCGCCGGCTTTACGGCGATGGACGCGGCGTGCTCATCTCGCACCGAGCCGCAATACAATAGTGGCTCCGATCTGTCCAAAGGCCTGCTAACAGGCGGCAGAACAGGCAACTTAGGTTAGTCTTTGTTACTTACTCTCTGTTAATCGTGGTTTGGCCTGTTCCTTACCTGTTAGCAGGCGCGAGCACCTTTCGTCGGAGCGAATCCGCCGGGCGAGCCTCCAGACTTCTCCCATGGAAGGGTTCTGCCTGTCAGGAGCCGGCGTGGTCTTGCTCGCTAAGCAGGGCGCTCATCTCCATCGAGATCCATGACCGTGTGTGGATCCCGCCGCGTCGGACGATGGGGCGCCAGTGCTCGGCACGCTTTCGGATAACCGTGCGAGTCGATGCCGAATGTAGCTGTCAGTGAGCTGCGCCCGGGGAAGAGATGGTCCCGTAGAACGAGCCGGAGAATGCGAGGGTTAGCAACGGTGTACGAGATGGAGCGACTGCGCTGCAATGCCTGCGGCGAGGTCTTCACCGCCGCCGAACCGGAGAATGCGGGTCCGGACAAGTATGATGTGACCGCGGTGGCGATGATCGCTTTGTTGAAGTACGGCACCGGGGTGCCGTTTAGTCGCGCGCATGCAAGTACAGATCGGCGATCATCACGTCATGCCCGTCGAATCCGCGAGGAGCATTCATCACGTGATGGAGGCTCCGCAACAGCAGGCCGGAGCCGATGACCAGGACGACACCCAGGGCTACTTCCGTGGCGATTAGGGTGGATCGGATTCTGCCGCCGCGCCGCGTATCCGTGTTCCCCCGACTGCCGGCGTTCAGAGCCGCCAGAGGATCGGTACGGGAGGTTTGCCATGCCGGCAATAAGCCGAACAGGATCGTACTCAGAGCACATATCCCGATGGCGAAGGACAGCACGGCGGCGTCGGGCGCGATATGCCCGGCTCTAGGCAGATTGGCGTTCACGTCTGCTCTCTGATCGATGAGAGACAAGCCCGCGCCATCCGTTTTTCCGCCCTGGAGGTACTGTGCCGCGAACTCGACTGCCAGCCAGGCGAGCTGATCGAGTGGACGCGCGAGGATTCTCTCCCCGATTGATTAGTTGGCGCCATTCTGGTGTAAACTATCCACAATCACAAGTCGTAACCAGTCAGTCGTAAAAAAGGGGAATAACATGCGAACCAACGTTTGTCTCGCAGTGTTTGCCATCGCGTGTCTGCCGTTGTCCAGCCAGACACTGGGTGAAATCACAGGCCAGGTCACCGACGCCAGCGGCGCACTCATCGCCGGCGCCCGGGTCGCCATAACCAATGTGAACACTAACGCCAGCCGTAACTCTTTGACCACCGACGCAGGTGTCTACGCCTTCCCGTCCTTGCAGCCGGGAACCTATCACGTCCGCGTCGAGAAAAGCCGGCTTCAAGACCGCTGTCCACCAACCAGGTCGAAGTTCAGGTGCAGCAGACCGTGCGTCTCGATATTGCGCTTACCCTTGGACAGATTTCCGAATCCATCGAGGTAGTCGCGGCCGCGGCCCAGTTGCAGTCGGAGAACTCCACGGTCGGCACGGTGATCGAAAACGCGCGCATTGTCGAATTGCCGCTGAACGGCCGCAACTACCTGCAGTTGGTCGCGCTCTCGCCCAACGTCACCACTATCTCGCCCTCCGCCGGACAGGCCGGATCGCGGCAGGGCGGCGACCGCGCCGGCCAGTCGATCGCAGTCGCCGGACAGCGCATCATGTTCGATCACTTCACGCTGGACGGCGTGGAGAACACCGACCCGAACTTCAACACGTACGTGATCCTGCCTTCGGTCGACGCCCTGCAGGAGTTCAAGGTGCAGACCGGCGTGTATCCGGCGGAGTTCGGCCGCAACGCCACCCAGATCAACGTGCTGACCAAGTCGGGCGGCAACGACTATCACGGCACGCTGTTCGAGTTCCTGCGCAACGACAAACTCGACGCCAAGAACTACGCCTTCACCGCCGCCCGCCCCCCAAGGACCCCTTCAAGTGGAACCAGTACGGCTTCACCCTGGGCGGACCGGTTCGCATTCCGAAGCTGTTCAACGGCAAAGACCGTCTGTTCTTCATGGCCAACTACGAGGCGTTCCGGCAGCGCCGTCAGGTGCAAGCTACCTACTCAGTGCCCACCGCCGACATGCAGGGCGGCAACTTCAGCGGCATCGCCAACCTGATCTACGACCCGGCCAGCCGCGTCAAGAACGCGGACGGCACGGTGACCGCCACGCCGTTCGCCAACAACATCATACCCTCGGCCCGGATCGACAAGACCTCGAAACAGCTGCTGGAATTCTACCCGGCGGCCAATCTCGTCACCAGCCGTCTGTCCAACAACTTCCAGAAAAGCTGCGGGACGCCCCATCAACAAGGACCAGTTCATTCTGCGCATGGACTTCCAGGAATCCTCCAAATCCTCCTGGTTCGGCCGCTATAGCTGGGGCGATGAGAACCAGTTCACCGAGGGGTTGCACCTGGACGGTTCGTCCATTCTTGACCAATGTGGAGCAGTATGTGGGCTCCAACACCCGCACGCTTCTCGCCCACCGTGGTCACCGAGACCCGCTTCGGTTATACCCGCTTCTACAACTCGGCGGGACGCCTGCTCGCCTTCAGCCGCAACGTCGTCGATGAGCTCAAGATTCCGGGCTTCGCCGGCGGCCCGCCGGTGCAGTGGGGCGTACCCAACGTAACGCTGATCAACTACAGCAGCATCGGCGACGATACCGAGGGCCCGTACGAGAACAAGAACAACTCGCTGCAGTTCCTGAACAACACCTCCGTCATCCGCGGCAAGCACACGCTGCGTTTCGGCGGGGAAATCCGGCGCGACCAGTACAACCAGGTGGGCAACCAATTCGCGCGCGGCCAGTGGACCTTCGACCTGCAGGCCACGCAGAATCCGCTCACCAAAACGGGCGGCGATTCCTTCGCCGGATTCCTGCTGGGCCAACTCTACCAGGCCGAGGCGGCAGTCTCCATCGCCCAGGCGCAATTCCGCTCCAACAGCTTCGCCCTGTACTTCGACGACACCTGGAAAGTCACCCCGAAACTGACCCTCTCCCTGGGCCTGCGCTACGAGCGCACCCCGCCATGGGAAGACCAGACCGGACGCATCTTCTCCGTCTACATGCCGTACCTCGACAGCACGCCGCAAGTCGCCGACCGCAGCCGTTACCCGAAATTCATCCGCCAGGGCATCGGCACCGATCCGTACGCCGGCGTCAACCTGCGCTGGCCCAACATCGACCTGCTGCAGGACGGCCGCCTCGGCAACCGGCTGGTGCAGACCGACAACATGGATTTCGCGCCGCGCCTCGGCATCGCCTACACGCCGACTTCGAAGTGGGTAATCCGCCTCGGCACCGGCATGTTCTACAACCAGGACACGGGCAACCCGCGCTTCGACATGGCGCGCAACCTGGCGGGGCGAGTCCGCTTCAACCCGTCCGACCCCGACTTCCCGAACCTGACCTGGCAGAACGCGCTTGCCAGTTTCACCAGTTCGGTCGCGCAGGTGCCCACACCGTACGCCTTCGCCAACAAGTACGACCGCCGAACGCCGTACAGCCTGCAGTACCTGATCAACGTGCAGCGCGAGCTGAGCCGCGACGTAGTCTTCGAAGCCGGCTACCTCGGCTCGGTCAGTCATCACCTGGAAATGCTGCGCGCGGCCAACGAGTCGCTGCCCGGCACGGTGGGATCGGTGATCAGCCGCGCGCCCTATCCGAACTTCGGCCGGATACAGCTGGTGGACAACGGAGCCAACGCCAACTACAACGCGGTAAGCGCCAAGATCACGAAGCGCTACAGCCAGGGTCTAACGCGTGCTGGCGTCGTACACCTACGCCAAGTCGCTGGATGTGTCGAGCGGCATTCGCGTGCAGGGCGACGACACGCTGTTCCCATTGAACAGCTACTGCGTGAAGTGCGAATATGGCCTCTCGGCCTTCGACACCCGCCACCGCTTTGTCACTTCCGGCCTGTGGGACCTGCCGATCGGCAAGGGAAAACACGTCAACATCGCCAACAAGTTCGCCAACGCGGTCGTAGGCGACTGGCAGGTGGGTTCGATCGTGACCCTGCAGAGCGGCTTTCCGATCACTCCGAACATCGGCGGCACGGACCGCTCGGGTACCGGCGGCGGGTTCGACCGTCCCAACGCCACCGGCATCAGCCCGTACCTGGACAACCCGGTACCCACCAGGTGGTTCAACATCGCTGCCTTCACCGTTCCGGCCGCCGGAACCTACGGCAACGTCGGACGGAACTCGGTGGTCGGACCGGGCGTGGTGACGTTCGACTTCTCCCTCCACAAGGACTTCAGGACGACGGAAAAGCAGCGTCTCGAATTCCGCTGGGAGTTGTTCAACGCCGCCAACCATCCGGTGTGGGCCACGCCCAACACCAACGCCAATAATGCCGGCTCGTTCGGAACCATCACCGGCACCAGGGTGAGCATGCGCCAGATGCAGTTGGCCCTGAAGTACGTGTTCTAGCCTGCACCGCTGCTGCTCCCCCTTGTGCCGTAGCTGGCAAGAGGGGAGCGCGGCGGTCCCACACTCGTGATTGCTGGCGGTGCCGACCTGTATGCTCCTGCTAACTCGTGTGATGACCGTCCCGTTCGAAATTTCGCTCGAGTTTTGGACAGAAATCCGTCGTCGTGATCAGCTGTCAACGCATTCTTTATCAAATATTTAGATGGTATGCCGGCGATGTTCCGAAAACCCTCTTGCCGACCTCATAAAGTGAAGCAGCTCCACGAATCGGGCACCTCGATGGTCGCCTCAAAACCGGCCATGCTTCTCTGTCCTCAGATCGATTCCCGCACTCGGCTCGCACACCGTCGACACCGACCCGAAAAACATCGATCGCAGAACGGATACCGAGCAAACCCGTCGTAGGGCACGTCGCAGCAGACGCACCTGTGGATCGTCTGGTCACCGACCCGCGTCTCCGTCATCGGCATCCTTCATCTACGGTACAGCGATTTGGGTAGCGGTTGCCATGCCAGAAAAATCGATTTGCGAGCTGATGTTGGTTGGCGGTATATTAGCCGACAATGGGCATTCGATTCGAAAAGATTTGGGTCGATCAGTGCAGGGCGACGAAGGACATCAAGAGACGATTCGGCGCGAAGAGCGCGCTTGATTACCTGATTCGCGAGAAATTGTTGAATTTCGCTGAGGCAGCCGAACAGCGACCCGAGTTCGCCCGTGAACTGCCACGTTTCCTGGTGGAGGTGTGGCGGATCTTCAACCAGTACGAGATCGCTGGCTATGTTGCGAGCTTGAAGCCCAAGCCGCGCAAAACACTGCGCAGTCTCCTGTACCTGCGGTGAGTTTACTGCTTACCTCGACCGAAAGGCCGCATGTGGATTCAACGCATGTCTGGGACACTGAGTGGATTTCGGTGCCTTCCGCAGAGCATGTGTTCCCAGCGCTCCAAGGACTGCACGGCGCGTCCCTTTGGTGTCAATCAGCGCGGTTTGGGGTCTCAGGTGTGGCGACGCTGGTCTTCTTGCTCGCCCCCGGTTTCAAAATTTGCCGGAATTCCGACCGACATTCGTTCCTTGTGATGAGTCGCCAACTCATTGTTGATCTATTGCTTAGAGGATCGAACAGGGGCGTTCCTAAAACCCTCTCGCCGACTTCCGAGGGTGATTCCCCGGCATCGTTCCTAAACCATTAGGTTTAGGAACAGCGCGCTATACCCCTCCAAGCTTATCGACTCCGCCAAGCATGCCCGCCTATCTCGCCTTCAACCTTCCCGTTTTTATGATCTGGGGAACGGGTCTTTCCTCCGGCGGTCGCCAAGTAATAGTGTCCGCGATGAGTTAGCAAGAAAGTCCGCAGGCGCAAAACCGATCTTCCAGCTTCCGATGGCCTGCGTGGGGGCAAGTTCATCGCGCAAACCCCATCGGTGTTCGCCGCTCAGAATCAACCGAAAACCCTTGGTTGCCCTTTCTGTTTGCAACATTTATGTCTTCTGCTCTGCCCCAAGCGCGAAAAGTCAGGTTAGCCCCGTCCCTAAATCATCAGGTTTAAGAACACGTTCCATGGGTGATTCCGGACGCCGCTTAGCCCCGGGCCGAGGGGCGGAAGTGTTCCTAAAACATATGGTTGAGGAACGTATCGCGATGTCTTTCCCCGTCCCTAAATCATCGTCCGGGGAGCGGAG
>CAWBUV010000013.1:0-176801 GCA_963792055.1 uncultured Solibacteraceae bacterium | reverse complement strand
GTTGTCGGCTACCCGATGGCCGATGAACTTCAACAGCCACTCATGACTGACGTGGTCGAAGAAGCCCTTGATGTCGGCATCGAGTATCCAGTTCACGCGCTTCTTCTGCAGCCCCGCATTCAGCGCATCGAGCGCCTGATGCGGGTTACGTCCTGGCCGGAACCCGTACGAGAAGCCTCTGAAGTCCGTCTCATAGATTTCATTGAGCACGGTCACCACGGCCTGTTGAACAATCTTGTCCTCCAGCGCCGCGATCCCCAAAGGACGCTGCCGTCCGTCAGCCTTCGGAATGTACACTCGTCGCGAAGGTTGCGCCCGGTACGTACCACGATGTACGCGGCTGTGCAGATCGTTCAGCCGATCTTCCAGCCCCGTCTCATAATCGCGCCATGTCACGCCATCCACCCCGGGAGCCGCATTCTTTTTCAATGCGTCAAAACTCTCCCGCAGCAGACGTACCGTCACATGATGCAGCAAAGCTGTGAACTGCTCTTGTTTCCTTTCCCGCGCCACCCGGCGCACGCCGCTCAATCCCTGGGACACCCGTTCCCCGCGCTGTGTCGGCTGGGTGCTGGATTGCGCGTCGTTCTCCTCGGGCTGCCGCCTTCCCTCCACCGCCTCCGCCGAAGGTTTCCCTTCTTTGTTCGGCTGCTTCACAGGTACTACACGGCAGTCAGACTCCTCCATTGCGTGCATGTCCGCATTGTGGCTTTGCGCCTTCGCGGACCGGTCTGCCAGACTGGCAGGCGCTTTGGAGGTCTCCCGGTTCTCGTGCATGTTGTTTCTCGACGTGCCAGGGTCTTCGACCACGCCGCGTCCCGCTTCGGCTCGCGATTCTGTCGCCTCAACAGATATTGCCTTCCCATTAAGCAAACAAGGTCGGCACGCGGTTCGTCAGTTATCGGGGCTCAATAGCCCGGCCCGCCGATGCCTCTATCTACGCTTCGCCGTACGCCTCGCGACGCACCACGCAAGACTCGAGGTCGAAATAGAGTCGCTGCTCCTTTTCCGTAGGGCTCTTTCATCCCCTACAACATGCCGGTTTATCCCGGCGCACTTGCTCGCCAGCATTGCCCGCCTCCGCTTCACCGGCAAGATCAGAATAAAACTATTGCCGCTTCGAATGGAATGATTTACCATCGAACGGCGAACAGTCTCTTAACTGGTTGTCTCACCCGAGGGGACAAGCCCAGATCGTTCTTCTGCCCGTTGACCTCTCCGCGCCTTGCTCGCCATGCTTCCATCCGCACTCTGATTGCGGCCTTGGGCCACACGTGCCTGCTGGTGTTCTCATTTCAAGGGGTGCTGCCATCTCAGTGACGAACTGCGGGGTTCCAGTTGCCTGGTTCCCGTCGTTCTGCCGCGACCTCGCAGTCACCCCAACTCGGCGCTTTCGCATAACTCCGCAGAATTTCAATCCTTTCCCGAATCCATTCCTTATGCGGCTGCGGTTTTTTTCTTCCCTTTGGTTGCCTCTACCGCCTTCCGGTTGTACTCCGGATCGTACACTTCCCCCGTCACCCACAACTTATGCAGCAATACCGCCAGCTTCCGTGCCACCGCCACGGCCGCTTTCTTCTTCCGCCGCTTGCTGCCTTTCTTCCCAGCCCCTGCCTGCACTTTCGTCATTCCCCACAGCTTCAGATCACTTTCCGGAGCCCCATCGCGTAGGATGCAGTGTGCTGCTTGTACCAACAGCCGTCGCATCAACATGTCCCCCGCCTTGCTGATCCCCAACTCCGGTTGGCTCTCGCCGCTGTCCCGCAACTTCCTCGTCAGTCCCAAAAACGGCCCTACATCCCGGCTGTGCTCGAAGCGCTCCGCATCTTCCAGGGTCAAAATAAAGGTCAACGCGATCAGCGTCCCCACTCCGTTGACTTGCTTGAGCAGCTTCGTCTCCGGGTACCGTTTCTCGATCTCCTGGATCTTCTTGTCGTACGCTCCGATTTGTTTGCTAATCTCTTCCACGCTCTTTAAGAGGGGCCGGATCGCGTTCTGCGTAGCCTCACTGAGTCCCTCTGCCAGAGATTCCTTCACATAATCGGCGTCGCAACTCTTCAGCCGTTCTCCCATCGGCTTTGCCAAGCCCCGTGCCGTGTTGATCAACGCGGTCCGGCAATCCACCAATTCCGCCCGTGCCCGGATTACCGCCAGGTCGCCCTGCGCTTCCGGGCCCCGGTGTCGTATCGGCGCCAACAACTGCGGATCCACTCGCGCCAGCCGTGCCAGTTGCTCGGCGTCCATCCGATCGTTCTTCTTGATGCTCTGCGTGATCAGCCGCACCTTCCGCGGATTCGCCACGATCACTTCGTGCCCCATCGCTGCCAGCTGCCGGCTTACCCATGGCGAATGCGTTCCCACTTCCAAGGCGATCCGGCAGGGCGCCATTTTGCCGAATAACCTTTCCAATCCCGCCTTGGTGGTGGGCAGCTGATCTTCGCTCGCTTTCTCTCCCACCTCATCCAAAATGCAGTAGCGGCTCGAGCGATCTCCCAGGTCCAATCCTACCGTCAGCCTCTGTTTTGCTGCCTTTCGCCGGATCTGGCTCTTTGTCACCTGTAACTTCGCGATGCTATCCTTTTTCATAAGCCGGTCTCCTTTTGCACCTCATCGAGTGCGTCTATCGGGATTTTAAAACATCCCGCGGGGGGACCGGCCTTCTCATACCATCTCGGATTGGGGACACGACGGTCGGATGGCGGCGGTTAAATTGGGGGCAGGACGGTCGGATTGTTGCCTCGCATTCAAATTTGGACCGTTACTCTACGTTCAATCCCAGGAAGCGATGGGCGTTTCCGTAGCAGATGTCGCGGACTACAGGACCCACCAGTTCGTCGTTGTCGGGCATCTCTCCGCTTTCGATATCCCGTCCGAACATGTCACATAAGATACGCCGGAAATACTCGTGGCGCGGGTAACTCATGAAGCTGCGTGAATCGGTCAGCATGCCGAGAAAACGCGAAATCAAGCCGCAGTTCGAGAGAGCGTTCATCTGCCACTGCATGGCTTCCTTCTGGTCCAGAAACCACCAGCCGCTGCCCAACTGAATTTTGCCAGCAGTGATTCCGTCCTGGAAGTTGCCGATCATGGTGGCCATCACATAGTTGTCAGCGGGATTCAAATTGTAGATGACGATCTTGGGGACCGCGTTATCCTGATCCAGCCGGTCGAGGTACGCGCCCATGGCTTCGCCTTGGGTCCAGTCGCCGATTGAATCCCACCCGGTGTCGGCCCCCATCTCTTTATAGCGCCGGGTATTGTTGTTGCGGCGCGCGCCGAGGTGGAGTTGCTTGGTCCAACCCTTCTCCGCGTCAAGGCGGCCGAACAGCAGCATCATGTAGGAAGCGAACTTGCAGTGCTCTTCGCGGGTCGCGGAATGGCCGCAACGGGCGCGGCCGAAGATGGTGGCCGCCTCATGCTCCGTGGGGAAGGTAGCGTATGCGTGATTCAGCCCGTGATCGCTCAGGCGGCCGCCCACCTCGTGGAAGAAATCGTGCCTCTTGCGGAGAGCGTCTGTGAAATCGTTCAGTGTGGAAATGTGCGTATTTGTGATCGCCGCCAGACGGTCTACCCACGGGTTCAGCAATTCGGGGGCATGTACATTGAGCGCCTTGTCCGGACGGAAGGTCGGGAAGACTTTGGTGGCGAGCGGCGAAGCGGCAATCGCGCGGTGCCAGGCAAGATCGTCGGTGGGATCGTCGGTGGTGCAGACGGCTTTGACGTGAAACTTGCCGAGGATACCATGCGCACTCAGCTCATCGGTGGCCAGCAACGCATTGGCCTGCTCCCACACTCGCGCCGCGCTGCGTTCGTCGAGGAGTTCGTCGATGCCGAAATAGCGCTTCAATTCGAGATGGGTCCAATGATAGAGCGGATTGCGCAGTGTGGCCGGCACGGTACGCGCCCACGCCAGAAACTTGTCCTGTGGCGAAGCGTCGCCGGTGCAGAGGCTCTCGGGCACTCCGTTGGCACGCATGGCGCGCCACTTATAATGATCGCCCTCCAGCCAGATTTCGAAGAGATTGCGGAACCGGCGGTTTTCCGCCACGTCCTTGGGCGGCAGATGGCAATGATAGTCCAGTATGGGTTGGTCCGCGGCGAACTGCCGGTAGAGCCGCCGCGCGGTCTTGGTGCTGAGCAGGAAATCTTCGTGGATAAAGGACATATAGGGCGTTAAGACCTGATTGAAACACACTTCGCAGGCAGGGTGGGATGGGGCGGGGTGGCCCGACTTGAGTTCCTGGCGCCGGCCCCTGACGGAACAACCCGTCATCCTCTTTCGTCCTAATATAGAGAGAATGAGTACTTAATATGTCAAATTCCAAGAAGCGTTCCCGTGCCTGGGTTCTGGTGGCGCTGTTACCCGTCTGCGGCGGCGCCATATTCTTCTCTATGCGCGCGTTGAGCCGGACGGCGCCCAAGATTGATCCCGAGAAACTGGTCAAGGTGGAGCGGATCGACCTTGCCCGCTCCGTGGTTGCCACCGGGAAGATCGAGCCCACCACCAAGGTGGAGATCAAGTCCAAAGCTTCCGGCATTATCCTGAAGCTCCCGGTGAATGTAGGCGACCGTGTACGGCAGGGCCAGGTCATCTGCGAACTGGATCAGAACGACCTGCTGCCGCGCGTGCGCCAGGCACAGGCATCGCTCGGCATGGCGGAGGCCTCGCTCAAATCTGCTCAGGCCGAGTACGAGCGCGCCAAGGTGGAGGCGGCCGGGCCGGACATTCCGTTCCTCAAGCGCGATATGGATCGGGCGCGCGAGATGTTCCTCGCCAAAGTGGCTGCGCAAACCACGCGGGACGATGCGGAGAAGAATTACGAACTGGCGAAGAACCGCCAGCAGCAGGCGGTGGTCAACCTCGGCGTGTCCAATGCCGCCATACGCAAGGCCGAAGCCCAGGTGGAACAGTCGCGCGCGCAGCTTGCCACCACCGAGGAGGATCTGCGCAACGCGACCATCGTGTCGCCGATCGACGGCGTGGTGCTCTCGCGCGACCGTGAGGTGGGCGACGCGGTCAGCTCAATCCTCACCGATGGGGTCCGGCGCTACGTTGATCATGTCGGTGGGCGATCTACGCGAAGTCTACGTCAAGGGCAAGGTCGACGAGAGCGATATCGGCAAGGTGTTTCTGGGACAGGCGGCGCGCATTACGGTGGAATCCTACAAGGACCAGAAATTCGCCGGCAAGGTCACGAAGATATCGCCCATGGGAGTGGAGAAGGACAACGTCACCACTTTCGAAGTGCGGGTCTCCATCTCTAATGAGACGGGCAAACTGATGGCCACGATGACCGCCAACGCCGAAATCCTGCTGGAAGAGCGCAAGGGCGTGCTGGCGATTCCGGAGGGCGCCATCATCTACGGGAAAGATCGCACGGTACAGGTGGAGATCCCGGACGCCGGGACCGAGACCGGACGGCGCCGCGCTGACCGTGACCACGGGCATCAGTAATGGGTCGCGTACCCAGATTACCAGCGGGCTTCGCGACGGCCAGCAGGTCATTCTGCAGTAAGGGGCGGACGCCATGCTGCTCTATGTGCGGGAACTGTTCACTCAGGTTGTCTCGGCGCTGCTTCGCAATAAGCTGCGCAGCTTCCTGACGATGGCCGGGATCGCGTGGGGCGTGGCTTCCATCGTACTGATCGTCGCCATGGGTGACGGTTTCAAAGAAGGACAGCGCGACCGGTTCCGGCAGCTTGGCGAGAATATTGTCATTCTCTTTCCCGGGCGGACCGAAAAACAGGCGGGCGGTCTGCGCGCGGGGCGGCGCGTTCGCCTGGACTACAACGACCTGCGCGACATCAAGACCGAGTGCTTTCTGGTGCGAAATATCGTTGCGGAATTGCAGAACCAGGCCCGCACGACCAGCCGGTACAACGGCGGGAGCTTCTCCGTCCTGGGCGTGGAGGCGCTTTATGCGCAGATCCGCACGATCCCCATCGGGCGCGGCCGCTTCCTGGCGCAGCAGGACGAAGACAGCGTAGCGCGCGTGGCGGTGCTCGGCGACAACGTGAGGAAAGTGCTTTTTGGCGAACATTCCGTGGCGCCGGGCGATAGTTTTTTCATTAACGGAATACCTTTCCGCATCGTGGGGCTGATGCCGCCTAAGGACCAGAACAGCAGCTACAACGGCCTGGACAGCGACAAGATCTTCGTGCCGTACGCCACGATGGTCCGTGACCTCCCGCCCGACGACGGAAACTTCCATCCCGGCATTGTCAGCGACATGGTCTATGTTCCCACCGAGTTGAAGAGTTGGAAGCAGGCACGCGCCCAGGTAAGCCGCGTGCTGGCGCGCAATCACCGGTTCGACCCCGAGGACCCGAGTGCCGTGCACTATTGGGACACAGTCGAAAATTCCGAACTTGTGGACGGCATGTTCACCTCCATGACGGCATTTCTAGGTGCGATCGCCGTGGTCACGCTGACTCTGGGCGGTGTCGGCGTGATGAACATCATGCTGGTCTCGGTGACCGAACGCACGCGCGAGATCGGCCTACGCAAGGCTTTGGGCGCCACCCGCCATCGTATTCTGGCGGATTTCCTACTCGAAGGCGTGCTCCTTGCAGGGGTTAGCGGAGTGGCAGGCTGGGCGGGAGCTTACGGTGTGGCGGCGGCCGTAAACACACTGCCCAAACGCGACATGTTCGCGGGACTGCCGGTAGACGGGCGCACCACTGCCCTGGCATTCGGCGCTCTCGCCGTGATTGCCGTAGCTTCGGCCCTGTGGCCGGCCTGGCGAGCCGCCCGCCTGACACCGGTGGAGGCTCTCAGCTATGAGCGGTAGATGCCTGCGGAGCACACTGGAACTTCGCGGCGGAGGCATCGCATGACGGCCGGTTCGATCATTGGCGAAGCTGCGGAGGCGCTGCGCTTCAACCGCCAGCGCAGTATTTTGACCACCGTCAGCCTTGCCTGGGGCGTCGCATGTTTTGTAATCCTGAACGGATACGGCGATGGCTTCCACCGGGCGATGCTGCGGGCCTTCCGCTCCCAGGGACAGGACCTGGTACTGGTTTTCGGCGGCCGCACCTCCACGCAGGCGGGCGGCGAGCGGGCGGGCCGGCGCATCCTGCTGGAGCGCACTGACGTCGAGGCCATCCGCGAAGCTGCGCCGATGATCGCGGCCATCTCGCCGGAGATGTCGATGCGCGGCATGACCGTGGTTCACGGATATCGACAGCACAACATCACGGTGCGCGGGGTGCATACGGAATACGGACGGATCCGCAATCAGACCATGGCGACAGGGCGCTGGATCGTTCCCGAAGACGAGGTACAGAAGCAGCGTGTCGCCGTGTTGGGCGCCAAGGCGGCGGAAGATCTCTTCAGCGAGCTGCCTCCCCTGGGCGAAGAGATCACCGTCAACGGCCTGCGTTTCACCGTGATCGGGGTACTTTTGACCAAGACCCAGATTGCCAACTACGACACACCCGACAACGAATGCATCTTCATTCCTTACGAAACCAGCTCGCTGTATCGCGACCTGAAGTACCCCACGTTTTTCGTGTGGACGCCGGTGAATCCGGAATTTCGAGAGCAATGCCTTCGCCAAATGCGGGACACGCTCGCCCGTTTGCACAACCATTCGCCGCGCGATGAGCGCGCCGTGCGCACGGTCGTCTTTAGCGAGTTCGAACGCCTGGTGGACACGATGGGAATCGCGCTGCGCCTGCTGCTGGGATTCATCGGATCTCTCACGCTGGCCATCGGGGGTGTGGGACTGGCCAACATCATGCTGGTGTCTGTGACGCAGCGTACGCGAGAGATCGGCATTCTGAAGGCGATCGGCGCGACCCGGCGGTCCATCCTGACGCAATTCCTGCTGGAGGCGATGACCATTGTCACCGGCGGCGGCGCCCTTGGCGTAGCGGCGGGATGGGGGCTGACGGCGCTGATCGGCACCCTGCCGCTGCTCGGGCCATTATTTAAAGACACCAGCGGTACAGGCGACATTCACCTGCAAATTTCCACTGCGGCAGTTCTGACGTCGACCATTCTGCTGGAAAGCGTCGGCCTGATCGCCGGCTTACTGCCCGCGATTAAGGCCTCGCGCCTGGATCCAATCGAGGCATTGCGCTACGAGTAAGGCGACATCGGCCGGGTTTCGAAGTGTGCGCCTTCGCGGGTCTAAGCGCTACTCACAGCGCAACGCGGTCATGGGATCGACTTTGGCGGCGCGCACGCAATCCCCGATACCAAGGTCAGAAGAAGGGCGCCGAAGAGGAGGACAAAAGGATCGCGCGAGTTGCCGCTGGCGACGCTCAGCAGGGTGGTCGAGAAGACGATCCACAGCACGTGGCCGCGCTGGGCACCCCAAGCCATGCGAATGCCGAACTCATTGGTGCACTGCGCGACGGTGTAGGAGACGACGCTACAGAGTCCGACTGCGGCGAGCGCGAGGGCGAGGCTCCAAAGGAGTCCAAAGATCGCGGCAGCACCCCACGCTCCCTGACGGTCGCGGCTCGGATTGAAGTCGCGGGAACGGGATGCGGCAAGAGCTCGCTTCATCGTCGCGGGTCGGATTGAGGTGTACAATGCTTTCAGTTTCATGATGCTGACTCCGTCCCGACAGGTGTTCCTTGCATTGTTCGCTTTGGCAGCAGTCGCGCGAGGGGCCGAACCGTCCAAGGGCGCCTGCAATTGTGGCGGAGAGGTGCCTGAAGTGTCATAACGCTTCGGTGCGCATGAGCGGGCTTTCGCTGGCTTCGGCCGCGGATGCACGAAAGGGCGGGCTGCATGGGCCGGCGATCATTGCGGGCAAGCCGGACGAGAGCCTGGTAGTGCGGATGATCTCGGCCGAAAAGGCCGGCGAAAAGCCGCGGATGCCGATGCAGGGTACGCCCCTTTCGGCGGCGGAAGTGGCGGAGATCCGCGGCTGGATCGCGCAGGGTGCGGTTTGGCCGGAGGGTGTGGCGGCGGGGAGCGGGGGAAAGGCGGCGCTGTGGTCGCTTCAACCGCTGAGGAAGCCGCAGGTTCCACGAGCGGACTCGAAGTGGGCGCGCAATGCGATCGATGCTTTCGTGGCGGCGAAGCTGGCGGAAAAGAAGCTGACTCCTTCGGCGGAGGCGGATGCGCGCCACCTTGATCCGGCGGCTCACGTACGATCTGCATGGTCTGCCGCCGACGTGGGAAGAGATTCAGGCGTTTCGTCGCCGACCGCTCGCCCGGACGCTTACGAGAAGCTGGTGGACCGGCTGCTCGCTTCGCCGCGCTATGGCGAGCGCTGGGGGCGCCACTGGCTGGATGTGGCGCACTACGGCGAATCGCACGGCTACGACAAGGACAAGCCGCGGCGCAATGCGTGGCCGTATCGCGATTACGTGATCCGCGCATTTAACCAGGACAAGCCGTACGCGCGCTTCGTCGAAGAACAACTGGCGGGCGACGTGCTGTGGCCGGACGATCCGGAGGCGACCGTCGCTACCGGATTCATCGCGGCCGGCCCGTGGGATTTCGTCGGCCACGCGGAGTTGCGCGAAGGCACCACGGACAAAGACATCACGCGGCTGCTGGATCGCGACGACATGGTGATGACCACCATGTCCGCGTTCGTCAGCATGACGGCGCATTGCGCGCGCTGTCACGATCACAAATTCGACCCGATTCCGCAGGAGGATTACTACCGCCTGCAGGCCGTGTTTGCCGGCGTGGACCGCGCCGACCGGCCCTACGATCACGGATCCGAGAGTCTACGCGGCGCGACGGCGTGCTGCTGGAAAAGCGGCGCGCGGTGATGGTGCGGCTGCGCCCCTTGCAGGATGAAGTGGCGAGCGCCACCAGTCCGGAACTGAAGAAGCTCGACGAGACGCTCAGCGCGTTGAAAACGGATTTCGCGGAGACGCAAGAAGCCCGAACTGCAGGCGCAGATCGCCCAACTCACGGCGGACCGCAAGGCGATGGTGCAAGCACTGCTCCGGCCGGAGACGCGCGATGGCATCGCACGGCTCACCGCGGAATTGCAGGCTGTCGACAGGGAGCTGGAGCAACTCGGCAAGCCGCAACTGGTGTACGCCGCGGCGAATTTCTTCGATCCGCAGGGGACCTTCAACTTTGCGATAGAGCCGCGGCCGATTACGGTATTGCAGCGCGGCAGCGTGGAGAGTCCGGGCAAGCCGGTGGGCGCCGGGCGCGCTTTCGTGCGTGACCTCCCTGCCCTCGCAATTTGCGGTGCAGGAAGGCGACGGCGAGGGCGCGCGGCGCGCGGCACTGGCGCATTGGATCACCGCGCCGGGACAACATGTTGACGTGGCGCTCCATCGTGAATCGCGTCTGGCAATACCACTTCGGCGCGGGGCTGGTGGATTCGGCGAACGACTTCGGCCACATGGGCTCGACGCCGACGCATCCGGAATTGCTGGACTGGCTGGCGGTCACGTTTCGCGATCAGGGCGGCTCGCTCAAGACAGCTCCACAAGCTGATCCTGATGTGCTGCGACGTATCGCCAGCGATCCGCGAACAATCGCGGCCAACGCGACGCATGGATGCCGAGAATCGCTATTTGTGGCGCGATGAACCGCCAGCGGCTTGGATGCCGAATCGGTGCGCGATGCGGTGCTCGCGGCGAGCGGCAAACTGGATCTGACGATGGGCGGCCCATCGGCCGAGCAGTTCTGGTTCAAGGACGACCACTCGCCGGTCTACGATTACTCGCGCTTCGATATCGACAGCCCGGCCAGCTACCGCCGCAGCGTTTACCGCTTCATCGTGCGCAGCGCGCCGGATCCGTTCATGGACCGGCTGGATTGTCCCGATGCGTCGCTGATCACGGCCAAACGCAACACCACGATCACGGCGATTCAGGCGCTGGCGCTGCTCAACAATCCCTTCATGGTGCGGCAGGCGGAGCACCTGGCGGCGCGCGTCAAGAGCACTGGCGCAGCAGCCGGACCAACAGATCGCATGGCTCTACCGGCTGACGCTGGGGCGCAATCCGCGAGCGCGGCGGAGACGCAGCGGCTGGCGCAATTCGCGGCGCGGCAGGGAATGGAAAACGCGGCGCGCGCGATTTTGAACAGCAACGAGTTTCTGTTTGTGGATTGAGGAGCGAATGGACCGGCGGCAGTTTCTCTGGAATTTCGGCGGCGGTCTGGGCGGCATCGCGCTGGCGCAGATGATGAACGCGCGAAACGCATTTCCCGGCGAAGGCGAAGCGCGTGGTGCAGCTCTTCATGTCGGGCGCGGCCAGCCAGTGCGACACGTTCGACTACAAGCCGGAGCTGATCCGGCGCAACGGCGAAAAGTTCGACCCCGGCGGCAAGGTGGAGCTGTTCCAGAGCAGTCCCGGGCGCGGTGATGAAGAGCCCGTGGGAATGGAAGCAGCGCGGCCAGTGCGGCAAGTGGATCAGCGACCTGGTGCCGCACATCGCGTCCTGCGCGGACGATATTGCGTTCGTGCATTCGATGATGGCGAAATCGAACGTGCACGGTCCGGCCACGTTCATGCAGAATACCGGTTTCGTGCTGCCGGGGTTTCCGTGCATGGGTTCGTGGGTCTCCTACGGGCTGGGCAGCATGAACGAGAACCTGCCGACCTTTATCGTGCTGCCGGACGGACGCGGCTTCGCGCCGAACGGGCCGGCGAACTGGAGCGCGGGGTTCCTGCCCGCGTCGCATCAGGGCACGATGATCCGCGCCAGCAGCGCCGAATCCGATCTACGATCTGTTTCCGCCGAAGCAATCGAGCTACATCACGGAGGCGAGCGAGGCGGAGACCTGGAAGCTGCTGCGCGAGATGAATCGCGACCACATGGCGCAGCGCGAAGGCGATTCGCGGCTGGACGCGCGCATCGCCTCTTACGAGATGGCCGCCAAGCTTCAGTTGAGCGCGCCCGAGGTGCTGGATATTTCCGGCGAGTCGGAGGCCACGCGGAAGCTCTACGGGCTGGACGCGAAGATCACCGAGGATTTCGGGCGGAACTGCCTGATCGCGCGCCGCCTGCTGGAGCGGGGAGTCCGTTTCGTGCAGGTGTGGAGCGGCGCGGACAACGGATTTCCGCGGCGCAACTGGGACAGCCACGAGAATCTGGCGAGGGACCACGCGGAGATGGCGGCGGGCATGGACCAGCCCGACCGCCGCGCTGATCCAGGACTTGAAGTCGCGCGGCATGCTGGACGACACGATCGTCTTCTGGACGACCGAGTTCGGCCGGATGCCGTGCAGCCAGGGAGCCAAGGGACGGGACCACAATCCGTTCGCCTTCACGGTGTGGATGGCCGGCGGCGGGATCAAGGGCGGGGTGAGCTACGGCGCGAGCGACGAGTGGTCCTACAAGGTCGCGGACAAGCCGGTGTACTGCTACGACGTGCATGCGACCCTGCTGCGCCTGCTGGGCATCGATCACACGCGGCTGACCTACCGCCACAACGGCATCGACCGGCGGCTGACGGACGTGCATGGGCAGGTGATCCCGGAATTGATGGCGTAAAAAACGACACTGGCGGTCTCGCCCAGCCTGTTCAACAAATAGTGCTTGCTCGTAATCCGTTCGTGACATACAATCCCTCTAAACGTACTTCCTGAGAGGGGAAAATCAAAATGCGCCTTGTTCGCGTTATCCGGCGGTCTATTCCTGTCACCACAGCCATCCTTTTACTTTCCGGTCTGGCGTTTAGCCAGGCTCAAACCGGTTCCTTGTCCGGGTCCGTCCTGGATGCCAACGACGCCGCGGTTCCCGGATGCGTCGGTAGATGTCCGTGAAACCCGCACCGGCGCTACGGCGCACACGGTTTCCTCCGATGCGGGGCTGTATGTTTTCCCCAGCCTGGCACCGGGCGTGTGGACGGTGAGCGCGGAAAAGGCGGGGTTCAAGAAACTGGTCCGAACGGAGATCGAGATCTTCATCGCGCAACGCCAGGCGCTCGATTTGAAGCTGGAAGTCGGCGATGTCAAGCAGACTGTGGAAGTCTCCGCATCCCAGACGCTGTTGGAAACGGAGACCAGCGAGAAAGGCCAGTCGCTGACGCCGAAGATGTACCAGACGCTGCCGATGTGGTCCGGCGGTCTGCAGAATCCTTCGGCCTTCCTCAGTTACATGTCCAACGTCAACTCCGGCAGCGAACTCAGCATTGCCGGGTCCACCGGGCGGTCGCGCGAGCAATTGATCGACGGCACGAGCAACGTGATTCCGGAATCGGGCGGCACGGTGTTCAATCCGCCGTCGGCGGAAGCGTTCGGCGAGGTCAAGTTGATTGTTGGGAAATTATTCCGCGGAGTACGGGCGAGTCGGCGGCGGAATTGAAATCTTCACCACGAGGTCCGGAACGAACGGCCTGCACGGAACCTGGTCCTACAGCATGCGGCGGGACATCTGGAACGCGGCGGGCTGGAGCGTGAATCAGAATCCGCGCCAACGCACCGGGCTTCCGGCCGAAGGATCGCCTGAACGCCACCAGCGGCGGAGTCGGCGGCCCGGTCTGTATTCCGAAGGTCTACGACGGCCGCAACAAGACATTTTTCTACTTCACCAGCGACAACGATCTGCGGCCTTTGACGCCGACGTCGATCGTCAATACGGTGCCGACCAGCCAGATGACGCAAGGGGGATTTCAGCCAGCTTTCGCAGGTGATTTACGATCCGGCGACCACCGTGGGCTCGGGATCTTCGGCGACGCGGACTCCGTTCGCAAACAACCAGATTCCCACCAGCCGGTTCAGCAAGATCTCGGCGAACATCCTTACCTTCGATCCCGGCGCCTACGGGCGCCGCGCTGACCAACAACCACGCTTTCGTGAACGTATCGCACGTTACGGACCACGTCACGTCGCTCAAGGTCGATCACACTTCAGCTCCGAAGAACCGCATCTCCTACTTCCAGTCGCTCGACAGCCAGTTGACGTATGGCGTTTCGGATTTCGACGGTCCGCTGGGAACGGCGCTGGGCAACCAATACCAGAAGCCCCGGATCTTCCGCGTCAATCACGATTACACATTTTCGCCCACGGTTTTGCTGCACAGCACTTACGGATATTCGCGAACCGTGCAGATCTGGTTCCTGGATCCGCAGACCGGATTTGCGTCCAAAGTTGGGTTCCCGGGCCTCACGGGCGATTCCGATGCAACGCCGGTGATCCAGTTTGCGGCCGCCGACGGTTACACCGCCTGGGGCATGCAGCAGGGCAAAGTGAACAATGGCGGACAGAACAACTACACCACGCAGTTCGATCAGGGCCTGACCTGGATCAAGGGCAAGCACGAATTGAAAATGGGCTGGGACATGCGGCGGATGAAGACCTATGCCCACGACTTAGCGGGGACGAACGGTACCTACGTGTTTGCGCGCAACGAAACCGCCAACCCGGCGGCGACGGGGACGACGGGAAACAGCTTCGCGAGCTTCCTGTTGGGCCAGCCGGATTCGGCGAGCGCGGCCGCCACGCCGGTACAGGACGCCAATATTCGCTATCAGTACTACGGTTTTTACTTCCAGGACAACTGGAAGGTCACGCCCAAGCTGACCCTCAACCTGGGCTTGCGCTACGACGTTCCGGTCAACTGGTATGCGCCCACGATGGGATCGGTCTCGCTGACCGCGCCCAACCCGGCGGCCAACAATTTCCCCGGTGCGTACATCTTCGCGGGCAGCGGTCCGAACCGGCTCGGTGTCACGCGCTTCTGGCCTACGGACTTCTCCGACGTCGGACCGCGTGCCGGTTTTGCGTATGGGATCAACTCGAAGACCGTGCTGCGCGGCGGCTTCGGCATCTTCTATGAAGCCACGAGCAATGGCGGATGCGGCTGCACGCTGGGCGCAAACGGATCGTTCGCACAGGTTTCCGATGGTCTGAATGCGCCGTTCCAGTGGGACGGCGGTATACCCAAACCGGCCGGCTACCAGCCGCCGCCGTTCCTGGGACCGAGTATCGGCAACGGGCTAGCCGTGGATTATATGGGACCCACGTTCGGCAAGGCGCCACGCATTTACAACTGGAGTGTGAATCTACAGCGCGAGATGGCGAAGTTCCTGGTGGAAGTGGATTACTCGGGAAATCGCGGGTACCGTCTGAATTCGACGATCGACTTGAACCAGGTGAATCCTTCTTACCTGTTCCTGGGGCCGCTGCTGGGACAATCGATCACCGCGCCCGCGGTGGTTGCGGCCGGTTACAAGAAGCCCTACGCGAATTTCCCAGACAATGGCACGCTGGCGCAAGCGCTGCGGCCTTTCCCGCAGTTCCTGAATGTCTGGTCGCGCAATAGCGGCCAGGGACAGACCTGGTACGACGCGGCTACGGTCAAGGTGACGCGGCGCTTCGGCAACTGGCAGTTCACCAGTTCTTATGTGCGGTCGAAGTCGCTTGGGTTGCTGACTTATCGCCAGATCTTCTCGCAGAACCAGGTGTACCCGCAAGACATGTACAACCTGAACCAGGGTAAATCGTATCTGCCGTTCGACCTGCCGAACGTGTTCAATTTCCTGAGCAGCTATAGCCTGCCGTTCGGCAAAGGCAAGAAGTTCTTCGGCAATAGCAGCCGCCTGGTGGACGCGGTGATCGGCGGTTGGACGATCGCGGATACGCATCAGTATCGCAGTGGTGCGTTGTTTGCTCTCAATTGCACCAATACGCTGGGCAACGGGGTTCTGTTCGCGGATGCGCGGATGTGCAACGCCAACGGCGGACAACTGCGGACGGGCCAGGGCCGTACGTCGCTGGATCCGAACAATCCGGCCAGCCTCTACTTCAACGCGGCGCCGTTCTCGGTACCTTCGCAGTTCTCGTTCGGGACGTCTTCGCAGTACAACAGCAATTTCCGGCAGCCGGCGGTGCTGATGGACAATATTTCGGTGGTGAAGCAGTTGGGCGTGTGGCCGTCGGGCGACGGAAACAAGGTTCGGCTGCAGTTCAGCGCCAACGCTTTTAATCCGTTCAACCGGACGAATTTCGGTGTGAACGGGACGGTGGGCAACGCGAACTTCGGGCGAGCCACGGGTCCGCAATATGGTCCGCGCCTGATCACGATGGTGTTGCGGCTGTACTTCTAGGGGGCTGCGGAGGGTTAGTCAGGCGGCGATGCCATCCCGCCGCAGGATACCATCCTGCCCCACACGTTGCGAATGAGTTTCCGGGGAGAAGACAAAGCGGCACAGATTAGAGTGGTTCTCATACTCTGTGCGGCGCGCGTGATGCCGGCGCAGAGTGTGCCGTTGGCGGATTTCCAGCGGGAGATCCGTCCGATTCTTTCGGATAACTGCTTTCAGTGTCACGGGCCGGACAGCGCCGCGCGGCAGGCTGGACTTCGGTTGGACCGGCGGGACGCGGCGCTGGAGCGGCGGCCGAATGGCGCTGCGATTGTACCGGGCAAGTCTGCCGACAGCCTGCTTTACCAGCGCATCAGCGATCCGGACGCGGGATCGCGTATGCCGCCGGCCGAGTCGCACAAGCGGCTGACCGCGGCGCAG
Organism: uncultured Solibacteraceae bacterium; assembly: GCA_963792055.1. GTDB lineage: Bacteria > Acidobacteriota > Terriglobia > Bryobacterales > Bryobacteraceae > Solibacter. The sequence goes on along the minus strand of CAWBUV010000013.1, from coordinate 160,395 downwards.
ATCGCGCTTCTCCAACGCTGGATCGACAGCGGCGCGCCGTGGAAGGAGCATTGGGCCTTCCAGCCCCCGGTGAAACCCAAGCCGCCGGTGGTTAAGGACGCCGGCGTGGGTGCGGAACCCGATCGACCAATTCATCCTCGCAAAGCTCGAGGAGAAGGGCCTCGCGCCGGCTCCCGTTGAAAATCGCTGGGCTTTGATCCGCCGCGTCGCTCTGGATGCCACCGGGCTGCCGCCCAAGCCTGCCGAAATCGAAGCATTTCTACAGGACAGTTCCGCGAATGCTTACGAGCGCATGGTGGATCGCTACCTGGCCTCGCCGCACTACGGCGAACACCGCGCGCGCTACTGGCTGGACGCTGCGCGCTACGGCGACACGCACGGGATCCACGTCGACAACTATCGCGAGATCTGGCCGTTTCGAGATTGGGTGATCGCGGCATTCAATCGCAATCTCCCGTTCGACCAGTTCACGATCGAGCAACTGGCCGGCGATCTGCTGCCGAACCCGACGATGGAGCAGCGAATCGCCACCGGTTTCCAGCGATGCAACGTGACGACGAACGAAGTCGGGATCATCGATGACGAGTACGCCGAAATCTACGCGAAGGATCGCGCGGATACGGTGGGCGCGGTGTGGCTCGGTATGACGGTAGGCTGCGCCACGTGCCACGATCACAAATTCGACCCGATCTCGCAGAAGGATTTTTACGCACTGGGCGCCTTTTTCCGGAATACGACGCAGAAGGTGATGGACGGGAACGTTTCGGACACGCCGCCCATTCTGCTGGTGCCGCGCGCCGCGGATCGCAGCGTGTGGGAACAGAAGAACGCGCGCCTGGCGGCGGTACGGGCTGAGATGGAGAAGGCGCGGGACGAGGCTACGGGCGGCCTTCCAACAGTGGCTCCGCGAGCGCGTGCCGGACGCCAAGGCGCTGCCGCTGGAAGGCGTCGAGGATGGATTCGCGGCCGAGCTGGCCGAGCCGATGGTCTTCGAGAAGGAAGGCCACGTTCTGGCCAAGAGTCCCAAAGCGGATGCCGAGAAGCCGTTCTCCATCAGCATTCGTTTCCGGTATCCCGAGAAGGATCAGAACTACACGATCGCGGGCCAGCAGAACACGCGCGACCGCAATCGGGGATGGGTGGTTGACATCACCGGACGGCAGGTCGGCTTCCGCCTGATTGGAGACAATGGCGGCGCGATCGAGGCCCGCGCGGCGGACGCCACTCTGCTTCCAGCCCGGCACGTGGAACCACCTGGCCGCCAGCTACGACGGTTCACGGAATCAGGCTGGGTTGATGCTCTATTTCAACGGGCGGCTGGTGGCGGTGCAGGGCTTGGGCGCGCGCAATGCGAAGCTGAACGGCGGGATCGAGAGTGGAAGATCCGATCCTGCTGGGCCGGTCGTTTGCCGGCGGTGCGATTGCCGATTTCCGCATCTTCCGCCGGGCGATTACGGAGTCCGATGCGCGCCTGCTGAGCGACTGGCGCGCCACGGCGGCGGCGCTGGCGCGGCCCACCGCGGACTTGGACGCGAACGCGCGACAAGAACCTGCTCGAGTGGTACCTCAGCCGTTCGTACGAACCTTATCGCAAGCTGGCAAGTGAGCAGCAGCGGCTGAATCTGGAGCTGCGTGGGATCGCGAGCCGTGGCGCGACGACGCTGGTGATGGAAGAGCGGGCCGACCAGAAGCCGTTCGCGTACACGCTATACCGCGGCGCCTACGATCAGAAGCGCGATCGCGTGGAGGCGAGCACGCCGACCGTGCTTCCGCCGATGGCTGCCGCGCTGCCGCGCAATCGGCTCGGCTTCGCACGCTGGCTGTTCACCGAAGATCATCCGCTGACCGCGCGCGTGGCGGTCAATCGCATGTGGCAGGAGGTTTTCGGCACGGGACTGGTCAAGACCGCCGACGATTTCGGCAGCCAGGGCGAGCCCCCTTCGCACCCGCAACTGCTCGATTGGCTGGCGGTGGATTTCCGCGAGAGCGGCTGGGACGTGAAGCGCTTCTACCGGCAGGTGCTGACCTCGGCCGCGTACCGGCAGATGGCGCTCACCACGCCGGATAAGCTCGCGAAGGATCCGGAAAATCGTCTGCTCAGCCGCGGGCCGCGGTTCCGCATGGATGCCGAAATGCTTCGCGACTATGCGCTGGCGGCGGTGGGATTGCTGGCGCCGCAGATCGGCGGCCCCAGCGTTAAGCCCTACCAGCCCGAAGGCATTTGGGAGGCGGTCGCGATGGACGGCTCCAACACGCGCTTTTATAAGCCCGACACGGGCAGCGGGTTCTACCGCCGCTCGCTGTACACCTTCTGGAAACGCAGTGCCCCGCCCGCGGCGATGGACGTGTTCAATGCTCCCACGCGCGAATCCTGCGTGGTGCGGCGCGAGCGCACCAATACACCGCTGCAGGCGCTGGCCACGATGAACGATGTGCAGTTCGTGGAGGCCGCCCGCGTGCTGGCGGAATCGGCGATGGAGAGCACGATCTGGGTTCGATGCCCGGCTCGACTACATGACGGTCCGCGTGCTGGCGCGCCCGCTGGCCGACAACGAGCGGGTGATCGCGCGGCGGGCTTACGGCGATTTCGAGCGCTATTACAGCGCCCACCCGGAGGACGCACGGAAGTTCTCTGGACGATGGCGAACGCAAGCCGGACCCTTCGCTCGCGCCCGCCGAACATGCGGCGTTGACGATGTTGGCCAACCAGTTACTGAATCTCGACGAGGTGCTGAATAAATGACGGGGTCGAAAGGCGGCCCGTCCGAGCTGCGCTCGGATGGCAAGCTGAAGCATGCCCCACCAACGGCTCCGATTCTGCTGCCGGACGAGGACGGCCACTACCGCCGCGAGGCGCTGCGGCTGGACCGCGAATCGCACCGCATCGCGCCGGCCGGCACGCACGCGCTCGATGGTGTGGCGCACGGCATGGCGATGGAGGAGACACGCCGGCGCTTCTTTTCGCGCGCCGCGCAGGGTATCGGCGCACTGGCCCTGGCATCGCTTGTCCCGGAAGGCGCGCTCGCCGCGGATGCGGTGGGCGGTTTGCCGGGACTGCCGCACTTCGCGCCCAAGGCGAAGCGCTGCATTTACCTTCACCTGGTGGGCGCGCCGCCGCAGATGGAGACTTTCGATTACAAGCCGAAGATGAAGGAGCTGTTCGACAAAGACCTGCCGGATTCGATTCGCAACGGCCAGCGCCTGACCACGATGACCAGCGGGCAGACGCGGTTTCCGATCGCGCCTTCGCATCTTCCAGTTCGCGCAGCACGGCAAATCCGGCGCGTGGGTCTCCGAACTTCTGCCCTACACCGCCCGCATGGTGGACGATATCGCCATCATCCGCAGCATGCACACGGAAGCGATCAATCACGAGCCCGCGATCACGTTCTTCCAGAGCGGTCTGATGGTGGCGGGGCGGCCCTGCATCGGATCGTGGCTGAGCTACGGGCTGGGAAGCATGAACCAGAATCTGCCGGCGTTCGTGGTGCTGCAGGCCAAACACAATCATCCGAAGGCGAACGTGCAGGCGATTTCGGCGCGTCTGTGGAGCGCCGGGTTCCTCTCCGGCCAGTATGCGGGCGTGAGCCTGCGGAGCGCGGGCGATCCGGTACTGTTCATCAATAATCCGGAGGGCGTGCCGGTGGAAGTGCGGCGCCGTATGCTGGATTCGCTGTCCGAGATGAACCGGCTGCAGTTGGAGCGGCTGGGCGATCCGGAGACGCGCACGCGGATCGCACAGTACGAGATGGCGTTCCGCATGCAGGCGTCGGTGCCCGAACTGACCGACACGAGCAAGGAGCCGGAGAGCACCTGGAAGATGTATGGTGAAGACGCGCGCAATCCGGCTTCTTTCGCGCAGAGCTGCCTGATGGCGCGCCGGCTGGCGGAACGCGGCGTGCGCTTCGTGCAGGTCTACCACCGCGGCTGGGACGTTCACGGCAATCTGCCTGAGGTGCTGCCCAGCCAGTGCAAGGAGATCGACCAGGCGTGCTGGGCGCTGGTACAGGATCTGAAACAGCGCGGCATGCTGGACGATACGCTGGTGATTCTGGCGGGGGAATTCGGGCGCACGATCTATTGCCAGGGCAAGCTCACGCAGACGGATTACGGGCGCGATCACCATCCGCGGTGCTTTTCACTATGGATGGCAGGCGGCGGCATCAAGGGCGGCGTGGTCCACGGCGAGACGGACGACTTCAGTTACAACATCACGCGGGATCCGGTCCATGTGCGCGATTTCCATGCGACGATTTTGCGGCTGTTCGGGATCGATCACGAGCGATTCACCTACCGATACCAGGGTCTCGATATGAGGCTCACGGGCGTCGAGAAGGCGGAAGCAGTGAAGGCATTGCTCGCGTAGCGGCCCTCTCGGCACACGGGTGGTGAGTGAGTACGGGCGCCGACACTCAGGTTAACGGTGAGCAACGCTACGACGCGGTGAATGTTCTGCCCCATCCCCTGGGAAGCAGTCTTTCGCGGGAAAGGTTACAGGGCACGGCGCGGTCACAGCGGATGCATGCGGTTTCGCACCGCGGTAAAGATAGCCCGGAGACTACAATGGCCGAAGCATGCGACTTTCGCGCCGGCATTTTCTGGTTTCCGGCAGTGCCCTGCCCCTGCTTGCGAACACGCCTCGAATGTTTCGGCCCGAGCAGGCGTGGTATCAGACGATGCGGCGCTGCGGCCAAGTCAACTTTAACGAAATGGACGCCGGGCGGCTCGATATCGCTGAGTACATCGAGTACTGGAGCAGGTTGAAGGTGGATGCGCTGGTGGTGAGCGCCGGCGGCGCGATGGCGTTTTATCCGACGAAGATTCGGGGACATCATCGCAGCGAGTCGCTGGGCGGGGGCGACCTTTTCGGCGATTTTGCAGGAGCGGCCAAAGAACGCGGTGTTCGTGTGGTGGCGCACGTGGATTGTAGTCTGGCGTATGAGGAGACGCTGGGGCTCCGCCCGGAATGGTTCGTGCGGAGGGCCGACGGGCGGCCCGCGAAGCAGAGCGAATCGCCGCGGCTGTACCAGACTTGCATGTTCACCAGCTATTTCACGGAGCAGATACCAGCGATCATTCGCGAAGTGAACTCGCTCTATGACGTAGATGGCTTCTTCACGGACGGTTGGCCCGGCACGAGCGGTCCTCCGGCGTGCCGGTGCGAGGCATGCAGGCGGCTTGCGGCGCGGAACACGACGGCGTTCGCCGAGCAGCATCTGGCGCGCGTGCTGGAGATCTGGAGGCTGTGGGACAACGCGGCCAAGGAGAAGAAGCCGGACAGCGTGTATGCGGGCACCGTAGGAGGAGGCATACGAGCCACTACTGATTTACGCAGGCTGGCGGGAGTGGCGAACTGGATCCATGCGGAACAGGCGGAGCGCAGCGGCGCGGTGCCGATCTGGGAGTGCGCGCAGCAGGGCCGTGTGGCGCAAGCCGTGATGAAGGGCCGCTGCATCACGTTCTCAAACCCACCGGCGGAGACCGCTATGTGGATGGCGCAGACGACGGCGAGCGGCATGACGCCATCGAATCGCAGGGCGGGGGACGGCGCACCTGAGAGCGAGTTTTTCCAATGGAACGCGAAGCACCAGACGCACTTTGTCAACCGCAAACCGGTGGCGACGGTCGGCGTGGTGTTCAGCCAGCGCATGAACTCGCTCTACACTCCACCCGGCGGCGGCTCAGCGACCGACTTTTTGCAGGGCATGTACTACGCGCTGCTGGAAGGGCGCTTGCTCTTCGATTTCGTACATGAAGACGACCTGGATGCTGCCACGCTGAAAAAGTACGGCGCGTTGATTCTGCCCAACACGGCGATGCTGAGTGATGCGCAGTGCGCCAAACTGCGCGCCTATGCGCGGAATGGCGGAGGGTTACTGGGCACCTTTGAAACGGCGCGCTACGATGCCTCGGGCGTGCGCCGACCGGAGCTGGGACTTGCCGACGTTTTTGGCGTCGCGGTGACGGGAGATGTCGAAGGCCCAAAGGGCGATTCGTCCTATACGCGGATCGAAGAGCGGCACGCGGTGCTGGCAGGCTTTGAGGAGGCCAACGTGCTGCCTGGCGCGGAATACCGACTGCCGGTGAAGACGCGTTTGCCGCAGGCATTGATGGTGGCGGACCCGCAGAGGGCGGCGACGGGCGAGCCGGCGATGGTGATCACAGAGGACGGCATGAGCCGGCGCGTGTGGCTGACGGGCGACGTGGAGCGGAGTTTCTGGCACGGCGGCAACGGCGGGCTGAGCCGGCTGTTGCAGCAGGCGATCCGGTGGGTGGCGCGCGACCGGATGCCGGTGCGCGTGAGCGGCGAAGGTTTGATGGAGCTATTCGCGTGGGAAACGGAGCCGGGCTATGCCATCCACATTTTGAACTACACCAATCCGAAATCCGCGATGGGATGGTTTCGTGACACGAATCCGCTGGGCGCGCAGACGGTGCGCGTGGAATTGCCGGAAGGTACGAAGGTACGCAAGGTACAGGCACTCCGCGCGGGCACGGAGTTGAAGCATAAAGTCAGCGGGCAGACGCTGGAATTCATTGTGCCCGGCGTGCGCGACTACGAGGTGGCCGCCGTGACGACGGCATAGTGTAAGGGCTCCTTACTCCACGCGGATGGCGGAGGCGGGATCGATGCGGATGGCGCGAAGGGCCGGCACGAGGCTGCCGGTAAGCGCCATCAGAAGGCAGAGCGCGACCGCGGCGGCGAAGGTGGGGAGGTCGGCAGGGTCCACGCCGGCAAGCAGGGCGCGCATGCTGCTGGCGGCGAGCCACGCCGCGACGGCTCCCAACAGAATGCCGGCAGTGCAGAGACGGAGCGCATCGCCGAGGATCATACGGAAGATATCGCGGCGTTGCGCACCGATCGCGAGGCGCACACCGATTTCCTGGGCGCGGCTGGATACGGTGAACGAGAGCAGGCCGTGAATCCCGATGGCAGCGAGCAGGAAGGCGATGGCGGCGAAGGCGGCCAGTGCGCGCGCCTGTACGGCGCGGGGTTGGGTTTCGGCTTCGACGACGTCGCCGAGCATGCGCACGTTGGAGATGGGCAACTCGGCATCGGCGGAAGCGATGATGCGGCGCAGGGCGGGAACGAGCACTCCGGGCGGAGCCGACGTGCGAAGAACGAGGTCTTTGGGTACGTACCCGATGATGTTGCCGTCGTCGACCTGCTGGTACGGGATGTAGACCTGGGGCTCGCTTTCTTTTTCCGGACCGCGTGCGCGAATGTCGCCGACCACGCCGACGACGATGCGGCCGGCTAAGGCGAATTCGAAATTACGCCCGAGCGGTTTCGCGTCCGGCCAGTAGCGCCGGGCGAAGGATTCACTAACGACTGCGGCGAAGGGGGCCTGACGCGTGTCGGAGGCGCTGACATCGCGGCCGGCGTGGAGGGGAATGCCGAGCGCATCGAAATAGCCGGGGGTGACGTAGCGCAACATGGCGCGTTCGGGTGTGGTCTGGGTGTCGCGGCCGGGAATTTTGACGGGCCAGACTCCGCCCTGCATGGCGAGCGGAATGGCGCTGACGTAGGCTGCCGCGGAAACGCCGGGCAGACGGCGCGCTTCCTGGAGCACGTGCGTGTAAAAGCGGTCGCGGACGGCCACCTTTACATACTTCGGCATGGGGAGCGCGGTACGCAGCGTGAGCACGCCCGCGGTGCGGAAGCCAGGGTCGACATTCTGCAGGCGCCACAGCGCGCGTACGAGCAGGCCGGAGCAGATCAGCAAGACCAAGGAGCCGGCGATCTCGGCCACGACGAGCGCCGAGCGCAGGCGTTCCTTACGGCCGCCGGCGCCGCTTCGCGAGCCTTCCCGCAATCCGGTAAGTGTGCCGCTACAGGCGCGCAAGGCGGGCAAGATGCCGAACCCCAGCGCGGTGAGGCCGGTGATCCAGGTGGCGCAGAGCAGCACGCGCGCGTCAATCGCGGGGGCGCCTGCAATGGGGAGGGAGTTGGGGACGAGCCGGACGAGTAGCGGGAGCGCGGCGAAGGCCAACAGAATTCCGGCGATGCCGCCGCCTACCGCCAACAGGAGACTCTCGGTGAGTAACTGGCGGACCAGACGTTCACGGCCGGCGCCCATGGCAGTGCGAACGGCGAGTTCCTTGCGGCGGGCCAGGGCGCGCGCCAGCAGCAGGTTGGCCAGGTTGGTGCAACCGATCAGCAGCACGCAGAGCGCGGCTGCGAGCAGCGCGGTGAGAAGCATACGCGAACGCCAGGAGAGTTCGTCGCGCAGGGTGTTGATGTGGGCGCCGATGTGTTCGTAATCCTTGGGCCAGGCGCGTTCCATAGCGGCGGCGACGGCGGACATTTCGGATTGGGCGGCCTGGAGAGTGACGCCTCGGCGGAGTTTGGCAAGGACGCGAATGTAGTTGTTGGAGCGATCCGCATAATCGTCTTCACCCCAGCGCGCGGCAATCCAGATCTGGGTGTCACGGGAGGGAAAGGAAAAGTCGCGCGGCATGACGCCGATCACGGTGAAAGGCCGGGAATCGAGAATGACGGTGCGCCCGGCGACGTTGGGATCGGCAGCGAAACGCGCGCGCCATAGCGGGTCGCTGAGGAGGACGGTTCCGGGCGCGCCGGGACGATCGTCGTCTGGGGTGAAGGCACGTCCCAAGGCGGGCTGCACGCCGAGCATGGGGAGCAGGCCGGCGGTAATACCGGCGCCTTCGAGACGCTCCGGATTGCCCACCTGGGAGAGATTGGCGGCGAGATCCCACCAGGCCTCGACGGCCTCGAATGAATGGGAGAGGCGCTTCCAATCGCGGTAGCTGGCCGGAGCGGGATCCATGCGAGGGTAGCCGCGGGTGGAATCGTCTTCCCAGATTTTGACGAGACGCGCGGAATCGGCGTAGGGGAGAGGACGGAGGAGGACGTGATCGGCGAGGGTGAAGGCGGCAGTGGTCGCGCCGATGCCGAGGGCGGAAACGGCGATGGCGGTGAGAGTGAATGCGGGCGAGCGGCGCAGGCTGCGGGCGGACCAGGCGAGATCGCGGCGCAGGATGTCCCAGTGTGCGGCAAGGGCGCTGGAGCAGGTATCGGCGACGGTATCGAGCCAGAGGAGGAGGACGGCGAAGGGGTTTGAGGCCTGCTCGAGACGGAGCGCAAAGAGGGCGCAGAGATCGGCAGCGTACTCGGCGCGGAAGCCGGCGGGATAGAGATGGAGGAGGGCGCGGTATAGGCGCATCAGGCTTTCCCTGGGGCGAATCCGCGGGCGCGGGCCATGCGGACGAGTTGCGACATGCGGCGCGATTCGGCTTCGGCGACGGCGCGCCCGAACGGGGTGATGCGGTAGTAGCGGCGGCGTTCGTCGTCGAGTTCGGGAAGGGGGCGCTGGCGGGGTTCCACCAGGAGGCCCTGCTCGAGCATGCGCTGGATGGAGCGATAGAGCGTGCCGGGGCTGAGTTTGAGCGCGCCGGATGTGCGTGCTGCCACGTCCTGGATGATGGCGTAGCCGTGGCGGTCTTCATCGGCGACGGCGAGGAGGATGTGGAAGGCGGCGTTGGGCAGGGGGAGAAGAGAGGCGGGATCTTCGTTCACACTTCGATTATATGCATGGTGGATATATTGTCAATGGGTATAGTTGCTCTGGCAGGAGCCCTCTCTAAGATGGCCAAGCGGGAACATGACGGCGGGGGCCGGAGGGAAAGGGAAACTCGGGAGGGTGGATTCGACGCGGAGGCGCGGAGACGCGGAGACCGGCGCGGAGAAAACATGGGAAGGCAGGAGCGGTTTGGCTTCGGTGGAGGTTCGTGGCCGCGGATTGGAAGGGGGGCTTTGAGCGCGGAGAAACAAGAGAGCGCAGAGATAAACGCATTGCGAGTTTCCGGAGAGAAAAGCAAAGACAAGGCCGGCGGCCTAATGCTGGATGTCGCCGTGAGGGGTCTTCTGCACGATCTCTTCCCAGGTGTCGCGGACCTGGGCGGGGAGGAACGGGCCGACCCAGTTTTTAACGCTGCCGGAGAGGGCAAGCGTGGTCTTGGCGGGGACGACGTTGCCGTATACGGTGGTGGTGCCGGCGGGCACGACTTCCTCGAGCTTTTTGTCCTGCTTGATGGCGTCCGCCACGGCGCGGTGCAGCTCGGTCATAAACTTCGCCTGGCCTTCGAGGACTTCAGGGCCGCCGGAGCTGCCGTGGCCCGGGAGGATGTAACGCGCGCCGAGCGTTTGCGCCGAGTGAACCACTTTCGGCCAGTTGGCGACATTGGCGTCCGCCGTGAAATTGTAGGGACCGTTGACCACGGCATCGCCCGTGCAGAGCACCTGCTCCTTAGGGAGGTAGACGAAGCCGTCGCCGCGGGTGTGAGCCCAGCCGAAGAAGTAGAAACGCACTTCGCGGGAGCCATCCTTCAGAATAAAGGGACTCTTTTCGAAGGTCTGCTGGGGCGGTTCGGGGGCGCTGAGGTGCAGGTCGGCCACATCGGGGCGGCCCTTGGCTGCGGCCTGCCAGCGCGCGGGCTCGAAACGCTTCATCTCTTCGGTGACTCCCACATAAGCAAGTGTGGTGGCGCCGGCCTTGGTCCAGATGGGATTGCCGTAAGCGTGGTCGCCGTGGTGATGGGTGTCGAAGACGTACTTGACGGGTTTGGGGGAAATTCGCTTCGCCGTTTCCATGGTCAGGCGCGCTCCGCTGGGGAAGTTCGCATCGACTACGATCAGGTAGTCTTTCATCTCGATGATGATGTTGTTGGAGTGGCCGAGGTTGGCAAGGTCGCCCTCGCAGAACCAGACACCGGGGACGATGAGTTTGATTTCTCCCGGCTCAGCGGCCGGTGCGAGTCGCAAAAAACGCCATCGCAACGAGGATGGCGAAGCCGGATAACGTAAGCCAGCGCAGTTTTTTCAAGAGTAAACTCCTGACAGCTTCGCGCCAGTATACACCCGATTGCGGGGAGGTGGGAAGTTGTCTTGTGTAGAAAACTTTGGATTAGCAAAGCAATCCAGCGCGACTCGCGAACTTCAGGGCCTCGATTGCCGCACCACGGGCTCCGGCGGTATCGCCATTGGGCATCACGTAGATGGGAATGTCCGCCTGCTCTTCGCGTTGGGTGGGCATGCCGGCGCGGATCTCGCCGGTAAACCAGCGCTGGAAGTCTTCGCCCGTCTCGATGGCGCCGCCGCCCACGATTAAGGCGTCGGGGTCGAAAGCATTGACCATTTCATCGAAGAAGAGGCCGAGCGCACGGGCCTGGACGCGGAAAATATCCACGCACATGGGGTCGCCTTTCTCCGCCAGGCCGCGAACCATTTTGGCGGCCTTGTGCAGGTCGCCGAGCTTGCCCAGATTATGGCCGGGATAGCGCGCCAGGAAATACGGCAGGAAGGAGCGCTCGATGGCGGTGAGGGAGCAGACCGATTCCAGGCAGCCGGTACGGCCGCAATTGCACTCGGGGTCGAGTCCCTGAATGGCGATGATGCTTTGATACGGAATCAGCACGTGGCCGAGTTCGCCGCCGAAGCCCTTGCGGCCCTTGACCACATTGCCTTCCACGATTACGCCACCGCCCAGGCCGGTGCCGATGATTGCCGAGAGCGAGGTTTCGCGGCTATCGCCACCGAAGAGGGTGAAGTGACCCCAGAGCGCTCCGGCGTTGCCGTCGTTGAGGTAGGTCACGGGCTTACCGAGGCGCTTCTCCAGATTCAGGCGGATATCGTACCCCGCCCAGTCGGGGTGGACGAAGTTGGTGGAACCCTTCGCACTGAGGACCCCGGAAGCGCTGGCCGGGCCCGGCGTATCGAGGCCTACCGCAACGATGTCGGAAAGCGCAATGGCTGCCTTGGCGGCGGCGATTGCAAGGCCATCTTCGATCTGTTGGAGGCAGATGTCCGGCCCCTGTTTGGAGAGGGCTGGATGTTCACACAGACCCTCGATGAGAAACTGTTCTTCCCCGTTGACTAACGTGTAGTTGACGGCGGTTCCGCCGAGATCCACTCCGGCCACGATATGCACGCGATGTTCTCCGTTTTCGTTTTGGCTGCCCGAACATTCAAGGTTAGCAGGATCGGGCGGCATCGCGGCTTATTTCGCGGCGGTTACACTGGGAGGACACATGGAAAACGACACGATCGGCATCGTGGTGGAGGCCACCGGATCGACCGGAGTTTTGCACCAGTTGACGGGGGTAATTGCGCGGCACCGGGGCGACATCTCGTCGGTGGAAATCCTGGACAACCGGCCGGAAGAGACCCGCACCTATTTCGAAGTAGTGCTTGCTGGCGGCGCGGAAGAACTGCTGGACGACCTGCGGGCGCTGCCGATTGTGCGCGGTGTGGAGATGGTCAAGACACTCCAGGCAATCTACGGCAAACGCATCATCATCATGGGCGGCGGGGCGCAGGTGGGGCAGGTGGCAATCGGCGCCGTGAGCGAAGCGGACCGCCACAATATTCGCGGCGAACATATTTCGGTGGACACGATTCCGCTGGTGGGCGAACGAAAGCTGGCCGATGCGGTGCGGGCGGTGGCGCGGCTGCCGCGCGCCAAGGCGCTGGTGCTGGCCGGTTCGCTGATGGGCGGAGACATCGAAACGGCGGTGCGCGAGGTGCGGAATCAGGGGCTGGTGGTGATCAGCCTGAATATGGCGGGCAGTGTGCCGGACGCGGCGGACCTGGTGGTGACGGATCCGGTGCAGGCGGGCGTGATGGCGGTGATGGTGGTGGCGGATACGGCGAAGTTCACGCTGGAGAGGTTGAAGCGGCGGGTGTTTTAGGGTGGCCCCTATGCTCCTCCTACCCATTGAACGAGCTCCAGGGAAAGAGTATTGAGGCTGTTGGTGACACGGTCGGATTCCACGTTTACCAGTTCGTAGCGTTCGACATTTGAGAGACCGGACTGCAGGAGGGCGCGATGGTCTTCTCGAAGGTCGGGGAGGTCGCCGGGCTGGACGGCGACGCCGCGCAGGTAGGCGGCGAGGAAGTACAGAGTGGAATCGACGTTGTTGGCGAAAACCTTGAAGGCGGGACGCGCGGGCACGGGTTGGCTGCGAAACAGGCCGGCTTCGAGCGCCATCATGGCGTGAATGAGACGGTGCGAGTTGGCCAGGATGGCCTGCAGCGCGGTGATGCGGCCGGCGGGCACACCGGGTTCGAGACTCAGACGCGCGATGGAGGCCTCCAGCGTCGTACGGGCGAGACGGCCGGCCTGACGAACGCGGTCCAGTCGCTGCATGAAACCGGGGTCGAGTTCCAGTCCGTGGTGCAGGTAGGCATCGCGGATGGCCTGGAAGTAGTCGCGATACGCGTCGAACAGGCGTGCGAGGGCTTCGGGTACGAGGGTGCGTTCCCAGGTGGGCCAGATACGGTAAGCGGCGAGCGCGATGGTTCCGCCGATTACGGTGTACAGGGCACGCGCACCAATCAGCTCCGCGGGCGCCACACCGGTGCTGGCGAAGAGCAGTACCACCAGGGCGGTGAGGGCCGTCACGAGCACTCCGTAGTTGGCCGGGCCGGCCCATCGCATCAGGAACATGAACACTGCGATCAGCAGCACCTGCAGCGGTAGAGGGGGTGAGATTACGTGAAACAGGACGGTAGCGAGCGCCAGTCCGGTGAACGTTCCGGCGAAGCGCAGGACGCCGCGACTGAAGGTGGTGTTGAAATCGGGTTTGAGGATGATGGCGACAGTCATGGGTCCCCAGTAGGGGCGATGCCAGCCGACGCTGCGCGCGATGACGTCCGCGATGATCACGCAGACCGCGAGCCGCAGCGCGTGGCGGAAGGCGGCGGACTCGAGCGTGAGGTTGGCGCGCAGTACGGCGAGAACGCCGGCGAGGCGTAGGCTCCAGGGTTGGGCGGCTTCGCGGCGATCGAACTCACGCATACCGGTGGGGCTGATGTGGGCGGCGAGTTCGATGGCGGAGGCGAGCTGGCCGGTGAGGGCGTCGAGCTGATGGCGGGCGTCGGCGCGAGTGGCGGCGAGAGCCGGGGACGGGTTGCCGGGATGCGGCTGCCGCAGGCTTTCGGAGAGTTCGCGGAGTTCGCGGATGCACTCCGGATGGGGATCGCCGATGACGCCGGCTGAGAGGGCGGCGCTCACCGAGTTTAGGATGCGAGCGGCGAGCTGACCGGCGCGGTCGAGGAGTGCGGTGTCGGCTTCCGTGGCTGCCTCGCGGGCAATGCGGACGCGCAGGCGGCCCAACACGAGCAGGGCGAGGCGGATGCGCTCGGCCTGACTGAAGAGGGCGAGGTATCGCTCGGCTTCCACGGAGCGTGCCGAAGCGAGGGAGCCCAGGGCGGCGCGGGCCGCGAGAATCGGCTGGGTGGCGGCGGGGGACTCGGTGGCGGGAGCGCCGGAGGCGGCAAACTGCGCGAGTTCGGCGTAAAGGACGGCGAGGGCGCGGCTCTCGGGGAGGTAGCGCTTGACGGGCCACAAGGCGAGCGCAAAGACGGTTTGCAGCAGGGCGCCGGCCAGCGCCAGGAGTCCCGAGGAAAGAGCTTTGCCAAACGAGGAGGCGGGCGAGGCGGAGAAGACGATCAGGGTGACCAGGGTGATGGCGCCGATGTCGCCCGGCGTGGGGCCCGAAGCCACCAGCAGTCCGGCGGCAAACGCGCAGGCGGCTTCCAGCATGATGGCAAGCGGGTGATTGTGTCCGCAGAGTCGGCCGGCGAAAACGGCGAGGGCAACAAAGAGCGATGCAGTAAGCATGCGGCGGCCGCGGTGTAAGTATGGATCCGAGCCATCGGAGAAAGCGACGTTCAGGGCGCCCGTGGCGGCCATCGCGCCGCCCGCAGGATTGCCGAGGGCGATACCGATGGCGAGCGGCAGCGCCACGCCCAGCGCGTTGCGTACGGCCATTGCGGGCTGGAGCTGCGCGCGGTCGAAACGGGTCAGAGTGAACCAGAAGCTGGATGCCAAATTAGCTCCGGGTCAATCCGGTGTACCGCTGTGAGCGGCGGCGCATCGAAAGTCTCATGAGTGGATGAAATCCAGTATGACTGATCACGGCGGCATTTTCCGATTTGATAGTTAGAGACCTGTTACGCTGATTTATATGAGTATTACCGCAAACCTGAACGAGGCATTTGCCGGAGAGAGCCAGGCCAGCCAGAAGTACCGGGCGTTTGCCCGCAGAGCAGAGCAGGATGGATTGCCGAACGTCGCACGCCTGTTTCGCGCCGCCGCCGACGCGGAAAATGTACATGCGCAAGGTCACTTCAGAACGATGGACGGCGTGAACGCCACGAGCGACAACCTGCGGGCTGCGATTGCGGGCGAGACATACGAGTTTACGAATATGTATCCTCCGATGCTGGCCGAAGCACAGGCCGAAGGGCACCGCGCACAACTGATGTTCCGGTTCGCGATGAAGGCTGAGGCCGTCCACGCCGAGTTGTACAAACGGGCACTGGAAGCGGTGGAACAAGGTCAGGATCTGGCCGAGGGCAGCTTCTACCTGTGTCCGGTGTGCGGCAATATTGAGTTCGGCATTCCGCCGGATGCGTGCCCGATCTGCGGCACGCGCAAAGAGAAATTCGTCGCGGCGGCATAGATTATCGAAGGAACAACAGGAAGCGGCCGATTTCGACAGGCGGTCCGATTTCCCGGTAGCGCGCAATTTTCTGCTGGTTGGCGATGCAGTCGGGACAGAGGACGGCGCAGGGCGCAGAGGTGCCCGGGATGGCGTATTGTGCTGACGCGTTGGTGACGCCGGTGTGGACGAAGCGGACCTTCGGATTGCGCTCGCGCAGCAGGGCCTGGAACGGGTACTCCAGTTGATTCTCGCTGATGTCGAGGCCGATTTGGGTGCAGCCGGAGCGCGCGGTACGGTCCACGGCTTCCAGGTAAGAGGCGCGGTTGTTCCACTGCGACATGTCGGAGAAATAATTGTCGTCGCGGGCGGTGGCGAGCAGGCTGTGCGGACCCTTCAGGGGGCGCGTCCAGTTTTCGAAAAGCGCGGGCCGCGCGTTGTTCACAAGGAAGAGGGCCAGGATTACCGGCGACTGCCGGGTGGCGGAATTTCTCCACCAATAGGGCGGCCAGGGGGGCGGCCAGAACGAAGAGCGGCAACTCCAGCCGCGCCAGGAAGGGCTGCCATTTCAGGTACAGGCAGAAGAGGAGGAAGGCTGCCAGGAGGGCGGCGGCGTACAGAGTCCATCGACGGTTGCGGGTGGCGGCGGCGAGAATCGCGGCGGCGAGGATGAGCAGCAGGTGCCAGCGGTTGTTGGCGTTGGCTTCGTGATTGGCATTCAGCGGGCGGGGCGTAGCGCGCGCCGGGCCAGGTGGTGTCGCGATCCTGCGGGTCGATGGCAAGCGCGCGGTGTATGCGGATTACGACGTCGTAGACCGACTGATTCCAGCGAGGACTGCGCGCGCCGAGTTGTTCGGAGGCGTGCCGCAGGGCATTGGAGACGGCCGGTTTCCAGGTGAGGTGTTCGTTGCGCCAGCGGAAGACTCCGTCGCCCTGAGCGGAATCGAAGCCTAAGGGCGAGCCGGAGAGTTCGAGATTGCGGAGGTACTGCGGTCCATTGAGGAGGCAGACGGCAGCGGGGATCCACACGAGTTGCCGGCGCGGCAGGATGACGACGGCGTAGACCAGCAGGGGCGGCAGGAAGAGGTAGGCGGTGCCCTTGGTGGCCAGCGCGAGAGCGGTAGACAGGGCCAGCCATTTTGCCTGACGGCGGGCCGCGAAATAGACTGCGCAGACCAGCCAGAAGGCGAGGAGAAGATCGTTTTTGGCGCCGGAGGCCTGCAGGATGGCATTCGGCAGTGTGGCGGCGAAGAGCGCCGTCCATACCTGCGAACGGCTGCTTAGGCCGAAGGCGCCGGCGATGGCCGAGACTCCGACGACGCAGCCGGCGTAGGCGGCGAATGCCAGCAGGTTGATCCAGCGATCGCCACCGGTCAGGACGTAGGTATGCAGCATGAAGTACTCGGCCAGGGGCTGCAGCATGATCTGGTTGAGATACGGCGTGGGAAAGAAGGCGACGCTGCCGGATTGCGCCCAGTACACGACACGCGGCAGGTGATAGGCCATCGCATCTGCACTGTTCGGCGGGCTAAGGATAGCGGTAAACGCGATCACGGCGCCAATGACTGCGAGGACAGCGGCGAAGGCGGCTTCGAAGGGTCGGATGCGGCACTTGAGCGCGATGCGCGGGCCTGCCCACGCGAAGAGTGCGACGGCGATCAGCCACGCCGCGGCGAGCGGCCAGGGGGTCAGCAGATGGAAGGGGCTGAGGAGTTCCGTGATGGCGATTGCGGCGGTACCCGTAAGGACCGCGGTGCGGAGCAGATAGTCGCGCAAAGCTCAGTGTACCGGGAATGGCCGCTACAGCGTGATCAACTCATCGTGCTTCGGATCGGGCTCGATGGTGATGTCCTTGAACTCATCGAACAGCCCGGCGTTGTGCATCTGCCAGGCAACTGGCCCTATCTTGCCCGCGGCGGGATCCTTGAAGCTCAGCACCTCCACGGCCTTTTCCCGGGCGGCTGAGCGACGGCCATGCGAGCGGTTCCGGTGGCGGCGTCGGCCAGTATCTCGACCCGGCTCCAGTCGTGGGCGTCGAAGCGAGTCTTCGTCACGGAGGTAAACTCCGGCCCGCCGTTGTTGTTCATACCCGGACGGTAATCCCAGTGTCCGCCGTTGGGAACCTGAAACTGAATGCCGGCGAGCGCGTCGAGCGGCTTCTCGCCTTCCTGCGGGCGGCTGCAAAAGATGAGCACGCAGGCCTGGTGGTCGGGATTGCCGGAGACGTGGCGCATGGTGAACATCAGGCGGTAGCGGCTGTAGTCTTTGGCGGTGTAGATGACGCCGCGGCCGGATCCGGTGCTCGCCATGACGCCGTCCTTCACGATCCAGCCGGCGGACGCACTCTTCGCCAACTCGACGGGATAGGCATCTTCGAGCAACAGCTTGTTCAGACGCGCCAGTTCGCGGCCGCATGCGGATTCTGCCGGAGCAACTGCGCGGTCTCAGGCCGGAGAACGATGCCGGCGAAACGTGCTTTGTCGTAAATCGACGGCCCGGCGATTACCTGATTCAGGTCTTTGGCGAGTGCGGAGATTGCGGTTTTGGCATCTGGGCCGGCGGCGGAAATCGCAGCCAGTACGGCCTTCACCGGAGTCCTGCAGCCGGCCGCGCAGAAAGGTGGACACGGCGTCGGACCGCATTGGCGAGCCGGGCGGCAAAGGCTGCCGGATCGGTGATGCTCCCCGCGGGCAGCGAGGTGGCGCTGTTCTCGATCTGAATCCAGCCGTCGAGCGTCTTACCGTCGAAGAGAGAGGTCCCGGACGTGGCGGCCGGCGCGCCGCGAAGGCCAAGCGCGGATTCGGCGGCCGTAATTCCGGCGAGTTGCAGCAAGGTCCTCCGGCCGATTTGGTTTTGCATGTACGAACTCTCCGGGCAGAGTCTATCACAAGGCTACCTCGTCAGGAGTTCGTCGAAGTAGCTCTTGAGAAGTTCGGGCGGCGGGATGGGCGCGAGCATCTGGCTCTTGCCCTTGTAGAAAACGAGCATGGAGGGTGTCTGGTTCAACCCCGCCTGCCGGCCCGCGGCCATATCCGCGGCCACGGTGTCGTCCAGGTGCGCGTCGTTCTGCACGAGGTCGCGCACGCGGTCCATGACTTTGGGGGGCAATACCTGGGCGACCTGCGTGCCCACATCGCCGGATGCGGCCCAAATAGCTTGCGTGCGGAAGATCTGGTTGATCACGACGTCGTAGTATCCGAGCTCGCCGGCCGCGTTGGCGTAGCGCGCGGCGATGGCGGCGTGGGCGTGGGATTGCAACGGGAAATCGCGGTGGATCAGTCTCACCTTGCCCGTGGTTACGTATTGCGCGACGAAGCCGGGCATGGTTTGGAGGAAGACCGTGGCGCAATGCGGGCACTGGTAATCGGTATAGAGTTCGCAGGTGATGGGGGCCAGCACGCTGCCGGATTCCTTGAAGTTTCGCGCGGCGGGTGCTTTCACGGGCGGCACGGCGGTTTTCACTGCGCGGGGGACGGGCTTGACTGCCTGCGCGACAGTTACGGGCGCGCTGCGCGGGGCGGGCGGTACGGGTTCCACTTTGCGCAGCGGTGCAGCGCTGCTCGTCTTTATGCAGCCTGCGCCGGAGCAGGGCGCGGGGCTTAGCAGGAGCAGTCCGATACCGGTTAGGGAAGCGGCGACTGCTGCCCAGGTCCAACCCGTGCGAATTCGATGGGATTTCTGGCGTTGGCGAAAGCGGGCTAAGCCACGGACGGAGTCCGGCTGCCAGGTGTCCGGCGGGTCGAGTGCGGCGAGGCGGCGATCTACCCACGGGTCGTGCATTTCATTGTTCTCCATATCGCTTGATGTACTCCTTTCGAAACGCCTGCTGTGCGCGGCTAAGTAAGGTGCCGACGGATGCGGGATTCAATTCGAGGGCGGCCGCCAGGTCGGCGTAGCTGAGTCCGCTGCCGCGGAGCAGGAGCAATTCGGCCTGGCGCGGATCGAGAGCGGCGAGCACGGTGCGGACATGTTCCTGTTCTTCGGCGGCGGCGCGAACCTGTTCGGGATCGGGCGCGCCGGGCGTCGCGTCGGAGAGCCTCTCGTGGCGGTGGCTGCGCAGCCGACGGCGCAATTCGTTCAAGCCGGTGCGGACCGCGGTACGGTACAACCAGCCTCCGGCCTGTTCACCCTGCGCTGCGCGGAGTCCGCCAGTATTTCCAAAGTACTTCGACGGCGAGTTCTTCGGCACGGCTGGGGTCGCGGATGACACGGGCGATGGCGCGCGCCAGCGGCGCGTAATGGGCATGGAAGACGGATTCGAAATCGAACGGACGCTGGGGAGCCTCCATCGTGGCAATCGCTTTGCTGCGTGCGTTCACGATACCTTAACACCGGCCGGGACGGGTTTGTGACAGGGGCGGGCGAATTTTTTCATTTCGCCTCCACTCTTTCGCGCAAATCGGCGTCATCCACACAGAATCTATGCGTAAATGGCTGGTATTCGTGCTGGCAGGCGGCGCGCTGCAGGCCGCCATCATTAAAGGGACGGTGGTGGAGAACCAGACCGGAAAGGCGCTGGCACGTACGCTGATTACGATCCAGCCGCTGCCTGGAAGCGCCGGCCCTACGGGCAGCGTGCGCACCAACACCTACGGCATGTTCGAATTCCTCGACCTGCCGGCAGGCGCCTACCTGATTCATGCCTCGCGGCGCGGTTTCATGACGGTGCAGTACGGCCAGAAGAACTGGCGGGCGGCCGGCCAGCCGGTGGTGCTGGAGCAGGATCAGTCTACGTTTCTGAGCATTCGCATGCCGCGATTCTCTTCGATATCGGGCGTGATTGTGGACGAAAACGACGTCGGGTTACCGGAGCACGAGATCGTGGCGATGACCAACACGCGGCCGCCGCGGATGATGGTGAAGGCACAGGCCGACGATCGAGGCATCTACCGCATCTCGGGGCTCGACCCTGGGGCATACCTGGTGCGCACGCTGGGGCGGTCTTATGAGGATGGCGGATACGTGCCCACGTTTTACCGCGAAACGGCGCGGGTAGATGAGGCCGGCACGGTGGAGACGATGGTGGATCAGGAGACTACCAATATCAAAGTAAGGCCGTTCCCCGGCAGGGTGTACACCATCTCCGGGACCGTGTCGAATTCGATGAACACGCCGGTGATGGTGACACTGGTGAGCGATGTGGGCCGCGAGACGATCACGACATCGAACACTTTTCAATTCCCATCGAAGGCGCCGGGCCCGTACGAGATCTATGCCGAGGGACAGCCGGACCGGCGGGGAATATTGGGCGCGTATGTTCCGCTGGCGTTGGAACATGATATGACCGGAATGCGCATCAACCTGTTGCCCATGGCCTCCGTGTTCTTCGACATCCAAAACACGCAGGGAGGGCGCCTGGCGGATACCAGTACCCTCAAGGTGCAGGTGCGCCGCATCGATCTGGCAGGAGAGGGTGCAGTGGAGACGATACGGCTCAATAACGGAGCTGGAGCGCTCGTGCAGGGCCGGTGGCAGGTGATGCTGGCGCCATCAGCGTCTTATGTGGCGACGGATTTTCGCGGGCCCAAGGGTGAGCGTCCCGAAGGCAGCCGCGCCGATGGTTGGAACGAAATTACGGTGAACAACAATTGCGGCGTGCGCTTTGTGTTATCCGACAAACCCGGCAGTGTGAACGGCCTGGTGACCGCGGGCGCCCACGAACCGGCCGGCGGGGTACCGGTGTTCCTGGAAGCCTACGACGAAATCACTCACAAGCGGGTGGTCGATTTGCGGTCGACGCGCACGGACATGCGCGGGAAATACAGCTTCACCGGCCTGGCGCCGGGCACGTATCGGCTGGTGAGCACGTTTGAGTATCAGACGCCGGCGACGGGCGATATCGATGCGATGAATCCGCGCGTCTTCCGGGTGGAGGAAGGGCGGGACCAGCAGCAG
The DNA here is from genome assembly GCA_963792055.1 of uncultured Solibacteraceae bacterium. Lineage (GTDB taxonomy): Bacteria > Acidobacteriota > Terriglobia > Bryobacterales > Bryobacteraceae > Solibacter. Next base: position 139,032 of record CAWBUV010000013.1, on the reverse strand, counting down.
GATCTGGATGTTTGGGTGATCCGGTAGTCAGAGGCTACGGAGGCTGAAGCCCCCGTCGACATTTAAGATCTGGCCGGTGGAGTAGTCCAGCAGGCCATCGGCGATGGCGCGGACGGCTTTGGCGACGTCGCTGCCTTCGCCCATGCGGCGTTGGGGGAGCAGGCCGGCGGCGATTTTCTCGTCGTAGGCCTTTTCCACTTTGGCGATCATGTCGGTACGAATAATGCCGGGACGAATCTCGAAGACTTTGATGCCGAGTTCCGCCAGGCGCTGCGCATAGAGCGCGACGGTCATACTGAGGGCAGCCTTGGAGATGCAGTACTCGCCGCGGTTCACGCTGGCGGTGTAGGCGGAAATCGAGGTGACGAAGGCGATGCGGCCCTGCCCCGCCCCGGCCTCGGTCATCCAGCGCGCGGCCTGCTGGGTGAGAAAGTGGGGCCCTTTGAGATTGGTCGCGATGAGTTCGTCGAAGCTCTCTTCGGTAGCGTCGAGAAGATCGAGGCGCTCGCGCGGGGCCATGCCGGCGTTATTGACCAGGAGGTCCAGCGTTGGAAATCGTTGGCGGGCGAAGGCGAGCAGTGCCGCACGATCGTCACGGCTGCCGATTTCACATTGAAAGATCTCGCAGCCGGTCTCCTGTTGCAGAGACTCGGCTGCGTCTTTACGTCCCCGATAAGTTGCAATTACGCGGTGAGTTTTCGCAAGCTCCGCTGCGATGGCGCGGCCGATACCACGGCTGCCGCCGGTAACAATCGCTGTGGGTTTGTCCATTAAAACCGGGTCGGGTTGTCGAGTACGAAGGTGAGGCGCGTTTCGGAAGGAATGCGTACCTTCGAGCCACCGAGGATGACCTGCGAACCGGCGCCCGCCGCGGCACCAGCGCCTGCGCCGATAGCCGCGCCCTTGCCGCCGCCCGCGATCGCGCCGATGATGGCGCCCACGGCTGCCGTGCCGCCGGCCACTTTAGCGGTCTTCTCGCCCTGCGAACTGCCTTCCTTACTGATGCTCTGTGTGTTGATATCGACCATGCGTCCGTTGATGCTGACCGATTGCAGGGAAAGCGTGAGATCTGCGCGTCCCGTGAGTTTGCCGGATTCCTTGGCATCCACCAGCGCAACCGTCGCGTCGGCGCCGCGGGGGATCACGGTCTGACCGTCCACCATTACGGGCTGATCCATGCTGGCGCGGAAGGTCTGGCCCACACGGTTGGTCTCCGAATCGACCGCTTCGATCATGCGGATCACCAGATTGGTGCCGGCGGGAAGCGTGCCGTTCACCATCGCGGGCGGAGGCGGAGGAGCGGAAGCTTCGGGGCGCATGACATTTTCAGGACTGGGGCTGCGGCGCAAGACCGGGCGGTCCTGATCGTTATCCGCATCATTGGAGGTCGACTCGGGCCGTCGCCGCAGCGTGGGCCCATTCGAAGATCCGCCCAGATTTCGAGAGCTCTCGTAAGAACTGCCGCTGAATTCGATGCGGACGACATCGGAGACGTCCAGTGTGCGGACGTTGACGCCATCGTCTACGCGCACGGTGCGGGCAGTGCCGCCGAGATAGGTGCCGCTGATGACCCGGCCGTTCTTGAGTGTGATGGTGTCGGCGAATGCAAAAGTTGCACAGGCAAAGGCGATTCCGACATGAATCAGGCGCATAATCATCCCCTTTGGTTTCCTCATGTACATTGTACGACGCAGGAAACGGTCGAATGGTTTACGCCTGATTGGCTTTCAGATGTACCGTTTTCGTAAAACTGCGGCCGTGCTCCAAACCCTCCTGATAGAGCCGTTCGCGCTGCTCGGCGGTCGGCTCGCCATCGTGAACGTGGAGGTATTCGAGTCCCTTGCCGGCCAGGTAGGTACCGGCATAGGCGATGGCGCCTTTGGGAATCAGGCCGCCGCCCAGAGGGATGTGGCCCACGAGTTCGCGGGCGAGGGCGCGCCAGCCAAAAGCGGCGCCGGCAATGGTGAGCACCGCGCCCTTCTGTTTGCCGAGCCCGACATCCTTGCCGCAGGCGGCGGCAATCTGGAAGGCCATGCGCACCTGGTTAGCCGTAAGAAAGGCGGTATCGGAAGCGAACTCGCCGAACGCCCAGGGCAGTTCGATCAGGCTGGGCACGACATTGGGCAGCGCGGTGGCGACGGCGAACAGCGTGTTTTCACGCGACACCATATGAATGATGCGGTCTACCACCAGGCGGCGGAAGGCCGGGAACTGGCGCGCCAGCGCGAGATCGAGATCCGTCTTATCGCTCAGGACTTCCGACCAGGTGGCCTCCGGATGGCTGCGATTCAAACTGTAGGAGCCTACCGGGCACGGCAGGCCGGGTTCGTAGAGTACGATATCCACGCTCGAAATGACATCGGGATCGTTGGCGCGGTGCACCTGGCTCATGCGCTCCCGCCACTCGGGACGCGGCAGGGTGGAGGGCACCAGCAATTCCTCCATTTCCGCATACGCGGCGCTGCCATCTGCCACCAGGCCGAAATGGATAGGCCGCTCGGCCTGTTTTTGGATTTCGTCCGCGCTCAACAGAGACAACGCGGCCTTGGCTTGTTTGAGGACTTTGAGCATAGAAATCACCCGGGACGCTGCGCGCCGTTGAGGCGAAACATGACTTGCAGTCCCTTCCGCCATTCTACCGCCAAGCCTACTCGCTGCACCTCAATGGCAGGTGCGAAATAGCTCAGTATGGTCTCGGTCGAAGGGTGAAACTCGAGCGACGGCGAGACCAGCATCAGGCGCGGCGGATCGGGACGCAGTTCGATGCCGGGGAAATATCCGTTGGCGGAAAAGTCTCGCGCTTCCAGGTGCCATTTGACTCGCACCCAGTAGTCGAGTGCCTGCAGGGGAAGGTGCAGGTCGGCGCTGGCCTTGAGTTCCACGACCGTTAGCCGCCCGGTATAGTCTACCGCCAGCAGGTCCAGAATGCCGCGCTCGCCGCCGGCGAATGCCGGAACCTGTCCATAGATGGGGTCGCGGCGGAGAGTGGCATCGAGGGTCTCGATTTGGGCGCGGGACTGCGATTCCAACCATGCTTCGGGATACTGGCGGTAGAGGGGGTGGTTCCGATCGGCGCCGGCCTGCCGCGTGCGGTCGAGTTCTTCGGCCAGGCGCACGATTTCGGGGGTATGGTGCTCACGGGCGGGGCGGCGTGCGGTCAGTCCGAATAAGAGGTCGGGGCCGGAGAGTTCGGCGAACTCGATACCGCGCACGCGCAGGCTGGTGCGCCCGTCATGCTTGGGAATACCCTCCACGCCGGGAAGCGCGGCGATCTGCCGCCAGGGCTCCGCGATGTTGGGAGCGGGGCGTCTGCAGGGTTCGAGGCGCGTATCGAGATTGCCGTAATCGCGGGGCTCGACGCGCTGCAGTGTGTCTTCGTGTGTATAGGTGAAGAGTTCGAAGCGGGCGGACTGCGGATCGAGACAGAGGACGCGCAGCGCGGCGGAACGCTCCGCAGCCGCGGGAAGGTAGAGCGCGAGGCCTTCGACGGCGACGCGGCGTTCGCGGGCGCGAAGATAGGTAAGCCAGATGAGGCCGAAGGAGAGGACGGCGGAGGCATCGGCATCGGGCGGACAGGCGATGGCGGCCCAGCCATGCTGGCCGTGCTTCAGGTAGGCGCGGGGAAACGAGGGAGACAGGGAGTGCTCGAGGTCGGCTTCGGCACTGACTTCGGCCACGGTCCACTCGGGAAACTGGCGCCGGAGAAAGAGGCGGAAGCGCTCGCGGAAGATCAGGCGGCCAGTGCGCCTGCCGAGTTCGGCGCCGGAGCGGCGGCCTAGATCAAGGAGGAAGAGCTGCCCTTCGCGGCGGGCGAAACGTTCCACGGTGAGAGAGAGGCGCGCGTTGGTGGCTTCGGTGATGGCGGTAAGGCGGCGGCTCCAGTTGCGTGTGCGGTCCCACACTTGCAAGGTGAGGCGCGCGCCGCGCATTTCGAGCGCGTGATTCTCACTGGTGACGGGAAGCAGTTCCTCACCGGGTTCGAGGAGGGCGGGTTGACGGGCGCCGGCGAGGAAGCTCTCGACTTGGGCGCGGATCTCGGCGAGATCGCGGGTGACGGCGGTCTTCATGCGGCGAACACAGCTTCAATGTAACTGACGGCGCGGTTGCGTGGAGTGGGGCAAACACGAGAGGTTGAATTTGACGCGGAGCCGCGCGGAGGAAAGGACGCGAGGGGAGCCAGAAGCAAGAACGAGCGCGGAGAAAGCGGAGCGTTGGGTGGATCGCGAATGAGCGGGCGAGTTTCTGGAGTGAAGACACGGCGGGAGTTAGGGGGGCGCTTCTCCCTCTGGGCCACCGGCGGGCGGCCCGGCTATGATAGCTTGGAAGCTGAAATGCGACTTTTTCTTGGGTTGAAATACGGCATCCTGGTGACCGCGCTCTGCTTGTGCACACAGGCGCAAACCGCGCCGGCTAAAGAGGCGGCGGCCAACGAATCGAAGGGAATGCCGCCCCGGGTTTCGGCGGCGGAATACCAGGCGCATGCCCAGGCGGGCACGGTGACGGTAGCGGCCGAATTCACGGGACACTCTATCGCCACGCCGCAGGGCACGTTTTCCACGGAGGAGTACGTAGTGGTGGAGACGGGCTTTTTTGGTCCGGCTGGCGCGCGGCTCAAGGTGAGTGCCGAAGACTTTTCACTGCGTGTCAACGGAAAGAAGTCGGCATTGAGCCCCCAGCCCTTCGGTCTGATCGCCAGCTCGCTGAAGGACCCGGAATGGGAGCCACCGGCCGAGAAGAAGTCCAAAACCAGCATGGGCGGTGGCGGAGGCGGCGGTGGTAAGGACGAAGCTCCGCCCACGCCACCCAAAATGTCGTTTCCGGAACGGCGCGCCATGGAGCAGAAGGTGCAGAAGATCACTCTGCCGGAAGGCGACCGCCCGCTTCCCGTGGCTGGTCTGATCTACTTCCAATACGGCGGAAAAACGAAGGGCATGAAGTCGCTCGAGCTGATCTACAACGGTCCCGCTGGCAAAGCGACGCTGACACTACAGCCGTAGGTGTACCCGACATTCGAGATTAGAATGGAGGGTTGATTCCCCTCATTGAATTGGAAAATGTGACGGTACGGCGCGACGAACGCGTCGCGCTGGACGGCGTGAGTATTTCTATCGCACAGGGCGAGCATGTGGCGATCCTGGGGCCCAACGGGTGCGGCAAATCGACGTTGATCAAGTTGATCTCACGCGATCTGTACCCCGTGCTGAAGGACGAACCGTGGGCGCTGCGCATCATGGGCCGCGAGAAGTGGGCCTTATTCGATTTGCGCCACCATCTGGGAATCGTGTCCAACGACTGGATGCAGATGTGTACACGCGACTATTCAGGCTACGAGATCGCGCTCTCCGGCTTCTTCGGCAGCGTGGGCGTTTGGCCGCACCATGCGGTGACGGCGGAGATGGAGCGCAAGACGCGCGAAGTGATGGACCTGCTCGAAATCTCGCACCTTGCGGAGCGCAATACGAATGAGATGTCGAGCGGCGAGGCGCGGCGGATTCTGATCGCCCGCGCGCTGGTACACGGCCCGCAGGCCCTGGTGCTGGACGAACCGACCACGAGCCTGGATTTACGCGCTACCTGGGAGTTGCGCGACGTTCTGCGCAAACTGGCCGCCAACGGCATCAGCATCCTGATGGTGACTCACCACCTGCCGGACATCATCCCGGAGATGCGGCGGGTGGTGCTGATCCGCGAGGGCCGTGTGGTGATGGATGGTCCCAAGGAGCGCGTGCTGGAAGCAGGCGCGCTGAGCGGGCTGTTCGGCATCCCGGTAGAAGTGCTGGAGCGCGGCGGATACTACCACGTACTGTAGGCCACGTTGGTGTAATATCCCTGTTAAAATCATTGCCACTACCATGAACGATTCAAGCAAGCGGCGTCTTTTTGTAACCGAGGACGGGCAGAACCTGGCATTCATTTTCATACTGGTGAGCTCCCTGTTTCTGCTCTGGGGATTCTGCAATGGAATGATCGACGTGATGGACAAGCACTTCCAGGAGGAGCTGGGGCTGAATAAATCGCAGTCCGCCTGGGTGCAGTTCGCACACTATCTGGGCTACTTCCTGATGTCGATGCCGGCGGGATGGCTGGCGACGAAGCTCGGATACAAGGGCGGAATCATCACGGGATTGCTGATTGTGGCAGCCGGCGGATTCTGGTTCATTCCGGCGACGCACATCAATGCGATGGTGCACGAAGGAACGGTATCGGCCACGACTGCCTTCGTGGCCTTTCTGGCGGGCGTGTGCCTGATCGCGACCGGCCTGACATTCCTGGAGACGATTGCGAATCCGTACACGACGGTGCTGGGCGCCAAGACGTATGCGGCAACACGCATCAATCTGGCGCAGTCGTGTAACGGTGTGGGCTGGATCTTTGGCCCGATCGTGGGCAGCATGTTCTTTTACGGGAAAAATGCGGCGGGGCAGAGTACGGGCAGCGAGACGCTGTACATTCCCTACGTCGGCGTCGCAGTGGTGGTGATCGTAATCGCCGCCATCTTTTACTTCGCCAACGTGCCGGACATCAAGACGAAGGACGACTATCACCTGGAGGACAAGACGCCGGGCGTCTCGCACTCCATCTGGAGCCATCCGCACTTTGTGATGGCGGTAGCCGCGCAATTCTTTTACGTGGCGGCGCAGGCGGGAATTTTCAGCTTTTTCATCAACTATATGACGGCGGAGCTGCCGCCGATTCCGGCGACGTGGAGTTCGGGGATGAACAGCCTGGCTTCGAGCTCCGGCTGGCTGCACGATTGGCTGCAGGGTTGGTTCGAGGTGGGCGCGAACGGCGTGATGTCAATGAGCAACAAAGGCGCGTCGAACCTGGCGTCGGTGGGCTCGATCTGTTTCCTGATCGGACGGTTTACGGGCGCAGGCATCGTCAAGAAATTCCCGGCGCACAAGGTTCTGGGAGTGTACGCGGTGGGCAACGTAATCGCCACTCTGTTGATCTTCCTGAAGCTGGGCTGGCTGAGCGTGATCTGCGTGTTTCTGAGTTACTTTTTCATGTCGATCATGTTCCCGACGATCTTCGCATTGGGGATTTTCGGGCTGGGCGCGCGGGCGAAGAAGGCATCGGCCTTCATTGTGATGGCAATCATGGGCGGCGCGGTGCTGCCGAAAGTGATGGGCGCGGTGGCCGACAAATGGGACATGTCGCGCGGCTTCATCGTGCCGATGTTCTGCTTTGCGTTCGTGGCCTTTTACGGGTTCAACTGGTCGAAGTTCAGCAAGGCGGAGTCTTTGGACCACATCAGCATCGGCGCCGGCCACTAACTCACCTGATATTCGCGATTAGCGAGATTGCGTACTTATCGGGCTTACTCGGAGCGCCCTGAAAGTACTAGACTTCCAAGCTAGTACTAAACCCACTTAGTCAGTGGGGGTTTTAAGACTGTTCATCTAGCTGAAGAATGCTAGAGTTACACAAGAGCGGCCAAGTGGAATTCAACGGAGGATCTTGATGAGAAGTCTCGTCTGGGTATTTGTACTCGGGGTCGCGGCGGCAGGTTTTCCGCTGCGGTCTGCGATGATCACCCAACCTGTACCCGAAGCTTCCATCAGCGTCGGTGGACAAGCCGTAGATACCAGCGGGTTGACGATTACCTATGACCCAACCGCCAAGCTGGGCAGCATCACGGGACTGCTGGCAGGTCCCGACTGGCTTTTGGCCGTGAATGTACAGACCAATCCGGATCCGTTCGTACTATATTCGCTCAGCGCAGTGAATCTCGGGCTTGGACCGCTGGCGTTTTCATTCACTTTCACGACTCCGCTCCTGTTAGGACCGTACGGCCAGGCCACGAGCTCATTCAACGGGAACATGACGGATCTGCTGGGTGATGGCGTGAGCATTTCCGGAATCGGACAATCGGCCTTGCTGAATGGCGTGACCGTACCGGCAGTCCAGCTAGGACCCTTCTCTTGCTCTGCGGACCCAAATGTTCCGGGGACAGTGTCTCCGTGTCCCGCGGGCCCTGGCTTCGGTCCCTCTACCGGCGGAGTGCCGGCGGCTTTCTACTCCACATTCGGAACGAGCATCAACTTTACGGTTTCAGCGTCCGATCAGGCGGTCTTCAACGGAAGCGTGGTTCTGGATGCAGCCTCCATTCCCGAGCCCACCTCGGCGGTCCTGGTGGGGTTGGGTCTGCTGTGCGCCGCCGGCAGCCGAATTCGATCGCGGCGCCAGTAAGATCCCAATCATGCGAATCATTGGCGGTCCAGGATGATCGCCGTGCCGTCGAAATCGCCGCGGAGATTCACGTTGAGGCCCACCTGCATCAGGTATGCGCCGCTTAGCTGGGGCTGCCGTTCCATTAGCTTGTTGTTGACCGATTCCATTTTGTAAAGCGCACGTTCATCGAGGCCGCGCAAGCGGATCGTGGGTGCAGCGGTGTTGTATTGTTGCGAGTGGCGGAGGGCGAACACTACTGCCTGTTTGCCGTCTGCTGCCACATACTGATTCACGGTGACATCGTTGCCGCGCGGGCTGGAGAGGCGGAAGAGATCGCCGGTCTGCACGGTGGCGCGGATGCGTTTGTAGGAGGCGATCATGTTGGCGGCAAGTGTGGAATCGGCCTCGGAGAACTTGTTCAGATTACTGCCCACGCCGAGCGCGCCCTGCATGGCGGTGAGGAAGCGGAAGGCGAGCGGTGTGCTGCGCGTGTTCTGGTTCGGCACATCGGTGACCCAGGCCGACATGATCTTCGCCGGGTAGGCCATGGAAAAGCCCTCCTGTATGCGCTGACGGTCGAAGGCGTCGGTATTGTCGCTCGGCCAGACCTCGTCGACGCGCTGCAGGATGCCAAGATCGATGCGTCCGCCGCCGCCGGAGCAGGATTCGATCTCCAGGTTGGGGTGTTTGGCGCGCAGGCGGTCCAGAATCTCGTAGAGGTTCAGCGCATATTGCACCCAGATTTTGCGCTCGTCGGCGGGGGCGACCTCGGGCCAGCCGGGCTCGGAGAACGAACGGTTCATGTCCCACTTGAAATAGCGCACGTTGTTCTCGGTAGCGAGCTTGTCGAGGACGCCGAAGATGTACTCCTTGACGTCGTTGCGCGCCAGGTTGAGGATCATCTGGTTGCGCAGTTCGCTGCGCGGGCGATCCGGGAAATTGATCACCCAATCGGGATGGGCGCGGTACAGATCGCTGTTGGCGTTGACCATCTCGGGCTCCACCCAGAGTCCGAAATCCATCTTCAGGGAATTGACGTGGTCGATGAGGCCCTTGAGCCCTTGCGGGAACTTCTGCGGATTGACGGTCCAATCGCCCAATCCGGCGCGATCGTTGTTGCGCGCACCGAACCAGCCATCGTCCATCACGAAGAGCTCGACGCCAAGTTTCGCGGCTTTATTGGCGAGCTCCTTCTGGCCCTGTTCGTTGACTGCGAAGGTGGTGGCCTCCCAGGAATTGTAGAGCACCGGCCGCAGGCGCGAGGATGCGCCGCCGGGGAGAATTTGCTCGCGCGTGAAGCGGTGGAGCATACGCGACGCCGGGCCGAAGCCGGCCGCGGAGAAACCGCCATAGAAGGGCGGCGTTTCCAGGGTTTCGCCCGGTTTGAGCGGGTAGGCGAAATCGAAGCTATTGAAACCGCCGGTGACGCGGACCTGGCGGTACGGCGTCTGTTCGATGGACATGCGCCAGTTGCCGCTCCAGCCCAGGGCGCCGAACCAGACCGAGCCGTGCTCTTCGCCGGCGTCGCCGGAATCGATGGCGAACCATGGATTGAAATTGTGGCTGGTGTGTCCTTTGCGGCTTTCCAATACCTTTTGGCCTTCGTGTATGGGCTCGTGGTTCACCTGGGTCTCGGCGGCCCAGCGGCCGGTGAGGTAGGTGAGCTGATAGCCCTCGCCCGGGGGCAGGTTCCAGGTGGCCGATTGCGCGCTCTCCACGGTAAGGGCGCGCTGCGTGGCGTTACGGATGGTGGCGCTGCGGCGCAGAATGCCGTGGTCTGGGTAGACGCGGTAATGGAGGGTGACTTCGATCGGATCGTTGAGATCTTTCAGGACGATATCGAGATCGTTGCCCGCGATGCGGTGGGAGACGTAGCGCAGGACGAGATCGCGGTTGCCGTTGTCGCGGGTGATTTTGAGGGCGGGCTCGTAATAGCGTGGGCCGCCCCAGCCCGGGAACTCTTCAGCCTCCAGCATCTGGCGGGGATCGAAGGAGGAGATGTCACGCCGGGCGGGCGGCGCCGCGAGATCGTCGGCGCGCCAGAGGGGAGCACCCCAGTAGAGATGGCGGAGCGCGCCATCGGCGCCGAGGCCCATGGCATAAGAACTCTGGCGCGTGGTCAGGAGCCAGATTTTGCGGGACTCGGAGTATTGAATCGACTGGGCGGAAGCCGAGAAAGCGAACAGAAGAATCAGGCCGGCTGCACGGTGCATGACCAGAGGGTAACTCACTGCTGGCGCGAGTGGTGTCCGGACTGGTATTGTTTCGATATACAGGAGGCGTAAATCATGGAAACAGACCGCAGGGGTTTTTTAAAGACGGCGGGAGCCGGCGTAGGTGCGGCGGGCCTGGCTTTGGGCACCGCTGTTTCGGCGGAGGCCGCTCCACTGACTGAAAAAGAGAAGCAGGCGCGCCTGGCATCCAACACCTGGCCGATTCGCTACATCTTCAAAAGCCGGACGGGCTTCGGACGGAATCCGAAGAACGAGGCGGCGAAGCAGAAGTACGGCGAGATCACGATGCTCGATTTCCCGAAGTTCACCAAGGAACATTTCCCGGGCGTGACGCACATGGATCTGTTCTCCGGGCTTTTCGGCGATGTCACCGATGACAGCATGTACGTATCGGTGCCGTTGAGCGTGGGCGCCGCCACGCGCGTGACGCAAGAGTTCGACCCTTCGAGCGTGTCGGGGAAGCGATGGCTCGACAAGATGGCGAACACGATGAAGACCACCGGCACCACCTGCCAGCACATCTCGAATAATGCTCCTCGGGACATCTGCGAACCGGATGTGGAGAAGCGCAAGACGGGAATCGCGGTAGCGAAGAAATGGCTGGATGGCGCCGCGATGCTGGGCGCGAAATCCATGCGCGTGAACAGCGGCGGACCGAGAATCGCGCCCCCGGCGGTGGCGACGGCGGACTACCCGAAGGCGGACGAGCTCGCGAAGTATCTCGCCAACTGCATCGAGAGCTTCAAGGAGATGGCGGACTACGGCGGCAAGGTGGGCGTCAAAGTCACTCTGGAGAATCACTGGGGATTGACGGCCAATCCGATTCACATTCGCATCATTGTGGATGAAGTGAAGTCGCCGTTTTGCGAAGCGTCGCCGGACTTCTGCAACTGGGAGCACGAGTACCTGATGTACAACGGGCTGAAGGCACTGGCTCCGTACGCTCATACCAACGTCCACGCGAAGTATTGGAATCGCTGGAAGGACAACGACGTGAAGCGGTCGGTGAAGATCATGACCGACGCCGGATTCCAGGGCACGTTCGCATTGGAATACGAAGATGGGCCGTGGGACGGCGTGGAAGGCGCGAAGTACCTCTACAAGGAAGTGCTCGCGGCGCTCTAGGCGCCAGAGGTCAGGTTCGTTTTCCGAGTTGATAGGCGACCAGTCCAAACACCACGGCGATTACGGCAACGCGGACGGTCACAGGCGAAATCCCCGAATTCAACGCGGCCATCATGCCACCTGCAACGATGGCCGCGATGATAATTGCCTGGATGCAGGTTTGCGCGGTTTCACCGATCCCGCTGCCGGCCCGCTTTAGCCAGAACGCCGGAGCGTTTACTCCCTGAAGCCCGTGGGCAATGGGCGGGAACAACAACCGGATGGCAGAAGAAAGCAGCAGGCTCATGACGCAGCCGTAGAACAGGATCCAGCCTGGAAGGGGTATCTCCGGATTGTGTGAGCGGAGCATGCCCTGCGAGAGGAGGGCCAGACAGATACCGACGATTGGACCTCGGACCAGACGCAGAGGGGACCGCCGGCCCGGGAGCGCATAAGCATCCTCCAGGACCAGGCCAAGCAGCGCAATTCCCGCCGGAAGGGCGAGCCGGAGAAGTCCCCACTGCGCTTGCAGGAGCGAACCGTCGTGGAAGCGTGCCGCGGTGAGGAACGACAGGTAGAGGGCGAATGCCTGCATGACGAGGACTTGCGGATCTGCCGTACGCCGGATCCGGCTAAGGATCACCAGGGGTACTGCGCCGAGCGCGTCGAACCCGTATTGCAGCGGCGACCGGTAGCGCTCGTGTAAGTCGCCCAGGACTTCTTCGCGGCAGGCAGGAGGAGTCAGGATTCCGACGATCTTTTCAGCCGGTCTGGAAGGTCCGGAAGGCATCAGCCCGTCTCCTTGCCCCAACGCTTCCCCCATTCCCTGGCCCAATCCTTGCCCCAGACCTCCGCGATGCTTTCCCAAATGCGCCTGGCGGTGAGGGCCGATTCCTGCAACACGCGTTCGCCAAGAGCTTCGAGGCGGTAGCAGCGTTTGGCACGCCCGCCGCGTTCGGCTGTGGGATCGGAAAGCCAGGATGTGACGAAGCCTTTATCCTCCAGCCGATCGAGGGTGACGTAGACCGCGCCAAGGGAGGCTGCTTTGGGCCGGGCGAGTTCCTCTACCTTGGAGTGGATGGTTACGCCGTAGGCATCGTCGCGAAGTGTCAGGATCGCGGTGAGGACCAACTGCTCGAATTGACCGAGGGAGTCGGGCTTAGCCATTTGTCCAACATCGTAAGGCAAATGGCAGAAGAAGTCAACCGGCGGGCAGGATTCGCCTCTCCGCGAGCGCCATGACGAGTACCGCCAAGGCTCCCCCGAGCGCCATCCAGAGCTTCCAGTTTCCGGGGGCGTAGCGGAAAACGATGGTGTGGCGGCCCGCGGACACGGGCACACCGACGAAGCCCGGGGACAGCATGGCGGTCAGTTGGGGTTGGCCATCGATCCAGGCTTTCCAATTGGGATGCCACGTCATTTTGAAGAGAGCCCAAGCGGAACGCGCCGCCAGGAATTCCGCCTGGTAGACCTCGCCAGTCTGCTTCGCACTCAGGATCTCGCCGGGAGACTGTGAAGCGACGGCAGGGGGAGACAGCGCGACTGGCGCCGAGCCGGGAAGGTCGAGGCGCAGGTGCTGACGGGTGGATGGGCCGACGGTTTTGAGCCAGCGTAGGTTGGTATCGAGAAAATCGTCGCGAGTCACGCGCACGGCGGCAGGAACATCCACGAGGTCGAAATATCCATTGGCGGGTGTGTCGAAGATCTGAAAGCGGCCGAAGATGGCGCCGGGCTTGAGGAAGACGGGCACGGGATACTTCGTGCCGGCGGGCACGATGAACGTGCGGATATCGAAGAGGCGGTAGTGGGCCGGATTGCGTTCGTCAAAGCCGAGCATGACGCCCGAGGTGAGCGCCATGGTGTGGGAGAGATAGCCGACCGTAGGAACACGCGCCGCAGCGAGGAGATGGTACATGGGGATGGCGCCGACTCTGAAAGTCTGGCCCCAACTGTCGGGAGTAGCCAGGCCGGCGAAGGCCCGTCCGCCGCGCTCTTTAGCGGCGGAGAACAGCGCGTCCAGGGAACTGCGATCCTGATTGAGCGCCCGCACGGTAGCGCTCGAGCCGGGTGGCGTTCATCTCGAGAAACTCGCCGCGTTCGCGCACCATGGGATACAAGAGCGACGAGTGTGGCCACGACCGCGGCGGCCACATGCAAGCGTCGCGACAACCCACCCCAGATGGCAGCCAGCCCGATCGCGGCGAGCACCACGAGAAAAATCTGGGCAGCCGCCCAGAACGCGGTGCAGGTGGATGTCCGGCGTGGCATGCGAACAGCCAAAGAACGGGTCCCCAGAATGGCCGGCCGAAGAAGAGCAGCATCCAGAGAACGGCGCCGGAGACCGCAAACTTTGCCGGCGAATTCGATTCCGCGCGGCTTGAAGAAGCGCAGCCAAAGAGCGATCAAGCCGACCAGAACCAGCAGCGAGAGAACGGGGAAGCGGCCGTTATCCAGCAGCTGTCCGCTAACCAGCCACTCCAGCACACTTGGCGAGCGCCGAAGGAATCCGATTTCCATGCCTGGTCCGGCGGAGTCGCGTTGATCAGCCGCGATCGAGCCACAGGGGCACAATTGGAAGGCGGAAAGCAGCAGGGCCAGCCGCGCCGATCCACAGAACGCGTCGCAGGCGCGGCAGCCGCGGGATGCCGGCGCCGGGAATCAGTCGCCAGCAGACAGATCGACAGCGCTCCCATATAGCCGTAAACGAACTGGCAGAGAAACGTCAGCCCCAACAGGATGCCGGCGAAAGTGGCGGAGGCGCCGCGCAGCGCAGCGCGCGAAACGCGAGCCCGAGGGCGAGCAGCAGGAAATGCGTCGCCACTGCCTGCGGGAAGAGCCCGAAGCCGGCCCACACGTAGCTCTCGTATTCCATGCCGTAGAGTTGGGGAGTGGAAATCAGAGGGGCGAGGCAGGCTGCCGCGGCGGCGGTTATCGGCGGCAGGTCGAAGCATCGCACCATGACGAAAAAACTGAGAGGGAGCAGGACCAGCGACAGATAGCGGACCCAGACGAACACCGTCAGCAGGGTCACCGTCTTGCCCAGATGCGAAGTATGCCAGGACTACGAGGAGTGCGCGAGGGGCTGGTAGTCGCGCATCAGCGGAAAGCCGAAGCGACCACTCCGGACTCCAGAAATCCAGCGGATTGCCGCCGTGTTCGAGGACGGAAGCCATTCCGGCGGCCAGGCGGAAGTGGGAGACATTGTCGTTGAGCTCGGCGCCGCCGGAGTGCAATTCGGCGCGCAGCGCCCAGGCATTCCACACCAGCACGGCAAGCAGGATGCGACAGGGCTGCGAGGTTTGCCCGGTTGACCTTCATGAGCGCGCCGCTAACGGCCCACGGACAGACGTGTCGGCCAGAATCGGCGGCAGCCCGGCAGCGTGAATCTTCTCCTGCGCCGCGGCGACGTCGTAGGCTACCCGGCGGTAGGTGACTTCGTTCGCGCCGGTGTCGTAGATCGCAAAAGCCGCCCGCGGGTCGCCGTCGCGCGGCTGGCCGGATGGACCCGGGGTTGATCATGTAGGCGCAGCACGGGTCGATGGTCATGGACTGCGAGTCGCTGCGCGCGGGCGTACGGAGGATGGTCTCCACGCGCGACTGGTTCCATATGAACCCGCCCTGCACGTGGGTGTGGCCGAAGAAGGCGACGCGCGATTCCAGATAACTGAATGCCTCGTCGGCCTCGCCGGCCGCGATGACGTACTCATCCTCGTCGTAGGGAGAGCCGTGGAAGACCTGGAAGGTTTCGACCGTCACCGGACCGCGGGGAAGTCCCAGAATGTAGTCGGCATTCTCCCGCGAGAGGGTTCTGCAGGGTCCACATGGCGGCATTGCGGGCCACCGGATTGAACCACTCGAGATCGTCCTGGCCGGTGGAGGCGCGGTCGTGATTGCCGCGGACGACCACGGCGCAGTTCGGCGCGACCCAATCGCAGACCAGGTTGGGATCGGCGCCGTAGCCGACCAGGTCGCCGCAGCAGATGACGCTATCGTAGGCGCCGTGCGGTCTCGGCGAGCACGGCATGAGGGCTTCGAGGTTGGCGTGTAGGTCGCTGACTATGAGATAGCGCACGGGGAGGTTGGGTTAAGCCTTTCTGAGCCGCAGGAGCGAGATCTCCGGAGGCGCGCCGATACGGGCCGGGATGCCGATGGTTCCGATACCGCGCGTGACATATGCGGCGGCATTTCCCTGGCGGTAGAGGCCGTAAACATAGGGTGTGAAAAACCGCGCCGGGTTGATGGATTGATCCAGAATCTCGACCCTGACCTGTCCGCCATGTGTGTGTCCCGCAAGCAGCAAATTATACCCCTGCCGGGCGGCCGCCGGAAAGACGTCGGGATTGTGCTGCAGCAGGATGTTGGTTGCGCCAGGGACGATCAGGCGTTCGGCGCCGCTTCAAATACCGGTCGCGCATGCGCTGCGGCTGGAAGTCCAGGCCGGCCAGATTCAGGGTGGCCTGCCGAAGCGCAGGGTCTGCGCCTCGCCGCGAAGGAAGCGTATGCCGACCCGGGCGGATTGCACTCGCAGTGTAGTCTTCGGCGCGGGCGATAGCGTTCGTGATTGCCCATGCAGGCGAAGACTCCGGCGTCGGCTTTCACGCGCGCCAACTGGCGGATGCAGGCGTCCAGGGGATCGCTATGGCCGCTGATCAGGTCGCCGGTGACTCACGGCGAGGTGGGGATGCAATTGAAGGGCGGCATCGACCACGCGAGCGAATTCGGCTTCACTGAGAAAGGCGCTGAGGTGTATGTCGCTGAGTTGCAGGATGCGCAGACCGTCGAGGTCGTGCGGCAGGCCGGCAAACGGGATATCCACTTCGCGGACGCGAAAATCGGTGCGCTGAATGAATGCGCCGTAGCCCACGGCAGCGAAGGGCGCGGCCATCAGCGCGCCGCCGGCGGCGTTGAGCACGCGGCGGCGATCCGGGTTTACGTCGGCGTGCAGAACCTTGCGCAGGCCAGCGAGGAGCCTGGTAAATCACCAAGCACGCCGGTCAGGGTCATGAAGTAAGTGAGCGAACCCGCGCCCAGTATGCTGCCGATGCGCGTAGGGATGCGCAGCCATGCCAGCAGCGAGGAGAACGTGAACGCGTAACTGACCGCCAGGAAGGCAGCGAACACAAAGAGGGCGGGGCGCACCCAGCGGCGGGAGGATGGCGGCGAGCAGAAGCCGGCTGACCCGCCACTGTGCACGAGGGTGAAGACTACGATGAGGATAATATCCAGACGGATAGTTTGCCACGCGTGTTCTATTTTCTCACGGTACGGGCTTATCCCGAGGACACTTAGGACGGCTGTCAAGTCAACCAGGCATTCACGACTAGAGCCAGGGCAGCGCAAGCGGCTGTTTCCGCACGAAGAACCAAGGGTCCCAGGGAGACGGGCTGCCAGCCGGCGGCAATTGCAAGCTGCCGTTCCGGATCGGTCCAACCGCCTTCGGGACCGATCAAAAGAGCTGCGGAATCGGAGCGCTCCGCCGGAATTTCACGCAGCAGGGGCGGCGCAACTGCTTCGTCCAGGAAGTAGCGGTGGGCGGCGGTCTGCTCCAGGCAGCGCTCGAAGCGGACTGCGGGAAGGATTTCGGGGATGCGCACGCGGCGCGATTGCTGGCTGCTTTCGCGGGCGATACGCGCCCAGCGGTCGCTGCGCTTGCGCGAGGCGTCGAAGAGTCCCTTTTCAGTGCGCGCCGCCTCAACGGGAACCAGGCGGTCGACGCCCAGTTCGGTCGCCTTTTCGACGATCCATTCGAAGCGATCAAACTTGATCAGGCTGGCGCAGAGGGTAATCGAAACCGGGAACGGGACAGCGGGAAGAGGTTCGACTACGTGAAACACCACTCGTTCGCCGCGGGCCTCGGAGATTTCAGCAAGGTAGGCCTGCTGGTTGTCGGAGATTTCGAAGCGCTGTCCGGGTTCGACACGCAGGACGCGGGTCAGATGGCGGGCTTCGTCGCCGCGCAGTTCGGCGGACCCGCCGAGAATGGAATCCACAAAGAATCGACGTCGTGCCAAATTTCATAGTGGCATATGGCGGGGCCGGTCGTCAGCAGGGCAATGAGGCGGAAGCAAAGGCAGTTTAAGATGGGACAGATGGGTTTCCACCTTGCCCGCTTCTTACTGTTCGTGATTGCCTGCGCCGCGTGCACGGCGCAAACCAGTCCACCCAACCGGAACACCGGCGACGAGGCCGCCATCAAAGACGTGGTGGCGCGATACGTCGATGCGCGCGACCGCAAGGATGCCAAAGCCACGGAAGCGCTGTTCACGGCGGATGCCGACCAGTTGGTTTCTTCGGGGGAGTGGCGCAGGGGGCGCGACGCGGTGGTACGCGGCACCATGGCCAGTTCGGAGAGCAGCGGCGGAAAGCGTACCATCACCGTGGAAACTGTCCGCTTCGTGGCGCCCGGTGTAGCCCTGGCCGACGGCCGATACGAGATCGCGGGTACTGGCGGCGCTCCGGCACGGCGCATGTGGAGCACGTTCCTGATCACACGGACACCCGATGGCTGGCGCATCGCCGCAATCCGTAACATGCTGCCGGCACCAGCCGCGGCGCCTGCCGCGCCGAAGTGAGCGAAGTGGCATGGACGGTCCGGCATGCCACGGCCGATGACATCACGGCGCTCACCGCACTGATCGATATGTCGGTACGCGGCTTGCAGGCGGGGGATTACAGCGCGGCACAAATCGATGGCGCATTGCGGGCGGTTTACGGCGTGGACACGCAGTTGATCGCGGACGGTACGTACTTTGTGGTGGAGAAGAGCGGCAGGGATCCCGTCATTGTTGGCTGCGGCGGCTGGAGTAAGCGGCGAACGCTGTACGGAGGAGATCACTATCAGGCGCGCGAAGATTCGTTGCTGGATCCGCATCGCGACGCCGCGCGGATTCGAGCCTTCTTCGTGCATCCCGCCTGGGCGCGCTGCGGTATCGGAGCCGCGATCCTGGAAGCGTGTGAGCGTGCGGCCATTGCAGCGGGCTTCACACGGCTCGAAATGGGCGCGACCTTGACTGGAGTACCGTTCTACCTCGCCAAGGGATATCGCGCCGTGGAAGATATGGCGGTGCCGCTGCCGGATGGAGAGGCGCTGGCCATCGTACGGATGGAGAAAGACATGGAACAAAAACCAGGTAACCGGGCGTAACTATTAGCCAGTACGCCAGTATAAGGAGAGCAGGAGCCCAAGAATGTCCGATACCCGACGTCTGCCCGCGCTAGACAGCATACTGCAGGATCTGCGCTACACCTTTCGAACGCTGGGAAAGGATTCGGGATTTACAACCTTTGCGGTGCTGATTGTCGGCCTCGGGATCGGCGCAAGCGCCACGGTATTCAGCGTGGTGGATACTCTGCTGCTGCGCCCGCTGCCGTTCCACGAGCCCGAGCGACTGGTCTGGATCGCCAATCATGACACCAGCGGACTATCGGGCCAGACTACCCAAGTAGGGCACCTGCTGGATCTGCGGGAACGCAACAAGTCGTTTGCCGACATGGCGGCATACTTCGCCTTTTATGGCGTAGGCGACAACCTGCTCAGCGGCCAGGGCGAGCCGGAGCGGCTCAGCGGCGTACCGGTATCGGAGAATTTCTTCCAGATGCTGGGCATCCAGCCGCAGCTCGGCAGATTGTTCACGGCGGAGGAATGTAAATGGCACGGGCCCAAGGCGGTGCTGTTGAGCCATGGCCTGTGGGAGCGGCGGTTCGGTTCCGATCCGGGAGTGGTGGGCCGGTCGCTCACCATCAACGATGAGCCGGTGACCGTGGCCGGCGTCCTGCCGGCTACCTTCGATATGGCCGCCGTCTTCGCTCCCGGCAGCCATTTCGATCTGTATTTTCCCTTTCCCCTGAGCAACGAGACGAACCGGTGGGGCAACACCATGGCGATCATCGGCCGTCTGAAGCCCGGCGTGTCGATTGGCAGTGCCCAGGCCGAGTTGAAAATACTGGCGCAGCAGATCACCCAGGCACATCCGGAGCGCAACGATTTTGAGGGCCGGATCAGCCCGCTGGCGGAACACGTGAGCGGCCGGATTCGGCCGGCGCTGCTGGTGCTGGCATGCGCAGTGGGCGTGGTGATGCTGATTGTTTGCGCGAATCTCTCCAACCTGCTGCTGGCGCGGACGGCCACGCGGCAGAAGGAGATCGCCATCCGCACGGCGCTGGGGGCGGGTCGACGGCGGCTGATCCGCCAGATGCTGACCGAAGGTGTGACGTTATCCTGCTGCGGCGCGGTGCTGGGCGTAATCGCTGGCCGCCGTTGGCACACACTTGCTGGCGCGCATCGAGTCATTGAGCATCCCGCTTCTCAGCAACATCCACACGGACGTAACGGTGCTCGGTTTCTGTCTGCTGGCGGCGGTCCTGACCGGCGTGGTCTTCGGCCTCGCGCCGGCGCTGCAGGTTCCCAGCCACACACTGCACGACGCGCTGAAGGACACGGCGCGCGGTTCCACGGCGGGCAAGGGAAGGAATTGGGTTCGCGGCGCGCTGGTGGTTTCGGAGATCGCCTTCGCCTGTGTTCTGCTGGTCAGCGCGGGGCTTGCTGGTGCGGAGTTTTCTCCGCGTACTGGATGTGAATCTCGGTTTCCGCCCGGAACAGGCATCCACCGTCCGTGTGGATCCGGATGCGCGATACACGACACAAGCGCAACAGAATGCATACTTCGACGAGGTACTGAGGCGCGTGCGGGAGATCCCGGGAGTCGTTGCGGCCGGTATTGACCGATGCGCTCCCATTGGGACGCAATCGCACCTGGGGCGCAGGGGCTAAGGGCCAGGTCTATCCGCGGGGGAAGTTTCCCACCGCGTTTGTGCGCGTGGTGAGCGACGGCTATCTGAAAGCTCTAGGCATCGCACTGATCTCCGGCCGCGATATTTCCGCCACCGATACCCCTACCACCGAACCGGTAATCGTAATCAACCAGAGCATGGCGCGTGCGCTGTGGCCCGGGCAAAATGCGATCGGGCAATTGATGCGCGCTTGCGGCGAACGGCGTGTGGTGGGAGTGGTGGGCGATGTGCGGCATCTCGCACTGGAGCAGGCCTCGGGAAATGAGATGTACCTCCCGATGCGGCAGTGCCGCGACATCTCCTCGGCGGACCTGGTGGTCCGGAGTTCCCTGCCCCTGGCAGAGCTCACCGCCAGCGTGCGCGCCGCACTTAAACCGATCGTGCCGAATCTTCCCGGAAAAGAGCTTCGCACCTTGCAGCAGATCGTGGACAAGTCGGTTTCTCCGAGGCGCTTTGTGGTACTGCTGCTGGGTGGATTCGCGCTCTTTGCGCTGGTGTTGGCATCGCTCGGAATTTACGGCGTGATTTCCTATGGAGTGAACCAGCGAACGCAGGAGATCGGGATTCGCATGGCGCTGGGCGCTTCGGCATCCCGACTTCAAGCCGGAATTATCGGGCAGACCCTGTGGCTCGCGGCCGTGGGCATCCTGATCGGCGGCGCCGCATCGTGGGTGCTGGCACGGGCGATGGACGGAATGCTCTTCGGAATAACGGCGAGCGATCCGCTGACGTTTCTCCTGATGCCCGTTGTGCTGACGCTGGTCGCTGTAATTGCCGGTTATCTTCCGGCTCGCCGGGCTTCGCGGATCGATCCTTCGATCGCGCTACGAGCGAACTGAATTACTCGTGCCGCAGGGCTACCATCGGGTCGATTCGCGACGCCTTCCATGCGGGTGCGTAGCCGGCCAGGAAGGCAACAGCGAGCAGCACGAGGACCGACACGCCGATGGACCAGGGGTCATTGTGCTTGATTCCGAACAGGAACGATTCCACGAATCTGGATGTCGCCCAGGCAGCCGCCAGGCCTATGGCAAGGCCGGCGA
The DNA here is from genome assembly GCA_963792055.1 of uncultured Solibacteraceae bacterium. GTDB lineage: Bacteria > Acidobacteriota > Terriglobia > Bryobacterales > Bryobacteraceae > Solibacter. The sequence goes on along the minus strand of CAWBUV010000013.1, from coordinate 117,686 downwards.
CTCCTAACGCAAATACTTCGCGGAGCACCATCCAGATGATTTTTCGCCGCTCGGCGCCGAGCGCCATGCGAATGCCGATCTCATTGGTGCGCCGGGCCACGGCATAGGCCATCGTCCCGTACAATCCGACGCAGGCGATGGCCAGCGCGAGCACCGCAAAACAGGTGCAGAGATAGGCAAACGTGCGTTCCTGGGTGTAGGTCTGATCGATACGGGCGGCCTGGGTCGTCACAACCGAAACGGGCACACTGGCGCTGGCCTCATGGACCACGCGGCGGACATCGTTAGCGAGGGCGAGCGGATCGCCGGCAGTGCGGAGTTCGAAGTGCACGCGGCCGAGGCCGCGAAGATCCTGGGTGTACGGAACGTAGGCGACGGGAGGCGTGTCGGTTTCCTTTACGGAGTTATACAGGGTCGTCTTGGCCACACCGACGATCTCGATATCGGCCGGACCGTTCGACCCGATTCCGATCCGGCGCCCTAGAGGATTCTCGCCGGGTAGAAACTTTTTGGCGAACTGCTCCGTGACTACCGCCACCCTGGGCGATGACATGTCGCGCGCGTCAAAGCCCCTGCCCAGCAGAATCGGAATCTGCATCGTCGCGAGGAATGATTCGTCCACCGGAACATAGCAGGTCTCCGGCTTTGGACCTGCCTTGGGAGTTGTGCCCGGAATGGTGACGTTCTGGCTGTTCCAGGAACCAACGGCCAGGGCGAACTGCGAAAGGGCGGCGTTCCGGACGCCGGGAAGGCGTCGAAAGCGATCCAGCAGGCCGGCGTAGAACTGCGCCAGCGAAGCGTTCTGGTATCCGGCTTGGCGGGCATTCAGGTCAAACAGCAGCACGTGCTCCTTATTGAAGCCGAGTTCCACAGATTGAAGATTGGACAGCGTGCGCCCGAACAGACCGGCCGCCATTACCACCAATAACGAGATGGCGATCTGCGAAGCGACCAGGACGTGGCTGAGGCTGATCCCGCGGCCAAGGCGACGGCCCGATGCTCGCTGCGCGCCTGCACGGGTTTCCTTGAGCGCGGGAGTCAAGTCTACCTTCGTCGCCTGTATGGCAGGAGCCAGACCGAAGACCAGCCCGGTGGCCAGCGCAAGGGCCAGCGTAAAGGCCAGCACCGGCCAGTTCAGGGTCGCATGAAGAGTGAAATTCTCACGTCCGTTGGCCAGCAGCCAGGTGATCGAACGGATTCCCCAAACTGCCACCAGCACTCCGAGCAGGCCGCCCGTCAGCGACAGCAGGGCGCTTTCGGTCAAGAGTTGGCGAACCACGCGGAGGCGTCCCGCGCCCAGGCTGAGGCGCACCGCCATCTCGCGCCGCCGGGCAGTGGATCGCGCGAGCAGAAGATTGGCGATGTTGGCGCACGCGATGACGAGAATCAGGCCGACCATCGCCATCAGCACGAAGAGCGGTTTTGAGTAGCGCCGCCGTAGCGAGTCCAGGCCGCCGGCACCTTCCTGGAGCCAGAGCACGGGCAGATCGATCTTCTCCTTCGCAGTGGTTGCGGTACCCTCCACGAAGGTGTGGAAGCGTCCCGCCAGCCCGGCCTGCGCCTGGCTCACGCTGACTCCGGGGCGCAGCCGGCCCATCATTTCCAACCAATAGAAATTCTGGTCGAAAAACCTGCGCTTCTCGTCATCGCCCGGATTCGCGGCGAGCAAGGGGGCCGAGTGCAAGGGCAGATATACCTTGGGATCCGCATCCGGGTTGACGCCGAAGAACCCGGGCGCGGAAACTCCGACGATGGTGAACGGCGTGTTGTTGATCAGGATCTGCCGTCCGACAGCGGCGGGGCTGGCTGCAAAGCGGTTCTGCCAGTACTGGTAACTGAGAACGGCCACGGGCGCGGCGCCGGTGCGATCGTCGTCGTCCATAATCAGGCGTCCGGCCGCGGGAGAGACGCCGAGTCCGTTATAGAAGCCGCCCGACACGAGTTGCCCATCGGCGATTTCGGCCTGGTTCTCCGCCACCAGATTGATCTCCCACGCCGTAGCATAGGCGAACAGGGAGGCTAGTGGTTCCCGATTCGAGCGCAGATGCTGAAAGGCGCCGAAGGGGTAATTGGGACTGCTGGTTTCGTTGCCATCCCGATGCCGGCTTCCATTCTGGCCATGAATCACGACCGGAGTGTCCTTGGCGCGCCAGTTGATCACGACGAGCTGTTCCGGATGCTGTACCGGCAGCGAGCGCAGCAGGATCGCATCCATAAAGCTGTAGATGGCGGTATTCGCGCCGATGCCCAGCGCCAGGGAGAGTACCGCCATGGAGGTGAATAGGGGATTGCCGGCCATCGCCCGCAGGCCATAGCGAATGTCCTGCGTGAGTTGTTCCCAGAAGTTCCATGTCCACATGGCGCGACTTTTCTCCTTCAGCAGAGTGACGTTGCCGAACTGCCGCAGGGCGGCGTGGGTGCCGCCCCGTTCCTCGGCGCCGAGCGCGAGGTGATGACGCATCTCCTCCTCAAGATCGCGCTCGAGTTGAGCACGATGCAGCAGGAACCAGAGTCGTCGAAAAAATTCCTTCATACGGCTTCGATCACGCGAGCGATCGCTCCCATTACCTGGCCGAACTCGCGAAGTTCGAGCGTGAGTCGTTTGCGACCCGCCGGAGTGAGCTTGTAGTAGCGCGCGCGGCGATTGTTATCCGACTGGCTCCACTCGGCCACCACCCAGCCTTTGACGAGCATGCGCTGTAGGGCGGGATACAGGGAGCCTTCCTCCACTTGTAGAACGTCTTCCGACATCCGGTGAATGTGCTGCGCGATCCCGTACCCGTGCAGCGCGCCCCGGCTTGCCAGGGTCTTCAGAATCAGCATGTACAATGTGCCGGGCGGGATCTCTGAGCGGCTTTCCATAGTCTAACTATACAACGTTAGACTATGGAGGCATGTGGCGGTTAGCATAGTTTCCGGGTGATTTGAATATACTTCTGGAAAGGGAGGAGCGGTCTCTACGGTAACCAGGCCGCCGGCATCCTTCCTCTGAGGCTGATGCAGGTCCGCAGCGCAATCTTTTTTTCTTATCCTGCAGTGGGTCCGCAGGCGTCTGTCCGAACGGCAACCGGCTTACCGAATGGTGTGCAACTTCGTTGCGTACTGATCGTGATGGGAGCCGGCAACCGATCGTTCACGGGAACCCGAAACTGGGAAGAATCCGAATACTGCGTTGACGCGAACACCGGCCTATTGACCACGTATTCTCCGGTTCCGGGTCTGTTCGTGCATTACGATTATTCCCCTGCGGTTCGATTTCACAATAAGTCCATCCCATCGGGATTCACCATTTCAGAAGGAGGACGAGTGGTGGCGGAAGCCAGGACGGTGGGTGTAACCGATCCACCTCCGGCTACCGATACCCTATTTAATCCTGCGGGTCTGGTCGCGCTCGGGGCTGGAAGGGCAATGAATCCCGGCTTCAACATGCCGATCGTCATGCCTGCACCGGGACGGCCGCTTCCCTCCTCCAATGCCGAGGCGGCAGTCCAGGTGGTGACCCTGCACGGCAGTGTTTCCGACGGCGGCTTGAGCGAAGTCGAGATCCTGGCCAGCACAGATGCGAGCTTGAATCAGGCCGCACTCGATCGCGCCAAGTAATGGCGCAAGCACGTATGCACCGTCAGCCCGGGGCCACGGCGCAATCGTCGGAGTTGGTCATGACGCTCGAGTTCGTCACTTCAGCACGGTAGGCGCGACCCGCAGCCTACCGGCGCCACTTCATCTCGCCGTCCACCACCGTCGCCATCGGACCGCCGCGGAACGTCCGTCCGTGAAATGGCGAATTTCTACTGCGCGAGGGAGATTGATTCACGTCGTAGGTCCATTCGACATCTGTACTGAATACCGTTACGTCGCCCGGTGCGCCCGGCGCGAGCGTACCTCGTCCCAGGCGCATCACCGATTCCGGGCCCGTGGTGAACAACTCCACCAGGCGGGACAGCGTGATTTTGCCCGGCGCCACCAGTTCCTCCAGCGCCAGTGCGATCGCCGTTTCCAGGCCGATGATGCCGAACGGACAGCGCTCGAATTCCTGCATCTTCTCCGACCCGGGATGCGGCGCGTGGTCGGTGGCGATCGCGCCGATCGTCCCCGCCGCCAGGCCTCCACGATCGCGTCGCGATGGCCGCACGAACGCAGCGGCGGCTTCATCTTGTAATTGCTGTCGTAGGGCGCCATCTCCGCATCGGTCAGGGCGAAGTGGTGCGGCGTGGTCTCGCAGGTCACCGGCAGCCCGTGCCGGCGCGCGTACTCCACCATGGCGACGGCATTGCGCGTCGAGATGTGGGCCACGTGGTAGCGCGCGCCGGTGAGTTGCGCCAGCACCAGATCGCGCGCCACCATGACATCCTCGCTGGCGGCGGGAATGCCGCGCAGTCCCCAGCGGACGCTCTGCACGCCTTCGTGCATATCGCCGCCGGCGCTCAGGTTGAGATCTTCGCAGTGCTGAATGATCGGCAGATCGTAGCTGCGCGCGAACTCCATGGCGCGCCGCATGACGCGGGCATTCATCACGGGCAGGCCGTCGTCGCTGATCGCCACCGCGCCCGCCGCTTTCATCGCGCCGATGGCCGACAGTTCCTCGCCGGCGCTCCCCTTGGTGATGGCGCCGATGGGAAACACGTTGACCAGCGCCTTGCTGCGCGCCCGCTCCACGATGTAGCTGGTCACCATGGCGCTATCGTTCACCGGCTTGGTGTTCGGCATGCAGCAGATGGAAGTGAAGCCGCCCGCCGCCGCGGCGCGCGAGCCGCTCTCGATCGTCTCGGCGTGCTCGAAGCCAGGCTCGCGCAGATGGACGTGCATATCGATGAAGCCCGGCGCCACGATCATCCCCGTGGCGTCGAACACCTCCGCCTTCGGCGAAGAGAGATTGGGCGCGACGCCGGCGATCCGCCCGTCCACAATCAGCACGTCCGCCACGCGGTCCGTGTTCGATGACGGGTCGATCACCCTTCCATTCCTGATCACGATCGGCATGCTATCCAATCACCTTTTCGAGCACCGCCATGCGCACGGCGATTCCGTTCTCCACCTGGTTGAGAATCACCGACCGCTGGAAATCCGCCACCTCGCTGGAAAGTTCGCGGCCGCGATTGATCGGCCCCGGATGCATCACGATGGCTTCCGGCTTGGCCAGGTCCATGTGCTCCAGTTGCAGGCCGTAGAAGCGGAAGTACTCGCTCGCCGGGAAAGCTCGCCTCGTGCTGCCGTTCCAGTTGCACGCGCAGCATCATGATTACGTCGGCATCCTGTGATCGCGTCGCGGATGTCCGTGGTCAGGCGGACGCCCGGCGCGAGCTGCGCCAATTCCACCGGCAGCAGCGAGGCCGGCCCGCAAAGCACGATTTCCGCGCCGAACTTGGACAGCAGGTGCACATTGCTGCGCGCCACGCGGCTGTGCGCGATGTCGCCGATGATGGCCACCTTGAGGCCTTCCAGGTGACCGCAGCGATCCAGGATGGTGCGCGCGTCCAGCAGCGCCTGCGTAGGATGTTCGTGTGTGCCGTCGCCGGCGTTGATGATGGGCGTGGGCAGGTAGCGCGCCAGAAAATGCGGAGCGCCGCTGGCCGCGTGGCGCATCACGATGGCGTCGGGCCGCATCGCCCCCAGCGTATTCAGCGTGTCGACCAGCGATTCGCCCTTGCTGACGCTGGAGCCCGACGCAGTAATCGATACCGCGTCGGCGCCCAGGCGCTTGGCCGCGATTTCGAAGCTGGTCCGCGTACGGGTGGAAGCTTCGTAGAACAAATTGACGATCATTTTGCCGCGCAGCGTGTCCAGTTTTTTTAAGCTCTGGCTCTGCATCGGCTGGAAATCCTTGGCGCGCGCCAGAATGGCTTCGATCTCGGCGCGGTCCAATTCCTCGATTCCGAGCAATCCGGCCGGCATGACGGGCTACCCGGCCCTCTCCACCATCAGGACTTTCTCCATTCCGTCGATCTCCTGGAACTTCACTTCGATAATTTCGATATCGGTGGTCTGCACCGTGCGGCCGATGAAGCGCGCTTCGATGGGCAGTTCGCGGTGGCCGCGGTCGATCAGCACCAGCAATTGCACGCGCGCCGGACGGCCATGATCGAACAGCGCGTCCAGCGCGGCGCGAATGGTGCGGCCGGTGTACAGTACGTCGTCCATCAGAATGATGTCTTTGCCGGCCACGCTGAACGGAATCTCCGTGGCACTCACCACCGGCTTCACGCCAACTGTGCTCAAGTCGTCGCGGTACAAATTGATATCGAGGATGCCCACCGGCACGTTCCGGTTTTCGAGGCTTTCGATCTTCGCCGAGAGCCGTTGGGCCAGCGGAACTCCGCGGCGCCGTATGCCGATAAAGGCGAGTTGATCGAGATCTTTCGTCTTCTCCAGAATCTCGTGTGCCAGCCGTACCAGGGTCCGGTCGATCTCCGAGGCACTCATGAGCTGGGATTTTTCGCGCGTGTTGACCATAATACTCCGAATGTCAGGGTATCACGGCGATGGGTCTGGATCGCCCCACGCAGTTGAAACGAATCAGCGGTTCGCCACACTAAGTCCTTCGGACCCATTGCGGACCGGAACCTTCTCTGGCCATATGGGTTAGGTAGATCATGAGTCTCGGACGCGCCATTGCGCTAGGGATCGGTGTGTGCCTGGGGTGGCTCGGCGCCCAGGATTGCCCTACGACCATGCGTGTCCCGCCAAATGGCACGGTTGCCGGGGCATTGACTGCCGCCAACTGCCAGTTCCTCGACCAGACGCCCTATGCCGCGTACCGCCTCGACCTGCCGGTCCGCGGCCAGATCAAGGTCGAGCTGGGCGATAACACCACCGATTTTGTTCTCACGCTGCGGGACGCTTCCGGCATAAGGCTCGATTCGGGCGCTTCCCTGCTCCGCCCGATCGAGGCAGGCAGCTACACCCTGCTGGTCAATGGACGGACGGCAGGACAGACCGGCAACTACACCGTGAAGACCTCGTTCACCAGCGAACCGGGCGTTCTCTGTTCGAACCTTCCCAATATCGGACTCCGGCAGACCCTCGACGGCAGCATGCCCGCTTCCGGTTGCCTGGCTTTCGACGGCACGGCTTACGAAGCTTACACCCTGACCACCGATGGCGCCGGCACGCTCACTGTGACGGTCTCAAGCGCAGGATTTCACGCCGGTGATCGTGGTCCGCTCGATCGACGGGCGCCCACTCACGCTGCCTTCCGCCAGCCCGTTGAACGTGGTCCTGGAAGGCGACAGCCAGTATCTTGTCGTCATTTCCTCCGCCGATGGGAGCACAGGTGCGTTTCAGATCGTCAACAGCTACCAGACAGCCGACAACGAAACCTGCCGGGCGGCAAAAACCCTTGCCGCGCCGGACACCGATAGCAACGCCATCACGGCCGCCAGTTGCTTCCGGACCATTGCCGGCAGCGGCGACCAATCGTATTACAACTACTACAATCTCAACCTGACCGATGCGGGAACGGTGAACGTGAGTGCGGTCAGCGGCGATTTTGCCGCTACGGTAAACCTGTTGGACGCCGCCGGCAATCTGCTGGCGTCCGATTCCGGCGGAGGCGGCACTGACGCTGACAATAACGTACAGTCGAACCTTCGGGCGCAACTGCCGGCGGGCAGCTACCGCCTGGAGATCTTCAGCGACCTTCCTTCCGGCGGCAACTACGTGCTCCGTTACGATTTCCAAGGCGGTAATCCGCAGCCATGTAAGACAGGCTCGCTCAATTTAGGCGACGCGTTGGATTCCGCGCTTACCAGCGCCAGTTGCCGCACGAGTGCAGGGCTCGCCGACCTGTATGCAGTCACCCTGCCTTCCGCCGGAACCGTGGATCTCGAGATCAGTTCCGGTGCATTCGCCACCGTGCTGGCCATCCGCGACAGTAAAGACAACTTGATCGTGCGCGATGAAGAAGTCGATGGCCTGGGCGCGGCCCACGTTGCGGCCGATCTTCCCGCCGGCACTTACACGGTGGTGGGTGCGGCCAACGCCGGGTCCGGGAACTATCATCTCAGCAGCAAGTTCACGGCGCACGATGTCTCGGCCTGCTCGTTTGCGCAATCCCTCGACCTGAACGGCGGCTTCATCCAACGGCTCGGTCCGCGCAGTTGCACCGGCGCCAACGGTCAGCCCGTGGACTACTACACGTTCACGCTGGCAGTGGATTCGCTGGTGCTCGCCGTCCTGACCTCGGGCGAGTTGGACGGCTATCTGACTCTATACGACGCCGGGGGCAATGTCGTACGCAGCGACGACAACACTTACGGGTCCAACGATCCGCTGATCGTGCAGTACCTCCCGGCGGGAACCTATAAGCTGGCCGCGCGCGCCGCGTCCGCTACCGTGGGCGGTCTCTACGAAGTGGATCTGCGCACCGTCTCCGGCGCGAGGCCCCCGCTCTGCGCTCCGAAGGCCACGGTGACGCCGGGCGCCACCGTCACCGGCACGATTGCGTATACGGCGTGCCAGTACACCGACAACAGTTTCGCCGATCTCTATCAGATGAGCTTGACGGCCGACGCGGCGATCGATTTGCGGCTGAATTCCAGCGAGTTTGATGCTTACCTGGTGCTGCTGGATTCCAAAGGCGCCGTGATCGATGAAGACGACGATGGCGGCGGCAATACCAACTCCCGCATCACCCGCAATCTTGCGGCAGGCACTTACTACATTGTGGCCAAACCGTTCGGTGACTATACGAGCCACGGCGCTTACAGACTGATCACTAGCACCATCAGTCAATAGGGGAAGCCTGCAGAAAGAGATGGTACCTGATGGTACTCGTCATTGTGTGTTCCCGGGTTCGCGGAGGTATATACTAGCCAATAGTCCGGTCCGCGTCCTAACGGTCCGTTCTGCGCGGGGCGGGTCCGTCGCCTGCCTCGCGAAACCTTCCCGCCTGCCGCATGCGTCTGCACGATAATAGGAGTAATGTCCACGCAATCCGTTTGCGAGAAGTGTGGCGGCACCGGCTGGATCATCGTCGAGCGCGCCAGCGTCAGCGGCGCCGAACGCTGCGCCTGCCGTTCCGAGGGTCGCGCCGAGCGGCTCGAAGAGCGCTCGCAGATTCCGCCGCTCTATCGCAATGCCTCGTTCGAGAACTTCAAGACCGAAGGCATGCAGGAACTCAAAATGCGTGATGAGCGCGGTGAAACGCTACGCCGACGACTTCCCGCTCGGTCAAAAGCCCGGTCTGCTGCTGATCGGCGAGCCCGGCACCGGCAAGACCCACCTTGCCATCGCAGCTCTTCGCCGCATCATGCAGAAGGGCTTCGAAGGTGTGTTCACGGATTTTCAGACTCTGCTCGACCGCATCCGTGCGGGCTACGACTCCAGCTTCCAACTCCTCCAATAAGGAGGCATACCGCATGGCGCTGGACAGTGAAGTTCTGATGCTCGACGACTTGGGCGCGCACCGCGTCACCGATTGGGTGCAGGACACAATCACCGCCATCGTCACACACCGCTGCAATAACCAGCATGCCTCTGATCGCCACCACCAATTTGCCTGACGCCGATGTGGAGGGCAGCAAAACGATCCAGAGGGGAACGGTCGGCATCGAATACCGGCGCACGCTTGCGTGACCACATCGGCGACCGCGCACGCTCCCGCCTCTTCGAGATGTGCAACGTAATCCAGATGCCCCACATCGACGACTATCGCGTCCGCAGAGGCAAAGGGCTTTGAAACGGTTCGCCGCGCTGCTACTGTTCGTGGTCGCCGCCCATCGGGCGTATGCCGCCGACTATTTGCAGGCGGTCGAGTTCCCCTACTACCTTTACCCGCGAACGCTCTGGGAGCGGGAACTGGTCTGGCTCAAGAATATCGGCGTGCAGACCGTCGAGTTCTCCATTCCGGCGAACTATCACCAATTGCAGCCCGGCGAATTCGATCTCACGGGCAGCACCAATCCACGCCGCGACCTGGTCGGCTTCGTCCGCCTGCTGCGAAAACTCGGCCTGCGCGCGTGGGTGCGGCCGCTGCCTCCGGTTGCGGGGCTGGTCAACTCGCGGCTGGACACTGCGCAGCAGCGCGCCTGGCTGAAACAGCTCGAACAGGTGCTGGCCACCCAGACCGCTTCTCACGGCGGGCCCATCGCCTTCGTGGAGGGCCGCGCACTGGCCATCGATGCCGCCGCGCCTCCCTCGCCGGTTACGATTATCTCCGCTACGGAAACCGGCGCATTCGCGCGCAGCCGCGAAGCCATCGATACGGCCCGCGGGGCGCTTCTGTGGACCGACGTGGAAGACGCTCTCTATCCCGCGGGTTGGGCCGCCAACCCCGCCAGCCTGCTGCGCAAGGGCGCGGTGGGGCTATCGGGAGACGAGCGCCCCACCACCTCCGCGCTGCGGCGCGATGCCGCGCTTGCTGCGCGGCTGGGCACGCCTGTTCGCCGATCTTCGTCACGTAAGCATGCCCAAACCTGCTACGGGCAAACTGCCCGAAGGCGTGATCGCGGTAGAGTTGGTATCGCAGTCCGCCAGCGCGGTCAGCATCACCAACACCTCACAGAAGCCGTTCCACGACGACCTGCGCGTGGTCGAACCCCTGTCAAGAAAGACGCTGGTTGTTCCCGGCGTGAGCGTGGGGCCGGGACAGGCCTTGTGGCTTCCGGTAAGTGTCTCCCTGGGTCCCGACGGCCTGTGCCGCGATTGCACCAATTTCGCTCCCACGGAGCACATTGTCTACGCCACCGCCGAGCTGCTCTCCATCGAGTTCGAGAACGGTATCCTCGCCATGGAGTTCGCCGCGCCCGAAGCCGGCGAAGTCATTTTGCAGTTGGCGCGCCGGCCGAGCGGCCCCTTCCTGGCGGCGGGTAAGCCGACGGAATTCGATTGGGACGAGCCGCACATGCGCGCACGCCTGCAGAATTCCCGCCGGAACACAGCAGGGCAATCGCGTGCGCATCGGCATTGCCATCGAAGCTCCCGACACCTCCGCATTTTTCAACGATCTTCATCGCCTGGTGATCGGGCGCAAGAACACGATTTCCACCATGTACTCTTCGGCTGAGGTCGCTGCACGCTCTCGCCTGCGTCTGCCGGAAGGCTACACCGCGACACCGGCGCCGAAATCGCCCAATGAAATCGACTACGAAGTTGCCATCCCCGCCGACGCCATCCACGGCGATTTCGCCAACCTCGCCCTGGAAGCCGATGGCGTTCCGCTTGGCCGCGCCCGTGTGCAGCTTTTCCGGCCCGCCTCCATCCGCCTGCTCTCCGGCATGCAGTTCCACTTTGGGCCGCAGACCGAAATCACTCCGGAACCGCCGATCGCAGCCATCGATCCGAAGGGCGGTGGCAACCTCGAAATCTCGGTCCGCAATAACTCGTCGCAGATCCAGACGTACCGCCTGGAACCGGCCGGCGAGGGTCTGGAGTTCCTACCGGCAAAGACCGACCTCAGCATCGGCCCGACCGACGAGCGCCGCATCGAGTTTCGCGTTTTCGCCGCCGCGGGCGTCTCCGGTATGCGCGATTGGACCCTGAAGATCTCTAACGGCGCCGATCTCGCCATACCGATGCGGTTGGCTCTGGTCCCACGCACGGCAACCCTCGCATGGACCGCCGACCTGGATGGCGATGGAGAGCCCGAGTGGATTCTGGAATCGGCCAAAGTGCGCGCCGTTTTCTCCACGCAGGACGGCGGCCGCTGGATGGAGTTCACCTGGAAGGATACGAATGCCAACTTCCTGCCCGAGACTGGAGTCTTCGCGCAGGCCGGCCCGGTGGAAGTCAGTCAAAATGGCGATGCGCTGGAGTTCACCGGCAAGGGCTGGAAGCGAACGGTCACGCTGGACGGTACTGCGCTCACGGTCGAGCAATCCACTGCACTGCCAGCCGAGAATCTGGCCAGCGAAAAGCGCGGCAATATCACACTGAAGATCGAACGTTCCGCGCCCGGTCGCGCAGTCTACAGCTTGAAATGAGCGGGTCGGGAGGCCCTGCCTGCCCGGGTCGTGGTATCCAAGAAGGATGGACTACGTTCGGCTTGGCTCGACCGGCCTCAAGGTCTCCCGCCTTTGTCTCGGCTGCATGACCTATGGCTCGAAGAAATGGCGTGACTGGGTGCTGGAAGAAGAGGAGAGCCGGCCGTTCTTCCGCCGCGCCCTGGAAGCCGGCATCAACTTCTTCGACACCGCCGACATGTACTCCGATGGCGTCAGCGAAGAGATCACCGGACGCGCGCTGAAAGATCTCGCCTCGCGCGACCGCATTGTCATCGCCACCAAGGTCTTCAACCCGATGGGCGACGACCCCAATCAGCGAGGGCTCTCGCGCAAACACATCCACCACGCCATCGACGACAGCCTGCGGCGGCTGGGCACGGATTACGTCGATCTCTACCAGATCCACCGCTTCGATTACCACACCCCGATCGAAGAGACCCTGCGCGCGCTGGACGATATCGTGCGCGCCGGCAAGGCGCTCTACATCGGCGCTTCCAGCATGTACGCCTATCAGTTCGCCAAAATGCTTGCCGCCAGCGACCAGCATGGATTGGCGCGCTTCGTCACCATGCAGAATCACTACAACCTGGTGTATCGCGAAGAAGAGCGCGAGATGCTGCCGCTGTGCCGCGAGGAAGGTATCGGCGTCATTCCCTGGAGTCCGCTGGCCCGCGGGTTCCTTGCCGGCAATCGGAGCACGCAGGATTTCGGCGAAACGACACGCGCCAAGACCGACGACTATGCCCAGAAGATGTACTACCAGCCCTCCGATTTCGCAGTCGTCGACCGGGTGACCACAATCGCGCGGCAACGCGGAATCCCGAACGCGCAGGTCGCGCTCGCCTGGGTGCTGCAGCAGCCCGGCGTCACTGCGCCAATCGTCGGCGCCAGCAAGATGAAACACCTCGACGACGCCCTGGCTGCACTCGAGGTGAAACTGGATCCCGCGGATTTGACGGCTCTCGCGGAGCCGTACCAGCCGCACCGCGTCCTAGGGCATTCCTGATGCTGCGGACGATCAACGCCACCCGCTACGTGACGCCATTTCGCGAGGGAGGGTCTCTTCCCGCACTGGTCGAGGCCGATGACCTGGGGCTCTACGTGCTCAAATTCTACGGCGCCGGACAGGGGCCGCTGGCGCTGGCCGCCGAGATCATCGCCGGCGAAATCGGGCGCGCGTTGGGGCTCAAAGTGCCCGAACTTGTGCTCATGGAAGTGGATGCGGCGTTGGGACGCAACGAGCCGGACTACGAAATTCGCGAACTCCTGAAGGCCAGCGTCGGGCTCAACCTGGCGGTCGACTTTCTGCCCGGTTCGGTGATGTTCGACCCTGCCGCGGGCGACCGCCCGGACGAAGATCTGGCATCCGCGGCGGTCTGGTTCGATGCCTTCGTGACGAATATCGACCGCACGGCGCGCAATCCAAACCTGCTCTGCTGGCATAAGTCGATCTACTTCATCGACCATGGAGCCGCGCTCTATTTCCACCACGATTGGAAAGATACCGCGACCAAAGCGCGCTCGCCCTTCCCGGCCATTCGCGAGCACGTGCTGTTGCCCTGGGCTGCCCGCATCCCGGAAGCCGACCGCAGCCTGCGCGCCGTGCTCAGCCGCGACCTGCTCACGGCAGTGCTCGCCGAGGTACCGGACGGCTGGCTGCTGCCGGAACCGGGACTGCCTACGCCATCCGCCAAGCGTGCCGCTTACGTCGATTACTTTTGCGGCCGGCTGGATGCGGCATCGGAATTCGTAGAGGAGGCCGTTCGTGCCCACGCTTCACTCGTTTGATTACGGCATCCTACGCATCGTGCCGTGCCAGGAGCGCGGGGAATTCGTCAACGCGGGTATCGTGATGCACTGCCCGGAGAGCGCTTTTCTGGAGTGCCGCGTAGAGCTGTACGAAGATCGTGTACGGACTTTGTGGCCGGACCTGGATCTCGATTTGGTGCGGCGGCACCTGGAAGCATTCCCCCGAATCAGCTCGGGCAACCCGGAGGCCGGCCCGATCGCACACCTCTCCCGCCGCGAACGCTTTCACTGGTTGGTGGCTCCGCGCAGCACGATTCTGCAGGTCTCGCCGGTACACAGCGGCCTTTGCGAAGTCCCGCAAGCTACGTTTGAGGAGTTGTTTCAGCGCCTGGTGTTGTTTGATGGCCGCCGATGAACGCCGATAAACGCGGATAGCACAAACGCTTATCTGCGTTTATCCGTGTTCATCTGTGGCCAATATTCTTTCACTTGCTCTTCGCCGGGGCAGGACGCTTTCGTCGGGGCTCGTTCTTTCTTACCGGCGGACCTGTGCGCGGCGCGCTGGCAACGGCCGCCGCTTTGACCTGGTCGGAATTGGCAAGAAGCGCGAGGCGCTTGGGGGCGACTAGCCTATAGCTGCCGGCCACTAGTTCCGCTACCTCGTTCCAGTCCAGGCCGCTCACATCCAGGCGCATGCCCACCCACCCTCGCGAGCCGATGTATGCCGGCAGGTAGAACTTGGATGGCTGTGCGGCCACCAGCGCTTCGTTATCGCCGGGTAGAACCTTGCAACCCACGGAGACAATCCCGTCGCCATGATGGTTGTTCAAGTAGTAGGCGAAGGTGCTCTTGCGGACCATGAAAGTGGCGTGTTGGGCGGCCGATTCCTGTATGGCCTCGGGCAGGGCCAGGCAGATCTTCATCAGGCGAGCGAGGCGGCCGTCTTTCGTATAGGCTTTCTTCATTTACTGCCGGACTTTCTTTTCTTCGCCCCAGAGCAACGGGTCGGGACCCGAGAGAGCAAGGAATTTGTCGTAATAGGAGCGAGCGTCGCTGGTACGGCCTTCTTTTTCGGCCAACAGACCGCGCAGGTAAAGAATACGCGGGATGTAGAAGCCGGTATAGGGAGTGGGACCATTCGCATTGGGGATCGGGTTCGTGGCTAAGAGGGCGGCGGCTTCCTTCACACGGCCAGTCTCCAGGTAACACCAGGCCAGCATCACGGGGAGGCCCTCATCGGCTGTGGGGCTGCCGTTTTCCCACATCTGGCGGAGCAGCAACATGGCGGGCTGGAACTGTTGATTGATGAGCAGCGCGTAAGCCAGGGAGAAATTCCTGATGGCGGCCTGCGCGGGTCCGGGGAATTGCTGCTCGGCGCGCAGCGCCCATTCGGATGAGCTCGCCGGGGGCTGCGACAGGAACCGGGCAACGAGGGCGTTACCGGCCGACGTGGGTCCGGCGATGGAAAGCGACTTCTGCGCCAGACGCGCCGCACCCTCCCGATCGCCGGACATCAGGCTCCAGATGGCGAGTTCGGAATAGGCGCGCGCAGCGATATCGCGCAGCGGGCCGGTTTCGGCGGCAAGGGCAAAGGCCCCCATCTGTTGCGCAGCGGCTTTGCGGCGGCCGCTGAGCCAGGCCCACTGGGCGCGCCGGTAATCCACCACGGGATCCTTGGCTTCGGTGCGGGCAGCGAAGTATCGTTCCGCGAGGTTGTTAGCTCCGGAGGGATCGCCGGCCAACAGACGGGCGATCGCCGCCTTGATGAGCGAACCGTTGTTATTGAAGTTAGGGTCCACCTTGGCAGATTGAAGATAGAAGCTTTCGGCCTCCCCATATCTTCCGGCAATCAGGTTGGCATCGCCCGTGGAATCGAGCGGATTGGGTTCGTTCGGCCGCAGCGCGGCGTAGCGGCGAAGGGCGCTCATCGCGGCATCCATGTCGCCGGCCTGGGCGGCGGCGTAGCCCATGGTATTGAGGACCGTGACGTCCTGCGGTTCCAGCTCCGACGCCTTTTGGAAGGCCTGCTGCGCCTGCCGGTACTCGTGACGATTCATCAGGGAAACGGCAAGCGCGCCCCACGCGCCGGCATCTCCACTATCCAGTTTGACCAGCTTCGAAAGGGCCGACTGGCGGGCATCCGCATTGCCGGTCAATTCGGCGGATTCCAACTCAACGCGGGCGCGATCCAGTTCGGGGAGCGCCGTGCCGCGCGCCAGGGCCTGGTCGAGCGTCGCGACGGCACCGGCACGATCCTGACGCTGCGCCTTGGCCTCGGCCAACAATCGATACGGCGGCACAAAGTCCGGGTCGGCGGCAATCGCAACACCCAGCCCCACCTCCCTCACCGTGGCGTCACTGGTTTCCAAGGCCTTCATGTAGGATTCCAAAGCAGCCGGATTGCGTGTGCCGTAGGGAACGGTCGGCGTGGCAATCTGGCGGGCGAGCGCAGTGCCGGCGCCGAGTACGTCACCGGCCGGAACCGACGCGGCAATCAGTTTGGTTGCCTTGAGCCTTTGCGCATCCTCGATTGTAATTTGAACTTCGAGCTTACCGTTGCGCACGGTGTAGTCGCCATACGCAAGCAGCGTGGCGCCGGCAGCCAACGCCTGGCTGCTCTCCGCGGAGATGCCGGGCGCGGAGATCGCTCGCCCGCCCAGGACGCGATCAATGGCGTGAATGTTGGCGGAAGAGAGCACCCGCGGGTTGCGGGCGCTGGAAAGTTCGGCGCCGATCACTTCCCCTAGAGCACGGCCAACCCAATCGAGGGCAGGGTCGCCGCTCAAATTCTCCAGACGAAGCACTGCCAGCCGGCCTGCGGGCGCATTGGCGGGCTGACGTGTGCAACCGGCCAGAAGCACTGCAAACAGAATGACGGGCGGCGCGTGGACCCAGGTTCTTTTGCTAGAGAACACGCGGCTCCAGGGCGATCAGTTCCTTGAACTCCGGCAACTCGCGCATGGAGGCGAAGGCCGGGTCTTCCGGCAGTTTCTTGCGCTCCTTATAACCCTCTTCGAGAGCTTTACGCAGGTACTGCAGGGCGAGGTCGCTGCGGCCATCCTGCGCGTATAGGGCCGCCATCCAGTAGTGATACTTGGCGCGATCCTGCACGCTGCGTTCCTGCAACATGACGCCATAACTGCTATGGTGCTCGAAGACCTCGGGATCGAGCTTGAGAGCGATGCGGAACTCCTCCGTTGCCTGTACGACCTGGTTGCGCGCGAAGTATGCGGTGCCCAGGTTGCTATGGATGGAAGCGGAGTCTGGCGCGATCTTCAGGGCCTTCTTGTATTGGGAGATGGCCCGGCGATAGCTCTTGGCGGCGTAGTACACCGTGCCCAGATTGTTGATGGCTTCGGAGTAGTTGGATTTCAGTTTGACCGCCTGCTCATAGTATTTCTTGGCGGCAACAAGCTGCATCTGCTGATGGTAGGCGATGCCGATTTTGTTGCGAAGAACGGGATCCTTGGGCGAACCCTCGTTAAAGGCTTCGATGGCTTCGCGATACATCTTGCGAGCCATGAAAATGTCGCCGCGGCTCTCAGCCGAGAGAACCGGTTTGGGCGCTTCCGCCTGGGAGGCGCGCGTGCTGTCGAGTATGTTTTGAGTAACGGTTCCTGTTTGTGCGAACCCGAGTGCGGCGCTTAAACACGCCGCCAGAGTGACGGACCGTGGTCGGTTAACCATATGGCCCCCTTGTTGCTATTTAAACACACGCCACAAGCGCTGGAAAATCCCCTTCTTCTGCTCCTTTTTGGGATCGTCCTTGGGAACCGCGGGAGGGGCGGTGGAACTCGCCGCCTGGCCGGAGGCCTGTCGCGCGGCGCGGCGCGCCACCGGGTCGGTCGAAACCTGCCCGTCGCCCTGGGAACCGGTAACGGTCGGAGCAGAGTGCGCGGGCGGCGGCGTGGAGGGCGTCGCTGGGGTATCCCACCCGGCAACCGAGGTGACGCCGCCTCGTCCGCCGTGCAATGGGCAGAGCCCGACAGGCTCGGTGCCTGCTATATAGACCTCGGACCGTGTCTTGGGACAATTCGGCGTAGCCGGCATACCGGATTCTGGATCGATGGAGATGCTGACGATGCCGGCCGGCGCGCGGAACGCCTTCACGTCACGGTATTCCCGAAATTCCAGCGCACGCTTCATGAACTCCGCCCATATGGGCGCCGCCGAGTGGGCGCCTTCCAGGTTAAGTTCGCGGTTATCGTCGAAGCCCACCCAGACTACGCACAAAAGTTCAGTGGTGTAACCGGCAAACCAGCCATCGTGGGACGTGCCGGTCTTGCCGGCCATCGGTGCGGTGAGATTGTAGCGGGCGCGTACGCCGGCCGCGGTGCCGGAGCGTAGCACCTCTTCCATCAGGCTGGTCGTGAGGTAGGCCACCCGCGGATCGAGCACCTGTTTCTCTTCCACCTTGTTCTTGAAGACCACCTTGCCGTCCTGCGCGCGAACCATGGAAAGGAAGCTGGGCTTCAGATAGTCGCCGTTGTTGGCGAAGATCGTGTAGGCGCCGGCCGCTTCCACCGGAGTAATTTCGTAGGCGCCCAGCGCCACGGCCGGAGTCGGCTGGATCTTATAGTTCATGCCGGCGCGGTTTGCCATGTCCACTACGGCGTCGAAGCCCACCATCTGACCAACCTTCACGGTGGCCACATTCAGCGAACGAGCAAGAGCGTCGCGCAGGGTGACGGTGCCGTAGAATTTCTTCTCGAAGTTGCTGGGTTCGTAGACCTGGTTATCGAAGTAGAAGGTGGTCGGCTCGTCCACCACGGTGGTGGAAGCGGTCAGCACGTGCGAGCCACCGGAAACAGCCGTATCGAGCGCAGTAGCGTAGACGAAGGGCTTGAAGATCGACCCGGGCTGGCGTTTGGCCAGACTATGATTGAGCTGGCTTATTCCGTAGTTCCGCCCACCCACGAGCGCCTTCACCTCGCCAGTATGGGGATCGATGGCCACCATCGCCACCTGCGGTGTGGGCGGCGTTTGTCCCTTGAACCGACGCTGCTTCTTGATCTGTTCATCGACACTCGCCATGCCCAGTCGCACAGCTTCCACCGCGGCCCGTTGCAGACGCATATCGATGGTGGTGTAAATGCGGAAGGCGTTGGACTGGAAATCGGCATCCTGGAACATGCTCTGCAGTTTGTCGTTCACCATGTCCACGAAATAAGGGGCTTCCACGCTGGTGGAACCTGCCTTGGTGACGGTGAGCGGCGCCTCAATGGCAAGCGCGTAATCGCGGTCGCTGATTACGTTGTTCTGGCGCATCAGCAGGAGGACGATGTTGCGGCGGTCACGCAGACGGTCGGGATGCCGGAAAGGGTCGAAGTAGCCCGGACGCTGGATCATCCCAGCGATTTCGGCGGCTTCGGGCAGGGTGATACTGTTCAGTTCCTTGCCCAGGTAAGCTTCGGACGCCTGGCCCAGTCCCACAATGTGGAAGGTGCCGCGGAAGCCCAGGTCCACCTGGTTGGCGTAGTATTCGAAAATCTCCTCTTTCGAGAGCTTCTGCTCCAGCTGCAGGGTGATGATGAACTCCGCCGCCTTGCGCTTCCAGCTCTTGTCCTGCGTAAGGAAGAACATGCGCGCGGTCTGCATGCTGAGCGTGGAGGCACCCTGGTCTTTGCGCCCCTCTTTTACGTCGACGTAGACCGCTTTCATGATGCGGATGGGGTCGAAGCCGGAGTGCTGGAAGAATCGCTTGTCTTCAATGGATGTGACGGCCTCCACGAGGATCTTGGGGATATCGTGGAACTTCACCATGCGCCGCTTTTCCCGCGCCGGACCGGAGATCGCCTGGATTAGTTGCGGCTCGAGCTGGTATTGATTGCGGGCGGTGTTGTCCTGCAGGGAGACGATCTGGGAGATCTTACCGTTCGCGAAGCGGATCAGGCCCGGTTCCTGGTCGAAATAAGAATCGGATTGGGGGAAGATTTCGATGTAATTCGAGTGAATTTGGTAGTAGCCGATCGGGTTGCCGCGGGATTCCGTGTAGCCGGAGCGCCGCAGGTCGGTAGCGATGTCGGCGGGAGTCATCGCGTCGCCCACCGAGACCGATTCAGGCGCTGCAAAGATCTTCGCGGAATTGGCGAACACCCCGGCGCGCAGCTTTTCGTCGATGATGCGGGCGTAGCGGGCGTAGAAGTAGGTGAACGTACCCAGCCCGGCAATGGCGAAGAGCGAGAGCAGGATGATGGCGATCCGGCCAGTGGGCCCCAGGATCAGCCGGGTGAATCCGCTGCCGCGCGGGATGCGCAGCTTCATCTTTTGCTTGCCCGTCTTTTGCTCGGGCTTTGCCACTTTTGCCACTGATAGTAATTCTCTCATGATGAATGGGGGCGTGCCGTACCTTGCCCCGGATTACCGGCTGCCGGCGCCGGGGTAGAAATGGAGGTCGACGGTATAACCAGGCAGAGTAACGCGAACAAAATAGCGAACATCGATTCTCAAGCCGTCGGACGAACGAACAATGTGCACGTTATCGGCCTTTACCGGCAGATCCAGTTCGTGCGCCCGATTCAGCACGTTTTGCCTTAAAGATTCATCGGGTTGGCTCTGCATGTCCACACGGTGTGTAATTTCTGCCACGTAGGACTGCAGCTTGAGGTTTCCGGCATAAATCGGGGCAAACAAAGCGCCGAAGCCGAGTAGCGCGGCCAGGACCCCCACGGCAGCAGCGATACGCCAGCGGGGTACGGGATTCACGGTCGGTCGGATTCCTTACCGGGAGCGCAGAGTTCCGCCCATATATCGTCGGAATGGGGGGTCCATTCGGGAGCGGAGAGGCCGGAGATGTGTAGATCGTCTTCGCGCAAGGTGCCGTGGCCGTAAGGGCAGATGTATTCGATCTGCGGACGCCCGAACAGCAGGATGCGGCTCCAGGAACCAGTGGCAATAGGCATTCGCAGGCGGCGCAGGCAGACACGGCAGCGGTAACGCTGGTCCCACACGATCAGGTAAAGTGCGCCGGCGAAGAGCAGGAAGCAGAGCATCAAGGCGAGATCGCACAGCAGGAAGGAGAAACCATTACCGAGCGGGGCGAGCGTGTCCGTTTCCGGCGGGAACATCCTCGAAACCAGCTTGAGACTGCCGCCCAAGCACAGCACGGCAACGGCCAGCTTGGCAGCAAACCACGCCCAGTATCGCATACCCCTTAGACTCTCCCAGTCTACCTTTAGTTTCGGTCCAACGCGCGGTTCGCGCAAGAGGGGCTTTCCTAATGCCGGTACAGGTTCCGCACGATGAAGAACACATTCGCCGGACGTTCGGCGAGGCGGCGCATGTAGTAGGGGTACCAGGCCTTACCAAAGGGAACGTAGAGGCGAAGAGCGTAGCCCTCCGCCACCAGGCGGCGCTGCAGATCGCGGCGAATGCCGTAGAGCATTTGGAATTCGAAGCGGTCGAGGGGGATCTGGTGCTTCTTGACGAAGTCGCATATCTGGCGGATGACGGTTTCATCATGGGTGGCGATGCCCGGGTAGACGCCGCACTCCAGGAGATTTTGCGCCAATTCCAGATAACTTTTGTCTACGTCCCGCTTCCGCGGAAAGGCAACCGTGGCGGGTTCCAGGTAGGCGCCTTTGCACAGGCGAACACCGATCTTCGCGGCGCACAACTTTTCGATGTCGCTTACGGCTGCGATACAGGTAGCTCTGAATCACGACGCCGACCGCGCCATGGCGAGCGTGCAGGGTATGCACCAGGTCGAGCGTGCGATCCGTATAGTCGCTCGATTCCATATCCACCCGCACGAAACTGCCAAGTTCGGCCGCACGGCGGACGAGCTGATCGACGTTGGCCAGACATTGCTCGTAGGAGAGATCGAGACCAAACTGGGTAAGTTTCAGCGAGACACCGCTCTGTATGCCATTGGCGTGGATTGCATCGAGCGTCCGCAGGTAGACGTCGCGCGCCTCAGCGGCTTCGTCGAGCGTGGAAACACTTTCGCCAAGATGGTCTAGCGTCACCGTAATGCCCTCGGCATTCAGCTTGCGGGCTACGGCCAGGGCCTGATCGAGCGTCTCACCAGCCACGAACCTAGTGGAGAGCCGCTGGGCGAGGGAGGAGGTCTCCATCCATCTGCGTAGCCATTTCAGGCGCGACAGGAAGAGGAAGAAACTGCGCACGACGATTAGGCTAACATCCTGCGTTAGGAACGTCACGTTTCCGAGCGATGATTCGCTGCATTTGGTAGACTTCCAGACAATGGTGGTCAATAAGCCATTTCATGCCTTACCCGGAGAACTGCGCTGCCCGCGTTGCTTCGGTAAGGACATCGTGCCTTCGATGCCTCGGGGCTGGCTGGATTCGCTGATGCGCGCGTTTGACCGAATTCCGCGGCACTGCCGGTTCTGCGAATGCCGGTTCTATGTCCGGCTGACGAACCGCGGGACAGAGGGCGCGGCGTCACAAGACTGAACATTCCGCACGCCTCAAAAAGGAAAAGGGGTGACCGCTTGCGCGGCCACCCCTGGGGAAGTGCTGCGGGAGAAAATCAGAAGATGAATCGAACGGCGACCTGCATACGACGGGCGTTCGTGCCATCAGGGAAGCCCTGCGATGCGCTGCCGTCGCCAAGGTGGGATACGCCGTTGGTCAGTACCGGCTTCAGGATGCCGCCGGCGCTGACACTGTAAGCAGCCTGTCTGGACGCCGGTATTGTGAATCGTGTTGAAGACGTTGAAGGCTTCAAACGAGAGGTTGGCCTTTACGCGTTCACCGAACGGCAGGCTACGCGTTAGGCGTGCATCGACGTTGTAAGTCTGGTCGATATTGATATTGCCGACCGGCAAGAACGGAACGCGGTTCCAACCGCCGGAACCATTGAGCGTGCTGTAGGCGAGTGTGACGCCCGGGAATACCGCGTCGGCGACGGTGCCCGCCGCGATTCACGGTTGCGGATACGGGATGGGCGCTGGCCAGGGTCGTGATACCGGAGAGTTCCCAGCCATTCACCATGTACTTGGCGAACGCCGAGGTGCTCTTGGTGAACATCGGCTCTCCAGAGCCAGTTGACAGAGAGGCGGTGGCGCTGGTCGAGCGTGGAAGTGCCCTTATCCAACGCATAGTTGCCGTTGTAAGTCGCATTGTTGAAGGTGCTCGAGATGTTCTAGCTTGCACCCTGCTGGTTGGCATCGTCGATGGCGTGAGACCAGGTGTAGTTAACCTGGCCGGTCAAGCCATGCGAGAAGCGCTTCTCCAACTGCAGCGCGAGCGCGTTATACCAGGACTGGCCGCCGTTTTCCACCTGCAGGATCCTGCCATAGCGCTTGTCCGGGCGAAGGTTGAAATCGAAGACCGGGGTCGCGAAGGCACTCACGTTGTTGCCCGCGGCATCTTGAATGGTGTAAGTGTAGGTGCCGGCCGGATTGCCCAGGTTCAGATCGCGCTGCGTGAACAGGCCGATACCACGGCTCCAGATGTAGCTGGCGGTGAGTGCGATATCGCGCGTGAACTGGTGCTCAACAGCCAGCGTTCCCTGCTGTGAATAAGGGGCGCGGAAGCTCTTCGGGTCGGCAAACTGTAGTGCAATCGTCCCGCCCGGAAGGTTGCCGCCGCCGCTCAGAATATTGGGGAAGACCGGCGCTCCCACCACAGAGGGGCCGGCGCTGATGGCAGTCTGATACTTGCCGTTGCCCAGGAAGAGCGTATCGAGCAAGTTCCCATGGACGCGGGCGTAGAACATGCCGTAGCCGGCGCGGATGACGGTTCGATCGTCCACCGAGTAAGACAGGCTGACGCGTGGTGCGAAATTCTTGTTCTGCTGCGGAATGCTGCCCGTCTGCGGCCAGTCAGGATTGGTAATCGTGGGTTGCGGCAGCCAGCTCTTTTCGTAGCGCAGACCGTAGCTGAAGGTGACCTTTCTCGACACCTTCCAGGTGTCCTGAGCGTAGAAGTTGATGTCGCTGGTGCGCAGGGTCTTGATTGGATTGCCGAACTGTTGGGTAAAGCTGCTGTAATTCCTGGCGCCTGTTGTGTTGCCCGTGAAATCCTTGGCAAAAGCCAGGACGTTGGTGTACGCGTATCCGCCGTTTCCGTTGAAGAGCTGGTTGGTCCAATCCTGCGTGGTCTGGAAGTCCATACCGAACTTCACGGAGTGAGCGCCCCTCGTCCAGCTATAGTTGTCGACAATCTGATAGCGATTCTCGCTGGGATAGGTACGCGGATAAGCCTGCGCCGCGCCAACTGTGCTGCCGGCGACGGTGATATAAAGTGGGCCTGTCTCGGCAGGATACAGATCGCTCGCGCCGGGATCGGAGAGCCGGTCTTTGAACCAGCCAAAGCGCATTTCGTTGACCGAGTTGCTGGTCACCACCGAAGTCCAGGACGCCTTACCGTACTTGTCCTGCACAGTGGAATTGCCGTTGTTGCCAAGCATGTTGCCGCTGGTCAGCACTGCCTGCGTCTGAATGCCGTGCGGCGAAACCCACCGCATGGCGTTCAAATCGAAGCTGAAGGTATTGCGGTCGCTGGGACGCCAATCGATCTTAAGGAAACCGAGTTCCTGGTTGTAGGTGCGCGGTACCAATACATTCATTTGCTTCTGGATAAACTTGATCGCCGCATCGCACTGTGCCTGCGTCGGGCCACCCGGGGCGGTTGTCGCTACGCAGTTGGACGCCGGAATGAAGTTGCCTGTCGAATCGGTGATGGTCGTATTCACGATGCGGTTCTGGCCCGGGAAATTGCGGTCGGTGTAGTCGAAGTTGGCGAAGTAGAAAAGCTTGTCTTTCTTGATCGCTCCACCGACGCTGGCGCCGGCGGTGTGACGCCATTCCGGAGCCTTCAAGCCGTTGGCGTAGCGGTCGGTAGCTTCCAGCGTACGATTGCGGAAGAACCAGTAGCCCGTGCCGTGAACGTCGTTCTGGCCGCTCTTGGTGACGGTATTGATCACGCCGCCCATGGCGCGTCCGAACTCGGCGGAGAAACCGTTGGAGAGCACCTGGAATTCCTGCACCGCGTCCTGCGAAAGCTGGCTGCCGATGCGCGTGCGGCCTGCATTTTCGTTATAGAAACTGTTAGTGGTATCGTTGCCATCCGTGAGGAAGGCGTTGCCCGCGGCGATGCCGCGGAAGCTGATCAGCCCGAACTCGCCATCGTTGGTGACGGCGGGGGTCAGCAGCACGAAACTATCGACCCGGCGTCCATTGATCGGCAGGCTGTCGATCTGGTCGGATCCCACGGTAGCGGTCACGCCGCTCTTCGTGTCTTCCACCAGGGGCGCCTCTGCGCTTACATCGACCTTGGTGGTCGCCGAGCCGATCTGCAACGAGACCCTGAAGTCCACGTTCTGGCCTACGAGAATCGTAAAATCCTTGATTTCATAGTCTGCGAAACCCTGCTTGGTCACCGTAATCTTGTAGCCCGGAGACGGCACCAGCGCCGGCGCCGCGAACACACCAGCGTCGGTCGACGACATGGTGCGCTTGATACCCTTTTCGTCGTTGGCGACCACGACCGTCGCGCCGGGGATGACTGCACCGGTGGCATCGCGGACTGTTCCCGAAACGGAGCCAAGTCCTGCTGTTGCCTGCGCATATGCACCCGCCACGAAGGCGAGCGCGCATATTGATAGAGCGAGTACTTTCCTCATAATTTTTTCTCTTAAGACCCTGGACCCTGAAAAGCTTAGACCCAAAGAATAACAAAATTCACGTTTCAATTGTGTGGCGAATCACGTGAAGACTGGTTAATTGTGAGTAAAAATTGACCCTGTCAGAAACACGCTAAGTAATTTAAAATCAACGGATTTATACGTACTATTACGCAAGCACCAACCATTGGTGGGGTCTTTTATGGGTTACATCTCGATAACATAGGCGAGGTTACCCTCACCGGAGAGTCAGCAAACGGCTCGACCCGGCAGGCGCGTGGGATACTGGAGCGTGAAAACGTCGATGGACGGTTTGACGGAAAGATTGGCGGCAGTGCGCATGCGCATCGCGCGGGCGGCGGATCGGGCGCAGCGCGACCCGGCGCAAATCCTCCTGCTGGCCGTCACCAAAATCTTTCCCGCCGAAGCCATTCACGAAGCCTATGCTCTGGGATTGCGCGAGTTCGGTGAAAATTACGTGCAGGAGTTCGAAGGGAAAGCGCCGTCAGTCAGCGGACTCGCCGGAGCGCGATATCACCTGATCGGGCATCTGCAATCCAATAAGGCGGCGAAGGCAGCCGAGCTATTCCAAGTGGTGCAAACGGTGGACTCGGCAAAACTGGCCCGCCGGTTGAACGATGCGGGACGCCCCCTCGACGTCATGCTGGAGGTCAAACTGAGCGACGAGGACGCTAAGAGCGGCGTAAGCCCCGAAGGCGTTGCGGCGTTAATAGAGGCCGTCAGGCAGTATCCCAACCTGCGACTCCGCGGGCTAATGACGATGCCTCCCTGGAGCGCGGATCCGGAAGCGCCCCGGGGGTGTTTTCGCAAGCTGCGCGAACTGGCGGAGACGCACGGCCTGAGCGAGCTTTCCATGGGAATGTCGAACGACCTCGAAACCGCGATCGAAGAGGGCTCTACCTGCGTCCGCGTGGGCACGGCATTGTTCGGCAAGCGGAGGAAGGTGTGATTCCAGCAAGAATCTGGGCCACAGATAAACACAGATGAACACGGATAGCCTAAAGCCGTCTTATCCGCGTTCATCCGTGTTCATCTGTGGCCGTCTTCTCCTGTTCGCTCAGAGGGCTGCAACCTGGCCATGACCGTCGGATTCTTTTCCCCGCTTCCGCCCGCCCGGACAGGCGTGGCCGATTACGCGGCGGCGCTGCTCGCCGAATTGCAGCGGCACGGACAGGTGGAAGTGGCCCCCGCGCGTTGCGATGCGGCACTCTATCACCTGGGCAACAACGGCCTCCACGCGGATTTCTACCGGCAGGCCCTTGCGAGCCCCGGGGTCGTGGTGCTGCACGATGCGGTACTGAATCATTTTTTCCTGGGCCAATTGAGCGAATCGGAGTACGTGGACGAATTCGTCTATAACTATGGCGAGTGGAACCGCGCCCTGGGCCGCCAGTTATGGCGCGAGCGCGGTGGGTCTGCGGCGGACGAACGGTACTTTCGCTATCCCATGCTGAAGCGTGTGGCCGAACGAGCGCACACCGTGGTCGTACACAATCCGGCGGCGGCGCTGGCGGTCAAAGAACATGCCAGCGGCGCGCGCGTGGTGGAAATTCCGCACCTGTTCGCGCCTCCGCAACTGCCGGACGACGCGGCAGTTCTGCGCTATCGCGCTTCGCTCGGCGTGCCGCCGGATGCCTTCCTGTTCGGCGTGTTCGGCTATCTCCGCGAATCGAAGCGCGTGCCAGCGGTGTTGGAAGCGTTCGCCGGCCGTCCACTCGCAACTGCCTCGCACCGCCCTCCTGATCGCCGGGCAGTTCGTATCCACCGACCTGGAACGCGCAATAGCGCCGATGCTGGCCGCGCCCGGCGTACGGCGATTGCCCCATCTATCGGACCGTGAATTCTGGCTGGCCGCGCGCGCCGTGGATGCCTGCATCAATCTGCGCCACCCGGCGGCTGGCGAGAGTTCCGGGATCGCGGTTCGCCTGATGGGCATCGGCAAGCCCGTGCTGCTCACCGAAGGCCTGGAATCTGCCCCGTTTCCCGAAGACGCATGCCTCCGCATCGCCGCCGGACCGGCCGAACGCGACTCCCTGCGACATCATATGGTTCTGCTAACATCGATGGCAGAGGTGGCTCGGACCATCGGCCTGAGGGGGGCCGGTCACATCGCCGGGCATCATCGGGTGGAGCTAATCGGTAAGCGATTTTGGGACCTTCTGTGCGAAAGCTATATTTAATTCTGGCTTGCTGCGCGGGTCCGGCCGTAGCCGCGCATAAACCCATCGTGAAGTATCTCCATGTGCCGGTGGCCATGCGCGATGGGGTTCGCCTATCCGCCAATGTCTTCCTGGGGTCGGAACACGGACGCGTGCCTGCCATCCTGGTACGTACGCCGTATGGCAAGGGCGCGGATATCACTCCGAATCACGAGGCCTTCGTGGAACACGGGTATGCCATCGTAGTGCAGGACGTGCGCGGCCGCTACGAGAGTGAGGGCGCATTCCAGCCATTAACGCAGGAAGTCCGCGACGGCGACGACACCCTGAACTGGATCGCCCGCCAGCCGTGGAGCGATGGCAAGGTCGGCATGATGGGCGGCTCCTACGTCGGGATCGTGCAGTGGAAGGCCGCGCTCGCCAACAATCCCCACCTGAAAGCCATCTTCCCCGTAGTCTCCGGGTACGACGATTATCGCGACCGCTATTACTCCACGGGCGGCGCCCTGAAAATGGGCAACCGCCTGGAGTGGATGGCGGAGAATATGCGCGCGCCGGGCTACCACCAGGATTTCGGCCAGTTCGTGCTGCATCTGCCCGTCCGCTCGGCCGACATTGCGGCCCTCGGTTGGACCTCGCCGATGTATCGCGAGGTGATCGAGCATCCCGCGTTCGATGGATTCTGGCGCGCCATCAGCACGAAGGAGCAGCTCGACAAAGTGCGCGTTCCCGTATTCTCCGTGGGCGGCTGGTACGACAACTTCGTACAGAGCGATCTGGAAGCCTTCGCCGCGCTGCGCAAACGAAGCGGAGTGAGTCGCATCCTGGTGGGTCCGTGGGCGCACAACATGTCCATCCCTTTCGACAACGTGGATCTCGGTACGGATTCGATCGTGCCCGTGCGCGCGCTCCAGATGGAGTGGTTCGACCAATGGCTGATGGGTAAGGATTCGGCCCTGCTTTCCAAACCTCCGGTGAAGATCTTCGTGATGGGTTCGAATGTCTGGCGCGAGGAGCAGGCATGGCCGCCGCCGGAAGCCCGCCAGAAGCTGTTCTATCTGGAGAGCGACGGCAAGGCGAATTCCCTGGCGGGCGACGGCACGCTGAATGACAGGCCGGGGCAAAAGCCGGCGGCCGACCAGTTCGTGTTCGACCCTTACAGTCCCGTGCCGACACGGGGAGGCTCGGTCTGCTGCAATCCGAAAATCTTCCCCTGGGGCCCGATGGATCAGCGGGGCGTGGAGCAGCGCAAGGATGTCCTGGTCTACAGCACGAAGCCCTTGAAGCACGACCTGGAAGCCATCGGCAGCGTGCAGGCGGTCTTATACGTCTCTTCCAGCGCGCGAGATACGGATTTCACGGCGAAGCTGGTAGACGTATTCCCGGACGGCGAGGCACGCAATCTGACCGACGGCATTTTGCGCCTGCGCTATCGCAATTCGCTCGAGAAACCGGAACTGGCCTCACCGGGTGCGATCTACCGCGTAACCGTGGATGCCGGGGTAACGGGCAACACCTTCCTGAAAGGCCACCGGATCCGCGTGGAAATTTCGAGCAGCAACTTTCCGCGCTTCGATCGCAATTCGAATACCGGCGGGCCGGTGGAGCAGGCGCCCAAACTCGTGAAAGCGAACCAGACCGTCTATCATGACAGCGCCCATCCATCCTGCCTGGTCTTGATGGTGATGCCCGACGCCAAATCGGAGCCGCGTCCGGTGGAGCGGGCTGCCCGCTAAAAAGTAAGCCGCCCCGAAATCTGCAACTGACGCGCCCCAAAGAGATTGTTGTTCGTCGCGCTCGGCGTCAGAAATGACGGCACCGGCACCATGCATCCGTTCGCATGGCCCGCGCAGACGCCCACACCCGGACCGGTATACGTGTACTGCTGCGTGTTCACCGTGAACACGTTGGTGTGGTTGAAAACATTGAACGCCTCGCCCAGCAGGGAAAGTTTCACCCGTTCTTTGAATGCAAATTCGCGGCTGATCCGCATATCCACATCGCCCATCCCGGGACCGGTATACAAGTTCCGCGGCAGCCCCGGCGAGCGTCCGCCGGTAGCCGTTCCGGAATTGTTTACCGCGCCGCCTGTCGGCCCTCCGGCGATCGCGCCCGCCGGATTCCCGCTGATGGTTCCCGTCACGGGCTGGCCTGCCGCGACCGTCACGATGCTCGAAAATGCATAGCCATGCAGGAGGTAACGCAGCGACGGGTTGGAGATCTTCTTGGTGAACTGTGGAATCCAGATCACGTTGCCCACGAAGCGATGGCGTTGATCCAGGTCGCTGCGGCCGTACTCCAGTTTGCGGTTGTACGGATCGATCGGCGTGTCCGTGCCGTTGAACGTGCCGAACTGGCCGGGCACCTGTCCGCCGTCCGACGCTTTAGCGAGAGTGTAGTTCCCGACGAACTCCACTCCTTCGCTCATGCGCTTGCGCACCGTGAGCACGAAGCTGTTGTACCAGGAGTTCACATCGCTCACGCCGGTCAGAATCGGACCGGTGGTCGTGTTCACGCGCGAGGTGTAAAACGGAACCGAGAACGTGCTCTGCGTAGCGCCGCCCAGATCGGTTACGTCATAGCTCCGCGTGGTGCTGGAAGGAGCGATGTTGCTGTCGTAGAACATGGGCAGCCGCAAGGCGCGGCTCACCACCCAGGAGCCCGACACGCTCATGTTTTTCGGCAGTTGATGTTCCACCGTGACCTCGCCCTCGTGCACCATGGGATTTACCCAGTCCGGCTGCTGGCCGCGCGTCGTCTGGGTCAATGCGGGCGGCGCGAAAGTCGCGACCACCGGTGTCAGTGCGCCGGCGAACGGAGCGGTAGGCGTCGCGCCCGGCGGCGTAAAGATCAGGTTCGGAAACTTTAACGTGGGGCAAGTCGTGGGCGAGCAGTTGAATGTCTGTTGGATTACGCCGTTCTCCACGCGGGTAGCGTAGAACGTGCTGTTGGTGGTCTTCGCGTAGAAAATGCCATATCCCGCGCGAACCACCGTTCCCTTCCCGACCTCCCACGCCACGCCGATGCGCGGCGCGAAGTTGTTCTTATCGATATTGATCGTCGAAGTGTATAGCGTAGTCAACGGCGTCGCCGTGTTGGGCTTCGTGGGCTGCGGGATCAGTTGCACTTCGTACCGGACACCCAGGTTCAACGTCAGGTTCCGCCGCGCCTTCCAGCTATCCTCGACGAAACCCGAAACGTCGGTGTTGTAGAAATCGTCTTTGCCCACGCCCGTCACCGGGTCCGTGACCTGCACGAAAGTCGTGAAGTGGCGTCCGGTCAGATTATCGCCCAGGTCAATTCCAGCGACATCGGCCACCCAGTTCGAATAGTTGTTGGCGCCCGAGTAGGTGTAGACTCCCGCGCCCTGGAAAAGATTGATCAGCAGCTCGTGTATGGGGCTGACGTCCGCGCCCATCTTGAAGGTGTGATGCCCGTGAGTGAGTGAAACCACATCTGAAAACTGGAGCCGGTGTTCGTCGGGAAACGCCGGCCGCGGCAGCGCGTTCGGCAGCCCGTAGTTCATGTAGTTGGTGATGGTGACGCTCGGCGCCGTGCCGTTTTCGGAGATCTTCTCCAGATCGCGCGACCACTGGAACCGGAAATTATTGGTCACGTTCGGCTTGACGACAGAGTCCCAGTTCACCACGAAGATCCGCTCACGCGTCACCGCGGTGCCGTTGGCGCTGGGCCCCTCGTTATTCTGCGTGGCGGCGGTCCGGTAGGAGTTCGGGGCCTTAAAATTCAATCCGTTTAACGACGCGCTCACGTGATTTCCCGGGCTGAACTGATAATCCAATTTGGCAAATGCGACGTCCTGCTGGGTGGCGCGCGGAAAAGCTCCGAGTTGCGCGGCCACGAAACCATTCGCCGCGGCGCAGGTGGCACTCGGAATCGCCGCCAGGCAGGGCTGGGGACCGTTAAACGAAGTGCTGGTGTAACTGATCGGGTTTACCTTTCGCAGACCCTCATAGGTCAGAAAATAGAAGAGTTTGTCCTTCACGATGGGTCCGCCGACGCTGCCGCCGAACTGTTGCTGCTGGTGGATCGGTTGCGTGTAGATGCCGCGCGACTTCTGCAACGAATCGAGCGCGTTCAACGACGGGTACCGTAGGTAATAGAACAGGTCGGCATGCGTCGCGTTGGTGCCGGATTTCGTTACCGCGTTCACCACGCCGCCGGCAGCCTGCCCCATCTCCGCGCTGTAATTGCTGGCCGCGACCTGAAACTCCTGCACCGAATCCATGCTGTACACGTAGCCGAGTGTGG
This sequence comes from uncultured Solibacteraceae bacterium, assembly GCA_963792055.1. GTDB lineage: Bacteria > Acidobacteriota > Terriglobia > Bryobacterales > Bryobacteraceae > Solibacter. Next base: position 85,956 of record CAWBUV010000013.1, on the reverse strand, counting down.
TCCGGCCCTTGGTCTCGGAGAAGAACGCCTGGGTGTTGCTGGTTCCATCGACCGCGCTCTGGTTGTACAGGCCCGAAATGCCACGGTACGATACCAGCCCCGTGCCGCCATCGGTGGTCGTATTCGGCGTCAGGAGCGCAAACCCTTCCCACCGGCGCCCCGCGATCGGCAGATTCTCCTTCTGCGTTTGCGATACCACCTGCGACATCTCGGTCTTTTCCGTGTCGACGATCGCGGCAGCGGCATCCACGGTCATGGTCTCGGTGGAACTCTGCACCGCGAGCGCGAAGTTCACGGTCAGGGACTGGCCCACCTGAAGTGTCAGGCCGGTTCGCGCCATCTTGTTGAATCCGGCCTTGGTTACGGTGATCTCGTATGCGCCCGGTTGCAGGAACTGCGCAACGTAAATTCCCGCCTCGTTCGTGGTCAGCGCGCGTTCGGCCTGGGTCGCCGTGTTCTTGACGGCCACCGAGGCCGCGGGAATCATGGCGCCGCTCGGGTCTGTGATGGTGCCGGTGATCGTCCCGGCGCCAGTAGTTTGGGCATTGAGACGGATGACAAGGAAAAGGGTGAGTAGAAGGAATGCAAGATTCTTGAACACGGAAACCTCCAGCGAAGCGTTCGAACTATGCTATTCACCTTACCCGAAACTTACGATAGCCTCCAATAAGAATTTGCTATCGGAACGATAATCGGGGCTGGGCTCAGCGTGTTACAAGATGTCACTCTGTAACAGAGTGTTTCAGCGTCTACTTCGCGTCGCGCCAGTTGTCGCCAGTGCCGATATCCACCACGAGTGGTACCTCCAAAGCGTACACACCCTCCATCTCGTGCTTCACCAGTCGCGAAACAGCATCCAACTCTTCCGGTGGACACTCGAAGACCAATTCGTCGTGCACCTGCAACAGCATCGCCGCCTGATGACCGCCCGCCGTCAGCGCCCGGTCGATGCGCACCATCGCGAGCTTGATCAGGTCCGCAGCCGTACCTTGTAACGGAGAATTCACCGCCGTCCGTTCCGCAAACCCACGAGCGCTCGCGTTGCGGCCGTTGATCTCCGGGATCGGCCGTTCTCTTCCGAACAGCGTCCGCGTCACCCCGGTCTTGCGCACCTCTGCGATCGTCTCTTCGATAAACCGTTTCACGCCAGCGTACCGCGCGAAGTAGTTCTTGATGTACTTCTCCGCCTCGGACCGCGAAATGCCCAGTTGCGTCGCCAGGCCAAAGCCGCTGATGCCGTAGACGATGCCGAAATTCACCGCCTTCGCGTTGCGCCGCGCTTCCGCCGGTCACCATCATCGGCGGCACGCCCATCACTTCCGCGGCGGTGCGCGTGTGTATGTCTTCGCCGTTACGGAATGCCTCCACGAGTAGCTCGTCGCCAGACATGTGCGCCAGCAGCCGCAATTCGATCTGCGAATAGTCGGCCACCAGCAGCTTCCACCCCTGGCGCGGGACGAAGGCCGCTCGGATCTCTCGACCCAACTCCGTGCGGATTGGAATGTTCTGCAGATTCGGATTGGATGACGAGAGCCTCCCCGTCGCCGCGCCCGCCTGGTTGAAACTGGTATGCAGTCGCCCGGTCGCCGGTTCGATCAGCGCCGGCAGCGCGTCCACGTAAGTGCCCTTCAGCTTGGTAAGCTGGCGGTACTCCAGCACCTTGCGTACGATCTCGTGCTCCGCGGCGAGTTCTTCCAGCACATCCGCAGCCGTCGAGATTGCCTTTCCCCGGCTCGCCTTCGGTCCGGGCAGCTTCAGATCCTCGAACAACACGCGCCCCAGTTGCTGCGGCGAACTGATATTGAACGGCTTGCCTGCCAGCGTATGGATCTCCGCGGTGAGGCGCGAAATCTCCGTCTCCATCATTCCGGAAAGGCGTTTCAACTCGCCGCCGTCGATTCGAATTCCGGTCCGCTCCATGCGCGCCAGCACGCGCGTCAACGGAAGCTCGATATCGTCGTATAGCTTGCGCAGACCCCGCCCGTCCACGGCAGGCGAGATCTGTTGGTACAGCTCCAGCGTGATGTCCGCGTGCTGCTCCGGCGCCGAGCCCAGTTTCAGATCCATACGCCGCCGTGCCTGCGATTCCAGCGCACACCCCGAGACGTCGGCCTCCAGCAGAAACGCGTACAGCATTACATCGTGATCGAAGCCGCGCGCTTCGATCCCCAGCCGCGCGAGCTCCAGTAGCGCCGCTTTCACGTCGCAGGCGATCTTGATCGCGCCCGCATCTTCCAGCCACGGCGTCGAGCGCCGCGAAATGCTCGGTGTGCACGGCGCGCGCCTCGCCCGGCACGCCACGCCAGGCCGATCGTGTCCAGTGCAAACTCGCCTTCCGCCGATTTCGAAATCGCCACCGCCACCGGCGCGCCCTGCGCCTCCGCCAGCCAGCCCGTCAGTTCGTCAGCGCTGGCAACCACGCCATACTGACGCTCGCGCGTATCCTCGCTGGGCCCCAGTTCTTTCAGCAGGCTGTCGAACTCCATCTCCTTATAGATGGCCTTGAGCAGTTCCGGGTCGGCGGCCTGCGCCTTCACCGCTTCGGCGGAGAACTCCACCGGCACATCGGTAGAGATGGTCGCCAGCCGCTGGCTCATTCGGATGCGCTCGACGTTGTTTTGCAGGCTCTCGCGGTAGGTCTTCTTCTCCACCTCGGCCGCGCGCTCCAGCGCGGCGTCGAGCGACCCGAACCGCTCGATCAGGTCCTTCGCGCCCTTGTCGCCGATCCCCGGCGCGCCCGGAATGTTGTCCACCGCGTCGCCCTTCAACGCAAAAAGATCTGCCACCTGGTCCGGCCGCACGCCCAGGAACGTCTTCACCTTTTCCGGGTCGTACCACTCGTCGTCCTTCGCGGGATTAAGCATCGCGACGTGCTCGTTTACGAGTTGCAGCATGTCCTTGTCGCTGGACACGATGACCACGTCCATTCCCGCCGCTTCCGCGCGCCGCGCCAGGGTTCCGATCACGTCGTCGGCTTCGAAGCCGGGATACTCCAGAATCGGAATCCGCATCGCTTCCAGCACTCTCCGGACGAAGGGAATCTGGTCGAGCAGATCGGGCGGGCGTTTCGGTGCGGTTGGCCTTGTATTCCGCGAACTCCTGCACACGATGCGTCGGCTTCGCTGCTTTCGAAAACCGCCGCGATGTAGGCCGGACTGTACTGCTTCGATAGTTTGCGCAGCATGTTGTTGAAGATGTAGACCGCCTCGGTGGAGAACCCGGTGCTGGTCCGCATCGGCGGGGCGCCTGACCGCGCGCGCGCGTGATATGCGCGAAAGATAAACCCGAACGAGTCGATGAGAAACAGCTTCTGTCTGGCCACTGCGCCCATCATACGATAGACGTAGTCAGCGCTTCGCCGTGGTCTCGCGCGCAGCCGGAGCCAGCGTCGAAGGGTACGCGTGGTCCAACACACTCCACATGAAATCCGCCCCCATGCGCGCCTGGTTGTGGCAGCTCATGCAACCCAGTTCCGGGCGGCCCTGGTCGAACGTTTCCATTGACAGATTGGCAAACGCCGATTTGGCCGACGTACCCGGACCGGTTCCCGGAAACGTATGAAAGATTTCGCCGGTCTGTGTGGCAGGCACCGGGAGCGCCTGATTTCCAGGCTGCAACGGCCACTGCGTCACCACCAGCTTGTAATATTGCCAGACCGTGTTGCGCAACAGTTCCTGATAGCCCCGATTGGTGACCGACGTGTCAAAGTGAATCGGCGCCTGCGCCGACCGGATTACGTTGAACGGTGCCGCCGGTTGTCGCACCAGGGGTACGAGCGCCAGCGGATTCTCGGCCGGCATCGGCCCGGGGGTGCCATCGTTCAAGGTGAAGGTTCCCACCGCGCCCTGGAAATTCGGCGCGGTGTCCACCTGCTCGAAGGAGGACCAGATCCATTGCGGCCGGCTCGGCGTCTTCTGCACGATATGCAACCCCACCAGACCCACCGTGACGCTGGAACATTTTCCCGTCGCCGGATCCTTAACGATGGCGCTGCGCGTATAGAATCGCTTCCGCCGCGCTCTGGAAATCCCCGCCATGTCCAGCCACGCCGCCTTGATCGCAACGGAGCCATTCGCAAACTGGAAAACCGGTTTGTCAGGGCGCGGGCTCGGCACCACCGGCAGATTACTCCTCAAATAGAACTTGTTCCGCACAATCTCGTCGAACTCCACGCGGTTGTAAAGCGTTTGGTAGCGAACATACCGGCCGTTCTGCGCCACCAGCGGCCCCAACAATTCCCCAATCCCCGCCTGGCCGATATCGTCGATGCCGTTCTTCGAAGCCAGCACCACACCGCCGAATCCGGCGTCCACGCGGCAGGCATTGTCCACCGCCGCGCCGGCACTGTTGAAGTCGGCGTTTGGCGCCGAGCCATCGTCGTGAAAAATCTCCCAGAGCGATTTATAGGTTTCAAACACGCGCGGACCGGCGGCGACTATATCCTTTGCGTGGTCCGGTACCCCGCGCTGGCCCTTCGCGGCGGGCCAAACCATCGCCACGAACGCGCGCCACGAATAGTCGTCGAAATAATCGATCGTCAGATTCACGAACGGGTCCGGAATACAGACATCCGAAGGAATCTGCGGCGACGTCACGGAGCGCACGGGACGGGCGGGACACGTCGCGCCCCAGACTACCGCCGGGGCCGCGACGGCTGCGATGCAGGCCATTGCCACTGCCGGGAATAGAGCGATATTAGGGGGCTTGCGCAAACAGTGAGTAGTCTAGCGGATTGCCCGCGAGGCGCGCAATTCGCGGCGCTCGCTTGCCCCTTGGCGTGCAGCACTGTAGACTACCTGCAAGGTCGTGGCACAAGGAGAGCATTGGATGTATTCCAGACGAGACTTCGGTAAGATCGCCCTCGCAGGCATCCCTGCGTCCGCACTGCTCGGCGCAACCATCGATTCCAGCGTCAACGGCGTCCGCCTCGGAGCCAGTACTTACAGCTTTCGCGACTTTCCTCGCACTCAGGGGCAGGACATCGTCGATCCCGTCATCAAGGCACTCCAGTTCTGCCGCGTGGGCGAAATCGAGCTCTACTCCCCCACCATCGAACCGGCCGGTGCTGCTCTGCCTCCGGAACCGCCCGCTCCCTATGGGATGCCGCGTCCTCCGCGCGTGCCGCGAACCGAGGAGCAAGCTGCTCTCGAGAGATCCAATCGCGAAGCCCTCCGGAAGTGGCGGATCACGGCTCCGGCCGCGCACTTTCAGGCCATACAGAAGAAGTTCGAAAACGCCGGCGTGCGCGTGGTCGCCTACACGGTGAACTACAACGACACCTTCACCGACGAGGAGATCGACGCTACCTTCCAACATGCAAAGTCGCTGGGCGCCGAGGTGATCGCAACTTCCACCACCCTCACCATGGCCGAACGCGTCGCGCCCTTCGCCGGCCGACACAAATTCTATGTAGCGCTGCATGGCAATTCCAACGTCGCCGACACCAACCGCTTTGCGTCGGCCGAGAGCTTTGCCAAAGGGATGGCGCTCTCCCCGTACTACAAGGTGAATCTGGACATCGGTCACTTCACCGCGGCCAACTTCGACGCCGTGGCTTACATCCGCGAAAACCACGAGCGCATCACTCACCTGCATATCAAAGATCGCAAGAAGAACGACGGCACCAACGAGCAGTTTGGCGACGGCGATACCCCCATCAAACCGGTGCTGGCACTGCTCAAGGAGAAGAAGTACCCCATCCGAGCCTTTGTGGAGTACGAGTACCCTGGTATTCGAACTTCTCCCGAAGAAGTCAAACGCTGCATGGACTACATGCGGGCGGCGTTAGCCTAGTCTCAATCACCTCAGATGGTGACGCGGCCCGGCGGCACACGCGTGAAAGCCCTCCTTAAATTGAGGACTTCGTCCGCCCGGAAATCCAACTCACCAGCCAGTAATGCCTTCGCCGAAATGTCGGCTCGAAAAAGTGCCGAATGACTATGCTTCGCCGTTCCAGTCAGGCAATGATACAACTCGTGGGCCACCACGCGAGCTAAGGCACGTCCGAAAGCAGCGTCTCCCCTTACCCTTTCCAGGCCGGTCATAGCCGGCCACAAATACCGGGCTACTCGATCGCAGTCCACCGTCACAAGTGGTAGCATCCGGCCATCGACGCGGCTTACACCCGCGAGAGCAACTCCTGCAACCGTGTGCACCGGAGGCAGGCGTACAGGCCGGCAGTCGCCAACGAAGTGGATGAATACAATGCGCGGGGCCTCCCCTACAGACTGATAACCCGAGAGTTCATGCCACAGGATCGGGACTTGGACGTCGCGGTACAGTCTGTCGATTTCGCTCTGCATTTCGCGGATCGCGGTGGTGGACGTTCGACCATCAAATTGCGTCAGGAGCTGTAAGGACGCGGCAACTCCTCCGAGTCGTCGCCGCAGTTAGGATGCAAATAAGTTTGATCTGAGTAACCATCTTAGGTGATCAGACGCCTTCCGGACGACGCCGTCCCCACTAAAGGGGTTAAGTGCCGCAACACAGGGTTAAGGCAGCAGGACTACAGGCGAACGCCAGACGGCAAACTTCTGCTCCGAGGGATTCAGTACATTCACCTGGCATGTATATCTGCCCGGTTGTAACTTACTCAGAGGAACGCTGAAGCCGACGGGCACGGCCTTGGATTTCGGATTGAGCCCCGCGGTGATCTTCAACGGCGTCGTCTCAAACGCCTTGACGTTGCCGCGATAGAAGCTCACGCTGGCCACCATGAGTTCGGTCCTTTCGGCTGCAGGCTGGTAGGTTTCCAGATACACATACATCTCCTGGTCCTTACGAAATACCCGCGTAACGCTGGGAATCAGTTTCTGGTTGTCCTGAACCAGAGGATTGGCGGCCAGCAGTTTCTTGTCGCGTTCCGCGCTTCCCACCGTAGCGGCCACATTTTCACGCTGGTAGCTCAGCACGACGGAACTAAGTGGAAGATACTTTTGCTCGCTCGTAAGGTCCGGAATGACGAACTTGGTCTCGAACGTTCCCATCTTTCCGGTCTCGTTTTCGCGCGCCAGAAACTTCAGCGTGTAGGCGCCGGGTTGCAGCGTAAAGCCCGTGTCGTAGGCCAGATTCCGCGTAGCCAGTTGGCCGGCAGTCTCTCCCTTCAGTTTGACGGTGATGTCGTCGCGAACCGTGCCTTGCAACATTCCTTTGGAGTCTTTCACTTCGCCAATGAAGTCCAGCCGCGTGCTTTCCGCGCCGGCCTTTCTGGCCAGTTCGATGTCGCTGCCAGGTATCTTCACCGACACCGGAACGAAGTAGCGATCCCGTGCGAGGCGGAAATAATTTACCTCCAGGGCGAGGGAAAGACCAGTCACCGGATCGCCCAGCATCAGGGCCTCCTGCAGTTGCCGTTCCCGGTCGCTCGACGTAAACTGCTTAAATTCCTTGGAAGCAAAGTAACCCGTCCGATAGTCGAGCTTCGCATTCTGATTCCGGTTAACCTGCACCTTGATCCGGCGATACCGGCCGTCGGTTGCCAGATTACTGCTGTAGTAACCGAGAATATAGTAACTGGATGTAGCCTGCTGCGCCTGTACGATGCCCAAGGAAAGGTCGTTGTTATCCAGCAGCGCTTTGCCGCCGGTATCCGCCGCCAGCGTATGCAGCGTTTCCTGCTGCGCCTGGAAGTTGGATTGCGCGGTCCGCTGGGAGCTTCCCGAATACATACCCTGTCCGCCCGGCGACCCCTGTGTGGCATCGCCCAGCGGCGCTGTCGCCACCAGACCGCGCGCGTCCACCGGGTAAAACGCCACGTTGCTGCGGATTGCCGCATTGATCGTGGCACGCAGTTGCGCCTGATTGTCGATGCCCGTGCGCGTCATGCCGCTGGCGAAGTAAACCAGCGCCTTCTTCTCGGACAGGCTGCCCAGCATCTTGACCGCCGATTCCAGCGCGGCCAACTGCCGGTCCGTGTTGAAGATGTTGAACTCCGAGTCGTCCTGCGTGTACGCGGCGCCATTGTCAGCCTCACTGTCGTCGCCCGTGCTGCCATTTGCCATCCCGATGTCCGAGGCGGTCAGACCGCGAATCACCCTCTCGAGCGTGTCGCGATCCGCCGTGAAATCCTGAACTACGTTCAAGCTGGTGGCGTACGTCATCACCGCCACCAGGTCCGAGGCCGTAATCTGGCTTTTGACGAACTTCAACGCTGCGCGTTGCGCACGAATCTGGTCGGCCACCGGCATGCCTGCCTGGTCGAAGAACATCACAAGGAGCCGGCGATCCTTGTACTTTACTTCTCCAGCCTTGGCCGGCGCGATGGTTTTGGCCGCACCTTGCACCACTGCCGGTTTGGCCTCCGGAGTCACCGCTGGCGCCGCCTCAACCTCGGGCATCGGCCCTTCTTCCAGCCGTTGGAATTCGAACACCTTGATCTGCTGCGTCTTACCGTCCTCGGTCACCGTGAAGTCCGAGGACGTCATCCCGTCCAGAGACGCCCCGTTCTTATCCTTAGCCGAAACATTGACGACGACCAACTGGCTGTTCACCTCAAACTTATAAGTACCCTTCGGAACCATTGGGGCGCTCTGCTGCTGACCGTAAACGCCGAACTGCGTGATGAGTACGATGGCAATGAATGATCTCATAAGCTTAAAACCTGAACCTCAGATTGATGCTGATCTTGCGCATGGCGGCGGCGGACGTTGCCAGGCCATAGTTGGAGGAACCCAGGACCGTGCCCCAGTTCGTAATGGTTACGCGGTTCAAAAGATTTTGCGCCTGGAATTGCAGGTCGGCGCTGCGCCGTTCGCCAAACCGAAAGACGCGTCCCAGCGATCCGTTCAACGAAAACGTAGTCGGCCCCGAAATCGTATTGCGTCCGGCATTGCCCCACTCGCCTGCCAGCGGAGCGTAGAAGGCAGCGGTGTTGAAGAGCGATCCTGCCTCTTCCACGCTCAGTCCCGTAGCATTGGCTCGCAGGGTATTGCTCACCGCCGTACCGCTGACCTGCGACCGGTTTCCGCCAACAGTCGCCGTAAATGGATTTCCCGAGCGGAGGCTTACATTGCCCCCGACCGTCCAGTCCTTCATCAGGGCGCCCTTCCAACCGTTCACCAGCGTGCCGCCGCTTCGCCCCATGCCGGTGCTGTATTGGAACTGCAGAGTCAGATTGTGCCTTGCATCGAAGCTGGACAGCCCTCGTTCCGCCGCCAGGTCCAACCAGTTCTGCGCCACCGGCGTATTGCCTTGCCCGCGTCCGCCGGTGCCGGCATCATCGATCGACTTTGAGAACTGATATCCGGCGTTCGCCATGATTCCGCTGCGGAATCGCCGGTTCAACTGGAACTGTGCCGGCATGGTAAATCGAATTCCCACCGGACGTTTCATAGATGAAGTTATGCGGCAGCTCCGACGCCGTGGCGCCCGGCGCCACCGAATTCGGAATGAACTGCTGGTCTAGCCGCGTGCCCTTCGTGCCGAGATAGCCGGCCGTTGCGAACATACCGAGCGGCAGGTCGTGTTGGACCGAGACCGTCCAGGTCTGTGCGTACCCGACGCGATAGTTGGGATCGATCGCAAAGGTGCTGGTCAGTGTATCGCCGGATGCCGCGAGGAACCCGTTCGTGATGCTCAGCGGGTTCGCCGCCGATCCGGAGACGCTGAGCGATTGGGCGAAGGGCGGCTGCTGCGCCATGTTGCCCGCAATGATGTTGTAGACCGACGTATTGTAGTAAGCTCCGTATCCGCCGCGCACCACCAGCGACCCCTTCTGGAGCGGCCGCCACGCAAAGCCCACTCGGGGAGAAAAATTGTTGCGGTCCGGATGGATCAAGGAGTTTGGCAACCCGGCAGAACCGGCCGGAATCGCCACAGCAGCCGTGTAACCCGGCGCGATCTCCAGATTCACCATGCGGTTATACAGCTCGGTGACGGGCGTCGCGTAATCCCAGCGAATTCCGAAGTTCAGGCTGAACCTTGGCGAGATCCGCCAATCGTCGTTGACGAACACGTCGTAGCCCGAGCTGCGGAAATACTTGTCCGGATTCCCGTACCGGATGGAACTGGTGGCGGGGGATCCCAAAAGGAAGTCTGCCAGGTCGTATCCCGTGCCGGACTGCGCCACACCATTCACCAGGTAACTGGTCATCGAGCCGTTAAACGCGTAAGTGCCGCGCCCGTTGTTATCCGCCAGCTGGTTGTTCTGCTGGCGGCGGTAATCCCCGCCGAAGGACAAGTTATGCAGCCCCCGAACCCAGGTCAGGCTCTCGCCAATCGCGCTCGTCTGGTTGCGGTTCAATGAATAATTGCCGTCGGTCAGCTCCGCATAGTTCGTAAAACTCAAATTCGGCGGCCCCCAGTTTGCCGCGTTCTGTGACGTGCCCGCGATGCCCAGCTCCGCCGCCACATTCTCGCTGTTCGGCGAAGTACGGCGACGAGAGCTGGCGGCTGCGGCTGAACGTATAGCGCAGATTGTTGATGACCCGCGAAGTGATGGCCCGCGACCACGCGAGGTTGGCGTTAATGCCGCGCCCCGCGCCGCGTGTCGATGAACTGGAACAGATTCGGAGTAATGCTGCTGCTGCCCTGATAGCCAATGCCGCCATTGATCGTGTCCTTGCTTCCAATCTTGATATTGGAGATCCGCGAATTGATGTTCTGGGAGTTGTTCCGGCCGCTCCACGATGTCTGATAGTTGCGGTCGGCGGAAAGCAGATTCGGATTCGGGAAATACTGCAGCAGCGCGGTCGATGCAGCGCTGATACGGTTCACCGGAATCCTGTTGCCGGGGAATGGCGAGCCGGTCGTAGGGTCGTAAATCGTCACCGCCGCGCCCTGCACCGTGCTCTGTGAAAAATCGCCGATCCGTTCCAACGCGGTCGGCATGTTGACCGGATCCGAGATCACGCCTGTGCGATTGCGCTGCACCTGGTAGTCGAACGTGAACATGATGCGCTTGCTGGCGCTCACCAGCTTCGGAATCCGCAGCGGGCCGCCGAACATGATGCTCCCACGGCCGTTCGCGTAGGCCGGCTTGTTCACCGCGGCGCCGGTCACCGAGTAACTGCGCGCATCCCATAGGGAGTTATCCAGGCTGAAGCGACGCATTCCCGTTGTACATGGTGCGCGGGTCGCGCCTCCCGTTCCCGAACGCCATCGCGTTTGGACGCCCTTGCCAGTCCGGCCCACCGCGCCCACCGCCTCGGCATCCCATCCCGGGATCGCCGCCCATTGGAGGACCACCCGGGCCTCCAGGGCCGCCGCCACCAGGCCCCCCGCCACCAGGACCGCCGCCGGGTCCGCCGCGGCCCCCTCCAGGTCCCATCCGCCGCCCGGACCACCCGGTCCGCGACCGCCGCGGCGCCATCCCGGGAGCCCCACCCGCACCATCGCCGCCGGGTCCGCCCATCGCCGGGCCGCCCATACCGTCCGGTCCCATGCCGCGCCCGCCGAAGCCCCAATCGTTCTGCTGCGGCAAGTCCGGCGGCAGAGCTCAGGCTGCCTTGCACGATGAACGAATTGGCGGCGCTTTGATTGAGGTCGGCAATCTCTTCCGCCTTGATCGCACCTTCATTGGCGATGGCGCTTGTAGAGGCAGCCTGATTGACGTTCAAGCGCTGAAACGCTGCCTGCCGTTGAGGCGCCGGGCCCGCGATGGCAGGCGTGCCACGTGGCGCAACCGGCGCAACCGCCGGGCCCGGTTGTGACAGCGGCCGCGAAGGTTCAAGAGCGGCAATCAACGCCGCCTCGGATTGAATCTTCAACGAGAATTGAGGCGGCGGAGCCGCCGGCGCCACGACCTACCTCCCGCGTCAGCTTCACGAAGCCCAACGTCTCCACTTCCAGTGTCCACGTGCCGTCGGCCAGATTCCGCGAACGTGAAACGGCCCGCTCATCGGTGGTAGTCACCACCTTTTTGCCGGCCTGTGTAGCCGTGACGGTGACACCGGGAACGGGCAGCCCGCTGGTGGCCACCGTGCCATGGTATTCCGAGGCCGTCAGTGCCCACGCGGTGAAACAGGCGGCTGCGATTCGCAAAAAATATGAGTAAGCGCTTGTGGCAGTCATATTGGTTCTGATGGGAAGGTGCTGGTTGCACCGATAAGGTTGCCGTGGGAACGCAAAGCTTAACGTCCTTAATACTTTCTTTACCCGGCGATAGTGGCGCGTTAAGCATCGATAAGCGTAAGGTGAAGACACGGCGATTTCTGTGATGCAGGGCCTTGGCAAACATCGGCGGCGCACGGCACTATCCTGGCTCTTTGTCGCCGGGCTCTTTGTACTGTGCGGAGTCTTGGGTGTGCTGCAATACGGCTGGATCGGCGAGGTCAGCGCGGCCGCGCGCGACCGCCTGCGCGGCAGCCTGCAGGCAAGCCTCAACCGTGTCAGTCTTGACTTCAGCACCGAGATCGCCGCGGCGGCGCGCGCCTTGATGCCCGTGGATGCCGATTCCGATATCGCGACCGTGGAAAGCGAAATGGCTGCCCGTTACGCGCAGTGGAAGACCACCGCGCGCCATCGGCAGATTTTTCGCCACATTGCGATCGTCGACCCGCGCAATAAGACCCTGGTGCTGCGCAGCCTCAATCCGGACAAAGATCGTCTTCGAAACTGTGCAGTGGCCCGCGGATTGGGCGCCCCTGAAAGCACGCCTGGAAACCATGATGTCGGCGGAAGGGCGGCCGGGCCGCGGGTTCCCCGGACCTCCTCCCGACGCGCAGGGAATGCTCTTCGATGTGCCGGCGTCCCCACCCTCCGGACCCGGCCACTCTCCCGGTCAGCCCGGCCGCGGCGAAGGTCCCACGCTCGATCTTCGATTTGAACCCGGAATATGTCCGCGAGGTTCTCCTGCCCGAACTCGCTGCAGCGGCACCTGGAATCCAATGGAACCCTCGACTATCAGGTGGAAGTCTTAACCCGCGAACACCCGCCGGTAGTCATCTACCAATCCGATCCCGGGACGCAAGTGTCTGCCAACGCCGACGCGTCCGTGGGCCTGTTCGACACGCCCTACGACCAGATCTTCCGCCGCCGATCCAGGGCGGGCGCGGACGGGGTCGCGGACGCGGCGGACCGGTTGGCGAGTCGGGACGCTGGCAGATGTTTGTGCGCCATCGCGCCGGCTCGCTCGAAGCCGTCGTCGCGCAGGCCCGCTGGCGCAACCTCGCAGTCACCGGCCGGCGTACTCCTGTTGATGATGGCGAGCGTCGCCGCCCTCATCACCTACACCCGCCGCGCCCAGAAGCTGGCCGACCTCCAGATGGATTTCGTCGCCGGCATCTCCCACGAGCTCCGCACCCCGCTCACCGTGATCCACACCGCCGCCTACAATCTGCGCGGCAAACTCGCCGCCAACCCGGCGCAGGTAGAGCGCTATGGCGTGCTCATCCAGCAGGAGAGCGGACGTCTCAAGCTCCTCGTGGAACAGGTACTCCGCTTCTCCGGCGCCACCTCCGGCCGCGCCATTCAAAATCCCGAACCGCTCTCCATCCCCACCATCCTCGAAGAGACGGTCGATTCGGCCCGGCGGTCGTCCAGGAGGCTGGCTGCACCCTGGAAACGCATATCGACCCGGACCTGCCCATGGTCATGGGCGACCCCATGGCGCTCAAACAGGCGCTCCAGAACCTGCTCCACAACGCGGCCAAGTATGGCGCGGGCGATAGCCATTGGGTCGGCCTCTCGGCATCCCGAACCGGCGGCGACGTCAAACCCTCGGTCGAAATCCGCGTCGCCGATCGCGGACCGGGAATCCCTGCCGACGAGCAGGCTCACATCTTCGAGCCGTTCTTTCGCGGCCGCCGCGCCCTACAGGACCAGATCCACGGCACCGGCCTGGGCTTAAACCTCGCGAAAAAAATCGTCGAGGCGCACGGAGGTAGCATACAGGTGAAGAGCGCAGCGGCGAAGGGCACGGAATTCATCGTCCACCTTCCCGCCGCGCCCGCCGGAGAAGCCTCATGAGTGCGCGCATACTGCTGGTGGAGGATGAACCCGGGCTCGTGATGACCCTGTCCGACCTGCTGGCGGCGGAGGGCTACGATGTCGAAAGCGCCACCGACGGACCTTCCGGCCTGTCCAAAGCCCTCAAGGAGAAGTTCGATCTGATCGTGCTCGACGTCATGCTGCCCGGCAAGAGCGGCCTCGAAGTCTGCCGCGAGCTCCGCCAGCAGGGCAACGACGTCGCCGTCCTCATGCTCACCGCCAAGACCCAGCTCTACGACCGCGTCGTGGGCCTGAAACTGGGGGCCGACGATTACCTCACCAAACCGTTCGAACCGCCCGAACTGCTGGCACGCATCGAGGCCCTCTTGCGTCGCGTGAAGCATGACAAGCTCTCACCGGTCACCCGCTTCCAATTCGGCAGCGTGGACATCGATTTCGAAAGAGGCGAAGTCCACAAAGACGGCGTGGAGCTGAATCTCGCCGCCAAGGAACTCGATCTTCTTCGCTACCTGATCGATCGGCGCGGCAACGTAGTCTCACGCGACGAACTGCTGGAGGCAGTGTGGGAGTATCAACCCGGCGTGTCGTCACGCACCATCGACGTACACGTCGCCTGGCTGCGCCAGAAACTCGAAGATAATCCGCAAAACCCGCGCCACATACATACCGTGCGCGGCGTGGGTTATCGCTTCGCCGCCTAAGCGGCGTGAGCTCTCAATGAACCGTGTACCGTGCCTTCAACCCGAAAGGCGCGATCTCAATGTCGAAATGGCTCCCGTCCGTCCGCGCCATCTGATAGGTGCCATGCATCACGCCCATCGGCATTTTCAGCGGACACCAGGACGAATACTTGAAAGATTGGCCCGGCGCCAGCACGGGCTGCTCGCCCACTACCCCAGGACCTCTGACCTCTTCGACGTGGTCCGCCGCATCCGTGATCACCCAGTGCCGGCTCAGCAATTGCACCGTCTGGCTTCCCTGGTTCGTGATCCGCACCGTATACTGGAACACCCATTCGCCTTCCAGCGGCCGCGAGTTTTCGGGAGAATAGCTCGACATCACCTCGACGCGAATACCGTCGGTCACGGCTTCTGAGAGTGGAACGCACTCCGAACCCAAATCAGGCATATTGTTTCCATCATGATACCAAGCCCTGATCGCGCCGGAATTCGAGGTGCTTCCGGTGCTGGGCTCCGGTACGCCGTACCCTCCTAACCGAAGGGTACACAAGCAGTTAGTGCTAACTTTTCCCTCGGTTGTTTACCAAAGATTTACGACGTCTATGTCTCATTAGTGCCGTAATTATCGTATAGTGGGTTCATGAACGCCGCTACCCACGCCGGTTCAACCGCCTCCCGGCCTGCTAAGAATCGAACATCTTTCGAGGATGGTCTCAGCCTTCGCATCGGTGCCCTCGTACAGGAGCGTGATGAGTTGGAGGAGGAGATCCGGCAATTGCGGGCGGCCGTTCAAATCTACAGCGAAATCGTCCGTCGCCTGCAGGTCAACAACGCACAGCGTGCCGCGTGATGTTTACCAAAGGGAGTATTCGGCAGTTCCCTGGGGACTGTCGTGCCGCCTAACGAAAAGCAGCGCAGAATCTCACGGCGGGAATGTGGTGAAACAGACAAGTAGTCAAATCACTTGGAAGCGAGGTCGGAAGCTATGATGTTTCTCGGAGCATTCCTGTTTATTCTCTTTTTTGTGTTGATCGCTCCGCAGTCCCAGCATTTCCTGTTGGGCCTGGCAATGGGCGCATCCACCTGGATCACCGACTGGGCGCCGGTTTCCTATTTCCTGTTGTTGATTCTGGTCGTGGCGCCGATTGCCGGCATCCACATGATTCGCTCCTGGCCCGAAAGGGTAGATCCCGAAAACCCGATGGCCAAGTATCGCAGGGAAATGCCCCTCGATGAGGAGTGAGGTTCATTTCCCTTTTACCTCTGGTGCGGATATGCTTCACTTAGCGCTTCAACGTGAACACGTTGTAGCGGCATCTTTCAAGTTCCACTCGAACCAACGCCAACAACTGCTTAGCTGGCCGAGAGCGTGCGAGGACGGGCACTGGCCAACAGACGTTTAGCGGCCGCCGACTCGTCGTTGAGGATCGCGCCCAATTCGACGCATACTCCGCTGTCCGACATCCACCGGCCCTCGATCATTCGAAGTTCCACGGTATCCGATCGGCCCTGGACCACGACCCGCAAGCGCTCTGGCGAAGCCGACAACAATAGAGCGTCACACCGGCGCCCCCCTGGAAACACGATGACAGTGTACATGTGGCACCTCCTTGTTTGTGATTGTCCGATGAATGTTTCATGAATGCCAACCTCGCTTTGGATATGAACCGTTCGGTCTACGCGTAATCGTTCTGGCGCGCTATCCTGGTCGGCATGGCGACCCTCGGATTCGTCGAATACCCGGATGCTCCTCCCGAAGTGCGTGCCGTCTATGACGACATCATGGCCACCCGCCAGACCACTTGGATCAACAATTTCTGGAAGGCCCTGGCGCACGACCCCGCCACCCTGCGCCGCACCTGGGAAAGCGTCAAGCAGATCATGTCGCCCGGGGCGCTCGACCCGCTCACCAAGGAAATGCTCTACGTAGCCATAAGCGCCACCAACCAGTGCGCCTATTGCATCGCCTCGCATACAGCCGCCGCCCGCAAGGCGGGAATGACCGATGCCATGTTCGCCGAACTCATGTCCGTGGTCGGCATGGCGAACGAAACCAACCGCCTCGCCAGCGGCTATCAGGTCGAAATCGACGAGGCCTTCAAAACCCCGCCTCTCGCTTGATGCGCATTCTCGAACTCCCCGAGATCCGAAGCCTCCTCGTGTACCGGGACATTATTTCGCTCATGCGTGACGCCGTCATTTCCTGGAGCCGCGGCGAATGCGAGATGCCGATGCCCATGCATCTCGCCATCGCCTCCGGGAACGCCGAAGTTCACATGAAGTCCTGCTATCGCCGCGGCGGCAGGCACTTTGTGCTCAAACTCGCCTCCACCTTTCCCGATAACCTCGCGCGCGGCCGGGCTACCGGCAACGGCATGATGTTCCTGTCATCCGCCGAAACCGGCGAACCCGTAGCCTACCTCGCCGATGCCGGGCATCTCACCGACGTACGCACGGCCGCCGTTTCCGCCCTCGTAACCCGCGAACTGGGCCGCCGCGACCGCGTCCTGGGAATTCTCGGCACCGGCATCCAGGCAGGGTTGCAAGCGCAAATGCATGCCGAACTCCTCGACCTCCGCCAAATCTGCGTCTGGGGCCGCAATCCCCTCCACGCCGAAGAATGCCGGCGGGATCTGCAGGCCGCGCTTCCGCACATCGAAATCTCTCTCGCCGATTCACCCGCCGCCGTCGCCCTTGCCGCACGCCTCATCGTCACCGCGACCGCGTCGTGCCTCCCGCTGCTCCATGCCTCCCACATTCAACCCGGTACCCACATTTCCGCCGTCGGTTCGGATTCTCCCGGCAAGCAGGAACTCGACCCGGAGATCCTGCGCCGCGCCGGGCTGCTGCTGGTGGATTCCCGCCGTCAGTGTGCGAAGCTTGGTGAATTGCAACACGCGGCGGACCAGGCCGGCCGCGCGGTCGAGATCGGCGAGTACTGCGAAGCGCCGGTCGCATTCGATTCCGCCGGCATCACCGTCGCGGATTTCACCGGTCTCGGCATCGAAGACCTGTACATCGCCGAGTACTGCTATATGGGGGCACTTTGAAGATCGAACCGTTTGAGATGGAGCGCATGCAGTCCACTTGGGAGAACCTCGTCGAGATGGATCTCAGCGAAAGCGGCATCCGCCCCGTGACCCTGCGCGAATTGGGCGAGATGGGGCTGGATCTCGACCTGCTCCTCGATACCCCGCTGGGTTACAGCCAGTCCAACGGCACCATTCCGCTCCGCGAGGAGTTGACGCGGATTTATCCGGGTGCATCGGTAGACCAGGTGGAGGTCACCAACGGCACCTCCGAAGCCAATTACCTGCTGGCCCTGGCGCTCCTGCGCGAAGGCGATGAGATCGCTTTCGAAGTCCCCAACTACATGCAGTACCACGGCGTGCCCCAAAGCCTGGGCGCCAGGGTGAATCGCTTCCGCTTGCGCATCGATCAGAACTGGGAACCGGACTGGGAGGAATTCGAACTCGCCGTCAATCCCAGAACCCGCCTGGTCTACCTCTCCAATCCCAACAACCCGACGGGCAGCGTACTTTCGCTCGAAGCCATGCAGCGCATCGTTCGGCGCTGCGAAGAAGTGGGAGCCTATCTCATCGCCGACGAGGTCTACCTCGGCGCCGAAATCGCCAGCCCGCGCACCCCGAGTTTCTGGGGCATGAGCGATCGCGTCATCGTCACCAGTGGACTCTCCAAAGCCTACGGCATCCCCGGCGTGCGCATCGGCTGGATCGTCGGCCCCGCGGATGTCGTAGCCCAATGCTGGAGCCAGCACGATTACATCACCATCGGCCCCGGCAAAATCTCCGACGCTGTGGCGCGCGTCGCTGTACGTCCGGAAAACCGCGAGAAACTCTATGCGCGCACCCGCGCCATTCTGCAGCACAACCTGCCGCTCATGCGCCAGTGGACCGCCGGTTTCGGCAGTTTCCTCACCTTCCGTGAACCGCAGGCAGGCGCTCTGTGCCTCATGCGCTACCAATCGCCCACCCCGAGCTTCGAACTCTGCGAGCGCATACGTACCAACCAGAGCGTGCTGATCGTTCCCGGCGCGCACCTCGGCCTGGAAGGCTACATCCGCGTCTGGCTGGGCGGAAAACCGGAATTCTTATGCGAAGGTCTGCGCCGCATCGGCGCGGAGTTACACGCCGAGATCGAGCGCGTGAATGGATAACAAGGCCCCGCAACTGAAGCGCGAACTCGGGCTGCGCGACCTCACGTTATTCGCCATCACCTGCATCGTGGGCACTCGATGGATTCCCGCCGCGGCCCACGCCGGTCCGGGGTCCGTCACCCTATGGCTGCTGGCTGCATTGCTCTTCATGATCCCGCTGGCCATTGCGGTGGCCGCGCTCTCCGTCAAGTACCCCGGAACCGGCGGCCTGTATCTCTGGACGCGCAACGATTTCGGCCGCTGGCACGGCTTTCTCGCTTTCACGCTCTATTGGATCGGCATCGCGTTCTGGTTTCCCAGCGCCGCCATGTTCTACATGAGCGCCGGAATCTACGCCCTGGGTCCCGCATACGCCTGGCTGGCCGGAAGCCGTGTCTTCCTGCTCGCCATCTCGCTCGTGGCCATCTGGGTCGCGCTCGGCACCAACCTGGTGGGCATGAAGATCGGCAAGTGGACGGAGAATATCGGCGCGATCGCCATATGGGTGCTGGGCGCGCTCGTGGTCACCGTCGCCATCGTGATCTTTCGCCGCCACGGCTCAGCCACGCCCATCCATATCGCTCCCACCTGGAACTGGGACACCATCAGCTTCTGGTCCGCCATTGCCTATGCCATGAGCGGCCTGGAAATGGCGGGACTGATGGGCGGCGAGATCCGCGATCCTGCCCGCAACCTGCCGCGCGCCGGCTGGATCGCCTCCGCCTTCACCACCGCATTCTACGCCGCAACTACTGTGGCCCTGCTCGTCATTCTGCGTCCCGAAAAAATCAGCGAGATGAATGGCCTCGCCGAAGCCGGCCAGAGCGCTGCCCAGACTCTCGGGATCGCCTGGCTGGCACCCGTGATCGCCGTCCTTGTGATGGCCAGTGCCGTAGGCCAGTTCGGCGGCTTGGGTACTTCGGTCTCCCGCCTGCCCTTCGTCGTAGGCGTAGACCAATTGCTGCCCGCGGCCTTCGGCAGGGTACATGCACGCTGGGGCACACCGTACATCTCCATCCTCACCCTGGGAGTGCTGGCCTCCTTACTGCTGATCGTCATTCAACTCGGCGACACCATGCGCGCCGCTTACCAGGCGCTGGTTTCGCTGATGTTGATCAACGGCTTCCTCCCCTACCTGTACATTTTTGGCAGCGCATGGAAGGCCGGCAAACGCTTCAGTGCCGTCTCCGGCTGGGCCATCACTCTGCTCGCCATTCTGTGCTCCGTTGTGCCCACAGCCGAAATCACTAACATCTGGCTCTTCGAAGCCAAACTGGCAGTAGGGACCGCCGCCGTCATCGCGACTGCGTGGCTGCTCTACCGCCGGACCCTTACTGGCAGCGTAGCGCGGTCATAGGATCCAGCCTGCCGGCCCGCCGTGCAGGCACAATTCCCGCAATCGCAGCGAAGACCAGAAGGACCCCTATGGCGCACGCGAACACAGGAATGTCCAACATCCCCACCCCATACAGCAAGGTCCGCGAGATGCGCGCCAGCGCCCACACGGCCGGAACACCCAGAATGATGCCTCCCGCCGCCAGCCCGATCGCCTCGCGAAGAATCAGCCGGACCATCCCGCTCGCGCTTGCGCCCAGCGCCATGCGAATTCCAATCTCATTCGTGCGGCGCGTCACGGCGTACGCCAGCACGCCGTAAAGCCCAATGCAGGACAGCACCAGCGCCAACCCACCGAAGCCGGCGGACAATCCCGCGATCAGGCGCTCCCTGGTCAGCGATTCCTGCACCTGCTTCTCAATCGTGGACACATTGCTGATTAAGACCGTGGAACGGACACTCTGAACCACCCGTTGGACCAGCGCGGCATACCCGGCGGCCTCGCCCGTGCATCTCACCGCCAGCGCCACACGGTTGATCCGGTCCACCGATTGCGGGATCGGAAGATAAATGAAACGCTCCGCCTCGTCGCGCAGGCTGTCGTGCTTTACGCCCTTCACCACGCCGACAATTTCGTACACCAGATCGTGGCTCTGGTAATTGGCGAATCTGACCTTCTTCCCGATCGGATCTGCGCCAAAGTAAAATCGCGCCGCGGTGTCGTTGAGGATCGCGACCTTGGGCGCCGTCGCGCCGTCGTGCGCCGTGAACCCGCGGCCCAGCAGCAACGGCACGCCCAGTGTCTCGAAATACTCCGGCGAAAGCGCGGCAAGATGGACACTCTTGTCACGCTCTGCGCGAGGCGCGAATCCCGGAATGTCCAGCATTGCTCCCCGATCGCGCCCGCTCAACGGGTTCATGGTGGCCCAACTGGCCGAGCGTACGCCGGGTATCCGGCGGACCCGCTCCAGCACCTCCGCTTGTACAGCCAGCCATTGCGGCGTGCCGTACAGTTGCCGCTCCGGCGCCACCTCCATCGTCAGCACGCTGTCACGAGTAAACCCGGGATCCACCGACTCCAGCAGCCGCAAGCTCCGAATGAAAAGACCGGCGCCCGCCAGCAATACCGTCGAAAGCGCCACCTGCAAAATCACCAGGCCGCGGCCGAACCGCAGCGAGAAGCGACTTCCTGCAACGCCTCGCGATCCTCCCTGTAATCCGGCCGCCGGATCGCTACGCGAAGCCTCCAGCGCCGGCAGCGTTCCGCACGCAATCCCGGTCAAAACGGCAACCCCAACCGTAAACATCAACATGCGCAGGTTCAGCGACAGGTCGAGGACGATCTGATTTCTCCCCTCGGCCAAAAACGCAGCCAGCGCGATCTCGCCCTGGTGTGCAAACAGAATCCCTAACGCTGCGCCCGCGCCTACAAGCAACAGCGCTTCCGTCAAAGTCTGCCGGATCAGTCGGCCGCGCCCCGCGCCAATCGCCAGGCGGACTGCCGAATCCCTTTGGTGCGACGCCGCCCTCGCCAGCATCAGGTTCGCTACGTTGACGCAGGCCGCCAGCAAGACCAATCCGGCCAATACCAACAACGCCGTCAGCGGCCGCGAGAACTGCGTCCGCAGCCCGCCCAATCCCCTGGCGGCGGAACTCACCTCCACGTGATCGAACAGGTGCCGCTTTACCTCCGGCGAAACCTGGACGTCCATCATGTACCCCTGGAACAAGCCGTTGGCTTCCTCGCGCGCCTGTGCCGCGCTCACACCCGGTTTGAGCCGCGCGATCGTTTCCAGCCACAACGCCGACCGGTCCCGCATCTTCGCCGGATCGGAGAGCATCATGGGAACTGCCATGTCGATTGGCCGCCCCGGCTCCGCCGACATGATTTCCGATGGCATGATCCCAACAATCGTTACTGCGCCCCCGAATTGTGAAATGACACGCCCGATAACACTCGGATCGCCGCCGAATCGCTGTTGCCAGTACGCGCGGCTGATTACCGCCACCGCGCCGTAGGGTCCGCCCTTGCCCGGCGTCTGATCGTCCGCGGCCGTCAGCGTGCGGCCCATCACCGGCGCCACTCCGAGCATCTCGTAAAGGTTGCCGGAAACCCATACACCGCGCGCCTGTTCGCGCCGTCCATCAATCACCAGGTCCATGTTGGACGCGCTGAAGGCCGCCACCGCTTCGTAGCTCCTGGCCTGGTCCCGCAGTAGCTCGAAGTACGGATAGGGAGGGCCGTCGGCAACAGTGCCCGCGGTCCGCACAAAGACCAGCCGGCCGGGTTCCCGAACCGGAAGTTCGCGAAGCATCACGGCATCCGTGACCCCGACAATCGCCGTATTGGCGCCTATGCCAAGCGCCAGCGAAAGCACCGCCACCGCCGTGAATCCCGGGTTGGTGCGAAAGGCGCGCAACGCCAGGCGCACGTCCGCGCGGATTTCGTCCATGCGCTGCAGTCCCCACGCCTGGCGGCATTCGTCCTTCGTCGCCTCCACCGTCCCGAACTCCAGGCGGGCGCGACGCTCCGCCTCGGTCCGTTCCACACCGGAGCGCATCAGGTCATCGACATAGCTCGCGATATGAAACCGCAGCTCGGTGTCCATCTCGCTCTCGAAGTTCTTGCGGCGGAAGATCTTCACGAGTGCTCCGGAAGCGCGCCGAGCACGCTCGCCACCACTGCCGAGAAGCGGTTCCACGACGCCTCTTCGGCCTTGAGTTGCTTCCTTCCGGCCGCAGTCAGCGAGTAGAACTTCGCCTTCCGCTTGTTTTCGCTCTCTCCCCACTCCGAAGCAATCAGGCCCTGGTGTTCCAGGCGGTACAACGCGGGGTATAGCGAGCCCTGCTGAATCTGGAGCTGGCCGCCCGTCAGTTGCTCCAGCCGCAGCAGGACTCCGTAGCCGTGAAGTCCGCCCAGCGAGACGGCCTTCAGGATCAACATGTCCAGCGTGCCCTGCACCAGCTCGGTCTGCTTCCTCATTCCTCGACGCTCTAGGAGAAGGTTAGACAACTTCTCCTAGAACGTCAAGGAGAGGGGATCGCGGAAATACTCTGGCGGTTAGCGGTTGTCGTGATCGTGATCGCCGTGGCCATCCGACGGCGGGGTTGTCGGCTGGTTTCCGGGCGCTGCCGCTGCGCTGGTCAACGTGGTCTGCGCGGTCACCCATGGACCTTGCGCGGTCACGCCCAGTTGCAGCATCACCCCCACCGCGGCCAAAGCCATAAAGCCGATCAGCAGCGTGTACTCCATCAGATCCTGTCCATCGTCCTCGCGTCGGAGTCTGTCGAACCATCGGTGCAGCGTAGGCATCTATCCACAGCGTAGAGTCAATGCCGCCTCAGCGCGCCCGGGATTACCCCTGATAACCGTCATCATAACAATTGCGCAAATTCCCGGCCGTCCGGGACATCGCGCTTTCAAGCTGTCGCACTTGCCGCACGCAGCACCTCTACCGGAGACTGCCTGCGGCCGGTCTCCGCAGCCAGGAACACGGCATCGATCACCGCCATCGTTTTCACTGCATCCTCCAGCGGCACCGGAACCTCGCCGCCTTCCCGGATCGCCCGCGAGAACAGGTCGCCCTGAATCGTGTACTGGTCGGATGCCGGCAGTTCTTCAATCGTCAGTCCGCCGCCATTCAGATCGCGGCCGTCGTCGATGCGTACGCGCGAAGTTCCCCCGGGCGTCGCGTTGAACGGAATCTCCGCTTCGATCCGCCCCGTAGTCCCGAAAAATCGCATGCTCTGCTGCTGCATGATCTGCGTGCTGCAGGTGAATACGCAGTGGCCCGAAGGATATTCCAGAATGGCGGAAGTCAGCATGTCGATGTTGCCGAATCGCGGATCGCGCGTCACCGCCGCCGAAACGCTCACCGGCTCCTCGCCGAACACCATCCGCGACGTCTTGATCGGGTAGCAGCCGATGTCGAACAGCCCGCCGCCGCCGTACTCGCGGATGTTGCGTATGTTGTCCCCGTCGAGTTTGAAATAGCTGAAGGTGCCCAACTGCCGAGCGCAATTGCCCGATCCGTCCTTCACGCACCAGTTCCATAATGCGCAGCCACTGCGGATGGTTCTGCACCATGAAGCCTTCGCCGATCTTGACGCCGGTGCGATCGCGTACCGCCATCAGGTCAAGCGCTTCCTTCACGTTCAGCCCGATCGGCTTTTCGCACAGCACGTGCTTCCCTGCCTCGGCAGCTCGCGTGGACCACGGCAGGTGCAGGTGATTGGGCAGCGGATTGTAAACCGCGTCGATCTCCGGATCCGCCAGCATCTCCTCATACGATCCGTAGGCCTTCGGGATACCGAGCTCGCGCGCCGCCCCTGCGGCACGCGCGCGGTCGCGTGACGCGATGCCAACAATCTCGCAGCACTCGCCCGCCTGCATCGCCGGAATCACACGCGTCACGGCAATCTTCGCAACGCCAAATACGCCCCATCGAACTTTCTTCATGACCACCGCATTGTAGCGTGAGAAAGCACGCGGGCGCATCGCGCTATAGTGAGATTTCATGTGGCGAATGCTGGCGGGATTCCTTGTGTTGGGGGGGCTTGGGGGCGCCGCCAAGGATACCGTTTGGTTCGATACCGATTCCGGGCTCTTTGGCGATGATGGCGCCGCTTTGGTCATGCTGTTGCGCAGCCCGGGCCAGGTCACCGTACAGAGCATCAGCATCGTGCCCGGCAATGTCTGGGCCCTGCAGGGCGCCGAGTACATGTTCCACATCCTGGATCTGCTCAGACTGGACCCGCTCAGGCGGCCTCAACTGACCGTTGCCCTCGGCGCCGATGGTCCACTGATTCACACTGCCGCCATGGCCAGGGAATCGGAGCGCCGCTGGGGAACACTCAGCTACATCGGCGCCTTTGCGCAGGAACCTACGGCGGTCATTCCCGCCCCCGGTTTCAAGCTGACCGCACGCAAGCCGCGCCGCGATGCGGTCAACCAGTTGATCTCGGAAATCGAGCACCGCCCCGGCGAAGTAACCATCCTTGCCCTGGGACCGATGACCAACATCGCCCTCGCGCTCCGCATGAAGCCCGAGATCGCCACACGGATCAAGCGCATCGTTTTCATGGGCGGCAACATCCGCGTGCCGGGCAACGCTTCCAACGCGGCGGAATTTAACTTCTGGTTCGACCCCGAAGCCGCGCGCATCGTCCTCCGTTCGCGCATCCCGCAGAAGATCATGTTCGGCCTCGATATCTGCAACCTCGCGCGCATCCGTAAGGCCGAGTTCGACCAGATCGCCGCTGCCCGCACGCCCGTCACTCAACTCTTTCGCGAAGACCTGGGCAATCGGTACCCAGGGTTCCTGAAGAAGCCCGATGCCACCGGTTATCTTTGGGACTCTTTGGCCGCAGCCTATCTGCTGGATCCCGGCTTCGTCACCAAGTCCGAGCCTCACTACCTCGACGTGCAGACCTCGTGGGGCCAGTTCTACGGCTCCACGATTCCGCTGGACCGGCGCGTCGCGCCTGACGCCACCCCAGTCACCGTGATGCTTGGCCTGGACTTCAAGCGCGTTTTCGCGCTCTACAAAGATCGCCTCACCAGGTTGGAATAGCTCTTCGCTCGGCGCCCGTCGGATTGCCGACGAAGATTTGTACGGGGTGCGAAGTCTTGCCGCCCGCGACGAGGCTAACGGGGATATCCATCAGGATGTTCGCAAACGGAACCGGCACCCGGAAATTGACCTGCGCCACACCGGCGACGATTCCCGGCGCCGCGCCACCGTACAGTACGTCCGCCGGGCCCTCTTGCAGCAAGATCTGGCAACAGCCGAAATCCGCGGCGCCGGCAGCGATCCGGCCGTCCTGCCACACGCCGAAGGGCGTCGTTGCGATCCCAGTGACCCAGATCGCAACGATGCTTCCGAATGCCGCCGGATGCTCCGGCGAGTTGATGCTGCCATCCTGGTTGACCGCCGCCGCGCTGCCATCCGGGTGTTGGAAGACTTCGGGAATTGCCTCCTCGATGGCGGCAACGAAGTCGGCTGTGTCCACGCTGTTGAAGCTGACATGCACGCGCGCCGTGGCGCCCGAAAGGAAAAGCGGCATCACCGCGTTGATCTGTGTATCCGAGACATAGAGCAGCGGCACCGCCGAGCCGTTGACCGATACTTGGACGCCGCCCAGAGATCGCGGCATCATGCCGGAACTATCGGGAACCGCGGTCACAGGTAGGGAGGGGCCGAAGTCGCGGACCATAGATCGAGATCACCTCTCCGGGAGAGACGCGCCCGCCCACCGGGCCGAACGCCGCGTTGGCAATCCCGAAGATCCGCGAGCTTCCGCCCTGTGAGGTCGTGAGCGTCGATACCAGCCCGCCGTACCCCGCAATGTGCAACGTACCGGCCCCATCCACAGCGACGCTGGCGGCAGCAGTATCGTTAGGCAGGCGAGCACTATAAATCAGATTGGAACCCGCGGCGTTCAGGCCTGTCACGAGATCGCCGCCTTGCGACGAGCCAATCTGAATCGGGAAGTCAGCGGACGCGGTAGTGCCGACGAGCCACACATTGCCGCTTCCATCGAGCGCAATCGCGTGCGCGCTGTCGGCGCCCTTGCCCCCCAGGTAGGTCGCCCACACCATCGCGCTGCCCTGCGGATTCAGCTTGCCGGCGAATGCGTCCGTCTCACCCTTCCGCGCCGTCTGCCAGGCGCCGGGCGTCGCGGGAAAAGCATCGTCGAACGTCGAACCCGTCACATAAGCATTTCCTGCCGCATCGGCCGCTATCCCCATCACGGTGTTCGCGGGATTGGTATTGGGGCTGAGCGGCATGTAGCCCGGCCCGATGTAGGTCAGATAAGTCAGCGCGGTCCCGGCGGCGTTCACCTTGGCGACGAACGCGCCGGTGCCTTGCGTGAGTAAGGCGCCCGTGGTGGTGGGCAGGTCGGCGGTGTCGGTGTTCCCGGCGAGATATGCGTTGCCCGCGGCATCCACCGCGATGGCGGTTCCCACTGTGCTTCGACTACTCAGGAAGCAACTACTGCCCGCGCCGCAATTCTTCTGGTGGCCGGAAATGCGCGACGAGTAAACGATCCGATCCCCGGCCGCCGAAATCTTGGTGAGGAACGCGGCGGACGTAGCATTGATTGAGCCCGGCGGCGTCACCGTTCCCGCGGGCAATCCCGGTGTAACCGGAAACGCGGGCGAGAAAGTGGAACCCGTGACATAGACGTTGCCCGCCCCGTCCAGCGCCAGCGCCTGTATCGCCGCGGGAAAATAAGTAGAGAAGATCAGTTGCGTGCCATCCGCGCTGAACTTCACCACAAAGCCGGAACCCGGAGCAGCTTGCAGCGCATTGCGCAGCGGCAGTAACACCGAGTTCGTCGACCCGGCGAGATACAGATTGCCCGCCGCATCCACGGCCAGATCGTTGACCGTGTCCGTACCCTTCCCGCTGAGCGTCGCGAAGACCACGATCGCACCCGCAGCGTCCAACTTCATGACGAACATTCCGTCATTGCGGCTGCCTGCGACGTAGGTACTTCCGGCAGCGTCGGCGAGCACACGCGCCACCCGGTAGTCGTTGGTGTCTCCGATGTAGGTGGTGAAATCGGCGGCCGGTAGCGCGGCCAGAAAGCAAAGCGCCACGACCAGGCGGCGCCACGCGAAGGAACTCATGCTCCGAGCTTACTCCACCGCGAGCAGCCGCGATACCTCACGATAAAGCCGCTCGGTCAGCTCCGCGCGGTCGGAAGCCTTCATTTCTTTAGTGAAGATCGGGTCGCCGACGCGCAGCACCACGTCGCCGCTGCGCAAGTGATAGGAGCCCATCGGAAGTAATTCCCGCATACCCACGATGGCCACCGGCACCACCGGTACGCCTGCCTTGATCGCGATAAAGGCGGGTCCTTCCTTGAATTCCCGCAGTCCTTCCGCCGAGCGCCCGCCCTCCGGAAAATTCAATACCGAGACACCGCGCTCGCTGATGATCCGCGCCGCCTCCATCATGCTCTTCAAGGAAGCCCGCGCGTTCGAACGGTCCACCGGGATGTGCCCGGCACGCCGCAGATGCGTGCCCAAAAACGGAATACCGAACAGTCCCTTCTTGGCGAAAAAGCGGAACTGCTGCGGCAGTGAGGCCAACAGCGCGGGAATGTCCATGAAGCTGCCATGGTTGGCCACGAACACGTAGGCCCCCCGCGGGTCGAGCTTTTCGGCACCTTCCACGCGAACCCGTATGAAGCTGACCGCGAGCAGCATCCGGGCCCAGGCACGCGCCAGTTGGTGCAGTGAATCCCCAGTCCGGTCGAAGAACGAATCGACCAGCGAGAGCGTTCCCATCACGATGGTGCTGATGACGATCAGTGGCGTCGAGACCAGCAGGGACCGTAGAAGACTCATCGATTCGCCCACTAAGACACCAGCATTTCGCGCGCTTCCGCCACCAGGAAGAGCGAACCGGTAATGAAGATGACGTCTTCCGCCGTGGCGTCCCTCACCATCTCCAGAGCCGCCTGCAGATCCGTGGCCGTGCTCAGATTGTGGTGCTCCGCCACTTCACGAATGGACTCGGGTGAAAGTGCGCGTGCCTGCCGCGGTGCGGTGACAATCACCTGCTGCGCCAGCGGGAAAAGAATTCCGCCGATTTCCTCGATAGCCTTGTCGCGCATCGCGCCGTAGATCAGGCGGACACGCCGGCCCGCATAAAAGCGCTCGATATATGCGGCCAGCGCGCGCGCACCCGCCGGATTGTGCGCGCCATCCAGGATGATCTCGGGGCTCTCCGAAACGCGCTCCAGGCGTCCGGGCCAGCGAGTCCGCGCAATCCCGCGATAATCGCAGGCTCGGCACATTCCCAACCGGGTCAGCGCCACCGCGGCAGTCGCCGCATTTTCCACCTGGTGCTCGCCCGCCAGCGGACACTCGATCCGCATCTCCAGTTCGCCGCGGAGCAGAAAGCGGCTGCCGCGCGCGTCCATTTCCAGATCGTCGATCGTCCACGCTTCCAGTACGCGCCAGCGGGATCGAGAGCTGTGCGGCCCGCAGTTCCAGCACGGCAGCCGCTTCGCTACGCTGGCGTGCGAAGACCGCCGGGACGCCGGCCTTCAGAATCCCCGCCTTCTCGCCCGCGATGGCTTCCAGGCTGCGGCCCAGAAATGCCTCGTGGTCGAAATCGATGGGAGTGATCACGCACAGCTCCGGCGTCACGACATTCGTCGCATCCAGCCGTCCACCGAGCCCTACCTCCAGCACTACCGTGTCCACCGCTTCTTCGGCGAACACCAGCAGCGCCATGGCCGTGACCGTCTCGAAGTACGTGGTGTGGAGGTCGATCGCGCTGTTGGCGAGCAGCCGCTCCACGGCAGCATGCACGCGCTCGAACGCGGCGGCGAAGCGCTCAGCGGAGATCGGCTCGCCGTCGATCTGGATGCGCTCGGTGGGCTCGGCCAGGTGGGGAGACGTGAAGAGTCCCGTACGCGCGGCCCGCGGCCCTGCAGAGCAGATTCGATCATGGCACAGGTGGAGCCCTTTCCGTTGGTGCCGGCAACGTGGACGAATCGCGTGCGGTCCTGCGGCCGGCCCAGCGCGTCCAGCACCGCGGCGATACGCTCCAGGCCGAGCTTCGCGGTCTTGATTTCGTTGCCGAGCGCGTAGAGGAACTGGACCGAGTCGGGATAGTTCACTTCAGCGCAGCCTCAGTCCACGAAAAACCGCAGCGCCGTGGCCACATATTGCTTCAATTCCAGGCGCGGCACCACGGCGTCCAGCATGCCGTGCTTGAGCAGGAACTCGCTGCGCTGGAAGCCCTCCGGCAGCTTCTGGCGGATGGTCTGCTCGATCACGCGCGGCCCGGCAAAGCCGATCAGCGCGCCGGGTTCGGCGATGTTCAGATCGCCCAGCATGGCGTAGCTGGCGGTGACGCCGCCGGTGGTCGGGTCGGTCAGAATGCTGATGTAGGGCAGGCGCGCCTCGTCGAGGCGCATCAGGCCGGCGGAAATCTTGGCCATCTGCATCAGGCTGACCGCGCCCTCCTGCATGCGCGCGCCGCCCGAAGCGGAGACGATCACCAGCGGCTGACGCTTGCTCGATGCAGCGCTCGATAGCGCGCATGATCATCTCGCCCACCACGGAGCCCATGCTGCCGCCGATGAAGCGCGGTTCCATGGCGCAGATCTGCACCGGGCGGCCCGCCAGCCGGCCCGCGGCGGAGATCATCGCATCGCTGAGCTTGGTGGCCTGCTGCATGCCCTGCAAGCGCTCGCTGTACGGCTTGCTATCCACGAAGCCCAACGGGTCGCTTGAGCGAAGGTCGGTGTCGAACCGGGTGTACTCGCCGTCGTCCAGCAGCAGTTTCAGGCGCGTGACCGCATCGATGCGGCTGTGCGCGCCGCACTTCGTGCAGACGTTCCAATTGCTCTCCAGGTCCTTCTTCCAGATGATCTGGCGGCAGCCTTCGCACTTCTGCCACAGGCCCTCGGTGCGGACCTTGCGATCCTTGTCATTTAATTTGGGGAGTTTGTCGTCGTCCCCTTTGTCCCGCTTGAACCAAGACATGCAAGCCCTACGTTAACGCGAGAGGGGACACCGGAGCAAATGCCCGCTTCGCGCTACCCCCCGCCTACCTCGGGTACGGATGCCCGCGCAAAGTCGCGAAGCCGCGGTAAATCTGCTCGGCGAGCATGGCGCGCGCCAGTTCGTGCGGAAACGTCATGGCGGAGAGCGAGACCAGTTGGTCGGCGCGCGCCGCCCAGCCGGGCGGGCAGCCCGTCGTGGCCGCCGATCAGGAACACCAGGTCGCGGCCCTCCATTTCGGCCTTGGCGATCAGTCGCGCGAAGCCGGCGGAATCCATCGGCTTGCCGGCCGGGTCGAGAAAGATCTTGCGCGCCGAGGGATGCTTGCCCCACAGATCGACGCGCTCCGGGCGGATCTCGCGCATTTCGCAGGGCGAGTAGCGGCCGGCGCGTCCCAGGAAATCCGCCGCGATGGCGTTGGCGTGGGGGTCCTTCGGCTTGCCGATGAAGTAGAGGTAGATCTTCACTCGGCCGGAATTTCGACGCTCTTGCCGCGTGCGCCAGAGGCGCTCCAGACCGTAATACTCGCGCGCTTTGGGCGAGAAAATGTGGACCAGAAGATCGCCGTAATCGGCCAGCACCCATTCCGACTGGTTGTAGCCTTCCAGGCTGTTGGGCAACTCGTGCGCCTGTTGTCTTCAACTGTATGCCCGACCTCGTCGCTGATCGCCTGAATCTGCTTGGAGTTCGCCCCGGTGCAGATCACGAAGTAATCGGCGAACGAAGTGATGCCGGTCAGGTCCAGAACCTTGATGTCGGTGGCCTGCTTTGCCTCCGCGGCGCGCACGGCAATGAGCCAGGTTGGGTTTTCGACTTTGGTTTCGGCGGTAAGGTTCAGGTCACTCTTGGTCAGACAATACTCCTGTCCGTATCGTAGCAGACGCGCCCGGCGAACCGTCTCCCTTGCCGGTTGCGTATGAATTGTAAGATCTCATACTTAGGTCACCAGCTTGCAGCTGTTCGAAAAGCATATGGCAAACGGGGCCCTTGGGGTATGTTGTCTGTTTGGTTGGTTCCTTCTTGCCGGCCCCGTGGCTTTGCAGGCAGACAATCTTTCATTCCCCAAGGATTACGAAGGCCGGACGATTTCGGGAGTGCGCTTCGAACCGCAGCTGCAGCCGCTAGCTCCAGCAGACCTGCACCGCCTGGTTCCGTTTCCCGTTGGCACACCGGTGCGCCTCAGCGAAATCCGTGACTCCATTAAGCGCCTCTATGGAACTGGTGAATATCAGGATATCGAAGTCGGTTGGGAACCCTCTCCGGATGGCGTGGTTCTCGTCTTTCGGACCGTGGAACAGTGGTTCGTCGGGCCGGTGGAGGTACGCGGCAAAGTCAGCCTCCCGCCGGGCGAAGGGCAGCTCGCGAACGCCTCGCGTTTGGAGTTGGGGACACCGTTCAATGACGAGGACATTCAGGGAGCCGTCAAAGGCATTCGCGACCTCATGCAGCGCAACGGGCTCTATCAATCCGAGATTCAACCCAAGATCAATCGCGAGAGTGAGCACCAGCAGGTCTCGCTGACCTTTGAAGTGACATCCGGAAAGCGCGCGCGCCTTACCGCACCCAATATTACTGGCGATACCAAGCTCCCCCCGGAAACGCTCTCCAAAGCGGCCCGATACAAGCGTCTCTTCGGTTGGAAACAGGCCACCGCCGCAAACCAGCAGAGTGGTGTGCAAAATGTTCGCAAGCGATACAGCAAAGATGACCGTCTGACCGCCAACGTGGTCTTGGACCACGTAGATTACGACGCCGAAACCAACACGGTGAAACCGACCATCTCCGCCGACGGTGGACCGAAAGTCCAGGTGAAAACCACGGGCGCCAAGGTGTCCAAAGGAACGCTGCAAAAGTACGTCCCCATATTTGACGAAGAGACCGTGAACCGCGACCTCCTGGTGCGCGGTGTCGCCAATCTGCGCGATTACTTTCAAAATCGGGGCTACTTCGACGTAGACGTCGACTTTGAGAATCAAACCGCGTCACCCGATCTTCAGGAAGTCACCTACGTCATCGCGTTGGGCGAGCGCCACAAACTCGTGAAGGTGGATATCAGCGGAAACCGCTATTTTACGACCGACCAGCTTCGCGAACGCATGTTCCTGCAACCGGCCGGCATCATTCGCCTGCGCCATGGACGCTTCAGCCAGGGCTTTGCCAAACGGGACGAAGAGTCCATCGTCGCCCTCTATCGGGACAACGGCTTCCGCGACTGCAAAGTAACTGCCAAAACCGTAGACGATTTTGAGGGAAAGCCAGGAAACGTCGCCGTTACCATGGAAATCCAAGAGGGCCCGCAATATACCGTCGGCACGATGGACGTGCAGGGCCTCAATCGTTCCGACCGCGCCGGCCTGCTTGCCGGCCTCGCCTCTCTTCCCGGACAACCGTTCAGCGAAGCCAACGTGGGGCTTGACCGGGACGTGATTCTCAAGGACTACCAATCGGCCGGCTATCCCGACGTGACGTTCGACTGGAAGCTCTCTGAGGTGGAAGGGCAGAACAAAGTAAACCTGACCTACATGGTCAACGAAGGCGCGCCTCGCTACGTGCGCGACGTCCTGATCTCCGGCCTCCGCGAAACGCGGATGCGTCTGGTCCAGCCGAACATCCTGCTGAAGGCGGGCGAACCGCTCTCGTGGACTAAGATGGGCGAGATGCAGCGCAGCCTCTATAATCTCGGGGTCTTCGACAAGGTCGACATGGCCATCCAAAATCAGCAGGGCGACACCGAAAATAAATACGTGGTGTACCATCTCACCGAAGGGCATCGCTATTACGTGGGCTTCGGGCTGGGCGCGGAAGTCGCTCGTATCGGCGGCGCGGCGAACGACATCGGCAACGCGGCGGGCGCTACTGGATTTTCGCCGCGGGGGAGTTTCGAAATCAGCCGCCTCAACCTGTGGGGGCTGGGTCACAGTCTGAATTTCAAAAGCCGATATTCCACGCTGGATCGCCGCGCTTCCCTCAGCTATCTCGCCCCCCGCTACCGCAATGTGGACGGCCGCAATATTACCTTTACCGCGCTCTACGACAATACTCGCGATGTCCGCACCTTCACCGCGGAACGGTACGAAGGTTCGGTGCAACTCTCCCAGCGCGTTTCCAAGGCAACCACCGCTCTGTGGCGTTACACCTGGCGCGATGTGGCGGTAGACAAGACCACTCTGAAAATCGACCAGGCACTGATCCCGACCCTGTCGCAG
This sequence comes from uncultured Solibacteraceae bacterium, assembly GCA_963792055.1. Classification (GTDB taxonomy): domain Bacteria; phylum Acidobacteriota; class Terriglobia; order Bryobacterales; family Bryobacteraceae; genus Solibacter. The sequence continues at coordinate 52,161 of CAWBUV010000013.1, read as the reverse complement.
GCCGCGCGCATCGGCATGATCTCCGCCAATGTGGTCCAGGATCGCCGTGACGACCCCGTGGATGCTCATCGCGGCTTCTACAACACGGGCGATCTGGGCCTCGTCTATCGCTACTTCGGAGGCAACCGGAACTACCTTCGCTTCCTCGGCCGCAACTCCTATTACAAGCGGGTTCACGGCGATCTCGTATTCGCCAGCAATACCCAGTTCGGATGGATCAAGCCGTTTGATACGGCAGGCGAGGACCCCGCCCAATATGTCCCACTACCCGAACGTTTTTACGGCGGGGGATCCAGTTCGCAGCGCGGCTTTCCCGACAATCAGGCGGGCCCGCGTGACTTGATAACCGGCTTTGCGCTCGGTGGCAACGCGCTCCTCTTCCATTCCACCGAACTGCGCTTTCCCTTCCTGGGCGACAACATCACCGGAGTGCTCTTCCATGACATGGGCAACGTCTACTCCGACCTGGGAAGCATCTCCTTCCGTTACAAACAACGCGACATCACCGACTTCAACTACATGGTGCAGGCCGTCGGCTTCGGCGTCCGCTATCGCACGCCCGTGGGCCCCATCCGGCTGGACGTCGCTTACAGCCTCAATCCGCCCGCCTTTAATGGCCTGAAGGGAACCTATCAGGATTTCCTCAATAATACGGCGATTCAGACTCCCCAACGAGTCAGCCATTTTCAATTCTCATTTTCCATCGGGCAGGCATTTTAATATGAGACTCTTACTGCTTGCCTCCGTCTTCACCTTCTCTATCGCGGCGCAAAACGTAATCGACCGCGTCGCCGTAGTGATCGGTACACAGGTAATCACGGAATCCGAAGTAATTCTCGAAGCACGGCTGACCGCCTTTATCAATCAGCAGCCGCTCGACCTGAGCGCCGGTGCTCGCCGCGCCGCCGCGGAGCGGCTGGTAGATCAGGAGCTCATCCGCAATGAGATGCAGATCGGCGGCTATCCCATGCCGCCGGAAACAGAGGGTGATGCCGCGCTGCGTAAGTTTCGCCAGGAAAACTATCCCAGCATCCCCGCATTTCGCGCTGCGCTCCAAAAATACGACCTGACGGAAGAGCAAGTAAAGCATCATCTTCTCTGGCAGGCGGCGGCATTGCGCTTTGCGGACCAGCGCTTCCGTTTAATGATTCCGACTCCGCCTACGCAGTCTGCCGACCGCGTGATTTCCGGCGCGGCGTCTACCGATGGCGCCGAAGATCCCATGGACCTATGGCTGAAGCAGGCGCGCGCCGGCGCCAGAATTCAGTTCAAGAAGGAAGCCTTCCAATGACCGGCACGAAACTGACCCGCACGAAACGAATCCTCCTGTGGACCGGTGGCGGCTTGCTCGGCTTGATCCTCGTACTTTTCGTCGCCGGCATCACAATCGTCCGCACGGACTGGTTCCGCAACATGGTGCGGGAGAAGATCGTAGCCGCCGTGGAAACCGGAACGGGCGGGCATGCGGAGTTGGGATCCTTTACCTTCGACTGGACCCATCTGCGCGCCCAAGTCCATAACTTCGTGCTGCACGGATTGGAGCCGGCCGGCGCCGCGCCGCTGTTTCGGGCCGACCTGCTTCAGGTGGATTTGAAACTCCTCTCGCCTTTTCGCGGCTTCGTCGATATTGCCTACCTGCTCGTTCAAAAGCCCCAGGCCAACATCATCGTGGCCGCCGATGGACGGACGAATATACCTTCTCCGAAAGTGCCGGGGAAAGGCGACAAGACTGCACTGCAGACCGTGGTCGATCTCGCCATCGGCAAGTTCGATCTGCGCGACGGCTCCGCCACCTTCGCCAACCGCACCACACCGCTGGATATCCGCGGCGAAAATCTCCGCGCCGCGCTCGGTTTCAACCCCGTGACCTCCCGGTATACCGGCGAAGTGGATGTCAGCCCGCTCTTCGTCAACAGCTTGCGCGTAGACGTCAAGTTGCCGCTCACATTAGAAAAGGACCGCGTCGCGCTCACCGGAGCCATTCTGCATACCCCGAAATCGCAGATCACCATCACGGGTGCGGCGGAGCATCTGGTGTCTCCGCGAACCAACGCGCACGTGGTCGCCCGCATGGCATTAGACGAAGTGAAACAACTCGCCTCTCTCGGCGTTCCGCTGGACACTGTTCACGGTCCGGCCGACCTGAACGCGGATCTCACCGCATCGATGGACGATGCTGGACTTCGCATCCAAAGTGCACATCTGGATCTTGGTCAGACTAGTATTCAGGCCTCCGGCAACACAAAGCAGGTAGAGTTTCAGAGTACGCTTGCCCTGGGCGAACTGGGCCGCCTCTTTCGCGTTTCCGCCCGCCCCGGCGGGACCGCGCACCTGGGCGGTACCGCATCCTATTCGAATGCCAATGATTACCGAGTGAACGCCAACCTCGATGCGCGCAACCTCAGCATCCAGCAGGGCACCACCCACATCACGGGCGCAAGCCTCAGTTCCACCATCGCCGCCAGCGCCAACCGCGTCGAACTGACCGGCCTGCGTCTGGACGCCCTGGGCGGAACCCTCACCGGCAACAGTTCCATCGAGAATCTGGATCGCTTTCATTTCGCGGGCGACCTGCGCCGCATCGATATCGATCAGCTCGCTCGCACTCTTCTCACCAAACCCCTCGGCTACGACGGCATTGTTTCCGGACCGGTGCAAGCGGACGGCAGTTTGAAAAACCCCACCGCGCTCGTTGCCCGCGCCGGACTCGGCATTGCGCCAGGTAGTCGCGGCGTGCCGGTAACCGGAAAGTTGAATGTGGATTACAACGGCCGTGAAGATACCGTGTCCGTCGGAAAATCTTATGTGGCGCTTCCGCACACCCGAGTCGATGTCTCCGGTACCCTCGGCCAGCGCATACAGATCCGCGCTGTCTCGCACGATCTGGCGGACCTCCGTCCGCTCGCCGGAGATCTGCCGGTGAAATTCGCCGCCGGTGGAGGCATCACTGTTACTGCCGCGGCGACCGGCAAACTCAGCGCTCCGCGCATTGCAGGCGATGTGCTCGCCACCAACTTCAGCGCCGAGGGAAGACCCTTCACGCGCCTGGCCACCAACTTCGAAACCGCCAGCACCGGTGTCTCCGTAAGCAACGGGGTACTCGCCCATGGGGCCCTGCAGGCCAGCTTCGCCGCCACTGTGGGTCTGCACGCGTGGAAGGCCGAAAACACCGCGCCCTTGCGTGCCACCGTCACGGTCCGCAATGCCGACGTACAGGATGTGCTGGCCCTCGCTGGAAAATCTTCTTCCGTGCCGGTCACCGGAGCTTTGACCCTGGATGCACTCATCAACGGGACGCTAGGCGACCCGCTCGGCAGCGCCGATATTTCCGTCTTGAAGGGCGCCATACAGGGCGAGCCCTTCGATTCGCTGACTATGCACACCGCCATGACGCCGGGCGCCATTGACGTGCCCTCGCTCGCCTTCGTCGCCGGTCCGTCACGCATCGACGCCAATGCAACCTATCGCCACGCGCCCAACGATCTCGAACACGGCACCTTCCGCGTACACGTCGCCAGCAATCAGGTACAACTGGCGCAATTCCAAAGTCTCGTGAAGACACGCCCCGGTCTGCGAGGCATCCTCACCCTTACCGCCGATGCCGCCGGTCAGGTTGCCGGCGATGTCCAACTTACCGCGGTCAATGCCAACGCGGGCGTACGCGGGTTGGAAATGGAGGGCAAGCGCCTCGGCGACCTGACGGCCACCGCCGCCACTGCCTCCCAAACCGTCCAGTACAACGTAAACTCCGATTTCGCCGGCTCCACAATTCACGTGAACGGCCGCTCATTGCTCACGGGCAAGCACGATACCACCGCCCGTGCCGAGATCGCCAACCTCCCCATCGATCGCGTTCTCGCCTTGATGGGGCAGCGCGATCTACCGGTGGCCGGCACACTCGCCCTCAATGGCGATGTCTCGGGAACGCTCGATTCCCCGCAGGCCAACTTGAACCTGACGGTGACCAACGGAAAGGCCTACGACGAGCCCTTCTCTCGCCTGCAGGGAAACATCGCCTACACCAATCAACTGGTGCGCGTCACCGATATGCGCCTGAATGCAGGCAACTCCTCGCTCGAACTGACCGCCTCGCTCGATCACCCGGTCGGCAATTTCGAAGAGGGCCGCGCGCAGTTCCATCTGCGTAGCAACCAGATCCAACTAGGCAGCCTACACGCCGTCCAGCAAGCCAAGGCCGGCCTCACGGGAATCGTCGAAATCGCCGCCGATGGCGCGGCCACTCTACGCAAGAATGCCGCCCCGCTCTTCTCCACCTTGAATGCCAACGTCGGCGCGCGCGGCCTGGCCCTCAATAAGAGACCGCTCGGAGATCTCACCGCCACCGCGGATACCCGAGGCAAAGAAGTTGCCTTAACCCTCAATTCGAACTTCGCGGGTTCCACGATCAAAGGCAATGGCCGCATGGAACTCAGCGGCGACTATCCCATCGACGCCCAGGCAAGTTTCGCCAACGTGACCTACTCGGGCCTCAATGCCCTGCTCGAGAGCAGCCTCAGCACCTTCGATGCTTCAGTAGATGGGCAAGTAAGCGTCAATGGTCCCCTGTCCCGCACCGCCGACCTTCGTGGCGCGCTGCAAGTGTCGAAGTTTGAGGCCCACTCCGTGGCCGGCGACGCGGCGAAAAAACCGCGCGGCGAGCTCGATCTGCACAATCAGGGGCCCATCGTGGCCGCGCTGGATCACGGTCTGATCACCATCCGGAGCGCCGCGATCACTGGACCCTCTACTACTCTCGCGCTCAGCGGTACCGCGTCGCTTCTGGAACCGGGCGCCCTCAATCTGCGGGTCAATGGCGACGTGAAGTTGGAAGTTTTGCAGACCATCAACCCCGACATTTTTTCTTCCGGCGGTGTGCTGCTGAATGCCGCGGTGACCGGCAGCACCGCAAAACCCGTAATCAACGGAAGGCTCCAGTTGCAGAATGCCTCGTTCAATATGGTCGATCTCCCCAATGGAATCTCCAATGCGAACGGCCTGGTGAGTTTCAACGGCACGGAGGCGGTGATTCAGAATTTGACGGGCGAAACCGGCGGAGGCAAACTCGCCCTCTCCGGCTTCGTGGCGTACGGTGGCCCGGAAATGCAGTTCCGCGTACAGGCCAACGCCGACGGAGTCCATGTCGCCTATCCTCCCACCGTCACAACCCAGGCCGCTGCGCGCTTGTCGCTGGCCGGCACCACCTCGCGCAGTCTGCTTTCGGGAACAGTCACCATCATGGACGTGGCGCTCCACTCGCATTCCGACATGGGCAGTCTCCTGAATTCCGCCGCCGCGCCTCCCTCCGCCACCTCTGTGAGTACAGGCGTTCTGGCAGGCATGCGTTTCGACGTGAAGATCCAGACTTCACCGGACATTCAGTTCAGAACCACCCTCACGGAGAATTTGCAGGCCGATGCCAACCTCACCCTCCGCGGCAACCCGGATCATCCCGGCATGATCGGACGCGTCACCGTCACACAGGGCGACGTAGTCTTCGCCGGAACCAAATACACCATCGACCAGGGCACCATCACGTTCTACAATACGCAGAAGATCGAGCCGATACTGAATGTCGATCTCGAAACCACCGTCCAGGGAGTTGACGTCGCGTTAAGCGTCTCCGGGCCCATCGACCGGATGAAGCTTTCCTATCGCAGCGATCCGCCCCTGCAGTTCTCCGAAATTGTTTCCCTGCTGGGCTCCGGCAAACCGCCCACCTCCGACCCGGTCCTCGCGGCCCGCACTCCCGTAACGCCGACGCAGAGTTTCGGTCAAAGCGGCGCATCCACCATCCTCGGCGCGGCCGTCGCCAACCCCGTATCCGGCCGCCTGCAGCGCCTGTTCGGCGTCAGCAAGCTGAAGATCGATCCGCAGATCACCGGCGGTTCGAACACCCCCCAGGCCACCCTCACCCTGCAGCAGCAGATATCGAGCGAAATCACCTTCACCTATATACAGGACGTGACGCAGAGCAATTCGCAGATCATCCGCATCGAGTGGGCCGTCAACCCGCAATGGTCGGCCATCGCCGCTCGCGACCGCAACGGCCAATTCGATGTAGACGTGTTTTATAAGAAGCGTTTCTGGTAACAGCATTTGTGGGGCAGGCTGGCAGCCTGCGGCGGGTTGCCAACCCGACTACAGGAGTGTTCGGAACTTTTTCGCGCGAGATTCGTCTAACCCGCCGTGAACGAGCTACTTCAAGATGTGCGCTATGGAGTGCGAACTCTCCGCAAGAGTCCGGGATTTTCCACCGTCGCGGTATTGACGCTGGCCATCGGAATCGGCGCCAACACGGCCATCTTCAGCTTCGTGAACGGCGTGCTGTTGAAGCCCTTGCCGTACGGCGAGCCGGAACGCATTGTCCGCGTTCTGGAAAAACCGCCGGGCGGCGGACGCAACGGCATTTCGACGCTCAACTACCTGGACTGGGAAAAAGACAACACCGTCTTCGAATACATGGCGGCGCAGACCGGCGGATCGGTGACGTTGACCGGCATCAACGAACCAACCCAGTTGCGCGGCTCCCGCATCTCGCCGCATTATTTCGATATTTTCGGCATCAAGGCGGCCCTCGGCCGCACCTTTGCGCCCGATGAGAATCAGTCGGGGAAGGACGGTGTCGCCGTCCTGAGCCATGCACTCTGGGACTCGCAGTTCGCCGCCGATCCGAATGTGATCGGTCGTACCATCACCCTCGACGGCCGCCCCCATACCGTGATCGGGGTCCTGCCGGCCGGCGGCGCCTTCGACCGGGCATTCGCGCAGATCTGGCGGCCGCTGGTTTTTGAACCCCAGAACATGACCCGCAACTTCCACTGGTTCGGTTCCTTCGCCAAACTGAAGCCCGGAGTCAGCCTGAAGCAGGCCGTCGCCCAAATGGATTCCATCGGAGCCCGCATCGCCAAGGACTTTCCCGATTCCAACAAGGGCTGGGGCGTGAATGTGGAAATGTACGCGGACACCGTTGTCGGTTCGCAGTTGCGTCAATCGCTCTACGTTCTGTTGGCCGCCGTCGGAATGGTCCTGTTGATTGGCTGCGCCAACCTCGCCAACCTGACCCTCGCACGCGGCACCGCCCGCGAACGTGAAGTCGCCATCCGCGCTTCCATAGGTGCCGGCCGGTGGAGGCTGGTGCGCCAGTTTCTCACGGAAAACGTGCTCCTCTCCATTTGCGGCGGCGTGCTCGGCATTGGCTTGGGCCTGGCCATGAAGCGGGCATTGGAGCTGGCCATGCCGCCGTTTTCCCTGCCCCGCGAGGCCAATGTCGCGATCGACGTCCGCGTGATGCTCTTCGCGCTGGCTCTGGCCATCCTCACCGGCGTCATCTTCGGACTGGTCCCGGCCCTACAAGCCACGCGGCCAAACCTCGCAGCGTGTATGAAGGAGGGTGGCCGCGGCACCAGTTCCGGCGGCCGGCAGAAGGTCCGCGGCGCTCTGGTAGTCACCGAGATGGCGCTGGCCTTCGTGCTGCTCACCGGCGCCGGCCTGCTGATTCGCAGCTTCTTCCAGATGCAGCAGGTGGATACAGGCTTCGAGTCCACCCACGTGCTCACCGCCGGGCTGCCCATTCCCGACAAACGCTTTCCCGATCCGGCGCAATTGAACGCCTACCTGCGCCAGATTGTGAGCAATGTGGAAGCCCTACCCGGCGTCCGGGATGTCGCCCTGACCTCCGCTCTGCCTATGCAGGGCTGGGGCTACGGCATGCCGTTTCAGCGGGCCGACAAGCCGATGGTGGACCGCGCCAATCGACGCGCCTGCTTCTTCAAAATGGTCAGTCCGTCATATTTCCGCGCCCTCGGCATGAAACTGCGCAAAGGCCGGCCCCTCGGCGAGCATGATGCAAAGGGCTCGGCCCCCGTCACCGTCATCAACGAATCTATGGCCAGGCTCCACTTCAAGGACGAAGAGCCCATCGGTAAACGCATCCTCGTTCAGGAAATCGTGCCGGGCAAAACACAGTTGGGGCCGGAGATTCCCTGGGAGATCGTGGGCGTCGTCGCCGACGAAAAGGTCGACAATCTCGATAGCCGCGGAGACAATCCCGGTATGTATGTCTCCAACGATCAGAGCCCCGTATACTTCCAGTCGCTGGTGGTGCGCACCGCAATGGATCCGGCCGGACTGACCCTGGCTCTCGGCAAGGCCGTGCACGAAATCAACAAAGACCAGACGCTCACCGAAGTGAAAACGCTGGAGCAAATCAAAGCCGAGTCCATGGCCTCCAACCGTTTGCGCTCCATGCTGCTCACGGTGTTTGCCGCCATGGCCGTCCTGCTCGCAGCCATCGGCATCTATGGCGTGATCTCGTATTCCGTGGAACAACGTACCCATGAGATCGGCATCCGGGCCGCGCTGGGCGCCTCGCGCGGCGATCTTCTGCGCCTGGTGTTGCGCAACGGTATGCTGCTGGCTGGAATCGGGCTCGCCTTCGGCTTCGGCGGCGCACTCGGACTGACTCGTCTGTTGGCAAACCTCCTCTTCGGTGTCGGCGTGCGCGATCCCATGACCATCGGCGCAGTGGCCGCGCTGCTCACCGCTGTCGCCCTGCTCGCCTGCTACATTCCGGCACGCCGCGCCACCAAAGTGGACCCGATGATTGCCCTACGATATGAGTGAATGAAGGCAATCCGGGTTTTCGTCGCTATCCCGGTCGCCGCCGGTCTCTTGTCCGCGGGCGCCTTCGCCATGAGTCTCTCCCCCATCATTGTGGCCGCCAACGCCCAGCAATTGCGCAGGTTGAACCTGCAGCGCCCCGAAATGAGCTTGGAAAGATAAGTTTGAAACGATAAGCTTGGAAGTCATGCCCGCGGCCCCCGTAGCGATTCTGATACCGGCGGTGCTCTTTCTGGCGACCCTCATTCGCTCCGCCTTCGGGTTTGGCGAGGCGCTGATCGCCGTGCCGTTGCTTGCGCTCATCGTGCCCGTCGAGATAGCGGCGCCCGTCGCCGTGATGGCCTCCATCACCGTGGCCTTCATCGTCGTCGTCCAGGACTGGCGAAAGATCCACCTCCGCAGCACCAGCCTGCTGGTGCTTCCAACCCTGCTCGGCATCCCGCTCGGCCTGATACTCCTGAGGACCGTGGCCGAACCGGTGGTCAAAGGGATTTTGGCCGCCGTCATTATCGCCTTCTCCGCGGATGCATTGCTTGGCGGCAAACACCGTGAGCTGAAGACCGACAGATTCGCGTGGCTCTTCGGTTTCGGCGCGGGCGTGCTCGGCGGCGCCTATGGAATGAATGGACCGCCTCTCGTAATCTATGGCGCGCTCCGCCGCTGGTCGCCGCAACATTTTCGAGCGACCTTGCAGGGCTACTTCCTTCCCGCCAGCCTCGCGGGCCTGTGGGGCTACCGCATCGCAGGCCTCGTGACTCCTGACGTCGGCCGCTTCTACCTCTGGTCTCTACCCTGCGTGCTCCTGGCAACGTTCCTCGGACGCGTGGTCAATCGCCGCATCGCCGTTCACCGGTTTCTGCTCTATGTTCACGTCGGACTGATTGCCATCGGCGCAATCCTGCTGCTACAAGCCCTGACAGGCCCGGCCGCCGTCCACACCGTCCACTAATACCCGGCCCACCTAATGATAGACTGAGCCGATGTTTCGCTGTCTTCTTATCTGCCTGTTTTCCGCTCTCGTCCTCTTCGGAGCGTCACCCGAGGCGCCCGACGTTGTCATCATCGGAGCTGGAATTGCCGGTGTGACGACGGCATACGAAGCAGCGCGCGGCGGTGCGACCGTGGCAGTTGTCGACGTCGCCTCCGTGTTTGGCGGCCATGCGGTCGTTTCCGAAGGCGGCCTGGCGCTGGCCGGCACACCGCTCCAGCAACGCCTCGGGGTAACGGACTCTGCGGACCTCGCCTACGAAGACATAATCCGCTTGGGCGGCGACTCTAACTCCGCCTGGGCCCGCCTCTATGCCGATCGTTCCCGTCATGACATCTATGACTGGATGACCGGACTCGGCGTGTCCTTTGACGGACTCATGCTGGTTTCCGGTAATTCCGCCGCCCGTTTCCACACCAACCCACGCCGCGGTTATGGCTTGGTCGAACCCATCTATCGCGAATGTCTAAAGTCCGGCAGGGTGCAGTTTCATTGGAATATTCGCATCACACAGTTGACCCGGGAGGGACCTCGCGTGACCTCCGTCGAAGGCGTGAATGAACGCACCGGCGCTGCCTTCCACATGTCGGCGAAAGCAATCGTCATCGCTACCGGTGGCTTTCAAAGCAATCTCGAACTCGTGAAAGAACACTGGCCGCCCGGGCTTTCGTTCCCGCCGAAGATCCTCATTGGCTCGGGGGTCAATGCCCTCGGCTCCGGTCTGGACCTTGCACGCCACGTGGGCGCCGCTGTGGACCGGCTGGATCATCAATGGAATTACCCCCGCGGAATTCCGGATCCGCGCTATCCAGGCAGCAATCGCGGCCTGCATGTGCTCGTTCCATCGGGAGTGTGGGTGAATGCGAATGGCGAACGATTTACCAACGAAGCGGCCAATACCGCCCTGTTGTTGAAGCAGATGTTGAGCCAGCCTGCGGGTCAGGCCTGGATCGTGCTCGATGCCGAAGGACGTAAGTCTTTGACTGTCGCCGGCACCGACTGGGCAGATCCCGCGCGTGTAGATTCGCTCATTCTGCACAACCCGGAATTGGTTCACACCGCTAATCGACTGGATGAGTTGGCGCGGAAGGCCGGTTGGCCGGCAGCCAGGTTCATGGCGGCCATCGCCCGCTATAACGGCGACCTGCAGAAGGGCACGGACTCGGATTTCGACCGCTTCAATCCCCAGAATCCGCCGACTGCCCGGGTCGGCCGTCCAGCCAGTGGCCCGATCGTAACTCCGCCGTTCTACGCCATACCGATCTACCCGATGACTCGCAAAAGCCTGGGTGGGATTGTCGTGGATTTGGAATGCCGCGTTCTGAACGAGCGGCATGAGCCCATTCCAAATCTTTATGCCGCCGGTGAAGTGACTGGCTTCAACGGGCTGAACGGGAAAGCCGGACTAGAGGGAACCTTTCTTGGACCGTCTATTCTACAAGGGCGGATTCTCGGTCAGAAGCTCGCGCGGCTCGCCACCGCCCGGCCCGTGGATAGTCCACCGCTCACGGTCAGCGCGCCGAAAACATCGGACGCTGCCGCGGCCCCGTGCCAGTCGTGTCATCCCGTGAAAGATTTGGTCGCATCGCCACGAAAAGGCTACTGGCACTTTGAACGGGTCCACAAGCTGGTGCTCAATAAAGCGTGGGAATGTCAGGGCTGCCACGCCGAACTGTCTCCGTTCGATGCCAAACAACACCGGACGAACGGACTGGCCCAGATTGACGCATGTTCCCGGTGTCACTTGAGCGGCAAATAATTCGCACTTATGCCGCGACCATCGTGTCTCGTCCCAGTATGCCCGCCGGGTCGAGACGCCGCCTGACCGCGCGCATCGCGGACCTTACCTTATCTTGACAAACCTTTGATAGGCCCAGGCCAGAGAAACACCGCGGCCATCAGCAGTTCGTCGGCCGATTCAACGTAGAGGCCTTCGCGGTCGCACAGAGCAGCGCACCGGCGCCGGTCGTATTCATCGGTGGAGTGTTACCCGATGCCAGCCTGAATCCAGCCTTCAATCCGATCCACACGTACCATCTGGGTCTGTGGTTTGGAACCCCAACGCCACAGCCCCCTTTTGCCCCAAACGGAATTAATGCCGGCGACCATTCAACCCCTCAGTCCTGTCGGTGATATGATCATGGGGTTCTCGGGTATTGATAAATGAGAGCCGGTGTTTTCACCGCGGCAGGCATTTTCGTCCTTTCGCTGTCGGCTTCAGCCCAAAAGGCAGCCGATGAAGCTCCCGCTCAAATCTCACTGCACGTTCCCTCCGGAGCCCCGTTGCGTGTGTACCTTGCGAAGCGGATATCGAAACGGGTCGGGGCGCCGGTCGAGGCAAAATTACTCGAATCGGTGTTTTCCTTCGACCGCGAGGTGCTCCCTGTCGGGACCATCGCTATCGGCCAGGTCTCCCGGCTTCAGTCTGTAGGCAAATGGCAGCGGGCAAGAGCCATTGTGAACGGGGACTTCACGCCGCTCCGTCAGGCGGAAGTAACGTTCACGACTCTGGTCTTGCCGGACGGGCGCAAGCTTGCGATTCATACCGTGGAGACGGCCGGGCTGAATTCCATCTACACGGAGCCTTCCAACAAGCCTTCGAAAAAGAATAGCCACAAGGCGCAGCCGCAGAGCCAGAATGGCGGTATCCTCGGTACCGCAAAGCAGACGGCGAAGGACCGGATCACCGGTGCCATCAATGCGCGCAGTCGCGGGATTGCCGATATTGTGCGGGCCCCCAACAAGAAGGAGAAACTCGTCGATCTCCTGTGGTCGAAGCTGCCGTACCATCCGCAGTACGTGCGGCGCGGCACTCGGTTCGACGCGTCGTTGCGGGACCCGCTGAGCTTCGGCGTCATCCCTGTCAAGCAGGGGGATTTTGCCGCATTGGGGTCGCAACCCCTTCCCGATAGCGTGGTTCATGCGCGCCTGCTGACGGCACTAGACTCCGCCTCGGCCAAGCCGGGCCAGGAGGTGAAGGTGATCGTGAGTGCTCCGCTCTTTTCCCCGGAGCACAAACTCATGTTTCCGGAAGGGACCCTGCTGACCGGCACGGTGGTCTTAGCAAAAAGAGGTCGTTCTTTTCATCGGCCGGGCCAGCTTCGCTTCAACTTTCAGCGGGTCGAGTTGCCCCAGGAAATCGCAAACGTGAGGTCTGCGGCGACGGCGCCCATTCCGACGCAAGCCATACTGGAAGCGGGCGAGGGAAGCGGCACTGCCTCGATCAAAGTCGATTCCGAAGGTGGTGTCCAGGCCAAGGAATCCAAAACTCGCTTCATTGCACCTGTAATCTCCCTGATGCTGGCCAGCCGGGCAGCTGACAACGATGCCGGACGCCATCACGATGCCGGCGCCAGTGGCGATCCGAATGTCTCGGGCCGGACGCTTGGCGGCGGCTCCGGATTCGGAATGCTGGGAGCGGCGGTGGCGCAATCTTCCCGGTATGTGGGCATGGCCTTCGGCTACTACGGACTAGCGTGGTCTATCTACTCGAGTGTGATCGCTCGGGGAGGTGAAGTGCAGTTCGACAAGAACGCCGTGATGGATATCAAGTTCGGCACGCGGGCGCCGCCGCCGGAATTAAAATTCCAAAGCACAGAAGGCGAGGGAACCCTCCCCTTGTCCGCTCCACATCCTGCAGCCGCACCGCGGGTCGTTGCGGCACACCGATAACAATCGTCTCCGCCCGGGGAATCCAAGAATACGCCGCTCGAAGGCTTCCTTGATAATGCCCGCCCTAAGGCGATTCCAACCCACAGAGTCTCGCCCTACGCCGCGACCATCGTGCCCTGTCCCAGTATGCCCGCCGGATCGAGGCGCCGCTTCACCGCGCGCATCGCCTCCAAATACTCCGGCGCGTACTGCAGCGCCAGCAGGTGAGCCTTCCGCTTCCCTACTCCGTGCTCCGCCGAGACCGTGCCCCCTATCTCCACCGCCCGCCGGGCAAATTCCGCAATCAGCGTCCGCCGCCCGCCGCGGGTCAGCCGGATCGCTGAACACATTCACGTGAACGTGCGCGTCGCCGATGTGTCCGAAGATCACATACCGCCCCGGAAACTCCTCTTCCAGGCGCTGCCGGTAATAAGCCAGCATCTCGCGATTGCGCACCAGGGGCACGGCGAAATCGGTATTCATCTTCATCGCGCCGGAGCGCCGCACCGCGTCGTTCACCAGTTCCGGCAGCGCGTGGCGGAAGCGCCGGAAGCGTTCCCGATCGTTGGCCGTCGTGGCAAACCACGAGTCTTCCACCAGCGCGCCGGTACCCTCCAGCCGCTCCAGCCACGGTCGATCTCCGGATCGTCCTCCGACTGCATCTCCTGATCGAACAGGATCGCCGCGCGCGCCGCCGCCGGAATCTCCGGAAAACGCGTGCGCAACAACTCGAGCGAGGGCAGGTCGAAGTACTCCAGCATGCGCGGCGAGGCTGTGGTGCGCCATTGCTCCACCGCGCTCAATGCCTCGTCGTCGCTGGGGAAGAACACCAGACCGGCGAGCACAGCTTTGGGCGCCGGCCGTCAGCCGCAGCGTCGCCTCCGTGACCACACCCAGCGTGCCTTCCGATCCCATGAACAGATCCACCCAGTCCATCCCGGGCCGCAGCAGATAGCCAGCCGTATTCTTCGTGACCGCCGGAAGCGGAACCGTGCCCGGTTCGAAATCGATCGGCTCGCCGCGCCCCACATCCAGAATGCGGCCGTCGGCCAGCACCACGCGCAAGCGCTCCACCCAGGCGCCCGTGGCGCCATAGCGGAAACTCCGCGACCCGCTGGCATTGCACGCGATGTTGCCGCCGATCGAAGCCCCCGTCTCCGTGGGATCCGGCGGATAGAGTTGTCCCGATGCCAGCGCCGCCGCATGAACGTCGCGCAGCAGCACTCCGGCTCCCGCCACTGGCATACCCGGGGTGAATCTCCAGGCGCGTGAATTTCTCCAGCGAGAGCACCCAGCCGCCGAAGGGCACCCGGCCGCCCGCCACGCCCGTACCCGCGCCGGAAACCGTCACCGGAATTCCCGCCGCGGAGGCCTCACGCAAGATCGCGGCCACCGCCTCGTCGCTCTCGGGCGCAAACACTCGCTCCGCGTGCCCGCCCTTCAGCCCGGAAGCGTCTTCCAGATAACGGCGGACCGGACACCGTCAGACTTCCAGAATCACCGGCATGATCAGCGGCCGCTTGGACGTCTGCTTCACGATGTGCCGCTTCAGGTCGGCGCGGATCTTCTCCTTCATGACTCCCCAATCCGTCTTCTCCTCGTGATTCGATCCTTCGAGCGTCTTGATGCACGACTTGCCGCGCCGCGTCCAGAAACGCCGTCGCCCCGTCATCCGATGCCTGGAAACCGCGCATGACGATCTCCGGCGGGCTTTCCAGCTTGCCGGTATTGCGGTTGATGGCAATGATCGGCAGCACGATGCCGTCTTCGGAGAGCAGCCGCCGGTCGCGAATCACCATCTCCTGCACCACGTCGTCCACCGAACCCGAATCGATGCACACATGGCCCACGGTGACCTTGCCCGCCTTGCGCGCGCCGTGATGGTCGAACTCCAGGATGTCGCCCGTGTCCATGATGAAGGTCTCTTCCAGGCCGACGAAGCGCAGGTGCTCGGCCAGGCGGGCATGCTTGGAAAGCTGCCGGAACTCGCCGTGGATCGGCATGAAGTAGCGCGGCCGCACCAGGTTCAGCACCAGCTTCATTTCCTCGATGCTGGCGTGTCCGGAGACGTGCAGCGGCGGATTCATGCTGCCGTACATCACATCGGCGCCGCGGCGCGCCATGTGGTCGATCACGCGGTAAATGGCCTTCTCGTTGCCGGGAATGATGCGCGAACTGAGCACCACCGTGTCGCCCTGTCTCCACCGAGATGTGCTTGTGATTGTCCACCGCCACGCGCGAAAGCGCCGACATGGGCTCGCCCTGCGTGCCCGAAACCAGGACCGCCACCTTCTCCGGCGCCAGGTCCATTACGTCCTGCGGGCGCAGCAGGATGCCGTCCGGAATGCTGAGCAGGCCATGAGCTGTGCGCGATCTCCGTGACCGACACCATGCTGCGGCCGATTACCGCGACCCGCCGGCCGTATTCCTGGCCAGATCGAGCACCAGTTGGATGCGGTGAATCGAAGAGCTGAAGCAGGAAACCACCATTCGCTTCTCGGAGCGGCTGAAGATCTCCTCCATGCGCGGCTTCACGGCGCGCTCGCTCTCCGTGTATCCCGGGCCGGTCGGAATTGGTGGAATCGGAGAGCAGCAGCAGTACGCCGCGCTTGCCGTAATCGGCCAGCGTGTGCAGGTCGAACAGCTCGTTGTCGGTGGGCGTCGGGTCCACCTTGAAATCGCCGGTGTGGATGATGACGCCGAGCGGCGTGGTGATGGCCAGCGCCACCGCGCTCACAATCGAGTGCGTGACGTGAATAAACTCGATCTTGAACGGCCCGATGCCGATCGCCTGCTTGGGCTTGACCTTGATCAGGCGGGGCTCTGCTCCGAGTTCGTACTCCTCCAGTCGCCGCTCCACCAGCGCCAGCGTGAAAGCCGTGCCGTAGACCGGTACGTCGATTTCGGAGAGAAAATAGGGCACGGCGCCGATGTGGTCTTCATGGCCGTGGGTCAGAATCACGGCGCGCACCTGCGCCTGGTTTTCCTTCAGGAAGGTCAGGTCGGGCATCACCAGGTCGACGCCCAGCAGCTCGGCGTCGGGGAACATCATGCCGCAATCGACGACGATGATGTCTTCGCCGTAGCGGATGGCGGTCATGTTCATGCCGAACTCGCCCAGTCCGCCCAGGGGAATTACCTGCAACTTCAAATCAGTCATTCATCTTCACTTTCTACTTCTCCGCGACGAATGACCGCTCGTAGCGGTAGCCGCCTGCAATTCGAATAATTCAGCATAGCGCCCGCCCAGGCCGAGCAGTTGCTCATGCGTTCCCTGCTCCTGTATCGTCCCGTCCGCCAGCACCAGGATCCGGTCGGCCATGCGGACTGTGGAAAATCTGTGGGAAATCAACACCGCCATGCGCCCGCGCGTCAGTTCCGAGAACCGCTGGAACACTTCATACTCGGCGCGCGCGTCCAGCGTGGCAGTGGGTTCGTCCAGAATCAGCAGTTGGGCATCGCGCATATAAGCGCGCGCCAGGGCAAATTTCTGCCACTCGCCGCCGGAGAGGTCCACCCCGCCCTCGAAGCGCCGGCCCACCATCTGATCGTAGCCGTTCGGCAGGCGGTCCACCACACCCTTCGCCAGGCTCTTCACCGCCGCGGATTCGACCCGGGGTCGGTCGCCGAGAGATTCGATCTTGCCAAATCCAATGTTCTCACGAACAAGCATGTCATAACGCATGTAATCTTGGAAGATCACGCCGATTTCGCGGCGCAGGTCGTCTACGTCATACTCGCGCAGGTCCACTCCATCCAGCAGGATCTGCCCTTCGGTGGGATCGTAAAGCCGCGCCAGAAGCTTGACCAGGGTTGTCTTTCCGGCTCCATTCTCGCCAATTAATGCCAATTTTTCATTGGGATGCAGGCGAGAAATTAATGTTTTGGACGACCACCCGCTCGCTGCCCGGATAGGCGAACGCCACGTTGCGGAACTCAAACCCCTGCGGATCGGCCGCGGCGCGGGAATCGCGTTCGGCGCCGCGCGCGATTGTGGGCTGCATGGCGAAAAACTCGAACAGGTCCTTCAGGAAAACCGCCTGCTCGGAAATGTCGTTGAACCCGGAGAGAATCTTCTCGATGTAGGCGCGCGAGCGGCTGAACGCCCCGGTCAGAAAAGTGAAACTGCCGAGCGAAACCGCTCCCGCCAGAGTCCGCGCCAGAACCACCGCATAGGCCCCGTAGTAGCCGCCGGTAGACACCACGTTCAAGGCCGATCCCACAAGCGCACGCCGCATCGCAAGCCCCTTATTTTCTCTAAAGATATCGGCGGATACTTCGTCGTAATGTTTAGCCAGGTAAGCGCCCAGGCCGAAGATCTTCACTTCCTTGGCGCTCTGCGCGCTGGCGCCCAGCAGCCGCAGGTAATCCAGCTTGCGGCGCTCTGGCGTCCGCTTATACAAAACGGAATACGCCAGGCTGGTGAAGTGCGTCTCACCCAGGAAGGCAGGGATCACGGCCGCAGCCAGCAGCAACATCAGCCACGGCGAAAACACGATCAGTCCGCGTGGAAAGCGAGACCAGCGTCACGGTGTCCTGGCAGATGTTCAACAGTGCCGCCAGCAGACCCATGCGGCCGGTGGTCTGCCGCCGCGCGCGGTCGAGCTTATCGTAAAAAACCGGGTCTTCGAACGACGCCAGGTCGAGCCGCGAGGCGTGCTCCATCAGCCGGACGCTGATCCGGTTGGTGAAGCGGTCTCCCAGCAGACTGTCGCACAGAGTATTCGCCCGTCCCAGCACATCGCTTGCGATCGCCAGCGACAATTCCAGCGCCACGAGCTTCCAGATGTCCGCCAGATTGCCCCTGCCGCGCGAAATCCAGGCCACCACGCCATCAATGATGAGTTTCGAGACCCAGAGCATGGCCAGAGGCAGAAGGGCCCGGAAGAGACGGAAAACCGTGCTCGCCACCACCAGCGGCGGGCTCGTCTCCCACACCATTTTTAGCAGCGGACGAACATTGCGCAGCGACGTCCACCGTTCGCGCCACGACAGTTCCACCGCCGGCCGCCGCGGATTGGGATTGTGCATGTGAATATAACAGTATGGCCCAAATTAGAAATGCTCACCCCGAAGGGTGAGCATTTTATCCCCTGTTCTACCAGGGTGATGTTCGATGGGAGAATCAGTCTCGACGGAATCGCAACCGCCAAAACTTTGTAGTTGAATCGTATTTCCTTACGGCCTTCCAGTCAAGCGAAAATCCGGCCGCTCTTTTTTTGGTCGTAACCTGCTCTCTTAGGGCAACTTGCGGGAACCAGGTTTTTTGGTGGTTTCCTGCAAAGCAGGCCAAAAGGTCCATTTTTCGCCTGAGGATATCTCTACAACGTCAACAAAAGCAATGGTTTGTTAAGTCGGGCACTCAGCTTCCCAGATGCAGGCTGGTTAGCACGTCGTCCTCCTCGCCGCGATTGCCGCGCCGCCGGAAGGCTCGCCAGCCGCCAAACAGCAGGCCCGACACGATCGAGAACCCGAGCAGTATCCCGATGAGAATGAACGCATTTATGACCAGGTTGCCGATGTTGTCCTTGTGGCTCGGAACCCACTGATCCAGGGTCACCAGCGCCTGATATTTCACCTGTGAAAGCAGCCGTTCGGCGGCGTCCGGGTCGGGCGGAGACAGCACCACCGCAACGAGGGGGCCGGAACGTTTAACCATATTGCCACCGGGTATTCCCCTGAAGTCAGACTCCTTTAGCATGGCGATCTGCGGCGTCGGATAGTTGAAAATCACCATCGCCATGTCGCCCTTCGGGCTGTGGAAAATTCCCAATTGGCCCTCCGAGCCGTAATGGAAGGCGGCCACCGAAGGCGGAATGGCGGGGATAAATTTCGCCAGGCTGGCCGGCCCGATAATGTAGCGTTCGCTGTTAGCCACCCGGTCCTGCGCCGGCAGATTCGCCGGTAAGATCGGCAACACCGTGGTATCGACATTGCGCAAGCCGTCGAAGAGCGTCTTCAGTTCCGCCGCGTCCGGCGTGTATCCGCTGAACGACAGCAGATAATTACCGTGCACCACGAGCAGACCGTCTCCCGTATTGGCGGCCAGCGGCGCCAGTTGCGACACAGTCGATTTCGCCGGACGCTGCCAGTCGAAGGCCGACATGGCGCCGGTCGTATCCTGCAACCGGTAGCCGGTCACCGCGAAGCTTGCGCCATCCTTCTCATATCGGGCGGCCTCGGACTCCTTCAGCCCGTACTCGTCCCACAGGGGACGGTCCGAAAGCGAGGCCTGCAGGGTGGCAGTGCGCTTCCAGGCCCCGATATTCTCCGGCCAGATCGCCCCCAGACAGAGGGCAGGCGCAAGCAGAACGGCGAACAAGAACTTCATTTCTTTATATTAGACGCCATCCGCGAGACAGAATACCGGGGACAGACGGAACGTTTTCCAGTTTTTCTCCTGTGAAACTCGAAAACGTTCCGTCTGTCCCCGGTTTTATACTGAAGTCTGTGGGAAAACGTATTGCAGCGATGCTTGCACTGGCCGCAGTGTGCGTCTCCAGCGCGCTCGCACTCGATCCGCGTAAGAGTCTGACGCAGTACTCGCGTACCATTTGGACCCAGGAGCGCGGGCTGCCGCAGGACACCATCCGTGCTATCACGCAGACTAAAGATGGATACCTCTGGCTGGGTACCGACGAGGGCTTGGCTCGCTTCGACGGCTACGAGTTTGTTGTCTTCAACAAATCCAACGGCAATCTCCCCGATAACTCCATCACCGCCTTGGCCGCGGCCAACGACGGTGGTCTGTGGATCGGCACCGCCAACGGTCTGACCCAATTTCACGACGGCCGCTTCCAAACCTTCGCCCTCAAGCAAGGGCTGCCCGATACCGCGATTACCGCGCTGCACGTGGACCGTGAAGGTGCCCTTTGGGTCGTCGCTGGCGTCTATCTCAGCCGCTACCAGGACGGCCGGTTCACCACCTTCAAGCCCAATGTCGATATCCCGGTGAGTTCCGCCCGCGCATTGTGCGAGGATGCCAATCACGATCTCTGGGTGGCGGGCTTCAGTCGCGTCGTGCGCCGCACCCAAGGGACGTTCGTGACGATGATTCAGGCCGATGCCCTCGACGGCATGGTGGTGCTCAGTATTGCTGCCGATCGCGACGGCAATATCTGGATCGGCGGAAATCACGGAATCATCCGCCGCTCTTCCGACGGAGCCCTTCAGCGATATGGCCTGCGGGATGGCCTGCCGGATACCTCCGTTCGCGCCCTCTGGGTGGACCACGACGGCAACATTTGGGCGGGTACCAACAATGGGATGGCGCGGCTCCAGGGCAGCCGCTTTGTCACCTCCGCCCAGGACAATCCCGAAGACGGCGACGGAATCCGTTGCCTGTTTGAAGACCGCGAGGGCGACCTCTGGATTGGAGCCAACGGCGGCCTGAGCCGGTGGCGAAACGACATCTTTATGGTGTATGGCAAGCCCGAGGGCTTACCCAGCGACGCGACCAATGTGGTGTTTCAGGACCGGGAACGCCGGATCTGGATAGGCCTCAACGATCTCGGCATGATGCTCTTATCCGGAGCCGAATCGCGTCACTACACCACCAAAGACGGCTTGCCGGACAACGATATTTTTCAGATCCGCGAAGGCCGGCCCGGGGAACTGCTGGTCGCCACGCGTTCTGGCGTGACGCGCATGAGGAATGGAAAATTCCAGACCTATCAACCTCCCGATCCGCTGGCCCGCAAGGCCGTCTTCGACGCCATCGAGGATCCGCAAGGCGCACTGTGGCTGGCCACTCCGGCGGGTCTCAGCGTCGTGCGCGGCCGGCAATTCCAGAATGTGATTGAAGGCGGCCCGCTGCTGATCGACTTTGTCGTAACTCTATCCCAGGGACAGGACGGAGGTATCTGGGCGGGCACCTACGGAAAGGGCCTGTGGCGCGTCAAAGGAGACGAACGCCGCCACTACAGCACTGCCGATGGCCTGTCCAGCGACCAGATCCGGTCGCTCTATGAAGACTCCCAAGGCACGCTTTGGATCGGCACCTTTGGCGGCGGGCTGAATGCCCTGCGCGACGGAAAATTCCTGCACTACGGGGCCCGCGACGGCCTGTTGAGCGACAACATCGGCAAGGTTTTCGATGATGGCGAATCGCTCTGGCTCAGCACCACGCGCGGCATCTGCCGGATCGCCAAGAGCCAGCTTATGGAGTTCGATGCCAGGAAGCGAACCCGCCTGCAGCCCGAGGACTTTGGCGTGGAAGACGGTTTGCGCAGTGCACAGTGTGCACCGGCCTATCCTACCGCCGGCGGCGGCATTCGCAGCACCGACGGACGCTTGTGGTTCACCACCAGCCGCGGCCTCGCCGTGCTCAATCCGGGCGCGCGAAAACAGCCCTCGCTTTCCCCGGCGGCACATCTCGTTCAGATGACTGCCAACGGCGATTCGGTAGATCTCGCGCCGCGCCGCGCGGCTGGCGCCGGGAACCGAACGCCTGCAAATCCGCTACACCGGCATTCACCTGAGCGCGCCGGAGCGGGTCCAATATTATTACCGCCTGGACGGTTTGGATTCGGATTGGATCGCCGCCGGCGGACGCCGCGTCATCAACTTCAACAGCCTGCATCACGGGCACTACAAATTCAACGTGCGGGCGGAGTTGCCCGGCGGGCCGGCCAGCGAGCAGTCGTACGAGTTCGAAATGCTCCCGCAGTTTTGGGAAACCGCGTGGTTCCGCGTCCTGTTCGTGGCTGCGCTGCTCGCCGCGGGCTGGTCCGTCTATCAACTCCGGCTGCGCCAGATCCGGTCGCGGTTCAGCATCGTTTTGGAAGAACGTGCGCGGTTGGCGCGCGAAATCCACGATACGCTGGCGCAGGGCTTCGTGGGCATTTCTTCGCAATTGGACGCCGTGGCCATGTGCATGCCGACGGACGCCACGCCGGCTCGCTCGTACCTCGACATGGCCCGGCGCATGGCGCGCCACAGTCTGACGGAGGCGCGGCGCAGCGTGATGGACCTGCGCGCGTCGGCTCTGGATGGGCAGGACCTGGCTGCCGCAATTAAATCCGGCACGCGGCTGTGGACCGCCGGATCGGGCGTTGAAGTCGCCGTGGAGGTCACCGGCGCAGGTTCGAAATTACCCGAAGAGATGGAGCAGCATCTGCTGCGCATCGCACAAGAGGCAGTGACCAATGCCCTGAAACACGCCGGCGCCAGCCGCATCGGCGTGAATCTGCACATGGAGGCGCACAACCTCCATATGAAGATCGGAGACAACGGCCGCGGGTTCGACCAGCAGGACGTATTTTCCTCGCGCGCCGGCCATTTCGGCCTCATCGGAATGCGCGAACGCGCCGAGCGCCTGGGCGGAGAACTCCGATTGGCCAGTAACCCCGGCCAAGGAACGGCAGTCGAAGTAACCGTACCGCTACCATGAACGACAAAATTCGAATTCTCGTTGCTGAAGACCATCTGGTGGCGCGCGTCGGAGTTACCACCATCGTCAACATGCAGGACGATATGACGGTGGTCGCCGAAGCCGCCAACGGTCAACAGGCGGTGGAGATGTTTCGCGTGCACCTCCCCGACGTGACGCTGCTCGACCTTCGCATGCCCGGCATGGGCGGTGTGGAGGCCGCGGTCGTGATCCGCTCCGAGTTCCCCGGAGCCAAAATGATCGCGCTCACCACCTATGGAGGCGACGAGGACATCCGCCGGGCCCTGGCGGCGGGCGTACAGGCATACCTCACCAAAGACGTGCTGCACGACGAACTACTCAAGGCAATTCGCGCCGTCAACGGCGGGCAGACCTACCTTCCGGCCGCGGTCGCCGCCTCGCTCGCGGCGCAGTTGCCGCGTCCCGACCTGAGCGCCCGCGAAGTCCAGGTGCTCGCCCTCATCGTGAGAGGACTGGCGAACAAGCAGATCGCCTTTACGCTAGGCATCGCCGAACACACCGTGAAAAATCACGTCAAAAACATCCTGAGCAAACTCGGCGTCCAGGACCGAACCCAGGCCGCCACCGCCGCCATCCAACGCGGCATCATCCACCTCTAAACCGGGGGACATAAACCGGGGGACAGCCTGGCCCCGGGTTTTCGGCAACACCTCAATCCGAAAAACGTTCCGTCTATGCTCGCCTTATAGCTCTAAAGGGCTAGACTACGCTGCCCCCTGCACGTCATCGCAAAGCAATGTACCTTCGGATATCATATGGTTTAGCCCCTCAGCGCCAAGCCTATGTGGATTGTCCGACTAGCCTTACGACGGCCCTATACCTTCGTCGTAGTATCGCTGCTGATCGCGATTTTGGGCGTTGCCGCGATCATCACCATGCCGGTCGATATCTTTCCCTATATCGACATCCCCGTCGTCAGCGTCGTCTGGAACTACAGCGGACTCTCTCCCGAAGAGATGGAAAAGCGCATGGTCACGTTCTTCGAACGGTCCATGACCACCACCGTTAACGATATCGAGCACATCGAGTCGCAGTCCTATACCGGCGTCTCCGTCACCCGCGTCTATTTCCAGCCCAACGCCAAAGTCGAACTCGCTCTCGCCCAGATCACCGCCATTTCGCAGACCCTGCTCCGCCCGATGCCGCCGGGCACCCTGCCGCCCAGCATCATTAAATACGATGCCTCCAGCGTGCCGATTATCCAGCTTGGCCTGCAGAGCGAAACCATGAGCGAACAGGAACTGTTCGACATGGGCCAGAACTTCATCCGCACCCAACTCGCCACGATTCAGGGCGCCGCCGTTCCCCTGCCCTACGGCGGCAAGTTCCGCCAGGTGATGGTGGACCTGAACCCGGACCAGCTCACCTCCAAGGGCCTTTCGGCTTCCGACGTTTCCTCCGCCCTCGGCAATCAGAATCTCATCTTCCCCGCCGGCACCGCAAAAATCGGCGACAAGGATTTTCAGGTTCGCACCAACTCCAGCCCCCGCGACATGCAGACGAGCTGAACTTCATGCCGTTGCGGGTGGTCAACGGGGCCACCGTCTATCTTAAGGATGTGGCGCAGGTTCGCGACGGCTATTCCGTGCAAACCAGCATCGTGCGCACCAACGGCCGCCGCGGCGCGCTTCTCACCGTCCTGCGCAGCGGCAAAGCGTCCACCCTCGCGGTCGTCAACAACGTGAAGGCCGCGCTGCCCAAGATCCTCGCCGGCCTGCCTCCCGCCCTCCAGGTGAAGCAGCTCTTCGACCAATCGCTCTTCGTCCGCGCCGCCATCAACGGCGTCGTGCGCGAAGGCGTCATCGCGGCCATGCTTACCGGCCTGATGATCCTGCTGTTCCTGGGAAGCTGGCGCAGTACCGTGATTGTCTGCATCTCCATCCCGCTGTCGATTCTTACTTCGCTGATCATACTGAACCTGCTCGGCCAGACGATCAATGTGATGACCCTCGGCGGCCTCGCGCTCGCCGTCGGCATCCTCGTCGACGACGCTACCGTCGAAATCGAAAACACCCATCGCAATATGGCGATGCGCAAACCGCTGGTGCGCGCCGTGCTCGATGGCGCCGAGCAGATCGCCGCTCCGGCGTTCGTTTCCACCCTGGCCATCTGCATCGTCTTCGTTCCGGTGCTCCTCCTCACCGGCGCCGCCAAGTACCTGTTTACGCCGCTCGCCATGGCAGTAGTCTTCGCCATGATGGCATCGTATTTCCTGTCGCGCACCCTGATTCCCACCATGGTGCACTACATGCTCCGCTCCGAGGTCAAACTGTACGCCCGCGGCGAGCATGAAGAAGGCGGCACGGGCCTCATCTGGAAAGCGCACTATATGTTCAACCGGCGCTTCGAACTGATGCGCGCCTCCTACGGTTCCCTGCTCCACTGGTGCCTCGATCACCGCCTGCCGGTGCTGGGCGCCTTCTTCCTCTTTGTCGGCGGCTCTCTGTGCCTCGCGCCCCTGGTGGGCCGCGATTTCTTCCCGACGGTGGATTCCGGCGCCATGCGCCTGCACGCCCGCGCCCCCGCCGGAACACGCCTCGAAAAAACGGAGCAGATCTTCGCGGAAATCGAAAACGAAATTCGCCAGGTCGTGCCACCCCGCGAAATCGAAAACATCATCGACAACATCGGCATTCCCAACGGCGGCTTCAATCTTGCCTTCGGCGACAGCCCGACACTCGGTGTCAGCGACGGCGACATTCTGATTTCCCTGAAAGGCGAAGAGCACGGCTCTACCGCCGAATACACCGACCGCTTGCGCAAGCACCTCAACCAAAAGTTTCCCGATGTGGTCTTTTTCTTTGAAGCCGCCAACATCACCAACCAGATCCTGAACTTTGGTCTTCCGGCCCCCATCGATATCCAGGTCCTGGGGCGTAACGCTTCGGCCAATTACGAAATCGCGCGCCAGATCGCCGCCAAGGTCACGCAGATCCCGGGTGCCGCAGACGTCCATATTCATCAGGTGGTGGATTACCCGGCGATCGATATCAATGTGGACCGCAGCAAGGCCGGACAAATCGGCTTGACGCAGCGCGATGTGGCCACCAGCCTGCTGATTTCGCTCAGTTCCAGCGGACAGATCGCCCCCACGCAGTTCCTCGATTGGCGCACCGGGGTGAGCTATGGCGTCCTTGTGCAGACCCCGCAGTACCGCATGAATTCGCTCGACGCCGTCCTCCGCACACCGGTCAGTTCGCCGTTCAATACCGTGAACAGCACGACGCCGACGTCCACCGCCGGATCGGCCAACCTCACCAATTCCGGAGTGGGCGCCGGACCTAATCAGTCCTCTACCGCCTACGGCAATCCGGGTGTGGGCTCGGGCGGCTCCCAGTTACTATCTAATATGGTTACCGTGGGCCGCAGCGTCGCACCGGCAATCGTCAACCACTACAACGTGCAGCCGGTGATGGATGTGTACGCCAACGTGGACCGCCGCGATCTTGGCAGTGTGGGCGCAGGAGTAGAGAAGATCGTTGCCGAGATGACGCCTAAGCTGCCGCGGGGCACCTCCATCGACGTGCGCGGACAGCTTCTCACCATGCAGAATTCCTTCTACCGGCTCGGCTTGGGAATGATCTTTGCCGTCGTACTGGTATATCTGCTCATGGCGGTGAATTTCCAAAGCTGGATGGATCCGTTCATCATCCTGATGGCGCTGCCGGGCGCATTGGCCGGCATCGTCTGGATGCTCTTCATCACCCAGACCACGTTCAGCGTGCCGTCCCTGATGGGCTCAATCATGTGCATCGGCGTCGCCACCGCCAACAGCATCCTGCTGGTGGTCTTCGCCAACGACCAGCGCGTGGAAGGTATGGACGCGCGCTCCGCCGCTCTGGCCGCGGGCCACACACGTATACGGCCGGTGGTCATGACCGCCGCCGCCATGATTATGGGAATGCTGCCGATGGCGCTCGGAATGGGCGAAGGCGGCGAACAGAATGCACCTTTGGGGCGTGCGGTCATTGGCGGTCTGCTGCTGGCCACGCTCACTACCCTGTTTGTGGTTCCACTCGTTTACAGCCTGCTGCGCAAGAATCCTCCGATCGATTTCGAGCGCAGAATTGTGGAAGAGGAGCACGAATATTTGCGCGATGAAATGATGCTTCGTGAGGACCTGTCATGAGCCCAGCCAAGAGTACAGAAGATCGGTTGAGATCGGAAATTGAAGCCCTGAAACGGCAACTGGAAGAGCAAAGGCACTCCTCCGGCCACCAGCCGAATCGCCGCCCGTCAACCCTCAGCCTGGTGATGATCGCACTGTTCCTGGCGGCCTTGATTGTGGTGGGCTTCTTCGTGGGCTATCTTCCGCGCCAGCGGCGTGAAGCCGTCCTCGCCGCGGAAACCAAGGAATCCGGCGCGACTCTCCCCGTCGTCAACGTCGGCCGCGTGACGCGGTCCGCGGGAAACAGCCAGCTCGTGCTTCCCGGTAACATTCAAGCGGTCACCGAGGCCCCGATCCTGGCGCGTGCCACAGGCTACATCCGCAAACGCTATGTCGATATCGGCGACCGAGTGAAAGCCGGCCAGGTGGTGGCCGAAGTCGAGGCTCCGGAACTCGATCAGCAGATCCTGCAGGCCAACGCCGCCATCGAACAGGCCAAGAGCGGCGTGCAGCAGGCCGAGGCCGCCATTCAGCAGGGCCGCGCCAACGAAAACCTCGCACGCCTCACAGCCGGCCGCATGAGCAATCTGCTGGGCCGCGGCGTGATCTCCAAACAGGATAACGACAACGCGCAGGCCCAGTACGCCGCCCAACAGGCCAATGTCGAAGCTCTAATGAAAGCGGCCGCAGCCATGCGCAGCAGCGTCAGCGCCGCCGAGGCGAATCTCGCCAGACTGAATCAGATCAAGACCTATCAAACCATCCGGGCGCCCTTTGACGGCGTCATCACCCAGCGCAATGTGGACACTGGCGCGCTGGTCAACGAAGGCAGCACCTTGCTGTTTCGCGTGGCTCAAACCGGAACCCTCCGCACTTATATCAACCTTCCGCAGAGTGAAGCAGACTCCGTGAAGCCGGGTCAGCGCGCCGTCATCTCCATCACCGATATCGCCGGCCGAAAGTTTAATGGCACGGTCACCCGCACTTCCAACGCTCTTGATCCTGCGACCCGCACGCTGCTTACGGAGGTGCAAGTGGAAAATGTAGGCGGCGCTCTGATGCCCGGAATGTTTGCCCAGGTCGATCTCACCGTTCCCCGCAAATACCCGCCGCTGCTCATCCCCGGCGACACGCTCGTCGTGCGCAGCGACGGACCGCAGGTAGCCGTCGTCGGGTCGGATGCCACGGTCCATTTCACGCGCATTCAGTTGGGTCGTGACTTCGGCGACCGCCTCGAGGTACTCTCCGGTCTGCAGGAGGGCCAGATGCTGGCGATCAATCCGAGCGACGAGGTCCGTGAGGGCGTGAAGGTCAATCCGGTGGCTGCTCCGGAAAAGGCTTCGCCAGCCAAAAAGCAGTAGGGACTCGAAATGTTTCACAACTCTTCACGCGCCTTCACGGCGCTGTTTCTGTCCGCCGGCCTCGCCTTTTCGCAAACCGGAAACACGCCCGGCATACCGCGCAGGACACCCGCGGTGCGCTACGAAAACACGACGCGTTTTCACGATCTCATCCGCGCCGGGAACCTCTATCTGTCGCTCGCCGATGCGCTCTCTCTCGCCATCGAAAACAACCTGGATATCGAGCTGCAGCGATATCTACTGCCGGTCGGCGACACCGAACTCCTGCGCAGCAAAGGCGGCGGAGTGACTCGCGGGCTCAACTACACACTGCTCGAAGTGCCCACCGGAACCGGCGGCCCGCTCAGCACCCTGCCCACGAACGCCGCCGCTGCCGGACGCGCGACCGCCGGCAGTTCGATCGCCACCAACGCGCTCGGGCTCAATGTACTCGGCGAGCCGCAGGTAAACGCCTCCATACAAGGAACTATCGCGCAGTCCGTCGGCACCGCGATTCCGATTTACGATCCCGCGATCGTCGGACAGTTGAATTGGACCCACCAGACCACGCCGCAGACGAACACGGTCACGACCGGCTCCAACACGCTGGTCACCAACACGACGCTCTTTAATGCGGGAGTTCAGCAGGGCTTCTCATCTGGTGCGCAGGTCGGCCTGAACCTCAACAACAGCCGCGTTTCGCTGAACTCGCTGCGCAGCGGTTATAACCCTTACACCGGCTCCACGCTCGGTTTCACCGCCACGCAACCGCTGCTGCGCGGTTACGGCGCAGGCCTGAATCGCCGCTTCATCCGCATCGCCGGCAACGAACAGAAGATCACCAGCCTGCTCTTTCAACAGCAGCTGATTTTGACGGTCTATGGCGTGATCCGCCTTTACACCGATCTCGTAGCGCTCACCGAAGACGAAAAGGTGAAGCAGGAAACTGTCTCCCTTGCCGAAAAGCTGCTGACCGATGTCCGCGCGCAAGTGGAGGAAGGCACCCTTGCGCAGGTGGAGATGACACGCGCCAACGCCCAGGTATTCTCCACGCGCCAGGACCTGATCAATGCCCGCGGCCTGCGCGAAGAGCAGGAAGCCATCTTCAAGAATGTGATCACACGCCGCGGCAACGAAGACCCCGAAGTAGCCAACGCCCGCATCATCCCAACCGACGCTCTGACCATCCCGGCGACCGATCAGGTTCGTCCCATGCAGGATCTGGTCTCCGACGCGCTCGCCCACCGGCCCGATGTCGATCAGGCGCGCCTGCAGATCGTCAACTCGCAGATCGGCCTGGACGGCGCGCGCAGCCTGACGAAGCCGCAACTGGACTTGGTCGGCGTCATGCAAAATAACGGACTCGCCGGCCAGGCGAACCCGTTCGTGGCCAATCCGGACCCCGGATTTTTCGGCGGCTACGGCAGTGTTCTGACCCAGATTTTCTCGCGCAATTACCCCACCTACGGAATCGGAGTACAGTTAAACCTTCCCTTGCGCAACCGCATCGCGGAGGCCGACCTGGTGCGCGACGAACTACAGGTGAAGCAATCCGAAATTCGCCTGCGCCAGTTACAGAACCAGGCGCGCCTCGAGGTGGAAGACGCCCTGATCGCAATGCGCCGTGCGCGCGCCAGTTACGATGCCGCCGTGCAGGCCCGCGCCCTGCAGCAGGAATCGCTGGCCGCCGAACAGGCCAAGTTCGAAGTCGGCGCCTCCACGAGTTTCTTCGTCATTCAATACGAGAGCCTGCTGGCGCAGGCCCGTTCCACCGAAGTCGCCGCGCAAAGTTCTTACGTGAAAGCAAAGGCCGCGTTACAACGCGCGACCGGCACAATTCTCGACGAAAACAACATCAGCATCGAGGCCGCTATTAAAGGAAAGTAGCGCCTAGAACCACACCGGCGTCGAGCGCCGGCTGCGTGCCTAATTTCGGATCGTATAAATTCCGGTCGAAGCGGATAAACCCGGGCCGCAGCTTCCCGTAGACGCCGAAAGGACCGATCCGGCGGCCCACCCGCGCTCCGAAGAGCCCCTGTGTCGCCGGATAGTTGGCAGTTGCGCCCCCAATCGGAAACCGGTTCACTTCAGCCTCGGCGTCCAATAGCCAGAACGTGTGCACCGATACTCTTCCGCCGGCCAGCACTGGATACTCGCCGAAGATGCCTTCTTTGAGTCCTCCCACGAATACGCCGGCTTCCACTCGCGGCTGCTCAAAGCCGGCTGCCGAAAGGGACAGGGTAAATGCACACGCCAACAGGAATCGGAACATGATTACTCCCCGGACGCGACTCCCTTCAGGGTATAACGGAACGATCGCTCTTCGCCGGACGCAATCCGGTACGGCAGCATCGGGTAGGCGTTCGGACTCCAGCTATCGATTCCGCCCGCGCCCATCTGCGCGCCATCCAGATTTAAATAGGTCTCCGGATGCCGCTTCATCTGAAACGTGTATCCGGCGCGCTCCATGTCGGTTTTCGTGTAGTGCCGCGCGGTCACATTGAGCGGCGCGCCGCCGGTGGCCATGATCCCGACTCCCGCCGCGTTGGTCAGCTTCACCCAGCGAACGGCGGTCTTATTCCCGTTCTCCTGCGGGCGCATGTATTCCACCCACTCCTTATCCACCGTGCTGCGATACACGCCGATGCGTTCGAAGGCGCGGTCCACCAGCGTCTCTTTCGGACCGCGTCCGTACCAGGCGAGATTTTCGAGGCCCGGAGCGACCACGAGTTCCGTACCAAAGCGCGGCATCATCGCAAGCTTGTCCGCTCCCGGCTTATAGCTGCACTCCACCTGAATGGTGCCGTCCCCGTGAACGGTATACGTCATCGCGTACGCCGCGCCCACCAGCGGCAGGCCTGCCCGCACGGTCACTTTTACGGTGGAGGCATCGATCTTCTCGACGTTCGTTTCCTTGACGTCCCAGCGCGGCCCGGCCTCGCGCCACAGTTCGATATCCAGACTCTTATTCGTTCCGGCCGACGATCGGAAGACCTTCCACGCCCCGCGATCGTTGTTGGTGGGTGCGCGCCAGAAGTCGGGCACCGGACCGCGCTCCAGCACCGTCACGCCGCGGTAGCGATACTCCGTGAGCACGCCGGCCTTCCGGTCGAAGCGCGCGGAGAAGTCCTTGCCGGTGATGGTGGTTTCTTCGCCGTCCTTCACCTCTAATGCGGCCGTCGAAAACCTGGGTTCGGCCTTCGGCCTGGAGACCGGCAGCGCGAACTGGTCCCAGGCAATCTCGTGTCCCAACGGCGCCCACGCGGTTTCATGCTTGAGCGCAAAGCTGATGTTCAGCCAGTACTCCACGCCGGGCTGGGCATCGATCTTCGGCATCGGGAGGTTGAACTCCTTCTCCTGCCCCGGCGCGATATCGAGCTCCGGCAACTTACCGCTGGCCACGGTCCGTCCTTCCGTCTTCATTTCCCACGTGCCCTGCACAAAGTCCTTCGGGTTCGTGAAATCGAACCAGTTCTTCACTTTGATTCGTCCGTCCGCCAGATCTACCGCCGAAGCGTGCAGATTCCGATAGACATACTTGATGGCGTAGAGTCCGGGATGCGGTGTGCGGTCGGCAGCCACCAGCCCGTTATTGTTAAAGTCGTTGTCGTTGCGGATGCCGGTCTTGTCTTCCCACCATCCGCCATATGCCAGAAACGTGCTCGCCGAAGTGTTGGCCTTGTACTCGGCGGGAACCGGCAGCCGGATTCCCTGATCCACCCAATCCCAAACGAATCCGCCCTGCGCATTCGTGCCGGAATAGAAGATGTCCCAGTATTCCTTGAGGCCACCGCTGGAGTTGCCCATGGCGTGCGAGTATTCGCAGAGAATCAGCGGCATGTCCGGACGCTGCGCCGCAAGGCGCTTCACGGCTTCCGGCGTGGGGTACATGAAGGAATTGATGTCGGCGTTGCTGCCGCCCTGGCTGGTGGTGCCTTCATAGTGGAAGGGGCGGGAGGGATCGCGATGTTTGGTCCATTGGTAGGCAGCGGCCGCATTGGGGCCATCGCCGCTCTCATTTCCCATCGACCAGATCACCACGCTCGCGTGATTTTTGTCGCGCTCCACCATGCGCTCCACGCGGTCGAGATACGCGGTCTGCCAGTCCGGGTCATTCGTAAGCCGGTTGCGCGTGTTGTTGCCGTAGTGGTGGCACTCAATGTTGGCCTCGTCCAGGACGTAGATTCCGTACCGGTCGCAGAGGTCGTACCAGACCGGCGAATTCGGGTAGTGCGAAGTGCGTACCGCGTTCACGTTGAACTGCTTCATGATCTTGATGTCTTTGATCATGGATTCCACCGGTACGAACTTGCCGGTCTCTTCGCTATGCTCGTGGCGGTTCACGCCCTTGACGAGGATGGCGCGTCCGTTGATCAGGAAACGCCCGCCCTTGATCTCTACGCGCCGGAAGCCGACCTTCTGCGGGATCACTTCGAGCACATTGCCGCCCGGTCCTTTTACCGTCAGCATCAGCCGGTAGAGGTAGGGGTCTTCCGCCGACCATTTCCGCGGCCCGGCCGCCGGTATCGCAATCTCCGTGGCGGTCTCGCTCTTGCCGCCGATTTCCACCGTAGAGGTCGCCGGTAAGCCGTACGCCGCGCCTGCCGCATCGAATAGCGCCGCGGTCACGGTGACTTTCGCGGGCTTCTCGGATGCGTTCGAGAGTGCACCCTTCACGACGAGCGTCGCGTCACGATACTCGCCGTCCAGATTGGTCTTCACCTCGAAATCGCGCAGGTGCTGTTCCGGCGTGGCCCAGAGGTAGACGTCGCGGAAGATGCCGCTCATGCGCCACATGTCCTGGTCTTCCAGGTAGGCGCCGTCGCCGAAGCGATACACTTCCACCGCCAGCAGGTTGCTGCCGGCTTTCAGGTGCGGAGTGACGTCGAATTCGGCAGGGGTGCGACTGTCTTCGCTATAGCCGATCTTGTGGCCATTGACCCAGGCGTAGAACGCGGAATCGACGCCATCGAAATGCAGCAGGACCCGCCGGCCCTTCCAGGCGGGAGGCACCGTGAATGCATGCGATAGCTGCCCACGGGATTGAACTCGTAGGGCGGCGCGGGCGGCTTGGACGCATCCTGCGGCCACGGATAAATAATGTTGGTGTAAATGGGGATATCGAAACCGTGCATCTGCCAGCTCGCGGGCACCGGCATGTTGCCCCATGCGGCATCGCTGTAGTCGGTGCGGTAGAAATCGAGCGGGCCGGTCCGAGGGGCGCAGCGAGCCGTGGAACTTCCAGGTTCCGTTCAGAAGCTGGAACCACGGCGAGCCGGCGCGATCGCCCGTCCGCGCGAGTTCGCTCGAGGGGTAGACATCATCGTGGCATGCGGCTTCTCGGTGCCGACGTGAACGATTGCGGGGTTGTCCCACTCCGGGCGCACCTGCGCAAACGCCGCGGCGCTGAGCGCGAGGGAGAGAATTGCGATTCGCATAGAGATTCATCCGCAGAATAACAGAATGCGTCAGCGGCCAGAATCGCGGCGCGAGGCGCGGACGGCGCGCTCAAATGCCCATCCGCGAATGTGATTGATCTGTTCCTCCATGGTGCGCGAAAGGGGAACGATCTTTACAGCGGCATGGACGAGGTCCTGGCCCCCGATCGCCGTTTCGGTGAGACGCGATTTAGTGATCGCCGAGACTACACACTGTTCGACCTCGGCGCCGCTCCAGCCCTTCGTGAACTCCGTCAACTGGTTGAGGTCGATGCCGGAGGCGTCCACACCGCGGCGGCCGAGGTGAATTTTGAAAATCTCCAGGCGCTCCTCGTCGGTCGGGAGGTCCACGAAGAAGACTTCGTCGAAACGCCCCTTGCGAATCATTTCGGCGGGGAGAAGATCGATCCGGTTGGCGGTGGCGGCGACGAACAGGCCGCGTGTCTTCTCCTGCATCCAGGTCAGGAAGAACGCGAAGATTCTGCCCTGCTCTCCGCCGGCATCCGCCGAAGTGATTCCCATCTCGATTTCGTCGAACCACAGTACCGCGGGGACCAGATCTTCCATCAGCTTGCAGGCGTCGACGAAGGCGGTTTCGGGCTTCCCGCGCCTGCCGGAGAAGATCTCGATCATATCGACACGGTAGAGCGGCAGGTTGAAGTACGACGCGATGGCCTTGACCGCGAGGCTCTTGCCGCAGCCTGGAATTCCCATGAGGAGCAGGCCCTTCGGCACGATCTCGGAATTGAGATCATCGCGCAACTCAAAGAGCTTACGGCGCTCGAGCAGCCAGGCTTTCAAACCTTCCAGTCCGCCCACTTCCCCGATGTCGCCGCCTTCGGCGATGAATTCGACGACGCCGCTGCGATTGATCAGCAGCCGCTTCTCTTCGAGCAGGGACGGCAGCGATTCGGGACCAAGACGTCCGGTGGCGGCGAGCGCGCGGCGCAGCGCGTACCGCGCTTCATCGAGGGTCAGGCCAAGCAGGGCGGGCGCCAGTTGGTGGATGACCTGGTCGCTGACATCGCCGCCTTCTTCGCGCAGAAACGCGACCAGTTCGACCAGATCGGGCGGACGAAGTTCGAGAAACAGCAGGCTGCGCTCCACTTCCTCCGGAATGTAGCGGACCGGCGAGGTGATCACGACGAATTTTCGCTTGTTCCGGCAGGTTTCGTAGATGTCCCGCAGGCGCCGCCGGATTTCCGCCGATTCGCGCAACGGCTCGTGGAAGTCCATGAGGTGAAAAATTGCCGGATCGGGATGCGACGCGATGAAATCCAGGACCCCGCGAGCGTCCAGCGTGCCGGCCTCGACGGGTTGACCGTCGCGATGCATGCCCTGGTGAGGCTCCAGGTCCAGACGGGAACGGTCGCAGGGGCAAACAGGCGCTGGCCGACTTCGCGCAAGATGCTGCCGGCGCGCCGTTCTTCGGAGGTCCGAACATACGTCAGCGGACGCCCTGACTCGAAAGCTTCGCGGAGGCTGCGCGCAGCGCGGCTCTCAACTGCCGTGGAATGTGTAGTTTGGTCCATCGTAGGGCCGGTCATGTCTGGATACTCTCTATTATCGACGAAGCTTATAGTCAAAAAGACGGTTGCCGAATTTTACAGCATCTATATAATATATTCAGGTATTATTAGGTATGATTCTGGAAGCTGAACTCCTCCAAAACCTGGCGGCGCTGCCTGTTGAAAAACGCGCCATCACCAATCTCCGGGTACTCAACGAGGCGTACGACTACGCGAAGCCGAGCTCGTTCGTGCGCGGGATGCGTATCGACCTGAATGGTCTTGCCATCCTGCTGATCTCCGGGACAGCCAGCATCGACGAGCATGGTTGCAGCGTTCATATCGGCGACTTCCGCGCACAGTTGCGACGCACCTACCAGAACATCACCGGCCTGCTGGAGGCCGAGGGCGCGACTTGGCACGACATCGTGCGGACCACCTGTTATCTGCGCGATATCGAGCGCGATTACGAAACGTTCAACGAAGAACGGACGGCGTTTTTCCAGGAGCAGAAGCTCGACCCCGTGCCGGCCTCAACGGGCATACAGGCGATTCTCTGCCGCCCGGAGTTACTGGTCGAGATCGAAGCGATTGCGATGTTCCGGACGCCACCGAAGGCTTAAGGTCTTCCGAGGGCCGCCAGGTCCTCTAACCGGAGGCGGCCGGTGTAGATGGCCATGCCGAGCGCGGCGTCGATGTTCATAGCGAGGAGCGCCTTTACGTCTTCCAGAGTCGTGATGCCTCCGGCCGCAGTGATTTCGAGCGATGTTGCGGCACGCAGTCGGCGGAACCAATCGAGATCCGTGCCTTGCATCATGCCTTCCTTATCCACATACGTACAAAGAAAGCCCGCGCAGTAGGGTTCGAGCCCAGCGAGGACATCCTCGGCGGTGAAGTTGGTGTCTTCCTGCCAGCCTTTGACGACGATGCGCCCGCCTTTGGAATCGAGCGCGATGGTCAGACGCTCGCGGCCTACGGCGTCGCGGAGAGCGGAGAGAAGGTCCCGATTGATACCGGTTTTGGTGAAGGCGCTGGTGCCGACGATTACGCGGTGGGCGCCCTGTTCGAGCAGGGTACGGGCGCGATCGGCGGTGCGCACGCCTCCTCCGACGCGGCAGACGGCTTTGGAGGCGATCATCCGCACCAGGTCGTCATTGGATCCACGTCCGAGGGCGGCATCGAGATCGATCACCTGGATTTCGGGAAAGGCGGCGAACTTGCGCAGCATTTCGTCGGGGCTGTCGCCCTCGAGCGCCTTCTCGCGGCCCTGGACGAGTTGGACCACTTTGCCGTCCATGAGATCGATACAGGGAATGATCATGCGGTCACCCGTACCGGGATGCCGCGTTTGTCGAGCTCTTCTTTGAGTTGATTCACGGTGTAGGTTCCGTAGTGGAAGATCGAGGCCGCGAGGGCGGCGTTGGCGCAGCCATCGGTCAGGACACGGATGAAGTGTTCCGGCTTCCCTGCCCCGCCGCTGGCGATGATGGGAATGTGAGTGGCGCGGGAGACGGCCCGGGTGAGACCGCAATCGAAGCCGTCCTGTACGCCATCGGTATCCATGGAGGTGAGGAGGACTTCGCCGGCGCCAAGAGCTTCGCCGCGGGCGGCCCAGGCAACGGCGTCGATGCCTTCGTCGTCGCGGCCTCCGCGAGTGTAGACGTGCCATTCGCCGGGAGAATGGCGGCGGGCGTCGATGGCCAGGACGACGGCCTGCGCGCCGAATTCGTTGCTGAGTTCGGTGATGAGTTCGGGGCGGCGGACGGCGGCGGTGTTGACGGTGACTTTGTCGGCGCCGGAGAGGAGGATACGGCGGGCGTCGTCCACGGAGCGTATGCCGCCGCCGACGGCAAGCGGGATGAAGACTTTGCGGGCGGTGCGGGCGACGACGTCGGCCATGATCTCGCGGGCGTCGCTGGAGGCGGTGATGTCGAGGAAGACGAGTTCATCGGCTCCGTCGCGATTGTAGCGATCGGCGAGTTCGACGGGGTCGCCGGCATCGCGGAGATTGACGAAGTTGACGCCTTTGACGACGCGTCCGCCGGTGACGTCGAGGCAGGGGATGATGCGTTTGGCTAGCACGAGGCCTCGTTTTCGACGCGGAGACACGGAGGCGCGGAGGAAGACGCGGAGAAGAACGGAATCATGCTAGCTCCAGGAAGTTTTTTACGATCTTCAGGCCTACCGCTCCAGATTTTTCGGGGTGGAATTGGACTCCGTAGACATTGGCGGATTCGAGGGCGGCGGTGTAGGCGAGTTCGTAGGAGCAGGTGGCGCTGGCTCTGGAGTTCTCGGGCACGTAGTAGCTGTGGGCGAAGTAGACGTAGGGGCGCGCGGGGAGATCGTGGATCAGCTTCGAGCCCGGGCGCACTTCCAATTCGTTCCAGCCCATGTGGGGGACCCGGGCGTCGATTGGAAAGCGCTGCACGGTGCCTTGATAGATGCCGAGGCCGCGGACGTCAGGGGCTTCTTCGCTGGATTCGAACAATGCCTGCATTCCGAGACAGATTCCGAGGAAGGGCACTCCGGCGGCGATTCGTTCGATCAGGGTCTCGCGGACGGCCAGGGTGTCCAGGGCTCGCATCATCTGGCCGAAGTGGCCTACTCCGGGGAGGAGGATTTTGGTGGCGGCGCGCAGGCCACCGGCATCGCGGATTAGTGTGTACTCGCAGCCGAGTTCGCCGAGGGTGTTTTGCACGCTGCGCAGATTGCCGGCGCCGTAATCGAAGATGGCAATCATAAGAGGCCCTTGGTGGAGGGGAGTTGATCTTTGAGGCGCGGGTCTTTCGAGCATGCGTACTTCATGGCGCGCGCGAAACACTTGAAGATGGCTTCCAGCTTGTGGTGGTTGGAGCGGCCGTACAGGACTTTGGCGTGAAGGTTGGCGCCGGCGTGGTGCACGAAACCGCCGAAGAAATCTTCGGCGAGTTCGGTTTGCAGGTCGCCCACCAGGCGAACTTTGACGCGATCCTTATAGACGAGCGCGGGCCGGCCGCCGAGATCGACGGCTACGACCGCGAGGGTCTCGTCCATGGGAAGGACGAAGTATCCGGCCCGGTTGATGCCTTTGCGATCGCCCAGGGCTTTGGCGAAGAGCTGGCCGAGCACGATGCCGACGTCTTCGACGGTGTGGTGCTGGTCCACGTCGAGATCGCCATCGGCTTTCAGGGTGAGATCGAAGCCGCCGTGTTTGGTGAAGAGTTCCAGCATGTGATCGAAGAAACGGATGCCGGTAGAGATGTCATAGCGGCCGCGGCCTTCGATCTTTAACTTGCCGGAGATGCGGGTTTCCTTGGTGTCGCGCTGTATGTCGGCGGTTCTCATGCGGCGAAGACCTCTTGCAGGAAGTTGATATCGTCCACGATTGCGTAAGCGCCTTCCTCGTGAAAGAGGAAGACGAGGTCGATGTAGCGTGGATTGGAAGGGGCGGCGATGCCGATGAAGGGGACTTTGGCGGCGCGGGCGCAACGGGCATCATCTACGGTGTCGCCGATGTAATAGATTTTGCGTCCGGGGTTGGCCTCGACGATGCGCAGCAGCCCCTCCGGGTGGGGTTTGTGGTTCTCCACGTCGTGCATGGCGATGAGGGGTTGGAAGACCAGATCGCCGGCAAAGCGTTTGAGGGTGATTTCGGCATCGGGTTTGGGGCGGCCGGTGAAGATGGCGAATTCGAACTGGCGGTTGAGGTCTTCGAGTGTGCCGGGGCGGGCGACCCATTGTTCGCGAAGGATGAGGCCGTGTTCGCCCAGGAAGATGGATTGAAAGTAGTCGCGGGCGGTTTCGAAGGGGATCTCGGTGCCGGCCTGGGTGATGATGTGGTGGCTGAGTTGCCAATCGTCGTTCCAGCCGCCCTGGTTCTTGTAGTCCTGGATCTGTTCGCGAGTTACTTCGACGCCGGTGAAGTGCTTGACGGTTTGGACGATGCTTTCGCGGTAGCTTTCGGTGACGTCCACCAGGACGCCATCCATGTCGAATACGATCAGGGGTTGAGTCATTGGTTCCAGATTTCTTCCAGCGCTGCCAGGAGGCGGCGGGTTTGGTCGCGCGTGCCCACGGTGATGCGGACGCACCCGGGCGCTTCGTAACTGCGGTCGCGCACCAGGATGGCCTGGCCGCGCAGGCCGTCGCGGACTTCGAGGGCGCGTTTGCCGAAGTGGCCGAGGACGAAGTTCGCCGAGCTCGGGACGTAGGTGATGCCGAGCTTCTCCAGGCCCACGCAGAGCAGTTCGCGCGCGGCCAACACTTCGGCGACGTAATTCTCAATGTAGGACGTGTCGGCCACAGCGGCCTGGGCGGCGAGTACGGCGAGCGAATTCACGCTGTAAGGCGACTGGGCCTTGTGCAGATATTGAATGTTGGCGGGGTGGGAGAAGAGACATCCCAGGCGCATACCCGCCATGCCGAACACTTTTGAAAAAGTACGGCAAACGAAGAGGTGCGGCACACGCTCGATTTCGGTGAGCGCGGTGATGCCGGAGAATTCGTAATAGGCCTCGTCGACCATGACGACGGCCTTCTTCGCGCGGGCCAGAATGCGTTCGATGGCGAGGAGGCCCAGGCCGGTTCCGGTAGGGTTGTTCGGGTTGGAGAGGATGATGGCACGGGTTTGGGGAGTGATCCGATCGAGGATTTCCTGCAAGGGAAACTCCATCGAGGGCTGCGGGTAGGCGACTTCGGTGATTTTTGCTCCGGCCACTTCGGCGTAGAAGCGGTACATGGCGTAGGCGGGTTTGAGGACGAGGACTTCCTGGCCGTCATCGATATAGGTGTTGATGAAGACCTGGATGGCTTCATCGGTGCCGTTGGTGAAGACGAACTGGTCGGGTGAGACGCGGAAGTAGGCCGCGATGGCTTGCTTGGCAGCCGCGTATTCGGGGTAGACGGCGAGATCGGCGGCGGAGAGGTTGGCTTTGAGGAAGTCGATGACTTTGGGGGAGCAGCCTACGGTGTTTTCATTGAAATCGAGGCGGAGTTTGTCGGTGCGTCCGCCGGTGGGTGGGGAGTAGGGCGCCATGGCGAGGACGGCGGGGCGCGGTTTGATGGCTCCTTTGGGGAGTTTCATTGGGGGCATGGGGCCTCACGAAGTAGAGTCTTCACCGCGGACGAACACTCGAGTCCGAGCTTCGCTCGGATAGACAGGCTGAAGCCTGCCCCACCACGGAGGGTCATAGGCGGACCTCTACGCTTCTGGCGTGGGCTTCGAGGCCTTCGGCTCGGGCTAGGGTTGTGATGGAGGGCGCCAGTTTGCGGAGAGCGGGTTGGGTCAGTTGCTGGACCGAGATTACTTTGAGGTAGTCGGTGACGGAGAGGCCTCCTCTTTGGCGGGAGGCTCCGCTGGTGGGGAGGACGTGATTGGGGCCGGACGCGTAGTCTCCGGCGGCTTCGGGACTGTAGGGGCCGACGAAGACGCTGCCGGCGTGGCGGACTCCGGGGAGGAGCGAGGCGTCGGGAATACTCAGGTGTTCGGGCGCGAAGCGGTTGGAGATTTCGAGGGCTTCTTCGGTGGAACGCACTAATATGATGGCCGAGTTTTTGGCAATCGATTTGGCCGCTACGGCCGCCGTCGGGAGAGTGGACAGTTGGCGCTCCACTTCGCTGGCTACGGCGCGTGCGAGGCGCTTCGAGGTGGTGAGGAGCATGGCGGAGGCGTCGACATCGTGTTCGGCCTGGGCCAGCATGTCGGCCGCGTAGTGGCGCGGATCGCCTTCGCCGGCGATGATCAGGATTTCGGTGGGGCCGGCAATGAAATCGATGCCGACTTCGCCGGCCAGGAGTTTTTTGGCGGCGGCGACGTAGATATTGCCAGGGCCTACGATGCGGTCGGCGCGCGGGACGGTACGGGTGCCAAAGGCGAAGGCAGCGATGGCCTGAGCGCCGCCCATTTGAAATACTTGATGCACACCCAGCAGGTCGGCGGTGCCGAAGACCTCGCCCACCGCGCGGGAGCAGGCGGCACAGACGTTGGGCACTCCCGCGACCTGGGCCGGGATGGCGGTCATCATGAGGGTGGAGGGCAGCGGGTAGCGGCCCGCGGGAATGTACGCGGCCACGGTATCGAGGGGACGGACGATTTGTCCGAGCTGGAGACCGGGCTTGAGCTGGGCGCTCCATGGGCGGGGCATCTGGCGCTCGGCGTAGGCGCGGATATTGGCGGCGGCGGTGGTGACGGCGGCACGGAATTCCGGAGTCAGGGACTCACGGGCGGCGCGCAGTTCGGCCTGCGGCACGCGAACGCTCTTGCGCTCCAGGCGGTCGAACTGGCGCGCATATTCCATAAGGGCGCGATCGCCGCGACGGCGGACGGCTTCGAGAATGGGCCGGACGACGGCCTCGGCTTCGGTGAAGCGGGCGGCCTTGCGAGCCAGCAGGCGGCCGACCTGTTTGGTTTCGAGTATGCGGATCACAGTACGATTTTGTTGAGCGGGTATTCCACAATTCCCTCGCCGCCCGCCTGTTTCAACCGGGGAATGATGTCGCGGACCGTGGTTTCGTCCAGGATGGTGTTGACGGCCAGCCACTCGTCGTCGCTGAGATGGGAAATAGTGGGCCGTTTGAGGGCCGGTAGTACGGCAAGCACGGCGGTCAGATGGTCCTTGTGGACGTTGAGCATGAGGCCTACCTTGCCCAACGCATTGATCGCGCCATCGAGCAGCATGCGGATATCTTCCAGTTTGCGGCGCTTCTTGGGATCTTCCCAGGACTCCTTGTTGGCGATCAACTGGGTATTGGACTCCATTACCGTATCGATGATCTTGAGACTGTTGGCGCGCAGGCTGGAGCCGGTTTCGGTGACTTCGACAATGGCGTCGGCGAGCACGGGCGGCTTGACTTCGGTGGCGCCCCAACTGAATTCCACCTTGGCCTTGACGCCGTGCTTTTCGAGGTAGCGTTTGGTGGTGGCTACGAGTTCGGTGGCGACGATCTTACCGCCGAGATCGTGGACGGTGCGGAAGGGCGAGGACTCCGGGACGGCGAGAACCCAGCGGACCTTGCCGAAGCTCTGTTTGGCGTAGATCAGATCGGCGACGGGGACGACATCGGCCTCGTTCTCCTGGATCCAATCGCGGCCAGTGAGTCCGGCGTCGAGGATGCCGTCTTCGACGTAGCGCGCCATTTCCTGGGCGCGGATGAGCATGCACTCGATTTCGGGATCGTCGATGGTGGGGAAGTAGGAGCGGCTGGAGGTGGCGATTTGGAATCCGGCACGGCGGAAGAGATCGATGGTGGCGTTTTCGAGGCTGCCTTTGGGGATGCCGAGCTTGAGCTTCACCGCTTGTCTCCGTAGACGGCGTTGGGATCGTAGGTGGGCGGTTCGTTCACGGTCCACAGGGTGTGATCGAGGCGGCGGAAGAAGCAGCTCTGGTAGCCCTTGTGGCAGACGCCGGGGCCGAGGGCTTCCACTTTGAGGAGCACGGTATCGCGGTCGCAATCGGTGAAGATCTCTTTGACGGCGAGCCGGTGGCCGGAACTTTCGCCTTTGAGCCAGAGTTTGCGGCGGGAGCGGCTCCAGAAGGTGGCGTAACCGGTCTCTACGGTTTTGCGAAAGGCCTCCTGATTCATATGGCCGACCATGAGGACGCGCCCGGTGGAATGGTCCTGGATGACGGCGGTGACGAGGCCGTCGGATTTTTCGAAATCGAGATTCATTGTGACAATACCTATGGCAACAACAAAAAACCCGCCGTTTTCGCGGCGGGCGTCCTTTCCGATTCGGATGGAGTGGAAACTAGGACAGGGCCCGTCGCGGGATGGCATGGAAATGGTGATGATGCCTCGCGACATTGGCC
Organism: uncultured Solibacteraceae bacterium; assembly: GCA_963792055.1. Classification (GTDB taxonomy): domain Bacteria; phylum Acidobacteriota; class Terriglobia; order Bryobacterales; family Bryobacteraceae; genus Solibacter. The sequence continues at coordinate 9,310 of CAWBUV010000013.1, read as the reverse complement.
AGTGTCATAACCCAAAAGTATAGCAGAGTTGGGTTGGAGGCGGAATTGGGAATCGAAAGGGGTTGGTAAAACGAAGCCAATTTGAGGTGAAGTGGTCTGGGGTGAGTGGCTTAGCAGCCCGTGTCAGAAGTAGGCGTTTTCCAGGCAGCCAGCCCGAAGCAAATTACTTGATATATGCCTGAATCGGCGTGGCAGCATGGCCGTCGCGCCGCCGCTTTGCATTGCAAAGCTCTCCGCCCCTTTGTCCTGGTGCTCGTGATGTCGCCCAGAGCCACGAAAAAATGCGCGCGAACAGCATAAACGGCTGCAAAGAAAGCCCCTGTAACCGCCGGGGCTTCCCCACTCCCATGGTCTGTGCGCAGGATCAACGAGAGATTGAACGCGGCTCCGTGCACCAGTAGTCGCTTCAGAATGTTCTCCCGACCCTGCAAATGCACCCGTCTCATTCCGCCGGTCTCGTACAGGTGTGCGAAGCTCCGCTCCGTCAGTTCGCTCCGCAACTTCTGGAGTCGCTTGTTGCGGTCGCCGCGCACACGCCGCCGGTTTTCATAGGTCCGCTTCTGCTCTTCCTCCTTCCCCTCACCTTGCCAGTTTCGCCGCCCACGCTCCGGCTCGGGGATGTAACATCGGACTTCCTGCTCATGTATTTCCTTCAGCACCGCGCCGCTGTGATAGCCCTTGTCCGCTACCACCTCTTCGACTCCATGTTCGTTGATCTCGCGGGCCACGGCCTGCGCTTCTTCCAGGGTCCTGTGGATCGTCGTCGTGTCGCCCTTCATTGGCCGGCTGCAGCGTCACCGCCAGCAGCGCCCCACTGGTCAGATCCACTGCATGCTCGGCCTTGTGCGCCAGGTGCGTCCGCCCATCCTTCATTTTGGTGATTCGGGCGTCCGGGTCACTGGGGCTCATCCATTCCTGATTCGACCCCTTCTTCTTTCGCTTGCGGTCCAGTCGTGCCAACTGCTCGCGCGTCGGGTTCTCGATCCCGGCCGCCTTGGCCAATTCCTTCAGATAGTCGTTGTAGCTTTGCCCGTTGTCCCGCCGTGTGCCGCCCCGGCTGGAAATGGAGAAAGCGCTCTTCCGTTAAGATAACGGAGAGAACGCGTGAAGAAAACAAGAAAGCATTACACCGGCGAAGAGAAAGTCGCCATCTTCGAGGCGGCATTTGCTGGAGCAGGAGCCGGTTTCCAAGCTCTGTGACGAGCTGGGGCTGCAGCCGACGGTGTTCTACCGGTGGCAGAAGGAGTTCTTCGAGAATGGAGCGGCCGCCTTCCAGACCAAAGCCCGCTCTGACCACCAGGCCGAGCAGGAACGCATCGAGTATCTGGAGAAGAAGATCCAGCGCAAGGACGAGGTCCTGGCGGAGCTGATGGCGGAGCACATCGCGTTAAAAAAAGATCTTGGGGAACTCTGAACGGGGTCTGGGTGCCGCACGATGTGCGGGATCAGATCGTGGATTTCGTGCGGCGCTGGTCGGAGGCCAGTGAGATCGGCGCCGGACGATTCGTTGGATGGTTGGGCGTGGCTGCAAGCAAGTTCTACGATTGGCGAGAACGCTACGGCCGCGTCAACGAGCACAACGGTTGGGTTCCCCGGGACTTCTGGCTGGAGGATTGGGAAAAGCAGGCGATCATCAATTTCCATTTGAAGAATCCGCTGGAGGGCTATCGGCGGCTGACGTTCATGATGCTGGACGCCGACATCGTGGCGGTGAGCCCGTCCAGCGTGTGGCGGGTACTGGGCCAAGCGGGGCTGCTGCGGAAATGGAAGGGGAAGCCATCGAAGAAAGGTACGGGCTTCGAGCAACCACTGCAGCCGCATCAGCATTGGCACATCGACGTTTGCTACATCAACATCTGCGGCACGTTCTACTACCTGTGCAGCGTGCTGGACGGCTACAGCCGCTTGATCGTCCACTGGGATCTGCGCGAGTCGATGACGGAGGCGGACATCGAAATCATTCTGCAAGGGGCCAAGGAGAAGTACCCGGAGGCGAGGCCGCGGATCATCTCCGACAACGGCCCGCAATTCATCGCGCGGGACTTCAAAGAATTCATCCGCATCTCGGGCATGACGCACGTGCGGACGTCGCCCTACTATCCGCAATCGAACGGCAAGATCGAGCGCTGGCACAAATCGCTCAAAGCGGAGTGCATCCGGCCCGGCACGCCGCTGACGCAGGAGGACGCACGACGCCTGATTCAGCAGTACGTGGACCACTACAACACCGTGCGATTGCACAGCGCCATCGGCTTCGTCACGCCGGCGGACATGCTGGCGGGGCGCCAGGCTGAGATCCATGCGGCGCGAGATCGCAAACTGGAGGAGGCTCGCCAACAGCGGCAACAACGCCGGCAGCAGGCCGGCGTGAGCAGCAGAGCTACAATGACCTTGCCAGGTGAAACGGAAGCGGGCTCTGCAGGGATGCAACCATGCCGAGGGATAGCCTGGTGGGCTCATCGAGACGATGTCGCTGGGCGCGGAAGTTCGCCTTTCGCGCTCTTCCCAAAAACACATCGGATCGGTAGACCCTTATGCCTTGAAAATCCCCGCCCCGAAGGGGCGGAATACTCACTAACGGAGAGCGACCCCTCTCCATTTCACGCTGAACCGGCACACTGTGAGTCGCATGCGACGCCGCGACACCCAGTACCAAACTTGCTGTCGAAAGGATCCCGTCGTTAGCGCCCAATACTGCGGCCCGTAGCCATCCGATGCGCGCCGTGCGGTGTCGTTCCTCTTGGTGTACAGGCATTCGTCAGTTACAACGCAACAGTGATCGCGAGCCTGACATATGGATACCTACTGTTGTAAAGGTAGTATCCGTCATCATAATCGATGTAAACGTCATCGGTAGCGTACCAATTCTCTCCCCAGTATTCCGGCCAGGGATCCACAAGCAGGAAGGAATATCCGCCATAAGCGAACCGAGGATATCCCATGTAGATGGTGGGCAGACTCCGCATACGGAATCCGTGTTCTCTCCCGAAATACAGGCCGAAACGGTTCTGCGGAATGTAGTAACCGCCATAGCCCCCACGCTGCGCCCAGCTACGATGGTCGCTTTCCCAGCGTCGAGTACCATTCTGTTGCCATGAATCATGGCCCTGCCAGCCACCCTGTTGTACCCATCCGCGTTGCTGCTGCCATGCTACGGCTTGCTGCTGTGTACGGCTTGGTTGCTGCTGCTGAGGCTGTTGCACCCGCTGCTGTTGCACGCTGCTGTTGCGGCCCTGCTGCTGGGGTCTGCTGTCTGTCGCCCGCTGCTTCTGGGGTCGCTGCTGTTGAGGCTGTTCGGCCCGCTGCTTCTGGGGTCGCTGCTGTTGAGGCTGTTCGGCCCGCTGCTTCTGGGGTCGCTGCTGTTGAGGCTGTTCGGCCCGCTGCTGCTGGGGTCGCTGCTGTTGAGGCTGTTCGGCCCGCTGCTGCTGAGGTCGCTGCTGTTGAGGCTGTTCGGCCCGCTGCTGCTGAGGTCGCTGCTGTTGAGGCTGTTCGGCCCGCTGCTGCTGAGGTCGCTGCTGTTGAGGCTGTTCGGCCCGCTGCTGTTGCGGCTGGCCCCTCCGGTCCTGTCCGCCTTGTTCCTGCGGCCTTTGCGGCTGCCCCTCAGGGCGCTGCTGTTGTGCAGATGGCGGCGCATTCTGCTGCCCCCTGCCCTGCTGCTTTTCAGGCTTGCCTTGTTTTTCGTTCTGCTGTCCTTGTGGCTCAAACGCAAGGACCGTCGTCCCGAGAAGCAGAAAGAGAGCAGCGGCAATCGTTGCTCGAGGGAATGACATGGTAATCGTCTCCTTTAGACCGGGATCAAAGATGCACGTGGATGACCAGCCCACCTTAATGGTGTTCCAAAGCCTCCGCGGCCTCAGCCTCGGCCTTCGTCTTGTGTACCGTCCCTTCCGGGTGGTTGGGCGGGGAGTACAGCGTAGATAGCTTTAAGACTGCCGTCTTCGATGTGTTGATCACGTTATGGTAGGTGCCTGCCGGAACAATGACCACGTCGTCGTTTCGTACCGGGTGCTCTTGGCCCTCGTTGAAGACAAACTTGGCCTCTCCCTGTTCGACGCGGAAGAACTGGTCAATGTTCTGATGCACCTCATCACCGATCTCTTCCCCCGGTCCCAGGCACATCACCACAAGCTGCGCATGTTTTCCGGTGAATAACACCCTTCGAAAGTATGTGTTCTCCACGGCCTGTTTTCCAATATGTCCGATGTATGCAATCATAGTTAAGCCTCCTATTGTTTGTTTTTGGAGCAAAATCTTCTACTGTCTGTGGGGCCAGGTACCTCGACACGGTCCGTAAGGGTCATAGGTGCTCTCTCCGTCGGCTTGTCCGTCGTCCCGTAGTCGGCGGCGGCTTCCGAGGCAGAGGAGATATGCCGGGCTCCCGTGTCTCTTAGGGTCTTTTTCGCCCGGCCACACCACTCCCGACCGTCGCAGTGGACGGATAGAAGAATGCCACCGCGCCTGATTCGGCCCGCGTAACGCTTGGCGAGGTATTCGGGCACACGTATTCCTGCTAGCAACCCCACGCTCCAACCGACACCTCCACAGGTGCCGGCGCCAGCGAGGGCGGCCAGCACCGGTCCAGCGGCTGTGAGCGGTCCGAAACCTGTGATGGTCCCGTCTGAACGGATAGGAACCAGGCCAACGCGGCGCCAACCATCGCGCCCGCCGCGGCTCCCGTCGCCGCGCCCTCTAAGGCCTTGGTGCGTTTCTCATGCGCTAAGTCCTTTGAAGCTTGGTTGTCTGACCACAGGACCGCGGTGTCCGTCGCTCGATACCCCGTTTTTTGCAGTACGTTGATGGCATCAGAAACGGTCGAGCGATCCGTATAGATTCCCATCACCGATGTGTTCCTCGCCATTTGGCTTTCTCCTTCTTTTTGGACTTGTCGCGCTCATGTCTGTGCGCGAGCCGGGCCACGCGCAGGAGAAGGCCCTCCACAGGGTTGCACGGTATCGTGGCTCAAGAAGCGCCGGGATTGGGACACAGAAGCTGGAACGTGGCCCCCGGGTTGCTGAACACTTGTTGAATTGGCGAAGAAGTTTTCAATCCTGCCCTCAGCTGCATCCGTCAGTCGGAAGGAGAGTCGGGCTGTAGCACGAGCGTGCTCGCGGGAGCCGGTTGATGTTATGTTTATGTTTCCCCTCACCTCCTATGCGTCCTGTTTGTTGCAGCCGGGGCGTTTTTGACTGTTCCATGATGAACCTCCGGTGATTAAGATTTCGGATGCCCGTTCAGAACCCGCCTGCCTGGATACGCCAGGCTGCCCGCCGCCCGCATCCCATCCGGGACATGGGGATCCGCAGCGAAACAAGTACGTGTGGTGGTCAATATAGGTGCTCCGCAACGGTTGTCTTTTGGGCGAGTCTCCAGATTGTCAGAGGGGAACCATCCGCAGCGAAACCTGCATCTTGCGCAGCAAACTTTGCACGCACCGACCGCCCAGTACTGAGACCAGCCGTATAACGTCTTCAAGCTCTGATACTCCTTTAGCTCTCCAAAAAGCGGAGGAACTACGGCCATGAAGCGAGACGCCAGCCCCCAGATACCTGGCGCATTGACGCGCCAAATGGACCTCGGAGTGCTTCTAGCCGAGCATATGCGACCACCCAGCCGAGGCTTCAAAAGCAAAGTTGGCCGATCTATTGGGCGGATAGCCAACTTGACCCCGCTTCGTCAATTCCGTCTGGCCGAAATTATCCGGTACATACCATCGAAGACTCGCATCTCCGCAGTGCCTGGGACTTGGCGGGCTATGAGGTGTCGGCCACGGACAGTGAAATCGGGCGCGTGGAAGGCTTCGTGATGGACGATGCCTCCTGGCATCTCGGCTACTTGGATGTGAAAGCGGGAGACTGGCTTCACAGCCGCTCGGTGCTGGTTCCCACTCGCTGGGTTAACTCCGTTTCCTGGGCCGATCACCGCGTGAATCTGCATCACACCTAAAAACGGATCTAGGCTAAGACTCGATCCCGGCTGGAGTCCTGTGACGATCACATCCGTATTCCCGCAGCCGACTGATTGCGGGATGATTCATCGCCAACGCTGGTACACGCCGGTAGGCAGTTCAGATGCTGGCGGCTTTCGCGTTCGGCTCCGCGCGCATTCCGACGAGCCGGTTCTGCAGCGTCCGCAGGCTGATCCCCAACATCTCGGCGGCGCGTTTGCGATTGCCGCGCACGTGCTCAAGAGTGAGTTTGATGTACGCCTCCTCGACTTTCGTGAGTGGCAGGCCAGGCTGGAGCATGGTACAACCCTCACGGCCGGGTGATCGATGAGTATACGGATTGGGGCTTAGCCCGAACGCAGGGGAAGGAAGGTCTCTCAGCCGGATCAAACCCTCGCCTGCCATGATGGTGGCCCGCTCCAGAACATTCCGCAGCTCCCGCACATTACCGGGCCAATCGTACCGATGAAAGGCATCCAACGCTTCGGCATCGACCCCTGTAACGCGCGTGTCGTACTTCTTGTTAAGCTTCTGCAACATGACTTCAGCGATCGGCGGGATGTCTTCTTTATGTTCACGCAGCGGCGGAAGTACGATCTGGAATACACTCAGACGATAGTAAAGCTCTTCGCGCAAATGCGTTCCGAGTTCCTGACTGGTGGCGGCCAATATCCGAGCGTCTACTGGGATTTCGTGCTTTCCGCCAAGTCGTCGTACTCGCAAGTCCTCGAGAACCCGCAGCAGTTTTGGTTGCGTGGACCGCGGCATCTCGCCGATCTCGTCGAGCAGCAGAGTACCCCCGTGAGCCTGCTCAAAGCAACCGGCCGAACGCTCCATGGCTCCCGTAAACGCGCCTTTCTCGTGGCCGAATAACTCGCTCTCAATCAGAGTCTCGGGTAAGGCGGCTGCGTTGATCGCGACGAAAGGCCCATCAGCGCGGGGGCTGTATCTATGGATCTCCCGTGCAACCAACTCCTTCCCGGTGCCACTCTCTCCACAGATCAATACGGGAGCTGAAGTGGGCGCCACCTGCCTGATGACCGAGAAGATCTGCTGCATCGCCGGAGAGGTTCCCACCAGGTCTCCGAGTACGCCACGAAGGCTCAGGTCGCGCTTGAGCTCGTCGGTTTTCTGCAAACTCCTTCCGTAATCAACCGCACGTGCCAGCAGGGTCTTGAGGGCGCGCGGTTCCACCGGCTTCTCCAGGTACCAGAATGCCTTGAGGTCATGAACGGCGGACAGCGCCTTTTCCATGCTGCCAAAGCCGGTAAGCGCGATTGCGGGAGTGAGATCGCCGCGTCCCTTCAGGTGCCGGAGCAGTTCAAAGCCGTCCATCCGCGGCATGACCAAATCCGCAACGATGACGTCTGCCTTGAAGGCAGTGAGCCGCTCCAGCGCTTCCTGCCCGTCGGCCGCGACCCGCGTGTCAAAGTCACAATCGGCAAGCATGGCAGCCAAGGCGGAACGCTGGCGCTCGTCATCATCGACGATGAGAATCCGGCCCGAAACCGCTGGGGCGCGCCCGGCGGCAGACACTACGCGGAGTGCCCCACTGCCGAGTCGAGTGGTTGGGCGAGCATATCAAAGCCTCCAAGGTTCAGCACCTCCGGCCCAAGCGCTCGGCGATGCGATAGACTCCTCTGGTTGGCCGCCAATGCTAATGGACTTCCTCAGCGGGATGCCCCACATCGAATATTAGGCTCCGATATCAGCCCCGCGGAACTGGGCAAATGTCCAGTCTCGTTCGGGAAACGGGACTCTCGCAAGTGGCGTTGCTGCCATTGCGTCAACGGCGATTCGGCTACTTCCCGGCTGGGCGATCAAAGGGTCGAACCGCCCTGCTGCATATGTGCCGCTTTATCCTGCCTCTCCTGATCCTCCAGGCAAGTTGACGCCCAGGGACTCGCTTCCAGGCGGGCTGCTTCAATCTGGCGTCCGCAGACGATGCACCTGCCATAGGCGCCGTCTTCGATACGCTGTAAGGCGTCCTGCACTCGTTCCAGTGTCTGCGATGCCAAGGTCGCTTCCTGGAGGGACTCAGATGTGCCTTGGGAGGACGTGGCCGCATCTGTAGAATCTCTGACTGCCGCTTTGCCCGAAACTCGCGCTTCGCCTTCGAGGCGTGCGATGTTCGACTGAAGTTCGCGTTCTTTGTCGCGCAGTTGCTGCTGGAAGGGTTCGGTATTCATTTAGGGCCTATACCGAATGTTAGCCGACGATATCTGCCGTGCGGAACTGGGCAAACGTCCAGTCCAGTCACGGCCCAATTCGGTCAGGATCCCGTAATTCCGTGATCCAAAGCGTACTTCGTCAATTCGGCAGTGCTGCGGATACCCAGTCTTCGCATCACGTTCGACTTGTGGAATGCCACCGTTTTCCTGGAGATTTTGAGGATCGCCGCAATCTCTTTGATGGGATGCCCTTCCGCCACCAGTTGCACCACTTCCCGTTGGCGGTCAGTCAGTTCGCCGGAGGCATCCCCGGACCCAAGCGGCCAACCCGGCAATTCACCCAAGATGTCTTTCCTGATCAACGGCGTGACGTAGGCGCGGCCCTTCAGTACCTCGCGGATGGCGGTCAGCAACTCCATCGACGCGCACCGCTTCAAGACATAGCCGGATGCTCCCGCGCGAAACGCCCCGGTGACGTAAGTAGCGTCCGCGTGCATGGTAACGAAGATCACCTTGGCGCTTGGAACGGTGTCGCGTAGCCTGCGGGCGGCATCCACGCCATTCAACAGGGGCATGGAAATGTCGAGCAGGATGATATCCGGCTTTAGTTCTTCCGCGGCCGCCAGCAGTGACCGGCCGTCTTCCACCGCTCCCACGACTTCACACTCGGGTTCCAGGGTCTTCCGAAGGCCATCCACTACCAGCGTGTGGTCATCCGCGAGCAGTACGCGCGGCCGCTTCATGCGTCCATCCTCTTTGTCAGGGGCACTCGACATTCGATCTGCGTCCCGTGACCTGGCTGCGAGGTGATCGAAACGATCCCATCTACAAGCCGTACCCGTTCCCGAACACCGACTATGCCAAGCCCGCTTTGGTCTGCCAGCAAGCCGGGATCGAAACCCGCGCCGTTATCGGTGATAGATAAGAAGATCGCGTCTTCATTTCCTGTAATCGTCACCGTTACCTTCTTCGCGCCGGAGTGCTTCGCAACGTTGTTTAGACATTCCTGCGTGACCCGGTAGAGGCACAACGAAATTTCAAACGGAATCGATTCCGGCACGCTGCGATGCGTAAGCTTGAGCTGGATTGGATGCAGTTTCAAGAAGTCGGAACAGTGGGACTCAATCGCCGCCACCAGGCCGAAATGTTCAAGGGCCGAAGGATGGAGCCGGTGAGCCGCGCGGCGGAGATCATC
>CAWBUV010000012.1:0-114061 GCA_963792055.1 uncultured Solibacteraceae bacterium | reverse complement strand
ATTCACCAGCCACGAGACTGAGGGAATGAACACCTTAATCGTGATGGTCGGCAGCATCTATGCCGTCATCCTGGCATTTGCGATTTTTGTGATTTGGGGACAATTCACCGAGGTGGAGAACTGCGTGATGCGCGAGTGCAACTCTCTCAGCGAACTCCTCCGATTCAGCGAGTTCGTGTCGGCAGATTTTGGCAGGAGCATTCGAAAGGGTGTTGGCGCCTATGCACAGCAGGTACTCAAGCACGAATGGCAGGCGCTCGGAAACGGACGAAAGGACAAGCGGGCCGAGGATCTTTTCTCGGATCTCATGACAACGGTCATCACGGGCGCTCAATCCGCGTCTCCGGATCTCCTCGTGGAAGGTCCGATACATTTGCGCTTGATTGACATTGCCCGAAAAACTGGTGAGCGCCGCGGCGAGCGCGTAACAAAAAGTCTCACTCGAATCCCACCGACAATGTTCTGGTTTGTGAATACGATCGCAGCTGCCCTGGTGCTGCTCGTTTTCGTTTATCCGTTCCATCACCGCGGAGCGGGCATAGTCTTCCTTGCGCTCGTCGCTGTCCTACTGCTACTGGCGAACTTCGTCATGCGCGACATGGACAATCCCCTCAACGGCGCATGGAATGTAGTTCCAAGCCGTTCTCTGAGCTGAAGACATAGGCGCGGCGCTTTGACATGTGGAACGGAATCACGCTGATTTCTGGCATTTTGCTCCTGTATCTCGGCGCCGAGTGGCTAATCAAAGGCGCTGCTGGCCTCGGGCGGAGCTTTGGCATCAGACCGCTAGTCATCGGACTGACCGTAGTTGCGTACGGCACGTCTGCGCCGGAGTTCATTGTGAGTTTGGTCGCGGGGTCCAAGGGAATGAGCAATCTTGCGCTGGGAAACGTAATCGGCTCAAATCTGGCGAATCTGGGCCTTGTCCTCGGCATAACAGCAATACTCGCGCCCTTGGCTGTCGATGGCTTCCTCATCCGTCGCGAGGCGCCAGCGATGTTCGCGACCGGACTGATGATTCCCATTCTGCTGGCAGACGGGGTGGTCTCCCGTACCGAAGGCCTGGTCCTGATGGTCCTCGCGGGCTTATTTACCTATGCCGTGGCTCGCTCTTCAGGTCGAGAACGGGGGGATAAGAACGACCTCAGCACCAGTGAGGCAGACGCGGAAGCAGCCGGTGCGCCTCCGGGGAGGACAAGGCTCCGCCTGATTGGCATCGCGGCCTTCGGTCTGATCTTACTCATCGTCGGTGGGCAGGTGTTTGTGAATGGTGCAACTGGCCTAGCTCTCTCATTCGGACTGAGCCAGCGCGTAATAGGATTGACAGTCGCTGCTATTGGGACCTCCACCCCCGAGTTGGCTGCTTCAATCATTGCCGGCCTGAGAGGGCATTCGTCGATTGCCGTCGGAAATGTAATCGGCTCGAACATATTCAACGTTCTGTTTGTTCTTGGCGGCGTCTCTGCTATTCATCCGATCAGAGGATCCGTCGATGGATTCCGGCTCGATCTGGCCTGCCTCTTCGCACTGTCGGCATTGGGGCTGATCCTGGTTCGGGGCCCGCGGCTGATCCGACGTTCTGAAGGTACACTCCTGGTCGTGTGCTACGCCGGGTATTTGTACTGGCTGCTACAGGCATGAACGCAGCCGGTAGTCTGCCTGTCCGGCCCGCTTGAAGATGGGAACAGATCGATGTGGCCCACCATCCGGTGAGCACTCTGTGCTGCGCAATGACCTGGCGTACGCTCCGCCGATGCGTCAGAATCAAGTGCATGAGGCCATTGCGTTGGCTCGAAGCTCTCCTTCAGGATCTGCGTTTTGCTGTCCGCCTGCTGATGCACTCGCCGGGTTTCACCCTTTCCGCAGTTGGCTGCCTGACTATCGGCATCGGCGTTACTACGGCGATGTACAGCAATATGCTGTCAACGGTACTCCGCGAATTACCTGGCGTTCGAGAGCCTGAGGAACTCGTTCGGATCCAGTCGCCGATGCCGTATGGTAATTGGGAGGACTTCAGCAGGCAGGAAGATCAGTTTGCTGTGCTCGCAGCATTCCTGGGCCCGGCGCCGTTCGAGCTGGCCCTTGATTCCGAGGAACCGGAACGCCTCTGGGGTCATTTGGTGACACCGAATTACTTTGACGCCCTGGGCGTCCGAGCACTGGTTGGAAGGGTGTTCGGCCCGGAGGAGGAGCGATCGCGCGCCGCGCGGGTTGCAGTCATCAGCGAACGCCTCTGGCGGGAGAGGTTCGGACTGTCGACTTCGGCTGTTGGAAAAACAATTCGCATCAACGGCCAGTCCGTAGAGGTGATTGGGGTGGCGCCGAAGGGCTTTGTTGGCGCATCTCCGATGCTCGCGGCGGCGGACATCTGGATAACCCTTCAGACTTTCTGCGAACCATAGAAGCATGTCTTCCGCGCGCCGTGGACGTGGGCCCAACACTAGCGGCGATAACAAAGGTCGAGGTGCCACCTTCAGGGCCGGCTGTCGCCGGACAAATAAGATGCTCGAATCGAGAGCTCGACACGTACATGACTTGCCCGAAACAGTATTTCTTCGATGTCGTCTTAGGGCTGCGCGGACGTCGATTGATTTCAGACTACTTGGTATTTCATCGCTGCGTTTATCAGGTCCTCGCGTGGATGAGTTCAGAGCAGTCTGCTGGCAGGTCGGTCGATCACGGCTCAGCCGCGATCAAACTCGATGAAGTGTGGGTGGCCTCCGCCGCCAAAGACCACGCGTACCGATATTATCGCCGCGAAGCAGAGAGGCTGATCAAAGACGCAGTGGATCGAATCCGCAGTTCATCCGGTAGGCCTTTAGACCTCGACTGGGAGATTCCGCTGAGTAACGGCATTGTAACTGTTAGACCCGACCACATTACCGTGATTGAGGCACCCGGCAGGAACTCAGTTTCGATCCAACGGTGGAGGACTGGAAAACCTCCGAAAAAGCCGAAATCGGACGAGATTTACGTTTTATATGCTCGGGGTGCCGAACTCGCCTACCCGAGGGCCGAGGCCACGATTGAGACGCTTTACCTCTCAACGAATGAAGTTCAGACGATCCCTATGACGGCGAAACAGATTGCTTCGGGTTGGAAAAGTATGACTTGGCGCTGAGTGGCATTCTCCGCCAAGAATTTCGGCCGGTTCCAAGTGATTGGCACTGCCCCCGCTGCCCGCACTATTTCATATGTCCCGCTAGTGCGTTTAGGGCGGGCGAACTGGACACGAAGAATCACTGAGTTACGTCGCCAAGTATCAACGCCCTGCACGCATAACTCGGTGGACGTCAGCCGGGGTCGTGGGACGCACCCTGACTGGTGGTCAGCCGCCAAATCCTCGCCAACATTCAAAGACTCAGCATTGATGAGTGTGATTGTGTGCGCGCATCTCCAGTCGATCAAGGAACTACTGATCGGCTGAACCGGATTGTGATCGCCGGGGCTCGTCCGGCAGGGTCCCGCTCCAAAGCCTCATACAACATGTCCTGTGGTATAGTGTGGCTGAACCCGTTTCGAGCGGAAAATGGACACCAAGATGGACACCATACGCATGGTCGGTACGACAGATTCTCAACCTTGGCTTGGTGTCCGTTTTGGTGTCTATTTTTCGACCAAACGGGGTAGATTTGGTGGATTTCAGAGACTTTAGAGACTGTGCATCGTCTCGTGTAAGTAATTGGGAATCAGCTAAATAGCTGATTTAAAGGCAAGCGGGAGTAATTCAGTGGTAGAATGCCAGCTTCTACCGCTGAGCATGACCCTAGCTCAGTGGCCTTTCAACCGCGCTATACCCAAACACCTACAGTCAGAAAGGACATCGACAGCCAGCAATCGCGCGTAGGCTCGGCAGGCAAATTCCCGTAGTGCTCCGTCGCCCTTCCTCGACCTTCAAGCGCAACCACTCGGTCTCCAAGAAGAGCCGCTAGCGCCAGACCTACGGATGGGGATATCCGGTAGAACACATCATTGGCAATTCTGGCGGAGGTTCCAATCCAATCAGGATTCTCAGAGTCCGCCATCTGTATCAGATTATGAAGCGTCGCTTACTCGCTAACCTGGCTCACTCTGGTCTTTTTCTGAAACGGAAGCCGCAGTCGCAGGACCCTCTCGCGGTGCCGTTCTTCATTGAGGCTCCGGACGCGAGCTAGTAATAAATCATGCAGCGAGATCATTCCGACCAATTTCCCTTCATCGCCTTCGATTACCGGAAGACGAGTGAAGCCGGTCTCGGCCATACGAGAGACCACAATTCGCAACGGCTCGTCGGAACGGGCCACGACTGGCTCTCGCAGCACATCGCTTAGCGACATGGATGAGACAGTTGATTCTGTCAGCTCCCGCAATTGCTTACGAGTGATCACGCCTTTCACCCGCCTTTCGTCGTCCACTACGGGATACAAGTGCTGGCCACGCTGTGCAGGTTCGCGAACCAGCGTGTCCCGCAGATCGTTCACATTGGCCCCGGCTGGCAGTGCCACCAACTTGGTTCGCATGACTTCCCGTACAAAGAGAATTTCGAGTGGGTCCGTGGCGTACTCACGGGAAAGGTGAAATCCTCTGCGGGCCACCTTTTCCGTGAGGATAGAGCGCTTCAACAGCAGCACGGTGGTGGCATGAGCCAGCATCGCGGCCACCAGCAATGGAAGCAGCACGTTAATGTCATGAGTGAGTTCCAGCGCAAAGAGGATCGCCGTGAACGGAGCCCGCATCGTGCCCGCGAGAATTGCGCCCATGCTCACCAGCGGCCAGAACCCCGCGCCTTCGTTTGGCAGAAAAATCGCTTCCACGCCACCGATTGCCGCTCCCATCATGAGTAGCGGCGCCAGCACACCGCCGGATGTCCCCGATCCCAGAGAAATTACCCAGATCGCCGACTTCACCATCAGCACACCTGCGAGCACACCCATGGTCGCGTCGCCCTGGAGCAGTGATCGAATGGTATCGTAGCCAACGCCCAGCGCCTGCGGAAAGATCAACCCGCCCAATCCGACTGCCAGGCCCCCAATAGCCGGCCACCACTTCCAGTGAACCGGTAGCTTGAGGAACGAGTCTTCCGCCGCATAGACGCCGAGCGTCAGGACGGAGGACAGGCAACCTGCCAGCAGACCTGCAATGACGCATCCAGCCAAGCCCTGCGGACCAATAAACATGGCATGCGGTGGCACTGGGAAGAGCGGCCCCAAGCCCAGAACATAACGGCGCGCCGCACAGGCAGTCGCGCTCGCCAGCGCCACCGGTATCGCGCTCCTCGGTTTCCATTCGAAGAGCAACAACTCGACCGCCAGCAGCACGGCCGCAATAGGTGTGGCGAATGTCGCTGACATGCCTGCGGCCGCCCCGGCCACAAGGAGCGTCTTTCGCTCCGTCGCGGTCAGATGAAAGAGCTGCGCAATAACCGACCCGATGGCGCCGCCAGTCATAATAATGGGGCCTTCGGCTCCGAACGGACCTCCGGACCCGATCGAGATTGCCGAAGAAATCGGCTTCAGAATCGCCAGCCGTGGCTGTACTTTGCTGCCATTGATCAGGATGGACTCGAGCGCCTCCGGAATACCATGACCACGAATTCGTTCCGAGCCATAATATGCCATGAAGCCGATGATCAGGCCGCCGGCTACAGGGACGAGCACTGCATACCAGCCCAGATGGTTGCCTGCCGGCGAAACCAGTGTGGTGCCGAAGCGTCCGTAGTAGAAGGCGTTCGTGAACAAGGCAATGAGACGAAGCAACGCCCAGGCAACCAGCGTACTTAAGACGCCGACGCCGACCGCAAGTAGCGAAATCGGAACGACCCGTGCGGTAACGGTAAAATCGCCAAGGTCTTTAAAAGTATTCTTGTGCTGTCTGCTCACGGTGTTATTTTCCTTTGGCCTCTCGCAGGATGGAATTCAGCGCGCGCGCGAGTTCGGGGCCGGAACGGTCAAGCTCCATTCGATGTGCGAGCGCCAGTCTGCGGAGGGTCGCCCGGCCTGCCGGCGTCAGGCGCACCCATACCTCGCGCTTGTCCTGAGCACCTGGATGTCTCGACACCGCACCTGTTTGCTCCAGCCGATTTATAAGTTCTACCGCGCTGTGATGTTGAATAAAAAGCCGGGAGGCGATTTCTCGAATCGTCGGTTTTACACCCTCGGGAAGGCCGTGTACGGCAAGCAGGAGTTGGTGTTGCTGTGCCTCAATACCGTGTTCCTTCGAAGTCACATCACTGAAGTGAAGAAATCGCCGGATCTGTCTTCGAAACTCAGCTAATTCGCGATATTGATCGGGTGCTAGATCGCGCTCCGCCTCCATATTTGTATCGTATCACGATACATCGGAGGAACGCCGCGCGATTGTTGACTTCGAAAACAAGAAATGCGGGCGCTCTTCGGGGGGCGCAGAAACCGAAGTTCTCCATCGATAGGCAGCCGTCACGTTCGCGTGGCTGGGCTCAAGAGTGTAATCATCCAGCTCCCGGCGCCGGTGTTCCAGCGTGATCGGCGTTTCCGACGTGACTGGAGTCACAGGATTTCCTTTCCGGCGGGGTCAAGATGAAAGTATGAAAGCCATCGAGAGTTCCTTACTGGGCGATCCGATCGTTGTACCGCACGAGACCACGTTGGAGCTTTACCGCAAGATGCTGACCGTGTTCTTCGTGGAAGAACGCATGAAGATCTTCGTGAAGCAAGGGAAGTGTTCCTTCAACGCTTCGACGCGCGGGCACGAGAAAGTTCAGATCGGGATGACGATGCTGCTCCGGCCAGGGTTCGACTGGTTCTTCCCCTACTACCGCTCCAAAGCGCTCGCCATTGGTCTCGGAATGCCGCTGAAGGACGTATTCCTGGGCATGTTGAGCCGTGAAGGCGACCCGAATTCGAACGGCCGCAATATGGCCGAGCATTTTTCTTCGCGCGAGTTGAATCTGGTGTCGCGGACGGCTGTCACAGCCACGCAGTACCTCAACGCCGTGGGGGTTGCGCGCGCTCTCCGGGAAGAAGGCGACGGGCGTGTCGTCCACGTTTCTTCCGGCGAGGGGGCCACTAGCGAAGGAGAATTCTTCGAGGCGCTCAATTGGGCGGGGCGCGAGAAACTGCCGGTCGTATTCCTGGTGCAGAACAACGGGTACGCCATCAGCGTGCCGCAGCAAGCGCAGACCGGCTCAGAGGTCCACCGCATCGCGGAGGGCTTCGGCATTCGGACGTTCCGCCTGGACGGAACCTGGTTTGAATCCATGTATCAACAGTTGCCACCGGCCATCGAATCGATGCGCCGGGGCGATGGGGCCGATCTTGTTCGAAGCGGACGTGGTCCGGCTCGACCCGCACTCGTCTTCGGACGATCACCGGAAGTATCGCGCTCCGGACGAACTAGCCGCACTTGCCGGGCGCGATCCGATTCTCCGAACTGAGAGCTATCTCATCCGCAACGGCGTGCTGACCGCCGCCGAGGTTGATGCCTTCCGGACTTCGATCAAAGCGGAGGTAGATCAAGCCGCCGCCGAAGCGGACAGCCACCCTCAGCCCGCAACGAACAATCTGTTGGCGCACATTTATTCCGCGGAGACGCCGCCGGTGGAAGTGCGGCCGAACTACGTGGCGGAAAAGCCGGTGACGATGATCGATGCCATCAATCACGGTCTTCGCGAAGAAATGGACCGCAATTCGAAGATCGTCATGTGGGGTGAGGACATCGCCGATCCGAAGGGCGGTGTGTTTGGCGTTACTCGCGGTCTCTCGAGTGCCTTCCCCGGCCGTGTCTTCAACGCACCATTGGCGGAGGCTAGTATCGCCGGCGTGGGGGCCGGAATGGCCATCGCGGGCTACAAGCCAATCGTTGAAATCCAGTTCGCGGATTACACCTGGCCGGCATTTATGCAGCTCCGCAACGAAATCGCCACGGTCCGATGGCGCAGTCAGGGCACATGGAAGTGCCCGGTAGTGGTGCGGATCGCGGCTGGTGGATATATCAAGGGCGGTCCCTGGCATTCGGCCTGCGTGGAAGGAATCTTCGCCCACATTCCTGGATGGCGAGTGGTCTTCCCCAGCTGCGCGGAGGATGCCAAGGGGCTGATCAAGATGGCGGCGCGTTCGGATGATCCGGTGATCTTTTTGGAGCACAAGGGTCTGTATCGTAAGGTGCAGGCGCAGACGAATGAACCCGATGCGGACTTTGTGATCCCATTTGGCAAGGGCCGGATTGCACGCGAAGGGACCGACATGACGATTGTCAGTTGGGGCTTCACGGTTCACATGGCGATGGAGGCTGCACGACAACTGGAGGCTGCCGGCAGGTCGATTGAAGTCGTAGACATCCGCTCCATCGCGCCCTTGGATATGGAGTTGATATCCCAGAGCGTGCGGAAAACCAGCCGTGTTCTGGTGGCTCATGAGGACTCGCTGACGATGGGGTTCGGGGCTGAAATCGCCGCGCGGATTGCGCAAGACTGCTTCCAGTACCTGGATGCGCCGGTCCGCCGGATCGCCGCCGAAGACAGCTTCGTGCCTACCGCGGCGAATCTTGAGGCTTTGGCGCTCCCGTCCGTTGCGGGCTTGCGTGATGCGGCCGAAGACCTCATGCATTGGTAGCGGCCTGGCGGATCGCCCGGCTTGCCAGTCCGGCATGACGTGGCGGTAATCGCCTACTTCGTCCGCGCGCCTGCCAGGGCGAACAGTAGTGGTCTTCGCTTCTTCAGCAGATCGGCCAAGGTCCACTTGTCCAGTTCGGCGAGGAACGCTTCGCTTGCGTCCGAGAGAGCGGTGCGAAGAATACAAGGTTCATAAATCGGACAATCGTCCCCACTGGATGACATGCACGGGGCTATCTGGAAATCGGGCTCGGTAATCGCGGCGACCTGTCCGAGTCGAACCATTTCCGGAGGCTGCGCGAGGCGCAGGCCCCCACCCCGACCTCTGACGGTCTGGAGATACCCATGCTTGGCCAGGGTCTGAGCTACTTTTTGCAGGTGTGTAGCCGAGAGCTTGAAATCTAGTGCCACCTCTTCCACCGTACTCAGAGCGGGCTCCCGCAACGCCACATGAATCAGCATGCGGAAGGCGTAGTCGGAGTGTTGAGACAGTCGCATGGCCGGAATCGATTGCGTTTCCGTGTGTTCCGATTGACAGTTTAGCACTCGCGTGCGATAACAGGTATTCTGGATTCCACTTTTGGGCCTCCGGCGTTACTGCGAGAGTTCGCCCAGCCGTGATCCAGTTCCAGGCAGGAAGAACAAGGAGAACACACCTATGCGAATTATCAAATTCATGGCATTATCCGCAGTGGCCGCGCTGGTCCTTACGCATGGACTATGGGCGGCGGATACGAGCAAGACACTCTATGAGCGTCTGGGCGGTCAACCCGCGATCAAGGCGGTGGCAAGCCAATTGGTCGATAGCATACTGGCTGATTCACGCGTAAACAAGTGGTTCGCCCATGCCGCTTCCAGTCCCGCCAATGCCAGCGCGTACAAAGCGAAGCTGGCCGAATTCCTGTGCCAAAGTACTCAAGGGCCATGTAAGTATGACGGCCTCGACATGACCGCCGCGCACAAGGGCAGGGCCGTCACCGGCGAGGCGTTCGATGCAGTCGTGCAGGATCTCATCGGGGTTCTCGATAAGTTGAAGGTGCCGGCGATAGAGAAGGGCGAGGTACTGGCGATTTTGGGCCCGCTGAAGGGTGTGATCGTACAGAAAGCAGCGCCAGGCGCCAATGGAAGTAAGTGATACCCGCTGGGGATGCAGATCTCGGAAGCGTGATCCCAGAGCATCAGGCTACTCAACCGTGAGGCCGGGGCAACATCAAGGCGTCACTCAGGCGATCCCCTTCCCCTGTGTTTGCGACCGTGCGAAGCACTTGCCTCCTGCAAGTGCTCCCGAGGTCTGCGCTAGTCTTGTGGCGCCAGTCATTGATCCTTGACAGCGCCCCGATTCGGCAAAAGGGTAGACTTGAAATAAAGAGAGAGGGATATGGCCAGCCGCCGGCACATCGCACTGGGAACCATCTCGTTTACGGTCTGTTTTGCGGCGTGGGGGCTGATCGCCGCCTTCGCTCCACGCTTTCGTGAAACCTTTCACCTGACGGCGTCGCAGACCGCCTTGCTGGTGGCGATCCCGGTGCTCCTTGGGTCGCTGGCGCGAATCCCCATGGGGATTCTCACCGACCGTTTTGGCGGCCGCGCGGTCTTTTTTGTCCTGATGGCCTCGGTGGCAATCCCCGTGTGGATGGTGCCTGATCAGTCGACCTACACAGGACTGCTGATCGTCGGGTTTTTGCTTGGGACTGGCCGGATCTTCGTTCGCGATCGGCGTGGGATACGTGTCCCGATGGACTCCGGCGGAGCGCCAGGGTAGCGCTCTCGGGGTCTATGGGCTGGGCAATATCGGCCAATCCGCCGCGGTGTTTCTCGGCCCCGTGATCGCGGCGCGGGTCGGCATGGCGACGGTGTATCACGGCGTCGCCATCATGCTGGTGGTTTGGGCCATAGCGTTCGGACTGCTCGCGCGCAATGCACCGGCCCCAGCCACTGCGCAACGGAAAGGCCTCGGCGCAATGATCGAGGTGCTCACACGGGAAAAGCTCTCCTGGCTCCTGTCCGCATTTTACTTCCTGACGTTCGGCGGCTTCGTCGCCTTTTCCATCTACCTGCCGACTCTGCTCAAGGACGAATTCCATCTGGCGCCCGCCGACGCCGGTTTTCGGACCGCCGGCTTCGTCGTGCTCGCGACCCTGCTGCGCCCGCTCGGCGGATGGCTCTCGGACCGCATCGGCGGCGCGCGCGTGCTGTCCGCGGTGTTTCTCGGCGTGGCTCCGTTCGCCATGCTGCTGGCATGGCCCTCGATGATGCCCTTCACCGTGGGCGCGCTCGGCTGCGCGGCGCTGCTGGGTCTCGGGAATGGCGCGGTATTCAAGCTGGTGCCGCAATATTTCCCGGCTCAAACCGGAACGGTGACCGGCCTGGTGGGCGCCATGGGCGGGCTCGGCGGCTTCTTCCCGCCGCTGCTGCTGGCATTCTTCCGCAGCCGTACGGGGGCCATCTGGCCGGGCTTCCACTGCTTGGCCATCGCCGCGCTGGGTGTTCTGGTGGGCCAATCACCAGGTCTTCGTGCCGCGACAGCAGGCGCTCGACCTCGAGCTGCCCGCCGATCTGCGCCGCACCGCCGACCGCCTCCGCGCGGGCGCCTGGGCAACGCTGTGGACCGCCCTGCTGGTCGCCGCGATCGTGGTCGGGTCCCGCAATCTGCAGAATTTCGATCCGGCGCTGGTGATCTACACCTTCGCCGTGGTCTTCGCCACCTGGGGCGTGATCTACCACTACAACGTCTGGCTCGAGAAGCCGCCGACGCGGGTGTACTGGGAGCGCGGCTGGGAACTCTTCCGGCGCAGAGGCGTTGTCCGCGGCCTGCTGCGTGTCAGTGCGCTTGCAGCCACACACCTGGCCGGCCAGACGCTTCATCGCGCGCCGCTCGCGGCTGCGCTGGTGGATGCACCAGTTCCTCTTCTGGGGCTGCCTGCTGGCCGTCGCCATCACCTTTCCCGCTGGTCTTCGGCTGGATTCACTTCCGCACGCTTCCCGGCGACCAGATGACTTACGTCACCTACCTGTTCGGATTTCCCGCGGGCGCATTCCGCCTCCACACGCTGCCGCCTGGCTGCTGTTCCACGGGCTGGACATCTCGGCCGTGCTGGTGCTGGCCGGGATCGCGCTCTCGCTGTGGCGGCGCATGCGCGACAAGGGCGCGCGGGCGCTGCAGCACTTCGGCATGGACTTTCTGCCGATCATCCTGCTGTTCGCCATCTCGGTGACCGGGCTGGCGCTGACGGTGTCGCAGGAATGGCTGCGCGGGTCCTCCTACAGCTTCCTGGCGATCCTGCACGCGATCACCGTGATCGCGGCGCTGCTCTATCTGCCGTTCGGCAAGTTCTTTCACATCTTCCAGCGGCCGGCGCAACTGGGCGTGAAGCTCTACCAGGAGGCGGGCGAGCGAAGACCCCGGCGCCAACTGCGCGCGCTGCGGCGAGCGCTTCGCCTCGCGCATGCACATCGACGACCTGAAGCACGGTGCTGCCGCAGGTGGGCTTCGATTACGCCATGCCCGGCCCGGCCGGACACTGGCAGGAGCTGTGCCCGGCCTGCAAGCGCAAGTCGCTGTCGCATCGCGCAAATGCGGATCAAGGAGGCAATCACGTGGCTAAACCTCCGAGTTCCCTGGACGAACTGAGCAGCCGCTTTGGTCCGCACCTGAACTACACGCCGCCGGGCGGCTGGGCTGGAGAATCCGGCAAACCTGCGGAAAAGCTGGTGAAGACGCATTGCTGCTTCTGCGGCCAGCAGTGCGGCATCCAGCTCAAGGTGCGCGACAACCGGGTGACCGGGTTCGAGCCGTGGGAGGACTTTCCGTTCAATCGGGGCATGCTCTGCCCCAAGGGCGTGAAGCGCTACCTGCAGGGCAACCACCCGGACCGCCTGCTCGATCCGCTGATGCGCACCGAACAGGGCTTCCGCGCGGCCACCGTGGGACGAGGCGCTCGATTTCACGGCGCGGCGGCTGCGCGAGCTCCAGGAGAAGTACGGCAAGGATGCCGTGGCGGTCTACGGCGGCGCCTCGCTCACCACCGAGAAGGCGTACCTGCTGGGCAAGTTCGCGCGCGTGGCGCTGGGCACCCGGCACATCGATTACAACGGCCGGCTCTGCATGGTGTCGGCCGGCACGGCCTACAAGCGGCGCTGGGCGTCGACCGCGCGCCGAATCCCTGGAGCGATATCTCCGAAGCGCAGGTCCTGATGGTGATCGGCGCCAACATCGGCGAGTGCGCGCCGATCACCACCGACTACATCTGGCGCGCCGCGACAACGGCGGCAAGCTCATCGTCGCCGATCCGCGCATCACGCCGATCGCGCGCAACGCCGACCTGTACCTGCCGGTGCGGCCGGGCACCGACCTGGCGCTGCTGATGGGCATGCTGCACGTCATCTGCGCGACGGCCTGAAGGATCGAAGTTCATCGAGGCGCACACCACCGGGTTCGAGAAGACGGCGGAGTCGGTGAAGCCGTGGGATCCGCGCCGGCGGCGAGGTGACCGGCGTGCCGCCCGAAGCGATCGAGAAGGCCGCGCACTGGTTCGGCGAATCGCGCCGGGCGATGCCGCTGCACGCGCGCGGCCTCGAGCACCAGTCCAAGGGCGTCGAGAACTGCGAGGCGGTCGTCGCCATTGCCTGGCCACCGGCAATATCGGCCGCGAAGGCGCGGGCCGCATCATGATCACCGGCCAGGGCAACGGCCAGGGCGGACGCGAGCACGGCCAGAAGTGCGACCAACTGCCCGGCCAGCGCAGCCTCACCGATCCGGCCGCGCGCGAGCACGTCGCGAGGGTCTGGGGCATCTCGCCGGAGGAGACTCCCGCAGGCCGGGCTACACCGCGGTGGAGATCATGGACGCCATCCACCGCGGCGAGATCAAAGGCGCTGCTCTCGATCTGCTTCAATCCGCTGGTCTCGCTGCCGGACGCCAACTTCACGCGCGAGGCGCTGGAGAAGCTGGAGTTCTTCGGCGTGATCGATTTCTTCCTTTCGGAGACGGCGCACACGCCGACGTCGTGCTGGCCGGCAGCCTGCAGGAGGAAGAGGAGGGCGTCACCGCCAGCGCGGAGGCGCGCGTCATCCACATTCAGAAGGCGGTCGATCCGCCCGGCAACGCGCGCACGGACTCCGCCATCATCTGCGACCTGGCGCGCCGCCTGGGCAGCGGCCAGTATTTCCCGTTTCACGAACCGCGCGAGATCTTCGAAGAGCTGCGCGAGGCTCGCGCGGCGGCCTCGCCGATTACTACGGCATCACCTACGAAAAGATCGACGGCAGATGGGCGTGTTCTGGCCCTGCCCGTCGCTCGACCATCCCGGCACGCCGCGGCTGTTCGAGGACGGCCGTTCTTCCATCCCGACGGCAAGGCGCGCTTCATGAGCCGCGCCTGGCGCGAGAGCGGCGATCCGGTGGATGCGGAATTTCCCGATCTATCTCACCACCGGGCCGCGTCGTCAGCCAGTACCTCTCGGGCACGCAGACGCGGCGCATCGGCGCGCTGGTCGATCAGTATCCCGAGCCGCAGCTGGAGATCCATCCGACGCCTGGCGGAGCAGTACGGCATCGCGACCGGCGATTGGGTGACGGTCACGACGCGGCGCAGCGGAGATCACGCTGCAGGCGATGGTGGTGCGGACCATCCGGCCCGACACGGTCTTCATTCCCTACCACTGGCCGGCGGCCGCAGCGCGAACCGGCTGACGCACCGCACGCTCGATCCGCGCAGCAAGATTCCGGAGTTCAAAGTGTCGGCGTGCCGCATCGAGAAGGCCGCGCGCTCCGCGGAGGCCGGCTCGTAATGTTCGGGATGGAGTTCTATGTCGACCCTTCGCGCTGCATCGGCTGCCAGTCCTGCGTGAAGGCGTGCGAGGAATGCGAGACGCACCGCGGCATTTCGATGATCAATTTCGACTTCGTCGACCGCCCGGAGACCATCGCCACGGCGGCCTTCGTCTGCTGGCACTGCGACGATCCGACCTGCGCGCAGGTCTGTCCCGCCGACGCGATCAAGAAGTACGAGGACGGCATCGTGGGGTCGTCGCTGAAGCCGCGCTGCATCGCCTGTTCCAACTGCGTGCTGGCCTGCCCGTTCGGCATTCCCAAGATGGTGCCGGAATCGAGCAGATGATGAAGTGCGACATGTGCTACGACCGCACGTCCGTGGGCAAGCGGCCCATGTGCGCGACCGTCTGCCCCAGCCAGGCGCTGGCCTACGTGACGCCGGAGACCATCGCGGCCACGCGGCGCGAGAAGCCGGTGAACACGTTCTGGTTCGGCAACCAGAAGATCACGACCAAGGTCTTCATGATGGCGCCGGCCGATGCCGGCGATATCACGATCGACGTCGCCGATTACATGTGGGAGGGAGAGAATGAGCTGGTTCCGCAAGCCTTCTAGCACGCCGCTCTGGCAGGACGAGTTCTCGGTCTTTACGGCCGACGAGCGCTATGTGAACCGCCGGCAGTTCACCAAATTTCTGACGCTTGACCAGTTTCGGCATGCTGGCGGGCAATGTCTGGATTCTGGCGCGGTCGGCTTCCATCGCGCGCCGGCGTATCCGCGGATGGCGGTGGCGGCGGCGGACGAAATTGCCGTGGGCGGAGTGAAGATATTCGCGTATCCCACCGCGACGATCCCTGCATTCTGGTGCGCACCGGCGTCGATTCCTACGTCGCCTACAGCCAGAAGTGCACGCATCTTTCCTGCGCCGTCTACTACGAGAAGGAGCAGAACCGGCTGGAGTGTCCGTGCCACCAGGGCTTCTTTTCGATCGCGGACGGCTCGGTGCTGCAGGGTCCGCCGCAGCGGCCGCTGCCGCGCGTCGCTCTGGAGAGAAGAGACGGCCAGCTGGTGGCCGTTCGCATGGAGGGAGAAGGCGCATGAATACCAACCCGCCACAGAATCGCGGCCTCACCGCGATTGACGGCGCCATGGTCGCTGATCGTGGTGCTGCTGATCGTGCAGATCTGGCTGCTTTCGGCGACTCTGGAATCGTACCTGGCCGGCCATCGCGAAGCGGCGGTGCCGGGCGCCATCATCTCCGGGGTTCTGTTCGCCGCTTGCCTGGGCTTGTATCGGTTTGTGGACCGGATCGACTCCGAAATCCGCCGAGGGTGAATGCGACTGCGGCAGAACGGGCGCGCGGCGGGGGCGCCGCTACGCCACCAGCAACCTGCGCGAGGTCTACTTCTACCGAGAGCAGCTTAAGGGCACACGGAACTTGCGGACTGCTTCACGGCGCGGCGGCGTCCGTGTTCCCGCGGGCGCCCCGGCCGGCGGCGTTTCGGAGGTTCTATGGTTTCAGCCTTGCGCTTCCGCTTCCTGCTCAAGTCCCGGCCGATTCACGATCTCCACGTGCCGATCCTGGACCTTGATAAGCCCTTGTGCGCGGAAGCGAGCCAAATTCCGCGAGACAACTTCCCTGACCGTTCCGAGGCGCGACGCGATCTCCTGGTGGGTTACCGGGAGATCGAAGGCTCCGGAACCCGCTCCTATCGAAGCTTCCAACAGGAGACGCGCCAAGCGCTGCGTGACACTTCCGAAAGTCATGGCTTCGACCAGGCCGACGAGTTGGCGTAGCCGCCGCCCCACGACGGCCAGAACTTTCAAAGCAACCTCAGGGTATTGACGGCAGACCTGTTGGAAGTCGCTCTTGTTGATGAAGAGCGAGACCACCGGTTCCACCACCCGCACCGAGGCCGGATATGGCCCTCCATCGAACAGGGGCAGTTCGGCCACCGTCGCCGGCGCCGCCTCAATGGAAAGCATAACCTCGCGTCCGCCGGCGGACGTCCGAAAGATCTTCACGCTGCCTTCAATGATGAGGAATATCCCAGCGCACTCCTCTCCTTCCCAGAAAAGCATTTCATCCGCGGCGAAACGCTTCTCCACTGCCCTTTGGGCGAGCCCCTGAAGTTCGCTTTCACTGAGGGCCGCGAACAGGGCGATTTCTGAGAGCGCTGAGATTTTAGGTGTCAAACATCCATCGTAATACGCACACCTAGTCAGGCGCTCGCACTCTTGGGACATTTCCGCGTGACGGGAGTCACATCATTTCGTGCCGCTGAGCGATAGCATCGACGTCAAGGAAAGTTCCGCCGATCCAAACCGATGGTGACCGTTAATGAAAAACACCCTCACATTCCTTTTCCTGCTAGGGCAGCCGATCTCGACCGTACTGGCCCAGCCCGCGGGGTCCCAGCCGCTCAAACTAGGTGACCTCACCGTCTCAGGCTCCTTGCGGACGCGCGTCGAAGCGTGGGACTGGTTCCAGGGCAGCGCCAACAATGACTATACATTTCCCGGGTCCCTCGCCCGTCTGAGCCTCTCGGAATCCAGCAAGGTCCTTGACTGGCAGGTCGAATTCGCGGCGCCTCTTCTCCTCCGGCTACCTGACGACTCCATTGCCCCAGGGGCTCAAGGGCAACTTGGGTTTGGCGCTAGCTATTTCGCGGCAAATCACCGGAATACCAACGCGGGATGGTGTTCGCCAAGCAGGGTGTTGTTCGTTTCAAGAGATTGGGCGGTGTAGACGGGCAGTCGCTGAAGTTCGGCCGCATGGAGTTGATCGATGGCGCCGAAGTTACGCCCAAGGATGGCACTCTGGCCGCTCTCAAGCGCGACCGTATCGCTCACCGCCTGATCGGAAACTTCGGTTTTTCCGACGCTGGCCGGAGTTTCGACGGCGTCCAGTACGACCTCAGTCGATCCAAGTTGGCTCTGACTCTGTTCGGCGGCCGCCCCACGCGCGGCGTCTTTCAAGCGGATGGATGGGGAGAACTCAACATCAATGTCTTTTATGGAGCCCTGACCGGCCAAGTGGGGGGTAAGAAGAGCGCCGGCGAGTGGCGTGTCTTCGGCCTGGGATATCAGGACCTGCGCGACGGGGTTCTGAAAACTGACAACCGGCCTGCCCCGGTTCGGAATGCCGACACAGACCACATTAATATCGGCACCTTCGGAGGCCACTATGTCCATACGCTTGAAACCAGCGCTGGACAGCTCGATGCGCTTGCCTGGGTTGCGCTGCAAACCGGTACGTGGGGCAAGCTGAATCAACGCGCCATGGCGTTTGCGGCGGAGGCGGGCTGGCAACCGAAATTCCTGGCTGGATTGAAACCGTGGTTCCGCGGTGGATATGACTCCGGCTCAGGCGACAAGAATGCGGGCGACTCAACCCACGGCACGTTCTTTCAGGTGCTGCCCACACCCCGTGTTTATGCGCGCTTTCCGTTCTTCAACATGATGAACAATCGCGATGTGTTCGGCGAATTGCAGGTGCGGCCATCTAAGATGATCACTATCCGCTCCGACGTCCACTCGCTTCGCCTGGCCAACCGCAACGATCTCTGGTACTCCGGCGGGGGAGCCTTCCAGCCTTGGACGTTCGGCTACACCGGACGCCCGTCCAACGGGCAGTCGGGATTGGCGACTCTTTATGATCTGAGCGCCGACTACAACGTCAACGGCCATGTTGCCGTCGGCACATACTACGGGTACGCAGCGGGAAAACTGGTGCCCCAGTCTATATACACGCAAGGAAAAAACGCCAGCTTTGGGTTTCTGGAATTGACGTTTAGATTCTAGCGGGCCGGCAGGAACCGGACGAGGGGAGCGGCGCCCGCAAGCGGCATGCCTTTCCTGGTGCTGATCCGGCGGCTGTGAGCCGGCCCTTTCGGCTCATATGTGCATCGCGGCTCTTCAGCCAGGAAATCACCCGTCAACGCGTAGGCGCGCGACCGGGAACCGCCGCACAAATGGCGATATTCGCAGTCGCCGCACTTCCCTCCCAGATTGTCAGCGTTGCGAAGCGTCTGGAAGAGGGGCGACTCGCGATACACCGTGGCAAGCGAGTCGTGGCGGACGTTACCGGCAGCCAGGGGCAGGAATCCACTGGGGAAGATCTCCCCCGTGTGTGATACGAACACGAATCCCTTGCCGTCATTGATACCGGCCTGCCGCTGAATGATCTCAGGGTTAACCTGGCGTGTCCCTGCCTTGCCTGCTCCTTCGGCCTTTCGCCGTTGCGCCACGTACCGGCGATAATGCTGCGCCTCAGTGGTCTTGATATCGAATGGCGAGCTCTTCGACAGGTTGTAGAGGAAGGCGAAGACCTCTTCATACTCTTCCGCAGTGAGGTCCTGGGACGCCGACGCGCGTCCGGTCGCTACCAGGAAGAACACGCTCCACAGCTTCGCACCCACTCCCATCACCAGGTTTGCGATCTCGCTCAGCCGGCCAACATTGTGTCTGGTGACGGTGGTGTTCACCTGCGTTTGCAGGCCAATTTGCTGCGCATGTTGGAGCGCGAGGATGGTGCGCCCGAAAGAGCCCGTCACGCGGCGGAAACCATCATGGCTCTCCGCGTCCGGCCCATCGAGACTGATCGCCATGCGGGCTACTCCACAATTCTGGAACTTTTCGATGGCGCTCTCAGTCAGCAAGGGAGTGGCGCTCGGAGTTACCGTGGTACGCAGCCCCAGTTGCACGCTCTTTTCGAGCAACGGAAAAAGATCCGGCCGTTTCAGGGGATCGCCGCCGGTGAAGACCATCAGAGGATCGCCGAAAGAACGCACTTCTTCAAGCAATCGGAATCCCTCTTCGGTCGACAATTCGAAAGGGCTCCGGTTCTCGATCGCACAGGCACGGCAGTGCACGCATGCCAGATCACAAGCCTGGGTGAGTTCCCAAATAACAAGGAAGGGCGCTTCGTCGAAGTTCCTCATTGGCTGATTGCCCCCATGCCTTAAGAGTACGGCCCGGCAGGATCAACGACAGTGACGGAAGTCACTGGATGCCCCGGCGGATCGGCGTAGTATGGACTAGGCCATGAAAATGCGATTGCAGGGCAACTCGGTGCGACTTCGCCTGACACGGTCTGAAGTCGAGCGACTGCGGGAAACAGGGCTAGTGGAGGAGTCGGTGGACTTCGGCGCTGGAGAGGTGTTGGCGTACCGGTTGCAAAGCAGGCTGGAGCAGGGTCCGGTGGAGGCCGCGTTTGGCCAGGGCATCATGACGGTGTCCGTCTCCAAGGAAGCTGCTACCGCTTGGGCGGATTCAGACGAAGTCGGTCTATATGCGCAATCCGGCGTCATCACGGTTTCAGTTGAAAAAGACTTCCGCTGCCTGACCCGGCGTCTCGATGACCAGGAGCGCGACGCCTACCCGCATCCTGGCCAGCCGTCAGAGACGCGATCATAAAGGAGTTGAATTCATGCCCATCGTCATCGGAGCGAAACGAGAGAGCGATTTCACGGACCCTATCGGGATGCTGGGCGATTGCCACCGCCGCATCGAAATGTTCCTCAACGTGCTGGTGCGCGTTGCCGAACAGGCGAAGGGCGCGGCGCTGAACGAAGAGCAGCGTGGCGCACTGGAAACGGCTCTTCGCTACTTCCGCGAAGCGGCGCCGAAGCATACCGCCGATGAGGAGGAAAGCCTGTTCCCCCGCCTGCGCCAGATCGAGAGCGCTGAGGTGCGAGCGCTCATGGTTCGTATCGAGTCGCTGGAAGAGGAGCACGTTTGCGCCGACAGGAGCCATGGGGAAGTGGACAGTCTGGGCCGTCTGTGGCTGAAAGATGGCATGCTGCCGGCGGATCAGGCGGCGCGACTCCTGACGCTGGTGCTCCAATTGCGGGACCTTTATCGCCATCACATCGCGACCGAAGACAATGAGGTCTTCCCCGCCGCCACCCTGGCCTTATCCGCCTCCGACCGTCAGGCGATCGGAAGGGAAATGGCCCACCGGCGCTCGCTGCGGTGAAACTGCTCTTGGCGAGGCAGCACTGCCAATCCGGCGCGCCGCAAATCGGCAACCCGGTCACGATGTGCGATCGGTAACCGGCAAATTCCTCGGGCCAGAGGTCATCCGCATTCACCCGGCGGAGTCGAGTAGGCACTTGTATCCCACCCACCATGGCCGGAGGGCAAGCCACGTGGGCTCGAGGCGGTCGCCCCACGAATCGCACCTGGTGGGGCAGCAGTCTCTCGCTAACTAATGCCCGGCATGACCAGTCGCGGCCTGTAATAACAAAACGATCCCAACCAGAATGAGGCCACCGTGGACATAACGCACAAAGCGGTGAGCGTCCAGGCGGCCGTTGATTGCCCGGCCTAAGAAGGTCGCCAATATGACCAAGGGCAATGACAGCAAGTAGTATCGATTCACCGCGGGAGTCCAAAGGCCGGCAAGCCGGTAGCCCCAGAGGCCCGCGAGGCTCGCCGGAAGAAAATATCCTTGCAGAGTCGCCCGAAAATGCTGCGGAGACCATCCTCGAAGCGAACCGTATATCACCAGGGGAGGACCATTCATACCGTAGGCTCCGCCGAGCACTCCCGCGCTGAATCCAAAAAGCCATGCAAACTTGTCGCTCTTCAATTCGCGGTGTACGCCGCCGAGCAATGACTGTGCGGAGAAGGCGATAATCACAGCCGCCAAAATGCCTTTGACGACAGGTTCGGCTACGCCCCTCAGAAGCATCAGGCCCAGGGGGATGCCCAACATAGTCGAAAGCACCAATCCGACCGCACTGCGGACGTGAACCTTCCTCCAGTCCTGTACCACCACAATGAACGCAACCGTTATAGAGACGAGGACCGCAACCGGCGCCGCCACTTCAACAGGCATCAGAAGGGCGAGCAGCGGCACGGCCACCAACGCCTCGCCAAATCCGAAAGCAGAGCGAATGACAGTTGCCAGAAACAGAACGGCCGGGGTGAGAATCGCCGCAGGTTCCGAGATCATGCCTTTCAAGCTTATCCCGGACTGGCTGGACGCGTTCGGCGCAGCGTGTGGAAGAGGGTCAGCTCTCAGCTCAAGGCGGACTCCACCTCCCTCGCCAGCGCTTCCAGTAATTCGGCGTAACAGCCTCCGCCGGAATTCTCCGACAGGTGGGCCAGACTGCCGACCCAATGGGACAGGTGCCGTTCCAGGAACTCGGCGCGCGCCCGCTGCACGGATTCCAGGTCCGCGTTGCCGGCGGCTTCGCAGTGATCCAGCCAGGCCAGAAATTCCAATTGCGTGAGCAGGTGGTCGGGCGCTGCGCGGCCGTCGATCTCCAGGCCGAAGTTCTGGTAGTAGAGCTTGTTTTCGAGCACCACATCGCCCGCCGGGCGATTCAGCAGCCAGGCGCTTTCGAGCAGCGGACATCGCGGCTGCGGCAGACCCGCTTCAAACAGGTCGATATAGAGCGAGCGCAGTTCCGCAAGCGTTCCGGGCACGGTCTCGCAAAGTTCGGCAAAGCGCTCCAGATGGCGCTCGTCGGGATACCCCAGCGCGAAGCGGAAGACCGCCCAGGTATTTACTGTGCTCGATACCATATCGTGAAATACTTTCTGCCGTCGCGATCCTGCTGCGAACCGTTCCAGATGGCGACTGCGAACGGAGTGCCGGCCTGCAGATCCGGGATTTGCAGGGTCACGGACCATTTGCCGGTGGCGTATTGACCCTGCGCGGGGAACGATTGTCCGGTGCGTTTGGTGGTTTCCCGGCCGCTGGCTTCCATGACCGCCGCGCCGCGGGTGCCATCCCAGACGAAGATGCGAACGGGATGGTCGGCATCGCCCATTTGGAGCGAGGGATTCAGATCGCCGGTCACCGGCTTGGCCGGAATCATGACGGCGCAGGCGTCGGAGAAGCGATCCGTGGCCGCCGATTGCGTCACCAGGTGGTCACCCTGCCATGCGCGCTCGGCTTTCGGGAGCACGGTGGTGTCGTGAGTCTTGTCGGACCATTCCAGGCGCACAAAGTTGCCTGCGCTGGTATGAAGGAATTGCGCCTGAACGGATGGGATCTTCGATCGCCGCGGGGGCGTCGGTGGGATAGAGAGGCGGCGTTCGTTGCAGCGATAACGTCATCGGGGCGGCGGATTTCCATTCGGCAGCCGCCGGGTCGAGCGCGTTCTGCGCCAGAGCGGCCGCGAAGCAGAGCAGCAGGCAGGCAAGAGGTTTCATGCTTTGTGCCCTCCCCGGATTTGGACGAGCTCTTCGTGCTTGGGGATCTGATAGCGTACGTGCTCGTCGCGCCCGATCAGAAGTTGCAGCACCTCGCTGGTGCCGCCGTTCTGGGCGCGCTGCAGTTCACCCTCCAGGCGGCGAATCACGTCGACCACTTCGTCGCCGAACAGATACTTCAGGTAGTCCATCGGCATGCGGGGATCTTCGAGCACGCTCTTGCCGTAGCTGCCCGTCCGCGGCGGGTTGAAGGGGGGCACGTAGAAGACGTTGGGCTCGGTGCCTTTTTCCGGGAACAGCCCCAGTGCGACTTTGTGGACGTGAACCAGTTTGTGGACGGCGGATTCCGGGTCATCCAGGAACCCCACGAAGCGCAGCCGGCCGGGACACTGTTTGGCGCAGGCGTTGACCTCGCCCTTTTCGATACGCGGATAGCAGAAGATACACTTCTGCGCCTTGCCCAGCAGTTCGTTGAAGTAGATCTTCTTGTAGGGGCAGGCCTTCATGCAGTAGCGGTAGCCTTCGCATCGCTCCTGGTCCACGAGCACGATGCCATCCTCGGCGCGCTTGTAGATGGCTTTGCGCGGGCAGGCTTCCAGACACGCAGGATTGGTGCAGTGGTTGCAAAGCCGCGGAAGATAGAAGTAGTAGTTCTCGCCCAGCATGAGCGCGCCGACGTCTTCGTCCCAGTTCGGCGTGTTGCGCACCTCTTCCTGCGGCATGGCTTGCATGCCGCCCTGAAAGAGGCGCTCGGCGTAGTTGTATTCGAAGGTCTGGCCGTAATCTTCCTTGATGGGCAGTTCGGAGGGCCGCAGTTTGCCGTCCTCGAAGCCGCCGCCGATCTTGTCCCAATTGCGCGGATAGCCCTGGCCGGGACGGGTCTCGACGTTGTTCCAGTACATGTAATCCATGCCGTCGCCGTCGGTCCACAGCTTCTTGCAGGCCATGGTGCAGGTCTGGCAACCCAGGCACTTGTTGAGGTCGAGCACCATCGAGATCTGATGTTGCGGCATGGCTAGCGCCTTCCCCTTTCCGGTCCTGCGGATGGCCTGCAGGTCGGCCGCTGTCGGCGTGTACTTCACGATGTCCACTCTCACGTCGCGATTGTTGCCGGTCGGGCCCCAGTAGTTCAGTTTGAAGTCGACATGTCCGTACCCGCCTACCAGTTGGGTGGGCTTGATCTTGATCATGGACGGTGGATTGCCATCCGCCCTGCAGGAAGCCCAGGTAGCGCTCCCAACCGTGATACATGGTGAGGCGCTTGCGCTTCTCGCCGGGAAGAATCTGCACCTTGCTGACGAAGCTGCCGTTATCGTTGAAGACCTTCACCCAATCGTTGTCCTGGATGTTGCGCGTCTTGGCATCCTCCGGGTGGATGTAGCAAATCGGAATGCCGCGCTGCAGCCGCAACTGGTAGCGCGCGTCGCGCCAGGTGGAGTGGATGGACCACCGCCCGTGCGGCGTGTTCCAGAAGAACGGATATTTGGCGCTGTCGGCAAGCGGCTCCTTGTAGACCGGAAGCTGCTCGCCGAAATCGAGGAACCAGGGGTGGTCCAGATAGAACTGCTGCCGTCCGGTCAAGGGTGCGCCAGGGGCGTTTGCTCTCCACCTGGTGCTGGAACGGCGTGTAGGCCTGGCCTTCTTTGATCTCACTGTTCCAGGCTTCCTCGTCGATCTTCTTGAAGCGCTGCGGGTGCTGCTTCAGTTGCTCGAAGGTCATGCCCTTGGTCTCCGGCGAGCCATCCAGGATGAAGTTGGCGCCGTCTTCCGGCTGCTGGAACTTGCCGTTGCCGCTCCAGAGGTCGTAGGTCTTGGTGAAGTCGCGGTGCCAGTCGAACTGCTGATCATGGTAGGGCGCGAGTTTTCGCTCGGCCGCGAGTTGCGCCACTTTCTTCGCCAGGTCGCGGAAGATTTCCCAATCGGGCTTGGAGTCGTAGAGCGGGTCGAGCACCTTGTTGAACGGATGGACGTAGCTGTGGCAGTCCGTGGTGCTGATATCGGACTTCTCGTAGTAACTGGCCGCCGGCAGCACGACGTCGGAAAACAGCGCCGTCGTGTCCATGCGATAGTTCAGATCGACGATCAGGTCGAGGTCCTTCCACAGCGACTTCAGGATGTACTCGTTGCCCTTGGCCTGGTTCAGGTAGTTGGCGCGCCAGACGATGAGGGCGCGCGGCTTCTGATCGCGCTTCTTGGGATAGAGCGGCATCCACCCGTTCTTGATGCTCTCCTCGATGTAGTGCTCGATGGGCTTGCCGTTGTAGAGGTGGGGATCTTTGTTGGACGAGTGGAGGTAAGTCCACAGCGTCATGTTCTGCATGCGCTGCTTCTTGGCGCCTTCGGGGAAGGCGTACGCCTTGAAGCCGCGCTCCGGCCAGACGCGCTCCTGGCCGACGTAGTGATTGAAGCCGCCGCCGTTCTTGCCGGTATTCCCGGTGAGCGCCACCAGCAGGATGAGAGAGCGGTTGATGAGGTCGTTGTGGAACCAGTGGTTCAGACCCGCGCCGTGGATGATCATGGCCGGCTTGCGGGTGGCGAATTCGTGCGCGAACTGTTTGATGTCGCTGAGGGCCAGACCCGTGGTCTGCGCCACCGATTCGAGCGTATAGGGCGCCAGCTTCTGCTTCATCAGCTCGAATACGGTAGTCACTTCGCCGTCGGAATAGTGCAGGTCGGGGTCGGCGCCGTTGAGCGCGATAGTCTTTTCCTTCGACCCCATCGAGCCGGGCGCTTCGTGCCGCTTGCCGGTCTTCGCGT
This sequence comes from uncultured Solibacteraceae bacterium, assembly GCA_963792055.1. Lineage (GTDB taxonomy): Bacteria > Acidobacteriota > Terriglobia > Bryobacterales > Bryobacteraceae > Solibacter. The sequence continues at coordinate 88,797 of CAWBUV010000012.1, read as the reverse complement.
CGTGGAAGAAGAACCGGTCGGTAGACTCCTTCGGCGCGAACAAACAGGTTGGTGCGCTTGTCCACCAGCAGCGGAAGATCGGTCTGCTCCTTGACGTAGGGCGCGTCGTAGAGATTGTTGTCGACGATGTACTTGGCCACTCCCAAAGCCAGAGCGGCATCGGTGCCGGGCTGGATGGAGAGGAACAGGTCGGTGTGCACCATCGACGAATTGAAGTCCGGCGAAATGCCGACGATCTTGGCGCCGTTGTAGCGCGCCTCCCACGCGAAATGGGCATCGGGGATGCGGGTTTGCGAGATGTTGCTGCCCCAGAGCACGATGTACTTGGAGTTGAACCAGTCGGCGCACTCGCAGGATTCGGTCTGCACGCCCCACGTCAGCGGCTCACCCGGAGGCAGGTCGCAATACCAGTCGTAGAAGGAGCAGAAGACGCCGCCTGTATACTGCGCGAATCGCGAGCCGGCGGCGAACGATACCGGACTCATGGCCGGAATCACGCTGAAAAACGTATTGGTGTCCGGGCCGTATTGGTAGATGTTGTCGAGCAGTTTGCCGGCTACCATGGTCAGCGCTTCGTCCCACGTCGCCTTGCGCCACTTGCCTTCGCCGCGCTCGCCCGCGCGGATCAGCGGCGAGCGCAGCCGCTGCGGTCCGTAGACGTATTCGGTGAAGCAGGCGCCCTTCTGGCAGCCGCGCGGATTGTAATCGGGAAGGTCCGCGGAGATGCGCGGATAATCGGCCGCCTGCTCTTCGCGAATCATCACGCCGTTGCGCACGTAGACGTTCCAACTGCAGGAGCCGGTGCAATTCGCGGAATGCGTGGAGCGGACCACTTTGTCCCAGGTCCACTGCTTGCGGTAGAGATCTTCCCAGCCGCGGTAGGGGTACGCGCGCAACGGATCGAGCGGACCCGTGAAGGCCTCCAGTTGCGGCTTGTCCGCTTTGCGGCAGCCTGGGATGGACGCGCCCAGCGCGGCTAGTGCTCCGAGTTTGAGGAAGTCGCGTCGGTTCTTCATGGGTGCTGGCTCCTGGCTTGCTTCGTCGGCGGCTGCCATTTTCGGATGTAAGCGAGCAGGTCGCCGATCTGCGATTCGCTCACGCCGGCGCGGCCGAACGCCGGCATAGGCGTGTTTTCGCGTCCCGCGCGGATGGTCTGCGCGATGAACGCGTCGGTGGCTGCCTGCTGGAACACCGGGTTGGCCAGCGCCGGAGCGATCAGCCCCTTGCCATCCATTCCATGGCATCCGGCGCATTCCTGCGCGAACAGCACGGCCCCGCGGGCGGCCTCACCGCGCGGCGGGGCGGGCGGGCAGAGCCATGGCAGGCGCCGAAGTCCGAAGGTATGCCACCAATGCCGCGACCTCCGCGTCGCTCAAGCCCCCGGCCTTGGGACCCCAGCCCGGCATGCGCGTGCCGGGACGGCCTTCGCGGATGTTCTCCGCCAGGCACTCGTCGTCTTCCGTGCGGACGAAGGCGGCGTTTCGGATGCCTGGAACGAAGCGGGCGAATTTCTTGTCCCAACGGCTGTGCAGGCCCGGTATCGTGGCAGGCGGCGCAGTAGCGGTGGTAGAGCGCGGCGCCGTCCGGAGCCGGCGGATGCAGGCGGGCGTACTGCTCGTCGATCTTGTCCGGCGCCAGATATTCGGCGGGCAGATCGCGCTGGCGCAGCGACAGCATGAAGACCGTGAGTGCTTCCACCTGCGGCTGGAGAAAGCGCCGGCATGGGCATCAGGCTTCCGGCAACGATTCCGGCGGGATCGCGAAAATGCTCCGCGAACCAGTTCCAATTGGTCTGCGATCCCTTGAGGCTGGCGCGCACGAACTGGTGCTTGGTCTTGAGCCCTTCGTTATCCAGCGCCGGCCCGAGTTGCCCACCCTTGCCGTTGAGCTTGTGGCAGCCGTTGCAGCCTTTCTGCTCGAACAGTTGCATGCCGAGCACGAGTTTCTCCGCCGAGCCCTTAGGCAACGCGCGCGGATCGTGGCACGATGCGCAGGTGGCTTCGGTGAACTTCGCCGGCAGCAGCGGGTAGTCCCAGAAGTAGTCTTCCGCCTTGGCCTCTTCGAAGTTGAGCGCGGCGCCCTGGCCCTGGTGGCAGACCGTGCAGCCGAACTTCTCCACGCGATGGATGGCCAGCAGCTTCTTGGGGTGCACGCGGTGCGGATTGGGCTGGTCCGTCATGCGGGGATCGTCGATGCCCAGATGGCACGTCACGCAGCGGTCCACGGTGTGCAGCGCCGGCACCACCACCTGGCGGATCTCGATTGGCAGATTGCGCGCAGTTGCGCGCGCGGCATCGTCTTTGGCCTTGGTCAGCAGGATGCCGCGGAAGGCGGCCTGGTGTCCGCGCCAGTCGGCGGAGATGTTCTCGCGGACGGCGGCGGCCACCAGAAATCCGACGGTCACTACCGAGCAGACCACCGTGACCCACTTGAAAGGACGGGATGGATCGCCTGACATCATGCCTCCTAATGTGTGGGCCACTGGCTGGGCCACCAGTAGAAATGCCAGTTCGGTCCGCGGAAAATGGAACCCATCGCGGTCAAGACGACGAAGCCCGCGAGGAAGCAGGTGAACAGGGCGATTGCCGACATGCGGATGCTGCCCGTGCGGCGCAACACCCACAGCGACCAGGCCGAGTACATCGCCACGATCACCGTCGCCGGATTGAGAATGATGATGGCGATCTGCGGGATGGTGGGGAACCACGTGCGCAGCCAGCCGAAATTGACGGTGACGGCCAGCAGCGCCAGTACGCTGGTCAGTCCATAAACAAGCGATTGCCAGAACGTCCGCCGCCCCGCCGGACCGCCGAACCAGATGCCCACGCCGCGCGGATCGCGGTCCAGGTAGGGAATCAGACCCAGCCCGATCAGTACGATGCTGGGGATACCGACGCCGCCCATGAATGCGGAGTACGAGACCAGTTCCTGGAGCCCGAGGAAATACCATGGCGCCTTCGCCGGATTCTCCGGAATGGCCGGGTTGGCCATTTCCTTCAGTGGCGCATCGAAGAAGTAGCTCAGCACCAGGGTTACCGCAATGGTGAACATGAAGGCCGCCAGTTCGGCCCACATCAGGTTCGGCCAACTCGATACCGAGCCTTCCGGCGCCCGCCCCACCACGGGAGTCCGGCCGCGTACTACCGCCATCAGACCGTACGTTTTGGTGGGTGCGAATACTTCGACATCGCGGTCTCCGATGCGTGCCGGCGGCGCCGGTTTCGATTCGTCCCGCGAGAGGCCCCCATCCTTGCGCACACGCCAGAAATGCAGGCCCATGAACGCCGAGATCAGTAGCGGCAGCACCGCGACGTGAAGCACGTAAAAGCGGATCAACGCCTCCTGGCCGACATAGTTGGCGCCCAACAGGAGTTGTTTCTGGAAGCCGCCGGGATCGAACCAGGCGGTGATGCCGATGGCGTCCGTCACCTCGCGCGGAGAGTTGGCGATATTGGCGCCGATGGTGACCGCCCAGTACGCCAGTTGATCCCACGGCAGCAGATAGCCCGTGAAACTCAGACCCAGCGTGAATACCAGCAGAGCCAGGCCGATGAGCCAGTTGAATTCTCGCGGATGCTTATACGAGCCGGTGTAGAAGACCCGAGCCATGTGCAGGAACACCGCCAGCACCATCAGGTGCGCGCTCCAGCGGTGAATGTTGCGGATGAACCTGCCCGCCGGGACAACGAAGTGAATGTCCTTCACCGAGTTGTAGGCCAGCTCCACGCCGGGCTTGTAGTACACCATCAGCAGGATTCCGGTGATGGTCAGCACCACGAACGAGGCGGTGAGGATCAGGCCCAGGCCGAAGGTGTAGGCAAAGCGCAGGGACCGGCGGTCTGTGCGCACGCTCTGCATGTGCAGAAACAGATTATGGAAGGTGCTCTGCGAGCGCTCGCGATCGGTCTCCGGAGCCTTCCCGTTGCGCATGGCCGATTCGCGGATGTGGCGCGGCGCCTGCTTGAGGTTTTCGAGGAATTCCTGAATGGGCGTCTTAGTGTCAGGCGGCATGGCGTCAAACCTTGAAGCTGGTCCCTTTCGGCACGGAGGACTCGGCATTCACCTGCAATTGGCCGTCCGGCGACAGCACAATCTCGAGCCACGGCAGCGCGGCGGGCGCCGGACCGCCCACCACCGATCCATCGGCGGAGAAGCGCGATCCGTGGCAGGGGCACGCGAACCCGTCGCCTTCGGTATGCGCCACCACGCAGCCCAGGTGGGTGCAGACGGAGGAAATGGCGTGGAAGCCCTGTTCCTCGCGGAACAGGAAGAAGCCGCCGGTTTCGACGTGGGTTGCCGAACCGACCGCAAATTGCGCCGGGTCGCCCAACTTGAAGACGCGCAGAGGGCCCGGCTGCACCGCGGGCTTGGGCAGGCGCATCACGCCGGCCAGCGCCGTACCCATGGCGATCACCACGCCCCATAAAGCCGTCAGGCCTAGAAAATCGCGGCGTTTGGGAGAATCAGGCATAAGTCCACTCCTGGCGGAACAGGAATCGCTCCATCGTGATGGCGTGCGTCGGGCAGCGCTGCGCGCAGAGGGCGCAGCGGATGCAGCGGTCTTCGTCTTTCAGAATCGCCGAGTCGCCGGAGCCTGCTCCGTTTTCGGCCAGCAGCGCGTCAATCTCGGGCGACGGCGCCAGTTGTTCCAGCGCGACCAACTTCAGGCACAGCGTGGGGCAGACATCCACGCAACCGCCGCACAGGATGCACTTCTCGCCGTCGAAGATCGTGTTGACGCCGCAATCCAGGCAGCGGCCGGCCTCGCCCGCGGCCTGCACTTCGGTGTATCCGGTCTCCACCAGGCGCTTCGGATCGGCCAGCCGCTCCCGGGTCGGATGCCACCGGAATGTGCGCGCGCCGGCGGCCTTCGTAGCCGGCCTCGCGCTGGTAGTCTTCAATCTCGACGTGCAGTTGCGTCTCGTGCTGGCGAATCTCACGGCCGGTGAGGAACCGGTACACACCGCGCGCCGCCTTCTTGCCGCTGGCGATGGCGTCGATCATCAGGCGCGCGCCGTAAGCGACGTCGCCCGCCGCGAAAACTCCCGGCAGTGGCCGTCTCGCAGGTCTCGGGATCCACCTGGAGCCTGGAGACATCTCCCAGAAAGCTCAGATCGGCCATCTGGCCAACCGAGAGCAGCACGGTGTCGGCTTCCACATCGACGGTCTGGGAATCGTCATACACCGGCGCAAAGCGGCGGTTGGCGTCGAACACCGAAAGCACGCGGCGGAAGCGCACGCCGGCGACGACCTTTTGGCCATTCTCGTCGCGGAAGAGAAACTCTTTGGGACCGAGCCGATTGTGGCGGATGATGCCTTCTTCCTCGCCTTCGACGATCTCTACTTCGTCGGCGGGCATCTCCTCACGCGATTCCAGACAGGCAAGATGGACCTCGCGCACCGCTTCCTGCCGCAGCGCTACTCGCGAAATATCGGTTTCGGTCTGGCGGGCGACCAGGCGTTCCGAATCGTCATCGGCATAGCGAACGGCGGAACGGGAGACATCGAAAGCTACGTTGCCGCCGCCGATGACCACCACGCGGCGTCCGATGGGCAACTTCTCTCCGAGCGACATGGCGCGCAGAAAATCGATGCCGCCATAGATGCCTTGGGCATCCGACCCCGGCAGTTGCAACATGCGGGCACGCTTGGCGCCCACGGCGATGATGACGGCCTTGAAATCGCGGCGAAGTTCCTCGAAATCGACATCGCGGCCGATCTTTACGCCGCAGCGGAACTCCACGCCCAAGCTCCGGATCAATTCGATCTCGGCATCGATGAGGTCGCGCGGCAGGCGGTACGCGGGGATGCCGGTGTACAGCATGCCCGCGGGCCGCGGCTCGGCTTCGAAGATGGTTGGGGCCATGCCCATGAGGGCGAGGTCGTGAGCCGCCGCCAGTCCAGCGGGTCCGGAACCGATGATCGCCACGCGGAGCCCTTCCGGCCGGTGATACTCGCGCGAGGCCAGGAACCGGGCCAGGTTGGTCATCTCCTCCAGCCCGTCGCAGGCCCCTTCGGAGAACTCGCCGGGAGCGCGAAGGTGGCCGGCAGTATTGGTCGGACACAAACCGCTTGAGGGCGCGGATGGCGATTGGCTGGTCGATGGATCCGCGCCGGCAGGCAGCCTCGCAAGGAGCGCCGCAAACCCGTCCGCAGATGGAGGCGAGCGGATTGGGCCCGCGGGCGATCAGGTACGCCCCTTCGTAGTCTCCAGCAGCGATGGCGCGGACGTAGCCGCGGGCGTCGGTGTGCACCGGGCAGGCGAACTGGCACTTGATCTGACGGCGCCAATACTCCTCGTTTGGCACAGTGGCCGTGAACCGAGTTTCCGCCGCCTGGATCATCTCATCCTTTGATACTGCGGATTCGGGGCCGTATAGCTGTGACCGAAGTCACAGGTATCACTAGTATAGGGCCGAAATATCAGAAATAGAGCCGTGCGTCTACTTCGCCTACTTCGGCGGTCTTCCGAACCAGGTGAGGTGCGCTGCTCCCTGCATCGAACTGTGGACCGGCGCCCCAGCGCGCCGTAGGGTCTCTATCAGCGGTTGGGGCCGGAAGGAACTTCGCAGCACCACTACTTCCCCCGGACCAAGCAGGCCCACACTCTCGCGAATCTTGCCGATTGGATGGACTCCCCGCTCCAGCATGGCGTCCGCGTCGATTTCCTCCACGACGCGGCCGGATGTCAGCCAGGACGCGTCATCACCAACCGCGTCCTGCCGCGGCTGCAGGACAGGCAGGTCTGGCGCACTCTGCCCCGTCACATCGCGGAGCCGCAGCATCATCGCCTGCAGGCTGATGCCACCGATCTTGGCCGCCTGCTCGAGGGTTGCAACCTTGGCCACGGTCCGGCGAACCACCGGATTGCGCAGCTTTGCGAACGCGGGCGCCATTTCCACAAGTACGCTTTCGAGTTCCGGATAGGCCTCAAGCATCGCGCCAACCGTGGTTTCAGGACCGATCGGCAAGCTCACTGGACACCCGCCGGCACCGTTTCGGTGTACTCCAACAGCCGGCGCTCGCCCTCCAGGGCGCGGATGGGCCCGACATCCTGCGTGACTTCCAGCGTCCCCAAGTAGCGCCCATCCTCGCTCCTCACCGCAAAATAGCGGATGTGAACGAAACGGCCGACAAACTGAATCCAGAATTCAGCCACATTTTGCCGCCCCGCGCGAAAGTCGCTGAGAATCCGCTCGACCACGTCCACGCTGCGCGGAGGATGACAGTTCTGTACCATGCGTCCGATGATGGCGCGGCTGCGGGCGAAGACGCGATTCGGGCCTTCCGAAAAGAACGCGACCCGGTCGTCGGCGTCAACGAACGTGAGGTCCACCGGCAGTGTGGAGAAGATGGCGATGAGCTGTTCCAATGCGAGCGTCCCGGTCGGAAGGGAAACGCCGCCGGCCGTCGCAGTTCGATCCGGCTGTAGGTCCACGGGCTTGTAGCCTTCGAGCGGCGCTACCAGGCACCAGCCGTAACGCGGTGAGGACGCCCAGATCTCTGCCCACTCGTCAGCCGTGAATCTCTCCAGGCAGATGGGCAGCAGGATCTGCTCCTCTTTGTAGATCATCTCGTGGATGGCACTGGCCGCCGTAGTGCCTGTTGTGGCCGCCAGGAGCTTCCACTCCGCGACCGCGGTATCACTTTCGCGTAGGGCGGCGCTGAGATCCTTTAGGAGTTCGCGAATCTGGTCGTCTTTACCCCACATCACCTTCGAAGGCCCGGTGATTCCGTGGCGTTCCAGATAAGTGAACAGCAGGTGCTCTTTGCGCTGATAATGCTTGTCGACATCCTGCAGTTCGTTGAGGGCCTGGCGCCATTCGAGGAGCGGCGCCGAAACGTCCCCGTCATCCGCGGTTTCGAGGACCCCATTCATCGCCAGTTGCAGGCGCGCGATGGACTGGCGCAGGGCCTCGTTCTCCCGGCGAAACGTGTCTACCGGATGCCCGGGAAGAAGCGGCGCGCGGCGCCAACTGCACCAGCACTTCCCGGGTGACCTGCGAGTGCAGGTCGCACATGCCCTGAATCTCCTCCACCGGCATCCCATCGGCGATGAGTTCCTGCTCCATGGCCATGACTTCGGAGTAGTCCGTCTGGCAGACCAGTTCTTTCAGACTGGCCCGTACCTCGTCCGGCGCATCTCCGGCGTGCAGGCGCTGGATGATTCCCTTCAGGGTGCGCACGCGCTGTGCCCGGTTGTCGATTAATTCGCTCATCGTTTGTCCTCAACCCGAGCTTAGGAGGTGTCAGGTGCGCGGTTCAGTGACTTGGGTCACGGGCCGGCTTAGCTCGCCATTTTCCGCGCGACGTATCGCCGGTCCAGGGGAGCCACGCCATCTGGATTGCATCGTCCGCGCAAACGCCGATGCAATGCTCTTCGCTCCCACACACCTCCGGCAGGGTCAGAACCGCAAGGGCGCAATCCATTCCCAGGCAGGCAGGTCCACAAGCGCTCACGCAGAGCCCGCAACCGGAACACTTGTCTTCATCGATGACGGGCATCCATTTGTGGGTAAGTATCATGATGGGTGGGAAAGCGCCGTGCCCGTTAGTGGTCTGCCACTGCCGGACACGGAGGCGGCAGCAGCAGAGTGATGCCGAGATTGACGGCAAAAAGGGTCACCGCGGTCAGCTCAGTAACCGCCGATACCGGCAGAATTTGCCACGCGGCCCGGATATTCGCCTCGTATGCCGGAACTTCCGAAGCCACGCGCAGCAGACAGCCGAGATTCAGGATTGCCAGAGAGGCCCCCATGAGTCCCTTGCTGTATAGCAGCCGCATTCCGCAGAATGCAGGCAATACTCTCTGGCCGATTGCGAAGACCATCGTCGAGAGGAACCCGACCGTGAGAGCGTGGCGAGAGGCGCCCCAGATGCCGCCGTGAGTATCGGCCAGCGCCGCGTACACGCCGAGCGCGGCAGCGATGAGAAGCCAGACGTACGCGCCGCGAACGAAAGCCGGAAACGACGCGGAGACCCCCAGCGTCTTGGCGGGTTTCCTTGGCCGGCGAAAAACCCTCAGGGCGATGGTTGCAAGAATGCTGGCAACCAACAGAAGCACCGTCGCAATTTGGAGATGTCCGAAGAGCGCCGCGGCGAGACCACACGCCGAAGCCCCCAGGGCTGCCAGCAGTCCGCGGCTGGATGGTTCGCGAAGGCCCAGGAAGACCGGCAGCCATCTGGCGTTGAATCCCCACACGGCCAACACTGGAAAGCCCCAGGCCGCCAGAAACAAGTAGCGTTGATCCAGCCAGTGCGGTATGACCGGATGTTCGGCTGTCGCGGCCAACACCGCGGTCTCGACCTGGTTCAGGATCAGTGCCAGCAGGAATGCGATGGTTGCCGCGATCACCAGCTTCATCCACGTCTCGATAGGAGCCCGTTTGGTTTTGCCCGGCTGCGCTTTGTGATGACTTACCGTGACGAAGAAAATCACGAACGCAATCAACTGGAGCGCCGCCGATACCGGCAACAGAAGACGCCATTGAAATTCCGTGACATTGGCCACCCATCGCAATGTGACGCCACCCGTCCAGAGCGCCCAACTCGCCCATGCACGGCTGACGGCGACGGGCTTCAATCCGCCCATTTTTGAGAGCGAATAGTAGCCGATCCCGATGACGAAGGTGCCAATCCAGCCGAAGATTTGAGCGTGCCCGTGCGCCTGGAGCCAGGCCGGGGAAAGGCCTGCCAGCGAATGCCGTCCGCTGATGGAAACCAGATTCCATACGCCGAGGAATGTACCGGGAAGCACCAGAAAGAGCAGGCCGGTGACCACATAGATGGTCACCATCCGCTGTAAGGCGATCTCGGTTTCGGCTGGAGTTTTTGTAGCCATGGTCGTGAGCTTTCCGCCTATCGTTTCTCCAGCGCAATCGCGCGCGGGAACAGAATGTTGTTCTCCAGGTGGATGTGCACGTGTAAATCCGCCTCCAGCACCTGCAGACCTTCATAGAGCGCCTTAACCGTGCTGCAGGCATACGGAGGCAGTTCGAAGTCGTTGGTCAGAGTCCGGATTTCGCCAAGCGCGTCTCCCGCGCTCACGTGCTCGCGCTCCATCATCGCGATCGGGTTGGCGATGGTTCCAAAGGGAACCGGAGGCATCGGCCGATTCTGTACCTCGGCGCGGCCGTACTGCTCGATGAATGGAAACAGAATCGCCTCCTCCTTGTGCATGTGCATTTCCATCTCCGCGCGCAAGGCCGCGAAAACTTCCGCCATGCGGGGAAGGACCTCGGGGTCGCGGGCGCCGTGGACGGAAACGACTTTATCCAGGCGATGGCCCAGGACAGGCAGATCCAGTTTCAGGTACTCGTGGTGCGTTCCGACGATGTGCTTCACCAACTCGTCGAGCGGCGCCGTCTGCCAGTCTCTACCGGCCACGCTGGCGACCTTGGCCTCTTCAATCTCCCGGATGATGGTCTGCGGCTTGACGCCCTTGGCGAGGCAAGCCTCCTCAAATGGTTGCTTCCCGCCGCAGCAGTAGTCCAGGCCGTGTTGCTCGAGAATGCGAATCGCGCTCAACGAGGTGGCGGCCAGATCGGCCAAAGTCATGGTAGTCGTCATCGGATCTCCTTTTTCTGCCCTTCTGATTGATCTTGGCGTCAAAGGGCAGCCCGGGTCAGTGACTCAGGTCACGAGGAATTCCCCAGCCGGCGCTGGAAGCAAATCAGACTTGACTCGCGAACCGGCAAACGCGCCAGCCTGCCGTCCAGATTCATTCCAATGTGGCGCGTCACAGTCACCGTTTAAATAAGATCGCTTCGAGCCGGGGCAACTCCCGCCTCAGGAATTCGTGGGGGTGCACAGGATGTGCGCGATCGGTTCGCTGAGCGGCGTCCTCTTTCAGTCTATTCAGCACCCTTTTCAGGGCGATGCTACGCGCCGGGCATACCAATTGATCTGACCTTGGTCACGCGCCCCGGCCTGCGAGCACTGTCTCCTCGGCTGGCTGCCACGCGAGGCTGCAATTCGCGAAACCTTGATTCGGAATTGATCGGGTCCGTCTATCACCGTCTCCCAGGCGGCTTCGCCAGGCCGCAGTTGTTCCAGTTGGGCGCGCAGCGGCAGCGGATTGTGATCGTTCACGATGAAAAATGACTCACCAACGGTTAGGCCATCGAACGCATAGAAAACCGTCGGGTGGCGCCGATCGCGCGCAGTCTGGCGCAGATCCAGGTCGCGCCCGGCAGGCGCTAGCGAGTTCCAGGCGGCGGCATCCGACTGTTTTACCATGGTCACCAGGAGCTGAGAATCCTCCTTGGCTTCCAGGCGATGCGGGCGGCCCGGCGCCAGGCGAACCAACTTGCCGGGCAGCATGTCGCAGCTATCGGCGCCTTCAAAAAAGACAACCCGTCCGGAAACCGCAAACACCGTCACCAGCCCGTTGGCAGCATGTTCCGGCAACGCCTGCCCGGCGCGTATCGAGACCAGCACTACTCGCATGACTGGATCGTCCACCAGAATCCGGCGCCCCACTTCCGCCTGGCTGAAATCCTTGAAACCGTTGAGGTCGAGTTGCTTCATAGGTCCATGGTGCGCCAGATTGCTGCAAGATCCTGTGACGCCGGTCACCGAAGGAAAAGACAGATCGGATTAGAGTATGGCTTGCAAGTGGAGTGAGTTGGCGGCGCCTGCAGGGCCACCTGCGTTGGGGAGTCGCTGAATTCCCCGGCGGTAGCAGGGCAAGCGTATACTATTGCAGAGTATAAGGTCTGAAATATGGAGCATGGTCTCGTCCGGTTTGAGCAACATAGTGGCCTCACTGGATTGCCGCGTAATCGCGCCAATGCGGTCTCCTGCCAAGAAAGGCGGAGACCTGGAAATCCCGATAGGAATTGAAGGGGAAACATCATGATCGACACGTCCGCCGACGCAACGAGTCTCTCTCCGTGGTGGAGACACTCGGCCATCCTCGTAATGATCGCTGGCTTCTCGGTTCTATCCTTTGTCACGGTCCTGACCTACACGAATGCTCCACCGATCCCCGAGCAGGTCACGGACGCGAACGGGCACTGTGGTGTTTACCGGAGCCGACATCCAGATGGGCCAGGAGGTCTTCCTCAAGTACGGTCTCATGGAGCACGGGAGCCTGTGGGGCCATGGGGCCTACCTGGGTCCCGATTACAGCGCGGAGTACCTGCATCGGCTCAGCGAGGTGACCCGCGACACGATCGCGACCGAGAAGTACGGCAAGCTCTTCGCGCAGCTCTCGCCGGACGAGCAGAGCGTCGTATCCGCGCGGACGATGACGGCGCTTAAGGAAAACCGGTACGAACCAGCCTCGCGAACTCTCCGGCTCTCGCCGGGCGAGGTGGCTGCCTACCGCACACAGCTTCCCGAATGGAGCGACTACTTCACCAGGAAGGACGCCGCTCCCGGGCTGCCAGCCAACTATATTCAGAACCCCGCGGAGCTGAAAGCTCTGACCGCCTACTTCGCCTGGGCGGCCTGGGCCACAACGGCGAATCGCCCTGGGAAGGATTACTCGTACACCAACAACTGGCCCTACGAGCCCATCGCGGGAAACCGTCCTTCCACCGAGGCCTATGTCTGGAGCGCCTTGAGTCTCATCACCCTCCTGTCAGGGCTGGGTTTGATCCTCTTCGTCGTCGGCAAGTTCGACTACCTGGGCTGGAAGGGCGAGGGCGGCGGCTCCCATATTCATGCACTCCGCTCCCCTTGCTTTGAAGCTCACGCCCAGCCAGTGGGCTACGGGATGGTACTTCGGCATCGTGGCCCTCCTGTTCCTGGCGCAATCATTCCTGGGAGGCGTGCTCGCCCACTATCGGGTGGAGACAGGAGCTTTTTACGGGCTCGACATCGCCCGCTGGCTGCCCTACAACCTGGCGCGCACCTGGCACCTCCAACTCGCCATCTTCTGGATCGCGACGGCCTGGGTGGGCGGCGGCCTTTTCCTGGCGTCGTGGGTCGGTGGCGAGGAACCCAAACACCAGAAGACCGGCGTCTACGCACTCCTCGGGGCGCTGGTGGTGGTCGTCGTCGGCAGCCTGGCAGGCGAGTCCCTCGGCATCAACGACAAGCTGGGGCAGCTCTGGTTCTGGTTCGGTCACCAGGGTTCCGAGTACCTGGACCTCGGGCGGTTCTGGCAGTTCCTGCTGGCGGTTGGCCTCCTCTTCTGGCTGTTTCTGATGTTTCGGGCGCTCAAGCCCGCCTTCAAGAGCCCGGACAAGCGCGAACTGTCCTCACTCTTTCTGTACGCGGCCGTGGCCATCCCGGTCTTCTACCTGCCCGCCCTTTTCTATGGCCCTCACACCAACTTCGCCGTCATCGACAACTGGCGCTTCTGGATCATCCATCTTTGGGTGGAGGGATTCTTCGAACTCTTCGCGACGGTGCTGGTGGCCATCATGTTCCACCAGATGGGCGTGGTCAGCACCAAGACCGCCACGCGCCTGATCTACCTGGACGCCATCCTGTATCTCAGCGGCGGGATCATCGGCACAGGCCACCATTGGTACTTCACAGGCCAGGGGACGCTCAACATGGGCCTGGCGTCGTGCTTCTCCGCTCTGGAAGTTGTGCCTCTAACGCTTCTGACTCTGGACGCCTGGGATTTCATCAAGCTGAGGAAGGCGCAGTGTTCCGCGTGCGGCCACGATCTGGCCTGGGGCCAGAAGTGGGCCATCTACTTCCTCATGGCCGTGGGTGTCTGGAACTTCGTTGGCGCGGGGATCTTCGGTTTCCTGATCAACCTGCCGATCGTGTCCTACTTCGAGGTGGGCACGACGCTCACCCCCAATCACGGACACGCCGCGCTGTTTGGCGTCTTTGGGATGTTGGCCTTGGCGGTCCTGGTCTTCTGCTTGAGGGCCATGCAATCCGACGCCGCATGGAAGGAGACGCAGAAGTTCGTCCGGGTGGGCTTCTGGGGTGCTAATGTGGGCCTCGCGCTCATGATCATCCTGGATCTGTTCCCCGGAGGAGTAATCCAGCTCTGGGATTCCATCGCCAACGGGTATTGGCACGCGCGCCGCCTGACATTCCTGATGGGCGGCACCTACCACAAACTGGAATGGCTGCGCATGGTGGGGGATGTGGTCTTCCTCCTCGCCGGCGCCCTGCCCATCACGCTCGGCGCGTTGCGCAGTGTGTGGAAAAGGGATCTCTCTCCCACGGCGTAGAGGCTGTAACCCAACGGCCTCCCGAGGTACCACGAAGCCAGACTACTGTCCGGACAGGATGGGTCTCACGAGCCCGCAAGGGCTGGCCCGCATTGACGGGTGACTCTCAGCGATGGCCCGGGCAGATCTTAGTCCATCAGTCTAACTCCTGTTCATCGCGGGTTCGCTCCGAGGACGACAAGGCCCGACTTCGATCCCGCCCTTCCGGAACTATGAAGTGCCATCAACCGCAAGGTCGCCTACCGATCGCCTCAACACTGCCCGCGCAATCTGGTAGTCCCACTGTGCCGCGACCCGAGTTGCCTCCGCCCGCGCCAGTGCAGTCTCGGAGTCGAGCAGATCGGTAATAGTTCCCGCGCCGACCTTGTAACGCTCATTCGCCAACCGCAGGCTTTCTTGCGCGTCGCTGACGAGGGCGTCGGTGGAGGCGACTACCGCAAAACTCTCCGTCAGCCTTGAGTAAGCGGTCCAGACCTCCTGGCGCACCGTCTGCGCCAGCCGTGCGGAATCGGCCTCCTCTTTGGATACCTCTGCCTTGGCCTTCGCCAGTTTGTGTTTGCGCGAGAACCCATCGAACAACGGCAGGTCGAGCGACAAGCCTACCAGCCAGTCTTTGTCATTTGGGAAGAATGTCGTGTCCTGCCATCCGAATCTCGCTTCGCCTCTCACCTTCGGACCGAACGCGCTCTTCGCCGCCGAGACTCCGCTCCGGGAAGCGGCGACGCGCCGCTCAGCCCCTCTGATCTCGGGCCGCAACTCGACGGCCTTGTTCATTGCCTCTGTGAGGCTAATGTCGTCCGGCCGCGTCAACTCACGCAAGCGCGTGTCAATGTCCAACCGCGTTTCGACCGGCAGACCCATAGCGGTATTCAACCCGCCTCTGCCGATCCGGACCAAGCTCTCTGCTCGCGCCAGAGTCAAGCCGGCGTCAGCGACCTCGACTTGGGCGCGCACCACGTCAACCTGAGGTACCGCGCCGGCTTCCTTCTGTAATTTGGCCAGCCGCAGATGGTCTTCGGCGCGCAGGAGTGCTTCCTGTACCACCCTGGCTGTTTCCAGTGCGGCGACCAGGCCGAAATACGCCTGGTGGACTTCGAGTACGATGTCCTGGCGCACGCGCGCGGCCTCTTCTTTTGCCACGCCTTCCCGAGCCTGGGCGGCTTTCCACTCTGCCCGCCGCTGTCCGAAGTCGAAAAGCGTGTAACGCGTGGCCAGTCCGGAGAACCAATCATTGGTTGGTCCGATCAGACTCGGGATACCCAGGCTTCCGATCCCGTTGGGCAGAAAGGCGTGCCGCTCCCAGCGGCTGTAACCGGCACTGAGTCCAAGGTCGGGATAAAAGGGCGCTCTCGCCTTCCCGACCGCTTCTTTCGCCACCGCGATTCCTTCGCTGGCGGCACGGTTTAGCGGGTTCTGGTCGAGTGCGATTCGAACGGCGGACTCCAGGTCCAGGGTCTTCCCCGTTGCCGGCAGGGCCGCATCCGGTCGTTGTGCGCCGGCGGGTGGGACGACTCCAATCAATAGAACCGCCAGCCACATCCATTTGTGCGTCGGGGATAACGTTTTTGGCATTCTCTTCTCCATCTGCATCTCTTTTGAAATCAAGCAAGCGTCTTATGGAAGCGCTTCGCGGCCAGCCACAAGGTGAGTAATCCCATCACGGCCAGCGCCAACAACTGCGGCCATAGGATGCTCGGCCCTACTCCCTTCAAGAAGATCCCGCGGATGATCACCAGGAAGTATCGCAATGGGTTCAAGTAGGTGAGCCACTGGACCAGCGGCGGCATGTTGGCGATCGGAAACATGAATCCCGATAGCAGCATCGCCGGCAAGAAGAAGAAAAACGTGCTCATCATCGCCTGTTGCTGCGTCTGGCTGACCGTTGAAATCAACAGGCCGATGCCGAGCGTTGTCAGCAGGTACAGAGCAGTCGCGACAAACAGCAACCCAAGGTTGCCGCGGATCGGCACCTCGAACCAGAACACGCCGATGAGGGTGATGAGAACCACATCCGCAAAGCCGATCAGCGCGAATGGCACAGTCTTGCCGAGGATGAACTCGGCGGATGTGATCGGCGTGACCATGATCTGCTCCATCGTGCCGATCTCCTTTTCGCGCACCACCGCCATGCTGGTGAGCAGCAGCGTGATCAGCATGACGATGATCGCGATCACGCCCGGCACGTAGAAGTTGCGGCTTTCCAGGTTCTCGTTGAACCAGGCCCGTGTTTCGACGACCACGCGACCGGTTTGCCCGAGGGGGCCAGACGAACGGAGGATGCGTTGGGTCAATAGCTCCGTCGAAAACTGACCGGCGATCTTGGAGCTGTAGTTGAGTACAATCCCGGCGGTGTTCGAGTCGGTGCCATCCACGATGACCTGCAATTGCGATGTCCTGCCGGCCCGGAGATCGCCCTCGAAACCCTTGTTCATGCGCAGCACCGCCCCCACCTGGCCGCGATCCATCAACTCGCGAACGCGGTCCTCGGAGTCGGTGTATTCCACGACGTTGAAGTACCCGGATTTCACGAACCGGCTCACGAGTTCGCGGCTGGCGACGCTGTTGTCCAGGTCATAGATGAGCGTTGCGACATTCTTCACGTCGGTGGTCACGGCGTAGCCGAACACGAGCAGTTGAATGATCGGCATCAGAAAGATGACGCCCTTCATCCGGGGATCGCGAAAGATCTGGATGAACTCCTTGATCAGCATGTGTTTGATGCGTTCCCACATAATCACACCAGCTTCTTCTTGAACTTCAGGTTGGCAAACAGCACCATGGCGGCTCCGAAGACCGTCAGCAGGACCTGCTTCCAATGCCAGAATTTCCAGCCCAATACCTTTCAGGTAGATCCCTTTGAGCAGGGCGACAAAGTACCGCGCCGGAATCAGATAGGTCACTAACTGGATGGCCTGCGGCATGTTGGCGATCGCGTACATGAACCCCGACAGCAGGAAGGACGGCAGGAACGTGAGTACCATGGCCAACTGGCTGGCCAGCAGTTGGCTCTTGGTGACGATGCTGATCAGCATGCCCAGTCGAGAGAGCGCCGGCCAGAAAGATGGCCGCCATGGCGAACAGCAACGCCACGTTTCCGCGCAGGGGGACCTGGAATAGGAACTGGCCCATCAGCACGGCCAGCAGCACGTCGAGCATGCCGATGGCGAAATACGGCAGGAGTTTGCCGAGGATCAGTTCCGAGCCCTTGAGGGCGTGGAGATCAACTGCTCCATCGTGCCGCGCTCCCATTCGCGGGCCACGGTCAGGGAAGTAAGCAGGGCGGCGATCACCATCATGATCACCGCGATCAGGCCGGGGATGATGTAATTCTTCGACTCCATGTCGGCGTTGAACCATACCCGGGGGCGTAGATCCAAGGGTGTTTGGATCATCCGGCCACCGGTCCTGCGGAGCGTGTTCAGAGCCACGTCCTGCGAATAGGCCAAAGCGACCACGTCCGCATAGCCCATGGCGATGGTGGCCGTGTTCGAGTCGCTGCCGTCGACGATAATCTGCACCGGCGCCAGGCGCCCGGATTCGATACGGTCGGAGAAGTCACGAGGGATGATCAGCGCCATCAAGGCGCGACCGGAATCGATCGCTTGCTCCACTTCCGGGTAGTTGTGAACGTAGGATCGCAGTAAGAAGTAGCGCGAACCGAGGAAACCGCTCACGAGTTGCCGGCTGGCCGGCGACTCGCTCTGGTCCCAAACCACCAGCGGCACGTTGTCCACGTCGAGGGTCAGCGCGTAACCGAAGAGCAACAGCAGCAGCATGGGGATCGCGATTCCCATCCCAGGCTGCGGGGATCGCGGATGACGTGTAGGAATTCTTTGCGGGCAACCGCCCAAACGCGAAGCGGTTTCACTTGCGCACCTCCTGTTGGGGCTGGTCGGCGCGGTCGCGCGCCTCGATCAGCGAAACGAAAACATCCTCGAGCGAAGGGGCGATCTTCTTCGACGCTAGCCGTTGTACCCAGCAGGCTCCGGATCTCGCTTATAGCCATCCCCGCGTCTTCCGCGACCACGTGCAAGCCCTTGCCGAACAGCGCGACTTCCTTGACTCCGGGGAGTTTCTCGATCTCGCCCATGGCATCCTGCGGTCGCTCGCAAACGACCTCCAGCACTTCCTCCTGCATGAACTCGGTCTTGAGCGTGTCGGGGCTCCCGATGGCGATCAGTTCCCCGCGATAGATCAAGCCAAGGCGGTCGCAGTACTCGGCCTCGTCCATGTAGTGGGTGGTCACGAAGATGGTGACGCCCTTGCCGGACAGTTCGTAGATCAGGTCCCAGAATTGGCGGCGGCTGATCGGATCGACGCCCGAGGTCGGCTCGTCAAGAAAGATGATGGGCGGCTCGTGCAAAATGGCGCATCCAAATGCGAGGCGCTGCTTCCAGCCACCGGAGAGGATACCCGTGCGGGAATGGCGGCGATCCTGAAGCCCAGCCATCTCGATCACCCACTCTTTGCGCTCCTTCTTCTTCTCTGGCGGGATACGATAGATGCCGCTGTAGAAATCGATGTTCTCCTCTACGGTGAGGTCCTCGTAGAGAGAGAACTTCTGGCTCATGTAGCCGATGTTGGCCTTGATCTTTTCCGCCTCGGTCCGCACATCGAATCCGGCCACGGTTCCGGTGCCGCCCGTCGGCGCCAAAATGCCGGACAGCATGCGGATTGTGGTCGACTTGCCCGCGCCGTTCGGACCGAGGAAGCCGAAGATCTCGCCCTTCCGCACCTCGAAGCTGACGCGGTTTACGGCGATGAAGCTGCCGAAGCGCTTCTCCAGGTTCTTTACGACGACGGCGCTTTCGTTGCTGCTCGCGTTCATGGTTTCAGTTCTTCCTCTCGGCGGCCAGGACCGATATGAAGACGTCTTCCAGCGCCGGCTCGATCGTGCGGACGCCACTGACGGAAAGGCCCGCGCCGACGAGCACTCGTTCCGCCTCCACCGCAGCTTGATCCGGGTGCTGTGCCAGCAGGTGAATGCGGTCACCGAACAGGCTTGCCGTGGCGGTGGTGAATTGTTCCCGTAAGATCGCGGTGGCTCTGCGCGGCTCCGAGGAGCGGATTTCCAGAATGGTGCCCTGCATCAGCTTCTTGACTTCGCCGGGGGTCCCGACGGCCAGGAGCTTTCCCCGGTGCATGAGTCCGACCCGGCCGCAACGCTCAGCCTCGTCCAGATACGCAGTCGAAACGAAGATGGTCACGTTCTCACGAAGCAGTTGGTACAGGATGCGCCAGAAGTCGCGGCGCGAGACGGGGTCCACCCCGTTGGTCGGCTCGTCCAGGAATAGCACCTTGGGCGTATGGACCAGCGCGCAGGCCAGGCCGAGTTTCTGTTTCATGCCCCCGGACAGCCTGCCAGCGTGGCGCTTCTTGAAAGGCGTCATGTTGCTGAACGACAGCAAGCGCTCGATCTTCTGCTCCCGGCCTTTCTTCGGCACGCCGTAGATGTCGGCGTAGAACTCAAGGTTCTCCATCACTGTCAGATCCGGGTAGAGGCCGAACCGCTGGCTCATGTAGCCGATCTCTTCCTTGACCGCTTCCGGCTCCCGCAACACGTCATGGCCGGCGACCCATGCCTCGCCGGACGTGGGTTCCATGATGGAGGTGAGCAGCCGCATAGTGGTGGTCTTCCCGGCGCCGTCCGGCCCCACGAGACCGAAGATCTCCCCCTCCTCCACGGTCAGGTTTAGTCGGTCAACCGCCGTCAGATTGTCGAAGGATTTCGTCAAGGCCACGGCCTCAATTGCGTGCATCGCTGACCTCCCTGGCAAGCAGCGTCATCAACTTCCCGTGCGCCTTGGGAGCCCGCGCCATGCTGGGGTTCCGCGACGGTGTGCCCATTCCCGGCCCGTCGAGTGCCCCCGATTGCGTGTTCGTGTCCGGCCGCCCAGTCAGTATCACGGCATCGGCGGGCATGCCAGGCTTCAGTTCCATGTTGGGGTTCTTGATGTCGATCTTGATGCGGTAAACCAGCTTCACCCTCTCGTTCTCCGTCTGAACATTCTTCGGGGTGAACTCCGCCTGAGAAGCGATAAAGGAGACCCGTCCGTCGTAACGCTTGCCGGGATAGGTGTCGGTGGTCACCCACACCCGCTGGCCAACCTTGACGCGGCCAAGGTCGGTCTCACTGATGTAGGCCCGCAACCACAAGTTAACGAGGTCGCCCACCGTGACGACCGGTGTTCCGGGGGCCGCGTACATTCCGGCCTCGAGATTCTCCGAGAGGACCACGCCGCCGATGGGCGCGATCACTGTGGTGTAGCTCAGCCGCGTTTCAGCCACTGCAAGCGCCCGTCGGGCTTGTTCCAGGCGTGCGCGCGCCTGGTCAATCATCTCGTGGCGGGGGCCTTTGGTGACCAGCACCAGGCGTTCCGTGGTCTGCTTCAAGCCGGCGCGCGCCTGCTCGATCTGTTCCTTTCGAGGTCCCTCGATCACAAGCTTCGATCGCTCCTGGTCCTCACGGAATCGGGCCTTTGCGGCGTCGAGCGCAGCCTGGGTGGCCTCGTACTCGCGGGTTGAGATGACATCATTCTTGTAGAGGGCCTTCTGCCGCGTGAACTCCGCCTCCAGCCGGTCCACATCTGCTTTCGCCCGCTCCACCGTCGCCTGATGCGCCGCGATGTCCTGCGGCCTGGATCCGGCCAGCAGTTCGTCGAGCCAGGCCTGGGTCTTATGGACGACAGCTTCTGCCTCGCGGATTTCTTCCGGACGGGAGCCCGCCACCAGTTCGGCCAACGCGGCTTGGGCGGTGTCGACTTCGGCGCGCCGTACCGCGACCTCTTCCATGAGTTCGCTGCGGTCGAGCCTCGCCACCAGTTGACCAGCCGTAACAGTCTCGCCTTCGGAGACAGCGCGCTCCTCCAGCCGACCGGGGATCTTGAAGCTCACCTCGACGTCGGTGACCTCGATGTTTCCGGAAACGCGTATTGTCGTCGGATCGGTCTGGTGCGTGCTCCGGATGAACCTGTAGCTGACAACCGCAGCCACCGCAGCCACCCCGAGCAGGATCAGCACCTTTTGTTTGCTTCTCACGCCTTCACCTCCTAAGTGAATGTACGTTCACTTCGCAGCCCAAAAAAACTCACGATGCCTTGAGGGTCTCGCTAAGCAGATCCCAGGCTCTTTCGACTTGCTGGGTTACATCGAACCCACCTTCGCTCAGGTGCCACAGGAGCGCTGCCGGCTGAATCAGTCCCAGGAACATCACTGACACGGTCCCAGGGTCAGCGTCGGGACGAATATGGCCCTGTTGCTGCCCGCGAGAAACGATTTGCGCCACATTTCTTAGGTACCCTTGGATGATCGAGTGGACCAGGGCTTTTCGTTCAGGGCGCCCGTTCTGGACCTCCTCCGAGAAGACAACGCTCAAGATTCCTTCGTTTTCCCGGATCAGCCGCACATGGGCCATCACCAGACGTCGCAGAACCTGGAGTGCGTCCGTCGCGTCTTGGGAGGCCTGCACCACGTTGGCATTGAGGCGCTCGCGGATCAATTCCAGTACCGCATCCAGGAGTTCGTCTTTGCCTTCGAAGTGGCGATAGACCGCCGAAGGGACTAGCCCGACTCTCCGGGCGACCCGCGCCACACTGAGGCCCTTCAGGCCACGGGTGGTGATCAGGCTTAACGCGGCCTGGGCCAGTTGTTCCTGTCGGACTTCGGTATCAAGCTTTTCTGTGCCCATCGTTCGATCCTGTGAACCGTCATTCACATTGTCTCGCAAGGTGGCAGGAAGCGTCTGTGACGGTAGTCACGCGAAACTGCGGCGCAGAGGGGTAGTCTTGATAGCGGGCGATACGGTCGGGCGCAACTTCGGACCGGCCACCCGGCGCGGAGATGGCTATCGAAAGCGGGACTCTCGATCCGCTGTCGACGTTGCTCGCAAGTGAATTAGCAAAACTGTATCCGCGAGCGAACTCAGAAGGTCACCGCCGCAAAGAAGTTCGGCGCGGAAGGTATAAGAGCAGGGCCGGAGTAGGTGAAGGCGTATGTCGAATTCGCGTATTTACGTCGAGGGGCTCCACGAATCCGTTCAAGGGAGCGGCGACGAACACTCCGAGAGTGCTGGCAAGCATCTTGAGCGCTAGAAAAGGAGAGTACCATGGCTGATGCAACTCGAACGGCGCCACGAGAGGATCGCATCCTCTCTGGACCGGCGATCACGTTCGTGATCGCCGAAGAAATCAACCTGTTAAGACAAGAGCCGGAGTGGATTTCCGGCACACGCAATTCGGTCACGGTCGTGAAGACTTCCAATCTGAGCATCGTCTTGACGGCCATCAAGAAGGGCGCCACCCTATGCGGACACGAAGTCGACGGTCCGATCACGCTGCAAGTACTCTCCGGCGCCGTCCAGTTCGGCGTGGCGGGTGAGCCCCGAACGCTCGCCGCGGGCACTGTGATCGCGTTGGATAAAGCCATCCCGCATGACATCCAGGCACTGGAGGACAGTGAGCTTCTACTTACGATTGTGAGAGAAATCAAATGAGTGGGGCACCGCCGGTTAAGATGCTGGAGGCGGAGCACCGAGTGATCCAGAAAGCGGCGGCCGGCATGGCGGTCCTGGCAGAGAGACTCGATGGGGGACGGGACTTAGAGGATGCCCCATGACCGTCGCCCCGGCCTGTGACAACCTCCGAGAGGACCACCGCGTGATGGAAACGTACCTTGATCGCCTGCTGGCCGTTTTGCGGCAACCGGGTCCTGAGCTGATTGCGGAGGCACAGGCAGCCGTCCGGGACATTCGGCGCCTGTCCTCGATTCATTTCGAGAAGGAGGAGGTCATCTTCTATCCGAGCCTGCGATCGGAGTTCCCGGATCTGCTGGCTCAAATGGACGGGCAGCACGCGGACGTTCGCGAAGTGGAACAACACGTTGGGGACCTCCTGTCAGATCCGCCACCGGTTCCCGAGGCTCGCTGGCTGAATGATCTGCAGTTGTTCGGTACTGAACTCTGCGATCTTGTCCAGCACCACATCATAGAGGAAGAAGATCAGTTGTTCCGCCTCGCTGAGAGCCGGCTCACGACGGAAGACCAAGAGCGCCTGGCCGTTGAAATGATGAAGGTCCACAGCCGGCTGGCTGCGACCTGACCGGCACTCCGCGCGCAACTACCGTTCGTGAACCGGCTCTGCAACAAGCAGGGTGTCAGGCAGTGGCTCTAACCAGCGGCGGTCTGCGGACGCACCGTAAACATCCCAGGATTGCGTAGATCCAGTAGCCAGCGGAGCCGCCCTTCCCGACCTTGCCCGAGCCGAAGCACATGGCCAACGCAGCCATCACCGCGCTGCGATATTTTTTCCGCGTGCCGCCCGTGCCCCACGAAATCTTGAACGTGATGGTGGCGAACTCATAGCCCTTGCCGTTTCCTCGGCATCACTCTACGTGTTCAGTTTCGGGTTGGCGAGCTCGGCGTTGACCTTCTTTAGGCGCCACAGCGCCGCGACCGGATTGACGGTCGCGATGTCGGGTCTGCTTGCCGAAGCGTATCCCCGGGTCGCGCCGTATGGGGCACCGCGAGCTAAGATTGGTGACCTGACGAGTTGCGGATATTCGAGCAACCCCTTGAGGGATCCACTTTCGCCGCCCACGGTCCCCATGCTGTAGTCTGTCTGGGGCGGCGGACCGGAGATCCTAGCTTGCTTCCCCATGACTGTCCGCCTACGAAATCTGCCGTCGCAGCAGGAGCGAGTAGAAAATTGCAGGCCGCACTCGGTTGTGAGCATCACGTCCCCGATCTGGGAGGATTACCATTTCTGAATCGCCTCGATGGCCTTGGCATAGAAGCCTTCGCTGCCGAAATTGCCGCTCTTGAGTACCAGCGGAACATCCAGACCGCCGAGGGGAGAACACAGCGGCACGCCGGGTTCGATGTTACGATCCACTTCCAGCGCGCCCACTTCAAGAGTGCGGCAAATCGCGCTCGCGGTCTCCCCTCCCGCAACAATCAGTCCGGCGGGCGGATTCTCCCGCACGGCTCGCCGGACCATCTGCGCCAGAGCGTAGGCAATTTTCAGCCCCGCTTCAGCGGGACTGAGGCCTTGCCCGCGCGCCCACTTTCCGGCACGCTCGATGTCGGTGGCCGAGGACGCCGTGCGCACCAGACAATCGCAGCCCGCGGGGATGGAGGGCAACGGCGCGCCGGAAGCGAGGGCGACCGGGTCCAGCACCACGCATCGCGCTCCGTGGCCTTCGAACCAGTCATTCTGCCGGCGCGTGGCTTCCGAGCAACTGCCCGCCACCACCAGGAAGCCAATGCCGCCCGCGTGCGAGCGGCGAGCGTCACGTGTGGAGGGCGACCACCAACCTTCACGCCTCCAGATCGCCGGGAGTTTCATGGCCGGAGCCGAACTTCCGCTGATCAACGGCAGATGCGCAATGGCCTCGCAGACGCCACGCAGATCGGCATCGCCGATGCAATCCAGGATCGCGATCTGCACGCCTTCGGCGCGCAGGTCATCGAGTTTGGCGCGCGACACAGGGTACGCCGCCAGGCCCACGCGACGGCGAGTCTGCCTCTGCAGGTGGCTGACCAGGTCCGGGTTGCGCATCGGCGTCAACGGGTGATTGCGCATGGGCGATTCCGACAACAACTGCCGGTGCAGGAAATGATGCCCCATGTAGGTCGTGCGGCCATTGACGGGCAACGCCGGCAACGCCACTGTGAACGGCTCGCCCAGTTCGTCCATCGCCGCGTCGAGCGACGGACCGATGTTGCCTTCCGCGGTGGAATCGAAGGTGCTGCAATACTTGATCTCGATCACGCGCGGCGCCAGTGCGCACAGCTTTCGCACCGCGTCGCGGGTGCGTGAATAGGCCTCGGCGGCGGGCAGCGCCCTCGATCCGGTTCCCAGAATCACGGCATCGTAGCCCGTGCTCCAGCGCTCCGGATCGCCATCCACCACGAGCACGGTGCGAAGCCCTTCCTCCGACAGCATTCCGGCGAGGTCGGTGGCGCCGGTGTCGTCGTCAGCCACCGCACCGAAGACCGGTGCGCTCACTGAAACCTCCGCCGCAATTCCGCGGTCTGCGCCGGCGTGAGCGTTCGACCGCGCGAACCCAGTAGGAAATAGAGCTTCGCCTGCTCCTCAATTTCCTCCGCCAAACCCGCCGCTTCCCTAAGCGTGCGCCCGATGGTGATCGAGCCGTGGTTGCGCAATAACAGCGCGGGGCTTCTGGCCGCGGCCGCTTCGACGGCGGGCCCGAGCGCGGCATCGCCCGGCGGGAAGTAGTCCACCACAGGCAGGCACGGCAGGCGCATGGCGTAGTATGGCGTGAACACCGGCATCGCGTCCGCGGTGTCCAGGTCCTCCAGACAGGAGAGGGCGGTGGCGTGACAGGAGTGCAGATGCACTACCGCGCACGCGTCCGGCCGGGCACGGTAGGCCGCGAGGTGAAAGGGAACTTCCTTGCTGGGTTGCGGGCCGGCCATCACCGCGCCAGCCAACCCCACCTCCGCCAACCCGTCTTCCGTGAGATCTCCGAACGAACTATTTGTGGCGCTGATGGTCACGCGCTCCCCAACGCGCACGCTCAAATTTCCGGCTGTGCCGAACGTGTACCCCCGCAGGTAGAGCGACCGTGCGATCGCCACCAGTTCGACCCGCTCGTTCATCGCACCACCAGCAGCGCGGGAGCCTGGCCGAACACTTCCGGCTTCTTCAAATTCCGGTATACCTGCGCGCGATTCAACGTGACTGGCTCGCGTTTGCCGGTCCACGTGTCGACCCACTGGGCCTGCGCCTTTTCGGGCGCGTCCAGCGAGAGCAGGTTGAGCGTGAGTTGCGCGCCTTCCACGTAGCAGGCATACGCGCGCCCCGGTTCAGCCAGGCACGGGCCGCCAACCGCCAGTTCGTTGTGCGGCTCCATGCGCCAGTACGGCAGCGCCCTCAGCGTATCCCCGAGCAACTGGAAGCGCTGCATTCCGGGCGGTTCCGGATCTGGCTTGATCACGTCCCACGCGGTGTTGTGATAGTAGTAGACGCCGTAACCGCCGGCCAGGTAGATGAGCCAGGCGCGCCGCAGTTGCTCCTGCCAGTCGTGCACGGTCTTGTAGCTTGGAAAGGTATCGACGCCGCGCTCGTAACCGAACTCGGAATTCAGCACCGGGTAGCGGCGGATGGCGCGGTCGAAGGCGATCATCTCCGGCCAGAACGTATGCTGCTGGTCGGTGCGGAAATCGAGCAGCTTGTTGTATTCCGGAGTCCAGTAGAATTCGTCGTCGTCGTGCGTGGTGAGCAGCCGGCGGTAGGCGTCGGACGCCCGCACCAGTTCCATCAGACGGCGCTGCAACCCCAGGTCGCGCTCGTTATGCGCCTCTTTGGAGAAGTCCCACACCACGTTGGAGTAGGCCTGATAGCGGGCCGTTACGTAACGGAAGTAGCGTTCTTCGTCGCGGCTATACGTAGGCGGCCAATTGACCTGCTTGTTGTAGACCTTGAGCATGATGTGCGCCACGATGCCTTTGTTCTGCAACTCTGACATCATGCGGTCGTAGAGCTGAAAATACTTCGGGTTCAGGCGCGAGTGGTCCGGCTTGTCGTTGGTGCCTTCCCACGGGTATACGGGCGCCGGGCCCCAGTCCCAGGCGTGTTCCCTCCCCTTGCTCCAGTTGGTGTCGTAGGCATACAGATTGACCATCACGTGGTTAAAGCCGCGCGCCGCCATCTGGTCGATCAAATGGCGCATGAGTTTGCGGTCCGGGTCCTGCATGTCCGCGCCCCACAACCAGTCGGCTTCGTAGCCCAGCAGGAAGTAGCGGGCGCCGTCTTCGTACACGAAGTGATAAGGGTGCGCCGGATCGACTCGCAGGCCGCCATGAATCTCCGCTTGCCGGTTCGGAAGGCAGCGGATACCGGCTTCGGTTTTCCCATCCAGAGCGGCCAGCGGCGAGCTAGTGCGCAGTTCCCAATCGCCCTCAAGCGTGGGCGAAAACCGAATGATCCAGCGGCCCTCGCCATCGTAAAAGCCCGGAACGCGGATGTGAATTCCCGCCGGTCCGGTGAACTCTCCCGCCAGTTCGACGTCGAAGGGATTTCCCGGCGCCGCGGCCGGAAACGTGAAATCGTGCGAATGATACAACTCAATGCTGGTCGCCCCCGCAGCCATTCCGCAGCAGAGTGCACTCACGGCCGCGCAAACCGAAAACGTCTTCATAGTTTCACCGCCTGTTCCAAGCGCGCGGATTGGTACACCGCATCCACCACGCGCAGCGTCTTTAGATAGTCCTCGCCCGTGGCCTCGAACTCTCCGCCCGTCCGCATGCACTCCGCGAAATGACGTTGCAGCGCGTAAACGCAGTCGCCCGCGAAGTTGAGATCCTCGTGCGGGTACGCGACATCCATGCCCGCTTGCCCGAGCGGCTTCAGCCGGATCTTCGACTCGGTGTCCAACGTGAGGTGTCCCCCCATGGCGTCGATCCGCATCTGCCCGAAGGTGTAGCGCGGCGACGGAGACTCCACTTCGTTATAGCGGTTGGCATCCCAAATGGCGGTGGCGCCGCCGGCGAATCGGAAGAACACCTGCCCCGTCTCCTCACCGCGGATTACCGGGTTCAGCCGGCGCAGGTGCGCATACACTTCCGTCACTTCGCCCAGCAGATAGCGGAACGTGTCGATGAAGTGCACCCCGGTCTCGTACACCAGCAGGCGCGGGTAGTCGCGGAAGAAAGGCTGGCGGTCGAGGTACGCATTCTCGCCCCAGCCGTCGCCCATGCGCATCAGGAAGTGAATGTGGGTGAACTCGCCGATCGCTCCCGAGCGCTGAATCTCCTTGATCTTGCGGTACCACGGCTGCCACCGCCAGTTCTCGTGCACCATGAAGCGTACGCCCGCCGCCCGCGCCGTCTCCACGATGCGGCGGCTGGTCTCGAAGCTGGGCGCGAGCGGCTTCTGGCAAATGATGTGGACCCCGCGCGACGCGGCGTAAGCACACATCTCTTCGTGTGTCTCCGGTGGCGTAATGATGTCTACGAAATCGGGCCGCTCGCGGTCGATCATCTCGCGCCAATCGCCGTAGTAGCAGGGCACGGCGTATTGCGCCATCATGGCGCGCGCCTTCTCCTCGGTGCGATTGTAGAGGGCCGCCATCTCCACTTCCGGGATGCGGGTCCACGCCTCGTACTGGAAGCGCGAGAAATACCCGGCGCCCATCGCAGCGCCTTTGAGCCGTTTCATTCCGATCGCTCCATTTCCACCGGACGCATGCGGTACCAACACCACAGGCCGGCCAGATTCAGCAATCCTGCCGTGAAGAAATATGCCGACGCGCTGCCGGTTGCACCCTGCAAATACGGGAAGGCATTGGCGCTGACGAAAGCACCGATGTTCCCAACCATGTTCATGGAACCCGACACACTGCCCGCGTTCTTCCCCGCGATGTCCGCGCAGAAGACCCAGCTCGGGCTGATCGTCATGTCCGCCCCAAACGCCGCCAGCGTGAACGCCAGCACGGCGGCGCCGGGGGTAGCGGCGCGCGTCACCGCCAGTACGCCCGCAGTGGCCAGCGCGAAGCCGGCCATCCCGGGAATGCGGCGCGACCATTGGCGCCACTGCGAGCGGTAGAGCCGGTCGACCAGCCAGCCTGTCACCCACTGCGAGGTGGCACCCAACACGAGCGGTGGAATCGCGTAGGCCGCCGCTACTTCGTTGGTGAGATGGTATTGCATCTTCAGGTACGGCAACATCCACGAAAGGCAGATAAAGAAGGTGAAGTTACTGGCGAAATACTGCAGCATCGCGAGCAGCATCGGCGGTGAGTGGAAGACGTCCGCCAGAGAAATGGAAACCGCGGCGGATGCTGCCACGGGCAACGGCTTGGCGGGGTGGTCGCGAAACCAGAGTAACCAGACAGCGGCCCAGGCCGCACCCAGCAGACCAAGCAGGAAGAACGCCGTCCGCCAGTGATAACGGGACAGCATCCATGCCAGCAGCGGGAAGGAGAAGGCCGCCCCGAGCCGCGACCCGGAGAAAAGCACGCCGTTTGCCCGCCCACGCTCCCCGGCCGGTAGCCAGTTGCAGATGGCGCGCGCACTTCCCGGAAACGCACCCGCCTCCCCGACGCCAAATAAGAAGCGGATCGCCACCAGGGAGACCAGGCTCCAGGCCGCGCCGGTGAGCGCCGTTAATGCGCTCCAGGCCGTCACCACCAACG
Source organism: uncultured Solibacteraceae bacterium (assembly GCA_963792055.1). Classification (GTDB taxonomy): domain Bacteria; phylum Acidobacteriota; class Terriglobia; order Bryobacterales; family Bryobacteraceae; genus Solibacter. Next base: position 59,497 of record CAWBUV010000012.1, on the reverse strand, counting down.
CCAGGGCGATGCGCGGGCCGAACCGGTCTGCGAACCAGCCCGAGGGGATCTGCGCCAGCGCATACCCGAGCGCGAAGGCGCCGAAGACCATGCCCATCGCGCTGTCGGAAAGGCCCAGTTCGGCGGAGATCGGCTCTTTGGCGGTGGCGATGCAGACCCGGTCGATGTAGGTAATCATCGACAGCACGAACAGCGCGAATACCACCGCGTAGCGCATCAGCAGCCGCCGAAGACCCGGCAGGCAGTGCCGCTGAGCATGTCGCGTTTCTGCTCGGCGGATACCGCCAGCGTTAGGATCTTGCCGATCTCCGTGCCGGTATTTTCGGGCAGATCGGAGCCGATCATGAGGCGCTCCGCCTGCACCTGGGCCAGCACTTCCAGCACCAGATGAGGCATCAGGCTGGAAAGTTCCAACACAATGTTCGGGCAGAAGAGCGCGGCCAGGATGGCCTCATGCACGAAGAGGCCGCTGCCGCAGTGCGCCACCACGACGGTCAGTTCGGGAAACTTGCGCGCCGGTCTCATCAGCAGAGACGGCAGGGAAAACGGCAGCCCGGCGCCGGTATGAACGATGACGGCCATGCCATTCGCCAGGGCCGTTTCAAAAAAGAAATCGCTCGCCTCCGACATCGGATTCAGCCCGTGATACTGCGGCTGTAGCTTGAGCGCGTTGAAGCCATACTGCTCGCGGCAGCGGCGCACCTCGTTCTCAAACTCCTGTCTCGGCAGGTAGGGGTTCAGGCAGGCAGCACCCTGGAAGCGGTCGGGGTGCTGGCGCACTGCGCGGCCGATCAGGTCGTGTTCGGCGCGGTAGTCATCCACCACCGGAAACGGAATCGCCATGGCGCGGTCCACGCCGTGCTCGTCCATCACGCGCAACAATTCGCCGGCACTAGCGGTGCGCCCGCTGTGCCTCGCCGCGCCCAAGTGGGTGTGGGTGTCGAAAACGCGAAATCCGTCCCTCATGGCAACACCGCAATAATGGCATCCGTCATCTCCGTGGTGCCCAGGCTGCCACCCATGTCGCGGGTGCGTGCGGCGCGGTCGCGGAAGACGGTTCGCACCGCCGATTCAATCCGGCCGGCGGCGGAAGTATCGCCCAACCACTCCAGCATCATCGCAGCAGAAAGTATCGCCGCCACCGGATTCGCGATGCCTTTGCCGGCGATATCCGGCGCCGAGCCGTGCGAAGGCTGAAACACCGCAAAGCGGTCGCCGATGTCGGCCGAAGGCGCCATCCCCATGCCCCCCACGAGTCCGGCGAGCAGGTCCGAGAGGATGTCGCCGAACATGTTCTCCGTGACCAGCACGTCGAACCGCCGCGGTTGCGTCACCAGGTATAGGGCGGCCGCATCCACGTACACGCGCTCCGTCTCCACTTCCGGAAACTCGCTCGCAATCTCATCGAACACCGCGCGGAAGAAGGCCATCGAGGGAAGCACGTTGGCCTTGTCCACCAGCGCCACGCGCTTGCGGCGGCGCATCGCTTGCCGGAACGCCGCACGGACAACCCGCTCGCTGCCGGCGCGCGTGATCCGCATGGTGTCTTCCACCCACCCCGATGCCGCGGTGGAAGGACGCAGCCGCGCGGCGAACAGCCCTTCGGTGCTCTCCCGGACCAGCATGATGTCGATGCCGCCGGCTGCCTGCTCCCTGAGCGGCGAGTCGAGCGCATGGTACAGGTAGATCGGACGCAGCCCGCAGTAGAGGTCGAGCCGCTCCCGCAGGTCGAGTTGCGGGGTCATCTCGATCCCGCTCGGCCAGCGCACGCCCGGCAATCCCATCGCACCCAGGAAAATGGCGTCAAACTCCGGCAGGCGCTCGAATACCTGCGGTGGCAGCGGGTCGCCGTTGCGCAGGTACTCTCCCGCGCCCACCGGTAGTTCCTCATAGACCAGCGAGGGAGCCACTGCGCGCAGCACGCGCAGCGCGGCCGCCACCACGTCCGGACCAATCCCGTCGCCCGGCAGCAATGCGATCCGGCAGTCCTTCATGCGCCCGTCACCTCCTTGCACTTGGCGAAGAACTCGCGCTTGCGCTCCGTATTGATCCCCCAGTTCACGGGCGGACACTGGTAGCCGTCGGAATAGTCGCTCTTGCCCGGATCGAAATACCCCCAGGACGCGTACTCGGCAATCGCCGCCATCATGTGGTTTTCCGGATCGTTGAAACGAAAATGATCGTCTTCGTTGATCAGCACCGGTATGGGACGCCACGTGGCCACCGCGCGCGACGCCTGGATCATTTTGTGGATGCGCGCGGGGTCGTCAGGTCCATTGCCGTGGAGCAACAGAAAGTCGGAGGACTTCACCACGTTGGTGCCCGCCGGAGTCCCGCCGCCGTAGCTTGTGCCCACCAGCATCCGCCGGCCGCCGCGCGTCAGGCCCTTGGCAACATCGATCAGCTCATGCACGCGATCCGGCTTTAGGATGGCGTGGTCGTAGGCGCTGACGTTGGTCTCGTTGTCGATCTCCACCAGCACATTGCGATACTCGCGCTCCAACAGCCAGTTGGTGGCATTGGTCACCGCGCGCCGCACGGCGGCTTCGTCCTTCACGCGCTGATCCTGTCCGAAGTAGAAGTACCCGACTATCGCCACCATTCCCAAGTCGTCGGCGCGCTCGATCACGCGCGCCAAGCGCTCCATGTATGCGGGCCGCAGGTCGCCATTCGCGTCGATGGCCGTGTTCTCCCATGGCTGCCCCTTCGAGTAGCCCTCGGGGCTGCCGCCTTGTAGGTTGACCGTGAAGGCCAGCACGCCGTGCCGCTTCCACTCAGGCAACGCGGCCAGGAGCTCGCGCACGTTGCGCTCCGCGTCCCACTTCCCGGTGTCCGGATATGCCCATTTGGCGCGAGTCTCCGGATTCAGGTCGTCGAAGGTTGCCTGCACCGCGCGGACGTTCATCAGCAGCCCTTCGATCCTCATGCCCTTGTACTGCCGGCCCGGGTACGTGGGCTTGCCGTTGATGTAGAACTGGTCGCCGCGGACGGAGACTTCCGTGCGGGGCCGCCTCGCGGCGGCGCGCATCAGGGGGGCGGCTGCCGCCGCGGTCAGAAAGGTTCGCCGATTCATCATGGTGTGCGCTCCTGGCATTGGATCACGCTTTTCGCGCCGGACGGTCAACCCGAGCGACCCGCGGCGGTCATCTGGCAGTGACCTGACCGGATTGGGCGTTCCTCTGGCCGCCCGCGGTCTCGAAACCCGCCGTGGCGGACATATACTCCCTTTTGGAGTTCGTCTGCCAGCCGTTGGCCGTCCCGTGCACAGATAATATATAATGTATTATCATCTTGTCAATGGTCAGCAGGATCCGCTAAGCTGGCAATAAATAGGGTGATCGCGAGTTGCTGATTGCTGTATTATGTACCAAACCATGACTGTGCCGGTTCAAGTCCATCCCCAGATTCAGCCAAAGTCTCTTGGCGAACAGATCGTGGAAGTGCTGCAAGGCGAAATCATCGCCGGAGGAATCCGGCCCGGGGAACGGCTGGTGGAGCGCGAACTGATCAAGAGGTTTGGTGTCAGTTCCATCCCCATCCGCGAGGCCCTTCAGGAGTTGGAAAACCGCGGCCTGGTCGTCAAACGCCACAACTGCGGATGCTCAGTCATTCAACTTTCTGCGACGGAGGTCGCCCGGATCTGTGAACTGCGCCGCGTGCTGGAACCCAAGGTCATGGAATGGGCCGCCGAGCGCATCACCGCACCGGCAATCGAACACCTGGCAGGGCAACTCCGCCGCCTCGAACAGGCGGCCGGCGCCAATGATCTGGCGGCCTTCTTCCAGGAGGATATTGTCTTCCACCGCATGACGTGGGAGGCTGCCGGCAATCCCTTCGCCGTGCGGGCGCTAGAGACCACCCTCGGATCGCTGTTCGCTTCCGGCATGATTGGGTCTCACAAAGGACGCTCAATCGACCTTCGCGACGAATGGGAAAAGCACCGCCGCCTCTTCGACGCGGTCCGCGAGCGCGATTCGCAGCGTGCGGCCCTGGCTCTGCTGGAAATTGCCGCTGGATTCGAGAAGCATCTCCCTTGCGCTGTATTCACATGATCCAACGACCAACATGCTTCGGCCGGTCGTACCCACGTCATGACTGTGACGAAACTTCAAGTAATGAGGCGCCGCTGGGCGCGCCTATGGTCCGCAGCCTGGTTCCAATGCCGTCCAGACGCAGGAACCGCTTTGCCCAACGACTGATGAGTCTAGCGAGGAGCGCCACATCTATGTACCGCGACACCAGGAGGCTAATCCCAAGGCTCGGCATCCCGCTCATGCTCGGGCTTCTTTTCCAGATGCAGTTGCTGGTCCCGCCACCGGCCGGGGCACAGGAGAACCTGCAGAACGTTCGCGACAAAACAGGCGAGGCCGTAGCCCGGCCCCGGCCGCGGGTCGTCGTCATGTCCGATTTCCCTCCGCTAGATGTCATTATCGGTCCCGGCCCCGCCAATAAGCGCAGCGACCCGGATGACATCCAGTCCATGGTTCGATTTCTCTTGTACACGAACGAGTTCGACGTTCAGGGCCTGGTCGCGTCGTCAGCCACATTTGCGAACATCGCCAATAAGCAGAACGTGCTCGACATCCTGAACCTATACGATAAGGTCGACGAGAATCTTCGGAAACATGATCCGCGTTACCCCACCGCGGATCGGTTGCGAACGGTTACCTGGCAGGGGGCGTCGGGGACGTACGGAAGAGCCGCCAAAGACGGTTTAGGAGCGAGCGGCGACAGCGAAGCCTCGGAGCGAATCATCGCGCTGCTTGAGAATCCGGATTCGAGGCCCGTCTATTTTGCGGTTTGGGGCGGACCTTACGATTTGGCCCAGGCCCTCTGGAAAATCAAAGCAAACCGCAGCGGACAGGAGGCGGAGCGACTGCTCGCTAAAGTGCGCGTTTATCTCATTGGGCTGCAGGACAGCAGTGCCCAGTGGCTGCTCGACAACTTTCCCAAGCTACATGTGGTCGCCGCCCGAACTACCTGGCAGGGCATCTATAGTTCCAAGGACTTGGATTGGATCAACGCCCACGTGCGCAGCGGTCACGGCGCTCTGGGTGCGGCGTATCCCAGTGTCGCCATGGGGACGAAGCCTGGCGTGAAGGAAGGGGACTCGCCTTCGTTCCTCTATCTGGTCAGCGCAGTTCGCGGCTTGAACGATCCTGAACGGCCGGGCGAACCTTCGTGGGGCGGCCAGTTCGTTCGCGCGGACCCGGACGGGTATCACTGGATCGATGAGCCATCCTCCCCCCGCGAGACGGTCAGGCGATGGAGCGCGGCGTTTGACAACGACTTCGCGGCGCGCATGGATTGGTGCGTCCAGGACTTCAGCCATGCAAACCACCCCCCTATCGTCGTGGTTGACGGCGGCTTTCAGCATGATGTGACCCCAGGGCAAACCGTTAGGCTCAAAGCCACCGCGTCCGATCCGGATGGTGACGAGCTCAGGTACAAATGGTCGCAGGATGCAGAGGTCGAGCTGTCCAGCGCGGCGGTGGTCATCGCGCGCACCGATTCACGGGATCAGGCCAGCTTTGTCGTGCCCAACGAGCCAGGGAAACGGGTATACGTGATTCTCGAAGTGACTGACAGCGGGACTCCGCCGTTGGCCGGCTATCAACGCATTATCTTCAACATCAAGTCGGGGGCATGACAGCCGGCGACGGAGAACCCGGCCGCTGCGATGAACGTTTGAAATTAAGGGGCTAATCTATCCGAGCGCCGATCCGGACTGTCCGGTCGCCGGAGGAGAATCTCTGTTTCTTGGGAAGGTATGGTGATCAAGTGAAAACAGGTACCGTATTGTTTCAGGCCGGCGCACTTTGGGCTGGTTTCTTCTTCGCCGCTTCAGGAGTTGGCCAGGCGGCGGAATACCACGACGTTCCCGTTGAACGTTGGGGTGTCTTCGAGTTGGTGGTCAACGGCCCCAACAGCGACACTGCCTACGTCGATGTGACTTTCGCCGCCAATTTCGAGAGGAATGGCAAGACGGTGAGGGTGCCCGGCTTTTATGACGGTGATGGCAAGTATAAGGTCAGGTTCAGCCCGCCCGATTTGGGACGATGGACCTTTAAGACCCAGAGCAACCGGGACGAGCTTGCCGGGACGACCGGTTCCTTGATCGCCACCTCGCCGTCGCCCAAGAATCATGGCCCCGTGAAGGTCGTAGACACTTTCTACCTGCAATACGCCGATGGCTCACCGTATTACGCCGTGGGCACTACGGCCTATCAGTGGACGAGCGTCGAACAAAGCGTTCAGCGCAAGACCATCGAGACGCTGGCGGATGCTCCGTTCAACAAGATCCGCATGGCCTTCTTTCCTAAGTGGTACCGGTACGGGAATGAGACCGAACCTTGGGCCTATCCGTTCCGCCGTGATGGCGCGCAGAACGACTTCACGCGACCCAACTACGAGTTCTTTCGTAACTTTGAGTATCGCGTTCGGCAGTTGCTCGAGATGGGCATTCAGGCCGACGTGATTGTGTTCCACCCGTACGACAACTGGGGCTATTCAAAGATGGGCGCTGAAAATGACGACCGCTACGTGCGCTACCTCATCGCCCGCCTCTCGGCATATCGCAATGTCTGGTGGTCTATGGCCAATGAGTATGACCTGATGATTAGCAAGAAGGAGAAGACGCTTGCCGACTTTGATCGGTTCCTCAAGATCTTCCAGAACGAGGACCCTCATCAGCGGCTGCGCGGGATCCACAATTGGGGCTCCACCGAAGACCATTTCTACGATCACTCCCAGCCCTGGGTCACTCACGCCAGCATGCAGACCCACGAATTCTACGACGTCTTAAAGTGGCGCGAGAAGTATCAGAAGCCAATCCTGCTCGACGAGATGCGCTACGAAGGGGATGTGGCGTCCGGATGGGGTAAGCTGTCCGCCGACGAAATGACCAGCTACTTTTGGATGGCCGGCTTATCCGGCGCCTACCCGACTCACGGCGATACGTTCGATAATCGCGCCGGCGACGGCGAGACCCGCTGGTGGGCGAAAGGAGGTACGCTGCCTGGCAAGAGCGTGCCGCGAATCGCCTTCTTTCGAAAAATCATGGAACAAGCGCCGGTCACTAAGATGAAGCCCCGTATGGAGAGTACCGGCAAGCCCGAGACTCTGGCCGACAACATCCACGTCTTCGCCGAGCCTGGCAAGTATTATCTGGCGTACGCCGCCAACGCGGGCAAGACGATTCGGCTTGCCCTACCGGCGGGCGCACGCTACAAGGTGGAATTGATTGACACGCAGAACATGACATTCAAGCGCCTTCCCGACGCCAAGCCGGGCAACTTCACCTTCCAGACCACCTCCAATTACAGCGCCCTTCGAGTGGTCGCGAACGAGTAGAGAAGACCGCCGCCCGGCACACGCGTCGAGCGCGCTTGTGGTTCTCCTGCCGCCTTCGCGCCGCAAACAGTGCGCCGGTTGCCGCGTGTGGGCTTCAAACGCCGCCGCGCTTTCCATACATAGAACAGCTTCGGCAACGATCCCAATGCAGTGGGTGGGGCATTCCCCTCCTACGTCGCATTCAGTGTCACGCCGCTCTCGCCTGATGGAATCGGTCACCACGCTTCGTGCTGGAGGCCCCACTCTCACAAAGCGCGTTTACGCCTGGACCGCCCCAGTTCGTCGTCATCGAGGATGCAATCCGCGTAAGGAACGGTTGTGCCCGATCGCCGATTGACACCCTCCCGATGAAAGTGTTAGCATTCGACCAGATTACTCTGGCATAACTGCATAATTATGCACGCCGGAGCGATAAGGGTCTTTGAAAGATGTTGGAGGAAGAAATGCCAAGTCGCTTGATTCTGCTCACCTGCCTGTGCTTCTGTGTGCTGCAGGCACAGGAATACCGCTCAACCATAACCGGCCGCATCACCGACCCTTCGGGGTCGACGGTGGCAAACGTGAAAGTGACGGCCACCAAACTCGACACCAACAGTAAGTTCCCCACGCGATCCGGACCCGAAGGCTTCTACACGATACCGCAACTCCCGCCTGGAGCCTATGAAGTTATGGCGGAGGTTGCTGGTTTCAAGAAGTACGTCCAATCGGGCATCGAGGTATCCAGCAACTCCCGCCTAGCTGTCGACATCCAACTTAGCCTGGGCAACACCACGGAAAGTGTGACGGTAACATCGGATGCCCCGCCTCTCAACACAGTCAGCGCCTCCAGTGGACAGGTGATCACGACCCGCGAAGTCGAAAATCTGCCAATCAATGGACGGGCTCCGATGGACCTTGCGTCCATGGCGTACGGAGTGGTGAACACGGGAACTCGCGACCAGAACCGTCCCTACGAGAACTCCGGCTTCTCGAACCTCAGCATGGGTGGCGCTGCCGCCGGCTCTAATGAAGTGCTGCTGGACGGAGTGCCGAACCTGGGTACGCTGGGTAATGCGACCACACAGAATGACCGGCGCGCGGCGTTCAGTCCACCTGTCGATGCCGTCAGCGAGGTGAAGGTGGATGTCCTCAATGTGGACGCGGCCTACGGCGGGTCGGGCGGCGGTACGGTGCAACTGATTACCAAAGGCGGCACCAACCAACTACATGGATCGCTTTCGGAATTCAACCAGGTTTCCAATCTGACCGCGACGCCGTTCTTCACCAACTCGGCGGGCGGGCACAAGAGCAATTTCCGCCAGAACCAGTGGGGGATCACCGCGGGCGCGCCGGTCTACCTGCCCAAGATCTATAACGGCAAGGACAAGCTGTTTTGGTTCTTCACCTATGAAGGACACAAGAATAGTGAGCCTGCTCCCACCTACGCGACGGTTCCCACCGCCGCCGAGCGCAAGGGTGATTTTTCCGAGTTGACCAAATTGGGCAGCGGTTACACCCTGTACGACCCCAATACGGCGGTGCTCTCCGGCAGTACCGTGACCCGGCAGGTTTTTCCGGGCAACGTGATTCCGACGAACCGCCTCAACCCGATCGCCCAGAACTACCTGCAATATATCGGATTACCCAACACGCCGGGCAAGGCCGACGGCACCAACAACTACTTCGCCGGACTGAGTTCCAATAACAGCTACTCCGCCTTCTCCGGCCGCATCGACGCGAACCTGAGCACTGTGAACAAGCTCACCGGCAGCGTGCGAGAGAGCTTCTGGGAGCAGAAGGCCGGCAACATCTTCTCCAACATTGCCCTCGGTGAGAATGGCTATCGGGCGCTGTGGGGCGGCATGTTGGACGATGTCCATACCTTCACGCCGACCACCGTCGCCAATCTGCGCGTGGGCTTCAACCGCTATCGCGCCTATTATCGGCAAAACAGCGCGGGCTACGATCCCACGCAATTAGGCTTCCCCTCCTATATCGCCGCCAATGCCACGCAACTGTTGATGCCGCAGTTCTCCTTCTCCGATGGGTTTCTGACGGCCAGCCCGGCGACCAACCTGCACATGTTGGACCAGCCCTACAACACGTACCAGTTATTCGGCAGCCTGACGCACATCGTGGGGAGGCACAGCCTCAAGGTTGGCGGCGAGCACCGGATTCTTGATTTTTCAAACCTGGCCTGGTCCGGTGCTACCGGCAGCTATACTTTCGACTCCACCTGGGTGAAGGCCAACTCAACCGCGGCGGGATCCCCCTTGGGCGGCGCTATGGCTTCCTTCCTCTTGGGGTTGCCCACCAGCGGCAGCTACACCATCAATTCCTCGTCTAAGAATGACTCGACCTATGAAGTACTCTTCATTCAGGACGATTGGCATGTGCGGCCCAACCTTACGATCAACGCCGGCCTGCGCTGGGAATACAACAGCCCCACCAGAGAGCGCTGGAACCGCCAATCCATCGGCTTCGATCCGGCGGCGACCAACCAGGTAACGACGCCGGCGCGCGCGGCCTACGCGAAGGCGCCCATCGCCCAACTTCCGGCAAGCAGTTTCAACCCGACGGGCGGGCTGCTCTTTGCCAGCCCGGACAACCGGACGCCGACCACCACCACGAAGAAGGCATTTAGCCCTCGGTTCGGTATCAGTTGGACGCCGGCAGCGCTCCACAACCGTACCGTATTCCGCGCCGGGATTGGAATGTTCGACTACCTTTACGGCGTGATTCTGCCGCAGCAGCCCGGCTTCAGCTACACCAATACCTTCGTGTCCACCAATAACAGCTACCTCTCACCAGCAGCCACGTTGAGCAATCCCTTCCCTAACGGCCTGCAGCAGCCAGCCGGAGCGTCGCAGGGCATCAACACCAACCTCGGGCAGAGCATCACCTATCTCAATCCGAACCTGGGCCGTCAGTACAGCCTGCGCTGGACACTGGACATCCAGCACCAGATCACCAAGGACACCACACTGGAAATTGGATATGTAGGCAGCCACTCGGTGCACCTGGCAACCAACTACAACTTCGGGTCGTTGCCGGCCCAGTACCTGAGCAAGTCGATGGCGCGCGATACCGCCACCATCAATGCGCTCGGCGCCGTGGTGGCGAATCCCTTCTCCGGGCTGCTGCCCGGTACCAGCATCAACGGCTCCACCATCTCCGTCTCCAACCTGTTGCGGCCGTATCCCGAATTCACCGGCGTGACCATGCAGGACCAGAGCAACGGGGGGTCCTACTTCCACCAGATGGCCGTGAAGATCTCACGGCGAATGTCCAGCGGGCTGCTCCTCGCGGTGGACTACAGCCACTCGCGCTTGATGGAATCCGTCACCACCCTGAACGCGGGCGACCCCACGTTGGAAAAGCGCGTCTCCACTTACGACCGCCCCAACAACTTCTCCGTCAGCGGCTTGTACCAGTTGCCATTCGGCGCCGGCAAGCGGTTCGGCGGCAATGCGCGAGGCGTGGCCAACATCATTATCGGGAACTGGTCGCTCTCCTCCGGCTACAACTTCCACTCCGGCGCACCGCTGGCCTGGGGCAACCTCATCTACTACGGCGGCGACCTGAACAATGACGCGCGCAACGTCAACCATGCGTTCGATACGACGCGCTTCAATACCGTCTCAGCCCAGCAACTGTCGCAGAACTTCCGCTACTTTCCGTCGCAGTTCAACAACCTCCGCGTCGACGCCACGAACAACCTGAACCTGACCGCCATCAAGGAATTCGCCCTGCGCGAGAAGGTCAAACTGCAATTCCGCGCAGACGCATTCAACCTCTGCAACCACGCGCTGTTCGCCGCCCCGAACCTGACGTCCACCAGCGGGGCCTTCGGCGTCATCTCCAGCACCACCAACACACCGCGCATCATTCAGGGTGCGCTGCGCCTGACGTTCTAGGGTACCCGCTAACGGGCTGGCTGGTGTTGGTACACCGGCCAGCCAAGGTATGTCTCCAGGGCCTCGGTCAGGACTCCCGCGCATTGCGAGCCATTCATCGCGGCGTGGTGCTCGAAACCGTTCTTGCATATGTAGCGCATTAGGTGTTGTAACCCGGGCACCTCGACCACGGCGCGGCTTCCAAACGTGTCCAGCGGATCGTCGGTGAAGCGCCCTTCCCCAACATACGCGCGAATGCAGCCGTTCACATCATCCGTACTAATCCGCGCGAATGTAACAGGTCCGGCAGGCGTCCGTCCGGCCACGGCGCCATAAGTGTTCTCCTCGCCAAGCGTGGTGCCCAGAATCGGCGCGGTGCCGATCTGAAGGTCTGGCAGGAAGCTCTTCGCCCAGTTGCCGCAATGGAAGAACACGCACTTGTTGCGGTCGCCGCCGTAGTTATTGTTCCAGTCCACGAGCGCGCTGGGCCGCCCGGAAGCAAGCTGCAAAGCGTACATCGCGACCACTCCGGCGATATCCACCTCGCAGGCGCTGGGCATCAAGCGCTCGCTCATCATGCTCATCACGGTGCAGACGTTGACGCCGAAATTCTGCTGCATCGAACTCCAGCATTGGATCGCCGAGGCGTCCAGGTCGTTCTGGTCCATCCATTCAAGCAGCACGACGCCGAGTTTGGCCATCCGCGTGAGCGACGAACCAGGAACCTGCGCGGTGGCCGCGTAGCCGCCGATCTCCGCGATCTTCTGCTTGACCCGCGCATCGTCGTCCGCCATTCGCCCCGCCCGCCCAAACACATCCGACAAGTCCAGCGTGCTCACGCTGATGCCCGCCGATTGCAGCAGCTTTTCGCTGTATCGCGTAGTGTTGAACGCGTTGGGACGCGCGCCCACCGCGCCGATCCGTGCCCGGCGCAGCCCACCGACCACACGGCATTGCGCGACGAACGATTTCAAATCGCGGCGGAACTCCTCGGAAAGCGGGTGCGTGGTGTGATCCTGGGTCAGGCTGAACGGAATCCCGTACTGCCGCAGGTTATTGCACACCGAGATCTTGCCGCAAAACGCATCGCGACGCCTTGCTACCGACAGCTGGTCGAGATCGTCCGGATAAGCCTGCACCAGCACCGGAACGTTCAACGCGGCGAGCTTCAGCGTGTCCGCCACGCCTTTTTCGTCGCCGAAATTGGGCAGGCTGACCACCACGCCGGAGATCCGGTCTCGGTTGGCGCGGAACAGGTCGGCGCAGCGCTTGGCATGCTCCCAGGTCTCCACCGCACCGAGTTTGGTGGCCTGGTCATCCAGCAGGACGGCCTCGATTTCCAATTCGCCGAATAATTTCAGCAGATCCCGCCGGGCTTCGCCGACGAGCACATCGGGGAAGAAATCACGATTCCCGACGATCACTCCAAGGGTCATTCTCGCCATTGTGGTTTTCACCTTCACTTTTTGCCGAATAGTCCGAACTGATCCGCGTTGGCTGGCGTGACCAGTTCGCAATCTATAGACTGCTTCTCGGGCACGCCTGTGGACCCAGTAGTCAGGTACTTGTGGGCCTGATCCACGGCCAGGCGGGAAATCGTTGCCGCCGGCTGTAGCACCGTCGCCTTGAGGGCGCCGCTCTTGATCGAGGCGATCGCGTCCGGGCTGCCGTCGAACCCCACCACGATGACCTTTTCCATGCCCGCGTTCTTCAACGCCGCGACGGCGCCCAACGCCATCGTGTCGTTGCCCGCGATGACGCCTTTGATGTCGCGATTGCCCTGGATCATGGTCTCAACCTTTTCAAATGCTTCGGTCTGGCTCCAATTCGCACTCTGCCGGCCAACCTGCTTCAGTCCGTCGTACTTGTCGAGTACATCGTGATAGCCGCGGGTGCGAACGCCCGCGTTGGTATCCGATTCCCGGCCCACCAGTTCGATGTAGTTGCCCTTTTCACCCATCAGCCGCACGAATTCCTGCGCGCCGATGGTGGCGCCCTGGTAGTTGTTGGAAACGATCTGCGAGACCGCCACGCCGTTGGAGTTGATCTCGCGGTCGATCAGGAAGCTGGGTATTCCCGCCGCCTTGGCCTTTCTCACCGCGGCCAGGGTAGCGTCCGCCCCGGCGTTGTCCAGAATGATCGCCGCGGCCTTGTTGGCAATCGCCACGTCGATCAGCTGGTCCTGTTTGTGCGCATCGTCATCGTGCGAGTTGACCGAGGTCTCGTAACCGAGTTCGCGCGCGCGTGCCGCGGCAGTATCGGCTTCGGCCTTAAAGAAGGGATTGTCGTGAGAAGGCGTGATGATGGCGATCAGCCGCTTGCCTGTCCCCGCCTGTTTGTCTCCCCCGCAGCCGCCCAACAGGACGGCGCCGGCAATCGCCGTCGCCGCAATCGCGAACGTAGCGATGCTTCGAAAATTCATTTCAGCTCCTCATCGCGGCCGCGGCTCGCCGCGCATACCGCTGTTGCATTTGATCGAGGATCACCGCCAGCACGATCACCAGCCCCTTGATCACGATCTGCCAGAACTCCGAGACGCCCATCAGGATCAGGCCATCGGCCAGCACCCCGATGACGAACGCGCCGATAATCGTGCCGCCCACGCTGCCCCGGCCGCCCATCAGCGAGGTTCCGCCCAGCACCACCGCGGCGATGGCATTCAGCTCGAAGGTCTCGCCGGTGGCGGGGTGCGCAGCCCCGAGTTGGGCCGCGATAATCAAACCGACCGTTGCCGCGCAGACACCGGAAATCACATACACGGAAAGCTGGATCCGTTTTACGCGCACGCCCGAAAGCTTCGCCGCGCGCTCATTGCCGCCCACGGCGTACACCCTCCGGCCAAAGGGCGTACGCGCCGCGACGAAAGCGCCCGCCGCTGCAAAGCCCAGCATCAGCCAGATGGGCACGGGCAAGCCGAGCGCCATCCCCATCCCGAGCCACAGAAAGCCGGTGTTACCGAGTTCCGCTTTGCCTGCCAGATTCGGGAATGTGGCACCGTTCGAAATCAACAGGGCGGCGCCGCGCGCCACGTAGAGCGAGCCCAGGGTGGCGATGAACGGCGCTACGCTCAACTGCGAAATCAAGGCTCCGTTAATCGCACCTACCAGTGCGCCCGCCAGCAGCGCCAGCGCCACTACCAGCCAGGTATGGAAGTAGACCACCACGCCGAAAGAGTGCAATACCAGGCCGCTGTGGATCAGCCCGCCCGCGATGATTCCCGAAAGCCCCGCCACCGACCCCACGGAAAGATCGATGCCGCCGCTCAGAATAACGAAAGTCATGCCCACCGCGAGAATGGCGTTGATGGCGACATGCTTCACCAGAATGGTAAGGTTGCCGGTGGTGAGGAAGGCCGGCGACATCAGCGAGAACGCAGCCAGCAGCGCGAACAAAACAATCAACGCGCGCAGGCGGAACAATTGGGCTCCGGCCGAGGTGGCTTGCCGCCGCGTTCCGGCGGGAGCAGCCGCGGGAACATCCTTGGTTGGCGCCGGTATCATACGTATTCTCCAGTTGGGCCCAGGTTCCCGGAGGCGGCCAAAGCCAGCGCGCCGTCCGTGGCCTGCGCCGCGTCGAACTCCGCGGTAATCGCGCCGCGCGACATGACAACAATCCGGCTGGCGACCGCGCGCACCTCGTCGAGTTCCGAGGACACCAGAATGATCCCCATGCCCTTGGCTGCAAGTTGCCTGACTATGGTGTGAATCTCACGCTTAGCGCCCACGTCCACTCCCCGAGTCGGTTCGTCCAGCAACAGCACGCGAGGTCCGGTCAGGAGACACTTCGCGATCACGACTTTCTGCTGGTTGCCGCCGCTCAGCGATTCGATACTGTGGCCCAATCCGGGAGCCTTGATGCGCAGGTCGCGAACCATCCCGGCGGCCGCGGCAGATTCGGAAGCGGGCGAAAGCCAGGGACCGCGGGCGAAACGGCTCAAACTGGAAATCGTCATGTTGGCCAGGACGGAAAGGCTTTGCACGAGGCCGGAGACTTGCCGGTCCTCGGGTACCATGGCCAGCCCACGCAAGATCCGAGTGGACGTGTCCATCCGGTCCAGCCTTTCCGAGCCGGCCCACACGCTCCCGGTCATTTCCGGGTGCAGGCCCATGAGGCACTCCAGCAGTTCCGTGCGCCCCGCGCCCATCAAACCGTAAATGCCCACGACTTCGCCGGCGCGCAAACTGAACTGCAAGTCGCGCAGCAATTGTCTTCCGTTGTCGGATGTCAGCGAAAGCGCCTCGACACGCAACAGTTCCGGACCGCGCTCGGGTGTCCCTGAGATTTCGGTAACTCCCGCAGGTCTGCCCGTCATCTGCTCGACGATCCAGCGCGTATCCACATCGGCAGCCGCGGCCTCCGCCACCATGCGGCCGTCGCGTAGTACGGAGACGTGGTCAGCAATCGACAGCAACTCCTCCAGCCGATGCGAAATGTAAACGATCGCCACGCCGCGCGCAGCCAGGTCGCGGATGATGCGGAAGAGTACGGCGATCTCGGCCGCGCTGAGGGCGGAGGTCGGCTCGTCCATCATCAGGACGCGGACATCGCGCGCCAGCGCCTTGGCGATTTCGACAATCTGCTGTTGCCCGAGAGGCAGGTCACCGACCGGCGTGCGGGGGTCGATCGGGTGCTCCAGCCGCGCCAGCAACTGGCGGGCATGATCCTCCTGCCGCCGTTTGTCGAGCACCCCATGGAGGGTCAACTCGCGCGCCAGGTAGATGTTCTCCGCCACGCTCAGGTTGGGGCAGAGGTTCAATTCCTGGTGGATGATGCCGATCCCGTGTGCGTCCGCATCCCGCACGGAGCGCAGCGAGATCTCCTTGCCGTCCAGCACAAGGCAGCCGCTGGTGGGTTGCGCAACACCAGCGAGGATTTTCACCAGCGTGGATTTGCCCGCTCCGTTCTCCCCGATGAGCGCGGACACCCGGCCGGGCCGCAGCCGGAACGTGACCTGATCCAGGGCCAGCGTCCCGGGGTACTGCATGGAGACGGCGCGTGCCTCGAGGACCACTTGCGGAGTCTCGGGCGGCTGCGGCACGGGCGTCGTCATTTCGACTCCTCCACCGTCAGTTTCACGGGGAGCAATTCGCGCAGAGGCGGCTCCACTTTCGCTTCCGCGGCCAGAGTGCCGGCGAAACGCAGCAGTTTCCCGTTGAGTGCAGCCTTATCCAGCGGCGCCAGAATTGTCTGAAGCACTCGATAGTTCAACGCGTTGCCCACATCGGCGAACTGCAGTTGATTGACGAAATCCGTAAACCGCACGATGCCGGTCGCATCCCGCAACGAGGTGCCGCGCAGGACCGGGCCGATCTGGATCGAAAGATCCGGCCGTCGATCGAAGGGCGCCACATCCACCAGAGCCAACCCGCTGCGCGAGTGCGTGTCGAGGCTGGTGACCCTGCCTTCACCCTTCACGATGAAGTACGCGGGACCGTTTGCCTCCCGGTGTCCGTACTTGGCTGCCGCGGCTTCCGGCGAGGCGGCCAGCGCATCCAAAAGCGTTCGCGCATCCACCGCCGCCTTCTCGACCGACGGCAAGAGCTTCGCGTCCCAAATGGAATCGACATATGCCTTGGGATTGACCACGGCCTGCCCTTCGACCGTCTCTTTGTCTCCATCTATCGGCCGCACAGTCCACGGCACGCACGCCGCGAGTCCAAGCGCGAAGCCCACGATTGCGAACCTGCCGCACCCGCTAGTCATCGTACTTTGATCTTCCTCTTGGGGGCGCGGGCTGCGCCGCCGCCTGCGCTTAAGTCGGACGGAGCGCCGCCGGCTAGCAATCGCTCTGCCGAAGCGAGGTCGGTTATCAGAACGTTGACAAGTTTTCCAGCCAGCGCACCACGAATCGCATTCGTCTTTCTTTTCCCTCCAGCCACACCGACCACCCGCCTCACTGCGCGCAACTGGCTCAGTTCCACGCTGATTACCCGATCGTTCAACTCGGTCACGACCTCGCGGCCGGCCGCGTCAAAGAACCGCAGGCAGATATCGCCGACGGCTCCCTTTCCAACCAGGAGCTTAATCTCCTGCGGCGAGAAGACATTGCCGCTGGAAGCCAGCGCGCGTGATGGTTCGGTGGCGCCGATTCCTACCAGGGCCAGCGTGATCTTGGGAAACAGATCCATCGCTTCACGTACGTAGGGTTCCTTCATCAGGACGTCGCGGGCGTTCTTCGAGCCGACCACTCCCGGCGCGGCGAGCAGCGATGCTTCCCCGCAGATCAATTGGGCCAGTCGCCGCGTAAGTTGCGTCGCGTGCACCTCCGCGTTCGGGCTGCCGACGCCACCCAGGATTTGGACCACGCGAGTGTTCTTGAAGCGCTGGCTCGGATGCATGGCGTTCACCATCGACAGGAGGGCGGCGCTCCACGAGGAAATCCCTACTACGTCGCTCGCCTTTAGCGTGTTCTCCAGGTAGAAGGCGGCTGCCGCTCCCAGGTCGTTAGCGATCTGCTGCTCGTCCTCCAGGCAGTCCACCACGACGGCTTCGTCCAGTTCGTATTTGGATTGCAGCGTATCTTCGATCTCTGTATGCGTGCCGGGCGGCAGGCTTACAGCAATGCGCACGATGCCCTCACGCTCGGCGCGCTTCAAGACGCGGGAGACGGTGGACTGGTGAATATTGAGCCGCTCACAAATCTCAGTTTGGCGGAGCCCCTGCGTATAGTACATGCGTGCGACTTTCGCCATGAGCCGGAGTTCGTCGATTCGAGCCATAGCTTATCCTAAGGCCCCGGAGGGAGTTCCGGACATCGATCTGCCCAGCGCTTCACGCCAGCCTTCGATCAAGTTTGCCCGGCGCCCGGCGTCCATCCCCGGTTCGAAGCGAGTGGTCTCGCGGGGCAGGCCTTCCAATTCCTCGAGCGATCTCCAATAACCGACGCCGAGGCCCGCAAGCCACGCCGCTCCGATCGCGGAGAGGTCTGCCGAAGTGCTGCGGATCACCGGGCAGCCTAAAATATCCGCCTGGAACTGCATCAGTTGATTGTTGCGGCTGGCGCCGCCGTCGGCGAACAAGGCGGGAGCGGAAGTCGCCGTATCCTGTCGCAAGGCTTCGAAAACGTCGCGTACCTGGTAGGCAATCGAATCGAGACTCGCTCTGGCAACATGAGCGGCAGTGGTTCCCCGGGTCAGCCCGCACACCAGGCCGCGAGCGCCGGCATCCCAGTGGGGTGCGCCCAAGCCCGCAAAGGCCGGCACAAGGTAGGCGCCGCCGGCATCCGGCACCGTGGCGGCCTGCGCCGCTGCCTCTTCCGCGCCCCCGGAGAGCCCCAGGAAATCCGCCAGCCACTGCATAGCGCCGCCGGTATTGGTGATGTTGCCCTCCAGGGCGTAACGCACACGGCTGGATTCGGCCCACGCAATCGTGGTCGAAAGGCCGTGAGCGGAAGGGATCGGTGAATCGACCGGAGTCATCAGCGACGAACCGGTGCCGTAGGTTGCCTTGACAGCGCCGGGCGCGAAGGCCGCATGCCCGAATAGCGCGGCGTGGGAATCGCCGATCATGCCGGTCACGGGCACTCCCGCAGGCAGCGTGCCGCAGCGCGCCGTCGATCCGAATATGCCGCTCGACGCGCGCACCTCCGGCAGGCAGGCTTCAGGAATCCCGAAGAGAGTCAGTAACTCCTGGTCCCACCGGCACTGCCGAAGGTTCAAGAGTTGGGTTCGGGATGCGTTGCTGGCATCGGTGGCGTGCACCGCGCCGCCGGTCAGTTTCCAGAGTAGCCAGCTATCCACCGTGCCGACGCATATTTCGCCTGCTATCGCGCGAGCGACGCCATCTGGAGCGTTCGCCAGCAACCACCGCGCCTTTGAGCCGGAGAATAGCGGATCGACCGGTAGTCCCGAGCGTTCGCGGATGAAGTCCTCAAGCCCGCGTTCCCGTAACCCGTCGCAATAGGACGCCGTGCGACGGCACTGCCAGGTGATGCATGGCCCCACGGGTTCGCCAGTGCGGCGATCCCAGGCGACAACCGACTCGCGCTGATTGCTCACCCCCACGGCTGCGATTTCCACATCGCCTGCCTGCGCCAGGCAGGCGTCCACCGCCTGGGTCGCCGAGACCCACAGATCGCGGGCGTCCTGTTCTACCCAACCCGGCTGGGGAAAAGCGATCGCCAGCGGGCGCGAAGTTCCCGCTCGAACCGATCCCTCGCGGTCTACCAGCAGGACCTTGGTGTTCGTGGTGCCTTGGTCAATTGCCAAGATGAGCTTCGCGCGTGCCACAAACACTCTCCTCAACCAACTGCACAGCAGCCTTGCGAATGCCCTCGGGAGTGAGTCCGAAATGCTCGAACAGGAACGTGGGAGAACCGGTTGGTGCGAACTCGGGAAAGCCGAGGATGCGCATGCGGACCGGATTTGACTGCACGACGACTTCCGCAACGGCGCCTCCGAGTCCGCCCACCGCCGTGGCCTCCTCGATGGTCACAATCGGCCCCGCGGCTGCCGCATCCAGGATCGCCTTCCGGTCGAGCGGGCGCACACTGGACATGTTTATGACTGCTGCGCGCACCCCATCTTCTTCCAGCAGTTCGGCCGCTTCCAACGCCCGGCACACCATGGTGCCGTTGGCGATCAGCGTCACGTCCGAGCCATTCCGAAGCCGGGCGGCGCGGCCAATCTTGAATTCGTAGTCCTGCGGATGGACAGCAGGCACAGGCAGACGGCTCAAGCGCAGGAAGACCGGGCCGTCGTAGGCCGCCGCGGCGCGCATCGCCGATGCGGTCTCCAACGGGTCGGCCGGCACGATCACGGTCATGTTGGCGATGGCGCGCGTCCACGCCAGGTCTTCGATGGAGTGGTGTGTCGGCCCCAATTCGCCATAGGCCACGCCGCTCGACATTCCGCAGAGCTTGACGTTGGAACGGCTGTAGCCGAGATCGACCTTTACCTGTTCGAGGGCGCGCCCGGTCAGAAAGCAGGAAGCTGCGCACACGAAGGGGATCAGCCCCCCGTTGGCCAGTCCCGCGCTAACGCCGACCATGTTCTGTTCCGCGATGCCGACGTTCACGACCCGGTCGGGAAAGCGGCTCTTGAACTCTTTCAGGTTGGACGAGCCGATCGAGTCATTGGCCACGGCTACGATCCGCGAATCGGCCTCGGCAAGGGCAATCAGAGTATCCGAAAAAGACTTGCGGCAGTCGTACAGGGCGCTCATTGGCCGCCTCCTTCCAGTTCCGCCAGCGCCGCCGTCAACTCCTCGGCGGTGGGTACGCGGTGATGCCACTCCACCCGGTCTTCCATGAATGAAACGCCACGGCCCTTGTGGGTATGCGCGATCACGCAATTGGGCCTGCCGGTTTCGAACGGGGTGTGGCGGAAGGTGCGGATCAACGTGTCCATATCGTGGCCGTCAACCTCCTTCACCGCCCAGCCGAACGCACGCCAGCGATCGGCCAGCGGTTCCAGACTTACCGTATGCTCCGTAGTGTCCCCTTGCTGGAGGCGGTTCCGATCTACGATCACGGTCAGGTTGTCGAGCTGGAACTGGCTCGCGGACATGGCGGCTTCCCAATTACTGCCTTCCTGCAACTCACCGTCGCCCGTGAGGACAAACGTCTTCCAGGACCCGCCAGTGATCTTCGCTGCTTTCGCCACACCCACACCGATCGGCAGCCCGTGGCCTAGTGGCCCGGTGTTGGCTTCCACTCCGGGAAGCTTGTTGCGGTCGGGATGCCCGTTAAGGAGAGATAGAGGTTTCATGTACTCCGCCAGCCACTCGCGCGGAATAAAGCCAGCCTCGGCGAGAGTTGCGTAAAGCGCGCCGGAGCAGTGCCCTTTGCTGAGGATGAAGCGGTCGCGGTCCGGCATGCGCGGGTTTAACGGGTCGACTTTCAAGACACTGGTATACAGCGCGGCGAGGATGTCCGCGGCGGAAAGATCCCCGCCAGGATGGCCGAGCCGGGCGGCCCGCACCATTTGAAGAGAGGCTTTGCGCACTGCGTTGGCAAACTGCGCAGCTTCAGTGACGCTGGCGCTGACGTCTTGTTCATATTCCATGTTTTGCATCTTTATGCCCAAGTGACAATTGATGCTACCACTCGGATAGGCCCCCGTCAAGGCACTTTCGGCGGGCAAAAAGAAAACTGCAACGTTTCATTTGACTCGCTGCGATTTTTGTGATAATCTTCCGAATGAATATTATGCCTAGCGTGCATAATTATGCAGCACTACCACTGACGCCCGGGGCGGCCGCCTGCCGCTAGCTGATCGCCAGACCGGTTGACGGCGAGACCGGTAGTCGCCACGTGTTTCGGCGGTACAGGCACAGCTCCAGGGTTCAGAGCAGCAGGCCCTACGTTATGGCAAAGGAGAAGTAGCATGTTTCAGGCATTTGGGAGAACAGGCGCCTTGTTGGCGCTCTACGCATTTTGGCTCATCGGTAACGCGACCGCTCAGACGGTCACGGGAACCATCACCGGAACCGTTGTCGACCCTTCCGGCGCCGTGATTCCAGGCGCACAAGTCGTAGTAAAAGACGAGGGCACCGGCTCTGAGCGACAGGCGCCAACCGATGCCGAGGGGTCCTTCGTCGTTGTCGGCTTGCCGCCGGGCAGATACGCAGTTCAACTGGAAATGCGTGGATTCCGTCCGATTACCCGCTCCGGTCTGATCCTGACTGCCAGTCAGAGGCTCTCGATCGGAACCATTGAACTGGCCGTTGGCCAAGCTACCGAAGCCGTGAACGTTGTGGGAAATTCAGTGGTCGTAAACACGGCATCGGCGGACACGACATCCGAAATTTCCGGTGCGCAACTCTCCAATGTTCTAGTGAGGGGCCGGGATTTCATGAACCTCATCAAGATCCTGCCGGGTGCAGCCCAGACCGGCGGTAATGACGCGCAGGGAGGGACCTTTGGGACTGCCTCGCCGCAGATCGACGGTATCCGCAACAACTACAACAACCTGACTCTCGATGGCGCCTCCGCCGGCGACACCGATCAAAGACAATCGTTCTCGGCAGGCATTAGCCCCGATGCGATTGGAGAGATCAAGGTGTTGTCGAGCAGCTATCTGGCCGAAATCGGACCCAACCCAGGGGCCAGCATTAAGCTCGTCACCAAGTCGGGTTCCAAGGAATTTCATGGCAGCGCATATTATTTCAAGCGCCATAAGGAATTCAATGCGACTGACTTCTTTGTCAACCGGAATGGCACGAATAACCCCCCGTACCGGATGACCAACGTGGGATTCACATTGGGAGGGCCGCTCTTCATCCCTCACTTTACCGAACGCAGCAAATCGAAACTGTTCTTCTTCCACAACACCGAAATAAGCCGGAATGTGCTGCCGCAAGCCAATCTTCAATCCACAGTGCCAACATCGCGGGAGCGGACCGGAGATTTCTCCCAAAGTTTCGACACGAGCGGAAAGCTGGAGTCGGTTCGAGACCCATCCACCGGCCAACCGTTCCCAGGAAACATTGTACCGGCGAACCGGATCAACAGCCAGGGCCAGGGCCTGCTCAAGGTATTTCCTTTACCGCAAGCCTTGAGTCAGACCTTGACCGCGGGTCTGTTCAATTACCAGTTTCAAAATTTTCAGGATGTACCAAAGCAGTCGCACACGCTCAAACTGGATTACGTGCCGACCAGCAAGGACACAATTTCGTTCCGCCCGAAGATGTGGCGGTCCGACTCGAAAAGCTACACTGGGGTCTTCAGTTTCAATAGCAACGTTCCGCTGGTGTTCTACGATTACTATTACAGCCATGACGACCTCCTGGCGAGTTGGACGCACGTCGTGAACCCCACCACCGTAAACGAATTCAGCGCCGCCTATACAATCGCGAAGGAGCGGGGCGCCCAGAGAGGCGACCGGACATTTGCCAACGTTCAAAAGCAGACCTATGGGATCACTCTGGGACAGCTGAATCCCACGTCGAATCCGTACGGGTTTCTGCCTACCATGACTTTCGGCGCGCCGATCTCCAATCCGGTTACCTTTTCCACGGATCGCAGAGCCCCGATTGACTGCGGAGACTCAATTATGGAGTTTTCCGACAACTTCAGCATAATAAAGCGCCGGCACACGATGAAGTTCGGTGTTTACCAGTTGCACACATGGGTCAGTGAAGGGCTCCGCGCCGACAGTTTCAACGGGGCCTTCAACTTCTCCAATGATACGAATAATCCGGGCAACACGGGCCAGCCTTACGCTACGGCGCTGCTCGGCAATTTCACATCGTATACGGAAGCAAACGCCAGGACCCTCGGACTAGGAAAGGCCAACATATTCGAGTGGTACGGGCAGGATCAATGGCAAGTGAGCCGGAGGCTTACGTTAACTTATGGCGCGCGATTCAGTAGTTTCTCCTGGTACCAGATGCGGGATGGTCAGCAAGGTTCGGCATTGTCCTTTAGTAACTACGATCCCGCTCTGACGCCCAGGTTATACCGGCCCGTTCTCGTGAACGGAGTCAGGCAGGCACAGGACCCCGGCACCGGTCAAACGGGACCCGCGGTATTGATTGGCGCGTTCGTCCCTGGGACAGGCAGCGTCTCGAACGGCGCCATAACCACCGTCGACATCGCTGCCGGCAAATACCCGGCAGGCTGGGCGAATCGTCCCGGCATTCAGGTCGCGCCGCGCTTCGGCTTTGCTTATGATGTCTTCGGGAATGGCAAGACGGCAATCCGGGGAGGCGCGGGCAGCGGTAAACATGTGGTTGGAAATAGCGGGCTTCTCAATAACATGGGCCTCTCCGCGCCAAACGTGATTATCGCCACACAGTACTACGGCAACATGAACACGTTTCTCAACAATCCGGGCGTGTCGTTTGCAAGCAGCATGTCCGCATTCGACAAGGACCTCAAGGTGCCGAGTATCTATAACTGGAGCTTGGGCGTCCAGCAGAGTATTGGTTTCGGAACGGTTCTGGATGTCGCCTATGTCGGAAACACGAACCGTCACATCGAGTCGACTACGGATCTGAACACGGTGCCTTATGGCGCTCGGTTCCTTTCCCAGAATGTCGACCCCACCACTGGCGGCTCTCTCTCAGACGCGTTTCTCCGGCCGTATAAGGAGTATTCTTCGCTGACTTACCTGAGTAATCAGGCTACGTCAAATTATCACGCGATGCAGGTTCAGGTGAACCGGCGGATGGCGAAGGGGTTGCAGGTGGGTATGGCCTACACATGGTCGAAAGCCATGGGTACGGAGGGCGGGCGAAATCGGTTCGTACCGGCGAAAATCTGGAATGAGGGACTGCAGTCGTTCGATCAAACCCAAATCCTTGTGGTCAACTACCAGTGGAACCTGCCAAGAGCCAGCAGCCTGATCCCCAACCGTGCGGTCAAGGCCATATTCGATAACTGGGATCTCTCAGGAATTTCGACCTTTGCGAGTGGGACGCCGACCGCTGTGAGCCTGACGACTACGCCAACCGATCTCAACGGCGGGACCGCCGGCCAGCGCATTGACGTGATTGGCAACCCGAACAACGCCCCACATACATTCGACCACTGGTTCAACGCCGCGGCGTTCGCACAGCCGGTCAAGGGGAGCTTCGGCAACGGTGGACAATTCAGTTTCAGGGGCCCCGGCATCAACAATTTCGATTTGGCCTTGTCTAAGAACGTACCCATCGGCAAGAATGAGACGCGCAACTTGCGGCTCCGGGTTGAAGCGTACAACGCCTTCAATCACACGCAATTTGCTACCGTAAATGCAGCGGCGCGGTTCGACGCGGCTGGCAATCAAACCAACGCGCAATTTGGTCAAGTTACCAGCACGCGCCCGCCACGAGTGATTCAGTTGTCGGGGAACTTTCGCTTCTAAGGTACCCTGAGCAACACGAACATGATCGCTCCAGACGTGGTAGGTTCCGCTGCGCCGCGCGGAATCTGCCAGGCGTTCTAGAGATGATGCGGTTGTCGCTCCGAGTGACCAACGGGGGAAAACTAACGTGAAGAGTTTTGCGATAAGGATACCGGCTCTGGCTTTCGGACTGCTGGCGGTTACTGGTGGGCTCCACGCCCAAGCGCCCGTGCCGAGGTTCCCGCCGCCGCCCGCCAAGCCTCGCATCATTGCCACTACCGATGGCGAAATCGACGATCGTTGTTCAATGATTCGTTTGTTGATGTACGCCAACGAATTCCAGATCGAAGGCCTCATCTACAGCAGTTCGCGCTTTCACTGGCTGGGCCAGACGTGGTCCGGAGTGGAATGGATCAACGCACAGATCGATCAGTACGCCCGCGTGTACCCGAAATTGCGGCAAAACGCGGACGGTTATCCCGCGCCCGAAGACCTCAAACGGCGGGTATACGTCGGCAATATCGAGAATGTCGGGGAGATGCAGCGCGACACCCCAGGGGCCGATCGGATTGTACAGGTGCTGCTCGACGATCAGCCAGGCCCGGTCTATCTTCAGGCCTGGGGCGGCACCAATACGATAGCCAAGGCCCTCTCGACGATTCAGAAACAGCATCCTGATCAGATCGAGAAGGTGAACCGGAAGGCGGTTGTGTACATCATCCTGGACCAGGACGACACCTTTCGAAAATACATTGAACCGAACTGGCCCAAGCTCCAGGTACTGGATAGCGTGCGCCAGTTCGGAGTACTGGCCTACAACTGGGCGAACCTGATGCCGGCTTCCATGCGCGTATTCTTCGAGCGTCCCTGGATGGAGGGCAACATTTCGGTGGACCGCGGGTCGCTGGCGGGCGCCTATGAATCGAACGAGGGTGCGTTCCGCTCCGAGGGCGATTCACCTTCTTATATGCACCAGATCGAAGTTGGACTGCGCAGCTTGGAGAATCCAGGATTCGGCGGGTGGGGCGGGCGATTCATCCCGGAAAAGCCTGGGGTGACCAACGTTTGGAGAGAGGCTGAAGACGACGGCGACCTCTACAAGCCGATCTGGCGTTGGGCGGAAGCGTTCCAGAACGATTGGGCTGCGCGCGCTGACTGGTGCGTCAAGTCATACCGGGACGCCAATCACGCGCCCATCGTGAACCTGGCTGTCGCCAAGGATATTGAGGCTGCGCCGGGAGCAAGCGTAAAGCTGAGTGTTGCCGGGTCCAGCGACCCGGATGGGGACCCGCTTCGCTACTACTGGTGGCATTATCGCGAGGCGGGCTCCTACAAGGGCGAAGCTTCGGTCCGCGACAGTGAGAAGGCGGTCGCGTATGTCCAGGTACCTGCCGACGCAAAACCCGGCGACACGCTTCACCTGATTGCCGAAGTTACCGACTCGGGCAAGCCGCCGATCACCCGCTATGCGCGGGTAATCATCACGGTGCGAGGAAAGTGAAAGGATCCGCCATGAGCGTAAGAACGATCGTTCTCTCATTCGCCATTTTCGCGTCGCCACTTTGGGCCGCCAATTTTTCCGGGAAGTGGCTCTTGACTGGTCAAGCCGCCACAGGTGGTCGCGCTCCGGCCCCGATCGTCGTTACTCTGAATCAGGTCGGCAAGGAAGTGACCGGCAGCATCACACCGCCCCGAGGCAATTCCACGGGCTCGCCCGCCAACGTGGATGTGTTCGGCGGCAAGGTGGATGGCGACGCGATTTCGTTCTACGTTTGGACCGGACGCGACAAACCGGCGAAGAACATGTATGAAGGTAAGCTGAGCGGCGATGAAATCACTTTCACCGTGACGCTCGACGCCGCGGCGCAGGTTGCCGGGAACACTCCTCGCTCATTCCAGGTGATCGCGAAGCGGATTCCGTAAAGGGCTCTCCGCGCCTAGCGGCTCCGCTACGCAGGATATCTCCCCGGTTCCGAAACGTCGCCGGGGCAAACCATCTTCCCTGCGAAGTTGAGTGGTTTGAACACGGTAATGATGACTTACTCACGGTGTCCGATGCTCCTTCCCATAAAAAGACTTGTCCGCGTCTTCGGCGTAGTGTTCTGTTCTTGTGCCTTCGCGCAACAGCAGCCGATGTCCGGCGGAGGCGATGTTCCACATCGCGGTGTGTATGAAGTGCGATTGGCGGCTGGCGCATCCGTCGAAGATCCCTACTTGGGCGTCCAACTGCGGGTGACCTTCGTAACCCCGGGTGGCGCCAACATACCAGTGGACGGGTTCTATGATGGTGGCGACGTTTTCAAGGCGCGCGCATACGCACGTGAGACTGGCCTCTGGCACTGGAGCAGCACCTCGAACCGGGCGGCGCTCGACGGCCGTTCGGGTTCGTTTCGCGTGGTAGCCTCCAAGCTGAAGGGGAAGCTCCGGCTTAATCCCGCTGACCCCCGGCAGTTCGCCTTCGACAATGGCGAATGGTTCCTGCACATCGGCGACACTGGCTATCGCTACGTGGTTGCAGCCGAAGAGAAATGGCAGCCATACATCGACCAGGCGGCAGAAGCGGGCATCACCAAGATCCGCACCTGGTTTGCCCAGTCGAGGAGCACCGTGGAAGCGCTGTTTGACCTCAACCGCAAGGGGTTGGCTCTCAGCTACTGGCAAGAGATGGAACGCCGGATTGTTTACGCTCTCAACCGGCACCCCGATGTGGTTCTGGAACTGATCCCTTATGCGGAAGACACGGAGGAAATCAAGCGCTATGCGTCTGGGGATCCCCTGTCACGGTTGGTCGCGAGCACCGCGCAGGCCAGGTGGTCGGCATTCCCGAACGTGCAATGGACCATCACCAACGACCGCCAGATTGTTCACGGCGAGGCGCTGACCGGCCGCATGGTGGACCGGGATATGATTGACCGGATGGGCCGGGACATGGCCGGACGGGAGCCGTGGGGCACGCTCATTACCAACCACCAGTCCCGGTTTTCGGGCTACGATTTTGTGGACGCACCGTGGTCGGATCTGATCACAATCGAGGATCTGGACCAGGTTGGAGGCGAGCGTATTCTGGAATACCGCGGCAGGCGCGCCCAGCCCGTGGTGAACGACGAGGACCGCTACGAGTTGTACCGCAACCCCAGCAATCGGCGTTACTTCTACCGCCGCCTGATGTGGGCTTCGCTGCTGTCGGGAGGGCACGCCACGTACGGCGGGCTGCGAACCTACGAGCCCTACGACCGCACCGGTATGCGCGGCATCTTCGGCTATTACGACGCCAATCGCGCTGGGCTGCTGTTTCAAGGCGCTCACGATTTCGTCCACATCCATAAATTCTTTCGAGAAGCGCGGCTGTCGCTGGTCGGCATGACACCGGACGACAAGGCGGCTGGGGACAATCCCCGCCGTTGGAAGTGCATTCGCGACGATAGGACGCTGATTGCTTACCTGGCAAACCCGGACGGCGATCGCCCGGGACAAGACAACCCGGCAGTGGAGAATGCGTGGGTGCAACTGAATCTGCCCCAGGGCAGGCACACGGTGCGCTGGTTCGATCCGAAAACCGGAGAGTGGTTCGACGCGCCCGACGTGGAGGGCGGATCGCGGAAGTTCGAGGCACCCTCACCCATTGCTTCACTCAGCGGCGGGGATTGGGTGCTGCTGCTGCGAAGACTCTAGAAACGGTCACGCACGGAGAAGGCGCCTGTTAGACGTCACGGGTGTGGGAACGTGGGCGCGAAAGGTCATGGACGAACTTGCATAGCGTGCTACTTCCCCTCAGGCTCGGCATGTTATTATAGTAATGCATAAATATGCCGTACATCTCTTCTAATGATTGCCCGAACGTGCTCCTGAGCTTTTTGGGCAAACTGGTATGAGGATATTCTCTGTGTCAAGACTATCGATGACCTTCACCCGTTTCATTGTTCCCTTGGCGTTGGCGGCGCTGTGGGACGCGTCCGCAGCCTCGCCGCAGGCGGGCGGCCCGGGCGAGCGCCCCCGCGTAATCGTCAGTTCGGACATCGGCGGCACAGATCCGGACGACTTTCAGTCCATGGTGCATTTTCTCCTGTACGCCGACATGTTCGATGTGGAGGGCATCATTTCCTCCCCTTACGGCGCAGGCCGGCGGGAGCAGATCCTCCAGGTCATCGACCTCTACTCCCGCGACTATGCCAACCTGAAGACTTATTCGGCAAAGTATCCGCCGCCCGACGCGTTGCGCGCCGTCTCCAAGCAGGGCTCGAAGGATGGCGCGGGATTGGCCGGCTTCGGATCGGCGACCGAGGGGTCGCGTTGGATCGTACAGTGCGCAAGACGTGCCGACCCGCGACCGCTCCACATTCTGGTGTGGGGCGGGATCGACGATCTCGCCCAAGCCTTGCACGACGCTCCCGATATCCTCCCCAAACTCCGTGTCTACTTTATCGGAGGACCGAATAAGACGTGGAGCGTGAATGCCTACAATTACATTGAGGAGCATCATCCCAAGCTCTGGATGATCGAGTCCAACGCCACCTATCGGGGCTGGTTCACGGGCGGCGATCAGACGGGCGAATGGGGCAATTCCACCTTTGTCGCGGCGCACATTGCCGGTCATGGCGCGCTCGGCGATTTTTTCGCCACGCTGTTGAAGGGCACGATGAAGATGGGCGACACCCCCTCGGTCGTACGCCTGTTGCATGGCAATCCGGAAGACCCGTCGCAGCCTGGATGGGGCGGCAAATACGTGCGCATTTGGGACGGACGCAAAACCATCTTCACGCATCTCACCACCGAGGCGGATCATGTCGAAGTCTTCGGCGTAACCGAGTTCGCCCTGCCGCTCCCTGCGGG
Source organism: uncultured Solibacteraceae bacterium (assembly GCA_963792055.1). Taxonomy (GTDB): domain Bacteria; phylum Acidobacteriota; class Terriglobia; order Bryobacterales; family Bryobacteraceae; genus Solibacter. The sequence continues at coordinate 29,673 of CAWBUV010000012.1, read as the reverse complement.
CATGACCGGTAAGAACACCGCGAAACTGCTCGTTGATGGGCGCATTCCCGCAGAGGGCAGTAACGACGGCCATGTGTTGCGCTTCCTCTTCTCGCCGAGGGACGCCAAGGTCTGGGCATACCAGATTAGCAGCGATTTCGCCGGACTCGACGGCCAGTCGGGCAAATTCACCGCCGTGCCTCCGCCGGCTGAACGGACCGGCCACCCCTCCGCCATGCATCCAAATTGGTGGATTGACGATCCCGACCCTGCCGCCGCCGAGGGTGTACACCCCGGCGCAAAAAGCGTCAACCAGTGGCGCCACAAATTTCTCGATGACTTCGCTGCCAGGATGCAGCGCTGCAAGTCGCCCGCGGTACCGTCGCGATAGGAGATTCCATGAAGCGATTATTAGCCCTGATCCTGATGATTCCCGCCTTCCTGGCGGGCTTGACGGCGGCCCAAAAACCTCGCGTGATCGTACTCACCGACATCGAAAACGAACCCGACGACACCGAATCGATGGTTCGTTTTCTGACTTACGCCAGTCACTTCGATGTGGAGGCACTGGTTGCGACCACCTCCACCCATCAGAAGGATAAGACTGCGGCGGGACACATCCGCCAGATCGTCGAAGCCTATGGCAAGGTCAGGGACAACCTGGCGAAGCACGAACCTGGCTATCCAGAGACCGCCTATTTGCTTTCCGTCATCAAGGAAGGACTCCCCGCCTATGGCATGGCGGCCGTAGGCGAGGGCAAAGACTCGCCGGGATCGGCCGCCATTATCCAGGCAGTGGACCGAAGCGATCCCCGCCCGGTCTGGGTGACCGTGTGGGGAGGGCCCAATTGCCTTGCGCAAGCGCTTTGGAAGGTCCGAGCCACTCGTTCGCCCTCGGACCTGGAGAAATTCGTCGCCAAGCTCCGTGTCTACACCATCTCCGACCAGGACGACACGGGGCCGTGGATCAGGAAGACGTTCCCGGGCGTGTTCTACATCGTCAGCCCAGGCTGGGGATCCTGGGGCGCCTATCATGCCTCCACCTGGAGCGGCATCAGCGGCGACAAGTTCAGCGGCCGGTTCGCGGGCGGCGACTTCAGCATCGTGGACAATCCCTGGCTGGACGTCAATATCCGAGCCAAGGGGCCGTTAGGGGCCGAATATCCCCCTGCTAAATATCTGATGGAAGGCGACACGCCGAGTTTTCTCTATCTCATCAACAACGGTCTCGGAGAGCCCGAGCATCCGGATTGGGGCAGTTGGGGCGGGCGCTACGAGCTCTATACGCCGCGCACCCGCAAATGGTTCCTGGAACCGGAAACCCGCCCTATCTGGAGCGACGCCGAGGACGAAGTGATGGGCGCCGACGGCAGCTGGCACAGCACCAATAAGGCTTCCATCTGGCGATGGCGATCGGCCTACCAGAATGATTTCGCGGCGCGTATGGACTGGACGATCAAGCCCTATGCCGAGGCCAATCATCCGCCCGTAGCCAAACTCAATCACGCGGCCGAACTCCGGGTAAAAGGTGGCGAGCGCGTTAATCTCAGCGCCGAGGGGTCCACCGATCCCGATGGGAACAAACTGTCCTACCAGTGGTTCTACTATGGCGAGCCCTCGTCGTTCCGCATATCCAATTCACGCACCGGAGCTCCGCTTACCGTCGAGGATGCAAACCGGGTCAACGCCTGGTTCATCGCGCCCAAAGTGAGTAGACTCGAGACGCTCCACGTGATTCTAGCGGTTACCGATCAGGGAACTCCCCCGCTCACCCGCTACCAGCGCGTGATTGTCACGGTCCAACCGTGATTTGTGGTGGCCGTAGCACACGCTCGCCGCGCTCTGCGTCCGGGCTCAGCAGGTCGCCATTGTCCTGCAAACTGGGCCGCGCGGTTCGATCCCTCAGGCAATCACGCGAACGCGCAGTTCGGCCAGGTCAATGCAGCGAGAGAGCCACGAGTAATGCAGGGCTCATTGCGGTTCCTTTTCTAATGTTGTGGAGTGTGGATGGAGATAGTAATTCTGCTAAGTGAGGCTGCTTGCCGATGGCGCCGCCGGTCGGTCACCGGCGAGTGGGCCGGCGAGCGCGCCGGTAACCGCAGCACCGTTAAGAATCAAAGGAGGCAGTATGAGCAGCGGCCGCACGTACTTCCTGGCGTTTAGCGTGCTAATGATCGGTGCAGGACTCGCTTCGGCACAGCAGCCGAGGAGAGCGACCGCAAAACCGCGCGTTGTCATCACAGCCGATCCAGAACTCGATGATGTCAATACTCTCATCCGAGCTATTCTCTACAGCTCGGAAGTCCGCATCGAAGGCCTGGTATACGCAAGTAGCGGCGTTCATTGGAAGGGGGACGGCAAGGGGACGACGCAGTACATTCCCGGGCGCGAATACACCCGCCTTGGTTTGGGGCCGGTCACCTCGTGGCGTTGGCCAGCAGACGATCGTTTCATCGACGAGATCGTCGATGCTTATGCGAAGGCCTATCCGAACCTGAGGGTCCATGACAGCGATTACCCAGTGCCCGGGGATCTGAAATCGAAGATCAAATGGGGGAACGTCGACTTCGAGGCCGACTACTCTAAGGACACGGACGGGGCGAATTTGATTAAGTCACTTCTCCTTGACGATCAACCTGGGCCACTCTATGTGACGGCCCAGGGCGGACAGAGTACTATCGCCCGCGCGCTGAAGTCGATCTACGATCAATATGCGAACACGCCGCAATGGGAGGCCATCCACAACAGAGTGTCATTGAAGCTGGTTATCATCCCGTGGGGTGACCAAGATGGGACCTACTCCAAGTACATCCAGCCGAACTGGCCGGAAGTGACCAACTGGCAGTTGGCCATGATTAACTACGGCTACGGCATTCGAAGTGGACTCGCGCCGGAGAATGAGGTCTTTATCAGTCCCGCCTGGACCAAGGACAACGTTCTCAGCCGTGGTCCCCTAGGCGCGATGTATCGCGTTTGGGGCGATGGCAAACAGATGGCAAGAGGCGACCGCACGGATTATTTCGGGTCGTCCGGGGTGACGGCCGATCAACTGAGGGCGATGGGCTACCTGGTTTGGACACCTCCCCAAGAGAAGGGATCGTTTATCAGCGAGGGTGATACGCCGACGTTCCTCAATCTGCTAGCCAACGGCCTACGCGCCTATGAAAACGGCTATTGGGGTGGCTGGGGTGGAATGAGGCGACAGGGCAATGCACCGGGGTTTGGGAGAGGGGGCACGCCGGTAGTGTCGGCCAGTCCGTCGGACGCGGGAGTTGCACCCGGCCTGGCGCCAGCAGGAAGCGCGGCGAACGCGCCGAAGCCTGTCCAGGCTGGTACCGCCTCGGACGGCGCACCCGCGGTTGGTGCGAATACCGCCGCCGGGCGAAATCCGGCGGCTGGCCGGGGCGCTGTGCCGGGCGGCGGACGTGGCGGGCAATCGATTTCGCCAAAAACAGCCGCAGTGAATGCCCGCTTCTTCGCCGCTTCGCAAAACGATTTCGCGGCACGGCTGAAATGGTCGGTGACTGCCAAATTCAGCGACGCCAATCACGCGCCGAAGGTCGGAGTCAAAGGACCCCGGGATGTCATTGCTCGCGCCGGCAGCACGGTCCGTCTTGAAGGAGCTGTCTCCGACCCTGATCGGAACGCCGTGAAAGTGAACTGGTGGCAATATAATGACGCGGGCACTTACCCCGGCGACATCTCCTTTTCTGATGCGACGGCGCTCACTACGACCTTTCGCGTACCAGGTGATGCGAAGTCTGGCCAAACTATTCACGTCATTCTGGAGGCGACCGACAATGGCGCGCCTCCGCTCACGCGCTACCAACGGGTGATTGTCAGGGTCCAATAGTGATCACCTGGAATTATTCGACCGGCGCCTCGACGACTTCGAACTGCGGCGTCATCTCAGGTACGGCAGAACAATTCCCGGCGAGATGCGATGTCGGTGATGTTCGGGTTCTGATCGGGCACCATGATGGTCTCAGTTCTCTTCGTCTTTCCAGACCGGCTGGTTGGGATCGATCATCGAGAACAGAATCGCGCTGAGCATCACCATCGCCGCCACCACGCATAGCGGCGCGGTGTATCCGCCGGTTGCTTTCACCATGTAACCGAACATCACCGTGCACACGAAGCCCCCGGCGAGCCCGGCAGAGTTCATGGTGCCGGTCAATACCCCGGCATGCGCCCGTCCCAGATCGAGACACAGCGACCATGCGGCCGGCAGCATTAGATCCAATACGCCGAACCCAATCGACGAGAGGATCACCACCAGAACCTGGCTTTTTGCGAAGGCGAGACCAAGAATCAGCAGCGACGAGACAGCCAGGCTCACCGTGGCCTGACCACAACGCGCAACCTTCAAACAGTAGCGTCGCGCCAACCGGTCGCTTAGAACACCGCCGGCCAAATTGCCGCAGCAGCCCAGCACAAACGGCAGCGCCGAGAGTACGCCCATCTGCTTTTCGGTAAACCCGGCGCCGCGCACCAGAAACGTGGGAAACCAGGAGAAATAGAACCAGGAACCCCAGACGTAGCACCAGTACATTCCCATCAGAAGCCATGTCTGGCGGCTGCGAAACAGTCCGGACCACATGCCGTGCCGCGAGCGCTGCGAGGCGACGCCGATCTCCTCCAACTCTGCAGCGGTTATGCCCGGCTGTTCGGATGGCCGATCGTGAAACCACCTTCGCCAGAGGACGGCCCAGATGAGCCCCAGCCCCGCCAGTGAACAGAACATGCCGCGCCAGCCAATCGCATGAAGCAGGGGAATCACCAGCAAGGGGGACAGCGCGCCGCCCAACCGGCTTGCCGCCCAAACCGTTCCCTGAGCGCGCGCCCGCTCCGTCTTCGGAAACCAGACCGCGATGACTCCCGCTGCGTTGGGGTATGCGCCGGCCTCGCCTGCGCCGAACAGGAACTGTGTGACGACCAGTTGCACGTACCCGGTCGCGGTGGCGGTCGCCGCCGTGAAGATCGACCACCACACCACGATGCGAGTCAGAACCCGCCGCTGCCCGAGGCGATCTCCCGAAGCGCCCGAAGGGATCTCGAAGATTCCGTAGGCCAGCGCAAATGCGCCGAGCACCCAGCCCCATTTCTCCGGCGCAATATGTAATTCGTCCTGAATCCGCGGGCCTGCCACCGCGATCGCCAAGCGATCCAGAAACGTGATGACGGAAAGCGAGAATAGAAAGGCGAGAACCCCGTGGCGTTTTTTCAAGAGCCCTCGGTTAGGCTTCGGTCCGTCGGAAATAGGTGCTGTAGGTTTCGCGCTGCACCCGATACCACGGCCGCATTCGGACTTTGCCGGCCGCCGTCGTGCAATCGAACTCCAGTGCTTCGCCGCGGACCGACTCCATCTGTGACAGGGCTCGACCGGAGGCAGTCAGGTCATCGGGAGGATTGACCGCTGCCAGCATCACAGGTCCGCGCATGGCGGCAACCATATCGGGAGCCCTCTCTTCAATTGCGATGGTGCGGGACGCGAACGGCAGACGGAGCGCGACGGTATCGCCCTTGCGCCAGCGGCGCTTCAGTGTCGCGAACGTTCCGCGCTCAGCCTTCACGTCCCACGTCTTCCCATTCAGGGAAATCCGGGCGGGCTGCTGCAGCCACATCGGGATGCGCAGGCGCAGCGCAAATTCGACCGGCGTCTCCGGTTCCACACGAAACAGGATCTCTTCGGACTCCGGGTACGCCGTTTTCTGAGACAGGGTCACCGGCACGTTCTTGGCCTTCCACCGCAGGTCGCTGCCGCCGTACAGATTCACGTAAACGCCACCGGCATCCTGGAAGTAAAGGTTAAGCGGGAAATCCGCCACCGCTTGCAGTAGCGTTCCTGCGCAACAGGGCCATTTCTGCTTGTAATAGCTCTTGCGGGCGTTGGCTTGATAATCCGAGTAGTAGAAGTAGCCACCGTCGTCATCGGGATCGAGCGAACCGAGGATCGTGTTGAGCAGGGCCCGCTCCAACCCGTCGCCGTATTTCGCGTCGCCCGTAAATGACGTGAGGTAGCGCGCCAGTTTGGCGTGGGCATAGAAGCAGCACGGCGTCTCGAAGTGATTGCGGGTACTCGTGAGCGTCGCTGCAAGTTCGCCCGACCGCGGCTTCACGAACATCTCTTCCGCCGCCCAGGCTCCCGACGCGTACTGCTGCGTTTGCTCGATCATGTCCCAAGCGTTGCGAATGGCCCGCAGATACTTCTCGTCGCCCAGAATCTCGTAGGCTTTCGCCGCCGAACTCAGCGCGATCACGTGGCTGTAGCCGTGTTTCCCCGGCAAAACGTTCTCGCCGTTCGATAGCGGATCGAAGAAGCCCCGGTCGAGGAGATACAACTTCGCCAGATCTAGATGCCGCTTGTCGCCGGTCAGGGCGTACGTCTTGAAGAGGTTCTCGGGTAGAACGTAGGGCTCATCGTAAGGAGGCGTGCGGACGCCGACGCGATCGAAGGTGTGGTCCGGGATATATTTCAGGCCGCTCTGGATCAGTTGCGGCAACAGCGTCCTTGCCTCGTCCACGCCTGCGAGAGTCGCGGCATCCAGGAGGCCAATTTCGTACTTATCGAGAACGTAGCATGCCCACGTCGCGATCGCTTTGGGGGCCGCGAACGGATTGTTGTCCTTTGCGAACGTTGCGGCATACCCCTGCACCAGGCGGCGCACTTTCGCGGCGGCCTCGGGGTCGCGATTGTTGGCGTGCATCCGCGAGAGGCCGGACATGAACTGGCCGATGAGGTGCCCCGGCACGAAGCCCTCGGCGTCGTACCAGCCACCCATATCGCGGCCAGGAGCCGGCATACCGGCGCGTTGCCGGTAGACCTTCAGCAGGCGATCCTCATCCAGCTTGAGAAAGTGCGCCCGCGTGCGCTCATACATCGCGGCCATCGGACCCTCGGTAAGCGTGACCTGCGGATACGAGAATTCGCGCAGCTTCAGCCGATCCTCCGGCCGCGCCGCTCTCGCGGCAACGGCGCATGCGGCCGCGCTACCCAGAAAACTTCGCCGGGAAATCATTCAACCATTATTATTCGGGCGGTGTCCGGATGCCGCCTTAAAATGCGGCGCCGTTGCAATTCCGCATCGCGGAACCAGCGATGCGGCCCACTAGGTGTCCAATGGATAGATCAGCCGCACGTTGCCCGGAGTAATGAGCTGGTGCTTGACGAAGACGGCCCCGGGGGTCGGCTTCTTTTGAAGAATCGCCAGGGAGAGCGGGATCAACTCATCGCCGTAGCGTTCCGGGAAGTAGGCAACGGACCCGATCAGGCGCGTGCCCGGCCGCCGCAACTCCTGCCGTGCTTCGCGGATCGCATTCTGGCCGATGACGGCACATTGGGCGGCGCCCCCGCACTCTTCGAAAGCACGCACGGCAGCCAGGGCACACATGTCGTTAACGGCGCCAACCAGCGTACGTTTTAAGGTGGACCTCCGCAGAAAACGCCGTACTACGTCCAAAATCTGGTCGAAACCGCCCTTGCCATCCAGGTGCGCGATGTTCGCTTGCGCAATCGACGGTAATTCCTTGCGCATCCCATCCAGGATGCCCGTCACCCGCAGTTGGGGCAAGGGTCCGGCAATCGGAAGCTCCAGCAAGAGTACCTGCTCGACTTTGCCACCCCACTGCTCTTTAGCCCAACGTCCCAGAGCTTTGCCGCCGATCAGGCCAGCCTGATAGTTGTCGGCGCCGAAGTAGGTCGCGCCCGGATGGGGAATTTCAATCGCGATCACCGGGATATTCGCGCCCAGGAATTTCGAGGCGATGATCGGCGCGACCCGCTCATAGGTCTGGAACTCCAGGACGAGATCGACCCGTTCCCGGATCAGCAGGTCCGCGTTACGCAGGGCATCGCGCGCACTGTACCGGTTATTCACGGTGATCAGGTGGAGTTGCTCGCGCGCTGCGGCACGCTCGAGGCTGACGGTTACCTCGCGGCAGAACTCGGAGTCGGTCTGTACCGCAAAACCCAAACGATACGATCGGGCCTCCAGCGGGCGAACCCTGGATGTATAGGCTCCCTTGCCGATGCGATCCACCAACCCACCGCGCACCAGGCTCTGCAGCAGGCGATGAACCGTTGTCTTACTCAGGTGCGTGCGCTCCACCAGATCCACCAGGCCCAAGGTTTCGCTCTCGTGGCGAAACGCCTTCAGGACATCGCAGGCGCGTACTACCGCATTTGCGTAACTTCGGTTTCGTTCGGCTTCCATGGCTTCGACCAACTTGGGCCGCCCCGCCAGGGAATATATCACAGTTCCGCATCGCGGACCACGTGAGCTCCTCGGATTCCGCGCATCGGGTTTCGGCCTGCCAATGCTATCATGCGGGCGATGGCACTCAAGCTCGCTTTCGTCCACACCAGTCACGTGTTGATTCCGCTCTTCTCGCAGCTCGCGAAAGACAAGCTTCCGGGCGTCGAGACTTTTCACATGGTCGATGAGTCCCTCATCCGTAACACTATCGCTTCCAGGCATCTCACCAAGTCGACCATCCGGAGGCTGGTGAACATGATCGGCTCGGCACATGAGGGAGGAGCGGACGCTGTGATGGTTACGTGCTCTTCGATCGGCCAGGGCGTCACGGTAGCCAGGAGCCAGTTTGACTTTCCCGTCCTGCGCGTGGACGAAGCCATGGCGGAAGCCGCTGTCAAGCTTGGTCGCCGGATCGGAGTGGCCGCCACGCTCACGACCACGCTCGAACCCACCCTCGCGCTGCTCCAAGAAACCGCGGCCGCGGCCGGTATCGAGGTCGAACTGATTCCGGACCTGTGCGATGGCGCGTTCGAAGCTGTGTTGGCCGGGGATACCGCCCGGCATGATGAGCTGCTTTCCAGTGCACTCCAGAAACTGAGAGCGCAGGTCGAGGTTGTAGTGCTTGCCCAGGCATCCATGGCGCGCGTTGCCGGCCAGTTCAAGTCGAACGGCGGATCTCCCATTCTCTCGAGCCCGGAACTGGCCATGGTCCGTGCCCAGAGCCTGCTCTTGACTGGTCTTTGAGCGAAGCTCGCCGCGGCCGATCAAGCTGTGGCCACGGACGGTCGCCGCAGCCACACCTGCTGTTCAGTACCGGGAAGTCTCGATCAGAACAGGATCTTGAGACCGATTCGCAAGTACCGCTCGTCCATCGCGCGGCCGGTGCCCGAGCCGTTGCTGGCTGCAGCCTTCACTTCGCCAAAAGTCGAGCTGGTTACGTTGCCGTCGGGATTCTGGAAGTGCGGCGTATTGGTCGCATTCAGGGCCTCCCCACGGAATTGGAAGGTCAGGCGTTCGGTCGGCTTGAAATCGCGAAAGATGCTGAGATCCAGGTTTACGACGCCGGGACCGCGCATGTTGCTGTAGCCCGAGTTGCCGATGACGCCGTTCGGAGCCGCCACGAAGGCGGTGGTGTCAAAGAATTTCTGACCCGGCCCAACGTTTCCGAAGTACTGAACATCCTGCTTCACCTGCTGTCCGCGCTGAGTGAAGCCGGGTGTGTTGAGGTTGCCGCCGGAGATCGAGAACGGAAGGCCGGAATAGGAGCCGAACACGCCGTTGAGATGCCATCCGCCGATCACCTGGGCTGCCAGGCCCGAGCCGGCCATATTGTGGCCGCGGCCGAAGGGCAGGTCGTAGTTCCCGCTGAGGCGCAGGTTGTGCGGGCGGTCGTTGGGCATCCGCGCCCAATTCAGATAGGTGTACTGCGGCATCGTAATCTGCGGTCCACCGCCGCCATTCTCGTTGCAGCAGGTGCCCATCCACTTCGAGAAGGTATACGCGGCGCCGAACTGGAACCCGTTCGAAAAACGGTGATTCGCAGTGGCCTGAAGCGAGTGGTACCGCATGGTAATGTACGGCAGGATCTCGAACATTCCGGCCGTGATTCCCAGCGGATAGAACACCTGAGACGTGGCGCCACCGTTGAGCACGGTTGCGTTGTTGACGTTGTACTTGGTGTGCTGGTGATTGGTCCAGGTCCCTACATAGGCGACTTGGCCGACCCATCCGTGGCCGAACTCCTTCTGGACGCTGAGGTTCATCGATTCGGTATAGCCGCGCTTGAAGAGCCGGTTCTGCGGAATAATCGTGTTGAGGAACGATCCCGCCGGAGGCGTCACTACGCCGTTGTTGATGATCGCGGGAGCGGGGACCGGCATACCGGTCGAAAACGTTCCGACAGGTTGCCACGTCGAATTGCCGCTTTGCACATACTTCAGTTGAATCGGGTAGTTGTACATACCGTCGCGGAACATGTTGTTCTGCTCGGGTGCCAGCGAATAGCCGGCCCGGATCACCACGCTTTCGGTAGGACGGTAGGCGATACCGATGCGCGGTCCAAACAGGGTCTTCTGTACCGTGATCCCGCAGTTCGATGGGTTGTTGCCTTGGCCGCATAGAATGATCTTGCTGGTAGCGTAGTCCCAGGTTTCGATCTGGCGGTCGTCGCGGTGCGGAATCGGATAGTATTCCCAATTGCTGCCAACGGTAAGCGTCAGCATGTGGTGCACCTGCCACGTATCCTGAAGATACAGGCTGTATTGCGGCGTGTACAACAGGGTCGGCTTCTCGTTGGGAACTGTGTTGACGATCGTCTGAGCATATCCCAACAGGAAGTCCGCATAGGTGTTGAATGAGTTCGGATTGGCGCCGCCCTTGCCTGCTGTCGTCGCGTTTCCATTGAAGCTGAAGCTCGGAGTCGGATTCAATTCGGAGTGAGACATGTGCTGCCGGCTCATATTGAATCCGAAACGGAGGCTATGCTTGGATTTTGTCCATGTAGCATTGCCAGTGTACTGGTAAACCGGGTCGTCGTACTGAATCGCCGTCCAGTTTTCACCGTACGTGCTGTAGTTGGCGATGGCGATCTGCGCCAGGCTTCCACCATACGGCAATGCGCCCACGTTAGCCCCGGCAATCCCGAAATAATCCAGGCCGACTCGCTGGTCCGACGAAGAGGGTAATTGCTGCTGGTGCGCGAAAGTGCGCCCAAAGTTAAAATCGGCCACGAAGGTCGGCGTCGCAATGAAAGTCGCCGCAATGGCGAACGCGTTTGCGTATCCGGTTTGAAACTGGGGGGCGGCGGCGCCGCCCAGAATCGGGCCGAACACCGCGGGCTGGGTGACATCAAAGGGCATATGTCCGAAGCGGCCGTTGATTTTCAGGCGGTCGGAAAACACCCAGTCAGCCTTGGTGTCGAAGTGGGTGAGGGTGTTGCTCAGTGGAGTGTTGACGTAGAAATTGTTACTGGGCTGAGCCGCGGAGAGATTTGCGTTGGGATCGGGCAATAGCGCGACCATCTTCGCTGCGACAGGGCTGATCCGGCCGGACGGAATGATGTTGAGCGGGAAAGGTGTTCTGCCGCTCGGAATTCCGCTCGCATCATAGGTCCCCGTGCCGGGATCGTAAATCGTGGCCGGCGAAGCCGACATGTTCCCGCTGCGAATCGCGGCCGTCGGTATCGTTTGGAATTTGGCCGAGCCTTGCCGGAGGGCGTCCCGTTCATAACTCCCAAAGAAAAACAGCTTGTTCTTGCGGATCGGTCCGCCGACGGTGGCGCCGTAATCGTTGTTCACCTGCTTTGGAATGCCCTGGCTGGCCGGCAGGAAGAACGCACGCGATTGGAACGCGCTGTTGATGTGATATTCGTAAGCCGAACCGTGAATCTGGTTGGTTCCGCTCTTGGTCTGCAGGTTCATCGAGACGCCGTTCGTCATGCCGACGTCCGCGCCGGAAGTGGCGGTAACGAAATTGACCGACTCCAACGCCTCGACCGACGGCGCATACATCGATACAAACTGTATCCACGGATTAGTCGCGCTAATACCATCGATCAACGTATTGCTGCCGTTGGAGCTGGTGCCGTTGACGCTGACCTGTAAAGGTTTGCTGGGGTTGTTGAAGCCGCCGGTCATCGTTGTCATTGGCGTCGCCCCCGGAACCAGCGCCACCAGACCGCCAAACTGCCGGGTCGCCTGCGGCAGTTCTTCAATTTGCTTGGAACTGAATTCCAGGTGCACATCGACTTTGTCGGTTTGCAGCGGCGCGGACTGTCCGCTGACCTGAACGGTCTCCGTCAGCACTCCGACTTGCAGCGCGGCGTCAACGCGAACAACGCTGTTCACGCCGACCGGAATGTGGGTCAGGGAGTAGAGCTTAAAACCCTCTTTCGAGATCGTCACTTTGTAGTCGCCGGAGCGGACCGTCGAAAGCGTATAACCACCGTTTTCATTGGTGAGCGCTGAGCGGGAGTCGTTGGTGCCCGTCTCTGTGACGGTGACGTTCGCTCCGGGAACAACCGCGCCCGTCGCGTCCCTCACCGTGCCAACAATCGAGCCGTACAGCACCTGGGCCTTCAACGTGGGGGTTATTCCCGCAATCAAAGCCAGCGCGAGAAGCAATAACCCCGAAACGGTAGCGAGAAGTCTGTTGGAGCAGTGCGCAACGGTTCCAGTGCACTGCGGTGTGAAGTTAAACATGAACCCACTCCTTTCGATCTCTACGAGTCTCTTGGGCGGCCGCTCAGTGTTTTTCGAACCCGGAACATGCGAGGCTCGCTGACCTTAAGCACACAAACAATGGCAGTAGACATACCCCGTCTTCTTGCCCCCTAGAGGTTGGAGGGATTCTATGCGCCTGCCGGCGAAACTTCAATGGGAAACCGGCCGCGAGATCGTAATTCCGCACTGCGGAACTTCTAACAACATTCCAGAAACCCCAAGGCAAGTGCGCCGAGTTCATAGGAATGAGCCTGTCGCGTGACCTAGGTTCGTCGCGGTGGCGGATCCTCATGTGCCCGAGGCGCTCCAGGAGATGAAGACCATTCCACATCGCGGAATTTTCTCGACACGCGGAAACACCTGTTTCATTTCTCTGAAACATGGCATATACGTGTTAAGGCTCGCGGCCGTCTGGTGTCGGCTTGCGCTTTCACGCCAGCGGCGGGCACCGCATCTCGCGCGGTTCTCCGTGGTAACGCCGTCTGTGGGGCGCGGTGACGGCGATGGAAGGCTCGACGTGCCCGGAGCGGCTCGTACCCGGTTCTCCCGAGGCTACATACTCCGCGATTTCGTGCCGCAGTGGGCGACGAACCCGTCCCGGTGGGGCCGGGTCTTGATGTACTCCACGGCGCGTTGCGTCGTAGGCTGAGGGTTTACGGAGGTCATTTGTTTTATGATACGCAGATTCATACCGTTGCTCGTCTTGTTCGCTGCCCTGGCGACGGCGCAGAACCGCAAAGGAGCCCCTGCGCCAAAGGCGGCGGCGACGCGTCCTTCTGAAGGGCCTCAGGCCGGAGACGTGAAGGTGAACCCAAAGGACGGGCAGCAGTATGTGTGGATTTCGCCCGGGACCTTCCGCATGGGTTGCTCGGTAGGGGACACGTCGTGTGGCGCGGCCGAGTCGCCCGCCCACCAGGTGACTCTGACAAAGGGCTTCTGGATCGGCCAGACGCCGGTGACAGTAAAGGCCTGGACAGCCTATCGCACCGCAACCGGCAAACCGGCCCTTCTCGCCGCTGACAATAACGGTCTAAAGCTGAATGAGGCCGCGGGCGGCGATACTCCGGCTGTCGCCATGACGTGGAGCGAGGCGCGCGATTATTGCTCCTGGGAGGGGATGCGGCTACCCACCGAGGCGCAATGGGAATACGCGGCCCGGGCAGGAAGTACGGCCGAGCGCTATGGTGACGTGGATGACATCGCATGGTCCGCGGACAACAGCGGGAGGCAGAAGATCGACAGCATCGCCTGGTCGAAAGAGGATCCTCGTAACTTTGAGACGCGGCTTCACGAGAACGGGAACGGGCCGCACGCAGTGGGTTCAAAACAGCCGAATCCATGGAAGTTGTCTGACATGCTCGGGAACGTGTGGCAGTGGACGGCGGACTGGTATGGAGATAAATACTACGACCAGAGCGAGAGCCGCGATCCGGCAGGCCCGCCCAGCGGGGACAAACGGGCGCTGCGCGGCGGTTCCTGGTTCAACAAACCAACAGCCGTCCGCGTCTCTACCCGCGGATGGTACGATCCGGAAATCCGTCGCAGCATTGTCGGCTTTCGATGCGTTGGGGACTGATTTCGATGCCAACCACTTCTTCTCCATACCAAAGCGGGTATGTCGCCCCGTGCTCACGGGATTGTGATCCCGCCATACGGAATAAGATCGCGTTGCGTGATTCGCTTTGCACGTCCTCGCTCACCAGTGATAAGCTGAACCACTGACTCGAGGAATGATGAGTGAACGTGTGTCCGCGCGCTACTGGATCGAGACGGCCTTTTCCCTTGAGCACGCCGCGGCGACGATGGCCGGCGAGCAATCGACAGGTACGTTTCTGCGAGTGCCCGGTGAGACCGATGAGTTGCGGGAGCGCCACGCGGCGCGAGTGGAAAGCATCCAGGAGCTGGATTCGGCGGGCGCTCCGTCGCTGCCGGGCGCCGGTGTTCCGAAGAACCTGACCGGTCCGGCCGTTTACCGGCGCGCGGAAGTCACGCTCTCCTGGCCCATCTCCAACATGGGCCCGTCGTTGCCGAACCTTCTGGCGACTGTTGCGGGAAACCTGTTCGAGCTGAAACCATTCTCCGGTCTGCGCCTGCTTGACGTAAGCCTTTCGGCGGCATTCCTCAACAAGTATCAAGGGCCGCAATTCGGCGTGGAGGGTACGCGCCGGTTGTGCGGCGTGCACGCCAGACCCATGATCGGAACCATCGTCAAACCCAGCGTGGGATTGTCGCCCGAGGCCACCGCGAGGTTAGTCGAAGCCCTCGTTGAGGGCGGCATCGACTTCATCAAGGACGACGAACTACAGGCGGACGGCCCGCACTGCCCGTTCGGGGAGCGCCTGCGGGCGGTGATGGAGGTGATCCGCCGCAACGCCGAGCGCACTGGAAAGAACGTAATGTACGCCTGCAACATCACCGGAGAGATCGACGAAATGCTGTGGCGGCACGATGCCGTGGCGGAGGCAGGCGGTACTTGTGTGATGGTGAGCGTTAACAGCATCGGGCTGCCGGCGCTGGTGGCGTTGCGGAGACATTGCCGCCTGGCGATCCATGGCCACCGCAACGGCTGGGGCCTCTACGGACGCTCTCCCGCCATCGGCATGAGTTACATCGCCTACCAGAAATTCTGGCGCATGGCCGGGGTCGACCACCTGCACGTGAACGGTCTCAGCAACAAGTTCTGCGAGCCCGACGATTCGGTGATCGCCTCGGCGAAGGAATGTCTCACACCGATGTTTGCCGAGCCGGGGCGAGGCTGCGAGATCGTGCCCGTCTTCTCGTCGGGACAATCGGCCAAACAGGCGCCGGACACCTACCGCGCGCTGGGCGCCACCGACCTGATCTACGCCGCGGGCGGCGGCATCATGGCACACCCATCGGGCGTTGGCGCCGGCGTGCGGAGCCTGCGTCAGGCGTGGGAGGCGGCGGTAGCGGGCATCCCGTTGCACGTCTACGCCGAAAGCCACGCGGAGCTGCGGGATGCGCTGCGGAAGTTCGCCGGGTGAGCGAGCTGCTTCTCAGCTACTATGGCGACGATTTCACGGGCTCGACCGACGCCCTGGAAGCCCTGGCGTCCAACGCCGTGCCGACCGTCCTGTTCCTCCGCCCGCCGGGAGAGCGGCTCCCGGCTCGATTCGCGCACTGCCGCGGGGTGGGCCTCGCCGGCGAGAGCCGCAGCCAGACTCCCGAGTGGATGAACGAGCGTCTGCCGGCCGTGTTCCGCAGTCTGAAGCAACTGGGCGCGCCCCTGTGCCAGTACAAGGTCTGTTCCACCTTCGACAGCTCGCCGCGGCACGGAAGCATCGGCCGTGCGCTCGAGATCGGGCAGGAGGTTTTCGGAAATCCCTGGGTGCCGGTTGCGGTCGGCGCGCCGCATCTGAAGCGGTACGTGCTGTTTGGAAACCTGTTCGCGGACGGTGGCGGCGCCATTCACCGCATCGACCGCCATCCCACAATGAGCCGGCATCCGGTGACGCCGATGGAGGAGGGAGACCTTCGCCTGCACCTGGCGCGCCAGACCGGACGCACGATTGCGCTCCTCGATATCGACGCGCTACGAAACGGGACGGCGGACCGGCGCCTGGACGAGATCCTGGCTGAGTCTCCGGGCGCGGTTCTGTTCGACGGTTTCGATGAAGCATCCCTGCGGGAGACCGGCCGCCTGCTTTGGACCAGGAATCCGGCGCCGCAGAGCTTCGCCGTGGGCAGCGCCGGCCTCACCTACGCGCTGATCGAATACTGGCGTTCGGCCGGATTGATTCCGGCCGAACCCACACCGGGAGAGTTGAAGCCGGCAGAGCGCCTGATCGTCGTTTCGGGAAGTTGCTCGCCGGCGACCGAGCGCCAGATCCGCTGTGCAATGAAGGCGGGATTCGAGGCCATCCGGGTCGCACCCGAATCGTTCGCGAGCGCGGCGGAGCAGGCAGCGGCCTGGCTCGCCGCGGGCCGCAGTGTCGTGCTCTACACCGCTCTCGGCCCGCGGGATTGCTCCGGGTCCCTGGCAGGGGACGAGCTCGGACGCCGCCTGGGCCGGATGTTGCGCGAACTGCTCGAGCGGACGGGCGTTCGCCGCGTGGTGATTGCCGGCGGCGACACGTCGAGCCACTCGGTCCAGCAACTCGGCATTGAAGCGCTGACCTTCGCGGCCCGCCTCACTCCCGGCGCTCCACTCTGCCGGGCGCATTCGGATGATCCGCGATTGGACGGCCTGGAACTGGTGCTGAAAGGCGGCCAGGTGGGGACCGACGATTTCTTCGATAGAGTACTGCGAGGGACAAGATGACGACCATCACTTTGTTAGGAGCGGGCGGCAAAATGGGCTGCCGCATCACGGATAACCTGCGCAGGACCGACTACGCGGTCCGCTATGTGGAAGTAGGCGACCGCGGCAAAGCGGCGCTGGCTGAGCGCGGAATCACACCGGTTCCGGCCGCCGAGGCGCTCGGCACGAGCGAGGTGGTGATCCTGGCGCTGCCCGACAACCGCATCGGCCAGGTGACGCGCGAACTCGAAGCCCGGTTCCGGCCCGGGACCATGCTGATCGCCCTGGACATTGCGGCTCCGCTGGCCCGCGATCTTCCCAAGCGCGACGACCTGGTCTACTTCGTCACCCACCCTTGCCACCCCTCGGTTTTCGGAGGCGAAACGGAGCCGGAGGCACAGCGGGATTTCTTCGGCGGAGTCCGCGCCCGGCAGAACATCGTCTGCTCGCTGGTCCAGGGCCCGGAGGAAATGTATACGCTCGGCGAGGCGATTGCCAGGGCGATCTACGCGCCGGTTCTGTCCGCGCACCGGTGCACAGCGGAGCAGATGGCGATTCTGGAACCGGTGCTCTCGGAGACGGTTCTCGGAACCTGCCTGACGATCGTCCGTGAGGCGATGGACGAGGCGGTGCGGCGCGGCGTGCCCGAAGCGGCGGCGCGCGACTTCTTGTTGGGGCACACGAAGGTCGAACTGGGTATCGTCTTCCAACTTTTCGAGGGCGCCACATTTTCCGACGGCGCGCTGAAGGCCATTGAGGACGCCAAGTGCAGCCTGTTCCAGCCGGATTGGAAAAAGGTCTTCGATCCGGAAGCGATCATGGAGAGTATCCGGAAGATCACAAGGCCGCCGGAGTGACCGGGGCCTCCGCCACCAGCGGGCGCGTCGGATCGAACTCCAGAAACTGCGAGCGCAGGTCGAGGTTGCGGTGCTTGCGAAGGGATCCATTGCGCGTTGCCGGCCAGTTCAAGTCGAACGGCGGATCTCCCATTCTCTCGAGCCCGGAACTGGCCATGGTCCGTGCCCAGAGCCTGCTCTTGACTGGCACGGTTGTCACGGCAGCCACCGGCCAGAAGGTGAGTCGGGTGAAAAGTTGAAAACTACCCACCCAGTTGCCCACCCACAGGCGTATTTTTGGTGCTTAAATTGAATTTTCATGCAAAAATATTTGCTCTGTAATCATGGAGTTAGGGGAATCTGGCTGCCTCCGGAGCAAAAGGTCGGTGGTTCGAATCCACTCGGGCGTACCAACAACCTTAATTAAGTCAGATACTTACAGACACCGCACTTCGCCCCCGCCGCAAATCAGGGTACAGTTTGGGTGCAATTGAAAAAAGATTTTTCAATTCGCGCCCCGATTCCAGCCATGATCGGGCCGCTTCGGGACCGCAGGTTGCCCGGATGTTGGTAGTCGATCAAACTCGGAATTGTGGGATTGTCGTAGTTCTCGTACTGCACGTTCGGCGTTTTGGATGGCGTATCGCGCTGCTGGCCGAAGGTAATCGGAGAAACGCCCCGGGAACATCCGCGTAAGCGCGCAGTAGAGCGTCAGTCTCAGGATCTGTCTGGCGGCGACACCTCGGAAATGCGCGCAGTTGCGCCGGGAAGATCCGGGGGTTGTTGCGGATCGGGCGTCGGAGCTCGACCGATGGACGCGGCGCTCGGCACCGGCATCCCTCGTGAGGCCTATCTCGCTACTCAAAGGGGCTGCCCCGAACTCCCCCTCACAATGGTCCCGTCCCAAGGCGAAATGACTTTTCGCGTCCTGATGCCAAGGGCTCGTTGGCTGGTGCAAGGCGGATGTCAAGACTAACACTATCACCGTCGAAACTAGCCGCATTGCGGGGGCCTGCCTTCGGAGACGCTCGACCCGATGCGCGGGCTTCCCCGAACGCGATAAATCGTGCCTTTCGCCGGGGAAGCGGATAATCGTGGAAAGCTTCTCCAGATATCGCAATGCACGGAACATCCCTTCGCCGCCATCCGCCGGAGGCGTACTACGGAGGTCGCGGTTCTGTTCATTTTTCGTCGCGTGGGATACTGGCGTACGTGCGATTGACCATTTTGTGCGGTTTCGTTTTTGCAGCCCATTTGTTGGCCAGCGACGCTTACCCGCCGGCGCGCTTCACTGATCCAGATCGCGTTCGCAAACTTGAGGCGGCGATGCCGGAGGTCGATCAGATCTTCCGAAAATATGTAAGCGACCGGAAGATTCCAGGATGGTGTGGGGAGTGGTGATCGATGGGCGCCTGGCGCACGTGGAATCGGCGGGCGTGCGTGAGCGCACGAGCAATTCGCGGATCACGGCGTCCACGGTGTTCCGGATTGCGTCGATGACCAAGAGTTTCACGGCTCTGGCGATTCTGAAACTGCGCGATGAAGGAAAGCTGTCGCTGGAAGACCCGGTCGCGAAGTGGCTGCCGGAATTCGCGCGCATGGAGCTGCCGACGCGCGACACTCCTCCGTTGCGCATCCGCCAGCTAATGAGCCACAGCGCCGGGTTTCCCGAAGACAACCCGTGGGGCGATCAACAGTTGAGCGCCACGGACGCCCAACTCACCGAACGGCTGCGGATTGGGATTCCCTTCTCCACGCCGCCTGGTACGCGCTACGAGTATTCGAACTACGCCTTCGCGCTGCTGGGGCGCGCGGTGACCAAGGCATCCGGCGTGCCTTACGAGCGGTACGTGCGCTCGGAGATCCTGAGCAAACTGAAGATGGACAGCACCACCTTCGAGTTCTCAGAGGCGCCTGCGGCGGAGCGCGCGGTTGGGTATCGGCTCCAGCCCGATGGAACCTACCTGGAGGAAGCGCCGCTGCCGCACGGCGCATTCGGCGCGATGGGCGGACTGCTGACCACTGCGGCGGACCTGGGCAAGTATGTCGCGTTCCATCTTTCGGCGTGGCCTCCGCGCGATGACACGGAATCCGGGCCGGTCCGACGCGCCTCGGTCCGCGAGATGGCTCACCTCTGGACGCCGGCCAACCTCACTGTGCAGAGGAGCCCCGGCGCTTTGACGGCGTCGGAAGCGGGCTATGGATTCGGCCTGCGCATCGCCACCGATTGCCGCTTCGACCTGGTCGCGAGCCACGGCGGCGGGCTGCCGGGCTTCGGATCGTATATGTCGTGGCTACCGGACTACGGTGTCGGCATGTTCGCCATGGCGAACCTTACGTATGTGGGGCCGGCCGCGCCGATTAGCCAGGCGTGGGACGTTTTGCTGAAGACCGGCGGATTGCAGAAACGCGAGCTGCCAGCATCGCCGGTTCTTTTCGCGCGGCCGCCCGCCCACCACGTAGGCGACTGCAACAGATTCATGAAATCGCCAAACCGTGCGGGATCGATGGCATCACCCGGCAACAGGCGCCGCTTGGCTTCGGCGTACTCAAGATTCGGATTGGCCAGCGCGGGCATCAATTCCCTAATCGGCAGTTGCAGCGTCGCCAGCAGTTTCGCGTTCGACCAATCGTCGGAGCCGTATTCATATCGGCAGATGCGTAACAGGGGCGCGGCCGCTCCGCCAACCGACGTTTGCAGATAGATGATCAGCTTGTCCATCGGTGCGGCGCCGAAGTCAAAAATGCCGGTCAACGGACCGGCTACCATCGTCGCCTTACCGTTACGCAAGCCGTAGAGGAAGGCGCGCGTCCCCGTAATGGATCCGTGAATTCCTCCCTCGGAGGAGCTCAGCTCCAGCGTGCATATCGTACACGGCCCGCCTTCAGGGCCGGGCCAAATTCCTGGGGCGACAATCATCGTCCCGAGATGGAGTGGCAATTCATCGACGCCTTTTAATTGCGAGGCGTTAACTACATCACAGGTGCTCTTCACATGCACTGTGCCGATGGAATCGCGGCGCTCGATCCGCCACCCTCCTGGAGCGAAAAGGAACTCTGGAGGGCCGGACCACATCAAATGAACACCAGTGACGGGAGGCTCGACAACAGAGAGCGACTGGGTGAAGATCTCAATCACGGCGTCATTGTCTCATACGGAAGTGTAAGTCGAAAGCGTTTTGTTTCAGGCAGGTCTGGCGGCGGTTCGACATCGAAGGGCTTGATAGGCGGTCCGTGGCGGATGTCGGCAAGCGGACCAAACGTGCACGCGCGTCACTGCTTTCGCAGACCTCAACGATTCCGGATCAGATGTAGAGGGGCCTCTTCTCTCTCTCGGAGCGACAATTTTCTTCCCTACGCGCGAGAGCACGGCTTCGTCACAAACGCGCGAAAGCCATTCGCAGCAGCCTCCCCACGCGATTCCCGCGAGTCTCGCCAATGCTGTAGCATGGCGGATTTTAGCGAACACGCACCGAAACCGCTCTACAATAGTGGACGCTTTTCGGTATGCGCCGACTTGTTTGTCTTCTTCAGGCTAACCAGGAACCAAGGGCGGCCAGACTCTTACTCGTCGCACGACGTCAAGAATGTTGATGATTGTTAGAGACGGTCCATTGGTAGAATTCTCCCCCTCGTGCCGCAGGATCTCGTCCGCTCTTCTCTCTCTCCGATTGCCGCTGGCCGTCCCTACGCGCGAAAGCATGGCAGCGTCGAAAACTAGGAAAATCCACATACGAAAACATAGGCTTTTTCCCGGACTAGTTGGGTGCGATTACTTGCGGGAATGTTCCGGGAGCTCGAGCCTGGCCGTCCCTGCGTGCGCACCGTCAAAAACGCGCGAAACTCCTTTTCCAGCAGGCTATTCCGGCGATTCCTGCGCGGGGCCGTTACTGCGATCACCTAAAAATGTCGAGGGGGAAACGATACACTTCTGGGTGCTGCTTTTGGTCGATTCTTGCTGTCAAAGTTTCGTAGTGGGGGTGTCCACGAAACCTAACGCTTTTGATCCAACCTGCTTACTTCGGGGCGAACCGACGGGTCCGGCTGGAGTGATCCGGAACTTGAACTCCGCTTTGAACCTGTCTCAACTTCTCGTCAGGCGTACAGAAGTAAAACTAGATCATGAAGAACGGGAGATACTGCAGAGCTCCATCGCGAGTTTGCAGCGTCTGAGCGCGCTAATGGAGGACATTCTGACGTTTTCGGAAATGGGAAACGCTCCGCAGCAGCGCAAATTGATTTCTCTCGACCATCCGCTACAGATTGCGCTCGCCAATCTGAAACACCACATTGAGCACAACGGCGCAAGCATAACTGCCGGGTCCCTACCGGAGGTGTGGAGCGACCGCACGCAAATGGTGATGGCTTCCAAAACCTTATAGGAAACGCGATTAAGTACCGTCGCGCCGAAGCTCCTCAGATTCGTGTTGAAGCGGTGCAGGAGGGAAGCGACTGGCGCATTTCGGTTGCAGACAACGGACAAGGATTCGATGCGCAATACGCGTTCGCTATTTTCCAACCTTTCAAGCGTCTCCATGGCAAGGACATCAAGGGCAGCGGCATAGGGCTTGCCACCTGTGCGCGGATCGTAGAACGATCGGGAGGCCGGATCTGGGCCGAGTCGGCGCTAGGGCAGGGCTCGACGTTCTTTTTCACCCTTCCGGTTGGCCAGAGCGCTTCCCAGGCTCAGGCGTAAAACGAGTGTCGTGCATGGCTCTCAGAACCCGATCTTACTGCGGCTACTGAACGCGAGGCGTGCCTGCTTGTGGCTGCGTTTCGGTCACAAGCTTCCGGCTGGCTTCATTGCGCTTCTCGTCCGCGGTGCGCTGTCGTGCGGCGATCTCGTCGAGGGCGCGGCGCTTCGCTTCCATCGCACGTGGGAGTAGCGGGAGAGCAAGGCGCGCGAGACGTGCCCCTGCGATGGTCATGATGACCTCATCCCAGTTCGGAGGGCTCTGTCGTTAGAGCGTGGCTGTTGTGGTGCCTTCCACGATACGAGATGCCCAGATGTCCTGAAGGCACGCCTGACTAAAGGCATAACTCGGAAAGAGTTCACATGGGTGTGTTGTCGCCGACCCACCGAACTGGACGTGCAACCGATTCCCCATCGGTATCGTTCGCGCCCAATCGGGAGCGAGTTCGTGATTGATTCCTTTCCGAAGCCATGAGCATTGGAGCGGAGAACGGAATCAGTCCGAATCTACGAGCGAGTCAGCAATTCGAGAGCGGTCGAGAGCTGGGTTGACAGATGATCCCCCTCGCCATCGCCCCATGGAACATTCACATCTGGCTTGATGCCCCTACGCTCGGGCTCTGCGCGCAAGTCTTGGTTTGCCACCCCGCCGAAAGGCCAATTGGAGGCAGCGTTCCAAATGTTACGTTACGGACTTTTGGAAGGCCGCCGTAGCGCCCTGCTAACGGTGCCCAGCCCCAAGTACAGCCGACTGGCAATTTGCCTATAGGAATGGCCCTGACGGCGTAACAGTGCCACCTTCTCACGGACAAACACTTTCTGCGGGCGGTGCGGAGGCATGTTCCGCCCCGACCGGCTGTAGACCGTCTTTCCCACCTTCCCTGCTGCATAATCCTGCCGGTACCGGTGCTGCCCAGCTTTGGTGCGCTCGCGGATCAGCGATCTTTCAAATTCGGCGGCGGCGCCCAAAACATGGAGCAGGAATTTGGAAGCTGGGTTCCGCTGGTCGGTGTCGAGGCCCTGGGTCACGGCGATAAATCGCACGCCATAGTCCTCCAGAGCCCGGATGTTGTTCAGGCAGTCCACCAGGGAGCGACCGAATCTATCCAGCTTCCAGACCAGCAGGCAATCGAATTTCCTTGCCCTGGCGTCATCCATCAGGCGGTTCAATCCTGGGCGGTTCGCCTTAACGCCACTAATGACGTCGTCGTAGGTGTCTACAATCTGCCAGCCCTCACGGTCTGCATGGGCCTGCAGTTCCCGGTGCTGCAGTTCGGAATTTTGCTCAACGGTGGACACCCTCGTATAGAGGGCGGTTCGGAAGGATTTCTTTTGCTCCATTTTTGCTCCTATAACGGGAGCCATGGAGCAAATCGTTGAAACTGGGTGTGTTTCTATCGCCGTCTGTTGACGCCGTAGACGCTAAATTCTCTATTTGCGATCTACAGTCAATTTCCCAAGCTGGGACGTCGCCGGTTCGAATCCGGTCTCCCGCTCCAAAACATCCTAGAATCAGTAACTTCCAGCCGCCATTCTTGTTCGACGAAATCCTTGACTCCGCTTGACTCCAAACGCGGTCTTGCCACACAGCACGTGATACCACCGTTAGGCGAAATCACGTGAACTCCGTTTGGCTTCAATGAGGGCTCTTGCGCCTCCCGATGTTTAGCGTTCGTGCGCGAGGCGTCGTCGGAGTCGTGGGAGGGCGGAGCGGACGAGGACCATGGCGTCTGTGGCGCTGGCCGCCTTCTCCAGCGTGGCGAGGAGGTTGTAGAGTTCGCCGTCCCACAGGTCGCCGTTGAGATCGTACGCGTTCACGAGGTCCTTGTAGCACTCGATTCACCATCTTGAGCTTCCTGCCATTCAGGTTCCGCACGACGGGCAGGATGAACTGGGTCCGCTGCTCGTTGGCCGGGAGCCCTTCTCGGCGCAACGAAAAATTCCTGACTGTGCAGGACCGCCTGGGCGAATTTCGCATAACTCTGATCCGGCTGCTGAGAGAGGCCGTATCCCCAACTGGTCTGTCGTGCAGCTATGCCTGGACCTTCTTCGCCAGGCTCTGCCGGACCCAGGATTGCTGAACCGCCCAACGACGGTACAGGTCCGCCGGCGCATACCAATCTCCCTGGGTTACGCCGACGATCATGTCGTAGGGCACGGTGAACTTATCAACAGGCAGGCCGTTCGGTGTAGTCTACATGGCGAGATGCGAGCCTGCTGGACCATTCTCCTTGGTCCAGCAGAAAGCCTTTGAGCTGCCCTGGGTATCGTCACTGGCAAAGTAAAAACCCGAGGTCGGATCGAGGTAGGAACAAATTCCATGGATTGGTAGCCCCCAGGGTATTGGCCGCCGGGGGCCAGTGATATTCGCCACTGGATTGATAACCAGCAGTCCGTTTTCTTCAGGTAGCAGCAGCACATCGTCGTCACCGCTGGACCCGAGTTCGTCAATTCCGGTGATATGCGGATAGAGTATATAGACTATAAAGTTCGTTCCCAATCCGTCGGCTTCGAAAGCCCAGTAAGACAGCGGCGAATCGGAGCGCACGGTAATCCGGGCACGCACCGTCACATTGGAAAGGCGGGGCCCGCCAAGTCCTCCCTGTAAGAGCCCGTGCCAGGTTAGGATCAGGGCGGCGGTATTGGCGCCGGTGGTCCACTGCCCAGTGAAACTCAACGTGTTGGCGCCCTGGTAATAGGCGTTGCCCGCCGCTGTGTTCAGCGACATGTTCCAGATCCCCTTGTCAGGATTTGCCCGGTTCGACTGCAGATTCACACCGCTCTGCTTGTGGATGATGCCATCGAGACTTCCCGTGCTTCGTAAGACCGCGATCTTCAGGACGTCATTTTCCAGGTAGAGGTGGGTGGAATCCTGAGACGCTGTGGCCAAGCCGGGTGCGAAATCACTTGTGCCGCCCTATCTACTTCGGCGAAGACGGCGCTAACGTCACGGTCGCTAGGTCCGCGAAGTTCGCCCGCCACTGGACTCCGGCACCTCCGGGGCCTGGCAAGGCTTGCATGAGATTGCCGGGATTGAGCGATCGAATGAGAGGCGTGCTGGAGTGCAGTTCAAAGCCCAGCCGGACCGGTTTGCCGGGGCTGGCTTGGATCTCGGCCAGCGGGAGGCGGATCTCCCAGACCCGGTGGGGGAGGGTATCGCGGGGTGAGGCCCGGAACCCGGGTCCGACCGCGCCCGCCGAGTCCTTGAGAGGGGTGGTGGTGAGCCGATCGTCAAGCAGGATCTGAAAACAGAGCTTATCGCCCAGGGTCGAATAAATTCGGTCCACGCCGTTGGTGACTTTCTTGTCGCCATCCACGTCGACGTAGACTTTCAGCTCATCAAAAGCCATGCCAGGCGTGAAGGCGCCTTCGGGTGCCGTTGGATCCTCAACGTAATCTTCCTGGTGGTCGATGTAGAGGTAGAGGTTCGCCGCGTCGTTTTGGACCACGACGAGGCCAGTCCAAAGGGAGACCCTCGACCGGCTGTCATATGCATGCTTCCATTCGGAGGAATCCCATACGCCATCGATTCGCGGAGGAACAGCGGTCCAGATCGACGAGATTGCGATGGGCTGCGTCGGGAAAAAAGTCGATGGCTGTCCGATGACAGTGGAAACAAGTCCGGAAAAAGCGCACAGCACCTTGAGCACCGGTGTTATTATTACACGATCATGTTCATCTTGTCGGCACGTTACCTGCGATGGGTGATTTTGATGGCGGCCGCTTCCGTTGCCCTAGCGGACGTCGAGAGCGAGAGCAAAGCCGCACTTTGTGCGCCTGGCGTGACAGAGGCGACAGCCCGCCGTCTAGCGGTGTTTGAGTTCCGGCGCGTGGACAGCTTCGAGTGCGTCGAGAAGCTGCTGAAGAGCATCGGAAGCACGATGTGGACGGTGGAAGCCAAGCTCATGGTGAGCGAGAACCTTCTGTGGGGCATGGCCAGCCTGTTGAAGCCGGGACTAGCGGGCGGCGGGCAGTCACCGGCATTCGCCAAAGTGAAGGCTGCCATGGAGTCGATCCGGGACGACCCGGCCAACCCGCTCAGGGGACAGGCGTGGCTCGCATTGACCTATGTTGCGGTGCCGGAGATTAAGTCGGAGGAGGATGCGAAACATCTTCAGTCACTAGAGGGGTACTTGCCGAATCCGGAAAAGTCCCCCAGTGAGTACGAAAGGCTGCTGCGAACGGTCCATCCCCTCTTTCGCGAACGGTTGGTGTGGCTAATGCTGCTGCAACTGAAGAAGCAGACGGAGTCTGGGTTCTTCTTGCCGTTTGGCTTTACGGCGATGCCGCGAGCAGTGGCTCAGAAGTTTGTGGTGGAGACGCTCTCGTCACGGCCGGTGATCGCCGCCGCGGCAACAGCCCCGGCAAGCGGGAAGGGCCCCGCCGACATGGTTTTTTCTTACTCGGTTTACCACTTGGTGGGACGCGGCGGGGAGTACCAGGCTCCAACGAAAGAGAAGATCACCAGCATCGACAATGACTTCTCGGGAAAGGCCTGGAACGGCGGCGACGCTTCGTACAGCTCATTTCAGGTCGACTACCTGAAAACGCTGCGGCTTGCCGGTGGGGTTCAGTACACGGGCTACCTGCGATCCTACGTGCGGGGGGGGCACCGCGATGCCAACTGGCCGGTTACTGCCGAAGACCAGACATCGACTATCCGCTACTCGCTCGCCGGGAGTGCGGTGGTCCCGAGGTGCGAAGACATTGCCAAATGCAAGCCCATGGTCTGGATCAGCCTGGGGCCAGTGACCACCCCCGGCGATTCGGAATCAAACACCGAGATCATTCTCAAGCAGGGAGGAACGGAGTTCCGGTTGACGCCGGGCAAGATGCAGTTGGTGGATGTTGCGGTCCGGCAGGCAGAGATCATCGTCCGGCTCTCGCGGGACAAGACGCACGTGGGGGCGTGTTGTGAGCCGGGATGGTTTGCGCATTACTTCAACGTGTCGGTGTTGAATCAGCAGTTCCCCGCCCCCGCCCCGGTCTTCCAGGGTGCTCCATTCGCGACCTGGCCGCCCCAACCGGAGCAGGAGATGGCAGCCGAGGACCGGCGAAGAATGCGAGCGACCAGGTTCGCGGGAGCAATCGCCCCGCGACTCGATCCGCCTCAGCCGGATGAATACCGGAACTACGGGGAGGTCTTGGCCGATGAGCGCGAAATCCAGGACCTGGATGTGTCCGAACGGTTTTGGGTGCGCTACTTGCGGCTGCTGATGGCAGACTGGCTCAAACGGGAGGAGTTCAAGAAGACGTCGGCGGAAGTTCTATCGATCGAACGGGCGCGAAACCAGCTTTCGTCCGAGGCGAAGGAGCAATACCGGGGGCACGTGTCGGCAATGTTGCAGACCTATAAGAGCGTTCTGGATTTCATCGACACCAAGCCGCTTGACCTCGCCATCGAGATGCTGCTCAGAGGGGAACCGATGACCCAGTTGCCCGACCCGCTTCTACTAGACAAACTGGCGGCTCTCTCCGCCGCGGGCGTCCTGGCGGACCGCACTCCGCTCGAAGATCTGCTTAAGAAGTTCGCCACGGCGCGCGGACAGGACAACGTGCTCGACGCGTTGCTCACGTTAATCGAGTTCCGGCGCAACTACGCGGCCCTGGTGGAAGAACTTCGCGTACAGGCAAGGCTTTTGGCACTCGAGGAGGCCGTACTCAAGTGAGAACCACAGGACTGGTATTGCTGGCGCTCTTTCTGTGCGGCTGCGAGACCGACTTCGGCGACCGCGCCAAGGCGTTCGCGGAGCAGCACGCGCGGGAGTCCTCGATTCGGCACGCGAACGCGGACCTGGCCCTCCGGTGGCAGAACGGCTTCCGGGTGGGGTTTCTCGACCAAGGCCTCAGGATCGAGCGGCTGAACAGCGTAATCGAGGCATTGAAGATACCGGCGCCGCCTGACAGCCAAGCCAGTCCAGCGGAACTGTTTGAGACAACGGCGGCACTTGGGCGGCTCCTGCAACAGTCGCTTGTTTTCCAGGCGGCCGTGGAAGACCTAAGGGCGACCCAGGGCAAAGCGGCGGCTAGCGTTTGCGACGACCGGTCTGTGTTTCGGGCGGCGGGACTGGAGCAACTACCGTTGGCGGCTCCGTTCCAGGATCTGCCAAAGCAGGATCCGAACTGGAATGCGCAGTGGACGGGGGATCCTTCAGCTCAGCCGTCGTGACCTTTTTGGATTGGATTGGAGCGTCAGGAACAGAACAGCAAGCAGCCCGCGCCCGGGAAGCAGAACAGATCTTCCGCGAGCGGGTGGTGAAAGGCGATGAGCTGTTCGACATATCGCGTAAGGCGTGCCGGAAGGAGTGGGACCGGTTTGGGACGCTGCGCTCCACACTCATTGGCGCGGCCACGTCGCTATCGGAAGCCGTAGCCGCCAAGCGAGAGAACATCGGCCTCCTGAGGCGTTTGGTTGAGGCGCGTCTGATGCCGCTCAACATCGAGGCAGTGGCGGCCGAGACGGGGCTTGCGGCGAGAATCGAAGCAATCAACTAGACCAGGTCGCAGGCCAACTGGCAATCGATACCTCTCTGGTCACCGCGCACCTGAGCACGCTGCGGACGCAAGCGGCGAAGGCCGGCGATTGCCTGGAAGGTTCCGGCGACTCGAGGCCTATGGGGACGGGTTGGCCGAAGCGGATTCCGAACTGAAGCTGCTGGCCGTATCGCCATGGCCGGCGGCGGTGAGGTCGCAGTTGTCCGGTCTGGCCGGCAACGTGGCCGCGGCACACGCGGAAGCAGGCGAGTTGGGTAAGGCGGTAAATGGGAAGCCATGCCAGTAAAGACAGCGGTGGTGATAGCCGTGCTGGTGTTCGCCCCAGCGGTTGCCGGACAATCGGTTAACCCTGATGCCGAGCGCTTCTCCGTTTGCCTGAGAGTCGTCGGCGGAGGATCCTTTGGGTGCTGCACCGGCGTCGGGCCTGGAGGCCAGCCGATTTGAACGGCAATTGTGGACGGGCAGCGGGTGGTAGTGCGGAGGACCTGGTGGCGGTGTGCCCGGGGGAGGTGGCGGGGCTGATCCGGCGGAGTTTGGCCCAGGCGAGGTCTTCGTGATCACGTCGTCGCTGCCCAAGGTGACGTTCGACGGCCAGGGTCTGCCCCTGCCCATTAAGCTCCCGCCTGGCGAGGAACCGAGGACGGTCCGGTTGCCAGGATATGCGCTGCGCGGGCTGGAAACGATGAGCCTAGTGCTGACGAACGTACTGGGGCCTGGCGGATACCTGAGCCGGGGCCGCGCGGCGACCGACGAGATCGAGAAGGTGATCAGCTCCTACAGCCACACGATCGAGGAGTTGGAGAAGCGATACAGCCGCTCCACGGAGGAGGTGGATCCGTTCCAGAAGTCGCAGTTACCGGAGCTTTCGAACATCAACCAGCAGGCGATAGACCAAGCCGAGGCCGAGCACAAGCGGACCAGCGAACTGAAGAGC